>NZ_JBBPAS010000001.1:0-10000 GCF_038009065.1 Lysinibacillus sp. FSL R7-0073
TTGGAACATTTAGAAGAATTATGGAATAATGTCCTGGCTCAAGTTGAACAAAAAATTTCTAAACCAAGCTTCGAAACGTGGCTAAAGTCTACCAAATTACTGTCCTACAATGGCAGTGGTTCCACTGTGACAATTGCTGCGCCAAATTCGTTTGCTCGAGATTGGCTTGAGAATCATTATATTCATTTGATTACAGGTATATTAACGGAGCTTACAGGCGAAGACTTGCTTATTAAATTTGTTGTTCAAAAAAACCAGGATTCGGACGATTTTGATTTGCCGGCGCCGATTATCCAAGCAAAGAATAACGATCACCATGATATTTCACCGGGTATGTTAAACCCGAAGTATACTTTTGATACGTTTGTTATTGGCTCTGGTAACCGCTTTGCACATGCTGCCTCTCTAGCAGTTGCTGAAGCACCTGCAAAGGCTTATAACCCTTTCTTCATCTATGGGGGAGTTGGGCTTGGTAAGACGCACTTAATGCATGCCATTGGTCATTATGTTTTAGAGCATAATCCGAATGCAAAAGTAGTCTATTTATCATCTGAGAAATTTACAAATGAATTTATTAACTCTATTCGTGATAACAAAGCACTTGATTTTCGCAATAAGTACCGCAATGTGGATGTACTGCTAATTGATGATATTCAATTCCTTGCTGGAAAAGAATCAACTCAAGAAGAATTTTTCCACACGTTTAATACTTTACATGAAGAATCCAAGCAAATTGTTATATCGAGTGACCGACCTCCAAAGGAAATTCCAACATTAGAGGATCGGCTACGTTCACGTTTTGAATGGGGATTAATAACAGATATTGCACCTCCTGATTTGGAAACACGTATTGCTATTCTTCGTAAAAAAGCAAAAGCAGATGGTTTAGAGGTACCCAATGAAGTGATGCTCTATATTGCGAACCAGATTGACTCCAATATTAGGGAGCTTGAAGGTGCGCTTATTCGCGTCGTTGCCTATTCATCACTCGTAAATAAAGATATTAATGCCGCACTTGCTGCAGAGGCACTAAAGGATATCATTCCTAATTCAAAGCCACGGACTGTGACAATATTAGACATTCAAAATGCTGTTGGTGAGCATTTTAGTATACGTTTAGAAGATTTTACGGCGAAAAAGCGTACAAAGTTAATTGCTTTTCCGCGTCAAATTGCCATGTATTTATCACGCGAATTAACAGATTTTTCGCTGCCGAAAATTGGCGAAGAATTTGGGGGACGTGATCATACAACAGTGATTCATGCTCACGAAAAAATATCTTCTTTGTTGAAAAATGACGTCCAGCTTCAACAAGATGTTAAACAAATTCGTAGCATGCTAGGGAAGTAATTACTGTGGACAATCCTACTATTTAAACACAAACTTATACACAGTCTATCTACATGTGGATAGACTGATTTTATTCATAAAAAGGCACTTATCCACAAATCCACAGAGCCTATTACTATATCTTTTTTATTTTATATAAATAAATAATATAAATATGTGAGGGAAAACGAATGAAATTTGATATTTTACGTGACCGTTTATTAGAGGGTTTAAATGATGTCATGAAAGCAGTAAGTTCAAAAACAACTATTCCGATTTTAACAGGGATTAAAATTGATGTAACAGAAGAAGGTATTCGCTTAACAGGTAGTGATGCGGATATTACAATCCAAACATTTATTCCTGTTGAGGAAGATGGACAACAGATTATTCACATTGCAGAAATAGGATCAATTGTTGTACAAGCTCGTATGTTTAATGAAATTGTACGTAAATTACCAACAAATGATGTTGAAATCCAAGTAACTCCTGGTTTCCAAACTCATATTCGCTCTGGTAAATCTGAGTTTCATTTAATTGGCTCTGATGCAGCTGAATATCCATTATTACCAGAATTAACGGAAGATCAAAAATTTACTATTCCTGCTGATCTTCTAAAAACAATTATTCGTGAAACAGTGTTTGCAGTTGCCACTTCAGAAAGTAGACCGGTGTTGACAGGTGTAAACTGGCAGATTAAAAACGAAACATTAATCTGTGTTGCAACAGATAGTCACCGTTTAGCAAGACGCAAGGTGCAACTGGAAAATTTACCAGAAGTTGAGCATAGTGTGGTTATCCCAGGGAAAAGTTTAAATGAGTTAAATAAAGTACTAGAGGATTCTACAAACCTTGTCCAAATTGTTATTACGAGTCAGCAAGTTTTATTTAAAACAGGGGATGTATTATTCTTCTCTCGTTTACTAGAAGGAAATTACCCAGATACTTCTCGCTTAATTCCGGAAGAATATCAAACTAATGTAACGATTAACGGTAAATCTTTATTACAAGCTATAGACCGTGCCTCACTTGTAGCAAGAGGGGACCGTAATAATGTTGTCCGTTTTGAAATATTGGACCACCAAGCAGTTGAGGTTTCTTCTAATTCACCTGAAATCGGTAAAGTACAAGAGGAAATTCCTGTAGAGTCATTAGAAGGGGAAGGTCTGAAAATTTCTTTCAGTGCCAAATATATGATGGAGGCATTGAAGGCAATCGACGGCCAAGATGTAGTCATTCAATTTACAGGCGCAATGAGACCGTTTATTTTACGCTCGGTTCATGACGATGCAATTTTACAATTAATTTTACCTGTACGTACTTACTAAAAATTTAAGATCTGTTAGGATAGTCGCAATTTGCGGCTATCTTTTTTACTTATGGCGAAATTTTAGGTATGATAGAGAGATAGTCAGTCTGTATTTGGAGGGGAACACACTATGCAGGACATTAAAATCGATGAGGAGTTCATCACGTTAGGGCAGCTATTAAAAATATCTGATGCCATTAGTTCAGGTGGAATGGCGAAGTGGTTTTTACAGGAAAATGCTGTATATGTCAATGGAGAAGTAGACGATCGTCGCGGTCGGAAATTACGTAACGGAGACGTTGTGAATATACCAGGATGTGGTCGTTTTCAGATCGTAGGACCGACTGGGCAATAAACTATGCATATTGAACAAATAAAACTTACAAATTACCGTAATTATGATGCCTTAGCTTTAAACTTCTCTCCAAAAATTAATGTTTTCATTGGTGAAAATGCTCAAGGAAAAACAAATGTTATGGAGTCTATCTACGTATTAGCAATGGCTAAATCCCATCGAACAACGAACGATAAAGAATTGATACGTTGGGATTCAGACTATGGTAAAATAGAAGGGGCCGTTCAAAAAAGACATGGTATTTTACCGATTGAGCTTACGATTACAAAGAAGGGTAAAAAGGGCAAGATAAATCATATAGAGCAAAGTCGCCTTAGTCATTATATTGGCCAAATGAACGTCGTAATGTTTGCACCAGAGGATTTAAACGTTGTAAAGGGTAGTCCGCAAATACGCCGACGTTTTATTGATATGGAGATTGGGCAAATTTCGCCTGTCTATTTACATGATTTAGTAACCTTTCAAAAAGTTTTAAAACAACGTAACCATTTCTTAAAGATGAACCAGGGCAAGTCCATGTCAAATGATGTGATGTATGAGGTTTATAATGAACAATATATTCATGCAGCTACCCAAATTATTCGTAAAAGATTTCAATTTATGGATTTATTGCAGGAATGGGCTGAACCTATACATGCAGGTATATCACAAGGGAAGGAAACGCTCGTTATAAAATATCGTACGGTAGCTGGAATAGAAAAAGAACATTCTTCTAGCGAAATTGAAAATACTTTACATCAAAAATTGATGGAAGCAAGAGAACGTGAATTTGACAGAGGTGTGACGTTAGTTGGTCCACATCGTGATGATTTGCAGTTTTTAGTAAATGGCTATGATGTGCAAACATATGGCTCGCAAGGACAGCAGCGTACAACCGCGTTGTCTTTAAAACTTGCTGAAATTGAATTAATTAAACAAGAAACAAATGAAACACCCATACTACTTTTAGATGATGTCTTGTCGGAACTCGATGATTATCGTCAATCGCATTTATTAAATACCATTCAAGGTGAAGTGCAAACCTTTGTCACAACTACAAGTGTTGAAGGAATTCATCATGAAACGATGGAGCAGGCCCAACTGTTCCACGTGAAACAAGGTGCGATTGAAAAAAGTTAGCCAGGGTAGTTTTTTAGATTACAAAAGAATGGTAATAGTCAGCTCGGTTGACTGTTCATTCATTTACACACAATGATGTTATGAAGGAGTAGATGAAAGCCGTGGCTATAGAGAACGAAGGTTTACAAAACCAAGCTTATGAGGCCGATCAGATACAGGTATTAGAAGGTTTAGAGGCAGTACGTAAAAGACCAGGGATGTATATCGGTTCAACAAGCTCAAAAGGGTTACACCACTTAGTGTGGGAAATTGTTGATAATAGTATCGATGAAGCTCTGGCAGGATTTTGTACAGATATACAAGTAACAATAGAAAAAGAAAACTGGATTCGTGTAGAAGATAACGGTCGTGGTATTCCGGTCAGTATTCAAGAAAAGATGGGTAAGCCTGCTGTTGAAGTTATCATGACGGTTTTACATGCTGGTGGTAAATTTGGCGGTGGAGGCTACAAAGTTTCAGGTGGTCTACATGGAGTAGGGGCATCTGTTGTTAATGCTCTTTCTGTTGAAACAATTGTGCAAGTTCACCGTGAAGGTCATATTCATGAAATCAAATTCCAACGTGGAAAAACGATACAAGAACTAAAGATTATTGGCGATACAGATCGTAATGGAACAACAACACGTTTTAAAGCGGACCCAGAAATTTTTAAAGAAACTACTGTTTATGAGTATGATATTTTAGCTCATCGTATTCGTGAATTGGCTTATTTAAATCGTGGTATCAAAATTACCATTGCCGATGAGCGTGAAGGTGAGGAGCGTTCAACAACATATCACTATGAAGGTGGTATTCGTTCATATGTTGAGCACCTAAATCAATCTAAAGAGCCTATTCATGATCCGATTGATGTACTGGGAGAAAAAGATGGTATCTCGGTTGAAATTGCTATGCAATATAATGCCGGATTCTCTTCAAATATTTTTTCATTTGCTAATAACATTAATACGTATGAAGGTGGTACACATGAGTCTGGTTTTAAAACAGCTCTTACACGCGTCATTAATGATTACGCACGAAAAGGTGGATTGTTAAAAGAAGCTGATGCCAATTTGACAGGTGAGGATGTACGTGAAGGCTTAACAGCTATTGTCTCTATTAAACATCCCGATCCACAATTTGAGGGGCAAACAAAAACAAAGCTAGGGAACTCAGAAGTAAGTCAAATTACTAACTCTTTATTTTCAGATGGCTTTGAACGTTTTATGTTGGAAAATCCAACTGTTGCTCGCAAAGTTGTTGAAAAAGGTTTAATGGCGGCTCGTGCGCGTGTCGCAGCCAAAAAGGCACGTGAGTTTACCCGTCGTAAAAATGCACTTGAAGTGTCAAGTTTGCCTGGTAAATTGGCCGATTGTTCTTCAACGAATCCAGCTGAATGTGAAATCTATATTGTTGAGGGTGATTCTGCGGGAGGATCAGCTAAATCAGGACGTGATCGTCACTTCCAAGCGATATTGCCTTTGCGTGGGAAAATTCTCAATGTTGAAAAGGCACGCTTAGATAAGATTTTATCGAACGCAGAAATCCGTGCCATGATTACAGCATTCGGTACCGGTATTGGAGAAGAGTTCAATTTAGAAAAGACCCGTTATCATAAAATCATTATTATGACAGATGCCGATGTTGATGGGGCGCATATTCGTACATTGCTTTTAACATTCTTCTTCCGTTTCCTTCGTCCACTTGTAGAGGCGGGCTATATTTATATTGCACAGCCACCACTTTATCAAGTGAAACAAGGTAAGCATGTTGAATATTGCTATGATGATGAAACATTAAAAGAAATTTTAGAACGACTACCAAAAATGCCAAAGCCGAATGTACAACGTTATAAAGGTCTTGGTGAAATGAATGCTGAACAACTTTGGGATACTACAATGGATCCAGAGCACCGTACATTATTACAAGTAGAATTAGATGATGCAATTAAGGCTAACCAAGCATTTGAGCGTTTAATGGGCGATGAAGTTGAACCTCGTCGTCAATTTATCGAGGAGAATGCCGTTTACGCTAATTTAGATATCTAATTTTTCTTGAGAGGAGGTCTACACTTTGTCAGAACAAGAACGCTCCGGTGTTAAAGGAATTAATATTACAGAAGAAATTGAAACATCCTTTCTTGATTATGCAATGAGTGTAATTGTTTCACGTGCATTACCTGATGTACGTGATGGATTAAAACCAGTACATCGTCGTATTTTATATGGGATGCAGGAGTTAGGAAATACAGCAGATAAACCTTACAAAAAATCAGCACGTATTGTTGGGGATGTTATGGGTAAGTACCATCCACATGGTGACTCTTCCATTTATGATGCTATGGTACGTATGGCGCAGGATTTCAGCTATCGTTATATGCTTGTTGACGGTCATGGGAACTTTGGTTCTGTTGATGGTGATGGAGCGGCAGCTATGCGTTATACAGAATCACGTATGTCTAAAATTGCGATGGAAATGCTACGTGATATCAATAAAGACACAATTGACTATACAGATAACTATGATGGCTCTGAAAAAGAACCGGTTGTTTTACCAAGTCGTTATCCAAACTTATTAGTAAACGGTGCTGCAGGGATTGCCGTTGGTATGGCTACAAATATTCCACCTCACCATTTGGGAGAAACGATTGATGCGGTTATAGCACTTTCTGAAAACCCAGCGATTACTACAGAGGAATTGATGGAAATCATCCCTGGTCCAGATTTCCCTACTGGCGGATTAATTTTAGGTCGTAGTGGTATTCGTAGAGCCTATGAATCTGGCCGTGGTTCTATTATTATTCGTGCCAAGGTGGAAATTGAGCAAAAGGCAAATGGTAAGGAAACTATCCTTGTTCATGAATTACCATACCAAGTAAATAAGGCTAAGCTGATTGAAAAAATCGCAGAGCTTGTCCGTGATAAAAAAATTGATGGTATTACGAATTTACGTGATGAGTCAGACCGTCGTGGTATGCGGGTAGTTATCGAGGTACGTAAAGATGCAAATGCAAATGTAGTTTTAAATAATCTATACAAACAAACAGCTATGCAATCAAGTTTTGGTATCAATATGCTGTCATTAGTAAATGGTCAGCCAAAGGTATTAGGCTTAAAAGAAATGCTATACCATTATTTAGAGCACCAAAAAGTTATTATTCGTCGTCGTACAGAATTCGATCTTCGAAAAGCGGAAGACCGTGCACATATTTTAGAAGGCTTACGAATTGCATTAGACCATATTGATGAAATAATTGCGATTATTCGTGGTTCACGTAGTGGTGAAGAAGCGAAGCCTCAATTAATGGAGCGCTTTAATTTATCAGAGCGACAAGCTCAAGCAATTTTAGATATGCGTTTAGTTCGTTTAAGTGGATTAGAGCGTGAAAAAATTGAAGCAGAATATCAAGAGCTTCAAGTTCTGATCGCTGAATTAAAGGCAATTTTAGCGGACGAAGCTAAAATTGTTGATATCATTCGTACTGAAATTTTAGAGCTAAAAGACCGCTATAGTGATACACGCCGTACTGAAATTACTTCTGGCGGTATTGAAATGATTGAAGATGAGGATTTAATTCCTGTTGAAAATTCAGTGGTTACTTTAACGCATAACGGCTATATTAAACGTTTAGCTGCGAATACATATCGTAGTCAGAAACGCGGAGGTCGTGGCGTTCAGGGAATGGGTACAAACGAAGATGACTTTGTAGAGCATCTTATGAATACCTCTACACATGATACAATTCTATTCTTTACTTCCAAAGGTAAAGTATTTAGAGCGAAAGGTTACGAAATTCCAGAGTATGGTCGTACAGCTAAAGGGCTACCGATTGTTAACTTGCTCAATATCGATAAAGGCGAGAAAGTAACAGCTATGATTCGTGTTGGATCGTTTAATGAAGATGCGTACTTTATCTTTACAACTAAAACGGGTATTACGAAACGTACACCTGTATCACAATTTGCCAACATTCGTACAAATGGTTTAATAGCTATCAGTTTACGAGAAGATGATGACCTTATTTCTGTTCGTTTAACAGATGGGGATAAGCAAATTATCATTGGTACACGTGATGGCATGCTTGTTCGTTTCCAAGAAGATGATATTCGTTCTATGGGACGTACAGCTGGTGGTGTACGAGGTATTAAACTTCGTGATGGTGACGAAGTAGTAGGTATGGAGATTGTTGAACCAGGACAAGAAATTTTAGTAGTTACTGAAAAAGGTTATGGTAAACGTACTTCTGAAGATGATTATCGTTTACAAAGCCGTGGTGGCGTTGGTTTAAAAACAATGCAAATTACTGATAAAAATGGTCCGATGGTGGCTGTGAAAACAGTTGATGGTTCAGAGGATCTTATGCTTATTACTATTAACGGTATGCTTATTCGTATGGATGTTAATGATATTTCATTAATTGGGCGCAGCACACAGGGTGTTCGTTTAATTCGCCTAGGTGATGAAGAATTGGTTGCAACCGTGGCTAAGGTTGAAAAAGAAGAAGAGTCGCTTGAAGACGAAGAGGAAATAGAGGAATAATTTAAACCGATGACGACAGCGTACATGTCGTTCATCGGTTTTTTATTATAAATAATGAAAAATAAGTAATTATTTTGAATTACATGATAAAATAAAAGTAACCTTATTTGAAGCAAGTTAAAGTGGAGAGGTGTTCATTTCATGGAAACAATAAATGTTCCGATTTCAGAGTTAGGCGTTGGTAGAGTAATTTCTGAAGATATTTTTGCTAATACACAGTATCCTATCATCTTTAAAGATACAATGATTTCCCATGTACATTTACAAGTTTTTCAGGCATTTAATATTTTTAACGTCCCTGTTTATAAAAATCAAAACGATATTCGTACGGAAAAGAAAGAAATAGATGTAGAAGTAGTAGTAGAGGACATTCCGACTTTTAGAAAGTCTTATAATCATTCTATTGAACAATTTAAAAAGGAATTTAAAAATTGGGAGGCGGGTGCTAAAGTAGATATCGCCAAAGCAAGAACCATTATATTGCCTTTGGTAGAAATGGTCCTGGAAGATCGAACAATTATTTTTGATTTAAATGAATTTTCTAACCCTAAAGATTATTTATATCACCATAGTGTAGCAACAGCTTTGATTTCCTCTGTAGTTGCTCAAAAGTTGGGCTATGATAGAGGGACAACAATTCAAATTGCAATAGGTGGCCTATTAGCTGATTGTGGAATGGCTAAAGTACATCCCCGTATTCGAGATAAAAAGACACCTCTTACTGAGCAGGAGTATGATGAAATTTATAAACACCCAATTTATAGCTATAACATGGTGAAGGATCTCACCATTTTAAAAGAAACTATGAAAGAGGCAATATTCCAACACCATGAACGTTTAAATGGCAGCGGGTATCCGAAAGGCGAAAAGATCGCTAATATTTCTATTTTTGCGCAAATCATTGCAGTGGCAGATGTATTCCATGCTATGACATGTGAACGAGTATACAGGTCAAAGCAATCATCGTTTAAAGTAATAGAAATGATTAATGAATCTGAGTTTGGTAAATTTGATATTAAAGTGGTACGTGCATTAATCGATATTGTTGCGGATCTCCCTATTGGTACAATTGTTGAACTTTCTAATTTAGAGCGTGGAGAAGTCATGTTTGTAAATAAGTTTGCACCAACACGTCCACTTATTAAATTAGTTCATACAGGTGAAATTTTTGATTTAGGGAAAAATCGCAGTTTTTATATTTCTCGAATCATTACTAATTAGTAGAAAGGCAAGCCATAATTTTGGCTGCCTTTTTCATTCATATTAAGGATAATAAAGTGGAGAGGTATACTGTTAGATAAAGTAAAGCACCTGCAGTTTCCAACCTTCTCTTCTACAAGCAATATAATATTTTTACTTAGAATCTAGTG
>NZ_JBBPAS010000001.1:12500-115000 GCF_038009065.1 Lysinibacillus sp. FSL R7-0073
CCGCCAGAGCAGGTAAAAGCCCTGTAGTCGAAAGTTCGTTCTCTCCTGAGTGGATCCTGAGTACGGCGGAACACGTGAAATTCCGTCGGAATCCGGGAGGACCATCTCCCAAGGCTAAATACTACCTAGTGACCGATAGTGAACCAGTACCGTGAGGGAAAGGTGAAAAGCACCCCGGAAGGGGAGTGAAAGAGATCCTGAAACCGTGTGCCTACAAGTAGTTAGAGCCCGTTAATGGGTGATAGCGTGCCTTTTGTAGAATGAACCGGCGAGTTACGATTACGTGCGAGGTTAAGCTTTAGAAGGCGGAGCCGCAGCGAAAGCGAGTCTGAATAGGGCGAAATAGTACGTGGTCGTAGACCCGAAACCAGGTGATCTACCCATGTCCAGGGTGAAGGTAAGGTAACACTTACTGGAGGCCCGAACCCACGCACGTTGAAAAGTGCGGGGATGAGGTGTGGGTAGCGGAGAAATTCCAATCGAACTTGGAGATAGCTGGTTCTCTCCGAAATAGCTTTAGGGCTAGCCTCGTGATGAGAATACTGGAGGTAGAGCACTGTTTGGACTAGGGGGCCATCCCGGTTTACCGAATTCAGACAAACTCCGAATGCCAGATATTTATACACGGGAGTCAGACTGCGAGTGATAAGATCCGTAGTCAAAAGGGAAACAGCCCAGACCACCAGCTAAGGTCCCAAAGTAATCGTTAAGTGGAAAAGGATGTGGCGTTGCACAGACAACCAGGATGTTGGCTTAGAAGCAGCCATCATTTAAAGAGTGCGTAATAGCTCACTGGTCGAGTGACGCTGCGCCGAAAATGTATCGGGGCTAAACGATTCACCGAAGCTGTGGATTGACATCTACGATGTCAGTGGTAGGAGAGCGTTCTAAGTGCGTTGAAGTCAGACCGGAAGGACTGGTGGAGCGCTTAGAAGTGAGAATGCCGGTATGAGTAGCGAAAGACGGGTGAGAATCCCGTCCACCGTATGACTAAGGTTTCCTGAGGAAGGCTCGTCCGCTCAGGGTTAGTCGGGACCTAAGCCGAGGCCGATAGGCGTAGGCGATGGACAACAGGTTGATATTCCTGTACCACCTCCTCACCGTTTGAGAAATGGGGGGACGCAGTAGGATAGGGTAAGCGCGCTGTTGGTTATGCGCGTCCAAGCAGTAAGGCGTGTGTGTAGGCAAATCCGCACACTGTAACGTTGAGCTGTGATGGCGAGTCCGTATGGACGAAGTTCCTGATTTCACACTGCCAAGAAAAGCCTCTATCGAGGTGAGAGGTGCCCGTACCGCAAACCGACACAGGTAGTCGAGGAGAGAATCCTAAGGTGTGCGAGAGAACTCTCGTTAAGGAACTCGGCAAAATGACCCCGTAACTTCGGGAGAAGGGGTGCTCTTGAGCGTGCAAGCGCATGAGAGCCGCAGTGAATAGGCCCAGGCGACTGTTTAGCAAAAACACAGGTCTCTGCAAAACCGTAAGGTGACGTATAGGGGCTGACGCCTGCCCGGTGCTGGAAGGTTAAGAGGAGTGGTTAGCGCAAGCGAAGCTGCGAATTGAAGCCCCAGTAAACGGCGGCCGTAACTATAACGGTCCTAAGGTAGCGAAATTCCTTGTCGGGTAAGTTCCGACCCGCACGAAAGGCGTAACGATCTGGGCACTGTCTCAACGAGAGACTCGGTGAAATTATAGTACCTGTGAAGATGCAGGTTACCCGCGACAGGACGGAAAGACCCCGTGGAGCTTTACTGTAGCCTGATATTGAATTTTGGTACAACTTGTACAGGATAGGTAGGAGCCAGAGATCTCGGAGCGCCAGCTTCGAAGGAGGCGTCGGTGGGATACTACCCTGGTTGTATTGAAATTCTAACCCATGCCCCTTAGCGGGGCAGGAGACAGTGTCAGGCGGACAGTTTGACTGGGGCGGTCGCCTCCTAAAAGGTAACGGAGGCGCCCAAAGGTTCCCTCAGAATGGTTGGAAATCATTCGTAGAGTGTAAAGGCACAAGGGAGCTTGACTGCGAGACCTACAAGTCGAGCAGGGTCGAAAGACGGGCTTAGTGATCCGGTGGTTCCGCATGGAAGGGCCATCGCTCAACGGATAAAAGCTACCCCGGGGATAACAGGCTTATCTCCCCCAAGAGTCCACATCGACGGGGAGGTTTGGCACCTCGATGTCGGCTCATCGCATCCTGGGGCTGTAGTCGGTCCCAAGGGTTGGGCTGTTCGCCCATTAAAGCGGTACGCGAGCTGGGTTCAGAACGTCGTGAGACAGTTCGGTCCCTATCCGTCGTGGGCGTAGGAAATTTGAGAGGAGCTGTCCTTAGTACGAGAGGACCGGGATGGACACACCGCTGGTGTACCAGTTGTCTTGCCAAAGGCATCGCTGGGTAGCTATGTGTGGACGGGATAAGTGCTGAAAGCATCTAAGCATGAAGCCCCCCTCAAGATGAGATTTCCCATTACGCAAGTAAGTAAGATCCCTCAAAGACGATGAGGTAGATAGGTTCGAGGTGGAAGTGTGGTGACACATGGAGCTGACGAATACTAATCGATCGAGGACTTAACCAAAAAAAGTTTGAAACATTCAATGAACCGTTTATCCAGTTTTGAAAGAACAATTCTTTCAACAAGAGAGCTTCTAGACACAGCAATACGCCGTGTATGGAAGGTCGACCATAGTCTAGTGATGATGGCAAAGAGGTCACACCCGTTCCCATACCGAACACGGAAGTTAAGCTCTTTAGCGCCGATGGTAGTTGGGGGCTTCCCCCTGTGAGAGTAGGACGTCGCTAGGCAATAAAAACAGTCAGCTGTGTGCTGGCTGTTTTTTTTATTTCATATTAAATGCTTTTATTTTTAGTATTTGATATGAAGTAGTTTATATAGATCTCCACTTATTTATATAGCATAAATCATGAAACGAATGTCAAAATTAATAAGTTGGAAGTGTTAATGGGAACTATATAACCGATTGTAAAAGAGGACACCAATCTATGAAATTGTACCATTATCCTAAATACTATAATAATTCTTTTTAAGCAATAGTTTGATTTCGACACTAAAATACAAATTTTAGTTCTAATCGTCTATTTTGATTCTTATAATGTAAAGATTACGAAAAAAAGGAGAGGGAGTATGTGGATTGATGGTGTGTTTTCTGGTGGAGGTTTGAAGGGCTTTGCACTTGTAGGAGCATATCAAGTACTAGAAGCTGAAAATTTTCGTTTTAAACGTGTGGCTGGTACAAGTGCTGGAGCAATTTTAGCTGCGTTCATTGCTGCAGGATATAGCGGTAGTGAAATTGAAACTATGCTAGAAGAGTTAGATGTACCTTCATTACTCGATTCTAGAAGAACAATATTACCTTTCCCTTTTATGAAATGGATAAATGTTTATAACCATTTAGGTCTGTATAAAGGAAAGGCATTAGAAAAGTGGTTCTTCAAAAAATTGGCCGAAAAAGGAGTCTATACTTTTGGAGATCTACCTAAAGATTCACTAAAGCTAGTCGCATCAGATATAACCAATGGTAGAATAATTGTATTACCAGACGATTTACACAAATATCAAATAGAAGCCAATAATTTTTCAGTTGCTTGTGCTTTACGTATGAGCTGCGGTATACCATTTTTCTTTGAACCGGTTACATTAAAGACAGGAAAAGGTGAATCGGTAATTGTAGATGGAGGTGTTTTAAGTAATTTCCCTTTATGGATTTTTGACGATAGGGAGGGGAGAAAAGTACGACCCATTTTAGGACTTAAGTTAAGTAGAAGGAGAGAGGAACAGTGTCCTCATGAAATTAAAAATGGATTAAATTTATTTGAAGCATTATTTTCAACTATGAAAGATGCACATGATGAAAGATATATATCAAGAAGACATGAAAGAGATATTATTTTTATTCCTGTAGAAGATTACAGTGCTACGCAATTTGATTTAAATGAAGAAACAAAAGAAA
This sequence comes from Lysinibacillus sp. FSL R7-0073, assembly GCF_038009065.1. Taxonomy (NCBI): domain Bacteria; kingdom Bacillati; phylum Bacillota; class Bacilli; order Caryophanales; family Bacillaceae; genus Lysinibacillus; species Lysinibacillus sp. FSL R7-0073. The sequence goes on from NZ_JBBPAS010000001.1 coordinate 16,465, forward strand.
CGCTCTTAGAAATAGGAAGAAATCGTACCATTCAATTTTTACGAAACTGGCCACGATTAAGATTATAAAAAAGATTATAAAAACTATTGACCATTAAAAATAAGCATGTTATTATATAAAAGTTGCTGTTGAGATATGCAGCTACTAAAATATAAAAAAAAATAACTGTTTGACAAACATTATAAAACATGTTATTATATAAAAGTTAGCTCTTAACAAAGTAGCGAACTTCAAAATGAACCTTGAAAACTGAACAAGCAAAACGTAATCAATAAATTTTTTAGTAGCTAGCTTGCTAGTGAACGAAACAAAATTTGGACATCAAAATTGATGCCAGCAAAACAATTTGAGCTAATCAAATTTCTTTTATGGAGAGTTTGATCCTGGCTCAGGACGAACGCTGGCGGCGTGCCTAATACATGCAAGTCGAGCGAACAGAGAAGGAGCTTGCTCCTTTGACGTTAGCGGCGGACGGGTGAGTAACACGTGGGCAACCTACCTTATAGTTTGGGATAACTCCGGGAAACCGGGGCTAATACCGAATAATCTGTTTCACCTCATGGTGAAACACTGAAAGACGGTTTCGGCTGTCGCTATAGGATGGGCCCGCGGCGCATTAGCTAGTTGGTGAGGTAACGGCTCACCAAGGCGACGATGCGTAGCCGACCTGAGAGGGTGATCGGCCACACTGGGACTGAGACACGGCCCAGACTCCTACGGGAGGCAGCAGTAGGGAATCTTCCACAATGGGCGAAAGCCTGATGGAGCAACGCCGCGTGAGTGAAGAAGGATTTCGGTTCGTAAAACTCTGTTGTAAGGGAAGAACAAGTACAGTAGTAACTGGCTGTACCTTGACGGTACCTTATTAGAAAGCCACGGCTAACTACGTGCCAGCAGCCGCGGTAATACGTAGGTGGCAAGCGTTGTCCGGAATTATTGGGCGTAAAGCGCGCGCAGGTGGTTTCTTAAGTCTGATGTGAAAGCCCACGGCTCAACCGTGGAGGGTCATTGGAAACTGGGAGACTTGAGTGCAGAAGAGGATAGTGGAATTCCAAGTGTAGCGGTGAAATGCGTAGAGATTTGGAGGAACACCAGTGGCGAAGGCGACTATCTGGTCTGTAACTGACACTGAGGCGCGAAAGCGTGGGGAGCAAACAGGATTAGATACCCTGGTAGTCCACGCCGTAAACGATGAGTGCTAAGTGTTAGGGGGTTTCCGCCCCTTAGTGCTGCAGCTAACGCATTAAGCACTCCGCCTGGGGAGTACGGTCGCAAGACTGAAACTCAAAGGAATTGACGGGGGCCCGCACAAGCGGTGGAGCATGTGGTTTAATTCGAAGCAACGCGAAGAACCTTACCAGGTCTTGACATCCCGTTGACCACTGTAGAGATATGGTTTCCCCTTCGGGGGCAACGGTGACAGGTGGTGCATGGTTGTCGTCAGCTCGTGTCGTGAGATGTTGGGTTAAGTCCCGCAACGAGCGCAACCCTTGATCTTAGTTGCCATCATTTAGTTGGGCACTCTAAGGTGACTGCCGGTGACAAACCGGAGGAAGGTGGGGATGACGTCAAATCATCATGCCCCTTATGACCTGGGCTACACACGTGCTACAATGGACGATACAAACGGTTGCCAACTCGCGAGAGGGAGCTAATCCGATAAAGTCGTTCTCAGTTCGGATTGTAGGCTGCAACTCGCCTACATGAAGCCGGAATCGCTAGTAATCGCGGATCAGCATGCCGCGGTGAATACGTTCCCGGGCCTTGTACACACCGCCCGTCACACCACGAGAGTTTGTAACACCCGAAGTCGGTGAGGTAACCTTTTGGAGCCAGCCGCCGAAGGTGGGATAGATGATTGGGGTGAAGTCGTAACAAGGTAGCCGTATCGGAAGGTGCGGCTGGATCACCTCCTTTCTAAGGATATTTTCGGAATACAAACCTTGGGTTTGTAAGATTACGTTTTGCGTTCAGTTTTGAAGGTTCATTCTTTCTGAATGAAATACTTCAAAACTTGTTCTTTGAAAACTGGATAAAACGACATTGAAATTGTAACAAACACATTTATTTTTAAGTTTTTTATAGGCTTAATAACTTGGTTAAGTTATTAAGGGCGCACGGCGAATGCCTTGGCACTAGGAGCCGAAGAAGGACGGCACTAACACCGATATGCTTCGGGGAGCTGTAAGTGAGCTTTGATCCGGAGATTTCCGAATGGGGGAACCCACTACGTTTAATCGCGTAGTATCTTGACGTGAATACATAGCGTCTTGAAGGCAGACCCAGGGAACTGAAACATCTAAGTACCTGGAGGAAGAGAAAGAAAAATCGATTCCCTGAGTAGCGGCGAGCGAAACGGGAAGAGCCCAAACCAAGAGGCTTGCCTCTTGGGGTTGTAGGACACTCAATACGGAGTTACAAAAGAGCGAGTTAGATGAAGCGACTTGGAAAGGTCCGCCAGAGCAGGTAAAAGCCCTGTAGTCGAAAGTTCGTTCTCTCCTGAGTGGATCCTGAGTACGGCGGAACACGTGAAATTCCGTCGGAATCCGGGAGGACCATCTCCCAAGGCTAAATACTACCTAGTGACCGATAGTGAACCAGTACCGTGAGGGAAAGGTGAAAAGCACCCCGGAAGGGGAGTGAAAGAGATCCTGAAACCGTGTGCCTACAAGTAGTTAGAGCCCGTTAATGGGTGATAGCGTGCCTTTTGTAGAATGAACCGGCGAGTTACGATTACGTGCGAGGTTAAGCTTTAGAAGGCGGAGCCGCAGCGAAAGCGAGTCTGAATAGGGCGAAATAGTACGTGGTCGTAGACCCGAAACCAGGTGATCTACCCATGTCCAGGGTGAAGGTAAGGTAACACTTACTGGAGGCCCGAACCCACGCACGTTGAAAAGTGCGGGGATGAGGTGTGGGTAGCGGAGAAATTCCAATCGAACTTGGAGATAGCTGGTTCTCTCCGAAATAGCTTTAGGGCTAGCCTCGTGATGAGAATACTGGAGGTAGAGCACTGTTTGGACTAGGGGGCCATCCCGGTTTACCGAATTCAGACAAACTCCGAATGCCAGATATTTATACACGGGAGTCAGACTGCGAGTGATAAGATCCGTAGTCAAAAGGGAAACAGCCCAGACCACCAGCTAAGGTCCCAAAGTAATCGTTAAGTGGAAAAGGATGTGGCGTTGCACAGACAACCAGGATGTTGGCTTAGAAGCAGCCATCATTTAAAGAGTGCGTAATAGCTCACTGGTCGAGTGACGCTGCGCCGAAAATGTATCGGGGCTAAACGATTCACCGAAGCTGTGGATTGACATCTACGATGTCAGTGGTAGGAGAGCGTTCTAAGTGCGTTGAAGTCAGACCGGAAGGACTGGTGGAGCGCTTAGAAGTGAGAATGCCGGTATGAGTAGCGAAAGACGGGTGAGAATCCCGTCCACCGTATGACTAAGGTTTCCTGAGGAAGGCTCGTCCGCTCAGGGTTAGTCGGGACCTAAGCCGAGGCCGATAGGCGTAGGCGATGGACAACAGGTTGATATTCCTGTACCACCTCCTCACCGTTTGAGAAATGGGGGGACGCAGTAGGATAGGGTAAGCGCGCTGTTGGTTATGCGCGTCCAAGCAGTAAGGCGTGTGTGTAGGCAAATCCGCACACTGTAACGTTGAGCTGTGATGGCGAGTCCGTATGGACGAAGTTCCTGATTTCACACTGCCAAGAAAAGCCTCTATCGAGGTGAGAGGTGCCCGTACCGCAAACCGACACAGGTAGTCGAGGAGAGAATCCTAAGGTGTGCGAGAGAACTCTCGTTAAGGAACTCGGCAAAATGACCCCGTAACTTCGGGAGAAGGGGTGCTCTTGAGCGTGCAAGCGCATGAGAGCCGCAGTGAATAGGCCCAGGCGACTGTTTAGCAAAAACACAGGTCTCTGCAAAACCGTAAGGTGACGTATAGGGGCTGACGCCTGCCCGGTGCTGGAAGGTTAAGAGGAGTGGTTAGCGCAAGCGAAGCTGCGAATTGAAGCCCCAGTAAACGGCGGCCGTAACTATAACGGTCCTAAGGTAGCGAAATTCCTTGTCGGGTAAGTTCCGACCCGCACGAAAGGCGTAACGATCTGGGCACTGTCTCAACGAGAGACTCGGTGAAATTATAGTACCTGTGAAGATGCAGGTTACCCGCGACAGGACGGAAAGACCCCGTGGAGCTTTACTGTAGCCTGATATTGAATTTTGGTACAACTTGTACAGGATAGGTAGGAGCCAGAGATCTCGGAGCGCCAGCTTCGAAGGAGGCGTCGGTGGGATACTACCCTGGTTGTATTGAAATTCTAACCCATGCCCCTTAGCGGGGCAGGAGACAGTGTCAGGCGGACAGTTTGACTGGGGCGGTCGCCTCCTAAAAGGTAACGGAGGCGCCCAAAGGTTCCCTCAGAATGGTTGGAAATCATTCGTAGAGTGTAAAGGCACAAGGGAGCTTGACTGCGAGACCTACAAGTCGAGCAGGGTCGAAAGACGGGCTTAGTGATCCGGTGGTTCCGCATGGAAGGGCCATCGCTCAACGGATAAAAGCTACCCCGGGGATAACAGGCTTATCTCCCCCAAGAGTCCACATCGACGGGGAGGTTTGGCACCTCGATGTCGGCTCATCGCATCCTGGGGCTGTAGTCGGTCCCAAGGGTTGGGCTGTTCGCCCATTAAAGCGGTACGCGAGCTGGGTTCAGAACGTCGTGAGACAGTTCGGTCCCTATCCGTCGTGGGCGTAGGAAATTTGAGAGGAGCTGTCCTTAGTACGAGAGGACCGGGATGGACACACCGCTGGTGTACCAGTTGTCTTGCCAAAGGCATCGCTGGGTAGCTATGTGTGGACGGGATAAGTGCTGAAAGCATCTAAGCATGAAGCCCCCCTCAAGATGAGATTTCCCATTACGCAAGTAAGTAAGATCCCTCAAAGACGATGAGGTAGATAGGTTCGAGGTGGAAGTGTGGTGACACATGGAGCTGACGAATACTAATCGATCGAGGACTTAACCAAAAAAAGTTTGAAACATTCAATGAACCGTTTATCCAGTTTTGAAAGAACAATTCTTTCAACAAGAGAGCTTCTAGACACAGCAATACGCCGTGTATGGAAGGTCGACCATAGTCTAGTGATGATGGCAAAGAGGTCACACCCGTTCCCATACCGAACACGGAAGTTAAGCTCTTTAGCGCCGATGGTAGTTGGGGGCTTCCCCCTGTGAGAGTAGGACGTCGCTAGGCAACAAAAACAGTCAGCTGTGTGCTGGCTGTTTTTTTATTATCTTAAGAATATCCTTCATAAATTACAGGATTTTATACAAAAATTATTCATTATAAAAAGATTTAATTGTAAGATTTCATATAACTATAGTATGGTCGCTAGTAGTTTTTTATATAGCTATTTATTTGGATTTTCAATTAAAATTTGCTATGATTAAAAGTCTGAATTGTCTTTCTTTTATAAGTTTCTTGACAGTAGCAGTCCACGTTGTTAATCTTACAATTAATATTCTTTTAACTATAGGAGGACGTTACGAAAATGTGGGAAACTAAATTTGCCAAAGAAGGTTTAACTTTTGATGATGTATTATTAGTACCAGCTCATTCTGAAGTATTACCGAAAGATGTTGATTTATCTGTTCAATTAACACCAAAGATTAAATTAAACATTCCAATGATCAGCGCAGGTATGGATACAGTTACAGAGTCTAAAATGGCTATTGCTATGGCACGACAAGGCGGTATCGGTATTATCCATAAAAACATGGGTATCGACGAACAAGCTGAACAAGTAGAAAAAGTAAAACGTTCTGAAAATGGTGTTATTACAAACCCATTCTTCTTAACTCCGACTCATCAAGTTTTCGATGCTGAGCATTTAATGGGTAAATACCGAATCTCCGGTGTACCTATTGTTGATAGTATGGAAAACCAAAAACTAGTAGGGATCATTACAAACCGTGATTTACGTTTTATCTCGGATTACTCTTTAAAAATTGAAGATGTCATGACGAAAGAAGATTTAATTACAGCTCCTGTTGGAACGACTCTAGAGGATGCAGAAAAAATTCTTCAACAATATAAAATCGAAAAACTTCCGATTGTTGATGAAGAGGGTCGCTTAACTGGACTTATCACAATCAAAGATATTGAGAAAGTTATTGAATTCCCTAATGCTGCTAAAGATACACATGGTCGCTTACTTGTAGGTGCAGCAGTTGGTGTATCGAAGGATACAATGGTACGTATTGAGAAGCTTGTAGAAGCACAAGTTGACATTGTAGTAATTGATACAGCACACGGACATTCAGAAGGTGTATTACAGACAATCCGTTCAATCCGCGAAACTTACCCAGAACTAGAAATCATTGCTGGTAACGTAGCCACTGCAGAAGGTTCACGTGCCTTATTCGAGGCTGGTGCAGATGTTGTTAAAGTAGGAATTGGCCCAGGCTCAATTTGTACTACACGTGTTGTGGCTGGCGTAGGTGTACCGCAAATTACAGCAGTATATGATTGTGCTACAGTAGCTCGTGAGCTTGGTAAAACGATTATTGCTGATGGTGGTATTAAATACTCTGGCGATATTGTGAAAGCTTTAGCAGCTGGTGGAAATGTTGTAATGCTAGGATCACTTCTTGCAGGTACTTCCGAATCTCCAGGAGAGACAGAAATCTTCCAAGGTCGTCGCTTCAAAGTATACCGCGGTATGGGATCTATTGGAGCAATGGAAAAAGGCTCAAAAGATCGTTACTTCCAAGAGGATGCGAAAAAGTTAGTGCCTGAGGGTATTGAAGGTCGCCTTCCTTATAAAGGACCATTAGCTGATACAATTTATCAACTGATTGGTGGTATCCGAGCTGGTATGGGTTATTGTGGAGCACCGCATCTTGAGTATCTACGAGAAAATGCCCAATTTGTTAAAATGACTGGTGCAGGTCTTCGTGAATCACATCCACATGATGTACAGATTACAAAAGAGTCACCAAACTATTCCATGTAATATATTACTTGCAACTTTTATGCTTTCGCATCGTCTACAAAGATGGCGCGAGAGCATTTTTTTATGATAGAGAGTCAACACGTATGTTGATATCTATGATAAAATGTCGAGGACAAGATTATTTTTTTGGAGGGCTTTAAAGGTGAAAAAGAAAATGAACACCGTATTACGCTTACTCCTAATTCCCGTTTTATTAATTGGTATTTTTGCAGGTATTCCTGCAAAGGCAAATGCAGAGACGGATTTAGGACTAACAGTGGATGCTGCAATTTTAATTGACGCAGATTCAGGGAAAATTTTATATGAACAAAATGCAGATACTTCACTAGGTATTGCAAGTATGACAAAAATGATGACTGAATACCTGTTATTGGACGCTATTGATGCAGGGACAGTTAAATGGGATCAAGAATACCACGTAACCGATTATACGTATCGTATGTCTCAAAATCGTGCATTAAGTAATGTACCTTTACGTCGTGATGGTTCTTACACGATTCGAGAATTGTATGAGGCAATGGCTATTTATTCAGCGAATGCTGCAACTGTTGCTATAGCTGAAACAATTGCTGGAACAGAGACTGAATTTTTGAAATTAATGAACAAAAAAGCAGAAGAACTTGGCCTAGAGGGTTATAAGTTTGTCAATTCCACAGGTCTAAATAACGCGGATCTTTTTGGGATGCAGCCAGCAGGGACAGGACCAGAGGATGAGAATGTGATGCCTGCAAAATATGTGGCAAAACTAGCCTATCATCTATTAAAGGATCACCCAAAGGTACTAGAAACTTCTCAAATTACTAAGAAGACATTCCGTGAAGGTACAGAGGATGCCATTGAAATGTCTAACTGGAACTTTATGTTACCAGGGTTAGTTTTTGAATATCAAGGTGTAGATGGATTAAAAACAGGTACTACAAACTTTGCAGGCCATTGCTTTACAGGTACTGCAGAGCGTAATGGTACTCGATTAATTGCAGTGGTCATGAAAGCAGTTGATGCAAGTGGACAAGGATCATATAAAGCTCGTTTTGATGCAACAGCAAAATTATTTAACTATGGTTTTTCACAATTCTCAAAACAAGAAATTCTACCAGCGAACTATACGTTTAAAGATCAAAAAACAGTAAAAGTGACAAAAGGTAAAGAAGACAAAGTAGAGATTGCTGTAAAAGAACCTATTTCATTTATGATCAAGTCTTCCGATAAGGATCTTTATAAACCTAAATTGGTTTTAGATAAAAAGAGTCTTGAGGCAGGAGTTAAAAAAGATACTGTTGTAGGGAAAGTCGTTATTGAGCGCACAGAGGGCACAGATTACGGCTTTATCGATGGTAAGGATATTTCATCCGATATTGTTACTACAGGGGCTGTAGAGCGTGCTAGCGGTATCTCATTGTTCTTCCAAGGGGTTGGGAACTTCTTCGGCAATTTATGGAGTGGGATTTCTGACTTCGTTGGAGGACTATTCTAATCATTAATTAAAGGGCACATGAATGTTAGCAAACATTCATGTGCTTTTTCACATTTTGGACCCGTACAGCATACGCTAATAGGCGAAAGGATGTGGATAAATGTGTGGCATTACAGGATGGGCTAACTTTCAAAAGGATTTAAAAGCAAGTGAAAAAGTTTTGCAAGCAATGACACGAACATTAAACAAGAGAGGGCCAGATGATGAAAATATTTGGTGTAGTGAGCATATTGCATTTGGCCATCGACGGTTAGCGGTTATCGATTTAATAGGTGGCAAGCAGCCGATGAAAAAAATACATGATGGGGTAAACTATGTCATTACATATAATGGCGAACTTTATAATACCGAAGAGCTGCGTAAAGAGCTGCAGAAAAGAGGTTATACTTTCACAACACATTCAGATACCGAAGTGCTATTGACTGCCTATATTGAATGGAAAGAGCAATGTGTAGACTTTCTAAATGGTATTTTTGCCTTTGGCATTTGGGATGAACAGGGGCAATCTCTTTTTTTATGCAGAGATCGATTAGGCGTGAAGCCCCTTTATTTTACAGAGCAACAGGGGGGTATTCTTTTTGCATCGGAAGTAAAGGCTTTACTAGCACATCCAATGATTGAAGCTGCCATTAATATGGAGGGATTGGCAAGTATGATGGCTGTAGGCCCCTCTAGAGCTCCAGGTAAGACCCTTTTCCAAAATATTGAGGAGTTACGACCAGGATATGCAATGCGCTTCTCTAGAGAAGGTTTAAGAAAATGGCAATATTGGCAGCTACAAAGCCGCAAGCATGAAGAATCATTGGAAGAGACGATAGAACATGTTCGTTTGCTGTTAACGGATGCTATTGAACGACAGCTTGTTTCGGATGTACCAATCTGTACATTTCTATCAGGAGGTCTCGATTCTAGTATTATTACAGGAATTGCTGCAGAAAGATTCAAACAACAGAAAAATAAGTTGCATACGTATTCAATCGATTATGAGGATAACGAACGTTTTTTCAATCCCCATGCCTTTCAAACTTCAACAGATACGTATTGGATTCAAAAAATGACTGAAACTTTTAAAACGATACATCATGCAGAGGAAATTACTCAGCAACAACTGATTGATTTGCTAGTAGATTCGGTTATAGGTAGAGATTCCCCAGGTATGGCGGATGTAGATTCTTCGTTACTATGGTTTTGTCGGGAAATTAAAAGAGACTTTACTGTAGCACTATCTGGGGAATGTGCAGATGAAATTTTTGGTGGATATCCATGGTTTAAAGAAAAAACTACGGGTTTCCCCTGGATTCGATCATTGGCTGAAAGAAATGCATTACTCCAAGAGAAGTGGGATAAAAAATTAAAAATTGAATCCTACGCACAGCAGCTTTATACACAAACAATTGCAGAAGTCCCGTTGCTAGATGGCGAAAGTCCCGCAGAGGTAAAACATCGTGAAATGTTTTATTTAAATATGCAATGGTTTATGCAGACCTTGCTAGAGCGGAAAGATCGTATGAGTATGGGAGCGAGCTTAGAGGTACGAGTTCCTTTTGCGGATCATCGCCTTGTGGAATATGCATGGAATATTCCTTGGGAAATGAAGGATTTAGATGGCATAGAAAAGGGGTTACTACGCAAGTCCATGGCACATTTATTGCCTGATGAAGTATTGTATCGTAAAAAAAATCCATATCCTAAAACATACCATCCAGTTTATACAGCAGGTGTGCAAACATGGTTAAGAGAAATTCTTAAAGATAAGAACTCTATCTTACATGAATTATTTGAGCACAAAAAACTTGCGGAATTAATAGAATCTGGAGGTAGCTCATTCAAAATTCCATGGTATGGACAATTAATGGCGGGACCTCAACTTTTAGCATATCTAGGGCAAATTCATACTTGGTTTGAGCATTATCATATTCAACTTATTGAATCTTAATGGGGGTCACCGATCTACTACTTGGTTGTAGTAGATCGGTGATTCTTTTGTATTCCCCAACAATCCATTAATTGTTCTATCGATTGTTCAATTACATGAACAGGTATACCCCCAAAGCCAAGTAAAAATTGTGCTTGTGAAGATTCAACGTAATCAAGTTGATAATCAGATAATGGATAAATACCTATTCCTGCTTGGAAGGCAAGCTGATGTAATTGTTTTTCCGGCAACTTGTGCTCAACGTCTAATAATATATGCATTCCTGCTTGCTCACCTGTAATTTTAATGGATGATGAATATTTTTCTAAAATAGAAGTAAGCTTATCATGTTTTTTACGATAAACTTTACGCATCCGATTAAGATGTTTTGCAAAATGACCATCATGCATAAAATTTGCTACGATATGCTGATCAAAGCGAGGTACGGTTGATGAATAGTAATTAAAGACATCATTATATGTAGCAAGTAATTGTGGTGGAAGTACAAAATAGGCTACGCGCAAAGAGGGCATTAACGATTTTGTAAAAGTGCTCATATAAATGACTTTATCGTTTCTATCGAGAGCATGAAGAGCAGGAATTGGTTTTCCAGTATAACGAAATTCCGAATCATAATCATCTTCAATGATATAACGAGATGAGCTTTGTGCCGCCCAATTTAAAGCCTGTGCACGTCTAGTAGCGGATAATACTGCACCAGTAGGAAATTGATGTGATGGTGTAATATAAACAACATTAGCTTGTGTTTGCTCTAGCTCTTGAATGATGATTCCTTCTTCGTCGACGGCAATAGGATAAACTTTTCGTTTATGCTGAGAGAACATACGATGCACTGCCGGATACCCTGGGTTTTCCAGTGCAAAGCATGTATCATCACTAAAAAGACGTAAAATCATAGGTAGAAGCTGCTCAGTACCAGAGCCAACGACGATTTGCTCGGGATTACAGACCACTCCACGTGATTGATATAAATAATTGGCAATTTCAGTTCGCAAAGAAAGCTCCCCTTGAGGTTCCCCTGTTAATAATAATTTCTTTGAAGCTTCATCAAACAGCTCCTTTGCATATTTTCTCCAAATCTGAAATGGGAAAGCATCGATATCAATAGAACCAGGATTAAAATCTATTTTGTATGATTTTTTCTTAGGATGCTCATTGAATTGAATTACGGTGTCCTGCTGGATGTAGGGTAGTTCATCTATTTCTTCTACAAAATAACCAACACGTGATTTGGATATAATATAGCCTTCTGCAAGAAGCTGTGCATAGGCAATTTCAATCGTTGTTTGAGAGATATTCAAAAAATCGGCTAATTTTCTTTTTGATGGTAATTTTTCTCCCACTGCTATTTTCTTGGAAATGATAGCTTCTTTAATACCGTTGTAAAGCTGATCATATAGAGGTTTATCGCCATCCCGTTCAAGCTGAAATAAAAGCATATCCATATGATAAAAACCTCCTGACCTTATGATTTTTTAAAAAACTGGATATTTTTATATGGTCAATTTCTATTATACTAAATTTCATCATAAAGGTGGAGGTTAGACAATGAAACAGACAGGTACAAATTTGGTGAAGCGTGGTATGGCTGAGATGCAAAAGGGCGGCGTCATTATGGACGTGATTAATGCTGAGCAAGCAAAAATTGCAGAGGCGGCAGGAGCAGTAGCAGTAATGGCATTAGAAAGAGTACCTTCAGACATCCGCAAAGCAGGAGGTGTTGCTCGTATGGCAGATCCTCGTATTGTAGAGGAAGTACTAGGAGCAGTCTCCATTCCTGTTATGGCCAAAGCTCGTATTGGTCATATTGTAGAAGCTCGTGTTTTAGAAGCAATGGGGGTTGATTATATTGATGAAAGTGAAGTGCTCACACCAGCAGATGAAGAGTATCACTTATTAAAAAGTGATTATACCGTACCATTTGTGTGTGGCTGTCGTGATCTAGGCGAAGCAGCCCGTCGTATTGGTGAAGGAGCAGCTATGCTACGGACGAAAGGTGAACCAGGAACAGGGAATATAGTGGAGGCAGTTCGACATATTCGTAAAGTAAATGCCCAAGTTCGTAAAGTGGTAGGCATGACAGAGGATGAATTAATGACAGAGGCAAAATTACTAGGAGCACCTTTTGAATTATTAAGAGAGATCAAACGTCTTGGGCGTTTACCAGTCGTTAACTTTGCAGCTGGTGGTGTGGCTACACCAGCTGATGCAGCATTAATGATGGAGCTTGGGGCTGATGGTGTTTTTGTTGGGTCAGGTATCTTCAAATCCGATAATCCTGAAAAGTTTGCACATGCGATTGTGGAAGCGACGACACATTACAAGGATTATAAGCTTATTGCTGAAATATCAAAGGAACTAGGCGTACCAATGAAAGGTATAGATATTGCACAGCTTGGGCAACATGAGCGCATGCAAGAGCGAGGCTGGTAGGATGAAACGAATTGGCGTTTTAGCCTTACAAGGGGCGGTACGAGAGCATGTTCAAATGCTAGAAAATCTTGGCTGTGAAGCTTTAGAAGTAAAACAGAAGCGGGATTTAATAAAACTAGATGGACTTGTATTACCTGGTGGTGAGAGCAAGACAATGAGAAAGCTGTTGGATCGTTTTGAACTACTAGAGCCTATACGAGAACTAGCACAACGAGGCTTGCCTATGTTTGGGACATGTGCAGGATTAATTTTAATGGCTAATACTTTAGTAAATGATGAACCGCATTTAGCAGTTATGGATGTGACAGTTGCAAGAAATTCATTTGGGCGCCAGGTTGACAGCTTTGAAGTAAAGCTCGATATTCCTAAAATAGGTAAGTCAATTCCAGCAGTTTTTATTCGAGCACCTCATATGGAGACAGTTGGAAAAGATGTTGAAATTCTCGCAGAGCATGAAGGTAAAATTATTTTAGCCAGGGATAGACATTTACTAGGTTGTTCGTTTCATCCTGAATTAACATCAGACACACGTATTCTTGAATTTTTTATAGCATCTATGGTATGACTTGCAAAATTTGTTTTCATATAGTACAGTATGGTTAAAATTTAATTAACTGAACACGATGATGGGAAGTAGTAGCAAGCACGTTTTTTTTAGAGAGTCAGCGGTTGGTGGAAGCTGATAAAAGCACTTGTGAATCCGTCCTGGAGTTGCACAGTCGAAGTCAATGAAGTAGGCTGCTGCCGGCTGGAATGCCGTTATAAAATAAGAGGATTAGACATAGTGTCTAGTCAATTAGGGTGGCAACGCGGGTAGCTCTCGTCCCTTTATGGGATGGGGGCTTTTTTGTGTTTATCTTGATACAGCCAAATGCTGCTCCTCTACATTGCTATTTATTTTGATGTTCAAATGACCACTAAATCAAGATAAAGAAACAAGATGCAACAATTTCCTATCATTAAGAAACTACTGGAGGTATGATCGATGTTAGATATTAAACGCGTGCGCGATAATTTCGCGGAAATTAAAGAGATGCTATTAACACGTAATGAAGATTTAGGGAATTTAGATGACTTTGAAAATTTAGATGCAAAGCGTCGAGAACTAATTGCTAAAACGGAAGAACTGAAAGCAGAACGAAATAAAGTATCTGAGCAAATTTCTGTTATGAAGCGCAACAAAGAAAATGCAGATGAAGTGATTGCACGTATGCGTCAAGTGGGTGATGAAATTAAAGAGCTTGATATTCAATTAAATGATGTGGAAGAGCGCTTTAAAGATATGATGATGCGCCTGCCGAACGTTCCTCATGAATCTGTACCAGTGGGTACGACAGAAGATGACAATGTTGAGGAATATACATGGGGTGAAATTCCGGCATTTGATTTTGATATTAAAGCGCACTGGGATTTAGCTACAGATCTAAAAATTGTGGACTTCGAACGTGGTGCCAAAGTAACTGGTAGCCGATTCTTATTCTACCGCGGCCTTGGGGCACGCTTAGAACGTGCGTTAATGACATTTATGATGGATTTACATGCAGAAGAGCATGGCTATGAGGAAATGCTGCCACCTGTGATTGTAAATCGCGATAGCTTAACGGGTACTGGACAGCTACCTAAGTTTGAGGAAGATGTATTTAAATTAGAGGAAACAGATTATTTCATGATTCCAACAGCGGAAGTACCAGTAACAAACTTCTACCGTGATGAAATTTTAACTGCTGAAGCTTTACCACAAGGTTTTGCTGCATACAGTGCATGTTTCCGTTCAGAGGCAGGCTCTGCAGGTCGTGATACACGTGGTTTAATCCGTCAGCACCAATTTAACAAAGTGGAATTAGTTCGTTTTGTAAAACCTGAGGAGTCATATGAGCAGTTAGAGCTGTTAACGGGTCATGCTGAAAAAGTACTGCAATTACTAGGCTTACCATATCGTAAATTAAAAATGTGTACAGCCGATTTAGGCTTTACTGCTGCGAAAAAATATGATTTAGAGGTTTGGATTCCTGCACAAAATATGTACCGTGAAATTTCTTCTTGTTCAAACTTTGAGGACTTCCAAGCACGACGAGCAAATATTCGTTTCCGTCGTGACCCAAATGCAAAACCAGAATATGTTCACACATTAAACGGTTCAGGTCTTGCGATTGGTCGTACAGTTGCCGCTATACTAGAAAACTATCAACAAGCTGATGGAAGCGTAGTAATTCCTGAAGTTTTAAGACCATATATGGGTGGAAAAGAACTAATTGCCCCAAAATAAACAACTGATCAAGGCTATTTTAGACTAACCTTTACACGGTAATCTAAAATAGCCTTTTTTCTTTTGCAAAATTGATAACTCTCATAATTTTTGAAAATTCGTTATAATGGGTAATATTCATGGGGACAAGGGGGGAATTCATGGATTTACAGCAATTTACTCAGGCTTTAAATGAATTTGACAATGACTTAATTACAGACGATAAAGGCTGTGCAATATTTTATGATTTAGCATATATTATTGGAAATCGGCTTAACACCAGATGAATTTTTTCACAGTACTGTGACTGATAATTATCAAAATTTATCACCTGAAACAAGTACCATTTTTAAAGTATTGCAAACGGGACAACCAATTTTATATTACGAACAACAATTAACGACCTTGAATGGTTTTAGTTACTTATCACTATGTTCGACCTACCCGATAATGGAACAGGGCAAATCCGTTGGTGGAATTGAGTTTTCAAAGCATTTTTATGAAAGTAAGCAAATAAAATACTTAGATAATTTCCTGGGATATAAACTATATCGACATAATCATACGACGTATCGCCTAGAGGATTTTATTACGACAAACGCCGACACGAAGGAGTAGCTTGATAAGGCACGCCGTAGTGCTAAGAAAAATGCTCCAATTTTATTGACAGGGGAAACAGGGATAGGAAAAGATATTATTGCACAGGGTATTCACAATGAGACGAGCGCTTTACAAAACCATTTATTACACTGATTAAATATAGAAAAGAAGGTGTCTCACTAGGAGGCACCTTCTTTCATGTGAAAATATCTTTTAGTTAGAAACTACTGTTAAAAAAATATTAGCGAGTGCGCACTCGATGTTTCACAGAGAAATTGTGTTCACTAGAGAGTAAGTAAATAATACCCTCAATAAAAGATATAATGACAGGTATATAAGTCCAGCAAAAAACTAAATAAAGGATCCCTTGAAAAACCTTCCCTAAATAAAATTTATGAATACCGATACCACCAAAAAATATAGCGAGGACCCCAGCTAAACCTTTACTTTTTATAGGCCAAGAAGGATCAATACCATCATACATAGGAGCTTGTTGTGGCTGTGCTTGATACACAGGCTGTACCGATTGTTGAAAAGTAGGTTGTTGCACTATTGGTTGTTCGCTTTGGAAACTGAATTTTTCCCCGCAATATTTACATTGAGATAATGTGATATCAGCAGGTGCACCACATTGTGGACATTCGATATTGCTCATGTTAATACCTCCAATTGTTTTCTAAGTACATAGTCGAAAAATTAGTGTGATTAAAACTGTTAAATGGGATGAACCTGAGCACCACAATTATTACAAAACTTAGAATTAACATCTATTTCTTGTCCACATGAACAAACCGGTTTCAGTAAACTAGTTCCACAAGTACTGCAGAATTTTGAAGATTCTTCGTTTTCATTGTGGCAGGAATGACAAGTAATAACTTTTCGCACTAAATTTTCTCCACATAAATTGCAAAACTTACTGCTAGAAGAAATACTGCCATGACAAGAAGGACAAATCTTATGCGTAGGCTGATGACCAGGTTGCTGTACTTGTTGGTTCATCATGGATGTCATGCCTTGTCCTACACTCAAGCCAACTCCACCAGTTGCAAATATACCAGCTACTCCATTTTCATTTGATGCGGCTGACTCATAAACATCAAAGCTACGTTGGGTAACATAACGATTGTCTCCCATAATTTCAAACTTAGCTTTATCCTGTAAAATTTCATTAATTTCTTCAAAATCTTCTTCAGGGAAATTAATAGATTGAATATGGAAATTCGCTGTTATAAAGCCATACTTAATAAATTCTTCAGATACTTTTTCTTTTAAACTATTTGAAATGTTTTGAAGCTCTGGCGTTATTTCCAACGCAGAAATTTTTTCATTAATAATCTTATTGGCTAGTTCGGTTTTTACAGATGTAATAAGAGAACCTTTAAAATAATCCTGTACTTTTTCGAAGCTAACAATATCATCTTTATTCATAGAGCCGATCACTTCTGAAAAGAATACTAAGTAATCATCAAGTCGTAGAGCTAATTGCCCAAATGCTCTTATACGCAATTTTACAAAGTATTTTGGATCAATTAACTGAATAGGATCAGTGGTTCCCCAATATAAATCCATTTTCACAGTGAGATTAATAAAGTAAATCTCTGCTGAGAAAGGAGTTTCCCCTCCATATGCTAAATTTACAATGTTATGAAGTATCGGTAGGTTATTCGTAGATAAAACGTGTGTTCCCGCATTAAAAACATCACACATTTGACCACCTTTTACAAAAATGGCTACTTGTCCTTCATGGACGATAAGTGTGGTACCAAGTACTAACTTGTCAGTTGGATGCTTGTAAATTAACCAATCACGTGAGCGTAATCCGTCAAATTTCACTCTATCAAAAATAGGCATGAACATTAAACCCCCTATTTATTTACTAATAAATCAAAATTATAACTAGTTATATTCTCCCTTTTGAGTTTATGTATGTCAATGTTTTATCGCGCAGAAATTTGGTGCTGCCATATTAAAAAAGTGTCTTCATAATGAAAGACACCTACTTTTTATATTCACATTTTATATTCATTCGGCTATTCCCTTTCAGCCATTGCTGCTTGTCTTGCCTTTTTCTCTGCCTTCTTTCGTTCACGTAAAGCTCGGAAAAAATCGGTAAGGATTTGTCCACATTCATCAGCTAAAATTCCTTCAGATACTTCGCATTCATGGTTAAAGCGAGCATCATTTAATAAACGATAGAGTGAATCTACACAGCCTGCTTTCATATCCCTCGCACCATAAACGACACGTGGTACACGGGATTGTAGGATTGCACCTGCGCACATGGGGCAAGGCTCAAGCGTAACGTAAAGTGTTGTTTTTTCGAGACGCCAACTGCCAATTTTTCGACAAGCCTCTTGAATAACCATTAATTCAGCATGTGTTGTTGCATTTTGTGTTGTTTCTCGTAGGTTATGAGCTCTTGCAATAATTTGCCCATCATAAACAAGGACAGCCCCTATAGGTACTTCCCCAAGTATAGCTGCTTTTTTTGCTTCCTCTAATGCTTGTTTCATAAATAGACGATCTGTTTCAAAAATATCCACTAAATATCTCTCCTTAAAAGTAGTTTATCCTGCTTAATAGGTAATTGCTACTTTTAACTTCATGCAGAATTCCAAAGCATGATGTATTGACATTCCTAAAATAACCATTTATATTTATATATGAGCACATGCTCATATATAAATATAAATTATTGGGGGTAAACTAATATGGATGAACAAATAAAAATAACGAATGTGGAAAATAGTCAGCATTTAGACGATGAGACATTATTCGTTGTGTCACAAACTTTTAAGGCATTAAGTGACCCGACACGAATCAGAATTTTAAATTTACTATGCGCAGATGAGCATTCCGTCAACGACATTGCTGAAATTTTAGATTTAGGACAATCAACCGTTTCTCATCAATTACGGTTTCTAAAAAATTTGCGATTAGTGAAATTTAGACGAGAAGGTACCACTTTATATTACTCCAAAGATGACGATCACATTATGAATTTATTGAAGCAGGCAATTGAGCATGCTGCACATAACTAAAGAACGGAGGAATTAATGATGGGACATAATCATGATCATGGCCATGATCATACACATGGCGCTAATAAAAAGGTGTTAATAGTATCATTTATTATTATTACTAGTTATATGGTTGTTGAAGCAATTGGTGGTTTTTTAACGAATAGTTTGGCTCTTTTATCGGATGCCGGTCATATGTTAAGTGATTCCATCTCATTAGCTATCGCCTTACTTGCGTTTGTTTTTGGAGAAAAAGCAGCAAGCTATAGTAAAACATATGGATATAAACGATTTGAAATATTAGCGGCAGTATTAAATGGCGTTACATTAATTGGGATTGCATTATTTATTTTCTATGAAGCGATCGAACGTTTTGCAAATCCTCCTGAAGTGGCTACTACAGGTATGCTTATTATTAGTACAATTGGTCTTTTGGTTAACATCTTAGTTGCATGGATTATGATGCGTGGTAGTGATACAAAGGACAATTTAAATATGCGTGGGGCTTTTTTACATGTACTGAGTGATATGCTTGGATCCGTAGGGGCTATTGTGGCCGCCTTACTAATTATGTTTTTTGGTTGGGGATGGGCTGATCCTCTAGCGAGTGTTATTGTCGCCTTATTAGTAGTAAGAAGTGGCTACTATGTTACAAAATCCGCTATTCATGTCTTAATGGAAGGAACACCTTCAAATGTCGATGTTCAGGAGATAATTCAATTAATTGAACAAACCGATGGGATAGAAAGCATCCACGATTTACACATCTGGACAATTACTAGTGGAACCAATGCTTTGTCTTGTCATGCAGTTGTAAATAAGCACTTAAACATTGTAGATGGTGAGCATATTCTACGAAAAATTGAACATAATCTTGAGCATAAGGGTATTAAACATGTAACCATTCAATTAGAAACGGCTTCCCATCCACATGAAAGCTCGATTTTATGTCAATTGAAAAATGTTCATGAACATCATCATGAATAAAAAAAATTTTATGGCTTGCATACCCTTCGTGGGTATAGTATGATGAAACTGAAATAGGAGGTGTAGTGAATGGAGGACATAGTAAAAGAGGATGCTTGTCATACAGAGGGAGCTACGTCTTGTCGAAAAAGCCATCACCCTGAGCGTGTAAAAAAGGATTTAACAACTCGTTTAAACCGTATAGAAGGTCAAATCCGAGGCATTAAGGGAATGATCGAAAAAGACGTTTATTGTGATGATGTTATTACGCAACTATCTGCGACGCAATCAGCTTTGAATAGTGTAGCGAAAATTTTATTAGAAGGTCATTTAAAGGGTTGTGTTGTGGATCGTCTATCGGAGGGCGATGATGCGGTTTTAGATGAATTAGTAGTAACGATTCAAAAGTTAATGAAAAAATAGATGTTTATAAAAAAATTAAAAGGAGAGATTTATTATGCAAAATGTAACATTAAATGTACAAGGAATGTCATGTGGTCATTGTGTAAACGCGGTTGAAAAAAACGTTGGTGCTTTAGCTGGTGTTGAACAAGTAAAAGTAAATTTAGCAGAAGGTTTAGTTGATGTTGCATTTGACGATGCACAAGTATCACTTGATCAAATTAAAGAGACAATTGATGATCAAGGCTATGAAGTAAAATAAAATTTGTAGAGTGCTTCTGTGGCACTCTCTTATTTTCAAAAATATATACCCCCAGTCGGTATAAGGAGAGGTGAAAGGTAAATGAGTTCTGATCATAAGGAAGCTAATTTGCAAATTACAGGGATGACATGTGCGGCCTGTGCCACTCGCATAGAAAAAGGGTTAAATAAAATGGATGGAGTAGAACAAGCAACAGTTAATTTAGCGCTTGAAAAATCATCTATTAAGTACGACCCAGCAAAGCTAAGTGAAGCAGATTTTGAAAAAAAGATAGAAGCGCTTGGCTATGGAGTAGTTAAACAAAAAACTGAACTTGATATTACAGGAATGACATGTGCGGCCTGTGCTACTCGAATAGAAAAAGGATTAAATAAAATGAGCGGCGTATCATCTGCCAATGTCAACTTAGCTCTTGAAAAAGCAATGATTGAGTTTAACCCATCAGAGGTGAACATTGCAGATATTATTGCTAAGGTTGAGAAGTTAGGATATGGCGCTCATCAAAAAGCAGATGAGCAGGAAACAGAGGATCATCGAGAAAAGGCTATTAAGCAGCAACAACAAAAATTTATTTTATCAGCTATTCTATCCCTACCACTGCTCTGGACTATGGTTGGACATTTTTCATTTACATCGTTTTTATATGTGCCGGAAATCCTTATGAATCCATGGATTCAAATGGTGTTGGCTACACCCGTACAATTTATTATTGGTAAGCAGTTTTATGTAGGGGCATATAAGGCATTACGAAATGGCAGTGCAAATATGGATGTACTTGTTGTGATGGGGACATCAGCGGCTTATTTCTATAGTGTTTATCAAGCAATCGTGACGATAGGATCACATCATGGCCCGCACCTCTATTTTGAAACAAGCGCTGTATTAATTACATTAATTTTATTAGGTAAATTATTTGAGGCAAAAGCAAAAGGACGTTCATCTGAGGCGATAAAAAAACTGATGGGACTTCAAGCCAAAACAGCCATTGTTGTACGTGACGGTCTAGAGATGGAAGTGCCTTTAGAAGAAGTGATGATTGGTGATATCATCCTAGTTAAACCAGGAGAAAAGATACCCGTTGACGGAGAAGTTTTAGAGGGAACAACGGCTGTTGATGAATCCATGTTGACAGGAGAGAGTTTACCAGTCGATAAAAAGCAGGGCGATTCATTATTTGGATCGACTATTAATAAAAATGGTTTTATAAAAATGACAGCGACAAAGGTTGGTCGTGATACGGCACTAGCACAAATTATTAAGGTGGTAGAAGATGCTCAAGGATCAAAAGCACCGATTCAACGTTTAGCAGACCAAATCTCAGGGGTTTTTGTACCAATTGTTGTGGGCATTGCGATTGTGACATTTATAGTTTGGATTATTTGGGTACGTCCAGGAGAATTTACGCCTGCTTTAGAGGTCTTAATTGCAGTACTTGTAATTGCTTGCCCATGTGCACTTGGTTTAGCCACACCGACCTCTATAATGGCTGGTTCGGGTCGCGCTGCTGAATTTGGAATTTTATTCAAAGGTGGCGAGCATTTAGAACAAACACAAAGTATTGATACGGTCGTTGTAGATAAAACAGGGACAGTGACACATGGTAAGCCAGTACTAACGGATGTTCTTTTAGCGCCAGACCAAGAGGAAACACGCTTTTTATCATTAATTGGTGCGGCTGAGAAACAGTCGGAGCATCCACTTGCAGAGGCGATTGTTCATGGTATAGAAGAACGTGGGATTGCTTTAGGGGAAGTTCAATTTTTTGAGGCTATTCCAGGTTACGGTGTGCAGGCAACAGTCTCAGGTCAAGGTGTTGTCATTGGTACACGAAAATTAATGCAACAGTACGGCATCCAGCTGGATGATATTTTACCAACAATGGAGCAACTAGAGCGAAATGGCAAAACAGCGATGTTGGCCGCAATAAATGGCCAATATGCGGGGGTAGTGGCTGTTGCTGATACAGTAAAAGATACGTCTAAGGAAGCCATCCATCGTTTACAGAATATGGGCATTACAGTCATCATGATGACGGGAGATAATGAACGTACAGCCCAGGCAATAGGCACAGAGGTAGGCGTGAACCAAGTTATTGCGGAAGTTTTACCTGAAGGAAAAGCAAATGAGGTGAAAAAACTTCAAGCCCAGGGTAAAAATGTAGCAATGGTTGGCGACGGTATTAATGATGCACCTGCGCTGGCAACGGCCAATATTGGTATGGCCATTGGTACAGGGACAGATGTGGCGATGGAAGCGGCAGATATTACGTTAATCCGTGGTGATTTAAATAGTATTGCGGATGCCATTCTTATGAGTAGAAAAACAATGCGTAATATTAAACAAAATCTGTTTTGGGCATTTGCTTACAATACATTAGGTATTCCGATTGCTGCAATTGGTCTGCTTGCTCCGTGGGTGGCAGGTGCGGCAATGGCTTTTAGTTCTGTATCGGTTGTATTAAATGCTCTACGTTTACAGCGAGTGAAATTGTAAAGATGAAAAGGCGTTGGGATGCATATTCTCAATGCCTTTTTTCTATTTATACGGAGGGAAATCTCCTGCTTAATTTTCTAGAATAATAGGTTGATTCTGTTTTTCATTTTCTCACTATGATAAAATGAAAGGTACTGACTCATTTATGTAGAACACAATGATCGAATCCATAGAACAAAAGGAGGAGCTTCTGGTGACGGTTCCATTTGTTACGGTAGAAGGTCCGATTGGTGTTGGTAAAACCTCTTTATCAAAAGAGATAGCGGCGACATTTAATTACCATCTATTAAAAGAAATTGTAGACGAAAACCCTTTTTTAAATAAGTTTTATGAAAACATTGAGGAGTGGAGTTTCCAAACGGAAATGTTCTTCCTTTGTAATCGCTATAAGCAATTAACGGACATTAAAAAATTCCGATTTGCTCATGCCAAGCCAGTTGTAGCAGATTATCATATTTTTAAAAATTTAATATTTGCGAAGCGTACACTGGCATCTACCGAATACGAAAAGTATGAGGAAATATATAAAATATTAACAAAAGACATGCCTGTTCCTAACGTAGTTGTTTATTTACATGCAAGTGTTGAAACATTGATGAAACGCATTGCCATGCGTGGACGAGATTTTGAAAAAATGATATCACGCGATTATATGGAGCAGCTCGTAACCGATTATCATTCTTTTATCGAACATTTTGAGAATATGCATCCTGAAATACCAGTTATTCGATTTAATGGAGATCAGCTCGATTTTGTTAAAAATCCAGACGATTTAAATTATGTTTTAAAAATTATTAAGGATACGTTACAAAAAAGGAGTTTGCAATAATGAATTTAAGAGAGAAATACGATATTCCTCCACAAACGGTCATCACGATTGCCGGTACTGTAGGCGTAGGAAAGTCTACGATGACAAAAGCTTTAGCAGAAGCATTAAATTTCCGAACATCATTCGAAAAAGTAGATACAAATCCGTATCTTGATAAATTTTATGAGGACTTTGAAAAATGGAGCTTCCATTTACAAGTCTACTTTTTGGCAGAGCGTTTTAAGGAACAGAAACGTATTTTTGAGTATGGTGGAGGATTTATACAAGACCGTTCTATTTATGAAGATACTGGGATATTCGCTAAAATGCATTACGATAAGGGAACAATGAGCCCAACAGATTATGAAACATACACAAATTTATTTGATGCTATGGTCATGACACCGTATTTCCCACATCCAGATTTACTTGTTTATCTAGAGGGGCCGATTGATGCTGTTATTGGGCGTATACAAGAACGTGGGCGTGCAATGGAGCAACAAACGCCAAATGATTATTGGATAGAAATGCATGAACGTTATGAAAACTGGGTTAATAATTTTAATTCCTGTCCAGTTCTACGTTTAGATATTAATGATTATGATTTATTAAAAAATCCGGATGCAATTGAATCAATTGTGAGCCGTATCAGTCATATGCTAAAACAAACAAGCCATTTAAGAAAATAGAAGAGCAAGAAACGACCAAAGAACGTGAAACAATACATAGCCGATTGTTTCACGTTTTTTGAATAGGAGGGATTACTATAAGAATTGCAGTGTATTGCGGATCTGGTATAGGTAAAAGTCCAGTGTATGGGGAGAAAGCTACAGAGCTAGGTACAGTATTAGCTAAGCACGGACATAGTGTTGTTTACGGTGGTTCCAAGATGGGGTTAATGGGAAAGGTCGCAGATGCTGTTTTAGCCGCAGGTGGAGAGGTTATTGGTGTTATGCCAACCCATTTACAAAAGCGGGAACTGGCTCATGCTTCATTAACAGAAATTCATTTTGTTGAGTCTATGCATATTCGAAAAGCTAAAATGGTGGAGCTGGCTGATGCATTTATTGCTCTTCCAGGAGGTGCAGGAACTTTAGACGAATATTTCGAAGTTTTTACTTGGGCACAAATTGGCCTTCATGAAAAACCTGTCATTTTATATAATGTAAATGGTTTTTATGATGCACTCTTACAGCATTTTAAAATAATGCTAGAGGAAGGATTTATACGACCTGAACAAAAGTCCTTTTTCCGTATAGCAACTACTCCAGAGGAAATAGTACGTTTACTAAAAAAACATGGGTGAACATTGCCCATGTTTTTTATAATATAAAATAAACGGTAAAAAATAGAAATGGATGAGGTGGATTATGCAAGGTGCAGATACTCAAGTAACCGATGATTTAGTAGTACAAGCCATTGAACGAAATATAGCAATTATACGTTTTGATATGGATCGAAGGGTAGCCTATGTGAATGAACTATTTGCTAGAACATTAGGCTATACAGTACAAGAGATGTTAGGAAAGAATCATAAAGATTTTTGTTTACCAAATTTCGTTCACAGTGCAGCATACGAACAATTTTGGCGCAATTTAGTAGCAGGAAATAGTTATCAGGACAAAATTGAGAGAATTGATGCAAATGGCCAAAGGATTTGGCTTGAGGCTACGTATATGCCTGTTTTCGCTAACCACACAAATAAAGTAATTGGTGTTTCAAAAATTGCTACAAATATTACTGAACGTCAAAATGAAATAACAAATGTAGCCGATCAATTGAAGGAAATGTCTAATGAGCTTCATCAACGCTCAGAGGCTGGTATTCAAAATAGTCAAGAATTACTGAGCACCATTCAAGCGGTTTCTCAGGAGTCAAAAGAAAATGTTAGCAATCTGGCACAGCTAAAAAATCAATCTGTTTCCATTAAAGTGATTGTGAAAACCATTCAAGAAATTGCTTCCCAAACAAATTTATTAGCTTTAAATGCAGCTATTGAAGCTGCACGAGCTGGGGAGTATGGCCGAGGCTTTGATGTAGTGGCAAAAGAGGTGCGCAAGCTTTCTGTCAGGGTAGAGCAATCCATTTCAGAGGTGAAGGATCATATAGAGGGGATAGAGCGGGAAATTAATCAAGTGACAGACAGTATTACAAAGATAGCTGAAAAAGTAGAAAAAACAAATGAACAAATTACTATTACAACTAAAGATTTTAATGAAATTGCATCTGCGGCTGAAGCTTTAGACGAGCAGTCCAAGCAATTTATTGAAATTATTTAACGTTGCATATTGCCCATCCGCAGACTAGATGGTGGACTAATTTACAATATTTTGGTAGATGTGTTGAAATAGTATAAGTTTTTTCATTACAATATTTGTGTAAGACGTTCATTAATCATAATAGGGGTGTTATGGATGACAAAAGTGGAAGTAAGTTTTCAGCATCTACCAACAACAGCTATTTCAGATGCGACAGGTGGACATACGAATTTGTGTAGTACGATTAAACCTCTAGCCAATCATTTTAAAGTTGCTGGGCGTGCGGTAACTGTACGATTACCAGATGGTGAAAATGGTGCAGTGTTGGAGGCTATTCAAGCGGCTAATGAAGGAGATATTTTGGTTATTGATGCAAAAGGAAACACCAATCGAGCGGTAGCAGGAGATTTTGTGGTGTCCTTAGCAAAAGGTATTGGTGTACAAGGCTTTGTAGTTGACGGTGTAATTCGTGATATTGCCGCTATTCGTGAGCTAGATTTCCCTGTATTCGCTTTAGGTACTACAGTAGCTGCTGGTAATAAAAATGGTGGTGGCAAAGTAAATGTTCCCATTGCCATTGGAGGAGTAACAGTTCACCCAGGCGACTATATAATTGGAGATGTGGATGGTGTCATTGTTGTATCACAGCAAGATGCTGAAAAAGTGATCGAAGCTGCGGAGGAAAAGATACTAAAAGATGAAAAGCGTGCTCAAGAAGCACATGCAAATGGCAAAGAATCCATTGTTGCATATTTAAATAAAGTGCTTGGAAAATAAAAAAACGCTCACGATGCCATCCAACATCGTGAGCGTTTTTTATTTTATGCTAAATTTTCATTTTCATTAAAATAATTCTTCATTTTTTCGCGATCAAAACGGCCTTCCCATTTCGCCATAACTAATGACGCTAATGAGTTACCAATTACGTTAACAACTGTACGTCCCATATCAAGAATACGGTCAATACCAGCGATAAATGCTAGACCTTCTAACGGAATGCCGACAGTACCTAAAGTGGCTAGAAGCACTACGAAAGATACCCCTGGAACCCCTGCAATCCCTTTCGATGTAACCATCAATACAAGCATTAACGTAATTTGTTCACCAATGCTTAGGTGAATACCGTACATTTGCGCAATAAATAATGCTGCAATCGCTTGGTATAGCGTTGATCCGTCTAAGTTAAAGGAGTAACCGGTTGGGATAACAAAGGATACAATATCCTTCGGAGCCCCTAATTTCTCCATTTTTAACATAATACGCGGTAATACAGCTTCAGAACTTGCTGTTGAGAATGCTAAGATTAGCTCATCTTTCAGCACTTTAATTAAATAGAAGATGCTGATTCCTGCGAATTTTGCCACAAGGCCAAGAACAACAAAGATAAAGAATAACATAGTTGCATAAACAAGAATGGCTAATTTGGCAAGTGGTACCAGTGAGGCAAACCCATATTTGGAAACGGTTACACCAATTAAACCAAATACCCCGATTGGAGCAAACTTCATTACGAGGTTAGTTACCCAGAACATCGCATCTGCTACCCCTTGGAAGAAGTCTAAGACTGGCTTTCCTCGATCGCCAACAGCTGCAACTCCTAAACCAAAAATAACTGAGAAGAAAATAATCGCAAGCATATTACCCTCAGCCATAGACTGAATAATATTTGTTGGGACAATACCTACAATTATATCGAAGGGCCCCTCATGCTGTACTTCCTCAGTCGTTGTAACATATTTCGAAATATCTCCTTGAGATAATTCGTTCATGTTTATTCCTGCACCAGGTTGGAAAATATTAGCGGAAAGTAATCCGACTAAAATAGCTACAGTCGTAATAATTTCAAAGTAAATAATGGATTTCCCGCCTAATCGCCCAAGCTGCTTCATGTCTCCAGTACCAGCAACACCTACGATTAATGTAGAAATAATAATCGGTACAACAATCATCTTAATAAGATGTAAAAAGATATCCCCTAATGGTTGTAAATATGTCTCAATCTTGGGGTTTCCATAAAAAATACCACCAACAATGATCCCTAAAATCAAGCCGATTAAAATTTGAGCGGCTAGACTGATTTTAAATTTCTTCTTCAAACCCTTTGTACCCCCTGATATTAAATTTTTAGGACACGCCTTACTTTAATAATACGGAGGACTTATGGAATCCGACAAAATCCGAGAAAATTAATTTAATTTTGTTAAAATGTCTGAATATAGCACTTGAATAAACTTCTTAATATTTACCTTTGCTTTACGATTGTCATGGTCTTCAATCTGAGTCATGAGTTGACGAATTTCTTTAAAATCGAAGTAGCGAGGGGCATAGTATTCAAACTCAGAGTTGGTGTAATCGACAACACCTAAGTTTGCAAGATTAATCATGGCAGCTAATATCGTTCTGCGCACACGCTGTTCTATGGCTTTACTTTCCTTTAAAA
This sequence comes from Lysinibacillus sp. FSL R7-0073, assembly GCF_038009065.1. Taxonomy (NCBI): domain Bacteria; kingdom Bacillati; phylum Bacillota; class Bacilli; order Caryophanales; family Bacillaceae; genus Lysinibacillus; species Lysinibacillus sp. FSL R7-0073. The sequence goes on from NZ_JBBPAS010000001.1 coordinate 44,816, forward strand.
TGTCATCAGGTGTAGCCTTTGTTACAGCAGCGATTTCTTCATAAAGCTCCTTTAATGGAGGGAGGGGTGCAATCTTATGCTGATGAGCAAGTAAAGTTTCGATAATAGCTATAATATCCTCGCTCCCAATCTCACCGACAATACCCATATCATTTAATATGGACTGAATATGGTCTCGTGAAGTTGCTTTATTTGCTTTTTGCTCACTTAATTCAATATTTGTAAGTGATTGACGAATAACTAACAATGAATTTTTCAGCCGAAATTGTTCTGTAGTTTTTTTCAAAACATTTTCAACCTCAATGCGGTTAATCGGTTTATGAATGAAGAAATCTATTCCCTGCTCATAAGCCTCACCAACCATTTCTTTATTCACAACCTGAGAAATCATTATAAATTGACCCTCAAAGCGATTTTGAATAAGATGTTCGACTGTTGCTATACCATCAAGCTTTGGCATCAGTAAATCGATTAGCACAATCTCAGGCTGGGTCATTAAAATTTGTGGTATGGCATCCTCTCCATTGCGAGCTTCGCCAATCACTGTACCTAACCCACTATCTTCAATAATTTGTTTTAACATGACACGACTTGCGCGATCGTCGTCTACAATAAAATACCTCATTTAAGTCTCTCCCGTTTGAATAGTTTGCGTAGGAATTATGATTTTAAACGTTGTGTATTGATTGTTTGATTCAACGGTTATGGAGCCTTTTAATTTTTCTATTAGTTCAGCAACATGTGAAAGGCCAATCCCAGTAGCTGCGACACCTTCTACATTATATTTTGTGGTAAATCCAGGTTCAAAAATAATAGAAAAATCATTTTGTGAAATTCCCTTTCCATTGTCACATATTGTTACTACAGTATTATCCTCTTGTCGTTGAATAGCAATAGAAATGATACCTTGTTCTTCGATAGCCTCCACTGCATTGGCAGTTAAATTATTTAAAAGCGCAAGCAGTGCAATATGTTCCTTTGTTTGAAAATCGAAGTCTATACTTGTTTCAAACTGTATATTCTTCCCAAGTAATTCAGCGTACTTACTATTGCCGTCTTCAATATAATGTAATAATTCTGATAATATAAAAGGCCCGAAGCTTCTCTCACCAACAATCTTTGAAATGCCCGCATAGATGCGTTGTGAATCCTTTTTCACTTCATGAATTTCCTGGGCAATATGAAGAGCTTGCAAGCTTTCCGCTCGATATCCTTGAGCTTTTAATTGCCGATATAATTCAAAACCGCTAGCTGTTATGGTTTCAATATGGTTCATGGATTTTTTTAAATACAGAGTCTCAACGTAGAGGTCAGATCCAATATTCAGCATCTCTTGTACACGTTTTTTTTGTTCGGCGATCAATATAGAGCTATATATACCAACTACAAAAAAGCTTCGTAATAAGGCCACTGCTAATAGGATCAAAAGGTCGTGAAGAAATAAAAATGTATAAGTTTGTACAAAAAACCGGAAAATTTGTTCGGCTAAGTTACTAATGACCTCACTAAAAGCGACGAGTAAACCAAGCTTTAGTGGTTTTTCTCTATATGTTTGAACATCTAAAATTTGTAGGCATATAGCAAACAATACATAAAATAATCCTGCTGGTAAATGGTTAAATATGCTCTCTAATACGGGTATATCGTGTAAATAGGAATTAAAAACACGAAAAATGATTGTCACTATACTTGTAGCAAACCCAGCTAAAATAATGGGAGTGGGTTTAATTAATGTGCATAAGAAAAAGATAATGGTGCCTAAACCAAAGCGAAATGTCGTATTGGCAAACGGCATAATTTTAATTTCACTACCAATTGCGGTCAAAACAGCAATCAAAATAACCCAAGTGAGGGAAGTGCGAGCTATATTTTTTTTCGATGGCAATTTGACAACCTCCCATAAGCGATATAATAAAAAAATACCACAACCGAGACGGAAGTGGTATTTAACAAGTCATACATACAATTTTGGCAAAAAAAAAACGGCTACATTCGTAGTCGGAAATTAAAAACTGGAGGAGGTAGAGGGATTCGAACCCCCGCGCGGTGTTACCCGCCTGTCGGTTTTCAAGACCGATCCCTTCAGCCAGACTTGGGTATACCTCCATGTTATATTGCTTTGCTGTCTTTCGACAAAAATAAATTTATCATAACTTAAAACCCAAGTCAATAATTTTTTTACAAAATATTGTGATGTTAAAAATACATAGGTAATAAATAATTTGTGCATTAAGTTGCAATTTATACAAACAGTCAGTATACTAGTTATTGCCGTGCTAGGTGGGAAGGTAGCGGTGTCCTGTAACTCGCAATCCGCTCTAGCGAGACTGAATTCCTTTTTCGAGGCTGTCCGTATTGTTTGGTCTGCCTTCTGCACGTAGTGTTGACGATTGGGTCCTGCGCAATGGATACCCATGAACCATGTCAGGTCCGGAAGGAAGCAGCATTAAGTGGTCATATCCATGTGCCGCGGGGTTGCCTAATCTGAGCTAACGACAGGAGTAACGCTTATGTGCGGCTGTCAAGGAAAGGTGCACGGCATTAAATTGCCAACTCAAAGCATCCGTCTACTATAAGGCGGGTGCTTTTTTTATTTTTTATTTAGTAACTTCATTTTATATATAAGACAGCAAATGCTATAATAAGACTATTCTATTTAATGGAGAAGGAGAGAGAAAAACAGTGACGTATCAAGCATTTTACCGTGTGTATCGGCCGCAATCTTTTCGAGAGATGTCCGGTCAAGCGCATGTCAAAAGAACGCTACAAAATGCTCTCCTAGCGAATAAAACGACGCATGCTTACCTTTTTTCTGGGCCACGTGGTACAGGGAAGACAAGTACAGCTAAAATTTTTGCAAAAGCTTTAAATTGTGAACATGCGCCTGCGAAAGAGCCTTGTAACGAATGTGCTACATGTATAAGTATTACGGACGGTTCGCATCCAGATGTCATTGAATTTGACGCAGCTTCAAATTCACGTGTTGAAGAGATTAGAGATATTATAGAAAAAGTTCGTTTTGCTCCTGCCAGCAGCAGATACAAGGTGTACATTATTGATGAAGTGCATATGCTTTCTACAAGTGCTTTTAACGCTCTTTTGAAAACATTAGAAGAGCCGCCTCCTCATGCAGTATTTATTTTAGCAACAACAGAACCTCATAAATTGCCTGCAACAATTATTTCTCGTTGTCAGCGCTTTGATTTCAAAAGACTTTCTACCAATGATATTATTGAACGTATGAAAGTTGTCTTAGAAGATATTGAGCTGCCGTATGAAGAGCAAGGCTTAAAGGTAATAGCGCAATCTGCTGCAGGGGGAATGCGTGATGCTTTAAGTTTATTGGACCAAGTAGTATCTTTCAGCGGAGAGAAGCTAAAGCTTGAGGATACATTGCTAGTTACAGGTTCAATAAGTCAGGATGTTTTTTATGATTTAGCCGAGGCACTCAAAGCGAAAGATGTTGCACAAATGCTTGCGCTATTAGAACAACTAATTGCTGATGGTAAAGATCCACTGCGTCTTTCAGAAGATTTAATTACATTTTTCCGTGATTTATTATTACTTCAAACAAGTGATGATTTAGCTGAATTATTAGAGCTCGTGTCTCCTGAGGAACGTGTATTATCCTTGGCGCATGAATTTGCACCGAATATGCTTTATGGCTATATTGATATACTTGCGAAAACTCAGCAAGAAATGCGATTTTCTCACCATACGAAAATCTATTTAGAAACGGCATTACTTAAAATGGTACAGTTTTCGGGAGGGAGCGCTAATCAAGCGGTAACTACAACGAGCGATACGGCTATTAGCCCTGATCTTGCTCAAAAAATTGTAGCGCTTGAGCAGATGGTTCAACAATTATCCGTACAATTACAATCTGGGGCTCCTGTGCAAGCATCGCAAACACCAAAAGAGCAAAGACCACGTGCTAAAAATCCAAACGGGTATAAGGCTCCGACAGGTCGTATTCAAGAGGTACTAAAGGACGCTACAAAGCAAGATGTTCAACGTATAAAATCGATTTGGGCACAAGCACTAAATCAATTGCAAAAATCTCAATCTGCGCTTTTAGCTGAAGCTGAACCGGTTGCGGCATCTTCAAGTGCTTTTGTGTTAAAATTCAAGTATGATATTCATTGTCAGATGGTTGCAGATAATCAGTCTTTAAAGGGCCACTTTACCCAGTTAATTGCCGGACAAACTGGTACCATGTACGAGATGCTTTGTATACCAGAGGAATCTTGGTTAAAGATGCGTGAAGAATTTATCCGTGATCATAGTATGCAGCACAAAAAAACATCAGCTGCATCAGAGAATGGTGAGGAATTATTAGAACCACCACCGGCAGAAATGTCGGATGAGCCATTTATCGATGATGCTCAGCCACTTGCCTCACAGGACCCACTTGTGACAGAGGCTGAAAATCTCTTTGGTAAAGATTTTGTTGAAATTATGGAAGATTAAATTTTAGGAGGAAAACATGTATGCGCGGAATGGGAAATATGCAAGGTATGATGAAAAAAATGCAAAAAATGCAAAAGGAAATGATGGAGGCTCAAGAGGCTCTCAATGCAGAGCAATTTGAAGGTGTTGCAGGTGGCGGCATGGTAAAAGTAAGTGTGTCTGGTCAACGTGAAGTTGTGTCAGTAAATCTTGATGAATCTGTAGTAGATCCAGAGGATATTGAAATGCTACAAGACTTAATCGTTATTGCTACTAATGAGGCATTAAAAAAGGTAGAAGAAAAAACGAACTCAACGATGGGTAAATTCACTCAAGGCTTAAACCTTCCATTCTAGGAGGTATTCATATGTACTACCCAGAACCAATATCAAAATTGATCGATAGTTTTATGAAATTGCCAGGTATCGGGCCGAAAACTGCGGCTCGTCTGGCGTTTTTTGTGTTATCAATGAAGGAAGAAGATGTCTTATCTTTTTCTAAAGCATTAGTTGATGCTAAACGAAATTTAAGCTACTGTTCCGTTTGTGGCAATATTACGGATGTAGACCCATGTCACATATGTACAGACAAACAACGAGATCATTCGATTATTTGTGTTGTTCAAGATACAAAAGATGTGATTGCGATGGAAAAAATGCGTGACTATAATGGCATGTACCATGTGCTACAAGGTGCGATATCACCAATGGATGGCATTGGTCCAGAGGATATTAATGTCGCTTCCTTGTTGGTCCGGTTGCACGATGAAAGTGTCCAAGAGCTTATTCTAGCTACGAATTCAACTATTGAAGGCGAGGCAACAGCTATGTATATATCTCGCCTTGTCAAACCATCAGGTATTCGTACGACCCGCATTGCGCACGGATTGCCAGTAGGTGGGGATTTAGAATATGCTGATGAGGTAACGTTATCTAAGGCGATGGAAGGTCGACGTGAGCTGTGAGTGAGGGATTAATATGTTCTTCCGTAGTAAAGGAAAGCTAAAAAAAGAGTTCGATAATAGGCTCGTAAATCTTATAAAAGAAACAAAAGAGGATTTACAACAGGCTAAGATAATAGAAGAATTAATGGACGACTATGATCTGGGGGCGATCGCTCAACGAAAAGCGGCAGAAAGCATTCATTTTTATTTATTTAAAGAAGCTAGAATTCGCAGAGTGTTAATTAAATAGTTCTATTGGCCATTCATAGAAGCAATACAGGAAACATAAACTTTCATAATTATTTTTTTGAGGGGGTAACCATATGTCTTGGTTAGTAATTATGAGTATTTGTGTTCCTGTAGGGCTTCTTTTTCTTTATGTCATAATAAGACATGCTAAGCTTGGCAAAATCTTAGAAGGATTATCTGTTTTTTGGTTTCGATTTGCATTTGCCTTCCTATTATTATTTATGATTCATTTAGGTATCGGTTATATAGGATATAATGTGCCGATTAATCTTTTCTCTGTCTTAACAATTGCCGTTTTAGGTATTCCGGGGGTTCTAGGAATAACGGCTTTAATATTTATTTTATAAAATGCTTGCAATATAATAATATTATGGTATAGTTATAGAAGTCGCCAATACAACTGGTTGAAACGAAAATTTGTTAAAAAATTTATGTTGACACAGTTTGGGTGACATGATATTATATAAGAGTTGCTGTTGAAAAAACAACAACGAACAACATGAACCTTGAAAACTGAACAAGCAAAACGTAATCAATAAATTTTTTAGTAGCTAGCTTGCTAGTGAACGAAACAAAATTTGGACATCAAAATTGATGCCAGCAAAACAATTTGAGCTAATCAAATTTCTTTTATGGAGAGTTTGATCCTGGCTCAGGACGAACGCTGGCGGCGTGCCTAATACATGCAAGTCGAGCGAACAGAGAAGGAGCTTGCTCCTTTGACGTTAGCGGCGGACGGGTGAGTAACACGTGGGCAACCTACCTTATAGTTTGGGATAACTCCGGGAAACCGGGGCTAATACCGAATAATCTGTTTCACCTCATGGTGAAACACTGAAAGACGGTTTCGGCTGTCGCTATAGGATGGGCCCGCGGCGCATTAGCTAGTTGGTGAGGTAACGGCTCACCAAGGCGACGATGCGTAGCCGACCTGAGAGGGTGATCGGCCACACTGGGACTGAGACACGGCCCAGACTCCTACGGGAGGCAGCAGTAGGGAATCTTCCACAATGGGCGAAAGCCTGATGGAGCAACGCCGCGTGAGTGAAGAAGGATTTCGGTTCGTAAAACTCTGTTGTAAGGGAAGAACAAGTACAGTAGTAACTGGCTGTACCTTGACGGTACCTTATTAGAAAGCCACGGCTAACTACGTGCCAGCAGCCGCGGTAATACGTAGGTGGCAAGCGTTGTCCGGAATTATTGGGCGTAAAGCGCGCGCAGGTGGTTTCTTAAGTCTGATGTGAAAGCCCACGGCTCAACCGTGGAGGGTCATTGGAAACTGGGAGACTTGAGTGCAGAAGAGGATAGTGGAATTCCAAGTGTAGCGGTGAAATGCGTAGAGATTTGGAGGAACACCAGTGGCGAAGGCGACTATCTGGTCTGTAACTGACACTGAGGCGCGAAAGCGTGGGGAGCAAACAGGATTAGATACCCTGGTAGTCCACGCCGTAAACGATGAGTGCTAAGTGTTAGGGGGTTTCCGCCCCTTAGTGCTGCAGCTAACGCATTAAGCACTCCGCCTGGGGAGTACGGTCGCAAGACTGAAACTCAAAGGAATTGACGGGGGCCCGCACAAGCGGTGGAGCATGTGGTTTAATTCGAAGCAACGCGAAGAACCTTACCAGGTCTTGACATCCCGTTGACCACTGTAGAGATATGGTTTCCCCTTCGGGGGCAACGGTGACAGGTGGTGCATGGTTGTCGTCAGCTCGTGTCGTGAGATGTTGGGTTAAGTCCCGCAACGAGCGCAACCCTTGATCTTAGTTGCCATCATTTAGTTGGGCACTCTAAGGTGACTGCCGGTGACAAACCGGAGGAAGGTGGGGATGACGTCAAATCATCATGCCCCTTATGACCTGGGCTACACACGTGCTACAATGGACGATACAAACGGTTGCCAACTCGCGAGAGGGAGCTAATCCGATAAAGTCGTTCTCAGTTCGGATTGTAGGCTGCAACTCGCCTACATGAAGCCGGAATCGCTAGTAATCGCGGATCAGCATGCCGCGGTGAATACGTTCCCGGGCCTTGTACACACCGCCCGTCACACCACGAGAGTTTGTAACACCCGAAGTCGGTGAGGTAACCTTTTGGAGCCAGCCGCCGAAGGTGGGATAGATGATTGGGGTGAAGTCGTAACAAGGTAGCCGTATCGGAAGGTGCGGCTGGATCACCTCCTTTCTAAGGATATTTTCGGAATACAAACCTTGGGTTTGTAAGATTACGTTTTGCGTTCAGTTTTGAAGGTTCATTCTTTCTGAATGAAATACTTCAAAACTTGTTCTTTGAAAACTGGATAAAACGACATTGAAATTGTAACAAACACATTTATTTTTAAGTTTTTTATAGGCTTAATAACTTGGTTAAGTTATTAAGGGCGCACGGCGAATGCCTTGGCACTAGGAGCCGAAGAAGGACGGCACTAACACCGATATGCTTCGGGGAGCTGTAAGTGAGCTTTGATCCGGAGATTTCCGAATGGGGGAACCCACTACGTTTAATCGCGTAGTATCTTGACGTGAATACATAGCGTCTTGAAGGCAGACCCAGGGAACTGAAACATCTAAGTACCTGGAGGAAGAGAAAGAAAAATCGATTCCCTGAGTAGCGGCGAGCGAAACGGGAAGAGCCCAAACCAAGAGGCTTGCCTCTTGGGGTTGTAGGACACTCAATACGGAGTTACAAAAGAGCGAGTTAGATGAAGCGACTTGGAAAGGTCCGCCAGAGCAGGTAAAAGCCCTGTAGTCGAAAGTTCGTTCTCTCCTGAGTGGATCCTGAGTACGGCGGAACACGTGAAATTCCGTCGGAATCCGGGAGGACCATCTCCCAAGGCTAAATACTACCTAGTGACCGATAGTGAACCAGTACCGTGAGGGAAAGGTGAAAAGCACCCCGGAAGGGGAGTGAAAGAGATCCTGAAACCGTGTGCCTACAAGTAGTTAGAGCCCGTTAATGGGTGATAGCGTGCCTTTTGTAGAATGAACCGGCGAGTTACGATTACGTGCGAGGTTAAGCTTTAGAAGGCGGAGCCGCAGCGAAAGCGAGTCTGAATAGGGCGAAATAGTACGTGGTCGTAGACCCGAAACCAGGTGATCTACCCATGTCCAGGGTGAAGGTAAGGTAACACTTACTGGAGGCCCGAACCCACGCACGTTGAAAAGTGCGGGGATGAGGTGTGGGTAGCGGAGAAATTCCAATCGAACTTGGAGATAGCTGGTTCTCTCCGAAATAGCTTTAGGGCTAGCCTCGTGATGAGAATACTGGAGGTAGAGCACTGTTTGGACTAGGGGGCCATCCCGGTTTACCGAATTCAGACAAACTCCGAATGCCAGATATTTATACACGGGAGTCAGACTGCGAGTGATAAGATCCGTAGTCAAAAGGGAAACAGCCCAGACCACCAGCTAAGGTCCCAAAGTAATCGTTAAGTGGAAAAGGATGTGGCGTTGCACAGACAACCAGGATGTTGGCTTAGAAGCAGCCATCATTTAAAGAGTGCGTAATAGCTCACTGGTCGAGTGACGCTGCGCCGAAAATGTATCGGGGCTAAACGATTCACCGAAGCTGTGGATTGACATCTACGATGTCAGTGGTAGGAGAGCGTTCTAAGTGCGTTGAAGTCAGACCGGAAGGACTGGTGGAGCGCTTAGAAGTGAGAATGCCGGTATGAGTAGCGAAAGACGGGTGAGAATCCCGTCCACCGTATGACTAAGGTTTCCTGAGGAAGGCTCGTCCGCTCAGGGTTAGTCGGGACCTAAGCCGAGGCCGATAGGCGTAGGCGATGGACAACAGGTTGATATTCCTGTACCACCTCCTCACCGTTTGAGAAATGGGGGGACGCAGTAGGATAGGGTAAGCGCGCTGTTGGTTATGCGCGTCCAAGCAGTAAGGCGTGTGTGTAGGCAAATCCGCACACTGTAACGTTGAGCTGTGATGGCGAGTCCGTATGGACGAAGTTCCTGATTTCACACTGCCAAGAAAAGCCTCTATCGAGGTGAGAGGTGCCCGTACCGCAAACCGACACAGGTAGTCGAGGAGAGAATCCTAAGGTGTGCGAGAGAACTCTCGTTAAGGAACTCGGCAAAATGACCCCGTAACTTCGGGAGAAGGGGTGCTCTTGAGCGTGCAAGCGCATGAGAGCCGCAGTGAATAGGCCCAGGCGACTGTTTAGCAAAAACACAGGTCTCTGCAAAACCGTAAGGTGACGTATAGGGGCTGACGCCTGCCCGGTGCTGGAAGGTTAAGAGGAGTGGTTAGCGCAAGCGAAGCTGCGAATTGAAGCCCCAGTAAACGGCGGCCGTAACTATAACGGTCCTAAGGTAGCGAAATTCCTTGTCGGGTAAGTTCCGACCCGCACGAAAGGCGTAACGATCTGGGCACTGTCTCAACGAGAGACTCGGTGAAATTATAGTACCTGTGAAGATGCAGGTTACCCGCGACAGGACGGAAAGACCCCGTGGAGCTTTACTGTAGCCTGATATTGAATTTTGGTACAACTTGTACAGGATAGGTAGGAGCCAGAGATCTCGGAGCGCCAGCTTCGAAGGAGGCGTCGGTGGGATACTACCCTGGTTGTATTGAAATTCTAACCCATGCCCCTTAGCGGGGCAGGAGACAGTGTCAGGCGGACAGTTTGACTGGGGCGGTCGCCTCCTAAAAGGTAACGGAGGCGCCCAAAGGTTCCCTCAGAATGGTTGGAAATCATTCGTAGAGTGTAAAGGCACAAGGGAGCTTGACTGCGAGACCTACAAGTCGAGCAGGGTCGAAAGACGGGCTTAGTGATCCGGTGGTTCCGCATGGAAGGGCCATCGCTCAACGGATAAAAGCTACCCCGGGGATAACAGGCTTATCTCCCCCAAGAGTCCACATCGACGGGGAGGTTTGGCACCTCGATGTCGGCTCATCGCATCCTGGGGCTGTAGTCGGTCCCAAGGGTTGGGCTGTTCGCCCATTAAAGCGGTACGCGAGCTGGGTTCAGAACGTCGTGAGACAGTTCGGTCCCTATCCGTCGTGGGCGTAGGAAATTTGAGAGGAGCTGTCCTTAGTACGAGAGGACCGGGATGGACACACCGCTGGTGTACCAGTTGTCTTGCCAAAGGCATCGCTGGGTAGCTATGTGTGGACGGGATAAGTGCTGAAAGCATCTAAGCATGAAGCCCCCCTCAAGATGAGATTTCCCATTACGCAAGTAAGTAAGATCCCTCAAAGACGATGAGGTAGATAGGTTCGAGGTGGAAGTGTGGTGACACATGGAGCTGACGAATACTAATCGATCGAGGACTTAACCAAAAAAAGTTTGAAACATTCAATGAACCGTTTATCCAGTTTTGAAAGAACAATTTCTTTTATGAAGGGTTTCAAGATACGAGTAGTTCGAGGAAGCAATGGAGAGAGGGAAGGAGCGTACTCAAGTACGTGACTGACTGAACGACAGAAGCTGACGAAGAAATGCGATGTATATTGAAAGCCGACTATAGTCTAGTGATGATGGCAAAGAGGTCACACCCGTTCCCATACCGAACACGGAAGTTAAGCTCTTTAGCGCCGATGGTAGTTGGGGGCTTCCCCCTGTGAGAGTAGGACGTCGCTAGGCAATTGTAACCGCTGAGATATATTATCTCTGCGGTTTTTATTTTTGTCTGTCTTTGTAAGCATAAACAATGGTAAAATCAAATGGTAAAAATTGGGTAAAGGGGATGAAATAGAGTGGCAACAGGATTATATACTAGTGAAGCAATTTATATACAGAGAGAAAAGTTAGAGAGCTTTATTCAAAATAGAGAAAAGTGGGCTGTTTTAATACCAGGTTATTTGCATCATGAATTGCTAAATGAAAATAATATGATTTGGGTCTTTCAAGGTGACTTTGGCATCATTCAAAAGGCTGTGAAAGTCGAGCTTCAAATGAAATCTTCAGAACCGCATCAAGTCTTATTTGATTTAGTCGGCTTATCTGATCCGATAAATGGTGATGGCTCATTTGAAATTAAACAGCATCAAGATGAATCACTCCAACTTACAGGTAGCTTAACAATGAAGGCCAGTGGTTTTTTAGCAGGAATGATGAATCCCGTATTAGAAAAATTTGTTCCACAATTGGTGGAGCAACTCGTTAGACAAATGGCTTTGACGGTAGCAAAAGAATAATAGTTTCATTTTTAAAGGGTGGAGAACCGATTATTGCAGAGGTGGCAATGGTCGGTTTTTATAATAGTAAGGCATTTTACCTGAAAAATTATAACTTTACCTGTAAATAAAGAGCACCTTGCTGAGAGATGACTTTTTTATCGCGTTATAATCTCGTATAATTAGGTGAGAATATAATGAAAATGGGTGTTTGTTTTGCAAAAGAAAAAGCCGATTATAGAGGGATTAGAACGTTTTCGACAACAACAAAATATTTCTTTTCATGTCCCAGGCCATAAGCATGGCGAACTGTCTCATCTTCCGCAAGCATTTAAGGATGTTATGCGTTATGATATAACTGAATTATCAGGACTGGATGATTTGCATTATCCTGAGGAAATGATCTTAGAAGCAGAGCATTTATTAGCTGATACATATGGAGCGATGAAAAGTTTCTTTTTGGTAGGTGGCTCTACCGTTGGAAATTTAGCAATGATTTATGCTACTTGTCAAAAAGGCGATACCATTATTGTTCAAAGGAATGCGCATAAATCTATTTTTCATGCCATCGAACTTGTTGGAGCCAAGCCTATTTTCGTGTCACCGATATGGGATGAACGAACATTAACCGCAACACATGTTACTTTTCAGGATTTAAAGGAAGCTGTAGAAAATTATTCAGAGGCGAAAGCGGTTGTTTTAACATATCCTACTTATTATGGGGTGACCTCTAATGAAATACAGCAACAAATTGCTTATTGCCATGAAAAGGGGATCCCTGTATTGGTGGATGAAGCACATGGCGCTCACTTTGGTGCATGTTCATTATTTCAACCATCAGCTTTGTCTCTTGGGGCAGATGTTGTCGTACAATCAGCGCATAAAACACTACCTGCGATGACGATGGCATCCTTTATGCATGTGAGATCGGAATTAATAGAAGCTGAAAAAATCCATCACTACTTACGTATGCTACAATCTAGTAGCCCATCTTATGTTTTATTAGCTTCACTAGATGATGCTCGTTATTATGTACAGACATATATGGAGAGTGATGGGGCATATATAATAGAAAAAAGGAATCAATGGGTTGAAGCATTACGATCGGTTGGCTCTTTGGAAGTTATTGAAGTAGATGACCCTCTCAAATTACTTTTACGTGTCAAAGATTATAGTGGCTTTCAATTACAGAAGGCACTAGAGGCAGAGCATGTCTATGGGGAGCTAGCTGATAGGAATCAAGTTTTATTCATATTACCATTACTCAAGCAAGGACATACCTATCCATTTGCTGAAATAAGAGTCCGAATAAAGGAAGCCGTAACATTGCTATTAGAAACAGCAAAAACTGATAGCAGCCAGGCTTCTCAAGCAGCTTATAAGTTTATTCCGATAACAGAGCCTATTTATACCTTCAATGAGATTGCATCTTTAAATAAAGAATGGTTACCATATATGCGAACAATGGGACGAATATCAGCAAGTATGATTATTCCTTATCCACCTGGCATTCCATTGCTAGTGCCCGGAGAAAGAATAACAGTAGCAAAATTAAGTCAATTAGAAGAACTACTAGCAGCAGGTGCAACATTTCAAGGAAATCACCGTTTAACAGAAAAAATGATTCAGGTCATTAAATAGTTGGAGGCAATTAACAGCATGAAGAGCAATTTATTTATAACATTTGAAGGTCCAGAGGGAGCAGGGAAAACAACAGTCATTCAAAAGATCGCAGAGCGGTTAGCAGAAAAAAATATTGATGTTCTAGCAACAAGAGAACCTGGTGGAATTGAAATTGCAGAAAAAATAAGAACGATTATTTTAAATCCTGCACATACAGCAATGGATGAACGAACAGAAGCATTGTTATATGCTGCAGCAAGAAGCCAGCATTATTTTGAACAGGTTCAACCTGCTTTAGATGCTGGGAAGTTGGTAATATGTGATCGTTTTATCGATTCATCTTTAGCCTATCAAGGTTATGCAAGAGGTATAGGTATTGATGAGGTGCTTTCCATTAATGAATTCGCTATCGGAAAGAAATTACCTGATATGACGATATTATTTGATATTGCACCAGAAGTAGGGTTAGCACGTATTTATGCAACGGGAAATCGCGAAGTAAATCGTTTAGATGTTGAAAGTTTACCGTTTCACCAAAAGGTGCATGAAGGATATTTACTACTCGTTGAGCGTTATCCAGAACGTATACGTATTGTGAATGCTGACCAAGATATTGATAGTGTTGTTGAAGATGTATGGTCATTATTATTGGACGCAATACAGTAAATACATGAAGTTGTCTATAACTATGTGATATAATGATACTATCCATTATTTTATCTTCAATTAGATTATTAATAGTGGAAGTATTAAAAGTTTAGGAATAATATTGAAACCTATTTAGGTTAATTTTATAAAAGGGGTGAGTGCGAATGAAGTTAGTCGTAGCTGTAGTGCAGGATCAGGATAGCAGCCGCTTATCAAATGCTTTAACGAAAAATCAGTTTCGCGCAACTAAATTAGCGAGCACAGGAGGATTTTTACGTTCAGGAAATACGACGTTTCTTATAGGAACTGAAGACTCTCTCATACCCAAACTTTTAGATATTATTCGGGATAATTGTCGTGCTCGGGAGCAGATGGTTGCGCCAGTTTCTCCATTAGGGGGAAATGCTGATTCCTATATTCCTTATCCTGTGGAGGTTGAGGTAGGAGGAGCCACTGTCTTTGTTTTACCGATTGAACAATTCCATCATTTTTAAAAAAGAGCCTCCTCATAAACATTAGGGTTCACTGTTTGAAAGGCAGAATCAAGGCCTATTTGTTATCCTAAAGCAATCATGCTGAGGAGAAATAGATAAAGATCGTGGGGGCGAAACAAGCTTGAAAATTAATCAAGATATACGCGTCGGGTTAAATACAAATCGTAAAGAGCCACTACAAAATAATAATCAAAATAACCGATTTGGGGATATGGTCGTCAAGCAAGGAACAAAGTTGCAAACTGAGCAATTGACAAGGTTGTTAGGGGATATATCTACTGCAGGTGACCGAGTTGCGAGATCGCGTAATTTACGAGAACTTGCTAGGTTTAAAATGCTAGTTAAACGATTTCTACAAGAGACAGTAGAACATGGTATGGAATTAAAGCAATCTCATACTTGGAATCGTTTTGGTGAAGGAAGACGTTTAAAAATCATTGATACGATTGATACACGTCTGGTTGAACTTGCGCAAGATCTTTTAGACGAAGAGAAAGAAGCGATTGACCTCCTTGATAAAATCGGTGAGATTAAAGGCTTACTAATTAACTTATATATGTAAAACCCGTGTCTCATTCTCCTATAGGCGCGGGCTTTTTTCGAATATTTACCTTCATTCAATAATAGTAGACCCATGATCAATTGAAAACCAATAGCGTTTAAATACTACTCATTTCAATTTGGAGTCAAGAATATCTGTTAATTAAGAACGCAGTGATTATCTTCCCGAATGTGAGGCGACGGTGGCAATTTTACGCAAAACGCAATCGCCAATAAAGAACTACTGCAATGTTTCTATCGAAAGTTAAGAGTGGGAACAGTCCCATCTTTACAATAGAAACAGGAAGGAATTTTAAATATATGGCCAAGAATGTTGAAGAGCTATTCGCGCTACAACCAGTTGTAATGAAGCAACTTCAAACGATTTTTGTCAAAAATAGATTAGCACATGCATACATTTTTGATGGTGAAAAAGGGACAGGCAAAGCAGATATTATGCATTTTTTTGTCAAACTAATGCTATGTGAGCACCCAAATGAAAATGTTCCATGTGAAACATGTCGAAATTGCAGACGTGTTGATTCAGGAAATCATCCAAATATTCATCAAATTTATCCAGAGGGTCAATTTATTAAGATTGATCAAATGCGTGAATTAATTGGTGAAATGAAAATGATGGGCGTGGAAGAGGGACGCAAAATCTATGTTCTTCATCATGCAGATCGTCTCAACACGGCCTCAGCCAACATGATACTTAAATTTTTAGAGGAGCCGGATGGTGAGGTTACTGCTATTTTATTAACAGAGCAAATGCAATCGATACTACCAACGATCCGCTCGCGTTGCCAACACATAAAATTCCAAAAAATGCCCCGTCATGTTTTATTACAGCATTTACAGGAAAATAATATTTCGCATTCGATGGCTTCAACCGTAAGTATGATGACGAACGAGCTCGAAATGGCGATATTTTTAGCAAGTGATGAGCAGTTTGCACTTGCTCGAAAAACAGTGTTAAAATTAGTAGAAGCTATTCGGCAAAATGTACATGAGGCCATGCTTATTGTGCACGAGGAGTGGCTACCACACTTTAAAGAAAAAAGCGAAATAGAGCAAGCATTGGATTTACTACTATTTGCTTACCGTGATATAGTGTCAATAAAAGCTAATCCCGAGGCAGCTTGTACTTATCCAGACATGTTACCACTATTCAAAGAAGTCGCGTTATATTCCACTTATGAGCAATTGTCTAAGCAAATGGAATCTATTTTACAGGCGCGTGCATCTTTACAGCGTAACATGAATAGGACGTTATTGATGGAGCAGTTAATGCTAAATCTGCAGGAGGGATATACATTTGTATAATGTAGTAGGAGTCCGCTTTAAAAAAGCGGGTAAAATATATTATTTTGATCCAGCATCATTTCTATTAGAAGATAGTCAATATGTTATTGTTGAGACAGCGCGTGGCGTCGAATATGGTAAAGTAGTTGTCCCTCAAAAAGTAGTAGGTGATAATGATGTCGTATTACCACTTAAACAAGTACTTCGACCAGCGGATGATCGTGATCGTATACAAGTAGAAGAAAACGCTGCTGAGTCAAAACGAGCATTTGAACTTGCAAGTACTAAAATTATAGAACATAATCTAGAAATGAAGCTTGTAGATGTTGAATATACATTTGACCGTAATAAAATCATTTTTTATTTTACAGCTGAAGGACGAGTTGACTTCAGGGATCTTGTAAAAGATTTAGCTTCGGTATTTAGAACACGTATCGAACTTCGCCAAATCGGTGTTCGTGATGAAGCAAAATTATTAGGAGGCATTGGGCCTTGTGGTCGTATGCTATGTTGCTCTACATTTTTAGGAGATTTTGAGCCAGTTTCTATAAAAATGGCTAAAGATCAAAACTTATCTTTAAATCCTTCAAAAATATCAGGACTTTGCGGACGTTTAATGTGTTGCTTAAAGTATGAGAATGATGAGTATGAAGAGGCAAAAGAAGGTATGCCAGATTTAGGTGAAGTAGCTATGACACCAGATGGCCGCGGTAAAGTTGTAGGTTTAAATGTGCTGGAAAGACTTATTCAAGTATATTTACAAGAGCAGGAGCGCACAGTTGAGTATACACTAGAAGAACTGCTAGCATGCGAAAAAAATCTTATTTAAGATAGAGAATTTAACGAGGTGGCTTGGGTGAAGGACCGTAATTTCTTAGATACCGTTATGGAGTTCGAACAACAGCTCGAAGCAATGCAGGAGCAATTTGGTGCATTGAAACAATTTGTAGCGTTAATGATGGAAGAGCATAAGGCACTTGAAACAGAAAATCATCATCTTCGCACACGTCTAGAAGAACTACTTTCAAATACACACTCCGTACAAGCTGCTGAAGTAAAGAAAGAGAGTCCGCTAGATATAGGTGAAGGCTATGATAACCTAGCTCGTCTATACCAGGAAGGTTTCCATGTTTGTCATGTTCATTTTGGAAGCTCTCGAAAAGGTGAAGATTGTCTGTTTTGTCTATCATTTTTAAATAAACAAAATGTATAATAGAAGGCTGATTCCCACCACGGTGGTATCAGTCTTTTCTTTTGTAGCATAGGAGGAATTAGCATGGAAAAATGGCTAAAAGGTGATGAACGTCTAGACTATTTATTGGCTGAGAATTTACGTATTATTCAAAGTCCATCTGTCTTTTCATTTTCATTGGATGCGGTATTGCTTTCAAAGTTTGTCAATATTCCCTATCATAAAGGAAATATTGTAGATTTATGCTCGGGAAATGGTGTAATCCCTCTCTTTTTAAGTGCACGAACGAAGGGGCAAATAACGGGAGTTGAGCTTCAGCCACGCCTGTTTGATATGGCAGAAAGAAGTATTCGCTATAATCATTTAGAAAATCAAATACAAATGATTCTTGGAGATGTAAAAGAAATACCGAAACAACTGGGCATTGAAAAATATGACGTTGTTACATGCAATCCCCCTTATTTTTTAGCACATGAAGCAAGTGATAAAAATCTTAGTGAACATCATGCCATTGCACGACATGAACTCTATTTAACATTAGAAGAGGCCATTCACTCAGCAAGTAAATTATTAAAGCAAGGTGGAAAAGCAGCATTTGTGCATCGACCAGGTCGATTATTAGATATAGTTACTGCAATGCGTGCGAATCGTTTAGAGCCAAAACGAATGCAGCTTATTTATCCGAAAGAAGGAAAAGAGGCCAATACATTATTAATAGAAGGAATAAAGGATGGGAAGCCTGATTTAAAAATATTACCACCAATATATGTCTATAATGAAAATAATGAATACACAGCAGAAGTGAGAGAGATTCTTTATGGAAAAGAGCAATAGTCACTATTTTTACGTGCTAGAGTGTGCGGATCAATCACTTTACGCAGGCTATACAAATAATTTAGAAAAGCGTGTAGCTGTACATAATGCTGGTAAAGGGGCAAAATATACAAGAGCTAGAGTGCCAGTAAAGTGTATTTATAAGGAAGAATTTGAAACAAAGGAAGAGGCAATGCGCGCGGAATATGCTTTTAAGCAACTAACAAGAACTCAAAAAATAGTGCATATAAGGAGGGGTGAATCGTGAAATCACAAAAAAGTACAATACACGATCAGACAGGCTGTTTATATCTTGTAGGGACACCTATTGGAAATCTAGAGGATATTAGTGTGCGGGCGCTCCGTATTTTAAAAGAGGCGGATATTATTGCAGCAGAGGATACTAGAAATACAAAAAAATTATGTAACTATTTTGAAATTGACACACCTTTAATTAGCTACCATGAACATAATCTAGCTGTAGGTGGAGAAAAATTATTAACTTTTCTACAGGAAGGGAAGATCATCGCATTAGTGAGTGATGCAGGTTTACCTTGTATTTCTGATCCTGGTGCAGATATAGTTGAAAAAGCAATTGCTCAAAACTTTCCGGTTGTGCCTATACCAGGTCCAAATGCAGCAATAACTGCATTAATAGCTTCTGGATTAACACCCCAGCCATTTTTCTTTTATGGTTTTTTAAATCGTGGGAGAAAAGATCGTCGTCAGCAATTAGAACAATTAAAAAAACGACAAGAAACGATTTTATTATATGAAGCACCTCATCGCTTAAAGGAAACATTAAAAGATATGGAAGCTATTCTGGGAAATCGTCGTATTGTTTTAGCGCGAGAGCTGACTAAGAAATTTGAGGAATTTTTGCGTGGCACCCTAGCAGAAGCTATAGAATGGTCACAAACAGAAGAAATACGTGGTGAATTTTGTATAGTCCTTGAGGGGAATCAGGAAGTCGAAGTGGAAGATTCTGAAGAGGCTTATTGGCATACACTATCTATTATCGAACACGTGGATTATATCCTTCAACAAAACGATGTAAGTTCTAAAGAAGCCATTAAAGAAGTAGCCAAGGAACGACAACTAGCGAAGAGAGATGTCTATAACGAATATCATAATCAATGACGATTAAGAGTTACCTTAGGGTAGCTCTTAATTTTTTGAATTGATAACAAATGTAAATAATAGTAACCTTACATATAAAGGTCTGACATGGACATTATAAGGGGTTCAAAATTTGGGTATAGTAGATAGTATACATTTATATTAAAAACACCTAAATCACTGTCTTGATTTAGGTGTGTAAGCATTATTTTTTTAAGTTTGATTGAATTTCTTTTACTAACATTTCAGCGCCTTCTGGACTTAAAATTAATTTGCCTCCAACTAGACGGAAGTTATCATCTGAAACTTCGCCAGTAACAGCACATGTCATATTAGGCATATATTTTTTTAAGATGATTTTATCATCATCCACATAGATTTCTAAAGCATCCTTTTCAGCAATACCTAGTGTACGACGTAATTCGATAGGTATAACTACACGACCTAACTCATCGACTTTACGAACAATTCCTGTTGATTTCATAATAGTTTTCCTCCTAATTTATAAAAGTTATATTGGCATTTCGTCAAATTTCGACATCATTTCTTTGTCTGATAGTTATCATACCAAGTAATGCCATAAACGTCAATTAATTAATGCACTAATATTAAGGTTTTTTAAAAATTTTTTTGAGAAGAATGCTGTTATTTTTGTTATTTTAAAAGGTTTTTAATAAATATTTTTGATTATAGTAAAAAAGGTTCTTATTTAAGTCAGTAAATGGATTAAATATATTATTCGACAATTTTCGCGAATGGTAAACTTTCATTGAAACGAATTTCGTACTTCGTTAGAATAGAAAGTATATTGTAAAACAATGGAGGCAGTTCTTGTGAGTGAACAAAAGAAAACATTCTATATAACAACACCCATTTACTATCCAAGTGGGAAGTTTCATATTGGTACGGCATATACGACCGTTGCATCAGATGCGATAGCACGTTATAAACGTTTACGTGGTTATGATGTTCGTTTTTTGACAGGTATGGACGAGCATGGACAAAAAATTCAAGAGAAGGCAGCAGAAGCGGGCAAACATCCTCAAGATTATGTCAATGAAATTGCAGAGGCTGCGAAAAAGCTTTGGGCGTTAATGGATATTTCTTACGATGATTTTATACAAACAACGCAAGAACGACATACAAAAGCTGTCGAAAAGATTTTCCAAAAGTTTTTGGATAATGGAGATATATATAAAGGTGAGTATGAAGGCTGGTATTGTACGCCTTGTGAATCATTCTTTACAGAGACTCAATTAGTTGATGGAAATTGTCCAGACTGTGGTCGCCCTGTCCACAAAGTAAAAGAGGAATCGTACTTCTTTAATATGAAGAAATACGCGGATCGTTTATTGTCTTATTATGAGGAAAACCTTGAATTTATTGAACCAGAGTCTCGAAAAAATGAAATGATCAATAACTTTATTAAACCGGGGTTAGAAGATTTATCAGTATCGAGAACATCCTTTGACTGGGGTATTAAAGTACCTGGGGATCCCAAACATGTTATCTATGTATGGGTAGATGCATTAACGAATTATATTACATCACTAGGATATCTTTCAGATGATGAAACATTGTTCAACAAATATTGGCCAGCAGATGTGCATGTTGTAGGGAAAGATATCGTTCGCTTCCATACGATTTATTGGCCAATTTTCTTAATGGCTTTAGATTTACCATTACCGAAAAAGATTTTTGCACATGGTTTTATTATGATGAAAGACGGGAAAATGTCTAAATCAAAAGGTAATGTCATTTATCCAGAAATGTTAATCGAACGTTATGGCCTTGATGCGACACGTTATTTCCTTTTACGTGAATTACCTTTCGGTTCTGATGGTGTATTCTCTCCAGAATCATTTATTGAACGAACAAACTTTGATCTTGCAAATGATTTAGGTAATTTATTAAACCGTACTATTTCTATGATTAACAAATATTACGATGGCATTATTCCTTCAGAGAATCTTCAATCGACAAAATTTGATGCAGCATTAAAAGAGCAGGCTGAGTCGGTACGTATTAAATATGAAGAAAGTATGGAAAAAATGCAGTTTAGTGTGGTATTGGCAGACTTATGGACATTAGTATCACGAACGAATAAGTATATAGATGAAACACAACCATGGGTATTAGCAAAAGAAGAAGCGGATAAACCAAAATTAGGTACAGTAATGCGAAATTTGGCAGAAAGCTTACACCAAATTGCTGTCATGTTACAACCATTTATGACAACAACACCTAAACGTATGATGGAACAGCTAGGTTTGGATGACAAATTCTTAGCATGGGATACAATTGAAACATTCGGCAATACTATTCCAGCAAACATTAAAGTGGTAGAAAAAGGGATACCTATTTTCCCTCGTTTGGAAAATGAAGTTGAAATAGCTTATATCCGTGAAGAAATGCGTGGTTCTGTAAAGACTTCACAAGAAGAAGAAGTTAAAAATGAGACAAAGTGTGATGAGAACCCAGAAATTCCTGAAATTACTATTGATGATTTCATGAAAATTGATTTGCGTGTCGCGACTGTAACTGCATGTGAAACTGTGCCAAAAGCTGATAAATTATTAAAGCTTCAAGTCGACCTAGGATACGAGCAACGTCAAGTAGTTTCAGGTATTGCGAAATTCTATTCTCCAGAAGAATTAGTTGGTCAAAAAGTGATTGTCGTAGCAAACTTAAAACCAGTTAAATTACGTGGGGAATTATCACAAGGTATGATCCTAGCTGGTGAAAAAGATGGGATTTTAAAATTAGCATCTGTAGATTCAAAACTTGAAAATGGTGCAAAAGTAAAGTAACAAACGAAGATTGGCCTGCTGAATAGATAGTATTCAGCAGGCTTTTCAAATCTGCCAGTAGAAATAGCCTTATTGTTATTTCGGAATAATTTATGTGTTGTAAAAATAATGGTTTTTTAGGTATATAGAACCAACGCGAGCTTTGTCGATTAAGTGGAATGTCACAAACCCGAATCGTTTGTAACAAATTTGTAATGCTTACGAAAAATATGAAATAATAAATTTTAATAAAATCTATGTTAGGAGAATGAAGATGTTTATTGATACACATGTACATTTAAACGCAGATCAATACGAGGAAGACCTTCAAGATGTAATCAATAGAGCTTTAGAAGCTAAAGTAGAAAAAATGGTGGTTATAGGTTTTGATCGTAAAACCATTGAAAGAACTATGGAGCTGATAGAGCAATATGATTTTGTTTACGGTGTTATTGGATGGCATCCGGTAGACGCCATTGATTGCACTCAGGAAGATTTAGAGTGGATTGAGGAATTAGCAGCACATCCAAAAATAGTCGGTATTGGTGAAACTGGGTTGGACTACTATTGGGATAAATCACCAAAGGATGTTCAACAGGCACTTTTCCGCAAACAAATACAGTTAGCGCAAAAGATTGATTTACCAATTATCATTCATAATAGGGATGCAACAGGGGATGTTGTAAATATTTTACGTGAAGAAAATGCAGCATCTGTAGGGGGTGTTATGCACTGCTTTAGTG
This sequence comes from Lysinibacillus sp. FSL R7-0073, assembly GCF_038009065.1. Classification (NCBI taxonomy): domain Bacteria; kingdom Bacillati; phylum Bacillota; class Bacilli; order Caryophanales; family Bacillaceae; genus Lysinibacillus; species Lysinibacillus sp. FSL R7-0073. The sequence continues at coordinate 67,849 of NZ_JBBPAS010000001.1, forward strand.
GGAGTGTAGAAACAGCACGTGAATGTATTGCTATGAATTTTATGATTAGTCTTGGGGGTCCCGTGACATTCAAAAATGCACGTTTGCCAAAAGAAGTGGCTTCGGACATTCCTCTTGAGCACTTGATGATTGAAACTGATGCCCCTTATTTAGCGCCACATCCTTATCGTGGAAAGCGCAATGAACCCGCTTTTGTGCCGTTAGTGGCGGAAGAAATTGCACGTTTGAAAGGGTTGACAATCGAGGAAATTGCACAAGCAACTACCGACAATGCGAAAAAATTTTTTGGGATTGACAGTTAATTAGCTAAGATGCCTCCAATACAGGGTTTATGGTTGGCAAAAACGAAGAAGTCAATTTTCAAAGAAATACTTTCGGGTTGACAGTGCCAAAACTAGTCCGTATAATCCAACCTTGTATTAAGGAGGCGTTTTTTCATGTCAAATAATTCCATGAAAAACTTGTTCTTAGGATCATTGAGGAGTAAGCAAACAGTGATAAGAATTATTTCACTTGTCCTGTTTGTATCTGTAATCTCTTTCGTGCTTTATCAAGGTACGAAAAAAGCCGTAAAGCTTGAAGCAAATGGAGAAACAATCGAATTATCCACACATGCCAAAACTGTAGAACAATTATTACAAGATCAAAATATAGATGTAGCAGCGCATGATAAAATATCACCCTCTCTGAACACCAAAATTGTTAATGGCTTAGCAATTCAATGGGAACAGGCAAAAGAAGTAACAATTTCAGTTGATGGAAATCAGTCAAAAGTATGGACAACTGAAACACTAGTGAAAGACATTTTGAAGGAAGCGAATATTGAAGTATCTGAACACGACTCTTTAGCACAAGGTCTAGATACTGAGCTAGGCGCAGAAAACAAAATCGATATTCAAAGAGCGTTTCAATTAACGCTTGTCGATGGCGTAAACAAAAGACAAGTATGGTCCACTTCGACTACGGTCGCTAACTTTTTAAAACAACAAGGAATTCAGTTAAATGAATTCGATCGTGTCGAAAATAACCTGGAGGACGTTCTTACTCCGGCGAGTAAAATCACAGTAGTTCGCGTAGAAAAGGTTATCGATGTAGTGGAAGACTCTTTAGATTTCGCAGTTGAAAAGAAGCAAGATGCTTCATTGCAAAAGGGGAAAGAAAAGGTAGTAGCAACGGGGCAGAAAGGTTCTGTTTCTCGTACGTATGAAGTTGTCAAAGAAAATGGGAAGGTTGTAGCAAAGAATCTACAATCTGAGGCAGTTTTACAAGAGCCGAAAAAGCAAGTAGTTGCAGTCGGAACTAAAACTGTAGTTGCAAGCGCAGCGACTGTATCGCGTGGTTCAGCAGAGCCGGCAAGCGGTAAAGAGTTCTATGTAACGGCAACAGCCTATACACCATATTGCAACGGTTGCTCAGGTACATCAGCAACTGGTATAAACTTGCGTTCAAATTCCAATTTGAAGGTGGTAGCCGTTGACCCTTCTGTTATTAAGCTTGGCTCAAAAGTTTGGGTTGAAGGGTATGGTACAGCTATTGCTGGAGATACTGGTGGCGCAATCAAGGGTAATAAGATCGATATACTTGTACAAACAGATGCCCAAGCACGTAACTGGGGACGTAAGAAAGTGCGTATTAAAGTATTAAATTAAAAAAATTGTAAAATAAATCAAAATGTTTTTCACTAAGGGCTTTCCTGTTTTGACTGGCGGGAAAGCTTTTTTTTATATTTTTAGCGGCCAATCAATGTTATAAGTATAGGTACGTGTGAGTCTTGTATTCCTGTACAAACAGTATCATGCAGTTGTAAAATGGTCAGAAGATAAGGTAGAAAAGAGGAGCCTTTTTGCAAATAAAAGAAATTATCGTGGTTGAAGGAAAAGATGATACGACAGCTATTAAGCGAGCCGTACAAGCAGATACTATAGAAACAAATGGATCTGCTATATCTGAAGAGACATTGAAACGGATTCAGCATGCGCAGGAGAAGCGTGGAGTTATTGTATTTACGGATCCTGATTATCCAGGGCGTCGCATACGTGCCATTATTGAGGAGCGTGTTCAAGGGGTCAAGCACGCTTTTTTACCGAAAGCAAAGACAATTGCGAAGAATGGCAAAGGATTAGGGATTGAACATGCAGCAGACGTCGATATTCGGGAAGCGCTACGACTTGTCTATACCCCTAATCTGGATGTACCAAACGAAGATGATATAACACTAGAGGATTTAATGACAGCTCGTTTAATTGGACATCCGCAGGCAAAGCATCGTCGTGATCGTCTCGGTGAATTATTAAATATAGGTGCTACAAATGGTAAGCAGCTCCATAAAAGATTGAAGATGTTTCAAATTACAGAAAAACAATTTGGTGCCGCAGTTGCACAGCTAGATCAGGAGGAAAATGATGCATAAGGATATAGCAACACCAATTCGAACGCAGGAAATTTTAAAAAAATATGGATTCTCATTTAAAAAAAGTTTAGGACAAAACTTTTTAATTGATCCAAATATATTAAGAAATATAGTTAGCCATGCCAACTTAACAGAAAATAGTGGGGCAATTGAAGTTGGTCCAGGTATTGGGGCATTAACCGAACATTTAGCGAGAAGTGCTAAAAAGGTCGTTTCCTTTGAAATTGACCAACGACTATTACCTGTGTTAGAGGATACACTTAGCCCATACAATAATGTGTCTATTGTCCACTCTGACATTCTAAAGGCTGATGTTGCTAAAGTGATTGCAGAGGAAATGCCAGGAATTGAAGATATTATGGTTGTGGCCAATTTACCGTATTACGTAACTACACCAATTTTAATGAAATTATTGAATGATCGATTGCCGATTCGTGGTTTCGTTGTCATGATGCAAAAAGAGGTGGCAGATCGTATAACGGCTAAACCAGGAACGAAGGAATATGGTTCATTGTCGATTGCGATCCAGTATTACGTAAAGGCAGAAATTGCTATGACAGTACCTAAGACGGTTTTCATGCCACAGCCTAACGTCGACTCAGCAGTCATTCGCCTTATTAAGCATGATGAGCCGCCAGTAAAGGTTATTAACGAGGATTTTCTTTTTGTCGTGACGCGTGCCTCTTTCGTACAGCGTAGAAAAACGATTTATAATAACCTACAATCTGGTTTGCCTAATGGTAAAGCACAAAAGGACTTCATACTAGAAGCTTTAGCTGCTGCTAGTATCGAACCAACTCGTCGTGGTGAAACTTTAACGATTCAAGAGTTTGGAAAATTAGCGGATGCGCTATATCCTGTATTTGCAAAGTAAAAAATTTTGTTAACATTTTTTCTTAGATGTAAAAAAATATATGTTTTTTATAAAAAATAAGTTGACAAGATTTATGAGGTGCTGATAAAATATTATATTTTGTTGACATTTTTGGGCGATTCGCTTATACTAGTTATTAGTGAGGTGTAAGCGAAAATGCCAAAAACTTTAGCGGACATTAAAAAGTCGTTGGATTGTCATTTGGGTAAACGTTTGCAATTAAAAGCAAACGGTGGTCGCAAGAAAACGGTTGAGTGTGCAGGGATATTACGTGAGACATATCGCGCCATCTTTGTAGTTGAACTTGACCAAGAAGACAATACGTGTAAGCGCGTATCGTATAGTTACACAGATATTTTAACTGAAGCAGTAGAGATTACATTTTTAGACGAAGCAAAGGCTGCTGTCGCAAAATAGTTTCTAGTACTTATTTCTATATTTTTGAAACACTCATGTATGTTAAAAACTACATGAGTGTTTTGCGTTTTCACGGGGCATACTAATGTGGTCAGTTGTTAAAGGAGGAGTTTATATGCCTAGAAAGGGTATCATGTCACCTCGATTAAAAGAAGAGATCGCAAAAGAACTTGGATTTTATGATGTTGTGCAAAAGGAAGGCTGGGGCGGCATAAAAGCTCGAGATGCTGGTAATATGGTCAAACGTGCCATTGAAATGGCTGAAAGAGCAAGTAATGAGCAAGAGCGTAAGTAGACTATTTCAAATAAAATAGACGACTTATTAAGTTTCATTCAGCAAGGATGAAAATCCTTACTGACACAACAAATACAGCTGACGAGAGAGAACCGTTACTCCAAACAGGGTATACGGTTCTTTTTTTCCATTTTCGTAATCTCAATATGGTAAAATAAAATGAATAATCTTGTGCGAAAAAGGAATTGTTTATATGTGTTGCTATAAGGGAGGAAGAAAGATGCTTTATGTAAAGGCGCCTGCAAAAATTAATTTAACATTAGATGTACTTTATAAAAGACCTGATAATTTTCACGAAGTAGAGATGGTTATGACAACCGTCGATTTAGCTGATCGTATCAGTCTTGAATCTCGAGAAGATGGTGTGATCCAAATAATTTCAACGGATAATTTTGTACCCAACGATCATCGTAATTTTGCTTATCAGGCAGCGCGTCTCATTAAAGATACATATGGCATTAAACAAGGTGTATCCATTACTATTGAAAAAGAAATCCCTATTGCTGCCGGCCTTGCTGGTGGTAGTAGTGATGCAGCTGCTACACTTAAGGGTCTAAATGAGCTTTGGAATTTAGGTTTATCGATAGATGAATTGGCTGAACTAGGTGCTAAAATCGGTTCAGATGTATCATTTTGTGTCTATGGTGGCACGGCACTAGCCACAGGACGAGGAGAAAAAATAAAGGAAATTCCTGCCCCGCCTAACTGCTGGGTAGTATTAGCAAAACCTAAAATCGGCGTATCCACTGCTGAAGTATATGGAGGTCTTAAGGTTGAAGGGCTGGAGCATCCCAATACGAAGCAAATGATACAGGCTATTGAAACGAAGGATTATGAACTATTATGTTCTTCTTTAGGAAATGTTTTAGAAACTGTAACATTTAAGCTACATCCAGAGGTCGTGATGTTAAAGGAACAAATGAAACGCTTTGGAGCAGATGCTACATTAATGAGTGGAAGCGGTCCGACTGTTTTTGGGCTAGTGGATAGTGAAGCTCGTGTGAGTCGTATTTATAATGGTTTACGTGGGTTTTGTGAGGAAGTTTATGCAGTAAGAATACTAGGTGAGCGAAATACGCTTGCTTAGAAACGCAAATTTGTGTTAATTTTACCTATAAATATTCGTGTTTAGGAGAGGGTCGCATGAAATGGAAACGTAGTGAACGACTAGTTGATATGACGTACTATTTACTAGAGCATCCACATCAGCTGATCCCGCTAACTTATTTTTCAGAACTATATCAATCTGCGAAGTCATCCATTAGTGAGGATTTAACGATTGTAAAAGAAACTTTCGAAGAAAAAGGAATCGGGTTATTGATGACAGTGCCGGGTGCTGCAGGAGGAGTGAAATATATTCCCAAAATGTCCGAGCCAGAGGTGCGTTCAGTTATTCAGGATTTAAAGGCAGAGCTTGAGCATTCAGATCGCTTATTGCCTGGTGGTTACTTGTTTATGACAGATTTACTAGGGAACCCAGATTTAATTAACCGAGTAGGGAAGGTTTTTGCTTCTGCTTTTGCAGATCAACAGATCGATGTCATCATGACAGTAGCAACGAAGGGTATATCTATAGCACATGCCATTGCTAGACATTTAAATGTGCCAGTAGTTGTTGTGCGAAGAGATAGTAAGGTAACAGAAGGTTCTACTGTAAGTATTAATTATGTGTCTGGTTCTTCCAGAAGAATTCAGACAATGGTATTATCAAAAAGAAGCATGAAGAGTGGTCAACGGGTCTTGATTACCGATGATTTTATGAAAGTCGGCGGTACTATGAATGGCATGAAAAATTTATTAGAAGAATTTGATTGTCAATTAGCGGGGATTGCAGTGCTTGTTGAGGCTGAACATGCGGACGAAACGTTAGTAGACGATTACTATTCACTTGTAAAGCTTCATGAAGTGAATGAAAAAGATCGAACAATTGCATTAAGTGAAGGTAACTATTTTTCTAAAAGGGGATATGACAAATGAAAGTAGTAGCAACATCAAATGCACCAGCAGCAATTGGGCCATATTCGCAAGGGATTATTGTGAACGGTATATTTTATAGTTCTGGACAAATTCCATTAACAGCTACAGGTGAATTAGTGGAAGGCGATATTACTGTACAAACAAATCAGGTATTCGCCAATGTAAAAGCAGTATTAGAGGCAGCGGGATCATCTTTAGAAAATGTTGTAAAGACTACAGTGTTTATGAAGGATATGAACGACTTTGTTGCAATGAATGAAGTCTATGCAAGCCATTTTGGGGAGCATAAGCCTGCACGTTCTGCTGTAGAGGTAGCTCGACTTCCAAAAGACGTAAAAGTAGAAATTGAAGTTATTGCTATTGTTAAATAAAGAATAAATTAATGAAGCCCACTATGAAGAGCGTTTGTTCTGTTTAGGGGGCTTTTTTTTATCGGTGACAAACAATTGTCAAAATTTCCGTAAATAAGAAAAAATATTATCCTCGAAAGTATTCAAATTTTTTAGAAAATTTGATAGACTATAAAAAGGAAAATATTCGGTAATTAAGAATATGATAATTTTATTTAGGCATCCAAGAGAGAGGTGGTGAGAAAATGGAAGTTACTGATGTGAGATTACGTCGGGTACAGACGGATGGTCGCATGCGTGCGATTGCTTCCATTACACTTGACAATGAGTTTGTTGTTCACGATATTCGTGTAATTGATGGAAATACTGGATTGTTCGTAGCAATGCCAAGTAAACGAACACCAGATGGTGAATTTAGGGATATCGCTCATCCAATTAATTCTGACACTCGTAATAAAATTCAAGAGATTATTTTAAGCGCCTATCATAACTCTAGTGAATTAGAGGAAACGGGTGAAGAAGTAGAATTAGAGGGCATTGGTGTATAGTTAAAAGGTAATAACTAACTATTTAAGAAGTAGTTACAATTTATAGTTGATTTTATTGGTAAAAAAATTTAAGAACTCTTCAAATTTTGAAGAGTTCTTTTTATTTTGATAAAAAGAGAAAACCAGCAGTTTTAGGATATACTTCATGACATTCGAGCAGAAGGTGCAGTGGATTTTGGAATTCATCTTTTTGTCAACTCTACATGCCTTGAAAATAGATGAATTATGCTATATAGTCATAAGAGAAAATGAGCGTATTGGAGGACTTACAGATGAGCAATATTTTTGCTGTCATTTTGGCTGCAGGTCAAGGTACACGTATGAAGTCCAAATTATATAAAGTGCTCCATCCAGTTTGTGGGAAACCGATGGTACAACATGTGGTGGATCATATTCAAACGTTAGATGTGAATCGCATTGTAACGGTTGTTGGACATGGTGCAGAAAAAGTGCAACAACAGCTTGGAGATAAAAGTGAGTATGTTCTTCAAGCCGAACAGTTAGGGACAGCACATGCTGTTCAACAAGCTGAGGGAATTCTAGGGAATGAAGAAGGAACAACTTTAGTTGTTTGTGGTGACACACCGCTAATTCGTCCCGAAACTATGCAGGCTCTATTTGAGCATCATCAGGCAAAGAATGCTAAAGCAACAATTTTAACTGCAATTGCGGAAAATCCAACTGGCTATGGCCGTATTTTACGTAGCGAGAACGGGCAAGTAGAGCAAATTGTTGAACAAAAGGATGCTTCAGCAGCACAGCAATTAGTAAAAGAAATAAACACGGGCACATACTGCTTTGATAACAAGTTGTTATTTGAAACTTTGAAATTAGTGAAAAATGACAACGCTCAAGGTGAATACTATTTACCGGATGTTATTGAAATTCTACAAAAGCAAGGTGATATTGTAGAAGCATATGTGACAGATGATTTTGAAGAAACGCTTGGTGTCAATGACCGTGTTGCTTTATCACAGGCAGAGACATTAATGCGTGCGAGAATTAATGAAAAGCATATGCGTAATGGTGTGACAATTATTCACCCTGAAACGACATATATTAGCGCGGAAGCTGTTATTGGAAGTGATACTGTCATTCAACCTGGTTGTATGATAGAAGGAGCCACTGTAATCGGAGAAGATTGCAATATTGGCCCAAATACTCAAATTGCAGATAGCCGAATTGGAGATCGTACAACGGTGCATTCTTCTGTTGTGCGTGAAAGCGCTATTGCGGAAGATGCAGCCGTTGGACCATTTGCTCATATTCGACCACTTTCAGACATCGGTAGCCATGTGAAAATTGGTAACTTTGTAGAAGTGAAGAAAAGCAAGCTAGGTAATGACACAAAAGTATCGCACTTAAGTTATATTGGTGACGCTGAGATTGGCAGTAACGTCAATATTGGCTGCGGTTCCATTACAGTTAACTATGATGGGAAAAATAAGTACAAAACAATTATTGAAGATGATGTATTTGTAGGATGTAATACTAACTTAGTAGCGCCAGTGAAAGTTGGAAAAGGTTCATTTATTGCAGCAGGTTCTACAATTACAAAAGAAGTACCTGAAGATGCACTTGCAATTGCTCGTGCAAGACAAGAAAACAAACCTAATTATGTAAGCAAATTAAATTTAAAATAATTATCAACTAAACAGGAGGCCATCATGCCGTATCATTATGCAAACTCACAATTAAAAATATTTTCTCTAAACTCAAATAACCCATTAGCTCAAGAAATTGCGCAAGAAATGGGTGTAGAATTAGGGAAATCTTCTGTTAAGCACTTCAGCGATGGAGAAGTTCAAATTAGCATTGAAGAAAGTATTCGTGGTTGTGATGTGTTTATCGTGCAGTCAACTTCTGCACCAGTAAATGAACATTTAATGGAGCTTTTAATTATGGTAGATGCAGTTAAACGTGCATCTGCTCGTACAGTAAACGTCGTAATGCCTTATTATGGTTATGCACGCCAAGATCGTAAAGCAAAAGCGCGCGAACCAATTACAGCTAAATTAGTGGCAAACCTACTTGAGACAGCTGGTGCAACACGAGTGATCGTATTAGATTTACATGCGCCTCAAATTCAAGGTTTCTTCGATATCTTAATCGACCACTTAATGGCAGTACCATTATTATCAGATTACTTTAAATCTAAAGGTATTCCAGAAGATCAAATCGTGGTTGTTTCACCAGACCATGGTGGGGTAACACGTGCTCGTAAAATGGCGGAACGTTTAAAAGCACCAATTGCAATTATTGACAAGCGACGTCCAAAACCAAATGTTGCGGAAGTTATGAACATTGTGGGTAATGTTGATGGTAAAGTGGCAATCTTGATTGATGATATTATTGACACTGCAGGTACAATTACGATCGGTGCAGATGCATTACGTGCAGCGGGTGCAAAAGAAGTATATGCTTGCTGTTCTCACCCTGTACTATCTGGTCCAGCAATTGAGCGTATTGAAAACTCTTCAATTAAAGAATTAGTCGTGACAAATACAATTCAGCTTGCGGAAGATAAAAAATCTCCAAAAATTACAGAGCTTTCTGTAGCTAAATTAATGGCTGATGCAATTTCTCGCGTGTACGAAAACAAATCTGTAAGTACTCTCTTCGATTAATCATAAAGATATTATATAAAGGGCAAATCTATCTTTTAGATGGATTTGCCCTTTTTTCTTTAATTTAATCAAGGGAAAGAGTGTATTATGTGTGAATCTCCTAATAAAGGGGTATAATAGTAAATGTGTCTTCATAATATTTACACTACTTTAAAAAATAGAGGTAAATATTATTATAGCCTTAAACAACATAGTCACAAAAATGCTGAGTGGCTGATTTGTTGATAAGGCGTAAATAATTTTCTTGGAAGGGGAATAAAGAGGTATGAGTACAGTATTAAGTGTTACAAAGCGCGAAACTGGGCATCGTTCGACATTAACCCAACTTAGAAAAGGGGGAGCCATTCCTGCAGTTATTTACGGCTATAAGTTAGATTCAACCCCAATTTCTATTTCTGCAAAAGAATTCAAGAAATCCATTCAAAAAAATGGGCAAAACAGTGTGTTTTCACTAGATTTAGAGGGGAAAAAAGTGAATGTAGTTGTATCAGAAGTACAGCAATGTTCATTAAAAGATGAAGTTAATCATGTAGACTTTTTAGCGATTAATATGGCGGAGGAATTAGAGGCCGATGTGCCAATTAAATTAATTGGTCAGTCAGTTGGAGTGAGTGAAGGCGGTATTTTAATGCAGCCTAACTTAGAATTAAAAGTGAAGGTTAAACCAGCTGAACTACCTGATTCCATTGAAGTCGATATCTCATCACTGAAAGTAGGGGAATCTCTGACAGTGGCGGAGATTCGAAATCAAACGCCTATAGAAATTATTAGTGAAAATGATTATCTATTAGTAACCATTGTTGCTCCTGTTTCTGCAGAGCAAGAAGAAGTTACTGCTAGTGTAGAAGAAGAGCAAGTGTAAAATAAATTATTTATCAGGCTAGTAAGAAAGCTAAAAACTTTCTTGCTAGCTTTTTTTGTAAGGTTAAAATGGGATTTAGCAATTGTTCAAAATGCTTTCTAGGCATGTGGTATGGTAAAATAATGACTATTAGATTTGAAAGAAGAGAGGTACTTATGAAAATTATCGTTGGCTTAGGAAACCCAGGTAAACCGTATGAGCACACTAGACATAATATTGGTTTTGATGTGATCGATGCGTTAGCAGAAAAATGGGGGACACCTTTAACAAATTCTAAATTTAATGGAATGTACACAACTGTTCATCGACCTGAGGGAAAGGTTCTACTTGTTAAGCCTTTAACATATATGAATTTATCAGGTGAATGTGTAGGTCCCTTAATGGATTATTTTGATATTGATGTGGAAGATCTAATTGTTATATACGATGACTTAGATTTGGAAACTGGAAAATTACGCTTGCGCCAAAAAGGAAGTGCAGGTGGCCATAATGGCATTAAATCCTTAATTCAACATTTAGGTACGCAGGAATTTAATCGAATCCGAGTAGGCATTAGTCGTCCACCAGCTGGCATGAAGGTTGCAGACTATGTATTAGCAAAGTTTTCAAAGGAAGATCAGGTTTATATGAAAGAAGCCATTGAAAAGTCTGTAAACGCTGTAGAAGTATCTCTTTCAAAGCCGTTTCTTGATGTGATGAATCATTTTAACAAGTAAAGTCGTGAATTTAGTTAAAATTGGATACAAAAGTCTAAGTTAAGCTCATGCATATATGGATAAGTCTTGCCTATAAGAAAAAATTAATTCGCCAATTTTTAAGTTCATATAATGCTGAAGACACGAAGATAGTGCATAATCTGATTTATAAATGTCTATACTTTAAGTAGAAAGTTGCTTAAAGGAGGATGATTTGGAGATGTCAGTTCGCTATCGATGTCGGCATTGTGAAGTAGAAATAGGGACACTACCATTTGATGCAGATGATACAATTCGAAAACTACATATTTTCGAATTGGGAGAAGCCGATGATTATGTTGAGAAAGATCAACATGGACATACGACTGTGCACTGTATTTGTGAGCAATGTGAGGATTCGCTGAGACAATATCCAGATTATCATGCACTCAATAAATGGATTCAATAATTGGAAGGATGCTTTGACACACTTTATGTGTGTTCAAGGCTTTTTCCATTTCGTAAAATGGCTAATAAAAATATATAAACTAGCACTAGAATACTAGTAATGACAAATAGAATTTTTATGCTGAAAGGAGCTTTTGACTGTGGAAGTTTTACGACAGCTTGTGTCGCGGGATAAACATATTACATCATTTTTACAGGAAATTCAGAGCGGTCAAACTGCATCACAGCTTATTACAGGTTTAACTGGAAGTGCACGTCCCGTTATGGTTGATGCGTTATTTGAATATGTAAAGAAGCCGATATACATTGTGTCTCCTAATCTACTGCAGGCACAAAGAATGGTGGATGAGCTTGCGGGACTTTTAGGTGAAGAAAATGTTCACTATTACCCAGCGGACGAATTTATTGCTGCAGATCTTTCTGTGGCCTCTCCAGAATTACGAGCGGAGCGAATCGCAACGCTTGATTGCTTAGCTAGAGGCGAGAAAGCTGTTTATGTGATTCCTGTTGCAGGTTTAAGGAAGATCATGCAGCCGAAGGAACATTGGCTACACTACTTTTTACAAACATCTGTTGGCGATGAAATTGAAGTGGATGCATGGCTACAAACATTAGTTGAAATGGGCTATGTCCGGAATTCCATGGTGACTACTCCTGGCGAATTCGCCTTACGTGGAGGCATACTTGATATTTATCCACCGTATTTAGAATCACCTATTCGGATTGAATTATTTGATACAGAAGTAGATTCTATAAGGACATTTTCGGCAGATGACCAACGTTCTATTGATAAATTACAAAAAATTCGTATACTTCCTGCTTCTGAGGTTATTCTTACAAAATCAGAAAGACAGAACTTGGCAGGCCGTTTAGAAAAAGCCTTAGCCACAAGCCTAAAGAAAGTTAAAAAGCAGGAAACAAAAGAACTCCTTTATCAGCATATTCAGTATGATATTGAATTGCTACAACAAGGAAATCTTCCTGACTATGTCAATAAATATGGGTCATTACTATACGAAAAAACGGCTTTTTTAGGTGACTATTTTGCGCAAGATGGAATTGTTCTGTTTGATGAGCTTGGACGTATCCAGGAAGTTATGGACGCCTGGGAACGTGAAGAAGAGGAATGGTTTTTATCTTTAATTGAAGAAGGGAAAATGGTTCATGATGTTAAACCAGCCTTCACAATAAAGGAAATAGTGGCAATGTTGTCACAACAAAAGCTTTCCTTTTCATTATTTTCACGTACATTTTCGGGAATAACGTTTAATAAGACGACTAACTTTTCTTGCAAGCCCATGCAACAATTTCACGGACAAATGGCATTGCTACAAAGTGAGATTGAACGCTGGTTACTGGGCAAATTTACAGTACTCATCGTAGCCAGAGATAAAGAGCGTGTGAAACGTGTTCAGCAAATGCTAGAAGAGTATGATATCCATGCAGCAATAGGTGAGCCTACAAAGCCTGGAATTTATATTGTCGATGGAGCATTGTCAAGTGGTTTCGAATTACCGCTCCAACGTATGGCCATTGTAACAGAGGATGAACTATTTAAGCAGCAGGCAAAGAAAAAAGCACGTACGCAAAAAATGACGAATGCTGAACGTATTAAAAGTTATACGGAAATTAAACCTGGTGATTATGTTGTTCACGTTCACCACGGAATAGGGAAATATATTGGTGTAGAAACATTAGAGGTAAATGGAACACATAAGGATTACTTGCATATTCGTTATCGTGCAGACGATAAATTATATGTACCTGTCGAGCAAATAGACTTAATCCAAAAGTATGTGGCATCAGAAGACCGAGAGCCGAAGCTACATAAATTAGGTGGCGCAGAGTGGAAAAAAGCTAAAGCTAAGGTATCATCAGCTGTACAGGATATTGCAGATGATCTAATTAAGCTTTATGCGAAACGAGAAGCTGAAAAAGGGCATGCTTTTACACCTGATAATGATGATCAGCGTAACTTTGAGGCAATGTTCGCCTATGAAGAAACTGAGGATCAGCTACGTTCTATTATTGAAGTAAAAAGGGATATGGAACGTGAACGTCCTATGGATCGCCTAGTTTGCGGTGACGTAGGTTATGGTAAAACAGAAGTGGCTATTCGTGCCGCATTTAAAGCTATTCAAGATGGCAAACAGGTTGCCTTTCTTGTCCCTACAACTATTTTAGCTCAGCAACATTATGAAACAATTCGTGAACGTTTCCAGGACTTTGCTATTAATGTAGGATTGCTATCACGCTTTAGGTCAAAGAAAGAGCAAACAGCTACATTAAAAGGGTTAAAAGAAGGGCAAGTCGATATAGTTATCGGAACACACAGAATCTTATCAAAGGATTTATTATTCCAAGACCTTGGTTTATTAATTGTTGATGAAGAACAACGTTTTGGAGTAACGCATAAAGAGAAAATTAAGCAGTTAAAAACAAATGTCGATGTGTTAACGTTAACAGCCACACCAATTCCGAGAACACTCCATATGTCAATGGTAGGTGTCCGAGATTTGTCTGTTATTGAAACACCACCAGCCAATCGATTCCCTGTTCAAACATATGTGATGGAACATAGTGGAGCACTAGTACGAGAGGCTATCGAAAGAGAGATGGCACGTGGCGGACAAGTGTTTTACTTATATAACCGAGTAGAAGATATGGCTAGAAAAGTTGAGGAAATTCAAGTGCTCGTTCCGGAGGCACGAATAGGTCATGCACATGGGAAAATGTCAGAGTCGGAATTAGAATCAGTCATATTATCCTTTTTAGAAGGAGACTATGATGTACTTGTGACAACGACTATTATTGAGACTGGTGTAGATATTCCCAATGTCAATACTTTAATTGTTCACGATGCTGATCGAATGGGCTTAGCTCAGCTCTATCAATTGCGTGGCCGCGTTGGGCGTTCTAACCGGGTAGCCTATGCCTATTTCATGTACCAGCGTGATAAAGTTTTGACAGATGTTGCCGAGCAAAGATTACAGGCTATTAAAGAATTTACGGAGCTGGGGTCAGGCTTTAAAATTGCTATGAGAGATTTATCTATTCGAGGCGCGGGGAATTTACTTGGAGCGCAACAGCACGGCTTTATTGATTCAGTTGGTTTTGATTTATATTCACAGATGCTCCAAGAGGCAATTGAAGAGCGTCAAACAGGTGTGAAAAAAGAAGAAAAACCTGAGATTGAAATTTTATTAAGTGTCGATGCGTATATTCCCGATGCCTATATCCCTGATGGATACCAAAAAATTCAAATGTATAAACGCATTAAAGCGATGGATCAGGTGGAAGAGTATGGTGAAATCATAGAGGAATTAGAAGATCGATTTGGTGATCTTCCAATTGAAACAGAGCGTCTACTTCGTGTAGCACGAATGAAAGTATGGGGATTAGGTGCGGGAGTAGTCTCTGTAAAGGATAAGCAGAAACTTATTACAATCTTGCTATCGGAACAGGGAACAGCAAATGTTGATGGTAGTAAAATTATTGAAGAGTCCATGAAATTTGAACGTGCTGTTGGTTTTGGTATGGATGGCATGCAATTAAAACTAACCATTGATGAGCGGAAGTGCGGAAAACATCAACCCTTTGACATTTTGGAAGAACTGATGCAAATTATTGATCAAGCAAAGAAGCTATAATAAAAAGGCAGTCCTATCTTTTGAAGAAAAGATAAGACGGCCTTTTTTCGTTAAATTTTAATAAATTAATTATAGAAACTTATTCCTTGGGTACTCTAATAACGAGTTGATTGGTGTAATGCAAGTTTTTTGAAAAAAATTGATGGTTGTGAAATCCTTTTTCTTCAGTTTTTGCATAGATTGCTTAAATAAAAACCATACTATAGTTGAATAAAAAATTTTATTGTAGCGAAAGCGAGGCATTAGAATGAAGGCAACAGGAATTGTTCGTCGTATTGATGATTTAGGGCGTGTAGTTATTCCAAAAGAAATTCGTAGGACGCTACGTATTCGTGAAGGCGACCCTCTTGAAATTTATACGGACCGTGAAGGTGAAGTCATATTAAAAAAATATTCTCCGATTAACGATTTAGGAGAATTTGCAAGAGAATATGTTGAAACATTATATGAAACATTAGGAACACCAGCATTTGTTACTGACCGTGATGAAGTGATTGCCGTAGCAGGGATTGGTAAAAAAGAATATATTAATCGTCGTATTACGTCCTTTGCAGAAGGCTTCATGGAAGAGCGCTCTACAAAGATTGAAAAAATGGAGACATCCATTGAAATTGTTCCTGGACAATATGAGCAAGTAAAATCATATTGTGCAACACCTATTATGGTGAATGGTGACCCAATTGGTTGCATTATAGTATTGTCTAAAGTGCATTTTGTTGGTGAGGTAGAAGTGAAAGTAGTGGAAACGGCTGCAAACTTCTTAGCGAAACAAATGAATAGCTGATGCATGTAAAAGTTATTGCGGTGACCTTTTAGGCCGAGTAATAACTTTTTTTGCGTACATAAATATGGGTCAAAGTAGGAACTGTATTGTTGCTTGGCGCGTCAAACTTTTTAGATATGCTATACTATTGGCATTGTTAAGAAGGAAAGAGGGCAATTTATGTCTCAACGTTTTGGTATGAAAAGCTACATGAAGGGAGCAGCCTTATTGACAATTGCTGCCCTTATTGTAAAAGTACTTAGTGCAATTTACCGTGTACCTTTTCAAAATCTAGTTGGTGATGAAGGCTTTTATATTTATCAACAGGTATATCCAGTCATTTCAATTTTCGTTGTTTGGACATCTAGTGGCTTTGCTGTAGCCATTTCAAAAATGCTTGCAGATAATGATTGTATAGTTGATACAATAGAACGTAATGAAAAAAGAAGCATTATAATGCGTGTCGTTTTCCGCTATTTGACGGTGCTCTCGTTGTTGTTTTTTGCAGTCCTATTTGGAGGTGCTGAAAAAATAGCTCAGCTGATGGGTGATAATCAACTGGCACCATTGATACGCACAGGCTCCCTTGTAGTATTGGTAATGCCAGCGCTTGCTATTTTGAAAGGCAGTTTTCAGTCTAGAGGGATTATGGAGCCTATTGCTTATGCTCAGGTCGTTGAACAGGCGATTAGGGTAACCGTTATTTTAACAGGAACCTTTGTCATTATGACTACCACAAAATCACTATATGCTGCGGGGAAAATGGCCGTTATTGGTACAGTGATAGGGGAAATTACTGCATTTTTATTACTTGCCTATATTTTTTCTAAACGCTTTGGGCTATTCCGTGTGCATTTACGTTTACACAAGGCTAAAAGCTTGCCTATTATTAAAGAAGTTACATGGCTTAGCTTAAGTGTAAGTATGAGTGGTCTTTTGTTACTTGGCTATCAATTAGTTGATTCCTTTACGATCTATTCGTTATTAATCGATCATGGTATGGACTCTACAGTTGCTAAAGAAACCAAGGGGATTTATGATCGTGGACAGCCGCTAGTACAACTAGGAGTTGTTATCGCATCCTCATTATCCCTTGCAATTGTTCCACTTGTTGCTCATCTATCGAAAAAACAAGAAGGGCGAAGTGCCACTCCATTTATCCAATTAACGTACAAAGCTTCTATTTTGTTTGGTTGGGCTGCTTCGCTAGGAATAATGCTTGTTATGCCCTATTTAAATGAAATGCTTTTTAAAACCAATGTATTATCCGAAGTATTAATTGTGTATGTATTCCAAATCGTGCCTTTGTCGATTATTCTTACATTTACAGCCATTTTACAAGGCTATGGAAAATTAAAGAAACCAGCCCTATTCTTAATGATAGGGTTTGTGCTAAAAATAATATTAAATGTTCGTTTGATAGGCTGGCTTGGTGTATTAGGAGCAGCTATTGCAAATGATATAGGATTACTATTAACAGCATTCTTGCTTATTGTTTATTTAAAAACAATGACTGGTATTCAATTAGCACCCACCGAATTTTATAAAAAAGTGGGGCTCGCATCAATCAGTATGGCAGTGGTCGTATTGGTATGGTTACAGATGGTGTCGGCTTTTTTAGGCCATTTATTGTCATCACGTTCAGTAGCGGTGATCGCAGGTTTTACAGCTGTCGGCTTGGGGGCGTTTGTTATGCTTACAATGATTGCGAAGAAACGAGTGTTAGTAGAAAAAGAATGGTATTTATTGCCATTTGGGCGTAGAATGGCCGTTTACCAACTATGGCTAAATTCAAAGAAGTAGGTGGAGATAGTGAATACTTTAACTATTATTGGTCTAGGTGCAGGGGATTTTAATCAGCTGCAAATGGGCGTTTATAAAAAATTGAAAGCTGCTAAAAAATTATTTGTTCGTACAGTCGATCATCCGGTATTAGAGGAATTAGCGGCAGAAGGTATAACGTTCGAAAGCTTTGACAAAGTATATGAAAAACACGACGCATTTCAACCAGTATATGCAGAAATTGCAGAATCACTTATAGCAGCTACAGCTATAGAGGATATTATGTACGCGGTACCAGGTCATCCATTAGTTGCAGAACAAACAGTGCAATTGCTTATAAAAGCAGCGGATGAGGGAACTTTCAATCTTGTCATAGAAGGTGGACAAAGCTTCTTGGATCCCATATTTGGTGCATTGAAAATTGATCCGATTGAAGGTTTTCAATTGCTGGACGGCACTAGCTTTTCCATGCATGACATCAATATGCGTCAGCATATCTTAATCGCTCAAGTGTATGATACATTTAGTGCTTCAGAAGTGAAGCTAACATTGATGGAGAAATATGAGGACGAGTACCCAGTGACCGTAGTTACGGCTGCGGGATCTTTACAAGAAAAAATTGTTACTGTGCCACTCTATGAACTCGATCAAAGTGTGGAGGTTAATAATTTAACAACAGTCTATGTGCCACCTGTAAGTTCACAGGAAAAGGCTTTAAGAGATTGGACAACATTCCGTACAATAATTGCAACGTTAAGAGGCCCAAATGGCTGTCCATGGGATCAAAAGCAAACTCACGAGTCCTTGAAAAAATATTTACTCGAAGAAGCTCATGAATATTTAGCCGCTGTAGATGCTGAAGATGATTTTGCAATGATTGAGGAACTTGGAGATGTGCTTTTACAGGTGTTCTTACATGCACAAATAGGAGAAGATCAAGGATACTTTACGCTTGAAGATGTTTTAGCTTCTATTAGTGAGAAAATGATTCGTCGTCATCCACATGTCTTTGGAGATGTCGAAGTGGAAGATGCTGATGGTGTTGTAGCCAATTGGGAGGCTATAAAGGCTGAAGAAAAGGGTATTACTGATAAACCATTATTAGACGGGGAATATAGAGCATCCTCTGCGCTACAGACAGCCTTTAACTATCAAAATAGAGCTGCCAAAGTAGGTTTTGACTGGCCAGATGTAGACGGAGCATGGGATAAGTTTGAGGAGGAGTGGCAGGAATTTCGCCATGAGGTGACGAATGGCTCTAGTATATCCAGACTTGATGAATTGGGAGACGTATTATTTACATTAGTGAACTTAGCACGTTTCTATAAATTATCTCCAGAAGAGGCAATCCTGCATGCCAATGAAAAGTTTGCTAGACGATTTGGCTATGTGGAAGCTCAAGTAAAGGCAAGAGGAAAATCATTTACCGACTTTACTTTAGATCAATTAGATAAGTTCTGGAATGAAGCGAAGCAACTGGAAAGGGAGAAAGAACTATGAGATTAGATAAATTTTTAAAAGTTTCACGTTTAATAAAACGTCGTACTTTAGCTAAAGAGGTGGCAGATCAGGGTCGTATCACTATCAATGAGAAGGTAGCGAAAGCTAGCAGCTCAGTAAAAGCAGGGGATGAACTGGCCATCCGATTTGGTCAAAAAATAGTAACAGCACGTGTAGAAGAAATACGTGAGACAGTGAAAAAAGAAGATGCAGCCAAAATGTTTACCATTTTGAAAGAAGAAAGACTAGAAAAAATTGAGCCTGAATTTATAGATGATGAAGAATAAATTTCTTTTTTAGCCTCCTAATGATGTTCCTGCTTCCATTTATGGATGAAAGTAATATACAACTTAAATAAAGTTGTCATGCTTTGACGGTTGTCCGCATAAAGTGAACAGAAGCTAGGACGACTAAAGGAGGAAAAAAATGACGCTACATCAAGAAAGTAATCGTTACACAATTCCATCTGGAGAGCATATTTTAACGATTCGTAATCGTAAAAGAATGGACATGACTTCTGTAAAATCAATTGAACGCTTTGATCAGGAAGAGTTTTTCATTAAGACGTCCCAAGGGCATTTGTTAATCCGTGGAGAGGAACTGCATATCGTTCATTTAGATGTTGACAAAGGATTATTGACACTTGAAGGAACTGTAAAAACTTTACAGTACGACGAGGAGGAAAGTGGCTTCTCGAAGGGTTTCCTTCATAAATTATTTGGATGATTGTTAGTGAACAATTCTTTCAATTAATTGTCATGGTTTTGAGCGGTATAGCAGTTGGTTTCATTATTGATAGCGTAAGGCTTATTGTTTTCTCAACTCCAAAAAGGTCAAGCCTTCGAAAGTGGATGATGATTTTTGAATTACTGACATGGATTCTACTTGGAGGGCTGACATATTATTTATTATTTTGGCTAAAAGACGGCGCATGGCGGGCATACGACCCGCTAGCGCAAATAGCCGGAATTTTTTTGTATCAATCATTTTTTCAAACTATTTTACGTTTCATAGCTAGAGTTTTGGTGAATATTACATGGAGACCCTTCTGGTTCATCGTACGCTTCATCGTCTCTGTTATTCGACATATTTTGCAATTTTTATTAAATATAGTGATGATTGTTATAAGACCTTTTGTCAAAATTTATTCGTATTTGTCCTACACTTTTTTAAAAAAATTACGATATTTGAAGTATAATAAAAAGCAACAATAATTTTCGGAGGTGCGGACATGACAAGACGTCATTCATCAAATGATGAACAACAGAACTTTACAAAGCTTGATAATGACTATGTCCGTAACACGGATAAAGCTATAAATCGCAAGCAGCAGGCACGGAAACGTAAATTGCGTCGTATCGTCTTTTTTGCGATTGTACCAGTCATTATTATCGCCCTTCTCTTAAATGTGCTATCCAACCAAAATGAAACATTAGCGATCAAAGAGAAATCAAAGGAAGAAGCGAAACAGCATCTCTCTGAATTGAAAGAGGAACAGGATACTTTAAATCTAAAAATCAAACAATTACAGGATGATGAATATATCGCAAAACTATTAAGAAAAGAGTATTACTTGTCTGAAAAAGGTGAGATTATTTTTATAATTCCAGATAAGGAAGATAAAAAAGACGACTGAAAAGCTATGTATTGTTGACACACTTTTTTAGTTATATATAATGAAAAGAGAAGCTTATTGCAGTAAAAAGTTTAATTAAATTGATTACATGGCTCAAAAGAGTCGCTTAATTTTTAAGGAGGAGCATTTTTTTTATGTCAATTGAAGTAGGCAGCAAGGTACAAGGTAAAGTAACAGGAATCACAAATTTTGGAGCATTCGTTGAGCTGCCAGATGGCAAAACAGGCTTAGTTCACATTAGTGAAGTAGCTGACAATTATGTAAAAGATATCAATGAGCATCTAAAAGTTGGAGATGAAGTTGAAGTAAAAGTGATGAATGTTGAAGCGGACGGAAAGATTGGTCTTTCAATCCGTAAAGCAAAGCCTCAAGCTGAGAGACCAGAGCGTCCAGAGCGTCCAGCACGTCCACGTCGCGATAATCGCTCTAACGATCGTAACGACCGCCACCAGCCAAAAGAAAATTTTGAGCAAAAAATGGCACGCTTCTTAAAAGATAGTGATGAACGTCTAGCAACACTTAAACGTGCTACAGAGTCAAAACGCGGAGGTCGCGGAGCTAGAAGAGGGTAGTTTGCTGACTGTTTTAATCGTAGAAAAAGTGTATGATATAGAGCTGGGATTAGCTTTAATAAAAAGCTAATCCCCTTTTTGTGGACTGACCTATAAAGTTGAGGAAGGTCCTCTTTTCTTTTTGATAGGTGTGACTACTTTTTCATCAGCATGAGCAATGGGTGCTTTTTCTGCTGGATGAATAACCATTTTAACAAGTAAAAGGACTCCATATACGCTCACAGCAAGTCCGCCAAGTAGCAACATTATTTGAACAACAAACGGTAAATTAATAAGTATTGAAATAAGAATAATCATTGAGCCACTTCCACAAATTAAAGCAGCTTTAGTTAATGCGCTCAAGGAAAAAAAACCTCCTAAAAATACAATCTAATATGTAGTATGCCATATTTTATATGTAGCCACCTAGTCAAACATCGTACATATCATAATTGTAGCGTAAAAAATAGGCGTCTCAGAATATCATTCTGAGACGCCTATTTGAGATGACCCCTACGGGATTCGAACCCGTGTTACCGCCGTGAAAGGGCGGTGTCTTAACCACTTGACCAAGGGGCCTACTATGGTGGCGGCCGAGGGGATCGAACCCCCGACCTTACGGGTATGAACCGTACGCTCTAGCCAGCTGAGCTAGGCCGCCAATTTTTTAATGGAGCGGAAGACGAGGTTCGAACTCGCGACCCCCACCTTGGCAAGGTGGTGTTCTACCACTGAACTACTTCCGCATGTCGTTTAAGCAACAAATTAAATAATACAAGCCATTGGCGCTAGTGTCAAGAAGATTAATAAAAAATATCAAAAAATATATTTTACAATAAAATTCATTAAACAAGATGAGACAGAGTCAGCTATATAAAGATATTTTAGCGGATTTTTTGTTCTTAAGTAGAATTGTATCGCTGTAATGATTGAAAAGAGAGGGGATAGTAGATAGCATGCCTATTCAAGAAGATCTCATGTTAAAAGTTAGACGATACCGATTATATTGTCAGGGACAGATTACTTCATATAGGACCATATTGACAGACAATTGTAAAGAAATTATTGCCAATTCACGTATTTATGTATACGTATTCGTCGAAATGTTTATATTTTTTAATGCCAACGTCAGACAATCTTTCCATGCATAATTCTTTATAATAGCCAAAAGTGCGGGAAAGGGGATAATTAAATGACAAGTATTGAATGGTATAATACAGCAAATGTAGACGACCGAAAGTTAGGGATGAAAAAGAAGCAAATCTTCATAGGCTCCCTATTTTTTTTAACATCCTTTTTTTTGGCTCAATCCGTTGTATTTGAAGCAGCAGTACCGTTCTCAGTTCCTTTTTGGGCAATTATTCGAACAAAGTATAGGGAATATGCAAAATTCGTTTTATTTGGAAGTTTGGCAGGCTGTTTTTTCCTAGGCTTTGGACAAGTTGTTATTTTAGCATTACAAATCATCATGTATGAATGTATTATGCGTTTCCGTTACTGGCGACTTCCTCAAAGTATTGCCGTCTCTTTAGCTGTATTATTGGTGCAAATTATGTGGCAAGGGGCGATGTATCAGGGCTTACCACCAGTGCTTGTACAATTTTATGTAGGCTGTGAAGCGGCACTAGCTCTAATTATGACCCTATTTATGCAAGTGCTTTTCGTCAACTCGTATGAATGGTTTACGAGTCATTGGACTTACGAGAAGCTTGGGTCAGGGTTAGTAGTGTTTGCTGCTATGCTTACAGGGATGCAAGCAGTTGTGTTTAGCTATTTTTCGCTCCCTATATTTTTATTGCAGCTTTTTATTTGTTTTGGGGCATTAGTTGGAAGTGTACCGTTAGCAACGGTAATTGGAGCGGTTTTAGGAACGCTCATTGGTGTTGCTAAGCTTTCCTTTACCGGTATGCTATCTGTTGCCACTTTAACAGGACTGTGTGCAGGTATGGGGGCTAAAGGTGGTAGATTTGGGGTTGCAATCGGGAGTATCTTACCTAGTGTGTTTTTTTTATTTTATGATGCAACATTGCCATTAGATAGTGTGTATTTTACTTCCATTGTCATTGGAAGCGTTCTTTTCCTAACCATCCCTAGAAAATATTCAGATAAGGTGAGGGACAAGCTCTTCCCACAACGGGAAGAAATTTTACTCGCAAGACAAAATTGGTTAACTGAACATGTCACATACAAATTAGAACATTTTCAGCATTTCGTACAATTTATGAAGGAGCTGGTATTTGATCGTTTTATGACCGCGCCAGTTGAAGAAGCGAAGGAAGTATCCCCGATGAATACATGTTTAAGCTGTTTCCGTTATGATCATTGCTGGGGAGCCCAAAATAATGGGATGGACAAGCTGATGACAGATTGGTTTCATATGAAGGGGGTAGGCAAGGAATCAGCCATTCATCGTGTAGAAGAACAAATTCGCTATAAATGTGTGAAATCGACAAAGATTTTTGAAGAGTTGGATACGGAATTATACAGAGAACGTATTAACGGGCAGTACTTTCATGGTAAAAAAATGATTGCACTACAGCTCCGCGATATGAGTAATCATTTAAACCAATTAATTGCTGAGATGAAGGAGGATACGATTTCTTTTGTAAGTGTTGAAAAGGATATCATTGAACGCTTAAAGGATGCTCATATTGAATGCTTTCAGCTAGATGTACTTAACAATAAACCAGGGGCTAGAAAGATAGTGTGTGCTTTAGCGCCAGCGCGTGTCGACTGGGAGAAAGATACAACATTAGCTGAACGGATGATTTTGCCGATTCTTTACGAAATTTTTAATGAGCCATTTGAAATTGAAAAAGTAGTGGCTTGTGAAATTCCGTTTCGTCATATTCAAATATGCTTTAGATCAGCTATTAGCTTTGAAGTAGAGTATGATATATATAGCATGTCTAAAGATGCGACATTGTATTCCGGGGATTCTCATGCACTTTTCCAATTGCATCCGGGACTTTTTGCTATTTTATTATCTGATGGTATGGGGCAAAGTAAAGAAGCGCAACATGAAAGTAGAAAATTAATACATTTAATGCGAGAGTGTCTCAATTACAATATGAATCCTGAAACTGCAATGCATACATTGCATTATGTTATGTCATTAAAACAACAGGATGATATGTATGCAACCCTTGATTTTGCACTAGTGGATTTACAGCATGGTGATTTATGGTCATGGAAGGCTGGGGGAATGTCGACCTATATTTTGCGTGGGAAGGAAATCATAAAGGTAGAAAGTAATGCGGCACCAGTAGGTTTCTTATCGATTTCTGCGGTTGAGGCTGAAAAAAGAAAGCTGAAAGCAGGGGATGTCATTTTAATGCATTCAGATGGACTGTTTTCTAGTGTTGCCGATTGGGATGAGCAAGAGGAGACCTTTTTAGCTTATGCACAGCAGGTAGCCAGTACAAATAATACTATTCAAGAAAAGTTAACAACGATTATGCAGTCATTCCAAGATTATTTTGAAATAGAAGATGATTGTACTGTACTCATGTTAGAGGTGACACATGTTGTACCGACATGGGCTGTATTTAGACCAGCTCAATATTCTGTGAGCTAATCATTTTTTTGTATTATCGAAAAGGGGAGGAGAAGCGTTTGTCATTTGAATTAAAGGTTAAGACATTTATTGAAAAAGAGCAATTATTACAGCAAGACGACCATCTTCTCATCGCCGTTTCGGGAGGAGTAGATTCTATGGCTTTACTCCATTATTTTGTTCAAACACAAGAGCACTGGAACATTCGGGTGGAAGCAGTACATGTCGACCATATGCTTAGGGGAGAAGCTTCTGCTGAAGATAGAGCATTTGTACAAAAGTATTGTGATGAAAATGACGTTTATTTACATGCCACAGCAATCTCCATACCAACAATACTGGCACAGGAGAATGGAAATACCCAGCTAATATGCCGTAGGGAAAGGTATCGATATTTTAAAGAGGTTTTGTACAAAACGAATGCGAATAAGCTTGTAACTGCACATCATGCGGATGACCAACTGGAGTCAGTATTAATGGCCCTGACAAAAAATGCTACGATGAATAGCATGCAAGGCATACGCCCTCAGCGACATTTTGAAGGAAAATCATTAATTCGTCCGTTTTTAACGGTTACAAAGACTGAAATAGGGGAATATTTACTTAGAGAAGGTTTAAATTATCGAGAGGATGTCAGTAACTCGAAAGATACTTATGTACGAAATCGCTTTAGACATCATGTAGTGCCTTTACTGAAGTTAGAAAATCCAAGAGTGACCGAACAAGTGACCCATTTTACATCGCAATTGCAAGAAGACAATACCTTTTTAATGTCATTAGCCGAAGATGTATTTTCCAAAACCATTAAAAGAAGTAATGAAAATACATATAGCATGGAAATTGAGGCTTTTCAATTGGTACCACTTGCTTTACAAAGGAGGCTCATTTTAATACTATTAAACTATCTTTACAAAGATTCAAATACGATACAAAGTTATGCTTTATTGACTTCAATTTTAAAGCTTTGTGATACGACAGCAGGGTATGCTGAAATTCACTTGCCCGAAAATTTCCTTGCAGTTCGCCGTTACGGAAAATTAATAATTCAGAAGAATAGTTCAACTGAGGACCACTTTTCTTCTGAAAAAATAATTATTTCGGCTGCTAATGGATGGACAACACTGACGCATGGTGAACGCTTATGCGTAGTCAAGTTGCACGATTTATCGTCCGAATTGATGACGGATACTGCACAACTTTTTTATTTTAACGCTAGCAAACTCCACCTTCCGCTCTCTATTCGAGCACGCAAGGATGGAGACAGAATGCTGTTAAAAGGAATGGATCAGCCAAAACGCTTATCTCGCCTTTTTATAGATGAAAAGATTCCTTTAAATGAGCGGAATAGCTGGCCGTTACTGATTTCTCAGTCTGATGAGGTGGTAGCGGTAATTGGTGTGCGTATGGGAATGTTTTTTTCAACCACTCCGCAACCAGACGATGATACAGTGCTCATCGTAGACTAAGGTCTTTGTAAAATATTTCACCGTAATTGGTCGAAGATTTGTTGATACATCACGAGGAGGAATCGATATGTTACAAAATGACATCGAAAAAGTAATGATTACAGAAGAACAATTGCAAGAAAGAATTGCAAATCTAGGTGCACAATTAACAGAGGAATATAAAGATGCATTCCCATTAGCTGTTGGTGTACTTAAAGGAGCAATGCCATTTATGACAGACCTCATGAAACGTTTCGATTCTTTCATTGAGCTAGATTTTATGGATGTTTCTAGTTATGGCAATGCTACCGTGTCATCTGGAGAAGTAAAGATTTTAAAGGATTTAAATACGAGCGTTGAAGGGCGTGACGTATTGATTATCGAGGACATCATCGATAGTGGTTTAACGTTAAGCTATTTAGTAGATTTATTTAAATATCGTAAAGCCAAATCCATTAAAATCGTTACATTACTTGATAAACCATCAGGTCGAAAAGTGAACCTATCGGCAGATTATGTTGGTTTTGAAGTTCCAGACGGCTTTGTGGTTGGATATGGTTTAGATTACGCTGAAAAATATCGTAACCTACCTTATATTGGTATCTTGAAGCCTGAAGTGTATTCATTTTAAGATACAAAACCACCAGCTTTAAAAATTATGGCCTCCAGCGCAGTCATGTGTTTTTCATTGTGGTTAACATAATTCGAAATCTTGACACAATGTTCAGCTATTTCGAGTCCATGGAACAGGTACAATTACGCTGGGATGTATTAAGATGGCCTAAAAACTGTTTTGATAATAGCAAAAAATGAACGAAACATTTTTTAAGTAGGGCTTTTCGTTGTATGATGAAATCATGATATGTTAAGATTTTACTTATAATTTTTCTGTTTGTAATGAGGAGGCTGGAGATGAATCGAATATTTCGATATACCATATTCTATCTACTGATTTTCCTAGTGATTATCGGTATTTTTGGTACTTTCAACGGTGGCAATTCACCAACGAAAGAGTTAACTTATCATGAGTTCCAACAAGCTCTAGATAAGAAAGAAATAACAAGTGCTACAATTCAACCTGATAAATCAGTTTATGTCGTGGAAGGTACATTAAAAGGTTATGAAAAGGGTCAAAGCTTTACAGTGAATATCCCTCGCGATAACCAATCATTAATGGATCGCATCGATGAGGCTGCTAAGGAAAAAAATAGTAATATTAAATATTTAGCAGCGCCAGAAACGAGTGGATGGATTCAATTCTTTACAGGGATCATTCCTTTCATTATCATCATTTTCTTGTTCTTCTTCCTAATGAGCCAATCTCAAGGTGGCGGTAATAAAGTGATGAGCTTTGGTAAGAGTAAAGCTAAGCTTTATGATGACCAAAAGAAAAAGGTTCGTTTTACAGATGTAGCAGGTGCTGATGAAGAGAAGGCGGAGCTTGTAGAAGTTGTAGACTTCTTAAAAGACCATCGTAAATTCACAGAGATTGGTGCACGTATTCCAAAAGGTATCTTACTTGTAGGTCCTCCAGGTACAGGTAAAACATTACTTGCACGTGCGGTGGCAGGCGAAGCAGGCGTTCCTTTCTTCTCAATTTCAGGTTCTGACTTCGTAGAAATGTTTGTCGGTGTCGGTGCATCACGTGTTCGAGATCTATTCGAAAATGCGAAGAAAAACGCACCTTGTATTATCTTTATAGATGAGATTGATGCAGTTGGTCGTCAACGTGGCGCTGGTCTAGGCGGGGGTCATGACGAGCGTGAACAAACATTGAACCAGTTGTTAGTTGAAATGGATGGTTTCGGGGCAAACGAGGGTATTATTATTATCGCTGCAACAAACAGACCAGATATTTTAGATAAAGCGTTATTACGTCCAGGTCGTTTTGACCGTCAAATTACAGTAGGACATCCTGATGTAAAAGGACGTGAGGCGATTCTTAAGGTACATGCACGTAACAAGCCTTTAGCAGATACAGTTGATTTAGCAGCAGTTGCACAACGTACGCCAGGTTTCTCAGGTGCAGATTTAGAAAACTTACTAAACGAAGCCGCACTTGTAGCAGCTCGTAAAAGTAAACGTACCATCAATATGACAGATATCGATGAAGCATCTGACCGTGTAATCGCTGGTCCAGCTAAAGCGAGCCGAGTATATTCAGCCAAAGAGAAAAAACTTGTATCCTTCCATGAGGCTGGTCACGTAGTTGTTGGTCTAGAGCTTGATGAAGCGGATACAGTTCACAAAGTAACAATTGTCCCACGCGGTCAAGCGGGTGGATATGCTATTATGTTACCGAAGGAAGAACGTTTCTTTACAACAAGACAAGAGCTTTTAGACCGCATTGCAGGACTGCTTGGTGGTCGCGTAGCTGAAGAAATCGTTCTTGGTGAAGTCTCTACGGGGGCACATAACGACTTCCAAAAGGTTACAAGTATCGCTCGAGCTATGGTTACTGAATATGGAATGAGTGAAAATCTTGGTGCAATGCAATTCGGTTCAAGTCAGGGTGGAAATGTATTCCTTGGCCGCGACTTTAATTCTGACCAAAATTACTCTGATTCAATAGCTTATGAAATTGATAAAGAAATGCAAAAAATTATTGATACGCAATATGAGCGTACAAAACGTATCCTAACAGAGAAACGTGAGTTACTTGATTTAATTGCTAGCACTTTAATGGAGAAAGAAACATTAAATGCGCAGGAAATCGAGCATTTACGTGATCATGGTGTTTTACCAGCACCAGAGGCTGTCGAAAAAATTGAGGGGAATAACACTCCGAAAGTGGAAACGAAGCCAACGTTAGATACGATTGGTGAGCCAGTTGTTGAAAAAGAGCTTTTAAGTAAAGAGTCAAACCCAACAACATTAGACCTTGCAAAAGAAGGCAAGGAATCAAATGATATACCTAAGGGTATCGATGAAAAACGTGAATAATTTGGAAAGACTGTTTACTGTAAAATGAGTAAACAGTCTTTTTCTTTGCCTTTTATTATGAAAAAGCATTAGGATATTAGTGGAAGACAGCTACATATGACTCTGCACAAATGGCGGAGACAAGATGTATTTGTAAAGACAAATGGATAGGAGTGTTTTCGCATGGGAACTGTAACGTTAAATAATGGACTTAAAATGCCTTTGGTTGGTTACGGTGTATTTCGTGTTCCAGAAGGAGAGGATCTAGCTGAAGCCGTAAAAACGGCTATTGCGAAAGGTTATCGAAGCATCGATACGGCACAAGTATATCGTAATGAAGAAAGTGTTGGACGAGGGATACGAGCAGCCATAGAAGAAGGTTTGGTTACGCGTGAAGAACTATTTATAACATCTAAAGTTTGGAACGATGGACTTTCCTATGAAGAAACACTTGCCGCTTATGATAGCAGTTTAGAGAAAATAGGATTAGACTATTTGGATCTATATTTAGTACATTGGCCAGGCATTGACACAAATTATTTAGATATCTATAAGGCACTGGAAAAGATTTATCAAGATGGCCGAGTGCGTTCAATTGGTGTTAGTAACTTCCATGTACATCATTTAGAAAAACTTTTGAAAGAAACTACGGTTATTCCTGTTATTAATCAAATCGAATTCCATCCACATTTAACGCAAGAGGAAGTACGTGCTTATTGTACAGACAAGGACATCCAAGTAGAGGCTTGGTCTCCTTTAATGAACGGCGCCTTATTGGAGGAAGCATTGATTCAAGATTTAGCATCTAAGTATGGCAAAACGCCTGCTCAAATCGTATTACGCTACGATGTACAGCACAACGTTGTAACTATCCCAAAAACGATGACAGCCGCTCGTATGGTTGAAAATCTTGATGTTTTTGACTTTACATTAACAGATGGTGAAATGAATCAACTGGATGCTTTAAATGACGGTCTACGCTGTGGTCCAGATCCGGAAAAATTTAATTTCAAATAATTTTTTTAAGGAGCGTCCTAGTTTAGGATGCTCTTTTTTTTAGAAGGTTGGAATACTATTTCCTAGTATAAAAAGTATGGTATCATTTTCTAAAGTGTTTTAACTTCTAGTTTGATGGATAATGTAAGTTGTAACAGTAGGTTGACGAAAGTTACAATAATGAAATGGGGGTGTCAACCATGATTTTAGTTTTAGATGCAGGGAATTCTAATATAGTGTTAGGTGTTTATGATGACAACGAACAATTAGCCTTCCATTGGCGTATGGTGACAGACCTTTATAAAACAGAAGATGAATATGCTATGCAAGTTCTTTCATTTTTTAATCATGCAGGCATTTCATTTGAACAAATTACGGGCATTATTATATCCTCAGTTGTGCCACCAATTATGTATTCTTTAGAGGCAATGTGTCAAAAGTATTTTCGAAAAAAACCTCTAATAGTGGGTCCAGGTGTCAAAACGGGCTTGAATATTAAATACGAAAATCCTCGAGAGGTTGGTTCTGACCGTATTGTTAATGCTATAGCAGCTTTAGACTTATATAAATCACCTTGTATTATTGTTGATTTTGGTACAGCAACAACTTATTGTTATTTAAATGAAAAAGGCGACTACATGGGTGGTGCGATTGCGCCAGGTATAACCATTTCGACAGAGGCGCTTTATACTCAGGCTGCTAGATTGCCGCGTATTGAAATATTAAGACCTACACATATTGTAGGAAAAACAACCGTTTCCGCCATGCAGGCCGGAATTTTTTATGGCTTCGTAGGACAAGTTGAAGGCATTGTTAATCGGATGAAGGGACAAAGTAAAGAGGAGCCATTAGTAATTGCTACAGGTGGATTAGCAAATCTAATTGCAGGGGAAACGCAAATTATTGATGTTGTGGATCCGTTTTTAACGTTAAAGGGTTTATATAAACTGTATAAACGTAACCAATAAGAAATGAGGGACATTTCATTTATGAAGGATTATTTAGTTAGAGGTT
Organism: Lysinibacillus sp. FSL R7-0073; assembly: GCF_038009065.1. Lineage (NCBI taxonomy): Bacteria > Bacillati > Bacillota > Bacilli > Caryophanales > Bacillaceae > Lysinibacillus > Lysinibacillus sp. FSL R7-0073. The sequence continues at coordinate 99,166 of NZ_JBBPAS010000001.1, forward strand.
TAGGATTTAATGGACAGGTTCGTGTATTTGCAGCCCGTACAACAGCCACAGTTGGAGAAGCACAACGTCGTCACGATACATGGCCAGTTGTATCTGCTGCTCTAGGGCGCTCTATGACAGCGGCTGTAATGATGGGTGCTATGTTAAAAGGTGAAGAGAAGATTACAATCAAGATTGAGGGTAATGGTCCGATTGGTCCAATGGTAATCGATAGTAATGCACATGGTGAAGTACGTGGATTTGTCACGAATCCTCATGTTCATTTCGACTTAAACGAGCAAGGTAAGTTGGATGTGCGAGCAGGAGTTGGAACAGAAGGAGCTCTAACAATCGTTAAGGATCTTGGTTTGCGAGATATGTTTTCGGGCCAAACACCCATTGTTTCAGGTGAAATTGCTGAAGATTTTACTTATTATTTCGCTACATCTGAGCAAGTACCTTCATCAGTTGGTTTAGGTGTATTAGTTAATCCGGACAACACAATTCTTGCTGCAGGAGGATTTATTCTGCAATTAATGCCAGGCTGTGATGAAGAAACAATCAATGAAATCGAACAGCATCTTGCTACAATAGAGCCAGTTTCAAAAATGATTGAAAAAGGTTTTACACCTGAGCAAATATTAGAAGCTGTATTAGGAAATGGACATCTACAAATTTTAGATTCCATGCCAGTTGAATTTAAATGTCAATGTTCAAAAGAGCGGTTTGGTGCAGCAATTTTAGGTCTAGGAATAGCTGAAATTAAAGAAATGATTGAAGAGGACGGCAGTGCAGATGCACAATGTCATTTCTGCTTAGAGACTTATCATTTTTCAAAAGAAGAGTTAGAAGGGTTTATTGATGAGCTCAAATCGTAATAGACGACCATCTGCTACTACAACACCAAACCACCCCCCTTTATTACAGCGCCGGTTAAAAACAAAACCAGCACTGGCTGTCATTGCGGTATTGTTATTAGGTAATATTTTATGGTTCATTGCATGGGCCATCCCAAATAAAAGTCAGGAAATTGGTAGCGATGAACAAGTCGCTGCCATTGACGGGGATGTTATCACGCGACAAGAGTGGATGATTGCTATGGAAGAGCGATATGGTAAAGAAACACTACAAAATTTAGTCAATGAATCTGTAATGGAAAAGGCAGCAAAGACATATAAAATTAAAGTTACTGATCAAGAAATTGATCTCGAATTAGCCTTAATGCGTTCTGCTCAAGATAAATTTGATACAGCGATGCAAAATCTCTCAGCGGAGCAACTACGCCAAAAAATTCGTTCACAACTTATTTTAGATAAGGTACTCACAAAAGATGTGGTGATAAGTGAAGAGAGTATTGAAAAGTACTATGAGGAAAATCAGGGACTATACAATACAAAAACAAGCTATCGTACTAATTTTATTGAGGTTGATGCCAAGAAAGCTGCTGATGAGGCGCTGGGTGAATTAAAAAATGGCTCTGATTTTTCAGTGCTAGCCCGTGAGATTTCTTTAGATAGTGCTTCGGCGAGTTTAGGGGGAGATGTTGGTTTCCTGACGGAAAATCAGGAAAACATGGATCCTGCCATTATTAATGCTGTAAAGTCTACAAAGGCAAATGAGGTAAGTAAAGCTTTTAAGTTAGATAATGGTCATTATGGCATTGTTCAGGTGCAAGAGGTTTTAGAGGGACAATCCTTTACATATGACGATGTGAAAGAATATATCGAGCGTGAATTGGCTTTAGAGCAGTTGCCACAATCTGTTACACCTGAAGCGTTTTGGTCTGAATTTAATGCTACATGGTATTATGGAGAATCTAAAAAAGAAAAATAATAAATGAAAGAATCTGCAAGTTCTTTGCGGGTAGCATGAGTCTAAAAAAACTTGCAGACATATGATGTCATCAGAATTGACCTACCCGACAAATGGTGCAGATTCTTTTTATCTTTGTGCGATGTTTGATTGACTAGTAAATGCGCTATCCATTTTTGACAGTAGATAAATATTCTGAAAATACAAGTTTTATTTATTGACAATCGAATGGAAAAATTGATAAAATACAAAATAAGTAAAACCTATAAAATTAGTAGGGATTGGGAGTGGATTATTAAATGAGTAGATTAGCGAACTCGATAGCTGAATTAGTTGGTAAAACACCAATCGTTAAATTAAATCATGCAACAAGTGAAAATGAAGGTACTGTTTATGTAAAACTAGAATATTTTAATCCAGGAAGCTCAGTGAAAGACCGTTTAGCGTTAGCCATGATTGAAGCGGCAGAAAAAGATGGAACGTTACAACCAGGTGGTACGATTATTGAGCCGACATCTGGTAATACAGGTATTGGTCTTGCGATGATTGCTGCTGCTAAAGGCTATAAAGCAATCTTAGTTATGCCAGAAACAATGAGTTTAGAGCGACGAAACTTACTTCGTGCTTATGGTGCGGAGCTTGTATTGACTCCTGGACCAGCGGGTATGAAAGGTGCTATTGCTAAAGCAGAAGAATTATCTGCAGAGCATGGCTATTTCCTACCACAACAATTCACGAACCCAGCGAATGCTGTTATTCACCGTCTAACTACAGGTCCTGAAATTGTTGAAGCATTTGATGGCTTAACACTAGATGCATTTGTAGCTGGAGTTGGTACTGGTGGTACTATTACAGGTGCAGGTGCCGTATTGAAAGAAAAGTATCCAAATGTTGAAATTATCGCTGTAGAGCCAAAAGATTCACCTGTTCTTTCTGGTGGTCAACCTGGCCCACATAAAATTCAAGGGATTGGAGCAGGGTTTGTGCCGACAGTTTTAGATACAGAGATTTATTCGTCTGTATTCCCTGTTGAAAACGAGGTAGCTTTTGAAGTAGCTCGTAAAGTAGCGCGTGAAGAAGGTATTTTATGTGGTATTTCGTCAGGCGCTGCGATTTATGCTGCAATTGAAGCTGCAAAACGTTTAGGTAAGGGTTCAAATGTCCTTGCTATTGTGCCTTCGAATGGTGAACGTTACCTATCAACACCTCTCTATCAATTTGAAGACTAATATAAGTTAATAGAAAAAAGACTCCTTCATGATAAGGGGTCTTTTTTAGTGTGCTTAGAATTTCATAGAGCCTTATAAAAATATTCGCATCTATGTAATATTCAAGTTAAGATGGAATCACATCAAATGATTTAAAAGGGGAAAGCTAATTTGAAGACAATTTTGACGAAAACAGTACAGATGGATGCAGATTCATTTTTTTATAGCTATAAAAAGCAAACTGAGACACAAGATTCGCATGTCTTTCTAGAAAGTGGACGTGGTGGTCATTTTACAATAGCTGCTTGGAATCCATTAGCAACTGCACAATCAGTAGAGGACGGACTTTTAGTAAATTGGAGAAATGGTATAAACCAAGTTTTACCAGGTGAATCTCTTGCATTATTGGAAGAGCTCGTGGGGGAATATCAGGTTTCCTATAATGCGGAACTTCCAGTTTTTCAGGGGGGGGCTATTGGATTTGTGACATATGATTATGCGCGTAATATTGAAGTGCTTCCCAATACAGCTAAGGATGATCTACAAGTACCAGATATTTATTTTTATTTGTTTGATAGCTGGGCAGTACATGATGTGAAAAACAATACTGTCACGTTAATGAAGCTAGAAGATTGTGTTGTTGACTTAGAAGAGTGGGCTACAAATTGGCAAGTAGCAGCCCAGGATGGACTAGCTACGCGTAAATTTGAAAAGACCAATGCTATAGAAGTAGTCAATGACGAGAGTGAATTGCTTGTGTCATTCGCAGGGACTGACTTTGAGGCGGCGGTGCAGAAAATTCAAACCTATATCGCACAAGGTGATGTGTTTCAGGTGAATTTATCAGTTCGTCAATCTAAAAACTTAAATGCGACAGCGATGGATGTATATGAGGCATTAAGAGCCTTTAATCCATCACCTTACATGGCTTATATGGAAGCCCCTGATTTTGCGGTTGTTTCTGGATCACCTGAGCTTTTAGTTAAACGCCAAGGACAAGAGTTATCGACAAGACCAATTGCGGGAACTCGTCCAAGAGGAAATTCTGAAGAGGAAGATTTAGCATTAGCTCAAGAATTAATTGACAATGATAAAGAACGCGCAGAGCATGTGATGTTAGTAGATTTAGAGCGTAATGATTTAGGGCGTGTATCAACCTATGGAACAGTAGAAGTGGATGAATTTATGGTCATTGAACGCTATTCGCATGTTATGCACATTGTATCGAATGTTCGGGGAGAAATAGCTGAAGACAAGTCAAATGCTGATGTTATCCGTGCAATGTTCCCAGGCGGTACTATTACTGGTGCACCAAAGATACGCACAATGGAGATTATTGAAGAATTAGAGCCTGTAAGACGTGGTTTATACACGGGTTCTATTGGCTGGCTCGGCTATACCGGGGACATGGAGTTTAATATTGTGATTCGGACAGCATTTATAAAAGATGGGGTCGCACATATTCAGGCAGGAGCAGGTATTGTCATTGATTCTGTTCCAGAAAGAGAATATCAGGAATCTTTAAATAAGGCGAAGGCCATGTGGCAGGCAAAGGCAATGGCGGAGGAGCGAGCAAAATGATTTTAATGATTGATAACTATGATTCATTTATTTATAACATCGTACAATATTTGGGTGAATTTGGTCACGAGGTAATAGTAAAACGAAATGATGTATTAACAATAGAGGACATAGAGCAACTTGCACCTGATATGATAGTTATTTCACCGGGGCCGTGTAGTCCAAATGAGGCGGGTGAAAGTCTGAATATTATCCGATATTTCGCGGGAAATATTCCAATTTTAGGTGTTTGTCTTGGACATCAGGCTATTGCGCAAGTGTTCGGTGGTCAGGTAATACGGGCTGAGCGCCTTATGCATGGGAAGACATCCCCTGTATTACATGCTGAAGTTGGTTTACATAAAGCTATGCCAAACCCATTTCAAGCTACTCGCTATCATTCTCTCATTGTAGAAAAAGAGACGCTACCGACGTGTCTAGAAGTAACCGCTTGGACAGAAGAGGGAGAAATTATGGGGCTTCGTCACAAGGATTATCCAATAGAGGGTGTACAATATCACCCAGAATCTATTATGACTGAGCGAGGTAAACAACTCCTTCGTCAATATATAGAAATGTACGTAGAAGGAGTTAAATAGATGCAGTGCTGGATGAATGGAAGCTATATGGCAGCCGAGGATTTGCGAATTTCCCCTTTTGACCATGGTTTTTTATATGGTTTGGGCTTCTTTGAAACGTTCCGAACATATGAAGGGCAGATATTTGAATGGGATGCACATATGGAAAGATTACAGCAGGCTTTATCCCAATATCGCATTCATTTACCCTATCCTGAAAGTGTATTATTTGAGGTTGTGCAACAATTAAATCAGCAAGCTGGTGGTCAGGATGGCTATTTCCGTCTTAATGTTTCAGCAGGTGAACATAATATTGGTTTGCAGCCAACAGAATACACTCAACCCAATGTCATTATCTTTCGTAAAGAATTACTGGATACACCTCGTGGAACTGAAAAGACAGCTCAGTGGCTTACTACACCACGTAATTCACCTGAACGAGGGGTGCGTGTCAAATCACATCATTATGGCAACAATGTGCTTGGTCGTTTCGAGCTGCCGTCATTGGCACAGCAGGAAGGTTTCTTTTTAACGGAAGCGGGCTATGTTGCAGAAGGTGTGACCTCAAATGTTTTTTGGGTAAAAAATGATATACTATATACGCCTTCCTTGGAAACAGGCATACTACCTGGTATTGTTCGAGCTTGGGTTATAAAGAAAGCTGATGCTCTTGGTCTTGAAGTAAGAGAAGGCTTTTATACGAAGGAAGATTTACGACAAAGTACGGAATGCTTTATTACCAATTCTGTGCAGGAGCTTGTACCGATTATTCATATAGAGAACCAGCAATTATTGGGTAATAAAGGACCTGTATATACGCGTTTACATGATGCATTTGCTCAAGAAGTGGAGCAACGATAGAGGGAGCGTTTGTATGCTAGATAAATATATGAAGCCATTAACGATTAATGGTATTACATTAGACTTTACAAAAGAAACGTTTGTAATGGGTATTTTAAACGTTACACCAGACTCCTTTTCTGATGGAGGAAAGTTCAACAGTGTCGAAGCTGCGGTAGCTCAAGCGAAAAAAATGGTGGCCGATGGAGCTAAAATAATCGACGTTGGCGGAGAATCTACACGTCCTGGTTACGAGCGTATTTCAGATGAAGATGAAATCGCACGTATTGTACCTGTTATTCAAGCTTTATTGAAAGAAGTAGATGCCATTATATCGGTTGATACGTATAAAGCAAATGTAGCACGAGCTGCCATTGAGGCGGGGGCGCATGTGATAAATGATATTTGGGGAGCAAAAGCTGAACCGGAAATTGCACAGGTTGCAGCTGATTTACATGTTCCAATAATTTTAATGCACAATCGTGAAAATATGGAGTATGGTGTTGATTTTTGGTCAACGGCGAAGGCAGATTTAGATGAAAGTATTGCTATCGCACATCAAGCAGGGGTTCCTGATCGTCATATTATCCTAGATCCTGGTATTGGCTTTGCTAAAAACACTGAGCATAATATAGCCATGATGCAACACTTAAAGGATTTAGTGGAGCTGGGCTATCCTGTCCTTTTAGCAACATCACGTAAATCCATGATCGGCAATGTCTTGAAGCTACCAGTTGATGAACGTCTTGAAGGTACGGGAGCAACGGTAGTTTATGGAATTGAAAAGGGTTGTCATATGATACGCGTTCATGATGTAAAGGAAATGGCACGTGCAGCGCATATGGCTGATGTGCTAGTAGGGAAACGACTGTATAAGGAGGAGGCATAATGGATTATATTCATTTAAAGGATATGCAGTTTTATGGTTACCATGGGGTATTAGCGGCAGAAACAACTCTTGGTCAACGTTTTCGAGCAAATGTTTCGTTGGCTGTAGATATGACAAAGGCTGGAGAAACGGATGACCTCACTTATACAGTAAATTATGCAGAGGTCTATGCTTTGTGTCGTGATATTGTAGAAGGAGAACCTTTTAAACTTATTGAGGCACTTGCTGTGAAAATAGCAAACGTGATTTTAACAACATACCCTGAAAAAATAAAGGGCGTTCGTGTAGAGCTGATCAAGCCAGACCCACCAATTCATGGCTATTACAAAGAAGTATCTGTTGAAGTAACGAGAGGTGATTTTTAATGAAAGATGTCTATTTATCAATAGGTACAAATATGGGTGAGAGATATGAAAACCTTCAACAAGCTGTTGCTCTCTTAAGAGAGAAGGAGAACATTGAGGTTGTTCGTGTTTCGTCTGTTTATGAAACGGTAGCAGTAGGCTATACAGATCAGGCAGATTTTTTGAATATGGCTGTTCATCTCAAAACCGATGTATCATCTACTGAAATGCTGAAGATTTGCCAATCGATTGAACAAGAATTAGGGCGTGTGCGAGAATTTCGTTGGGGTCCACGAATCATCGACCTTGACATTTTACTTTACAATCACGAAAATATTGAAACAGAGAACCTACTTGTTCCTCATCCAAGAATGTATGAGCGAGCTTTCGTCTTAGTGCCACTGGTAGAGATTACTCCAGCACCTTTCGGCGATCAGCTACAACAAGCACATCATTTATTTCAACAGATGGACTGTGAGAGTGAAGGTATAAGCTTGTGGCAGCCGACTAACGAACCTCTTATAGTGAGTTAGGTTGGCGCTTTATATAATTTTAAATTAAGGATAGATAGGTACATGCCTATATAGGAGGAAGACAACGTTGAGTCAAACAACAGAGAAGCCCTTTCAAATTGGCGATATTGTCATGGACAACCGTGTTGTATTAGCTCCAATGGCAGGGATTTGTAATTCTGCTTTCCGATTAACCGTTAAGGAGTTCGGAGCAGGGCTTGTATATGCTGAAATGATTAGTGATAAGGGCATTGTTCAAAAAAACGAAAAAACATTAGGTATGCTTTATATTGATGAACGTGAAAATCCTTTGTCATTACAAATTTTTGGTGGAGATAAAGAAACATTAGTAGAGGCAGCTAAGTATGTAGATCAAAATACAACCGCTGATATTATTGATATCAATATGGGGTGCCCTGTTAATAAAATCATTAAATGTGAAGCGGGAGCTCGCTTGCTTTTAGATCCTAATAAAGTGTATGAAATGGTAGCCGCTGTGGTGGATGCAGTGAAAAAGCCAATTAGCGTAAAAATGCGAATTGGTTGGGATGATGAGCATATCTTCGCCATTGAAAATGCCCAGGCTGTTGAACGTGCTGGTGCATCAGCGGTAGCAGTTCATGGTCGTACACGTGTACAAATGTACGAAGGGAAGGCGAATTGGGATATCATTCGTCAGGTAAAGGAGAACGTGAAAATCCCTGTTCTTGGTAACGGTGATGTTGAAACGCCGCAGGACGCTAAACGTATGCTAGAAATTACAGGTGTAGATGCAGTGATGATTGGTCGTGCCGCTTTGGGTAACCCATGGATGATTTATCGTACAGTTCAATACCTAGAAACTGGTGAATTAAAGGAAGAACCGAGTGTACGTGAAAAAATGGACGTCTGTCTACTTCACTTTGAACGTCTGCTCCAATTAAAAGGAGAAGGTATAGCGGTTCGTGAAATGCGTAAGCATGCATCGTGGTATTTGAAGGGAATTAGAGGAAATGGTAAAGCACGTAACGCTATTAACCAAACAGAAACGGCAGCAGAGCTGCGCGTGTTATTAAATGGCCTTGTTCAAGAGTATGAAGAATCCGATCCCAATCTCCTGGTCCCTGAAGCAAAAGAATAAATTATTTAAGATAAAGATACTGTGAGCGTCTCAAGTTTTGCCAGAGACGCTTTTTTTTGCAGGCTTTAATTTTTAGAATTATTAATTATCTTATCTTGTATTGAAAATAAACTGAAACAGATGATTACAGCATTAAAATTGTGTACAATAGAAATATTATGGACGTAAACGCTATTTATTTAAGGAGTGAAACAAGTGTCAAACATAGAAGAATTAAATGACCAGCTTTTGGTGAGACGCCAAAAAATGACGACTATATTAGAGAACGGACAAGATCCATTTGGTAGCCGTTTTGAGCGTACGCATTTGTCAACAGAAGTAAAGGAACAATTTGCAGATCAAACAAAAGAGCAACTAGAAGAAAATCTGCAAGAGGTTACTATTGCGGGTCGTATAATGACGAAGCGCGGTAAAGGAAAAGCTGGCTTTGCACATATTCAAGATTTGGGTGGCCAAATTCAAATCTACGTTCGTCAAGACCATGTAGGTGAAGAAGCGTATGAATTATTTAAACAAGCTGATTTGGGAGATATCGTAGGTATCCGAGGAAATGTATTCCGCACACAGGTTGGCGAGCTTTCAGTAAAGGCAGAGGAATTCACATTCCTTACAAAAGCGCTACGTCCTATGCCAGAGAAATTCCATGGTTTACAGGATGTTGAGCAACGATATCGTCAACGCTACTTAGATCTTATGACGAATGAAGAAAGCAAATTAACATTTATAGCACGTTCTAAAATTATCCGTGCTATCCGCAACTATCTTGATAACTCTGGATATTTAGAAGTAGAAACACCAATGCTTCATACAATTGCTGGTGGTGCGGCTGCTCGTCCATTTATTACTCATCATAATGCACTTGATATGGAATTATATATGCGAATCGCAATCGAATTGCATTTAAAACGCTTAATTGTGGGTGGTTTAGAAAAGGTTTATGAGATTGGGCGTGTATTCCGAAACGAAGGGATCTCTACACGACATAACCCTGAATTTACAATGATTGAGCTCTATGAAGCATACGCTGACTATCAAGATATCATGTCTCTAACGGAAAACCTTATAGCTCACGTTGCTCAAGAAGTTCTTGGAACGACTACAGTTCAATATGGAGAAGATGAAATTAATCTTGCAGTGGGCTGGAAACGAGTTCACATGGTTGATGCCGTAAAAGAAGCAACAGGTGTAGACTTCTGGCAGCCGATGACAAAAGAGCAAGCTCAGGCTCTTGCTAAAGAACATGGAGTAGAAGTGAAAAATGTTCATGAAGTAGGTCATATTATCAATGAATTCTTTGAGCAAAAAATAGAAGAGACACTTGTACAACCTACATTTGTATATGGACACCCAGTGGAAATCTCGCCTCTTGCAAAGAAAAATCCAGAGGACGAGCGTTTCACAGATCGCTTTGAGCTATTTATTGTTCGTCGTGAGCATGCGAATGCCTTCACAGAATTAAATGACCCAATCGATCAACGTCAGCGCTTTGAAGCACAATTAGCAGAGAAAGCAGCTGGTAATGATGAAGCGCATGAAATGGACAATGATTTCATTGAAGCTTTGGAATATGGTATGCCTCCAACTGGTGGGCTAGGTATCGGTATTGACCGATTAATCATGCTATTAACAAACTCACCTTCCATTCGTGATGTATTATTATTCCCGACAATGCGTCATATTACAAAATAGTCGTAGCATCTTTTCTAGCAGTAAGATAAGAATAGATTGAATGAAGAGGAGAATTTGCTGGATAAGGCAATTCTCCTCTTTTTTGTATTAAAAAAATTAAGTTGTTTAAACGTGGATTATATTTAGGTTATACTTTTATAGTTCTATGTTTTATAAATGACAGTAGATAAAAAAGAAGTACTTTTATTGGGGGCATATAATGAATTACAAAATTATTAACAAACAAGTATTTGAACAGGCTCAATTACGTTCTGTATCGGATGTTCCATTTACAGAAGAAGAACTTGAGCATGGAATGAAATTAGTAGTTGCCAAAAAAGACGAGAATCTTACTTTACATTTAGTAGAGATTGACGGACATAAGAAGTTCGATGTTCGCTGGGATGATTCTTCTGAAATTTTCAGTGGCTGGTATTCCGCGTGGGATAATTTCCTGTGGTGCTTAAATATAGTTGATCCACAAGATGATGGCTTAAAGTAGTAGCGCGAAGCTTGAATGACAAACGATGAGGTTTTTTAGTTGAGTAAGCAGGAGAAAATGAAGCAGATGCTTTAACTCCTGCTTATATGTTTTAGTTTTTGAGTTTTAAAAGAAAGCAATGTATAGTAAAACAAATCATTTAAGTTAGAACAGAGAATGATATAAAATCTATCTTCTCATAAGTGTATAAAATAGCTTACTAATGTATGTTTTTTCAATAGTATCGTTTTCTGTGAAAAAAACACTTGCGAAGTACCTACAAACATGATAAATTATTACTTGTCGTTAAAACGACGTAAGAACAACACCATCATAAAGATTCAATAAACGAAAAAAGTTATTGACACTGAAATGTGGTTGTGATAAGATTTAAAAGTTGTCTCTTGTAAAAGAAAAAACTTTTTCGAAAAAAGTTGTTGACAATGATAACTGAGTGCATTATAATTTAAGAGTTGCTATCAAAAACTTAGTGACGAAATGAACTTTGAAAACTGAACAAGCAAAACGTAATCAATAAAGTTTTTAGTAGCTAGCTTGCTAGTGAACGAAACAAAATTTTGGACATCAAAATCGATGCCAGCAAAACAATTTGAGCTAATCAAATTTCTTTTATGGAGAGTTTGATCCTGGCTCAGGACGAACGCTGGCGGCGTGCCTAATACATGCAAGTCGAGCGAACAGAGAAGGAGCTTGCTCCTTTGACGTTAGCGGCGGACGGGTGAGTAACACGTGGGCAACCTACCTTATAGTTTGGGATAACTCCGGGAAACCGGGGCTAATACCGAATAATCTGTTTCACCTCATGGTGAAACACTGAAAGACGGTTTCGGCTGTCGCTATAGGATGGGCCCGCGGCGCATTAGCTAGTTGGTGAGGTAACGGCTCACCAAGGCGACGATGCGTAGCCGACCTGAGAGGGTGATCGGCCACACTGGGACTGAGACACGGCCCAGACTCCTACGGGAGGCAGCAGTAGGGAATCTTCCACAATGGGCGAAAGCCTGATGGAGCAACGCCGCGTGAGTGAAGAAGGATTTCGGTTCGTAAAACTCTGTTGTAAGGGAAGAACAAGTACAGTAGTAACTGGCTGTACCTTGACGGTACCTTATTAGAAAGCCACGGCTAACTACGTGCCAGCAGCCGCGGTAATACGTAGGTGGCAAGCGTTGTCCGGAATTATTGGGCGTAAAGCGCGCGCAGGTGGTTTCTTAAGTCTGATGTGAAAGCCCACGGCTCAACCGTGGAGGGTCATTGGAAACTGGGAGACTTGAGTGCAGAAGAGGATAGTGGAATTCCAAGTGTAGCGGTGAAATGCGTAGAGATTTGGAGGAACACCAGTGGCGAAGGCGACTATCTGGTCTGTAACTGACACTGAGGCGCGAAAGCGTGGGGAGCAAACAGGATTAGATACCCTGGTAGTCCACGCCGTAAACGATGAGTGCTAAGTGTTAGGGGGTTTCCGCCCCTTAGTGCTGCAGCTAACGCATTAAGCACTCCGCCTGGGGAGTACGGTCGCAAGACTGAAACTCAAAGGAATTGACGGGGGCCCGCACAAGCGGTGGAGCATGTGGTTTAATTCGAAGCAACGCGAAGAACCTTACCAGGTCTTGACATCCCGTTGACCACTGTAGAGATATGGTTTCCCCTTCGGGGGCAACGGTGACAGGTGGTGCATGGTTGTCGTCAGCTCGTGTCGTGAGATGTTGGGTTAAGTCCCGCAACGAGCGCAACCCTTGATCTTAGTTGCCATCATTTAGTTGGGCACTCTAAGGTGACTGCCGGTGACAAACCGGAGGAAGGTGGGGATGACGTCAAATCATCATGCCCCTTATGACCTGGGCTACACACGTGCTACAATGGACGATACAAACGGTTGCCAACTCGCGAGAGGGAGCTAATCCGATAAAGTCGTTCTCAGTTCGGATTGTAGGCTGCAACTCGCCTACATGAAGCCGGAATCGCTAGTAATCGCGGATCAGCATGCCGCGGTGAATACGTTCCCGGGCCTTGTACACACCGCCCGTCACACCACGAGAGTTTGTAACACCCGAAGTCGGTGAGGTAACCTTTTGGAGCCAGCCGCCGAAGGTGGGATAGATGATTGGGGTGAAGTCGTAACAAGGTAGCCGTATCGGAAGGTGCGGCTGGATCACCTCCTTTCTAAGGATATTTTCGGAATACAAACCTTGGGTTTGTAAGATTACGTTTTGCGTTCAGTTTTGAAGGTTCATTCTTTCTGAATGAAATACTTCAAAACTTGTTCTTTGAAAACTGGATAAAACGACATTGAAATTGTAACAAACACATTTATTTTTTTAAGTTTTTTTATAGGCTTAATAACTTGGTTAAGTTATTAAGGGCGCACGGCGAATGCCTTGGCACTAGGAGCCGAAGAAGGACGGCACTAACACCGATATGCTTCGGGGAGCTGTAAGTGAGCTTTGATCCGGAGATTTCCGAATGGGGGAACCCACTACGTTTAATCGCGTAGTATCTTGACGTGAATACATAGCGTCTTGAAGGCAGACCCAGGGAACTGAAACATCTAAGTACCTGGAGGAAGAGAAAGAAAAATCGATTCCCTGAGTAGCGGCGAGCGAAACGGGAAGAGCCCAAACCAAGAGGCTTGCCTCTTGGGGTTGTAGGACACTCAATACGGAGTTACAAAAGAGCGAGTTAGATGAAGCGACTTGGAAAGGTCCGCCAGAGCAGGTAAAAGCCCTGTAGTCGAAAGTTCGTTCTCTCCTGAGTGGATCCTGAGTACGGCGGAACACGTGAAATTCCGTCGGAATCCGGGAGGACCATCTCCCAAGGCTAAATACTACCTAGTGACCGATAGTGAACCAGTACCGTGAGGGAAAGGTGAAAAGCACCCCGGAAGGGGAGTGAAAGAGATCCTGAAACCGTGTGCCTACAAGTAGTTAGAGCCCGTTAATGGGTGATAGCGTGCCTTTTGTAGAATGAACCGGCGAGTTACGATTACGTGCGAGGTTAAGCTTTAGAAGGCGGAGCCGCAGCGAAAGCGAGTCTGAATAGGGCGAAATAGTACGTGGTCGTAGACCCGAAACCAGGTGATCTACCCATGTCCAGGGTGAAGGTAAGGTAACACTTACTGGAGGCCCGAACCCACGCACGTTGAAAAGTGCGGGGATGAGGTGTGGGTAGCGGAGAAATTCCAATCGAACTTGGAGATAGCTGGTTCTCTCCGAAATAGCTTTAGGGCTAGCCTCGTGATGAGAATACTGGAGGTAGAGCACTGTTTGGACTAGGGGGCCATCCCGGTTTACCGAATTCAGACAAACTCCGAATGCCAGATATTTATACACGGGAGTCAGACTGCGAGTGATAAGATCCGTAGTCAAAAGGGAAACAGCCCAGACCACCAGCTAAGGTCCCAAAGTAATCGTTAAGTGGAAAAGGATGTGGCGTTGCACAGACAACCAGGATGTTGGCTTAGAAGCAGCCATCATTTAAAGAGTGCGTAATAGCTCACTGGTCGAGTGACGCTGCGCCGAAAATGTATCGGGGCTAAACGATTCACCGAAGCTGTGGATTGACATCTACGATGTCAGTGGTAGGAGAGCGTTCTAAGTGCGTTGAAGTCAGACCGGAAGGACTGGTGGAGCGCTTAGAAGTGAGAATGCCGGTATGAGTAGCGAAAGACGGGTGAGAATCCCGTCCACCGTATGACTAAGGTTTCCTGAGGAAGGCTCGTCCGCTCAGGGTTAGTCGGGACCTAAGCCGAGGCCGATAGGCGTAGGCGATGGACAACAGGTTGATATTCCTGTACCACCTCCTCACCGTTTGAGAAATGGGGGGACGCAGTAGGATAGGGTAAGCGCGCTGTTGGTTATGCGCGTCCAAGCAGTAAGGCGTGTGTGTAGGCAAATCCGCACACTGTAACGTTGAGCTGTGATGGCGAGTCCGTATGGACGAAGTTCCTGATTTCACACTGCCAAGAAAAGCCTCTATCGAGGTGAGAGGTGCCCGTACCGCAAACCGACACAGGTAGTCGAGGAGAGAATCCTAAGGTGTGCGAGAGAACTCTCGTTAAGGAACTCGGCAAAATGACCCCGTAACTTCGGGAGAAGGGGTGCTCTTGAGCGTGCAAGCGCATGAGAGCCGCAGTGAATAGGCCCAGGCGACTGTTTAGCAAAAACACAGGTCTCTGCAAAACCGTAAGGTGACGTATAGGGGCTGACGCCTGCCCGGTGCTGGAAGGTTAAGAGGAGTGGTTAGCGCAAGCGAAGCTGCGAATTGAAGCCCCAGTAAACGGCGGCCGTAACTATAACGGTCCTAAGGTAGCGAAATTCCTTGTCGGGTAAGTTCCGACCCGCACGAAAGGCGTAACGATCTGGGCACTGTCTCAACGAGAGACTCGGTGAAATTATAGTACCTGTGAAGATGCAGGTTACCCGCGACAGGACGGAAAGACCCCGTGGAGCTTTACTGTAGCCTGATATTGAATTTTGGTACAACTTGTACAGGATAGGTAGGAGCCAGAGATCTCGGAGCGCCAGCTTCGAAGGAGGCGTCGGTGGGATACTACCCTGGTTGTATTGAAATTCTAACCCATGCCCCTTAGCGGGGCAGGAGACAGTGTCAGGCGGACAGTTTGACTGGGGCGGTCGCCTCCTAAAAGGTAACGGAGGCGCCCAAAGGTTCCCTCAGAATGGTTGGAAATCATTCGTAGAGTGTAAAGGCACAAGGGAGCTTGACTGCGAGACCTACAAGTCGAGCAGGGTCGAAAGACGGGCTTAGTGATCCGGTGGTTCCGCATGGAAGGGCCATCGCTCAACGGATAAAAGCTACCCCGGGGATAA
>NZ_JBBPAS010000001.1:120000-4760803 GCF_038009065.1 Lysinibacillus sp. FSL R7-0073
TCCTCACCGTTTGAGAAATGGGGGGACGCAGTAGGATAGGGTAAGCGCGCTGTTGGTTATGCGCGTCCAAGCAGTAAGGCGTGTGTGTAGGCAAATCCGCACACTGTAACGTTGAGCTGTGATGGCGAGTCCGTATGGACGAAGTTCCTGATTTCACACTGCCAAGAAAAGCCTCTATCGAGGTGAGAGGTGCCCGTACCGCAAACCGACACAGGTAGTCGAGGAGAGAATCCTAAGGTGTGCGAGAGAACTCTCGTTAAGGAACTCGGCAAAATGACCCCGTAACTTCGGGAGAAGGGGTGCTCTTGAGCGTGCAAGCGCATGAGAGCCGCAGTGAATAGGCCCAGGCGACTGTTTAGCAAAAACACAGGTCTCTGCAAAACCGTAAGGTGACGTATAGGGGCTGACGCCTGCCCGGTGCTGGAAGGTTAAGAGGAGTGGTTAGCGCAAGCGAAGCTGCGAATTGAAGCCCCAGTAAACGGCGGCCGTAACTATAACGGTCCTAAGGTAGCGAAATTCCTTGTCGGGTAAGTTCCGACCCGCACGAAAGGCGTAACGATCTGGGCACTGTCTCAACGAGAGACTCGGTGAAATTATAGTACCTGTGAAGATGCAGGTTACCCGCGACAGGACGGAAAGACCCCGTGGAGCTTTACTGTAGCCTGATATTGAATTTTGGTACAACTTGTACAGGATAGGTAGGAGCCAGAGATCTCGGAGCGCCAGCTTCGAAGGAGGCGTCGGTGGGATACTACCCTGGTTGTATTGAAATTCTAACCCATGCCCCTTAGCGGGGCAGGAGACAGTGTCAGGCGGACAGTTTGACTGGGGCGGTCGCCTCCTAAAAGGTAACGGAGGCGCCCAAAGGTTCCCTCAGAATGGTTGGAAATCATTCGTAGAGTGTAAAGGCACAAGGGAGCTTGACTGCGAGACCTACAAGTCGAGCAGGGTCGAAAGACGGGCTTAGTGATCCGGTGGTTCCGCATGGAAGGGCCATCGCTCAACGGATAAAAGCTACCCCGGGGATAACAGGCTTATCTCCCCCAAGAGTCCACATCGACGGGGAGGTTTGGCACCTCGATGTCGGCTCATCGCATCCTGGGGCTGTAGTCGGTCCCAAGGGTTGGGCTGTTCGCCCATTAAAGCGGTACGCGAGCTGGGTTCAGAACGTCGTGAGACAGTTCGGTCCCTATCCGTCGTGGGCGTAGGAAATTTGAGAGGAGCTGTCCTTAGTACGAGAGGACCGGGATGGACACACCGCTGGTGTACCAGTTGTCTTGCCAAAGGCATCGCTGGGTAGCTATGTGTGGACGGGATAAGTGCTGAAAGCATCTAAGCATGAAGCCCCCCTCAAGATGAGATTTCCCATTACGCAAGTAAGTAAGATCCCTCAAAGACGATGAGGTAGATAGGTTCGAGGTGGAAGTGTGGTGACACATGGAGCTGACGAATACTAATCGATCGAGGACTTAACCAAAAAAAGTTTGAAGCATTCAATGAACTGTTTATCCAGTTTTGAAAGAACAATTCTTTCAAAAAAGAGAGCTTCTAGACACAGCAATACGCCGTGTATGGAAGGTCGACCATAGTCTAGTGATGATGGCAAAGAGGTCACACCCGTTCCCATACCGAACACGGAAGTTAAGCTCTTTAGCGCCGATGGTAGTTGGGGGCTTCCCCCTGTGAGAGTAGGACGTCGCTAGGCAATAGAAAGACCAGAGAATTTTTTCTCTGGTCTTTTTTCGTTTTCAACAGAAAAATCAAAGCTGCCCTCTTGAGTAAGACAGCTAATATATTTAAAACTCAAGCGCACTTCTCAAGTTATTGATATATGATTGACTCACTGGTAATTCACTACCATCCACTAATGTAATAATAAAGTTTGATGTCAAATCACGCGCCATTTTTTTTATAAAATAAATATTTACGATATAGGATCTATGAATACGAATAAAGTATGATGGTAATCTTATTTGAAGTTCTTTAAGGGTGATATTCGTTTTAAATTGTTCGCGCTCTACATAAAACCATGTCTTTTTTTGAAGACTTTCGATATGCGATACTTTATTAATGGCTACAGGATTCCATTCTTCATCTTGTTTTCCTGTTATAAACTCAAATGGTTCTGTCTTTTTAATAGAGAAAGTAGATGGCAGTATGACTACTAGAGCTGCTGGTTCATCTTGAATGAGTATCGGATAGCCGATACCGTAAAAGGGTATATCGAATGACAAATTATCTAAAATTGTTTCTGTTTTTTTCTGTGTACGCAATACTTGATCGGCAATACTTCCAGGTAACACTTGTTGACCCATTTCTAAATGGATACTAGGATGCCCTGATTGAATAAAGATATAAGAATTATCAACGGCAATTGCAATGGATGAATCAGTAGGAATCCAATCGCTCAACATTGAAATATATTGTTCTGAAATATCTTTTGTGCAAGAATTTAACTCATTATTCATTGTGAATATCCCCCTTGTTTGTAAATAACCATCCAAATTTCGTCGCAAAAAAGAATAGCTTTGTCATGAAAATTCGGTCTTTTATCAAAAAATAATGAAAATTCAAATACTCTGTTATATATTAATTTACAACAAATAAACCTGTTATGGAACAGTGATTTAAAAGTTTTTTAACAGAGTATATTGTACACAAAGGGGAAGGTGGAATTTCAATATGTCAACTCGTCAAGAAAGAATCGGAGCATTAGAGAAACAATGGGCTGAAAACCCACGCTGGGCTGGTATTGAACGCACATATTCGGCTGAAGAGGTTATTAAATTACAAGGTACTGTAGTAATTGAACAAACTTTGGCAAAAAAAGGTGCTACTCGACTATGGAATTCATTACATGAGGAGCCGTTTATTAATGCATTGGGGGCATTAACCGGTAATCAGGCGGTACAGCAGGTTAAAGCTGGACTCAAAGCTATCTATCTATCAGGCTGGCAAGTAGCTGCGGATGCAAACCTTTCGGGTCAAATGTATCCAGATCAATCACTATACCCAGCCAATTCTGTACCAGCAGTAGTTAAACGAATTAATCAAGCACTTCAACGCGCAGATCAAATTGATCATGCTGAAGGACGTGTCGATCAATTTGACTGGTTTGCTCCAATTGTAGCAGATGCAGAGGCAGGTTTCGGAGGACCTCTTAATGTATTTGAGCTTGTTAAAGGCATGGTTGAAGCAGGGGCAGCTGGTGTTCACCTTGAAGATCAGTTAGCTTCAGAGAAGAAATGTGGTCATCTAGGCGGTAAAGTTTTACTTCCAACACAAAATGCTGTTCGTAATTTGGTAGCTGCGAGATTAGCAGCTGACGTTATGGGTGTTGATACAATTCTAATTGCTCGTACAGATGCTGATGCTGCAGATATGGTTACTTCAGATATCGACCCACGTGATGCAGAGTTTATTACTGGTGAACGTACTCCTGAAGGTTTCTTCCGTACAAAGGCAGGCATCAAACAAGCAATTGCTCGGGGCTTAGCTTACGCACCATACGCTGATTTAATTTGGTGTGAAACTTCTAAACCATCTCTTGAGGAAGCTCGAGAATTTGCAGAAGCTATTCATGCAGAATTCCCAGGTAAAATGCTTGCATACAACTGTTCACCTTCATTTAACTGGAAAGCAAATCTTTCAGAAGAGGAAATTGCAGAGTATCAGCGTGAGCTTGGTAAGATAGGTTATAAATTCCAGTTTGTTACTTTAGCAGGATTCCATGCATTAAACCACTCTATGTTTGAGTTGGCAAATGATTATAAAGATAATGGTATGGCTGCATATTCTAAGCTACAGCAAGCTGAGTTTGCTTCGGAATCTAAAGGCTATACAGCGACACGCCATCAACGTGAGGTCGGTACTGGATACTTTGATGAAATTTCTCAAGTTATTTCAGGTGGTACTTCTTCAACAACGGCAATGGCCGGATCGACAGAAACTGAACAGTTCGTATAAAAAATTCGTGTTTTCCTAAATTCATAATCATAGAGTATTCTCCTCCGCTCCTCCTAAAGCGGAGGAAGACAAAACTAAAATCGCAAAGGTGGGTAAACAACTAATGAAACAAGCAACGACAGGTAAGCTTAGAATTGTTGGAGAACAAAATGAGCATACAAATGAAATTTTAACGCCTGAAGCTCTTGAGTTTGTTCTTGCCCTGCACGAGAAATTTGATGCTCGCCGTAAAGAGTTATTGAATGCTCGTCAGAAACGCCAAAAGCGTCTAGATGCTGGAGAGAAACTAGATTTCTTACCTGAAACAAAGCATATTCGTGAAGGTGATTGGTCAATTGCACCTCTTCCACAAGATTTGCAGGATCGGCGTGTTGAAATTACAGGGCCGGTTGACCGTAAAATGGTTATTAATGCGTTAAACTCTGGAGCAAAGATGTTTATGGCTTGCTTTGAGGATGCTTCTTCTCCAACATGGGAAAATATGATTGGTGGTCAAATTAATATGCGTGATGCTATTAATAAGACGATTGAGTTTACACAAGCATCCAATGGAAAAACGTATAAACTAAATGCTGAAACAGCCGTGTTACTAGTTCGTCCTAGAGGCTTACACCTGCTTGAAAAGCATGTACTTGTTCATGATGAACCGATTTCTGGAAGTTTCTTCGACTTTGGTTTATATCTATTCCATAATGCAAAAAATGCACTGGCAAAAGGAACGGGGCCGTACTTTTATCTACCGAAGCTTGAAAGCCATTTAGAGGCTCGTCTATGGAATGATATCTTTGTATTTGCCCAAGATTATATTGGCATTCCACAGGGCACTATAAAAGCTACTGTATTGATCGAAACCATTTTGGCGGCATTTGAAATGGATGAAATTTTATATGAGCTACGTGAACATTCAGCTGGTCTGAATTGTGGACGTTGGGATTATATTTTCAGTTATATTAAACGCCTTCGCAATCAAGCAGATGTCATTTTACCAGACCGAGGTCAAGTTACAATGACCGTTCCATTCATGAAGGCTTATACATCTTTATGTATTCAAACTTGTCATAAGCGGAACGCACCAGCAATGGGCGGGATGGCTGCCCAAATTCCTGTTAAAAATGATGATGAAGCGAATGCGGTGGCATTTGCAAAGGTTGCTGAAGATAAGCGACGTGAAGCAACAGAGGGGCATGATGGTACATGGGTAGCGCATCCAGGTATGGTGGCAACAGCAATGGAGCAATTTGATGCCATTATGACGACCCCCAACCAAATTCATAAGAAGCGTGAGGATGTAGAAGTTACTGCGGAAGATTTAGTAGCTGTACCTGAGGGCACAATTACTCTTGAGGGACTTCGTGTTAACTGTAGTGTTGGTGTACAATATATGGCTTCATGGCTTCGTGGTAATGGTGCTGCACCAATTAACAATTTAATGGAGGATGCTGCGACAGCAGAAATCTCTCGTACACAAGTGTGGCAGTGGATTCGACATCCAAAAGGTATTTTAGATGATGGGCGCGGAATTACTTTAACGTTTGTCCTTGAAATTCTGGAAGAAGAGCTTGTAAAAATTAAAGAGGCTGTTGGGGAACAAGCCTATAACAGTGGTCGCTTTGAAGAAGCCGCTGAACTGTTTAAATCCTTAATTGAGCAAGATGAATTCGCGGAATTCTTGACACTTCCAGGCTATGAAAAATTAGCGTAAATGCAAATCTACTAAAAACATATTCAACTTTCCTACTAATAAAATGTGACGGGGTCTGTTCCCCCGTTACTAAAGAGATGAGCACAATTGTACTAAAGGGGTCTACTTATAAAAGCAATTTAGAGGAAAAAGATGTTTTACGAGCTTAGATGGGGAGCTTATAAGACATCTTTTTTAATTAATCCGCGTAACTGTTTTTCCAGGCTACGCGGATTTTTTCTATATTAGCTGACTATGGCTAGGATAAAGCCATCATAGCCCTTGACGCCAACCGTTTGTATAGCTGTTGCTTCAATACGAGGTTCCTCTTTTAGCAGATCTATAAATTGCTGTACGCCTCTAACACTTTCGTCCACATTATTTATATCTGTGATAGCACCATTCCTCACTACATTATCCGCAATAATAACAGCACCTGAATTCGCTAGCTTTAATGCCCACTTTAAATATTCAGGATTATTGGGCTTATCTGCATCAATAAAAATGACATCAAAAAATTGCCCCCTTTTTTTCAAGTCTGGCAATGTATCCAATGCATGACCGACGATAATTTCAATCTTTTCCTCTAAGCCTGCATGTCGTATATTTTGAAGAGCGACAGAGGCATAGTCTTCATTAATTTCTAAAGTCACCACTTTCCCTTCTTTTGAGAGAGCTTGAGCTAAGCAAATACTGCTATACCCACCAAGTGTGCCAATCTCTAAAACATTAACGGCTCCTTTCAATTTAGTTAGTAAATATAAAAATCTCCCTTGGGTTGGGGATACATCAATTTCAGGTATACCTGCAGCTTTATTTGCCAGTAGTGCAGCGGTAAGACAGCTGTTATCTGGTAGAAGCTTATCCGTAAAATAATTATCTACATTATGCCAAACATTTAACTCTGTCATCGTACAGCCCTCATTTCTATGTCGTTTAAAAAGTGCAAGCTTGCATATATAGTGTATGATAAAATGAATCATAAAAAAAATATATTATAATTATTCATATATAACTAAATGTTATGGATAGGAGAAAATGATGAATATTCATGGCTTAAAATTGTTTTATCATGTTGCTTCTACTGGTAGTTTCACAAAAGCGGCAGAATTATTATGTATTAGCCAGCCTGCTGTTTCGAGCCAAATTAAACGATTTGAGCATGAAATAGGTGTACAACTTTTTAAGCAGCAGGGGCGAGGGGTCGTACTTACGGAGTTTGGCATATCTCTAGCTGAGAAAGCTCTACATTTGATGGCCCTTGAACAGCATATAGAAACATTTATAGAAGAATACCGCCTTGCCAAAGCAGGGGATTTACATATAGTAGCTACTTACCTACCAGCCAATTTTTTAATTCCCAAATGGGCGGCAACTTTTAAGGCTGCTAATGAACATGTAAATTTAATGATTACAACTACCAATACCAAGGATGCCTTTGAGCAACTAATACACTATAAAGCCGACATTGCCATTTATGGCGGAGGAATTTCAGAGAGGCCTCAAGAAATAGGGTGGGAGGAATTATATGAGGATGAATTATGGTTTGTCGTGTCACCCCAACATAGGTATGCTCATCAAACTATTACTTTAATTGAAATGTTTCAGGAGCCATTTATTATGAGAGAGAAAGGGAGCTCGATGAGAGAGCATCTTTTTTCCTTATGTCAAACGTACCAAGTAGAGCCACCAAAAATTGCGTTACAATTTAATGGGATCAATGAGACAATACGTTCTGTTATAGCGGGATATGGTGCAAATTTTATTTCATCCCTTGCAGTTAGGGAATATGTTGAGAGTGGGCAATTGGCAAGAGTCTATATTAAAGATATACATCCCGTTAAACATAAAATTTCCATTTGTACGAGAAAAAATGAAAAGCCAAATTTGCTGGTGCAAAATTTTATCGAGACGATTAAGCGCTCACTATAAATAGTTCGTACTCCATGTACATTTGAAAAATATTTGTTATACTAAACATATAACAAATATGGAGCTGATAAACATGTTTATTCAAATAGAGCCGCAATCTGACGTTCCCATCTATGAGCAAGTGTCACGTCAAATCATTGAAGGGATAGCAAGAGGCGATATGAAGCAAGGAGAGACCTTGCCATCTGTTCGGAGTTTAGCTGCTGATTTAGGTGTTAATATGCATACAGTTAATAAAAGCTATCATGAATTAGAGGCTAAAGGAATAATAGTTATACGTGCTAAATCAGGAGCCATTATACGCTCAACAGAGGAGAGGGCTTTGACGCCAGAACAACTACGACAAATTGAAAAGAATTTAAAGCCTGTTGTGGCAGAAGGTATGGTGCTCGGCGCAACAGTAGAACAAATTGAGCACATGATGAAAAAAGTGTTTGCAGACTTGCATATTCCAGCAGAGGGAGTGTAGCAAAATGCTACTTGGTATTTTTATATCTATTTACATCATGACATTAGTTTTACAAATGATCGTTCCTTTTATCGTACGTGAGACCATTGTTTTTGGGGTCACTGTGCCAGATCAAAATATTAAGCATCCTGCCTTAGCCAATGTGAAAAAACGTTATGCCCAAATAGTCGGAGTCACAGGTGTTGTGTTTTTAATTGTTATGATTATTAGTTACAACTTACTTACCTCTGAATCCATTCAAGGTATGTTTTTACTCGGGTGTTTATGGAGCATGCTTACAGTGAGTATGGGGCTATACTGGGTATATCACCAAAAGATATCAGCCTTAAAAAGGCAGGAACAGTGGGGCGTAAATCTTAAACAGGTACGTGCAGTCGATCTCACAGCACGAAGCCGTGATGAGATGCTTCCTTGGTCATTCTTTGCTGTGCCTTTGGTGATATCAGGATTTTTAATTATTTATACAATCCTTCATTACGATCAAATGCCAGCTAATATAGCCGTACATTGGGGACCAAGTGGAGTGGCTGATGCTTGGAGAAAAAAGACGTATTTAACAGCCATTTCATTGCCTCTTATTATGCTAATGATACAATTCATGATGTGGGGCATTACTGATTCTATAAAACGTTCTGCCATCAAAATAGCGGTGAATCGCAAGGAGGAGTCGTTGGAGGATCAGCTAAAAACGCGAAAATTTATGAGTTGGCAAATTTTATTGGTAAGCTATGCTATAACCGTGTTATTAACGGTGCTACAACTTAGTAATATTTATCCTGCCATGACTGTGGGCTATAAGCTATTACCGCTATTTGTTTTATTTTTAGTTGTTGTAGTCGGTTCCCTTTTAATTTATGTTGTGAAAAAGCGCAAATATAGAGTTCGCTATGAAAAAAATATTGACTCACAGGTCATGGATGTGGATGAAGATCGTTATTGGAAGGGCGGCTTAATTTATATGAATCGTCAAGATCCTTCTGTTTTTGTAGAGAAAAGATTTGGGGTAGGGTGGACGATGAACCTTGCCAATCCAAGAGGATATATTGTCATTGGGTTACCTTTTCTCTTATTGCTGTTGATTTCTATACTTTCGTTATAAAATAATAGGGATCTATGATGAAAAATTCGTTCCAAGTGAGCGAATTTTTTTCATATTGACTGGAGGTAAGCAGATGAGAATTCTTGTTGTCGATGACGATGTGCATATTTTACAGCTAATAAATATTTATTTAACAAGAGAGGGCTTTCAAGTGTTACGTGCGGAAAATGCTCAGCAGGCACTAGCATTACTTAACGGGAATCTACCCGATTTAGCAGTTGTAGATGTGATGATGCCAGGTATGGATGGATTCACACTGACCGAGATTTTAACACAAGATTATGATATCCCTGTTTTATTATTAACAGCAAAGGGTGAGCTTGAAGATAAAGAGCGAGGTTTTTTAGCCGGCTCAGATGATTATGTTGTGAAGCCCTTTGAGCCGAAGGAATTATTGTTTCGTATAGCCGCTATATTACGTAGATTGGATAAGAAAAATCAAATAACCATCCAAGTGGGCCAACTAGTAATTGATCGTCGTAGCTTCGAGGTTATTATTGGAGAAGAGACACTTATCTTACCTTTAAAGGAATTTGAATTGCTGGCGTTATTGGCATCACGTCCTAACCAGGTATTTACAAGGAGCTTTATAATGGAGCAAGTATGGGGCTATGACTATAATGGAGACGAGCAAACACTGAATACGCATGTGAAGCGGGTTCGAGAAAGATTAAATCGTTTTGATACGGCTGTTGAAATTATAACGGTAAGAGGTGTTGGCTATAAGTTAGAGGCAACGTCATGAAGACTTTATATAGTAAATTTGTAATGACCACATTGTTAGTGATGGTTGGGAGCTTGTGTCTTGGTTTTTTAGCGACGAATACCTACTATCATCAAGTCGTAAAAGAAAAAAATGATACAAAAAACGTTGTCATCGCACAGGAGATTGTGCAATATATTGAGACTGCTAAGCCAGAGGATTTAAATAATTATTTCATGACACTTGGCGAAATTGGCTATCAAATATATGTAACAGCTGGCGAGGAAGGGCACTTTTTTGGTGGCGATTATCGTGATAAGACATTGTCAGCATCCGTTGTAGAGCGTGTTTTAAATGGTGAGGTCTATCATGGTATGCGAGATTTCCCAAAAGAAACATTTGTAACAGGCTTTTTTGCTAATGAGTTAATTAATACAATTGGTGTGCCATTTACGTATGAAAATAGATCATATGCATTGTTCGTAAGACCAGATATTCGCTTATTGTTTTCGGAGGTACATACATTGCTTGGTGGATTAATGCTCGTCATGATAGTGCTCAGTTTACTGGCTATGCTACTATTTGCTAAAGCATTAATTCGTCCCATTACAAAGCTAACAGCAGCGACTCAACAGCTTGCACATGAAAAGTTTGATACCGTCTTGGACATTGACCGTAATGATGAATTAGGCCAATTAGCTACTAGTTTTAATATAATGACAGAAAAATTACAGGAGAATGATCGCGTGCGAAAGGAATTTATAAGTAATGTATCGCATGATTTTCAATCCCCTTTATTAAATATTCAAGGATATGTTGACTTACTAAAAAATCCTTTGCTGAAGGAGAAGGAAAGACAGGAGTACGCAGCCATTATCGAATTGGAAACAAAACGTTTATCAACTTTAACGAAGCAATTATTGTTATTAACATCGCTTGATCAATCGACACGAATAGTCAAACGTGAGCGTTACCAATTAGATGGACAGCTAAAGGAAAGCGTACGAAAATATCGCTGGCAAATGGAAGAGGCTCAGCTCCAAATCACTTACAAAATGGAGCAAGTTATTTTTAATGGGGATGCAGGGCTTCTACAAAATGTTTGGGACAACTTGCTGACAAATGCGATTAAGTACAATGTGGAGGGAGGTCAAATACATCTAGATTTACAGCAAAAACCTGCTTCGCTTGCAATACTTGTTGAGGATAATGGAATAGGTATGACTGCAGATCAATTAGCAAAAGTTTATGACCGTTTTTATCGAGCAGACACTTCTAGAACGAAGCAAGGGACTGGATTGGGGCTAGCAATCGTCAAGCAAATCGTAGAGCTACATGGAGGCACTGTCCATATAGAAAGCGCAGTCAATGAGGGGACAAAGGTATATATAGATCTCCCCATTTTGTCATGAGGAGTTCATGTAAAGTTCATGTTCTCCCGATAAACTGCTACTTAGTTGAAACAAACTAAGGGGGAGTTTTCGTATGGAACAGAAGTGGAGCATACGCCTTATTCGATTGGCTGCTATTTTTGCTTTAATCGGAACCTATCTAGGTTCACATATGACCGGTTCAGGTAGCTACGAATATAGACCGATACATGCACATATTTTACTTGTTGGTTGGCTGAGTATGTTTGCGTGGGGTATTTTTTATAGAGCTTTTAAAGTCAAATCACAAAAATTAGTGAATATACATGGTTGGACAGCTATTCTTGGTGTTTTTGGCTTAACATTAGGGATGTGGTTTTACAATATCAATCCATTTAATTTTGGCAGCACATTTACTTTAGTGTTCTTTATTGTAGGTGGAACTACGTTATTAATTAGCTTTGCCTTGTTCATTTTAGTAACATTTATGATTAAACAACAAGAAGATATGAAAAATTAGAAAAACCTACCGTGTTACATAGTCAACGTGACGCGGTAGGTTTTTCATGTTTATTGAATATCTTCAAGTGATTTTTTCAGCCATTTTGTGGCTTCTTGATAATCTTGGGCAACACCCTGCCCTTTTTTATAGAGCAGACCGAGTTGGAATTGTGCCTTTTGATGCCCCTGATTAGCAGCTAATCTATATAGTTGGGCAGCTTTAGCAAAGTCCTTTGGAACGCCTTGCCCATGACTGTACATTTGAGCTAATTGATATTGTGCTTTTATATGCCCTTGTGTCGCAGCTTGCTCAATCCATTTGGCAGCTTCTGTGTAATCCTGTGTAACACCCTTGCCTTTATCAAATAAATTTCCGAGCTGATATTGAGCACCCGCATGCCCTTGAATCGCAGCTAATCGATAGCAGCGGCGTGCCTCTTCCAGATCCATAGAAACCCCTAATCCTTGCTCATATAATAGGCCTAATTGATATTCAGCCTGAATATGTGACTGATCAGTTGCAGCTCTCCACCATTGCACGGCTTCCGGATAATTAACAGGAACACCAGCTCCTGCAGTTAATAAAAGACCTAGCTCGTATTGAGCATCCACATAACCCTTTTCAGCTGCAGCCTTTAGATAGGGTAGAGCTTTATCTGGTTGTTGAAGTTGATAAACATATAGACGCCCAAGCTCGAAGCCAGCACTAATATGTCCTTCTTTAGCAGCTAGGAGTAGCCATTTCTCAGCTAAAACGATATCCTGTTCTTTTTCATAGAGAAGACCAAGGTAATATTGAGCATGTACATGTCCTTTATGTGCCGCTAGCTTAAACCATTTCAAAGCCTCAATATGGTCCTTGTCTATACCTTGGCCAGTATTGTAAAGCACAGCAATTTGAAATTCTGCATTCATATGGTCTTGTAAAGCGGCCATGTGAAACCATTTGGCTGCCCCTGCAAAGTTTTGTGGAATACCACGACCTTTCAAATGCATATAGCCTAGATTATATTGCGCACTTGCATCTCCGGCTAAGGCAGCCATTTCAAAATAAGTGCTGGCCTTCGCATAACTTTGCTCTACACCTGTTCCATTATGATAAAGAAATCCTAAATTGTTTTGTGCACTGGTATTCCCTTGATCCGCGGCTAAGGTGTACCATTTGGCTGCCTCATTGAAATCTTGAGATATGCCAAGCCCTTGATTATAAAGCACACCAAGATTATACTGAGCATCTGCATTTCCTAAATCAGCTGCTATTTGGTAGTGATGAGCGGCCTTCCCATAATTTTGTTCCGTACCTTGTCCTAGATGATAGAGTACACCGAGACTATAGTGTGCATTGGGATC
The DNA here is from genome assembly GCF_038009065.1 of Lysinibacillus sp. FSL R7-0073. Taxonomy (NCBI): domain Bacteria; kingdom Bacillati; phylum Bacillota; class Bacilli; order Caryophanales; family Bacillaceae; genus Lysinibacillus; species Lysinibacillus sp. FSL R7-0073. The sequence goes on from NZ_JBBPAS010000001.1 coordinate 133,072, forward strand.
GTTCTGAGCTGCGGCTCGTTCATACCACATTTTCGCAAGCGTATAATCTTTTTTAACCCCTTGCCCATGGTTGTAAAGTGCCCCTAAATTATATTGCGCACTTGCATCACCATTTTGAGCCGCAATTTCGAACCAATCAACTGCATGTTTATAAGCATCGGTTGAATGGTCCCGCTGATATAGGTTGTTTTCCAACATGAAAATTTCCTCTTCAGCTACATTCGATTTAATGCTACGATCATAGCGCTTCATAAACCATTCAACAATATCACTTATATAATCAAGAACTATTTTGGCCGCCTTTGCCTCCACAAGTTCATTACTAGTATGGCTCGTCATTTTATAGACGAGATTCATTAATAGGAAAATTCGCCGAGGATGAATCTGGGCTGTAAAACTACGATTATTTAACAGCATGCGGACATTTTTTAATTTGGGCGTAGTACGCATTTCCAATTGATAAACCTCATATAAAATTTCTTCTAATACTAGCAGTGATTTTTGTAAAGAAACTAGAGGGTTCGAAATGGCGAAAAAACTAGCTTCCTGTAAATTTTCAGCTAATGTTGCGAAGGAAAATTGCCTTAACTTGTGACATTGTTCTTCAAGAATTTCGTAATGTATGACGATAGTACTCACCCACTTTCATGGTATTCTCTTTTTTCATATATCGGAGAAATATCGATATTATTGATATGTTTTCATGGGATTCATCAGTTGAATTGTTGCTGTTACATGATACTATTTGATATAAGGGGAATTCATAAATATGAAGAGCCTGACAGCCTATAGGTGGAGGATAGACATGAAAAATATTGCAGCTATTATTCCAGCATATAATCCGCAACAATCACTCATTACCTATGTACATCAATTACTAGCAACGACCATTACACAAATTATTATTGTCAATGATGGAAGTGATCAGAAATATAAAGGGATTTTTGACGACCTAAAAAAAGTAGAAGGTTGCCAAGTCCTTCAGCATAGAGACAATATTGGAAAAGGTGGTGCCCTAAAAACAGCCTTTACATATATACGAAAGCAAAAAAGAATATTTCATGGGGTACTCACAATAGGGGCACATGGTCAGCACACATTACAAGATGTAAAGCTTGTTTTAACGATGACGAAGGTCTTTTCAGAAGGTATTGTGCTAGGCGTGCGAAACTTCCATTCGTTTGATAGTACCTTTCTTTCTTATTGGGGAAATCGTGCAACAAGTCTCTTTTTTGAGCTGTTATATCACCGGAAATTGATGGATACTCAAACAGGTTTACGTTATATTTCGATAAATGAATTGCCATGGCTAATGAAGGTAAAAGGTGAACGCTATGATTATGATACAAATATGCTAATCGCTGCACTTAAAAGAAAGTGCCCTATTTTCGAGGTAGAGATTGGGCAATTACGAATAAAAAAGAACTCCATTATTCAGTATGATGAAATAACAAATGCAAGCTCCATTATAACGAGAATGCTTATGAATTATTTACGACCAAGAAACAATGATAATTAGGGTTTAAAATTGAAATAAAGAGCTAGGATAAAGAATAACAATTACTCAATAGAACGTAGCGAGTATAGAAAGAAGGAGCATGTTTATGGAATATTCAGATCAAGTTAAAAATCGTGTGAAAAGGATGGAAGGTCAGCTACGTGGTATTTTGAAGATGATGGAGGAAGAAAAAGACTGTAAGGCAGTGATTACGCAGCTATCAGCCGTCCGCTCCGCTGTAGACCGAACAGTTGGTGTGATTGTTAGTACAAATTTATTGGAATGTGTGCAAAATGCGGAAGGGGATGGCGAAAAGATGAATGAGGCCATTCAGGAAGCGGTTAACCTAGTAGTAAAGAGTCGTTAATTGTCGTAAAACTCACTGGAATGTAGTGAGTTTTATTTTTTTACAATTTAATAGTTATAATCGACCCCTATATTCTATTTTTAGGTAATTTATAGTATAAGGATCATTTTATTTTTTTTAGTTGAAAGTCTTAGTTGGGGCACTTGTCTCATAGCCTAGTAGTCACTTTCTTTGTTATGCTAACTAATAATGATAGCGTAAAGGGAAGGTGATCGTGTATGAAGAAATGGTTATTATGTGGCGCTACTTTACTTATGTTAAGCCCGACTGCGGTTTATGCACAACAAAAAGAAACTAATTCCGTAATAAATCCTGTTGTAGCAAATTCAACAGTTACAACTTGGGAGCAGTTTACAAAAGAACTAATAAAGAAAATTAATAGTTTTGAAACAGATATAAAAATTACATATACTGGGCCGATGGGTGACTTCAAAGAAGAGATTATGGATGCCTTTGATCAAGCTAAAAAGCAGGCTGTATACGCAAGCGGACATATGGAAAGCACTACAATTTCCGCAGACTCTTTAGGTAATGTATCCTATAAAATAAAGTACCTGACAAACCAAACACAAGAAGCAGCCGTACAAAAAAAGATTGGTCAAGTATTGAAAAATATTATAAAACCCACTATGACTGAATTCGATAAAGTAAAGGCTATTAATGATTATATTGTATCAAATACTAGTTATGGTACTAAAACAAAGGCAAGCCCCCATAGTGCCTATGCTTTGCTATTTGAAGGACAAGCTGTTTGCCAAGGCTATGCCTTAACTGCACAAGCAATGCTGTCACAGAGTGGAATGGAAACAAAATATGTGGTGGGATTTGTGAATGGAAATGAGGCCCATGCCTGGAATTTGGTAAAGGTAGACGGCAAATGGTACCATTTGGATACAACATGGAATGATCCACTACCAAATCGCATTGGTGCTGGATCATATGATTACTTTTTAGTGACGGATGAAGTGCTGAAGAAGGATCATTCTTGGATTCAGACAGATTACCCTGCTGCCTCAAGCACTAACTATAGCTTTATGCATAATGTTCATTTTGCGTATCAATTAAATAATGTCGTCTATTTTAGTAATACGGCTGATCACGATAAATTATATAAGCTAGAAATGGCAACTGGTAAAAAAACAAAAGTGTTGGATAAACGAGCGTTGTATATTACTGGAATGGGCCAAAATCTATATTATAGTGATTATAGCAACAGCGGTTATTTAACAAAACTAAATCTGAAAACATTAAAGGCTGAGGTGTTGGTCAAACAGCCAGTAACAAATCTAAAGATTAGTGACAATTATCTAATCTATAACATGAATGCCAAAGAGCATAAACTTACATTAAGTCAATAAACAATTATTAACAGGCATAAAAGGACTCTGAACGGGTTCTTTGTGCTTGTTTTTGTATATAATGAATAGAAGAAGACGGTTGGAGGTGAGGAGTTTGTGGAAGAAATTAGCTATTATTATGATCATCATTATTTTCATTGACCCCATTTATACGGCAGGTAAAGCAGTTGTCCGGCAGGTAGCGGAATGGACAAATAATGATGAGATAGAAACAATGCTTCTTTCAACAAAGGAAAAAATCGTTGATGTAACCGCTAGACTTTCAGACAATGCCTCAATAGAAACGGCCATACCTATAGAAGACATGCATGATATGGAGGTAGCACCTACTGCTCAAGCAATTCAGAAGCCAGAGACAAAGTTAGTTGTGACAAACGTTAAGGAAATGACTGATGCAATGTATGCGTATTATAGTAGTTTCTCACCGAAATTTGAAATTCAATATAAAGGGAATACACAACGAATTGAACAAATTGTAGAAGAGGCCTATAACAATGCCATCGAAAGAGATGATTATGTGTATGGCCATATTAGTAAACATTCAATTCGTTTTGAATATGGAAGAAACCAGGCAACAATATTTGGGGAGCAAAGCTATTTAATGACGCCAGAACAGGCTGCCTACGTGGAGATGAATGTCCAAGAAATCATTTCCAAAATCAGTAATACATCTATGTCAGACATAGAAAAGGTACGAGCAGTTAATGACTATATTGTGGCGAATACGGCTTATACCGATCAAACAAATTCTAGTCCGCATAGCGCCTATACCGTTCTTGCAGAGCACGGAGGGGTATGTCAGGGCTATGCTTTACTTGCACACTCCATGTTACAAAAACTTGGGATTGAGACGAAATATATTGTAGGATATGTAGGTCAAGAAGGACATGCGTGGAATTTAGTGAAGTTAGGTGGACAATGGTATCACCTTGATACGACCTGGAATGATCCAGTACCAGATCGTAAAGGGGCGATTCGTTACCAATACTTTTTAGTTGATGACCGCACAATGGCAAAAGACCACTCATGGATTGCTGAAGATTATCCAAAAGCTACAAGTACACTCTATAGCTACTATCATGATATAGACTTCCCAGCACAGGTTGACAATCAGTTATATTTTAGCAACATCTCTGATGACAATAAGCTATATGTGCTGGATATGAAGACAGGGAAGACGAAACGAGTAACAAATTCCCGTGTACAATACGTCGTTTATGCAGATGGATGGCTCTATTACAGTAATTATTCCCGAGGCGCTTATTTAACAAAGATTCGTCCAGATGGTAGTGGGGAACAGTCCCTAAACCGAGAAGATACGAAGGATTTATTTGTGAAAGATGGCTATCTTTATTTCACAACGAATGAGTTGAAGAAAATGGCCCTATAAATGGGGACAACAAAAAGGGCCTGACTTATAAACAGTCATAGGCCCTTTTTGTTCGTTCAATTAAATAAGCAATTGGTTGCTGTTCACAAAGAGAAATGGAAATCTGCGGATACGTTACTGCTAATATATTTGTAAATGTTTTTAAAATTAGTGGATTATATTTGATGGCACCCCCATTACAATAAAGAGGAAACGGTCCATTCTGATAGCCTACCTTTTTTAACACGGCTCTTGCTAAAAGAGCCAATTCTTGAGCTGCCTGTTGTGATATTTGAATGGCACAAGTATCTTGTTGTTCAACTGCTTGAGCAACAAATGACCCCATTTTAGCCAACTGTGCATTTGTATAGGATGGCTGAAATAACCATTCAGCGAGCTCGGTTACATTTTGTATACCTAAGGAATGATAGACAGCCTCTTTTAAAATAGTGGTCTCACCTCGACCATCTTCCATTTTAAAGATGGCTCTTACCACCTCTTGCCCTAGCCAATAACCACTACCCTCATCTCCAGCTCGGTGTCCCCAACCTCCAGCCCGAACGATTTGCTGTCCATCATAGGCGTAAGCGATTGCTCCTGTTCCAGCAATGAGTAATGCACCTGCCTGTCCAGCAGTCACACCAAGTAGTGTGGCTTCAGCGTCATTTTCAATAATAAAAGTAGCAATAGAAAGCTGTGTGGCTGATAGGGCATTTTCAACAATGGCTGTAACCATTTCTTTGTCTTTTGGAGAATCAATCCCAGCTAAGGCAAAGGTAGCTACAGCAATTTGAGAGCAGGGATACTTTTGCAAAAAATTTTCTACCTTTGCTAAAAGCTCATGTAATATCACTGTAGCTGCTTCCATACCAATGGCTTGATAGTTGGAGCCCTTTGTTGAAGCTGAATATTCCATAACACCAGTTTCCGCGTGAACGACTGCGCATGCCGTTTTTGTCGCACCGCCATCAATAACTAGAAGCCATTTCATCATTGGCTCCATTCCTCAAGAAAAATCGTTAATTCTTTCTCCGCTTCAATAATGGAACTTTCCTTTAATTGAATCCATTCATAAAGACTTTTCGTATTCATTTTGGCATGTTCAAGCGCTGCTTTCATTGTGGAGGGAGCTGGGCCACCTGGTAGTGTTCGAACACCCACAAAAGACTCTGGCTGTAAGGTTTTATAAAAATCCTCTTCTGAAATATTTAATTCTTTTCCCGTAATCAATTTAGATTGAGTATTCACGAGTCCCCATGTAAGGCTTGCTAGTGATTCCTCACTATGAGCAAGTAGTACTTTAATGCATTTACTAACAATGCTATGTGCTTGGCGGAAGGAAATATCCTCTGAACGTACTAATGTATCTGCCAGCTCAGTAACATTGGCAAAGCTGTTCTCTGCACGATTTCTTAATTTTTTCTTGTTCACATCCATTGTGACAACAAGTGAGCCAAATAATTTATAAATCCCAACTAAGCGGTCGATGGCACGCCATAAATAGGGTTGCATATCATCCTCAGTATCGACGATATCTCCAAACGGTGTATTATGTACCATCTGTAACACTGTGCTTGCATCTCCAACAACGGCCGATAGTAACGAACGCGTATGTTCAATTGAAACAGGGTTACGCTTTTGGGGCATAATAGAGCTTATTTGAACATATGGACTTGCGAGTGTGAAGGCATTGAACTCCTGGGTAGCCCATAATAAAAAATCTTGAGAGGTACGGCCAAGATTGAGTGCAGCAAGCTGTACAATACTTGCTGCTTCAGCAATATAGTCTGCTCCTGCCACTGCATCCCAAGCATTTTCGATAATATCGTCGAATGCCAACAAATCACGCATCCGTTCTCGATTTATATTAAATCCTGTTGTAGTTAAGGCTGCAGCCCCCATACTGCTACGATTAACAGTTTTATAGACATGCTGCATGCGCTCAAAATCTCGTTCAAGCTGGTCAATGACAGCCTTTAAATAATGGGCAAAGGTTGTAGGCTGAGCCTGTTGCGTATGCGTGTAGCCAATCATAATAGTATCTACATGCTCCTCAGCAGCTGCGATTAAATCATCTCGCAATGTTAGTAGTTCTCGCATTAATAATAGTAATTTTTGCCTTAGTGTCATACGATAAATCGCGATGCCCATATCATTACGACTTCGTCCAATATGAAGATTTCCAGCAACGTCGCCAGCAAGCTCTATTAATTTATTTTCAATGCGGAAAAATAAATCTTCGTATTGGGGGCTATAATCTTCTAAACGATAATAATTTAAATCTATTTTCTTTAGTGCAGCCCCAATTTGTTTCGCTTCCTCTTTTTTTACAAGTCCTTGTTCTTCTAACATTTTTAAATGAGCTATATTAATTTGTAGCATAATAGTTAGAAAATTTTTCTTTGCCTCTTCATAGGCTGGCTGTAACACAATTTTCCGATAGATGTTAGAAGGGAAAATCATCCCATCTTCCTGCTGCGTTTTGTTGCGAAAATCTTCAAACATTATCATGGCCTCCTAATAGATTAGCAGTTAAATAGCTGTACCAGCACTGCCTTTTGATAGTTTTTCAGAAATAATAAGGACAACTAAAATTAAGCAAATTTGCAAGACACCATAGGCACACGCAGTCCCAAATTTAAATGCATATAATTTTTGGAATATAGCAACAGACAATGGAATAGTAGATGTACTGTATATAAGAATGGATGCAACAAATTCACCAAAGCTTTGTACTAGGGCCAATAGTGTCCCCGCTAATATTCCGGTGAATGTTAAAGGTACGACGATTCGTCTAAATGTATACCACCAATTGGCGCCTAATCCTCGTGATGCTTCTTCAATTGACGGATCTAGTTGGACAAGAGAAGCAGATGTTGACCGAAAAACAAGTGGTAAATGTCGGATAAAATAGGCTAATGGTAAAATCCAAAATGTCCCGATTAATACTTGATTAAAGGCAAAGATGTTTTCCGTGCTAAAGGCGGCAATTAAATTGACTGCTACCACTGTCCCTGGTAAAGCCCAAGGTACCATTATTAAAATATCGAGTAATGTTTTTCCTTTAAAATTTAAACGGACCATCGCATAAGCGGCGGCAACACCAAAGATAATATTGCCAAATGTTGCGACGACACCCATCTGTATAGAATTCCAAATAGGTCGCCATGTACGCTCATCAGTAAAGAGAGCCATATAATGATCCAATGTATAGTTTGTAGGGAGTATTTGAGTCTTCCATGCCCCATCAACAGAAAAGGATATTAATATCAGCACTAATATCGGTAAAATTAAAATCAACGTGCCGATAAAGGAGGCAATAGTTGCCGCTATTTTTATTTTCTTGGAGGATACCTCCGAGCGATGGACACTTATCCCTTTACTGAGATTTTGATAATTTCGGCGATTTTGATACCAACGCATCATCATTAAAAATGTAATAGAGACAAAGGACAGTATCATCGACTGAGTTGCGGCCATCTCAAGATTTCCATTAGTACGCGATAAGTAGATTTGCATGGTCATAGTTCGTTCTACACCAAACATTAAGGGTGCCGTGTAAGAGGCCATAGATATCATAAACACTAATAAGGAGGAAGCAACAATGGAAGGGGTCAGCATGGGTAAAATAACCTTTGTCCACACGCGAATACGCCCTGCACCTAAACTAGTTGCAGCTTCTTCAAGAGCAGGATCTAGCCCCTTGATGGCAGCTGACGCGGTTAAATAAAAATAAGTATACATGGTGAAAGTATGAACAACGATGACTCCCCAAATCCCTTTCAATGAAAAGGGTACATGATCTAAGCCAAATAAATGCTGAAAGATTCTAGGGAAAATGCCACTATCTCCGTACAAAAAGGAAAAGGATAGCACACCGACTAGGGGGGGAAGTGCCATAGGGACTAATACTAAAATAGAAAGTATTCGTCTCCCAGGGAAATTATAGCGTTCAAGTAAAAAAGCCATAGTTACCCCAACGATAGCGCAGCAAAGGACGCTAATAATGGAAATATAAATACTGGTCCACAAAGCCTCTAAATTTGCTGGGCTTGCTAGATTGAAAAATTTTTTATAGTGAAGGAATGGCTCATCACCAGCAAAGCTTTGAGTAAATGTTTGATAGAAGGGATAGACGACATAGGCGAACAACACTAAAAATAATGGCGATATTAAAATATAGATGAACCAATTGGAATGAAAAATTCGTGTCCATATACTTTCTTGAGAAGCATTGACAGTTTGCTTTTCCATATTGGCTTCCTCCTATTCCCCTAAAAAATACAGCGAGTCATGTGTTATATGAATGGTAATATCCTCGCCAATCTTTTTTATTTGGTCATAAGAATTAATAAGCATTACTTTAAGTGAAAAGGCGTTACAATCTACAATATAATTGACGCTAATGCCTGTGAATTCAACAAAGGTTATTTTTCCTGTTAATGTATTATCTCCAGTCCCCAAATGAATAGATTCTGGACGAATTGAAATAAATACTTTGTCTCCAATCATATGCGTTAATGCTGGAGAGCTCTGTTGCTTTCGCCCAGTAAAAATATGCCCATTTGCTGTTTTCACTTGTATTTCTTCGCCTTCAATTGCTTCTAATATGCCCTCAATTAAATTGGTTTCGCCAATAAAGTTAGCTACAAAGCGATCTACAGGTCGGTGATATATTTCCTGAGGAGTCCCAATTTGCTTCATATAGCCGTTTTCCATGACCATGATTCGGTCAGACATCGCCATGGCCTCCATTTGATCATGGGTAACATAAATCGTCGTGACACCTAGCTCAGATTGAATCCGTTTGATTTCAATACGTGTTTCCTCACGTAACTTTGCATCTAAATTGGATAATGGTTCATCAAGTAATAAAATATCTGGCTCAATTACTAGTGCTCGAGCCAAAGCCACACGTTGCTGTTGCCCACCAGAAAGCTCATTTATTTTTCTGTTTCCGTAATTTGACAGATGTACTTGTCCTCTAATTCGATCAACCTTGCGCTGAATCTCAGTTTTAGAAAATTTACGAACCTGTAAACCAAATGCGATGTTTTCATCTACTGTCATATGGGGAAAAAGGGCATAGTTTTGAAATACCATACCGATATTGCGTTTATTTGGCTGAAGCCGAGTGACATCTTGTTCATCAAATAGAATCTTACCTTTAGTAGGGTAATAAAAACCGGCAATCATTCTCAAAGTAGTTGTCTTGCCACAGCCACTAGGCCCAAGAAAAGTGAAGAATTCACCAGCCTTTATTTCGAGATCTACATCTTTCACACCAGACAACTGACCAAATTGCTTCGAGACATTTTCGATTGTGACTCTTTTCAACAAAAAACTCCTCTCCAACAAAGGATTCATAGCTATATAGGGGATAAGATAGTAAGGTGAAAATCCACTAAAAAAGCTGGATTTTCACCCGGATACTATTTACCGCGGCCTTTAATATTGTTATCCCAGTATTCCATCCATTCAGCCTCTTTGTCAGACATTTGCTGCCAGTCTATATCGAATGTTTTTAAATCTAATTCTTGATACCACTCTGGCATGGAGGCCTTATCGATATCAGATCGTGTAGGAATTTGATAATAATCAATTGCTAACTGTGTCACCATCTCTTTTTCGAATAAAAATTCGACAAATAGTTTGGCATTCTCTAGATTTTTCGCATTGTTGACAACTGCAACACCATCTACCAAAATAGGTGCTCCGCTTTTTGGATAAATATAATCAAAGGGATAATCAGTTGTATATTTCTTTAATAAAATATCTTGTAGATTCCATAAGGAGACACTGCCTTCTTGTCGTGTTAGCTTTAAGTACAAAGCATTAGGATCTTGCGTATATTCCTTCGTATTAGCGTCTAATTGTAATAGCCATTCATAGCCTTTATCAGGAGAGTTCGCATCTTGTCGTACAATCATAGAGGAATATATGGTGCGCATTGTTCCTGAAGCCAGCACACCCCTAATTAAAATTTGATCCTTCCATTTAGGGTCAAGAAGGTCATCCCAGTCCTGTGGCCCATTTTCTTTTGTTAATAAATCACTATTGATCATAATGACTTCTGGTAGCAGCATCTCTCCAAACCAGCGGCCATCTACATCTTTATGTGTAGCATCAATAGAGTCAATAAAGCTAGGCTGCCAGGCATGTAATAAGTCTTCATTTGCCCCAACAATGAGCGCTGATTGTGTGCCGCCCCACCAAAAGTCTGCCTGAGGATTAGCCTTTTCGCCACGTAAACGTTCTAAAATTTGCTGAGCTCCCATTGTTAAAAACTCTACTTCAATATCTGGATACTTTTTATTAAACTGGTCGATTACACTTTGCACCATTTCTTCGTCACGCCCTGTGTAAATAACAAGCTTACCGGATGGCGTTGTTGCCGCTACTTCCGTTTTGTCGCCATCTGTCGTTTTATCGTTATTGGCAGCATCATTAGTAGTTTTTTGGTCATCGTTTCCACTACATGCAGCTAAAACAAACAGTATGAACACAAGGAAAAAACTAAGAATACGTGTTTTTTTCATCAACTTCCCCTTTCTTAAAGTAAGGTACTTACATATTGCAGTATAATACGAAGGGGTAACATTCATGTTAGAATTATTAAAAAATTACATTTCCCTTCATCATAGCGAAGTGCCAATCCATTAGCAACGGCATTTCATTGAAGTTCAAAAAAACTCCTTAAAAAGGAATATTTCCATTTTCAAGGAGTTTTCTATCTGTTTAAGTTTATGCATCCAATAGGCTATCATTTTGTCGGCGTTGCGAAATAATTGTCGGCAATAACATACCGACTATCACTAGACCAATGCCCATAATTTGCAATGCAGTTAAAGGTTCATGTAGGACAATAACGGAAACGGTAACTGCAACAGGTAATTCAATAGCGCTTAAGATGGAAGCGAGTGCACCACCAATTTTCGGAATAGCAATGGAGAATAAGTATATAGGTAAAATGATACCGAATAGACCGAGGGCTAATCCATACCGCCATAAGCCTTCCATAAACAATTTACCGTTCCAAATCACTTCAGGACTTAAGAAAATACTGATCATTATAAGGGCTACAAAGGAAACGATAAATACCCTTGAAGTGGTTGTAACACCCTCCACTGGTCGAGAGTTAAATTGAATGAAGCAGGCAAAGGTAACGGCAGCAGCAAAGCCGAATAACCATCCTTGGAGAGGGATTCCACTTAAATCTACATTTAAAACGCCTGCAGCTAAAATCGTTCCTACAAATAAGATGATAATAGAAAATACTTCAGGTCGACTTGGTAATCTTTTATGTAGAGCACAATCAATTAACAAACCAATCCATGTAAATTGAAACAGCATCACTACCGCAAGAGAAGCGGGTAAATACTTGAGAGATTCTCCGTACACTATACCTGTCGTCCCGGTAAAAATACCAGCGCATAATAATATAAGTATGCCCTTTTTGGATGGCTTAGGTAATTTTCTGTCTGTCAACATAAAAATAACTAAAACGAGTATAAAGCCAATAATATATTGGCTCGATACAGCCTCTGCAGATGTAAAGCCATGCTGCATCGCTACTTTTACAATAGTCGACAAAATTCCGTAGCTACTAGAGGCAATGACGATCAAAAGAGGATAAATTAAATTTGTTTTCATGAATACAATCTTCACTTCCTAAAACTGTTTCACCATATGATGAAAAGGTTCATCGATAATGGACCATGGCTCAGTTATAACAAAGCCTAAACGTTCATAAAGTCGACGAGCATCTTCTTTTTGAGTTTCTACATTTAAGGATAACTTTGTATAGCCATGCTGCTTTGTCAGCTCTTCGGCATATTGTAAAAGTACTGTACCAATTCCTTTACCGCGTGCTTCTGGTGTTACACAAACTGTATCGATATAAGCCTCATCTTCGTGGGCTTCTTGATCGATGATGATTGATGGAGCATTTTTAGCCGCTAACCATTTCACAAGGTTAGCATCCATAGCAATGGCATGTGCGCCATAATAATAAACGAGAATTCCTACTATTTGCCCATCCTCCGTAGCGACATAAGTATTTAAATAAGAATGTCGATTGTCATCACGCTGAAAAAGGGTTGTCAGTTCTTGACGAACAGCTTCGGTCGATTGCTCGCCAGTTAAACGATTAGCAATCTCACCAATCGCATCAATAATTAAAGGCACAACGGCATGGGCATCTTGTGGTTGCGCTTGTCGAATTGTAATACTCATCTTGAAAATCCCTACCTTTCTATAGGCAAGTATAACAAAGTTAGTGGATGACACAAATTTTCAGGCATACTCTCAAAAGTTAAACCTTTATAGAATGACAATTTTCGTGTTAATCTATAATGACTAGACTTTCAGGAGGACAATCATGACGAAGCAAGATAAGGATTTTATTTTAGTCTATGGAGATGCATTTATTGACTATATTGCTGATGATGTAACAAACACATCATTTACAAAATATATGGGTGGTGCAACAGTAAATGTTGCAGCAGGTATTAGCCGAATTGGGGCACCATCTGCCCTAATTACAATTACAGGGGATGATGAGGGTTCTCAGTTTGTGCGTGATGGGCTTGTAGAGGAAGGTGTCAAGCTTGACTATGCCATATTTGACCCAGCTAAACGAGTAAGTGGTGTTTATGTGCATCTGACAGAAGCCTGTGAACGAATTTTTAAAGATTATGTGGATGAAACACCTGATTTACAAGTGGAGCCACTACAGTTAAATGAAGCAGCATTTAAACATGCTTCTGCTTTAACAGTATGCTCAGGGACCATGTTCCATCCGACGGCTCTAGCTACAACTCGAGCTGCCGTAGAAATGGCGAAGGACAAGGGTGCGATCATTGCGATGGATGCAAATATTCGTCCATTACGCTGGAGTAGTGAAGAAATTTGTCGAGAAACGATTACGTCCTTTTTTGAGGATGTAGATATTTTAAAGGTAACAGATGATGAGTTATTCTTCCTGACGGAAACGACTAGTTTAGAAGAAGGAATTGAACAACTAAGTAGCTATTTAGTGCCTATTATTTTAGTAACAGTAGGAGAAAATGGCACTTATGCTGTGTTGAATGGGGAGGTTATCCATGTACCAACTGAAAAGGTGATACCTGTAGATACAACTGGTGCAGGGGATGCATTTATGGCGGGGGTATTACGTGATGTTCATTACAATGGCTTACCTACAACAAAAGAAGAGCTTGTTCGCTGTACAAGCTTCGGCAATAAATTAGGAGCATTTGCAGCAACAAAAGCAGGAGCTTTAACGGCTTTACCCTATTACGAGGATATTAAGCATTTACTGAAATAATCCTATGGAGTGTGACCAATATGGAAAAAAACTATGATGTTTTAGTAAAGGATCAAATATTCTTTGGCGGTGCAAAAGATGCGGAGGCGGCTTTTGAGCAAGAAGCTGTAGATATTGTAATAGATGTTCGTATGCAGGGACTTACTTCAGAAGAGCAAGAGGCCGTTTCTTACTCGTATAAGCATATACCAATTGCAGATGAGGATAATGCGGTAGCATCATCTATTCAGCATGTAGCTAAGGAAATTGCTTCGTCCTATGAGGCGGGACAGAAGGTGTATGTTCACTGTGGGAGTGGCGGTGGTCGTGCTGGTGTAGCAGCTACTGCTGTGTTAATAGAGCTAGGGCTGGCTAATTCTCTAAAGGAAGCGGAGGAAGCAGTCAAAAAGGCTCGTCCACAAGTTACGATTCGTCCTAAAATGGAAGAAGCTCTACAACAACTTTATAAATAAAGGAAAAGATGTACTGATTAAGGTACATCTTTTTTGTTTTTATAAAAGAGGCAGGGCGTATAGAAAATAGGCGACTACCTTAAACATGACACCATATCCTATGAAAATGGTGCAGAATATTTGGAAGAGCTATTTGTGGATTTGAAAAAAACATCAATTTTGTTCTATACATGTTAGAACAAAATTGTTATAGTTAGTATATAACAACTAATGGGGTGATCTGTATGATGGAGGAATTAGCAAAAGTTCCATGGGCAGTGATAGCACCGCTCATCGTCGTTCAATTAATATTAATGATCGTAGCACTTATTGATTTGCGTAAAACACATGCAACAAATGGGCCTAAAATTTTATGGGTATTTATTATTTTATTTACAAATATAATAGGGTCAATTGCGTACTTTATAGTTGGGAGAAAGCAGTCATGACAACATTACTTCAAGTAACTGGTTTGACCAAACGATTTGCAGAGCACAATGTTGTAGATAATGTTCAATTTATTCTAGAGGAAAAGACTTCAACGGCGTTAATAGGGCCAAATGGCGCGGGTAAGACAACAACATTGTCCATGTTAACAGGGCTCTTAACGCCGACTGCCGGAAGTGTAGAAATGCTAAATGGGGATTTACGTGAAAATATAGGGTTTTTACCCCAATATCCACAGTTCCATCCTTGGCTAAGCGCGTTAGAATTTACGGAGATGGCTGCGCGGCTAAATGGTGTATCAGCAAAAAATGCTAAATTAGAAGCCCAAAAAACATTAGAGTTTGTGGGGTTAGGAAATGTCCAACATAAAAAAATAGATACTTTTTCTGGTGGGATGAGGCAGCGCCTTGGTATTTCCCAGGCAATTGTGCATAAGCCCAAATTGCTGTTATTAGACGAACCTGTTTCAGCATTAGACCCTGTTGGTCGTAGGGAAGTTCTTGATTTATTAAAAGGTTTACAACAAGAGACAACTATTTTATATTCAACCCATATTTTAAACGATGCGGAAGAAATGACGGATCAATTATTATTCTTACAAAATGGAAAACTAGTAGAGCAAGGAACATTACGAGAGGTACGACAACGTTTTGATGAGCAAAATTATATAGTCGAGTTTTCCAGTGAGGAAGAGGCAAAGCTTTTTGCAAGCTCGACTGATCATGTAATAGGTTGTTATGTATATATCGAGATATTAAATGAGGAGCCTACGATGAAGGAGCTACTTCATCGTTTAAGTAATTGTCCTTATACCATAAGAAAAGTAGAACGACAAACAGCATCGTTGGAAGAAATTTTCATGAAGGTGGCGAAAAAAGCATGAGAGGATTCAACGTACTTCTACAAAAAGAATTTAGAGAGGCATGGCGAAGCTGGAAATTTTTGTGGATACCTCTTGTGTTTGCCTTGCTGGGAATGAATGATCCCCTGATAAATTATTATATTATGGATATTTTAAATGCTGTTGGAAATGTGCCAGAAGGTTTTGAAATGTTGATGCCCGAATTAAAGCCCGTTGACCTATTACAGGCCTCTATAGGGCAGTTTCAAACGATAGGGTTATTGGTGATAATGGCTTCTTTTGTGGGGATTATAAGTAAAGAACGTGCAAGTGGTATGGCTACTTTATTATATGTAAGACCTATATCTTTTGGAGCCTATTTTATGAGTAAATTTATTGTTATGAGTGCAGTTTGTTTTGTGAGTATTTTAGCAGGCTTTGCAGCCAGTGTGTATTACACTAGTATTCTATACGGAACTTTAGAAATTGGACCACTGCTTGCGAGCTTTTGTACGTATTATGTTTGGCTAATATTTGTAATTGCTGTCACATTAATGATGAGTGCTGGTTTTAAAACGATTATAGCTACTACATGTGCCTTTACGGTTATCTTTGTCGGGCAAATAGTCGATATGGTAGTAGGTCTATTCTGGACTATATCCCCTTGGAAGCTAGCAAGCTATGGACCTTTACTAGTTCGTGGAACAATGGAGATGTCTGATTACTGGTGGAGTTTAATCATGACAATAGCGCTGATATTTCTTTGTATTTGTATTGGAATCATAATGATGAAAAGAAATGCGGCTATGACCAAAATTTAAAAAATATAGGACGGAAAATCTAATTCGTATAGATTTTACCGTCCTTTTGTTTTAAAGCATTCCACCATTGATAAGCAGGATGAGCCCAACAAAGAACATGATCCATGATAGGGCCGAGCTAGTACTTTGATTAAAGAATGTATGGATTTTTCTAAATGGTTCATTCATCAACCGACGGAATATTAGATGGAGGACTAGTAGGATTATGGCTGGGGTAATCATCACCAAATTATAACCAGTTATTATGGGTAGCCATTCATAAAATGCCAGATGATTGCTTGTTAGAATACCTATTGTTGCAAAATAAGGAAGAGCTGTAGCCACTTCAAGAATAGAGGTAGTGAGGCCTAAGGCTACCATAGCACCCATTCGTAAGGACTTCGGTTTAGGAGCTCCTTTCGCTTTTTTCTTAGGTACTAGCCAACTACCTACAAATAATAGTCCACCTACAATGGTCATCAGTAGCCGAGCAGAGTAACTATTCAACAAATTTTCAATAGGGTTCAATATAATATCAAAGCCTAACATTAGAAAAATCCCTGTACAAAAATAAAATAAGGTAACCGTCATTAAATAAGTTAATAACAAACGAACTTGTTGTTTTTTTGCGACGAGTAATATATAGACTGTTACACCAAGGATAGATGGGCTAAACATGTCCAATAAAGCTAAAGCACCAATCAGTAGTAATAATTCGGTGCTCATTGTGAATTACCTAATGTTTGACTGTTTTCTTCATAAAATTTGAAGGCTTGCTCGATAAAACGCATGAATTCATCTTCTAAAGGATATAATCCAATTTGTTCTGATTTTAGAGGAGATTTACGAATTGCCCATATTTTTTCTATAAATTCATTGTTTCCTTTGTATTCTGCCTCTGCTTTCTCCATCATTCGTTTTATAATGGACTGCACGGAATCTGCCCCAGGACTGCTATTTCTCAGCCGCTCTAGCTGACCTAATAATCCAATCCATTCTAAAGAAGTTGGATCATTACGATTGACATTAGGGAGTTTGCTCATTAGATCCATTTCGGATGCAACAAAAATCTTCTGTCGAATAGCTTGCTTCTTATCATGCTCCTGATTGGAAAGCTTAATGAACTTTTGTAAAAGAGATTCGGTAAGGCCTCCCTCAATGGATGAGGCGTTCTTTAAACCTAGTATAGCGCTCTCCATCTGTTGTAATTTCCTTTGCTCCTCTACAAGAAAAGCAAGTTGTTGATCTAAGCTTGCCTCCCACTCCCATGTATTATTAAGAAGCGCTTGTATTTCTTTTAATTTGAACCCTAATGTTTTTAAGAAAACAATTTGTTGAAGAATTTTTAATTCATTCTCACTGTAAACCCTATGTCCACCCTCTGTCTTAGTGGCTGGTAACAACAGTCCGATTTCCTCATAATAACGTAACGTCCGAACAGAAATGCCAGTTTGTTTGGAAATTCTTTGAATTGTCAGCAAAATAACCATACCCCTTTCCATGTTAGTGCCATTATACAAAATGACGTAGCGTAACTTTCAAGGGAGAATGTAAAAATAAATGACAGCAAAAATTACATTCTTGGAATATCCATTACTTAGGAATATAATGGTGGTGTAACTCGAAATTTGTCAAATAACTCGGAAAATACATAAAGTTACTAGAGAAAGAGGGTACGTAAAGGTGGAGACTGAAAATTCCGATCGTTTCCTGACAGCATTTAATCGAATAGACCATAGATTACGAGATATTGTAGGCACTAAGGATTTTACGCCCTTTTATCGGCTCGTTGATCAAGCGAAGAAAAAAGAGGTATTGGTGAAAAAATACGAAGATGATTTACGGTCATACGCCGATCTGCGAAATGCAATTGTCCATCATCGTACTTCTATTAACTATGTAATTGCTGAACCACATACCGATGTAGTCGAAAGAATTGAATACATAGATGCTACGCTCGCTAAGCCTATGCTTGTCGGTCAAATGTTCCGAAAGAGAGTACTTGTTTTTCAAGAGAATGATTCCCTCAAGCATGTGTTAAAGGTTATTCACCAGCGAAAATATACGCAGTTCCCCGTCTATTTTAATAAACAATTTAGAGGGCTAATTACAACTGTAGGAATCACCAATTGGCTTGCCTCTAAAATGGGTGGCGACCATTTACCTAAAGGAATTCCTACGTTGCATGATATTTTAATGCATGAGAAAAATAGGGTGAATTACAAGTTTGTTAGCAGATACATAACGATATATGAAGCCGAAGAAATTTTTAAACAGGGAGTGGAAAGAGGTAGGCGTTTTGAGGCATTACTAATAACAGAGCATGGCAAACCACACCAAAAATTAATAGGAATTATTACACCGTTAGATATTGTAAAAATTGATTAAAAAAAAACGAGACAAGCATTTACGGGCTTGAATGTCTCGCTTTATCTTTTAGGCTAATGTATAAGGACCCATTTGTTTGAACCTGTGCAAAAAAGACATCTTCAACGGAATGCACATTTTGTTTTTTCAGCTTCTTCATTACCCAGTCCTCTGTTAATTCGAGCTCAACAATGTTTTCCTTGATGAGTTGCCCATCTGAAACAACCTCTGTAGGCAAATAAGTAGGTGGGGAAACATCAGCTTTAACATCCTGCTTCGTGGCAACTTGTTCGGAGGTTTTTTGCAGGACACTTAGTTTTCCGTTTGTTTCCAGTAACGCATATTGTATATCTTGTACAGAAAAGATGGCTTGCTCACGTAGCATCATTGTCAGCTCGTCCATATGCAAACGATTTTTTCTTAAGGCAGATTCTAAAATAAGACCATTTTGTACGACAATCGTAGGCTTGTCATCAATAAGTACGCGAGCTTTTTTTGATTTAATCGTAATAATCGTCATTAAGTAGGTTAAGGCACTCCACCAGATAAGAGATATTAATCCATCTAAAAAGGGCGTTTCCTCCTGTGAGGCGATCTCTGAGGCAATCGATCCAAATGTAATACCAGTAATATAATGGAAAAATGTAAGTTGGCCCAGTTGTTTCTTTCCAAGAATACGCGCCAAAATAAGTAATATGAAGAATGAAAGTGTTGTTCGAAGAATCATTTCCCAAAAATGAGCATGAATAAAGCTTTCCATACATACATCAACTCCTTTTACAGTTGTCGAAACATAGCTTGTGCAAAATGGTTGATAGTATGCGACAATCGTCAATAACAAAAACTAAAAGTGCGAGGTGGCAGCATGAATAATCAAATAAACATCGCAAATCCAATCTATCCCATCATGATTTTAATAGGTGTTGCTCACCTGATCAATGATACGATGCAAGCTGTTATTCCAGCTATGTTTCCAATCTTTAAAAGTGAGTTAGGACTGACCTTCACACAAATTGGCCTCATATCATTTGTCTTAAATATTTTTGCGTCTGCATTACAGCCTATTGTTGGTTTTGTTAGCGATAAAAAGCCAATGCCCTATGCATTACCAATAGGTATGATAAGTTCTTTTATTGCTATTACAATTATTGCTTTTACTACTCAATATTGGATTATTCTTATTGCTGTATTATTTTTAGGCTTCGGTTCAGCAATATTTCACCCTGAGGGTTCTAGAGTATCCTTTATGGCAGCAGGTTCTAAAAGAGGGCTTGCTCAATCGATTTATCAAGTTGGGGGAAACTCAGGACAAGCTCTTGCCCCATTAATTAGTGCCTATATTTTTGATATTTTCGGCCAGCGTGGTGCAGCGATTGTATTAGTAGCGGCAACATTCGGTATTATTCTATTAACTAAGATTGCAAAATGGTATAAAAATCAATTAGAGCAGGAGCGCACAGCGAAGAAAAAACGTGTGTTGATTTCGACATTACCACCATTAACAAAAAAGCAGGTAGGGGTAGCTTTAACCTTACTATTTACGATTATTTTTGCACGATCATTTTATACAACAAATATAACTAGCTTTTATGTATTTTATTTAATGGATCATTATGATGTGAATCTTCGGCTAGGACAAATCCTTATTTTTCTATTCATGGCATTTGGGGTAGTGGGGACATTTTTTGGAGGCTCTCTGTCGGACCGAATTGGAAGAAAAAATGTCATTATTCTTTCCGTTGTAGTACCAATGCCGTTTTGCCTAGCATTGCCTTATGTACCGCTATGGGCTGCTATGATATTTTTAGTGATTATTGGTACATTGATCATGATTAGCTTCTCTGTAACAGTGGTATACGCGCAAGAGCTAGTTCCTTCTAAAATTGGCACAATGGCCGGCTTAACAACTGGCTTTGCTTTTGGTATGGGGGCTATTGGAGCAATGGTTATTGGTGTTTTAATGGACCACAAAGGTATTGATTTTACAATGATGGTTGTTTCATTATTGCCGTTATTATTACTAATAGCTTTTTTCCTACCGAAGGATAAACCAGCATCTTCAGCAGCTTAGTAAAAACATATCCAGACTGTAGGCGAACTCAAGAAAATTGAGTTTGCCTACAGTTTTTTACAATGAAATAAAGCTTCAACTGCTGTCGGAGTGTGGTTAATCTCAGTCCAGAGAGTTAAATTGAAATGATAAAAGCCATCGAGAGATTGAACTGCCCCGTAAAAGTTGGACATCAATCTAACTTTTACGGGGGTTTTTTTTATGGCAAAAGTAAGTGTTGAACAACGTATTCAAGCAGTTCAACGATATTTAAATGGAAATGAACCTATGATCGAAATTGCGAAAGATATAGGTGTGACAGCTCAGATTGTCAGTGAATGGGTTCGCCGTTATCAAAAAAATGGCGTAGAGACTTTCTTAAAGTCCTATACAAAATATTCAGCTGACTATAAAATGAATGTACTTAATTATATGAACGAGACAGGTACATCTTCGAGAGACACAGCTGCACTATTCAATATTTCATCTCCTGGCATGATTCGGAATTGGAAGTTGAAGTTTGAAGTTGGTGGTTATGATGCCCTTGTTTCTAAGAAAAAGGGGCATCCATCTATGAAAAAAGAGACAAAAAGAACAACGAAATCAACACCAGCTGAAGGATCTGTTGAGGCGTTAGAAGCACGAATCAAACAATTAGAAATGGAGAATGCGTACTTAAAAAAGTTGAATACTTTAGTTCAAATGCAAGAAAAATTACCAATCAAATCAAAGCGCAAGTAATTTATGAACTAAAGGAAATCTATGAAGTAGTGGAATTAATCAAAGTCGCTGATATTCCACGTAGTACGTATTATTACTGGGAAAAGCGTTTGAATCGTCATGATAAATACGCTGATGTGAAAGTCGCAATTCAGTCCATTTATCATGAACATAAGGGACGTTATGGTTATCGTCGGATCACCAAAGAACTAAAAAAATTTGGTATTCACCATGATCCGAAAACGATTAACTGCTTGATGAATGCCATTGGCATAAAGTGTGAAGTCCGCATGAAGAAATATCGTTCGTATAAAGGTAACGTCGGAAAAATTGCCCCAAACATATTACAACGCGATTTTACAGCGGAAAAAATGAACGAGAAATGGGTAACAGACGTGACAGAGTTCCATCTATTTGGTGAGAAACGCTATTTATCACCCGTCCTTGATCTATGTAATGGCGAAATCATTGCATACACGGTTATGAAGCGTCCAGTGTATAAACTAGTCCATAATATGTTAGAACAAGCATTGGAGCGCCTCGAATCAAGTGATCAAGTTATTCTTCATTCAGATCAAGGTTGGCATTATCAAATGAAAAAGTATCAACAAACATTAAAGCAACATGGTATTACGCAGAGTATGTCCCGTAAGGGTAATTGTTTGGACAACTCAGTCATCGAAAATTTCTTTGGCTTATTAAAATCTGAACTCCTGTATCTACAAGAATTTGAATCCATGGCACATTTTGAACAGGAACTCAACGACTATATTCACTACTACAATCACAAACGAATGAAAGAAAAATTAAAAGACCTAAGCCCGGTGGAGTACCGAACTCAGGTCTTAGCAGTTGCTTAACTAAATATGTCTAACTTTTTTGGGTCAGATCATTTATCAACAGTTTGAACCCTCCTTTAAAAAAGAGGGCGCGTTTTTTTATTGTCTTAAAGGGGATAAAAATTCTGCAGGAAGCTTCTCTTGATCGATCACATAGCCCTCTGAAATATGAACCTCATGCATTTTATCATTGTAAGTAAATTTAAAGACACCATTGTCAAAATCCGTGCCGATTTCCTTGAAGAAGATACCTTCGATGGATACATATTTCGGACATGTAAATGCTACTTTAAAGTTCTCCTGTTCTTTAATTAAGTAAGCACGAACACCTTTTTCGTATGTCTCGTTAGCATCATCATCAGTAGGACGTTGAACAGCTACAATATGAAAATCTACAAATGGAACTTCTTTTAACAGCACATTAAGGAATGATCCTTTAGTGATTTCTTCCCAACGACTTTGTGCGCTTTGTCCTACAATAATTTGTGAAATGCCATAGTTTTTCGCGACTTCTGCAATGACTTTCTGAATGGGGCGTTTTTCATTATCTTGCAAAATGAATTTTTCGACCTCAAGTTCGTCTGATAACTTTTCCCATTGCTCAATATAACTAGATTTCTCAGCGTCAAATGCATCAAGGGGTTGCGAATCAACTGAAAGAATATAGAGTGGGCAATCTAGCATTGTCGCCATTTTGTGCCCTCTACGTATCAAACGTTCACCATTTAAGCCATAGTAAACACAAACTAATATACTTTCGTCTAAACGCCCTTTTACATGCCTCATAAAAAATGTACACCTCTTATCTGTTGGTATTTTGTTAATTTCACTGTTGATTTCGAAAAAATTATCCTAAAACAGCTAAAATTGATGCTGTTACAGTGCATTATGCTCATTTATATTGTATACTTAAAAATGTATAAAAGTTAACGGAAATATATTGGAAAACCCTTGAAGGAATAAGCTTATATCAATAATTTAAAGTTATTTAATTTATGCATTGCGTGCATCTAAGCTAAATTGATTTCATATGCCACACTATTATGCAGTGTGTTAAATAGATAGTCAAGTGTCTTTATAATGCTGATATAATTGAGTTGTAACTGTATAAATTATCTGATTTTCCACAAGTTATTTAGGCTTGCATCGGGTTAGAGGTGACTAAATAACTAAACATACCATTTTCTATGAATGACAAGACACTTTAACACCCCATCACTTTCCATTTGCAAAATTTCAAGAATATATCTGATATGTTACTTAGCTTAAACAAATTGCTATAGTTTTAGCACTTACCATTCCAATCACCACAAAAATTTGCTTGATGATTTTGATAGTAGGAGGTTTTCATTTGGTTACAGTTCTTATCGCGATACTTTTGCCATTTGTCTGTGCTGCACTTATCCCATTGCTGTATAGGCGACTAAGGCGTATAACACATCTTGGCTGGTTTGTTTTTTCTGTTCCATTCATCTTGTTTCTTTTACTTGCGCGCTATATTCCTCAAATTGCCGGAGGTAAAACATTTATCCATACATATGAGTGGATTCCCTCTTTTAATATAAATATTACAACTTACCTAGATGGGCTCAGTATGATTTTTGGCTTGCTGATTACAGGTGTAGGTAGTTTAGTCATTTTATATTCTATTTTCTATTTGTCAACGAAAGAATCACTTCACCATTTTTACTGCTATTTATTACTATTCATGGGCGCTATGCTTGGCGTTGTTTTTTCAGATAACCTAATGGTATTATACACATTTTGGGAATTAACAAGTGTGTCATCATTCCTATTAATTGCATTTTGGCATCATAGAAAGGCCTCACGTGCAGGTGCTAAAAAAGCAATGATGATCACAGTATTTGGTGGTCTCTCTATGCTTGCAGGTTTCCTGATGCTCTATGTAGCTGCTGATACATTCAGTATTCGTGAAATTGTAGCTCATGTAGAGGTTATCCGTGATCATGCCCTATTTACTCCAGCATTAATCTTAATTTTACTAGGGGCATTTACAAAATCTGCACAATTTCCATTTCATATTTGGCTACCGGACGCCATGGAAGCACCAACACCGGTTAGTGCATACTTACACTCAGCCACAATGGTAAAGGCAGGAATTTATTTAGTTGCCCGTTTTTCACCAGTCTTTGGCGGAGAAGCGATTTGGTTTTGGCTTGTAAGTGTTATTGGTCTGGTTACACTCTTCTGGGGGTCATTTAATGCGGTTCGACAAACAGATTTAAAGGCGCTCTTAGCCTTTTCAACGATAAGTCAGCTAGGCTTAATTATGAGCCTATTAGGTCTAGGGTCTGTTGGCCATTACTATGGCTACACGAAAGACTCTATTATATATACACAAGCAAGTTTTGCGGCTCTGTTTCATCTCATCAACCACTCCACATTTAAAGGAGCCTTATTCATGATGGTTGGAATTGTCGACCATGAAGTGGGAACTCGGGATATTCGTCGTTTAGGTGGTTTAATGTCCTTAATGCCTATTACATTTACTATCGCAGTCATTGGCAGTTTTTCTATGGCAGGATTACCACCATTTAATGGTTTCTTGAGTAAAGAAATGTTTTTTGCAGCGGTCTTGGCTATACGGGATGTAGAGGCCTTTTCCATTGCTGATTTAGGGTTATTTTTCCCTTTAGTAGCGTGGGTAGCCAGTATCTTTACCTTTGTCTACAGCTTAATTTTAATTAGTCGAACATTTTTGGGTAAACTACAGCCTGAGAAGATAGATAGAAAACCACATGAAGCTCCATTGGGTATGCTAATATCACCCATTATTTTATGCCTGTTAGTAGTCGGTATCTTTTTCTTCCCGAACGTGTTAGGCCATTATATTTTAGAACCAGCCATGGCAAGTATTTATCCTACATTCCCATTAGCCAATGAATTAACACCACATATTTCTGCTTGGCATGGAATAAATGCGGAATTGTTAATGACGTTAGGTGTCATTGTGCTCGGGATCATCTTATTCAAAACATTGAAAAGCTGGAAGCCGATGTATCGCATTTTTTCACAAAAATATACGTTTAATACTTACTACAATCGATTGATAGAAATAAGTGAAAGTGGTTCAGAGAAGCTTACTCGCAAATATATGACAGGTAATTTAACCCATTATTTTGTCTATATATATGTATTTTTTGTGGCACTTATCGCTGGTTATTTTATTTATTCAGACGCAATGATCTTTAATTTTGATATGGACTCTACGATTGAGTCATACGAATTAATTCTTGTATTTGTTATGGTATTCGCTGCAGTTTGGATGATTTTTGCAAAGGGCCGCGTTACAGCCATGCTATTAAATGGCGTATTAGGCTATTCAATTGCCTTCTTCTTTGTCATTTTCCGCGCACCAGATTTAGCGTTAACACAATTAGTTGTAGAATCAGTAACAACTGCATTATTCCTTTTATGCTTTAAGTATTTACCAGATTTAATGCCTGAGGCACCTCGCAAAAGGGTGCAATGGTCGAAAGCCATGATCTCTATTTTTGTCGGGGCAACAGTGACAATGGTTGGTCTAGCTGTAGTGCACTACGAGCAATTTGAGCCAGTATCGACTTATTTTAACGATGCCTATGAGCTAGCAGGTGGTTCCAACATTGTTAATACAATTCTAGGGGATTTTCGTGCCTTTGATACAATGCTTGAGGTAGTTGTGCTTCTGATTGCTGGCTTAGGGGTTTATACACTAACAAAGCTTAAGCCTCGGAAGGAGGAAGCAGATCATGAAAATTAATGATGTGATATTACGGACAGTCACTAAGGCAGTCGTCTTCATTATTTTAACACTTGGAGTGTATTTGTTCTTTGCGGGACACCATGCTCCGGGTGGTGGCTTTATTGGCGGCCTCGTGTTAGCTTCTGGCATTGTTTTATTGTATCTTGCTTACGATATAGAGACTGTGCATAAGGGAATGCCGTTTGACTTTAAAAAGGTTGCGGCTCTTGGTGTTTTGCTTGCAACAGGTACGGCAATTGGTTCTTTGTTTTTTGATGTACCATTTCTAACGCAGGCTTATACGTATATAAATGTCCCGATTTTCGGGAAAATGGGTTTTTCAACCGTAACCATTTTTGAAGCAGGAGTAGCTTTGACGGTGGTGGGTGTTGTCGTGACAATTATTTTAAGCATAAGTGAGGATGAGTAGCCGATGGAATCTTTAATACTTGTTTTAGTAGGTATATTAGTAGCTGTTGCGACGTACTTAATCCTCTCTAAACAGTTATTACGTGTTATTTTAGGCACTGCTGTTTTATCACATGCTGCCCACTTGCTGATTCTAACAATGGGAGGTCTTAAAAAAGGGGATGTACCATTATTAGGTGAATCAGAGGGTCCTTATACAGATGCATTGCCGCAAGCCCTAATTCTAACAGCTATCGTTATTAGTTTTGCTGTGACTGCGTTTGTTCTCGTTTTAGGTTATCGAGCGTACAAAACAAATGGTTCAGGGAATTTTGATGAATTGAGGGGTACGCCGGATGAGTAATATGATTGTTTTACCATTAATAGTACCAGTAATTACAGCTATTTTACTGGTGTTTTTAAAAGAGCATGTCTTTTTACAACGGATTATTAGTTTATTGACATTAAGCTTTATCGTTATTATTAGCGTGATTTTATTAGTAGAAATTCAAGAACAAGGGATACTGCGCATTGACTTTAGTGGTTGGGCACCGCCTTTTGGTATCTCATTTGTGGCAGATTCCTTCGCTACGCTGCTCGTGTTAATAGCAAATCTTGTAGCAGTTATTTGTATGCTATATGCAATTTTTACAATGGAGTTAAGGTATGAAAAGATGTATTTTTATCCGTTTACCTTACTAATGATAGCTGGTGTTAACGGTTCATTTTTGACAGGAGATATCTTTAACTTATTTGTATGCTTTGAAGTGATGTTGCTGGCTTCATATGCACTTATTAGCCTAGGTGGAAAAAAGATTCAGCTGCGTGAAGCATTAAAATATGTGCTTATTAATATTGTTGCATCTTGGATTTTCTTAGTGGCATTGGCCTTTCTCTATGGAACAGTCGGTACATTAAATATGGCCCATATTTCTGTGCGTGTGATGGAAGCGGGAGCAAATCCACTTATTACAACAGTGGCACTCATTTTCTTAATTGTCTTTAGCTTAAAGGCCGGATTGTTATTATTCTTCTGGCTCCCTGGCTCTTATAGTGTACCTCCCACTGCCATTGCCGCTTTATTCGCAGCATTATTAACAAAGGTTGGGATTTATGCACTTGTAAGAACATTTACATTGCTTTTCCCAAATAATACTGAAGTCACACATATGGCACTTGGCATTATGGCAGGTATTACAATTATAGCAGGCTGTATCGGTGCTCTTTCAGGGCGTGATGTTAGAACTATTGCTTCTTATAATGTATTAATTGGTGTTGGGTTTATAGTAGCTGGTCTAGCGATTGGTACAGAGTCTGCTTTACAGGGCGTTGTCTATTATTTAATGCATGATATGGTGGCAAAGGCTATGTTATTTGTAGCTGTCGGTATGATGATTTATGTAACTGGGGAAACGGTCATAGATAAAATGAGTGGGCTTATTCGGAACTATCCGTTCTTTGGATGGCTATTCTTTGTGGCCATGTGTTCATTAGCTGGTATCCCGCCATTGAGTGGCTTTTTAGGGAAGGTTTTAATTGGACAAGGTGCGATAGAGGGCGGTAATTTTGTTCTATTAGGTCTAGGATTTTTCTCTAGTTTAATTGTTTTGTATTCATTACTGCGGATATTTCTCTCCTCCTTTTTTGGCGAAACCATTATTAGTTTAGAGGATGAAAAGCCTTTACCCAAACGTGTAATACTGCCGTTAACTTTACTGGCTGCTTGTACAATTAGTTTAGGAATAGGGGCTGAGAAATTGGCACCCTTTGTAACCGATGCAGCAGAAACGTTATATACACCATCTATCTATATAGACGCTGTTCTAGATGGTGAACAATGGCAAGGTGAGGTGAATAAATAATGGCGATGCAGTTTATTTTAAACTTATTTATCGCAGCACTTTGGTTACTCTTGCAAGATGAAGTGACTCCACAATTTTCAACGTTTTTAATGGGGTTTATCGTAGGAATGGGTATATTATATGCGATGCACCGCTTTTATGGGACCCAATTTTACTTGCGCCGAGTCTTTTCGATTATCAAGCTATTATGGCTATTTAATTGGGAGCTATTTTTATCAAGCTATAGCGTATTAAAACAAATTACTACACCAAAGCTAAACATTACGCCAGGTATTTTTACTTATAAAACCGTACTCGAGGGTGATTGGGAAATTACGGCGCTAGCATTATTGCTAACTTTAACACCTGGCTCTGTCGTCATGGAAGTTTCTGAAGAGGGCGATGTCTTTTATATTCATGCGATGGACATTGAGCAGTCTAAGGATGCTGTCATTCGCTCTATTGGAAAGTTTGAACAAGCAATAATGGAGGTGACGCGTTAATGATAGAGAATATTTTACTTCTGGCTCTCGCCTTCTTTAGTATTTCCATCGCGCTGTCGTTGTATCGGGTTATCCGAGGCCCATCTATGCCTGACCGAGCCATCGCTCTCGATACAATTGGTGTAAATCTTTTATCCGCTATTGCGATTGTTTCGATCATATTAAAAACAAAGGCTTACTTAGAAGCCATTCTTATACTAGGTATTTTAGCGTTTATTGGGACCATTGCCTTTACAAAATATATTGAAAGAGGTGTGATTGTTGAACGTAAATCAAATGATTGAATGGGCGGCAGTCATCCTCATTTTGATCGGTTCGATTGTGAGTGTTATTAGCGCATTTGGCATGATTCGTTTACCAGATGTCTATACGCGATCACATGCTGCTACGAAAAGCTCCACATTATCCGTGTTAACTTGCTTATTAGGTGCATTTATATACTTTTGGGTGCACGATGGTTATGTCAGTGTCCGATTAATTTTAGGTATTCTATTCGTCTTTGTTACAGCTCCAGTTGCCGGACATTTAATATGTCGTGCTGCATATCGTTCTCATGTTCCATTAGCGGAAGGCTCTGGTGAGGACGAATTAAAAGATAAATTATTTACGGAAGACAAATAAGCAAGAGACCTCCAAATGGGGGTCTTTTTTATTTCCACAGAAATTTTGATAAAGAATGAAGGGATAATTATTAAGCTTTCGGAAAATAGTAAGGAAAGCGAACTCGAAAATAATAAATTTACTTATCTGAAAATTTCGTATATAATATTTCGCTAAAAATTTTCTAGTTTATCTTGATTATTATTTCAAAAGAGTATATCTTAATTAGCAGATAGTTTTTTTATTCTCAAACATGAATAAATATCCAATCGACTACTTTCGAGAAATGTATTCTCATACACAATACATTATAAATAAAAGGAGATGCTTAATGATGAAAAATAAGTTATTCATGATAATTCTTGTCCTAGCTATTGGCGTACTATCAGCTTGTGGCGCTAAAGAGGATAATGCAGATAATTCTGGCTCAAATACTGATGGTAGTACAGACAAACAAGTATTAAAAGTTGGTACTTCAGCAGACTATGCGCCATTTGAATATGTTGACGCTGCAAAAGGTGAAGAAATTATTGGATTTGATATTGATTTAATTAAATTGGTTGGGGAAAAAATAGATGTAGATATGCAAGTGCAAGATATGGACTTCAACAGTCTTGTACCAGCGTTACAAGCAGGGAAAATTGATGTAGTAATTTCTGGTATGACACCAAACCCTGATCGTGAAAAGGTAGTAGATTTTTCTGATCAATACAATGAAACAGAGCAAGTAATCATTGTTAAAAAGGATAGCGGTATTAAAAAGGAAGCTGATTTAGCTGGTAAAAAAGTCGGTGTGCAAACAGCCTCTATTCAAGAAAATTTAGGTAATAAAATTGCTAAAAAAGTGGATGTTTCAGTTGAAGGACGTACACGAATTCCTGAAATTATTCAAGATATGATGTCTAAGCGCTTGGACGCAGGTATTTTAGAGGGTGGCGTTGCGAAAGGTTATTTAAAAACAAATGATCAATTAGCAGCCTTCCCTGTAGAAGAACAGCCCGAGGATTTCAAAGCGATTGCTGTGCCAAAAGGCAGTGATCTAAAAGAAAAAATAAACAAGGCATTAAAAGAACTAGCTGAAGAAGGTAAAATTCAAGAGCTAGAAGAAAAATGGTTAGAAAAAGTTGAATAATACATGCATGCGATAGCTCTTATTTGAGCTATCGCTTATGCTTTTCAGTTCAAACTAATACGCTTCGGCATGATTACGTCTAGATTTTTTCGAGTGTGCTAGAAAACCCCCACTCCAATATCTGTGACATCAAGCTTCTGTATTTGTTGTTTCGTTTTCGGTACAGCTGAATCAAGATGAAAAAGAAAGGAGGGAGCGCTGTGAATTTGGATTTTACAGCTATCGTTCCCTCTATTCCTTATATTTTAAAAGGGATAGGTGTTACACTTCAAATTGCAATAGGTGCATCCATCATTGGTTTTATCGTCGGTATATTACTAGCCTTATGTAAAATTGGAAAGGTAAAAGTTTTACGCTGGTTTGCTGATTTTTATACGTCGATTTTCCGTGGTACACCACTAGTATTACAATTATTAATTATTTATTATGCGGTACCACAATTATTAGATATTCAAATCGAGCCTATTCCAACGGCCATTATTGCATTTGGATTAAATTCGGGTGCTTATATTTCAGAAATTATTCGTGCAGGTATTAATGCTGTGGATAAAGGGCAAATGGAGGCAGCACAAGCTCTTGGCATTCCTTATGCAAAGATGATGAAGGATATTATTATTCCGCAGGCAGTAAAAAATATTTTG
Organism: Lysinibacillus sp. FSL R7-0073; assembly: GCF_038009065.1. Lineage (NCBI taxonomy): Bacteria > Bacillati > Bacillota > Bacilli > Caryophanales > Bacillaceae > Lysinibacillus > Lysinibacillus sp. FSL R7-0073. The sequence goes on from NZ_JBBPAS010000001.1 coordinate 164,357, forward strand.
CCCTCTCTAGTTAATGAATTTATTACACTAAATAAAGAAACAGCAGTTGTCACAGTAATTAGTGCCCTTGATATAATGCGTCGTGCTTATATCGTAGGCGGTTCGACCTATCGATATCTTGAACCTTTACTATTTGCCGGTATTATCTATTACCTCATGACACTTGTTTTAACGTTCCTTGGTAAACGAATCGAGAAAGGAATGAGAAAAAGTGATTAAAATTGAAGATTTACACAAATCATATGGACAGAATGAAGTACTAAAAGGTATTTCAACCGAAGTTAAAGAAAAAGAAGTAATTGCTATTATCGGACCTTCAGGATCTGGCAAATCAACATTCCTTCGTTGCCTTAACTTATTAGAAATCCCTACGAGTGGAAAGGTAACAATTGCTGGGGATGTTCTTACAGATAAAGGGACAAATATTATGAAAATACGGGAAGAAGTAGGGATGGTATTTCAGCATTTCCACCTTTTCCCACATAAAACAGTGTTAGAAAATTTAACGTACGCTCCAATTAATGTAAAAGGAATGGATAAGGCGGTTGCGATAAAAAGTGCAGAAGAGTTACTTAAGAAAGTAGGTCTCTTTGAAAAGCGCCAAGAGTATCCAAACCGTTTATCTGGTGGACAAAAACAACGTGTTGCCATTGCCCGAGCACTAGCAATGGATCCAAAGGTCATATTATTTGATGAACCAACGTCAGCACTTGATCCAGAAATGGTTAAAGAAGTATTGGCTGTTATGAAAAACCTAGCAGATAGTGGCATGACAATGTTAATTGTTACACATGAGATGGGCTTTGCACGTGAAGTTGCTGACCGTATACTCTTCTTAGATGGTGGTAAGCTTATTGAGGATGCCCCTCCCGAGCAGTTTTTTACAGCACCTTCAACACAGCGAGCAAAGGATTTCTTAGAAAAGGTTTTATAAATAATCAAACGCAGTAATTTCTCTCTGAGAAGGGAACTTACTGCGTTTTTTTATTCAGAACGCAAAAATATAAGGTTATGCCTTTTGTGATGTAATGAATTGAGAGAAAGAAGATGCATCAAATTGATTTTGTAATGTTTCGAATGTAAATAATTCCTCAATATGATAAGTCCCTGCTGGATATTTGTTATCTAAGAGTTCTCTAGCAATTGCCGCTGCAACTTTTGCTGTCACAAGTGATTCATCACGATCTTTAAAGTCTAGTGTCACAGTCGCTTCTTTATGTTGTATCTTACCAATGGCTTCAATTTGTATGGAGCACACATCTGTACCCATTTTTATTTTTTGAACGAGGGAGGCAAGCATGGATTGTATTCCTTTAAATTTCAATAAATAGGAAATACGACTTTTTTGTAAGAAGGCGACAAACCAATTAAGTGATTCGACATCAAAGCCTAATCTCGTCACGATGGGCACACTAGGAAAATAATGAGCTAATGTGTGCTGATCTGAAAAGTTGAATTGGTACACGCTACGTTTTCCAATACCTCTAAATTGCACAGATCTCTTACTAGTGAAGTTAGTAATAATCTGATTTTCGTAATGGTAATACGGAATATTTAATTGTTGCAAAATCCAGAGAATAGCTGCAGTGCCATGGGTATCTCCTGCTCCAAGTAAAATAGAAATATGGAGTTTCTCGATAGTGGTTAAAGGCTTGGTCGCATGCATGGCCATTATATTAGTTAATCCCGGAGCCATACCGACACTGAATATGGCAGTTGAACGATACTCTATAGCTGTCGTATGAAGATTTTTTAATTGTTTGAGGAAGGTATGGCTAGCTGTAATATCAATATACTTAATCCCTTCTTTCAAGCAGGTTTCTGCAAATGCAGTATCTTGTTGTTCCAAACACATAATGACCAAGGCTACATTGGCTAATTGCTGTGGATGTACAGTATTAGATACATCCATTTGTAAAGGTGTCGCAAGACCATTGAGCTGTGCACAAAACTGTCTGGCTTTTTCTAAATGCCTTCCGGCGATACATACATTATTTGGGTAGCTAGAGAGTAGTATTTTTGCAATTTTACGTCCAACTTCACCATAGCCACCAACAATTAATATATTGTCTCTTGTCATTTTTTTACTTCTTCTTTAATGGCTAATAAGGCTTCAACCATATGTGATTTAAAATATGGAGTAACCTTTGAAAATCCGACTTTTTGTAGGAGGTCAGTTAGCAATTCAAGTGTAATTGGATGGGTAGAAGAGCCAAAGGATTGCTCAAAGCGAAGCCAGTGTTCTTCAGACAAATTATTTTGCAGCATAGAGCTTCGCCAATACTTGAGTTGGTGTTGGAATGATACAGCTGACATGTCTGCATTAATGGATGATATAAATAAAATTCCGCTATCCTGTAAGCTATCCGCCATTTTTTGTAGTAGAGCTTTCTTTTGTTCAAGTTCCTCAATAAAATGTAAAACTAAGTGACAGGAAGCCACTTCAAACTGATGGTCAAACACTACCGAAAGTAAATCTTCCTCATACCACTCAATATGAAGAGGGTGTTCCAATTTCTCTATATGTTTATGGGCAGCCTGTAGCATAATTTTAGAAGTATCAACGGCTGTAAAGTGAGAGAAGGGGAAAGCTTCCCCTAGAGAAGAGAGTTCCTGACCGCCACCAGCTCCAACTATAAGCATGTTATCAATAGTCGGGTAACTTTGAAGAATATCGGTCATCATGTCATAGATAAGGTCGTAACCAATAATTTTTTGTCGAATAGTATATTGGTAGTTAGAATTGAAATTATGCCAGTCATGTTGTGGATTTTTCATTTTTACCTCCTTGTTGTACAATTTAATTAAGAATTATTCTCAATTATAAATACTTATGGAAAATGTGCTATCCCATAATTCTGGGGGAGGAATTTCGTGCAAGATATTCATTACTGGAAAAGAAGGTCAGAAATCCACTTAAGAAATAGCCAGACTTCAGTTCAATACCGACAAAAGATGATAGAAGAATTGCGAAATTTTATTAGTTTTGATGCATATTGTTGTACCATGACAGATACCCAAACCCTTTTTTCTATAGGAGCTGTTACAGAGCAATCAATAGAGGATATTCATCAGCAAATAATGTCTTTGGAATATGGCTCAGATGATATAAATAGCTATGTATATCTCGTGGAGAGTGGCCAATACATCGGTAAACTTAGTGATGTGAGTAGTCAGAGTAAACGTTATCGAGAGGTGCTAAAACCTAATGGATTCAGTGATGAAATTCGAGCTGCATTGATATTTCAGGGGCAATGCTATGGTTTTTTAACACTATTTAAAACGATAGAAAACGGACAGCGCTATTTCCAAGATGCTGAGGTAAATCAAGTGAAAATACTCATGCCTGTTATGGCTGAGGCATTAATGGGGTTTTACCATACGATTATAGAAGAGCGGCTCTTCATCGAAGAGGAACAGAGTGGAATTATGATTTTGGATAAAGAGTATCGTATTATTTCCACCAACACAATGGCTGCTCAATTGTTAACACTTTTAAGAAACAATGAAGGCTTGCTTGATTGGCAAATACCTAAACCAATTCAGTCGTTTTGTGCAAAGCTACAGGCTAACAAATTGAACAGCCAAACTTCGTTATTAGTGCCGATTAATAACACGGGTTATGTAACAGTCCAAGCATCAGTTCTCATGACAGCAGATTCACAGCAGCAAATAGCCATACTATTAAATGAAGCATCACCTAAAGAAATGTTAACCTATTTACTGAAAGCCTATCATCTTACACCTAGAGAAAAGGAAGTAGTAGTAGAAGTAATGAAGGGGATGCCAACAAAAATTATTGCACAAAACCTTAGGATTTCTAGTTATACCGTTCAAGATTATTTAAAGCTAATTTTTCAAAAGGTAGATGTTGGAGATCGAAATGAATTAGTATGGAAACTCTTTACGCGTTTTAATTGAATAAATAAGCCTTACTTCAATCTGTTTATGTTCATTCATGGAGCATGAGCAGATTTTTTTGGTTCTTTGACAAAATAATAGGTCGAAAGGTTAAGAAAAATTAACCTAAAAAATGGAATTATTCCGTAGAAGAAAATAGGGAAGTTGTAATATAATAAAAAACAGTAAGAGAGTCCTAAGAAAAATACAATGCTCGACACCGATTTTAGGTAGTAAGAGATAGAAAATAAAATACATCCGCTTTTATTATTCAGAAAATTCAGATAAAAAGGAGGGAAAAATGATGACGTGGACTTTTTATTTAAATGTCACAAATAACACAGATCGAGATTTAGAGTTAGTAGAATCGCAGTTACATTGGGGTTATTGGAATACAAATGGTGAAGAGGATAAAAAACCTCAATCGATTAAGGCAGGGGAAACGATTCAAGCAGTTGGAGCCAAATCAGCCTTTGGACCAAATGGCTATGAGTTTTCTTGCTCCTGGAAAGATAAAAATAATACAACACAAGCACCATATGGAGTAGTAAGCCTTTATGTAAATGTTCCCTATAATGACCCAAATGAAGCTAGATGTCTAGCAAATGGATATTTTGAAGTAGCTGAGTGGAAAGACATTCCACACGATGGTCATAACTTTGTTCGAAATATACGGATCTCTAATAAAATGGATAAATTGAAACAAAAAGAAACAAGAAATAATTTATTTACGGACTGGTCCAAAATAAAAACTTTAAACGAAATTGAAGATGTTCGAGAAATTGATTTGAACCAATCGATTCCGAGTGGTGTTCATTTTGAAAAAATGCCATTATTCAGAACGCCTCTCTTCGATATTTCTAAAAAATTATGGGACGGGGTCAATGATTTAGAGTTTGATAGCCTTTATTTAAAGCAGCGAGAAGCACAACAGTATTTTTCTGTAGAGGTAACTTGCTTAAGAGGAGATGCTTCTAAAATTGAAACTGTTACTAAAAAGGGAAAAATTACAGTAATAGATGAGTATGGATTATCTACTACTAGTAAAGTAGTGGAGGAAAAGGTTTGTACTATTGAAACTGCCTTTAAATTTACTGAAAAGGTATCTGTATCTGATGAAAAAGTAGTGAAAGCGAGCGTAGCACAGGAACTACAGGCTGAATTAAAGGCGAAATTTAATATATTAAATGCTGTTACAAAAGAGCAACATCAAACAGAGAAAAAGACAAAGACAAGAGTTTTTGAAGCTCCCTCGGATAAGGATATGGACGTTGTGCCATGGATTTTTAGTAAAATGATTCTTCTTTACCGAACAGACAATCATAATATCACAACACTCATTGGCGCATCGGAATGGGATTATGCAGTCTTACACCGTACGCATGTATACGATGTGATGGATAACGCGAAGAAAAAAGTACCGACAGGAGGAGCTTACTAAAATGGCGACTTGGACATTTTCATTAATGATTACAAATGCAACAGACCGTGAGCTTGAAGTGTTTCAATCACAGTTGGAATGGGGAATCTGGAACACCCAAGATGAGGAGAACAAGAAGCCGGTTAGTATCCCACCAAATACAACATTGCAGGCATTGGGCATAAAAGCATCCACTGGTCCAAATGGTTATGAATGCTCTTGTTCGTGGCGTGACAAGACACAGCTAGGTGAAAAATCCTATGGCACCATCTCGCTTTTCCTGGACGTACCTCAAAAAAGTAAGAATCGATCTGAATGCTTAGCTGACCATCAATTGCACGTAGATAGCTGGGAAGACTTGCCTGAAAAAGGACATAATTTTGTAAGATCTATCATTGTGACCAATAAGAATGCTTAGAAGAAAGTGGAACAAACATCATGAAAATAGAGCTTAAATCTATAGTAAAGGAAGATGAAGCACTTCTCTATGAAATCTACGCCTCTACAAGAAATGAAGAAATAAATTCATGGGGATGGTCGACTGAACAAAAGACACCTTTTTTAGATATGCAATGGCGTGCACAGCAAGCTTCCTACAATCAGCAATTCCCAAGAGCGAGTCATTGGAAAATTGTCGTAGATGCTGAGGACGTGGGCAGGTTTCTCACGGAAGAGCAACCTGAATACCATCATCTTATAGATATAGCTTTATTGCCAAATTACCAAGGGAGAGGTATTGGGACACTTCTTATTGTTCAACTTCAGAAAAAAGCGAAGGAACAACACAAAGCAGTTGTATTACAAGTTCTTAAAACTAATTCTGCAAGAGACCTTTATGAAAAACTAGGATTTCAAGTTATTCAAGAAGATGAGATTTATATGAAAATGCTATGGAAATAAAAAGAAAAGGAGAGTGTTGGCATGTCAGAGGCGTATTTAGGTGAGATTCGTATGTTTAGTGGTCAGTTTGCTCCAATGGATTGGGCGCTTTGTAATGGGCAACTGTTATTGATTAATCAGTATCAGGCTCTTTATTCATTAATAGGAAATAAGTATGGAGGGGATGGAGTAACAAATTTTGCTTTACCAGACTTACGTGGAAGAATCCCCATTCATCTAAGCCCGCAATATCCTATTGCGAGTAATGGTGGAACGGAAAAAGTAATACTGACAGAAGGTAATTTACCATCCCATACTCATATGGTTTCAGCAAATAAAGAAAAAACGGATACAACAGAAAGTTCACCAGCTAATAATGTCTGGGGAAAAGCTGATTTAAAGAATTATCAAACAAATTTAGCTAGTGATATTGTGCAGATGAATACCACTTTAGTGTCGTCTGTGGGTGGCAATCAACCTCATGAGAATATGATGCCATCATTGGCCATTAATTTTATTATTGCAACGCAGGGTCTTTACCCTGATTTTTCTTAAAAGGGGGAGAGTATATTGGCAGAACCATTCTTAGGAGAAGTGCGGCTATTTAGTTTCGACAAAATACCTCAAAATTGGTTACCGTGTGATGGCCGGCTATTACTAATAAGACAGCATACAGCACTTTATTCTTTAATAGGAAACCGCTACGGAGGAGATGGTAAAACAACTTTTGCTCTACCTGATTTGCAAGGAAGAGTACCACTTCATAAAAGTGATCAAATTGCCTATGCGTCGATTGGCGGTGAGGCAACACATACATTGACAATAAATGAAATGCCTAATCACACGCATGAAGTTTATGCTGATGATGGCGTAACAAATAAACCATCCCCAATGAATAATGTGTGGGGAAAATTCGATGGGAATCCTATGTTTTCCAGTAATATAAATACTCAAATGAGTTCAACGGCGATGACAGTTACAGGACAAAGTCAGGCGCATAATAATATGCAACCTTATCTAGTAGTATCGTTTTGTATTGCAATAAATGGAATTTATCCACCTAGAAGCTAAGGAGGGACAAAAAATGGCAGATGCCTATACAGGAGAGATTCGAATATTTGCTGGAAATTATGCACCAAGAGATTGGGCTTTTTGTGATGGCAGTACATTACTTATTCAGCAGCATGCCGTGTTATATTCGATTATTGGTAATAGATTTGGTGGGGATGGCAAAACAGATTTTAAGTTACCAGATTTAAGAGGTAAAGCGCCCATGCACTACGGAACTGGCACAGGACTCACAACAAGAGAATTTGCCAAAGAAGTAGGGGTAGAAAATGTGACATTAAGTAATGAGCAGATTCCTGCCCATAAACATGTATTACAAGGAAGCTCGAAAACTACTGGTGGAGATAGTAGTCCTGAAGGTGCTGTTTGGAGTGCTATAGGTGGACTAAATCCGAAAAAATTATATAAAGAGTTTACAGCAAATACAAAAGTAAATATGCATCAGCAAGCGATTGGTACAACTGGAGGGAATTTGCCACACAATAACATGCAGCCTTATGTAGCGTTGAATTATATTATTTGTTTGTATGGAGAATACTACCCAGTGAATGAAGGGTGAAGGAAATGAAAAATGATAAACAGGTAAATGTGGCATTAATGTTGGTTGCAATGTTGCTTATAATTGTGCAACCATTTTTAGAATTACAAGTTGTGAGGGCAGCAGTTACAACTATTTTCCCTAGTAAGATTGTGACGGGAACGGTCTATCAAGGAATACCAAATAGTGTTGACATTTTAGAAGAAATTGCTGGAGTTGGGGGTTATGATTCAGGTGATCAGACAAACACTGCTTATGTAAAATTTAACTTACCATCAAACTATGATTATTCTAATGCAAAATTAAGTCTTACACCTATTCCTGGTTCGGATAGTGGTGGAGATATATCCAATTTAACAATTAATATTGGCAGCTCGGACGATTGGATAGTTACTGACGGGAATACATATCCTCTAACTTCTTTGCCAAGTAAGAAGGTAGGTATTGAGAAGGATTTTTCAAAACCAACTTATAGTTTTAATAATTTTAATTCCCCTATTTTATTACCTATCGGTGATTTACTTACGGAACAAAATATTAATGATATAGGTAGTAGTAATATTATTACACTAATTCTTTCCTCACCAAATATGAAAGATGACTATGCTGTTTTTAACAACATATCATTAGTCGATTTTAACACCTCGCCTCAAGTGAAACATACAGTCAGTTTTGAAACAGATGGTGGGAGTGCAGTGCCAAGTCAATCTGTTGTTAATGGCGGAATGGCAACGATGCCGGAGGTAGAGCCAATAAAAGCTGGCTATACATTTGGCGGCTGGTATAAAGACGCTGATCATACAGAGAGCTATGATTTTAATAGTAATATTACAGGAAATACGATAATTTACGCCAAGTGGAATGCACAGGCGTATACCGTGAGCTTTAATACAGACGGAGGAAGTGCAGTATCTAACCAATCAGTACTGCACGGTGGTAAGGCAACAATACCAGAGGTAGAGCCGACGAAAGCGGGCTACACATTTGGAGGCTGGTATAAAGATATAGGCGGTACACAGGTCTATGATTTTAATAGTGTTATCACTGAGGCTACGACAATTTACGCCAAGTGGAATGCACAGGCGTATACCGTGAGCTTTAATACAGACGGAGGAAGTGCAGTATCCAATCAATCCGTAGCGCATGGAGAAAAGGCAAGTGAACCAACCCCAGCTCCTACAAAAGGAGGCTATACATTTGAAGGCTGGTATAAAGACGTTGGTTATACACAGACCTATGATTTTACTAGTGTCATCACAGAAAACACGACAATTTATGCCAAGTGGAATGCGCAGACGTATGTCGTGAGCTTTAATACAGACGGAGGAAGTGCAGTATCCAATCAATCCGTAGCCCATGGAGAAAAGGCAAGTGAACCAACGCCAGCGCCCACAAAAGGAGGCTATACATTTGGAGGCTGGTATAAAGACGCTGGTTATACACAGACCTATGATTTTACTAGTGTCATCACAGAAAACATGACAATTTATGCTAAGTGGAATGCACAGACGTATATCGTGAGCTTTAATACAGACGAAGGAAGTGCAGTATCCAATCAATCTGTAGCCCATGGAGGGAAAGTAAGTAAACCAACGTCAGCGCCAACGAAAGCAGGCTACACATTGGGAGGTTGGTACACAAGCAATACACTAGAAAAACTATTTGACTTCGAAAGTAGTTCTATTACAAGAAACATTACTATTTATGCCAAGTGGGTCAGTAATGTATCACCACCTACCAGCAATAATAGTAGTAACAGTGATAGCTTTACTCCTACAACAAACACAGAACGTATTGTTGTAGAGGTCGAAGGAGAAGACGGTGTAAATTTATCTAAAACACCTATTACTCGTACAACGATGCCAGATGGAGTTATAAAGGATCATGTTTCTATGTCAGAGAATATCGCTAAGGAAACTATAGAAAAAGCGAAACAAGTGGGTAATGATTTTGCTCGTATTATTATTCCTGATACAACTGATAAAGTTAGTGAAGTTGTCATTGAGATTCCCAAATCTTCATTAATACAATTAAGTTCTGGAAACATAAAGTTAGAAATGGCTACTGCGAATGTGGTGATTTCTATCCCAGATTTATCGAATTTTAACGATGATTTATACTTCCGCTTGGTTCCTATTAAGTCATCAGAACAGCAACATCGAGTGGAAGAAAGAATATTAGAAGAAGAAATAATTAAGAATTCAATAAAAAGTGAAAAAGTGCATTTAATTGGTCGTCCAATGACAATTGAAACGAATATGCAAAATCGTCCTGTGACTTTAACACTACCATTACCAAAAACTATCACTCAAGAACAACTTGATAATTTAGCTATTTTTATCGAGCATAGCGATGGCACAAAAGAGTTATTGCGTGGGAAAGTCGTAGATTATCAAAAAGATATGCAAGGTTTGCAATTTGAAGTTCAGAAATTTTCTACCTTCTCGATTCTCTATTTGCCAGAGAAGGGAAAAGTGGAGGAACCTACAACTAACCATGTGACACATATACCTTATATTCAAGGCAATTCAGATGGTACATTCAGACCGAATGCTTCTGTAACTCGCGCCCAAATGGCAAGTATGTTTGCTAGACAACTAACTGGTAATGCAATCCCTACGTCGAAGGCAACATTTACAGATACTGTTCAGCATGATGCCAAAGATGCAATTGAATTTGTGAAAAATACAGGTTTATTTAACGGTGTTACGGAGACAAGCTTTCATCCAAATGGCTTCATTACACGTGCCCAAATGGCTGCAGTAGCGGCTCGTTGGATAGAAAAGCATTGCGCAAACAATCCAAACGCAGATTTTTGTAAACCGACTTCACAAGGTAGAGTTTTCAAAGATGTTAGTAATAATCATTGGGCTGTTCAAGCCATTAATACTGTTAATGCAAGAGGGATTATGACCGGTACAATGGCAGACGCATTTGACCCCGAGGTTTATTTAACACGTGCACAAGCAGTGAAGGTACTTAATCGCTTGTTTGAGCGTCAAGCAGTGACAGAACTTCAACAGCCAATATTTAAAGATGTCCCAAGCGATCATTGGGCATTTAACGAGATTCAGGAAGCGGCAGTAAAGCATATCCATAGTAAATAACGAATTAGATAAAAATGCTAGATGTTGTAAGTACTTTAGCTAAGTAAAACCCAAACAATATTACAAAACTTTCATTTTGAGTTTTGTAATAGTTTGGGTTTTCTGTTTTATTGCTTCGTAAGTTTCAACTTTTTAACGACAGCAAGATTATGTAATTGTCTTTGATATATCAAATAAAGGTTAAGAAAAATTAACTTTTGTTATTATGATATTCCGTAGTTAGGTTTTTAGTACTGATATATAATAAAAAATGAGTTAAAAGTCATGATGAAGGAGAAGTTATTTGCCAACAGTTGTATTTACATAATTTTGAAAAGAGGAGGGGTCACCTTGTATCGAAAAGGTCTTATGATAGCCATTTTACTAACTTTAATCTGTAGTTTTTGTTTTCAAGAAAAATTATCCTATGCAGCATCTGTTAATCGTCCACCTGTTGTTGTAGCTTCAGAAATAATTCCAAAGCAATCCATGACACTTGGTCAAGAGAAAATTGTCATTGATTTAAGTAAGTTATTTTATGATGCTGATAATGATCCTTTAATACTTAAAGTTATTACTGAAACTGTAGGCATTGTCACAACCGAGGTAAGTTCAAATTTATTAACAATTGAGGCACTATCACCAGGAAAGACAAAAATTAAGGTTAGTGCTGATGATAGAAAGTTAGGGAGAGCAAGCAGTAGTTTTGAAATAGAAGTTCTACCTAAGTCAAATAATATACCAATAGTAACGCAATTAATAAATGATCAAACTGGGCTTGTTGGTGATACGCCAATTCTGATTGATGCAAGTCACGTATTTACTGATCTAGATGATGATACTTTAACATTGTCAGTTAGTTCCAATGATGAATCTGTTGCTACAGCACAACTGAATTCTCAAATGATAAGTATCGCACTAATAGGCATAGGTCAGAGTATCATTTCAGTACAAGCGGATGATGGTAACGGAGGTAGCGAAATGACAACATTTGCTGTTACCGTAACGAGTCCACCAAACCAACCTCCTGTGGTTGCACAACCTATAAGTAACCAATTATGTATTGTGGATGATGAAATCATTATAGATGGCACTGGTATATTTTCAGATGCAGACAATGATGTTCTCACAATAAACGTTACTTCCAGTGATGAATCCATTGCTACAGTTCAAATAAATGCACAAACCATTACTGTTCTGCCGATTGCTGCTGGTATAAGTACAATTACAGTCCAAGCAGATGATGGAAAAGGAGGGCAAGTATCTACAAGCTTTTTAGTTACTGTATCTAATCCGACTGTAAACCATTCCCCAAAAGTTGCTAAGACCATTAGTAATCAAAGAGCAACAATGGGAGGGAATAGTTGGAATGTCTTAGTGGATGGTATATTTTCAGATGATGATAACGACCCATTAACATTAACTGTAAGCTCAAGTAATAGTGGAGTGGCAACTGCTAGTCTGAATGGTACGTCACTTAAAATTACTCAACATTCATTGGGGACAAGCGTTATAACTATCACAGCAGATGATGGAAAAGGAGGACAAGTATCCACAAGCTTTATAGTCAGTGTAGATGCCCCAGGACTTTTTATATCAGATTTTGTGCAAAATGGAGAATATAATGATGTTCTAGAAATTTATAATGCAACAATGGTTCCTCTATCAAATTATAAAGTAGAAATACAGCAGTATAATCTAATTTTTAAACAACATACGGTCAAAACATTAGATATACCTTTAATACATCCAAATACTAATTTTGTAGTAATACATTCTTATTTTTATGATTTTTTTGATATTACTGTTTCACCATATTTCAATGATGAATTTGTTTTTAGAGATGCATCTAAAATAACAGTGTCCATTACATTAAAAGACAGTACTGGAAATGTTGTAGATATGTTAGGAGCTAGGGATTCAAACATCTCTATATTGCAAAGTAGCGGTGGCTATATAAGAGATAAAAGGCTACAATCTGGTACTTCAAATTTTAATCATTCGGAGTGGCTATTATTGCCTAAAGATGACTACTCTACAATCGGTCATTATTAAAATTTGATTCTAAATAAAGAGAGGGTGATTGTTATTCGATACTCTAAAAGAAAAGTAATAAATTTAATGCTGCTAACTATTTTAATAATTTATATGATGCCTATATCTCCAGTAGCAGCAAAAAGTGATTATTATTCATTTAATGCTGCAACTAATAACGAAGAAATGAAATTGGCCATGACTACGGATTGGCATGTATTACATTACTCTGCTAAAGGAAATGAATTATATCAAAATTTTAAATTAGCTGATCAAAATTATTTGGCTAATAAATTACTAGTCGAACGTCCACAGACAGGGTATCAATCTACAAGTACATTGCGACAAGTATATTTAAATGCTGTCAATGATCGTTCCTACCTTATAAATGTTAACAATGCGACAGACGATCTGACACTTTGGACCATTTTTATTGATGATGAACATTTAAATTATAGTCATTTTAATCTCCTTACGATTGATGATCAAGATAAAGTCTGTCAGCAAATAATTATGGCACGTCCTAATCAAGGTTATGATGCAATAGAAACTTTACAAGCTGTGTTGGATAGTAAAGTTAATAGTATTTTAAAACAAAAAGTACATCTTGATAAAGATGCACTTACTATTGTATATGCTCAAGATGATACTTCAGAAAATGTAACAAAAAATCTTGTTCTACCGATTGTTGGAGAAAATGGTGCGACAATTACTTGGGTATCTGACAAACCCGAAGTAGTGAAAGATAATGGAAATGTTATACGCCCATCTTCAGACAAAGGAGATCAAATGGTTACATTGACTGCTAAAATTTCCATAGGTGAATATGTGGAAACTAAAGTTTTCTCTATTCTTGTTAAAGCATTTTCTCCTAGTCAAAATGCGTTTTTAAAGGAGTTAACGATTTCATCTGGTACCTTAAATATCCCATTTAACAAGAAAACATTATCTTATACAGCCCATGTTCCAAGTACAGTAGGTAGTATATATATAAGACCTATGGCTGAGGATGAAAAAGCTAGAGTAACAATAAATGGTAAGGCAACTACCGAAGCAATAAAGCTTTTAACAGGTGTGAATACAATAAAGATTTTTGTAACTGCTGAAGGTGGTAGCCAAAGGGAATATACAATTTTAGTTACTAGAGAAAATGCTCCTAGTAATAGTAAGGATACAACTGCCTCTGAATCTCCAGAAACTCCTTCTCCAGAAATTATTACTATAAATATAGAATCTAGTAGTGGGGAAACGGTTTCTAAAACGGCTATTAAACGATTAAAAGATTTAGATGGATCAATGAGAGATGAAGTTATTTTAACCGAAAAGAATATGTTGGAAGCTATTACTAAATTAAAAGAGGAAGGATCAGATCAAGCGCGTATCGTTATTCCCGATTCGCACGATAGAGTAAAACAAATTGATATATCAATGCCTAATAATATTATTACCCTGTTGAAAAACAATCAATTGAATTTAAATATCTCAGCTTATCATGTGAAAATCGATGTATCTAAATATTCCTTGGCAACATTTAATGACAATTTATATTTCCGACTAATCCCTTTAGGTGAGGAAAACGACCGATTAAAAATCGAAGAGCGTGTGAATGGTGAATTCATGGATCAAGAGATAACGGGTAGTTCATTTAGTAAGGTATTAGGGGGTTCGATGAAAATCGAGACTAATATGCAGAATCGCCCAGTAACATTAACCTTACCTCTGCCTAAAGATTTATCCGAAGAACAGCTTAAAAATCTAGCTATATATATCGAGCATAGCGATGGTTCAAAAGAATTATTACGTGGGAAAGTTATTGATTATCAAAACGATATGCTAGGTTTACAATTTGAGGTTCAAAAATTCTCTACCTTCTCCATTCTCTATTTGCCAAAGAATGAAGATGTGGAGGAGCCTACGACTGACATTACACATACGGCGTATATCCAGGGCTATGTAGATGGTACTTTCCGTCCGAATGCCCCTGTTACACGAGCACAAATGGCTATTATGTTTGCTCGTCAATTAACAGGTAATGCAATTCCGCAAACGAAGGCAACCTATACAGATACAATACAACATGATGCTAAAGATGCGATAGAATTTGCGAAGGAAAAGGGTCTGTTTGAAGGGATTACGGTAACCAACTTTAATCCAAATGGCTTGATTACCCGTGCACAAATGGCAACAGTGGCTGCCCGCTGGATAGAAAAGCAATGTGCAGTTCGTCCAAATGTAGATTTTTGTCAACCGACCTCACCAAGTGCAGAATTTAAAGATGTGAGCGTCAATCATTGGGCTCATAAAGCGATTCATACTGTCAATGATTGTAGCATTATGATCGGTACGACGGCACTGACATTTAATCCTGAGGGTTATTTAACACGTGCGCAATCAGTAAAAGTCCTTAATCGCTTGTTTGAGCGTCAAGTAACAATAGAACATCAACAGCCAATATTTAAAGATGTCCCAAGCGTGCATTGGGCATTTTATGAGATTCAAGAAGCGGCAAAAAAATAAAACGAAGCACGACGATTCAATAACTAATCGTCGTGCTTTTTTGCCTTTATGCAAAGAGGAATTGATAACCAGATCCTCTGACTGTTACAATTTTAGCTTGGTGTCCAGAGATAGACTCCAACTTTTTTCGTAAATTACTAATATGCACTTTTAATGCCTGTGTTTGTCCTAAACTATCTTCTGCCCAAATGAGCTTATACAGGTCAGATGGATGAAAAATTTGCCCTGGTCGCTGTGCTAAAAAGTATAGAATATGAAACTCTTTAGTTGATAAGGTTAAAGCGACTCCATCGATGTACATCTTTCCTGAATGTAGGTGAAAGTGAAAATCTTTGATGACTTGAACATCTTCATTTCGTATACTTCCGTCTGTTAGTTGCTGAACTTCCCCCCTCCGTAAAGAGATCCTCTCAATTGTTTTCATTAAACGGGCTTTTTCAATAGGCTTTAAAATATAGTCAATAGCCTGAACAGAAAACGCCTCAATCGCATAATGCTCGTAGGCAGTCACAAAAACGATGTCCAGTATAGGTGTTAAATTTTCTATTTTACTAGCGAAATCAATACCACTCATCTCAGCCATTTCAATATCTAGAAAAAGAATATCTGGTTTGAGCGTAGGAATGTTTGCTATAGCTTCTAAAGGATTGAGAAATTTTCCAATAATATCAATAGCCCCATTGTCCTCTAACATAGCCTCTAATAAATTGATTGCTAAAATTTCATCGTCCACAATGATTGCTTTTAACATTCTTTCACCTCTTTTCATCCAAAAATAGTGGGAATCTTAGTTTTACAATCGTTCCTTTATTTACAATACTTTCGATATGGAAAGTGGCACTTTCATATTTTCTTAGACGTTTAGTAATATTGCGGATTCCGACGCTCTGGTGAACGGATGGCTCCTCCGATAAAACTTTTTCAACTAGATCTTGTGTCATTCCATTACCGTTATCCTCAATTTGAATATCAATCATTTGTTGATCTTTCTTAATAGTCATTATTACTTTTCCATTTGCTTGCTTGTTTTTTAAACCGTGAAAAAGAGCGTTTTCTACTAAAGGTTGAAGTAGCAGAGGGGGAATCAGTATATGTAAAGGCTCCTCCATCTGAATTTCCCATTCAAGTTGATCAGGGTATCTTGTCTGGTGAATATTGACATAAGCTTGAATTAGCAGAAGCTCCTGTTCAAGAGGAATAAGGCTATTTGTATTCTCAAAAGCAAGGCTGCTTCTTAAGAACGTAGCAAAATCAGTTATCATCATACGGGCCTTATCCAAGTCTAAATAGCTTAGCGATAAAATAGAATTTAAAACGTTATAAATAAAATGTGGTTTTATTTGTGCTTGCAAAAATGCAGTTTCCATTTTGATGGCAGTTTCCGCTGATTCCTTTAATAAAATAAGATTTCGCACTCTTGTTTTCAATTCGGCAGTATCTAATGGTTTATGAAGAAAATCATTTGCTCCAGATTGGAATGCTGCTAGTAAATCCTCTGGTCTAATGGCCGCTGTAAGCATTAGAATTGGTAATTCAGCAGAAGAATAGTTTTTTCGAATTTGTTGGCAAACCTCATATCCAGAAAGGTTGGGCATCATAATATCTAAAATCAATAAGTCTATATCTGGATGCAATGTTAATTGTTCAAATACTTGCCGACTATCATCAACAGCAATGATTGTGTAGTTCTCCTTCGCCAGAATATCGATTAGTACTTTGAGGTTAATATGATCATCATCAGCAATCAATATTTTCTTACCCAATGTTCTTTCCTTAAAATAGGGGAATTTTATTGGTAAATAGTCTTTTGTTAATATAATTTTATTCTGCTGTTGCTTTTCTTGTTGATCTTTCTTAATTGGCTCCACTGGTAATTTGACGCAGAAAGTTGTTCCTTGTTCAACTACTGACTGGACGGTGATTTCTCCACCATGCAGATTGACAAGCTCTTTTGTAACATTTAGACCAAGTCCGGCCCCTTTACTGGCATCCTCTAACTGTCGGAATGGCTCAAAGATTGATTCTAAATGCTCTGGAGCAATGCCTCGACCAGTGTCACTTACTTCAATAGCAAGGAACCCCTGCTCTTCGTAGCAGGATATCTCCACTTTTCCATGCCTAGTATATTTAACAGCATTTTCGATAATGTTATAAAGAATTTGTCGCAGTCTATCCTCGTCCGCAACAATAAATTTTCCTCGTTCAATGTAATTGTAAATCTTTACGTCCTTATTGCCGATGTATGACAATATTTCAACGATAACATGGGTGACAGAATAAAGGTCTACGTTAGTCAGACGTAACTTTAGCTCTCCCTCTTTTAACTTTGAAAAATCTACTATGTCATTAACTAGATGTGATAACTTCTCTGTAATATTAAATATAAGTGATATTTTTTCCTTTTGTTCCATCGTTAGTGTTGAGCTCTCAGGAGGCTCTAACATGGACTGAGAAATGGCAATTACACCGTGTAACGGAGTGCGAAACTCATGTGACGTTTTTGCGAGAAATTCATCTTTTAATTTATCCACTCGGAGTAAAGCATTTGTTAATCGTCCTTTTTCCAAGTAAGAATCTGTAAAACGATGAGAAATATAAAGAGAGAGCATCGTTAAACAAATAAAAGGAAGCAAAGGAGGTAAAGAGTAAATTTCTAAATTAATATTAAGATTTAAAGTTGCTACAACCATATAGATAAGAATTGCCATAGTACTTATCCATAAATAAATAGCCCCTACTAAACGTTTAAAGATTGCGATCGTTTGAATATAAAGCAAGTAAAAGATATTGATTAAAATATAAATAGAATAGACGGCTTGTAAGTATGAGCTAATGGATATGGGGAGCATCACCGTAGCTGATAATACAATGCCAATCATACAA
Source organism: Lysinibacillus sp. FSL R7-0073 (assembly GCF_038009065.1). NCBI lineage: Bacteria > Bacillati > Bacillota > Bacilli > Caryophanales > Bacillaceae > Lysinibacillus > Lysinibacillus sp. FSL R7-0073. Next base: position 182,682 of record NZ_JBBPAS010000001.1, read on the forward strand.
AGTACTTTCACAAACTTTTTATAGGCAATTTGCTGAAGGGCATGGTAAAAATAAAGCAGCATGAAGATACCTGAACCGATACTTGAAATGATTTGGACTCGTATCAGGGATTCATAGGTGATAGGGAGTAATTCCATTATTACTTTTTCTCCATGAGATATACTGTATAAACCAACCATAAAGCAGAATAAAGAAAAATAGAGCTGCTCAATTTCAAGCTTGGCATATAAATAGGAACCAGCAAAATAAATAAACATTGTAAAAAAGGCAGCAATAGTGATTAAATCGTAGAAAAGTGAGCTTTCTCTTAATTGACCAATACTCTGTTGATCCCCGATAAAAACGGAACCAATAATTCCTCCGCCTGATGCATAATCAAAGTTAGCGACATGAATGATGATTTCAAGTTCATCCTTGTCAGGCGAAAAATAAGCAACATATGGTACATTTTGTTGTACATATGTTGAATCCTCGGCTGGTTCTCCACTTTGTCCAATACGTTTTTCATTTATGTAAATGGCATTCGACATACGAATATTACCTGTTTTTATGCCCAATATAGCATCGGTATGATTGATGAGAACTTTTAAACGATAGGTACCGCTACCAAGTGAAGTGAAATTTTGATCATCAAGCTTGTACCTAGACCATAGTGATGGGACATTTACTAAATAAGAATGATAGGTGTTGAATTCTGAATAGTTCAATAATTTATCGGGAACGAAATCCCATTCTCCATCCAAACTTACAGTGTTTTCGTGCAAGTCATACTGCCTAAGATCGATTACACCTGCAACGGCTTTAGGCGCATTTGGGCTTTCATTATTAAGTAATTGAGTTGTTAACCCAATCACTACAATACTAATAACAATAAAAATAAGTAATAACTTTCTCATCTTTGTTCTCTCATTCTTGTCAAATTGTAAGGTGCAGATATTTAAAATTTTTGAATGAACATAATTATGAAATTATACCCATATTATATCATGTGAAAGCTGACTACGAATAGGTAAAATGCGCATGATTTCCTATAAAGGGGGGAGGGGTATAGTTGAATTTTGTGCATTTTATGTAATTAAAGTGCATATACTTACAATCAATTTGTTTTTTGCTTATAATAGGGAAGTCAGAATTTTTTTCTGAAAAAAAGTAGCCGCAAAGTGAGCGATTGCGATTGAAAAAATTATTATATGGTGTTTTTTTCGTTGTTTTTATAGTCATTTTTTTGTACGTAAACAATCACTGGCTAGTCGTGAGTAAGCATGTATTCGAATCAGAAAAGGTGCCTGCCAGCTATGATGGGCTACGCATTGTACAAGTATCGGATTTACATGATGCCCTCTTTGGTAACAATCAGCAAAAACTGATTGCTAAAGTTAAGGAGACAAATCCTGACTATATTTTTATCACAGGTGATGTGATTGATAGCAATCGCTATGATTTAAAACAAAGTCTACAGGCAGTCAAGGGACTAGTTGAAATAACGGATGTTTATTATGTGCTAGGAAACCATGAAGTGGCGACGAATAAGGTAAGTGAAATTTATGAGGCGCTATCATCGTTAGGGGTACATATAATGGCCAATGAATCGACCGTGTTAGAGCGCAACGGGGAGCGCTTGGCGATTGTTGGAATTGAGGATCCGTTAATGGGTAGATCAACAGAAGAAATGTTGGAGTTGGCTACAGCTTATTTACCAGATGATATGTTTAAGATGTTACTGGCGCATCGACCTGAAGTGTTTAATACGTATGTAAATGATGGCATAGATTTAGTATTTTCTGGGCATGCACATGGTGGGCAAGTTCGTATTCCAGGTCTTGGAGGACTTGTTGCACCTGGACAGGGGCTATTTCCAAAATATACGGCTGGTGTCTATGATGAAGGAACAACTAAGATGGTGGTTAGTCGTGGTCTAGGCAATAGCTCGGTACCATACCGCATTTTTAATCTTCCAGAAATTATTGTGATGGATTTAAAGAAAAAATAAGCACTGCGTAAAATTTACGCAGTGCTTTCAATTTGTTTTCGTTCTGTGCGTTTGACAAGATAGATACTTATTTCATACAAAATAATCATGGGTATTAATACGAGGAGTTGACTAATAAAATCGGGCGGTGTTATGACAGCGGAGCCTACACCCATTCCGATATATGACCAGCCTCGTATTTTTTTCATGGATTCAGCAGTCAGTACCCCAATAGCTGATAAAAACAGGGCAACGATGGGTAATTCGAATAATAGACCAAGCGGTACTGTAGTCATAATTAAAAAATGCATATATTCACTAGCGGATACCATGACATCAAAATTGGTAGCACCTATGCCGACTAAAAACGAATAGCTTAGTGGGTTTACAACAAAATAGCCAAAAGCAATTCCCAATATGAACAGTGCCAGCATAACGGGGGCATAGAGTCCTAAAAATCGACTTTCCGCTTCCTTTAGCCCTGGTTTTACAAAACTCCACAGAAAATGAACAAGAAAAGGCATGGCAAGACCAAATGATAAGGTAGTTGAAATGGTCATATAAAATTTAACGACCTCAAGCGGCCCTAAAATAATGAGAGAATGACCACGAGTTACAAAGGGAAACCAAATATTAATAGTAGAAAAAACAACAATAAAAAATAAGATAAAAACCGTTAGCCCTTTTATTATTTGTTTACGTAGTTCTGAAAGATGTTCCAATAACGAGTTAACTGGTATAAGAGGCTCATCTGCTATATGCTGCTCTTCCATTTTTACCGCTTGTATTTTAACTAAAGCCTCCATAGGTAACGGAGGCTCAGCTTGTGGTTTATCAAGAGGGCTTAAAAACTTTCTTTTTCCATCCTCATAAGGATCCATAGGAAACCCTCCTACGAAGCATCAGATTTTTTTTCGACCTTTTTCACGGAATCTTCATCATCGTCTATAAGTCCCTTAGTGGACTTTTTAAATTCTGCAAACGTTTTACCAACTGCTCCACCGATTTCTGGTAATTTTTTTGGACCAAATACAATTAATACAATAACTAAAATAATAATTAATCCAGGTACACCAATTGCTCCTAGACCACCCATAAGTCTTGCCTCCTTTAGAATGATTTTTTTATACTAAAGAACCACCCGATTGACTATACTTTATGACACCTTCTGCACAACGGTAGGCTAGTGCTCCCAACGTTCCGGTTGGATTGTAGCCGCTATTATGTGCAAAGTTTCCAGCGCTTACAGCAAAGAGATTATCAACATCCCAGTGCTGCAAGTAATTATTCACGACACCTTGCTCTGGCGTTAAACTCATAACAGTCCCGCCTGTGTTATGTGTTGTTTGGTAAGGCACGATATTATAATCGGTAATTTCAGCATTTGGGACGATTGTTTTTGCACCCATTTGCTTCATAAGATCTGCTGCACGCGCAGAAATAAATTTATGAAGCGCACGATCCTGATCCGTAAAGTTATACGTTAGTTGCATTAAAGGAAGCCCATATGCGTCCTTGTAGGTTGGATCTAATGTTAAATAGTTTTGCTTATGTGGCATGGATGCTCCTTGCGCACCAATCCCGAATGAACGTGTATAGTAATGAATAGATTGCTTTTTAAATTCTGGTCCCCATGTAGGTGTATCGGGAGGGGTTGGATTTGACCCAATTGGTCGGGTCCCCGTTTGTGTAAGAGCGATGTTTCCACCATGAATAAAATCTAATTCACTATGGTCAAAATTGTCGCCATTATAGTCGTCTACACACATGCCTAAAGAGCCTGCCCCCATAAATGTATTGTATTGTTCGTCAAAGAAACCAGCAGCCCCAGGTAATATTTGATAGCAATAATTTCGTCCAAGTGTCCCTTTACCAGTAGTAGGATCATATCTTTCGCCTATGTCAGAGACCATTAATAGCTTGGCATTGTTAAAGACGTAACTAGTTAAAACGACAGCGTTGGCAGGCTGAATAAATTCTTCTCCTGATACGGTATCGATATATCTTACACCCATAACCTTATTGCCTTGTTTTAAAATTTCAACAACATTGGAATTGTAGCGTAAATCAAAATTACCTGTTTTTAATGCAGTAGGGACAACTGTAATTTCTGCAGAAGATTTTGCGCCATATTCACAACCAAAACGTTCGCAGAAGCCACAATATTGGCAAGCATTAATGGTTTCACCATCTGGGTTTTTATAAACCTCAGAGACGTTTGCTGATGGCACCATATAAGGTGTTAGCTTTAAGTCCTGTGCCGCCTTTTCAAATTGCATAAGCATCGGCGTTTTCTTCATAGGTCCTGTTGGATAAGGGTTTGAACGTTTTCCGCTAAATGTATTTTTATCATCTCCAGAAATACCAGCTGTTTTTTCAAACTTGTCCATATAAGGCTCAAGTTGATCGTATGTTAATCCCCAATCCTGAATGAGATAATCTGGCCCAAGCTTGTTTGGACCATACCGTTTATCTGTTAGCGTTTTTATTTGGAAATCATAGGGTAAAAAACGATACGTCATTCCGTTCCAATGTGTTCCTGATCCTCCTAGCCCCTCTCCGAGTAAGAAGGAACCTAACTGGCGCATCGGTAACGCCTTCATATTACGATCATTGCGAAAAGTAACTGTTTCTTTGGATAGATTTTGCATTAAATCATACCGAATGGCATAACGGTATTCATCATGAACGTTTAAATAATCTTCAGTACCACGCTTTTGCCCTCGCTCTAAGCCAACTACCTTTAAACCGGCTTTCGCACATTCAGCAGCAATGATACCACCTGTCCAGCCTACACCAACTGTTACAACGTCTACACTTGGTAATGTTTTGGCCATGTTTTACCCCCCTAGTGGTTGCCCAAAGATTTAGGCTCGATTTTTTGGAATTTCTTATCTTCAATTTGTGATATATAAGCCATTTGGTGGCCAGGGAAGTTCTTCATGCGCCAGCCATCCATATTACGATTCCCTCCATACATTGGGTCAGAATAGGCGCCCTCTAATGTGGCAGCTCGTAACAATATAAAGAAGAATGCTGATTGTACACCAACCATTTCAACTTCACCCTTTTGAAAGGCTGTTAAAATTTCATCGATCTGTTTACCATCCAAATCGTTGAAGCTTTTCTTAAAACGTTTTTGTGCCTCATCGTCCATTTTTTGAATGCCCTGTCTGAAAATTTCAGCTCGCGTTAGGCGGCTTTGATAGCCTTGAGTAGGGGAACCTACATCAAAAGGGCCTTGCATATATTCTTTAGAATTACTCCCATAATTTCCTGCTAATTGATGATCGATAAAATAAGGGACATCCAATCCTATAGCACCTGGCCCTAAGTCATCTTCAGGAAAAATGCGTTCTGTTGCCTTCGATAAAATACTAAAATCTTTTTCATTTCTAAAAAACATTTTTGCTTTTGGCGAACCAAGAGCTTCATTTGTAGTACCGTGTCCACCGTGTTCCAGAGTAGAAGTACCTTTACCATTGATGTTGTAGCCTACTAGTCCTCCAATTAATCCACCGCCGACTAATGTACCAGCAGCAATACCAGTTGTCTTTAAAAAGTCTCGACGTGAAACATTGTTCTTGTCTGAACTCATCGTAATCCTCCCCTCAAAATGTTTTGAATCTATCCTATTTCTAATAATCAGCAAAAAATGTGAATTATAATCAATTTCTGTTGGAAAAATTTTTAATTTCATCCATTAAAGCCAATGAATTTTGTCTATATATAGCAAAAGATATCGATAAGTTAAAAAAATGTAGAAAATTGTTAGCACTATAGTAATAGGGAAAATGGTATTATTATACATTAATTAATCTTATTGGAAAAGTTTTGTTGACTTCTTCTATTGCTGACTTTACTCTGAAAGTAATGTATAAATAACTGAATTTTATAGCTAATAATGGAAGAAGTGAGAAAAAGGGAATGTGGATAAAAGGAATTGGCGGTAAATTAGTCGTTGCCATTATAGCTCTTGTATGTGTGACGTGTGGGACGCTGGGACTGTCTACTTGGATAAATAGTACTAAGGCAATGAATGAGCAAGTGGAATCAAACTTGGTATCTAGAGCTGAGGATGTTTCACAATACATAGAAGAACACTTTCAATTAACGCTAGTAGAGGTTGAGGCAATAGCGGAGCAAGAGGCAGTACGAAGTATGGATTTTGACAAGCAAAAACAATATTTATCGAAGCGTCTTGCGGATAATAAAAATTACCTTGGGTTTGGCATTATAAAAGCTGACGGAGTGGCTCATTATTTGGATGATACAACTGCTGAATTAGGTGATCGTGATTATGTAAAGGAAGGCTTTACGGGTAAATCCGTTATGTCCGAAATTACGATTAGCCGGGTAACCGGTGAACCTGTTATTTTAATTGTCTCTCCAATCGACACTGTATCAGGTGAGAAAGCATTATTACTAGCTCGTATGGATGGCTATTATTTATCCAATATTGTAGAGGATATTAAAGTCGGAAACAGTGGGTATGCATTTATGTTAGACGCTAAAGGAACCATCATTGGACATCATAATCATTCCTATGTGAAAGAGCAAAATAACCCCATCAAGGAAGCAGAAGAAACAGGTTTAATGACAGGGAGAGCATTGGCTGCAGAAGAGATGATTGCACATAAAGGCGGTTATTTTTCATTTGAAACAGAGGATGCAGGTACTAACTTAATGGGCTACCATACGCTTGATAATGGTTGGAAAATGGGCGTTATTGCTTTAGAAAATGAGATGTTCTCAGGGCTTTCTAAGCTCAAGACGAACTTTATTGTCACAACTATTATTGTTTCGTTACTAGGGCTATTTATATCGTTTGCTATTTCACGATCTGTTAGTAGACCGCTTCGTCATGTTCTCCGTATAAGCGAAGGCTTATCGGAGGGTGACTTTACACAAGAGATTCCTGAAAAGTATTTGAAACGTATTGATGAGATGGGGACAATGTCGCGTGCATTGAATCGCATGACTGAAAATATGAGGGAAATGATAGCAAAAGTGAGCCATGAAGCGACTACTGTAAATGAAGCATCATGTGATTTAATGGGAGATGTAATTGCTGTAACAAAGCATTCTAAACAAATAGCAGGCGCTATAAATGAAGTTGATAGAGGAGCACAAAGCCAAACCGTGATGGCAGAGGAAAGTGCTTCTGCTATGGAGCAAATGGCATTAGGTATACAAAATGTAGCTGAAGTAGCTTCAACTATTGCCTCAAATACCGATTTTATTTCCCAGAAAATTAATGAAAGTAATGATGCTGTCCAACAATCAATTCATCGTATGAATGAGATTCAGGAAGGGACTACTGCTGAGCTGATGATTATTCATAAATTAGAAAAAGAGTCTGAGGAAATTAACTTAATTTCTAATATGATTACAGCTATTTCTGATCAAACAAATTTATTAGCACTCAATGCATCTATTGAAGCTGCACGAGCCGGAGATGCTGGTAAAGGCTTTGCCGTTGTGGCAGAAGAGGTTCGCAAGTTATCAGAGCAAACAGCCGAGTCTGCTACTAAAATTAATGTGTTAATTGAGCGAGTTCAATCTTACACATTAGAGGTGGTGAAGGCAGCAGAATCAGGTGAAGATAATGTAGAACGAGGATTAGCATCCATTGAGGCAGTGGGCGAACGCTTCGAGGAAATAGTTCAAGCTGTTGGAGAAATAGCTGGCCAAGTCGAAGAAATGAATGCTTCTGCCGAACAAATGTCTGCCAATACAGAGGAAGTTTCAGCGTCTATGGAAGAAATGGCGGCCACTGCACATGCTGCAAGTGATTATGTGCATGAGGTAACTGATGCTACAACAGAACAGTTAAATACAGTTACAACGATGAATGATCAAACTGAAAAACTATCAGCAATGGCGAAACGTTTATATGGGGCCATTCAAAAATTTAAATATTAAAGAAAGAGGAGCGGTCACAATTGGACAGCTCCTCTTTTGTTAGCCATATTAAACGTTTTGCATAGCTTCTAGAAGATCTTCTTTAGAAATAATACATTCGCCGCCACCTTGCACCATTTGATCACTTCCGCCACCCTTACCATTAATGAGCGGTAATGCCTTTTCGGCAATAGCCTTCATGCTTTTAGATACATGTTTCCCTCTAGCTGCAACGAACTGTAGCTTGCCTTCACTTTCAGAAACAAGCAAAGTGACCATATCTTCTTGTTCAGAAACAATCGTACGAGCTAATTTTTGTAGATCTTGCATAGTTCTTTGTTGAAAAGCAGCAACAACAAGACCTGAGCTATTTGAAATGAGCGCTTTTGCTTCGTATGTTAGGAGCTCCTCTTTGGCTGCAACAAGTGCTTTTTCGGTATGTTTCTGAGCGTTTAGTATTTTAGCGAGGGCTGTAGCCGCTTCTACCTCAGGAACGCTTAGCTGGCGTGCCACATCACCTAATACTTTTTTACGCATAGCAAGTTCGTTTAAAACACGTTGACCACAAACGAAGGAGACGCGCACATTGCCCTTCATTTTTTCAGTACCTAGAATTTTTATGGCATTGACCTGCCCAGTAGATGTTGGATGAGTGCCACCACAGCCGTTGTAATCATAGTCAGGAATGATGACAAGTCGAATATCTCCAGTTACAGCAACTTCTTTCCTAAGATTAAAATCGGACAGTTCATTTTCTGTAATCCACGTAGTTTCTATCGGACGGTTTTCTAAAATGATTTCATTAGCTCGTATTTCGGCTGCTGTGAGCTGTTGTTCTGTCAAAGTATCTACAGCAATATCAATTGTGACATGCTCACTTCCTAGATGAAAACTAACCGTCTGAGCATCAAAAAGTTCTACAAATGCCGCTGTTAAAATATGCTGACCAGCATGTTGCTGCATATGATCGAATCGTCTAGGCCAATTTAACGCACCGTGCACAATGCCTTCCAATTCAGATACATTGCCCTGCATATAATGGCGAATTTCTTCTCCGATTTTCTCTACTTCTATCACTTCAATCCCATTCAATGTGCCTGTATCATGAGGTTGTCCTCCGCCAGTTGGATAAAATGCAGTATTAGATAATACAACATAATGACGACCGGATTCGTCGGTTTTTTTACTAACAATATGAGCGTCAAACTCACGTAACATAACGTCCTGATAATATAATAAATCTTTCAAGAAAATGCCTCCTTTTTATGTAGGTACAGTTTACGCTAGGGTAGTTTCCATTTTATTTTGGCATAATTACTTATAAGTGTATATGGCTTTTCTAGTTGACCCATGCTGAAATTGATTTAATATAGAAAGGAACAGCTAAAGATAAAGGAGCTAGCATTATGGAAATTATACAATTCTCAATGGAAGAAATTTTAGACCCAACCAATATTATGGAAGGGAAGCGTTACGAATTTATTTTAGATATTGAAATTGATGAAGAAGATGAGCTATATCATGAAGCAGGTATTGAAATTCGTGTTCTTATTGGGGAAAAGGCAGAGGAGCCATATATTTTAAATTACTTCATCATGGAAAAAGCAGAGGGTGAATACTTAGATTTTGCTTTAGAGGATGATGAGCTAGAGGAAATTTTAGTATTTTGTAAAGAGGAAATAACAAAGGCATAAAACGAAACAGGTAGAGAGTATATTCTTTACCTGTTTTTTTATTTTGATGATGTGGAAGTCTGCTACCTACAGGAACGCTTTATGAGCAAGGGGTTTATGTCGGCTTGATCAGCATCGTATTGCTCAAAAATCTGGGGTGAATGGATGGACTTAAGGATAATGTAAGCTTATTGACATATTCGCGTAGAGTGTGGGGATTAAACTGAGTTTTAGGTTTCATTAATTCGGGCAGTTTAAATAGAGAGGTGCTTATCTATGTCAACTTACACGCAATCCATTCTTATTGCATTTTTCATAACGATTATTTTATCATTTGTTCTTTTTATTCCATGGCTAATTTATACGTATCGAAAATATAGTTACTTGTCTATGTCGAAAACCATTATTATGTTCTCCTTTATTTTTTACTTTTTATCTGCGCTTTGTTTAGTATTACTGCCATTCCCATCTACAAGGGATACTTGCTCACTTCAATCGCCAGATACAGTCCATACAAATTTACGACTATTTCAATTTATTGAGGATATTTTAAAGGACAGTGGCGTTGTCTTAACCAATCCATCGACATGGCTTGCTATCACAAAACAGCAAGCATTTTATCAAGCGTTTTTTAATTTCCTATTATTAATGCCATTTGGTGTGTACTTGCGATATTTTCTTCAAGAAAGAAGGTACTGGAAACGTGCATTTATATTAAGCTTTTTGCTAACATTGTTTTATGAGATCACACAAAGAACAGGTATTTATGGCATTTTTAATTGTGCGTACCGCATATTTGATGTGGATGATTTATTGCTAAACAGTGTAGGTGCATTATTAGGCTTCTTTTTAGCTCCTATCGTGTGGGCACTATTTCCTACTCATGAAGAGGTCGAGGCCAAAGCTGCGGAAATGGAAAAAAAGGATATTGTAAAACCAATATCCATTTTACTAGCATTGGTTATTGATTTATTTATCGTACAAGTAATTTGGTTCATTATCGGCGCTCTAACGGGTTATAGTGGCACCTTTGAGTTCTTAGTTGTCATTGCACTATACATGACTATCTTTGGCTTCATACCAAGTATGATGAAAGGCGCAACAGTAGGTATGAAAATTATGCGCTTTACAATGGTCAATAAGAAAGGCAAAAGTATAGTAAGGCAATCATGGAGACGCTGTGTAGCGATTGTTGCGACCGTATGTCTATTAGAGGCCATTTCAACAGTCGGTGAGATTCAATTAGATATGGATTCACCATTTTATGTTCTGCAAATTGTCATTTCTTTACTAGCCTCATTAGGAGGTTTTGCACTTACAATGATAATAGCTATTCATGTTATACGTGTCATTGTTAGCGGAGGAAAGCGTCGTTTGTATATCGACCAATACGCAGATTTAATGGCAACAAGGAAAAAATAAGGGGGCAAGTGGAATGAAATACGTCATCATTGGGGGAGATGCTGCAGGGATGTCTGCAGCTATGGAAATCTATCGTAATGTACCAGGAGCGGAAATAACTACATTAGAACGTGGCTTTATATATTCATATGGACAATGTGGATTGCCATATGTTGTAGATGGTCGTATTTCATCAACCAAACGATTGATTGCAAGAGATGTTGAAACTTTTCGAGGTAAGTATGGCATCGATGCACGAGTTGGCTATGAGGTAGAAAAGGTAGATGTAGAGAAGCAGGTTGTTTCGGGGATACAGGCAAATGGCGAAGTATTTGAAATTTCCTATGATAAGCTTCTTATTGCAACAGGGGCAGATCCGGTTGTACCTGTTAAAAGAGGTGTTGAACTAGAAGGTATCCACACCGTAAAAACAATTCCTCAATTAGAAGATTTAATGGCTGATTTAACGCCTGATATTGAACAGGTAACTATTATTGGTGGCGGCTATATCGGCTTAGAGATGGCAGAAACATTACATGCCTGTGGGAAAAAGGTAAGACTTGTCCAACGAGGAAGCCATGTGGCAAAAATTTTAGATGAAGAGCTTGCTCAACATGTTCATGAAGAAGCAAAAAAGAACAATGTAGAGCTATTATTAAATACAGATGTAGAAGCTTTTGAAGGGAATAAACGAGTGGAAAGGGTCATCACAAATAATGGTGTCTTGGAAACAGATTTAGTCATCGTTGCTTCAGGTATTAGACCAAATACGAAGTTTCTAGAAGGCACTGGTATAGCTTTTGCAAAAAATGGGGCTATTATCGTCAATCGTCATTTAGAAACTTCGGTGGAAAATGTTTATGCGGCAGGAGATTGTGCCACTCATTTTAATATTGTGAAGGAGCGCATAGATTATATACCATTGGGGACAACTGCCAATAAACAGGGCCGTCTAGCGGGTCTTAATATGTCAGGAAAGTTTGCACCGTTCAGAGGCATTGTCGGGACATCTATTTTAAAATTTTTCAACTTAACAATTGCTACCACTGGTATAAATGAAAGCCATGCAAAAGAGCTTGGCTTTGATTACGAGGCCTTTAAATTATCAGCTCGCCATATTGCGGGCTATTATCCGGGTGCACAACGTATGTACATTAAGGTAGTTGTACGCAAACGAGATCAGTTGCTATTAGGTGCACAAATTGTTGGGCCAGCTGGTGTTGATAAGCGTATTGATGTGTTTGCAACCGCATTATATAGTAAAATGACATTACCTGATTTGCTAGATTTAGATTTAGCTTATGCACCTCCATTTAACGGTGTATGGGATCCTTTACAACAGGTGGCAAGAATGAATGGACGTTTATAAATAGGAGGTAGAAAGCAATGAGTATTTATGATATTAACGTGACTTTAGAAGATGGTACTGACTATAGCCTAGAGCGTTATAAAGGAAAGCCGATGTTAATTGTCAATACTGCCTCAAAATGTGGCTTTACACCACAATTTGAGGAATTAGAAGGTCTCTTTGAAAAATATCAGGAAGAAGGTCTTGTTGTACTAGGTTTCCCGTCCAATCAATTCAAGCAAGAGCTGGCGACTGCTGAAGAAGCTGCATCACAATGCCGACTGGAATATGGGGTAACCTTCCCCATGCATAAAATCGTTAAGGTGAATGGTAAGGAAGCGCATCCGATTTTTGATTATCTCACTTCACATTCTAAAGGGTTTTTAGGCAACAGCATTAAATGGAATTTTACTAAATTCTTAGTGAATCGAGATGGCGAGGTTGTTGGACGCTACGCATCGGCAGATAAACCAAGTAGTTTTGAAGATGATATTAAAAAAGTTTTAGCATAATAGTTAGAAGGATTCATGCACAAACTGTGTATGAATCTTTTTTTTATCAATTAAGCAAAAAAAGGCAATGTATTTGGATAACACATAGTAATTTATTAAGAATAGATGATTTAAGGTTGCTGTAAGCTTGCGACAATTTTGCTGTAAGTTTGAGGGCGTATACTAAAGTCAGAAAGAAGAGGAGGAGCGTATATGACGCCATTATTACAGGTACAAAACGTTGAGAAAACTTACGGCAAGGGCGCTAATACTTTTACAGCGCTATCTAATATATCATTTGAAGTAAATAAAGGTGAATTTGTGGGCGTAATGGGTCCTTCAGGGGCTGGGAAATCTACGCTTCTCAATGTATTAGCTACGATTGATACACCGACGACTGGTGAGATCATTATTGGTGATACGAACTTAGCACGTATGAAAGATGCTGAATTAGCGGATTTTCGTCGTGATAACTTAGGATTTATATTCCAAGACTATAACTTACTTGATTCTTTGACTGTACGTGAAAATATAGTTTTGCCATTGGCTATTGCAAAGATGCCAACAAAGGCTATTAGCGCTAGAGTCGACCGTATTGCTTCATTGTTCGGCATTAGTGAATTATTGGATAAATATCCTTATCAAATATCGGGCGGACAAAAGCAGCGTACAGCTTCGTCACGCGCTTTAGTGACAGAACCAAAATTAATCTTTGCTGATGAGCCTACAGGTGCACTTGATTCAAAGTCAGCAACCGATTTACTGGAAAGTTTAAGTGATTTAAATCAAACACAGGCGGCAACCATTATGATGGTTACCCATGACGCTTTTGCAGCGAGCTTCTGTCAGCGCATACTATTTATTCAGGACGGGCAGTTATCCAAGGAAATTCATCGTGGAACTCTAACAAGGAAACAATTTTTCCAAGAGATTCTACAGGTGCTGTCAAGCATCGGGGGTGGAGTAAATGACGTTATTTAGTTTAGCGCGTAAAAATATTCAACGTAATCTATCCAACTATTTTTTATATATTGCCTCAATGGTATTCAGTATCGTCATTTATTTTACATTTGTGACACTGAAATATAATGATGATCTTTCAGCCTTAAAACAATCCTCTCAGCAAATTAAAGGATTGATGAGTGCATCGTCTGTTGTCCTATTATTCTTCATTGTCATCTTTATGGCCTATTCTAATTCATTTTTTATGAAGAAACGAAAAAAGGAAGTAGCACTCTATTCACTATTAGGCGTGCGTAAGCAAAAGATTGGCCTCATGCTGTTTTTCGAAAACCTAGTCATAGGGTTAGTTTCTCTAGTACTGGGCATCATTTTAGGATTCTTTATGTCGCAAGGATTGTTAATGATATTAGTCCGATTAATGGGATATGAAATTGTTGGAAGCCTAACATTTTCTGTAGAGGCACTGGTGAATACAGCAGTCATTTTTACAATACTGTTTTTATTCACGTCATTACAAGGCTATCGTGTTATTTATCAATTTAAATTGATTGACTTATTCCATGCAGAAAAACAGGGTGAGCAAATTCCACGTGCCTCTTTAGTAGCTGCAGTTTTAGGAACAGCGCTTATCGCATTCGGTTATTATACAGCTGCTTCCGATATGTTTACGAGTGAAATTTGGCGATTCTTTACGGTTCTAGGCACACCATTAATGGTCATCGGTGTAACTATCGTGGGGACATATCTTTTATTCCATAGTGTAAGTGTCTTTGTGTTAACAGCTTTAAAAAGAGCGACATCTTGGTCATGGAAAGGGTTAAATTTAATCGGAGTTTCCCAGTTATTGTATCGTATCCGTGCAAATGCTAAGTCATTGTCGATTATTGCCATTTTAAGTGCAACAACAATTACAGCAGGCGGTGGCGTCTTTGGTATGTATTATAATGCAGAAGCATCTGTACGTCAGATGCTGCCAAATACATTTATGTGGAAAGGCGATCCCGTCGAGTTTTCACAGAAAGACGTTATCTATAATGAATCACTGTCTGTGAAGAATTTACGTGTCGATAATGAATTTTCATTTTTCGAATATACATTACTTAAGGAATCTGATTATAATCGTTTAGCAAAATTACAAGGTAAGGATCAAAACCTGCATCTTGCTGGTGGATCGGCTGTGCTGCTGGACGCTGTTTATGATGAACGATTTTCACATGACTTTACTGGTGAAGACTTCAAGCTAAAGAATGGTGATTTCTTCCATGTGGAAAAAATGTACACAGAGAGCGTTCTTAACTTTATTCCTGCGGGGACTGTACTTGTCGTGAATGATCAAGAGTATGCTGCGACTAATGCAGAAGAGGTAAAGATGCAGGCTATTGGTTTAGACAATGATTTGAAACAACAGGCCGTGTCAAAAGACATAGTCAAGCAATTGTCGACAGAACAACAAGAATCTTTCTCTAGTGTTCCACAAAGCTATGAGGATAGTATAGCCACAGTAGGTGCATTACTGTTTGTTGGTAGCTTCCTTGGACTAGTTTTCCTAGCGGCAACAGGAAGTATCATTTATTTCAAAATCTTAACGGAAGCTGAGGAAGATCAGGCGAAATATGCGATTTTAAATAAAATTGGTGTAAACAGTAAGCAAATCTTAAAGACTGTAGCCGGACAAGTGGCTGTCATCTTTAGTGCACCACTTATCGTAGGTATTGTGCATAGTGCATTTGCGTTACTAGCATTTTCACAGTTATTTGGTATGAATATTACGAAGCCAGTCATATTATGGATGATTGCGTATTCAGCTATTTATTTCATCTATTATATTTTTACTGTACGTTCGTTCTACAAAATTGTAAGACAGGGGAATTAATATGAAAAAAGTATTTTTCGGAATAGGTGCATTACTTATCTTATTCGTAGCAGGGTTAGTTGTATTGATGACTGTAGACTTTAACCGTTTAAATAAAGACACTTACTATGTCCATATTGCGGCTGATGGTGAGGTAGAGGAGTATAAGGCAAGTAATGGTGAAATTTTTAAAATGTATTGGTATGAGCTGCCTGCCTATAATAAAAATGGCGAAGAAAAAACATTAAAATTCTCCGCTCACAAAAATTTACGCCATGATGCTTATTTAAAGCTTTATGTTAAAAAAGAAACAGAAGTCACTTCCTATGATGAGGTGAAATTCCACGAGTTACCGAATAAAGCGCAAGATCAAATGAAATAGCAAAAAGGAGCATTCACTAGTCAAACTAGGGCTGCTCCTTTTTTAAATAAATAGTAACGGTGGTACCCTTACCTTCTTCTGAAGTGATAGTAACAGTACCTCCATGGGCTTCAATAATATCTCTAGCGATGGCCGTGCCTAAGCCGGTACCAATTGTATTATCCGTATTTGTACCACGGTAATAGCGCTCAAAAATGTGCTCTAAATCCTCTGCGGAGATCCCTTTGCCATTATCCGCTATCGTAATGGAGTCATTATCGATAGATACATGGACAGATACATCTGGCGGATTGTGAAGCAGGGCGTTGTGTAAAAAGTTTATGATAGCTCTGCGCATAAAATGTTCGTCAATGAGATGGTGATAGTTCTCTGAGATTGCTTCAAACACTATATTGGCAAGTTCAAACTGTGGGGTATTTAATGTATCAATCACAATCTCACGAATAAAAGGTACCATGTTGATTTCTTTTAAAGTGAGCGGTAGTTGCTGATGTCTTAAGCGCATCGTTAAATTTAAGTCATCAAGCAGATTTTGCATATGCAATGACTGTTTCTCGATAATTTGTGCATACTCGGCTTGTTCTTGAGAGGTGAGTGTCTCGTCGTCTAAAAGCTCTGCATAACCACGAATAGAGGCAAGCGGTGTTTTCATATCATGAGAGACATTGCTAATCCATTCCTCACGCATCAGTTCAAGACGCTTGCGTTCCTGCTCATGTGCAGCGAGTTCTCTGGATACTTCATTTAAATTTTCAAAAACTGTTTTATATACACCACCAGGCGTTTTAACTGGCTGATGCTCATGGTTTTTTAAATGACGAATGCGTTCTATCAAGGCATAGAGAGGGGTCGTTAGCGTACGACCAAATAGCCAGCCAACCAATGCAGCGACTATTAAATCAGCAATAACAATGAATAATCCGAATTTGCCAACAAACTGTAAGAAAGAGGTACCAGAAATATGCATGATTAATCTCGCAACAGTACTCCCTTTAATGCCAACAAGATAACTAACCTGATCTTTAACACCAACATAAACTGTCGTATCAGCATCAAATTCCTTATACTTGTACACTTGTATCAAATCAATGGGTGCATAATGGGAAGGTGCTTCCTCTGGTGCAAATTGAGAACCAATAACTTGACCATTCATATCAAGTAATTGAATCCAAGCATTTCGCTGATGCAACTGTTCTAATCCTTCTGTACTTATGGAAGTTGCTCCATTTTCTATTTCAATATACTGCTGAAAATTGCGTACGAAATCCTCTTCTTTCGATTCAGTAGCTCCATCAGAATCATTAATAAGTCTATATGACAAAAGTCCAATGAGAATGGCAGTATTGACGAAAATGACGATGATCACAATGGATAGAACAGAAAAGAGGAAGCGAGCAGTCAATTTCCACTTCATGCTTGCATCTCTTTTGGTATGACGAACTTATACCCAAGACCTTTTACAGTTGTGATAAAAAAAGGTTTAGAGGCATCCTGCTCGATTTTTTCACGCAGACGTCGAATATGCACCATGACAGTATTATCAGAACCGAAAAAATCCTCTCCCCAGACACGCTCAAAAAGAGTCTCTTTACTTAAAATGCGATTAGGGTTTTTCATAAAACATGCCATTAAACCAACTTCCTTAGCGGTTAACTCCAATAAAACCCCATCCTTGTGTACTTCAGTTTCATCAGCATTAAGCTGGAAGGGGCCAACTTGTATCGTTTTTTCTGCAATGCTTGAAGTTGTTTCGTATGTTTGATAGCCAACTCTACGTAACTGTGCCTTTACACGGTAGGCAACTTCCTTAGGGCTAAAGGGTTTTGTAATATAATCGTCGCCTCCAATGGCAAGTCCTAAAATTTTATCAATTTCTTCATTTTTAGCAGACATGAAGAGCACTGGTACATGCGATACTTCACGGATCTGCCTACATAAATCATAGCCTTCCCCATCAGGAAGCATGACATCTAGAAGCACAATATCGGGACTTGTTTGCTGAAAGCTTGTCCAAGCATCGTGAATGGAGCCAGCTGTATAAATTTGTTTATAGCCTTCTTTTTGCAGGCTTACCTTTAGAAGATTAGCTAAATCTACCTCATCATCCACTACTAATATGGTTGGCTCTTGCATTTATTCACACATCCTTTCTTTTGATGAATACTTTCTCTTGAAAGAATCTTTATATGTTATGAACATCATTATAAATGAAATGTACTGAAAAGAGGAAATTAAGTATTACTAATAGAAGACTTTGTACTTACATTTGCGATTAAAATTGAAAATGGGGAATGAAACCTTTACAGCTACTAAACGTAAAAAGAGTATAAACGAATGAGGAGGAATGGCAATGTTTAAAAAAATAGCTGCCGATGCATTAGGATTATCTGATATTGGAGTAGTCGTTCAAAGAGAGGATTATGATAAAACAGATGCAGATGATTTTATACTACATGAAATTGATGAGAAAATTTACTTTTTAATTAAAACGAAGGCAGATGAATACTGCTTTACAAACCGTGCCATTCTCCATGTAGATGGCGAAAGCGCTATGAGTAAAAAACGATTACTACGTCGCTATGACTATTCTATGTACGCCATTACAGATGTTTTTCTCGAAACAGCAGGAACAATTGACCTTGATGTCGAAATTAAGTTTACAATCGGTAATTCTCCACTTTCCATCGACATTCATAAACGCTTTATTGATGACATTAAAGATTTATATAAAGCACTACATGCGATTAGCTACGAACAAAAGAACAATGCCTATAAGTTAGAAGTAGCAGAAAAAAGCTTGCATATTGCTTCTTCATCACTTGGACGAATTGGCAATGATAACATTTCTCCATCAGCCTCATTTGAGGCAATTACCCGCTTTGCAAATACTTGGATGATTGATCATAAAGATCAGTACAAAAAAGAAGATTTCTCACATATTTTTGATTTATATATGAATAATTAACTGTGTCTAGCAGTTTAAGCTGCTAATGAAAGAAGAAAAAAATAGCTCTCTGCGAATGTGGAGAGCGTTTTTTTTACATATAACCTCATACATAAAAAGACAAACTAGGAGCGTGACGAAAAATGACAAACGAATTGCATGTGCTTGACAAAGAGGGACTAGAAAGTGACTTTATACAGCAACCGCAAGCCGCTGAGACATTGTTCGTAAATGAGTTCATAGATGGTATTTTAGACCCTTCACAAGAAATGCTAGGGCCAGTGAAAGATGGAGGAACGATTATTGCCAATACAACACCTGGCTGCTGGGGACCCATGCTAACACCAACTATACGGGGTGGACATGAAGTAACAAAGCCTGTTTTTGTGGAGGGGGCTGAGGTGGGGGACGCCATCGTCATTAAAATTAAGTCTATTCAGGTTACTTCACTGGCCACATCCTCTGGTCACGATGAGGCGATTACAGATCGATTCATTGGTGATCCATTTGTGTCCGTAAAATGCCCAGGTTGTGGCAAGCTTCATCCAAGCACAGTTGTTAAAGGTATAGGTCCTCAAGCCATTCGCTGTTCGACATGTGACACAGAGACAGCACCATTCAAAATGACGAATGGCTACACAATGACGTTTGATCATAAAGGGCAAATAGGTGTAACGGTTGGACGAGAGGGTGCCCGACGTATTGCCCTTGATGCCAAAAATTACATGAGAACACCTGAAAACTCTACTCAAAATCCTGTTGTTGCACTAGCACCAAGTGACATAATAGGTGTCATGGCCAGAATGCGCCCATTTTTAGGTCAACTTGGTACAACCCCTTCAAAGGCAATGCCAGATTCTCATAACGCGGGTGATTTTGGTTCCTTCTTAATTGGGGCACCACATGAATATGCCCTTACACAGGATGAATTGGATTTACATCGCACTGATGGACATATGGATATTAGCAGAGTTCGTGAAGGCGCAACGATTATTTGTCCTGTAAAGGTTCCTGGTGGTGGTGTATACATTGGAGATATGCATGCAATGCAGGGAGATGGTGAGATTGCAGGACATACAACTGATGTAGCAGGGATTGTACAGCTTCAAGTTAGTGTCTTGAAGAAAGTAGCATTGGAAGGCCCTGTATTACTACCGAATGAGGAAGATTTACCGTATACAGCAAAGCCTTTTACAAAGGAAGAAAAGCGTCGTGCTCGCGAACTAGCAGAGGAATTTGGCGTAAAACAGGTAGAAGAGGCATTCCCTGTATCAATCGTTGGTTCTGGCAAAACATTAAATGAGGCAACTGATAATGCTATTCGCCGTGCATCCAAGCTATTCGAATTACCTGAACCAGAGGTGTTAAATAGAGCAACTATCACAGGCTCTATAGAAATTGGCCGTCATCCTGGGGTGGTCACAGCCACTTTCCAAGTACCTAAAACGATACTGAAAAAGGTTCGAATTTATAAAACGGTGAAAAAACAATACGATTAAGAAATCAATTTGTCTGAAAGCAAACTTTCAAAGGTTTGCTTTTTTTTGTAGGAGTTGTGAGTGGAGAAAGTGAATATTAGTCGGAAATTTGAAGTTAGAATTGAAATGTTATGATGGATTGATATAATGATAAAAGTTTAATATCCATCAATTTATAAGTATAAAAAATAGAGAAATAGCAAAGTCGGTGCTGAATGTCAGAATTAGTGCGAGTAGGAAATAAAATTGAAAAAAAGAATATCTTAAAGCCCTTTATTTTAAAGATGAAGGGAGGCGGACATGCACCCTCTCGGACAAATTTTGCTGATGCCTTTACTGGAGCGATAGGAGGCCTAATCTGTATTTTTGTGTTGCTTTTGTTAACAAATTATACAAATGCTCCTTGGTTAATGGCATCCCTTGGCGGGAGCTGTGTTCTTGTATTTGTCGTTTGGAATGCGCCATTATCTCAGCCTCGAAATATTATCGGTGGTCATTTGGTTTCTGCATTTATTGGCCTAGTGTTGTATTCAACATTAGGTTCGAGTATGTTGTCCATCAGCCTTGGTGTTGGGTTAACCATATTTTTCATGGCCTTGTTAGGCATTATTCATCCACCTGCGGGCGCCAATCCTATCATTATTATTTTAGGAGGATATAGCTGGAGTTACTTAATCATGCCTGTATTGATTGGGGCAGTCATTATTGTTTTCTTTGGTCTGTTAATAAATAATTTAAGAGAAACACGAAATTACCCACAATTTTGGTGATCAAGATTCCATCTACGAAGTACTTACTTCATAGATGGTTTTTTTTATTTGCATACATTTTTGATAGGCATACCACTATTTTTTTAGCATATGTTAGTTAAGATTTGTTATATTGAAGAAAGAGTGTTAGAAACATGAATTGTAATGATAGGGGAAGATCTTTGTTGGTCGAACTTGATGGGAGGCTCCAATTGTATGCTGTTGGACTGTGATGAGCAATTATTCATGACATATAAACAAGGGAATGTAGAGGGTGCTGAAAATTTACTTACAACATGGTTAGAGGCAGAGGTAGATCTGCAAGAAGATCCAAAAATACTTGGTACTTCGCTCTCACCCAAACGATTTTTAGTAAACGAAGAAATGGCTATAAATATTGCCTTTTCCACAGCACGTAAATATTGGGGCCGTGCATCAACAGAAATGCAAATGTATTTTGACAAATATGGTTTAGATGCAAAATTTGTGAATGATCGGCTCAATGCCTTTTTTTATACACAAAAAGGAAAAGAAACTTTCTTTGAGCAGCTCTTTGCCCAACATACAATAGACCTGGAACGGTTAATTTGGCTGGTTTTTGGGAAAAGAATGCAGATGGAAATGCCAGTGAATGAGCTACAGACAATTATGTTATATAAATTTCAGGATGAGTATTTAGTGCATATGATGTATAAGGAACATACATCCTTTTGGCATTGGCTGTTCACAAAAAAGGTTTATTCACTTTTTATCCACAGACCATTAGAACAATTCACATTTCTTTATGAAATAATGGGTCATTTCGAGGATTCTATGAAAATGAGTTGTGAACATGTGGATAACTTTGTGAATAACTATAAAGTGATACTGGATAAGTGTATAACTCATGTGGATAAAAATAAATCTAGCTGTTTGGCTAAGAAACAGCTACGACTTTATCAAATTGTGACACATTATTGCTTATCGGAGGGCGACTATCATCGCGTCAAAGACTTTATTACTTCATTTGAAGCGGAATGGCGCTACTCCATGTACGCTCTAACAGAGAAGGAAAAAGTATTAATTGCCTATATTTTATTTCATATAGCAAATAGAGAACAGCAAAGTGAAAAAGTTATATATTATGGTGAATATTTATTAGAGGATGAGCGCTTAAATAATTACGCTATCGAAATTTTATTGGAATATAAAGATCTTTTGCCAAATCGGAAACCTACACCACCTGCAATTATAAAAAATTATCAACTAAATTATTTAGAAAACTTATATGCTGTTTTACTTGATCATTATGTAAAAGCGACACATTATGAAGATGGCTTACTGCTTTTAAAGGAACATGTATTAGCGTCTAATAAAAAGATAAATACCTCTTTAGTACAAAAAAATTATAGCAATGAACAACTAATTGCTATTGAGGCGTACGTTCAACAGGATATTGCTCTACAGGTGAACAACTCACTACAGCATATTGGTTTGTCGGTAGAAGAATGGCGACAGAATTATCGTCAACCAGATGTACCCTACTATATAGTGGCACAGAGTGCTTCCTTGCATATGTTAAATATTTTACGGGTTTTATTTGTAACAGAGCAGTTCGAGCTATTTGAGAAATTAATGGAAATCTATAAAAAATATTTATTAATTGATGATCATTTTGAAAAACTCCGAGTATTTATTAGTGCCTATGTATAAAAAAGTGTCTAATACGTCCTTCATCGACAGTATTAGACACTTTTTCTTTTATTCCAAAACGCCTGTATCTTTCAAAGCCTTGATTTGTTCAGTATCATAGCCTAATGAACTTAGTATTTCCTCATTATGCTCACCTAGCTTAGCACCAACATGTTTGTATTCTGGATCAGAGCCATCAAATTTAAAAGGAGAAGCAACTTGTTGCTGTAATGTGCCATCCCCTTTGGGAATCGCAACAATCATTTCTCTTGCCTTTAGTTGCGGATGCTCGCAGGCTTCTGGGAATGTGAGAACAGGCTCCACACAGCCTTCAAAATCCTCATTAAATACTTCCAGCCATTCCTCATACGTTTTCGATAAAAAGGCATCATGAACAGCTTCTTTAAAACGAATTTGTGTGTAGTAGGAATCATTGAAAGTATTATCAATCAATTCAGGAATATCGAGTGCTTCACAAAGCAATTTCCGAAATTGAGGCTCTAAACTACCGACAGAGAAGAAGCGGCCATCCTTTGTTTTATAAAAATCATAATAACTGCCACCGTTTAAAATTTCCTGTTCTGGCTTTGGTACACGTCCACCTCCAATAAAGGCTGAGCCATACATAGCATTTAGTGAAAATACAGCATCTGTCATGCTAATATCAATGAATTGACCATCCCCTGTTTTCTCACGATGAAGGGCAGCAGCCAGTACCCCAATCGCAGCATGCATCGTTCCACCTGCAATATCAGCTAGCTGAATTCCCATGGAGACAGGCTTTTTATCCTTATGGCGTGAATAATCAAGGACACCAGCTAATGAAAGGTAGTTATTATCATGCCCAGGTCGATTGCTATATGGTCCCGTTTGTCCATAGCCTGTAATCGCACAATAAATTACTCGTGGATTTATTTCTTTAAGTGCTTCATAGCCGATCCCGAGCCGTTGCATAACTCCAGGTCGGAAACCTTCAATTATTACGTCATATTCTTGTACAAGAGATTTCACAATTTCAATAGCTTCTGGTGATTTCAAATTTAACGTGATCGATTTTTTAGAACGATTTAAATGTTGATGGATGTAAGCTTCTTGATCATCATCGTAAGGAGGCATAATTCTTGTTAAATCGACGCGTTTGGAAGATTCAACATGTATAACATCGGCTCCTAAATCAGCAAAAATCATTGTTGCCATTGGTCCTGGTAGTAATGCAGAAAAATCGAGAATTTTTAACCCCTTTAAAATACCCAAATCTTCCAACCCCTTTTTGTGGGCTACACGACCATCCAGGATGGTAGAGTAGCACCTTTCTCATAATCTCCATTGTGCGAAAAGCGTCGTACAAAACTGTAATAATACAGAATATTTAATTTTAATCAGTATTATAACAGAATAAATCTTTTCTTGCCTATGTTAATTTTATTATAGAATAAACAATTCTACTTTTATATGTCAGAATAACAATAAAAGTAAAAAAATTTAGAATTTAGATTTTGCATCAACTGTCAGACAATTATTGTCAAATATTAGAAAGTTCAGTGAGAAGTAAAGAGCTTGTTGGAAAGAGAAAGTTTACTGGATAGCCATATTATTCGACCCTCTTTATTGATACAATCCTAGAGATATGTTCTAGTGTTTAGCGGAAGGAGTCTCTTCAGAAATTTCCTTTTCTCTAGAAGAGCTGTTGCTTATAATAGGCACTAATTGTTAAAAATTATAAACATACTACATATATAGGTGGGAAGTAATGAAATCACATCAGTTAAAATTAAAGCATTTAATTATGGGAGTAGCTATGGCTGCATTCTTTTTTACAAGCATAGGTAGTGTTTGGGGCGGATACAGAATGAATGTTGATTCCATAAAGGAAAATACACTTGAAACAAATCGAGTGTATGCGCAGAAATTGGCTTCAACGGCAGACGCCTATCTTCATGAAGCCTTTCAAATTTTAAGTTATAGCGCCAATCAAGTGAGTGGAAGTTTGGATGATGAGCAAGTTTTAAATAGGGAAACAGACCGTCTAAGATTACAAAATGAAATGTTCAATTCAGTAGTCATAACAAATGCAGAGGGACTTGTTTTATCTGTATCACCACCCTCCATTGAAATTAAAGGTGAGGTTTTAACATCTCTTGGCGCACAAGAGGCATTAGCCCAAAAAATACCACTAGTTTCAAAGCCTTACGAGGCGATGACAGGACGCCTCATTATTTTTATTTCCCATCCTATTTTTTCGCCATCTAACGAGTACTTGGGGATGGTAGCGGGAACAATTTATCTAAAAGAACCAAACGCCTTTAAAACGTTATTAGGAGAACATTATAGTAAGGATGGTTCCTACGTATATGTTGTAGATTCAGATGGACGTGTTATCTATCATCAGGACCCAAGCCGTATCAATGATGTTGTCACAAAAAATAAAGTCGTTCAAGCTGTGATGTCTGGTAAGAGTGGGGTTCAAATTGTTGACAACACAAAAGGAGTGAAAATGCTTGCCGGGTTTAGTACAGTGCCTTCCACAGGTTGGGGAGTTGTCGCCCAAAAGCCTTTAGAAGTAGCACTGGCACCTTCATTCGATAGAGTGCAGGAAGTTATTATTAAATCTGTACCACTTATGATAGTTTCAATTGTTATTGTGCTTTGGGCAGCGGCTCGCATTGCTAATCCTTTACAACAATTAGCCACGTTAACAGAAGAAAGTCTAGATAAGAAAAACGTAGAAGGCTTAAAATCAGTCAGTGGCTGGTACTTTGAAGCCCATTCG
Source organism: Lysinibacillus sp. FSL R7-0073 (assembly GCF_038009065.1). Classification (NCBI taxonomy): domain Bacteria; kingdom Bacillati; phylum Bacillota; class Bacilli; order Caryophanales; family Bacillaceae; genus Lysinibacillus; species Lysinibacillus sp. FSL R7-0073. The sequence goes on from NZ_JBBPAS010000001.1 coordinate 208,277, forward strand.
TTGAAGAATGTCTTAATTCGAAGTCTATCGTTTTTACATGGACAGGTTACATTTTTCAAGGATCAATCAACCGTAGATCCATTGACGGGTGTTACCAATCGACGAACGATGGATGCTATGTTGGCGGAGTGGCTAGAGAATAAGGTACCACATGCCATTATTTTGTTAGATTTAGATCACTTTAAAAGTGTGAACGACACATATGGTCATGCTGTTGGCGATAAAGTCCTGCAGTTTTTAGCCAAACATATGCAATCTGTAGCGCGAGAAGGAGATGTATGCTGTCGTTTTGGTGGCGAGGAATTTGTAATGCTTCTGCCGAATACAACTGCCAAAGAGGCTGAGGAAGTGGCGGAACAATTGAGGGGAAAATTAGCTGAAACGGAAAGTCCATGTGGTAGACCCGTAACATTATCGGCAGGGATAGCCTTATATCCAGAAATGGCCCCTACGACTGAGACGTTAATTGAAGCGGCTGATGGAGCCTTATATGAGGCGAAACAAGCTGGACGAAATCAAGTTAAGGTTGCTGTACAAAAAATAAAGTAAAAATTGATTAAAATAAGCTTATGTTTTCGATTTTTTGGGTAATTGATTAATGCAAACATCATTTGGGCAAGCTATTTGTAAGTCATTCGCCAAATGACAGTAAACTATGTTCAAATGATATGTAATTCGGGTCACATCTCTCGATCGACTTGACAAGACGTAAGGTTATCCCCCTTTCCCTTATGACACCACAAGTACGACTAGATGTATGCCTATATATCGTGAAAGTCAAGTGAGCACCGATGCTCCTTGGCTTTTTTGTTGTTGGAAAATGGGGTAGAAATTTTTTGCCGGAAGAGTAGTCTCGAACTACTATGTTTATCAATAAATTTACTGGACTATTTTACATTTATCTATGAAGATTCGCCTGCTCTTGGTCGATATAAAGGGTATGATGAAAATGATATTTGTACGTATCAAAATACATAAGTGAAAGGAAGAGTGGAATGGATAAATCTAAAATCCAAAAAGTTAATAAAGCCTTGATAGCAACAGTATTTGCTTCAAGTGGGATTGCTGTTGTAGTGCCTTCACCACAAAAAGCGGCAGCGGCTACTTCTCCCTTTACAGACATAGATCAATACTCGGATAATTATAACGAAATTTTAAAACTATATTCACAGGGCGTGATGAGTGGTTTTGCGGATAATACTTTCCGCCCAGATGCAAGTGTAACTCGTGGAGAGGCAGCGAAAATGCTGGCTACCGTTTTAAAATTGGATACGAAAAATATCCAAGATCCATATTATAAAGATGTGCCTAAAGGCAATGTCTATTATAAATATGTGGCGGCGTTGCAAAACGCAGGCATCATGTCTGGTTATTCAAATGGCACGTTTATGCCAAATGAAGCCCTAACACGAGGCGAGTTGGCTAAATTAGTAGTAGTTGGATTCCATCTAGAGGTTTCTCCTACGTATAATAATATTTTCAAAGATGTCAACAGCCAAACAAGCAATGCTATTTATATTCAAACTTTAATCGATTTGAATATTACAAAGGGTACAACACCTGTTACATTTGCTCCTTTTGATGCTGTAACGCGTGGACAATTTGCTTCATTTGTAGTGGGTTCACAAGAGAAGAAGAATAATGAAACATCTTACAAAATTACAAATGTTGATGATGACGCAGTCTATATAAATGGTCAATCTTATACAATTCCAGAAAGTCTTTCACATATTTTTAATGACTATAATGCACCAGTTTTAAAGGGGGCCTTAATTGAGGGGGATCTTTCTAGTAAAGCCCTTCGCTCCATCTCAAAATTAACTTTAAATGCTAGTGGTACAAGCTCTCGCTTCCTTGATTTTGATGGTAATTACGGTTCATTAGGTGCAACGATTGTAGTTAATGGCAACTATATTGAATTTTCGAATCTGAAAATGACAGGGACAATGTTTGTTAATGAAACAGTTCGCCCACCATTGAATTTAGGAACTACTTATAATCAACCACTAGCTCTTGGTCGTGTGGCAAGTAATAATATCTCATTTATCAATTGGTCCAACCCAGATAATAATAAAGGGGAAGATTCATCTAATAATAATAATTCAACGAATGATCTTCAAAATTGGACAAAGCCAAATACGGATAAAGACAAGCCATTAGTGAACTGGTCTAAAGAAAAACAGGAAATGAAAAATGTTGAAAAACATCTTGAATTTTATAACAGTAGTGTTTCTAGACTAGTTGTATCTCAAACTGGCACAAAGATTGAGACAAATACAAAATTACCTCGCGTAGACATCATTGGTAATGTGCGAGAGTTTGAAATACAAGGCGATATTGGCACGTTAAATCTCAATACAGAAACAAAGCTTACAATTTACGGTTCAGGAAATATCGATTGGATCAACTATAATAGCTACACAGATCTTGAGCTATACATCGATGGTCGAATTGGCACATTATTTGTAGAAAATTCCTATGGTAAGATTGATATTGGAGATTATACGTATATCGATAAGGTCATCTTACCTAAAGATGGATCGCCAAATAATATCTTCGATGATTTCCTTGATGATAAAGATAACATCGGCAATATTACTGATCCAGATGGCAAACCAATCGATAAAGATGAAAACGAGAATCAAAATCCTGATGATAAAACAAAGCCTACCGTTAGCATTACCAATGTCAAAGTACTAAATGGTAGTGAAATTCAGGCAGACTTTACATCGGATGAAGTCGGTACGTACTATTATATTGTCCGTGAAAAAGGTGCAGAAGTACCAAATAAACGCGAAATGGTCAATCATCTTTCAAATGAGAACGTAGCTTACGGAAGTGGTGCCGCTGTAAAAGGTACAAACTCCGTTAAAGTATCCAATCTAGGTGAGAAAAAAGAATATGTCATCTACATCATGGTTGTAGACGGCTCGAAAAATGCATCTGATATTGTGTCACAATCATTCCAGATGAAAGATGCATCACCGCCAGTAGTGAAATCTTTACAAGTTACACCTTTACACGGAGGCACAAGAGCTGAGTTCAAATTTGCAGCAAGTGAGCCTGGAGATTATTACTACTATGTACGTAAGAAAACAACAGCAGCTGACCCGACAACGGCAGACATCGTCGCTAACCCAACAGATCAAGGGAAAGCAAAAGCTGGTGAACTTGGCATAACTGGAATCTTAACAGGTCTTGATCCGGAGACAGATTACCAGCTTTATGTCGTAATGAAGGATGATTCAGGAAACTACTCTGTAGATCCTGCTGTTGTAAAGGATTTTAAAACTGGTGAGCTTGATAATGTTCCTCCATATGTTGTGGGCGGTCAACTTGTTTTACTAGATGAGATTAAAAATGAATTTTATATAACAGTTAGTGAGGAATTAGATCCTGTTTCTGCAGAAAAAATAGAGAACTATGATCTTTCTGGGACTGGTATAGTCAACCAAGGTGATCAGCAACCAATTCATCCTACAAAGGTTGTCTATAATAAAGCTCAGAAAAGACTTACTTTCACCATCCCATCACTAACAGGTTTTGTTAATGGTGATAACCTAATTGTTACAATATCACCAAATGTCAAAGATTTGGCTGATATTGAGTTTGAAAATATCAATAATATTCCAAACAATACTGTTCCACGGAACACGGCTGAATATATTCATAATGATAATGAACTACCGGTACTTACAATTATCGGGGAGCCTGCTATTAATAATACAAAGGATCAAACGCTTTTAGAGTTTAATGCTTCAAAAGCCGGGACATATCATTATTTAATTATGGAGTCAGATTTAACTCTTACACGTGATGACCGCTTACGGTTAATTGAAGCAGTCCAATTAAATGAGACAACATTTAAAGTTGGAACACAGGATGCGGCGATTGTAGGAAGTGGTGGAAATAAACCTGCACAATTAGGGAAGCAAAAGGTTACAATTCCTTTACCAAATACATTCCCACCATTAGATCCATTTAAGAGCTATTCTATTTATATGGTCTTGCGTGATCGTTCAGGAAATGTTTCAGATATACAAACTAAACATGTTATTGATGATAGAACTGCGCCAAAGATTGAAAATACCTCTATTAAAATAGCTGAAGGTGATAAAAAAGCTACCTTTAAATTTATGTCTGATGAAGCTGGTACGTATTACTATATTCTTAGAAAAGCTGGTGAAACAACAGTTCCAGTACCAACTAGTGCTGAGGAGGTTATTGAAAGAGGAAGAGCTAGTTCTATGCGAAAGGATACAAATGAAATTAGCTTTACCTTAGATCCTCATCAGAACTATGAGCTATATGTTGCAGTACAGGATAGATATAAGAATGCAACAATGCTTCAAGTAGGTACAGAGTCAATAATCTATACTCATGATGAAAAGCAAAATAAAACATTTAGTTTGACACCAAGTTTAAATAATACAGGGATAATGGCATATAAATTCTTCTCTGATGGTACACCACCAAAGGTAGAAGATCCAATCGTAAGACAGTTGGATGGTAAGACATTTGAAGTGACTTTCTCTGAGGCAGTTGAATTAACAGATTCAAACTTTCAATTAGTGAATCCTGAAACAGGTAGTGCAATTACTCCTACTTATGCTTCATGGAAATGGCAGGATAAAGTAGATGAAATTGATGGATGGAAGCCACGTAAAATGATAATTACATTTGCTAATGAAGTTACACAAAGCTTCGATATGACTGTAGATGTTTCCGTTAAAGATAAAGGTGACTGGACATTTAGCAAGCCAAAAGCACAGTATCAATATCCAACAAAAGTTAATACAATTACTTCAGCGACATTGTTACCTGATACAGAATTCCCAAGTAATCCTAACATCTCTAAGAAGGTTCAGGTAGTTGCAAACTTGAATGCCGATATTACATGGGATCAGCATTACTATTATGCAGTTCTTGCGGATGGCTATGAACTAACATTAGATAATATTAGGGATATTATAGTTAGAGCTGATAATAGTAATTATACAGATATTCCTGGTGGTGCAATAATATCTTATGGTAAGGGACAAATAACAAAACCTTCAGATGCAAGTTCTGCTAAGACATTTACAGCAATACAAACAAGCAATAATCCAAATTCTACAAACGTATTCCAGAAAGATCAAAAAATATATCTATTTACTAAAGATAAATACGGAAATATAGTTTATGCAAAAGAGTCAACAGCTCCAACGGCTCCAAACTTTGTATTAATTCAACCTAGAACACCGTAGAATATAAGAACACTAGCTATGAATTCTAATAGTTAGTGTTTTTTTGATTATAAAAGTGAATATTAAATTTTATCCAATAGTGGTAGAAGTAAATAAAATAGACAGGAAAAGTTATACCGTTATGAATGTGACAATTACCGTATACACCTGTGGTATCAAGCGGAATTTCTATGTGGGAAGGCACAAATACTATAGCCAAATAGTGGACCATATATTGAAATTGGTGAAGAAACACTTTTGGGTGATTGATTATTTGAATTAATTTCTGGGGATAAAGAGGCTCAAAAGGCATTTGATGAATTACAACAAGACTCATTGTGGAACTCTTTACCTGGAGTGAAAAACAATAAAGTTCGCTTTATTGAGGATAATACAAAAAGCCAAAGTTGCATAAATGCACTTTGGCTTTTCTATTTCAACTAAGAATCTAAAAAACTTGGCAGACGACCAAGCATGCAAGGTAGAACGCTCACATGGTCCTCTTCATCGAACTTCACATAATGAGTATGAATGTTTTTAACACTTAATCGCTTCATTCGTTCAGCAGCTAAATCAGCTCCCTCTAGCATATCTGGTAACTCGTTAGCACCGATTGTGAGTAAGAGATTAATAGCATGTTGACCGTTCCAATCTTCAAAAAATTGGTCTATTACTTTTAGTACCGCATTATCAGCCCACCAAACAGAGGGACTGCCAGCTATAACGTGACTGAATAAATGAGGTCTTGCACATAAAGCGTAAAGTGTGAAAAGACCGCCTAAGGAATGTCCAACAACCGCTTGTTTCTTTTTGTTGATGGGCCATTCCTTTTCTACAGTAGGCATTAGTTCATGTTCAATAAAGTCTAGAAACTCATTGGCTCTGCCGTTTGGAGGCCAAGGGGTTCCATCTGGACGTGGTGGCAGCTTCCCTTCACTAACTGGGAGGGTAAAATCATTGCAGCGTCGTTCCATATCAAAAGGTTCCTTAGAGGGATAGCCAATACCAATAACAAGAATGGGCTCATAGCCTTTTGGTTTGCGCGTTTGTAATTTTACCGCCTCTGCAAGAGTTGGAAAAACGGCATCCCCATCTAATGCATATATAACACCATAACCATCTGCCGGTGGTGCATCTGTTGGGTTAGCAATTAATATTCGATAGTCTAATTGGTTGTGGGATGTCATGGCATATTCAAAATAGGTTTCTGATAAATATGGTTTTTTTGTCATTGTTGTCATGGCGCTAGAAACTCCAATACATCGTCTATCACTTTCCCCTGTGCATGAATACCACCATTTAGCCAATAATCTCCAGATGTTTCAAATACCTGATTACTCTTGAAGGCGTCTGTACTTTGCCAGATAGTACTGTCCTTCAGTTCATTGATAAATGGATTTCCAAGATTTCCATCATTGATCAGGAAAATATAATCGGCATCTAGCTCAGGTAGAATTTCCATAGATACTTCAAACGCACCATTTTTCACGTAGCTACTTTGCTCGAACCCTAATTCGTGTGTTAATACATACCCACTGAAATATTCATCTGTCATGAAAAACATCCCTTTGGCGTTAAAGCGAATTAACGCTACTTTTTTGCCTTCCGTTTTGGAAGCCAGCTTTGATTTTGCTACATCCACCTTTTCTTGATAAATCTGTATAGCTTGCTGTGCTTTATCGGGCTCGTCTAGTAATTGCCCTAACACTTTAATTGAACCTTCTATATCAGTTGCTGCATTTTTGAATACATAGGTTGGTGCAATTTTTGCGTATTTTTCATATGTGCCATTTTCAATATAAAACGAATTATGCAAAACAATTAAGTCTGGCTTATCTGCCATAATCGTTTCAGGAGATGGGGGGCCGCTTGCAAAGCTAATTTCTGGTATGCCTTGTAGCTGATCCTGTAAATAGAGCTGCGGTTTAACACCATTCGACCATTGCATAGTAGGCTTAATACCAAGAGCTAGTAAGGAATCCTCCAAAACAGGTGCGAATATTTTAGTGGGCTTAGCTGGTAATGTTACTTCATTGCCAGCCTCATCCTTTATGGTTAATGGGTAAGCTCTTTGCTCCTTACTATTGTTTGAGTTTACCTGTGCTTCTACCTTTTTTTCGTTATTGCTTGATTGGGCATTGCAGGCAGAAAGTAATCCAATAGCTAGCAGTAAAGTGGCAAGAATATAGACAGATTTTATAATCGTTTGCTTACGACCATTGTGTTTCATTGTAGTTCAATGTCTCCTTCCGTTGATAATCATTCTCAAATGGAATTATAATTCACTATCAGATACGATACCATGGACGTGGACAGGAAAAGAGTTTGGATTTTTTCCGGTTAACATGAGCAACATTTCATCTAGCATTCGATTTATCGCAATAGCAGAGTATTCAAACCAAGGATTTGATGGCAAAACATAGACATGTCCATTTTTTACAGCCTGGAGCTCTTTCCAACGATCAAGGTATTGTAAAGTAAGCCAATAATTTCGAGTCTGAGAATCTGGACATACGATAAAAAGTAAACGATCTGGGTTTATATTTACTAGCTGATCAAGCGTAATTAGCTCGTTACATGTTTGCTGTTGCCCATCAATAGGGCAGAGCTGCAAATCTGTAAATAGGACATCCTGAATCCCTTTATTGCAATATAAAAATAATTGATCGCCACATAATCGTAGAACGGCAAAACTATCTTCCTTGGTCACTCGTTTAATTTCTTGCTTAGCCTCTAATACCTTTTGTTCGTAGGACTGTATGAAATACTCACACACGCTTTGCCTTTTGACAGCAACGGCTATTTCTCTTAGTTGTGTTCGCCAATCCTTAGCTTCAATATAAACACTTTTAATGCCAAATGTTTGAAGCCAATCAAGCATGGAAAGAGAGGGCTCTTCTTGAAAAATATGAATATCAGGCTTAGCGGAGGCTAATTTTCTAAAATTATCCTCTGATTCTGCATCAAATATATTCACATGCACTTGGATTTTGTCCTGATAATGATTGTAATAATAAGGACTCCATTTAGCATTGAGTGGAGCCGCAACGGGAATGATGCCAAGAGCTAGTAAGTTTCCGATAGTGGACACTGAAAAGGTAGAAATACGCTGGCGCGCTAATTTACTAAAAGCGGAGGGTGAAACCCCCACCTCCTTTTTAAATTTACGGCTAAAATAAAATTCGTCACTGTAGCCAACTTCTCTAGCAATTTCACGCAGTAATAGGTCGGTATCACGCAATAATTGTTTGGCATGTCCAATACGCAGCTCTGTTAAATAATCTGTGGCACTTATCCCAAATGCCCTTTTAAATGCCTCTCCAAAGTAGCTAGAACTAAGACCAGAAATGATTGCGAGATGCTCAATCGTGAGAGGCTGATGATGATTTTTAGCAATATAATCACGTATATCCTTTAATGATATTTGCGTCGTCATTCGATTTGTCATACTTTCTGTTTTCATGTAAAATGTCACCCCTTGAATTTATATTACTTTGCAGTAATTAATAATCTCGGTAAAGCGCCAAGTAATTTTTCTCTCGTAAAGGCATCGTTATAATTCCACTTTGTTGCATCTACTAAATATACGTGGTTGTTCTGTACAGCCTTGAGATCCTTCCAAATATCGCTATTCATTAATTTCATCGTGGCCATTTGCGAGTCGGGTTTATCCGATAAAAGCAGGAAAATTCGATCACCAACATACTTTGGTAAGTGATCTATTGGTATTTCTTTATATCCATTGCCTGCTCGAAGCAATTTTTTTACTTGCTGGTGAGGCTGAAATCCATCTGGATGAAAAAGAGCAGGAGATAGACCTGTACAGCCCATGACATAAAGGCGTTTACCATGATCAAAGGTCAAGACCGTTGCTGTTTCACCTGGGTCTACGACTGATTGGAGCTTTTGCCACATCGTTTTTTCTTGGACTTTATAGCGGGCTAGCCAATCTTCTGCACGTTGTTGTTGGCTAAGCCATTGTCCTAATAGAAGGATGCGTTCCTCTAAAGAATCCCAAGAATTTAAGGTAATAGTTGGAGCAATTGATGATAGTGCTTGATATTGCTGCTCATCATTATTTGTAAAGATAATTAAATCTGGGTTTAGCTTTGAAGATTTTTCAAGATTAATGGGAAAGGCAACATCTTGAATATAAGGAACATGGTTTTTATAAAAGGATTTACTAATAGACTTCTTGTCACCGCCTATTGGTTGAACATCAAAGATCAGCATATCCCCAAACGTTTCTCCGTGATAAATAATTCGGTGAGGGGCCGATGGGATCGTGACTTCATGTCCTGTCCAATCTTTTACAACCGTTCGTTGCCTATATTGTCGGGCAAACTGTTTTGGCGGAATACCGATCACCTGTCGGAAGCGGCGATTAAAATAATATTCATCATCAAATCCAACTTGTTGTGCAATATCCTTTAATGGCTCATTAGTTTGTAATAATAATTCCTTTGCGTTTGTAAGACGTAATTCTGTAATATAATCTAGCGGCTTCTTCCCCGTTAAAGATTGAAAGATTGTACTATATTGCCATTGGGCTATATGAGTCAGTTCAGCTAGCATCTTAACGGTTAAAGGCTGTTGATAATATTTATGTACATAATTGATCGTTTCCTCGACTGCCTTCGTCATAGTTAATTGGACATTTCTATGAAGCTGATGTTCAAATAATAAATTTAATAGTTCATATAAAATACCTTGCTGTTTAAAATAATCCGATTGGGTCTTTAATTGATACAGATCTTGTGTAAGACGGATAAATCGTGTATTCGGATAAACGGTATGCTCCACTTCATCAGAAAAAATAGGTCTTAGATAAGGAGAAGGGAGCTCCTGTTGTAGCTGGAAAGCCGTAAAGGTTATTTTATAGAAGCAGAATTCATTTATTAGATCCGATAAATCGATCATGGAATGAGGTTGTATAAGAAAAATCTTTCCTTTGGTCACCAAATAGGGAATGTCATCTATTGTTAATGTCCCACAGCCATCCGTAAAAAGTATCATGGTATGGTGTGATGGGCAAATAAAAGGGTAGCTCTGTGAAATACAGTCAATATCTTCTAAATGAAATAATAAATTATGTCTAAAAGAATGATTGTCTTCCATTTATTCACGTCCTTGCTAAATGAAAATGATTATCAATTAACTTTATTGTATAAAAAGTAAAGAGACATTTCAACAAAGATGAAATGTCTCTTTATATCTATTTTTTTAACATAGTAGGTAATTCTGTTAATAACCATTCTCTAGTTGAGGCATCGCTATCACTTTTCTGAATATCAATTGTGTAAACATGCCCATTTTTTACAGCAGGTAGGTTTTTCCAAATTAAACTATCCATCATTTCTTTTGTCGATTGTTTTGCTTCATCATCTACTGGTGTTAGGATGAAAATTCGATCGCCAGCATATTCAGGAAGAAGCTCTGTAGAAATTTCAGCAAAGCCTGTGCCATCATCAAGTATTTTCTGAATCTTATCACCAGGCTTAAGAACATTTGAATCGTATAAAACTTGAGAAAGCCCTGCACGTGCCATTACAAATAATCGATCACCTGGGTAGTATGTTAATACAGATGCAGTTTCATCTGGTTTAACCGTCCCATCAGCCACAAGCGACTCCCACATTTTATCCGCTTTTTCTGTATAATCAGCTATCCATTGAGCGGCTTCTTCTTTTTTATTAAGTATATCGCCCAGTTCCGTTAAACGTTGATTCAAAGGTGCGAACGTATCAAACACTATAGTTGGAGCAATTTTAGAAAGCTGTGCATATGTTTTATCATCAGCAGTACCAATAATAATAAGGTCTGGCTTTAATGACAATGTTTGCTCTACATTAATCGGAAAACCAACGTCCTCCACATCTTTTACACGATCTTCCCAAGCATAATCAGTAATCCAGGAGAATCCTGCACCAACTGTTTTGATATTTAATGCAAGCACATCCCCGTATCCTTCGCCATGATAAACTACTCTCTCAGGATTCACAGGGATTTCTACCTCATGACCTAAATAATCCTTATAAATACGTGTTGTCGGTTCTGCCGTTGCTGTCTCTTTTTGATTAGTCTCTTCATTGTTAGAACCACAAGCAGCCAATAGGACTCCAACCAGTAGTAAGAGGCTACAAATGAGCATATGTCGATTTAATTTTTTCATATCTTTTCCTCCGTAATTGATAATCATTATCATACGTTAGCATAAATTAAACCTTATCTTAGAACAATGGACAAACTAAATATATGTCATTGAGGTTTATCCAAAAATCTGATTGATGTGGGCTGAGCCCTCGAGACTTTAAAGAACCATGAGCATTTTTAAACATATGAAAATTTTTTTGAGCATATGGGGAAGGGAAAATAGAGCTAAAATGATTAAAGTTGGCGGAGAGTAACAATCATCCCTTTATGTTGAAATAATGTGTTTCATGAACATTTAGCAGTTTAATTAGTATAATCAGCGATGTAAAAAATTTTGAATAAACAAGGCAGTAACGACAAAAGGTGAATTGTTACTGACTTTTACAGATGAAATGTAACGGAAATTTGTATAAGGTATAAAACTTTTTTGGATAAGATATAAAGTTACACTTCCTTATTTGGAAAAAATATATTATTATAAAAAACATACAAAAATTTACATAGTAGGTTATTTTATGTTAAAAAATTAATATTACCATTTATGATTTTATTATCTATAGTTACCGTTGCATTTACAATGGATTCGCAGACAGCAGCAGCAGAAGAAGTAGTAGATTTAGAAGAGGTAGTTAATCCAGAAGAAATAGTAGTAGATTCAGAAGAGGTTACACCTTATTTCGTTAATGATTTCCGATATCGAAAGGTAAATGTAAAAACATTCAATGAATGGTCGGGCTATAAAAGAGCTTCTGATAATATAACGACAGGCAAAGGAGGCGGTTCTATTACAGCAACCAAAAGTGTCACTTTTGGAACAGATGTATCTGGAGCAATAGATGGACTAGGAATATCAACTTCAAAATCTATCACTAGCTCGATAGGATATACATTGAATGCTGACCCTAATAAAACCGTTTATATGGGATATAGAGTATATTATAAAGTGGAAACGGGTACTAGAGAGTATTATGATTTAGTAACTGGAAAAGTACTGAAAAGTAATAGTTATACTGTTAAGGTTCCACAATATGGAGAATTTAAATTAATAAATGCTAAGTAACAATTAATTAAAACAAGACTAGCTAATATAGTTAGTCTTGTTTCAATTTTGTAGAGAAGAAGTATCCTAATTTTGAAAGTGAATATAGTAAAAAAATAACCATTAAATTTCTGGATATTACATATCCATCAATTGCAAGATCATAACCTTTTGGTATTAAAATACTGCTATTTAACAGAATGTATATTGCGGATAATATAGGAATTATCATACATGAAAGTCCTAATAATTTATGTTTATTGTCCATAATTTTCCTCATTTCCCAATTTTATTATTTATATTATTTTAACATTTTTTTTTGACTTTTAAAATTTTAATTTTAGTTATTTAACAGTTGTTTTACGAGACATACTTTGAGTCCTCATTTTTGTAAGGAGTACAGGCACTGCTTCAATTGTATACGTAATGAATTTTCAATTAATCAATCTGTAACAGGTAATAAATAAAGTAATCATAAAGTAATGTAATATATGTCACACTTTTTTTGGCTTAATTGCTCCTCAATAGCGAAAACAACTAATAATTTTTTCCTTAGCAGTAATGTACCCATAGAAAAACTGCCTCCCAAATTGTAGAACTTGTCTAATGTTTGGGGGCAGTTTAAGGCTGCTAAATGTATTTCTACTTAGCGATACTATCTAACGCATTTTCAATGATTTGGCGATTGGCAATGGCCCCAGAATATAACCAGCTTGAGCTTTGGTCAAATTCATAAACGTGGCCATTTTTTATGGCGGGTATATTTGCTAGGAGAGGATCACTTAGTAATGTAGAACTGCCTGCACGATCACTGTTAATAACAAAGAGATAGTCTGCATCTATTTGTACGAATTTTTCTAAAGATACTTGTGACCAATCACCAGCAGCAGAGGCGGATATTTCTTTCACTAGGCTAGGAGTTTTTAGCCCAAGATCCTCATACAGAACAATACCACTCGAAGCTGTATCGCTTACCATATAAATTGTATTGTTAATATTCCAGATGACAGTGGCGGAAGGGTTCCTCACTTTATTGTGAATATCCTCCTTTGCATCTTTAGCAAATTGATCATAATCTGTAAGGACTTCCTTTGCTTTATCTACTTGATTAAAAATTTCTCCCACTTTCAGAAGCTTGTTACGCCAATTATTATCTTCTGCTCCCATTACATATGTAGGCGCAATTTTCCTATATTGCTCGTATTTTTCCCCTTCTGCGATTTCTGATGAACCGATTACAATTAAATCTGGATTAAAGCTTGTAACTGCTTCAAAGGGAAGGTCAAACTCAATTGTTGGAATGTCCTTTAACGATTCCTGAAGGTAGTCTTGAATAGATGTCCCACCTTTTACTGACCATTGTGCTACTGGCTTAATGCCTAAAGCGATGAGGTGATCTTCTAGGTAGGGTGCAATAATACGCTGGGGACTTTCGGAGACTGTTACTTCATTACCTAATGAATCTGTTAATACACGATTTGAGTGATCAACGTTAGCCTTATCTGCTGATGGAACTGATTGATTTCCACATGCAGCTAAGAGCATCGAAAAAATAAGAATACCTGTGAATAAGGAATTCTTTTTTAAAAAGTTTGTCAAAGCTATAATCCTCCCAATGCAATTGATTTCTAATATTCTATTCCATTATAATGAAAATGATAATCAATATCAATTGAGAGATTAGGAGATAGAACTAGAATGTACAAAGATAATGAGTTACTGTGCCAATTTTTTTATCAACCTATTCAAATTATGAGATTAGAAGAACTATTATGCGATAAGAGAGGGCATTTGGCATACCCATTTATCATTGTCGTTTATGAGGGTCATGCCATCTATACGCTCCAAGGTCGACAGCTTCAGCTTAGCTCAAATTCTGTTATGTTTGTGGATGATGGAGACGATTTTCAACTACTTAAAGCAAATGAATGTATAGGGGTTGTCATTATTTACCGTGCATATGGCCCGAATATAGTTAATTTATTACAAGATACCACTTTAATGGTACATTGCACATATCGTCTCATGAATTTAGTCAAGGAGATAGAAAGAGAAGCGAAGATTACAGTTGAAAGTAATCCGTTTAGTTTACAAAAACTATTTGGTGAAATGTTAGAAGAACTGTACAACCATTTACGTACTAACAAAGAACAAGAAGGTTTGTGGATTGATAGGGTACTTGATTATATGAATCTACATTTCAATGAAGACTTAACAAGAGAGGAAATGGCTGAAAAAGCGCAGGTAAGTCCCGAACATTTTTCTCGTACGTTTCATAAGCACACTGGATATACGTATAGCGAGTATTTAACATTATTAAGGATAAGGGAATCTCAGAAAAAACTATTATTAGGGATGCCAAAATTAGATGATTTAGCCCAAGTAGTAGGATACAGAGAGGGGACCTATTTAAGTCGGAAATTTAAAGAAATTGTCGGTGTATCGCCTACAGTTTATTATCAAAAATCTAAACGCCTTATTGTACTGAATGCCAATCATACTGCCTGCTTACTGGCCCTAGGGGTTACCCCAGTGTTGGGGGTGTACTCTCCATTTTTAGAAAATATTAAGTCTGTTCCATCCTCGCAGAAACTTACGGGATATGAGCAAGATATTGCTTCGAATTATCAGGAAATAATTGCTGCTTGTCCTGATGTCGTTATTAACTATAGTGGTAGCATGGAAAAACAGGCTTTACTGTCAATAGGCCCTGTTTTTGAGCTATCCTGTAGACAATTAAGTTGGCGCGAACAATTTGGGCTAATTGCAAATTTAGTAGATAGACGAGAAGTGTACAATCATTGGCTTCGACAATATGATGAACAGATAGTTCACTGTAACCAGCTTCTTGATCGACGATTTGGGGCAAGGGGTACTGCTATTGTTTGGGAAATAGGTAGTCATGCAGCTTATTGTCTAAATAGTAGTCATGGGAGGGGAAGCCATATACTTTACGAGGATTTAGGGTTTAGTCGGCCGGACGAAATTGTCGCACATAATATAGAAAAGACAGGATATTTAACAGTAAATATTGAAGAAATCGTACATTTTCCAGCTGATTATATTTTTGTTACGGCACTTCCAACAAAAGATTCAGGAAAAGAGAGTCTCTTAGCAGTATTACACTCTGAAAAATGGAAGTCGCTGGCGGCTGTCCAAAAGAAACAGGTGTATTTTATGAACCAGTATGAAACATTTTATGGGTATGATCCATTATCTACAGCAGTTCAATTACAAAAATTGATGGAAGTACTGACATCATAAAATAACATGGCAATAAATCACTTTCATGCATAGACAGTTATTTGGCATTCTTCTACAATTATTGAGAATGGTTATCAATTGTTGTGTATGGAGGGAAAAAATTGTTTAAACAAAATAGAAAGATTGTAGGACTATTGTTTCTGCTCATAATGCTTATGTTAACAGCTTGCGGCCAAGAGGAAAAGGCAGTTAATCCAACTGGAGAGCAAGATGCGAAAGAAGCAGAGACAAAAACGGTTCAGACTATAAAAGGTGATATTGTTATTCCGACTAATCCGAAGCGTATTGTAGCAGAGGAATATATCGCAAGTCTACTTGTTTTAGATGTGAAGCCCATAGGAGCTCCTGGTTTGGCTCTTGAAAATTATTATGTTAAGGATGCATTAGAGGATGTAGAGGATATCGGTGTTTATGGGAAACCGTCCATTGAGAGGATTTTAGGACTCAAACCTGATTTGATTATTACTGGCAATGGAGAAAACTATGATGCTTTAAGTAAAATTGCTCCAACTGTAGTTATCCCATACGGGGAATTGAAAAATGCGCATGAGGAGCTTACATATTTCGGTGAGTTACTTGGAAAAGAGCAAGAAGCAAAGGATTGGCTCTTCCAATATGATCAGAAGATTGCTGATGCTAAAGCACAGGTAGATGCGATTATCCCAGAGGATGCAAGCTTTTCTATTATTGAGGATGCAGGTAAATCTATTTATGTTTATGGTGATAACTTCGGTCGGGGAGGACAGCCAATCTATCAGTCACTTGGTCGAAAGCTACCTGCTAAAAAGGCAGATGAAATTATGGAAAAGCAGTGGGCGGAAATTTCTGAAGAAGTATTGGCAGATTACGCAGGAGACTACATTATTTTGACTTCGAATGATAGAACGGTTGAAGATTTTAAGAAAGATCCGATATGGGGAAATTTACCTGCTGTGAAAAATGACCATCTTTATGTTTGGCCTGAGGAACGTTCATGGTATTATGACCCAACAGCGGTCTTGGCGCAAGTTGAGGAATTAACAAATTGGCTAACGAATAAAAAATAGTAGAAAATGGTGATTGATAATTTAGTTTAGCAGCCACAATAAAGAACTAAAGAAGTATCTTTCCTAGTGAAGATGCTTGCCCCAAAATCTGTTTATAGAGCACACTAAGAAAGCACTAAAGAAACCTTTGAAATTGGTCTCTTTAGTGCTTTAAAACGTTTAATTTCTAATAATTTGGAATGTCCCAGGTGTTGTTGTTTGGATAATGTGACGGTTACCGCTAACGATAAAGTCGGCTGGTACTTGCTTGCCAAAGTCATTTAAGTGGTTGATCGATGAGTTTGCTGATAAACCTTCAATAATAATCTCCATGTTCGCATCGAAAGTAATTTGCTTTTTATTTAATGTAGCCTGAAGAGTAATGCGATTTCCCCTTTTTGTTACTTGAATGTCGATTACACCTTCATCTTCATTAACTAATGTGTAAAGTGGTGGAATGATAATTGTCATTTTATTTTTTGTTGTTAAAATAAAGCGTTCCGTATCAATCTCTGAATCAGCAACATTTATTTTTGCTGTATAAATATTTTTGTTTTTTGTCATAGCTGTTGTTTTACCTGGTACAGCAGCTTTATCTGATAGTACAGGTGTTTTAGGGACGTTATCTTTTGTAGGAAGTGTATATTTTCCTTGAACAAAATCAACTAAAGTCCAAACATTTGGCACGAGTTGCTGCTGTACAGGTGTTAAACCTTCAAAAGCGGTTTTGACTTCTTGTACATCCTGGGCAGTAGACGTTTTGGGTGATAAAGCGGCAATTGCATCTTCTACTTCCTTGGCCGAAGCCTTATCCTTCAATACTAGCTGTTCAGCATCAAGTAAAAGCTGTTCAATGCCCACAGGTAAAGAGATATTTGAAAACCTACGTAAGGCATTCAGCTCTGCTCGAGCATCCGCTACATCTTTATGAAAAGTAAGACGAGATGAATTAATTAGTTGAATTTTATTAACTACTTTATCAACAGATGTATTGGGTGAAATATAGGAAGTTAATATTTTTTTGGCAGAATCACTAACAAAGGATTTTTGTGCTGCATTTAAGGTGTTATACCAATCTCTTGTTTCCATGACATTTTGATAATAATTAACAGCTGTAGATTCTACTGAATTTAACTTATCCTCAATTTGTGCAGCCAGCTTGCGATAAGCAATTCTTGTCTGTTGATGTGCTGACAATGTGGAATAGTTTGTTACATACTGTTTTTCCAATTCTGTTAAAGCATTATAGGCCTTAAGTGCTGCCTCCAAATTTACTTGGAAGGTAGAGGTAGTATTGTTTATATTGTTAATCATTTGCACAACATTTGACACTTTAGAATTGTAGTAAGAACTACTGTATATGTATGCCGTGCTCGGTTGTCCAGTTACATTAGCTGCAGAAGCTGGTGCACTATAAAGGAGTGAAGGGACAGCCACTAAAGACAGCAGGGCTAACTTTTTTTTATTTTTCATGCTATAAAATGCCTCCTAATTATATTATTCGAAACGGAAATCTATCCAATATATGGTGTTACATTAATTTTATCATAGCCGGGGATCTTTTTATGCATTTTTTGGTTGAATAGGTAGATTGGTTATGTTTTTTTGTAAGTACATACAACTTCTGTACCTATAATAGTACATCAAGAAAGTTTAGTTCTTCTTAATAATCATACTGATAAAAGGAAAATTAATATATCTGACAGAGAGTTTCGAAATAGACAGATTGAGCCGTTTGAAAAATTCAACCGAGTATAAATCGTGAAAGTGTAAAAAGTAAAAATACGGTAATTTTTTACGGAGTAGTTTCTTTTTCATCACAAACAATAAATGTATAAAAATTGGTTTATTTATCATTCAAAAGTAATGCTATCTCTTAAATGTTTCGGAAAATATACGATAATAAATAAAGAAGTAGTTTTTAAGGAGGGGTAACAATGAGAATAGTGCTAGTAGATGATGAATATTTATCATTAACGAGATTAAAAACTTTGCTTGAAGAAAGTAAGGTTGGGGGAATTGAAATAGTTGGAGAATACACGGATTCTTTAAAAGTGATTGAAGAGATACAGAGCCTACAACCAAGTGTTGTATTTTTAGATATAGTCATGCCGGATATGGACGGGTTAGCACTAGGGGAAAAAATTCAGGAATTATTGCCAGATGTAGAAATTGTTTTTACAACAGGGTTCGATCAATATGCGTTAGACGCCTTTAATTTACATGCCGTCGATTATTTATTGAAGCCCGTACAAATTACGCGTTTAAAAAAGACATTAGAACGTCTTGAACAGATCAATAATAAACACAAGAAAAGTGTGACGAACTCTACAACTATTAATCTATTTGGCGGGCTCCGTGTCATTTCACCAGACGGTCAAACACAAATTTTAAAATGGCGAACATCCAAAGCGAAAGAGTTATTTGCCTACTTACTCAATCACCGTGATGAAATAATTTATCGTGAAACCATTTTAGAGTTATTTTGGCCAGAGTCTGATAGAGATAGGGCGTCGAAACAGCTTTATACGGCCATTTATACAATACGTCAAACATTAAAAAACTACGATTTGGATGGTGTGCAGATTTCAAGTCCATTACTCAATTCAGGTTATAAACTCTTGATGGAACATACTGTTGTTGATGTAGAACAATGGTTGTCCAGCTTGAAATCATTACCTTTACTAGAACAGGAAACCGTGGATGAGCATGAACAAGTATTCCAAATGTATACAGGTGACTATTTAGGAGATTGCGATTATTTATGGGCAGAAAACGAGAGAGAGCGTTTAAGAAGATTATGGTTACAGCATGCCCATCAGCTAACTGATTTTTATATAACAAATGAAAACTATCCTGCGGCTATAAAGATACAGGAAAAAGTTCAAGCACTGTTCGTTGATGAAGAGGAAAACTATTTCACCTTGATGAAGCTATATCATTTACTGAATAATGTAGGGGCTGTTGAGGAGCAATATTTACTGTTAAAAAAGGCACTTCAAGAGCATTTGGCGGTGGAGCCAAGTGAAGAAATTGAAAGTTGGTATCGTAGTTGGAAACTGGCAATTGTGCAAATGAAAGAGGAAGTTATTATTTGATTACAAAAAGGAAGGGACTCTGCAAACGCAGAGCCCTTACTGTTAATATGGTTTTAAACCATATCTCTTAGCATTATTGTATTTATCATATGCATTGATTAAATTGTTATAGGCATTTGAGATCTCAGTTTGAGTTGCAGAATAGTTGTTTACAATAAATCTAGCTTGTTCAATACTATAATTTAGCATGCTCAATTCATATTCTGATGTCCATTGTATGTTATTAAATATATCACTGCCATCTCCATTATGAGAAATTGGAACCATTCCATTAGAAGCAGAAGTAATTAGTGATTCTAAATAAGTTTTATCTACATAGTACCCATTATTACCATACTTATAAGCACTCTTGTAAGTCCCAATAGCATTGTTTAAATTATTAATTGCATTGGCAATATCAGTTTGAGTAGCATAGTAATTATTAACCACTGTTTGAGCTGTTGAAACAGCAGAATCTATCGCATTCCTTTCAGCTTGTGTTGTCCATGGAGTATTGTAAGAAACATCTGAGCCATTCCAAGAGACCGTCACATATGAAACGGAATGAATTAATGACTGTAGTGATGCTTTATCACCATATCCATATTTTAAACCGCTTTTTTGAGCCGCTTGGTAGCCTACTAGCGCATTTTGGTACCGTGTAATAGCATTCTTTACTTGCTCTTGTGAGGCACTATTATTGTTTGCAACAGTTCTAGCACTCGTCACTGCAGAATCAAAAATATTACGATCAGTCTGAGTTGTCCATTTGTCTGTTGTTAAAATATCGTATCCATTTATAGAAACTTGTACGTAAGGTATGGATGCTAGTAGTGTATTCAGCTCTTTTTTATCAATAACAGGGAGGATAACAGAGACGCTCTTATCGTCCACTTGTACTTTACTCACCTGATGACCCGAATCTAATGCCACTTTTGAACCGCCTTTGACAATGATTTGTTCAATTTTACCCTCGCCGTAAAGGTTAAAATCCTCTTCCACATCAATCGTCAGTTTTTCCACATTTGCTATCACTTCAGAAGACAAAACTTTACCAACAACATCAATTTTAGAAAGTGTCTGGTCAGAAGAAACATTCACCTTCGTACGTGCCAATTTAATATTTGATGATTTCATATCCCGTAGTGTAACATATAGCCAGTTTGTTTTCTTTGTTATAAGCGGTTTAAGTGTAATTGTATCGCCCACGAAAACGTCATCTAGTGTAATGTTTTTTTTCACTCTGTTCGTAATGATCAACTGTCCATCAACCGTAACATTATGAATTTTTACATAATCTGCATTCACAGTGAGGTCACCCGAGATTTGCGCGTCACCTGCATCAAAATATACAGATTTTTTATTTGTGCCTGCTTTGTTTAATGTTAATGATGTTACATCTGAAATTTGCCCATTTTTTACAACAATCGTAGCTAAAGCATTCGTTAATGCTACCTTATTTGAATTATTAAAAAGGGGCTTTAAATCTTTGTGGATTTTAAATGTACCATTTGATGTAATGACCGTATCCTTTGTAATATTTCTAATTGTTACGGCATCACCTACCACTTTTTTTGTTGCTGCAACTTGAACCTGCGCTTCGTTTAAGCTTGATTGATTTAGAAGAGAAGAGGCATGTGCAGTAGACACAGGTAATACTAGTGTGGCTGTAATCGCAGTGGCCATTAATGTTGATAGCGCTTTATTTGTCATACAAGTCACTCCAATCATTTTATTTAATAGATAATATATCATAATTTTCAATAATTTAGAATTGATGTTGTAAGTCTTGTGTATGAAGTGAAAATTAATTAAGTCATAAGTCCCTTTTGAAGTTTAAGAGAAAATTGTTGATTTGCACGTATTTTTATCTATATTTTTGTAAATTTCTACTTTATTCGCTAAATATTTTATTGAGATACGACCTTCCATCCATTATGATTATTTATAAAAGTGGGGGTGTTTGTGATGAAGAAATCAAGAGGAATTGCATTGAAACTATCTTCCCTAATAATAGGATTGTTTCTAGTATTATTTTTATCCTATACAGTGACAACGGGGATTATTATAAAAAAGCAAAGTGTCAAAGATGCAGAGTATGGAACATTGCAAACGGCTGAATCGTCAGCGGCTATTATGAGCGAGCGTTTTAAAAAAGCCAATACAACTTTACAAACAACGAAACGAATCGTTGAAAGTATGGAGAAAAATAAGACGCTATCTTCCAAAGGTGTTTTAGACATAATGGAAAATAATTTAGCTAATAATGTTGATTTATTAGGGGTAGGAGCTATCTTTGAGCAGAATTCCCTTATTATCAATCCAAATGATGAGGCTACGTTGGTAGATTCCAAAAAACGTTTTGGACCATACTTAAGCAAAAATGATAATGAAATAACGACCACTCTTCTTGAAGGTGTAGATGATAAAAATGTTTCTCAATGGTACTGGGTGCCAAAAGAAGAAGGACGGACAGTTTTAACGGAGCCTTATGACTATAGTGTAAACGGTCAAACAGTACTAATGACAACAATTTCTGTACCATTAGTCAATGCTTCTGGGAAATTTTTTGGTGTATTGACGGCGGATGTATCTATAGATTATTTAAATGAGCTGACAAAGTCTGTTGCTCCAGAAGGCGGCTATGCGGCAATTATTACAAATAACGGTGTACTAACAGCTAACAGTTTCGGTAAAGAGTTGGATGGGCAAAATATGCAAGATGATCCTGCTTGGACAAGCATAAGTAAGACAATGGAAAACGGCGAGCTAACAAGTATGTACATAGAGTCTAATGAACTGAAAGATCAAGCCTATAATGTGTTTGCTCCAATGATTTTAGAGGACATTGACGAAACTTGGACCGTTCAAATCGTATTAGCTGAATCAAAAATTTTAGAGACCTATAACCATGTATTTGTATATACGATTATTGCATCCATTATAATGGTAGCCTTGATGACTGCTGCAAGTGTACTATTTATTTACAAACAGTTAAAGCCACTCAAGTTTTTACGTGCTTCGATTGAAACAGCAGCAGCAGGCGATTTAACACAAAAGGTAGAGGATAAATATATTAAACAAGATGAAATTGGGGCAGTCGCATTGGCCTATAATAATATGTTGGATAAAACCAATAGTGCTATTAAAGCCGTGTTAAACTCAACAACTCTATTGAACCAATCTTCTAACCAGGTACATGAGGCATTTAACGAAATCGTGTCCTCTAGTCAAGAGGTATCAGTAGCCATTAATGAAATTGCACAGGGTGCATCGAAGCAATCAGAGGATACTGAAGAAACGAATTATCGCATGATGGATTTATCGGATCAAATAGATGCCATTACTGCGCTTTCGAATGAAATGGACGATTTATCCAACAAGACAAATGTGACAACCGAGAAAGGCATGCAAGAGGTTCAAAGTTTACATGAACATAATATAGAGACGAATGAGATGAACGGCCGTATTCAACAACAAATGGAATCACTAGCTTCTAATATTGCCAATATTAATCAAATTATTGCCTCTATTCAAAGCATTACGGAGCAAACTAATCTATTAGCTTTAAATGCAAGTATTGAGGCTGCACGTGCTGGTGAGCATGGAAAAGGTTTTGCTGTCGTGGCGGAAGAAGTAAGAAAGTTGGCAGAGCAATCAAAAACTGAAACAGAAGTTATTAAAAGTACGGTAGAAAGTATTTTAGAAAATTCTCAACAAACAGTTGCAGTCATTGCATCGAATGCAAATTTAATGCAATCGCAAAATGAGTCCGTACAAAGCACGCAATTGGCCTTTAAAGATAATAGTGATTTGTCACGTGCAATTGCAACTTCTATTAATGAACTAATGACTCAGTTGTCTACTATGTTAGAGCATAAAAATCAAGCAATTATGTCCATACAAAGTATTTCGGCTATATCAGAGGAAACAGCGGCCTCTGCTGAGCAAGTAAGTGCCTCTGCAATGGACCAACAAGCAGAATTGCAAAAAGTGGCAGAGTCTATGCAAAATATGAATGATATCTCTAATGAACTGCAAGAGGTCGTTAATAGATTTAAGCTTGCGTAGAGAAAAAGGCTGCCTAAAATCTAAAGGCAGCTCATACTGTTGAAAAAAGGAATCGAGAAGTTCATGCTCGATTCCCTTTTCATTTTTTTCATCAAGAATTCATAGTCCTCAAATGAGTGAGTTTTGGTGATTCTTATATTCTGTACATTGTTCTCCTCGTTTATTGATGTGATTTTTTATCTTTTCATCATTGGAACAAGGCGCACCCCTCCAGTAGTGGAAATCAACGGTTTTAATTATGAAAGTAAGTAGCATTGACCTAGTACATTATCGACACTACAATCAAAAGGGAGGGGGACTTCAATATGGTGTATCTTGGAATGATTTTCTTTCAAATTGTCGCACCTATTTTAGTATTACTTGTACTAGGTGCTATTCTGCAAAAGAAATTTCGCTTTAACTTAAAAGCATTATCACAGCTTATTACATATTGTTTTATGCCTGCCGCTGTATTTATTAATTTATATGAGACGAGTATAAAACTGTCTGTTCTGGGGGAAGTTGGATTGTTTGTTGTGCTTTTTATTGGTAGTCAAATGTTACTCAGTCACTTTTTAGCGAAAGGGCTTGGACTCGCCAAAACTGAGGCAGCTGTTTTTAAAAATAGTGTAGTACTCATTAACTCTGGCAACTATGGTATTCCGGTAGCTCAAATGATTTTTGCCACTCAACCTATTGGTGTAGCCATCCAGGTTATACTCGTTATCTTCCAAAACATGACAACGTATACGTATGGTTTATATAATTTAATTTCCTCTACTAAATCGGGCATGACAATTTTAAAGGATTTTATAAAAATGCCTATTATACACGCTTTAATAATCGGTGTGGCCATGAATTATTTTGACATTGGCATTCCGCAGTTTATTAAAATACCTATAGACCATGTAGCAGATGGTTTTATTGCCGTTGCATTAATTACGCTAGGCGCCCAATTGTCTCAACTGGAGATTAAAACGATGTTTAATAAAACAGTATTCGTCAGCTGCTTGACGCGATTAATTATCGGTCCAGCCGTTGCTTTAGTCATTATTTATGCGCTCGGTTTAGACGGGGTTGTGGCACAATCGTTATTTATAGCGAGTGCTTTTCCCACATCCCGCAACAGTTCAAGTCTAGCATTAGAATATGATATAGAGTCGGCAACAGCTGCACAAACCGTTTTATTTTCGACCATTGTGAGTTGTATAACGGTCACGATTGTAATTTATATTGCTGATGTATTGTTTACCTAATAGAAATCAAAAATATTTAAATGATAACTTCCATCTCTTAGCAATATCTGCTAAACTAGCATCAAACTGAATAGTATTAACTAGGGGAGTCTGATGAGTCAGGCTGAGAGGGAAACGCATAGAGGTTTCTTGACCCTTTGGACCTGATCTGGCTCATACCAGCGTGGGAAAGTTAAGAAGCTATTGCATATTACGTGCAATCAATAGACCCTTTACATTCATGGCCGGATCCAATTATTTTTTTGGATTCGGCCTTTATTTATTTTGTTTGCTGGGTGAGCTAGAATCGGTCCTTGTTTAAACTACATTTAAGGGAGAGAAGTAGCTCATGTCAGCAATTAGTGCAAAGAACATTACGATTATGTCTAACTTTGAAGGAAGTAAAAAGGTTTATGTGGAAGGATCTCGTCCTGATATTTTAGTACCAATGCGTGAAATTACATTAAGTCCGACGACTGGTACCTTTGGGGATGAAGAAAATGCCCCAATTCGGGTGTATGATACGAGTGGACCATATACAGATCCGGTCTTCCACGTGGATATTACAAAGGGCTTACCTGCTTTACGAAGTGCTTGGATACAAGAGCGAGGGGATGTTGAGGAATACGGAGGGCGTACAATTAAACCTGAGGATAATGGTTTCAGTCGCGCTGATGATCCACGTATCCATGAAAATGTCTTCCCGGAATTGGTGAGAAAGCCTTTACGTGCAAAAAAGGGTAAAAATGTCACGCAGCTTCATTATGCTCGACGGGGAATTATTACACCTGAGATGGAGTTTGTAGCGATACGAGAAAATATGGACCCAGATTTCGTACGTTCAGAGATTGCAGCAGGCCGGGCTATTATGCCTGCCAATATTAATCATCCTGAGGCCGAGCCAATGATTATCGGTCGTAACTTCCATGTGAAGATTAATGCGAACATTGGGAATTCAGCTGTATCATCCTCGATTGCAGAGGAAGTGGAAAAAATGACATGGGCTACACGCTGGGGTGCTGATAATATTATGGATCTATCAACTGGCAAACATATTCATACAACGAGAGAATGGATAATTCGAAATGCTGCAGTACCAGTTGGGACAGTACCAATTTATCAGGCATTAGAAAAGGTAAATGGTGTGGCTGAGGATTTAACATGGGAGGTGTACCGTGATACGCTTATTGAACAAGCGGAGCAAGGGGTAGATTATTTCACTATTCATGCAGGTGTCCTTTTACGTTATGTCCCTCTTACGGCAAACCGTGTAACAGGCATTGTGTCTCGGGGTGGATCCATTATGGCGCAATGGTGTTTATACCATCATCAAGAGAACTTCCTCTATACTCATTTTGAGGAAATATGTGAAATTATGAAAGCTTATGATGTAGCCTTCTCATTAGGAGATGGCTTACGCCCAGGGTCAATCGCGGATGCTAACGATGAAGCACAATTTGCGGAGCTGGAAACATTAGGCGAATTAACGCAAATTGCATGGAAGCATGATGTTCAAGTAATGGTGGAGGGGCCAGGTCACGTTCCAATGCATTTGATTAAAGAGAATATGGACAAGCAATTAGAGGTTTGTAAGGAAGCCCCATTCTATACTTTAGGTCCATTGACAACAGATATTGCTCCAGGTTATGACCATATTACATCTGCTATTGGAGCAGCAATGATTGGTTGGTTTGGTACAGCTATGCTCTGCTATGTGACACCGAAGGAACATTTAGGATTACCTAATCGGGAGGATGTTCGAGTAGGGGTTATTACTTATAAGATTGCTGCACATGCTGCAGATTTAGCAAAGGGGCACCCAGGTGCACAACAACGGGATGATGCACTGTCAAAAGCGCGTTTCGAGTTCCGCTGGCGTGATCAATTTAACCTTTCTCTTGATCCAGAACGTGCAGTAGAATATCACGATGAAACATTACCAGCAGAGGGGGCAAAAACAGCACATTTTTGTTCAATGTGCGGTCCTAAATTTTGTAGCATGAGAATTTCTCAGGATATTCGTAATTATGCTAAGGAAAAGGATTTAAATACAACAGAGGCCATCCATGAAGGTATGAGGGAAAAGTCAGCGGAGTTTAAAAAGGCAGGTAGTCAAATCTATCAATAATAATAGTACAAGGCTTGTGTTGATTTACTAGACACGAGCCTTTTTTATGTTGGTTCCACAATTAAACAGGGGAGATGAATAAAAGTAATTTATGCTTTTGCAAATAGAAGTGAGCGGTTGAAACTAGACGAATACTAAAAAGCTCCATGTGAATTATACATTCACATGGAGTAAAAGTTGGATTTGGATATCAATAATAAGTGGAATATTAAACGTTTGTTGGTTGTTTTACATATGGGTTTGTAAGATCCATACCTTCTAATGAAAGACCCATTGCTTTTGCGACACCTTCACCATATGCTGGATCAGCTAAATAGCAGTGAAGGATGTGACGACGTTTGATGAATTCTTCAACAGAAGCCATATCATTAGCCGTATTTTCAAATAGACGTTGTTGTTCTTCCGCAGTCATTAGGCGGAAAAGTTTACCTGGTTGCTCGAAGTAATTATTATCGTCTTCACGGAAATCATGAATTCCTGCATGACCATCAATGCGTAACTCAGGCTCTTTGTGGTCTAAATTATGCTCCCATTCACCATAGCTATTTGGTTCATAGCCTAGTGTTGAACCAAGGTTGCCGTCAAAACGCATAGCGCCATCACGGTGGAAAGTACGGAATGGACATTTTGGTGCGTTAACAGGAAGCATATAGTGGTTTACACCTAAACGGTAGCGTTGTGCATCCGCATAGGCAAAGATACGACCTTGTAACATTTTATCTGGTGAGAAGCTAATACCAGGAACGATGTTAGATGGTGCAAATGCAGCTTGTTCCACTTCTGCAAAGTAGTTGTCCGGGTTTTTATTTAACTCAAACTCACCTACAGGAATTAATGGGAAATCTTTTTTATACCATACTTTTGTTAAATCGAATGGGTTGTATGGTAGCTCACGAGATTGCTCCTCTGTCATAACCTGAATATACATTTTCCATTTAGGGAAATCGCCCTTTTCAATGGCTTCATATAAATCACGTTGTGAAGATTCACGGTCTTGACCGATTACCTCAGTTGCTTCATCACCTGTGAAATTTTTAATGCCTTGTTCTGTACGGAAGTGGAATTTAACCCAAACACGCTCATTATCAGCATTGATAAAGCTATATGTGTGAGAACCAAATCCGTGCATATTACGGTAACCAGTTGGAATACCACGGTCAGACATTACAATTGTCACTTGGTGAAGCGCTTCTGGTAATAATGTCCAAAAATCCCAGTTGGAATTAGCGTTTTTCATATTTGTACGTGGATCACGTTTGACCACGTGGTTTAAATCTGTAAAGTGTAGTGGATCACGGAAGAAAAATACTGGTGTATTGTTTCCTACTAGATCCCAGTTGCCTTCTTCAGTATAAAACTTAAGTGCAAAGCCACGGATATCACGCTCAGCATCTGCTGCACCACGCTCACCAGCAACTGTGGAGAATCGTGCGAACATTTCAGTTTTCTTGCCCACTTCTGAGAAGATATTAGCTTTTGTATATTGAGTTATATCGTGCGTTACAGTAAAAGTACCAAATGCACCTGAACCTTTCGCGTGCATACGACGTTCAGGGATTACTTCACGATTGAAGTTTGCTAATTTTTCAACTAGCCATACATCTTGAAGTAATAGAGGGCCGCGTGGACCTGCTGACATAGAGTCATGGTTACTTACTACTGGAGCACCACCTGCTGTTGTAAAACGACGGCTACGATCATTTGCGTTTGTCATATTAGTTACCTCCTGAAAATAATGTAAGTCAAACTCTTCGTCTATAACTATAACAAATATAAAATAGAATTGCTAGTACATTATAATAATTATCGTTAAAGAATTTTTATAGTAAGATATAAAATATAAATATATGCATCGGAGACCCTATTTATGCTTAATCCTCGCCATAAATTTGTTGTTAAATAAACTAGATATAAACAGTATTTATACTGTAAATGAAAAGAAGTATAAGATATAACATCCATAGTACAAACCTTTATTGAAAATGAAAATAACTAATTGAAAATTATCTGCAAGGTCTTTATTAATTTTTTCGGTATCGATGAGGGGTCATACCGATTTGTTGTTTAAATATTTTAATAAAATAATTCGGATCATCAAAACCGTTTAAATGAGCAATCTCACTAATTGCAAAATCTGTTTCTAGTAGCATCTTAATGGCGTTTTGAATTCTAAATTGCTGTATATAGCGCTTAAATGGCAAGCCTTGTTTCTTTGAAAAAATCGTACTTAAATAATTGGGGCTGATGCCAAGCTTACGAGCGACAAAGGGAAGAGACAAGGAACTATCTTTAAATTGCTGATCAATAATTTCTAAAGCGAGCTCAACATAATCGGCTCTTTTTTCCATGCGGGCTTCACGGGCTAGCTCTATTAATCTCTGAGTGAAAGAAATAATGCCATTGAGAATCGTATAAAAAATAGGATGCTCAATAATTAAATGAAATAGCTGGCGGTAGTTTTGTTCAATGACTGCTTTTTCGTGTAGTTTATATTTCAACATAAAACGCCGAATTTGTGCTAAGACACTTGTTAGATGGATGCGTAGATCATCCTGCTCGTAATAGATGCCCTCATTAGAAAGTCGATATAAAAATGTTTTTACGGCTTCTAAATTACCCTCCTCCAGGCTACTTATTAATAATTGTTGTTCCTCTGGTGTTAGTAATGGATCTAAGGGTTGTATTTCAAATTGTTTACTTGCGTAAAAAATATGCCCGAATCCTTCATAAAAACTTTGGTGAAGTGCACGCTTTGTTAATGTGTACATATTTTTAATGCTTGTAGCGGGTCCATCATATATCCCGATATTTAAAGAACTATTACTAAACAAACGCCATTCCTTCATAAGAGTACGTACATCCTTTTCTACCATTTTTATGTCTGGCGTTTGAAAAAGGCAGACGATTCTATTCGATAAAGGATAGGTTTTCATATGGAAGTGGATAGGTGTTTGTTGAAGCCAATTGTAAAGCTTGTTATAGGTCTCGGTGTGCTCAGGCTCAATTATTGTAAAGTGAATGCCAGTTTCGATAGAGTCTGATTTCGTATCTAAAAATAAATGATTATAAAATGATTCATTTGTAGCCTCCTGCGCAAAATCTGTAATTTGTGGTGAGCGCAAGGAAATGCCTGTCAGTTTTTGCTTTAATACTTCTAAATCAATGGGCTTTACGAACAGATGAGTTACCTGTAAATCAATGGCTTTCAATGCGTTTTTAAATAAGGGTTCTGTTGTTACGGCTAAAATAGCACCTGAATGTTTTTGTAGATCTCGATAAAGAGAAGCTAAGCGATTATTAGGGACCAAATCGATATTTAACAATATGGCATCCGGTTCAAATTGACGGATGCATTGAGGTACATCTGAAATAGTAGTGCACATGTCAATAAGAACATCGCCTGGAAAATATGTGTGTAAAAACCACTTAATGCCTGCTAGTTCAGTGGAGTCTCGATCGATTAATAACAGCTTCATAACATCTAACCTCGCTTAAAATATTCTAGTTTCATATAAAAATACGATTATATTATTAAAAATAACATAGGAATATGAAAAAAATCATGTTTTCTCTTTTAAAATTCTCTATATTCTGAAAAAAGTAGTTAGTACAATGGAAATAGAGTAATTGACCATCATTCAGCAGGAAACTCATTTACAATGAAAACGCTTAAACGTAGTTGAATGCGGATGTTTTAGTGATTACGTTAAATGAATTTTACATAAGCCATAAAGGGAATAGGGGGATGTCATGTGAAGTCGATCATCGAGCTTGATGGCAATACATTAACAAGACAACAAATTGAGGAAATCGTTAAAGGGCATGCAACGGTTGCACTTGCTGCAGACAGTATAGAACGTATTCGTTTAAGTAGGGAACGAATCGAAAAGCGTTTAGCAGAGGGGCAAACTATTTATGGTGTAAATACAGGTTTTGGCAAACTAAGCAATATAAAAATCGAGGAAGAAGATATTGAGCTATTGCAACTGAATTTATTACGATCAGATGCAACAGGTGTGGGCCAGCCGTTTCCAACTGATGTTGTACGTGCCATGATGGTTTTACGTGCAAATGCCTTAGCTCGTGGATTTTCAGGTATTCGTGAGGAAACTGTACAGCTTTTATTAGATTTTATTAATAAAGGCGTACATCCAATTGTCCCGTCACAAGGCTCGGTTGGAGCAAGTGGAGATTTAGCGCCGTTATCACATCTAGCTTTAGTCCTAGTGGGAGAAGGTAAGGCTGAGTTTAATGGAGAAATGATGAGTGGTAGTGAGGCGTTACAGCAAGCGGGATTATCACCTGTTCGACTACAAGCTAAAGAGGGGCTGGCACTTGTAAACGGTACACAGGCTATGACAGGTATCGGTGTCTTAACAGTTAATGAGGCTGAACGAATTGGGCTTGCGGCGGATATGGCTGCTAGTTTAACACTAGAAGCATTGAAAGGTATCACATCTGCGTTTGATCCAGCCCTTTTAGCGGTAAGACCACATCCAGAGTTAGAGCTTGTTGGTGGTCGTATCCGTAAGTGGCTTGAGGGAAGTAAGCGAGTGACAAAGCAAGGAGAAATTCGTATGCAGGATGCATATTCACTGCGTTGTATCCCACAAGTGCACGGTGCCTCCTGGCAGTCTTTCTTTTACGCGGAGAACCGAGTACAAACGGAAATGAATGCCACGACTGATAATCCGATTGTTTTAGAAAACGGTGAAGTCCTATCAGGTGGTCATTTTCATGGTCAGTCAATTGCTTTAGCGATGGACTTTTTAAAAATTGGGGTAAGTGAATGGGCTAATATTTCAGAGCGTCGTACAGAGCGAATGGTGAATCCTCAATTAAATGAAGGATTACCACCATTTTTAGCGACAAACCCTGGGATTGAATGTGGTCTGATGATTGCTCAATATACAGCAGCATCCATTGTCTCAGAAAACAAAGTGTTGGCGCATCCTTCCAGTGTTGACTCAATTCCTACATCAGGGAATCAAGAAGACCATGTAAGTATGGGGACAACTTCTGCTCGTCAAGTACGTCAGATTGTCCGAAATGCTGCCCTAGTTATAGCGATAGAAATGATTTGTGCATCACAGGCTATTTATTTAGATAAAGCGGAAGAACAATTATCACCAACCACACGAAAGTATTTAGAGAAAGTTCGTGAGTTTTGTCCACCACTATTAGCAGATCAGCCGATTGGTGATGAAATTGAGGCATTGGCGGAGTATTTATTAACTAGTGATGCTCTAGTAAAGGAATATATGTAAAGTTAATTAAACGATTTTAAGTTGGAAGAGCTGAGGCAAGACTTAGTTTTCTAAGTAGCCTCTGCTTTATAAAAGATTATTTATTTTGGTATCTGAATATTCAGTTTTGTTGAATGTTACTAGCATTTTTATCATTTTAAAGGAGGGTGTTTTTATGGTATTTAAAACAAGTATTCGTGCACCACATGGAAATCAACTAACTTGTAAAGGGTGGACACAGGAAGCAGCGATGCGCATGCTGATGAACAATCTTGATCCTGAGGTAGCGGAGAATCCTGATGAGCTGATTGTTTATGGTGGTATTGGAAAGGCAGCTCGTAATTGGGAAAGTTATGAGCAAATTATTGCTTCATTAAAAAAACTAGAGAATGATGAAACATTATTGATTCAATCAGGGAAGCCGGTAGCTGTATTCCGTACACATGAACATGCTCCCCGTGTTTTAATTGCCAATTCCAACCTTGTACCAGCATGGGCCAATTGGGATCATTTCTATGAATTAGAAGATCGCGATTTAATGATGTATGGACAAATGACTGCTGGTAGCTGGATTTATATCGGTGCACAAGGTATTTTGCAAGGCACTTATTTATCCTTCGTAGAAGCAGGGAAAAAAGTATTTGGCTCTGCAGATTTACGCGGTAAATTCATCCTTACAGGTGGTATGGGTGGGATGAGTGGTGCACAACCTCTAGCGGGGAAAATGGCTGGCGCTGTCATTCTAGTTGTAGAAGTAGAGCGTGCCCGCATTGAACGTAAAATAAAAGAGGGCTATTGTGATTATCTTGTAGAAACTGTGGATGAAGCAGTTGCATTAGTAAATAAATTACGTGACCAAAAAGAGCCAGCCTCCATTGGCCTTGTTGGAAATTGTGCAGACGTCAATCGTGAACTGTTGAGTCTAGGGATCATTCCCGACTTTGTCACAGACCAAACCTCTGCACATGACCCTATTAATGGCTATATACCGAATAACATGACATTTGAGGAAGCATTAGCACTTCGTAAATCAGATGTAAAAACATATGAACGAAAAGCTAAGGAAACTATGGCAGAGCATGTTCGTACAATGCTAGAGTTCCAAGAGGCTGGTGCAGAGGTGTTTGATTATGGCAATAATATTCGCGCCTATGCTAAAGAAATGGGCGTAACCAATGCCTTTGATTTCCCAGGTTTCGTACCAGCCTATATTCGTCCGTTGTTCTGTGAAGGAAAAGGGCCATTCCGCTGGGCTGCGCTTTCAGGAGACCCTGAGGATATTTATAAAACGGATGCACTTGCGAAAGAGATGTTCGCAGAAGATAAAGGTCTAGTTAATTGGATCGATATGGCACAGAAAATGGTTAAATGGCAAGGGTTACCTGCACGTATTTGTTGGTTAGGCTATGGCGACCGTCATCGCTTTGCGTTAAAAGTAAATGAAATGGTAGCGAATGGTGAGTTATCAGCACCGATTGTTTTTGGTCGTGATCATCTTGATTCAGGGTCTGTGGCATCGCCAAACCGTGAAACAGAAGGCATGTTAGATGGTTCAGATGCAGTATCGGATTGGCCAATTTTAAATGCGCTAGTTAATACAGCGAGCGGCGCCAGCTGGGTAAGTGTTCACCATGGTGGTGGTGTAGGTATGGGCTATTCACAGCATGCAGGGCAAGTGTTAGTAGCGGATGGGTCGGAGCTAGCTGCAGAGAAAATTGCACGCGTGTTAATTTCGGACCCTGGTATGGGGGTAGCTCGTCACGCAGATGCAGGGTATGACATTGCTATTCAGACAGCCAAAAACAAAGGTGTGCATATACCAATGTTAAAGGATGATGTAAAGTGACCATCTTAATTAAAAATGCTAATGAAGTGATTACATTAAAAAATAATATACGAGGACCTCGCACAAAGGAGCAAATGCGAGAAATTACTATAGTGGAAAATGGTAGTATTCTTATTGAAAAAGATCGAATTGTTGCTGTGGGTGCTTTTGAGCAACTAGAGGTAGATTTTCCTGAATTAGTGAAGAAAGCTACTACAATTGATGCTTCTGGTAAGGTCGTTATGCCAGGATTAGTGGATTGTCATACACATCTCGTCCATGGAGGAACCCGTGAAGAAGAGTTTAATATGCGACTCAAAGGTTCTACCTATATGGAAATTATGAATGCGGGTGGTGGAATTCACGCCACAACAAAGCGTACACGAGAAACTAGCTTTGATGATTTGTATGAAAAAACAAGGCATCATTTAGATATATTTTTAAAACATGGAGTCACAACCGTTGAAGCCAAATCAGGCTATGGACTAGATTGGGAGACGGAAAAGAAGCAACTTGAAGTAGCGAAAAAGTTGCAAGCAACGCATGATATGGATGTTATTAGTACTTTTATGGGTGCACATGCAGTACCTCGCGACTATAAAGGGCGTGAGGATGAGTTTGTGGATGTTTTGATTCAAGATATGCTACCCAAAGTTGCAGAGTTAGAACTGGCTGAATTTAATGATGTATTTTGTGAAAAAGGTGTCTTTACACCAGAACAATCTGAGCGTATTTTAGAGGCTGGGAAAGCCCTTGGATTAACACCGAAAATTCATGCCGATGAAATTGAGCCTTATAAAGGTGCTGAACTTGCTGCGGAAGTGGGAGCCATTTCGGCAGAGCATTTGTTAGTTGCTTCTGATGAAGGAATTCAAAAAATGGCTGAAGCGGGTACAATTGCTGTCTTGCTGCCAGGAACTGCATTTTTTTTACGTGCGCCGTTCGCGAGAGGCCGTCTAATGATTGATGAAGGGGTACCTGTAGCTATTTCAACGGACTTTAATCCAGGATCATCTCCTACTATGAGTCTACCATTTATAATGAATTTAGCTTGCATGCATATGGGAATGACACTAGAGGAGGTACTAACGGCAACAACAATTAATGCCGCGTATGCAGTGAATCGGGGCGAACAAATAGGTTCCCTTGAAGTTGATAAAAAAGCGGATGTTATTATTTTAGATGTTGCTAATTATAAGCAGTTACAATATTTCTATGGCATGAACCATACAAATACAGTTATTAAAAATGGGCAAGTTGTTGTACGAAATGGAATTTTACTGAAAGAACAATAAAGTAAATGGGCATAAATAAGGCATAAAAGCTTTATTTATGCTTTTTTATCTTGATTGAAAAAATCTGATTATAATAGCTCTTTGGCGTACTAAATAAATAGGTTGCATTTTTTTCGGTAGGGGTTTATAATTCAATTAAATAGTAATTCGTTAATTACAAATTACTTAAACCTTGTAATGATTAAAGGGGTTATATAATGTCAAAGTTTCGTACGGAAGAAGAAATGCTAGCGCATTATGATTCTTCAAAATATAAAACACCTGATGGATACACAGCGGATATCGCAATTTTTACGATTACTTCGGAGAAAACAGAAGAAAAGGCACCGCCAAACATGACACTTAAAATTATGTTAATTAAGCGCGCTGCTAAAGATGCTGATGGAAATGCTAATATTGAAGGTGGAAAATGGGCGCTTCCTGGTGGGTTTGTAGATGCTTATCAAAAGGAATCAGCCTATATTGCAGCAAAAAGAGAGTTAAAAGAAGAGACGAATGTAGAAGGGTTACATGTTCAGCACTTTGGTGTTTACGATGATATCAATCGAGATCCTCGTGGCTGGATGATTTCAAATGCTTTTTATGCGATTGTTCCTGAGGAGCAAATGGAGCAACGACAAGCAAATGATGATGCAGATGATGTAGAGTTATTTGATATTGAAGATGTATTTACACTTCAACTAGCCTTTGATCATCGTAAAATCATTGCAGATGCACTCAAATTTATTAAAAAAGACATGGTGCAAACAACCGTTGCTAAAAACTTTTTACCTCAAGAGTTTACCTTATCAGAATTACAACGGGTACTACTGACAGTTGAAGACGATCCACGAATCTCTAATGATTCTGTATTTTTTACAAAAGCACCTAAACTACCTTTTATTGAAAAAGTAGTGGATGCGGAAGGAAAACCAAAGAAAACAAAGCGTAATTCGTTTAGGCCATCACAGCTGTATACTTTTAATGATTTTGAAGTGGTGGAATCAATTTATCATTAGGAAAGATTCGTCTTTCCTGATAACTTTAAAAACAGTAATTTGTAATTTGTGTATTACTAATTAAAAATCGGAGTGATAAAACGATGAAAAAGAGAGCACTAATTAACATTGATTACACTGTTGATTTTGTTGCAACTGATGGAGCTCTAACTTGTGGCGAGCCGGGACAACAGCTTGAGCAGGCAATTGTTAATATAACAAGTGAATTTATCTCAAATAAAGAGTTCACAGTATTCGCTATAGATGTTCATGAGCAAGAAGATGTTTATCATCCTGAAACAAAGCTATTTCCTCCACATAATATTCGTCATACCAAAGGGCGAGATTTATACGGAGCTTTAAAAACATTGTACGAAGCTAAGCAAGAATTGGAACATGTCTATTATATAGATAAAACTCGTTACTCGGCCTTTGCAGGGACAGATTTGGAGTTGAAATTGCGTGAAAGAGGAATTACAGAGCTTCATTTAATTGGCGTTTGTACAGACATCTGTGTTCTTCATACGGCTGTAGATGCTTATAATAAAGGGTTCGATCTTGTCATTCATAAAAACGCTGTCGCATCCTTTAATCAAACAGGACATGAGTGGGCTTTAAGTCATTTTGAGCATACACTTGGTGCCTCTGTTATTTGATAGTAAAGAATGGAGGGAAATGACGTGAAATACGCAGATGATAGTTTCATGTTACACACCGATTTATACCAAATAAATATGGTTCAGACCTACTGGAAGGACGCGGTTCATCAACGAAAGGCTGTTTTTGAGCTGTATTTTAGAAAACTTCCATTTGGCAATGGTTATGCGATATTCGCTGGCTTAAAAAAAGTAATGGAGTTTATTAATAACTTTGGTTTTTCTCAAAGTGATATTGAATATTTGCGTGAAGAAGGGAACTATCCAGAGGAATTTCTCCATTATCTACAGAATCTAAAGTTTACAGGAACTATAAGGGGGATGAGGGAAGGGGAGTTGGTTTTTGCCAATGAACCTATTCTGCGAATCGAGGCACCATTGGCTGAAGCGCAATTAATAGAAACCCCTTTGCTGAATATTGTTAATTACCAAACGCTAATCGCGACGAAAGCTTCGCGAATTAAAGAAGTGACGGGTGAGGATGTTGTGATGGAATTTGGAACCCGTCGTGCTCACGAATTCGATGCGGCAATTTGGGGAACTCGCGCTGCTTATATCGGTGGCTTTTCTGCAACAAGTAATGTGCGTGCAGGTAAATTATTTGGTATTCCAGTTTCAGGAACACATGCGCATGCTATGATTCAAACCTACAGAGATGAATATACTGCGTTTAAAAAATATGCAGCCGCACATAAAGACTGTGTATTCTTAGTAGATACTTATGATACGTTACGATCAGGTGTTCCGAATGCCATCAAAGTAGCGAAGGAATTGGGAGATCAAATTAATTTTATCGGTATCCGTTTAGACAGTGGTGATTTAGCCTATTTATCAAAGGTAGCAAGAAAAATGCTAGATGATGCAGGCTTTAAGGAAACAAAAATTATGGCATCCAATGATTTAGATGAATATACTATTATGCATTTAAAATCTCAAGGGGCGAAAATTGATGCTTGGGGAATCGGCACGAAGCTAATTACAGCCTACGATCAAGCTGCTTTAGGTGGAGTATACAAGTTAGTCTCTATTGAAAATGAAAATGGGGAAATGGTTGATACTATAAAAATCTCTGCGAATCCAGAAAAGGTGACGACTCCTGGGCGCAAACGAGTCTATCGTATTGTTAATAATGAGAATGGTCATGCTGAAGGTGACTATATTGCCCTTGATGAGGAAAATATTCAGCAAACAGAACGATTAAAGATGTTCCACCCTGTTCATACGTATATAAGTAAGTTTGTAACGAATTTTACGGCGATCGAGTTACATGAAAGCATTGTAGAAAATGGGAAAGTAGTATTTGAGGAACCTACAATTCAAGAGACACAAGCATATGCAAAGAAAAATTTAAAATTATTATGGTGTGAGTACAAACGAACGATGAACCCAGAAGAGTACCCAGTTGATTTGAGTCAGGCTTGCTGGGATCACAAGAGAGCTATTATTCATGATATTAAAGAAAAAATTTCAAAGAAGATGGATACTAGATAAAAAATGACAGGAGGAAGATACGATGGCGAGAATAGGTATTTATGGTTCATCCTTTGATCCTATTACCAATGTTCATCTTTGGACTGCTAGCACGGTTGCACACCGTTGTAAATTAGATAAGGTCATATTTTTACCCTGTTCAAATAAGCGAAAAGATAAAACTATAAAAACAGAAGATAGGCATCGGTGGAATATGCTACATTTAGCAATTGCTAAGGATGATCGTTTTATGGCAGATTCCTATGAGATGGATCAAGAGGGATGGAATATTTACACGTATGACACGATGAAATACTTTAGGGAAAAACATCCAGAAGATGAAATCCACTTTATTATGGGCGCAGATTTATTAGTAGACATTGGTGCAGGATTATGGAAAAAGGGAGACGCATTAGTTGCCGAAAATAAATTCATAGTTATGGCGAGGCATGGGGTTGATATGCTATCAACAATTAGCCGATCCCCAATTTTAAGAAATAATGATGATGGGAGATTTCATCTTATTGATAAGGGCTTAGCCATGGAAATTAGCTCTACCTATATTCGGGAAGAATTTGCGATGGGTGGAGAGCCAAGATATCTTTTGCCCAATGCTTGTTATGACTATATTAAAGAACATTATCTATATAAGAAATAAAAGTGTGGTTGCATGCCACACTTATTTTAATTTTGAAAAGATGGTGACTTTTACTATTTCTAGCCATTCGTAAGCTATAATAGAAATAGCAATGGTGACGGCTTTTTTGCTGTCACAAAAATTTTAATGATTAATGTTAGAAAGGAATTCATGAATGTGCAGCTTACATTAACATTTCTTATTTTAGGTGCAACAATTTTCGCATTTGTGACCAATAAAATACGAGCAGATCTTGTAGCAATTGTGTCACTTTTAGCATTTGTTATTACAGATATTCTAACGCCAACAGAGGCATTAGCTGGATTTTCAAACTCTGTAGTTTTAATGATTGCAGGGCTTTTCGTCGTGGGTGCAGGAATATTACGCACAGGTCTTGCGGGAATGGCAGGACAGTTATTACTTAAATGGTCGGGCAATAGTGAGTTGAAACTATTTGTATTACTACTCATCATTGTTGGATCTGTCGGTGCATTTATGAGCAATACAGGTACTGTCGCATTAATGATGCCAATAGTTGTAAGTATAGCGATTAGTATGAAGGTCAGCCCTTCTAAATTTTTATTGCCACTCTCATACGTAGCTAGTCTATCGGGTCTTATGACGTTGATTGCGTCTCCAACCAATTTAATTGTCAGTCAGTTATTGGTAGATAGGGGATATAGCAAACTTGGATTTTTTGAAATAACTCCAATTGGTATAGTGGGTATGATTGCAGGAATTGCTTATCTAGTGCTTGTGCGCAATATTTTGTTACCGAAAGATCAACATCGTACGCAAACAAATGAGGGCTATAAGCTTTCACCGAAGAAAATCATAAAGCAATATGATTTAAATAATCGACTATTCAAAATTTCTGTTCCAGAAGAATCACCTATTATTGAAACGTCGTTAGCAGAGTTAAAGCTACCAGCCAAGTACACGCTCTGTATGATGAAAATTCATCGCAAGTCACAAGAAGGTATCAATTTACTACCTATGACATATCAAGAAATGGCTGGTCCCACAAGTGTAATTCA
The DNA here is from genome assembly GCF_038009065.1 of Lysinibacillus sp. FSL R7-0073. NCBI lineage: Bacteria > Bacillati > Bacillota > Bacilli > Caryophanales > Bacillaceae > Lysinibacillus > Lysinibacillus sp. FSL R7-0073. The sequence goes on from NZ_JBBPAS010000001.1 coordinate 248,616, forward strand.
CGCAAAGGACGAGCTGTATGTTCAAGGGGAAGAAGAGGATATTCGTCACTTTGTTGAGGATTATCACCTCGAGATGCAAGGATTAGTAGAAGGGGAAGCTGATGAATTGGTTTCGAAACATCTCGGTATTGCAGAGGTATTACTCACTCCAAATTCAAGCTTTATCAATGAAACGGTGAGTTCGTTAGGGTTTAGGGAAAAATACAACCTAAATATAATTGGCATTAATCGTAAGGGTGGTTATAAACTCCAAGACATGGTTTCGCATAAGTTGAAATTTGGAGACGCTATTTTAGTGCAAGGAGCTTGGGATGAAATTCTTTTATTAGCGAGAGAGACCCAAGATGTTGTGGTTGTTGGTCAGCCAAAGGAGCACGCTAGTGTAGCAGCAGCAACAGGAAAAGCTGGTATTGCAGGAATTATTATGCTGTTTATGATTATGTTAATGGCATTCGAAATTTTCCCTGCTGTTATTTCTGTTATGATTGGTGCCGTTTTAATGATATTAACTGGTTGCTTACGGAATATGGAAGATGCGTATAGCAATATGAATTTTGAAAGTATAGTGCTAGTGGCTGCCATGCTACCAATGGCGACAGCCTTAGAAAAAACAGGAGGCATGGCTATACTATCTGACGGGATTATTAAAGTGCTTGGTGACTATGGTCCCTATGGTGTGCTCATAGGTGTTTATATTTTGACAGCTGTCTTTGGACAATTTATTAGTAATACGGCGACGGCTGTATTGTTTGCACCGATAGCTATGAGTGCTGCAATAGCAATGGAGGTTAATCCTACAACATTTATGATTGCAGTAGCAGTAGCCGCAAGTATGGCGTTTGCCACACCAATTGCATCCCCAACTAATGCGCTGGTAATGACAGCTGGGGGCTATAAATTTATGGACTTTGTAAGAATAGGGATACCGTTACAAATTGTTATGTTTATTGTCATGATGATAACCATCCCATTCTTTTTCCCATTGTAAAATTCAGTTTAAGACTATAGATAAACTAGAAATTTTATGTTTATCTATAGTCTTTTTTGAAATCAAGTAAAGCCGTTGAATTCAATTAGGAGTTTAGTGCCCCTCATTCCAGCTCACCTTTTTATAAAAAACTCCATCTACATACTGAAAGATCAGTTTAATATAGATTTTTTTCCTGCTATCCAAAAAAATCTATTAAATTTTTCTTGTAAGATATGATAAAATTATATTTTAATTAATGGTATAACTTAGTCCTTAAGGGTGAAAATATTATTTGTAGTCAAAGATTTATTTTGATTATTAATATAGGAAGTAATTCTATGTGGAGAAAAAAGTTAAACTTTTTTTTGAAAAAGTGTTGACCTTTTAAAAATAAGGGTGTAGTATTATACAAGTCGCCACGGTGACACGCTAAAACAAAGCAAAACATGAACCTTGAAAACTGAACAAGCAAAACGTAATCAATAAAGTTTTTAATAGCTAGCTTAGCTAGTGAACGAAACAAAATTTTGGACATCAAAATTGATGCCAGCAAAACAATTTGAGCTAATCAAATTTCTTTTATGGAGAGTTTGATCCTGGCTCAGGACGAACGCTGGCGGCGTGCCTAATACATGCAAGTCGAGCGAACAGAGAAGGAGCTTGCTCCTTTGACGTTAGCGGCGGACGGGTGAGTAACACGTGGGCAACCTACCTTATAGTTTGGGATAACTCCGGGAAACCGGGGCTAATACCGAATAATCTGTTTCACCTCATGGTGAAACACTGAAAGACGGTTTCGGCTGTCGCTATAGGATGGGCCCGCGGCGCATTAGCTAGTTGGTGAGGTAACGGCTCACCAAGGCGACGATGCGTAGCCGACCTGAGAGGGTGATCGGCCACACTGGGACTGAGACACGGCCCAGACTCCTACGGGAGGCAGCAGTAGGGAATCTTCCACAATGGGCGAAAGCCTGATGGAGCAACGCCGCGTGAGTGAAGAAGGATTTCGGTTCGTAAAACTCTGTTGTAAGGGAAGAACAAGTACAGTAGTAACTGGCTGTACCTTGACGGTACCTTATTAGAAAGCCACGGCTAACTACGTGCCAGCAGCCGCGGTAATACGTAGGTGGCAAGCGTTGTCCGGAATTATTGGGCGTAAAGCGCGCGCAGGTGGTTTCTTAAGTCTGATGTGAAAGCCCACGGCTCAACCGTGGAGGGTCATTGGAAACTGGGAGACTTGAGTGCAGAAGAGGATAGTGGAATTCCAAGTGTAGCGGTGAAATGCGTAGAGATTTGGAGGAACACCAGTGGCGAAGGCGACTATCTGGTCTGTAACTGACACTGAGGCGCGAAAGCGTGGGGAGCAAACAGGATTAGATACCCTGGTAGTCCACGCCGTAAACGATGAGTGCTAAGTGTTAGGGGGTTTCCGCCCCTTAGTGCTGCAGCTAACGCATTAAGCACTCCGCCTGGGGAGTACGGTCGCAAGACTGAAACTCAAAGGAATTGACGGGGGCCCGCACAAGCGGTGGAGCATGTGGTTTAATTCGAAGCAACGCGAAGAACCTTACCAGGTCTTGACATCCCGTTGACCACTGTAGAGATATGGTTTCCCCTTCGGGGGCAACGGTGACAGGTGGTGCATGGTTGTCGTCAGCTCGTGTCGTGAGATGTTGGGTTAAGTCCCGCAACGAGCGCAACCCTTGATCTTAGTTGCCATCATTTAGTTGGGCACTCTAAGGTGACTGCCGGTGACAAACCGGAGGAAGGTGGGGATGACGTCAAATCATCATGCCCCTTATGACCTGGGCTACACACGTGCTACAATGGACGATACAAACGGTTGCCAACTCGCGAGAGGGAGCTAATCCGATAAAGTCGTTCTCAGTTCGGATTGTAGGCTGCAACTCGCCTACATGAAGCCGGAATCGCTAGTAATCGCGGATCAGCATGCCGCGGTGAATACGTTCCCGGGCCTTGTACACACCGCCCGTCACACCACGAGAGTTTGTAACACCCGAAGTCGGTGAGGTAACCTTTTGGAGCCAGCCGCCGAAGGTGGGATAGATGATTGGGGTGAAGTCGTAACAAGGTAGCCGTATCGGAAGGTGCGGCTGGATCACCTCCTTTCTAAGGATATTTTCGGAATACAAACCTTGGGTTTGTAAGATTACGTTTTGCGTTCAGTTTTGAAGGTTCATTCTTTCTGAATGAAATACTTCAAAACTTGTTCTTTGAAAACTGGATAAAACGACATTGAAATTGTAACAAACACATTTATTTTTTTAAGTTTTTTTATAGGCTTAATAACTTGGTTAAGTTATTAAGGGCGCACGGCGAATGCCTTGGCACTAGGAGCCGAAGAAGGACGGCACTAACACCGATATGCTTCGGGGAGCTGTAAGTGAGCTTTGATCCGGAGATTTCCGAATGGGGGAACCCACTACGTTTAATCGCGTAGTATCTTGACGTGAATACATAGCGTCTTGAAGGCAGACCCAGGGAACTGAAACATCTAAGTACCTGGAGGAAGAGAAAGAAAAATCGATTCCCTGAGTAGCGGCGAGCGAAACGGGAAGAGCCCAAACCAAGAGGCTTGCCTCTTGGGGTTGTAGGACACTCAATACGGAGTTACAAAAGAGCGAGTTAGATGAAGCGACTTGGAAAGGTCCGCCAGAGCAGGTAAAAGCCCTGTAGTCGAAAGTTCGTTCTCTCCTGAGTGGATCCTGAGTACGGCGGAACACGTGAAATTCCGTCGGAATCCGGGAGGACCATCTCCCAAGGCTAAATACTACCTAGTGACCGATAGTGAACCAGTACCGTGAGGGAAAGGTGAAAAGCACCCCGGAAGGGGAGTGAAAGAGATCCTGAAACCGTGTGCCTACAAGTAGTTAGAGCCCGTTAATGGGTGATAGCGTGCCTTTTGTAGAATGAACCGGCGAGTTACGATTACGTGCGAGGTTAAGCTTTAGAAGGCGGAGCCGCAGCGAAAGCGAGTCTGAATAGGGCGAAATAGTACGTGGTCGTAGACCCGAAACCAGGTGATCTACCCATGTCCAGGGTGAAGGTAAGGTAACACTTACTGGAGGCCCGAACCCACGCACGTTGAAAAGTGCGGGGATGAGGTGTGGGTAGCGGAGAAATTCCAATCGAACTTGGAGATAGCTGGTTCTCTCCGAAATAGCTTTAGGGCTAGCCTCGTGATGAGAATACTGGAGGTAGAGCACTGTTTGGACTAGGGGGCCATCCCGGTTTACCGAATTCAGACAAACTCCGAATGCCAGATATTTATACACGGGAGTCAGACTGCGAGTGATAAGATCCGTAGTCAAAAGGGAAACAGCCCAGACCACCAGCTAAGGTCCCAAAGTAATCGTTAAGTGGAAAAGGATGTGGCGTTGCACAGACAACCAGGATGTTGGCTTAGAAGCAGCCATCATTTAAAGAGTGCGTAATAGCTCACTGGTCGAGTGACGCTGCGCCGAAAATGTATCGGGGCTAAACGATTCACCGAAGCTGTGGATTGACATCTACGATGTCAGTGGTAGGAGAGCGTTCTAAGTGCGTTGAAGTCAGACCGGAAGGACTGGTGGAGCGCTTAGAAGTGAGAATGCCGGTATGAGTAGCGAAAGACGGGTGAGAATCCCGTCCACCGTATGACTAAGGTTTCCTGAGGAAGGCTCGTCCGCTCAGGGTTAGTCGGGACCTAAGCCGAGGCCGATAGGCGTAGGCGATGGACAACAGGTTGATATTCCTGTACCACCTCCTCACCGTTTGAGAAATGGGGGGACGCAGTAGGATAGGGTAAGCGCGCTGTTGGTTATGCGCGTCCAAGCAGTAAGGCGTGTGTGTAGGCAAATCCGCACACTGTAACGTTGAGCTGTGATGGCGAGTCCGTATGGACGAAGTTCCTGATTTCACACTGCCAAGAAAAGCCTCTATCGAGGTGAGAGGTGCCCGTACCGCAAACCGACACAGGTAGTCGAGGAGAGAATCCTAAGGTGTGCGAGAGAACTCTCGTTAAGGAACTCGGCAAAATGACCCCGTAACTTCGGGAGAAGGGGTGCTCTTGAGCGTGCAAGCGCATGAGAGCCGCAGTGAATAGGCCCAGGCGACTGTTTAGCAAAAACACAGGTCTCTGCAAAACCGTAAGGTGACGTATAGGGGCTGACGCCTGCCCGGTGCTGGAAGGTTAAGAGGAGTGGTTAGCGCAAGCGAAGCTGCGAATTGAAGCCCCAGTAAACGGCGGCCGTAACTATAACGGTCCTAAGGTAGCGAAATTCCTTGTCGGGTAAGTTCCGACCCGCACGAAAGGCGTAACGATCTGGGCACTGTCTCAACGAGAGACTCGGTGAAATTATAGTACCTGTGAAGATGCAGGTTACCCGCGACAGGACGGAAAGACCCCGTGGAGCTTTACTGTAGCCTGATATTGAATTTTGGTACAACTTGTACAGGATAGGTAGGAGCCAGAGATCTCGGAGCGCCAGCTTCGAAGGAGGCGTCGGTGGGATACTACCCTGGTTGTATTGAAATTCTAACCCATGCCCCTTAGCGGGGCAGGAGACAGTGTCAGGCGGACAGTTTGACTGGGGCGGTCGCCTCCTAAAAGGTAACGGAGGCGCCCAAAGGTTCCCTCAGAATGGTTGGAAATCATTCGTAGAGTGTAAAGGCACAAGGGAGCTTGACTGCGAGACCTACAAGTCGAGCAGGGTCGAAAGACGGGCTTAGTGATCCGGTGGTTCCGCATGGAAGGGCCATCGCTCAACGGATAAAAGCTACCCCGGGGATAACAGGCTTATCTCCCCCAAGAGTCCACATCGACGGGGAGGTTTGGCACCTCGATGTCGGCTCATCGCATCCTGGGGCTGTAGTCGGTCCCAAGGGTTGGGCTGTTCGCCCATTAAAGCGGTACGCGAGCTGGGTTCAGAACGTCGTGAGACAGTTCGGTCCCTATCCGTCGTGGGCGTAGGAAATTTGAGAGGAGCTGTCCTTAGTACGAGAGGACCGGGATGGACACACCGCTGGTGTACCAGTTGTCTTGCCAAAGGCATCGCTGGGTAGCTATGTGTGGACGGGATAAGTGCTGAAAGCATCTAAGCATGAAGCCCCCCTCAAGATGAGATTTCCCATTACGCAAGTAAGTAAGATCCCTCAAAGACGATGAGGTAGATAGGTTCGAGGTGGAAGTGTGGTGACACATGGAGCTGACGAATACTAATCGATCGAGGACTTAACCAAAAAAGTTTGAAGCATTCAATGAACCGTTTATCCAGTTTTGAAAGAACAAGCTTTCAATTGAATAAGTGAAGTGATGATGGCAAAGAGGTCACACCCGTTCCCATACCGAACACGGAAGTTAAGCTCTTTAGCGCCGATGGTAGTTGGGGGCTTCCCCCTGTGAGAGTAGGACGTCGCTTCGCTTATTTTTTATGGAGGATTAGCTCAGTTGGGAGAGCACCTGCCTTACAAGCAGGGGGTCGGCGGTTCGAGCCCGTCATCCTCCACCATTTTGGTCCCGTGGTGTAGCGGTTAACATGCCTGCCTGTCACGCAGGAGATCGCCGGTTCGATCCCGGTCGGGACCGCCATTTTTTTATTGCCGGTGTAGCTCAGTTGGTAGAGCAACTGACTTGTAATCAGTAGGTCGTGGGTTCGACTCCTATCGCCGGCACCATTCCCTTGGAGGGGTAGCGAAGTGGCTAAACGCGGCGGACTGTAAATCCGCTCCTTAGGGTTCGGCGGTTCGAATCCGTCCCCCTCCACCATTTTAGGGGCATAGTTCAACGGTAGAATAGAGGTCTCCAAAACCTTTGGTGTGGGTTCGATTCCTACTGCCCCTGCCAGGTATAAAGGTACTCGTACATATATGGCTGTTATTATATAGTGGCGGTTGTGGCGAAGTGGTTAACGCATCGGATTGTGGTTCCGACATTCGTGGGTTCGATTCCCATCAGTCGCCCCATTTTAAAATTGGGGTATAGCCAAGCGGTAAGGCAACGGATTTTGATTCCGTCATGCCTAGGTTCGAATCCTAGTACCCCAGCCATTTTTTCTTATACGAGCCATTAGCTCAGTTGGTAGAGCATCTGACTTTTAATCAGAGGGTCGAAGGTTCGAGTCCTTCATGGCTCATCATTTTTAATTAATTTAGCGCCCGTAGCTCAATTGGATAGAGCGTCTGACTACGGATCAGAAGGTTATGGGTTCGACTCCTGTCGGGCGCGCCAATTTATTTATGTTTTCGGAATGTAGCTCAGCTTGGTAGAGCACTTGGTTTGGGACCAAGGGGTCGTAGGTTCGAATCCTGTCATTCCGACCATCTATAAATGGGGCCTTAGCTCAGCTGGGAGAGCGCCTGCCTTGCACGCAGGAGGTCAGCGGTTCGATCCCGCTAGGCTCCACCATTTTTATATTTTTGGAGGTATACCCAAGTCTGGCTGAAGGGATCGGTCTTGAAAACCGACAGGCGGGTAACACCGCGCGGGGGTTCGAATCCCTCTACCTCCTCCATTTCGGGTCAGTAGCTCAGTTGGTAGAGCATTAGATTGAAGCTCTAAGTGTCGGCGGTTCGATTCCGTCCTGACCCACCATTATTTGCGGGTGTAGTTTAATGGTAAAACCTCAGCCTTCCAAGCTGATGTCGTGAGTTCGATTCTCATCACCCGCTCCAAAATGGGCCTATAGCTCAGCTGGTTAGAGCGCACGCCTGATAAGCGTGAGGTCGATGGTTCGAGTCCATTTAGGCCCATCATTATTCCGAAGTAGCTCAGTTGGTAGTAGCACCTGACTGTTAATCAGGTTGTCGCAGGTTCGAGTCCTGCCTTCGGAGCCACGGCCCGTTGGTCAAGTGGTTAAGACACCGCCCTTTCACGGCGGTAACACGGGTTCGAATCCCGTACGGGTCATCAAGCATGTAGCACAGTTGTGTGCTACATGCTTTTTTCTATGTCTTTTCATAAACATGTTTAAAAGCTAAAAATCCTTTGATAAGGTTTTGTAGCTTTTGAATGTTAGGTCTAAATTCATTTCCTTCTCCCAAATGCTAATAATCCCTTTCTTTTTTATAGGCTCGTTTAAAGGAGTACTACAATTCAATTCAATTCAAACTATCTGGAGCGATGCTTCCTACTAAATTTGAACAAACTATTTCATATATGCAATATGTATGTTTTTTCATTAACTATTTTCATGGTGCTTATTGCCTTGTTCCCCTAATATGAGGATAAGTGGAGGAATCGATATGAATATACAGGAGATACAAAGTTTTTTAAATCAATACCAGCTTGAACAAAATGAATCCAAACTTTGGTTAGAAAATAGATTACAGCAGATTAAAAGAGCAGGGGAATATAAGCCTACAACAGAAGAGCTAGTTTTTGGTGCACGAGTTGCATGGCGAAATAGCAATAAATGTATTGGACGGTTGTTTTGGCAATCATTGCATGTAGTAGATGCACGAGAAGTTTTAGATGAACAGGGCATTTTTCAAAAGTTACTAGAGCATATTGAGTATGCCACTAATCATGGGAAAATTCGTCCAACTATAACAGTGTTTGCAACTGACAGAGTACGAATTTGGAATCATCAGCTAATTCGTTACGCAGGCTACGAAACAGAAGAGGGCATTATTGGTGATGCACATTCCATCACTTTTACAAAAATATGCGAATCGATGGGCTGGAAAGGCGAGCGTACGCCGTTTGATGTGTTACCACTCGTCATACAGGTAGACGGACGTGCTCCCCAGCTATTTACGATTCCTGCCAAGTATATTTTAGAGGTTCCAATACGTCATCCGGAATTGGAAGCTGTGGAGAAATTAGAGTTGAAATGGTATGCTGTTCCTATTATTTCGAGTATGCGTTTTCAAATGGCTGGCATTGATTTTCAAGCAGCTCCATTTAATGGCTGGTATATGGGGACTGAAATTGGGGCACGCAATTTAGCCGATCATGACCGGTATAATACGCTGCCAGCTATTGCGGGAATATTTAATCTGGATACAACCAAACAAGCTTCTCTATGGCGTGACCGTGCATTAGTGGAGCTCAATATTGCTGTCCTACATTCTTTTAAAGAGGATGGAGTGAGCATTGTAGATCATCATACTGCTGCTCAGCAGTTTAAATTATTTGAGGAAGCTGAGAGATTGGCAGGGCGAGAAGTTACAGGTAACTGGACATGGTTAATCCCACCACTTTCCCCTGCGACCACTCATATATTCCATAAGCCTTATATAAATACTTATCATACGCCCAATTATTTTTATCAAAAACCATGTTATTAACTTTAAAGGAGTTGTTCATAAACTAACAGCTCCTAAGTACCTTTTGGGGAAAGGGGCAATTCAAGATGTTGAACCAAAATATTTCGAATATCCCTTGGCAACAATTGACGACACCTTATGGCAGAGGAACAGACATTCCTCGTCTAATTGAACAGGAACAATATCATGAGCTGACTGAACTAATTGAACATCAAGGAACACTCTGGCAGGTGACGCCATGGGTTTTGCTTATTCTTTTACAAAAGCTTTCAAGTAAAAATGTGGAGGAAGTCACCTTAGCAGAAATAGAGCTTTATTTGGCTGTGGCTCATGCAATAACTGAGGATTATCATGATTCAACACGTAACGTTTCAACGATGCTGGAGCTTTTGGATACGAAATATTTATGGATGGAAAATGAAGAGGATGATGAGCTTGAGTGGGAGGAAGATACGCCTAGAGGCTATGAACAGGAAGCTTTTTTAGGCTATTATTATTTTAGTTTTTTACTTCTTCAAGAGGCGACCCCTGTTTTTACTGCTATTAAGGCACGTACCAAGGGCACAACAGAGGAACTTGCGGAACTGCTAGCCTTACTAAAACATTAGAAAAATGAAATTGATATAGACAAAAAGCAGATGAGGTCAGCTTTCCCATCTGCTTAAATTTAATGGACATATTGATCTTTAGAGGCTCGCATGGAGCATAAGAAGAGTGTCATAGCTACAACAACAAAGAGCCAACCTGCAATATTCCAACCACCAATTAAATCATGGAGGTATCCGAAAAGAATCGGCCCAATGGCAGCGAATAAATAGCCTAATGATTGTGCAAATCCTGATAGATCAGCGGCTTCAAATGCTGTACGCGTACGTAGTGTGAAGAACATCATTGCTAATGCGAATGAAGCTCCACCTGCTAAACCTAGAAGGATCATCCATAATATTCCTAAAGTTGTCCATTCCATCACAACGCCGACAAATCCTACTAAATAGAACGATGTAAACATGAGGACAAGTGGTCTTTGTGAAGTCATTTTACCAGCGATAATGGGGACAGCCAATGCCATGGGGACTTGTGAGAATTGCATGATAGAAAACATCCAACCAGCTTTATCAGGAGCCAATCCCTGCGCAATATAAATTTCAGGAATCCAAGCTGCTGTCGTATAAAATAATAAAGATTGTAAGCCCATTGCACCGGTTACTGCCCATGTAACAGGTGATTTCCAAAGGGGTTTACCTGTTTTTTTGGCCGTAGTAGCTGGTTCTGGCTTATTCAATTTCAATTGAGGTATCCAAATTAAAATTGTTAATACGACTAATATAAGCGCCACAGCCAATGCTCCCTGCCAACCTAGTGACGAATTAGCTATTGGATAACTAATACCTGCTCCAAGCCCAGCCGTTAAGTTCATCGACATAGTAAAAAATGCCATTAATAATCCTACATGGTATGGAAATTTTAATTTTAATAACCCTGGAATCAACACATTTCCAAATGATATTGCTACGCCAATGAGCACTGTGCCAAATACAAGTAATCCTGTTGTACCAAGGGAGCGTAGTACAATTCCTAAGGCCAATAAAATAGTGGATAAAAATAAGGTTAGCTCAAGCCCGAGTTTTCGTGCTACAACTGGTGCGAACGGTGATATAATGGCAAAAGCAAGCAATGGAATAGTTGTCAGAAAACCGGCTAGAACATTGGAAATACCAAGATCGTCGCGGATAAAGGATACAATTGGACCCACGACAGTTAGTGGCATTCGTAATGTAGACGCTATAAATATTATTCCAAAAACTAACAATAAAGTTGTTCCCCTCCAGCTAATTTTTCTGCTCGGGTAGCTGGCGGAATGATCATGTAAAGTCAAAATAATTCCCCCTGTTATAACCATTCTAATTGAACTACTATAACACTTTATCACACTATTAAAAATAGTGGAAAATTCACAAAATACAAAACATTAATGGTTATATTGAAATGTCTTAGGTCTTATGTTAGTATAGTAAGCATCATAAATTTAATAATTATATGCCTCATGTTTGTATTGAGGTAGAGGTCGCGATATTTATAAGTAAGCTAATTGAAATGACAAGCATTGAAGAGATTAGCTGAAAGGAAATATTGCCGAAGTGTGAGGGGACTTGAAAACCTCATGCTGGGGCTGTCTCCGAAAGGAACAGAACTGTCACGTTTGTACAACGTGTTGAGCTATCGTTTAGGAAAAACTGAGGATTAACTAGCCATCACATTGTTCATGTGATGGCATTTTTTTGCCTCATAAATAGGAAGGAAGCTATATCGTGAGTGAAATAAAAGTAAATCAGCTCGGCCATAAAGCACCGAAGCTGAAAAAAGAATTAAAAAGCCGCCATATCACAATGATTTCTTTAGGCGGTACAATTGGTACAGGGCTATTTCTAGCTAGTGGAGGCGCCATTGCACAAGCAGGACCGGGAGGCGCATTGCTTGCCTATGCGTTAATCGGTATTATGGTATATTTCTTAATGACAAGTTTAGGTGAAATGGCTGCATATATGCCGTCCTCGGGTTCTTTTAGTACGTATGCGACAAAATTTGTAGATCCAGCTTTAGGCTTTGCACTTGGCTGGAACTATTGGTATAACTGGGCAATTACGATTGCAGCAGAAATTGCGGCAGTGTCATTAATTATGAAATATTGGTTCCCAGATAGCTCATCAGCACTTTGGACAGTATTATTTATTGTAATTGTACTGACATTTAATTTATTGTCTGTAAAGAGCTATGGTGAAAGTGAATATTGGTTTGCGATGATTAAAGTGGCTACGGTCATTGTATTTATTATTATTAGCATATTAATGATTTTTGGTATTTTAGGTGGACAGGCACCTGTAGGTTTTACAAATTTCTTTATTAGTGATGGACCATTCCATGGTGGCTTCCTTGCTACATTTGGTATTTTCCTTGCAGCAGGATTTTCATTCCAAGGAACAGAGTTACTCGGGGTTACAGCAGGGGAAACAGATGATCCAGGAAAAAATATACCGAAGGCAGTAAAATCGGTGTTTTGGCGTATTATTTTATTTTATATTTTAGCTATTGCTGCTATAGGGATGTTGATTCCATTCACAGACGAGCGCTTATTATCGGAGGATATCGCTGTATCTCCATTTACGCTGGTGTTTGATCGTTTAGGCATTGCTTTTGCTGCCTCCTTAATGAATGCCATTATTTTAACGGCTATGCTATCAGCAGGAAATTCTGGACTGTATGCATCTTCACGTATGCTATGGCAATTAGCAGTGGATGGTCATGCTCCTAAATTCTTTGCAAAGTTAAGTCGTCGAGGTATTCCGATTTATGCATTGATCGCAACGTTAGCTGTAGGCTGTGTAGCGTTTTTAGCGTCATTCTTTGGTGATGGGGTTGTTTATATTTGGCTTTTAAATGCCTCGGGGATGTCAGGGTTTATTGCTTGGCTAGGTATTGCATTTAGTCATTATCGTTTCCGTCGTGCTTTCGAGGCGCAGGGTTTAGATCCAAAGCTATTACCGTATAAAGCAAAGCTATACCCATTCGGTCCACTATTCGCCTTTACTATTTGTATGATTGTCGTAATTGGACAGAATTACACAGCATTTATCGGGGGTACAATCGATTGGTATGGTATCCTTGTTTCCTATATTGGTATTCCATTGTTCCTGTTGCTATGGCTGGGGTACAAAATTAAACATAAAACAAAAATGCTTCCTCTTAAAGATTGTGATTTAAAAGTGGAAAATTAAACAGAAAAGCTGTTCTTTAAACCATTGTGTGATGGTTGATGGGACAGCTTTTTTTATATAGAGACCTTTAAAATTAATACTAAATTAACATCATATATATGGTAATATACTATAGATATGGAAGTGTGATTTTTGACTTTCTAGTAGAGAGAGGTGCATGTAAATGCAAAAACATATTTTACTAGTGGAAGATGATGAGGCTATTCGCGAAATGGTAGCGAGTTTTTTAATATTGGAAGGTTTCGATGTCACCACTGCAAATAATGGAGAAGAGGCATTACAATATTGTTTACATCAATCTTTTGATTTAGTCATTCTAGATATTATGATTCCTAAGCTTAATGGATTGGAAGTTTTAAAAGTAATCCGAGAACAGGCAGCACTTCCGATCATCATTATGTCCGCAAAGGATAGTGATGTAGATAAAGCGCTTGGGTTGGGATTAGGGGCAGATGATTATATTGCTAAGCCATTTTCTATGCTGGAATTCTCTGCTCGCGTAAAAGCCGTTATTAGAAGAGCTACAACATACGCTGGCCAAATAGATCACAAACAGGATGTAGTAGTCATAGGCCATTTAAAGATAGATATTGTTAATTTTTCTATAAATAAAAATGGGCAAGAAGTGAAGCTAACATCAAAGGAATTTGCCATCTTAAAGCTATTTGTGACAAACCGTAACCGAGTTTTTACGAAAGAGCAAATTTATCAGCTAATATGGCAAGAAGCATATTATGGTGATGAAAATATTATTAATGTACATATTCGAAGGCTACGCGAAAAAATTGAAGATGATCCATCCAATCCCCAGTATATTAAAACGCTTTGGGGGATTGGCTATAAGTTTGAAGGATAACAGATATGATAATCATTCTATTAATTATAATTGTGGTGCTTATAGGAATTGTTATTTTTCAATGGAAAACAAAAAAAGAGCAAAATCAGACGATCCAATATATGTATGAAAAACTCCAAGTCATTGTTCAAGAACAAAGTAATGAAAAGATTTTGGTAACTACGAGCAATTCACAAATTCAACAGCTACTTATTTCCATAAATGCTTGGCTGGATCATCACCAAAAAGTTCAGGCGACCCATCTAAAAATGGAAGATTCTATGAAAAAAATGTTGGCGAACATTTCACATGATTTAAAAACGCCCTTAACGGTTGTGTTAGGCTATATTGAAATGCTCCAGCTTCAAGGCGCAGCTAATGAGGAAGAACGCCAAAGGTTATTAACGGGCGTGCATGCTAAAACATTAGAAGTATTAAAAATCATTCACACATTTTTTGATCTTGCCAAATTAGAGGCAGGAGATACAGATTATCCAATTACTAAAATCAATGTCTGTGAAATTAGCCGTAAAAATATATTATCATTTTACGATATGGTCACGTCGATGGGATTAGATATCAATATTACAATCCCTGAAACTCCTATGTATGCCCTTGGCAATGAAGAAGCATTAGATAGGGTTCTCAACAATCTTTTATCCAATGCTCTTGCCTATGGAGCGGATGGTAATGTAATTGGTTTAACTGTAAGAAATGATGAAACAAATATTTTTATAGATGTATGGGATTGTGGTAAAGGAATCGATGAATACCATATTGACAATGTGTTTGAGAGAATGTACACGCTAGAGGACTCTCGCAATAAAACCTTCCAGGGGAGTGGCCTAGGCTTAACGATTACAAAGCGATTAGTGGAAATGATGGATGGTTCCATTCGGTTATCAAGTATTCCCTATAAAAAGACCATTTTCACCATTGCTTTAAAACGAATGATGTATTGAAATCACATGCTTGTAGAGCTTTTATTGTGCTTTACAGGCTTTTATTATGCTCTTAAGGAATTTGTAAGAATCCAGTAATAAATTAGAGAGTTTCATTTTTTATAATGACAATAGCCACATTTGAGGGAGAGATTGACATGACATATATTGTGAAAACAAACCAGCTTACGAAAGTGTACGAAGGAAAAGAAGTGGTTTCTGCTGTCAATATGAACGTGAAGAAGGGAGAGATTTATGGCTTTTTAGGCCCTAATGGAGCGGGTAAAACGACAGTTATGAAGATGCTAACGAATCTGACAAAGCCAACAAGTGGAGATGTTGAAATATTTGGTGAGAGGTTGACCGATCGTTCGTATGAAATATTAAAAAGAATGGGAACGATTATTGAATATCCTATTTTCTATGAAAAATTAACGGCTAGGGAAACCTTAGAACTGCATTGCGAATATATGGGCTATTACAATAAGCAGGAAATTGCCCATGTACTTAACCTTGTAAAATTAACAAATGCAGAGGAGAAACGGGTAAAAGATTTCTCACTAGGGATGAAACAGAGACTAGGTATTGCACGCGCTATTATTACAAAGCCAGAGCTCCTAATTTTAGATGAGCCAATTAATGGACTAGATCCCATTGGGATTAAAGAGTTGAGAGAGCTTTTTAAAATGCTCTGTACGGAGTATGGCATTACGATCATTATCTCTAGTCATATATTAGGGGAAATTGAACAATTGGCCGATACGATAGGTGTCATCAAGGAAGGTAGGCTCATTACTGAAGTAACGATGGATACGATTAATCGTAATCAAGCCGACTATATTGAAGTGATCGTAAACGATGGTAAGAAGGCAGCCTTTATTTTAGAAAGTGAATTGAAAATGGCTAATTTCAAACTGATGGATGACAATTCTATACGAATTTATGATTTGACAGTATCCCAAAAGGTTCTAACAAAAACATTGATTGAACATGATATTGAAATAGAGGAGATTAGCAAAAAAACTAGCACATTAGAGGATTACTTCCTTAAGCTAATAAATGGAGGGATTGTTCATGCTTAATTTAATGCGTTTGGAAATGAAAAAATATCATTTAGGCTCCTATTTTAAAAGTGCTATGTTTGCTAACTTTATTATTTTAGGATTTATGTTTATGATTTTATTTATTTCTAAAGTAGAAGGGGAAGTTGATATTGCAAATTATGAAATGGCTTTAAGTGTTATCGATTCATTTGTCAGAGCTGTATTTATTATTTTTGCAGCTACATTAATAGCTAAACTGATCATCGGAGAATATAAGTTTAAAACAATCACATTGGCCTTTATGTATCCTGTAAGCCGAAAGAAATTAATCGCTGCTAAGCTTGCGATTGTCATGCTTTTTACCTTTAGTGCAATCATCGTTTCAAATGTCTTGATTACAACCATCTTTTGCATCGTAAGCGATAAATTTGATTTAATTCCTGATGTTTTATCTAATACTTTAATCATGCAACATATACCATCTGTACTCATGAATGCAATTGCTGCCTCAGGGATGGCATTAATTCCATTATATTTCGGAATGAGAAAATACTCTATTCCAGCAACAATTATTTCTTCTATTCTAATCGTATCATTGACTTCATCCAATACAGGTAACTTCACATTAAATGACATCATTATTATTCCAATCTCGTTAGCAATCATAGGTATTAGTATTGCCTACCTAGCTATCCGCAATATTGAGAAGGTCGATGTTTAATGAAAGGGCCAGGTATTCATAAGTTTTGTTGATATAGAACGATGATTATAGTAATTTGATAGTAAGCTACTCGGTTGTTACACTCACATAGTTGATCTTGTAAAATAGGTAACTAAACTTATTAAATATAGAAAAAAATTAACGTAGAGCAATAAAAATAAGTAATTTGATTCCCATAATAGAAATTTAATTAAAATAGAAAAGGAAATGGCCAATAAAATAGTTAAAAACAGATTTCCTTTTTTGCCATTATGGCATTGTAAAACTATTAATACAATCATAATAATTATAGGTATATAAAATTGCATTAAAAACCTCCTGTATTAAAAATGACAAAATAGTAAAAATTTGTTTTATTAATCTTATATTTATTTAAAGGTGATTTCAACGAGGAAATTAAGAATTCCAACCATTGTTGCTGTATTATCAACTGTAAATTCTGCACTACTTTAGCTGTCCCACAAGATGTGTCTATTTATGGTTTTCCTTTTGGGTGAACCGGACCATGTAATAACCAATGGTATTATTATCAACAAAAAGGCATCGAGATTTTTCTTCTCGATGCCTTTTGCTGATGATGCTCTTAATTTAAATTTTAGTATTAATTCACTACTTCATCCAAATATTGTTTCACCTAGTAAGTAAATATTTAATGCCACAACAATCACAACTACAAACCAGCCTAAAATAGTAGTAATACGGTGGTTCACTAAACCGCCCATAATGTCTCGTTTGCTTGTAAACATAACGAGAGGGACGAGGGCGAATGCAATACCGAAAGATAACACAACCTGACTAAGAACAAGCGCATGGGTTGCATTTACACCGGATGCAATAATTGCTAACGGAGGCACCATCGTAATGGCTCTCCGTAAATAAAGTGGTATTTTTCGTTGAATGAAGCCTTGCATCACTACGTCACCTGCTAATGTCCCTACAGAGGAGCTAGCTAGCCCAGCAATTAGTAAACCAAGACCAAAGGATACGGCAGCCATTGGGCCGAGAGCATCCTTTAAGCCGTTATAGGCAACATCTAAATCCTCTACTACAATCCCTTGTGTGTGAAAAACTGCTGCCGCAATAATGAGCATACTCATATTGATGGCTCCAGCAATGATCATAGCGATGATAATATCAATAAATTCAAAACGGAAGATTCGTCTTTTTTCTTCTTCATTACGACCGATGATACGACTTTGTGTTAAAGAAGAATGTAAGTAAATAGCATGGGGCATGACTGTCGCACCTAAAATACCTGTTGCTAATAGTAATGAGTCCACCCCTTCAAACTGAGGTGTGAACATACCAAACGCTACTTTTCCCCATTCTGGCTGAGCTAAAAATGTTTGGAAGGCAAATGCTAATACGACAATTAAAACCATGCCAGAAATGCCTGCCTCAAAGGCTCTGAATCCTCTTCTTTGAAGCTCTAGAATAGCAAATGATCCGACCGCTGTGATGATAGCTGCTGGAAGCATAGGGATATTAAATAACAAATAAAGCCCTAATGCTGCCCCGATAAATTCAGCAAGGTCGGTGGCGATAATTACTAATTCAGCCTGAATCCAAAGAAATATAGATGTCTTTTTAGAAAAATGTTCACGTGCCACCTCAGGTAAATTTTTTCCTGTCGCAATACCAAGCTTTGCAGATAAGGATTGGATGAGTACCGCCATTAAATTAGAAAAGGCTATTACCCAAAGGAGTAAGTATCCATATTGAGAGCCAGCTGTAATATTTGTGGCAAAATTGCCAGGATCAATATAGGCGACCGCTGCAATGAATGCAGGCCCAAGAAAGGGTAAAAAACGTCGCCAACCTTTTATATCTCCATCTAAAACCGCCTCAGCAGACGATTTTGTGACTTGTTTGTATACCATATTGTTCCCTCATTTCAAAAAGTATCGTTTGTGAAATAAAGTTTCCTAGAGGAAAATAAGATAATAGTATTCTAACGCTAGGATTAGAAAAAGGGAAGTGGTTTGCTTCAATTATTTGAAAATATCTATACGGCCGAATTGAATAAAAGGAAAAATTAATCGGCAGGAAAATTTAAAAATATAGAGAACTAATGAATAAAGAAGGGGGCAAAAGAATGGACATGGTATGGGTAAAATCAAAAATAACAATTCCACGTACAGTGCCAAACGCTGTTGAGAGGAAAAAATTATTGACTCTTCTGGCTAAGAATCAGATGAAGAAGTTAACCATTGTTCAAGCACCCACAGGGTATGGAAAGACAACACTTTTAAGTCAATGGTGCTGGCATATTAAAGAATCGGTAGCTTGGTTTACAATTGATCAACACGACAATGAACCTTTACGGTTTATAAAATATTTGATACATACTTTATCGATAAGCATAATTAATGGTTTCGAAAACAAATTTGAAAATTTACTTGATATTTCCTTTGAGACAGCAGTAGATTCACTGCTAGATACACTAGAGGCATATAAAGAAACTATTCATATTGTTTTTGATAATTTTCAGGCAATCCAGCATCCTCAGATTCATCAGATATTTATCCGATTAATTGAGTATTTACCCGCTAATGTACGTCTATGCATAACGACTCGAACAAATTTAGAACTACCTCTAGCAAATTGGCGTGTAAAAGATTGGTTGCTAGAAGTGGGGACAGATCAATTATGTTTGGATTTAGAGGAGCTACAATACGTCTATTTCCAATCCATTTCGGAGGAAGAGAAAGTTGGCGCACTGAAGCCTTTGCTAAAGGTAACGGAGGGCTGGATAGCAGGCATACAACTT
Source organism: Lysinibacillus sp. FSL R7-0073 (assembly GCF_038009065.1). Taxonomy (NCBI): domain Bacteria; kingdom Bacillati; phylum Bacillota; class Bacilli; order Caryophanales; family Bacillaceae; genus Lysinibacillus; species Lysinibacillus sp. FSL R7-0073. The sequence continues at coordinate 267,937 of NZ_JBBPAS010000001.1, forward strand.
ATTAAGTTAGCCATAGGTGATAGTATTGATAGTCTAAGCAGTATAGAAATGTTAACAGAGGCTAGTCCGTACATTCATGAATTTTTCATCCAAGAAGTTTTTATTACATTACCTCAAGTAACTCAAGATTTTCTACTGCGTACTTCAATTTTAAATGACTTAGACCCTAGTATTTGTGCAACTATAACGAACGAGTTAGGGTTAGATAGTTTGAATACTTTCATTGAATTAGATAAAAACTGTCTCTTCATTCAACGTATACAGAGTCAGCCATCCGTTTATCGTTACCATACTTTATTTAGGTATGCACTTCTGGAAGAACTGGAAAGGCAGTATTCACATGAGATGATTCATTCTATTTATCGCGAAGCAGCCACAAACTTATGCCTAAGAGGAGATTATGTAGCTGCAATTGAACTTGCCTTAAATGGCACATTATATGAACTAGCACACGAATGGATTCAAAAGTATCTAGTTGAAATATTTGCCGAGGGACATACTTTACTTTTTGGGCAATGGGTACAGAAACTAAGAAATGCACAATTTTCAGTTGATATTAATATGCTTGTCTTATACATCACCACTTTGTTTTCTACTCATGAAATAGAGAAAGCAAATGAAATCATTGAGGAACTACTTTTTAAACAAGATATATTGAAATGGATGGATGGCTTTCAATTTATTGCTGTATCAAAAATCTTTGAAATTATAAATGCTTATGTTGCTTATTTGAAGGATGGAGATCTTGAAAAAGCAAAAGTGGGTTTACAAACACGTGTCAATGTAAGAAAGGAAAAGTCATCCTTATATCGTATCTCTTTAAAGTACAATCAATTTGAACCTAGAATTTTGCGTACCTTTGCAGGCACAAACGGTAAGTTCTTACCAGTTGAAAAACTGGAAGCACTAATTCAGGTACTGTGTGAAAGTGAAATAAAGGATCGAAATATTACGGGGGTAACCTATGGGCTTTTAGCAGAGATATTGTATGAAATAAATGATATAGAAAGGTCGAGTGAAAATTTAGAGATTGCCTTACAATATGGTTTGCGTTTTCAAGATCCAGGATTATTTATACCAATGTATCTTTTAAAGGCTCGCATTTGTCTGACTAAAAAACAATTTGAGGATGCACATATGTTATTGATAGAAGCGATGAAGAAAACGGATAAATCTTATTGGATTGGTATGGTATATATTATGAAGGCACAAGCTTATTTGCTTGAAGGGAATATTTCTTATGCACAACGAGAGTTTTTAAGAGTCACTGATTTTATTAGTTATAAAATTGCATCGAGGAATCCGTTTTATTTATTAATTCAATGCAGAATATTGTATGCTAAAAATCAAATTGAGGAAGCATTACAAATTGCCATCCGTTTGAAAGAGGGAGCAATTCAAGAAAAACAAATGGTTACGCTTATTGAAGCAGGTTTATTAGAGGCCGCTTGTCAATTTGAACTAGATCAAGAGGACATTGCTTTGTCTGTTTTACATGTTCTCCTTGAACAGGGTGTTTTACATGGTTATTATCATACATTTATAGAAGAGGATTCTATCTGGCCATTACTTAATAAATACTGGCGTATACGTCAGCATAGTAAGGGCGATATATTTAATTCAGTACCGTTAGCATATGTAAATAAACTATTACAGAATATCAGCTTAGAAGATGAGTTTTTCGCTAACTTTACAAAACGGGAAAAAGATGTTCTGCAATTACTCGCTGAAGGTGCCTCTAATAATGAGATTGCTCAACAATTACAGCTGAAAGAGGGAACAATTCGTATATACTTGACAGAAATATACAGTAAGATAGGTGTGAAATCTCGCATGAAGGCCATTGTATGGGCAAAAGAATGGCTAGGCTATTAAAATTGTTAAACAGAAGGGAGGTTAAATGATGCCAAATATTTTATTAGCCTCAAAAACAACCGAACCCCTAACGGGAGAGCAAATTATTGAAAGAGAACGATTAAATGCCATTTTACAACAGACATCAGCTAAGCTTATCGTAGTGCAAGCGCCAGCTGGTTATGGTAAAACCACTTTGTTAAGTAGTTGGGTTCATCACCTTGATACAATGGTGGCATGGTTTACAATTGACCAAACAGACAATGACCCAATTCGTTATTGGAAATATTTAATTCATGCGATTGGTCATGCCTTACAGCCAGAAGCAGCATCCCGAATTGATTCTATACTCCATGCTCAACCACAGTTACCATTAGAATATTTAGTGGATTCGCTATTAAACGAATTATCGCTATCTACTGAAAGAATTCACATTATGATTGATGATTATCATCATATTTACAATATTGCTATCCATCAAACAATGACTCGTCTGATTGATTTCTTACCAGAACACTGCTTTATTTATATGACTAGTAGATCGACTATTTCATTACCTGTTGCAAAGTGGAGATTAAACCATTGCTTGCTTGAAATTGGTGTAGAGCATCTACTTTTTACATATGAGGAGGCAAAAGAATATTATAAAAAATTAAACAAACAACTGAATGAGAAGGAGCTTCAAAAGGTTTTTAAGATAACAGAAGGCTGGCCTACAGGGTTACAATTAACCAATTTAACAAGTTTCCATAGTATGGATGAAAAACAATTTAAAGAAAGTAATTCTTATGTGGCCCACTATTTTATGAGAGAGGTTTTTTCCAAACTAGCGCCACAACTCCAAACATTTCTTCTTTATACCTCGCTTTTGGACCAATTAACCTCTGAAACATGTAATGTTCTAACAAACCGAACTGATGCTCAACTAGTCTTATTAGAGCTTGATCACCAAGGTTTATTTATTAGCAGAGTTGAAGCAAAAGAACAGGTCTTTCGATACCATAATTTGTTTAGAGAAACATTACGTCAAGAGTTAAGCAAACGTTTTACTCAGCATGATATTTTGAATTTATATGAAAAAGCAGCTGTTGCTTTATATAATAACGGAAATTTTTTATCTGCTATAGAGCTTGCTTTAAACGGCAAAGTGTTTATGTATGCTGAACAATGGATTCAGGAGCATCTTGTAACATTCCTTTCCTGTGGTCATTCAACATCGTATATAAATTGGATTAATACTTTATTGGCTAATGGCTATGAAGTACATCCAGAATTGATGGTAATGTACGCCTATACACTTGCAGCATTACACAATTTAGAAAATGCTTATCAGACGATACTAGAGCTAGAACAAAAGCATAGGACAAATCAATGGATGAATAAAAATACGTATGCATCTGCTGTCGATGATTTTCTAGGTGTGAAAGCCTATGTCTTTGTCATGAAAAACGGAGATCTATCACAAGCTGCGGAATACATTCGACAAAGGCTAGAGAGAAATCCAATTGGGTCCAAGTGGGATGCAATTTTTATCCAATATAATCAAACAGAGCCTATGTTGTTTAGAACAAATATCGGGTCTAGAGGAAAGTTGCTTTCAGATGAACAGGCTATGTCATTTTTCGCTAAGTTTAGAACAGGGGAATTTAAGAACTTAAGTATGACAGGCTATAGCTATGGCATGCGTGCAGAGAAATTATATGAGTGGAATCACTTTGATGAGCTATCAATAGAATTAGAGGAAGCATTACGTTCAGGTCATCAATTCCAAGATCCAGGATTATTAGTACCGATGTACATTCTAAAAAGTAAAATAGCCGCTTTAGAAGAGCAATATATAGTTGCCCAAAGCATTTTAGACCATGCAATTGAAACTATCAATGAACGTCATTGGATTGATAGTATAAGAGTGATGAAGGCGTTATTATTTTTACGTGAAAGCAATGTTGTCCAAGCAGAACAGGAGTTAGCCAAAATTAAAGAAAATATGGATAAGAATTCTCCATTTTATTTGCTAGTAAAGGCACGTTATTTACTCATGAAAGAGCACCTTCTAGAAGCACAGCAATTAATTGTACAGGTGCAATTACAGGCACAACAACAAGGACAGCTATCTACCTGTATTGAAGCAACAATTTTATTAGCCATATGTTTGGCAGAGCAAGGACAAGCAGATAAGTCGTTGATGACGTTGCATCAAGCCTTGAAATTAGCCGAGCCATATCAATATATCAGAACCTTTATGGACGAGCCTCAAACATATGCTTTATTAAAAAAATATGCTGCTATTCGACAGCAATCTTATGAAAAGGAGTGGAGAGAGGTTTCCATGAGCTATGTTGAGCACTTGCTAAAATGCGTTCAAAAGCATAAGCAAATTTCACCATTGGCGTCCCTTACAACTCGTGAACAGGAAATATTTTCATTATTATTAGAAGGTGCTTCTAATAAAGAAATAGCCGAGCAGCTATTTTTATCTGAAGGTACAGTACGTGTCTATCTCTCGGGGATTTACAGTAAGTTGGGTGTTAAAAACCGAGCACAGGCAATATTATTAAACCCACAGGCATAAGGTTATAAGGTTATCCGTTATCTTTTTTAGGTAGCGGTCTTTTTTTTTACATATAAACAATTAACATTCCTCAATAGTAGGAGAAAATAATTACCCTTAAGATAAAGAAGAAATATTTCATTTTAAGAAAGGAGAGTCTATATGAAAGCCAAAAGTGTTAGATATGGAGTATGGTTCACACTATTTTTCTTCATGATGATATTAAAAATCCCTTTTACTTTTGCTAATGAAGCTGATTATGATGTTGAAGATAACCCTGATGGCTCGGTAACTATAAAGACATATACAGGTACTGGCGGAGATATTGTAATTCCTCAACAATGGCAAGGGAAAATGGCCACAGGAATAGACCCTTGGGTGTTTACTAATAAACAACTGACAAGCCTCACAATACCAGAAACAATCACAACGATTGGTGCTTATGCCTTTTATCAAAATCAGTTAACAAGTGTGACACTTCCAAGTAATCTATCGAGTATTAGTGATGGTGTATTTTCCTTAAACCAACTAACAAATGTTAAGCTTCCAAATAATCTAAGTAGTATTGGAAATTATGCATTTTCCGGAAACTTGCTAGAAAGCATAGATATACCTAATAGTGTTATTAGTATAGGGGATCATGCCTTTTCAACGAATGATATTGTCAATGTGAAAATCCCAGAGGGTGTAAAAATAATAGGGGCCAATGCATTTGCAAGGAATGATATTGAAAGTTTAGAGATACCTGAAAGTGTGAAAAGCATTGGGGATGGAGCCTTTTCTTATAATTACTTAAAAGAAATCATTATATATTCTAAAGATATTGAAATAAGCGATGATGCCTTTATAGGGCACAGTCCTAACTTTGTTATTTATGCTCCAGAGAACTCTTCGGTAAAAGAGTATGCAGAGAGGTTGAATATAAACTTCCAAGGAATAGATTCCCCAGATTATGTTAATGAAGCAGATTATGAGTGGACAAAAAATAGGGATGGGTCAGTAACGATTAGAGATTACATAGGTACTGATATTGCAATAACCATTCCAAGTCAGCTAGATGGCAGGGTAGTAACAGCAATAGGTAGTGGAGCATTTGGTGAAAAAGGACTTACACAGGTAATTATACCAGACAGTGTAACAAGTATTGGAGATGTGGCATTTGCAGAAAATCAATTAACATATGTGAAACTATCAAATAACCTTACAACGATAGGTGAAGGTGTATTCTTTACAAATAAACTTACTGCTATAGAAATACCAGATCAAGTGATTCAAATTGGCTCATATGCATTTTTAGATAATGCACTTGCTACAGTAAAGCTATCAAATCAACTTAAGACAATTGGGGATTTCGCATTTATGGAGAACCAATTAACAAACATTGAGTTACCAGCAACTTTGGAAACTATAGGGGAATGGGCGTTTTCAGATAATAACCTGACCTCTTTAGTGATACCTTCTAGTGTCGTAAGTATAGGAGAGTATGCATTTGCTACAAATCAACTTTCAAATGTAACTATTCCATTCAGTATAACAAGTATAGCGGAAAGTGTATTTCTCGATAATCGACTAACAAGTATAGAGATTCCTAGTAGTGTAACGACTATCGGTAGATGGGCATTTGGGGAGAATAGACTTAGTAGTGTAGAAATTCCCAAAAATGTAATGACTATAGAAGATAATGCCTTTAACGACAATAATCTTAAACATGTGAAAATATTATCGGATGCAACGATTCTTTTAGAAGATATTTTTAATGCAAATCCAAGTAATTTAATTGTTTATGGTCATGATGCATCGACTGCACAAGCCTATGCCGATCAATATAATCACCAGTTCGAATTACTGACTTATCGGATTATCTATCATGGAAATGGCTCTGAGCAAGGAAATCCACCAGTAGATACGAATATGTACCCAAGAAATACTCAAGCAACGATCTTAAACAATATAGGATCGTTAGAAAAAACAGGCTATGCATTTGATGGTTGGAACAGCACTAACGCGGGGGACGGTATAGATTATGCAGTAAATAGCATTGTTGATATTGAAGAATTCAATCTTGACTTGTATGCGAAATGGATAGCAAATGCATATGTTGTCACATTTAATACAAATGGAGGGACAGCAATCAATCCTATTACAGTCATTTATGAGGGATTAGTGAGTAAACCAGTAATCCCGATAAAAGCAGGCTATACGTTTTTAGGTTGGTATAAGGATGCCCAATTCACATCACCATGGAATTTTACAACGGATAAGATAACCCAAAATACAACCTTGTATGCAAAATGGGAAAAGGATGTCGCACAGTTTACAGTGGATTTCGAAACAAATGGAGGAAGTGCAGTAGCATCACAGAAGGTAATTGAGGATACCTTAGCAACAAAGCCAGCAGATCCAATAAAGGCAGGCTATACATTTACAGGCTGGTATAAGGATAGTAAACTGACGATACCATGGAATTTTTCCAAAGATGTAGTGAAGTCCAATATCACATTATATGCTCATTGGGTAACAGGGGGTTCATCGGGTGGTGGGGGAAGTATATCTCCGAACCCAGCTCCAATACCAGAGCCAACCATACCTGAAATAAGGGAACCTAATCCATCAGAGCTAACTGAGCCTCAACCATCAGAGCCAACACCCCAACAAGAACCAGATATCATCTTCTCAGATATTTCTCAAGGACATTGGGCATGGAAGATGATTCAGGCGATGGCAAAGCAGGGTATTATTACAGGCTATCAAGATGGTACGTTCAAGCCAAATGCACCGATTCAACGCCAGCATGCTGCCCTGATCTTAACAAGAGCATTAGAGCTAGAAACGAAAAAAGAAGCGCTAGTATTTAACGATATTTCTAAAAGCCATCTCTATTTTGAGGTAATCAATCAGGTACAACAGGCAGGTCTGTTTGATGGCATAGACGGGAACTTTCAGCCAACTACTAATATGACACGCGCTCAAATGGCAAAAGTATTGGTTTTGGCCTTTAAATTAACTTCATCAAATAAAAATATTTTCAAGGATGTGCCAAAAACACACTGGGCACATGAATCTATTGCTATACTCGCAGGAAATGGAATCACGATTGGAGATAATGGCAATTTCAGACCAAATGATCCTGTAACGCGAGCGGAGTTTGTAACATTTTTGTATAGGGCTTTGCATCAATAATTAAAAATCTCACCAATGACAATCCAGAAAGTTGTTGGCGAGATTTTTTTTGTTTAAATTATTAACATTACTCAATAGTGCGTCCGGATGTAAATTATTATGCTGATACAAAAAGGATGTGATTCTATTGAAAATTGTTCGTCTTACCTTTTTCATATTATTCTTAAGTTTAGCTTTTGTATCCATTAAACTTTCAATTAAATCAGATGAAAGGAAGTATGATTGGCGCAATAATTCTGATGGTACAGTGACCATTATTCATTACAATGGTCCACATATGGAGATGGAGTTTCCCTTCCCCAATCGGTTAAACGGCAAAAAAGTTGCTAAAGTAAGCTCAGGAATTTTTGAGAAAAGGGATTTTTACAGCTTTTTGCCGATAGTTTATTAGTTATGGATATACCCTGTGTCAAAAAGAAGGAAATGCATAGTATTTTCTCATCATTTTCTAATTAGACTTTCACCGCTTGCATCGTTTACGATGAAAGAAAAGGTGAAGGACTGATTCGACATGAGCAATCGAATTTTAATTATAGAAGATGAAGAAAATATTGCGAGAGTGCTGCAGTTAGAGCTTCAATTTGAAGGCTATGAAGCGGTGATGGCCCATACAGGAGCAGATGGTTTATTGCAATATCGTGAGCAGCAATGGGATTTGATCTTACTGGATATTATGTTACCCGAAATGAGTGGCATAGATGTGTTAAAGCGGATTCGCGCAACAGAATCACATACCCCGGTTATCATGCTGACTGCTAAAAGTGAGGTAGAGGATAAGGTAAAGGGATTGGATTTAGGGGCTAATGATTATGTGACAAAGCCATTTGAAATTGAAGAATTGCTTGCCCGTATCCGTAATGCACTACGGTTTTCTCAAAAGGCTAGTCCAACAAAGGTCGGTGTATCGTTTGGACAGTTATCGATCAATGAGCAAACAAGAGAAGTTATTTATTATGGGAAGGAGATCCAACTGACTCCTAGAGAATACGATTTATTGCTATATCTAATGAAGCATCCTAAGCAGGTGCTCACAAGGGAACAAATATTAGAGACTGTATGGGGCTTTGATTACTACGGAGATACAAATGTTGTGGATGTCTATATTCGATATGTGCGCCAAAAGCTTGAAATCGCTAATGCAACACCCATTATTCAAACAGTTCGAGGTGTAGGTTATGTGTTAAAGGAAAATAAATCATGAAGCTTAAAACAAAGATTCATCTACTTACCACTTTGTTAATGCTAGTAATTTTAGTGGCAACCAATAGTGGAATTTACTTTTTGTACGAGAAATTTGCCTATAATACGGAATATAGTCAACTTCATACACGAGCAAATGATTTAAGCTCAACATTAAGTCAGTTGAATGCACAAACCAACCTACAGCAAGTATTAAGAGCGTATATGCCAGCTGGTGGTGCTATCTATGTTTATGATGGAGAAAATTTGAAGACGAAGGTTCAGGCCACCCTAGACATGCCTGATGTTACTTCCATTACCTATACAATGCCTACTATTTGGATAGATGGGACAATTGTGGATATCACCTTACAGCAATCCATGGAGGAAGTAGAGAGCACACTGGATTTATTAAAGGCTATTTTGATTGTCGTGTCCATTATTGCCACTATCCCAATATTTTTAGCGAGTTTGGCACTTGGTCGCCTAATTTTATTACCTCTAGAACGCTTAAATGCGACAATGCGCAAAAGTGCATTGACGGGAAAATATGAAAAAATGGACACCCCTGCTAAAGGTGGGGATGAATTAGCAAAAATTAATCGAACGTTCAATATGATGATGGAGAAGCTTGAACAGCACTATCAAAAGCAACAAGAGTTCGTTTCAAATGCTTCTCACGAATTAAAAACGCCCATTACTGTTATCGAAAGCTATGCAAAGTTACTCTTAAGACGGGGCTTTGACAACCGTGAAGTAACGCAGGAATCACTTCAGGCTATTGCAAATGAATCTTCTCGTATGCATGAAATGGTATTGCAATTGTTAGAGCTAGCAAAAAATAATGAGCATATGGATATTCATATTGAACAGCTAGAGCTGGCTCCCTTCCTAAATAAAGTGGCTGCACAAATGCAGCAGGCGTATCATCGAACTTTTATAGTCGATGCAAAAGCACCGCAATTTATCTACAGTGATGAAAAAATTTTGAAGCAGTTACTCTTTATTTTGCTTGATAATGCTAGGAAATACAGTGAGGATGATGTTCATATTTCCATAGCTGAAACTACTAAGCATGTACGAATGACGATTCAGGATTTTGGCGTCGGTATTCCTGCAGAGCATGTTCCGCATTTGTTTGAACGTTTTTACCGCGTCACAGAGGATCGTAATCGTAAAACAGGCGGTTCTGGCTTAGGGCTTGCGATTGCACATGATCTTGCTGGACAACTGGGCATCAGCATAGATGTGGAAAGTACAGTTGGAGAAGGTTCAAGTTTTACCTTATGTATACCAAAGGAGGGGCAACAATGAAAAAGTGGGCTTTAATACTTATTGTGATTGTCCTTCTTTGTAGTGGGGTGCTGTGGTTTATTCAAAATCGCTATTTTCAAAAGGAGCCTCTCAGTGAAGAGGAGGCAATACGTCATATCGAAGCTATTTACAAAGGTCAAGTTTCAGAAGTAAAGAAACGTGGAAATTCATTTGAAATACAATTTACACGTGAGAATTTGAAATATACAGCCATGCTTGATGCTACAACACAGCAGGTTTCTGATCTAACGTTGCAAAAAGGGCAAAGTAAATTATTGTTAACAGAAAATCAAATAAGAAAAATGGTGAAAGAAAAATATGGTGAAGTAGAAAGCGTCATGCTCACTGAAACCATTTATACCGCACGTGTTGGAAAGGAGCATAAGCAAAAAGATATAACAGTAGATGGCTATTCGGGTGAAGTGTTATTTGAAAAAGATGTAGAACCACTAAATCAGCCTGAAAACCCCCATATTATTACGAAACAGCAAGCCATTGATATAGCGTTGCAACAATTAACTGGGAAAGTGGACTCTGTAGATTTTGAAGATACGGCGGATGGCGGTTACTATTTAGTTGAAATTGAAACAGAGCATGAAGAGGCCACTTTTCAAATTCATGCTGTATCTGGAAAGGTCCTTTCTGTTTCATGGGACGATTAAACGAGTTTCTCATGAAATTCTAATGTTCCTCTTATAGTTCTATCATCTTAGCTTGGTAAGCTAAAAGCAGATAAAACAAAGGAGAGATGAACATGAAAAAAATAATTATGATTCCTGCATTAGTGGTGACTCTTGGTGTTGGAGCGGCAATTGGCTCGACAACTTTATTATCAGGAAGTGCACAAGAAAAAAAGATCCTATCCATGCAAGAAATCGAAAAGAAAGCATTAGCAGTAGTAGATGGGACAGTAGCAGATATTGAACTAGATCAAAATCGCTATCGCTCTGTTTATGAGGTAGAGGTGCATGCTGATAAAGAAGAGTATGATTTAAAATTTGATGCCTATACTGGAAAATTACTTAAGCAGAAGAAAGAGCGTCAAGATGACGATGATAATGAATGGGTTAACGCTAATACTGCTACTAACCTTATAAGTAAAGAAAAGGCTATTGAAGCGGCTCTAACAAAAGCAAAGGGTACAGTAACAAAAATTAAATTAGATGATGGTATCTATGAAATCGAGTTAAAAAATGGCCAATATGAATATGACGTTGATGTTGATTCGATTACAGGAGAAATTGTCGACTTTGAACAAGATATGGAAGACTAATAATAGTTGTTGCCTTAAAAGTAGAGCATACTTTTAAGGTTTTTTTGTTGTAAAATGCCTTTAAATTAGGTGTTCGCGGGTAAATTAATTTCTACCATCGATGTTAACAATGTATTTCAAAAAGTCTATGTATTTCACTTGTAAAAAATAAAAATTTTCTTCTTTACTTTTTTTATCGACAGGCGTAATATGACATCATTATTAAAGTTTCAAATTTCTAAATCGCTGAAGCAAACTAGACGCGGGGGACCCATTTTTGACGGAGTGCATAAGCAATCCTTGGGGTGAATCTCTTCTTTTGAAGGGTAGGGCTACTCAGGCCCGAATCCGACAGCTAACCTCGTAAGCGTTAAGAGCAGAAAAGTTGGAGCTTGGCAGACAGATGAGCGTCTACAAGTCTTATTTAGTGATGACTTGTAGGCGTTTTTTGATCTCATTTAGGAAGGCGAAACACAATCTAAGAAACTAGAAGGTGTTTATTGATGAAATCCTCATTTAAACGTTATGTAATCGGCAAACCATTAAGATCCGATGCGTTAGGGGAACAAAAGCTTAGTAAAACAAAGGCATTGGCAATATTATCGTCCGATGCTTTGTCTTCCGTAGCCTATGGACCGGAACAAATATTAATTGTCCTGATGACTGTGGGAACATTAGCATTTTGGTATTCTTTACCGATTGCAGCAGGGGTTGTTGTCCTATTGGTGGCACTGACTTTATCATATCGTCAGGTTATATTCGCCTATCCACACGGGGGCGGCGCTTATGTAGTATCTAGGGGAAATTTAGGTGTGAACGCGGGTCTTGTAGCAGGTGGCTCATTGCTCGTTGATTATATTTTAACGGTAGCGGTAAGTGTATCAGCAGGGACGGACGCAATTACATCGGCATTTCCAAGTCTGCACCCATACAATGTGCCAATTGCTATTATCTTTGTGATTTTTTTAACGATCTTGAACTTACGTGGTGTAACAGAGTCCGCCTCTGTTTTGGCGTATCCAGTCTATCTGTTTGTAGTCGTTATGTTAGTGTTGATCGGGATGGGGCTCTATAATGTTGCAACAGGTCAGGTGCCGGCAGAGCTGCATCCAAAGATTGGTACACCAGTCGCAGGGATTAGTTTATTTATTTTATTAAAGGCATTTGCGTCAGGAAGCTCAGCCTTAACAGGGGTAGAAGCTATTTCAAATGCGATTCCTAATTTTAGAAATCCTGCCCCTAATAATGCTGCTAAAACATTGTTAGCAATGGGCGGAATTTTAGCGGTTTTATTTATCGGTATTGTTAGTTTAGCTTATTTTTACGGAATTGCCCCCACTTCGGAAGCGACAGTCGTTTCCCAACTAGCAGAAGCAAGTGTTGGTCGAAATTTCTTTTATTATATAGTACAGGGTACAACAGCGATGATTTTGGTACTTGCAGCAAATACGGGCTATTCAGCATTTCCTCTACTTGCTGTCAATTTATCAAAAGACGGATTTATCCCGAGAATATTCCAAATGCGTGGGGATCGCCTAGGGTATTCCAATGGCATTATGATGCTAGGGCTAGCAGCCATTGTCTTAATCATATTATTTGATGGGGCAACAGAACATTTAATTCCACTCTACGCTGTTGGGGTATTTATTCCGTTTACATTAGCGCAAACGGGAATGATGCGAAAATGGTGGCGTGAAAAACCTACTGGCTGGATGGCAAAATTTACGATCAACACAATTGGTGCAGCCATTTCGTTTATCGTAGCGATGATGTTTTTTGTGACGAAGTTGCCTCAAGTATGGCCAGTGTTTGTCTTTTTACCAATCATTATTTTTGTATTTCATCGGATCAAGCTTCATTATCAAGCCGTTGGAGAACAGCTGAGATTGAGTAAAGAGGAAATGGCTACTATTGAAGGGAATGTATTCATTGTACCAGTAGCTGGTATAACGAAGGTGGTTGAAAATTCCCTTCATTATGCGAAATCACTTAAGGTTGATAAAATTATTGCCTTTTATGTTGCTTTCGATCAGGCGGATGCCAAAGCCTTCGAAGAAAAATGGCAGGCATGGCAACCAGATATTCGACTAGTAACCTATTATTCAGCATATCGTAGCATCACACAGCCATTAATAAAATTTATTGATAAAGTGGACCATCAATGTGCGAAAACAGGTCATAAAGTAACGGTTGTCATCCCTCAATTTTTACCGAAAAAGGGCTGGCATCATATGCTTCACAATCAATCTAGCTTATTAATACGTACGACATTGTTATTTCACAGAAATGTCGTGATTATGACAGTACCTTTTCATTTATCAAAATAATGCTAGCATGCTAGAAAATTGTCTGTTATAATCAGTACGTTGATTGAAAACACGAACGTTTACAATTAAAAAGTCACAGAATACCATTAAATTCCGAAAAATTAAACTTTTTTTAGTAGGAGAAATAGGCTTCTACCGAATAAAGTGTTAAATTGGGTTTTCTGATAGATTCATACAATTTTACTCATATAATAGCGAGGATATGGCTTGCAAGTTTCTACCGATTTACCGTAAATAAATCGACTATGGGTAGCAATGCTTTTAGAGAACTTCTTTAATGATGTTTTCTATTCCTTTCGACGTTTTAACGCTGAATGCTTTGCTCCACTCGTAGCTGAATGGGACCAAGTGTTCAGCTTTTTTTATTAATATTTAAGAAAGAAGGATATGACAGAAATGAAGTTATTACACGACAAAATTATGCAAGAGGGTAAAGTACTATCATCTTCAGTATTAAAAGTAGATTCATTTTTAAACCATCAAATTGACCCATTGTTAATGAAGGAAATTGGTCATGAATTCGCAAACCGATTTGCTGACCAAGTAATTACAAAGATTTTAACAATAGAATCTTCAGGTATCGCTCCTTCTGTCATGTTAGGACTAGAAATCGGTGCACCGGTAGTGTTCGCTCGTAAACGTAAATCATTAACACTTTCAGATAACCTTTACACATCAAAAGTACATTCATTTACTAAAAATGAAACAAATGATATCTCTGTATCACGTAATTTTTTAAGTAAAGACGACAATATTTTAATTGTTGACGATTTCTTAGCAAACGGAGAAGCAGTAAAGGGCTTACTTGATATTGCGGCTCAAGCAGGGGCTAATGTTGTAGGAGTTGGCATTGTTATTGAAAAAGGCTTCCAGGATGGGGGCAAATTATTACGTGAGCAAGGTGTCCGCGTAGAATCATTGGCGATTGTAGATTCTCTTGAAGATGGCAAAGTGACATTTGCTACGGAGGCTCGCGCGTAATGAATACCTTTAAATCAACGACGCTAGCAATTCAACATTTACTTGCGATGTATGCTGGAGCCATCTTAGTGCCACTTATTATTGGAGGGGCAATTGGCTTTAATTCAACACAAATGACGTATTTAGTGGCGATTGATATTATGATGTGCGGGATCGCAACACTTTTACAAGTTTACTCAGGTAAATTTATTGGTATTGGCTTACCTGTAGTACTTGGTTGTACATTTACAGCGGTAAGTCCAATTATTGCTATAGGTACAAACCCAGAGCAAGGTATCACAGATATTTATGGCTCCATTATTGCATCTGGTTTGATTGTCGTGATTATTGCGGGCTTCTTCGGGAAGCTAGTGAAATTTTTCCCACCAGTAGTAACAGGATCTGTCGTTTCTATTATCGGTATTTCTTTACTGCCAGTAGCTTTAAATAATATGGCAGGTGGACAAGGAGCAGAGGATTTTGCATCCGGCTCAAATATTACATTAGCATTTATTACGCTAGTCATTATTTTAATCGTCTACCGTTTTTCTACAGGCTTCATCCGTGCCATTTCCATTTTAGTTGGGTTAGTAGCGGGTACAATATTAGGGGCATTCATGGGCAAGGTTAATTTTCACCCAGTAGTAGAAGCGGATGTATTCCATATGGTACAACCATTCTACTTTGGAATGCCAACATTCGATGTAACGGCTATTATTACAATGACTCTTGTAGCAATGGTATCTCTAGTTGAATCATCTGGTGTTTATTTTGCCCTAAGTGATATATGTAATAAAAAATTAGATTCAAAAGATTTAGCTCGTGGTTATCGCTCAGAAGGTCTTGCATCTGTAATCGGTGGAATTTTCAATGCCTTTCCGTACACAACATTCTCACAAAACGTGGGACTTACACGTATGTCAGGTGTTAAAGATCGTAAAGTCATTTACATTACAGGTGGATTACTAGTAGCGCTTGGTTTCTTACCGAAAATCGCAGCGTTAACAACAATTATTCCAACATCTGTACTAGGTGCGGCCATGCTTGCAATGTTCGGTATGGTAATTACTCAAGGTATGGGTATGCTTGTACCAGTTATGAATGAGTCAGCTGAAAATGCGATGATTGCTGCGATTGCAGTTAGTTTAGGTGTCGGTGTATCAGTCGTTCCTGGTATTTTTGATGCATTACCAGAAAAAGTTTCTATTTTAACATCTAACGGCATCGTCTGTGGATCAGTCACAGCGATTATCCTTAATATTTTATTCAACATGATTGGGCCAAAGCATAAAAAAGACCCGATGCATGGGGAAGCATAAAGATTTTAATTAAACAATAAGCCACCTATCTTTGAACTGCCCCGTAAAAGTTAGACATCAATCTAACTTTTACGGGGGTTTTTTATTTGCAAAGGAAAATTGTAACGTGGGTGTTTTGTATAAAGGCTTTTTACTATTCAACTGGTAAGGGTATGTTAATGAAAGAAGGTATTCACATTTAAAACTAGAATTAAAATTTATAACTAATTGGCAGGAGGGAAATCCTTATGAAAGTAAATGGATTGGGAGGAGTCTTTTGGAGGACTAAAAATCTAGAAGAAATAAAACAATGGTATAGCAAAGTTCTAAACATGGAAATTGAAAGTTGGAATGGTACCATGATTACACCACAGTTAGGCAATGAAACGATCTTTTCCTTCTTCTCTGAGCATGACAGCTATTTTCCAACAGATCAACAAGTGATGCTAAACTTTCAAGTGGAAAATCTAGATGACAGTATTAAACATCTTGAAAAAATAGGTGTTCCCCTTGCAATGGACAAGACGATTCATGAGTTTGGAAGGTTTATTTGGATTGAAGATCCAGAAGGAAGACGTATAGAACTTTGGGAGAAATAAATCAAAGTAATTAATTTGAATGTTAACTTCGTTTAAATAGCTTGTGGCTTGCCTTTAAAGTCGTTTGAACAATTGAACGGCTTTTTTAGTACTTTAGGCGTTGATGTTTAGAATTGAGTGGCGAGGGAATTTATAAATAAGGTATTTTTAATAGAATGTAAATCTCTATTTCAACATACACTTATATAACTACTCTTAGAAAGGTCTAGTATAAATGCAAAGTATCGTTTTGATTTTAATACTTCAATTAGTATATGTACCTTTTTTAACTTTACGTACAATATTTTTGGTGAAAAATATTACTTTCCTTGCTGCCATATTCGGTATGCTAGAGATGCTAGTGTATGTATTTGGCCTTTCGCTTGTTTTTAGTGGGAAACAAAGTATGTTAGCTATGGTCGTTTATGCAATTGGTTTTGGTTTAGGTATATTTTTAGGAGCCAAAATTGAACGAAAACTGGCGATTGGCTATGTTTATGCAACAATCAATACTCAAAATAAGAATGAAGAGCTTGTGAGGTTTCTCCGTAATGAGGGATTTGCTGTTACGATTTATGTTGGAGAGGGGCGAGATAGTAATCGCTATAAATATGAGATTTTAACAAAGAGAAATCGAGAGGCAGAACTCTTTCAAATAGTAGAGCAATTCGAACCTAATGCATTTATAATTTCGTACGAGCCGAAGTCATTTAAAGGTGGTTTTTTACTAGCTCGTATGAAGGCTAGGCAAAAATAATTGGACCTTAGCTACTAACTAAGGTCCTTTTCATTACTATTTAAACTTTGCATCCATCCAGTTTTTAAATAGGTGATAATCTGAGTAGACTGTGTCTTTGTAGTTCATAGACTGTAAAATTACTTGTTCAACAAAAACATGTCGATCTTTCCCAATCGCTTTTAATATCTCATCCTCACTATGATAGGTAAAAACAGGAGAATAATCGATATCTGCTCGTGCATGTATTTTAGCGGCAATTTGTCCCATGATCGAGGTTGTTGTATAGTAATCGTCGACATTTTTATAGTTTTTAGGCTTTACTTTCTTTTTATAAGGAGAACGCTCTCGAATGTAAAATTCCTGCTCATTCATGGTCATAAATTGTAAATGAGGGTCCTCTAAATGGTGCATAGCTTTTTGTGTCCCAACTACTCTAGCACCTTGATGCTCATAATGCTTCCAAAATTCATGATTGTAAGAAAGGAAATAGGCTGGGATCGCTGTACGTGCCTCTTTCATTTCTAATACTAAATCTTCTGCTCCTGATGCATCTTTTTTATCTTCCACTAAAATATAGTAACGTTTTAAGCCGATTGAAGCAGTACCTGAGCCATACTTGCAAGCAATGTCCTTAATCTTGTAAGCAGGAAGTGCACTCGAAATTGCCTTGTATTCCTCGGCAGTAACTGGCTGAATTTCATCATTGCTACTAAATTTGCGTTGCCTTTCTTCATCGACATAGGAAATATCCTGTAAAAACTGGGAGCGTTGACGTTTCTCTAGCTTTTTCAATAATTTTTTGGCTGGTCCCTTTGTGTTGTCTTTCGTAAATACGAGCGTTAGAGGATCATCCTGTTTACGTTGAAATCGTTTTAACTGATCTATATAGCTGTTGAGCAGATGTTGAATGGCCGTTTCCTGAGCAGCTCTATGTATGCCTTGTTCTTCTAAATAAAGTGCAATACTAACACTCATACGAACAATATCATATAAATAAGAGCCAACATAACCCTCATCAAAATCATTGACATCAAAGACAATCGTGCCATCTTCATTTTGAAAGGCACCGAAGTTATCCATATGCATGTCTCCTTGAATCCAAGTCGGTTTGAGAGTAGGCGTATGGAAGATGGAAGAAGTTTTTGTCATGTCAAAATAAAATAGATAAGCACTTCCTCGGAAAAAGCGGAATGGACTTTCAAGCATTTTCTGATACTTCTCCAATCGCTGTTCTTCAGTTAACTTCATTCGTTGAGCATCAAACTCCTCAAAGATGGTATTTAATAGCTCCTTTCTTAAAAAAACTCTTGTATGTTTCACCTGTTCCAATAATGCATGCTCCATCTAAAAACCCCCTTTAGGTTATATGTATATACGAAAAATAAAGGGATAGGTTTCGAAGAAATTTATCAAAAGTGCTCGATAAAAATGGCTAAGGATATAGGGTTATTTCGTAACATGTTCAATCAGCTATTTTCATACTATAAGACATGCTCAGTTACGGAGGGGGGTTATATGTATTTTTTGACAAAAAGCCTTGTCATTATAGTAGGAAGTATTTCTTTGTCGTTAGGAATTAACTTATTCTTAACGCCCTATGAAATATTAGATGGGGGAGTAGTAGGATTAGCGCTGATTTTACATTATTTATATAAGCTAAAGATTGGTCTAATGATTATTATCATTAGTATTCCTATTTTTATTATTGCCTGGTTTAAATATAGAGCTTATTTTTACAATAGTATTCATGGCTTAATTACCTCTTCCTTGACTATAGACTTGTTAAAGCCAGTCAGAAATCTCGTTCAAATAGATGCTCTATACAGTGCTATACTTGGGGGGATTCTCGTAGGTTTTGGGATCGGCTTAATGCTTCGTTTTCAGACAAGCACGGGAGGGACAGATCTCATTGCACAATTTATTAGTGATAAGACAAGTATTAATGTAGGGGTATTAATATTTTTTATTGATTCTATCGTTATTGTTGTTGGCGGTTTCTTGTTGTCCTCCACTACTTTTTTATTGTCTATTATTACAGTGTTAGTAGTAGGCATAACGACAAGCATTATTACGAGTCGTGCTTCCTAACATTCGTTTACTCCTGAGCGTGTCGCATAAAAAAATAGCTCCAGTAAGAGACTGAAACTATTTTGGTGTTTGATTGTCGAGTGTTTTCATAAGCTTCTTTTTAGGGTGTGCTGGTTTGACCTCCGCAATGAGTATGGCGAGTAATATAAGAACAGCTCCTACAATCATACGGCTCGTTAAAATTTCGTGCAAGAAGATAACTGATAAGATCATGCCGAAAAATGATTCCGTTGATAGAATAATCGCAGCCTTTGTAGCAGTTGTATATTGATTCGCCACATTTTGAAAAAGGTAAGCAATCGTTGTTGAAAAAATTCCTAAGTAAATAATCGAATAAATAGCTTCTTTTTCTAGAGACGTAGGGATTTCTCCTTGGCTTATGACTACAAGAATACCTATAAAGGAAGCGGTAAGAAATTGAATGATAGTTAGTGCAATGGCATCTTCCTTTTGAACAAAAAGATTTGTACAAAATATATCAAAGGCAAAAGCAACCGCACAAGCTAACGAAAGGGCATCACCCACATTCATCGTCAATGAACCTTGTAACGATAAAAATCCAATTCCAATAATGGCCATTAAGGACCCAATAATTTCATACCCATCAATACGACGCTTATAAACCGCATAGGCGATTAACGGAACAATAACGACATTAACTGCGGTTAAAAAGGCATTTTTCGATGGTGTTGTATATTGAAGTCCAACGGTTTGAAGAGCAAATGCTATATACAATATGGTACCTAATAAAGCACCTTTCCATATGACCGATTTTGACGCTTTTTTTAATCGGGAACCAAATAAAACAGTTAATATAATTGAAGCTAATAAAAATCTACCAGCCATAACTTGATAAGCCGTTAAATATTCTAAGGCAATGGCTGTTATAACAAACCCACTGCCCCAAACAATGGCTGTAACGAGTAGCATGCCATCCGCTATGTAAGTTTTCATGAAATTCTTCCTCCTAACTTCAATTAGGATAGCATAAGAGAGAAGAAAATAATTTGATTTTATTTCTAAATATTCAGGCGTTTTTTTGTACTTATTCCAAAGCGATTATTCATCACTCAATTTGCTATGTAATAAGTACAATTTAACGGCTGCAGCTAGACGCTCATAAAATACATAGTCATTATCTACAGGTACTACTAACTGACGGATTTTAGCCATGCGATAGCGGACGGTATTGGGATGACAATAATGGTCAACAGCCACTTCTTTTATGTTTCCTTTTTTTGTAATATAGGTTTTGGCCGTTTCCAATAAATCTGGGTCTGCCTTATCATCGAGTAAAGGTGCTAAAAAGGAAGTGACATAATCCATCGCAAATGTAGGATCTTTACGATACAGCTCTATTAATAAACGATCTGATGCAAGGGACTTATAATGGCAGCTTGGTACCTTATCAATTTCAGCAAAAATACTAGCAAAATAGGCTTCTCGCAAAGCAGTTGAAATTCCTGTTTGTGTGTCGTACCAATTGCTATAGCCAAAGGTGAATGCTTCAGTAGGGAAAGCATTTAATGTTAGCCATTCATGTATAAACCTCTCAACCTGAAACTGCTGAGATGGGTGAGTTATAATCAGAAAAAGACTTTGCTTATAGGAGCAAATTAAACCTGATTTTAATAAAGGCTCCATTGATAAAAAGTTTTGCTTCCAATCACTTTGAGATAAACCTTTTCCCCGTAGATTAGCGACAAATATATACTTGTCAAAAGGTCTATCAATTTGCTGTAAAATCGACTTTAGCTGCTCCTGTGCAAGATCCTCCTCCATTAATCTTCGTACAATTGTTTCTAAAAAGAACGAGTAATCCTGTGTTTTAGCATAAGCCATCGTTTCTAAAATGATTTTTTCAAAAAACTCATCTCCACCAAATCGAAGGATAGGAAAATTACGTTCTTCCGCATAAGTTAAAACCTCTTCTGGTAAATCTTTATAAATAACAGGTTTATAGGCTAAGGCACTTGCGCCTAGCTCGATCAAGCTTTTGACGGCATTTAATAAATACTCAGGCTTTTGCTTTGCAAATAATAGGCTACTTAACACAACACTGTTTGGCGTGAATATCGTATCTCGCACATGATGTATATCTGGGGAGAATTCAAAGTCGAGTATTTCTACGTTGTGAACAGCTTTATGCAAACCGCTGTGACCAGCAACAACGATAAAATTTTTTGTAATGGGTAGTTGTAAAAAGTTCTCTACATTCATGAATGGATCATTGCCTTTCTTGTAGTAAGCTATTATCTTCTATTATAAAAGTACGCCCCAATAAAAAACCATAAGTTTGAAAAGATTATACATACAATGAAAAAATCTGCTCCTAGTGAGCAGATTTTTCAATGTTATTTATAGATTAAATAGTAGAAAAAATATTAGGCTTTCTATTTTTTAATGGGTTTGTTTGTTCGATAGCATACCCAACATTTAAAATTCGACCTTCTTTAAAGGCAGGACCAATAATTTGTAGACCTATTGGTAAATTTCCTTTAAAGCCGCAAGGAACTGAAAGGGCAGGTAAGCCTGTTAAGTTACTTGGACCTGTAAAACGAATAATATTATCAATTAAATCTACTTTTTTACCATTTAGCTCAGCGAAATCATCACCAATGGTATTTGCCACAACAGGTAGAGTAGGGGTAATAAGCACATCTACTTGATTAAAAATTTCGTTAAACTCCTGCTTAATTTGACGACGTACCTGCTGTGCCTGTAAGTAATCAACTGCAGAAGGTAGTTCCCCTAGCTCAAATAATAACCGGATATCGTCTCCGAATTCTTGAGGTCTCTTTTGTAAATCAGAATGGTGTATAGCTGCTGCCTCTGAAAGGGATGTTACAAGCTCTGCCCATTCTGCGTATTGTAAGGATGGGATTCGCACTACTTCCACTTTAGCACCTTGATTTACTAAACTTTGAATGCTCGCTCGAACAGCCTTTTCTATGTCAGCATCTACGTCTTTAAAGAAGTAGTCCTCATTAATGCCGATGACTAAATCCTTACTATTGCCTGAAATTTGCTGCACGTAATTGTCAGTAGGTACATCTATGCAAGTAGGGTCTCGATGATCAAAACCAGAAATGACTTCCAGCAAGCCTGCTGCATCCTTTACTGTCTTTGTCATTGGGCCGATATGGTCTAAGCTCCAAGCAAGTGGGTAACAGCCATATTTACTTACACGACCATGTGTAGGCTTTAAGCCAACGATACCACAGGCAGAAGAAGGGATTCGAATCGAGCCTGCTGTATCCGTTCCTAGTGAGGCGACACTTGCACCTGCCGCAACAGCGGCACCAGAGCCACCACTAGAACCACCAGGAATCTTATCTAAATCCCAAGGGTTGCGAACGGGTCCGTAATGAGGATTATTATTAGTAATTCCCCAAGCATATTCATGCATGCTTAATTTTCCAGTGAAAATAACACCAGCGTCACGAAGTTTCTCTACTACTGTTGCATCATAATCTGAAATGAAGTCCTTATGAATTTTGGAGGACATCGTTGTTATTTTATCTTTAAAATATAAGTTATCCTTTAAGGCCATAGGAATTCCATGATACATTCCTTTATATTGCCCTTGGAGAATCTCTTTTTCTATTTCATTTGCTTGAGACAATGCTTCTTCTCGATAAAAGGCCATATAGGCATTAATCTTAGGCTGGCTTTCCTCAGCAAAATCTAGAATAGCCTTTGTAAGCTCCACGGGAGATAAAGCCTTCGATTGTAGTAAAGGCGCCAGTTCTTCAACGGATTTTAAATGTAAATCAGTTGTCAATGTGATCACCTCCAGGAATGCTGCGTACAGCGATATCCGCGTCATCAATCGCAATACCTTCTAGGTGGCTACGAAGTGACTGCATACCTTCCCAGCGTGTTTTTAATAGTTCAAGGTGCTCAGGTTTCGGTGTAATTCCTTTGTTCTCCAATAATTGTTGAATAGACAAGCTCATTAACAAGATCCTCCCTTGAATGGTTTTATTATCTAAATAGGTTTCCCCACAAAGACCAATATCGTCAATCACAAATAATTATGATAGGTAATATAATCCTATTATTACAATCATACACTAATGGTGGTTTATATAAAATAAATAATTCTTAATAGAATGAATATTGTGAAATAAGTACGATTTAATAGATAAGAATAAAAGCTTACTACTCGGAAAGAAATATTCAGAATTCTAGTGCTGGAGCTTGCTCTTTTTACATGCGATTCACAGTCTATTTACAATCGAAGCGTACAATGAACCATAATAACCAATTGAAGAGGTGCAAGCATGGAGTCAGCTGTGGAACAAAATATAAAAACTAATAATGTTTTTTCTTTATTAAAATATTTATACGGGCAACATCAACAAAATACGTTATATATAAAACGTTTAAAAGCATTGAAGCAAATTATTCAACAAGGTTCTTTACATACATACTTTCAGCCTATTGTGGATTTACAGACAGCGCAAACAATTGGATTTGAAGCTTTAAACCGTCCAATACCCTCGGAATTGTTTACAAGTGTCGACCAGTTTTATGAGTTTGTAGGACAAACAGATTGTGTATTTTTATTTGAATGTTTTTGTAGAAATCTTTCTTTACAACGTTTCAAGGAACGTATGCACAATGATTTAGTGGATAAAAACCTTTTAGTGTTTCTTAATATACATCCGAATGTATTATTAGATAAAAAATACCATAGTGGAGAGACGCTACAATTATTAAAGGAACTCGGCATTAAGCCACAACAAGTAGTTTTTGAATTAACTGAGCGTAGTGCTGTTATAGATTTTGTTGAGTTTGAACGTGTATTATCACATTATAGATCGCAGGGCTATCGTATTGCGGTAGACGATGTTGGCTCGGGCTATAATAGCTTGAAAACACTTATTTATTTAAAGCCAGAATTTATTAAACTAGACCGTTCATTAATTCAATGTATTGATCAGATTAGTGAGCAGCAGCAGCTTGTTACATTGCTAATGAAATATGCCGAGCAGGCCAAAACTAAAATTATTGCTGAGGGAATTGAAAGACAGGAAGAGCTTGAGTATCTACATCGTATCGGTATTCACTATGCGCAAGGTTATGCGATAGGAAAGCCCGCAAAGGAAATACATTTGGGGAAAATAAGGGTGGGTGACCATGAAGATTGGGGAAGTCATTGAAAAGGTTCCATGTATTGATGAATTTGTGAAAAATAAAGAAGTAGATGTACTTTTTACGAGTAATCCTTCATTACGTAGTGTTGTTGTAGTTCGTGATGAAAAACCTATTGGGCATATTACACGTACACATTTCTATCAAAAAATAGGTACTCAATATGGCTATCATTTATTTATGGGACGGCAAAATCAATTAATCATTAAAGAAAATCCTTTAATTGTAGATCGGAATATACCGATTACTGAGGTTAGTACTCAAGCAATGTCTAGACCTCCGGAGGATTTATATGATGATGTGATTGTCACTAAAAGTGACGTATATTATGGAATGGTTAGTATAAGGGAGCTTCTGTTAAAGCTCGTCGACACACAGGTGGCTATTGCTAGCTTTTTGAATCCACTAAGTAGTTTACCAGGTAATCAATTAATTAATGAAAAGCTTGAGGAAGCGTTAAAACTTCCACAATATAGTTTAATATATTTCGATTTAGATCATTTTAAATCCTATAATGACACATATGGCTTTAATAAAGGGGATAAAATCCTACTTTATTTAACAGATATACTTAAAAGACATATAAGTGAGGTAGGTGATTTTTTAGGGCACATTGGTGGCGATGACTTTGTAGCGATTTTGCCCGATTATGACGCTGCTTCGATTTGCCAAAGAATTATTGATGATTTTGATGCAAATATTTTGAGCTTTTATGAATTAGAGGATCTCGAATATGTGCAGGTAGCAAACCGAGTTGGAAAACTGGAGCCATTAACATGTACTACTTTATCCGTTGCAGTTATCACAAATGAATTTCACTATTTTGACTCCGTAGAACAATTATCTAATGCGGTGACACACGTGAAAAAACAGTGTAAAAAAATTACTGGAAGCTGTTATTTGATTAATAAACAAGAAACCTACTTCGTTCATTGAACGATGTAGGTTTTTGTTAATGTTGGTGGCTTTTTGGGTATTAATTTTGTAACCACTGGGATCATGACCAATTAAAGTGATAATGTTGTCACCAATTAAAGCAAGGGAGACTAAAATATTTTAAAGAAGTCTCTTTAAAATAATTATTTTACGTTTCGAGGGAATAATGAATGGCAGCAAATCGTTTTTATTTTATGAAATTATTAATCTTAATAAAACATACTTGAATTATAGGGATTATAGGTATATAATTCGATTACATTATTATAAAACACCTTAGGAGGCATTCCATTGTCGAATTTACAAATCATTCTTAACGTAGCAGTTCTGCTTGTGTTCGTTGGAATTTTATATGTGATGAATAAAAAACACGTGAAGTTTTCGAATCGTGTTTTTGCAGGTCTAGGTTTAGGGATTTTGCTTGGTCTTGGACTTCATTTTATCTACGGTATTGATTCTGAAGTTTTAGCTAAAACAACATCTTGGTACAATATTATAGGTACTGGGTATGTTAAATTATTACAAATGGTAGCAATGCCATTAGTATTCATATCTATTCTTATTGCCTTTACAAAAATGAAAATTGGCAAAAATTTTGGGAAAATGGCTGCTCTTATTTTAGCTATTTTAATTGGTACGACAGCTGTTTCGGCAGCGGTAGGTATTCTTTCTGCCACAGTATTTGATTTAGATGCAACACACATTTTACAAGGTGAAGCGGAGACAGCTCGTGGGCAATACCTTGAGGAAAAAACGACTGGCTTAGCAGCACCTGATTTACCAACGCAAATTGTTGAGTTATTCCCAGCTAATCCATTCCTTGATTTAACAGGAGCTCGTTCAACTTCAACAATTGCTGTCGTAATTTTCTCAGCATTCCTTGGCTTTGCTTATTTACGTGTAGCACGTAAAGATGAAGGAACAGCAGCAACTATTAAAAAAGGATTAGATGCTATTTATGCCCTTGTCATGGGTGTTGTAACAATTATTTTACGTTTAACACCATACGGGATTTTAGCTATTATGGCTCGTACTGTAGCAACATCTGATTTCGGTGCCATCTATAATTTAGGTAAGTTTGTGATTGCCTCTTATGCAGCTTTAATAATTGTATTCTTAGTACACTTATTAATCTTGACATTAAGTGGATTAAACCCAATTACGTATGTGAAAAAATCTGCGGAAACATTATTATTCGCCTTTACTTCACGTTCAAGTGCTGGTACTTTACCGATGAATATTAAAACGCAAACAGGTCGTCTTGGGGTATCTGAAGGTATCGCCAACTTCTCAGGTTCATTTGGTTTATCCATTGGTCAAAATGGCTGTGCTGGTGTATATCCTGCCATGCTAGCGATTATGATTGCACCTACAGTAGGCATTAATCCTCTTGATCCTGTGTTCATTATTACGGTTATTGCAGTAGTAGCAGTTAGCTCATTTGGTGTAGCAGGTGTTGGTGGTGGTGCAACATT
The DNA here is from genome assembly GCF_038009065.1 of Lysinibacillus sp. FSL R7-0073. Classification (NCBI taxonomy): domain Bacteria; kingdom Bacillati; phylum Bacillota; class Bacilli; order Caryophanales; family Bacillaceae; genus Lysinibacillus; species Lysinibacillus sp. FSL R7-0073. Next base: position 294,828 of record NZ_JBBPAS010000001.1, read on the forward strand.
TGCAGCGATCCTTGTACTATCAGCTCTTGATTTACCAGTTGCCCTTGCAGGTGTATTAATCTCAGTTGAGCCTTTAATTGATATGGGACGTACAGCTTTAAATGTAAGTGGTTCAATGACAGCTGGTGTTACAACAGCGCGTATTACGAAAGAATTGGATACAGAAATGTATAATAATAAAGAATTAGGTGCTCAAGTATCAGACCTATAAGATAGAAGAAAGAACCCCCTTTAAAGGTGAAACTTTAAAGGGGGTTGTTTTATATGATCTTTACATAAAAATCTTTACCATTGATTATTTCAGTAATCTCAATATTAAAGTTTTCTTTATAATACTCAAAAATATTGTAGGCTAAACCGGAGTGTCCATTTAAATATGTTCCTTTTTTAATCTCCTTACGAGGGTTATGAAAATCAAAATATAAGCGGGAATCCCTACTCATTGTACTTAAAATGGCTAGAAATTCTTGTTCTTCAATATGAATGCCACGCGTATAGCTACACTCTCTGCGATACGTATCATGAGTAATATTTATCGGAGAAGCTTCAAAAATTACTTCGATTTGTTTCTTCAAATGTGACAGCTCCTTTCGAATTGTGATCAAAAAGTTAGCTACAGACAACCTATTTCATAATACTAGTATATAATTGTCGGAAAATTATAGCAATTAATTTCTACCAATCTTGTTGCTGTATTTCCTCCGCTATAATTTGTAAATCATAGGCATTGATTGTCAAAAGTGAATAGTCATGAGACTCCATAAATTTTTCTGCCAGGCGTTTGATATATTTTGGAGAGCCTTCATTTTCTTCATCATAAATTAATAATAGTCCATCTGTATTTTGAATAATAAATTTATCCTTCTCAATAAATTGCCAAGGAGCTTCGTACGGTTTTTTCGTAATGCTTGTGACGAAATCTGCTCGGGCAATTATGGTTTGGTATTTTTCTTTTTTATGGTCCTGCCAATTTTTCTCTTGTTCTAAAAAGGGTGTGATAACTGCATATTTTAAATGAGGAAATTCCTTTTTTAGCGTCCATACAACTTCAGCACTCCAAGATTCTACACCTTGTTGGCCGCTAATAATAACCCATTCGAGCCCTTCATCAAGTAGAAGACGTAGACGGTTTTCCAATGCCTTTTTAATGATACTAATCCCAGGATGTTTATCATTAAAAATACCAAGTTCATGTGGCTTATAGCCTGTAATCATTATACGCGTTAACAAGAAAATGCCCCCTAAGCTGTATGGTTGTAGTAATAGTATACAGTAGGGGGCAAGGAAAACGAATGCCGATATTAACGATTAAAATGCAATAGTGTTAAAATTACTGCTACAGCCGCACAAATACCTAAAAACCACCACGAGTCTGTAAAGTCTTCTTTAGAGTCACTATTCATATGAAATAATTCCTTTCTTATATAGTAGTTTGTAGGAGTCTTACTTCACCTGACCAGTCCACGACCAATTCGTCCATACGCGTAAGACTGTTTCAAATGGGCCGCGTTTAAATTTCTTTAAATAGGCAAGGCTGAGGACACATTGTAGGCTGTAAACAACGATACCGAATAAAATACCGCCAAAGACACCTAACTTGCCATATAATCCGAGACCATAACCGTAAAAAACAGTTGTACAAATAATAGTTTGTAGTAAATAATTGGTTAAAGATAATTTTCCCACGCTCTCGAATGCAGGAGCAAGGAGTTGTACAGGGCGTGTTTGATAGATTAAAGCTGCAAGGCTGACATAGCCGAGTGCTAATAGTTGAGATCCGCCCATCAATAAGATGGAAGAAAAATTACTTTCTATAAAACTTACACTTTTACATGCGAGACCTATAGGAACTAGGAGTGCCCCTAGCTTATACCACTTTACTTCCTCGTCCATTTTCACAAAGGCTTGCTTTTTAGCGAGTGCCATACCGAAGAGGAATAGGGGAGCATAAAACATTGGCGCAAAAATTAATACAATAAAGATGAAGGAAGGGTCCTCCATTCCAGGTACTTCTGCATTTGCTCGGAAATCAAAAATTTCTAAGTAGCTTCCATTAGCATAGACATCATCTGCTTGTTCAATGTAAGTATCTAATTCCTTTTGTTCCTTTTTAGTTGCCTCCATAGAACCGTATGTTAAAGCTGTCGTAAGGACAAATAGAATACCCGCCCATATAAACAAAGTTTTAGGTTTACGATTAATAAAGGGAATTAAAAATAAAGTCATACAACCATAAGAAAAAAGAATATCGCCTTCCCATAATAAAATGGAATGTAGTAAACCAAGGGCAATTAAACCAGTTGCCCGACGTAATACTGACCAGCGGCTTTTATTTTTTTTTCTTCGAATGGATTCAATTAATTTAATAAGCGAGAAGCCGAATAAAATAGTGAAGATTGGCATAAAGGAGCCTTCAATCACAATCTTTACAAAATATAAAGCTCCATTATCTAAGGTAGAAAGATCTTTTAATTCATCTTTGCCATACATCCCAAATTGGAATATCAACAAATTCGCCATTAAGATGCCAAATAAACTAAACCCACGCATTGTATCAATGAAAGTAACACGATTAGTTGTCATTGCGTTTTATCTCCTTAATTGGTTATCTTATACATAGAATAGTTGAGAAAGCTTATGGTGAAATAATGACTACCTTAAAGTAATCTTAAAAGTAGGTGAGGATATGCAGAATGCATCCATATTAGTATTAGAGGATGAACGTGCGATTGCTGAAATGATTGATATCATTTTAAGAAAAGAAGGAATGACAAGTATTACATTATGTAACACGATAGAAGCAGCGAAATCCGAAATTTATGCTAAAACATTTGATTTTTATCTTTTAGATATTATGCTGCCAGATGGTAGTGGATTAGAAGTGGCCAATATTATTCGGGAAAAAAGCGATGCTCCTATTTTTTATTTAACAGCTAAAAGCAGTGACGCCGATAAACTTCGTGGTTTTATGAATGGTGCAGATGATTATATTACAAAACCATTTAACCCACTGGAACTTGTTGCAAGGGTGAAGGTACAGTTAGCACGTTACATGAAGAAAAAGCAAGTCACAGAAAATCATCTTTTTACATGTAGCCGTTTTACATTCGATATTGATGCAGCAGAAATCACTGTTGATGGGGTAAGGGAAATCATTAGTGGTCGTTTGTTTCATTTATTGAAATATTTATGTGATAATGCCGGGCAAGTTTTATCTAAGGAACAAATTTACGAGCGTGTATGGGGAGATTGTTTGTTTGATGATAATACAGTAATGGTACATATACGAAAACTTCGAGAAAAAATTGAAAAGAATCCTGGAAAGCCTACCTGTATTATAACGGTCAGAGGTATTGGTTATAAGCTTGTTGGGGATGTTTCTTCATGAAGCCAGCAGGGAAATTAACGCTTCGTTTTGTATCTTATTTCATCATATTTTATTTATTAATTATTTCAGGCTTTATTATGAGCTTAGTGTTTTTTGCGATCTTTATTAATGATCGTGTAGGAGACAATATTCATGTCATGAGCTCCTTCGAAATTGAGGACGATGCTGTCGTCGAAAAAGGAGAATCCATTAAAATTGCCGATTATTTAGTAAAGCGTGCTGAGGAAAATGCAGGTCAACTTTACTTATTTGATCAGTCCATGACCATTGTAGATTATACAGGGGAAAGTTGTGAATTATGTGGAATGCCTGATAGCGAAATTTTTGCATTAAAACAGCCTGGTATGCACACATGGGAACTTCCAAAGTATTATTTGTTATTTCTACCGATTTCTCCTGTTCAACCACTATTTGAGGAGGCTCTTGATAATTGGTTAGCCACAGGAGCAATTTCAGACGTGACACTACAGCGTTTAAAAGAACATAAAGCTAGTGTTGAACTTTATGATACGGAATGGAACCGGACGGACATCGTAGGAAAGCGTTACGAAGAGCTGAAGAAGCCCCAACTGGTCGAGGAGAAATATGACATTTTCGAGCATGAGGAACTTAAGCAAAGCTCAACCTTAGCGGATGGTTCCACATTTGTTGTTCGCATGCCAAATCCATCCTATAAACCATTTGAAGAGCCCTTCAATAAGGCAATGATTTTATTTGTTTCCGTTTTCTTTGGTGGGCATATTATTTTATTATTGGGTGTTATCTTTTTATCGATTAGTATTTCGCGACAATTTGTACGACCACTTGTTTATGTCATATCACGCATTGAGCGACTAACCCAATTCGATTACAGTGAAATAAGTGATAAGAAAATCCATCATAAGAAAACAGGGAAATTGAAACGGAAATTTAGATTATTTCAGCCTGTAGAGGAGTCCTTAAACCATTTATCTGAGCGACTTGATTCAAATGAAAGGCAAATTAAGCAATCGGAGCAGTTACGTGAAGAGTGGATTACAGGTTTATCGCATGATTTAAAGACGCCTTTAAGCTCTATTTATGGCTATTCCACAATGCTTGCCTCGGAGGATTATGAGTGGACAAAGGATGAGATGCGTATTTTTGCACAAACTATGCAGGAAAAGGCAACATATATGGATGCGCTTATACAAGATTTAACGTATACGTATCAGTTAAAAAATAAAGCCATACAGCTTGATAAGGTATTACTGCCGTTGACAACATGGTTAACACAATTTGCAGATGAACAGGTAAGCGTAAAGGTTTATGGTGATGTGATGCTGCAAGCAGATGAACTTTTGCTCAAGCGGATTATGGATAATTTAATAACCAATGCGAAGAAATATACACCTGTAGGCACGAAGGTAATGGTGGAAGCGCAACATACTGGTAAAGACGTGATGCTAACAATCGCTGATCATGGTCCTGGCATTCCTCAGGAAGAGCTCGATAACCTATTCGAACGCTATTATCGTGGAACTAACACTACAGATGATACAGCAGGGACAGGATTAGGACTAGCCATTACAAAACAGCTCATAGATCTCCACAATGGCACCATAAGTGTGCGTTCAGATCGTGACGGTACGGTATTTATTTTAAAATTTCAATGTCATTGAAAAGAGGTATCAAAATCCACTTTGATACCTCTCAGACTGGAGACAACTCGATGAATTTTGAGTTTGCCTACAGTCCTTTTTCAATAAACAATGAAATAAAGTAAATCCATTGTTTTCCACTATGGGCAGGGTCGAGCTGTTTCCCCAACTCCGTTCAGTCCAGGATCTCGCCTACTATCGATTTTTCATTTACCTATCCTTGAGTAGAAAATTTCTATTCTGCATAGGGACGTCCTAGTATTGAATCTATCGTTCTCTTCATCGGTAATTTACCCAATATTGAAAATGACAAAATCCACCGAGAGTGAACTTCTCGATGGATTTTGTCTACAATCTGAAAGAGGTATCAAAATTAACTTTGATACCTCTTTTATTATTGTCTATTTTTATTGCAGCGCTCAGCTGGTCGCTCAACTTTTACATAACGCCATAGACTATTAGCGATATCACGGGCTTCTGCGACATGTTCTGTTCCAACGAATGCCTTACGAAAAGGTGTAAGAAGTGATTCGATGATAAAGAGCTTTGGATTTTCGCGTTGAAGCTCTTCTAATAAGAATTCCGCATACTCCAAGCCTTCCACTGTTTCATTGTTCGTTAATCCTTTGGCAAAGCCATGTAATTGATCAATGACCATATCTTTTGTAACGGTTTTATAATTCACTACATTTTGAATAGTATTGATCATTTCAACGCTAACGATGATTTCTTTCGATTCAAGCATAGTAGGTATAATAACGCTAATATTGCGCAATGCTACACGTACAATGGCTTCTCGATTGATATATTTATTATAGTCAGCAATAAAAACTGCGCGCAATGTGAGGTTAATCATTCCAAGTGTTTGCACAGCACATTCATAGCTTATTGGGCTAATCTCTTCACCAAAGACTTGAACAAGTCGATTAGCTAACCATTCTAATTCCTGTAGGTGGTAGTTAATAATAATTTTTTTCAGTTCTTTATCTCTTGAATGGAAGATCGATTCAAAAATTTGAATTAAATTATGTTCACGATTGACGTACATGAGAACAGCGACTTGCTGTGTTAATACTTCTAAATCTGTAGGATCTTTCCCATAAATAAGTTCATGTCGACGATTACTTGCTTCCTCACGTCCTTCATCTAAAATTGCGATTAAGCATTCGTTCTTCGAAGAAAAATGATTGTAAAACGTCCCCTTTGAGATTTTAGCATCATGGATGATGTCGTTAATCGATGTATCTAGAAATCCTTTTTCAATAAAAAGTGCACGCGCAGCTGTAATAATCTGTCTTTTTCTTTTGTTCATGACCTCACCTTTTTTAAAATATTATACTCTTATTCTACAACATAAACGCTGATATATCAACGTTTATAAAAAATATAAACTTATTTGTTGAAAAAAGTAGACTACGAGTATAAAATAAGTTTTATCGAAAAACACAAGAAAGAATTGAGGGATATAAATGAATAGTGAGCAGACAATGAAGAAGCCCCCTTATGGCATGATTGCTATATTATTTGTGGGTGCTTTTGTTGCTTTTCTTAACAACACATTGTTGAATGTGGCATTACCAACAATCATGAAAGATTTTGGGATCACATATTCAAAAGTACAATGGCTCGCAACAGGTTATATGCTAGTAAGCGGTATTTTAGTTCCTGCTTCAGCATTTTTTGTGACACGCTTTAAAAATAGACATTTATTTATTGCGGCGATGTCCATCTTTACTATTGGTACAATTATGGCAGGCTTCGCTCCTAACTTTGACATGCTATTAGCAGGTCGTATGGTGCAAGCAGCCGGAGCATCTAGTATGTCACCACTGTTAATGAATGTTATGCTAACTAGCTTCCCGAAAGAGAAGCGTGGGGCAGCAATGGGGATCTTCGGTTTAGTTATGATCATGGCACCAGCAATTGGACCGACATTATCAGGTTATATTGTTGAGCACCATGATTGGCGTATGCTTTTCCAAATGATTATTCCATTTGCGATTATTAGTTTATTATTTGGTGTTTGGAAATTAAGAAACGTGATGGAGACACGTGAAGTTCACTTAGATTTCCTATCAGTACTTTTATCAACAGTTGCATTCGGCGGTATTTTATACGGTTTCAGTACAGCAGGAGATAAAGGCTGGTCAAGTCCTTGGGTATATGGCACAATTTCAATTGGCTTTATTGCCTTAATTATTTTCATCATTAAACAATTAAAAATGGATCAACCATTACTGGAATTACGTATTTATAAATACCCAATGTTTGCATTAGGGTCTGTTATCTCTGTTATTGTTTCGATGGCAATGTTCTCAGGGATGATTTTAACACCAGCTTACGTACAATCTATTCGCGGTATTGAACCTTTTGAAGCTGGCTTAATGATGCTTCCAGGAGCGCTTGTAATGGGGATTATGTCACCAATTACTGGTAAGCTTTTCGATAAGTTTGGTCCACGTATATTGGCCATTATCGGATTAACGATTACAACAATCGCTACATTCGGTTTAACAAAATTAGAAATTGATTCAAGCTATACATTTATCGTATCGATGTATACAATTCGTATGTTCGGTATGTCGATGGTAATGATGCCTATTATGACAAACGGTTTAAACCAATTACCACAAATTATGAATCCACATGGTACGGCTATTAACAACACATTACAGCAAGTATCAGGAGCAATTGGTAGTGCGATTTTAGTTACATTCATGAATAATCGTACAAAAGCCAAAGCTGAAGAATTAATTGTCGAGGCGAAAGCAAATGCGGCACAAGCAGGTGCAGCACCTACCGCAGAGCAAATGCAACAAATGCAAGATCAAATTATGCAAACTGCTTTATTAGATGGTATTACACACTCATTCTTAATTGCAGCTGGTATAACAGTGATTGCAGTCGTGCTTGCATTCTTCTTAAAACGCGTAAAGGTTGAAAGCGCAGCAGCTTCAATGGATTTGAAAAAACCAACTAAATAGTGAAGAACTCTCTATTAAGTAAGCAATTACTTGGTGGGGAGTTTTTTTATGTAAAAAAAAATTTTAAGATTGAAGTAATTTTTTATCATTTTATTTTATATGATAATACTAATTTACAGAAAATTTAGATAGTTTAAAATTGTGGGGTGTTCATTTGGTAGATGCCTATATAAATGAATTAGTGCGAAAAAAGGAAATTCCAGGTGCAGTATTGATTGTTCAACAACATCATAAAAGAATTTTGTCTCGTAGTTACGGGGCTTTTACAGCGCAGGATGGAAGCAAACAACCCATTTTGAGCCATACATTATTCGATGTAGCATCATTAACAAAAGTAGTGGCAACGCTACCAGCTACTTTACTGCTCTTGAGTCGACAACAAATGACTGTGGACGATAAAGTTCAAACATACTTACCGAATTTTAAGTATGCCAATATAACCATTCAACATTTATTACAGCACAATTCAGGTCTACCAGCAGACTTAATGCCAGTAGTGAAGAGGCATCATCAACGCGACATAATGACAGAGATATTTTCCAGTAAAGTAGTGTTTCAGCCAGGCGAGCAAGTACTCTACAGTGATCTAGGTATGATTTTATTAGGGAAAGTAATTGAAAAAGTATCAGGAAGGTTACTTAGCCAATTCGTTGAACAGGAAATACTGAAGCCTTGGGGGATGAAGCATACTCGCTTTCAATTACCGGACCATCAACAGGAACTAGCGGCATCCACAGAAATGGTGGGTGGTAAATTTGTTCAAGGAATTGTCCATGATGAAAAGTCCCTGCTGTTGGAAGGTGTGGCTGGTAGTGCTGGTCTATTTTCATGTGCGGAAGATTTAGCGAAGTATGCAGAAATATGGTTAGGTCTTACACAACAAGATGTTCTTCCATATAGGTGGCTAGAACTTGCTCATACGAAGACATTCCGGAATAGGGGACTTGGTTTTGAAGTGTGGAATGGCAACTACTCATCGTCTTGTTTTGCTAGGAGGTGGAGTAAGGGGTCATTTGGTCATACAGGCTTTACAGGCACAAGTATTTGGATGGATCCTGTTGAAAAGGCCTTTGTTATTTTCCTGACGAATGCAGTTCATTATGGAAGGAATACAAATATGAGAAGTATTCGGGAAAAGCTTCATACGTTGATCTATGAAAAATTACTTATATGAAGGGTGGATTAGTTGATATGAAACAAAAGAGTAAATGGTTATGGCTATTTCCATTATTATTCGTTGTAGCTTTAGTGGGGTGTACCTCAAAAGAGAAAACAACGGTCTCAACAACACCTGATAAAGAAGAAGGGGAGAAAACGGAAGAGATTTCTCTCACGATAGGAAGTTGGCGTACTGAAGATGTGGCAAAATATGAAAAAGTGATTGCTTTATTTAATGAACAACATCCCGAAATACACATTTCCTTTAATCCGACTAAAAATACAGAGTATAACACTGTTCTCAATACAGCACTACAGGCTGGGGAAGGCCCAGATATTTTCCACTTACGACCTTATGCGGCTGGATTAAAGCTTGCTGAAGCAGGATATGTAGAGAAAATAAATGGTTTAAACGGTTTAACTTCGTTTCCTGAAGAGGCTTTACTAGCATCACGTGATGAAGGTGGAAATCAATATGGGATACCGATCAATTTGAGCTCAACGCAATTTTTCTATAATAAAAAAATCTTCAAGGATAATAACCTCGAGATACCGACTACTTGGGAGGAGTTTATTGCATTAAATGATCAATTGCTTGAAAAGGGCATTACACCAATAGCAATGGGTACTAAGGAAGGGTGGTTATTATCATTACTGCATGGGATTGTTGGACCAGCGATTTACGAAGGGAATGATTTCTACAAAGCAGTGCTTGCTGGAGAAAAGGATTTTACAGATGCTCAGTTTATAGAATCAATACAAGTAATGAACGACTTAAAGAAGTATTTTCCTGCTAATTCAGAAGGCTTAGGAATGGATGATATACGTACTTTGTTTGCATTAGAGGACGCTGCTATGTTCCCGTTAGGTAGCTGGGAAATTCCTGTTGTATTAGAAATGAATCCTGATTTAGATTTAGGGTATTTTCCTATTCCATCTAAAGGAGGTCAAAAAACAGTGACGACTTGGGTGGATGGCTCATTTGCTATTAATGCAAATTCGAAAAATATAGAGGCTGCCAAAGTATTTTTAGAGTTTTTAACAACAAAGGAATTTGGTGAGTTGTTTGTGAAGGAGTTTTCCATGATCAGTGCCATACCTGATATTACCTCTGACGATGCCCTATTAAATGAGATTAGTAAATCCACTGCAAATGAAGCTACACCATACATGTGGGTGACTAATTTTACGGGTGGGGATCCAACAACAAAAAGTTTACTTGAAAGTGAATTACAAGGTATGTATTTAGGTCAGGTAACGCCTGAAGAGGTCGCTACAAAAGTACAAGAAAACGCTAAAACTTGGTATACGCCATTTCAAAAATAAATAATGCTCCTAAAGGAGGCTGTTCACCATGAGGGAATCTACAGCTTCACCGTTATCAAAAAGAAAATCATGGGCAAGGTGGTCTATCCACCTTTTCCCTATCCCTGCAATTATCATTTATGGGATGTTTGTGCTTTATCCAATTCTGGCGGCTTTATCCTATAGTTTTTTTGAATGGAAGGGGATGGCGCGTGGGGACTTTATTGGCTTCCAAAACTTCGTGACGCTTTTCACGGCAGAACCTTATGGCTCCATGTTTTGGAATGCCTTCAAACATAATGTTCTATATTTTATTGTGCAAATGATGGTCATGAATGGTGTAGCTTTCTTTTTAGCATTTATTATCTACCAAAAAATTAAAGGTGCTGAATTTTTCAAGGCAGCCTTTTTTCTCCCGCGAGTATTATCCGTAATTGTCGTGGGTTTTTTATGGAAGCTGATTTTAAACCCTAATTTCGGAACCTTAAATGTCCTTTTAGAGAAATTAGGTTTAGAGACGTTGCAAAAGGCTTGGCTCGGTGATCCTGGAACAGCTTTGATTGCAATTATTTTAGTCAATTGTTGGTTTGGGCTAGGATTTGGCGTTTTAATATTTTTAGCTGGGTTCCAAGGTATTCCCAATGAATTGATTGAGGCTGCGAGACTAGACGGTGCAAAGGGCTTCACCTTATTACGTACGATTTATTTGCCTTTAATGGTGCCATCGATAATGATCATGGGCATTTTAACATTTATTCAATCCTTTGAGGCATTTGAACTTGTTTACGCGATGCAAGGCTCTATGGGAGAGCCTTATTATTCTACAGATACTTTAGCAGTGTTTTTCTATCGCTTAGCATTTGGTAGTTCTACAGCTTCCGGTGCGACAGCTATTGGCTTGGGGTCTGCGCTAGCGACAGTACTGTTCCTATTTATATTAATTTGTACAACGCTATTTTTACGCTTGGCCAATAAAAAAGACGTCCAAATGTAAGGGGGAAGTATATGAAGCAAGGGGCCATTTGGGTTCGACCATTCTATTATCTTGTTGTGTTTACAGTGGCGACAATCAGCTTATATCCTATATTGTTAATGATCTTGTCCTCCTTTAAGAAAAGTGTGGATATTTATAAGGATCCATTAGGCTTGCCATCTAGCTTTAGCTTAGATACTTACCGCACATTATTGTCTAAAATTCCATTCACCACATATTTTATGAATAGCCTATTTGTCAGTATTGTATCTGTTGTACTGATTGTTGTTGTTTGTTCATTGGCATCTTTTTATATTGCACGCTTTAAATTTTCTTGGAATCATGCTTTATTCTTTATTTTCTTATTAGGCATGATGATCCCAATAAAATTAGGGATCGTCCCTCTTTTCATTTTAATGCGTGATTTAGGACTAATTAATTCTTTGTGGTCTTTAATTTTAATGAATACAGCGACAGGTATACCTTTATCTATACTCATACTAACAGGCTTTTTTAAAACGATGCCGTCTGAATTGGAGGAGGCTGCCCGTATGGATGGGGCAGGAAATCTAAGGGTCCTTTGGTATGTTGTTTTGCCATTAATGCGACCTGCACTAGGAACAGTCGTAATTATCAATTTTATCGCAGCATGGAATGATTTTTTCTTCCCGCTTATTTTTATTACCGAAAAGTTGAAACGGACAATCCCGGTCGGAATGATGTCGCTGTTTGGGGAACATTCAGCTGATTGGGGCTCACTATTTGCTGGACTGACATTAGCATCATTGCCAATGATTCTATTATTCTTTATTGCTTCAAAGCAATTTATGGAGGGGCTGACGGCAGGTGCCATTAAATAAGCAATACATTATTGGAGTCGATGGTGGGGGAACGAAAACCCGTGTGGTAATCGGCACAAAAAAAGGAAATATTCTCGCCTTTATGGATGGAGGCGGCACGAATATAAAGTCAACTCCATTCCATGAGGTAAGGCAACAAATTCAACAGTTACTAGATAGCCTAATACTAAAGATAGGTGCTACAAAAAGTGATATTTCAACGATTTTCTTATGCGTAGCAGGAGGGGATCGTCAGGAGGATATAAAACGCTGGAAGGCGTGGATAGCTCCTATGTTCCCTTCAGCTTCCTGTAAGGTTACTGTTACTGTCACTAATGATGCAGTGGCGGCACTTACTAGTGGGACGTTTACGCGGGAAGGGTTAGTAGTTATAGCGGGAACAGGCTCAATTGTTTATGCCGTTCAACAAAATTCCATTAGTCGTATGGGGGGATGGGGTTATCTATTGGGAGATGAGGGAAGTGGCTACTATATTGGACAAGAGGCATTGCGTACCATTACTCGTCAATATGATGCTTGTGGTTTATATGAGGATGCCTTTTCTAAAGCTGTTTTAGAGCGTCTAGCACTAACAAATCCTACGGAGATTATTACACTAATTTATGAGCAATCGCAGCCACGCATATGTATTTCCTCTATTGCTAGGACCGTATTACTTTTAGCTACCCAAAATAATGAGATAGCGAAGAGGATTGTTGACCGTGCAGTTACCCATTTAGTTCAACTTCTCCAAATGATGTTTAGAAAAGAACCACAGGTGAAAAAATTCCCAATTGTTACTTGTGGGGGATTATTCGAAAATCAATACTTTGCTCAATGCTTTCAAGCAAAATTGCAACAATCTACTATTGATAATCAAATCATTCAGCCTGAAGTACCACCTGCTATTGGTGCTTTTATAAATGGGCTCTTTAGTGAAGGAATTCCAATGACAAAGGCTTTACAACAAACAGTAAAGGAAACTTGGATGAGTGTAAAAAAATCGAATGGAGGGATTTGATTTCGATGGAGCGAATGACAAAACTGACGACTGAGGAGTATCATCCAGACACAACCAATTTAGATTTAATGTCCATTACTGAAATTGTAAGGCTAATGCATGAAGAGGATCAAAAAATTCCACAGGCTATTGCCAAAGTATTACCTGAAATAGAACAGACTATTATGGCTGTTGTACATGCGCTAAAAAATGGCGGTAGATTGTTTTATGTAGGGGCAGGGACAAGTGGGAGAATCGGGCTGTTAGATGCCGTTGAATGTCCACCAACATTTAGTACTTCGCCTAAGCTAGTGCAAGCCATATTAGCGGGTGGGTCGGAGGCAGTAATGATCGCCATAGAAGGGGCAGAAGATGATTTATCTTTAGGTCGGCAAGAATTGGAGAAACAATGCTTAACAAATCTAGATATAGTCATTGGTATTGCGGCAAGTGGTAGAACTCCTTTTGTCAAGGGAGCTTTAAATTATGCTCAGCAAATAGGAGCAAAAACGATTAGCTTGGTCAGCAACGCTCGTTCTACCATTAGCGAAAATGTAGATATAGCTATTGAGGTTATTACTGGTCCAGAAATTCTAACCGGTTCCACTAGACTAAAGGCTGCAACAGCCCATAAACAAATTCTCAATATGATTACGACCTCAACTATGGTCAAGCTTGGTAAAGTTTATAAAAATTTAATGGTGGATGTTCATGCTAGTAATTTTAAATTGCGAGAACGTGCCAAGCAAATTGTTTGTGAAGTGACAGGAGTATCGTATATTCAAGCTGAGCAAGTTTTAGAGCAAACCAATTATCAAGTAAAACTGGCTATTGTCATGTTATTAACAAATACAGTGTTAGAAGAAGCGACAGCATTACTCGCCCAATCCGAAGGGCATGTCCGTAGAGCAGTAGAATTACGTAAGCTTTGAAGAAAGAGGTGGATGGAACTGCTCCATTCACTTTTCCGTGAAGGCTACATACTAGAGGTGGGGATGGACGTATGGAAAAAATAAATGCGGGTTTAATTATGCTATCAGAAATGCGTGAGAAGCTGCCCCCTTCCGAAAAAAAGGTGGCGAGCTTTATTTTAGAGCATCCCACTCAGGCGATTAAAATGACCGCTGTAGAGTTGGGGGAGGCAAGTCAGACAAGTAGTGCAGCTGTTATACGACTATGCAAATCTCTGCATGTCAGCGGCGTTCAGGAATTAAAATTGCGTATTGCTGGTGATTTACAGCGTAAGAACACCGTCGACAGAGATATAGAGGCAAATGAGCCGTTACAATCAATTGTAGAGAAGGTGACCTTGCAAAGTAGTGAAATTTTGACACAAACGGCTAATTTAATAGATAAGGCTGAATTAGAACGTGCTGTATCAGCTTTAGCAAATGCTAGAAGAATTATTTTTTTTGGCGTAGGTGCTTCTGGCATTACTGCAATGGACGCAGATCAAAAGTTTTTAAGGATTAATAAGCATAGTAAAGTATTCATGGATTTACATTTAGGAGCTACAGCGGTCGTCAATGCGCAGGAGGGGGATGTGGTAATCGGGATATCCTTCTCTGGGGAAACACACGAAGTGGCCAAAATCCTTGAAATAGCGGGCCAAACTCCTGCTACTACCATAAGTTTAACGCGTTACGGTAATTCATTAGTATCGAGTTTAGCCGATATTTGTTTATATGTGTCACCGAATGTCGAAGCGACCTTTAGAAGCGGTGCCACTTCCTCTCGTCTTGCCCAGCTTCTTGTCATTGATATTTTATTTATGGGAGTAGTGACCAGTGCCTATAATCAGACAATTGATTATTTAGATGAGACACGAACAGTAATTCAAGGACTGCATAAAAAAGTTGCTAAAAGAAAATAAAGTAGAACGAAGACGAGTTCTTAGCATCGTCTTCTTTTTTGTTGCTCTGTCACAAATGGAGTGTTGGTACAGAAAAAGTCTACCCGTTATAGAAGTTCTTACGTTTCAGGGACAAAAAACTAAACATTGGAGAAAGATTACTAGGTCCAAGTAATTCAGCTACACCGACTGGTAGCCAAAGGAAAAGCAATAGGTCCAGAAAAGATTTGTAGCAGCTCTTTTCTAGTATTCATACAAAAAATAACACGGATATTAGCAAGTAGAGTTGCTAATGACCGTGTTATTTATAATAGGCTAGACTTCTTTTTTGAATAGTTTTCCTGGCCAAAAGGCGTATTTGCCTAGAACCGTTGTAATGGCTGGTACAAGCAATGGTCGAACAATGAATGTATCCAGAAGGACACCGATTGCAGTGACCACACCAAATTGAACAAGTACTTGAATTGGTAATGTTGCCAGAACAGCGAAAGTCCCTGCTAAAATGAGACCAGCGGATGTTATGACACTTCCCGTTCGGACAACCCCTTCTTCTACAGCTGTTAAATGATCGGTTGTTTTACGTTTTTTCCAAATCTCTGAAATCATAAAGATATTATAATCTTCGCCGAGCGCTACTAAGAACACGAATGCATACAATGGGATAGCTCCAGAAATGGCTTCTGCCCCCATGATATGATGTAAAATCAACCAACCTGCCCCTAATGCTCCAAAGTAAGAGATGATCACGGTTGCTAATAAATAAACAGTGGCCGTAATGGAACGTAAATAAACAAATAATAATAATGCGATTAAAGCAATCATGGTTGGCATAATAACCGTTTCATCACGCTTAGTTATTTGCTGGGTATCATACTGACTAGCAGTTTCTCCACCGATCCAAACGTGCTTATCGGCATTTTTAAGCCCACTTTGCTCCAGCATTTCGACAACTTCTGCCTTTAACTCAGGAATATGAGCCAATGATTCCTTCGCATAGGGGTTGGCATTTAAAGATAGCTCATATAACTGAATAGCGTTATTTTTTTCACCTATTTGCACATCTGCCACGCTATCAATATAAGAAATTGTTGAAAGCTGTTGCTGTAAATTAATTTCATTTCCCTCTGTATCAATCACTAATTGTACAGGTGCTAATTCTCCAGGCGAAAAATTCTCTTCTATTAAAGTGAAGCCTTCTCTTGACGGCATGTCTTTTGGGAAGGATGAAAGTAGATCAAACGTATATTGAATACGTGGAACGAATGCCGCTAATCCACCAAGTAAAATAACAGTTACAGTAATAACTATCCATGGCTTATGCGTAACGAAATGTCCGATTTTATGACTAATCTTATGTGACGGCTTATGTTGTTTCTTCCTTTTGTTAAGTGCCATCTCTTCTGTACGTGGAACAAATGGAAAGAAAGCTACACGACCAATGATAACAAGAATAGCAGGAAGGACAACGAGAGCTGCAATTCCCATTACAAGTACACCAAAGCTGAATGGCACGGCAAAGCGTTGGAATGCACCATAATGAGCCAGACTAAGGGTAGCTAGGCCAATGACCACCGTCAGGGCACTCATTAAAATAGCACCACCTGATTCTTTCACAGCGAGTTTCATTGCGACAGTTTTATCCTCAACATGAAAGAGAACTTCTCGGTATTTAGAAATCAGGAATAAACAATAATCCGTACCTGCGCCAAAAAGCAATACCGTCATAATAGAGACAGCCTGTGAATCTTTATCAATCCATCCTTGATCCGCAAAGA
Source organism: Lysinibacillus sp. FSL R7-0073 (assembly GCF_038009065.1). Taxonomy (NCBI): domain Bacteria; kingdom Bacillati; phylum Bacillota; class Bacilli; order Caryophanales; family Bacillaceae; genus Lysinibacillus; species Lysinibacillus sp. FSL R7-0073. The sequence continues at coordinate 311,721 of NZ_JBBPAS010000001.1, forward strand.
AGCCTAATGTTGGGCTGATCACTCCATAGGCAAGACCTACAACTAGTAAAGGAATAATAGCCAGTAATGGCGAACGATATATGATAATAAGTAGTACTAAAACAAGCAATACGGTTGCAATCAATAGCTTCACATCTGCTTGGGAGAATAAACTAACAGCATCAGTAGCGATTCCAACTGGCCCTGAATAGCGTACATGAAGCATGTCATTCGAAAGTTTCTTATCTAATTGAACTTCGTTACTCTCCATTATTTTAGTAAGTTTATCTAAACTATCTTGTAGGGCATCTGTAGCGACACCTTTTTCAAAAAACACAGGTGTAACAATGGTTGTGCCATTTTCTGAAGCGGCTGCTGATAGAGCCTGGGCTGGCATTTTATCAAATGGTGGGACCATCGTTTGATGAGCTAATGGTTTAGCTTGAAGCTCACTGTATATACTTTGTATAGCTGAATAGTCTTCAGTCGTTAGACCGCTGTCTCGATACCAAACTAATAATAATGGTGTACCTGCATCATTAGGGAATTGTTCGGCAATCATTGCTGCGGCCTGTTCAGACATTTCCGTGTCAGGTAGGTTTTTGCCTGACTCACTTTCGATGCTATTAATTTGTGGCCAAGCAAACGACAATACAATTACTAATAACACCCAAAAGGCTAGTGCTAATAAGCGCCCCTTTTTACTTGCAACCATTGAGCCCCATTGCTCAAGTGGATGTTTTTTCATGAGAAGACCTCCATTTCATGTAAGTGATTTAATTATATATACTAGAAGGTTAATTAATCAATCTAGAAATACTGATATGTTATAATATGAGTAAAAAGACTGCTTATTTATAAAGGAGGTGAACTTGTTGAAACAGTCACCGCGTGTGCTTGGAAGACCTCGCCATGATGAAAATGCGAAACCGACAAAAGATCTAGTCCTTGAGACGGCTACAAAACTTTTTATTAAAGAAGGCTACAAAAATATTTCGATGGATGATGTAGCGAAAGCTTGTAACGTAACAAAGGCGACTATCTACTACTACTACCCAACTAAAGGCGAATTGTATACATCGGCACTCATAGCTATGATGGATCGCATCAGGTTATCCATTCTACAAATTTTGGAGCAACAAAAACCATTTAAAGAACGCCTTGAACAGCTCGTTGAAGTTCATTTATCAGCAACTATTGATATTGATATGAATAATTTTATGCGGGAGGCCTCCATCAATTTATCGGAATCTCAGTTGAGACAAGTACAAGCATCCGAAAATGAAATGTATCAAACAATTGAGCGGGCTATGCAAATGGAGATGGAGAAGGGCACAATTCGAAAAGGAAATGCCAAGTTTTTTGCTCATAACTTTATGGCATTGATGACAGTAGGGTATTTTAAAGATGGCGATGGAAAAACTTTGTTAGGTTCAGTAGATGTAACGGCAAAAGAAGTAACAAATTTCTTTTGGCTGTCTGTTCAAAATAAATAAAGCTTTGAAAGGAGTTATCTCATTAGATTAGAGATAACTCCTTTCATTGTTATATTTAAAAAAGGGTTCTAAAAATGACAAGAAAGTGAATGATAATAAAAGAATTTGGTGTATTAGAAAATTTATGATAGTAAGGCAGTTAATAGTTGATAAAATCAATGAATTTTGAAAAGATTGTCGAAATTGTGATTTAGCGCATTGAAATAATGTACAAACAGTCTTATAATGAAGGTTGTAATGTCACCAAGACAGATAAGGATGGTATTATGATGCGCTTTTTGCGACTTAAAGTTAACATTGTAATAACAAGTCATACGAATCGCTATCCAGCCCTTGTGACTGGTGATTGTGTAGGATATACGCTGTAACGACTGTTAAGTTTTACCTTAATGGTCTTTTTTACATGTAAGCAATAAAAAATAGTACTAGTGATGGCAAAGGAGAGTTCAAAATGTCAGAAACGAATAACCAAACACAGGCTGAACAAGTAACTGTGAGTAAAGAGCAATTAGATGTACTAGATCAATTACTAAAACCTGAAGTTCAAGAATCACTTACAACTTTAGTTGAGCAATTACCAAAGTTAACTGAAATGATGACTTTATTAACGAAATCATACGAGTTTGCTCAAGCTGTTGCAACAGACGAAGTGCTTAAAAATGATACTGTTGGTGCAGTAACAGAAATCGCTGGACCTGTAGTAGGCTCTGCGAAAAACCTAGCAGCAACTGCAATTGAAGCGAAAGACCGAGCATCTGAAAGCCACGAAGTAATTGGTTTATTCGGTCTTGTGAAAATGTTAAAAGACCCTCAAGTTCAAAATGTATTCCGTTTTGTTAATGCTTTCTTACAAGTAAGCTCAGAACGCAAAGCTAAATAAGACTTAAGGTAAATTCAATTCGTAAGGACGGAGGATTAATTAATCATGTCAAAAGAAATCGTCATCTTAGGTGCAGGTTACGCTGGCGTTTTAACTGCATTAACTGCACGTAAGTATCTATCAGCTGATGAAGCTAAAATTACCGTAGTAAACCAATTCCCAACACACCAAATTATCACTGAACTTCACCGTTTAGCAGGTGGTACAATTGCAGAAGGTGCTGTTGCATTACCACTTAAAAAAATCTTTAAAGGTTTAGACATCGATCTACACATTGCAAAAGTAACGAAATTCAATGTAGATAATAAAAAAGTGGATTTAGATAATGGCTATACATTAACGTACGATACGCTTGTAGTATCTTTAGGAAGCCAAACTGGTTTCTTCGGTATCCCTGGATTAGAAGAAAACTCAATGGTTCTTAAATCAGTAAATGATGCCAATAAAATTAACAAACATATCGAAGATCGCATTAAAGCATATGCACAATCTAAAGATGAAGCAGATGCAACAATCGTTATCGGTGGTGGCGGTTTAACAGGTGTTGAACTTGTTGGTGAAATCGTGGACAACTTCCCGAAAATCGCTGCAAAACACGGTGTTAACTTTGCGGATCTTAAAATTAAACTTGTTGAAGCTGGTCCAAAAATCTTACCAGTACTTCCGGATACACTTATCCAACGCGCTACTGAAAGCTTAACAAAACGCGGTGTAGAATTTATTACAGGAACACCTGTAACTGGTGTTGACGGTAATGTTATTTCTCTAAAAGACCGCGAACCAATTGTTGCAAACACACTTGTATGGACAGGTGGGGTAGCACCACTTCCACTAGTAGGTGAATCAGGCCTTGCAGCTGATCGTGGTAAAGCAACAATTAATGAATTCCTACAATCTACATCACACGAAGATGTATTTGTTATTGGTGATGCATCTGTAGCATTACCAGCTGATGGTGGTCGTCCACTTTACGCGCCAACTGCGCAAGTTGCTTGGCAAATGGGTGAGCTTGCTGGTTATAACGTCTTTGCACAATATAAAAACCAAGAGATGAAATCATTCTCTGCGGTTAATTCTGGTACACTTGCAAGCCTTGGCCGTAAAGATGCTGTTGCTACAATCGGTGCAAGCAACACAGAGCTTAAAGGCCTTCCTGCAACATTAATGAAAGAAGCTTCAAATATTCGTTATTTAACACATATTAAAGCTCTATTCGGTTTAGCTTACTAAAAATTATTATCCCACTTCCATTAGGAGGTGGGATTTTTTTATGGAAAGCTTGCTTTTACGATATTTGTTTATTAATTACTTCAAAGAGAGTAAAATTAATACAAATCTAGTTACTGGAGTGATGACATGTGTTAACGATATTTCAATCAAAAAGAGAAGATATAGAGCAATTTAAGGATAAAATTGATGAGTTGAATGCAAAGCTAGATAAGAAGGATCATGAATTTCAAATTTTTCTCAATGAATTACATAAGGAATTAATTTCGACGATTGGACAGCATGATATAGTTAATCACCAACATGTCATTTTGGGTGAAATGGTTACTAATATTTTAAACGAGTTTAATCGTGTAGAAAGCAGCACCATTGAATCCAATACCATATCTGGCCATGCTCTAGAAAAAGGAAACTCTTTAATTCTTTCATCAGATGAAATGGTTTCTTTATCGATTGATAGTAAACAAGCTGTAAAAGAAGTTCAGCATGTTATTGATGAGCTTGGTGAGCAATCAAGAAAAACAACGAATAGTATGAACCATTTAAGTGAACGTTCAAAGCAAATAACAGATATCGTCAAAGTCATCAGTGAGATTTCTAATCAAACCAATTTACTGGCATTGAATGCATCGATTGAAGCAGCGAGAGCAGGGGAGCACGGCAAAGGGTTTTCAGTCGTTGCAGAAGAAGTACGAAAGCTTGCTGAAAATACAAAATCAAGTACAGAGGATATTGTGAATCTTACGAAAAAAATTGAGGATCAAATATCTGAGGCATATGATGATAATAAAAATAATATGCAACTGGTGACAGAAGGGCTTCAAAAGAGCACAGATACGTCTGAGCAAATTAACGCATTACTCCAAATCATTATGAATGTCCAAGGTGAAGTGAAGGAATTACTTCATTATATAGATAGCCAAAAAATTTCAACTGAAGATGTCATGAGTAAATTTAAAACAACGACAGCACTTTTTGATGAAACAAATAAAGTCTTAACTGACCATATTGATGAATCAGATATCGTCACAAAAAAATTACTAGAAGCAGTTGAAAAGGTGAAGGGTTTCCCTAATTCAATTTAACTATAGTTTTACTTGATACATAAAAAGGCACCGTTCTAAAAATGATTAGAATGGTGCTTTTTCGATATTAAAGATTGGAATTAAATATTTCTTTTGTAGCTTTCTGTATTAGCTTTGGTAGCACGCCGAAGGAATAAGGCTTATAAACTCTCTCAGTCCATTTGTGGCCATCTTTTCCGTATACACCCATTGTAACAGAAGGGATATTCAGCGCCTTTATTTTTTCAAATGGTAGGGGATAAAGGGTATCCCATTTTGGGAAGTTATTGAGCAACTCTTGGAGTTCCTCTTGTGTAGCATGAATAGATAAGAAGCTTCCATCCGCTAAGTAAGGAAAAAAGCGTTTCACCTGAAATACTTCTCCTGTTTCATTCGCTACCTCATGAACGACTTGTGATATGGTTTGCTTTAATAACTGATCTCTTACCACATTTCTCTTTAAATAATTATGGGGGAGGAATGGTGGTGCAAAGAATAGCACAACTCGAGGCTTATGCTCGGGATCTGCCTTTTGCAGGGCATCAACGATTGCAAACGACTGTTGGCGTAATTCCTTGCCTACATTTTTTTTCAAGACATCAGCAATTATAAGCTCGGTCTGAATACCCTTTCCGTTTAAATAAACAATAAGCTCATCATAAGTAACAACCTCTATATGCCATGATAATGAACGCTTAGGTACGTTGGAGCGTTCAATATATTTCTCATACTGAAGCTGTAAATATTGCTCTGCCTCAAGACATGCCTGTTGTGCGACAGACTTAAGTTTCTTAACAACATGATCTGGTGACTCTTCATATAAAAAATAGTTAAAATAAATTTGGCTAGTAGATGCCGTTTGAACCGTATAGGATTCTTTGGTGTCACGTTGGTATAAGCAAGTAGGTGGAAGGATGGTTTCTCCTGCAATTGCCTCCGTTAATGCTAAATTATTATGAATACGCTCCGTTATTTTAGCTGCCATATAATTAGGGTCGATACCGCTTAATGTATCTCCCACATGTACTTCCCGCCCATAAATGTGGAAAGAGGGTAGCAATTTTCCGGCAACACCCGTATAAATATAACGGTGAGGATCATCACCATATAAAGGAGTTGTAAAGTCCGTATTAATTGCCATTAAAAAATCTAGTGCTTGTTCCACTTTTAAACGGTTAAGCTCATCTAATGCATCAATAATTCCATTATGCTCTGCTTCTTCGCCACCATTTAAAATAAGTAATATATTTCCTTCTAATTCATTAAGATGATTGGTGAAATATTGAATATTGGCAATATGGACTGCAGCTCCGCTTTTCATATCTACAGCTCCACGCCCAAACATCCAGTCGCCACTTTGAGCATCCTTCTGTACATCCGTATTTCCTTCATAGGTTTTAAAGAAATCCTCAAGCTTGGTAGGAGAAAAAGCAAACTCTTTTAAATGACCATAATCCTCTATATCCACTGTATCTAAATGAGCGTGGTAGATTATTGTTTTTTTTGTTTCATTAGGACTTTTTACGAAGGCAAAAAGATTTTTCCGGCCAATGGGGTCCTGTTTTACGTTTAAAGTCCAAAGAAATGTAGGATTTTCTTGATAGTAAGGGAATTCCTTCATTTTCTCATAGATATACTCGATAATTTTTCCTTCACCTTGAGTACCATTAATACTATTAATATTTACTAATTCATTTGTAAGCTCTTCAATTTGCTGTGCGATGGGTAACTGTCTTAGTTGTGAATACATGTATATTGCTCCTTTTTTGTTCGATTAGATATCATTCAAAATAGCAACTATGTTTACTTTATTGTTTCGTTATGTGAAAATTAATCCGCATTATGGAATATAATTCATCATATAAGAAAAAACTATAAACGTCAATTTTCATTTTTATAAAATTCTGTTTCTTTTTATTAATTTATTCGGTTGCAAGTCTATATAAATGAGTAAAAATTCGTTAAAATGAATAAAAGGAGGATGAGCAATGATTCAATCCATTGAAAGAGCAATGATGATTATTCATGTACTAGCCAAGAATCCTAAACGATTCTTTTCTGTTCAAGATATATATAATGAAACAGACTTACCTAGCAGTACAATATATCGTTTATTGTATACATTAGAAAACTTTGATTTAGTAGAAAGAAATGAGGAAAAAAAGGAATTTCGTTTAGGGTATACATGGTTACAGCTCGGCATGAAAATGTACCACAATACAAACATCCGAGAAAAAGCCCATCCTTTATTAGAAGAACTTGCGATTAATGTCCGGGAAACAGCATATTTAAATATTCCAAAACTAAATAATTCTATTATTATTGATCGTGTAGATAGCCCTAAAAATGTACGTATCATTGATATGATAGGTGAAAAAATCCCCTATCCGATTGGAGCAGCGAATAAAGTATTACTTGCATTCTCAGAGAAGGAAATGCAAGCAGGCTTTCTAAAAAATATAAGTGATCTTGAAAAAATAGAGTTAATGGAACAATTAAATGTCATCAAAGATAAGGGATACTCTATTAGCTATGGAGAAAAAACAAAGGGAACAGTATCAGTGGCTGCACCCGTTTTTGATTTAAATAAAGAACCAATTGCAGCAATTAGCGCAGAGTGTTTTGAGTATGATACAGATACTGAAAAATTAGAAAGTATTGCAAAGGAAGTCACAAGAGCTGCTCACCTTCTTTCACAAGAGCTAGGTCATATGTAAATAGGTCTTTTCCACGTAAGGAAAAGACCTATTTTTGTTTACCTAATTATGAGACTCAGAAGTACTTTGATACAAAGTCGCTTTAGAAGAGCGTATCGTTAAAATAAATAAAATGATAGCTACCGTCACCATGACAAATGAGGCACTTACTATAACAAATCGTATAGAAATAGATTCAGCAGTCACTCCAAATGCAGCTGTTAAAATTATGATGAAAAGGGCTTCAAAAAAACCATAAATACTCCCTATACGTCCCATGCTTTCAGCAGGAATATTATTTTGATAAAAAGTATAGAAACCTGTATTCGCAAAAGCTGTTGCGAATGATAAGAGGAAGCAACCTAAAGCTGCCATAAAAAAGGTATAGGAAGAAGTAAACAGTAAATAACCGAAGGCCGTCGTTATAGACCCCATGCCGATTAACCAAGCAGTAGAGGTTTTTTCAACAAAGGCTGAATTGGTTAGAGAACCAATTAGTACACCGACACCTGCAATACTGACTAAAATCCCATATTCTCCCTCTGATAAAGCAAGCACTTGAGTGGCAAAAGCAGCCTCTAAAGAATCAGTCGCTGTCATCAATACAATGGTAGTACTAAACAACAAATAGACTGCCATCACATAGGCATTTTTTAAGCTAAAATGGATGACCATTTTCCAATCATGGAGCAATATTTTATAATATGTTGCATTTTCTGTACGATGAGTAAAGCCTAATTGTTCATGTATTTCAACATCCGGCATTTTTATAGTTATGCAGGCAGATAAAAATAAAGCAATAGCATTTAAGTATATAGCCATATTCGGTGTATCGAGCATAAATAGAAAGCCTGCAATAGCTGGACCTGTTAGGAAGGCCCCAGAATCAAGTAGACTACGTAATGAGTTAAAGCGTTTCCTTTGCTCTATCGGTATCAATTTAGTGATGTAAGTCATAGAGGTAGGATGATACATAGAACTAGTAGCTGTAATGAAAAAGACTAAAACATAAATCCATCCTAAGCTCGAAAAGCAAGGAAGTGCGACAATCAGTATGGACCGGCAAAGATTCAATAGGACCATCAGGTGTTTTTTATTAAAGCGGTCTATTAAACTACCAGACCAAAAATTAGTAAACAATGTGGAGAGAGCTCTGACAATATACAAGCCAGATACGGCAAGTGCGGATTCTGTCAGATTGAGTACAATAAGGTTTAAAGCAATAAAATAAATCCAATCACCGATACTAGAAATACCAATACTACTTAAAAGGATAATTGGATAGCGCCACGATTTTAAAGACTTTTTCATATAAATTCCTCCTTCAGCAAAAGTGATCTTGCAAAATAAAAAATCCCACCCCCAAGACAGTAGTCTTAGGGACGAGACGGAAGAATTTATGCTCACGTGGTGCCACCCTAGTTCACTATTATGTTGCCATAATAGCCTTTTCAGTACGACACGAATGTTTATACTGTAACTCTATAACGGGAGTTCCCGTCGCACTATCATTCCAATGGAAATCCAATGCGCTACTCTGAGACTTGTTTCAATAATTCGTTCCTGCTCGTTTTCAGCAACCGGAGCTCTCTGGGAAGAACAGCCTTATTTACTCTTCTCTTCACTGTATTTTGGATAGTGTAGCATATATATATAATTTTGGTAAAGCGTTACATTGAAATAGATGGTTCATTTTTTTGATTGTAAGCTTTTAGTCTGCTAACGCCCTTCAGTTTGAAAAATCCAGATAACATAAAGCATATGCTATTGCTGATTTGATCAAAAAAATCATAAGGTATTCCATTACAGTTCTCTTGCTTAGCTTTAATTTTCATAAAGATATCTCCATTATTTGGAAATTTAGTTTATAATTCGACTATAACAAGGAGGGAGAAAAAAATGAAGGCTATTGTAATAAATGAATTTGGTACGTCTGATGTATTAACATATACGGATTATCCAAAGCCTACAATCTCTACAGGAGAAATCCTAATACGTACAATCTATACGAGTGTGAACTATGCAGATATTAAAAACCGTACAGGTAATAAGGCTAAAGGGAATTTTCCAATGATTCTCGGGTTAGACGTTGCTGGTATTGTAGAAGAGGTTTTTAATGAAAACAGCAATTTTCAGAAGGGGGACCAGGTCATTGCATTTCCGACAAATGGTGCTTATGCAGAGTATGTCGTAGCAAAGGAACAATTGGTTTTTAAAGTCCCCTATGATGTACCACTAGAGAAGGTAGCAGCTGTGCCAACTGTATCGTTTTTATCGTACATCTTAACACATCAGATAGCACCTATTAGTCAAAATGATTTGGTATTAATTCATGCTGCATCTGGTGGGGTAGGAACAATGCTTATTCAAATGGCCAAAAAGCTAGGCGCTAAACAAATTATTGGAACTGTAAGTACTTTGGAGAAGGCATCGATAGCTTATCAGCTTGGGGCAGATCATGTTCTTACATACGATCAATTTAGTGAGCATGTACGAGGCTTTACTGGAGGCCTTGGTGTCGATATTATCTTTGATTCGATTGCGGGAGCTATAACGGAGGAAAGCTTAACTTGCTTAGCACCGTATGGCACACTTGTACAATTCGGCAATAGTGGAGGCAAGGCAGGAACTATTAAAACATCGGATTTACATAGTAGCTGTCGTAATGTAAAAGGATTTAGTCTTGGTACGACTAGGGACTTAAGACCGGAAATGTTACAACAGGTCGCTCAACATATTTTTACTTTATTGAAAGAGGATAGTTTTAAAGTGCCCATTGCTAAAATATTTTCATTAGAGGATATGCAGAAGGCTCATGAGCTGATGGAAAGTCGTCAGCATCAGGGAAAAATAGTAATTAAAATATAGAAAAAAGGGGAGAGTGACGCTCATAGGAAGAGCGCCATCTCTCTTCATCAACTGTCTAATTCATTTAGTTTTTCACAAATTCGTCTTTTTCGATATAGCATAATACCCGTTTCAGCAACATCTTGAATCATTCCTTTATTTGCATATGCGCCGAAGATCATACCAGCAATAGGTATCATCTGAAACAGTTTTTTCCAGCCCATCTGGTCCCGATACGTATAAAATACCTCCTGCCAGCCTTGTAGCTGGGAAATCATATTATCAGTAGCTTTATTAGTACTATTCATAGTGGAAAGCTCCTGTAGGATGGCTTCCTTACCGACAATATCTGCTGATGTGAATTGCAGGCATTTAACAATAAAAATACGCTCCATTTTATCGTTAGGGTCATAGCCGTGAATAATAGCAATTTCTTGCAATGTCTTCAGCGCGGTTCCTAAAATAACAGGTATATCGATAGCCAAGGTAAATATTCCGCCAAACCCAGTAGAAGCCCCTTGAACAGTTGCAAACTTTACACGCTCATTTTGCAATTTATCACTAAGAGTAATCATATCCTCTAACGGGATTTGACCAATATCTGAAATGCCCAAAATATGCTCTGTGGCAGAATGGTTACGGACTTTTTGAATCATAGCTTGTTCATTGATTAAATATTTTCCACCGGATTGTATGTAGTTCCCTAATTCATCGACTAATAATGCAATTTTATTTTGAATAAAAGTAGGCGTCATTTTATCTAACAACTTAAACGGTATTCTACCTAGTTTCTCCCAAAACCATAAATCCTTTTGACCCTTTTCCCAAACCTGAATTTCCTGCAAGTGCTGCTCTAATAGCTGACGGTTCTCCATTAATGTCTATCCCCTTATGTGTTCATTTACTTTACATACGAAAAAAAAAGTATAAGGTTTCGCCTTGCCTCGATTCATCTGTATATTTTTTGTGTCGAAAATAAAGTCATGTACAAATGGACTCGGATCATCTAATAAAATGACATGTTTTTACCAGACAGAAGCAAGGAGTGCAATACCTTCATCTATTTGCTGAAGTGTCAGTCCCCCGTAGCCTAAAATGATTAAAGTATCCTCTGTACCATGCTGATAGGAAGTAGAAGATGGATAGACAAGAATTCCGATCTTTTGAGCAAGTTGAATCGCATTTTTCTCAGAGAGTCTATTAGGTAACTTCATCACAATATGTAGCCCAGATTTTTCACCGATGATTTGAAATTCCTCCGAAAAATGAGTGGAGATAGCAGTTAGTAGAGCTTGTTGTTTTTTACGATAAACTGTTCGCATTTTCGCTAAATGCTTATCAAATTGACCTTCTGCAATAAAATCAGCTAAAACAAGTTGCTCTACTCTGGAGACAACTGATTTTTGTTCATGGTTAAAGGCATTAAACGATGCAATTAATGACTTTGGTAAAATCATATAACTGATTCGCAAAGAAGGCAGCAACGTTTTAGAAAATGTTCCAAAATAAATAACTCGCTGAAGCTGGTCCATTTTTGCTAAAGAGGGGATTGGCTGCCCTTTATAACGAAATTCTGAGTCATAGTCATCTTCAATAATGTATGCATCATTCAAATTTGCCCATTGCAACAAGGCGGCTCTTCTCTCTACGGTCATAATCATGCCTAAAGGAAATTGATGAGCTGGTGTTGTGTATAACATGTGAATTGTTTTTGAAGGAAGTGTTATACCGGCTTTATCCACAGGGATGGCCTCTGTAGACAATCCACATTGTCGTAAAGTAGTATGTACCCGTTTAAAACCTGGTTCTTCTACTCCGACCTTACTCTGGGGACCAAAAAAGAGACTAAGGGCTTGAAGTTGACTTTGTGTTCCACCATAAACAAACACTTGAGAGACATTACAAACAACGCCACGTGAACGTTGTACATAGCGCGCAATTTCAGATCGTAAAACGTCTTCTCCTGCCCAAGGACTTGTGGATAAATTATTCTTGTTTACATGTTTTTTCAGGAGCTTATGCCAAAGTGAATAGGGAAAAGCCTCGTTATCCACATGACCGTTATGAAAATCATACTGAATGTCATTGGATATAATTGTCCCTAGAGGAGTCTCATGCTGCTGTTCCTCTTGTACCCAGTCAAATTCAAAGGGAGCAATAAAATAACCCGACCGCTCTTTACTATAAACATAACCTTCTACCAGTAATTGTTCATAAGCCTCCTTTACAGTATGTACACTTACATCGAGAGTTCTCGCAAGAGCTCGCTTAGAGGGTAATTGCTCATGACCTAAAAGCCTTCTTGCTAAAATGGACTGCCTAATTTCTTCGTAAATCTGTATGTATTTGGCTGAATCTCCTGTCAATGAAATGGATAGCTCCATAAGATAACCTCCTCTGGTATGGTATGGTTTTTAATAATTGGTACTTTCTATCATATCAATTTTACCGTTAAATAATTAAAAAAGGAGTGATACATCATGGAGTTTATTGCATTGGAAAATGAAATAGTTAAACTGAAGCCTTTAGAGTTAAATGATTTATCGGGGATATTAGAGGCGGCGAGTTATCCAGAAATTTGGTCACATATGTCCACAACGATCGAAAAAATGGTGGATGTGAATAACTTTGTGGAAAATGCATTATTAATGCGGCGTAATAAAACAGAATTTCCTTTTGTTATTGTGGATAAAAAGACGGGAGAGATCATAGGGTCTACACGTTTTATGGATATAGATGATACACATCAGCGGGTTGAAATAGGAACTACATGGCTGACACCAGCCTACTGGCGTACTGCTATTAATACCAATTGTAAATACCTATTATTACAATACTGTTTCGAAACCCTTCATTTACAGCGAGTTCAAATCAAAACTGATCATGAAAATAGTCAGTCTCAGAAAGCTATTGAGCGAATAGGAGCGACAAAGGAAGGGGTATTACGGAATCATATGATTCGTAAAGATGGAACCACTCGCCATACAGTCATGTATAGTATTACGTTAGAGGAGTGGCCGCAGGTGAAAATTCACTTAAATCAATTATTAGGCGAATCTATTTAATATTTGGGTTTTAATGGATTTTTATTGACCGCTAAGACTTTTTTTTCTATTAAAAAGTGTCAAAAAATAAGGGAAAGGGTAGAGTACTTAAAAATTGAAAGAGGGTAATCTACTTGAAACCAAAATATACGCTAAGACAAATCTATGGTGAAAATGCAGTTTATACACCAAGAACGCCGTTTAGTGATAATCCATGGATGATGGACGATCCTCATAAACTGGATGCCCTAACTTCTAGAGAAGTAGCAATTGCTGATATTCCTGTATTAGTGCACCGAGCTACCCAAACTGAAAAAGCCCAAGAACTCCATCGATTAACAGGTTTACCATGGGTCGAACAGCCTTTTAGTTATGACACACAGGAGGAGTATTTAGCCCATATTCGATCTTGGTGTGAAGACGACAAAACGATTGTTTGTCAGTATATACATGACTTGGAACATATGGACCGTCAATGCTATTGGATGGATGCTGAGAAATTTAATGAATTGAATTCAAAAGCATATATTGATCATTTAATCGATAGCAAGTTTGTTCCGAGTCGCTTAAATGTTGAAACCTATAGGCTCTCCGATGCCATCAAAAATTGGCAACCGCCTGTTGTCCTTAAGCCGGGGGATGATTCCCCAACCTCTGGAGGATATGGAGTCATCATTTGCCATAATAAAGAGGAACTGACGGAAGGACTGCGGCAATTTAGAATGACCGGAACGGAGAGCATAATTATTGAGGAGCTTTTACAGACAAAGGACAATTATAGCTGTCAATTTGTCTACTCCGAGGAGCTAGGCATTCAATATTTAGGGGCCTCTCAACAAATTACCGATGACAATGGTATTTATCACGGTAATATTATAGTGGATGAAGTTCCTGAAAAGGTCATCGAGGTGGGAAGACATATTATGGAGCAAGGTGTTGCAGAAGGATTCGTTGGTGTCGCAGGATTTGATCTAATTGTCACAGAGGCGGGTGATGTTCAGGCTATTGATTTGAATTTCCGCCAAAATGGCTCCACCTCTATGCTAATGTTTCATGATACTTTAGGTAAGCCTATCAATAAATTTGCCTCCTATGTTGCACAAAGTCCACAGGAAAATGAAGTTTTCTTTCAGACCATTAAGAAGTTTGTTGAACAGAAAATTTTATTTCCGTTATCATTTTATGACGGGAATTATTTCGATGAACCTGTCCCCTCTAGATTCGTTGGAATATGGTATGCCGATCAACTTAGCGAGATTGAAAAACATGAGCAGGAACTATTATAGTAAAAAAGAATGGTCATTAATCGACCACTCTTTTTTTATAAATAACTGCAGCGAGAAACCAAGAAAGTAGAGACCATACAACTATCGTAATCATAGGAATGAAAACATCTATCATTGAATATTTACCTTCTAATGCTTCTGCTAACAGTAATAATTGTGAGCTTGGTAACCATTCTGTAATCTTTAGGATTGGATAAGTAGAAGCAAAATTTAGGGCAATTGAGCCAAAGGAGAAAATTATGATAACCGGTAAAACAATGATGGAACCTTCCATAATAGACTTAGAAAATAATCCACAAATCGTTCCAAGTGCAATATAAAATACAGTAGAAAGTATTAATGAAATCGCTAAAATAAGTAGGTTAGATGGTTTATATCCGACAATAAAAATAGACATAGCTACCACGATCATCGTTACGATAAGAACAAATAAGCTTTTACCAATTAATATATCTCCTAGTGAGGCAGGGGAGAGCATCAGGCTGCGTAATGTGTTTTTCTCCTTCTCCTCCGCAATTAAACAGCATTGTATATAAGCCGTAACCATTGAAAACGTCATATTAATAGGTAAGAGATAAGCGTTGATAGAGGATGCACCTGATTGGTTATATAAAAATGCCAAAATTATTGGCAAGAGTACCATCGAAGATACAGCATAATTACGTGAAAATTCCTTATAATCTTTCATTAATATAGCTTGAATTCTTGTCATTGAAATATTCATACTAAATCACTCCCTGTTATTTGCATAAAAATATCGCCTAATGTTGGTTCATTTGTATGGATTCGAGTAACGACGTTGGCTTGCATCCATTGATACAGCTTTTCGGCATCTTGAGCGCCGTTTTGAATAACTTCTTGTGTACCATCTGTAAGTTCAACAGTCATAGAATCGGTGCCAAATTCCTGCTTCAAGTCGCTTGGAGCACCAATTGCTCGAATTTCCCCTTTATGCAGAAAAGCAACTCGGTCACAAAGTATTTCGGCTTCGCTCATGTCATGTGTTGTTAAAAATATCGTTGTCCCCATGGCATTCAGTTTTCGTAAACCATTATATATATGTTCTGTATTTACAGGATCAAGGGCAGAAGTAGGCTCATCTAAAAATAATAATTCGGGCTTATGCATAATAGCTCTAGCCAGTGTAACCCGCTGAATCATTCCCTTTGATAGCTGACTAATCTTCTTTTTGCGATCAGCATATAAGTTCACAAAATCAAGAGCTTCTTTAACTGCAGTGACTGACAGCTCATATAACTTACTATAGAGTAATAAATTCTCTTCAATAGATAACCTAGTATACAAACCGCTATTATCTGTTAATATACCAAAACGTTTACGATTTTGACTTTGTTTCATGCCAGCTGCTGGCTGTCCAAATAAAAGAACATTTCCAGCAGTTTTTTCAGTTTGCGCAGTCAATATTTTAATAGTAGTTGTTTTTCCAGAGCCGCTCGGACCAAGGAAACCAAATATTTCTCCTTTTTGTATAGTAAAGGAAACATCTTGTAGTGCGGTTTCTTTATTAAAGGTTTTTTTTAAATTCTGTACATCAATTACTGCGTTCATGTGTAAGCCTCCTGTTTGTTGTTGATGTCTAAACTATAAACAACAAGTGAAAGGTTCACAGCAAAAATTAGATGAGAGGCGGAAAAAAGACCATCAACGAAACAATATAGAAGGTGACAAGAGTCGTTTATTTCCTGGGAAATCTACTAAATTCCGAGTATTTCCTTTAAATCTGCTAGTTTATTTTTCGACAAAGGCACAACAGTTTTATCAGTACTGTTGAGTGCAAGGCTATAGCTATTGCGTGTCCATGTAATGATTTCTCGAACCTTTTGTAGGTTAACAATGTATGAACGGTGGCTTCTGAAAAAACCGAATGGTGTCAGTTTTTGCTCTAGCTCATTCAGTGATAGTGTACATGGATAGGCTTCACCTGCAACATTAACAGAAACGATACCTTCCACACTTTCAATATAATCAATTTCTGGTGGATTGAATAAAATTATCTTTTCATTTTTCTTTGTTGGAATTTTATCAATGCGAATCGGTGAATTTTCAAGTTGGGGAGGTGTTTGCTCTAATTCTGCCTCTTTAACATCCAAGGTATGTAAGCCGGCCCCATCTAATCTATGTATAGCAGTACTTGCAATCATTAAGTCTTCTAGATTATTAGAAAGTAAAATGATGCTTTTTTGCCTTTCAGTGAGTGTTTTTAGTATTTGTTGGACATTTTGCTTAGAAAACTCATCGATATTTTGAAAGGGTTCTTCTAATACAAGAAGAGACACCTCCTGAAGATATGTACCCGATAACTTTAATCGCTGTTTTTCACTAGTAGAAAGCTTACTAATTCGAATGTTTCTTTGATCAGTTAAGCTAAATAGCTTTAATAAATCCTCAACCTCATTAGTTGGGCGTTTAAATAATTTTAAATAAAAACGTATATGCTCACGAACAGTAAGGCGTTCATAGAGTGCACTTTCGCGAAAATATGTAAATGTATGGTCTCGTTTCATAAACCATTGCGTTAAAGTATGTATTTTAGAAACATCCGTGTAGATGCCGATAATCATGCCGGGTTGTAAGGAAATAGGAAAACTCGGATAAATCACATTACCTCCCTCAATATATGGGTCAACCAAAATATCTAGATGTTGTTCCATTGTTTGTTCCTCCTAATGTTGTTCTACTCGTAAAAAGTTTAAGATGTTTGCGTGTGCTTGCAAGTAGCTAGCTGGACAAAAATTGGAATTATAAGTATCCATAAAACCGTGATGTCCTTGATATTGCTCTGTCTGAACATTGAATTTATGTCCGAGTTCCTGTTTTATTGCATTCACATCAAAGCTACTTTCATAGCTAGGTAAAATGATCAAAGTTGGACATGATGGTTGGACATCTAAGAATTGGCGTATTCGTGAGCCATAAACACAAATAACTCGATGTAAGGGGAGCGTTGATAATCTCCAGGCTAATGTGGCACCTACACTATATCCAATTAGCACTACCTCATCATACTTTTCACATGCCTCTAGTAGTTTTTTGGATAACATCTCAAGAGGTGCGTCAAAGCCGACTGTATGTAAGAAATAATCATAAGCTTGTTGTTCCTGTTTGTATGAAAAGGATTTTCCTTCTGGATAAAGCGAAACACAGCAAACGGAGGTATACTCGTCAAGGTAAGATTGGGCTTGTTCTTTGATAAATTGATTAATGCCATATATTTCATGTAAAATAAAAATTTTTCTTTTCATGACGACCCCTTTTGGCTTTTTCCAATAGTGTATCAAAAACTAACGTTTACGTATATTTTAGTAATTTATGGATTATGTTTTATGTGAGAATAATAAAAAGCTGTTCGATTAGTTTATAGAAAAGGACCACACAAATTTAGATATGTCTAATATGTGTGGTCCTTTATTTAATTTCTTATTCAACTAGCGCGCCTGATTGTTGAAGATCATTATTCAACTAAAGCCTCGTTACTTAATATCAGCATTTCATTTTATTCAGAATCAACTTAACAAATTTTAATCCATAATTTGATAATGAATTTTACGAATGAGTTTCTTTCTTTTACACATATAAAATAAAATCCATATTGAAAGATGTTACAAATAATAATGATGCAACATTGTCAATATAGATTAATTTTTAAAGTAATAAAGTACCTAAACTCTAACACAATGGTTATTTATTTGGATTTATTAGTTAAGGGTATAGTTTCTGATTGATTATCCCATTTAATTACCGCTTCAATCTTCGAATCTTCTGTAGCGTTTGTACATCCGTTCGGCAACGTGAAAGTTCCATTCTCCTCTATTGGCACATCTCCTGATGAATTACTAATGGCATACTCTACTTTTTCTGGAATAGGTTGATTTCCTATAAACTTAATATACCCACTTGTTGGTTGACAGTCAGCAGATTTCTCAACTTCATAATGTAAGGCCCAATTTTCACTTTCTCCATATAATATAAATGTCTCACCTTCACAACCAGTTAAAAGTAAGAGACTAAAGAAAATTACTATAAATTTAATTTTCTTGCTAAACATTGATAACACCCTTTCAAATACATGTTTTTATATAATTTTGTATTTCTATTATTTTCTTAACAAAAGTTAATCATATTTATCAATATTTTACAATCTATAATTTATTTAAAATAGAAAATATTTACAAAGAATGTATAATAAGAGATGAATATAATGCTATAAACATTTATAAATTTGCTGCAAAGGAGATGAAAGAATAAAGAAACGAAATGTATTTTCTATTATATGGAAAACTGAAAAATACGAAACCTTTAACTGATTCCTTTACTAGTAGATGTATATGGTCTCCAAAGCGTCGTTTGACAATCATTCATAAAAGAATGTTGTAGCATTTAGCTCTATCTCTTATTGGAGCAAATCACACCGTATAGCTAAGGAGCAGTCTGCTGCTAGGGTAGCTATTTTTTATAATTCATACATATCAAAATTCCTAATTAATGTTAGTTCGAGAGTGCATGGTCGATGGAATTACGATATAAAAGTAGTTTAAAGAATAGAAAGAATTGACAAAATAGCTTTGAAAAGGGGAAGTTTTACTTGATAATGATTATCATTATCGTATAATAGGGGAGGAAGGAAATAATAAGCATTTTTATAAGATAAAAAGTATACAGTAATGGTTGTAGTTCAGCTGATGCCGCAGCCCAATTGTTGAGATAGGAAATAAAATAAATGAAAGGTGTGTTAAGTATTGTTTGAACAAGAATTGTATGATGTAACGATCATTGGTGGAGGACCAGCAGGATTATATTCTAGCTTTTATTGTGGCTTACGTGAAATGAAGACGAAGCTAATTGAATCACAGCCGCAGCTAGGGGGAAAAATCCACGTTTACCCAGAGAAAATGATTTGGGACATTGGGGGCGTTACGCCGATTTCAGGTGGCCAACTCATTAAGCAGTTAGTAGAGCAAGCCTTAACATTTAATCCCTCTATTTATACAGATGAAAAGGTATTATCAATTGCTAAAAACGAAGAGGGCATTTTTGTTATTACAGCCGAGTCTGGGAATATTCATTATTCAAGAACGGTCATAGTTGCTATTGGTGGAGGCATCCTTAATCCTCAAAAAATAGAGATTGAGGGAGCTGAACGATTTGAGGTATCTAATTTAAATTATACTATCAAATCCTATGAAAAATTTAAAAATAAAGCGGTCATTATTTCTGGTGGCGGTAATACAGCTGTAGATTGGGCACTAGAGTTAATGGAAGTGGCGTCAAAGGTCTATTTAACGTATCGAAAAGATCAATTGTCTGCACATGAGGCTCAAATTACGGAGCTTACGAATAGTGCCATTGAATGCCATTATAATTCTGAAATTACAAAATTAATGGCAGATGATCAAGAAGGAATGATTAAAGCAATTGCTTTAACGAATCATGAAACTGGTACTGTAACGGAAATTCCTATCGATGAAGTTGTCATCAGTCATGGTTATGTACGTGATAAGGAACTATTAGATAATAGTCCATTAGCAATTGAACGTAAAAACGATTATTTCATTGCTGGTACTATAAATAGTGAATCATCTATTCCGGGACTTTATGCGGCAGGAGATATTTTGCACCATGATGGCAAAATCCATTTAATTGCAGCAGCTTTTCATGATGCATTGCATGCAGTTAATAGTGCGAAGAAGTATATTCAGCCAGATGCTTCTAATGGCGGTATTGTATCCTCCCATAATGATATTTTCAAACAACGTAATCGCAAGCTATTACAGGAAAGCTTAAAATAATCAATCTTAGGAGCACTCATGCATTTTAGGTGTTCCTTTCTTGTTGTTTTAAAACATGTTATAGGAAGGGAGCTATTCAGTATAAATACACAAGAAATTATAGAATTCTATACAATGGCACCTTTAACATTTACGTCTGTCACTACTGAACAAATTTCTTCAGAAATGGTTGCTGAAACTGACAGGTCAATGGAAAATGTAGCTAGACTAATCTTCCCAATCAATGGGATAGGTGACGTAAAAATAGAAGGCACTAATTATCGTATAAAAAAAGGACGGATCCTCCATGTTGGTCCGAATTTTCCGATTCAATTCATGGCTGCAAATGGAGCCAAATTAGAATATGTAGTGATTTACTTTCACCTTTCTGATGGAGAACAGCCTAAATTTCCACTTTTTAATAGTCATTTTCCTTTACAGGTAGTAGAGCATATGAAATTAATGAACCTAGTGCAGCAATTAATCGAAACAAATCAAAAGGGTAGTCATTTATCATTTCTTCAATCTAAAGTACTTTTTTTAAATATTTTAGAGGAAATAATTTTATTGATGAAGGTGAAAGACTATCAAAACATAGCTTCCATTTTGACGTATATACAAGAAAACTTTACAAAGAATATTACTGTGAATGATATAGCTAATGAATATAATTTGGACCGTAGAAAATTGTGCTATGTATTTGAAAAAAGAATGGGTGTCAGTCCTCTTGTTTATTTAACTGATTTACGTATACAAAAATCGAAAATGCTATTAAGGTCATCTGATTTTTCTATAAAGGAAATAGCTGATCGAGTAGGTTATACAGATTATTTTTATTTTAGTCGTGTATTTAAAAAGGTGACAGGTTTATCACCTAGTATTTTCCGCAAACAGATGAATTAACAAACACTCGATGAAAATATTACATTCATTGGGTGTTTTTTGTATAGAACGAACATAGCTTTCTCTTTTTTGGACAACCTAAGGAAAAATACTGACATGGTGGGGTGATGATCATGAAAATAGAGAGGTCGTCAGAATGGGAAGAAGGCTTTATCAATCGCGTCAATGATCTTGAACAATGGCATAGCTGGACATTATATAAGATGAATTATGATATTGTAAAAATGAAATTAATCCCTGACTTCACAGGTCTACAAGCTACAAAGTATTTACCAAATTTAAAACCTCTTGCACATCAGCTAGAAGCAGCTCAAACAGTCATTGAACGCATGAATGGAAAAGCCATTTTAGCAGATGAAGTAGGTCTTGGTAAAACAATTGAAGCGGGTTTGATTTTAAAGGAATACCTGTTAAGAGGCCTTGTGAAAAAAGCGTTAATATTGGCGCCAGCTTCTCTTATTAATCAATGGATTGAAGAGTTAAATTTAAAATTTCATATACCTGCTGTCGCTTATAAAAAAAATTGTCCAATAGAGCGCTATGACGTCATTATCATGAGTATGGATACGGCGAAGAAGAGCCCTCATAGGGAACGTATTTATGAGCAGGATTACGATATGATTATTATTGATGAGGCCCATAAATTAAAAAATAATAAAACACAAATTTATGAGTTCGTCCAAGGATTAAAGAAAAAGTTTTGCTTATTATTAACTGCCACTCCTATACAAAATGATGTTTTCGAATTATATTATTTAATTTCCTTATTAAAACCAGGACATCTGGGGAACTATGATACCTTCCAATCGGCCTTTTCAGCCAGTAAGCATCATCTAGAACATGATGATTATTTGAAGGAATTGGTCAATCAGGTGATGGTGAGAAATCGAAGAGAAGATACAGGTATTGAATGGACTAATCGTTGCGTTCAAATTGTGCCGATTACATTTACGGAAGAAGAAAGAGAAGTTTACGATCTCCTTGGCTCTCTCGAAAACAAAGGATCTTTTGCATTAATTACTTTGCAGAAGGAAATGTGTAGTAGCAAGGAAGCTACAGCATTAACATTAACAAATATGCTGAAGGAGCATGGACAATCGCAAGAAATGGAAGACATTTTAGCCAATCTAATGGCCTTAGAAGTGAATTCTAAAGCAGAAAAGACGATTGAGATTATTGAACAGGCGAAGGATAAGGTTATTATTTTTACAGAATATCGTGCAACTCAAATCTACTTACAATGGTATTTACATTCCAAAGGTATTACGAGTGTATTGTTTAACGGTAAATTTAATAAAAGTAAACGAGATTATATGAAGCATTTATTCAAAGAAAGAGCACAAGTACTCATTGCCACAGAGGCTGGTGGAGAGGGAATAAATCTTCAATTTTGTCATCATGTCATCAATTATGATTTACCATGGAATCCTATGAAGCTAGAGCAACGCATTGGTCGTGTCCACCGTTTAGGGCAGGAGCATGATGTTCACATATATAATCTTGCTATTGAAAATACCATTGAAGAAAAAATCTTAGAATTACTTCATACCAAAATCGATGTGTTTGAAAAAGTGGTAGGTGATTTAGATGCCATTTTAACAAACTTAAAAAAATCAGTATGAGGTAAGGAGGGAAACTATGTATCCGCAGCAAGTTCATGAGTATTTAAAGGGATTTTTCGCCGAAAATGAATGCCCTATTTTAGGGGAAGAGGATCATTCTTTGACTGTGCAGTTGACAGTAGATATTGATAAAAGAATTATGAATAGACCATTTTATTGGCAATATATAGAGGCTACTAATAGTGAACCAAACCCGGCTCAAGTGACCTTTATTACAGATCAGACAGCTATGGCCGGTAACTTGTTTGGTGAAGTTATTCATTATGGCTCACCACGGTTAAATCAGCTTTTTCATGCGACAGGAGAACTAGGTGCCTATGTCCAATTATTTGAAAAAGTGGATCATGCAATGGGGCAGGTTATCCTTACTCCATGGCTAGGTGTTAATTTTAAAGTTTCCTATTGCTGTGATCGGACAAAAGAAATGATGTATTCATTTGGTATTAATTTATTAACTGGTGTTATCAAGGAGGATTTTCATGAAACGATTTATGCCTCAGATTTTGACACCGAACCAGCAGAGAATGTTTTTCATGTTCAATATATAATTAAACCAGCACGTGCTCTTGAAAGATTAAATGCAGCAGTGGAATCCATTATTGAAAAGGATGATCATTCGTGGGCCATTGAAGCGCAAAAGAGATGGCAACGTGATCAACGAGTATTGGATTATTTTTATGAGGATGTAGAGGATAAACCGGAATGTTACGAAATTGAAAGAAAAGCATTAGAGGAGCAATACGAATCTAAAATTAAAATTGACATTATTAATGGAGGATTATTTTATCTCTTTTAAATGAGGAGCTGTCCCTAATAAGACAGCTCCATTTTTTAATTGTCTTCCACCAGGCTTTGTAGCTGCGCCAATTTATTGTCCCAAAATAAATGAAAGTATTGGAGCCAATCCTCAATTTCCTTTAAACGCTCACTATGCAAAGTGTATATCTTTTCGCGACCCTTTTTTTGAGCAGAGACAAGCTCTGCCTGTTCTAATATTTTCAAGTGCTTTACGACAGCTGTTCGACTAATCGCAAAATGCTCTGAAATATTAGAGATAGGTCTATTACTAGATGCAAGTAGCTTTAAAACATTTCTTCTTGTAGGATCTGCAATTGCCTGAAAAACGTCATATTTAATTGCTTCTTTGATCATTAGGCTTCTGCAATTTCTTTTAATTTATGGTGGATGATCATTGTCCAGCCGCCATCCATTTTTGTGCGAATGGCTTCAGTAGCAGCGTTAGCTTTAGGAATAATATGTGAAGCTTCCTTCCAGCCACCATGTGTTAAAGTAAATTCTGTTTGTTCTCCGACTTCTTTTAGCTCAAAAGTAACGAACCAACCATCCTCATCCCAAGAAAATCTTAGAAAATGTGGCGCATCTACACGCTCAACTTTACAGGGTGATGGACCAAACGGCGATTGAATCGTAAATTCAAGTCCCTCAATAGGTTGAAAATCATTGGGCATAAACCAAGAAGCAATTTTTTCTGCAGTTGCTACCGTATCCCACACCTTTTCTATAGGTGCATTAAGTGTAATTGTTTTAACAATATCGGGTAATTTTCCGCTCATGTGTCAATCTCCTTTATAGATAAAATGTAACCAATAGGTGTTATGAATATATAACACCTATTGGTTGTATGTCAATGTCAAAAGAAAAAAAATTAGTATCTTTCTGTAAGGAAGGACATATGCTACAATTATTTTTATAATTTTCTGACAGAAAGTAGGGGAGCAAAATGGTGAACATCTCTGTTTTCTTAGTTATGTGCATTTTACTCATAATTTTACCTGGTCCAGATACAGCTATCGCGACAAAAAATACCCTGACTGTAAGTAGAAAAGGAGGCTTGCAGACTATTTTAGGGTCTTGCGGTGGTTTATTGATTCATACGTGCGCAGCTGTCATTGGGCTTTCCGCTATCATTGTGAAATCAGCTTATGTGTTTGCTGCATTAAAGTATATTGGTGCAGTTTACTTATGTTATTTAGGTATTAAAACATTGTGGACCTTACGGACAATTCGCTCTCAATCACCCGAAGTGCAGAATGAAGCTAATATGGATCATAAGTATTCACATGAATCATGCTTTAAGCAAGGGTTCCTCACTAATGTGACGAATCCGAAGGTGGCTGTATTTTTCCTAACATTTCTTCCTCAATTTGTGGATGGAACGAGTGGAACATTCCTACCGTTTTTAATCATGGGATTAATATATACAGCTTTAACGATGTTATGGTTTGTATTGTATGTCTATCTATTAGATCGCATTAGTGCATTTATGAAAAGGCCAACTACTAAGGCAGTAATCGAAGGTTTGACGGGTGCGGTGTTAATTGGTTTCGGCATTAAATTAGCATTGGAAAAGGCCCACTAATATTCAATACACCACTATATTTAGATGTAAAAATCTAATGATAGGTGGTGTATTTTCTTGTTGAAGAGGTGTGTGAAAAATAAAGGAATATCTTCTGAATGACAGTTGTAGTTTTAGGGCACTTATTTTTTCTAGAAGGATTACCATAGATGAAGAAGAATTAATTATTATAAGAGAATTTTGCTGAGGCTTTCATCAAAAAGAAAAAATGGGGAAGATATTTATGGAATTACGAGATTTAAAAGCATTTATGTCTGTTGTCGAGCATGGAAGCTTTACGAAGGCTGCGAATGAATCATTTGTATCTCAGCCTACATTAAGTAAAAGCATAAAAAAATTAGAAGATACATTGCATGTAGAATTATTGAATAGATCTACACGCAATGTCGAGCTAACAGATGCAGGCAGTATTGTCTTTAAACAGGGGCAAAAAATCATGCGATCCGTTCAAGACCTGCACATTTTACTAGATGATTTATTAAATATAAAGACAGGCTCCATCAAGCTAGGGATTCCACCTTTAATTGGGACATTATTTTTTCCTAAAATGGCTAGGGAATTTCACCAACAATATCCTGACGTGCATTTGGAGCTTGTTGAACGAGGTGCAAAAACGGTTGGTACGTTAGTAGAAAACGGTGATGTTGATATGGGGATTGTCGTATTACCGACGGATGAAAGGAAGTTTTCGGTTCAGCCATTTGTAGAAGATCAATTTTATGTATTTATAAATGAATTACACCCATTAGCTAAGTTTAACGAAATACAATTGCAGGATTTAAAAAATGAAACCTTTATTATTTTTGCTGAGGAGTTCGCTTTACATGATTATGTGATTAAATCATGTGAAAGTGTTGGATTTTCACCAGATATAGGCTATAAAAGTTCACAGTGGGATTTGATAGTTGAACTGGTATCATCAAATTTAGGGATAACATTACTGCCATATTCTATTGCTGCTAAGCAAACAAATACTAATGTCAAAATGATTCCCTTAGCAAATTTTGACATGCCTTGGCGTTTGGGGATTATCACCAAAAAAAATACATATCAATCGTATGCCTTAAAACAGTTACTTAATACGATACGTAAGTGAGAAATATAGCGATTTATTCTATTTTGGAATAAGTGGTATTCTAATTAATTCCTTTACTTGTAAAATGTTAATAAGGTAGAATTTTTCTTAATAAACGAGCAATTTTAGGGGGTTTCGAGATGGAGGATGGGAAAGTGTGGGGTTCATTTGAAGAAGCGGTTGCTGATATTAAGGATGGAGATATGATAGCAGTAGGAGGCTTTGGTCTATGCGGTATACCAGAAAAGGCTATTGCAGCTTTAGTGCAAAAGGGCACCAAGGATTTAACAGTAGTCAGTAATAACTGCGGTGTAGATGATTGGGGCTTAGGCTTACTATTAGCGAATAAGCAAATAAAAAAAATGGTTGCCTCTTATGTCGGTGAGAATAAAATTTTTGAGCAACAATTTTTAAGTGGTGAGTTAGAGGTAGAGTTAACACCTCAAGGAACACTTGCTGAGCGCCTACGTGCAGGAGGAGCAGGGATTCCAGGGTTTTATACAGCTACTGGAGTTGGTACGCCCATTGCTGAAGGAAAAGAAGTAAAGGTTTTTGATGGGAAAGACTATATATTAGAAAATGGAATTACTGCTGATTTTGCTCTAGTTAAAGCATGGAAAGCAGATAAGCTAGGTAATTTAGTGTACAGAAAAACATCACGTAACTTTAATCCGCTAGCTGCGATGGCAGGTAAAATTACCATTGCTGAAGTTGAAGAAATTGTAGAAGTTGGCGAGTTAGACCCAGATCATATCCATACACCAGGAGTTTTCGTTCAACGTGTTTTATTGGGGGAAAATTATGAGAAACGTATTGAGCGTTTGACAGTGAAAAAGGGGGAAGCGTGATGGCTGATACAAGACAAAGAATCGTAAATAGAGCAGTAAAAGAAATTCAAAATGGCATGAATGTAAATTTAGGTATTGGCATTCCAACTTTAGTTGCCAATGCTATTCCAGCCGATTATGAAGTACTTTTACAATCAGAGAACGGATTGCTTGGCATCGGCCCCTATCCAGTTGTAGATGACGTAGATCCCGATTTAATTAATGCTGGGAAAGAAACTGTAACAGCTATGCCGGGTGCCTCATTTTTTGATAGTGCAGAATCATTTGCTATGATTCGCGGTGGTCATATTGACCTTGCTATTTTAGGCGGTATGGAAGTTTCAGAGAACGGAGATCTGGCAAATTGGATGATTCCAGGGAAAATGGTCAAAGGAATGGGGGGCGCCATGGACCTTGTAGTAGGAGCAAAAAGAGTCATCGTCGTTATGGAGCATGTTAATAAAAACGGTAAATCCAAAATTAAAAAACAATGTGAACTCCCATTAACAGGTAAAGGTGTTGTCCACCGGTTAATTACAGACTTAGCTGTATTTGATTTTACTAAAGATGGGATGCAGCTTATTGAATTAGCAGAAGGCGTTACTTTAGAGGAAGTAAAAGCAAAGACTGCGGCTTCGTTTCATGTAGCTTTAGCACAATAATTTCAGACTTAGGACTGTTTTCAACTTGGTTGTATCATCCTATACTCGTTTAAAAAGGGAGAATTTCGGATGGACCAACAATGGACAAATGAACTAGCAGTTGCACAGGTAAGAGTAGCAAGGCCAACAGATCAATTAGAAGAAATTGAACGATTTTATTGTGATGGCATAGGATTAAAGAAAATTGGTTCTTTTTCAGGGCATCGTGGCTATACAGGAATAATGATTGGTCTTCCAAATGCACACTATCATTTGGAATTTACAGAACATGTTGAAGGGAGCCCTTGTCCTGCTCCAAGTAAGGACAATCTGTTAGTGCTCTATATTCCAAATAAAGAAACCATTCATAGCATTGCTAAACGCTTATCACGAATGGGGTACCCGGAGGTAGAGCCTGAAAATCCATATTGGATGCAGAAGGGTATTACTATTGAGGACCCTGATGGCTGGCGCCTTGTATTAATGAATACAGAGGGCATTTAAAAAGAAAAAGGAATGCACGAGCTATAATGGTAGTCTCGTGTTTTTTTTGTCTGAATAAATACCCTGCATAGTATATAATTTATAAGGGGGGTATTTATATATGCAACGAATTAAAACTTTGGATAGTTGGAGAAAAGTGTTAGAACAATCTCACGAAATGCCATGTCTTGTCTTAAAATTTAGTCTGACATGTATAAGTAGCATTTCAGCTTTAAAAGAGTTCAAAGCATTAGCGACAGAATTACCTAAATATGTAGTCATTGTCCAAAAGGAACGTGATGTTTCCAACGCCATAGAATGTGATCTACAGGTAAAGCACGAATCACCGCAGTTTATAATTTTGCAGGGTGGTAAAGGAACTTGGCAAGCAACCCACTACAAAATAAAACAGTCTCTGTTAGCGGAGGGACTTAGCCTGTATATGAAATGAACAAAAAAGATACCCCTCCATACGTGTAGGGGTATCTTTTGTTTCGATAAAATTAATCCTCTAAAGCTTCACTTTCATGATAATTCGTTGCGGTTGACTCGATATCAACCTGTAAATAATTGGCCCAATCTACTTTATGATAATCCTCTTCACTAAAATAAATATTCAATACTTCGGTCATAGTTTTATCTCCATCTGGTTCAGTAAGTGGAGCATACCAAGTAACAGCAGGTGTCTTTACATCTTTCAGCTTCGACAAATCAGCAAAAATTTTAGTGGAGTCCTTCAGCATCTGACTTTTCGAACCTTCTGTCACATCCGTATCCTGTATTGATATTGTGACAACACCTTTGGATTCTTCAACCGTAAACTCATTTTTAACAATTGCTCCGACAATATCTTCAACGGAAGTGTTTTGATCTACTGCGACCTCTTTTGGATCGTCACTCTTTCCGCAAGCTGTTAGTAGCAGTGAAGCAAATACCATTACATACATTAACTTTTTCAATATCATTACCTCCCTTGTTACTCCATATATGCGCAAAATGGATGGGAATTATACAAAATATGAGAAGGTTGTATGTACTTTTTAAAACTAGGATTTAAAACGTTAGATGAACGTGGCTTTTTAAGGAATTTATTAGAAATAGGATATTTAAAATTGAAGATATAGGAGGTGAGTAGAGCAAATACGTATGGGGGATTTAGAATGCATTTTTCATAAATAAAAAAGCACCTTAACCATATTGGCTAAGGTGCTGTAAAAGTAAATGTAATATAAAAAGCCGCGTATGCCGTAGTTATTATAGAAAGTTTTAAACCACCACTCCTCAAAGTGGGTGTTCGCAGAAGTTTTCCTGCTTATCCTCATGCACCGTAGTGTGAGGCCCGTCATTCCAACTCCAATAATAAAACTCCCTTTTACAGCTTAAAGGTTAAAACTTAATATTATACGAACAATGCAGCCTTTATGGATATATTAAAGCATGATCGACAAACATGCAAGTAAGATGATTGCTTGAAATAAGTCAATGGGCAGGTGTTCCAAATTATGCAATACGTAGCGACAACTGCCTTTAGAAATGAACTGGAGCTTCATATTATTTTCACAAGTACGAACAAAAAATACGAACAACCTTTGCTTATTATGGACGACTATGTAAAGATAGGAACATATAGAGGATTTATCTAGTAAAAAAGTAAAGGGAGGAAGCAGAAATGTCAGCTTATCCAAATTGTCCAAAATGTAATTCTGAATACACATATGAGGATGGAACGAATTATGTATGTCCTGAATGTGCGCATGAGTGGAGCATGGACGCAACGGAATCAGAAACAGATGAACTTATTGTCAAAGATGCAAATGGTAATCTGTTAGCTGATGGTGATTCAGTTACGGTTATTAAGGACCTAAAGGTAAAGGGGAGTTCTTCCACTTTAAAAATAGGAACGAAGGTAAAAAGCATTCGCCTTGTAGAAGGGGATCATAATATTGACTGTAAAATTGATGGCTTTGGTGCTATGAAATTAAAGTCAGAATTTGTGAAAAAAGCATAGTACAGTGAAAAAGCGTCTAAACATTAGTTTATGTTTCGGCGCTTTTTTGTATTAGTATTTATTTTAAAAATTCTGCGTAATAAAATGGCAAAGGCCGCACCTACTAAGGCAAAAATCGTATGTAAGAGAGCGATATAGCCTGCTCCCATCAAAAGTGCCCCAAATTCTGTAAAGGAGTAGGTGGTAATATAGAGCTCATTAGTAAGGTTGTCGATAATCGCCCAAACAAATACAGGCACAGAGCTAATGATAAAAACAATCCAAATGTTTTTATAAAAAAGGTAAGACAGACAACCGAAAATAGCATACGAAATGACAAAGCCCATTTGATTGCCAAGTAACGATGAATTAATGGCAAACATGAAAGAAAGTACAATAAATATAAGATGAAAAAAAGATAACGTTTGTTTCATCGGTATGTATTCTTTTTGAATTGGTTTTGAGCTAAAGAGCTGCTGGCAGTGCGAACAACTTGCTAAATGCTGCTCTACATATATTAATGTTGGTACTTGAAGCATTTGTTTCTTATATAACGGTAATAAATCTTCTACAATTGGGCAATCTTCTGACAAAACTCTCCCTCCATTCAATCACCTTTCATTATACGATTTTTTTAGAGGAAATAAAAAAAGCCTTCCTGAACTTTTCATTCGGAAAACTTGTACATGCACCTGACTATTTGGCTGTTAGTACTTCATTTGTTAATGCTTGAATATCAATATGGGTTTTCTCCTGTACGGCGTCTTTTAATATTTCAGTGCGAAAATAATGGACAGTTGCTTCAAGTGGAATGGCTAAAAGCTTAGATAAGGCATTTTGATACATATAGACGAATTCTTTATCAGTATTGCCACGCTTTAATTCTGCAAAAGCTTCGTAAAATTGGTCCAGCTTATCTGCAAATTCAAGTAAACGTCCTTCTATCGTATTATCCTTGCCTTCTTTCATGCGTTCAAAGAAAATGGCCTGGAATTCTTCTGGGATTTCATTGCTAATAAACTTTTCCATCATCTTTTCTTCCACATGCGCTAGCATTTGCTTGAGCTCGGGACTAGCATGTTTTACTGGGGTTTTAATGTCACCAATAAAAACTTCAGCAAAGTCATGATTAATTGTTTTTTCATATAAAGACTTCCAATCAATCCTTTCGCCATTCATTTCTTCTAATGTCGCGAAGAACATCGCATATTGTGATACTTTCCAGGAATGGGCTGCCACATTATGTTCTTCAAATTTGAATCGCCCAGGGCAACGAATAATTCGTTCTAAATCATTGAGGCTTGTAAAAAATTGATGAATTCCTATAAAAATCACTCCTTTTGTTCTATAAGTGCATGTTACTATAAACAATACCCTCTTTGTGAGATTTTCAAACAATTTAACAATGATTCAATTTGTGTTTACAAAGGGTTCACAATTACCGAATAAGCAGAAGAAGGTTGAATGCTATAATGTAGGGGACTGATGAAAAGGGGAGTACACATCATGTTTTCCATTTATACGCTTCTTCTTTATATACATATTTTAAGTGCAGTTCTTTCGATTGGGCCATTGTTCGTTGTGTTAACGATTGTAAAAAAAATGCGTACAGCTTCAAATGGTGAAATGCCACCATATATAGAATCTTTTAAAGGGGCTATAGCCATTGTCAAACATTCAGGACATGTACTTGTAGTTTCAGGTATTTTACTAATGTGGCATGCCGGTTACCATTGGAGTACTTCGTGGATTGTTCTCACTTTCCTCGTGATGCTTGCATCCATTGTATTTTTAGCTAGAGCGTTTAAACCAACATTACGGACTTTTAATACACCAGCTTATAATCACCAACGATTTGTTGCTCTATTACAGCGCAAGACGTGGATGTACATTTTGCTATTGCTCATTATGTTATGGCTAATGGTGGCAAAGCCAATTGTTTGGTAACGAGTCTTTTATTATTGAAAAATCGCACCCCGAGGAGTGCGATTTTTTTAGTTCACTAAACGTTTGAAATAGCTTTTTCGTATCCATAAATAACTGATGAGGAACAGTACAAAGAAACAACAAGAACTGGCAATGGAAACTTGTAAAAATGCTGTAGAGACCATTGTACGCATAGCTAATAAAATAGTGAGTAATAGCAAAATTGCTATTGTGAAGGGTACAAATATAAGAATGGCCAATTCCTTAGCAATTACGGAGGATAATTCTTTTTTAGACAGTCCTAGCTTACGAATGCCCATATATTTTTCTTTTTCCTGTAACAATGTTGTTTGTAAATAGAAGTAAAGTATACTCATGGCTGCACTTAAGAAAATTAAACTTAACATAGAGCCAATGAAGAACATAACGCTTTTAACAAACATTTCTGTATCATATAAGTTGATTTTGGATGTAACGTAACGTTCACCAGGTAAGGATGGTATGTCTTCAGTAATGGTCTTTGCCAATTCGGTATGTGCTGTCCAATTGTCTAATTCATAAATATAGGTTTTATAAACAGGGTAGTCAATCGACTGATAAATAGAATCTGGCACAATAAAGTAAGTTTCCTGGAACCCTGTAGATAGTAGGTTCTTTTCGTTAATTTCAGCGAGTTTGAATGATTTTATATAACGGTCACTAGCATTGTTGGTTATCGGTGCTATACCATGATTCCCAGCAACGGCGATAAATTCATTTTCATTAAGGCTGTTTTCCTTTTGCTGTAGCAGGCTGTAATCAGATAATGACATATAGCCAAGGCGTAGATTCTCATCTGATTTAAATTCAATAAAATACTTGTTCGTTTTTACTGTTGCTAGCTTCGTTTCAAGATTGTCTAAATCCTCCTTTATTAAACTGTCTTCAGCTTTTGGGTCCGCAATATATTGAAAGCTATACGGATAATTTCCTTCACTATCTTTTTGAACATTGTAATAAGAGCTAAACAAAATGCTTGTACATAGAAATACGCCACTTAACAATATGGTAATTAGAAATAGCATATTTGCATGAGATTTCATTTTTGCATTTAAATTTGACGCTAGAAGCATATTTGTTTTGCGAAGGTAAGCAGGAGACTTCTCAAATATTTTCAGAAATAGACGTAAGCCTTGAGCAATGACTAAATAAATCGTACTAAGAATGCTAACGAAAAATAATAAATAATAAAGAACACTTAAAGACTCTACAATGGCATGTTCAATCTTTAGTAAACAAGCTAAAATGGCGGTCATCATAATGCTAGCAGCTAATAAAATATAATGTGGTCGAATTGATTTTTCGATAACAGTATCAGATTTTAAAAGCTGTATGGAGGCTTCTTTATTAATAAATTTAGTGACGACTTTGGAAATTACTATAAATAAGATTAAAAACAACCCTATCGTTAAACCAATTGCTTGTAGAGGTATATACATACTAAATGTTTCTGCTTTTAACACTACTTTAGCAGCCATTAAGAACAGGGGAGTCATGACAAGACCGAGAACGATTGCTGCAATAATCGCCATAATTCCAATGAATAGGTTTTCGCGGAATATTAGCTTTCGTACTTGTTTCATGGAAGCCCCTGTAATCATGAAAATGGCAAGAGTTTTGGTCTTTTTGCGTAAAAATGCCATGATCGAATAGGTGATATAAAGAAATGAAAATAAATAAACAAGCATACTGGCAAGCATTAATGAAATGCCAAGTGTTGAGTCAGGATCTAGGCTTTTTAAGCTGGGATGAAAGACGATTACAGAAAATAAAAAGAATATAATGATGGAAAACATACTGCTCAGAAAATAAGACACATATGTCCATTTATCTCGTAAAATATTTTGGATAACAATGTGGTTAAAGGTCATGTTGCCCACCACCTAGAAAAGCAAGAGTGTCCATAATTTCTTGATAAAATTGCTTACGATTGTTGCCCCGATGTATTTCATTATATAATTTGCCATCCTTGATGAATATAATACGATTGGCAAAGCTTGCTACGTAAGGATCATGTGTCACCATGAGAATGGCAGTTTGTAGTTCCTGATTGATGGAGGTGAATAAGTCCATCACATCATTGACGGCTTTTGAGTCCAGATTCCCTGTAGGCTCATCTGCTAATAACAAGCTTGGTTCATGGATAACAGCACGAGCAATAGCTACTCGTTGCTTTTGCCCACCTGAAATTTCATAAATGCGTTTCGGTAAAAGCTCCTCAATTCCAAGAAATTGCGCTACATGCTTTAAACGTTGACGCATTTTGGCGCTAGGTATGCTATCTAATGTTAGCGGCAATAAAATATTTTCCTTTACCGTTAAAGTATGAACAAGATTAAAATCCTGAAAAACAAAGCCTAATTCAGAACGTCTAAATTTTGCAAGTTCCTCATCATTTAAAACATAAGGATTTCTATTATTAATAACAATATCTCCAGCAGTGGGGCGATCAATGGTGGATACACTATTTAGAAATGTTGTTTTGCCACTTCCGGAGGGCCCCATGACCGCTACAAACTCCTGTTGCTGTAACTGGAAGTCAATGCCGTTTAATGCCTTGTAGGTAATCTCCCCGATATATTCTTTCTGCAAATTGGTCACTTGAAGAATGGTGTTTCCCAACTTGGAACAACTCCTTTAAATTGATTTGATAGCTTTAGTATAAAAAAGGAGCGATCAATAACCCATTTCGTTTGATGACGGGAATATGACAAAGTTGTCATATTCATTTTTTAAGACTGCTTGAGAAATTGATGGAAAACATAGTGTGATCATATGAGGATTGCAATGTGAAGGGATGGCCTAGTATAGTTAAAACCTTTTTCACTAAAAATAATCCTATGCCTGTTGCCTCTCCATTTGTTCGTCCTTTTTTGCCCGTATAAAACAAATCAAAGACACGAGAAATTTCGCTAGTAGGGATTGTCTCACCACGGTTATCTATGTGCAAAATGTCGTTGTCATAATAAATATGGATAGTGCTTGCTACTTCACTGTATTTGACAGCATTATTTAGTACTTGATAAAGGACAACCTTTAACCATTTACGATCGGAGTAAATCAGAGGATCTTCTGCCAGCGTTAATTTTGGGAAAACTTCTTTTGTAATAAAATAATCTTTCAAATCATTCACGACTTCTTTTACAAGCTCTTTTAAAACAATAGGCTCAATTTTTAAATCAGTTACTAAATTTGAACTACGCTCATACGTTAATAGTTGATTGAGTGTAAATGTCAGTTTATCACATTCTTTACTAATTGTTTGCCATTGCTGTAATTCATTAGAAGTTTTGATGGAAGCTGATTGAGTAAGTAATTGAATGACAGATAACGGCGTTTTCATTTGATGTGCAAAATGTGATAATACGAGATGCTTTTCCTCCGCTTGCTCCTCTAATTGTTGCTGTTGCGTTAAATGTAAATATTGCATTTGTCTTAGTTTTTCACTATAGGCTTGTTCAATTGAAGCTTGGGGCTCATACAGATGAAGGTCGTCCTTTGATAGATCATCTTTTTCTAAGTGTGTATATAGTTGTCTTCTTCGGTAATAACGGCCTACAAGCCAAAGGATAAACAGAAAGCTAACGAGAAAAATAAAATAAAAATAATGCGATGTTAAATCATCCAATGCTTGAATCATCCAGGGTAAAAGTAGGAAGCTTATACCATAAAGAATAATAATACTCATATGATCTTTAAAAAACAGCTTCATTTTCCTTCCTCCACAAGTTGATAACCTAGACCACGAATGGTTTTAATTTCAAGCTGAGAGTGGATAGCTTCGAATTTTCTACGTAGTCGACCAATGTTCACAGTTAATGTGTTTTCCTCCACAAAGGTTTCATCATCCCATATAGCACTTAATAGTTTTTGGCGAGCTACAACATTTGGGTAGGCTTCGAATAATAGTTTACTGAGTTGCATTTCTTTTAATGTTAGGAGGCTCTCATTGCTACCTGTTTGGAGACGGACTGTGTCTGGGTTTAATGTAGTATTGCCTATTGTAATGGTAGATGTATCAAAGGAAGCATACTCACCATATGTACGACGAAGTAAACCATTCACTTTTGCCATAAAGACATCTAGTGAAAATGGTTTAGTAATAAAGTCATCAGCGCCATTTTCGATACCATATACTTGATCGATATCATTGACTCTAGCTGAGACAATAATGATGGGACAAATGGAAAGCTGACGAATTTTACGTGACCAAAAATATCCATCAAAGGTTGGAAGATTAATATCCATAATGACTAAATGTGGTTGGATATCATTGAACTCTTCTATTATGTGCTGAAACTGTTGCACTGTATGGCATTCAAACTGATATTTCGATAAATGTTCGACAATCAGTGAAGCTATATTGCTATCGTCCTCTACTATGTATATCTTGTACATTTCTCTCGACTCCTTCCTTCGCTCTTTACTTTATAATGTACCCTTTTCCATAAATCTATAGAAGAATTGTACCTTGGAATATCAAAAAAGAGCTACCACAAACTTACTTAAAGCTTTTTTAGATAAATTTCCTGTTAGACCTTTAGAATTATAAAGAATACTTTAAGTGTGAATATAAAGAACTAAGTACCGTGTATGCATTCTTTGAATTCAAGCGCTTTTCTCAATGAAGTAAAAAATACCCAGCTGTTAAGTTTTCTTTAAGAAGTATGACGTATGATGGTTGAATAGATATATTAAAGTTTAAGTTAAAACATAGATAAGATTTAACGAAAAAATCATCTCAATGGGAGAAATGATCTATTGTGGGTAAATTCAAGTTAAAGTTATCATTTCTTATTGTTTGTATGACAATAATGGTTGTACTGGCGACATCTAGTGTTAGTATTTGGAGTAGCTATCAAAGTTTTAATGAAATTTTGATGGAAAATAATTATGTTATGAAAGATAAATACGTAAAGGGATCTTCGGCAATTGAAGGCGGCTATCTAGAGGACTCGGTCCATGAAGATATTACATTAGAACCATTTATGGAACAAGTTGCTGCAAATGAAAAGGCTATTCCTTTGAGCCTGTTTTTTAAAAAGGTTATTGTCCCTATCGTTTTAGTCATTGCTGTAATATTGGTGCTCGCTATATGGCTAGCATTAAAAATAGTACGCCCCCTAAATGAGCTTTCGACCATGATAGAAGTTGGCGAAAACGGGCAGGGGAACGAACATATTGCTGATTGGTATTATGAAGCAAAGTTGCTGAAAAAAAACGTACAAAATATGATGATTTGCGCAGAAAGTAAAATTATTGATTTAACGGATCAATTAAATTTAGACTCATTAACAGGTATTCCGAATCGCAGAATAATGGATCAAACTCTCCATGAATTAATTATTAATAAAGTTCCGCATGCAGTCATCTTAATTGATCTAGATGATTTTAAAAGTATAAACGATACGTATGGTCATACCGTAGGGGATGAAGTATTAAAAGCTTTCGCTCATCATATGCAGCTCAATATAGAGGAGCAAGGTATGTGCTTCAGATATGGTGGAGAAGAGTTTATGATTATTTTGCCTTCAAGGAGTATAGATGAAGCGGTAGAACTTGCAGAAAGGTTGCGGGTTAAACAGGCCTTACAGGAAACTGCGTGTGGTAGACCCGTTACAATGTCCGCCGGAATTACTGCTTTTACACCAAATGTTCAGAGCCCAAATCAATTGATAGAAATTGCAGATCATGCTCTGTATAAAGCAAAACAGTCGGGAAGAAATTGTTTATGTGTAGTACGGAATATGAGACAAATGATTATTAAATCATGAGTAAAAGCATGCTGGCTTTCTACACTAGCATGCTTTTTTGTCGTCACTCTTGTTCGGCAATGGTTTGAAAAAGAGTTGTTGTTTCCTGCATAGGCAAAACATTTAACTCAGACAATAGAGTACGTTTAAAAGAACGGTAAATTTTTATAGCCTCTGCTCGGTTCCCAATATTAGCATAGTGCTGGATTAATTGCTGGACAGCTTGATCAGAATATGGATTTAACTCTAAAGCTATAAGTAACGAACGTTCTAGATAATTGACATCCTGAACTTGTTCATAATAATGGGCTAGTTCATTCAGTAATTGAGTAAATAATTTATTCATCAAATTTGCTTTACTAGCTATCCATGGGTAGGCCATCGTAGCCATAAATTCTCCACGATAATCTTGAAGAAGTGCTTCAGCCCTTTCGATATCCAATTTTCCAGTTTGTTCTTTTTTATTCAAAATAATCTCTAAATCATTAGCGTCACTTTGAATATGGTCTAATGTTAAAATATAACATCCGTTCGTATATTCGATTACCTTTAAAAAGCCATATGCTGAAAGGGAGGAGCGAAGGTATGAGACAGTGGTATGCAGTTGAACCCTCGCTTTATTAAAATCCGTATAACTCCACAGATTATCAATAATAGTGTCACGAGGCACAGGGGTATTAAGATGTAAAAACAGTAATGCAAACAATTCTTTCGTTTTAATAGTCCGCCAATGAAGTGGTTTTCCTTCATAGGAAACAACAAATTCTCCGAAGCATTGTATTTTTAGCAATGGCTCTGAATGAGATAGTGTTGGCAATGACATTATTTTTGGCTGAAGAAGTTCTTCAATCCTATGAATAGTCGTCGCTAAGCGAGATGTTGAAACAGGCTTTAACAGGTAATCAATTGAATGTAGTTCAAAGGCTTGGACAGCATAGTCTCGATAGGCAGTAACAAAAACAATATAGATGCTCTCATTCCACGATTTTAATAATTCTGCAATGTCTAATCCATTCATACTTGGCATTTCAACATCTAGAAATGCTACTTGAAAGTCCAAAATCGGCCCCTCTATAAGGAGATCTTTTACAGATGTAAAAGTTTTAATAACCTCAATCCTATCAAATTTTTGCAAGTGTTTTTCCATACGAACAAGTGCTAAAGGCTCATCGTCCATCAATATCGCCCGAATCAAAATAAAAACACGACCTTTCATTTCAGTCTAGAGGTTATTAGATTGAGATATCTATCCTTTATATGGATGTGTTGGCCTTGCTGCTGAGGTAAATTGTTTAGTAATTGTATGCAGCAGACGTATTTAGTTTCCATGCTTGTTGCCCACGCGTATCTTCACGATTTGCAAAAGTTTTTGGATTAATTCTCAAATTTTCATGTTATCTTTTTCTTCTTTTATGGCCTTTAAATAGTAAATATCTAATATAAAAAATACTAGTCTAAACGATGGTTTTTTTCCATCTAATTGGACAATTTGCTAAAAAAATAATCGGAATTGTATAATTTTCCGTTTTTATAGTAATAATTCCTAATATCAGGCAGACAGTCCTGAGTTATTAATTTGCAAGCTTATTGTTGCTTACATACTAGATTATTTGACTCTAGCGTGCTATCAGCAGACTTGCAAAAAATAATAAAATATTGGAGGTATTACTAAACATGAAGAAGAAAGCTTTAGCTTTAGCAGTAACATTGACCGTTGGTTTGAGCCTATATGCCAGTCCTTCCTCTGCGAAAGACAATTCCGGCAATATTCTATGGGCACTCCCTCAAATTTATAATTTAACCGTTGGAGAGTTTCAACAATTGGCAGAAATGGATTCTTTTTGGTTTTATCCAGAGCAAGATTTAGTGAAGGACACATCCAATACAGAAAAAACATTGGAAGATGAATATGTCATTAAAGGCGGTGACACATTATTTTCAATCGCACGTAAAAACGATATAACAGTAGATGAATTAAAAGCATGGAATCACCTTGCTACAGATTTGATTTTTGCTGGTGAATCTTTAGCTATAAAAGCTTCCGCAGCTAAACCAAAACCTAAAACATCCGAAGCAGCTACAACAAGGGTTGCTTCAACAGCAAAAACGAAACCTGCGAGCGCTCCGTCAAGTGGATCTGGTAGAACGTTAACAATGCGTGCTACTGCCTATACAGCCTATTGTGAAGGATGCTCAGGAATTACTGCGAATGGAACGGATATTCGATCCAATCCAAACTTAAAGGTAATTGCGGTTGATCCTCGTGTCATCCCGCTTGGTTCAAAGGTATGGGTTGAAGGGTATGGTGAAGCGATTGCAGCTGACACAGGCGGAGCTATTAAGGGCAATAAAATTGATGTCTTTATACCTACCGAGGGACAAGCTCTTCAATGGGGCGTCAAAACAGTAACCGTTAAGATTTTAGACTAAATCATGAAGGGATTTCTCGTTGGAGAGGTCCCTTTTGTTCATGTAATAACCTCGGTAAAATTAATAAGAAGTGAATAAGTATTGATTAACTTGGAAACCATCAGAAATAGAGGAGGTATTTCATGAAAAAAATAAGCTTAATTAGCCTTTCTTTATTAGTTTTAGTTGGTGGTTGTAGTTTCTTTGATAAGAAAGAAGAAAAAGTACAAGTTAATGCGTCATCCCCCTTAACAGCTACTGCAAAAGTAATTGGTGCAAATAACGAAAGTTATGGGAATGCGTATTTTCAGGAAGAAGATAATGGTGTTATGATGACACTGGCATTATCAGGTCTACCACCAGGTACACATGGAATTCATATTCATGAAGTAGGGAAGTGTGAGCCCCCTAAGTTTGAATCGGCTGGTGCGCACTTTAATCCGACCAAAAAAGAGCATGGTAAGTTAAATCCAAATGGTTATCATTTAGGGGATTTACCAAATTTAGAGGTTGATGACGATGGCAATGTTGATTTGAATTTCTTAGCAGAAGGGCTAACATTACAAAAAGATCAACCAAATTCTTTGTTAGATAGTGACGGAAGTTCAATTGTTATTCATGAATCAGCAGATGACTATAAAACAGATCCAGCAGGTAATTCTGGTGCAAGAATTGCTTGTGGCGTTATTCAATAGAAGAGTAACTGTATCCAATCATCATTGGATGCAGTTTTTTTAGTTATCATAATTTATATGCACTTTTTATACGGTTTTGAATTTAGAAATTAAATGTTTTTTATAGATAAATAAAGGTTAATTAAATAATAAACTATTTTTGAAAATTAGTAGTAATCATCAACAGTTGTATAAATATAATATTCAGAATTTACTATAAACTAATTGACATAATAATACTAAATTTGATAATTTTAAGTAGAATGTCTTAAATATTATACAGAGGGGGAAAATACTATGAAAAAGAAGCAATTTAAATGGTTGCTATTTTTAAGTGCGTTTGCACTAATGATTTTAGCAGCATGTGGGTCAGATGGTGGAAGTGGCTCTAAGGATACGAACGAGAACGCTTCGGAGTCTTCTGAAAAGCCCAAATTTTTAAGCTTATTAACAGGTGGAACACAAGGTACTTACTATGCACTTGGCGGTACATTTGCTGATTTAATTACGACGGAAACAGATATTAAAACAACTGCTGAGGTGTCTCAGGCATCTGCTGCTAATATGACTGCTTTGCAAGAAGGTAAAGGAGAAATTGCATTTGTTCAAACGGATATTGCTTACTATGCTACGGAAGGAAAGTTAATGTTCGATGGAAAGAAAATTGATACAATTTCAGCTTTAGGTGCCCTTTATCCTGAAACAGTACAATTAGTTACTACTGAAGCAACAGGTATTAAGACTTATGCGGATTTAAAAGGGAAAAAAGTGTCTGTAGGGGCACCTGGTTCAGGTACTTATGCGAATGCCGAGCAATTACTGGAGATTCATGGCTTAACGATGGATGATATCAAGGCTCAAAATTTAGACTTTGGGGAGTCAACGGATGGTCTTCAATCAGGCCAAATTGATGCGGCATTTATTACTGCAGGTACGCCAACAGGTGCAGTTGAAGCGTTAAATGCTACAACGAAAGTAAATATTGTTGGTGTAGATGCAGGTAAAGCAGATGAATTAATTGCTAAATATCCATATTATGCAAAGGATACAGTAAAAGCAGGCACTTATGGAATTGCACAAGATACAGAAACAGTTTCAGTTCTTGCTATGCTAGCAGTGAAAAAGGAACTACCAGAGGATGTAGTCTATGCTATGACAAAAGCTATTTATGATAATACTGATAAAATCTCTCATGATAAAGGTAGATTTATAAAAGCTGAAACAGGTTTAGATGGAATTAGTATTGACATTCATCCAGGTGCTCAAAAATACTTTGATGAGAAAAAATAGTCAAAACTATTACTAAAATATGAAGGGGCTCGGATTGCGTAAAGCTTCGAGTCTTTTTCCTACTATACGGTGTGAGTATAGGCGAGTAGCTTTTAAGGTAGGGAGAAGGATGAAATGCAACAGGGGAAAGTTAGTATTGCAGTCGTTTTAGTAATCTTCTGCTTAATGATTGTAGTTATTCTTCCATTTCAAAAGGTATTCAGCTTTACAGAAACGCGCATGGCAAATCCAAGAGTGCACTACATACCAATTACTGAAAGTGAAAAATTTCAATTTAGATATACCCATTCCATACATAATTCAGATGTATACGAATCCTATCAATATGTAAAGGGAAATCACATTCAGATGTTAGAGATGGAATATGAGGATTTAGCAATAGGTATGCCAGGCTATGCCGAGGAGGGCCAAACATTTATAGAAAGAGACGGCAAATACGTTCTTCAATTTGATGATCATCGTGTCATTGACAATTTTACCATTTTAATTGGCGATTTGGATTTAGATCTGGTATTCAACTACGAAGATGTGGAATATGATTTAAAAAAAGATTTACAAAGGGGAAAATCCTATTTATTCGAAATAAGGAAATTATCGCTATATGAACAGTGGAAAGGAGTAAGGATGAAATGACAACACAGGAAAAGGCAAAAAAAGAAAGAGTAGAAGAATTCGAGCAAATTTCTGCTGAAGAGCAACAAGCTATACTAGAAAAATATGATATTGAATCTAACGTAAGAACTGTAACCGGAATTATGAGGCACATCATTTTCTATGGTCTGTTAGCATTCTCTTTGTTTCAACTTTATACAGCCATTTTTGGGCAATTCCCAGCACAAATCCAGCGTACCATCCATTTGGGCTTTGGCTTGACACTTATTTTTCTACTATTTCCCGCTCGTAAAAAAGCACCAAAGCACAAAATTGCATGGTTTGATTATTTATTGGCTTTGCTTTCGGTAGGGGTAGGATCGTACTGGTCTATGAACTATACTGAGCTCGTGAATCGCAATGGCTCCATAACACAAATGGATTTTATTGTAGGGCTTATTGCTGTTGTATTAGTACTTGAGGCTGCTCGTCGCGCTGTCGGGTTACCGATTACGATTATTGCAGCTTGTTTTTTAATCTATGCTTACTATGGTCCGTATTTTCCAGCATTTATGGCACATAGAGGGCAAGATTTAGAAAGTATTGTAAACCTTATGTATTTTACAACAGATGGGATATTCGGCACACCGATTAGCGTGTCAGCCACTTTTATATTTGTATTTTTACTCTTTGGAGCTTTTCTAGTAAAAACGGGGGTCGGTCAGTACTTTAATGACCTAGCCGTTTCATTGGCAGGTAAATTAATAGGTGGCCCAGCAAAAGTAGCAGTCTTTTCAAGTGCTCTACAAGGTACCATTTCGGGAAGCTCTGTAGCCAATGTCGTAACAT
The DNA here is from genome assembly GCF_038009065.1 of Lysinibacillus sp. FSL R7-0073. NCBI lineage: Bacteria > Bacillati > Bacillota > Bacilli > Caryophanales > Bacillaceae > Lysinibacillus > Lysinibacillus sp. FSL R7-0073. The sequence continues at coordinate 355,475 of NZ_JBBPAS010000001.1, forward strand.
CAGGCTCCTATACGATTCCGATGATGAAAAAACTAGGCTATCGTAAAGAATTTGCAGGTGCAGTTGAAGCGGCAGCGTCAACTGGTGGTCAGCTAATGCCACCAATTATGGGAGCAGCGGCTTTTCTAATGGTAGAGTTTATTGGTCGTGGCATTACCTATTGGGATATAGCGAAGGCGGCAGCTATTCCAGCACTTCTATACTTTACAGGTATTTGGATTATGACGCACTTTGAAGCAAAACGAGTTGGTTTAAAAGGTCTTAGAGACGATCAAATGCCTAATCGAAAGGAAGTATTTAAGAAAATCTATCTTTTATTACCTATTATTGCCATTATTGTACTAATGTTGACGGGGACACCTGTTATGCATGCAGCGTTGTACGGAATCATTATTTCGATTGCGGTTGCAATGTTTAATAAGGAGACACGCCTTAAACCGATAGACGTGATAGAGGCATTGGTGGAAGGTGCTCGCACTGCATTAGGTGTAGTGGCAGCAACAGCTTGTGCAGGGATTATTGTAGGGGTAGTTGTAAAAACAGGACTTGGTTTAAGTTTAGCCAATAGTTTAGTAGCTTTGGCTGGTGGTAGTATTATTTTGACATTGATTTTTGTGATGATTGCCTCTCTTATACTTGGTATGGGTGCACCAACTACCGCAAATTATGTGATTACATCGACGATCGCAGCTCCAGCGATTGTAGCATTATTATCGCCGAATACACCGCAGGAGTTAGTACCAGTAGTTGTATTACTATCGGCTCACTTCTTTGTGTTCTATTTTGGTATTATTGCAGACATTACACCACCTGTAGCGTTAGCCGCCTTTGCAGCATCAGGTATTTCAGGTGGCGATCCTATTAAAACAGGTGTGAATTCAGCAAAGCTTGCTATTGCGGCATTTATTATACCGTATATGATTGTCTTTTCACCGTCTTTACTAATGATTGATACGACAGTACCACAGATAATATGGGTTGTATTTACTGCTATTACAGGAATGGTTGCCATCGGTTCGGGTGTTATTGGTTATTGGTATCGTAAATTGTATTGGTTTGAAAGAATAATTGTTATAGCTGCTGGTTTATTACTTATTTATCCAGAGAAATTCTCGGATTGGGTAGGTTTAGGCATCTTTATTATCATGTTTGTGATTCAAGTATTATCACATAAAAAAGGTACTCACAATGATCATACAAATGACAAAACGAGTGTGACGGTATCGTAAATTTTTGATTTACTACAATAGTAGTCTGCTCTATTAATAGCTGGCCCAAGATTTCAGTCAGATGTTAATGGGCAGACTATTTGGAATTTAAAGGAAGAATTTGTATCTCGATTGTTCTAAAATTGAGATTAATTTTATATTTATAATGCATAATGAATATAATTTATTGCATTTCATCGAAATCCTATTGTATAATTCTTTTATCAGAAAATTCAATTAAATAAAAGAGGGGTGATACAATGGGTAAATTGTTAAATTCAAAATTTGAGACATACTTAATGGATCAAGAATTTGACCGTAAGGAAGAGGAAGAAAAAAATGAGGAATCATTAGCAATTGTGCAATATGAGGAATATCCAGAAGGATTTTTTACAAGTTTATAATGAATACTGGATGGGCTATGTTGAAAGAGATAATAACTTTTAACATAGTCCATTTTTTTGTGTCATTGCAATTTTAAGTGGCATATAAATTTATTAAGACACTTCATATTAATGGGTCTTACTGCGTATATACTTTTATAAAATAGATTCATGTATAATGAGAAACAAAAATGCGTATAGAGGTGTCGTTATGTCAAAAGCTATAACATTAGAAGAAACAATGTATCAATGGTTTGAACATTTTCACAAATACCCTGAAGTGAGCTGGAAGGAGTTCGAGACGACAAAAAAATTAGCGTCAATCTTAGACGAATTGAATGTTACTTATCGTTTGCTTGGGGATGTTCCTGGATTAATTGCAGAAATTGGAGCAGGTGAAGAAGTTGTTGCGGTACGTGCTGATATTGATGCTTTATGGCAAGAAGTGGATGGGAAATGGCAGGCGAATCATTCTTGTGGTCATGATGCTAATATGACTATGGTGCTTGGGGCATTATTACTACTTAAAGATCAACCATTGCAACATCGCGTCCGTTTTATTTTCCAGCCTGCCGAGGAATTAGGGAATGGTGCATGTGCTGCTTTTGATCGAGGAGCTGTTGAGGGGGTATCACATTTATTTGGTGTACATTTAAGACCTATTGAAGAGCTACCGCTTGGTAAAGTTTCACCAGCTATTCATCATGGTGCTGCCTATTTCCTAGATGGGACTATTCAGGGAATCGACGCTCATGGGGCGAGACCACACCAAGGGAAAAATGCTATTGATGTCATTATGGCTGTTCAACAAATGTTAAACAGTATTCATCTATCGCCTTTTGAGCCACATTCTGCAAAGTTAACAAAAATTATAGCGGATGGTGGTAGTACAAATATTATTCCAGGGAATGCTAGTTTCTCGATGGACATTCGAGCACAGCATAATCAACAACTTGAATTACTTCGTAACAAAATTGAGCATGGCTTAAAATCAATTCAGCAACAATTTGAAATTGATATGGATTGGAAGTGGCTTGATTTCACACCAGGTGCGGAGGTTTCAACAATTGCTGCAAAAATGGCGAAAGAGGCAATTGTTCAAGCATTGGGCGAGGAATATTTAGCGGATGAAATAACGACTCCAGGCAGTGATGATTTCCATTTTTATACGGTGAAGAAGCCAGAATTAAAAGCGGCAATGATTGGAATTGGGGCAAACTTAACACCAGGATTACACCATCCTAAAATGACATTTGATCGTAGCGCATTAATTAATGCTGCCAAAGTACTTGCCTGCGTATTAGAAAAAAAACCTGAATAAAAAAATATTTTTTTAGCTATATGAAAAATGCAATAATTTTTTCATATAGCTTTTTTTGCATGAACATTTCTTGAAATGTATGGATATTCAAGGGTTTGCGGAGCTTTTTATTGCTACTTGAAAGCGTTTTATTGCCCTAAAACAAAGGGATTTGCTAGAGAGGCATAATTTTTTTGCGTTGACTTTTAATTTTTTGAATATTAAGCTAAAAAACGTAAAAAATTATTTGCGTCTTTGAAAAACCGAAAAGGGATTTGGTGCAAAAAAAGGGGATGGAAAAATGAAAAAGGATATTAATGCGGGCTGGGCACTACTAACTTTTGCAGTTATGATTATTACAATGTTGATTACAGTAGTTGTTTTAGAGCAAAGTCCTCACGTACCTCTTCTTGTCGGCACAACTGTAGCAGCAATTGTTGCCAAAATGCATGGATACAAATGGTCTGAAATTGAAGAAATGATGTATAAGGGGATACGTTTGGCGTTACCTGCCATTGTCATTATTATTTTAGTAGGTTTGACAATTGGAGCATGGATTGGCGGCGGGGTTGTAGCAACGATGATTTTCTATGGCTTAAAACTAATATCTCCAGCATGGTTTTTAGTGACAATTATGTTATTGTGCTCGATCGTGTCATTAGCTATTGGTAGTTCGTGGTCAACGATGGCGACAATCGGTGTCGCAGGCATGGGTATTGGTTTAAGTATGGGTATTCCAGCGGCTATGATTGCCGGTGCGGTTATTTCAGGTTCTTACTTTGGAGATAAAATGTCACCATTATCAGATACAACGAATCTGGCAGCTGGTTTAACAGGTACAAATTTATTTGAACATATTAAGCATATGCTTTATACAACGATTCCAGCGCTAATTATTTCACTTGTTGTTTTCGGATTTTTGGGTAGAAAATTTGCAGATGTTTCGATGAAATCGGAAGAAATCTTAACAACGTTAAAAGTAATGGAAGAAAGCTTTGTTATCTCTCCTTTACTATTACTTGTACCAGTGGGTGTTATTGTTTTAGTAGCTAAGAAAGTACCAGCAATTCCAGCTTTAATTATTGGGATTGTATCAGGTTTCTTACTACAAATTTTTGTACAGGGCGGTTCGGCTGCAAGTGCTGTACAAGCATTACAAGCTGGATTTGAAATCTCGACAGGTAATAACATGGTAGATGATTTATTTAATCGTGGTGGTTTAGATTCTATGATGAATACGGTTTCAATGACCATTGTGGCAATGACTTTTGGTGGTATTTTAGAGTATTCAGGGATGTTGAAAGCTCTTATGAATGTAATTATGAAGTTTGCTAAATCTACGGGGAGTCTTATTGCTTCAACAATTGCAGCGTGTGTCACAACGAATGCAACGTGTTCAGAGCAATACATTTCAATTGTAGTCCCTTCACGTATGTTTGCAGGTGTCTATCAACAACGAGGTCTACATTCTAAAAATCTATCTCGTGCTTTAGAGGATGGGGGAACATTAACATCTGTTTTCTTCCCATGGAATACTTGTGGTGTGTTTATTTTAGCGACATTGGGTGTAGGCGCTATGGAGTATGCACCATATGCCATTCTTAATTTCATGGTACCTATTATTTCCATTATCTATGGATATATTGGATTTGCTATTGTTAAACTAACGCCAGAAGAAATGGCAGAAGCAGAGAAACGTAAAAAGGAACAAGAAATGGAAAATACTGATAATATGGTAATGGTTGATTAATCATATGAATTCTCGTAGATGCTTAGCATTTACGAGAATTCCTTTTATATAATTGGTTAATAGGTGGCGAAATTTAATTCATAAATGGTGCGAGGTCGACCCTGTTGATGTGTCATTTCTTCGCCAACGACCTTAGCATAACCTTGATCTACTAATTTTTTTATAATACGCTCAGTTGTACGTCTAGTAACCTGTAGGTATTCTGAAAGATTCTGCGATGTAAATTGTGCAGATTGCCTTTCATGACTAAAATTGATGATTTTAGAAATATTTAATGGACTTAAGCTTGTGAGTTTGGCCATTTGTAATACATAAGGATCATCTGTTTTTAAAGATAATTTACCTTCTGATTTTGGAAAGGGACCTAAAAGGTTTTTATGTTCATCTAGAATATAAATTTCAAATGGTTTCGAAAATGTTAAAGCATGCTGAGCATTTTGGGTGGCTTCTAACATGGAGTGACCATACCCGAAGGCTAGTTTAAATGGTATTTCAATTTGTTTAATAAGTTCTTCTAAAGTTTCCTTTTCAAGTGCATTTTGTAAATGGCCAGCAGTTGTATAAAGCTCAAAGGTTTGTGATGAAATTTGTTTATATGTTGAAAAGGTAGCCTTCGCAATTTGATTTAAAATAGTTGAATCAATGGAAGAATCAGTAGGGATTTCTAAAAATCCAACTACGGCCTTAAATGATTCGGATTTTGTTAAAAGTGATTTTGATTTGGTTTCTTCGAGACATTGAATAATAGAATTCGTGGCATCTATCATGCGCATTGCAGGTATTTGATGTGCTTGTAATGTATCAAAAACACTGTGGATACTTGTAATCACGAAATCTATGCTGTTGGTATTCCACAACGCAATGTGACGCTTTAGAATACTTTCTGTTGGTTCTGTAATAGAAATATGTTGAATATGTGGCTTCGGACCCCTATAGTCAATTTCTGTTAAAACATTATCTACAAATGCTGGATTCATTACATCAATTGAAATTCTATTGATCGGTATAGCATGTTTAGCTACTAGTGATAACAGAGTTGTAGAGATAGTTGTTTCATCTTGTTTAATATAATTCCAAGGTATTGGTATTTCCGGTAGGAGAGATTGAGCATGTAAAAAGGGTAATGTTCCTCCGAATAAAAGAGCATCACAAGGTTTAATTCGCTTCATTAAAGCTGGTGCCTCAGAGGGGTGGCTGTATAGATAAAATTCTAATTGAATATTGTCTATATTTTGTGCGATACTAATAATACGTTTCATAAATGCTTTAGAACAAATAATCGCTATTTTCGTAGACATGGGCATCGTTCCTTTTCTATTTTTTTAAATATTTAGCGACGTATTAGCGACGTATATAACGACAAAGGAGACTGATTATTATGAAAATCCAACAAGTAGAAATTTATGCTATACATTTACCGCTAATTGATCCATTTATCATTAGTTATGCTACATATGATACAATGCCTTCCATTATTTTAAAAGTAACAACTGATACTGGTATAGTAGGTTATGGAGAAGCGGTTCCTGATGAACATGTAACTGGTGAAACATGGGAAAGTACTTATGCTGTGCTTCAACACCATCTTGCACCTGCTGTTATCGGTGAAGATCCAATGGCCTTTGAAAAATTGCACGATAAAATGAATAAGGTTGTAAAAGATGTTCCGGCAGCAAAGGCAGCTATTGATATTGCTTGCTTTGATATTGCTGGGAAAGCATTGGGGGTTCCGGTATATCAGCTTTTAGGTGGGCGTTATCATGAAAAATTCCCTATTACACATGTGTTAAGTATTGGAACGCCCGAGGCAATGGCTGAAGAGGCTGCGAAGCGTGTAGAGATGGGGTACCGTTCATTTAAAATGAAGGTAGGTACAGAGGTAACCCGTGATGTTGCTCGTATTAAAGCAGTAAGACAGCAAGTAGGTGAAGATATCGCCATCCGAGTAGATGTCAACCAAGGGTGGGGGAATGCTGCAACTACATTACAGGGCTTACGTGCGATGAAGGATCTAAATATTGATTGGTTAGAGCAACCCGTTGATAGTGAAGATATCGATGGAATGGTAGAGATTAAGTCAAAATCTGATGTACCTCTAATGATTGATGAAGGAATTCGTGGAGTACGTGAAATGCGTGAAATCATCGCCAAGCGTGCTGCAGATAAAGTAAATATAAAATTAATGAAATGTGGAGGCATTTATCCTGCAATGAAGCTGGCAGTTATGGCAGAAATGGCAGGTATTGAATGTCAAGTTGGTTCCATGGTAGAGTCCTCTGTTGGCTCTGCGGCAGGTTTCCATGTAGCATTTTCTAAAAAAACTATGACAAGTGTTGAATTGACAGGGCCATTGAAGTTCTCAAAAGATGTGGGCAATCTTCATTATGATGTTCCTTTTATCTGTTTAAATGAACAACCGGGTCTCGGTGTTGATGTAGATGAAGCTGTTATGAAGGAATTATGTAAGTTTTCAACTGTTGTCACAGCCTAAGGAGGCGAAACATGGAAAAAATATATGAAGGTATGCTAGGGGAGACTCCATTTTTTGTTACTGAGTTAACAACTCAACATTTACAACAAATCGAGGACTTGCAGGTGGAGGTTTATGAAGCTTTAGCTGATAAAACCATCTTACAGCCATTGAGCACCGAGGAGTTCGAATATATTCTAAATGGACAAGGTATGATGATAGGCGCCTATGCAGGTGAGAAATTGATTGCCTTCCGTGCCCTATTAAATCCTCCTATTGATGAGGAACATCTTGGGTATGATTGTGGAATTCCTGAAATCGAATTTAATCGAGTTTTATATCAGGAGATTTCTAATGTTTCACCAAAGTACCGAGGCTATGGCTTACAAAAAACATTAGCGACAGTAGTGATGAGTAACATCGATGTGGAAAAATACGATTACGTGTGTTCAACAGTCAAGCCATTTAATATTCCGAGCTTAAAGGATAAGTTCTCCCAAGACCTCGTTATTAAAGGACTAAAAATTAAATATGTAGACAAACTACGTTATATATTCTTTAAGGATTTACGTCGAGAGCTCCCTTTATTGACAGAAAAACAAGTGATCAACATGGGAGATACAGCGGCGCAACAGCAGCTTTTGAAGCAAGGCTTTTTTGGTACATCTATGTATGAGGAAAATAATGATTGGTTTGTAGTATACGAAAAATAACATAAAAAGCCTTAGCTTTCACATGTATTTGTGGAAGGTAAGGCTTTTTTGTCTTGCTATTATTTCTTCATTGGACAAAATCCACAAGCCATTAATCCCGGTATATCTTTCGAAAAACAACAAGATTTACGGACAGGGACATTTACTAAATTTGTTGGACTTATACTACCCGTATATTGTGCCCACCAAGATTTATTAGAGAAGCGTGCCCATGTTTTAGGGTCCTCCAATATCTCTATATCGTCCATAGCTTGATCGGCTAAGCCGGGGTTCGACAGTAAAATATGATAATGCCATAGTAAATAGCCAAAGAAATTTTCCCATATAGTAAGAGGGGAGATTGAAGTCACTTTTCGAAGTTGTTGAACAATCACATGCCCATCGTATAGGATTTTTTCAATGACCGCCTGACGTTCATCCTCCTCAACATAGCGCCAATCATTTGGATTAACAAACATAGCGACTGTAAAGCTGTTGAATTCTTTGGCAGCATCGAAGCGTAATTCAATCGGCTTTCCATCCCACACCTCATCATAAGCGGCGAGCATATAAAGCTGCATAGCAAAAAACATTCCATATCGGCGTGCGAAGTGAGAAATCGCGGCAGTTTCCGTAGCGGCGTCCGTGATACCCATCATGAGATTTAAAAAATCAGGATGGTAAAAGTCTTTATGTATATCAGCTAAAGTAAATAACGTTCGCTTTGGTTCCGTTGTATAAATACTATAGGAGTTTAATTGTTGAACTTGATCCATCGTTAAAGCTGGCATGATGATCCCCTTTTCTTAAGAGCTTTCGTAATTCAATTATAAAGTAATCATTTTTGCTTCACAAATGGAATGTCATATAGTAAAATACATTAAACATATAAGAAAGGTGGGTTTTGTAGTGTCATTGCCTCATGCAATTCCAAGACCACTTGTACGACTTAACCAATGGACGATACTATTAAGTGTGATTGCCACATGGGTAACAGGAATCATATGGATTTTAGCCATACCATTGGTTGCAAATTTATTGGGTGTCTTCTTTAACTATAACCCCATTATTCGGTTTGGGAGGTTGTTTCTCAAAAAAGCTCCATCTACCTATATACCAGAGGATGTACAGCAACAAAAATTTAATGCGAGTATAGCTAGCTTTTGTTTAATGGGTGGCTTGTTAGGCTATCTATTAAATTGGCAGGTAGTGGGTCATATCTTTACGGCAATGGTAGCAATAGCTTCTTCCATTGCTATAGCAGGTTTCTGTGTAGGCTGTTTTTTACATTTTCAACTGAAGCAATGGCAGTACCGCCGTTCGTTAAAAAAATCTTTTTAAAAAATTATTAGATTATTGTTGACAATTTAATTGATAATGATTATCATTATCGTATAAAGATTATTCCTCCACTACAATACAGTGTAGAGAGGATGAACTTTAGCTACTTTTCTCCAGAAGTTTGCTAGTTCATGATTACGCTCCTAAAACCCCCCTCATTTTTTGGGAACGTGAAAATCTCAGACGACTCTTTCTATTATAGAATGGAGTCGTCTTTTTTTGAATCTATCTGTAGGGCAGACGTTTCAATTTTAATACACCCAAGAAAAAAACAGCCCATCAAACGGGCTGTTAGGAAGAAGGCGTTTGTTGGGCAGTACTTTTTCTCCCAAGAATCATTGTGTAATAACTGTGCAGTAGCATTCCGACAATAATGACGCCTAGACCTGCTAGGGCAATCGAGTTAGGGAATGGAATACCTAATAATATTACCTCACCAATAATGACAAAAAGAATTTCTGTTGACTGTGTAGCTTCAACCGCTGCTAGTTTGCCCTGATGGTCTCTTACACGATCTGTTGCAATGAAAAATAAAATAGTTGCAATAACACCTGAACTAATCCCAACAAGTAATGATTGGAATAACTGGCCTGTTGAAGGTAGACCGACCGTGAACAGGGCATAAATAGCCATGATAATCCATGCTGGCATTGAGGCGATTGTCATACCAAGAACACGTTGGAAGGTATCGATACGCCCTCCACAGACGTCCATCATTTTACGATTGCCGAGAGGATAAGCAAATGCAGCGACGATGACAGGCAAAATCCCCAGCATTAAACTTTTAAATGAAACCGATTGTGCCTGAGGTATTTGGATTAGTAAAATACCTACTAATATGACACAAGAGATTAGAAGAGAAATGAAGGGTATTTTTTGACGTACCTTTTTACCAGCGATAACTGTCATAAAGAGTGGAGCTAATAATACGCCAGCAACAATGGTAAATTGCCAAGTGCCAGAAACCAACCAGCCTGGGCCAAATGCAGCGGCATAGGTTAACGGTGCATAGAATAAGACAAATCCTACAAAGCTCCAAAGAAGCCAAGCTGTAGGCTGTGCTTTTATCTCATTAGATAATTGTGAAAAACCTCTGCGATAAAACACAACGATAAGTAAAAAAGGTAGCATGAAAAAATAGCGTAATGATGCGCTCCATAGCCAGCTACCACCTTGCATTTCCATGGCATGATTTAAAATAAATGTTACAGCAAAAAAAAGGGAAGCTACTATGCCTATAGCAATTTCTTTCATAATGATCACCTCAATTTGAGTTCATTACTCAAATTCTTTATGTAATTAGAATATTCAGTAATTAATGTAGAAAAAATGACGAAGAAAGGAAAAAACCTTTCTCCGTTATATTTCAAGTCCACTTAAAAAACTACTTTGGTACTAGGTAAACTATTATGCACGTTGTTCAAATAGCTGAACGATTTCAATGATGACTTGTGTTGCCTTTTCCATTGTTTCAGCAGATACATATTCAAATTTACCATGCATATTTTCGCCCCCAGCAAAAATATTTGGTGTTGGTAAGCCCATATAAGATAATTGTGAGCCGTCAGTACCACCACGTATAGGTAGGGTAATTGGTGTAATATCTAATTTTTCCATAGCCTCACGAGCGATGTCCACGATTTCTTTTACAGGTTCGATTTTTTCGCCCATATTATAGTATTGATCTTCAATAGTAATGCTTAAAGCATTCTCACCAAATTGCGCTTGAATTTTGGCTGCAGCATCTTGCATTAACTGTTTTTTCTCTTCGAATTTTTGACGATCATGGTCACGAACGATATATGATAGCTCTGCATGCTCGATAGCCCCTTTAAAGCCCATTAAATGAATGAAACCTTCATAACCTTCAGTCTTTTCAGGAACCGCCTCTCCCGGCATTTCATTTTGGAAGGCAATAGCCATTGTGATGGCGTTAACCATTTTATTTTTTGCAGATCCAGGATGGACGCTTGTTCCTTTTGTCACTACCTTTACGCCAGCAGCATTGAAGCTTTCGTATTGTAGCTCACCTAATGGTCCGCCATCCATAGTATAGGCATAGTCTGCTCCAAATGCAGCCACATCAAATTTATGTGGGCCACGTCCGATTTCCTCATCAGGTGTAAACGCTACGCGTAATTTACCATGCTTAATACTTGGGTTTTGGATAAGGTATTCCATAGCTGTTATAATTTCAGCAATACCAGCCTTATCATCTGCTCCTAACAATGTCGTGCCATCTGTCGTAATAAGTGTTTGACCAATGTAATTTTGAAGCTCAGGGAAATCAGTTGGTGACATCACTAAGTTTTCATTTAGCTGAATATCTCCACCATCATAATTATCTAAGCGCTGCGGGTTAACATTTGTTCCCGTAAAATCCGTAGTTGTGTCCACATGTGCTAAAAAGCCGATAGTTGGAATGTCTTTATCTGTATTTGCTTCTAGTGTCGCAAATAAATAGCCATTTTCATCTAATGTAATGTCTGTTAAGCCTATAGTAGCTAGTTCATCTTTCAAAACATGTAACAGATCAAATTGTTTTGGTGTAGAAGGAGTCGTTTCGCTTGTGAAGTCTGATTGTGTATCAATTTTTGCATAACGTATTAATCGCTCAATTACTTGTTCTTTCATAAGTATGGCCCCCTAATGTGTATGTGTACTTAATTGTAACACTTTACTTCGGATTTCGGAATATTGAAGAATACTTAAAGCTATGAGTAATTGGGCACTATAATAAGTCAGCATAATGACTTCATGTGAAAAAGCTAATGGCATTACAAATTTATTAATAGATAAATAGGAATCTGAAGCAATAAACAACAAAGCACCTATTGTTGCGAATTTAGAGCCAGTTTTAATTGCTGTCCATCCCATCGTTAATATGACTGCAATATAGGCGATCACTGCAATAGCTAGAATCGTTTCACCAGTTTTGAAAACCGATCCTGCTATCCAAATGGCCATTCCTGCTCCATACAGTAATAAGATTATTTTGGCCCATATTGGTACTGGTCGCTCATTTGCAGATGAGAAGGCAAAAATATAAAAGATATGGCCGATTAGAAAACTAGTTAGCCCAATTAAAAACCATTGCAATGTATAGTCACCAATCATACAAAATACTAGACCTATGATAATCAATAGTTGATATTTTTTTATATGTACTGGTTTCTGAATGGCCGCTAAAATAATCATCAACAACATCGGGATGACTTTAAAGATTAGTTGTAAGCTTTCTGGAATATGCGAAAAAAGAAAAATGTAATACAACCCAAATAAAATAATGAAAGCAATTAATAATTTTTTAAACACTATTTTCAGCTCCTTTTCTATTATGAAATTCTTTCTTTATGATAGAATTCCTTTATTTAACTATGCAGCAAACATTTTTTATCTGATAGTGAAGAGCAATCTGAACATAATGACGCCGACATGTAATTTAATATACTTTATGTATGAAACTTTTTTAGTATGTAACCGTAAATAAGAAGACAGAAAGCTTTAAGAGAGGATGAACCAAATGACTAAGCTACTAATAGCTTCTGCAGTCATTGCATTAATCGCGAGTGTGTTAGTAACACCGCTTATTACTAAGAAGCGAGAAGATGGAAAATCTAGAAAGGTGATTGGATACTTTTTTATTGGTGTCTTTGTGCTAGGTTTTTTAGCAACAGGAGTCACTTTGTATGTAACAAAAATTGACGTCAATTGGCTTGTTTTCTGGCCAGTTATTATTTTATTAACGTTAATTGGTGCAATGCTAGCAAGTGGCATTGAACGAAAAATAAAAGGTATTTTATTTTTAGCAAGCCTAGGTGTTGCAGTCTATGTTCTATCAGCACCATTATGGAACGCGAATGAGAAATTTAAGTCTTCAGAAATGAAGGAAGAAGTGGAGCTAAAGCCTTTTGATGAGACGCAGACACCTGCAAGTGTTCCACCAAAATTTGCTCGTAATAAAATGAAAAAGGCATTCGGGCAAGTACCGAATACAAGCTATTATGAATTAGGTCGTTTACAAATTCAAAAAGTAAAAGGTGAATATGTTTATATCGCTCCAGTTGAATTTTCGGGATTCTTTAAATGGATGAATGGTGATACGACACCTGGTTACTTTATTATGAGTGCTACAGATTCAGCAGATAATCCTAAATTTGTAAAAGAGGAAATGAAATATGTTCCCTCAGCCTATTTAAATACCAATTTAGAACGCCATATTCGTTTACAACATCCATTCCTTATATTCTACGGAGATGTACAACTTGAAGTAGATGATGAAGGGAAGCCTTATTACATTCGCTCATATGGTGAATTTATTTCTGGGCGTAATGGCTTTGATGTAAAAGGTATTGTCTTGGTCGATGCACTTACAGGGAAGTCAGAAGTGGTTAAGCTAGATGCTATACCTGAATTTATTGATGGTGCAGTTTCACCAGAGACTGTAAGCTTACAGAACAGTTATTTCGGTAATTATGTTCATGGTTTTTGGAACAGTATGTTTGGTAAAAAAGATGTAAAAATTCCTTCGGACGAAGGTACAGAATCGAATGTCAGTCCTATTTTTGATGAAAAAGGCGATATGTATTATTTCACCGATTTTACAAGTCCTAAAGAAGGCGTAGATTCCATGTTAGGCTATTCCTTAACGAATGCAAGAACAGGGGAAGCAACCTATTACACAGGTAATCTAGATTCAAGCTATATGGACTCACAGGGGAATTTGCAAATTATCGAAAAGAAATTTATTGAGAAAAAATGGGCTGGTGAAATGCCTGTATTATATAATTTTTATGGAGAAGCTAGCTGGCTGACAGCGGTGCTTGATTCAAATGGATTTTTACAAAACTATTTCATTGTTTCAGCAGCCAATCCTGAAATTTCTGTTTACGCTACCACTCCAAGAGAAGCACTGAAGCTATATAAAACTGCTTTAAGTCGTGGAGGAAATACGGTAGATGGTAGTTCAAATGCAGAAGAGAAACAGGCTAGCGGAAAAGTTGTCCGAGTTTACAAGGAACGACTTGGTGATTTTACGACGATTTCTTTCTTATTAAGCAATGGTGAAAATTACTTAGTAAGTGCCGAAACAGAACCTTTAGCTATTTATTTACAAGAAGGTGACGAGGTTATAATCAAATATGGTGAAACAGGGGAGCAATTCCTGCCAGTCCGTTCTTTAATTATTAAAGGCTTACAATAAAAAGTAAAAGACGATCTTGTTCGTATTTCAAGATCGTCTTTTTTATGTTCCTTCGTTTTGAATAAAGGTAAGCATTTTTTCTCTATGGTTTATAAAGAGTGTTTTGGCATGATCGTTTAATGTGAAAGTATCTTGTAAGTATCCTTTTAGCAATTTTTCCTCGTAGGCAAAAGACTGGTTGTCCTCATTTTCTAAAATATAGGATAGTAGAAGAGCATGTAATACTAACACTTCTAAATTTTGAGTATTAGTAATAAATTTTAAATTGAGGATAGAGGTATGGGCAACAAATTGATTGACATAATCTATCGCATATTTATAAACGGCTATATCTGTTTCAGGCTCAAGTCGTTTTCGTAGTTGAGTGCAAGCAGCATTTAGTTCTTCAATTTTTAAAAATAAACCTCTTACACTTCTCTTATGTTGTTGTTCTAAGGTACGAGCAAGATGTTTATTGATATAGGACATTGCTTGTATAACTCCTTTCGTAAATACGTAATCATTTATTAATATGAATGGAATTGTTTGAAAATGGAAGAGTCTTTTCGTTTAATTTATTATTGTACTTAATAGATATATCGAGACATAATGACTAGAGTTAATACAAACAGGTAACGGAATTATGAAAAAAATGGGGTTATTATCATCCGATAGTAACCCCATTTTAGAAGAAGTTATTTATTTCCAGTTAAATCCTTTAGTAGCTAAAAACTCTTTTATATGAGGACGACGTTGCTCAATTAAAAAATCAGCCATTTGCTTTGTCCAATTATCGATTTTTCTGTTAGATGATCGACTATTATAATACGCTTCCATTGTCTCATTATATGCTGGTAAAAGTTCATCATACTTTTCGGTATTGTATTCATTTTCATGTAATACAGCAGACACAGGCAATCGTGGTTTTACCTCATTACGACGAACAGGTACGCCAATTGTTAGACCGAACAACGGGAAAACGTGATCAGGTAAATTAAATAAATCACTTATTTCTGAAGGGTTATTGCGCACTCCTCCAATATAGCAAATGCCATATCCCATTGATTCTGCTGCAATAACAAAGTTTTGTGCAAATAATGATACATCAGCAACTCCAACAAGGACATTTTCGGCTGAATCGGCCACGATATCTACTCCCTCTAACTTACCTGCCATTTGTAGGCGTTTGAAATCAACGCAAAAAACAAAGGCACCACCAGAAGTTTCATACTGACGGGGATTCCCAGAGAGTAATCCTAATTTCTCCTTTTTGTCTGCATCTGTTACCCATATAACACTATAGGCTTGCACAAAATGTGACGTGGCAGCCATTTGGGCTGTTGCGATTAATTCTTCAATAATTTCTTTTGAAATCGGGTTTCCATCATAGATTCTTACTGAAGAATGGTTTCGTAATAATTCTTTAACCATTTGTTTACTCTCCTTTGTCACTTTTATATCAAGAGCATAGCACGCTTTTCAATCAAAATCGATTAAAGAGGGGTATATAATTATATTTAAATAGTTTGGAAATGTAGAAATTATCTCGGAAAGTTAAATATTTCATTTGATATAGATTAAATATTCTAAATAGTATAAAATTATATAATCGGCTGTTTATTTGGTTGTGCTACCAAAAATTAGATTATTCTTATGCGGAAGAGGAGTGGGTTTAGCTCTTTTAATTAAGGATAAAGCCTCCTGCATATTTGTTTGAAGCAGAGGTAATTTTGATGACTGAGATAATGGAACCAAATACTAGTTGAACAAAAATAAAGTGGGATGGAGGAATAAGGAATGGAAGAAAAGTTAGCGAAAAAGCTTCGTCATGAGCAATTACGGGGCAAGGTTGTAACAGCAGAAGAAGCAGCATCTTGGATTAAGGATGGCATGGTATTAGGGATGAGCGGTTTCACTCGTGCTGGGGATGTAAAAGTTGTACCTCTTGCGCTTGTAGAGAAAGCTAAAAAAGAGAGCTTCCAGGTAGATATATATACAGGAGCATCTCTTGGCCCTGAGGTAGACCAATACCTAGCGGAGGCTGGCGTTATTCGCAAGCGAGGACCTTTCCAGGCAGATGCTGGTATTCGTAATAAAATTAATAGTGGTGATATCACATTTGTGGATGCACATTTATCTCATAATGCGGAGTTAGTTCGCCAAGGCATTATAGGACCTATTGATTTTGCGATTATTGAAGCGGCTGCTATTACAGAAGATGGCTTATTAATTCCTACAACTTCAGTTGGTAACTCTCCGATTTTTGTGCAAGAGGCAGATCAAATCATCATTGAATTAAATGTAGCACAACTTGATGCATTAGAGGGTGTACATGATATTTTCGTTCCTGCACAACAAGGGAAACGTGACCCAATCCCTTTACAACATGTGTCTGATCGTCTTGGTACAATTGGTATTCCATTAGATTTAGATAAAGTAAAAGGTATCGTAGTTTCTGATATTTTAGATGCGCCATCAACGATCGTTCCTGCTGATGAGGAAACAGATATTATGGCTAATCACCTGTTAAATTTCCTGCGCGAAGAGATTAGAGTTGGCCGTTTAACAACAAGCTTGCGTCCAATTCAATCTGGGGTTGGATCAGTGGCGAACGCAGTATTACTTGGTTTTAAAGATTCTGAGTTTGAGAACCTAGAAGTATTCTCTGAAGTACTTCAAGATGCAGTATTTGAATTAATCGATGCAGGAAAAGTGAATTTTGCTTCTGCTACTTCCATTACCCTCTCTGAACAAGTAGGAAACCGTGTTTATGGAAATTTTGAAAAGTATGCGGATAAATTAGTACTGCGTCCACAAGAAATTTCTAACCAACCAGAAATTATTCGCCGACTCGGCTTGATTTCAGTGAATACGGCATTAGAAGTTGATATTTACGGAAATGTTAATTCTACACATGTTTCTGGCACTAAAATGATGAATGGTATCGGGGGATCGGGTGACTTTGCCCGCAATGCGCGCTTAGGTATTTTTGTGACTAAATCCTATGCTAAGGGTGGCAATATTTCGAGCATTGTCCCAATGGTATCGCATGTGGATCATACAGAGCATGATGTTGATGTTATTGTAACAGAGCAGGGAGTGGCTGATTTACGTGGGCTTGCTCCGAAAGAACGTGTAGGGCTAATTATTGATCATTGTGCACACCCTGATTATCGTGAGCAGCTATGGCAATACTTTAATGACGCTAATGAGGCAACTGGTGGACATCATACACCGCATGATCTTGAAAAAGCGCTGTCATGGCATGTTAATTACGCAAAAAGTGGAACAATGAAAGACCCAGCTTTATCAAAATAGAGTTTTAATAAAAAGGCCTTGAAGGACAGCTGCTCCCTCAAGGCCTTTTAGTGTATAAGTTTATCTAAAACGATTAATGCTTTATAGTAGGCCAATCCATTTCCAATAAGTTGCAGAGAACAGCAAAATTAGGAGGAAGCCGAGAATCGTTAATGGAATACCTGATTTCAGGAAATCCTTTGTTGTAAACGCTCCTGTACCGTAGGCAAGCATATTTTGCGGTGCACTAATTGGTAATAGGAAACCAAAGCTAATAACAAATTGTTGTACGATAACAAAACCAACCTGATCAACATTAGCTGTTAATGTGGAAGCTAACACGATAAACACTGGTATAAGTGCAGAGGCTAAGCTTGTTGCACTAGCGAAACCTAAATGAATAAGAATATTAAATAATGTTACGATAGCAATCGTAGCAAGAATTGGCATAGTATCTAGACCAAGTGAACCAAAAACTTTATCTGATAACCATGCTGCACCTTTTGTATTTAGTAAAATAGTTCCGAGCATAATACCAACTGCAAAGACAATGATTGTTCCCCAAGGAATATGAGGTTCAACTTCCTTCCAGGAATAAACGCCGATTTTAGGCATTAGTAGTACAGCAATGGCGGTAATTGTAACCGTTGTTGTATCAAATGGATGAAGCTTGCCTTCAGTTGCCCAGAAAAATAGTAAAACTAATGATGTAACGATCAATCGAATCTCAGGTGCTTTTAATGGTCCAAGCTCAGCCAACTGTTTCTTGATAACTTCTTTACCACCTTCAATATTGCTCGTCTCAGGCTTAATAAGCGTAATCATAATGAAAAATAAGGCTACTGACATAATAATCGAGAATGGGGCAGCATAAAGTAACCAAGCACCCCATGAAATATTCACATTAAATTGCTCTTGGATGAAATTTAAAGCAACCATATTTTGCGCTGCCGCAGTTTTAATACCGATATTCCAAATGGAGACGGCTTGTACAGAAGTAATAACGAGTAAAGCAGCAAGTCGACTATCACGTGGTAAACCGAATGCTGCGACCATCCCAAGAAGAATAGGGACTACTGCGCCAGCACGTGCAGTAGCCGAAGGAACAAAAAATGCAAGGGCAATTGAAACTAATATAGCACCGAAAACAATGGCTTTTGTTTTTGTTCCTACAAGTGAAAGAATCCAAAGAGCAAGTCGTTTATGCAAATTGGTAATTTGCATGGCTGCTGCTAGAAAAAGAGCCGCTGCTACTAGGGCCACGGCAGAATTACTAAAACCACTTAATGATAGTTTTAAGGCGCTAGCGGTACCTAGTTGTGTTGTTGGGTCATCCATGGATGGTGCAAGTCCTAGTAAAACAGTGACGAGTGCAATAATCATTGCAGAGCTAACAGGATATGAAACGGCCTCTGTTACCCACAGGATAACCGCGAAAGCTAAAATGGCTAAAGCGCGCTGCCCAGCTACAGGTAGCTCACCGTTATTAGGTAAAAAAATAATGATAATTAATAAAGCAAAAGCCAACCCAATCCATAAAGGCTTTAAATTACGCTTCATTGTTGCTTGTTTAGGTGAAGACATATTTTCTCATCCCTTCTACGTCTACATAAAAATGACAGTTATTATCCATAACATCGGTCAATATAATGTTTTCTTAAGATAAGAATTCATCCGTTTATTGTATAGAATGAAAGGAAGCGAAATATGTCTGTTTTACAGCTTTAATAGTAATTAAAGAGATAATTTGTGGTCATAAAAAATACAAATACCTCCTAAAAAATATTATTTCTTTTTCTTGAAGGCAGCAGTAACTTTAGGCTCGGTTCCATTGATTAAACGTTGAATATTTTCAATGTGCAAAATAATAGCAATACCAAAAAGTAGAATGGCAATAATGGTCGGGCCTAGCCCAGGAATCCATAAATAAGTAGCGGTACAAAAAACGAGGTAAAATTCTAATACCCCAACAATTAAATAGTTCGTTGCAAAAGATAAAATAACAAAAAGAATAAGTGCAAATAAACCAATCTTCCAATCAACCGCAAGTAAAATTCCAATGATAGAGGCAGTCCCTTTTCCACCATTGAAGCCCATATAAAAAGGGAAATTATGCCCCAAAATAACCCCTGCAGCTAACAAGTAGGTGAGGAGCCATGTTTGTTCTGCTGTTAAATGTGTTGCATCTGCTAAATAAAAATGTGCACCGACGATGGCTGCGACGCCTTTGCCAATATCGATAAGAGCTACTAAAACGCCATATTTCCAGCCGAGTGAAAGCGTAGCATTAGAGGCGCCAGCATTGCCATGACCAGCTTTTTTTAAATCAACCCCGGATAAAAATTGTGCCACCTTAGAGCCGTGAATACAGCCAATCAAATAGCCGACAACTAGAAAACAGATCACGGCTTTTACCATAAAAATACTCCTTTCAAATTTTTTTCTAAAATAGTGTATGCGTTCTTACTACGTAAAAGAGCAGACAGAAGTTTCGGAAAAAATAAAATTTAGATGTTGACAGAAAAAAACTCTATGCTTATACTTTGTAACAACGATGGAAATTGAATCTCATACTCTTATCAAGAGCGGCGGAGGGATAGGCCCTATGATGCCCGGCAACCAGTAGGTGATGAACTTACTAAGGTGCTAATTCCTACAGATTCTTACTTGGATCTGGCAGATAAGGGGAGGAAAACTTGCAACCGCAACCCTCTTCTTAGCTGAAGAGGGTTTTTGTTTTCTACAGAAAAATCCTCCTCATCTCCGGTACCATCGTAAAAAAATAACCAAATGGAGGTACACAATGACAAATTTTAAACCAGAAACATTACTGTTACATGGTGGTCAAGAGCCAGACCCTGTGACGGGTTCTAGAACAGTTCCTGTCTACCGTTCAACTGCTTTCGTTTTTAAAGACACTGCTCATGCGCAACGTCTTTTTGCTTTAGAGGAGGCGGGGAACATTTACACGCGAATTACGAATCCGACAGTGGATGTTTTTGAAAAGCGTGTGGCTTTATTAGAAGGTGGAACAGCAGCAGTAGCACTTTCATCTGGTGCAGCAGCTATTGCATTTTCTATTTTAAATCTAGCTGGAGCAGGAGATGAAATTGTAGCAGCTAGTTCTTTATATGGTGGTACGTATAATTTATTCGCTAATACATTACCAAACTATGGTATTAAAACGATTTTTGTAGATGAAACAAACCCAGAGAATTTTAAGGCTGCCATTACCGATAAAACAAAAGCTGTCTTCGCTGAAGTTTACGGTAATCCTAGCTTAAAGGTTTTAGATATTGAAGCTGTAGCTAAGATTGCACATGACAACAGCTTACCATTAATTATCGATAGTACATTTGCTTCTCCTTATGGTTCTACACCAATTGACTACGGTGCGGATGTGGTAGTTCATTCAGCAACGAAATGGATAGGTGGTCATGGGACAACTTTAGGTGGTGTTGTTGTAGACGCTGGTAGGTTTGATTGGACTAGTGGGCGATTCCCAGGCTTTACAGAGCCGGATGCTTCTTACCATGGTTTACGCTATGGAATCGATACAGCTTCTGCAGCTTTTGCTACAAAGCTGCGTGTACAGTTGTTACGTGATTTTGGACCAACATTAAGTGCAGATGCAGCTTTCAATCTATTACAAGGTTTAGAGACTCTTCATTTGCGTATCCCTAAACACAATGAAAATGCTTTAGCTGTGGCTGAATATTTACGTAACCACCCATCTGTGGAATATGTAAATTATAATGGCCTAGAAGATTTTCCAACACATGAGTTGGCGAAAAAGTATTTAAAAAATGGCTTCGGTTCAGTGCTTACATTTGGCATTAAAGGTGGACGTGAAGCAGGTCGAAAGCTTATTGATCATGTAAAGCTGTTTTCACATGTGGCAAATGTAGGGGATGCTAAGTCGCTAATTATCCATCCAGCATCTACTACACACCAACAATTATCAGCAGATGAACTAATACAAGCTGGCGTAACCGAATCGCTCATTCGCTTATCAATCGGTTTAGAGGCAGTGGAGGACATCATTGCAGATTTAGAGCAGGCTATAACTCAGGCAACATCAACAACTGAACAAACAGTAGAAGCTTAATATAGAATGACAGGCGAATGTGGTAGCGTTTACGTATTTTCTCATTCGAATAGCCTCATTTGGTATACGTCAAACGTTGCTACATTAACCAACTGCCTCATCCGGTAATTATCAGAACCTTTTTAAAAAAATACCAAGTAATTTTATATGTATTATTGACTTTAATAAAACCTTGTTATATACTTGGAATTAAGTTAAGTGTACGGAAAAACCTTGTTGAAAAGGTAAATGTTTTCATAAGTGCTCCCCCACTTTTGAATAGATAGGAGAGTAGTTACATAGCCAGTGGCTACTCTTCAAAAAACTAATGATAAAGGAGTGTTTAAAATGGGTAATCTCTATAGTGCGCAAAACATTGCATCTTATCTAATTTATGAACTAAATGAAGGTCATGTATTTGTTAACAATCAATCCATTCAACACATCCTTACATTAGTGGAACATAAATGGCAGCAAATTTTCGGTCATTCAGCGTATCAGGAACAGGTTTGCGCAAATGATAATGGCTATATGGTTAAGGAAGTTTATGAGACATATGAGAAGTATGGTGTGAGCCACATCCAGCTTCCAGCAACAGAATTTTATTTGAAATATGGTACATTTCAATTAGTAGAACGTACGTATGCAATACCAAATTTTACAGAAGAAGAAATTAGTATTGTTCAACAAGCTTTAACACAATATCGTTTTCAATTGCTTTCAAAAGCGAGCTAAATAATCCCTCATATATTTAGGCTCATTCTCTGCTGCTACAGGGAATGAGCCTTTTTTATAGTAGTTTATTTATTTAGCTGGTTTATGGGTGTCTGAACATACATATATAATAGAAGAAAGACATCATAGTTTGAGAGTAAAGAGTCAATATTTGTTCAAATCTTATGGATAAACTAAAAAAACGTATAGTAAAAGGAATGAAACCGATTTCTTTTGCACGTCTAGGGAAAACAAATGTCCTTCCTAGAAAGATTTTTCTTGTGTAAAGTATATATATGCGTTACAATTTTCTTTAAGTTAAATTTCGAATTATTTGAATTTGTATATGATCTAACATGTACTAAATATCAAAATTTATCCAAAATTAAGGGTTGGCTAAGACCTGCGGTTGGTGTCAAATGATTTGGCACAACCCCACGGAGAGTTTGGCTTGATGAAACTGCGGAATGTAAGTTGGAGGGAATAATAAGAATGGCAACTATAAAGGCAGCGATTTTAGGATTTGGAACGGTAGGTCAAGGGATCTATCATATATTAAATGAAAAGCGAGAAGATCTTAAAAATAAATTAGGTATTGAGTTGGAAGTAGCGAAGATTCTTGTAACAGATGCTAGCCGTGAACGTGTGCCAGGCACAGCACATTTGATGACTACAAGCATGGATGATGTATTGGCTGAACCAGGCATGCAAGTAATATTTGAAGCAATTGTGAATGAAGAGCCTGCATATAGCTATTTAAAGAGAGCGGTAGAGCATAAATGTCATGTTATTACTGCCAATAAAGTAATGTTTGCAAAGCGTGGATTAGAGTTACAAGAACTTGCAAAAGCAAATGGTGTTTTTGTAGGCTTCGAGGCTACAACTGCTGGAGGAGTACCTGTTATTAAAACGATGAAAAATATATTACTTGTTAATGACGTTAGCCGTATACAAGGTGTTTTAAATGGTACTTGTAATTATATTTTAACTAAAATGCGAGCAGAGGGCTGGTCATTTGATACGGCTTTAAAAGAAGCGCAAAGTTTAGGCTACGCTGAGGCAGATCCGTATAATGATGTTTCTGGTCAGGATGCCTTTAAAAAGTTAATGATTTTAAGTGCCTTAGCATTTGGAGAACAACCTGATTGGGCGGATGTAGAAGTTATTGGCATAGATAGTATTTCAGCTTCGCAGGTCCATGAGGCATGTGAAAAAGGTTTACGTTACCGTCATGTAGCTGAGGTGGAAAAACTAGCTAATGGGAAAATTGTAGCAAAGGTTGGACCACAACTGGTTGATAAAGAACATCCACTTTATCCAGTCGATGATGTGTTCAATGCAGTTGCATTAGAAACAAATTATATTGGCACTTTAACCTTAGTAGGTCCTGGTGCTGGAATGTACCCAACAGCAAGTGTGATGGTAGAAGATTATGCTGAAATTATCGGGAAAAGGGCAGGATTTGTTGTAACGATTTAATCATTATTATTTTATAAAGTTAACCCGCCATTCAACAATGTTCTATTGTTCGAATGGGGGGCTTTTTAATCCTCGTCTTTTACGTCAATATCCTCTGGTATAGGGGTAGATCTCCATATTTCAATCTCCTCTTTAATACGTTCTAATTGATTAAAATACGTATTAAATTGTCCACTATTTATGAGTATCATATTTCCATCGAAAACGGAACGGATGCGTCCCTCATAGACTAGGCGTAATATTTGTTCTTCATGCATACCTAGTTCAATTGCTGTCTCTTCAATTGTTTTGTACATACAACTCGCTCCTTTAGCTGTATTCATTATAACGTCCATTTAACCGAATGCATACTGGAGTGAAAGAAAAAGTAAAAATGATAATTGTTTGATTTTGGATAAATATGTATGATTAGTATTGAAAGGAATAAGGTTGGGGGTCTATATGTTAAATCCATTATTTGTATTGTTAGCAGCTATTTTATGGGGGATGACAGGAACTGCCCAAACATTTTTAGATAATAATGTATCTCCAATTGCAGTCGCCACTATTCGTTCTGCCATTGGTGGTGGGCTTCTCTTAGCTATTACAATTTTTTTGAGAAAAATTAATTTTCTACATTGGTCATGGAAATGGACGATTTTAGCTGCCGCTAGTATTGCCCTTTTCCAAGGTCTTTTCTTTTCATCAATACGTCTAACAGGTGTAGCAATTGGAACTGTCGCGACCATTGGAAGTGCACCGGTATTTTCAGGCATTATGGAGTGGCTTATATGGAAAAAACGGCCGTCTGCTATTTGGGGAGTAGCTACAATGATAGCGATCATGGGCTGTCTTTTATTGTTTATCAATAATGGAGAAGAAGCTGTACAAATGGGTGGCTTTGGTTTAGCGCTTTGTGCAGGGTTATCTTTTGCCCTTTATACAAATATTAGTAAGAAATTAATGGCGCAAGAAGATGCTTTACCAGCAGTTGCTATGACATTTTCGCTTTGTACTTTATTTTTACTACCGTTTTCACTGTCTACTGGTTTTGCTTGGTTAGAAAATGTGCAAAATTTATGGACGATCCTATTTATGGGAATTATGTGTACAAGCGTAGCTTATTTACTGTTCTTAAACGGTTTGCAAAAAATAAATTCATCAACAGCTGTAACTCTATCTTTAGCTGAGCCATTAACAGCCGCAATACTGGGCGTTTTTCTAGTTGGAGAACAATTAAGTGGAGTGTCCTGGCTAGGTGTAGCAATGCTATTAGGCAGCATTGTTGTGTTAACGATAGGTGGGAGACAAAGAAGGCTTCATAATAAGCTGAAACCTTAAGAAATTCTTCATTTTTTTACTAGCTGGTTTTTAAGATTTGAAAGATACACTTATATTTGAGAGCGAGGTGTCTATCATGACGAAACTAACAGTTCTTGTTACAGACGACGATCAAGATATTCGTGATGGTATTGAAATTTATTTGAAAAATGAAGGCTACAATGTTATTAAAGCAGCAGATGGCTTAGAAGCATTAGACAAGCTAGAAAATAATGAAGTACATTTAATAATCTTAGATATAATGATGCCAAATATGGATGGGATTACTGCGACATTTAAAATTAGAGCAGAGCGCAATATTCCTATTATTATGCTTAGTGCAAAGGCAGAGGATGGCGATAAAATTCATGGACTATCGGTAGGCGCAGATGATTATGTAACAAAGCCCTTCCATCCATTAGAGCTATTAGCACGAGTAAAATCACAGCTTAGACGCTATGTACAACTAGGAACGTATAGTGAAGGTGCAACAAAAGTAGAAATTGACGGACTTATTCTTGATGAAGATGCTAAAGAGATTATATTAGAAGGAGAACCAGTTCGACTAACACCAATAGAATATAAAATTACAGAATTATTAATGAAAAATGCAGGGCGTGTTTTTTCGATTCGTGAAATTTATGAACGAGTTTGGAATGAGGAAGCCTACAATGCTGAAAATATTGTAGCCGTACACATTCGAAAAATTCGTGAAAAAATTGAAGCGGACCCAAAAAACCCACGCTATCTAAAGGTGGTATGGGGCGTTGGCTATAAAATGGAAAAATAAAATAGAGAAGTATATGACTATTGCAGGATTCATTGCAGGTGTTGTTGGACTTATTTATTTTGGCGTTTATGCTTATCAAATCGTCGATTCTCGCTCCTCAGAGGTTTTACAGTTACTAGAAAGAATTTTTTAGAGGAGTGTTAGAGGTATGATAAAAAAATGGAAATCCCTACTGGTGTTAATGAGTCTCATTTGGACTATTTTCGGCATCTTTACTTTTTGGCATGTAGGTTATCAGTATATTGGTAAGTCCTATTTCGATTCAGAAAATTTCCAACATGAAATCGATAATTTTACTTCAGAACTCGGGCCGTTAGTAATAAATTTACCGAAGGCCGAAGACTTGAAAGGGAAAATAGAGATTACGCAGTCGGAAATAGAAGAGCATCGTAATTATTATGGTACATTAGGACAGCAAATCGATAATATTAAACAACAATACGAACAGCGAATTCAGGAAGCAATAGATGCCAATGCGGGAGAATTACAAATAAAGTTAGAGACTGAACGAGATAATAAAATTAAGGACATTACGTCAAATTTCGAAAACGATGAACATGTTCGAAAGAAGATTCTTGCTGGAGAAGAAGCACTTATCGATAAATATATAAAAGCAGCACAGAGTGAAGCTAAAAACTTTAAAAAGTCTTATGATTACTGGTCTTATGAGTTGACGAATACGGAAACAGGAGAAACGTACCGTGCAGGTGATGTTTCAGAAAGTAGTGCCTATAAAATAAAGTATTCTGAGCGAAATCCATTGTATGTAGGAAATATTAGTAATAATGTAAGGGATATTTTTTACCGTACAGAAACTTATGTGGATGTCGATAATCTTTATGAAACGACTGAATATACAGGTGTCTTAACCATCTCTAAAAAAGCAGTTCAATCATTAGGTGTTATGCAGGATTATAATCGTTTTCATCGTAATCAATATACCTATTTCTTTATATGGCTCACTAGTATAATAACGGCAATTTTTGCTTGGAGAGGTCGTAAAGATGTACTGCAAACTGTCAGAGGTATGAAGGAAAAAGATATTTTAAATAAGGTTAAATTCGATTTTCAAGTTGTTTTAGTGTTGATCACAGGGTTTATGTATTTTATTTCATCTCAAATTGTTTTTGAATCGATTGAATACACTTACGATTACAATTTTCAATATAATTATGTACGCTCTATACTTGATCTCGCCTTTAAATTAGGTGTGTTAATTGTTATAGGAATTGCTTTTTTTATTCAACTAATTTGGCTTTATACAAGAATAGATACAATGAAAAAGTTAGAGCAAAATGTGAAATCCAGTTATTTATGGTCACTCGGGGATTCAATTACGGATTTATTTATTAATCGCTCTATAGCGTTGCACGCACTATTCATGTTAGCGGCAGCCTTCTTTGGAGGAGGTAGCCTTGTCGCTTCTATGTTAAGAGGAGGAGCTTTCCCAGTCCTTGTTCTAGGTATGTGCATGTTCGTAGGGTTTCCAACCTTGATTGTATTCTTATCAAGAATGGGTTACTTAAACCGTATTATGAAGGATACGAAAGATATGGCCAATGGGCGACTGAATCGTGACGTGAAAGTGAAAGGGAAGTCCCCGCTCGCAAGTCATGCTGAAAATCTTAATCATTTACGAGAAGGCGTTCGAACATCCATGCATGAGCAGGCTAAAAGTGAACGTTTAAAAACAGAGCTTATTACCAATGTGAGTCATGATTTACGAACTCCGTTAACTTCAATTATTACGTATACGGATCTTTTGAAAAAATCTAATCTTACAGAGGAAGAACGTCAACAATACATTCATATTCTCGATAAAAAATCTGAACGTTTAAAAATATTGATTGAAGATCTCTTTGAAGTGTCGAAAATGGCAAGTGGTAATATTGAGCTTCAACGAAGTCGTGTAGATTTGACCCAACTTATTCAGCAGGCAGTTGGGGAGCATAAGGAAGATTTATTACAGTCACGTTTAGATTTACGAATGACGATGCCTCATGAGCCTATTTATGCCTATGTGGATGGTCAAAAATGGTGGAGACTCATTGACAATTTAATTGTTAATGTATTGAAATATGCATTAGAGGGTACCCGCGTCTATGTGACGTTAAAACGAACAGCAGATGGTGATGCTGAATTAACGGTAAAAAATGTAGCGAAGTATGAAATTAATGAAGATGCTGAGGAGCTATTTGAACGTTTTAAACGTGCAGATGCTTCACGTCATACAGAGGGATCTGGACTTGGATTAGCCATTGCCCAATCCATTGTTGATTTGCATGGTGCTCGAATGACAATTGATGTGGATGGCGATTTATTTAAAGTGACTGTTCGAATTTCAGCAGTATAAGGAGAAGATGGTGGCAGAGGATTGCCACCATCTTTTTTCATTATAAGCCTAAGTTCTTGGCGATGATTACTTTCATGACTTCATTCGTGCCTGCATAGATGGACATAACAGGAATGTCTCTGTACCTTCGTGCAATCTTATATTCCTCCATATAGCCATAGCCACCATGAAGTTGCATGCATTGCGTGGCTATCTCACGGGCACTTTCAGTTATCCAGTATTTTGCCATGGATACTTTCGTTACCACATCTTTTCCTGCAAGATGTTCTTCAATCAACGATTCCAAAAATGATTTACCAAGCTCCATTTTAGTAGCCATTTCAGCTATTTTAAATTGTGTATTTTGAAAGTCTCCAATGGACTTGCCAAACGCTTGGCGTGATTTTACATAGTCTAGTGTTAAGGCAAGCATATCCTCAGTTGCTGTTTGTGCAGCAATTGCCACAGCTAAGCGCTCTTGTTGAAGTTTTTCCATCATATAAACAAAGCCCTTACCTTCTTCACCAAGTAGGTTTTGTGTTGGCACACGGCAATCTTCAAAAAATAGCTCAGCTGTATCTTGAGCATGCATACCGACCTTTTCCAGCTTCCGCCCTTTTGTAAAGCCTGGTGTACCTTCTTCAATGACAAGTAGACTAATACCTTGGTGTTTTTTTTCAGCGGACGGATTTGTTTTCACGGCGACAACCGCTAAGTTGGTATGAATTCCGTTTGTAATAAAGGTCTTTTGGCCATTTACAATATAATGGTCTCCATCACGAATAGCTGTTGTTTGAATATTTGCTAAGTCTGAACCTGTACCTGGCTCAGTCATGGCGATCGCTGTAATATAGTCGCCTGAAATACATTTTGGCAGCCACCGTGATTTTTGTTCATGTGTACCGAAGGATTCAATATAAGGTACGACAATATCATTATGCAGACCGATCCCAATAAGACTTGAACCTATACGCTCAAGCTCTTCTTGAATAATAACACCGAAACTAAAATCAAGACCTAGTCCACCATATTGCTCTTCTACTTGAGGGCAAAGATAGCCCATATCACCAAGTCTTCGCCAAAATGTAAGCGGGATAAGATGATCTTTTTCCCATTGCGCATAATGTGGCTCGGCTTCTTCTGCTAAAAACTTACGAAAAGTTTTACGAAATAACTCATGCTCTGTTGTTTCAAATTTATAACGTGTCATTTGAATTAGCACCCCTTTTTGCTCGTAAATACGTAAATTTTCTCTATCATCTATTATGTTACTGGAATATTTGTGAAAATAATAGTAGCTTTTTATACTAAAATGACGAAATTGTCATTTATGTCCAGTGAAATGTCATGTAAAACAAAAGAATGATACGAAATAATAAGCTATGCTTACAATGTAGTGGTTAAAGCAGTTAGTCCTTATTTTCTTTAGAAGATTATTCAAGTACTTCATCCAATATGACTGTTACATATAAATGATATAATCAACTAAATATATAGGAAAGTAGAGGACGAAGTTATGCCAAAAGTAATCGGTGGTATACTTTTAATTAGTATTTATAGTGCGTTGACTTTCTATTTGGGGTGGGGAGTAAAGCAGTGGCTAGGGGCTATGGGATGGTTCCGTTACCCACTCTTATATTGGTTAGTATTGTACCTTGTCGCTTTCAGTATTGTTATAGGCAGATTACATGAGTCCTTACGATTCTTTTCAGTTATTGGTGATTACTGGATGTTTGTTTTTGAATACGGTTTATTGCTATGCTTAGCTGCACAATTGATTATTTGGCTAACACCCTTTAAAAATGTACAAATAATTGGTAGTATAGCAGTTGCTGTATTATTTATGCTAAGTATTATCGGCTCTTATTTAGCCTATTCTCCAGTCATTCGTCATTTAGAACTAACTGTTGATAAGAAGGATAGTGAACTGAAGTCATTGAGAGTTGTTATGGCATCTGATTTTCATTTAGGTGTTTTATCGCATAAAAGGCATTTACAACGTTTTGTTAACTTATCGAATGAAGCGCAGCCGGATATTGTGTTGCTAGCCGGAGATATTGTCGATGATGATCCAAAATGGTTTGTTCAAGGGGAAATGGCAGATGTCATGAAACAATTAACATCTACATATGGAACTTATGGTATATTGGGTAATCACGAATATTATGGTAAAAAGATTCCTGAGTTTATAAAAGAAATGAAAAATGCCAATGTAAATATACTACTTGATGAAACAATTGGTATAGATGATGCGTTTATATTAACAGGGCAAGAGGACAGGACGAATAATGATAGAAAGTCACTAGAAGAGTTAAAGTCTTCCGAAAGCTTACCATGGCTCGTAATGAATCATACGCCTGACGATTTGTTAACCCCTTCAAAACTAGGGGTGGATTTACATATGTCAGGTCATACGCATAAAGGTCAACTGTGGCCAAATCAGTATATTACCGCTCGAGTGTTTGAACTGGATTATGGTTATAAGTTGAAAGACCAAATGCATACACTTGTTTCATCAGGCTATGGCTTCTGGGGTCCGCCTATGAGGATCGGTAGTAGGTCAGAGCTTTGGATAGTGGATTTGAAATTTCGTTAATGGCTAGAGCTGTGGGTGACTTATAGGTGAAATAGCAGTAGTATATGAAAATGGAGTAATTTATAATAAGTGAGTATTTGATTAATAAAGGTAAGGTGACAAGGTGGAAATTATAGAGTTATTAAAAGCACTGATTTTAGGCTTTGTTGAAGGTATGACAGAATTTGCCCCGGTATCTTCAACTGGCCATATGATTATTGTTGACGATATGTGGTTAAAAACAGAGGAGTTTTTAGGTAAATATCCTGCCAACACATTTAAAATTGTTGTACAATTGGGCTCCATTTTAGCTGTTATCGTGGTGATGTGGAAGCGAATGTTAAGCCTAGTTGGCTTATACAAAATTGACGGTCAGTCTCAGTCCATGAATAGACGTTTTAACTTATTGCATGTTATTGTCGGTATGCTACCAGCAGTTGTCTTAGGGTTTGCATTTAAGGATTTTATTGACGATCATCTGTTTAAAGTAGAGCATGTTGTTTATGCACTAGTAGCAGGGGCAATCCTAATGATTGCAGCGGATAAATTAGCACCAAGAAAACCAAAAGTAGATTCTTTAGATAAGATTTCATATGGTTTAGCCTTTAAAGTTGGGCTAGTTCAATGTTTATCTTTATGGCCAGGATTTTCACGATCAGGTGCGACCATTTCTGGTGGGGTATTATTTGGTATGAGTCACCGTGTTGCAGCCGATTTTACATTCATCATGGCGGTACCTATCATGGCAGGAGCTAGTTTAGTATCTGTTTTGAAAAACTGGGATACATTATCGATGGATTATTTCGGATTCTACGCTGTCGGATTTATTAGTTCATTTATCTTTGCATTACTATCAATCAAGTTTTTCTTAGCACTTATTTCAAAAGTGAAATTAATGCCTTTCGCAATTTATCGTTTAGTTTTAGCAGCAGTTCTTTGCGTAATTATTTTCATGTAAACAAAAAGTCACTCTTCTTTCACAAGAAGCGGTGGCTTTTTTGTCTTAAATTTATTGGTTTTTCAATCCATCTTTCAATTAAAATGAATATAAATAGGTATATAGTATTGTTTTTTTAGGGTAAGTGTAATATTGTATTTAATAAATACAGACAAAATTTACCCATATATTGTTCATTTGGTAGGTTTGAGATTATAATTGATACATAAAGTATCTACTTATTTGTTGTTTTTTAATAGCATTTAGGATAATAGACTTAGTTCGGTATATGATTATAATATGAGGTGGATAAAATGTTTCAAATTGTAAGTAGATCTAAGATAAATACAATTGAAATAAGTAATGAAGCTAATATAGGCATTTTTATTAAAGATCCTGATCGTTTATTGCAATTGAATCTTGTGGAATTAAGCGTATATGATCTTCAATTAATTAATAGTTTAAAGCCATATGTGGAAAGAAACGTTGTGGGAGTTGTAGCGGCATTTTATCATGCAATTGAAAGTGTGCCAGCATTACGTGAAGTTATTCAAAGGCATAGTTCCAGTGAGCGCCTACGTCAAACATTACGCCATCATATTATTGAAATGTTCGAGGGGAGAATAGATGAAGCTTTCCTTGAAAAGCGTAGACGCGTGGCAAAAATGCATGTGAAGATCAACTTATATCCGAAATGGTATTTAGCAGCCTTTCAAATTCTAGAAAAATCTTTACGTAAGATAATTTTTGAACTTCGTTTATCTAAAGGGGAGGAAGAAAAATTTTGCGATGCAATCAGTAAAATATGTAATTTTGAACAACAAATTGTTTTAGAGGAATACGATAACTATGCAAATACATTGATTGAGGAACAACGCAATAACGTTCGAGAGCATGTAAAGGATGTAATAGGTGGGATTTCTACTGACATAGAGGCTCAATCACAAAATACATCGGATACAGTAACAGAGCTCGTTAATAGTGCCCAAAAGGTGAACGATTCATTGAAGGATAGCATTCATGAGGCAGAATCGATGCAAAAGGTTTCAAGTGAAGGCTATGCCAAGATTGTTTCTATTAATGAACAAACAGGGAAAATTCATCATAAGACATTTGAAATGGCTAATATGGTGGAGCAGCTGGACGAATCCTCTTCAAAAATCAATGCTGTGGTTGAAATGGTTAAAAGTATTTCGGGTCAAACAAACTTATTGGCATTAAACTCGGCAATTGAGGCGGCGCGTGCTGGGGAGCATGGCAAAGGTTTTGCGGTTGTTGCCAATGAAGTACGTAAGCTAGCGGATCAGACGAAAAGCTCAGTTGAGCAGATCGCTGATTTAATTCAGATGTCGAATGGTATTACAACACAAGTAGTTCAAGCTATACAGGATATACAAGAGCTCGTAAATAATAGTATTGAACGGAATGCCGAGTCCTTAAAGGCATTTGATGCAATATCTACCTCCGTGGAGGATTCCATTTCAAATTTCCAAAACGTAGGAAAGCAAATATCAGATTTAGCAAATATTATTGAGACAATTGGTGAATCCTCTGAGGAATTAGAGAGAGTTGCCAATCGTTTAAATACGACCATTAGAGAATTTTAAATGAGATGTAACTATGCATACAGCTTATGCATAGTTTTTTTATGCTTGTAAAGTGGATAAAATGATTGATTTCACGGATAAACAAAGTTTTTAGGCGGATGAAAAGGGAAATTACCGATTAATATAGAAGGTTGCAAACTAGAAACCTCTAGAAAATGCTTCCCTTAAGTGTTACGCTATAGGCGAATTAGGGAAATGAGTAGAGAGGTGTTTGGAACATGAAAAAGAAATTATTTATTACACGTAAGTTTCCTGCACATATTGTTGAGCCATTAAAAGAGTTTTATGAAGTTTCTCAGTGGGAAGAGGAGGAGATTGTCATCCCCCGCGATAAACTACTTGCATCTGTTGCTGATTGCGAAGTGTTATGGGTAACAATTGCAGATCAAGTGGATGAGGAATTACTTTCGCAAGCACCAAACCTAAAACTAGTAACAAATTTAGCAGTTGGTTTTAACAATATTGATGTGAAGGCTTTACGAAAAAGAGGTATTATGGCGACAAATACGCCTGGTGTCTTAACGAATACAACGGCTGATTTAGTATTTGGCTTACTGCTTGCAACTGCTCGTAGAATTCCAGAAAGTGAGAGATATTTACGAGAGGGGAAATGGAAAAGCTGGTACCCGATGCAGCTGGTTGGTAAAGACGTATCAGGGGCGACGATTGGAATAATAGGGATGGGCCGAATTGGTCAGGCTGTTGCTAGACGAGCAAAAGGTTTTGAAATGAAAATTTTATATAATAATCGAAGACGTCGACATGAGGCGGAAGAAATGTATGGCTTTCGGTATGTGTCATTAGAAGACCTCTTACAACAATCTGATTTTGTTGTAATTATGACACCTTACAATAGTGATACTGAGGGTCTCATTGGCGTACATGAATTAGCGTTAATGAAAGAGGATGCTGTCTTAATAAATGCTTCACGTGGTGGAATTATTGATGAGGCAGCTCTATACGATGTCTTGAAAAGTGGCAAGTTATGGGCAGCAGGGCTAGATGTCTTTGAACAGGAGCCTGTTGCTATGAATCATCCATTGTTGACACTCCCGAATGTAGTGGCACTGCCGCATATCGGTAGTGCGTCCTTAGAAACAAGAACAGCTATGCTCATGTTAAATGTGAAAGCATTGGCTGCTTATGGACAGGGCAAGGCTATTTCAAATCGAATTGATTAAAAAATGGAGCATATTGTAGATTTAAAATAAAGTTGTACCGTTTATAAAAAAGATGTATCGTTTAAAATAAAGTTCTACTGTTTTTAAAAAAGTTGCACCATTTTGTCCCTTTTTGATGTAAGAATTCTAAGTGAGTTTTAATCAAACTTTTTTATAAAAAATAACTCCTTCACAAAATTAAATCCATCCATTGTGATTAATCTTTTTTCAAAATGGATGGGTTTCTTCTATTGTAAAATCAGCATTTGTAGCACGGTTTTAATTAAACTTTATTTTAAACCAACACAAAATGGATTCTTCTTATTTACCGTAAAATACGGGTTTGTAAGGTGTTTTTAATTAAACTTTATTTCAAAGTAACAAAAAGCTTTTATAATTGCCAACAAAAAAACCGATCTATCCACCGAAAAGCTCGGAATAGTTCGGTTTTTCTATTTATTGTGTTTTGGTAATTTAGAGATTATTCGGCTTTATGAAGGAACTAATTAGTTATGTCCCAGCCTCACTTCTTTTTCTTACATTCAAATTTATATCCACCTGCTTTAGTTGCAGCTCCACCATCAGTGGTTCCTTTAGCACCTGCTTTGTCCTTTGAATCAATTTCTGGATAACCACCGTTAGCGTAACACTTATCAATTAGGGTCATTTTTTCTTTATGAGAAAAGTAAAGGGCAGAAAAGATAATACCACCAGCAACAATAATTGCACCAACTACTATTGGAACAAACCAAACGATGTTTGCGTTTATCACCGTTTTCTTTAGAGTAGTTTTCAACATTCTGAATGTTTAAATTCCAACTATCCTTGTTTTCATTGTTAGTACAAGCATTTAAGAAAAATAAACTAATAAAACACATGAGAAATAATCTTGATTTTATAGAAATTCCTTCCTTTAATACAATATTTTGGATAAAATCTAATTAATTATAGCTTAAAGGGGGAGATTTATGTGAAGAATGTTAATGGGGATTATAATTATATTCAAATTGCCATAATAATTGTTTTTACTTTGTTATTGGTATTTGCAATATTAATTGCTGTAAAAAGTTATTTTAATAACAAAGAAATAGGCTTGCTTTCTTCAGGATGTTTAAAAAAAGGTGGAGAGTACGAATTAGTAATTACTAATAAGTTAACTCAGAGTTATGAGTTTTCTTGTAATGAGAAAGAGGAACAGTAAAGATTCTAAGAGTAGCGTTAACCATTCTTTTTCATTTTTTGTCGGAGTTGTGTGAGGGGGAAATACAGGGGAAGTGACAACTATAAATGGCAAATAATTTATTGGTGAAGCAGACCATAAGAACCTTGCTAAAGGGTGAGAGCAAGATTTGTTAAATTATTGATGTTGCATTAATTTACGTGAATGATGTGCCTGTGATGTACTATGAGAAATCTCCATGTCCTAACAGTCCGTAGAAAAAGGGCAAAATCTACTCAATTAAAGATTAGCCCTTTGTTTTATTTAAATTTTTAGCGATCAAATAATAAAATAGGTCATCTTTTTTTATGCCTTGTTTAATTGAATAGTCGCATCCTGAAATAGTCAAACTTTTTTATAAAAACTAAACTAGTTAAATAAAGAACCAACTGATTTGATCAAAATTTGTTTCAAAACAGTTGGTTTTTTTCTGTATAAAATCAGCGTTTGCAACTTACTTTTAATCGAACTTTATTAAAAAGCTACACATATCACTGATAGATATGCTCCTTCTTTTTATCTATTGAATAAATCGAATAAACCACCAATACCGCCTTCACCTTTTGACTGGCCACCACCGCCTTGTGAAATGGGTGCTGCTGCAAAGACACGACTTGCTAAACGGCTGAATGGTAATGATTGTACCCAAACAGTTCCTGGTCCACGTAATGTAGCGAAGAAAATCCCTTCACCGCCAAACAATGCAGTTTTTACGCCTCCAACAAGTTCAATATCGTAATCTACATTTGAAGTCATCGCAACTAAACATCCTGTATCTACACGTAAAACTTCCCCAGGCTGTAATGTTTTTTCATGAATGGCTCCTCCTGCATGTACAAATGCCATACCATCGCCTTCAAGCTTTTGCATAATGAAGCCTTCACCACCGAAGAAGCCTACACCGATTTTTTTCTGGAATTCTACGCCCACAGAAACACCTTTAGCTGCAGCTAAGAACGCATCTTTTTGACAAATAATTTTCCCGTTTAATTGACTTAAATCCATCGGAATAATCTTACCTGGGTACGGGGAAGCGAAATAAACATGCTTCTTACCTGAGCCAACATTTGTGAATGTCGTCATGAATAAGCTTTCACCTGTTACTAAACGTTTACCAGCACCTAATAATTTGCCCATTAGACCACTTTGTGAGCCGCCTTTTGAACCATCGCCAAAAATAGTTTCCATATGGATGGAGTCATCCATCATCATTAAAGCGCCTGCTTCCGCCACAACTGTTTCTTGTGGATCAAGCTCAACTTGCACATATTGCATGTCGTCACCAAATAACTTGTAGTCAATTTCATGATTATTCATAAAGGGATTCCTCCAAAAGTAAATTTATTGATATTCTATACGATTATAAAACACTTTGGTTTCAATAAGAAATTAAATAATTTAGAAAAAAAGGGAATTAAATAGAAAATGGCGAATATAAAAAACTAGAATGTGTATTATTTATTTTCATATAACTAAGGGTGTTATGAATATACATAACCTTAAGCGATTCCTCCTTTTGGAATATTCTCTAATAGAGGGGAAGCAGTTAAGTGAAAATAAAGCCTCTGGCAATTGTCACTGATAATCATAGTATGACAGGGTATATCACATCTTGAAAATTCGGAATATTGAAGTATTTTATTCTATTAAGATTCATAGATTTTGTACCTGAGGAATACAACTGGTAACAAAAGCTGAGGCATCATAGAGTATTTCAGGGGGTGTATGGAGTGGAGATTAAAAACTATATTGGTGGTAAATGGAGCACACATTCACATTTACAAAGTATAGCAGTGACGAACCCTGCAAATGGTGAGCAACTTGCTACCATACCATTATCTACTTCTAATGAGGTAGATGAGGCTGTAGTAGCAGCCAAACAAGCACAAAAGAGCTGGGCACTTGTGCCTGCGCCAAAGCGTGCAGAATTTTTATATGCCATCGGTCAAAAAATGAAAGAAAAAAAGGAATATTTGGCGACCGTTTTAACAAAAGAGATGGGTAAGGTAATTGAAGAAGCAAGAGGAGAAGTACAAGAAGGAATTGACATGGCCTATTATATGGCAGGAGAGGGTCGTAGGTTGTTTGGCGAAACTACTCCGTCTGAATTGGCCAATAAGTTTGCAATGAGTGTAAGGGCACCAATTGGAGTCGTAGCACTTATTACGCCGTGGAACTTCCCTGTTGCAATCGCCACATGGAA
The DNA here is from genome assembly GCF_038009065.1 of Lysinibacillus sp. FSL R7-0073. Lineage (NCBI taxonomy): Bacteria > Bacillati > Bacillota > Bacilli > Caryophanales > Bacillaceae > Lysinibacillus > Lysinibacillus sp. FSL R7-0073. Next base: position 393,500 of record NZ_JBBPAS010000001.1, read on the forward strand.
ATCATTCCCGGCAATTGTGGCGGGTAATACATTCATTTGGAAACCATCAAATGAGACACCTATGATGGCTTATGAAATGGGTAAAATTTTTGAAGAAGTAGGTTTACCTGATGGAGTAGCAAATATTGTGTTTGGTACAGGACCGACAGTAGGGACTGCGCTCATTGAACACCCTGATGTTAAGGTCATTTCCTTTACTGGGTCGACGACAACAGGCAGTAAAGTAGCGGAGCTTGGCGGTAAGCATTTGAAAAAGATTTCCTTGGAGATGGGTGGAAAAAATGCTGTCATTGTTATGGATGACGCAGATCTTCAACTGGCTACAGAGGGTATACTTTGGAGTGCCTTTGGTACCGCTGGTCAAAGATGTACAGCATGTAGCCGAGTAATTGTGCATAAAGATGTTAAAGAGCAATTAGAAAATCGTCTCCTAGATGAAATGCAAAAACTCACAATTGGGAATGGTCTAGACGAAGGAGTTAAAATTGGGCCGGTGATTAATAAAGCTGCATTGGAAAAAATTAATCACTATGTACAAATAGGCAAGCAGGAAGGTGCCGCGTTACTAGCTGGGGGTAGAATTTTAAATGAGCCACCATATGACAATGGGTTTTATTACGAGCCTACATTGTTTACGAACGTGAAGCCGGACATGATTATTGCCCAAGAAGAGATTTTTGGTCCTGTCGTTTCTCTAATTGAGGTAGCAAGCTTAGAGGAAGCAATTGAAGTAAATAATGGCGTGAAATTTGGCTTATCAAGCTCAATTTTCTCACAAAATGTTAATACTATTTTCCGCGCACAGCGTGAATTAGACACGGGTATTGTTTATATAAATGCCGGCACAACAGGTGCTGAAATCCATTTACCATTTGGCGGTACAAAAGGAACTGGCAATGGACATCGAGATTCAGGTGTTGCAGCCCTAGATGTATATACGGAGTGGAAGAGCATTTACGTAGACTACAGTGGTAAATTACAAAGAGCACAAATCGATACAGAGTAACAGATCAACGAAAGGGGATGTTCTTGATGAAAGTTGTTGTATTAGGTGCAGGTTTAATGGGTAAAGAGGTAGCTCGTGATTTAATAAAAAATGATAAAGTCGATCGTGTATTTTTAGGTGATATCGATGTAAAAGTGGCACAGGACTTTGTGGATACTTTAAATACAGATAGGGTTGAAGTTGTAGAGCTTCATGCAGAGCACGATGATTCGTTAATGAAGGTCATCTCAAAAGGTGATGTTGTCATCAATGCATTATTTTATTCCTTCAACGAGCGAGTTGCGAGAGCGGCCATTGAAGCGGGTGTACATTCTGTAGATTTAGGTGGCCATATAGGTGGTGTTACCGAAAATATATTAGATCTTCATGAGGAAGCAAAAGCAAAAGGGGTCACAATTATCCCTGACTTAGGTGTTGCTCCAGGTATGATCAATATTCTAGCGGGCTATGGTGCCTCAAAATTAGATGATGTTGAGTCTATTAAACTATTTGTGGGCGGCATTCCAACTGAACCAAAGCCTCCGCTTTATTATACACGTGTATTTTCATTAGATGGTGTTTTTGATCATTATACTGAGCCTTCAAAAACGATTCAAAAGGGCAAATTACAAGAAGTCCCTTCCCTTTCAGGTGTTGAGCCTATTTATTTTGATGATTTCGGTGTGCTTGAGGCATTTTATACATCTGGAGGCATTTCCACATTGTATAAAACATTCCCAAATGTCCGCACATTAGAGTATAAAACTATTCGTTATAAGGGACATGCAGAGAAGTTTAAGCTATTAGCAGATTTAGGCTTCCTTGATTCAGCGAATAAGGTAGAGGTTGATAATCAAGAGGTGCCTGTTCGTTCTGTAGTCCGTGAGGCGCTTAAAAAGAAACTGGAGTTGGGAACAAAACCAGATGCGGTTCTATTACGTGTCATTGTTGCTGGTGAAAAAGCACAACAACAAGTGACATATGAATATGAAATGGTTGTGCGTAAGGATATGACTATCAATGAAACAGCGATGGCTCGTGCTACAGCTAATACTATTTCGGTTGTAGCTCAGATGATAGGTGCGGGTGTTATTAAAGAGCACGGTGTTTTCCCGCCTGAATCAGTAGTCCCTGGCGATACGTATATTGAAGAAATGGCCAAACGTGGTGTAGTAATAAAAGAGACGTCTCATAAGTCTGCTATGATTGTGAAATGGTAGGTGCTGACCATGAATTTTGACATGTCCACTGAGCATGAAATGCTACGAAAAACGGTAAGGCAATTTGTTGATGAAGAAATTATTCCCTATATTGCAAAGTGGGATGCCGAAGGGGGCTTTGATGCTAAAATTTGGTCGAGGCTCGCGGAGCTTGGGCTAATGGGCGTTTGTGTGCCAGAGCAGTATGGTGGGAGTGGAATGGATTATAATTCCCTTGCTATTGTGTGCGAGGAGCTGGAGCGTGGAGATACAGCATTCCGAACAGCGGTATCCGTTCACGTTGGTCTGAATAGTATGACATTAATGCAATGGGGCACGGAAGACCAAAAGCAGCGCCATCTTATTCCACAGGCAAAAGGAGTACGAATCGGTGCATTTGGTCTTACTGAGCCGGGTGCTGGCTCTGATGTAGCAGCTATGTCTACTACAGCTGTCCGTGATGGGGATCATTATGTCATCAATGGACAGAAAACATGGATTTCCTTATGTGATATAGCTGATCACTTTATCGTTTTTGCCTATACAGATAAGTCCAAGAGACATCATGGTATTAGTGCATTTATTGTTGAACGTTCAATGGCAGGTTTTACATCAAAGGCTATTAAAGGGAAATACGGGATTCGTGCAGGCAATACAGGTGAGCTCTTCTTTGAAGATTTACGTGTACCAGTAGAAAACCGTCTCGGTGCAGAGGGAGAAGGATTTAAAATCGCCATGTCTGCCCTAGATAATGGACGTTTCACTGTAGCTGCGGGGGCTGTTGGTTTGATCCAAGCGTGTCTAGAGGCAAGCGTGAAATATTGTCATGAACGTGAAACCTTTGGTAAGCCTATAGGAGAGCATCAGCTTGTCGGACAAATGATTGCTAATATGGAGGCTGGTTACCAGATGAGCCGTCTATTGGTCTATCGTGTAGGTGAATTGAAAAATAAAGGTATTCGTAATACTAGAGAAACATCTTTAGCGAAATGGCAGGCGTGCGATTTTGCCAATAAGGCTGCTGATGATGCGGTACAAATTCATGGTGCATATGGCTATTCAGATGAATATCCAGTTGCGCGCTATCTGCGGAATTCGAAAGCACCTGTTATTTATGAAGGGACGCGAGAAATTCATACCATTATGCAGGCAGATTATGTATTAGGCAGACGCCAAGATAAGCCATTAGCTAATAAGCTACCGAAATGGCCGTTTGAAGAATAAACGAGGGGGAAATTATTCCCTTTCGTTTTTTTGTGTAGGGGTAACCACTCCTTAAAAAATTTCAGAATAATGTAACTTTCCGTCTTTTTCTTAGTCTAATGGATAAACAAGTATATGAAGGAGAGGTAAAATAATGAAAAGTAAATGGCTGGCATTCATGTTGATAGCTGTTATAGCGATCGTACCTGGTATTTTCACATGGGCAATGAATACAGAGGTCACTGCCAAGGCTGCTAGTGTGGGTATGGCTACCCAAAGTTGGCAGGCATCATTCTCTGTAAGCTTAAAGAAAAGTAAAATTACTGAAGACAATGTGTATGTAACGACAAAAAAAGGAGAAAAAGTACCTGCAACGATTGCATTGTTAGAAGATCAAAAAACACTAGTTGTAAAGGAACTTGTACCAGGCAGTTATCAATTACATGTAAAAAAAGAAGCCTTTGCACAGGGAGGACTTAATGTAGCTTCGCAAGTTATTCCATTTACAATTATTGAAACGTTAACAGCCGTTCAATCAGAAAAAGAATTAGAACAATATTTTAAGAATTTGTTAAAGGCTCCAAGAGGTGGAATTGGAGAAGAAGAGATGTCTCTAAGTGCGAAAAGTGAAGATAAAGCAACAGCTAATAACGAGTCTACAACTAATAATCAAGTGGAAGGTGTAGAAGAAGGCGATATTGTTGTTGTCAAAGACGGCTTTATTTTTACTGCAAAAGATCAAAGCATTACAGTTTTAAATGCTAAAGACCCTCAGCATTTAAAACTGGCTGCAAATATTAAGCTGAAAGAGTCGCAATATATTTCAAAGCTTGCGCTATATGATAATTTATTAATAGCGATTGGGGATCAATATATTGAAAAAGCAGGCACGGGAATGGTCACAGCTTCATTTTATGACATTTCTAATCCAAATAATCCAAAACATATACGCGATGTGGGGCAAGAAGGATATCTAAAGGATATTCGGATTGCAAAAGACACACTCTATTTAATTGGTAATATGTATCCGAACTATTGGGTATTACAACAAGAGCAAAAAGCAGATTTAAAACCAAAAACATATGATAGTTTGACAGGAGAAAAGTTCAAAAGCCTACCTTTAGAAAAAATTTCGATTTTGCCTAATACAATGGATGGTACCTATAGTTTAATTACAGCTATCGATTTAAAAAATGGTGCCAAAACAACGGCTAATACAAAAGGATACTTGGGCGGCAGTAGTGGACTTTATATGTCAGAGAATGCACTATATTTAACAACGCCAATTTATGAAGGTACTAACGCTATACCATTAGAGAAACGCGCTATGGATATGATATGGATGCCGAGAGCAGCTGACACGCAAATTTTCAAATGGAATATAGATGGAACAACATTGAATTTCACTGGTAGTACTGAAGTAAAGGGGACTGTATTAAATCAATATTCTATGGATGAATATAAGGGCAACTTACGAATCTTTACAACAGAAGGTAATACGTGGGATGAGAAGAGTACCTCCTATAACCATCTCTTTATTTTAGATGAACATTTAAAAGCACTAGGTACAGTGAAAGATATGGCACCTGGGGAAAAGATTTATTCTGCTCGTTTTATGGGAGATAAGGCATATGTGGTGACATTTAAGGAAGTCGATCCACTGTTTGTCATTGATGTAGCAAATCCGAAAAAACCAGCAATCCTTGGGGAGTTAAAAATTCCGGGCTTTAGTAATTACTTGCATCCATTAGATGACACACATTTAATTGGAATTGGCTATGATACAGAACAACGCTATGATTCGTATACGAAGCGTAATTTTACAGTAACGACTAATATGAAAATGTCATTATTTGATGTATCAGACTTCAAAAATCCAAAAGAACAATCCACCGTGAAAATTGGCGGAAAGGGTTCCTATTCTGAAGTTCAATACAATCCAAAAGCGCTATTCCGAAATAAGGAATACAATTACTTTGGTTTCCCAGTTGTCCAATACGAAGCGGGTAAAGGAGACAATATTGTTTATAAAGGTCAGGGTGCTCAAATTTATGAAATTACTGCAGATAAAGGAATTGCTCTAAAAGGGAATATTATGAATGCTACGAACGGTGAGCCATATGAAAATTGGGAGCAGGTCGTACAAAGGGTTGTTTATATAGAGGACGCTCTTTATACAGTAGCGCGTAATGAAGTGAAGAGCTATCAGTTAAAAGACTTTAAACCTCTAGATACATTAATCATTAAATGACAAAAAAAGTCCGATGAATTCAATTAGAATTCATTGGACTTTTCTTTATGGTAGATCTTACTTTTGACGGTAGGGCAAAATCTCAGAAACTGTTACAAATTCATAGCCTTGACCTTGTAAATAAGCAAGAACAGCATCGAGCCCATCTGCAGTAGATTGATGGATATCATGCATTAGTACTATTGCATTATTGTGTAGATTATTTTTTACATTTGGCAATAATTGCTGTGCATTGCGATGCTTCCAATCTAATGTATCAATTGTCCAAAGCACGACTGGAACAGGAATCTCAGCGTCAATCGTGTCATTAGTTGCTCCATAAGGTGGTCTGAAAACAGTGGCACCGTGATTAATAGCCTTCTCTATTTCAGAGGCTGTTGTATTATACTCTTTCATTACTTGTTCTTGCGTAAGTTTCGTTAAAACCGGGTGATTCCATGAGTGATTTCCGATTTCATGCCCACGTGCAAGTACATCTCTTGCAATATCAGGATAATATTGTACACGACTACCAAGCATAAAGAAGGTTGCTTTTGCGTGATATTTATCGAGAATGTTTAATATCTGCTCCGTCACTTTTGGGTGTGGACCATCATCAAAAGTCAGCGCAATTCGTTTTTTATTTGGATCACCAGTAGGTGGTGGTGTAATTGGTTTTACATTTTCCATAGCAATTTGAAAATCAGAGGCTAACAATGGGTTAATGAGCGAAAGTGGCAGTTTCACTATTGGGGCACCTGCTGACCCGCTAGCAATCTCATATTCATCGAAATAGAATTGTAACGAATCGTCTGCAATTGCAAAGCGAGTGAAGTTGGACCATTTTGGTTCAGTAGCTTTTAATAATTCATCCTTTAAAAGCTCATCCTTTATTTGGAGATTCTTCTGCAAATCTTTTCGCACATTTGCGGCTAACGTCGATAAATTATTCTCGTCATTTTGTAATAATGTTTGAATAGTTATTTGCTCGCCAGTTTCGTTATTAATAAAGAATGTTTTCGTTGTGACCTCATGGTTAGCTCCACCTACGTAAAGCATCTTTGTTAGCACAAATGAATAGTAATGCTCTCGGTACGGAAATGTTTCAAGACTAATATTTAATTCACCCATAACTTCTTTATCTTTTTTCATAGAGGCTAGATAGTTTTCTTTTGAATCCGTTATGTATTGTAATACGGTATCATTAAAAACTTCGTTATCTGTTTGTGGGTAATGAATGGCAAAAGGTGTACGTTTATCATTAGAAACATCTGTTACAATTCGTATCCCTGGAAACGCAGAACTTTCCGTTGATATATTACTATTAACCGATTCTGTATCGGTTTCTTTTGAAGCACTAATTTTTTGAAACTTAAATTCATCCTTTGATAGGATAATAACGAGTATAATAGTTGTTAAAGCTACAATGAGGCCAAGTAATAAAAAATCTATTATTGGGCCGCGTTTTTTTCTGCGTTCCTGCATGGTGTTGGATACGCTCCCCTCATTTTTATTTTCTATACAATCAGACGTGTCAATCATGAAAAAAGTTATACAAATCTATAAACTTTTATTGTTAATTTATAGAAATTAATGCTAGCCATTTTTCCTTCTTGAAGTAGTATATCGAACGTGGTTATACTACTGTATTAGTGGATAAAAAATCCTTACTAAAAATAGAACAACCAAAGATCAATTATGTAAAATTAAATTGAAAAAAACCCAATCTTTTGCTGAAATTTTCAGTTGTGTTTTTAATGGCAGTTCGATACTATTGGCAAGGAACATTTTGAAGGAGGCAGATAGCTGCAATGGTCTTACAAGAAGCGGATAATGAACTTACGATTGACTGTTTGTTGCTTGCAGGGCGTATTATGATTGAAAGTGGTGCAGAAACATACCGTGTGGAGGATACGATGCTGAGGATGGCACATTCTCAAAATATGCCGAATGCTCAATGTTATGCCACACCGACTGGAATCATTTTTTCGTTAGGCAAGACACAGCCAACGAGAATTTCATCAATTTCCAGCAGGGTTACAGATTTACAAAAAATAGCCTTGGTAAATTCAGTATCTCGGAGACTCACATCTCACATGATAACATTAGAAGAAGCTTATGACGAGCTAAAGTCGATACAAAAAACAAATTATTTTTTACCAACCTATTTACAAGTTATTGCGGCTGCTTTTGCAAGTGGTTGCTTCCTTATTATGTTTAAGGGTGGGTGGTCCGATTTTCCTATCGCTGTTTTAGCAGGGGGGTCAGGTTTCCTCATGCTTGTAATAACGAATCATTTAACAAAAGTTAAATTTTTCTCTGAATTTACAGCATCACTTGTTCTCGGCTTTGTTGCCTTCTTTGCAGTAAAGTATGGGTACGGGACAGAGCTAGATAAAATCATAATTAGTTCTGTTATGCCGCTCGTACCTGGAATTTTGATTACGAATGCAGTTCGTGATTTAATGGCAGGTCATTTTATGTCAGGGATGGCAAAAGGAGCAGAAGCCTTTTTAACTGCCTTTGCCATAGGGGCAGCTATTGCCGTCACCCTAGGATTTTAGGAGGCGACTAGCATGCACATAATGGACATTATCATACAATTAGTTGTTAGTTTTTTCGCTACAGCTGGAATTGCCATCATTTTTAATGTACCTAGAAAGACGCTACTTCATTGCGGGCTTGTTGGGGTAATTGGCTGGATTATTTATTATATTTTAACAGAGCAAGGAATGGATGTTGTTAAAGCCTCTTTCTTCGGTTCGTTTGTCATTGCCATCGTGGCTCATTTATATGCGCGGCGCTTTAAAATACCGATGATAATTTTTATTGTTGGTGGAATCATTCCGTTAGTGCCAGGAGGCATGGCCTATAATGCCATGAGAAATGTTGTAGAGGATGATTACTTACAAGGCTTACAATATGGTTTAAAGGCATTTCTAATAACAGGGGCTATTGTTATTGGACTGGTTTTTGCAGAAGTAATTATTCAACTCATTTTCCGTTCAGTCCGTTCAAGTAAAGTGAAATTCCAAAAGGTCTATAAAAAATGAAAATAAAAGGAGGGTGCGTGTATTCTATGATACGCAGCCTCCTTTATATCGTATTATTTTTTTACAAGCAATGCTTCGATTTCATCCGATGTTACAGGCTTACTAATATAGTAGCCTTGAATAGCATCGCAACCATAAGTAATTAACAAATCAGCCTGTTCTGCCGTTTCGACACCTTCAGCTACAACTTTAAGTTCCATAGATTTACCTAACTGTACCATACCGTTCATAAGCTTTTGGCTCTTTTCGGATTTTAACAGAGAATTCGTAAACGTTTTATCGATTTTCACTGTATCGATTGGCAAAATTTGCATATATCTAAATGAGCCATAGCCCGTACCGAAATCATCTAATATAAAGGAAATGCCTTCGTTTTCTAATTTGCGCATTTGCTGAGCAATAGATGTTGCAGCTTCTGCCTCTAACGCAAATTTTTCAGTGATTTCAATTTGTAGAAGGTTTGCTGGACAGCCTGTTTTAGCAATCATTTCTAGAATGGACTTAGCCATGTTTTTATCTCGGAACTCTCGTACAGAAGAGTTGATAGATACTTTTAAATCATGGCCAGCTTTTTTCCAAATTAACGCCTGTTCACAAGCTCTCTCTAGCATAAAGGAACCGATATTATTAATTAGTCCTGTTTCTTCCGCGATTGGAATTAATTCATCAGGTGAAACCACACCAATCACTTCATCTTCCCAACGTACAAGTGCCTCAACAGCTGTAATTTTTCCAGAATAAACATCGATTTGAGGCTGATATAAGACCTTTAAATTCTTTTGATCAAGTGCTTGTAGTAATCGCTTTTCAATTAATGCTTTACGATTTAAAGCTTTATGTGTCGCTGTTGATAGTGACACAATTTTATCTCCGCCAGCTTCACGCACAGTTGAAATAGTAGCAATAGAAGCTTTCATAAGCTGAGAAAATGTTGTTTGATCTTCAGGATATCTAGTGATACCACCACTAATAGAGATTGGTACAGCAATATTGCCACTATAAATAGGGTGCTGTTGTAAGTATGATAAAAAGCCTTGAATAAACCATTCACTTAAAGGTGTGATAACTACAAAATCATTTTCATTGATACGCGCCATCGTGCTATCTTGGAAATACATCTTAATGCGATTTGTAAATTCAATAATTAGGCTTTGATCGATTTGTTGATCGTGTAGTTCTTTTAAAGTATAAAATTTATCTATACTTAAATAAACAAATGAAAAGTGTCTGTCATCCTCAATCATATTGCTTATGACCTTTTCAAGTCGGTGGGCATTCATCAGCCCAGTTTCCGTGTCGATATAAGCTATTTTCTCAAGTTGGTGTTGGATAGTTTTTGATTTAGTAATATCCTTTTCAATTAAGAAAAATTGTTGTTCACCTGTTTCCAGATTAAAGGTTGGGATAGCCGTTAGTAATACCCAATAGGATTGTCCCGTTTTGGTGATTTTTTCAACTTCACCTTGCCATGTGTGCCCGTTGTTTAAATTACGCCAGATAATATTTGTCACTTTTTCACTACTGTCATTATCTGGGAACAACTGCCAAAATGTTTTGCCGATAACACGCTTTGGCGTCCATTGGCTTGTTTTTAGAAATTCATTATTACATTCTAAGATGAAACCATCGTGGTCAAGTGTTACAGTCATAAATGTAGCATCTAATCCTTGTTTAAGGTCTACAAATGTACTGCAGTGAGAGACGGCATTAGTCATTAATTCTGGCAGCATAAAAATCATGAGAATCAAACGTTCTCCTTGCTCTGTATAAGGTTTTGCAAGCAGTGCTGTCGACATTTCTGTTTTTAAAGAGGTGTGAATTTGAATTTTTTCTATATACGTACTTTCCTCGCTTCGTAGGATAGCTTGAAAAGTTTCTACTGGAAGCTGACGTAGTAGATTTTCGTGTATAGATGGAGTAGTATTTCCTGTAATATCATTAGTTGATAAACCAATCAGATGTTCAGCACTCTTTCCCCAGATAGTGGCTTGTCCATCTTGATTTAAGATAATTGCAGGAAAAGGAAGTGAATTTAAATAATGTTCATCAATCGTAAATGATTTATGCATATGACTCATGAGTTTTCGATCTCCTTGGGTAATCAATATATACTAATATTATAGATAATTATATGGAATTAGTCATTATGAATATATTTGTAAATATTTGATAATGAAAAGAATTAGGACTTTTCTAACGATGTTCAAGAAAAGATTTGAAGAAAAGTAACATTTTTTAGTATGTATATAGGAAGCAGGATTGGTATGCAACGTTTAAAAGGAATAATATTTATCGTCTCGGGTGCTATATTATGGGGAGCGACTGGCCCCTTGATGGAGTGGTTACTGAACCATACATCATTGACTGTTTCCTTTATGTTAACAATCCGTTTATCGGTTGCAGGTATGATACTACTTACATATTTATTGTTAACGGGAAAAAATATTTTTGGTATTTGGCAGCACAAACTATGGGGTAGACAGCTCATTGTCTTTGGTATTGTAGGTATGCTAGGTGTTCAATTTGCATTTGTAGCAGCGATTCATGAAAGTAATGCAGTGCTAGCGACCTTACTACAGTTTCTAGCGCCAATATTTGTTGTGGCATATGTCTCTCTTAGTTTAAAGAAATGGCCACCAAAATATCAAGTAATAGGAATTATTGGTACCCTTATGGGGTTATTTCTACTACTAACGAACGCTTCATTTGATAGTTTGCTTATTAGTCCAAAAGCATTGCTATGGGGTGTAGCAGTAGGTTTAACCTTTGCCTTTTACACATTATATCCTGCGAGTTTAATGAGAGAGTGGAATGTGTTGTTAGTAGTTGGCTGGGGGATGCTAATAGGTGGGCTCACATTAGGTATAGTGAGTCGAGTATGGCTGTCCAACCAATGGGTCGTTTTCAATGATTTTAAGACACTACTTTTAATGATTGCTTTAATATTTTTTGGAACAGTCGCTTTCATATTGTTTTTAAGTAGTATGAAATATATAACAGCTGTAGAGACGAGTATCCTCTCCAGCATTGAACCATTAACGGCTATGATTATTTCAGTTATTGTCTTTGGTACTTCTTTAGGATTCTGGCAATTAGTAGGGGTATTCGTTATGCTTGTGTGTGTAACATGGCTTTCAATCGCGGGTGAGAAAGCATAAATATACTATTGTGGTAGTAATTTTTAACTAGCTATAAATTTCATCTTAGGACAAGGGGGAAAGAATGTGAAAGAAATTTTTTCCTATGTAAGACCTTATAAATGGACAGCTATTTTTGCTTTATGTTTAATGTTGTTAGAGTTGTTTGTAGAGCTTGTACAGCCGCTTATTATGGCCAAAATCATTGATGACGGGGTAAGAGCTCAAAATCACGAAATGATTATGCAATGGGGTGCTGTTTTACTCGTACTTTCATTTGTTGCCTTTATGGCGGGAATCATTAATTCTTATTTTTCATCCCATACTGCTCAAAGCTTTTCTTATGATCTACGAAATGCCATGTTTGATAAAATCCAATCCTTTACACTAGCTACCTATCAAAAATTTTCTACGGCATCACTCATTACGAGATTAACTAATGATGTCACACAGGTACAAACGGTGCTGTTTATGAGTTTACGTATTATGCTTCGGGCTCCTCTTGCCGTGATAGGTAGTATAGTAATGGCTTTTATTGTGAATGCAAAATTAGCCTTATTTTTAGTCATAGGTGCACCTATCATTTTAATTTTTCTTATTTTTATGGTCGCAAAGGGCGTATCTTATTTTGGACGGGTGCAGAAAAGAGTAGACCGTTTAAATAGGGTTTTGCAGGAGAATTTACAGGCCATACGTTTAGTGAAAGCATACTTACGGGGGACATATGAGGCTTCACGCTTTGATGAAGTTGCATCTCGTTTGAAATTCGATACTGTCAAGGCTTTACGCATAATGGAATACATTATGCCAGCTCTTTTATTCATTATGAATATGAGTCTGCTCGCCGTCCTATGGTTTGGTACAAAACAAGTTGCGGCAGGGACAACACCACTTGGAGATATTGTAGCGATTGTTAACTATGCGATGCGTATGACAGGCTCGTTTTCAATGTTCGCATTTATTATTATTTTTTATGCGCGTGCAAAGGCCTCAGCTGAGCGTATGGCTGAAGTTCTTTCTATGGAAAATGAGGTTGAGGATGTTTCGTTTTCAGAGGAAATCAGCCATGGTAAACACTATGGTGAATTAACGTTTGAACATGTTAGTTTTACGTATCCAGGCGGAGAGGTGCCAGTCCTATCAGACATCAATTTCCAAGTTAAATCGGGTGAAAAATTAGCGATTATGGGGGCAACCGGTGCTGGTAAATCCACTTTGTTACAGCTTATTCCGCGTTTTTATGAAGTAACAGAAGGAAGAATATTAGTAGAAGGACAGGATGTTCAACAGTGGGACTTACAAGAATTACGTGAAGTCATTGGGTATGTCCCTCAGCAGTCCTTGTTATTTACAGGCAGTATTGCCGATAATGTGCGTTGGGGAGATACGCATGCTGAAATGGACGCTGTATTACAGGCTACAATGCAGGCTCAAATCCATGCATCTGTTGAGGATTTTCCAAATGGTTATGATACAAAGGTTGGGCAAAAAGGTGTCAACTTATCAGGAGGGCAAAAACAAAGGCTATCCATTGCGAGAGCACTCTTGAGAAAGGGACATATATTAATGCTCGATGATAGTACAAGTGCATTGGATGTTAAAACAGAACAGGCACTTTGGGAGGCACTAAGCGAAGAACATGCTACGATGCTTGTGGTCACGCAAAAAATTCGTACAGCTAAAGGTGCAGACCGTATTTTACTTATTGATGCTGGAAAAGTAGTTGCCTATGGAACCCATGAAGAGCTTTTACACTCTTCGACACTTTATAAAAGAATTGCAGTCTCTCAACAGGAGGTGGAGGAATAATGGGATTTTTCCAAAAACCTTTTGGCTATGAGCCGATTTTGACTAAAGATGATCTTCAGCAGGCTGTAAAGAAAAAGAAAGGGCCACGAGCAAGTGATTGGAAAAGTACATTGCTACGGTTATGGAAAATTGTCGATGAGCAACGAGCACTTCTTATCGTAGTCCTTTTACTAGTGATGACTAGTTCGATTTTGGCTTTAATAGGCCCATATGTAATTGGCCAAATGATTGATCACTATGTTATGCATGGAAAGCTAGTTGGCTTAGGTAAGGGGATTGTCTTATTGATCGGCATTTATTTGTTGCTAGCCGTCTCCCTGTTCCTACAAAATTATTGGATGATTGGTATTGCTCAGCAAACAATTTATAGGCTAAGAACAAATGTATTTGATCATTTTCAACGACTGCCGATTGCCTTCTTTGATCGTCGTCAGCATGGCGAATTAATGAGCCGTATGACGAATGATATAGAAGCTGTCAGCTCAACGCTGAATAGTTCCTTTATTCAGGTGTTTTCAAGTGTATTAACGCTTGGAGGAACCATTATTATTATGCTGAGCTTAAGTCCATTGCTAACCATTTTAACTATGACCATTATTCCCATTATGTTTTGGGCGATGCGTTGGATTACACGTCGAACTGCTCCTTTATTTAAGGAGCAACAAGCAGCTATTGGGGCCCTGAACGGCATGATAGAAGAAACCATATCTGGACAGCGCATTGTGAAAGCTTTTTCCCAAGAGGAACGAATGAAGGCTGAGTTTCAGGAAAAAAGCTTGCGGTTAAGAAGAACAGGATTTTGGGCACAGACATATTCTGGTTATATTCCAAAGGTCATGAACTTTTTAAATAATATGAGCTTTACTATTGTCGCGGGTATAGGGGGCATACTTGCTTTATATGGGCATGTGTCAATAGGGGTTATCGTTATATTTACAGAATATGCTCGGCAATTTACACGGCCATTAAATGATTTAGCAAACCAATTTAATACAGTGCTATCAGCTATTGCTGGTGCAGAGAGAGTATTTGCGTTACTAGACGAACAACCGGAAGTAGAATCTACCTCAGCGAAAAATCATCAACTATTGGGACATGTAGCTTTTAAGCAAGTGTATTTTAAATATGAACAAGACCAGGAATCTTACACATTAAAAAATGTTGATTTTAAAGTAGAGTCTGGGCAGACGGTAGCGCTTGTAGGAGCTACAGGAGCAGGGAAAACGACAATTCTTCAACTTATTGCAAGATTCTATGAAGTGACAAAGGGCGAAGTGTTATTTGATGGCATTAATGTTCAGGACATTGATCGTCCATCCTTGCGTTCCCAGATGGCTTTTGTATTGCAGGATCCATTTTTATTTGAGGCAACTGTTCGTGAAAATATCCGATATGGTCAATTAGATGCAAGTGATGCTGATATTGAGGAAGCAGCTAAGCGTGCTAATGCACATGATTTTATCATGAAGCTTAAGGATGGATACAATACAATTCTTGCTGCAGATGGACGAGAAATTTCACAAGGCCAAAAACAATTACTATCAATAGCACGTGCACTTATTGCGGATCCGAAAATTTTATTGTTAGATGAAGCGACAAGTAGTATCGACACAGTAACAGAAATGGCGATTCAAGAGGCACTTGATACATTAATGAAAGGCCGCACAAGCTTTGTTATTGCACACCGATTAAATACAGTGCATAATGCCGACATGGTATTAGTTATGCATAAAGGTGAGCTAGTGGAAGCTGGTCCTCAGCAAAAACTAATTGAATCGGGAGGTCTATATTCTCAAATGCTCCATTCATCCTCCCATCATTTAGAAGAATAGCAATTGACAACTATCAAAAGAGTAATTTCATTTGAAATTGCTCTTTTTTAGTCATATTAATAAATGTAATTAATTTGAATAAATAGTATAATTAATATAAATGAGTAGGGAATAGTATATAGTTTGAAAGTAACTAGATGAAAAGAGTTAATAGTGACAGTTTTATGAGTTTGTTTGGTTATTATATATCTAGAATTCATAGTAAATTTTAGTTGTTTTCGTGAACTTTTATAGTAAAAATCCTTTTATTATTGGATTATTTGAAGTAAAATTCTGATTAATAGAGGGTGATAATATATTTAGTTGCCAGCTTATTTTCATTCTTGCTACAATAGGGCAATAGTCTGATACAGGAACGGAGTAAACAATGAATATTTCAGTGATGACAGTGTCTTTCCCATTGGATGGAGAAACATTGAAGGAAGTAAAATTATTATGTGAAGAAGCGACAATTCATGATTATCGAGTATACGAAACTATTTTGAATGTGCCAATGGCTAGCTCTTTTGAATCGAAGGGCTTTATGGTATTAGCATATGAGGATGATCAAGATTTGTTAGTTGGTGTTGCAAGTGCCATTGATTTGATGGGACTCCATACGTATGAGTGGTCACTAGTGGTGACACCTGCATATCGCCAAAAGGGGATTGGGACCGCATTAGTTGAAGGTATACAAGTTGGGCTAAAAGAGCGAGGGGCAGAGGGTCAGTTAGCTGTTGTTATTGACGGTTCCCCACATGGACACACATTTATTGAAAATAAAGATTATGTTTACAGCTTCTCAGAAGCAACCTTAGAAACAAAGGCGGAACCTGTAGCATTACGAAGTGATATTACTATTCTTCCCTATAATGGCGAACAGGCTGAGCTAATTGCTATTTATAGTGAAGCATTTGGTGATTTACCAGAAGAATCAACAGAGCTCATCGCCTTTAATACGTCCACTAATGGAAGAAAGCTATGGATTGCTTATCGAGATGGAGGAGTTGTTGGCACGGTGACGACAGCTCAGGAAAATGAAATTCAGTGGGTGACAGCCCTTGCAGTCCACCCAAATTGTGAAGGACAAGGTATTGGGACGGCTTTATTGTCCTTTTCAAAGGATTATGCGAGTAAAACGGGTGCCACTTTCGTCATGTTAGATGTTGAAATAGACAATAAAAAAGCAATATCTGTCTATGAAAAGGCTGGTTTTATGAAGGCGCAACAAATTGATTATTATGTAAAACAATAGCAAAAAGGGCGAGGAGTGATATTGACTCATCGTCCTTTTTAGCATAATTGCGTACTATCTTCATATAGTACTAATAAGCCTTATGAAAGGAGTCATAATTATGCGCATGCCAGCACTGCCTAAAAAGAAGTCTCCTCCGAAGGAAGCACCTAGTTCGTGGTGGAAAGTGGTTAAGGCCTATCTATCGAAAGGAAAGTTCTATCGATTACCACCGAGAAATTGATGAGGAATAAAAAAAGTCGCCTTATAGCGACTTTTTAATTTTCTAATAAAAATACACTTTTAGAGGGACCTATTAAGTAAAGTTCATGCATTGCCCGTGTGAGTGCTACATAGAGTAGCTTTCGATCAATGGGCGTGTCGTGAAAGGGCGTATCAAACGCAGCTACTATAACGGCATCAAATTCAAGACCTTTTGCTAGATGGCTTGGAACAACGAGCAACATTTCCTGATTAATAGAATCATTTTCAGTTAGTAGCTGTGCAGGTAGTTGATGAGCTTTTAAATCTTTTTGCATCATCATTGCTTCAGCAGTTGTTTTGCATATTAAAGCAATGGATCGATGTCCATGCTGACGAATCATTTCAAAAATTTCTTTAATTTGTAAGGCGTCGAATTGATCCGCTTGAATAAAGCTTGGCTCGTTGCCATGACGAACAACTGGCTCCACTAACGGAAGTTGTTCATCCATTTGCGCTAAAATTTCATTAGCGACTTTCATAATTTCAATGGTTGTACGATAGCTTTTTTGCAAAGTTCGAAAGCTTGCTCGTGGGAATAAACTTTGGACAGGCTCCCAAGCAGTTAATGAACGATAGCTATGAATTCCTTGAGCTAAGTCACCAACCATTGTAAACATATCAGTATCCAAACCTGTTTTTAAAGCGGCAAGCTGAAATAGACTATAGTCTTGAACCTCATCGATAAAGACAACGCGCATTTTCCATTCATCAGGGATGCCTTTTAAGCGCGCCTGTAAATAATAAAGTGCAGCTAAATCTTCAAGTGCCCATTGTTCCTTGCGATGTGATTGTAAAAATTGCTGTTGTTCGAGATAATGCCATTCAGGAGCCAGTTCTGCTAACAGTTTTGCATTGGTGAGAAGTGAACGATAAAGAGTTTTAATATTGTGTTTGGTAAAGCGGCGCATATAAGCAGCTGCTGTTGATTTGGCTTCTTTTTCAATGGCAGGAATTCGCTCATCGCGTTCATCGATAAATTTTGTTACGACACGTCGCCGTTTTTCATCATCTCGAATACCATTTAATGCCTTTCCAAGTGCTTCATCATATTTTTTATGGAGTGTAGCTAAAACAGACTGCTTCTTCTGACGAACATGGCTAGCTAACACCTTTTTAATATGTGCCAGTCGTTTTTCGATTGGCATATAAGAAAATTCATATAAAAATAGCTTCTTAAGGTGAGAAGCCCGCATGATACAGTATCTTTCAATATAAACATCTTCAAATTGCTCTGCAATATCTTGCTCCAGTTTTTGAATATAGCGTTCGATAACATCACGATAATAAAGAGAGCCTTTCATTTCAGCAATCCAAGCAGATGGCTGAGAATTTCCTCCGGCCACAAGCGATTCTAATTGCTCATTTGGATTTTGAAGCTTTAATTTTAATTTAGTGGCGGATAGTACGTAATCGGTAAAAGTAGTTTGGCATATTTTATCGACGCCTAGTTCTGGTAAGACATCACCAATATAATCAATAAATAACTTATTCGGTGCTAAAATCATGAGCTGCTCAGGATTAAAATGTTCACCCATTGTGTAGAGGAAATAGGATATTCGGTGTAGGGCGATGGTGGTTTTTCCACTGCCTGCTGCTCCTTGGACAATTATTGGTTGACGAAGATGTGCGCGAATAATTTCATTCTGCTCTTTTTGGATTGTCGAGACAATTTCGGTTAGACGAACATCAGCTTTACCAGCCAATGCTTCTTGTAACAGTTCATCGTTCGTAGTTAAGTCAATATCCCGTATGTCGAGCAAATCGCCATTTTCGATTTTATATTGTCGCTTAGCAAATAGATGCCCTTTATGAATTTCTCCGCGGACATCGTACTCCATATCACCAAGACGGCCATCATAATAGACATTCGCTACTGGTGAGCGCCAATCGACAATAATTGGCTCATGTGTTTCACGATGAAATAACGAGGTTTTTCCAATGTAAAGAAGTTCTTCAGGGTCACCTGTCTTTTGAAAATGGATTCTGGCAAAATAAGGCTTCTTTTGAACGGCTTCTAGCCCTTCCTTTTGATTACGGGCCATTTCAAAGAATCGGGCATTGGTTAAGATGTTTAAATAACTCAAACTCGAATCTAAGTAATCAAGATCTGCCATCGACTTCCGAATATTTTCTTGAGCGGATTTTAAATCTCTTTGTGACTCATTTAAAATTTGCTGCATATAACTTTGGGTATACGCTAATCGCTCTACTTCAGTCTGAAAATCTGGATGTTTTACAGTCATTTTTTAGCACCTCCTAGGTACTTACAATTTCAAAGTAGATTATCATACTACTATATATAATATTTACCATCAAGTGAAAGCTTAAAAGCTGAATATGTTACTATTACGTAGAGGTTTTGAATGAATGTTACTAAAAGAGGAGGTTCATTATTTTGGATATTTTTGCACACAGAGGTGTTTCTGCAAGCTACCCGGAAAATACAATTGCTGCATTCCAAGCAGCATCTAAGCTTCCTATCACTGGAATTGAGCTAGATGTTCATTTAACAGCAGATAAAGAGGTAGTTGTTATTCATGATGAAACCATTAACCGTACCTCCAATGGTTCAGGCTATGTAAAGGATTTTACATTACAGCAATTACGTACATTTGATTTTGGCTCATGGTACTCATTGGATTATAGTGGAGAAGTGATTCCGACATTAGGGGAAGTTTTAGAACTATTTGCAGGTACAAACCATCGCATTAACATTGAGCTAAAAACAGATGTGTTTGCCTATGAAGGGATCGAGGCATTAGTTCTAAAGGAAGTAGCAGCCCAACAAATGACAGAGAGAGTTATTATCTCTTCTTTTAATCATGAATCTTTGCAAACAGTCGCACAAATCGCACCTTATATTGAAAGTGCTGCATTGTTTGCCGAAGTTTTAGTAGACTTTCCGACTTACGTTGCGCTTATTCCTGCTAAAGGTTTGCATGTTAGTTTGCCTACAGCGTATCGCAAATCAGTAAAACTAGCGCTCGCTGAAGGGGCAACTGTACGTGTTTATACAGTCAACGAGGAGCGGGATGCTCGATATTTACAGCAGCTTGGAATACAAGCAATATTTACTGATGACCCAGAGAAAATATTAAAAGCCCTTATTTAGAGCAATGTGAGGGGGTGGCGCTCGAATTCCGTGGAATGATTAATAAAGTAATGCCCACGGAACGCGGCGTCTTTTATAAGATTCGTTACCACTTTGCCTGATGCTCCTCAATGCATCCAAGCATTTGTCGAATAACTAATGTTTCACCATTGTCGAGCAAAATGGAACCGTCATAATAACCAAATAATTGATGTACTTCTGATTTTACTAGTTTTGCATTTGTATAGGCTACACGTTCAAAAAACGGAGAGAAGGTTAGTGACACTTGATGAGAGAATTTTGATTTTACTTTCCAACGTTGCATATAATCTTCGGAATCATAATCAAATAATAAATCCTCATGTATTTTTGTCATTTTGCCATCAACGAAAACAGCATTTTCGGTCATACCTGTGCCATCTGTCCATTTTCCTCCTAAATTAAGTCCAATTCTTCTTCCACGGACCCGTTGAGACGCCATTCCCCAATTCCATACTGCTTCACGCGGCCATACACCTCGACCGTAATCTAAGACAGCAAAATTTTCTTCTGCCGAGAAATTATAACGACGAGTACCAATTGTGACCACACCTGAAGTAGGGAGTGTATGATGCTTACCTGTAAATTGAAATGTTTTACGATTCCAAGGGATGACAACATTTAAGGTTTCGTCTGTAGCGGGATGCTGAATGATGAGCTTTGCACGTAAAATATCACCATCAAAATTGGGTATAGAAACGGATAGATGTGTTTCATTTTGTACATATAGTATATCAACCATCATTTCACTATTTTTAAACGATACGGACTCTAAAACCTGTGTAGGCATTTTCAGTTTGCCACCGAAGGGAATGGTAATCGTTTTTTCGAAATAGCGCTGCGTTTCATATTCCAGGAAATAGACGAAGCAGACTGCTGCATAATCTAGATGACTAATCGTAGCGGAAAATAAGATTTCATCACCGTAGACACACCAATAGTTCCATTTCTTTTTGCGCATGAGATGGCCGCTTAAATTGCTGTTGATAAGTGGTTTACGTGCAAATCCGATGGCTGCTGGATTTAAATTTCCCTTTTTATCGCATAAAAGAGTAGGCTGTAAAATTTCTTTCTCAGCATGCTGCTTCACATTTAACATCCCTTCTGGTCATAAAATAAAATCATACATTTCTTTTAATCTTATTGTAGCAAAAATGATCTTAAAAATGGAAAGGAACATACTGATTATACCTATTTTCGACAATAATATGAGTAAGGACCTAACTAATAGAAATACTTGAAGAGACATATGATGGCATGAGGAGGGGATGTATGGCAAAGATGTATAATAGGCAAGCTGCTGTACAGTATGCCAATTTATGGTGGAATAGACGCAATCCAGCTTTTCCTAACTTTGATGTAGACTGTACAAACTATATATCTCAATGTTTATTAGCTGGAGGGGCACCAATGCGAGGGGCACCAAGTAGAGATAAGGGCTGGTGGATTCAACAAGGAAATTGGAGCTTTAGCTGGTCTGTTGCACATTCTTTAAGATGGTATTTAGAGGGCTCAACGACAGGGTTGAAGGGTACACGTGTGCAAACCGCCGAAGAGTTAGAGCTGGGTGACGTTATTTTTTATGATTTTCAAGGAAATGGGAGAATCGATCACTCTGTTATTGTTACAAGTATTCAAAACGGCATTCCTTATGTAAATGCTCATACATCGGATAGTATTAATCGATCGTATTTCTATGAGGACTCCACTGCTTATACGCCGAGCATGACTTACTTTTTCTATCATATAGAGGATAGCTTTGCTTAAGATGAGGTAGTTTTAATGCATATCATTTTATGATAATGTGAAGGTAGAAGAGATAAACTTAAAAGGTTGTCTTGTGGTAGAAGGAGAATGGATATATGAGCGAACAATTTTTATCGGTTAGAGATGCAATTATTCAACGTCGTTCCATTAAAAAATTTAATGGTCAGCCTGTAGATCGTGATGATTTATTGGCCATTATCGACGATGCAGTTTGGGCACCCAACCACGGTAACCGTGAGCCTTGGCGTTTAGTAGTAGCCTGTGGTAAGGAATTAGAAAATCTACATCATTTATTACGCGACCTGACGATTCCAAAATGGCAAGAGCTTTTAAGTGAAGACTTGGCAAAGCAGATGTTGAAATTTACATTACCTGGCGGCTATGCCTTTGTTATCGTACCGGAGGATGCACGTCAAAAAGAACGTTTAGAGGATTATGGAGCAGCGAGTATCTTTATTCAGAATATGCAACTGTTAGCATGGGATAGAGGGATAGGCTCTTGCTGGAAAACACCGGGATTTTTAGATAATCCAAAGTTCCGCGAAGCCTTAAAGGTACAGCCTGGTGAACGTGTTATTGCGATGCTACAAGTCGGTTATTTTGATGAAGTGCCAAAAGGAAAAGAACGAAAAAAATCAGCTGAAATTGTGACAGTTTTTGGTGAGTAATTGCATAAAGAAGCAATGAAAATCCCCTCACTGAAGTAGGTGAGGGGGTTTGTTATGGAATAGGAAATTATTTTTGTAATTCCGAAACTTCATATAAGTAATCACTTAAAACGCGTAGACCTTTATCAAAGTTTTCTAAATGGAAATGCTCATTTGGTGCATGGAAGTTTTCACTAGATAAACCGAAGCCCATTAATACTACAGGGATTTCTAAAATTTCATCAAATGCAGCGACGATAGGGATAGATCCGCCACCACGTGTGTAGGCAGTAGGTACATTATAAACCTTTTCATAAGAACGTCCAGCTGCCTGAATGAATGGATGTTCAAATGGTGTTAAGAATGCAGGGCCTTTATCGAACTCCGAAATGTTAATTTCCACTCCAGCAGGCTTATGCTTTTCAACGTGGGCTTTTAATAGGGCTACGATTTCGTCCGGCTCTTGATTTGGAACGAGACGACATGTGATTTTAGCGCCTGCTTCAGCAGGTAATACCGTTTTGATGCCTTCTCCAGAGAAACCACCAAAGACCCCATTAACCTCTAATGTTGGACGAGCCCAAGTACGTTCTAGGTAGGTAAACCCTTGCTCACCAAATAGTTCTTTTACACCGACCTCTTGTTTAACTGACTCCTCATCAAAATCAAGCGCACGATAAGCTTCACGTTCTTCCTCTGTTAAAGGTAATACATTGTCATAGAAACCTTCCACTTGAATTGTGCCATGCTCGTCACGGAAGGATGCTAATATTTCAGCTAATGCGTGGATGGCATTTTGCACGCCTCCACCATAGAGACCCGAGTGTAAATCTCCTTTAGCTCCTCGCACATCAATTTGAATACCTGCCAATCCACGTAAGCCATAGCATACTGCAGGTTTACCAGGACCATAAAGTCCAGTATCAGAAATTAAAATTAAATCCGAAGCTAATTTTTCCTTATATTCTTCAACAAAGGAAGGTAGGTGTGGACTACCAATTTCTTCTTCACCTTCATAAATAAATTTAACGTTCACGGGTAAAGTTCCTGTTGTTGCAAATAAGGCTTCAATCATTTTTAAGTGCATAAATACTTGCCCTTTATCATCACTAGCACCACGAGCGAATAATTTATTGTCGCGAATGGTAGGAATGAACGGTTCGCTCTCCCATAAATTTAACGGATCAACAGGTTGTACATCGTAGTGACCATAAAACAATATTGTTGGTTTGCCTTCTGCATGTAACCAATCAGCATAGACAACTGGGTGACCTGCAGTTTGTGTAATTGAGATATTCTCAAGATTTAATTTTTTAAATGCATTGGCAAGCCATTGTGCAGCATGCTGGATATCTTCCTTATGCTCAGATAAAGAACTAATACTTGGAATTCGTAAAAATTCTTTTAATTCGTTTAAATGAGCCTCACGATGTTCCGCAAAATAAGCATCGATTTGCTGTAAATTTGTCATCTAGCATCCCTCTTTCTAATATATTTCGATAATAGAAATAGTATAGCATATCAAAACTAGAAAGTATTAACATGGGTTCATAAATAAATAAGCTCTAATAGGGGAAACGTCAACCATTTTTATAACAAGGCCAATGGTTGTATTTGAATGTCTTTAGTTATGTAACAGACGAATATATGTAGGGAAAATGAAAGACACTGTATAAAAAATCCTTTACAGTATCTTTCGGTAGGTGTCTATAAGTGAAGGTCAATTTTGCTATTTTATTAAAGAGTGTGAGTATTAAACATTTTTCGATTTACTACTACTGATGTTAGGTGTTGGTGGTGAGTTGTAAACACGAGAATATGGTGGGATTGAATTCATTAGCCAAATGTTACTGCCCAGCACTGAATCGTGACCAATTGTCGTTTCGCCACCTAAAATGGTTGCACCTGCATAAATAACAACATTATCTTCAATATTAGGGTGACGTTTAATCCCTTTAATTGGATTACCATTTTCATCAAGAGGGAAGCTTAATGCCCCTAACGTTACACTTTGATATATTTTAACATTATTGCCGATTATACAGGTCTCACCGATTACGACACCTGTACCGTGATCGATAAAGAAGGATTCACCAATTGTCGCTCCTGGGTGAATATCGATTCCTGTTAAACTATGTGCATACTCAGACATAATACGTGGGACAATTGGTACCCCGACTTCATATAATTCATGTGCAATACGGTGAATGTATACCGCAACAATTGATGGATAACTTAGTAAAATTTCTTCTGTAGAAAGGGCTGCAGGATCTCCGTTGTACGCTGCCTGAATATCTGTTTGCAAGGTTTTACGAATTTTTGGGAATTGTGAAATTAAATCCATCACAATACGATCTGCATCCGCTTGACAAGTACAGTTTTCAAGATTGCTGTTGTACTCCAAATTGTAAATTAAAACTTTTTCGATAATATCACGTAAATCCAATGCCGTTTCACGCAGTTTATTACTACTTACAATATTGACGCGTGTAGTATCGATCGGCGGAGCAGTATGGATACCTGGGAACAGTACTTCATGAAAATTATCTAAGATTTTATAAATTTGATTGCGCCCAACAAAGCCAATTGAATTTTCAATATCAACATACTGTCGGTTAATATCACTTAATGAACTTGTAATTTCTGGGACCTTTTCATTTAGCCAATCATTTAAACTCATTGTAAAACACCCCTCAATTTCATAATAACTGATGTAATAAAAGTACAAAGCATTGCATCCAATAGCAACTCTTTTAGCTTTAAAATATATTAATATTTATATTATCGAAAAAATACCTGCATGTGGAGTTGCAATTAAATAATCTTATATTGTTTTACCATAAAATACGACTGCTTTTAAAGCTTACTGCTTCAGGCTATGATCTAGACCGATCTGTGCGTGGAGAATTTTTAGCAAATAAAAAGAGTCTGACTTCGGAGCGATACCGAATTCAGACCCGTAAATTTTTATATTAGTGAGCAGTATAGCCACCATCAACAAGGAGTGTTGTACCATTAACAAAGCTTGCATCATCGCTTGCTAAGAATAAAACTGCTTTAGCAATTTCTTCTGGTTTACCAAGTCGGCCTTGTGGATGAAGGGAAGCTAAATATTCTTTCTTTTGAGCGTCTACTTCAGCCAACAAAGGTGTGTCGATATAGCCAGGACATACAGCATTTACGCGAATGCCTTGTTTTGCATAAGCTGTGCAAAGGTTTTGTGTTAATAGTTTTACACCACCTTTTGCAGATGAATAGGCTGTTGGATTTGGTAAGGCAACAAAACTATGGATAGAGCCAGCATTAACAATGACGCCACCTGTTCCTTGCGCAAGAAATTGTTCGATGGCATATTTATCAGAAAGAAATACACCAGATAAATTAATATCGATTGTTCTTTTCCATTTTTCAAAAGATAACTCGTGAGCGGGTGCATCGTCAGCTACACCTGCATTGGCATACATAATATCAAGTTTTCCGTATTTATTAATAGTTTCTTTTATCATGTTTTTAATATCTTCTTCGCTTGTTACATCTGTTTTTACGAAGAGCGTATCATAACCATCGTTATTTAATTGCTCAGAGATGTTTTGTCCGCGCTCTGAAAAATCGGCAATGACTACTTGTGCACCTTCTTGGGCGAAGAGGCGAACTGTTGCTTCACCGATACCACTAGCGCCACCTGTGACGATTGCTACTTTATCTTTTAATTTCATTTCTAATGACCACCTTAATATTTATTTTGCTGTTGCTCCACCATCAATAACAAATTCTGCACCTGTTGAGAAGGAAGATTCATCAGAAGCTAAGAAAAGTACGGTTTGAGCCACTTCTTTTACAGAACCTAAACGTCCTAATGGGAATAAGTTTTTTCCTAATTCATCTTTAGAGCTTCCAGTTGTTGCAGATGCATAATCGGCCATTCCTGTATCGATATAGCCGGGGTGAATAGAGTTTACGCGTACGCCATATGGGGCATATTCCATTGCTGCATCTTTTGTCATAATGCGCACGGCGCCTTTACTAGCGCCATATAATACATGTCCAGCAGCACCTGTTAAGCCTGCAATGGAAGAAGCATTAATGACAGAGCCTTTACTTTGTTTAGCCATCAGCGGCATGATATGTTTCATACCAAGGAAAACACCAGTTACATTGATGGACATTAAGCGATTCCAGTCTGAAAGTTCAATTTCGGCAAGTGGTTTAATTATATAAATACCTGCATTGTTGAAAAGAATATCGACTTTATTAAATGTATGAATCGTTTCATCTGCAACTTTTCTCCAATCGTCTTCATTGCTAACATCATGACGGACAAATAATGCTTCGCCTCCAATTGCTTGGATGTGGCTAACTGTTTCATTTCCAGATTGTTCATTTATATCAGTAATGACTATTTTTGCTCCTTCTTTCGCAAATAATAGTGCAGTTTCTTTCCCGATGCCTGTACCTCCGCCTGTAATAATGGCTACTTTATTTGCTAATCTCATTTCAAGCACGCACCTTCCATTATTTCTGGTTATATGGTTACCTTAGGATTCAAAAGTATTCGCTTTATTTTAGCGATACCTTCATCTTACTCCTTTCAATTTGAAATACTATCCTATAAGATGCTGTATAATATAGTGAGTGAGTATCCTCCATTTATAGGGGTATTTTTAGTATGAAGGAGAGGAATTTCCTATGACGCACTCATTTCAATCCATTGAAGAAATGACACTTCAAGAATTTGTGTTATTCATCAAAATTCATAGTAAACAAATTGAAGAGAATACGAATATTTACCTTAATCTAGAACCATCTATTGCTGAAGCCGATCGAGAAAGAGTGGCTATGCTACTGGATTCGTTTCTACGTTTAATGACGCATACGAATATCGAAGAGCTTAATGATGATTTTAGAAGTTTTTTTAAGACATGGCTTCAATCACAGTTATCCATTATCGATACGAGAAGCTTTCATCTATTCCAATTGATTTTAGAGAAATCGTTGATCACTTTTATGGTTCAGCAGAAAATTAGTCGAATGAATGCCATACTAATGTATGTATTATCGATTTTTACATTTTTAGTACAGCTTTACTGTGATGCCGAAGTAGATCATAAAAATAGTCGTAGAACTACCCCTGAAAATGTGGAGTTTAGGCGGCTGCAATTGTTGGATAAACTTGATAAATTGCTCATTAGTTCCTCTGGTTATCAGGATTTAGCCTATATTTTAAAGAAATGTGAAGAGTATTTTAGTTATAAAAGATGTGTATTTTATGCCTATGTGCCATGGTCCAATCAATTTTACGGGGTTATTGGTGCAGAGCTTCCAAAGGTTCAAAGCATGAAAGGGGAGTTGAGTGGTGAAAATACAGTTCTGGGCTCAAGAAAACCTATCTATTTAAAAAACCCTAAAAATTATGTGAAAGAAGAACATATACAATTATTTAATTTATCGTCGATTATATTTATCCCGATTATTCAACAGGATCAATTATTTGGCTGGCTGACATTTGATCAGCTAGGTGAAGAATTTGATTGTACAAAGGACGAATTATTGTTACTTGAAGAAGTAGGGAAGCGGTTGGGATTATTTTTATCACGTAAGGGTGAAAAGGTTGAAAAGAATACAGAACTTCACTTAACAGAAAGGGAGTCCATGATTTTGGGTCTGCTTGCAGAGGGATATGACAATAAAAAAATTGGGGGATTACTATTTCTAAGTGAGCATACAGTAAGAGATTATGTAAGTAGTTTAATGACAAAGCTCAAAGCTAAAAATCGAACACAGGTCGTTGCTTCCGCTTTTCGTTTAGGGCTATTAAGTTAGCCAATGGAAACAATTGTGTAATACATTATATGAAATACATCTGCTTACTTTACAAGTCATTGATAAAGTGGCAGATTTTTAATTTTCTGATAAAAATTATTATTTAAAATATAGTAATCAAAATAAGGGTTTAATGTTATAGAGCCGTATTTTACAGGCTGAGTAATATAGTAGTAAAACATTTTTTACGAATATTACAAGCAAAAGCGTTTAAGCTTACACGATTGTAATGAAATTGAAAGCCAATACGATAGAGTGTAATACATTATTTTGCGAGAATGTGTATAGAAGCAAGAACAAGAAGCGGAGGCATACACAATGAATGAAAAATTAGAAGGCGTATACGAGGAATACAATCGTTATATATATCACTTATGTTTAAAACTAACTCGCAATAATGTAGAGGCTGAAGATTTAATGCAAGAAGTTTGGGTAAAGGTTGTGCGCTATGAAGACAGCGTAGCTGAAGTAGAGCATATTAAGGCTTGGCTTACAACTATTACAATGAATACTTTCAGAGATCGCTATCGTAAAAAGGTTCGTCGCAGTAAATATATGATGAACCAACCTGAAACATTAGACGTACCGATATTAGATTTGGTTCCCAATAATGAAATTTCGACAGAAGAAAAGGTTGAAAAGGATATTGTCACAAAACTAGTACAAGATAAAATGGAGCAATTAGATGGCATTTATAGAAAGACTTTATGGTATTTCTACATAGACCAATATTCACTTGCAGAAATTTCTACAATTATGAAAGTTTCCATTGGTACTGTGAAATCTCGTTTATTCCGTGCAAAGGCTCGATTAAAAGAAATGCTTATGTCTGATACGGCCATTGTGGAATCTGTGCTACCAGCGTAATGAAAGCTGATTGGTCGCACATCATACGTACTTAGACGGAAGTATTCAGTCGACTAATCTAAAAAAAGATGCATTCGCATATAATTGCGATGCATCTTTTTGTTTTTAAGACATTATTCTGGCCGATTGGATTCAACATCCAATAGACATTTTGAAAAAATAGTGCGCAATGTTTGCAGTTCTTCAGCAGTGAGCATTCCAAACATATTGTTGATAATTTCACTAACTTGTTGGCGAGACTCTTTTAAGATGCTCTCTCCCTCAGAAGTAATAACGAGCTGTGACGCTCGACGATCTGTAGCGTGCTGTGTTTTTTCAATAAAGCCAGCATTGATAAGCTTCGTTGTTAAAACGGTGACGCCACCTGTCGTTACCTTTAACCGCTCAGCAATAGCAGAAGGGCGTTTCGGGCCCTCCTGCGATAAGTAGTCTAAAATTAAAATATGGGATTTTGAAAAGCCGAGCGCATTATGATTATTCCACTCGTTCGCCCACTTACGCTCAATAGATGAAACAACTTCAAACAACGAGGTAATGGCTTTTTGTTTTTCTTGATCCATAGAAGGTCAACTCCAAAACTGTTTTAACTTTCTTGTGCCAATCTTGTCATCGCATTTAATTCGTAAGCACGTACTTTGCGCGGGATAAAACGGCGGATGTCCATCTCATTGTAACCAACTTGAATACGTTTTTCATCTATTAAAATAGGGCTACGTAACATTCTTGGATGTGCTTGAATAATAGCAAATAGCTCCTGAATAGAAAGTTGGTCGATATCGATATTTAAGTTTTTAAAATCATTCGAATTTGTTGCAATAATTTCATCTGTTCCATCTTCAGTCATGCTTAAAATTTCTTTAAACTCTGCAAGTGTAAGTGGATGAGAAGTGATACGTTTTTCTTTATATTCAATATTGTGATCTTTTAACCATTTAAGTGCTTTTCTGGATGAAGAACAGCTCGCTTGTGAGTAAATTGTAACTGTCATTCTTCATTCCTCGCTTTCTTTTTTAGATTATATTTTATAAATATCTTATTAGTAAGGTAAATTGTTTATATATATATCTTACTAGTAAGCTATATATAAATCAATAGCTATTTTAAAAAATATCTATAACACCATGATTTTTTTTAGGTATATTAACATATACGAAGATCATTATAAAAAGTTTCATGTTCACAGCTTACAATGATGTAAGTTTAGGGAAATTGAATAGGGACTACATGAAGCAAGGCTTGTCCACCAGAGGAGAATGGCAAGCTGAAAAATATCAGTCCACTGATAATAGTATGTTTAAATGAAGAGAATTATACATAGAAACTAAAAATTATTTGTGGAATTTCACAAATAGAAAAAAGGGTAGTCCCAAATTATTTTTGAGACTACCCTTTTAGATTTAGCCTTGTTGTCCAGAAGTGAACCAATCTTGGACATCCCAGACCTTCGTAGCGAGACCATCATAGAAATCAGGTTCGTGACTTACGAGTACAATAGTGCCTTTAAATTCTTTCATCGCACGTTTTAATTCATTTTTTGCATCCACATCTAAATGGTTCGTTGGTTCGTCAAAAAGAAGCCAGTTTGCCTCTTCCATCATTAATTTACATAACCGAACTTTCGCTTGCTCTCCACCGGATAATGAATTCAGTGGACGTGTAATGTGATCTGTCTTTAAGCCAGCTTTCGCTAAGGCAGCACGTACTTGTGCTTGCTCCATTGAAGGGAAGGCATTCCATACATCATCAATGGGTGTGATTTTTTCCGCTTTTACTTCTTGTTCGAAGTAAGATGGGTAAAGGTAATCTCCTCGAATCACTTTGCCATTTAGAGGATTAATTTTACCAAGCATTGTTTTTAATAAAGTTGATTTACCTACACCATTCATGCCGACTAAAGCGATCTTCTCTCCTCGTTCAATAGCAAAAGTGAGTGGGGGAAGTAATGGCTTGTCTTTATCATAACCAATCACCAAATTTTCAGCCTCTACAACATAGCGACTGGATGAACGTGCTTCTTTAAAACCGAACTCAGGCTTTACAGCAGTCTCTGGGCGATCAATTCGCTCTAAACGGTCTAGCTGTTTGGCACGAGATTTGGCACGGCCAGTAGTGGAGTATCGCGCTTTATTTTTGGCAATAAAATCTTCTTGCTTCTTGATGAATTCTTGTTGTTTTTCATATGCGTCAATATGCTGACGCTTATTAATTTCAGCAAGCTCTAAGAATTTTTCGTATGTTGCTGTATAACGAGTTAGCTTTGAAAATTCAAGTTGGAAGATGACATCCACCGTCTCGTTCATAAATTCTGTATCATGCGAAATTAATAAGAAGGCATATGGATAGTTCTTTAAATAGTTTTTTAACCATGTAATATGTTCTTCATCAAGATAGTTTGTAGGCTCGTCTAATAATAGAACTTTTGGTTTTTCTAATAACAGCTTAGCTAGTAAAACCTTTGTACGTTGACCACCAGAAAGAGCAGCCACATCTCGCTCCAAGCCGATTGCATCGAGCCCAAGTCCGCGCGCAACTTCCTCAATTTTCATATCGAGTGAATAGAAGTCACCTGCATCTAACGCATCTTGAACTTCAGCCATTTGCTCTAATAGAACTTCTAATTCTTCAGGTGTAGCTTCAGCCATCTTACCTGTAATTTCATTGAGTTCCTCTTCTTTTTTATACAAGGGTAGAAAAGCGTCACGCAAAACATCGCGCATCGTTCTACCAGCTGTGAGTACTGTATGTTGATCTAAATAACCATAATGTGTACCAGGGAGCCATTCCACTTTTCCCTCATCATGAATTGTTTGACCAGTGATAATGCCCATTAAAGTTGATTTACCTACACCATTTGCTCCAACGAGTCCAATATGATCACCTTCTACTAAACGAAACGATACATCTTTAAAAAGTGTACGATCTCCGAATGAATGACCTAAATTTTCTACTGTTAAAATTGCCATATATGTTCCTCCAACTGTCTTTCAAGTTTACATTTTATAGTTCTGCAAGTTGCTTATTCAGCTCTGCAAGCTTCGATTCCATATTTGCAAGACGTTGCTCTGCCTGTGCTACTTGATCGTTGTGTCCTGTAGACTCAAGTTTTTCAATATCGCCTTGTAAATTGATATAGTCCATTTTTAATTCTTTAATTTGATATTCTAAATCATTTTTGGTTGGCATGATGGTTGCTCCTTTTTTAAGAATATTTGTATAGCGAATGCGTGTAAAAAGCGATGGGGGTTTTATTGATCCCCCACCGCTTAGTCATTAAAATCAATCGGGAACTGAAAAACTTTGAACTTACATAAGCCCCAGCTTTTATAAGATGAGATGCTAAAGTGAAAATTTCTTATATATTGTATCATAATCGTCTTTGAAGTAGCACTAAGTAGAAGCGATATTATGACGATCATAAGCAAAGTCTAAAAGTAGTTCTAAGAGTGTTTCATTATTACTAACGAGATTGAGCTGGCGTTGTTTTTTTACGGCACGTTCACTGCGTGCTTCATGTAAAAGAAACTCCATAACAGCATTTTGTATTTGTGATTGTTTCATTTTACGACCTAGCCCTAGATGAATAAAACCGTTCTGTTCTCTTGGGAAAGCATGTAATAGCTCTGCTTCTGATTGTGCAAGGGTAATGCATGGCACACCGTAAGAGGCGATTTTATAAGGCGTATAATTGGCATTACAAATAATAACATCTGCTTTTGGTAAAAGTTTGAGAAGCGCGTTTTTATCACGAAGGATAGCTGTGTTGCGACGACTTAAAACCATCATTTGCAAGTCGTCGATAGCATGGCGGTAGCTGTCGTCAATCATAACTGTAATTTGTAGTGGAATTTGGAGCTGTGTTAAGTGTCGAAGTGTACGATAGGTTAAATTATGCTCGTCCCCATCTTCAAAAGCTACAACGATATGGGGAGGATTTTCAGGTGTTTTGCTTTCAGGTCTATCGCTAAAGTTTTGATAGTCTTCGGGTAGTGCAAAAACAAAGCTCCCGCTAATATAATGAGACGGTAAATAATCTTTTACCTCGTGATAGAGTGCTAGTAGTACACAGTCACAGGCTTGACCACCTTCACCAAAATCATCAAAGTGAATAATCGTTTTGCAGAAAGGTCGTAAATCCTGTACTTGCAAAGCCTCAGAATTGCGGCCATCTCTGACAATTAAATCTGGCTGAATGGATTTAATTTGCTTAGGAAGTTCATTAAAATGATCAAATAAAACGGGGGTTAGACCCTCATTCATTAAAATTTGAACCCCGTCATTTGAAGGAGTTTTTACAAATATAAAAACTTTCTCATTCGTCAGTAGTTTAGCTAATGTTGAAACCCGTTCAAAAGGATACAGCCCTTTATCAATACAGCTTTCAATAATGAAAACAATCGTTTTTTTCGGTACTATTGCTTGCGTTTCGTTTTGCAAATGTATCCCACCCTTTCTCTGTCTCTTTAAATTATGGCGAAGAAAGAGCAAGTATGTGTAAAATTTAGGATTTGATAAATGATCTTTTTAAATAAATCTTTCAAATAGCTATCTTATAGGTACGATAAATAACTTTTAATCCTTAAAAAAGTGGTCGATATATATAGTGAGTTTATTAAGATACTTAACAAAGATGGTGATGATGAAAGGAGGGAAGAAGTATGGGTATGCGTGCTGCAATCGTGGTTGGAGCAACAGGATTGACGGGCTCCTCTCTAGTAGAGCAATTATGTGAAAATGATGAATATGTATCCGTGACAGTAATCGCGAGAAGAAAACCAACTTTTACGCATACTAAGCTAGAAGTGAAAATTCGCGATTTTGATAGGTTAGAGGAACAAGATATAGAATTTGCGCATGAACTATATTGCTGTTTAGGCACAACTATAAAAAAAGCAGGTTCTCGAAAGGTGTTCGAAAAGGTAGATTTTGAATATCCTTTAGCGATTGCTTCATTGGCGAAAAAGCGTGGGATTCCCCATTTTCTTGTCATTACTGCAATGGGTGCTAATGAGAGTTCTCCTTTTTACTATAACCGGGTTAAAGGAAGGCTAGAACATGATTTAATGGAGTTGGGCTTACAGCAGCTTTCTATTATTCGACCTTCACTCTTAGTAGGAGAACGGAATGAATTTCGTTTAGGGGAAAAGATAGGAGAAAAGGTATTAAAACTAGCCAAGCCTTTTTTAATGGGACCACTAAAGCGCTCTAGAGCCATTGAAGCCACTCAAGTAGCAAAGGCAATGATGATTATTGCGCTTCACGGTAAGCAACAACCAGTGACAATTTATCCTTCTCATGAATTAGCGATATTGGCATTTCCGGAAACGGCAGAAAAAGATGTTTCGAGGGAGACATTATTTAATTGGGATAAAATTAAAAAAGCAGATTCTCTTCATGAAGAAGACAAGGTTAATCGCGATGTAGTGATTGATCGTGAGAAATATAATATCCACGATAAGGTTGTCGATAAGGAAGTTCATTTCCGACCATATGATAAAGAGTAATTTTTCTTGCTTTCCGCCTAAAGACTGAATTTCTTGCTTTCCTCATTCCTATTCTTTCCGAGCCACTTTTCATTTGTTACAATATTATTGTAGAAGATGAATGGTGGAGGCAAAGTGAAGATGAAAATTTTACTCGTTGATGGCACAATGTTTGGTCGAAAAACTGGTGCTATTTTAGAGCAAGTGGAACAATATATTAAAGAATTAGATGCTAGTTTCGATTTAGAAATGATGCATTTTAGTGAATATAAACATCAAATTGTTGATGGCTCACCATTAAATGATGATATGAAGAAAATGATCCAACAATTTGAGGAAGCGGATGCTTATATTATTGCAACGCCAATTTTCCAAGCATCAATTCCTGGCGTTTTGAAGAATGCATTTGACTTCTTGCACCCTAAAACAATGCGCTATAAACCTGTATCTATAGTTGCAAATGGCGGGACGTATCAACACCACCTTGTAGTAGAAAATCAATTAAAACCTATTTTAGACTACTTCCGTGCTCTTGTTACACCAAACTATGTGTATACACATACATCTCATTTTGATGCAGATAATCATATTGTGGATGAGGATGTTCATAGCCGTTTACGTGAATTAGCGCGTGTATTTGTTCAATACTGTGAGATGAGCAAGAACTTGCCGAAGGAAACGATCGATCAACATTAATAGTACCCTTGCACGGTGGTAAGAAATCACTGTGCAGGGGATTTTTCTTTGTAAGTATTCTTTTAGTATGTGATAAAATAAAACTTTAGTGACACTGGAAGGAGGGCTGCTCATGCAGGACATCGCTTTACTAGAAAAACAACGCTGTTGTCTTATTTTGACTAATAAGGCAAAGGAAGCGGTAGAGGAATGCTCAGCAAACGAGCATGCCTTTTTTGCGTTACAAAGATCTTTTACGGTCTACATTGAAAAACGCAAAGCAAAAACAGTGGGTGAAATATTTTTATCTATCTATTTTAATGCTGAAGACAATGAAAAATTAAGTGATATTATTTCCGAGAAAACTGTGATTATGGACTGTGTATTAAAGCTAGAAGGGTTACTAGCGACAAATATTCGTTTTGTGCATATGCGAGGGCCGATTAATACAAATCGTCGTTTAGCAGCAGCACTGCAGTTTGTTACAAAGCCTAACAACGGAGCAGGCGTTCCAATTGAGCTTCATACGAAGATTAGACAGTTACCGATTGCGGAAGAACGGACTGAATATGTAAAAAAACGTATTGCTAGCTGGGAAGGTTATTTAAAAATACAAGAGCGCGATGCGACTATTGACGATATTCATAGTGAATTTAAGCAAAGCTATTTCAATGAAGACTTTACACGCTTAACGCTTGTATGTCCCTACATAAAGAATAAGGAATGGAAGCAATTAGAAGGCTTGAGTGTTAGTATTCAAGGTGTCCGTGGTGAAATAGGACAA
Source organism: Lysinibacillus sp. FSL R7-0073 (assembly GCF_038009065.1). Lineage (NCBI taxonomy): Bacteria > Bacillati > Bacillota > Bacilli > Caryophanales > Bacillaceae > Lysinibacillus > Lysinibacillus sp. FSL R7-0073. Next base: position 429,595 of record NZ_JBBPAS010000001.1, read on the forward strand.
GTGTTGAAGACTCATGCTGGAAAGCAAACAGTTGAAATTGATTTAAAACCTTTTACACAAGAATTGGCTCGTAAGGATCAGCTTAATCTTCGTTCAAAACAAGCGAGCTTCAGTAACTTTGCAACATTAAGTCAAATTAGAAGATTACGTAATGGCTTTACCAAGTTAGAAAAGGGTGAGGCTGTTAATCCTAATTTAGAGACGATCCTATTTGAAAAACGTCCTTCTGTACGAGCATCGAAGCTTCAAGAGGATATTGAATTTCATAATAATTTAAATGAATATCAAAGACGAGCGGTTTTAGGCGCTTTATCTGTTGAAGATTTATTTGTCATACAAGGTCCACCTGGTACAGGGAAAACAACTGTCATTTCAGAGATTTGTCAGCAAAATGTGAAAGCTGGTTTAAAAACACTTGTTGCATCTCAGTCAAATCTAGCGGTAGATAATGCATTAGGACGGCTTCTTTCTAATCAGGAAATTCGGATTTTACGCTATGGTAGAACGGAAAGTATTGAGGAAGAGGGAAAAAAATTTATTGAAGAAAATGTAGCTCAGCAGTGGCGTGAGCAAACATTGGCAGCAATTGAAGAGGCAATCTTGGTCTTTCCTGAACGTGAGCAGACGTTCAAGGACAATTTGACCAAAGCAAAAGCTGAGCTTGAAAAATTAGAGTTATGGCTGGAGGAATTGACGCAGGAAATGGCCGCTAAAGAGCAAGCGGCTATTGAAGAACCAATTTTACAGCAGGAAATTCAAGCGTTAAAAAAAGACTTAAAAGCTGCGAAAACAGAGCAACAGACATATGAATCTCAAAAAGAACATTATGAGAAGCAGCTCGCACAAATAGAGCCGATTATACAGCAACTTGAACAGACACTTGCGGACCATCCTTCCATTGAAAATCTACAGCTTACCATTCAGGAGACTTCACAAAAAGTGGAGCAATTAGAGGCAGCTGCTCAATATAAAGAATTGCTGGAGCAAAAACAGCAATTAACAGTTCAATTCCAGGATGTTCAAGAAAAATATGAAACAGAAAATAATCGTCTCATCATCATGAAGGAAGCACAAAAGTATGTCCATACATTGACTTCCTATGAGCGGATCCAACGATATTTACAGCATTATCAAATTCGTCCTTCTCATGTCCTTTCGCAGCAAATGAATCGAATACAACATCTAGAAGATGCAAAAGATTTAGAGGCGTGGTCTACCATTAATAGTCGTCTCCAAAAGGCCATTGCAAAGCTAGAGGCGTTAGTGACGGATGAGGTGAAGGAGCAAGCGCAAGCAAAAAGTAGATTACAGCCTGTGCAATCATTTTCTTTACAAAACCTTACGGGTGTTTTTGCTCAGTTAAACAAGGTATTTCAAGACGATCAAACGCCAGCCACTCATGAAATTGAAAGCTATTTACTGGGACTCTATATGCGTCGTGATTTTGTATGGCAAAAAGGGATGGCACTTAAGCATCAACAAGAGCATAAAGACGAAGAATACGAGTCATTTCGAAAAAATCTTGTTAGTTTACTGCATCAAGAGTGTGCAATTACAAGCTTTGATGTACAAAGCATACAGCGGCAATTGCAGCCATTTATACAGCATACAGAGCGATTACAACAGCTAGCAAGCAACTTCCTATTAGAAGAAGTGCCAGAGGAATCCGTTGAATATTTAAAAATTCTTACGGGACAATTACGAGAATCTCTTCAGGAAGCCAATCAGCAACTAGAACAAGTCGAAAAGGCTATAGTTCAATTAGTACCAAAACAAGCTTCACTTCAAACCGTACAAACTAGCTTGCAGGAAGTAGATCTACTGCTATTACAAATGGAAGAACGGTTAAAGGAGATAAATGTTGCGGGATTGAAAAAGGAAAAGCAACTGGCCACATACACGAAGCTATTACAGTCGACGCCAGAGCGGACAGCAGAAGAGGTAAGGGAAGCTATTCAAACTTCAAAGCAAGCTATTGAAGATTTACAACGTCAGGAAAGACAACTACCGCTTCGAAAAAAATTGCAAGAGCAATGGCGAGAAAAACTACAAAACGCTACCGAATATGATCTTGATGAAATTAGAAAATTGTATGTACGACATGCAAATGTTATTGGGACTACATGTGTAGCTTCGGCAAGTAAAGAGTTTATGGAAAATTACCCAACCTTTGATGTTGTCATTATTGATGAAGTTTCAAAGGCAACACCCCCAGAATTATTATTACCAATGCTGAAGGGGAAAAAGGTTATTTTGGTAGGGGATCATCACCAGCTACCACCCCTACTTGGTGACGATACATTGGAGGAAACATTGAAGGCGATGTTAGAAGAAAATCCGAATTTTGAAGGCGCACAGGAATTGAAAAATTTACTACGTGAATCATTATTTGAACGCTTATTCAATAATCTGCCTCAAACGCATAAACAAATGCTAGCTCTTCAATACCGCATGCATGAAAAAATTATGCAAAGTATTACGCCATTTTACGCGCAAGAAGAAAATGGCTTGCAATGTGGCTTGCCAGACTCAGATTCGGCGAGAGACCATGGCTTAGACGGGCAATTTGTAAAACGTGATGACCATTTATTATGGATCGACATTCCAACCGAAAAACCTTATTTAGAGGAGCAGGTAAAGGGTGGCACAAGCCGTTATAATGAAGGGGAATTACAAACAATTCGTCATATTTTACTAGACCTAAATGATGCAGTGAAAGCAGCAAAAGAAGCAGGGCGTATGCCGCAGGATGCCTTGAAAAGCGTTGGAGTCATTAGCTTCTACGGTGAGCAGGTGAAGAAAATAAATCGTCTTCTTCAGCAGGAGCTAAAGTTACCACATTTACAATTTAGAACAGGGACAGTTGATAAATTCCAAGGTATGGAGATGGACGTGATTCTTGTCAGTATGGTTCGTAATACACCAAAGGGAGGAGACATTGGCTTTGCAAGAGATTATCGTCGCTTAAATGTCGCTCTATCCCGTGCTCGGGAGTTACTACTACTTGTAGGAAGTGCAGACATGTTTGCGAAACGTGCAAAACATCAAGATACAAGAGATATGTATACCAATTTATTAAATACAGTAAAATCCTACGAAGGCTTGCGTAATCATGAAGGATTGGTGATTTAGAGTGTCAAAATTACAGCAACGATTAATGCGGGAACTGCAACAAAATCGCAATATTAAAATTGTCAAAACTGCAGAATGGTGTATTCCAATTCGTACAGTGGATGTAACTTACGAGCCAGTTCGGCGTTCCACGATGGATGTCTTAATGACAATGCTGCTACTGAGCATTCAAGAGGCGGATTTCGGAAATGTGGAAGAATTGAGTGAATTATTGCTTGTTGATCCGTTATTTATCGAAGACCTGATTTCTTTAATGATACGCGTAGGTCTTATGAAAAATGAGGAAGGCTTCTTTAAGCTAACAGAAAAGGGGCAGCAACAGCTTGAACAAGGTATCTTTGAAGAAGAGCTTGAGGTAGAAGCATCCACTCTTTACTTTAGTCCTTGCCATCAATCATTTCTGACTAGTGATGTAAATAATGATGAATACGATGAGTTACCAGAGCTTTATCGTTATGTAGATAAGGAAGCCGAACAACAGGAGCAATTTGATGAATCGCTGATTATAGCTGCCTTACAAGAAATGGATAAAGAAGACACAGGCAACTCACAAAGAATGATCGAAAGAGTGGTTGAAGTAGAAGCTCAACAAATTAATGATAGTCCATGCTTAGAATTTGTCCTTTACGATAAGGAGCAAGATATACTATTTATTCGGGTGTGGAATATGTTATTAAATCAATGGGATCACCATCTAGAACAACAACTTACTGATAAAGAACAATTGATGTGGCGTGAGCAATATTTATAGAACGAAAGACGAGCGTGTATAGCGTTCGTTTTTTTTACGATGTCAGCCCTAAAAGTGAGATGATATCGAAAAATTGTTTCGATAAATGGATGAACTAGCATAGTATATTACTACATGATAAGGAGGGGACAGATGGTATCGATTAGTTTATGTATGATTGTTAAAAATGCACAATGTACGATTGAAAGATGCTTAGATTCGGTTCAGCGTATAGTGGATGAGATGAATATTATTGATATAGGCTCAACTGATCGTACAAAGGATATTGTCCAAAATTATACCTCTCGCATTTTTGATTTTCCATGGTGCGATCATTTTGCAAATGCACGCAATTTTTCCTTTCAGCAGGCAACAAAAGATTATATTTTATGGCTAGATGCAGACGATATTATGACAAAGGAAAACCAACATAAATTATTGCTACTAAAGCAATCATTGTATCCAACTGTTGATACCGTCACTATGGATCATTACCTAGTACTAGATGACGATGGGGTAGTGGAGTGCAGTGAGCGAAAGTATCGTCTAGTAAAAAGAGGAAATCACTTTCAATGGCAGGGCGCTGTCCATGAATATTTAAAGGTATCTGGTCAGCACCTTCACAGTGATATAGCTGTCACACATTTACCGTTAACAAAGGATATTCATCGCAACTTATGTATCTATGAAGGTTTAATTCAAAAGGGACATACTCTTTCAGCGAGGGATTCATTTCATTATGCAAATGAATTAAAGCTGCATAAACGTTATTTAGAAGCCATAAATCAATACAATACATTTCTAGATAGCGAATTAGGCGCTACAGATGATCGCATTGAAGCATGTTTGCATATAGGGGAATGCTATCGATTGTTACAGGATGATAATCACGCTCAACAAGCTATTTTACAATCTTTTTTGTATGATCGACCAAAGCCAGAAGCATGTTGCCGAATGGGCCAATTTTTTATGGAGCAATCAAAACATAAAGAGGCTATCTATTGGTACTCCCAAGCTTTGCAACAAGCTTCCGTCGATTCAATGACTATTCAAAAACGAGCTTACTCAACATGGATACCTCATTTACAACTAAGTCTGTTATATAGGGAGTTACGGTTATTTGAAAATGCCTATCAACATAACCTAGAGGCACGAAAATGGAAACCGAATCATTTGGAAATCAAAGAAAATGAAAAATATCTACTCAGTCGCTTAAAGATATAAATCTCTATTAAGGGAATGGTACATCAATAAACAAGACATAAATAGCTTGACCAATTAACACAGATACACCAACAACAATTGTCATAAAAATCACATTACGAGGCCTAAAATTTTTTGCTTCCATTAAAAACCTCCTTTTATATATAGAATATTCAGTTAATTAAAGATATGTTTAGAGGATTTGAGTATGCATAATAAAAGAGCAAATTCACATTCGGTGTGAATTTGCTCTTTATCGTTAATCTAACTTTAAGCTCTAATAATCGTTGTATAGCATCTAAAAGAGAACTCCTGTTAATTTCCAGTTGATTTCTGTTTTGCTTAAAAGAAGTTTAAGTATAAAGCATGTGCTATATTAAACATTAGGAAGTACGAAAGGATGTTATATATGGCTAAAAGTTTAGTGTTAGCAGAAAAACCTTCAGTTGCACGTGATATAGCAAACGTGCTGAAGTGTCATAAAAAAGGAAATGGTTATATTGAAGGAGATAAATATATTGTTACATGGGCTTTAGGCCACTTAGTCACTTTAGCCGACCCAGAGAGCTATGATGAAAAATATAAAAAGTGGAACTTAGAAGATTTACCAATGCTACCAGAGCGTCTGAAATTAACAACAATTAAACAAACAAGTAAGCAATATAATGCAGTTAAATCTCAACTTACACGTAATGATGTGAATGAAATTATCATCGCAACAGATGCCGGACGTGAAGGGGAATTAGTGGCTCGTTGGATTATTGATCGTGCGAAAGTGAATAAACCAATCAAGCGTCTATGGATTTCATCTGTTACTGATAAGGCAATTAAAGATGGTTTTGCAAACTTAAAACCTGGAAAGAATTACGACAATCTCTATCAAGCTGCAGTAGCTCGTAGTGAAGCAGACTGGTATTTGGGATTGAACTCAAGTAGAGCGCTATCTACTAAATTTAATGCTCAGTTAAATACAGGGCGAGTGCAGACTCCTGTAGTAGCAATGGTTGCTGCTCGTGAAGATGAAATCAAGAACTTCAAGGCACAAACGTTTTATGGAATTGAGGCACAAACAAAAGAATTAAAATTAACATGGCAAGATGCGAATGGTAATTCACGCAGCTTTAGTAAAGAAAAAGTGGATGCTGTTGTTAATTCATTAGATAAACAAGATGCAAAAGTAATCGAGATTGAACGTAGGCCGAAAAAATCTTTCTCTCCAGGGTTATATGATTTAACAGAGCTACAGCGTGATGCAAACAAAATATTTGGATACTCAGCCAAAGAAACATTAAATATCATGCAAAAACTATATGAATCTCATAAAGTGCTTACTTATCCTCGTACTGATTCGAGATATTTATCTTCAGACATCGTTAGCACCCTTCCAGAACGATTAAAAGCATGCGGTATAGGAGAATATCGAACGCTAGCAAACAAAGTGCTTTCAAAACCCATTAAAGCAAATAAATCGTTTGTGGATGACAGCAAAGTATCTGATCACCATGCAATTATTCCTACAGAAGAATACGTGAACTTTACAAACTTTACCGATAAAGAACGTAAAATTTATGATTTAGTTGTAAAACGTTTCTTAGCTGTGCTTTTTCCAGCTTATGAATATGAACAGTTAACAGTGCAAGCTCAAATTGGCAACGAAAAATTCATTGCTCGTGGTAAAACAGTAATTTCTGCCGGATGGAAAGAAGTTTACTCAAATCGTTTTGATGATGAGGAATCAAACGAAGATGTGAAGGAACAATTATTGCCTCGTCTCGAAAAAGGCCAAGTATTAAAAGTAAATTTAATTACTCAAACATCAGGGCAAACGAAGCCTCCAGCACGTTTCACTGAGGCTACACTTTTATCGGCAATGGAAAATCCTACAAGGTATATGAACACGCAAAATAAGCAGCTTGCTGATACGTTAAAATCGACAGGTGGATTAGGAACGGTGGCAACACGAGCCGATATTATTGATAAGTTATTCAATTCATTCCTAATTGAAAAGCGTGGTAAAGATATTCATATCACTTCTAAAGGTCGTCAGTTACTTGATTTAGTTCCTAATGAGTTAAAATCTCCTGAAACAACAGCCGAATGGGAGCAAAAGTTAGAATTAATCGCTAAAGGCAAACTGAAAAAAGAAACCTTCATTAATGAAATGAAGCAACATACAAAAGAAATTGTAGCTGATATTAAAAATAGCGATAAGAGATTTAAGCATGATAATATTTCAACAAAAACTTGCCCTGAATGCGGTAAGCCAATGCTTGAAGTGAACGGGAAAAAAGGTAAAATCCTTGTTTGCCAAGATCGTGAATGTGGTCACCGTAAGAATGTGTCGCGTGTGACGAATGCACGTTGTCCTCAGTGTAAGAAAAAGCTTGAATTACGTGGCGAAGGTGATGGTCAAATATTCGTATGTAAGTGTGGCTATCGTGAGAAGTTATCTGCTTTTGAAGCTCGCCGTAAAAAAGAAGGTGGAGGTAAAGTGGATAAACGTAGTGTACAAAAGTACATGAAGCAGCAAGAGAAAGAAGCAGAGCCTTTGAATAATGCTTTTGCAGATTTATTAAAAGGTTTTAATGTAGAAAAATAAATATTAATTTTAAAGAAACCAGAACGTTCAAAAAACGTGTCTGGTTTCTTTAAATATTATTTAAGTCTGAGTTTGGGATTCCGATTCAATGATTTTAGCGATTTTAAATAAGGTATTTTTCAGTTGTAAATAAGCTAAACGTACTTCTGATATTTTCCTAGTAGTTACACTTTTATCATGCTCCTATCAAAATTTGAATTACTTCAATGGGTGGCCATTGTTTCATAGATGTGTAGCGTAACTGTGTTTTTATTGATGGGGCTGCAAATTTTCCGTAATTCCAGCGCGGCTGGAGATTCATTTAATTAATGATATATCTCATTTGCACAATACTCATACGATGTGGATGTCTTTCAGTAACAAAAGTTGCCGATTCTCTATCTTGACGACTTACAATGTATCTTTAAAACTAAATATAACAGCGGACATTAATGTACATCGCTCTTTCTCTTCACCTTTACCGCCTAACGAAACCGGAGCAGCGATTCGTAGTGTTAAATATTTGAAGGAAAGTGTTGACAGATAAAATGTTATTATGTTATAGTTTAGAACATGTCACTTCGACTACGAAAAAATATTAAAATAGTTGTTGACTATTGTGTTACATTCTGATAATATTAATTCTTGTCGCAGGACGATGAATCAAATGAACCTTGAAAACTGAACAAGCAAAACGTAATCAATAAATTTTTTAGTAACTAGCTTGCTAGTGAACAAAACAAAATTTTGGACATCAAAATTGATGCCAGCAAAACAATTTGAGCTAATCAAATTTCTTTTATGGAGAGTTTGATCCTGGCTCAGGACGAACGCTGGCGGCGTGCCTAATACATGCAAGTCGAGCGAACAGAGAAGGAGCTTGCTCCTTTGACGTTAGCGGCGGACGGGTGAGTAACACGTGGGCAACCTACCTTATAGTTTGGGATAACTCCGGGAAACCGGGGCTAATACCGAATAATCTGTTTCACCTCATGGTGAAACACTGAAAGACGGTTTCGGCTGTCGCTATAGGATGGGCCCGCGGCGCATTAGCTAGTTGGTGAGGTAACGGCTCACCAAGGCGACGATGCGTAGCCGACCTGAGAGGGTGATCGGCCACACTGGGACTGAGACACGGCCCAGACTCCTACGGGAGGCAGCAGTAGGGAATCTTCCACAATGGGCGAAAGCCTGATGGAGCAACGCCGCGTGAGTGAAGAAGGATTTCGGTTCGTAAAACTCTGTTGTAAGGGAAGAACAAGTACAGTAGTAACTGGCTGTACCTTGACGGTACCTTATTAGAAAGCCACGGCTAACTACGTGCCAGCAGCCGCGGTAATACGTAGGTGGCAAGCGTTGTCCGGAATTATTGGGCGTAAAGCGCGCGCAGGTGGTTTCTTAAGTCTGATGTGAAAGCCCACGGCTCAACCGTGGAGGGTCATTGGAAACTGGGAGACTTGAGTGCAGAAGAGGATAGTGGAATTCCAAGTGTAGCGGTGAAATGCGTAGAGATTTGGAGGAACACCAGTGGCGAAGGCGACTATCTGGTCTGTAACTGACACTGAGGCGCGAAAGCGTGGGGAGCAAACAGGATTAGATACCCTGGTAGTCCACGCCGTAAACGATGAGTGCTAAGTGTTAGGGGGTTTCCGCCCCTTAGTGCTGCAGCTAACGCATTAAGCACTCCGCCTGGGGAGTACGGTCGCAAGACTGAAACTCAAAGGAATTGACGGGGGCCCGCACAAGCGGTGGAGCATGTGGTTTAATTCGAAGCAACGCGAAGAACCTTACCAGGTCTTGACATCCCGTTGACCACTGTAGAGATATGGTTTCCCCTTCGGGGGCAACGGTGACAGGTGGTGCATGGTTGTCGTCAGCTCGTGTCGTGAGATGTTGGGTTAAGTCCCGCAACGAGCGCAACCCTTGATCTTAGTTGCCATCATTTAGTTGGGCACTCTAAGGTGACTGCCGGTGACAAACCGGAGGAAGGTGGGGATGACGTCAAATCATCATGCCCCTTATGACCTGGGCTACACACGTGCTACAATGGACGATACAAACGGTTGCCAACTCGCGAGAGGGAGCTAATCCGATAAAGTCGTTCTCAGTTCGGATTGTAGGCTGCAACTCGCCTACATGAAGCCGGAATCGCTAGTAATCGCGGATCAGCATGCCGCGGTGAATACGTTCCCGGGCCTTGTACACACCGCCCGTCACACCACGAGAGTTTGTAACACCCGAAGTCGGTGAGGTAACCTTTTGGAGCCAGCCGCCGAAGGTGGGATAGATGATTGGGGTGAAGTCGTAACAAGGTAGCCGTATCGGAAGGTGCGGCTGGATCACCTCCTTTCTAAGGATATTTTCGGAATACAAACCTTGGGTTTGTAAGATTACGTTTTGCGTTCAGTTTTGAAGGTTCATTCTTTCTGAATGAAATACTTCAAAACTTGTTCTTTGAAAACTGGATAAAACGACATTGAAATAGTAACAAACACATTTATTTTTTTAAGTTTTTTTATAGGCTTAATAACATTAAAAGGTTTCAAGACACGAGCAGTTCTAGGAAGCAATCGAGTAAATGAAGGAGCGTACTTCAGTACGTGACTGAATGAACGAGTGAAGCTGACAACGAAATGTGATGTGTATTGAAAGCTGATAGGTTAAGTTATTAAGGGCGCACGGCGAATGCCTTGGCACTAGGAGCCGAAGAAGGACGGCACTAACACCGATATGCTTCGGGGAGCTGTAAGTGAGCTTTGATCCGGAGATTTCCGAATGGGGGAACCCACTACGTTTAATCGCGTAGTATCTTGACGTGAATACATAGCGTCTTGAAGGCAGACCCAGGGAACTGAAACATCTAAGTACCTGGAGGAAGAGAAAGAAAAATCGATTCCCTGAGTAGCGGCGAGCGAAACGGGAAGAGCCCAAACCAAGAGGCTTGCCTCTTGGGGTTGTAGGACACTCAATACGGAGTTACAAAAGAGCGAGTTAGATGAAGCGACTTGGAAAGGTCCGCCAGAGCAGGTAAAAGCCCTGTAGTCGAAAGTTCGTTCTCTCCTGAGTGGATCCTGAGTACGGCGGAACACGTGAAATTCCGTCGGAATCCGGGAGGACCATCTCCCAAGGCTAAATACTACCTAGTGACCGATAGTGAACCAGTACCGTGAGGGAAAGGTGAAAAGCACCCCGGAAGGGGAGTGAAAGAGATCCTGAAACCGTGTGCCTACAAGTAGTTAGAGCCCGTTAATGGGTGATAGCGTGCCTTTTGTAGAATGAACCGGCGAGTTACGATTACGTGCGAGGTTAAGCTTTAGAAGGCGGAGCCGCAGCGAAAGCGAGTCTGAATAGGGCGAAATAGTACGTGGTCGTAGACCCGAAACCAGGTGATCTACCCATGTCCAGGGTGAAGGTAAGGTAACACTTACTGGAGGCCCGAACCCACGCACGTTGAAAAGTGCGGGGATGAGGTGTGGGTAGCGGAGAAATTCCAATCGAACTTGGAGATAGCTGGTTCTCTCCGAAATAGCTTTAGGGCTAGCCTCGTGATGAGAATACTGGAGGTAGAGCACTGTTTGGACTAGGGGGCCATCCCGGTTTACCGAATTCAGACAAACTCCGAATGCCAGATATTTATACACGGGAGTCAGACTGCGAGTGATAAGATCCGTAGTCAAAAGGGAAACAGCCCAGACCACCAGCTAAGGTCCCAAAGTAATCGTTAAGTGGAAAAGGATGTGGCGTTGCACAGACAACCAGGATGTTGGCTTAGAAGCAGCCATCATTTAAAGAGTGCGTAATAGCTCACTGGTCGAGTGACGCTGCGCCGAAAATGTATCGGGGCTAAACGATTCACCGAAGCTGTGGATTGACATCTACGATGTCAGTGGTAGGAGAGCGTTCTAAGTGCGTTGAAGTCAGACCGGAAGGACTGGTGGAGCGCTTAGAAGTGAGAATGCCGGTATGAGTAGCGAAAGACGGGTGAGAATCCCGTCCACCGTATGACTAAGGTTTCCTGAGGAAGGCTCGTCCGCTCAGGGTTAGTCGGGACCTAAGCCGAGGCCGATAGGCGTAGGCGATGGACAACAGGTTGATATTCCTGTACCACCTCCTCACCGTTTGAGAAATGGGGGGACGCAGTAGGATAGGGTAAGCGCGCTGTTGGTTATGCGCGTCCAAGCAGTAAGGCGTGTGTGTAGGCAAATCCGCACACTGTAACGTTGAGCTGTGATGGCGAGTCCGTATGGACGAAGTTCCTGATTTCACACTGCCAAGAAAAGCCTCTATCGAGGTGAGAGGTGCCCGTACCGCAAACCGACACAGGTAGTCGAGGAGAGAATCCTAAGGTGTGCGAGAGAACTCTCGTTAAGGAACTCGGCAAAATGACCCCGTAACTTCGGGAGAAGGGGTGCTCTTGAGCGTGCAAGCGCATGAGAGCCGCAGTGAATAGGCCCAGGCGACTGTTTAGCAAAAACACAGGTCTCTGCAAAACCGTAAGGTGACGTATAGGGGCTGACGCCTGCCCGGTGCTGGAAGGTTAAGAGGAGTGGTTAGCGCAAGCGAAGCTGCGAATTGAAGCCCCAGTAAACGGCGGCCGTAACTATAACGGTCCTAAGGTAGCGAAATTCCTTGTCGGGTAAGTTCCGACCCGCACGAAAGGCGTAACGATCTGGGCACTGTCTCAACGAGAGACTCGGTGAAATTATAGTACCTGTGAAGATGCAGGTTACCCGCGACAGGACGGAAAGACCCCGTGGAGCTTTACTGTAGCCTGATATTGAATTTTGGTACAACTTGTACAGGATAGGTAGGAGCCAGAGATCTCGGAGCGCCAGCTTCGAAGGAGGCGTCGGTGGGATACTACCCTGGTTGTATTGAAATTCTAACCCATGCCCCTTAGCGGGGCAGGAGACAGTGTCAGGCGGACAGTTTGACTGGGGCGGTCGCCTCCTAAAAGGTAACGGAGGCGCCCAAAGGTTCCCTCAGAATGGTTGGAAATCATTCGTAGAGTGTAAAGGCACAAGGGAGCTTGACTGCGAGACCTACAAGTCGAGCAGGGTCGAAAGACGGGCTTAGTGATCCGGTGGTTCCGCATGGAAGGGCCATCGCTCAACGGATAAAAGCTACCCCGGGGATAACAGGCTTATCTCCCCCAAGAGTCCACATCGACGGGGAGGTTTGGCACCTCGATGTCGGCTCATCGCATCCTGGGGCTGTAGTCGGTCCCAAGGGTTGGGCTGTTCGCCCATTAAAGCGGTACGCGAGCTGGGTTCAGAACGTCGTGAGACAGTTCGGTCCCTATCCGTCGTGGGCGTAGGAAATTTGAGAGGAGCTGTCCTTAGTACGAGAGGACCGGGATGGACACACCGCTGGTGTACCAGTTGTCTTGCCAAAGGCATCGCTGGGTAGCTATGTGTGGACGGGATAAGTGCTGAAAGCATCTAAGCATGAAGCCCCCCTCAAGATGAGATTTCCCATTACGCAAGTAAGTAAGATCCCTCAAAGACGATGAGGTAGATAGGTTCGAGGTGGAAGTGTGGTGACACATGGAGCTGACGAATACTAATCGATCGAGGACTTAACCAAAAAAAGTTTGAAACATTCAATGAACCGTTTATCCAGTTTTGAAAGAACAATTTCTTTTATGAAGGGTTTCAAGATACGAGTAGTTCGAGGAAGCAATGGAGAGAGGGAAGGAGCGTACTCAAGTACGTGACTGACTGAACGACAGAAGCTGACGAAGAAATGCGATGTATATTGAAAGCCGACTATAGTCTAGTGATGATGGCAAAGAGGTCACACCCGTTCCCATACCGAACACGGAAGTTAAGCTCTTTAGCGCCGATGGTAGTTGGGGGCTTCCCCCTGTGAGAGTAGGACGTCGCTAGGCAACAAAAACAGTCAGCTGTGTGCTGGCTGTTTTTTTATTTGCAACTATTGGTAAGGAACCACCCAAACATGAAAACTCTTTCTATATATAGGTCCCATCATTCAGATTCTTTTTAAACTAAAGTTGCAGGCTAGTCCAAAAAATTTCAAAAGATAAATTTATTCAGGAAGTAGTCAGGTTAGCACAATTAAGGAGGCGGAGACTAGTTATATGATGACCTCTCACGCTAGTTTACGACTTGTGAATAGACTTCCACCACCTAACTGTGGAACATGTCAGATGCACAATAGAAAGTACCACAATCATAAAAATTGCGGTAATCCAAAATGTTATCCTTAGCAGGGTTCTTTACAAGCATGTACCGAATCAGTAAAGTTTGATTTACCTATTGAATAACTGAAAGATATTGTGCAAAGAAAAATCAGGTATTTCACCAGATTTATAATGCTAGACATATAGTTTTGACAAACATGAAATAGGAGCCATCCCAAATTCCCCATTATCTATTTTACAGAAAGTCCAATCGTTTAAGCGCTTTATCCCCATTAATAGTTCACCTTAATTAATTGTTAGCTCATGGGCTGAATAATCTTGATGTAGTATCAGGGTTATTTCGGGTAGTTAAAATTTGCTTCTGAATCCATCCTTCTTTATTTGTAACAATGAATTTATAAAAAATTCAATTGAGTGATTGAGTGTATTCTTTTCCTTACAATATTTCTTGTCCTTTTTTAAAACGATAGGGTTAAGGTAATTAGAAATGTGTTCGTTAATTACAGTGTATCTTTGCAAATTTAAATCTCTCCTTTTGTATAATTTAAAAATAAACAGTAAGTCAGGGTTATTGCCATTTAATTTGAGATTATAAATGGTTTCTTGAATAGCAGTGAAAAATGATTTGATGGTGTAAAGAGAAAAGCAAATTTAAAAAATGTCATGAAGACGAGTGGTATAACATAAGGTATGTATGTGTTTGTGCTCTTTGAATTCTGTTTAATGTTATTTTTATGCTCGTATTAAAAGAAAAAATCTATTTGATGCTAGACACCAAATTTTGAGAATGCTATATTTATATTGTCATAGTATTTTTATAATTAGGAAAAAATAGAATACTTTCATGAAAGTTGTTGTTTTTCCTGATTATAAGGAGTGATGGAGTATAGAGCTAGATGAAGGATGATAGGGCCTATGGTAAAGAAAACATTAAAGCAAAGAATTGTAGACGCTTCAGTTGAGCTGTTTCAGCAGGATGGTTATCACAATGTAACTGTTGATCGTATCGTTGAATATATAGGGGCATCAAAGGGTGGATTTTATCATAATTTTAAATCAAAAGATGAATTGTTGTATGAAATTCATGATGTCTTTATTTCATATGTTATTCAACAATCACAGGATGCATATGACAAATACGACACGCCCATTACACGGTTATGTGCGATGCTACAAACGCTGACACAAGTATTTGATATGTATCAAGCACATATTACAATTTTTTATGAAGAAAGTCGTTCGCTCTCAGAGGAGTATAGTGAGATCATTCATAAAAAAAGAGATCATTATCGGGACATCTTGCAAAAAGTGATAGCAGAAGGCCAAGAAACGAAGGTTTTTCGTACAGAATTGCCTTGTACCATTGTTACGATGGCGATTGTGGGAATGATTAACTGGACATATAAATGGTTTAAGCAATCTGGGCCATTAACAATGGAGCAAATTACAGATGTTTTTACCGACATGGTATTGCGTGCGATTGTGACAGAACAAGCAATGGAAGAAGCAAAGCAATTTATGATAAAGGGGTAACCAGTAGAAAACACTGGTTTTATTATTTGCTTTTACAAACCGACTAGTCGGTATTTACTTGAAGTAAATTATCTTTGAGCTAAATCTACTATGGCAAATTTGACATTAGGGGGATTAGGGATGAATTTTGAATTAACAAAAGAGCAAGTGATGATTCGAGACATGGTACGTGATTTTGCTGAGAAAGAGATTAAACCGTATGCTCGTGAGGTTGATGAGACATCAACGATGAGAATAGAAAGCTTTAAAAAGATGGCAGAACTAGGCTTGTTGGGTATCCCATTTCCTGAAGAATATGGTGGCTCAGGTGGTGATACGGTGTCCTATGCTTTAGCTGTAGAGGAAATTGGTCGTGCATGTGGGGGCACAGGCTTAAGTTATGCAGCTGCTGTTAGCTTAGGAGCTTCGCCAATTTACAACTTTGGTACGGAGGAGCAAAAGCAGGAATTTCTTGTTCCATTGGCAAAGGGTGAGACATTAGGATCATTCGGTTTAACAGAGCCTAATGCAGGTTCAGATGCAGGCGGTACACGCACTACGGCGGTTATTGATGGAGATGATTATGTTATTAATGGAGAAAAATGCTGGATTACCAATGCAGGATACGCTCGACAAATTATTGTAACTGCGGTGACTGGTAAACGCGAGGATGGCAAAAAGATTATTTCTTCTATTATTGTGCCAACGAATACTCCAGGTGTAACGATTAATTGTAACTATGACAAAATGGGTGTCCGAGGTTCTAATACATGTGAGATTGTTTTACAAAATGTTCGCGTTCCTCAATCCAATCTATTAGGCGATGAAAAGCGAGGCTTTAGCCAGTTTTTAAACACTTTAGATGGTGGCCGTATTTCAATAGCAGCTCTTTCTGTTGGAATTGCACAGGCCGCTTATGAGAAGGCACTGAAGTTTGCAAAAGAACGCGAGCAATTTGGTGCACCTATTTCGAAGCTACAGGCAATTCAATTTAAATTAGCAGATATGGCGATGGAAATAGAGCTTGCTCGTACGCTTGTACATAAAGCGGCATGGCTAAAAGATCAAAAGAAACCATTTGGTAAAGAAGCAGCAATGGCTAAATTATTTGCTTCTGAAATGGGCTTCCGTACGTGTAATCAAGCCATTCAAATTCATGGCGGTTCTGGATATATGAAAGAATACGATGTAGAACGTCATTTACGTGATATTAAATTAATGGAAATCGGTGAAGGAACATCTGAAATTCAACGTCTTGTTATTTCTCGTTTAATTGGCTGTTAATTATATTCAACTCATTGTGTCCGGGATTAGCTTTGTGCTGCATAGAGCACTTCTTTCTGATACCGAGACACCTGCTGAAAAGTAGCTTAATTCCGCATTCATCTCATTGCTGAAAGAAGTTTAATAGCATAAACAAGGGGGATCTTCATGGCAGAACTTGTGTATCAAACAATTGGTCAATTGCTAGATGAACAATCTAAAAAGTACCCACAGAACGAGGCTTTGGTCTATGCTGATAGGAATTTACGAATGACTTATGAGCAGCTAAATCGACAAGCGCGATTGGTAGCAAGGGGTTTAATGGCTTTAGGAATTGAAAAAGGAGACCATATTGCTGTATGGACGACCAATGTTCCTGAGTGGGTACAGCTTCAATTTGGCACAGGAAAGATGGGAGCTCCAATCGTTACAGTAAACACTAATTATCGTGCTAGTGAATTGGAGTATCTATTAAAGCAGTCTGATGCCAAAACGATATTTTTAATTGAAAATTATCGAGACCATTCTTTTATCCATACACTTCAAGAGTTATGTCCGGAGCTTGAACATTGTGAACCAGGTAATTTGCAATCAAAGCGACTACCTTTATTAAAAAATGTTATTTTAATCGGCGAAACTAAGTATCCTGGTGTATTAAATTGGTCCGATGTAGTAGCGGCGGCCGATCATGTAACCGAGGAACAATTAGAACAAAGAGAGCAATCTCTTCATTATGATGATGTGATTAATATTCAATATACGTCTGGTACGACAGGTTTTCCTAAAGGTGTGATGCTTACACATTTTAACTTAGTGAACAATGCGGTCAACATTGCAGAGTGTATGCGGTTAACAGCAGAGGATCGCCTATGTATACCTGTTCCATTTTTCCATTGCTTTGGCTGTGTTATCGGAACATTAGCAATTACAACTAGTGGTGGAACGATGGTGCCAGTACAAGAATTTTCACCTGAAGAGGTGCTAAGGACGGTTCAACAAGAAAAGTGCACAGCATTACATGGCGTACCAACGATGTTTATTAGTGAGCTTAATTTACCGAATTTTGAGTCTTTCAACCTTTCAACTCTACGGACAGGAGTCATGGCGGGCTCTAATTGTCCGATAGAGGTAATGAAAGCGGTCATTGAGAAAATGGGCATGACAGATATTACGATTTGCTATGGTCAAACAGAATCATCCCCAGTTATTACGCAAACAAGAACAGATGACCCGTTAACGTTAAAAGTGGAGACGGTTGGCCGTGCCTTACCAAACTTAGAGGCGAAAATTGTAGTTCCTGGAACAAACGAGGAAGCACTTACAAATGAACAAGGCGAGCTATGTACAAGAGGCTACCATGTAATGAAAGGCTACTATAAAAACCAAGAAGAAACCGATCTTGCCATTGATCAAGATGGCTGGCTGCATACGGGTGATTTGGCAACGATGGATGAAGCGGGCTATGTCCGTGTAACAGGTCGTTTAAAAGATATGATTATTCGCGGTGGTGAAAATTTATATCCCCGTGAAATTGAGGAGTTTCTTTATACACATCCGAAAATATCAGATGTTCAGGTTGCTGGTGTTCCTGATCCTGTGTATGGGGAGGAAGCGGCAGCTTGGATTATTTTAAGAGAAGGTGAGCAGGCATCAGAAGAGGAGATTCGAGAATATTGTCGAGAGAAAATCTCTAGACATAAAATCCCAAAACATATTTTCTTTATTGATCATTATCCGATGACTGCTTCAGGAAAGGTTCAAAAATATAAATTACGAGAAGATTTTGTCATGACCGTCAGATAAGGAGGGGCAGTGAATATGTTCAAAAAAGTATTAATTGCAAATCGTGGGGAGATTGCTAGACGTGTTATCAGAACATGCAAACGCCTAAATATTCAAACGGTTGCTATTTATTCTGAGGCAGATGCTGAAAGTTTACATGTGAAGGATGCGGATGAGGCGTACTGTGTAGGGAAACCACCTGTAGCACAAAGCTATTTAAATATAGAACGTATTCTAGAAATTGCACTAGAAAATAGCGTCGAGGCTGTTCATCCTGGCTATGGTCTACTGTCAGAAAATGCAGAGTTTGCAAAGCGCTGTGAAGAGGAAGGTTTAATTTTTATTGGACCAAGTGCTGATGTTATTGCTTCAATGGGAAGTAAATTAGAGGCACGTAAAACAATGAAAGCTGCAGGTGTTCCCATTGTAGAGGGTGTAGAGACACCTGTAAAGGATGCAGAAGAAGCTACTGAAATCGCTGAACGTTTAGGCTATCCAATTATGTTAAAGGCATCGGCAGGCGGTGGCGGTATCGGTATGCAACTTGTTGAAAATGCAGAGGAACTAGCAAAAGCATTTGAGGGAAATCAAAAACGTGCACAGTCATTTTTCGGTGATGGCACGATGTACATGGAGAGATTTATTGCTAACCCTCACCATGTTGAAGTACAAATTATTGCCGATCATCAAGGCAATGTGGTTCCGTTATTTGAACGTGAATGTTCGATCCAACGAAGAAATCAAAAAGTAGTAGAAGAAGCACCATCACCATTCATTTCACAGGAGACAAGAGATAAGATGCTAGAAGCGTCAGTGAAAGCGGCGAAGCATATTGGCTATATCAACGCTGGAACGATTGAGTATTTGGTAGATGAGGATCAAAACTTTTATTTCTTAGAAATGAATACAAGATTACAAGTAGAGCATCCTGTGACAGAGGAAATTACGAAACTTGATTTAGTAGAGGAGCAATTAAAAATCGCTGCACAGCAACCCCTTTCATTTACGAAAGAAGGTATTACGAAACAGGGTCATGCGATTGAAGTGCGTATATACGCTGAAAATCCTTCTACATTTTTCCCGTCTCCTGGTACGATAACAGCTCTAGAATTACCAACAAGCGAAGGAGTTCGACATGAGTGTGGTGTAGAGACAGGTTCAGCAGTTACACCATTTTATGATCCAATGATCAGTAAATTGGTAGTGTGGGGAGAAACAAGGGACATTGCCTGTGAAAGATTAATCCAAGCACTGAAAGCATATAAAGTGGAGGGTATTCAAACGAATATTCCGATGCTGCTAAAAACTGTTACACATGAACAGTTTTTAAAAGGCTATACGACTACAAAATTTGTCGAACAATTTTATTTACCACAATTAGCAGAGTCAAAGTAAGTATTGAAGAGCATTCGTGCTTCATAGAGAGGGCGAATGCATAATTAATTTAAAAGTAGGAGTGAATGATTATGGCAACAGTAAAAGCAAGCATGGCAGGTACAGTATGGAAAATCGTCGTAGCAGAAGGTGAGAAAGTAACGGCAGGTCAAGATGTAGCTATTTTAGAATCAATGAAAATGGAAATTCCGATTGCAGCAGAAGAAGATGGCGTGGTAACAAAAATTATCGCCAATGAAGGAGATTTCATTAACGTTGATGATGATATTTTAGAAATTGAATAAGAGGAGGCCTCTTAATGCAGCTACCTAAGCATGTCGTAATGAAAGAAGTCGGTCCCCGTGATGGTTTACAAAATGAAAAAACACATATTACAACAGCAGATAAAATACAATTAGTGAATTTGTTAAGCCAAACTGGATTAAATTACATCGAGGTGACTTCATTTGTACATCCGAAATGGATTCCACAGTTGGCGGATGCGGTCGAGGTTCTTCAAGCCATTAAAAGGAACAAGGATATTACTTATGCAGCACTTGTACCTAATATGCGAGGCCTAGAAAGGGCGTTACAGGCTGAAGTAGATGAAGTAAGTATATTTATGTCTGCTAGTGAAAGTCATAACCAAAGTAATATTAACAAAACCATTGACGAAACATTTCCTATTTTAGAGGAAGTAGTATTAGGAGCTAAAGCGTCAAAGAAAAAGGTTCGAGGCTATATCTCCACAGTTCTTGGCTGTCCCTATGAAGGATATATACATCCTGATAAAGTACTGCGTGTTACAGATAAATTATTGGAAATGGGTGTAACAGAGATCTCACTTGGTGACACGATTGGCGTGGGTGTACCAACTCAAGTTGAACTTCTTTTAGAGGAACTATTAAAAAGATATTCCGCAAATAATTTTGCAATGCATTTTCATGATACACGTGGCACAGCGCTGGCTAACATTATGAAATCTTTAGAGATGGGTGTAACCAAATTTGATAGTGCGCTTGGTGGTCTAGGGGGCTGTCCATATGCTAAGGGGGCTTCAGGTAATGTAGCTACCGAAGATTTATTATATTTATTTGATGAAATGGGCATTCAAACTGGTGTAGATCGACAAAAAGTATTAGAGGCTGCACTCTTTATTGAACAGAAATTAGGCAAAGCTGTAGCTTCAAAGCAAATGGCGATTGTCCGTAATGAAAGGAGTGCGAATCCATTATGACTCAACTTGTTCGCTTTGAATTACTAGAGGGAAGTATTGGACTTATTACCCTTTTAAGACCAGAGGCTGCGAACGCGATGTCTGTACAGTTACTGCGAGAGTTATCTGATACGCTTGATCAAATCAACGGAGATCCGACAGTGCGAGTAGTCTTACTAACAGGTGCTGGAGAAAAAGCATTCTGTGCTGGGGCTGATTTAAAAGAACGCAAAGGTATGTCCGATCGACAAGTGAAGCAAATCGTGCAGTTGATTGGTGCCACAGTGGCGAAAGTGGAGACACTCGCTCAACCTGTCATTGCGGTGCTAAATGGAGTAGCCTTTGGTGGTGGTCTAGAATTAGCTTTAGCTTGCGATTTACGTGTCGCAGCAGCACATGTTAAGTTAGGTCTCACTGAAACCTCTCTCGGTATAATTCCAGGGGCAGGAGGAACGCAACGACTTCCTCGACTAATTGGTCTTGGGAAGGCAAAGGAATTAATTTATACAGCGCGTCGCTTAAATGCTGAGGAAGCTAAAAATTATGGCATCGTTGAATATGTTCATGAGACACATGAGGTAATGGAAAGGGCACAGCAGCTTGCTCTAGAAATGGCAAAAAATGCACCATTATCGCTAGTACAGGCTAAAGTGGCTATGAATCAGGGTGTTGAGGTAGATTTAGCTACCGGTTTAAAAATTGAATCACTTGCATATAGTGCACTGATCCCTACAGAGGACCGATTAGAGGGGCTACTAGCCTTCCAAGAGAAGAGAGCACCACAATATTCAGGAAAATAAAGAAGAGAATCCAATCAGATTAATCACACTGACGGAAATCTAAGCGCATTCTCATTGATTTTTTGGCGCATTGACAAAGGGGAATAGGGGCGCTAAAAAAATAACTTGGCGTAATTGAATGGGCAAAGGGAGGAATTAAACATGAGCAATATTTCAACAGAAAACACGCCACCTACAATGAAAGATAAAATTCTTTCTGGTGGTTTACCAAAATATCATGACAAAAATGCACAGCAAGGGAAGCTATTTGTACGTGAACGTCTAGAATTATTATTAGATGATGGTCTTCAATCAGAGGATGGCCTTTATGCAAACTGCTTGGCAGGCGATTTACCTGCTGATGGTGTTGTCACAGGGATTGGTAAAATTCATGGTCGTACCGTTTGTGTTTTAGCGAATGACTCAACGATTAAAGCAGGATCATGGGGAAAACGTACGGTTGAAAAGATGATTCGTATTCAAGAAACTGCAGAAAAACTTAACTGTCCGTTACTATATTTAGTTGATTCAGCAGGTGCACGTATTACAGATCAGCTAGAAATGTTCCCAGGTAGAAGAGGTGCGGGTCGCATTTTCTACAACCAAGTCAAGTTATCAGGTAAAGTACCACAAATTTGTCTACTATTCGGACCGTCTGCGGCAGGCGGTGCCTACATCCCTGCATTTTGTGATATCGTTGTCATGGTTGAAGGGAACGCATCTATGTATTTAGGATCTCCTCGTATGGCTGAAATGGTTATTGGAGAGAAAGTAGATTTAGAAACAATGGGTGGTGCAAAAATGCACTGTTCAGTTTCCGGCTGTGGAGATGTGCTAGCCAAAACAGAACAAGAGGCCATTGCCTATGCTCGTAAATATTTAGGCTATTTCCCTAATAACTATGCAGAACGTAGCAAAGTAGAGGCCCCTAAACCACCAGCTACATTCGATAAATCGATTGAGGAATTGATACCACAAAACCAAAACGTTCCTTTTGATATGTATAAGTTAATTGACCGTATTATTGATGAAGATTCGTTTTGTGAAGTGAAGAAATTATTTGCACCGGAATTAATTACTGGTCTTGCACGTATTAAGGGGCAATCCGTAGGGATAATCGCGAATCAACCTCGTGTTAAGGGAGGCGTATTATTCCACGATTCTGCAGATAAAGCGGCCAAGTTCATCTCTCTTTGTGATGCTTTCAATATACCGCTTCTATTCTTGGCGGACGTCCCAGGCTTTATGATTGGCACACAGGTCGAAAAAGCTGGTATTATCCGTCATGGCGCAAAAATGATCTTTGCGATGAGTGAAGCAACTGTTCCAAAGCTAACGGTTATTGTTCGTAAAGCATATGGTGCTGGCTTATATGCCATGGCTGGTCCTGCCTTTGAGCCAGACTGCTGTATCGCATTATCAAATGCTCAAATTGCAGTAATGGGTCCAGAAGCTGCAGTCAATGCAGTTTATGCAAATAAAATTGCCGAGCTTCCGAAAGAGGAGCAAGCAAGCTTTATAGCTGAAAAACGAAAAGAGTACCAAGAAGAGATTGATGTGTATCGATTAGCATCAGAATTAATTATTGATGATGTAATTGAGCCAAATGATTTACGGAAGGTGCTTGAAAGTCGTTTAGAGCTTTACATGTCAAAATACTTACTTTTCTCACAACGTAAGCATGGGGTAAATCCAGTATAAATACTTATGGGAAGGCTGTCTCTCTGTCAGGAGGCAGTCTTTTTAGTCGATAAATAGTTAACAGCTACTTGCATGGTCTTAAGGAGCATATTAAAATATGGGAAGGAATAAAGGGAAGCGGGTGTTTAGCATGTCAAAAAACAACATAACGGATGTTCAAGGTAATGCCAAGCTCCCATTACCATATCGAGATGTTATTGATACATATTATTTACCAATAAAAATAGTAGGTTGGATGTTATTTAGCATCTATTCTTTTTTAGCTTTTTATAAATTGGTCATCGATCGTTTAGTTAATGTAGTCGTTGTGTTATGGGAAGGTGATTATTCCGTCGGTGACTTAGGGCTGTTTGATTACAGTAGTTGGCGATTAACTACTAATTTTATGCCCTTTGAAACGATTTTCCGTTATATAAACTACTCTCAATATTTTAATTGGGATACGATAATTATTAACTTACTTGGTAATTTATTAATTTTCACCCCTATGGGCTTTTTACTGCCATTACTATCGAAGAAATTCCGCAAAGCAGGAGTTATACTTTGCTTAGGCTTTTTTGCTAGCCTTAGTGTGGAAACGATCCAATTTATTTTTACAGTGGGATCTGCGGATATTGATGATTTAATTTTAAATACTATTGGTGCATGGCTCGGTTATTTAGCTTATAAGTGCCTATTGATTACACCGAAAAAATAAGAAAGCAGCCGGTTTATATATAGAGGCTGTTTTTTTATATATTAACACTATTTATTTTGTGCGAATGGTAGTAACTTTTATTGAAATCGAAATGAAAGTACTAAAGGACTGAGGCATATATTCTTTGGGATTAGGTATTTATATCTAAAAATGATTTTAATTTGTACCCCTTTAGGTGGTTAGTAGTCATTTATGCTTGAATTTAATAATGAAAATTCCGATAATAAGAGTACAGAAGCTGTTTCGAAGTAATAGATATAGTGATAAAAAATGTTCATATCTAGTAACAAAATAGCATATGAAGATAGAAGGATGAGGTGAAAACTATGAAAATATATAATTCAATGGAGCAAGAGAGATTATCGTCCCCATTTAATCGTAAAAAGTTTATGCAGCGCAAAGAAGCGGGAGATGCATATCGAAAGAATGCCATGTATTTTCAGCCAAAGAAAAATCCATTATTGCTTGAGCTTGAAAACCTACTATTAGGGCGTACAGATCAAGATTTATACGAGCAGCAACAAGAAGATACAGAAGTAGTAACACCCCAACAGCAGGCCATTATGGAAGATTTGCAGCAAACTTCAAAGGATGTCCATGCACATGAGCAAGCTTATAAATGGGCAAGTGGTAATCATGACGGAGCACCTGTTGTAAATAATCCGGATTTGAATGATACATTACAGGCTTTAGAGCAAATGCGAAATGCAGCATTATCATCGTCAAAGCCATCTGCTCAAGATGTAAGGTTAGCAGAAAACGTGAATGCTCAAATTCAGCATATTCTACATGAAGTTAACTCAACAGTTGACGCAATAGATGAACAGGACCAACCCTTTGTCAATGAGGTGACTACAGTTAAGGTTCCTGAACGTTTCTCGAAGGAATTGAAATTGGACCCATTTGCAGATACAATTTTCGGTAAGAGCCATGATGCTACTTTAAAATCGAGAGCCTTCAAACAGGCATCTGAAAAGTATGCAGCACATGTTCAAATGACGAAGAATGGCTATCGTCCAGGAAATGATTCGATGTTCTCTTTGATAGCCTAATGTTGTAGATAGGAGATTACGGTTATGGCGAAGGCAAAGCATGCCAAAACAAATGCGATAAGATTATTAGAGCAGCAAAAAATCCAATTTGATGTGATGGAATATGAAATTGGAGACGGTCAAGTAGACGGTGTGTCTGTTGCCGAAAAAATTGGTCAGCCAGTTACCCGTGTTTTTAAAACATTAGTAGCAAAGGCAAGTGCACAAAAGCTATTTGTATTTGTTATTCCAGTGGCTGAGGAACTGGATTTAAAGGCTGCCGCAAAGGTAGTTGGAGAAAAGAAAATTGATATGCTACCTGTAAAAGATTTACTTAACTATACAGGGTATGTCCGTGGCGGATGCTCGCCAGTAGGCATGAAAAAATTGTATCCTACGGTAATTGATAAAACTGCTCAACAACAAGGCAGTATTATTGTAAGTGCAGGGAAAATAGGTATGCAAATCCATGTTCAACTTAATGATTTGAAGAATATTACAAAGGCCCAGCTTGCGCCAATTACAACTATCCATTAGTGAAAAATGGATAGTTTTTTATTTTAATAGAATAGGGTTATCCATCCTTCCATTTACAAGCACGATTTCACGATATTTGAAGAAAACATGATACAGTTAGAGCATTATCAAATATAAAGAGAGGGATAGGGAATGCGCAAAATAATGGGGTGGCGCTGGACATTTTTTATTGGCGGCTTGATTGTGATGTCACTGGGGATTACGATGTCTATTAAAGGGAAGATAATTGGAACGAGCCCTTGGGATGTCTTGCATGTAGGGTTATTTCAAAACTTTGGATTAACGATTGGTACATGGTCTATATTAACAGGTCTTTTTATTGTCGCATCTACATCAATTGTATTGCGTGAGTGGCCTAAAATTGGTACATGGCTGAATATGCTACTAATCGGTTCATTCATCGATGTATTTAACTGGCTATTGCCTTCAACAGATGTGTATAGTCTACAAATTACATATTTTATCATTGGTTTATTTGTCTTAAGCTTTGGCTGTGGTATGTATATTGCTCCAAATATGGGTGCAGGCCCTCGAGATACATTAATGATGATACTTGTCGAAAAATTTGGCGGAACTATTAAAACTGCGAGAATGGGGATCGAAGTTCTAGTAACTATTGTAGGAGGGCTACTAGGTGGCCCAGTTGGAGTGGGAACAGTATTAATTGCTTTAACTTCCGGATATATTGTGCAATATTCATTACCTTATTGTCGCAAAGTATTAATGAAATGTATTGGTCATATTGAAGACATGAAGCCTTTTTATTAAACTGTAAAGCTACTTTTATCTGTTAAGGATAGGAGTAGCTTTTCATCTTTTTTAGTGTTCCTTCATATAATGCAAGGCAGAAACAAAAGGAGGAACGACATTTGAACGGAAATGTGACGTATTATTTTGGACACGCATTGACTGGGCAAGGTGTGAAACATTTATATAAAGAAATGATGGAGGAAGCGGAGCTAGTTTATTTTTTACAAGGTGCCTCTACATCTAAAGGATCAGAGCTATTGAAAGAGCTAGGTTATTTTTATGTTAAACAAGGCTTTGCTGTCGAATGGTTTAAGCATGCGTTGTTAGAGGAAGTAGTCGAGGCTGTTTATGTAAAGGGTTGTAATAGACTGTATGTCTGGGCATCAGAATGGGATATTGGGCCGACATTACTTGGTACGAAGCATCGTGTTATGTCTTTTTATGATTGCCTGGAAGATATCCAGCTTGAGAAAATAGGAGAGCAACTTGCTGAAGCAGTACAGGAACGTATGGCTTGGCGTGATAAATGTATTGCCAAGCTAAATCATGCTATCAAACTCCACGATGATTGGGAGGTTGTGACGCAAAGCTGCATGAATTGGCAGGCATTAAATGAACAGGTGGAAAATTTAAAATCGGAAGTTTTCCAATCTATTATTTTAAATAAAACGGGTGAGCGAACACACCGTTTACTTGGAACGCTAACTCCAAGAGGGGCAGAAAACACAGTTGAAAGCATTACGAAAAATATATCGACAAGATTAATGATTAAAGGCAAACCGGGTACAGGCAAATCCTCCTTGATGAAAGGCCTTGCAGATGAGGCGAATGCAAGAGGACTTGATGCTCAAATTGTATGGTGTGGCTTAGATGCAGGATCTGTCGATATGGTCATTATCCCAGAACTAAATTTCTGTATTTTTGATAGTACGGAACCTCATATTTTTGATCCACAGGATGGCCGATTAGGCGATAAGATATTTGATATAGGGCAACATTGTGAGCTTACGGAAGAGGCAGAATTAGCAATTGAGGACGTCCGAGCGCGCTATAAAGAAGCCATGCAAGATGCGATGGGCTACTCAAAGCGTTATGCAGAAGCAGAATATACGGTGCGGCGTTTATTGGATAATTGCCTATCCGCCTCTTTATGGCGAGAAAAAACAGCGTCATTATTCGAAAGATTAACAAAATAATTTAGCTATAGGCTTGCTTATGCTAAACTAGGAGCTAGAACTGTTTTCCTAGGAAAGGATGATACGCTTGTCAAAAGTATTGAATGCATTTTTAGACGAAAACCTACAAGCCCTACATGAACAAGGCTTATACAATGAAATTGATCCAGTAGAGGGTGCAAATGGCCCGATAATACAGGTACGTGGCAAAAATCTTGTTAACTTATCTTCTAACAATTATCTAGGCTTAGCAACGAATGAAGAATTAAAGCGTATTGCCAAAGAAACGATTGAAAAATATGGTGTTGGAGCAGGTGCTGTTCGTACTATTAACGGGACACTGGACTTACACGTTAAATTAGAAGAAAAGCTTGCTGAATTTAAAGGAACTGAAGCAGCTATTTCTTATCAATCTGGCTTTAATTGTAACATGGCAGCTATTTCAGCTGTTATGGATAAAAACGATGCAATACTTTCTGATCAATTAAACCATGCCTCTATTATAGATGGTTGTCGTTTATCTAAGGCGAAAATCATTGCGTTTAATCACTCAGATATGGATGATTTACGTGCCAAGGCAAAAGCGGCAAAAGAATCTGGTTTATACAATAAAGTGATGGTTATTACGGATGGTGTATTCTCAATGGATGGCGACATTGCTAAATTGCCGGAGATTGTGGAAATTGCCAAAGAATTTGATTTAATTACTTATGTTGATGATGCACATGGTTCAGGTGTAACTGGTAAAGGCAAAGGAACTGTGAAGCACTTTGGACTTGAAAAAGAGATTGACTTCCAAATTGGTACATTATCAAAAGCAATTGGTGTCGTAGGTGGCTATGTAGCTGGTAAGAAGAATTTAATTGATTGGTTAAAAGTTCGCTCTCGTCCATTCTTGTTCTCAACAGCTTTACCACCAGGTGATGTGGCAGCCATTACAGCTGCTGTACAAATGCTAATTGATTCTACAGAGCTTCACGATAAGCTGTGGGATAATGGTAACTATTTAAAAGCGGGACTAGAGAAGCTTGGCTTTAATATTGGTGAATCTGAAACACCAATTACTCCTTGTATTATTGGGGATGAAAAGCTGACACAAGAGTTTTCAAAACGCTTATTTGAAGAAGGCGTTTATGCGAAATCAATCGTATTCCCAACTGTTCCTAAAGGTACAGGTCGTGTTCGTAATATGCCAACTGCAGCTCATACAAAAGAAATGCTTGATAATGCGTTAGCCATTTACGAGAAAGTTGGTCGTGAACTAGGTGTAATTCAATAATACGAAAAGGCTACCTTTGTTGGGTAGTGACCCCTTAAAGTTAGAGTTTTTATTATGCAGCTAATTGGCTGGCTTGAGTTCGGTATTTTACTGGACTCATGCCAGCCAGTTTTTGTTTAATACGTTCATTGTTAT
Source organism: Lysinibacillus sp. FSL R7-0073 (assembly GCF_038009065.1). Taxonomy (NCBI): domain Bacteria; kingdom Bacillati; phylum Bacillota; class Bacilli; order Caryophanales; family Bacillaceae; genus Lysinibacillus; species Lysinibacillus sp. FSL R7-0073. Next base: position 458,632 of record NZ_JBBPAS010000001.1, read on the forward strand.
AGTAGTCGATATATCGTTTGATTTTCTTCTTCAATTCTTCATATGAGAATAATATCTCACCGTAATACATCTCTTGTTTGAGTATGCCAAAGAAGTTTTCCATCGCCGCATTGTCTGCACACGTCGCTTTGCGAGACATGCTTTGGAAAATTTTATTTTGCCGTAATGTTTTCACCCATGAATTATGTTGATAATGCCAGCCTTGATCCGAATGAATCGTTGTACGATATGTAGCTTGGTTCTGAATGATTGGAAGAACTTGGTATAGCGATTCTAATACGAAATCCAATGTTGGGCGTTTAGACATACTAAACCCAATAATTTCGCCATTATAGAGATCCATAATTGGACTTAAATAAAGTTTTTCATCTTCTGTACACTTGAATTCTGTTACGTCTGTCACCAGTTTTTGTAAAGTGTTTGGCGTATTGAAACGGCGGTTTAATCGATTATTTGCGACTTTGCCCACCTTGCCCTTGTACGATTTATAACGAGATTTACGAACGAATTTCACACACTTTAAGTCCAATTCCTTCATGATTCGCTGTACTTTTTTGTGATTGATGACGTATCCTTGCGCTTTTAATTCTGCATGGATTCGGCGATAACCATATCTACCTTCATGCTTCTCAAATAGCGCTAAAATCAACGTTTTCCATTCTTGATTGGGATCTTCATTTTTTAACTGTTGAATATGGTAATGATACGTTGCTTCTGGGATCTCAACGATTTTCAATACATCTTTCAATCGGAACCCTTCTTCTTTGAGTTCGAATGCCAACGCTGCTTGTGCTTTTCGAGGAAGGCATCCGGATTCGCCTCGAAAGCGTTTAACTTTTTTAAGTATGCAATCTCTAATCGGAGAAGCTCATTTTCACGTTCTAGCTGTTCTTCACGAGACAATGTGTTTGGTTGTTTGACAGGTTTATTTTTAGGATTATTAGACATAGGTGGCCGTCCCTTCGCTTTTTCTTGCAAGCCTTCTATACCTTCCTTCAAAAATTTACTGTTCCAGTTCGCTATTAACCCTGGATTATTCATGTTAAATTCAATCGCTGTATCTTGATAAGAAGCACCTGTTTGTTTCATAAAGTGTAATACATCGAGCTTGAATTGAACAGAGCTGTTTTGTTACTTTTCTATGTAATCCAACTTCTCCAAATTCTTTGAAGGCATGTACCCACCGCTTTATTTGCGAATGATTTGGTATGTCATATTTTTTCGCTAATAATTTATAACCTAAAGGGCCTTTCATATATTCATTAACCACATGTATTTTGAATTCTTCGCTGTATTTCGCCATATAAAAACACCCCTAAAGTTTAGATTTTTGACTCTAACTTTAGGGGTGCAGGACTTTGTGGAGGTAGCCTTTTTGATTACAATGAAAAAGGGCGCATCTTCCAATCAAATTCTATGAAGAATGGATAGACCGGGCAGAGTAACGGATAGTCGGCCAAAAGTCATCTATAGCACGCCTAAAGTGATCGATAGCTCGTCAAAATTAAGGGCTTCTTATTTTGAGCTAATTACATTCGCTTTTGTTAGCTGCTGAACTTCATAATCAGTGATGTTTAATGCCTGCAAAATTTCTTCATTATGCTGTCCTAAAGTTGGCGCTGCACTTGTTAATTGACCCGGCGTGCGTGAGAATTTTGCTGGGAAACCTAATGTTCTCATGGGACCAGCAGTTGGATGGTCATAGGACAAGACCATACCACGCTCTAAAATATGGGGATCATTTAAGGTTTGGTCATAGGAATAGATAGGGCTGGATGGTACGCCGTGTTCATCTAAAAGCTTCAGCCAGTAAGTTGCTGGATGTTTCGCTAATTCACTTTCAATTTCTGCCTCTAACGCCTTTACATGCTGAGCACGTGAATAGTTAGTAATAAAGAGGGGATTGTCTAACCAATCAGGTCGTTTGACAACCTTTGTCGCAAAAATTTCCCATAGCTTTTGATTGCCAGCACCTATTAAAATATAGTCATCCTGTGTTTTAAAGCCTTGATATGGTGCGGATACTCGATGGGCAGTCCCTGTTCGCTCGGGTAATTCTCCTTGACCAAAGTAGGCAGCAGCCTCCCAAACAGTCCAAGCAAGCCCTGACTCTACTAAAGATACATCGATATATTGCCCCTCACCACTGCGCAGCTTATAAATATAGGCCATTAAAATAGATTGTAAAGCAGTTTGGGCAGCGGCAATATCATTGACAGCAAAGCCAACTTTTACAGGTCGGCCCTGTGGTTCACCAGTCATATGCATTAAGCCACTTAGACCCTGTGCCATAATATCATAGCCGCCTTTCTGGCTATAAGGACCGGTTTGTCCATAGCCAGAAATAGAGCAGTAAATGAGTCCAGGATTAAGGGCTTTTAAAGTATCATAATCAATCCCTAGCTTTTTCGTAACACCTGGTCGATAGTTTTCCACAAGCACATCAACAGATTGGATAAGCTCTTTGAATAAAGCCAAGCCCTCTGGCGTTTTTAAATTGATACAAGCACCTTTTTTATTGCGATTAACCATCATATACATATGACTTTCTTCATGAACGAACGGGCCCATTGCTCGGGTGTCGTCTCCATTTGGATATTTCTCGATTTTAATGACTTCTGCGCCCATATCTGCTAAGACCATTGTGCAATAAGGACCAGCTAAAACTTGAGATAAATCAACAACTTTTAATCCCTCTAATGCTTGTTTCATTTAACCTCAGTCCCATCATTTTTGACTAATGTAATAGTACGTAACCCTTCGATGGAGGTTGTACCTGCTAATGCAATGGAAACCTTTAATTCATCATAGATATTTGTCATTACTTTTTCGGCGCCTTGTTGTCCTTCAAGGGCTAGGCCATAGATGAAGGGACGCCCAATTGCTACGGCATCAGCTCCTAAAGCAAGTGCTTTTAAGGCATCCATCCCGCGATATACACCACTATCTAAAATAATAGGGATTTGTCCATTGACAACACTCACGATGGCGGGAAGGGCATCAAGTGAACCAATAACACCATCTAATTGTCGGCCGCCATGGTTCGATACGATAATACCATCAATCCCATTTTCAAGGGCTAGCTTTGCGTCTTCAGGATGTAAAATTCCCTTTAATAATATAGGGAGATTTGTTCGTCGTTTTAATTCACGAACATGCTCCCAATTGAGTGTAGGGTGGAAGACATTTTGCAAGACACCTTGTACATACGATTCAAATGAATCATTAGGCAAAGAAGCCATAAAGACAGGATCATTCATGTAATTTCCTTTTGCGTAGCCTAGCTTTAATGGTGAAAATTGATTGCGCACATCTTCTTCTCGCCATCCAAGCATTACTGTATCGACTGTTAAAACAATAGCTTCAAAGCCAGCTGACTCTGCTCGTGCGGCCATACTAAATGCAATTTCTTCATTTGTAGACCAATACAATTGGAACCATTTTGTTGCTGAAGGGGCAGCTTCGGCAACATCTTCGAGTGCATAGGTGGAGACTGTGCTTTGAATATATGGCATATTTAATTGCTGGGCAGCGCGCACAGCGGCAAGTTCACCTTCCTCGTGAACCATTCCGTTCATACCGACAGGGGCAAAGAGCAATGGCGTTGGGTATGTTTTCCCGAACAAATTAATGGATGTATGAACGTTTGAAACATCATTTAAGAAGCGGGGAACAATGGAGTATTTTTCAAAAGCTGAACGATTATTACGTAATGTTTGTTCACCGCCAGCACCTGAGCGAATGTAGCCGAATGGCCCAGCTGGAATTTTTTCCGCTACTGCTTTTTCTAAATCGGCAAAGCAAATGGGGAAGGGGGCTTGGGCAGTGATATTTTTTAAGAGTAGGTCACCATCAGTTGTATTTGTCATCGTTACTACCTCACTTATTTATTGAAAATAGGCTTTCTTTTATTTAAAAAAGCTTGAATACCTTCGTTATAATCATCAGAGCTAAATGAATCGAGAATCAATTGAGCCAGCTCATCACTCTCTTCATTTTCTCCATCTACGATAGCTTGAATTATTTTTTTACTACCTGCATTGGCAATAGATGATTTATTTAAAAGATGCTCAGCAAATTGCATAGTGGCATTTTCAATTTCCTGTGGCTCATGAAGGGCAGTAATCAAACCAATGCTTTTGGCTTCCTCTGCTGTAAAAATGTTTGCTGTGTATAAAATCTCTTTAGCCTTCGCGACACCAACAATATTAATAAGACGTTTAGTGCTTTCAAGATTATAGACAATCCCAATGTTCGCAGCGGTAATGCCAAGCTTACTCTTTGGTGTCGCCAATCTAAAGTCACAAGCATTGGCTAACTCTAAGCCGCCCCCAATCGCTAAGCCCTGAATCAGGGCAATCGTAGGATGCGGGAATTTATAGAGGGCATCAATGGCCTTTAAAGCTAGATCATTATAGGCTTTAGCATTATCCGCAGCATAACGAATATCTAAAAACTCACTAATATCAGCACCCGAGGAAAAGGCGACTTCATTGACACCGCGCACAATTAATAGCTTGATAGATGTCTCTGTACGTAACTGTTCTAGTTCGTCTATGATCGCTTGGAACATTGCTCTCGATAAAGAATTTCGTTTGTCAGGACGGTTTAACACTAGCGTTGCGATATAGCCGTTTTTCTCTACATAAATCTCAGTTGACATGGATAGCCTCCTCCTAGTCTTTCTTCAATTTGGCTGAAATGCGGTTACCTATGGATTGTATGCTTTGTACAAGGATGATTAAAATAAACACAGTTGCATACATGACATCTACCTCATAGCGTAAATGACCATAACGGTAGGCTAGGTCGCCTAAACCGCCAGCACCAACCATTCCCGCCATTGCTGTTGCGCCAATCAATCCAATTGTAGCGATTGTTAAGCCTAAAATAATGGATGGGCGTGCTTCGCGTAATAATACATGCCAAATGATATGGCGACGTTTAATACCCATAGCTGTGTAGGCTTCGACAACGCCCGAATCAACCTCTAAAAGCGCTGACTCCATCAGTCGTGCAATATAAGGAGCCGTATAAACTACAAGCGGAACAATAACGCCTTTAACGCCAATTGTTGTACCAACAATAACCTTTGTAAATGGTAAAATGAAGAATAGTAAGATGATGAATGGCACTGAACGGATAATATTAATGACTAAATTAAAAAATTGATAGAAAAATTTATTTTCGAAGGATTGACCAGGTCGTGTTAAAACAATTAAAAGCCCTAAAGGTATACCAATTAGAATCGAAAAGAATAATGAAATTCCGACCATTTGAAATGTTTCGATAATTGCTTTGCCAATAACCTCTGACCAATCATTAAAGAAATTATTCATGGATCTCTCCTCCTAACTCTTCCACAGTAACGCCATTCTCTGCAAAATAGGTTAGCGCCTTTTGAACAATGTTGGGCTCTCCGTTTAAATGCACCACAATATTACCAACAATGCCGTTTTTTAATTCAATAATATTGGCTGTTAAAATGTTTGGTTGTACATCATATACTTTGCTGACTTCAGCCAATAATGGCTTACCAGTACTTTCTCCAAGAAATGTTAAACGAATGACGCTACCTGAAACATTTAACTGCTCAATAAGAGAAGGAGTTAAGTTACGTTGTGAAATGGTACTTAAGAACTTTCTTGTAGTAGGGTGTTGTGGTTTTGCAAAGAGCTCGATAGCCGTACCAAATTCAACTACTTTCCCTGCTTCTAGAACAGATACCTCATCACAAACTTTCTGAATGACATTCATTTCATGTGTAATCAGTAGGATTGTAATTCCTAATTCACGATTAATTTTTAATAATAGTTCAAGAATAGCCTCTGTAGTCTCAGGATCAAGCGCACTTGTTGCTTCATCACTGAGTAAAATTTCAGGCTCTTGCGCTAGAGCGCGTGCAATTGCGACACGTTGCTTTTGTCCACCTGAAAGCTGATTAGGGTAGCTATCTAGCTTTTCTGTTAAACCTACAATTTCGGCATATTTAGCCACACGATTTTTGACGTCTGTTTCGTTATAACCAAGTAGCTTTAAGGGAACAGCAATATTGTTATAAACCGTTGCTGTCTTTAAGAGATTAAAATGTTGAAAAATCATACCGATCTTTTGTCGTGTTTGACGTAAGTCATGAAGTGAAAGGGTAGTAATATCCACATTGTCAATCAAGACTTTGCCTGCTGAAGGACGCTCTAGTAAATTAACACAACGAATCAGCGTACTTTTACCAGCACCGCTATACCCAATTACACCATGAATTTGCCCTTTTTTTACATGAAGATTGATGCCATCTACAGCCTTTATACTGCCTTTTTTCGTCTTATATTCTTTTGAAATATTTTGTAATTGAATCATCAGATTGGTTGCTCCTTTCTTAACTTCTAAAAAGCAAGAATCTGCGCGGTTTCCATAGTGGAAATTTGGCAGATTCTTTAGCTTATCGCACGTATTACCAGCTAGGGATTACAGAACCTTTGAATTCCTCTTCAATGAATTGGCGCACTTCATCAGATTGATAAGCCTCAATGAACTTTTTAATCGTTGGGTCGTTTTCATTTTCTGCACGAACGACAATGTAGTTCACATATGGAGAGTCAGTAGATTCTAAAAGAATAGAGTCCTCTTGCGGATTAATGCCAGCTTCCAGCGCAAAGTTAGTATTAATAGCAGCTACATCTACTTCACTAAGCTGTTTTGGAATTTGTGCAGCTTCTAATTCTATGAATTTTAAATTCTTTTTGTTTTCTTCCACGTCACGAACGGATGCTGTTAAGTCCGCTCCATCTTTTAATTTAATATAGCCTGCCTCTTGTAAAACAAAGAGAGCACGCGCTCCATTTGTTGGGTCATTCGGTAAGCCAAATGTTGCGCCTTCAGGAACGTCATCCAATGATTTATATTTTTCAGAGTAAATACCCATTGGATTTAAAATAGTTTTGCCAACCGGTACTAAATCTGTATCGTGATCTTTATTAAATGTATCGAGGAAAGGCTTATGCTGATAGCTGTTTGCATCAAGATCACCTTCAGCTAAGGATGTATTTGGTAAAACATAATCAGAAAATGATTTTAGTTCTACTTCTAGACCTTTTTCCTTTGCGACTTTAGCAGCTACCTCTGCAATTTGCTCATGAGGTCCTGAAGTGACACCCACGACAATTTTATTTTCATCGATAGCTTCGCTTTTTCCTTTACTATCTTCTTTAGAGCCACAGCCCGCTAGTGCTGCTACTAATGTAAGACTTGCTAAACCTACTAAAAATTTATTTTTCTTCTTCATGAAAACGACCTCCAAAAATTGTTTTATCGGTTTTTGAAAATAAAAAAAACTCTCTTACAAATTAAGAGAGGCTCATGAAAAAAGTCCTCTCTTATCTATCAAACGAATTTCGTTTGCAGGATTTAGCACCTTCCTTCATAAAAGGAGGTTGCCGAGCTTCATAGGGCCAGTCCCTCAGCTACTCTTGATAAGAGATTCATATTATATTTTTGTATTTCCGATAGAACTAATATAATTTATAGGGTATAGTAAGTCAATAAATATTTTTAAAATTTTTTATATTGTTATAATATTTTGTCGCGAAGGAGGGTGAAGAATGTCCGTAAGAGTTAATTATGGCATAGGTTCATTTGGTAAGGTGATTAGTGCTCGTCTTCTCATGGGAACAGACATTATTGAAGGAATTGAGGCACTTTGTGAAGAGAATAAAATTGAATCGGCAACCATAATTAGTTGTATTGGTAGTTTTCAAAAAAGTAGCTTTGTTTATTTAGTGCCAGATGAAACTTCCCACATTAAAGTTCGATTTAGTGATGTGGTCGAGAAAGAGGGGCCACTCGAGTTTATCCAAGGTTCAGGAGTTGTTTGTAAGCGTGATGCACAATATGAAACGCATTTCCATGGTTCCATGAGCGATCAATGGGGAGTGGTTTCAGGCGGTCATTTTTTAAAGGGTGGGAATATTGTCATTACAGCAGATGTAGTGCTGGCAGAAGTTCAGGGCATTCAGCATATCCGTCAGTTGGACGATGAAACAGGTCACATACAATTTTATCCATTAGAACATGGATTAGATCTTCCAAGGAAAATTGAAAATAGTAAGTCCAGTAGCTAGTGAAAGCTACTGGACTCCATTTTGTTCCATGCTAAAATAAGTTCAATTGCTCAATTCTATGCATGGCTTCTCGTAAACGTTCCTCGCTTACAAGCAAGCCAATACGCACATAGCCTTCCCCATATTGACCAAAGCCATTACCTGCGGCTACCGCAATATCAGCTTTGTCGAGCAATATATCAGCAAATTGTTCGCTAGTAAAACCTAATGGGACAGGGAGCCAGGCAAAGAAGGAGCCCTTTGGTGCCGTTACTTGCCAGCCGATTCTATGAGCTTCTTCGAATAGTACATTTCGACGACGCTCATAGGTAGCTCTTAGCTCATCTGCACATTCCTGTGAAGATGTAAGTGCAACAGCTGCTGCTTGTTGAATAGCAGGAAATTGACTACAAAACAAATGATCTTGAATAAGATTAATCGCGGCAATCAAATCTGCATTACCAACAGCAAAGCCTATACGCCAACCTGCCATATTATAAGTCTTTGATAATGTGTACATTTCGATTCCAACCTCTTTTGCGCCATTGGCCTGTAAGAAACTAATGGGTTTATTGCCATCAAATCCAATCGCACCATAAGCAAAATCATGTGATACGATGATATTATGCTCCTTAGCAAAACGAATGGTTTCTTCAAAAAATTCAAGTGTTGCTGTACCACCCGTAGGATTATTTGGGTAATTTAAGTAAAGTAACTTGGCTTTTTCCTTAACTTCTTTAGGGAGGGCATCATAATCAGGTAAGAAATTATTCTCAGCAAAAAGAGGCATTACTTCAAAATTTACATCACCTAATACAACTCCAGATAAGTAGTCTGGATAGCCTGGGTCTGGTAATAGCATCGTATCACCAGGATTTAACACAGCCAAAGGTAGCTCAACAAGACCAATTTTTGTGCCACCAAGAATGGCTACTTCAGTGTCGGGATCAATCTCCACATCATATTCCCGTTTATAAAAGTCAGCAGCGGCTTGACGTAATTCGCCGATACCACGGAATGGCGAATATTTGTGGTTTTGAGGATTTTCAGCTGCTTCCTGTAATGCTTGAATGATATGAGTAGGCGTAGGTTGGTCGGGATTTCCTTGCCCAAGATTAATCACATCACGTCCTTCTTCCAGGGCATTGTTTACTTTTTGGACGAGCGCCGCAAAAAATTGAGTGGGTAATTGCTGTAGTTTTTTAGAGAATTCCATGCATGATCACCTTTTTCAGAATATAATAATTATTATTGAAGAATATGAAGCAAATAGTAGTACTTTTTTTGTTAATTGTCTATAGGAGGAATTAATATGAAAATCGGTTGTATTCAGTTAAACATTGGCTTCGGCAAAGTAGAAGAAAATTTTACACGGGCAGAGGACAAGATTCGTGAAGCCGCAAAACTAGGGGCAGAAATTATTGTGCTACCGGAAATGTGGAATACGGGCTACGCACTGGAGAAGCTTCCAGAATTGGCGGACGTTAACGGTGAGCGTACAAAAGCATTTTTAGCACACTTAGCGAAGGAACTTAGTGTACATATTGTCGGTGGCTCTGTTTCCATAAAAAAGGGCGACAAGTTTTACAATACGATGTATACATTTGATAACAATGGAGTACTTGTTGGGGAATATAGCAAGGCCCATCTTTTCCGATTAATGGACGAGCATCTTTACTTAGAAGCTGGAGATGAAATGAATCGATTCGCGCTAGGACCTATTGAGGCGGCTGGTGTCATTTGCTATGATATTCGTTTCCCTGAATGGTTACGTGCGCATGCCCTTCAAGGAGCTAAGGTGCTGTTTGTACCAGCACAATGGCCGACACCAAGAATTGATCATTGGAAAACATTGCTGCAAGCCCGAGCGATTGAAAACCAATGCTTTGTTATAGCAGTTAACCGTATTTCGAGAAAAGTAGAAAACTTTAATGGGCAATCGATGATTATTCAGCCATGGGGTGAAGTGCTTTGGGTTGGTGCTGAAGACGAGGAAGTAGCAGTAATTGATGTAGATTTCTCCATCGTTGATGAAGTACGTGGAAGAATTCCTGTATACGATGATCGTCGACCAGGACTTTATCAAGATGTTGTGAAAGGATAATGAGATGGCACGTTTAAGGGGGAGAGCCTCTTGAACGTGCCTATTTTTTAACTCTTGTCATCAATTAAGGAGTTTGCAAGGAGCATAAATTCCAATGTGATGCGATTATGACCCTTCATGAAATTTTCCCCGAGTAAACTTTCAAGCTTTTTTAAGCGGTGATAGAGTGTTTGACGAACGATAAACAATTGGTTAGCAGTTTGCTGCTTAGAGCCATTTGATTGTAAATAGACTTGTAATGTTTCAAGAAGCTTGCTGTTATATTTTTCATCGTACTCAATAACTGGCTGTAAATAGTCGTTTATAACTTCCTTTAAATTCACCTGCATTTGTAATTTGTAGATTAAATGATATAAATGCAAATCATCATAAAAGAACGAGGAAGTTTGGACTTTGCGGCAAATATATAATGTTTCTAATGCAGTTTGATAGCTTTTAGAGATTTCTTGTACATCAGCTACAACTTTACCAACCGCTATTTGAAACCCTTGAGTTTGCTGTTTTTTATAAAATTCAGTTTTGGGAAGTGAGGTAAAGATGCTATTTAGTATTTCACGAATTGCTCGACAATCTTTTGTATGAAGTAAAATAAAAATGACATAGCTTTTCCTTTCGAATAAAAATGGGATAAAGCCATGCTGTTCAAAGAGATTACGATAATAAAGTTTACTATAGACAATGTCCTCCTGCGCTTTCATTACTGTATTGGGAGTGGCCAAAACAAAGACAGCTCCACTAGAGTGTGAATAGTTGGTATAGTAAGAAACGATAAATTTATAGATTTCTTCCTTGGACAGCTTTTGGTCAATCCAATCAGCTAAAATCGAAGCGTCTTCAATATTCTTTTTCTCCTCAATATAGAACTCTCGCATTAATAATTGCGCTAATGCTGTGGCTGTACGGTCTAAAATTAATAATTCAAACTCTGAGAATAAACCATCTTCACGAAAAATCGTTAAATCTGCATAATGTTGATCAAAAATAAAGATGGGCTCATGTTTAAATTGCTGAGCATATTTATTCAATGCTAATAATTGCTGACGCTTACTTTTTGTCATATTGGGAAACAAGACGGGTTCTCGTCCCTTAATGGAAAACATAATTTGTGTTTTTAATTCATTATACATATTTTGTAAAATGTCGTCCGTATTTTGTCCTAAGACCGTATTTTTATTTAAAGTTTGTGAGTAGGATTCTAGTGTCGAAACCATTAAATATTGTTGATTAATAATTTGACTATGTAAATCCTGTGTAATGCGAACAAAAGGAACCTCTTCATGAAAAACAATAATCGGGAACTGCTGACGATTTGCAATGGCAAGTATTGCTTCTGGGACGGCTTGAATAGAAGAGCCATACTCAATACAAAGAGCAGCACAATTTTTATCTATTAAAGATTCAATAAACGTAATAAAATCTTCGATGCCATGTTGAAGACTGATCCCCGTCGTTAACACCAGCTCTTCTCCAACTAAAAAATTATCTACATGGACTATTTCAAGAACATGTGCCCATTTAACGATTCTTAACAGCCCCTCATGACCTGCAACTACCTCTGCATTCTGAAAGTATTTATTTTCTAAAACATGAAGTACTTTAAGTTGGAATTGGCTCAATATAGCTCCTCCTTTTGAAACATCTTCTACGTTTTATATATCTATTATTTCTCTTTTGTGTCATTAAATAGCTGTAAATTTAGGCGAATTAATATTTTAAGAATATTTAGTCTATTTTACATTATGTTTAAAACAATTGTATATAAATTTACAGTGTGTCTATTACTTCAATGATATGAAACATGTAAGATTTTTGTAAGCGATAATCCCAATCTAATAAAAGAGGTGACAGATATGGAGCAACAAACGCATTTACAACGAGGATTAAAGAAACGGCATATGACGATGATCGCGATAGCGGGTGTAATCGGGGCTGGCTTATTTATGGGCAGTGGCTCAGTCATTAACCTGGCGGGTCCAGGAGCAATATTATCGTATATATTTGCAGGAATTATTGTCATTTTAGTGATGCGTATGTTAGGTGAGATGGCGGCTGTCAATCCAACGAGTGGGTCGTTTGCACATTATGCCCATGAAGCAATTGGTCCATGGGCAGGCTTTATGATTGGCTGGCTGTATTGGTTTTTCTGGGTCATAGCTATTGCATTAGAGGCGACGGCAGCAGCGGCCATTATTCAATATTGGTATGACGGAATTCCTTTATGGCTCTTAAGTTTACTTTTAACCGTAGCACTTACTTTAACAAATGTCCTTTCTGTAAAAGCCTTTGGCGAATTTGAATATTGGTTCTCTCTTATTAAGGTTGCAAGTATAGTAGTTTTTTTAGGTTTAGGCGCATTCATTATTTTTGGTATAGCACCAAACTTTAACGCTGTCGGTCTGACAAATTTAGTTGATCAGGGTGGGTTTTTACCAAACGGCTTTGGCGCTGTACTAATGGGTGTTGTCATTGTTATTTTTTCCTTTATGGGGACAGAGATTGTGGCTATCGCTGCTGGTGAGTCAGACGAACCGTTAGCAGCTGTAACAAAAGCTACCAATTCAATTACTTGGCGCATTTTAATTTTCTATGTGGGCTCTATAACAGTTGTTGTGACGTTATTGCCTTGGCACTCCTCTGATATTTTAACAAGTCCTTATGTAGCAGTGCTAGATTATATTGGTATTCCTGCCGCCGCACAAATCATGAATTTTGTTGTTTTAACAGCTGTGTTATCGTGTTTAAATTCTGCACTTTATGCAACATCACGAATGGTGTTTTCTTTAGCAGAGAAGGGGGAGGCACCAAAAGCCTTTTTGAAACTAAATAAAAATGGTGCACCTGTGAATGCTATTTTAGCCGCAACATTTTTCTCGTATATTGCCGTTATTATGAACTATGTTTCACCAGATAAAGTATTTATGTTTTTACTAAGCTCTTGTAGTGCTATTACTTTAATTCTTTATTTAATTATCGCCTTTTCACAATTGAGAATGCGTAGAAAGATTGAACGCGAAAATCCTGAGCTATTAAAGGTGAAGATGTGGCTATTCCCGTATCTAACGTATTTCACAATAGTAGCTACAACTGCCTTATTAATAGCCATGTTCTTTATTGAGTCTATGCGCTCACAAATTCTATTTACATGTGTTGTCGTTGCCGTTGTAATGATTTTTTATTTACTTACGCAAAGGAACAAGGTGATAAAACAAGTCGATGAATCAAGCTCTATTTTTAACAATGAAAAGTTTGATTTTGAACAATAATCCCATGTAAGGAGAGGTTAAATATGACAGTACAACAAAAAATGAAAACGCTAACGCATTTTATCAAAGGGGAAGAGGTAGCTGGTACAAGTGGAAGATTCTCAGAGGTGTATAATCCAACAACAGGTGAAACGATAGCGAGAGTCCCACTTGCATCAAAAGACGAAGTACAACAGGCCATTCAACATGCGAAAGAAGCCTTTCCTGCATGGAAAAAGGTGTCCATTGGGAAGAGGGTTGAGGTTTTACATCGATTCCGTCAATTATTAGTAACAAAACAGGAAGAACTTATTGAAGTGATTTGTCAGGAAAGCGGGAAAACTAAAGAGGATGCGAAGGGCGAAATTATTCGAGGGATTGAATCGGTAGATATGGCGATTAGTGCCCCACAATTGCTAAAAGGGGAGTATTCAGTCAATGTAGGTGGCAATATTAATGCTTTTTCTGCCAAATCACCACTAGGTGTAGTGGCAACGATTGCCCCTTTTAATTTCCCTGTTATGGTCCCTTTAGCTATTACAAGTATGGCTGTGGCAGTAGGGAATGCTGTTATTTTAAAGCCATCTGAACGTGTTCCTCATTCTGCATTATTTTTAAGTCAATTATGGAAAGAGGCGGGACTTCCTGATGGTATTTGGACAGTAGTGAATGGCGATAAAGAAGCGGTCAATGAGCTTCTAGAAAACAAAGAGATTCAAGCCATTTCCTTTGTAGGCTCTACGCCAGTAGCTGAATATATTTATCAAACGGGAACAAAGCATAATAAACGTGTGGCTGCTTTTGGTGGTGGTAAGAACTTTATGATTGTTATGCCAGATGCCAACTTGGAACAAACTGCGAACGCCTTTTTAGGTGCGGCATACGGGGCAGCATCACAGCGCTGTATGGCGATTTCTGGAGCGCTTGTTGTTGGTCAAGATACGGAGCAACGTTTTACAGACATATTGAAGCAGAAGATTTCACAGCTAAAGGTAGGTCCTTATACAGAAGAAGACGTCGATTTCGGCCCAGTTATTACCCAACAATCAAAGGAAACGATTATCAGCTATATTGATGGGGCTGTTTCTGAAGGGGCAAATCTTGTCATTGACGGACGAAATCCTAAAGTATGCGAAACATCTAATGGTTTTTATGTTGGGCCAACACTCCTCAATAATATTACGCCTGATATGACCATCTTCAAAGAGGAGGTCTTTGGTCCAGCACGCATAGTAGTTGGTGTAGAGACTTTACAAGAAGCAATTGATTTAATTAATGACCATGAACTTGGTAATGGTGTAACGATGTTTACAAGCAGTGGTGCGGCAGCTCGTAAATTCCAAGAAGAGATTGAAGTGGGCATGGTAGGGGTTAATGTACCAATACCAATTCCTGTCGGCTACCATAATTTCGGCGGATGGAAGCGCTCTAAGTTTGGTGAAGGGCATATGTTTGGTCCGGATCAAGCGAGATTCTTTACTAAGGCGAAAACAATCTCGGAGCGTTGGCCAGATGAAACGGAAGATACAACTAGCTCCTTTGCCTTCCCAAGTAATAACGATGCAAAAAGCTAATCTACTGAAAAAATAAATGAGAGGGTGTTCGGCAATGACACAGACCAATCTTAAAAGTGATGTTTTAACAAAGGATGAGCAATACGTATGGCATTCAATGAAACCCTACAATCCACAAGCAACATATGTAGTGGAAAAATCAGATGGTGCAAGAATAATAGATACCGATGGCGTCGAATATATTGATGCCATGGCTGGGCTATGGTGTGTAAATGTCGGTTATGGACGTAAGGAACTGGCAGATGCAGCACATGAGCAAATGATGAAGAATGCTTATGCACCATTATCGCAGGGACATTTACCAGCCGTACAGCTAGCTGAGAAACTAAATGACTTGCTTGGTGGGGAGTACGTTATTTTCTTCTCTAATAGCGGATCAGAAGCGAATGAAACAGCTTTTAAAATAGCGCGACAATATCACCAGCAAAAAGGGCAAAGCTCCCGCTATAAGATTGTCTCTCGCTACCGCGCCTACCATGGAAATTCCTTTGGGGCATTAGCAGCAACAGGGCAAGCGGAACGTAAATATAAATACGAGCCATTGTCTCCTGGCTTTATCCATGTCGCACCGCCCGATCAATACCGTGAACATGAAAATGATACTGTTGCACCATTAGATTTAGCGAGCGTAAGGGCTGTTGATAAAACGATGACATGGGAACTGAGTGATACAATTGCAGCCATGATTTTAGAGCCAATTATTACAGGTGGCGGTGTCATCATGCCTCCCGAAAACTATTTAAAAGGCATAGAGGAAGTGTGCAAAAAGCATGGAGCTTTAATGATAGTGGATGAAGTTATTTGTGGCTTTGGTCGAACAGGCAAGCCATTTGGATTTATGAATTATGGTGTGAAACCAGATATTATTACAATGGCTAAAGGGATTACGAGCGCATATTTACCATTATCAGCAACTGCCGTAAAACGTGAGATTTATGAGGCTTTCACTGGCACAGATGCCTATGACTATTTCCGCCATGTCAATACTTTTGGGGGTTCTCCAGTAGCATGTGCAGTTGCATTAAAAAATATTGAGATTCTAGAGCAAGAAGCGTTGTTCGATCGCTCCAAGGAAATGGGGAAGGCCACATTACAAACATTGCAAGAAAGTTTACAGGATCATCCGAATGTAGGAGATGTGCGGGGCAGAGGTTTATTAATTGGGATTGAATTAGTAGTAGATAAAGTCTTGAAAGAACCTTTACCAGTGGAGAAGGTAAATGCTGTTATTGCCGCATGCAAAGAACAAGGGGTGATCATTGGGAAAAATGGGGCAACAGTAGCGGGCTTTAATAATGTTCTGACACTATCACCACCACTTAATATTATTCAAGAGGATCTTCAGCGTATACTTGATGTGGTCGTAGAGAGTATAAGAAAGCTGTAATACTTGATGTTGGTTCTAAATGCCTTGAAATAAGGGCTTTTAGAACCTTTTTAAATAACTAGAAATGAATGTTCGGTAAAAATAATTATTAAATTTATAAAAATAATGCTGGAAAAAAAGTGAACTGTAGTTTATAGTTGTTAAAAAATAATAAATTTTCTGATAATTATGCATCGAAAGTGTCCTTGATCTTGGAAGGGGATATTTTTTTAATTACTTATTTTCAGCAGTGGAATAAATAAATCTTGTCGGTTGAACTATAGTTTCTGATGAAAAGCAATTGTGATAGTTGAGAAAGCAATGTCTTCCTCTAATTGAATTGTCTTATCGTAATGAAAGTATAGTTTATTTTTTTGCCTATTTATTTTCATCAGTGGAGAAAATAAATAATTTTAGTAATTATATTTCTTAATGAAGCCATTAGGAGGTATTATTATATATTTTTACAAAGGGAGTAGATGAGATGAATTATGTTAAAAAATGGGTTTTTATAATTCTATGTACGTTGCTTTTAGCAGCATGCGCAGAGAAAGACAATTCTAACGCATCAAACACTGGGGAAAAATCTACTACAGATTCAGGTAAAGCTAGTTCAAAAAATGAATTAGTCATCGCTGTAAATGAAAACTTTATTTCTATGGATCCACATAACACAGGAGATACCAATTCGGGGTCAGTGCAGGAGACGATGTTAGAGGGGTTACTGGGCTTCGATGCGGATGGACAAATAATTAAGGTGCTAGCAGAAGATTATACAATCAGTGAAGACGCACTGGAGTATACATTTAAGCTGCAAGAAGGGGTCACTTTCCATGACGGGGAGCAGTTTAATGCAGAAGCTGTAAAAGCCAATATTGAACGAATTATGAATGATGAAAGCTTACGCCTCTATTCACGTGGTTTTAGCTTAATCAGTCATGTTGAAATACTAGGAGACTATGACATTAAAGTGACTTTAAAAGAACCATATGGACCGATGATTACACGATTCGGAGTGGCCAAAATGATTAGTCCCAAAATGATTAAAGAAAATGTAGCGGATATTCCTAAGCAGCCTGTCGGAACAGGTCCTTATCAATTTGTTGAATGGGTACAAGGAGATCATTTAACCATTGAAAAATTTGATGGCTATTGGGGTGGCGGTGACCGTGTATCTAAAATTACGTATAAACCAGTCCCAGAAAATGGATCACGGGTGGCGATGCTAAAAGCTGGGGATGCGCAGGTTATCTATCCAGTACCTGCTCAAAATATCGATGAGCTTTCTAACCATAAAGATGTAGAAGTTAATAAAGTTCCTTCAACAATCGCTCATTATGTTTCCTTAAATACGTATAAAAAACCGTTGAATGATAGTAAGGTTCGACAAGCATTTAATTATGCGGTGGACAAAGAAGCGTATTTAAAGGTAGTTAATGCAGGTCTAGGCTTACCACTAGACTCCATTATTCCTTCCAAAACAGTTTATTATAAACAGCAAAAAATGTATGAGCACAATATAGAAAAAGCAAAGGCCTTGTTGGCTGAGGCTGGATATCCTGATGGCTTCGATATTGAAATCTGGGGAAATACGAACTCGGATACGATGAAGGGAATGCAGTTTATCCAACAGCAGTTAGGGCAAATTGGCGTCAAAGTTGCAATTAAATCTATGGAAGAGGGTACTTTGTCAGATGAGATCTACGGGGCTCAAACACCAGATGATGCAAAATTACAAATGTGGTATGTGAGCTGGTCAGCATATGCTTCTGATATAACAAATGCGACAAAACCACTTTTCCATAGTGTATCATTCCCACCAAATGGTGCAAACACAGCCTATTATCATAACACTGAGGCAGATCAAATAATGGATGAGGCTAACTCCATTTCAGATGTAGATCGCCAAGCTGAGCTCTATGAAAAATTACAGGAAATCGTTTACCAAGATACACCTTGGATTTTCTTAGGGGTAGATGAGGTTGTATATGGTGTACGTTCAAATGTTAGCGGTGTATTAGTAAATCCAACAGGCGGGCTCGATGTGAAGAATGCAAAAGTTGAGTAATGCTACGCAATAAAAGGAATTGATGTAGGTCAATTCCTTTTCTACAAAATAGAAAGGAGGAGCTCGTCATGTGGAAATATACAGCAAGAAGAATTGTTGAAATGATACCGATTTTAATTGTTATTTCAATACTAACGTTTTTATTTATTCATTTTATACCAGGAGATCCTGCGCGATTAGTAGCGGGTAAGGATGCCACAATCGAGGATGTTGAAAACGTACGTCATGAATTGGGTCTTGATAAGCCTATTTTAAAACAGTATGTAGACTATATGAAAAATCTAATGACGGGTGAACTTGGCACGTCCTTAACAACAGGTCTACCCGTGATTGATATGTTTAAAACAAGGTTTATGCCCTCTCTTCAGCTTACCTTTCTCTCGATGTTTTGGGCTACATTAATAGGTTTAATGATTGGCGTTTTTTCTGCCATCAATAAAAATAAATGGCCTGATTATTTTGGAATGGTAACAGCGGTTTCTGGCATTTCGATTCCTGGATTTTGGTTGGGACTATTATTAATTCAATTATTTTCAGTACAGCTAGGGCTATTCCCAACAGGAGGGTTAGATGGTTTTTCTAGTTATATTTTACCTTCCCTAACTTTAGGGGCAGGTATTATGTCAATGATTGCACGATTTACTCGATCTTCTATGCTCGAAACGCTACAGGCTGATTTTATAAGAACTGGGAGAGCAAAAGGTCTGAAGGAACACTCTGTCATAGTGACCCATGCTTTACGAAATTCCTTAATTTCTGTAGTGACGGTCGCCGGGCTACAATTTGGTTTTCTACTAGGGGGTTCAGTGGTAGTCGAGACAGTCTTTAGCTTTCCGGGGATGGGACGTCTTCTAATCGACTCGATTGCATTCCGAGACTATCCTGTTATTCAGTCAGCTCTATTATTATTTGCGTTTGAATTTATTTTAGTAAATTTAATCGTAGATGTGCTTTATACAGTGTTAAATCCTAAAATTCAATTAGATTCTTAAGGGAGGGAACAGGATGACTTCACCAACTACGGTGCAAAATAGCCAAGTGCAAAAAACACAAAGGAAATACTCTCCTCTTAAGGAATTTTGGAAGTCTTTTAAAAAGCAAAAGGCTGCATTGTTAGCAAGCATCTTTATAGGGTTGCTAATTGTAATTGCTATCATTGGTCCTTATATTGCACCCTATGATCCGTTTGAACCAAACTATGATGCCTTATTAGAAGGGCCGAGTGCCAGTCATTTAGGGGGAACAGACGAATATGGTCGGGATATTTTTAGTCGTTTAATTGTAGGGGCAAAAATCTCCTTAATGGTAAGCTTTAGCGCGGTATTTTTAGGCTTAATACTAGGGACTATTTTAGGTTTAATTAGCGGTTACTTTGGTGGTTGGATAGACAAAGTTATTATGCGTAGCTGTGATGTATTGTTTTCATTTCCTGATTTATTGCTAGCTATTGCCATTGTCGCATTACTTGGTCCTGGGATTAATAATGTGATCATCGCTGTCATGATTTTTAGTGTGCCATCCTTTGCACGCTTAGTTCGTGGCGCTACATTGAATGCGAAAGAAAATGTATATGTAGAAGCCGCACAATCAATGGGAGCCTCCCATGTAAGAGTGCTGTGGAAGCATATTTTCCCTGAAACGATTAGTGAACTAATTATTTTTGTCACAATGCGTATAGGAACAGCTATTTTAGCAGCTTCTGGCTTAAGTTTTTTAGGCTTAGGTGCGAGTCCTGAAATGCCCGAGTGGGGAGTAATGTTAAGTAGTGGACGCGACTACTTAGGAACATCTTCTCATGTAGTCATCATGCCAGGAATAGCTATATTTTTAACCGTACTAGCATTTAACTTAATAGGCGATGGATTACGAGATGTATTAGATCCGAAAATTAAAAATAATTAAGGAGAATGCCTATGACAGAACATGTATTACGAGTAACAGATTTAGAAACGTCCTTTATGCGTGATAAAACAGAGATCAAGATATTAAGAGGTGTCAATTTTTCAATTCGTAAAGGCGAGATATTGGGCTTAGTTGGAGAATCAGGCAGTGGGAAAAGCTTAACGTCTTTATCTATTATGCAACTATTTCATGGAACTACAGGCAAAATTGTCAATGGCTCTATTCATTTTAATGGGGAAGATTTGACCAAAATGTCTGAATCCGATATTCGGAAAATTCGTGGAAAACAAATGGCGATGATCTTTCAAGAGCCTATGACCTCTTTAAATCCCGTTTTAAAAATTGGTAAGCAGTTAATGGAAGCAATTGAGATGCATTTGAAGCTGCCAAAAGGTGAAAGTAAGCATCATGCCATTCAAATGTTAAAGAGTGTAGGAATAGGAAGAGCCGAAGAAATCATTCATGAATATCCACATCAACTATCAGGGGGAATGCGGCAGAGAGTGATGATTGCTATGGCGATGGCCTGCCACCCCAATCTACTTATAGCTGACGAACCAACTACTGCACTAGATGTTACGATACAAGCGCAAATTTTAGAGTTAATGAAAAAGTTAAAGGAAGAAAATGAAACAGCTATTTTATTAATCACACATGATTTAGGCGTTGTGGCCGAAATGTGCGATAAAGTGGTCGTGATGTACGCAGGGCAGGTTGTAGAGGAAGCAGATGTCTTTGAATTATTTGCAAGCCCTAAGCATCCTTATACGAAAGGCTTAATTGCATCTGTGCCAAAAATTGGTGAGAAAAAGGAAGTGTTAGATTCTATCAGTGGTCATGTACCATCTCCGCAACATATGCCGATAGGTTGTAAATTTGCTCCGCGCTGTCATCAAGTGATGTCTATATGTCATCAGGAATGTCCACCGACAGTGGAAATTTCAGCTACTCGCCAATGTAGCTGCTGGCTATATGCGAAAAAGGATGTGGAAATCAATGCCTAACAGTATTTTAAAAGTGGAGAAGTTAAAAAAGAGCTTTCAAATTGCGGGTGGGTTATTTCAAAAAAGACAACAAGTTAATGCTGTAATAGATGTTTCCTTTGAAATAGAAGAAGGGACAACATTTAGTTTAGTTGGAGAGAGTGGTTGTGGAAAATCAACAACTGGCAGGCTAATCACTAGATTAATAGAGCCGTCAAGCGGAAGTATCGTTGTCGATGGGAAAGAAGTGGCTACTGCCAAGCAATCTGAGTTAAAGCACCTAAGACAAACTGTCCAAATGATTTTTCAAGATCCATATGCCTCCTTAAATCCAAGAATGAAAGTAAAAGAATTAGTTGGTGAACCACTAGAAATTCATACAAAACTATCAAAAGCCGAGCGTGAAAAGCTAGTACTCGAAATGCTTGAAGTAGTTGGCTTGAATGCTGATCATGCTGATCGTTATGCACATGAGTTTAGTGGTGGACAAAGACAGCGTTTAGGGATTGCACGTGCTTTAATTACAAAACCTAAAATCATTATTGCTGATGAGCCTGTGTCTGCATTGGATGTATCCATACAATCACAAATTTTGAATCTATTAAAGCGATTGCAGCAAGAATATAAAATATCTTATCTTTTTATTTCTCATGATTTAAGTGTTGTAGAGCATATTAGTCATAATATTGGTGTCATGTATTTAGGAACGATCGTAGAAGTCGGAAAAAAAGAAACGATATTTAATGATCCTAAGCACCCGTATACGCAAGCGCTCATTGCCTCTGTACCGATTGCAGATCCAACGTTAAGAAAGAAAAAGAGAGTATTGATAGGTGATATTCCAAATCCTAAAAATCCGCCAAGTGGTTGTACCTTCCATACAAGGTGTCCCTTTGCAGCAGATATATGTAAGCAAGCGATTCCGGAAATGAAAAAAATTAATGAAGAGCAAAGTGTTGCATGTCACTTTGTCAATTGAAAAGGAGAGATGTTTTAAATGAAAGTAGGCTTAAGCACATACAGTATGGTCAAAAAAATGAAGCAGGGGGAAATGAGTGTTCTAGATGTTTTACAATGGGTAGCGGACAATGGTGGTCAGCATGTAGAGTTAGTGCCCTATGAATTCACAGTGGTAGATAATGATGAGCTCGCCACTCAAATAAAAGATAAAGCTGCGGAGCTAGGATTGGAGTTATCTGCCTACTCATTACCAGCAAACTTTATTCATGAGACTGAGGAAGCCTTTTTTGAAGAGGTGGAGCGCTTAAAGAAACACGTAGATGTTGTACATCGTATGGGTATCAAAATTATGCGCCATGACGTTACACTTTTTACTTTACCAAAGGAGCAAACAACCATTCATTATTACAATGAACATTTTGATGAAATGGTAAGGGGATGTCAATTGATTGCAGATTATGCGAAGCAATTCAATATCACCACAACTATTGAAAACCATGGCTTTAATGTTCAAACAAGTGATCGTGTACAACAATTAATTCAAGCCGTTAACAGAGACAACTTTAAAACTACATTAGATATCGGGAATTTTTTATGTATAGATGAAGAGCCTCTTATCGGTGTTATGAAAAATATATCCTATGCTGCTACCGTGCATTTTAAAGATTTTTATATTCGTCCTTATTTTGAAAATCCTGGTGATGGCGAATGGTTCCGTACAGTTCATAACAATTACATCCGAGGAGCAATTGTCGGACATGGTGATATTAATATTCGAGAAATTATAAAGCTTGTCAAAGGCTATGGATACGATGGTTATATTACGGTGGAGTTTGAAGGTATGGAGGATTGTCAGGTTGGTTCAAAAATAGGGATGGATAATGTTCGTCGTTTATGGGATGAATGTAAGCTTTAAGGAGGGAAGAACATGGACAAATTAAAAGTTTGTGTAATTGGAACAGGCTCTATTTCGGATTATCATTTAGGCTCTTATATGAAAAATCCATTGGTTGAGTTATATGGCGTGTATGATACTTCAATTGAGCGGGGGAAAGCAAAAGCTGCACAATTTGGAGCCACTCATGTTTTCTCTTCTAAAGAAGCATTATTTGCAGATAAAAATGTAGAGGCTGTCAGTATTTGTACATGGAATAATACACATGCAGAGCTCGCCATTCTCGCTTTAGAAAATGATTTACATGTGCTTATCGAAAAACCCTTATCTATGACTTATGCGGAGGCTTTAAACATTCAAAAGGTTGCCGAAAAGCATCGTAAAGTATTTCAGGTTGGCTATGTAAGACGTTTTGCAACGAATACAAAGGTGCTGAAACAGTTCATAGATGATAATAAATTAGGCGATATTTATTATGCGAAAGCTTCTTGCTTAAGAAGATTAGGTAATCCAGGAGGTTGGTTTGCAGAAATCGAGAAATCTGGAGGTGGCCCATTAATAGATTTAGGTGTCCATGTTATTGATATATGCTGGTACTTAATGGGAAGACCGAAAGTGAAGCGTGTAACAGGTCACACCTATAATCAATTAGGAAATAGAAATCATATTGAACATTTATCTTTTTATAAAGCGGCAGACTATGATGCTACTAAAAATACAGTTGAGGACTTAGCGAACGCCCTTATAACATTTGAGAACGGGGCTTCATTAATGGTGGATGTTTCCTATACGCTACATGCTATAAAAGATGAAATGAGCATTAAATTATATGGCACAAATGGGGGAGCAGAGCTAGAGCCTGAGCTGAAAATTGTAAGCGAGGAGCATAACACCATTTTAAATATTCATCCTCAAATTAATGATCTATCCTTTGATTTTGTAACAGCCTTTCAGAATGAAATCAATACGTTTGTTGATTGCTGTCTTCATCAATATGATTCAGTGGCACCTGTGGAGGATGGGGTAGAAATTATGAAGATTTTAGAGGGGATTTATATTTCTGCAAGACAAGGAAAGGAAGTCGTATATTAAAATGGTGAAATTGAACAATAGAATTGGTGTGATTGTAGACAGCTTTAGATTGCCTATTCGTGAGGGATTGCTAAAGGCGAAGGAGGTCGGTGCACATGGTGTCCAAATGTATGCAGTTTCAGGTGAGCTAGATCCGAATCATTTAAATGCTGCACAAAGAACGGAATTGAAACAATATATTTTAGATTTAGGGCTCGAAATTTCAGCATTATGTGGAGATTTGGGAGGACATGGGTTTCAAGATAAACATGAAAATGAATGGAAAATAAAAAAATCGAAGGATATTATGCAATTAGCAAAAGATCTTGGTACATCGATCGTTACGACCCATATTGGGGTCATTCCTGAAGATGAGAATGATCCCATCTATCAAACTATGCTAGAGGCATGTGAAGAATTAGGGCAATTTGCTACATCACTAGATGCTTATTTTGCAATTGAAACAGGACCCGAGACGAGTCAAACATTAAAGAGATTTTTAGATAAACTATCAACAGATGGTGTATCAGTTAATTTTGATCCTGCCAATATGGTAATGGTAACCAAAGATGATCCTGTGGCGGGAGTGAAGCTTTTAAGAAATTATATTGTACATACACATGTGAAGGATGGCATTCAATTACAGCAAACGAATCCAAAAGACGTGTATGGGTACTTAGGATACGATTCTGGAACATCTCATGATAAGATAGAAGAAATGGTGGAAAATGGGGATTTCTTTAGAGAGCTTCCACTAGGTCAGGGAGATGTCAATTTCGAGCTTTATTTTTCAGCTTTACATGAAATCGGATACAATGGCTATTTAACTATTGAACGAGAAGTGAGATCAAATCCCGAAAAAGACATCAGAGAGGCTGTACAATTCATAGAAATGTTTAAATAGGGGATGAATCTAATTTGAAAAAGCAAGATCAAGTACAAATGAGAAGACAAAATAAGTATATTGTGCTTGACGCAATCAGGCAGATGGCACCAATTTCAAGAATTCAATTATCAAAATATACAAAAATGAGTCCTACGACTATTACTCGTATTGTGCAGGAGCTAGAAGCGGAAGGCTTTATACTTGAAGGGGTTTCAGAGGAAACTGCCATTGGTAGACGGCCTACATTAATTCATATGCGTGAAGATGCTTTATATACTATAGGGATCGAGATAGATTGTTTTACAATTCGACTTGGTATATTAGATTTTTTAGGAAAACTGATCGCCTTTCAGGAAATCAAATGCAGCATCAAGCATCGTTATGAGGAAGCTATCCATCTACTAAAACGATCCATAGTTACTATTATGTCAGAATATCAGATTGCTCAGGGAAAATTATTAGGCATTGGAATAGGGGTACCAGGTGTCATTAATAACGAAGAAGGTATTATAGTTTCTTCTGAGCAATTAAAATGGGAAAACTGTCGTATAAGAGAGGACTTAAATGGTGTTTTTGATTGTGAAGTTATCGTAGATAATGAATTGAAAATGCAAATCATTGCTGAAATTGGTGATATCTATACGCCTCTTTATTCAAATTGTATTTTAGTAGGCATGGGAACGGGCGTCGGAGCATCCATATTACTAAATGGAGAAGTGTATCGTGGCATTCAAAATAAAGCGGGAGAAATAAGTCATATAACGATTAATCCCTTTGGTGAAATGTGTCACTGTGGTAAACGAGGGTGCTTGTCGATGTATATTTCAGAAGTGAGCTTACTAAATAGAACGCCTAAAAATCTAAATATTCAATCAATAGAAGAGATTCTACAGTGTGTTGATCAAGGCGAACAATGGGCAGTGGACATTCAACAAGATGTAGCTACATACCTAGCTATTGCTATCAATAATTTGGTGTGTTTATATGAACCGGAAGCCGTTATTGTTAGCGGTGAAATTATTGAGCACAATGTAACATTTCAAAAACTCTTTAGTGAAAAATGCAAACAATATATATGGAAAGAACTACAACCTCATTTTGTTTTACAGTTTTCAAACCAATTAAAAGAGGGCGTGGTCAAAGGAGCAGCATTACAGGCACAAAAGCAGCTGCTGTCTGTTTAAAGAAAGGTTGGTTGATTCGTGGCTTACTCAGAATTTTTGAAAGAGTATCGTTCAGGATTAATGGAAAATGTGCATTATGGACAAATGAGTGCTGTGAATCTAGCGAAGGAAGAATTCGTTTCAGTTGGTCAAGATTATGAGCCTGTGTATTTTCGTTCTGCAGCAAAACCATTTCAAGCCATTCCAATTTTCATGACTGATTTTATAGAAAAGTATGAGATAACTTCAACAGAAAGTGCATTGTTTTTGGCATCGCAAAGAGGCGAAATATACCATCAAGAGGCATTGACCTCTTTGCTGGAGAAAATTCCTGTTGGTGAAAATGATCTAATTTGTGCAGCGTCATATCCACTTAACGAAGAACCAAAAACGCTATATATTCAACAGGGATTCCAAAAAAGGAAGCTACTTCATAATTGCGCAGGTAAGCATTTAGGATTTTTAACTGCTTGTCTGGCGAATGGCTATAATTTTCAACAGTATTGTCATCCAGATCATCCATTACAGCAAATGATAAAAAAATACATTGCTTATTTAAGTGAATATGATGAGGGGAAAATTCGCACAGGAATAGATGGTTGTGGTGCGCCTGTATTTGCGATTCCACTAAAAAATATGGCTATAGCCTATTTAAAGCTAGCACGACCAGAATTGATTGATGATGATCAAGTTCGTGAGGCGGTAAAAAAGCTTACGACAGTTATGAATCAAGAAAATCAAATTATCGCAGCTCAAAATTTTATTTGTACAGCATTATTAAAAGACCCTAATATTGTAGCAAAGGGTGGAGCGCAGGGCGTATATTGTTTTGCTCTACGAAACGAAGGGGTAAGCTTTGCCCTGAAAATTATGAATGGCTCAGAAAGTCCATGGCCAAATGTAATTGCTTCTGTGTTAGAGCAAATTCAGTATTCAAATGTTGAAACAATTGAGCGAATAAAAGCATTATCGCCTTCCTTTGTGCGAAATGACGCAGGGCATGAGGTAGGCGAAATCGTTTCCACAATTAAAATCGTATAGAGGTGAAGGCACTTGTATGTTTTGGCAATTGACGGTGGTGGAACGAAGACAATTGCTACCATCTCTACATTCAGTGGGCAAGTAATAGCCCTCGCAAAAACGGGTAAAAGTAACCCTACATCCATGAACATCGAGCAATTTACGCAGACGATAACAGATCTTATCAATCAATTGAAGAATCAACTGCCTCATCATTTTCATCAACTAACAAAATGCCATGCGGGACTTTCTGGTGTGACAGAAAATAATAATGAGGACATTACACAGACATTATTAACATCGCTTTTACCAGAAGGCTGTCAATTAACTTTATCAAATGATGGATTGAACGCACTGTATGCAGGAACATTAGGTCAACCTGGCGTTGTTCAAATATCGGGTACAGGGGCGATTACATTAAGCATAGATTCAGCTGGAAGAATTGAGCGGACAGCTGGATGGGGTTATATATTTGATGATGAGGGCAGTGGCTATGATATAGGTATTCGCACATTAAAGGCGGTTTTTAAAGAATTTGATAAAAGAGGTCCTGAAACGATATTAACTGGCGCCGTATTAGACTATTTTCAAGTGCAATCTGTGCCACAAATTATTGAAATTGTTTATGGTGAAGGGCATCCACGAGATATAATTGCTCCTTTAAGTAAAGTAGCGATAGAGTGCACAAAACGTGGAGATATAGAAGCTAATACTATTATAGATGAAGTGTGCCATATTTTTTATCAAAGCATCGATGCTTGTTACAAAAAAAATCCATTCTTAGCTGAACGTGTCAAAGTCGTGTTATCGGGTGGGGTTTTTAAGGAATTGCCATTATTTATTGAAAAACTAGCTGTGCTGGATAAAAAGTATAGAAATCAGTATGACTTTATGGGTGCCTCCAGCTTACCGGTAGGTGGCGCCGCGTTAGCCGCATTAAAATTACCAAGTAAGGAAGCTGAAATATTTATAGATCACTATAATGAAAGTATCCATGAGTTTTTAAATTAAGATGAATCCCCCCTTTTATCTAGCAAGTAGAGAATATCCTTCTCTACTTGCATTTTGTTAATCTTCTCTTTTAAACATATACCCCTTATAGGATTTATGAATAATCATGACAATTCCCATTAGCATGAAATTTGACAATAGTGAACTACCCCCGTAGCTTAAGAAAGGTAAAGTAACTCCAGTGACCGGTAAAAGTCCAAGTGTCATGCCAATATTTTGAGTAATTTGGAAGGCTAATAAGCTTGATATCCCTGCGCCCATTAATGTCATAAAAGGGTCTTTTGCTTCAACAGTAATAAGAACAATCCTGTAGATGGCAAAAAACAGTAAAGCAATGACAAATGCCCCGCCAGCAAACCCTAATTCCTCGGCAATTGCAGAAAAAATAAAATCAGTATGCTTCTCTGGTACATAAACATTATTATTCAGATAGCCCTTCCCAAAAAATTCACCCGACCCAATGGCTAAAAAGCCTTGGCGAACCTGAAACGAAGAATCTATGTAATCATAAGGTTGTAGCCAGCCATAAATACGAGATACTTGATGTCCTGATAGGGCACCTAAAATTTTTTCTGTAAAAAAATCATTAAATCTGACATAAAGTACTACTACTGTACTGATTAGAACTAGAGGTATGGCCGTAAATACAATCAGTAATTTCCTATGTATGCCTGAGAAAAATAACATGGGTAGAATCATTGCCATGTATAACATAACCATGCCTGTGTCGGGTTGTTTATAAACAAGGAGCGAAGGAGGAAGGACAATGAGTCCAATTTTCACAAATAGCCATAAATCAGCTAGATAAGAAGGACGTACATTTTTCTCTTGATGAGAGATAATGATTTTGCTCACAACAATTAAAAAGGCGAATTTTAAAAACTCAGATGGCTGAAGAGAACCTAGAAAGGGTATTTGATACCAAGATTTAGCTTCGTTTATTGTCCGCGCAATACTCTCTGGTGCTACTATGAGTCCAGCAGTTAATGCTACGGCTAATCCATAAATCGGCCATCCAATCTTTTTTAATTGTTCAATATCAAGTAAGGAAATCCCAAACATGACCATAAATCCAATAAGATAAAAGATAAATTGCTTCACAATGAAGGAACTGGCATATTGTCCGAAATTGACACTGCTAGAATGGACAAAAAGACAGCTAAAACCTCCAAGTAAAAAGAGGCTCACAACTAAACTTCCATCCAATTTCTTAAGCTGCGACAAATGTAACACCTTCTTTCTGTAGTTAATACTATAAACGCTGGTAATGTGTGGAAGGTTGCAACTATTTACATGATGTAAATAAGGGATAATGGCATGAATCGATTTGTGCGGTAAATTACCTATTTGGGGATAGTGAATGGGCATAATTTCTTAATTCTTCGTCTAATCTTTACAAAAACATAACACTGGCTTTATATCTTCATACTATCATTATTGGTAAGAGTTGGAGGAGGAGCCAGAGATCATGCATTTTTTTCGTTTCATCAAGGTGAAGGACAAGTTGCTTGTACTTATGATTGTTTGTGTATTATCGAATGTATTGCTAGGTGTATTTAGTGTGGATTATTTAAGGAAAATGTCGTGGCATGCAAGTGAGAGTTACAAACAGGGGCTTGTTCCAATTGGGTGGCTAAATGAGCTGGAAGAATCGCAACGTCAATTAGATTTTATCGTCGATTCTGATGGCGATTATACAGGAATGTCAGCCATTTTAAAAGACGTGGATAAGCCGTTAGACCATTTAAAAAGCCAAGAAATTGATAAAAAAATGAGTCATCAAATTAATAAGTATAAGTCCTTGCTAGGGAAGCAGAGAGAATTGATTGAGGGCTACCAGCAATTGACCCAAAGTGAACAAGAGAAATTTTATTCGCAGACGTTTCTATCAATAAGTCAGGAAATTCATTCATTATTAGAAGAAACACAAAACTATCTTGTTCAACGAGCAAAAGACCAACAACAGTCCTATCAAGAAGATGTACAATTTGGTTATTGGTTGCTTGGTGGTGTGTGTTTAACAGTTGTGATTCTAGTTATTATTATAGGGTTTATAGCAACAAAGGCGGTCAATGTCCCCACACGGCAATTGAAATCATTATTAAAACAGGCTGAACAGGGTGATTTCACTGCCAATGCAAGTTATGTGGCCCATGATGAGCTTGGTGAGGTAGTGCTGTCTTACAATCAAATGGTCACAGAAGTGAAACGTTTGCTCCATACAGTTACGGACAGTGCCTACGAAGTGGAGGAAATGACCGGGAAATTACAGGAGTCCTCAGAGGAATCTTCAACAACGACATTGAAAATAGCAAAAGATGTACAGTCTATTTCAGATTCAACGGCAGCGTCTACTAATAAATTGGCTTCCAATACATCATCTTTAGAAGAAGTTTTAAATGATGTACAAGTCATATTAGAGAAAATTCAAATTGTGGAAAATTTCGCTCATAAAACTGCTCGAGATGCGGAAAGCGGAACTGAAATTGTACAAGCCAATTTAGCACAAATGCAGACAATTAAGCAAGCTGTCGAGAAATCCAATACAGCCATCTTTAATTTAGTCGAACGAGCATCATCTATCGATCAAATGATTGAGGTTATTGAAAAAATAACAGCACAAACAAATCTATTAGCGTTAAATGCATCGATTGAAGCGGCAAGAGCGGGCGAGCATGGCAAGGGATTTGCGGTAGTAGCGAATGAGGTACGTAAGCTTGCGGAGCAAACCGTCCATTCAACGCAAACCATTACGTCCATTGTACAAAACATTCATCTAGATTCAAGCTATGCAGTACAAATGATGGAAGGCGTGCTAGTGGCAACCGAAAAAGGCGTTGCTGTAACAGGACAAACGGCGTCTAGTTTTGATCAGATTTTAGAAAAAGTACATACAATCAAGCCTTATATTATGGAAGTATCTTCTACAGTTCAAGAAATTGCCAATCATACAAAAACTGTTAGTGATGATGCGGTTATGTTGACATCGTTATCTGATACGAATACTGTATCGACGAAGCATGTCGCTGCTTTAACTGCCGATCAATTAACAGCACAGCAACAATTCCACAATTATATTAAAGAATTACGAAAGGTATCGAAAGTGCTACAAATAGCCGTTAAACGTTTTTCAATATAATTTAGTCATTCATATCTTAATGGGCTATGGAATCTTCTTTGCGAAGTTAGCAAAGAGGATTCTTTTTATTTGTTCTAATAATTTGTTGGAGGAGAGTTTTGAAACTGTTCTTTCTGAGTGTACAAATGTATTTAATATATTTTTGTAGCACAATAATTTAAAATGTTCATATACTGAGAAGTAAGGGATAGTATGTTTCTTTTATGTATATTTTTAATATAATTGTTGTATTTTCAAAACGAACACATTATAATGAATTTCATTGAAAGTGTTATTAAATCAATGTTTATTAATATATTATTGTACTTTCTAGAAGTACAATTGTTCACATGTGGAGGTTTTGAGAAATGAAAAAAATTATGGTTACCGGAGCACTTGGTCAAATTGGTTCTGAGCTTGTAGAAAAACTTCGTAGTATTTATGGGGAGGACAATATACTTGCTACTGACATTAGAAAGCTTGACCATACTGAGGGCCCGTTTGAGATATTGGACGTTACAGATGGACAAAGAATGCACGATTTAGCAAAGGACTTTGGTGCCGATACAATGATGCATTTAGCAGCACTATTATCAGCTACAGCTGAAAGAAATCCTTTGTTGGCTTGGAATTTAAATATGGGTGGATTAATGAATTCTTTGGAAGTTTCACGTGAGTTAAATATGCAATTCTTCACACCAAGTTCAATAGGGGCATTCGGGCCATCTACACCGAAGGAAGATACACCTCAGGATACATTGCAACGCCCGACAACTATGTATGGTGTTAATAAAGTGGCGGGCGAATTATTATGTGATTATTATTTCAGTCGTTTTGGAGTAGATACACGTGGTGTCCGTTTCCCAGGTTTAATTTCTTATGTAACTCCCCCAGGTGGTGGTACGACTGATTATGCAGTAGAGATTTTCTACGAAGCGATTGAACAAGGAAAGTATACATCATATATTCAAGAAGGTACGTATATGGATATGATGTACATGCCAGATGCTTTACAGGCAATTGTCGATTTAATGGAAGCCGATGGTAGTAAGCTTGTTCACCGTAATGCTTTTAATATAACAGCAATGAGTTTTGAACCATCGCAAATTGCAGCTGAAATTAAGAAACATTTACCGAACTTTACAATGAACTATCAAGTTGACCCAGTTCGTCAGGCAATAGCGGATAGCTGGCCAAATTCAATAAATATTGAAGCAGCACAAAAAGAGTGGGGCTTTAACGTAGAGTACGATTTATCAAAAATGACGGTAGATATGTTAGAGAAATTAAAAATTAAACTGCATAAAAAGGCAATTTCCTAATAGCTACTGAACGGATGAAGAGATAGACTTCATCCGTTTTTTTCTTTTATGAAATAAAAGGGGATATATATTTTATTACGACCTCTAGGCTTATGGGAATGGGTTCGTTTATACTTGTATTCCAAGATCAGCAGACAATACATCATTAGTGTAAGTTTAAGAGCGATTTCCAGATTAGGAAATCGCTCTTTCATGTTTGAATTATTTATTTAACATATGAAAAACTTGCTCAACGTCCTTATCGCCACGACCTGAGATATTAATAATTATAATGTCATCAGCTGTAAGAGTGGGCGCTAGTTTTAGTGCATGGGCAACTGCATGAGAGCTTTCAAGTGCAGGAATAATACCTTCTACCTTCGAGAGCACCTGAAATGCCTCTAGGACTTCTTCATTTGTCACAGTAACATACTCTGCACGACCAATTGTTTTTAAGTGACTGTGTTCAGGTCCTGCACCTGGGTAATCTAAACCTGCCGCAATTGAGTATGTTGGTAGAGGATTTCCCTCTGCATCCTGTAGCACTAAGCATTTGAAGCCGTGTAGCTTCCCAGGAGTTCCTTCGTTAAGTGTAGCAGCTTGATCTGGCTCTATTCCGATAAGACGAACATTTTCATCAGCAATATACTCTGCGAATGCCCCTATAGCATTACTTCCACCGCCGACACAAGCTAAGACAGCAGTTGGTAGTTTTCCTTCTTTCTCCAAAATTTGTTCACGGCTTTCGCGGCTAATAACAGATTGGAAATGTTTAACCATTGAGGGGAATGGGTGTGGCCCAACAGCAGAGCCCAATAAATAAAATGTCGTTTCATAGTTTTTGACCAAATCCGCAAATGCTTCATCAACGGCATCCTTTAAACGTCCTTGCCCTTTATCAACAGCTACAACCTTTGCTCCAAGAAGCTCCATTCGAAATACATTTAATGCCTGACGTTTAGTATCCTCTAACCCCATATAAATAGTACAATCTATTCCGAACATGGCACAGGCAGTTGCGGTTGCCACACCGTGTTGTCCTGCACCGGTTTCAGCAATAACGCGATTTGCTCCCATACGTTTTGCCAATAAAATTTGACCCAATACATTATTGATTTTATGTGAGCCCGTATGGTTAAGATCCTCACGCTTTAAATAAATTTTTGCGCCAGCCAATTGCTTTGTTAAATTTTCTGCAAAATAAAGAGGGGATTTGCGACCGACATATTCATTGAAATAATAATTCAATTCTGTATTAAAGTCTGCATCCTCTTTGAATTTTTGGAAATTTTCATCCAAAATAGTTAATACATGTTGAAGCTCCTCTGGAACGAAGCTTCCACCAAATTCTCCGAAATATCCTTTATTCTCTGCTACTGTACTCATCTTTCCTCGACTCCTCTACGCTCATTTTTTCATAAAAAAAAGCCACTCCAATCCTTCATGAAAAGGACGAGTAACCGTGGTGCCACCTTTATTCGCAATAGATGCGCGCTTTCTAACTCCGATAACGGGGAGCAAATCGGCCTGACATTGGATTAAGGCTGCTCTGAAGTCCATTCACAAGTACGTACTACTGGTTTACACCGACCACCAGCTCTCTTTAAGTAACGATGCTTGCTACTACTCTTCTTCTTCGCATTTATTAGAAAGAATTGTAGAATG
The DNA here is from genome assembly GCF_038009065.1 of Lysinibacillus sp. FSL R7-0073. Classification (NCBI taxonomy): domain Bacteria; kingdom Bacillati; phylum Bacillota; class Bacilli; order Caryophanales; family Bacillaceae; genus Lysinibacillus; species Lysinibacillus sp. FSL R7-0073. Next base: position 493,057 of record NZ_JBBPAS010000001.1, read on the forward strand.
TTTTCAGAATATTGTCAAGAAAAAAAGACGAATCTTGTAAGACTCGTCTATTCAATCATTTCTTTAAAGTGAAGGCGTTTATTGAGTATATACATAATAGGTGCACCCACCGCTAAAACAACGAATTCACCTGCTGCCACCGTTAGCCAAGTCCAAAAGAATGGTAGCTCTAAGGCTAAATTCAATTCAAAGGCGATAATAAACATTGTGCATGTAAATAAGAATGTATTGATGATTAAACGTGCCCAAATATTTTTAACAAATTTACAGATCAAAATGAACAATCCCAATGTAATCATAGAATGGCCAACACCAAATACTAAGTCGTAGATACCAAGTGGTGAAAAGATATTAGAAATAAATACCCCTATTATGATACCAACGGCAAAGCGTGGATTAAAGGCCACTAAATGGTTGAAAATTTCAGATACACGGAACTGCACCTCTGTAAAACCAAATGGTGCAACAAGCATCGTTACAGCAATGTATAGAGCCGCAATAATACCACTTGCTGCTAAAAATTTTATCTTCATATTCATTTCTCCTTAGTTTTTTTTCGTGGGATGGTTACGAACCACGTAGAGCAAGTGCAATCATATCAGTATTCATGCGGACTTGTAAATAGCTATGTGTAAAATATGTGTAAAATCATAATGCAGCTAGAATGTTAACTGTTTTATTTTCATCTTCTTCACGAAGCTCTTTGATAAGATGCGTGTAAATCCGAATTGTTGTATCTGCATCCGCATGTCCAAGTCTTTCAGAAATATACTGAACAGAAATTCCTTTGTAGAATAAAATACTAGCATGAGAATGGCGCAAACCATGAATTGAAATTTCTTCTATCTTTAATTCATGAAGTATTTTTTTCAATGCTTTATTAACACCAGTATTGCTGAAAACTTTGTATTTAGAAGCAGGATTATAAAACACCAATTTATGAATATTTTCAGGTGTAACTTCAAAAAAATGATTTAACAGACTCATCGTTACCTTGTCCATTTTAATTATACGGTTTGAACTTTCCGTCTTGGTTTTTTTCGTACCTTCATCATACGAATTTGTATATCCCCAAGTCTTATTAATGTTAATAGTATTATCTTTGAAATTAAAATCTTTTCTAGTGAGTGCGATTATTTCAGCGAAGCGCATCCCTGATTTTAAAGCTAATAATAGAATGTAGTATACAGGTCTGTTATCTTCTTTTAACGATTCAATAAGATACTTGGACAACATCTTACTTTCTGTATAATTGATATGCTTTTCTTCGCTTTTTTTAGAGTCTTGTCCTGAAATTGTAGCATTTCGGGTAAAATCTGAGGGGATTATACCTTCATCGACAGCTTCACGGACACAGGCTCTAATGTGAGCATTGATCTTCTTTACGGTTTCTTTAGATTTCGTTTTCCCATACACATTAAGAAAGGATTGGTAATCACTCTTTTTTATATGTTGTATAGGAGTGTTAGAAAAATGTCTTCGGATTACCTTCAAAGTATTTTTGTAATGTACTTTAGTGGGTGGTGCGGTATTGGATTTGTAAATAGATACCCATTGCTCAAAATATTCATCTATAGGCACTAATTTTATTACAGGATTAAGTCCTTTATTTATTTTAGACTCTATTTCAGCAGCAGCAACCTGCGCTTCTTTCTTCGTCTTGAAACCGCCTTTGCGTATAGGTTTGGATTCACCTTGAACTATACGACTAATAGTATACTGCCAAGTCTTTCCACGTTTCGTGAAACTCGCCATGGTATTCTCCTCTCAACGATTTAAGAAAAGAGCTAGGCGAATGAGCCTGCTCTTTCTTTTTAATGCTTAACGTTAAGTATCAATGTAAATTTACAATATAAGTTACTACTTTACCGTGTATTCTCAAATCATCGTTTTCAATAGTTGTTATATTGTCTGTAAATAAATTATCAAAAGACTCTGGTCTAAATATCAACTTATTACCATCTTGATAAAATCTTTTTACTGAATAATCAAAGCTCTCACTGTAAACAACAATATCCTCATTTTTTAATTCTTTTATCTTTACAGGTTTAACGCCTATAAGTGATTTGTGAGGAATTATCTTATTCATCGAATCTCCGTTGACCCTCATGAAGAATATCTCTTGATCCCCAGCATATTTTCCAAGCAATTCATCAGGTATTGAAATAGTTTCGAAATTGTCTAATCCATCAATATTAATTGGTAATCCAGCCGATACAGTGGTTGGGAGATAGGGATATTCATTTTTTCTGTGTAAAACATAAGAGTTATTATCTTCCGATGAAACAGTTTTATCTTCAGTAATATCAGATTTTAACACCCCGAAATAATCTGCTAACAGTTGAATCTTATCAATTCTAGGGTACTTTTTCCCGTTGAACCAACTATAAACAGTAGTCTCCGAAACTCCATGTTTTTCTAAATCCTTGTAAACATCAATTTTCTTCTTGTTGTTTTTATCCAATAGATTAGTTAAATTCCTTGCAACTATCTGTCTTTGTTCCGCAGCGGTTATTTCTCTCTTTGGCAATTTTATCACCTCCTTATATACTATTTTACTCTTAAAGTGCAGTTTCTGCAACATATAAACTGCTATTTCTGCACTTTAAGTGTTGACACCGCACTTTAAGGGCGTTATATTAAAAACAAGAAAATATTGGAGAGGGGTGATAGTATGGAAAAAACTTTATCTATCAAGGCTGCTAGAGTTGAAAGAGGTTTCTCTCAAGAAGCATTAGCGGAGAAATTGGGTATTGGTAAACGTACTTTAATCTCTTGGGAAAATGGCGAAGTCGATGTTAAACCTGTAAGCATGTTTGCTCTAGCGTATGTATTGAAGTATGACATTGACGAGTTAAGAGTGCCGACAAAAAAATTTACAAACAAACCGCACTTAAAGTACGGTTCTTGATGGTCTTAATAGATAGTTTATCTGATGCGCTGTGATACCGAGCCAATGACGGTATGTAAGTAAGTCAATATGAAAGTGGGGCGAGGATGGATGCAACAACTTCAAGTTAATTTAACAATTCCAGTTCCAGAGGGTTACGTGATGGTTAAGAAAGTGGAACTTGAAGAACTTAAACATGAGAGTTTAAGCGGTATTTGCTGGACAATGACGGAATTAGAACAACGTATTAAGAAAAAACGCAACTGGATTAAAGAATATGTGCTTTTCCCATCCAAGTTTAGAGAAATATTGGACACGGAAAATGGTGGATTTGTTTATTACCCTAAAGGAATAGGGGAACATTGGTCATTTCATGCAATACAGATGGCGAATTTTATTGACGAAAACTATAGTTTAATTTTTGGTTATGAATCCAAGTGAACTCAACTATAAAGGAGAATTTATATGAAATTACAACCAGCAAGCCAGATGAGCAAAATTGCAGAGGAGAATTATGAAAAATTTAAAGAAAGTGTTTTGGAAAGCGAAGAATTTGAATCATTAAAAATGGGCATCGAAGAGGCTGCTAATGAGGGAAAAAAAACACTCGAATACAAAGTTCATCCTGATTGTGATCCACGTACTATTGATTTTCTTAAATCGGTATTAACAGAAGCAGGATATGGAGTAAAGGGATTTTTCTTAAATTCACATGCCATGCAAATTACATGGTGAAAAAATAAAGATTGGAGGAAAGACAATGTTAGAACAACTGCAACATGCCTACAAACAAGCCTTGAATAATCTAGTGTTTGTGGATTTTGTGAATAAAAAAGTTATTGGCAATTTTGAGGTGCTAGAAATAGAACTCGATAAAGAAAATGCTTGCTATAAGGACTTAATAACAGCGATTAATTACCACTTTAAAGTAGGTGACTTTGATTTAGCGAGGGAGCGGATTGATGCGCTGACAAAAAGGGCTGACTACATCAAACGATTGGAGATTCAGGCTAAAGCACATCGGAGAAATAAATTGTGTGAGATTGCTAGTCAGTTTGAAAGTGAAAAAGTTTTAGTGATGAAATACGATGCAATGCAAGTTAAGAGCATAAAAAAACTGCTTAATCGCTCCAACGATTAAACAGCGTAACGAAATTTGACTTATTGAGATTATATCAAGATGCAGAATTATTGTCCATTAAAAGGAAGGGGGTGTTTTCCAATGAAACAAGGTCTTAATTTAACAAGAAAACAAAAAATCTATATTGCTAGTTTTAAGTTGAATCCCGACAACTGGTTGCTTAGTAAGAAGTTAGTTGATAGATGGCTAATTGTTCATCGGAAAACAGGAAATACACGTACCATTCCAGCGCCATAAAGAAAAGCCTTTGTGATATGTCGCAAAGGCTTTGATTTTAAACAATAAAAAATGCCGTACAAACTCTGACCAGTAAGCACGGCTCATTTGACTATTGCCAAATTCCTTAACGTCAGTATAGCAAGCTTCATGGCAAATAGTCAATTACGTCCTTGTAATAGATATTAGGTTTACGACGATGGTCTAAAAATACCAAGGATAATAGATTATTAATATCAATGGGAGAGAGTTGCCATGAAGAGAAGGAAGCACCAGTTTAAACATGTATTAGAGGCTTATGAAGAGTCGTTTGCGATAGAAAAAAAGAATAGTCAAGAAGAGCATATTGATAGATTGCGAGATAAAACGCTTGCTGGGTATCGTGTGAAAACAATTAAGAGTGGCGAAGTATTGGAAGTCGAAGCATACCCTTTTTGGAAAATTCCACAGGGATTACGTAAGAAAAAGGGCGAAGAGAGTAGTCAGGCGCAAAAGAATTTGAATGATAAAAATACTAAGAAGCATGTAACAAGGCTTATTAACACCAATTTCAGAAATTATGAGGATATTTGGCTAACGTACACATATCCACAGGGGAAAATGCCAGTGGATTTCGAGCAGGCAAAAAAAGATATGACAAATCTTATTAGACGATTGAAGAATTGGCTAAAAAAGCAAGATCAATACAAGGATTTCGACTTGAAATATATCTATGTTACAGAACATACACGAGACGGAAGTAAAGTGAGGGCGCACCATCACATGGTTACAAATTTCCCTAATCGTGATGTTGCAGAAGAGTTATGGAATTGTGGGGGACGTACTCAATCAAGACGACTGCAAAGTGATGATTTTGGCTTTGAAGGTATGGCTCGCTATATTACCAAAGAAAAAGGTAGCAAAACAATGAAGCGCTATACACCTTCTCGTAATTTGAAACAACCAACTGTTACAGTGGCAGATTCGAAATTAACACGTAGACGCGCGGAGAAAATCGCTATAGAAGAAATTTCAGCACAAGAATTATTTGAAAAGTTGCATAAGGAATATCAATTCAAAGACATGCAAGTAAAGTTTTCTGATTTTGTAAGTGGGGCTTACTTGTATGTACGAATGAAGCGGATAGAAGACTATACAAAAAAAGGGAGAACAACATATGACAATGAAGACGATCAGCATTATTAATTTAAAAGGTGGAGTGGCAAAGACTATTTCTGCTATCAATATTGCCTACACATTAGTGAAGGTACATGGAAAAAAGGTACTGCTCATTGATAACGATAAGCAAGGTAATACTTCTAAATTTTTTGGTTTGCATAATTACGAGGATAAGAGTTTAGCAGATTTATTAACAGATAAAAATTGCAATATCCACAGTGTTATTAAGAATACATCATACGAAGGTTTGGACATCGTTCCAGCAAATATGAATCTGCTACAAGCAAATAAAGAAATATTGCTAGACGTTGCACGACCACAGCAAACAAGACTTCGTAAAGCTTTATCACAGTTAAATGATGAATACGATTACTGCATTATCGACAATGCGCCTGACATCAATATGACGGTCATTAATGCGCTTGTAGCTACAAACGATGTGTTAGTGCCTATCAAAGTGGACAAGTTCGCATTTGATGGATTAGAGCAGTTATTGGATCAAATAGAGAATGTCCAAGAGTTCAACGAAAACATTGTATTTAAAGGCTGTTTTATCACGATGTATCAGCGAAATGGAGTGAATACACAAGGGAGCGAATATTTAGCTTCATCCACAGATTATCCACTTTTCCACACGATGATTCGTAAAACTGTGAAGGTAGATGAAACAACATTCGCTGGAAAACCGCTACTTGCTTACAAGAAATCAACTGCTGGACAAGACTATGAAAAATTGGTCAAAGAATACCTAGAAATGTGCTAGTTTCGGACACAAAAAAGGGGGCAAACACATGAAATTCAATCTAAGCCAGCTAATGAATGAGAAGTCAAAAGAAGCGGTGGAGAAAGATGGACTTGCTTTTAAAGTAGAGTCCATCCCAATCGAAAAGTTAAGTCCATCTGAAATGAATAAGTACAATGTCGAGAATGTTGCAGAGCTAAAAGCAAGTATTGAATTAATGGGTCTTCAACAAAACTTAGTGGTGCGAGAACACGAAAACGGTTTTGAGGTCATAAGTGGTCATCGTAGATTGAAAGCCATGTCAGAGCTATATGCAGAAGGTAATGAACAATTTAAGCGAATACCATGCAAAATCATGAAGTCACTAGATGATATTCAGGCAGAATTACAACTAATTTTAGCTAATTCAACCACTAGGGAGTTAACGGATGCTGAAAAAACTTATCAGGCAGCACGATTACAGGAGCTATTAAATGATTTGCAAAAAAGTGGATTACCAATAGCAGGGCGAAAAAGAGATATTGTTGCACAGCTCATGAAAGTATCGCCTACGCAAGTTGCTCGTATGGACAGCATTAATAAAAAGCTAACTCCTGAACTAAAAGAGGCATTTAGCAAGGAAGACATAAATATCACCACGGCTTATGAAGCGTCTAGGTTGCCTAAAGAACAGCAACAAGAAATTGTTCAAGAATACAAAGAAGGTAAATCAATAACGCCATCCGTTGCTGTGGAGAAGCGGATAGAAGTCATTGAGACGGAGCAAAAAGAAAAGCCAATGACGCATGAACTAGATAGCTATCCTGAACAGTTCGAAGCAATAGTAAAAGGGATAAAAACCTTCATGTGTGGCTTTAACAATCAAAGCTTTAGAGTTGGCGACAAGTTGAAAATAAATGAATTTGATCCTGAAACGATTTTGTACACTGGTAGGTTTTCTGAGGTCAGAATCATTTATCTGCAAGAAGGCGGAGAAAATGACATACCAAAAGATTACGTCATCATGAGCATTAAAAAAATTAGATAAAAGCAATTTATAAAGGAGTGGAAGCGGTTGGACAGTAGCTTACGCCAGTTAAGTTTGTTTGATGATTTTTCACAAACGTCTCGTGCATTTTTTAGAGTGCATGAGACGGTGAAAGTCATTGAAGTAAAGGATAATCCTGAAATCTATGAATATCGCAAATATTATTTTAGTCATGTGATTGGTAAAAAGGGAGTTGTGCAGAAAGTTGATGGTCAATCGGTGCTAGTGCGAATTGGTGACGAGTCCATAATCTTTGATGCACAGGAATTAGAATGGGTTGCCTAAAAACTAAAGGGGCTGAAAGAAAATGAGAACACCTAAACGAAATTATTCACGAAGTCATGCGAACAGAGGGAAACTTTTTGAAAATTTAATTGATGGGACAAACAATCAATATCGAAACAACAATTTTGCGGATGTTCGTAAAGTGCCTCCTCCGTTAACGATCTTGGAGGTAAACGGAAATCAGGTAGATGCAAAACTAGAAAAAGCTACATGGGTAGATTATAGCGGTATCTACAAGGGACAATCCATTATTTTTGATGCAAAGGAAACAAAGCAAGAAAGATTCCCTTTGAAAAATTTGACTGACGAGCAATATAAATTTCTCCATTCATGGCATTACAAAGGGGCAAAAGCATTTTTACTAGTTTGCTTTTGGATAAAAAACAAAAACGAGCCTGAAATTTATTATCTCAAATTTGAACAGTTAGAAGCTGCATGGGTAGGTCAAAGTATTGGTGGTGCTAAATCCATTCCACTCCAATTTTTCCGAGATCATTGCGTCAGAATTAAATCAGGTATATATACGGTGCATTACTTAGAAGCGGTTGGGGGTGCTTCGTGATGACTGAGTCATACTGGAATGCTAGATATGGGGCTTACATCAAATGCCCTGTGCCGAATTGTAATCATGTAGGTAGTGTCATTACAAAAGCTCACTGTCGCTTAGTGCATGGCATGGATCGTGCCGAAGTGAGGAAAAAATATGGTTTTCCCGAAAATGTATCAAAACTTAATCGAAAGCAAATCGAAACAATGAAGAAAAGAGGAAGCCGATTATGATAGTCATTCGAAATAAAAAGATGGTCATAACACGAAAGGCGCATAAATGTTTTGGGTGCTTAGAGGAAATCGAGAAAGGCAAAAGTGCTGTTTATGTTTCAGCCAAGGAAGATGAACAGCATAAATCATTCCATCTCCATGAAGAGTGCAACAAAACAATTTCAAGGGATAAATGGTTTTCAGGAAGCGGTCTTTATCGTGGTTGTATAAAAGATGCACTAAAGACCTCAGAGCAATTAAGATCAATCAATATTTCCTCAGTTGATGAATTGCCATTTGTTATGACGAAATTTAATAACAGTGTGGAGGTATAGACATTGAAATTTAAAAAATGGTGGTTGGCTCTACCTTTAGAAAAACGATTGGTGGTTATTAGTAACGCTATTAACTCTATTGGAGTATTTAAAAGATGAAATCAGGGGGAAACACCATGCTTTGTCCTGTTGTAAATATCAGAGGGAAACGAGTAGAAGTTAGAAAGATATTTAACTGTCTATTTGAACATGAAACTAGTGAAAGACTAATTCATGTATGGTACGAAGATTTGGACGGCTACATCATTTATGAGGATTGTACAGATGCTTTACAACTGAAAAGGAAAATGACTTATGTAGAGTTATTTAGGGACTATCAAAGGGTTTGGGGAGGAGAAGCGAAATGAAAAAGCATTGGGTAAAGAAGAAAGATTTAGACACTCCACTTTGCGAAGTTTTTTCTGACACAAAGACAAATGGAACTGCAAGACAATGGGTAGCCATTACTGAGTTTGTATTAGGTGTAAGTCCATGCGAATTAGACAAAATGAATTTTAACGAATTGAATGAATATATGGATTCGCTCGATAAGCAACTGATGAAAGTAGTTAATTGAAAGAAAATGTGCAGCAGGGAGTGTCAAATTAGAATTTATTAAATACATCAAGAGCATTAATTTTAGGATGAGCAAAGTCATATTTCATGATGATTGTTGAAATGATTTTTTAAAAGTTTTTCAAAGCAATTAAGTACATGGGTAACAAATGAGTGATGACAGCATTCAACGAGAGAAATAATTTACACTATTTTTTATACGGATACTGTTTATTCACTATATTTTTAAGTTTTTCTAACTCAGTGGTTAAATAGTCAATTTGTTTCTGCATGTATTTATTATTATTTTCGTTTTCGTCTTTTTCTTGTACTTCTGCTTCTAATGCAAGTATTGCTGAAAAAGTAGATATTGTATCACCAAGTGTGGATAATACTTCACCAACAACAGCTAGTTCAGCGGCCTGAAGTGCTAGATTACGATCACCTTGACCAGATCTTTTTTTATTTTCATTCAAACTAATTCACCTCAGTAATATGTCATATCCCATTTACTGTATGCTCTGTGTATTTTTTTATGACTAAACCTAATTTTTCAAAACACTGAATGCTTGTGCAAATTTTTGAGCAAAAGTCAATGGAGACTCTATCGACTGAAAATGAACATATAAAATAGTTGGATCCGTAAAAATCCAGTGATTATGAATAGCACTTACAATCAAATTATTTTTTATAAGTACGCTAACAAAAGGTTGTAATTCCTCTTGGAGTACAACAACTTCTCCAAGGTTGAGTGCATTTCCATGTATATCGAGAGACTCAAAAGTTATACCAGCTGGTAATGCACTACGACTCGGACGGCTTTGGATCATAAGATTAATATTACGCTCAAGTTCTACTGAACAAATTCCATTTTTCATTGTAGCTTTACCTTTTGCAATCTGAGCGAATCGTGTGCATATTTCTTGAAAGTTTATCATTAGGTCACTCCTTGGCTTAACTCAAAATTTTTTTAATTTCTTGTAATTCTGAAATTACATGATTTATCTGCATTTGCATGCTTTCTAATTTTTTAGGTTGTTCACTCAAACTTTCATTGTTGTCTGTATTTTCTAATGAAAATAAGGTCAGATCTACAACAAATGAAAATAATTCCTCTCCCAGTGTAGAGAGTGATGCACCAATACTTTCTAAGTTATTTTCAAGTGAATTAGAAGTTCGATTTAAATTGATTTTATCATTAGTCACATTTATCTTCTCCTTACTTAAATAACAAGTTTTTGTCTTAAATGCATCATATGCAACCTATGTTGAAAAGGAGAATAAAAGGCAAGTGTTTCAAACGTTAATTTTTTATGAATGAAAATTTAGAATACGAAAATTAAAACGCAGTAGAAATTGAGTTAGAAAAATAGGCTGAGGTAATAAGAAAATGGTTCACCACCTATTCAGTTGCAGATGTGTAACTGAATAGGTGGTGATGTTAGAGGGATAGCGCGTGCGATAACAGTCGGGGTAATGCAAGTGGCAGCTATCCCGAAGTAAGTATATGTAATTTTAGTTTGAAACATTAAAAAGGAATAATATTGTTCAGTAAAGGAAGCGTTCATAAATATGAAAAAAAAAAAGGAGTAATTCCTGCACAAAAGGTTAATCACTCCTAACAACGAAATCTATTTTTTATAGTTTTGAAACAAAGAGAGTCTTTATATCTCTAAATAATAGGACTTAACATTTTAAGGATAATAGAAGCATTTACGTTTGTTTGTGTGCCTCCTGCCAATGTTTGAAGGATTACTGCTGCTGCAGAAGAGTGGTTCCTAAGTGTAAGAAACCCGCCGGATGGTATAGAAATTATTACCTGACCCGTGTTTTGTTGAGTACCGGCTCCTGAACCATAGACTGCCTGCGTCACCGGTGCACCATTTAAAAATAGTGTGAATTGGTTAGGTTCAACACCTGATACGATGAAAGTAACCTCGTAGATTCCTGGTCTAGTAACAAAAATTTGAGAGGTTCCAGGAGCATGCGTAATTCCCGGTGTAACTATACCTGTTGAATCAAAAATAATATCTGCTTCTACAGCGACAGTTTCAGGACTTAGATTATATATATATCCGTATTCGCATAGACCACTACATGCTGTTGGTATTACAGGAGGAATACCGCCAGTAATTCCACAGAGGTCCACTGCTTTGAATGGTCCTATTTGGCTTCCGCACAAGCAGGAACGTTTATTACAGTTACTACAGCTATCCATTTTTTCACCTCCATTTGTAGTATTTTATTCGTGTGATAAATGGAGTGAAGGGCAGTAGGCTAACAATCGACTAAATTTAATCGTCATTATTGAAGGTTAAGTTACTGTACATTTTGAGGAAAATGTGTTTTTAAAGGAAGTGGTGCGGTGATTAAATTATTATCACTTTTTGGTGGTATTGGTGCTGATATTAAAGCATTAAAAAATATAGGTATAAAAGTTAATACAATTGATTATGTGGAGTGGAAGGATAATAGAGTAAAGGCATATAACGCTATGAATCCTTTCAGGTACACTCCGCAAGATGTGAGAGGATGGAACTTAAAGCCTGATATTTTAGTGCATGGATCGCCTTGCCAAGATAATAGCGCAGCAAACTTAAATGATGATAAAGGTCGTTCAAAATTAATGCTTGAAACAATTAGGATCATTCGTGAAATGGGGGAATGGCGACCGAAAGTTGTTATTTGGGAAAATGTGCGAGGGGCTTTGTTTAAGAAGAAACGACCAATATTCAATGAGTATTTGCGTGACATGGAATCATTGGGATATACAAATTCATATCAGGTATCAAATGCAATGGATAGAGGCATTCCTCAGACGAGAGAGCGAGTATTTTGTATAAGTATTTTAGGGAATGAAGCATTTGATTTTAATAAGGTTAAAAAGAAACCATTAAGACCAATGAGTGATTTCAAACAAAATGATAACGAAATTGAGAATATTGAAAAGTATGTTGTTAATGCTCCTTCAATGTTGAGAAGATTAGAAGATTTAGCAAGTTCTGAGGATATTGAGCTTAATAAAACAAAATTTAGATATGTTAAAACTATTACTGAGGTCTGCAATACCATTACTGAACGTCCAGATCGTTGTCCTAGTGCTGGTGTGTTTAAGATGGATGATGGTCGTTATAGATACCCAACAGAGCGAGAGTGGTGGAGATTGATGGGATTTGATGACGAGGATTTTGATTTAATGCTAAAAGAATTTCCGCAAAAAGAGAACTGTCGAAGTGCTACATTATATGCACTAGCAGGAAACAGCATTGTTGTGCAAGAGTTAGAGGCAATATTTGAAGTCATTCTTAGTGAGGATTATGTCACTGATTTAATTGCAGATTCAAGTGGTCAATTACAATTGATTTGCTGAACATTTAGAAGGAATTTAGGAGTGCTTACTATACCTAATTTTAGATTCCACAGAGGAACGTTGGAAGAAAGCCTAAAGACAGAGGTTGAAGTTGAGAATATTAAAACGCTTCATGAAATGGTCTGTAGTCAATTGCAAGATTACACAATTTCTGAAACGGCACTAATTATCGAATTTTATGGATATGACCATAGAATGGGGAAAGAACTGTATTCGGTAAGAATCTATGGTATTGGAATCGTTGGATTTTTAGATTCTGAATTTATTAGTTAGAAGCGGAGGGATAATCCATGAATGAACGGGATTTAGACGAGCTACTAGATAAACATATACAAAAGCATGAAGAAGAATTTAACCATGCTGCTCATCTCTGTATGAGTGTAGAACAACTAAAAGAGAATTTAAAAGCCATGGCAAGAGGGTTCGGTGTCATTGTAGATAATGCTATGAAATTATGGAACGAATTAAAAGAATGGGTGATAGGTCGCCATCTAGATTTTGAAAGAATAGAAAAGGAGAGTAGAAAAAAACGACTGCTATATAAATTGAACTTCGATAGACCGAAAATCGAAAGCCAAGTGATTGACAGGAAACCTCAACACCTCATTAAAAAAATCATTTATTGAGGAAAGAGATCATAATAATTGGAGGTGTGCTAATGAGTATCGCACAAGAACAAATAGCAGTAATAGCCGAAGTAGCCATTGCAAAATTTAATGAGCTACAACAAGAAGAAAAAACTAATCGGTTAGACAGACGACTTTTTAATACAAGAATATTGTTGAAAAATTATCGTCATTTAAAAGTGTACTGTAATGAAATGAAGGAGAGCATGAATTTAGAAGATGGGGAGCAAGAGGAAATAATCACTCCTGATAAAGAATACCTTACATTGGAATCCATAAAAAGAAGCGAAGCTCGTACACTTGCTATGATGCGATTCATTGATAACATGATTAAAGTTTACGAAATGGATTGTAAACACTTGGGTTCAGAAGCGGAGCGCAGATATGTGACGCTATTGCATTTTTATATAAATGATGAAAGAAAGTCTTATGCTGAAATTGCAAAGTTGCATAATGTGCATGAACGCACAGCGCAAAGGGATTTGAAAGAAGCAGTTCATGCGATGTCGGTTCTTTTTTTCGGCACAGATGGTTTGCGCTTGCAGTTGTAGCCGTGTCGTAAAGATGTCGTTTTAAATGTATTTTAAATATTGTATAGTGTAAATGTAGAATAATTGGATTTACTTTACATCAAGAGTCTTCCAATTGATACAAAAAGTCCTGTTACCCCTAACAGGAAATAAATTAAATAGACGTTTGCTGGAACGTCAACGCTACAAGAGTCACGCCTTACAAGGTGTGGCTTTTTATTATGTTGAATCAGGTGAATCCACTGAATCTTTTTTTAAAACCGATTTAATAAATAATTTGAAACTTTAAGTCTCCAGTTTCGTAGTATTAACAATACAGTAAAAAAAAGGGGAGACTTCATAATGAAAAAATTAGTGATTAAAAATGAGAGTGATGAATTACAATTTATAAGGGATTTATCTCTTGAAGAAATAAAACAATATAATATGCATATAGAAAAAATATATTCTTTAGAAGATGATTTTTCATTGTATTTCATTACTACTCTTAACTACAATGATTTACAACAAGCAATAAAAGAGCATTCAATTTCAATCATCAATACTGATGATAGGAGTATAGCCCGTGCCGTAATGATGGACTTGAACCGGAGATTGCTTAATTATATGACTTCGGCTAGATCTTTTGTACACCATATGGAAACCATTTTGAAACGCAAATTTGATGATACTAGTGAAGAATATAAAATATTAAAAAGCGCAACTTCAAAAGAATATGATGACCATTTTGCTTATAGGTTTTTTTATAAGCTAAGAAATTATTCCCAACATTGTGGAATGCCTATTGATCATATTAGTAGTCAAATTACTTTTGATACAGAAACAAATAGTATCTCTGATAAGAAAGTAATGATCCTTTTCTCAAGAGATAGATTGCTACAAAACTATTCAGAATGGGGACCGGTAAAAAAAGATTTGCTTAATATGGAAGAAGATATTTTTGAAATAAACCCATATCTAGAAGAGTTCAACCAATCTCTCGATCGTATAAATAGTGTATTAATGAGGAGTAAACTAGAGAAATTACAAGAATCCATTGCCTTTTTTGAGGCGTTTTTCTCAAAACTTAAGGATTGGAATCGTCAAATCTATATAGGAGATATTAAGGATGAAAAGGATAGACAATACTCGCTTGAAGAGATTCCTATGCCAACCATCAAAGTTATAATAGATTCTTTTAATAAAGATAAAACCATCCATACATAATGGATGGTTTTATTTTTGTCCTTCGTCTATAAATATCTTTTGGAAGAAAGGGCTATAACATTAACAAATACTATTAAATGTGATGGGACGTTATAAAGAATGAACTTTTATAAATTAAAAATATGGAAAAATAAGAGGGTTAAGGTGTTGAAGCGTGATAGCTATGAATGTCAAGAATGTAAACGGTACGGTAGGAATCGAACTGCTACAACAGTGCATCATTGCAATCCATTAGAAACACATCCTCAATGGAGATTGGAATCGTGGAATCTATTATCGTTATGTACTACTTGTCACGATAAAATGCATGATAGAAATAATAATGTTCTCACTACATTGGGGGAATATTGGCGCGAAAGGGTTACAAAGGTATCCCCCCTACCTAGAAATATTTCTACAAAGCAACAGAGGACCGAGGAGGAGGACCTTTTCCAATAGAGCGAAGTTTTGAAAATTTTTTTTTGAGGAGGTGAAAGGCATGTCGAAAGTGCCAAGCAAAGAAACAATTAAGCGAAGGACAATCAAAGATATGAAAGACCTTGGAGTGCATAAACCTCAGTATAATCGCCTGATTGACGCATATTCAGATATTGTTCATCAATACTTGCTTTTGACTGAAAAGTTTGAGGAAGAAGGATATGAATATGAAAGTTATACGGCTGCTGGAGGTGCAAAAAAGTCGCCAATTGTTGCAACCTTGGAATCACTTAGGAAAGATATTCTCGCATACTCTGATCGTCTATGCCTGAATCCGAAATCAAATGAACCAAGCAGTAATGCTCCTAAAAAGAAAACAGGATTAGCCGAGGTTTTAAGCAGTCTTGGCGGTTAAATATAAAAATTTTAATCTTGTAATGGAGTATGCGAAATCAATAGCAGAAGGGAGAAAGTTAGCAAACAAAGAGCAAATTCAGGGATGCGAAAGGTTTTTAAGGGATTTGGAAAATCCTGATTATGAATTTCGCCCAAAAGATGCTGAGTTTGTTATTGGTATTATTGAAAAGACTTTTGTACATGCACAAGGCGAAATGTTGGATGGTACACCGTTAAGAGGGAAATCTTTTCTATTAGAGCCTTTTCATAAATATCAAGTGTATAACTTGTTAGGTTTTTTTCATAAAGGTACAGAAATTAGGCGTTTCAAAGAAGCCTTTATTTACATTCCTCGAAAAAATATTAAAACTTCTTTTGCTGCTGCATTGGCATGGGCATTAGGTTTATTAAATAGGCGGTCAGGTTCAAAGGTGTATATTGTTGCTGCTGCTTTAAAGCAGGCTCTTGAAAGCTTTAATTTTATTAATTACAACCTTGGTCAAATGGGAGAAAAGGAAAACTTTCGAGTTATAGATAATAATCAGGAGCATTCTATTTCTGGTGATCTTGGAGATGGTTCTCTTTTTATTCAAGCTTTAGCAGCCAATCCAGATAAACAGGACTCTTTAAACTGTAATATTGGCATTGCAGATGAAATGCACGCCTATAAAACGCCTAAACAATATAACATCATTAAAGAAGCAATGAAGGCATATACCAATAAGCTGATGATTGGCATTACAACAGCAGGTGATAATATGTCTTCTTTTTGTTATCAGCGATTACAATATTGTAAGAAAATATTAGATGGAACGGTAGTAGACGAGCAATATTTTGTATTCATAGCAAAAGCGGATGAAGATGAAAAAGGCAATGTGGACTATACTAGCCCTATTGAACATGAAAAAGCTAATCCAGCTTATGGCGTGTCCATTCGACCTCAGGATATGTTAAGTGATGCGTTGCAGGCTCAAAATGATCCTCAACAACGAAAAGACTTCTTGGCAAAGTCCTTAAATATTTATACTTCTGCTATTAAAGCGTACTTCAATATTGATGAATTTAAGACATCTGATAAAAAATACAAATGGACTATCGAAGAATTAGCAAAGTTACCTATCACTTGGTATGGGGGCGCAGACTTATCTAAGATGCATGACCTTACAGCAGGAGCGTTATACGGAAATTATCAAGGTGTCGATATAACAATTACACATGCATGGTTTCCAATTGTAGCAGCAACAGAGAAAGCGGAGGAAGATGGGATTCCGTTGTTTGGATGGAAAGATGATGGTTGGCTAACTATGTGTAATACTGCAACGGTTAATCATTCTGATATTGTGAATTGGTTTATTAAGATGAAAAAGATGGGCTTTAAAATCAAAAAAGTTGGATTTGACCGTAAATTTAGTCGTGAATTCTTCTTAGCTATGAAGCAAGCAGGATTTAAAGTTATTGATCAACCACAATACTTTTACAAAAAATCAGAAGGTTTTAGACGTATTGAAAAGAAAGCGAAAGATGGTCATTTTTATTACTTGCATTCGCAAGCTTTTGAATATTGCACTCAAAATGTTGCTGCTATTGAAAAGACTGATGACATGATTCAATACGAAAAAGTAATGGAAACACAGCGTATCGACATATTTGATGCTACGGTTTTTGCTTCAATTCAGATGCTAGAAGATATGACGAAATCGGCAGATATATCGGCTTGGATAGGAGGGTGATTTATTGGATTTAATTCAAGACAATATTTTAGAAATTATGTTACTTATCGGAGTTTTGTTTCTTTCGATAGGTTTTTTTATGCTTTCTATTTCTTGTGGCTTTATCGTAACTGGTGCTTTGCTTTATGGTACGAGTATAATTTTGGTTCGACTAAGAAAGGAGAGGGTTGATTAAATGGGGTTTTTATTTACGAGAAGTGAAAGGAAAATCAGAGCAGAAACAAATGACAGTCCTATAGGATTATTTATGTCAGGGCAAGATTCATCTTTATTAGTCAATGGTTATACGAAGCTTTCCGAAAATCCCGAAGTGCAAACGGCGGTTCATAAAATTGCTAATTTAGTTTCTTCTATGACCATACAGCTAATGGAAAATACAGATGATGGGGATGTAAGGGTTAAGAATGCCTTGTCAAGAAAGCTTGATATAAATCCATACTCTTTAATGACTAGAAAAACATGGATGTACAACATTATTTATTCGATGTTGCTTGACGGAGGAGGCAATAGCGTTGTTTATCCTGTTATTGAAGATGGAAAGGTATCAGAGCTAATACCATTACAACCATCAAAAGTGAGTTTATTGGAGACGAATAACGGTTATTCAATTCGTTACGGCTCTCAAGTCTTTAATTATGATGAAGTACTTCATTTTGTTTTTAATCCTGATCCTGAATATCCATGGAAGGGGAAGGGTCTACAAGTAGTCTTGAAAGACTTAGTACACAATTTAAAACAAGCATCTCATACAAAGAAGAACTTTATGAGTGACAAGTGGAAACCTCCACTAATCATTGCTGTGGACGCTTTAACGGAGGAATTAACTTATGATGAAGGTAGAGAACAGATTCTTAAAAAATATGTGTCCGACACGGACACTGGGATGCCTTGGGTAATTCCTGCTGATTTAGTGAAAGTTGAACAAATTAAACCTTTGACTTTAAATGATTTAGCGATTAATGAAGCGGTGGAATTGGATAAAAAAACTGTTGCTGGACTCATTGGAGTGCCAGCTTTTTTCATGGGGATTGGACAATTTAATAAAGATGAATATAACAATTTTATTGATACTACAATCCTTCCAATTGCAAAAGGGATCGAACAAGTATTAACAAAAGGGCTTTTATATCAGCCGAGTTGGTATTTTAAACTTAATCCTCATAGCTTGTATGCATACTCTATTACAGAAATTACAGCAGTTTATAGTGATCTATATGTAAAAGGATTAGCTACAGGTAACGAAGTTCGAGACAAAATAGGACAATCACCATTGAAGGGCTTAAATGAACTGGTGATGCTTGAAAATTACATTCCAGCAGACACAATAGGACTTCAAAAGAAATTGGTACAAGGGGGTGATAAGAATGAATAAAGATCGAGGGAATGTAATTCAAATTAGAAGTGCGGTAAGTGAGTTGCAGACTCGTAATGAGCAAGAAAATGAGTTCATTATAGAGGGCTATTTTGCTGTCTTTGGAAAAGAAACGGAGCTTTGGAAAGGTGCTTTTGAAGTAATCGCACCAACAGCATTTGATGATACTTTAAGCAACGATATTAGGGCGTTAATTAATCATGACTCAGCTCTTGTACTTGGTCGAAATAAATCAGGAACACTGGAATTGAAAATAGATTCTAGGGGGCTATGGGGAAAAATACGCCTGAATCCTAAAGATACAGACGCAATGAATTTATATGAACGTGTAAAGCGTGGAGATGTAGATCAATGTTCATTTGGATTTAACATCATTGATGAATCTACAGAGTGGTCAGATGATGGAAAAGTTAAATGGACAATTAATAAGGCTGATTTACATGAAGTTTCTGTTGTAACGTTCCCAGCTTATGAAGAAACAAGTGTTCAAGCTAGACATGCTCAATTTGAACAAATGCAAGAGCGGAAATTTGAACAAAGAAAACAAGAATTGAAAGCGAGGCTACAAAGATGACTTTAAAACAATTAATGATTAGTAAGAAAATTGAACAACGAAAATCAACATTAGTGGATTTAATGTTACGTGAGGAAGAATTTCAGAATCGGAGTGCGGAACTAGTTACAGCGTTGGAAGAAGCAAAAACTGAGGAAGAAATTTCTACCGTGGAATCTCAAATTGACAAGTTGGACAGTGATAAAGAAGAAGTTACTAATAAAAAATCTGTTTTAGAAGATGAAATAAAAACGCTAGAAACAGAATTGGAGCAGTTGAATTCAAATGCTCCAAGCAATCAACAACGTTCGAAAAAGTTACCAAATCAAACAAGAGGTGAAGAGAGTATGAATCGTTTACAAGTACGAGAATTATTAAAAACAGGCGAATACTACGAACGTAGTGAGGTAAAGGAGTTCTATGAACAATTCAAGAACCTTCGTGCTGTAACAGGTGGGGAGTTGGCTATCCCAGAAGTAGTAGTAAATCGAATTATGGACATTATGGGTGATTTCACAACACTATATCCATTAGTGGATAAGGTTGCTATTAAAGGTACTACTCGTATTTTGGTGGATACGGATACAACAGCAGCTACTTGGATGGAACAAACTGCATCAATCCCTACAGGTGATGTAGGAACGATTACAAAGATTGATTTCGATGGTTTCAAAGTAGGTAAAGTAACATTTGTAGATAATTCGTTACTTAATGATTCTATTGTTAATCTGGATGATTATGTTACAAAGAAAATTGCAAGAGCAATTGCGAAAGCTTTAGACATTGCCATTGTAAGTGGTACTGGTGCAGCAAATAAACAACCTACAGGAATCGTGCCTTCTTTAAAAGCGGGACATAAAGTAGAAGCAGTTGCAGATGAAAAATTAATAAAAAATACTGTTAAACATATTGGGTTAATTGATACTGGTGAAGATACTGTAGGGGAAATTGCTGCTGTAATGAAACGCTCCACTTACTATAATCGTTTCCTTGAATTTTCAATACAGGTGAATGCGGAAGGTAATGTTGTAGGGAAATTACCTAACTTAAAGCAACCTGATTTATTAGGCTTACCAGTTGTATTTAACAATAGTTTGGCTGTGGATCAAGTCTTGTTTGGGGAATTCGATAAGTACACACTTATTGAGCGTGAATCAATTACTATTGATAATTCGGAACATGTAAAGTTTGTTGAAGATCAAACAGCTTTCCGTGGAAAAGGACGTTACGATGGTAAGCCAACTAATGTAGATGCATTTGTATTAGTTACTATAAAAGATAAAGGAGGGGTAGCAGGAGCATAACATTTGAAAGGATGATATGAGTGGCAAAATATAAAGTTATCTATATGTTTCGTGACTTACAAGACAATGACCATATTTATAGGATAGGTGATAAATATCCACGTAAAGGGCGTACTGCAAAGGCACGCATTGATGAATTGTCTTCAAACGATAATAAAATAGGCGTACCACTAATTGAAGTAGTTAATGAGGACGGTGGGGAATAATGGACGAAATCTTGCTTACTAACTGTTTGCAGTTATTGAAGTTGGATTTGAGTATTACACATAATTTACGTGATGCCTATTTTATTAATGCGTTGGAAACGGCTAAGAAGGAAATAGAAAAAATGGGCGTTGGTATGGCTGATGCTACTAGTGTAGAAGATACTAAACTTATTGTTGATTATGCTGTGTGGAACTACCGAAAACGCCAAGAAGATGTAGGGCTTCCTAGGAATTTGAAATTCCGTATTCATAACCGTGTAATTCAAAAGGCTGGTGCTAGTGATGCCAAGTCTTAAACAATTAAAAGCAAATGGTCAACACATATCAAAAGACGATGTGTGTTTTTTAATGTCCTCAACTAGTATTCTTGATGAATTATTGCAAGAAATAGAAATCACATCACCTGAGTTGGTGTACTGTGCGCCTGTAAGTATCAGCCAGCGTGAATTTTCGGTAACAATGCAATCAGGGTTAAAGGCACAATTAACCTTAATCATTGACCACGATGAATATGATGGCGAGAAAGAGGTTGAATATGACCGTGTGAGGTATTCAATATATCGGACATTTGTACGTGATGACGGTGATATTGAGTTGTATTGCGAGGTGCGTAAAGGTGTCAATTAATATTGAATCTTTGGCTGCCGAAATAAATCGCACCCTTGCTTCATACGCTCGTCAAACAGAAGAAACAGTTGATGATATTGCAGAAAAAGTAGCAAGTGATGGTGTCGAGTTATTGAAAGAGACTTCACCTAAATCACCTATGGGTGGTAAATACGCAGCTAGTTGGGATTATAAAAAGGTTGGTAAGAAATTTGTCCTCCACAATAAAAAACATTATAGATTAACCCATTTGCTAGAAAAAGGACATGCGAAGGTGAATGGTGGTAGGGTTGCTGCAAGAGTGCATATAGCACCAGTGGAGGATAAAGTGATTAGTGAATTCAAAGAAGAATTACGGAGGGGGCTTAGTGAATGACTCTATCAGAACTAGCTCATGAATTAAATTCTTTATATCCTACTCGTTATTCGCATTTTTCAAGCGCCCAAGAACCGCCATTCATTTGCTATTTAGATGATGGGTCAAATAATTTTTATGCTGATAATAAAGTTTTTATGGAAGGTGCGCTTGTAAATATTGAGCTATATACAAAAACAAAGGATTTTACAGCAGAGAAGAAAATAAAAGAAATGTTAAATGACAATGAAATACCATACGAACAATCCCCTACCGTTTTTATAGAATCGGAAGGGGTTTTTCAATGTATATTTTCAGTCACATTAATTTAAAAATGGGAGTGTGAACAAATATGTATAACGTATTAAATGATGAAAAAAACACTAAAAAAGAATTGACTGACAAAATTAAAATTCCGTTTCATTGGAAAGCGATCATGGATTTAGATATTCAGTTCTTTGCTGAAAACAAGGTTGAATTTGGATTAAGTAATGTCCACTATGCTCCGTATACAGAAGAAAACAATGTGATTATTTTTGAAACACCGATTCCGATACCGGGTGCAGTAAGTATGACTTCTGAGCCAATTGGTGAGGCAACAAAATTCTTCGCTGATAACATGGTCTACTATGTTGTTAATAGTAATCAAGGATATGAGGCTACATTGAGTATTGCGCTTATTCCACAACAATTTGCGATTGATGCATTAGGCGAGGAACTTGATTCTACGGATGGAGTATTAAATGAATTGGCAAATGCACAAGGTAAGCCGTTTGCGTTGTTATTCCAGTTTGAAGGAGATCAAAAGGCGACTCGTCATATTCTATACAATTGTACTGCTAATCGTCCGAGTATCAGTGGTAATACAAAAGAAGAAGGTACAGAAGTAGCGCCAAACGAATTAACACTTACTGCATCTCCTATAAAAATTGGTGACAAATTGATGGTAAAAACAAAAACAACATCAACAACAAAAGATGAAATCTACAATAATTGGTTCAAAAAGGTATACCAAAAAAGTACAACTGTTGAGGGTGCGTAAGAGGGGGATAACTAATGGAAATTACACTATCTATTGATGGAAAAGATGTACCGTTTAAATCTAATGGTGCAGTTGCAAAACGCTATATGATGCAATTTCAACGTGATTTGTTAAAAGATATTTTAAGTATGGGTGTTGCTGATAAGAGTTTTGATGAAATGGATCAAAGTGAAAAAATCCAATGGATACGTGAACACGTTGATTTCAACATGTTTTTCGATATTGCTTGGGTGTTCGCAAAAACAGCAAATAATGAAATTCCTGAACCTTTGAAATGGTTGGAGTCATTTGAGGAATTTCCGATTTTGGATATTATCGAACCATTACAGACGTTACTAGAAAAGACTATTGCTTCTAAAAAAAAGTAACGAATAGCAGTACTGCTGATTCGGGTCGTCAGATAAGTACCGAACAATTTTTAGTGTTGTGTAGAGAATGTAATCTTTCGCATGATGATTTAGAAACAATGACTTTTGGTATGTGTTTAGACTACATTGACGAGTATTTAGAAACGAAAAATCCAAATAAAAAAGAAACGAAATCTCGTAAAGCGACACAAGATGATTTTGATTCATTCTAACACTTGCCTTTTTGGGCAGGTGTTTTTATTTGTTCCAAGATAGGAGGTAGGTGAAATGAATGGCTAGTGGTCGAATACAAGGAATTACAATTGAAATTGGTGGCGATACAAGAGGTCTAACAGATGCTTTAAAAGATGTTAATAAAGAAAGCAATAAGGTTAGTAGTGAGTTAAAAGAAGTGGAGCGTGCTTTAAAATTAGATCCTAGCAATACCGAATTAATTGCACAAAAACAACAACTCTTGGCTGAACAAATTCAACGGACAAGCGAAAAGTTAGATGTTCTAAAAACGGCTCAATCACAGGTTGAAGCTCAATTTCAACGTGGTGAAATAGGGGCAGAGCAATACAGAGCTTTTCAGAGGGAGTTAGCAACAACAGAAGCTCAGTTAAGCAGATTCAACAGTCAAATGGCTGATACAGCAGCAGAACAAGATAGACTAGCACGAAACACTAATGAATTACAAACGTTCTTTGCAGCTACAAGTACTGATGTAAATCATTTTGCTGATGTATTAGGATCACGTTTAACTAGTGCGATTCGTGATGGTTCAGCAACAGCGGATCAAATGAATCGTGCATTACAAATGATGGGTCGCCATGCGCTAGGAGCAAGTGCAGATATAGACCAAATGCGTGAAGCGCTTCGAAATGCTGGTAATGGGGCAAATCTAAATCAAGTCAGACAAGATTTTGCAAGGATTACTGAGGAAGCAAATCAAGCTGGTGATGCAGTTAATGGATTTGGACAGGATTTGGCTGGTGTTGTAGCTGGATTGGCTGCTGGTGGTGGAATTGCAGGAGTTTTAGAAAAAGCGTTAGACGTATCGAGTTTCAATACTAAAATTGGTATTTCTTTTGATGTCCCTGAGGAAAGTGTAGCTTCTGTAAGAGAAGCAGTTAAAACATTAGAGGCATATGGGTTAGATGGCGAAGAAGCTCTTGAAGCAGTTAGAAGACAGTGGGCTTTAAATAAAGATGCATCGGACGAGGCTAATGCAGCTATAGCGAAAGGTGCAGGGGTAGTTGCGAATGCATACAATGGCGTTGATTTAATTGAATTAGTTCAGGAAGTTAATGAAATTGGTGCAGCATTATTTATAAGTAACGAAGAGGCTTTGGCACTAACGAATTCTCTGCTAAAAGCTGGATTCCCTCCTGAACAAATTGACACAATAGCCGAATACGGACAACAAATGGCGGATGCAGGATTTTCAGCTCAAGAGGTACAGGCGATATTTGAAGCAGGAATTGATACGAAAACTTGGAATATAGATAATCTTAATGATGGAGTAAAAGAAGCACGTATAAATATGGCATCATTTGGAGACGAAGTTCCAAAAGCCTTAGCAGATTTATTAGCTGGTACAGATGTATCTGTGAGTAAAATGCAAGAGTGGGGTAAAGCAGTTGCAGATGGAGGCAAAGAAGGTTCGAAAGCCATGTCCGAAATGGTCACTTGGTTAGATGGCGTTGAAGACAGTTCTTTGAGAAATGCTCTAGCTACAGAAATATTTAAAACAAAGTGGGAAGATCAAGGCGCTAATATGTTAGCTGTTTTTAATGGTGTGGATACAGCTCAAGATAAAACTATTGAAAATCAAAACTTGTTGAATGATGCCATTAATAAAACAAATGCTGATCCATTAGTGAAGATTAGTGATGCAGGAAATAAAATTCAGGAAGCATTAAGACCAGCTTTAGAGGTTGTTGCAAACTTCATTGCTAAAATAGCAGAATGGGTATCAAATAATGCTGCATTGAGTGCTGCAATAGTAGCAATTGTTTCGGTAATTGGCATTTTAGTAGGAGTATTTGTTGCATTAATGCCAGCAGTTGGAGGACTAGTCACCGCAATCCCTGCTTTAGCTGCAATAATTGGTGCTATTGCTTCTCCAATTGGTCTAGTGGTAGCAGCAATCGTAGGTTTAGGTGTCGCACTTGTGGCTGCATATCAAAATTCTGAGACATTCAGAGAAAATGTGAATAATGTCTTTCAGGCAATAAGGGATGTTGCAGTCACTGTATTTGAAACAGTGGCTTCTTTTATTGGAGAAAAAGTTGCTCAAATAAAGCAATTTTGGGATGAAAACGGTAGTCAAATTTTGCAGGCTGTGCAAAATGTCTTTAATGGAATAAAAGCTGTTATTGAGTTTGTGATGCCAGTCGTGAAGTTCATTATTGAAACAGTGTGGAATGCAATTAAACAGGTAATAGATGGTGCTTTAAACGTCATTATGGGGGCAATTAAAGTATTCACAGGTTTATTCACAGGTGACTTCTCAAAAATGTGGGAAGGCGTTAAACAGATATTTAGTGGAGCAATTGATTTAATTGTAGGCTGGATGACTCTATCATTTTTTGGTGGCATAAAAACAATCGTAACTAATCTTGCTAAAACAGGTGTAAACCTATTAAAAGGCATGTGGGACAATATTGTTAGCTTCTTTACTTCGATGGGAACTAAAGCTTCAACCACAGTATCGAATTTTTCTTCTGCTGTACTGAACTTCTTTAAAAACATGGTTACTAATTCAATTAATACTATCTCCAACATGGTAAGTTCGGTCATTAATTTTGTGAAGAATTTGGGAACGAACTTCGTTAACATCATTTCTAATATGAAAAATAATGTCCTAAATAAAATGAATGAAATTAAGGATGGACTTATTAATAAAGTTAAGTCATTACCAGAAGAATTCACTTCCATCGGTAAAGATATAATTAACGGTCTTATCAAAGGTATTTCTGCCATGACAGCCAATGCAATCGAATCAATAACTGGTGTTGTGGATGGTGTGGTCAATACAGCTAAAAAATTACTTGGCATTCATTCACCTTCAAGGGTATTCAAACAAATCGGATTGTGGACAGGCGAAGGTATGGTCATCGGTTTGGATGAATCGAGTCCTAAAGTTAATCAAGCTATGGAGAACATTGGTGACGGTATCCTTGCTGTATCAAAGGCTTATCAAGAGGAATACACGAATTTATTAGATGACTTCAACCAGAAAAATGAGGACAAGAATGATAAGGCGTTAGATAAAATTTACAAAATCCAAAATAACGCTGCTAAAAAGAAACGAAAATTAACTAAACAAGAACTTCAAGAAATAGCTTTACTAGAGGCTTCTTACAAAGATTCGAAAATGAAATCAGAAATTGAATTTCAGAAAAAATATAAAGCTTTAGTAGAGAAATCAGAAAAAGAATATTTAGAAGTAATTAAAAATTACATTGCTGATAAAAAGTCATTAGATGAATTATCATTAGTACAAGAAGCAGCAATTTGGGAGCAATCAATTGAACTCTTTGCAGAAGGTTCAAGAGAACGTATTACAGCTCAAAAGGAATATCAAAAAGCTGTTGAAGATATTAACAAACAAATTGTCTCAATTAATTCAGAGTATCAATCAAAAATGAAAACGATTAGCGAAAATCTTATTAAACAAGAAGAAGAGGAAACAAGAAAATATAATGATGCTTTGAAAAGTCGGGAACAGGCTTTGAAATCCTTTGCTGGTACGTTTGATGAATTTAAAATTGAATTGAATCGAACAGGGCTTGAATTAATGACTAATTTACAAGCACAGGTAGATGGATTCAAACAATGGCAGACTGAATTTGAAAAGCTTTCAAGCCGTGGTGTGGATAAAGAATTGATGGAGGAACTGTCATCTTTAGGTGTTAAAGCACTACCTGAACTTGTAGCATTAAATCAATTAACGGATGAACAGCTAACACAATATAGTACACTTTATCAAGAAAAATCTCAGCTTGCTAGAGAACAAGCCGAAAAAGAGTTATTGGGAATGAAAACTGATACTCAAACAAAAATTGATGAAATGAGAAAAGTAGCTAATGACGAACTTTCGAAATTAAATTTAGAATGGCAAACTAAAATAAAAGCTGTTACTCAAGGTACTAAGTCAGAGCTTTCTTCCTTAAAACAAATAGGTGTAGATGCAGGAAATGGGCTTTTAGAAGGTCTGTCATCTACAGCAGAAGCTTTATATGCAAAGGCAAGAGAAATCGCTGATAACATTGCTAAAACAATTGCTGCTGCATTAGAAATACATTCTCCTTCAAGGGTAACGATGGGCTTTGGTGTTAATATCAATGAAGGCTTGATAAAGGGTATGGAAAAATCAAGTGGTAGGTTACAACGTGCTATGAATAGTGTGTATGGATCATTAGCAAGTAGTGCTGAAAAGTCAGTTTCAAATAAAGCAGATTTGGAGCAAATAGCAGCACCTTCCACAACAACCACGACCACAACAGAAAATCATTACCACATGACCTTTACAAGTCCGAAACCACTTGATCCATACGAAACAGCTAGACTTGCTAAAAATGCTTTAAAAGAAATGGGATTGCAGTTTTAAAAGGAGGCTAGCACATGATTGAATCTTTTCAAAGAAGCGAGAAGTTAATATTCGATAATCATCGAGGGCAGACATTTGAAATTTCAGTGTCTAGCCCTTTTTATTTGGATGCTGCTGAGGGATTAGAGGCATTAGAAAATGAATTTTACAATGTAAAGAATTACAACGAAGATGGTACAAATGTAAAAGGTTCAAGTGTGAGGGAAAGAAATATTGTTATCGAGGGTCGTATTCGATTGGATAAAGAAATTAACAGACCAAAGATCATTCGTTTCTTTAATCCAAAACATCAATTTACGCTGAAATATACCAATGGAGATATTGTTCGTTATATTGATTGCAAAGTTGAGAAGACGCCTGTAGTCAGTAGGCACGACATTCCTGAATTCATGATTTCTTTTCTATGCCCAAATCCTTGGTGGTATACAGAAGAACAGAAGTATGAAATTGCAATGTGGGTAGCAGCATTTGAATTTGAGCTTGAAATAGATGCGGATGGAGACGGTATTGAAATGGGTTATCGTGAGCCGAATAATGTGGTCAATATCTTTAATGATAGTGACACTGCTTCTCCTTTGCGTATCCAGTTTAAAGCGATAGGAAGTGTAGTCGACCCTTACATCGAGGTAGTTGATACAGGTAGGATTGTCAAAATCGAAGGTACTTTACAAGGTGGAGATGTTGTAACAGTCAATACAAGAAAGGGTAATGAGTATGTCATTTTAGAACGGAATGGATTAGAGATAAATTATTTTAATTACCTTTCCTACGACTCCGATATTCAATTGAGTGTTGATGTTGGAGATAATTTGATTCGTTATGATGCAGCAGAATTTGTAACTAATTTAGAGGTGAATATCTACTTCGTACCTCAATTCGTGGGGGTGTAGTCATGCTATTTGTATACAACGAGAATTTCCAAAAGCTTGGGTACATTGGCAAGTTTTCTTATCTGTTGTGGAGGAAAAAATATGGTCCATTTGCCGAAGCTGAGTTACATGTTGATGTAACAATGAAAAACATTGAGATATTGAAAAAAGGGAATATCATTCATCGACAAGATGATAACGAAGCTATGTTTATTTATTATCGTCAATTCGATGATAGTAGTGGAGTGGATCAACTAGTAATCAAATGCTTTTCTCTGACACGTTGGACAGACAGACGTATCCTGTGGAAACAATACGATTTTAATGATACACCCGAGAAAATAATGAGGCAAAGTATTATTGAAAGCATGATAAGTCCAACTGATCCTGCTCGTAAAATTCCACAAGTACAATTAGCAGTAATAAAAAATATTGGTAAAGCTATTCAACAGCAAATTTCATATAAACAGGTGTATGAAGTATGTGAAAATCTATGTACTACTCATGAAATTGGAATGCGTTCTTTATTTGATGGTCGTAAGCTCGAATATGATTTCTATGAAGGGGTAGACAGGACAATAAATCAAAGTACAAATCCTCGAATTATCTTATCTAAAAATCGGAGTAACTTGCTTAAAAGAACGTATGAGGATGCTGACAATGATTTAAAAACAACAGCTTTAATTGGCGGTGCAGGAGATGGAACAGCACGTAAAATGGCTACAATAGGGAGTTCCTTTATAGGTCTTAATAGACGAGAAATTTTTATTGATGCAAGGGAAATTTCGGATACAAGGGATGCTGG
The DNA here is from genome assembly GCF_038009065.1 of Lysinibacillus sp. FSL R7-0073. Lineage (NCBI taxonomy): Bacteria > Bacillati > Bacillota > Bacilli > Caryophanales > Bacillaceae > Lysinibacillus > Lysinibacillus sp. FSL R7-0073. The sequence goes on from NZ_JBBPAS010000001.1 coordinate 522,496, forward strand.
TGGAGAGCAAGTGCCGATTCCTACAGGAGAGTATAATGCCCTTCTAGTGGCGAAGGGCGAAGAAAAAAAAGCAGAATATACGGAGTTCATTGGCTTTGATTGTGAGTTGGACGTGACCAAAGAGAACACAAAATTCAATGAGGATTTCTTCTTAGGTGATTTAATTACAATTAAAGATGATGAATTAGGAATTTTAATGAATAGTCGTGTGATGCAGGCAGACGAAGTTTTTCAGGAAGATGGAAAATCAATATATGTATCAGTAGGTAAGTCTGTTCCGACTCTACCGCAAGCAATAAAAAGGATGGTGAAATAAATGATTAGATTTGGGATGTTTAACTCTATTAATGGGGATAGACGATATAAAGCGGAGGATTTCGCACAGTATTTTGCAACGTTTATTGGCAACGGTATTTTTGTAAAGCCATCTGATTGCCTCCAAATTTATGCAAATGGAGACTCAATGAGTGTAACTGTTCGAGCAGGAAAAGCATGGGTTAATGGATATTATTTAATCAATGATGATAATTACACTTTGCCACTTTCTGTTGGGGACACAACACTCAATCGAATTGATCGCATTGTTATAAGATTAGATTTTGTCCAACGTAAAATGAGTGTAGAAGTAAAAAAAGGCGCTCTATCAGCTTCGCCTATAGCTCCTACACTAAAACGAGATGCAGACGCCTATGAATTAGCCCTAGCGGATGTATATATAGCTAAAGGAGCATTAACTATCAATCAAGCTGCTATTACAGATACTCGTTTAAATAACAACCTGTGTGGTCTTATGCATGGTGTTGTAAATCAAGTTGATACCACTACAATATTTAATCAATATCAGCAATGGTTTAATGATTATTCTGTTACAAAAGCACAAGAGTTTTTAACGTGGCAAACAGATGTTACTACAGCATTGGAAAATTGGATAGACGCACAGGAGAAAGGTTTTGAAGCGTGGCGACAAGCAGAAGAACAGCTTTATTATACGTGGCTAAATGGTCGTAAAAATGAATTTGACACTTGGTTCGCAACTATTAAAGATATTTTAGACTCAAACGCTGCTGGTAATTTACAACTGCAAATTGACAATCATTTAACAGCTTCTATGCCACATGAATACTTTGATACAGAGGCTAATAAAGTCTATAAATACGGTTTGCAACGGAATCCGGAATTAAAGGCAGCTGCTTTTGTATATTCGGAAAAGGGACAATCCACAGGAAATGTTATTAACCTTCCGACATATGAGCAAGTTCAGAACATGCAAACAAACATCATTAACACTGGTGGTAAGATCGCTGGATCAAACGGTAAAATGTATAAAGCTAAGATGGAGGACTCATTTGTATTTGCAACGGCTGTTGGAAATGGTCAACCTGCTAACTTCTATGAAGATTTAAACGCTGAGTATGTTACCAAATATCCATCAGTAGCGCAATATCTCAGTATACTGAGTGCTATTAAACATCAGATAAACGGCAGTATATTTATGAGTATGAACGGTCCGTACATCGCTTTCTATGACTTAACAACACATAAAATAATCAATTGTGTATACTTGCCAAACTTTAATGATGTCAAATTAGTAACGACACAAGGTGATAATTATCTTGTCGATGATAAATATGTATACATTAGATGTCGTGACAATAATAACTTTACAGCACTTGCAGTATTTGATAAAAATACATGTCAATTTATTAAAAGTATAACTGGTACTGGTTCGTACACGAGTTGGGCTTTGGACTCATTGCTAACTTCGGGCTATCAAATACCGTGCTTAAATGGTGTATTCTTCACCACCCAAACTGCGTGGAGATTTACTGCGGCATATGAAATAATATATGATGCGTCGGGGGTTCCAACAGGATATACTGGTAATACTCAATCAGGCTTCCCAGGAGATTTTCGAGGAAGGGGCGTATTCACAGATGGAGAGTATATATATGACATTTATGTCGCTCATACATCATCTTGGACAATGAGAAAATTATCATACAATAAAAGTACCAAAGCGCTTACAGTAGTGAGTCAATATACTAACACAACCGCGGCTCCTAATGGGGATGCGTCCTTCTCGAAGATTTATAAAAAGATGGATATTAATTTTATGATAGTGCAGTGGGGAGTAAACGGTACTTTAATGGTTATGCGACTTGATCTAATGAGAGAGTATCAACAGTTATTCGTTGGCAGCTTCGGTCCTTATCCGATTTACGATTATGACGATTTATCCACCCTATATACTCAGTCCACTAATGATGGTGTTGGGCGAATTATGCTTAATGGTAATTCGTATGAGAACATGTACAGATTTGATCTAAGAGGTGATGGTACGTATGCTGTAAATACTATAAAAGTGCCAACACGCTTCCAACCACCAACTAATTCTAGTTGGGCAAGTCCACTTAGAGCATTCAGATTAAGTGGTGATGCTATATTCAGTAAGGGTGAGTTATATCTTAAAAAAGATGAACAACAAATGATGAAATTGCAATTGACAAACGTTATAGAATCATGGATGGAGGCATAATTATGGTGTGGATTTATGTTAACGAGGATAAGACATGCGTTGTATTTTATGTAAAGGAAGGGATTCCACAGTCTCTATTAAAAGATATTAAAGAGTTCCCAGAGCTACCACAAGGCGAAGGTATTCTGATGATGGACGATAATGGTGAACTATATTACAAGCCATATCCAGAGGGAACTGAACCGCCTGATATTGAACCACCTATAGAACAACCAACAGAAACCAAGCCACCTGAATTATCCGTAGGGGAAATACAAGCACAAATTTTACTTAACACTGAGTATTTGGTTTCAAGAGCAGAACTAGGATTAGGAGGAATATAAAATGTCAGTATATGAATTATGTAAATATTTAATTGACCGTAAGCGATATGAGTATGACGCAATGGTGAATAAGGTGAATGTCTTTTATGCTAATAATCAATTGAAAGATGATGAATACACACAACTATTCACTGATATGGACGCACAGAAAACGCAGGCATAAGCCTAGCGTTATTTTTTATGCCAAACATGCCTTCCGCAGATAATTGTGGAGGGCTTTTATTATGAAAAAAGGAAGTGTTATATGAAAACAGATACTTTATATACGTCATTTATTGGCGGATCAATGGCGTGGATAGCTTACTTAATGGGTGGTATTGACCATTTGGTTAAAGCGTTGGTTATATTTATGGTTATCGACTATTCATTAGGTTTTATGGTCAGTTTAGTTGTTAAAAACACTGATAGCAAAAAGATGTTTGTAGGATTACTCAAAAAGACAGCAATGGGGTTGATGGTCATTGCAGCAGTACAACTTGACTCAGCAACAGAGAGTGGAAATTTAATGCGTAATGCAATGATCCTCTTTCTAATTGGGATGGAAGGAATAAGCATGATTGAGAACCTAGGAAAGCTGGGTATTAAAGTTCCTAAGTTTTTAGCAAATGCGTTCAAGCAATTACAAAATGATAATGATGATCCTAGAAAGGATGACACTAAATGAGTAAGATTATAGACGTTTCGCACCACCAAGGTGATATTGATTGGTCTAAAGCAAGCAAAGAGGTTGACTTGGCTATTATCCGCACTCAGTATGGGACAAATACAATTGACCGTAAATATATAAGGAATATTGAAGAATGTAAAAAGTATAAAGTGCCGTTTGGAGTATACATTTATGTAACTTTCCGAAATGAAACAGAGGCATTGACGCAAGCAAAAGATTTCTACAACAGAGCGCAAGGGTACAAGCCGTTGTTTTATGTTGTAGATGTTGAAGAAAGTTTCGGTGCGAGTATACAAAATATAGTGAAAGGAACACAAGCGTTCATTGATTATTTGAAAATAAAAGGCGTTAAAGTTGGTTTATATACAGGACACCATTTTTACAAGCCTTACAAGATGGACACGGTGAAAAATTATGATTTTTTATGGATTCCACGTTATAGCGGTACAAGCGCACTAGGAAAGAAACCTGATTTCCCTTGTGACTTATGGCAATTCACAGACAAAGGAAGTGTTCAAGGTATTAAAGGGAATGTAGATTTAAACATACTAAACAGTAATAAGCCGTTGTCTTGGTTTACCAATGTAGTTAATGCAAACGAGGAGGGATTAACAATGGATCAATATAAGGAATTGAAAAAAGAGATGGAGAATTTACGAAAATTAGTTGAGGGAAAGGTTGATCTACAATCTGATTCAAATGTAGCTGCTACTCATAAAGATGCATGGGATTGGGCAATTAGAGAAGGGATTATAAAAGGCGATGGCAAAAATATGAATCCGACAGGGGCATTAACAAGACAACAGATGGCTACAATGCTCAAACGGTACTATGATAAATACTGTAATAACTAAGACTAAGCCTAGGTACTATTAAGTGCCTAGGCTTTTTTTATTTCCACAAATTAATACTTGTCAAAATACAAACAAATGTTCTAAAATAATACAAACAAATGTTCTTATCGAGGGGATGAAGTTGTATGCTGAAACCTGAACAAAGGCGGCTATTTCATAAATATTTAATTCTAGAAATGGCAATTCAATCATTACAACGTGATTTCCTTGTAATTGAAAATTTGAAAATGAGTAAAGTTTATTTATCAATCCTTGATAAGTTATTAAAAGACATAACCCATGATTACTACAATTCAAAAAGGTTATTGGCAAAAGACAAAATAAGATTAGTAAAAGTAGAAAAGATAGACGAGTATTTTAGTGACGTGCATATAGCTACAGCAGGAAATGATGTGGTTCTCCGATATGCAAATATGGCACTAAAAACGCAAGTAGAAAAATTATTAATGAGCCATATAAGTGATGAACAGGTACTTGAATAAGACCTGTTTTTTTATATAAATAAAAAGCCACTCATTTGAGTGACCATTAAACCTTAATTTAGTTTTGCTTGGAAAGTTAAAGTACCTTCCTCATTTTTTGCTCTATAAGCAAAAAGAATATCATTGAATTTATAAGTATCTGTATGATCTAACATCTTTTCATCACCAGTGATGCCGAGTTTATCAAATATTACTAATTGTTGTGTATCTGTGATACTTTCATCTACGCTTTTTATTAAAGCTTGGAATGCTGATTTTAGTAAAACATTATAATTATCAACCGCACTAGACATAGCAGCCAGATTAACCGTAGTTACTTCGCCCTTTTTATTTACGTCTGCAAAAAGCATAATATCCGAATTTAAAATTAAACTGTATCTTCCGTTATCTAATTTTTCCATCTTGCCAAGTGCAATATTTGAATCACCTTTAACTATGTTAAATGCATCAACAAAATTAGATTCATATTGTTCAATTGTGACCGTTGCAGGCTCTTTCTTTTCCTCTGTTTCTTTTACTTGAGCAACAACAGGTTTTTCCTCTTTAGGCTTTGCCTCGTCTTCGCCACAAGCAGCTAGTAGTAATGCTGACATAGCTCCTATATAAAATAATTTCTTCACACATAAAACCTCCCTTGATATTACCATTTTAGGAAACAATCCAATGAAAGTATACAAAAAAACAGACAACATTATTTGTCGTCTGTTCTTTAAGTTATTTTTTAAAATCAATTAATTGTCGTATATCTTCGATTTCTAATGCTTCTGCAATTTTACATAATGTACTTTTTGGTAAGCGTTCAATTTGATTATTTGTAAGCTCTGAAATGGTACGTTGAGTAAGTCCTGTTAAATTTGAAAGTTCAACTTGTTTCATATTTCTTTCAGACAAAAGCTGTTTTAGTTTAACTTCGATTTCCAAAAGTAATCACTCCTCAAAAATAAAACTTCCGATTAGCGGAATATTTATCTTCCGATTAGCGTAATATTTGACTAACAGATGCGATAACACACGAACTAACTACTTAAATACTACTCTATAACTTCTATTTGTTACATGTAAAATCCTTTAATATCAACGGTTTGAATAATGTTTTTAAAATAACAGATACGAGCAACTCTTACTAATGTAAGAGAACCGTGGCACTCATTATTTTTAGAAAGGATGGGAGATTGCTTTTCGAAATAATTACTACTGGTTTGATGGGTGAGATTGCTTTAAAAGCATACTCAAAACAAAAGGGTATGGCAGCAAATGAAAGTGGTAAGGTTCAACGGATTATGTCACTTGCAGGGCTAAATGTTCGTGATGGAAAAAACACATTAACAACTCAATTAGTAAAAAAGAAAAAGTGTGATTGGGGATGGGAATATAAATACAAAATTCCTCTAGGTCGTTGTTTCGAGGATTACTTAGCTAAAATAAATGTCCTACAAGACGGTTTAAATAATCGTAGAAAGCGAGTTACATTTGATGAACTAAAAGCGTTAGAGTGGCAAGGAAGTATTCTCAGTAATTTAAAGGAGTTATGGAAAACGAAGTTAACTGAACTAAAAGTACGCAACGTTAAAACATGTGGCAATAGCTAGTGCAGTACCTAGCATAACAGCTATTGGAGCTGGGTTATTTATGTATAACAATTTCAAAGCATCTTATTCTCCCTCACTTCTTCCTGTAAATGCACAAATTCCACAGCCAATAATTGAGCCTGTTGTAGCGCAAATACCTTCTGTTGTACCTGTTAATGCAGTAGCGCAGCCTGTAGGAATTATTGCTGATAAGTCACTAGAGATATTAGCTACTGCATTAGATCCAGTTGTACAGATATTAGTTGCGATTAGTTTTCCGATAGCCAGCGTCATCATGGTTGGTGCATGTTTCTTTTTTATGCTGGGTAATTCTGAAAAAGCTTGGTCAATGATTATGAATGCAGGCTAGGATATGTTTTGATAAACCTCAGTCCACTATTCCTACAAATTTTAAAGCAAGTAGGCGAGGCTATATAAAAAAGATAATGACCACTCTTTTTCGGAGTGGTCATTAATGAGAAGGTTAATAATTCTTAATTTCTGGGGGTTGGTCTACGTTCACCTTGTGGACGGCGAGTAGGGGTACTACCGCCTCCATTTCTTGGTGGAGGCATATCGCCTTCGTAAGTTCCCCATTCATTAGGTCCAGTACTAGGTCCAAAACCTCCAGTTGTACTAACTGGAGGGTCAACTGAATCGTCGTCTCTGCTATCATGGGTAGGAGAAGTATAATCAGTTGGATCTCTCCTAGTGTCTAGTCCTCCAGTAGCAAATGGATCTCCACTCGAATCTTCGTTCCTCATTTTGTTTTTCATTTTTTTCACTTCCTTTCTCTATATATTCTTCACAAAGTAAGTGTTATATACAAAAAATCAGTAAAAAGGGAAAAGAAAATGACCACCCTAAATAGAGTGGTCATAAATTTTAAATGTGTAAAAAATGTGTAAAACAAAACAGAAACTAAACTCAACTAAATCAAACTTAAATTTGTGCAAAAAGTTGTTAACTGTTGATAATGCTAGGTTTTCATTTTTAATGAAATTACTCAATGCAAGTAAGTTTAGCTCAATTTTTTCGTGGGATGGTTACGAACCACGGTGCTTTCACACAAGTCAATATTTTATTATACATATCTAGCAGAAGTCAAATGTCAGACTTTTTGTCTATATGACTAAATTCGCAAAATTGTCATAAATATTTTTTACTATTTTTTAAAAAGGAATCGAATAACAAAAATAGCGTAGTTTAGCGGTTTAAAGCGCCAAATTAATGGGAATGCTAAAATTTTTTGTGAAATACAAAAGTCAGAACATTCATAATGTTGTTGACGGAGCTCAATAATAACGATAATATAGCGATACATTCACACTTTGTTTGGATAAAGTGTGATAGATATTCCAGAACTTAATCGGGGGGATTAATGGTGAAGAGCAATGTCAAAAAGCTTTCATTCCTACTCTTTGGATTAGTATTACTACTTGCTGCTTGTGATAGTGGTGGGTCTAGTTCAACAGAATCAAAGGGGAATGAAACGAATAATGCAAGTGACAGCGGGAACGCAGATGATAAAACATATAAAATCGGAATTACGCAAATTGTGGAGCATCCATCGTTAAATGCAGCGACAGAAGGCTTTAAAAAGGCGATTGAAGATGCAGGTTTAAAAGTTGAGTATGATCCACAAATCGCACAAGGCGATAATAGTCTTAACACAACGATTGCTAACAATCTAGTAAGTGCAAACGTAGATTTAATATTTGCTAACTCTACACCTTCTGCACAGGCAGCGGCAACAGCAACAAGTGATATTCCAATTATCTTCACATCTGTAACAGATGCTGTAGGTGCTCAGCTCATAGAGTCAATGGAGAAGCCAGGGAAAAATGTTACAGGTACTATCGATTTACATCCTGAAACGATTTCTAAAACAGTGGCATTTTTAAAAGAGCTAGGTGCTAAAAACGTTGGTATGGTCTACAACGCTGGTGAGCAAAACTCCGTAGCACAGGTGAAAGAAGTAAAAAAAGTGATGGCTGAGCAAGGTCTTGAGGTTAAAGAGGCATCTGCAGCAACTTCTGCAGAGGTAAAGCAAGCCACTGAATCCTTAATTGGTAAGGTCGATGCATTCTATATTATTACGGACAATACAGTAGTCTCTGCTTTAGAGTCTGTCATCGATGTGGCGAATGCCAATAAATTGCCTTTAATAGTAGGGGAGCTTGACTCTGTGGCGCGAGGTGGTTTGGCTGCTTATGGTTTTGAATATTCCGATATCGGGTATGAGGCTGGGCAAATGGCAGTGAAAATTTTAAAAGGTGAAGCAACGCCTGCTGAAACACCAGCGCAATATCCACAAAATCTAAAGCTATTAATTAATAAAAAAGTTGCAGATGATTTAGGAATTGAAATTAAAGATTCTTGGGGTGCAGAACTTCTAGAAAAATAACTCGAAGCGGGGGAACCATCCCCGCTTTATCTTCATTTACCAGCAGTAGAATAATAAAGAGATTTAGGAGATGATTCAACGATGTTTTTAGCATTATTTGGCGCAGTGGAGCAAGGAATCATCTATGCAATTATGGCACTTGGTGTATATTTAACATTTCGGGTGTTAGATTTTCCGGATTTAACGGTTGATGGAAGCTTTGTAACAGGGGCGGCAACAGCAGCAACAATGGTTTTGCTTGGCTACCACCCAATCTTAGCGACTTTAGTGGCAATTGTTGCTGGATTTATTGCTGGATGTATGACAGGAATCCTTCACACAAAAGGGAAGATAAATCCACTATTATCAGGGATTTTAATGATGATTGCATTATATTCGATTAACCTACGGATCATGGGGTTAACTGCAGAAAATACGATAGGTCGTCCAAATATTCCATTACTGAACTCTGAAACGATATTTTCAAAGTTTCAAGCGTTTTGGAGTAATTTAGGGATAGATGATGCTCTCAACAGCCTATTAAAAGGTATGGGGATTCAGCAAGTACCAGGTACTTGGAGTGTACTAATTGTCATTGTAATTATTACAATTTTAATAAAATTAGTGGCAGATTGGTTCTTAAAAACAGAGGTTGGGCTTGCTATTCGGGCTACTGGTGATAATAAACGAATGATTCGCAGCTTCTCAGCCAATACAGATACACTCATTATTTTAGGGCTAGGACTTTCCAACGCACTTGTCGCATTTTCTGGAGCTTTAATCGCACAATATTCGAAGTTCGCTGATGTAAGTATGGGAATTGGTATGATTGTGATCGGGCTTGCATCTGTCATTATCGGGGAAGCTATTTTTGGTACAAAGACCATTATTCGTACCACTTTTGCAGTCATCGCTGGAGCTATTATTTATCGTATTATTTTAGCGTTAGCATTACGTGTAGACTTCCTGGATTCAGGAGATATGAAATTAATTACAGCTATCATCGTCATTTTGGCTTTGATCTTGCCTCAATTTATTAACAAGCGTAAGGAACGTAAGCGTAAGGCTAAACGGGCTGCCGAACTTACGCAAGTCAAACCAGTAGAGCAAGGAGGAAAAGGTCTTGCTTAAATTACACGGTATAAATAAGGTATTCAATGAAGGGACACCGGATGAAAAGATCGCTCTAGCAGAAATTAACTTACATTTAAAGCCTGGTGATTTTGTTACTATTATTGGGAGTAATGGGGCAGGTAAATCAACGATGATGAATATGATTTCTGGCGCCTTAACACCAGATTTCGGCACGGTTTCGATTGATGGTAACAATGTTACTCATTTGCCTGAGTATAAGCGCTCGCAATTTATAGGTCGTGTTTTCCAAGATCCAATGGCGGGAACAGCACCTGCTATGACGATTGAAGAGAATTTGGCACTAGCATATTCCCGCAATAAAAGTAGAGGATTGCGAAGAGGCGTTGACAAAAAACGTCGAGAATTCTTTATTGAATCATTAGAGATGCTGGGATTAAATTTAGAAAATCGCCTTTCTGCAAAGGTTGGCTTACTTTCAGGAGGGGAACGTCAAGCGTTGTCTCTGTTAATGGCCACTTTTACAAAACCATCCATATTATTGTTAGATGAGCATACGGCTGCGCTTGATCCATCACGTGCTGAATTGATCACCCGTATTACAAAGTATTTAGTAGAGAAAGATCATTTAACGACATTGATGGTTACGCATAATATGCAACAAGCTTTAGATTTAGGGAATCGCCTAATTATGATGGATAAAGGTCAAATTATTTTAGAAGTTGGAGAAGATCGTAAACATGAATTAACGATACCTGATTTAATGGCTGAATTTGAACGCATTCGTGGAGAGAAAATGAATTCGGACCGTGCTTTATTAGGATAAAGGTATATCGTTCATACATTCGTATGAGTACCAAACTGTAGGCAAACTCAATGACATTTGAGTTTGCCTACAGTTTTTTCTTTTACAATGATTTTGAGGGTCGAGCTGATTTCCTCATTCTATTGCTGCAGGCACCTACATAAATGGTTGAAAAAGATATTGTTGAGGTGATAAATGATGATGACGAAGTCTCTCAAATATTTAAACATAGAAAAAGCCTCACTTACTAGAAGTGAGACTCTTTCATTTACACGAGTAGGCCAAATAGCTGAATATCATTGTTAACTTCTTTATATTTGAAGCCAAATTCGTTCATTCTCGCTAGTAACCCCTCGTAATCTGATCGATCGCCAAGCTCGATGCCGACTAGAGCAGGACCGCTTTCCTTATTGTTTTTCTTAGTATATTCAAAGGTTGTAATATCATCATTAGGTCCAAGCACGCTAGTAAGGAATTGACGAAGAGCGCCTGCCCGTTGAGGGAAGCTGACGATGAAGTAGTAAAGTAAGCCTTCATGAATAAGAGACTTTTCTTTAATTTCCTGCATACGTCCAATATCGTTATTCCCACCACTAATGATAACGACAACAGACTTTCCTTTGATTTCTTCTTTATAAAAATCAAGAGCTGCGACTGACAATGCACCAGCAGGCTCAGCAATAATCGCATGTTTATTGTACAAATCTAAAATGGTTGTACATACTTTTCCCTCAGGTACAAGAATAATGTCGTCTAAATAACGGCGACAAACATCATAAGTATGATGGCCGACACACTTTACGGCAGCTCCATCGACGAATTTGTCAATCCAATCAAGAGCAACTGTGCCACCTTCAGCAAAAGCAGCCTTCATACTACCAGCACCTGCAGGCTCTACACCAATAATTTTGCTTGATGGGGAAAGGTTTTTAATATAGGCAGAAACACCAGACATTAAGCCACCACCACCGATACTGCCAAATACGTAGTCGATTGGTTCTTCCATATCATTCATGATTTCTACCGCCACAGTTCCTTGCCCAGCAATCACATCGAAATCATCAAATGGGTGAATGAAGATTTTACCTTGTTCTTCACAGAAACTTAGTGCACTTTCAGCAGAGTCATCGAACGTATCACCCGCTAAAATAATCTCCACATACTCACGACCAAACATACGCACTTGGTCTATTTTTTGCTTGGGTGTAGTTTGAGGCATAAAAATGCTAGCTTGAATTTTTAATTGGGCACAGGCATAAGCTACACCTTGTGCGTGGTTGCCTGCGCTGGCACAAACAACGCCAACATTACGCGCCTCTTCCTCGATTTTTTTAATTTTATAATAGGCGCCACGAAGCTTGAATGAGCGTACATGTTGTAAATCCTCACGTTTAAAATAAATATTTGCGCCATATTTTTCTGATAAATAGTCGTTTCTTTGTAGAGGTGTATGCACAACTACGTCTTTTAAAAAATGGTGTGCAATGAGGACATTCTCCACTTGCACGGTTCTAGTATCAGCAACTTCCATAGTATTCATCCTCCGTTTTACGTTTAAAACATTTATCTATGATAGCACACTTTTTTTGCTTTTTGGACTTAATTTTTAGTAAATTCTAAATTTTCCGTGTCCATTTCATTATGTAAGCGTTTTATCTTCATTCACCTTACTTTTTGTATGGAAAATGAGGCGTCAAACATAGTAAAGTCTCACTTTTATGGTCCTGTTCCTCCATCAAATAAGGCTTAAAGGAAAACATTTTTTAGAAGTCTATACACAATTATACGGAGGCATCTTTGATCAAAAAAATACAACTTTCATATCAAAATTGGTCAAGCATATACTAGATTAGCTTAGGACAAGTGGGAGGGTAAGCAGTGGAAATCATTCAAGGAATTCTATCTACATATAGCCAGTTTTTCGATTGGGCAATGTGGCAGGAAGTATTAGTGGATCCTGTATCCTGGGGACTAATATTTTCATTAATTATTATAGAAGGATTGTTGTCAGCAGATAATGCACTTGTATTAGCAGTACTTGTCAAACATTTGCCAGATAAGCAACGAAAACGGGCTTTAATGTATGGAATGTTAGGAGCCTATTTTTTCAGATTTTTATTTATTGGAATAGGGGTTTATCTTGTAGAGTTTTGGTTTATTAAAGTATTAGGTGCGTTGTATTTAGGATGGCTCTGTATCGCTCATTTCCTTCAAATCGGAAATGAGGATAGTGTGAAGGTGGTAAAAAAATCAGGCTTAATGGTTCGTTTCTTTGGGACCTTTTGGGCAACAGTTATTTCTGTAGAGCTGATGGATATTGCTTTTTCCATTGATTCAATATTTGCTGCCTTTGCTATTTCAGATCAAGTATGGGTGCTTCTAATTGGAGGTATGTTAGGAATCCTAATGATGAGAACTATTGCGGGTGTATTTTTAATTATGATCGAAAAAATTCCTGAGTTAGAAGCGACTGCTTTCATTATTATTGGGGTTATAGGGTTAAAAATGTTAGTAAGTGTTGTTAATATTCATATACCTCATTATTTTTTCTTCCTGTTTTTATTGATTGCCTTTTCGATCACGTTTATCGTGCATAAACTAAATAAAGTAAAATCTACCTAATTAAAAGAGGCTCTGTTCTCCAATCACGAGAGGACAGAACCTTTTATTTATTTTACATATTTATCAGGATCAACAATGTAGAATCTTTCAACATTTAGCCAGCTTTCGCTCATCGGTTCTCCATCATCAATGCGCTTTTCTGTTTCTTGCATCATCCAACCAGTTTGTGATGCATGTGCCTGTAATGCTTGTAATTTATCCATTCGCATTTCGCGAATATCATAGACCACATGAGGCTCGCCATTTTTTTCAATAGTATCGTTTGCGAAGGCACAGCCAAATACTTGCGGACGTGCAGCCTTAGGCATACGACGTACAGCCTCAACGACAGCACGTGCGGTTGCTTCATGGTCTGGATGTACCGCAAAACCAGGTAGGAACGTAATAATTAATGAAGGCATTAGCTCTTCAATTAAACCTTCTACCAGCTTTACCATTTTCTCATCGTCTTCAAATTCGATTGTTTTATCACGAAGACCCATCATACGTAAATCTTGAATACCCATTGCTTCTGCGGCTGCAATCAATTCTTTACGACGTATTTCTGGTAATGATTCGCGTGTAGCAAAGGGGGGATTACCTAAATTACGGCCCATTTCACCTAATGTTAAGCAGGCATATGTAACAGGTGTATTCATTTTTTTTGTATAGTAGGCAGTCGTGCCAGCAACTGAAAAAGCCTCATCATCTGGGTGAGGGTACACAATTAAAATATGACGTTGTGGTTGTAAATTCAAAGAGTCGTCCCCCTTAGTAAGTAAATGGCGTTTCGCTTATTTCAAGCGCAATCGCCAATTTTCCAGAGTAATCTAAACCAGCCATTAATAAACGGCCCAAATCATCTAATTCATAATGAGTAATGCCTTGTGCATAAACCCAGCCATGAGGTAATTTTAACCCAACACGATGAGGTGTCTTGTCTACAACTTTAGCAAGTTCATAATTAATTTTTGCGTTGCGTATAAAGGCACCTGCATTAAAGAACTTTTCATCATAGTGTGCTGCATAAGATCCGTTTGTCGTCTCAAGATGGATATAAACGTCTTTGTTGGCGAAAGAATTTAGTAATTCTTGCAACGTCTCTACTTGTACTTCTTGCATCTTAACACTCCTCTCGATCATTTCTCCTTTAAGTATAGTAAAAAAAATTAGCAAAGGGAAATTGATTGCTTCATACGTACAAATTAATGAATTGTAAAACTTATACTTTCACATAACGCCACCAAGGTTTTTAGCGTAATCGCCATGCGACTACTCAAAATCTGTGTCTTCCCACAGAGGCTTATCTAGATTCATCCACTACCTTCTAGAGTAGGAAATATTCTACTAAATCAGGGCAAGATGAATCATTAACTATCAATCTATGTCGACTTTCCGAGCAGTATTCTTGAAAAAATTATTGTAATGTATCAATATAAGGGGTGTGAAAATATATGTACAAAATGTGTCGTTTTGTATACGGTTTCACACCTGAAAAGATATTGTAACCATAGCTTCTTCCAAAATCGTGTGTAGACAGCACCATATGCTGAAGGATGGTAAAACTAGGTGAAAACGAATTCTATCTTGGTACAATAGATGACGTTCCTCCAGCATCTTACATCGTGCTGTGTGTAAAAGGGAGAAGAATGAAGCTCATTATCATAGTATAATAAAAAAACGCGTTTCTCTTTATGACGGAGAAGCGCGGTTTTTTATTGAGATTATGGATAGGCTATGTATTTGTTAGTATCGATTAAGCTTTCTTTCGATTGTTTCTAAACGATTATTGACACTTTGCAATTGTTTAAACATTTGTCTCATATAAAGATTTTGATCTTCATTTTCGGTCTTTTTTTCTTGTGCTAGTTCCTCTTCCTCCTGAAGTGCCATTATTGTGGCGAGGGTGGACAATGAGTAGCCGAGTGTTAAGACGATGGAAGCTAGTACTTCTACTTTTGAAGAGGTTATTTCTCCAGCTAATAAACCTGATTCCTCAGTTAAGCCCTCTGCCTTTTGTTTTTTCATCTTTTCCCCTCCCATCTAAAGCTAATATATGGGTGATGAAGTCCTAACGTATCTTGTCCATTTTTTATCTTTATGTTAGTGGAATTTCTAGAAATTAACGCATTATTAGAGGAGCAATGATGTGAACATGATTGAGGTGATTACGAAATTAACCTTTGCAGCATTGAATGAAAACAAGAAACCTCCGTTGGCTCCCCTTGTGAGAAATAGGGAAGTAGTTTTAGGTAAACTTATATCAATGTATGATCAAAAAAGGGATGTCTCCATAATCTTTGAGACATCCCTTTTCTGTGTTAAATTTCTGTAACTGTTATTTGTGGAGCACCAAAGCGAGATTTTGCTCCATGCATGACAGGACCAACATAGTCGTTAAGAGCCCAACCATGTGCAATGGCTGCGGATACAAATTCTTTTGCTTCAATAACAGAATCCATAACAGACAGTCCATTTGCAAGATTTGCAGTGACAGAAGCTGCAAAAGTACAGCCTGCACCGTGGTTATTAGTAGAAGCAACTTTTTCAGATTCTAATAAGTAAAAGGCTTCTCCATCGAAGAATAGGTCCGTTGCTTTTTCTGTAGCTAATGCTTTTCCACCTTTAATGACTACAGCTTTAGCTCCAAGTTCGTGGATTTTTCGTGCGGCTGTTTTCATCTCATCAATTGTTTTTGGCGTACCTGTACCAGCCAATTGACCAGCTTCAAATAGATTAGGTGTTGTGACTGCTGCTAATGGTAAAAGATGTTGTACCATAGCATCTGTATTGCCAGGGTTTAGTACTTCATCGTCCCCTTTACAAACCATAACAGGATCAATGACAACATTTGTAGTCCCTGATTTTGCAATAGCCTCTCCAGCAAGGCGAATAATTTCTTCCGTAGATAGCATGCCTGTTTTAATAGCATCAATTCCTGTTGAAAGGGCAGTATCAATTTGTTTTTGTAGAAGTTCAGTTGGTAATGGTGTGACATTATGTGTCCACCCATTCGGGTCCATTGTTACGACAACTGTTAAAGCCACCATGCCGTATGTACCGTGCTCTTGAAAAGTTTTAAGATCGGCTTGCATACCTGCGCCGCCGGATGTATCAGAACCAGCAATTGTTAATGTTTTTTTTAGAGTCATGAAAAGATCTCCTTTATTATTAAGAGTGTTAAAATTACCATTTAGTATAGACTTATTCTGATTGTATAAAAATAGTCAGAATTTGATATTTTTACAGGGTCAGTTTGAGCTGAGGCTTGAATTCATGGATTATTTTTTGTACCGTTGTAAGAAAAGAAAGGGGCTTAAAGGACGATGAAACAAGTATTCCCGAATGATTGGCAAGAAATACTTGCAGCAGAGTTAGAAAAACCATACTATCACACGTTACGTCAATTTATTGCTAATGAATATTCAATGCAAACTATTTATCCTCCTATGCAGGATGTGATGAATGCATTTTATACAACAGCTTATCAAAATGTGAAGGTCATTATTTTAGGACAGGACCCATATCATGGCCCTAACCAAGCACACGGCTTAAGCTTTTCTGTCAAGCCAGGTATTCCACATCCACCAAGCTTACGAAATATGCTACAAGAGCTAAAAGATGATCTCGGCTGTCCTATTCCCAAAGATGGGACTTTGACGAAGTGGGCAGAACAAGGTGTTATGCTTTTGAATACAGTTCTTACAGTGCGAGCTGGACAGGCGAATTCCCATAAAGATCAAGGTTGGGAGCAGTTCACTGATGCGGTTATCGATAAGCTAGCTAAAAGAGAGGAACCACTTATTTTTGTACTGTGGGGTAAGCCTGCGCAACGAAAAAAACAGTTGATACGTAAACATGACACGCCACATGTCATATTAGAAGCACCACATCCTAGCCCATTAAGTGCTTATCGAGGATTCTTTGGGAGTAAACCTTATTCAAAGATTAATCAACAATTAGTAGAATGGGGTAAACAACCAATAGATTGGTGTTTAGCATAGATTGGCACAAATCGTTTACTTTATACACTACATAAATCGTGATACAGTTAGGATATACGAAAGAGAGGGACAACGATGAAGGCGAATTGTTTTCAATGTCAATTTTTTAAAGTAACCTGGGACCCTCAAAATCCACGTGCCTGTGTCGCATATGGCTTTAAAACAAAGCAGATTCCATCCGTTGTCGTGAAACAATCCTCAGGTACGGAATGTTTAAAATTTGTATCAAAAGTAGAAAGTAGGAGAATGCAATGATTCCTTATCAAGCCGTTATACAACAACTTGAAAAACAATTATCTGGTGCAAAAAATGCAGGGAATGATCAGCAGATCCGCGAAGCTCTTTCAGCAATTCGAGCATTATGTGATGTGGTGTTAGATTCTCCTAGTAATACGCCATCTATCACACCACCTTCTAAGCATTTACCACAAATGCTTGTATCAGAGATGAAGCCATCTAGTTTATCTACATCCAAAATTGAAGAAGATGGAGCAAATGGTGATTCAATTTTTGATTTTTAAACAATATTAAAGGTAGGGTAACGAGCAATGAAAAAATTTATCGTGACAGGGGCTCTTCACGGCCTATTAGCAGTAGCTTTTGGTGCATTTGGTGCACATGCTTTAAAGGAAATTTTAGATGATTATAGTCGAGGTATTTGGGAGACGGCTGTTCAGTATCAAATGTTCCATGCTACTGGTTTGTTGGTAATCGGACTATTAATGAGTTCCAAATTATTTGGTGAAGTAAAGCAATTAAATTTGGCAGGAATTTTCTTTAATCTTGGGATTATCTTCTTTTCTGGTAGCTTATACGTATTAGCAATTAGTGGTATTAAAGTATTGGGCGCGATTACACCAATTGGTGGTGTACTATTTTTAATTGGATGGATACTTATTATTTTATCGGCTTTAAAACATGCTCGTTAATTTTATATTAGGACTCTCTTACATGATTTGTAGGAGAGTTTTTTCTTTATTTTGTAAGATTACGATTTAAATCCTATTCTTTTTGTAAGAATTTATAGTACACTACTACTATTACTTGCAATATTTCGAAAATACAAAAAGAGAGGTTGTGTAGGATGGAAAAGCTATTTACATTAATAGATGAGAATTATGAAGAGATGGTAGGGATTCGTCGTCACTTGCACGAATATCCTGAATTATCCTTTGAAGAAGTGGAGACACCAGCCTATATAGCTGCCTATCATAAAGAATTGGGTCATGAGGTTCGTGAAGGGGTAGGTGGAAGAGGTGTAGTTGCCGTTCTACGCGGTGCAAAGCCAGGAAAAACAGTGGCGTTAAGGGCTGATTTTGATGCATTAGCGATTCAGGAGGAAAATGATATACCTTATAAATCCAAGGTAGCTGGTAAAATGCATGCTTGTGGCCATGATGGTCATACAGCAACATTACTAGGATTAGCTAAGGCACTCAATAAAATGAAATCTGAAATTACAGGAAATATTATATTTATTCATCAGCACGCTGAAGAGGTGGCACCAGGTGGGGCCAAGCCGATGATAGAAGATGGGTGTTTAGATGGTGTAGATGTTATTTTTGGTACGCATCTCTGGGCTCCTACTCCGATAGGGGAAATTTTAGTGAGAGATGGCGCTATTATGGCAGCTGCCGACAAAGTAGAAATTGCCATTCAAGGGAAGGGTGGACATGGTGCAGAACCTCATCACTCCATTGATGCAGTTACCCTTGCATCGCAGTTTGTAATCAACGCACAACAACTTATCTCGCGACGTATTGATCCATTAAAGTCAGCTGTTTTAACAATTGGTCACTTCGAGGCGATTAATCCGTTTAATGTTATTGCTGATCGTGTTAAATTGGCAGGAACCATTCGCACCTTTGAGGAAAGTGTGCGCACACAGATGGAGCAGGAGCTAGAAGCCGTTCTAAACGCCACTTGTCTAGCCTTTGGAGCAAGCTATGAATACCGTTATACAAGAGGTTATCCACCTGTTTATAACCATCAAAAGGAAACGGAATTTGTGGCACAGTTAGCGTCAACTGTCCCAGGTGTAGAGCAAGTGAAAACTTGTCCACCATTTATGGTTGGAGAGGATTTTGCGTATTATTTAGAAAAAGTACCTGGTACATTCTTCTTCACAGGTGCGAAAAGTCCAGAATGGGAAACGGCTTATCCACATCATCACGCTCGCTTTAATTTTGATGAACGTGCAATGCTAATAGCTGCTAAAACTTTAGGAAAAGCTACATTGGAATATTTAAAAGAATATTAATCTAGCGCAAGTTAAAAATCCGCATACTCTCATCGACTGTTGTCAGTGAGAGTATTGCGGATTTTTAAGATACAATATAGCGATTATGGATTTTGATTAAAATAAGCCATTTCTTCATCATATTCAGCAAAATCGAAGTAAATCATTGGGAATAAGAAGCGGTGATTGGATTTGAGTTCACGAATGATAACATGATCTCGCCCAGCAGCCTCTACCACACCACGCACAGTTTTTGTGTTTTTTCCTTGTTCCACTGCATGCTCAAAAGAAAAATGGAAGGTAGCTGGTTTTCCGCGATTCAACCGTAAAATATTTTCTATATAGGACTCTTCACGACCTGGTGGTCGTCCGGTCGGGATTGTGACTGGAGGAGGAGTCATTTGTTGTTGCGTTGTTGGTGTCCAATAATAAGGCATCATCAATAATCAACCTACTTTCTTTTTAAATTTGCGGACAATCTTCTTCAGTTGGCGAGAAGAAGCAATGAGATTTGTATCTGCCTGTATTCCATTGGCCATACCATTGCGCAGGACAATCGCCCGCGGGCATGAAAAACCACAAGGATCGGTTAGCTGGATGAAATCTTTCGCCTTGAATCACCCTTTTGGCTAAACGGATATCTTGATCACGTGCTCGTTGATAAAAATAACTTTTTTGAGTTGCTTCAAAGCCACCTGGACGCTGATAAACCATCTGTTCAATTGTTCGAATATCACCAAAATCTAAACAATCACCCCTTACACGATTAACGCCAACATTCCCAACCATCAGCATGCCTAACTCACCTTCGCCTTCTGCCTCGGCACGCATAAGCCTTGCTAGCAGGGCTGTCTGGGCATCATTCGTCTTAATAACAGCGATTTTCATACCTCCTCGCTGTCAGTATATGCATGATGGTATTGTAGACATGTTCAATTTTGTGAAGAAAGAAATTCACACAACAAAGGTACTACGCATATAGTAGTAATAACGACAAGTCCGTAAAAAATAATCTAAAAGTCATTCATATTAGATAATTTTTATGAAAAATTGGGTAAATAGAAAAAAGATATAGGGAAATAGGAGATCAGTAAATTGCATGTGTAGGCCATACATGTGAGGTGATTACTTATGGAAATAGGGGTATGGTTTGGGATATTACTAAGTGCGGTGCTGGCCTTTTTACTAGGGGATTATTATGGACAGCCGCTCCATTGGTATCTATTTATTTTAATTATAGTGATTGGTTTTTTTATTCAAACGATCATTTTAATTTTACAAGTAAAGGATGAAAGCTCTTAAGGAAATATGAAAAAAATAAATTCAATGATTAAGGAAGTGTCATCGCAGAGGGATGGCACTTTCTTATTTTTATAGATAATTTTGCTTAGTCAGTATAGTAACGATATTCCGAGACATACTAAGGTTGAATTTATTTTTGCTTTCATGAAGGAGCGTTACAATGCGTATTTTTAGTATGTTTGTAGCAATAATTATTAGTGCCTTTATGGCAGTCGGGATAGCAGAATACTATCATCAGCCGTATAATTGGTATTTGGTCTTTCTGATGATTCTTACCGGGTTCTTTATTCATACAATCATCTTAATATTTGAATCCGAGCATGCGGAAGAAAACGAAATTTAAAATGCGAGTCCTCACTAGGGACTCGCATTTTTAAATGTAAGTATTAAACTGTTAAGAATGTCACTAATTTATCGTTATCAAGTAGGTTTCCGACGAAGAATGCACCAAACTCACCATAGCGAGCAGATACTTCATCAAAGCGCATTTCATACACTAACTTTTTGAATTGTAAAACGTCATCAGCAAATAATGTTACGCCCCATTCATGATCATCAAAGCCAACAGAGCCTGTAATAATTTGCTTTACTTTACCAGCATAACCGCGACCAATCATACCATGAGAACGCATTAATGATTTGCGTTCATCCATTGATAGCATGTACCAGTTATCATTCCCTTGACGGCGTTTATCCATAGGGTAGAAGCACACATATTTAGAACGAGGAAGCTCAGGGTATAGACGTGCACGTACATGTGGGTTTTGGTATGGATCTTCATTTGATTCACCAGCTAAATAGTTTGAAAGCTCAACAACAGATACATAAGAATATGTAGGAATTGTAAAATCAGCAATGGCTAATTTATTAAATTCTGCTTCAAGCTCTTGTAGCTCATCCATCGTTTCACGCAATGTCATAATCATAAAGTCAGCCTTTTGACCAACGATTGCATAGAAGGCATGAGCACCTGTTTTAGCGATATCTGCTTCATTTAATTTCCCTAAATAAGCAAGAAATTCTTCTACTGCTGCTTGACGTTCTTCAGCAGAAACGAGCTTCCATGAAGCCCAATCAATCGAGCGAAAATCATGTAAAGCGTACCATCCATCTAACGTAATTGCTGCTTCATTCATTATTGAAAACACTCCTTTATAAGTGAATACTATTCAAAATTAGTTTATCATAGTTTGTGCAAAATCCCTAAGTTCATGAATGGTTTTCACGAATTTGACACCAACTATAGATGATGTATTCTAAAGAGAAGAGATGGAATTAGAGGAGTACCAATATGAAAAGTATTTTACAGCAGCCAATTTGGCGTTATTATGATCAATCAATTAGCGCAAAGCAACGATCTCCGTTAGAATCCTTTGCAACTGATGATACGTTGTGCCAATTAGTTGGACAATTAGTATCACCACCAACTGTCCGTACATGGGTTCACGGGGCATCGGTTGTGCTTGGCATCCAAGATCATCGTTTACCTTATGTACAACAGGGAATGGATTTACTAGAGTCAAGAGGTTATCAACCTATCGTTCGAAATTCGGGTGGGTTAGCTGTTGTCCTTGATGAAGGGGTTCTAAACATTTCCATTATATTATCTGAACAAATGGATTCATTAAGCATAAATGATGGCTATGATGTGATGGTCGACCTCGTTAAAGGTTTGTTTCCAGAGGTGGCTGAGAAGATTGAAGCCTATGAAATAGTAGGCTCATATTGCCCAGGCTCGTATGATCTAAGTATTGAAGGAAAAAAATTTGCAGGAATTTCACAAAGACGTTTACGCCAAGGTGTAGCTGTACAAATCTATTTATGTATTGAAGGTAGCGGCTCGCAGCGTGCTGCACTCATTCGTGATTTTTACGAAGAAAGCTTACAGCAGGAGGAGACGAAATTTACTTATCCGCAAATCATTCCTGAAGTCATGGCATCATTATCGGAGCTTGTCGATCCACATTTAACTGTAGAGGCAGTTGTTATTCGTCTACAGCAATTACTTCATCACCTAGGTGGGGAAGTACATCCAGAATCTTTTCATGACGAAGAATTAACATTATACGGTTTCTATTTAAAGCGTGTTTTTGACCGAAATGCCAAAATGCTAGAACGACATGAATAGAGACTAATATTAACAAACATTAAAAAAAGGCGATGCTGCTAATTAAGCGCATCGCCATTTTCAGGCTGGAAATTAGAACTACTTACTACGAGATTTCCGTTTTTCTCCATTTTAAAAACAGGTGCAACACGTTCTTCCTCTTCATCTAATGTCACAAGTCGTCTAGCACGATTCATAATTTGAACGAATTGTTCATAATCTTTTCGGATTGCTCGGTTTTCTTCTTCTAGCTTTGTAATTGTTTTCTCTAGTTTTTTATTTTTCTCTGACGTTACATGAACAAGCTGTCTCCATTTTGAAGATTCATTGCCTACTTCACCAGAATGCTGTAAACGTAGTAAATAAGCTATAACAATATCAAGAGAAAGAGCAGATAGCGGAATTGATTTTCCTTCTGCAGCACTACTATTTACTGTAAACATACTAGAAGTGCGACGTCTTGCAGGAGCTCCTAACACTCGCATTCTTTCTTTTCTTTCTTTTTTAGCTTCTGCTAATTGTTCTTCATATTCTTTACGAACAACAGCATTCCAACGGAAACCACAGGCTGCAGCTGTACGATTTAACGCATCACCAGCTTCTTCAAAGGCGTTTAGCTGTGTGCTACCCTCCGTTACGTGACGAATTACTGCCTCTGCTAACAATTCATCATTTTCTTCTAACCAAGCATCTTGTCTTATTTTACTCATATTAAAAACCTCCACCTTTTTTGGAACTTGTTATTTAAGATTAGCATGACCAATCTTTTAACCTTTTATTCATCCATGTGAAAGGAATTATGCTTGAATAGAAGGGGAAAAGTACGATACAATACCCGTTGTAGGTTTGTACGTATGCTGCATACTTAAATATGTGAAGGTCATACGTTCCATAGAGCGAGCGATTTTTGTTTGAAAAATACTATATAGAAAGGGTTGTTGACAAAATGGCAAACGAATTTAAAGTTTGCGATGAATGTCAGGCCGTTAACTTAAAAACGTTAATTCCAAAATTAAAGGAAATCGATCCTGATGCAACCATCGAAATTGGCTGTCATTCTTATTGTGGTCCAGGACGCAAAAAAACATTTACCTTTGTAAATAGCCGCCCTGTTGCTGCATTAACCGAAGAAGAACTAATGGAAAAGGTTTTAACAAAATTAAAGAATAAGTAAAACAAAAAGCTGTCTCTACTTGTTGGGGAAAGCTTTTTGTTCATTTATTTATATTAGACCAATAGAAATTTAGAATAATTGTGAATATGATTGAAAAAGGTTGTTAGTATCTATAGAAAAAAGTGAATAAGTATGCTAGTCCTAGATTTATCGCATATAATAGAACTATAACAAAATGGGGGTGCTATACAAATGACATATGCAAACGCTAAATTACAAGAAGAAAAGGTATTTAAAGACCCTGTTCACCGTTATGTGCATGTTCGAGACCAAGTGATATGGGATTTAGTAGGTACAAGAGAATTTCAGCGTTTACGTAGAATTCGTCAGCTTGGTACCACATTTTTAGTCTTTCATGGAGCGGAACACAGCCGCTTTAGTCATTCACTTGGTGTATATGAAATTGTACGCCGTATAGTGGATGATATCTTTGTTGGCCGTCCAGATTGGGATGAGGGTGAACGACTATTAGTGCTATGTGCGGCGCTCCTACACGATTTAGGACATGGGCCATTCTCACATGCATTTGAAAATGTCTTTGAACTGGATCATGAATTCTATACGAGAGAAATTTTATTGGGTGATACGGAAGTGAATGCTGTGTTGAAAAAAGTGGCAGCTGATTTTCCTGAAAAGGTATCTCAAGTAATCGAAAAGACATATCCAAACAAACAAGTCATTAGCTTAATTTCAAGCCAAATTGATGCGGATCGTATGGATTACCTACAACGTGATGCTTATTTTACTGGCGTTAGTTATGGTCACTTTGATATGGAACGGATTTTAAGAGTAATGCGTCCTCGAAAAAACCAAGTGGTCATAAAAGCAACTGGTATGCATGCAGTAGAAGATTATATTATGAGTCGCTATCAAATGTACTTACAAATTTACTTCCATCCTGTGTCACGTAGTGCAGAGGTTATTTTAAATAAAATTTTAAAAAGAGTAAAACAGTTGAGCTTGGAAGGCTATACATTTAAGCATGAACCTACACACTTCCTAGCATTTTTCCGTAACGCAATTATACTCGAGGATTACCTTGCCTTAGATGAGAGTATTCTTTTTACATATTTTCAACTTTGGATGCAAGAGGAAGATACTATTCTAAGTGATTTAAGTCGTCGCTTTGTTAATCGTAAGCTATTCCAATACATTGATTTAGATCCTGGAGTAGAGCTTGATAAATATCAAAAACTACAGGAACTTTTCAAAGAGGCAGACTTGAACCCCGATTACTATCTTGTTCATGATACAACGGCAGATCTGCCCTATGATTTTTACAGACCTGGTGAAGAAGAAGTACGCGTGCCGATTTTCCTAGAAATGAAAAATGGTGAGCTACGCGAGCTTTCGCGTGAATCAATTATTGTTGATTCCATTTCAGGACGGATGAAGCGTGACCATAAAATATATTTCCCTTTAGATTTTTTAGAAGATGATTCTACGCATTCAACCATTAAACAGAGAATATTAACTTTGTTGAGAAGAGACGGAAAATAAAATATGAAATAGAAAGCAGTAAACACGTTCAAAAGAGCGATGTTTACTGCTTTTTTTGTATGTTTAGATAATTGTTTAGAATCTGTTCAGTATATATAGTTATAATGTATCAAAAACATAGAAAGGTGGTGATTGCATTCATTTTAGGCATCCTAAAAGTAATACTTTTAAAATGGGAAAAGGGAAAGGTTATAATTTGTTAATTCCTATGTCCTATGTTAGGATACAATTTGGCTTTTATTCACAAGAATGACAAGTTAATTTTAGGAAAGAGAGAGCGCCTATTGTATGTAGCATGCTTTTTCTAAAAATGGAAAGGGCGCTTCATAGCAAACAGAAAAGGTATCTCTCTATACTTAGAAAAGGAGAGAAGTATGAAGAAATTTAACCTAGCGATTATTATATTGCTACTTGTATTTCAAACAGTACTTTCACCAATTTCGGTGTTTGCAACAGAGAGCGAACCAATAGCATCAAGTGAGGGAAATGATGTTGATACAAGTTCTACAGATGAGACGACAGTAACTTCACCAGTTACATTAGAAAATGAGGAGACTGATAACAGTGAGCCGCCCCATATACCACCAACTACAACAGAAGAGGAAGCTACTAGAGATAACAGTGGTGAAGAACTTCCAAAAGATGGTGTAGAAGAGGGAGTGGATATTCCAGCTGAGGATGCAACAAATGCAGACGATCAAACTCCTCCAATGGTAAAACCATTAAATGAAACTCCAACGGATTTAACAGAATTAGCAAGATTAGATGTATTTGAATTAAAGATTAATGGTGACGCTGTCGTACCCCCAGAATTTACTACTGAACTAGCACAAAACCAACAGGCTCAAGGGAAATTTATATTTAAAGTTGATTTCCCAGATGATGTAAAGGCGGGCGATTTTTTTACTTATGCATTACCTGCTTCGTTAATTGATTTTAATAGTGCATTCAATGGTGAAAGAGGTGCAACTACCGATTCTCCAGCCTTTGAGTGGAATACCGTAGGGAATTTAGTAACAGTTACAATTACTGAGGATCCATCAGCGGACATTGCTGGCTCTATTGATGTTGGTTTTGAAATGAACTTCACATCAGGCTTTAATCTTGCTGGTAATAATTTAGAGCAGGAGTTAGTCATTCCAACAACAGGTAAGGGAACAGATAGTGTTAAGCTTACATTCCTTCCATCTACAAGTGGTGACAAGATGGTATCGAAACAATCTAAAGGTGTAACAATCAATAGTGGTGAGCGAACGATTGATTGGGAAGTATGGATGAATCGAGCGGGTAAAAATCTAACTAATGCAACAGTACATGATACACCAGGTGCAGGGCATGAAATTGTACCAAATTCAGTTACAGTTGAAACTTACGAGGTCGGGTTACATGGTGTAGCATCGACAGCTACTCAAGCTCCGCAAACGAATATTAATTTTGAGGATATTGCCCTTAATGGGAGATATGCTTATAAAATCACGTATCAAACAGTAGTGAACTTACCAATTAATGAGCAGGAAGGTCAAAAAACTTTTACAAACTCTATTACATTAATTGACCCCAATTTTGGAGATTCGGATAGTAAAACAGCATCTACTACGTACGGAAAGGCGTTAGAAAAAAGTAAGGATAGCTCAAAAAACAGTAATAACTATGTATCTTCATGGGAAGTTCGCTATAACTATAATCAAGCAGCTATTGAACAATCTGATGCTTGGATAGAAGATACATTGTCCGATGGTCATGTCATTGATCACGATACTATTAAAGTATATGAAATGACAGTGGATGATACGGGCAATGCAACAGGAGCTGGTACCTTAATCAATGCTACTAACTATACAGTCGATCCTGTAACAAAAGGCTTTAAATTAACATTTAATAATGATATTGCAAATGCATATCGTATCACCTATGATGCAAAGTTGACAGATGATTTTTATAGTGATTCTACTATAACAACGATGACAAACAAAGTTACTAGTGGTACTGTATCGCAAGCAAAAACAGACACACATACTTTAAAAGAGGACATTTTAACAAAGTCACGAACAGTAGATACAGATAAAAAAGAAATTACTTGGACGATTACTATAAAAGCAGATAATAAGTCTAATGATGGAACAGACATACAGGGATTAACAATTTCAGATACATTTACAGAAGGGTCTTATAATGCTCTACATAAATTAGTGGATGCAAATAACGACGGTCAAATAGATGTAGCTGATATTACTGTATCGAATATGGTAGATCAGACAATTGTTTTGGATGACAATGGCTTTACATTAACAGGTGGTACAGTGGCAAAGGGACAAACAGCGGTTATTACCTATAAAACAGCTTACGAAATTTTGCCAGATGGTTCGATCTATGAACAGGGCTATGGGAATACGGCTATAGCAAATTGGACAACTGATAAACTATATTCTATTACAAAGTCGGCTCACTACCGACCGGACAGTAACTCAGTTCATAATGGACGTAAACAAGGTGCATATGATTATATCGAACAAGTTTTCAATTGGGATATTAAGATTAACATTAATAAACAAACTATTAATAATGCTGTATTAGAGGATACAATTGGCGAAGGTCATGAAATCATACCAGGGACATTCTCGATAAAAGAATTTACATTAACAACGCCAAATAATGATGAAATTGGTACTGAAGGCGCCAATTTAGATCCTAGCTTATATACATTGGTTGTAGCTCCAAATAATAAAAGCTTTACAGTTACTTTTGCAAATGATTTGGGAGCAGCGAACAATAAAGTTTATATCATAAAATATCAAACAAAGGACTCTGACAATATCATTGGTATAGAGTCTGATACTAAAGATGATAAAACAAAAGCGTATACCAATACAGCCACCTTTACGACCAATGTAGGTGGAAGTTCTAAAACTTACAATTTACCTGCAACTTCTGTTACACCAGGGTACGTGAACCAGCTTATTACAAAAGGGGCGCCAAGTAGTAATTCATCTACAGAACAGTTAACTTGGACATTGAATATCAATCGTTCACTTTCTTCTTTAGGTGCTACTAAAGTAAGTGATGTACCATCAGAAAATCAACTATTGTTAAAAGATACAATTAAAGTAAAGAAATATAATGTGAGTGCAAGTACAGGAACGTCAGTCCCTAGTGGTATTTGGTTAGATCCAACTGCTTTAGGATTTACTGTAACATTCCCAGCAACAGGTGGCTTTGAAATTGACTTTGGCCAATTAAATAAAGAAGGCTATCAAGTTCAATATCGAACGTTAGTGCTTGGACAGGGAGGAGATCCTTATAGTAACAATGCTAAAATTGACTTTAGTTTTGAAACTGCCAACAATCAAGAAAAGGAAGATTCATATAACGGTAAATTCAGCTTCAGTGCATCTGATGCAGATTTCTCGTTAACTAAAGGGAATTTAAAATTTAATAAGGTTGGCTTAAATTCTTTAACAGGGGTTAAACAACCATTATCAGGCGTAGAGTTTGAATTAGTCAAAATGGTCAAAACAACGCCTTATATAGTTAAGACAGCAACATCTGATAAAGATGGTAATGTACTATTCGAAAATATTAACTATGCGAACTATATAGTTAAAGAAAAAAACGCACCACAAGGCTATATCCTCATGGATGACTATGCAATTAAATTAGATGCCAAGTCTGATACGAAGATAACTGAAAATGCTAAAAAAATTATTGAGCTAGTCAATAACGAGCAGATCGATACAGCAAATGTCTGCCCTGCATTTACATTAACAGTAAAAGATATTGACGGGCATGCATTAGAGAATGAAAGTATTAAATTAGTGAATAGCAATGGTGTAACCATCGATGTAGGAAGTACCGATAACTTAGGGCAAATTACAACGATTAAGCGTCCAGGGACAAATGGCCCAGGAACTACAGTTCAAGCTGGTACTTACACAGTGAAGGATGCACAGGATAACGAATTAGGTACGGTTATTGTGAAGTATGGTCAAAATGAATGTCATGGTGAAATCCAGCCGATCAATTCATGTCCGTTATTTACAATTAATGTGAAGGATAAAAATAATAATCCACGTCCTCACGTAACTGTTAAGCTAAAGGATACAACTAATATTGTTATTACTACAACAACAACTGACAGTAATGGGCAGTTTACGATTGGTAAAACAACACCAGCCGGTAAATATAAATTGTATGAAGGTACACAATATTTAGGTGAGGTTAATGTTACGTATCAAAATGGCAACTGTCAGGATGAAGTCATTCAAGCTCCAAAATGTGAAAAATTTGAGCTAATAATCAAAAATGCAGATGGAGAAGCAGTAGTTGATCATACGGACGTTATTATTAAAGATGTGAATAGTAAAACAATAGCTTCCTTACAAACAAAAGACGGTAAAGTAGAATTAAAAGATTTAGAGCCAGGTGTTTATAGTGTATTTGATAAAGATGGCAATAAAATTGGGGAATTCTCCAGCAATATTAATTGTCAAGCAGAAGTTCAACAAACACCAGCCTGCGAGCGCTTTACAGTAGAGTTAAAGGACGAAAATAATGTCCTAGTTAAGGCGGGGAAAGACGCTGTTATTAAAGATAAACAAGGTAACGTTATTTCAACAGTGATAGAAGCTGATGGAAGTATGACATTTGTTTCTAAAGATGTAGCCGCAGGTAAGTATGATGTTTATGACAATAAAGTTTATTTAGGAGAAATTGTAGTTTCTTATAAACAAATATGTAAGGTAGACTTATCAATTGTCCCTGCGTGTCCAAACTTCACATTAACTATTAACAATATGTATGGTCAGCCTCGTGAAGGTGTCAAAGTAACATTTACAGATGAAGCTGGTGTTGTAATAGAAGAGAATGGTTCAACAGAATTTACAACAAATAATATAGGTCAAATTACTATAAGTAATTCATTAATTAGGCCGGGTAAATATATTGTTAAAGAAAATGGTGCAACACTCCTTGGGACAGTCATGGTAGGTAATACTTGTGAGGCTAAAATTCAGCCTACACCACCTGTAACAAATCCTACAACTGATCCGGATAATCCAACATCAGAGCCAGGGCAGCCGGTTGATCCAAACAAACCAAATCCAGATCCCGAGAAGCCGGTTGATCCAAATAAGCCAAAGCCAGATCCAGAGAAACCAGTTGATCCAAATAAGCCGAATCCAGATCCCGAGAAGCCGGTTGATCCAAACAAACCAAATCCGGATCCGGGGAAACCAGTTGGTCCAAATAAACCAAATCCAGATCCAGAGAAACCAGTTGATCCAAACAAACCAGAACCAGGTACAAACAAACCTACAACTCCTGGCAATGGTGGCACATCAGCACAAAATGTTATTGATCAAGGGAAACAATTACCACCGTATAATCCATCCAACGTAACTAAAGATACGTTAGATGCTTATAAAGATTTCCTGAATAAATATAGTAAGCTATCAAAAGATGAGCAGACTGAGGTGGCTCAAGCTATTGATATTAATAAAATCAAGGCGGATGCAGAGCGCTTAGAAGCACAGCTGAGAGCACAAGGTAAATTACCACAAACAGATGGAGCCAATCAAACAGCTCTTGTATTTGTTGGTTTACTTCTTGTAGCTGGGTCAATATGGTTCATACGTCGCCGTACAACAGAGATATAATCAAAAAAGCGCCATCTTTTAGTGATGGCGCTTTTTGTGTGATTTAAAAGGTTCCTTTGGCATTTTCTAAAGAATAGCTTTGCACAAAATCTGCTTGTAAGGCCAGTCGTTTGGAGCCCTTTTCTGCGCAAGTAATTAAGGTTAACGTCGTCTGATTCGGGATATCATCCACAATGTAAACATCTGTTGCTGCAATAATTTTTTTAGTTGCTAATTTATACTCGTACACATTACTCATGTCTGTGACATAAATAATATCGCCAATTTGTGCTTGATAGAGGGGACTGAATAAAATATCTTTCTCTTCAAAATAATGACCTGCCAAAGCATAGTTTCCTTGACCGAGCTGCTGATTAGGCTTCATCGTACCCGCTCCAATAGCAAGAACAGCATTGCCTACTCCCTTTAAAATAGGAAGCTGCATATGGACACTAGGCACGGCAATACTGCCGATAACTGGCATTTTGCTAGCCTTTATTTGCGCTTGGAGTACTTCGGCGATGGACAGTGATTGCACGGCTTCGAACTCAAAATCCGCATCTAGTTGGTTGTTCTTTTTTATATCGTCAGTGCTGTACTCTATTGCGTTGAATTGGTCACTCATACGTGCAATCAACGCGTTTTGAATAGGTGTGATAAATATTAGTAACAAGCCGATGATAAGCACACATAGAAGTAAGGCAAGTTTAAGTTTATTCTTTTTCATTAATCTTTAATCACATCCTAGCAATAATAACGAAATACTGAAATGTTTAAAAATGGGTAGAGCGTTAGGCGGCTCTACCCAAGTTCAATTTATTTATCACTTAAACGAACGCCTGCAACGCCGTAATGGTTTTTAGACATTTCTTCAATAAAAACTGTTACATTTTCTGCAGGTGCATTCACTGTGCGAGAAACGGCTTCTGTTACTTCCTTTACAAGGGCACGTTTTTGTTCCTCTGTACGACCTTCAAGCATTTTAACTGTTACGTATGGCATAATATTGCCTCCTTTATAGAATAATGTTGTATAGTTAGTTTATAAGAAAGTAGTATAAACTTCTTACTTGCGTTGAGGCATACGTGCCATGATGATTGTGGCTATATGCTTCCTTTTATAATAGCAGAATGGAGGATATTTAAGTATGACAAATGAAGAAAAACCAAAACAAAAAATGGGCTTTACTATTATAAAAAATGATCCAACTGATGGACATAAGGGGTTTGGGATTGGTTCGCTTTCGTTAGAAAATGTATCGCCAGTCATTATAAATGTGGAAGAGGGAACAGCATCTGTTGAGATTGGTGCTATGCATGCACGTAGCGATGTGGAACGCGGAATTAAATTTACAACGGACCGTGCTGATTCTGAGGGTGGAAAGCCATATTGGCTAGTATGGGTGACAATCGATCATAAAGAAGATGGACCTTACTATGCGGGTATAACAGCTTGTGAAATGATAGTGAACCGTGAAAAACGCCGTGGCTATAAAATTTTGGCTGATCATGTGAATAAAATGGATAAATCCATGAAGCGTCATATTATCGTAGAGCATATGGATACACCGTCTAAAAAAGTGTTAGCTACTTTCCTAGAACAACTTAATCCAGACCTGTGGGAGCGAAGTAGTGAGCAATTGCGTCAAGACTTATTTGTCGAATAGCCCTTTAATGATTGAACAAACTGTGACATTTTGCAATCGTTTTCGATATTAGGTTGAAAGTGGGTTTGAAACAAAGTAAACTTGAGGCAGAGCTTACATTTTAGTAAGCTAGGACACTTGGTTTCGCGAAAGTGATGAGCGCTATGCGGCATTTGAACAACCCAAACCCAAGCCAAATGCCCCATGATGCTCATACTTCGCAAACCATAAAAAGAAAAGCTTTCTGTTCCCACGGACACGTCTCCGGGGAAGAGAAAGCTTTTCTTATTTTTCGTATATTTGTTACTTTGTCGAGAGCCTTCATAACTTAAAACGTATTAGGTTTAAAAAGGTTTCCGGATGATTGTTTGTTTATTTTTTAGTCTTTAAATATGGAGAACGGTAGCATATTCCAAAATTCTCCCCATGTATTACTGTCAAGAATGTCGAAGTTTGTACATTTCTCTGTTGGTACATCCTTAGATTCCATATATACAAGACGTTGTTTTGGGCATGCGTCAGTCGCTAATTTACCTGTTTCGATATCGATAACAACACCTTCAACAGCTTTTGGCTTTTTGAAATCTTCATTTTTTGTCCCTTTATGAACAGTCTCCATAAAGTCTATCCATATTTGCTTTGTCGCTGCAGTATCTTCTTTTGTCGTTAGGTTTTTCCCTTGGTCATAGCCGTTCCAGACACCAGCAGTTAGACTTGGTGTAAAACCGATAAGCCACTGGTCACTATTGGTAGACCCTGATTTTGCTGCATAAGTATGGGTCATGCGTGAGCGAATGCTTATTCCTGTTGCAGGTGAGTAATCGCTGAATACTGGGTCAAAAATACCTGTCATCATTTCTGTTAAGATAAATGCATTCTCTTTGGAAATAGCTGTCTCCGTTTTTTTCGTAACACCTTTGTTTTCATAAATGACGTCTCCATTAGCATTTTTTATGGATACAATTGCGGTCGGAGTTGTTTGCTGCCCTTGTGATGCTAAAACGTTGTAGGCATTTGTCATTTCATATAGCGTAGTTTCAATCGTGCCAAGTGCAATTGATAAATTATCCTTTGCGCCAATGCCTACATTAAAACGGTTTGCCATATCGTGAAATTCCTTGAAGCCAATGTCTTCTAAAGTCTTTACAGCATAAATATTATCTGAGATAGCAATAGCTTGCGCCATAGTCATATCGTGATCAGCAAACTGCCCATTCACATTTTTAGGTGCATACGTTCCTCGTCCATTATCATAGGTAAAAGTTGTTTCACCTACATCTAAAAAAGTAAGCGGAGTGTACCCATTTTCTAAAGCCGCCGCATATAAAATAGGCTTGATGGTAGACCCTGGCTGACGTTTTGCCTGTGTCACACGGTTAAATGAACTTACTGCATAGTCACGACCACCTACTAATGCTGTTACAGCACCTGTTTTAGATTCCATACTAACAAAGGCTGTTTGAAGATCATCAGCAGGCATGTTTTTGGCCACTGCTTCTTCGGCTGCTTTTTGATGTTCAAGATTCAAGGTCGTTTGAATCGTCCAGCCACCCTCACTAATATCCAGATTTTTTGATTTTAAAATTTCACTCGCTTCTTGCCAAGCAACATCTAGGAAATAAGGGGCAACAGATTTGGTTGCTACCCAACTGTCATTTTTCAAAACAAGTTGTTCATTTTCTGCACGTGTTTTTTCTTCTTGTGAAATAGCTCCTTGATCTGCCATAAGCTTTAAAATAACATGTTGGCGGTTTGTAGCCTTGTCCAAATTAGCAATTGGCGAATATATACTTGGACCTTTTGGTACTCCGGTTAACATGGCTGCCTCTGCGAGCGTTAAATCACGAGCAGACTTGCCAAAGTAAAATCGACTGGCCGCTTCCACCCCGTACATGCCATGACCGTAATAAACCGTATTTAAATAACCTTCTAATATTTCGTCCTTATCATAAAAAACTTCTAATCTATAAGCATACAGAGCTTCATTTAATTTACGTGTCCAAGATTTCTCATGAGAAAGATAAAGGTTACGCGCATACTGCTGGGTAATTGTACTAGCTCCTTGTACCTTTCCTCCGGCTTTAATATCCACTAAAATTGCACCAGCAATACGTGAATAGTCAAAGCCACCGTGTTTATAAAAATCTTTATCTTCAACAGCTACTACCGCTTCTTTTAAAAAAGGTGACATCTCATCGAGACCAACCCAATAACGTCTTTGATTTGTAAAGTGGTCTCCAATTTGGTTCTCATTTTCATCTAAGAAAATAGAGGCTTTTGGTACGGTTAAAGGCGGTGCACCAGCCACTTGAACATAGATGCGAAGTGCTACAAATGCTACGACAATTGCAGTTGCAAAGGCGACAAAATAAGTAAGTGATTTCCGTGTGCGCTTTACACGCTTTTGCTTTCGATGATAGCTTTTTCGTTTCATCCGACTTTCACCTCGTTTTCTCACAACTTCGAACTTAACGTTAGTATGTGTTCGAACATTCATCTTTAATCGAAATTCTACCTAAAAACTATTGCACTTTATTCAAAAACATCTATACTTTTTTTGTACTACTTGAAACGCTGGCATTCGACAAGAAAATCATACTTTGTAGATTTTAATCGAAATTTGCTAGACGTTCCAATAATGTATACGAGGATAAAAGGATACAGGTTTCATTACAATCCTGTAAGCCATAATAGACGGACTTTAAGATAAGTTGTTTTTCAAAATAATATTTTATTTATAACGGAGGTCTAGCAATGAGATTTGATGAGGCGTATTCAGGAAATGTATTTATAAAAAGTCATCCTACATATGAGGATGCTCAGGCAGTTATTTATGGTATGCCGATGGATTGGACAGTTAGTTACCGTCCAGGTTCACGATTCGGCCCACAACGTATCCGTGAGGTATCAATCGGTCTTGAAGAGTACAGCCCATATTTAGATCGTGAGCTTGAGGAAGTAAAGTATTTTGATGCAGGTGATATTCCACTACCATTTGGAAATGCACAACGTTCATTAGATGAAATTGAAAAATTTATTGAAAAATTACTAGCTGATGGCAAAATCCCTGTTGGTATGGGAGGAGAACATTTAGTGTCTTGGCCTGTCATGAAAGCAGTATCTGCTAAATATGATGACCTAGCTATCATTCACTTTGATGCTCACACAGATTTACGAGTAGAATATGAGGGAGAGCCACTTTCACACTCGACACCAATTCGTAAAATTGCCGAACATATAGGACCTAAAAATGTTTATTCATTTGGTATTCGTTCAGGAATGAAAGAGGAATTTGAATGGGCGAAGGAAAACGGTATGCATATTTCTAAATTTGAAGTACTAGAGCCGTTAAAGGAAGTTCTTCCAACGCTGGAGGGGCGTAATGTTTACGTAACGATCGATATCGACGTGTTAGATCCAGCTCATGCACCGGGAACTGGTACAGTTGATTGCGGTGGTATTACTGCGAAAGAATTATTAGCTTCCATTCATGCCATTGCAGCAAGCGGCGTAAATGTTGTAGGCTTTGATCTAGTGGAAGTAGCACCCATTTATGACACATCTGAAATGACAGCTAACACAGCTTCTAAGTTATTGCGTGAAATGATTTTAGGCTGGGTAAAATAATTTAAACATGATTAGATGGGGGTAGCTTTGGCTAGCCCTATTTTTAATTAGTCGTTTTAAAAAAGTAAAGGTATTATTTGACTCAATATTCCCAATACAAATATAATTTTTTGGAAAATTTCCTTTGGATGAATTTGGGCACAGTGGATATCGGGATTTCAATAATCGCTTGTGTTATCTACTTCATGCAAAGTTGGCTCTCGTTAGATAAAAATCAACCAATAAATATGAAGATTATGATGTTCATTAATCCTATCATGATCCTTATTTTTAGTTTGTTTAATCCAGCGATTATTCCAATATATTGGACCATAAGTGCTTTATTATTAACAGTTCAGTAATTAATAATTAAAAAATGGTATAGATAACTTGCAAAAATCCTCTCTTCATTAGAAGGGAGGGTTTTTTTATTGCTCAATTATCCGTAGTAGTTGCGCTCTAGTTGACTTCTATCTTGAAAAAACAATGGTATTCATCCTATAATAAAAAGGTTATAGTAAAAGACTAAAAAGGGAGCGTCCGTTATGGCGAACGAAGTAAGATCGCAAGTAAACATAAAGCTCATTTCTACGATTCGCCCAAGTGAGGGTGAATCCGAAAGTTATGAAATGCGGCTCAAAGGGCAGCTACTTGAAAAAGCAGGAAGCTTGTATTTGAAATATGATGAGGTGCAGGAGGATAGAACCATCCGCACGACTATGAAGTTAGGCCATGAGAAGGCGCTTATTATGCGTGCTGGAGCTGTCAGTATGCGTTTACCACTGAACATAATTGAACAGCAAAAAGGGCATTATGAAGGTGAGTTTGGCTCCATGCCACTCGTTATCGACACGAAGAAAATGTCGTTTACGAACAGGGTAGTAAGCGGAGATTTCCATGTACAGTACGATTTACTAATGGGTGGGCAATCTGTTGGCAATTATACATTAGATATTACATTTACGGAGGTACAATGATGAACGCAGTAGAACAAGTACAACAGGCTATAAAAGCAGCGTTGGCTCAAGCCGTGAAAAAAGCAGGCTTAGTGGAAGC
Source organism: Lysinibacillus sp. FSL R7-0073 (assembly GCF_038009065.1). Lineage (NCBI taxonomy): Bacteria > Bacillati > Bacillota > Bacilli > Caryophanales > Bacillaceae > Lysinibacillus > Lysinibacillus sp. FSL R7-0073. The sequence continues at coordinate 560,073 of NZ_JBBPAS010000001.1, forward strand.
TGATACAGAATTAACAATTCACCTGGAAACACCAAAAGATAAAGCAAATGGTGACTATGCAACAAACATTGCTATGCAATTAACAAAGTTAGCGAAGAAGCCACCTCGTGCAATTGCGGAAGCTATTTTAGAAAATCTGGATACTGCTGAAACAGATATTGAAAAAATTGATATTGCAGGTCCTGGTTTCATGAATATCACAGTGCGTAAAGATTTCCTAACAGGGGTAGTTACACAGGTTCTTGAGCAAGGCGCAGACTATGGTCGTTCAAATGCAGGCGCAGGGGAGAAGATTCAAATAGAGTTTGTTTCGGCTAACCCTACAGGAGATCTCCATTTAGGACATGCGCGTGGTGCATCTGTTGGAGATTCATTGTGTAATGTATTAGATATGGCAGGCTACAGTGTCTCTCGTGAGTACTATATTAATGATGCAGGGAACCAAATTAATAACCTTGCTTACTCATTAGAAGCACGTTATAAGCAGGCATTAGGATTGGATGCTGAAATGCCAGAAGATGGCTACCACGGCCCAGATATTATTGAAATTGCTGGCAAGCTAGCAAAAGAGCATGGTGATGCAATCCTAAATAAATCAGATGAAGAACGTTTTACATTCTTCCGTCAGCATGGTTTAGCGTTAGAATTAGATAAATTAAAAACAGACCTAGCAAACTTCCGTGTAAACTTTGATGTTTGGTATTCTGAAACGTCTCTATATGAAAACGGAAAAATTGAAGTGGCATTAGATAAATTAAAAGCAAATGGTCACGTGTTTGAAGAGGATGGCGCTACTTGGTTCCGCTCAACAACTTTTGGTGATGATAAAGACCGTGTATTAATTAAAAACGATGGTTCGTTCACATATTTAACGCCAGATATCGCTTATCATGAGGATAAAATTGTCCGTGGCTTTGATAAATTAATCAATATTTGGGGAGCGGACCACCACGGCTATATTCCACGTATGAAAGCAGCCATTCAAGCATTAGGCTATGATCGTGATACATTAGAAGTAGAAGTAATTCAAATGGTTCAGCTTTATAAAAACGGTGAAAAATTTAAAATGTCTAAACGTACAGGCAATGCAGTAACAATGCGCGAGCTTGTGGAAGAGGTTGGTTTAGATGCAGTTCGCTACTTCTTCGTAAAAACAGCAGGCGATTCTCATATGGACTTTGACCTTGACCTTGCCGTATCGCAATCTAATGAAAACCCAGTGTATTATGCACAATATGCACATGCACGTATTTCATCAATTTTACGTTCTGCCAATGAACAAGGTTTTGCTGCTACAAGTGAAAACCTAAACCTGTTAACAGCTGAAAAAGAAATTGATTTATTGAAAAAAATAGGCGATTTCCCACAAGTGGTAGCTGATGCGGCAAAACATCGTACACCACACCGTATCGCAAATTATATTCAAGAAACAGCGGCTGCTTTCCATAGTTTCTATAATGCAGAAAAAGTATTAGATGCTTCAAACAAAGAGCTAACAGAAGCTCGCTTAGCATTAATTACTGCTGTTCGTACAACAATTGCTAATGCGCTTCGTTTAATCGGCGTGTCAGCACCAGAAAAAATGTAATAGTCCATCTTAGCCCCTAACAGGAAAAGTGTTAGGGGCTTTTTTTATTGATAGAAAGCAGGTTAACACATTAAATAATTGGTAGTTAATGATACGAGAGTAATGGCTAATCATTAAAATTTTCTGCTTTGGACTATATTTTTCTGTTTATTTCGAAAATTTTGTTGAAGTTTACGTTAACGTCAATGGTATACTGTTGCCAATCAGGAAGGGGGAGACGATCATGAAGACGATTCAAGAGGTGGCTAAGGAGTTCGAAGTGTCCACACGCACAATTCGCTATTATGAGGAGCTTGGGCTTCTTTGTCCTCAACGTTCATCTACGAATCAACGAACCTTTTCGAAAAAAGAGTTAGCGAAGCTCAAGCTTATTTTCAGAGGGAAGCGTTACGGCTTTTCCCTGGAGGAAATCAAGGAAATGGTGTTACTTTTTGATTTTGACCGCTCTGGAATTCAGCAATTGGAGCGAACCGTTGAATACGGAGAGCAAAAGATTCAAGAGATTGATAGTAAAATAGCTGAGCTTACGCAAATGAGAAATGAATTACAACAAATGCACGGCATGTTTAATGAAAAATTAACGACTTTAAGGGGAGAGATGCACGATGAATAGTTCCAATTTATTAGCACGTAATGCCCGTAAGTATCCAACAAAGGAAGCCGTGATTTGTCATGGTAGGAGGGTGACCTATCATGATTTAGATGAGCAAGTGACCCGTTTTAGTCATGCCTTATTAGAACAGGGTGTAAGGCAGGGAGATAAAGTTCTGATTTTTATGCCTAACGTTGTAGAGTTTGTCGTGAGCTATTTTGCTCTTCAGCGAATGGGTGCTATTGTTGTACCGGTCAATGCTAAGTTTACATTACAAGAAGTAGAGTATGTGGCACAGCATGCTGAGGCAAAAGCGATTATTGCTCATGAAGCCATTTTTGCGGCAGTCCAGCATATTGCCGTAATACCGTTAAAAATTAAAACAGGACAACAATTAGCAGGCTGGCTTCATTATGAAACATTGATTCAAAGTGCCAGTGCCCAACCGATTGAATGTCAGTTAAACGAGGATGATGCTTCGACTATTCTGTACACATCAGGTACGACTGGGAAACCAAAGGGCGTATTGTTTAGCTATCGTAATATTTTAACAGTTGCGCAAATGATTGCAGTTGAAATGGAGGTCAAGCCTGAAAGCCGTATATTGCTAATGATGCCATTAACTCATTCGGCTCCATTGCATTTATTTTTAATGGCAGGTGTATTTGTAGGCTCTACAAATGTGTTAACGCCAACTTTTACACCAGACTTATTAATTGATTCCGTTGAACAGGAAAAAACGACGCATTTCTTTGGCGCACCTGTTGCTTATTTATTAACAGCTCAGATGCCAAGATTGCAATCTGCTGATTTGTCCTCCATGAAATGGTGGGTATATGGAGGTGCACCTTTATCCGAAAACGAAGTTCGTTTTATTCAACAGGCATTCCGCACAACTAATTTAACATGCGTATATGGATTAACAGAGGCGGGACCAAGTGGATCATTGCTATTTGGCAAGGAGCATGAAGGAAAGGCTGGGAGTATTGGACAGCGAGCACCTTTAGGTACAGAGATACGTATTGTTAACGACAGTGGCGAAGATGTACCAGCAGGAGAAGTAGGGGAAATCGTTTTATTTGGTGAGGGTAATATGCTTGGCTACTACAGAGATGAAGCGGCAACCAATGCGGCCTTTATAGACGGTTGGTTAAAAACAGGAGATCTAGCTCGTAAGGATGAAGACGGTTTTATTTGGATTGTTGATCGAAAAAAAGATGTGATTATTTCGGGTGGAGTCAATATTTATCCGAAAGAAATTGAAGATTGCCTTTTAAGCTTTGAGGGGATATTTGAAGCGGCAGTGGTTGGTGTTCCACATCCACAATGGGGAGAGACAGTGAAGGCTGTTTATTCCGCTAAACAGGATATTAATGAAGAGGCTCTAAAAGATCATTTAGAGGGGCAGCTTGCTAAGTATAAAATACCGCGTATTTTTGAAAAAGTGGAAGCGCTACCAAGGAATGCTTCGGGCAAAATTTTAAAACAATCTTTGAAAGGACAAGAGGTGAGATAGCATGAAAGTTTTACAACAGGAAATAGCAGGCACAAGCAATTTCTTTACAGATGATGATACGCTTCAAAAAGTGTTGGAAATGATGCTGGATAAAGAATTTTTATCTTATGCGCATCGGGAATTGATGGACTTTGGTGAGCTATGTGCGGGTGCTATAGACGTGAGAGCGAAACATACTGATCGACAAGGAGAGCCTCGCCTTCAAAGGTATAATGCCTATGGCGAAGAGGTTTCAGAGGTATGGGTCAATGACGGCTACAAAAAAACAATCGAGGAGACATATAATACGGGGATTGTTGGCTATGTACATAAAGATATTCCCCAACTAGGTCACAAAGGGAATTATGTCTATAGTTTTGCACAAGGTTATTTACTGTCACATGCGGAGCCCGGTTTTTATTGCCCTGTGACGTTAACGATGGCCACTGCCTATTTATTAGACCATTATGCAGAGGAAGAAGTTAAGCAGCGCTTCTTACCGCATGTTTGTGCAACAGGCGATATGGAGCTATATGAGGGAGCCACTTTTTTAACAGAGCGACAAGGAGGCTCGGATGTTGGTGCGAATGTAGTAGAAGCAAAACTTGTGGGGAATGAATACCGCCTCTATGGTGAAAAGTATTTTGCCTCCAATGCAGGGATGTGTGGGGTTGCAATGGTATTGGCACGAATAGAGGGTGCACAAGCAGGCTCTAAAGGATTAACTCTATTTGCAGTTCCTTGGCGTAATGAAGATGGATCGGCTAACCATCTTCGTATTCGACGACTAAAGGATAAATTAGGTGTGAAAGCCGTTCCATCTGCTGAGGTTGAGTTTGATGGAGCACTTGCTTATGTAGTTGGTGATCAAAATAAAGGGATTTATTATATGCTGGAGGCGCTTAATTTATCAAGAATTTGTAATGCTGTGGCATCCATTGGTATTATGCGCCGTGGCTTCTTAGAGGCGAAGCACTATGTGTCAAATCGATATGCCTTTGGTAAACCTTTAACACAGTATCCTATGATCCAGGATACATTGGGTAAATATGCCGCTAAGCTGCACGTAGAAGTAGCCACGATTTTTGATCTTATTCAATTATACGATAAAGTGACAAGTGGTCAGGGAACAGAACAAGACATCATCATGAACCGTTTATATATTGCCATTATGAAAAAGGAAACGGCAGAGCAGGCGGTCCATTATGCAAGTGAAGCAATTGAGCTACATGGCGGGAATGGCTATATTGAGGACTTTGTAACACCACGCTTACTGAGAGATGCGCAAGTGTTGACGGTATGGGAGGGTACGGCTAATATACTAGCTTTGGAGCTTATTCGCTTAGTGGATAAATACAGGGCACATGAATTGTTTGTTCAAGAGATGAGCGAGCGATTAGAAGTATTAACAGACCATTCATTAGTGAAAATCGTTCAAGAGCAATTAACTAAACTATCGGCAACCTTACAAGTTTTTAGTGCGCTCGATGAAGCAACAAAAACGTTTGAAGCAAAGGATATTGCCAAAAAAATGGCTCAATTATATGAAAGTATCATAGCAGTTGAGTGGGCACAAAAATTTGGTGGGAAATATGAAAAACTAGCAGATGTTTATTTAGAGCAGACTTGGTCATTACGAACAATTGGTGCTCCGATGAAAACCGTACAGTATTTTGCTGAAATTGTCTAACAACCTTTGGAGTCGCCTTGATATAGAGGCGACTTTTTTTAATTTCATGTATAATAAAATCAACTGAATATTATAAAGGTTCTTTACTTATGTAAAGTGAAAAGGGAAATCGGTGTAACTCCGATGCGGTCCCGCCACTGTAAGTGTGAGTTTTTTCAAATGATGCCACTGAAGCTTTCGGGAAGGCTTGAAAAAATGTAATGAGCACAAGCCAGGAGACCTGCCTTTATAGCATAGACATGACAGCCTACGAGGATAGGATGGTGGATTTTGTATCAGTTTTTTGGTGCGATTTTGACCCCTCATCATTCGAAGATGAGGGGTCTTATTTTGATGAAGAATACTTCTAATACAGGAGCGCACAAATCAACGAAGGAGGATTCACATGAAGAAATTTTGGAAAATAGGGGTATCGGCATTTTTAACGATAGGGTTGCTAGCAGCTTGTGGACAAGAGGCAAAAAAAGACAATTCCACAACTACAGAGGAGCAAACACAACAAGAAACATCTAAGGCGGAAGAAGCAACATTCCCTATGACTATAACGGATGCTATTGGGAAGGATATTACACTAGAGGCTCCTCCTGAGAAAATAGTGTCACTTATTCCAAGTAATACAGAAATATTGTTTGGCCTAGGTTTAAAGGATGAAATAGTAGGGGTTACAGACAACGACGATTATCCACCAGAGGTAGCTGAAAAGGATAAGGTTGGTGGCATGGAGTACAATATTGAACAAATTATTGCCTTAAAGCCAGATATCGTTTTTGCACATGAATCTAGCATGTCTCTTTCGGAATCAGCCATAGCACAGCTTGAATCGGCGGGCGTGAAAGTATTTGTTGTAAAAAATGCCCAAGATTTTAATGAAACCTATACAACGATTGAACAGCTTGGGCGTGCCACAGGGAAATTACCAGAAGCTGAAAAAATCATTGCTGACATGAAAGCGAAAGTGGAAGAGGTACAGGCGAAAGTGAAAGACGTTGAACCTAAGAACGTTTTTGTAGAAGCCTCTGATGAACCTAATATTTATACAGCTGGACAAGGCACATTTATGAACGCAATGCTGGAGATGATCCATGCAAAAAATGTAGCAGCAGACGGTGATAATTGGTATGAAATTGGTGCAGAACAAATTATCACAAAAAATCCAGATGTCATCGTGGTGACATATAGTTATGTACCTGATATTTTAACAAAAATACCGAAGCGTGCTGGTTTCGATACAATAAATGCAGTGAAAAATAATGCTATTGTGCAAGTAGATGAAAGCATAACAAGCCGTCAGGGACCACGTTTAGCGGATGGCCTTGAGGAATTAGCAAAAGCTATCTACCCTGAGGTATTTAAGTGAAAAAAGTAGCAACAGCCTATGTATTAACATGTACGCTTCTTATCATTAGCATCTGGTGTGGCGTCGCTATAGGCTCTGTTCATATTCCGATAGAAGTGCTGTGGAATCAGTCAGTTGATGAAACAGCTGCCAATATCTTTTGGAAAATTCGCCTTCCCCGTGTGCTTTTAGCGGGGCTAGTAGGAGCTTCTCTCGCCATTGCGGGAGCGGCTTTCCAAGGCTTGCTCAAAAATCCATTAGCAGATCCATATACATTAGGTATTTCATCTGGTGCTTCTGTCGGCGCAGTCATGACAATCTTTTTTAGTATTTCTATACCTGTTGTAGGCTTGTATGCCTTACCTACCTTTAGCATGATAGGCGCGATCATTACAATGGTGATAGTGATGAGCTTTGCTAGAGTAGTGGACCGTTCTTTAAAGATGGAAACACTGATTTTAACAGGTGTTATCTTTAGTTCATTTTTAGGGTCGTTAATCTCGTTAATGATTGCTTTATCGGGAGAGGAACTGCGCCAAGTAATCGGCTGGCTACTCGGTTCTGTTTCTATGCGTGGCTGGCCGTATGTTCAAATGATTATCCCATTTGTCATTGGTGGTTCCCTTATGCTGTGGACTCAGAGACGTGAGCTTAATGTTTTGTTATATGGGGAAGAAAGAGCGAAGCATTTAGGTGTCAATGTAAAGCGAAGTAAGTATTTGATTTTAGTAGGTGGCTCCATGCTAACTGGAGCAGCAGTTGCTGTTTCAGGCACAATTGGCTTTGTAGGGTTAGTTGTACCACATATGACAAGAATGATTTGGGGTTCTGATCACCGTCATTTACTTCCTTTATCATTTTTTAATGGGGCAACATTACTTATTATTTGTGATTTAGTTGCAAGAACCATCATCTTGCCAAGGGAACTGCCCATTGGTGTCATTACTGCATTTATTGGAGCGCCTGTTTTTTCCTATATTTTTTATAAGCAACGAAGAGGCAAGGGGGTACGGGCGTGATTGTTGTTGAACATCTATCAGGTGGTTATGAAGACGTACCGATCGTCAAGGATATAAGCTTTACAGTTGAAAAAGGAAAGATTCTTGGCATTTTAGGGCCAAATGGTAGTGGGAAATCCACATTATTAAAGGTAATGAGTGGTATTCTACCAGCAATTGAGGGCACTATTTCTATTGATGGACAAAGCATTCTTTCCTACAATGCCCGTGCTTTAGCAAAAAAAATGGCTGTTTTACCACAGCTCCATGCGAACGCTTTCTCAAACAGTGTAAGAGAGGCTATTTCGCTTGGACGTTATCCACATCAAACAGGCTTTTTTTCAAGTTGGTCTGAGCAAGATGAACAAGCAGTTCAACATGCAATGCTGCAAACAGGCATAAAACGTTATGAGCATACACCGATGGAATTCTTATCGGGTGGTGAACAGCAAAGAGTTTTTGTTGCACAGGCTCTTGCTCAAACTGCGGAAATTTTACTGCTAGATGAGCCGACAAATCATTTAGACATTGCCCATCAGCGGCAAATTTTAGATATGGTGCGGAAGGAAGCTGTGGAGTGTGGTTTAACGGTAGTGATGGTATTACATGATATGAATTTAGCCTCTCTCTATTGTGATGAATTATTGCTCATGGAAAGTGGACAAATGAGAGCTTTCGGGGCACCACATGAAGTATTAATTGCTTCTCAGATCGAAGAAATTTATCAAGCACGAGTAGCTACTTATGCTCATCCAGAAATTCCTAAACCACAAATTACGATGATGCCTGCAGCAAGCGACTATCAACAGCGAGCTGTAATAAAAAAAGAACATTTTATAATAACGGAACACTTTATTCAGCTCCAGTCAGAGATTCCTTTAAAAACGGTATCCTCTGCTGTCCATAACCCTGGAATTGGATGGCATAATTGCTTGTTAAACCGCTCTGTTCCTAGTGATTATGTGATTAGTGATGTAAAGAGAGAAGTTAATGAATTTTTGCAAAGAGGCCATTTTTCTCCTACGAATACAGTTGTCATGCTGACAGCAGTGCCAACAGCTCTTGTGGCGATCAATGAATTGGCTGCACCATTTGGCAGTGTGATAGTAGCTGTTACTGCTGGTGTAGGGAATGCAGTAGATGTATCCCGTGTGCATGAAAGGCAGGGTAAACCATATATTGGTACTATTAATACATGGGTAATTATTAACGGCTGTTTATCGGAGGAAGCATTTTTTCAGGCCATGATGACAGCAACAGAAGCGAAAACGAAGGCTCTGCAATCAGAAAATATTCGTGATGAGCGTAGTGGAACGATTGCTACTGGTACTGCTACAGATAGTCTTTTAATTGCAGCAACTCAAAAAGGGGAAGAAATGTTATATGGTGGTCCCATTACGGAAGTTGGTAAAATGATTGCAAAGGGTGTTTTTGAAACTACGGTTCAGGCTATCAGAAATTACAAAAATCAATTTTAGGAGATGAGCGAAATGAAGCTGTACACAAAAACAGGGGATACGGGTAAAACAAGTCTTATAGGAGGACGCGTTGATAAAGATAGTTTACGTGTTGAAACGTATGGGGCTATTGACGAATTGAATTCTTTTATTGGTAAAGCTGTAAGTGAATTAGATCAAGCGCTATTCAAGGATATTTTAACGGATTTAGAAACTATTCAACATGAACTGTTCGATGCCGGTGGTGATCTAGCAAACGTGATGAAAGAACGACATTATAAGCTTACTGAACAACCAATTGAGGTGCTAGAGGATCGTATTGATGCACTATCAGATGAAGCACCACCATTACAACGTTTTATTTTGCCAGGAGGGGCACCAGCAGCTGCAACTTTACACATTGCGCGTACAGTTGCTCGGCGAGCAGAGCGTGAAATGGTGACGCTTATGAAAGAAGTTGAAGATGTGCCAAAAGTTGTACAAAAATATTTAAATCGATTATCAGATTATTTATTTGCAGCTGCACGTGTAGTAAATGCTCGATTACATGTTGCGGATGTTGAATATATTCGCAGTGGTAATGTTTTTAAAAAATAAAATTTAGTTTTCTACAAAAAGTAAAAAATGCTACTTTGAAAAAATTCAGGGTGGCTTTTTTTCTTGTAAAATGTAAGAATATAAAATTATCAGAAATATTTCCGTTTTATGTTGACTGAATGCTCACTCATTTATTAGAATAGGAATATAATATCGAAGTGATGAACATTTCCGTATGAGCTAGCAAATTTATCACAAAGAGAGAAAAATTACGACAAACAAGGGGGGACCAACCATGAGTCCATTATTAATTGCTAACATTGTCTTAACAGTCGTGGTTGTACTTTATGCAGTAGGATTGTTCTTCTATCTGTTGAAAACACGCTATAAGTATGTGCAATTGGGGAAAAAGGTTGAGTTTGATGAAAGTGTAAAAGAACGTCTTCGCTATATTATGGTCAATGTATTTGGCCAAAATAAGCTATTAAAAGATCCAAAGAGTGGTTTAATCCATGTAATGTTTTTCTATGGATTTTTAATGGTACAGCTAGGGGCAATTGATTTAATTTGGAAAGGATTAGCACCAGGCTCACATTTACCGCTTGGTATTTTCTATGGTGTCTTTACATTCTTCCAAGAACTTGTGGTCTTAATGATTTTAGTAGCGGTTGTCTGGGCATTTTACCGCCGCTATGTTGAAAAGCTAGTACGTTTAAAACGTGGATGGAAAAACGGTCTTGTATTAATTTTCATTGGTGGCTTAATGGTATCGACGTTACTTGCTAATGGTATGGGATTAATTTGGCATGGAGAGGGATTAACCTATACGGAACCTGTAGCTTCTAGTATTGCTGCTATTTTTGGTTTCCTACCTGCGTCAGTAGCTGCTGGTGTGTTTTATGTCATGTGGTGGGCACATTTATTAATTCTTTTAACATTCCTTGTGTATGTACCACAATCTAAACATTTTCATTTAATTGTAAGTCCACTTAATGTTTACATGAATCGTTTAGACCGAACAGGAACTTTAACACCCATTGATTTTGAGGCATTAGAAAATGCTGAAAGTGAAGAAGATATGCCTTCTATTGGGGTGGGGCGCATACAGGACTTCACACAAAAACAAATGCTTGATCTCTATTCTTGTGTAGAATGTGGACGTTGTACAAACATGTGTCCAGCTACAGGGACAGGAAAAATGCTGTCTCCTATGGATTTAATCGTGAAATTACGAGATCATTTAACATTTACAGGAGCTGTTGTCACAAAGCAAAAGCCTTGGGTACCTTATCAATTCTTTGCCAGTACAAAGGGTAATCAGCTTGCGCTGGCAGCTGGTGCTGAAGGTGCAGTGATTGAAGATATCTACAGCCCTTCTTTAATTGGTGATGTGATTACAGAGGAAGAGATTTGGGCTTGTACGACTTGTCGTAACTGTGAAGATCAATGTCCAGTAATGAACGAGCATGTTGATAAAATTATTGATTTACGACGTTATTTAACAATGACAGAGGGGAAAGTAAATCCTGATGCGCAACGTGCGATGACGAATATCGAGAGACAAGGAAATCCTTGGGGATTAAACCGTAAAGAAAAAGAGAATTGGCGTGATTTAGACCCAACAATCCATATCCCAACAGTAAAAGAATTGAAAAAGTCTGGCGAGGAAATGGAATACCTTTTATGGGTTGGGTCAATGGGAGCATTTGATAACCGATCTCAAAAAATTGCATTAGCATTCTGTCGACTATTAAACGAAGCTGGTGTGAAGTTTGCAATTTTAGGAAATAAAGAGAAGAACTCTGGGGATACGCCACGTCGTTTAGGAAATGAGTTCTTATTCCAAGAGCTAGCTACGGCGAATATTGATGAGTTTGTTAAAAATGACGTGAAAAAAATTGTTACAATCGATCCTCATGCATACAATATCTTTAAAAATGAATATCAAGATTTTGGTTGGAAAGGCGAAGTATACCATCATACTGAATTATTAAATCAGTTAATTGAAGAGAATCGTCTAGCATTAAATTACGAGGTACATGAAACAATTGTTTTCCATGATTCATGTTATTTAGGTCGTTATAATGATGTCTATGATGCACCACGAGAAATCTTGCGTGGTATTCCAGGAGTGAAGTTAGTCGAAATGGAACGTAATCGAGAAACAGCAATGTGCTGTGGTGCCGGTGGCGGTCTCATGTGGATGGAAGAGCATGTCGGCAATCGCATTAACGTAGCTCGTACAGAACAGGCTTTAGCAACTAACGCATCAGTTATTTCATCTGGCTGTCCTTACTGCTTAACAATGCTGGAGGATGGTACAAAGGCTAAAGAAGTGGAAGATTCGATTGGCACATTCGATGTAGCAGAGTTATTGGAGCGTTCAGTATTTGGGGAAAAAGTAAAGGTTGTCGACAACTCTCCTGAGGAAGTAGAAGAAACTATGGAAGAAGTTGTGATGACCGTAGAAAATACAAATCAAAACGAGAATACTGAAATAAGCGCAGAAAAATGATTGCTATTGTAGAAATATTTTAGTTATCTGAAAAATATAAATTGCACAATAAAAAATTGTTTTGTAGAATAAGATTAAATGGAAATGGGAGTTGAAATGAAAACTCCCATTTTTCATCGATAGAAGTCGAGCGAGCGTTCAGTCAATAAAATGCTTCACTACTTCATCGAGAACGTAAAACAAAAGGGGTGTTTTACTTGAATAGAGCTGTAATTTTAGCAGGAGCAAGAACAGCATTTGGTAAATTTGGTGGTTCTTTATCGGCAGTACATGCAAGTGATTTAGGTGCCATTGCAATTAAGGGCGCATTAGAGAAAGCCAATATGGGACTTGATGAAGTCGATGAGGTAATTTTAGGCTCGGTTTTACAAGGGGGACAGGGACAAATTCCTTCTCGACAAGCAGCTATAAAGGCTAATTTGCCAATAGGGGTAAAAACAGAAACGATTAATAAAGTCTGTGCGTCGGGGATGCGTGCTGTGACATTAGCAGATCAACTGATTCGTTTAGGGGACGAAGAGGTGATTGTGGCTGGTGGAATGGAGTCTATGTCTAATGCACCATATTATTTGTTAAATGGTCGAACGGGCTTACGAATGGGTGATTCAACGATGGTTGATGGCATGCTTTATGACGGTCTAACATGTGCTTTCGATCCAGTGAGACCACATATGGGCAGCTATGGTAACTCGACAGCTAAAGAATTCTCGCTAAGTCGTGAGGAACAGGATGCTTGGTCAGTTCGTAGCCACGAACGTGCACTAACGGCTATGGATAAAGGATATTTTGCGGAAGAAATCGTTCCTGTTGAGATTCCTCAACGAAAAGGTGAACCACTTGTTGTGAATACGGATGAGGCGCCAAGAGCAGGCACTTCTTTAGAAATACTGGCAAAGCTTAAACCAGCCTTTGATAAGGACGGTACCATTACTGCAGGTAATGCACCTGGTGTAAATGACGGAGCATGTGCGCTCGTAATCATGAATGAGGAACGTGCAGCACGCGAAGGTAGAGAACCATTGGCAATAATTATAGGTCATGAAGAGCTAGCGATTGAGCCAGAAAATTTCCCTCAAACACCGGGACTAGTCATTAATAAACTACTGAAAAAGAAAAATAAATCATTAGCGGATATTGATTTGTTTGAAATCAATGAAGCCTTTGCAGCGGTAGCTTTAGTGAGTAAGCAGTTAGCTGATCTAGATGCAGAAAAGGTTAATGTTAATGGTGGCGCAGTTGCTTTAGGACATCCAATAGGAGCTTCTGGCGCACGAATTATTTTAACGCTTGCTCAGGAATTAAAGCGTCGAGGCGGTGGCGTCGGCATTGCAGCCATTTGTTCAGGTGGTGGGCAAGGCGATGCAATCATGATTGAAGTACCGAAAACAGGGGGACTGAACTGATGGGAATTCAAAAGGTAATGGTCATTGGTGCAGGGCAAATGGGCTCTGGCATTGCACAAGTTTGCGCACAAGCAGGCTTTGACGTGAAATTAAACGATATAAAACAAGAGTTTTACGAGCGTGGACTAGGTGTTATTACTAAAAATTTAGCACGCGATGTAGAAAAGGGTCGTAAAACAGAAGAAGAAAAGGCTGCAATTCTAGGTCGCATTACGATGTCGCTAGATTTACAGGATGCTAGTGATGTAGATATTATCATTGAGGTAGCTGTAGAAAATATGGAAGTGAAGCAATCCATTTTTAAACAGCTTGATCGTATTGCACAGGCACATGCTATTTTAGCTACGAATACATCTTCACTACCTATTACAGAAATTGCCGCTGTAACAAATCGACCAGAGCAAGTTATTGGCATGCACTTTATGAATCCTGTACCTGTCATGAAGCTTGTAGAAATTATCCGTGGTTTAGCTACAACTGATGAAGTGTACAAAGCGGTGGAAGAGATGACCGTCAAGTTAGCGAAAACGCCAGTTGAAGTGAATGACTTCCCAGGATTTATTTCAAACCGAATTTTACTTCCGATGATCAATGAAGCAATTTATGCTTTATATGAAGGGGTAGCGTCGAAAGAAGCGATTGACGATGTCATGAAGCTTGGTATGAACCATCCAATGGGACCGTTAACATTGGCGGATTTCATTGGTTTAGATACATGTCTCTCCATTATGGAGATTTTACATGAAGGTCTAGGAGATAGTAAATATCGACCTTGTCCACTGCTTCGCAAATATGTTGCAGCGGGTTGGCTAGGGAAGAAATCTGGAAGAGGCTTTTACATTTACGAATAATCCTATGGGGATGGGGTTATCGAAGTGCTACAGGACAACTTAGAGGGGTGACATAATAGATGCATTTGCAATTTACAGATGAGCAAATTATGATGCGCGATATGGTTCGTAATTTTGCTCAAGAAAAAATCCAACCATGGGTAGAACGAATGGAAGCGGGGGAGTTTCCACGTGAGCTGCTTCAGCAGATGGGTGAACTTGGTTTAATGGGTATCACAACACCTGAAGAGCTTGGAGGCTCTGGCATGGATTTTACATCGTATATTATTGCGATTCATGAATTATCAAAGGTAAGCGCTGTAATGGGAGTTATTTTATCGGTACATACCTCGGTTGGAACGAATCCAATCATTTACTTTGGGAATGAAGAACAAAAGAAACGTTATGTACCTAAACTTGCAGCCGGTGAATATTTAGGTGCCTTTTGTTTAACAGAACCAGGTGCCGGTTCAGATGCAGGCTCTCTTCAATCGAAGGCAGTCCGTGCTGGTGATGAATATGTCATTAATGGCTCCAAAGTATTTATTACTAATGGTGGGGAAGCGGATGTATATATTGTATTCGCATCAACGAATCCTGCTGAAAAAACAAGAGGCATTTCTGCCTTTATCGTGGAAAAAGGAACACCTGGTTTAATTATTGGAAAAGACGAGCATAAAATGGGCTTGCACGGCTCTCGTACTGTTCAGCTAACATTCGATAATTGCCGCATCCCAGCCGACAACCTTTTAGGGAAAGAGGGAGAAGGCTTTAAAATAGCGATGGCTAATTTAGATGTGGGACGCATTGGTATTGCTGCACAGTCTTTAGGAATAGCTGAAGCGGCACTTGAGGCAGCTACTGCTTATGCTAAAGAACGGGTTCAATTTGGCAAACCGATTGTTGCCCAACAAGGCGTTAGCTTTAAACTTGCCGACATGGCAACAGCTGTTGAATCATCGAAACTACTAGTCTACCGTGCTGCAGATTTACGTGCGAAAGGTTTACCGTGTGGCGCTGAGGCTTCAATGGCGAAAATTTTTGCATCACGAACAGCAGTCCAAACAGCAATAGAGGCTGTTCAAGTATTTGGTGGTTATGGTTATACAGAGGATTACCCAGTGGAGCGATATTTCCGCGATGCCAAGGTAACTGAAATATATGAAGGAACAAGTGAAATACAAAGACTAGTCATTAGTAAACATTTACTGAAATAAAACCTGGTGTAAGCTGATGGTTGTAGCTTATAGAAATGAATCAAACTGCTCCAAAGATGGGAATCGTTCAATATAGTAAGAAAATCACTTAATAAAACGCTAAATCCAACTTAACATTACACAGAACAGAGTCTAATAAAAAGGGGAAATGGACAATGAACTTTCAGTTAACAGAAGAGCATGAGCAATTACGTGAAATGATTCGAGATTTCGCTATCAATGAAGTAGCTCCAACAGCGGCAGAACGTGATGAAAATGAAGAATTTGACCGTGCCATTTTCGATAAAATGGCGGAGCTTGGCTTAACAGGTATTCCATGGCCAGAGGAATATGGTGGAGCAGGATTTGATTATCTTGCATATGTCATTGCTGTTGAGGAATTATCACGCGTGTGTGCATCAACAGGAGTAACATTATCTGCACATACATCACTGGCAGGCTGGCCGCTGTATAAGTTCGGTACAGAAGAACAGAAACAAAAGTATCTACGTCCAATGGCTGAAGGAAAGCATATAGGTGCTTACGGTTTAACAGAACCAGGATCAGGTTCTGATGCGGGTGGCATGAAAACTTACGCAAAACTTGATGGCGATGATTATATTTTAAATGGCTCAAAAATCTTCATTACAAATGGTGGAGTAGCAGATACATATATTGTATTTGCAGTAACAGATCCTGAAGCCAAAAACGGTACATCAGCATTTATCGTTGAAGCTGGATATGAAGGTTTTTCTGTAGGTAAAAAGGAGAAGAAATTAGGGATTCGTTCATCTCCTACGACAGAAATTATTTTCGACAACTGTCGTGTTCCAAAAGAAAACTTGCTTGGAGCTGAAGGGGAAGGCTTTAAGATTGCGATGACGACACTAGATGGTGGACGAAATGGTATTGCGGCCCAAGCTGTAGGAATTGCACAAGGAGCACTTGATGCAGCAGTTGACTATGCAAAAGAACGTGTACAATTTGGTAAACCAATTACTGCAAATCAAGGTGTATCCTTTAAGCTAGCGGATATGGCCACTCAAATTGAGGCATCTCGACTTCTTACATATCAAGCGGCTTGGTTAGAATCTAATAACCTACCATATGGTAAGGCATCGGCAATGGCGAAATTAATGGCTGGCGATACGGCGATGAGTGTAACAACGGAGGCGGTTCAAGTATTTGGTGGTTACGGTTATACAAAAGATTATCCGGTAGAACGCTTTATGCGTGATGCGAAAATTACTCAAATTTATGAAGGTACGCAAGAGATTCAACGTCTAGTTATCTCGCGTATGTTAACTAAATAATTGATGACAGAAAAAGATAAAAGGCCCCAAGTACAGTCAACTGTAAAAGATGAAAATTTAATCGCCATTCGTCGTGAGCAAATGATTCAGGGAGCTATTAAGTTATTCAAAGAAAAAGGCTACCATCGGGCCACAACGAGAGAAATCGCAAAAGCTGCAGGCTTTAGTATCGGTACTTTATATGAGTACATTCGAACAAAAGAAGATGTTCTTTACCTTGTATGTGATAGTATCTATCATCATGCAATGGAGCGACTTTCAAGTTACGAGATTAAAGCAGGGACAATCGAAGAGCTAAAGGAAATGATCCGAGAATATTTCCTGCAAATCGATAGCATGGTTGATGAGCTTACAATCATGTATCAAGAAACAAAATCATTGTCAAAAGAAGCGCAACGTTATGTCTTTAGTAAAGAGTTTGAAATGGTTGCTACGTTTGAAAGATTGCTAAAGCGCTGTGTACAATCTGGTGACATAACAATGACAGACAAGCAAATTCATTTAGCAGCTAATAATTTAGTGGTGTCTGGACAAAGTTGGGCATTCCGCAAATGGGCGTTGCATCGCCAACATTCAATTGATGAGTTTATTGACATGCAAATCACATTGTTCATTTCAGGCATAAAGGGGTTTTAATATTTCGTTAGGGGTTTGTCGGTAATTGCATAGAGCGACATTGCAATTGCCGGCTTTTTTTATTCATTAAAGGGAGAGAGTGGGGATTTCATATGACAAAGGTAGAAGTATATCGTCCAAAAAATCACGTACGTTTTGTGACAGCATCGAGTCTTTTTGATGGACATGATGCTTCGGTCAATATTATGCGACGCATTTTGCAATCGAGCGGTGTGGAAGTAATCCATTTAGGTCATAACCGTTCCGTTGAAGAAGTCGTAAATGCTGCGATACAAGAGGATGCGCAAGGTATTGCTGTTTCTTCTTATCAAGGCGGGCATATGGAATACTTTAAATATATGTATGATTTACTGCATGAAAAAGGGGCACCACATATAAAAATATATGGCGGTGGTGGTGGTGTAATTCTACCACGTGAAATAAAAGAGCTTCATTCTTACGGCATTGCGGGAATATTTTCACCGGAGGATGGTCGCGTTTTAGGGCTTCAGGGAATGATTAATGAGCAAATTAAAGGAACAGATTTTCCTACTGCAACTGGTAGCTATTTAGAAAAATTAGAGTCTTTAACAACAGAGACTCCTGAAATTTTAGCTAATTTAATTACAGCTGCCGAGTCAAATCAGGATGAAGACACAAAAAAAATGCTGGAGGAAGCACGGAAGCGTTCTAAAGGAACACCTGTTATGGGAATTACCGGAACAGGTGGAGCGGGTAAATCTTCGTTAACGGATGAACTAATCCGCCGTTTCTTGAAAGAATTCCCAGAAAAGCGTGTAGCCATTCTGTCCGTCGATCCAACAAAGCAAAAAACCGGTGGGGCATTACTTGGAGATCGAATTCGTATGAATGCCATCTTTAATAACCGTGTCTATATGCGCAGTTTAGCTACACGAGGCTCTCGTACAGAATTAACCGCATCCATTGGGGACGTAATAGATGTAGTACGTGTAGCTGGCTATGATTTAATTATCGTTGAAACAAGTGGTATTGGACAGGGTGATGCCGAGATTACTAAATATACCGATTTATCAATGTATGTTATGACAAGTGAGTTTGGTGCACCAACACAGCTTGAAAAGATTGATATGATTGATTTTGCTGATGTTATTGCTATTAATAAGTTTGAGCGTAAAGGTTCTGAGGATGCACTACGTCAAGTCCAAAAACAATATCAGCGCTCGCGAGAACTTTGGGATGAATCACTTGATAATATGCCGGTATACGGTACAATCGCTAGCCAATTTAATGATAAAGGAACAAATGCTTTATTTGCGGCGTTAGTGCAAATCATTAACCAAAAAACTGGTAGCGATTGGGAAACGAGCTATGAGCAATTTGCTAAAACGCAAAAGCAAGATGTAATTATTCCAAATGATCGTCGTTATTATTTACGAGAGCTGACTGATACAGTTCGTGGCTATCATAAAAAAACAGAACAGCAGGTGGCATTTGCTCGTCGTCTATTCCAATTAGAAGGGGCTCTCGCTGCTGTTAAGGAAAAAGCACCGGATGATGCTCTTATCACATCGCTTAATTCTTTAGCAGAAGGTGTCCGAGACGAATTAACGGCAGAATCCAAGCGTATATTAGAGAATTGGCAAACTTTAAAGGAAGCGTATGCTGGGGATGAATTTGTGACGAAAGTTCGCGATAAAGAGATTCGCACAATTTTAAAGACAATAAGTCTTTCAGGTACAAAAATTCCAAAGGTTGTATTACCAAAATTTGAGGACTACGGTGAAATTTTGCGCTGGGTTTATAAAGAAAATGTGCCAGGCGAATTCCCATATACAGCGGGTGTTTTCCAATTCAAACGAGAGGGAGAAGATCCAAAGCGCCAATTTGCTGGTGAGGGGACGCCAGAGCGTACAAATAAACGCTTCCACTATTTATCGAAGGATGATGACGCGAAACGTTTATCTACAGCATTTGATTCCGTAACATTGTACGGGGAGGACCCAGATTACCGTCCAGATATATATGGTAAAGTTGGGGAATCGGGTGTATCTATCTGTACATTAGAAGATATGAAAAAACTGTATGCAGGCTTTGATTTATGTGCACCATCCACATCTGTATCTATGACTATAAATGGTCCAGCACCTATCATATTGGCTATGTTCATGAATACAGCGATTGATCAGCAAATAAAATTACGTGAGCAAGAGTTAGGACGTACTTTGACAGTTGAAGAATTTACAGAGACACGTGAGAAAACACTACAGGTCGTACGTGGAACAGTGCAAGCGGACATCCTGAAAGAAGACCAAGGTCAAAATACATGTATTTTCTCTACAGAATTTGCCCTACGTATGATGGGCGATATTCAGCAATATTTCATTGACCATAAGGTGCGTAACTACTACTCTGTTTCAATATCTGGCTATCATATTGCGGAGGCGGGAGCAAATCCTATTTCTCAATTAGCTTTCACATTAGCGAATGGCTTTACGTATGTAGAATATTATTTAAGCCGAGGCATGAATATTAATGACTTCGCGCCTAACTTATCATTCTTCTTCTCTAATGGACTTGATCCAGAATATACAGTAATCGGACGTGTTGCTCGTCGTATTTGGGCGATTGTGATGCGCGATAAATATGGTGCAAATGAGCGTGCCCAAAAACTAAAATATCATATTCAAACTTCAGGTCGTAGTCTACATGCGCAGGAGATTGATTTTAATGATATTCGTACAACATTACAGGCTTTAATGGCCTTACAGGATAACTGTAACTCCCTGCATACTAATGCCTATGATGAGGCGATTACAACACCTACTGAGGAATCTGTACGTCGTGCAATGGCTATTCAAATGATTATTACAAAAGAGCATGGCTTAGCGAAAAATGAAAATCCACTTCAAGGTGCATTTATTGTGGAGGAGCTGACAGATCTTGTGGAAGAAGCTGTCCTCGAAGAATTTGATCGTATCAATGATCGTGGTGGCGTGTTAGGAGCGATGGAGACACAATACCAACGAGGGAAAATTCAAGAGGAATCCATGCATTATGAAATGTTAAAACATTCAGGGGAGTTACCGATTATTGGTGTTAATACTTACCTGAACCCAAACCCAGCTTCTGATGCTGATATTGATAATATGGAGATTGCTCGTGCATCGACGGAAGAGAAGGAAACTCAAATTCACAATTTACAAGATTTCTGGAAGGCCAATGAAGCTAAAAGCGAGGCAGCTATTAACCGATTACAAGAGGTAGCTGTCCATAACGGAAATATCTTTGAGGAATTAATGGAAACTGTTAAAGTAGCTAGTTTGGGACAAATTACGAAGGCTTTATATGAAGTTGGTGGACAATATCGTCGTAATATGTAAACAGAGATAGACAATCTCACTAGTTGACCGGCATTTTTTTATGTAATAAGCTTCTCTAGTTTTTAGTGTCTAGTCTTAGGATTAGGCACTTCTTTTTTTTTTCGCTATAATAGAAATGTAAAAAAAAGGGGAGGCGCGGTAGAGGATGAAATCAGCTATTCACTACATAATTGTATTAGCTTTAGTATTGGGAGCCATTTTCCTGTATAATAAGCAAATTGGCGCTATTCCTTTACTACTATTATCTGTCTATTTGTTTTATCTTGGCATAAAAAAAATGCGTAATATAAAAAACAGTAATTGAAGCTAGCAAAGGGGCTAAAACTTTGTATATAATGGGTATTATGCTTATTGTATGGAAAGTACCTTTTGCGTGGCCATTTTTGCTGCGCTTGGAGAATAAAGCACCATGTAATTTTAAAACGTCCATTGTGATGAGGGAAAGGAAGTGCACGAATTGAATTTTCGTGAAATGACAAAGGAACAATTAACTGAAGAGTCGTTAATTAACTTAGCGTATGCAATTTTAAATGAAAAACGTGCCTCAGTAACTTTTAATGATTTGTTAAAAATAATTCAAGAGCTTGTAGGCTACAGTGATGAAGAAATTAAATCGCGCCTACTACAATTTTACACAGATCTTAATGTAGATGGCCGCTTCTTATATAACCAAGAAACAGGCTGGGGCTTACGTGAGTGGTTTAAAGTAGAGCAGATTGAGGAAGAAACAGCACCATCTGTTAAAACTCAAAAGAAAAAATCTAAAGCTTCTGTGGATGAAGATGATGATCTAGAAGAAGATATCGATTTGGATGAAGAAGATATAGACTTCGACGAGGACTATGAAGAATTCGTGGAAGAAGAAGAAATAGACGAAGAAGATGAAGATAAAGAAGATATTGATTTTGATGAAGACGAAGATTTAGAAGACATTGAAGAAATCGATGAAGAGTTTATTGATGAAGACGAAGATGAAGAAGAGTTCGAAGAAGAAGAGGAAGAAATCTAAAACCTTGCTCTTAGAATTTTCTTACTTTTACGCTTGATGTAAAAATTCTTGACTTCTATCACGGTTACGTTTAATCTTTTACTTGGGCTCCTTAAAAAAAGGAGAAAGACCGTGTATATAATACGCTCCCCCTGCAGACCTATGCAGGAGGAGCGTTTTTTTGTTTTTAACTTTATTCAGACCAGCTCTCCCATACTTTTTGTTCGGATATGAATATAAATGTTTTAAAGTATTCATGATGTATAGTAAACGGTGACTGAATAAATGTTAAAGTTTTAAGGTTTAAAGGAAAGTGGAAAAGAGATAGAAACGATGACAGCTTCGAATCGACTACAGTTTTGTAGACATTCTCGGCTTTTCTTTTTTTAGGGTGTTTGACTGTCAGATGTTCTAATCCCTAACAAAACAACTTATCTAGCAATTCTAAAGGAGGAATTTTTTCATGACGAAGTATATTTTTGTAACAGGTGGGGTTGTATCATCACTTGGAAAAGGGATTGTTGCAGCATCTCTAGGCCGTTTATTAAAAAACCGCGGTTTAGAAGTTACGATTCAAAAATTTGACCCATATATTAATATCGACCCAGGTACAATGAGTCCTTATCAACATGGTGAGGTTTTTGTAACAGATGATGGTGCTGAGGCTGACTTAGATTTAGGGCATTATGAACGTTTTATTGATATTAACCTAGGAAAGCATTCTACAGTAACTTCAGGTCGTGTGTATCAATCTGTATTACAGAAGGAACGTCGTGGCGATTACAACGGTGGTACAGTACAAGTTATTCCTCATATTACAAATGAAATTAAAGATCGTATCCAACGTGCTGGTCGTGAGACAAATGCAGACGTTGTTATTACAGAAGTAGGTGGAACAGTAGGGGATATTGAATCATTACCTTTCCTTGAAGCTATCCGTCAAATGAAAACTAATTTAGGTCATAACAATGTCATGTATATTCACTGTACATTAATTCCTTATATTAAAGCAGCTGGTGAACTTAAAACAAAACCAACACAGCATTCTGTAAAAGAGTTACGTTCTTTAGGTATTCAACCAAATATTATCGTTGTGCGTACTGAACAAGAGGTACCACAAGATATGAAAGAGAAATTAGCTTTATTCTGTGATGTTCAACCACATGAAATTATCGAATCTCGTGATGCGGAGCATTTATATGAAGTACCGTTAAACCTACATGCACAAGATATTGATGATATCGTTCTTGACCACTTTGGTATGGAAGCTCCAGAAGCGGATATGGAAGAATGGCGCGAGCTTGTAGATAAAGTGAAAAACTTACCAAACAAAAGAAAAGTAGCGTTAGTAGGGAAATATGTAGAACTACAAGATGCTTATATTTCTGTGGTAGAAGCTTTAAAGCATGCAGGCTATGTTTATAATTCTGATATTGAAATTAACTGGATTAATGCAGAACATGTCAATGCTGATAATGTAACTGCACTATTAAAAGATGCTGATGCGATTTTAGTACCAGGTGGCTTTGGTGATCGTGGTGTGGAAGGTAAAATTTTAGCTACGCAATTTGCGCGTGAAAATAATGTACCATTCTTAGGAATCTGTTTAGGTATGCAGCTTGCGACAATTGAATATGCACGTAATGTGTTAGGGTTAAAAGGTGCTCATTCTACAGAGCTTGATGCAAACACAGAGTACCCAATTATCGACTTCTTACCAGATCAAAATGATAGCGTAGATATTGGTGGAACATTACGTTTAGGGTTATACCCATGTAAATTAAAAGACGGTTCTAAGGCAAGTGAAGCATATGGCAAAGAGCTTGTTTATGAGCGTCATCGTCATCGTTATGAATTTAACAATGAATATCGTGAAGCAATGGAAGCAGCTGGACTTGTTTTCTCAGGCACAAGTCCTGATGGTAAGCTGGTTGAAATTATTGAGCTACCAGAGAATAATTTCTTTGTAGCATGTCAATTCCACCCAGAGTTAGTGTCACGACCAAATCGTCCACAACCACTGTTCCGTGACTTTATCGGCGCAACATTTAAATAAACAAAAAGAGTTGTCTCGAAAAATGAGACAACTCTTTTTAATAGGATTATTACAATTCTTCCTCATCAAAACCAAGCATATCATCATAGGCCATTTTGACAGCTTCATAAACAAAAAGCCCTGCAAGTGCATGTGGTACAACAACCCGTTGACCTAAATCATTTGGCAATAAACCACCTTTAATACGAGTAGAAATATACGTATAGGCTAAGTCTGCAAGAGGATTTTCTGCACCAGCCGGTTCACTTGCAACAGCAGCGAAGGGAATAAATTGAGTATTTAATTTCTGAGCTAAAGCTAGTGATTCTTCATCGTGCGCACTACGAGTAAAAATGCAAACTCGATCGGCTTCTGTTAAGCTTGTATCCGGAGTCCAAGGTGCTAACTTGCTAAATGGTTCTACTGCTTGAAGTGCATTTAATTCCACTGTCTGCATTTCTCCAAAGCAAGCGAAATACACATTACCTTCGCCAATTGCAGCTTGTGCCAATAGCCTTGCAGTCTCCTCGATAGCATCCTCTTCATTTTGTGTAATTCTTTGTAATAATCCACTTAATTGTGTTGTTAGAATTTTTGACATGATCCCACCTCTACCCATATTATAGGGGTGAAAAAGGTAGAAAGCAAAAGCAGATAATTTATAATACTAGAAGGTATTAAGCTGAAAAAGTAGAATTATACATAGTAAAGAATGTTTTTGTGTAAGAATAAAAAATAAAAAGGGCGGAATGGAATGTGAAACGATTACTAATTGTCGATGATCAGCAGGGAATTCGTTTGCTTTTAAATGAAGTGCTGAAAAAGGAAGGATATGTTACATATTTAGCAGCCAATGGTTTAGAGGCATTAAAGTATGCAGATGAACAAGACATGGATTGCGTATTACTAGATATGAAGATACCCGGAATGGATGGTATCGAAATTTTAAGACGTTTAAAAGAAAAGTTCCCAAAACTTCCTGTATTTATGATGACAGCGTATGGAGAGCTAGATGTTGTACAAGAAGCTTTAAATTTGGGAGCGATCCGTTACTTTACGAAGCCTTTTGATATTTTTGAAGTACGTGACGAAGTTAATAAAGTGTTACAAGTTTAAAGAACAGGCAGTAAATACACGGCCTGTTTTCTTTATGCTTAAAAAAGGAGTAAATATTTTCTTAGCGCCGCCGTTACGTTGCCCTACACTTTGGGGGACACTGCCGCTTCGTCCCATTACGCTTTCGTGTAGAAAATAATAGCCCCTGCTTTTCAGGGGCTATTATTTTTGCTATGATTGAGGAGCATATTTATGTAGAAAGAATAGTCCTAAGAGGAGGATTTTTAGTATGGCATTAGTATCTATGAAAGAGATGTTAATTAAAGCAAAAGCAGAGGGTTATGCTGTTGGTCAATTCAACATTAACAACCTAGAGTGGACACAAGCAATTTTACAAGCAGCTGAAGAAGAAAAATCTCCAGTGATTCTTGGTGTTTCTGAAGGTGCAGGTAAATATATGGGCGGATTTATTTCTGTTGTTCACATGGTAAAAGGTTTAATGGAATCTTACGGTACTACAGTTCCAGTTGCCATTCATCTTGACCATGGTTCTAGCTTTGCAAAATGTAAAGAGGCAATTGACGCAGGCTTTACTTCTGTGATGATTGATGCTTCACACCATCCATTTGAGGAAAATGTGAAAATTACTTCAGAAGTAGTAGAATACGCACATGCTAAAGGCGTTTCTGTAGAAGCGGAATTAGGAACAGTTGGCGGAGATGAAGATGGTGTAATCGGTGGTATTATTTACGCTGATCCAGAAGAATGCCGTAAAATGGTTGAGCTAACAGATATCGACTGCTTAGCGCCAGCACTTGGCTCTGTACACGGTCCTTACAAAGGAGAACCAAACCTAGGCTTCAAAGAAATGGAGGAAATCTCTAAATTGGCAGATCTTCCACTAGTATTACATGGTGGTACAGGTATCCCAACAAAAGATATCCAACGTTCTATTTCATTAGGTACTGCAAAAATTAACGTTAATACTGAAAATCAAATTGAAGCAACAAAAGCAATCCGTGAGATTCTTGACAACGACAAAGTTGTTTACGATCCTCGTAAATTCCTTGGTCCTGCACGTGAAGCGATTAAAGCAACTGTTGTTGGTAAAATTCGCGAATTTGGTAGTGCACAAAAAGCATAATTTTTGCATTTAATATGTTACAAAAGCATAGATAAATACACATAATAAGAGAAGTGTTGATGCTTTCAATCGACCTTCTCTTGTTTTTGAAATAAAGAAATTTTGGAAAATATTTAATAATATAAGAAAAATGATCAGGAGGAAATAATATGAAATTTTTTATTGATACAGCAAATTTTGAAGAGATTAAAGAGGCACATGCATGGGGGATATTATCAGGAGTTACAACAAACCCATCACTAGTGGCTAAAGAAGAAAATGTTTCTTTCCATGATCGTCTTCGTGAAATAGCAGAGCTTGTCGATGGCTCCGTAAGTGGAGAAGTTATTGCACTGGATGCAGAAGGAATGATTAAAGAAGGTTTGGAATTAGCTGCTATTGCTCCTAACATTACAGTGAAACTACCGATGACGCCAGCGGGATTAGAAGCTTGTCGTTTCTTTGCAAACAAAGGTATTAAAACAAACGTAACATTAATTTTTAGTGCAAACCAAGCATTAATGGCTGCGCGTGCAGGTGCTACATATGTATCACCATTTATCGGTCGTTTAGATGACATTGGTCAAAATGGTGTAGAACTAATTGAAACTATTGCAGACATTTTCACAATTCATAATATTGACACACAAATTATTGCTGCCTCTGTTCGTCACCCTCAGCACGTTACGGCTGCAGCTTTAGCTGGCGCACATATTTCAACAACTCCATTTAAAGTTTTAAAACAACTTTTCCACCATCCCTTAACGGAAAAAGGAATTGAAGGATTTTTAGCGGATTGGAATAAGAGAAAAGGCGAATAATAAGAACATACAGTGAGCCAATTGCAAAAAATACTACTTTCCAATCATGAGGGAGAACGCAAAATGGATGTTTATAAAATTACTGGCGAAAATCGTCTACAAGGTACAATTAAAGTTAGTGGTGCAAAAAATAGTGCAGTCGCCTTAATTCCTGCATCAATTTTGGCGAACTCTCCAGTGACAATTGGAGGGATACCAGAAATTTCAGATGCATGGACGTTAAAGGCTTTATTAGAGGAAATTGGTGGGGAAGTATCGTTTGACGATGGTAAGATGACAATTGATCCAACAGACATGATTGCATTACCATTACCAAACGGCAACGTTAAAAAGTTACGCGCTTCATATTATTTAATGGGGGCAATGCTAGGACGTTTCAAGAAAGCAGTCATTGGTTTACCAGGTGGCTGTTTCTTGGGTCCCCGACCAATTGATCAACATATAAAGGGCTTTGAAGCATTAGGCGCTAAAATTACGAATGAACATGGCGCTATTTATTTACGTGCAGATGAGCTAATTGGGGCTAAAATTTATTTAGATGTCGCAAGTGTCGGTGCGACGATTAACATTATGTTAGCTGCTGTCCTCGCGAAGGGTCGTACAGTGATAGAAAATGCAGCGAAGGAACCTGAAATTATTGATGTAGCTACACTTTTAACAAATATGGGTGCCAATATTAAAGGGGCAGGTACAAGTGTCATTCGTATTGAAGGGGTAGAAGAACTACATGGTACAGAACATACGATTATACCGGATCGTATTGAAGCTGCGACATTTATGATAATGGCTGCAGCAGTAGGTGATGGTATTACAATTGATAATGTAATTCCACTCCATTTAGAAGCAATTATAGCGAAGCTTCGTGAAATGGGTGTGAAAATTGAAATTGGTGAAGAAAGTATTTATGTACCAAAAACAGACCTCTCAACTTTGCAAGCTGTTGATGTAAAAACATTGGTGTATCCTGGTTTCCCAACCGATATTCAGCAACCACTTGCTGTGTTAATGTCACAGGCATTCGGTTCCTCAAAAGTAACAGATACAATTTATACAGCTCGATTTAAACATATTGATGAGCTTCGTCGTATGAATGCTGATGCTCGTGTAGAAGGCAACACGGCTATTATTAAAGGGCCTAGCAGATTACATGGTTCAACAGTAACAGCTACAGATCTACGCGCAGGTGCAGCTTTAGTTTTAGCTGGTCTACTAGCTGAGGGCGAAACGGAAGTCCAAGATATTTATCATATCGAACGTGGCTATAGCTCACTTATTGAGAAATTACGTGATTTAGGCGCTGATATTCGACGTGAAACAATCCTGGCACGCGTAGCTGAGACAAAGGAATAATGAGAGCTAAAAGTTTTCTCTCAATTATGTTACAATAGAGGTAATTTGAATGTTTCGGTATGAAAAATGGCCGATAACGGGAGGCAAAGCAACAATGGAACGTAGTTTATCGATGGAAGTAGTACGAGTAACAGAAGCAGCAGCAATCGCATCCGGGAAATGGATGGGACGCGGTTTAAAAATTGAGGCAGATGATGCAGCAACAACAGCGATGCGCAAAATGTTCGATACAATTCCAATGCATGCTACAGTAGTAATTGGTGAAGGTGAAATGGATGAAGCACCAATGCTTTATATTGGTGAAGAACTTGGCTTACGAAGTGGTGGTCCAAAAGTAGATATCGCTGTCGATCCATTAGAAGGTACAAATATTGTAGCAAAAGGTACGAATGGTGCAATGACAGTCCTTGCGATTGCAGACAAAGGTAATCTGTTAAATGCACCAGATATGTACATGGAGAAAATTGCTGTAGGGCCAGAAGCAGCTGGTAAAGTAGATATCAATGCATCTGTAACTTATAACTTATTACAAGTAGCAAAAGCAAAAAATAAAGATATTTCAGATGTAGTTGCTACTCTATTAGATAGACCGCGTCACCAAGCAATTGTTGATGAAATTCGTGAGGCTGGTGCACGCATTAAGTTTATCCAAGATGGCGATGTTGGTGCAGCGATTAATACTGCCTTTGATGAAACAGGTATTGATATTATGTTTGGAACAGGTGGAGCACCAGAGGGTGTTATTTCGGCTGTAGCTTTAAAATGCCTAGGTGGGGACTTCCAAGCAAAATTAGTACCAGAAGATGAAGAGCAATTAGAACGCTGCCATAAAATGGGCGTAGATGTTGACAAAGTTCTTTATTTAGATGATCTAGTAAAAGGTGACGATGCTATTTTTGCAGCAACAGCTGTGACAGATTGTGAGCTTTTAAAGGGTGTTCAATATAAAGGTGCTTACGCTTTAACACACTCGGTAGTTATGCGTGCTAAGTCTGGTACGGTTCGCTTTGTAGAAGGCCGTCACGCACTTGAGAAAAAACCTAGATATTAATGATATTTTCTTCTAAAATATACCTAGTACATCTATTGTGCTAGGTACCTTCTTCTTTAAATAAACCATCCCGTAATTTGTAAGGTAATGTTTCATCATATGGTGGACTATGTATTTGTAATTGACCTAATGAGGTAACCGTATAATGTGAACAGAGCCGTTCGTTCGTAAAAAATCTTCGATGATAACCCCAATAATTGTATTATATTTTGAAAAAGACTGGAGTTGTGCATATGTCTGCATTGACAATCGCTCAATTAGAAAACATGACGTTGAAAGAGCTTTACGCTCTTGCACGCCAATATAAAATTTCATATTATAGCAAGTTAACGAAAAAAGAATTAATATTTGCTATTTTGAAAACGCGTTCAGAGCAAGAAGGCTATTTCTTTATGGAAGGCGTACTTGAAATTGTTTCGCAAGAAGGCTTCGGCTTCCTTCGACCAATAAACTACTCTCCAAGTAAAGAAGATATTTATATTTCTGCATCTCAAATTCGTCGCTTTGATCTTCGTAATGGGGACAAGGTATCTGGGAAGGTGCGACCACCTAAGGAAAATGAACGTTATTACGGCTTATTACAAGTTGATGCCGTCAATGGCGAGGATCCTGAAGTTGCAAAGGAACGTGTGCATTTCCCTGCATTAACTCCACTATATCCAAACAGGCAAATTAAACTGGAAACAACTCAGCGTAATTTATCAACACGTATTATGGATTTAGTGGCACCTGTAGGTTTTGGTCAGCGTGGATTAATCGTTGCACCGCCGAAAGCCGGGAAAACATCTTTATTAAAAGAAATTGCAAACGCTATTACGACAAATCATCCAGAAGCAGAGCTAATTGTCTTACTGATAGATGAACGTCCTGAGGAAGTTACAGATATTGAGCGATCTGTAAATGCAGATGTTGTTAGCTCAACGTTTGATGAAGTTCCAGAGAATCATGTCAAGGTGGCAGAAATCGTTTTAGAGCGTGCACGCCGTTTAGTGGAACATAAACGTGATGTCATTATTTTAATGGATTCTATCACACGTTTGGCGCGTGCTTTTAACCTTGTCATTCCTCCAAGTGGACGCACGCTTTCAGGGGGGATCGATCCAGCTGCCTTCCATAGACCTAAGCGCTTCTTTGGATCAGCTCGAAATATTGAAGAAGGCGGTAGCTTAACGATATTAGCGACTGCTTTAGTAGATACTGGTTCACGTATGGACGAGGTTATTTACGAAGAATTTAAGGGGACAGGTAATTTAGAGCTTCATCTAGATCGCCAGTTGGCAGAGCGTCGAATTTTCCCTGCGCTTGATATTCGCCGTTCAGGTACACGTAAGGAAGAGTTATTACTTGAGCCTGAACAACTTGAAAAACTATGGGCGATTCGTAAAACATTCTCAGATGCGCCTGATTTTGCGGAACGCTTCTTGAAAAAACTTCGTACAACAAATTCCAACGAAGAATTTTTTGAAAAACTGAACGAAGATATGAAAAAAGCAACAAAAGGTAAAGGTTTATTATAGAACAGCCATCACCATTGACAAATAATTGTCAGTGGTGATTTTTTTGTATATTTTTAAATGAAGAAATGTTTATTGAAATTGATAATCATTATCAATATAATGAAGTTAATAAATATCTTTTTGAAGGAGATTCAGATGAATTATGATGCCTACATGCTGCTTTGGCAAAATGCCTATGTTCAAATGAAGCATCTCGATTACATAAATAAATCAAAAGTTCAAGTTTCAAAGGTATTAGCCAATAGTTCGTTTCTTATCATAACAGCAGGCGAGGCGCAAATTATCATTGATGAACAGCCTTATTATGTACAGCGTTTCAGTATTTTTCACATTGGTAAATCTCAATGTTTACAAATTACTGCACAACATAGTGTTAGCTACTTCCTCATACGTTATGAAGGAGATGTCATCTATAAAGATGCTTTTATGCAGCATTTACAGATGCAATATCAACCTTTTCAAATAAATTTCTCTTGTGTGCCTGCTAATCCAATAGCCATTCACAACATTCTTCAAGATATGTATAGCAAATGGATATCTGGTTCTATTCAAGAACATTTTTCAGTCAAAGCTTCTTTGTATGAATTTGTGTATCGTGTGTTTCAAGAATTAGTGGATGGGCAGGGGAACCCACATGAAATGGATAAGGCAGAAGTAGCACGCCTGTATATTCATCAGCATCTTCACCAACCATTATCTATACAATCATTGGCAGATACGCTTCATATTAGTCCACGTCATTTATTACGAATTTTTAAAGCGCGCTATGGGGTTGGGCCACAAATTTATTTACAGCAATTAAAAATTGAGCAGGCACAACAATATTTGGTGGAAAATCAATTTGGTATAAAGGAAATTGCTATTTCACTTGGATATGAAGATGAATACTATTTTAGTCGTGCCTTTAAAAAGGCTACAAATATGGCACCAAGTAATTTTAGGCTGAAATATACATCTTATATGTCCGAAATGGCCATTACAAATGAGAATCATTTTCAATACAATGAGAATCAGCTCGCGCAAGCAAACCGATTTGAGAATGGAGAAAATGAAATCATGATGCAAAAGATGATTCAACATATAAAACTGCCTTTTTTCCTGAGCCTGTTTGTTTTATTAGCTGCATGTAATGAAAATTCGGTCTCATCAAAGGTGGACGAACAAACTACTCCAGATACGATAGAGACGAGAATAGTGACAGATGACAGTGGCCGTGAAGTAGAAATTCCAGTGAGAGCCAAAAGAGTCATCACAGACTGGTATCTAGGACAAATTTTAGCGTTAGATGTTGTACCAGTAGGAGGCGTAACAGCTAACCTTGATTATGCTGCGTTTTTAAAACAACACTACAAGGATGGGGAAATTACGAATATTGGTACTGATGGTAAGGTATCGTTGGAAAAAATTATAGAGCTAAAGCCGGATTTAATCATTACATGGAATCCAGAAGATGTAGGCAAGTATGAGAAAATTGCACCTACAATTGTCTTTGCTGAAGATGCTCATTCATCAGTTATAGAGGAAATTAAGGTGATGGGGAATTATTTAGGAAGACAAAAAGAAGCTGAAACATTTGTAACTGAGTTTGAAGATCGAATAGCTAAAGCTAAGGAAAAAATTAACGTTGTGGTTCCAGACGGAGCAACATTTACTATTTATGAAATGTTTGAAAAAAATGCAACAATTGTTGGAAATTCAAGTGTATCGGGTGGTAGAGCACTCTACCAAATTTTGGGCCTGAAGCCTCAGAAAAAAGTGCAGGAGTTATATGATGCAAAAGAGGCGAGTGGTGGGCGTTATGAGATTTCTTATGAGGTAGTAGGCGATTATGTAGGTGACTATAACTTCATGATTAACTTCTTTAACAAAGATGGGAAGTTGCCAGGGACTTGGACAAACTTAGATGTCGTAAAAAATAATCAAATTATAGAGCTTCCATCTGAATATTATTTTGCCTCTGATCCACTTTCGGGTCTCCATCAAGCTGAAGAGCTGGCTGACAAAATAGTAGAGTTTACGAAGACTCAACAAAAATAAATTAGTAGATATGAAGATTGATATTGCAATAGGAGGCTACAACCATGTTATTACAGCGATTTTTCTCGTATTACAAACCATATAAACGCTTATTTATTTTAGATTTTAGCTGCGCCATTTTAGTAGCATTAATTGAATTAGCGTTTCCACTTGTTTTAAATAAAGTAATTGATGATATTTTGCCAGATGGCGAACTAAAGTGGATTATTATGGCGAGTTTATTGTTATTTGTCTTATATATTTTTAACTCCATTCTCCATTTCATCGTGTCGTATTGGGGACATATGCTAGGGATTAATATTGAAACGGATATGAGAAAGGAATCCTTTAGCCATGTACAAAAACTTTCTTTTAGATATTTTGATAATAATAAAACGGGACATCTTGTTTCCCGATTAACGAACGATTTAATGGATATCGGTGAGCTTGCCCACCACGGTCCTGAAGATATTTTTATTGCAGCAATGACCATTATAGGGACATTTGGTGTGATGTTCTACATAGATCCAACCTTTACAATTCTTATTTTCCTACTTGTGCCGATCATCCTAGTTCTGACGATTATTTTCGGAAAATTAATGTCCAAAGCCTTTCGTCAAATGTTTGGAGATATTGCTGATTTTAATGCTCGCGTTGAAAACAATGTCAGCGGTATTCGTGTTGTACAGGCATTTACAAATGAGGATCATGAAATTAAACGCTTTAAGGTAAACAATGAAAGATTCCGAATGACTAAATTGTTCTCTTATAAGGTCATGGCTTGGAATGAAGCCATTTCAGGTATTCTGACAAAGGTATTGTCATTATTTACATTATTTGTTGGAGCTTATTTTGTGTTAAATGGCGATCTATCTAATGGAGACTTTATCGCATTTATTTTACTTTCAGGGATTCTGCTTGGCCCTATTAATAAAATCAACATGTTTATAGAAAGCTATCCAAAAGGTATGGCAGGATTTAGACGCTATATTGAATTTCTTGAAACAGAGCCTGAGATAGCGGATCGACCAGAATCGAAAGATATCGATGAAATTGATGGCGAAATCACATTCACGGATGTATCGTTTGGCTACTCAGATGCGAATCGTGCTTTACATCACATTAATTTACAGGTTCGCCCTGGTGAAACAGTTGCACTAGTAGGTCCATCAGGAGCAGGAAAATCTACAATTTGCAGTTTGCTGCCACGTTTTTATGATGTCAATGAAGGCTCCATTAAAATTGATGGTGTGGATATAAGGGATTACAAATTGCAATCATTGCGTGGTCATATTGGGATTGTTCAACAAGATGTCTTTTTATTTGATGGCACTATTCGTGATAATATCGCTTACGGCAATCTGAATGCTAGCGAAGAAGATATTTGGTACGCAGCTCAGCGCGCACAGCTGACCGATGTCATTAAAGCACTCCCAGAGGGAATGGATACATTAATTGGTGAGCGAGGTGTGAAGTTATCAGGAGGTCAAAAACAAAGACTATCTATTGCACGGATTTTCCTGAAAAACCCAAAAATTTTAATACTTGATGAAGCAACATCGGCATTGGACACTGAAACGGAACAAGCTATTCAACAAGCATTAAACGAGCTTTCTATTGGTCGTACGACGTTGGTAATTGCCCATCGATTAGCAACGATCAAGGATGCAGATAGAATTGTTGTTGTATCGAAAAAAGGCATTATTGAAGAAGGAACACATGAGCAATTAATGGAACGAAAACATGCTTATTATGGGTTGTATACAGCTCAATTTGGTCTGCAAATATAAGGTTGGTTCAAAGCACTCTCAAAAATGAAAGGAAGTTAATTATGTCAGTACTAGAAATAGATCGTGTGGCGATTGGTTATTCCTCGACGCTCATAGTCAATGATTTAAGTGTGGAAATTCCAAAAGGGCAGATTTCCACAATTATCGGTCCAAATGGTTGCGGGAAGTCTACTTTATTAAAGGCAGTGGCCCGTGTACTTCAGACTCAAAATGGGGCGGTTTATTTAGATGGTAAAGCAATTCACCAATTGAAGACCAAGGAAGTAGCCAAAAGAATGGCTATTTTGCCTCAAACGGCAACAGCTCCAGGAGGCTTAACTGTTTTTGAGCTAGTATCATATGGTCGCTTTCCTCACCAAGTCGGATTTGGTACATTGCGCAAGGAAGACTATGAGTATATTCATTGGGCTATTGATGTAACGGGATTAAGGGAGTTTAGTGATCGACCGATTGAAGCATTGTCAGGTGGCCAACGCCAAAGGGTTTGGATTGCCATGGCATTAGCACAAGGCACTGATATTCTAGTACTGGATGAACCAACCACATATTTAGATTTAGCCCATCAGCTAGATATTTTATTGCTTTTACAAAAGTTAAATAAAGAAGAAGGTCGAACAATAATCATGGTATTACATGATTTAAATCATGCATCACGCTTCTCCCACTTTATCATGGCCATGAGAGACGGGAATTTAATGGTGGATGGAAGTCCAGAAGAAGTGATGACAAAGGAAAATTTACAAAGAGTTTTCAATATTGATGCTGAAATGGCTGTTTGTCCATATAGTAAAAATCCAATTTGCCTATCCTATCAGCTATACGATATGAAGAAGTAAAATCTAGTCTGTATGTTTATTGGGAAGTTTATAAGGAGGAAATAAAATGACTACATCGACAGGAGTAGGAGAGCTCAACGATTTAGAGGAGCTACAGAAACGATCTCATCCGATCCGTGGAGTAGTAGCTTTAATTGTAGGAGTTATTGGATTAATTTTAGCTATTGGCTTATCGATCTCTTTTGGTGCAGCAGATATTTCACTGGGTACTGTTTGGACAGCAGTTACCCATTTTTCACCAGAATTAACTACACATCAAATTATTCATGATATCCGCTTACCGCGAGTACTCGGGGCAGCTCTAGTAGGAGCAAGCTTTGCAGTAGCGGGGGCGATTATGCAAGGTATGACACGTAACCCATTAGCAGATTCGGGATTGTTAGGCTTGAACTCGGGAGCCGCATTTATGTTGGCGGTGTGCTTTGCCTTTTTCCCTGGTAAGCCTTACATGTTTTTAATTTTATGGTCCTTTATTGGAGCAGGTCTTGGGGTGGCCATTGTTTATGGTATTGGGTCGCTGTCTAAAGGTGGTTTAACACCTATGCGACTTGTTTTGGCTGGTGCTGCTGTTAGTGCATTGCTTGGAGCGCTAGGAGAAGGGATTGCTCTTTATTACCGTATTGGTCAGGATCTTGCCTTTTGGTATGCGGGCGGTGTTTCGGGAACAAAATGGAGCCATCTACAAATATTATCACCTTGGATACTTATTGCGATGATAGGAGCTCTTATTTTATCACGTTCAATCACTGTGCTGAGCTTAGGGGAGGAAATTGCTGTTGGGCTCGGACAACGTACGGGTGTTGTAAAAGTATGGGGAATGATCATTGTGTTAATTTTAGCGGGTGCGGCAGTTTCTGTTGTAGGAGCAGTTGGTTTTGTAGGCTTAATAATTCCCCATTTAACGAGATACATAGTTGGTCATGATTATCGTTGGATTATCGTTTGTTCGTTAGTATATGGAGGGTTGCTTGTGGTGTTAGCTGATTTAGTAGCACGCGTTATCAATCCTCCTT
Organism: Lysinibacillus sp. FSL R7-0073; assembly: GCF_038009065.1. Lineage (NCBI taxonomy): Bacteria > Bacillati > Bacillota > Bacilli > Caryophanales > Bacillaceae > Lysinibacillus > Lysinibacillus sp. FSL R7-0073. Next base: position 596,596 of record NZ_JBBPAS010000001.1, read on the forward strand.
ATGAAACGCCGATTGGTGCTTTAATTGCCTTTATTGGTGTTCCTTTCTTCCTGTATTTAGCACGTAAAGGAGGGAAAGAGCTATGAGTAACAGCTATTTAACGCCAAGTCAGCAGAAGACAAAAAAGAAAAATTTTATCATTATTGCTACATTGCTTGTGTTAATCTTCATTACCTTTGTGATTAGTATGAATACTGGGGTGATTAAGCTAACACCAATGGAGGTTTTTAAGACTCTTTTTGGACAAGGAGATGCACAACAACAATTAATCTTATTTGAATTTAGGCTTCCGCGAATTGTGATAGCTGTATTAGTGGGGATGGGCTTAGCTATATCAGGTGCTATTTTACAAGGTGTTTCCAAAAATGCTTTAGCAGACCCAGGTATTTTAGGGATTAACGCGGGTGCTGGTCTTGCAGTTATGCTGTATATTTCATTTTTTCCAACAACGAAGGCGGCACCTGTCTATTTACTGCCAGTACTTGCCTTTATAGGAGCAGGCTTAACTGCAGTTCTAATTTATTCACTTTCTTATAAACGACATGAAGGTATTACACCAATGCGTTTAATTTTAACAGGTGTAGCTGTAGCAGCAGGTATTAGCTCAGCAATGATTGTGCTAACACTACGCTTATCGCCTGAAAATTATCAGTTTGTGGCAACATGGCTGGCAGGGAGCATATGGGGTTCAAATTGGAGATTTGTTCTTTCATTGTTACCATGGTTAGTGATCTTGTTACCATTTGTTTATGCGAAATCGCGGGTATTAAATATTTTGAATTTAGGTGAATTAACAGCTGTCGGATTAGGTGCCTCGATTGAAAAAGAGCGCCGTTGGTTATTAGCCGCAGCTGTTGGTTTAGCAGGCGCTAGTGTTTCTGTAAGTGGTGGCATTGGCTTCGTAGGACTCATCGCCCCACATTTGGCTCGCCAGCTGGTTGGGGCAAAGCATCAATTTTTACTCCCTGCGGCGGCATTATTAGGTGGTTTTCTCGTATTAATGGCTGATACGATAGGTCGTTCTATTCTCGAGCCTTCAGAAATTCCAGCAGGGATCGTAGTAGCCGTTATAGGCGCTCCTTATTTCTTGTATTTATTAGCACGATTAAAGGAATAAATAGCAAAGGTATCTTAGTGAATAAAATAAGTGGATTAGCCGAGTGTATGTAATATTTATGGATAAAGATGAAGGGGATGGAATCTAAAAATGGAGAAAGAACTATATGATGTAACGATTGTTGGCGGTGGTCCAGCAGGTCTCTATACAGCCTTTTACAGTGGTATGCGAGATTTAAAAACGAAAATTATCGAGTATAGCTCTCAGCTCGGTGGTCGTATGTTAATTTATCCCGAAAAGATGATTTGGGACGTTGGTGGAGTTACACCTATTTTAGGTGGACAGCTTATCAAACAGCTTGTTGAACAAGCTCAAACTTTCGATCCGACAGTTGTTTTAAATCAAAAGGTGGAGGGATTAGAAAAACAACCGGATGGAACATTTATATTAACTTCTTCAACGGGAGAAAAGCATTATTCCAAAACAGTGATTTTGGCAGTTGGTTATGGCGTTCTGACGATGCAAAAGCTTGAAATAGAAGGAGCAGATCGTTATGAAGTGACTAATTTACACTACACTGTACAGGAATTAGAGATTTTCCGGAATAAACATGTCTTAATTTCAGGCGGTGGTAATTCAGCTGTTGATTGGGCGAATGAGTTAGAGCCAATTGCAGCGAGTGTTACAATCGTTCATCGCAGAGAAGACTTTGGTGGTCATGAAAAGAACGTTTTACGGATGAAGGAATCCTCCGTATGTGTAAAAACACCATATGAAGTAGTGCAATTACATAGTGATGGAGATTTAATACAGTCTGTATCGATTATGAATAAAGAGACGGATGAGATAGAGCGAGTTGAAGTAGATGCCGTTATTGTGAACCATGGCTTAAAATGTGATTATGGTGCACTAGAAGAATGGGGATTACATATAAAAGATGGAGTAGCACTCGTCAATGAAAAGAGGGAAACTAATATAGAAGGAATCTATGGTGCAGGTGATTTTATTGATCATCCAAGTAAAGTTAGGTTAATAGCAGGGGCCTTTACAGATGGCATATTAGCGTTAAATAGTGCAAAACTATTAATAGAACCTGATGCACCAAAAGTTGCTTATGTTTCTTCCCATAATATCCGTTTCAAAGAGCGAAATGAAAAAATAGGGTTACAAGACAATGATTATCGTGAAGTTCGTGGATAAAAACTATTGAAAACTTTCTTTTGATATTTTTTTCTTGAAAATAATAAAACGCCTATGCTATACTTCATAAGTATGCAACGTGTACATATATAGCTGATGGTTTCACTCATATTCGGGCTATGTAAGGTACAGTTCGATAATACTCTGTTCCAGATGGTTCAGGGCGAGAGGAGAAAACGAATATGAAACAAGGAATTCATCCAGACTACAAAGAAGCAACAGTAACTTGCTCTTGTGGGAACACTTTCAAAACTGGTTCAGTAAAAGAAAACATCGTTGTCGAGTTCTGCAACGAATGTCACCCATTCTATACTGGCCGTCAAAAATTCGCGTCTACTGATGGTCGCGTGGATCGTTTCAACAAAAAATACGGTCTTAAAAACTAATGTTAGTTTAATACCTGCCAAGCATGTGCTTGGCAGGTATTTTTTTCAGTAAATATGACACGTTGATGCAAGTCTTTTCAAAATACAGATCGACCAAAAGAAAGGGAGAAGACAGTATGGCGCAGCTATATTTTAAACATGGTGCAATGAATAGTGGAAAATCAATAGAGATTTTAAAAGTTGCCCATAATTATGAAGAACAACAGAAACCTGTAATGATGTTTACATCAGGTTTAGACACACGTGATGAGGTTGGCTTTGTTTCTAGTCGAGTAGGTTTAAGACAGCAAGCCATTCCTGTTTATGAAGATACAAATATTTTTGAACTTGTGCAAAACAATGTGGTTAAACCATATTGTGTACTTGTGGATGAAGTTCAATTTTTAAAAAAAGCTCATGTTTTACAATTAGCTAACATTGTGGATGAATTAGATATTCCGGTCATGGGCTTTGGCTTAAAAAATGATTTTCAAAATGAACTGTTCGAAGGCAGCCAATACATGCTTACATATGCAGATAAAATTGAAGAAATGAAAACCATTTGTTGGTTCTGCCATAAAAAAGCAACGATGAATTTACGAGTAGATGGAAATGGACAGCCTGTATATACGGGGGATCAAATTCAAATAGGTGGAAATGATTCGTATTATCCAGTATGCCGAAAATGTCATGCTCATCCTTCGCTATAATGGAAGATCCTAGTATGAAGCACTAAGAAAAAGTGGCGTATATGCGAAAAGTTTTTTATACTAAGTAGTGGACATAAACATTGTAAATAACCATTATGCTTTAGCGTAATTTTAATGGAGAGCTCTTGGAAAATAGGAGCAATTTAAGAAACTAAATAGAGGTGAAATCCATGTTTGATCGATTACAAGCAGTGGAGGATCGCTATGAAAGGCTGACAGAGCTTTTAAGCGACCCCGATATTGTTAATGACAGTAAGAAATTACGTGAATATTCGAAGGAACAATCAGATATCCAAGAAACTGTGGATACGTATCGTGAATATAAAAATGTCAAAGAACAATTAGTAGATACACGTGAAATGTTAGATAGCGAAAAAGATCCTGATATGCATGAAATGGTAAAGGAAGAATTTAACCTATTAAAAGCTCAGCAAGAAGAACTTGAAGAACGTTTACGTATTTTATTAATTCCCAAAGATCCTAATGATAATAAGAACGTTATTATGGAAATTCGTGGAGCAGCTGGTGGAGACGAGGCAAATATTTTTGCTGGTGATTTATTCCGCATGTATTCCCGTTATGCAGAAACACAAGGCTGGAAAATTGATATTATGGAAGCCACTCCAAACCCAATGGGCGGCTATAAAGAAGTGATCTTTATGATTAACGGACAAGGTGCTTATTCAAAGTTCAAATTTGAAAACGGCGCACACCGTGTACAACGTGTACCAGCTACCGAATCACAAGGACGTATCCATACATCTACAGCAACAGTAGCATGTTTACCTGAGGTAGAGGAAGTAGACGTTGAAATTCATGAAAAAGACATTCGTGTAGACACATTTGCATCTTCTGGTGCGGGTGGTCAATCCGTAAATACAACGATGTCTGCGGTTCGTATGACCCATTTACCAACTGGCGTTGTAGTTTCCATGCAGGATGAGCGTTCTCAAATTAAAAACCGTGAAAAGGCAATGAAAATTTTACGCGCTCGTGTAGCAGATATGTATATGCAAGAAGCGCAAAAAGAGATCGATGCCACACGTAAGTCAGCTGTGGGTTCTGGTGATCGCTCAGAGCGAATTCGCACATACAATTATCCACAAAACCGTGTAACAGACCACCGTATCGGTTTAACAATTCAGAAGCTAGATCAAATCGTCGAAGGTAGATTGGACGAAATTATCGATACTCTTATTTTAGAAGAACAAGCATCGAAGTTAGAGCGTTTAAATGATGACTTATAAAAATGTGATGGAGGCCCTTGAGTGGGCTTCTTCTTTTTTAATGGATAATGGTCGGGAGCAAACTGCGGCACGTATTGTTATGCAGCATATACTTGGTACAAGTTATTCAGAGGTTATGCTACATTTACAGGATACATTAACAGAAGAACAGCAAGTAAAATTTAAAGCCCTTATAGAGGAACATGTCAATGGCCGCCCAGTTCAGTATTGTGTGGGAAGTGAGGAGTTTTATGGTCGTTCATTTATAGTCGATGAATCAGTATTAATTCCTCGACCAGAAACGGAAGAACTGATTCTTGGCACTATTAATCGTATGACTAAACTATTTCAACATCATGCATTGAAGGTAGCTGATATAGGTACAGGTAGTGGTGCTATTGCCATTTCAATGAAGCTGGAATGTCCTGCGTTAACGGTAGTAGCTACTGATTTATCCGAAGATGCATTAGCAACAGCACAAAAAAATGCACAGAGATTAGAGGCCGATATTGATTTTAGGTTGGGAGATTTAACTGCTCCGCTCGCAGGTGAGAAATTTGATATTGTTTTATCGAATCCTCCATATATCGCTTTTAATGAGGTACATGCTATGTCAGATGTTGTACTAAAGCATGAGCCCCATAGCGCACTATTTGCGGAGGAAGACGGTCTTATTTTATATCGACAATTAGCAGAGCAATTGCCAACGTATATGAATAGACCCGCATTAATTGGGTTAGAAATCGGTTATACACAAGGTGAAAAAGTAGCAAAGTTCTTTCAAGATAGTTTTCCACAGGCTACGATTTCGATAGAAAAAGATATTAATGGGAAACCGCGAATGATTTTTTGTGAAATTCATGTATAAAGTGTCTTCATCTTGCCAACAATGTTGAGCAAGGAGGGATTTACATGTTAAATGAATACAAGATTATTAGATTGCCTAAACAAAATATCTTTCTAGCGTTTGCTAGATTAGTAGTAGTGGCCATTGCCTTACAGCTATGTGTTTTATATATTCCATCATTAGTAGGTTTTGCAAAAGAGGCTACTAATCAAGAACAAGAAAACGATTTTAGAATTCGGGTAATTGCTAATAGCAATACAGCACAAGATCAGCATGAGAAAGAGCAGCTTGTTGAAGAATTAAAGCCCTATTTTATGCAAGTAGTAACTGCAGGAGTTGCAGGGAATGAGCAAATTCAAACGTTAAAGCAACAAATTGAAGCGGAATTGAGCGAAAATTATCCACAGATCGATACACAGGTAGTGGTTGGGGATAACTTATTTCCGCCTAAAAGACAGGGAGCAGTATTATATCCACAAAATGTGTATCACTCCATTGTAGTTAAAATTGGTGATGCGCGTGGCGATAACTGGTGGTGCAGTATATTCCGATCCATTTGCGAGCCAGAAAAAGAAGAAGTAAAAGCAGAAGAGCCAGAAGAGGAAGAGCAAGTAACATTCTTTATTTGGGAATGGATTAAAGGGCTTTTTGCATGAATTGTTCACAAATTCAGATAACTTATGCACATTTTTTAAGAAGTTATAAACAATATGTGGATAATTCAGTAAGAATCAATAATTGAAGGTAGGTTTTAATCATGGAAACCGTTTGCAAGGTTGTGGACAGTAATGTGAATAGTCAAATTAATTATACACAAGCTGTGGATATCTTAAATGCGGGAGAGGTAGTAGCATTTCCGACAGAAACGGTTTATGGGCTAGGAGCTGTTGCAACAAATGATGTGGCAGTGAAGAAGATATTTGAAGCGAAGGGCCGCCCTTCAGATAACCCTTTAATTGTCCATGTTGGTACAAAAGAGGAAGTAACGAACTATATAGAACATATTTCTGAAATAGCCAAACAATGCATGGATTTATTTTGGCCAGGACCATTAACGCTTGTGATGCCTGCTAAACCAAATATGCTGGCTCAAAGTGTAACGGCTGGATTATCGACTGTCGGCATCCGGATGCCAGACCATCCAGTAGCGCTTGCCTTATTACAGCAGCTACAAAAACCACTTGCTGCACCAAGTGCTAATCGTAGTGGTAAGCCGAGTCCAACAGAAGCTATCCATGTTTTAGATGATTTGGGAGGGTACATACCTTATATTTTAGATGGGGGTTCCACAGGTATTGGGCTAGAGTCCACTGTATTAGATGTGACACATGAGCCTCCGGTAATTTTACGTCCAGGTGGCATTACGAAGGAGATGCTTGAGGCTAAAATTGGCCTGGTTATTCAACCAACAAAAATAGAGCAGAAACTAGAAGAGACACCAAAGGCTCCAGGCATGAAATATACACATTATGCACCAAATGCGCCGGTATACTTAATCAATTGTCATGACAGGGAAGTAAGTGAAGCTGTTCAACAATTACAGCAGCAAGGACATGCCGTAGCACTTCTTGCACCTGAAAATTTCCAACATATTAAAGCTGATTTTTACTTTTCAATAGGTGAAGAGGGAAGTAAAGAAGAAATGGGTGCTTCGTTATACCATGCACTCAGAGCATGTGATAAAACAACAGCTACCGTTATTTTAGCTACGACAACTTCGACGGAAGGCGTTGGGGCAGCTATTATGAATAGACTTGAAAAGGCCTCTGGGGGAAAATGGTATTCATTATAAATAAAGTTGAGTGACAAAAGACATTGAAAATTCACATGTCTTTTGTCCTTTTTTTATATGCATGGTCATATTAATAAAAAGGAAAATCTTATGTGGACAAATATGATAATAATGTATTTTCGAGCATAAAATGATAAAATATTAGGGAGAGAAGGAGTGCATTCTTGCAGGGAATTCTTGCAGGTATATTAACGTCTGTAGATGTTATTGGTCTATATGTATTGCTGCCGAATGTTAGATATCGCTTATTTTTATCATTATGGACGGCTGCGTTGCATATGATTTTTCCTTTATTGGGATTTGAATTAGGAAACTATTTAGTTCGTTTTCTATTAGAATGGGGACAGTGGATATCGAGTATTTTGTTATTTTGCATTGGCGTGCATTTACTATTATTCTCTCATCGGGATGAAAAAGTTACAATTTCCCCCGTACTTTTAGCCGTGACTGCAAGCCTAGATACCTTTTCAGTTAGTGTTTCTTTTGGTATGCTAAACTTAGAAAAAACAATTTTTATTATGAGTGCAGGCTTGAGTGCCTTGATTTGCGCCTATGGGTCATTAGTCATTGCACGTAGGAGCCAAGTCTTTTTTGGGAATAAAATTCAAATCGTTGCTGGCATTATTTTTATAATCATGAGTATCCTAGCTATTCAGCAATAATTCATATAAAAATGGAGAGTGATAAGTGTGAAAATATTATTTGTTTGTACAGGCAATACTTGTCGCAGTCCAATGGCAGAAGTCATATTAAAACATAAACAAATAGACAATTTAGAAGTACGTTCTGCAGGTATTTATGCTATGCCTAATGCCCAAATGTCAGCACATGCGCAACAAGTGTTAAATGATGCCGGAATGTCTCATCAGCATTCTGCAACACAATTATCCATGGTAGAAATGGACTGGGCAGATTTAGTCCTTACGATGACTACCGCCCACAAAGACACTGTCATTTCAAGTTTCCCAGGAACTGATCATAAAGTATTTACATTGAAAGAGTATACGAATGAAGGCAGCCTGGAGAATGTAGTAGATCCTTACGGTGGTAATAGAGCAATATACGAAGCAACATTTGCGGAATTACATGAATTGGTTGATCAATTAATAAAAAAACTAAAATAGAATTGAGGAGCCCTATGAAAAAACAATTTGGTTTACGACTAAAATTGGTGTTATTTGTGAGCGTGCTAGCATTAATTACTTACAGTATCAGTTTTATATTTATTGAATATTTACAACCGACCTTCTTCCCAAGTATTAATGGAAAAGTGTTTCAAGTGGTGACTTATGCATTAGGAATCACATGGTCAGGCATATTGGCTGCCATTTTTAGCGTAATTTTAATTAAACCTTTACAACAACTTGAGCATTCTGCAACTCTAGTAGCAGAGGGAAAAATTGGACAGGATGTTCAAATGCCTAAAACAAACGATGAGATTCGTTCGGTTGCAGAGGCATTCCAACAAATGGTGCTAAATTTACGTCAAATGGTGGAAAGTATTGATCAAAATTTCCAACAGACCAACCAATCGATCATTCAGCTCTCAGATGAAGCGGGAGTCGCAACTCGAAAAGCAGAAGGTATTGCGACAACAGTTAAGCATATTTCGGCAGGTGCTGAAGCATCTGCGACAGCTGTACAAGATACCGCTGAGGCAATTGAGGATGTACGAGCTCTTGCAACAGAAGTAAATAGTAGAGCAGAGGCATCAGCATCACAATCTACAGAGATATTACATAATTTATCGACAACAACAAACGCAATCGAAACATTAGTTAATAGTATTCAACAAATAGCTACTGGTAACAATGAGGCCTTAAAAAGCATCCATGCTTTAGAAGAAAATGCTGGACAAGTGGAGCGCATTATAGGCTTAGTTGGTGATATTGCGGCACAAACAAATTTACTAGCTTTAAATGCATCTATTGAAGCAGCTCGTGCAGGAGATCATGGAAAAGGCTTCGCTGTAGTTGCGGAGGAGGTTCGTGGTTTAGCAGATGAAAGTGCAAAAGCTGTCCAAGGGATTACAGCTCTGATCCAGTCTATGCAGCAAAACGTTGAGGTCGTAGTTAAACAAATGAATGAACAGGTAGCCTTTGCAACGAAGGAAGCAGATCGAGTATCTGAAACAACGACAGCTGTAGAAGGTATGTCATCTAATGTACATGAAATGGCAACAGCGATTGTAGAGATATCTTCACTAATTGAACAGCAAATGCATAATATTGAGACAACTGCACGTCAATCACAAGAAGTGGCTGCAATTGCAGAAGAAACATCAGCAGGTGCACAAGAAGTTCGTAGTGCGGCTGAAGAGCAAGCCTATGCTATTGAACAGGTAGAGCACCTAGCACAAAGTTTAAAAAAGCAATCAGAAGCTTTGCATAAAGTGATTCAACAATTTGATCGTCAGGCTTAGTCCTTAAAGGCTGTTTATAAATGCGATGAAAAATCGGATTTATAGACAGTTTTTTTATTTTTGGAAAAAATAATGCTATAGTTTGTCCACTGTATATAAAAAGTGAAAAAAACTTTAGTAGATAGAATATTACAACAAAAGACCGTTATCCGAATTTATTAACATGATATTCACACTATCCACAGAAAAAACAACTTAAAAGTGAATGATTTTTCACTAGTTAACAATAAATGTTCGTCTTTTAGGAGAAATCAGCATAAAAAAACAAGAAAAATCGTGTTATTCTTCAGAAAGAAGTGGTACACTAAGGTTGACTATAATTCGAAAAGAGGGAACCCAGTGAGAATAGCAATTTCTTCTGATCACGGAGGCAACAACCTACGTCGTGAGATCATGCAGCTACTAGATGAGCTTCATATTAACTACGAAGATTTTGGTCCACAATCTGCGGATTCAGTAGACTATCCGGATTACGCAAAGCCAGTTTCTGAGGGTGTAGCGAACGGAGAATTTGATAAAGGCATTTTAATTTGTGGCACGGGAATTGGTATGTCGATTGCTGCAAATAAGGTGAACGGTATTCGTTGTGCGCTAGTACATGATGTATTTAGTGCAAAGGCAACGCGATGCCATAATGACTCTAATGTTTTAGCAATGGGTGAACGTGTTATTGGCCCAGGTCTTGCACGTGAAATTGTCCAAACGTGGCTAGAAACTGAGTTTGAAGGTGGTCGTCATATACGACGCATCGAAAAAATTACTGAACTTGAGCAATAAATGATTGTTATTCCATCTATGGCATTCTTCAAGGATGTCATATATGGCATGATTTTAATGGATATAGATGAAGGAGCTGAGCTTAATGGTTGTAAAACAAATACGAACGCATTTGACTCAGTTACTCAGTGAATTTGAAGAGCAGGTAACATTACGACCTCATACTATTTTTGTCGTAGGTTGCTCTACATCTGAAGTGATTGGTCAGAAAATTGGCACAGCAGGTGCATTGGAGATAGGAGAAGCGATTTTCGAGCCGTTACAAGAATTTGCAATGAAACACCAGCTACATTTAGCGTTTCAAGGCTGTGAGCATATTAATCGTGCTATTACGATGGAGGCATCAACAGCTGAACGCTTTGGCTATGATCATGTGGCGGTAGTTCCAGTACGTACTGCGGGTGGCTCTATGTCCGCATACGCCTATACGCGTCTTGCTAATCCAGTGGTTGTTGAAACTATTCAGGCACATGCAGGTATTGATATTGGACAAACATTAATTGGTATGCATTTGAAAGCAGTAGCTGTCCCAGTTCGCACATCAGTGAAAATGGTGGGAGAAGCAGTTGTGACGATTGCAACAACACGTCCAAAGCTAATTGGCGGGGAACGTGCTGTATATAAATAATAGAGGATACTAGGAGGCTTTTTCTAACATGGCATATGAAAAATTAGCAGTACAAGACAAAGCAGTATTAGAAGGAATTCTTGCAGAAAAAAAACGTCAACAAGCAAATATTGAATTGATTGCATCTGAAAACTTTGTTTCTGAAGCAGTTATGGAAGCTCAAGGTTCTGTACTGACAAATAAATACGCAGAAGGTTATCCAGGCAAACGCTACTATGGTGGCTGTGAACATGTAGACGTAGTTGAAGATATCGCACGTGATCGTGTGAAAGAGATCTTCGGAGCAGAATACGCAAACGTGCAACCACACTCTGGTGCGCAAGCGAATATGGCTGTATACCACACAATTTTAGAACCAGGTGACACGGTTCTTGGTATGAACCTTTCACATGGTGGTCACTTAACGCATGGATCTCCTGTAAACTTCTCGGGTATTCTTTATAATTTTGTGGAATATGGTGTAACAAAAGACACACAAGTTATCGATTATGAAGATGTGCGTCAAAAAGCATTAGAGCATAAGCCAAAACTTATTGTTGCGGGTGCTTCTGCATACCCACGTGAAATCGATTTCTCTAAATTCCGTGAAATCGCAGATGAAGTAGGTGCATACTTCATGGTGGATATGGCACATATTGCTGGTCTTGTTGCTGTTGGCGAACATCAATCTCCAGTTCCATATGCAGACTTTGTTACATCAACTACACATAAAACATTACGTGGACCACGAGGTGGATTAATTCTTGCTTCGAAAGAATGGGAGCAAAAATTAAACAAATCTGTATTCCCAGGAATTCAAGGCGGACCATTAATGCATGTCATTGCTGCTAAAGCTGTTGCATTTGGCGAAGTGTTACAACCAGAATTTAAAGACTATGCAAAGCAAATAAAATTAAATGCAAAGGCTTTAGCTGAAGTACTTATTGAAGAGGGCGTTGAAATTGTATCTGGTGGTACAGATAACCACTTATTACTATTAAACGTTAAATCTCTTGGTCTAACAGGTAAAGTAGCAGAACATGCATTAGACGAAGTGGGCATTACAACTAACAAAAATACAATTCCTTACGATACGGAGTCTCCATTTGTTACTTCAGGTATTCGTATCGGTACACCAGCCGTTACATCTCGGGGCTTTAAAGAGAAAGATATGAAAGAAGTAGGTGCAATTATTGCAGCTGTTCTTAAAAACCCTGAAGATGAAGCGGTTAAAGCGGACGCAAAAGATCGCGTAAAAGCATTAACAGATAAACATCCATTATACGCTTAATAGCATTTATAGACTGTGTTTAGAGTGGAAATTTCACTTTAAACACAGTTTTTTATTTCAAAACAATAAAATACATATTTTTCTAATTAAGTAGAATAACCATCTTTATTTTGAATAAATTTACATATAATCGATAGAAAGGGATATATTATAGTAGGCTGAGGACGGATAGTGTCCAAGAAAAGAAGTTTTTTTTAATAAAAGTGAAAATTTAATTAAATATTATGTACAATGGAAATGGGATGAAGTGATAGAGACGGAGGGGTAGGATGGTCACTAAATCGATAGGTGTAGATAACGATGTTTTATTAAATAGTATTATTAAATTAGGGGATAATTCTAAGGAAAGCTATGTAATTTTTGATGCAACAAATCATCATATTATAGTAGAATGTAATGAATCTTTTTGTAACCTTACAAATGCTTCGAGGTCACAAATCCTAAAAACAAATTATTTTTCATGGCTATCAGATGAAAAGATGACAACCATTAAAATGATAAAAGAAAAAATACATAACGGTATCATGGTGCAAGCGAAGCTACATCATAAAGGTATCAATAAACCCCTATTTTGGGCAGAAATACAAGCACTACCATTTCGAAATGATGCAAATATTACGCAATATGTGTTAGTCCTTATGAAGGACGTTACATATTATCATACAGAAGATTTCTTAATGCGTTTAGAAAATGATATGTATAAGGCGATAGAGAGAGATAGCTCTTTTGAGCAAAAGATGCATATTATTTGTCGTGGACTTGATGAGTTTTTTATGCCGAATACTTCAAGTATGGTTCTCATCAAAACAGAGAGCAATCTATTACAAGTTTTTACAGATAATTGTAGATCAAAAGATGTACCGAGATGCTGTGAAAATAATGATTTTTTTACGAAGGTTATGCAATCAGAAACCTCTATTTTCATTGAAAACCTGAATGAGATCCATGTTCCGGATGAACATAAACAGTTTGCTGCCTCATCTCACAAACAGTATGGATTATTTATACCTATACGCAATCAACAGAGGCAAGTAATAGGGCTTTTTTCAATATATTATGAGCAAGCACATAATGACTCCGCATATTTCAAAAGTATGTTTCGTAAAATTAGTGCGCTTGTTGCCTTAGCATTTACGTATGCAAGAACACAAAGAAAAATATGGGATCTAGCCTATACTGACATTACAACAGGTTTACCTAATCGTCATAGCTTTGTGAATTTCCTCGAAAAAGAAGTTGAACGTGGACAAAATGGTTATATTAAAATTGTAAAGCCAAGTGAATTTCATCAAGTGGTTGAATTGTATGGGCGAGAATTTGGCGATGAATTATTAAGGCAGCTCGCCAAACGACTAGAGCAAGACAAACAAGCGGATCGCGAATATCTTGCTAGATTTACAAGCTCTAGTCTTATTCTATCCACCATGACTTTCGATGAAAATTTAAATAATTATGAGATGCGTATCAAAGACACGATTCGGCAGCCCTTTATAATTGGAGGAAAGCAAATCTACATCACGTTAAAAACAGGCATTGCTTCCTTTAACGATGACATAAAGATTAATGATGCAATTCGGTTTGCGGATAATGCGCTCTCCTTTGCTACCGATAAACCAGGTACACATACTGAGATTTTTACGACAGAAAAAAATGACGTTCTTGTACAGCAAATGACTGTTTTAAATCATTTGTCACAAGCAATCAAAAATAAAGAAATTACAGTTCATTTACAGCCAAAAGTAGATTTACGGAATGGAGAAATTCAAAGTATAGAGGCACTTGCACGGTGGATATCCCCCAAGCTTGGCTTTGTGTCACCAGCAATCTTTATTCCAGTAGCGGAAAGTGCGGGAAAGGTTAGAGAAATTGACGTTTTAGTTTTAGAAACTGTGCTTTCATGGCTGGCAGAGCGGCAAAAGTTAGGAAAGAAATTAGTGAAAATAGCAGTCAATATTTCACCAGATCATTTTTACTATACACATTTTGTTCAAGATACGCTAAAGCTCGTTCGGAAGTATGGTATAGATCCAAGTAATATTATATTAGAAGTAACAGAAAATATAGGTTTAGTAGATTTCCAATCTGCCTATAAAATTATTCAAGAATTAAAAAGCTATGGTTTCAATACATCCGTGGATGATTTCGGGACAGGCTTTTCTTCATTGAGTTATCTGCAACAATTACCATTCACTGAATTAAAGATTGATCGAAGCTTTATTAATGCCTTAGAGGATCCTGCAACGCTTGCTATTGTACGCTCGATTATACAATTGGCATTAAACTTAGGAATGATTTCTGTGGCAGAGGGAATTGAAACAAAAGAACAGGTTGAAATACTCCGTGCATTAGGTTGTACAGTTGGACAAGGATTTTTCTATTTTAAACCAATGGCAATAGAACAGTTAGATTTCATTCTTAATCAATAACTTACTTTGTTCAAAGAAAATATAATAAAAGGAGTTGCCTTAAATTTATTTTTGAGGCGGCTCCTTTTTTCTGTTATACTAGTTGAGATAAAAATGAAATCCGAACGGTTAGGAGAGAATCCCTTTGAGCAAAGTCTATGTATTTGATCATCCACTAATCCAACACAAATTAACTTATATTCGCGACAAGAATACAGGTACAAAAGAATTTCGTGAGCTAGTAGACGAAGTAGCAACACTTATGGCATTTGAAATTACACGTGATATGCCGGTGGAAGAAATTGAAATTGAAACACCTGTAACGATTGCGAAAACAAAAGTACTTTCTGGTAAAAAGCTAGCGATTGTACCGATCCTACGTGCAGGAATTGGTATGGTAGATGGCGTACTAAAGCTTATCCCAGCAGCAAAAGTTGGCCATATTGGTCTTTATCGAGACCCTGAAACATTAAAACCAGTTGAATATTATGCAAAGCTTCCAGCAGATGTGGAAGAACGTGATTTCATTATTGTAGATCCAATGTTAGCAACTGGTGGTTCAGCAGTGGAAGCTATCAACTCATTGAAAAAACGTGGAGCTAAAAACATTAAATTCATGTGCTTAATTGCTGCACCAGAGGGTGTCAAAGCTATTCAAGAAGAACATTCAGACGTAGATATTTACATTGCTGCTTTGGATGAGAAGCTAAACGATCATGGATATATTGTACCAGGTCTAGGTGATGCCGGAGACCGCCTATTCGGCACAAAATAAAAATGTTGTTATGAATTTCCTCATTTAGGAAACTAATAATTTGTGAAAGCGTCCTTCAAATTAGAAGGGCGTTTCATAGTATGTCTAGGTAAGTACTCCTCATGTTGGACTTCAACTGGTGTGGTGTCCTTTTCATACAATAACAAAAAGGACGGTGCAGATCGTTTTGATGAAAAAATGGAAAGTAATGACGATTTTTGGTACAAGACCAGAAGCAATTAAAATGGCTCCTCTTGTTTTGGAGTTACAAAAGTATCCTGAGCAAATAGAATCTATTGTAACAGTAACGGCACAACATCGCCAAATGCTAGATCAAGTACTTGAGACATTTGAAATAACACCGAACTATGATTTAAATATTATGAAAGATCGTCAAACATTAATTGATGTGACGACAAACGCATTGCAAGGTTTAGATCAAGTAATGAAAGAAGCGCAGCCAGATATCGTTTTGGTACACGGTGATACAGCGACGACTTTCATTGCAAGCTTGGCGGCGTTTTATAACCAAATCGCTATAGGCCATGTTGAAGCAGGACTGCGAACTTGGAACAAGTATTCGCCATACCCAGAGGAAATGAATCGCCAATTAACAGGTGTGATGGCTGATTTACATTTCGCACCAACAGAAGTATCTAAAAAGAATCTTTTAGATGAAAATAAAAACGCTGATACTATTTTTGTAACAGGAAATACAGCTATTGATGCATTGGCAACAACTGTTAGCGAACATTACACACATCCTGTATTAGACAAAATAGGCGAAGATCGCATGATTTTATTAACGGCACATCGACGCGAAAATCTTGGTGAGCCAATGCGTCATATGTTTAAAGCAATTACTAGAATTTTAGCTGAGCATGATGATGTTCAAGTAGTATATCCGGTGCATATGAATCCTGCAGTGAGAGAAATCGCGAATGAAATTTTAGGTGACAATGAACGAGTACATTTAATAGAGCCACTTGAAGTATTTGATTTCCATAACTTTGCAGCGAATTCTTACATGATTTTAACGGACTCAGGTGGCGTCCAAGAAGAGGCACCATCATTAGGGAAGCCAGTACTTGTCCTTAGAGACACAACAGAGCGCCCAGAAGGAATTGCAGCTGGAACGCTAAAGCTAGCAGGAACTGAAGAAGATACTATTTACACTTTAGCTAAAGAATTGTTAACGGATAAAAAGGCTTATGAGGCGATGGCACAAGCATCAAATCCATATGGTGATGGACATGCATCTAAACGAATTGTAGAGGCATTGCTAGGTTTTTTACAAAAAACTAATTAATGTACTATTATTAAATTAAAAAATAAGTCTAATGTACCTGTTGAATTGGGTAAGCTAATTTATGAGCATAATTATGTCGTAAATTAGCTTTTTCTATGAGCCAAGAAAATAAGAACATTTGAAACTATGAAATTTCATACACAAATTTGTCAACAATTTGACAAGAGTATATAGGTTGTGAAGTTTTTCTCTATTACCAATTGACTTCAAATATCACCTATTGTATGCTTACAAAGGGTAAGAATGATAAGGGTTTCAGTCATTATTAGGACGTTGAAACACTTGTTATATCAACTTTCTACTAAATTGACAGTTCAAAATAAAACTGTCGATTTGCAACGTTTTGTGCGTTTCGGTTTTTACCGAGTTGGTAAGGGGTGTAAGTTATTTTTTGGGTATTTACACCTGTAATTGAAATGACTCTCCCATTACTATTCCGCTGTGAGTAGTGCCTTTCACTGCTCTTTTCTGATTTCACATGGTGGTCAGCAAACGCTTTCAATACTCGAAAATTTGATTCAGGAGATTACAACCAATGCTAGATTTGCATCACATTTTTGCTGTGCAGAAGAGGGCGTTATTTTTTTTGCTTGCACTCTGCGCATTAGGCTGGGGATTCACTTCCTTTCAAACTGTATTTGCGGGCATCGCAGTCGGTGCATTCTTTGGTACGTATAATTTTTGGATTCTAGTTCGCCGTATGGAGAAGTTTGACAGGTCCATTAGTGAAGGGAAGAAAATAGGCTCACTTGGTACAGCACTTCGCTTTGGATCAGGTGTTGCGGCAGTCGCAATAGCCATTTCGTTGCCAAACTATTTTCACTTAATTAGCACGGTCATAGGGCTAATGATTCCGTACGTTTTTCTCTTTGTCGAGAGAATTGTGTCACATGTAAGGAACCGCTAATGTGCTTTAAATTAGAAAGAGAGGTGAAAAATAACAATGAATCATGAAGCTCCGTTACTAGAAGTCGGTTTTTTAACATTTAATAAATCGACAGTTATGATGTTACTAGTTGCTGCAATTATCGTATTTTTAATTGCCTTTATTTCAACTAGAAGCTTAAAACTAAAACCAACTGGTATGCAAAACTTCATGGAATGGATTATGGACTTCGTTAAGAATATCATCAAAAGCAACATGGATTGGAAAACTGGTGGTCGATTCCACATTCTCGGTATTACGTTAATTATGTTTATCGCAGTATCTAACTTATTAGGTCTTCCATTCTCGATCGCTTATGGTCATGAACTTTGGTGGAAATCACCAACGGCTGACCCAACTGTAACGATGACGTTAGCAACGATGATTTTAGTTTTATCGCATTTCTATGGTGTAAAAATGAAGGGTACAGGCCATTATGCTGGTACATTCTTTAAACCAATGTCTTTCATGTTCCCACTTAAAATAGTAGAGGAATTTGCAAATACATTAACGTTAGGTTTACGTCTTTACGGTAACATTTACGCGGGTGAGATTTTACTTGGCTTATTAGCCGGTTTAGCATCATCAGGTGCTGTGGGATTCATCGGAGCAATCGTTCCAATGATGGCATGGCAAGGTTTCTCAATTTTCATCGGCTTTATCCAAGCCTTTATCTTCACAATGTTAACAATGGTTTACATGGCTCATAAAGTGAGCGATGACCATTAATATAAAGCATATATCATATGCTTGAACCACAAAAAAAACAAACAATTCCAAGGAGGAAATTTTCAAATGACAGGTTCATTAGGTTTATTAGCAGCAGCAATCGCAATCGGTTTAGGTGCACTTGGTGCAGGTATCGGTAACGGTCTTATCGTATCAAAAACAGTAGAAGGTATCGCTCGTCAACCAGAAGCTCGTGGCGTTCTTCAAACTACAATGTTCATCGGGGTTGCATTAGTTGAAGCCCTACCGATCATCGCAGTAGTAGTAGCATTCATCGTAATGAACAAATAATTCAGTTGAACACTGAATTTTACTAGTGGCGAAGCAGGATTCTCCAGATGAAACTTCGCCCTTCATTTTGGAACGGATAAAAGCTATGTGTAAATATAGCTTTTTAAAATAGGTAGTTTTTTAAGTCCATAAATTATGTTGAAGTTAAAGCTCTTGAAGGGAGTGAAACAATCGTGTTTTTAGATAATCTTGTACTAGGTGCTGGCGCTGGTCAGTTCAACAGCGGAGACATCATCGCAACATTAGTTATCTTTTTAGTATTAATGTTCTTACTTAAGAAAGTCGCTTGGGGTCCACTTATGGGCATCATGCAACAACGTGAAGAGTTAGTAGCGAGTGAGATCGAAGCAGCTGAAAAAGCGCGTAAAGATTCGCACCAATTTTTAGAAGAACAAAAGAGCCTTCTTAAAGAAGCTCGTACGGAAGCACAATCGATTGTTGAAGGCGCTAAGAAGCAAGGCGAACTACAAAAAGATGAAATTCTTACTGCAGCTCGTAATGAAGCAAACCGCTTGAAAGAATCGGCTTTACGTGAAATTGAGTCTGAAAAAGAAAAAGCTATTGCAGCTGTACGTGATGAAGTCGTTTCATTATCTGTACTTGCAGCATCTAAAGTCCTTAGCAAAGAGATTTCTGAGGCAGACAACCGTGCTCTAATTGAAGAGACGATTGCGAAGGCAGGGGAAGCTCGATGAGTAATTCAGCTGTAGCAAAACGTTACGCTCAAGCGCTTTTTGAATTAGCGCAACAAAAAAATATTCTTGCTGAGGTTGGAGCAGACTTAAACGAGTTAACAAAGATTGTTAAAGAATCTCCGGATTTATTAACGCTTTTAAATGCTCCAAAGTTCTCTATCGAACGTAAGAAACAAATGGTAGCTGAAATCTTTGCAGGTGCAACTCCAGAGGTTTTACGCACAGTTCAACTATTAGTTGAGAAAAAGCGTGTAAACGAAGTGAAGCTTATTGCGAATGCATATGCTGAGCTTGCTGCAAAGGCACAAGGTACTGCAGATGCAACAGTATTCTCTACTCGTGCACTTTCTGCTGAAGAAAGCGCTAATATTTCTACAACATTTGCGAAGCTTGTAGGGAAACAATCATTAAACATTACAAACGAAATTGATCCATCACTACTTGGTGGTATTCGTGTTCAAATCGGTAATCATATTTACGATAGCTCAGTAGCGAACAAACTTGAGCGCCTAAAACGTGAATTAATCGGTTAATAATTTAGAAATGTGAGAGGTGACATACATGGGCATCAAGGCTGAAGAAATCAGCAGTCTGATTAAACAACAGATTGAGAATTATGAATCTGAACTTAAAGTAAGCGAAGTTGGTACAGTTATCCGTATTGGTGACGGTATCGCTCTTGCTCATGGCCTCGACAACGCCATGGCTGGAGAACTTCTTGAGTTCTCTAATGGTGTTATGGGTATGGCTCAAAACCTAGAAGAAGGTAACGTTGGTATCGTAATCTTAGGTCCATACACAGACATCAAAGAAGGCGATGAAGTTCGTCGTACAGGTCGTATCATGGAAGTACCAGTTGGTGAAGAACTAATTGGCCGTGTTGTAAACCCACTTGGTCAACCAGTGGATGGACAAGGTCCAATCAACACAACTAAATCTCGTCCAATCGAAAGTCCTGCTTTCGGTGTAATGGCTCGTAAATCAGTACATGAACCATTACAAACTGGTATCAAAGCAATTGACGCTTTAGTACCAATTGGTCGTGGTCAACGTGAGTTAATCATCGGTGACCGTCAAGTAGGTAAAACATCTGTAGCAATCGATACAATCTTAAACCAAGATGGCGAAAATATGATTTGTATCTATGTTGCAATCGGTCAAAAAGAATCAACTGTACGTGGTGTAGTTGAAACTTTCCGTAAGCATGGTGCATTAGATTATACAATCGTAGTAACTGCTGCTGCATCTCAACCAGCTCCATTACTATTCTTAGCACCATTTGCTGGTGTTTCTATGGCAGAAGAATTCATGTTACAAGGTAAGCACGTATTAATCGTGTATGATGATCTTTCTAAACAAGCATCAGCTTACCGTGAACTTTCACTTCTTCTACGCCGTCCTCCAGGTCGTGAAGCTTACCCTGGTGACGTTTTCTACTTACACAGCCGCTTACTTGAACGTGCTGCGAAGTTAAATGAAACATATCAAAATGGTTCTATTACAGCACTTCCATTCGTTGAGACACAAGCTGGGGATATCTCTGCATACATCCCAACTAACGTTATCTCAATTACTGATGGTCAAATATTCTTACAATCTGACTTATTCAACTCAGGTGTACGTCCAGCGATTAACGCCGGCCTTTCTGTATCACGTGTAGGTGGATCTGCTCAAATTAAAGCGATGAAAAAAGTTGCGGGTACACTACGTCTTGACTTAGCTGCATTCCGTGAGCTTGAATCATTTGCTCAATTTGGTTCAGATTTAGATAAAATTACACTAGCTAAACTTGAGCGTGGTAAACGTACGGTTGAAGTTCTTAAACAAGACCTAAACAAACCACTTAAAGTTGAAAAGCAAGTTGCAATCCTTTATGCATTAACTAAAGGTCACTTAGATGATATTCCAGTACAAGATATCGTTCGCTTTGAAAGTGAATTCTTAAGCTGGTTAGATTCAAACCACACAAACGTTTTAGATCACGTTCGTACTACAAAAGAGCTTGCTCCAGATGCGGATTACGTAGCAGCTTTAACGGAGTTCAAAAAAACTTTCGCTAAATCAGAATAAGTTCGAGCTAGTCACTTGATTAAAAAACAAAAGGTGGTGAAATACCAGTGGTAAACTTACGCGAAATAAAAGGTCGTATTAATTCTACAAAGAGT
This sequence comes from Lysinibacillus sp. FSL R7-0073, assembly GCF_038009065.1. Lineage (NCBI taxonomy): Bacteria > Bacillati > Bacillota > Bacilli > Caryophanales > Bacillaceae > Lysinibacillus > Lysinibacillus sp. FSL R7-0073. Next base: position 618,163 of record NZ_JBBPAS010000001.1, read on the forward strand.
ACGAAGCAAATTACGAAAGCGATGCAGATGGTTTCTTCTTCTAAGTTACGTCGTGCAGAGCAAAACGCTAAAGCGTACGTTCCTTACATGGAAAAAATTCAGGACGTAGTAGGCGCGATTGCTTCAGGAACAAAAGACAGTGGACACCCAATGTTAACTGCTCGTCCTGTTAAGAAAACAGCTTACTTAGTCATTGGTTCTGACCGTGGTCTTGCAGGTGCTTACAACTCAAGTATCCTACGTCAAGTACAACGTACAATTGACGAGCGTCATAAATCTAAAGACGAATACGTGATTTTAGCAATAGGTCGTGTTGTACGTGACTACTTTGTGAAACGTGATCATAATGTCATCAGTGATGTTGTCGGTCTTCCGGACCAACCTACATTTGCTGATATTAAAGAAATCGCTCGTAATGCTGTTGGTATGTTCATTGACGGTACGTATGATCAACTTTATATGTACTATAATCACTTTGTCAGCGCGATTGCTAACGAAGTGACAGAGAAAAAACTTCTTCCATTAACAGATCTTGCACCTGCTAGCAGCAATGCTTCTTACGAATTTGAGCCATCTGGTGAAGCAATTCTTGAAGTGTTACTTCCACAATACGCGGAAAGCTTAGTTTATGGCGCATTATTAGATGGAAAAGCAAGTGAACATGCTTCTCGTATGACGGCTATGAAAAATGCAACTGATAACGCATCTGATCTTATTTCAGACCTTTCATTGCAATATAACCGTGCGCGTCAAGCGGCGATTACACAAGAAATTACAGAAATCGTTGGTGGAGCTGCAGCCTTAGAATAGGCCAGCTTCCCAATGTCGTATAAGAATACGATAGGAGGATACACAGTAATGAATAAAGGACATGTTATTCAAGTAATGGGTCCAGTTGTTGACGTAAAATTTGACAATGGCCAATTACCAGCAATCTATAACTCACTAACAGTTAAGATTGAACGTCCTAATGAAGAACCAACAATTCTTGCATTAGAAGTTGCGCTTCATTTAGGTGATGATTCTGTTCGTACAATTGCAATGTCATCTACTGATGGCTTACAACGTGGAGCAGAAGTAACAGACTCAGGAAAAGCTATCTCAGTACCAGTTGGTGAAGTTACTTTAGGTCGTGTATTCAACGTACTAGGTGAAGTAATCGACTTAGGTGAAGAGATTCCAGCTGACGCTCGTCGTGATTCAATTCACCGCGAAGCACCAACATTCGAAGAACTTTCAACTACAGTTGAAATTCTTGAAACAGGTATCAAAGTAGTAGACTTATTAGCACCATATATCAAAGGTGGTAAAATCGGTCTCTTCGGTGGTGCCGGCGTAGGTAAAACAGTATTAATCCAAGAATTAATTAATAACATCGCACAAGAGCACTCTGGTATCTCTGTATTCGCTGGTGTAGGTGAGCGTACTCGTGAAGGGAACGACTTATTCTTCGAGATGAGCGATTCAGGCGTTATCAAGCAAACAGCGATGGTATTCGGTCAAATGAACGAGCCACCAGGTGCACGTATGCGTGTAGCTTTAACTGGTCTTACAATGGCAGAATACTTCCGTGATGAGCAAGGTGCTGACGTACTTTTATTCATCGACAATATCTTCCGTTTCACGCAAGCAGGTTCTGAGGTTTCTGCCCTATTAGGTCGTATGCCTTCAGCGGTAGGTTACCAACCAACACTTGCTACAGAAATGGGTAAACTACAAGAGCGTATTACATCTACGAACAAAGGATCTGTAACTTCTATCCAAGCGATCTATGTACCAGCCGATGACTATACTGACCCGGCTCCAGCTACAACTTTCGCCCACTTAGATGCAACTACTAACCTTGAGCGTAAATTATCAGAAATGGGTATCTACCCTGCGGTTGACCCATTAGCTTCGACTTCACGTGCATTATCACCTGAAATCGTAGGCGCTGAGCACTATGCAATTGCTACTGGTGTACAACGTACAATCCAACGTTACCGTGAATTACAAGATATCATTGCAATTTTAGGTATGGATGAGTTATCTGATGAAGATAAACAAACAGTAGAACGTGCTCGTCGTATTCAATTCTTCTTATCACAAAACTTCCACGTAGCGGAACAATTCACTGGTCAAAAAGGTTCTTATGTACCTGTAAAAGAAACTGTTCGTTCATTCAAGGAAATCCTTGATGGCAAATGGGATCACCTACCAGAAGATGCTTTCCGTCTAGTTGGTTCAATTGATGAAGTAGTTGAAAAAGCGAAAAGCATGGGCGTAGAGGTTTAATACTAGGGACGAGGAGGAAAAAATATGAAGACAGTTCTAGTCAATATTGTCACTCCCGACGGCCCGGTATACGATTCTGAAGTATCAATGGTAATCGCTAAAACAACTTCAGGAGAAATCGGTGTTCTTGCAGGCCATATTCCAATGGTTGCTCCACTTGCAATTGGTGCAGTGAAGCTGAAAAAAGCAGACGGTTCTACTGACATTGTTGCTGTTAGCGGTGGTTTCATTGAAGTTCGTCCAGAAAAGATCTCTATTTTAGCGCCTTCTGCTGAAGTTGCTGTAAATATTGATATTCAACGTGCAAAAGAAGCCGTTAAACGTGCTGAAGGACGTCTTCAAGGTAAACAAGACAACATTGATTTCAAACGTGCTGACCTAGCATTAAAACGTGCGTTGAATCGTATCAACGTTCATGAGGGTAATATCTAATTCATTTTTAACGGGCAGATATAGCATCTGCCCGTTTTTTAAAGTGCTTAAATTATAGGACAGTTGGAGGGGGAAAAATGGAGCTTTATGAAGCAATAGGACAAGAAGCTTTATTAGGCATATTATCGCATTTGTTTTTTATAGCTATTACATTTTACGCATTACAGGCTTTTATGACAGAAAAATTATTCAAGAAGAATAGAGTATTTCAGATTCAACTTATTTATATTTTATTGAGTATTGTAATTGGTTCTGCTGTATCCAATTTCTTTCTACAAATATCTAACTGGTCTGGCAAACTTCCATATTTATTTTAAAGCATCGACCATATCAATTCGAATCTTACACCTCAGCACTACATACTTCAAAGGACTTTATAATAACATTTATGTGGCCCTTTGAACTATGTATAAAAAAACTTCTAAAAGTTGTTTTTTGTTCATACATCTTTGGGTATGTATTAGAAGCGAACTGGTTATTGGTCATTCACAAAAAAAAATTGATAGCGTACAATAAATAAATAGCAAAATATCTAATAATGCCTTAAAATAGTGATTTGGACGCTTGAATGGGCGTTGAAAAAGTTGTACTATAGAGTTGTTTGTTTACTGATTATGACATTATACTTCTTTATTAAAATAAAAATTCGGTAGGTTAATAGATTGAATTCGGAGGGACATAGGGTGGATAAAATAATAGTGACTGGCGGCCAAAAACTACAGGGAAAAGTACGTGTAGAGGGCGCAAAAAATGCAGTGTTACCAATCCTTGCAGCAGCTTTACTTGCTTCAAAGGGAGAGAATGTAATTAAAGAAGTCCCTAACTTAGCAGACGTCTTTACAATAAACGAAGTACTTAAAAGTTTAAATGCAGCAGTTACATATATACCTGAAGATAATGCCGTATATATAGATGCAACAAAAGAACTTTCTAGTGAAGCACAATTTGAGTTTGTTAGTAAAATGCGTGCATCTATTTTAGTAATGGGATCGTTGCTTGCGCGTAATGGCTATGCTCGTGTTGCGTTACCAGGAGGATGTGCAATCGGTTCTCGCCCAATTGAATTACATTTAAAAGGTTTCGAAGCAATGGGGGCGAAGATTTCATTTGGTCATGGCTATGTAGAGGCAAAGACAGAGGGTCGCTTAAAAGGAGCAAATGTATATTTAGACTTCCCAAGTGTTGGGGCGACTGAAAATATTATGACAGCAGCATCTCTAGCAGAAGGGACAACTGTGATTGAAAATGCTGCGAAGGAGCCTGAAATCGTTGACCTTGCTAACTTCATTAATAGTATGGGCGGGCGTGTAATTGGTGCTGGTACAAATACGATTCGTATCGAAGGAGTCGATACATTATATGGAGTAGAGCATCATATTATTCCCGACCGCATTGAGGCTGGTACATTTATGGTAGCAGCAGCTATTACTAAGGGAGATGTGGTCATTGAAAACGCAGTTCCTGAGCATATGACAGCTTTGATTGCAAAGATGCGAGAAATGGGCGTAGAAATTATAGAATTGGATGAAGGTATTCGTGTACGTGTTCCTCAGACATTAAAAGCTGTGGATATAAAAACAATGCCACATCCAGGCTTCCCGACAGATATGCAATCACAAATGATGGCGTTAATGTTGACTGCAGAAGGTACGAGTATCATTACAGAGACAGTATTTGAAAATCGTTTTATGCATGTTGAGGAGTTCCGTCGCATGAATGCGGGTGCTAAAATAGAAGGACGCTCTGTGTTTATTGAGGGGCCAGTAGAACTTCAGGGTGCTGAAGTAATGGCAACGGATTTACGAGCTGCGGCTGCACTGATTTTAGCAGGACTAGTATCAGAAGGAATTACACGTGTTACAAAACTTCACCATTTAGATCGTGGATATGTTGATTTCCATGGTAAATTGGCTTCTCTTGGGGCAAATATTGAACGTATTACGGATGAAGAAGTTGTGACAACTGAAGACATTTCTGTTGAATTACCTGCAAACTAATTTGATGTTAAAACCCTTTGCTTACATAAGCAGAGGGTCTTTTATTTCTCATAACTAAATGGTATCTAGCATATTATTCCTTATGAAAAATTGGATGATTAGTATAGGTGTCCTTTGTTTAATGGGAGTATTATATGTGCTTCCTGTTTTAGGATTAAGCGAAAGACGGGAGGAAGTGCAACCTCCAACAGCGGATGAAAAAGCTTGTGAAATATTTATAGAAGTGGAGGGACAAAAGGAAAAAATCCCTTTAGAGACGTATATAACCGGGGTAGTTGCGGCAGAAATGCCTGTTTCTTTTAAAAAGGAGGCATTGAAGGCTCAGGCGATTGCTGCACGTACTTATGCGTTAAAAACGACAAATTACGGTAAAAAAGCAATTGCACCGACTGTAGCAAGGCAAGTTTTTTATGATGAGAGTCAAAGAAAAGCGAATTGGGCTAGCAATTTCCTGGGAAATGAAAAGAAAATTGTCGAAGCTATCAATGAAACGAAAGGACAAGTTCTTCTTTATAATAATGATTTAATTACAGCTATGTTCCATTCAACAAGCAATGGACAAACAGAAAGTGCCTACGGTTATAGTGGAAATAACATTCCATATTTGCAAAGTGTTGCAAGTATTTCAGATCAAAGCTCTCCGAAATTTGAGGCAGAGCAAGAGTGGTCGCTAGCACAATGGAATAAATTATGGCCAATACAATGGCAAGCTAGTGATTTTAATCGTATACAGCTATTTTACAATGACTCAGGGCGTGTGGAGCGTCTACAGTTAGGGAATAATGTTTGGACAGGGAGAGAGGTTCGAACGTTTCTTGGAATACCATCCACTGACTTTTCAATTGTCTATAATAGTAATACTAGAAAGGTTCATGTGAAAACTAAAGGATATGGTCATGGAGTAGGAATGAGTCAATACGGAGCAGAGGCTATGGCAAATGACGGGAAAACTGCTGCTGAAATTTTACACTATTATTATCAAGATATTGAAATAAAAAAAATAGATGCATGTTTAAAATAACTTCTAGTTGTTCACACTGCAACTAGAGGTGATGAAAATGAGAGAGGATAAAAATAATAAAGCTTCTCAAAACCAGAATCCAAATAAAAAGGAAAATGGTCAGTTACAAAAGAAACCATGGTTTTGGCCAGTAGTTTACACAGGTGGTGCACTAGTTCTAGCAGGATTGTTATTTGGTTACAATAGTCTCGTATCTAAAGTAGAAGAGGCTCCGTTACCAGATTTAGCAGAAGTTGATTCAGGTCCTGTAGTAGAAACAAATGCACGTACCGAAAACATGATGTATCCATTCAAAGAAGAGAGCCTTAGTAAAGTACAAATCTTACAAGAGTTTTATGAGCTAGAAGCGAATGAAGAGTCTCGTGAAAATGCACTAATGGTATTTAATCAAACATTTACAACGTCTTCTGGTATCTCTATTGCTATGAATGGTGAAGAATTTGAAGTACTAGCTGCTATGAGTGGTAAAGTACTAGAAGTAAAACTAGACGCATTTACAGGCAATAAAATTGTTATCGAGCATCCAAACGGCATGCAAAGTCATTATAGCTCTGTAAAAGATATCGCTGTAAAAGAAGGCGATGAGGTTACACAAGGTCAAGCTTTAGGAAAAGCGACTGATAACGAGTGGAATCAAGCAGCTGGCGTCCATATGCATTTCGAAGTAGTTGAAGACGGAAAATATATTAATCCGAAAAAATTACTAGCTTTTTAATTCTAAAAGCTAGTAACGCATAAAAAATCAGCATTTTATTAGGAAAATGCAGAACATGTTCTGAATAGCTTCGTCCTTACATAAGGTGAAGAAATGCGCAAATGTGCATCTGATTGCCAAAGCATTTTGTGAAATTGTGTGGAAAGGACGAAGAACGTGCATGAGCACATTCGGAAGCGCTGCATACGCCTCGGTGAATTACTGATTGAGACGCGTGAGACTGTGCGTGTCCTCGCGAAAATGACTGGTTATTCAAAAAGTACGGTGCACAAAGATTTAACAGAGCGATTACCAACAATTCATGAAGGATTAGCTGACCAAGTGAAGGAAATACTCGCCTACCATAAGGCCGTACGTCATATTCGCGGAGGAGAAGCAACGAAAAACAAGTGGAAAGAAAGAGCGAGTCAAGATTGATTCGTTCTTTTTTGTTGTGTGGACACGCATAAATTAAAATTTTTTAAGGTAAAGTAATACTATATTATTGCCGTCCAGAACATGAAAAGAAAACAGTCTTTATCATTAAATTCAGGGTGAAATTACCAATAGAATATGATAAAATATTCTAGATAAAGAGATAAAATGAACGTTATGTAGTTGGAACTGGCGGGAAGGAGAAATTATAAAATGTTTTCGAAAGATATCGGCATTGACTTAGGTACTGCGAACGTATTAATCCACGTTAAAGGTAAGGGGATCGTCCTTAATGAACCATCTGTAGTGGCTATTGATAAAAAGACAAATAAAGTATTAGCGGTAGGGGAAGAAGCTCGCCAAATGGTAGGGAGAACGCCAGGTAATATTACAGCAATTCGCCCACTTAGAGATGGAGTCATTGCAGATTTTGATGTGACTGAAGCGATGTTAAGACATTTCATCAATAAATTAAATGTCAAAGGATTTTTAGCAAAGCCACGTATTTTAATTTGTTGTCCAACGAATATTACAAGTGTTGAGCAAAAGGCAATCCGTGAAGCGGCAGAGAAATCAGGCGGTAAAAAAGTATATTTAGAGGAAGAACCAAAAGTAGCAGCGATTGGTGCAGGTATGGATATCTTCCAACCAAGCGGGAATATGGTAGTTGATATCGGCGGTGGAACAACAGATATTGCTGTTCTTTCAATGGGTGATATTGTCACAAGTGAATCCATTAAAGTGGCAGGAGATGTGTTTGATAACGATATTTTACAATATATTAAAAAAGAATATAAACTGCTAATTGGTGAACGCACAGCAGAAGCCATCAAAATGACAATCGGAACAGTTTTCAAAGGTAGTCGTAATGATACAATGGATATCCGAGGTCGTGACATGGTGACAGGTTTACCACGGACAATTTCTATTCATTCTGAAGAGATCGAACGTGCATTACACGAATCTGTAGCAATGATCGTTCAATCTGCAAAAAATGTTTTAGAAAAAACACCACCTGAGCTATCGGCTGATATCATTGATCGCGGTGTTATTATTACTGGTGGCGGAGCACTTTTACATGGTATGGATCAACTATTAATTGAAGAATTAAAAGTACCTGTCTTCATTGCTGAAAGACCTATGGATTGTGTAGCTATTGGTACAGGCATTATGCTCGAAAATATAGATCGTGTGCCAGCGTCCTTATAAAAATAAAATGAGGTGATCTCTTTGTTTAAAGGTTTTTATACAGTTGCAACCGGTATGATCACGCAACAAAGAAGAACAGAATTACTATCCAACAATCTAGCCAATGCGAATACACCAGGATTTAAGGCAGACCAATCAACGATTCGTTCATTTCCGGATATGTTGATGTCTAGCATCGGAAAAACAAATGCGCCTGCCAATCAACAAGCTGGTGCCGAATATATGAATCAAGTAGGCGCTTTAAATACTGGGACATATTTACAAGAAACATTACCAAATTACATACAGGGCCAAATCTATAGCACTGATTTTACAACAGATATGGCATTGATTGATGGAAATTTACCACAAAATGAAGAGGGGGTATCTGGCTCAATATTCTTCAGATTAGCACATCCAGATGGTGGAGAAGCCTACACACGTAATGGTAATTTTACTTTGGATGGCCAAGGTTATTTAGTAAATGGGCAAGGCCTTTACGTGTTAAATGATGTTGGACAACGAATCCAGTTACCTAATGATGATTTCCGCCTCGATGAAAGTGGCGCCATATACATTAATAATCAGCAAGTAGCGCGAGTAGGCGTATCATATGCTGCCAATCCGAATATGCTACAGAAACAAGATAACGGTCTTATTCGGACAGAAAATGGCGTAAACCTGCCATCAGCCTATGGCGCGAATGGTGTTTCCTTTACATTACGTCAAAACTTCTTAGAAGGCTCCAACGTAGATTCTGGTCGTGCCATGACAGATTTAATGACAGCGTACCGAGCATTTGAAGCCAATCAAAAAGTATTACAAGCTTATGATCGCAGCATGGAAAAGGCTGTTAATGAAATCGGTAAAATTTAACGCACGAACAGAACAGGAGGCTTTTTATAAATGCTACGTACAATGATTACAGCAACTAATACAATGGGCCAATTACAAAATAAACTTGATACGATTAGTAATAACATTGCCAATAGTAATACAACAGGCTTTAAAGCGAAGGAAGCATCTTTCAATGAGTTACTCTATCAACAGTATAATAATGACAAACTGGATCGTGCTGAACGACAAACACCTGTTGGTATTCGCTATGGATCAGGCGCAATGCTTGGTCAAATTAAATCCAACCAAAAGCAAGGTTCTTTGCAGACGACTAATCGAGATTTGGACTTAGCCTTTACAACAGCAAAGCAATATTTCAATATTTTAATGCCAAATGATGAAAATGGAACCGAAACAGTGTATACTCGACAAGGTGACTTTTATTTATCGCCGCTAAATAATGGAACAGTTATGCTAGTAACGGCTGAGGGATACCCAGTGGCAAATGCTGCTGGACAAGCTATTACATTACCAGATAATGTGCAAAGATTTTCAGTACGAGATGGTGGTATACTAGAAGCATCTTATCCAAATGGCGATATCATTCGTACGGATTTAGCGGTAACAGAATTCCAAAAACCGCAACTAATGGAACATGTTTCAGGTTCTTATGTTGGATTACCAGACAACCTTGCTGAACTTGGCTTTAGACAAGCTGAAGTTTTAACAGAGCTAGTAGGTGCAAACCGCCAGCAAATCGGCCTGCAAGGTGGTACTTTAGAAATGTCCAATGTTAACCTCTCAAAGGAAATGACAGAACTAATTCAAACACAACGTTCCTATCAATTCAATGCAAGAACGGTTACATTAGCAGATCAAATGCTTGGTCTAATCAATGGTATTCGATAGGAAGTCATCCTAAAAAGCAAGGAATGAAGAGGAGTACAATTTATGACAAACGATTCACGTCGACGTTCTGTGCCGACACAAGAAACCGATACGCAACCAGAAAATAAAGAACGCCGCTCAAATGGAGAGCAACGCGAGGTTCGATGGGTGCAAATCCGACTGATTCCGATTTGGTTACGCATTGTAATTGTTCTCATCTTAGTTGTTACTGCCGCAACATTAGGCGCAATGGTTGGCTTTAGTGTTATTGGAGAAGGAAATGCTATGGATATTTTCAAAAGAGAAACATGGCAACATATATTCGATATTATGCATGGTAAAGAATAATTTTATTCTTTACCTTACTTTGTGTATACATACTTTATTTTGAGGGGGAAATGAAATGTTAACAGCAGAGCAAATTCAAGCAATTTTACCACACCGCTATCCATTTCTATTTGTAGATCGTATTATTGAATTAGAAGAAGGAAAACGTGCAGTAGGCTTAAAAAATGTTTCTATGAATGAGGACTTCTTTAATGGGCACTTCCCAGGATATCCAGTAATGCCAGGTGTGCTAATTGTAGAGGCGTTAGCACAAGTAGGTGGAGTAGCTCTTTTAAATGCCGAAGAATTTAAAGGACGTTTGGCATTTTTAACGGGTGTTGATAACTGCCGTTTCAAACGTCAAGTAGTACCTGGGGACCAACTTAAATTAGAAGTGGAGTTTGTAAAACTTCGTGGTTCAATGGGTAAAGGACATGGCGTAGCAACTGTGGACGGGGAACTTGTATGTGAAGCGGATATTCTATTTGCAATTGGGCCGGAGCAGCCAAAGCAAGCATAATTTGCATTTATAGACCAAAAGATATAAAATAGATAAAGTCAAGTCAAAAATTGAGACTAGTAGGTTCTTAAATTGCGATGGCGATTATGCGATTGTGAATTGAAATAGATGTAATTTTAAGGTTTTACGAACGTAGGAGGATTATTAAGATGTATAAGGAATTGTCTTCAGGTATTAAAATTAGCATTACTCGTTCGATTTCAACATCTTTTGAAACATACTTAGCAAGTATTGGTTGGGATGAAGAGCGCTTTTCTATGGAAGACTTCATTGCAAGCTGGCAGACTTATTTCCAAGAGAATGCAGCATGGATCGAAAAAATTCCAGCCGAAACATTAATGAGTGCAGAGTTTCATGAAGAGATGGCACAAAAAATTGATGAGGTCATTGCCAAAATTTTAAATGAAGAACCAACAGCACAGCAAGTTGAAACAATCGAGGCATTGCAAAATGAGCTAGGCACAGACTATAGCTATGACTGTAAAGCAGAAGCAGCATATATTGAACAGTTGTTAAAAGAAAAACAAAAATAGTTTGAACAAAAATCGGATAGTTCCCTCCTTTCTCGGGCAATCTATGTTAGATCACAAATACACATGATGTATTTGATGACATAGTACCAAGAAAGGAGGTTTTTTACTATGTGGAAAATGTCATTTTTAACCATTATTCTGGCTACTGTATTCCTTGGAGGATGTAACTGGGGAAATCGTGCAGTTGAAGATCATCCTGTGAGAGACGCAGAGACTGACGTTCGTAATGGTGTGGATCGTGTCGAGGATGCATTAGATCCGAATAATCGAAACGATGCATACGATCGAAATGTAAATGGTGTTGAACGAGGTACTGTAAATGAAAATACAACATTACCTGAAGCGACAACACCTGGGTCAAATGCTGATATTAACAGCACAAATGGCTATGACAACGTACCAAACGCGAATGGCGTAAACGGTGTTGAACGTAATGACAACATGGTGGATGAAAAAGCCAACGACACTGAGAAGTATCGTGACGGTATGAACAACCGATAATATCAAAAGAGTGTTTCCTACATGGAAAACACTCTTTTTTTATGAGTCAGGGAAGCGAAGTAGTTATATAAATATAATATTTTACGCCATTCATGATCTTGTTCACTAAAAACTTGTGCTTACAAGCCCTCATCTCACAGAAAAATCTCCAAGATTGTGCAAACGTTTCTTATAAAAAAACGATGCAAAAATTTGCATCGTCAGTCATTCTTCAATTTTGGTCGCTGCTTCATATCTTTTGTAAAGCGTTCCAGTAAATGTTCTAAAGAAACACCTTCAGCTAGTAGTTCAGAAAGCAATTGTTCAGCATATTTAGAGCGTTTTATTTTCAGTGTACCTTTTAAAAGTACTGATACATGGTCACCGATTTCTTGAACAGTATGTACGATTACCTGGAAAGGAGCGGGTTCATTATCGGGAAATGAAATAACGGCACGTACATTAAAAATAGTAGCAGTCGCTAAGAGCTCATCAAAGGTTGAGCGATATTGTTTTTCCATAAACGATTCGAGTACCCAAGACTGATGGCTATTTTCCTGATTAATAATAATGCCATCGACTAAAGGGAATGGTTGCACGCCATCTTTTGTGACAAGGTCAAAGGAAAGCATTTTAAATGTTTTCATTATGTATATTCCTCCTAAGTCTGTCATTCTTTTAGTATAACACATAAGGCTACGGTTGTTGGCCATACGCACCTGCTTGTTAATTTCAATAAATGCGAAATTGCTGATTTCATGAAATAGCATTTGCCATTACTGCCTAAAGCATTCTGGTGAAAAAATAAGAAAAAAAAGAAAAATACAACAAGTAATTTACCTATTTTATGCTGAAGTATCGCAGTAAATTATCATTTTTCGGTTTTGCTAATATTGGAATCATTTTGTAAGATGAGAGCAATCCAAAGCAAAGGAGGTGAATGAATGAATCAAGTCGGACTGGTCGGAAGGTTTACGAAAGATCCAGTATTACGCTACTTATCTGGAAATCGTGTGCAGACTCATTTTTCAATCGCCATTAATCGCAATTTCAAAAATATTCATGGGGAAGTAGACACAGATTTCATATTCTGTACAGTTTGGGGAAGGCTTGCAGAACATATTGTCAAATATTGCGGTAAAGGCTCATTAATTGGTGCATATGGCCGTATTCAAACAAGGTCATTTGTAAATGAAGAAAACACTAAAATTTTTATGACAGAAGTAGTGGTCGAAGATGTTCGATTTTATCAGCTTAAACAAAGGGACAGTGACGAAGCTTCTATTGTGACGCCACCTCCTTCGAATGAACAGGAAGACTTAAAAGACTTTGTATTGCCATAGCATGCTACATACGGCGCAGGAAAAATTATTGTCTGATCCGCCATTCTCCTTAAACTTCTTGCACCGTTGTAACAGAAAGGAATGATGTGGACTAACTTTTACCGAAAAGTTGCTGTAGACCGCACAGCAATGAAATTTTTAACACAACTGAATATGAATATGAAGTAAGTAGGGAAGAGAAGAGAAGAGAAGTAAACATGGTTCCACTGAAAAAGCGCCAAGAACTTTTGTCCTTGGCGCTTGTCATTAATATATATCTAATGAAATAAGGTCACGAAGTTCTTGATCCTCCAATTCAGTCAACCACTGGCTTGATTGAATAAGTTCTTCTGATAGCGCTGATTTTTGCGCTAGCATTTTATCTATCTTTTCTTCAATTGTGCCAAGTGTTACAAATTTATGGACTTGCACAAATTGTGTTTGACCGATGCGATAAGCACGATCGGTTGCCTGATTTTCGACAGCTGGATTCCACCAGCGATCAGCATGTAAGACATGATTAGCAGCTGTTAAATTTAATCCTGTTCCACCTGCTTTTAAGGAGAGAATAAATATTGGGAAATCTCCTGCCTGAAACGCCTCTACTAAGCGGTCTCGTTGCTGCTTAGGCATGGCACCTGTTAAAAAAGGTGCATCTACATTGTATAATTCACTTAAACAATGCTGTAGCAATTGTCCCATTCCAATATACTGTGTAAAAATCAGACATTGCTCGCCATTGTCCACAATTTCAGCCGCCATTTGCACAATGCGCTCTAACTTTGCCGAACGTGCAAGCATTGTTTCGGCATCCTCGAAAGGTTCCTTTAAATATAGGGCAGGATGATTACATAGTTGTTTTAATTTACTGAGCATTTTTAAGACGCGTCCCTTTTTTTGAAAGCCTGTTAACTCTTCTAGCTGATCAAGGGTTTCTAAAATATAGCCTTCATAAAGAGAAGCTTGCTCGGCTGTTAATGGGCAATACTCATTTGATTCTAGCTTATCTGGCAAGTTCAGCTGCAAATGCGGATCTCGTTTTGTCCTACGTAATAAGAATGGTTGAATTTTCGTTCGTAGCTTTTGTTTATGGGATTCAGATTCATCTCGTTCTATGGGCAATATAAATTCTTCATTAAAGCGACCAAAGCTACCTAAATAGCCTTTATGAATAAAATCAAAGATAGCCCAAAGCTCAGATAGACGGTTTTCTACAGGAGTGCCAGTCAGGGCAATGTGATGATCACCCAGTAATTTACGAATGGCTTTTGATTGTAAGGTCTGCATGTTTTTAATATTTTGAGCTTCATCTAATACAACAGTTGCCCAGTCAATATTCTGTAAAAATTCAGTATCCTGTGACACAGTACCATAGGTTGATAAAATGACATGTGGCTTATCAATCGATATCATTTTTTGGAAATCATCATCTTTTGCACGGTTAGTTTGGTAATGAGTATGGACAATTAGTGAAGGAGCGAATCGAGCAAGCTCCTTCTGCCAGTTACCAAGCACTGAGGTAGGGCAAATAATAATGGATGGTTTTGTGTAATCAGCTACTGTTTCATATATATGAAGTAAATAGGATATCATCTGAACCGTTTTACCAAGCCCCATATCATCGGCTAGGCATGCACCAAAACCTTGCTGACGCATAAAGACTAGCCATTCAAAGCCATCAATTTGATAAGGACGTAATTCTGTTTGTAATGACTCTGGAATTGGTACAGCAGGTAAACCCTTTTTGTCTAAGAGCTGTTCCATATAAGCCTTTAACGATTGTTGTATCTCCAATGCAAAGATAGGATCATCCCGAAGAGCATCGTCAGCATCCTCTTCTTCAAGAGGTGCAGATAAATCTTCGGGCAATTCCCTGAATAGTAATTCTCGGACAGTCCAGCTCTCATCTTCTGCCTGCTGCATTAGAGCACGCATTTCTTGCATCCAGTTAGCGTCAACACGGAACCATTCTGTACCTATTCGAATAAATTCACGCTTTTCTTCCACCAACTTTTTAAATTGCTCAGGTGAAATCGTCTGTCCATTCATCGAAAATTGCCACTTGAACGTTAAAATATCATCTAATCCAGCGACTTTTTTTGTGGATGCATTGCTAGTTGTAACACGGACCCGGAATTTGGATTGTTTTAAATCCTTTAGCCATGCAGGAAGTACAACATCAAAGCCAAGTGCCTGTAATCTGGCAAGATCCTCACGTAAAAAAGATCGTACCTCCATGTCTTCAAGTGTCACACGAATAAAGGCTTCGCTACTGATAGCATCTTTAGATAGTAGATCGACTATTTGTTGTTGTTGCTGCTCAATTACAGTTGCAAACATTCGCCATTTTGTAGGCAGTGCATCTTCGATAAGTAATGACTGCTTACGAATGGCAGGTGTCCAGTAATTTTTTGTAGTAGCAGTACTAAGGACCGTTTCTAATAGCCAGACATCGGAATCTTCTTCTGGTTCACTTAATCGTAAAGACACTGTGATGGCACCGACTTGGCGAGTTTGATCTAATGGCCAGCCACCTCGTAAGAAAAAGGGCAATAGCTTTGGTAAATCAGAAAATAATAGTCCTACTTGTGAAAGTTTTTGCTGCACCGCCATTTCTAATAATGCAGAATCTATATCATCTATAGGAAAGGTTAGTGTAGAAAAATCTTCTGCAATGACAGCATGTGACCAAAGTGAGGGCTCCTGCCAATAATCTTGTAAAGCCAATACTTTACCTAGCCATTCTTTACTATCTTCATTTACACCAACCCAGCTGATAAAGGGATGTTGATAGCTTGATGAAAAAATATCAAGAAGCTCAGCAGTGGACACCTCAATTGTTAAATCTGCCTGATTTGTTAGTAAGCCATAGATATTTGCCTCATACGTAAAGAACAATGAAGATTTGAATGTTTCTACGTCGATTGTTGTACCATTTTCAGTAAAGCCTCGCAACGTAAAATATCCTTCCCGAGCTACATCAATACGAAGCTGTTGAGTTTTAGAAAAAGGGGAAGGAGAATTGGCATTTATTGTCATCATACTAAGTTTCCTTTCTCGATTTCTTCCTGTAACGCACGGAGTCGTTTATATTCTGAACGGATTGTTTGTATATACGTTTCAAAATAAGCTGTTTTACCAGCGCGTTTTGCGGCACTACGCATACTTTTCCAAATGCGCACTGCCTGTTTATAATTCATGCGTGATTTTTGGGCAATTTCCGCCATTGCATATACATGATATAAAGGTAAAACCGTAGCCGGTTCAACTTGTAACACATCCTTTAATCCACACATCTCTAAATAAGATAGTGAAGAAGGATTTAATTGATGAAGAGCTGCCCAATCTCGATAACGTCCTTTTTTAATTAAGAACGAAGAGAATGGCTGAAGGCCGTAGACTCCAAAGGCGCTGTATAGAATGGCTTCCTCTTCCTCGGTAAGCTGTATTTCATCAAATAAAAGCTGGAATTGACGAACATACTGAGCTCGTTGTACAACTGGCACGACTTCCTGTAAAAAGGCTTCTGTCATTGGCAGTATCGCTCGTAAAATAATAGCCAGCGCATCTGATTCGCCAGCACGTTGAGCAAAAGTAGCGAGTTCAAATAGATCCTGCATATGATGCAAATTAATATGTGTCAAACTTTCAAGCAGTAAGTCCTCTTTTTGTAAGAGTACATAAAATAATAATCTTAATGATTCTAAGGATATTTCTGCTGAAGGGTTTTCAAGATTATTTATATAATCTAATTCCTGCTCACGACGAGGCTTTTCATAAAAAAGCACCGCCCAAAGTAGCATGTATAGGCGAAGTCGATTTGGAAATAATCCATGTCGTTCTAATAAAAACTTTCGTACTTCCTCTTGGAGAGCATCATAAAACGGATCAGTCGCGAAAAGTCGAGAACGATTAGTCAGCTCTGTTAGTATGCTCTCGAAAGATTGACTACTTTGATCAATAAAGTATTTCATATAAGGAGAATCCAATGAATGACCAGGTGTTTCATTTAAATGTCGCCAGATAGAATTGAAAATGGCTAACTCCATATACAGTTTATAAAGAGGTTGCCATTCACGCTCAAAGGGCATATGTCTACGCAGACGGTCCAATGCATCGGTCCTTATAGCAGAAAGGCCATAGCCTTCTAAAACGCGACCCGGTGGCAATAATCGTTTCATTACTTCTTCAACCATCATTGACCAACTTTGAGGGCTACGTTCATCAGCTAATGATTTTAACTGGACAGATTTTTGAACACGCCAAGCACTAGACCAATTTTGAACTGAATCAAAGTACTGGTAGAGAGCAAGTAAAGTACCTACCTGATGTCGACACCATTTTGGCTGAGGACAGCTACAGCGTAACTCTTCCTTGGCGAAATCAATTTCAACAGAAGCGGGTCTGACATCCTGGACAGTTGCATATAATATAGAACTGGCTCCATTAAAACGGTCAAAAATAATGGACTTATTTCTAACCGAAAAGACAGCACGACGGACTAGTTCTTCATCTTCCGTAGAGGAAGGATGTAAATCATGTTCAGCTTCTTTTAATTTAGTTAACACGAATTCTTGATGCTCTTTAGCCAATTGCGATATTGACAATGCCATCACCTCACTCCTTTCTTCATATATGGCTATGTTTAATATGGATTAATTGTAGTAAAGGAAAAAAGACTGTCCTTCCATTATACGATTAAAATGCGGCAATGATAAGCTGAATGATCAGAAAGAAATAAATTGATTCAAAGATAGTTAACAAGACTTTTGATTTGTGTTAAAATCTGAATAATCAGATAATTAGGAGGGATGAAGGATGATGCAAGTTCAATACATGAAGCCGTTTTATACAAAAATTACTGGAGACAAATTACGTCTCGTATTTGCTTATCAATATTTCTCTATTTTAAAAGAGAATGAGATTTTCCATTTCATTCCCATAGAAGGTAAAGAGATGATTATCAACATGAAGACACAGCAAATTGAAAATTTATCTGAGGTGTTTGTTTTCCAAAAGGGCAATCGATTTATTCGATTACCACTTTATCAGCTATTACTTATTACCAACGTCCATGATCATCTGGCACCTATACTTGAAAGCGCTACACCAAAACAACAACTTCCGCTTGTTTCTACAGTGACTGTAGGTGAAATTGATCAACTTATTACAGAGATTGAAATTAGAAATCTAGATAACTTAATCGATCAAGCATTATTAGAGAACAATAAATCACTCTTTTTTAATCTATTACAGCAAAAGAACCATCAACTTGGAGGTTTCACAATTGAATAGATGGTATGCCCATTAAGCGCCCACTTTTCTTACTAGGAGAAGGGGTGCTTTTATTATCAAGGGTAGGTCAAAAGTTTAGGATTAAGAATATTTTTTCTACAAATAGTTAATAAATCCTGATATATTGGAAACTATTTCCGAACTAAGTATTAAAAAAATGGAGGATAGACCGATATAAGTGACAAGAGGGTGGTGAGTAAATGTTAGGTAATTGGTCGGCTACGGGGATGTCGATCCTGAATAATATGAATCGACATTACGGTGCCATGAGTAAGGCAATGCTACGAATTTCTACAGGTTACCGAATTAATAGTGCAGCAGATGATCCAGCTGGTCTTGCCATTTCTGAAAAAATGCGTGCTCAAATTCGTGGATTGAATATGGCGGCAAAAAATATACAGGATGGCATCTCATTAGTGCAGACAGCAGAGGGTGCATTAAATGAGACACATGCAATGATTCAGCGTATGCGAGAACTAGCAGTGGAGGCAGCCAATGATACATTAACGGATGAGGATCGGAAACAACTTGATTTGGAGTTCCAAGAGCTAAAAAAGGAAATTCAACGTATATCAACTGATACCGAATTTAATACAAAAACATTACTGAATGGCGATTATGAAACAAATGGGATTAAAATTCAGGCAGGTGCCAACGCAGGACAGAGCATTGAACTGTTGATCAATGGTGTCGGTTCAGAAGCACTTGGTTTGAAAGATGTTTCGATTGCTACTAGGGATGAGGCAGATAAGGCTATCTCTTCTATGGATGATGCTTTAAAACGCGTATCTAATGAACGCTCTCGTCTAGGTGCCTATCAAAACCGTTTGGAACACGCCTATAATGCCAATGTGAACACCGCAGAAAATTTACAAGCAGCCGAGTCACGAATTCGAGACGCTGATATTGCAAAAGAGATGATGAATATGATAAAAGCCCAGATTTTAATGCAGGCCAGTCAATATATCTTGGCGATGCATATGCAGCAGGCACAGTCCGTTTTAAAATTATTAGAAGTCGGAAAAAAATGATGAATTTCAATTAATATTGAAATTCATCATTTTTTTATGTTTATTTAGAGAAAGTCTCAATCGCTAATTTAGCCGTTGCCGTAGCTTCGTGCTGTAATGGTAGCACAGCCTGACGCATATTTTCTTGAACTGTCGTATACGATTCTAGAATGGCGATAGCTCGTTCGAACAATGTGACACCGTTCCAATCATCCTTCTCGACATGTCCAATAACCGGTTGATCAACAATATCAGCAAACGCATCAATTTTTGGATCATACGAAATGGCGATAAAAGGTGTAGCATAAATGGCTGAAAAGATTAGGGAATGTAGTCGCATCCCAATTAATAATTGTGATTGTCCAATTACAGCAATTTTTTCCTCAATGGATAAATCAGAAGGAGCAATTAAGCTTTTTTCCTGCATGAGTGCTGCCACTTCCTGAGAAGTTTTTAAATCGTGTTCACCATGCATTGGTAAGAAGACGATTTGCTCACCCTGACGTACTAATTGGTCTAAGCTATGTGCAATTTTTTCTTTATACGCTATTGTAGATGGCCAGTCACGAACACTAACAGAAATATAGCTTTCCGCTGTTAGGGATTCTTGATCTAACCATTCACAATGAAAGTCGCCACCATTTAGTCCCATAACAGGATCTGGCACAATTTTAGTCTCTTTACGTACACCAATCTCTGTTAAAAGAGTTTGGGAGGCTTTATCTCTAACCGTAATTTGCTCAACCTTGTTAAAGGTTTTCCGCACGATAAATTTACTAAGCGAGTTGTTGATTGGGCCCATACCTTGGGCGTAAACAAATACTGGCTTCTTCAGCCATTTTGCAATTTGAATCACGCCCGCATAGTAAGGAATAGTTTTCATGCCTGTTTGATCCTGCATTAAACTACCGCCGCCACTAATGAGTCCATCAGCTGTTTTTAGCAATTGACGGATTTCTTTCATTTTCCAACGATTGATGGCTTTAACGCCATACGTTTGCTCAGTAGCAGTTGGGTTATTGGATAATACAGTGATCTCTATATCACTTTGCCATTTCTTTAAAGCTTGAATAATGGACAGCAGAATAGCATCATCTCCGACATTATCGAATCCATAATAGCCAGATAAAACAATGTGCATTATGACCACCTCGCGATTGCCTTAGAAACCCAACGATAACCGAATTTAAAGATAAGGATAAATACTAGTCCTATAACAAAGCCAAGAGATACGCTGTAGAGAGTACGTAATACTGAAACAGCTACTGGGATGTGTAAGTGTGTGAAAGTATTGACGATCGATAAGAATCCTATTACACCTGGTACAAGTAGGATGCTACCCCATTTGCGGTTGATGCCCATTACATATAAAGCTAAAACAAAGAATGGGAAACCAATTAAGAATTCCTTCGTTCTTGGTCGTACATATAAGGTATTTTCTAGCCATTGTCTAAACGCTAATTCTAAATCACTAACTGAGCCAGAGTTACCAGTTCTGCTAATGTAAAATAAACCGATACCCGCCACGACAATTAGTAGGAGCACATGCCAATATTTTAATTCTTTATTTAACAATGTTACGGTATTAGATAAAGATTTTTTAATATTTTGATCAGCTAGTCGGTTCATCTCAATTAATGTAAATAGTAGGACGCCCATAATTGGAATCAGATAAACTAACTTCACGCCTTTGAACGTAGCAAAGCCTGTCATAAAGGCATTGCCATTTAATAAGCCAATGACAATAACAATACCGATAAGGCTAATCGCTACTGCCTTCAAGTATTGCACAAGTATTTTAGACATTTTCGTAGAACCTTGAGCCGATTTAATTACGGCATAGGTAGGTGCAAGAACTGCAATAATTAGTGCAAATGCCTGTAAGAATAGAGTGCTTTTCAGGATAAAGTACGCAATGGCTAGTACTGTCATAAATCCAGCTGCCGCAATTCGTAGAGGCATCCATTTGACTAATTCTGAAACGATAAAGGTAAATAAAATACCTGCTAATAATACTGCTGCTTTGACCCAGGCTGGTACAGCTACCTTATCAAACAGCTTTGGCTCGCCAGGTTGGAAATGATCTGGCATTGCGTCATGTACCCCATTTAAGTAGTCAATTGTTTGCTCCACATTTTCCTTGGCATTACCAGTTGTTTTAATATGGTAGAAGATAGAACGGATATTACGCTCTTTGACAGCTCTTGTTGTACGGTCAATACTTTCATTTAACTTTAATTTCGTTTGTCTGTTGATATTAATACTATGCAAACGAATCATATTGTAATCGGTTATTTGGGCGATTTTACTTTCGCCCTTCAATGGATTACTTTCGATTGTATAGAAGTAATAGCCCGCATCACTTAATTTTTCAACTAATTGATTGCCTTTTTTTTGTCCAAAGCCAATTGCTTCGTCACCTTGGCCAAGCAAGCGACCAGATGAACCATCTTTTAATGCTAGTAATTGATTCACCAATTTATTGTTAGCCAATTCATTATCTGCATTTTCCACTTTAAAGACATAGCCTAGATCATGCTTACTAATCATATCAATAGCAGGTTGATCATAGCCAATTGGCGTTTTTAAATCAAAGTTATGGTTAGAAGTAGGGAGAAAATAAAAAGCCTCTTCTCCTATTTGAACTTCCTCTGGTTCTACACTATCTTTAATCAGTTTTTGATAGTCTGTATTTTCAGGTACTCGAATATAAGAGCCACTCTTTGTAACATCAACAGCATCTTTATAAGGTGTAAATAATAATTGTGCTGCTAAGTCGTTTTCTTTATAGACAGTAATCAAATTTTGTTTTTCCATTTCCTTTAATGTTAAAGGCTCAAGACTAACGGTTGTCAGTCCAGCTTCTTTTAAGGAGGAAAGGATTTCATCCATTGTTAAATCACTGTTTTTATCTACAGTTTGTATTTCATCATAGGGAATCACGATTTCATAAGAATCATTCGATTGCTCCGCATTCCACCTCATCATGATACCTGTGGAGGAAACGACGAGTAAAAGAACAATGATCCCCCAAAGCCATTTCTGTTTCGACATAAGTGTCCTACCTCTCTTATTTATGAAAATCTTTTTCCGATAACAGGGATTTTCTTTAAATCTTGTTTATGAATAGCTTTCATTAGCCATAGTAAAAGGAAGTAAATAGCTCCTCCCACGATGATGGCAATAGTCAGATAGCCCATTGCCCACATACGAGACCAATGTGTAAAATCAAGCCAAAGCGTTGGTAAACCAACGGCTACTCCCATTACGATTGAAGAAACAATCATTTTCACCGTATCTTTTCCAAGAACAGTAAAGCGAATCATACGATATATAAAGACAGTATTCACAATAAATAACACAAAGTACACCAATAATGTTGCATAAGCAGCACCATCTAGACCGAATGCTTGAATGAAGAAGATGTTCGCAAACACCTTCAGAACAACGCCACTTAAAATAATAAGAGCGCCTGTTTTAGCAGCATTCATACCCTGTAAAACGCCTGTTCCGAGAAGAGTCAGAGATGTAAAGACAGAGCTAAGGTTAATCATGGCTAACATTAAGCTTCCCTCTAAGTCCTTGAAAAGAGCTAGATTTAAAGGCAAGGTTAAGGCTAGCAATCCAATAGCAGCTGGCCATGATATAAGATGGGTCATACGATGTGTTTGTTCAATAATACTGCGTGTTTCATCAATTTTACGTTCCGCAATTTTAGTAGTAATCAATGGCACAAGCGGTAAAATAATCGAAGACGCAAATACAGTCGTAATTTGAACTAATGTCAGCCCTCGACCGTATATACCGTAAAGGAAGCTAATTTCACTTGCGTCAGCCCCTGCATTTCTCAACCCATATGTGACGGTAAAGGAATCCACAAAGTTGAAAAGTGCCATTGTAACAGAACCAATTGCAATCGGAATGGAGATCTTTAGAATAGTCTTACTATATGTGGAGAAATCCTTACTCGAATATTTCTCCTTGCTCGTTACTTTTACCGAAGATCGGAAATATTTATAGAGTAAATAAACAAGTGAACCGAGTGCTCCAAGGACAGAACCAGCCATAATTCCACCAGCTACAATATCATTTGAATAATCCATCGCAACTAGGAAATACGCAACAATTAGAATTAATGCAACTCGAACTAACTGTTCAATTACTTGAGAGATGGCAGTAGGTCGCATATCTCCAAATCCTTGGAAAAAGCCACGATAGACGGCCATATAAGGAGCCACAAGTAATGTCAGTGCCACAATAATTAAGGCAATTTCTGTTGATGGTCCACCAAGTGCATTCGCTATCTGTGCTGAAAAACCGTAAATGATTGTAAAACTAATGACGCCAAAGGATAGGGCAAGGATTCTTGCGGTCACATAAATTTTCTTTATTTTGGCAGTATCCTTACTTGAGTTAGCCTCCGCAATCAATTTAGAAATAGCGATAGGGATACCCGCAACAGATAAATACAAAGCCACCATATAGACAGGATAGACAAGACTGAAAATACCAAGTACTTCATCACCAGCAATATTTTGAAGTGGTATACGGAAAATACTACCGATTACCTTAGAAAGTAATGTCGCAATTGTTAAGACGAGTGTACTTTTGACAAATGTTGATTGACTCATTTTGCTGTGCCCTGCCCTCTAAGCTTTAATGAGAAAACCTTTAAAGCAAAACGTGGAAGAACAAGCATTCTTATAAATCGACTTGGCTGACGTAGCAGTCGATAAAGCCACTCAAGATTTAACTTTTGCCAAATGACTGGTGCACGTTTCACGGTTCCCGCGATGACATCGAAGGAGCCTCCTACACCGATAAATACGCCCTTTGAAAACTTGTCCAGGTTTTCAGTGATCCATTTTTCCTGTCTTGGTACTCCTAAAGCGACAAACACCAAATCAGGTTGTAAGGCTGCGATATCGTCCGCGATGTGATTGTTATTCCAATCAAAGAATCCATCATGATAGCCCACGACTTCAACATGGGGATAATTCTTATGAATATTGGCAATGGTCTTTTCAATTGTTTCTTTTTGTGCGCCCAATAAATAAACTTTAAAGCGCTTTTGTTGACCAACCTCCAACAGTTTCACCATGGTATCATAGCCTGTCACACGCTCTGGTAGTGAATCGCCAAGGATTTGAGCAGCCTTAACCACACCGATGCCATCCGCACAAATGTAGGTCGCCTGATTTAAATATCCCTTCACAGTAGGATTTTCATTTGCCTGCATGACAACTTCAGGATTGGCCGTCACAACGAAAGTCTTTTCTTGCTGTTCAATACGATTAACAAGTAGATCTACAAACCCTTGCTGACTAATATGTAAAAAGGGTACGCCCATAATCGTTACATGCCTCATATAGTGTTCAAACCTTTCTGTAATTCCTTTTTCACTGCAATCTATCATACCATAAAAGCAATATTGACAGGAAATTTTCGATAATAGTTTACCTATTGTTGTAGGGTGTATAAACGGGAATTCATCTTCATAAAAAGGAGGATCCTATTGCAAAAAACAAACAAATCACACTTAAAGATGCACTGAATTTTAGAAGGAAACAGAGGTGCTCATAACTGGATAATTTGAGTTTCTTCTATTATATAGTGTTTTTTATTTGTGCAAGGAAGACAACAAAAAAGAGTGCGAAACAAAGTCGCACTCTTTTTTTAGATTATCGCATGAAATCATAATTTTACAATATAATCTCCATGCACCCAGCCGGTTTTGCCGTTATAGATAACCTGATACCAGGCACCATTTTTCACGAATTCACCATTATCATCTACAGCACCGATAATAAAGCCGTTTGGTTTTACTGTACCTAAAATAGCCGCTGTCGTAGACGGTTCACTTCGGACATTGAGCATGATGTTCATGTTGACAATCTGTAAACCATTTTCTAGCTGAACATAATCATCAAATACCCAGCCCTCTTGTCCATCGACGTTTATTTTGAACCAACCACCATTTTCTCCAAGTACTTTGAAGGATGTATCTTTTGGTAAATTTGTCATAATGGATGTAGCATCTGCAGTATTAGGATATGTTCTCATATTGAGATTAGTAGTAGCTTTTCCAGTTGCCCCAGCTATATATGGATCTAAAGCATATTGCTTCGAAGCGTTTGGTAACGATGGAGCGGAAGACTGACCTTGATAAGCAGGAATATCAAACACTAAATTCGTTGTTGTATGTGCACCAATTAATTCATAAATATCATAAATCTTTTTCGCCTGAATCACTGCCCACATAACATGTGTTGCATATTGATGGATGGTTGGATTCTCAGGGTTCCAGCGCATTTTATACAACGTATCTTGTCCTTTACTAATATACTGATCTTTTACAAATTGAGCCCCACCGATAATGGCATCCTGTACGGTAAACCAACCATTTGTATAAGCACGCTCAGCACCGTATTTATTGGCATCAGCATCAATAGCCCCAATACCATAAGTATTATAAGTCTTCTTAATATCCGTTAAACTGTCTCGATTTTCAGGAGTGACCATCACTGGTTTTCCACTCGAGTCTAAGCCAACCTCAATCCCTTTAATGAGGGCAGAGGCACCATTCGCTGTTTCATGTAAAGCATGTGATAACAGATAGATAGCATTTACATTATTATCGACACCCGCCTGAATAAAAGCATCAGCCATACCTGCTAAGCTTCCTTTATTAGCAAGTACCTTTTCATTCAGTTCCTTGGCACTCAAATTATTGACGACAGTTGATAATTTTAAAAATTGATAAAAAGATGGGCTATCCTGCATAACGCTCTTTGGATGTACATAGTATGACACTAGTGCGTCGCTAGCTGTAAAAATGCCAGCACCGTCGACCTTTGGATTATTGGCAGCTTGTTTTTTAACCACCGAAGAGTAGTCATATGAGTAATTCGTCGTTGTATATTGCTTGCCGCCAATTTCAGGTGCTTCCAAATGGATTAAGCGATAGAGCACGGTCGCTGCTTCAGCACGTGTTGTTTGTGCAAGAGGTGCAAATTGATTGTTTGGCTTCCCGACAAGTAGCCCTGATGTTACGACAGCTTGTACATCTGCGTAAGCCCATTTGGCGATACGGGCATTGTCACTAAAGTTAATAGGGGAGGAAGATGTGTTGATGTTTTGATAATTGAGGGCTCTTTTTAACATAGCCGCCATTTCCTGACGATTAATATGTGCGTTCGGGTTGAATTTGCCCTGCTCATCACCTTTAATCAATCCGTGATAGCTTGCTTGCTCGATCACTCCGTAATACCAGTCGCCTTTCTTTACATCTGAGAAGGTAGCTTGACTAGAAGAAGCAGGCAAGTTAAGTGTTCTAACTAGAAATGCTGCAAATTCAGCTCGCGTAACAGCATCATTTGGACGGTAATTGCCAAATTCATCACCCTTCATTAAATCGTTCGTAATCAGATAGTTCATTTCATGATAGGCCCAGTGCTTCGAAATATCTTCTGCTGAAGCGGTAGTAGGGGCAAGATATAGCATTCCTGCAAGCACTGCCCCGTAAAGAGGAAATTTTCGTTTCATTTTTCAAGCTCCCTTCAATAGCTGATAATTGTTCTATCAAACTAACAAAAGTGTAACATAAAAAAAGATAATCTATTATTACAACATAGGGACAGATAGACTTAGCTATTACTTAATAATGAAGAAACTCGAGAAAATGGAAGGATTGAGGCAAAATTCGCTAAAAAACTCTACCTATATTTCTGTTTCTTTACAAATATAACTAATATATTACGGGAGTCTTTAATTTTTGACAATTTAGTAACCATTCCAGAAAATGCTTGGTTATTATTGAGAGTCAGGTATAATAGGAAATGGAACTATATGTTACCAACCCATTCTAGGGGTAATTTAGTTGGTAGAGTAATGGTATCTATTAAATGCCATGGTAAAAAAATCTTCTACATCTAAATTTATGTCCCAATGCTTGAATTTAGGGAGAGATAGTGTTATATTATTGTAGAAAGTGAATAAACTTACTAGAATGGTATTCTACTACGCTTTTTCTAGTAAATTTACTAACAAATTTGCTTTAGTTTTGTATTATTCAAGAAAGCTATAATACATACATTTAGGTAACTAGGCGGTACTATAGTTTTCATTGGATTAATATCAATTTAAGGAATTTTAGGGAGGAATACATTAATGGCAAAGCAAAACAAAGGCCGTAAGTTTTTCGCGGCATCAGCAACAGCTGCATTAGTTGCATCTGCAATCGTACCTGTAGCATCTGCTGCGCAAGTAAACGACTACAACAAAATCTCTGGATACGCTAAAGAAGCAGTACAATCTTTAGTTGATAAAGGCGTAATCCAAGGTGACACTAACGGGAACTTCAACCCACTAAACACTGTGACTCGTGCACAAGCTGCAGAAATCTTCACAAAAGCTTTAGAATTAGAAGCTGACGGAGATGTAAACTTCTCAGACGTTAAAAAAGGTGCTTGGTACTACAACTCAATCGCAGCAGTAGTAGCTAACGGTATCTTCGAAGGTGTTAGTGCAAAAGAATTCGCACCAAACAAATCATTAACTCGTTCTGAAGCAGCTAAAGTTCTTGTAGATGCTTTCGGTTTAGAAGGTGAAGCAGATCTTAGCCAATTTGCTGACGCTTCTCAAGTAAAAGGTTGGGCTAAAGAATCTTTAGAAATCGCTGTAGCTAACGGTATCTTCGAAGGTTCTGATACTAAGAAACTTAACCCTAACGGAGCAATCACTCGTCAAGATTTCGCAGTAGTATTCAATCGTACTCTTAATCTAGGTGATACTGAAACACCAGTTGATGCAGCTATTAAAGCAATCAACAATACAACTGTTGAAGTAACATTCGACGCTGAAGTTGATAACGTTCAAGCTCTAGACTTCAAAATTGATGGTTTAGAAATTAAAAATGCTTCTGTAAAACAAACAAACAAAAAAGTTGTTGTTTTATCTACTGCAGCACAAGAAGCTGGTAAAGATTACACTGTAACTTTAGATGACGAAAAAATCGGTTCATTTAAAGGTGTAGCAGCTGTAATTCCAACTAAAGTTGAATTAGTATCTTCTGCTGTTCAAGGTAAACTTGGTCAAGAAGTTAAAGTTCAAGCTAAAGTAACTGTAGCTGATGGTCAATCTAAAGCTGGTATCCCTGTTACTTTCAACGTACCAGGTAACAACAATGATGGCGTTGTTCCAACATTAACTGGTGAAGCGTTAACAAACGAAGAGGGTATCGCAACTTACTCTTACACTCGTTATAAAGAAGGTACTGATGAAGTAACTGCTTATGCAACTGGTGACCGTTCTAAATTCTCACTTGGTTATGTATTCTGGGGCGTAGATACAATTCTATCAGTTGAAGAAGTAACTACAGGTGGTACAATTAACAACGGTGCTAACAAAACTTACAAAGTTACTTACAAAAACCCTAAAACTGGTAAAGCTGAATCTGGTAGAACATTCAATGTTGGCTTTATTGAAAACATGAATGTAACATCTGATAAAGTAGCAAATGCTACAGTTAACGGTGTTGCAGTAAAACAATTAAACAATTCTACTGCTCCATTAGCAGCTCAAGTTACAACTGATTCTAAAGGTGAAGCTACATTCACAGTTTCTGGTACAAATGCAGAAGTTACTCCTGTAATTTTCGCAGTAAATACTACTACTAATGAAAGTGCTAACCTTTACAAAACTTCTGCTTTACAAGCTACTGCTTCTAAAGTTAAATTTGCAGCAGTACAAGCAGACTACACTATCGAAGTAGCTCGTGATGGCGGCGAAGTAGCAGCAATTTATGCTGATAATGGTCGTGAATATAAAATCACTGTAAAAGATAAAGATGGTAAATTAGCGAAAAATGAAGTAGTTAATGTAGCATTCAACGAAGATTTAGACCGTGTAATTTCAACAGTTACAGATGCTAAATTTATCGATGCTGACAACAGTGTTTACTATCCAAACTCTGGCACAGGTAACACAGCTAAACAAATCTCTGTAAAAACAAATGATAAAGGTGAAGCTACATTTGTTATCGGTTCTGACAGAGTAGATGACTATGCAACACCTGTTGCTTGGATTGACATCAACACTTCTAATGCAAAAGAAGCTACTCTTGATGAAGGTGAACCAAAAGCAGTTGCACCAATTTCTTACTTCCAACGTGCTTACCTTGATGGAGCATCAGTTAAATCTTACGATGCTGCTGGTAAGAAACAAACTAAGTTTGAAGATACTCAAGTAGCAACATTTAGAGCAGAATTAGTAAACCAAAGTAATAGCGTAATCTCTGCTACTACTAAATCTGTATCTTATACAGTATTTAACACAGGTTCAAATGATATTGATGTAGCAGGAAGAACTGTTTCACCAAATCGTAGTATTACATTATCATACCCACGTGAGTTAGCTTCAGCAGATTTACAAGTAAAACTTGTTGATCCAAGTAAATCATCATCTGTACGTGTAATTGCTACTGGTGTTGCAATTAACCCTACTGATAGTAAAGATTTCGCATTTACTGCTAAAGAAGTAACTGCAACATTCACAGCTACAGCTGATGTAACTAACAATTATATTGGTCGAGTTGCGTCAGTAAATACTGCAGACAAAACTTTAACATTTGCTGGTAAAAAAGCAATTTCTTATAAAGATGCTAAATATGTAGCTGAAAATAACGCTTCACTTGAAGATGCAGATGCATTTGTTGCAGAATTGAAAAAATATACTACTAATGCAGCTGAAGTACAATACAGCAAAGATGCAGATGGTAAAGTAACATTTAAAATTGTTCGTACAGCAACTTCTGGTGGTCCAACAATTTTCGATGAATTCTCTTCTGTTTTAACTAAAGCTGTTGAAACTGTAGTTGGCAAAGTTGGTAAATATGCAACTGCAACTATTGACTCTGCTGTTATTGATGCTGCAGATAACAATACATTAGAAGTAGGCGGTGTTAAATTTACTCGTTATACTACGGGAACAGTGACACCTGAATCAAACTTCTATAGTTCTTTAAATGACTTAGCGTTCAAAATTAACAACCGTGTAACAGGTGTAACTGCTACAGTAAATGGTTCTGTATTAGAATTAAAAGCTGTGAAAAATGGTACATTTGATTATGTTGTTAATGGAACTAAATTAACTAGTGAAGCTGGTGAACTAGGTCAAGAACAACAAGTTACATTCACATTCTCTGAAGCATTAAACATTGCAAACGGAGATAAAGTTACAGTTAATAATACAACTGTTGGTACTGTAGCTGCTGTAAAAGATAGCAAGAAAACTGTCGTTGTGAACTTTGCAAGCCCAGGAATTACTGGTGCTGTTACTAAATTCACAGTTGATGATGCTGCTAAAAAGAATACAGTAACTATTGACCCTAAAGGTGTAACTGTTACTAAATAATCTATAATTAATTTTATGAAAAGACTTTGTGGAGCAATCTACAAAGTCTTTTCTGTTGTATGAGATCATGGCATTTTATTACTAAGCCTAATTTGAAAGCGAATACAGTTTTTTCATGCCTCCGGATACGATAGAGTATCAAAATAAAAGAAGGATTTTTTCAATAAGTAAAGTATCCCATTACATCCTCTTTTGCTGGTCACTTATCGGTGATTATCTTTTGTGATCCCCCCTTCAAGAGTTTAATAAGGCAATACTTATAAACTAAATTTGAATTTCACTTTAAACCTTCATCCTATCATTTTTATATTATTTCAAGAGGGTTGTATTCTCGAGAGATTTTATATTCTGTACAAGTAGGTAATCTACAATTTCTTTTATTTTAATTGAATAAAGTAATATCGTTCCAATTTTAATTGGCACTATATCCTATATATGACTGTAATTTTATAGTATAATGATTCTATGTGTAAAAATACATAATTCGAGGAAGGTAGACTTATAATGACATTCACGGAATCCATAAGAAAATATATTTTGTCAGGGATTGTCACATTTGTTGTAGTTGGATTAATAGTGGCGAGCATTTTAGCAAGCAAACAAGATGAAGAATTTTTGATGTCTGAGACTTTATATAATCAAGCTATACAATTACAAACAGATGGTGATTTAGAAGGTTCAATAGCAATGCTTTCAGAAGTATTAAAAAAACAGCCAAATTCAGAAGTTGGTAACTATGTAGCTGGTCTAATAAATGCCCAAAATGGTGATATGAAGCAAGCATCGATATATATGCAAAAAGTTTTAGATATTAATCCATATAAGGTAGAAGACCCGAAGTTTATGCTCCAAATGGGAGAAATATTTTTAGGTGCAGAAAAGTTTGAAGAAGCAAGAATCGTGTTATTACGTTGTCAGGAAGCGCAATGGACATTGGAAGATATTCCTGACTATCAAGAATATGTAACATCATTATTAGCACAGGTTGAAAATTCACAATCAAAGGAAGGTACGGATAATGAGTAAGTTTTACGAAAAAGTTGCCTATCATGATGTTGAGGAGGATATTCAATCACAAAAATCTGTGGATAAGTGGATTTTTGGGTTACTTCTTATTGTAATTGGATTTGTCCCACTAATTGTTTTGGGGAGTGTAATAGAGGTCCAGTCACCATTGATTACAAATATTAGTACATTAATGGGAGGAGAGAAAGGTGATCTTTTCACACACTACAAAGCACTAGTTGTTGTCATTATTACGGTGTTAGCAACATTACTATTAATGGTGAAAATTTTATTTATGAATGGCAGAATTCGAAAAACAAAACTAAATTATGCTATAGGAGCATTTGCTGTAATAATTGTGTTATCAACAATCTTTTCACCAAACATCACTATTGCATTACACGGTCAATATAACCGTTCAGATGGGGCTATTAGTTGGCTTTGCTATTTAGCATTATTTTTTATTGCGATGAATATTGAATATCCGAAAAAGGTAGTTAAATATGTAACTTATGCTTTTACACCATTAACAATCATTAATTTTATCATTATTAGTTTCAATTTTACAGATAATGATCTTTTACAACAAGCATGGATGAAAAAATTAGTAACTTTATTTCTTCCAAGTGATGTGAACCTTTCGGAAGGCTCTCATTTAGTAGGAACATTAAACCATGGTAACTATATGAGTGGAATGTTTGCAATTATAGCAGCTATGTTTTTAGTGAATAGCATAGTAGGTAAAAATATGCTCGATAAAATTTCTAGCTTTGTTTTATCAATTTTGTCAATATTGATTGTATTAATGTCTCTATCAACAAGTGGTTTCTTAACAATGATTGTTATGTTACCTATCATTTTATGGATAGCACTTAAGCATGACAAAAAAATGTTTGCTTTAGGGCAAGTAATTTTATTTTGTATAGCTTCTGTAGCAGGAGTTCATGTGCTTGCCAAGGAAAACGCTAAAGTATGGGATGAGTCATTTGGTTTCTTTATTTCAAGTAATCCATATCAAGAAGAATCAATATCTTTTAATAGTGACATATTTAATTGGGATAATCGTGTATATGCAGCCGATGCTCAATTTGAACTGCCAGCTCCTGCTGAGAGTGGAGTGGGTGCAGGTTCCGGACGTGTTTATATATGGTCTTATATAATGGATTTAGTAAAGGATCGACCAATGTTAGGTTATGGTTTAGACACATTAATTTATAATTTCCCTCACAATAATAAAGATGCAAGAGCGAATCTTGAAACTCAAGAAGTAATTGTAGATAAACCTCATAATATGTATCTGGGTATATTATATGGTACAGGAATTATTGGTTTTGTCGCATTTTTAGCATTGATTTTAATTGTAGTAGGAAGAAGTCTAAAGGCAGTTTTAAACGGTAAGACTAGCACTATTGTATTAGCCGTAGCCACGTTAGCATTTTTGTGTCAAGCCGTGTTTAATGATACATTGCCAGGAACAGCTGCACCGTTATTTATAATTTTAGGTATCATGCAAAAAAAAGGAAGCGAGGATTTAACTTCTGAGCATATCGATGAGGTATAAAAATTATGAGTAATATAAGATTATTAATAGATTTAACTTTAAAAGACTTTAAAAAGAAATATGTAGGTTCATATTTGGGTATACTATGGGCTTTTGTTACACCAATTATTACAATTGGTGTTTTCTGGTTTGTGTTTGAGGTAGGGTTTAAATCTGCTCCAGTAGATAATTTTCCTTTTATCTTATGGTTATCCTGTGGAATGATACCGTGGTTTTTTATAACTGATGTATTAAATAATGGAACAAATTCCGTTATTGAGAATGATTATTTGGTAAAAAAAGTAGTTTTTAAAGTTGAGTTATTACCTCTTGTTAAAGTAATTTCTGGATTAGTTATACATTTCGCTTTCATTATCTTTGTTATTGGGATTTTTCTCTCTTATGGGTATTCTTTGGATTTATATAGTTTGCAAATAATTTACTACTGTTTGGCAGTATGTGTTCTAGTAACGGGGATTATTTTTATTTCATCTGCTTTAATAATATTTTTGAAAGATATAGGTCAAATAATAAGTGTAATTTTACAGTTTGGTTTCTGGCTAACACCTATCTTTTGGTCCTTAGAACAAATTCCAGAGAAGTACAATTTTTATTTAAAATTGAATCCTTTTTATTATATTATTAATGGCTATAGAGAGGCACTTATATATAAAACTTGGTTTTGGGAACATCCTTATTTAACTATTTATTTTTGGACTATTACAATTATCATGTTGATAATAGGTGGAACTATTTTTAAAAGATTACGTCCGCATTTTGCTGATTCACTATAAGGAGCAAATAGAATGGAAAATGAAATTGTTATTAGTATAAAAAATCTTACAAAAGATTATAAATTATATGAAAATAAAATGGACCGTTTGAAAGAAGCTATCTTTATAAATAAAAAAAAATATTATAAAGAGTTCTCCGCTTTAAAAAACGTATCATTAGAAATAAAACGTGGGGAGACAATTGGGCTGATTGGTAAAAATGGTTCTGGAAAATCTACGCTTTTGAAAATACTTACAGGAATAATAACTCCAACAAGTGGAGAGTTAGAGGTTAAAGGTAAAATATCTGCGTTATTAGAGCTTGGGGCGGGGTTTAATCCAGAATACACAGGCCTTGAGAATATTTATTTAAATGCTACAATTCTTGGATTCTCAAAGAAGCAAATAGATGATAAGCTTCAGGAAATATTGGATTTTGCTGATATTGGTGATTTCATATATCATCCAGTAAAACTATATTCGAGTGGTATGTTTGTTAGATTAGCTTATGCAGTACAAGCATGCATAGATCCAGAGATTCTAATAGTTGACGAAGCATTAGCTGTAGGGGATGCGGCATTTTCACTAAAATGCATGAATCATATGAAAAAGTTAGTAGCGAAAGGTGTTACCGTGATTCTAGTAACACATGATGTTCAGGCTATTCGTAGTTTTTGTAGTAGAGTTATTTGGCTTCAATATGGAGAGATTATTAAAGAAGGAAGCCCAAGTGAAATAACATCAGAATATGTAAAAAGTTTATTTTTAGAAGAAAAAGCTGAAAACTTGGCGAATGTTAAAAAGGTAAAGCTCAAAGAAAAAGAGCCTAAAAAAGAACTAATCAGATGGGGAAATCATAAGGTTTTAATTAGGGATTTCAATATTTTTAATCAGTTAGACGAGGATACGGATATTCTATATTGGGGTGAAAGAATCTCAATCAAGCTTATAGCAGAAGTAATAGATACTGATATAGATTTTGAAAATTTAGGGTTTGCCTTTAGCTTTAGAAATAAACATGGGCTTGATTTAATTGTATCAACGACTTTTGATGAAGGAGTTAGTTTTGCAAACCATTCGAATAATAAGTTTGTTGAAGTGCAATTTGAACTTGAAAATATTTTGACACCTGGTGACTACTCACTTGTGTTATCAGCAGAAGATCGAAGCAACAATAATCCGAGTTATTACGATTTTATCGAAAATGCTGTTGTTTTTAAAGTCCTAGGGAATAAAAGGTTCTTTTCATTAGTACAACCTCAGATCAAACAACATGTGAACTTCAAATAGTAATTTATGAAGATGAGGGGGAAAAAATAATGAGTAAATTAGATATTAATAGTAATGAGTATTGGGATGAGAGATTTATTAATGATTGGGAAGAGATGGATGGTCATCAGCAAACAAATTTCTTCGTGGACATATTAATGAATAATTTACCAGAATGGATGAAAAATACGCTACAGGGTGTAACAGTGTGTGATGCAGGGTGTGCAGAAGGTCAAGGTGCCTATAAATTTAAACAGAAATATCAAACTATTGATATTGATGGCATTGATTTTTCAGAGGTTGCAATTGAAAAAGCAAAAGAATTATACCCTGATATCAGATTTTTCAAGGATGATATTTATAATTTGTCTAAATTTTACGATATCATTTTCACTTCCAATGTTTTAGAACACTTCAATAACCCATTTGAATTAGTTGAAAAATTGTTAGAGAAGACAAAACAGCATTTAATTATTATGGTTCCATTTCAAGAGGTAGAGCGCCTAAGTGAACATTTTTATACTTTCAATTATGATAGTTTTCCAATTGGAATAAATGAGTTTGTGGTTTCTTATTTTAAAGAGATTGATTGTCGTTTAATTCAAAACAGTTTATGGGATGGGAAGCAAGCTGTTGTTATTTATACTAAGCAAACCTTATTAACTGAAAAAAACAATATAAATTCTATTGTTACTTTGAGTTCTGATTTAGAGTATATGAAAAGTGTAAACGAGAGACTTCATGAGCAAAAAAGAGAAATTTTGCGATTAAGTGATTGGGGAAGCGAGCTTTCAAGGGAAGTTAAAGAGAAAGATAGTTTGATTGAGGAATTGAATGTGAAAGTTGAGAAGATATCAACATATGTTCAAAAACAACAAAGAGATCTAGAAGAGAAAGACCAATTAATTCTCGACCAAAATCAAAAAATTAATGAGGTTTCCTTGTGGGGGAAATCTTTATATGAACAAATACTCGAGAAAAACCAAATAATTGAAGAATTGAATAAAAAAATTGAAGAAGTTTCAACTTATATAAGAGAAAATATCAATGGCACTGATTAGAAAAGCGGTGAAAAAGTAATGACTAATAATGATAAAATAGATATCCAAGAATACTTAGAATTACACAAGAGGTTGAACGAGCATTATTATCAAAATTCTTTAGACTATAATAATAGACTTGAAGTAGTACAGTCTACTAAAGCCTGGAAATTAATGTGTTTAGTAAGAAGAATTAATGAGCAATTTTTAAAAGGAAATACTAGTGAAAAAAAACAATTTTTGCAGTGGTTGAAACTAAAAATAAAAAAGAGACCAGTGCCAAAAAATTTAGAATTAGCAAGATTTAGTCCCATACAATTACAAAAAATAGAAAATTACAAAATTCCGGATTATACTTTGGAACTTTCATCATCCAGTGAACTCTCTACTATAGATAATAGTGAATTATTTGCAGCATATCCTAAACAAATTGATTTATTTAGGTTTCCTGTAATTGAATGGGATTTTAGGTGGCAACGTCCTCAACAAATATCTGTGCAATTCGAAAAAAATGGACATAGGGTATTTTATTTTTCAATTGAAACCTATGGTTTAAAAAACACCCAGCCTACT
The DNA here is from genome assembly GCF_038009065.1 of Lysinibacillus sp. FSL R7-0073. Classification (NCBI taxonomy): domain Bacteria; kingdom Bacillati; phylum Bacillota; class Bacilli; order Caryophanales; family Bacillaceae; genus Lysinibacillus; species Lysinibacillus sp. FSL R7-0073. Next base: position 655,028 of record NZ_JBBPAS010000001.1, read on the forward strand.
ATTGAAGAAATAGCTAAGCATACCATTATTAAAGAGTTACAGCCTAATATTTATTGGGTGAAATTATGTTCAAACAACCCTTTAAATGCATATAAGGATAAAATTGAAGGAGAAGACCTTCAAATTATTAATCAATCTATAGAGTATCTAAAGTTAAAATTCAATATTGGTGCAACATATTCAATTCTAGATTTGCCATTTTGGGCAAATGTCTCATTAAGTCTAGATAATAATATTACAATTTATGATTGTATGGATGACCATGAGGGATTTTCAACAAACTCAAGTGAAATGCTATCCAATGAAGAAAATTTGATTTATTCATCGGATATAGTATTAGCTTCATCTCAACGGTTATATGAAAAAATGATACAAAAAAACCCAAATACTCTTCTTGTCCGAAATGCAGGAGAATATAATCATTTTTCAAAAAAAACAACAGATTTTGCTGGTGAAGTGAGAGATTTAAAGGGACCAATTATTGGCTACTATGGGGCTATCTCAGAATGGTTTGACATTGAGCTAATTAGAAAATTAGCAAAACGAAATCCAAGTTGGACATTTGTTTTAGTAGGAAATACTTTTGGTTGTGATGTTTCTCATGTAGAGAAAATGCCAAATGTTATTTTAACAGGTGAGGTTACATATGAAAGCTTACCTAGTTACTTATATAAGTTCGATGTATGTTTAATTCCATTTTTAATAAATAATTTAACATTAGCTACGAACCCTGTGAAAGTATATGAATATTTGGCGGCAGGTAAACCTGTTGTTTCAACAAAACTACCTGAACTGGAATACATGAAAGAATTGGTATACTTAGCTGATACAGTAGAAGATTTTGAGACTAGTATTCAACAAAGTTTAAATGAAAATAATAAGCAATTAGTTGAGGAAAGAAAAAAATACGCTGCTAATAATACCTGGGAAACTAGATATCACGAAATAAAACAATATTTAATAAATCAACAGCCTAAGGTAAGTATAGTGATTGTTACATATAATAATTGGTCATATACGAAACAATGTTTAGAAAGTTTGATTCGTAACAATGAATATTCAAACTTTGAGATTATTATTGTGGATAATAATTCGACAGATGAGACTAAATTACAATTAGCTCGAATTGCAAATCCTAATATTAAGGTACTATTTTCACCAGTAAATTTAGGATTTGCAGGAGGAAATAAAGCAGGCTGTAATTTAGCTACGGGCGAATACATTATTTTATTAAATAATGATACAATCGTAACACAAAATTGGATTGAAAAACTAATTAAGCCTTTAGTAGAAAATCATCATATTGGTATGGCTGGCCCAGTTTCAAATTCTGTAGGAAATGATCAAATGTTAGATTTTTGTATAGCAAATCCTATTTCTGGCCCATCTAATTTATGGCTACAAGATTTTAATCGATTTAATAAGGGGAACTTTAGGTATACAGATTTATTAGGCTTTTATTGTGTAGCTATAAAAAAAGAAGTGTATGAAAAAGCTGGGGACTTAGATATAAATTATGGAATCGGAATGTTTGAAGATGATGATTACTGTGAGAAAGTAAAAAGTTTAGGTTATAAATTAGTAATTGTTGAAGATGTTTTTATTTATCATCATGGTAGTGTTAGTTTCAAAAAATTACAGTCAGAGCATTACAGGAATATTTGGGAAAAAAACAGAAGCTATTTTGAACAAAAATGGAATAAAAACTGGGCTATGCCTAAACCTCCAAATTCCTTATTCTTAAATTTAGTTGATTCAACATCCATTGCTACTAAGGTCAAAGAAATACAAAAAGATCTTATTGTAATTATCGGTGAATGGTCAAGTGACAATTTATTACTTAAACAATTTGTAGAAAATAAAATTGAAGATAATAAGTTAGTGATAGTTGTTACAAAACTATACAATGCTGAAGAGTATCACGGACTTAGAAAGGTGACAGAAAATCTATATATAACTAATACAATTGATCTTATATCAAAAGTTACCTTCCATGAAAAAATTCAATTTAATGATTTTATTGATGCAAGTAAATTGAATGCAATTAAGGAACAGGTTAAAGATATAAAGGATTTAATGTAGCCTAGAATATTTAAATAGAGGTAAAATCTTATGGAATTAATAGAGAGAATATCGAGAGTATTACAAAATAAACCAGAGATAATACAAAGAAAGATTATCAATAAATTGCCTCGTAGTGTTAAAGGAAAAGTTCTAAGATTTCCAAAAGAATCTGTTTTAAAAAACCAAATACTGAATGTTTTAGAGGGGAACAAGGGGAGAATATTTATTTTCCCTTCTCCATCTTGTCCATGGGGCTATATGTTTCAAAGACCTCAACAAATTGCTAGAGCCTTAGCAAAAGAAGGTCATCTTGTTTTTTATATGACAGATACATCATTTCCATATGAGCCAGATTGGTTTGTTCGGGGCTTATTAGAAGTAGAGCCTAATTTGTATTTATTCAATGATAACAATAATGGAACAACATTAATACAAAGTTGTGCAAACGAGCAAGTCTTTGTTTGGCAATATTGGCCACATCAATTAAAAACAATTAGTAATTGGGAAGTGCTATATTCGAATCTATATAAGATATATGATTGCATAGACTATATAGATACATTTGATACTTATGATAACATTTTTATAGATTTTGAGAAATCTGTTGTAGATTGTAATTGTCTATTAGCTACAGCAAAGTCAATAAAAAATGATTTATCTATATTCAATAAAGATGTTTTATACTTACCGAATGCTGTTATGATAGAAGATTTTATGAATTATGATTTATTTGATTGGCCAGAATTAGAAAAAATCAAAGCAGCAGATAAAAAAATTATTGGTTATTATGGTGCGATTGCTGAATGGTTTGATTTTAATACAGTTAAATATATAGCCAAATCTAATCCAGATTGGACTATTGTATTAGTGGGAGAGGTTTATCCTACAGTTGAAATGCAGGTAGAGGAATTAAAGCGAATAGGTAAAGTTAAGGTATTGAAAAGAGTTTCATATAATAAAATACCGCATTTATTAAGCCTGTTTGATGTAGCAATTTTACCGTTTTTAATTAATGAGATAACATTGAGTACTTCTCCAGTTAAAGTTTTTGAATATTTGGCAGGAGGAAAGTGTGTAGTTAGTACACCTTTGCCAGAAGTTTTAGAGATTGAAGGCGTCTTTATAGGAGACACAAAAGAAGAATTTGAAAGACAAATTAAAGTTGCCCTAGACATGGGAGAAGAAAAGAATCATATTGAAATGCATCGTAAAGTAGCAGAGCAACATACATGGCAAAAACGTGTAAAAAAAATAAATGAAATTATTTGAGAGGAAATATGAAAAAAAAAATATTAATTTTTGATCGAATAAATTCTTCAAAATTTCCTGGTGGAGATACCGTACAGATTAATGCTATAAAGGATTTTTTAATCAATCATAATTTTAGTGTAACAGTGAGTGACAATCCATTAGAAAATTTAAGTGGTTATGATTATATTTTTATCTTTAATTTAACAAATCCTTTAGAGGCGTATGCATGTATGAAAGCTTGTCAAAAATATAGCAAGCCATATATCTTGTTTCCAGTTTATTGGAACTTGGATTCGTTGAAAATGCCAGTTCAATTTAATATGAGAATGATAGCAAAAAAAATTATGCCTGATTTTTTAAAATCTTATATAAGGGCTTTTAAATTTTTAAAAAACAATAATGGAATTATAGACTTTTTTATGATTAAAGAAACAGAGTTATTTAAAATAAAACAGTGTATCAGTGATATTATAAAAAATGCATATTATGTTTGCCCTAATTCATATGCAGAATGGAATCATTTAAACGATAATTTTAAATTAGACCAATTAAATAAAAATGTAAAGGTGATTTATAATGGTATTGATTTAAATAAATTAGAGAACATTGAGAAAGATGATTTTATAAAAGAAAAATATAATTTACCTGAAAATTATATTTGCTGTGTGGGTGGTATTGGTCCAAGAAAGAATCAATTAAACTTAGTGAAAGCAGCTAACTTAGAAAATATCAATATTGTTTTAATTGGTAAAACATCTTATGGTTATGAAGATTATTTTAAAACTTTGAAATCTATATCTGGATCCAATATATATTTTTTAGAACACCTCCCTCAAGAAGAAGTTTTTAAAATATTGAAAGGTAGTCAAGGCCATATTCAACCTAGTTTTATAGAAACTCCTGGTTTGGCTTCTTTAGAAGCACTTACTTTAGGGCTACCGATAGCAGTATCGGATACAGAACCTACCAAAGAATACTTTTCGTGTTATGCAGAATACTGTAATCCTTTTTTTGCAGAAAGTATACATGAAAGTTTGAAATTGTTATTGCAAAGACCGTTAGAAAATAATATTGAATGGGTATCACAATATTGTTGGGAAAATGTATTAATAGAGCTTTTACCTATATTAAAAAATTCATGATATATATAAAGGAGTTAAATAAATAAATGAAACAAGCTTCATTGAAATATTTATTAAAAGGAAATATGGGAGATATTACTCTGATATTCATTTGTTACTTTTTGAGCCTTAGATATATTTTCCCGGGGTATTTCAATCCTGTTTTACCTCATCATTCAGATCAAATTGATTATTATAGAGATTTTCAAGGAAATACATTCTGGGATTTTTTTGTTTCATCTAGAGTGGTTGGAGATTTTTTATTAAGTTTAGTGGGTATGGTGAGCTACCAATCTATATTACTTTTCGGTATTGCAGTAACTATTCTTAATATTCTTTTAATATTTAAGATTTATCGAAATATTATTGGAAATAATATAAGTACATATTTGAAACTTATCTTTTTACTATTAATTTTTTCCCACCCAACATTTTACATAAATTATACATATGATATCTTTAGTACAATAGCACTTTTCTTTTTCTTAGTTGCTATTTTAATTTGGTATAAGTATGAAATTAATTTAAGGAAGTCAATATTCATAAGTTTATTTGTATTATTATCGCTATTGACAAAAGAAACTTATGGATTATCAATCATAGTATTTTTCATTTTCCAAGTTCTCATTAATAAAAATAAAAAAAGGAAATATGCTATTTACTTAACAATTTCAAGTAGCTTATTACTAATACTTACGTTAATTAGAAGTAAAATTATTGGAAGTGCATTTGTAAGTTTTAGTCCAGATAAAGACTCTCCTTACTTTGTTTCTTACGATATAATCTCCTTATTTAAAACATTTTTATATTATTTAAAAGGTGGGGTTAATTTCTATATTATTTCAATCATTTTTTTAGTGTTTATGTTATCTATAGTCAAGAAAAAATTTATTTTAGAAATTATAATGATGTTAGCAATAGGTTTATCAGCTTATATTCCTTATTCGGTATTACCTAACCATGTGGTACCTCATTATGTTTGGGTAGCAGTTCCATTAATAAGTTCGGTTATATTAGTTTTATCTTCTATTAATATTGATAAAAGAGTAGTAAATAGTATTTTAACATTGATTTTAATACTGAATTTTACAACTACATTAGGTTACAAAAATGATTATACTGATAACATGTGGGCAGTCTTTCCGGAAAATGTTAATAAAAATATATATAAAAGTTTAAATTTTGTAAAAGAGCATATTGAACCAGAAGATAAAGTATTGATTACAGGACTATATAATACTGAAGAAACTTGGTATAAATCTATGTATTTTGTAAAAGATACTTTCGATATTAAGGTGAATTTAACAGTGCTTAATACGGGGATAGAAGATGATACTAAGTATACAAAGTTGAAAAATATTGGGAATGTAAATATTGAAGAATATAATAAAATCTTTGTTTATGATACTGACGGTATTTTGAAAAAATATTATATCAATTCAAATTCTGAAGAACTAGAGATTATTAAGGAACATAGAGTGCAAATTTTATACCCTGAAATTAATACATTATTAAAGCAACTTGAGGAAAATGATGATTGGTACTTAAACATGGAGTTGGGGAAAAAATACTTAAATATAAAGGATTTTGCAAATGCGGAATCATTTTTACTTAAGGCAGTGGAAAAAGCAAAAGGTGAAAATCCTTATCCAAGTTATTTTATGGGACAGTTAAAAGAAAGTATGGGAGATTATACTATAGCTTTATCTTATTATGAACAGGCTATAAAAATTGATGATAGTAATAATTATTTTTTTGATAGCTTAGAGCGAGTGAAGGCATTATTAAATTAAAATAGTATGGTAATTAGGCTTAAGTTTATTTTTTATTCAAAATATTTGTTGTATAAAATTAAGTATTAAGCAGAGAGATATCAGGTTGCTAGCATAAAAATTCTAAAAAACGGAACTGTAATCTTAGATATTAGTAGGTGAGGGGGCATAGTGATGAACTTAAGTAAAATTTTAGAGATAGATATATTAGGAGACGATCGCGGAAACCTATCAGTTATAGAAAACCAAGTTCATGTACCTTTTGAAGTAAAAAGAATATTTTATATTTATAGTACAAAACAAGGAGTATGTAGAGGCTTTCATGCACATTATAAAACTAGACAAGCATTAATTAGCGTTTCAGGTTCATGTAAAGTATTTTTAGATAATACAATTAGAACAGATGAAGTACTTTTAGATGCACCCAATAAAGTCCTGATTTTGGAACCAAACGATTGGCATGAGATGTATGATTTCTCAGAAGATTGTGTGCTTTTAGTGCTTGCTTCAGAATTATATGATAGTGAGGATTATATTAGAGATTATAATAAATTTTTAGAAGTTTATTCTAAAAAAACACAGGAGGTATAATATGGGGGAATTTTATCAGCACTCCCACGCTTTAATCGAAACCAAAGAGATAGGTGATAATACTCGTGTGTGGGCTTTTGTACACATTTTAGAAGGAGCAAAAATTGGAGCTAATTGTAATATTTGTGATCATTGTTTTATCGAAAATGATGTAGAAATAGGAGACAACGTAACCATAAAATCAGGGATCTATATTTGGAATGGCGTTAAAATCGAAAATAATGCATTTTTAGGGCCTAATGTAGTTTTTACTAATGATTTAATGCCACGAAGTAAGCAATATCCTGAGTCATTTATGAAAACTTTAGTTGCAGAAGGAGCAAGTGTAGGTGCTAACAGTGTTATTATAGCTGGAAATACTATCGGCAAGTTTGCAATGGTAGGTGCAGGTTCAGTTGTAACAAAAGATGTTCCTGCGTACTCATTAGTATTTGGTAATCCAGCGAAATTTAAATATCATATTTGTGAATGTACAGAGAAACTACATTTTATTTCTGAAAAAGCTGAATGTAGTTGTGGCAAAATATATAAAAAAGCTCTTACTGGAGAAGTGATACATTTAAAATGAAGGGTGAATAGTAAATGATTCAATTTTTAGATTTAAAAAAAATGAATGAAAAACATTATGATGCCATTAGCCATGCATTAGATAAGGTTTTAAAATCTGGTTGGTATATTCTGGGTGATTCTGTGCGTGAATTTGAAAAGAAATTCGCAGACTTTTGTGGTACAAAATATTCTATTGGCGTAGCGAACGGATTAGATGCACTTTCTTTAATAGTAAAAGCCTACGATATTGGAGAAGGAGATGAAGTCTTAGTACCATCAAATACTTATATTGCTTCTATATTAGCTATTTCCTCTAATGGTGCTACACCTGTTTTAGTAGAGCCTACTTTAAGTACATATAATATTAATCCTGCTAATATTGAAAAGCATATTACCAATAAAACAAAAGCTATTATGGTTGTGCATTTATATGGACAAAGTTGTGACATGGTACCGATTATTGAAATTGCAAAAAAATATAATTTAAAAGTTATAGAAGATTGTGCTCAAGCGCACGGTGCAGTTTATAGAGGTGGAAAAGTAGGTAATCTTGGAGATGCAGCAGGTTTTAGTTTTTATCCAGGGAAAAATCTAGGTGCATTGGGGGACGGCGGTGCGATAACGACCAATGATGAAGCCCTATATACAAAACTGGTAGCTTTTAGAAATTACGGCTCCCATAAAAAATATGAAAACTTATATAAAGGCATTAATAGTAGACTTGATGAAATTCAAGCTGCTGTCCTTTCGGTAAAGTTAGATTTTTTAGTTAGCGAAAATAATGATAGACGAAAAATAGCAAAATATTATCTCGAAAATATTAAGAATAACAACATAATACTTCCATCAGTTGAAGTTGATACCCAGCATGTATGGCATGTTTTTGTTGTACGTACAAAAGAACGTGATAGACTTCAAAAATATTTGCTCGAAAACTCTATTCAAACAATTATCCATTATCCAATTCCACCTCATAAACAAGAGGCCTATAAAGAATGGAATCATTTAAGCTTTGAAATATCCGAGAAAATTCATAGTGAAATTTTAAGCTTACCAATAAGTCCTGTAATGACCATTGAAGAAGCCAAGAAGGTTGTAGAGGTAATTAATAGCTATGAGTAAAAAGATTTTTTCTATATTAGTTCCAATTTACTTTAATGAATTAAATATCCCATATACAGTACCAAGACTCCAATCACTAAAAGAACTATTCCCAAGTTACGATCTTGAATTTGTTTTTGTTGATGATGGCTCAAAAGATGACTCTTTAAAATTATTACTTGAAGAAAGGAAAAAAGATGCAAGTATTAAAGTAATAAAGTTAAGTAAAAATTATGGATCTATGCAAGCAATTCAGGCAGGATTAAATTACACTTCTGGAGATTGTGTAGGTATTATTTCAGCAGATCTACAAGATCCTCCAGAGTTATTTAAAGATATGATTAAGTGTTGGGAACGTGGCAAAAAAGTAGTAATGGCAACGCGTACTGATCGTGAAGAAAGCTTTTCTCAAAAACTTTTTTCAAACACTTATTACTATTTGATGGATAGATTTGCTATTAAAGGTTATCCAAAAGGTGGTTTTGATTTTGTTCTTATCGATAAACAAGTTGTTCAAGAATTAGTTTTAATTAGTGAAAAAAATACAAATATTATGAGCTTGATTTTTTCACTTGGTCATGATCAAGACTTCATTCCGTATGTTAGACAAGAAAGAAAACATGGTAAATCACGTTGGACTTTTTCAAAAAAAATAAAACTTTTTGTTGACTCATTTGTGAGTTTTTCTTATGCACCAATCCGCTTTATGACAGGGATTGGGTTTGTAGTTGCCTTATTGAGTTTTATCTATGCATTATTTACTATTGTTGCATACTTAGCTGGATATGTAGCCGTACAAGGTTGGACAACTATTATTGCACTAATTACTTTATTACAAGGAATTATTATGATGATGCTCGGGATAATTGGAGAATATTTATGGAGGATCTTAGATGAGACTCGGAAAAAACCAGGTTTCATTGTAGATGAAGTGTATGAATAAGGAATTTATTCGTTTTTTATGTGTTGGTGGTTTTAATACAGTAGCAACTTATTGCGTCTACCTAACGTTACTTTCATATATAGGATATAATTTTGCTTATGTCATTTCTTACATCAGTGGAATTGTTATCTCGTTTCTATTAAATGCAAAATATGTTTTTAATGTTAAACTAACGTTTAAAAAGGCTATTGGATATCCGATAGTGTATATCGTTCAATATATAATAAATGTTATTGTACTTAATTTATTAGTTAAAAATAATATTGTTAATGAGGTTATGGCACCTATCTTAGTTATAGTTATTTCTATACCTTTAACATTTATATTATCAAAATACATTTTGAAAAAATAAGTAATTGCAGGAGAGGAACATTTTGAAGGGAATTATTTTAGCGGGAGGAAGCGGCACACGCTTATACCCCTTAACTCGCTCAGTATCTAAACAATTATTACCAATTTATGATAAACCAATGATTTATTACCCTTTGTCAGTACTGATGCTAGCTGGCATTAAAGAAATTCTTATTATCTCAACACCTGAGGATACCCCGCGTTTTGAGCAATTATTAGGTAATGGGCAGGATTTGGGATTAAGCTTATCATATGCTGTCCAACCGTCACCAGATGGCTTAGCTCAAGCCTTTATCATTGGGGAAGAATTTATTGGATCGGAGTCTGTTGCTTTAATTTTAGGAGATAATATATTCTATGGACATAAATTTACTGCAATGTTAGAACGAGCTGCTTCACGAGAAAATGGAGCTACAGTTTTTGGCTATAATGTTAAAGACCCAGAACGATTTGGAGTTGTTGAGTTTGATAATGAGGGTAAAGCAATTTCCATAGAAGAAAAACCTGAATTACCTAAGTCTAGTTATGCTGTAACAGGATTATATTTCTATGATAATCGTGTAGTTGAAATTGCAAAGTCTATTAAACCATCTCCTCGTGGAGAACTTGAAATTACGGATATAAACAAGGCATATTTAGAGTCTGGAAATCTTCATGTGGAATTATTAGGTCGTGGTTTTGCATGGCTTGATACAGGAACGCATGAGTCTCTTTTAGAAGCATCCACTTTTATCGAAACGATAGAAAGAAGACAAAGTTTAAAGGTAGCATGTTTAGAGGAAATTGCTTTCCGTAAAGGGTATATTTCTAAAGAGCAGTTATTAGAGTTAGCCGAACCGTTAAAGAAAAATGGATATGGTCAATATCTTATTTCATTGGCGAATAAAAAATTATAAGGGGTCCTTTATTGTGGGATTTATTAAGACAAAATTATTAGATGCATATCTTTTTGAGCCAAAGGTATTTGGGGATAATCGAGGCTTCTTTATGGAAACTTATAACGCCCAACTATTTGAAGAAAATGGTTTCACATTTAACTTTATACAAGATAATCATGCGCTATCAAATGAGAGTGGTGTTCTACGTGGTTTACATTATCAATTAGAACCTTTTGCTCAAACGAAGCTTGTACGAGTTACAAGAGGTGCCGTTTATGATGTTATTGTGGATATTCGTCAAGGATCTCCGACGTATGGCCAATGGGAAGGGTTTATATTAAGTGAAGGAAATAAGAGGCAATTACTTATTCCGCAAGGCTTTGCCCACGGCTATTGCACTTTAGTCGAAAATACAGAGTTTCTTTATAAGGTAGATAATTATTATTCTCCAGAGCATGATCGTGGGATTGCTTGGGATGATCCAGATTTAAATATAGCTTGGCCAACGTCAAATCCAATATTATCTGACAAAGATACAAAGCATCCTTATTTAAAGGATTTAGAACGACAATTTATTTTTAAAGGTTAGGAATGATAATATGAAGATTCTAGTAACAGGTGGAGCAGGTTTTATTGGTAGTAACTTTGTTAACTACATGGTGGAAAAATATCCTGAGTATTCGATTGTTAATGTTGATGCTTTAACATATGCAGGTAACTTAGAAAATTTAAAGCCATCTGAAGGCAAGCCAAATTATCAATTTGTAAAGGCTGATATAACAGATACAGAGACGATGGATCAACTAATTGGTGATGGTGTAGATGCTATCATTAATTTTGCAGCAGAGTCACATGTTGACCGTAGTATTACAAACCCAGGAATATTTGTACAAACGAATATTCAAGGAACACAGGTATTACTTGACGCTGCAAAGAAATATAATGTGAAAAAATATTTACAAGTATCAACTGATGAAGTCTATGGCTCGTTGGGGGAAGATGGATATTTTACTGAACAAACACCACTAGCTCCAAATAGTCCTTATAGTGCAAGTAAAGCAGGAGCAGACCTTTTAGTGCTTGCTTATCATGAAACATTTGGTCTACCAGTAAATATTACACGTTGCTCTAACAATTACGGTCCCTTCCATTTCCCTGAAAAACTAATTCCTTTAATGATTATTAATGCTTTAAAGGATAAAAAACTTCCTGTATATGGCGATGGTAAGAATGTCAGGGATTGGTTACATGTAACAGATCATTGCAGTGCAATTGATTTAGTTTTACATAAAGGCATAAATGGCGAAGTGTATAATGTAGGTGGACATAATGAAAAAACGAACTTAGAGGTTGTTAAAGAACTGTTAAAGCAGCTTGATAAGCCAGAATCATTAATCCAATATGTAGAAGATCGTTTAGGTCATGATCGACGTTATGCCATCGATCCGACGAAGCTTCAAAAAGAGTTAGGCTGGGAGCCAAAGTATACATTTGAAACAGGGTTAAAAGAAACTGTACGGTGGTATTTAGATAATAAAGACTGGTGGGAAAACATCATTTCAGGTGATTATCAAAACTATTATGATGAACAATATGGCGGTAAGCTATAATGAAAATTATAGTAACAGGTGCAAATGGGCAGCTAGGACAAGAGTTGGTAAAACAATTAACTGATAGTGAGCACGATTTGTTTGTATTTACTAAAACTGATTTAGATATAACAGATACGGAGAGAGTACTAACCGTATGTAATGATATCAAACCCCAAATTATTATTAATGCTGCTGCCTATACAAATGTTGATGGAGCAGAAACTAATGAAGAGTTAGCTTTTCAAGTAAATGCTGTAGGGCAGCGAAATTTAACTGTTGCAGCAGAAAAAGTTGGAGCAAAAATTTGTTACATTAGTACTGACTATGTTTTCAATGGACAAGCAACTTCTCCATATAATGAGTATATGAATGTAGATCCATTAGGTGTGTATGGGCAATCAAAGTATGCAGGTGAGTTTTTAACACAAACGCTTAACACAAAATATTTTATTGTACGTACAGCATGGGTTTATGGAGAGTATGGTCCTAATTTTGTGAAGACCATGCTAAAATTAGCTGAGGAAAAATCCGAACTGGGTGTTGTTCATGACCAAGTCGGATCTCCTACCTATACAGTCGACCTAGCAGAGTTCATTATTGAATTAGTGCAAACGGAGAAATATGGTATCTACCATTGTACAAATAGTGGAACATGTTCCTGGTTTGAATTTGCTCAAGAAATATTTAAATTAGCTAATAAAGATATCAAAGTTAAACCATTAACTTCAGATCAATTCTCAAGACCTGCAAAGCGTCCTGCTTATTCTGTCTTAGGCGATTTGTCAGTTCGAATAAATGGCTTTATTCCTAGGAGAAGTTGGAAAGAAGCTTTAGATGAATATATAAACAAAAATAACAATCTCCATTAGATTGTTATTTTTGTTTATAAAGCTATAATTAAATTGTATTATAAAAGGAATAGAGGGGTAATTTGGCTAGTATAGCTGTTCAAATAGTTACATATAATAGTGCGGATTATATAGCAGATTGTTTAAATTCAGTGATTTTACAATCATATCCAGTTGAGAAGATAATAGTAATTGATAATGATTCAAATGATTGTATTAAAGACGTTGTTTCTCATTATTCAAATGTTTATTTCGTTCAAAATAGCATAAATAGTGGATTTGTAGGTGGTCATAACCAAGGTTTAAACTACGCTGAGACAGATTATGTTTTAGTATTGAATCCAGATGTGATATTAGATAAATATTATATAGAACATATTATAAAATTTATGCAGCTTAATGAAAAAGTTGGTGCTGCAACTGGTAAATTATATAGAGATTTAGATTCATATATTATTGACAGTACAGGGATTAATATTAAGAAAAGTCGTCGCGCAGTTGATCGGGGAAGTGGAGAAGTAGACCAAGGACAATATGATGATATGATAAATGTTTTTGGAGTTTCAGGTGCTGCAGCGGTTTATAAAAGAGAAATGATTGATATGATTTCAGAAGATGGGCGATTTTTTGATGAGAGTTTTTTTGCTTATAAAGAAGATGTTGATGTAAGTTGGAGAGCAAGGTTAGCAGGTTGGGAAATATGTTTTGTCCCTAAAGCCATAGCACAGCATGAACGTGGTTGGAAGGATAATAAATCAAGGAAGGATATCTCCCTTAAAACCAGAAAGCATTCCTATATCAATAGACATTTTTATATTATTAAAAATGATAACATATTTTACTTTTTATTGCATTTTCCTTTTATTTTTATATATGAAGCATCTTGTTTAGTTTATATTCTACTAAAAGAACGAAAGCTTTTCTATGCATATAAACTTCTTTTTATAGAGTATAAAAGTTTAAAAAATAAGAAAGTGTTTATACAATCCTATAGAAAGGCTCCTTCGAAAAAGATTTATCAATATTTTAAAGGAATATGGTAAAAATTAAAATGGATTTAAGTATAGTAATTGTAAATTATAATACTAAAAAGCTAACAATTGATTGTATTCAATCAGTTATAAAATCAAATATAAGTTTTCTATACGAGATTTTTGTAGTCGATAATGCTTCTTCAGATGGTTCTCTAGTACAAATTCAGAATCTATTTCCTCAAGTGCATACGATATCTAATAAAGAAAATGTCGGATTTTCCAAAGCAAATAACCAAGCAATAAGAGAGTGTAACGGACGTTATGTTTTATTATTAAATTCTGATACTATAGTGAATGAAAATACATTAGATAAAATTATTTGTTTCATGGATAGAGAAACGAATGTTGGTGTTGTTGGATGCGAAGTAAATTTAGCTGATGGTACATTGGATAAGGCTTGTCATAGAGGTTTTCCAACTCCAGAAGCTTCCTTCTATTATATGATGGGCTTAGCTCAAAAATATCCTACTAGCCCTAAATATAATAGCTATCATAAAAGCTACCTAAATATGAAAGAAATACATGACATTGATTGTTTAGTAGGTGCATTTATGATGGTAAGAAGGGAAGTTATTGAGCAAGTGGGGCTTTTAGATGAAGAATTTTTTATGTATGGAGAAGATATAGACTGGTGTTATAGAATTAAAGAAGCAGGATGGCGAATTGTTTATAATCCAACGGTATCTATTACTCACTATAAGGGTGCTAGTAGTAGAAAAAAACCATTTAAAATAGTGTATGAGTTCCATAGGGCCATGTATTTATTCCATAAAAAACATTATGCAAAAAGGTATAACTTTTTTGTTAACAGTGTCGTTTATACAGGAATTACATTAAAACTAACATCGGCTACAATAAGTAACCTTTTGAAAAGAGTACATTAAATTATAAAGTTAAATAGGTGATTAAAGTGATAAGAGGAAAAGAGCGCTTTATTACACAGCTATATATGACAACAGATTTCATCTTTATTCAATTAGCATTTGCTGTTGCATGGTATTTTCGCTTTGTAATTAATAAAGAGCAGCAAGGGTCTTATTTGCCACTAACGGATTATTTCATTTGGAACATTGTTTACTCGGTGGCATTTTTGGCTATAGGCTTTTTGATAGGCTTATACGTACCCAAAAGAAAAATGAAGTTTGCAAAAGAAATTTCTAAAATAATTCAAGTACAAATTTATAGTATGTTTGTTTTATTAAGTGCTTTATTTATTGTTAAAACGATCGATATTTCAAGGATGTTCTTAATCATCTATCTTCTTGTAGGATTTTTGGTAATCGTCGTATATCGATTTTTTGTTAAGCAACTATTAAGAGTGATGAGAAAAAAAGGCTTCAACCAACAGTTTGTTTTAATTTTAGGAGCGGGGTCAGTTGGAAATAGATATATAGAAAACTTAGATAACCACCCCGAATATGGGCTACAAGTAATTGGTTTTTTGGATGATTTTAAACAAATCAATAGTGAACAAAAAGTATTAGGAAAGATAGAAGATCTTCCAACAATACTAGAAAATAAAATAATTGACGAGGTAGTTATCGCATTGCCTTTAACAGTTTTTTCTAAATATCACCAAATTATAGTAGCCTGCGAAAAGGCAGGTGTACGAGTATCTATTGTTCCAGACTTCTATGATATCCTGCCTGCAACTCCATACTTTGAACGATTTGGTGATTTACCAGTTATCAATGTCCGGGATATACCATTAGATGAATATATAAATAGAGTACTGAAACGAATATTTGATATTGCTTTTTCGTTATGTGCAATACTTGTTATATCACCTTTGTTATTATTTATTGCTCTTGGCGTGAAATTAACCTCTCCGGGACCTATTTTATTCAAACAGGAGCGCGTGGGTCTTAATCGGAGAACGTTTTATATGTATAAATTTAGATCGATGAAACACATGACTGTAGAAGACTCTAATACACAATGGACGGTTGAAAATGACCCAAGAAGGACTAAATTTGGTACCTTCCTGCGAAAAACAAGTCTTGATGAATTTCCACAATTTTTTAATGTGCTGAAAGGTGACATGAGTATTGTTGGACCAAGACCTGAAAGACCTTATTTTGTGGATCAATTTAAAGAAGAAATTCCAAAATATATGGTAAAGCATCATGTGAGACCTGGAATAACAGGATGGGCACAAGTATGTGGATTGCGCGGAGATACTTCAATTGAAGACAGAATAGAGCACGATATTCAGTATATTGAAAATTGGACTTTACTATTTGATATTAAAATAATTATGAAGACAATTATCAATGGCTTTGTAAATAAAAATGCCTATTAAATTAAATTCAATAGTTTTCAAATTTGATAGTGTTGTATAACAATGATTTGAAATCATGTAAATTTCTTTAGGAAGTGACGCTCAATGAAAAAAATCCGTAAAGCAATTATTCCAGCAGCTGGACTCGGTACACGTTTCCTTCCTGCTACAAAAGCAATGCCTAAAGAAATGTTACCAATAGTAGATAAGCCTACGATTCAATATATTGTAGAGGAAGCAATTGCATCAGGGATTGAAGATATTATTATAGTTACAGGTAAAGGTAAACGAGCCATCGAGGATCATTTTGATAATGCGTTAGAGTTAGAAACAAATCTACTTGAAAAAGGTAAATTTGATATTCTTGAAAAGGTGCAGGAATCTGCCAATGTAGAGATTCACTACATAAGACAAAAAGAGCCACTTGGTTTAGGGCACGCCATTTGGTGCGCTCGTAAATTTATTGGTGATGAGCCTTTTGCTGTCCTGCTTGGTGATGATATTGTAAAAAGTGAAGAGCCTTGTTTAAAGCAACTCATGAATCAATATGAGAACATTTTATCAAGCGTCATTGGTGTACAAGAGGTGACCAATGAAGACGTTCATCGTTATGGTGTTATAGATCCGGTAAGCATTGACAGCAAATTAATGCAAGTCACTAAATTTGTTGAAAAGCCTGCATTAGAGGAAGCGCCCTCTAACTTTGCCATTATTGGACGCTATATATTGACTCCAGAAATATTCCACTTCTTAGATGAAAAGAAGAAGGGGAAAGGTGGAGAAATTCAATTAACTGATGCAATTGAATCTTTAAATGGTATCCAACGAGTTTTTGCCTATGCCTTTGAAGGAAGACGTTATGATGTTGGTGAGCAATTGGGGTTTATAGAAACAATTATTGATTTTGCATTAGAACGTGATGATTTAAGTGCGGGGATAAAAGAATTTATCTTAAAAAAAGCCAAACAGTTAAGTGGTGAAACGATATGATACTAGTTGTTGGTGGTGCTGGTTATATTGGTAGTCATTTTGTGAAAGAATTAGTGAAAACTCAGGATGTCGTTATACTGGATAATCTAAGCACTGGTCATGGTTGGGCAGTAGATGCAAGAGCTATTTTTATACAAGGTGATTTGGGAGATCCTGCTACTGTTCAACACATATTTGATACTTATAAAATAGAAGCAGTTTTACATTTTGCAGCATATAGCTTAGTCGGTGAGTCTGTAATAAATCCTCTTAAATACTATGAGAATAATGTTGTCGCTACATTAAATTTATTAAAAATGATGAAGCAAAATCAAATTAATAAGTTTATTTTCTCTTCTACTGCTGCAACTTATGGGATGCCGTCAGTTGATATCATTGATGAAGAAACGCCAACTTATCCAATCAACCCATATGGACAGTCGAAGTTAATGGTTGAACAAATACTAGCTGATTTCGCACAAAGCTATGGGATGAAATTTGTTGTTTTACGATATTTTAATGCGGCAGGGGCTTATGAAACTGCTGAAATTGGCGAATGCCATAATCCAGAAACACATTTAATTCCGATTATCCTTCAGCATTTAGGAGGACAAAGAGAATCAATTTCAGTTTTTGGCACTGACTATGATACACCTGATGGGACTTGTATTAGAGATTATATTCATGTCACTGATTTAGCTAACGCGCATTTATTGGCACTCGAGGCATTATTAGAAAATAAAATTGAAACAGCAACATATAATTTAGGTAATGGTCACGGTTATTCGGTGAAAGAAGTTATTGAAACGTGCGAGGGAATTACTGGGAAAAAGGCGAAAGTACAGTATGTTGAACGACGTTCGGGTGATCCTGCTAGGCTAGTCGCCGATGCGAATAAGATTTATTCTGAATTAGGATGGAAGGCCCGATTGGACATACAAGATATCATAAAAAGTGCATGGTTTTGGCATAAAAAACAATTCTAATTACCAATTCGACAGAGTTCGAGTTGGTTTTCTTTTTTTTATATGTCATAATATAGATATCAAAATTTACCTTTAGAAGAGAGGATTCTATAGTGTATACAGAAATTGTAAAAACAACATTGCTGAATTGTTCGCTAAATGATAGCGATCTTATTCAATATAAAGATCGTGTAAAAAAAATCCATAACACTTTGCCACAATTTCCTCTAACAGGCTGGATAGAGTCACCGCTAGAGAATCATGAAGGAATGCTTACTTCTATTGAAGGTGTAGCAAGTGAGATAAGAGCCTGTGCAGATGTTTTGGTTGTTGTAGGTGTTGGAGGCTCCTTCTTAGGTGCGCGTGCGATACAGGAAGCGTTGATGCCTTACTTCGGGCTAGCTAAGGGTGGTATCGAAGTTGTCTACGTAGGTCTTAATATGAGTGGAGCCTATATTAAAGAGCTTCTCGCTTATTTAAATACAAAACAAGTATATGTCAATGTAATTTCAAAGTCAGGTGGGACAATGGAACCTGCGCTCGCCTTTCGTGTCATGCGTTTATATATGGAAGAGCGGTATGGTGAAAAGGCAACAGAGCGCATTATCGTAACGACTGATGCAGATAAAGGTTTATTAAAAGGAATTGCTGATACAGCAGGCTATCGTCAATTTGTCATACCTGCTGATGTGGGTGGGCGTTATTCTGTTTTAACTCCTGTAGGTTTGCTACCTATAGCTGTTGCAGGCGTAGATATTCGTGCTTTAATGAATGGTGCTCGTCATGCTGCAACAGAGCTAGCCGAGGAAGATTTGGCACATAATGATGCCTACAAATATGCGGTGATGCGTCATATGCTCTATGAGCAAGGCTATACGATTGAATTACTGGCTTCGTTTGAGCCAGGTCTCAATAAATTTCATGAATGGTGGAAGCAATTATTTGGTGAAAGTGAAGGGAAAGAGTATAAAGGGCTTTATCCTTCTACTGTCAACTTCTCTACCGACTTACATGCAATTGGACAGTTTATTCAGGAAGGCAGTCGTGTCATGTTCGAAACATTATTACATTTCCATGAGATTGAGGGCGATTTAGCCGTACCTTTTGATGCACGGAATGAGGATGGCTTAAATTATTTGTCGACACGTACTTTTAATGAGATTAATGCTATTTCTAAGCAAGGAACAGCCCTGGCACATGCAGAAGGTCAGGTGCCTGTTATTCAACTAGAATTGCCAAAGCTAGATGCTTATCATCTTGGTTATTTGATTTACTTCTTCATGAAGGCATGTGCGATGAGTGCCTGCTTATTAGAGGTTAATCCATTTGATCAGCCGGGCGTAGAAGCCTATAAAAGTAAGATGCTAGAGTTGTTGCAAGAAGAAAAGGTGATAAGTAAATGATGAATGTCCAAGATTTATATTATCATTGGTTAGCTCAGCCACTTCCGAGTTATTTAGCAGAGGAGCTTATTACTATTGCTCATGATGAACAGGCTATAGAAGATCGATTTTATCAATATGTATCATTTGGGACAGGTGGCATGCGTGGTGTGCTAGGTGTTGGAACGAATCGTATGAACATTTATACGATTCGTCGTGTGGCAGAAGGTCTTGCTCGTTATATTGAGTCTAATGGGGAAGAAGCTAAACAGCGTGGCGTTGTACTTGCATATGATACACGTCATTTTTCCTATGAATTTGCTTGTGAGACTGCAAGTATACTTGGAGCACATGGAATTCGTTCATATGTTTATAAAGAAGCTAGACCAACACCTCAGTTGTCGTTTACAGTTCGTAAATTAAATGCTTATGCTGGTGTAGTGATTACTGCAAGTCATAACCCAAAACAATATAACGGCTTTAAAGTGTATGGTGAAGATGGTGCACAGCTAACGCCAAAGTTTGCAAACGATATTATTCACTATATGAATGACATAAGTGACATTTTTTCTATTAAGATAGAAGAACTTGCAATATTAGAACAGCAAGGGTATGTTACATGGCTTGCGAGTGATTTAGATGATGAGTACTTAAAATGTCTTTTAACTTTAAAAAATAATCAAGATGTAGCTTTACATATGAAGCTTGTTTATACCCCATTGCATGGAGCTGGTTTGGTGCCAGTTAGTGAAGGGTTAAGGGCATTCGGCTTTCAACAAGTGTACATTGTAGAACAGCAAGCTGTGCAAGATGGAGATTTTCCAACAGTTCCTTATCCAAACCCAGAGGAATCGAAAGCTTTTGAGTTAGCTATGAAACTTGGTGGACAGGTTGGGGCAGATCTATTGCTAGCGACCGATCCAGATGCTGACCGTTTGGGTGTAGCTGTAAGAGATGGCGATAATTACGAGCTTTTAACAGGGAATCAACTTGGTGCTTTATTGCTGCATTATATATTGTCGACAAAACAACAACACGGTACATTACCTCAAAACGGAGTTATGCTAAAAACGATTGTTACATCAGAATTAGGTACTCATATTGCTAAAAAATACGATGTAGCGACAGTAAATACTTTAACAGGCTTTAAGTATATTGCTGAAAAGATTGCTGAATACGAACAAACAGGTGAATACTCGTATTTATTTGGCTATGAGGAAAGCTATGGATATTTAATTGAAACATTTGTGCGAGATAAAGATGCAGTTCAAGTTGCATTGAAAGTGGCTGAAATGGCTGCTTTTTATGAGAAGCAGGGCTACACATTGCTGGATCAGCTAGAAAATTTGTATAAGGAATATGGTTACCACAAAGAAACTCTGCTTTCCCAACAATTTGAAGGCAAAAATGGACAAGAAGAAATGCAGGTCATTTTACGACGTTTACGTGAAAATAGGCCAAAGAAAATTGCTGGTTTGGTTGTGCTTCGTACGGAAGACTATTTGGTAGGACAAGCTATATTAGCAAACGGTACAACAGAGAGACTAACCCTTCCAAAAGAAAATGTAGTAAAGTTTATCCTTGAGGACGATTCGTGGATTGCTATTCGTCCGTCTGGCACAGAACCCAAATGCAAGTTTTATATTGGTATAGTAGGGGAAACAGCAGAACAGGCACAGCAAAAGATTGAGCAGGTGAAGCAAGCTGTGCTAGAGATCGTAAGGTAGAAAAACTTAAAAGCGCTCCTTTTTTAATTTGCAAATAAGTAATTAAAGAGGAGCGCTTTATCATTTTGAAATGAATTTTTAGAATAACCTATTAAGAGTCTATTAAATAATTATTGTTTCCCTAATATTTTTCATGTAGTTTAGTCCCTTTATTACCACAGTAGCATTATGAAAAGAGAATAATGCTACCTTATTCTCTACCCAAAACTAGCAAGCCTAGCCCCCTTTATTTTTCGTGCTACCACTATCCTTACAACCATCTGTTTATATCTATTTCAGAATCATAAAATTTAGATTTTTCATTAGTATGTATTTCTTTTTTAAAATAGTGTAAATGTAATGTAACTTTTTTATACGAAAACGAGTCTACTTAATGGAATAATTTGAGGTACTAGCATGAATAGAAACTATTTGTCCATATAGTCAAGGGAGTTTTACAGAAAATGCTCGTGTAAATTAGAAAAATACTTTGCTTATATGAAGCTTTTGAAGTAGAAGGCCTAGAACTCTAGTACCGAATTCTACTTTTTTCGATAAGAATCCCACATTTTGGGGTTTTTTCATGTTAAGATGTTAAAGACTATTGAATGTGAAAAAAAGGAGATTAGCATGTTTAAGAAACTAAGGAATACATGTATTGTATCAGCAGTTGCTTTGGCTACAATATTGCCTGGACAAGCGTCTGCATCAGCAGCTAGTAACAATGGAATTCAGATAAAAAACAATGTTTCGATTACGATTAATGGAGAGACGATTAGTGTCTATGACCCTATTTTAAATAAATCCGATTTCCTATTATTACCAATGCGTGCCTTGTATGAAGCGATTGGTGCGAGTGTTGACTGGAACAAGGAAACATTGACAGCTTCAGCTACTCGCAATGGAAAGATGGTAGATTTAACAATTGATTCAATGACGGCAATAGTAGATGGACAAGAAGTGGCGATGGATGTTGCACCATTTATGTATAAAGATCGTACATATATGCCATTGCGTTTTGTAAGTGAAAACTTTGATGGCAATGTCAATTGGGATCCGGTTACGCAATCAGTAGATATTACGCTATCAGATGAACAACCAGAAACGCCTCTGGAAGATCCTTATATTCTACATATCAATAACAAACGTATCGTGATGAAAGATCCTATTATTATGAAAGATTCAAGATCTTATTTACCAGCTAGCTATATCCATGATTATTTAGATGATTCTGCTGGCACATGGTTACCTGACAAATCCTTCGAACTACAGGTTGCAGGCATGAACTTTGTTTTCAAGGATAATAGTAATGAAGTTCTTGTAAATAACGAGACTGTAACATTAGTAGAAAAGCCATTTATTCAAAAAGGAAAAATGTATGTCCCTATTTCGTTCCTTGTGAATGCGTTAGGCGGGAATTTGCGTTATATCAGCGATAAAAAAGAAATGTATATTTACGTTTATCGCTATATGTTCACTAGCTCCTTCCTTGAAAAATCATATGGCACGACGTCATCACCAACAACTGTTCCTTCAGCTCGTTTAGAGGGGGACCGTGATCTATTTATTAGTGATAATCCAGAGACATTAACACGTAAGCTTGTACCAATGAACAATATGACGCTTGCACAATATGATGTGAAACCTACGGCAACGACGAATAAGCATCGTGTCTTTGGTTGGCATTACAACACGTTAGGCACAGATGTCAATATTGGGATTACGGTTCAAAACAAGTCTACGACAGAAAGCATTAAGGTCACTGATTCAAGAGGTATTAACCAAAAAACAGGTAATAGCTGGGTAGGTCACGATATTGGTTTGACGATTGCGGACGCTACGTTAAATAACAAGCTTAATAAATCGGACAGTAGTGGTATTGTCATTGCACCAGGAGAAACAAAGGTCATTGAAACATACGACCTACACCACGATTATATTATTGGTTTTTTACATGATTTAGATATTCAAGCGATGAATGGTGGAAAACCAGAGTATACGATTCGCACTGTGCTTACAAAGGATAATAGTGATTTAACAACGATTCAATCCGATCAGGTTGCGATTGATGAGTATGCGAAACATCCAAGAGGTGCTTGGCCAAGTGCTACGATTCTAGCAGAACTACCAGCTTATACAGTAGACTCACCTGAGGTAGGCTATAACATTTCTAATGGTCGTACAGATCATCTACAAACGGCTGAAAATTCATTATCACAAATTAATGGAGCAGTCGGAAATCCAGGCCATTTCGGTATGAACTACAAGGTTTCTATCCCAGTTGATAATCCAACAGGCTCAACAAAAACGATTAAGCTGAAACTTGCTGGTCGAGGGGGCTTATACAGTGGTGCTATTAAAGTCAATGGCAAAGTATATTTAGTACCTTCATTAAGAGTAGGGGCGGAGTATGTTGAATTACCTGATTACAAGATGAAGGGTTCAAAAGATACGATTGAATTAGAGCTGATCCATGCTGGTGGGGTCAATCTTCCAGTAGCAATTTATGTAGAAACAAAATAAAGAAGTCACTGGCACGGGTCATTTAGACATGACATCGTGCCATACTTTGATTAATTCGGAGTGAAGAAATTGGCAAGAAAATTAGTATCAATTGTTGTAGTCATGTTTGTGCTTATGTTAACAGTTAGTCCCATCGATGGACAAGCTGCTGGTTTTGGCAATAAGGTAAGTGAAGTGAAAACAGAGGTATCACCACAAGTAAATCACGTACAGCAAACCTATACGTCAGGTTCTATACGTCAGTTTGTAAATGTTTTAGATGTAAATTTAAATAATACATATACAAAACTAGAAATTGGGATGCCAAATCCTATTAATTCCCTCAAAACAACTTCAGCTATGGCAAAGCAAAACACATATGATGGCCATCGTGTTGTTGGAGCTGTTAATGCTTCATACTTTTTAGGAAATGGTATGCCTGCAAATTTATTGGCTGAAAAGAATGAAATTGTCAACTATGGAATTTTAGGAGATACGTTTGATAGCCCGACACAAAAGCCGGTTGCTTTTGGTTTATCTAAATCAGGGAAAGCGATAGCAGATTATTATACTACGAATCTAACTTTCCAAGTAAATGGAAAGAGCTATCCTATTGATCTGATTAATAGTGAACGAGGAACAAATAAAAACGTTTTATATACGTCAGAAAAAAGAACGACTGGAACGAATGCATGGGGTATAGAACTAGTAGTGTCTGGTGCTAGCCAAGATACAAAAACCTTACATTTTGGTGATCAGTTCTCAGGCACAGTTTCTCATGTAACGACGTATGGAGCAGAAGGAAATTCATCTGTACCAGCGGATGGTTTTGTTATTTCTGTACAAAATAAAGAATTAGCCACTGAATTAAGCAAAATCACTGCAGGTACAAATGTGGATGTCAGCTTGTCGATTGATCAAAAATGGATGGATGCTCAATTCATCTTAGCTGCAGGTCCAATGCTTGTGCGCAATGGTCAAGTTGATATTTCAATGCCAACAAATTCCGGTTTTGCTTCAACACGTAGCCCTCGTACAGCAGTAGCGGTAGATGCTACAGGTACGAAGGTATCACTTATTACAATTGATGGCCGATTAAGTGGGCATAGTAATGGTGTTAATTTATCCGATTTAGCTTCACATTTAATTTCAATGGGCGCAACTTCAGCTATTAACTTAGATGGTGGAGGTTCTACAGCGATGGTCGTGCGCAATCCAGGAGGGTATTTCGCCAACCTTGTAAATAAACCATCTGAGGGTAGTGAGCGTCGTGTATCAGCCATTTTACAGGTTGTTAACACAGCACCACCAGGGAACGCAAAATCCATTACCTTAAGTAGTGTTGGACAAGTCATGAAAGGTTCTTCTGTAGATATGCAGGTAACAACTGCTTATGACCAATATTTAAATCCGATGACCATCAACCCAGCGAATATGAACTGGTCAGTTGAAGGAAATATCGGCAAGATGGATGGTGCAACCTTTACAGCTACACAAAAGGGTGAAGGGAAGATTATAGGGGAATATGGTGGTATTCGTACGTCTACAGCTGTGAAAGTAATAGATTTAGCAGAAAAACCTATTGTACTAGATAGCTTTGATAATGCGTCTTCTTGGACTACGGAAGTAGCAAAAGCGAATGCTTCTTTAGCAAACTCTAAAGAGTATGCGAGACAGGGAACAGCAAGTATGCAATTAAACTATGATTTTACTGTAGCGGGCACAGGGACAAAGGCTGCCTATATGGTTGCTAAAACACCAATTGCTATATCAGGTCAGCCAAAAAATATTGGTGTTTGGGTGTTTGGCGATGCAGGTAAGCATTGGCTAAGAGGTGTTGTCGTAGATGGAGCAGGAGCTAAGCACACGATTGATTTTACAAGTCAGGGCGGCTTAGACTGGAGTGGTTGGAAATACGTAACGGCGGATATTCCAAGTAATCTAGCAACACCATTGAAATTCGAACGTCTATATGTTGCTCAACCGACAGCTTCTCTTCAAAAGAAAGGTCAGCTATACTTCGATCAATTACAGGCTGTCTACAAAGATAATCATGAAGAATTGGTTTATACGGATGTGAACCAAGGGCATTGGGCGTTTTCTGAAATCCAAAGCTTATACAATAAATCGCTGATTAAAGGTTACTCTAACGGTACATTTAAGCCAGAAGCGTCCATTACACGTGCAGAGGCAGCTACAATTATTGCCAGAGCACTGAATTTATCAACAACGAAGGATTCTAGCTTTAAAGATGTAAGTAAAGGTCATTATGCATATAGTGCCATTGCAGCAGTCGAGCAGGCTGGCATTATTAAAGGGCAAGAAGCAGGGAAGTTCAATCCAAACGGACAGCTTTCACGTGCAGAAATGGCTGCGATTTTAACAAGAGCATACAAATTAACAGGTACAAGTAAAGTTTCCTTCACAGATGTTAAATCAACGCACTGGGCATACAGCAATATCCAAGCACTTGTGGCGAATGATTTAACAGGAGGTTTCCCAGATAATACATTTAGACCTGATGCACAAATTACTCGTGCTCAATTTGCAAGCTTCTTAAATAGATGCTTATCATTAAAATAACGCACAAAATACCCTCTGTAAAAACTACAGGGGGTATTTTAGTAAAAAAAATCCGCCCGTCTCTAGAGAGAGTGAGGCGGATTTTGCATTTAGAAAACAATGTATTTTACATACTGTTTCCAAGTTAACTCTTTAAACTGCTTCCAGTGTAATTTGTCAATAGGTAAAGTACGGAAGGTATAGGCTTCCATATTGCGCTTCTCATTAGAGAGCATTGGTGTTCCTTCATCGAGATAGTCCGAGAAAATAGCTGATTGAGCCGTACTAAATTCGACATTAATATCTATCAGTTGGATTTTCCCATCCTGATTAATGATATGAAGCTTTTTATTTCCTCTTTTTGTTGTCGCTAACCACGATTTATCGACTTTATAAGAATCGAACGCTTCATTGACAATAATGGAGGCTTTGCCAGTTGTTGAAAACGGTACATCCTCTATTGGCTCATCTTGTTGCAGGACTATTTCATAATTTGTTGGTTGCGGGAGGACTGTTGTTTTGGCTAATTCATTTGCCCAAAATGTTTCATCATCTGTAGCAATCATTTGTTTTTCTAATACGATGCCAGATAATTCATCTTTGACATGTTTCACCTTAAAATCAGCCGTTTGGCCTTCCTGTACTTTTTGCCATTCTTTTTCTGATAAATAAGCATACATGGCTTTTTCATTAGAATAGATTTCAAAGGTTAAAGCACCAGCTTCTTCATTCACCGCTGACACGATACCGTCGATTGGACTGATAATACCTTGGCGAGACTCTATTTGTGTAATTTGCGCTTCAATGAGTGCAATTTGACGATTCGTTTCAGCAATATGTCGATTTAACAGTGCAACTGCTGTCGACAGTGAATTTTGTTGAGCAAGCTCTAATTTTAATGTAACAGACAATCTATCATTGATTTGATCGGTATTAATAGAGCTTTTTGGATTCGAGTCGTCGTAATCATCTTCAATTTGATCAAGTGCATCTAGTAAATCATTTAATTCTGTTTCATAGGCGGTACGTTCTGATTCAAGCTTTGTAAGCTCCTCGTCTACTTCATCTGTTTTAAAGGTAGCGAGTAAATCATTCATCTTTACTTCTTGACCACGCTTTACATTGACAGCGGATAACTTTGTTGCATCAGCTGTAATGGTATATGTTTCGGCAGGTGCAACAATAGTTTCCTTATTGACACGCTCTGTATTTGTGCCGATATAGGCTTTCTGAAATTCGTCAATAAAGTAGGATCGTGTCACGGTGCTATCTTCTTTGAAAACAAAATAAGCATTTATACCGATTATGAGCATCGCCAACACAATACCTATACTTGTCCATGGTTTTGTCTTGATAAATGCCATCATCCTAACCCCCTAGCAATCCATTCTTTAATGGGTAGTACACTAATCATGCCTACAAATAAGGCCATAAATAGTTGTACGCCAATCAATTTGACTACTAACATTTTTCTACTAGCTTCTTCCTCCCATTTCGACAGGAATAGATACTGCACAATAATGATTAAAACGGTCGTTACTGTCAATTGATTGATTGTAAATAATACGAAATCAGTTTCAATGACCTGTAGGGCAGCGGGTGCCAAAGAAAAGAATGAAAACATCGTTGTATAGCCAACGCTATAGAAGACAGCAAACAGGAATGCTTTTTCAATGAGCAGGAAGGCAACAACATAAAGCTGGACTCTTTTTATCCAAGTATAAGGAATGTCCGTTAATAGATGTAATAGATAGGTAACACCATAATAATGGAAGCAAAAATAAATAATCGCCCATAAAATGGCACCAAGCATGGAAAGTACGCGTGCTACATAGTATTCATTTTGTAAATCCATTGCAAATAAGGACGTTAGATTTTCTGTCCCCATTCCCCAATATTCGCGAGCAGCAAACAATAGGATGAAAAGGATGAACACCGTTAATGCACGTTTTTTATATCCAATGATCTCGCCTTTTTCTACGGTGTTTGTAAAGTAGGTAGGATTTTTTAAGCTATGCCAGAACTTATAATGGTAAAACATAAACAGCGTCCTTTCTTCCAAAATAGGATATCAAAGATGTAGTATACACCTTGTAAAGACATTATGACATATGAAAATAGCTGTTTTTTTCCAATAATTTCGTTGAAAAAACGTATTTTGTCATTACATGTCGATGGATGAAAAACATCCTAATACCAATTACACCTCGGCGGATTCGTGTCACATTTTTTCATATTTACTCGAAAGCTCATTTTCAAAAATCTGTATTATCTGCCAGAGGCTTTATTATGATTCTGTAGGCATTCGAAATCCGAAGAATCAAGTTAAATCTATTGTATAGTATAATTGAAATAACTTCCTGTTTTTCTAGCTAGTAATTTTGAAAAACTACTTTTGACGCCCATTATTTTGTAAATATAATAGAATGGCTTGAAAACATGCAATTTACACCGATACTAAAGTAATGATTAATTAATTACGTCACTGCGTAATTATGTCCAGATTTTTTCGGTTTTGCTCGAAATAAATCTCAATGATCTTCGGATGCTTTATCTTGATTGCGCACTTTCCTAAAAAGAGGATTCACATGCCATTTCAAGATAAATGAAAATGAACACAATCATTTTCCTATACATAAAAAATGAAAGGGTGGTTCGATTGAATCGAAAATTGACAGCAGGTGTTATAACAAGTCTATTATTAGCACCAACAGCTATAGCAAATGCACAGGAAAATAATGCACAATCTCATGTCATAGCACAAACGGAGCAAGTTTCCTATGTCAACCCTGTAGCGGCTGCAACGACAAAGGAACAGCTCATTGCCCAATTCGGTAAATTATCAGAGAATTCAACTGCTAATGAGATGGTTATAGCTGATGGTGATATCAAAATTGTACAAAATTCGAATGACCTTGGATTTGATAACAATGAAAAGGCGCTTATTCAAGCAAAATACGACTATGTAGTGGAGCAACGTCGCCTATTAAATGAACTCCAAGCAATTTGGAAGAAAATTAGTGCAGTCTCTTATACTAGTAAGACATTTATAGCCGATGTGAAAGCTGTAGAAACAGAATATGAAAGTTTTTTAGGTAATGAAACGACAAATCAATCATATTTATTTGTACAAAAACAATTTGAAGAAGCTGTCGATGCAGCATTTGCGAATAGTGCTAGCAGCATCACCAATACGGTTCGAGGAACAGTCTTACAATATGGCTATAAAGAGGCTGATCGCAATAACTATTTTAAGGGCAAAGGAGTAGATATTGCGAAATTAGTTAAACTAGTTGGCGATGCAGCAGCAGTAAAAACTACTGCTACAGAGCTTGATGCTTTAGTTGATGTATTTAAGCAAAACCCAACAGATTATCCAGCTATCTCTTCGGTACTAGATAAAGTTACAACAGCTTATAACTTACTAACAACAGATCAAAAGAAAGCGATAGAAGCTTATAATCCAAACAATGATACGGTAACACCTTTTAAAAAATATAAGGATGCTATAGCGGGTCTGTCATCCATAGATAAAGTTTCACAAAGTATTACTCAATTAATAGCTAAAAAACCAGCAGACTTTACTTCAGCAACAAGTTTCATTAGTGCCGTAACAGCTATTGAAAAATCCTACAACGCTTTAGATGAAACTTCACAAAAGTTAGTGGCGAACTATTCTACATTCGAACAATATAAAAAGGCTGCTGATATTTCTAAACGAATTTCAGCGCTGCGTGTATCCAATGAGACTGCTTATCGGACAGAAGTAAATTCGATTAAAGGTATGTATGATTTATTAA
This sequence comes from Lysinibacillus sp. FSL R7-0073, assembly GCF_038009065.1. Classification (NCBI taxonomy): domain Bacteria; kingdom Bacillati; phylum Bacillota; class Bacilli; order Caryophanales; family Bacillaceae; genus Lysinibacillus; species Lysinibacillus sp. FSL R7-0073. Next base: position 685,290 of record NZ_JBBPAS010000001.1, read on the forward strand.
CAATTGATAAAGAACTTGTAAAAAATACAGCTGATTTAAATATAGCAATAGCAAATATTGCTTCTGCTGAGAAAATTGAAGAACTTATTGTGGCAATTGCAAGTGCAAGTGCTCCAGATAAAGTGAAAGCGATAAAAGATGCTCGTACTGCTTATGATGTGCCACCAGCAACAACTGGCACAGCTATTAACGTGGCGAATGTCAAAAAAATTGTCAATAATCTTGCCGAGCTAACAAAGTGGGAGAAAGTTTACAATGCATCTTTAAGCGTGGATAAATTAATCGATAGTATTGATCCTAAAGCTTCTTCATTTGAGAGCAAAACATTTGCTGCTCAATCGGCTTTTGACAAATTAGCTGTGGAAGAACAGGTGTTTGTGCAAAAAAGTGATCGCTTAAAACTTTTATTCCAATATGCGACTTTATCGAAACAAGCGAATGCCCTAAAACCGACAATGCAAGATTACAAGACTCAAATTACGGACCTGCAATCAAAAGTGGCGGCGTTAAATGCTGGTAATGGTGATGACGCGGCTCCATTGGCGGCAATGAAAAGTAAAATTGAAGAGAAATTATCCAATCTATTAAATGAAGATTTAGTGATAGCAGGTGTAATTGAGCAAATATCAAAACTAAGTCAATCAAATGATATGATCACAGATATTTTAGCTACACGAGCTGCTTATGATGGCCTCCCATCTTCAGCGAAAAGCCGTGTAACGAATATTAAAGTCTTAACAGATTTAGAGAAATCATATAAAACCGTTGTGAGTGTCATCTCACAATTTGAAAAATTGGATCCATCCTCTAAGAGCTATATGTCAAAAGCCAAATCAGCTTATACAGCATACGCTAAGCTAGATGACAAAAATAAGACCTATGTCAAAAATTATAAGAATTTAAAAGATGTTGTACCTGTAATAGATGTAATTGTGAAAATTAATGCATTAAATCCTTCTAAAAAAACGTATAAGGATGATGTGAAAGCAGCGACAGATGCATACACTGCATTAGCAGATCAATCCCAGGTTATTAATTATCCTGATCTTACAAAAGCACAATCCTATATCGATATGGCAAAGGCATTCGATGAACGTGTTCTTGCATTAGCAAATGAGAATCCAGACACATTTGTACAAAAGGTAGCCGAGCTAACAGTAGCGTATAAAGCATTGGATAAAAATGCGCAGAAGCTTGTGGAGCAGGCAAAAACGTTAAGCAATTATGAGAAGAGCAATAAAGCTGTTATCAAGGTTATTCAGCTGATCACTGCCTTGGACCCATCAAGTAAGGATTATACAAAAAAGGTACTTGCCGCACGTAAGGCTTATAATGCCCTTGATGAAGTTTCGAAAAAGCATGTGACGAATTATGCGAATCTTACAGCTGTCGAGGATGTGGCTTCATTAATTGGCCTGATCGCTACGTTAAAGCCAACAAGTAAAACATTCTACCAAGATATGAAAACAGCACGTGAGCTTTACGATGCACTAACGGAAGAGAAGAAAACGGCCATTATCAACTATGATGCACTGGTAGCTGCTGAAAATGAACAGGGGTTAGCTGAGGGCGTAATTGAGCTAATTAAATTAACTGAAGTGCAAGATGCAGACTACTTAACGAAGTTGATGAATGCACGTGTTGCCTATGATAAGCTGTCATCTAATCAAAAGAAATTAGTGACGAATATTAAAGACTTAACAACACGTGAAAAAGAGGTTAAACCTATTTTAACTGTGATGGTACAAATTAATGAACTTGATCCAGAATCGAAAAGCTTTGTTAGTAAGGTCAACTCTGTCCGTAAGTCATATGACAAACTATCGAAAGATCAAAAGAAATACATCAACAATATTGATGTACTCTTAAAATATGAGCCTATATCCAATGTAGTGGAAGTGATTAGTAAACTAAAATCTTCAAGTAATACATTCCTTCAAGATACAGCTAGAGCGCGTTCACTATATGATGCACTACCTGCCGATTTGCAGCAATATGTGTCAAACTACTACTTATTGCAGGCTGCTGAGTCAAGTATCCTAGGTGCTGGCAATGTAATGCAAATGATTGATGCTTTACCATCTGTTGATCCGAAGCAGTATGTTAAACGCATTCAAGAAGTTCGTGCTGCTTATAACGCTTTACCAAAGGATCAGCAACGAGCTGTGCAAAACTACAGAGTATTACAAGACCAAGAAAAGCTGATTAAACCCGTTATAAGTATTGTGGAGGATATTGATCGACTTTTAACAGCCAAGGATATGGATAGTCAATATCAAAAGATTTTAAAAGCTTATGATAAGCTGAATGCAGATCAAAGACGCTATGTGTATAATGACCAATTATTACTATCCTTAGACAACGTGATAAAGGTTTATAATAACATTGCAAAATTGAATCCTAAGGATAAATTCTACTTTGGTATGGTTGAAGCCGTACGTAAAGAATATGATAGTTTGAATACGACAGATAAACAGCGTATCTCCAATTATTCAATTCTATTAGAAGCAGAGAAAAGTATGGCCGATGTCAAAAAGGTCGTTGAATTAATTGCGGGACTTTCTCCAAGCTCCCCAACATATATAGAAGATGTGGCCAATGCCGTGGCTGCTTTTAAGGCACTGGATTCTAAAGTACGGGGACAAGTCATCAATGAAGACTTACTCAAACAGGCTGAAAAAGATGTAGCTGCGGTTCTCAAGGTTGTTCAAGCGATTGGAAATATCGATCCAGATAGCTCATCATTTGAGAAAAAAGTGCTAGCAGCTCAAAAAGACTACAGCTCATTGTCGATAGAGCAACAGGGATTAGTGTATAACTACCGTATTTTAGAAGAATATCTTAAAATGATTCAATAGTATGAGAAAAAAGGAGTTTTCCCAACGAATAGTAAGGGAAAACTCCTTTTATAATGATAGATGATGAATCTATTTATTTTTTTCCAAAAAAAGTGAAACTATCTTATTTGGATTTCGTATCATATAGTATGTATGGTGATTTTTCGTTTCCTGACTTCAGTGATGAAAAAGCGCCGTTTGCTACATATTTGACAGATTGAGGAGGTAGCCCTGTTGAAAAAAATACTGAGTATCGTCGTCCTTTCAATAGCTGCAACCATAGGAAGTTTAACTAGTTTAAGTCAGGTAGAAGCGGCATCTGCCAATGTCGTGGATGTTTCGAATTCATATTGGGCAAACGCTTCAATACAACATATGCTTACAAAACAATATATGACTACATATAACGATAACAAATTTAAACCGGAGCAGGCAATTACAAGGGCAGAGGCTGCTGCTGCTATTGCTCGTTCTATTCAAAGCAATGTAGACATTGCAAATACTGTAAATTTTAAGGATGTACCAGTGACTCATCCTTATTACAAAGAGATTTGTCAGCTTGTTAAATTAGGGGTTATCCAAAAAGGGGAAGCTTTTCATCCTGAGGAGCCGTTAAAGCGAATGCAGGTGGCGAAAATGCTTGCATTAGCGTATCAATTTAAAGTTGACGGCAAAAATAATACCCAATTTGCGGATATACCTGACACGCATTGGGCCCATAATTATATTGAATCGCTTGCAGATATCGGTATTATAAGTGGGGTAGATGTTAAACATTTTGCACCTGATCAGCTAGTGACACGTGCTCAATTTGCGGTGTTTGTTGAACGAAGTATTTATTTTCAGCAAAAAATAAACAAATTGGAAGTGGCCTATGATTATTTGGCAAAGGATTATATTCCAACAGTCAACCTATCTACAGAGTGGTCGAAAAAGGTTATTGAGTTAATTAATGTTGAAAGACAAAAGAAAAAGCTAGAACCTGTTAATTATGATCCCAAATTGACACAAATCGCGATTATTAAAGCGCAGGATATGGTGAAGCGCCATTATTTTGAACATATTTCGCCGTTTTATGGTGCCCCATGGGATTTAGCAACTTTATTTGATTATGACTACACGAGCTTTGGAGAAAATATCGCGAGAAATATCCAAACTCCCGAGATTGCTGTAAAGGCATGGATGGCTTCACCTAGTCATCGGGATAATATTCTGAAAGAACACTATACGAATACAGGTGTTGCAATAGCTCAAGATAGCAAAGGAAATTACTATTGGGTCCAAATGTTTTCTAGTCAATAAGTTGTTATGTAACAAAGAATCTCTAATATTACAGGAATGTTACGAAAGCTCCAAAATATGATAAAAAAGTCTTTCATTTAACGCTGGAAATACCACCAAACGTTGGTATTACAGCGTTTTTTTGCTGTCTAAAACCGTTACACAAATGAAAAATAACAAGTGCTTCTTTTGTGATAGTCTATGTATAGGCAAAAAAGTTTTGAGAGGGGTATAACAAAAGTATGAATAAGAAATGGTTATTACCGATTTTTGCATCTTTTATGTTATTTTCAACAACTCATATAAATACTGCTGAAGCAGCGACAAAAGAAGATGTCACTGATACAGCATCTAAATATTTAGGTATTCCATATAAATACGGTGGTACAACGACAAGTGGTTTTGATTGCTCTGGATTCACTTCTAAAGTATTTTCAGACTTAGGCATTCAATTAAATCGTACATCAGGCTCTCAATATCAACAAGGTAATGCAGTAGCAAAGAGTGATCTACAAGTTGGCGATTTAGTATTTTTCAATACAAGTGGTAGTAGTATTTCACATGTGGGTATATACATAGGTGATGGTAATATGATCCACTCGCAAACGGGTCAAGGTGTTAGCTATTCGAATGTTAACGATCCATACTATTGGGGATCTCGTTATGTAGGGGCAAAGCGTGTGGCAACATTTGATTCACAACAACAAGCTGAAGTTAAAAAAGCTGCAATTGACTTTTCAGTATATGCTTCTCGTGCAGAAGTTGCCGTACAAATTGCAAAAGCTTTAAACTTAGATACTTCTAATACAACTACTAATTTTGTAGATGTAAAACCAACAAGCGCAAATGCAGGTGCTATTGCCGCTGTTGAAAAATTAGGTATCTTTGAAGGTGATGCGAACGGTAAGTTCAACCCGTCGTCACCGATTACACGTGCACAAATCGCTAAAGTTTTAGTACTAGCTTTCGGTCTTGAAAACCAAGGAGAAGCAGTAGCATTCAGCGATGTTCCTCAAAATAACTGGGCTAGTCATTATGTTTCTATCCTTGCTTCTAATGGTGTTACAAATGGCGATGGAGATGGAAGCTTCGGCTCTGATGAATTACTAAAAATCAACCAACTTAAAGTTTTTATTGAAAGAATTCAACAATAAATTTCACATGTAAATTTTGTCATAAATTGCAAGAATTGATCTTTTGAATAGCGTATAATGGAAGAAGGGTTTGCAATCGCAGACTCTTCTATTTTTATGATAACTACTTAGGAGAGGAAGTGATATGGAAAAAATAATTTAACAGTTCTATTGTATGATGCATTATTTAGCTAATTTTGTTAAAATGGACACGTTAAGAGAACAAGAAGGGAGGAAATAAGACATTGAACATCAAAAAAATTAGTCTTATCTTGTGCGTCTTATTCATTTCGGCTTCTATGTTTACGATACATAGTGCAAGTGTCAGTGCAGCTACCAACTCAAATATTACATTTGAAGATGTCACTAAAAATCACCCAGCCTATGAAGAAATTAATTATTTAGTAAGTTTGGGTGTTATCCAAGGCTATTTTGTGAATGGTAAAAGAGTTTTTGGCCCAAATAACAATGTAACGAGAGGACAAGCAGCCAAAATGGTTGTCGTTGCCTCCGGAAACAAACCATTAGTCGTAAATAAATCTAGCTTTTCAGATGTTACAGTAGGCACTGAAATGTCAGGTTATATAGAACGTGCTGTACAATTAGGTTTCTTTGACAAAAATATAAAAGGTGAATTCCTACCAAACAAAGCTCTATCTCGTGGAGAAATGAGTTATGTCTTAACAAAGGCATTTAATTTAGATACAAGTGAGTATGAGGGAATCGATTCACCATTTACAGATGTAGGGATCACACACGAATATGTGAAATATATCAATACAATCTATTATAATGGTATCACTAATGGAACAGGTAAAACGTATTTACCAAACAGTACGGTGACACGTTCACAATTCTCATTATTTGTGTCACGTGCAAAAAGTGAGAAATATCGTTTAGAATTGCCTGTAAAAGGTGTAACTGTACCTGATACATCTCAGGTTATTGGCTTAGTAAAAGTAACTACAGATGGTTTAAATATTCGTAAATCAACGGATAGCGCTTCAACTACGAACATTGTAGGTAAAGTCAATACAGGCGGTAAATTATCAGTATATGCAGTTGAAGGTAATTGGTTAAAAGTATCTTATAAAGGTGCTTATGCTTATATTTTTAAACAATATGCTGAATTTTTAGATGCAGATGGCAATGCGTTAGGAGCAGTCGAAAAAGAAGTAACGACAAAAAATGCTGTTAACTTATATGTGAAGCCAACTTCTTCAGCAAAAGTAATTTCAACGATTAAAGCAAATGTAAAATTACCAGTGTATAAAACAGTAGGTGGCTACTATTTAACACAAGTGAATGGTTTACCAGGGTATGTGGTAGCCAATAGTACAACGGATACGGTTGAAGAAGAGAAACCTAATCCAGATCCAGATCCAGGGACACCACCTGTTACTTCAGGAGATGTACTGGGAAGAGTAACGGTTGCTAATCTAAATGTGCGCAGTCAAAGTAATTCGACGTCAGCAGTACTTTTCAAGCTGAATAAAGGAGAGTATGTCCAAGTTAATAGCATCAGCGGTTACTGGGCAGAAATCTCTTATAATGGACAAACTGGTTATGTTCATAAATCTTATTTAAAACTATTAAATCAGACCGCTAAACCTTTGCAAAATCGCGTTATCATCTTAGACCCAGGTCACGGTGGTAAAGATCCAGGGACAGTAAAAGGTTCTGTTTCTGAAAAGAGCATTACATTAAAGGTCAGCACGCAAGTAAAGCAATTACTAGAGAATGCTGGTGCCAAAGTGTATATGACACGTACTGGTGATACGTACCCATCATTACAAGATCGAGTAGATTTCACGCAAGCAAACTACGGTGAGATTTTTGTTAGTGTCCATGTCAATTCCGCTGCCAATACGTCAGCACAAGGTACTGAAACATATTATGCTATATCTACAGGAGATATGTATCAGGAAGACATAGATTTAGCCACATTTGTAAATAACCAAATTGTTAACAATTTAAATATGAAAAATCGTGGTGTTAAACAAGAACAGTACTACGTAATTCGTAATATGGTCATTCCATCTATTCTAGTGGAGCTTGGTTTCTTAACAAACACTGAGGATCACAATAAAATGACAAATGATCAATACGTGAATCTATTTGCAGAATCTATTTATAATGGTATTTTGCAATACTATAAAAAACAATAAGAGTTGAAGAGGCGATGCCAAAGTTTACTAGCTTTGGGGTCGTTTTTTCTCTTTACTTTTAATAAGTACCCAGTTTTCCAAAAAATAAACAAGGCTACCTCCATTGTTTGATATGCTCCCTATTAGGTAGACAGATGAAAAAATAAAATCTGTTTATCTAAGGGGAGTATTTTTTATGGGGCGAAGCAAACATCCACTCGAGTTGAAACTATATATCCTTCAATTGTTCGAAGAAGGTCACTATTCTATCAATGAATTGTGTGAAAGGTTTTCAATAGATCATCAAACTTTTCATAGATGGAAAATGAAATTTGAGGCAGGTGGACGTGAAGGATTACAAGAAGCTACTTCATGTAAGTTCTATTCAAAAGAGTTAAAATTAGCGGCTGTGGAGGACTACATTCAACGAAATTATTCACAGATGGAGGTGTTGGCGAAATACGAGATTAGCAGTACCTCCGTTTTAAAAAGCTGGGTAAAAAAGTATACTAGTCATAGTGAAATAAAAGATTCAGGTAAAGGAATGAGTCAAGCTATGACAGAAGGAAGAAAGACAACTTTTGAAGAACGTATTGAGATTGTCGAGTACTGTTTGAAGCACCAGAAAAATTATCAGTTGGCAGCGCACACCTATGGTGTTTCGTATCAACAGGTATATCAATGGACGAAGAAATTTGAAACGAACGGTGAAGAGGGATTACGTGATCGTCGTGGTCGCACAAAAGATGAAGTCGAATTAACCGTTGAGGAGAAATTGAAATTAGAGATTCAGCGTATTGAACGTGAAAATGAACGTTTACGTGCAGAAAATTTATTTTTAAAAAAGTTAGAGGAAATCGAAAGGAGGCATCGTTAAGCCAAATACGTCTACAGCAACGCTATTTAGCGATTCAAGAATTACATCGAGAGGAAGAGCTTTCGATTCTTTTACTATGTGAAATAGCTGATGTTTCGCGTGCAGCTTACTATAAGTGGCTAAGTCGCAAGCCCTCTAACAGAGAAGTTGAAAATGAAGCAATTTTAAAGGACATTCATCTCCTTTACCAACAAGTAGATGGTATTTACGGCTATCGTCGTACAACGTTGACCATCAATCGCCAGCGAAAAGAACATAATCAAACGATGGTTAACGAAAAGCGTATTTATCGTCTAATGCAGATTAGTGGATTGAAGTCTGTTATTCGTAGAAAGCGCAAGCCTTATCGTAAATCCCCAGCACATCATGTGGCGGAGAACGTATTAAATAGAGCATTTACATCGAAAAAGCCCAATGAAAAATGGTGTACAGATGTCACAGAGTTTAAGTATGGAAATGGGAAAAAAGCTTATTTAAGTGCAATTATCGATTTATATGATGGTTCAATTGTGAGTTATGTGTTCAGTCATTCGAATAATAATTCCCTTGTTTTCAAAACAATAAAATCAGCTATTCAATCATTACAATCAGGCGAACAGCCATTAATACATAGTGATCGAGGTTTTCAATATACATCAAAGGAATTTAAGCGAATTGTGGAAACTGCCAATATGACACAGAGTATGTCCCGTATTGGTCGATGTATTGATAACGGACCAATTGAATCATTTTGGGGCACATTGAAGTGTGAGAAATATTATTTACATAAGTACGATTCATATGAAGAGTTAAAACTAGCGATTGGTGATTATATTCATTTTTATAATTACTATCGTTATCAGAAAAGATTAAGCGGCTTGAGTCCGTTAGAATTCAGGACTCAAGCCGCTTAATACATTTTTTATTATTTCCACTGTCTACTTGACGGGGTGCAGTTCAGTTAAGAGAGGTAGCCTTTTAGTTTTACTTTACGGTAGCGATGAATTTAATATAATCCTTACTAATAAAAGCGGGTTCTGAGTGCGATCTATCTGAAATAACTTGATACCAACCATTAGCACCTGTATCTGTGACGATAACAGGCATATTACTTTTATTAAAGGTGAATAATGGACTTTGTTGTGTGGATGCATCAGCACGAACATTTAGACCAGCTGTTGTTGTTAGTGCAATTTTATACGGGTTACTAGCATCTTTATAGCCTAATGTTTTTTCTGCACGATAGTAGTGTCCAGCAATTTTGGCACCCCAGAAAGGGTCAGAGGCGTATTTTACGTTAAATCCAATTGCTTTAGAGCCAACGACTGAACCATTTGTATAACGACCACCAGGCATAATGTAATTAGGTTGCAAGAACTTTTCGACAAGCTCATTAATGTTTGCGCCAACACTATCAAACTTTTTGTTTAGTGGATTTGTGTCATACACATATAAACCGAATAGGTTATTCAAATTTTGAGCATGATCACTCATCCCGTAGGCACTCTCATGCTGTGCCAGTGCTAAAATAAGCATGGCGTTAATATGGGCATTCGCTTCGACATCTTTTAACTCGGTGCCTAAACCAATTAGTTTACTTTTTGTCGTAGCGTCTTTGTAAATAGAAGCACCTGAGCTCTCAACTTCAGCTAGTTTTTGCATAATATATTGATCAATTTCTTCAGCTGTATATTGTGTCGTAGCACGAGCAGGTAAGAATTGATAGTAATTATAGCCTTCTCCCTTTGAAGAGCCGTTTACATTCGTAAAAGTAATACCATCCCAGCTAAAGTATTTCTCACCTTGCTTCATAAAGCTAGGTGCTTTGCCGTAGACGTAACTAGATGAGTACTTATTGGTTTTATAATCATATAAGGTATGTTTAATTTCACCATTTTCATTTGTATAATAAGCGCGTCCCTTTACTAAAGCGGAAGGGATCAAGGTAACATCTGCTTGTTTTAAAGAACCAACTTGTCCAGCTAAGCGTACCCTTACTTGAGTCGCATCACTACCTAGATACTCCATTTCTGTATTAGCAGCAACGGCAATTTGATCCTTAATTGTTTCGGAATTTAATGCGACATAATTATTTGTGACAATAATACCGGAAGACATTTTTATAATCTTATTATTTTGAGTAACCACTAATGAACTGTTTGTCATCGCTTTTTCAGCAGCCTCAAAACTAGCATAAGATTGCTTGTCTACGAGATTACCATTTGAGATTTCTTTAACGATAAATGCATTCGCATTATTATTGTTACCTGAGTTATTGTCGTTACCAGAGTTCCCATTATTATTGGAATTTCCATTATTACCATTGTTATCAGTATTCCCATTATTATTTTCAACAGTATCAGCAAGGAGAATTAAGCGAAGTATAAAAGTTGATGCTTCAGCAATTGTTGCATTGTCTCTAGGTAAAAACATGCCGTTAGAGCTTCCTTTAATAAGCCCTAATTGAGCACCTATGGCAATGTCCTGACGAAAATCTTTGAAAATTGTTGCATTGTCTTTAAATGTAATAGAGGAAGTACCTTTTGGGATTTTTAAATAATCCACCGCTCTAATTAACATAACGGCCATATGCTCTCTTGAAATACGTGCATCTGGCTTAAATGTCCCATCTGTGTAGCCGGTAATTATGCCAGCAGTAGCGGCAAGCTTGATTTCATTGGCAAATAAATATGTGTTAGAGACATCTGTAAACGTAATATTATCCTTTGTCTCTAAGTTTAAAGCCTTTGCTATGTATGTGGCGAATTCACCGCGTGTAACAGTATCATTCGGACGATAGCTGCCATTTGCATCTTTCAGCAAGGCTCCTTTGGAAATCAAATAACGCAGACCACTTTCATGCATATGTCCTGATAGCTCATCAGCATAGGCCTTTTGGGGTAGCGAAATGATTACGCTAATAAGCATCATGAGTAACATAAAAATTGATAGTTTTTTCATAGTTTTACCCTCCTAAACTGATATCATTTTAACAAAGTTACAGAATCAAGTTAAGGGGCAAATGTTAGAAATACCATAAAATATACCAGGTTATTATAGGAGAAAAGTATCCTTTTGGCTCATGTAGAGAAATTAAAAGTGGAATCTATGAGGGAAGTGAATCAAAATTCACATGAGTTTCTTCTATTATATATATGTTTGAGATAAACGATAAAAAAATGCCGTACATAAGAAACTATGTACGGTATTTATTATGGGAAATATTATAGCATTTCCGAAGTTGTTTTTGCTTGCATGTGAAGTTGTAGGTAGTCTGGGCCACCGGCTTTTGAGTCTGTACCTGACATGTTGAAACCACCGAATGGTTGGTAGCCAACAATCGCACCTGTACAGCCACGGTTGAAGTAAAGGTTTCCAACATGGAATTCTTCACGTGCTTTTTCTAAGTTCATGCGGTTTGTCGTAATGACAGCACCTGTTAAACCGTATTCTGTATCGTTAGCAATTTCAATCGCATGATCGAAATCTTTTGCTTTTGCAATCGCGACTACTGGTCCGAAGATTTCTTCTTTCATAATTCGTGCAGAAGGCTCTACGTCAGCGAATACGGTTGGTTGTACGAAATAACCTACTGAATCATCAGCTGTACCACCAGCTACTAGACGACCTTCGCCTTTACCGATTTCGATGTATTCCGTAATTTTATTGAATGCCGCTTGGTCAATAACCGTTGCCATGAAGTTGCTGAAATCTGTTGGATCTCCAACTGTTAAAGCATTTGTTAACTCTTCTACACGGTTCACCACTTGGTCATACACATCTTCTACGATAACAGCACGAGAACATGCTGAACATTTTTGACCTGAGAAACCAAATGCTGATTTCACGATCGATTGTGCAGCTAATTCAAGATCTGCTTCTTTATCGACAACGATTGTATCTTTACCGCCCATTTCAGCGATCACTCGTTTGATCCAAATTTGACCATCATTTAGGACAGACGCACGTTGGTTAATACGTAAGCCAACATCACGAGAACCTGTGAAGCTGATGAAACGAGTTTTTGGGTGATCAACTAAGTAGTCGCCCACTTCAGCACCAGAACCTGGTACAAAGTTAACAGCTCCTGCTGGAAGACCTGCTTCTTCTAATACTTCGATAAATTTATACGCCACTACTGGTGTTGTAGAAGCTGGTTTTAGTAATACTGTGTTACCTGTTACTAAAGCAGCTACTGTTGTACCAGCCATGATCGCAAATGGGAAGTTCCAAGGTGAGATAACGATACCAATTCCAAGTGGAATATAGTCATAACGGTTGTATTCACCTGGACGGCTTTCTACTGGTTGACCGTTTTTAATACGTAGCATTTGGCGACCATAGTATTCTAAGAAGTCGATTGCTTCTGCTGTATCTGCATCAGCCTCAGCCCATGGTTTCCCTGCTTCTTTTGTTAATAATGCTGAGAATTCGTGTTTACGACGACGAATAATAGCGGCTGCTTTGAAAAGAACATCAGCACGAATAGCTGGATCTACCTTTTTCCAAGTTTTGAATGTTTCATCTGCTGCTTGCATAGCTTTTTCAGCTAAATCTTTGCTCGCTTTTGACACACGGCCAATAACTTCTGTTTTCTTTGCAGGGTTATACGAAACGATTTTATCTTCAGTTGTAATACGCTCGCCACCAATAATAAGTGGGTAGTCTTGCCCTAAGTAACCTTCAACTTTATTTAAAGCCTCTACATAAGCATTGTAGTTTGCCTCTTGTGAAAAATCTGTGAATGGTTCGTGTTTGTATGGAATCATATCTGTTTCCTCCCCTGGATAAATGGTGCCAAATGATTATGCACCTTTAAAGATTTTGTTAATTATATAATGCAATATAATTTGGCATTAATCAACTCAAATTTTAAAACTTTTTTAATTTTTGCATCTGTTTTTCGTATTGGTGTTAGAATAAGCTTAATGGAATACAGGAGGACAAGATGGATAACAATGTACTACTAAGTATTTATAAATACGTCATTGAAAAAGGTGATATGGGAATTTGCGTTGTCGATACAGAAGGCAAGTTGCTCATATACAATAAAAAAATGAGAGAACTAGAAGGCGTGAATGAGGACGAATATGAGGAGAGGCGAGCGATAGAAATCATCGATTTCGAAATTGAAAAGAGCGATATCTTTAAAGTCCTGAGTTCTGAAACGCCAGTTCTACATGTCAAAAAAACGTATTGGAATAAAAAAAATCAAGAGGTGACCTACATAAGCAATATTTATCCGTTGCACTATGAGGGTGTGTTAGTAGGGGCTGTGGAATTTGCGCGAGATATTACGCAGCTTGAATATATGATGTATCAGCCATTAAGAAGATATGGTGCACCGCTAACATTTGATATTATTACGGCTGTTTCTGCAGTCATGAAGGATGTCATTGAAAAGGCAAAAATTGTTGCATTGAGCAGAATGCCTGTTGTGTTAATTGGTGAGTCAGGCACTGGAATCGATATGGTTGCTGAGGGTATTCATCATGATCTGAAGGTGCAAAATGACATGTTTATCGCTCTAATTTGTCGCCGGGATGAGCAAACAGTGTTGAATCAATTTGAAAAATACATTGTTGAAAAAGAGAGAATTACTTTTTTTGCTGAACGCATCGAATATTTATCACTCGAAGCACAAGAAAAGATTGTCGAGCTTTTCAACAATCATCCAAATCATCAGCATGTTTTAATTGCTAGTGTTGGCAAAGACCCTATAGATTTAATTCAAAAGCAGGAGCTTTCTAAAAAACTTTACCGCTTATTTTCTGGAATCACGATTTATGTACCACCTTTACGTGAAAGAAAAGAAGATATGATGCCATTTATTGATGATTATTTCAAAAGGCATCGTGATAGCTTTGGCTCAACAATCCAAGGTCTTTCGGAAGAAGTTCAAGAGACGTTTTTGAAATATGATTGGCCAGGTAATTTAAAGGAATTAGAAGTATTGCTGGACGAGATCACCTCGCTAATTACCAATGAGACTATCGTTGAATCCCATATGCTACCTGTTCATTTTAAATGGAAAATCCAAAGCACATGTGAGGAAGCAGAAAACGAAGTATCAACGAGTGATTTGTTTGTCATTAAAAATCAGCAAGACATTCGACCATTAGATGTCTACATGAAAGAGGTGGAGGAATATTATATTTCGAAGGCATTAGATTTTAACCAAGGTAATATTTCCAAAACCGCGGCGGCATTAGGAATACGTCGACAAAGTTTACAATATCGCGTAAAAAACTATAAGCTTAATAAAAAAAGCGAAAACATTGATTAACAATGTTTTCGCTTTTTTGCATAGCTTGTGTAGAGTAACTGATAGCAATTTCAAACCGCTAGGCCTCAACTATTATTTTCCTTTTTTTGAAAGGCGACCAAGGGCAAATGCTGCTGCGCCTAAGCCAATTGCTAGGTTTGTTTTTTTGTTAAACACTTGTTTTGTCACAAGTGCTACGTTTTGTGGGCGTTCTGCTAAACGGCGCATAAAGTAACCGTACCAGTCGTTACCAAATGGTAGATATGTGCAGAAATTATAGCCTTCACGTGCAAGGTCTAACTGCATTTCTTTACGGAAACCATAAAGCATTTGGAATTCAAATTTTTCATTTGGAACGTTATGTTGTTTAACGAATTGCTTCACATGATTAATTACATTATGGTCATGCGTAGCGATAGAAGTAAATTTACCATGTAGTAAATGATGTTCAATGAGCTTCAGATAGTTACGGTCGATATCACCTTTTGATTGGTATGCTACACTTTCTGGCTCTTTGTAGGCACCTTTTACAATACGCAAGCGGAAATTTTTGTACTTTTCAATATTTTCTTCCGACTCGAAGAAGTAAGCTTGAATAACTGTCCCCACATTATCAAATTGTTTGTGTAATTCCTCTAGTAATTCAAAAGAGCTGTGTAAACGTTCGTAATTTTCCATATCGAAATTCACGAAAATATTGTATTGATGTGCAAGTTCTACGATTTCTTTTAAGTTTTCATAGCAAAATGCGTAATCAATGTCTAAACCTAATTGGGAAGGCTTAAGGGAAATATGAGCATCTAGTTGCTCATCGTGAATGGCTTGTACAACAGCTAAAATATTATTTTTTGCAGCAGTTGCTTCTGATTTCTCATAAACGAACTCTCCAAGATTGTCGACTGTACAAGAAATATTTGCTTTGTTTAATTCTTTAATGGATTGTACAACTTCAGGTAAGCTAGTGCCTGCCACAACACTTTGAGCACCCATTTTTAAACCATATTTTTGAGCAGCGCTATTTAATATTTTGTTCTCTGATAAGTAAATGAAAAAATCACGTAGTACCATTTATATGCCTCCAAAATTGAAAATTTTAAATTCTTGGCGATTATAACACTTTTTTCGAAAAGTAAAATGGTTTGATTTTTAGAAAAATTTTTTTTGCACGGATGACTGAGGGGGTAAACTATTGGCACAATTGACTTTTCAAATTTAAAAATAGCCATAAAAAATATTTTTTCAAAAAGAAGGACTTTTCAAAATAGTAGTTTTGTTTTATGGTAAAATTTTTGTCTTAAAACAGAAGCTCTACTTTATTGGAAGGAGTTTTTTAATATAATTTTAGCAATCTATTGGAGGATAGAGTGAATGTTTAGGCCAATCTATAAGAGAAACGTAACAAGTGGAATGCTTTCTTGTGAAATATATTGATATAATTTTATAGTGTGGGTAATTGTGATTTTTTGGCAATTAGTTACGAAAAATATGCTTTTTTAGTATGATCATAAATCTATCATTTATAGTAAAAATTTAGAAGGTGTATTATAATACAATGGAGTATAATCATGAATAAAATATGTACTTGTTATGAAAATTTAGTTACTTTTGATTAAGAATAGTGTGTCTATTAATGATGCTAAGGGATTAGGGCGACTATAAACTAAGATAAGGTGGAAAGTATGGCAAGGGGAAGAAAATTTAATTCGAATGGGGAACGAAGCAAACAACTATTACTTGAAAAAGCGATAGAGCTATTTTCAGATAAAGGATATCACCATACAAAAATTAGTGATATTGTGAAGGCTGCTAATGTAACACAGCCTACTTTTTATTTATACTTTAAAAGCAAGGATGCACTTTATAATGATTTAAATGTACAATTTCAGAGTGGCTTTTTTGAAGTGATGAATAGTAAATCCTCTGATAGTGTGGCTAATGGATTAGAAGCATTTATTTCGATTTTAGAACAAAAACTGTCAAATTTATTCTTCTATATAATCGAAAATCCGAAGCTATCAAAAATCGGTTTTATAGAATCTAAGCAGGCTTTTTTAGTAAAATCACAGTTAACGCAACAATTGATCCATCTTATTTATCTTTATGATTGTGACAAGGACTTACAACGTTATTGTGTGGATATTAAAATTTTAATAGATTCTTTAGTTGGATCAATGGAGAGATTGATATTAACCAATTTACTGGAGCAAAAAAGATTGCCTGCAGAACTAGCGAACGATATTGTACAATTATATTTTTGGAAAACTGAAGAAATGATACAAAAATCCTCTCATCAATCGTAATGTAGATCGACGAGAGGATTTTTCTTAATTTTCAAATTTTATATGTTGATAATAGCCTTTTTGTGCCTTGCTTTGCTTTTTCGGATGAATGAGTAGCATATATTCCTGATCGAGTGATAAAGGACTTGTTGGAGTAACAATTAATGTTAGCCCTTCAACTTTAGTCGTTGCTACTACTTCATCAGCTCCTAAAGCGATAAGTTGAACATGCCCCTTATCAATTTGCGATACAAGTGTTGAAGGTAGTTTCATCGTTAAATTTCCTGTTTGAAAGGCCATTTTCCCAATTGAAAGCTTTTGATATTGAGGATATTGCTCCTTTATGGCATCAAAGTGTGCTTGGAAAATAGGCGCCGTTGTTGTTTGAATATTAGGTTTGACACCTACTTCATGAATAGTCTGCTGCGCAGGACCTGTAAATTTGCCTACAGTTAATTTTAAGTAGCTTCCATCATGGAGCATATAAAAACCTTGCATAGCTCCCTTCCCATAAGTGGTTTCACCGTATAAAATAGCGGCCTTCTGGTCTTTTAGTGATGCAGAAAGCATTTCAGAGGCACTAGCACTATAACGATTGACTAAAATACGTGTATTTACTGGAAACTTAGTATTTTGCTTAACGGCTGGTATAGTATAGGAGGAATGTGCTTCCTCTAATAGATACGCAACTTTTGCTGATGGAAATAGCCCTGTAAGTTCTTCCGCTGTTGTAACATAACCGCCACCATTATTTTGTAAATCTAAGATAAACGATTTGGCACCGCGCTTTTTTAAGTCAATCAGTGCTTTTTTGATAAGCTGAGCGCCATCTTCTGAAAATGAAGCAAGTGAAATATAGCCAACGTGTCCAAACAATAATTCAGATTGTACATTTGGCAATGTGAATTTTTTTCGTGTAATGGTTTTCGTAGTTGTCATTTCATTACTATGTTTAAGTGTTACTTTCACCTGACTACCTTCATGACCCGTTAAGAGAGAAGAGGTCTCCTGTGTAGAGCGACCAATAATAGACTCACCATTTACAGCAATGATGATATCTCCAGCCTGTAAGCCTGCATCAAACGCACCACTGCCTTCAATTACTTGTAAAATATGAATCCCATCTTCATGCTCTTCAATAACAACACCAATGCCGATGGTTGATAGATTGATGCTATTCATATAATCCTCGAATTCTTGTTTTGTAAAATAGGTGGAGTAAGGATCCAGCATATCAATAATTTCTGCGATGGATGTGGCCTTTTCTAAGTTCCCATTGATCGTCCCTACATACGTATTCTGAATAATTTCCTTTATTTCTCTTACTAACGATTGTTCCTGGCTAATTGCCTGAGTAGATGTAAGTGGTAGGAGAAAGAAGCCTAGAATAAATACGAACGAACATATTAATTTTTTCATTGGACACCTCTTTTCTAGCACTCAATAGAAATGTATGATCCTGTCAGGTAGTGGATGGATACATTTTACAATTGAGTATCTAGTTTTATTATACATGAACGATAGGAATAGTGGATGAGTTTAATGTAATAGAAAAAGAATCTGCTAGCAATACATGGCTAGCAGATTCCATGGAAGATGTAAGCTCTATTATGCTGAGGCTTGATTGTTAAATAGTTTGTAAATAATAAAGCCGATGAATGCGCCGACAATGGCCGGTGCAAGCCATCCTAAGTTTTGGTCATATAATGGCAAGGCTTGAAGAATATTTTCATATGATGTGATTTCAATTTTCATTTGTTTTAATCCATCATATAAGCTGACAAGGAAAGTAGGGATTAGCGCTAAAATATAAACAATTTGTCCACCTTTATAGAAATGATCCGCTAATGATAGTACCATCAATACCATAGCTATTGGATAAATGATTAACAGCACAGGTAGAGAAGCATTAATAATTGTTGAAAGTCCCACATTAGTAATGGCTGTACTAAAAATAGTAAAAACGATTAAGAATGTTTTGTAGGATATTTTTGGGAATAACTTATGGAAAAATTGTGCATTGGCAGTTAGTAAACCAACAGCTGTTGAAATACAAGCTAGTAAAATAGTCGCAGACAAAATAATACTTCCTAGACTTCCAAAAAGTACTTCTGCTGATTTTGCAATAATATCTCCACCATTAGCAGAAGTACCAATGGCAGTAATACTTGTATTCCCGATATGACCAAGTGAGATATAAACAAAAGATAATCCAATGGCTGCAACGACACCGGCAAATATAGTTGTATTCACTTGTTTTTTCTTATCTGTCATGCCCATATCGCGTAATGCTTGTAAAATAACGATACCGAAAACAAGTGCGCTCAGAACATCCATTGTTAAGTATCCCTGTACAAACCCTTCAGCAAATGGGGAATTAATATAGCTTCCGACCGCGACCCCTGGCTCTCCCATTGGAGAAATAAAGCTTTTGACAGCTAACAATAAAATCACAAGAAGCAGGGCAGGGGTTAAGATTTTTCCTACTCGATCGACAAGCTTCGAAGGGTTAATGGATAAATAAAGAATTAAGGCAAAAAACAAAATAGATGTAATGAAAAGTGGTGCCCAATGGTCCTTCATAACTTCTGGAAGAAAAGGGGCAATTCCAATTTCATAGGACACTGATCCAGTTCGTGGTACGGCAAAGAATGGTCCAATTGCTAAATATACAATAGATGTAAAGAGTATACCAAAAGCGGGACTCACACGATTGGCGAGTAGTTGTAAATCGCCTCCTGCTTTTGCGACAGCAACGATAGCTAATAGTGGTAAACCGACACCTGTTATAAGGAAACCAATCATGGCTACTGTGATATTTTCACCTGCCTGCTGACCTAATAACGGTGGAAAAATAATATTCCCAGCACCCAAGAATAAGGCAAATAGTAGTAATCCTACTGCTAAATTTCCTTTGATGAAATGCATGATGTTTTTCATAAGTATAAAAACTCCTTTAAGATTGAAAAGCTAAAACTTTCTAAAAATTTTAAATACAGATGTGTATGTTATCATAGGAACCAAAATCTTGCAATGAATATACTATTGTAATATAGTCGGATTTCGTCGTTTTCTATAAGTTTGATAAAATGTTTGAAAAATAGTCAGTATTTCCGATTTTTCATACTATAATTATCTAGTATGATAGACACACAAGGAAATATTCTAGCACGAACGGAGGCACTTTGGTATGCAAAAAACAAAAAAATGGAGAATTCTTGTTTTAAGCACTTTAGCCACTTCATTTTTAACTCTACAAACTGCAGAGGCTGCGACTTATACTGTACAAAAAGGCGATACTTTATCTAAAATCGCCCAAAATCATCAAGTAACGATTTCAGAGATTATGAAATGGAATAATCTATCGAAAGATACGATTTATGTAGCTCAACAGCTTGAAATTCAAAAGCAAGCAACGAGTGATAGTAAAAAGCCTTCAGTCCCATCAACATCCACAAAGCCAACAACTACTTCTCATACGGTAGCGAAAGGGGATACATTATCGAAAATTGCTAAGCAATATAATGTGACAATTAAGGATATTATGAATTGGAATAAGCTTGAGAAAGACACAATTTTTATTGGACAAGTGTTAAAAGTGTCTCCAGGCGCAGTCATTCCCGAGGGCGATTCGATACATAATAATGTGACTTCAGATGCGGGTACACCATCAAAAGTAACAACAAATGATCCTACAACTAATGGACAAGCTATTTATAAGAAAACAGTAGAAGTAGCCCAGACATTGGTTGGTACCCCATATCTATATGGAGGAAATACTCCTGTAGGCCTTGACTGCAGTGGCTTTATTTTCTATGCCTTTAATCAGGGCGGTTTAAAAATAGGCAGAGCAAGTAGTGAAGGATATTATAATGGCAATACTACATCTGTACAAATTCCAGTGCCTGGCGATTTAGTATTCTTCGAGAACACGTATAAAGAAGGCATTTCTCATATGGGTATTTACCTGGGGGATAATAAATTTGTCCATGCGGGTACAGATGGTGTAGAAATTTCAGATGTTACGTATCCATACTGGTCATCTAAACTAGTAGCCTATAAACGGTTTGAAAGTGTGAAATAAAAAACAAGCAATTTTTGCTAAGGCAGATCGCTTGTTTAGTGAGAAATTGAAAAAGCCCCCTCTTTTAGAGAAGGGGCTTTTTATTATTGGGTTACACGTGCTGTCCAACGGGAAAGATCCGCGCCTTTTGGATTTACTAACTCAGTGGGGAAAATAAATGTCCAAGGTTTTGTTGAATTAGGTTGGACGGTTAAAATAGGATCCATTTTAAAGGAACCTTTTGCGATTTGTTTTCCTCTAGCGTCAATAATTTCAAGAGGCAGTTGCTCCAAATTTATAGCTTTATTGTGTCCATTTCGAATAAAGATAGAGACGTTTAAACTACCATTATTCATAAATTTAGCTTGCAAACCAGTAAAGTTTACTTCTGTGTCGCCTAATTTCGGTAAAGTTTTAACGATCTTGGCAAGCTCTTCTTTTTGTTCGGCTGGTAGCTGTTCTTCCCATGTAGAATCAAGTTCTAACTGATGTTCGCGTAAGGATACAAGATTGAAAGCCAGTTTCCAGCCTTCTTCTGGTACTTCATCTACTTGAATAACTGATTTTTCAAATTCGAATACCCATGGACGAGCACTTTTAGCAGGGATTGTTCCAAGAGCTTTAAAGTCGAATTTTTTAGAAGCTACAAGCTTATCGTTTTTATCCATAATAAATAGTTCGATCTCTCCAAGCTCAATTGCTTCAGAAAGAGAAGACCGGAAAAATGCACGCACTTGCCATTTACCAGAGCGATCCTCTTCAATACTAATTGAAGAAAGTGATAGTTGATTGGGTTTCAACGGCTCTAGTTCATTTGCAAGAAAATTAAAAATGTATTGTTGCTCTTGAGGGACAACCCAATCTGGGTGGAACGAAAGTTTTGTTTCAACTATCTCAGCGTTGCCATTATTTGTAACCGTACTTCCTAGTAAATCTGCTGAATCGATTGTGTTTTCTTGAACTACTTTATCTGATTTTTTAAAGAACGAAAATAAGCCCATTATTTTTCCTCCTGTTGCTCTTCAATTGTTTTCATGTATCCTATTATTTCTATAATGATAGAACGACGTAAAGCTTGGAAGTTTTTAGCGAATAACTCTAAGCCTTCACGTTGATAAATACGCATAGGATCCTCTTGTTGATAATGACGAAGGCCAATACCTTCTTTTAGGTGGCTCATTGCTTCTAAATGTCTGATCCATCCGTTGTCTATGTTGCTTAGCATGATTTGTGGAATAATACTAATAACTTGATCATTCTCGGCAAAAATGTCCATTTTTGCTGTTAATGCATCCACAGGTTTCTGTAGTGAATCTAAGATAGGTATAACCTTTCCAACTTCTCTATCAACTGAAATAGGAGTTAGGAAGAGGCTATTTAGACTTGTCTCTATACCATCATAGTCCCACTCGAATGAAGGTATATCATCTGGAGTTGCGTCACGTACGGCAAAGTCCACTGTTTCATATAACATTTGTTTTAATTGTTCTAACAAATCTTCCCCAGCTAAAATTTTATCTCGCAGTCCGTAAAGCACAGTACGTTGATCATTAATGACATCATCTAACTTTAAGTTATATTCACGCATGCCATATTGAGATCCTTCGACAATACGCTGAGTACGGTCTATTAGCTCCTGCACCTCTTTATTTTGAATAATGCCTTGTTCATCCACAACCATTTTAGCAGAGAATTTTTCAACTTCTTCTTTTGCATAGCGGCGGAACATATCATCTTCAATAGAGAGAATGAAGCGGCTTTCGCCTACGTCTCCTTGGCGACCAGAACGACCACGAAGTTGATTATCTACACGACGACTTTCATGCTTTTCCGTACCAATGACATATAATCCACCAAGTTCGTGAACATCATCGCCTAGCATGATATCGGTACCACGACCGGCCATATTTGTCGCTACTGTAATACGCCCTTTTTGACCTGCTTGTGAAATAAGCTCAACCTCTTGCTCAACGGTTTTGGCATTTAATAATTGGAATGTTAACTTTTCCTTTTTCAAATGCTCAGCGACTGTTTCAGACTGTAAGATCGATGTTGTACCAATTAAGATGGGTTGTCCTTTATCATGACGTTTTTTAGCTTCAGCAGCCACATACTTATATTTTGCCTCTTGTGTGCTAAAAATAATATCAGGCTGATCGACGCGCTGACGAGGACGGTTGGTTGGGATTTGTATAACTTCCATGCCGTACACTTCTCGGATTTCTTTTTCCTGTGTTTTTGCTGTACCCGTCATCCCTGAAAGCTTCGGATACATACGGAAATAGTTCTGAATTGTGACCTGTGCCATTGATTTATTTTCATCCGTAATCGTAACGCCCTCTTTAGCTTCAATTGCTTGGTGTAAACCGTCAGAAAGTGAGCGGCCTTCTAATATACGACCTGTAAACATATCGACAAGCTCAATTTTGTCATCTTTGACAATATAATCTACATCGCGTTCGAACATTACATGTGCGCGAACAGCTTGGATGACGTAGTGGAAAAGTGTTTGATGTTCTAAATCATACAGATTATCAACATTGAAAGCAGCTTCAACCTTTTCAATACCTTTATCCGTAAGGGAAGTAGCTTTTGTTTCATCATCAAAATCATAATCTTCATCTTTCTTGAAACGTTTAGCTACCATTGCAGCGATGCGATGTAATTCATCATTTGAAGGCATCTTACCAGCAATAATTAATGGTGTTTTAGCTTCATCGATTAATACACTATCCACTTCATCAATAATAGCGAAATGATAAGGACGTTGTACTTTATCTGCTAAGCTATAGGCCATATTGTCACGTAGATAGTCGAAACCAAATTCAGTACCCACACCGTATGTGATATCTGCATTATAGGCTTCTTTTTTCTCATCAGCTTCCATCATCGGAATATTTAAACCAACAGTTAGGCCAAGGAAACGATGAATTTGACCAACAAGCTCAAAGTCACGTTTTGCTAGGTAATCATTGACGGTGATGACATGAACGCCTTTACCTTCTAATGCACGTACATAAGAGGGAAGGGAGGCAACTAGTGTTTTACCTTCACCTGTAGGCATTTCAGCAATATTGCCTTCTGTTAACACTAAACCACCGATAAGCTGCACATCAAAATGACGCATTCCTAATACACGCTTTGAGGCTTCGCGTACAACAGCAAATGCGTCTGGGATGATCGATGTAATAGGCTCACCTTGTTCCAATTGATTTTTGAAAATAAAAGTCATCTCTCTTAATTCAGCATCTGACTTATCAACATACTTTTCTTCAAGATTATTAATTTGATCTACTATTTTGTAGTAGCGTTTTAATTGACGAGCACTTGTTTGCTCTTTGTTACTTTTGAAAATTGAGAACATGAAATATACGCTCCTTTAATGTTGTCTAAATGCTAGACACACCATTATTCTATCAAATTTTACTTAAGGTGACTACAATTGACTATATAGGAATCTATTAATGCTAAAATGTACAAAATATTTGTGAAATCGTGGAAAATGTTTAGAAAAAGTATATTTCAATGCTTGTTCGTGCTATAATCAATTTGGATTTCAATGTAGATTATTTTTTTGAGGAGGAGAGACATGATTTACGTGTCTTTAATAGCAGCATTTGTTGCATCCATTTTGTTAACTCCATTAGTGAAACGTTTAGCGTTTAGAATAGGTGCAGTGGATGCACCAAACTATCGAAAAGTACATGCTCGAATTATGCCAAGACTCGGTGGTTTGGCGATTTTCCTTGCATTTATAATTGGTGTAACAATTTTATATTCTTATTTAATTCAAACTAAAAATGGCAATAGCGATTATTTAATAGCGATTATTATTGGTGCTTGTATTATAGTTGCGACAGGCGTTGTTGACGATATGCGTGAGATTTCTGCTAAAGCAAAAATGCTTGGTCAGCTAGGTGCGGCACTCATTATTGTTTTTGTAGGCGGCATTCAAATTGATATGGTAAACTTACCGTTTTTAGGGACATTAGATTTTGGTTTACTAAGTATCCCATTAACAATCATTTGGATTGTCGGAATAACAAATGCTGTAAATTTAATTGATGGCTTAGATGGTTTAGCGGCTGGTGTCTCCACGATAGCGCTGATTACATTAGCAGTCATGGCATTTATTATGAGTAATATGTTTGTTTTAGCTATAGCAGCCATTTTAGCTGTAGCTTCACTTGGCTTTTTATTTTATAACTTCCACCCAGCCAAAATTTTTATGGGTGATACAGGAGCATTATTCCTTGGATTTATGATTTCTGTGCTAGCGCTACTTGGTTTTAAAAATGTTACGTTCGTTTCTTTAATCATCCCAATTATTATTCTTGGTGTACCGATTTCTGATACGTTCTTTGCGATTGTTCGTCGTGTCCGTATGAAGAAGAAATGGTCTGATCCAGATAAATCCCACTTACACCATCGTTTACTGGATATGGGTTTCACACATCGTCAAACTGTACTTCTTATTTACGGAATTGCCGTGATGTTTGGATTAGCCGCTATTATTTTCTCGATGGCAAAAGTATGGGGAGCAATTTTACTTGTCGCTGTCATCCTAACAGCCATTGAAATATTTGTAGAAATTATCGGGCTTGCTGGTAAAAACTACAAACCATTATTAAATTTTGTACGGAGTTTCAGTAAATAAGGCTTTATGAAATAATACTAAATACTAAAGGCACACTTAATTTTTTGAGTGTGCCTTTAGTATTTTTTCTTTTAACAATGAAAATTTAAGCCTCAGTCCAGAACTTAGACTGGGAGCATAGCAGGTAGCTTAAAAGGACTATGGTTGAAGTTAATATTTGATTTGAGAGCCATATGAAAGAGACGAGAGAACTTCTCGATAGCTTTTGCCTGGGTAAACCGTTGATACGCAATGCATTTGGTGTTATGTTTTTCCATCATTGGCTTCTGAAATTTTATTATGGAGGTTTATTGATTATTAATACTTACTGATAGCTGTTTGAAGTAACGGATTAGAGGGAAAAGAAACAACAACGCTAAAGCTGCTCGTATGGTCGTTAGGGTGTATGGAAAAGAGCAGGAGACTTATACTAAAAATGGCCTTGGCTAGAAGTAAAAAAAGATCATAGACAAAATTTTGTCTATGATCTGAAGGGTCTTATTGTTATACGAACTGATTATTCTACAACTGAATTTTCATCGCTAGCAGCACTATCAGTTCCTGTATTGTTGCTACCACTTGATGTTAGGCTTGATGATTCTTCATTTCGGCCAAGGTGGTTTTTAAATATTTCCTTTGTTTCTTCCACAGAATCCTGATTTAGCTGATAATAATAAATACCAGTAGACATATCATCTGTACCTTCCAAATTTAAAGTGTCGATACGTGGGGCGCCTTTTGATAAGTATGACAAGAAGGATTTCATTTCAGTAAATGTCATATCTGTTTTCATATTATCACCAAGTGCTTTAATCACATCATCATACTTTGTGATGGAACCAACAGATGCTACTTTTTTAATTATAGCTGAAAGAATTTCCTGTTGACGTTTACCTCGTTCGATATCGCTATCTTGTTTACGTGTTCTTGCAAGGGCCAGTGCCTCACTACCATTTAAATGCTGTAGTCCTGGCTGTAAATTGATTGTAAACTTATCAAATTCGTCTAATTCGTGTAGGGCATACGGTACTTCTGCCTCAACACCGCCTAAAGCATCGACAACATCAATGAAGGCATTGAAGTTCATACGTACATAGTAGTCGATTGGGATATCGAATAATTGTTCTACTGTTTCTATAGTAGTAAGCGTTCCACCCATCGCGTGGGCATGAGTAATTTTATCTTTATAGCCTACTTTAGGAATATAAACGTAAGAATCACGAGGGATACTTAACATTTTAATGGTATGTGTTTTATTATTTAACGTTGCTAAAATAAGCGCATCCGAACGTGAATGATCTGAACCTTGTCCGCGATTATCACTATCATCAACTCCGACAAATAAAATAGAAACATTATCATGTACCGGTTCTACTTTTTCCTCACGGAGCTTAGAAACTTCCCGACCTTCTAATACTTCATGGGCTGAGTTTGCCGCATGCTCTACCTGTTTTGTAAGGTAAACACCATAAGCAGTAACACAAATCACTAAGCTAGCAACTAGGAGTAGTGTAACTTTTATAATTAAGGAAGCTTTAGAAGATCTCTTTTTGAACTTATTAACAGATCTTTTTTTCATAATGGATATATTCTCCTCTTATTATTAGGAATAATAATGCAATAAAGCTAAATTTTATTCAATTACTAAAGAAGTAAACGTGTGGTCCATAAAAATAGCCTAACAAAAAAATTATACTATGCATATTTAGTTTCGACAATTAAAACTATTTATTTGACAATAAATTCTATAAATTGAGCATCTTCGAATGTGATGGATGCTTGTCCATTCGTGATTTCTGTCATCCAGCTTCGGAACTGTTCCTCTTCTTCTTTTAGCACAGAGACGATGATTTCGACACCCTCTAAATAACGGATGTCCTCTAACGAATAGGACGAACCTCTTACTTCGTTTTCAACTTTCCCGAGCCATGTGTAATCAATGGCAACTTTCATGAAATGATGAAGCTTGCGCTCAACTACTTGCGCGGCAATAAGACCTTCTGTTGTTGCTTTTCCGTATGCACGTATAAGACCGCCACCGCCGAGTTTAATCCCTCCAAAATAGCGAGTCACAACGACGACCGTATCTTTTAGGCCTTGTTTTTTTAAGACCTCTAACATAGGGACGCCAGCCGTACCGCTAGGTTCCCCGTCATCATTCGCTTTTTGAATGTTATCATGTTCGCCGATTATATAGGCTGAGCAATTATGTGTTGCGTTGTGATGCATTTTTTTTATACGATCTATAAAAGAAATTGCATCCTCTTCCGTTTCTGCACGTTCTATATAAGTGAGAAAGCGGGATTTAGAAATAACAATTTCGCTTTCACCATATCCTTTTACTGTTAAATAGTTTTCTCTCATCCGTATCAATCTCCTTTTAACTAGAGTTCTATTCTATAATTTTCGTAAAGAAAAAGCATTAAATTTTAGCATGGTAATGCTATAATAGGTGTAGACTATGGAATATAAGAATTTGGTCTATTAAAATAGTAAGTAATCATAAGACATTAGACTGGGGAGTATAGTATGTTTTCAAATGATACCTTCGATTTAAAGTCGCTTGATGACATTTTTAATCGAATGTTAGATACAATCATGAGCTCGAAGGATGATATCTTTATTATAAGCGAACAAAGCCGTAGAAGCTTTGAAGATATGCAAAAAGAGCTAGAAATTGTTCGAAAACAAATATCAATTGTAATTGATGAAGGCGATGCATTGGAAAAAAGTACGCAGCTTGCTAAACAAAGACTTGTCTTAGTAAGTAAAGCTTTTGATAATTATACCGAAGAACAAGTTAGAGAAGCATATGAAACTGCACATGATTTTCAAGTAAAGCTCTCCGTTATTAGAACGCAAGAAAAACAGCTACGCGATAAAAGAGATGATCTAGAGAGAAGATTAAGAGGATTACTCGATACGATTGAACGTGCTGATCATATTGTCAATCAGGTAAATGTCGTTTTGAATTACTTAACTTCAGATTTAAAAAATGTTGGTTTAGCGCTTGAACAAGCAAAAATGAAGCAAGATTTTGGGATACGTATTATTGCAGCTCAAGAAGAGGAGCGTAAGCGTTTGTCTAGAGAGATTCATGATGGACCTGCTCAAATGCTTGCAAATGTACTAATGCGCACTGATTTAATAGATAGAACGTATCGTGAAAAAGGCATAGAAAATGCATTAGCAGAAATTGCTGATTTAAAGAAAACGGTGCGAAACGCATTATCTGAGGTGCGACGTATTATTTATGATCTACGACCAATGGCACTTGATGATTTGGGAATTATTCCGACATTAAAGAAGTATTTATCAACAGTCACTGAATATAATCCAGGTGTCGACATTCATTTCCAATCGAGAAGTACAGAAAAACGTATACCTTCCAATTATGAAGTATCCATTTTCCGTCTAGTGCAAGAGTGCGTAACAAATGCCATGAAGCATGGAAAATGTAAAGACATTTGGGTAAAGCTTGAGTGGTTAAAAGATGCTGTTAATATTGTTGTTAAAGATGATGGTATAGGCTTTGACCAACAAGTAGTGAAAGACCATTCCTTTGGGATTTTAGGAATGAAAGAACGAATTGAAATTTTAAATGGTACAATTACTATTACTAGTGAAATCAACCGAGGTACAACGGTGTTATTTAAAATTCCGTTAGAAGTAAAGTAACTGTTGCAGAAATTTAGGGGGTAAAGACAAATGACAAAGATTATTATTGTAGACGATCACCAGCTATTCCGCGAAGGAGTAAAACGTATTTTAGATTTTGAAGATACGTTTGACGTAGTAGCAGAAGGTGACGATGGTACAGATGTGGTGACGTTATATGCTGAAAACGAACCAGATGTAGTACTGATGGATATTAACATGCCAGGGAAAAATGGCGTAGAAGCAACATCGGAGTTAATTAATGAATTTCCAGATGCGAAGGTCATTATGCTGTCCATCCATGATGATGAAACATATGTGACACATGCATTAAAATCAGGCGCTCTTGGCTATATGTTAAAAGAAATGGATGCAGATGAAATCGTGGAGGCTATAAAAGTTGTTGCAAACGGCGGGTCTTACTTACATCCAAAAGTAACGAAAAATTTAGTGGCAGAGTTCAAAAGACTTTCAGAACATGAAAATAAAGGTAACTTCCACCAAACGGAAATTCGCCGTCCATTCCATTTATTAACGAAACGTGAATGTGAAGTATTACAGCTATTAACAGATGGTCAATCAAACCGTACAATTGGTGAGACACTGTTTATCTCAGAAAAAACAGTTAAAAACCATGTATCAAGCATCTTACAAAAAATGAATGTGAATGACCGTACACAAGCCGTTGTAACAGCCATTAAAAATGGTTGGGTTGAAGTACGATAATTGTTAAAACTGTTTTTAAAAGCTACTTTGTATAGAAGTAGTTTTTAAAACAGTTTTTTATTGTTTTTTAGTAACTATTTGAATTGCCTGTTGAAGGTAGTGATTCGCCTTTCACAAATTTGTAACATTGCTCTTTCGTCCTGTTACTAGGTATTAAATATGGAAACTGTCAGATCATGCAACATTTTACTGCCGAATGCGTCATAAGGAAGATGTAGCACCTAAATGTTGAGAAAGCACAACAAAATTCCTACGACAGCATTTATATGCTACAATATGCGCGGGAGGTTTTGTGATGTTAAAGAAAAGTTTTCTAGCAGTTTTAATTTTATTTGTATTCACTTTAACTGCATGTGGTAATAAAGAAGAAAAGATTAGTGACGACGATCGAGAAAAGGTAATAGAGGATGGTACCGTTGGCTTTGAGATGATGGGCGGTAATGTAGAAAAAGCAGAAAACGTACCAGCAACAGATGAAAAAGCTATTTTAGCTTCTTTCGAAGAGTATATTGCAGCCCTAAATGCGGAAGAAATCGACCGCTATATGAAAACAATTTCGAAAAATCCAAAGGGTTTTAAATACGATGAAGAAAAAACATATGCAACAGAAGTGTTCGATCAATTTGATATAAAGCGTGATGTCGAAAATGTAACGATTGCCAAATACGAGCCAGAAGAAGCTCAAGTATTTGCCAACATGAAAATGCATTCTCTTCAACTCGAAACAAATGTCGAGCATGAAAGCGCAGGACGACAGGTAACGGTCTTTGTCAAAGAAGATGATGATTGGAAAGTAACAAGCGTCTTTTATATTGGTGATGACTCACAGTCAAGTACAGGCAATTAAGAGGAGCGATCTTCATTCAATATATAATTGAGTGAAGATACGCCTACTATACATAGGAAATGAATGTGAAATGGAGGCTAGTTTGCTACTAGCTCATTGTCGAATGACCAAAACGTAAAATATACGTTCGTCCTTCATCACATTCATTTCTTTTTTGTTTTTATTCTAAATATGTGAGAAACCCAACAACAATTGCACCAAGATGAAATAGATTGTAAACTATGAATCATAGGAGAGTGGACATAGATGAGGACGGCAATCGTAACAGATAGTACTGCATATATTACGGCTGAGGAACGTGCACGCTTTAACATTCATATGATACCTTTAAGTGTTAATATCTCAGGCCAATTATTTGCAGAAGAAGTAGATATCACAGCATCGGAATTTTATGATAAGGTGCGTGGTGCCAAAGAATTCCCCAAAACAACACAGCCTCCAATTGGAGAATTTGTCGCTCTTTTCGATGAGCTAGCAAAGGATTATGATGAGGTTATTTCCATCCATTTATCGAGTGGAATTAGTGGAACATATCAAGGCGCAGTGCAGGCAGGGGAGATGGTGGAAGGTATTGATGTGTATGCCTTTGACAGTGAAATATCCTGTGCTGTTCAAGGCTTTTACGTTTTAAGAGCAGCTGAAATGGCGAAAGAGGGCTATTCAGCCAAAGAAATACTTGCAGCATTAGCGGACATGCAGCAGTATATTCGTGCTTACTTCATTGTAGACGACTTAGCACATTTACAACGTGGTGGGCGTTTATCTTCTGCGGCAGCCTTAATCGGTGGCCTTTTACAGGTGAAGCCAGTCCTTCATTTTGTGGACAAGGTAATAGTACCTTTTGAAAAAAT
Source organism: Lysinibacillus sp. FSL R7-0073 (assembly GCF_038009065.1). NCBI lineage: Bacteria > Bacillati > Bacillota > Bacilli > Caryophanales > Bacillaceae > Lysinibacillus > Lysinibacillus sp. FSL R7-0073. The sequence goes on from NZ_JBBPAS010000001.1 coordinate 716,868, forward strand.
CCGAACACGTAAAAAAGCTTTAAAGCGTGCGGAGGAACTGTTAGCTGAGGATGCTAAAAAGTATAATGCTATGGATGCTGTGGTCATTCACGGCAATTGCCCAGTAGAAGCGCAAGAATGGCTAGAACAATTAGCTGCAACTTACCCGCACGTCAACTTTAAATTAAGCTATTTTGGTCCTGTTATTGGTACTCATTTAGGAGAAGGATCAATGGGCTTAGGTTGGACAAAAAAATAAACGTAACCGATGAAAGTCTCTACTCAACAGTAGAGGCTTTTTTCCATGAAGGGAGAGTTCATCTTGAGATACAAAGGTTGGCTGTTGCCACCAGCTTTACGTGATTTTCATGAGGGGCGAATTTGGTTAAAAAACCATTCTCCATTTTTAACTGCAGATATCGAAGAAGCAATGAAGCGAAATTACCTCCATATAATAGAGGGAATTCAAATGAAGCCAATCATAAAATGCAATCGTTGCCACAATATAGACCCACATTTATTCACGATATTCGAATGTTCAAAATGTCAGCAGCAATGTTTATATTGTCGACATTGTATTCGAATGGGCAGGGTGAGTAGCTGTGCGCAGTTGATGATTTGGACAGGCCCTCAAGTAATCAAAATGAGAAAGCATACATTAAAGTGGGGAGGGCAGTTGACTAAACTCCAGCAGCAGGCTGCAAGTGAGATGCTAGCAAGTGTACAAGCGAAACGCTCCCATCTTATTCATGCTGTATGTGGGGCAGGAAAAACTGAGTTGCTTTTTCCAACTGTTCATGGTGCATTAAAGCGGGGTTTACGTGTTTGTATTGCTACACCACGCACTGATGTAGTATTAGAGCTATATCCACGCTTTCAACAAGTATTCCCTAAGACAGTTATTCATGCATTATATGGTGGTGTAACGAAGCAGAATGCTTATGCCCAGCTTATTATTGCCACAACTCATCAGCTCTACCGATTTGAGAGCGCCTTTGATGTTATGATCGTAGATGAGGCTGATGCTTTTCCGTATACTATTGATGAAACTCTACAAAGAGCAGTGGAAAAGGCCAAAAAGGAAGAGGCACCTATCGTATTTGTTACCGCAACGCCATCACACAAATTACGCAATGCTTTCCAACAAGAAAGCTATTCATTCATCCCCAAACGCTTTCACAATCATCCATTACCAGTCCCTCAGTTTCGTGCTTTATGGGGCTACAATAAAAGCTTCAAACAAGGAAAAATCCCTAAGAAGTTAATAAAATGGACAGAAGAACGCCTTGAACGAAAGGAACCATTCTTACTATTTTTCCCTACAATCGCCCTCATGCATAAAGCAGCGCCTCTATTTCAGCTAGTAAATGAAAACATACTAGCTGTGCATGCAGAAGATCCGGACCGGAAAGAGAAAGTAGGGATGCTCCGAAATAATGAAGTACCCGGACTTTTAACGACCACCATATTAGAGAGAGGTATTACCATTAGTAATGTGCAGGTGGCAGTTATTGGTGCAGAATCCTCTATATTTACCGCAAGCGCACTAATTCAAATTGCTGGACGGGTTGGACGAAATAGTCAATATCCTAATGGGGACATCGTATTCTTTCACCATGGCATCACGACAGAGATGGACGAGGCATGTGCAAAAATCCTCTTTTATAATAAGGAAGGATTTTCCGAATGAAAAAAACGGAATCGCATTGCTTATTGTGCTCACAGCTATTGAAAACTTCAGTTACTTGGAAAACGCTATTAATAAAGCAATTTACTCCAACTATATGTACAAGATGCACTGCTCGCTTTGAACATTCACAGTCAGCTACTGCACTCTATCAATATAATGTGGCCATGAAAGATTATTTACACCAGTTCAAATTCCTACAAGATGTAGCTCTGGCCAAAGTATTTCGGCAGGAGCTGTATGCTCGTTTCAATAAAGAAAAGGCGATCATTCTACCAATCCCCATGCATCCCATCAAACAACAAGAGCGCACTTTCTCGCATACTAATGAATTATTAAAGGTAGCTGATATACCATATATACAGCTGCTCGAAAAGACAACAACAGAAACACAAGGCTCCAAAAATAGAGAACAGCGCTTATGTGCAGCTCCTCTATTTCGCTTAAAAGCGGGCGCAAATGTAGAACATAAAGATTACCTTCTATTTGACGATATAAAAACTACAGGAACCACATTACAGCATGCTGCAGATGTTTTAATGCAAGCAGGTGCAAAAAATGTCCGATACTTCACATTAATTGAAGGATGAATTTTCCAATGTATTATGTATAATAGATATGAGTTTAGTATGCGTAGATAAGATATTTTGTTAGAGGAGGAAAAAATGGATGGCAGAGGTTCGAAATTGTCCAAAATGTAATGAATTTTTTAATTATACAGGGGTACGGGAAGTTTGTCATAAATGTGCACAATCAGAAGAAGAACTGTATCAGATCGTATATCGCTTCCTTCGTAAACGTGAAAACCGTGCTGCAACAGTGGAGCGAATTGTAGAGGCAACGGGAGCAGAAGAAGAGCTATTATACAGATGGGTTCGTAAAGGTCGCTTGCAACCAGCGATGTTTCCTAACTTAGGCTATCCATGTGATAACTGTGGGCATCTGACGACAATAGGCAAGCTTTGCACAAAATGCCAGGATGAATTAAAAGCCGATTTACGTACTTTTGAAGCGGCTAAGGAATTCCGGGATAGTGTTGAGCAACGCGACCGTGTCACATATCACGCAGACCGAAAACGTTAATAATTGAAGGTGTGTTAATTTTAAACAAAATTAGCACACTTTTTTATATGTGAAAACTTAACATTATGTGAGACAATCCGAAATAATAGTAAGATAAGATTTTTAGATGGGGGGTTTCAAAATGAAAATTACATCTTATGGAATTAATGCAGTGAACGCCTATAAAAACCAAGTACGCAATGTCAAATCCGATACAAACAAAACATCTTTTGCCGATAAAATTGAGATTTCCAAAGCTGCTCAAGACATGAAAAGCGTTTCAACATACAGTACAGAGCGAGCTGACCGCGTACAACAGCTGAAAAAAGACATTGATTCTGGCGAATACAAAGTAGATGCTCGTAAAGTAGCAGAGGATATGCTGAAATATTATCGTTTCTAGGGAATAGCAGAAAGGGTGTTTAGCGATATGTCTATAGAAGCGATTAATTCTACATTAACGATGCTAGAGAGAATGCATAAAAGCTTACTTGAACTAGCCTTAAAAAAAACAGAAATCATTAAAGCTGGCGATATCGAAGCGCTAGACCAATTGCTCAAGGATGAGCAGGCACACGTAGCGGCCATCGATAAGCTCGAACAACAGCGTCAGAAACAGGTAACGGACTACCTTGAAGCAAAGGGACTTGCTTCAACTGACAAAACGACTGTTGCGGATGTCATCGAGGCTGCTGAACAACAAACTGACAAAGCAACACTATCAGCAGTTCGCGAGCGTTTAATGCAAATTATCAACGACTTACGAAACCAAAACGACTTAAATCAAAAACTCGTTTTCCAATCACTACAAATCGTCAACCTAACATTAGATGCAGTAAGACCTCGCACAGAGCAAATGAACTACTCTAGCAAAGAGGTTCACGGCACAAATGATATAGCTAAAAAATCATATTTTGATTCACAAGCCTAATAAGGGAGGAAGAAACATGCGCTCAACATTTATGGGTCTAGAAGCAAGTAAACGAGGCCTCTTCACTCAACAAACAGCTTTATATACAACAGGACATAATATTTCTAATGCAAACACTTTAGGTTACTCTCGCCAACGAGTAAACATGCAGGCAACACCAGGTTTTCCAACAGCAGGCTTAAACCAACCTACTTATCCAGGACATCTTGGTACTGGGGTTGAAGCAAGTTCAATCCAACGTATTCGCAGTGAATTTATTGACCGTCAATATCGTCAAGAGACGAATAAGTTAGGTTATTGGGAATCTAGAACAAATGCTATTGCCCAAATGGAGGATGTTATGAATGAACCTTCAGAATTTGGTTTAGATAAAGCTTTCGAACAGTTCTGGAAGGGACTTCAAGATGTTGCGACAAAGCCTGCAGATGGTGCTTCACGTCGAGTAGCCATTAGTCGTGCGGAGCACTTAGCTGAATCTTTTAATTACCTTGATAAACAATTAAAAATGATTCAAGGCAATCTTGGGAATGAACTTAATGTTTCAACAACTCAAATTAATACCATCCTAAAACAGATTGCTGCTGTAAATAAGCAGATTCAAGAGGTTGAACCTAGTGGACATGTACCAAATGATTTATATGATGTTCGTGATACTCTAGTTGATAAATTAAATGAATATATACCAGTATCAATTGAACGTATCCCTTCTGGTGGTTTAGCATCAGAGGTTGCAGAGGGTAGCTTAAAAATTACATTTAAAGGCGCAGATGGTGTTGTCAGAGATCTAGTAAACGGTAAAGATTTCGCTCAATTTACAGCAATGGGTACAAATGGTACGAAGGTGACAGGCGACGATATTACAAATTCTTTCTCTGAATTACAATTAACAGGATTGGAATCTTTAGATGCGCACGAAGCAGGTGCTGTCACTAGTACACAAACAGCCATTAAACAGCAAGACTTTGAAGCATCAAAAGGGAAATTACTTTCACTTATTAATTCGTTTGGTTATCAAAGTACGGGTGGCGATATTAAAGGATACTACCCAGAAACCTTACAAAAATTAGATCAATTAGCCAATGCATTTATTAAAGAATTCAATGCGCAGCATGCAAAAGGTTATACCCTTGAAGAAAAAGATGCGAATGGAAACATCACCAATGCTTCGAAACCGGGCGGCGTTTTCTTTGAAGGAACTGGTGCTGGTGGAATTAAGGTTAATGAAGATATCTCTAAAAATCCTAACCTATTAGCTGCTTCATCTGACCCAACAGAAGAAGGAAATGGTAAAAATGCTTACGAGCTTGCCAATATGCAACATAAATTATATGCAGATATAGATAATGCAAGCTTACAATCATTCTATCAAGCGATTATCGGAAAAGTTGGTGTAGATGGTGAAGAAGCATTACGTATAGCAGCCTCGTCAGAATCCCAACTTCAAATGGTGTTCAAAAGCCGTGATTCTGTAAGCGCTGTTTCGTTAGATGAAGAAATGACAAATATGATTACTTTCCAACAGGCGTATAATGCAAATGCACGTATGATTACGGTTGTCGATGAAACATTGGATAAAATTATTAACGGTATGGGCCGTGTTGGTTTATAACGATAGAAAAGAATAATTAGTAGTTAAGTTATTGGAGACAACTTTCTCCAACTGATAAGAAGGAGGTTTTTTACAAGATGCGTGTAACACAATCAATGCTATCAAGTAACATGCTACGCAATTTAAATAACAGCTATGGTAAAATGTCCAAGCTCCAAGATCAAATCAATTCTGGTTCAAAGATCACTCGTCCATCTGATGACCCAGTTATAGCAGTAAAAGGTATGGGCTATCGTCGAGATTTAGCTAAAGTAGAACAATATACTCGCAATATGATTACGGCAGGAAGCTGGTTAGATTCGACAGATGAATCTCTAAATCAGGTTGGCGAACAAATGAAGCGAGTTCGCGAATTAGTTATTCAAGCAGCCACTGACACAAATACCCCTGAAGAACGTGAAAAAGTTAAAAGCGAAATTGACCAAATTCGCCAACAATTACAAGATGTAGGAAATACGAATATTGGTGGTAGTTACATATTTAGTGGAACTAGAACTAACGAGCCTTTATTTATAGGGGGTGCCATAAACCCAAATACTAATCAAGAGAGTGTAAAAGTAGAAATATATGATGGTATCCAGCTTTCTGTGAATACCCCAGGGAAAGATCTATTTAATAATATAGATGATATGATGGGGAAAATTTCGGATTTATTAGGCGATCCAACAAAAACAGGTGAAGAAATTGCTAGCATGCTAGGTGGAGTATCCTCATCTACTACAAATGATGATATTACAGCCATGCATAATAAAGTTTTAGAAGCACAGGCAGACATCGGGGCACGGCAAAATCGTGTAGAAATGATGGAAAATCGTTTGGGTGTACGTGAGGTTAACGTAACAAAGCAATTGAGAGATAATGAGTCTGTTGACTATGCAAAGGCCATTACTGAAATGGTGACACATGAATCTATTCATCAGGCTGCACTTTCAGTAGGTTCTAAAATAATTCAGCAAACATTAGTGGATTTTATCCGTTAATATAATTTAGGCGTTTGGACACCTTGTTCAAACGCTTTTCTTGAAAGGAGGGCTAGTATTGTGAGGCTACCACAAATACAAATTCGTACAATCGATGCCAAAATTGATCTTCATATTGGTAAACCTCAGCAGCATATTGAACAGCCAAAAGCGACACAGCATATTGAACAGCCAGCCGCTATTTTAGATATAAATACAACGAGAAGTGTTTTGAAGATTGACTCCTCACAGGCAAGAAGAGACATAGGAATGATCGGTCCTTTAGAATCAAGTGCAAATTACGCTGAAAAAGGGAAACAAGAGGCGCTAAAAGGAATGGCACGAAGAGCAAGAGAAGGACGACAAATTATGGAGAATTCAGGGAAAGATCAAGGGCGTGCAGTAATTCAAAATATCGCTCAACAAAACCACGGTCCCCACCGTGTGCAATTTAATGTTAAATTTGTACCATCAGTAGGATCCGTCAAAATTAATTTCACTCCAGGTACAACAGATATCAATATTCAACGAAGAGAACCAGTAATTGACGCCAAAGTGAACAAACCTATTCATGAATACACACCAGGAAAAGTAACTGGTACAATGATACAAAGACCAGATGTTGACATCGATGTCATCATTTAAAGGAGAGCGCGGAAAATATGAGAATTGCTACAAAGTTTTTAGGAGAAGTTGAAATTGCTAATCAAGATATATTGATGTTTGAACATGGCCTACTAGGCTTAGAGGAAGAAAGAGAATTTGTTTTGTTGCCAATCGATGCAGACCTTCCTCTTGCATTACTACAATCTGTTCAGCATGTCGAAATTGGCTTTGTTGTTGCCTATCCATTTGCATTCAAACAAGATTATAGCTTTGACATTAGCGAAGAAGATCGTGAGCAATTACAAATTGAGAAACAAGAAAATGTTCTTACATATGCCATTGTAACAATGAAGGAAACATTCCAAGATTCTACTATTAACTTGTTAGCACCAGTTATATTAAATATAGAAAAAAAACGTGGGAAGCAAATCGTTCTCCAAGATAGTAAAGCCTACCCGTTACGTTATCCAATGCTGCCATTGGAAGGAAGTGCGAAATAATGCTAGTACTTTCTCGTAAAAAAGATGAGTCTATTATGATAGGCGATCAAATCGAAATAAAAATATTAGCAGTTGATGGTGACCAAATCAAACTTGGTATTGTTGCTCCAAAAACTGTAAAAGTACATCGCTCAGAAGTTTTTGAAGCAATCCAAGCGCAAAATAAAGAAGCACTTTCTTCAAATTCAAGCTTTTTAGAACAGTTAAAAAGAAAATAGTAGTTATTTCTTAATGGTAAATACAAACTTCAAATCTATTACATAAAAAAATAAAAAAACTTTTAAAAAACTATTAAACTTTTCCAACCACTAACGATATATAGATTGTAGGGTAAGGGAAGTACATACATACAACCTAAACCGACAATATTCCACACGGACGTGGAATAAAAAAACACACATTCAAGGAGGAATTCCAAATGAGAATTCAACATAACATTTCAGCTTTAAACACACACCGTAACCTAGCTTACAACAACACTCAAGCTTCTAAAAACCTTGAGAAATTATCTTCAGGTTACAAAATCAACCGTGCTGGCGATGACGCTGCTGGTTTAGCTATCTCTGAAAAAATGCGCGGACAAATCCGTGGTCTTGACATGGCTTCTAAAAACGCTCAAGACGGTATCTCTTTAATTCAAACTGCTGAGGGTGCTCTTAATGAAACACACGCTATCTTACAACGTATGCGTGAATTAGCAGTACAATCTTCAACAGATACAAACGAGTCAACTGACCGTTCAAAATTACAAGATGAAATTACTCAATTAACAGCGGAAATTACTCGTATCGCTTCAACTACTCAGTTCAACAATATGAACGTATTAGATGGTTCATTCACTGGTAAGGTAATTCATATCGGTGCGAACGCAGGGCAAGTTCTAAATGTATCAATTGGTAATATGGACGCTGGTACAATTGGAGTAAGTGGTGTTAACATATCTACTCAAACAGGTGCAGATGCCGCTATTACAACAATTAACACTGCTTTAGAAAACGTTTCTGTACAACGTTCTCAACTTGGTGCATGGCAAAACCGTCTAGAGCACACTATCAACAACTTAGGTGCATCTAGCGAAAACTTAACAGCTGCAGAATCTCGTATCCGTGATACAGATATGGCGAAAGAGATGATGGGCTTCACGAAGAACAACATCTTAATGCAAGCTGCTCAATCTATGCTAGCGCAAGCTAACCAACAACCACAAGGCGTACTTCAATTATTACAATAATTGATAGCATAAAAAAACGACTTCCATTTGGAAGTCGTTTTTTTATAAACTCAGAATACGGTTCTATGAAATTGATTAGGAAAGGTATGTAGTTTGGGAGCATATAAAGGAAGTGTATCTAGAATTAATAAAAGAATGGAGGTTATATAATGAATATTCTAATTGAAGCGTCTAAAATGTCAGTAGCTACAATGAAAATTAATAATATATATGTACACAGTAAGTATAATCCCTTAAAAGAGGCAGACTCCTTTATAGAGAAACAATATGAAATAGGAAAGACATATATTATTTATGGGTTTGGGTTAGGCTATATTGTTGATAGGTTGAAGGAAAAAAGGAAAGCAGATGAAAAGATTGTTGTAATAGACCCTTTTATAAATATAGATCGAGAAGATAGTGCAAATGTTTTTTATTTAGATAAAAAGAGACAGCAACAATTAAAAGCTTACCTTACAGCTATATTAGATGATAAGGATAGTTCAAATATTAAAGTAGTTTGCTCTATCAACTATCAAAATGTGGATTTACTTATTCATGAAGAAACGATGGAGGTACTAGCAGAAACCATTAAAGCGATTATTATTAATTACAATACAATTATGGTGAATTCTTGGGGATGGTACAGAAATCTTATAGATAATTTAAAGTATGCGATGAATGATTTGTCAATTAAAGTATTATATGACAAGTATGCATGCCCGGTTGTAGTTGCAGCTGGGGGCCCTTCACTTAGTAAACAGCTCCCGTTGTTAAAGAAAATCGCGAACAAATGTATTATTATTTGCGCTGGTTCAACAATTGGTACATTATTGAAAAATGATATTAAACCAGATTATATTGTAAATGTAGACGGTGGACAAATGAATCTACAACATTATGAAAAATTAAAGGGTAGTCATATACATTATATATACGGTCTTCAATCTACAGAAGGTATCCGAAGTAATTTTAGCGGTTCATGTTTCTATTTCTCGGCGTATTCTGAGCCATTAAGCGAAGCGTTTAAAACTGAGGTTCTTCCAAATGTAGACAAGATTGAGGGTGGTGTCACAGTAGCTTCCTATGCGCTTATGATTGCTTCTTTGATTACTTCGGGACCAGTCGCATTGATTGGTCAGGATTTGGCTTATACGAATGGTTTATCCCATGCGGAAGGTAATGTACGTAATGAAAAAAAGGAATTAAATGAAGATTATTTTTATAAAAAAATTATAGGTTATGATGGAAATGAAATATTTTCTGATGTGAATTTAATTGCTATGAAACATAATATTGAACAAGTTTTACTAACCATTAAAGAAAAACAGCTAAATCAAATTTATAACTGTACAGAAGGTGGTGCAAAAATTCAATATGTTGAACAAGTAGCATTTGAAGCTTTTGTAGAGCAATTTTTAAAAGAAGATTTGGAAAAAAAACTAATTAATTTTGAAGCATCAAATAATAATTTTAGAGATTATCGGGGGTTTCTAAATTCAGGTATAGAAAAATTGAATATTAGAGTTAAAAATTTAAAGTCCTGGCAGTATAAAATGCGTTCCAATAATTACGACCTTACTAATTTGAAAAAGGAGATTTCGAAATGCAATAAATTGGTGTATGAGTTAAATTTACAAGTAATCGTGAATATGATTTCAGTTAATATGAACAAACAATTTCCTAAAAAAGTATTTGAATCAAAATTAGATGAGGCGCAGTATGTGTTAGATAAGAATAAATTCGTTGTGAACGAATTCATTAGTATGTTTGAAACAACTAGTTTATTATTTAATGAAAAAATAGAAGGGATTAACTGATTAAATTTCATAATATGAAACCTCCTGTTATTAAGGGAGATTTCAACAATTAAAAACAGCCCGATTTATTCAGTATAATTGTAGCGTCTAAAATGAAGTTCTAACCGATTCGGTGGAATGTCTCAAAACTATTTAAAAGTAGAGGTACTTTTTATAAAATATGTTTTGGTATGGCTTTATGTGAGCAGTTTAAGCTTTTGAACAATGTGATGGATGAAATTGTTTCAAAGCACTGTAAAATCAACCTGATTTAACCGATATTAAAAATAGTAGTATAAATATTTTTTAGCAGATAAGGGGTTAGGATAAGAATGCAAGAAGTTATTCAAGAGTCAATGGAAAGTTATAATGAATATATTCGAAATGTGATTCCAGGAACAGTGTCCATTGCAAATAAATTACGTATGGATGAAGCCAAAGAAGCACTAAGTATGATTTCTGATTTTACAGAAGGGGTCATTTGGATGAGTGATATTAATGAAAAACTGAAGGGGCTGGGCTATAGCGTAGAGCTAAATATTAACGATATTCAGGAGTATCTTGAAGAAATAAATGAAGGATTACAAAATCAAGATTTTATTTTAGTTGCAGATATGTTTGAATATGAAATTTCCACATTTTTCGAACAATTAGAGTTATATGAAGTAAAGTAAGACACTTTTTTTACAGGAGAGATATTGAATGAAGGTTTTAGCTATTATTCCTGCGCGCTCAGGCTCGAAAGGTTTGCCCCATAAAAATATAAAAGTATTAAATGGTCAACCATTACTTACATATTCTATTCAGCATGCACTAAATTCTCAATTAATCAATCGAGTAATTGTAAGTACTGATAGCGAGGAATATGCAAAAATTTCTAAGCAATATGGTGCTGAGGTTCCGTTCATTAGACCTGAAAAAATTGCAGGGGATTTTGCTTTAGATATTGAAACTTTCGAACATGCCTTGAACTATTTAGAGGAAACTGAAGGTTATGTTCCTGATATCGTGGTTCATCTCCGTCCAACTTTTCCTATCCGTAATATAGAAGATATTGATACAATGATAAGCATGTTAATTAATGATAAGCAGGCAGATTCAGTTAGATGCATAGCGCCGGTGAAAGAAACACCATATAAAATGTGGCGCAAAGATGAAGCAGGTGTGTTACAACCATTATTAAATGACATTGAAGAAGCCTATAATATGCCACGTCAAGGACTTCCTAAAGTGTATTATCAAAATGCTTGTGTTGATGTAATCCGTCCAGACATAATTAAAAATAAAAAATCGATGACAGGTGAAGTTATACTAGGGTACGAAATGACTGCTAACTATGATATTGATACAGAACAGGATTTTATTAAGGCTGAGCAGTATATAAAATTGACAAATCAAAAAAACCGCTTTGTTATTGATATTGATGGTGTAATTGCCCAATATCGTGCAGATTTAAACTATGAAAATGCTAGACCGAATTCAAAAATGATCGAAACAATCAATTACTTATATGAAAAAGGAAACGAAATCATCTTATTTACAGCGCGTGGATATGTGACAAACAAAGATTGGCGAGCCGTAACAGAAGCACATTTGAGCGAGTGGAATGTAAAATACCATGAGCTGCATTTTGGTAAACCAAATGCAGATTTTTATATTGATGATAAGATGTTCGACATGTTTGAACTATTGAGACAATTTTCTAAAGACGGGAATGAATAATTGTGAGTATTTTTAAAGACTTAATCATTTTTGAAATGGCAAATAGTCATCAAGGAAGTGTAGAGCATGGTATAAATATTATAAAAGAAATGGGTAAAATTGCTCGGAAATATAATATAAATGCAGCAGTGAAATTACAATATAGAGATATCGATAGTTTTATTCACCCTGATTTTAAACAGCGTAAAGATGTTAAGCATATTCCTCGTTTTATGGATACAAAACTTACATTTGAGCAATTTTGTGAGTTAGTTGAAGCTGTAAGAAAAGAAGGGCTTATTTCAATGAGTACACCTTTTGATGAACAAGGAGTAAAATGGTGTATTGAACAAGGGTTAGACGTTATTAAAATTGCAAGTTGTAGTGCGATGGACTGGCCTTTGTTAGAAGAGGTAGTGAAGTCTGGTAAACCACTAATTGTATCTACAGGTGGAAAAACGATTACTGATATTGATAAAATCTATAATTTTTTTACACATCGCCACTGTGAATTTTCATTACTACACTGTGTTGCAGAATATCCGGCGCCATTTGAACGTTTACAATTAGATTTTATTGATCGTATGAAAAAACGTTATCGTGATATTCCAATAGGTTATTCAGGACATGAAAATCCAGATGATAATATTGTCTCTATGCTTACAGTAGCAAAGGGTGCAACCATTTTTGAACGCCATGTTGGTTTGCCAACAGATACGATTTCATTAAATTCGTATTCCATGAATCCAGAACAAGCAGGTCGATGGGTAAAATCTATTGTAGAAGCAAAAGATATGTGTTCTTTAAAAAAGGAAAATACGAAATATATTAGTCAAGAAGAAATTGAATCACTAGATTCTCTTATGCGCGGCGTATATTTAAAGCATTCCATTCAAGAAGGGGACTCAATTAGTCTGGAGGATGTGTTTTTTGCGATGCCTATTCAAGAAGGACAAATGAGTAGTAGTGACTTTTTTGAGGGGCTTATTGCTACAAAAGATTATGAAGTCAACGCACCCTTGAAAGAAAAGAAATATGTTTCAGATGTCAAAAGTGCTCGGAGCGTCATTCACGATGCAAAAGGTATGCTTTTTGAGGCAGGTATTGCATTAGGAACTGATTTTGAGGTGGAATTATCGCACCATTATGGAATGAAAAATTTCCGGCAAACAGGCGCAATTATTATTAATATTGTAAACCGTGAGTATTGTAAAAAATTAATAATTGTTCTACCTGGGCAAAAGCATCCTCGTCATCTCCATAAAGTAAAAGAGGAAACATTCCAACTTTTATATGGTGACTTAGACGTTGAAATTAATGGTCAAAAAAATTCTATGAAGCCAGGAGATATGAAAACAGTGTTTCGTGGTCAAATTCATTCTTTCTCTTCAAAAGCAGGTGCCATTTTTGAAGAGATTTCAACAACGCATGTAAAAGGTGATTCATATTATCAGGATAAAATGATTGCTAAGTTAGATTTGATGGAACGAAAGACCATTATTAAAGAATGGTAAAGATAATTTTGTTATTGTGAGGCTAATTTAAATGAAAGTTATTATTGAAGAAATAACTGATTTAAAAAATTTATATAATGAAATTGGGCAATTAATCAAGCAAAATAAATTTCAGAACGCATTAGATAAACTTGTTGCTCAAGAAAATAAAACTGAAAAATACTTTGTTTTATTAAGTCAAATTTCAATTAAACAAAAAAAATACGCGGAAGCTAGACAAATCCTAGAGAATGGGTTAACAACATATATAAATTCTCACATATTGTATAAATTATTATACGAAGTTTTATGGGAGCTTCAAGAATATGAACAGGCGGTTTATGTATTAGCTCGTTCATATAGATTGAACTTTTCTGAAGAAGAAGGAAATAATATTGTCGAACTATTAAAGGGCTTAGTGGAGAGAGTATTTGATTTGTTAGGCGATAAGAAAGCTACTGAAATTATTAAAAAGTCACAACTAATTTTGGGTGAAGGCGACGAACGAGCATATCCAATAGATAAAAATTTTAAAAGTTGGATAAATAGATGCTTAATTGATAAGAATAAGCAGCAATATAAAGTTAATTTGTATAAAGGTTACAATGCTGAAAATGTATCTGAAGAGGGAAGGTTTTACCTTAAAACTGAAACAATTCGAGGGAAGAGTCACAGATATTGTAAGGTAAATCTAATAGAAAATTGCATTATTCCAATTTCTGCAGACCTAAATGAATCGTCGCTAGAAGTGATAAAAGATAAATCACAAAAGTTTGAACTGACTAAGCGACAATTGCAAAGACAGCGTATAAATTATTTAAACTTCAGTAAAGGCGAATATGTTATTAAGAGTAAAAATGATTTTTTTATGGGGATGCCTATACTAAAGTCTAACAAGCAAAAGAAAAAACATATTATCAATCTTTATATTGATGGTCTTTCACAAGTTTTTTTGGAAGAGAATGGGTTGGAAGTGTTGATGCCGAATACGGCCAGATTTTTTAAAGATGGTTACTACAATCAAAACTGTTATACGACGAGTGATTGGACTTATCCAAGTGTCACGAGTATTTATACAGGTAAAACATTAATGAATCATAAAGTATATCACCCTGATATTAATATAGAAATTAATAAAAAAGGGGATATGGCTACCAATTACTTCAAAGAGGCAGGTTTCTTTACTTGTCAAATTAATAATAATTGGCGTATTACACCGAGCAGTGGTTACATAGAGGGTTTTGATCGAACAGTCTATCAAAATTTCCGTGGTGGATTTGCGATAGCTGAAGTTATTGGGGAAACGATTGAACATATGTCTGCTTTTCCTGATAACGAACATTTTATCTGGGTGGGCATTGAGGACTTACATGATATTGCTGATGGATTCAATCATGATTTGTATCAACAAACGCATTTAACACTTGAGGAACGGCTGTTAAATGAAATGGCCGAAGTATCAGTGAATGCGGAATATGGAGAAGACAAATTAATTAAATATAAAAATCAACTTAACAGAATTGATATATATTTAGAGTCTCTTTATCACTATTTAAATGAGAATTATAAAAATGATGATGTATATGTTAGCATAATTTCAGACCATGGTCAGGGCTATATTGAAGAAACACCTGAATTCTTGAGTGAAGGAAGAAGAAGAGTCCCTTTTATGTTGAAAGGACCAAATGTTCCAAATAAAAATAGCCAGGAGTTAATGTCAATTACTGATTATTTCCCTAATATCTCAAAAGTCACTGGTTATGGCTATGATTTAAATGCGACGGATGCTGTAATTTTAAAAGATTTTGGCGGAGAAGGTCGAGAAATCGCAATTACAGAAACATTACATCCGAAAAATCCTTATCGAATTACGATTACAGATGATGAGCATATCTTTAGATTGAAAACAATAAAAGACACTGAAATGAATGGTTTGATTCATTTTGATGAAATAGAAGTACAATTACTCGATAAGCAAAGTATGAAAAATATTGTAGAAAATTATGAGAAAAAAACTCAGCAATATATAGATTTTGTGTTTAATCGTATAAGACATTATTTATCTATTTAAAGAACTGCCAGTAGACAATTTGTTTACTGGCAGTAATTCATAACTATATTTTTAGTTAAAGTGAAAAAGTAAATTATAAGAAATTAATTATACGAGAGAAATGAAAATTTTACATGAATTGAAAAAAATGTATTCAAATTCACAATAGAAGGGACATTAATATGAAGAAAACAACTCAACTTAAAAATATGTTACTTTCTAATAAAATAGAGTTCTTAATGGAAGCACATAACGGTCTTTCGGCAAAAATTGTCGAAAATGCAGGTTTTAAAGGAATATGGGCAAGTGGCTTATCTATTTCTGCTGCATTAGGCGTTCGTGATAACAATGAAGCTTCATGGACACAAGTATTAGAAGTTATTGAATTTATGAGTGATGCAACGTCGATTCCAATTTTATTAGACGGTGACACTGGCTACGGTAATTTCAATAATATGCGCCGTCTCGTAAAAAAATTAGAACAGCGTGGTATTGCGGGGGTTTGTATTGAGGATAAACTATTCCCGAAAACAAACTCATTTATTAATGGTGAAGCACAGCCATTAGCAGATATCGATGAATTTTGCGGTAAAATTCAGGCAGCCAAAGATGCAGCTACAGATCCAGACTTCGTTGTCGTTGCACGTGTAGAAGCGTTTATTGCGGGGTGGGGAGTAGAGGAAGCACTAAAACGTGCAGAGGCGTACCGTCAAGCGGGAGCAGATGCCATTTTAATGCATAGTAAGCGTTCTGATGCTATAGAAATTAAAGCATTTATGGAAGCTTGGAATAATCGTCACCCAGTAATTATTGTACCAACAAAATATTATTCTACACCAACAACACATTTTAGTGAGTGGGGTGTGAGTGCGGTTATTTGGGCGAACCATAACGTACGTGCAGCGATTACAGCAATGGAAGAAACGACAAAACGAATTTTTGAGGATCAAAGTTTGATAAACGTTGAAGGGAATGTCGCAACTGTAAGTCATATTTTTGATTTACAGGGAGCTAATGAGCTTAAAGAAGCGGAAAAACGTTATCTTCCAACTTACGGTCAAGATTTAAAGGCAATTATTTTAGCAGCTTCAAAAGGCGAAGGATTTGATGAGCTGACACGAGAAATTCCTAAAACATTACTAACTGTAAATAATAAGCCAATACTGAATCATTTAATTGAAGGATTTAATACAGCTGGTATAAAGGATATAACAGTTGTTCGTGGTTTTGGGAAAGATAAGTTCAAGCAGTCATCTATTCATTTTGTTGACAACGATCAGCATGAAATAACAAAGGAAGTATATTCTTTACAATTAGCATTAGAGAATAGTAGTGGCCACACGATTATTTCATATGGCGATATATTATTTAAACAATATGTGTTAAATGAACTATTAATATCTGATGCCGATGTAACGATTATTGTTGATGCAGATATCGAGGAAACTAATGATTATACAGACTTCGTTGTAACGACAGAAAATTATAATAGAAATAAATTTGAACAACGGGTAAATTTAATTAAAATGTCATCTGAATTACAGTCGCAAGAGGCACAAGGTGAATTTATCGGACTATGTAAATTATCTGAGATAGGTCTACAGAAGTTTAAAGAGACAATTCATGAACTTACAACAGAGACACCACTTGAGCAACTTCGATTGAATGAAGTATTCACTAAGCTAACTGAAAAAATTGATGTTAAAGTGAAGTATATTAAGGGTTCATGGACAGATGTAGATAATTTATTAGATTTACAAAAAGCAGGTGATATTTAATGCTATCGATGGAAGTGTTTGGTGATAAATTGGAGGAATTTGGATTTAATTTTTTTAGTGGTGTACCCTGCTCCTTTTTAAAGCCAATGATTAATTATGCGATTAATAAAAATCAATTTGTGATGGCAGCCAATGAGGGGGATGCGGTTGCAATTGCAGCCGGTGCTTATTTAGGTGGTCAAAAAAGTATTTTTCTATGCCAAAACTCAGGTTTAACAAATGCTGTTTCACCACTAACCTCTTTAAATTATACATTTGAAATTCCTGTTTTGGGCTTTGTTAGCTTGCGTGGAGAACCAGGTGTAGCCGATGAACCACAGCATGAACTGATGGGTACAATTACGGATAAGCTATTAGATGTTATGCAAGTAGAAAATACAGTTCTTTCTACTGAATTTGAGGAAGCGATTGAGCAATTAGCATATGCCAATAAAGTAATAGAAGCTGGCAAATCATTTTTCTTTATCGTGCGCAAAAATACATTTGATTCTTTAAAATTAACAGAACAAGCAACAGTTGAAAAATTAGTAACGAAAGTGAGTTTCAGCGCTACTAAGGAGCAAAGTATAAAGCGTTTAGATGTTTTAAACAATTTGCAACAGAAAATTGATAATGATACCCTGCTATTAGCAACTACAGGTGTGACTGGTCGTGAATTATTCGAACTTCAAGACCAAGACAACCAATTTTATATGGTTGGTTCAATGGGGTGTATTAGTTCTGTTGGTTTAGGGTTGGCAATGGTACAACCAAATAAAAAAGTTGTCGTTATTGATGGGGATGGTTCTTTACTGATGAGAATGGGTTCGTTAACTACTAACTCCTATTATGCACCGAATAATCTGTATCATTTACTATTAGATAACGGTGTTCATGAATCAACAGGGGGACAAAAGACAGTATCCTCTAAAGTAGATTTTATGAAAATTGTGGAAGGGGCAAACTATCCGCAAATTGATGAGTTAAAAGATGTAACAGATCTTCAAAATGCGCTAGATAAATGGTATGTTAACCCAAAATTATCGTTTGGCTATATGAAAATCGAAAAAGGGACAAAGGATAATTTAGGCAGACCAACTGTTACACCTGTGCAAGTGAAAGAGCGGGTAATGACATTATTAAAGGGGCAATAATATGAAAACAGCTGTGATTGTAGCGGCAGGTCTTTCGAGTCGCTTGTATCCATTAACTGAAACGACACCGAAATGTTTGTTGCCTATTACAAATGAAAAGATTTTAGAAAGAAATTTACGCCTACTAAAGGCAAATGGAATCGAAAATATTTTTATTGTGACCGGGTACTTAAAGCATATGATTGAAGAAGTAGCAGGTGAGATGGCAACAACGATTTATAATCCATATTTTAAATATTGTAATAATATGGGTTCTTTATATTGTATGAAGAACCTTCTTCAAGAGACACCCTTTATTTATTTACATGGAGATGTTGTATATAGTGAAAAGCTACTTCCGACATTTTTACAAGGGATGGAATCGTCAAATGCGATTGATTTAGCTATAGATTTTAATGAAGTTGATGAAGAAGCGATGAAGGTACGAATCAATGCCAATAATGAATTAATTGAATCAAATAAAGAAATCTCTTTAACTGAAAGTGCGGGTGAATGGATTGGCTTAGCTGCAATTCATAAGCCATATACGGTATTTAATTATATTGAAGAAGCACTAGTAGACGAAAAACTTACAGTATATGATACGTATGCCTTTACGAATATGGCAAGAGACGGTCATAAAATCAAGTGCCACTCAATTCAGGGAGAACCTTGGTCAGAAATTGATTTCATCAAAGATTATGAAAAAGCAAAGGAATTGTTTGCACATGAATCAATATAAGAATCCAGTTCAAATTGAATTTGGACGAGGTGCGATTGAGTTTTTACCTCGCTTTATTCAAAAACGCAGTGCATTACTTATAACGTCGCAAGGTTTTGTTAAACGTGGCGTAGTGGAGCGACTACAAAAGAATAATAGTGAAATAACCCAATTGATTGCAAATATTCAACCTAATCCAACGATTGAACAATTAAAGGATATTAGGACTACCCTAGATTATGAAAAATTTGATGTAATTGTTGCTTTAGGTGGTGGTAGTGTCATTGATGCTGCTAAAGCGATTGCCCCTTTTAAAAAGGAAGATAAGTTGGAATTATTATCATTATTGGAAAATGGTTTAACTTCAGATATAAATGTGAAGCCGATTATTGCAATTCCTACAACGGCAGGGACGGGATCAGAAGTTACTATGTGGGGAACTGTTTGGGATGATAAGAATAAAAAGAAGTATTCGATATCAGATGAACGCCTTTATTGTGAAGTAGCGATTTTGGATGTAGAACTTCATCTATCCATACCAGCCGAAATCACGCTTCAAACAGGATTAGATGCACTGTCCCATAGTCTTGAAGCAATTTGGAATAAAAATAGTAATCAGACTTCAAATTTATATGCGGTTCAAGCAGCGAAAACAATAATAGATGTATTACCTAAATTAATGAGTGATTTATCGAATTTAGAGTTTCGTGAACAAATGTTGATAGCTTCATATCGTGCAGGGCTGGCCTTTTCTAATACGCAAACAGCGATTGCCCATGCAATGTCCTATTATATGACTTTAGAAAAAGGAATTCCTCATGGGATTGCGGCAAGTTTTACGTTGCCGGCTATAACGAAGGTAGCAATGTCTAATCCGGCAATTTCGAATATTCTTGTGGGAATATTCGGTGATAATCCTAGTGAATTTCTTTATAAGTTATTAACACAATTAAAAATTACTTCGGTCTCTCAAGATTATCAACTTTCACAAGAGGATTGGGGAAAAATTTTAGCCTCACTAAGCTCTACAGTTCGATCTAAGAATAGCATGGTGGAGTCAAGCAGGGTTGTAAAACTTTTAATGCAAGAGAGTGTAATGAAAAGTAATAGAATTGGAAAGGCTACAATTAACTAAAACAATTCTTCTCAGGTTGATAATAAAATAAAGTATTACCAACCTGAAGGGCGTGTACCTTATCATTAAGAGATGATGATAAAAAATAGCCTTTATATAAACTATATGAATACGTACTATTTAGGGGCTAAAATAGCTGGTGCAGAATATTATGAGTCTAATAAAATCGCTTTTGATAATGTACCAACACAGGGGTTTAGTCATATTTTTTAACCACTAAAAGGTGGAATGAGCCACATTTATAGAGGGAGCGTTTATGGAAAAAAAAGAAGCATTATTTATATTTACTAAGAAAACTTCTAGTAAATTGAAAGCTGTAAAAAATCTAAAAAAGGGCTTTAAAGAAAATAATATTAAGTTTCACGAAATAGTTGACATTAAAAGGAATATAAATATTTTAACTCTTCAACAGGAGTTAGAGGATCAGGGAATCAATGTGCTAAATATTGATTTAATAACGGATAACTTAGAATTATTAATTTGTAGTTTTAGGATTTATAATAATCATTTTAGAAATTTCATTTATTTATTCAATTATGAAAAGAGCAATGAAGAGAGAGAGGCTATATTAGTTCATAAAGATCTTTTTGAATTTAAAGGAATTGAAAGTGAAAAGATAAATAAGAAGATTTATGTTAATTTAAATAGTGAAAACTATATTGATTTAATGGGAGAAATGATACCATATTTAGATTATATTTCATTTATTGGAAATTATAAAACTGAAGATTTTTTTGATAATGAAAAAATATCGAATAAATTATATTGGTTAAATGAAAAGGATAATATTTTTATCGATTTCGAAAAGGAACAAACCCAAGAAATCTATCTATATGAAAATAGAATAAATGAATTTGAAAGGTTGGGGAAATATAAGTTTGAAAGCGATATAGAAATTGCTTCATATTATGCGCTACATATCATCAATAAAAATGAAATTGAAAATTTTGTGAAAACGATGAAGGAGTTGCAGGGAACATTTAATGATGTTGGGTTTAAACAATTTTTACTAAACTTTATTGAGTTGCTAGATGAAAAAATATCTAACGCTGAAGTGAAAACAGTAATTTATCAATTATTATTTGATTATTCTAGCGACTTCCATGAAATTATATATAGGAAAATAATGCATTATATATATTCAGGGAAATTGAATTGGGATAAATGGAAAAGTTTAATTATAATGTTTTATGCATTTAATTTTGGTGGGAAGTTAAAATTAAGTGATGATGTTTATAAAACAACAAAAGAAGTTAATATTTCAATTGGTGAAATTATAGAAAAAAATCTTAATCTACCTAAAACTGTTAAATTAGAGAGCGATAGTAAAAAGGTTGTTATTTTAATAGATCAATTACTTAGCTTAAAACATTCACCAACACATGTTTTAAAAGTTATAGTAGAAATGCTATTAAATAAGTCTGATTATGAATATCATATTATTGTTGAAGAAAATATGATTCTTTCTAGGGAAGAATATGTATTAAGAATGATTAGCTATTTGGGGAACGAATCGACACATGCTATCGAGATATTTAAGCAATTAATTGATGAAGATCGAGTAAAAATACATTTAGCAAACAAAGAACTTAGTATAATACCAAGAGTTCAATGGATTGTTGAAAAGGTCTTTGAGATAAAGCCACAATTAGTCTTTTCTTTATCCTACTACTCTACTGCACAAAATATTTTGTATAATTATTATCCAGTTTTAAATTTTTCATTTGGTCATGAATATTTACCAGCAAAGGCGCACTTGTATTTATATAAAAATGAGCAGCGTGCTAAAACACTTGCTGAACAATTCAAAGATAGTGTCAATATAGATTATTATATTCAACCTCCAATTATTATTCCAAGAACGACAACCTATAAGAGAGAAGAATTTGGGTATAGGTCAGATGATTATATTATTATTACTTCAGGTAATCGAATTGAAAAAGAAATTGATAATGCTCTTATTGATGAAATGAAAGTAGTTTTAAAAGAAAATAGGAATTTTAAATGGTTATTAGTAGGATCAAATATACCCCCCTATATGTTAAAAACATTTGATGAAACTATGATGCTACAACAAGTTAAGCATATACCTTATGCAGAAGATTTAATTGCCATCAATGAAATTTGTGATATCAGTATAAATCCAAATCGCATAGGTGGCGGTTATTGTGTAGCAAGCTGTTTGGGAGTTGGAGTGCCGGTACTGATGTGTAAATTTGAATCGGATGGGTTAGTGTTTATTGGAGAGGAAAACTCTATAGACGGTAATTATAGTGACTTGGTAAAACAGTTGATATATTTATCTAATCAACCAAAAGAAAGAAAAGAGTTAGCTGATAGGCAGTTTCAAATTACAAAACAAATAAGTAATGTAGAGGATTCTGAAAAATTACTTGAGTATTTTGATGAAACGAAAAGAATTTTTCTGAGAAAATAGTGCTGTTATTAAAGGAATGCCTCCTACCTTAAAAGACATTTTTGAGATGATAATATGAAGGTCATTTTAGCTGGTGGAAGTGGCACACGTCTTTACCCATTAACCAAATCTATTACAAAACAAATTTCACCGATCTAAGATAAGCTGATGATTAACTACCCTTTATCAGTGTTAATGCTAGCAGATGAATCACGATGGGGACTTTCAATTCAATATTCGGTACAAGAACAACCTAGAGGGTTAGCCGATGCATTTATAGTTGGAGAGGATTTCATTGCAAAGGCCTCAGTTCGTTTAATATTGGGAGATAACATTTTCTATGGAAAAGGTTTTACCATTTTACCCAGTTCTACAGCAATAGAAGACGGTGCATTCGTTTTTGGTTATAGATGTAATGGTCCCGGCAGGATTTGGAGTGGTTGAATTTGATGAGAAAAATAAGGCTATTTCTATATAGAAGAAAACTGTATTTTTCCGATAATAATGTTGTATCAATTGCGAAAAATATCAAACCATCTATTCGAGAAGAATTAGAAATTACTGATATTAATAATGAATATTTAAAACGTGGGCAACTAAATGTTCAATTTTTAGGGCGTGGTTTCGATTGGTTGGATACAGGGACATTTGAAAGTTTATTAGATGCAGGTCAATTATTGCGCTAAATAATGGATGGATAACTAAAGTGGACTTAGTGGTGGAAACAGAAAATAATTCTTATCACCAATATGTAAAGCAATTAAAAAATAGTTAATTTGTATATTTAAAGGAAGTGAATAAAATGATTCAAGTAACACAGCCTTTTCTACCACCTAAAGCCGAATACGAAAAATATTTAGGTGATATTTGGCAGGACAAGTGGCTAACTAACAATGGTCAATATGTTCGAGCACTTGAAAAAGAGTTGATAAATCACTTAGATGTTACAAATCTAAAATATTTAACAAATGGTACACTTGCTCTACAATTGGCGATTAAAGCGTTAGATTTAAAAGGAGAAATCATTACAACACCATTCTCATTTGTGGCAACTACAACGTCAATTATTTGGGGAAATTGTACACCTGTATTTGTGGATATTGAACCTCTAACATTAACAATTGATGTTGAAAAAATTGAAGCAGCAATTACAGAAAAAACCACTGCGATAATGCCAACCCATGTGTATGGTATTCCATGCGATGTAGAAGCAATTGAGAAGATCGCAAAAAAACATAGCCTTAAAGTTATTTATGATGGGGCACATGCATTCGGTGTAAAATATAAAGGGCAATCCATTTTTAATTATGGAGATATTTCTACTTATAGCTTCCACGCGACGAAAGTATTTCATACGGTAGAAGGTGGCGGAATTACTTGTAATGGCGACCCAGAACTTATTAACAAGGTAGAATTGCTACGCAGTTATGGTTTTAGGGGAAATGACTTTTATTTGGCTGGTATTAATGCGAAAGGTACCGAATTTCATGCTGCAATGGGACTTTGTAATTTAAACTATATCGATTCAAATTTTAATAAGCGTAAAACGATTAGCGAATTATATAATTCACTTTTACCTAAGGAAATTCAGTTAATTAACATAAGACAATATGTTGAGTACAATTATGCATACTATCCAATTCTGTTGAAAAACGAGGAACAATTAACAGAAGTAATTGAGAGATTAGCTAAAGGTGATATACATACTAGGCGTTATTTTTACCCTTCTTTAAATAAATTACCTTATATTTTAGGTGAATATAAGTGTTCGATTTCAGAGGATATTTCAAAACGAGTACTATGTTTACCTATATATGCCGATTTAGAAATTGAAGAAGTAAAAAGAATAGCAGGTTTAGTAAATTCGATAGTTTCATATAAGATATCAAATAGTAGCTATGTAGGAGACTAAGAGATGAAAGATTTAATTATAGTCGGTGCTGGTGGTTTTGGTAGAGAGCTTTTGAGCTATGCTTTAGATATTGAAAGAGGAGGCATGGTAGAGTGGAAAGTTAAAGGGTTTATCAATGATATACTAGGTGCACTGGATAATTATGAGATAAACTATCCAATTTTAGGCCCTATTAATGGACATATCGTGCAAGAAAATGCTGTTTATATTTGTGCTATTGGAGATAGCAAAGCGAGGTTATCAATAGGGCGTGAACTTCAATTAAAAGGAGCCAAGTTCATTAATCTGATTCATTCAAGTGTAACAATAAGAGAACGCATTGAGATGGGAGTAGGAAATATATTTTGTCCTTACTCAGGGGTGAATCCAGATGTGAAGTTCGGGGATTTTGTTTTAGTTAATGGTGGTTCTTGGTTTGGACATGATTGCATAATAGAAGACGGTGTGACAGTAAGTAGTAATTGTGATATTACTGGAAACTGTATTTTAGAAGAAGGTGTATTTTTAGGTACAAGATCTGTAATAATACCTAAGCGAAAAATTGGTAAATATGCTAAAATAAGCGCAGGAGCCGTCGTTTTTACTCATGTGAAACCCGAAAGAACAATGATTGGAAATCCAGCTAAAATTTTGAAATAGCAGTATAGAATAGGAGAATAGAAAATGACAGAACTAGAAAAATTATCAATGTTAGAGGAAATGCTTGAAGTAGATGAAGGTTCTCTAACTCCAGAAACAATATTAGTGGATTTAGAGGAATGGGATAGTATCGCAATCATTTCATTTATTGCTTTACTTGATGATGAATTCGAAAAAGCAATCAAAGGTTCAGAAATTAAAGAATTTAAAACTGTTGCAGATGCACTAGTTACAATGGGAGCATAATAAGAAAGTAGAAGTGTACTTATTAACCTAAATAAGTGCACTTTTTTATAGTAAATAAACGAATTACAGTAGTATCGAAATTAAATCTAAAGGTAGGTTGATAGTTGTGGCGATAGCAACTTTTAATAATGTTCAAGTGAGTGGAATTGCAAGTGCAGTACCTCAAAATGTTAGATATATCATGGATTTTAAAGGAGAGTTAGAAGAAGCAGAGATAAAAAAATTCACGAAAACAACAGGGGTAGAAAAATATCATTATACGTCAGAAAAGCAGACAACTTCTGATTTATGTTATGTAGCTGCTGAAAAATTAATTGCACATAAACAAATTGAAAAGGACAGTATTGACGCCATTATATTTTTGTCGCAATCTCCAGATTATATTATGCCTGCAACTTCACATGTATTACATAAACGATTAGGTTTGACACAAAATTGTATTGCTTTTGATGTGAACTTAGGGTGTTCAGGTTATGTATATGGGTTGTATTTAGCTGCAACGCTATTACAAAAAGGATCAATAAAACGTGTACTTTTCCTAGCAGGTGACACAGGAGGATATAATCCCGAATTAAAGGCAAAGGATAAAATGTTATTTGGTGATGCGGGAACAGCTACTTTAATTGAGGCTGGTCAGGATGAAATTCAATGTTTATTAAAGTCAGATGGCGCGGGTTATGGCGCAATTATTTCGCCTAAAGGGTCACATAGAAATCCTATTAAGGAACCTCTAAATTATTTTGAAGACATTAAGGGAGAAATGCACGGCGATCAAGTATTTGAATTTACGATTTCAGAAATTCCGAAGGCATTTAAAGAGTTTTTTGAAATCTATGGTGGAGAAATTAATGATTATGATTATTGTGTATTCCATCAGGCAAATCGTTTCATGTTAAAGCATATTGCAAAGAAAATAAAGTTACCAACAGAAAAAATGCCAATTTCAATTGATCGTTATGGAAATACAAGTAGTGCATCTATTCCACTAGGGATTGCCGATATTTGTGAAACGCAGGAAGTGCCAGAAAGATTAAAATTAATTACTTCTGGATTTGGTATTGGACTATCGTGGGGAGTAATGAATTTTGAAGTGAACAAGTCAGATGTATTACCAATAATTTATACAGATGCCTATTATAAGGAGGCTTATAGTGGACAATAACGTAATTCTTAATCCTCTTGAACTTACAAATAAAAAAATCCTTGTAACAGGTGCTTCTTCAGGTATAGGCCGAGCAATTGCAAAATCATTAGCTGAATTGGGTGCGAAAATTGTGCTAATCGGAAGGGATGAGAGACGCTTAAACGAAACGTTAACATCTCTAAAGGGAGGGGATCATTTTATTATTTCGGGAGACTTATGTGATCAAGGAATAATTAAAATGATTTATGAAAAGGCAGTTGAAGATGGTATTAAGCTTGATGGATTAGTTCATAGTGCTGGTGTAATACCGACAATTCCATTGCAACAATTAAAGCGTGAGAAATTACGCCAAGTTATGGATGTTAACTATTATGCTTTTATTGAAATGGTTAAACATTATGAAAAGAAAAAGTATTCAAATGGCGGTAGTATTGTAGCGATTTCGTCTATAGCAAGTGTACAGCCTGAAAAGTGCCAAACGATTTACTCAGCGTCTAAAGCCGCCATGAATGCTTCAGTTCAAGCTCTGGCTCATGAGCTGGCAATGAAAAATATTAGAATAAATGCGTTATTACCTGGTATGACTGATACTGAAATTGTAGTTGGAGCCACAGAACAATTAATTAATCAACAATTTTTAGGCTTAATAAATCCCTCTGATGTTGGATTAGCAACAGCCTTTTTATTAAGTAACGCTTCAAAATATATGACTGGAAGAAATTTATATTATGATGCGGGTAGGTTTAGTTGAATCCAATTTTGAGGAGGCTATAAAACATGGCAACGGCTAACTTTAGTAATATTTGTATTTCTGGAATTGCTTGTGCAGTTCCAAAAAATGTTGTAGATAATGATACATACTCAAGTACACTCGGTGATTTAGAAGTGAAAAAATTTATTGAGAATACAGGTGTGAAAAAAAGATATGTATCTCATAGCAAACAGACAACATCAGATTTATGTTATGAAGCAGCAAGTAAGCTTTTAAAGCATAAAGAACATGATAGCGAAAGTATAGATGCGCTTATATTTATTTCTCAAACTCCAGATTATATTCAACCTGCAACATCCCATATACTTCAAAAAAGATTGGGGTTAGCTAAATCATGTATGTGCTTAGATGTGAATTTGGGATGCTCAGGTTATGTATACGGAATGTTTTTGGCATCAAGTTTAATTCAAAGTGGAGCTGTAGATAGAGTTTTATTATTAGTTGGAGATATTTTAAGAAAAAATCCAGTAACTGAAATTAAAGATCAAATGTTATTCGGTGATGCTGGATCAGCGACAATTGTTGAACGTGGTGAAAATACAGTTCAAGGTATTTTGAACGCGAATGGAGAAGGCTATACTAGTCTTATAACACCGGGAGCTGGGACAAGAAGGGTATTAAAAGAAGAAGAATCCTATTGGGAGATTACTAAACCTGAAATGGAAGGTTCAGAAGTTTTTGAGTTTACGATTAAAGAAATACCAAAAATCTTCAAGCAATTCTTCAATACTTTTGATAAACATATAGATGATTTTGACTATTGTATTTTGCATCAAGCAAATTTATTTATGCTGAAACATATAGGGAAAAAAATTAAAGTGCAACCAGAAAAATTACCAATCTCTATCGATCGATATGGTAATACTAATGGGGCCAGTATACCTATGACTATTGTTGATTTGTGTGATCTAGAAAATATTTCTAAAAACGTAAAATTAATATCATCAGGCTTTGGTATTGGTTTATCATGGGGAATAATTTCATTTGAGGTTGAAGGCAAAGATGTTTTACCGATGATTTATACAGATAACTATTATGAGGAGGCTTACCTTGGAAAATAATCAATTTAACCCATTAGATTTTTCAAACAAGAAAATACTAATTACTGGTGCCTCGTCCGGAATTGGTAGAGCAACAGCTATTTATTTGTCTAAACTAGGGGCACAATTAGTATTAAACGGACGCAATGAGAAAAGGCTGCAGGACACTGTATCAATGTTAAGTGGTCATTCACATAAAATAGTTGTGACAGATTTAGTTGAACAAGAAGATTTAACTGAAATGTTCAATGAAAGTAATAGTGATGGAATTAAACTAAATGGTTTAGTACATTGTGCAGGTATCCCGTCTGTAATGCCATTAAAAGGTCTAAGTAAAAAAAGGCTAGCAGAAGCAATGGAAACTAACTTTTTTACATTTATCGAGCTAGTAAGACAATATTCTAAAAAGAAGCATTCTAGTGGTGGGAGTATTGTAGGGATTTCATCTATTCTTTCTGTACAACCAAGAGCATACGAAACGGCGTATATTGGTTCAAAAGCGGCAGTGAATGCATCGATACATAGTTTAGCATTTGAATTAGCAAATAAAAATATTCGTATAAATGGCATAATTGCAGGTAACATTATGACTGAAATGGTACAAAAAACATTGGAAGAACACGGCAATGAAGAACATTTTCAAAATGTAGTAAATCGTTCTTTATTAGGAGTTGGACAACCAGATGATATCGCTAGTGTCTGTGCATTTTTATTAAGTGATATGTCTAAATTTATTACAGGAAGAAACCTTTATGCGGATGGAGGATTACTATGAAAAAAATTAAATTATTTAAAGATAATAATGGCATCTCGTATACAACAGAGGATATATTAAATAAATTAAAAGAAGTCGGTGCACATGAATGTGACTTATTATTTATTCATACAGATATTACATTCGGTACATTAGAATCAGGTATAAAGAGAAAAGAATATTTATCTTATTTATATGAAATATTAAAAGAGTTGAATGTAAAAACAATGGTATTTCCTACTTTTACATTTAGTTTTTGTAATAAGGAAATTTATGATGTGAATAATAGTAAAACGTATATGGGCGCCTTAAATGAGTATGTTCGTAAGCAGCCAGAGGCAATACGTTCTAAAGATCCATTGCTATCAATGATAGTTGTAGGCGAAAACAAACAGCTATTTGATAGTATCGGGAAAAGTTCTTTGGGAGTTAATAGTGGTTATGATATGGTACATAAACAGAAGAATGTAAAATTCTTGTTCTTTGGTGCCGAAATAGGCGAATGTTTCACTTATATTCACTATATGGAAGAAATTTTAAAAGTTCCATACAGATTTTCTATGCCTTTTGAAGGTGTAGTTGTAGATGCAGATGGGAATCAATATGAAGATCAGTATAGTTTATATGCATCTTGTGCGGGTGTAAAACCAGCGTGTTCATATTACTTTGGAGATTATTTATTTGAAAAAGGGATGTTAAAGAAGACTACTTTAGGAAATAATCCTATAACATGTATCTCAGAAGAAGATGCTTATAGAGAAATAAAAGAAAAAATAGAAAATAATGTTCATTATTTTTTGGAGCAACCATATAAGCAAGAAGATTTGATTTATGAATATACGAAAGGTAAAGATGGAGAGCGTATTATTTCTTGTTGATAATATGAAAATATACCAAGTGAATTTAGGAGATTATATTTTTATAGATTAAGGTGGAATGGAGAATGATTATTAATCTATTAGATTACTTTGAACGTGAAGTGGCGAAACAACCTAATAAAATAGCTATTAAAGAGGTAGAGCGTGAATTATCTTTCTATGAACTATCAGAACTTGCTAAAAAATACGCAACTCTTATTAAATATAGTTGTGATGGGGTTATTCGTAAGCCAGTAGCGGTTTTTTTAGATAAGCAAATTGAGTCAATAGTTGCTGATGTGGCGATTCTTTATGCAGGCAATGCTTATATGAATTTAGATGTTAAATCGCCTCAACAAAGAATAGCTAATATATTACAATTAATACAACCAGAACTCATCATAACAAATCAAAAATATATTGACCTATTAAATACTATTTGGCCAAATGAAAAAATCATTAATTTGGATGCCTTTGATTTTGATGAAATTCATTATTCCCAGAAACAAATTGATAAAACTTTGAGTGCAATTATTGACACAGATCCGTTATGTATTATTAATACATCTGGATCTACAGGAGTGCCTAAGGGTGTTGTACTAAACCACCGTAGCTTTATTGATTTTACAGAGTGGGCTATTGAAGAGACAGGGATAACTGAAAATGAAGTAATCGGAAGCTTGTCACCTCTAGTATTTGATATTTATAGCTTTGAATTATGTATGATGATGAGTTTAGGCAATCAGATTGTCATTGTACCGGAGGGGTTTTCTGCATTTCCTGTAAAGCTTTTGCAATTGCTTGAGCAGAACCTAGTATCATTTATCTTTTGGGTTCCTACGATAATGGTAAACATAGCTAATCTGAATTTATTAGAAAAAATACCTTTATCATATTTGAAATCCGTTTGGTTTGCAGGGGAAGTGTTCCCGACAAAACAATTGAATTATTGGCGAAAGTATCTTGGGAATGCAAAATTTATAAATTTATATGGTCCAATCGAAATCACATTAGACTGTACATACTATATTATTGATAGAGAACTACAGGATGATGAGCCTATACCAATTGGTCGAGCATGCAAAAATACAGATGTGTTTATACTCAATGAAGATAACAAACTGTGTGGAATCAATGAAGAAGGCGAACTTTGTGTAAGAGGGACTTCTCTAGCTATGGGGTATTATAATAATCCTGAAAAGACTGCTGTAGCATTTGTACAAAATCCATTAAATAATTCTTACCCAGAGCTTATTTATCGTACGGGAGATATTGCTTTAATAAATGAAAATGAAGAAATTATTTTTAAGGGCAGAAAAGACTCTTTAATTAAGCACTCAGGTTATCGCATTGAACTAGGAGAAATTGAACATGTAATTATTAATACATTAAATTTAGTGGAAAACGGTTGTGCTGTTTATGACTTTGACAAAAAGCAAATTAAATTTTATTTTGAATCTGATAAAACTATTACAGTTAAAGAATTTAGAGAAGCGTTAAGTAAAGTGTTCCCGAAATATATGTTCCCTAATAAATTTATCCAACTAGAAGAGCTGCCAAGAAATACAAATGGTAAAATTGATCGCTTAAAATTGAGGGAAGTTTATGATTAAAAGTGAGTTTGAACAAGTCGTTGTTATTGGGTCCGGAACAATGACTTCTGAATGTGTAAAAATTTTACAAAAAACAGGTCTACCAATAATAATGTATGACTCTAATTTTACTGAAATGTCTAAAATGAATAAATATTCAGGACTGAATGTGAGCTATATGGATGTAGATAAAGAAACTATATTTACCAAATTGTTAGAGACTACCAAAAAAAGTTTAGTTTGCTTAGTTGTCTGTAATTATTTGATTCCTACCGAAATAATTCGAAAAGAAAATTTATCTATAATAAATTATCATAATGCCCTTTTGCCAAATCATCGAGGGAGAAATGCGGAATCATGGGTATTGTACGAACAAGAGCCTTTAACTGGCGTTACTTGGCATTTTGTCGATAGAGGAATTGATACCGGCGATATAATTGCTCAAAAGGAAATAAAATTACATGAAACGATGACGGCACTTTCTTTATTAAAGTTACAAAATCAAATAGCATTAGATACGTTTAAAGCAATTATTGGCCCATTATTAGAAGAATGTGCTACACGATATAAGCAGCCGACTATTCATTCAAGTAAGCTACACTTATCAAAAAAAATCCCTAATGATGGATTTTTAGATTTTTCATGGGGCATCAATAAAATATGGGCTTTTATACGAGCCATGGATTATGGTGCTTTGCGTACTATGGGGCACCCTAAGGTAAAATATAATGAGAAGATTTACACATGGAGAAAAGCAACTTTACAAGATTATCATGAGGAATTACCGAATATCGTCTTTAATGAACAAGAAGACTATATTTTAATTAATAAAAATGGAAGAGCAATCAAATTAGATAGTATAAGGGAAGTAGGAGGTAATAGGAATAATGGATAAAATTTTATCGATTTTAGTAGATATTAAACCAGAATTTGATTTTAGCTCTAGTGAAGATTTTATTGTGGATGGGATGCTGGATTCTTTCGATATTGTGTCATTAGTAACCGAACTAGAAGAGAAATTTGATATTTTTATAGATGCATTGGACATACTACCAGAAAATTTCGGTAGCGTTGAGGCGATTACTAATGTAATACGTAAAAATGGAGGAACAGTATGAAAACCATTTTTAGAGGAAAGAAAATAACAGGCGTCTTAGGCATTCTTCCTCAAAATGGGATTAAATTTGAGGATGAAGTCCAAAATTATACTTTTCCTGAAAAACAAACTTTGCGCTTAAAAAAGATTATGGGCTATGACAAGCACCACACAGTAAAAAGCACTACATCTAGTTCGGATTTGTGTGTGTTTGGGTTGGAGTATCTGTTTGAAAATAATTTATTGACTAAAGAAGAGATTGGTGCGATTGTTGTGGTTACCTGCACACCAGATCACCTCATTCCACCTGTAAGTAATATTATTCAAGGACATTTTGATTTACCAAAGGATATTTTATGTATTGATATTAACCAAGGTTGTACAGCGTATTTATACGGATTAATGCAATCCTTTATGTTGCTAGAACATCTAGGTGATAAAAAAGTTGTCTTATTTACAACTGATACATTAAGTAAAAAGGTTTCTCCAAAGGATAGGAATAGCTATCCTTTAATTGGAGATGCTGCAGGTATTTCTATTCTCGAAAACGATAAAACTGCTAAAGATATTTATTTTCATTTCTACAATGATGGGAAAGGTAAAGATGCGTTAATTATTCCAGCAGGTGGCTCACGTTTAGCGTATTCGGCAGAAACAGCGTTTGAGAGAGACGAGGATCAAGACGGTAATTTACGAAGTTTAGATAATTTGAAGATGAACGGTTCAGAAGTTTTTACATTTGTGCAAACTGAGGTACCACCATTGATTGAAGAAATATTAGAAGTTAGTCAAAATACTAAAGATGATATTGATTGGTTTTTATTCCATCAACCCAATAAATTCATGTTAAAAAAACTAGCGGAGAAGTTAGAAATACCATATGGAAAAATGCCAATGAATATCGTTGAAAATTTTGGAAATTCTAGTGGTTCGACTATTCCTATTAATATGGTGTATAACTTAAATACAACGCTTCTTGAAAATAAATATAACTGTTGCTTATCTGCATTTGGATCTGGATTAACTTGGGGAGCTATGACAATAGAACTTGGAGGAATGGATTTTTGTGAAATGCTTGTTTCAGATTGCTAATAGTGAATTGTATAGTTATTCGTTTGCACCAATAGATTCTAAGATGTATATATGGCTTTCAGATACTCAAGTGATGGTTATAGATCCTGCTATTAACGACGAAGCAATGGAGTTATTAAATAAGTCTAATGTAGAAGAGCTTATAGTTATTTTAACACACGAGCACTATGATCATATTTCTGGTGTTAATTGGCTACGAAAGTCATTCAAATGTACTGTAATGGCAATTGAAGAGTGTGCAAATAATTTAGGTAATCCTAAAAAAAACGCTTCTGCCCATTTTACTACTTTGTTATCTTTTTCTTCTCAACAAATAAGAGAACAAGTTATTCATGTGGAGCCTTTTATATGCCAAGCTGATGAAATTTTTCAAGAGCCCTTTTATCTAGAATGGGGGAGGCATCGGATTGAAATCATTAAAACACCTGGGCATTCTGAAGGGAGTATTTGCCTGATTGTAGATAACAAATATGTTTTCACGGGTGATAGCTTAATAAAAGACAAACCTATCATTACAAGGCTTCCAGGTGGTAGCAAAAAGCAATACGAAGAAATTACATACCCTTTTTTAAAATCATTGTCGTCCAATATGATTATCTTCCCCGGGCATGGTGAGGCAGGATATTTACATGAATTTAAGTATTTGAGTAAGGATTGAATAGAGATGACAGCTATATTTTTATTGAAACATTCATCTAAAATATCATCCACACAATTTATTGAATATATTTTAAAATATAAATATGCAATGTCAGAAGAGCAAATACATATTCGAGTAGGTTCTTCAGGAAAGCCATTTCTACTAAATAATCAAGGTTTGCATTATAATGTTTCGCATACGAAAGGGGCAATTATTGCGATAGTTGCTTTGGAAAATGTAGGGATTGATATTGAGAGAGTGCGAAAATGGAATAGAAGAATTGTTGAAAAATTTTTTACGGAAAATGAGCAACGGTATATTTTATCCTCAGAAAGCGAGTATGTGCGTAATACTCGCTTTTTTGAAGTATGGACCAAAAAAGAAGCATTTTTGAAATGGTTAGGAACGGGTTTGGACGCTGAGTTAGATTCGTTCGATGTATTTGAACAGCCAAATATTGTTACATGGCATTATAGTGAATTTATCGTTAGCATATGTATGGAATCTAAGAATAGTATCAATGAAAATATAGTTACGATTGAAAATTTTGTTTAGAATGAAAGGGGAAATATGGGTAAAGTTACTATTATTTTTCCGGGCCGGATTATTACCTATTTCTGTAGCAGGAGTTGATACTGAAGCGTTTTTACGCGGATGGCTGCAAGTAGAAAACGATTTTTCAAGTGATGGGGTAACTAATAATGATGCTTATCAGTATGCTTTAGTACACTATTAGATATATAAACAGGGATACAGTGTAGAATTATTAGCCACCTTCCAACCATTCCTAAACAAGCTTCATTAATGGTGACGACTATTTGAAAAAAGTGATGGAAAAGAGCACAAAGGTTTATATCCTTCAACAGATTTACATGCGATTGGTTAGTTTATTCAAGATGGAGTTGTATCAAGATTCCAATTGTTTCGTATAATAAAGATGTCTGGAATTATTTAGTGGACGTTCTTTAGAGGAAGTTGAATGCAATATCCAAAGACGGTGTTGCACTTGCCCATGAAGAGGGAGGCGTGCCTGTTATTAAAATAGCATTGCCGAATCTTGATGCATATCAAGTTGGCTATTTGATGATGTTTTTTGTGGCGAGCTTACTTGAAATGAATCCATTTAATTAACCAAGGGTAGAGGCGTATAAAAAGAAAATGATTCAGTTATTGAAAGGCTCACGAGTACGATAAGATATATTCATTGATAGAATAAAAAGTGTATTTCAATTTAACTGACTCCTCTTTACCATACATAAGTAATCTTAAAAATAAGAATTTCAGTTTTTTTTTGATGATTCCCAGAAAAACTGAAATTCTTTTTTTTTAATCCGATATTATAAACAGAAAGCGCCTGTATTAGATTCAAGGAGGATGGAGAGCATGCGTATATCAAGCAATACGAATTTTGATGCTGCTACGGCAAAGCCAATCAACATGTCGAATTCACCTGTCACTGAGAACGTAGTGAAGCAAGGAAGTGAAACTACTAAAAAACAAATGACAGATGTAACCTCGACGATACAAGTTCAGCCTGCTGATAATATCGAAGAAACGAAGGCAAAGGTTCAAGAGGCAGTTAATAAGATGAATGAAATGCTGGAAGTGAATAATAGCGCCTCGAAATTTATGTATCATGAAGGCCTAGAACGTTATTATGTGACGGTAGTAAATCGTGATACAGATAAGGTAGTTAAAGAAATTCCGCCGAGAAAGCTTTTAGACGCATTTTATGAAATGCAAAAAATGCTTGGCATGATTGTAGATGAAAAAATTTAAAATGGTTTAATATAAGGAGGAAAATAGTATGGTAATGCGAATTGGTGGATTAGCGTCCGGAATGGACATCGATGAGTTAGTAAAAAAACTAATGTCTGCAGAGAAAGCCCCTTTAAATAAGTTATTTCAAAAGAAAACAACATATGAATGGCAACGAGACGCGTACCGTAGTGTCAACACAAAGCTAAAAACATTTGATACGTATATTGCAGATAATTTAGTTTTAAAAACTTTAAATTCAAAAACAGCTGCAAGCTCAAATTCAAGCTTCGTTTCTGCAACAGCAACAGGTAAAGCAACGGGAACATTATCTATTGATGGTGTTTCACAATTAGCAGAAGCAGGCCGTATTACGGGCGGTCAAGTTAATGCGACTGGCTCAACAAAAATGAAGGAATTAGCATCAGACACAATTGAATTTAGGGCAGTTCAAGCTGACGGAACGATGGCTAAAGAAACGACAAAAATCAAAATTACTGAAGATATGACAGTAGATGATTTCGTGAAAAAAGTGAATGAAAGCGGTGCTGGTGTATCCGCAGTGTTTGAAAATGGTCGCTTCTCATTTACTTCAAAAAATACAGGTAAAGGTAGTCTTGAGATTACTGGAGATACATCAGGGCTGAAGCTTACTGAAGGTGAAGGTGCATCAATTCGTGAAGGTAAAAACGCAATTTTCCAAGTAAACGGTATCGCAACAGAGCGTTCGACAAATACGGTTTCAATTAATGGCTATAACATCACGCTAAAATCAACGTTTAACGGTGCCCAATCAACTGCAGAACGCTATAATGCAGCTTATACAGAATGGAAAAATACAACTTCTGCCGAATATGCTCAAAAGATTGCTGATGCACTTGCAGCGAAAAATACTGCAATGGGTGCTTACGATACAGCAAAAGCAGATTATGATGCTGCAAAAAATGTTTTATTTGGTACAGTAGAGCTGTCAAATGCCGATAAAACAACATTTAATAAAATTGGTAACCCACAGTTTGCGCGCAGTTTAACAGAAGCGGAAGCACAAACAATTGCTGGTAAAGAGTTTGCTAATAAAGAAGAATTTGAAACTTGGTTAAATGATGATTCTACAGATACAGATTTAAAAGCTAAGTTAAAAGATACGAATATTAATTTCGATCAATTTAAAGCGATTGGCTCTCTTGATTATGAAAAATTACAAGGATTATCAGCTCAATCGATGTACAATACATTAGGTACATCATTCTTAAATGGTCTGACAGATACAGAAAAAGCTTTAGTAAAAGGTTTACCTACTTCTGAAGAAGACTTTAATAATAAAATTGCTGATTGGAAAGAAAACGGAACTGATGAGCAAAAAGCATTAGCGGAAAAGTTATCGAAATTAAACGATAATCAAAAATCGACTTTACGTCAGCTATCAGACAGTGATATTGATAACATGACGAATTTAGCATCAACTCAAGTGGATCATAATGCAAAGCTTGCAGCTAAAAACATTGCTGAAAATGAGCATACAACGCTTGTAAATCGCCAAACAAAAGCGGAAGAAGATTTTAAGGAGTCTTATAAAAAACAATTTGGAAATGACTATACATCTGGTGATCCAGGTAAAGTTACAGATATCCCAGGTGCTACAGAAAATCCGGTTATATTAACTTCTACTACAAACGTAGATGACATGATGACAAAGATTACAGATTTTGTGAAAACGTATAACGCTTTAGTGAAAGACTTTACAGATCAAACGAAAGAATCTAAATATCGAGACTATGCTCCATTAACAGACGAGCAAAAAGAGGACATGACAGAGAGCGAAATTAAACTTTGGGAAGAAAAAGCGAAGAGTGGGTTACTTCGAAGTGATACACTTATTCGACAAGGTTTAGCAGATATGCGTTCCTTAGTCTATCAATCAAATCCGGGAATGGAAGATTCCAAATATAAGACGTTATTTAGTATTGGTATTACCACATCAAAAAATTACAATGAAGGCGGCACATTGCAAATTGATGAGAAAAAATTACGTGAAGCAATAGAAGCAGATCCAGATGCAGTAGAAAAGCTATTTAAAAATAGCGATGGAAAAAAGGCCGATGTAGTAGATGGTAAAGAGGTCGATACGCGTGGCTATTTAGACAAATTACGTGATTCAATGAAATCGTTTGAAGTTTCTATTGAGAAAAAAGCTGGTCGCGCGACAATGACGGATTCGGAATATTCGATCGGAAAGAGCTTAATTGATGCAGGAAAGCGCATCGATACGTGGAAAATGAAGCTTAAAGACATCGAAGCACGATATTGGAAACAATTTACATCCATGGAGCAGGCTATAAACAAAGCCAATCAGCAATCTAGTATGTTCATGCAACAATAAACTAGAGTAGGAGAATTATATGCAACCAATAGAACAACTACTGCAAGTATCCGCTAATTTGTTTAAACTTCTGGGCGATATACCCAAAGGTGAAGATCGTGATGAATATATTGACAGTATCAATAGCATGTTGGACAAACGTGGACAAATGATTGGAAATTTAACTCAAGAAGGCTTCCGTTACGATAATCAAAATCGTGTTCATAATACCTTGCTCGAATTAGATAATGGTATTAAACAAAAATTGGCTGATGTCATGGAAGCTGTAAAGCAAGATATGGCAAACCTTCAAAAAACGAAAAAAAGCGAACAGCAATATTACAATCCTTACTCGAATGTTCGTGTGATGGATGGCATGTATTATGACAAAAAGAATTAACATTTTATCTCCATTCAGCGTGGTGGAAGCCACCATCTGAATGGAAGATAAAGCCCCAGCGGATGTCAGGGATTTTAAAAAGAGTGAATTGTGATCGCACAATTCGAAATCCCGTCACAATTACGCTTGGGAGTAATTGATCAAATAGCTTTTCTTCGGAAAATGGTTTAAACTAGTAAATAAGTAACCTTTCAAAGGAGTTGTCCTTTATTGGCAGCAAATTTAACAGCACAAAATGCGTACAAACAAAATAGTGTAACCACTGCTTCTCCAGGAGAGCTGACGTTAATGCTTTATAATGGATGTTTGAAATTCTTGAATAAGGCGAAACAAGCTATTCAAGAAAAAAATATCCAAGAAAAAAATACAAATCTTATTAAGGCACAGGCAATTATAAGTGAATTAATGGCAACGCTTAATATGGATATTGAGATTTCGAAACAAATGCTACCTCTTTACGAATATATGAATCATCGTTTAGTCGAAGCGAATATTCAAAATGATGTAGCCATTATTGAAGAAGTAGAAGTGTTAGTGACGGAATTCCGAGATACATGGAAGGAAGTTATTCGCATTAATCGACAACAGCAATTTGGTCAGGGAAACAGCGGACAAATTTAGACACTATTAGAGACCATCCACCAAGATGGTCTCTTTTCTTTAAGACAGAATCATCCGCTAAAAATTATCACTAAATAGTCATAAATTAGGCTGTTCAACGGTAAAATATGTTACTTATTCCCCTAGCTGTAAGATGGGCATCGTGTCATAATCAAAGCAATATAAATGTTTAACAATATACTGGGGTGGGAATATGATTTTTAAGCGTCAAGAAGGTTTCCGATTTAAATTTGAGGAGCCTGTTCAAATAACTTTTGCTGTTTACGAAAATGGGAGAGTTAATTATGGGCAGACGGCTATGGCTGAATTGCTGGATATTAGTCCGCGTGGGTTAAAGATGTATACGGAAGTCGATTTAGGTGTGAATCCTCCACCATTGGATATCCATTTTGTGCTTGATACTCAAGAGGTGCGGGCATATGGTGAAGTGATTTGGAGTCGTCCATTTGGTAGTGGTAAGCAATACGGCGTTTATTTTAATGATCAAGGACGAGTTGAAGAGTTGATTGTAGATGAATTAAAGCTAAGACGTAAAAAGGAAGCGGCAGAGGCGAAAAAGCAAAGCCAATATTAATTTTATAAAAGTTTTTTGTAAAATAAAGAATTATTTTAGAGGAATTTCACACACTTGTGTAGAAATAGATAGTATAGCAGTTATAAAGGAGGAGTTTACATGTTAAACTTTAACATTCGTGGTGAAAATATTGAGGTAACTCCAGCTATTCGAGAGTATGTTGAGAATAAAATCGAAAAAGTTGAGCGTTATTTTAACGAAGATGTTAACGCCAATGCTAACGTAAATTTAAAGGTTTATAATGACAAGCAAACAAAAGTGGAAGTCACAATTCCAATGAAGAACTTAACTCTTCGTGCTGAGGAGCGTCATAATGACATGTATGCTGCGGTTGATCTAATTGTTGATAAATTAGAGCGTCAGATTCGTAAGCATAAAACCAAAGTAAACCGTAAATTCCGTGAGCGTGAAGGTGCAGGCCTTTATTTTGCTGTTACTCAAGCAGTCGCAGATGCTTCTACAGAGGAAGAAGAATATTCCATTGTACGTACTAAGCAATTTGATTTAAAACCGATGGATCAGGAAGAGGCTGTATTACAAATGAATATGTTAGGACATGATTTCTATGTCTTTACAGATGCTGAATCAAACGGCACTAATATTGTGTATAAACGTAAAGACGGAAAGTATGGCTTAATTGAAACAACTTAAACTTCATGATGACAAAGGCTCTCGCGATGGCGAGAGTCTTTTTTGTATGGCTTTCTTATGCAAGTAGGGTGACTGTTTGCATGAAACTGTTACACAATGGTAAAATGAAAGTTGAATCTATATAGGAAGTGAAAAACATTCATGGCAAACCTATTAAATAAATTATTTGATTTCAATAAACGTGAGTTAAAAAAATTAGAAAAAATTGCTGACCAAGTTGAGGGATTCGCTTCTCAAATGGAACAGCTTTCAGATGAACAATTACAAGCGAAAACAGAAGAGTTTAAAAAGCGTTTTGCTGATGGAGAGAATTTAGAATCGATTCGTGCGGAGGCTTTTGCTGTTTGTCGCGAAGCGTCGAAACGTGTGTTAGAGATGTACCCATTCCGTGTTCAAATTATGGGGGCAGCTTCACTTGATGAAGGTAACATTTCTGAGATGAAAACGGGTGAAGGTAAAACGTTAACAGCTACGATGGCGGTTTATTTAAACGCGATTACTGGTAAAGGCGTGCATGTTGTCACAGTCAATGAATATTTGGCTAGCCGTGACGCTGCCGAGATGGGACAGCTGTACAATTTCCTAGGTCTTACAGTAGGTTTGAATTTAAACAGCCTATCAAAAGAAGAGAAGCGTGCGGCCTATGAAGCGGATATCACTTATAGTACAAACAATGAATTAGGGTTTGACTATTTACGTGACAATATGGTTCTTTATAAAGAAGAACGTGTTCAACGTCCACTTCACTACGCTGTCATCGATGAGGTTGACTCGATTTTAATTGATGAGGCGCGTACGCCATTAATTATTTCGGGTCAGGCTGGGAAATCAGCACAGTTGTACAAACAGTCTAATGCGTTTGTACGTATGTTAAGTGCAGAAACAGATTACACATATGAAGAGTCAACAAAAGGTGTTACATTAACGGATGCTGGTGTTGAAAAGGCTGAAAAAGCATTTGGCATTGACAACTTATTTGATTTAACACATGTCCGCTTAAATCATGCCATTAACCAATCGTTAAAGGCACATGTGAGCATGCATAATGATGTTGATTATGTTGTCCAAGAGGGCGAAATTGTGATTGTTGACGGCTTTACAGGTCGTTTAATGAAAGGGCGCCGATATTCGGATGGCCTTCATCAAGCTATTGAAGCTAAAGAAGGCGTTGAGATTCAAAATGAATCAATGACAATGGCTACCATTACGTTCCAAAACTATTTCCGTATGTACCAAAAGCTTGCGGGTATGACAGGTACAGCGAAAACAGAGGAAGAAGAGTTCCGCAATATTTACAATATGAGCGTAATTGCGATTCCTACGAATAAGCCAATTGCTCGTGATGACCGTCCAGATTTAATTTTTGCTTCTATGGAAGGAAAATATAAAGCAGTGGCGGCTGATATTGCAGAGCGCCATAAGGCAGGGCAACCTGTGCTTGTTGGTACGGTTGCAATTGAAACATCGGAAATTATTTCGCAATTGCTTGATAAACATAAAATCCCTCATAATGTACTGAATGCGAAAAACCATGAACGCGAAGCAGAAATTATTGCTAATGCTGGTTCAAAGGGTGCTGTAACGATTGCTACAAACATGGCAGGTCGTGGTACCGACATTAAACCTGGTGAAGGTGTATTGGAAATTGGCGGGTTAGCGGTAATTGGTACTGAGCGACATGAATCCCGTCGTATTGATAACCAGCTACGTGGACGTTCTGGT
The DNA here is from genome assembly GCF_038009065.1 of Lysinibacillus sp. FSL R7-0073. NCBI lineage: Bacteria > Bacillati > Bacillota > Bacilli > Caryophanales > Bacillaceae > Lysinibacillus > Lysinibacillus sp. FSL R7-0073. The sequence continues at coordinate 759,485 of NZ_JBBPAS010000001.1, forward strand.
CGTCAAGGGAATCCAGGGGTGACACAATTCTATCTATCACTAGAAGATGATTTAATGCGTCGTTTCGGTTCAGATAATATGAAGTCTATGATGATGCGTTTAGGTATGGACGATACACAACCATTGCAATCAAAAGTTGTGTCGAGAGCTGTAGAATCAGCGCAGAAACGTGTTGAAGGTAATAACTTTGATGCTCGTAAGCGTTTATTACAATATGATGATGTTCTCCGTCAGCAACGTGAGATTATTTATAAAGAGCGTTATGATGTTCTAGAAACAGAAAATATGCGCGTGCTTGTGGAGTCGATGATTCAAGAGACAATCGACAATGTTGTCGGACTATATACACAAGGTGAGCAAAAAGATTGGAATCTAAAGGCTATTGATGACTTTGTGGCTGCTAATTTGCTAGAGGAAGGTCAACTAAAAGTAGCCGATTTCCAAGGCAAATCTGCTGAAGACATTAACCAAATGATTTCAGAAGCTGTCCATGCTCGATATGATGAAAAAGAAGCTGAGCTTACTCCAGAGCGTATGCGTGAGTTTGAAAAAGTTATTTTATTACGTTCTATTGATACAAAATGGATCGATCATATTGATGCTATGGACCAACTTCGTCAAGGTATCCATCTGCGAGCATATGGTCAAAATGACCCGCTACGTGAATATCAACAAGAAGGTTTTGCGATGTTCGAAGATATGGTCGCTTCCATTCGCGAGGATGTTGCGAAGTATGCGATGAAGGCTGAAATTCGCAGCAATCTTGAGCGTGAAGAGGTGGCGAAAGGTCAGGCAGTTAATCCAAAAGAAGAAGGCGGTCCTGCTCCAAAAAAGCAACCTGTTCGTAAAGCTGAAAATATTGGACGTAATGATTTATGTCCGTGTGGAAGCGGTAAGAAGTTTAAAAACTGTCATGGTGCAGCTCAATAATATAAATGGGAAAGATCATTTTAACTGTATGTTGAAATGATCTTTTTTTGTATAAAAAAATAAAATATTGTAATAAAAGTCATAATTTATAGACAATAGTAAAATATGGGTATACAATAGCTGTAATAATAGGAATTTAGTTTTAGAGAAATCTTCTATTATTATCCTAAATTATTAGGCGTGATGGAGTACTAAGGATTAAGTGACGAAAGATTTTGAGAAGCTGAGGTGTGAGAAATGTGGGGAGAAATAAAGTTTTCCAAGCAATTTCGACTTGTAGAAAAAAGCGGGAATGTACGGACCTTGGTATATTCCTTTTTTATTTAAGCTGAAAACATAAGTGCATAAAGGGGGAATAAGGATGCATAAAAAGGATATTATGAGTAGTGAAACTATGCTGTATATGCCTGTGTATGATTCCTTTGGAAATTTATGTACTCGGGTGATGGAAAAAAGGAACGAATATATTTCTAAATTACCACCAACGAAGTTAATGGACTATAATCTTCGTTATTATGGTTCTAGCTTAAGAGGGGCTTTCGATGGATCGAAAATGATTTTAGGGAAACTTAATAAAAATCCAATCGTTGTGGATGAGCGTGGTAATATTTTATGGTTTCCAAGCAAATCTCCTCTACATCCGGAATGTATATGGTTTGCAGTCCATCATATTGATGAGTATATCTCTGTGGATAAAAAAAGCACAAAGATAATCTTTACGAATGGTCAGGAAATTATTGTAGATGTTAGTGTCAAAACGATAGAGTATCGTATTCAGCGGGCATTTTTATTAAAATATAGATTAGAGAGAAGAACGAAGCATTTACTTGTTCAATATGATCGTGTGAAAGTATTTCAACGTTTTGCACTTGATATGCTTGAGGACGAGACGTAGGATCGTGTTTTTATGTATGTTTTCCTCTGTAAAAACGTTATAATAAACAGATACGGAGCTTTCACAATAGTCTCCATTACTAACGTTCGGAGGATTTTACAATGATTGAATTAGCAGATGTACGCAATGTGTTAGACACTACAGCCAAAAAATTGGTGGACTTCAGGGGGTCTCTTTGACTTAGAAAACAAAGAGGCACGTATACAAGAGCTAGATGAAATGATGCTAGAGCCAGGGTTCTGGGATGATCAACAAGGTGCACAAGTGATCATTAATGAGGGCAATGGTTTAAAAGCAATTGTTAATGAATATAAAGATTTAGAAGAAGTACATGAGAATTTAGATATGACACTGGAGCTTTTACGTGAAGAACCAGATGAAGAATTGCAGGAAGAGTTAGGGAAAGAGCTGGCGGAATTCCAACAAAAAATGGCTGATTTTGAGCTACAATTATTATTGAGCGGTCCATACGATCAGAATAATGCTATTTTAGAGTTGCATCCAGGAGCTGGCGGAACAGAGTCACAGGACTGGGGTTCTATGCTACTACGTATGTATACACGATGGGCTGAGAAGCGTGGCTTTAAAGTGGAAACAATGGATTATCTTCCTGGTGATGAAGCAGGCATTAAATCTGTTACCATTTCGATTAAAGGTCATAATGCTTTTGGTTATTTACAGGCCGAAAAAGGTGTCCATCGCCTAGTGCGTATTTCACCGTTTGATTCATCAGGCCGTCGTCATACTTCTTTCGTTTCTTGCGATGTCATGCCAGAATTTGATGAAAATATTGAAATTGATATTCGTACAGAGGATCTGAAAATTGATACGTATCGTGCGACAGGTGCGGGTGGTCAGCATATCAATACAACAGATTCAGCTGTTCGTATTACACACATCCCGACTGGTACGGTTGTACAATGCCAAGCAGAACGTTCACAAATTAAAAACCGTGAAAAAGCGATGGCCATGTTAAAAGGGAAATTATATCAATTAGAGTTAGAGAAGCAACAGGCACAGCTTGATGAGATCCGTGGTGAACAAAAGGACATTGGCTGGGGCTCACAAATTCGCTCGTATGTATTCCATCCATACTCAATGGTAAAAGATCACCGTACGAATGAAGAAACAGGGAATGTCGGAGCGGTAATGGACGGCGATTTAGATCCATTTATTAATGCTTACTTACGTTCAAAAATTAACTAATCCATCCCCCAAGAGTTGCTCTTGGGGGATTTTTTTAGTTAAAAGGGTGGATGATAGGGTGAGTCTTGACTAAGTTGTTTTCGTTCATTCATGTAATGTTTATAGAGCATAGATGCATTCACAAACTGTTTACTAATAGAAGCATATTGAATAGGTAGCTCAATCTTTTTATCGTTTTTTAATGTGACAACACATCCTGTTTTGCTCGGCGTAATATTGATAATCGCATGGAGCCCTATCCATATATTATGAATGGAATTCGGTGAATAGGTTGGTAGAAAGATGCAAGGAAAACCATAATCAAAGGCCACGACGATTGGTAGCTTATGTTGATTACCAAAAAAGCGTTTAGCAGATTGCTTTGCTGCTTCATAGGTGGAGCCTAATGAAATACAAGATTTTCTCAGTACATGCATCGGCTTCCGAGTAACAATTAGCTCATTATGTTTGTCAATAACATGAGTGAAAACTTTAGTATCATGCTGAACCGGTTGTAGCAAATAAGTGTTAAAGGAAATTAAATAACCATTTACAAATTTAGTAGTCATATTGAAAATGCCTCCCTTTTCTTTTGATAACCGTAGTGTAGTACATAATATGAATTTCAAAAAATATACAAAGTAACGAAACAAGGTTGATAAATGAATGAAATGCTTAGAGAGTTTGCTTTAAACTTTTAGAGTTTACTAGTTAACCCAAGTTATTTTCAAATCGTAAGCATTGCTTTTTAATTTCAATTTTCATATAATTTAGAAAAGGATCGGGGTGAGATCGTTGGATAAATATTATTCGTACACAGATTTTCTAAAAGCCGTTGGTCAGTCAAAAAAAGTTGATGAGGCAGAGAAATTATTAAACGAGATTTATTTAGATTTATTTTTAAATCGTATCCAGCGTATGCATCGACAAGAGCAGCTCATCGTTCTAATAGATAGGGCGCTCGATGAAAAAGATGAAAACGCATTTTATCAATACGCAACCGAACTCAATTCCTTGCAGCAAACAGAAGATGAATCATACTAATAATTCCGCTCTCCTCGACTATGGAGAGCGGGATTTTTGTTTTTGGGAACGATAGAGTGGATGTACTATGCACTTCATTTATGAAAAATGCTGCTCTAAAAATGAGAAAAGACAAGTGGCGACTATCATTCTACAATTGACGTCTCATTAATAGATAAAGCTTGAAAACCTGTCGAAACGGCTATTATGAGAGTAGAGGTTGAGTATTCATCTTCCATTTTAGGGGTAGAAAAAAATTTTACAAACATTCGTTCGTTAAATGTTCGAAATTTTAATATTGCTATGCTAAAATATATGTACAAATTGGAAAGAAAGGACGGGGACAGGTGTGCAAACTTTTGATTTACAAGCGCCATATCAGCCTAATGGGGATCAGCCACAGGCAATTGCGGAATTAGTGGAGGGTGTGAAAGCAGGCAAGCGTCATCAAACATTACTTGGTGCTACAGGAACTGGAAAAACGTTTACGATTTCAAATGTAATCCAGCAGGTTAAAAAACCGACACTCATTATGGCCCACAATAAAACATTAGCGGGCCAATTATATAGTGAGTTCAAAGAGTTCTTTCCAAATAACGCTGTAGAATACTTTGTTAGTTACTATGATTATTACCAACCAGAAGCCTATGTACCGCAGACAGATACTTATATAGAAAAGGATTCTAGCATTAACGATGAAATTGATAAGCTGCGCCACTCTGCAACTTCTGCATTATTTGAGCGTGATGATGTCATTATTATTGCATCTGTATCCTGTATTTACGGTCTTGGTTCTCCTGAAGAATATCGTGAAATGGTTGTATCGATCCGAACGGGTATGGAAATTGAACGTAATCAGCTATTGCGCAAACTTGTAGATGTTCAATATGAGCGTAATGATGTTAGTTTTACACGCGGGACGTTTCGGGTACGAGGAGATGTAGTTGAAATTTTCCCAGCCTCACGTGACGAGCATTGTATTCGTGTCGAGTTTTTTGGGGACGAAATTGATCGCATTCGTGAGGTAGATGCTTTAACTGGAGAAATATTATCAGATCGAGAGCATGTCGCTATTTTCCCAGCATCCCACTTCGTTACACGAGAAGAAAAAATGAGAAAAGCGATTGAAAATATTGAAAAAGAATTAGAGGATCGTCTGGCTTTACTGCGTGCCGAGGATAAATTATTAGAGGCTCAGCGTCTAGAGCAACGGACACGTTATGATTTAGAAATGATGCGTGAAATGGGCTTTTGCTCAGGGATTGAGAACTATTCACGTCACTTAACTTTACGTGAAGCAGGCGCGACTCCATATACTTTGCTTGATTATTTCCCCGAGGACTTTTTGCTTGTAGTAGATGAAAGTCACGTAACTCTTCCGCAGGTACGAGGGATGTACAACGGTGACCAAGCGCGTAAAGGGGTACTCGTAGAACATGGTTTCCGCCTGCCATCTGCGCTAGATAACCGTCCATTACGTTTTGAAGAATACGAAAATCGAGTACATCAAGCTATTTATGTATCTGCCACACCTGGACCCTATGAGTTGGAGCATACACCTGAAATGATCCAGCAAATTATTCGACCTACTGGTTTACTGGATCCATTAATTGATGTCCGCCCTATTGAAGGTCAAATAGATAACTTGATCGATGAAATTCAGGAACGAATTGCACGTGATGAGAGAGTGTTAGTAACAACACTAACAAAGAAAATGTCAGAGGATTTAACGGCCTATTTGAAGGAAATGGGCTTAAAGGTTGAGTATTTGCATTCTGAGATTAAAACATTAGAACGCATTGAGATTATTCGTGAGCTACGGAAGGGCACATATGATGTACTAATTGGAATTAACTTATTGCGAGAAGGACTTGATATTCCTGAAGTTTCACTTGTTGCCATTTTAGATGCTGATAAAGAAGGGTTTTTACGTTCAGAACGTTCCCTCATTCAAACGATTGGTCGAGCTGCGCGTAATGCGAACGGTCATGTCATCATGTATGCAGATCATGTAACAGACTCAATGAAAAAGGCGCTTGATGAAACAAAACGTCGTCGTGAATTACAAATGGCATATAACGAAGAGCATGGTATTACGCCTCAAACTATTAGTAAAAAAATACCAGAAGTAATTCGTGCTACACAAGTGGCAGAAGAGGAAGAATCCTATGTAACAAAGGCGACGAAGGGCAAAAAGCTAACAAAGGCAGAAAGAGAACAGCTCTTAGCTTCTCTAGAAATAGAAATGAAGGAAGCAGCAAAAGCACTAGATTTCGAACGTGCAGCTGAGCTTCGAGATACAATATTTGAATTGAAGGTAGAAGGGTGAATGACTTGTGAAAAATACTGAAATTGTCGTGCAAGGTGCACGTGCTCATAATTTAAAAAATATTAATGTCACAATTCCACGGGATCAATTAGTCGTTTTAACAGGATTATCAGGCTCAGGTAAATCTTCATTAGCGTTTGATACGATCTATGCGGAGGGACAACGACGTTATGTCGAGTCTCTTTCCGCCTATGCGCGTCAGTTTCTTGGGCAGATGGACAAACCAGATGTTGATGCAATCGAAGGATTATCGCCTGCTATTTCAATTGACCAAAAAACGACGAGTCGTAACCCACGCTCTACGGTCGGGACGGTTACAGAAATATATGATTACTTACGTTTACTTTATGCGCGTATTGGCAAGCCGATTTGCCCGAATCACGGGATAGAAATTACTTCCCAAACGATTGAGCAAATGGTTGACCGTTTATTAACTTATCCAGAAAGAACCAAAATGCAACTTCTTGCGCCAATGGTCTCGGGCCGTAAAGGAACACATGTTAAACTGCTAGAAGATTTAAAAAAGCAAGGCTTCGTTCGTGTGCGAATTGATGGAGATTTACGAGATTTAGATGATGCGATTGATCTTGATAAAAATAAAAAACACTCTATTGAGGTAGTGATCGACCGTGTTGTAATGAAGGAAGGTGTCGCTGCACGTTTAAGTGATTCTTTAGAGACAGCTCTTCGTTTAGCGGATGGTCGTGTGCTTGTAGATGTCATGGAGCATGAGGAATTACTGTTTAGTGAACATCATGCCTGTCCAATATGTGGCTTTTCCATAGGAGAGCTAGAGCCACGCATGTTTTCATTTAATAGTCCATTTGGTGCTTGTCCAAGCTGTGACGGCTTAGGCTCGACGCAAGAGGTGGACTTAGATTTAGTGGTGCCTGATTGGGATCGTTCTTTATTAGAGCATGCTATCGCACCTTGGGAGCCAACAAGTTCACAGTATTATCCTCAATTATTAAAAGCAGTTTGTGATCACTATAATATTCCAATGGATGTGCCTGTAAAAAATTTACCAAAAGACAAAATGGACAAAGTGTTATTTGGCTCAGGAAAAGAGAAGATTCACTTTCATTATGAAAATGAATTTGGCAATGTGCGAGACCAAATGATTGAATTTGAAGGTGTTGTCCGAAATGTAGAGCGTCGTTTTAAAGAGACAACTTCAGATTATGTTCGTGAGCAAATGGAAAAATATATGGCACAGCAGGCTTGCCCTTCTTGTAAGGGTTATCGTTTAAAGCCAGAAACATTAGCTGTGAAAGTTGCCGACAAACATATTGGTGAGGTGACACAATATTCAATTCAGGAAGCCGACACATTTTTCAAAGAGCTAGATCTCACAGAGAAGGATATGAAAATTGCTCGTCTAGTTTTACGGGAAATTGAAGAGCGACTGGGCTTCCTTGTTAATGTAGGTTTAGACTATTTAACTTTAAGTCGTGCGGCAGGTACATTATCAGGTGGGGAGGCACAACGTATTCGCCTTGCTACTCAAATAGGTTCACGATTAACGGGCGTTCTATATATTTTAGATGAACCATCGATTGGCTTACACCAAAGGGATAATGATCGCTTGATTAGCACCTTACAAAACATGCGAGACATTGGTAATACACTGATTGTGGTGGAGCATGATGAGGATACGATGCTAGCAGCTGATTATCTGATTGACGTTGGACCAGGTGCAGGTGTACATGGTGGCCAAATTGTTGCAGCTGGTACACCACAGGAAGTCATGGAAAATAATAAATCTTTAACAGGACAATATTTAAGCGGGAAAAAATTTATCCCATTGCCAATTGAAAGACGTCAACCGAATGGTCGTAAGCTTTCGATTAAGGGTGCCAAGGAGAATAATTTACACAATGTCAAAGTCGACGTTCCACTTGGCTTATTTGTCGCAGTGACAGGTGTATCTGGTTCAGGGAAATCCACGCTGATTAATGAAATTTTATATAAATCATTGGCACAGAAGCTGAATCGTTCCAAGGTTAAACCAGGAGAACATAAAGAGGTAACAGGGATGGACGAGCTTGAAAAAGTCATCGATATTGACCAATCTCCAATTGGTCGTACCCCACGCTCGAATCCAGCTACTTACACGGGAGTCTTTGATGATATACGCGATGTTTTTGCTACCACGAATGAAGCAAAGGTACGAGGCTATAAAAAAGGTCGTTTTAGTTTTAATGTCAAGGGTGGTCGCTGTGAAGCGTGCCGTGGAGATGGAATTATTAAAATAGAAATGCATTTCCTTCCTGATGTGTATGTTCCTTGTGAAGTATGTCACGGCAAACGCTATAATCGCGAAACACTTGAAGTGAAATATAAAGATAAAAGTATTGCAGATATTTTAGATATGACGATTGAAAATGCAGTAGTATTCTTCGAAAATATTCCAAAGATTCAACGTAAGCTTCAAACTATTGTTGATGTTGGCTTAGGTTATATGAAATTAGGTCAACCTGCTACAACATTGTCTGGAGGAGAGGCGCAGCGTGTAAAATTAGCATCTGAATTACATCGACGTTCAACAGGTAAATCATTCTATATTTTAGATGAACCAACGACAGGCTTACATGCAGACGATATTGCACGTTTACTTGTAGTGCTACAACGTCTTGTTGAAAATGGTGACTCCGTATTAGTTATTGAACATAATCTAGATGTTATCAAAACTGCTGATTATCTTATCGATTTAGGTCCAGAGGGTGGAGACAAAGGTGGTACGATTATTGCAACAGGTACACCTGAAGAAGTGGCAGAAGTGCCGGGTTCTTATACAGGGAAATATTTGAAACCAATTTTAGAACGTGACCGTATGAGAATGGAAGCAGTATTAGCAGAAGCTTCTAAATCTTAATCCCAGCCTTCAATCGGAATGCGAAAAGCGCAACTCAATCCATAGAATTAAAGAAGAATGGGAGCACATCTTTCGAGCTGACAAGAAGGAAAGCCTTCGTTGAAATAAAAAATCCATTTTATTTCAATTTTGCAGTGAAACTTTTCAAAAAAAGAATCGTATAAATAGTATAACGAACTGAGGGAGGCTATTTAGTTATGCAAAATGAACGTCAACGAATTTTAGAACTTGTAGAAAAAGGTACGATTTCAGCACAAGAGGCGATTACATTATTAGAAGCATTAGAGCAATCTGGCAAATCTACTCAAAATGTTATGGATGATGTGTCTAAAGAGTCACAGTCATTTTCATCTGACAAAGAGTCATTATTTGAAGAAAAGACTAAAGATGGCGACAAGAAAAAAGAAGATTTTATGAAACATTTCCAAGATGAGATGCAAGATTTTCGTAAAGATTTAACGCAGATTGGTTCTCTCTTTATGGATATGATGAATACTGCTGTCAAAAAGGTGAAGGAATTTGATGTAGCTTCTCCGTTTGGCGATAAATTTGAGTTTACCCATACAGAAGAAGTGGCTGCTGCCAATGTAGAAAGCATTATTGCTGAATTACCGAATGGTAACTTTTCATTGGAATCCAGTGAGGGAGATACAATTCAAGTTATTTGCAAGGTGAAGGCACCGCTTATGAATGATAGTGAAGAAGAAACACGCAATCACTTTTTAGAGCAATTTGTCGTGAAAGAAGATGAGCATTCACTACGAATTTTGAGTCAATTAAAGCTTGTTCAAGTCAATGCGAAGGTACTAGTTCCAAAGGATAAACTTGAAAAATTATCTGTTCGACTTATGAATGGTAGTGTTTCATTACAGGATACAGATGTTGAAGAATTAAAAGTGAAAACATTAAACGGTGCTATTAAAGGGACTAAGTTCAGTTTCGGCAAAGCGGAAGTAGATTCCTCTAATGGCTCCATTGAATTAACAAAGGTTCGCGGGAAAGATTTAGAAGCTGAAACATTAAATGGTCGTGTTTATTTAGATGGTGCGTTGGACGAAGTGGAAGCTAAATCTGTTAATGGACATGTTGTGGTGACGACTTGTTCAACAAATTCATCCAAAATAAAAGCTCAAACTGTTGCAGGAGCGGTTGAATTATATGTGCCTCGAACTATTTCATTAAGTGGTAAAGTGGTGACGAATTTTGGGAAAGTAGACGTCGGAATACATGATGTGTCCAAAATGGAGTCGCAGGATCAATTCCTCTCCAAAGTTGTTCGTTTTGATAAAGAAGTTGAACATGCAAATCGCTTATTTATCGAGGGAGAATCAAAAACAGGTGCTGTTTTAATTCGCTACACAACAACAGACGAGCAGCAAGTTTAATACAAAGCATTCAGGCGGATTGCCTGGATGCTTTTTTCTTGTGAAGCAGCAATCGACACTGTATGTCGTCGATTGCTGTTTTTATTTTATGTCATATTTTTAAGGATTATGGCAAGGAAAGAACGAAATAGAAGGAACTGCCACGGATTGAAATGAAACTGTAATAAAAAAACAGAAATAGAGTGCTATAATAGTAAATGAAATACCTCTTACATAGTGAGAGTTTTAGGTGGTTTAATCATGATAGAAATGAAAAATGTGACAAAGAAGTACCCCAATGGCGTTGTTGCGACAAATGGTATTTCTGTAAATATAAAGCAGGGCGAATTTGTGTATGTAGTAGGCCCAAGTGGTGCAGGTAAATCTACATTTATCAAATTGATGTACCGTGAAGAAAAAGCAACGTCAGGGCAGATTATTGTGAATGGTATCGATTTAGCAACGTTAAAGAATAAGAAAGTCCCATATTTGCGTCGTCAACTTGGAGTTGTTTTCCAAGATTTTAAATTATTACCTCGATTGAATGTCTATGAGAACGTAGCGTTTGCGCTAGAAGTAATCGAGGAACAACCTGATGAGATTAGACGTCGCGTTATGGAAGTTTTAGAGCTTGTAGGATTAAAGCATAAAGCTAGAATGTTTCCGAATGAGCTCTCAGGGGGAGAGCAACAACGTGTGTCCATTGCACGCTCTATCGTCAATGTACCAAAAGTTGTGATTGCGGATGAACCTACGGGGAACCTTGATCCTGAAACTTCATGGGAGATTATGAATTTATTTGAAGAAATTAATGCGCGGGGGACAACCATTGTAATGGCGACCCATAACCGTGAGATTGTTAATACGATTCGACGTCGAGTTATCGCTATTGAGGGCGGTTTAATTGTCCGTGATGAACACGGAGGTGAATACGGCTATGAAATTTAGTACTGTAAAGCGTCACTTCCGTGAAAGTATTAAGTCTCTTGGACGAAATAGCTGGATGACCATTGCGTCTGTCAGTGCAGTCACAGTTACACTTATCCTAGTTGGCGTTTTTGCGCTTATTATGATGAATTTAAATAAAGTGGCATCGGATTTAGAAAACGACGTTGAGATTAAAGTATTAATTGATGAAACAGCAGATGAGGCAGCAGAAAAAGCACTCATTGAGAAAATTAAAAAATTGCCTGGAATCTCAGAAATGAACTACTCAACCAAGGAAGATGAGTTAACCAAATTAGTCAAAGATTTTGGTGACGATTTTAAACTATTTGAGCAAAGTAACCCATTACGTAATGTAATTTATGTAAAAGCAACTGAGCCTCAGCAAACGGCAAAAGTGGCGAAGGCGATTGATAAATATGAGTATACATATGACGTTATGTATGGTGAAGGCAAAGTAGAAAAACTATTTAACTTCTTAAATATGAGTCGTAATGTAGGAATCGTGCTTATTTTAGGGTTATTATTCACAGCGATTTTCTTAATTTCAAATACTATTCGAATTACGATTATTGCGCGACGAGATGAAATTGAAATTATGAAACTAGTAGGTGCCACGAACTCATTCGTGCGTATCCCGTTCCTATTGGAAGGTATGTGGCTCGGAATTTTAGGTTCTATTATTCCGATTGCGGTTGTCACAACCCTTTACCACAATATATATAAGATTATTGCACCTCGTTTACAAGGTGAGCTCATTCAAGTATTAGATTTTTCTCCACTTGTGTATCAGGTGAGCGGTCTTCTGTTACTCATTGGTGTGTTGATCGGTATTTGGGGAAGCTTTATGTCAGTACGTAAGTTTTTAAAAATTTAGTTTAGCACTCACAGCGGATATTTGTGAGTGGGAAAATGAATAGTCGAAGGGAGTTCAATCGGTGAAAAGTAAGGCGAAAAATACATTGAAAACACTTGCAGTAGCATCTGCTCTAATTCTTTTTATCCAAACTCCATCAGCGTTTGCAACAAGTTTATCGGATTTAAAAGAAGAGAAAAAGCAAATTGAAACAAAGAAAAATGAATTAAATTCATCCATTTCAAACAAATCAAATGCCATTACAGCGAATCAAGAAAAACAACAAAAAATCATAGATCAAATTCAAGCATTAAACGCTGAAATCGACAAAACAAATAGTGATATAAAAAAAGTACAAGCCGAAATTCATGCAACGAATGAAGAAATAAAAAAACTAGAAGAGTCTATTAAAGAACTATTGCATAAAATTGAAGAGCGCGATGTTTTACTACAAGAGCGTGCTCGAGCAATTCAAGCAGGAGGCTCTGTTAGCTATTTAGACGTATTATTAGGTTCTAATAGTTTTGTAGACTTTATTGATCGATTCTCTGCGGTCAATGCCTTAATGGAAGCGGATCGTCAAATTATTCAAGATCAGAAAGATGATAAGCAAAAATTAGAAGAACAAAAGCAAATTGTAGAAGAAAAACGTAAAAAGTTGGAAGGTCAACGAGCGGAGCTTGAACGATTAAAGGCTTCCTTAAATAGCCAAAAGACTGAGAAAAATAAATTAGTTGACCAATTAGAAAAAGAGCAAGAAAAGCTAAAATCAGAAAAAGTATTACTTGAAAAAGAGTATTCAGAGGCTTTGGAAGTTAGCCAAGAATTACAGGATCAAATTATTTCTGAGCAAAAACGTTTAGCTGAAATTGCTCGTCAACAAGAAGCAAAACGTAAAGCAGCCGCAGCTGCAGCGGCTGCAGCAGCTGCCAACAATGGCGGTGGCGGCTCATCTGGTGGTACAGTCAATGCCCCACAATCGAACGGGACATGGATAAAACCAACGAATGGTCGTTTAACATCACCTTATGGATGGCGGAACCTTGGAGCAGGCCCTGAATTCCATTATGGTGTGGATCTTGCCAATTCAACAGGGACACCAATTTGGGCAGCAGCGGATGGTGTAGTTGCTTATGCTGCACCACTAAGTTCCTATGGAAATGTGGTCATTCTGACGCATTCGGTAGATGGGCAAATTTATACAACTGTATATGCACATTTAAATTCATTTAATGTGAGTGTAGGACAAGAAGTAACGCAAGGTCAGCAAATTGCTGCAATGGGTAGTACTGGTCGCTCTACTGGTCCACACTTACACTTCGAAGTGCACATCGGTCCTTGGAGAGGACAAGCAGTTGGTAGTGTAAACCCGCTAAAATATATACCATTGTAAAATATCAGCTATACATTAGAGCAATCTAGTGTGTAGCTTTTTTTGTCCTTCAGCCTTATGAAGGACCTAAGTATGTTTAGTGCTCAAGCAAAAAAATGAATTAATAGCTAGCCATAACTATTTGATAGACAGCAATATTGTTAGGATGTGATGAACTAGCGAAGCTCCTCACTTTTCCTATTATCAGATTCTATTTAATGTTATGATGAATATATACGTAGTGGGGTATATTTCTTAAGATTTTCTGAACACAGTGTGAAATTGGCTTATGTTGAAAAATTCTATGCTATGCTGTATGTATCTTTCGGAGGTGGATTAGAGAGTGATCAATACAAATTGGTACTCCATCCGAGCACTAACTTTACCAGCAACTGCAATTGCTCTACTTATTACATTTTTCATAGTTTGGCTTATTCTGCGCTTACAATTTTCAAAAAAGTGGTCTGAGGCATATAGTGATGCAGCCTTTACATTTATACTTGTGTGGAAATTTAGCCTGCTTGTCACTGACTTTAAATCAGTGGTGGCGCAGCCTATCTCCTTACTTTATTTCAATGGAGGCACAGTTGGCGTTTTTCTTGGTGCCATCGTTGCATCTTTTCAAATATGGCTGAAGAGACATAAGGTCCCATTACAAGGCCAAAATATAATGGCGTATAGTTGGGCGATCATCTTAACGCAATCCATTTATCAATGGCTGGTTGTGCTGTTTAACGACAACTCTACAACGAGTGAGGTCATTACATTAATGGTACTAAGTGTATTGACCGTCTTCATACTATGGAAAATACAGGAAGTAAAACAAGGCTTAATACTGTATACAACTGGTCTAATCATTGTTGCCTTCTTCCAGCCACTTGGTATATGGCAAACGGCTATAGGTATGAGTTTATTATTGCTTTGTCTTGGTATAGTTTTAGAACAAGTAAAACGAATCATAGTGGGAGGGTAAGAATGAAAAAAAATATTGGACTACTGATTGTCGTGCTTTTAGTAGTTGCGATGATTGGTACATATGTTAGACAGCAAATTAATGAAGACCGAGCTATTGAAAAATCTGCTCTAGGTAAGGATATAGAGGAGCGAAACTTTGGTTTAGGCAATGGAGATACACCGCCTGATTTTACATTAACAAGCTTAGATGGTGAAGACATCACGTTAAGTGATCTTCGTGGAAAGAAGGTTGTATTGAATTTCTGGGCGACATGGTGTCCACCATGTAAGGCAGAAATGCCCCATATGCAAAGCTTCTATGATAAATATGGCCAAGAAAAAAATGTTGAAATCATAGCTGTCAATTTAACATCGGCAGAGCGTGATGTGACAGCGGATGCGAAAGTGGATACGGTGATGACTTTTAGAGATAGCTTTGAGCTAACATTCCCAATTTTATTGGATCCTGAAAATTCAGCAGGCTCAGACTACCAAATTATCACCATTCCAACAACTTATTTTATTGATTCTAACGGCTATATACAGCGTGCCATCAAAGGACCAATGGACGTGGATATGTTAAAAGAATATGTAGATGCATTAGATTAATTCATAAAAAATCTGTTCAGTTTCTATCGTAGAAACGAGCAGATTTTTTTTACGGTGACACCTTGATGGGGAATCTCATCGTGCAGAGAAGTTTTCCACATTTCCACAGAGTAATGCCGATTGCTCGCAAAGTGAGAGAAAGTATCTCCCCAAATCATAATTTTGAAAACTAATCTTGTATGTTTGAAAAAATAGTGTCATACAGTAAAAGAGACGGAGGAGGGAAGATTTGCGCAAATTAACGGCCGGTGTCGGTGTCCTACTTAGTAGTTTAGTGGTAGGCAGTGGTATTTACTTTGATTGGTTTAATATTGGTGATAAAAAGGAGCCTGTTACGGAGGTTGACACAATTGGTGAGGCCATAACCCTCATTGAAGAAAAATCAGTGTACAATACAAAAAAAGATGCATTGGTGGAAGGAGCCCTTCGTGGTATGGCAGATGCCATTAAGGATCCTTACAGCACTTATTATTCCAAGGAAGAGGCTGAGCAACATCGACAAATGCTAGCTGAAGAAAGAGTAGGTATTGGGATTGAACTCTCAGAAAATAAAGGGAAATTTATCGTAGTTTCCCCTGTTCGCTCATCACCAGCAGAGAAGGCTGGAATGCGTTCACTCGATGAAATTGTACAAGTAGATGGTGTTCGTGTAGATGGTAAAACGATGAGCGAATTAATGCATTTAATTCAAGGAGAGAAGGGGACGAAGGTTACCATTGTTGTTTACCGTCCAAGTGAGGATAAGCATATTAAAATGACAATGGAACGGGCCGCGATCTCTAACAAGACTGTCTCAAGTGAAGTTGTAAAAGTAGAGGATACAGCAATTGGCTATGTTTCAATTTCACTGTTTGGTGAGAAGACGGCAAATGAATGGGTTGCTGAAACAAGTAAATTACTTCGGAAAGATGTTGAAGGAATTGTTATTGATGTTCGTGATAATCCAGGGGGGTATTTACATAGCGTCGCAGCGCTACTAAGCACAGTATTAGATAGTGGCAAGGTATTTGCATATATGCAAAATGCTGAAGGTGCTATGGAACCATTAAAAACACAAACAAAAGGTATTGATGAAAAATATTTAGAAAAGATGAACAAAATTCCGATTGTTGTTTTACAAAATCAAGGTAGTGCTTCTGCAAGTGAAGTATTGAGCGGAGCCTTAAAAAGCTGGGGGCGTGCTTCTCTTGTTGGGGTGAAGAGCTTTGGGAAAGGAACTGTACAGGAATCTTGGGAGCTTTCGAATGGTGGAGAGCTTAAATTATCCACAAATAAATGGCTAACACCGAAACGTGAATGGATTCATGGTCAAGGCATCGAGGCAAACTTAGTAATTGAGCAAAATGAATTATTCGCTTTTCAACTACATCCACTGACAGGGAAGTTTAAAGTAGGAGATATGAGCGAGGAAATTTCTTATTCACAAAATGCCTTACAGAAACTTGGCTATCAGATTGATCGCTTAGATGGTTATATGGATGATACAACGGCTGAAGCCGTCAACCTTTATCGTAAACAGAAAAAATTAAAACTAGCAGAAGATGAATTTTATATGGATACGACCTTCTTTAATAGTTTGAATGAAACATTAAAAAATTATAAAGTAGACCGTCAAAACGACCAACAATTCCAAATGGCAACTAGTTTTTTACTACACGCAATTGAACAATAAACTCGCTAGTAGAACAAAAATACCATAATACAGAGCTTTCTATGAGTTTGTACTACGCAAGAGTGTAGTCGTTTGATACAATAAATTCATAGTATTCAAGATAGAAACGGCGGGTGTTCGTATGGTTAGTGATATATTATTAGAAATTGTAACAGCGATTGGCCGCTTTTTACTCAACCCATTACTGTATGTAGCCATCATATTTGCTATTTTATTAGGTTATCGTCGCGTAAAGCAGGAGCGTAAATATTTTAATAGACGGATTATTTGGGGCTGGACAGAGTTAGTCGGACAATGGAAAGATGGATGGCTTTATGCATTGCTTATTTCGCTAATAAGTGTGGTGGCAGGGCTTACCGTTCCAAAAGTTTTTTTAATCATTGTAATAGCGGTCTCGATAGTAGGGATCGTATTGTATTTCCTGAATGTGTTGTCACCTATTTTAACAATGGGTATAGCAACGCTAGCAATATGGGCTATGTCTTACTACAACTGGTCCTTTACTTGGTGGAACATTTCCTTAGCAGGTGTCGATTTAGAGAATGGGGCTATCGTTACCATTTCTATTCTTGTAGGTCTTTGTGTGATTGCTGAAGGTCTTTTAATTCGACGTGCAGCAATGAAGGTCACAACACCTTGTGTGGAAAAAACAAAACGAGGTATGCAGGCGATTGTCTATCGTTCAAGAAATGTTTGGGTACTGCCTATTTTCTTTGTTATGCCTGGTGATGCGATTTCTGCTGTATTCCCGTACTGGCCACAGTTTACGATAGGGGATACTAGCTTTGCACTGGTCCTTTTCCCACTCGTAATTGGCTTTTCGAAGCTGATAAGAAGGGATTTACCTGCTCTAGTATTTCCTAAAATTGGGCGTTCTGTAGTTATACTTGGACAGCTTATTTTAATAGGGGGGCTGGCTGCATATCTTGAACCAATGATCGGTTATATTACGCTTGGGTTGGGAGCAATTATCCGTATCATCATTTCCATCTATTATGCTCAGCAGGATAAAACAGATCATTATGCGGTAGCACCTAGCACAAAGGGTGCAATTATTGCAGCAGTGTTTCCTGATTCGCCAGCTGAGAAAATGGGCTTACTTGCAGGGGAATGTATTCGGAAAGTAAATGGTGTTTCTATTTTTACAGAAAATGAATTATACGAGGCATTACAATTGAATGCCGCTCATTGTCGTCTTGAAGTGCTAGATCGAAACAATGAAATTCGTTTAACGCAGCATGTCATTTATAGTAATGATCATTACCGAATTGGATTACTACTTGCTGAGCCGAGGGATATATAATGGACGTTTTTGGGAAAATGATGTTGGCGCTCTTAATACCTGCTTTATTGGTGCTATTGTTCACAAGAATTACGTATAATCGCTATGTTGCTCTATTATTGGCCATTGCGCTTATCGCTGCATCAGTATATGCAGGATATACATCCCCACCAATTATTTTCGTTATAGATGCATTTTCATTAACAGTGGGCTTTTGGTTAGCAAGTAAAATGAAGAAATAAAAAAGGTCAGTCCTCGTGGGGACTGACCTTTTTACATGAAAAATCGCACAGCTGCCATTATGATAACTCCTGCAACGACAGTAATAGATAAACTTTTTGTAATAAGAGCAATAACTAGCGTTGGCACAAATGTAATAAAGACTGGCCAATCAAGAGTCACAACTTTGCCGCTTTCGGTATCGATTAAATTTTCGATGACAAGAGCACTTAAAATACAAACAGGAATAAAACTAAGCCACTTTAGGACCACATCTGGGAGTGTGACACTGCGTACAAAAATAAAGGGAATGACACGTGGTAGCCATGTGACAAGCGCACAGCCTATAATCAGCCATACCATATAAGCAGTTGTTGTCATTTGTCAGTCACCACCCCAATAGTTGCTACGATCACCGTTGCTAGCAAAACAGCCACATGTGAAGGTACTATATAAGAAAGACCATACATAATAACAGCCATATAGCCGATTAACTTAATATAATGCATGATTTTACTTTTGCCGACACTACTCAATTGTAAAACTAAAAGAGCGACAAACATAGCGACTAGGGCGAAATCTAGTCCCCATTGTTCAGGGTTTGCCACCCATTGCCCTAAGAAGGCACCCGTGACACAAGATAAAATCCAAAAAATATACGCAGTTAAGTTAAGCCCATCCATCCATTTACCGTATAATTTACCCGTTTGCATTTGCTTGGTCACAGCCACCCCAAAGGTTTCATCTGTTAATA
Source organism: Lysinibacillus sp. FSL R7-0073 (assembly GCF_038009065.1). Lineage (NCBI taxonomy): Bacteria > Bacillati > Bacillota > Bacilli > Caryophanales > Bacillaceae > Lysinibacillus > Lysinibacillus sp. FSL R7-0073. The sequence continues at coordinate 778,749 of NZ_JBBPAS010000001.1, forward strand.
AAGTACCGAAGCCTACATTTCTAAGCATCGAATAACGGGTAAAATGAGGTGCTAATGTTAAACTCATTAATAAATGGCGTAAATTGACGACAAAGATGGTTACAATGATAGCAGAAGCAGGACTACTTGTTAAAAGTAGTGCACAAAAGATAAATTGTGCTGAGCCTGCGTAAATCAATATGGTTAAAAGGGCGATTTCAAGTACTGATAGTCCTGAAGCGGAACCTACAACACCGAATGCAAGTCCTATACTAATATAACCGAGTAAAGTGGGTACACAATCCTTCACGCCCTGTATAAAGCTATCGTTGGGAGAGTTTGTTGCCGGTTCATGATGAAGCTCTGTTGTACTTGTCATAAATAGGTCATCCTTTCTTAAAAATTTCCATGTATACTGTTGATGGAATAGTTTGATAGTTCTTGATGTTTATTAAAGTATACATATGTCTGATAAAATAAACAATAGAAAATTGGTGATTAAAAATGGAACAAATGAGCCGAAATTTAGCCTTTCAATTAAAGAAAATTAGACAACAACGTCATTTAAGCTTAGATGATGTTGCTAAAGCAACGGGCGTTAGTAAAGCGCAACTTGCTCAAATAGAAAAGGGAGAAGCGAATCCTACTGTATCAACCATTTGGAAAATAGCTGCTGGAATGCGTATTTCATTTTCTTCTTTATTACAGCCGCCAACAGCTCATTACATGCGTTATAGCAGTAAGGATGTCCCACATGTTGATGAGGATGAGGGACGATATCGTGTCTATTCGATTATTCCGTATAATCCTGAACGAGGATGGGAATTCTACAAGGTTGAAATGGAGCCTGGAGCCATTAGTAGGAGTGAAGCCCACACAGAAGGGGTAGAGGAAACTGTCATGATTATCAAAGGACAAGCTGCTATTTCTGCTGGAGATATGCATGAATTACTGGATGAAGGGGATACACTAGTATTCTCGGGGCATCAACCCCATGAATATCGAAATACATCTGAAGGGTTAACAATTTTTCATTTAATTTTACAGTATAAATAGAGGTGTCGATAGTGAAAGAATGGTTTACAGTAGAAAATATTGAACTTGTTGCGGCGCAGTATCGAACACTCGGCCCCGTCATTGGTTTACTGCTACCTTTTCTAGAAGCGTTTTTACCATTCCTACCATTAGTAGTGTTCGTTGTAGCTAATGCAAGTGCATTTGGTTTATGGCTTGGATTTTTATTATCTTGGTTGGGTTCTGCGGCTGGATCATATGTGGTATTTTTGCTTGTCCGACATTTTGGTAAACATCCAAGGTTGCGATTTATAACTGGTAGTAAGAAAGTACAGAAGCTTATTAAGTGGGTGGATATGAATGGCATAAGCCCTCTTTTTGTCCTCCTATGTTTCCCTTTTACACCTTCTGTCATCGTGAACATTGTGGCGGGTTTATCCCATATTCATAAAAAGTTTTATTTCGTCGTTTTACTAGCAGGAAAGTTCGTTATGATTTTAGGTATGAGTGTATTGGGATATGATTTAAAATCGTTACTAACAAGCCCTGTGAAATTAATAATTGCAGCTGTTGCGATTGTTATTTTGTGGTTTATTGGTAAGCTGATTGAGAAGCGATTGAATGCCCGTGTAGAGAGAGATTTAAAACAAGCGCGAAATTTGACGAAAAATCAGGATCACCATGCAAGATAAAATAGTTGTAGCCTCTTTAATTTGTTGAAGAGGCTGTTTTTTTGTGAAATGAATCATTGGTTTTTATTGTCTATCGAAGGTTGATAGATAGTATTTGCTAGTTTTTTTCGATAGAATTTAAGATAGATGATCAGGGACGTAAATAGCGCAATCACTCTGGCAACGGAATCAGATTAAGTGATGGAAACGATGAAAAATAATCTATATATGTAGGTGAATAGAAGCGAACGCGCAATTAAAATTGTTAGACAGTAATCTATAGAGGAGGGGAAAGGATATGACATTGCAAATTGTTTCGGGACGTTCGGGAACAGGGAAATCAGTATTTATTCATCAAGAAATTGTTGAACAGCTAAAGACTGATCCACTAGGTCATCCTATTTTTGTAATTGTTCCTGACCAGATGTCTTATTCTACGGAATATGAGCTAACGAATAAGCATGGTTTGCAGGGCTTGATTCGTGCGCAAGTGATGACGTTTAAGCGTTTAGCATGGCTTGTTTTACAGGAGACAGGTGGTATTGCTCGTAAAGAAGTGAATGGCTATGGTTATCGGATGCTGATCCGTAAACTTTTGGAGGAACAAAAAAGTGAGTTCTCTTTATTCCGACAAGCTGCTGGAAAACGTGGTTTTACGGAGGAAATTGAAACACTTTTAAAAGAATTTAGTCGATATAGTGTCAATAGCTCTGTTTTAGCTGAGGTAACAGAATCTTTAAAGACCATTGACGCGCCAAATACCTTACAAGCGAAAACCAATGATTTACATGTCGTTTTGCAGGCTTTAGAAGAACGACTTGGTACGACATATGTCGATAGTGAGGGCTATTATCCGATATTAACGGAGCAATTGAAGTATGCTGAAACAATGAAGCAAGCAACCATCTATATTGATGGATTCACAGCCTTCACTGTGCGAGAGTTAGAGCTGGTACGAGAATTGCTTAAGGTAACTAAACAGGTAACAGTCGTTCTTCCGTTTGATCATATAGAAGAAGCTTTTGATGAACAGGCTCTTTTTCATGAAGCAGCGTTAACGAATCAGCGACTACATGATATGGCAAATGAAGAGGGAATAGACATCGAGGCACCTTTACATTTTTATTATACTCAAAGATTTCAATCTGAAGATTTACAACATGTGGAGGCAAATTTTGCTTATATGGTGCCGCAAACGAAAGAAACTTCTGGAGATGTAGTGGTGTTTGAAGCATCCAATCGACGAGCGGAGGTTCACGCGATTGCCCGGGAAATAACAAAGCTGACAAGGGAAGATGGCTATCGTTATCAAGATATTGTCCTTTTATATCGACAAGCAGAACTTTATGATCCATTGATTACAAGTATTTTTCAACAATATGAAATTCCTATTTTTACAAATACTAAAAAAACAATGCTCCATCATCCATTGATAGAGCTTAGTCGTTCGGCATTAGAAATCATGACGTCTAATTGGAAGTATGAACCTGTATTTCGAAGTGTAAAAACAGATTTGTTTTTCCCCTTACAAGCGGAGCTAACCATTTGGCGTGAGCGAGCTGATCGATTGGAAAACTTTTGCTTAGCGCAAGGAATCTATGGTGAACGTTGGTTTGAAGAGGCTCGTTGGTTTTATAAAAAGTATCGTGGGCTTGAATTTCATTCGCGTGTACAAACAGATGAAGAACGTGCCATGCAAGCAGAAATTGAGGCAATTCGTGACGAAATTCGTCAGCCGTTAAAGGTGTTTCAAGACAAACTGAGTATTGCGCCAACGGGTAAGGAGGTTGCCACTGCTTTATTTGAGCTTGTAGAGTCCCTACAAGTATATGAGAAGCTTCAAGCTATGAAAGATCGTGAGCTTGAGCGGGGGGATGCACTGGCAGCGAGTGAACATGAGCAAGCCTGGAATGAATGGATCAATGTATTGGATCAATTTGTCTATATGTTTGGCGAGCAGGAGATGACTGTGGAGGAAGCGGCTAAAATTCTTGATGAAGGTTTTGATACATTAGAATTTTCTCGCATTCCGCCAACATTAGATGAGGTTATGGTAGCGACGGTTGATTTAGCTCGTTTATCCAATGTTAAAGTGGCCTTCGTTTTAGGAATGAATGATGGTGTATATCCAACTCGAATGGAATATGAAGGTTTATTGTCAGATACAGAGCGTGAATGGTTTAGTCAAATTGGTTATGAGCTTGCACCAACCTCTTCTAACCGTTTATTACAGGAAAATTTCTTATTCTATCGTGCTGCTACAACACCCTCAGATAAGCTTTATTTGACGTATCCTACAGCAGATGAAGAAGGAAAGGCACTGTTATCGTCACTATATATAAAAAAATTCATCGGAAATGACAAAACAGCTGGTCTGTTAAGTGGTATTCAAGCGGAGCGGGTTGTAATGGATCCAATTGAATTATTAGATGGAAATGCTTTACCGTATTTACGCCATCCCCGAACAGCATTAGCCCATTTAATGGTGCAACTACGTCAGGCAGAACATAGCCGTGAACTGGCACCTGAATGGCTGGCGTTACAAAAATTTTATCAACAGGACCCTTACTGGGCACTTATCTTTGATCGAGTACATTATCCGATTACTCATAAAAATGAAGCAGAGCCATTGGAAACCTATATAACACAAGAGTTATATGGGCAAAAGCTCACATCTAGTGTATCTCGAATAGAGAAATATTTTAGATGTCCATTTTCTCATTTCACAACGTATGGTCTACGTTTAGAAGAACGTGCGGAGTACCGATTAGAAACGTTTGCAATGGGTGATTTATTCCATGAGGCTCTAAAGTGGATAACAGAGGAAACTCACCGACTGCAGCTATCTTGGATTCGTTTAACAAAACAGCAAATTAAACAGTTGGCACGTCAAGCAGTAGAACAAATTGTTCCTGTCTTCTCCCATCAAATTTTATTATCGAGTGCGCGTTATCGCTATATTCAGCGAAAGCTTATTCGAATTGTGGAGCGCACGATGATGGCATTGACACAGCATGCAAATGTGTCTCACTTTAAACCAATTGCGATAGAGGCTTCGTTTGGCCCAGGACAACATGAACAGCTTCCACCTCTTGAGATTGATTTGACTAGTGGTAAGAAAATGTTTATGCGAGGGCGTATAGATCGAATCGATAGTGCCACGATAGATGACCGTTCTTATTTACGGATTGTTGATTATAAATCATCAGCTAGAGATTTAGATTTAAATGAGGTTTATTATGGATTGTCTTTACAGGTTCTTACTTATTTAGATGTGGCAATGGAAAATAGCTCCTATTGGCTTCCTGGGGAAACGGAGCCAGCTGGGGTACTGTATGTCCATGTCCATAACCCCATGTTAAAACTAGATAAGGATATGACGGATAGTGAAATAGAAGAGGACCGTTTAAAGCAATATAAAATGAAGGGTCTGCTGTCTGAGAATGCTGAGTCCATTTTATCGATGGACGAGCAGTTAGAGGAAAGTAGTGGACACTCAAAAATTATCCCTGTCTATATGAAAAAAGATGGAACACCTTCTGAATCGCAATCTCGCATTGTGCCTGTGAATGATATGAAAAGACTCCAGCATTTCGTACGTCGTAAGCATCAGGAGGCAGGGAATGGGATTTTGTCTGGTGATACTGCCATCAGCCCGTATAAATTAAAATCCAAAACGGCCTGTGATTATTGTCAATTTGCCGCAGTTTGCCAATTTGATCCATCTGATGGTAAACAAAACTACCGTCAGTTGATGCAAGCGAAACCAAATGAAATTGTTGATAAAATTCGGAAGGAGGTAGAGTAGCATGGTCCAAACAATTCCTATAAAGCCGGCGGATGTCTCTTGGACAGACGATCAGTGGAAGGCCATTTACACTAGTGGTCAAGATACACTTGTGTCTGCTGCGGCAGGGTCTGGGAAAACAGCGGTACTGATTAATCGTATGATTGAAAAAGTTATTGCTACTGACAATCCCATCAATGTAGATGAGCTACTGGTGGTGACCTTTACGAATGCTTCAGCAGCTGAAATGCGCCATCGAATGTCAGAAGCTCTAGAAAAGGCTATAGTAGAAAATCCAACTTCCAATCATTTAAGACGACAACTGAGTCTTATTAATAAGGCGCAAATATCCACATTGCATTCTTTTTGTTTAGCAATTGTTAAACAATATGCTTATATGCTCGACATTGATCCTGGATTTCGTATTGCTAATGAGGCAGAGGTAGCCTTATTAAGAGATGATATAGTAGCGGATGTTCTAGAAGGAGCCTATGATTCTGAAGAAGAGACACAGGTACAAGCTATTTATCGACTTGTGGATAGCTTTACGTCGGATCGAGATGATCAGGCTATTGAGACGCTGATTAGTAAGCTTTATGATACTTCTCGTGTGCACGCAGAGCCTCACAGGTGGCTGTGGAGTTTACCGAAAGCTTATGAATTAGCAGAGGAAGTGACGATTGATGATTTAGAGCTATCCCACTATGTTAAATTGACTGTTCGACATAGTTTGGAGGAAGCCTTCGTACTAATTTCAGAAATGCGAGCAATCACCCTCCTACCGGATGGACCAGCCCCATATGCTGAAACGGCAGAAATTGATTTTGCTATGATTCAGGAAGGGATTCGAATAAGTCAGGAAGGGACATGGCAGGAACTCTTTGATTATTTTGCGACCGTCAAATGGTCTACATTAAAACGAGTATCCAAGGATGCTTTAGTAGACGAGGAGCTACAGGAGCTTGCAAAGAAAAAGCGGGAAGCAGCGAAAAAAATTATAAATAAAATGAAAGAAACCTATTTTATTCGCACACCCGCACGTTTGCTAGAAGAAATACGCTTAATGGCGCCAATCATTGGCACATTAGTGGAATTGACAAATATTTTTAGTGAGCAATTCCGACTTGCCAAATTAGAGCGAGGTATTATTGATTTTTCAGATTTAGAGCATTATGCACTGCAAATTTTAACAGTTGAGATAGATGGAGAGCTACAGCCTTCTCCCGTAGCACTGGATTTGAAAAAACGTTTTAAAGAAGTACTTGTGGATGAATATCAGGATACAAATATGCTACAGGAAACGATCTTACAACTTGTCAAATCAGGAGAAGAACAGGATGGTAATCTGTTTATGGTAGGGGACGTCAAGCAGAGTATTTATCGTTTCCGCTTAGCTGAACCTAAGCTCTTTATGAGGAAGTATAGTGAGTTTTTGGAAACGCCTGATGAAACGGGCATGCGTATTGATTTAAATGCCAACTTTCGTAGTCGTAAAGAGGTATTGAACGCGACGAACTATATTTTTGCACAAATTATGGGTGAGCGTGTTGGCGAAATTTTTTATGATGACAATGCGTCATTAAAGCCTGCAGCGCCCTATGATGAAAAAGAAGTACCTGTTGAGCTTGTCGTAATGCACCCTCCACGGGATGAGGAGACAGTAGACGAGCAAGAGGATAAGACTGAAGAAGCGACTGAGCTAGAGGAATTAAAAAAGTCACAATATGAAGCACGTTTTATTATTGATCGTATACGACAACTGATGGAAGATGGAACAACTGTTTATGATACGAAATCAATGACAGAAAGGCCCTTGAAATATAGTGATATTGTTATTTTAATGCGTTCTATGACATGGTCGACAGATTTAGTGGAGGAATTTAAGCTAGCAGGTATCCCACTCTATGCAGAATCATCCAAAGGCTATTTTGATGCACTGGAAGTCATGATTATGTTAAATGTCCTAAAGGTAGTAGATAACCCTTATCAGGACATCCCATTGGCTTCCGTACTGCGTGCACCGTTTGTTGGCTTAACTGAAAATGAATTAGCTAAAATCCGCTTAGCCGATTCAAAGGTGCCTTTCTATGATGCGCTACGACAATTTATTCGAAGTGAAGGACATGGGATACAGACAACTACGTTTGAAAAACTTCAACGCTTTATGCTAGCTTTTGAAAATTGGCGAGATTTAGCACGTCGTGGGTCACTATCAGATTTAATTTGGAAGATTTATTTAGATACACATTATTATGAAATGGTTGGCGCAATGCCCAATGGTAAGCAGCGTCAGGCCAATTTACGCATCTTACATGATCGTGCATTAATGTATGAGCAAACGGCCTTTCGGGGTCTCTTCCGCTTTTTACGCTTTATTGATCGGATGCGTACACGGGGGGATGATTTAGGTACTGCTAAATCAATTGGTGAAAAGGACGATGTAGTACGCCTTGTGACCATTCACTCCTCCAAGGGATTAGAATATCCTGTAGTCTTTGTGGCAGGAATGGGACGTCCGTTTAATAAAATGGATTTTCATAATCCTTATTTATTCGACCAAGATTTTGGACTAGCTGTAAAGGCTATTGACCCAGAAAATCGGATTACTTATACTTCGTTACCGTTTTTGGCGCTAAAAGAGAAGAAAGAGCTAGAAATGCGTGCAGAGGAAATGCGTGTTTTATATGTTGCTATGACACGTGCTAAGGAACGTCTGATTTTAGTGGGCTCCGTGAAAAATTGGGAGAAAACACGGGACAGCTGGCAGGATGCACAAAATATACCAAGTGATGCACCGCTTCAAGAATATTTGCGGGCTAGAGCTAATAGCTATCTAGACTGGGTTGGACCAGCCGTGGCAAGGCATGGTGACTTTGCCCCCCTATCTACCACTTCATATAAAGAATTGGACAGTCCATCCCATTGGTGGATACAGCCGGTTGATACGAGACATTATTCGTATGATATACAGGCATTTGATGATGAAATACAACAACTCCTTTCAACACAAGAGGACGAGGCGCTTTTATCCGAAATAACGACACGCTTTCAAGCGCAGTATACGTATCAAAAATCAACAAGAAAACGTTCTAAAACGTCGGTTAGTGAAATTAAGCGTATAGAAAACTTACAGCGTCAGGAGGAACCAGAATATTATTTTGCGACTCCGGCTAAGCAGACGTCAGCTTCTATTGCACCACGACCAACTTTTTTACAGGATCAACAGCTAACAGGTGCCGAAATAGGAACGGCTGTTCATACAGTGATGCAGCATATTCCACAGTTTGGCTTTGATGATATTGAAGCTGTAAAAAGCTTTGTAGCAGATTTAGTAGCAAAACAGCTACTAACAGAGGCAGAGGGAAAAGTGGTCCCGATAGCGAAAATTTTTCATTTCTTTCATACCGAAATTGGACAACGCTTTAAGCAAGCAAGACAGATACGTAGAGAAATGCCATTTACTATTAGTAGAGTAGATGAGGATGGGGATGCTCAAATCGTTCAAGGGATTATCGATTGCTTGTTTGAGGATGAATATGGCAACTGGGTTTTGCTAGATTATAAGACAGACCGTATTTTGCCTCATTTTGCAAAGGAGCCCTCCCTGACAAAAGAAATAATGGGGCGTTATGCTGTTCAGCTTTGTGTTTATAGTGAGGCTATTGAGTCGATTTTACAAATTAAAGTAAGCGATAAAGTGCTGTATTTATTCGATAATGAACAAACTGTACAGGCGTAAGTTTTTGTTATGGAAAAGCGGAGGAATGCAATTTTTTGCTTGCTCTGCTTAAACCATAGCTGCTATTTAAGAGGAGGCTATTTTGTGGATTTCAAACCGACAATGTTGCAGGATCGACTAGCAACATTAGATATTTTACGAGGTATTAGTTTATTAGGTATTTTGCTCGTAAATATGTATACCTTTTATTTGCCAATGCCGCATATTGATTTAGCATCTTGGTTTACAACACCATCCGATATCGTTTGGCAGAAAAATATAGATATTTATGTACAAAGTAGCTTCTACCCACTGTTTGCGATGCTATTTGGATATGGGCTTGCCATGCAGTGGCAAAAAGCACAAAGTCGTGAGCAAAATTTCTATACGCTAGGATTACGTAGACTTTCTGTATTATTTGCCTTTGGTTTCATACATGCCGTGCTAATATGGTGGGGCGATATTTTAATGATGTACGCATTTTGCGGGATATTTTTAGTGCTTTCACTACGTTTAAGCCCTATTTGGTTATTGGTTAGCGCAGTGATGATTAACGGTTTGATGCAAGTTTTTATGTTATTTGTCATAGGGATTATGCAGTTTACTACGAAGGTGGATGACTATTTAGATATTGTATCTGTAGAGAAGGCGATTACAGCTTACGGTACTGGAAACTGGCTAGATGCTTTTATGCAACGCTTAACAGACTTATCGACGCAAGCAGGTATAGGGATGTGGTTTGCGGCATTGTTTACTATTTTACCATATATGTTAATAGGCGCAGCTGCATCAAAATGGCGTCTAGTAGAGCGAGCAAAAGAATTAAAATGGCTATGGCTAGCACTTGCGATTACTGGGTTGATTATAGGTATAACGATTAAAAGTTTACCAATTATGTTTACACGGACGTATTTATTTGATTATTTCAAGGTATACATAGGTGGCCCCATTCTTTCAGTGGGCTATATCGCGATCATAGTGCTACTTTGCCTGTTACCAATTGTACCTAAGCTACTTAGTCCTTTTGGCAAAATCGGTCGGATGTCGTTAACGATGTATATTATGCAATCCATTATCGGCACGTGTTTATTCTATCAATTTGGCTTTGGCTGGTATGGGAAGGTAAGTGTAGAAACAGGCGTATTCATTGCCATTGGAATAATTGTTGTGCAAATGATCATAGCCGAAATTTGGTTATCAAAATGGAAGCAAGGTCCTTTAGAGGCTTTATGGCGTAAATTAACGTATAAGGAAAAAGTGGAAATACGATAATATATTCCGCTTCACATGCATAATTTATGAATATATAACAACTTATAAAATTATTGTCGCAAAAGTGAGGCAATTTCTATCATATTGTTGTATCATGTAGAAAAAAGAAGGAGCTCTTTCAATCATGAAAATTTTATCATTCAAATTAGGTGGACATGTAAGCTTTGGACCAAAAGTAAAAAAAGAAGAAGCGGTATGGGATGTACTCGCTATTCAAAATGAACTTCAAGTTCTCCCTTCTTTTTCAAGTTCTATTGTAGATGGTATTGCTCTAGGCTTTGATTTTGTTGAACAGATTCGTAAATTAGTAGAAGCAGCTGAAAAATCTGATCGTGCTAATAGTTTTAAACGTGAATTTACAGAAATCGAGTGGCTTTCACCAATTCCACGTACACCAAAAAATATTATGTGTATAGGTAAAAATTATAATGAACATGCCAAAGAAATGGGTGCAGAAGCAGCACCTACGGAATTAATGGTATTTACAAAATCGCCAACGGCTATTGCGGCAGATGGACAAACACTTTCCATTCACGCAGACCTTTCATCGAAAATGGATTATGAAGGGGAGCTTGCTATTGTAATTGGAAAACGTGGTAAAAACATTCCGAAAAACTTAGCATATGATTATGTTTTTGGTTATACAATTGCCAATGATATAACAGCTCGTGATTTACAAGAGAAGCATAAACAATTCTTTTTAGGTAAAAGCTTGGAGGGCACTTGTCCGCTTGGACCATATCTTGTGACAAAGGATGAAATTCCAAATCCTCAGGACTTAACAGTAGTCACAAAGGTAAACGATGAAGTGCGCCAGAATGGCTCGACGAAGGACATGATGTTCTCAGTTGAAACTTTAGTATCTATCCTATCTCAGCATGTAACACTTGAGCCAGGTGATGTTATTTTAACAGGTACACCAGCAGGAGTTGGAAAAGGCATGAACCCGCCACAATTCTTAAAGGCTGGAGATACGGTAAAAGTATCTATTCAAGGCATCGGTACTTTAGTCAACCATTTTGAATAATAATTGGGAATCCGCGTGAGTCTTTACTCCGCGGATTTTTTTATTACTTCACGTGTAAGTTGCTTTTTAGGGAGTTTCTACGTCATAAATGGTGTAAATTATGTGAACACTATTGTAATGTTTGAAACCCTTTCCATCGCATGGTAGGATAGAGTTTGATAGAAAAATGAATGAGGTGGGACAAACATGGGTTTTTTAACTAGCCAAACGCATTTGCATATTACTACGTGGGTAGTAGCTATTGTTATCTTTTTAATCGCTGCGCTAATGGGCAAGCAATCAAAAGGCTTACATATGACATTGCGTCTATTTTATGTACTAATTATCATTACAGGTGGGGCATTATTCATTGAAGGCATGAATTACAACATGGGCATGCTTTACGGCTTTAAATTCATAGGTGGTATTCTTGTAATTGGTATGATGGAAATGGTTTTAGTACGCCAAAAGAAAAACAAACCAACTGGCATGTTTTGGATTTTATTTGCAGTATTCTTATTGATTACATTGTTCCTAGGCTTCAAGCTACCAATGGGTCAAAACTTCTTAGCATAATATTTGGTGAAAGTCGTGAAGTATTTGCTTCGCGGCTTTTATTTTATTAAAAACTGCGATCATACTGAAATGGAAGGGAACGGACACCTTTTTGCCGTAATTCCTTCCGCATTTTCGTAAAATCTTTTGAAAAGATAGCGACGTGACAGTGATATTTGGTAAAATGACGATGGATTGGTTTGAAAGAGAGGGAATAACAGTGAAATTCAAGAAGTGGATAAGTGCGACAGCTGCATCACTTTTACTTGCTACTACATTTGTAAGTGCTACACCTGTAGCGCATGCTGATGAAAAAGCGACAACATCGATTGCAGAAGAGAGCATCTATGATTTACTCGTTGACCGTTTCTTTAATGGCTCGGGCGCTAACGATTTTGATACAAATACGCAAGACCCTTCGAAATTTGCAGGAGGGGATTTTACAGGTTTACAAGATAAATTAAAATTTATCAGTGAAATGGGCTATACGATTGTTTCCATTGGACCTATTTATTCCACAGAGAAATATGATGGATCCATGCTAACAAGCTATTCTACGATTGAACGCCATTTTGGAACAGCAGAAGAATTCCAAAGTGTTGTAGAGGCTTACAAAGCTAAAAATATGTCTATAATGGTGGATTTTCCACTCAATGATGTAAGTCCTAATCATGAATGGGCAAAGGATGCTGCGAAAGCAGACTGGATTGCTTCTACGAATAATGGACAAGTTCAATGGGATTTAACGAATACAGATGTGCAAGAAGCACTTATTCAATCAGCAATCGATTTTGTTTCTACATATGAAATTGGTGGAATTCGATTAACTCATATTTCAGATGCTGATACGGATTTTATCAATAAAATGATAGCAGCATTAAAAGAGACAAAATCATCTCTTTATGTCATTACAAATGAAGCGAGCGAGGCTGATTTTGATGCAACCTTCTCACCAGCGACAGCAGAAATTTATCGCAATATCTTTAAGAATGTTGATATGGACTCATCTAAATTAACAGAGCCGTTTTCAGGAGAAAAACCGACGCAAATTATGGTGGATTCTTTAGAAACCCACCGTTTTACATTCGATTCTGCGAATGAAAACATGTTCCCGCCTACACGTTTAAAAATGGCTATGGGTGCTTTATTTATGATGCCAGGAACTCCAGTTGTCCAATATGGTACAGAAATTGCAATGAACGGGGAAGCTAAACCTGATACACATCAACTTTATAACTTTAAAACAGATGAAGAATTAATTGACTATATTAAAAATGTTCAATCCTTACGAAATCAGTCTGCCACTTTACGTAATGGTGATTTTAACGTCATTACAAATGAAAATGGTCTACTTGTCTTTACGCGTACTTCGGATGAAGAGCAATGGGTAATTATGGTCAATAATACGAGCAAAACACAACGCGTGGACTTAACACCAGAACAACTGGGTGAAGGGAAAATGCTAAACGGGATTTTACATGAGGAAAAAGTTCGTATAAACGAAAAGCAAGTGTATCCAGTCATTTTAGACAGAGAAATGGTAGAGATTTATCAGGTTCGCAATGATGAGGGGCTAAACGTGCCGTATATGGTTGCCCTGGGCTTAGTTTGGGTTATCTTTATTGGCTTTGTTGTAATCATCATTAAACGAGGAAAAGTTCGTCGTCAAGAACAAGACGCTTCTTAATATCTAAAAAAAATAGCATGCTAGGAGTCATCCTAACATGCTATTTTTGTTTTAATTTAGTAATGCTCCAACAGCTCGGCAATTCCGAGCTATCAAGGTTTAGCCTTCATAGCTCTTATTTGTGAAGAAAATCGCGATAGTGCCTGGCCCTACATGCGAACCGATGGCTGAGCCAATCATCGTAATTTGCACAGCCTGAGGAGAAAAACGCTCCTGAATGGATGCTTTTGCTTCATTGGCAAAGGCCATATCATCACTATGACTAATACCAACAATTTTATTCGTAAAGTTACCTCCACGCTCCTGCATTAAATCCAGCATACGATTAAGTGCTTTTTTACGACCACGTGATTTTTCTATCGGTACAAGTTTGCCATCTTCTACATTTAAAATAGGTTTAATGCTTAGAAGGCCACCTAAAAAGGCACTAGCTTTTGAGACACGGCCACCTTTAGCAAGGTAGTCCAAATCTTCAACTGTAAATAAATGCTCTATTTGAGGAGCGAAAGCGCTAATTCTAGACGCTACATCTTCAAATGAGGTACCTAAATTTCTAAGCCGAACAGCTTCTTCCACAACAAGACCATGTCCTAGTGATGCACATTTAGAGTCGATAATGACTAACTTCAATGAAGGATATTGTTCTAATACTTGATTACGAATCATTTGAGCAGTACTATATGTGCCGGATAACTCTGATGAAAAGGCAATATAGATACCTTCTTCTTCATTTTTAGCTAAATCTTCAAAGTGCTTCAAAAAAAGCTCTGGCGACACTTGAGATGTTTTGGGTTGGGCACCTTGACGGATTCCATCATAAACCTCTTTGGAATCAATGGAAATGACATCTTCATATTCTTTGTTGTTCAATTGCACTCGTAAAGGGAGTAGCACGACATCATTTTCTTCATAGTAAGACTTTGGTAGATCACATCCACTATCCGTAAAAATCTTCATTCTCTTGTCCCCCTAATTTCAACTTACTTTTTAAAGCCTTTTTAGCTTTATTCAGTCGGTACTCACTTAAATCAACCGGAAGGGGTACCACTGAATAAAGTTAAACTGGTAAAAATGGTATGGTAACTTGAACTTACTACTTAACTATGATAATTTCAAGCGTTCGATGAGTATTTTTGCAATCCCATCATCATTATTTGTAGTAGTGATTTCATTGGCAATATTTTTAAGGCTTGATATACCATTCCCCATCGCTACGCCAAGTCCAGCATATTCGATCATCTCTAAATCATTGTCTTCATCACCAAATGCAATAATACGTTCACGTGGAAAACCTAAATCCTTCGCTACATGTGCAATGCCTACTGCTTTATTTAATCCACGTCGAACAATTTCTATAATATGAAGAGGTGCGCCCCAACGACGGTGTTCAATAACTTCAGCGTGCACTGCCTGTAAGTGATCGCGGATAATGACAGAATTGGCTTCATTTGCCTGTATCAGTAAACTTGTAGGATTATCTAAGAGATGTGTGTATAAATCCCCAAGTGTAATTTTGGGATTACCCATATTAAAAATATTTAAGATGCGATCATCCTCTGTGTGTACATAAATATCATCCTTTACCTCAGCGATAATATTTTCATACTCATAACTATTAATGGAATTAACGACATCATGGACAACACTTAAATCAATGGGAGTGTGCATATGCTGCCAAGAGGCATTTTTAGGGTGATGCACATAGGCGCCATTAAAGTTGACTATTGGTGTTGTAAGCCCAAGCTCATGATAATAAATATCACTGGCACGGTATGGACGGCCAGTTGCAATCATTACTTGATGTCCTTGTTCTTTAGCCTGCAATAATGATTTTTTTGTTTTTGCGGAAATTTGTTGTTGGTCTGTTAATAAAGTACCATCTAAATCCAATACGATTAAATGCGGTTTCATAGCTCGTTGCCCCTTTCCTATAGTTTGAATAGTATCTCTTTGTCTTTCATTCGTCAAAATTTTGTCACAGTGAAAAAAGTTTGCTAACATAAAGATGAGACAAGAGTTGGGAGTGACAAGAATGTTTGTAGAAAAAGAAATGTGGGGAAATATTCCTTTATTACATATACATACAGACAATATGAATGAAGATACCCCGGTAGTGATCTTTTTACATGGCTTTATGAGTGCAAAAGAACATAACTTACACTATGCATATCAATTGGTGCATAAAGGGGTGCGTGTCCTATTACCAGATGCAAAATTTCATGGTGACCGTAGCGAAGGCCTCTCAGAGATACAAATGAACTTGAAATTTTGGGACATTGTTATAAATTCTATTCATGAAGTGGAACAATTATATAATGAATTAAAGAATAAAAATTTATTAGCTCATCATAAAATTGGCATAGCAGGTACGTCCATGGGTGGTATTGTGACATCAGGCTGTCTTAAGCTTTATGATTGGATTCAAACGGCTGCAATATGTATGGGTGCGCCTGGTTTTATAAAATTGGGTGAATACCAATTGCAACAATTCACAAAAAGTGGTGTCAATTGGCCCATGACAGAGGAAGATATTCAAAAGATTAATGAAGTCCTAGCAACCTATGATGTCAGTCTAACTCCTGAAAAATTTGCGGGACGCCCGATTTTCTTTTGGCACGGTGAATTAGATAAAACCGTACCTTTCCATGAAACATATAAATTTTATGAAACATTACGGGAATACTATCGAGCAAACCCTGAAAATTTAACATTCATGGTGAATAAAAAGGCTGGACATGCTGTACCACGTGATGGAATGCTGGCAGCAACAGATTGGCTTGCAGAGCATTTGGCATAATATGATGCATCTGCTATGATAAGGTTAACACTATGATGGAAGGAGAAATGGGAATGGATCAAGATATGAAAGATAGCATGTTAGGTGCATTAGAAAACGTAATTGACCCTGAGCTTGGAATTGATATCGTCAACTTAGGTTTAGTATATGATGTAGAATTAGATGATGAAGGTGTAGCGACGGTTACAATGACGCTAACATCGATGGGGTGTCCCCTTGGCCCAGTAATTGTGGATCAAGTGAATACAGCATTAAATGAACTTCCAGAAGTGAAAAGTACAAATGTAAACATTGTATGGAATCCACCTTGGTCAAAAGATAAAATGTCACGCTATGCAAAAATGGCATTGGGTGTACGCTAATATTATCTATTAAAAATCCCTGCTTATTATAAATAAGCAGGGATTTAGCATGTAACGAATTAATCGATACGGCATACTTGTAATGGACAATTTTCGCAGGCAATCTCATTTTTTAAAAATTGTAAATCATGAATAGTAATAAAGCCTTTGTCAAAAGTCAAAATGTCATGTTTTTTTAAATCATTCAACATACGATTAATCATTTCACGACTAGTCGCACACAAATTAGCAATTTCCGTATTTGTTAGTTGAAACTCAATAAAAATGGAACCATCCTCTAAAGGTTTACCATACGTATTAGATAGACGAATGAGTGTTGAAAACAAGGCACCCTTTTTCCCATTTAACACTAAATCACGCAAACGACTTTGATGCTTTAAATTTTCTGTTTGTAGCCACTTCATATATTCCACCATGATCGTAGGCTGTTCTTCTAGTAAATGTTCTAATGATTTTCGACTTAAAACATACAGCGTAGCAGATTCTAAAACTTTTGCAGTCATGGAGTTATAGACAAGGTTACAAAATAATGAACCTTCTCCAATGATACTATCAGGACCACATATACGAATCGTCAATTCCTTGCCAGTTTCGGTTTCTTGACTAATCGATATAACACCTGACTTAATATAGTATATTTCCTTTGACCGTTCGCCCTCTAGAAAAATTTTATTCCCTTTAGTTACTTTGATAAAAACACCATGCTTTTGAAAAAGGTCCATAATTTTTTCAAACACATTATCCATTGAAACCATATCTCCAACACATCGCTTTCTTTTTGTAATAAATGGCGATTATTACAAAAGGACAGTGGACTTTTCGATACTAAAACATAGAAACATACAATTATTATAACGTAAATTTTCAAGAATAAGTGTAAAAATTTAGTGCTATTTCTTTGCGAAGAACTGTCGAGTGATGTAAAATAAAGTTAGTCAAAGAAGGTCAAACTTTTAAAAAGAACCACAATGGGTATAAAAATTATGCGAAATATTAAAGTAAAGGAGTGCTAGTTATGCAATTTCAACAAACAGATAATCAAAAGCCATTAGAGCAATTTGGACGTAATCTAATAGAAGAAGTGAAAAATGGCAAAATGGATCCTGTCATTGGGCGCGATGAGGAAATTCGAAATGTCATTCGTATTTTAACGCGTAAAACAAAAAATAATCCTGTATTAATTGGTGAGCCAGGAGTTGGTAAAACAGCGATTGTAGAAGGTTTAGCGCAACGTATTGTGAAGGGTGATGTACCAGAGGGCTTGAAAGAGTGCGTGCTATACGAGCTGGATATGAGTGCCTTAATCGCAGGTGCAAGCTACCGTGGCCAATTTGAAGAGCGTTTAAAAGGCGTGTTAAAAGAGGTTAAGGATTCAGAAGGCCAGATCATTTTATTTATTGATGAAATTCATACAATTGTAGGCGCAGGCAAAACGGATGGTGCAATGGATGCAGGAAATATGTTAAAGCCCATGCTAGCCCGGGGAGAATTACACTGTATCGGTGCCACTACATTAGATGAATATCGTATGTATATTGAAAAAGATCCTGCCTTAGAACGTCGGTTCCAGCAAGTTCTTGTACGCGAGCCTTCAATTGAAGATACTGTGTCTATTTTACGAGGCTTAAAAGAACGCTTTGAATTACATCATGCAGTACGTATTCATGACCGCGCGATTGTGGCTGCAGCAGAACTCTCCAATCGTTATATTACAGAGCGATTTTTACCAGATAAGGCGATTGATTTAATTGATGAGGCATGTGCAATGATCCGTACAGAAATTGATTCAATGCCACAGGAACTAGATGCCGTGACTCGTCGTATTATGCAACTAGAGATTGAAGAACAAGCGTTACGTAAGGAGAAGGACGAAGCGAGTAAAAAACGTCTTGAGCAATTACGAGAGGAATTGGCTAAGTTAAAAGAGTCCTCTGAGGGGATGCGGCAACAATGGGAAGCAGAGAAGGAAAAGCTACATGATATTCAGAAAAAACGGGAGACATTAGATAAATACCGCCGTGATTTAGATGAGGCGGAAAGTAAGTATGATTTAAATAAAGCTGCTGAATTACGTCATGGTAAGATTCCAACACTTGAAAAAGACATTCAGGTGCTCGAGAAAGAATTAGAAAGCGGTGCAGAGACCCGTATTTTACGTGAAGAAGTGACAGCTGAAGAAATTGCAGCAATTGTTTCTCGCTGGACTGGTATTCCTGTGACAAAACTAGTGGAGGGCGAGCGAGAAAAACTATTGCGTTTAAAAGAAACATTACATGAACGGGTAGTTGGACAAGATACAGCTGTTCAATTAGTAACAGAGGCTGTATGGCGTGCCCGTGCAGGTATTAAAGATCCGCATCGGCCAATTGGTAGTTTTTTATTCTTAGGTCCAACAGGTGTTGGTAAAACAGAGCTTGCTAAGGCACTAGCTGCTCAATTATTTGATTCAGAAGATCATTTTATTCGTATTGATATGAGCGAATATATGGAGAAGCATAGCGTGTCTCGTTTAGTTGGTGCTCCTCCAGGTTACATTGGCTATGAGGAAGGCGGTCAATTAACAGAAGCTGTACGTCGTAACCCTTATTCTGTAGTGTTATTAGATGAAATTGAAAAAGCACACCCAGATGTGGCTAATATTTTATTGCAAATTTTAGATGATGGTCGAATTACAGATAGTCAAGGGCGTATGGTCAATTTTACAAATACCGTCGTGATTTTAACATCGAATATCGGCTCTAGTTATTTAATGGAGGCTAAAGATGACGATCCAAGCGTTGAAGACTTGGTTATGACAGCTCTCAGACAGCATTTCAAACCAGAGTTATTAAACCGTATGGATGATATTATCTTTTTCCATGCCTTATCAAATAAGCACTTTACAGCAATTGCTTGGAAGTATGTGGAGCAGTTAATTAAACGTGTGGCAGAACAAGAAATTACATTAGTTGTCGACCAAGAAGTAATTGATTGGGTTGTCCTACAAGGAGCAGATGCTCAATTTGGGGCAAGACCACTAAAACGCTTTGTACAACGACATATCGAAACGGCTGTGGCTAAGGAACTGCTACGGGGCGAGGTATTGCCTGGAGAAACATTGCATGTAAAAATGCATGATGGCCATTGTATAGTGGAAAAATAGCAGAAAAAACCTGTTTCGCATAATGCGGAACAGGTTTTTTCTAGTTGAATTAATGATGGTCTGCAGCCTCTGGTGTAGGATCGTTTGGAATGATTGCTCCAATAATAAAAATTAAGATGGAGAATACAACTGAAACGATTGCCCCTGTCTTAAAATCAAATGGTGCACCAAGTACAGAGCTGACTACATAGTTTAACATAGAAACTAGTAGGAATGACCATACGAACGTTACGATATATTGCATTAATTTCACCTCAACCGAACTTTTTTCATCATAAGTTTTTACTCATATTCATTATCATATCATAACATAAATCGAAAAAAAATGAATCTTTTATGTGAAACATGGCGAATTTGTCACAACAAATACAAGGTTTTGCATTTTATTATTCTCATGTATTTTTTGAGGCATTCAATTTGCCAAAGTATGCAAACCTGAAAAAGGGTATTTGGAAACTCTATAGACTTCACGCTATACGCAGTATAAGCCTAAGCCTACTTTCAATAACAAGAAACGACTCGTTCAACGTACAATAATTTTAAATCATCTTGCGTCATTCCTTGACTATGCGTTATAATTATGACCAGTTACTAATAATTGATAGTAAGAAAGCTGAGGGGTTGCTATATGAACGCTGGTATTTTAGGAATAGGCAAATACGTTCCTGAGAAAGTCGTGACAAATTTTGATTTAGAAAAAATAATGGATACTTCGGATGAGTGGATTCGTACGCGAACAGGCATTGAAGAACGTCATTTTGCGGCAGATGATCAGGAAACTTCAGATTTAGCAGTAGCCGCTGCTAAAGAAGCTATTGCAAAAGCGGGTATTACGCCTGAGGAGATTGGGTTAGTACTTGTAGCAACTGTCACACAGGATCAAACTTTCCCCAGTGTAGCATGTATGGTTCAGGAACAACTCGGAGCAGTAAATGCTGCGGCGATGGATCAAGCAGCCGCATGTGCAGGATTTATATATAGTTTAGTGACAGCTAAACATTTTGTAGAGGCAAACACTTATAAATATGTCTTAGTAGTAGGTGTTGAAAAGCTGTCAAAAGTCATTGATTGGAATGATCGAAATACAGCAGTATTATTCGGTGATGGCGCGAGCGCAGCAGTTATAGGGCCAGTATCTGAAGGTAGAGGTATTTTATCATTTGAGCTTGGTGCAGATGGCACAGGCGGTAAAAATCTTTATTTAACAAAACAAGACACAATTGCCATGAATGGTCGTGAAGTATTTAAATTTGCTGTACGTCAAATGGGTGAATCGGCTGTCACTGTGTTAGATAAAGCAGGATTAACAAAAGAAGACGTAGATTTTTTAGTGCCGCATCAGGCAAATATACGTATTATGGAATCTGCTCGTGAGCGATTAGAGCTACCACCAGAAAAAATGTCAAAAACGATTCATAAATACGGAAATACTTCTGCAGCATCGATTGGTATTTCCTTGGTAGATGAGCTTGAAGCAGGTAAAATTAAAGAGGATGATTTATTAGTCCTTGTTGGTTTTGGTGGCGGCTTAACATGGGGTGCCGTAGCCATGAGATGGGGAAAATAAGTAGGAAAAATGCTTGAGGGGAGTAAGACAATGAGTAAAAGACGAGTAGTAATTACAGGAATTGGCGCAGTTACACCACTAGGGAATAGCATCGAAGAAACATGGGGGAACATTAAAGCTGGTAAATCTGGCATTGGTGAGCTAACACGTTTAAATAAAGATCTTTTTGCAGCCAAAATTGCAGCAGAAGTGAAAGATTTTGATATTGAAAAATATATTGATCGTAAAGAAGCTCGAAAGATGGACCGCTTTACACATTATGCGTTAGCTGCTTCAATCATGGCTATGGAAGATGCACAGCTAACAATTGATGAGGAGCTAGCTCCTCGTGCTGGTGTTTGGATTGGTTCGGGTATTGGTGGAATGGAAACATATGAGCAACAGTTTTTAACATTCCAAGAGCGCGGGGCAAGACGAGTTAGCCCATTCTTCATTCCAATGATGATTCCAGATATGGCGTCAGGTCAAGTGTCGATTCATTTTGGTGCAAAGGGAATTAACTCTTGCTCAGTAACTGCATGTGCTTCTGGCACAAACTCAATTGGAGACGCTTTTAAAGTTATTGAACGTGGGGATGCAGATGTTATGATTTCAGGTGGTGCGGAATCACCAATCGTAACGATGGCTGTGGCAGGTTTCTGTGCCAATACTGCATTATCTTTAAATCAAAATCCACAAGAAGCATGCCGTCCATTTGATAAAAACCGTGATGGATTTATTATTGGCGAAGGTGCAGGTATTGTCATCTTAGAAGAATACGAACATGCAAAAGCTCGTGGTGCTAAAATTTATGCGGAAGTTTTAGGTTATGGTGCAACAGGAGATGCTCATCATATTACTGCTCCAGCTCCAGAGGGTGAAGGTGCGGCACGTGCAATGATGCAAGCATTGACAGATGCTGGTGTAGAGGCATCTCAAGTTGATTATATTAATGCACACGGCACTAGTACGCCATATAATGACTTATTTGAAACACAAGCTGTTAAAACGGCTTTTGGTGACCATGCTTATAACCTAGCTATGAGTTCTACAAAGTCTATGACAGGACACTTATTAGGGGCAGCAGGGGGCGTAGAAGCTATTTTTACCGCTCTAGCACTAAAAGAAGGTATATTACCACCAACAATTAATTTAACAGATCCAGATCCTGATTGTGATTTAGATTATGTTCCAAATGAAGCGAGAGAAGCAAAGATTCAATATGCAATGAGTAATTCTCTTGGTTTTGGTGGTCATAATGCAAGTCTTCTATTTAAAAAATATGAAGCATAAATAGAACATCTAAACTCAAAAAACGTCAGCCAAATTTAAACGGCTGACGTCTTTTTTTATAGTTTTGTGAATAAATGATAAGTAAGAAGAAATAGAAAGGATGCCGTTACATTGTTCCGTCTCTTTTTATTTTTAGTAAGCTATGGTCTCATGATCCTCTCAGTAGGGAATCTTATATTGTATTTAAATTACCGTACGCTAGGTTATTCTTGGAAAGTTGTGTTCAAATTTATTTTTCAAACAACAGAATTTTATATGGCGGTTGGTGCTTGTATCATCATATGCGCTGTCGTTCTTGATATAGGTTTTGATCGAACGTCAGATAAGCTATAAATGATTAGCGGCGTGCACGACCTAGACCCATTGCCTCTTCCATACGTTTTAATGTAGCACTGGCAATTGCATTTGCTTTTTCAGCACCTTCATCAAGTATGAAGTCTAATTCAGAGGATTCTACTAAATGATAGAATTTGTCTTGAATTGGCGTTAGGTGATCGATTACAGCAGTAGCTACACCTTGCTTGAAGCCACCATAACCAATGCCTTCATATTTTTTAACTAGATCATTAATAGAAATACCTGAAATAGCCGATTCAATCGTTAATAAATTTGAAACACCTGGTTTATTTTCAACATCAAATGCTACGATACCATCAGAATCAGTAACAGCTGATTTAATTTTTTTCTCAATGTCTTTTGCTGTATCTAGCAATCTGATTGTCGCCTTTGTATTTGGATCAGATTTGCTCATTTTTTTTGTTGGCTCTTGTAAAGATTTAATACGAGCGCCGGCTTTTGGTAATTGAATTTCTGGAATTGTTAAAACGTCACCATAACGTTTATTAAAGCGTTCTGCTAGATCACGTGTTAACTCGATATGTTGTTTCTGATCATCACCTACTGGGACAATATTTGTGTTGTAAAGTAGAATGTCTGCAGCCATCAATGGTGGATATGTTAAAAGAGCAGCAGAGACGCTTTCTTTACCATGTGATTTATCTTTAAATTGTGTCATACGTTCAAGCTCACCAATAGATGCAACACATTGTAACATCCATCCTGCCTGAGCATGTGCTGGCACCTCTGATTGTATAAATAATGTAGATTTTTTAGGATTGATGCCAGTTGCAATATAAGTAGCAGCAAGCTTACGAATACTTTCACGTAATTCTTTTGGATCTTGAGCGACTGTAATAGCGTGTTGATCGACGATGCAATAAATAGCATCCCCTTCATCTTGAAGGGCAGGGAATTGCTTGAAGGCTCCTAAGTAGTTCCCTAAAGTTACAATTCCTGTAGGCTGTACACCAGAAAAGATGGTTGTCATGAAAATTTCCTCCTCGAATTCAAATAAAAAACATCACGCGTCCTCATTAGACTTTTTCTAATGAAGGGACGAATGATGTTTGAATCCGCGGTACCACCCAGCTTGCCTTAACGGCCACTCAGCTTCGTAACGTGAAGGGACGAGCCTTGCTAGTAGTTTCCATTCATGAAACGTTCACAAAGCTAACTCGGAAGTCCATTCCATATGCCCCACGATCTGTTTTCACCCACCACAGACTCTCTAAACGTGTAATTAACATATGTACTACTCTTCGTCAGCGTTTTTCTCAATTTAAGATTAAATTGATTTTATTGCATTGAATTATATTATAAAGATTTCATTGTGTAAAGTCAGACTTTTGGCGGTGTTTTTTTTAGAGAAAAAAATATATGCTTTTTTTGTTGTGTAAATTTGTTATAAAAAGAAACTTTTTATTAAAATTAACTTGTGGTGTACACGTCGAATTGACAATTTTCTCGTTTATTTTAGGTAAATGAGAACAGCAGAGTGACGTAAAAAGATGTTTAAAATACACTTAAAGTGGGAATAGTAGTAGTAGTTCGGAATGTTGTGAAAAAAGTATATACATTTAAAAGGTATATAAAAAGACAGAAAATTTAGCGAGACGCTCATTCTTTTTTTTATTGGAACTATATTCAAAAACAGCGGAGTGCTGTATAATGGTACTGTGTATTTTACATTACATTAATTCTAATTTAACACACTGGTTTATAGATATGATTACAAAATGAAAGGATGTGTCAGAACGAATGATCGTAACTCTATTTACATCACCAAGTTGTACCTCTTGCCGTAAAGCGAAAGCATGGCTTGAGGAGCACGAAATTCCCTATACAGAACGTAATATATTTTCTGAACCACTAAGTATTAGTGAAATTAAAAAAATCTTACGTATGACGGAAGATGGCACAGATGAAATTATTTCAACGCGTTCTAAAATATTCCAAAAATTAAATGTAGATGTGGAAAGTTTACCTTTACAACGTTTATATGAATTAATTCAGGAATATCCTGGTTTATTACGCCGACCAATCATTCTAGATGAAAAACGTCTACAAGTTGGCTATAACGAAGATGAAATTCGTCGTTTCTTACCTCGAAAAGTTCGAGCATATCAGTTGCAAGAAGCACAAAGAATGGTGAATTAATTTTATCTATTCTGAATAAAATAAGTAGTAGATGTTACAGATGTGAGATGCATATTGTGACATCTATTTTTTTATGTTTTACTTATGTAAAACCTTCTATATAAAGTATAATAATTAATAGGGCAAAGTCATATATTTCCGTTAAAGTATGTTAAACTTGATTTAAGTTAAATAGTTTACTACAATTTCAATAATTCAAATATCTTCTGTGAAACGGTGTATATCCTTTTCATTTTATGACAGAACAGCATACAATAGTGTTAGAGACAACTGTGAATAAAAAATTTTAATGTTTGCAGTTCCTCGTGTGGTTTTACTGGTGTGGTCAAAGGTTGAAAAACAAATGCAGTATGAAGGTTAAAAACAAAGAATAAAAGCATACTAATGAAACAAAACTGTTTTTCGACATATGACAGTGAAGGGAGATGAGGTCTAGTGGACATCGAACGTGTAAATGAAAATACACTTAAGCTCTTTATTACGTACAATGATATAGAGGATCGCGGCTATAGTCGTGAAGAAATCTGGTACAATCGAGCAAAGGGTGAACAGCTTTTTTGGGATATGATTGATGAAGTAAATACGGAGGATTATTTTGATGTAGAAGGTCCGATTTGGATTCATATCAATGCATCTGAAGTAGGCTTAGAAATCATTGTCACACGTGCACATATCTTAAAAGACGGTGAAACATTAGATGGTCATTCGAATTTTGATGAACACAAAGAGATGTTTGCACCATTCGATGAAGTTGGGGATGATCTTCTTAGCCAACTAACTCAATTTGGTGACATGGATGAATCAGAATTATTTATGGATACAGACATTTATGTATATAAATTTAAAGATATTGATGAGTTAATCCCTGTTGCAAAACGAATGACAGACGAATTAGTGGATTCCTCATTATTTAAATATGAAAATTGGTACTATTTAGTGGTTGATTTCGGTAATGCAGATGAAGAGTTAAACCGTCACGATCGAAATGCGGTCATCAAAGAATTTTTAACGCCATCTAATTTTACGATTCATCGTTTAGAGGAGTACGGCGAAAAAATTATGGAATTTAATTGCTTTGAGACAGTTCGAAAATACTTTGCTTAAGCATATGTTTACTTGATTTTTTAGACTGTAGTGAACTCGGTAATTTTATCGAGATTCACTACAGTTTTTTTATACGAAAAGCTCAATAGTGGCATTTCATAAATTTCAAGAAAAAACAGCTTTTAATTTGTGATAGCTACTAATTTTTACTATAGTTGGTCAAAAAGGAGCTGATTTTATGCTGATTGCCTATAATAATCTACAGCAGCTTTTTCACCCATATCAATATACGAGAAAGGTATTGCAGAAATATAGGCGCCATATGACATTTTTTTGTCCTCAATGTCTAGAACCAGTTCATTTAAAAATTGGTTCCTATAATATTCCACATTTTGCACATCATACGAAAAGTCAATGTCCGAAATTATTTGCAGAAGGTGAATCAAAACTTCATTTACAAGGTAAAATTCAATTGTTTGAATGGCTACAAAAACTAGGACATAAAGTGAAGTTGGAGCCCTATTTAACAGAACTTTCTCAGCGTCCAGATTTACTCATTGCTTCAGAGAATAACAACGTCGCACTGGAATTTCAATGTAGCCCAATTACTCATCATAAATGGCAGGAACGGACGACAGGCTATGAAAAAAATAACATTCAAGCAATTTGGCTCTTTTTAACTCCTCAAAGATACGAAGCAATCAATGGAATTCGAAAAATAAGCATTCCTCCATTACTACAAAAGTCATTCATGACCACTTCAACAGGCCTTCCTTATTTAATGACCTATAATGCCAAAACAGCCCATTTTGAATATTGGACGAATCTCCTTCATGTGCATGGGCATACTTTTATAGGTAAAGTCCAAAAAATCTCAATAGATAAGCAACGCTTTCCATTTTATTTACCAACTTGCATTTCCTTAGAAGAATTTCAACAGTATTGGCAGCTATATAAACATGCTTGCCAGGAATTTGCAAATAGGCGCCTCCTACATAGTAAACAAGGCGTGCAGGATTCATTTTTACGAAGTTGTTATGAGGTGAATTTTTCTATTTCGGCAATGCCCTCTTATGTCGGTATACCCGTAAAAGAAGGGACAGCAATTTCGCTATTTGCAAGTGAATGGCAAACGATGCTGTTGCATTTTAGTCAACAGTTAGGTTTAGAGCCATATGACTTAAAAAAACACCATATTCAAGATTTTCTAATACAATCTCATTTAGAATATACGGAACAGGCAGTAAAGGCTGTTCAGCAATATAGCCTAATATTGAAAGTGATAGACCAAGATCAGAAATTAGAGGATATTTGTGAGATAGTGTACGCACAATTATTTGCAATTGCCGCAATATACTGAGAAAATATGAGAGTATAGGGAAAAAAGCACATATAAAGGGGGCTGGCATGCACATGGCTAGTAACAGTAATCAAATTTTAGTACGAAATGAAGTACCTGAAGAATTAACATGGCGATTAGAGGATATTTTTGCATCCGATGCACTTTGGGAAGATGAGTTCAAGGAAGTTGCAGAGCTTGCTAAAAAAGCATCTAGTTTTGCAGACACTTTAAATAATGGAGCACAGGCATTATTAGCGGCTTTACAATATCACGATCATATTTATGAACGCGCGATGAAGCTCTACACATATGCTCATATGCGTTATGATCAGGATACGACAAATAGTTTTTATCAAGATATGAATAGCCGTATTCAAACATTGGCAACTAGTATTTCTGCTGGTCTATCATTTTTAACTCCAGAAATTTTGGCATTAAATGAAGAAACAATTAAAAGCTATTTAGCTGAAAATCAAGACCTACAATTGTATAAGCAATCGTTAAAAGAAATTACAATGGCACGTCCACATGTCTTACCAGCGGAACAGGAAGCATTACTCGCACAAATATCTGAGGTAACAGGCACTGCCTCTAATACATTCAGTATGTTAAATAATGCGGATTTGGAATTCCCTTATGTGAAAAATGAAGAAGGGGAAGATGTACAACTTACGCATGGTAACTATATCAAATTTTTAGAGAGCAAAGATCGCTCTGTTCGTGAAGGTGCGTTTAAAGCCATGTACGAAACATATGGCAAGTTTAAAAATACGTTCTCGTCAACGCTAACAGGGAATGTGAAAAAACATAATGTGAGTGCTCGTATTCGTCATTATGACTCTGCACGTGAGGCAGCAATGTCTAATAATTTCATTCCTGAAAATGTTTATGATCAACTAGTAGAAACCATCCATAAGCATTTACCTGCGATGCAGCGTTATATTTCGTTACGTAAGAAGCTTTTAGGTGTGGATGAATTGCATATGTGGGATTTATTTGCCCCCCTTGTAAAAGAAGTAGAAATGAAGGTTACTTACGACGAAGCTAAAGATATTTTAGTGAAGGCTTTAGCGCCATTAGGCGAGGAATATCAAAATATCGTTCAAAACGGATTAGATAACCGTTGGGTAGATGTTTTAGAGAATAAAGGGAAACGGAGTGGTGCATACTCATCCGGTGCCTATGGAACAAATCCTTATATTCTAATGAATTGGCAAGATAATGTGAATAATCTATTTACGTTAGCACATGAATTTGGTCATAGTGTTCATAGTTATTATTCAAGAAATAATCAGCCATTTGTTTACGGGGATTACTCTATTTTTGTCGCTGAGGTTGCTTCGACATGTAATGAAGAACTATTAAACGACTATTTACTTAAAACCATTGATGACCCTCAACAAAAAATCTACTTGCTAAATCATTGGTTAGACGGTTTCAGAAGTACAGTTTTCAGACAAACAATGTTTGCTGAATTCGAACACCTAATTCATCAAATGGATAAGAACGGTGAGTCTTTGACAGCCGATCGATTGACTGAAGTGTATTATGAACTTAATAAAAAATACTTCGGTGATGATATGGTTGTGGATGAGGAAATTGGTTTAGAGTGGGCACGTATTCCACACTTCTACTATAATTACTATGTTTATCAATATGCGACAGGCAAATCAGCAGCTACAGCATTGAGTAAACAGATTTTAGAGGAGGGTGAACCGGCTGTAGAACGTTATATTAATAACTTCTTAAAAGCAGGTTGCTCGGATTTCCCAATTGAAGTATTAAAGGCAGCAGGTGTTGATATGAACGTTGCTAAGCCAATAGAGGATGCTTGTAAAGTATTTGAAGAGCGTTTGAATGAATTAGAAAAATTATTGTTGAATAACTAATTAATTGGGCTATAGGAATGTTCCTATAGCCTGATTTTTTTTTTAGACAGCTTTAATTGAATGGAAAGAATAATGATTTTTTTTGATTTATAAATACTTTAAAAGAGTGCATCTTGGAAAAATACTGTTTGAAATCGCTTTCTATTTGACAAATTTGTGAATCTAGTATTGGATTCATTGCTAAATATATTATTCCATGATAGAGTAATTCTTGTGAAATAAATCACAAAACAAACATACACCCCTTTGTTTGAACGTGAACATTTCTCCCATCCCCTTTGTGAAAAAGAAGCGTCTCTATCGGTCGAGGATAGAGGCGTTTCTTTGTTTTTATGTAATAAAATAAGGACTCAACTAATGGTTATTAGTTAAGTCCTTAACGTGTATTATTTAAGACGCCATAATGTAGCGTGAGTTGTCTGGATTCGTTCAATCTTTTGTTGCAGCATACGTTTCTTTAGTTCACGTTCGGCTGCTTGTTCTGTTAATGAATAGATAAATGCTATTTCATTTGTAGAAAGTGTATGGAATTGTGAAAATAAGTCCTCTATTGATGGTAAAGGCTGACGTACAAGCTGCTCATTGAGCATTTCTTCTAAAATATGTTCATAAACTTCATAGGCATAGCTACCACTAACCTTTAGTCCCTCATCTTCTATACATTCATTGAAAAATACGATACTTGGGACTTCGTCAACTTCCATTTCACGTTTAATGTATAAATCACATTGGAAAGCTCGTGCTGCTTCCTTGGAGCCGAAGTCAACGGTAAATTCATTCATATCTAGTTGAATATCCTCTGCGATCTTTAAAAGAGTAGCATAGGAGTTTACATCTTGATGGCTTAGTAATACATATTCTTGTAATTTCGATAAATATCGTGCACCTGCGCGTTTGCCCTGTAATTCGGCCGCTTTAATAGCGATAGAAGGTAATACAGGGTGATTAATATCTAACTCTATGCCTGATATACAACCCTTTACACGTTTACTTAAGCAGTTTAAAGAAGTAAGCTCAGTGCTTAGAACAAAACGCCAAGTGAAGTAATGGTTGTATTCAAGCTGTAATTTACGAAGCACAGCTTGCATACTAAAAGCTTCAGGACAAAGTGGATCTACGAAAATATACAATTCAATAGGCTTATTGGCAGTAGAAATCGTTGGCGTTGGTTCTTGTAGCATTTGAATATTATTCACGTAACAATTCCCCCTCATCGTCATTAGGCGTATTAACCATGTGATGAGCTGTTAATACTAAACGTTGATAATAAGTTTCACGGAACTTCCCTTCCAAACCTACTTCATCCATAGCTTCTGACATACATTCCAGCCAAGCTTGTGCGCGGTCTGGTGTAATCGGAAAATTCATATGACGTGCACGCATCATTGGATGTCCATGTTCTTCAGTAAAGAGATTTGGTCCACCTAAATACTGTGTTTGAAATTGAATTTGCTTACGGGCTGTCTCTGTTAAATCCTTTGGAAAGATTGGAATAAGATCAGGATGCTGAGCAACTCTTTTATAGAATGCATGAATAAGCTCTGCCAGTTTTTCAGCCCCCAGCTCCTCATAAGGAACAGTGTATTTTCGACTCATAAGTTATATGCTCCTTTAATCTTTATATCGTAAAGTATCATTTATATACTCCGTCATCATTAAAATGTGAATTTCTTGTGACTACCTTCATTCTATCAACGTCTTTTCGTTTTCACAAATAAAGAGCTCTTTCGAATTGTTGTTCGCTATAAAAGCACAAATTTCACCACAGAGGGTGAAATTTGTTGGAAAAAAGATAGATAGTAAGAATAATGCGATTACACTGTGAAGTAATTCATCACTTTTTTGACATAATTCTGTGTTTCTTTAAAAGGAGGGATGCCTCCATATTTTGTGACACGAGAGGCGCCAGCATTATAGGCTGCCAATGCTAATGTAGGATCATTATTAAACTTATCTAGCATTTGGCGCAAATATTTTGCCCCAGCCATAATATTTTGCTCTGGATCAAAAGCATTGGTAACTCCTAGATACTGTGCTGTTTGAGGCATTAATTGCATCAAGCCCTGCGCTCCTGCATGACTAACTACGGATGGATTAAAATTAGATTCTTGTTTTATAACGGCTGCAATAAGCTTCTCAGGTACACCGTAGGTTACTGAGGCCTTTTCGATAATAGCAGCATATTGATCTGCTCCTGCCAAAGAGTTGGCATAGGCAGTTGAGCCAATAACATTATCTGAAACATAGGAATCGAGTTTTGTATGCCCATAAGAGCTTGCTAATGCCTGCTTAACGGATTCAGGAATGTACACAGCATTAGAACCTTTGTATAACAAAGATTCAAGCGTTCCTTCTGAAGTATTAGCTAACTGATTCAAGATATCAGCGTTCGCTGTGCCTAAACCTAGTAAGCTAGATAATTTGGCATTGCTGGCAGTTGAAGCGTCCCCTAATAATTCTTCCATCATGTCAGAGAAAATAGATTGATTGTCTGTCAAAGCGTTTGTGGATGAACTATCTGTCGATCCAAGTGTTTGTAATGCTTGAATCTCCATTAAAGATCTTAGTGATTGAATATCCAAGAAGTTAGTCACCTTTCTTTTTATACTATTATGAATTTTGCTGCTGTAAAGCCTTCATAAAGCGGGCGATTTTCTTATCAGTTTCTTGCTTTGGAATACCATATTGTTGTAAAAATTCGTCGAAGATTGCTTTTCCTTTAATGGCATCTTTTGCTTCATATTCTACCTCATAATCGTCGCACTGCAAATAGTAAGAATGATCAAAAACAAGAAGACCCTCTTTATACGGAATTTCGACACGATCTGTAGTAAGTGAGCCAAACACCCGTAATTGGTCTAAGGGAATGTTATGAATAGCAAGTTTTTTGGCGACCTCTTCAGCAAAAAAGCCTTCGCCCTCCAGCATTTTCTGAGCTTGAGCCGCTGTTAATTGAGCCGTAGTTTCAAGGTGAGCATGCTCAGCATTTTTTTCTTTAAGTGTACATTCATAATTTTCACCGATTTGCCTAATGCGTAGTCCACTTTGTAGCTTGCGAATTGCATGAGTAGGTGTGTCGAAATAATGATTTGTTTGACGATGAATAGCATTTTTACGAATGTGGAAATCTTGTAATAGTTGCTCGTATTGATGTTTAGTTAGGAGATTTTTAAACTCGATTTCAATTTCTTGTGTCATTTATATTCACCTATTTATTTTTTTATTTTTCATTCGCTGTTTCGCTTGATTTAACATTTACACACTGCAACTATTTACCCTCTGTGCTAAAATAAGAGGAAGAGTACAACGAAAAGGGGAACCGCACGTGCGTAAAATTTATACAATAGATACATCGAATTTTGAACAAGATCAACTTCATTTTAGTTTAAACGACAATGAAGTAAATTTACAGTTAAAACCTGCTGGACAACTTATTGCAGATTCAGATGATTTTGCATTTATTTATTTACTGGATGCAGGCGAAGACTATCATTACTTGCGTTTTCCACCGAGTAGTTGGGAGAATCTTGTACATATTTTACAAAAAAAGAAAGATCCAATACTGCGAATAAATGAAGAAGCAATCGAGCTTACAAATTTCTACGATGAATTGGAAATGCTCGTGTATAATATTGAAGGAAATTACAATTACGGGGCAGAATTTGTCCAAACAGTGGAACAACACTTCAAGGCAATTCTCGCTGAATAGAAAGACAAAACGAACAGACGGTGTTCGATACCGAATGTCGGGAGGTTTTTGTGATGGGACAATGGGAAATATTTTTAAGTCCTTATAAACAAGCAGTAGATGAACTAAAAGTAAAATTAAAGGGCATGCGTTCGCAATTCGGTATTGTTAATGCCAATTCACCTATAGAATTTGTAACAGGACGTGTAAAGCCCTTAGCAAGTATATATGATAAAACATTGGAAAAAGGGTTAGCTTTTGAGCCATCTAAACAACTTGGTGATGAACTCGGTGATATTGCCGGTCTTCGAATTATGTGTCAATTTGTTGATGATATTGCTACAGTAACGGAGCTTATTCGTCAACGAAAGGATATGCGTGTAGTGGAAGAACGCGATTATATTACACATAATAAGCCAAGTGGTTATCGCTCCTACCATATGATTGTTGAATACCCTGTTGAAACGATTCAGGGGAAAAAGGTAGTGTTAGCCGAAATCCAAATACGAACACTCGCTATGAATTTTTGGGCATCTATTGAGCACTCTTTAAATTATAAATATAAGGGCATGTTCCCAGAGGAAATAAAAAATCGCTTGCAAAGTGCGGCTGAGGCAGCATTTCGCTTAGATGAGGAAATGTCATCCATTC
The DNA here is from genome assembly GCF_038009065.1 of Lysinibacillus sp. FSL R7-0073. Lineage (NCBI taxonomy): Bacteria > Bacillati > Bacillota > Bacilli > Caryophanales > Bacillaceae > Lysinibacillus > Lysinibacillus sp. FSL R7-0073. The sequence continues at coordinate 812,688 of NZ_JBBPAS010000001.1, forward strand.
GTAGTGAAATTCAAGAAGCACAGGCGTATTTCAGCGAATACAAGGAAGCATCGAATCCTAATTTACTATCGGAGAAGGAGCGTGACTCACAATGAAATTTGCTATTCAATCACGTCGCGATGCACAATCCAATGAGCTAATGGAGCTAGCTAAAACCTACTTACAGGATTTTGGCTTGACTTATGATGAGGAAGCACCTGAAATCGTTGTCTCTATAGGTGGAGATGGGACGCTTTTACATGCCTTTCATCGATATTCTCATTTATTAGATCAAGTGGCATTTGTCGGCATCCATACAGGACACCTAGGTTTTTATGCAGATTGGAAGCCTTCAGAATTAGAAAAGTTAGTTTTGTCCATTGCTAAAAAGGATTTTAATGTGGTGGAATATCCACTGTTAGAAGTGAAGGTGGAGCATCATAATGCAGAATCAAATACGTATCTAGCTTTAAACGAGGCAACAGTTAAATCGCCAGATGTCACACTTGTAATGGACGTCGAGCTAAATGGCAATCAATTCGAACGTTTCAGAGGAGATGGTCTTTGTGTGTCAACTCCTTCTGGAAGTACAGCCTACAATAAAGCGCTTGGAGGAGCAATCATTCATCCAACTTTAGCAGCACTTCAAATTACAGAAATTGCATCCATTAATAATCGTGTATTCAGGACAGTTGGTTCTCCATTAATTTTACCCGCCCACCATCATTGCGTTTTACGTCCAGTAAATGAACAAAACTTTAATATGACTGTGGACCATTTACAAATTACACAGGGTGATGTAAAGGCAATTGTATTTAACGTGGCAAATGAAAGAGTACGTTTCGCACGTTTCCGTCCATTCCCATTTTGGGAACGTGTGCATGAATCATTCGTTGCAAATGAGTAAGATGGATACAAGATTTACATTGCGCTTTATGGCTAAGAAAGAAGGCCAATTATTACGAGAAGCTCTACAAGAATGGCGTATATCTAAGCGAGCATTAACAGCTATAAAGTTCGATGGAGGGTTATTAACGGTGAATGGGATCGAACGTAATGTGAGATATACCCTTCAAGTTGATGATTGTGTGGAGGTGACGTTTCCTCCTGAGGAAAAGAGTGAGGGGCTCACGATCGAGTATGGCGATTTGGCTATTGTATATGAAGATGATACAATCTTGGTGTTAAATAAACCGGCTCACCAAAGCACGATTCCCTCACGTGAACACCCAACCAATAGTATTGCCAATCTAGTTTGCGGCTACTTTGAGCAGCAAGGAATAGCGTCCACTGCTCATATTGTAACGAGACTTGACCGAGATACTTCAGGTTTACTCTGTATTGCCAAGCATGCACATATTCATCATTTAACGGGCTTGGCTCAGCGTAATGGGGAGATTTCAAGGCAATATGAGGCAATTGTCCAAGGACATGTTCACCAGGATAGACAATCAATCGTGGCACCTATTGGGCGGAAAGAAACGAGCATTATTGAGCGAGAAGTTCGTGAGGATGGGCAATATGCTCATACGGATGTAACCGTAATAAAACGTTTTTATTTAGGGACTGAACCGATGACACATATAGGCCTTAAATTGCATACAGGACGTACACATCAAATTCGTGTACATATGTCGTCGTTAGGTCATCCACTTGTTGGTGATGAACTTTATGGAGGAAGTCGACTTCATATGGACCGCCAGGCACTACATTGTGTGTCCTTAAATATGAGACATCCCTTAACATGTGAACATTTGCAGTTCACAAGTATACTTAATGAAGATATGCAAAATTTGCTTAAAGGATCTTCCGATTAATATTATGATAAGGAGATGTTCGCACAACGGGCATCTCCTTATCATTTTTGATAGTAAATAAAGGGTTCTTTACACCCTGTTCATTTGACAAGGACAAATATAGGGTATAGTAAAATAGAAAACGTCATGATTTTTTTAGGAAGGAATACCATTATATAGAAGGGCATGTAAATCCTCGTGGAAATAAACAAAAAAGGGTTTGCAGAAGGGGATAATTCGCTCTATTATATAGAAGGTAGATTTACGGTTTTGCCCGTAACAATGATGGATAGCTCGGAAGGAGGGGACAAGCATGATAGAGGATAGAAATGAAAAGGATGATGTGCAATTTGACGAAGCACATTTACGAGGCATGCTCGAAGCACATAATATTGACGCATTCCGTGATGAGTTTTTAGAACTTCATCCATATGATCAGGCAACGTTTTACGAAAAGGTGGAACCTGATATAAGGAAGATCATCTATTCGTTCTTGTCTCCGACAGAAATGGCTGATATTTTTGAGGCAATCGATATTGAAGATGATGAATATAAAGCATATCTAGCTGAAATGGATCCATCTTATGGGGCAGAAATGCTTTCTCATATGTATGCAGACGATGCAGCCGATGTTTTAAATGAACTGGATATGGAGCAACGTGAAAGTTATCTGGAAATGATGGATGAGGAAACGGCTGAAGAAATTAATGAGCTACTAAGCTATGATGAATATACAGCTGGGTCCATTATGACAACTGAATATGTCGCTATTCCAGAAAACTCTACAGTGCGTTCAGCAATGGCCATTTTACGTAAAGAGGCACCAGATGCTGAGACCATTTATTATATTTTCGTAGTAGATGAAGAGCACCGTTTGACGGGTGTTATTTCATTAAGAGATTTAATTATTGCTGAAGAGGATACACTTATTCGTTCAATTATGAATGAACGCGTCGTTATGGTACATGTAGGAGATGACCAAGAGGAAGTCGCACACATAATGAAAGACTATAATTTCTTAGCGACACCTGTTATTGATGACAAAGGTGAACTACTTGGGATTATCACCGTCGATGATATTATTGACGTTATTGATGAAGAGGCATCTGAGGATTACTCTAAGTTAGCCGGTATTTCTGATATGGATAAATTTGATGTCACACCACTCCAAGCTGCTAGAAAACGTTTACCATGGTTGGTGGTACTACTGTTTTTAGGTATGTTAACAGCCAATTTAATGGGGCAATTTGAGGATACTTTAGATAAGGTTGCCTTATTGGCAGTCTTTATTCCCTTGATTTCAGGAACATCAGGGAATAGTGGAACACAAGCTTTGGCCGTAGCTATTCGAGGGATTGCTACAGGTGATGTAGAAGAACATAGTAAATTAAAATTACTGCTACGAGAAGCTGGCACAGGCTTAATGTCGGGAATTGTTTGCGGCTTAATTGTCATTGGTATCGTTTATTTTTGGAAACAAGAACTAGTACTCGGGATGTTAGTAGGTGCTGCACTTTGTGGCTCGATTTTAGTTGCGACATTGGCTGGTTCATTTATACCTTTGTTAATGCATCGTTTAAAAATTGACCCAGCTGTTGCTTCCGGCCCGTTTATTACAACTTTAAATGATATTACAAGTATTTTAATTTATTTAGGTTTAGCAACAGTTTTCTTAAGTCAAATAGGCTAAGAACCAATTTACTTACTTTCGCATATTGTATGGAAAAAGGGGAAGTGAGTTTGTGGGTCAAGAACCACGATTGTTTATAAAATCACCATCGTATTTTTTAAATATTTCTAAGGTGTTGCATGAACTCGATTTAGATGAAAGTACATCTGTATACGTAAAGGACAATACTTATGTAGAGGATACGGTTGAAGAGGAAGATGAAGTTGTAAAAGATGTGGAAGTGGATCCGTATTTACTAAAACAACTTCAATTTTTAGAAAAGCCATTTCGTCAGCGTGCCTATCAGCCGCTTTTAGTTTGTTTAAAAGATGGTAGAAAATTAACTGGTTCTGCTTCAGATGTACAAAATGATTCTTTAATGCTTACCTCACTAGAATTAAAAACACAGGAAATTATTTATTTTGAAGATATAAAACAAGTCCTTTGGCGGGGAAGACAATTACCATCATTATAAAAAAAGTGTACAGCAGAGGATGCTGTACACTTTTTTTATGTGTGTGTGTCAAAGGTGAAAGAAATTAGTCACAAATCCCTAAGTCAACATCAGCGATACATTGTACAGCACAGAAGCAAGATAAGTCTACAGTAATACAGCTATCTGTTGAGTTCCAATCATCCACTTTACAGATCTTCTTCATATTTACGCAACAGCCGTCACGACTTAATAAATCTACTGTACTTTCGCTAGAATCGAATGTACATAGAGGTTCTAAAACGCGTAAAGTCGCACAACACTCATCAAACATATCTTCAACGCGGAAGAATACGGATGTGCAAATACAAGGATCTGCAGTTGGGGAATTAAAGAATGCTTTGAAAGGAGTACCATCTTTTGTAATTAACATAAATACACGTGTATCTGCTTGAGAGCGAGCAGGACTAACAATCCCGCCTAGTGGTTCTAAGAAACAGTTAGCTGTACATGGAGAACACTCATCTCGCACCGCTTGATTTTGAATATCTAAAATAGCGCGCACTACGTCACAAACGCAGCCTGCTGAATGGATTGGTCCAATAGGATTTGTTGGCTTACCACAACCCATATTGTCACCTCCTTTCCTTGTTACTACTTCTACAATATGTGCTTTTCAAATTTGGACTCGGGCTTTTGTATATATGAATAGTTTTTTTATGTGTGGAGAAACTTTAAAGAAAAGGAGGGTAAAACTTGAGGCTACTTGGAATGACGTTACCTCTCTTAGTCGTTTTGCTATTAAATGGTTGTGCTGAAAAAGAAAAATTTATCGTCTACGGTCCATCTCAAAATGGAAGTGAAGTCGAAGCCCTTATAAAAGAAGAGGACTATGTGGAACGTTCAACCGTTATCCATTATGACGATAGTATGCTTGTTGCAGTACAAATTAAACCATGGGAAAAGTGGAAGAAGACTAAGTTAGAGAAAAAGTTGCAAAAAAAATTTGATGAGAAATATCCAAATAAAGATGTTTTTGTCTCAGCTGATTATAAAATATTTTATGAAGCCAATAAAATAAAAAAGGATCAGATTGAAGATAATAAATTAAGCGATAAAATTAAAGAACTTAAAGAGCTTGCAAAGGAGAAGACATAAATGGAAAAAGAGCAATATCAGCAGTTGGAGCAAAATGTGACACCAAAGCCTCCATATTTAAAGAATGTAGCAAAGGCGTTTTTTGTCGGCGGTCTTATTTGTACAATTGGCCAAGCTGTGTCCCTTTTTTATATTATTTTCTTCAATTTTACAGAAGCGACAGCCGGTAATCCAACCGTAGCTACAATGGTGTTCTTTGCCATGTTGTTAACAGGGCTTGGTCTATATAAAAGAATGGGCCAATTTGCTGGGGCAGGCTCATCAGTGCCAGTAACTGGATTTGGTAATGCCGTTATTTCCGCAGCTATCGAGCATAGATCAGAGGGTTTAGTATTAGGAGTTGGCGGTAATTTATTTAAGCTAGCAGGGTCAGTGGTTTTATTTGGGGTAGTAGCAGCGTTTTTCGTAGCACTTATTAAATATATCTTCGTAATGATAGGAGTGGTTTCATGGTAATTGTTTTTCAATCGAAACCATCCCTATTAGCAGGTGGAGTGGTAGCAGGTCCATTAGAGAACCGAAGTATTTTTAGTCAGTATTTTGATGCAGTGTATGATGATGAACGTTGGCAAATGAAAACCAATGAACAGGGGCATCGTAAAATGATTGAAGAAGCCTGTGATGCAGCCATGAAGAAAATGAACGTACAAAGTGGAGATATTGATTATTTAATGGGCGGAGATTTGGTCAATCAAATGACCCCGACCAATTTTGCAGCAAGAGATTTAGAAATTCCATTTATTGGACTATTTTCAGCGTGTGCCACCTCTGTTTCTTCCGTCATTATTGCCTGTCTTTTAACAGAGTTAGGTGCTGCTAATTATTCATTAGCTGGTGCCTCAAGTCAGCATAATGCGATAGAACGTCAATTTCGTTATCCCATCAATTACGGTGCACAAAAGCCACAAACTGCTCAATGGACTGTAACGGCTGCTGGCTATGCGCTAATCGGTAAACACCGTGAAGAGTATCCTTCCATCGAAGCCGCCACAATTGGTAAGTCTGTTGATTACGGCATGGATGATCCTTTCCATATGGGTGCTGCAATGGCACCTGCCGCCTTTCAAACGATCCAATCTCATTTACAACAACGAAATCAAAAAATTTATCATTACGATTTAATTTTAACGGGCGATTTAGGTCAGCTTGGTTTAAAGCTTTTGAAGGGAATGCTTGTTGAAAATGGTGTGAAAAATGAGGAACTAACTCTTTTACGCGATGCAGGTGCTGAGTTTTATGGGCAAGACGAATCTTTTCAATCAGGTGCAAGTGGTGCAGGCTGTTCGGCAGCTGTTTTTTTTAGTTACGTTCTTCAGCAGATGCGAGCGGGTAGCTATAAGCATGTATTATTAGTGGCAACCGGGGCATTATTATCTCCATTATCGTTTCAACAGGGTGAGACGATTCCATGTACGGCACATGCGATCGAAATTACAATGAAATGAGGCATAAATTATGGTAATGACATTTGTATTTGCATTTATTGTTGGAGGCATTATTTGCGTCATCGGCCAATTATTAATGGATGTCGGTAATTTAACACCAGCCCATACATTAAGTACACTCGTTGTCCTTGGTGCTATATTGGATGGCATGGGGTTGTATGAGCCATTAATTAATTTCGCTGGCGCAGGAGCTACTGTACCCATTACCTCTTTTGGTAATTCCCTAACACATGGGGCAATGGCTGAAGCAGAAAAGCATGGACTGGTTGGCGTCTTAACAGGAATGTTTAAAGTAACAAGCTCAGGAATCAGTGCTGCTATTGTTTTTGCCTTTATTGGTGCATTAATTTTTAAGCCTAAAGGAAATATCGACTAGACGAATACCCCTCCCATTTCTACAACCAAAACATATTATAGGTTGTAGAAGGGAGGGGTGCTTTTATGGGATATCAAGGCTGGTCCTCACAACCGTATGGAAATAATGTTGGTGGGTGGAACAATAGCTATTGCGGAGGCAATAACTATAGTTATTGTGGAGGCAACAACTCTGGCTATGGTTCAACATTTGTTCTAATTGTTGTTCTATTTATTCTTTTGATAATTGTTGGCGCTACTTACATCTAATTTGATGAACATATTGTAAAGGCTTTAACTCTTATTTAGAGGGTTCACATACCTAAATAAAGTTAAGGCCTCCACCATTTGTGAATGCTTCGGGCAAGTCGCAAGGTCAAATTGAGTTTTAATGATAGGAGGGAAAACATGCATCGCTCGTTATTTAATTCAATTGAGCAAAAAACAGGTGTTTCGATGGATGAAATCTTCGCATTAGCCAATGCCATTCAACATGCGGATTTTACAAGTGAAAAACAAGTAAGAAAAATCGTACGACGTGTTGCTAAGATATCTAACAGAACGATTACACAAGAGTTAGAAGATAAATTAGTACAATCTATTATTCAAGATGGAGCATCACTAGATTTCGATAAAATCACTAGAATGATGAAGTAGCGCATGGCATATCTACTTGGCAAAGCAGCTTGTTACGATAGAGTAGATAAATGGTGGCAAGCGGATTTTGGTTTAAAAAAGGGTGTTACGACATTGAACAATATCGTAACACCCTTTCATTAAATTTTTTTCTCCATTGCTCGATGCGGAATACCAGCATCCAAAAATTCTGGAGAAGTTACCGCATAGCCAAGCTTTTCGTAAAAGGGAATAGCATGGCTTTGCGCGTGAAGCTTCAATGTTTCTTTAGGGATAGAAATGGCGTATTTCTCCATTTCCTTCATTAGTAAAGCCCCTAGTTTTTTACCACGTTGAGATTGTAAAATACAAACACGTTCAATTTTTGCTGTATTGCTTTCAATACTACGTAAACGCGCTGCTCCTACAGGCTCATCGTCATCATACATAATAAAATGCGTTGCAGTTGCATCTTCAGCATCACATTCCAAATGGAGTGGAACGCCTTGCTCTTCAACAAATACTTTTTTGCGTACAGTAAACGCATCATCATGTTCTTCCTTTGTTTCAACAATCTTAACGTTATACAATCATCACTCAGCTCCAGACAAACGGAATGTTTCGTATGTTGTCCATGAACCGTCTTCTAATTGATATAGAAGATGAATGCGATCAATTGTATCTTTTTCATCCACACCAGTCATACGTAATTGACCAAAGATGTCGTCATGCTCAGAATCCGACATTTTTTGAGCGATTGTAATATGAGGTACAAATACATGTTTCGATTCCCCATAAGAAATATTTTCTTGGATTTCATGTTGGAAAGCAGCTAATTGTTCAGTTGGTTCAATGCGGAAATAAATGGCATTGGTTGTAGGGAAAAACGAACTGATGCGTGATGCATGAATGTTTAAAGGCGCATATTTAGCAGCAAGTTCATCCAATTGCTTAACGATGGTTTTAATTTCTTCTTCAGACGCATCAAAGCTGTCTTTTAACGTCATATGCGGTGTAATCTTCGCAAAATGAGGATCATATCGTTTGCGATAAGTGTTCGCTAAATCTTGCAATTTTTTTGATGGAAATGCCACAATACCGTACTTCATAGTCCATTACCTCCCGTAAATAAACAAATTTTCTATTTAAGTATATCAGAAAATCCAATTTTCGTAATTTAATCACTCACATTAATTAAAATTTTCAATTAATGCACGTCGAAGGTCTGGTTTCCAATATTTCCATGTATGATTGCCATCAAACTCGTCATAAAATATAGAGAACCCTTTATGGATCATAAGATCATGAAGCTGACGATTAGGTGTTAAAAAATCCTTCACAGATTTATCCATAGTCACTACTTGGTCTTCACCCTTACCAACTATATGGTATATAGAAATGGCTGCTGGATCTTTGAAATTTTCGACTGCCTTCAAAACGTCATCATCCACGTATGGTGATTGAAGAATGACCTTGCCGAAAATACTTGGATACTTTAATGCGGCCATTAAGGAAGCTGTGGCAGCCATCGAATCTCCAATCACCCCGCGACTCATACCCATTTGATACGTGGAAAACTCATTATCTAAATAAGGTACTAGCTCATGTGCTAAAAAGCGGAGATAAGCTTCATGCTGCTCACCACTAGGAATATATTTATGACGTCGATCGTTAATATCTTTATATGGAACAAAAGCAATAATTAAATTTTCGATTTCATAGTCATCAATCAGTTCATCAGCTAGCTTTGTAATACCACCAAGCTGGAAATAGTCTTTACCATCTGATGCGATTAGAATGTTGTATTTGTATAGTGGAGAGTAATTTGCAGGAACATAAATATAGAGCTGTAATTCTTCCTGTAATGCCTCACTATAGAATGTTAAATCCTGTACTGTTCCCTTATCCAATGATGACACTCCTTCTTATGTTTGTAACAAAATTGTACCATATTACGAAAGTAAAGGTATAATAGGTTGGGCTAGCACTATACTAGCAATAAAATCGAAATGAGGGGTAGCTATGCATAATAAAAGTATTCGTGTGCACTCTGAGGAAGTAGCGAAGGCAGCACATGCCGCGTTAATTCGTAGAGGTGTGGCGATCGAGGATATCGCAAAAATTGTTTACGAAATGCAAAAAACCTATAATGAAGGTTTAACACTGGATCATTGTGTTCATTCGGTTGAGCGTGTACTGCGTAAACGAGAAGTGCAACACGCACTTTTAGTTGGAATTGAATTAGATGAGCTAGCTGAGAAAAAATTATTATCATCACCATTACAGCAAATTATAGAATCTGATGAAGGTTTATTTGGTGTGGACGAAACAATCGCACTAGGATCTGTTTTTACATATGGCAGCATTGCAGTAACCACATTTGGTCATTTAGACAAGCAAAAAATTGGCATTATTAAAAAATTAGATACAGAGCCTGGGCATCACGTTAATACGTTTTTAGATGATTTAGTTGGTAGTATCGCGGCTTCTGCAGCATCACGAATTGCTCATCGTATGCGTGATTTAGAGGAAGAGGGCGAGACATTTGCGGATATCGAGCCAGAAGAACTAGGACCAAAGCCAAAATCACATAATGAAATATAAAATGAGTTTCTACTATTAAAAGTGAACCTTCTCAAATACGGGGAAGGGTGGACAAAAGCCATCGAGAATTTACTCTCAATGGCTTTTGTCATTTTTTCTTTTTGAAAAATCCCTTAATTACTTTTTATCGTTATAGGCCTTTAAAAATTTTTTTACTTTTTCGCTATCGGCTTCAAGTTTTAACCCAGTGTCAATTAAAGGAGATACAGTTGATACGGCAGGTTTTTTATTGCCTTGGTAATAACTAATGAACTCGTCTTGGTTGATAGAATACAAAATCGCTTTACGTAAATCAGCTGAATCTGAAACTGCACGACCAGATGTATTCATTTGTAAGTAAGAAACGGCATTGCTATCGGCAGTATTTAATGTTAATTTATCGTCTGATTTCACAATATCCAGTTTTGTTTCTGGAACTGTTTGAAGAACGTGAATTTCTCCATTACGTAATGCTGATAAAGCACTGTCAACATCAGAGATGAAACGAACATTGATTTTCGAAATTTTTGGTTCATACTCACTACCAGCACGATAAGCAGGGTTTTTTACAAATTGTGCTTCATAATCATTTTTCTTTACTAAAATATAAGGACCACTTGCATAAAGCTGGTTGTTGAAAGTTGCAGATCCTTCAGTTATTGTAGCTTGATCACCATAGGCAATATCTTTGTCAGGATCATAGTTAGCTACATCATACGTATTTATACTCGTTACTTGTTTTTCAGATACAATACCACCAGATTGGTGTGCTAAATAGTTTAACACTTGTGGGAATGGTGTTGGTGTTGTAATTTTAACAACTTGGTATGAGCCGGAAGCATTGTTAACAGCCCCTTTGTCCTTTGCTAATTGCGCTACAGAGGCAGGGAGATTTTGTGATAATGCTTCGAGAACTGTTTGATCAGAGCCAGATACTTTTTTCTTTTGTAATTCAGCTAAATCTGAAACAATCTCTACAGTTTCAATATTTTCATGAATACTATAAGTTCGATGATCTGGTACTGAATTAGCGTCTTTAGCACGGTTTAATGAGAAGACCACATCTTCAGCAGACACTAAATCACCTGTATCAACAGCTGCGCCATCTTTCACTGCTGCGAAATGAATATCATCGCGTAAAATAAAGTAATAGTCTTGATTGCCTTCTGCCATTACATGGTTATAAGATAATGAACCATCTGAAACAACGTCATCAGTGTCTGTTAAATTAACAAGACGTACATACATATTTGTATTTAATGTATTGATGGAACCATCATTTCCTTTAATCGGATCTAGAGAAGTAAGAGAATTAATTGTTTGGTGTAAAATTAATGGGTCAGTTGCATTCTTAGCAGAATCATTATATTCGATTTTTTCCCATACTTGCGCACGAGATTTTGGTAAATGTACAGTTTTAGGATTTACTAACTCTGAGTAGATCCCTTGATACTTATTGGAAATATATAAAGGTGCAATATAAGCTTGATCGAATACTAATAATTGCTCTAAATCTTTATATTTAGCCGCTGCTTCTTCACCTGTTAAAGTACTAGCCTCATCGATTAGGGCATCTAATTTTGAATCTGCAACAACACTGTAATCTCCACCAGTTTTAAATAATCCACGAACAGCATAGTCCGGGTTACCTGTTACTGTCGTCCAGCTCGAAAGGGCAAGATCGTAGTTGCCTGCTTCTTTTTGGGCAGAGAATGAACCGTAATCTGGTTGAATATTAAGCTTTACATCAAAACCGTTTTTTACTAATTGGTCTCGAACAATATTCATATCTTCTTCTGAAGAGGCCATGCCTAATACTTCAATGGCTACTTTGCCATTGCTCTTGTCACTATCTTTTGAATCTTTACTTCCTTCTACGTCAGTTTTCGTCTGTACACAGCCAGCTAAAGCTAATACTGCGACGAATAAAAATACAAGTAATTTCTTCATAGGTACCTCCAATTAATTTGTTTTTGGATCTAAAGCATCTCGTAAACCATCTCCTAAGAAGTTAAAGGAGAGGACAAGAAGCATAATACAAAGACCTGGGAAAATCGCAACATAAGAATGAGTTTCCAGGTACGTACTACCAACCTTTAAAATATTGCCCCATTCGGGAATATGTGGCTCAATACCAAGCCCTAAAAAACTTAAACTACTTGTTGAAATAACAGCTCCACCAATCGTAAGTGTTGCTTTGACAATCATGGGTGCTAATGAATTAGGAACAATGTGCTTGAAAATAATAGCCGCATCAGATGCCCCCAAAGCTCGGGCAGATTCCACAAATTCAAAATTTGCTAGCTGCATGACATTTGCCCGCATTGTACGTGCATAGGTTGGGATTGCCCCAACACTAAGTGCAATAATGAGGTTGATCGTGTTAGCACCAAATGCAGCAATAATAGCAATGGCTAACAGAATACCTGGAATAGCATATAAAATATCTAGGCTTCGCATGATGACATTGTCAGTTGTTTTTCCGTAATACCCGGAAAATGCCCCTAACGCTCCTCCGACTAACGCAGGAATAATCGTTGAGAAAAATCCGACGATTAATGAAATGCGTGCCCCAAATACAATACGGGAAAATAAATCTCGCCCGTAATTATCTGTGCCTAGAGGATATTCTAATGATGGTGTTTGCAGCAGGGCACCGTAGTTATTTTCTGTAGCAAAGTCATAGTCAAAAGTCCAAGTGCTTGTGACAGACAATGAAAACATAAAGATAATGAAAAATAACCCGAATACAGCCATCGTATTACGTAAAATCTTTTCCCATATTTTTTGCCACTTTTCAATAGAAGAAGGGTTTGCCTTACGAGCCTTTTGAATAAGACTATAACCTAGTAATGAAGCAAATAGATTACCAGTGAAAGTAGCCAATAGTAATAAAACACCTGGGATAAACATCCATCTTGGAGCCGCTGTAGGTGTGACAAACTTAACGCATAAAATGGTTATCACGATATAAATAAGCGCAAGTATTAAGAAAATACCCATCGCCAGTAAAAAGGTATCTGTTACATAAGGCTTAAATAAGTTCAATGCTGCAATACCGATGATGAATAATTGTGTAATAAAGGCATAAGCAGCAAAAGTATATTCTGCAGTCTTTCTTGTGGACACAAGCATAAACGCAAATGATGTAGAAAAAATATTGCCAGAAAGAACTGTTAATAATAATGGATAGCCGAAAATACGAGTACCTTTTTGGATCTCCCCAAACTTTGCTAAATCTCTTTTTATTCGTAAATTTACAAAAGCCACATAGATCGTAGTAATGGCATAAATAACAAAGAGTAGAAGTACAATTGGCCGCCAGCTATGGGTAGAAAAATTATAGCTGTAGGCTAGAAACAATAAAGAAAACAGTAAGGAAAAGACAAAGGTAAAATGAGAATTGACATATTCCTGTGTAATCTTCAAGAGTAGTTTGACATGTAAGATGTTTTTCACAGGTGATCCTCCTTTAAGACTTCTTCATTTTCGAGCGAATGCGTGGATCAAAAAAGGCATACATGATATCAATCAATAAATTGACAATGGAGATCGTAATAGCGATATAAACAACGCCTCCAAGGATTGCGGGAATATCAGGAATAAATTGTTTATCAACAATATAGCTACCAATCCCACTAATATTGAATACCTTTTCTGTAACAGATGCGCCTCCCAACATACCTCCAAAAAGAAGTCCAATCACCGTAATAATCGGAATCATGGCATTACGAATGGCATGTTTTGAAATTACTTTAAATTCATTCAAGCCTTTTGCCTTAGCTGTAATAATGTAATCCTCGTGGATCACCTCAAGCATACTCGACCTTGTCATCCTAGCTATGGATGCTGTAATGGATGTTCCCAAGACGATAACTGGCATGATAAGGGATAACCAATTTTGGGGGTTATAGGTTGCTGGAAACCATTGTAGCTTTAATGCGAACGTTAAAATAAAAATTAAACCTTGCCAAAAGCTTGGAATGGATAAACCAATTAAAGCAATAAACATAAATGTATAATCCAAATACGAATTTGGACGAACCGCTGAAATAATACCGACTGGAATAGCAATAGCAATAGCCATTAACAGTGATAATACGGCTATTTCAAGTGTGACAGGAAATTTATTTGTAATGCTGTGAGTAATATCTTCTTTGCCTGCAAAGGATGTGCCTAAATCAAAAGTAAAGAGGCCGGATAGTGAATGCCATAATTGAGACAAATAAGGTTGATCTAAACCATGAATGCGATTAAAGTTGGCTATTTGCTCTGCTGTCGCCTCAACACCCAGTAAGTTTCTGGCTGGATCGAAAGGTGATAGATACAAAATTGTAAACACTAACGTTGCCACTCCAACAATGACAATGAAGCTTTGTAAAATTCTTTCAATGATAAATTGCAAAAACGGGTTCGCAAATAAAATTAGCACGACATAAAATAAAACAGCTGGTAGAAAGGTAAGAGCTACAAAATATTTGTTTTTCAGTTGCTGATTAAAAAATTGAACATAAGTTAATGGTTGTATACCTTCATTTTGTAAATCTTGATCTACTTGCTGTTGAAGCCTTTTATTGGCTAATTCATTAGCAGTTTGCTGTATTTGCGATGATGATACAGCCTCTTGAAAAAATGAAGCTTTTGCTATTTCTTGCTGTTCAAATGATTGCTGCCATTGGGCAAATAAACCATTCTTCAAGTAATACTGACTACGCAATTCAGAAGCCTGGTCATAAGTATTTGAACGTTTCTTTTTCCGATAGATAAAGTATGTAAATGGATGAACCAAAATACTTAAAAGAAAAAGTATTATATTGTAAGGCTTTTGGTGCATTAGTTTTTGATAAACCATAGAAAAGAACATAAATTCCTTAGGATTTAAATGATTTTTTGACGTAACCATGCATTTCCTCCAAGCGTTAATAAAATATTTAACACTATATTGTATAATTCCTATCAGTATTGTAAAGTATGGATTATACTTGAAAGTAAGTCAATCACAAATTTTAAAAAGGATGGGTCGAATGAGCGAAAAGCTTTTAGAAATCAATAATCTTAGTGTTTCCTTTATCACTGGGGAGACAGAGTTTGAAGCTGTAAAAGATGTAAGCTTCCATCTAAATAAAGGTGAAACACTCGGAATTGTAGGTGAATCTGGGAGCGGGAAAAGTGTAACGGCACGTTCCATTATGCGCTTATTACCATCTCCACCTTCATTTTTAAAATCTGGCACTATTAAGTTCAAAGGTCAGGAGTTAACGGAATTAGCGGAAAAACAAATGGAAACAATTCGTGGAAAAGATATTAGCATGATTTTTCAGGATCCTATGACATCTACAAACCCTACCATACGAATAGGAGATCAAGTGGCTGAAAGTTTAATCAAGCATCAATCCATGTCAAAGACGGAAGCCTATATGCAAACTATTGAATTATTAAAACTTGTTGGCATTCGGGATGCAGAAGAGCGTTATCGACAATATCCACATGAATTTTCAGGTGGTATGCGACAACGTGTAATGATCGCTATGGCACTTGCATGTAATCCGTCATTGCTGATTGCGGATGAGCCAACGACAGCATTGGATGTAACTATTCAAGCCCAAATTTTGAAATTGATGCGAGATATGCAAAAGAAAATGGGCACATCTATTATTTTAATTACACATGATTTAGGCGTCGTTGCTGGTATGTGTGATCGTCTCATTGTCATGAAAGAAGGAGAAATTGTTGAACAGGGTACGACGGAAGAGATTTTTGCGAATGCGCAGCATCCATACACCCAAAAATTATTGAATGCGCTACCAAAGCTACATGAAAAAAAACAGCCAAAAGAAATTTCCAATATCCAACCAGGTATTGATCCAAATAAACCTTTGATCGAGGTCACACATCTGTCTAAAGAATTTTCATTAGGAAAAGGCCAAACATTAAGAGCTGTCAATGATTTATCGTTCCATATACTCCCAGGGGAAACTTTAGGCTTAGTAGGCGAATCAGGTTCAGGTAAATCTACCACTGGCCGAACAATTCTACAGCTTCATCAACCTACTAATGGAGAAGTTTTATACCAAGGGATTCCTGTAACGAGACTAACGAAAAAGCAGTTGAAGGCGATGCGTCGCCATATGCAAATTATTTTCCAAGATCCCTATTCATCATTAAACCCTCGAAAAAAAATCTTAGATATTATTGGGGAAGCACTTGATATTCATGGTCTAGTGAAATCACATAGTGAAAGACTAGGACGGGTAGAGGAACTGCTTGAGCTTGTTGGTTTGAAGAAAGAACATGCAATGCGTTATCCACATGAATTCTCTGGAGGTCAACGACAACGTATTGGGATTGCTAGAGCATTAGCGGTTGAGCCTAATTTTATAGTTTGTGATGAACCTTTGTCGGCCTTAGATGTATCCATTCAAAAACAGATTGTGGATTTACTAAAGGAATTACAACAAAAGCTTGGGTTGACGTATTTATTTATTGCACATGATTTATCGATGGTGAAGCATATTAGTGATCGGGTAGCAGTTATGTATGCGGGGAAAATTGTAGAATTAGCTGAAAGTGAGGAGCTATATGCTAATCCTCAGCATCCCTATACACGTGCATTATTACAGTCCATACCAATTCCCGATCCAGCGATTGAAAAGCAGAAATATAGTGATGCGGAAAATACAGACGACGTGAAAGTTCACTACGAGGTAGAAAATAGCAAGCTTGTAGAGGTTTTTCCAAATCATTGGGTAGCTGTTTCAACATGATGGCTGTCATATTATAGTACAATAGAGACAGTTAGCAGGTTTCTACTGTAAACGAACAACCTTTAATTAAACTATATTAAAGCATAGGATGGAGTATCTACATTACATGTATATATTTATTTTGCATAAATAAAATGTAGTTGCATATAATGGAAATCTTTTAATACATTCAAAGAATTATAGAAAAATATACATTTGTTACAAGGAGATTATGTAGTTACTGTACATAATCTTTTTGTTTAGAATAATTTTGAATCTATATATAAAGGGCTAGGACATGTTATGATTAGTGTAAATAAATAGCTGAGGGAGATAAAAGTGAAACAATCAGATATTAAAACGCTAATAACTAGTGGAACAATTATTTTGGCTGTTGTTTTATATTTAATATTTAAATAAATATATGTATAAAAGTCTTCAGTTGTTACAATGACTGAAGGCTTTTCATTCGTTACAGGAGCAATCTTGCAATGGGAGAAGGAAACCATTTATGAAAAAATAATTAGTTAACTGCGGAGATTTTTAGTTGTAGGCGATATAAATTAGAAAGTAGTGTGTAAATTTGAAGAAAATTATTTTTGCTTTATTCATTTCTATATTGGTTCTGAGTGCATGCACAGAAGAAACTAGTACGAATATTATTAAGACAGAAGATATAGAAGGTCTAATATCTTCAACGATAGAAACTGCAGAGAAACACGATGTAAGTAAGTTTGAAGAATATGAACTAGAAAGTGTAATTGACGGCGACACAATAAGAATAAAATATAACGGTAGCTCTGAAAAAGTTCGTTTTTTACTTGTTGATACCCCGGAAACTAATCATGAGACATTAGGAGAGCAACCGTACGGACCAGAAGCTAAAGAATTTACTAAGCAACTATTAGCTGGTCAAGATACAGTCTATTTAGAATTTGACGTTTCTTATCGTGATAAATATAAAAGACTACTTGCCTATATTTATACGAAAGAAGGTATAAGTGTTCAGGAGCAGCTATTGAAAAATGGATTAGCACGTGTGGCCTATATATATGATCCAAATACGAAGCATGTAGATTGGTTTAAATCGATTCAAAAAACGGCACAACAGTCAGCTATCGGGATATGGTCAGTTGAAGACTATGTAACGAATCGTGGATACGATAAAAATGTATACTATGCTGCATTAAAAGAAGGAAATCAGTCTAACATAGTTGAGGATAAATCGAATACCAATAACAATAAGGGAAGGTGCGAAATCAAAGGAAATATTAACTCCAAAGGTAATAAAATTTATCATATACCAGGGCAACGGGACTATGATAATACAAAAGCTGAGGAGATGTTCTGTACGGAAGAAGAAGCAGAAGCTGCTGGGTTTATTCCAGCTAAGCAATAAAATCAAGCATTTAAATACTTATAACGGCATGTTCAGTGTTTACGCTAAGAAGTATGAACCAGCACCAGAGAAAACTTAAATGAAAAGAGGAAGATGGTTTCTATGTTGAGAGAAACCATCTTCCTTTGTTTTATATTATTTGTCTAGAGAATACAATTTTATAACCCGTCTGCAGTAATGGGTTTATCAAAAGGTAGAAAACGGCTATAAACTTCTATGAAATTAATATCACCTCAAATTTATCAAAGTTTCGAAGGTATCGAGAATTTCCACTAGACTCCAAGTGGTTTTTCCATCATCCGTATTTTTGTAGGTACTATCACATGTCAAAAAAAAATTTAAAAGAAAGGAATGGAAGATTGAGCTCTTGAAGAAGCGGTATATTTTCTAAATTTTAGGAGGGGTCAACTCATGTGATAGCATTTGGTGCATACAAGCAACCATAATCTAAGGTATTGACATACTAAGTATTGAAATTATATATTTATTCCAGTTAAATTTTTTGAATATTCATTATATACAAACTTGTACCTACAACGTGTTGACGTGTAGTCGTGTTGTTTTGGATAATTTATGTTTTTTTTGCAAGCGTTTACGAAATACAGAGGCACAAGGATGAAACGAGGGGGAAATAAAATGAAAAAAATACGAATAGGTGTTATTGGGGCTGGCTTAAGGGGGGGCTTGGCACAATACTGGCACAAACCTAATGGGGAATCAGAAATAGTGGCATTAGCCGATATTTCTCAAGAACGTTTAGAAAAATTTCAGGAAAAATTTGATACACCATTATTTTTAACAAAGGACTATAAAGAGTTATTAACAAGAGATGACATCGATGCAATCGCGGTTTTATCCCCAGATTATTTACATGAGGAACATATTATTACTTGTTTACAAGCGGGTAAGCATGTGTATGCGGAAAAACCATTAGCCATTACGGTGGAAGGTTGCGATCGAATATTAGATGCTTGGGAAAAATCAGGAAAGCATCTAATGGTTGGCTTTAATATGCGTTATATGAGTATGTATCAAACGATGAAAGGCATAATTGATTCAGGGGCCATTGGAGAATTAAAGGCAATATGGGTGCGTCATTTTGTTGGATTCGGTGGTTATTTTTACTACCACGATTGGCATGGTAATTCAAAAAATACAACCTCTTTACTACTTCAAAAAGGTTCACATGATTTAGATGTCATTCATTGGATTTCAGGGAAATATACACAGAAGGTATCTGCGTTTGGTAGCTTAGATTATTACGGCGGAAATCAGCCTAATACATTAACATGTCCAGCTTGTGATCAGAAAAAAACTTGTCCAGAATATGTTGCCCATACATTTACGGAATGTGCGTTCCGTGAAGAAATTGATGTAGAGGATAATAATATGGTCATGATGGAGTTGGAAGGTGGCATAAAGGCTTCATATTTACAATGTCACTTTACACCTGACTATTCGCGAAATTATACATTTATCGGTACGAAAGGGCGTATCGAAAATGATGATATCAATAATAAAATTTATTTAAAGACACGGAAATCAAATTCTTGGGAGGAATTGAGTGATGTTGTATACGAAATGAAGCCTGAGGAAGGTAGCCATGGCGGAGCTGATCCAAAGATTGCCCAAGATTTTGTAGAACTCATCCTCTACGATAAAAAACCTTTAACAACGCCATTTGCGGGACGTATGAGTGTCGCAGTGGGCTGTGCAGCAACAGAATCTATTCGTAACGGAGGTAAGGTTATTGAGATTAAGCAGGAATCTACCATTTTGCAACATTGATAAATAGGGGGTGTATTTATGACGCTTTTAGATAAAACAACTGTTGAGGAAAAACCATCTAAAACAAAACGTTTTTTCAAAAAGCAATCCAAGGTAAAGAAAAATCACCTGGTAGAGTGGAAAAAATCTATCAAAAAAAATTGGGAGCTCTATTTATTACTAGCCCCTGTTATACTTTACTTTTTGGTTTTCCATTATTACCCACTATATGGATTGCAAATTGCCTTTAAAGATTTTATTGCTACAAAGGGAATTATGGGGAGTCCGTGGGTAGGATTAAAGCATTTTGAACGTTTTTTTGATAGTTATTATTTTTGGCGTTTAATCAAAAATACAATTGGGATTGGCGTATTCACGTTACTTATTTCTTTTCCAATACCAATCATTATTGCATTGCTATTAAATGAAGTGAAAAGTCTTCGCTTTAAGAAATTTGTACAGACAGTCATTTATGCTCCACATTTTTTATCAACAGTAGTAGTAGTTGGGATGCTATTACTATTCTTAAAATCAGACGGGATGATTAACCAAATCATTATGTTGTTTGGGGGTATACCCATTGATTTTATTTCAGAGCCTGCATGGTTTAAATCCATATATGTACTGTCTGATGTCTGGCAAACGATGGGATGGAGTTCCATCATATATATTGCAGCTTTGGCTGCCGTAGATCCAGCACAGCATGAGGCGGCAATGATAGATGGGGCATCAAAATTTCAAAGGATTATTCATATTAATATTCCTGCGATTATGCCGACGATTATCATTTTATTCATCTTAAATGTTGGATCTGTCATGGCCATTGGATTTGAGAAAGTATTTTTAATGCAAAATGACTTAAATATGTCGGCATCAGATGTTATATCCACTTTCGTTTATCGTAGCGGAATTTTAGAAGCACAGTATAGCTTTTCAGCAGCAGTTGGCTTATTCAACTCTATCATTAATTTTATCCTCCTTATTATGGTTAATAGAATAGCCAAAAAAGTGAGTGATACAAGTTTATGGTAAAGGAGAGATTGACATGAAAGAATCAAAGGGCGATCGTGCATTTACTATCTTTAATTATATTTTTTTAGCAATCGTAGCAGTTGTTGTTTTGTATCCACTTATTTTTGTTTTAAGTGCTTCTCTTAGTAATCCGGAGTACGTCATTTCAGGGGATTTATGGTTATGGCCAAAGGAATTTACAGTGGAGGCTTATGAAAAAGTATTCCAAAATCCAGATATTATTAATGGATTTATCAACACTTTAAAATACACATTCTTTGGAACATTACTAAATATCGTGATGACCATTTGTGCAGCTTATCCTCTTTCACGTAGAAACTTAAAAGGGAAGGGCTTTATTATGGCATTTATGGTATTCACCATGTTTTTCAGTGGGGGACTAATTCCTACATATCTATTAATCCGTGATTTGGGAATGATAAATACATTTTGGGTCATGATTATTCCGAATGCGGTAGCTGTCTGGAACATCATTATTATGCGGACATTTTTCCAATCCATTCCTTATGAGTTAGAGGAATCAGCCATGATCGATGGTGCAGGGAACTTCCGTATTTTATGGAGTATCGTTCTACCACTGTCATTACCCGTTATGGCAGTCATGGTTTTATTTTACGCAGTAGGGCATTGGAACTCTTATTTCCAGGCATTGATCTACTTGCAAGACCAAGATAAGTTTCCACTACAACTTATTCTAAGGCAAATATTAATTCAAGGACAAGCTGACGATATGATTAAAGCGACGTCAGAAAGCTTTTTAGCTCAAAAACTTAGCGTTGAAGGGTTAAAATACGCAGTTTTAATCGTTGCTAACCTACCAATGTTAATGCTTTATCCATTCTTACAAAGATATTTTGTAAAAGGTGTCATGATTGGTTCATTAAAAGGTTAAAGAATAGGGGCGATTTTAAGTGAAAATGAAAAAAAAGCGTGTTTATGGTTTTGTAACAAGCCTAATGTTAGCTACAAGTTTGCTAGGAGCATGTTCGGGTGATAAAGAAACTGGTGGAGTGAAAAGTGATAATATCGAAAATTTGAATGCGACCGAGATGCCGATTGCAAAGGAGAAAATTGAAGTAGATGGTTTTGCAGCAAAGTTTTTTGCATCTCAGGATTGGAATCATCTAATGTTATGGGAAGAATACGAGAAATTGTCTAACATCCATATGAATTGGACAACTGTTCAAACGGAAGTATTAGCGGACAAAAAGAACTTACTTTTAGCTTCAGGAAATTATCCAGAAATATTTTTTGCATCAGCATTTTCAAAAACAGATTTAATCAAATACGGTCAACAAGGTGTATTTCTACCGTTGAATGATTACATCGATCAATATGCACCCAATTTTAAAAAGCTATTAGAAGAATACCCATCTGTCAAGCAAGGTGTGACGATGGCAGATGGGAATATTTATGGCTTCCCAACAATTTATGATCCGAAATTTTCATCACTTCGCGTGGGAGCGCCATGGATTAACCAAGAATGGCTTGATAATCTAGGTTTGCCATCACCAGAAACAACAGATGATTTGTACAAAGTACTAAAAGCATTTAAAGAAAATGATCCAAATGGTAATGGTTTACAAGATGAACAAGGCTGGGGAACAGGTTATGGTATTGAACAAATCATTTCTTACTTAAGAGGGTCGTTTGGCTTGAATAAACAAGGGACGATGAATCTGAATTTAGATTTTAAAGAAGGTACTGAGGAATTCCGATTCGTGCCAACGACCGACGAATATAAACAATTACTTGAGTATTTAAATAAGCTTTATAAAGAAGGTTTAATTAATAAGGATGTATTTACGACAGAGCCTCAAAAATTTGCAGCAGAAGCAGCTAAAGGAACGTTTGGCATGCTTAGTGAAGTAGATCCTAAAGAGTTATTTAAACTAGATGGTTATACAGGTGCACAAGTATTAGAAGGACCAAAAGGGGATCGTCAATATACTGCGATGTCTAATGGTCTTGGAAATCTAGGAATGTTTGTAGTAACAGATAAAGCAAAAAATCCTGAAGCAATGGTTCGCTGGATTGACCATTTATATGGTGATGAAGGGGCTAAAATGTTCTTTATGGGCTTTGAAGGTGTCACTTACGAAGAAAATGAGGATGGGACTATTCAATATATCGACAATATTACAAATAATCCAGATGGCAAAAACTTAGATCAAGCAATAAGTGATTATTTAACATGGCCTGGTGGTTATTACCCTGGGATTGTAACGCAAAAGTATTTCCAAGGGGCAGAGGCTAAGGAAAATTCTCTTAACAATGCTAAGCAAGTCATGCCGTATGCTTTGAAAGATGATGACATTATTCCAGGGTTGAATTACACAGTGGAAGAAAATGATCGTGTGTCCGCTGTTTTAACAGATATTCAAACATATGTAAATGAAATGACAGCAAGCTTTATTACAGGAAAAGAAAATTTCGATAAATGGAATGACTATAAGAAAACCATCGAGAAAATGGGCTTGCAAGACTATATGGAAGTAGCACAGGGGGCATATGACCGTTCCAAATAAGGAGGTTCAAATTCTCCAAACTTAACAAGTAGAAGGTCACATAAGCTAAAGATATTACCTTTCATAAATAGGCTTATGTGACGCTCACTTGTTGAACCTTCAATGATTGATGTTGCGAGTGTAAATGAAAAAAATTTATATATAGGAATATGTGAATCGTAGGGAGGTAATGGGCATGGAATTGGAAGGGTGGAAAGGTAAGCTATACTGGTTTGTAGAATGGATAACATTATTAGCAGTGCTACAGTTACTATGGACAGGCTTAACTTTACTTGGACTTTTGTTATTTGGAGTAGCCCCAGCGACTGTTGCCATGTTTACTACTTTACGTAAAAGATTACAAGGAGAAGATGACTTAAAACGATTAGTCAAAATCTATTGGAATACATATAAAGTTGAATTTATTCCATCTAATAAAATAGGTATGATCTTACTGAGTATTGGCTACTTTTTAACGATTAATTTTCAAATTGTTTCATCGTTACATGGCTTACTAGGGTTACTATTACTCACAGCGTTTATTTCGATTAGTATACTTTTCGGTATTATTGTCGTGAATATATTTCAGCTATACGCTCATTATGATCTACCAACACTGCGCTACTTTGCTGCTTCAATCATATTTAGTATAGCGTATCCATTACAAATGATAAGCAATATTGTTGGGCTTATGATTCTTTACAAAATATATAGCTGGTTTCCTGGTTTAATACCGTTTTTCGGTGTTAGTTTAGCTGCATTATTTTTAACGTGGATGTCATCCCATATATTTAAGCATGAAAGAGAGGCAGAGAAACATACTAATCTACCACATTACTCTGCTGGGAGAGAGATTACCTCATGAATAACAAATGGATTATTAATGCGAATATCGTAATGGAAGATCAAATTATTAATAACGGATTCCTAGAAATGTCGGAAGGGAAAATTACAGGAATTGATCAAATGGCAAATTGCCCTTCACTCGCTTTAAGAGAGAATGTAATAGACTGTCAGCA
The DNA here is from genome assembly GCF_038009065.1 of Lysinibacillus sp. FSL R7-0073. Lineage (NCBI taxonomy): Bacteria > Bacillati > Bacillota > Bacilli > Caryophanales > Bacillaceae > Lysinibacillus > Lysinibacillus sp. FSL R7-0073. The sequence goes on from NZ_JBBPAS010000001.1 coordinate 837,187, forward strand.
AAAAGGCTTTATCATCCCTGGAATGATCGATATCCATATACATGGTGCTATAGGTCATGATTTTATGGATGCGGACCATATCTGTTATTCGAAAATAGCCAAATATTTAGCTAGTGAAGGAGTCACTGCTTTTTTAGCTACAACGATGACAGGCCCAATGTCGGAGATCAAAGCTGCTGTTGAGGCACTTGCCTATTATTATAAAAATCAACCAACAGCAGTACCAGAGATGTTAGGAATTCATTTAGAAGGTCCATTTATTAGTCAAGCTAAAAAAGGGGCCCAATCCGAAGCGTTTATTTTAAAACCAAATGTTCAACAATTTAATGATTTGTATGATAAGTCTCATCATTCAATTCGTCTTGTCACATTAGCACCAGAGGAAGATAGTGATTTTGAATTACTACGCGAATTAACTAGCAAAGGGGTTATTGCATCTATTGGTCACTCTGATGCTGACTATCAAACAACACAACATGCAATAAAAGCTGGTATTACCCATGTAACACACCTATTTAATGGCATGAGTGGACTGCATCATCGTGATCCAGGTGTTGTGGGAGCAGTACTTTTAGCCGAAGATGTGTATGTGGAAATAATTCCAGATAATATCCATTTTCATAAAGATTTACTACCAATGGTTTACAAGATGACAGGCTTAAATCGTTTGCTCGTCATAACAGATGGTATGCGTGCAAAGGGGATGCCAGATGGTTTGTATCATTTAGGTGGTAATGAAGTAGAAGTATTGAATAAACAATGTGTTCAACGTAAAACAGGATCCTTAGCAGGAAGTGTGTTAAATATGAATACGGCAAGGAAAAACATAGAAGAGTGGCTTACACTTTCACTTGTTGAGCAAATACGTGTTGTTTCTTTAAATCAAGCAGAGCATTTAGGCATAGACAATCGTAAAGGGTCTATAGCACTAGGAAAAGACGCAGATATCGTTTGGTTGAATGAAGAAGGAGAAGTAGAGAAAACTTTTTGCTTAGGAAATCTTGCCTTTGAAAAGGATTGATATATCAATAGGCATCCTATTATATAGATGGTATATTGATTACAAAACCTAGAGAAGGAAGGAAAAAAGATGCATTTATTAGATCAATCTAGTGTAATCCCATTATATCATCAATTGAAACAAATTTTATTTGGAAAAATTCAATCAGGTGAGTGGAAACCAGGTGATAAAATTGACTCGGAAAATCAATTGATGGAGATGTTCCATGTTAGTCGAAATACAGTAAAAAAGGCAATCGAGGAATTAGTAAAGGAAGATAAATTATATCGTATTCAAGGAAAAGGAACATTTGTTTCCAAGCCAAGACTTGAACAATCTCTTGGTGGATTTTATAGCTTTAGTCGCATGATTCAAGAAAAAGGATTTAATCAAAAAGATGAAGTACTAGAAATACAGAAGGTGTATCCATCAACTAAGGTTAGATCCAATTTAGCATTAGAGGAAAATGAACAAGTTGTAGAAATGAAGCGTTTACGATTTGCTGATAATGAGCCGATTATTTTGGAATCATCTTTTTTACCTTTAAGCCTTATTAAGGATATTGAAATATTACGAGAAGTAACATCTTCATCTTTATACAGTTTATTAGCCGAACGTTTTAACATTATTGTTGTAAGGGCGAGAGAAGCCTTCGAACCTGTCCTTATTAATAAAGACGAAGCACCTTTATTGAAAACAGATGCTGGAAAACCAGCTTTGTTGCTAGAACGGACTGCGTTTGATACTTCAGGAAAACCAGTGGAATTCTGTATTTCGATTGTAAGAGGAGATCGTTGCCGTTTTTATACGGAATTAAATTAAAATCTAATAATTTGCTGCATTTATTTTTGTTATATATTATACCAACAACCCATTGAGGGAGGAATTCTATTATGCCATTAGTGACAACTAAAGATATGTTAGAAGACGCTTATAAAAATAATTATGCAATCGGTGCTTTTGGGGCACATAATTTAGAAGTGATTAAAGCTGTAATTGCTGGGGCAGAAAAAGTGGGTGCACCTGTAATTTTGCAAACAACTTCAAGCACTTATAAATATGTAGAGATGCCTTATCTAATTGCACTGGCAAAAACAGCAGCGGAACAGGCAAAAGTACCGGTGGCATTACATTTGGATCATGGCGAATCTTATCATACTGTAATGGAATGTTTACGAGCAGGCTACACCTCTGTGATGATTGATGGATCTTCCTTACCTTATGAGGAAAATATTTTATTAGTAAAAAAAGTAGTAGAAGCTGCAAGTGCGGTAAATGTGCCTGTTGAAGCAGAGCTCGGGACAATTGGTGGTGTCGAGGATAGTGTAAGCGTAAAGGAAGAGAATGCATTCTTTACTGACCCAAAGCAAGCTGAGCATTTTGTGAAGGTTACAGGAATTCAATCGTTTGCCCCTGCTTTCGGTACTGCACACGGTAAATATCAGCAAAAGCCAAAATTGCTATTTGAGCTTTTACAAGAAATCCATAGTTCCACTAATATTCCATTAGTCATGCATGGAGCCTCTGGGGTGCCAGAAGAGGATGTACGTGAATCTTTGAAATACGGAATTGCAAAAGTGAATTTTTCTACTGAGCTTAAAGACTTATTTGCTGAGGAATTAAGAGCTTATTTTAATGATCATCCAACAGAAAATGATCCAAGAAAGTATTTCCTTCCTGCACGTGAATCTTTAATTAAATTAGTAGAGCAAAAGATTGTGATGTTACAAAAATGATTACTACATTAACCTTAAACGCAGCCATTGACCAAGTATATGAGCTGGACTCTTTAATAATTGGTCAGACGAATCGTATATTACAGAAGTCACAACAAGGTGGTGGAAAAGGGGTTAACGTAGCTCGTGTTATTGCATCACTTGGTGGTGAAGTGAATATTGGCGGTTTCGTTGGTGGATTAAATGGCAGTAAAATAGTGCAGCTTTTACAGGAAGAAAATCTCCAAACAGAGTTCATACAAATAAAGGAAGAAAACCGCGTTTGTTTAACGATTATTAATCAGCAAACGAAGGAAATGAGCGAGCTGTTAGAGGCAGGGCCAACCATACATGAGCAAGAATGGATAAACATGTTAAAGTGGATTGAAACTAAAGCAGAACATGCTAGCTATTTTGTATTGTCAGGAAGCCTTCCTCAAGGCATACAAAAAACGGCATATGCAACGATTATCCATTTATTAAAGGAAAAAGGTATTAGAGTCGCACTTGATACAAGTGGCGATGCTTTGAAAAAAGGTATTACAGCAATACCTTTCATTATTAAGCCAAATGAGGATGAAATTACTCAATTAATCGGTAGGCCTGCTTTAACTCATGAAGACTTAGTTCAGGCTGGTATCAAATTTCAAAAATTAGGCATTGAGCATGTATGCTTTTCATTGGGCGAGCAAGGCGCTCTATTTGTTCATCCTTCAGGGGTTTACAAAGTGAATGCACCACGGATAAATGTGGTCAATACAGTAGGAAGTGGTGACGCCTTTTTAGGAGGACTTATTTATAAGCTCTCACATGGTGCAGACCATACAGAGGCATATAAATGGGCTGTTGCATGTGGATCAGCGAATGCAGCACATAAAGAGATTGCAAAAGTCCAAAGAGATACAGTCGAAAAACTCTTAGAGGAGATACAAATTACTAAAATAAATGAGAAGTAGGGGTTTGTTTATGTACACTTACAATGAGATTATGGCACAAGGACAAAAGTTAGAAAGAACAAAAGACATTGTGAAATTAATGACTTTCAATGATGATGCTGTAGATGTAGTGCTTTTCACAGGATGTGGAACATCCTATTATTTAGCGATTGCAGCAGCACGATATTATCAATCTGTTACTGGAGAGTTTGCCATTGCTGTACCCGCATCTGAGTTATTTTTACACACAGATACTTTTATTTTAACGAATAAACAGTATCTTATTATTGGAATTTCACGTTCGGGGACAACTTCGGAAATCATTATGTCCTTAGAGCATTTGAAAGATGCGAAAAATATACGTACTATGGCAGTAACTTGTAACGGTGACACGCCTATGGCTAGATTAACAGATGAATTGATTGCTTTAAATGATATATCAGAAAAAAGTGTGGTCATGACACAATCATTTTCTAATATGCTATACGCCTTGCAATTATATGCTGCGAAAATTAGTGGACGTGCGGATATGCTGGAACAGTTAGAGAAAATTCCCGCTCTTGTTCATTCAGCATTAGGCAATGGACAACAATTAACACAGGTGACAGAAGATGCTTCAAAAAAGCGCTTTATCTTTTTAGGGTCCGGTGCTTATAATGGGTTGGCTAAAGAAGCTACATTAAAGCTAAAAGAAATGACCCAAACGGAATGTGAAAGTTACTCAAATTTAGAATTCCGACATGGACCAATTTCTATTGTTGATAAGGAAACCGTTGTTATTTTATTTACACAAAATGAAACGAAGGAATATGATCTGGCATTAGTAAAGGATATTCAAAAGCTTGGAGGCTTCGTTGTTATTATCGGCATGGCTTCAGAAGAATTAGAAGCGGATTTAATTTTTAAGCTATCAGCAGAAGTAGAAGATTTAAATCGACTTGTTGAAGCAGTCCCTTACTTCCAACTTTTAGCTTATCACCATGCAATATTTAAAGGGCGTAACCCCGATAAACCACGTAATTTAACACAAGTCGTCAAACTTTCATAACAAAAACCTATTCAATAAGTAATAGACATAATTCTATTTTTTACTTTCTGATAATTTTGAATTTAGGTAAATCCTGTGGGGAGAACTGGTGATGTAAAGATGAGTCATATTTTAGTAGCAGATGTTGGTGGAACAAAATTAGCGACGGCTTTGTTCAACCAACATCAGCAGATTTTAATTAAAAGAGAGGTACCAAGTGATATTGCAACAAGAGAAGCTTTATTCCATTGTTTAATTGATAGCTTTGAACTGCTCTGTATGGAAAAGAAGCTCTCTTTTAATGAAGTTTCTAAGGTATGTATTGGTGTACCTGGTATTGTTGATGTTCAAAAAGGTCTAGCTGTCTATCAAAATAATATACCGTGGAGTAACTTTCCAATTTGTGAACGTTTAAATGATTTTTTTCCCCATGCGCAGATTATGATGGATAACGATGTGCATATGGCTACTTGGGGAGAGTATAATGCTAGAGGATTTCGGAAGGAAACGATGGTGTATGTAACATTAAGTACAGGGATATCTTGCTGTACCATTGTCAATGGCGAGTTTTTACGAGGAACAGGATTAGCTGGTGAAATAGGTTTTAATATTGTCGGTCATACTGGTGAAACTTTAGAAGAAAGTGTCTCAGGGCCAGCGATAGAAAAGCTAGGAAGAACATTATTGGGGAATTTGGATATCCGATTAAAAGATATGATGGAGCTCTATTATCAGGGTGACCCTATCATGGAGAAAGTATTGAAGCAAATCATTTATTGCATGGAAAAACAGTTACATCAAATGATTTTACTGCTTGATCCACACTGCATAGTATTAGGCGGAGGCTTTTTTAATCATCACCCGAAAATCATCGAGCAGATTAAAGAAGTAATTCAGCAGCGTCTGTTAAATACTCCTTTTGAAGGGAAACAGAAAATGATAGAGAGTAGTATTCGGAAAGGTGAGACGGGACTGTATGGTGCAGCATTGAAGTAATAAAAAGCAGTGGCGTGATGATTAAAATGGAAAATTATATCGATAAAAATTTCATACAAAAAGACCGACCCAACTTCTTTATATACCTTATATTAAGAAATTGGGTTTTTTCGTCACCATTTTAATTGACGTAAGATAGTGGAGGATAACTAACTGTTAGGAAGTTCTACATGAAAATGGGAGCAAAGCAGCTAGTTAACCAGTGTTTACTGTCAAAAGGGAAACAGACTTTTTATCTGAATCCCTATCAACAAAGCTTTTACTCTAACGAATGCGTTGCTCTGATTCTATGTCAAAGAAATGAGCACGTGACATATCAAATAGTAGGTTTGCTACCTGACCCTGAGTTATTCTAGTATCAGAGTTTACACGTGCAATATAGGGCTGTCCATTTAACTGTGCATGTAACATCAGCTCAGCACCTGTTAATTCGGATACATCGATATTTGCTTCAATGGCTGAAAAGAACGGCTCTGATTTGACAGAAGAATTTTCATAAATATGTTCAGGGCGAATGCCAAGGATCAGCTCTTTTTGTAAATAACCTTGCTCTAATAATAATTTAGATTTCTCTGTTGGAATGGTTAATGTAAGAGATCCTATTTGAATCCCTTCTTCATGGAAAATTCCTTTAAAAAAGTTCATCGATGGTGAGCCTATAAAACCACCAACGAATTTATTTTCAGGTAAACCGTATACTTCTTCAGGAGTACCTACTTGTTGAACAATCCCGTCTTTCATGACGACAAGACGTGTTGCCATTGTCATGGCTTCAGTTTGATCATGTGTTACGTAGATTGTTGTGGTTTTTAATCGTCGATGGAGCTTAGTAATTTCTGCACGCATTTGCACGCGTAGCTTTGCATCTAAATTAGACAAGGGTTCATCCATTAAGAAAATATTCGCATCTCGGACGATTGCTCGACCAAGGGCAACTCGTTGTCTCTGACCACCCGATAAAGCTTTAGGCTTACGATCTAAATACTTTTCTAAATCAAGTATGGCTGCTGCGTTGTGGACACGTTCCTTAATTTGTTGTTTTGAAAACTTTCGGAGCTTTAAGCCAAATGCCATGTTGTCATATACCGTCATATGCGGATAGAGTGCATAATTTTGAAAAACCATCGCAATATCACGTTCCTTAGATGGCACATCATTCATTTTCCTATTGTCAATTAAAAAATCGCCTTCCGAAATTTCCTCTAACCCAGCTATCATACGTAATGTTGTTGACTTTCCACAACCTGAAGGACCTACAAGTACAATAAACTCTCGATCCTGAACAGTTAAATTAAAATCAGATACAGCCGTTACACCGCCATCGTATATTTTATAAATATGATTAAGTACAATTTTCTCCATGTTTAGTCCCCTTTGTCCTTTTATTCAGTGTAAATAAAGTAATGAAGAAAACCAATGTCTAATGTGCATAATTTTCAGTTAATTATTTTTGTGCATTTTGTAAAAATGACCAAAGATAACTAGCAAAGTAAATAAGAATAACACCATCTAAATTTTTGATAGTAATATTGGTGATTTCTTGGAACTTGGATAATCGATAGGTAAGCGTATTACGATGCATATGTAATTTTTTTGATGTCAATGAAATATTGAAACCACATTCACAAAAGGTTTTAACCGTTTCCAGTAATTCCTTGTCAGACTTTAAAGGAATAATAATCTGCTCCTCGATAAATTTAAGAATAGAGGTGGGCAATTGTTCTGTTAGTAAAATAGGGAATATCGTTTGAAATGAATAATAAGGTTCAGCAAATCTTAAATGTAAGCATTCTTTAAACCATTGTGCTTCTCTTTGGAATTTAACTGAAAAATCTTGATTAATTGCATAAAATTCTCCCAAATATAAATGGATGCGAACATAAAAATCTGCTTCTATCGTACGGATAAGGGCAATAAAATCTTCCTTCTCAGTTATTGAACGTTTTTCAGGTTCGATAAGTAAAAAGTGATTTTTAGCAACTTGAAGGAATATCGTATCTTCCTGAAAAAAATTATAAAGCGCTTCTTTTAAAGCTTCTAAAGGAGGGTTTTCGTTTATAAAAGTTATTTGAATAACCCGTGCTTTGTTAAACGTTATTTCGGATGGCATGTCACCATTTGAATAAATAAATTCATACCATAGATCTGATGCCTGAAATAATGAAGAAGTAACTTCAGTATAAAAAACCGTTAACCATTCGTAGTCACGTTGTGAAACCTCATGCTTGGAAATAGAAAACCATTCCTTAGTTTCGTGATGATAAAAAATATGAGAGTCATAAGATAGTTGAGTTGGCTTTGAACGATAATAACGATAGGAAGGAAACAATGCTTTAAGATTTAAGTTCATGAAAGACTCCTTTTCTTTCGATATAAAGTAAAAAATTTAACTGAAAGGGCATTCGGGAAATAATTTCATAAAAGATGTATGATCAAACGTGCTTAAGTTTTTCTATCATTATTAGTAATAATAAATGTTGGGGTTAAAAAAGTTAAGATGTATAAATAAATTCATAGATATGAAGATAATATATTGTGGAGGCCAATAAGAGTAAAAAGAAAGTTTTTATTCATTAAAGCATAGGGTCCAAAATTAGAAACTAGTCTCAAGATGATCATTTCTAAAAGGGGATTCCAGTTAGAAGTAGTTAATGAAAAAGATCCATTTAGGTAGTGACCCCTTAAAGTTAGAGTTTTTATTATGCAGCTAATTGGCTGGCTTGAGTTCGGTATTTTACTGGACTCATGCCAGCCAGTTTTTGTTTAATACGTTCATTGTTATAGTAGTCGATATATCGTTTGATTTTCTTCTTCAATTCTTCATATGAGAATAATATCTCACCGTAATACATCTCTTGTTTGAGTATGCCAAAGAAGTTTTCCATCGCCGCATTGTCTGCACACGTCGCTTTGCGAGACATGCTTTGGAAAATTTTATTTTGCCGTAATGTTTTCACCCATGAATTATGTTGATAATGCCAGCCTTGATCCGAATGAATCGTTGTACGATATGTAGCTTGGTTCTGAATGATTGGAAGAACTTGGTATAGCGATTCTAATACGAAATCCAATGTTGGGCGTTTAGACATACTAAACCCAATAATTTCGCCATTATAGAGATCCATAATTGGACTTAAATAAAGTTTTTCATCTTCTGTACACTTGAATTCTGTTACGTCTGTCACCAGTTTTTGTAAAGTGTTTGGCGTATTGAAACGGCGGTTTAATCGATTATTTGCGACTTTGCCCACCTTGCCCTTGTACGATTTATAACGAGATTTACGAACGAATTTCACACACTTTAAGTCCAATTCCTTCATGATTCGCTGTACTTTTTTGTGATTGATGACGTATCCTTGCGCTTTTAATTCTGCATGGATTCGGCGATAACCATATCTACCTTCATGCTTCTCAAATAGCGCTAAAATCAACGTTTTCCATTCTTGATTGGGATCTTCATTTTTTAACTGTTGAATATGGTAATGATACGTTGCTTCTGGGATCTCAACGATTTTCAATACATCTTTCAATCGGAACCCTTCTTCTTTGAGTTCGAATGCCAACGCTGCTTGTGCTTTTCGAGGAAGGCATCCGGATTCGCCTCGAAAGCGTTTAACTTTTTTAAGTATGCAATCTCTAATCGGAGAAGCTCATTTTCACGTTCTAGCTGTTCTTCACGAGACAATGTGTTTGGTTGTTTGACAGGTTTATTTTTAGGATTATTAGACATAGGTGGCCGTCCCTTCGCTTTTTCTTGCAAGCCTTCTATACCTTCCTTCAAAAATTTACTGTTCCAGTTCGCTATTAACCCTGGATTATTCATGTTAAATTCAATCGCTGTATCTTGATAAGAAGCACCTGTTTGTTTCATAAAGTGTAATACATCGAGCTTGAATTGAACAGAGTAAGCCTGTTTTGTTACTTTTCTATGTAATCCAACTTCTCCAAATTCTTTGAAGGCATGTACCCACCGCTTTATTTGCGAATGATTTGGTATGTCATATTTTTTCGCTAATAATTTATAACCTAAAGGGCCTTTCATATATTCATTAACCACATGTATTTTGAATTCTTCGCTGTATTTCGCCATATAAAAACACCCCTAAAGTTTAGATTTTTGACTCTAACTTTAGGGGTGCAGGACTTTACTAATAATCAGTAAATGGATCTTTTTCATTTATGGTGTCTTTACATCTTTTGTCCATTCGGCTACTTTATCTTGATTATTGTTAATCCATTTTTTTGCAGCGTCTGTGGCACTCATACCTTCCATAATATCAAACATCACACTTTCAATATCTTCGGCAGTCCAATGGAAACGATTTAGGACATCATATGCCTCGGAAGCATCTTCCTTTAATCCTTTACGAGCAAATGTACCAATATATTCTTCCGTACCATATAAACCTTTTGGATCTTCTAAATATTTTAAATCGTAGGCATTAAAGATCCAGTGGGGTGACCAACCTGTAATGATGATTTCTTCATGATTCGAAATGGCTTGACTAAGGGCTGCGGTCATGGCACCAGCAGAAGAGGTTAGTACATTCCAGCCTTTTAGATTGTGATATTCCTTATAGGCATTTTCTGTTGTGGCCATCATATTAGCTCCTGGTTCAATACCTGTAATTGTTTTATTGGCTTGATTTGTTAAGTCTTCAATGGAATTAACGTCCATATAACTTGGAACGACTAAGCCAATTTTAGCACCAGTAAGGTTTTCACCTAAATGCTCAATTTTATCTTTGTATTTCTCTACTTGTGGAGCGTGTGTTTGGGGTAACCAGGCAGATACCATACCGTCAACCTCACCGTTCGCAAGTGCCTCCCACATAATGCCATTGTCTAATGGTGTGAGCGTCACATCATATCCTAAATTCTCTAATACTTGTCCTATTACATGGGTAGAAGCAACCTCTGTATCCCATTCAACATACGCCAAGTTAATTTCTTTTTTATCTTTTGTACCCGCATCAGCAGAACCACATGCAGCTAATACTAGTAGGCATGATAAAGCAAATCCTATCTTCCATACTTTTAAATATCTCATCAAATTCCCCTTTCAATAATTACTTACATCCTAGTGAATAATAAATATTAACAAGTAACAACTTAATTTTATATAGAAGTTGTTACTTTTGTCAAATTGACGATTCATGTAACTCATGCAATAAAATGGAGGATTCATTACGGAAAAGGTTCTGAACAGGGTTCTAAAATGCCCATAGATTTTTAACACGATTACATATGATAGGTGAAAATGGAGACTGGGTTTTGAGGAGGCTTAGTGTGCACTGGATTACTATTATTCTAATAGGAATTGCTGCGAATCTAGATAATTTGGGGATTGGCCTAGCCTATGGTGTCAAGCAAGTTAAAATTCCTATTTTATCGAATGCAGTGATCGCCGGTATGTCAATGATTGTCACATATGTAGCAGTAACAGCTGGCAGCACTGTTGTTGAATATATTTCACCGCATACTGCCAATTTATTAGGAAGTTTACTATTATGTGTTATTGGCATATGGACCTTGATGTCCAATAACTTTTCTAATCAACGAATAGCGGGTAACCCTGAACTATTTGATGAAGATAAAAATTTAGTCATCTCAACTCGAGAGGCAATGGCACTCGGATTTATATTGTCAGCCAATTGCTTAGCAGGAGGTATTGCCATTGGAGCAAATGGCATTTCTGCAATATGGACAGTAATTTCAATTGGTGTCTTTTCATTTGTTACGGTGGGGGTAGGCAGTCAATGTGGCGCATTGCTCTCCAAAACGTTTATTGGCAGGCATTCAACAGCCATTTCAGGATGGCTATTATTGTTGATCGGTATTTTAGAGATTTTTGCTAAATAAAATAAGAGCGAGAATATCACCAAATTTTGGTGATATTCTTTTTATTAGGAGGAAAATTTGACATATTGAGGACGAATTTGGATTAACGGTTGACAGTGACTGGCAGTAACGATTATTCTTGGGAGTAGAATCGTAATTGAGAATTATTTTCGTTTACATGAAAGTGCTTTCGTGGAAGTGAATCTATCAATTAGGATGTTTTATTATGACTAAGGGAGGCGTGCAACACATGAAGAAAATGCTCATGTTGATCATGCTTGTTAGTATTTTTGTCGTTAACTTCGGGTTAACTCAAGCATCTGCTCAACTGGCTGATGGCACTCATTCGATAAAATATCAGGTCAATAAACCTGAGAGTAATTCCGCATCAATTGCTAATGATTATTTTGTAAAACCTGCGAAGGTTACGGTGAAAAATGGCACTGCAGTAGTACAAATTACATTAAAAAACAGTGCATGGATTACTAAGTTTCAACCACCAGGTGGAGCAACTGTAGTAAGTGAAGATCAAGCAGCGGATACACGAACTGTACAATTCACCGTTAAAGACCTAACAAAACCTGTAGTAACAGCGATGAAAATTGATATTGATGACATCAATTATCATCATGAATACAGTGTATCACTTGTATTTGATGCTACATCAATTGCAAGCTCAGCAACTGCTTCTACTCAACAGACAGAATCCAGTAAATCACAACCAACTTCTTCAGCAACTACAACTGAAAGTCAAGTGCCCAATCCACAAACAGGTGATACAACACCTTATCTTTTAATCGTTGCATTAGTGGGGTCAGCATTTTTACTTTATAGAAAAAAACTACAAACAAAAACGGAGGGTCAATAAAATGGCAAAAAAACGTCAATCACGCGCAACTAAAATAGTACTAGCTTCATTGTTAGCAGCATCTCTTACAGTTCCTTCCTTTGCATCTGCGGCAGAATTAGTCACAACAAATACAGAAGTGAAAGCAGAAACAACGAAAGCTGCTAAAACAGATTCAGCTATTAATTTCCAAATTTTTAAAACAGGTACGACAGAAGCACAGCCTGCAATTAGTTCTCATTTAGTACCACAAGGAACAATCGTTGAAAAAGACGGTAAATTTGAAGCTCAATTAACAATTACAGCTAAATCTGCACCAATGATTGCAGGTCTACAAACAAAACAAGGCGATACATTTGTAGATGCTACAGAAGTAAAAAATAGCGATGGTACTATTACATACAGTTTCCCTATTGTTGTTGATGAAGTTAAATCAGCAAAAATCCATGTAGTCGTTCCTTCCGCAAATATGGATAAATGGTATGACTTTGATTTAAAAGCAGTGAAAGAAGTAAAAGAAGAAGTGAAAGTGGATGAAGTTGCTGTTACTGTTTACAAAGATGGTACAACAGAAGAATCAATGATGAAACAATACATCGCGCCAAAGGTAGGAGTTACTGCGAAAGACGGTAAAAATGTTGTGACAATGACATTCCCTCAAGGTCAATATGTAAAAGGTTTCACTGTAGAGGGGAAAGAAGCAACTTTAGTGAAACAAGATGATGCAACAAATTCACGCACATATTCATTTGAAGTTGCAGATTTAAAGAAACTGGTAAATGCTCAATTACACATCGTTGTAAATGAACCAGCACAAGGTGTGAAGTATGATTCGAATCATACAGTACAATTTAGCTTTGCTGTCGAAGGTGCAGTGAAACCGGTTATTAATCCATTTAAGGATATTAGTAAAGATGCGAATAAAGATGCCATCCTATCACTTTACGGCTTAGGAATTGTGAAGGCACAAGACAATTTCAGACCAAATGACAACATTACACGTTCTCAATTTGCTTTAATGGTGGCACGTTCATTGAACGTATCTTCTACAAAAGATGCTGGATTTAAAGATACAGGTAAGCTTAGTGCGGAAGCTGTTCAAGCTATTAATGCATTAGCTGAAGCAGGGATTGTTAAAAAAACTGCAAACTTCAATCCAAATGATACACTTACTCGCCAACAAGCAGCTGTAATGATTTATCGTACAGTAACACATGTAGCAGGAAAAGAAATGAGCTATGGTGACACAAGTCTTTCTTACTATGCTGATGGAGCAAAAGTGAAAGATGAAGAAGCAAAAAAAGCCTTTGCACTTCTGTATGCAGGCAAAGTAATGACTGGTTCTCCAACTGCTGATGGCAAAACAGTTATTGATGCAAATAGTCCATTAAAACGTTCACATATGGCGAAAATTTTAAATGGCTCATTGCAGTATATGAATAAATAATAAAAATTTTTACAGCAACTTCCTTTCTCATATTTTATGGGGGAGGAAGTTCCTATGTGTTTAAAATGGGAGGAAACTATGCAATGACAATCATAAAAAAGCATATTTGTATTTCGGCTGTTTTGGCAGTTCTATTGCTCGTTTTCTCTCCATCCATTTTTCTACAAGCAAAAGCTGAGGACCTTGTCATAATAGATGGTAATTATCAAGTTGAACTAAGTTTTTCTCCAATTGATGGCTTTGAAGAAAATCTTTTTAAACATAAAGCAACTCTTAAGGTTAAGGATGGACAGTATCAATTAACTTTGGTACTTGAACAGCCATATTCTGTACACGACATACATATCGAGCAGCATGGCACTGAGATTTTTTTGACTCAAGATACATTAGAAAATTTAGTTCAGTTTGATGTTTTGGGATTACAAGATCCGATTGTTATAAAGGGTCATGTAGAGCTTGCACCTGAAGAACCATATATTTCGTTCACTCAAGAGATACAAATAGAAATGGCGGGACTTACACCGACAGTTCCTCAGGAAGAAAACAAGACGGATGATGCTGAAAACTTAGTTGTTGAAGAAACAAAGGGACTAGAATGGGCAGTGGATTATGTATTATTAGCGGATGGTAAAAATGAACCTTCTATTATGAATAACTATGTGAATCCAACAGCAAAGGTTATAGAAAGAGATGGTAGATATTATACGCAAATGACCATTTTACAATCAGCTTGGGTGACAGGTCTACAGGTAGTTTATAAAGGGAATCAGATTGAGCCAAAGCAAGTTTCACTTCTAGATAATGTACGCATTGTGGAATTTGAGGTTGAGGATTTAACACAGCCGTTAAAAATCTGGGTGAAGATCGATATTCCTGACATTTCTTATCATCATCAATACTATGTTCAGCTAGCATTCAATCAAAAACAGATCGCATCACTTTTACAAAAATCCTTGAACGAAGAATCTACTAAGCAAGTCGTACATGACAAGCCGGTAGATACGGTTAAGGAGCAGGTACAAAAGCCACCAGTACAAATAAGTAAAGAGAATGTATCTAGCAAAGCCACACAGACATTACCAGCTATTCAATCACCATTGCTTATACCAAAGGAAGAAAAATTAACATTTGATCGTACTCTTGATGAACCTACTGATAAAACTTTAGAAGAATCAGAAGATAGCAAAACGATAGAGGAAACTACGGACAAAAAAGTAGTGAAAAAAACGACTGCAGAACAGCCCATTGAACCGTTAAACATCGTAAAAATTATTGGGCTGATCGTTGTATGTCTCGTATCAGGCTGGTTACTTATTAAGCGTATTAGAAAAAACAAAAATGAGACGACTGAGCAGAAATAAGTGGGGGATGACACAATGAAAAAAGATTGGAAACTGAAGTTACTGTTGTTGACATTACTATCACTAATTCTCGCTGCATGTAGTAGCAGTGATCAAACAGAAAAAAAAGAGACAGTTGCTGATAAAGAACAGGTAACAGAAGATAGTGAACAACGTATCATTGCGGGGACGGTAGTAATAGCAGATATCCTTGATAAGCTGGAACTTGATGCAATTGCTGTACCAGAAACAGAAAAGCAATTAGCAAAACGTTTTGACGGTCTGCCAACAATCGGCAATGCGATGGAGCCAGATATGGAAATTGTTAAGTCATTAAATCCAACAGAAGTATTATCTGTTTCAACTTTAGAATACGATTTACAGGATAAATTTAAACAACTTAATATTCCTGTTGATTTTCTTAATTTTCAAAGCGTTGATGCCATGCTAAAGGAAATTGCATCTCTAGGAGAACGCTATGATCGTGAAGTCCAAGCCGATGTATTAGTAAAAGATCTACAGAAAAATATCGAGGCAGTCCAAAGTGTAGCTGCAAATAAAGAAGGTCCTCGCGTATTAATTTTACTAGGTATACCTGGGAGTTATTTAGTGGCAACAGAAAATTCCTATGCCGGGGATCTTGTGAAACGAGCAGGAGGTATCAATGTAATGGAAGGACAAGATGCAGAATATCTATCTTCTAATACGGAATATCTCCATAATAGTAATCCGGATATTATTTTGCGCTTATCACATGGCATGCCTGATGAGGTTGTGAAAATGTTTGATGAAGAATTTAAAACAAATGATATTTGGAAACATTTCGATGCAGTGAAAAACGATAAAGTCTATGATTTAGAGGAAGAATTATTCGGGACGACATCCTCTTTGCAGGTACCTCAGGCTTTAGGACAGCTGATGGAAATTTTCTATCGTAAATAGTAACTTGAATGTCGCTCGTATGATCAGTATTTTTACTCGTCATAGAGCGTTTTTCTTATCCTATATGGAACAAAAAAAGAAAAAGGAAGTCCGATATGACAAAAAGAATCGTCAGTTTTTTACTTGTAATTTTTCTATTACTTGTGACTGTTATTTATTCAGCCACAACAGGTAGCATTAAAATGGGCTTTTTTGAGTTTATAGGGGCATTATTTGAGGAGGGGAACAGTCAAATGGATGCGATCCGTGATTTACGCTTCCCACGTATCATCGTCGCATTATTTGCAGGTGCCGCACTTTCAGTTTCTGGGGTGCTTTTACAATCGGTGATGCGTAATCCATTGGCAGATGCAGGGATCATCGGAATATCTTCGGGTGCAGCATTTGTTCAATTGTTTATTGTTGCCTTTTTCCCCACATTTTTTTTTATGACACCCGTTTTAGCATTTATGGGCGGAGCCTTAGCCTGTACGCTTGTCTTTGCACTATCTTGGAAATCTGGCTTAAGCCCTCTCAAATTGATTTTAGTAGGGATAGCGATTAACGCTATGTTTACGGGCTTAACCGAGGCTATGATTAGCTTAGGTGGCTCCTTAAATATGTCCGCATCTAGTGTGATTGGTTCTAATTTAACAATGCGAACATGGAAAGATGTTTCCACAATTGTGACATATGGTTCAATTGGATTAATAGGTGCTCTTGCTTTATATAGTTGGTGTAATTTACTCGTATTACAAGACAAAACTGTTAAAAGTTTAGGATTTCAAGTTGCGCGAGCACGGTTATTAATTGCAGCCGTGGCTGTTTTACTAGCAGCTGTTTCAGTTGTTGTTGCAGGTGTTATTTCATTTGTGGGACTATTAGTACCTCATATTGCTCGCAGATTGGTTGGTCATGATCATGCTGTGCTTATTCCGTTTACAGCACTGGCAGGAGCATTATTAATTTTAGTAGCAGATACAATTGGACGTACAATTGTTGCACCACTTGAAATTCCAGCGTCCACAATTATGGCAATTATCGGTGGACCCTTCCTCATATTCTTATTACGAAAAGAGTGACAAACATGGATATACAAAACATCATTGTATCGCATGATCATACACGTAACCATCTAAATGGCGTTTCAACATCCATTACAAAGGGCAAAATTACAACAATTATTGGCCCGAATGGCTGTGGAAAATCGACTTTATTAAGTGTTATCTCTCGTCTTCATTTACCTAAATCAGGGAATGTCCTGTTAGAAAATAAAGACCTACTAAACTATAAGCCTAAGGAATTCGCTAAAAAACTAGCGATAGTGTATCAGCAAAACGATATACCGAAAGATTTAACAATTGAAAAATTAGTCGGCTTTGGTCGTCTTCCCCATCAAACATTGCTGAAAAAAGACAATGAAGGAGATGCAAAAGCCATTGAATGGGCACTGGCTTGTACAAATTTACAACAAAAGAGTACAACAAATTTAGAGGCGTTATCAGGTGGGGAGCGCCAACGTGTCTGGATTGCTATGGCTTTGGCACAACAATCTGAAATACTATGCTTGGACGAGCCGACAACCTATTTGGATATTTATTATCAACTAGAATTATTAGAGCTTGTCAAAACATTAAACGAGCAGCACGGCTTAACGATTATTATGGTGCTTCATGATATTAATCAAGCTATTCGCTATAGTGACCATATTATTTTAATGAAGGATGGTCAACTATTCGCAGAAGGTGCTCCACGTGATGTGATCACGCGAGATGTTATTAAAGAGGTTTATGGGGTGGACGCGGTATTTAATGAAGATAAACAACTTGGCTATTATATGATGCCAATAGGGATATGATTGGTGATAGGATGAAAAAGAAGGCGTCAAAGTTAGTCACATTTCTATATTTAGCGATATTTTTATTTTCTGCATTTTCCCTGGCAAAGTACTTATATACGTACTATGAGACGTCAAAATCACTGAAGGAAGTGCAGGATATATATCAAGCTACATTAAGCACTATTGAGGATCGGCCAGTAAATCAAGAGGAAGAAACTCAAGCTCCTTCAACGATAAGACCTCAATTCCAAGATTTATTAGCAATGAACCGTCAAATTGTGGGATGGATTTCAGTGGATGGAACAAAGTTAAATAATCCAGTACTACAAGCTGACAATAATGAGTTTTATTTAAATCATAATTTTAGAGACGAGGAAAGTCGTGCAGGCAGTGTCTTTATGGATTATCGGAATAATATTCTTTCTATGAATCGAAATACAATTTTATATGGTCATGCTATGAAAAATAATACGATGTTTGGTAGTCTAAAAAATTATTTAAAGCAAGATTATGCGGATGACCATCCAATTATTTATTTAGATACCTTATATGAAGGGTATGATATCGAGGTATTTGCTGCATATGAGACAACTATTGATTTCTACTATATTGAAACGGACTTTACAAGTGACGGAGCTTATCAGCAATTTCTAGAGGACATTCAGAAGCGCTCATCCATACAAATGAATGTCGCTATAAGTCCCAGTGATAAAATACTGACATTGTCTACTTGTAAGGATTCCGTGATGAGTGACGATCATCGCTTTGTTGTGCAGGGTAAATTAGTAAAACGTGGAGAATAAGAATAGTAGGGAAGTACGAAAAATTCGACACCCTTTTATGGAGGAGAACCATTATTGTCAAGGTTCTCCATTTTTTTTTAGCCATAATGTCTACTCTCCATAAGCAGTTGTCTACGTTTAAATGCTACATTATTTCAGTTTCTTTTTATTTGATTTTCTCTCCCAGCTCTAAAATAATTCCCTCTGGACCACGAACGTAACATAATTTATAACTATCTTCATATTGCTGTATCTCACTAAAAATTTCTGTACCCCTTTTTTTCAATTTAGCTATAATACCTTCAATATCTTCAACATTAAAGCAAATATGTCGGATTCCTAGCGTATTGGCAAGAGGTTGCTGAATATCTTTGTCATCTGATGGCGAGTAAAATTTCACTAGCTCTATCCATGTCTGACCGTCAGGCATCCCCAATCCTACACATGCCGTTTTAGCATGATTAAGCCCAACTATTCGGCTTAACTGTTCCCCTTCCAATTCCCATTCTGCTTTTACTTCAAGTCCTAACTCAAGAAAAAATGCTTTAGCCTCTGGAAGATCATTTACGTTTATACTCACATGATCCATTTTATTGATTTTCATATCTTATACCTCCTTGAAATCAAGTTCTTTTAGCAGAATTATACAACTACCTTGATTTTCACAAACTATTTTAAGTATCTGTACAAACGAAGATTCTAAAAAATCTCTTTACCGTCATGCTTTATTTTTTGCTACTACGGCTTTGGATAAACGCATGCACGTTCAGTGGAATAGGATATTTCAGTTTTCAATATGAACTTTTAATAAAAAAATCATTTAATTACTTGACGTAATTTAATTATTAATATATAGTAAGTTACATAAAGTAATCAATTACTTTTTATAACTAAAGTAGTAAAAAAAGATAAGTAACTACAAATGTTTATCCTAAATAATGTTGGGTAACATAATTACTGTAGTTGCTTCATATTTTAAAATATATCTCGAAATCGAGATAAAATCAACTTATTGGAGGAATTTTAAAATGGCAAAATGGAATATTGATTTAGGGCACTCAGCAATTAACTTTCAAGTAAAACACATGATGGTATCAAAAGTGAAAGGTGTATTTGACAAATACACAGCGGACATTGAAGCGGCAGATCTTGCAGACTTAACTACTGCAAACATCAGCTTTACAATTGATCCAGCAAGCATTAATACACGTAGTGAGGATCGCGATAACCATTTAAAAGCAGCAGATTTCTTTGATGCTGAACAATATCCAACAATTACGTTTAAATCAACAGATATTACAAAAAAATCTAGCGATGAATATTCAGTAACAGGTGACTTAACAATTAAAGGTGTAACAAAATCAATAACATTTGATACAGAATTTAACGGCAAAGGTACAAATCCATGGGGTCAAGAAGTATATGGTTTTGAAGCTGAAACAACTATTAATCGAGAAGACTTTGGTTTAACTTGGAATGCTGCCTTAGAAACTGGTGGAGTTCTTGTAGGTAAAGATATTAAAGTATCTGTTGAGTTAGAAATTAACCCGGCTTAATAAAGTGATTTTTCATGCATGCTTGAAGTAATATTCGAGCATGCTTTTTATATGTCCAAAAATAGGCATGTGCTTATGATATATTCTAGTAATGATATTTTGTAAAAAAATCCCACTAAGTATGTTTCTTGCATATTTTTAGCAAATACTGCATATAAATCATCATATTGTTTTTGGGGGCGATAGGATGAATGTATTAGTGACAGGTGGCTATGGTTTTATTGGTAGTGCAGTAGGTAGGCGTTTTTTTGAAGAAGGAGCATCGGTTTATATTATTGATAATTTAAGTACGGGTCACTTACGGAATGTTGACTTTGAGCATAAATCTTATCTTTTAAATGTGGAGGATGAGGTTTGCGAGCATCTTTTTAAAGAGACACATTTCGATGTGGTGATTCATTGTGCAGCACAAACGAGTGTTCAACAATCCTTACAGGAGCCAGTAAAGGATATTTTGACGAATATTGTTGGGCTAAGTCAAATGCTCTTTTTATCATCTAAATATAAGGTAAAGCATTTCGTTTTTGCCTCCTCAGCTGCAGTGTATGGAAATAGTCACTATCCTCCACTAGAAGAGACAGATGTCTGTGAACCGATATCTATGTATGGATTAAACAAGAGCATTGGAGAAACCTATTGTGAGAAATGGCAAAAGGATTATCGGTTACCTATCCTTATTTACAGATTCGCCAATGTTTTCGGTCCAAGGCAACAAATGCAAGGTGAAGCTGCTGTCATCCCAAGTATGTTAAAAAGTAGTATGGAGGGAAAACCCTTTACAATTTACGGTGATGGTGAACAGACACGTGACTTTATTTACGTGGATGATATTGCAGATGCCATTTATGCCGGTGTCCATGCACGATTGCAAGGGATCTACAATGTGTCCACAAATGAAGCATGGTCACTTCATCAAGTTATTTTACTGCTTCAACATTTAAATCATCCACTTGAAATTCAATATGCACCCGTACGAGAAGGAGATATTGAACATTCATTTTTAAATAATGATAAATTAGCCAATGCAATTGGTTGGAGACCCAAAATTTCTTTTGCAGAGGGAATTGAACGTACGCTGAATGCTTTACAAGTTGATAAATTAGCGGAAATTTAACGATATAGAGGATTTGACATATTACACTGTGTAATATGTCTTTTTCTTTGTCTATAGTATAATAATTCATTAAAGAAATGGATGTGGACGGAGGCTTACAAATGCTTGTAGATTTTAGAGTAAACAATTGTTTAAGCTATAAAGAGGATACATTATTTTCAATGGTAGCAGGAAGTCGTCTGCGAAAGTGGAAGGATACCCATACCATGCAATTGGATGATTCACTTCGTATAGTGAAAAGTGCATTTATTTTTGGGCCAAATGGAAGTGGTAAATCTAATCTATTTACCGCAATTAAAGTTTTGCGGTCCTTACTTTTTAACTTTGAGAATTTAAACAATGTTAAACAATTACGTCTGCCTTATCAACCATTTAAGCTAGGAAGTAAGCAGGGCAAACCAACAGAATTTATGATTTCGCTATTTTTGGACGGAGCTTTGTATGATTATGAAATTCAGTACAATGCTTCCTTAGTTTTATATGAGCGTCTTCACAAGACAACTAATAATTTGAAGGAAGAGCTTTTTGTCCGACGATGGGATGGTGTGGACTATTCGTATGAAACAGCTCATTCGACGGCACAGGAATTAACAAAATATACACGTAATAATACAGCCTTTTTATCAGTGCTCCATGTTTTTAATGATTCAGATGCGTTAAAGGTATTCGATTGGTTTTTACATAAAATCCTGTTTCTAGATGAAGCGAATCGGTTATCAAGTCATCCCCTTATTCGTAAACTTGAAGAAGAGCCTTTTAAAAAAGAGGTCATCAAACTGCTGAAAATTGCCGATTTTTCGATTCAAGATGTCACAGCAAGACGTGTGGAACGCAGAGAAAAAAATACAGTTGACTACGAGTTCGACACTCCTGAGATTATTCAAGAAGTTGATATCGATCTGCATTATTTATCATTTGATGAAGCGGGTGCCCCTATCGGGACAGAGACGATCAATTGGACGATGGATTCTAAAGGTACAGTGCGCATGTTGCATTTAGCCTGTGTGATGGTAGATGCTTATAATAAAGGAAAAACTATTTTTATTGATGAATTTGATACAGCTTTTCATGTGTCTATTTGTGAATTTCTAATGGCAATCATGAATAGTAAACGCAATACGAGTAATCAATTTGTCGTGACGAGTCATGAAATAGAATTATTGGATCAGCCATTGCGGTCCGATCAAATTTGGTTTGTTAATAAAACCTTTAAAAATGAATCTGAGCTTTATTCTTTATTTGATTTTGCAGACTTGCAAAAAAAGCGTGGCGACCTTTCATATGCAAAACGTTATTTAAAAGGAGAATTTGGCGCAACGCCAGTTATTAATGAATATTTATCTGAACAATATTTAGAAGAAGCGGAGGTATCTGAGCAGTGAGAGTACGTCAACAAGGAAACCGAACACTGCGGAAAACTATTTTAATTTATTGTGAAGGTGAAACGGAACGTATTTATTTTGAGCAGCTACGTATTTTGAAGCGCTCTAAAATGGTGAGTGTTAAAATAAAAAACGTTAAACGTTCTGCAATTAAGCTTGCTCAACATGCTTATCGGGATTCTAGTTATCAATATTTTGATGAGGTCTGGATTGTTTTTGATAAGGATGATTTAACAGAAAAGCAATTGGAGGAAGTAAATCAATTTTGTGAGGAAAAAGGGATTCAAATTGCCTATTCAAATGAAGCTTTTGAATTATGGTTACTTTTGCATTTTGAGGAAGTAGATAGCTCGGAAAAATACCCCCGAGCAGTCTTAAATGACAAAATGGAACAACACCTTGGCGTGAATCGATATTTCCGTCATAAGGCTGATGAGTCTATTATTGCCCCCATTGCATTACGACATGAGGTAGCGATTAAAAATTGTACAGACATGATGGCTCTTCGTCGTACAGAGAGCCGTGACAACCCTTACTGTAACATACATGAAATGATACGATACATATTTTAAAATTGGTAGGTTCTTTATGTTAAATAGGCCTACTTTTTACTTTAACAGAGATAGATTGTCAAATAAGTGCATGTTTATTCCAAACAAACATATAGTGTCTATTGAGCGAAATCAGTAATAGTATGAAAGGGGATTGCGTGGATAAGCCAAATTCGAATCAACGCAAAAATATAGAGGATAATGCCAAGGATCAGCAACTAGAGCCATTTCGTGTTGATAATGAAGGCACAAAAATGACTACGAATCAGGGCCTTAGAGTGTCTAACGATGAGGATTCCTTAAAAGCAGGAGTCCGTGGTCCGACAATTATGGAGGATTTTCACCTTCGAGAAAAAATTACACATTTTGACCATGAACGAATTCCAGAAAGAGTCGTGCATGCTAGAGGTTTTGCAGCGCATGGTGAATTCGAATTATATGAGTCAATGAGAGAGTATACGAAGGCGAAATTTTTGCAAGACCCGAAAAAGAAAACGCCAGTGTTTGTTAGATTTTCGACAGTGGTAGGTAGTTTAGGCTCGATGGACACAGCTCGTGATGTACGAGGGTTTGCAACGAAATTTTACACGGATGAAGGAAATTATGATTTAGTAGGCAATAATATTCCAGTCTTTTTTATTCAGGATGCCATTAAGTTTCCAGATTTAATTCATGCTGTAAAGCCAGAGCCGCATAATGAGATGCCGCAAGCAGCCTCTGCCCATGATACGTTTTGGGATTTCGTTGCGAACAATCAGGAGATAGCACATATGATTATGTGGCATATGTCTGATCGAACAATACCTAGAAGCTTCCGTATGATGGAAGGTTTCGGGGTGCATACATTCCGTTTTGTTAATGACAGAGGACGATCGAGATTTGTGAAGTTTCATTGGAAGCCTGTACTAGGTGTGCATTCACTAGTTTGGGATGAAGCACAGATAATTGCAGGGAAAGACACTGATTTTCAGCGACGGGATTTATGGGAGGCCATCGAAATTGGAGATTATCCAGAGTTTGAGTTGGGGGTGCAAATACTTGAACCAGAAGATGAATTTAAATTTGATTTCGATATTTTAGATGCAACAAAGCTTTGGCCAGAAGAACTGATACCAGTAAAGAAAATTGGAAAAATGACCTTAAATCGCAATGTGGATAATGTATTTGCTGAAACGGAGCAAGTTGCCTTCCACCCAGGAAATGTAGTACCAGGCATTGATTTTACCAATGATCCACTGTTACAAGGTCGACTCTTCTCCTATTTAGATACACAGTTAATTCGTCTAGGGGGTCCAAATTTTGCGGAAATCCCTATTAATCGCCCTCTTTGTCCTGTGCATAATAATCAACGTAATGGCTTTAGTCGACAGGCAATTAATCTAGGTAGAGTTAGCTACCATAAAAATTCATTAGCCAATAATACGCCTGCAACATCTACAGCAAGGGAGGGAGGATACGTTCATTATGAAGAAAAGGTTGAAGGGCGAATCACAAGAGCGCGGAGTAAATCCTTTGATGATCACTTTTCACAAGCTAGGCTCTTCTGGAACAGTATGTCCCCGCCTGAAAAACAGCATATTATAGATGCTTTTAGCTTTGAGGTTGGAAAAGTAAAAAGTAAATCGGTGCGACAACAAGTTGTGGATATGTTTGTTCGTGTAGATAAAGCAATGGCTACAACTGTTGCAGAAAATGTTGGTGTTAACCCTCCTAGTGGGGAACAGTCCAAGGTAACAGCCTCTTCGCCCGCACTTAGTCAGGCCAATACCATTAAATTGCCCTATACACTTAAGGTAGGCGTTTTAATTGGTGATGGATTCGATGCCAATGAGGTAGGAGAAGTATTAAAATATTTAACAAGGCAAGGTGTGCGCTACAGTATTATTTCTGATCGTCTAGGCGTTGTGACAGGAAATAATGGTGTTCAATTAACGGCAAGCGACACGTTTATTACAACCGATGCCGTTTTATTTGACTCGTTATATGTGGTGGGGGTAAAGGCGAGTAATCAAGCTAAATTTAATACACATATCGTGAACTATATTAATGAGGCATACCGCCATTATAAACCTATTGGGTTTGCTGTTACAGGCACGACGTTTTTCAATATGTCAAATGCGAATGTAGGGCCAGGCATTGTTTTAGCAACCGGAAATAAGGATTTTGCGAAAAAATTTGTAGACGCCATTGCACAACAAAGATTTTGGCAACGAAATATATATTAAGCATAGGAAAAATATAAATGACGAGGCTCAGACTGTAAACATAAGCTATCGAGAAGTTCTTCTCTCGGTGGCTTTTGTTATTTCATTTTTTAAGTTTGGAAAAAAAGAAGTTCTACTTGTCGGGTAATTCTTTAAAGTGCATTTTCCTTTTTCTAAAGGAAACCTTTCTAAGACATTCCTGATCATATTGCATTCAATTTTTCCAAATGATAAGGTGTTACATGAGGTGAAAAATATGGAAAAATTTGATATAGCGATTATTGGTGCAGGACCAGGAGGTTATGTGGCGGCCATTCATGCTGCGAAAAATGGCAAAAAGGTTGCTTTGATTGAACGTGATAAATTAGGAGGAGCCTGTTATAATGTCGGCTGCATTCCATCTAAAATTTTATTGGAGCATAGTAAACTAGTACAGGCAATCAATCAAGGAAATAATTGGGGAATAGAAGCGGACAATGTGAAAATAAATTTTCCTCGATTGATGCAACGAAAAGATGCAATTATTCAAGAGCTTCTAACAAATATTGAGCACTATATCATCAACAACGATATAACTTTATATCGTGGTGAAGCCACATTAACTAAAGACTTGCTGATATCAGTTGGAAATGAAACTTTGACAGCGACGGATATTATATTGGCAACAGGCAGTTATCCATTTGTCCCACCATTTCAAGGTTTAGAGACTGCTACCTACTATACAACAGATACATTTTTTAATCTTAAAGAGCTACCAGCACAGTTAACGATTATTGGTGGTGGTGTCATTGCAGTAGAAATGGCCTTTAGTTTAGCACCTCTAGGAACGAAAGTTACAATGCTTAATCATAGTGAGGATATTTTACAAACGGAAGAACCAGAGGCAAGACCCCTTATTCGAGAAAAGATGATGAAGCTCGGTATTGAGCTTGTAACAGATTTTCAATTTGAAAAATTTGAAGGCCATACCATCCATACAACAAAAGGTACATATACATATGAAAATCTTCTGTTTGCGACAGGGCGTCGTCCTAATACAGAAATCGCTCAGCATTTAGAGTTAGCATTTGAAGGACGTTTAATTGCAGTCAATGAGCATTTACAGACGAGTCAGCCCCATCTTTATGCAATTGGTGATTTGGTCAGTGGTTATCAGCTAGCACATTCAGCAAGTGCAGAAGGAATCTATGCTGTGGATTATATTGTGGGTAATCAACCAACATCAATTGACCAAGCATCTATCCCACGTTGTGTCTATACACATCCTGAGATTGCCACATTTGGTTTACTAGAAGAACAGGTAAAAGTGCCTTACACGATGACAAAAATGCCTTTAAAGACAAATCCAAAGGGTTTAATGGAAGGGAATACAGAAGGATTTGTGAAGCTAATTACAGAAGAGGGTAGCGGTCAAATTCTAGGTGCTTGTGTTGTAGGGGATGGTGCAACAGAAATGCTGAATTCGATATTGGCGGCAAAAAATGCAGGTGGTACAGCTCTTTCATTAGCACAAATGATTTTTCCACATCCGACTGTATCTGAGCATATTGGAGATGCAGCCAAAGCCGTTTTTGGAAAAGCCATTCACCAATAATGAAAAGCTATTGACTTTAAAAAAATATATGTTAGATTAAATTTATAAGAATACTTGGTTTTGAAGTTGACTAGGCATCTAGAGGCTTCTATTTTACAAGGCGGTTTCCGTTTGATTGTAAAATAGGAGTTTTTTTTATGGCTTAAAAAATAAAAGGAGTGGGGAAATGACAAAAGCAGTAATCATTAATGGAAGTAACTCGAAAAGCTCTAGAGTTACGGCAATTCATGAAAAGGTTGTAAATCATCTAATGGCACTAGGAGTAGAAGTCCATTCCAATTATGTTCATGAGCTACCAGCAAAAGATTTAATGACAGCCAATTTTGCAAGTGAAAGTATCCAGTTAGAGAATAAATGGGTCGAGGAAGCACAAATAGTCGTAATTTTAACCCCAATATACAAAGCATCCTTTACAGGGATATTGAAGACTTATTTAGATTTACTACCCCAGAAAGCTCTGCATGAGAAGGTCATACTACCTATCGCTGTCGGAGGTTCTATTGGTCATTTATTAGCTTTAGAGTATGCTTTAAAGCCAGTTTTAGCTGTGCTAGGGGCAACCACAATATCACACTCAGTTTATATTGTGGATAAACAAATTATTCTTCTGGATGAAGGAGGCTTTGCCATAGAAGAAGAAGCGATCAATAGATTGGAAGCAGAGTTAAAGCAGTTACGAGGTGTATTAATTTCTAATTAAATATGATAAAAGCGCATTATAGGGGTATCCTATAATGCGCTTTCTTTTAATTTACTTCAAGATCTTCTTCTGTTTCTACCGGTGCTGTAGAAAGATATAAGAAAGCCTCATCTTGCAAAAGCAATAATTTTTCTTCACAAATCCCATGTGATAATGGTCCTGAAAAAATTGACTCCCACCATGTCGTTGTTGTCATTCATCTACGCCCCCGTTTCGATTAATATGTAGTTGTATATTTCCCGAGATAAAAAATCTAAAACATTTTACATACTCAAATTTCATCCTCCTTGATGTAGAAAGAGGATTTTTCCCTCCTGATGTTGTATCGTATAGACAATGATAGTTTGTTTCGAAATGAAAAAACTATGTATGCCATTTTTGAAAAAGGGGTGCTTTATTGATGAATTTTACGTCTCAAGATGTGGAAAATATGATAACAGAGCAGCGTCAATTTTATTTTTCTCGTGCCACTAAAAGTGTCAAATTTCGAAAAGAGCAATTAAAAAAATTAAAGAAATCCATTTTGAAATATGAAAAGGAAATACTGAACGCCCTATACTTAGACCTTCGGAAAAGTGAGTTTGAAGCTTATGCAACTGAAATTGGCATTGTCTTAGATAGTATTTCTTATATGGTGAAGCATGTGGAAGAATGGATGGAGCCAGAAGCTGTCAAAACACCTATTCAATATCAGATGGGGAAGAGCTTTATTGTTCGTGAACCGTATGGTGTTACATTAATAATTGGCCCGTTTAATTACCCTTTTCAGTTGGTCATGGAACCATTGATAGGTGCTATTGTTGGTGGTAATACAGCTATCGTCAAACCGTCAGAAACATCTGTACACACTGCAGCCATCGTAAAAAAGGTAATTGAAGAAACATTTCACCCATCCTATGTACGTGTAGTGGAAGGGGAAAAAGATGAGGTGACTGCCTTAATCCATGCTTCCTTTGACTATATCTTTTTTACAGGAAGTGTTGCAGTCGGCAAAGTGGTAGCTAAGGCAGCAGCAGAACGATTAACTCCTATTGCTTTAGAACTTGGAGGGAAAAGTCCAGCTATTGTCGATCAAACAGCGAACCTAGAAGTAGCAGCGAAGAGGATAGTATGGGGTAAATTTACAAATACTGGGCAGACATGTGTGGCACCAGATTATTTACTTATTCACAAAGATGTTTATGATCGCTTTATGAAAATTTTAAAAGAAACGATACGTTCTTTTTATGGGAAGAACCCATTAAAAAGCCCTGATTATGGACGCATCGTGAATCTTAGACAGTTTGATCGTTTACAGCAAATTATTAAGGAAGAGCGAGATGCTATAACATTTGGCGGGCGGATAGATCGAGATGATTTATATATTGAACCAACAATCATCGAATATGTAAAGTGGACAAGTCCATCGATGCAGGAAGAGCTTTTTGGTCCTATCCTACCTGTTATGATGTATAACGATTTACCACTAGCTATCCATCAAATTCGCCAATTGCCGAAACCACTAGCGGCATATTTCTTCTCAGAGCACGAAAAAGCGACTCAATACTTTTTGGAGGAATTGCCATTCGGTGGAGGATGTATTAATGATACTATTACACATGTTGGTAACTTACATTTACCATTTGGAGGTGTTGGTCCTTCAGGTGTGAAAGCCTATCATGGTAAAGCGAGCTTTGAAAACTTTACACATTCAAAATCCATTTTAAAGAAATCTTCTAAGCTTGAGACTAATGTACTTTTTCCACCCTATAATCAAAAGGTGAAAATTGTACGCTCTATTATGAAATAGTAAAATGGGGGTATCTTTTTTCAAATGAAGATACCCTCATTCAAAAAACCCCTCCTTTGTATAGAAAGATGTTCCCAAAAATCCCATCCTAGTCGTGTCGAAAAATGCCGATTCGTGATTATTTATGAAAATTTCGAAGAAAACGTGTTTTTTGTTCAAATGTAAGCGTTTTCGTTGAAAAAACAGCACAGAGACATTTTATTTATCACGAAATAAGTAGTAAAATAAGTTCAATAGATCGTGGGGGGATTCATATTGTCGTTTTTTGTCGAATAATCAAAAATGATGACGTGAGTGTAGAGATTGATTGGAGGACTATGAAATGTATGCAGAGGAATTGTTAAGTGCATTACCTTTGAAAAAAATAATTGGCATGCTGCCAGACCAAGTAACTGATATCGTAGTAGATTCAAGAAGTGTACAGCCAAATAGTATGTTTGTTTGTATTAAAGGATATACAGTGGATGGACATGACTATGCTCAAAAGGCTGTAGATAGTGGGGCTACAATTGTTGTAACGGAGCGAAAATTACCGCTAGGTGAGACTATTGCTCAAGTGATTGTGAAAGACACAGACCGTGCAGTAGGCTTATTAGCTGCTAAGTTTTTTGATTATCCTTCCAAAGATATAGCGATGATCGGGGTAACGGGAACGAATGGTAAAACATCTGTGACGGGTATTATTCAAAATATCATGCATGGTATGGGTGAAAAATCTGCCCTATCTGGCACAATTGGCTTTAATTTAAATGGAATTCTATATGAATCTGCCAATACAACGAGTGATGCATTATCCACTCAACAAATGATTTTTAGAGCAAAGATGGAAGGCTGTCGTTTAATGACGATGGAGGTTTCATCCCATGGCTTAGCACTTGGACGTTTAGCAGGTGTTGACTATGATGTTGCTATATTTACAAATCTAACGCACGATCATCTTGATTTCCATGGTACGATGGAGGAATATGGCCATGCTAAAGGTTTATTATTCTCCCAGCTTGGACAAGATTTAGAAAAAAATAAATTTGTTGTGCTAAATGCCGATGATGCATGGTCAGAGCGATACGCAGCTATGACACCATTTCCAGTATGGACATATGGTTTGAAAAATGAAACAGCAGATTTCCGTGCCATTAACTGTGAATATCACGATTATATGACATCCTTTGATGTGGAGATGTCAGAAGGAATTTATCGTGTGAAAATGAATTTATTAGGTGAATTTAACATTTATAATGTGCTAGCAGCAATGGTAGCATTTTATGGTCGTGGGTATTCTATGGAAGCTATTATTGAGCAAATCGAGCAACTCCCACCAGTTAAAGGTCGTATGGAAAAAGTTTGCTCTGACCTACCTGTTCAAATGTTTGTTGATTATGCACATACACCTGATGCCATTGAAAAAGCGATTGAAGCAGCACAACCATATAAAAAGGGCAAACTTATTTTCTTAGTTGGGACAGGTGGTAACCGCGATAAATCAAAACGTCCTGCAATGGCTGAGAAGGCGTCCGCAGCAGAGTATGTCATTCTGACAACAGATGACCCACGCTATGAGGACTATAATAGTATTACAGGTGATTTGGCCAAGGGGATGTTACATGACAATTTTGCTTGCATCGGGGATCGTGCAGAGGCAGTCCGACATGCCATAGAGGTTGCTGAACCAGGTGATATGATAATTTTTGCTGGTAAAGGCCATGAGGATTATCAAATTATTGAAAATACAAAATTTCCACATAGTGATGCAGAAATAGCAATAGAAGCTGGCCGATTGAAATTTGTTTGATGAAATATAAAATCTTAGGAAACCCTTTTAGAAAGTACTAAAGGGTTTTCTTTTTGGCGATTTCATGTAAAAAGGTTGTACGAAAGGCAAGTCTTCTTTTATTATTATTAAGTATGAAAAAAGGAGAATGACGAGATGAATTCAAATTTAGAAAAAGATATACAATCGCGTCGTACTTTTGCCATTATCAGTCACCCTGATGCTGGGAAAACGACGATTACAGAAAAGCTTTTACTTTTTGGTGGCGCCATTCGTGACGCAGGAACAGTAAAAGGGAAAAAAACAGGTAAGTTTGCAACATCTGATTGGATGGAGATCGAAAAACAACGTGGTATCTCTGTTACTTCTTCCGTGATGCAATTTGACTATAATGGCTCACGTGTAAACATCTTGGATACCCCTGGGCACCAAGACTTCTCAGAAGATACGTATCGTACACTAATGGCAGTAGATAGTGCTGTCATGGTAGTGGATGCCGCTAAAGGGATAGAGGCACAAACATTAAAGCTATTTAAGGTTTGTAAAATGCGCGGTATTCCGATTTTCACTTTTATTAATAAATTAGACCGCCAAGGGAAAGAGCCGCTTGAGCTAATTGAAGAGCTTGAGGAAGTACTAGGAATTAATGCGTATCCAATGAACTGGCCGATTGGTATGGGGAAAGAGTTTCTTGGTATTTATGATCGTTACAATAAGCGTATTGAGCAGTTCCGTACGGATGAGACAGAGCGCTTTCTACCAATAGATGAAAATGGTGAACTTGCTGTAGAACATCCAATGAAAGTCACTTCTTATTATTCTCAAGCAATGGACGATATTTTACTACTGGACGAGGCTGGTAATGAATATTCGGAGGAAAAAATTCGTCGTGGCGAATTAACACCAGTGTTCTTTGGTTCAGCTTTAACAAACTTTGGGGTACAAACATTCCTAGAAACTTACTTACAATTTGCACCAATACCACAGCCTAGAATTACGGAAGATGAGCAGTTTATAGATCCACTGGAACAAGAAGAATTTTCAGGATTCATATTCAAAATTCAAGCAAATATGAATCCTGCGCACCGTGATCGTATTGCCTTTGTACGTATTGTTTCGGGTAAATTTGAGCGTGGCATGAATATGACATTGTCTCGTACAGGCAAATCCTTTAAAGTTACGCAATCTACACAATTCCTAGCTGATGATCGGGAGACTGTAGATGAAGCTGTTGCTGGAGATATTATCGGGTTATATGATACGGGGACTTATCAAATTGGAGACACTGTTGTCGGTGGTAAAAAAACATTCCAATTTGAAAAATTACCACAGTTTACACCAGAATTATTTGTCCGTGTAACGGCTAAAAATGTAATGAAATCGAAGCAATTCCATAAAGGTATTTTACAATTAGTACAGGAAGGTGCTATACAATACTATAAAACACTGCACACAGAGGAAGTTATTCTTGGAGCAGTGGGTCAACTGCAATTTGAAGTATTCGAACATCGTATGAAAAATGAATACAATGTAGAAGTAAGAATGGAGCCAATTGGTTCAAAAATTGCACGTTGGATTGAAAATGAAGAGGATGTTAAAGAGTCCATGTCCTCTGGTCGTTCAATGCTGGTGAAAGACCGTTTTGACAACCTTGTGTTCTTATTCGAAAATGAATTTGCCATGCGTTGGTTTAACGATAAAAATGAGAACATTAAACTTTATAGCCTTCTTTAATAGTCAAACACGAATCGACAATTTTGCGATTCGTGTTTTTTTGCAAGGAAATTTGACACTGACTGTAGAATATATACAGTATTAGGAAATTTAAGATTGCCATCACTAGATGGTAGAAAATTAGCCTATTTATAAAATAATCCCCTTTTCGGCTATCATAGAAAGGAAGAGGTAGAAAAAGGAGTTTATAATATGAACATTAGTAATTTTTCAATTAAAAGACCGGTCTTTACAATTGTAACGATGCTTTTTGTCATTTTATTAGGCGGTGTATCGTTATTAAAAATACCAATTACTTTAATTCCGGAGTTAAATCCTCCGATAGGTGTAGTAGTCACCTTCTATCCTGGAGCAAGCCCAACAGAGGTGAATGAGAGAGTAACGAAGCCTTTAGAGGCAACACTAGCCACCTTACCAGGCATTAAGAAACTACAGTCAACCTCGCAAGAAGGAAGCAATTTAATCGTCCTTGAGTTCAATTGGTCCACCAACCTAGAAGATGTCCAACTTGATATTTTACAAAGAATTGATATGACGCCTCTTCCCAATGATGCGGGCAAGCCAAGCTTTTTAAAGTTTGATCCATCTCAATTTCCAATTATTCAGCTATCATTGCGCGCAGAAAATGAAAATGTTGAGGTGCGCTTATTAGCAGAGGATTTAGAAAAAGAGCTTCGACGGACAGAGGGTGTCGCAAGTGTGAATGTTTCGGGGAAGCTTATAGAGGAAATACAAATTACATTAGATGAGGGAAAGCTAGTCGAAAAAGGCTTAACACAGGCAGATATTATTCAAATCGTTCAAGCAAACAATGTATCACTTCCTGGTGATCCTGTTTTAACTGATGATGGAAAAATGTTAACAACACGTATTGTTAGTACATTAACTTCACCTGAAGATATAGCCAATTTAATCGTTTCTGTGAATCCTTTAACAGGTGAAGCGTTAACAGTTGGCAATCTCGCCTCTGTTCAAAGGGCAGAACAGCCATCTTTAACGACAACTCGCGCCAATGAGCATGCAGCAGTTCTTATGTCTGTCATACAGGAGTCGGGTGCGAATACTGCAGAAGTGTCAAAGGAGTTTCAACAAACCTTAAATGAATTGCTAGAGAAAGAGCAATACAGTGGAATAACAGCAGACATATTAGTAGATCAAGGCAACTACGTGGATGTTGCTATTAGTAATATCGGCTCTTCCTTAATTTTAGGAGGATTGTTTGCAATGTTCGTCCTTTTTGTGTTCTTACGCAGTGTAAAGAGCCCTATCATCATTGGTATCGCTATCCCCTATTCAGTTATAGTGACATTTGTATTGATGTTTTTTGCTGATTTTTCACTCAATATTATGACTTTAGGTGCTCTAGCTTTGGGTATTGGCATGCTAGTGGATAATGCAATCGTTGTTATTGAAAATATTGAAAGACACTTAGGGCTAGGAAAAGATCCTATTACAGCAGCACAGGAAGGGACAAGGGAAGTTGCTCTTGCTATCACAGCTTCGACACTAACAACAATAGCTGTCTTTATTCCTGTTATGTTCATCGAAGGATTGATTGGACAAATTTTCACAGAATTTGCTCTCACAATTTCATTTAGTTTAATTGCCTCTTTAGTAGTTGCCCTTACAGTAGTGCCGATGCTAGCGAGTCGTCTTTTAAAAATGAAAAGTATTAACTTTTACGAGCAGCGTAGTAAATCTCAATTTTATAAGCGATACAAGTCGTCTATTGTTTGGGTTCTGAAGCATCGTATGCTCATACTAATTTTCACAGTAGTTTGCTTTGGTCTATCATTATTCGGATTGACTAGAATTGGTACTGAATTTTTACCACCTACCGATGAAGGATTCACAACCATTAGCGTCAATCTTGAAAAGGGTGTAGCTGTATCTGAAACTGAAAAGGTTGTCAGGAAGATCGAGGAACGTTTAAAGCAGGAAAAAGATGTAGATGTTTATGTTAGTCTAATTGGTGGCACACAACAATCTCAATCACGTGGACAAACTAGCCCGAACCAAGCAGAAATATATGTAAAGCTAGTGCCTTTAGCGGATAGAGAACGTTCAATTTTTGAATTTGTTGAAGAGTTAGAGCAAGAATTACAGGGGGAGTTAGAAGATAAGACTGAACTGACATTTAACGTATCGACAGCAACTGGCTCATCACCACATACTTTAACGTTTAGATTAACTGACTCTGATGAAGGAAGGCTCCAACAGGCTGTTAATAAAGTACAACAAGAGCTACAAGCGATTGAAGAAGTGACGAAAGTCTCCACAGATTTAGATAATACGGTTCAAGAAATTCAAATTGAAGTCAATCGAGAGAATGCAAAAGATTATGGTTTTGTACCGGCCCAAATTGCACAGTCTGTCAATCAAATGACAAGAGGGCAATTAACGTCCCAATTAATAGCAGAGGATGGTGCTGTGTTACCTGTCTACACAGGTTTCGGACAGACCTTCAACGATAGTGTGAATTCACTAAAATCAATGCAACTTCGTTCACCTGCGGGCTTGTTTGTGAAATTAGAGGATGTTGCTACAGTTTCTATAGAAGAGGGTCCCGTCTCTATTCGACGTTCTGATCAGGCTGCAGCAGTGGCATTTTTTGTTGAATATGAAACGAAGGAATCTTTAGGCGGAATATCAGCAAAGGTAGATAAAGCAATAGAGAGTGCTCATTTATCACCTACTACGCAAATTGTATTTAGCGGTGATCGAGAGCTTTATGATAGTGCAATCGATGATATGCTACTAGCCGTTATTCTGGCAATTATATTAGTTTACATTGTGATGGCTGCCCAATTTGAATCATTCAAATATCCATTTGTCATTATGTTTACGGTGCCATTAATGATCATAGGGGTAGCGATTGCCATGTTTGCCACAAATACATTAATTGGTGTGACATCTGTAATTGGAATTTTAGTGCTTGTAGGGATTGTAGTAAATAACGGTATTGTGTTAGTTGATTATATTAACCAGCAAAAAGCGAATGGTATGTCAGCGTATGAATCCATTTTACTGGCCACTCAGGATCGTCTCCGTCCAATCTTAATGACCGCGTTAACGACTATTTTAGGATTGCTTCCACTTGCACTTGGCATTGGGGAAGGAACAGAGATGAATCAACCGATGGGAATTGCAGTGATTGGAGGACTTGTGACGTCCACTTTACTAACACTATATATTGTACCGATTGTTTATAGTTTAGTGGATAAGGAAACAAGAAAGATGCGTTAGAATCGAGGGGGAATGGGAGATGAAAGTTCATTTTTTTACTGGTTTTCCTGGTTTCATTTCAAGTCAATTAATTAGGACATTGTTCCAAAAAAAACAAACACAACAGGTTATAGCAATCGTATTAGCTGGCGAAACCATTAAAGCTCATCAAGAGAAAAATAAAATATTAAAGGAGTTTCCTAATGGATCGATTCGTATTGTTGAGGGTGATATTACCTTGCCGAACCTCGGTTTAGATAATCAAGTAATTGAAGAAATCGTACCTCAAATTGAAGTGTTCTGGCATTTGGCAGCTATATACGATTTAGCTGTACCCCGTGATATTGCTTGGAAAGTGAATGTACATGGGACAACAATGGTGAATGAATTTGTGCGCACTTTACCCCATTTAAAACGCTATATGTACTTTAGTACGGCATATGTGGCTGGTACACGTGAGGGGGTACTGCGTGAAAATGAACTGATTCGACCATTCACATTTAAAAATTATTATGAAGAGACAAAATATGAGGCTGAGCTCCGAGTAGAAGATTTAAAATCAAAAATTCCATTAACAATTATTAGACCTGGCATTGTGAGGGGACATTCGGAAACGGGTGAAACAATTAAGTTTGATGGCCCCTATTTCTTTTTAAATTTAATAGAACGATTAAAATGTTTACCTATAATTCCTTATATTGGACAATCTACATCTACGATCAATGTAGTACCAGTCGATTATATATTAAATGCCTCAATTTTTTTGGCATCAGAACAAGAGGCTGAAGGTAAGACCCTTCATTTAACAGATCCCAATCCTCACCCTGTACAGGAAGTATATCGTACTATGGTGAAACTAGTGACGAATGCTTATCCGAAGGGACGTTTACCGTTTGCATGGGCAAAGCTATCCTTGCAAATTCCTTTTATTCGGAGAAAGCTAGGGGTGGAACAGGAGACATTAGATTATTTAACATGGAATGCCACATTCGACACGACTGAAGCCCAGCAAATTTTGCAAAAGGGTGGAATTACATGCCCTGATTTTATTCAGACGATGCCGAGAATGATTGATTTTTATTTAGCACATAAAGAAGATAAGAGCTACCAGATACAAATTAAGTAATGAAAAAACAATATAGATATTTTTGTCAGCTGTAAATGATAGTGCTATAATGTTTGAAAGAAGATACCTTCGACACTTTGTCAAAGGGGAGTAGCTAACAGGTTTTGCAATTTTACCTGGTTTCACATTCGTCAAGACATGGTATTACCATCGGATGTGATAGTGAATAGCTCTATGCGTAAAAAGATGACTGATGACGTGTAGATTGATGTACCAATAAGGTACTAATTTACTTAGCGAGACCTTTGCCTACTTAAGGCAGGGGTTTTTTTCTTTTGTACTTTAGTGGAACTAGTCTTTGGGGTATTTAGAGCTTAGAGGAGGCACTAGCATAAATGGAAGCAATAATATTACAATACGGCTGGGTATTAATTGTCCTAGTTGTATTAGAGGGATTACTAGCAGCTGATAATGCAGTAGTAATGGCTGTAATGGTCAAACATTTACCGCAAGAACAACAAAAAAAGGCGCTATTTTATGGACTATTTGGCGCACTGATTTTTCGATTCGCTGCTCTTTTTGTCATTACAGTTTTAGTAAACTATTGGCAAATACAAGCAGTAGGTGCGGCTTATCTGCTATTTATGTCGGCGAAAAATATTTATGATTTACGTAAACATAAAGATGATGAGGAAGAAGAGACGAGTGAAAAGGCTGGGAAAAAGGGTTCTGGATTCTGGTTAACGGTACTCAAAGTAGAAGCTGCAGACATTGCATTTGCTATTGATTCAATGTTGGCAGCAGTGGCAATCGCTGTCACGTTGCCTCATTTGGGGAATTTTGATATCGGTGGCATTAATGGTGGACAATTCATCGTCATGCTCCTTGGTGGCTTTATCGGGGTTATAATGATGCGTTTTGCTGCCCAATGGTTTGTCAAAGTATTAAATGATTATCCTTCACTTGAAACAGCTGCATTTTTAATTGTAGGCTGGGTAGGTGTGAAGCTCGTTGTCTTAACATTAGCCCACGAAAAAGTAGGGATTTTGCCTGCAGAATTCCCACATTCTACTGCATGGGAGTTAACATTCTGGATTGTCTTACTCGGCATAGCATTTGTAGGTTATCTAGTAGGTGTTCGAAATAAAAAATAGCTTAGATTGATTATCCAGCTGTAGTCAAAAGCCATCGAAAGTTGATCTGACCCAAAAAAGTTAGACATATTTAGTTAAGCAACTGCTAAGACCTGAGTTCGGTACTCCACCGGGCTTAGGTCTTTTAATTTTTCTTTCATTCGTTTGTGATTGTAGTAGTGAATATAGTCGTTGAGTTCCTGTTCAAAATGTGCCATGGATTCAAATTCTTGTAGATACAGGAGTTCAGATTTTAATAAGCCAAAGAAATTTTCGATGACTGAGTTGTCCAAACAATTACCCTTACGGGACATACTCTGCGTAATACCATGTTGCTTTAATGTTTGTTGATACTTTTTCATTTGATAATGCCAACCTTGATCTGAATGAAGAATAACTTGATCACTTGATTCGAGGCGCTCCAATGCTTGTTCTAACATATTATGGACTAGTTTATACACTGGACGCTTCATAACCGTGTATGCAATGATTTCGCCATTACATAGATCAAGGACGGGTGATAAATAGCGTTTCTCACCAAATAGATGGAACTCTGTCACGTCTGTTACCCATTTCTCGTTCATTTTTTCCGCTGTAAAATCGCGTTGTAATATGTTTGGGGCAATTTTTCCGACGTTACCTTTATACGAACGATATTTCTTCATGCGGACTTCACACTTTATGCCAATGGCATTCATCAAGCAGTTAATCGTTTTCGGATCATGGTGAATACCAAATTTTTTTAGTTCTTTGGTGATCCGACGATAACCATAACGTCCCTTATGTTCATGATAAATGGACTGAATTGCGACTTTCACATCAGCGTATTTATCATGACGATTCAAACGCTTTTCCCAGTAATAATACGTACTACGTGGAATATCAGCGACTTTGATTAATTCCACTACTTCATAGATTTCCTTTAGTTCATAAATTACTTGCGCTTTGATTTGATTGGTAATTTTTCTTGCATTTGAACTAAAGTATTCAACTTTTTTAAGTACGCATTCTCCATTTCTAATTGTTTGATTCGTGCTTCTAACGCCTCAACAGATCCTTCAGCTGGTGTTGATTTCGTTGTTCTTTTTGTCTCTTTTTTCATAGATGGATGCCCCTTTTTCTTAGAAACAAGGGCATCATAACCACCAACTTCAAACTTCAACTTCCAATTCCGAATCATGCCAGGAGATGAAATATTGAATAGTGCAGCTGTGTCTCTCGAAGATGTACCTGTCTCGTTCATATAATTAAGTACACTCATTTTATAGTCAGCTGAATATTTTGTATAGGACTTTAAGAAAGTCTCTACACCATTTTTTTGATAACGGCGAACCCATTCACTGACAACCTGAACTGTCACACCGATATCTTTCGCAATTTCAAGCATGGTTTCATATCCATTCAAATATCGTTGAACGGCTTGAATACGTTGTTCAACACTTACTTTTGCCATAAAAAAAACCCCCGTAAAAGTTAGATTGATGTCCAACTTTTACGGGGCAGTTCAAGTATACTCTCGATGGCTTTTGTTATTTCCTTTCTCTATCCCTAAAATGCAAAAAAGCAACCCCCCCTAATTAGTAGCAATACTAATAATCCTCCGATTGTAAAAATAATTATACTCCAAGCCTTTAACCACTATTTAAAACTTCACCTCCAAAATAAAAAAGCGTTTTTTTAGATATCGTCTCATTTCCGAAAAGTATAGTATTAACTATTCCTCTTTCTTTTTTCTTGTATTTTTTCTATACTATAATCTATCTAGTTGGGCATCATATGTAGGAGGGGTTGTTAAAGTGCCTTGGAAAAAAACTTCCAATAGACTTGTCACACCATTTCAGGTACTTGTTTCTTATTATTTTATAGCAATAGCGATTTCCTTCCTGTTATTACGGCTTCCAGGCGTTCATCAAGAAGGAGTAAAGGTTTCCTTTTTAGATAGTCTATTTACGGCAGTAAGTGCAGTAAGTGTAACTGGTTTAACTACCATTAATATTTCTGAAACCTATACGAAATTTGGACTTGTGATGATTCTTGTTATTTTACAGTTAGGCGCAATTGGTATTATGTCATTGGGTACCTTTGTGTGGCTCTTAGTTGGGAAAAAAATAGGGATGCGAGAGCGTCAGTTAATTATGATTGACCACAACCAGTACAATTTGTCTGGTGTTGTGAAATTAATACGTGAAATCTTAAAAATCTTAATTGGTATCGAGGTAGCAGGTACGTTTATTTTAACGCTACATTTTACCAATTATTTTGATACATTAGAAGAAGCATTCTTACACGGAATATTTGCTTCAATTTCTGCTACAACCAATGGGGGATTTGATATTACGGGAATGAGCTTATTGCCATTCCATGATGATTATTTTGTTCAGCTGGTAACAATGGTACTTATTGTGTTAGGGGCAATCGGTTTCCCTGTCTTAATTGAACTAAAAACGTTCTTACTCAAACGTCATGCGAATTTTCGATTTAGCTTGTTTACAAAAATCACTACGTCTACTTATGCCATTTTATTTGTTGTTGGCGCTCTGGTCATTTTACTTCTCGAATCTTTCCATTCTTTCAAGGAAATGTCCTGGCATGAAGCGCTTTTTTCAGCGATGTTTCATTCTGTATCGACAAGATCTGCTGGGCTTACAACATACGATGTGACGACATTTAGTGAGGCGACAGATATTTTTATGAGCTTTCTCATGTTCATAGGTTCTTCTCCAAGTTCAGTGGGGGGAGGAATTCGAACAACTACTTTTGCCATAGCAATTTTATTTTTAATTACATTTGCAAGAGGGAGAGAGGATATCCAAGTATTTGGGCGAGAAATTCATTTAATTGATGTTTTCCGATCCTTCGTTGTAATCTTATTAGCCTTTTTCATGGTTTTAATTGCAACGATTATTTTGCTTATTACAGAGCCACATGCCTCCCTTATTCAAATTATTTTTGAAATCACCTCTGCGTTCGGTACTTGTGGTATGTCATTAGGGATAACTTCAGATTTATCAGTTATTGGCAAAATTATTATTATTATTTTAATGTTCATTGGTCGAGTTGGTTTAATATCCTTCCTGTATACACTAGGTGGCGGTGGTCGAGGAAAGAAATCGAAATTCCATTATCCAAAGGAACGCGTAATAATTGGGTAACACTCACAGAACTTTGATATATAAGGAATTATTGAGGGGGGTAATCATGAGATTGCCCCTTTTTTCTGTAAAAATGTTTAAAACAATCTTCTTTTCGATAACCAGAAATAGCATGAAAGAGTTATTGACTTTCTTCTATTATATAGGGGTAAAAAGAGATAAAATTGTCGAAAGTTGTCATTACAGCTGTATATACATTAAAAAGCAACTATACTAATTCTATACATTTTTTTAGAAAATGAAAATTATCTATTGAAATGGAATAGGTATTTCCAATACAATAAAAAATACATAAAAACACCACGCAAATAAACGTAAAAATTTTGAAGAGAATAAGATGTTTGATATAGGATAAGAGGACTCCATTTGATACCAAAACGCCTAAATGTGTAAGTTGTCACAAAATTTTCGGAAAATTTAAAAATTTATTTCCCGAGTGTGAAAATATTAAGTGGGTATATTTTCAACGTATAGATTGTCAGTCTTTAAGAAATTTGCCCTAAACTTTTTTAGAATTGCTATGATTACTTAACTAATAAATTCAGCATGCAGAAATGCTATAAATAGCTCAACCCTTTTTAGGGCATCTTTAAGAATTGTTTAAGACATTAAAAAAAGCTAGTCCTGATCGTTCTTTACAGGACTAGCGTTTCTTATTAAAGTGTGGGGATTGTTGCAAAGTAAGGAGCTTGACCATGACGGAAATAAGTTAAAAGATAGCCATCTTTTTGTACAATTTTGCCATTCAGGAAATCATCATAATTGAGAGCATGTGGGATTACCAAAGTATGCTTAAACAGCTCTTTCTCAGTAAGTTTGAAGTCTGCAAATGCCTCACCAGCGATAGCCGGATTTTCACGTAATGTCTGGTAGATTATTTTTTGTTGCTCTACTGTTGGACGTTCCTTCCACCATAGTTTACGTGGCTGGAATTGCTGAACCGTTAGATAATCTAGTTGCATTAAGCTCTGAATAATGTTTAAATTCGCGCCTTCCACAGTTTCTAAGAACATTAGTAAACGGCGGAATAAATCTTCTAATTGATGGCCAATACGGGACCATCCCTTAGTTTCCCAATACGTACCAAAGCTTTGGAAAAAGTCAAATGGTGTATCGAAGACCTCGGTTACTAAATATTCGATTGTATGATCCATACGATGATCATTCCAGTATTTCTCTAGAACATCCTCTGCATGTTTAATGCGAACAATATCATCAAATGTAAGGACATTATTAGAAAAGATTTCATAAGGCGCTAAATCGACGTAAGTATAACCAAACTTCTCAGCCTCCACTCGAAGCCCTGTACCACGTAAAAGCTTTAAAAAGCCAAGTTGAAGTTCTTCTGGTCGCATGGCAAAAACATCATTAAAGGTTTGACGGAAGCTTGCGTAATCCTCTTCAGGTAAACCTGCTATCAAGTCTAAATG
This sequence comes from Lysinibacillus sp. FSL R7-0073, assembly GCF_038009065.1. NCBI lineage: Bacteria > Bacillati > Bacillota > Bacilli > Caryophanales > Bacillaceae > Lysinibacillus > Lysinibacillus sp. FSL R7-0073. The sequence continues at coordinate 880,276 of NZ_JBBPAS010000001.1, forward strand.
TTGATCGATTTTTCCACCATCTTTAACCATTGTCACTGTTCGTTTTAGTTTTTCAAAGTTTTGGCGACGCTGTACAAGTGTATTGGTTAAATCGTTAGTGGACTGAACACCAATTTCGAAGCGGAACAAACCTCTCGGTGCATGGTCATTTAAAAATTGGATAACTTCCGGACGCATAATATCGGCAGTAATCTCAAACTGGAATACAACACCTGGTTTATGTTCATCAATTAAAAACTGGAACATTTCCATAGCGTAGCTACGGCTTATATTAAACGTTCGATCCACAAATTTTATAGTTCTAGCGCCATTATCCATTAAGAAACGAATATCTTCTTTAATTTTTTCGCGGTTAAAGTATCGAACACCAACCTCTATAGAAGATAAACAGAATTGGCAGCTAAACGGACAGCCTCTACTTGTTTCAATGTACTGAATACGTTTGCCAAGGTGGGGAAGATCCTCTTCGAAGCGAAACGGACTCGCTAATTCGCGCAAATCTATCTTAGGTGGTTGAGCGTGAATCTTAACTTTTCCATCCTCCAAATAGCAAATTCCAGGGACATCCTCCAGTAATATTTCACCGTGTAAATAACGTAACAATTGCTTAAAAGAAGTTTCTCCTTCACCCATCACTATGAAATCTACTTCGGGTATACGGCGTAGCCAATGGTGAGAATCATAAGAAACCTCAGGTCCTCCAAGCAAAATTTTAACATCTGGACAGACCGTTTTTAACATTTTAATAACATGAATTGTTTCTTCAATATTCCAAATATAACAGCTAAATCCAACTATATCAGGTTTTTTTTGGAACAAATCTGATACAATATTAAAAGCAGGGTCTTTAATTGTATATTCTGCTATAATTGGATTGAATTCGGGTGCAGCGGCACCTTTTAAATAGCGCAATGCTAGGTTTGTGTGTATATACTTTGCATTTAAAGTAGTTAAAATAGTATTCATACAATAATCTTCCTTTCAATATCTAATTGTATCAGTCAAGTATTTGACATACAATATAATTCTTTTTACCTATTTATTTTGTGAACAGTTCGTGAAATAATTTAAAATACTTAAATTTACTAAATTTTGTAATAATAGAATCGTGCTGTCATAATGTATAGTAAAGGCTCAAAATTCGATTTAGAGGTTTTTTACTCTTTTGAAAGGTTCGGTGAGAAAGTTGAAGCAAAATGATATTAATCAATGTTTTGGAAATCTTATGAAAAGTACTTCGTCACCAACACTTATACTCAATAAAGCAGGGAAAATTTTGAACGTCAATGAGGCTGCTATCCAACTATTTAATCTTAATTTAACGTATATTGGCAATTTGGCTATGGACGAGCCTTCTAAATTTAAATGGGCGAAGTTCGTCCAACAATTACAAAAGGATTTACGATCGGAAGAAATTTTTAACATTCGCACAATAGGAAATGAGTATGAAATGTTATCTTTTAAATGTTTCTACGACCCAAATGCTGAAGAAATTGTTGCGCAAATTTCCACATTACATGATGATGTTACCCATAAATTATACGTTAGTCAGGAGCATGAAAGATCCCAATCTTTTAATGCGTATGATTACTTACCGTATGCTGTTATAGTAAGTGACGCTAGCGGTATAATTCTTGGGCTTAATAAGTATGCAGAAATGTTTCTCAAAGTAGAAAGCTCGCAGCTACTCCATAAAGCTCATCAGCATATATTTGATCTATTTACATTGAAAAAAGGGCAAATTACATCCTACCTTTCTAAATTAATGGGTGAAAAACATGCATGTCTTCACGTTGTCGATGAAACACAAGTAAGTAGAACTTGCTACTATGAAATTTCCAGTATCTTTGATGAATACAATAATATTATTGTCACAGTTATTAATGATGAAACAGAGAAGAAGCAACTTCAACATAAAGTTGAGCATCAACAGGCTTTAAATGTTGTTGGACAAATGGCAGCGAGTATTGCGCATGAAATTCGTAATCCATTAACTTCTTTAAAGGGTTTTACTGATTTATTAAAGATAAATGCTGACGATGAATCACGCATGTATCTCTCTGTCATTGATAGCGAACTTCAACGAATGGAACAAATTTTATCAGAGCTTTTAGTTTTGTCCAAGCCATCAACTATGAAAGTAGAGTTATTGGAACTAGATCATATTGTGAAACAAGTTATTGAGTTCATGTTACCAGATGCACTCATGAAAAATATTATGATTCAGTACATTTCAATTCCAAATCAAGTTTATATTGGTGGAAATGAAAATCGATTAAAGCAAGTGTTAATGAATCTCATCAAAAACGCGATGGAATCCATGAATAATGGTGGTACGATTACTGTAGAAATGACAACAAATGACTGCGCGATTGTTGAACTTACAATTAAAGACGAAGGCGTTGGAATGGATAGCACAACCCTTCAAAACCTATTCCAGCCTTTTTACACGACAAAATCAACAGGGACAGGACTGGGCCTTGCTTTCGTGAAAAAAGTTATAGAAGAGCACGATGGAGTTATAGGTGTTAATAGTGAATTACAGAAGGGGACATGCTTCCATCTGCAGTTCCCAATCTATACATTTAACCAAGTGGATACAATGGAAGTATCCACAAAAGATTCTGCCTATTTGGTAACATAAAGAGAGTAAAAGTGATTGGATAACAACAATATAACCTTCTAAATCAGATAATGCTTTTGACAATGCTTTTCTAATATCGCTATAATGTCAAGTATAAAGAGCGAAGTGAGAGGAAAAGAATATGACGTCAGAAGACTTAAAACAATCTTTAAAATTATATATTGTATTGTCACGGGCACTTAAAGCTATCAATGAGACAACACATCAATTATTTCAGGATAATGGTTTAAACCCAACTGAATTTGCTGTTCTCGAGCTTCTTTATCATAAAGGTAGACAGCCATTACAGCAAATTGGCAATAAAATTTTACTTGCCAGTGGGTCTATTACGTATGTCATTGATAAGCTTGAAAAAAGAGGCTATTTATTGCGTGTATCCTGTCCTTCAGATCGTCGTGTGACATATGCAGAAATCACGGATGAAGGCGAAGCATTTATGGGAGAACTATTCCCAAAACACGAGCAGCATTTGCATGAAATAATGAGCGTATTATCTTCAGAAGAAAAAGAGCAAGCTATTACGTTATTAAAGAAAATGGGCCTTTCTATTAAAGATTTATCTTATTAAAAAAGTTGTCTCATTCATTTGAGACAACTTTTTTAGTGTAAAAGGATCTCAAACATACATAAAAAGGACGATAGACAATGCCTTGTCTATCGTCCTTTTTTTATTACGAATTATTATTTTTTAGAAATAGTTGCTGCCATGTTCATCATAGCATTCGTTAAATCTTGCTTATCATTATCGTGAATAGTTAATTTTGTAATGAGACCATCATTTTCAAAAACAACCCCAATTACTTTCTCTGTGTCAAAGTCTACAACATAACCTTCAATATTTTGTACATCCTTGAATACAGCTAATTCATCAGTAGTTAAAGCTACTGTATCACCTACAGCATTCATATAATCTTGCATAGCTGTTTTTACTTCAGTAAAGCTTGATTGTGATGTCTCAATTGTTTCAATACGCATAAACACTTCGTCATCATCATTAGATACTAGCATATCCTTACCTGGCTCTTCTTGCGTTAATGTGAATCCTGGAAGTTGTTGTAGTTTATAGCTTTGGTCAACACTTTTAGATTCAGTTGCCTTTTCTGTTTTATCTACACCATTTTGTTTGTAAGTCACATCATGCTGTGGCTGTTTAGAAGCATCCTCAGTATTTGTTTCATTTGATGCAGGTGTATCTGTACTTTCTTCCTCTTGTGCTTCACCTGCTGTTTCATCGCCAGATGGTTTTTGATCGGCAGCAGTATTGGACGGCTCATTTTGCTGAGCATCTGAATCCTCTGTTTTTTCAGAGGTATTACAACCTACAACTAGTACTGCTGTTAATAATAATGCAAGAATTGAAAATAATTTTTTTTGCATAAAAAACCCTCCTTTTCTAAATTAAACGTTAGTAAAGCTAAAATGTTTCCAAATAATAATGTTATGATGTTAAAGGTAACACTAAAAATAATAATAGTACAAAAACTACATGAGCTACAATAACAAGTGGCATACTTTTCCGCCATTCATACAAGAAGCCCCAAATAATACTTGTCACAAGTGCAGCAACCACGCCTAAAATAAAACCACTTAGGGCAATGGAGATTGCACATAAAACGGCCGTCACTAGGATAGCCAAAGTTGGGCGCATAAAGCGTTTTAATTGTTGCTGAACATAACCACGCCAAAATAATTCTTCGCCGATGGCAACAATAAAAACAAGTAATGCATAGTGCCAAATATTTTGTGGTCCATAATTTGTTAAAAATTTATGAACAGATTGTACTAAGTTATTATTAATAAATGGAGCAAGCCAATAACCGAAGCGAATAATACCATAAGTGATGGTACCGTATCCAATCCCAAAGAGTAAAAATTGCCATGTGGGTAATTGATCTTCAATAGAACCAGCTAATATGGCGATGGCAATACATACTAGTAAAGTAAATGCATACATGTACCAAAATACTGCTTGGTTAGCAAAGGTAAAGGCAAGCATGCCATAAACGAATAATAGAGAAAGGAGTAATAGTATTGTTTGTTTTGAATTTGTTAGCATATACGACCTCCATGCTTTAATTTTATCAAAAAAAAAGCCCCATATCATCTATAAAGACAAATAGGGACTATTCAGACTATTAAGCTTCATTCGTATATAAAATTTTGTAACGTTTATGATTGACGACCGTTTTCTCTTCAATTTCAAGGGAATCAAAATTCTCCATATATGTTAAGTTCACAATCACCGAATTTTCATTTACCTTTTCGACAATACCTTGGAGACCATTTTTAAACTCGATAATATTTCCAACTTCAGCTATTTTCACAGACAGTCAGCTCCTTCATCGACTAATAATATACAGTTTGCACGAAAAAATGGTAAACGTAAAGCTTTTTTTAAATAATTCATAATTTATTACACAAAAGAAGAAAAGAAAGGAATAAAACTAATGGAAAAATACGAAAATATGCTTAAACAATTACAAAATGGGGAAATAGGAAGTATTGAAATTCAAAAGGAAGATTTTTACGAATTTCGAGAAATTCTTGTAGGGCATCCTTTATTTAAACATTTCAGAGGTGAGGCCAAGCAAAATGGACGAATTATCTATACTTATAACGAAATACCTAGGAGTTAATTTGTCGAACATTGTCGTAAGTTAATGCTGTAAGAAATGAAATATAAATGTATAATAATGGTATGATTATTTGTGTGTGGAGGGTTGTATGAATGGTCAATCTACTCTTGAAACAAATGGAACAAACTCGTGAGTTGATGATTCGCTCTGGTGTTGAAAACGGGTTACAAAATGCAAAAACCATTCAACTGAGTCGCAGATTAGACCAGTTAATGAATACCTATTATAGACAGACAGCATTTGATGAAGAAAAAGACCAAGACGAATAAAAAGATTGTTCCAGTATTCAGAGTAATAACATTTTAAAAATAGATGTTTAAAATGCATTTTAATGGGGAATAACTTACTATGAACACAGCAACATTCTCATTTCCCCCTTTAGAGCAGTGATCCCCCAATCACTTGCTCTCTTTTTTTGCTTATTCGGTATATATGCAAGTTATCTATATATTAGTACAAGTTATAGGAAGAGTTTGAATTATTTTATTTATTCGCCTAAACTGAAAACATCAAGTCACTTAGGCGAAAGAAGCCTAACTATATGACAAAGGAGTATGTACATATGAAAAAGCAACGTATTGCATTTATCGGAACTGGCGTAATGGGGACAAGTATTATTAAACACTTATTGAAAAATGACCATGAGGTAACGGTGTATACTCGTACTAAAGAAAAAGCAGAGCCACTAGTAGCTTTAGGAGCATCATGGGCTAGTTCGCCAGCAGAAGCATTTAAACATCAAGACATTGCATTTACAATGGTTGGCTACCCCTCAGATGTTGAAGAGGTTTATTTTGGAGAAAATGGTCTTTTCAAAACAGCTGAACCCGGCAACCTTGTCATTGATATGACGACTTCAGAGCCATCTTTAGCCAAGAAAATATATGAGCATGCACAAACTATTGGTGTAAAGTCTTTAGATGCACCTGTTTCAGGTGGTGATATCGGTGCACAAAATGGTACATTGTCTATTATGATCGGTGGCGATTTAACAACTTACGATAATGTTTTACCGCTGATGAAGCATTTTGGAGAAAATATTGTTTATCAAGGTAAGGCAGGGGCTGGTCAGCATGCAAAGATGTGCAATCAAATTGCCATAGCTTCAGGGATGATTGGCGTATGCGAATCACTTGCTTACGGACTCAATGCAGGGCTAGATTTACCAACCGTATTGCAGTCCATTGCATCAGGTGCGGCAGGTTCTTGGTCTCTAAGTAATTTGGCACCACGCATGATCAAAGAAGACTTTGCACCAGGTTTTTATATCAAACATTTTGTGAAGGATATGAAAATAGCTTTGGATGAATCCGAGAAAATGGGAATTACTTTGCCAGGATTGGCGTTAGCCTATGAAATGTATGAAAAATTGATCGAAGAGGGCTATGGTGATAATGGGACACAGGCTCTTCTTCAGCGTTACAAATAATAAAAATCTTATATGGATAAAAAAGAACCTGAAGTTTCTTCATTTTGGAGAGACTTCAGGTTTTTTGTTACTCTTTCCCAAAAAGTTGGGCGTCTAGTGAAAAGCTAGAAGCACCGGCTAGCGTGAAGTAAAGAGCAATTGCACCCAAGGCTAAATCTAATTCGTATCCGGCTAAACCATCAGCCCCAATAAAGCCAATGCTTAGCTTAGCTGTAAAAATGGCCACAATCATAGTCATTGTTAGTAATGCGCCAAAAATTCTTGTTGCTAAACCTAAAATAAGGGCAATACCTCCCACTAATTCAATAATTGCAACGATATACGCCATAAATCCTGGTATACCTAAACTTTCAAAGAAGTCTGCCGTGTAGCTAATTCCTCCTTGAAACTTTTGAAAACCATGCACGGCAAAAATAGTACCGAGAACGACACGTAAAATAGTTGAACCAATGTTTTGCATTATAAAATATCTCCTTTTCATTTAACTTACAATTCGTAACTTAGTTTATTTTTAAAAACAACTTTTGTCAAGTAACTAAATGTGTTTTAAGAACTGAATGTTGGAAGAAGTGTTATACTGTTGTATATGAACTACTAACAATGGAGGCTTGTAACGTGGATCAAAAAAAAATTTGTCCTCGATTTGAAAAGGCACTAAAAGTATTAAATCATCGCTGGAATACTTTACTTATTTTCCAATTATTAGATGGCCCTCAGCGGTATTCAGTCATTAAAAATCAGTTAAATATAAGCAGCCGCGTATTAACTGAGCGATTAAAGGAGCTAGAGATTGAGGAAATTGTAATACGCACTGTCATTCCTTCTACTCCAGTCATCATTGAGTATGAACTTACGGAAAAGGGATACGCACTTGCACCGGTGCTAAAAGCAATCGAACAATGGTCTTCTGAATGGGTAGCAATAATCGAAGAATAATAAAAAAGATATTCAAGCGAGGGGGCTTGAATATCTTTTTTTTACATAGAAAAAGTTTGAGAAAGGCTGTATTTATCGAACTATTAGCAGTTATGTTTCAATGAATTTACTGTTATATTGTAAATAATATTAATTTTCTTTAAAAAAAGGAATTTTTTATAACGGGAAGAAATTAATTGATTATTATAGAGAATGTAAGGGAGGGTTTTATGAAAAAGAGTTCAGCAATAGATGTCCAGCATCGAAGTCAGTTAGCGATTTACTTATCATTGCCTATACTTTCATGGGCTTTCTATGATTTTGCTAATACAATTTTTTCTTCAAATATTAATACGATTTTTTTCCCGTTTTATATGGATGAGGTATTAGGAACAAATGAAGTCATGCAACAAGTAGCTAGTACATTTATTTCGTATGCGAATGCCATTGCTAGCTTATTACTTGTAGTATTTTCTCCACTTTTCGGAGTGTGGATTGATAATACTGGCTATAAAAAGAGATTTATTGTCTGGTTTGCTTCTATTTCCATTCTTTTTACTTTTATGATGGGGATATTTGCGGATCTACAGACAACCATTCATTACTCAGGCGTACCCCTTAGTTTATTTTTAGTCGTGGCAAGTTTTGTCATTGCAAAGTTCTTCTTTAATTCGAGTCTAGTATTCTATGATTCCATGATGGGAGATTTAGGAACGAAAGAAGAAATGCCACTTATATCTGGCTATGGCGTTGCAATCGGGTATTTGGGTACACTTTTTGGTCTTCTCGTTTATTTGTATGTTGGCAACAGTGGTTTTCATCGCGCATTTATTCCTACGGCCATTTTGTATTTATTATTTTCACTGCCTTTATTTTTGATCAATAAAGATACTCCGATCCCAAAAGCACAGAGGAAGTCTTTAAAATTTTTAGATGGCTATAAAGAAATTATTCAAACCTTTAAGGATATGAAGCAATATAAGGCGATTTTTACTTTTATGATTGCTTATTTCTTTTTGAATGATGCTATCGCTACTACGATTGCAATGATGGCAGTTTACGCGACGGCTATTGTCGGTTTTAGTTCGGGTCAATTTATCATTCTTTATTTAGTCTCTACTGTATCCACGATAATTGGGTCTTTGGCATTTGGTTATATTACAAAATCAGTAGGAGCTAAACGTGCTATTACTATGGTAGCCCTAATTATGATTGTCGCTTTAGTGTTTGCTGTATTTGCCACAGCACAATGGATGTTTTGGCTTGCAGGTAGTCTTTTTGGTATATCACTTGGCTCTATGTGGGTAACGTCTAGGACCTATATAATTGAATTGTCACCAAATGAGAAACGTGGGCAGTTCTTTGGCTTGTTTGCTTTCTCTGGGAAAGTATCATCCATTATTGGGCCAGCCGTATATGGAACAGTTACATTATGGATGAAGGATTACGGTACATTAGCTAGCCGTGTCGCACTATCGACGCTAATCGTAATGACAGTCATCGGCCTATTGGTACATCTAAAAGTTAATGATAAAAATGGAAATAGCAAGTAGGAGAAATGTATTGCCTATGATACAATTGAATTATAAATTGAAGTAGAGAAAGGAGCGGGGTTGCATTGGAACATAAAGGAATATTATTAGAAAGTGGCACAAATGAGCTAGAAATCGTTGAATTTGAAGTGGCTAACAATAAGTTTGGTATCAATGTAATTAAAGTAAAAGAAATCATTCAACCGATTCCAGTAACATTTATTCCACACGCGCACCCGCATGTAGAAGGAATCATTCAATTACGAGGTGAAGTATTACCAGTTGTGGATATGCTACGGGTACTAGGAATTCAGAGTACTGAGCGTAACCCGCAACAAAAATATATTGTTGCTGAATTTAATAAGCAACGTGTTGTGTTCCATGTGGATAACGTGACACAAATTCACCGTATATCGTGGAATCAAATTGAGAAGCCTTCAGATATGTATCAGGGCGGAACATCACAAGTTATAGGTGTTATTAAACAAAACGAGCAAATGATTCTACTACTCGATTTCGAAAGAATTATGGTGGATATTAATCCAGAATCGGGCATAAGTGTGGAATCTGTTAAAAAGCTGGGCAAACGTGAACGTACTGGAAAACGTATTTTAATTGCAGAGGATTCACCACTATTACGGAAGTTATTATTTGATACGATGAATGAAGCGGGCTATGACAATGTAGAGTTCTTTGAAAATGGCCGAGATGCTTATGAATACTTAGAAGGAATTGCGAAGAGCGGTAGTGATATCGCAGAACATATTCAATTAGTCGTAACAGATATTGAAATGCCACAAATGGATGGGCATCATTTGACAAGAAAAATCAAAGAGCATCCTGATCTTCAAAAACTTCCAGTTATCATATTCTCAAGTCTAATTACAGATGACCTTCGTCATAAAGGTGATCAGGTAGGAGCAGAAGATCAAATTAGTAAGCCAGAAATTGCAGAGCTCATCCTACGCGTAGACCAATTAATTCTGTAATAATTGTGCCTTACATGATACTTCACAATTTTAATAATGGGTATCCTGAAAGTATAAATAAATGAAAGTAAAGTCGGATGCCTTTAAAGGCATCCGACTTTTTTGTATAGGTCTACATATTGTGAACAAAATAAACTGAAGATGCTTGAGGGATGTGATTATTTGAATGAACTTAAAACAGCTATTATTGATATCGGCTCCAATACTATTCGCTTAGTGTTATATCAGTACAACAATGAAGAGGGGCTACATGAGCTAGGAAATATTAAAACGGTAGCACGTTTACGTACATATATACAACCCTCTGGTGAGATGTCTGAAGAAGGTATCCATGTGTTAGCCGAGACATTACAAACATTTAAAGCGATGTTAGAAGATTTTGAAGTGACAGATGTGAAAGCTGCGGCAACTGCTGCTATCCGCCAGGCTACTAACCGCGACCAAATAATTGCAGAAATGAAAGCACGAACGGGCATCCAAATTGAGCTTTTATCAGAAGAAGAAGAAGCTTATTTTGGCTTTGTAGCTGTTGCTTATTCCAGTGGAACAAAATCGGGAGTTACGATTGATATTGGTGGTGGTAGTACCGAAATTACGCTATTTAAAAATAAAGAAATTCAGCAATCACATAGTTTTCCATTCGGGACAGTTTCTTTAAAGCAACGTTTTGTGAAGGGGGACCTCATTAATAGCGGTGAAAAGAAGGAGCTTATTGCTTTTATAAAAGAGCAATTTCAAACATTATCATGGATTCAAAATAGTAGTTTACCAATTATTGCAATTGGGGGGAGTGCACGTAATATTGCACAAATTCATCAACAAAAACATGATTATCCTATTGCCAGTGTCCATGGATACGAAATGATAAAAGAAGATTTAGATGAATTAAGCTTATTTTTAGGTCAATTAAGCTTCCAAGAATTGAAGCAGCTGGATGGCCTGTCATCAGACCGTGCTGATATTATTTTACCTGCCTTAGAAGTATTTAAAGTGTTAATGGAGACTGTAGGGAGCAAGTCATTTCAGCTTACGAAGAAGGGATTACGAGAGGGACTGATTATTAAAAAGATCTTGCAAACAGATAGCAATGCCTTTGATAAATATAATGTGTTTGAAGGAAATGCCAGAAGGCTTGCAAGACAGTATGGTCGCACTGAAAAAGAGGTTGATTATTTGATGCATTTAGCTGATCAATTGTATCGCGAATGTTGTCATTTAGGCTATTTACCATATAATGCAGAAGATTTGCAGTTAATAAGAAAAGCAGCAAAGGTTTTTAATATCGGTGAATATATCGAATTAAGCTCTGCAAGCCAACACACCTTTTATTTGATTGCAAATCAATCTATTGATGGTCTAAATCACCTAGAAAGAGTCAAACTAGCCCTTCTAGCCTCTTATAAAAACAAAGATTATTTTGAACGATTTGCTGCCCCGTTCTCCACTTGGATGAATCGTGAGGAGTATCGAAAAATACGAGATTTTGGAGCGTTATTAAAATTTGTCTATGCTTTAAATGTCTCAAAGCGAAATGTTGTACATGCAATTGAGATGCATCCAGAGGAAGATTATGTACAGCTCAATATTTATGTAAAGAACAATGCAGCAGCTGAAAAGTATCAAGCTAATCGACATAAAAAACATTTAGAGCGAGCATTAAAAATCCCAATGACAATCAATTTTATTGAAGAAGGATGGAATACGGATGACAACTGAAATAACAAATAACGAGCTAAATGAGGAAGAGTTTTTAAAAAATCATAGTCGATTATTAGAGGAGATTGCGAAGCCTCAGTACTATAATAATCGAGAGTTAAGTTGGCTTGCTTTTAATGAGCGTGTATTAGAGGAAGCGGAGGATGTGAATAATCCTCTGCTCGAGCGTTTGAAATTTTTAGCTATATTTAGCTCAAATCTCGATGAGTTTTTTATGGTACGTGTCGCTGGCTTACAAGATCAAGTTCGAGCAGGGTTCCATAAAGCTGAGAATAAATCTGGGTTAACACCAAAGGAACAATTAGCTAAAATTGCAGAACGTACACAGGCTTTAGTGCGTCGACAAACTGAAGTATACCGCCATTTAATCTATGATTTATTACCACAGCATAATGTACATATTGCAGACATGAAAGATTTAAATAGCACACAAAAAGCTTTTATTAATGAAATGTTTGCAGAAACTATATTCCCAGTTCTAACACCTGTAGCAGTAGATGCTTATCGACCATTCCCTACATTGCTTGGGAAAACACTCAATTTACTAGTCCTTTTAGAGCAGGATGAATCGGATCTTGAAAGTCGTGAAAAAGTCGCAATCGTTCAGGTGCCATCTGTTTTAGATCGTTATATCAAAGTGCCTTCTGAAGAAGGTAAAACGGTCGTTGTATTATTGGAGGATGTCATTGTAGCGCATATTGAAAAATTATTTTATGGCTATAGTGTAAAATCAGCGCAAGCCTTCCGTTTAACAAGGAATGCAGATTTAACGATCCATGAAGAGGGCGCAAGGGATCTTCTCGTTGAAATTGAAAAAGAGTTGAAGAAACGTAAATGGGGAGTAGGAAGCCGTCTAGAAGTTCGAGTTGGTGAAATGAATGAAGAAGTGCTTCTCTACTTATTAGATGAATTTGAAATTGAAGAAAATGATGTTTTCCATATTGATGGACCTTTAGATTTAACCTTTATGTTCTCTTTTGTTAAAGGTATAGCTGTTGGTCGTGAACATTTGGAATATGAAAGCTTTATTCCACAGCCACCTTTAGATTTACAATCCGATGAAAATATTTTTGAAAAAGCATTAACACAAGATATCTTTTTCCATCACCCATATGAATCATTTGCGCCAATCGTTGATTTTATCTCGGAGGCAGCCACAAATCCGAATGTTTTAGCAATCAAACAAACATTATATCGAGTAAGTGGTAATTCACCGATTATTCAAGCACTGAAGCTGGCCGCAGAAAATGGTAAACAAGTAACAGTTTTAGTTGAACTAAAGGCCAGATTCGATGAAGAAAATAATGTGCATTGGGCAAAACAGCTAGAACAAGCAGGATGTCTTGTTATTTATGGGATGAACAATTTAAAAACACACTCCAAAATCACATTAGTCGTTAGTCGTCGAAATGGCAAAATTGAACGCTTTGTTCATCTTGGCACAGGAAATTATAATGATGCCACTGCAAAAATTTACACGGATATGGGCATAATAACGACAGATAAAGAATTTGGCATTGATGCGACAAACTTCTTTAACTATTTAAGTGGCTATACAGAAAAACCTACATTTAATCACTTAGTCGTAGCACCTTTTGATATTCGAGATGAATTTATTCGATTAATGGATGAAGAAATTGCTTGTCATAAAAAATACGGGAATGGTTTTATTCGAGCTAAAATGAATTCATTGACAGACAAGGATCTTATGATGAAGTTATATGAGGCTTCGATTGCTGGGGTAAAGGTAGAGCTTATAATACGTGGTATTTGCTGTATTAGACCTGGTATCCCTGGCATTAGTGAAAACATTACAGTAACAAGTATTGTAGGTCGTTTCCTTGAACACTCCCGAATTTATTGGTTCCACCATAATGGGGAGAATAGAGTATATTTATCTTCAGCTGACATGATGACACGCAATATGATTAAACGTGTAGAAATTTTATTCCCTGTATATGCAAATGAAGCAAAAACTCGTATTATTGACATAATGAATACACAATTAATGGATACTGCTAAGGCTCGTATTCAAGATTCCAATGGTAAGTATCATTATAAAGATTTTGATCGTAGTGAAGATCCATTGAATAGCCAGGAGATTTTCTTACAAGATGCATTAAAGCCTACGCTAGACGAAGAATAAAAGCAAACACGATACTTAGTGAGGGATAGAATGAAAAATTATAGAGAGAGTGTAGCGCCATTTGCAGATTATCAACAACTCATTCAAATGAATCCGTTTGATGCAGTCGTTTGTTTGATAAAAGTTGATAAAAAGGTGTTCGAAGTCGTTGATTTTAATGATAAGCTATTATCATTTATGGAGCTGCAAGATAAAGCAGCGACGAACGCTGAACGTTTTTTTACCAAGCAATGCTGGCTGCAGTTGTCGAATTTTCTAAACGAAGAAGACCATACACAGCATGTCCTGAAATTAGGTACCGGTTATTATGAACGAGCATTTGCTATTCATGTACAACACTTTTCTAAATCCATGGTTGCGGTTATTTTGAGAGAAACACAGTTAGAAAAAAAACCTTATTTACAATACGTGGAACAACATGTAAGTCCTGTACTAACGGTCGATTTACAAGGCCGAATTATTCATCAAAACATGGCTGTTACGTCAGCACTCTCTAGAGAGCAGCAGTGCCTAATAGGACGAGATATTTTTTCATTATTGGAAAGTAAATATATAAAAGAATTTAAATTATTATTTGCCAAAACAATTGAAGGTTCAGCTTTTGGTATGCCAAAATGCTTATTTAAGGACCAATTGCTAAGTAAAGAGACTTTTTACTTAAGAACGCACCCAACCTATTATAATGGTGAGGTTATAGGTGTCCATTTATTTGTAAAAGATGCAAATTCATTTATGAATGATCATGAGGCATTTTATTACTTAGCGCTAATGGATGAATTAACAGGCATTTGGAATCGTAAGGCATTCAAGGAACATTGGCTACATCATCTAAACGACAAAAAACAAGAGCATAAGCAAGCAGCCCTTATTTTAGTGGATATTGATCGTTTTAAAAAATTTAATGAATCCCTAGGTGAAAGTAAGGGAGATGAGCTTATGCGTATGTTTAGTCAAAGACTTAATGAACTGTGCTATTCAAAATGTACACTTTTTCGCTATAACAGTGATGAGTTTATCTTTGTGCTAAAAGATGCGACTATTCAAAAAATTGAACATACTGCTAATGCCATTTTGGATGTTTTAAAACAACCATTTATGATAGACGGGCAGGAATACTTTATTAGCGTTTCAATCGGTATCTCCCTAAGTCCAGCAGATGGCAAGGATTTAGAGACACTTGTAAGGAAAGCCGATAAAGCATTATTTTCTGTTAAAGAGCATGGACGATCTCACTATCGTTATTATCGTGAAGATATGACGGCAATTTTCCCAAATGAAGCTTTAATGGAGGCTCATTTACGACGTGCTATTGAATTTAATGAACTTAGTCTGCATCTCCAGCCACAGATGGACTTAACAAATAATAGCATCAATAGCTTTGAAGCTTTATTGCGATGGAATAACCGTAAATTTGGTTTTGTGTCACCTGCACAATTTATACCTATTGCGGAGGCTTCAGGATTAATTATTGAAATTGGTGATTGGATTATTGACGAGGTTTGTCGTCATCAAAAAGAATGGCAATCGAAAGGTTATCGTCCTGTACGCGTAGCTGTCAATATATCACCAAAACAGTTTAGAAAAGAAAATTTCGCGCGAAAAATAAAGGCAGCATTAAAGAAATATGAGGTGCCTCCAGAACTTCTGGAGGTAGAGATTACAGAAAGCTCTATGACAAATGTACATGAGACATTTTCGATTCTTACGGAACTGAAGCAATTAGGGGTTTATGTGTCAGTAGATGACTTTGGAACAGGCTATTCTTCATTAAGCTATCTAAAGCGTTATCCAATCGATATTATAAAAATCGATCAATCATTTATTCGAGATATCGCTAAAGATGATAAAAATGAGGCCATCATTAAAGCCATCATTTCGATGTCTCATAACCTAGGGCTAGAGGTAATTGCCGAAGGAATCGAAGAGCCCACACAAGTCGATTTTCTTAAACGCCATCGTTGTCAAAAGGGACAAGGTTATTTGTATAATAAACCTTTACCAGTTGAAACAATTGTACAGAAATATTTCGTCAGCTAGTTAAAAAGCAGCACTCATCATCATAGGATGGAGTGCTACTTTTTTTATTTGACGTTTTTGAGGCCGTTTAACACAATAGCTGTAAATTGATTCATCTCTGCGGCCAAGTTAAAGTCCTCACCGTGGATTAACCAATCATAAACATTGGCACGCATACAACGTTGTATGATGGCTTGCACTTCATTGGCTGATAGATCATGGCTTAGTTCACCTTGTTGTAGCCCTTCCTCAATATATGTATTCATTATTTGAAAAATCTTGCGTTCTGGATTAATTAAATAATGATCCTGTTTTACTTGATTTGTCATTGCAGCAGTATACACAGTGCGTAACAGGTCCTTTCCTACAACATTCGTTAAGTATTTCATTTGTTCTTGATACACTATTAAAATTTTTTCACTTGCTGGTAATGTACGGTCGATATTTTTTTCTACAGTGCTATAAAAATGATCCAGTTCTTTAAATTTTTCTAAAATAACATCATATTTGGATGGGAAATGTGTATAAAATGTACCCTTTGAGACATGACAAGCCTTTGTAATTTGTTCGACAGTAACATGTTCAAATCCGAATTTGTTGAAAAGATCTAATGATGTTTTTAATAATTTATCACGAGTTTCTAATGCCTTTTTTTGCCTGCTTGTTAGAGATTCCATAGTGGTAAATTACCTCCGATATTAAGTATTGTAAAATATTTTCTGGAGTGAAAATTCTGAAAATATAAAATTTTTAATTGACGAGATGGATTTATTTTGATTATGATTTAGTTGACCATAGTCACTGACCGAGGTCAGTGAAGATATCTCGTTATTAATGTTACGATAAAAAACTCTAGTTGGCTAGTAACCATCCAGCACTATTGATGAATTTTCAAGGATTGGGGGATATTCAAATGAATAGAAAATTAGGATTTATCGGGTTAGGAAATATGGGATTACCAATGTCTATTAACTTATTAAAGGCAAACTATGAGGTGTATGGCTTTGATACAAATGCAAAGGCAGTGGAGCTATTTACAGAAGCTGGCGGTATAGGTCTTGAATCAGCAAAGGATGTTGCAAAGCAATGTGATGTGGTAATGACTAGCTTACCAACACCTCAAATTGTAGAAATGGTGTATTTATCAGAAGAGGGCATAATACATCATGCTAAGAAAGGTGCCTTACTTATTGATTTCAGCACGATCAATCCTGACTTAAATGATTCGATACATAAAGAAGCAAATATGTTGGGATTACGATATTTAGGGGCACCTGTAAGTGGAGGGGTCATAGGAGCTGTTAATGCTAGCCTAACAATAATGGTCGGTGGAGACAAGGGCGATTATGATAGTGCAAGCAAAATATTCGGAATAGTCGGAAAAAATATCTATCATCTAGGTTTATCCTCAAGTGTAGGTACACGTCTTAAATTATTAAATAATCTAATGATCGGGTTTTACACAGAGGCTGTAGCTGAAACGATTGTACTTGGTGAAAAAATGGGGATAAATGCGGATACGCTGTATGAGGTATTAAGTAATAGCTACGGTCAAAGTCGGATTTATGAGCGTAACTATATGGAATATATGAAAAATAATAATTATGCACCAGGCTTTTCAACCAATCTATTATTGAAAGATTTAAAATTAGCAAAAGAAATGGCGGATGAAGCTGGTGTATCTCTTCGAATTGGCGAAAAATTGGTGGAACTTTATAGTGAGATTGCTCAGCAGGGCTATGGTGAAAATGATATGTCTGCAGCTTATTTAAGCTTAAAGGATACATGTAAAATAAAACAATTATAAGAGGAGGAAATGATGATGACGATAGCTCAAGAGGTTAAAACATTAACGCATTTTATTGGTGGACAGTTAGTTGAAGGGAGAAGTGGCAGATTTGGCTCTGTATACAATCCAACTACGGGTGATGTCATTGCTAAAGTGCCACTTGCAACAGTAGAGGAGACAAAAGAAGCAATCGAGCAGGCTCAAGCAGCCTTTCCATTATGGCGTGATACATCTGTGGCTAAACGTGCAGAAATCGTCTTAAAGTTCCGCAATCTTATGACAGAAAATATGGAGGAGCTACTACAAATTATTTGTAAGGAAAGCGGAAAAACGTTGGAAGATGCCAAAGGAGAAATTACACGAGGTCTTGAATCTGTAGATTTAGCCATCGGTGCCCCACATCTCATGAAAGGGGAATACTCTGTTAATGTTGGCGGTCAAATAAACGCTTATTCAGCAAAATATCCACTAGGTGTGGTAGCGGCTATTTCACCCTTTAACTTCCCAATCATGGTGCCTTTAGCTCAAACGAGTATGGCCATTGCGGTAGGAAATGCTGTGATTTTAAAAGCATCTGAACGTGTACCAATGACTGCTTTATATGTTAGTGAGCTATGGAAAAAAGCGGGCTTACCAGATGGAATTTGGACAGTGGTGAATGGTGATAAAGATGCAGTCAATGAACTTTTAGAGAATCCAACTGTGCAAGCGATTTCATTTGTGGGCTCAACACCAGTGGCCAAGTATATTTATGAAACCGGTTCTAAGCATGGAAAACGTGTAACGGCACTTGGCGGTGGAAAAAACAATATGGTTGTCATGCCAGATGCAGATCTTGAACAAGTTGCAAACGCCTTTATAGGGGCAGCCTATGGGGCAGCATCTCAGCGTTGTATGGCGATATCCACAATTATGACTGTAGGCAAAAATACTGCTGATCGTCTAGTGTCAATTTTAAAAGGGAAAATTACTAATCTAAAGGTAGGTCCATATACAAATCCAGATTCAGATTTTGGTCCAGTTATTTCTCAACAATCAAAAGAAGCAATACTCGCTGCCATTAATCGTGGAGAATCTGAGGGAGCGTCCATTATTTGTGATGGTCGTGAGTTGGATATTGTTAAAGAGTCAAAAGGTTTCTATGTAGGTCCTACACTATTAGATCATGTAAAGCCAGGTATGGAAATTTATGAGCAAGAAGTATTTGGACCTGTTCGTAATGTTGTGCGCATAGAATCTCTGGAGGAGGCTATTGATCTAATTAATAAGCATGAGCTAGGAAATGGTGTCACTATCTTTACAAATGATGGATTAGCTGCTCGTAAATTCACAACAGAAATAGACGTCGGCATGGTAGGAGTGAATGTACCAATTCCTATTCCAGTAGGCTACCATAATTTTGCTGGTTTTAAAGGGTCTCGTTTTGGTGAAGGGCATATGTTTGGTCCAGATCAGGCGCGATTTTTTACAAAGACAAAGACCGTTTCAGAACGCTGGATGGTAAGTGATACATCCACTGCATCAACATTTGCATTCCCAAGCAATAACGATTAGTACCAACAAAGAGCTGTAGCGATATACAGCTCTTTTTCCAAAAAATGGGGATAGGTGGGGTGTACATGTTGGCGTACATTGGTCTTTTTGGTAGTTTAGCATTATTAGTGTATTTAACAATGAGAGGCGTTAATTTACTTATTTCAGCACCGTTAACTTCACTGTTAGCTGCTTTAACTAATGGTCTTGCGTTTTTTCCACAAACCGCTAATGAAAATCAAGCTAATTTTCTAACGAGCTATATGGATGGATTTACTGGTTTCGTTGGTTCTTGGTATTTAATGTTTATGGCAGGTGCTATTTTTGGGAAAGTTATGGAGGATACGGGAGCAGCTGATAGTGTTTCTAAATGGATTGTTGAAAAAATCGGGGTGAAATATGCAACATATGCGGTTGTATTAGCCGCAGCGGTCCTCACATATGGGGGTGTTTCTGTTTTTATCGTTGCATTTTCTGTTTATCCGATGGCCATCAGTTTATTCAAACAAGCGAACTTTCCACGACGCTTTATCCCCGCTGCACTTGGTCTAGGCTCGGTCACTTTTACGATGACGTCAGCTGGCTCACCTGAAATTCAAAATTGGATTCCAATTCAATACCTTGGAACGACACCCTATGCAGGTTGGCAAGTTAGTATTGTTGTCGCTATTTTTATGGCTGTTGGTGGTTCACTTTGGCTGAATTGGATGATTAAACGAGCTGTGAACAATGGGGAAATATTTATTGAACGCTCAACAGATCCAGTAATTGATGAAACGCGGAAGCTTCCTAGCCCACTTCTTAGTCTAATACCATTACTAGTCGTTTTAGTGATTTCTTTTGCTTTCCATAATTCGCTTGGAACTTCTGCTTTAATTGTCGCTTTGACAAGTGGTTGTATTGTCGCCTATTTAGTGAGTTACAAGTATGCCAAATCCGTTGGAACGACATTAGCAGCGGGAGCAATGGGTGCCATTATTGCCATTGCTAATACAGCGGCTGTAGTAGGGTTTGGTGGTGTCGTAAAAGCAACGCCATCCTTTTTAGCTACGGTAGATGTCATGACAAATATTCCTGGCAGTCCATTAATTGGGGGAGCTCTAGCAATTGCTGTCATAGCAGGTTTAACAGGTTCAGCATCGGGTGGTCAAACAATTGCGATGCCTTTGCTTGCACCTCACTATATTGACATGGGGGTAGATACAGAGGCACTGCATCGGACAATTGCCATTGCATCAGGATCACTTGATTCTTTGCCACATGGTGGTTATGTTGTCACTACCATTAATTCAGTCTGTAATGAAAAGCATAAGGACGCCTATATGCCATTTGGAGCGTTGACGGTTATTATTCCAACCATCGGTACAATAATTGCCATTATATTATTTTCAATAGGGATGTAGGAGGAATGTTGTATGCAAGGAAAAACAGTGTTCATTACAGGAGCAGCCCGTGGTATTGGTCTTTCCATGGCACAAGCATTTACCGAGCAAGGAGCCAATGTCGTAATTACGGATAAAAATGAACAGCTTTTAAAAGAGGCTGTTGAAAACAATCCTTCCTTAATGGCTTATACATGTGATGTGACAGATGAAGAAGCCATACGAGAGGCAATTGAATGGACAATCGATCGCTTTACAACGTTAGATATTTTAATTAATAATGCAGGATTTCAACATGTCTCCCTTATTGAAGACTTTAAGACGGAAATTTTTGAAGACATGCAAAAAGTAATGGTCGTTGTACCATTTATTGCGATGAAATATGTATTACCTCATATGAAGAAAAATCAATTTGGTCGTATTATCAATATGGCCTCCATTAATGGTGTGATTGGATTTGCAGGAAAGGCAGGTTACAATGCGGCAAAGCATGGAGTCATTGGTTTAACGAAGGTAGCTGCGCTGGAAGTAGCAAAGGATGGAATTACGGTAAATGCGATTTGTCCAGGATATGTTGATACCGAACTAGTGCGCCATCAATTTAAAGATTTAGCGAAAACTAGAGGAATTCAAGTAGAAGAAGTACTTGAAGAGGTGCTCTATCCACTTGTACCTCAAAAACGCTTACTGGATGTATCGGAAGTTACAGGGCTTGCATTATATTTGGCGAGTGATATAGCTAAAGGATTAACGGGTCAAGCTATTCTTTTAGATGGTGGCTATACAGCTCAATAGTGTAGGAGGGAAAAAGATGATTCAAACAAAAACAAACTTTACCGTTCATTCACCTGGAACGATTGTGTATGGGCGTGATTCCTTTGAAGAGGTGGGCGAGTATGCGAAAAAACTCGGCACTAAAGCTCTTATTATTAGCGATCCAATTATGGACAGCTTAGGCTTTGTGAAGCAATGTAGAAGCTTGTTAAACACATATGGAATAGAAGCGGTTCAATACTTAGGAGTAGTAACTGAACCGGATGACACGTATGTGGAGGAAGGGCTACATCTTCTTCAGCAGGAAGGTTGTGATGTTATCATTTCTGTTGGAGGTGGAAGCTGTATTGACACAGCAAAGGCAATTGTAGTGGTGGCTACGAACGGTGGCTACATAGGAGATTATATGAAAATGGCAAAAGTGGCAGAGCAAGTGCCAATTCCACATATTGCTATTCCAACGACAGCTGGAACAGGTTCAGAGGCAACAGATGCCACTGTTATTACCAATACAAAGAGTGAAGTCAAAATGATGATTAAGCAGCCTGCCTTTATGCCAACGGTTGCCATTGTTGATCCTATTTTAACGATTACATCACCACCTGCGATTACTGCAGCTACAGGGATTGATGCCTTAAGCCATGCCATTGAAAGTTATTTGTCCCGTTTAGCCCATCCATATTCAAATGTACTTGCTCTTTCTGCCATGGATTTAATCGTCCATAATATTTTGAGAGTTTATGAGCAAGGGGATGATGTAGATGCGAGAGAAGCTATGTCATTAGGTTCCATGCAGGCAGGTCTATCTTTTTCTAATGCCTCGGTTGCATTAGTACATGGAATGTCTCGTCCAATAGGTGCGTTATTCCACGTACCCCATGGTATTTCCAATGCGATGCTTTTACCAGCGGTTTTAGAATTTTCTAAAGAAGCTTGTATAGATCGGTTAGCAGTTTTAGGCCAGTTCTTTCATGAAAAGAATGGAACACTATCACAAGAGGACCTTGCTCAGTTAGCGATTTCTTCCATTAAGGAAATGTGTAAACGAATGAATATTGGAAATTTAAAACAGTGGGGGATAGAGGAAGGAGCGTATTATAAGGCCATCCCTAAAATGGCTGAAGACGCAATTGCAAGTGGTAGTCCTAGCAATAATCCAAAGATACCAACAAAAGAGGAACTAATGGAGTTATATCATACAGCTTATACTTATGAATTCTAAAAAAATTTCCGAGCTATTCATTCATGTGGATGGCTCTTTTATATTTTTATAGAAAATATAAAAAGCAATTGGCAGAATTAATATGACATATTCGAGAAAATATAGTAAAATTTTAATGAATAACGATTCATTTTTAACAAAGGGGGAAATGGAATGTTGCAGGGGAAGACAATTATAATTACAGGTGGATCAAGTGGGATGGGTCTTTATATGGCGAAGCAATTTGTTGCTGAAGGTGCAAATGTTGTCATAACAGGGCGCAACGAAGAACGTTTAGCAGAGGCAAAAAAGTTTATTGCAGAGGCTGGTTCAACGATTGAAACTTTCCAAATGGATGTACGGGTACCAGAACATGCTGAGGCGATGCTAGCATTTGCTGTTGAAAAATTTGGACAGGTTGATGGTCTTGTTAATAACGCAGCTGGTAATTTCATTGTACATGCTGAGGATTTAACACCTAATGGTTGGAAGGCGGTAGTAGATATCGTGTTAAATGGTACGTTCTTCTGTTCTTCAGCAGTCGGTAAATATTGGATTAAAAACAATATTAAGGGCTCTATTTTGAATATGGTTGCTACTTATGCTTGGAATGCAGGAGCTGGGGTGGTCCATTCAGCTGCAGCAAAAGCGGGAGTATTATCATTGACGAGAACATTAGCAGTAGAATGGGGGAAACAGTATGGTATTCGCGTTAATGCGATAGCACCAGGGCCGATTGAACGAACAGGTGGTGCTGATAAGCTTTGGGAATCTGAAGCAGCTGCTGCGCGTACACTGGATTCTGTACCACTAGGACGTACGGGTACACCTGAGGAAATAGCTGATTTAGCTACATTTATGATGTCTAATAAGGCAAGCTATATGAATGGAGAATGTGTGACACTAGATGGTGGTCAGTGGCTCAATCAATATCCATTCTAAAAATGTTTGCATAATGAAGAGCTGGATTGACGCATACTAAGGGTAAAGAAAGGAGTTTTGACAATGGGTATGTGGTTAATACCAGCTCTAATTGCCATCGTAATTATTTCTGTTATTTCGTTTGTATCCACGTTGAAAATTGCAAAGATGACTTCTGAACGGGAGTCTGAAAAGGATACGCCGATTTCAGAAACGGTCGAAGAGTATGCAACGATGCTCAATCCGATCGTATGGGTATACGGAATATTTTTACTTTTTTTAGGGATTATGATTTTTTATTACTGGAGTAAGGTTGGCTATTAGAAATGACTCATCCTCAATCAGTGAAATACTGAACTGATTGAGGGTGTACTTAGTTTTTGTTGAATGGCTCCAAAAAATTCGTTATTCCTGAAAAACTCTTCCCGTCCTGATCATGGTCAGACATAGAAAAGTTGTGATATGATGAAAGGGAAGGACTGTTCTGCACAGCCAGGACAGAAAAGGAGAAGAAGTTCATGATTTCAACTAACAGCAAAGACTTATTAGCAATGCCAATTAGTGATTTTATCATTTCCTCTGAAAAAGTTGCGCATGTACAAAGTGGCAATAGTGCTGAACACGCACTACTTGTACTAACGCGAACAGGATATTCATCCATACCTGTATTAGATTTGAAATATCGACTTCAAGGTTTACTGAGCATGAAAATGATAACGGAATCGATTCTAGGACTCGAGCATATTGAGTATGAAAAGCTTCCTGATATTAAAGTTGACTCTATTATGGAAAAAGAGATCGCTGTATTAAAGTTGTCAGATACATTTCAGCGTGCTTTGGATTTAGTCATTAACCACGCATTTTTATGTGTAGTGGACGAAGATGGTACTTTTGCAGGGATATTAACAAGACGTGTTATTTTAAAGCAATTGAAAAAATATATTTATCAAAAAGAGTAGTAGTTTAAGAGGGAGCTCATATGAAAGTCATGAGGCCCTCTTTGCTTGTAATTGGAGGTTTACAGATTGATGGCAACAGAGGCAGAGATTTTAAAAATTTTAGCTGAGGAACGCAATATGCGAAAAGCAGCTGAACGTTTATTTCTATCCCAACCAGCCCTTTCTCAACGTTTACAAACCATTGAAAAGGACTGGGATGCACAATTATTTATTCGTTCACAAAAAGGTTTAACAGCAACACCTGCTGGTGAACAGGTTATTGCTTATGCAAAGGAAATGCTAGCCAAAAAGGAAGAAATATTTGAAACGATTCAATCCTTAACAACAAAGGTAAATGGTACCTTGAAAATTGCCTGTGCGTCCATTGTTGGTCAAAACTGGTTGCCTAAAATCCTGAAGGAATTTGTATCTAAATATCCCGATGCAAAAATATCTCTTATGACGGGCTGGAGTTCTGAAATTGTGAAAGCACTTTATGAGGGCGAGGCACATATTGGAATTGTACGAGGTCAGGTAGATTGGAAAGGGGAAAAGATTCACCTTTTCAGAGACACCCTTTATTTGGTGGATAAAGAGGTAAAGACAATTGAAGATGTGCTGACGACAGATCGTCCATTTATTCAATACAAAAGTGACTCGAACTATTATCAGGAAATTCAACAATGGTGGCAGCAGCACTTTGCCTCAAATCCAAGAAAACAAATTTTAGTAGATCAAATTGAAATATGTAAACAGATGGCTTTAAATGGAATAGGCTATGCTATACTACCGTCCATTACATTAAATGATCATGATGAAATTCATAAAATACCTTTAACAAACGATGAAAAGGAATTTGGGATTACACGCGATACATGGCTCATTGGCTATGAATCATCTTTTGAATTGCGACAGGTAGAAGCATTTGTAGAAGTAGTGCAAGACCATGCTCGTTGTTTGTTTGACTATACAAAATAAAAAATAAGGCAATTCCAGTCTATCAGGGGATTGCCTTTTCGTTTTGGCTCAGTGATTTCTTAAGAGTTTATGAATATTGATGAAGATATCATAAGAAATGGAACAAAATGCAATTTAAATCGTATAATTATGTAACCATCTACTTACATAAAAAGGGGTTGAGCTTTTGAAAAAGACAAAAATTACGGCACTGACCTTATTAGTTATGCTGATGATGAGCTTTCTGCTGCCTTCTACACAGGCACAAGCTGCTGCACCATTAGAGGTCAAAGCAACAGCTGGTATTTCAGGGAAAGCTAAATATCAATCAGTTGTGCCATTACAAGTGACAGTGAAAAATAACGGTGCAGATTTTTCAGGAGATATGGCAATAAATTCTTCCAATTCTTATGAAGCAGCATCCGCACTTGTCGTTCCAATTGATATAGCAGCAGGAGAAGAGAAGACATTTACCTTCTATCTAGATGGTTTAGCTGACAATGGATATTCGGACGCAGATTTATTTGCCTTTTATGAAGGGAATATTGAAAAGGGGAAAAAGATTGCCTATAAGGGGACCAAGCGCCTACAATCTAATTTTTTAGATCCTACATCAACATTTGTCTATACATTAACAGATAAAAGTGATCGACTATCAGCACTATTACGTTTATCCTCATTTGTTCCTCAAAACAATGTGGAAATATTTAATATTAATCAATTAAAGGATTATACATTCCCAGAGGATGAACAAGGACTTGCCATGGCAAACGTCATCGTCGTAGATGAAGTAGCAATAGCCGATTTGGCACAAAAACAACAAGAGGCATTGCTGAAATGGGTACAAGATGGGGGTACATTACTTTTAGGTGCTACTGATCAAGTAGATGCCACAGCAGGGGTACTTAAAGAATATTTACCAATGTCATTATCACAAGAGATGACAGCTATCTCTGCAGAAACATTAACAAAATTATCGGGCGGTGGTATTTTTACGCAGCCTATTTCGATTCATACAGCTACTAATCATGAAGGAAGTTTACCAGTATTAACGGAGAATAATATAGTACTAGCCTCAAAGAAAAAAGTTGGCAGTGGCGAAATCATTCAAACGGCCTTTTCTTTAGGAGATCAGCCGCTCGCATCAATGGATGGCTATGCAGCCCTTCTAGCAAAACTGATTGATATTCAAAGTATTTCACAGCAAGGAATGATGAGTCAGGGACAATCCCCACTCGATCAAATTTCTTATGAGCTTCGTAACATAAATGAATTATTCCCGTCCTTTGAAGTTTCAGTAAGCTATATGCTTATCGTCATTATTCTTTATATTATCATCATTGGCCCAGTTCTTTATTTTGTCCTGAAAAAGGTAGACAAACGTGAGCATGCATGGTGGATTATTCCAGTGTTCTCGATCATTCTTTCTATTGGTCTTTTCATTGTTGGAGCAAAAGATCGGATTGTTCAGCCACAAGTACAACAATCCGCATTTTATAAGGTCAATGAGGATAGTAGTTTGAATGGGTATTATGTTGAATCAATCTTAACAAATCGTAGCGGGGATTTTGTCGTCAATACGGATAAAAACACAACTGCTGTTGCGATGAGAAATTATAATAATTTCACCGGTACAGTGGGTGATTTACATGAATCTTCTTATATTAAAGAAAATGCCAACGGTTCAACGTTAACATTACGTGATTTAAATTATTGGTCTGTTCAATCATTTGGAGGGAAAACATCTGCTCAAAATATTGGCAAAATGGATGTTGATATAACGTTGAAAAATGAGAAGCTGACTGGAACAATAAAAAATAATTTCCCATTTGAATTAAAAGACGTCACTTTAATTTCTGGTGTGAAGGAAGTAAAACTGGGTGATATTAAAGCAAATGGAACTTTACAAGTAGACAAGGAAATGAAGACAACGGTACTTCAAAAGCCATCTGTTTTTAATAATTATAATTATAGTTACCCATCACAGAAGGATGAGGTAGATCCAATGCGTGTTGAAAGAATGAAAACATTAGCATTGCCACTTGTAGAGAATGATAGACAGCCAATACTTACAGCATGGACAGATCAAGCGATTGTAGGTGCTGAACTTGAAACAAGTGCAAATATGTCTCCAATTACAATGCTTGTTCAACCGTTTAAAGGGAAAGTGGAACTATCAGGACCATTTACAATGAAACGTAATAATTTCACGTACTCATTAAACTCACTATCGGCGAGTGGATACTTCGATAAAATTGATGAGGAATTAAATAACTGGTATCTATCTGATGGTTTATACGAATTAACAATGGCAATGCCTGATCAATTTATAGACGCTGTGGAATCACTTAATGAACTAACTATTTCTAATAAGGATATTAAGCGTATGCAGCTGTCGATATGGAATAATGCGACGAATATGTATGAACCATTAGTTGATACAAAGCAAGTATTTACAGATAACATTAAAAATTATATTAATCAAGATAGTGAAGTTCGACTTGAAATTAAATATGGTCCAGATCCAACTGGTGAACAAACGAAATTACCTGAAATAGAGCTGAAGGGAGTGGCAAAATAATGATTGAAATTCGTGACTTAACGAAAAGATATGGCTCCTTTACGGCATTGGATCATTTAAATTTGTCCTTAGAAGAAGGCATCGTGTTTGGCTTTGTTGGTGCTAATGGAGCAGGTAAATCAACAACATTTTCTATTTTAGCGACATTATTGTCACCGACATCGGGTGATGCGTTGATAAACGGTAAAAGTGTCGTCAAGGAACCGAAAGAAGTACGCAAGCAAATCGGTTATATGCCTGATTTCTTTGGTGTCTATGATCAGCTAAAAGTAGATGAATATTTAGATTTTTATGGGGCTAGCTATGGTATACAACTGGCAGAACGCCAAGTGCTGATTCCGCAGCTTTTAGAACTTGTAAATTTAACGAGCAAACGTTATGAATACGTAGATTTATTATCGCGTGGGATGAAGCAACGTTTATGTCTTGCCCGTGCACTTATCCATGATCCTAAAGTATTGATTTTAGATGAACCAGCATCAGGATTAGACCCTCGCGCTCGTGTGGAAATGCGAGATATTTTACGGAATTTAAAGTCCATGGGTAAAACCATTTTAATTTCTTCTCATATTTTGCCTGAGCTTGCTGAAATGTGTGATGAAATTGGCGTTATTGATAATGGCAAATTAATTGCACATGGAAATGTCGCAGCCATTCAGGCGCAGCTACAGGGAGAAAAGCGTATTGTAATGAAAGTAACAGATCGTATTAACGAAGTACGTGCTTATTTAGAAGAAGATCCCCATATTTCGTCTATTGATGTCCTTGAGCATCGTCTAGAAATAGCCTTTAATTATCGTGGAACAGATGCGGAGCAGGTAGCATTACTGAAAAAGGCCATCCTTGCCGATTTACCAATTTACGCGTTAAGTGAGGAAGAAAAAGATTTAGAGGATGTCTTTATGGCGATTACGAAGGGAGCGGACAGTCAATGATGGAAAGATTTTATAATCCAGTATTTGTGAAAGAGTTAAAGTTACGATTCCGTTCTTTTAAAAGCTTCTCAGGATTAATGTTTTATTTAGCGGTACTTTGTATTTTCATTGCAGGCTTTTTATTGCTTACGACTGAATTCACTGGCAAAGGATTCTTTAGACCAGAAACAAGTTTTATGATGTTTGCTGTATTAACGATTTTACAAATGGCATTAGTTCTATTCATTACACCAAGCTTAACAGCAGGAGCTATCAGTAGTGAGCGTGAAAAACAAACCTTAAATATTTTGCTAACAACGACACAAAGCTCCACACAAATTGTCATTGGAAAATTATTATCATCAGTGTCATTTCTAGTTTTAATGCTCGTAGCAGGATTACCATTATATAGTTTAGTGTTCCTATTTGGTGGGGTTTCACCTTCCCAGCTTGTTTCTATATTTTTATTCTATTTAGTTACTGTTGTAGCAATAGGTAGTATTGGTGTCATGTTTTCAACGATTACGAAAAAAACGATTGTTGCCATGATTGCCACATATGGGTCTATTATCTTTTTAGGCGGGATTACAGCATTCTTCTTCTTTTTAACAATGGCTTTCCATCAAATGGGTAATGCTGTTGGCGCAAGTACCTCCTTTATGACTTATTTTTGGGCTTCAATTAATCCGGGTGCCCTAATGCTGACGCTGATTTCACCTGAGATGGGCAATGCGTTAGCTGAGCTTTCAGGAGTGGAACTACCTGTGTGGATTACTTATTTAATCGCTTATGTATTGATTATTGTACTTTGTTTAACAATTGCGATAAAAAAATTACGTGCCAACATGAAAAGTAACCGATGAGGAGGAATTATTATGGAGCGGCGTAAGCAATTACGAAAATATATTCAGCGTGCAAAGTCGAGTTTAACACTTGAAAAAAGCATCCCTATTGCACAATATGGTCTGTTTTTGGCATTGCTTTCGAGTGCTTCTCTCGTTCTTATTTCAAGATTATTTGTCTGGCCCTATTATCGCCAAATTGCGTTGACTGTCTTTGTTATGCTTATGATTGCAACGATAGTTTATATCTGGTGGAGACGTGTCAAAGAGAAAGAAGCTATGCATACATTGGATCATTATTTTTCACATAATGAGTTGGTTACAGCTTTATCATTGAAAAACGATCAGGACCCACTTGTTCAAGCATTATTATTAAAGGCGATACAAAATGTTGAACAGGCTTTCATAAGCTTTAAGGCTCGGAAGAAAAATTTGTTTCGACCAAAGGCGTTTATTGGACTATTTGGCACTGCTGTCGTCCTAGCAATCCTTTATATGTTCCCAGCGGCGACTCAAATTGAAGCGATAGAAGTTGAAAAAGAGCAAGCTGTAATCGACGATATGAAGAAGGAAGTTGCAGAGCTAGAGAAAAAAGCACAGACAAAAGAAGTGAAAGAGCAATTGCAAGAGCTTCAGAACACGCTTAAGGAAGCAGAAACAGCTGAAGAAGCACTGCGCGAAGTGGTGAAGAAGCAAAAAGAACTTGCTCTTAAGGAGCAGCAACTAAAGGATAAGCAAACGGCAAGTCAAGACGGTGTTACCGACGAACAAGGCTTATCGAAAGCAGAAGTTGAACAATTGAAGGAACTTGCTCAAATGCAGCAAAATCTCACACAAAATGCAAATGCCACACAAACAGCTATGAGTAAACTTGGTAAACCAGCAAGTAATTCCTTACAAAATGCGATTGCTAGTGCTAATAATGCTGGCACTAACAATCAAAATAATAACCAACAACAAGGTAGTCAGCAGTCATCCGGGAATTCCCAGCCAAGCAATCAGCAAGGGCAGGCGAGCCAGTCTGGTCAAAATAATGCTCAAAGTGGTTCCCAACAACAAAATGGTAATAATCAAGGCCAAGGACAGGGTCAAGGTCAAGGCCAAGGCCAAGGACAGGGTCAAGGCCAAGGTCAAGGTCAAGGTCAAGGCCAAGGACAGGGTCAAGGCGCAGGCAGAGGTCAAGGTGGTCGCGATTTATTGACGACACCGAATCGGCTTGGTGGGTCAAACGAGACATCCGTGGATGGGGGCGCATTGGGAGATGGTTCCAATGTCTCTGAGCAACAGGGGAATGGTCCGATAACAAAGGGCACCATTCGACCGTATGAAGAAGTAATTGGCTCCTATAAAGAAAGCTATTTAGAAAGCTCAGAGCGTTTACAATTACCGAAGGATTTACAAAATGTCGTGCAATCTTATTTCACGTCAATTGAGTCGCAGTAGGAGGAAATGAAATGGCATTTACAGAGCAACAGTATGTAGAAATGAGTACAAAATTACAACAAGTAAAAGATGAAATCCATCGCTTTATCGTAGGGCAAGAGGATGCGATTGATTATACTTTATATGCTGTACTAGCAGATGGTCATGCATTATTAGAAGGTTTACCAGGTTTAGGGAAGACGATGTTAATCCGTACAATTTCTGAAGTTCTTGACTTGTCGTTTTCACGTATACAATTCACACCAGATCTTATGCCAGCTGATATAACTGGGACAAGTATGATTGAACGTACCCCAGATGGTAAGCAACAATTTACGTTTCAGCCTGGTCCGATCTTTAGTCAGATGGTGTTAGCAGATGAGATAAATCGTGCTACACCGAAGACTCAAAGTGCTTTGTTAGAGGCAATGGGAGAAAAAACGGTAACGATTTTGGGAGATACAAAAAAAATGGCGAGACCATTTTTCGTGTTAGCAACGCAAAATCCTATTGAAATGGAAGGGACATATCCGTTACCGGAAGCACAGATGGACCGTTTCCTTTGTAAAATTCTTGTCCCCTATCCGGAAAAAAATGAACTAATGGAAATTATGAAACGAACAACAGGTGCTCAGGAAATTGGCTTACAAAAACTGATGAATACTGAGGCTCTAATAGAAGCACAGCAAATGGTGAAAGAAGTGCTGGTTGCCGATGAAATGCTGGAATTTGCAACTGATTTAGTAGTGGCAACGCACCCAGAAAGAGCCGATGCTCTGGACGAGGTCAAGCAATATGCAATGTATGGCAGTGGACCTCGTGGTTTGCAAAGTTTAATAAAATTGGCTAAAGCTAGAGCGTTGATGAATGGTCGGTTCCACGTTTCAGTAGCGGATATTAAATCTGTTGCTAAGCCTGTATTACGTCATCGGATGCTGTTGAACTATGAAGGGGAGGCTTCAGGAAAGACAGCAGATGATGTCATTGATGTTATTTTAGAAAAAGTTCAGCAAGGTGTTAGCAAGTGACAGCCAACTACTTATTGCCCGAAGACTGGTTAGCGAAAATCAGTCGTTTTCAAATAGCGACTGCCTCCAAACTACGCGGGCAGCATAAAGGCTCGCATCGTTCACAGCGCTTTGGGGCTTCCCTCGATTTTTCGGATTTTCGAGAATATCATTTAGGTGATGATGTACGACAAGTGGATTGGAACGTCTTTGCCAGAACGGATAAATACTTTATTAAAAGATTTTTAGATGAACAAGAAATGCGCGTACACATTCTACTCGATACCACAAAATCTATGGGAACAGATGCAAAGTGGATTTTTGCTCGTCAAATTGTGGCATCCCTTGGTTTAATGGTCCTTGGACGAGACGATCGTTTATCTTTTTCATTTTTACAGGATGAAGCAAAGCCACCGTTTCGTCGGAAGGGCGCCATGTATCGCCGAGCATTTTTACAAATAGTGACAGATATAGAGGAAGCGAGTTATTCGAATCCTTTTGCACAGGGTGCCTTAAAAGCTTTACCAAAGGATAGTACAGTGTTATTTATTGTGACAGATGGACTGGAGTCAATCGTGGAATGGGAGCAACTTTTAAAAAGGCTACCACGCTATGCTGGTGATGTCCGTATTTTACAAATTGTGACGCAGGAAGAGCTATCACCAAACTATTCGGGGGATGTTCGTCTTCTTGATCGTGAAACAGGTAAGGAAGTCAATGTGACAATGTCCACTAAAGTTCTAGAAACCTATCATGCAAGACGTTTATTACATGAAGAAGAGTTTGAAGCCATTTGCCGTCGTTTCGGCATTCGGAAATTACAATTGAAGGTGGAAGATGGTTTGCAACAGGCAATCTTTCAGCAATTATTAAAAGCACATTGGATTAGGTGAGGTGAGCCGTATTGGGCTTTAGTCAAATTATATTTAGCTGGACGGCCATCATCCCGGTCATTGTCCTACTCTATTATTTCTTTCGAAAAAAATATACAGATCAGACGGTTTCTTCAACACTTTTCTGGTCTGAGATTATGCAGGAAACACGAGTATCTCCTTATTTAAAGCATTTGCAAAAGAACGCCCTACTTTATTTACAGTTACTAGCATTACTTTTCCTTGTGCTGGCACTTATGAATCCCTATATGAAAAAATCAACGATTGTTGGTGAGCAAACTATATTTATTGTTGATACTTCTGCAACAATGTTAGCTGGTAAAGGGCAATCTACCTTTGATACACATAAACAGGAAATGCTGACGCTTATAGATGAATTAGATGGGAGACCGGTCACGTTAATTACGACTGGTTCAGCACCAAAAGCGATTTTACAGCAAGAGACAAATGTTAAAGATATCGAAAAAGGTATTAAAGACTTACAAGTAACCTATGAAACGGCAGAAATGGATAAGGCGCTTGATGTGGCTCAAGCATTTGTTGGAGATACACCGACTTCAATCTATGTATTTACAGATACACTAGATAAAAAACAACTACCTATGAACAAGGACTCCGTTAAATGGCTAGTAAGAGGTGCTGCGAAAGACTTAACAAATATTGCTATTACTAGATTTGCTGCAACAACAGATGGACAGGCAACAATGGCGCTTGTGCAGCTTCATAATGATACAGACATTGAGCAAAAGGTCACACTAGCATTACAAAATGCAGAGGGTAAAGAGTTGATAGCTGAGAATATCGCTGTGCCTCCAAAGGAAGCAATAACGAAAACCTTCAAGGAATTACCTTTAGAAAAATCAATGACAGCGATTATTGATACGCAAGATGATTATGCAGTAGATAATCAACAAACCGTCTTACTACAAACAGCTACTTCAAAAATTGTGGTTGATCAGGGCATGCATCAAATGATTCAAAAAGGGTTTCAATCTGTAAGTACTGGTGTGAAAATCGTTCCGCCTTTACAAGTAGTAGACAATCAGGAGGCTACGGTGATCACTAATCAAGCTGAATTGCTGGAAAAGATGGATAAACCTCTTGTGTTATTTGGCCGTGATGATGCCGAAAAAGTAGAGGTAAGTGGCATAGTAAGTACTAAAAGTGATGCTTTATTTGCTTTTAGCGAGCTAAAGGATGTTTATGTTAGCGCCTTGTATCCTGGATTTGCAAATTATCAAACTATCGCTACTGTTGGAGAACAGCCTTTTATACAGCGCTCTCCTAAAGGTGATATCGTCGTCTTAGCAGATATTGCAGATACGGATTGGCCACTACATCCATCCTTCCCGTTATTCTTATGGAGTACTGAACAGCAGTTATCAGAATCCATTGGTTCACTCGGTATTTTCACACCAAATGAACAAAGAGTAGTAGCTTTAGCGCAGGAAGACTGGAGTGTATATTCACAAGAAGATGAATTTCTATCATTGGTTACGGATGGTATGCTAACTGCGCCAAAAAAACCAGGCATCTATTTTGTGCGTTCTAATAATGAAGAAAAACATTTTATTGTACAATTACAGGCACAAGAACGTGTCATTGAACAAGGAACAAGCTATACATTAGGGGATATTTCTGATAACGGAAAGGCTGAGATTTCGAAGGCTTCTTTTGTTCCTTGGCTAATTCTTATTATTTTAGTTTTACTTGTTTCAGAGTGGGAGGTGCAACGACGTCGTGGATTTACGAATTGATATGCCATTAGTATTGTTGCTATTACTTCCATTGCTCATCTATTTTGGTTGGACCTATTGGCGAGAACGACAGCGACTAAAAAAGAGTCCTGCTATCGTACTTATAATTCGCATGATAGCGGTAGGCTGTTTAGTTTTTGCATTGGCAGGGCCGTATCTTTTATTACCTATAAAAGAAGAACAAATTGTGTATCTAGTTGACCGCTCAGCTTCCATGAATGGGACTGAAGATGAGATGGTACAGTTTATACAGGAAAGTTTACAATCGAAAAAAGATGAACAGCTTGCAGGGCTGTATTCTTTCTCATCAACATTACAAACAGAAGCCATTATGACTAAAACATTAAAGGAAGTACCAAAGTTTACGGAAATAAAGGCTACTGATCAAACGAATATAGAACAAAGTCTGCAACTTGCAACAGGTATTATAGATCCGAAAAAAGCAACACGCTTTGTGCTTATAACAGATGGCAATGAGACAAAGGGAAATGCTTTAGATTTCGCCACGAAGTTTAAAGGCTCCAATATTAGTGTAGATGTTGTGCCTTTCAGTCAACCTGTTGTGAATGATGTTTCATTAAAAAGCTTTGTGTCTCCACAAGTGGCCTATGTAGGTGAACAGCAACAACTGATAACAGAAGTGCATGCAACTTCAGCTGGTCAAGGCGAGCTATTATTATATGAAAATGATGAACTAATTTATCGTGAGGCAGTTGAGCTAGCCGAAGGAACGAATATGTTTACCTATAAACACGCGGCGACTGGTGAAGGGCTGGTGAAATATGAAGCCGTTGTTCAAGTAGGACAAGACGCAATATTTGAAAACAATAAATTAACAAGTGTCACAATGGTACAAAGCGAACCACATTTACTTATTGTGAATGGCTATGAGACAGCTTCACCTATCGCGGCGGCACTTGGCCAGCAATCAATAGCCTATGATGTAAAGTCACCTGAAAGTTTACCAAATGAGCTCTCCAGTTATTTGCAATATAATGCCATTATTTTTGATAATGTACCAGGACATTTAGTCGGTGAGGCGAAAATGAGTGTGATAGAGCAAGCAGTCAAAAACTTTGGTGTTGGTTTTGCAATGGTCGGTGGAGAAAATAGCTTTGGTTTAGGTGGTTATTTTAAAACGCCAATCGAAACATTACTACCTGTTGAAATGGAGATTAAGGGGAAAGAACAATTACCTTCACTAGGACTTGTTATTGTACTAGATCGCTCTGGCAGTATGTCAGGATCCAAGCTAGAACTTGCAAAGGAAGCGGCAGCACGTTCAGTTGAAATGCTTCGTGATGAAGACACATTAGGATTTATAGCATTTGATGATCGCCCTTGGGAAATTATAGAGACTGGACCTTTGAACAATAAAGAAGAGGCAGTGGATACCATTTTATCTGTTACACCAGGAGGCGGAACAGAAATCTATGGTTCACTTGCAAAAGCATATGAAAACCTAGCAGATATAAAACTGCAACGTAAGCATATTATTCTTTTAACGGATGGACAATCACAGCCAGGAAATTATGAAGATTTAATTGAACAAGGAAAAGATAACGGAATAACCTTATCGACAGTGGCTATTGGTCAAGATGCGGATGCTAACTTATTGGAAGCTCTGAGTGAGATGGGAAGCGGACGCTTCTACAATGTTATCGATGAGCAAACTATTCCTTCCATTTTATCTCGTGAAACAGCTATGATTTCTCGTACGTACATTGAGGATAATCCATTCTATCCAATACTCTATAATGCTGGGGGATGGAATACGCTATTTGCCAATGGCGTTCCACAAATGAATGCTTATATCGGAACAACTGCAAAGCAGGGTGCTACCGTCGTGGCTGAAAGCGAAAAGGAAGATCCGGTGTTAGCACAATGGCAATATGGTCTTGGCAAAACATTTGCGTTTACTTCTGATTCAACAGGAAAGTGGGCAGGCGACTGGGCAAGATGGCAGGACTGGGGCACATTTTGGCAAACGCTTATTTCACAAATGCTCCCAAGTTATAATGATGTTGCCTATGATGTAAGAGTAGAATCAGATGGATCCTTTATGATTACAGATCCTACAAATGAAGCAGCATTTTTAGATATTGTTGCGGTTAATGAAGCGGGTGAAGAGCTAGACACACAGCTTGAAACTATATCAGCTTCTCAGGTGCGAGCTGTAGTACAAGCTGAGCCGGGATTAATCTTCTTCCGTATCGCTGATGAAAAGGAAACGATTTATCAGGCAGGATTAAGTGTTCCCTATAGTGCTGAGTATGAACTTCTTCCTGCTAATGATAAATTAATAGAAGAATTAACCGAACAAACTGGTGGTGCTGTTTTAAAAGAACCACAAGAAGTGTTCCGTGACTTTATAAAGCAAGGGGCGGATCGTCAAAACATTGCGACATGGCTTCTCCTTGTAGGTATGCTCTTATTCTTTATTGATATTACAATAAGACGCTTTGGCTGGAATTTCCTAACGAAGCCGAAGAAAAAGGAGCAACTTGTAGAGAATCACTCCGTACAGGCAGAAGACACGAATGTGGCACAATTATTAAAGGGTATGAAAAAACGTCAATAATTTAATTTAGATGAAAGCAGTGCGAATTATTTCGCACTGCTTTTTGTATATACATGGAGAGAGAAATCCTCTAAGAAATACCAACGACATTATTTAATAAAGAGAGTGGGATTAAAATATTTTTCTAGCACCGTTTTACGCAAACTGCTAGCTATTACAATACCTAAGATTGCTCCAGTTGTACTTGATATTAAAAAGGCGGGCATGAAAAATAAGGCCGCTACGGATGTACCCATAAGTAACATTGCATAGGGAACTGCTACAAGCGATGCGAGAAGACCCGTGCCAATCACTTCACCCACACCAGCTAACCACATTTTACTGCTATATTTATAGGCAAGCCCCGCGCATAATGCACCAATAATACTACCAGGAATGGCTAAGAGAGAGCCTGTTCCTGTAAGGATACGAATGATAGCCGTAATAAAGGCAACTACCACTGTAGGTACGGGTCCAAGTATAATGGCTCCTACTACGTTAATAGCATGCTGCACAGGGTAGGCACGAGCAATCCCAGTTGGAATGGAGATAAACGTAGAACCTGCAACGGCAATCGCTACTAATAAAGCCATAATTGTTAATTTACGAATAGACATGATAGTGCGCTCCTTTTCGTTTTAGCCACTAGAAACATGAAAAAAGCCGCTTCCTTCAAACGACAGGAAGCGGCCTTGCTTATACACTGAAAATAGCAAGAAGCGCCACTTCCCTCCGCTAGCATGAACTAGATCAGGTTCGAAGGGTCCGTATATAACCATATACGTCTCAGCCTTTAAAAGACTCCCCTAGTGGTAAGTATTTTTCTATTTTTTAGAAGTGTAACATACTACAATCAATAGTCAATAAGCTTTGACGATTAGTGTGAATCTGGATGCATAAGCTGTGGCGCCTTTTTCAATGTCCAAATTAGGGCAAGGAAGAAGCAAGCTAATAAGATAATTGCACCAAAAATATAAGGACTGTTCATATTCCAGTCAAATAAGAAACCAGCCAAAGCGGGTCCGATCATATTTCCAAGGCTCATATAGGCATTATTCAAGCCGGCTGCAAACCCTTGCTCTGTTCCAGCAAGTTTGGAGATGAGTGTATTAACAGCTGGACGAATTAACGTTGTTGCCGTAGAGAAGATGGTTGCTACAACTAATATTAGTGCAAAACCTGAAACAAATAATATTAAGAAAATAGCAACGGAAGCAATAAATAAATTGACCAAAACTACTTTCATTTCACCAAAGCGTTTAAAGAGTGGCGTTATGATAAACATCTGTACAATTACCCCAAATGCTCCACCAACCACTAGAATGGTGGCAATATCGCCAGGTGAGTAATTAAATTTTTCTGTCACAAATAGTGATAAGGTTGTTTGGAAGTTAGCAATCCCAAATGAGAATACCATCATAATAATTAACATAACAAAATAAGGCATATGTACAGAGCGAGCCATCTGTTTCACCAGATTATCTTGCTTTTGTCTATTTTGCGCAGTTATTGGCTTTGTAGATGGTAATAAAAAGTACGATAAAATAGACGCTAAAATGGCGGCAGCTCCCGCCATGAAAAATGGAAAATGTAAGCTAACCTTTGCGAGGAAACCACCAATTCCAGGGCCAATCATAAAGCCGAATGACATCGCAGCTCCTAACATACTCATTCCTTTTCCGCGTTCTTTATAAGTTGTCACGTCTGCTACAAAAGCCATAATAGGAGGTGCAACAAATGCAGAGCCAAGGCCACCTAAAAAGCGTGCCAAAAAGAGCATCCAAACATCTGTAGAAAGGCCAAAACCGATTTGTGCAAGTCCTGTTAGTATAAGACCGAAAATAATTAAATTTTTCCGCCCATACAGGTCAGAAAGATTCCCAGCAATTGGAGAAAATACGAATTGTGCCAAGGCGAACGTTGCAATAAGCATGCCTAGAACTTGTCCTGCTGCTCCAAATATTCTTAAATATTCCGGCATTACAGGAATAATAATTCCAATACTCCCCATTGCGATAAACATGTTAAACATTAAAATATACAAAGCCGCCTTATTGGACTTCTGCTGGGTCATCGAAAAACCCCCTTTATGTAATCAAATATAGTACAGTCTATCATAAAGAATTATGGCTGGCTAATAGTTGAGATTGCTGTAACTGGTTCGATCGTTAGAATGGTTTTTTAGAAAAGCTTTTTTCTTGGAAGGCTTCAGATCATTGTGTAATAAAAAAGAATAGTTAGGGGTGTAGAGTGAGGACGAATTGCTTTTTGCTAGAAACAACTATATTGAAATGAAATAGCGCGGGTAAGAGTGAATAATGTTACCACAGGCTACTAGTAGAAATGCTCTTTAAATATAGTAATACAAATGAATGCTTACATAAAAAGAGCGAATTGGTTTTAGACCAATTCGCTCTTATAAATTATCGAATACTCATTTTAAATTCTAAAAACAGTTCATTATATTTACCTAAGTAATCTGGGCCTAAGTTTTTGTAGACCTCTAATGTATCACGTTGCTCTTCAGAAGGGTAATAGCGTTCATCAGAAACTACTTCTGGGTCCATTAAGTCCATGGCAGCGATATTAGGCGTCGAATAGCCAACATAATCGGCATTTTGAGCACCAGATTCAGCGCTTAGCATAAAATTGATAAAGGCATGTGCACCATCAATATTTTTTGAGGTTTTTGGAATAACCATATTATCGAACCATAAATTGGAACCCTCTTCAGGAACAGCAAAGTCCAACTCTTCATTTTCAGACATCATGTCCGCTGCCTGACCAGACCAAGTGAGGGCCACTGTTGCTTCATTATTGATCATTAATGGCGTAATTTCATCCCCAATGATCGCTTTTACGTTTGGCGCAAGTGTGATCAACTTGTCAGTTGCTGCACGCAGTTCATCGTTATCCAATGAGTTCAAGGAGTGTCCAAGACTATTTAAACCCATTCCAATCACTTCGCGAGCACCGTCTACTAAAAATACTTTTCTTTTTAATGAAGGGTCCCATAAATCGTCCCAAGAGGAGAAATCTAAGTTCCCAACTAGCTTTGGATTATAAACAATTCCTACTGTTCCCCAGAAGTAAGGAACTGAATATTGATTGTTATCATCGAATGGTAAATCTAAAAAGTATGGATCTATATTTTTAAAATTCGGGATTTTCGCTTTGTCTAAAGGAATCAATAAATTATCTTCCTTCATTTTTTCAATCATATACTCAGAAGGGACAGCAATATCGTACGCTGTACCACCTTGCTGTATTTTAGTCATCATAGCTTCATTGGAGTCAAATGTTTCGTAAATGACATGAATACCTGTTTCTTTTTCAAACTCTTTCAATAGATCAGGATCAATATACTCTCCCCAGTTAAAGATGGTTAAAGTGTCTTTTCCACTCTTACCTCCACCAGCACTTAAGGCATCAGCAGCATAAAATAAAAGGGCAGAAACAACTAGTATAGCGATGGTCGCTTGAATTAATGACTTCATTGTTGTCCCTCCGTTCTTTTGCTTGTGCGACTTGTAATGAAGTAATAGCCAATCACAACGATAACTGTTACAAAGAATACTAAACCAGAAATAGCGTTAACTGTTAGAGATATTCCCGCGCGAGCCATCGAGTAGATTTCTACCGATAATGTACTGAAGCCATTGCCGGTTACGAAAAATGTCACAGCAAAATCATCTAAGGAATACGTAAGAGCTAGGAAGAAACCTGCAAAAATACCTGGCTGAATATATGGTAAAATGACACGCATCATAACATCCTTTTTGGTTGCTCCTAAATCTAATGCTGCATCAATTAGTGATTTATTCATTTCTAACAATTTAGGTAAAACCATTAACACTACAATTGGTACACTAAACGCTACGTGTGCTAATAATACTGAAGCAAAGCCTAATTTAATGCCCACCATTGTAAATAAGATTAAAAAGCTTGCACCAATGATGACATCTGGACTGACAATTAAAACATTGTTTAAGGACAATAATGTATTACGCATTTTTGAATCCTTGACTGTTACAATACCGATTGCTCCTAACGTTCCAATAATAGTAGAAATTAGAGCTGAAAGTAATGCTACGATAACGGTATTAATTAAAATAACAAGTAGCCTTGAATCTTCAAAAACAGCCTGATAATGCTCTAAAGTAAAGGACTCAAAGTTATTCATGGAGCCACCACTATTGAACGAGTAAAAGATTAAATAGAGAATGGGTGCATACAGAACGATAAAAACAATCGTTAAATAGACTTTGGCTGATGCAGAAAGTTTGTTCATCGCACGCGACCTCCTTTATCTTTTTGTCCCGTAATAAGCATAATGATTACCATAAATAAAATTAAGAACACGGCAATAGTTGAACCCATTCCCCAATTTTGTGTCACAAGGAATTGCTGCTCAATCGCTGTACCAAGGGTGATAACACGATTTCCTGCAATTAAGCGAGTAATCATGAAAAGTGATAGAGCAGGGATAAAGACAACCTGAATACCTGATTTAACACCATCCATTGTCAATGGTAAAACAACGCGACGGAATGTTGTAAAAGCAGATGCGCCTAAATCACGAGACGCATAAATAAGTGTTGGATTTAAACGATCTAAAGAGTTAAAGATCGGTAAAATCATAAACGGAATAAAAATATACACGGATACAAAAACAAAGCTAATATCTGTAAAGAGCATTTGCTTTGGGTCAAAGCCAAACACTTCGATAAATGCATTGATCGGCCCGTATAAACCAAAGATACCGATAAAGGCATATGTTTTTAACAATAAATTAATCCATGAAGGAATAATAATAAGCAATAACCAAAGCTGCTTGTGTTTCGTTTTTGTTAAAAAGTAAGCAGTTGGATATGAAATTAATAATGTAAAGAATGTAATTAAAAATGCATACCAAAACGAGCTTAATGTCATTTTTAAATAAACAGAAGTGAAGAACGCTTTATAATTATCGAGCGTGAAATTGCCATGTAAATCGAGTAGGGAATAATAAACCACGAGTGCAATAGGCGCGATAACAAAAAGAGCAATCCATAAAACATATGGAAATAACGCTGATTTTGATGTTTTAGCTTGCATCTTCGTCGTCTCCGTACGATTCTAATCGTTTATCAAACTCTTCCTCTGTTTCATTTAAGCGCATTACATGAATCGCCTCTGGATCAAAGTCTAAGCCAATTTCTGTCCCTACTTCAGCTTTTTTCAACGAATGGACTAGCCATTCATTGCCATCTTTATCATACGTAGATAGCTCATAATGGACGCCACGGAATAATTGTGTATCTACTTTAACCACAAGTTTACCTTTATCAATAGTCGTCATTTCTAAATCCTCAGGGCGTATAACGATATCAATTTTCTCATTGGGTTTCATACCTTGGTCAACACATTCGAAAATCTTACCCGCAAATTCAACCTTGAAATCTTCAATCATGACACCAGGCACTATATTGGATTCACCGATGAAATCTGCCACGAAGCGATTAATAGGTTCATCATAAATATCTACTGGTGTACCAGATTGTTGAATTTGTCCCTCACTTAAGACAAAAATTTCATCACTCATAGCAAGTGCTTCTTCCTGATCATGAGTAACGAAAACAAAAGTTTTGCCAAGACGTTGCTGTAATTCTCGCAATTCGTATTGCATTTCTGTACGTAATTTTAAGTCTAATGCTGAAAGTGGTTCATCCAGTAAAATTACTTCAGGGTCGTTAACAATAGCACGTGCAATCGCTACACGCTGACGTTGACCACCAGACATTTCGGAGATTTCACGATTGCCATAGCCTGCTAAATTGACAAATTTTAATGCCTCCGCAACTCGTTCTTTAATTTCCTTTTCAGGTAACTTCTTAATACGCAGTCCGAATGCGACATTTTCAAATACATTTAAATGAGGGAACAGCGCATAATCTTGAAAAACAGTATTCACCTGACGTTCATTGGCAGGAACAGAATTTATTTTTTTATCATGGAAAAACACATCTCCTGTTGTAGGTTCTGTGAAACCAGCAATAATTCGTAAAATAGTTGTTTTTCCACAACCAGATGGGCCAAGGAGAGTATAAAATTTGCCCTTTTCAAGCTCCAAGTTAATATTCTTTAAGACAACTGTTCCGTCACTATAAGACTTGGATACATTTTCAAAACGGATAATGGAATTCATTGTCATTGATGTGCCTCCTTAAGCTATAAATATGAATCCGTTGCAACGAGTAAAATTTTCGTTTCAGCAGCATGTGCATTAAAAATTTGATGATGGTCTGTCGCGTCAAAATAAAGAGCATTGCCTTCACTCGCGATATATTGTTCATTCCCTAAAACGAGACGAATACGCCCTTTCACTACATAAATAAATGTTTCCGAAAGTGATGGCTCAAATTGCTTGAATTCGCCATTGGCTTCAAATGTTAAGAAAATAGGCTCCATTTCTTTTTCGTTGGATGTAGGGATGAGCCATTGAATTTCGTATTTTTTTTCTTCATCCGTAAAGACGGACTGATCTTCCTCTGTATAAACAACCTTTTGTTCAGGTGATTCATCATCAAAAAATTCCTTAGGTGTTGATCCTAACACTTCTAATATTGAAAAAAGTGTTTCAATAGAAGGTGAATTTAAATCACGTTCTAATTGGGAAATATAGCCCTTACTTAAATCTGTACGTTCTCCAAGTTCCTCTTGGGTAAGACCTTTTTTTAAACGAAGCGCTTTAATTTTTGCCCCTATTTGCATCTTTTCCCTCCTAGAAGAAGTTTAGCAATCATAAACTTTTGAAATATGAAGTTTACTTTAACGAAACTTTTAGTTTACTAAAACCATTACAATTATACATAATAAATAAAAATTTGCAATCGTTTTTATGAAAAAAATCGCTGTAAAAAGTTAAAAAAAGGGTCATAAATGTAGTGGAGAAAAAAATTGTATAAAGGAGAATATAGTTGTCAAAAATAGCTAATAAATAGGATGTGGCAGAAAGTCCGATTTTGGATTTGACGATTTTTTGTCGACTCACTTCAATCGGATAATTGGGCGGAGCTTACTTGTTTGAAAAACTACGTTTACTCTGCTATCGTAGAAGACGAGTTCGCTTGTGCG
This sequence comes from Lysinibacillus sp. FSL R7-0073, assembly GCF_038009065.1. Lineage (NCBI taxonomy): Bacteria > Bacillati > Bacillota > Bacilli > Caryophanales > Bacillaceae > Lysinibacillus > Lysinibacillus sp. FSL R7-0073. The sequence goes on from NZ_JBBPAS010000001.1 coordinate 924,886, forward strand.
AATGGAATATATAAACTACATATTTATTCGGAGGGATTTATTATGGCAGAACGCATGGTAGGTAAACAAGCACCTGACTTTACAATGGAAGCAGTACTTTCAGACAAATCATTTGGTAAAGTATCATTAGAAGATATTAAAGCACAAGATAAATGGACAGTACTTTTCTTCTATCCAATGGACTTCACATTTGTATGTCCAACAGAAATCACTGCAATGAGCGATCGTTATGACGAGTTCGAAGACTTAGATGCAGAAGTAATTGGTGTTTCTACTGATACAATCCACACTCACTTAGCGTGGATTAATACAGACCGCACTCAAAATGGCCTTGGTGAATTAAAATATCCATTAGCTGCGGATACAAACCACCAAGTATCTAAAGATTATGGTGTGTTAATTGAAGAAGAAGGTATCGCGCTACGTGGTTTATTCATCATTAATCCAGAAGGTGAATTAAAATACCAAACAGTATTCGATAATAACATCGGCCGTGATGTGGATGAAACGTTACGTGTACTTCAAGCATTACAAACTGGCGGTCTTTGCCCAGCAAACTGGCGTCCAGGTCAAGCAACTCTATAATAAAATAGAGTTGCGTCATGATGTAACAAATAAAGAGTCCCCACGACATGCTTGTGGGGACTTTTAAGTGAAGTGGCGAGTGCTAATTTACTTTATCTTAGATGGCAATAGAATTTTGGGAGTTTTACCCAACATTTAATGCCTCTAAAGAACAACGATTTAATAGAGGAGGATTTTTCATGAAACTTCGTGAACAAATGCCAGAACTAGTTGGCGCAACAACTTGGTTAAATGGTGAAGTAACAAAAGCAGAACTAGTAGGCAAAAAACCAACATTAATCCATTTCTGGTCAGTGAGCTGTCATTTATGTAAAGAAGCTATGCCAGATGTTAATAATTTCCGTGATCAATATAAAGATGAGCTAAATGTTGTAGCAGTACATATGCCACGTTCTGAAGCAGATACTGATTTAGAGACGATTAAGGCAGTAGCGGCTGAGCATGACATTGCGCAACCAATCTTTGTTGATAGCGAAATGAAGTTAACGGATGCTTTTGAAAACCAATATGTACCGGCTTATTTTGTGTTCGATAAAGATGGTCAGCTGCGTCATATGCAAGCTGGTGGTAGCGGTATGAAAATGTTAGAAAAACGTGTAAATCGCGTACTAGACGAAATGCGTAACGCTGAATAATTATAGTAAGTGATGACGGGGATTTAGGTCCTCGTCTTTTTTATGTTTGCAGCGTTGTCCAACAATGAAGAATAGCGTCTTGTTTTGACAATACATATCGATAAGAATACGCTACAATGATGGTATAGTAGTTTTCGGAGGGATTTTTTATGATGAAAAAAGAGTTTGCGGTCATTGGGCTTGGACGTTTTGGGGGAAGTATTGTTCGTGAATTAATGAGTCAGGGTGCTCAAGTGATGGCAATCGACCATTCCTCAGAGCGTGTAGACGAATTTGCTTCTATTGCTACACAAGCCGTCATTGCAGATTCAACAGATGAATCGGTTCTAAATTCATTAGGTATTCGTAATTTCGAACATGTGATTGTAGCAATTGGGGAAGATATTCAAGCAAGTATTTTAACAACCATTATTTTAAAAGAAATTGGTGTTGAGCAAATTACAGTAAAGGCTCAAAATGATTACCATGAGAAGGTATTGCGGAAAATTGGTGCCGACTTTGTAGTCCATCCTGAAAGAGATATGGGTATTCGTATTGCCAATAATATGCTATCGAATACAGTACTAGATTATTTAGAGCTTTCAGATGAACACTCTATTATGGAATTAAAGGCGAATGATGCTATTGCTGGATATTCGATTATGGATTTAGATATTCGAGCTAAATATGGAATTAACATCGTAGGGATTAAGCGTGGTGCTGATATTATCGTATCACCTCAAGCAAGTGATAAGATTTTATTGGGAGATATTATGCTTGTAATTGGTGCTGATGTTGATATAAATCGTTTCGTAAAAAAGGCATTGAATGGGTAATTGGCAATGACAAAACGAAGATGGAGACTAATTATATTTGCAGCTATTTTTCTGATCGGAATTTTTGTTATGCAATCTCGTGAAAAAAATGAGAAGGAAGCGATTTCTTTTATTTTAGATGAAGCTACAAATATTGATTCAATCGAATTATTCCAAGGGGAACAACCGGTATTTCGAGGGTCTGACGGCGAGGCGAAGAACTTTATTGAAAAATACCCTTTAAGTCATGTAAAGAAGCTTTCTAAAAAAGAACGAGCAATTTTTGAAGAAGAGCCCGCCTATCATATTGTTTATAAAATAAAGGACAAACCGATTTATGAAGTGGACATCTTAAAGGTAGCGATTAGCTCTGAGCTAAGCGAAGAATTGCAACAAATGGTTTTTCCAATCGGCGACGATCAATATATGATTTATTGGGCTCAAGAGAAAAAAGTTTTAGAACAATCAACCAATACTCAACGTTTACTTGAGCAATATCAACATTAATGAAGGTAGTGACACAGCACGTATGGCTGGTCACTATTTTTTTAGTTTATAGGAAAGTAATATTTGGAAAAAATGTTTGATTTCAGTATGGCAGTTCGATTAAACTTTGACATAAAGAAGGGGGTAAATACATGAAGTTTATGTCTAATCGATGTGTCATCGAACGTATACAACCAGAACATTACATGGATATTCAAGGGCTCTACACAAATGAAAGCGTCAGAGAGTATCTTGGAGGAATTCCACAAAAAAATTATATCGAAGCTTCCTTTAGAGGTATGCTAGAGGCACCATTTCCTAATACATATTTTTATATCTCATTAAAGAAAACGGGGGAATTTATAGGCCTTGTATCCATCGATGAGTATCATGAGCAAGAGCTATATGAACTTTCCTATCAATTTTTACCCGAGTATTGGGGGCGGGGGTTAGCATTTGAAGTTCTAACGCAAGTGGTTGAGGAGGGTTTGACGTATTTAAATATCTCCTCCATCGTGGCAGAGACACAAACTGCTAATCGTGCATCTTGTCGACTACTCGAAAAGCTAGGGATGAAAAAAGTACAGGTACTTGAAAGATTTGGTCGGGAGCAAGCGGTCTATGAATTAAAAAAACGAGTGCTGTCACTAGACAAATCGTTGCCATATCAGGCGGAGGATTTTCTCAGCAAATCCCCTCATTTATTGACCATTATATTTTGAGTCAAATTAAGACAACTGAACGCATCAAAATTTGTTTTATTCCAACAGCAAGTAATGATGCACAGGGGTATATCGATAAATTTTATTCAGCTTTTACACATTGTGACGCTACTCATATTTTGCAAGAGGACATGAATGACATACAAATTCGAGAAAAAATATTGGCACAGGATATTATTTATGTAGGCGGAGGAAATACCAAGCTTCTTTTAGATAAATGGCATGCCTATCAATTCGGGGAGCTATTGAAGGAAGCTTATAAAAGCGGTGTTATTTTAGCTGGCATGAGTGCTGGGGCAATGTGTTGGTTTGACAAATGCTTTAGTGAAAATCAACACAATCATTATGAGGAATACAACGGGCTAGGGATATTATCAGGAACATTTTGCCCACATTATGATGATCCTGAACGAAGCATGCTATTTAATAGCTGGCTAAAAAATAATGCAACATTGCAGGCATATACGCTGAATGATGCAGAGACGCTTCATTTTAACAATGAAAAATTAGTTGCTAAAATCCAATGCTATTAAAAGGGAATAAAATTATGCGTCAGGTCAAACATGCTAAAGCTTTAAAAGCAGAAATTGGGGGTTTTAGATAAACTTTTCTAATGGATAAAGACAAAAAATAGAAAGTGAGGTACTTTACATGCGAATACGAGAAGCAACAAGAAATGATAGTGTTCAAATTATAGCAGTTATGACAAATGCGGAGGCATCCAATCTGATGTTATTTGGTCCTGGCGAGCGAAAAATGGAGCCCGATACATTTGCAAGTTTTTTAGAAAAGCTTTATCATAGCCGTCATTCAGCCTTATTCGTAGCTGAAATAGATGACAAGGTGGTGGCTTATTTAATTGCACAAGGGAATGAAGCAACAAGAATTGCTCATCGTGCTTATCTTGTCATTGGCATCCATAGTCACTATAGAGGTAAAAAAATTGGAACAGCCTTATTTAATCATGTTGAAAAATGGGCAAAAGATCATAGTATCCATCGGCTCGAGTTAACGGTTATGGAAAATAATGAGGCTGGAGTTGCTTTATATAAGAAAATGGGCTTTGAGATAGAGGGAACGAAACGGGATTCCTTATATGTAGATGGACAATATATCAATGAGTTTTACATGTCAAAACTTGTATAAGAAAAGGAGTAAAAGATGACGACTATCGGTATTTTTTCACCCTCCTCTCCAGCGACGGTTTCTGCGTCGAAACGTTTTGAGCGTGCAAAAGCATTTCTAGAAGAGAAGAATTTTCATATTGTAGAAGGTTCCCTTACTGGCAAATCTGATTATTATCGCTCAGGCTCACCACAAAAACGAGCAGAGGAATTAAATGAATTACTCCGCAATCCTAGTGTGGATATTATTATCTCTACGATTGGAGGTACCAATTCCAATAGTATGCTGCCTTATATAGATTATGAGGCTTTCCAACGAAACCCTAAAATCATTATAGGTTACTCTGATGCATCAGCCATTCTACTGGCACTTTATGCGAAGACTGGTATTTCAACATTTTATGGTCCAGCGCTCGTGCCATCCTTTGGCGAGTTTGAGCCATTAGTCAACGATACATACAAATTTTTTGAGGAGTATTTCTTGCAGCCTCAAACACTCCCTTATGAAATACAGAAGCCTCCTTATTGGTCAGATGAACCAGTCAATTGGCTGGATAAAACAGTAGAGAAAAAGGTAATCAAGAATGAATGGAAAACCGTTCGAGAGGGAGTTATAGAGGGAAGGCTAATGGGGGGGAATGTTAATGCCATGTATGGTTTTATTGGGACACCTTATTTCCCTGCCATTACTGAAGGAGACATTTTATTAATGGAAGATTGTATGAAAAATGCAGCGATCGTGGAAAAGAATTTTGCGATGCTCAAATTGCACGGAATTTTTGACAAAATAAGTGGAATTATTTTGGGTAAGCATGAATGTTACGATGATCTAGGAACCGGACGCAAGCCATCTGATATTTTATTAGAACAATTGGACGGTATACACATACCTATTTTGGCGGAAGTGGATATTTGTCACACACAGCCTATGCATCCGATAGCAATCGGTAAACGAGTGAGGCTAGATGCTACAGCTAAAAAGATATACTGTATCGAACAATGGTTATAAGTACAAAGCCTTGCTAATTTGGCAAGGCTTTATTTATTATGAGTTCCCTAAGCTTTTGGATTCAGGTATGCAGCTGATAGTAGACATCGTAAATCATACCGAATATGAAAAGAGAGCGTTAACCTATATATTAGTAAGTTCGGTCAAACAATGATAAAGAATCCCACGAAAAAGCAAATTTGTCTGCTTTTCGTGGGATTCTGAGTTGTACGACTTATTTTTTATAAACAGTTTTTTAATGTAAGTACCATTTGGTTTATAAGCATGTCCGAAATTACATGTAGGACCAGTATCTACAGCATACTGAACTTTGTGGTGAGATGTGAAAAGTTCGAAGTAGACGCTTTCGTTTGATGCGACTGGTGTGTTACTTGTGAAATTAACAGTGTAATCTTGCTCCAACTTAAATCCGATTTTAGCTTCGAGACCAGCTTTAGAGGCACCAAAAGTTCCGTCAAAAGTTGATTTAAAACTTTTAGTTTCTGATATTTTAAAGGTATCCGGACCATCTATCATGAAGGTTTTATATGGGTAATTTTCGTTATACCAGCCAGACCCTAAGTCATTCACATAGCATATGTCGCCCTTCGCATACGGAGTAACTACTTGGTCTGATTTACTAAAATCTGTTTCTGAAGGTATATATTCATATTCAATTCTAACAGGAACTTCTTCTAAACCTTGTTCTACTGCAATTTTTTCCAATTCTGAATTATCTGTAATAGTTACAGATTCACCTTCTGGGGATTGTAATTGCGTTTGCATCTCTAGGCTAGAGGGTCTTTAGAAGTCATAGTATCTTCACTTTCAATCTTCATACCATCTAACTTACAATCGGATGAAGAGGTACTCGCAAAAGATGTTGGGACGATTGAAAAACAAAAAATTGACGCTAAAAATAATGAGACAAAAGCTTTTTTAAACATTTTATTACCTTCTTTTTGTATTTCGCTCATATTATAATACATATATTTATACTTTTAATGTAATATATGTAAATAATGAATTTATTAGGAAGGGTTTGGTGTTGATGAAAAAAATTCTACTCTCTATCTATTTTGTAATAATTTCCTACATTGGCATATTGTTCGTACCTGTATCATTAAAGTGGGGCCCTCAACTTGAATTTTATGATAAAAGGTATGTTCCTTTATGGCAATTACAATCTAAGGAACTCCAAGTTGATGATTATTATCTAATTTATGAGCTTGATATTGTGAGAATAGTATATGAAATTGGCATAGTAACTTTATTACTGTTTATAATATATTTAATATCAAAGGAAGTCTTTAAAGCTAAATAGATTGTGTACCAAAATTAAATCGAGTAAAATAAAATGTTTATAAAAACAGCCTGATTTTGAACTGCCACGTAAAAGTTAGACATCAATCTAACTTTTACGTGGTTTTTTTTTATGGGAAAAGTAAGTGTTGAACAACGTATTCAAGCAGTTCAACGATATTTAAATGGATATGAAACCATGCTTGAAATTGCGAAAGATATCGGTGTGACAGTTCAGGTTGTCAGTGAATGGGTTCGCCGTTATCAAAAAAATGGTGTAGAGACTTTCTTAAAGCCCTATATAAAATATAAGTGATCAAGTTATTCTTCATTCAGATCAAGGTTGGCATTATCAAATGAAAAAGTATCAACAAACATTAAAGTAACATGGTATTATGCAGAGTATGTCCCGTAAGGGTAATTGTTTGGACAACACAGTCATCGAAAATTTCTTCGGCTTATTAAAATCTGAACTCCTGTATCTATAAGAATCTGATCCATGGCACATTTTGAACAGGAACTCAAAGATTATATTCACTACTACAATCACAAACGAATGAAAGAAAAATTAAAAGACCTAAGCCCGGTGGAGTACCGAACTCAGGTCTTAGCAGTTGCTTAACTAAATATGTCTAACTTTTTTTGGTCAGATCAACAGGCAGATGAGGGAATATTTATCATCCGTGGCACATCCTCTAGGCAAAATTTCTCTTTACGGATAGCGCTTATCGGTTGCAGAGGAGTCCTTTGTTTTCGTTTTATGCTGTTCATCTTTGACTTTTTCATTTAGTTCTTCGACAGGTATAGGATCAACGGTTTTCATATCCTCATGTTTATCAAAAATACTTTCCTTCCCTGTATCCAACACATCGGGATTGTTTGTATAGCGCGTTTTGGATTGTTTTTTATTAGTCATTTATGATCACCTCTTACTATACACTTTCACCATTTTACTAGAGTTTAAACATAATTGTTTTTCATAGTCTACCCATGGATAAAAAACATAATAAAGGCAGTGAAACAGCCATGGCTGTCATCACTACCCTTTTTCTTAGGATACTATAGTGGCCTTCCCTTGAAGAGCACGTTCTTCCATCGTTACATCAAATTCTTTTTCGGATTTTGATACTACAACACATGCTACACCATTACCAATTAAATTTGTAACAGCACGAGCTTCAGACATAAAACGATCGACACCAATTAATAGTGCTATTCCCTCCACTGGTATCATTGGGAAGGCAGCTAAAGTTGCTGCTAATGTAATAAATCCTGACCCTGTTACACCCGCTGCACCTTTAGAAGTAATCATTAAAATTCCGAGTAGTGTAATGATTTGAATCCAAGTTAGGTCCATTCCGTATGCTTGTGCAATAAATAAGGCAGCCATTGATAGATAAATGGAAGTCCCATCTAGATTGAAGGAGTACCCAGTAGGAACGACTAAACCTACAACCTGCTTCGAGCAACCATAATTCTCAAGCTTTCGCATCATAGATGGTAGAGCTGATTCAGAAGAGGAAGTCCCAATTACTAAGAAAATCTCATCTTTAATGTAAGCAATAAATTTAAAGATATTAAATCCAAAGAACTTTGCAATGCCGCCTAAAATAAAGACAACAAATAAAAACATTGTAATATATACGGCAGCCATTAATAGACCTAGGTTACCTAAAGATTTTAATCCAAAATTCCCAATTGTATAGGCCATTGCACCAAAAGCTCCGATTGGTGATATTTTCATAACCATACTGACAATCTTGAAGAAAATTTCTGCTACTTGCTCAAAGAATGTGATGACTGGTTTTGCAGGTGCACCGATGGAGGCAGCTGCTAAGCCAAATAAAATAGCAGAAAATAGAACGGGTAATAGTTGACCAGTTGCCAATGCGCCAACTACATTTTCGGGAATAATACTAGAGATAAATGCACCTAAGCCCTGCTCAGATTCAGCTGCAGCAGTTGTATATTTCGAAATATCAGCATCAGATGCACCTGATGTATCTAAACCTGTACCAGGACTTACAATTAAAGCAACAGCAATGCCGATTGCTAAGGCAATTGTAGAAACGATTTCGAAGTAAAGTAATGCTTTACCTCCGATTTTCCCAACTTTTTTCATGTCTCCCATACTGCCAATTCCAATAACGACTGTAAGGAAGATAATTGGGGCAATTAACATTTTAATTAATTTAATGAATAGGTCTGCTAGGATTTTTAAACTAGCACCGAACTCAGGGAAAATGGCTCCGACAATAATACCAAGGATGATAGCCACTATAACCTGAACAGTCAAATTTTTCAGTAATTTCATTCTATGCTACCTCTTTTCTAAATTTTCTCTTTGATATCGCTTTCACTAGAATCATCATAGCGAATACATCTAAAAAAAAGAGATTTAGAAAATAAGAAACATAACGTTCATTAAGTACATTTCCTTACATTCCCATATAAATATAGTAATATCAATAACTATCTCTGTTATGGTACGCTATAGTTAATATATTATTGTTATAATACAAAAACATAGGGTAATAAAAAAGTTCATTTTATTTAATCAATTTATAATATTGTTCATTAAATTCAATATTTTCTGCTATTTATATAGACTAAAGGTGTTGTCAAAAGAATTTTTTGCAGATAATCTTAAAACCATATCGTAAAAATGTATGCCACTACTAATGAGAATGCGAATTGGAAAGGAAGGAACTATTGAATGATGAAAATGCCTGTGAACGGCAAAATACTGTTAGTGACATTTTTAATCATTGCACTCTCTTTTTTACTAGGTGGTATTTTTGTACTCGGTAACTTATTATCTGAACAGGAAAAAGATTACGGTCAGCGGGCAATGCTTGTTGCACGAACTGTATCGAATGTACCAGAGTTAAGTGTACATTTGAACAATAACAATATAAAAGAATCCGCAAAAAATATTAATAAAATTGTAGATGGCATTAGGGTGATTAATAAGGCAGAGTATATTGTTGTGATGAATATGGAACGTATTAAACTATCCCATCCAGTAAGTAAGGAATTAGGAGAGCGCAGTGAGTCTCAGGATTTAAATGCAGCATTTAGTGAGCATTATTATGTATCGAAGGCCCGTGGAGAATCAGGTGTTATGATACGCGCTTTTGTGCCCATTATAAATGATAAAAGGCAACAAGTGGGTATTGTAGTAGTTGGCTATTCATTACCAACTTTGCTAGAAATGCTACAAAGCTATGAGCGAGAAATAATGATAACCATTGTTATCTCGCTGATTTTTAGTATTTTTGGTGCATATACACTAGGACGGCATATAAAAAAACAAATGTTTGGGCTTGAACCACATGAAATTGCAAAGATGTATGTGGAAAGAACAGAAACCTTTAATGCCATGCATGAAGGAATTATAGCCGTTGATAAGGAAATGAATATAACGATTTTTAATGAGAAAGCGGCTGTTTTTCTAGGCGTTACTAGGAAAATAGAGGACTGTATTGGACAAAAAATCTATGATGTTTTGCCCGATACCCGTCTGCCTGAAATTGTTGAAACAGCAACCCCTGTTTATAATCAAGAGCTGTACATTAATCATCATAGTATCTTAAGTAATCGTGTACCCATAATTGTGAATGGCGAGTTAGTAGGTGCAGTTGCTATGTTTAAGGATTTAACAACTGTGAAAAAGCTTGCGGAGGAAGTAACAGGTGTAAAGGCCTTTGTTCAAGCATTACGTGTGCAAACCCATGAGCATAAAAATAAGATTCATACAATTGCTGGACTATTGCAATTGGGACATACAAAGCAAGCACTTGAATATGTTACAGTCACTACTGAAAATGAAGCATCCTTGACGAAATTTTTAAACGAACGCTTTCATAACGAAAATATTTCAGGTTTATTATTAAGTAAAGTAAGCTATGGAAAAGAGCTTGGTATCGAGGTTGAGATTGATCGAAAAAGCCATTTTAAACGCTTTCCTCCTCTATTAGATCACCATGATTTTGTTGTGTTACTCGGCAATTTAATCGAAAATGCTTTTGAGGCATTAAATGTCCTTTCGAAGGAAGATAAGTATGTAGCCATTTCTGTAGATGAGCATGATGGCGTCTTAGCGATAGCAGTTTCCGATAATGGAATTGGCATGTCCAAAGAGGTACAGGATCGTATGTTTGAAAATGGATTTTCGTCAAAGGCCAATGAAAATCGGGGCATTGGCTTGCATTTAGTCTATGAAATTGTAAGAAAAGGCAATGGAGATATTGAAGTAGTGAGTGAATTTATGAAAGGAACAAGTTTCTTAATTTTATTTGAGTTAGGAGAAGTATAGATGGATGTAATAAATGTCTTATTAATTGAAGATGATCCAATGGTACGTGAAGTGAACAGGCAATTTATTGAGCAAATCGAAGGTTTTTCATTAGTCGGCTATGCTAGCAATGGTATTGAGGGAATTCAAAAAATTAAGCAATTAACCCCTGAGCTTGTCTTTATGGACATTTTTATGCCAGAGCAAGATGGCATTATTACGTTAGGGAAAATCAGAGAGGAACATCTTCCTGTCGATGTTATCGCTGTAACTGCCGCGAACGATATGCCCACTGTGCAACGTATTTTACACTTAGGTGTATATGATTATATTATGAAGCCTTTTACATTTGAACGGATTGAGCAAACTTTAAAAAATTATCAAAGCTACAGGAAAAAAATAAGCGGTATGCAGGATTTAACCCAACATGATGTAGATCATCTCATGCAGCAACGTCTTCCAGAGCAAGTCGTAGTTACAACTACAGGAACAGAAGCAATGATTATAGCGGAGCTACCAAAAGGGTTTAATCGAGCTACCTTAGATAAGGTACTTGCCTATATTCAATCAAGTGAAGGGGCAGTGTCTGCCGAGGAGGTATCTACTTATATAGGTACAGCACGTGTTACAGCTAGACGCTATCTTGATTTTTTAGAAAAGCAAAATCTATTAAAAGTAGATATCCAATATGGAAGTGTAGGACGTCCTATTCATCGTTATTATATTTAATCATTAGTTATCTAGATTTATAGGCGGAAAAGTAATTCTCTTAACATGTATGTGACTCTGAAAAAATTAGAGCCCATATAGTCATTTTTATTTCTCTAATATATAGAGGGATGAAAATGGCCTTTTTTGATGTTGGCAAATTAGGAGCGTAACGTTGTGCATTAGTTTATTTATTAGTATGAATAGTAGTACCTTACTTTGACAATACATATAGCAAAGAAATACGTTACAATATGGAAATGGTCCGTTACCTTAAAAAGTTAAAATGATTTAGATAATAAAAAATCTTTAAGTTAGCTTATGGGAAGTAGGTTAGGCATATGTTTAACGTTCGAAAAGAGGCACTGTTGAAATTTTTGAAAATTTTATTTCCAGTAATACTTTTGGCGATAGCTATTTATGAAATTCAACAAACAGTGAGTGGGATAGATGTTCATTTACTACAAAAAGAAGTGAATGAGCTCCAGCTATGGGAGCTTTTATTGATTTTTCTAATCACCTTTGTCGCGATTACTCCAATGATATTTTACGATGTTATTTTAGTAAATATATTAGGTATCAATATCAATAAACGCAATTTGCTCAATCATTCATTTATTGTAAATACCTTTTCAAATCTTATTGGCTTTGGCGGGTTAGTAGGTATATTCTTACGTGATTACTTTTATTCTAAATATAAAGAAGATAAGGAAGGCATGATAAAAAGTATTGCTTCGGTAACACTGTTTTATTTAACAGGAATTTCTTTGTTAACGTGGGTTATGTATATATTCTTTTGGGATTTTCCGTTGCTCAAAGAAGAACGATGGTTATCAATAGCTGTTATTATTGTCAGCCTATATGTACTAGCTTTTTGGGCGACGTATCTAATTCGCTATAAAAAGGGTAGTTCTTTAAAACCAAAAATATCACTTCAATTGATGATTACTTCAGTAGCAGAGTGGCTAGCTGTATTTTTCGTGATCTGGGCTTTAACACTTATTTTGAAGATTCCAATTGAATTATCAGCTTTAATACCCATATTTTTAATTGCTTCTAGTGCAGGAATAGTCAGTATGATACCTGGCGGTGTTGGCTCCTTTGATCTCGTTTTTTTATGGGGAACACAAAGTATAGGAATTGCTGATGAAAAAGTGCTGTTTCTATTAATTTTGTACCGTGTAGGCTATTTTGTTCTACCATTTTTGGTTTCCGCACTCTTATTTATTAAAGAATATTGGATGCGTTGGAATGAATCTTGGGATGACCTACCTACTATTATTTTTCAGAAACTAAGCCATACGCTATTAACCATATTGGTGTTTATAGCTGGCATTATTTTATTACTATCTGCAGCTTTGCCAGGGGTGCTAAGTCGTCTAAAAATTGCTCAGGAATTTTTATCCTCACCCATTATGAATGTATCCCATCAATTGACCGTGGCAGCGGGCTTTATACTGTTAGGATTATGTAGGGGAATCAAATACAAAGTAAAAAGGGCATACCAGCTAGCTATTGTTGTGCTAAGTAGTTCAGCGCTATTTTCAATTTTTAAGGGTTTTGATTATGAGGAAGCCATTTTTTTAGTAATTGTCGCAGTGTTATTAATGGTGTCCAAAAAGCAGTTTTATCGAGAAAGTTATGTTTTGACGTGGGGGATTATCATAATTGATCTTGCTGTAGTAACAATTATTACAGCTATGTATGTGGTAATTGGCTATGTCAATTTACCCTCTGCTAAAATTCATTTTCCTAGTGCTCTACAAGACTATATGATAACTGATTATCAGGACCTCTTTAATAGTGCGATTATCGGTATTCTGATCGCCATCGTTATTTTTTATATAGGCTATTTTATACGTACACCTAAGAAAATGGTAAAGCTTTTATCTAAAGAGCAGGAGGAAGCTATTAAAGATCATTTGAAGTCCTATGAAGGAACGGAGTATTCACATTTGATTTTTTTGCATGATAAATTTGTACATTGGAATGAAAAAGGAACTGTTTTATTCTCTTATCAAATTTATGCAGATAAGATTATCGTTCTTGGAGATCCAGTTGGTAATGAATCTGATTTTTTATCTGCTATCCAGGAATTTTTGGAACTGGCTGATCGGCATGGCTACACTCCTGTCTTTTATGAAATTAACAATAAAATTTTCTCTGCATTACACGAGTATGGATATAGTTTCTTTAAGCTTGGCGAGGAAGCCTTTGTAGATTTAGAGAAATTTACATTCACGGGTAAAGAAATGAAGGGCAGTCGAGCGATAAGGAATAAGTTTGAACGAGAAAATTATAAAGTGGAAATAATGAGTCCTCCTTATTCTCAGGAAGTCATGAAGGAATTGAAAGAGGTCTCAACAAAATGGTTGCAGGGAAGGGCAGAAAAAGGTTTTTCACTTGGTTTTTTTGATGAACACTATTTAAGCACTTCCAATATTGCTGTTTTACGTGGCACGCAAGGAACGTTCGGCTTTGCTAGTATTATGCCTATGTATGATCAAGGAGAAAGGATTTCAGTAGATCTGATGCGTTTTAAGCCAGGATCACCATCTGGAACAATGGATTTCATTTTCCTATCACTATTTGAATGGGCAAAATCAGAAGGCTATCTTGTCTTTAATATGGGGATGTCGCCTTTATCCAATGTCGGACAGTCTAGATATTCCTTTTTAAGTGAAAAAATAGCTGCACAAATCTTTCTACACGGACAGCATTTTTATCATTTTAAAGGGTTAAAAAACTTCAAGTTAAAATATGCAGATTTTTGGGTACCCAAATATGTAGCCTATCGGAAAAAATCTTCATTACCATTCACGATGGCACAAATCACGTTATTAATCGGGCAAAAGAGGAAAAAGTAAGTCATGTAAACTTTATAATTTTTTAGCGCGGTATTGAAGCAAGTAAAGCACAAAAGAATTATTCTCTAGAAATGGATAGAGACGAAAAAGCCCTGCATAAAGCAGGGCTTTTTAGCGTCTAAAATATAAAAGCTAAGTTTTAATTATTTTTTATCAACAGCAATCATCTCTTATACGAAGTCTTCACTTTTTTTCTAGCGTTTCAACATCCATAGGCTCAGCAGTAGGTTTGCCAGCTTTTAATAAGACTTTACTGCCCAAAAGGAAAAATCCTTGGATAAATAAGAGGATTCCTGTACCGATAAGTAGCCACTCGATAGCAATAATATCTGCAATTGGACCGAAAATTAGCATACCTAAAGGCATCATAGAGGTAGATATCATACTAAGAATGCCAAATACTCTTCCCATATAATCACTATCCACTTTTTCTTGTAATAACACCGTTGCGGGTGTGTTAAAGATTGGCATAGCTATTCCAGTAACTGTCATGATCATGAGATACAGCCAAAAAACAGGTATGACTCCTAGAGCCATTGTACAAAGACCAAATAATAAAGCAGATAATGTCATCGTATGCACTTTATTTTTAAAGCCACCCCATGTTGCGATTGCAATACCACCAATTAACATCCCAATGGCAAAGGCCATCTCAATGGCAGTCAAACGCCAGACATCATTACCAAAGCTACGAGTAACCTGTAAAGGTGTTAAAAATGCAGCAGGTGCAGCGAGAAGCATGAAAAAGGCAAAGAACAAGAACAAATGTTTTAAGAAAGCATGCTCTTTAATGTAGATAAAGCCTTGTTTCATATCACTAAAATAGCTTGTTGTTTGTGGCTGATTAGCTTTCGCATGTGCAGGAATGTGCAGAAATATTAAGAAGATAGCGATGGCAATAGCAGCCGTCGTAACATCAATAAAGAAAATAGACTCGATTGAAGCCATCGTTAATAATGCTCCACTTGCCATAGGTGCAAGAATCATGATAAAAGCTTGAATACTACTATTTGCACCATTAACTTTCATTAAATGCTCTTCAGGCACAAACTGCGGTAAAATAGCGCCAACAGCAGGTGTTTGAATACCTGCACCAACTGCGCGTACCGCTGATATGACAAATAGTAGCCAGAGCTCATCATAGCCGATTAAAAATAAAATAGCTAAAATGAGCGTGGATAAGGCGATCATGCCATCTGCCAAGATAATAAGCCATTTTCGGTTATAGCGATCTGCCCAGACACCAGCAATAGGTGCTAAGAAGAAGGTTGGTAAAAAGCCACAAATAATCGAAATGGTCATCATGCTACCTGATTGTGTTGTAAGCGTGATATACCATGTAATGGCATATTGCACAAGAGCAGAGCCAAAAAGCGAAATCGTTTGACTACTTAAAAAAAGTATTGTATTACGTTTCCAATGTTCCAAATTCGTCATCCCTTTCTAACAGTAGTGCCTGTGTGGAAAGTAAAAAGACAACAAAAAAAGAAGGGAGTAGAAGTCCCCTCTTTTCTAGTATTCCTAAAACAGACTAGACCTAATTCCATTTTCCTTGCACAGCAGGCAAAGTGTACACATATTTAATTAGTAATGTGAAATCGTAGTCTAATCGAAGCTGTCATTTGGAATACCCTCCGTTCATTATAAGCTGTGTTGATTGTAGCATACAGTTCATGACTGGGTAAAGAAAGAATCAAACAAAAATTAGGTTGAATTTTAAAATAAGGAAAATGTAACAACAAACTTATAAAATTGGAATAATAATGTATATAGGCCCTCTATGTTTTTGAGGGGATTAAAATTATACATATTTTAGGATTATCTAGTTCGTTTATTAAACGAGCATCATGGAAAAGAATTATTTTGTTTCATGCTTCCTGTAAATCAGTGGGAGTAATTAAGATTACATGACTTGAACTATTTAGTGAAGAAGTTGCTTCGGGGACGTGCATATAGAGAGAACTTATCATATACTAAAATAGAAAAATAGCAAATGGAGGAAATATGAGAAAGAAAAATAGTAAATGGAAAATTATTGCTTTAGTCGCTATGATTTTGGTGTTAGGCCTATCGACAATCCCTGCTAATACAGTGAAGGCAAGCACGACACAGCCGAAAAGAGAAATGCGGGCTGTCTGGATTTCAACGGTTCTCAATCTTGATATGAAAGCAGGTATGAATAAAGAGCAGTACACGGCTTGGGCACGCCAAACATTGGATCAATTAAAAGCCAATAAATTCAATACTGTTATTTATCAAGTAAGACCAACAAATGATGCCATGTATGCGTCTGAGCTATCCCCATGGTCGTCCTACATAACAGGGAAAAAGCAAGGTACAAATCCCGGTTACGATCCTCTTGAGATAATAATAGAGGAGTCACATAAACGAGGGATGGAATTGCATGCTTGGATGAATCCTTATCGTGTAACAATGTCTGGACAAAAGCTAACTGATCTTGCTGCCGATAACGTAGCTATAACCCATCCAAACTGGGTTGTTAAATATGGCAAACAATATTATTTAAATCCTGGCTTACCGGAGGTCCAAGACTATTTAGTTCAAATAGTAAGTGAGCTAGTAGCCAATTATGATGTTGATGCCGTTCATATGGATGATTATTTTTATCCATATAAAATTGCTAATGAAGTTTTCCCGGATCAAGCAGCTTACAAAAAATATGGTGCTTCCTTTAAAAAAGTAGAGGATTGGCGAAGAGATAATGTGAACAAGCTCGTAGAAAATCTTTATACAGCCATTAAAGAAACAAAGCCATATGTACAATTTGGTATTTCACCATTTGGAGTATGGCGTAATAAATCATTGGATAACACAGGGAGTGACACACGTGCTGGTGTCAATAATTACGATGATTTATATGCAGACGTCAGAACATGGATTCAAAATGGCACGATTGATTACATTACCCCACAAATTTATTGGTCCAGAACATTATCTGTTGCGAAATATGGGACATTGCTAAATTGGTGGAGCCACGAAGTACAAACATATGCAAAAACGCACCCTGTTCATCTATACATTGGACTGGCTGATTACAAAGTTGGCAATGACAGTGATGCTGCATGGAAAAATAAAATGGAATTGCCAAGTCAGATACTAGAAAACCGTTCAGAAAAGGTAGCAGCCGATGGGCAAATGCACTTCTCGTTAAGAAGTTTTCAAAATAATAAATTAGGCTATGCATCAATTGTTAGTCAACAACTATATAATTATACGGCATTGACACCAGAAACAACTTGGAATGGTGACACAGTACCGAACAAGCCGACTTATGTAGAAGTGACAAAGGAAGCGGCAGGACGTAAGATTGAAATTATTGACGATATTGAAACTCAGCCACGTAAGTATGTTATTTATCGTTTTAAAGGGAACAAAGAAGGTTCTTACCATGACCCTCAACATATAGTTGATGTTGTTTATAATAAGGATGGCATCACTCAATTTGTGGACAAGTCAGCTCTTGCTAAGCAAAACTATACATACGGCATTACGGCTGTATCTGCTACAGGTGTGGAAAGCAAGGAAGCTTTTGTAGTGAAAGAAGATCAATAAATAACAAAACAGCTACTCAAGCGATAGAACCGCATGAGTAGCTGTTTTTAATTAATTTTCTTCCGTATCTTTACGGTTTTTCTTTAACATTTTTGAAAGCATTTCATACACAATTGGTACAACAACCAATGTTAATAGAGTGGAAGATAATAAACCACCAATTACAGTAATGGCTAAGTCTTTTGATATTAATCCACTACCACCTGAACCAAGTGCCATAGGAACCATCGCACCGATTGTTGCAATTGCTGTCATAAGAATTGGACGTAAACGTGTAGCACCAGCTTCTAGAATAGCTTCACGCATGACAAGACCATCATGTTCCATATGAATAATACGGTCAACTAATACGATGGCGTTCGTCACGACGATACCGATTAACATCAGTAGACCCATCATAACAGAAACAGAAATCGTTTGACCTGTTACGAATAAACCAACAAATGCACCGATTACGGCGAATGGAAGTGAGAATAGGATAGCGAACGGAGCTAAACCTTCACCGAACGTAACAACTAAAATGAAGTATACAATCGCTATTGCCGCTAGCATAGCAACACCCAACTTCGTGAATGTTTCTTGCATATCTGCAGCAACACCAGCAACACCTGTTGTTACACCTTTTGGTAAATCTAATTTATCAATTTTTTTATCGGCAGCAGAGGTTGCTTTTGAAATATCATCGCCGATAATCGTACCGGATACAGTTGCGAAGTATTCACCCTTTGAACGAGATAGTGAGTTAAGAGTCGTACCTTCTTCAACGTCTACTAGCTCACCAATAGTCATCGTTGTGCCTAATGCTGTTTTAATTTCAGTTGCTAAAACATCATCAAGCGAAGTTGCAGCTGCTTTGGCATCACGTTGAACAATGACATCAATGTCTTTTCCATCATTTTTTACCGTTGTTAAAACTTCTTGTGATGTATTTGCATTTAAAGCCATCACGATTTGAGCAGTTGTTAAACCATATTGAAGGACATTTTTCTGTTCTACTTTTAGTACATTTTCTACATATGGATCTTCATTATCAGATTTAATATCTTCTAGACCATCCACATCTTTTAAAGCACCTTCAACTTGATTTACAGCATCTCGTAGTTTATCTAAGTCATCACTGTATAGTGTGTAGCTTACTTCGTTTGAAGACATAGACATCGAAGAGAAATTCTGAGATTTCCATTCTCCTGATTGACCGATATTAAATACATAGTCTTCCACTTCTTCACGAGCTTTAGGGAAGTCTTTCATATCTGGATCAAAGATCAGGTACATTAAAGCACCGCCAGCGCCTCCGCCCATCATCATTGCCGATGGATCCACATTGTTCGCATCTGTAATGGAAACTTGTAAAATATCAACATCTTTACGTTTCATTAATTCTTTTTCTACTTTTTCAACATTAGCCGCAGTTTCATCTGCAAGCTCACCAGTTGAAGGGGTATATGTTAGGTACATAACTTTTTCTTCCTGTGATCCCATAAAGCTAAATCCTATTAAAGGAGTTAACGCTAGTGAACCGACAAGTAAGAAAATAGCAATTAGAGACGTAATAATTTTATGATTTAAAGTTTTTTCTAACACACCTTTGTACCATGTTGCTAGTTTACCAACTTCTTTATGCTGGCTTTCTTTTTTCTCACCGTATAATTTCTTACGGAATAAGAAATGAGATAATGCAGGTACAATTGTAATTGCTACTAATAATGATGCACCTAATGCAAACGTCATTGTCAGTGCAAATGGCATGAATAATTCACCAACCATACCACCTACAAAAATAAGTGGAGCAAATACAGCCACTGTCACTAATGTTGACGAAAGAATCGGTTTAAACATTTCAATTGTTGCTTCACGAATTAATGCTCGACCAGTTAATTTTTCTTGTTTTAAATGGATACGTCGATATATATTTTCAACAACTACAATCGAGTCATCGATAACACGTCCGATGGCAACGGTAATCGCACCAAGGGTCATAATGTTTAATGTAATATCCATCCAGTTTAGCAGTAGTAATGCCATGAAAACTGAAACTGGAATCGAAACAATTGAAATAATTGTTGATTTGAAATCTCGTAAGAATAACAAGATGATTAATACAGCAATTGCACCACCAAATACTGCTTTTTCAATCATAGTAAAGACAGAATCTTCAATTGGGGCACCTTGGTCAAGAGAGATATCTACGTTTAGGCCATCTAAACGCTTTTCTTCATCTTTCATAAGGTCTTTAACTGCATTGACAACAGTTACAGTGTTAGCATCTTGACCCTTAACGATTTGAATTGCAATAGCATCTTGACCGTTTGTACGGGACACAGATTGTACTTTACCTTCTACTTCAATCTTTGCAATATCACCTAGACGAACGAATGGTGAAGGATTTGTTGCTGAAGGTGTGACTGGAATTAATAAATCTTTTAATTCATCTACGGACTTTACTTTACCGTCTACGGAAACAGCTTGTTCGCCAACAGCAAATTGATATAAACCAAGTGACAATGACATATCACTTGCTTGAATCATTTGCTTGACTGATTCCTCTGTTAAACCTAATGCGGCCATTTTTTCTTCATCATATTTAAATGATACTTGTTCAATATGCTGACCTGTGATGGTTGCAGAGGCAACACCATCAATTTTTTCAATTTTAGGAAGTAAAACATCTTCTACTGTGGAAGTAAGATCGACAATATCTTCCTTAGAACTACTTACGGATAAAGCTACTACTGGCATCATATTCATGCTGATGGCCATAATAGTTGGCTCCTGAGCACCTTCAGGTAATTTTAAATTATCTAAAGCTGCTTCTAACTGACGCTTTTTTTCATCCATATCAATGCCATAGTCGTATTCAACTTGCACTTGTGCTACGTTGGAAGAGGATGTTGAGTAAACTGCCTTCACATCTTCTAAACTTTCTATAGATTTCTCGAATGGGATGGAAAGCTCATTCATGACTTGTTCAGGCGTTGCACCAGGATATACGCCCATGACAATTAAGTATGGGATCGAGATATCAGGTATAGATTCCATTTTCATTCTTGTACCGGAATAAATACCAGAGACAGTGATGATAATTGTTAATAACCACACTGCCAATTTGTTTTTCAATACGAAATTAACTAAACCTTTCACCTTCACACCTACCCTTTATTGACTAACTAAATTCAATTATTTATACTAATGACTAATCGGTCATTTGTCAACGAAATGCATTAGGAGAGAGTTAAAAATATGTTAAAAAAGCAATTAATTATGGAGAAAGCATTAGAATTATTTTCTGAACAAGGTTTTGAGGCTACATCTGTACAGCAAATAACAGAACGTTGTGGGATTTCTAAGGGTGCGTTTTACTTATCCTTCAAAACAAAAGATGAGCTTGTTATCTCAATGGTTGACTACTATTTACAACACTTCATTACAGATGTTGACCGCGTAGTCAGAGGGACGTATAACAAAGAAACGATGTTGGTTGAATTTTATAAAAGTATCTTCAAGGCATTCAAAGAACATTCTGCGTCTGCTAGGGTATTTTTTAACGAAAAGGTCTTTCTAACAAAAAAAGAGCTTTTTTATAAAATAACAGCGTATGAAGCAGAGATGTCTAAATCTATCATTTATATGCTGGAGCAACTGTATCAGGATAAATTACAAAAAACAAAATACGATGTCATGTATTGTATAAAAGGTTTTATGAAGAGCTATGCGGAACTGTTTATCTTTTCAGATATGCCTCTTGATTTAGATCAACTTGCGAAATCTTTAGCAGAGAAAACAGATATTATTGCACGTCATACGACGATACCATTTATTACAGAGGAACTTGTTACTTTTATTGCGAAGCCTTGCGAACAAGACATTTCACAGGAAATGTTACTGCAATTAATTGAACAAAATATTAATAATATAGAGGTTTCTATAGAAAAAGAATCATTGGAGCTGTTAAAACTCGAAATAGAAAAGCCGACATACAGTAAAGCCATCGTAAAGGGGCTAATAGAAAATTTACGACTTAACCCAGCGTATCATTGGATTGCTTATGTATGTGCAAAATACTTAAATATTTAAAGTAGGATAGAATTGTTCACTTTAGAGTGGTGAACAATTCTATTTTTTATTTTTCTTTCGAATGCATGGAAGATGTTAGTAAATGGGGCGTTGATCGCCACGCTTCTAATGCACTACTAAAAGGTTCTTGAATCCATAATAATCGTTCGAGAAAATCCTTCGTTTCAATTGGTAAATTCAATTCTTGTTGCCAAGAGTCCTCTTTCTTTTTACTTGGTTTAAAATCTGAATAAAGTAAGAACAATAGGAAATGGCCAACGAAATATAGATCGCTAATATGATTTTCAGCTCGCTTCGGGTTTTGTATGGAAGAAAGATCGACTGCCTTTTGTAATGTTGTTGCGAGTCCAAAATCAATAATGTGTAATTGTTGATCGACTAATAAGATATTAGGTATACGCAAATCCCGATGGACAATTCCATGATTGTGTAGCAGGATAATTTGTTCTAAAAGCTGTTTTGTTATTTCAAGTGACTGAGCCACGGTAAATTTAATACCTTCTTGAAAAATAAGCTGTTCAAAGGTTTGACCGTTTATATAGTCCATTATAAAATAAGGCACATCTTGAATAGTTCCAGTCGCATGGATTTTAGGTATATTCGGCAATGATAATTGTTGTAGAATTTGAATTTCCTGCCTGAATTTATGTATCGTTTTTTGGTGATGACGATGCTTAGGACGTAGGCATTTTAAGACGAACAGACCTTTTGATGAGCAATTTTCAATTAAGTACGCACGACCATATGAGCCAAAGCCCAGAAATTTTTTAAACGTGAAATCGGGATGCTCAGCTATGAAAAGCTCTACGGCATGATCAAAGTTGTTTTCTGAAAGTCGTTTCCACCACATTAGCTACTGAAAAAACTTAAAGAGCTGAAAAAACTACGTGAGCTTTTACGAGAACTACGTTTATAATGCTTATGACCATAATAGTTATGGCGTTTAGAATATTTGCGACGACTGCTTGAAGAAGAATAATGACGTTTGGATTTACCATTGAGTAAGGAATGAAGAATTTTATCTAGCATAAAAACGCTCCTTTTTGATGTTGTTATTACTATATACGCAAAAATAAAAAAAGAGGTTTCAAAAAAAGATGAAAATTAAGTAAATTTACAATTCACCTTTTTATGTCCAGCAAAAAGAAAGAAGCTATGTACATAGTACATAGCTTCTTTCCATGAGGCTAAACCTCCATAATAATCGGTAGAATCATTGGACGACGTTTCGTTTTTTCGAAGAGGTAAGGACCTAAAACGTCCGTAATTTCGTTTTTAAGCTCTGTCCATTGAGGAGTTTTGCCTTGAATGGTTTCATTCAGATGACGATTAAGCATTTTTTGAGCTTCATTGATCATCGTACCCGACTCGCGCATGTAGACAAAGCCACGGGAAATGATATCAGGACCTGAAACAATTTTTTGATTTTCCATATCGACACTTACGACTACGATAACTAGGCCTTCTTCAGAAAGAATGCGACGATCACGTAACACAATATTGCCGATATCTCCAATACCATTACCATCGATATAAACATCACCAGAAGGGATGCGACCAGCCACATGTGCCTCATTGGCACTTAATGCTAATACATCACCATTTTCCATAACAAATGTATTTTCAAGTGGTACATCGCAATCTTCCGCTAAGTGAGTATGCATTTTTAACATACGGTATTCGCCATGGATAGGCATAAAAAATTTAGGTTTCATTAAACGTAGCATCAATTTTTGTTCTTCTTGTGAGCCGTGACCAGAAGTATGGATATTGTTTAAAGCACCATGAATAACTTCTGCACCTGCACGGAACAATAAATTGATGATTTTATTGACACTCACAGTATTACCTGGAACCGGTGAAGAAGAGAAAATAACTGTATCACCAGGTTGTATTTGGATTTGACGATGCGTACCATTGGCAATACGTGATAATGCAGCCATTGGTTCACCCTGTGAGCCTGTACATAAAATCATTACTTCATTTGCTGGAAGTCGATTAATGCTTTGAGCATCAATAAATGTATCTTTTGGCGCGTTAATATAACCAAGCTCACGCCCAATTGTAATCGCATTATCCATTGAGCGACCAAAGACAGCAATTTTTCTTCCATATTTTATAGCAGCGTCTGTTGCTTGTTGTAAACGGTGAATATTTGACGCAAAAGTAGCAAAAATAATTCGGCTATCCACTTTACGGAAAATTTCATCGATACTTTTGCCGACTGTTCGCTCTGACATTGTAAAATTAGGCTTTTCAGCGTTTGTACTATCTGATAGTAAGCAAAGTACGCCATCTCGTCCAATTTCGGCCATCTTTGTTAGATTGGCCGGTTCGCCAACAGGTGTAAAGTCGAATTTAAAGTCACCTGTGTGAACGATATTACCAGGTGGTGTTTTAACAACAATTCCATAAGCATCAGGGATACTATGAGTTGTTCTAAAGAAGCTAACAGAAGTTTTTCTAAATTTAATGACATCATCTTCTTTAATTTCGATGAGTTTAGTTGTACGTAGCAAGCCATGTTCTTCTAATTTATTACGTAATAAGCCAAGTGCGAGCTTACCACCATAGACTGGGACATTCACTTGACGTAAAAGGTAAGGAATACCGCCAATATGGTCCTCATGTCCATGTGTAATAAATAGTCCTTTGATTTTATCGACGTTACGTACTAAATACGTATAGTCAGGAATAACATAGTCAATGCCGAGTAAGTCATCTTCTGGAAATTTAATGCCAGCGTCAATTAAAATAATTTCATCTTGAAATTGAACGCCATAAGTATTTTTGCCGATTTCGCCCAGTCCGCCGAGCGCGAAAACAGCTGCTTGGTCATTTTTAACAAACTTCATGTTTGTTAAATTTCCTCCAAGATGAAGTTCGGGCTTGCTTGTTCGTACTCTAAATAGTTACCTTCAAGCAGCTGAACGAACTCGATATTGTAGTTACGGTCTTTTAACTTTTGACGTACTTCTCGTTCTGAAGCAGCTTCAAGGTATAGACTTTTGGTATTTTCGCGAACTGGAATCTCATTTGCTTTTTCTTGATAATAAACTTTGTAAATCATAGTTTGCTCTCCTTTAATTGCGTACAATTTTATTGCACCTTTGACTACTACCACACACGTGCTACAAGAAAACAACGAATTTCTTACAAGAAGAAATGTACGTTTGTAGTCCTTGTATCTCAATACGTCGGTTGTGCACTATGTTATAAAATGAATAGGAAGTAGTGAGACAGTGGTTGCGTATAGCCAAATAAATGCATTTCCTTTATATTATCACGCAGTTCCTCTAAAATAAAGAAAAGCCCTTCAAATAATGAAGGGCAAATGTTAGGCAATTGATTTTTTTCCGAGTACGCCACGAAGTTGCTTCAACAATTTTCGTTTTAGTTTCTTCAGCATGGCACATCACTCCTTAGGATCATTATAATAAAAATTATTGTCTATGTAAAGTCATTCACCTTGATGGGTAATATTTATAGAAAGGGATTATAAAATGAATAAAATATTGTTTTTTGATGTTGATGGCACTCTCTATAACAGCGAAAAAAAATTACCTGAATCTGCAAAAAATGCTCTTTTGGAAGCACGCAGTAATGGCTATGAATTGGCGATTGCTACAGGTCGTGCGCCTTTTATGATTGAATCATTACTAGAAGAACTTGATATTAATACGTATGTGACTTTCAATGGGCAGTATGTTGTTTACAAGGGTGAGGTTGTCTATACGAATGGTATTGAAAAAGAAGAATTAGCTAAAATTATTGCTTTTGGTGACGCACGTAATGAACCAGTAGTGTTTTTAGATGACAAACGGATGATTGCATCTGTCAGTGATCATATGATGGTAGCAGAAAGCTTGGATACACTTAGATATCCTTATCCAGAATTGGATTCATCCTATTATATGCAGAACGATGTATATCAAACACTTATATTTATGGAAGAAAAAGATGAACCTTTATATTGTGAAATGTTTCCGAATGTCCAATTTGTCCGTTGGCATCCGTATTCTTGCGATATTTTGCCAAAGGGCGGCTCGAAGGCGGTAGGAATTGAAAAAGTATTGGATAAAATGGGGATCACATTAAAGGATGCAATTGCTTTTGGAGATGGCATTAATGATATAGAAATGCTGCAAGCGGTTGGGACAGGTGTTGCGATGGGAAATGGTCATGAACGAGTGAAGGCTATTGCACATCATATTGCCGATCATGTAGACGAAGATGGTCTCGCTAAAATAATGCGCAAGCTTGCCATCATATAATAAAGAAACAACTAGTTGTCAAACTTAGCAACTAGTTGTTTTTTTTGCTAAATTACTGGTGTTCTTCAGAAGCGTTCACTAGTTTTATTTCAATACCTTTATCTGAAAAATGTTGAATCGTTTTTTTAGACAGTGCGTTGTCTGTAATAATGACATCTACTTCTTCAAGGGGGCATACTTGAATGGCTACATCCTTGTTAAATTTTGAGGAATCAGTAGCAACATAGACCGTTTGAGAGATGGAAATAATTTTTTTTCTAGTAATAGCTTCTTCTAGATTAAAGTCAGAAATCCCCTTTTCAAGAGATACCCCACTAGCGCAAATAAAAGCCTTATTAATATTTAGGTGTTCGAAGTGGAATAGGAATTCATTCGATGTCACCGATTTTTCGGAGTGACGCACTTTTCCACCGAGCAGTATAACTTCAATATTAGAGCCGATTAGATCGAAAGCTACAGGCAATGAGTTTGTCACGACTGTTAATTTTTTCTTGTCCAATAAAAATGGTGTCATTTGATATGTAGTTGTTCCACTATCGATAAAAATACATTCTCCATCTTGAATAAGAGAAGCACTTGCTTTGGCGATTGCGATTTTTTCTGTTAGCTGTTCATGTAGTCGTTGATCAATTAGTCCCTCTACAGGTTCAATATATTTAATTCCCCCATAAAACTTCTCAATTTTCTTGTCTTGCATTAGCTGTTGAATATCGCGACGAATTGTTTCCATCGAGACATTGAATTCTTTTGTTAGTGTTACTAATTTTACAACCTTATGCTGTCTTACAAATTGTAATATTTGCTGTTGTCTTTCTATCATATACATTTCATCACCTCTATTAGATATTTACTCAAAGTATGCATGACTTTGTCAACAGTTGGTCATAATTTACTCAACATTTACACAAAAACGCATTTTCCTTTACAAATGGTCACTATACTAAAGCTAAGAACTGAGAGAGGTGACCAATTTGTTAGAACTAAAAAATATCTCAAAAAGCTATAAAAATAAGCAAGTTTTAGTAGATATCAATGTAACCATCGAATCAGGTGAAATCATATCTTTATTAGGGCCGAGTGGTTGCGGCAAAACTACTTTGCTTAATATCATCTTAGGTCTTGCAGAGCAAACGGGTGGTCAGCTGATCTACAATGGGCAAGATATATCGAAGCAATCCATGCAAGAAAGAGGCTTCAATATTGTTTTTCAGGATTTTGCGCTATTCCCTCATTTAAATGCCTACGACAACATTGTATATGGGTTGAAAAATAAAAATAGTCAAATGTCAAAAGAAGAGGTACAGGAATATATAGATTTTTTAGAACTGACTCCCCATCTGCATAAAAAGATTCACGAATTATCAGGCGGCCAAAAGCAACGTGTATCTATTGCTAGAACGCTTGTTATGCAGCCCAAAATACTTTTGCTAGATGAGCCGTTAAGTGCACTTGATGGAGTCATTAAGGAATCTATCAAGGAACGTATTAAGTCAATTGCTCATGAATTTAATTTGACGACGATTATTGTGACACATGATCCAGAAGAAGCGCTAACCTTATCGGATAAAGTTTTGATCATAAATGAAGGAACGGTCGCTCAATTCGGCACACCACATGAAATCGTAGAGGCACCAAAAAATTCATTTATTGAGGACTTTATTTTAAGACAGCTTCATATAAAGCGACACAATATCTATCAATTGTTTGGAGAAACATATGCTTAAAACGAATAACATGATGAAATTAATCTTTCTGCCAATTCTATTATTTCTCCTATTCTTTTTAATTGTGCCATTGATTTATATGTTTTGGCAGTCCTTTAAAGTAGGAAATGACATTTCCATTCAACATTATATAGATGCTTTAAAAAATGTAGAAATCCGTGATGCTTTCTTCAATAGCTTTAAAGTATCTTTTGTGGCATCGGTCATTACGACTATTTTAGCTTTTTTATTGGCCTACGCTATTCATTTTACAACGATGCATCGCCATACAAAAAAGCTAGTACAGATAGGTATTACGTTGCCTATGCTATTGCCAACTATCACCTATGGCTTCGTGTTGATTTATACATTTGGTAATCAAGGAATCCTAACAAGATTAGCTGGACAACCACTTTTCACGATTTATGGATATAACGGATTGGTGATAGGCTACATCTTATACACATTGCCAGTCGCTTTTATTCTCATGCAAAACTCTATGCAATATATCGATAAACGATTTTTGCTCGTGTCTATGTTAATGCATGATCGTCCGCTCCGTCGTTTTTATCATACGGTATTCCGTCCGATGCTTGGGACGATTGGTGGTGCATTTATTTTAACATTTATTTTAAGCTTTACAGATTTCGGAATCCCCGCATCAGTGGGCGGAAATTATAGGGTGATTGCCACTGAACTTTATCAAGCTATGCTAGGTTCTATCGTGCATTTTGAGCGTGGTGCAGTTATTTCAGTGTTAATGCTTGTCCCAGCTATACTGGGCGTCGTCATGTTAACGATCTTAGAACGCTTTAATTTTCATTATAAACAGGTGGGGAAAAGTGAACTTGTTAAACATCGTTTTCGTGACGCACTGTTTACGGCCTATTCAATTGCCTCTGTTGCAGTCGTATTGATCATTTTTTCAACCATGTTTATCGTTCCATTTACGAAGGGTTATCCCTATGATTTCAGCTTTACATTTGAACATGTTCAAAATGTGTTAGCGGAGAAAGATTTAACAAAGGTTTATGTTAATTCACTTATCGTGGCAGTTTTAACAGCTGTTTTAGGTGTAATCATCACATTTATGTCTGCCCTTCTTAATGCCAGGACGCCATTGAAAGGAAGAAAAAGCTTAGATCTTGCCTCAATGATCACTAACACAGTTCCAGGTATGGTGCTTGGTCTATCGTATTTGTTTTTCTTTAATGGAAGTTCATTAAAGGGTACATTTCTCATCATTATCGCTTGTAATATTGTGCATTTCTTTACAACTCCTTATTTAATGGCCAAAAATTCATTACAAAAGATGGACCCAACCTGGGAAGTGACAGCGGAGCTATTAAAGGATTCTTGGTTAAAAACAGTCATACGTATCATCTTGCCGAATATTAGACCAACCATTTATCAAATGTTTAGCTACTATTTTTTAAATGCAATGGTCACGGTCAGTGGCGTTATTTTCCTTGTCAGCACAAAGACTATGCTTGTATCGACAAGAATAAAAGAGCTTCAGCATTTCGCAAAATATACCGATATTTTCATACTATCGATATTCATTTTATGTACAAACCTCATTGTGAAATTAGGTTGTGATTATATAACAGCACATAAAGAAAAAGTGGAGGAGATCTCAAAATGAAAAAATCAAAGGTCATGATGTTAGGGACAGTTAGTGTGGCAGCAATAATTTTAACTGCATGTGGAGGGGTAGAAGCAGATTCGAAAGATGAAGTAATTATTTATTCTAATGCAGATGATGAGGCAATTGAAGTAATGGAATCTACATTAGATGAAAAAGGCTATAAAGGAAAATATTTAATTCAATCATTCGGTACTTCAGAGTTGGGTGGAAAAATGATGGCTGAAGGAACAGATATTGAAGCGGATATCGTAACGATGGCTTCTTATTTTATAGAAAGCGCACAAACTTCGAAATCCATGTTTGCGGATATTACTTCAGATTTAAAACCTCTTGAGGGCAATGTTACATATGCATTGCCGATTTTAGGAAATGTAGGATCCATTTTTATTAATACGGATGTTTTGCAACAAAAGGGCTTGCCTGTTCCAAAAACGATAAAAGATTTGACAGACCCTGCCTTTAAGGATTTAGTTTCATTCCCAAATATAATGGATTCCTCAACCGGTTGGCTATTAGTACAAGCAATCATTAAAGAATATGGTGAGCAAGAGGGGCAAAGGGTTTTGGCAGATTTAATTAAAAATGCTGGACCTCATTTTGAAAGCTCTGGGTCAGGTCCAATAAAAAAAGTGAAGACTGGTGAAGTAGCAGCTGGATTTGGTTTACGTATTCAAGCTATTGATGCCAAGAAAGAAGGATTACCAATAGAATATATTGACCCAAAAGAGGGGAACTTTACGCTAACAGAATCAGTAGCTGTTGTAGATAAAGAAGGAGATGAAACATTAGCCAAAGAAATGGCAAAGGTAATTGCAACAGAGGCTCGAAATGATTTATTAGAGCAATATCCGGTAGCACTTTATGAAGGAGAGCAGGTTAAGGCTGAGCATGTGCCAGCACACATTAAAAAGTGGGATACTACATTGACAGTGGACTTATTAGAAAAACATCAAGCTTTCTTTAAAGAAGCGCAAAAATAAGGAGCTATAGAAGATGAGCGACTATAAATTACTAACACCAGGACCATTAACAACTACTAAGACAGTCAAACAGGAAATGTTAAAAGATCGCTGTACATGGGATGACGACTATAAAAATGTGACACAAGTGATTCGGAGACAACTCTTAAATTTAGCGCAAGTCGATGAGTCTAATTTCACAGCAGTACTAATGCAAGGTAGTGGCAGTTTTGTTGTAGAGTCGGTGTTGACAACAGCTATTGGGGAAGATGATAAATTGCTAATTATAACGAATGGCGCTTATGGTGAAAGAATCGTAGAAATGGCTAAAGTGTTGAGGTTGGCACATGTCGTTTATAGTGTCCCTTATAATGAACAGCCATCATCATTAGAAGTTCGAGATTTACTTGAAAAAGATGCAAGCATTACACATGTGGCGGTTGTGCACTGTGAAACAACTACTGGTATTTTAAATCCAATTAAAGAAATTGGAGAAGTTGTTCATTCTTTCAACAAAACATTTATTGTGGATGCTATGAGTAGCTTTGGTGGTGTACCAATGGATGTATCCGACTTGCATATTGATTTTTGTATTAGTAGTGCGAATAAATGCATTCAAGGCGTTCCTGGGTTTGGGTTCGTCATTGCTAAAACAAGGGTATTAGAAAAATGCAAAGGACAAGCTCGCAGTGTAGCATTAGATTTATATAGTCAATGGGAAGTAATGAAAAAGGATGGGAAGTGGCGTTTTACTTCGCCGACACATGTAGTAGCGGCCTTTGCAAAAGCGCTAGAAGAGTTAGTGGAAGAAGGCGGAGTTAACGCACGTTACCAACGATATGCGGATAATAATCAATTACTGCGTTCTCGTTTATCAGTATTAGGGTTCGAAGCATATATTTCTGAAGAGCTACAATCACCGATTATTACAACTTATTTGTTCCCACATCAAGAGTTTTCTTTTGAACATTTTTATCTTGAAATGAAAAAGGAAGGATTTGTCATATATCCTGGTAAGCTGACAGATGTAGATACATTCCGTATTGGTAATATTGGTGATATATATGAAGAAGATATGCAGGCCTTATGTGAAGTCATTGAAAATTACATGGTGGTGAAAAATAATGAAAATTGAAACAGTAATTTTGGATTGGGCAGGTACGGCCGTTGATTTTGGTTGCTTTGCCCCTGTAAATGTATTTTTAACGATTTTTGAAGATGCTGGTGTAACAGTAACCCTTGAAGAAGCTCGTAAACCTATGGGCATGCTGAAAATTGATCATATTCGTAGGATGCTTGAAATGCCAAGGATTAATGAAGAATGGAAACGAGTTCATCATCAGCATTTTACGGAGGAAGATGTACATGTTCTATACAATCAATTTGAGTCGAAGTTAATGGAATCTTTGGCGACCTACACAAATCCTATTCAGCATGTGACAGCGACTGTACAGCAATTAAGAGAATCCGGTATTCGATTTGGTTCTACTACAGGCTACACAGATTCCATGATGGAAGTCGTAACAAAACATGCTGCTACGAAGGGCTATCAACCAGATTTTTTAGTAACTCCGACACAGGTGAGTGATAAGGGGCGACCATACCCATATATGATATTCAGAAATATGGAGGCATTAGGAGCGAAATCAGCCAAGCAAGTTGTAAAGGTCGGCGATACAACGTCAGATATAAAAGAAGCGTTGAATGCAGGTGTTTGGGCTGTGGGTGTTATTATTGGAAGTTCGGAAATGGGACTGGCTGAAGAAGAGTTCCTAGCTTTAACTGCTGAAGAACAACAACAAGTCATTGAAAAAACAAAACGTATTTTTGAGAAGACTGGTGCACACTATACCATTGAAACGATGAAAGACCTACCTATATTAATTAATAAGATAAATGAAGAGCTAGCAAATGAATCGAACGAATAAAAATTGAGAGCATAGAAAAAAACAAACCTCTGCATAAATGCTGAGGTTTGTTTTGTTGATTTGCTTTTAGTCACGCTCATAAGGAATTGACTCTGGAATATCAGCAAATGGATTTTTCTCATTAATACGGTCATAAAACATGACACCGTTCAAATGATCTAATTCATGCTGAAAGGCGATGGCAGGCAATCCTTTAAGGCGCATTTTCTTCTCTTCGCCATTTATGGTTTTAAATTTTACTGTAATGCGTGCATGACGTGGGACGTATCCAGGGACATTACGATCAACTGAAAGACAACCTTCACCAGCAGAAAGGTATGTGTTTTCAACTGAATGGCTGACAATTTTGGGGTTTATGGCTACAAAGCTTAATTGTTCACCAGCATCATCTTGCAAATGAAGTGCAAACATACGCTGTAGACTATTTACTTGATTGGCAGCTAAGCCGATGCCGCTGCGCAAATTATATTTTTCTGCCATTTCAGGATCTTGGCTGTTGATTAAGTACTGAAGCATATCCTCAGCAAGCTGTCTTGTTTCGTCAGATAAAGGGAATTTAACTTCCTCAGCTTTCGTGCGTAAAGTCGGATGACCTTCGCGGATAATATCATCCATTAAAATCATATAGTAATCTTCCTTTCATCTTTGTAGTGCTCTATTTACAAGTATACATCACGTCTAAAAACAATCACATGAAAAAAGACCTTATTTGAATATACTCAAAAAATTTTTCGAATGCTATTAGATTTTCTAGAATGGGGTATTCTACTATTGGAAAACCTGTTGGAAAACTTAACAATTACAAGGTGTAAATATGGTGTTCTAATACAGATTTTTGATATCGGTAATACAGTATAGGACAGGGATGATTAAATGTTATTTTAGAAAAAATCTTTGTTTATAGCCGTAATATATGATTGACCGACAGTATTTTATTCAGTATACTGAGTGTCAAGAATAAGTTGTACTAGTCAAAAAGGTGATTTATTTTAATACAGCTGAAAGGGAGATGTGACAAATGAGCAAGAAAAACAATAATATTTTTGATGCTAAACAAACGCTAACTGAAATCGAAGATAAGTTTGAAATGTTTCAAATTTTGAATGAAGAAGGCGAAATTATAAATAATGAGGCAGATCCTAAATTATCCGATGAAGAATTAGTTGAACTAATGACACGTATGGTTTATACACGTATTTTAGACCAACGTTCAATCTCACTGAACCGTCAAGGCCGTTTAGGTTTCTATGCACCAACGGCAGGTCAGGAAGCTTCTCAGCTTGCTTCACACTTTGCATTAGAACAAGAGGATTGGATTTTACCAGGGTATCGTGATGTTCCACAAATCGTGTGGCATGGCTTACCTTTAGATAAAGCGTTTTTATTCTCTCGTGGACATTTTATGGGGAACCAAGTTCCTGAGGGTGTAAATGTTCTAGCTCCTCAAATTATTATCGGTGCTCAATATATTCAAGCAGCAGGTGTTGCACTAGGTATTCAAAAGCGTGGGAAAAAAGCTGTTGCTGTAACATATACAGGTGATGGTGGTTCATCACAAGGGGACTTCTATGAAGGTATTAACTTTGCAGGTGCATTTAAATCTCCAGCAATCTTCATTGTACAAAATAACCAATATGCAATTTCTACACCGCGTGAACTACAAACTGCTGCAAAAACAATTGCTCAAAAAGGTGTGGCAGCAGGTTTACCAAGTATTTTAGTAGATGGAATGGATGCGCTTGCAGTTTACGTAGCAACTCGTGATGCACGTGAACGCGCTATTAATGGTGAAGGTCCAACGTTAATTGAAACAATGTGTTACCGTTATGGCCCACATACAATGGCTGGGGATGACCCAACGCGTTACCGTACTTCTGATACAGATAATGAATGGGCTCAAAAAGACCCACTTGTACGCTTCCGTAAATACCTAGAAGCAAAAGGATTATGGGATGAGAAGAAAGAAGAAGCAGTAATTGAGCGTGCGAAAGAAGAAATTAAAGAAGCCATCAAAAAAGCTGATGCTGCTCCAAAACAAAAAGTAACAGAGCTGATGGAAAACATGTATAAAGGCGAAATGCCATCTAATTTAAAAGAACAGTATGAAATCTATAAAGAGAAGGAGTCGAAATAACCTATGGCACAAATGACGATGATTCAAGCAATTACAGATGCACTTCGCACAGAATTAAAGAATGATGAAAACGTTCTTGTATTCGGGGAAGATGTAGGTGTCAACGGTGGGGTATTCCGCGCGACAGAAGGCCTACAAAAAGAATTCGGAGTTGACCGCGTTTTTGATACGCCGTTAGCAGAATCAGGTATTGGTGGCTTAGCTGTCGGTCTTTCTCTACAAGGATTCCGTCCAGTTCCTGAAATTCAATTCTTCGGCTTCGTTTATGAAGTAATGGATTCAATTAGTGGTCAATTAGCACGTATGAGCTACCGTAGTGGCGGCGTATATAACGCACCAGTAACAATTCGTTCACCATTCGGTGGTGGTGTGCATACTCCTGAGATGCACTCAGATAGCTTAGAAAGCTTAATGACTGCACAACCAGGTTTAACGGTAGTTGTACCATCAACACCTTACGATGCAAAAGGTTTACTTATTTCATCTATTCGCAACGACAACCCAGTTATTTTCTTAGAACATTTAAAACTTTACCGTTCATTCCGTGAAGAAGTACCAGAAGAAGCATACGAAATTCCACTAGGAAAAGCGGATGTAAAACGTGAAGGTAAAGATTTAACAATTGTTGCTTACGGTTTAATGGTTCATGAAAGCTTAAAGGCTGCAGAAGAACTTGAAAAAGAAGGCCATTCTGTTGAAGTAATTGATTTACGTACAATTCAACCAATTGATATCGAAACAATTATTGCATCTGTAGAAAAAACAGGTCGTGCAATCGTTGTACAGGAAGCACAAAAACAAGCAGGTATCGCGGCAAATGTAGTAGCAGAAATTACTGAGCGCGCAATTTTAAGCTTAGAAGCGCCTGTTCTGCGTGTGGCTGCACCAGATACTGTGTACCCATTCCCACAAGCTGAAGGTGTTTGGTTACCAAACTACAAAGATGTAATGGAAACAGCGAAAAAAGTTTTAACATTCTAATGAAGCTTCTAAACTTGAACATCAGTAAATAGAAAGGATGGGTACACATGGCATTTGAATTCAGATTACCGGATATTGGCGAGGGAATTCACGAAGGCGAAATCGTGAAATGGTTCGTCAAGGCTGGAGATACAGTAAAAGAAGACGATATTCTTTGTGAAGTACAAAATGATAAAGCAGTAGTAGAAATTCCTTCACCAGTTGAAGGAACAGTAGAGGAAGTTTTAGTAGGAGAAGGAACAGTTGCCGTTGTAGGCGATGTTTTAATCCGATTGGATGCACCTGGCTATGAAGACTTAAAGCTAAAAGGTGATAGTCACGCTGAAGAGAAAACTGAAGCACAAGTTCAAGCAACTGCTGAATCTGGTCAGAACGTAGAGAAAGCTCCTGCTAAAGAGGAAAAAGCACCAGAGAAAGCACCTGAAAAAACTGAAACAGATGTTGATGAAACAAAACGTGTTATTGCGATGCCTTCTGTCCGCAAATTTGCACGCGATAACGACGTAAACATCCGTGAAGTAAAAGGTTCAGGTAAAAATGGTCGTATTTTGAAAGAAGATATTACAAACTTCTTAAATGGTGAAGGTACTGTTGAGACAGAATCAGCAACTGGAGTGACAGTTGAAGAAGCGGTTCAACAAGAAACTACTTCAGCAGCACCAGTTGTTCTTGAAGGGGAATTCCCAGAAACTCGTGAGAAAATGTCTGGTATTCGAAAAGCGATTGCGAAAGCAATGGTACACTCGAAACAAACAGCTCCACATGTTACACTAATGGATGAAGTCGATGTAACAGCTCTTGTAGCGCATCGTAAAAAATTCAAAGATATCGCAGCTGAAAAAGGTGTTAAATTAACATACTTACCTTATGTAGTGAAAGCACTTATCTCAACATTACGCGAATTCCCAGAATTTAATCGCTCATTAGATGATGCAACACAAGAAATTATCCAAAAGCATTACTACAATATTGGTATTGCAGCGGATACTGAAAAAGGTTTACTTGTCCCAGTTATCAAGCATGCAGATCGCAAGTCTGTATTTGCAGTGTCAAATGAAATCAATGAGTTAGCGACTAAAGCCCGTGAAAGTAAACTTGCGCCACATGAAATGAAAGGTGCATCTATGTCTATTACGAATATTGGTTCTGCAGGAGGTCAATGGTTTACGCCAGTAATTAACCATCCTGAAGTAGCAATTCTAGGTATTGGTCGAATTTCAGAAAAACCTGTAATAAAAAATGGTGAAATTGTAGCCGCACCTGTGTTAGCATTATCATTGAGCTTTGATCATCGTATGATCGATGGAGCCACTGCGCAAAATGCTTTAAATCACTTGAAGCGTTTGTTAAGTGAGCCAGAATTATTATTAATGGAGGCGTAACAAAAATGGTAGTAGGAGATTTCCCAATCGAAACAGATACTCTTGTCATTGGTTCAGGTCCTGGAGGATATGTAGCAGCAATTCGTGCAGCTCAAACTGGCCAAAAAGTAACAATCGTTGAAAAAAATGTACTTGGTGGTGTGTGCTTAAACGTAGGTTGTATTCCATCAAAAGCATTAATTTCAGTAGGTCACCGTTTTGAGCAAGCAAAACATTCAGATGACATGGGAATCATCGCTTCTGATGTGAAATTAGACTTCTCAAAAGCACAAGCATTTAAAGACAGCGTTGTTAAAAAATTAACTGGCGGTGTTGAAGGCTTACTTAAAGGGAACAAAGTTGAAATTGTACAAGGTGAAGCTTATTTCGTTGACGCTCATTCAGTGCGTATCATCAATGGTGAATCTGCTCAAACTTACACATTTAACAATGTCATTATTGCAACAGGTTCTCGTCCAGTTGAAATTCCTACATTCAAATTCTCTGAGCGCGTACTAAATTCTACTGGTGCACTTTCTTTACAAGAAGTACCTGGTAAATTAGTAGTAATTGGTGGAGGTTACATTGGTACAGAGTTAGGATCTGCTTATGCAAACCTTGGCTCACAAGTAACAATTATTGAAGGCGGAAAAGATATTTTAGCTGGCTTCGAAAAACAAATGACTCAAATCGTGAAAAAAGGCCTTAAAAAGAAAGGCGTTGAAATCGAAGTAAACGCATCTGCAAAAGGCGTTGAAGAAACTGAAAACGGCGTAGTTGTAACTTATGAAGTTGGCGGAGAAGAGAAAAAAGTTGAAGCTGATTACGTATTAGTAACTGTAGGTCGTCGTCCAAATACTGATGAAATGGGCCTTGCTGAAATCGGTGTTGAATTCGGTGAACGCGGTCTAATCAATGTTGATAAACAATGTCGTACAAATATTTCAAATATCTATGCAATCGGTGATATTGTTGCTGGTCCTCAGCTTGCACATAAAGCTTCTTACGAAGGTAAAGTTGCTGCGGAAGCAATTGCTGGTGAAAAATCAGTTGTTGATTATCTTGCTGTACCTGCTGTATGTTTCACAGATCCAGAAATGGCGACAGTTGGTTACAACGAAGAACAAGCAAAAGCAGAAGGTATCGAATACACTGCAGCGAAATTCCCATTCGCAGCAAATGGTCGTGCTCTTGCATTAAACCAATCAGAAGGTTTCGTGAAGCTTGTTGCTCGTAAAGAAGATGGCTTATTAATCGGTGCTCAAATCGTAGGTGCTGGTGCATCTGATATGATCGCTGAAATGGGCTTAGCAATTGAAGGCGGAATGACTGCTGAAGATATCGCATTAACAATTCATGCTCACCCAACATTAGGGGAAATTACAATGGAAGCTGCTGAAGTATTACTTGGCAACCCAATTCACATTGTAGCAAAAAAATAATGTAAAACCGTTTAAACGGCTATAAAGCAAATGCTTTGTAGCCGTTTTTTGTATATTATCTATAATTTTGTTAAAGTAAATATATTGTTACGAATATTCGAAAATATTTGGGGTGATCATAATGGAACTAGGCTTAAAGGGGAAAATAGCAATTATAACAGGATCGAGTAAAGGTATTGGCTATTATACGGCCATGCAACTCGTTAAAGAGGGTGCACAGGTTGTACTTTGTGCACGTGGAGAAAAACAGCTACAGGTGGCCGCTGGATGTATTAAAAATGAAACAGGTGTAGATGTTTTAATTGTTCCAACAGATATTACTAAGGAAAAAGATTGTAAGAATCTAATTGAGCGTACGGTCGAACATTTTGGACACGTTGATATTCTCATTAATAATGCAGGGACGGCTTCAGCAAATCCTTTTGAATCGGTGAGTAGTGAGCTTTGGCAAGCAGATTTAGATTTAAAAGTATTTGGGGCTATACATTGCTCAAAATTTGCTGCACCATATATGCGTAAGGCTGGTGGCGGTGCAATCGTTAATGTGACTGCGGTGATGGCTAAAACGCCTCCTGCAAGCTCGCTTCCTACGACTGTCAGCCGTGCTGCGGGCCTTGCCTTGACAAAGGCGATGAGCAAGGATTTAGGAAAAGATAATATCCGCGTCAATTCCGTATGTATTGGGCTTATTCGAAGTGATCAAATCGAAAAGAAATGGAAAAAGGAAGATCCTAGTTTATCGTGGGAAGACTATTCGCGTAAAGTAGGGCAAGCTATTCCACTTGGCCGTGTAGGTGATACGCAAGAAGCAGCCAACGTCATAACATTTTTAGTATCTGATGCAGCAAGTTATGTTACGGGGTCTTCATTGAATATTGATGGTGGCTCGGGTCACGCATTATAGAGATAAAATCCACTATACTTCCATTGATAGAATGTGTAGTGGATTTTATTGATTATCCTTCTTCATTAATTAGAACATTTTTACCACGCATTTTCATGAACAGCGGTATAAGTAACCAAGAAATAGCAGCTACTAAAAATAGTAATGATAATGGCTTTGCTACAAAAATAGCAAAATCGCCATTAGAAATGGTTAATGCACGGCGCATATTATTTTCAATCATCGGTCCTAGTACAAGTGCAAGTACTAAAGGTGCTACTGGATAGTCATTTTTAGCAAATAGATAACCAAGCACACCACAAGCTAATAATAAAAATAAATCAAAAGTGGCGAATTGTACTGCATACACACCAAAAATTGAAATCGCAACAATAATGGGCAATAAATATTTTTTCGGTGTTTCTATGATTTTTGCAAAAATACGAACAAGAGGCATGTTTAAGGCTAATAACATAAAGTTTCCTATAAACATACTCGCAATTAATCCCCAAGCGACTTGAGGATGCTCATCAAATAATAATGGACCTGGCTGAATATTATACATAATAAGTGCACCCATTAAAATAGCAGTTGTACCTGAACCGGGAATACCTAATGTTAGCAATGGAATCATTGCGCCTCCTGATGCAGCATTGTTCGCTGATTCAGGTCCAGCAACACCGGCAATATGGCCTTTTCCAAACTTCTCAGGTGTCTTACTGAATTTCTTTTCGGTAATATAAGAAAAGAATGAGGCAAGTGTTGCGCCTGCACCAGGTAAAACGCCAATGAAAAATCCTAGTAGTGAACCGCGAGCAATAGGGATAGCGCTTTCTTTTAAATCCTGCTTTGTTGGTAATACACGATTAATTTTTGCTAATTGACCATCTTCTTCATCTCTTTCAAGAATCGTTTTAAATACTTCCCCTAACGCGAATAAACCAACGGCAATTGTTAAAAATTCAATACCTGAGAACAGCATAGGTTGACCAAATGTAAAGCGTTCGATTCCGGATACAGCATCAATACCAACTGTACCGAGCATCAGCCCTAAGGCAGTCATAATTAAAGCTTTTGTAATAGAGCGGCCTGCAAGTCCACTTACTGCAGCAAGCCCTAGTAACATTAATGAAAAGTATTCTGCTGGTCCAAATTTAAGTGCTAATTTTGATAATGGATTCGCTAATAGAATTAGACCAAGTAATGCTATAACACCAGCACAAAATGAACCAATGGCTGCAATAGAAAGAGCACTTCCAGCACGTCCTTGCTTAGCCATTTGGTAGCCATCCAATGTTGTAACAACTGATGAGGATTCACCAGGTGTATTTAATAGAATCGAAGTTGTTGAACCACCATACATGGCTCCATAATAAACGCCTGCAAGTAAGATAATTGAGCTTGTAGCGGCGGCCTCCGTAGGTAATCCCGCTGTAATGGTTGCTGTTACTGGGATTAATAAAGCAACGCCGCTCATTGGACCTATGCCAGGAAGGACACCAACTGCTGTTCCAATTATGACACCAACAAGAGCGAATAAAAGATTTTGCCATTGAAGGGCAATAGCAAATCCATCAGCTAAAAATTGCAATGTCGACATATGTTCACTCCTTTACATTAAAAAGTTGGGAAACTAGGCAATGAACCACCTAGTAAACTTGTAAATAAATAATAGACACCAAATGAAAATCCAGCGGCAATAATAATTGAATAAATAAGCTTAGCTCGTTCCATCGTTTGGAAGCTAATGCATAAAAATAAAAACGTTGTGATCACATAGCCTATTTTTTCTAGGAAGAATACATAGGCAATCGCACTACCAAAAATGATTAAAAATTTCTTGAGCTCAGTAGATGAGGTTTTAGAAGGTGCAGTTGGTCCTCCTGTAATTCTCTCCCTTACAGCATTTTTCCATGATTCATAAAATAGTTGAAGACTTAATAAACCTAAAATAATACCTAAACCTAGTGGAAATATTTTAGGACCGACTGTAGATCCATAAGCACTATCAGCAATTTGCGTTGCTTGAAAGATAAATAAAATGCTAACAGCTAAGAGAATAATGCTAAATGTTTTATCAAATGTGTAATTCAATCGTTATACACCTCCGTTGATAATAATTTAAGGTTGCACAAGTAAATCTTATTGGATGGAAATACTTGTGCTCTTTTTCGACACAGGCTATTCTTTACTTTTGCATACCAAGAGCTGTCAATAGTTCTACGATGATTTTATTCTGATTGTCTAGGTAAGTTGTAAAATCCTCAGCATTGCGGTATTCAGCTTGCCAGCCATTACGTGACACCTCAGCTTGCCATTCTTCTGATTCAGCCATTG
Organism: Lysinibacillus sp. FSL R7-0073; assembly: GCF_038009065.1. Taxonomy (NCBI): domain Bacteria; kingdom Bacillati; phylum Bacillota; class Bacilli; order Caryophanales; family Bacillaceae; genus Lysinibacillus; species Lysinibacillus sp. FSL R7-0073. Next base: position 966,691 of record NZ_JBBPAS010000001.1, read on the forward strand.
CTTGTAATTTATCAGACCAGTAGGTAACCGCATCTTCACTCATATTTTTCGGACCAAAAATACCACGCCAAATAGTAAATTCTTCATCAATACCAGCCTCTTTAAATGTAGGAACTTCTGCTAACTCACCTTCTAATCGTTCAGAGGAACTTACGGCTAATACACGTACATCTCCTGATTTAACATAAGTAGCAATTGTCGAAGCATCTGTTGCAATGACATCAGCGTTGCCGCCTAGTAACGCGGTTACAGCTTCACCACCACCATCGTAAGAAACGTATTTAATTGTTTTTAAGTCTATGCCAGTTTTATAGGCAGGAATAATTCCTACTAGATGATCCATAGAGCCCGGTGCAGAGCCACCTGCTAAAGTAACATCTTTTGGCGAATCTTTTATAGCATTTAATACATCTTCAAGCGTTTGGAATGGCGAATCCTTCTTAACAACAATTGCACCATAGTCACGCGTTAATTGTGCTAAAGGTGTAGTGTCCTTGTAGCCAAATTTGCTATTTCCTTCAGCTTTTTCATGATTAATAAGAATTGGCGGTGATTTAACCATTAACATATAATCATTGCTTGCTTCCTTTGTAGCAAATGTTGCCATGAAGGCAGCACCACCGCCACCTGGCTTGTTTTCAACTTGAATTGATTTATTAATTAAACCTGTATCATTCATTGTTTTTGCTACTGCACGAGCTGTTAAATCCCAACCACCCCCCGCCCCTGATGGAGCAACAATGGTAATATTACTTTTCGGATAATTATTTGCTTTTTTTCCTTCTGCTGTTTCTCCATTTGATGATGAACAACCAACTAAACTAGTAAATAGTAAGCCAGCTATCATAACTTTTGAAATCTTCCTCCACATAAAAATCCCCCTTAAAAATAAAATGATAGCGCTATCATTCGAGCGCTATCATAACTATAACTTATATCAGAATTGTTAAAATATTGTGGTGATATTGTGGATTAACGTCATTTTGTTCATAAAGTTTATGAGAAAATAAAGTATCGCCGTTCAGGACGACCAACTGTGCCATAAGTTAGTTCGATATAGGCCTGCTTTTGTGTGACTAAAAATTCTAAATAGCGGCGAGCAGTGGAACGACTAACACCAATATTTTTTCCTAACAGTTCAGCTGTACTACCTCCTTTCATTGTACTTAAATAGTTGATGACATGATTCATCGTTGTTAAATCAATGCCTTTTGGTAATAGTAGCTGTGGATCTTCAGGGATGGAAGAAGCAGCTTTTGGCCAAAGGTATTGGATTTTTTCTTGTGTAAATTTCTCATTATTTTGGAGTAATAGATGCTTGAAACGGAATTTTTCTATACTTTCTTTTAGTTGATCAAATGTAAATGGCTTTAAAATATAGTCTGTAACATTTTTACGATAAGCTTTTTGGACAATGTGAGCCTCTGTGGCTGCGGTAATCAAAATAATGTTACTGGTTGGGCTAAGTGTATTGATTTTATCAATTAAATCAACGCCCAGTATATCTGGTAAAAATACATCGAGTAATATTAGCTGTGGTGAAAATGATTGAAGCCAATCTAAAGCTTCTTCTCCAGTGTTTGCACACGCAATTACTGTAAATCCTTCAATTTTCTCTAAAAAACGACGATGTACGTCCGCTACACGTACATCGTCTTCAATTATTAGTACTTCAATATTAGTCATTGTTAATAATCCCCCTTTTACTAATAGATACGATAAATAGGGCACCTCCTAAATCTCCTTCCCCAAGAGCGAGTGTGCCATTTAAATCTTGGATGCTGGAAATTACTTTTCTTAACCCATAGCCTCGATGCTTCCTATCTTTGGTTGAAATATTTTCTGAAAATAATACATCTAGTTTTTCTTGTGCTATGCCATTGCCAGAATCCTCGACCTCAAAAATGATTTCTTCTCCATTATCAAATATAAAAAGCCTTACAATAGGCCGTAGCTCTTTATTTCTTTCGACCTCTTCAAAAGCATTGGTTAGTAAATTACCCATAATCGAAATAATAAGACCTTTTTCGATATTTTCAGGAAAGATATCTAAATAACTATCTTCATCAAATATTAGCTGAATCTTTAATTCACGCGCACGATTAAAAAATCCGATAATTAAACCATTTAAGAATGGGTCTTTTACACGGTTTGTAATAAATTGGGTTAAAGAGGAATGTCCTTGTACCTCTTTATGAATAATTGTTAAAGCCTCATCGGATGCATTTAATTGAATAAGGCCAGAAATTGTATAAAGAATATTATTAAATTCATGTGTTTGTGCACGTAAAGCTTCTGTATATTGTTTTACTTGTGTTAATTCTATCGCCATCTGCTCAATTTCTGATTGTAGACGGAAACTTGCTACAGCACCAACAATTTTACCTTTTACCTTCATAGGAACACGGTTTACAATAATTTCATCACCGTTAACAATCATCAATTTATCAAGCTGTTTCTCACCATTTATTAATACATTAAGTAGATGTGTATTTGGAATATGTTGCTTAATATTATCACCAATAATAGAAGCAGAATCTGGTAAATTTAAGATATTGGCGGCCGCGTTGTTTAGCGTTGTAATTTCGCCTTTATCGTTGACCGTAATAATAGCTTCACGCACTGATTCTATTAAAGTATTTTTTTCTGTTAATAGATTGGCAATTTCATTGGGCTCCAAATTGAAAATTTGCTTTTTAATATTCCGGGATAAAATAATAGAGCCGATAATTCCGATGGTGAGCGCAATAATGATCATATAAAAAATATTATCCAAGTATAAAAAATATAAGTTATCTAATTCACTCGTTAAATAGCCAATGGACACAACGCCTAAGATGGAACCATTCGTATCAAAGATAGGCGCTTTCCCACGAATAGATTGTCCCATTGAACCATTGGCAATTGAAATATAAGATTCACCGTTGATCAATGCTTTGTCATTATCATCACCAACCATGGATTTGCCAATACGGTCGGCGAGAGGGTGGGTGTAGCGAATGCCATTTTTATCACCGATTACAACATACGTAGCTTTTGCAGCATCCATAATATCATCGCTAATTTTTTGCAGACTTTCTGATGGGTTGTCAGTGTGAAAGGCTTCTATAACGTCGCCCCTACTTGCAGTTGTTTCCGCCAAGTAAAGTGCTCGGTTACCAATTTGTGTTTGCAATGCATCAGAAATCGTTACGTAAAAGAGTAAACCAGCCAAAGTGACAATAAGAAAAATTAAAAAGCTACTGTAATAAGCAAAGCGAGTTTGGAGTTTCAATGTTTTAAGGATAATAGAAGATCCCACCTTATTGTGTATTATGGAAAATATTGCATTATTAGAAAAATGAGTATCTTTTGTAATTTCCGATTATATAGAAAATTTCTGAGATTTGCTAGCGAGTGATGAAATTTAAATAGATAGTGGATATTCGAAATAGGCAAAGACCGCTATTTGAATAGTCCGAGTGACAAATTACCCTAAATATCGATGAAAAAACTATATATGTATAAATGTGATTTTTGAGAAAATGGAACTTAGCTCTTTCTGATAATGATTATTATTTTTCTAAAATTACAATAGACAGAAAATTCATACAGATGTAGAATGAACGATATAGGGGGTGAAAAGTAGCGAAATGTTCAACGAAAATTTTACTGCGCTGTTGTTGCGAGTTGTTCGGATCATTGTTCAAATTGGCATACTGACCATTTTTTATTATATGGGGGTAGGAATTGTTACTTATTTACACATACCGCTTCCAGGGAGTGTCATTGGATTACTGTTATTAGTACTTTCACTCATTTTTAAAATCATTAAGGTTGAATATATTCAAGATGGTGCAAGTTTTTTAATTGGCGTTTTAACGTTGTTTTTCATACCAGCAACGGTGGGCGTTATTGATTACCCAGAACTCATGTCAATTACTGGCTTGCTTATAATTCTAGCCGTTATTGCTAGTACATTAATCTCTATTTATGTCACAGGTTTACTGACGCAAATAATTGAGAAGAAAGAATTAAAGAAAAAAGAAGAAACGCAGTCTATTGTTGAAGAAGGAAAGGGTGAGTTAACGGTTGATTGAAGCAATTGTTGTTCTGAGCACCATCATTATGTTCATATTATTTACGAAGCTTTATCAGCGATTTCCACATCCTATTATGATTCCTTTAGTCACGACTACTGTTGTTAGTGCAGTGATTTTACTAGTATTTAATATTCCATATTCTACATATATGGTGGGTGGAGAATGGCTTCAGAAAATGCTTGGGCCAGCTGTAGTCGCACTTGCCTATCCTCTTTATAATCAACGAGCTATTATTATCAAATATAAGTATTCTATTTTATCTGGACTTTTCATCGGCATGGTGACAGGATTAGTGACCATTTTCGTGCTGTTAAAATGGATTGGTGTAAAATCTAGCTGGATGCTGACAGCCTTGCCTAAATCCTTAACAACGCCAGTTGGGATGCAGGTCAGCGAAACGATTGGAGGTATTCCGCCACTAACAGCTGTTTTTGTCATGATAGCAGGGTTTGTAGGGGCTATTATAGGCCCATTAGTTATTAAATATGGCAAAATCGACTCGGCCGTTAGTAGAGGAGTGTCAGTGGGGAGTGCCTCTCATGGTGTAGGACTTGTGAAATTAAGGGAATATGGAGAACAGGAATTATCAGTTGGTTCATTATCGATGGGCCTAACAGCTATTATTGGGGCATTTTTCTGTCCATTATTTGTGTATTTATTTTTATGAAAAATTTCCACTTTAGGAGTTGTCTCAAATGCTTTGAGACAACTCATTTATTTTTTCTCAATAATGAATTGAATGGTATGGGCTAGTCCATTGTGTAACGTTCCTTCATAGCGTATTTGTTCACCTGTAAAAAAACGGATAATTTTATGAGGCTGACACCATTGCAGGACATCTTTTGGGTCATATAAAAAATCAAGTTGCTGTGGACCACCGGACGCGTAGGGGAGCTGATAAATGGAATATAACTCCATCATAATCCGTCCGCCTTGCTTCACTGAATCGATAATCTTTTGGATGACAGCCTGCTGTTGTTGCAATGGAAAATGACCAAAAATCATAATAGCCGCATCATAATTATCCACAGGAAGCTCATCTAGTAGTAAATCGGTTAGCCTAGTTTGAACTGACACATGATGTTTCTGTGCTAATTGTTCCGTTTTCACAAGACCACTTTGTGCATAATCATAGGCAGTGACAGTATGGCCCTTTGAGGCTAAAAAAACAGCATTGCGTCCTTCCCCCTCTGCATAGGCTGCGATATTAGGGCATTCTTTCAAAAAAGATACATAATCTTTAATAAAGGCATTTGGTTGTTCACCATAAACGTATTCAGATCCTAGAAAACGTTGATTCCATGTATTCATAAGTCCATTCCTCCTTTTCTCTATTGTAGATAATGTGTATTTGTTATTCTAACTTTTAGCTTATAAAAGCAACTAGCCGTTGCGAAAAAGCAAATAATAAATTCTCGTTTCATATTGAATTGCGATCTATTATGTTATTAATAATAATAATTGGGAGGTAAATAGTATGGATGATTTAGAAAACCGTTTAAAGAAATTAAGGGAACAGCATCACTTTACTCAGGACGAAGTGGCAGAGTATTTAAATATTTCACGGCAGGCTGTGTCAAAATGGGAATTAGGAAAAGGTTATCCTGATATAGATAATTTCATTAAGTTAGGTGAACTGTATCAAATTTCCTTAGATGAACTTATTACAGGGAAAGCGAAATTTTCTAAAGTAGCTACGGTTTCCGTTCCATCTAATCATAAAACAGTTGGAGATTTTTTATGGCATTATTGGTGGTTAGCTTTTCCGATTTTAGCGATACTAACCTCTGTTTTTTATAAATAATGAAAAAGCTAGCTCTTCGAGGAGAGCTAGCTTTTAAGATTAAATAATAGGTTTTCGTTCTTTTATAACACGAATCGTTTTTAATGTTGTATCCTCTGGTCCTTGAACTGGTAAACCCGCCTCAATATTCATTTGAATATAATGAATATTTTCTTGAGTAATTATTTCCCCGGGAATAAAAATTGGAATTCCAGGTGGATATACCATAATAAATTCTGCACAAATGCAGTTATCTGCTTCAGCAAGTGGAACTACCTCAGTATCAGCATAAAATGCATCACGAGGTGACATAGCTAGCGCTGGAATATCTGGGACATTAACTACGGCTTCTGTGATAGCCGCTTCCGAATCAAATGCTTTTGACATACGAGTTAATGCATTTACTAAAAGATTAATTTCTTTTTTCGTATCTCCTAATGTCACTAAACATAAAATATTATAAAGGTCAGACAATTCTACTTCGATATTGGCATTATAACGTAACCATTCCTCAGCTCTATGTCCAGAAATACCCAAATCCTTGACGCTAATAAGAAGTTTTAAAGGGTCCATATCATAAGTAGCAGATGAATGTAGTTTTTCCTTGCCTGCACATTTTAAATGTGGGATTTGGTTGATTCGTTTACGTGCATCCTTTGCTAAACGTAGTGCATCGTCAATTAAATCATATCCGTGAATCGCTAATTGACGTCGAGCTGTGTCAAGGGAAGCGAGCAATGGATAAGATGTGGATGTCGTTGTTAGCATAGAAAAAACAGCTTGTACACGTTTTGCCGAAACAAGTCCTTCTCGAACATTTAAAATGGACGTTTGTGTCATAGAACCACCAAGCTTATGAACACTTGTAGCAGCCATGTCGGCACCTGCCTCCATTGCTGAATAGGGAAGGTCATCATGGAATTTAATGTGTACACCATGTGCTTCATCTACTACTACAGGAATATCACGGCTATGAGTGATTTCGACAATGCGTTTTAAATCTGCTGTGAAGCCATAATAAGTTGGATTAATAACTAGCACAGCTTTTGTATCAGGATAAGCATTTAAAGCTTTTTCGACAGCCTCAGGGGATATGCCATGAGAAATCCCGTATTCACTATCGACTTCAGGATGAATAAAAATTGGAATTGCACCAGCGAAAACTATCGCCGACATAATAGATTTATGGACATTCCGCGGCACTAGAATCTTATCACCTGGACCAACGACGGTCAGAATCATCGTCATGATGGCGCCACTAGTACCTTGAACGGAAAAGAATGTATGATCAGCACCAAAAGCTTCTGCTGCAAGATTTTGCGCTTCTTTAATAGCACCCTTTGGTGAATGTAAATCGTCTAGTGGAGCAATATTAATTAAATCAATTGATAAAACGTTGTCGCCGACGAATTCTCGGAAAGCAGGGTCCATCCCTTGCCCTTTCTTATGGCCTGGAATATGGAACTGAATAGGATGTCTGTTCCGATGTTTAAGTAATACGTCGAACAATGGAGTCTCTAGTTGTGACAACGCAGGTACCACCTCACTTTAAATTATCTAAGAAAACAAATGAATTATAGCACCTAACGCCACGAAAAAATAGACTTTTCATAAAAAATAAAAGGATTTTTTAAGGATATCGAGAAATTAATACCGAATGAAAGGGGAGGTATTATGAGTTGGAATACACGGGTGACAGAGCTTTTACAAGTGAAATACCCAATTATTCAAGGTGGTTTAGCGTATTTAGCCTATGCTGATTTAGCGGCGGCTGTGTCGAATGCTGGAGGGTTAGGTCAAATCACAGCTATGAGTTTACGAAACCCTGACTTATTGCGAGCAGAGATTCATAAAGTACGAACATTAACAGATAAGCCTTTTGGCGTAAACTTTGCTATTGGTATGCATGGTACAGGCTATGAGGAAATGGTTCGCGTTGCAGTGGAAGAAGAAGTACCTGTTGTAACGATGACTGGAGGTAACCCTGCACCCATTTTTGATTTATTAGCAGGCACAGAAATTAAAAAATTGGTACTTGTAGCTGCACGTAGACAAGCGCAAAAAGCTGAACAGCTTGGAGCGGATGCTGTAATGGTTGTTGGGCAAGAGGGTGGCGGACATCTTGGAAGAGATGATGTAGGTACGATGGTGCTCGTCCCACAGGTTGTTGATAGTATAAAAATCCCAGTTATTGCTTCAGGGGGAATTGGCGATGGCCGAGGCTGGATGGCTGCCCATGCACTGGGAGCTGAAGGAATTGAAATGGGTACTCGTTTTATTGCAACAAAGGAATGTGTGGATGCTTCTGCTGCTTATAAAGAGGCACTACTAGCAAGCACAGAGGCTGATACGACGATCATAAAACGTTCTATCGGTGCACCTGCTCGTGCTTTACGTAATGAGTTTACGGCAAAAATTTTAGAGATTGAGGAAAAAGAGCCAACCTATGAAGCGTTAAAGGAATATATAAGTGGATCAGCGAATAAACGTTTTATTTATGATGGTGAACAAGAACACGGCTTTGGTTGGGCTGGACAAGTGACAGGGATGATTCATGATGTTCCAACCGTTGAGGAATTAATCAATCGAATGGTTGCAGAAGCGGAAAGTATCCGGGTAAAATGGGGGCAATAATGTAAAGGTGGTTTTGTCGAATGGAATATTCTTATCCGTTTTCAACAGATTGGTCTACAGAGGAAATTGTGGATGTTGTTCAATTCTTTGAAGGCATTGAACAAGCTCATGAAAAGGGCATCAAGCGTGAGGTCATGATGGCTAAATATCGTCGCTTTAAGGAAATTGTTCCTTCACAAGCGGAGGAAAAAACAATATTTCGTGAATTTGAAGAAGCGAGTGGCTATATTAGCTATCCTGTTGTTAAACAAACAAAAGAAGCCGCAGATGGTACAATGATAAAAATAGTCCCTAAAAAAAGTCGATAAAAAAAGTGGATGTGAGAACAACTCACATCCGCTTTTTATTTTTTTGTGTTAAAAAACGACATTTGGCATACACTACTTCAACAAATAACATGAGGTTAAAGCTTATTTTAGGTCCTTACCAACGATGACGTTGTAAAAAAGTAGTAAGCTGTTGAATGTTTGTTCCGTTAACTGGTGGAATTCACTGGCTGATAATTTGGTTGCTTGGTCTTTTGGAATATGACGACCAATTAAAAACTCACCTTTTTTTACATCTCGCAGGCGTAAAAGTAGTGCCTCAAGCTTGTCTTCTTTCGCTTCTTCAAGTGAAATGGCCTCAGGAGACATATGGTCACCTGACACAATAAAGTCACCAGGTAGCTGCTCAAATAAGGATTGGTGAGCGAGTAAACGTTCAGCCATTACATTTTTTTGAGGAGCTTCATAAATAATAGCTAAGACGATGAATAAATGTGAGTGCCATAGACCAATCTGAAAGTGAGGCAATGATTTATAACCTCTTTTATAGGGGGCGAAGGCAACCCAACTATCTTTTGGAGGGTTGACAGTTCTTCTAGCGTGTTTGGCAACATGAGGGAAGAATTCTTCACCTAGCTGGCTTGAGAAATAGGCAGCAAAATCATCACCAAGCTGATGGAATTTTGGGCGTACATGATCGTTTAATGCATCCATTCTTTGTTCTAAACCGTCTATTTTAAAAACATTAAAATCTTTGTTTGTCCACTTTATTTTCGGCAATTTAATTTTGCTCCTTTCGTTTTATAAGGTTTATTTTACGCTGATTTTGGGAAAAAATCTTATAACAAGAACTTTATCGAATTTGAAAAGTTTTTGTAAAAAAATTAAAAAAAGGAAGTGTTTTTATGAAACCAATCGTAAAAATTATACGTAAAGTTGACATTGAAAAGCAATATGAACACATTTTACAATTAGAATTAGATTATGAATTAGCTTCGCTTTTTGCAGCGATGAATGAAAAAAACGATATAGAAATTGAAAAAAGTAAAAAACGTCTTGGAGAAATCCAGATGGAACTTGAAAGCTTCCACGCCTATGCGTAATCAAAATCTTATACCCATTTAAAAAATCACTTGCTGAATATTCCGACAGCAGGTGATTTTTATTGTGACAAAGGGTAAAATAGATACTATATCATAGCGTAATGAATTTCAGTATTTCTTGAAGTTCATGTTGTATATCGCAATAAAGACAATGGACAAGGTAAAATTAATAAAGAGTGAGGAAAGTAAAGTCTTTTTCTTATATTCGAAGGGTGGGTTTTAATTGGATTTACAACAAATGGATGAATTTGCGAAAAGTATAATCTTTGAAGCTGGAAGACGTATTCGAAAAGCCTTTTCGTATAATTTAGTGATCGAGACAAAATCAGGTGCCAATGACCTGGTAACAAATATTGACCGAGAAACAGAGTTATTTTTTATCGACCAAATTAAAGCTTATAATCCAGCCCACAAAATTTTAGGCGAAGAAGGCATGGGGGAAAAGGTAGAGTCATTAGATGGTGTAGTTTGGATTATTGATCCTATAGATGGCACGATGAATTTTGTCAAACAACATCGTCACTTTATGATTTCTATTGGTATTTTTATTAATGGGGTAGGTAAGTTAGGGTACATATTTGATGTCATGCGTGAGGATTTATTTTATGCGATTGAAGGCCAAGGCGCGTGGTATAACGATTCTCCTCTTCGGAAACTTCAATCTGTTACGATGGAGGAATCAGTCATTGGTATCAATGCACATTGGGTAGCTCCTAATCGACATATTCATCACGAAAAGGTCATTGAAATGGTCCGCAAAGTTCGGGGCACACGTTCCTATGGCTCAGCTTGCATGGAAATCGCATTTGTTGTTAGTGGGAAGTTGGATGCTTATGTTTCCATGCGTTTATCACCGTGGGATATAGCAGGTGGTACCATTATTGCTCAAGAAGTTGGGGCCATCGCCACAAACTTGCACGGAGAAGGCTTTGACTTCATACATCAAGATACTTTTATAATCGCCAATCCTTCCATTCATAAAGAATTATTGGAAAAATATATTGTACCTTATGAATAAAAAGGAGCCGTCTAACTACTAGACAGCTCCTTTTTTAACTACAGTAACCCTTGCATACGTAGTTTACGCTTCATTTTAAAGGCTGTCATGAAAATGACACAAGTAGCCACAATACCTGCTATTGCACCAAATACACTACTAGCCGCCACTGAATAGCCAATTGAACACATTGCTAAAACAGCTGCTAATGCATAAATAGCCATTACGAATTTTGCACGATTCATAGCCTAGCCTCCTATATAAAAAATTTATCAATCAAATATATTTTTTAGAATGATGGAAATTCTAATAAGGACATTTCTATCCTTCTTGTGCTATAATATCACAGTTAAACATTCGAAAAAAGAATATGGAGTGGAATAATGACAAACTTACGTCAAGATCTTCGCAATATCGCAATAATCGCCCACGTTGACCATGGTAAAACTACCTTAGTCGACCAATTACTAAAACAATCAGGTACATTCCGTTCAAACGAACGTGTTGAAGAACGTGCAATGGACTCTAATGATATTGAACGCGAACGTGGTATTACGATTTTAGCTAAAAATACAGCAGTAAACTATGAAGGAACACGTATCAACATCCTTGATACGCCTGGACACGCTGACTTCGGTGGTGAGGTAGAACGTATTTTAAAAATGGTAGACGGCGTTTTACTAGTTGTCGATGCGTATGAAGGTTGTATGCCTCAAACACGTTTCGTATTGAAAAAAGCATTAGAACAACGTCTAACACCAATCGTAGTTGTAAATAAAGTAGACAAAGATTCAGCTCGTCCACTAGAAGTAGTAGATGAAGTACTTGAATTATTTATCGAGTTAGGAGCAGATGACGATCAATTAGACTTCCCTGTTGTCTATGCTTCAGGTGTAAATGGTACAGCTTCTTTGGACGCTGATCCATCTAAACAAGAAGAAAATATGAAATGTCTATTTGAAAAAGTTATTGAATCTATCCCAGCACCAGTTGATAACTCAGAAGACCCATTACAATTCCAAGTAGCTTTACTTGACTATAATGACTTCGTTGGTCGTATCGGAATAGGTCGCGTATTCCGTGGAACAATTTCTGTAGGTCAACAAGTTGCACTGATGAAGTTAGATGGTACAGTGAAAAACTTCCGTGTGACGAAAATCTTTGGTTTCTTCGGTTTAAAACGTGAAGAAGTAGAGACAGCAAAAGCTGGTGATTTAATCGCCGTTTCAGGCATGGAAGATATCAACGTAGGTGAAACAGTTTGTCCTGTTGAGCACCAAGAAGCACTTACACCATTACGTATCGATGAGCCAACTTTACAAATGACATTCTTAGTAAACAACTCTCCATTCGCTGGTCGTGAAGGGAAATGGGTTACTTCTCGTAAAGTAGAAGAGCGTTTACGTGCTCAATTACAAACGGACGTATCTTTACGTGTTGAAGATACTGATTCTCCAGACGCTTGGACAGTTTCAGGTCGTGGTGAGCTTCACCTATCAATCCTTATTGAAAATATGCGCCGCGAAGGTTTCGAATTACAAGTATCTAAACCTCAAGTAATCGTGCGTGAAATCGATGGCGTAAAATGTGAACCATTCGAACGCGTTCAAATCGATGTACCTGAAGAAAATGTTGGTTCAATTATTGAATCGATTGGTACTCGTAAAGGTGAAATGCTTGATATGGTGAATAACGGCAGTGGTCAAGTTCGTTTAACGTTCTTAGTTCCAGCTCGTGGTTTGATCGGTTATACGACTGAGTTCATGTCAATGACAAAAGGTTTTGGTATTATCAACCATACGTTTGATTGCTACCAACCATTACTACCAGGTAAAATTGGTGGACGTCACCAAGGTGTACTAGTTTCTATGGAAACTGGTAAATCAACAACTTATGGTATGATGCAAATTGAAGATCGTGGTACACTGTTCTTAGAGCCAGGTACAGATATTTACGAAGGTATGATCGTTGGAGAAAATACTCGTGACGCTGATATCACTGTAAACATCACAAAAATGAAACAAAAAACAAACATTCGTTCAGCAAATAAAGACCAAACGAATGTTATTAAAAAACCGCGTATTTTATCTTTAGAAGAAGCACTTGAATACCTAGGTGATGATGAGTATTTAGAAATCACACCAGAATCTATTCGTCTGCGTAAAAAAATTCTAGATAAAAATGAACGTGAGAAAGCAGCGAAAAAATTACGTAACGCAGAACAATAATTTTCGCTGACATGAAAGGAAGAGGATGAACGATGTTGAATTGGCTGTTACTCAACTCTATTCAAGCATCTAATATGAGAGAAGGAACAGAGGCTGAAGTATTAGAAGATTTAACAGGTATTAGCCGTTTCATTTATGAAAATGCACCGAATTATACAGTTGCAGGGTATATAGCTTTCTTCTCTGTATTTATTTTATCTGCAATAGTTTATCAACTAGGCTTTGCACGAAAATTAAATTTAAAGCAAAATATTGTTGTGTACCTCTGTTTATTTATTGGATGTATTTTTCTTACTTTCTTCGCCCTATCATTACCAATGATGGAGGGGTTAATTGTTGCAGCATTATTTTTGGGTATTTATAAAATTCGCTTGTCACGTGAAACTCGTGAGACTTAATTAACTATGAGAAGTATTTTATAGCTTTACTTAATTTAATAGCATTTTTAATTGTTTAACCTCGATTTTATAGACACTAACAAGTGGATATAATCGAGGTTTTTCTTTTTACTCCAAGTATATTTATTTATGTATTCCGAAGTCTCTAGAAGAATAACAGTACTTAAAAATCTTTGGTTTTCTCAAGTGTTTAAAACCTTAACCCAATTTCTATATAAATTTGATAAATCGATATTTATTTCTTAAAATTTGATCAAAAGAAAAGCACCTCCAGTTGTTAGATTTATCTAACGATAGAGGTGCAATAAAGACAATTTTGATTTTATCAAGGAGGGATAAATAGTGTTTTAATTGATTTTTTAATTCAATGAGATATTACCCGTTGCACTACATTTATTTACATCGCCAGCACAATATAAATTTAAAGCATGTTTTGTGTTACTTCTTGTATTAATCCAAATTCCCTTAGCTCCACCAGGTGGAATATTTGCAGGTGTATCCATTTCTGCCACATTATTTGGACCAACAACATACCACGCAATAGGTACTGAACCAGTATTTCTAAGCAATACATAAACCCTAGAAGAAGCATTAATATAATTTGATTGTGCAAAACCACTTGATCCTAAAAAAACTGATTCAGAGGTTGATGCAGAGGCATTTTCAGCATTATATCCATAAATGGTAAAAATAAGTACTAAAGGTGCTAGAAATCTAAGTATTTTTTTCAATTGAGTTCTCTCCATTCTAATTAACTTAAAATATATAAATAGAATATAGTAAATATAATAAAAAACAAAAATGTATATTTATCCCTCTATAAATAATTATATCATATTTTGTAAATAATTACTAAATAATTTCTTTTGTTAATATTCTTAATTAATGTAAATGCAAAAGTAAATTGAGGGATTTTCTTTGAATTCACCCTTTTTGTCAATTTAACATACGCTATTTAATGTAAATAGGATCTAGGAGGAGAGAAAAAATATGAATCGTTTAAAATCTGCATTTATATTTAGTCTTGTCAGTCTTTTATGTATATTACTTGTTGGATGTGGAGATAAAGTGATGTCGAAAGTCAAAGTTGGAGAAGTAACTCGTTCGATTTTTTATGCGCCTCAATATGTAGCACTTGAAAAAGGATTCTTCGAGGATGAAGGCCTTTCTGTAGAGCTACAAACGATAGCTGGTGGCGATAAAACCATGACGGCATTGCTGTCAGATGGCATTGATATTGCTTTAGTTGGGTCGGAAACTTCGATCTACGTCACATTACAAGGGGCGAATGATCCAATTCAGAATTTTGCTCAGTTAACTCAAACTGACGGTACTTTTTTAGTCGCAAGGGAAAAAATGGGTAATTTTTCATGGGATCAATTGAAGGGTTCTACATTTTTAGGTCAGCGTAAAGGTGGAATGCCGCAAATGGCAGGGGAATTTGTGTTGAAGAAGCACGGCATTGACCCTGTTCATGATTTAACCCTTATTCAAAATATTGATTTTGCAAATATAGCCACTGCCTTTGCTTCAGGTACTGGTGATTATGTACAGTTATTTGAACCAACAGCTAGCGTATTTGAAAAAGAGGGGAAAGGCTATATTGTGGCATCTTTCGGTACAGAGTCTGGTAATTTGCCTTACACGTCCTTTATGGCGAAAAGCAGTTATTTAAAGGATGATGAGAAGACAGTTCAAGCCTTTACAAATGCCTTACAACGGGCACAAGATTTTGTACAGAATGAAAGTGCCGCAGAAGTGGCAAAAATTATTCAACCTTATTTTGAAAATGTAGATGTTGCGGTTATCGAAACAGTAATCGAGCGTTATAAAGCACAAGGCTCCTATGCATCAGACCCTATTCTCGATGAGGGAGAGTGGGATAACTTGCAAACAATTATGGAGGAAGCAGGTGAACTTCCTCAACGTGTGGAGTATGAAAAACTTGTGAACACAACCTTTGCTAAAAAGGCTGCTGAGTAATATGGAATTTTTACAGCTAGAAAATATTCACCATAGTTATTTTTCAAGCATAAAGGCAAAGGAAGTATTACGTGATATTAGCTTGGCCATTCGTGAAGGAGAATTCGTGTCGTTTATCGGGCCCAGTGGCTGTGGGAAAACGACCTTATTATCAATAATCGCTGGTTTGTTTCCACCAACTGAAGGCAAGGTCTATATAGATGGTGATGAACTATCAGCACATAATCAATCAAGCATTGGCTATATGCTTCAGCAGGACTACTTATTTCCATGGAAAACCATTGAGGAAAACGTCACGATTGGTTTAAAAATTATGGAGCGGAGCAATAATTCACATAAAGTAACGGCCAATGCTCTTTTGCAAGAAGTAGGATTACCCCATGTGGGAAACAACTATCCACGAGAATTATCAGGAGGTATGAGACAACGTGTGGCACTTGCTCGTACTTTAGCAGTAAATCCTAAAATTTTATTGTTAGACGAACCATTTTCGGCTCTTGATTATCAATCGAAATTAAAGCTTGAGGATTTAGTTGTAGAAACATTAAAGACCTATAGAAAGACAGCAGTTCTTGTGACGCATGATATTGGAGAAGCAATAGCTATGAGTGAGCGTGTCTTTTTATTTTCAGCCAATCCAGGGACATTGCATAAAGTGTTTGAAATACCTGAGGCACTTCGTGAATTATCACCGTTTGATGTAAGACAGCATCCTACCTATGCAGATGTATTCCAAATCATTTGGAAGGAGCTGGAGAGCCTTGGATAACACATTATTTAAACAATATCAGCAAATGTTAAAAAAAGAAAAACGCTTTGTACGGCTATATCAGCTTATTATTCTGCTTCTGTTCTTTGGAGGATGGGAGCTGCTTTCTAGATTAGAATGGATCGACCGTTTAATTTTTAGTTCACCAACGCAAGTTTGGCATACATTTATCGAAAAAGTAACTGATGGAACTTTAACTTTGCATGTTGGTGTGACATTAATGGAAACGGTGATTGGCTTTATTGCTGGGACTTTACTAGGGACGTTCATAGCTATCCTATTGTGGTGGTCACCATTTCTGTCGAAGGTACTGGACCCTTATTTAGTTATTTTAAATGCGATGCCAAAAGTTGCATTAGGACCTATTCTTATTGTTGCGCTAGGGCCAGGTTATTTTTCCATCATTGCGATGGGAGCTTTAATTTCTATCATTATTACGACCATTGTGGTATATACGGCTTTTAAAGGTGTCGATCCGAATTATAGTAAGGTTTTACAAACATTTGGTGCTACTAGGTGGCAAATATTTCGGGAAGTCATCTTACCAGCATCTTTTCCGACCATAATTTCGACCTTGAAGGTGAATGTAGGATTATCGTGGGTTGGGGTTATTGTAGGTGAGTTTTTAGTTGCCTCGAAAGGTCTTGGCTATTTAATTATCTATGGCTTCCAAGTGTTTAATTTTAACCTCGTGCTCATGTCCTTGCTCATCATTGCATTTTTTGCAACAATCATGTATCAGGTGGTTGAGTTGATAGAAAAGTCGGTTATTAAAAATAACGGCTAATATAGAAAAGAGGTGTCTCCCGATGGAGGCACCTCTTTTTTGGTTCATCAAACATTAAAATTCTTTATCCATTTGTGGTGAAGTTCTATAAAAACGGAAATTCCCTGTTTCTAATCGTGCAACCGTGTTTTCTTTAATACGATCATGGCAATTGTCACACATATAAGTATGGATTGGACGATTACGTAATTTTTTTGCTAAAGGTAAATTATCGTCTATATTTTGAATCGTATCGCAAATTACGCATTTAACGCGCATTGCATTCCCCCCTATTCAGCGCGAATGGCTATTACGTTTTTAATAGGATTGTCAATATTTGAACCATCTCTCTTTAATACGTGGATGGGACCATCTTCTAAGAGTGGCTTGCCGTCTTGACTATATTTTAAAATAAGTGTAGATGCTTCTTCAATAGAAAAAGGATATTCTTGACCATTCTCACATTCAAAGATAATTTTTGTTGCTTCAGGTTTAATTTCAGCATTTTTCAAGAAATGGCCTAATTCGATACCAAATGTCCCTGTTTCCATTCCTTTACGGTCAAACTTACGCTCTGATTTTAATGTAGGTGGGAATGTAGCTCCCTCCATAATCTCACGAGACCAGTGAGCACCAACCTCACGCATATATTTGATGTCTGAATCTTCCTTAACATCTTGTGTCGTGAAATATGTTTTTAAATCTAATTTACGATCATCGAAAATCCAAACAGTGGGATCTAATGTTAATTGATATGTTACTGCGCCCTTGATAGGAATTATTGTTTCCATGATAGAAATCCTCCTCAAATCTTGTATATCCATGACATAGTATAACGCTAATGCCTAAAAATAATAAAGAAATAAAATTTGAATTCGGTATTTTCCAATGAAGACACTTGCAATTTTAACGACTAGAAGATAAACTTTATTAAGATAGAATCGAAGAAATATCAGATAATGGGGGCGTCCTCATGGATACGAAATCACAAACTTCTTTTCAAGAAAAGGCTTTGGAGCTTTTAGTTGCTGATGCAGATAAGATTGCTCGCCTTATTCGAGTACAAATGGATCATTTAACAATGCCACAATGCCCTTTATATGAGGAAGTATTAGATACACAAATGTTCGGCCTGTCTCGTGAAATTGATTTTGCTGTGAAGCTAGGTCTGATTGAACGTGAAAAAGGCAAGGAAATTCTCGATTCACTCGAGAAAGAACTTTCTGTACTGCACGATGCGTATACAGACAAATAAAAAGAAAAACTCAAACGCTTTTTTGCGCTTTGAGTTTTTTTACTAGAACGAGGTTTTTCAGATGAAACAATACTTAAAACGATATGCACAAAATTTTGATTACCCTTTATTTTTTACTGTCCTATTATTGAGCTTATTTGGATTAATCATGATTTATAGTTCAAGTATGATGGTCGCTATTGCACGAGAAGGAGAAGCACCTGATTATTTTTATCGAAAGCAAATCACCAATTTAATAGTGGCCTTTTTAGGCTTTATTGTTGCAGCATTTTTCCCGTATAAGCATTACGCGAATAAGAATATTATGATGATGCTAACCATCGTATTAGCTGTTCTATTTACTTGGCTAAAGATAGCAGGGCATGGTGCAGAAGATGTAGGGTCACAAAGTTGGATACATGTGCCTGGTTTAGGAAACTTTCAGCCATCTGAATATGCAAAACTATTTATAATTTTATATTTTGCAGCTGCATTTTATCGCAAATCACAAAAATATACATTTGAAAAACTTCAACCGACAGAAATTTTTTATCCGATTTTTCTGTGGATCCTAGTAGTTGCTGGTGTTGCTTTCGAAACAGATTTAGGGGCAGTAATTATTTTATGTGGAATTGCCGTATCTGTCGTTGCTTCTAGTGGCATTCCTTTTAAAACGTTTTGGAAATTTTTTGGTGTATTGGCGGCATTCGGTGCAGCAATTCTTGGTATACTTTTGTTATTCAAGGGAGAACTATTAACGGAGAACCGAAAAGGGCGGATTTTATCTTATTTAAATCCGTTCGAATATGAAAATGGTAGTGGTCATCAAGTGGCCAATAGTTATTATGCAATTGGCGGAGGCGGCTTAGAAGGAAGAGGGCTTGGTCAATCCATTCAAAAATTAGGATATTTACCTGAACCGCAAACAGATTTTATTATGGCTATAATTATGGAGGAATTAGGCATATGGGGAGTTATAATCGTCCTGACTGG
Source organism: Lysinibacillus sp. FSL R7-0073 (assembly GCF_038009065.1). Lineage (NCBI taxonomy): Bacteria > Bacillati > Bacillota > Bacilli > Caryophanales > Bacillaceae > Lysinibacillus > Lysinibacillus sp. FSL R7-0073. The sequence goes on from NZ_JBBPAS010000001.1 coordinate 985,927, forward strand.
TTTAGGATTTATTGTATATAAAGGCTTTTCTATTGCATTGCGAACGAAGGATCCAATGGCACGCATGATTGCGGCTGGTATTGCAAGCTGGATAGGCTGGCAATCGTTTATAAATCTTGGGGGTGTAACCGGGTTAATCCCGTTAACCGGTGTAACGTTACCTTTTATAAGCTATGGCGGTACATCTATAATCATCCTATCTTTAGCGATGGGAATATTAATCAATGTTTCTATGTTTGAAAAGGTAGAGAGGAAAAAAACAGAATCATAAAGGGGGATACCTATGGAATCAATCAACAAAATCCTTGTAGCCAATCGAGGAGAAATTGCAATTCGTATTTTCCGTGCTTGTACGGAGCTGAATATCCAAACTGTTGCTATCTATTCAAGAGAAGATAGTGGTGCTTTTCATCGCTTTAAAGCCGATGAAGCTTATTTAGTGGGAGCGGGCAAGAAACCAATTGATGCCTACTTAGATATTGAAGGTATTATTGCCATCGCAAAAGATGCAGATGTTGATGCGATTCATCCGGGGTATGGTTTTTTATCAGAAAACGTGGAGTTTGCACGTCGCTGTGAAGAAGAGGGTATTATCTTTATTGGACCAACTTCTCAGCATTTAGATATGTTTGGGGATAAGGTTAAAGCACGTTCGCAAGCGATTGCGGCTGACATTCCTGTTATTCCGGGTACAGATGGCCCTGTAGCCAATTTAGCAGAGGTAGAGGCGTTTGCTAGCACATTTGGCTATCCAGTTATGATTAAGGCAGCGCTCGGCGGTGGTGGTCGTGGCATGCGTCTAGTACATGCAGCTGAGGAGCTTGCATCTGCTTATGAACGCGCAAAATCAGAAGCAAAAGCTGCTTTTGGCTCTGATGAGGTGTATGTAGAAAAGGCCATTATTAAACCTAAGCATATTGAAGTGCAAATTATTGGTGACCAGCAAGGCAATATTGTGCATTTATATGAACGTGATTGTTCAATCCAACGTCGTCACCAAAAGGTAGTTGAGATTGCTCCTTCTCATTCGATTTCCGAAGAGTTAAGAAATCGTATTTGTGCTGCTGCTGTGAAAATAATGAAGAATGTCTCGTACATAAATGCAGGGACAGTGGAATTTTTAGTCGCAGGGAACGATTTTTATTTCATCGAGGTAAACCCTCGCATTCAAGTAGAACATACGATTACAGAAATGATTACAGGTGTAGATATTGTCCATACCCAAATTAAGGTAGCAGCAGGTTATGCTCTGTTTAGCGAAGAAATTCATATGCCAAAGCAAGAAGATATGCCAATGATTGGCTATGCGATTCAGGCACGTGTAACAACTGAGGACCCTGCTAACGACTTTATGCCTGATACAGGAAAGTTAATGGTTTACCGCTCTAGTGGTGGCTTTGGAGTCCGTTTAGATGCCGGCAATGGTTTCCAAGGTGCTGTTGTCACACCGTACTACGATTCCTTACTCGTAAAAATCTCTACATCTGGCATGAACTTTAAAGAAGCTGCTGCGAAAATGGACCGAAATTTAAAAGAATTCCGTATTCGCGGCGTCAAAACGAATATTCCGTTTTTAAATAATGTTGTGACACATGAGAAATTTTTATCTGGTGCTTTTGATACAAGCTTTATTGACACTACACCAGAGCTGTTCCATTTCCCAGTACGTCAGGACCGAGGAACAAAGCTATTAAGCTATATCGGTAATGTGACGTTAAACGGATTCCCTGGTGTGGAAAAGCAATCAAAGCCCATTTTTGTTCAACCGAATATTCCTAAAATAGACCGTTTAATTGTGCCACCAGCTGGTACGAAACAAATTTTAGATACCCAGGGTGCAGACGGCTTAGTGCAATGGATTTTAGCACAAGATGATGTGCTATTAACAGATACTACTTTCCGAGATGCTCACCAATCACTTCTCGCTACTCGTGTACGTTCGCATGATATGTATCAAATTGCAGATGCAACAGCTCGTATGATGCATCAGTTATTCTCTTTGGAAATGTGGGGCGGTGCAACGTTTGATGTGGCGTATCGTTTCCTAAAGGAGGACCCATGGGAGCGTTTAGCAAAACTACGTGAGCAAGTGCCAAATGTGTTATTCCAAATGCTTTTACGTGGTGCTAATGCTGTCGGTTACACGAACTATCCTGATAATTTAATCCGTGAATTTATCGCAGAATCAGCTGCATCAGGTATTGATGTATTCCGTATTTTCGATAGCTTGAACTGGATTAAGGGAATGGAAGTAGCTATAGATGCAGCCCGTCAATCAGGGAAAATTGCGGAAGCGGCAATCTGCTATACAGGCGACATTCTGGATGATACTCGTGCGAAATATTCTGTGCAATATTACAAAGACATGGCCAAAGAACTTGAGGCATCTGGTGCGCATATTCTAGCTATTAAAGATATGGCTGGTTTATTGAAGCCTGAAGCAGCGTATCGTTTAATTTCCGAGTTAAAAGAGACGACAAGTCTGCCAATCCACTTGCATACCCATGACACTAGTGGTAATGGTATTTACTTATATGCGAAAGCTATTGAGGCAGGTGTTGATATCATTGATACAGCATTAGGGTCCATGGCGGGTCTCACATCTCAACCAAGTGCGAATTCACTTTACTATGCCATGAAGGGTAGTAAACGTGAGTTATGTGCAGACATCAACGCATTGGAAAGATTGTCTTATTATTGGGAAGATGTGCGTAAATACTATAAGGATTTCGAAAGTGGCATGATCAGCCCGCATTCGGAAATTTATGTACATGAAATGCCTGGTGGGCAATATAGTAACCTACAACAACAAGCAAAAGCAGTAGGCCTTGGCGATCGCTGGGAAGAGGTCAAACGGATGTATTCCCGTGTGAACCTATTATTTGGGGACATTGTAAAAGTAACACCTTCCTCGAAGGTAGTAGGGGATATGGCACTCTTTATGGTGCAAAATGATTTAGATGAAAACACTGTATTAACAAGAGGCCAAACGATTGATTTCCCAGACTCTGTTATTGAATTATTCCAAGGCTATCTAGGACAGCCACACGGTGGATTCCCTGAGGCATTGCAACAAGTAGTGCTAAAAGACCGTAAAGCTATTACGGTTCGACCTGGTGAGTTATTAGAACCTATTCAGTTTGAACAATTGGAGGCAGTGCTAGAGGAAAAATTAAATCGTCCAGTGTCGAAAAAGGACGTATTGGCATATGCCCTTTATCCAAAAGTTTTTGAAGAGTATGCGAAAACAGCAGAATCCTTTGGCAATATTTCAGTTCTCGATACGCCGACATTCCTTTATGGCTTAAAGCTTGGCGAAATCATTGAAGTCGAAATAGAAAAAGGAAAAACGCTCATTATTAAACTGGTATCTATCGGCGAACCGCAACACAATGGAACGCGTGTCTTGTACTTTGAGCTAAATGGTCAATCCCGTGAATTGGTCATTCAAGATATGACCGTGGAGGTAGATGGCAATCTATCATTAAAGGCAGATCCAAGTAATCCAAATCAAATTGGTGCTACAATGCCTGGTACTGTATTGAAGGTCGTTGTGTCCAAAGGAAGCCCTGTTAAACGTGGTGATCATCTATTGATCACAGAGGCAATGAAAATGGAAACAACTGTTCAAGCACCAAAGGATGGTATTATAAAAGAGGTTTATGCTAGTGCAGGGGATGCTATTTCAACAGGTGATTTGCTGATTGAAATTGAATAACTGATAGTGAAAAAGAGGTATGTAGATGCATTTTGAACATCTACATACCTTTTTATTGTGGAAATAAGAAAAATTGTATAAAATTTGATTAACTAATCAAAAAAATGTTCGAGTAATTAAATGGAGAGTTTATGAAAACTAATAAAAGTACCTTTATACAGGAAGCAAGGAAACATCAAATTATTGATGCGACTATAAGGACTTTAAGTGATATTGGCTATGTGAAGTCGAGTTTAGCTCAAATTGCAAAACGTGCTTCTATCAGCACAGCTTTAATTTCGTATCATTTCGCAGATCGACAAGATTTAATTGAACAAAGTCTGCAAGCATTGATTGATCAATCAGCTACATATATTTTGACGAAAACGTATGCTGCGGATGAACCTGCTTCACAATTAGCTAATTTTATTGAGGCGAGTATTGCTTATCAAGCAACACACCCAGAAGAAAATATAGCGCTTCTAGAAATTATTTTTAATGCTCGTACTGCTGATGAGATTCCTTTTTATAAATTGCCAGATGATGGAGAAGATCCTTTATTAAAAGCCTTGAGCAACATATTATCTAAGGGAAAGGAACAAGGGAAATTTACTATCACTTCTGTCCATGTAATGGCAAAGATTATTCAAGGAGCTATTGGGGAGTACATGTTAATTGGGGGACCACTTTCTATAGAAGTAGAACAATACAGTGCAGAGGTCATCAACATCATCTGGACAGCCATGAAAGTAGAGGAAATTAACAATGCTTAAAGCTTTATTTAATTGGATGTTTGTCATTGGCTTAATACTATTAGGCGGCCGTCTTGTAACGGTAATTTGTCGATATTTTGACATTCCATTTACAACATTCTTTAAAGATTACGCCCTAGTATCTATGATTATTTTAATAGTAGGAATTATAGGAACTGAATCTATGAAGAAACAACGATAAGCATAAAAAAGATTCGTTACATCATTGTAACGAATCTTTTTTATTAGACTATTTCATTTTTTCATTGAAGTTACTACGAGCAACGAGCATGATCATGTAACATAATAGACCGAACAATAGAGAAATTAATAATGAATGCATTAAAGCGACTGTTAAGTTCAGCTTCGTTAGGACTACTAACATACCAGCGATCACTTGTAAAAATACTATAGTAAAAGCAATAATCCAACCATAGTAAACCACACGTTGGTTTTTATATTCTTTCACAGCGTGCCAAGTTATGTATGTAATCCAAATGAAAATAATAAGAACAGCTAAACGATGTCCCATTTGCACCCATTCGTACATGTTATTTGGTGATGCTAACGGTGTTTCGTTGTAGCAAAATGGCCAGTCTGGACAGATTAAGCTAGAATCGGTATGTCGAACTAACGCGCCAGTATAAACGACCAAATAAGAATAAATTGTGACAGCAATTGTATGCCAACGTAACTTTTTACCAATAAATACTTTATCGGCATCAAATTTCCGATCGACTTCAAATACAATCATAGAGAGAAGCAGAACCGCAGCAAAGGAAATAAGAGAAATACCAAAATGAAGTGCTAAGATGAAGTCACCTTGCCCCCATAATACTTGAGCAGCTCCAATAAGAGCCTGCGCAATTAAGAAAAACATTGCTAAGAAACCTAAAAGCTTTACTTCACGAATATGTCCGAGCTTACGCCATGTCCAAACTGTTAACACAAGAATTGAAATAGATACGACTCCAGTAACAAGACGATGTGAGAATTCAATAAGGACTTCCGGTGTAATCTCCTTTGGAATAAGAGATCCATTACAATCTGGCCAGTTTCGACCACAGCCTAAGCCACTATCTGTTTTCGTAACGAGAGCCCCACCTAGTAATATAAGGAGCATCCCTAGCGTAGCGGCAACAGCAAACCACTTCAAATATCTGTTGTGTTGCATAAAATGAGTCACCTACTTTATCTATCAACATTACAAGAAAGTAATGTTTCTGCTACTAGATAATATCGAAAATACGTTTAAAAAACAACTTGTAAAGGGAAGGGAGTACTAGATGTCGATTTCATTTCACAAATTGTTCATAATTTCGTGCTTTAACCTTCACAATTCATTTTAGAAAATGTTTTACTATAGATATGTTGTTTTTAATTATATTTCTAGACAAAACTAATTTTTACAACTTCATCTAAATTTCACTTAATGTCTAGAAATCAATCGCAAATTTCGCTATAGTTATTGTTAGCGGAATATGCTTACAAAAATGAAAGGAGAGGTAGAATGTCAAACGGTCGTACACTGGCGGCTACTAGAAATACTGGTCCAGAAACAACATCAGTTGTAAAAGATTTCTTAGCACTAATAAAAATTGGTATTGTAAACTCGAATCTTGTCACAACGTTTACAGGGATGTGGCTGGCTTTTCAATTTACTAGTAGACACTTCTTGCAAGAGCTGGATGTCATCTTATTCACCATGCTGGGTGCGGCATTAATCATTGGTGGCTCAGGTGCAATGAATAACTTTATTGATCAAGATATAGATCCGATCATGAAAAGAACGAAGGCAAGACCAACAGTGACTGGCAGATTCAAGCCAAATTTTGTATTGACCATTGCCCTCTCATTTTTAATTGTAGGTGAAATTTTGTTATTAGCGGCATCGTTTGCAGCCGGCATGTGGGGACTAGCAGGAATATTTGCTTATGTCGTTCTGTATTCAATGTGGTCAAAGAGAAAGCATGTTAGTAACACGGTTGTAGGAAGCATTTCAGGGGCTATTCCTCCTATTATTGGATTTGCAGCAGTTGAGCCTGCTTTAGGTCCAGGAGCACTTGCCTTATTCCTAATTATGTTTGCGTGGCAACCACCACATTTCTACGCGCTTGCTATGAAACGTACGGAGGAATATCGTGCAGCTAAAATACCAATGCTACCTGTTGTAAAGGGATTTAAACGTACAAAGTACTCAATGTTATTCTGGATTCTTTTATTATTACCGTTACCTTTCCTTTTACCGGAGCTTGGAATTGGCTTTTTAACTCTTGCTACTACATTGAACTTGGGTTGGTTAATACTAGCTCTGAAAGGCTTTACAGCAAAAGATGATATGAAATGGGCAAATAGAATGTTTATTTATTCATTGAATCATATGACCATACTATTTGTATCCATCATAATATTTGCGGTGTTTAGCTAAATTTAGGAATTCTTTCTTTTTCTAAAGAATTCATATAGACAGAACTAATGTCCTATGTACACATGAAAATACAACAAAGAAAGAGGGGTTTAATTAAGCTATGATGAAAGGGCTTAAAAAATGGCGTCTTTTTTCACTTCTAGCAGTGATGATGGTTTTCCTTTCAGGTTGTGGTGAAGAGTATCTTTCTACACTAAAACCATCTGGAGAAGTAGGTAAACAACAATTAAACTTATTACTGTTAACTACTGTAATTATGACGCTAGTAGTGGTAATAGTATCCGTTATTTATTTACTTGCATTCCTGAAATACCGTCGTTCACGCGTTGGTGAAAACGTTATCCCTAAGCAAGTAGAGGGTAGTCATACGTTAGAAGTGATTTGGACAGTTATACCAATTATTTTATTATTAATTATTGCTGTACCAGTTGTTACAACTACTTATAAATTTGCAGATGTTGCTGCAATGGATGAGGTAGATGAGGAGGGGAATAAAACTGCCCTAACAATCAATGTAACAGCCAAATTATACTGGTGGGAGTTCGAATATCCTAACCAAGGTATTATAACGGCTCAAGAGCTAGTAGTACCAACAGGTGAAAAGGTTTACTTTAATTTAAAAGCTGCCGATGTTAAGCACTCATTCTGGATTCCTGCTGTAGGCGGTAAAATGGATACAAACGTCGAAAACTTAAACAAATTCTACTTAGTATTTGATAAAGAATCGAAAGATCTAAAAGATGGCGTATTTTATGGTAAATGTGCTGAATTATGTGGACCATCACATGCTTTAATGGACTTTAAAGTAAAAGCTTTAAGCCCAGATGCATTTGACGCTTGGGTTGATGCAATGAAAGCAACTGAAGGACAAACAGCTGACAAAGCTTCAACAGATCTTGGCGAAGCAACTTTTGCTAACAGCTGCTTAGGCTGTCATGCTATCTCTGGTTCAGGAGCAGGCGGTACTCCAGGTCCAAACTTAACTACGTTTGGTGACCGTAACCGCGTTGCTGGTTTCTTAGAACACAATGAAGAAAACTTAAAAGCTTGGATTAAAAACCCTGAGGAATTTAAACCAGGTAACTTAATGATGAATGCTGAGGGTACTGCACCTATATACGGCGATTTATCTGACGAAGAAATTGAAGCTCTTGCAACTTATATCATGGGCTTATCAGTTGAAAAATAATTTCCGTTCTATGTAACAAATTTTTGAGGGAGGTAAAAGTTGTGAGCTCATACACACAGAAAAAGGGCTTTGGAGCAACTGTCTGGGATTACATTACTACTGTTGACCATAAAAAGTTAGCAGTCATGTATTTATTAGCCGGTACATTGTTCTTCGCTATCGCTGGTTTTGAAGCGTTATTAATGCGTATTCAGTTAATGAAACCAAATAACGATTTCGTGTCAGCTGGTTTTTTCAATGAATTATTAACAATGCACGGAACAACAATGTTATTCCTAGCTGCTACTCCATTACTATTCGCATTTATGAACATGCTTGTACCATTACAAATTGGTGCACGTGACGTTGCATTCCCGTTCCTTAACTCATTAGGGTTCTGGTTATTCTTCCTAGGTGCAGTATTCCTTCACCTGTCATTCTTTATGGGTGGCGCTCCTGATGCGGGCTGGACTTCTTATGCATCATTATCTTTATATTCTCCAGGGCATGGTATTGACTTCTATGTTCTTGGTTTACAAATTTCAGGGGCAGGTACTTTAATTTCGGGTCTTAACTTCATCGTTACGATTATCACGATGCGTGCTCCTGGTATGACATTCATGCGTATGCCATTATTCACATGGACAGCTCTTGTATCAAGTGCATTAATTTTATTCGCATTCCCTCCATTAACAATTGGTTTATTAATGATGTTATTTGACCGTATGTTCGGTGGTAACTTCTTTGACCATACAATGGGTGGTAACACAGTTATTTGGGAACACTTATTCTGGATCTTCGGACACCCAGAAGTTTATATCTTAGTATTACCTGCGTTCGGATTATTCTCTGAGATTATCCCAGCGTTCTCTCGTAAACGTTTATTCGGATATTCTTCAATGGTATTCGCAACAATTTTAATCGGTTTCTTAGGGTTTATGGTTTGGGCCCACCACATGTTTACAGTTGGTCTTGGACCAACAGCAAACGCTATCTTCGCTGTTGCAACAATGGCAATTGCGGTTCCAACAGGTATGAAGGTATTTAACTGGATCCTAACAATTTGGGGCGGATCTATTAAAGTTACAACGCCAATGCTTTATGCACTTGGTTTCATCCCGTCATTCGTTGCGGGTGGTGTTACAGGGGTTATGCAAGCATCTGCACCTCTTGACTACCAATTACATGATTCTTACTTTATCGTAGCTCACTTCCACTACGTAATCGTTGGTGGTATCGTTACTGCATTATTTGGTTCAGCACATTTCTACTGGCCAATTTTCTTCAACCGTATGTTAAACGAAACGCTTGGTAAAATTACTTTCTGGGTATTCTTTATCGGATTCCATTTAACGTTCTTCGTTCAACACTTCCTTGGTTTAATGGGGATGCCACGTCGTGTATTCACTTACATGGAAGGTCAAGGTTGGGATCAATTCAACTATATCTCTACAATCGGTGCATTAATGATGGGTGTAGGGGTTATCTTAATGGTAATCAACTGCTTAATGTCTATCAAAGGCAAACCAGCAGGTCGCGATCCATGGGGCGATGGACGTACATTAGAATGGTCAATTCCACAACCAATTCCATTCTACAACTTCCGTCAAACACCTCTTGTTCGTGGTTTAGATCCATGGTGGATTGAAAAACAAGAAGGTAACAAAGAAGTTACATTTGCTGAGCCACTAGGCGATATTCATATGCCAAATAACTCAGCGATTCCATTCGTTATTTCATTAGGTATGTTTATTGCAGCATTCGGTGCACTTTATAATCCTGATGCAGATAAACCTTGGTCAATCTATATTTTAATTGCTGGTCTTGCAATTACATTTGGTGCAATGATTGTCCGTTCTGTTAAAGATGATCACGGCTTCCATTTACACAAAGAAGAAATTCTTGAAATTGAAGAACAACTTTATGGCAAAGGGGGAAATAAATAATGGATTTCAATACTAAATTTACTCCTCATACTTGGCCAGATCATCCTGAACAAGCAACGCTGGAAGGTAAAAACAAAGTCGTTGGTTTCTGGATTTTCCTTGCCTGTGAAGTTGTACTTTTCGCAAGTTTATTCGCTACTTATTTAGCGCTTAAGAACAAAGGGCCAGCTGGCATGGAGTTCACAACTCAAGGGTTATTTGAATTACCATTAGCATTTGCTATGACGATGTTACTTTTAACATCTTCGCTAACATCTGTTTATGCAATTTACCATATGCGTAACTTTAACTTTAAAGGGATGCAAACTTGGTTAGCAATTACTTTAGCTTTAGGTCTTGGTTTCTTAGCTCTTGAAATTTATGAGTTCCAACACTATGTGCATCTTGGTTTTACATTTAACCAATCTGCATTCGCAACTGCATTCTATTCTTTAGTTGGTACACATGGTTTCCACGTAACTTTAGGACTTGTATGGATCGCAACTTTAATGATTCGTAATGCTAAACGTGGTTTAAACTTGTACAATGCACCTAAATTCTTCGTAGCTGCTTTATATTGGCACTTTATCGACGTTGTTTGGGTATTCATCTTTACAGTAGTTTACTTGATGGGAGTGATCGGATAATGTCTTCACACGATACACCTATAGTTGCTAAATCACAGGCACAATATGAGTATGATCGTCATCATAATGCCGTTCATATGCGTAAACAAGTACTCAACTTTGCGATTATGATTTTCTTTACTTTTATCGCATTCGCAGTAGTTGCAGCAGATTTTTCTAAATACTTAATTATGCCATTCGTTTTATTATTAGCGGGTGTTCAAGTTGTACTTCAACTGTATTCTTTCATGCACTTAGAAGACAAAAAAACACACTTCGGTGGAGTTATTGGATTCTTCATGTGGATGGGGATTTTAATTGCATTTACATTCTTCTTAGCATTCTTAACAATTATTTGGTGGTAATCACCAAAAAAAGCACGTTCGTCACTTTGTACGAACGTGCTTTTTGTATTTTAAATTTTAGTGATGGTTGCAAAAAGAAGCAAACACTGGCAAACTTAACATTTGTTCACCTTTCGTTCATTGCAGTATAGCTGTAAGCGTTTTATAATAGGAGTACTGAAGTTTAAAGGAGTGCGTTCTATATGCCACTTAGTATATTTGGTTTCCAAGCGTTATGGAGCCCATATTTAATAGGGGTTCTTGTTTTTATAACAATCGTCTATTTTTTAGTCACAGTAAAGTGGCGTCAGGATTTTAAAGAAAGCGAACCTTTAAAAAAGGGACAAGCAATTTATTTTGTATTAGCGATGATTACCATTTATATCATTAAAGGGTCTCCAGTTGATTTAATGGCTCATATTATGTTTACGATGCATATGGTTCAAATGGCTATTTTATTATTGCTTGTACCGATTTTCTTAATTAAAGGAATACCTTGGTGGGTTTGGAAGGTTGCGATTGAAGCACCAGTTGTTAGAACTATATTTAAAGTACTAACATTACCAGTAGTTGCAGTGTTTGTGTTTATTGGTCTATTTTCCTTCTATCACTTACCGGATGTATTGGATTATATTAAATTAAATGAAACACTACATGGTACCTATACATTTGTCTTATTTCTATCAGCGGTTTTCATGTACTGGCCTTTAATTCAAAATATGCCAGGTAAAGATCAAATGAAGCCCTTGCATAAATTAGGCTATATTATTGCCAATGCCGTTTTAATAACTCCTGCCTGTGGATTGATCATTTTTGCACCTAATGCTATGTATGAAACGTATACGAATGGTGATGCTTGGTTAAAGGCAATGGAGCTTTGTGTTCCGGCCTCTACGTTGTCGGGACTATCATTATCAGGACCTGAGTTATTTACGGATATGAAACCTGTTGCTGATCAGCAATTAGGTGGCGTCCTAATGAAAATCATTCAAGAGCTGATTTTTGGTATCTTATTAGGTGCCATCTTTACAAAATGGTATCGTGCTGAACAAAAAGATCCAGATAAAATTACTGCTGATGCATTAGCTGCCCATCAAAAAAAATGGGAGAGTCAACAGCAACATTAATTAAAAATAGAAATTTACTTTGTATAAGGGGTTTTGATAATGGAATTGCAAATTTTGCCTACTATTAGTACTTCATTTATCGTCATTAGTGCTGTACTAGTAGCAATAGGATGGGGCTTAATTATAAAAAGAAATGTAGAAGGGCATAAAAAGGTAATGCTTGCTGCAGGTGTTGCTGCACTGATCTTCTTTATTATTTATGCTTCCCGTACAGTGTTTATTGGAAATACTGCCTTTGGTGGTGGAGAACATTTAAAACCTTATTATACGTTTTTCTTGATTTTCCATATTATTTTGGCAACTTCTGGGGCCGTATTTGGGATTGTTAGTATAATTTCAGGTCTTAAAACAAATTTAAAATTACACCGTCGTATTGGACCGATTACAAGTATTATTTGGTTCTTCGTCGCTATAACAGGTGTCCTTGTTTATTTATTATTGTATATTTTATTTGAACCGGGCGAAACTACATCGGTTATTAAAGCCATTTTAGGCATATAACAAAAATCTCCCACCTTATTTTTCAGTAGGTGGGAGGTTTTTTGTCGTTGGCTGAATTAATGAGAGAACTACTACAAAAAGTAATGGTCCAATTAAAATACCTAAAAATCCAAAAATTTTAAATCCGATAAACATCGCAATAAAGGTTGAAAGAGGAGAAAGTCCAATTTTATCACCTATTATTTTTGGCTCAATCATACGACGAACTAAAAATTGACCTACTGTTAATACAATTAACACAGCGGCATAAATATAATCACCAGCAAAAACTTGATAGATTGCCCATGGGACTAATAAAATAAATGAGTCAAGAAAAGGAATAAAGTCTAAGACGACAAGCAACAATGCTAATAATAGAGGAAATGGCGTTTTGAGAAAATAAAAGGCTGCGATAGCTAAAGCAAAAATACCTAATCCTACAAGCAATTGTGCTTTCAAAAATCCAAATAAGGCTAGTTTAACTCGTTCACCAATAAACACAATTTTCTGGTGGTAGTGGAAAGGGACGGGCATTAGTATTTTTTGATTAATGGTTGGCAATTCCAAAAGCAACATATACAAGACAATCCAATAGACAAAAATATCAAATAATCGTGTAGGGATATACGTTAATAAGGCAGACCAGACATCGATGTTTGTTAAGGAAAGTGCAAATTTTTCAGTGGAAGCTAAAGCTCTTGCAATCATGGATTGAATTTGTGAAACTAGTTCTACAGGTAAATGATAGGTGTGGTTACTTAGTTTAGATTGCATTTGAATCCATAGTGCAGAAAGTTGATTCAAATAATCTGGAATATCTATAATGAAAGATGAAAATTGTTTCCAGCTTACATAAATAATAAGCGTACATAATAATAAAGAGATACTTAGGAAAAATAAAATAAAGATGGAGACCACTATTTTACGCTTTTTTCGAAAACGTTTGCTCATCCGAACTATAATAGGTTCTAAAAGTAAGGCAGTTAAGTAGGCAAGTAAGATTGGCAATGATATTGAAATAAACCAGAGGAGAAAAACCCCAATTGCGATAACGATAATGGGATGACGAAAAAAAGGACGATTAAAAAATGACAACAATTTTCTCACCTACATCTTGTTCTAGATATAGGTAGTATGAGAAGAAATCAAATTTTTACTCAAAATAAAAAAGACTGGATTACCAGTCTTTTCGTAACAATGAAGCTTTTTAATGCTTTTCTTGCCATCACTTTTCAATTAATAAAGATTAGCGTGCGTTAACAGGTTCAAAGTTATTTTTATTTGTAGGCTCGATTGAGAATTGATCTAATTCTAATTTAACCTTTTTTAAGATTTCTTCACATTTTTTCACAATATGTGCTGGGAAAACTTCATCTTCCCCATATTCAACACCATGTGGATAATAGTACTTACCAAGTGCTGGTTTCATTAATGTAAGGATGGCATCATGTGCACCAACATCACCAGAAATGGCATATGCGAAAACGCGTAGGTAATAACGACCTTCACGAGTATCGAAACGTTTATCGAATGTCATACGTTCATAATCCCAACCGCCATCACATTCTAAACCATGTTTTTTCATAATGCTGACAATTAGCTCTTGATCAGCTGTTAAATTTTCAAGGTTAGTATTTTCAAAATACATGTATAATCCTCCTTTAGGTTCTCGTACAAAGTATACGCTCATTTTTATAATAGAGCATATTCGACATTGTTGCAATGACAACATTGTGTCAACCCAATTACAATTGATATAATAACTTACAATAATGGTGATGAAAGGAGTCCTATATGAAAGCTTTATTCCGCATATTAATGGTTTGTGGTGCAATCGCATTAATCGGCTTTATGTTTTTTAATACCCCTAAGGAAAATGAACCACTAGAAGGCCCGAATACCAATTCAAATATAATCCCTCAAACGGAGCTAAAACAGCCCGATATAGGAGCAATGACACGTCCACAAACGGGTATTTCAACATTAATAGGAAAAGGCACACAAACCGTTTTGGAACAATATGGGGAACCAGGAAGAAAGGAACCCTCCTCGTTTGGGTATGAGTGGTGGGTCTATAATAAAGATGTTTCTACCTTTTTTATGATTGGCGTTGAAAATAACGTCGTCACGCAAGTGTACATAGCAGGGCAAGATATCAATGCATTTCCTTTTAAAGTTGGGCAAAAACGGGATGAAATTTACCGCATGACGATTATTGATTATGAGGTAGCCGCCAATGTTGGTGATAATATTTACATATTCTCGATGAATGAAGAAGATATGCAAACAAGATTATTGATCAAATTTGATGGACTATACGCGCAGCTCTATATTGACCGAGAAACGAGTGAATTACAGGGGATACGATATACTAACAGTAAAACACTTGTCCTTCATCAGCCATATGAAATGAGTTATCAAGGAGAGCTTGTTAGACGTACACCGCCTTCTTCATTTTTACAGCAAGAAATTGATAGGGCGAATGCCAAACAGCTCGATGATTTACTAAATGTAACCCGAGAGCATCATGGGTTGCTGCCTGTAGAGATGAATGAAACATTGGAAAATACAGCGAGAATGCATAGCGAAGATATGAAGGTGCAAAATTTTTTATCACATGAATCTCCCACTTATGGAGATCTTAAAAAGAGGTTACAAGCGCAGAGCATTGACTATAGCGATGCGAATGAAAATCTAGCAACTGCCTATTTTGATGCAATTGAGGCAATGCATGGCTGGACAAATTCCCCCGAACACCGAAAAGTTCTATTAAATGATAAATATTCACAAGTTGGTTCAGGTGTTTTCGTCGATTATTATACACAAATTTATATAGAACCTGCTTCACAGAAGGTGCATAATGAGGAATCAAATAATGAAGAATCTGAAGGTGAAGAACCTGGAGAGGAAGAGAAAACCGACCAAACGCCATAATATAATAAATTTACATGAAGACAAGCATTCGCTGAATGGACTTGTCTTCATTTTTTTGTGCTTCCAGTTGCCCCAAGTGGCTTCTACATTTTTCGTCACACCGTTACAAAGGCCGTCATATGATAGAGAACTGAAAGGGGGAAGAGGGTTGCAATTAGCTGAGTTATTGAAAGACTGGCCATGTAGCGTAACGGGAGGATCGATTCGAACAGAAATTACAGGCGTAGAGGATTATGCACAGGCAGTACAACCAGGCGACATTTTTATTGTACGTAAAGGCAAAAAAACTTCAGGAAGTCGTTTTGTCAAAGAAGCATTGGCCCATGGAGCAGCGGCAATTGTCTCTGAGGAAAGTATTTCCTTGCCAATTATTGATAAAGAAATTCCTTTTGTATGGGTTCCTAATACAGCCTTATTCCTATCGTATGCAAGCGCGAAGTTAGCAGCTTTTCCTGCAGAAGCATTAAGTGTTGTTGCAATAACGGGGACAAACGGGAAGACAACAGTGAGCCATTTTGTCAGTCAGCTTTTAAACGCTCTACATAAAAAAGCGGCAGTTATAGGAACGATTGGGTTTTATCTTGATGGAGAAAAGCAACAAACATCCTACGAGGAACTTACCACATTGCAGGCTAAAGAATTACATCCGATATTAAAACAATGTGTCCGCAAAGGTGTCTCACATGTAGTGTTAGAAGCATCTTCAATGGGGTTACAGCAACATAGACTCGATCATTGTGACATTGATTGCGGCGTATTTTTAAACTTATCTGAAGATCATTTAGAAGATCATGGAGGGTTAGAAGCCTATAAACGTGCGAAGAAAAGATTAGCTGATTTATCTAAAAAGCTAGTATTAAATGGCGATGATAACTTTTGCCGCTCTGTTGGAATTTATGATAAGAAAAAATCCTGCTCATTTGGCTTTGATAATCACAATGATTTACATATCCAAATTGTCAGTGAAACAGTTGGCAAAACAGTGCTTTGCTTACAAACATCCGCGAGTGAGCATATTGTAGAAATTCCTTTTGTAGGGAAGTATCATGTGCAAAATACGGTTGCAGCATTGATGGCAGTATGGCGTTTAGGAATTCCAATGGATGATATAGTCGAACATATGTGGTCCTTAAGGCTTCCGGAAGGTAGGCTCGAGAAGATTGATAACCCAGTAGGAATTGATGTGTATGTAGATTATGCCCATACTGCTGAAGCTCTCCAAGCAGTGTTACAAACATTCGATCGCTCGAAAACGATTTATCTTGTCTTTAGTTGTGGTGGAAATCGGGATAAAGCAAAACGTTTTGCTATGGGCGCTGTAGCAAGTAAATATGCAGATGTTATCTATTTAACAACGGATAATCCTCGAGATGAAGATCCGATCATTATTAACGAAAGTATTATTGCTGGTTTTACAGAGCAACAATACTATGAAATATATTTAGACCGTAAAGTTGCAATCCATCAAGCATTAGCGAAGGCGAAAAAAGGGGACATTGTCCTTGTTGCCGGAAAAGGGCATGAACAAACACAGCAAATTAAAAATCAAAAATTCCCTTTTTCCGATCAACAATGTATTAAGGACTATTTTACAGGTCTACTTACCGACGCTGAATAACAAAAAATGATCCTGTAGCAATGGCTAGCTTGCGTCCTGTCTCATCTTCGATATCACATTCCATTACTAGTGTTTGCCGCCCTTTATGGACAAAACGACCACGCGCAATTAATTCTTTATTCGTTGTTGTGGCAATATACGTGACATTCATATTTGTAGTTACTACATTAAATCCTTCTGGTACAGAACGGGAAGCAAGTCCCCCCATTGCCGCATCGGCTATCGTCGCAATGATGCCCCCGTGTGGCACCTTAATCGTGTTATGAATAACTGGTGTAATTGGAATACGAACCTCACTGACTTCAGGCTCAAACTTGCCAACCATATGTAAGGCAGCGTTAATATAGCGACGATGAATACCTTGCTGTTTTTCTCGGAGCCCGGTTAAAAGATGTAAAAGAACATCTTCATCTTCCTTCGTACTATCTTGTAAAATTGCCCCTAATAATAGATCGATTTGTTCTTTGGGTGTTGTCATCAATTGGAAAAACCTCTTTCATTAATAATCTCATTAATGTAAAATTACCATAAAATCTGTTATGATGGGTAAGAGATTGGGGGAATTAAAAATGATGATGACCTCTGACTGGGTATTCATTTTAGATGAGGCGGAAGCGCTTTGTGAGATGATTCTTTCCTCAGAACCAGCGATGGCGCTTCAGCAAGCGTATGATGCCGTTTATAGTGATACACAAATTGTAGAAGCTATTTACGCGTTTAATCGCATGAAAGAACAGTACGAAGATGTACAACGTTTCGGAAAATATCATCCGGACTACCATACAATTATGAAGTCGATTCGCCAACAGAAAAGGGCGCTCGACTTAAATGAAAAGGTTTCAGCTTTAAAAATTGCTGAAAACGATTTTCAGGACTTGCTTGATGAGATTAGCCTACTTGTAGGGAAAACAGTCTCTGAAGCGGTAAAAGTCCCAGTAAGCAATCCATTCTTTGCATCTGGATCATCTTGCGGAGGAGGATGTGGCTCGGGCGGTTCATGCTCTTGCTCAGCGTAAATTAAGATGTGTTAAAACACGCATCTCTACTAGACTGTACACAACTCAAAAGTAAAATTGAGTTTGTTTACAGTCTTTTTCTATACAATTATATAAGGAGTAAACATACATGAAAACATATCGGATTGCAGTCATACCAGGAGATGGGATAGGAAAAGAGGTAGTACCAGCTGCCATAGATGTACTCAATAAGGTGGCATTATTGGATGGTCGTTTTCAATTCGAATGGACATCCTTTCCATGGGGCAGTGATTATTATTTAGAGACGGGTAATATGATGCCTGAAAATGGGATAGAGATTTTAAAGCAATATGACCAAATTTTCTTAGGAGCGGTGGGCATGCCGGAATTGGTGCCAGACCATATATCCTTATGGGGGCTACTTATTAAAATTCGTCGAGAAATGCAGCAATCTATTAATGTACGACCTGCAAAGCTACTACAAGGTTTACCCTCACCTTTACGTCAACCTAATAAGTTTGATTTTATTGTTGTTAGAGAAAATTCTGAAGGGGAGTATGCGGAAAGTGGTGGGAGAATACATAGTGGGCAAGATGAAATTGCAATCCAAAATGCCATTTTTACTAGAAAGGGTACAGAACGTGCGATGCGGTATGCTTTTGAGCTTGCTAAAGCCCGTCGACAACATGTGACAAGTGCCACAAAATCAAATGGTATTACCTACAGTATGCCATTTTGGGATGAAATATTTTGTGAAATAGGGAAAGAGTATGAAGACGTAGAGAAAATATCCAATCATATTGATGCATTAGCGGCCTTTTTAGTCATGAAGCCGGACAACTTTGATGTTATTGTTGCCTCCAATCTATTTGGGGATATTTTAACAGATTTAGGGGGTGCCATTATGGGGAGTATTGGTATAGCGCCTGCAGCCAACATAAATACAGAGGGCGTGTTTCCTTCTATGTTTGAGCCTGTTCATGGTTCTGCCCCTGATATAGCAGGGCAAGGGATTGCAAATCCAATTGGGCAAATATGGACCGGAAAAATGATGCTTGATTTTCTTGGCTACGAAGAAGCAGGAACACAGATTTTGAACTCTATCGAATTAACATTAACGCAAGGTATAAAAACCCCTGATTTAGGCGGAACAGCAACATTACGAGAAGTAACTGATGCAGTATTACAATATTTAGAATCTGCTTATCAATGAAAGCAGGGTAGGTATTGCTTTCATATAACAAAAGCCATCGAGTAAATTCCCGATGGCTTTTGTCTATAGTAGGTGGGAAGGTACTTACTACTTACTTAGAGCAATAACCCTTCCATGGACTTACTTATTAAGACTCTTGAGTTTGAAATAGCTCTACGGCTATATCTGGACGATCAGTGATAATTCCTTTTGCGCCGTTATTAATTAATTTTTTCATTGTGTCTAAGTCATTGATTGTCCAATAATGAACAGGAATGTTGAGATTATTTAAAAACTGAATAAATTTTGGAGAATCTAAAGCGATGACCCCTGATTTAGGAGGAATTTGGAACACATCTACTTTTGGATGATATAAATGTCCGAATTGACTGGAGAATGAAGCAAATGCTTTTCTCACATCTGATTCTCCTGCACCAAGCGCTACCTGATTTTGGGCATATAAGTTAAAGCGATCTATTTGCTCCCCGTAAAAGCTTGTTACAACGACACGATCCTCTGCTCCTAGTTCTTCAATTAAACGCCAGAGCTTAGAAGGCATTAGACTTCCTTCATAAGTTTCAGGGGCATCTTTAATATCAATATTGATCAACATATGTGGATACGCCTCAAGTAGCTCTCGTAATGTTACAACTTGTAATTTATCCTCACGGTAAGGGAAGGCTCCATCCAAATCTTCAAATTGATAGCCGTGATTTAAGGCATTTATTTCTGCCAAAGTCATATCAGCTATAAGACCATAGCCGTCTGTTGTTCGTTCAACTGTATCATCGTGGAAAACAATAATTTCTTCGTCTTTTGTTAAACGTACGTCTATTTCAAATCCATCAACGCCTAGCTGCGCTGCTTTGTCAAAGGCGATCATAGTATGTTCAGGTGCTAAATGAGCTCCGCCTCGGTGTGCAAGAATGATTGTGCGATCAAATTGTAATGCTTGTTTACCTTCACGTTGCTGTGGTTTAGAAATAGCTTTACTACCTGCCCAAGCTGCCGCACTTGCAGCTGCGATTGCAATTGCTATTTTAGTTTTCTTCCCCATATTCGTCCTCCTTAACAATTTTTTACCTATTAAAGTAAATGGTGAATTCATTGTGCAATGACTAGCTCCCACATCCGTCCGAGAGCTTTATAAAACTAGTAATTAGTTAAGTGAATGATGATTCTTTCATGCTTCCTTGATGGAGGTATGAGGCATTATCATCCTTCAGCAAAATGTACATTCATTCCGTGGAAAAATAATCATGTAAGCTATTTAAAACAACTGATTCGAATTCCTACGATGTTTAACGTAGTATGCTTTTCCATTATAACGGAAAATCGAGTGTTCTGTCAGCTAAACTCTGTTGCTATCATTTTCTGGTCTATGGTATTCTTTTAGGTAAGAAATGAGGGAATCCATTATGAACGAACGACAAGGGCTAATCGTTTACGTCCATCAATTAAAACATGCGAAGTCTCTTCGGAAATATGGTCATGTTCTTTATATTTCTAGAAGACAAAAATACGTAGTGCTGTATTGTAATCGTGAGGACATTGAAATGTTGACAACAAAACTACAACGTCTTCCTTTTGTGAAAGACGTTGTGGAATCTTATCGTCCATTTGTCAAAACTGAATATGAAAATGCAAAGCCGGATAAAGCAAAGGAATATGACTATAAAGTAGGTCTATAATATTATGCTAATGAGGGTATATAGTTATTTAGTCTTAATATGCCAATTAAGTATTGATAAAATAGTTTTGATTCCGAAAATATAGATGAGTGCTTTATTTCTACAACAACTGCTTTTCGGTCTAGTTGTTCTATTTGTGCTTCAAACATTTTTTGTCGCTTAGTTGGTTCATCATCATGATAAGGGATGCCTTCGCGACAAATATATATTGGCATGAATTTACTCTCACCAACTGGTTTGAAGGCAACGGCTAAGGAGATTACCTTTTTATCTCCTTTTGTAGATGTTAGTATAAAGGCCTGATGAAAGCGTTCCTGATTGGTTTTAATAATTTCAAGTAGCTCGTATACATCACCATAGCCTTCTCCTAATTCTATAAATTGTTGTGGCATAATAACTGCACATCCTTTCCAATATCATAGTATCATGCTGCGGGAGGTCAAGCACATGAAATTTGCATTAAGCTTTTTTTCTATTTTAGTACTTATTATTTCAGGAACGTTATTTTTCCAGTATCATGCATACTCATCTGATTTAGAAACCGGCATAGGGGATTTTCATTACTCTCAGGAAATAGAGATTGTTTATCGTGAAAATAGCTTAGATATTCGTCAGCATTTTAAAAATTTACCCAATCAAAAGGTAAAAATTAAATGGCCAGAAAAGGCAACAAACCCTAGTTGCTTTATCGAAAATGAAAAAAGCTGTGATCGATTATCAGATGAGGTCTCTTATTTTGCAAAAGGAGAAACAAAATCACAATCTGTGTCATACATAATTCCGATTGAGGGTGGCTTGAAAAATAAGATGCTCCTTCAAGATGTTTTTGCTACACTAATAAATGGTGAAGCGTCCTATTCAATTGTTCATATTTCTACAGATAGTAAAATTAATGGACAATGGATTACAGGTTTACCATTAGTAGGTCAACAACAGCTATCACTTGTTAACTATACGATGTTTAGAGGCAACGGGACTGTTCATGACCTTTATTGGCAAGCAGGAAAACTCAAAGTACAAGAACAAACGCCTGTATTATCAATTTATGCACAACAGGCTATTCCTAATGATTTCCTAAAATCATTAGAGAATTTACAGTTTTTAAATGATGAACATATTGCAATTATTCAAGAAAAAAGTCCTGTCCCAGTTCATG
This sequence comes from Lysinibacillus sp. FSL R7-0073, assembly GCF_038009065.1. Taxonomy (NCBI): domain Bacteria; kingdom Bacillati; phylum Bacillota; class Bacilli; order Caryophanales; family Bacillaceae; genus Lysinibacillus; species Lysinibacillus sp. FSL R7-0073. Next base: position 1,008,042 of record NZ_JBBPAS010000001.1, read on the forward strand.
ATGAAAGATTGTTATTTTTACCAACACTTACAGCACAAGCTGTTGAACAGGAAGTCATTTTGTCCCAAATAAAATCGCAATATACATTTGTAGACTCCCCAGAATGGTTGCTTGAAGTTGTCGCATCCTATTTAGTAAACGATCCAATAGGTGGAGACAAAGCAAAGAAAATTGTGAAGACATTAAATGATTATATGACAGATAGCCAACAGCAGGCTTGGCAGGATAAGTTGAAAAAGCTTGGAGATGATCCTATATCTCCAAACACAATGGATGAGTATTTATCGCAAGTGTTAGATGCTAAGACTTCTTACTTTACGTTAAATGCAGCCCAGAAAGACGGAACGTATCCATTATTATTTGAGGATCCTCGAGATGTGTATGTAAATGATGTATTGAAGGAAGACGTTCATGTTATTCTATATGAAGGACAAGCGTTATATACGACAGATACGTTATTACCTTATCTAGGTTACACAGTTGGAGAAGGGAAGAACGGCTATTATGTAAATAGCGAGCATCGTACATTCCGATTCCCTAAAGAACCTGGTTTTTATGTATTTAATCAGCGGAGATATTCAACAATTTCAGAGCCAATTATTAAAATTGCTGATCAATATTATGTGGAAGAAGCTTGGTTACAACGTTTATTCTTAGTTGAATTACAAAAGAAAGAGGAACGTATTCAAGTATTAACACAAGAGCAATAATAACTTTTGCAGCGGAGGGCTTTCCTTTCGCTGCAAAAGTACTTTATATGGATGAAAGTACGGTGATAGATTATATGAGAGTTGTAGCAGGAGAGCGTAAAGGAATGCCGCTAAAGGCAATAGCTGGGAATACGACGAGGCCTACAACTGATAAAGTGAAGGAATCGATTTTTAATATTATTGGTCCTTTTTTTGATGGAGGTACTGCACTTGATTTGTTTGCAGGAAGCGGTGGTTTAGGTATTGAATCGCTAAGTCGTGGTGTAGAGCGTGCTATTTTTATTGAAAAAGATGCAAAAGCCTTTCAGGTGCTGCAAGAAAATATTAAAAAATGCCGTTACGAAGAACATACTGAGCTGTTTCGCATTGATGCAAAGCGTGCTGTGAAAGCGCTATTAAAGCGTGATATTACGTTTTCATTAGTTTTTTTAGATCCCCCTTATCATCAAAAGGAATACTATGACTTAGTACAATTACTCGTTGATAATGAAAAAATACAACAAAATGGTATTATTTTATGTGAACATGCAAAAGAAGTAACATTGCCTCAAAGTTTTGGTGAGTTTGTTTTAAAAAGACAAGAAACATATGGCGGAACAATTATTTCTGTTTATCGCTGTACAGAGGAAGAGGGAGAATAAGTTGTCAGAGAAAATTGCTGTAGTTCCTGGAAGTTTTGACCCTGTGACATTTGGCCATTTAGATATTATTAAACGTGCGGCGGATGTGTTCGATATCGTCTATGTAGCCGTATTAAACAATTCAGCAAAAAATCCGTTGTTTTCTGTAGAGGAGCGTATGGCTTTAATGGCTGAAGTAACAAAAGCGTTACCTAATGTTCGGATAGAAAGTTCTTCAGGACTTCTCATAGACTATGCTAAAGAAAAAAAAGCTAAGGCCATTGTACGTGGCTTACGAGCAGTTTCAGATTTTGAATATGAAATGCAAATTACTTCTATGAACCGTTTTCTAGATGAAACAATCGAAACATTCTTCATTATGACGAAGAATCAATACTCATTCCTAAGTTCCAGTATTGTAAAAGAGGTTGCGAAATATGGAAGTGATGTAAATGAGTTAGTTCCAAATTGTGTTGTACAAGCTTTAAAAGAAAAATATGGTTTTACCCAATAGTGGTTGAAGAGGATGTCGGTAATATACGCTGAACATCCTCTTTTTTATCGGTGAAAACTAATTATTTCAGAAAAAATAGAGCATAAATAGTTGGTACAATGATTATGCTAAGGAGGCGGAATTTTAGATAAGGTCTCACAGAAAGTTTGGCGGATTTAGCAATCACAAAAATTTGTAAATGAATACTTATACTTTGCATCGTTAACAAAATGACAACTAGTAAAGAGGTATACGGGAAATCCGGGAAGGCTGTGACGGTCATTTTAAGACCATTTGTCACTTCTAGGATAGCGGCTAAGGACAGTTCAATCGAATAAGGTAGCTTCGGTATTAGTTGATCTAAGCCCTGTTGCACGATAGTCTGAATGGTTGTGAAAAAGATAATGGTTGTACCCACTAATAAAATGGTTGGGGCAGTTTCTTTAATACTTTCCGAAAAGGGAGCTGTGTACAGTGTAGTGTTGTGTACTGTGATGGTTGGTGAATCCGTTTTGCGGTATAAAAAGTAACCAGTTACTAAGCAACAAATATTAAACGTATGTAGTAAACATAAAAACAACCATCCAAACGTATTACTGTGTAGTAAATCAAGGCTTACAAAACCTAACACGAATAATGGACTTGGTGCATGACAAACGGCTAGTAGAAAATTTGCTTCCTTAGGATGTAATTGTCCACTGTTTTTTAAGTAAACAACAGTAGTCGCTCCAGTAGGATAGCCTCCAAGTGCACTAATAATGTAGGCTTGTACGTATAAAGAAGCTCTTTTTGTTTTTGTACGCATAGGGGCTGTTAAACGCAGGAGCCATTGTGTTAACACCAAATAAGGTAGTAAATACGGAAATAGCGCCTCCATGAAAAGAGATAAGCCTAAATCAGTACCACTATGAGCAGTTTGTGGGAATAACAAGAGTAAGAGAATTAGAATTACGCAGAGCGCTATTTGAATTGTAGCAAACATATGATCATCTCGTTTCAACTTTTTGTCATTCACATAGGCAAATGCTAAAATTAATATATGTGTGAAAGGCAAAAACATGAACGTATGGTTTTGCAAGCGTCCTAGGAGGTGTATTCAAGTGAAGAGAAAAATTGGCATTTATGCGGTGTTAATAGTCGTGATTTGTTCTATGATGTTATACCGACTAGACGCGTATATTATGAAACCTGGTAGTGCCTATGATGTCAGTAAATTTGTTACGGTCGATAGCAAGGAGGCAGATAGTTTGGGGTCTATGAGTCTTATGACGGTCGCCATGCAACAAGCCACACCGCTTTCATATTTATGGGCTAAAACTCAAAAGTATCAAAAGCTTATGGATATTGAACAAGTCCGAAATCCATTAGAGGATGATGAGGAATATAATGTTCGACAGTTAAAATTAATGTCTGACTCCCAATTTAATGCAAAATATGTAGCTTTCCAAAGAGCGGGATTAGAGACAAAAGTTCATTTTAATGGTGTCTTTATCTTAAATGTATTGGATGGTGGCGCTTCAGATGGCATCTTAAAAGCCGGGGATGAAATAATTGAAGTAGATGGTCAAAAAATAACTAATCAGCAAATGCTTGTTGAGCTTTTACAGCCTAAACAGCTCGGGGATCAAGTATCCATTCAATTTATACGTAATGAAGAACAGCAGAAGGCAACGATCACATTGAAAGAAATACCAAATGCACAGGAGCATAGAGCCGGTTTAGGGATTTCTTATACAGAAAGCAAATCGATAGAAACCAATCCACAGGTGACAATGAAGACAGAGGATATTGGCGGTCCTTCTGCAGGATTGATGTTTACACTTGAAATATTAGATCAACTTCTGGATGAGGATTTAACGAAAGGTTATGCCATCGCTGGTACAGGAGAAATGCTAGTTGATGGATCTGTTGGTCGAATTGGGGGAATTGACTATAAGATTATAGCGGCTGATCGTGATGATATGGAAATCTTTTTTGCCCCTGATGATGAAATTTCTCCAGAAATGAAGGTAAAGTATCCAGAGTTAGAATCCAATTATACGACTGCTGTAAAAACAGCGAAGGAGATTGGGACAAAGATGAAAATTGTACCTGTGAAAAACGTGGACGATGCCATAAATTATTTAAAGCAGCTACAATCAAAATAAAAGACGATAAAGGGATGCTAGAACCCATCTAGCATCCCTTTTATGACTTTAATAACGGATTGGTGGTGTTTGATAATCTTTTGGAAGACTTACCGCTGTAACGCCTTGCTCTATACTTAAATTGTATAGCTCTGCAGCATGAATATCGATGGCCAGCATAGCATTATTTGTAGCTGCAACACGGCTTATTAAAGGTAATTCGATATCCTTTTTACGCTTTCCTAAATAAGCTTGGCCGGTTTCGCTCATGCCCAGTAAACGGATAAATGATGGGCCTTCAAAGCTGTGTAGCTGTTCCTTTGTAAATCCTGTATAAATATGTGTGATCATACGTTGAAGGCGGGTCCATGTATAACGTTTAGATTTTATTTTTTCCATAAAGCTGTTAAAGGATGAGCTGTTTTTAGCTGCTTTCATAATAGCATTCTCAATCCCCTCAGTTACTTCTGCATAACGTGTGAGCTCGGAAGGTGTGTGTCTCATAATAGTGAACTGTAATAGTGGCCAAAATGATTCCCAGCTAGCAAATTTTTTATAGTGTCTGTGCCAGTCTGCCAAATAATCAAAAGATTTCTCTGGAACAACCTTTTGAACACTCTGTAAAGAACTTGTAGTTGCTAGGGCTTTGCGTATTCCTGTAGCGCTTGCGATGGATGCATCCTCTTTAAGTGCATCATGATAACCTGCTGCAATACGAGGGATGGTAAGTGGCTGTATGTTACTGTCCAGCGTTCTCGCCGCCTCTAGATAATGAAAGCCAAGAATATTATTGGGTTGTGCAAGATCAATGTATGGAGCAGGGAACTTCTGAGTAAGCTGTTCATAGGCGTAATATAGGCTTTTAGGATAGCTAGCTCCTGTTTTAAGGCTGTCTTTAATAAGTGCGTCATACTCTGTACGGTTATTGTCGATCAACTCAACAGTGTTCAAGAACGGTTGGATAGAGCCATCCTCACTACCAAAAGCAAACGAGTCGCAGCCAACAGCAGTTAATAATGAAATCGCACCCTTTGCGAAATCAGTTGCAGGAGCTGTACTATAGACATAAGGTAGCTCAATGACAATGTCTACACCACCTGCGAGTGCCATTTTTGTACGTGTCCATTTATCAACCATAGCAGGCTCACCGCGTTGCAAAAAAGTTCCACTCATAACAGCGATGACAATATCTGCTTTCGCAACTTTTTTAGCCTGTGTTAAATGATAGGCATGTCCGTTGTGAAAAGGATTATATTCAACAACAATTCCAACTGCTTTCATGCTTTACCTCCTGATCATTTATGTTTTATGGTAAGCTGTTTAGAGAAATATACTTCTTATAGTATATAATTATAGGTAGGTTTTAAAGAGGTGACAAGAAATTATCTTGACATCTAATTTTACACATTATATAATCAACATTGTTGTCTCGAGGTGATTAAACGAATGAAATGGTCAATTCATCAATTATCTAAATACCGCCAAAACGGGATGCCAATCGATGCCTTTGTCCAACTGGACGAAGTGATGGAGCGAAACCAGGATATTCGAGCAATTTCGCCCGTTCATGTAAAAGGGCTATGTACTTTTGGTGCATCGCAAATGACATGTCAGTTAACTGTGACAGCGACGTTAACGCTACCATGTGCTCGCACTTGGGAGGATGTTGAGTTTCCTATCGATGTTGAGACAGTTGAAATTTTCAGCTGGATTGACGAAGAACAACGAGGAGACGATGACGGAGACATTCACTATATTGACGGTGAAGTCATCGACATGAAACCAGTTCTTGAAGAGCTAGTGCTGCTCGAGGTACCTATGCAAGTGTTCAAGGAAAATACCGAAGGACAAGTGCAAGGTGGTAAAAGCTGGTCTTATGCAACAGATGAAGACGTAAAGCTACACAAAAAAGCTGACGAACAAAAAGTGGATCCAAGACTAGCTTCTTTAGCTAAGTATTTTGATCAAACAGACGAATAGACGATCTGTAAGGAGGTGCCATCAATGGCTGTACCATTTAGAAGAACTTCTAAAACTGCAAAAAGAAAGCGTCGTACGCATTTCAAATTATCTGTACCTGGTATGGTAACTTGCCCTAACTGTGGTGAGGCTAAATTATCACACCGTGTTTGCAAAGCTTGCGGACAATACAAAGGTAAAGAAGTAGTAAGCAAATAATACAGTGTTTGCTCACTTAAAAGGCTAGTAGAGAGACCATGGCTCTATACTAGCCTTTTTTTGATGGATTAAAAACAGAATATTGCGTTGATTGTGAAGTTTAATATAATAGTGAAATAATTGTATGATACAATTTGTTCATGGAGACAAAGGGGGTAATAATATGAGTTATATGATCGACAATCTTGATGGTGTTATGACTTTTACAATTAATCGAGAAGAGAAGCGTAATGCTGTCAATGATGAGGTTATGAATGGTCTTCAGGAAGTCATTACGTATATTCGGAAACATGAGGATGTGCGTTTTTTAGTAGTGACAGGTGCTGGAGATAAATCATTTTGCTCTGGAGGGGATTTATCTGAGTTTCATTCGCTGGAGACAGAGGATGAGGCATTTGGTATGTTAAGTAAGATGGGGAAAATATTATATGACCTTGCTACACTCCCGGTGCCCACTATAGCGCTTATAAATGGTACCGCAGTTGGTGGAGGTTGTGAGATTGCCACAGCTTGTGATTTTCGTTTAGTGGCAAACCATGCAAAATGTGGTTTTATTCAAGGGACCTTAGCCATTACTAGTGGTTGGGGTGGTGGTACATATCTTTTTGAACGAGGTTTACGTCATGACCGAGCATTAAAAATGCTTGTGGATGCGAAGCCGTATCCTGCGCAGTTGCTCTATGAAATAGGGTGGGCAATGCGAGTTTTTGAAGGTTCAAAAGATGAGGCGTTAAATGATTTTATTGAACATATGCGAAAAATTCATCCTTCCGTTCATAAAGCTTATAAGGAAATCGAACTTCGTAAATGGCGAGAACGAAATATGTATGAGCGGGTGTTGGAGGAAGTTCGTACGTGTGCAAAATTGTGGGAAAGCGAAGCGCATCATCTGGCTGTTAATAATTTCTTAACAAAGAAGAATAATAAGTGATGTATAAAGGCAGTGATGAAAGAAAAACATAACCACTGTCTTTTTTCATGCAATGATTCTATTTTGCTCGCTACTGCATATAGTAGTAAAAAATGCGAGGGTGATAGATTATGGAATTGAAAAAAAGAAAAGATCAATGGACAAAGGAAGACGATGAAAGACTAGCAGAAATTGTCTTGCATAATGTGCAAAATGGCAAAACGCAGTTGGAGGCTTTTGAAATGGCGGCTGTGGAGCTGGGCCGTACAAAGCAGGCGTGTGGCTTCCGTTGGAATAAAACATTACGTGGTCAATATAGTCAGTCATTATTAGCGGTACGAAATCAACCCCAACAATCTATGCGAAGTCACTTGAAATTGGCATTGACAAGTTTTGATGAATTAACAGATGCTTATCAAACTCTTGAAATGAGACATCGCGAGTTGCAAAATGAACATGAGAAATTAGTGAAGTGGCTACAGCAAGGCTATTCGTTAATGAAAGATTAAACTTCAGTAACTATGAAGAGCATACAATATTTATCTTTCCTAGAGATAAAACCCTTTCTGTATATCGTCAATAATCAGCCAATCTTGTATAATAGAAGAACCTGTTTAGGGGTGCCTTAGAATTTATTCTGAGGCACCTTATTCTTATAGCTTCATAATGTGGAGAGGAAAGGGTGTAAAATGAAATGAAAGTAGCAGTTATTGGTGCGGGAGCGGTTGGTCAATTAACAGCAAGCTTTTTAGCAGAGTCAGGAATGTCAGTATCGTTAGTTACAAGAAAACAGGAGCAGGTAGAAAAGCTAACTACCGATCAATTAACGCGATTGAATGTTGATGGAACTAAAACTGTACAAAAAATTGTTTCTACAACAAAATTAACTGCATTACCACCTCAAGATTTAATTGTGATTGCTGTTAAGTATGTTCATTTACAAAATCTCTATGACCAATTAGCGTCACTATCAAATGAAATACCTTTGCTCTTTATGCAAAATGGCTTAGCTCATTTTGAGGAGGTACTAAGTTTACCTCAAAAAAATATCGCGTTTGGCTCTGTATCTTTTGGTACACAATTGCTGAATCAAACAACGGTTCAACATAGAGGGATTGGTCCTTGTAAAATAGCTATCGAACGTGGGGAACAACCTGTTTTTCTAAAGTTGTTACAATTACAAAATCCATTGTTTCCAGTTGAAATGGTTGATAATGCGGAGAAGATGCTATTTGAAAAAGCAATATTCAATAGCTTAATCAATCCATTAACTTGTGTATTACAAATAAAGAACGGGGAACTAGTGACTAATACACGAGCGTATGCACTTATGGAGAATATTTATCAGGAGTTAACGATTGCGTTCAAAGATCTTGAGCGCACTATATCTTTTGGAGATGTGGTAGACTTATGTAGGCAAACAGCCGAAAATACATCTTCCATGCTTGCAGATCGTATGCAGGGAAGAAAAAGTGAGATTGAAACAATTGTTGGTGCCATTTTGGATAAAGCTTTAACAAATGGTCATCATTTGCCTACTTTGCGTACTTTATATCTCCAAGTACTTGCGATAGAGGAGAGCGGTGAACAAAGTTGAAAGACCTTTTACATATTATTGTTAGTATCGTTATTTTTTGCCCAATTGTACTTTTTATTATAGTCTATCTAATTAGCCGGAAAGTTAAAATACGTGGCACCCATGCATTTGGTGCGGCCTCTGATGTGACAACCTTCTGTTTGTTCTTTTCAGTGCCCTTAAGTGTTGGAGTACTGTGGCAAGTAAATGTAGGGGGACTTTTAGTCATCCTTGCAATAATGATGGCTATGATTTTTACATATATTGATTGGCGGACAAAAAAGGAAATAGAAGTGAAGCCTTTATTAAAGAAAATTTGGCGTTTTTTATTTTTATTACTGAGTACCGCGTATATTGTGATCTGTATGATCGGCGTCATTCAGTCCCTTGTAGACTATTTACAGGTTGCCTAAGCATTTTCTTTTCATGTTGGAGCTATAAGGGTTAAAATAATAGCATTATAAAGTAGATATAAAAAATCATTCTTTATGGATGGGAAACTGATTAAATATTATAAAGCCTAGTGCTAGAAGAATAGTTCAGTAATATTGCACAGTGCTATGTTCATGGTAGGGCAAATGCAATATGGGCTAAAAACATTTACAGCATCATGTGCATAATATGTGAGGAATCAATTTCTCGTTATAAGTAAAATAATGATTGAGTGAGTAGAGGAGCTTATGTTAAATGAAACTGGAGTCTATCCAAGTACCTATAAAAAATAATGTGCTAGCCGATTACTGGTCGCCAAATACTGCCATTCATCAGTTTTTTGAATACAATTTCAATGATCAGGCTTTTGAGAAAAGAGCGAAGCATTTAGCACAACATGCCAGAGATCAAAAAGAGCTGACATCTATCATCCGTCAATTTATGGAGCCACTAGGGCTATCACAAAAAGCGAATGAACATTTGCAACAACTAGAACAAGGAGCTATGGTCATAATCGGTGGCCAACAAGCAGGTATCTTAACTGGCCCTCTTTACTCCGTTCATAAAGCGATTTCAGTCATTGTGTTAGCAAAAGAGCAAAGTGCGAAGCTTCGAAAATCTGTGGTACCTGTTTTTTGGATAGCTGGAGAAGATCATGATTTGGAAGAAATTAATCATACCTATACGGTGCATGGTGAATTATTAAAAAAACGAGCATACAGTGAGCGCTCTAGACGTAAAACAATGGCCTCGGCAACAATGCTAAATAAAGAGTCGATGACACAATTTATCAATACTATTGTTAGAGATATTGGGGAAACCGAGTATACAGAGGCGCTTATTAAACAATTAGTAGATGTGCTAAACGAAAGTGAGACATTTACTGATTTCTTTGCGCGGTTAATGAACCAATTATTTAAAGATGAAGGGTTACTGTTAATTGATGCAGCGGATTATAATTTCCGTCAATATGAAAGTAACAATTTTGCACATCTCATTCAGCATAGTGAAGAAATTGCTAGAGTTGTAACAGAAAAGGAAGAGCTGCTAGAGCAAACAGGCTACGGTAAGCCTATTTTGGCGACACGAGAAGCGGCTAATTTATTCTATGTAGAGGACGGAGAACGTCATCTGTTAGAAAGAAAAAATGATCTATTTATTAATTTAGCGGCAAACCTTAAGTTTACTCGAGAAGAGCTATTAGAGATTGCCAAGAAATATCCAGAGCGTTTGAGTAATAACGTAGTGTCCCGTCCATTAATGCAGGAAATGACGTTCCCTGTACTGGCATTCGTCGGTGGCCCAGGTGAATTAGCTTATTGGGCGACATTAAAAAGTGCATTTTCTATACTAGACCTACAAATGCCTATATTTGCCCCGCGCCTTCATATGACGATTGTGACACGCCATGTAGAGCAATTATTGCGTGAACATCAATTAACTGTTACGGATGTTTGGAATGGCAAAGCTTTAGAAATGAAAGAGCGTTTTATTGATGATGTGCAAGATAGTGAGGCTAAACGCCAAATTCAGGCTATGGAGCAGTTATTAGAAGAAAAGTACAGTGAGCTTGCATCATATTTAGAGGAACAGCATTTAACTTTAGATAAAATCATTGTTAAAAATCAAGAAAATCATGCAAAACAATTTGACTACCTTCAGCAAAAAATTGAGCAAACGGTACTCGACAAGCATGAAACTACTATCCGCAAATTTACGACGCTACAAAATGAGTTGTATCCAAACGAAGGTTTCCAGGAAAGAACTTATAATCCGTATCAATATTTTAATGAGTTTGGACCTATGTTGATTGCTGAAATGTTAAAGCAAAACTATAGTATTGGCAAACACCACTATTTACTTTATTTATAAACCTATGTACCAGGTTCTTTGTGCCTAGTTAATTATTTGATACAATATGGATTTGATGAATTATGTCTATAAAAATAGTATTTAAAGAGCTATCCTCCTAAGGGTAGCTCTTTCTTTGTGTCATTTAGCACATATCAAAAATCCCCATCAAGGTCTAATTGCACATTGAGAGATAAAATGTCAAGTTTTTTTTAAAAAAAGTGGAGGAAAGTGGGGGGATGTGGTACATTATTTAATAAAGTGGGGTGAGTAGTATGTTCATGGGAGAATATCAACACTCCGTTGATGCGAAAGGGCGATTAATCGTGCCGGCAAAATTTCGTGAAGCTTTAGGCGAAGCGTTTGTTGTCACAAGAGGTCTCGATAACTGCCTATTTGGCTATCCTATGAATGAATGGCGAAAACTCGAAGAAAAGTTAAAAGATTTACCGATGACCAAAAAGGATACACGTGCATTTGCAAGGTTTTTCTTTTCTGGAGCAACAGAGGTAGAAATAGACAAGCAGGGGCGAATTAATATTCCAGCTACTCTTATGCAACATGCACATCTTGTTAAGGAATGTGTAGTGTTGGGGGTTTCAAATCGAATTGAGATTTGGGCTAAAGATGCATGGGAAGCCTACTTCAGCGAGTCTGAACAATCTTTTAATGAAATTGCAGAAAATATGATTGGCTTTGATTTTTAACTTTTGATAAGCATGTCAATGCAAAGTTGACATGAGGTTAAGGCCTGAAAGGAGCGAGTGGTATGTTCGATCATACAACCGTGTTATTAAAAGAAACTGTTGATGGGTTGAACATCGATCCTGATGGTGTATATGTGGACTGTACTTTAGGTGGTGCAGGCCATAGTGAATATTTAGTACAGCAATTATCAGATAAAGGTCGTTTAATTTGTTTCGATCAAGACATGACGGCTATCGAAAATGCGAAAATTCGATTAGCGCCTTATATTGAGCGCGTCACGTTTATCCATTCGAATTTCCGGTATTTAAAAGAAGAATTATTGGCTCATGGTTTTGAACAAGTGGATGGTATTTTATATGACTTAGGCGTATCTTCACCTCAGTTAGATACACCTGAACGAGGCTTTAGCTATCACCATGATGCACCACTTGATATGCGCATGGATCAAACGGCAACACTTACAGCTTTTGAAGTTGTCAATCAATGGGCATATGAAGATTTAGTACGTATTTTTTTCCGTTATGGGGAAGAAAAGTTTTCAAAGCAAGTTGCCCGTAAAATTGAAGAGGCGCGTAAATCAGCCCCGATTGAAACAACTGGACAACTTGTAGAGCTTATTAAAGAGGGTATTCCAGCAGCGGCACGCCGAAAAGGTGGGCATCCAGCAAAGCGCATTTTCCAAGCAATTAGAATTGCTGTCAATGACGAGTTAGGCGCGGCAGAGGATTCATTAGTCGATGCGATTGATATGATAAACGTAGGTGGACGCATTAGTGTCATTACGTTCCATTCATTGGAGGACCGCCTATGCAAGACAATCTTTAAGGAAGCGTCATCATTACCGGAATTACCACCAAATTTACCTGTAATTCCTGATGACATGAAGCCAACTTTAAAGCTGATTTCACGAAAACCAATTGTTCCTTCAGATGAAGAATTAGAAGTGAATAATCGGGCGCGTTCCGCAAAGCTTAGAGTGGTGGAGAAAATTAACGACAAAGGGCGTGAGTAAATGGCAGCCGTACGTGTAAGGCAACAGCACCAACATCAACAAGTGCAACAACCGATAACACCACCTAGTCCACAACCCACTATCATACGTCGTAAAAAAACGAACCAGAGGTTTGAGAAGACAATGCTAATTGTTTTAGTTAGCATTATTGCTGTATTAGGAGTCCTAGTATTAAATAAACAAGCAGCTATTCAAACGACAAGCATGGACATTCAAAAGATCGAATCAGAAGCAGATGAGATTGCAAAACAGAATGTTGACTTAACGGTTCGTGTAAGTGAACTTTCTACATACGAAAACATATGGAAAAAAGGAAAAGAACTCGGTTTAACTCAAAATGAGAAAAATGTAAAGGTAGTGCCGGGAGAATGAAAAAAAAGAGATTTCGATTCCAATGGGGAGCCTTTCTATTATTGATTTTTTATGGAGGGCTCTTTTTTCTATTATTCACAAGAATGGTGAACATTCAGGCGACAGGGCAAGTAGAAGGACAGGAGCTTGCAGCAAGAGCAGCTGCTAAGTATGGTAAGGAAAGTGTTATCACAGCAAACCGAGGAAAGATTTATGACCAAAACGGTCAAGTGATTGCAGAAGATACGTTAAGCTATCGTCTAGTTGTTGTCGTAAGTGAAGCAGCTACTACAGATCCAAAGAAACCTAGGCATGTTGTAGATGCTGAAAAAACGGCTCAAGTTTTAGCAAAGTATATTCCGGCAATGCAAGGAAAAGAAGATGAAGTTCTTAAAAAGCTAAATAATCGCTATAGAAGCGATGGTAAACCATTATATCAAGTGGAGTTTGGGAGTTCTGGACGCGGTATTAGTCACGAGGTTATGAGTAAAATAAAGGAAGAAAAATTACCAGGGGTTCTATTTGTTAGTGATTTAAAACGTTATTATCCAAATGGTGTCTTTGCTTCACATTTAATTGGCTATGCATTGAAAAAAGATAACGAGGATGGGACTGTCACAACAAAAGGCGAAATGGGTCTAGAATATACGTATGACAAAGAACTGACAGGCGTTAATGGTAAAATTAAATACGAAACAGACGCTTTCAGTTATTTATTACCCAACAGCGAGAAGATGGTGACACCTGCTAAAGATGGGGATGATATTTATTTAACAATTGATAAAACCATCCAAAGTTTTTTAGAGGAAGCGATGTCATCGGTTGAAAAGGAATACAATCCGGAATCTATGACTGCGGTTGTAGCAGACCCGAAAACAGGGAAAATATTAGCGATGTCCCAGCGTCCTACATTTAACCCAGAAACACGTGATAGTCAAAATATGAAATGGCTGAACGAAGTAATTGAAGAAACGATTGAGCCTGGTTCGACGATGAAAACATTCACACTTGCTTCGGCTATTGATACAAATACGTGGCAACCGAACACTTTCTATCAATCAGGTTCTTATACAATACTTGACCGTACTATTCGAGACCATAATCAAGTCGGTTGGGGCCCTATCACCTATTTAGAAGGATTCCAACGATCTTCGAATACAGCTATGGCAAACTTATTAAAATTAATTGGTGAAGATGTCTTTATTGAGTATTTAGATCGCTTTGGCTTTGGGCATAAAACAGGGATTGATTTACCAAATGAGGCAGCAGGTACAATATTATCTAAATACCCAATCCAACGAGTGACAACAACATATGGACAAGGGTCAACCGTAACACCTATCCAAATGATCCAAGCCATGACTGCTATTGCGAATGATGGTAAGATGATGCAGCCTTATGTGATTGACCGTATTGTTGATTCATCAACAGGGAAGGTTATTCAAAACCATGAACCTGTTGAAAAAGGACAGCCAATCAAAGCAGATACAGCGAAACAAGTACGAGAAATCCTTGCCTCTACACTGACATCAAAATTTGGTACTGCGAAGGATTTTATTCTAGAGGATTATGAGGTTGCAGGGAAGACAGGGACAGCACAAATTCCGAGAGCAGATGGTACGTATGCTTGGGGTGCTAACCAATTCCTATATTCATTTTTAGGTATGGCTCCTGTCGATGATCCTCAGCTTATCATGTATGTCTCAGTGAAAAAACCCAAGTTAAATAATGAGCTTGGGTCAGTACCGGTATCTAAAGTGTTTAACCCTGTTATGTTAAATAGCTTAAAGCACCTTAATATTAATCCAGGTGATGTACAGTATGTGGATAAGGTAGATATTAAGGATTATACAGGTCAAAGTGCTGAGGCGATTGAGGTAGAACTAGGAAATGATGGATTACAGCCTGTTATTGTTGGAAGCGGGGGTAAAATCATAGATCAATATCCGAAAGATACAAAACAACTAGTTAAAGGTAGTTATGTATTTTTGAAGACGGATGGCGATATCATATTGCCAGACTTTACGAATTGGTCATTAAGAAATTTACTTGTTTTCAAATCTATGACAGGGGTAGAGATGGAGATTTTCGGTGAAGGCTTTGTAGCGAGTCAAAGTGTGTCCCCTGGGACTATTATAACGGATAGTTCACCGATTGTTGTTAAGCTCAAAACACCTGCTGAAAGCTTTGTGCAAGATGTAGAGGCAGCTTCTGAGGGTGAAATTGAACAAGTAGAAGATGAATAATACTGAATAGAAGTCCACTTTATTTCATACGTTGTAAAAAACAAGGTGTGATGTCGAATGAAGTGGATTTCTATCCATTCTAAAAAGCGTTTACGTATTTTATATGTGTTGTTTATGTGTGCGGCAGTGGCGATAGTGATTAGGCTTTTCTTTTTGCAAGTGTTGGATCAAAAGGAACTAACAACGAAGGCAGAAGAGAACTGGGACCGAGAAATACCATTTGCTAATGAACGAGGGCATATTACTGATCGAGATGGTGAGAGTATTGTAACCAATAAGCTTGCACCGACATTATATTTTATGCCTTCCCAGAGTAAAGATATTGAAGGGGCAGCTGAAAAAATTGCGCAAGTTCTGGAAGTGGACAAAGAGAAACTGCTAGAGAAGATGAAGAAAAAAGCCTATTTAGTAAAACTAGCGCCTGAGGGGAAAAATATCCCCTATGAAAAAGCAGTGGAATTACAAGGCTTACAAATTGAAGGACTATATAGTGGTGTCGACTACTCAAGAGACTATCCATATGGGACACTTTTATCTCGATTTTTAGGCTTTACAGGGTATGATGCACAAGGTTTAGCTGGTATTGAATATGAATATGATAAGTTTTTGCAGGCTAATTCATCCGCAATTCGCATTTTTACCGATGCGAAGGGCAATAATTTACCGAATGTCGCGAGTGCTTGGAAAGCTGGCGAGGATGGAGCAACTATTGAGCTAACGATTGATGTCGATGTCCAACAGGTCGTTGAACGTGAATTGTCACAGGCTATGAAGCGCTATGATGCGGACCAAGCATTGGCCATTGCTATGAATCCAAATAATGGAGAAATCTTAGCGTTAGCCTCTTATCCAACTTTTAATCCGGCTGAATACCAATTAGTCGAGCCTGCGATTTATAATCGGAATTTACCTGTGTGGATGACGTATGAACCGGGTTCTACTTTTAAAATTATTACTCTTAGCGCTGCATTGGAAGAAAATTTAGTGGATTTAGAGCATGATACTTTTTATGATCCAGGGTATACGATGGTTGCTGGGGCAAGGCTTCGTTGTTGGAAGCGTGAAGGGCATGGACATGAAACCTTCTTAGAAGTTGTGGAGAATTCCTGTAACCCAGGCTTTATTGAATTAGGGCAGCGGTTAGGTAATGAGCGATTATTGCAATATATTAAAGATTTTGGCTTTGGTCAAAAGACTGGTTCCAATATTGCTGGTGAAGCTTCAGGCATTTTATTTTCTAAGGAAGCCTTCGGACCTGTTGAACAGGCTACAACCTCATTTGGGCAAGGAGTAGCGGTAACTCCAATTCAGCAAGTTCAAGCGGTAGCAGCAGCAATAAATGGAGGCAAGCTTTATACGCCTTATGTTGTGAAAAAAGTATTTAATCCCAATACAGGGGAAGTCATACAAGAAACTAAACCGGTTGTCAAAAATCAGGTGATTCGTGAGGAGACTTCTTCAAAGGTTCGGGGCGCATTGGAGTCTGTTGTTGCGAATGGTTCTGGTCGACAAGCCTTCCGAGATGGTTTACGAATTGGCGGTAAAACAGGAACAGCACAAAAGGTTGAAAACGGACGTTACAAAAGTGGAGAATATATCGTATCATTTATTGGCTTTGCGCCAGCTGACAATCCGCAAATTGTCGTCTATGTAGCAGTCGACAACCCTAAAAAGACGACACAGTTTGGTGGCGTCGTAGCAGCACCTATTGTTGGGCAAATTATTGAGGATGTTGCACCGTTTGTAGGTATTGAAAAATCGAAGGAACAGCTTGAAAAGGATTATCGTTATGGTGATCCAATTACTGTGAAGGTACCAAATTTTATTGGTCAGACAAAGGATGATATTGCCAAGCAGTTTTATCCATTCCGTATAGAATGGCATGGAGAAGGGACAAAAATTGGTAACCAATTACCTGAAGTGGATAGTGTTATCAAACAAGATGGTACCATTCATTTATATTTGGAGAACTGAAATAACTTTACCTTTAAAAAATGGGAAAGAACCACTATTATTATGAAGGGTAGTAATAAATAAATGAAAGTTTATGCTTTTTTCCTAACGAAGAAAGTGAAACAAGATTTAAAGGAGATTTTTCAATGAAACTCGCAACAACACTTACCATTTTAGCTCTTGCTTTTATAGTAACAGTTATCCTGGCACCAATTAGTATTCCACTTCTTCGACGCCTAAAGTTTGGGCAAAGTATTCGTGAAGAGGGACCGAAATCACATATGAAAAAAGCTGGTACACCAACAATGGGCGGTATAATTTTCTTAATTTCTATCGTCCTAACAACTGTTGGTGTAGGAAGCTTTTTAGATTTATTAACGACACAGACCGTAGTACTTTTACTAGTATTAGCAGGATTTGGCTTAATAGGTTTACTGGATGATGGTTTGAAGGTTGTATTTAAAAGGAATTTAGGGTTAACTTCTCTTCAAAAATTAATTGGTCAAATTGTTATCGCCATCCTTGCATATTTTCTACTGCATGTTGGATCGTTTGATACAACGCTTGCTATTCCATTTACAGATTGGACAGTTGATCTTGGTGTCTTCTATGTTGCCTTTTTAATTTTTTGGTTAGTAGGCTTCTCCAATGCGGTAAATTTAACAGATGGTTTAGATGGACTAGTGGCAGGAACTGCATCGATTGCTTTTGCGGCATTTGGCGTTATTGCACTTTTCCAAAGCCAAGCTGATATTGCTTTATTTGCATTTGCTGTTACAGGAGCATTATTAGGGTTTTTATTATTTAATGCGAATCCAGCAAAAGTATTTATGGGTGATACTGGTTCATTAGCATTAGGTGGGGCATTAGCCATGGTATCGGTATTAGTAAAAGAAGAGTTTTTACTTTTACTGGTTGGCTTGGTATTTGTCATCGAAACATTATCCGTTATTTTACAGGTAGGAAGCTTTAAACTGCGTAAAAAGCGTATTTTTAAGATGAGCCCAATCCATCACCATTTTGAATTATCAGGTTGGTCAGAGTGGAAAGTAGTGCTTGTCTTCTGGTCAACTGCCCTAGCAGTAGCATTGATTGCAGTCTTATCGGAGGCGTTTTAATGAAAAACTATACAGATTTACAACATAAAAAAGTACTTGTGTTAGGCCTAGCGAAAAGTGGTGTGGCCGCTGCAGAAATTTTGCATGAGCTCGGCGCCTTTGTTACAGTCAATGATTCCAAACCATTTGATGAAAGCCCGGATGCACAGGGGTTATTACAAAAGGGGATTACCGTGATTTGTGGCCGCCATCCTGAGGACTTACTGGATGAAGGTTTTGAATTAGTCGTTAAAAACCCAGGTATTCCTTATAGTAATCGCATTGTAGCGGATGCACTACATCGCGATATTCCTGTGTGGACAGAGATTGAACTTGCTTATTTAATAAGCGATGCACCATTTATAGGTATTACAGGCTCGAATGGTAAAACAACAACGACCACTTTAATATTCGATATGTTAAACAACGGAAGTAAAAATCCATTGATTGCAGGGAATATCGGTACAGTTGCTTGTGGCGTCGCTAAAGAAGCTAGTGAAGAAGACATTATTGTAACGGAGTTGTCATCGTTCCAATTGATGGGGACTAAAACATTTAAACCTAAAATTTCTATTCTAACAAACCTTTATGATGCCCATCTTGACTATCATGGAACATTTGATAATTATGCTGAAGCGAAGTTTGCTGTGACGCGTAATCAAGATGAAAGTGATTACTTTATTTATAATGCTGATCAACCAATTGTAGTTGGATATGCAGCACAATCGAATGCGCAAAAAATCCCATTCAGTTCAAATGGCCGTACTGTCAACGGAATCAGCGCAGACGATACAACGATATATTGGCAAGGGGAACCTTATATGGACCGGGCAAATATCGCGCTACCTGGTAAGCATAATTTAGAGAACATCCTAGCAGCAGTGGCAGCCTGTATTTTAGTTGGCTGTGACAAAGGGAAGATGGAAGAGGTTTTAGCAACATTCGGCGGAGTGAGACACCGTACTCAATTCGTACGCGAATGGAATGGTCGGAAGATTTATAATGACTCCAAAGCTACAAACTGTTTAGCAACAAAAAGTGCTTTAGATGCATTCCAGGCGCCTGTTATTTTGCTAGCAGGTGGCTTAGATCGAGGCCACTCTTTTGAGGAGCTTCGATCAAGTATGAATCATGTCAAAGGCGTCGTCGCATTCGGAGAAACTGGATTACGTTTTGTTGAATTTGCAAAATCGTGTGGTGTCCAACAAACAGTTATCGCTCAAAATGTGGAAGACGCTGTACACTATGCAGCACCGATGTCAGCAGAGGGAGATATTATATTATTATCTCCAGCATGTGCAAGCTGGGATCAATATGACAGCTTTGAAATACGCGGAGATGTTTTTATTGATGCTGTAATGAAGCTGTAATGAGCCTGTAACTATTTTAGAATATACTTGACTTGGAAGGATGGCATTACTGAGAGGGAAAGAAAGTTACTTATTGCTCGTCACAACTTTGATGCTATCAGTAATCGGCATTATTTTCGTCTATTCTGCGGGGACTTATTGGAGTGCCATTCATTATAGTGGAAAAATGCCGTTTTATATGAAGCAAAGCGTATACTTTGTGGTAGCTATAATTGTATTTTTAATCACCATTCGATTAAATATTTTGAGAGAGCAGTCCTTTTGGAAAATGGCCTATATATTTTCGTTAATTTTACTTGTTCTAGTGTTAATACCTGGTATTGGGCTAGTGCGAAATGGTTCGCAAAGCTGGATAGGGGTCGGTCCATTGACAGTCCAGCCAGCGGAGCTAACGAAAATAACTGTCATTGTTTACCTGAGTCATATTTTAGCGCAGCATAAAACAGGGACACCGGTTGTTAATTGGCGCCATGCTTTAATCCTATTAATCCCTGTTGCTTTGATTATGTTGCAGCCCGACTTCGGTTCAGTATTTATACTTGTTGTTGCTGTATTTTTATTGTTTTTTGTCGCTGGGTACCCATTAAAGCTATATGCCATGATTATGTTGGTTGGTATAGCTGGACTAGTTGGATTAATTGCAACTGCACCATATCGACTAAAGCGAATAGAAGCATTCCTCGATCCATGGGCTGATCCCTTGGTAAGTGGGTTCCAAGCAGTGCAATCACTAATGGCAATTGGTCCTGCTGGAATTTTTGGTCATGGTTTTGGACAAAGTCGGCAAAAGTTTCTATATTTGCCTGAGCCACAAAATGACTTTATTTACGCTATTATTTTGGAAGAAGTCGGCTTGATCGGTGGTCTCGTTATTTTAGCACTATTCGTACTGACAATTTATGCGGGCTATAGATTTGCTGTACAGGCTAAAAACCGAACATCCTATTATGCGATTATAGGGCTAGTCACAATGCTGATGGTGCAAGCGTTTCTTAA
Source organism: Lysinibacillus sp. FSL R7-0073 (assembly GCF_038009065.1). Lineage (NCBI taxonomy): Bacteria > Bacillati > Bacillota > Bacilli > Caryophanales > Bacillaceae > Lysinibacillus > Lysinibacillus sp. FSL R7-0073. The sequence goes on from NZ_JBBPAS010000001.1 coordinate 1,028,671, forward strand.
TATAGCTGTAGTAATAGGTTTAGTACCTGTAACCGGTGTTACATTGCCTTTTATTAGCTACGGAGGAACATCTTTAGTCACAATGTGGTTAATAATAGGTATTATTTATCAATTAGCGAAATAAATATAAAGGAGGAGTACTTTTTGGAGAAAGTAATTGATATAGAAGATCGTATACCTACGCTAAAAAAGCGACGAAAAAAGCGTACTAATCGTAAATTTATCGTGCTAATATTACTTTTCTTTATTGTGTTAGCGGTACTCCTTTATTTTCAATCTCCATACAGTAACATCAATAAAATAACAGTCAATGGTGCGAAGTTGGTAGATAATGAACATTATGTGGAGACAAGTACCCTTGCGCTAGGTAAATCAATGTGGGGGTTCAAAATAGAAGACGTGGAGAATCTTCTGTTAAAGGATAAATGGGTAAAAGAAGCACATGTTAAACGTAACTGGCTTCGAGGCGTAACGATTGATGTGAAAGAATGGAAAAAAGTTGCGTATTTAGCTGGGGACGGCACCTATTATCCGTTACTTGAAAATGGTGAACGTTTTGAGCAAAAGGGTAATGATACTCCAATTGATGCACCTGTTTTTATTGGTATTACTGGGGAAAAAACAATTAAAAAACTAGTTGAACAGTTAGCCCAATTAAAACCAGAAGTATTAGCTTTAATTTCTCAGGTTAACACGAATAGTAATGATACAAATCCGAACGCGGTAAAGCTTTATATGAATGATGGCTATGAGGTACGAGCTATTATTCAGACGCTTGCGGATAAGTTAAATTATTACCCCTCCATTGTTGCACAAATAGCAAATTTAGAAAAAGGCGTGATTGATTTAGAGGTCGGTTCCTATTATCGTCCTTTTAACGAGGAGTACAACAAAATAAGCATCGACATGGAAGCTAATGAAGATGGGGAAATGGTTGACCAGGAAGTGACAGAAGATGAACAACAAGAAGAAGAATAGCAAAGGGAGTTTTTTTTCTAGAAAACAATTTGAATTATTGATTGTTTGTGTGACAACAGGGTTTATCATCGGCTATTCATATAATCAAGCAAAAGATAACCGCGAAGCAGGTACAATTAATTCAGAGCTTTTTGAGCAAGAAGATTCTTATCGTGAGGAATTGATCACTCAGCAAGAACGCAATAAAGAGCTAACGGAAGAATTAAATAGCCTACAGGAACAAATTCGAAAGTATGAGAAATCATTTGCTTCTGATGAGAAGGACTATAAGAAGCTTGTTGAACAAGCGGAGGATTTGCGGCTCTTACTTGGTGAGTTGAAGAGTGATGGAAAAGGAATACGGATCACTCTGCAAGATGGCGACTATGATCCAAAATCTTTGAATCCGAATGATTATATCGTTCATGAAAGCCATGTTTTTAAATTGTTGAATGAATTGAAAATTTCGGGTGCTCAAGCAATTGCTATTAATGGGCAACGTGTCATGGCCAATTCCTATATAAGATGTAATGGTCCAGTAATAACTATTGATGGTACACAGCATCCCGCACCTTTTGTAATAGAAGCTGTAGGAGATTCCGATACTTTAATGGCTTCTTTAAATTTAAATGGCGGTGTCGTTGATCAATTATTAAATGACAATATTGTGGTGTCTTTAGAAGAACATCAAAAACTTACAATGCCAAGGGTAAAAGTAGAAAGTTAAGGACAAGTCCTAGTTCATGTTTAAAGTCTAATTTCAGCCTCAAGAGAAGTTTTACATTGATTTCTGAGGGGCATACGATACGTCTAGGAGGGGCTATTTTGCGAAGAAATATGTACACCCGAATAACGATCGTGCTATTTATTATCGGTTTGATGATAGCGGTACAATACAATACCATACAAAAACCAGCAGAGCGAGATACACGAGATATTTGGGCAATAAGAGAGGAATTAGCACAAGAAAAGCAAAGGCATTCCGCATTACTGGCAGAAATTCGCTCACTTCATGAAGTAGTGGATCGCTATGAGCAATCTGAAAAAGTAAATCAGCAAGCAGCTTTACATGAAACATTGAATCGTTTAAAGCAACAGGCTGGACTAACGGAAGTGATAGGGCCTGGTGTCATACTTCGTATTGAACCAGCACCGGAATTAATTGAGATGGGCTATGAAATTAAAGAAATATCGCCCGATTTGTTAACTCAATTATTAAATACGCTGTTTAAAAACGATGCAACTAGTGTTTCTATAGATGGCAATCGTGTTGTTCAAACAACAGCCATTCGGGACATTAATGGGAAGACAACGGTGAATAGTGTACCATTGACGTCACCTAAATTTGATATATATGTTGGGACAAGCGATTATAAAGCAGCACAAAAAATGTATAATTCGCTACAAGCCTCGACGTTTATAGATTCATTTTATTTAGATAATTATAATTTAGTAATTGAAGAGCCAATAGATCAATTACAAATTCCAGCATTTGATCAGCCATTGACAAATGATTACTTAACAGAGGTAAAAAAAGGAGATTAATTTATGTGGCTACCATTTTTAGGTTTGATATTTGGACTTGCCCTTGGCTTGTTAACAAATATACAAATCCCCTCTATGTATGAAAATTATCTGTCAATAGCAGTTTTAGCAGCTTTAGATACATTATTTGGTGGTATCCGTGCTCAATTACAGCAAGTGTACGACGATAAAGTTTTTGTATCAGGATTCTTTTTTAATATAGTTCTCGCAGCAGGGTTAGCTTTTATAGGTGTGAATTTAGGAATAGATTTGTATTTAGCGGCCATTTTCGCTTTCGGAGTACGTTTATTCCAAAATATTGCAATAATTAGGCGTATATTACTAACTCGCTTGGATGAGAAACGTCACAAGAAAGAAAAAACTTCCATAGATTAAGAGAAAAATTGACCAAAATACTCGATTTGCTTAGACATTATGCCAAATTTACAATAGAATGAAAATAAGAGCATTTTTCAAGGAGGTGCAGCGAATTGAATCAGCAAGATTTATACATTTCACTTGATATTGGATCCTCCTCTATCAAGGTATTAATAGGTGAAATGAGTGACGGACAATTACATGTAATTGGCGTCGGAAATGTAAAATCGAATGGGGTTCGAAAAGGAGCAATTGTTGACATCGATGCAACAGTTCAATCTATTCGAAAAGCAATAGAACAAGCCGAACGAATGACAGGTTATCAAATTCAAGAAGTCGTTCTAGGCGTTCCTGCTAACCAAACGATGTTACAGCTAGTTAAAGGTGTTGTCGCTGTAAATAGTGAAAACAGAGAAATTACAGATGATGATTTAGACAGAGTGGTAGAATCTGCACAAGTCATGTCAATACCTCCTGAACGTGAATTAGTTAACATCATTCCAAGACAGTTTATTGTGGACAACCTTGATGAAATTAAAGATCCCCGTGGTATGATTGGCATCCGTCTAGAAATGGATGCGACAATGATAACTACATCCAAAACGCTTTTACACAATGTTCTTCGCTGTGTTGAGCGTGCAGGTTTAAGTATACGAGAAATATATTTGCAACCATTAGCATCAGGCTACTTTGCATTAACTGAAGATGAAAAAAACCAAGGAACTGCCTTTGTAGACATAGGAGGCGGCTCTACTACAATCGCGGTATTTGAAGAGGGATTGTTAACGCATACAGGCGTCCTACCAGTTGGTGGTGATCATATAACGAAAGATATATCCATCGTTTTAAAGACACCAACAGAACAAGCTGAAAATATCAAACACCAATTTGGACATGCCTTTTATGATGATGCATCTGACGATGAAATCTTTGAAGTACCAATTGTAGGAACAGATTCTACTGATCAATATAGTCAACGCTATATCTCAGAAATTATTGGCGCTCGCCTAGAAGAATTACTAGAATTAGTGATTGACGAGTTAGCACGTCTAGGTGTTAGAGATTTACCTGGTGGCGTTGTTTTAACTGGTGGTGTCGCTAAACTTGAAGGTATCGCCCAGTTAGCACGTCAAATTCTACAAACGCGTGTAAGAATTTATACACCCGATTATATTGGCGTTAGAGAGCCTTCATTTGCAACAGCGGTTGGACTTATTCGTTACGCCTATTTAGAAGATGATTTTTACGGTAAAAGTACGAATACGCAACCTGTTGAATATGCAGCTGTAGGAGCTCAAGCAGCTATGCCTAAAAAGCAAGAGTATTCTGCACCTTCAGAACCAAAAGAAAGCGTAATCGGGAGAGCAAAAAAATTATTTGATAAGTTTTTTGATTAACTAGAATGCGTAATGATTGATACAGAGTCGAGTTACCGTGGGAGGAAAAAGAGATGTTAGAATTTGATACAAATGTAGATGAACTTGCAGTAATAAAGGTCATAGGTGTTGGTGGCGGCGGTAACAACGCTGTCAATCGAATGATAGAACATGGTGTACAAGGTGTTGACTTTATCGCAGTTAACACAGATTCACAAGCATTGAATTTATCAAAGGCAGAGGTTAGGCTTCAAATTGGTGCTAAACTGACGCGTGGATTAGGTGCAGGTGCTAATCCAGAAGTAGGAAAAAAGGCTGCTGAAGAGAGCCGTGAGCAATTAGAAGAGGTTCTACGTGGCGCAGACATGGTATTCGTCACTGCTGGTATGGGTGGAGGAACCGGTACTGGTGCAGCGCCAGTAATAGCACAAATTGCTCGTGAGTTAGGAGCACTAACAGTAGGTGTTGTGACACGTCCATTTACGTTTGAAGGACGTAAACGTCAAACACAGGCTATCGGCGGAATCGGTGGTATGAAAGAAGCTGTGGATACGCTAATTGTTATCCCGAACGACAAGCTATTACAAATTGTCGATAAATCAACACCAATGTTAGAAGCTTTCAGAGAAGCAGATAACGTACTTCGTCAAGGTGTCCAAGGTATTTCTGATTTAATCGCAACACCTGGTCTTATTAACTTAGACTTTGCAGACGTGAAAACAATTATGTCAAACAAAGGCTCAGCATTAATGGGTATCGGTATTGCTACTGGTGAAAACCGTGCTTCAGAAGCAGCAAAGAAAGCCATTTCGAGTCCTTTACTAGAATCGTCTATCGATGGTGCTAAAGGCGTTCTTATGAATATTACAGGGGGCTCTAATCTTAGCTTATTTGAAGTACAAGAAGCAGCAGATATCGTAGCTTCTGCATCTGATGAAGAAGTAAATATGATTTTCGGTTCTGTCATTAATGAAAACCTTAAAGATGAAATCATTGTGACAGTTATCGCAACAGGCTTCTCGGAAGAAGCGTTACAACAACAACGTCATACAGTAAAACCGTCACTCAATATAAATAGACAATCTGCTCCACAACAACAAGCACCAATTCGTGAACAACGACAAGAAATGCATGTTCAACAAGAGCAGCCACGTCAAAATCAGCAACATTATGCACAGGATGATATGCTTGAAGTCCCAGCATTTTTACGTAATCGCAAAAATCGTGGTTAATGAAATAAAACAACTTCTAAAAAGCTCGTATTTTACATATGTAAAATATGAGCTTTTTATATTTGTTGTCAAGATGTTCATTTGTGTAAGGAAACCATGTATTTTGTCAAAACATTTTAAGGAAATGATGCGATTGTTTGACAATTTTTGTGGGAGTAACATGCTAACTTTGTAAGTAGGAGGCGGCTGTTATGTATGGAGAATGGCTGGTGCTCATTAATACGCTTTTCAATCTAGCAATACTCACGTTTACGGCAAGAGTAACAAGGGTTTTGGTCAAGAATTCAAGATTATTAATGAGTTCGTTTTGTAGTAGTTTAGTAGCTATAATAGGCAGTCAAATGCTGTGGACAACGGTTCTTAGTTTTATATTACTCATAGGTATAGCTTTTCGCTTTAAGATTCGAAGCTTCCAAAAGCAAGGACCGATCGTTTTAACAGCAACGATCGTTATAGGGGGATTGTTAACAGCACTACAACCTTTTTTAAAAAATCTTTCTGCCACCCATTTTATAATGATTTGTTTTGTACTAGCAGTTTTAAATCTCGTTGCATTCTATAAGCAATGGGGGTTTGTTAAGCTAGAGCGTTTAAGTGGACAATTTGTGTTTGATACAACTTTAAAAATCTTTGGCGCACTAGTACCACTTTCAGCTTTTGTGGATACAGGTAACCAAGCAATTGAGCCACTTTCAGGAAAGCCAGTTCATTTCGTCTCATATACAGCTTTAAGTCCACATTTACCTGCGGATTTTCGCAAATCATTAGTAGAATGGCAAGAAACAGATCCGTACAATGTATCTATGTTTTCAGAAGATTATCAGCGTTTAATACGATTTATTCATATCAATACTGTACAGCAACAAACTGTTGTATTAGGTTTTCGCTTTGATGAATGGCTTATAAAGGGAGAGCCTTCGCAGGTGAAATCGAATGAATATATCGTTTTAACAAAAAAGGCTAAAAATTTTCCACATAGCACAGCAGCAATTTTACATTTTTCAGCGCTTTCAAATAACTCATAGAGGGGGAGAACTATTGCTTCTTAGGCTACTTGCTAGCTTGAAAAAATTTTGGAGTAAGTTTCGTAGTCGTGAAACGTACTATATAGGGGGAAATGATTCATTGCCAGTGCCACTAAGTCGAGAAGAAGAAGTTACAGTCATTGCATCCTTTATGAAAGGTGATTTACGTGCTAGAGACACACTAATTGAACGTAATTTACGTCTTGTTGTTTATATTGCTAGACGTTTTGACAATACGGGGACACCAATTGAAGATCTAATCAGCATTGGTTCTATCGGGTTAATAAAGGCGATTGAAACGTTCAATACAGATAAAAATATTAAGCTTGCAACATACGCATCACGATGCATTGAAAATGAAATTTTAATGCACTTACGAAAAACAAGTCGTATGAAGGGTGAGGTTTCATTAGACGAACCATTAAACTCTGATGCAGATGGAAATGAATTATTACTATCAGATATTTTAGGTACAGAAGAGCACATTATTCTTGATAATGTGGAGAAAAAAATTGAACGTCAACATATGTTCCATGCCATTAATTTATTAGGTGCACGTGAACGGTATATTATGGAATGCCGTTTTGGTCTCAATGGAAAAGTGGAAATGACGCAAAAAGAAGTTGCAGATCATTTAGGGATATCACAATCATATATTTCCCGCTTGGAAAAGAAAATTATTCAAGATTTACGTGAAAATTTAAATCAACCAATTTCTTAGAAAGGGAAAATTAGCCTACCTAAAATTGGTCATAGCTTTTGTGCATATTCTTGTTTCTCTCGGACAAACTGATGTCACGGTTTAGTCAGAGAATAACATCCGGAGGAATCGAATATGCGAACAAAAGTAGATCTTTGCGGCTTAGATACATCGACTTTGCCAATTTTAAAGCACGAGGAAATGAAGGAACTCTTCATTCGTTTACAAGCCGGTGAAACTGAAATCAGAGAAGAGCTTGTCATGTGCAATTTAAGGTTAGTGCTAAGTATTGTCGGTAGATTTGCCTATAGAGGTGAACAGGCAGATGATTTATTTCAAGTAGGCTGTATTGGCCTCATGAAAGCCATTGATCATTTTGATTTAAAGCATAATGTAAGATTTTCAACATATGCTGTCCCAATGATCATTGGTGAAATTCGTCGCCATCTGCGTGATCATCATGCATTACGAGTATCTCGTTCTTTAAGAGATATTGCGTATAAGGCAATGCAGGCAAAAGAACAGTGGATAACCGAAAATTTGCGCGAACCAACGATTGAAGAAATTGCTGACATGATCGAGATGAAAAAAGAAGATGTTTTATTTGCTTTAGATGCTATTCAAGACCCTATGTCATTACAAGAGCCCATATATTCAGATGGAGGGGATGCTGTTTATATGATGGACCAATTACGTGATGATGATGTATCAGAAGATCAATGGGTTGCCTACGTGTCGGTAAAGGAAAGCTTGCAAAAACTAGATGAACGTCAGCAAATGATCGTGGCAAAACGTTTTTATTACGGTGAAACACAAACTGAGATCGCTAAGGAATTAGGGATTTCACAAGCACAAATTTCACGTCTTGAAAAAAATGCAATTGAAACAATGCAAAAAGATTACAAATAAAAAATGCGCATCGAATTATTCGGTGCGCATTTTATCTTCATTCAATGAACGATTGATACATAAATATAAAGAGACAGCAAAGTTTGATGATAGAGAAAAATAATTTAGATGAAAGAGTAATGGATAGAGGAGGTTTTTCATTGCGGTTCTCATTGTTACAACAAAAAGAAGTAATTGAAGCAGGAAATGGACGATTTATAGGATTTGTGGTAGATGCTGAGGTATCGAAAGAAACGGGCTATGTAACAGCATTTTTAATTGCCGAGCCCCGAAAATATCTTGGTTTTTTTAAAGGAGAAGAATCTGTTAGAAAAGTGTATATGAAAGATGTGCTTGTTGTTGGCAAGGATGTCATTTTAGTAAAGGCACTTTCCTAAAAGGCTGACATAGGTCAGGCTATTCATTGATAAATCAAGCATTGCTTGTTACAATAAGAGAAACTAATGTTGTAAAGTTGGGAAAAACAGTGACAAAAATTTTAGCAAATTTAAACAAACTAAATGATTTAATAGCAGCAGCAGAAACAAGAGTCAATTGTGAAGCCAATAATGTCCAAATAATAGCTGTGACGAAAGAGGTTTCTGTAGAAAGAACGCAAGAAGCAATCGAAGCTGGATTGACTCATTTAGGAGAAAACCGACCTGAAGGTTTAAATCGTAAAATATCTTCGATTCAAGCTCATGTCAATTGGCATTATATCGGGTCCCTACAAACACGTAAAGTAAAACAAGTGATTAACAGCATTGATTATTTACATTCATTAGATCGTTTGAGTTTGGCAGAAGAAATTGAAAAAAGAGCAGTAAAACCTGTAAAATGTTTTATACAAGTAAATGTTTCAGGTGAAGAATCAAAACATGGTTTAAGCATGGAAGAAGTTTTACCTTTTGTAGAATCATTGAAAAGTTTTACAAAAGTCCAAGTTGTCGGTTTAATGACAATGGCACCAAATACAGAAGACGAAGCACTTATTCGTTCTGTTTTTAAGCAATTAAAACAATGTCAACAGCAAATAGCCGAGCAAGGATTCGCACACGCACCTTGTACCGAGTTATCAATGGGCATGTCTAATGACTTTGAAATTGCGGTAGAGGAAGGGGCTACTTTTGTTCGAGTCGGAACGGCTCTTGTTGGAAATGAAAGAGGGGAACAGGATGAGCATGAAAAATAAAATTAAAAACTTCTTTTACCTTGAAGAAGAACTAGAAGAAGAAATCACGCAAGCTCCTATTCAGCAGCAACAACCCGTACAACAACAACAGCAACCGATTCATTCAGTAAAGCCTAAAAAAACAATTAAAGAACGTAAGGCATCGATCCATGAAATTGTGCCACAAAGTACAGCTACTCCTAATAATATTGTCAGCTTACAAGCTGCGATGAGTTCCAAAGGAGCAAAAGTTGTCTTAATAGAGCCTAGAGTCTATGCAGAAGCACAAGATATCGCGGAACATTTAAAAAATAAACGTGCAGCTATCGTCAATTTACAACGTATTGAGCGAGAGCAAGGTAAACGCATTATTGATTTTTTAAGTGGCACAGTTTATGCCCTTGCAGGGGATATACAACGTATCGGAAAAGATATTTTCCTTTGCACTCCAGACAATGTAGAAGTGACTGGTGAAATTACAAACTTTATTTTAGACGATAATTAATAGCGAGGATTGTAGTTTATATGACTTTTTTTATAATACTTGGTTATGTATCATTAGCATTTAGGATCTATTCATTTATGCTAATTGCATATATCTTAATGTCTTGGGTGCCTGCCGCTCAAAATTCAGCCATTGGACGAATGCTTGAAAAAGTGTGTGAGCCTTATTTGGGGATATTCCGAAAGTTTATCCCACCGCTTGGTATGATTGATATTTCACCAATTGTGGCAATCTTTATGCTGAATTTTATTGAAAGAGGACTTGTGATAGTCATTCAGAAATTATTTCTTATGTTCGTATAAATATAAAATCCTCACGTTTTAGTGGGGGTTTTTTATTTATATAGAAAATAGAGGAAAAGCAGACGTCGCGAATTTTATAGTGACTATTCGACTGAACTCGAAAAAAATTTAATGCCATGATGTCAAAGTACCAATGATTGGGAATACTATGTTTATCCAATCAATGAAGCAAATAGGAACGATGAAAGAGGAGACAACGAGATGGAGCACTTGATTCAGCATTTTCGGAAAGATGAGCAACCTTTTATTGAACAGGTAATAAGCTGGCAGCGGGAGGTAGAGGATCGCTATGCACCTAAGCTGACTGATTTTCTTGATCCAAGACAGCGCTTTATAGTGACATCTATTATTGGACAGGATGACTCAATGAATACATTATGTGCGGGGCTATTTAATGAGGCGGAGAGACAACGTATGCTCATTTATCCAGCCTACTATGAGCCTACTGATAAAGACTTTCAACTGACAGCTTTTACACTTCAGTATCCCGTTAAATTTGTACAATTACGCCATCCAGATGTTTTAGGAGCCTTGTTATCATTAGGGTTACATCGAAGTAAATTCGGTGATATTCGCGTGAGTGAGCATCAAATCCAATTTGTCGTTGCACGAGAAGTGGCAGAATATGTCCGTTTACATTTAACGGGCATTGGTAAAGTAAAGGTACATATCGAATCCCTTAAAGAACAGGAGCCTCTTCTTATTAATGAAGATGAATGGCTGGAGGAATCTCACACGGTTACCTCCATGCGATTAGATGTTATTATTGCAACCGTTTTGAAAGTGTCTCGTCAAAAAGCACAAGCTTTAATTACTGGTAAAAAAGTGCGTGTAAATTGGACAGAGCGTGATGCCGTTGCTTTTGAATTACAAGAAGGGGATATTTTATCGATAAGAGGGAGCGGTCGTATGAAAATAATTATGACAGAAGGCCGTACAAAAAAAGATAAAATCCGTATACAAGTCGGTCGATTGGCCCAAAAAAGCTAAAAGAAAAGTAAATTTCATTAATTTATACTGCTAAGTTGTCGGAAGAATTGTATAATAGGAAATACGAATGTACACGAAAAGGAGAGAAGGATAGTATGCCATTATCACCTATTGATATACATAATAAGGAGTTTACAAAAGCTTTCAGAGGATATGCTGAAGATGAAGTAAATGAATTTTTAGATCAAATCATTAAAGACTATGAAATTTTGCTGCGCGAAAAAAAAGAGGTTGATAAGCAACTAGAAATGGCCTTAGAACAAGCGAGGCATTTTAGCTCTTTAGAAGAAACTTTACAAAAATCTATTGTGGTTGCACAAGAAGCTGCAGATGAAGTACGTAGAAATTCTCAAAAAGAGGCAAAGCTTATCGTCAAAGAAGCAGAGAAAAATGCTGATCGAATCGTTAATGATGCTTTAACGAAAGCACGTAAGGTTACAATTGAAATTGATGAGCTTAAAAAACAATCTAAGGTGTTCCGTAATCGTTTCAAAATGCTTGTTGAAGCCCAGCTTGATTTATTAAATGCAGACGATTGGGATCATTTGCTTCAGTATGATATCGATTTAACAGAAATTCAAGCATCTGTAGATGAAGCGCAAGAAGCAGAAGATATGTAACTCTCCTTTTCATGGAGAGGATCAAATTTAAATGAAGCTTGACGCGATTGTTTGAATTTCATATACTTTGTAATAGTAATTATTTTGTACAGACATATGCATAGAAGCAGAGACGAAGACAGTATTTGTTAGGCGTGGTGAAGCGATTTGGGGATAGTGGAAGCCCAAACAAGCAACTAACAATGAACATCACTTCTGAGCTAAATAACTGAAAAAAGTAAGTTATTTCGTGATGCACGACGTTAATGTGCTTGAAAGAGGTAGTGCAATCTATTGGATTGTGCTACAAGTAGGGTGGTACCGCGAGTAGAAGCTTCTCGTCCCTTAGTGGATGAGGGCTTTTTTTATTTGTCCGCGAATTGTTTCAGAAAAGTTAGCCCATAACTGTCGTATGAGAAGAGTGTCGATATGCTTGATGTAAAATAAAGGAGGATTTTTTTATGGTGGAATACAAAGATACTTTATTAATGCCAAAAACGGATTTCCCAATGCGTGGAAATTTACCAGCAAATGAACCAAAAATGCAAGATAAATGGAATGAGATGGATATTAACAAATTACAGATGGAGCGTACAGAAGGTCGTCCTGAATATGTACTTCATGATGGCCCTCCGTATGCAAATGGTGATATTCATATTGGACATGCATTGAATAAAGTATTAAAGGATATGATTACACGTCATCGTTCAATGACTGGTTACCATGTTAATTATATTCCTGGCTGGGATACGCATGGTCTACCTATCGAACAAGCATTGACAAATAAAGGTGTCAAACGTAAAGAAATGTCAGTAGCAGCTTTCCGTCAACTTTGTGAAGAATATGCATATGAGCAAATTGACAATCAACGAAATCAATTCCGTCGTTTAGGGATCCGTGGTAATTGGGAAAATCCTTATATTACATTGAAACCTGAGTTTGAAGCTCGTCAAATTGAAGTATTCGGAAAGATGGCGGAAAAAGGATATATTTATAAAGGTTTAAAACCAGTATATTGGTCACCGTCTTCTGAATCTGCTCTTGCTGAAGCAGAAATTGAATATAAAGATATTAAATCGCCTTCCATTTATGTAAGCTTTGCTATTAAAGATGCAAAAGGTGTTGTACCAGCAGATGCTAAATTTGTTATTTGGACAACAACTCCTTGGACATTACCAGCAAACTTAGGGATTTCTTTAAATCCTGAGTTCGTTTATGTTGTCGTTGCAGTAGCAAATAAAAAATTCATCATTGCAAAAGATTTATTAGAAACTGTGGCAACTGCTCTTGAATGGGAAGCATATGAAGTTGTTCAAGAAGTGAAGGGTGAAGCATTAGATCGTATTGTCGCTCAACATCCTTTCTATGATCGTGATTCACTTGTAATGGTAGGGGAACATGTTACTGCTGACGCAGGTACTGGCTGTGTTCACACGGCTCCAGGACACGGGGAAGACGATTATCATATTAGTAAGCAATATGGCTTAGACATTCTTAGCCCACTTGATAATAGTGGCTGCTATACGGATGAAGCACCTGGGTTTGAGGGCGTCTTTTATAATGATGCCAATAAACTAGTTACAGAAAAGCTAAAAGAAGTAGATGCATTAGAAAGTCTTGGTTTCATTTCACACTCATACCCACATGATTGGCGTACAAAAAAACCAGTTATTTATCGTGCCACACCGCAATGGTTTGCGTCTGTTGAAGCGTTCCGTGGAGAGCTATTAGAGGCTGTTAAAGCAACTGCATTTACACCAGCTTGGGGAGAAACACGTCTTTACAATATGATTCGTGACCGTGGAGATTGGGTAATTTCTCGTCAGCGTGCTTGGGGTGTACCAATTCCAATTTTCTACGCTGAAAATGGTGAACCAATTATTACATCTGAAACAATTAGCCATATCTCAGCACTATTCCGTGAACATGGCTCAAATATTTGGTTCCAAAAAACAGCAAAAGAGTTGTTACCAGAAGGCTTTACACATCCGGGTAGCCCGAACGGTGAATTTACAAAAGAAAATGATATTATGGACGTATGGTTCGACTCAGGTTCTTCACACCAAGGTGTACTTGTAGAACGTGGCATGAAATACCCTGCTGATCTATATTTAGAAGGCTCTGACCAACACCGTGGATGGTTTAACTCTTCTCTTATTACATCAGTAGCTATTAACGGCTTTGCACCATATAAAGGACTTTTAACGCATGGTTTCGTTCTTGATGGTGAAGGTCGTAAAATGAGTAAATCATTAGGGAATGTCATCATTCCACAAAAGGTAATGGATCAATATGGAGCAGATATTCTTCGTCTATGGGTTGCTTCTGTAGACTATACTGCTGACGTGCGAATTTCTATGGATATGTTGAAGCAAGTATCAGAAGTATATCGTAAAATTCGTAACACTTTCCGTTTCCTACACGGCAATATTGCTGATTTCGATCCAACAAAAGATCGTGTAGCCTACGCAGAGCTTCGTGAAATGGATCAATATGTGTATATGCGTTTACAGGATGTTTTAAAAACTGTACGTGCTGCATATGATCGTTATGATTTCGCTGCTGTTTATCATGTTGTGAATAATTTTGTAGCAGTAGAGTTATCTTCATTCTATTTAGATATTGCAAAAGATGTAGTTTACATCGAAGGTTCTGACAACAAAGATCGACGAGCAATGCAAACAGTTATTTATGATACATTAATGACTTTAGTTAAAATTATGACACCGATCATCCCTCATACTACAGATGAAATGTGGTCATACTTACATGCTCAAGGTATCGTAGAGGAAGCTTCTGTTCAATTAACGGACTTCCCAGTGGAAGATGTACAAGCTAATTTTGAAAATCTTCGTGCAAAATGGGAGAAAATCATTGATGTACGTGATGATATTTTAAAAGCGTTGGAAGAAGCTCGTAATGCTAAAACGATTGGTAAGTCTCTTGAAGCAAAAGTAACAGTATATGCAAAAGAAGATATTGTAGCATTATTGAACGATGCAAACATTGATTTTGCACAACTATCTATCGTTTCTGCTTTTGAGGTAGCTACAATTGAAGAAGCACCAGCAGATGCTTTGGTACTTGAACATGTATCCATTGTTGTTGAAAAGGCTACAGGTGAGAAGTGTGAACGTTGCTGGTCTATTTCGGAAACAGTTGGTGCGAATGAGGTACATCCGACAGTTTGTGCTCGCTGTGCAGAAGTAGTAGAAAAATATTACGCGTAAGTGGAATCAGTGAATAATAAGAATCTGCATTCTATGTAGCTTATAAGCAAGTCTCCTTTAGGGGGCTTGCTTTTTTCATGTGGTTTTTGCAGATTCTCGAAAAACTACATCCTATTTAAACAAAATTTCTTTCGTATTGCGGTAGTCTGTTGGCGATATTCCAACATATTTTTTAAAGGTTAGACTGTAATAATTCGGTGTATTGAACCCACAGGTAGAGGAAATTTTATCAACCGTATAATCAAACTTTCGTAAAAAGGGTAAAGTTTTGATAATACGTGTAAAGGCAACATAGTCAACAAAATTGCGACCCGTTTCTTTTTTAAATAGCCTGCTAAAATGTGTTGGGCTAAAGCTTATATATTTCGCAACTTCACTTATAGAAAGCTGTTCGTCAAAATGCTCTTCTATAAATTGAATGGCCTTTTGAAGCTGTTGGTGCTTCGTTAAATCTTCGTAATACCGTATATGAATGTTATCAATAGGCGGTTTTCTTCGAGCTTTTCGTGCCTGAGTATAGGACTCCTTCACTTGCATAGCATCCTGAAATACGCCCCCAACCCCTATAAAAAGGTGGATACAATGGTCCTTTTTTAGTGTCTCGATGACCTCTAATAAAGATGCTTTGCCCTCTGACCAATGCTTGAATGAGTTATAGTCTTTAGGAATTCGCAAAAGAAGAAGTAAATAGCGTTCAAAATGTAAAAAGGATAACGGCGCTTTATCTGCAAATTTCTGCTGAATAACAGTTGTGATAATGCTACATGCATCTTGTGGATGAGCTCTCTCTTCATTTACATCAATATAGCCTTGTATTAAGAACACCATATTAGGAATACAGTTAGTCGATAAAAAGGATGCAGATTGTATGATTTCCTGTTCATTATCAATCTCACCGCGTATAAGACGTTTTAAAAAAGCTTCTCGGAAAGGAGAAGTTTGATGTTGGGAAATTTGTTGTGTCAGGTCGAGCATGGTAAGTGTGCTACCCTTTTTCTCCTGATAGGAAGTGTGTAATTTTTTTACAATTCGTAAAAATTTTGATTTTTGTAATGGTTTGATGAGAAGTGCAGGTAAAACTAATTCAATTGCTATACCAGTCGAGTAGGTGAGGTGTTCTGTAACAATTGGGACAATTATACTATTAGGATAATTTCTTTTTAGTCGCTTAATCTTCACCCAATCAAATAACCGATTGACTTCATAGACAATAATGGTGTCATCTTCTGGTTTTGGCTCTTTACACTCCATTAAAGCGTTTGGTAAAACTTCTTCTAACCAATCTCTCATTTGTTGCTTATCCAATGAGCTTTCCATAAACCATACCACCTTTAAAATGCTACCAACCCCCAAGAATAAAAATGATAGAAATATTTTAACTTAAAATAGCATTTTTTTGTACTAATACAGCAATATTTTATATCTATATTGATGTTGAAATAGAATAAAATAATTGTAGTAAATAATAATTTGAAATTTCAGATAATTATTTACTGATACAAATAAAGGGGGAGTTGGCTATGGCAGAAGTAGGGAGTCATGATTATGAATACGTAGAGGCAGGCACCATTGATGTAAAGGATCTTCCACCTCTAGATGCGGAGACCAATAAAATTATGAAAGATGAATTTACAACGGGTTTAGGCTTATCGGTATTTTATTTTATATTAATTTTTAGTATCCCTGTTATGAATTGGTTTGCACCAGCATTTGCCTTTAAGAAAATGTGGGGTGGCATGACGGTAACCTGGTTTGTGACAACTGTTGTCATGATGGCCATGGCATTTATTATTGCTTATGTGCATACTGCCATGTACGAAAAACGCCTGAAAAAATATGATTTAGCCAATAAGTAGTTGAAACAAGGGGGATGAGTTGAATGATGGAAGCTCTTTTAGAACCAAAGATGTTAATGACCATTGCATTAATGGGAACGATTGTATACATTACGTATTTAACAAAAAGAAATGCAACAGCATCGGATTTCTTTGTAGGAGGAAGAAGCTTTGGCTGGTTTACAAATGGTTCAGCAATTGGTGGGGATTATTTAAGTGCAGCCACATTCCTCGGTATTGCTGGATTAACATTTCAACTCGGATATGACGGAGCTTATTATGCTTTTTGTTTCTCAATTGGTTTAACCTTATTAGCTATATTCGTAGCGGGTCCTTTGAGACGATTTGGTGCATTTACGGTAGCGGATTTCTTGGGCTATCGTTTTCATAGTAAACGAGCACGACTAGTAGCGGTTGCGGTAGTATTAGCGATTTCAGGCTTTTATGCGGCTCCGCAACTATTGGGTGCTGCTCAAATTTTAAGTATGTTTTTCGGCACTTCCTATGAATTTGGCATTATCTTTACATGTGTTGTCATGATTTTTTATGTAGGTATTGGTGGAATGAAAGGAACAACCATTAACCAAGCATTGGAGCTGTGGATTCGTCTTGGTGCATTTATTGTGATGCTAGTAGCAGCGGTATATAGTGGCTTACATTACGATAAAATTCTTGCAGCTATTAATTCCTTTAGTGGCCCTATTACAGGCACCTCCCCCTATGCTTTAGATGGGAATGATGTTAATTTTGATGGTGCTGCATGGACAGGGACAGGCTTTTATTTCCCAACGTTTTGGCAAACAATAAGCATGACGATTGGTTTAGCTTTAGGAACGATAGGACTTCCTCATATTTTATTGCGTTTTTATACGAATCCAAGTGCTAAAGCAGCTCGAAAATCAGCGCTAATGGCTATTGGGATTGCTAGTACGTTCTTTTTATTAGCGGTTTATTTGGGTGTTGTTGGTCGTTCAATTTTCATCTCGGGAACAGCTAGTGAAGAGGTTATGCGTGATCTTGTACTTGGCGGAAACAATATGGTGATACCGACTACAGCGCTAGCTCTAGGTGGTAAATGGTTGCTTGGCTTAGTTATAGCGGGGGCATTTGCAGCTATTTTCTCCAATCTTTCCGGGCTCTTTATTACAAGTTCTGGGGCACTCGCTCATGATTTATATGCTAACATTATGAAGAAGGACATTACGCAAAAACAGCGTGTCATTGCTGGAAAAGTAGCTATCGTCCTATTGGGTATTTTGTATGGAGCACTTGGGCTTCTTGTTAAGGATGCATCTATCGGTCATTTAGTGGCGCTCGCCTTTACAGTCGCAGCAAGTACATTTACGCCAATATTCATTTTAGGTATTTGGTGGAGAGGCATGACAGAAAAAGGAGCCATTGCAGGATTACTTATTGGGCTTGGGGTATCCATGTGGATGATTTTTTTACCAGGAACTTTACCGAGTTTCTTACAGTTTAAAATTCCTGGAATTGTGACGGTTCCTGTCGGTTTCTTATCAGTGATTATTGTGTCACTATTAGATCGAAAGGTACCTGCTGATGTCAATGATTTTATGAAGCGGGTCCATTCAAAAGAATCTGAAACAGTATAAAACAATAAGTTTGGCTATTTCTATTGCTCAAAAAGTGATAGAGATAGCTTTTTTGTATGTTCAAGAGATTTGGAATCCGCCATATTTTGATGTGATATTAGTTATTGTGAATGGTGTTGATATGGTAGAATAGGTTAGATGTTGAGCGAACGGAGGAATGTTTGTGTATAAATATTACGGATTGGCTGCCTTTGTCGTATTATTGGACCAATGGACAAAGTGGTTGATTGTGAAAAATATGGAGTATGGTGAACGGATTGCTGTATTAGACCCATGGTTTGGCATTTTATCTCATCGTAATAAAGGTGCAGCATGGGGGATGCTAGAAGGGCAAATGTGGTTGTTTAGTATCGTGACAGTTGCTGTTATCTGTGCCATTGTTTATTTTTATCATAAAGAAGCAAAAGGGAAGCCAATTTTTCAAGTGGGCTTAATGCTATTACTTGGTGGAGCAATAGGGAACTTTATCGATCGTTTATTTAGAGGAGAAGTGGTCGATTTTGTAGATGTTTTAATTCCGATTATTAAGTATGATTTCCCAATTTTTAATGTGGCAGATGCTGCATTGACGATTGCTGTTGTTATACTAATGATTGGCTTAATTATGGAAGATAAAAAAGAGAAGAAACAGGTGAAACAATGACTCAAGTAACATATACAATCGAAGAACAACAGCAAGGAGAGCGCATTGATAAAGCACTTTCAAGCTTACAATCTGAATGGTCGCGCACGCAGATTGGGAACTGGGTTAGTGACGGAAGTATCAAAGTAAATGGTGATGCTGTGAAACCAAAATATAAAGTAAAAGCGGGGGACGTTATTGCTATCGATGTACCAGAAGCTGAACCGCTTGATGTAATCGCAGAAAATCTAGCACTTGATATTGTTTATGAGGATGCTGATGTTCTTGTTGTGAACAAACCAAAGGGTATGGTCGTTCATCCAGCACCAGGGCATTTGACAGGCACGCTAGTAAATGGGTTAATGTATCAATGTAAAGATTTATCGGGTATCAATGGGATTATGCGTCCAGGTATAGTCCATCGTATTGATAAAGATACATCCGGCTTATTAATGGTTGCGAAAAATGATGTAGCTCATGAATCATTAGTGGATCAGCTAGTCAATAAAACGGTTACTCGTAAATATATTGCTCTTGTACATGGGCATATTGCACATGATAAAGGGACTATTGATGCGCCAATCGGTCGTGATCAGAAGGACCGTCAGAAGCAGGCTATTGTTGATAATGGTAAACATGCAGTTACTCATTTCCATGTGGTAGAGCGCTTTGGTGATTATACGCTTGTAGAGTGCCGTCTAGAAACAGGACGAACACATCAAATTCGTGTGCATATGAATTATATCGGCTTCCCGCTTGTTGGAGATCCAAAGTATGGACCGAAAAAGACAATTGATTTTGGTGGACAAGTTCTTCATGCAGCAACGCTAGGCTTCAATCATCCTACTTCAGGTGAATACTTAGAGTTTGAAACACCACTTCCTGCTGATTATGAGCAATTATTAAATGAATTACGAAATAAGCATTGACGTATACGCAAAGAAAGTCTATACTAACGACAGTGAATGAACAACCTAACTAAATATTCACCTTTAATAGCAGTCCAGAGAGGCTGAGAAGGGTCATGTGATAGTGTTGCAAAAAATTTGTGCTGCAAATTTTCCAACATGCTTTTTAAACACGTATACAACCCTCTCAGGCTATTCGCCTCGAGAGGTTTTTTTATGGACATATGGCCACATTAGATTGTAGAGAGGAGGAAACGAACTTGGCTCAAAATGAATTGTTAGATGGCCCTTCAATGGCACGAGCATTAACACGTATTGCTCATGAAATTATTGAACGTAACAAAGGAATTGATGAATGTATTTTAGTTGGCATTAAAACACGAGGTGCTTTTCTAGCCAAACGCTTGGCACAACGAATTGAAAAGATCGAAGGTAAACCGATTCGTACTGGCGAGCTTGATATTACACTTTATCGCGATGATTTAACAATGAAGCATGAAAATGAACAAGCACATGTTGAGCAAGTTGACATTGAGCATGAAGTGAAAAATCAAAAAATTATTTTAGTCGATGATGTTCTTTATACAGGGCGAACAGTTCGCGCAGCACTAGACGCTGTCATGGATTTAGGAAGACCTGGACAAATTCAACTAGCTGTTCTAGTTGATAGAGGTCATCGAGAGTTACCAATCAGAGCAGATTACGTAGGGAAAAATGTTCCGACTTCTGGCTCTGAGCGCATCATTGTCAATTTACAAGATGTGGATGGAGAAGATTGCGTTATTATTTATAAAGAAGACGAACAATAAAGTGAGGAAACAAAATGTCAAATGCAGTATTAGATATTAAGGATAAACCAACCCCACTTCAGCTAGTGACATTAAGTTTCCAGCATATGTTTGCAATGTTTGGTTCAACAATCTTAGTGCCACAGTTAGTAGGTCTTAGCCCTGCAATTGCCCTTTTAACAAGTGGGATTGCAACAATATTCTTCCTATTAATTACAAAATTTCAGGTACCGGCTTACTTAGGCTCCTCCTTTGCCTTTATTGCTCCCATATTATTGGCGGCAGGCGGTTTGAACGAGGATGGCTCCAGTGTAAACCCAGGAAATGCCATGATTGGCGCAATGGCTGTCGGAATCACGTACGGAATCGTATCTTTAATCATTTGGAAAAGTGGTTATAAGTGGATAATGAAAATTTTACCACCGATTGTAGTTGGACCAGTAATTATGGTTATTGGACTAGGCCTATCGGGTACGGCCGTGAATATGGCGATGAACGTCAATGGGGAGTATAGCTTTTTACACTTCTCAGCAGCTTTAGTCACAGTGTTTACAGCGATTATCTTCACGATTTTCTTTAAAGGAATTTTAAGTACAATGCCAATTTTGATGGGCTTAATCGTAGGCTATATTTACTCCATGATTGTCGACATTGTAGATTATACACCGATTGCCAACGCAAAATTCTTTGCTATGCCAGACTTCTTGCTACCTGGTGTGCATTATGAATTTGAAATCACAACAAAAATCCTACTTGTCATGGTACCAATCGTGATTGTAACGATTTCTGAACATATTGGTCATCAGCTTGTATTAGGAAAAGTAGTTAATCGTGATTACATTAAGGAACCTGGTTTGCACCGTTCCCTACTAGGTGATGGACTTGGCACATTTGTAAGTGCATTAATCGGTGGTCCACCTAAAACAACTTACGGTGAAAATATTGGGGTTCTAGCAATTACTCGTGTTTATAGTGTGTACGTTATCGCAGGTGCTGCAATAGTAGCCATATTACTATCATTCTTCGGGAAAGCAATGGCAGTGATTGCAACTATACCAACCGCAGTACTAGGTGGGGTATCCATCTTGCTCTTCGGTATTATCGCAGCTAGTGGTTTACGGATGCTAGTAGATAATCATATTGATTTTGGGAACAGTCGTAATCTGGTGATTGCTTCAGTGATTTTAGTCATCGGGATTGGCGGAGCGAAGTTCGTCATTTCAGAATCCTTGAGTATTGAAGGAATGGCACTAGCCGCTATCATCGGGGTGCTATTGAATGCTATATTACCAGGTAAGAAGGAAGCCGAAAAACCCGTACCATACAATCAAAATAAAAATTCATAGTAGTACCTTTTAATGAATTGTCCAGAGAGGCAAAAAAAGGGAAGTTGTGGATAGGCTAAAGTAAGGATGGTTCCCTGCTGTAGTTTGTCACGCCTCCTTATGCCTCGTTGATGACATCAACGGGGCTTTTACTTTATGAAAAGAACGTCATACATAGACGTTCATGACACACAACCTTATGGGGGTCACATGATGAAGAACTTATTATCGATGGAACATTTAACAACAGAAGAGATTAACCACATCCTAGATCTTGCGCAAGCGTTTGAAAATGGTGAAACATCATCGTTATCTCGGACTTACAACGTTGCCAACTTATTTTTTGAACCAAGTACACGGACAAAATCAAGCTTCGAAATGGCTGAGCATAAAATTGGCTGTCATATTATCCCTTTTGATGCAGGGTTTTCGAGTGTGACTAAAGGGGAGACATTGTACGATACGGTCAAAACTTTAGAAATGATTGGTTTAGATGCAGTCATTATTCGAGCATCAGAAGATGAATATTATAATGAGCTACTAAATGGTATTAATGTAGCTATCATCAATGCAGGGGACGGCGCAGGACAACATCCATCCCAATCATTATTGGATCTATATACAATAAAAAAAGAGTTTGGTTATTTTGAAGGGTTGAATATTACGATTGTTGGGGATATCTCACATAGTCGAGTAGCTAAATCAAATGCCCATGCATTGCAACGTTTAGGGGCAAATGTTCATTTCCTTTGTCCAGAAGAATGGTCAGGAGGATTTGAAGCTCATCATTCTTGGGATGATTTAATCGAAATTAGCGATGTCATTATGCTATTACGTGTGCAACATGAACGTCATAAAGTAAATAAAAGCTTTTCGAAAGAAGGCTACCATCAAGAATACGGCTTAACATTAGAACGAGAAAAGCAAATGAAAGAATCAGCTATTATTATGCATCCAGCACCAGTGAATCGTGATGTAGAAATTGCTTCTGAGCTTGTAGAGTGTGGACGCTCTCGGATTTTCGAGCAGGTGCGAAATGGAGTCTACACACGGATGGCCATTGTGGAAACAATTTTAAGGGGGAGAGAATAACATGACAAAAGTACTTCAAAATGTACAAATATTAAATGAACAAGGTGAGCTTCAAACAGTCAATATCGCCATGGCAGAAGGAAAAATTACAGCAATTGGCCAAGAGGTAACGGTAGTAGATGCAGAGGTCATTGAAGGTAATGGCTTTATTGTAGCACCAGGCTTTGTCGATGTGCATACACATTTACGAGAGCCAGGCTTTGAACATAAAGAAACAATCGCAACAGGGTCTGCCTCAGCAGCAAAAGGTGGCTTTACGACAATTTGCGCCATGCCAAATACAAAGCCAGTACCAGATTCAGTGGAAAACATGCAGCTTATTAATGGGCTGATTAAAGAAAGTGCTGTTATTCGAGTACTCCCATACGGTTCGCTAACAAAGGATATTTCTGGGGAAGTTCGAACAAATGTGGAGGAGTTAAAGGCACATGGAGCTGTAGCATTCTCAGATGATGGCGTAGGAATTCAGCTTGCTTCAACAATGTACGAGCAAATGAAGGAAGCTGCCCAGCACGATATGGTAGTTGTAGCGCATTGCGAGGACAATTCATTAATTTATGATGGGGTTATGCATGAAGGAAAGCGTAATAAGGAGCTTGATCTTCCGGGGATTCCTTCCATTTGCGAATCCGTTCAAATTGCAAGAGATGTACTGCTTGCTGAGGCTGCAGGTGCACGCTACCACGTTTGTCACGTATCAACAAAAGAATCTGTTCGTGCTGTAAGAGATGCAAAGGCAGCGGGAATTCGTGTAACAGCAGAGGTTTGTCCGCATCATTTATTACTAGAAGAAATGGATATTCCATCCGATGATGCGAACTGGAAAATGAATCCACCATTGCGTGGGGCTGATGACAAAGATTCGCTACATGCAGCACTACTTGATGGGACTATCGATTGTATCGCGACAGACCATGCGCCACATACAGTGGAAGAAAAATGCTGTGGTATGGTGGGGGCACCGTTTGGCATTGTAGGTTTCGAAACAGCCTTCCCACTACTGTATACACAATTTGTTGAAACAGGGAAATGGACTTTAAAACAATTAATAGACTGGATGTCCGTGAAAGCAGCTGAAATTTTTGATCTACCCTATGGCACATTAGCAGTTGGTGCTTCAGCGGATATGATTTTAATAGATATTCAAAAAGAACAAGCAATTGATGCGGAAGGCTTTGTATCAAAAGGACGTAATACACCATTTAACGGTTGGGTTGCAAAAGGTTGGCCGGTTCTAACAATTTTTGAAGGAAATATCGTATATCAGGAGGCAGAGTAATGAAAAAACGTTTACTAGTTTTAGAGGATGGCACAGTATTTACAGGTTCAGCATTTGGGAGTGATCGTGCTTCACAAGGTGAGGTTGTATTTACGACAGGTATGACAGGATATCAAGAAACAATTTCAGACCCTTCATTCTATGGTCAAATTGTTACATTGACATATCCAATGGTAGGAAACTACGGCATTAACCGAGATGATTTTGAATCCATTACGCCAGCTATACGTGGATTCGTTGTACGCGAATTAGCTAAAACGCCTTCTAACTTCCGTTGCGATTTAACATTAGATGACTATTTAACATCCAAAGATATCCCAGGTATTGAGGGAATTGATACGCGTAAATTAACACGTATTATTCGTAGTAAAGGATCAGTAAAGGCGATTTTGACAGCAGCCAATGAAGAAGTAAATGTGAGTGAGGTTGTTGCGCAACTGCAAGCGACACCAGCTATAACACACCATGTACGTGAAGTATCGCCAAAAGCGGCCTATCCATCACCTGGACGAGGTAAACGAGTGGTCTTAATTGACTATGGTATGAAACACGGCATCCTTCGTGAATTAAATAAACGAGATTGTGATGTACTAGTAGTTCCTTACAATACGTCAGCTGAAGAAATTTTAGCTTGGCATCCAGATGGCATCATGCTCTCAAACGGACCAGGAAATCCAGAAGATGTCCAAGAAGGTATCGAAACAGTACGTAACTTAATTGGAAAAGTGCCAATGTTCGGTATTTGCTTAGGTCATCAAATCTTTTCGTTAGCTAGTGGAGCCAAGGCCTTTAAACTACCATTTGGACACCGCGGTGGCAATCATCCAGTAAAAGATTTACGCACAGGTCGTACAGATTTAACATCTCAAAATCACGGCTACGCTATCGATATCGAATCATTACAAGATACTGATTTAGAATTGACACATATCGCCTTAAATGACGGTACATGTGAAGGTGTACGTCATAAAAAATATCCGATTTTCACAGTACAATACCACCCAGAAGCATCACCGGGACCAGAAGATTCAAACCACTTATTTGATGAGTTTATCGAAATGATGGAAGTAGAAGCAGGGAAGGGGAAACAACATGCCTAAACGTACAGATATTGAAACAATTTTAGTAATCGGCTCAGGCCCAATCGTCATCGGACAAGCAGCAGAATTTGACTACGCAGGAACACAAGCGTGTTTGTCATTAAAAGAAGAGGGCTACCGTGTTATCTTAATCAACTCAAACCCTGCCACAATTATGACAGATACAGAAATTGCGGATAAAGTTTATATCGAACCGATTTCTCTTGATTTTGTCTCTCGCATTTTACGAAAAGAACGCCCAGATGCTATTTTACCAACGCTTGGTGGTCAAACTGGCCTTAACATGGCGATTGAATTAGATAAATCAGGCATTTTAGATGAGCTTGGTATAGAAATCCTAGGAACAAAACTAGATGCTATTCATAAAGCAGAGGACCGAGATTTATTCCGTAACTTAATGTACGAATTGGGTGCTCCAGTACCTGAGTCTGATATTATCCATTCCTTAGACGAAGCGAAAAAATTTGTAGTCAAAATTGGCTACCCTGTTATTGTTCGTCCAGCCTTTACGCTAGGTGGTACAGGAGGCGGTATTTGCTACAATGATCAGGATTTAGAGGAAATCGTAACATCGGGCCTTAAATATTCACCCGTAACACAATGCTTACTAGAAAAATCAATTGCAGGCTATAAAGAGATAGAATATGAAGTAATGCGCGATGCAGTAGATAATGCCATTGTAGTATGTAACATGGAAAATGTTGACCCAGTAGGAATTCACACAGGTGATTCGATTGTAGTAGCACCAACTCAAACATTATCAGATCGTGAAAATCAAATGCTGCGTAATATTTCCTTAGATATTATCCGTGCGTTAAAAATCGAAGGTGGTTGTAACGTACAGCTAGCACTAGATCCATATAGCTTCAACTACTATGTAATTGAAGTAAATCCGCGTGTGTCACGTTCTTCTGCGTTAGCCTCTAAAGCAACAGGCTATCCAATTGCCAAGCTAGCAGCAAAAATTGCAGTTGGTTTAACATTAGATGAAATTAAAAACCCTGTAACAGGTTCAACATATGCTTGCTTTGAGCCTGCACTTGATTACATTGTCGCTAAAATTCCACGCTGGCCATTCGATAAATTCGAATCAGCAAAGCGTAATCTTGGCACGCAAATGAAGGCTACTGGTGAAGTGATGGCGCTAGGCCGTACATTCGAGGAAGCGATGTTAAAGGCGGTTCGTTCACTTGAAACAGGTCAAGTACACTTAGAGCTAAAGCATGCTGAAGAAAACTCTGACTCTTGGATTGAAAAACGTATCCGTAAGGCTGGAGATGAGCGTTTATTCTTCATCGGGGAAGCGTTACGCCGTGGTGTGACAATTGAACAAATCCATGAATGGTCAGCCATTGACCTATTCTTCTTAAATAAATTTAAAAACATTGTAGATATGGAACGAACGCTAGTTGACCATAAAGATGATCAAGAAGTGCTACGTACTGCAAAACGTTTAGGCTTTGCAGATAAGAAAATTGCTGAGCTTTGGAACACGACAGAAGAAGCAATCTCCGCATATCGTAAAGAGCATGGGATTATTCCTGTCTATAAAATGGTTGATACATGTGCAGCAGAGTTTGAATCTGAAACACCTTACTTCTACGGCACATATGAGGAAGAAAACGAATCGATTAAGTCAGAAAAGCCGTCTGTAGTAGTACTAGGTTCAGGACCTATCCGCATCGGGCAAGGGGTAGAATTCGACTATGCTACTGTCCATTCAGTATGGGCCATTCAAGAGGCAGGCTATGAAGCAATCATTATCAACTCAAATCCAGAAACAGTGTCTACGGACTTCTCAATTTCTGATAAATTATACTTCGAGCCATTAACAATCGAGGATGTTATGCATATTATCGACTTAGAGCAGCCAATTGGAGTTGTTGTTCAATTCGGTGGTCAAACTGCGATTAATCTTGCTGATAAGTTAGCTGCAAATGGTGTGAAAATCTTAGGAACTTCTCTAGAGGATATCGACCGTGCAGAGAACCGCGATAAATTCGAACAAGCTTTACGTGACTTAAATATTCCACAGCCACAGGGTGAAACAGCGGTTTCTACAGTGGAAGCAATTGCAATTGGTGAGCGTCTGGGCTTCCCAGTACTTGTTCGTCCTTCCTATGTTCTAGGTGGACGTGCGATGGAAATTGTTTACAACCAGGGAGAATTAAAGCACTACATGGAGAACGCGGTAGAAGCATCTCCAGATCATCCGGTATTAGTGGACCGTTACCTAACAGGTCAAGAAATTGAGGTAGATGCTATCTGTGATGGAGAAAATGTATTAATCCCAGGTATTATGGAACATATTG
Source organism: Lysinibacillus sp. FSL R7-0073 (assembly GCF_038009065.1). NCBI lineage: Bacteria > Bacillati > Bacillota > Bacilli > Caryophanales > Bacillaceae > Lysinibacillus > Lysinibacillus sp. FSL R7-0073. The sequence goes on from NZ_JBBPAS010000001.1 coordinate 1,056,422, forward strand.
AACGCGCAGGGGTACACTCTGGTGACTCTATATCAGTTTACCCACCACAGAAATTAACACAGCATCAAAAAGATACATTAGTAGACTATACAACACGTCTTGCGAAAGGTCTTGGAATCGTTGGCTTAATGAACATTCAATATGTAATTTCCCAAGGGGAGGTATTTGTCATTGAGGTGAATCCACGTTCATCACGCACAGTACCATTCTTAAGTAAAATTACAAATATCCCTATGGCTAATATTGCAACGAAAGCAATTTTAGGGAAATCAATTGTCGAGCAGGGCTATCCAACAGGGTTAGCGCCTGAACAAAAAGGTGTATTTGTGAAAGTTCCGGTGTTCTCATTTGCCAAATTACGCCGTGTAGATATAACATTAGGCCCTGAAATGAAATCTACTGGGGAAGTAATGGGCAAAGATGCAACTTTAGAAAAAGCACTTTATAAAGGTTTAGTGGCAGCAGGCATGGAAATTCGCACAGAAGGAACAGTATTGTTTACAGTATCTGATAAGGATAAAGAAGAAGCAATCGCATTAGCAAAACGTTTCTCAACAGTGGGCTATCGTATTGTAGCAACTGAGGGAACAGCAAAAGCATTTGAAGCTGCTGGAGTGCGCACAGATGTTGTTGGCAAGATTGGGGCGAAGGGACAAACACTGATTGACCTGATCCAAAATGGTGAAGCTCAGCTTGTTGTGAATACATTAACAAAAGGTAAGCAACCAGCTCGAGATGGTTTCCGAATCCGTCGTGAGTCTGTAGAGAATGGCGTTCCTTGTCTCACATCATTAGATACAGCAGAAGCAATGGTACGTGTCATCGAATCTATGACATTTACAGCAGAAGAAATGCCAAAAGCGGAGGTAGTACACTAATATGATACGTCAAGAGAAAATGACGGTCGTCTCTCAAAAGCAAATTGCGACAAACATTTTCGAACTGACACTTCATGGTGAACTGGTTCAGGATATGACTCCTGGCCAGTTTGTCCATGTAAAGGTGTCGGATTCTTTGGAGCCGCTTTTACGTCGACCAATTAGTATTGCAAATATAGATAAAGACAACAATGAATTTACAATGATCTACCGAGCTGAGGGTCGTGGTACCAAAGTGTTAGCGACAAATCGTGAAGGTCAACAGGTCAATGTCCTTGGTCCAATTGGCAATGGTTTCCCAGTAGACGCAGTAAAAGATGGAGGAACAGCCCTGTTAGTTGGTGGAGGAATCGGAGTGCCTCCACTATACGAGCTTTCCAAGCAATTAAATGCTCGTGGTGTTAAAACAATACATGTGCTCGGCTTTCAAACGGAAGATGTATGCTTCTATGAGGAAGAATTCAGTGCCCTTGGAGAAACGCACTATGTAACGGTTGACGGCTCTAAAGGGACAAAAGGCTTTGTGACAAATGTGTTAGAGTCTCGAGCACCTGAATTCGAAGTCTTTTATTCTTGCGGTCCTCTACCAATGTTAAAAGCACTTGAAGGCTTCTATCCAGAAAAAGAAGGTTATTTATCATTTGAAGAGCGTATGGGCTGCGGTATAGGTGCTTGTTTTGCATGTGTATGCAAAACAACTGATGAAGTAGCAAAAGACTATGTCAAAGTATGCTCTGATGGTCCAGTTTTCCCGAAAGGTACGGTGGCATTATGAGTCGTTTAAACATTCAATTACCAGGTTTAGATTTAAAAAACCCTATTATGCCAGCTTCAGGTTGCTTTGGCTTTGGACGTGAATATGCACAGCTTTACGATCTATCCAAGCTAGGGGCAATAATGATTAAAGCAACAACAGTTGAAACTCGTGCAGGTAATCCAACACCGCGTGTGGCTGAAACAGCAGCAGGGATGTTAAATGCAATTGGGCTACAAAATCCAGGCATTGAAAAAGTGATGAACGAGGAATTAAAATTTTTAGCGGGCTATGATGTACCAATCATCGCCAATGTGGCTGGGACGGAGACTGCGGATTATGTAGAAGTAGCAAGACGTATTTCAGCAGCACCTAATGTCAAAGCTTTAGAGCTGAATATTTCATGTCCAAATGTTAAGTGTGGTGGCATTCAATTTGGGACAGACCCTGACACAGCATGTGAGCTTGTTAAGGCGGTTAAAGCTGAATCGAATGTTCCTGTTTATGTGAAGCTATCACCGAATGTAACCAATATCGTAGACATTGCTTTGGCTGTGGAAGCGGGTGGCGCAGATGGTATAACAATGATTAACACATTAGTAGGTATGCGTTTAGATGAGCGGACAGGGAAACCAGTCATCGCGAATGGCACAGGTGGCCTATCGGGTCCTGCTGTAAAGCCTGTAGCCATCCGAATGGTTTATGAAGTATACAAGGCTGTCAAAATTCCGATAATTGGCATGGGAGGTGTAACAGAAGCACAGGATGTCATTGATTTTATGTCCGCAGGTGCTTCGGCTGTAGCAGTAGGAACAGCAAATTTTGTAGACCACTTCGTTTGCCCAAATATTATTGATGAATTACCAGCCAAGCTTGACGCACTTGGGGTAGAACATATTACAGATATTATTGGAAGGAGCCATCGTTGATGAATACTAAACCTATACTAGCATTAGATTTTCCAGGAGAAAAAGAAGTATTCGATTTTTTAAAGCACTTCAATGAGCCTCTTTTCGTGAAAATTGGTATGGAATTATATATGCAAGAAGGGCCTGATATTGTTCACAAAGTAAAAGAATTAGGTCATGATATTTTCCTTGATTTAAAACTGCATGATATCCCGAATACAGTAGGCTCTGCTATGAAGGGCTTAGCAAAACTAGGAGTAAATCTAGTCAATGTCCATGCGGCAGGTGGTCGTCCAATGATGGAGGCTGCCCTAGAAGGTCTAGAAGCAGGAACATCTGCTGGCAAGGAACGTCCAGCATTAATTGCCGTAACACAATTAACTTCCACAACAGAGGAGCAAATGCAGGCGGAGCAAAGAATTGCTTTATCCTTACAGGAGTCTGTTCTACATTATGCGCGTCTAACAAAACAAGCTGGCTTACAAGGTGTCGTTTGTTCAGTACACGAGTCTAAGGCAATAGCTGAAGTGTGTGGAGATCAGTTTCTTCGTGTAACGCCTGGGATTCGTCTAGCAGGTGGCGCTGCACACGATCAAAAACGTATTGCCACACCAGATGGGGCAAAGCGTGATGGTTCGTCACTCATCGTTGTTGGACGTGCTGTAACAGGTGCACAGGATCCAGTAGCGGCATATAAAATCGTAAGTGAATTATGGGAGGCATAAATAATGACATTACAAAATGAAATTGCACACGCTATGCTAAAGGTGGGTGCTGTAGAATTAAATCCAACAGAATTATTTACATGGGCATCTGGAATTAAATCACCTATTTACTGTGATACACGTTTAACAATCTCTGACCCTGTTATTCGTAAGCAACTTGCGAATGGCTTAGCAGCTGTAATTAAAGAGAGTTTTGGTGCGACAGAAATAGTAGCAGGTACAGCAACAGCAGGTATCCCACATGCAGCATGGGTAAGTGATATTTTAGAATTACCAATGGTTTATGTACGCTCTAAAGCGAAAGAACATGGACGTGGTAATCAAATTGAAGGAAAATACGCAGCGGGTCAAAAAGTGGTTGTAGTGGAGGATATCGTCTCTACAGGTGGTTCTTCGATTACAGCAGTTGAAGCATTGCGTGCAGCAGGCTGTGAAGTACTAGGAGTTGTTTGTGTCTACACATACAATCTCCCACGAGCTGAACAAGCATTTGATGAAGCAGGCATCCAATATGTCTCATTAACTAACTTCGATTATCTGATTGAAGCAGCAAATGAATCAGGTGCTATTAAAGAAGAAGATATTCCATCCTTAAAAGAGTGGCATGCGAAATTAAAGGCTGGAGAGCTATAATGAGAAGCTGTTCTATAGGTTATTTGACCTGTAGAACAGCTTTTTTCTTCCTATTTAAATAGGGAGAGGTTATTTAAAATTGAATACTAAAACCATTAAAACGATGTATACCTGTCCCAAAACGTACTAGATTATTCTCTCGAAGTGTAATAACTGCCTTTTTTACCTCTAATAAAATAGAAGGGTCAAGACCTAATGTATGATGTGATCCGAAAATTTTCGTAAGCGAAGATAAGTTAGCTATTTTCTCTAAAGATTGGACTAAGTCCTCAGGGCTAGTAGTTGGAAAAAATGCATAAATAGGAGCTTGATCATATAGTAAGTCCCCTGTAAACAGATAACCATATTTATGATCCAAAAGAGCAATATGGCCAGGAGAGTGCCCTGGCGTGTGGAGAATAGATAATTTTCGGTTTCCTATATTTATAATATCACCATCTTCTAATATACCTGAAGGCTGTCCCTGAAAAGGCTTGTAGTTCGATGGATTAAACGTTTTAGGTGTAGGTAACGTAATATTACGTCCAACATCCGTTCTGATCTGTTCGATAGATAATTTAGGGATACCATGGATTAGCCAATCAACTTCATCCTTATGAACATAAATATCATCAAACGCTCCATGACTACCAATATGGTCCCAATGGACATGTGTTGTAATCACAGAAATGGGCAAAGAGGTTAATTGTTTACTAATTCTTTGAATATTATCGACCCCAAGACCTGTATCAATGAGAACAGCGCGTTTTTCCCCAAGCAATAAAAAAGAATGCACTTTTTCCCAATGACCATATTCACTTATAGCATACGTTTCATTATTGATTTCTTCTACTGTAAACCATGTATCATTAATTTTTGCCATCACAGACAACCTTTCCTTATACTGAAATTAAAAATAATATAATAAAACTTTGTCATTGGAAATTTTAACATAAAAACATGTAATTTCCTTTAAATATATTCTAAATAGTATTTCTATATTGAATATTATATAAAAATTCGTCAATTTGGATTAATTAAGAAGTATGGTAGGTAGCCAAAAACTAAAAGCTTTAAATTGTTTTCTCAAAGTAATTTGAAATATTAGCACTTCAACGCCCGAAATTATTCATTGAAAATAAAAATGTGTGAAATATAACTTTACCATAAAAGTTAACTTTTAATTTTTTGCTATAAATTACTTGTATCCTTGAGATTAAGAGCATTTTATTTGAGGATATAAATTTATGATGTATTTTTTTTATTATATTTACATAATTTTTATTTGTGAAAATTGTAACTTTGTAAAGAAAAAGTAAAATATTTCTTACAGTCAAAATTATTTTTTTGAGGGAGATGTCTGGTGGAAATTTATAAGCCGGATTGAAATAATTTGAAAAAGGGACTTGCGTTTATACATGTTTTCTAGCTAAAATAATAGCACAGTTTAATTTTCAGATAATTCTATTAGTGGATGACGAGTTGAAGGCGAAAAATTTATTAAAATCAAACTTGCCAAGATAAAAATGAGAGGAGAAGAGAGAAAAACTAAATATAATTCTGATATAAAAAGTATCGTTTGTATTTTCAGAATATTGAATTATAGAGGAGAGATTGTTTGAATACAGCAAAAGACTTACTAACAATAACAAATTTGACTACAAGTTTTCGCATAAAAGATACATACCACGCTGCTGTAGATGATGTCTCACTTTCGCTTCAAAAAAATGAGGTATTAGCAATAGTTGGAGAATCAGGTTGTGGTAAAAGTACGTTAGCGACTACTATTGTAGGTTTGCACAATGAAGTAAATACAAAGGTTACTGGTGATATTTTTTATAATAATCAAAATCTAGCTAAATTGAATGACCAACAATTTAATAACTTACGTGGTAATGACATAGGATTTATTTTTCAGGACCCACTTTCAGCACTTAACCCTTTAATGAGAATTAGCGAACAAATTGAGGAGGGGTTAATCTATCATACGAAGCTTTCAAAACAACAGCGAAGTGCAAGAGTATTAGAATTACTAAATCAAGTTGGGATTGCAAACCCAGAACGTGTAGCTAGACAATTTCCTCATCAGTTATCTGGGGGGATGCGTCAGCGTGTCATGATTGCAATCGCCCTATCATGTAAGCCGGCTATATTAATTGCTGATGAACCAACAACAGCTTTAGATGTTACAATTCAGGCTCAAATTTTGGACCTGCTAAAAGCCTTACAGACTGAGACAGAGACAGGCATTATTCTCATTACGCATGATTTAGGTGTTGTAGCAGAGATGGCTGACCGAGTTGTAGTTATGTACGCAGGTGAAGTCGTAGAAGAGGCGCCCGTTCAGGAGTTATTCAACAATCCAAGGCACCCTTACACTCGTTCACTATTAAATTCAATTCCACAAACACATAGCGAAAATGAAAGACTCGAGGTTATTCAAGGAATGGTACCATCCTTAATTAATTTACCTCGAGAAGGTTGTCGTTTTTCAGGACGTATTCCGTGGATTGATGCATCTTCACATGAAGCAAAACCACAATTACATGAAATTGCACCAGGACATTTTGTGAGATGTACCTGCTGGAAACACTTTCATTTCGAAGGTGAAGAAGGGGGCGGGACTGTATGAGCTTTATGCAAATTAAAGATTTAAGTGTTCACTATCCAATACGTGGTGGATTTTTTAATACCGTTGTTGATCGAGTATATGCAGTGGATGGCGTAACAATGGAGTTCGAAAAGGGCAAGACGTATGGGCTAGTCGGAGAATCAGGATCAGGTAAATCAACAACAGGAAAAGCAATCATCGGCTTAGAAAAAATCACCTCAGGTCAAATTTTTTATGAGGGCGAAAATGTGACAAATCAGCAGAGAAAACGGGATTCTGCCTATAACAGAGACATACAAATGATTTTCCAAGATTCTCATTCAAGTATGAATCCTAGAAAACGCGTTCTCGATATTTTAGCAGAGCCTATTCGTAATTTTATGAAGCTTAGTGATCAAGAGGAACGCAAGCGCATTAAAGAGTTGCTTGCTATTGTTGGAATGTCAGAAGATGTTTTATTAAAATATCCCCATGAATTTTCAGGTGGTCAAAAGCAACGCCTCGGTATTGCGCGAGCGGTTGCTTGTAACCCTAAAATGATTATTGCGGATGAGCCTGTTTCAGCGCTTGATCTATCAGTACAGGCACAAGTATTGAACTTTATGAAAGATATCCAAAATGAGTATGGTCTTACATACTTATTCATTTCCCATGATTTAGGTGTTGTTAAACATATGTGTGATCACATTTCTATTATGTATAAAGGACGCTTTGTGGAAACTGGCACAAGACATGATATTTATAAAAATCCGCAGCATATATACACGAACCGACTTTTATCAGCTATTCCAAATATCGAACCAGAGACTAGGAATGAGCGTAAATTAATTCGACAACAAGTAGAAGGAAATTATCAACAAGAGCAACATAAATACTATGATGAGCATGGAAAAGTCTATCCACTGAAATCCATTTCAGACACACATATGGTTGCAATGTCAGGAGGAATGTGAAATGTGGAAAACAATAGCTAGAAGAGTAATTTTAATGATTCCTCAAATGTTTGTGTTAAGCTTAATTATTTTTATTTTAGCAAAACAAATGCCGGGTGATCCTTTTACAGGGTTAATTACACCAGAAACAGACCCTGCACGTATTGAAGAACTTAGAATTCAAGCGGGTTATTATGATCCATGGTATGTACAATATTATCATTGGGTGATCAATGCCTTTCAGGGTGATTTTGGACAAAGCTATACATATAAACTTGCAGTGTCCTCATTGATTGGCGAGCGTGCATTAAACACATTTTGGCTTGCCCTACTTAGTACCATCCTTGTTTATTTAATAGCTATCCCTTTAGGAATGATAGCTGGACGTAAGCAGGATACTTTGTATGATAAGTCAATTACTCTGTATAGCTTTATAAGCTATGCAATACCAACCTTTGTATTGGGCTTAATTTTCTTATATATTTTTGGCTATCGTTTAATGTGGTTTCCAACGAGTGGAACAGTTGATGTAGGTGTAGAGCCTGGAACGCTCGAGTATTATTGGAATCGCTTGTATCATTTAATACTACCTGCAATGACGTATGCCATTTTAGCGACAACGACGATTATTCAATACTTACGTTCAGAAATTATTGATGCCAAAACACAGGATTATGTTAAAACCGCTCGTAGTAAAGGCGTACCGATGAAAAAAATCTATAGAAGACATATTTTCCGTAACTCTTTATTACCAATTGCGGCCTTCCTTGGCTTTACAATTACAGGTTTATTAGGCGGCTCGATTTTCATAGAGACAATTTTTGGCTTCCCGGGCATGGGTCAATTATTCATCCATTCCGTAACAAGTCGCGATTATAGTGTTATTACAGCTCTTGTTATGCTTTATGGCTTCTTAGCGTTATTAGGTAGTCTATTGTCAGATATCATTATGAGCATTGTTGATCCACGTATCCGCATAGACTAACAGTTACATTGAACGCATAAGGAGAGGTGAATAAAATGGAGCAAAAAAATGATGTAGTAAAAGTTGAAAGTATGCCACCAACAGGAATTCAAGTCGTGATCCGTGAATTCAGAAAAGATAAATTAGCGTTATTGTCATTTATTGGAATAACGTTGCTTATAATTGTAATACTGATTATGTCCGCCTTTATGAATCAGGATGAAATATTACGAATTAAATTATTAGAGCGTTTTACAGAGCCTGGTGTTAATGGATATATCCTTGGGGCTGATGAGGCTGGTCGTGATATGTATGGACAGCTAATTATCGGTGCGAAAAATTCTATATTAATTGCAGTTGCTATTACCCTTATTGCAAATGCCTTAGGGATCGCACTAGGTATTATAATGGGCTATTATGGCGGCTTTATCGATAATTTATTTATGCGTATCATTGATTTTCTTATGACCTTACCGACATTAATGATTATCATTGTGTTAGTTACAATTATACCGAAATATGGTGTTTTTGAATTAATTTTAATTTTAAGTGCCTTTCAATGGATAAGTACTGCGCGTCTCGTTCGAAGTAAAGCTTTATCTGAAGGACGTAGAGATTATGTAAGTGCCTCGAAAACAATGGGGACTAGTGATTTTGCCATTATGTTTAAAGGGATACTACCAAATTTAAGTTCGTTGCTAATAGTAGAGTTAACGTTAAACTTTGCAGGGAATGTTGGCATTGAAACGGGTCTATCTTTCTTAGGCTTTGGTTTACCACCATCTACACCTAGCTTAGGGACGTTAGTAAGCTATGCAACAAACCCGGTAGTATTATCTTCAAAATGGTGGATTTGGTTGCCCGCATCATTATTAATTTTAGTATTGATGCTTGGTATAAATTATGTCGGTCAAGCGCTAAGACGTGCAGCTGACGCAAAACAACGATTAGGATAAAGGGGAGGATTTACACATGAAGAAAAATTGGTTATTTTTGTCCATTTTATTTGCATTCATGCTAGTTTTAGCAGCCTGCAGTGGTGGAGGCAATGGGTCTGAAAAAGGCGGAGAAACTGATAACACAGAAAAGTCTGGTGAAACAGAAAAATCCGGCGAGTCTGAAGGAACTAGTGATTCATTATTACCAACGGAAGTAACAAATGAAGGAGACGCAATCCAAGGTGGTACATTACGCGTAGGACTTGTAACAAGCTCTCCGTTCCAAGGTATTTTCAACTGGGAACTATACGAAGATGCTTATGATTCAGAAATTTTAGCCTTTGCGTCTAATGTGCTTTTTGAACAAGATGGAAACTTCCTTGTTACAGACAAAGGTATTGCAAAGTTAGACGTTGATGCTGAGGCAAAAACTGCAACTGTCACAATTCAAGGTGATTATAAATGGTCAGATGGTACACCTTTAACAGCTGATGATCTAATTTTCCCATATGAGCTAATTGGTCATCCAGATTATACAGGTGTTCGTTATGATGATGATTTTAAAAACATTGTAGGTGCAGAAGAATATCATAGTGGTAAAGCAGATACAATTTCAGGTATTACAAAAGTTGATGACAAGAGCATTAAAATCCAACTTAAAAAAGTATCACCAGCTATTTACTCCATTGGTGATGGTTTATGGGCTTATGCTGAACCTAAACATCAATTAGAATCTATTCCAGTGAAAGATTTACTTGCTTCAGATGCAGTACGTAAAAATCCAGTAACACTTGGTGCATTTAAAATTGATAAAGTCGTAAATGGTGAGTCTGTACAGTTTGTAGCAAACGAACATTATTTTAAAGGCAAGCCAAAAGTGGATAAAGTAGTACTTGAGGTTGTTCCACCAACTTCAATTGGTGAAGCATTACGTACTGGAAAATATGATATTGCTACATCATACCCAACTAATCAGTATGATAGTATTAAGGATTTACAAAACATAGCATTATTAGGTCGTCCAGAATTATCATATTCGTATATCGGCTTTAAATTAGGAAAATACGATACAACAAATAAAGTAAACGTATTTGATGAAAAGTCAAAAATGAATAGTATTGAATTACGTCAGGCTGTTGCATTTGCAATGGATGTTGAAGGTGTTGCAGAAAAATTCTATCAAGGATTACGTGAGCGCGGAAATTCTTTAATTCCACCAGTATTTGCATCCTATTATGATGCATCATTAGAAGGCTATAATTATGATCCTGAAAAAGCAAAAGAATTATTAGATAAAGCTGGCTTTAAAGATGTTGATGGTGACGGTATTCGTGAAGATAAAGATGGTAAAAAATTCTCTATTCGCTTAGCTTCAATGGCTGGTTCAGAAACAGATGAAGCGATTGTTGAATACTTCCGTCAAAACTGGAAAGAAGTGGGGTTAGACGTACAATTAACAACAGGTCGTCTTATCGAATTCAATGCTTTCTATGATAAAGTTCAAGCAGATGATCCAGAAATCGATATGTATCAAGCTGCATGGGGAACTGGAACAAATCCATCTCCTAAAGGTTTATATGGTGAAGGTGCTGAATTTAACTTTAGCCGTTATGTATCTCCTGAATTAACAAAATTATTAGACGCTATTGACTCAGAAGAGGCTATGGATCAAGATACACGTACAAAGGCTTTCAGAGAGTGGCAAGAATATATGAGTGAAAAAGCAATGGTAGTACCAACTTTCTTCCGTACAGAAATAATTCCTGTTAATAAACGCGTGAAAAACTGGAATGCAACTTATGAAAATGATACTAATAGTAATCTCCAAACAATTGAATTATTAGCTGATCAACCTATTAAATAGTTTATTATTAATCAAAAAAGCAGCTTTTCTACAAAGAAGAAAAGCTGCTTTTTTAATAATACAATTCAAAAAATACTTAGATTATATTAGGAAATATTCAAAGTAAGGCAATATAGTGAGCTGTTATCTAAAATTGATAGTTAGTTAAGGTCTTTGTAGCAAGGCTTGAAGCCACACTAGAAGGGGAATACTGCTTTCTAAAGAAATACTTATAAGTTCCCACAAAAAGCAAATAAAAGTTTTGATATGTTTTATCATTCTTTTATTAATATCAATAATATATAACCTGATAAATGGAATATAAGTAATATTTTCAATGCTTCATACATATAAATTTATGTACAAACTTATTAGTTATAGAACAAAATGGACAAAGTTTAAAAAAAAACTCCCATCCCAGTATTAAAACTGTAGACAGGAGTTCAAGTTTTATCGACTATTAACCCAAGTTTTAACTAGATCAGCAGTGCCATATACATAGTGTTGGTCGCCTACTTCATGATACGATGCAGTTTCGTCAACTTCAGTATGCTTGTACGGAATACGTTGACGACGTTTCTCTGACATTGGATCAGGAAGTGGGATTGCTGATAATAAAGATTTAGTATACGGGTGGACAGGGTGATTGTAAATATCATCTGCTTTACCGATTTCCATGATTTTACCGCGGTACATTACAGCAATACGGTCACTGATGTATTTTACCATCGAAAGGTCATGGGCAATGAAAAGATATGTTAAGCCACGTTCTTTTTGAAGTTGTTTTAGTAAGTTAACAACCTGAGCTTGGATCGATACGTCAAGCGCAGAGATCGGCTCATCGGCAATGATAAACTTAGGATCTAAGCTTAGCGCACGGGCAATCCCAATACGTTGACGTTGACCACCAGAGAATTCATGTGCGTAACGATTCGCGTGCTCTTTGTTTAAACCAACAGCTTCAAGTAGCTCTTGAATTTTTGCACGACGTTCATTTTTCTCCTTGTAAAGGCCATGGATATCAAAGGCTTCACCAATGATTTCACCGGCTGTCATACGAGGATTTAAAGAAGCGTAAGGATCTTGGAAAATCATTTGCATTTGGCGGTTAAAATTCTTTAACTCACTTTTAGATTTTTTTCCATGAACATTTTCCCCATCGAAAACAATCTCGCCACCTGTAATATCATATAATCGAATGATTGAACGACCCGTTGTTGACTTTCCACAACCCGATTCGCCTACAAGACCAAGTGTTTCACCTTCATAAACATCGAAGCTAATACCATCTACGGCTTTGATTGGATTACTTGGTGATCCAAAATGCTGCTTTAAGTTTTTAATTTCAAGAATTTTTTTAGCACCAGTTTTAGTCATTTTCTTGTGCCTCCTTTGCTAAATACCCTTCAATACGTTTAGCAACTGCTTCAGGAAGAGGAATCTTTGGTGCATCAGGATGCAATAACCACGTTTTTGCAAAATGCGTTTCACTTACTTGGAACATTGGTGGTTCTTGTTCATAATCAATGGCCATTGCGAACTCGTTACGTGCTGCAAATGCATCCCCTTTAGGTGGGTTCGTAAGATCTGGTGGTGAACCAGGGATCGTGCGTAATAACTCATCTGTATCATTATCTAGATCAGGCATAGAACCTAGTAGACCCCATGTGTATGGGTGCTTTGGATTATAGAAAATATCATTAACAGTACCATACTCTACGATTTGTCCAGCGTACATTACGGCAACACGATCGGCAATGTTCGCCACAACACCTAAATCGTGTGTAATGAAAATGATAGATGTTTTCGAGTTCTTTTGAATTTCCTTCATTAGCTCTAAAATTTGTGCTTGAATGGTTACGTCTAGGGCTGTTGTTGGCTCATCGGCAATCAGTAGCTTAGGATCTGCTGCAAGGGCGATCGCAATAACAACACGTTGACGCATACCACCTGAAAATTCATGTGGATATTGATTATAACGTTTCTCAGGGAAGGGGATACCTACCTGTGTTAAAAGCTCAATAGCACGTTTTTTTGCATCTGCTTTAGAAACTTTTCTATGTTGCAAAATTACTTCAGTTATTTGACGTCCGACCTTCATAGTTGGATTCAAACTTGTCATTGGATCTTGGAAAATCATTGCAATTTCATTTCCGCGTACTTTAGACATTTCTTTATCAGTTAACGGAACTAAATCACGGCCATTAAATAAAATTTGTCCTGACTCATAAATACCAGGTGGCTGTGGAATTAGTTTCATTAATGCATTACTCGTAACACTTTTACCCGAACCTGATTCACCAACTATAGCTAGTGTTTCACCTTCCTTTAAATCAAAGTTAACACCACGTACAGCATGAACAAGCCCTGCATAAGTTTTAAAGTTAATTTTTAAATCTTTTACTTCAAGAATTGTTTTACTCATTTCGGCCACCTCCTTATTTACGTAGTTTTGGATCTAGAGCATCACGTAAGCCGTCACCAACAGCGTTAAACGCAAAGATTGTTAGTGAGATAAATACTGCTGGGAAAATCAAGCGCCATGGTGCATTAGCTATAGCCTTATTACCGTCAGAAGCCATTGTACCCCATGAAGCAGTTGGAGCAGGAACCCCAAGACCTAGGTAACTTAGGAATGACTCAGTGAAGATAGCAGATGGAATTGTTAAAGTCATCGTTACTAAAATGGCACCAAGAGCATTTGGAACTAAGTGTTTAATAATTAAATGTCCTGTACTTGCACCTAATGTGCGAGCAGCAAGAACATATTCTTGATTTTTAATAGATAATACTTCACCACGAACGATACGTGCCATATTAATCCATCCAGTGATAGACAAGGCAATAATCATAGGGATTAAACCAGGTTGCATAACAACTAAAAGTACGATTACTACTAAAAGGTAAGGTACAGCTGTTAAAACGTCAGCAATACGCATCATAATGTTATCAACACGACCGCCTGCTAAACCTGAAATACTTCCCCAAATAACACCGATAATTAAGTCAATAATCGCTGCAGCAATTCCAATAAATAAGGAAATACGAGCTCCTTCCCAAATACGAACGAAAATGTCACGGCCAAGATCATCCGTTCCAAACCAAAATTGTGCAGATGGAGGGGCATTGTAAACACCGAGCTGATCACTTGCTTTGTATTGAGATAAAATTGGTACGAAAGTAGCCATTAAAATAACAATGATTAAAATAATTATCCCAATAATGGCCAATTTATTATGAGAGAAACGGAGAAATACTTCTTTCCAAAAGGAGACTGATTTATCAGCTAATTTTTCCGTTGCTTCATGATTGCCACCAACAATTTTAAACTTATCTTTTTCAATTTGTTGCTGTGTCATTATTTTTTCGCTCCTTTCAGTTTAATACGCGGATCAATCACGCTATATAAAATATCAACGATTAATACCGCAAATAAAAGGATGATGGAATAGAACACTGTCGTACCCATAATTACCGTATAGTCACGGTTTGTAATACTTTGAACGAAGTGTTTACCAAGTCCAGGAATAGCGAAAATTTGCTCTACAATGAAACTACCTGTAACAACACCAGCTGTTAAAGGACCAATGTACGTTACAACTGGTAGTAGGGCATTTCGTAATGTATGGCGGAATACGATTGTCCATTTACCAATACCTTTCGCACGAGCCATTTTTACATATTCACTATTGTTTTGTTCAAGCATACTTGAACGAGTTAGCTTTGCAATAAAGCCCATGTGTGAGAGAGCAATTGCAAAGGCTGGTAATATACTATAAACAAAGCCTTTCCATCCACTGATTGGGAACCAACCTAGCTTAAAGGCCAAGAAATACTGCATTAAACCTGCCAAGATAAATGAAGGTACTGATATACCGAGCACCGCAAAGGACGTTGCCAAATAATCCGGGAACTTATTATGATATAGCGCGGAAACTACGCCAATTAAAACACCGAATCCAATTGCTAATAGCATAGCCTCAATCCCTAATGTTAAAGAAACAGGGAAACTTTCAGAAATCATATCATTTGTAGAACGCGCTTTATATTTCATTGACTCACCGAAATTGAAAGTGGCCGTATCGATTAAATAATCTTTATATTGTATATACCAAGGGTTATTTAATCCATACGTTTCGTTTAACTTCTCCTCGATTTGAGGTGGGAAATTACGTTCACTCGCAAAAGGACTACCAGGAGCGAGACGCATTAAGAAAAACGTAACAGTTACGATGACGAAAAGCGCGAGAAGTATATACATCAGCCTTTTCAAAATATATTTAATCACATAAAACTCCTCCTTCTATTTGTCAATTGTCTGACAAATATATGCCTTCGTATTTTAAAAAGAGCTGACTCGCGCCGTAGGGGCTACGAGGCAGCTCTTCGCTGTAGAGCTAAATAAGCGAAATGTTGTTGTTTATTTCTCTACTTTAACCTCTTTAAGAGAGATGTTACCAAGGATGTCTGCCTTCATGTCTTTCACATAATCTTGTACTACAGATAGGTTCGTGTAGTAGTAAATTGGAACAACTGGGAACTCAGAAACAGCAATTGCTTCAGCTTGTTTTAAAAGCTCAAGACGTTTCGCTGGATCTGCTTCCGTATTAGATTGTTCTAATAATTTTTTGTACTCTGCATTTTCCCAACCAGTATCGTTGTTACCGTTTGCAGCAGTGTCATACATTTCTAGGAATGTATAAGCATCGTTGTAGTCACCAACCCAGCCCATACGGCCAACTTGGTAGTCTAATTGGTTAAGTTTTTCTAAGTAAACTTGCCATTCAGAGTTATCTAGACCTACAGTAATTCCAAGGTTTTTAGTCCAGTTTTCTTGTACGAATTGTGCGATAGCAGCGTGTGCTTCACTAGTGTTGTAAGAAAGGTTAATTTTGATATCTGCTGGGTTTGTAATACCAAGTTCTTTCATACCAGCTTCAAGTGCAGCTTTAGCACCTTCGATATCGTTATCTTTGTAGTAACCACGGTCTTCTTCAAAGCCATGAACTGCGGTAGGAACCATACCTAATGCAGGTTTTTGCTCACCTTTAGTAACATTATCAATTAATGCTTGTCGATCTACTGCTAATGCTAATGCTTTACGGATGTTAGCGTTTCCAGTGATCTTATCTTTTGTATTTAGCTTGTACCAATATACAGAAGCTTGGTCATTGATATTTAAAGATTTATCAGCTTTAAATCCATCAATAGCATCAAGTGCTACAGATTGGAATGGTGCTCCAAGGTAGTCAATTTCTCCACCTTTGAACATTGTTACTGCTGTTGCTTCAGATTCAACCATACCAATATTAACAGTGTCTAAAGCCACTTTATCAGCATCCCAGTATTCTGGGTTTTTCTTTAATACGATTGTATCGTTGTGTCTCCACTCACCTAATGTGAATGGTCCGTTTGTTACAAAGTTTTCACCAGCATCTGTATACCACTCATCATTACCTTCAACTACTTTTTGGTTTAATGGTGCGTATGTTTTGAATGCTGTTAATTCTAAGAAGTAAGGTGTTGGGTTTTCTAAAGTTACTACTAATGTTTTATCATCTTCAGCTTTAACGCCTACGTCATCAGCAGAACCTTCACCATTGTTGTATGCTGTAGCACCTTTAATTGGGTAAAGGATTGAAGCATATTCAGAAAGATTGTCTGGGTTTAATGCCCATTTCCAAGCATATTCGAAGTCACCAGCAACTACTGGATCTCCGTTTGACCATTTAGCATCACGTAATTTGAACGTGTATGTTTTTAGATCTTCGCTAACTTCCCAGCTTTCAGCCGCAGCTGCAACTGGACGAGCGTCTGCATCAAGCGATGTTAATCCTTCAAAAGTATTTGTAAGAATAACTCCAGAAGTTGTATCTGTTGCTAATGCAGGATGAAGTGATGGTGGTTCAGAAGCTACTACTACATTTAATTCCCCACCTGAAGCAGCTGTTTCAGATGAACCAGAATCTTTTCCATCGTCTTTTGATTTTTCAGACGAATCTCCACCGAAGCCACATGCAGCAAGTACTAAAGAAAATACTGCAAGAACTGTTAGTAATAAAAACTTTTTGTTTTTATTCATGTGAATCCCCCTTATACAATTTTTAAGCCTTTTGTGAAGCTCCTATTTAATATACCAAAAAAATCATTGTGCACAAAATAAAAAAGATTCAAATTTATATAGTATTATCTGACAGTTAAGAGAATAATAAATTTTTCCGATTTACCACGCTAATGAAACAGAGTGTATGTGTGATAAAAATTTGATGTTTACCTATTCTGAATATCAAAAATAGAATAAAAATAAAAAAATGATTTACTATATAGAAAATTCCTATTTTTTCGATAATAATATCAATATTTGAAAAATGATACAAAAGTCATAGATGTAATACTTTGAGGATATTGTATAGATTTGTAGAAAATCTAAGTAAAACTCAGTTAATTAGATTCATTTGCAGGTGATTTCTTGTAATTTGTGATCTCGAAATATGAATATTTCTATCTATTAATGATATATAAGAAACTTATTTTGTAATTTTCTAGTATTACCCAATTGTGGAGTGTAAATAGAAATAGTAGAGTTAATCTATGAAAAAATGTACCCATACTAAGGAAAAAATGGATTTAATGGAAGGCTGGTTATGTTAAATATATTCTACTGAAATAATTTCCATAGAATATGGTTAGATATGTATATATGCAATCAGGTTAAGTTTTATTCATTAAAGATTAAGTATATAAAAACCTTGAATTCTGTACGCCCTTTGCTAATTTAATCCATTTTATTTGTAGTGTTTTTTTGAGGATGTCATTTGTCTTACTGGCGAGGATTGATTATGCAAATAATTACTAAAAATCTGATTTTTCAATGGTTAATTTCTTTGTCAAATATCTTAATTATGGTATTATGCTTTGTCCTTCAGAAAATTATATAACATAATGAATAAAAAAATAGTGCATTCCAATAAAAAGAATGCACCATTTGCTTCATTAAAGTTTAAACTGATTAATTTGATGCTGTAAATCTAAGGACTTTTCACTTAGATGTGCGGCAACTTGATTGATTTGTTGCATCGTGATTGTTTGTTCTTTGCTAGCGGCGGCCACTATTTGTGTACTATCTGAGCTAGTTGAAGCACCGTGAGCAATTTCTGCGACAGAAGCTGCTACTTGTTCTGCGCTAGCTGAAATTTCTTCAGAAGTAGCTGATATATCTTCTATTTGATCTGTCATTGTATTGATGGCTTTCACGATTGCTTCAAATGCTTGTCCTGCATGTCCAATGATTTTGACGCCGTCTGTAACCGAATGGAGGCCCTCTAAAACAGCTTTTTCTACATTTTGTGTATCTTCTTGAATCTCCTGCGTTAAGGCAACAATTTGATTAGCCGATTGTTTGGATTCCTCAGCTAACTTACGAACCTCATCCGCGACAACCGCAAATCCTTTTCCATGCTCTCCAGCTCGGGCTGCTTCAATGGCAGCGTTGAGTGCTAATAAATTAGTTTGATCCGTAATGGCTGTAATAACAGTAGTGATTTGGCTAATCTCTTCTGATTGTTTACTTAATTTTTGAACAAGATTATTAATTATTTGTGTTGAATCATGGATCACATTCATTTGTTGTTGAGCATTCTCTACGGTACTGTTCCCGTTTGTAGCTAATTCATTTGTTGTTACAGCACTGTGATGAAGTTGTTGCGTTGCTTCTGCTATACGTTGAACACCTACGGCTGTTTCATCCATTGCATGAGCACTTTCATTGGCAGCAACTGTGGCCGCTTTAGCAACATTGGCTGTTTCATTAATACGCACCGTTATCTCATCAGCGGAGGAAGTAATTTCCTCGGTAGAAGCCGAAAGTTCTTCTACTGATGCTGTTAAATGCTCAGCATTGTCTTGAATATGGGTTAGTAAGTCTTTTAGATTGCCTTTCATGGAATTAAAGGCCGTTGAAAGTTGACCAATTTCATCTTTAGAATGGTGAGTGATATCTTGATGGAATAATTCTCCGTTTGCAATTTGGTTTGCCGAATGGACTACCGATTTTAAAGGGCGAGAAATAGTTCGCTGTATATAAACCATCAGAATAATGCCAAGTACAACTCCAATAATGATGGCAATAATTGAAATGATTTGAGAGTTGAACACGGCTTGTTTAGATTCTTGTGTAACCGTTTCAAGTTGTCCCTTTTGATAGTTCGCAATTTTATTGGATATATCTTGGATGCCTTTATTAGCTTGCTGTACTTCACCATTAACCTTTTGCAAAGCTCCTTCTAGGTCGCCAGCTTCAAAAAGTGCGAGTGCCTCAGTAGCTGATTTATTAAAAGTATCATTAAACGTATTTAATTCGTTTGCATATGTATCCATTTCAGAGGAATTTGATTTTTCTTTGATTTCAGCTACTAGCTTATCGAGTAAATTTGCATGTTCTTTAAAACTTTCTTTATTCGCAGGATTGTCTTCGATAATAATGGCACGGATAAATAGACCTTGCATGGCCATTTCAAATTGAATATCATCTGCTAATTCCACAAGGGCTACGTGAACTTCTAATGCATTTTCAATCTTTTTTTCTATGTTTGAAAATAGCATAAACATAATCATTAATGAAATGATTAACGTGAGAATAATGGTAAAGAAACCGAAACTTAATTTTTTGCCTACAGACATATTGATACGCCCTTTCCAAAATGCTATTCAATCTTTTATATTTTGATTTTGCTTTGCTAAAAGGTAGAAGTCAATAACTGTAGTAAGAAACAGTTCAGATGATTCATATGTTTTTTTATTGTTATTATAATAAGGAAGATTGTCTGTAAGAATCAATCAAGATATGGCTGTTTTCATTGTTTTATAGTACGGATTACGTGCTTATCATTAAAAAAAAGAAAAAACCGAGAAAAATTATCTCGGTCTCTATCTTTACGACTGCTTTTTTAATTGTAATATGAGTGCCTCATTTGGATCGATATACAAAGTTTTTTGTTCGAAGTAAATCACAAAACCGGGTTTTGCCCCATTTGGTTTCTTGACCTGACGAATGTCTGTATAATCGACTGGAACAGAAGAAGACTCTCTTGCCTTTGAAAAATAAGCAGCTAATGTGGCTGCTTCACGTAGAGTTGTTTCATCGGGTTCACTAGAATGGATGACAACATGAGAGCCTGGGATATCCTTCGTGTGTAACCAGATATCTGTGCGTTTTGCAATTTTAAATGTCAACATATCATTTTGCTTGTTGTTCTTGCCGACAGAGATGGTAATACCTGTGGAAGAAATATAGCGTTCGGGTTCAGGTTTCACAGGCTTTTTCTTTTTCTTAGAATGGCGTAGCTTTAAGTAGCCCTGTTCGGCTAGTTCTTCGCGAATTTCTTCAATATCCCCTGGTGATGCTTGTTGCACTTGTTGTGCCAGCATTTCAAAGTAAGTAATTTCTTCTTTTGTTTTTTCAAGTTGTTGTTGCACCATAATTAATGCATTTTTGGCCTTAGTATACTTCGTATAATAGCCTTGAGCATTTTCTATAGGTGTTTTACGTTCACTGACGGGGATTGTAATCTCTTCGCTATTTTCGCTGTAGTAATTGATGACCGTTACTTCCTTGACGCCCTTTTCAAAGGAGTAGATATTAGCCATTAACAGTTCACCATATAACTGAAATTGATCGAGCTTTGAGGCGCGCTCAAAGTCCTTTGTTAGCTTTTTCGTTTTTAAAGCAAGTTTATCAATTTCATTTTGTAGCCATCTTTCTAAATCACCTGCTTGCTGCTTGACACGGTCCCGCTCCGCACGTGCAAAGAATACTCGATCAAGAAGTTCGTGTACATTCGGATAAACTGTCATATCTCCATGTAAGTGGGTTAATTCAATTGGTGAGAAGTAAGTTTTGTGATTAGCCAATACATACATTGGGCTCGTTCCACCATTAGCAAAGCTTGCTATAAATTGTTTAAAACATTGTACTCGATTTGATGTTGATGTCATGCGGTACAATAATTCCTCAGCATGAAGAGGTGAAAATCCAGTAAATTGTGTCACAACATCTTTGGCATTTTTAGTTTCCGCAAAAAATGTTGCTAGCTCTTCATCTGTAACTAATAGAGGATTCCATTTATTTTGTGTTGGTGGGGCTAAGTAAGGCTGACCAGGTAATACAGTACGAAAACTATTTACAGATGGTGGCAAGTGCTTTAAACTATCAACAATTTTACCTTGCTCTTTATCAATTAAAAGTAGATTACTATGTCTACCCATAATTTCAGCATGTAGTTGTCTAACAATAGGGTCGCCAATTTCATTTTTACTTTCGATTTCTACTATTATAATACGGTCAAAACCAAGCTGTTTAACGGAGGAAATAAAACCACCCTCTAAATGCTTGCGCAGCAGCATACAAAACATAGGAGGTTCTGCTGGATTTTCAATCGTTTGTTCCGTAAGATGCATTCGCGCATAAGAAGAATGAATAGAAAAAAGCAATTTATGATTTTTCCCATTTGCACGAACATGTAAAACCACCTCTTGAGCGTTAGGTTGATGTATTTTAGTAATTCGACCTGTAACAAGCTGTTGTAGGTCGGCTGTTATTGAATAAGTAAATAAGCCGTCAAATGCCATATGAATTCCTCTTCCCAATGATAACAAGCATCTTGGTACTTTCGTATTTTTTCTTGTTGCATTTGCATTTTGCTATTTCTAAGCTTCCGCAAAGCACTAATTGTATGTTTATCATAGCATTTTTTAGGCGAATATTAAAATATAGCTTCAATTGTGGTAGAATTAGCTCTTATTCGATCCAATTTTTTTTGGAGATTCGTCATATTCGATAAAGCTTATGTTATAATATTCCCAGTATGCAAAGAAAGGTGTGACGAACCTTGGTGCGTAGTATGACTGGTTTTGGCAGAGGTGTCACAACAACTAGAGACTTTCAATTAACCGTAGAAATGCGCTCGGTCAACCATCGCTTTTTAGAAATTAACGCTAAATTTCCGAAAGAATGGCTTGAAGCTGAAATTTTTGCAAAGAAATTTATTTCTCAAGCTTTGTCACGCGGCAAAATTGATGTGATGGTATATGTGAAGGATTTAGAAAATGTAGAGCAATCTATCGAGATTAATTGGTCATTAATTGAAGCGTATCGTAAGGCAAAAGAGCAATTAGCAAGTAAAGTACCACTAGAAGAAAAATGGACGATGCAGGAGCTTTTATCGTTAGAGCAAGCACTCGTACAGCAAAAACCACAATTAACACCTGAGGATTTGCTTAGTGCTGTTGAACAAGCGATTTCACAGGCGATAAAACAGCTCGTACTTATGCGTGAGCGTGAGGGGCAAGAATTGCAGGAAGTTGTTGTACAATATAGGGAACAGTTAAAAGAACAAGTGAACCAAATACGTTCATGTTCATCTCTAGCTGTTGAAAAATATCGTACACGATTAGTAGAACGGATTGCAGAAGTTGCAGATGGAACTTTGTTAGATGACCGTTTACTAGCAGAAGTAGCGATTTTTGCAGAACGCGTTGACATTTCCGAGGAATTAGACAGGTTGGATAGTCATTTTAATCAATTGGAAGAAACGTTACATGAAACGATTTCAGTCGGACGAAAATTAGACTTTTTAATGCAGGAGATTCATCGTGAAATCAATACGATTGGTTCAAAAAATCAATCTACAGAAGCAGCGGTTGCTGTTGTTCAGGCGAAAACAATTTTAGAAAAGATGCGTGAGCAAGTTCAAAATATCGAATAACTTGCACGTGTCTGTTATAAATTAAGGGAGATATAGAGAATAAATGATAAAAGAACGTGGATTATTAATTGTTCTGTCTGGCCCATCTGGTGTAGGTAAAGGGACAGTGCGAAAAGAATTATTTTCTCAGCCGAATACGAATTATGAGTATTCCATCTCGATGACGACACGAAATCCTCGCGAAGGTGAAATCGATGGTGTAGACTATTTTTTCAAGAAACGTGAAGACTTTGAAACGTTAATTGAACAGGGTGGCTTATTAGAGCATGCTGAATTTGTAGGAAACTACTATGGTACACCACTAGCCTACGTGAATGAAACACTGGATGCAGGTCGCGATGTGTTTTTAGAAATAGAAGTACAGGGTGCAGCGCAGATTCGTAAAAAAGCACCAGATGCCTTATTTATTTTCTTAGCCCCTCCAAGTTTAACTGAACTAAAAGATCGTTTAGTTGGACGTGGGACGGAAACAGAGGACATCATAGCAAAACGCATTGCTACAGCAAGTGAAGAGCTTGAAATGATGAGCTTATACGATTTTGTTGTAGAGAATGATGAAGTGACAAATGCCTGTGATCGTATTAATGCGATTATTAAAGCAGAGCATTGCCGTAGAGAACGTGTTGAAAAAAGATATTTGTCAATGTTGAGAGGAGAATAAACAATGTTATACCCATCAGTAGATGCTTTAAAAAAAGAAATCGATTCAAAATATTCACTAGTGAGCCTTGCTTCAAAACGTGCTCGTCAAATGCAAGAAGAGCAAAATACAGAACGTTTACACAAGTACGTATCTCATAAATATGTAGGAAAAGCACTTGAAGAAGTAGCGGCAGGTGTACTTACGAAAGTATCACAGGATGAGTCAACTGTGTACGAAGACGAAATCTAACTTCAAGTTAGTCAGCAGTTGATTTGATTATACAGAATGCCGAGAGCTCCCAGGGAATCATCCTTTGGGAGCTTATCATTTGAAGGGAAGACACCTAGCATGAATAAAAATATTTTACTATGTGTTTCAGGCGGGATTGCCGTATATAAAGCTGTTGCTCTAGTTAGCAAGCTATCACAAGCAGGGGCGAACGTAAAAGTGATAATGACTGCCTCTGCTAGACAGTTTGTGAATCCATTAAGCTTTCAAGTGATGTCCAAAAATGATGTTTATTTTGACACGTTTGATGAAAAAGATTCAAGTGTGATTGCCCATATTGATTTAGCGGATTGGGCTGATTTGATTTTAGTGGCGCCAGCAACTGCCAATATGATTGGGAAATTGGCCAATGGAATTGCGGATGATATGGTATCAACAACCTTACTTGCTACTACTGCGCCTGTGTGGATAGCCCCAGCTATGAATGTACATATGTATGACCATCCAGCAGTAAAGCGTAACTTAGATAGATTAGCAGCAGATGGCTACCAATTTATCGAGCCTTCAGAAGGATTTTTAGCATGTGGTTATGTAGGGAAGGGGCGCTTGGAGGAGCCTGAAAAAATAACAGCTATTGTACAGGATTTTTTTTCGGCGACAGTGACACCAAAACCACTTACAAATAAAACGGTTGTAGTAACAGTTGGTGCCTTGCATGTACCGTTAGATGAAAAGCATATGATTAGACCACAAGCGAATGGTGTCATTGGACAGGCATTGGCTAATGAGGCGAGGACCCTAGGCGCGCATGTGATTCAAATAGAAAATAGTAGTTTGAATGATTTTATGCAACAGCTTGAAAACTATAAAAATCAGGACCCAGAAGTTCTCTTCATTCATGCAGCTAATGTACCGACAATGGAGAAAACACCGCTTATTTCAGTAGAGGGTATCAAGGCTGTCACATTTGGACAAGAAGTGCTTGGCGAACCTATGCTTAACATTGAATCGGAGCGTTGGATTGACTTTAGTGAGGAAGCTCAAATAAATGAGCAGATCATAGCTACAACTAATCCACAGCACTTTGCCCGAACTTTATGGGCTCAAATACTAAAGGGTGAGGAACAATGAGCTTATTAATAGCGGAAGTCATTGTAGACGTCTCGACCTACCATGTTGATCGTCCTTTCGATTATCAAGTACCACCTGAATGGATAAATGTAATAGAAATGGGCTGTCGTGTAAAAGTGCAATTTGGTCCTAGAAATGTTTTAGGCTTTGTAGTGGGATTAAAAACTGAAACAGACGTGCCCCTCAATAAATTAAAATCAATCGCTCAAATTTTAGATATGGAGCCGGTACTAACTGATGAAATGCTACAAATGGCAAAGTGGTTGAAGAATCAAACGATTTGCTATGAAATAGATGCTTTACAAGTAATGTTACCTTCAGCATTACGTGCGAAATATGAAAAAATTATAAAGCTAACCGAAGATCAAAATATCCCGAGTGAAGTACAAGTGATTTTTGGTAAACGACAAAAAGCTAATTTTAAAGAATTTGAACGTGCAGGTTTACTGCCTTTATTAAAGCAATTAGTCGCACAAAATAAGGTGACTATTGATAATGTTGTGAAACAACAGGGTCATGTAAAAGAAATACGAATGGTGAAAATTATAGATGAGCCTAACGTTATTGAAAAAGCGTTAAAGCAATCAACTCGAGCTGTGAAACAACGTCTATTACTAGAATGGATGAGGCAGCATTTAGGTGAAGTTTTGTCACCTCAGCAAATTTGTGAGAAGGCAGGAGTCTCTTCTTCTGTTTTAGAGAGCGTTATTGACAAAGGTGCGGCACAGTTTATTCAAGAAGAAGTATACCGTGACCCATTTACGAAAGAAGTTTCACGTACGCAGGCCTTACAATTAACAGATGAACAGCAAATTGCTTTACAAGCCATTACCGTGGCTATGGAGGAGCAACAAGCGCAAACGTTTTTATTGCATGGTGTAACAGGGAGTGGCAAGACAGAGGTATATTTGCAGGCAATACAAAAAGTATTGAACGAAGGCAAAGAAGCTATTATGCTCGTACCTGAAATCTCTTTAACACCTCAAATGACAGAGCGATTCCGCAGTCGTTTTGGAGAGATGGTTGCGGTTATGCATAGCGGATTGTCTGTGGGCGAGAAGTATGATGAATGGCGCAAGATCCAACAAGGGAAAGTGAGAGTAGTCGTTGGTGCTCGTTCAGCAATATTTGCCCCCTTTACAAATATTGGCCTTATTATTTTAGATGAAGAGCATGAGTCAACGTATAAGCAAGAAGACTCACCACGTTACCATGCAAGAGATGTAGCTATTTGGCGTAGTGAATATTATAATTGCCCTGTTATTTTGGGTAGTGCTACACCAGGTTTAGAATCTTTTGCAAGAGCTAAAAAGGGTGTTTATACCTTACTTTCCTTAAAAATGAGAGCCTTACATCAGTCATTACCAACCGTTTTTATTTCAGATATGCGTGAGGAGCTTCGACAAGGAAATCGATCCATGTTTTCGCAATCCCTTATAGAAGCAATCCGTGTAAGATTAGAGAAAAAAGAGCAAATGGTGTTGTTTTTAAATCGTCGTGGCTACTCGTCTTTTGTCCTCTGTCGGGATTGTGGGACAGTTGTACAATGCCCCAACTGTGATATTTCTTTAACCTATCATCGTACAACTGAAAAATTGAAATGTCATTACTGCGGTTATGAGGAACATGTTCCTCAAATATGTCCACAATGTCAAAGTGATCATATTCGTTATTTTGGTACTGGTACACAAAAGGTGGAAGAAGAAATATATAAGCTGTTCCCAGAAGCAAGAGTATTACGTATGGATGTAGATACGACAAAGCATAAAGGTGCACATGAAGAAATATTAGCTGCTTTTGGAGAAGGGCACGCAGATATTTTACTTGGCACGCAGATGATTGCAAAAGGGCTGGATTTTCCGAATATTACGCTTGTAGGAGTACTTAGCGCCGACACCTCCTTACATTTACCAGATTATCGTGCAGCAGAACGTACATTTCAGCTATTAACACAGGTAAGTGGGAGGGCAGGAAGACATGATAAACCCGGAGAGGTAATTATTCAGACCTATACACCTGAGCATTATGCAATTGAATTAGCTAAAACGCAGGACTATGAGCCATTTTATGAGCGAGAGATGTTTTTACGTCGTCGTTCCAGTTACCCTCCATATTATTATGTGGCACTTGTTCAGATTTCTCACGAGGATGTTATGATGGCTGCTGAATATGCAGGACGTATGGCGGATTGGCTCCGTGGAAATTTATCGAATCAAGCAGCTATTATTGGCCCAACGACTGCAAGTATTGCTCGACTCCAAAATAGATATCGTTATCAATGTTTGATAAAATATAAAATTGAACCAAATCTTATTCCGGTATTACAGCGTCTGCTCGCCATGTATCGAGCAGATTGGATCAAACAAGGAATATTAATGACGGTAGATTTAGATCCGTCTACTATATAAGAGTATAAATACAGTTTTACGAGCATATGACCATATAATAAATAAAATGGTATGGTTCTAGCTAAAAGCAGAAATGAGGACATAAAAATGGCAATAAAAAAAGTAATCGAACACCCAGCACAAGTACTTTCAACACCATGTGCAGAAGTAACAGAAATAAACGATGAACTCATTACATTACTGGATGACTTATATGACACAATGGTGGAATATGATGGTGTCGGCATTGCAGCACCACAAATTGATATAGGGTTACGAGTAGCGATTGTAGAATTGGGTGAGGAACGCGATATTTTAGAAATGGTTAATCCAACTGTTATTGAAACGGATGGTGCAGAAATAGATATTGAAGGTTGCTTGAGTTTCCCAGGATTATATGGCGAGGTAGAACGTCCTAGCTATGTAAAAATTGAAGCATGTGACCGTGAAGGACGTGTCTATGAATTAGAAGCAGGGGGCTTTGATGCTAGAGCAATTTTACATGAAATTGATCATTTAGATGGCGTGCTATTTGATTCAAAAATTAAACGTGTTCTAACAGCAGAAGAACTTGAAGAAATGTACGCAGAAGAGGAGGAATAAAATGACTTCGATTATTTTTATGGGGACACCAGACTTCTCTGCACCCATTTTGCGTATGCTACATGAAGAAGGGTACGATATTAAAGCAGTGGTGACACAACCTGATCGACCAGTTGGACGTAAACGTGTATTGACACCACCACCTGTTAAGGCAGCAGCATTAGAGCTAGGATTACCTATTATCCAACCAGAAAAGCTACGTGGATCTGAGGAGCTACAACAAATTCTTTCGTTACAGCCAGATATAGTCATTACCGCTGCATTTGGACAAATATTACCGAAAGAACTTTTGGATGCTCCTTCACTTGGCTGTATTAATGTCCATGCTTCATTATTACCAAAATATCGTGGAGGCGCTCCTATACACCAATCTATTATAGATGGTGAAAAAGAAACTGGCGTCACAATCATGTATATGGCAGAAAAGCTTGATGCAGGTGATATTATTTCACAAAGAGCTATCCCTATTGAATTAGATGATCATACGGGTAGAGTTTTTGATAAGCTAAGTATGGTTGGTCGAGATTTACTAAAGGACACACTTCCATCTATTATTAATGGAACAAATAACCGTACAGTGCAAGATGAAACGCAAGTTACCTTTGCGAGCAATATTTCGAGAGAACAGGAACGTATTGATTGGACAAATGACGCCACAACTCTTTACAATCAAGTACGCGGGCTTCATCCATGGCCTGTAGCTTATACCACTTTTGAAGATGGTAATTTCAAATTATGGTGGGCGACTATAGGCAAAAGCAAGCATGATACTATTCCTGGTACTGTTGTTGCAATTGCGAAAGACCATTTTGAAGTGGCGGCAGGCAATGGGACAACACTAGCATTATATGATGTACAACCTGCAGGTAAAAAGCGCATGACAGCTGAGGAATATTTACGTGGTACAGGTTCTAAATTACAGATTGGGGACCAATTTAAATGAGTAAAAAAAGTGTAGTTATTTGGGATGGAAATGTGCGAGACGCCGCACTATCTATTCTGTTAGCCGTCGATAAAAATCAAGCCTATAGCAATTTACTTCTCAATGAAACCATTAAACGACATAAGATAGAGGCGAAGGATCGCGCTTTATTAACAGAATTAACATATGGTACATTGCAACATAAAATGACACTTGATTATTACTTAGAGCCTTTTATCCGTGGTTCTATAGATCATTGGGTTCGTTGGTTATTACGAATATCTTTATATCAAATGCAATATTTAACGCGTATCCCAGCGCATGCTGCTGTTAATGAGGCAGTAGAAATTGCGAAGCGCCGAGGGCATCGTGGTATTGCTTCGACGGTCAATGGTATTTTAAGATCTGTCTTGCGTCAAGGTGTACCTGCTATAACTGATATAGAAAATCCAATAGAGCGTCTGGCTATTGAAACAAGTCATCCGATTTGGCTAGTACAACGTTTTGTTGATAATTACGGTCTAGAGGTAGCTACAGGAATGTTACATGAAAATAATGTACCCCCTATGCAAACTGTACGTGTCAATAGAACAAAGGTAACTGTTGAGCAAGCGATAGCGGAACTTGAAGCGGAAGGTTTAACAGCAAAGCAAAGCGATGTAATCCCAGAATGTCTACACTTAACAAATGGTCAACCTGCTCGTACCCATGCATTTAAAGAGGGGCATATTACTATTCAAGATGAGAGTTCAATGATCCCAGCCAATGTTCTAAATCCATCTCCTGGTATGCGTGTCTTGGATATGTGTGCAGCACCAGGTGGTAAAACAACGCATTTAGCTGAAATTATGAAAAATGAAGGCTCTATTTTAGCAACAGACCTTCATCCACATAAATTAGATCTAATCGACCATAATACAGAACGTCTAGGGCTAGATATTATTGAAACAGCCCCAATTGACGGTCGCAAAGCACCTGAATTTTTACAAGCAGAGTCGTATGATGCCATTTTAGTGGATGCACCATGCAGTGGACTAGGGGTTATGCGACGTAAGCCAGATATTAAATATACGAAGCGAGAAGAAGATTTAGAAAATCTTCAAACAATCCAACTAGCATTATTAGATGCAGCGACAAAAGTATTGAAGATAGAGGGTAAGCTTGTGTACAGTACGTGTACAGTCGATAAACAAGAAAATGAAGGCACAGTAAAAGCCTTTTTAGCAACGCATCCAGAAATGGAAGCGATACAACTAGAATCTTTACCAACAAAATTAGCGGAAAAGCAAGCTAATGGCATGCTTCAAGTCTTTCCACAAGACTTTGGCAGTGACGGTTTCTTCGTTGCCGCCTTTCGTAAAAAAGGAGAATCCAACTAATGGTGGATCAAAAGAAATTTAATGAACGTATCAACGATTTAGTTGAAGAGGCAGAAGAAAAGCCAGTTCGACGTGCGAAAAAGGAAAAACCAAATTTAAAGGAATCGATTTATTCATTCCAGCCACATCAATTAGAAGATTGGTTAAAGGAAAATGGAGAAAAGCCTTTCCGTGCAGCGCAGATTTTTGACTGGTTATATAATAAACGTGTTAAGACATTTGAAGAAATGTCAAACCTGTCAAAGGGACTACGGGACAAGCTAACTGCAAATTTTGCATTATCTACCCTGTCAACAATTATCAAGCAAGAGTCTAAAGATGGTACTATTAAGTTTTTATTCCAATTGCAAGATGGTTACTCTATAGAAACAGTATTAATGCGCCATGAATATGGAAACTCTGTTTGTGTGACAACACAGGTGGGATGCCGTATTGGATGTACATTTTGTGCCTCAACTTTAGGTGGCTTGAAACGACATTTATTGGCTGGGGAAATTGTAGAGCAAGTTGTAAAAGTGCAGCAAACGTTGGATGAAGTAAGTGAACGAGTTTCACATATTGTTATTATGGGTATTGGAGAACCTTTCGATAATTATGATGCAATGATGAACTTCTTAAAAGTGATTAATCATGAAAAAGGATTAAATATTGGAGCGCGTCACATTACTGTATCCACATCAGGTATCGTTCCAAAAATTTATCAATTTGCTGATGAACAACTACAAATTAACTTTGCTGTATCTTTACATGCACCAAATCAAGAGGCTCGTCAAAAGCTTATGCCAATTGCGCGTGCCTATAAATTAGAAGAGTTAATGGAAGCCGTTCGTTACTATACT
Source organism: Lysinibacillus sp. FSL R7-0073 (assembly GCF_038009065.1). Lineage (NCBI taxonomy): Bacteria > Bacillati > Bacillota > Bacilli > Caryophanales > Bacillaceae > Lysinibacillus > Lysinibacillus sp. FSL R7-0073. Next base: position 1,087,481 of record NZ_JBBPAS010000001.1, read on the forward strand.
AAAAAGACGGGCAGACGTGTAAGTTTTGAATATGGATTAATGTCTGGCGAAAATGATTCAGTAGAAATTGCAGAAGAGCTTTCTGCTTTAATTAAAGGAATTAAATGTCACGTAAACTTAATTCCTGTTAACTACGTACCAGAACGTGACTATGTTCGTACGTCTCGTAGCCAAATTTTTGCGTTTGAAAAAACATTAAAGAAAAATGGGATAAACGTAACGATCCGCCGAGAGCAAGGTTCTGATATTGCAGCTGCGTGTGGTCAATTACGTGCGCAAGAGAGATCTGAAGAAACGAGGTGACCAGTGTTGGAATACACAGTCGAAAGTGATATTGGTTTAAAACGATCAATTAATGAAGACCGTGCTGCATTATTTAAACGTCCTGACGGGCTTGCACTAGCACTTGTGGCGGACGGCATGGGTGGTCATAATGCTGGAGATGTAGCAAGTGATATGGCAATAAAACAGATGGAGACCTTTTTTTTACAAGCAGACGCACATCATTTTGTATCAACAACATCAAAGAAAGAATGGTTATTACAAACAGTAAAGCAATTGAATAAAAATATTTATGACTATTCTTTATCACACGAAGACTGTAAAGGAATGGGCACGACGTTTATTGCAGTGTTAATAGAAGAACATCATTGTTTCATTGCACATGTTGGAGATAGTCGTGTGTATTATTTCTTTGAAGATGGTGCACAACAAATAACAAGAGATCATTCTTATGTTAATGTACTGGTTGAAAATGGAGAAATTAGTGAAGAGGAAGCTTTGACGCATCCAAAGAAAAATTTCATCTTAAAAGCTGTTGGTACAGAGGAAACAATAGAACCAGATTTCTATGAAGTAGAGTTGGCACCAAAATCGTATTTACTCATTTGTTCAGATGGATTAAGCAATAAACTAAATGTCTATGAAATGGCTTCAATCATTACGTATCCCGATCCTATATTGGAAAAAGGACGTAAACTTGTAGAATTAGCAAATGCCAGCGGGGGAGAAGATAATATCTCCCTCGTGCTACTAACTAAAAAGGATGAGGAGGTGTAAGAATGCTGGTAGGTAAAAGAATTAGTGACCGTTATAAGATTTTAGAACTCATTGGTGGCGGGGGTATGTCCAATGTTTATTTAGCTCATGATATGATTTTAAATCGTGATGTGGCCATAAAAATATTACGCTATGATTTTTCCAATGAGGATGAATTACATCGACGTTTTCAACGTGAGGCACTGTCTGCCACAAGTCTTACACATCCTAATATTGTTAGTGTTTATGATGTAGGTGACGATGGGGATCTACACTATATTGTGATGGAATATGTTCAAGGAAAAACGTTAAAGCAGTACATACAAGAATTTGCACCAATTTCTCCAGCTAGAAGTGTGCATATTATGAAGCAATTAACATCTGCTATTGCTAATGCCCATGAAAATCATATTATTCACCGTGATATTAAGCCACAAAATATTTTGATGGATGCAGAGGGAAATGTAAAAATAACTGATTTTGGAATTGCCATGACGTTAAGCGCTACATCCTTTACTCAAACGAATTCTGTGCTAGGAACAGTGCATTACTTATCACCAGAGCAGGCTCGGGGTGGTACGGCTACAAGTCAATCGGACATTTATGCACTGGGTATTGTATTGTATGAATTATTAACTGGTGAATTACCTTTTTCAGGGGAGTCAGCTGTTTCTATTGCACTTAAGCATTTACAAGCAGAAACACCTTCTGTTCGTGCCTTTGATGGAACCATTCCACAAAGCTTGGAAAATGTGGTGCTCAAGGCTACAGCAAAAGATGCATCTCATCGTTATAATACAGTGGAAGAAATGTATGATGATTTGGAAACCGTCTTATCATCTTCCCGAATAAATGAACCAAAGTTTGTTATTCCAGTGGATAATGATGTGACAAAGGCCATTCCAATTATTAAAGAGGAAGCTCTAAAGAAAGATGAAGATTTAACTAAAACAAGGGTTATTGAACCTATTGTGGAATATAAATCTCCAGCTCAGGCACCCTCTAAAAAAACTGTAGTAAAACCTACTCCTGTTAAAGCAAAGAAGAAAAAATGGCCTAAGTTTTTAGCTGGATTATTGATAGCGGTAATTATCATCTTCTTATTCTTCATATTTGCAGCAGATTTATTTAGCCCGAAAAAAGTGGCAGTCCCGGATGTAATAAATTTGACTGTAGAGGAAGCTACAAAAAAATTAGAAGCAGAGGGATTTGTTGTTGGTGAGGAGCATCAGGAGCGAAATCATGAAGACATTGAAAAGGGTCATGTCATTGAAACCGATCCAGAGAAAAACTCGATGCGAGCAAAAGGCTCAGAGATTGACCTAATTGTTAGTTTAGGTGTGGAAATGACGACTGTTGATAATTATGTTGGACAAAATTATAGTCAAGTAGAGGCTCTAATAAAAGGAAAGTATAAAGAGGTAAGAAAAGAGGAAGTTCCTTCTCGTGAACCTGAAGGCAGAATTATTGAGCAAAGTATTCCGGCAGATACGGAAGTGGTAGCGAAAGAGGAAACGATTACCTTTAAAGTAAGTCAAGGGGTTCGAATGGTCAGAGTAGAAAATGTTGAAAATTATTCGAAAGCGGATATGGATAACTATGTGAATAGAGTAGGTCTCAACTGGCGGGTATCTCGTGAAGACTATCATGAATCGATTCCTGCTGGTAGTGTAATTTCGCAATTGACAAAAGCAGGCACTATGGTGGAGGAAGGTTCTGTTATTTCGGTTATAATTAGTAAGGGACCAGCTAAAAAGCCTGAAAAACTTCTGCTTAAGCCCGTAGTCATTGAGTATAAACCTAAAGAAGAGGGTATACCTCAAAAAGTTCGAATTGAAATACAAGATAAAAATCATACATTTTCTGAACCAGTTACGGAGTTGGAAATTTTAAATGATACGCCTTACAATATACAGCTTGTTATTGAAGAAGGCAAAGATGCGAGTTATAGAATTATCCGTGACTCAGAAATCATCTTAGAAGAAAAAGTTAATTATAACGATGTCAATTAAGGAGGAATTGGATGGCGCAAGGCCAAATAAGAAAAGCGTTAAGCGGTTATTATTATGTTTATGATGGTCATCGACTTATTCAATGTCGAGGACGTGGGGTCTTTCGCAATCGCGGAGAATCCCCACTTGTAGGTGATATTGTAGAATATTCATTGGAAACAGAAGGATCAGATGGCACTATTCAAAAGATTTTAGAACGTCAAAATGAATTGGTTCGGCCGCCAATTGCCAATATTGATCAAGGTATTTTGGTTTTTTCTGTAAAAGAACCTAATTTCAATACTATATTACTCGATCGCTTTTTAGTTGTTTTAGAATCATTCCATGTACACCCTATTATTTGTCTAACAAAAATGGATTTATTAGAGAATGACGAACATGAGGAATTACAGCGTTATATCGCTGATTACGAAAATATGGGCTATACGGTTCTTCAAACTTACAAAGATGAAGAAGAATTAGTGGAAAGATTACAGCCTATTTTAAAGGGGAAAACAACTGTTCTAGCAGGTCAATCTGGTGTTGGAAAATCAACATTGCTAAATACATTAATTCCTGAATTGAATTTAAAAACAGGTATTATCTCACAGAGCCTAGGACGTGGAAAACATACGACACGTCACGTTGAGCTAATTGAGGTCTGTGATGGTTTATTGGCAGATACGCCTGGATTCAGTTCGTTTGATTTTGATGAAATCGAGAAAGAAGAATTAGGCGCTTGTTTTCCTGAAATGATTCGAGTGGCGGATCATTGTAAGTTCAGAGGCTGTTTACATATGAAAGAGCCCAAATGTGCAGTCAAGGCGTCCGTAGAGACAGGGGAAATTCGTGACTACCGCTACAAGCATTATGAACAATTTATGCAAGAAATTATGGATCGAAAGCCGAGGTATTAATGATGATACAAATAGCACCATCAATTTTAGCAGCGAATTTTGCAAAATTAGGAGAAGAAGTAAGAGAAGTAGAGCAAGCCGGTGCAAAACTAATTCATATTGATGTGATGGATGGTCATTTTGTGCCGAATATTTCATTTGGCTCAATCGTATTGGATGCTATCCGTCCATTAACGGATTTACCATTAGATGTGCATTTAATGATTGAAAACCCAGATCAGTATATTGAACAGTTTGCTCAAGCTGGAGCAGACTATATTACCGTACATGTTGAAGCTTGTCGTCACTTACATCGTACAATTCAATTAATCCGTTCGTATGGTATAAAGGCGGGTGTCGTATTAAATCCACATACACCGATAGAATCTATCCAGCATGTTCTTGAAGATATCGATATGGTATTATTAATGACTGTCAATCCAGGGTTCGGCGGACAAAAATTCATTCATTCGGTTGTGCCTAAAATCGAGACTTTATCTACATTGATTAAAGAGCGTGGGTTGGACATCGCCATTGAAATTGACGGTGGCATTACAGCTGAAACGATTGTTCCATGTGCACAGGCAGGGGCGACAATTTTTGTAGCAGGATCAGCCATCTATAGTAAAGAGGATCGAACAGCTGCGCTTCAAGAAATTTTAGCGGCTGGTGAGGCAGCGATTAACGGATGACGACAGTCGTTGTTTGTGCAGGTGGTCCAAAACAAGAGCTGTGTTCATTCACATCGTTTCAACAACAACAGGATGTAGTGTTTATTGGCGCAGATCGTGGTGCTTTATATTTAATAGAGCAGGGGATTACGCCACATGCAATTGTTGGAGATTTTGATTCTTTATCAGAAGAGGAATATCAGCTAGTGATGGCGCGGACAAATGATCAACAACGTTTTCAGGAAGAGAAAAATGAAACGGATACGGATTTAGCCTTACTTAAAGCATTTACGTATGCACCACAAGAAATTATTTTGACAGGTGTTACGGGAGGGCGTCTAGATCATTATGAGGCAGCTGTTCGATCTATATATCGTTTACAAAAAGAGCATCCACACATTGTATTGAAGATTATTAATCATACAAATATGTTACAATTTTTATTGCCAGGTACACATGCTATTTATGCAGATAACCGATACCGATATTTATCTTTCTTTGCTCATGAAGAGCCGATAAAAGATGTGACATTAAGGCAAGTAAAATATGAAACAACGAAAGAAGAAATTTCTTTAGGCACATCCCGATTTACAAGTAATGAAATAATAGGAACTTCAGGGTCTATATCTTTCTCAAGAGGCATATGTTTAATGATAAGAAGCATAGATTAGCGTAAGGGGGAGAGAGTCCTGAAAGTATATACGTTCCAATTGCCGAAATTCGTTAGTAGTATCACGCGCACGTGTATTAACCTATTTAAAAAAGATAAGAAAGTAAAAAAATCCGACTAAAAGTAGTCGGATTTTTTCATTCTTTGCTATATGTAGATTTTTACTGCTGTAATCATTCTATAACCAAAGAAAAAAATCGATTTACGCTCAAAGCGAAATCGATTTTTTAGAAGCGTCGATTAAACGCGCTCGATTTTACCTGATTTTAATGCACGAGCAGAAACCCATACACGTTTTGGTTTACCGTCAACTAAGATACGAACTTTTTGAAGGTTAGCACCCCAAGTACGTTTGTTAGCGTTCATAGCGTGGGAACGGTTGTTACCAGTACGAGCTTTACGTCCAGTGATTACACATTGTTTTGGCATGTTGTATTCCCTCCTTACTGTTGATGCTGAAAGATTATTATATTTCAGTTCGGTATTTCACATACCATAATAATTTAACATACGATGGCGTTCAGTGCAATAGTTTTCACATAACCTTTCAAGAAAAAAACCTTTACAGGCAAAATTGATGAACAAAATAGATTTGCTCTAAGGGAATCGGTTGTTCTAATCTTTTCCTCGATAACCAAGTTTCAGTGAGACGCGTTTACCGGTATTAACCAAACGTTCAATGAGTGTTTGAATGTGCTCTTGAGAAACATTAAAGCTGACGAAACCGATGCTTACTGCTCCTATTACTTCACCAAAACCATCTAAAACGGAAACGGCAATGGAAGAAGTACCAGCCGTTCGTTCTCCGTGACTAATCGCATAACCCTGTTGTCGAATTTGACGAAGTTGCTCCTCCAGTTCAGGCATTTCATCTTGCGTTACTAGCTGTTCTAATATTTCTTTCGATTGTGCGCCAGACATAGAGGCGAGAATGGCTTTATTGGCTGCTCCAATATGTAGCGGTATACGAATACCCAGCTGGTCATAAATACGAATTGGATTGGCAGCGCTATCTATTCTTTCAATAATAATCGTGTCTAAACCTGCTGGCTTACTTAAATAGACACTTTCCTCAACATCTCTTGCTAATCGCTCTAGCTCTGGTCGGATTTTGCTAATATAATCCATCGTATCATAGACTTGTAAACCGAGTTCCATCCAAATGGTCCCGAGCCGATAATGTTTAGTTTGTTCATCTTGCTCAATCATACCTTGATTAATCATCGCTTTTAAAATTCTATGTAAAGTACTTAGAGGTAAATCACATTTTGTTGAAAGCTCCGAAATGGACAAGCTACTTCCATTTGCTTCAGAAGCTAAAACCTTCGCAATAGTCATAGCCCGCTCTAGTAATTGCATTTGTCCTACCTCCTTTTCTCCTATTTTATTTTTATTCTCTACCTACGTCTAGTTCCAATCTTACTCAGACTATGAGTTCATTGAATAAATGATCTTAATACAAAAAGAAAGAGTATACCCATTTAGAAAAATTCAGACTTAATACAACAAGGCATACTAAGAGTAGTTTGAGAAGAAAATGAAAAATAAAAAGTTTTCTAAATATATTGACAGTATAACATAAAACGCATATATTTTTCATATAAACTTTCCTCTAAACGGAAACGTTTTCCACTAAACGGAAAAGGAGTGAAGGGAATGCATTATTGCTCGTCGATGTATACACCTTTAAAACACGTAATAGTAAAACATCCAAAAGATGCCTTCCGAAGTCAGAAACATCTTAGTGATGAATGGAAAACTTTTAACTACTTATCTGAGCCCAACTTTGAAGAAGCATTAAAGGAATATGCAGAATTTGTTGAGATTCTTAAGAAGTATGTTGACACAATTGATTATCTACCACTTTCAGATGAGGTAGGGTTGGACTCGCTTTATGCCCATGATCCAGTCAAATTTACGCCCAAGGGTGCCATTTTATTAAAGTCTGGAAAAAAATTAAGACAGCCAGAAGCTTCCATCTACAAAGAATTTTTAAAGGACAGGGGTATTTCCGTAATCGGAGAACTCACTGGAGATGCAGTAGCAGATGGTGGAGACATTGTTTGGTTAGATGATCGAACACTTGCTGTTGGGAGAGGTTATCGAACAAATGATGAGGCCATTCGTCAGCTAAAAGAAATGACAGCTGAAATGGTAGATGAATTTATAGTGGTACAGCTACCACATGATTTAGGTGAAGCTGAATGCTTACATCTTATGTCTTTCATTAGTATGGTTGATAAAGATTTAGCAGTTGTACATTCCCACTTAATGCCTGTATTTTTCCGCCAACTACTGGTGGAAAGAGGTATTCAGTTAGTGGAAGTGCCAAAGGATGAATACGATACACTTGGCTGTAATGTGTTAGCGCTTGCACCTAGAGTTTGTGTAATTCCTGAAGGAAACACGGTCACAAAACAGCAACTAATCGAAGCTGGTGCAACGGTATTTGAATATAAAGGTCATCAAATTTCTGTGTTAGGAACAGGCGGGCCTACATGTCTGACTTGTCCTGTAATAAGAGCATAAAAGGAGAGAAAAGAATATGTTTAAAAATGTTATTGTTAAAAATCCAGGAAATAGTTTTGTAAACGGTTTAACAACTAGTGATTTAGGAAAACCGATTTTAGAGAAATTATATGAGCAGCATGACAAGTATGTAGAAGCTTTAAAAAAGTGTGGGGTTGAAGTAACTCAATTACCAGCGAATGAGGCATTTCCTGACTCAACATTTGTAGAGGATACGGCTGTTTTAACACCAGAATTTGCTATTATTTCAAATCCAGGAGCTGCTGCTCGTAACCGTGAAATTGAAGATATCGAACCTGCTGTAAAGCAATTCTACGATAAAATTTATTATATTAAAGGATCTGGAACGCTTGATGGAGGTGACGTATTACAGGCTGAAAAGAAATTTTATGTAGGAATTTCAGACCGTACAAATAAAGAAGGGGCACAACAATTTAAGGAAATCGTTGAACAAGAGGGGTATGAGGCGACGATTATCCCATTAAAAGATTTCTTCCATTTAAAAACTGGTATTGCTTATGTAGGTGACAATCGTATGGTGCTAGCTGGTGAGTTCGTAGATCATCCGGCATTTGAAACCTATGAAAAAATTATTATTCCAAAGGAAGATGAATATTCTGCTAACTGTATTCAAGTCAATGATTATATTATTATTCCAGCAGGATACCCAGACACAAATCGTAAATTACTCGATCTAGGTTATCAAACGATTGAACTAGAAATGTCTGAATTTAGAAAACATGATGGTGGCTTAAGCTGCTTATCATTACGTTTTTAAGTAAAACTACTTGAACCCAATCAATTTAAAAAAGATAAATTGGTTGGGTGCTTTCGTTATTTGTATATCAGAATATTCGATATATTCACAATATATGGGAAGGATGGATGAATGTTGGATAAAGGGGATCAAGTTCACAATCAACAATTAAACCGTTCAATGAAAAGCCGTCACTTATTAATGCTTTCTCTTGGGGGAGTTATCGGAACAGGTTTATTTTTAAATGTAGGCTATACCATTAATCAAGCGGGTCCAGGTGGAGCACTTATTGGTTATTTATTTGGTGGGTTAATTTTATTTATGGTAATGAATTGTCTAGGGGAATTAGCTGTTTACATGCCTGTTACCGGTTCCTTTCAAACATATGCTACACGTTTCATCAGCCCTTCAGCCGGATTTTCATTAGGCTGGATGTACTTCGTCGGTTCAGCAGCGACAGCGGGCGTTGAGTTTACAGCCGCCGGAATTTTAATGCAACATTGGTTTCCAGATATCCCTATTTGGATATGGTGTGCAGTATTTATGGTTCTTTTATTTGTCTTAAATGCTTTAACTACAAAGGGGTTTGCTGAAGCAGAATTTTGGTTTGCGAGTATTAAAGTAGTCGCAGTTATTGCCTTTATCATAATAGGTGGGGCTGCTATTTTTGGTTTGGTACCGTTAGCAGATCGTCCAACACCTCATCTCACAAATTTAGCACCGTCTGGCTTATTCCCAGCAGGTATTTCCATTATATTTGTCACGATGATGAATGTTATTTTCTCTTATCAAGGGTCAGAGCTTGTGGGAATTGCAGCCGGTGAAACCGAAAATCCCGAAAAAAATATACCAAGAGCTATTCGGACAATACTTTTTAGAATTATTGTTTTTTATATTGCTTCTATTATTGTGTTGTCGGCCATCTTCCCATCATCAGAGCTTGGTCTTATGGAGAGTCCATTTGTGACGTTGATGAATTTAGCAGGTGTTCCCTATGCAGCTGGTATCATGAATTTTGTTATTTTAACCGCGATTCTATCCGTTGGTAATTCATGCTTGTATGCGTCAACTCGTTTATTGTTCTCGATGTCCCATGAGGGAATGGCACCAAAATTATTCGGTCGTCTTACTAAAAATAAAGTGCCTCTAAATGCACTGATCTTTACGATGGTTTTCTCCCTCTTATCATTACTAACAAGTGTGATGGAAGCAGATGCGGTATTTGTTTTATTAATGTCGGTTGCAGGAATATCTGTCACAATTTCATGGATGGGGATTTGTGCTTCTCAATTAATGTTCCGCTATCGTTATATTAAGTCGGGTGGAAATTTAGCTGATTTAAAGTTTAAGACACCTTTATTTCCATTAATACCAATATTTTGTATTTTCTTTTGTTTAGTGATTTTGATTTTTTTAGCATTTGATCCAACCCAAAGAATCGGCCTATTGTATGGCATTGGCTTCTTTATTGCGTGTATGATTTTTTATCGATTGAAATTAAAAAAAGCACCTATTGCTACTACAGATACCAAAAATGAAGAGTCATTAGATATTCGTTAAAAACCTTTAACGAATGAGATTTAAAGGAGAATTTTTATGGATAATTATATGTGGGATACACCAGAAAAACTGCGAACACTGCTATGTGAAATTGTCAGTTGGGACAGTAGAACATTGACAGAGGGTGAAAATGAATTTGCCTATAAATTGAAAAATAAATTGATGGCGCTTCCATATTTTAATAAGCATCCTGAGTTGATCGAATTGCATGAAGCAGGTCTAGGAAGAAACGCTGTAACGGCATTATATAAACATCCTACAGCAACCGACACAGTAGTGCTAATTAGTCACTTTGATACAGTGCATACTGAAGAATATGGAGAATTAGAGCCTCTAGCTGTTTTCCCTGAGGAATTGACTAAAAAGCTTATGGAGCCTAAGTACAAAAAGGATTTACCAGAAGCTGCTAGATTGGATTTGGAATCAGGCAATTATTTGTTTGGTCGTGGCACAATGGATATGAAAATGGGACTGGCATTACACATGCAGCTAATTGAAAAAGCAAGCTTCGAGCAATGGCCAATCAATCTGATTTTAACAGCGGTTCCCGATGAAGAAGTAAATTCAGCGGGAATGAGAGCTGCTGTAGTAGAGCTTGTAAGAATACGTGAACAATATGATTTAACGTATCAATTATTTTTAAATAGTGAACCATCTTTTTCACAAGGACCTTCTGATACGAATGAATATATTTATTCAGGTACAATCGGTAAGATAATGCCCGCTGCACTATTTTATGGGAAGGAAACACATGTCGGTGAACCTTTAAAGGGAATGACAGCCAATTTTATTGCTTCTTATATGACGCAGCATATGGAGTGGAATCCTCTTTTCCGCGAAACAGATTTAGGAGAGAGCACACCACTACCAGTCTCTTTACAGTTAAAAGATTTGAAAATGGAATACTCTACACAAACGCCATATCGAGCTGCGGCTCTTTACAATGTATTTTTATTAAAACGTACAGCAGCAGAAGTGATGGATATATTTGAACAGGTCGCATTCGAAGCAATGACGGCTTGTAATCAACAATATGTGCAAATTTGCAAACGAGAAAAAGTACAAGGTGTTGGGACAGTCAAAGTACTACGATATGAGGCTCTCTTAGAACATGCCATCCGGAAACTGGGAGCTGCCGAAGTCGATTCTATCAAATCTCAAGTTCTTCAGCATAGTTCGTGGGATGATCGTGAAAAGTCAATACGCATCGTTGATCAGCTTATGATACGTTGCCAGGAATTAGCACCAGCTACTGTCCTGTTATATGCCCCACCTTATTACCCAGCTATTAATTCATCCAATCATCCACTTATTATAAAATCGATTGAATTAATGAAGAAAACGGCGCAAACATTCGATGTTGAGGTGGAGCAAATCCATTATTTTAATGGAATTTGTGATTTAAGCTATGTGAACTATACAGATGAATCAGATGAATGGTTAGCCTTCGAACGCAATACACCTGTATGGGGGGATACGTATAGTATTCCATTTAAAGAAATGACCGCTTTACAAGGGCCGGTCTTAAATGTAGGACCATTTGGTAAGGATGCGCACCAAAAAACAGAAAGATTACATGTGGATAGTGCCTTTAAAGAAATGCCAGTTATGATCGATACCCTTATAAAAAGTTTAATTTAATGCAATAAAAAGTTGATGCTTTCATAGTATCAACTTTTTTATATCTAGAATTGACTGTGATGTTTAACATAAATAAAGAGAGGCCACGTAGGCATATGTCCTAATAAGATTTTTTAGGAAAGGGCATATATAAATGGGCTATGGGCTTGCTGACCAAGCGTTATACTTCATAATACAATTAGGCGGAAATAAATTTTATTGTAAGAACGTCATTTTTGGTGAATTTATAAATACGTCGATTTAAAGTCACAAAACGTTGCTACATAGCCTTTCTTTACCCCCTTAGGTTGCTTAAATTACAACGAAAGTGTTACAATATAGTTTAGTCAAAAAGAGCCAAGGGGGCATTTCTATGTCAATTGAATTAAACAGTGAATTCGGCCAAATTGATATTTCAACAGATGTACTTGCACAAATTGCTGGTGGTGCTGCTGTAGAATGCTACGGGATTGTTGGCATGGCATCTAAACATCAAATTCGTGATGGTCTAACTGATATTTTACGTAAAGAAAACTTCGCAAAAGGTGTTGTGATTCGACAACAAGACGACGATTTACATATTGATATGTACATTATTGTTAGTTACGGGACAAAAATTTCGGAAGTTGCTTACCAAGTACAGTCGAAAGTGAAATATACAGTAGATAAAACATTAGGTATGAGCGTAAAATCTGTCAATATCTTTGTACAGGGCGTTCGTGTAGCGAATTAAGAGGAGGAACTAAATCGAATGCAGTCTTTAGACGGTATAAAGTTTGCAGAAATGGTACAAATGGGTGCGCATCACCTATTCCAAAATGCAAATTATGTAGATTCATTAAATGTTTTCCCGGTTCCGGATGGTGACACAGGGACAAATATGAACTTATCGATGACATCTGGTGCAAAGGAAACGGAGCTTCATGCTTCAGAGCATATTGGTAAAACGGCACAGGCCTTATCAAAAGGTTTATTAATGGGTGCGCGTGGAAATTCAGGTGTAATCCTATCACAATTATTCCGTGGATTTGGAAAATTCATTGAAAAAGAAGCAACAATTGATGCGAAAGGCTTTGCAGGTGCCTTCCAAGCTGGGGTAGATACAGCATATAAAGCCGTTATGAAACCTGTCGAAGGAACTATTTTAACGGTTGCTCGGGAAGCAGCGAAAAAAGGCGTAGAAGTGGCAGAAACTGAAACCGATATCATTGCGGTTATGGAAGCTTTTACTGCAGAGGCAAAGGCATCGCTAGATCGAACACCTGATTTATTACCAGTTTTAAAAGAGGTAGGGGTTGTCGATAGTGGTGGCCAAGGTTTATTGTTTGTATATGAAGGATTTTTATCTTCTTTAAAAGGAGAGCCTCTCCCAGAGAAAAATGATGCGACATTAGATGATTTAATCAATGCAGAGCATCATAGAGCTCAAGACTTTATGAATACCGAAGATATTGAATTTGGCTATTGTACAGAAATAATGGTGCGTTTAGAAGATGGGAAAGAGCCATTTAATGAAGAGCAATTCCGTCAAGAATTAAGTCCTTTAGGTGATTCGTTACTTGTTATTTCGGATGAAGAAATTGCCAAGGTTCATATCCATTCTGAGCAACCAGGCTCTGTTTTATCAATTGGACAAAAATATGGTAGTCTTATGAAAATAAAAGTCGATAATATGCGTGAGCAACATTCAGCTATCGTCGGTGAAGAACATAAGGCACCTACGACAACGAAAAAATTAGAAAAACATCCATATGCTATTGTAACAATTGCGATGGGTGAGGGTGTTGCTGGATTATTGCGTTCGATCGGTGCATCTTATGTCATTGAAGGTGGTCAAACGATGAACCCTTCAACAGAAGATATCGTTAAAGCAGTACAAGAAATTGGTGCAGAGAAAGTTTTAATTCTACCTAATAATAAAAATATAGTGATGGCTGCAGAGCAAGCTGTAGAGCTTTTAGAAATTGAAGCAGCAGTTGTCCCAACGAAGACAATTCCGCAAGGTATGGCTGCGATTTTAGCGTTTAATCCTGAAGCGGCTGTTGACTTAAATAAAAAGACAATGACGGATGCATTTGCAAATGTAAAGACGGGTCAAGTAACTTATGCTGTGCGTGATACATCTATAGATGGTGTTGAAATCCATAAAGATGATTTTATGGCGTTAGCAGAAGGAAAAATTGTCCTTTCTACACCAGCTTTAAAAGATGCAGCTGAAAAAGTAATCGTTGATTTAGTTGATGAGGATGCTGAAATTGTAACAGTCATTTATGGAGAGGATACAACTGAACAAGATGCTACAGAGTTAGTAGCATTCATTGAGAAGAACTATCCAGACGTAGAAGTTGAATTATTTGATGGAAAACAAGGGTTATACCCATATATTATTTCGGTAGAATAATTACATGCTACTTTGCTATTCCGTAAAGAAAGCAGTGCACAAAATGTGTACTGCTTTTGTTTATGCTACAAAGAGAGTATTATCCATATTTAGTCGGAAACATACGTACTATTCATAGTTGAATGTACGTATGTAGAGGATATAAAAAATTGGAAATATTGGAATATCAACGGTTTTCATTATGTGTGCACATGGTATGGACAATGTATAACATATCTCGATTGGCTACAAATTATAGTAGTGGTAATTTTCTGAAAGCTGACAAATTAAATACTTTACTTTTGTGGTAACTATCAAGCATGATATAAGTAAATATAAATATTATTATAGGAATAGAATAGAGGGGTGTTTGTATGAAATTTACTTCGGTTTTTGATATTATTGGCCCCGTCATGATTGGGCCTTCCTCCTCTCATACGGCAGGGGCAGCTCGTATTGGACGAGTTGCAAGGGATTTATTTGGTAGACAACCTAAATGGGCGAAAATTCATTTATATGGTTCGTTCGCAGAAACGTATAGAGGGCATGGGACAGATGTTGCAATCGTTGGGGGCTTATTGAACTACGATACATTTGATGATCGTATTAAAACGGCATTTGAAGATGCAGAAAAGGCAGGGTTGGAATATGAATTTATTCCAGAAACAGCTAACACGGAGCATCCAAATACGGCACGTCTAGTTATTGGAGACGATGAAGGGGAAATGTCTGTCGTCGGTATTTCTATTGGTGGCGGTAAAATAGAAGTAAGTGAAGTAAATGGCTTTAAATTGCGTTTAACAGGTGGCATGCCAGCGATTCTTGTCGTACATGATGACCGTGCTGGCTGCATAGCGAACGTAGCCAATTGCTTAGCGATGCACGAAGTTAATATTGGACATATGGAAGTTTCACGTATAGAACGTGGTTTAACGGCTTTAATGGTTATTGAAGTCGATCAAAATATAGAAGAAAAAGTGCTACAGCAGATTTCATTAATCCCATATATTACAAAAGTATCAAAGATTAATAACTAAGGGGGTGTCCCAAGATGGACGTTTTATTTCATAATGTTCGGGAGCTTGTGGAACGAGCAGAGCAGGAAAATAAATTAATATCAGAAATTATGATTGAACAGGAAATGTTGATAACTGGTAGAACACGAGAAGAAATCATTCAACAAATGGATCGAAACCTAACGGTGATGGAAGAAGCGGTAGAACGCGGCTTACAAGGTGTACAGTCGGTTACAGGTTTAACTGGTGGGGACGCCGTATTACTTCAAAATTACATTGCACAAGGAAAATCACTATCAGGTGATTTATTATTAGATGCAGTAAGTAAAGCGGTTGCAACCAATGAAGTCAATGCAGCAATGGGAACAATTTGTGCAACGCCAACAGCGGGTTCGGCAGGGGTTGTACCAGGAACACTTTTTGCGGTAAAAAATAAACTAAATCCAACGCGTGAGCAAATGATCCGTTATTTATTTACATCAGGTGCATTTGGCTTTGTTGTGGCTAATAATGCTTCCATCTCAGGTGCTGAAGGTGGCTGCCAAGCAGAGGTTGGTTCAGCGGCAGGTATGGCAGCGGCAGCTATCGTTGAGATGGCTGGAGGAACACCGCAACAATGTTCAGAAGCATTTGCGATTACGTTAAAAAATATGCTTGGCCTTGTTTGTGATCCGGTAGCAGGCTTAGTGGAAGTACCTTGTGTTAAACGGAATGCTATGGGTGCTGCTAATTCTCTTGTAGCAGCAGATATGGCGCTTGCAGGTGTGACAAGTCGAATTCCATGTGATGAAGTAATTGGAGCGATGTATCGCATTGGACAATCTATGAGTCCAAACCTGAAAGAGACGGCACGCGGTGGTTTAGCCGCAACGCCAACAGGTAAGGCAATTAGTAAAGCCATTCTCGAAAATGGTGGATTACAAAGTATTAAAGCAATCCAATAAAACATGAAAAACATGCTATCTCATTAGGTGGCATGTTTTTATGTTGGTTCAGTTAAGTTTGTTTTTAGTATAATGAATTGGTAGAGATACAAATCAATAGGATGGGTTTTTAGGGGCATATTAAAGGAGTTTTTTCATGGATATCACTAATTTGAAATGTTTGACAGAACAAGCAATAGAAGATCGTCGTTATCTTCATCAATATCCAGAGCTGTCAGGCGAGGAATATGAAACATGTCAATTTATTCGCAAAAGATTAGAGCAACTTCAAATAAAAATTTTGGATTTTAATCCTCCAAGTGTAGTAGCTATGGTTGAAGGTACGAAAGGTACGAAAACAATCGCCTTACGAGCGGACATAGATGCTCTACCAATAGTAGAAGAAGGAGACAAGCCCTATATCTCTCAACGACCAGGTGTAGCGCATATGTGTGGGCATGATGGGCATACAGCTATCCTATTAGCGGTTGCTGAGTGGATTGCGATGAATAAGGAAAAAATAGAACCGAATGTCATGCTCATATTCCAATCAGCCGAGGAAATTACACCAAGTGGGGCAGATTTTTTAATTCAGAATGGTGTTCTAGAAGGTGTCGATGCAATTTTTGGTATTCATTTATGGCAAGGCTTAGAAAAAGGAAAAATAGGCTTAACATATGGTCCTATGATGGCTTCTGTCGATGATTTTGAAATAGAAATTCAAGGATATGGTGGGCATGGCTCCATGCCGCATGAAACTGTGGATCCTATTTATATTGCGAGCCATGTTATGCAATCTTTTCAAAGTATTATTAGTAGAAATTTAAATCCTATTGAGGCAGGCGTGATTACTGTAGGTAATATTCAAGCTGGTACGACGTATAACATCATTCCAGACTCTGCAAAATTAATTGGGACGATTCGTGCGTTGACACCTGAAACAGTCCATACCATCCAAACAAAGATGGTGAATTTAACAGAAGGAATATGTGGTGCCTTCGGTGCAAAAGGGAAAATCGACTTTATTTTAGGGACGCCTCCTCTTATTAATGATACTAAGGAATCTCACTTTGTAGAGTCTATTGTTCGGGAAAACTTTGGGGAGAATGTATTTAAACTTGTCGATCCTGTAATGGGGGGAGAGGATTTTGCTTACTATCTAAAACATAAACCTGGCGCGTTTATCTTTGTAGGCATGGGTGGAGAAAAAAGCAGATATCCACATCATCACCCGAGGTTTGATTTAGATGAAGATGTCTTCCCTGACGCGATTAAGCTTTTTATTGAAATTATTATGCATTATCAAGCGTAATGAACAGTCCATAAGCATAACCCTATCAGTCAGTGGTAGGGTTTTTGCTAATGATTGTTTATTTACGGCAACGAATGGATTTTATGATACATTGAATAGAGAGTTAGAAATGCTACATAGAAAAAATGTTAAGAATCAATGAAGGGAGTTGAGAGATAAGTGACTGATTTAAATAATCCTGTTACCGAATTAAAAGGTATTGGGAAAGAAACAGCAACGCATCTTGAAACACTAGGCATTGACACGATTGCTGATTTATTATGGACCTTTCCACATCGTCATGAAGATTTTCGTTTGAAGGATTTAGCACAAACACCGCACAATGAGCGTGTTACAGTCGAATGTAAAGTAGAACGTGAGCCTACCGTCTTATTTTTAGGCCGCAATAAATCACGTTTACAGGTAACAGTTTTGGCAGGCCGCCACTTAGTGAAAGTGGTGTTTTTCAATCAAGGCTACTTAAAACAAAAACTTATACCCGGCTCTATTATTACTGTGACTGGGAAATGGGATCGTGGGAGACAGGTCATCAATGGCACAACGGTCACATTTGGCCCTAAAACCGATCAAGTAGACTTTGAACCTGTCTATAGCCTGAAAGGTTTAATTCAACAAAAAAGATTTCGAAAATATATGCGACAAGTATTGGACGATTATGGCGCTAATTTGCCTGATGCTATTCCACAGCATTTGCAGGATTCCTATAAGCTTGTGCCTATACAGGAAGGCTTGGAGGGTATTCATTTTCCGCTAGATGCACAACATGCTAAACAAGCGAGAAGACGTTTTGCCTATGAAGAGCTATTAAATTTTCAACTACGTATGCAGGCGTTACGTAAGGTACGGAAGGAAAATGAACAAGGAACGGTCATTCAATATGATGTGCATCTGCTACGTGAATTTATCGCGGCATTACCGTATGAATTAACCAATGCTCAAAAACGTGTTGTCAATGAAATTTGTAAAGATTTGAAGGAGCCACATCGAATGAATCGCTTATTACAAGGTGATGTAGGTTCGGGGAAAACAGTGGTGGCAGCTATAGGCCTATACGCTGCAGTTTCAGCAGGTTATCAAGGGGCGTTAATGGCTCCAACAGAAATTTTAGCAGAGCAGCACTTGGAGAACTTGCTAGAATGGTTCCAACCATTTGGTGTTCGTGTAGCTTTATTATCTGGTTCAACTAAAACGAAGGAGCGCCGTGCTATACTAGCAGATTTGGCGAATGGAGAGCTCGATATTGTGATCGGTACACATGCCTTAATCCAGCCTGATGTTATTTTTAAAAATCTAGGTTTTGTTATTACCGATGAACAACATCGTTTTGGTGTTGAACAACGTCGCATACTGAGAGATAAAGGGGAAAACCCGGATGTGCTCTTTATGACAGCCACTCCAATTCCGAGAACACTTGCCATTACAGCATTTGGAGAAATGGATGTGTCGATGATTGATGAAATGCCGGCAGGGCGCAAGCAGATTGAAACCCATTGGATGAAAAAAGAACAATTCGGATCGGTTATATCAAAACTAGAAGGAGAGCTAGCCGCTGGAAGACAAGCCTATGCCATTTGTCCTCTTATTGAGGAATCAGATAAACTGGATGTTCAAAATGCAGTTGAAATCTATGAACAGCTAGCCACTTATTTTACAGGACGCTATCAAGTTGGCCTAATGCATGGACGTTTATCCGCTGATGAGAAGGATGCTGTTATGCGCGCTTTTAGTGATGGATCCATACAGGTTTTAGTTTCTACGACAGTCGTTGAGGTAGGGGTGAATGTACCGAATGCGACATTTATGATTGTCTATGACGCTGAACGCTTTGGTTTAGCACAATTGCACCAGCTACGAGGACGTGTTGGACGAGGTGAACATCAATCCTATTGTATTTTAATCGCTGATCCTAAGTCTGACGAGGGGAAAGAGCGGATGCAGTCTATGACAGAAACAAATGATGGTTTCCGCTTAGCTGAGAAAGACTTAGAGTTGCGAGGACCAGGGGATTTCTTTGGACGTAAGCAAAGTGGTCTACCAGATTTCAAAGTAGCTGATTTAGTACATGATTACCGGATTCTTGAGACCGCTCGAAAGGATGCTACTACAATGCTTGAAACCGATGACTTTTGGCATGGTGACGACTATCGGTACTTGAGGAAAATGTTAGAAGATTCTGGCGTTTTGCAAGGGGAGCGCTTTGATTAATAATTGTACGATGATTCATGCGGAGAATGCAGGACTTGATTTCAAAACAAGTCTTGCATTCTTTTTTTAACCTCTATATACTGATATTAGTACCAAGTGCTAATAACAACTCAAAAGGTGGCGAATGATGTTGAGACGAACAAAAAAAGAACGACAGCGGCTACTATCTGAAACGATAGCTGAAAATCCATTCGTCACAGATGAACAGCTAGCAACACAGTTTCAGGTAAGTGTTCAAACAATTCGTTTAGATCGTATGGAATTATCCATACCAGAATTACGAGAGCGTATTAAAGATGTCGCTTCAAAAAACTATGAAAATGAAGTAAAATCTCTACCGATTGATGAGATCATCGGAGAAATTGTTGATATTGAATTAGATAATCGAGCACTTTCGATTTTTGATGTGAAAGAAGAACATGTTTTCCAGCGCAACGGCATCGCACGTGGACATCATTTGTTCGCGCAAGCAAACTCCTTAGCGGTAGCCGTTATTAACGATGAACTAGCATTGACAGTCCATTCTACTATTACGTTTGTGAAACCTGTTCGTGCTGGAAATCGTGTTATTACAAAAGCGATTGTTGTCGGACGAGATGATAAAAATCATCGGACAAAAATCGAGGTAACATCTACTGTTAATGGTGAAACCGTTTTTGTTGGTGAATTTGATATGTACCGTACGAAAGGTAAGGGTGAGTAATAATGAAATTAGCGCTTGATGGAATGGGTGGAGACAATGCACCAAAATCAGTAATTGAAGGTGCACTCTTAGCATTAGAGCAAATTCCAAATTTAGAAATTCAATTATATGGACAGCAAGAGAAGCTCGAGCCATTTTTAAAACAACATGATCGATTAACGATCGTACATTGTGAGGAAGTCGTTGAAGGGACGGACGATCCAGCACGTGCTGTTCGTAGAAAAAAGGATTCTTCCATGGCGCGCATGATGGACGCAGTGGATGAGGGTAGAGCAGATGCTTGTCTGTCAGCAGGAAATACAGGTGCTTTAATGGCAGGTGGTTTGTTTAAAGTAGGTCGTATTGAGGGAATTGCCAGACCAGCTTTAGCTACGACATTACCAACACTTGATGGGAAGGGCTTTTTAATGCTTGATTTAGGTGCAAATGCAGATGCCCGACCAGAACATTTAGTGCAATATGCTATTATGGGCGATATTTATGCGAAGAAAGTTGGCGGCTTACAAAAACCTAGAATCGGCCTATTAAATATCGGTACAGAAGAAAAAAAAGGAAATGAATTAACAAAAGCAGCCTTTGATTTATTAAAGGAAGCGGATTTGAATTTTATTGGTAATGTAGAGGCACGTGATTTACTTGAAGGAGTAGCTGATGTCGTTGTTACGGATGGCTTTACAGGAAATATGGTGCTGAAGTCAATTGAAGGTACGGCAGGTGCTTTATTTTCCATGTTAAAAGAGGCGTTTATGTCTTCAACAAAAACGAAGATCTCAGCTGTTCTTATGAAAAATAATTTACGTGACTTAAAACATAAAATGGACTATACAGAATACGGTGGTGCTGGATTGTTTGGCTTACAAGCACCTGTTATAAAGGCGCACGGTTCATCTAATGCGAAAGCGATTTTTAGTGCTATCCGCCAAGCAAACACAATGGTTGAGCATACTGTTATTTCGACAATTACAGAGACAGTACGCCACATAGAAATTGATTAAACAAAGGGGACTATTCAAATGACGAAAATAGCATTTATTTTTCCAGGACAAGGTTCGCAAGTAGTAGGAATGGGGCAAGAGTTTGTTGAAAATGCTGCGGAAAGTAGAGACTTCTATGATCGTGCAGACCAAGCTCTCGATTTGGAGCTATCTAAGCTTATGTTAGAAGGTCCAGCGGAGGAATTAACATTAACATATCATGCTCAGCCAGCTCTGCTTACTACTGGTGTAATGGTAGCAGAAAAGCTACGTGCAGCAGGAATTCAACCTCATTATGCAGCAGGTCACTCTCTTGGAGAATACGGTGCATTGGTCATAGCGGGTGTCATGTCCTTTGAAGATGCAGTGAAGATTGTGCATAAACGTGGTCTATATATGAATGAAGCTGTACCAGCTGGACAAGGTGCTATGGCTGCCATTCTAGGCATGGAATTAGAAGCGTTAAATGAAGTAACTGAGCAAGTGTCAGCAACAGGGGAACCTGTGCAGGTAGCCAATGTTAATTGTCCTGGTCAAATTGTTATTTCAGGTACAAAAGAGGGTGTTGAGAAGGCATCAAGCGCGGCAAAAGAAGCAGGGGCTAAGCGTGCTATACCATTAGTTGTAAGTGGCCCATTCCATTCTGAGCTGATGCGACCATCGTCTGAGAAGTTGAAAGCGGCGTTGGCGGATGTTACTTTAGCTACTCCGCAAATCCCTGTTGTAGGGAACGTTATGGCGAAGGAGTTAACGGATGTTCCAGCCATTCAACAAGAGCTTGTTGAACAGGTTTATAGTGCAGTTCAATGGGAGGCCTCTATGCGAGAAATGATTGCACAAGGTGTGGATGTCTTTATTGAATGTGGCCCAGGTAAAGTATTAAGTGGTCTCTTGAAAAAAATCGATCGCTCTGTTGCTGCCTATTGTGTTTATGATGAGGCATCGTTAGAAGCGGTTTTAGAAGCGTCAAAGGAGTGGTCAATCAATGCGTAAACTTGATGGAAAAGTAGTTGTTGTAACAGGAGCTTCACGAGGGATTGGTCGTGCTATTGCATTAAAGCTTGCTGACGAGGGTGCAAAAGTTGTCGTGAACTATAGTGGTTCGCAAGCAAAAGCTGAAGAAGTTGTTGCTATGATTCAAGAAGGCGGTGGCGAGGCAATTGCTGTACAAGCTAGCGTCTCTCAAACAGAAGAAGTGACAGCATTAATGGATACAGCTGTGAAAACATTTGGCTCCCTTGATATTTTAGTGAATAATGCTGGTATTACAAGAGATAATTTACTTATGCGCATGAAGGAAGATGAATGGGATGATGTATTAGATACGAATCTTAAAGGTGTTTTCCTATGTACCAAAGCGGTAACACGCCAAATGATGAAGCAACGTGCCGGCCGTATTATCAATATTTCATCGATTGTTGGCGTAGCTGGAAATGCGGGTCAAGCAAACTATGTCGCAGCTAAAGCAGGTGTTATTGGGTTAACAAAAACAACTGCGAAGGAATTAGCGTCACGTAATATTTTAGTCAACGCTATTGCACCTGGCTTTATCGAAACAGAAATGACTGATCAGTTACCAGAAGATATTAAACAAGGGATGTTAACACAAATTCCACTTGCGAAACTAGGGCAACCGGAAGATATTGCAAAGGCAGTCGTTTTCCTTGCATCTGATGATGCTAACTATATGACAGGACAAACACTTCATATAGACGGTGGTATGGTCATGTAATTTGAATTAGGCATAGGCGCTAATTTTTTGTATAATCATTTGAGGGGAGGTGAATCATTTGTCTACAGTATTAGAACGCGTAACAAAAGTAATCGTGGACCGTTTAGGTGTTGAAGAAAGCGAAGTAACACTTGAAGCTTCTTTCCGTGATGATTTAGGTGCTGACTCATTAGACGTAGTTGAGCTTGTAATGGAGCTTGAAGACGAATTCGATATGGAAATTTCTGATGAAGATGCTGAAAAAATCTCAACAGTAGGTTCTGCAATTTCATACATCGAAAGTAAAATAAACTAATTTCGTTTATACTTTATTTAGCAGAAATTTATCACCCTTATAGGTGTAATGGTTATCGTAATTATACAAATGGTATTTATGGTTGGTTGAATAAAGGAGAAATAGTTTACTGCTTTTCTTTACAGATGAAGCAGATCTAATAGACAAGATGTATTCAAAGGGGACGAAATAGATCGGTTTACGATCTATAGACGTCCCCTTTTTGTTTCAATTTTACAGTGGATTTTTATTCCGAAGATCGATTCGGACGCAAATGTGCCAAGGCTTAATTGATTTTAGAAATAAATATTCTAATAATTTTCCAAAATATTGTGTTTACGCCGAAATACTTTTGCATAAACGCTTTGAAAAAGGTACACTAAAACGGTAGAAACTATTAGGAAGGCAGATTTGTTCAATGGCTATGAAAAGAAAAGGAACTATGCAGAAATCTGGCGTACTTCCTGAAAAAGTACGCAATCAATTCGAGCTGTTACAGCATGAATTAAATATCACATTTATTAATAAAAATTTATTGTATCAAGCATTCACGCATTCATCTTATGTGAATGAGCATCGCCGTAAGTTATTTACGGATAATGAGCGTCTTGAATTTTTAGGAGACGCAGTACTTGAACTGTCTGTTTCTAAATATCTTTTTGAGAAATACCCAAGTATGAGCGAGGGTGAGTTAACAAAGTTACGAGCATCCATTGTTTGTGAACCATCTCTAGTTATTTTCGCGAATGAACTAGGCTTTGGTCGCTTTGTTTTACTTGGAAAAGGTGAAGAATTAACAGGTGGACGGGAACGCCCAGCACTACTTGCAGATGTGTTTGAGTCATTTGTAGGTGCCCTATATTTAGATCAAGATTTACAAACGGTCGTGTCATTTTTAGAACGTATCGTGTTCCCAAAAGTAGAAGTCGGTGCTTTTTCGCATGTGATGGATTTTAAAAGCCAACTGCAAGAAATGGTACAGCAAACGAATAATGGACTTCTTCATTATGAAATCATTGATGAAAAAGGACCTGCACATAATCGTACCTTTGTATCAAGCGTCTTACTGAACGGACAAGAGCTTGGTATAGGTCGGGGAAAATCGAAAAAAGAAGCCGAGCAGCAAGCTGCACAATGTGCGATGCGTATGATGCGAGAAGAAGCTGCGAAAGAGGAGGCTTAATAGATGTTCCTAAAACGACTAGAAGTGATTGGCTTTAAATCATTTGCGGAGCGCATTGGTATTGATTTTGTACCCGGTGTTACAGCGGTTGTGGGACCAAATGGCAGTGGAAAAAGTAATGTCACAGATGCAATACGTTGGGTACTTGGTGAGCAATCGGCAAAGTCGTTACGTGGATCAAAGATGGAAGATGTAATTTTTGCAGGGAGTGACTCTCGGAAGCCACTCAACTTTGCAGAGGTAACACTAATATTAGATAATACCGACGAGCAACTTGCTTTTTCCTATACAGAAGTCAGCGTAACAAGACGCGTATACCGTTCAGGTGATAGTGAATATTTATTAAATAACCAGCAGTGTCGCCTGAAGGATATTACGGACTTGTTTATGGATTCAGGGCTTGGAAAAGAGGCATTTTCTATAATTTCACAAGGTCGTGTCGATGAAATTTTAAATAGCCGACCTGATGACCGTCGTTCGATTTTTGAAGAGGCAGCTGGCGTATTAAAGTATAAAATAAGAAAGAAAAAAGCAGAGCATAAGCTTGTTGAGACAGATGAGAATTTATATCGTGTATTAGATATTCTCCATGAATTAGACAGTCGACTTGGACCGCTTGAAATGCAAGCATCTAGTGCAAGAGACTATGTACAAATGTCTACTGAGCTAAAAGATTTTGATATTGCCATTCTTGTGCATGATTTTAATAATTGTGCACAGTCTTTGCGTGCGCTTAAAGAAGAGTACACAAACCTATCTGAGATAGAGCAAAAGCAAGCTCAAGATATTGCTACTTTCGATAAACAGACAACTAATATTCGCAAGCTATTAAAAGAACTTGATGAATATTTGGATGTTTCTCAAGCTGACCTAGTCAATGCAACAATGGAGGTAGAACGTTGGGATGGACGAAAGGCGCTAATGGCTGAAAAGCGTCAAAATGCGTCCAATCAATTACAGCAGCTGAATACGTCATTACAAGAAGCCAAAGCAGAAGTAGAGGCACTGTTTATGCAGGAGCAGGAGAAAAAAGACGTATTCTCTGAAAAACAACAAGCCGTGTCGGTGCTAAAACAAAGCATTAAACAGTTAGAGCAATCTTTAAATCGCTCCGTAACGGAAATCGAACAAGAAATTGAGGAGCAAAAAAACCGATATATCGATTCGTTGAATGAAGAAGCGACCATCAAAAATGAGTTGAAAAATATCGATCAGCAGTTGGCTCAACAAAAAGCTATGGCAACACGAATGTCCGACCAAACTGATGAAATTGGGCAAGAGCTTATGCAAATTGTTGCTGAAAAAGAACATCTAATAGCTGCACATACTTCAACAACAAATGACTTACAAGAAAAGCTAGAACAATATGAAGCTTTACAAATACAGTTGAAAAATGTTAATTCTACCTTTACTGAAAAGCAAGATATGCTATATAAGGCTTATCAGCATCAGCAGCAACTAAAAGCTAGAAAAGATACGTTAGCGGAGCTTGAAGCTGACTTTTCAGGGTTTTTCCAAGGGGTTAAAGAAGTACTGCTAGCACGAGATAAAGGTGAATTACAAGGTATTGAGGGTGCTGTAGCTGAATTAATTCAGGTTGAGGGGAAATACTCACAAGCAATAGAAACGGCTTTAGGAGCTGCCTCTCAGCATATTGTCACAACTAATGAACGCCATGCTCAACAGGCTATTCATTGGCTGAAGCAAAAGCGAGCTGGGCGTGCTACTTTTTTACCGAAAACGGTAATGAAATCACGTAAAATTAATTTAGCGACTATCCAATTAGCAACTGAGCACCCAGCATTTATTCGAATGGCGGATGCATTAGTGACTTTTAATGAAGATAATCGAACGATTGTTGAAAATCTTCTAGGCAATGTCATTGTGGCAGCAAATCTTGAAGGTGCAAGTCAAATTGCTAGATTATGTGGGTTCCGTTATCGAGTGGTTACACTTGATGGGGATATTGTTAATGCTGGGGGCTCATTAACGGGTGGTGCCCTGAAACAGCAATCTTCACTCTTTACAAGAAAAGCGGAATTAGATGGTTTAATTCTTAAGTTAGAGTCATTGCAAGCTTCTATTTATGGTGCAGAACAGGCTGTTGCAACGGAAAAAGAAAAGCTAGCAACACTTCGAGATCAAGTAGAGCTATTGAAGCTTGAAGGGGACCAATTACGAAAAGATGAGATGCAGCAGGCAGGTCGTTTACGTGAGCTAGAGGCTGTAGAAAAAAGCTTATCGGCTAGAGTAACCTTTGCTTCGACTGAAACACAGGATGTTAAAACACGAGAAGAATCATTATTGGCTCAAAAGCAAGAAGCAGAGGAACGTTTAAGTGCGCTTGCAGGAGAATTAATCGAAATCAATGAAACTGTTGAGCAATTAAGTAAAGTTAAGCTACAAAGTGAGACAGAGAAAGATGTATTACGTGAGCAATTGGCAGAAAAACGCTCACAATTAGCTGTTATGCAAGAACAAATGTCACAAGTTCAAATAGCTACAGCTGACTTAGCCCTACAATTAAACAAAGCTCAACAAAAAGTCGAAAATATTTCTCAGGAAATATCGTGGCTTCAATCTGATGAATCGACAAATTATTTAAGTGATGAAGAGGTCGATGAACAGGTGTTGTCATGGAAGACCAGAAGAGATGCGCTACAAGAGGTAATTTCTCAGAAAAAAGAGGAAAAAGTAGGGCAACAGGATGAACTTTCTTCGTTAGAGGTTCAGCTGAAGGAATTACAACGTATCCATAAAGGGTATCTTGAAGCGATACGTGCAAATGAATTGAAACGAAATCGTGTCGAATTTGAAATGGACAATTTCACAGCTCAGCTCGAGGAGAATTATCAGTTAACATTTGAAGAGGCAGAAGAAGAAGCACAAGCTATAGAAGATGAGGAATTTGTACGTCGACGTGTTAAACTGCTTAAAAAATCAATTGAAGAGCTAGGACCTGTTAATTTAAGCGCGATTGAAGAATATGATAGAGTGCTTGAACGACATACTTTCTTAACTGAACAGCGAGAGGATTTACTTGCGGCGCAAGAAACATTGCATGAAGCCATTAAAGAAATGGATGAAGAAATGACAATGCGTTTTAGCGAAACATTCTATGCGATCCGCGAACAATTTAGACGTGTATTCCGTGAATTGTTTGGTGGAGGGCA
This sequence comes from Lysinibacillus sp. FSL R7-0073, assembly GCF_038009065.1. Taxonomy (NCBI): domain Bacteria; kingdom Bacillati; phylum Bacillota; class Bacilli; order Caryophanales; family Bacillaceae; genus Lysinibacillus; species Lysinibacillus sp. FSL R7-0073. The sequence goes on from NZ_JBBPAS010000001.1 coordinate 1,115,088, forward strand.
AGCCGATTTAGTGCTAATTGATCCGGAAAATTTACTAGAAACTGGAATTGACATTGTTGCTCAGCCTCCAGGGAAAAAATTACAAAACTTAAGTTTACTTTCTGGTGGTGAACGTGCGCTAACGGCGATTGCTTTATTATTCTCCATCTTAAATATAAGACCTGTCCCATTCTGTATTCTCGATGAAGTGGAGGCGGCCCTAGATGAAGCAAATGTTGTGCGATACAGCCAATATTTAAAGAAGTTTAGTGGTGAAACACAATTCATTGTCATTACACATCGTAAAGGAACGATGGAGGGAGCGGATGTCCTGTATGGTATAACAATGCAGGAGTCAGGCGTATCGAAACTTGTATCAGTAAAATTAGAAGACGAACCCGTACTTGCGGAGCAAAGGAGCAAATAAGGATGAGCTTTTTTAAACGTATAAAAGATAAATTGATGGGAAATCCAGCGGACGAAGAAAAACTAGAAGCCGCTGAACATGATTTAGCTTCTCATCCACAGGAATTAGAAGAAGGCAGTGAACCTGCCACTACTGAGACTGTTGTTGAAGAACCTTCTGAGCAATTCGAGCAATCCTCACCAATTGAAGATACTAAAGAATCCGAACAATCGACGGACATCGAAGGTACAAAGGATCTAGAGCTTTCTCCAATTGAGGAAGAAGAGCAGCTAGAGGTACAAGTTATTGAGGAACAACCAACTGAGGAGAAAAAACCTTCTGCTTGGTCTATTACGCAAAAATTTAAAGCGGGTCTTGAAAAAACACGTAATTCCTTTACATCGAAAGTCAACGACCTTGTTGCGCGTTATCGTAAAGTGGATGAGGATTTCTTTGAGGAATTAGAGGATCTTTTATTACAGGCCGATGTTGGTTTTGAAACAGTCATGGAACTTATGGATAAATTACGTTTCGAAGTACAACGTAAAAATATAAAAGATACAAATGGTATCCAAACTTTAATTTCTGAAAAGCTTGTAGAAATTTATGAGCAAGGTGAAGAAGATTTAATTGAATTAAATCTGCAACCTGATGGTGAACTGACAGTCATTCTATTTGTTGGGGTGAATGGTGTAGGGAAAACAACGACAATTGGTAAACTTGCTCGTCGTCTAAAATCTCAAGGCAAAACAGTCGTTTTAGCTGCGGGCGATACATTCCGTGCAGGTGCTATTGATCAATTACAAGTATGGGGAGATCGTGTAGGCTGTGAGGTTATTAAACAATCTGAGGGCTCTGATCCAGCAGCAGTTATGTATGATGCAATTCGTGCTGCGAAAAACAGAAAAGCAGATGTGTTAATTTGTGATACAGCTGGTCGCTTACAAAATAAAGTGAATTTAATGAACGAGCTTGAAAAAGTACATCGTGTCATTTCCCGTGAAATCCCAAGTGCTCCACATGAAGTGTTATTAGCGTTAGATGCTACAACTGGTCAAAATGCCCTTGTTCAAGCACAAACATTTAAAGAAGTAACGAATGTGACAGGTATCGTTTTAACAAAGCTGGACGGTACAGCTAAGGGCGGTATTGTGCTTGCAATCCGTAACAAATTACACATTCCTGTGAAATTTGTAGGTCTTGGGGAGAAAATGGACGATTTACAGCCATTTGATGCAGAGCGATATGTCTATGGATTATTTGCTGACGGTTTAGATAAAGAATTACAAAATAATGAAGAATAACAGTGAAATTGGCAGTGTCATTTTATCTTGATTTAGCATTCATCTCCTTCATGTATCGGAGGGGATGAATGTTTGTTTTGTTTTTTATGGATCTTTCATTTTAGGTTAGCCTCTCCATGCTTAATATTAAGAAATATGATACCAATCCACTGAGTGTTATGGAGTAGAAACGCTCGACTGTGATAAGTTGAATTGACTTGTTGGAAAGTGTCATACAAGCTACAGGCAAGAAATGCCCAAAAGTAAGTAAATTAGGCTTTTAGACAAGGAGATTACCTTGACACAGACGGGCGCTTTTCGTTATGATACAAATGACTAAATAGCGGGAGGAGAAACATTCGATGCTACTTGAAAAAACAACACGCATGAACTTTCTCTTCGACTTTTATCAAGCATTATTAACAGATAAGCAAAGAAGTTATATGGAACTATACTATTTGGACGATCACTCACTAGGTGAAATCGCTGAATCGTATGGTGTGTCACGCCAAGCTGTCTACGATAATATTCGTCGAACAGAAGCAATGCTTGAGGAATATGAAGAAAAATTATGTTTACTTGAAAAATTTCAACAACGTACCCAAATGCTTTCACAGCTAACTATGGGGATAACAGAACAAAGTATGACGGCTGAAGAGCAGTTAGCGCTTATCGAACAGCTGAAAGAATGGGATTAGGAGGCGAAAGCAATGGCTTTTGAAGGATTAGCGGAACGACTCCAAGGAACGATCCAGAAAATTAAGGGCAAAGGGAAAGTATCGGAGCAAGACGTCAAAGAAATGATGCGTGAAGTCCGATTTGCTTTAATTGAGGCGGATGTTAACTTAAAAGTAGTCAAGGAATTTGTAAAAAAGGTTAGTGAACGCGCTGTTGGCGTCGATGTTATGCAAAGCTTAACACCAGGTCAACAAGTTATTAAAATTGTACAAGACGAATTAACAGAATTAATGGGTGGCGAGCAAAGCCCAATTAAATTTAATACGAAGCCTCCAACTGTTATTATGATGGTCGGCCTCCAAGGGGCAGGGAAAACGACAACTTCAGGTAAATTGGCAAATGTTCTACGGAAAAAATATAATCGTAAACCATTGTTAGTGGCAGCCGACGTTTATCGTCCAGCAGCTGTTCAACAATTAGAAACATTAGGTAAACAACTTTCATTACCAGTTTTTTCGTTAGGCACTGATATTTCCCCTGTAGAGATTGCACGTCAGGCAATTGAAAAGGCAAAAGAAGAGCATCATGATGTCGTAATTATCGATACGGCCGGTCGTTTGCATATCGATGAGGATTTGATGCAAGAATTAAAAGATATTCGCGCATTAAAAGAGCCAGATGAGGTCTTCCTTGTTGTTGATGCAATGACAGGTCAAGATGCTGTAAACGTAGCAGAAAGCTTTAATGAGGCTATTGGTATTACAGGGGTTGTGTTAACGAAACTTGATGGTGATACTCGTGGTGGTGCGGCATTATCTATTCGTTCTGTAACGCAGAAACCAATTAAGTTTGTCGGTATGGGCGAGAAAATGGATGCGCTAGAACCTTTCCATCCTGAACGTATGGCGTCTCGTATTTTAGGTATGGGAGACGTTCTATCGCTGATCGAAAAGGCCCAAGCCAATGTAGATGAAGCAAAAGCCAAAGAGTTAGAAGAAAAATTCAAGACTCAAACCTTTACATTTGATGATTTCGTGGAGCAATTGCAGCAAGTTAAAAAAATGGGACCTCTAGATGAAATTTTAAAGATGCTCCCTGGTGCAAACAAAATCAAAGGCTTAGATAATGTCAAAGTTGACGATAAGCAAATGGGACGTGTAGAGGCTATTATTTACTCGATGACGCCTGCAGAAAAGACGAATCCTGAATTGATTAATGGTAGCCGTAAAAAGCGTATTGCTAAAGGTTCAGGGACTTCTATTCAAGAGGTGAATCGTCTGATTAAGCAATTTGATGAAATGAAAAAAATGATGAAGCAAATGACTGGAATGGCTAGTGGTAAGGGCAAGAAAAAAATGAAATTACCTGGCTTTGATTCATTGTTTAAATAATAATTTTTAGGTGTTAAGAAAAAACACTTTACAAACAACCTAAACATTGATAATATACTATCTTGTGTGAAACTTATTCGGAGGTGCTATTAAAATGGCAGTTAAAATTCGCTTAAAACGTATGGGAGCTAAAAAATCTCCTTTCTATCGTATCGTAGTTGCAGACGCTCGTTCACCACGTGACGGCCGTCAAATCGAAACAGTTGGTACTTACAACCCACTAACTCAACCAGCTACTGTAAACATTGATGAAGAGAAAGCTCTTAAATGGTTAGCTGACGGTGCAAAACCATCAGATACAGTACGTAACCTGTTCTCAGAACAAGGTATCATGGAAAAATTCCATAACCAAAAATTCAGTAAATAATCGGGGGCGACGTCTTTGAAGCAGCTGATTGAAGCAATCGTTTTACCGTTAGTCGATTATCCAGAAGAAGTTCGTATTGAGACGGATGAAAATGCAAATCGAATTGTTTATAAACTTTTTGTTCATCCAGAGGATCGAGGGAAAGTCATAGGCAAGCAAGGGCGAGTAGCGAAAGCGATTCGTACAATTGTTTATTCAGCGGCAGGTAGTCACCATCAAAAGAAGACCTACGTCGATATATTGGATTAATAGAAAAGATTTTCGCGCTCTTGCAACGAGTACAATTGAGTCCTGATAGGTGTGTTTACATGTCGCTTAGGAATTCGAAGTGGCCTTTAGCATGAAGCGTAATGTCTGGACTAAGAAGGAGGGAGCTTGTAGGTTCCTTCCTTTTTTCTTTATTTCACCTAGGGTTGTTCTTTTTATTTTGGACAAACAGGGCATATAGCTTTAACAAAGATTATAGCTATAGACAATTGATTATATTAATATGGACGAGACAATTGATTGTCTTAGGTGAACCTACATTCTTTCAAAGTGAATTTGCTTATTATTACGAGAAGAGTAAGAGAATAAATGCAATGGGAGAGAGTAGTACGTTTTGAATGAGGTGATAGTTGAATGGAATGGTTTAATGTAGGTCGAATTGTCAATACACACGGTATTCGAGGAGAAGTGCGTATATTATCGACAACAGACTTTGAAAAAGAACGTTTTGCGGTAGGGAATAAGCTTGCTGCCTTTAAAAAGGACGATAAAAAACCAACTTGGGTAACGATTCAATCTGTGCGTCGTCATAAAAACTTTATTTTATTAACATTTGAAGGTATGAATAACATCAATTTGGTCGAGCCATTTAAAGAAGGTTTGTTAAAAGTGACAAAAGATCAAATGACTGACGATCTCCTTGAAGAAAATGAATTCTTCTTCCATGAGATTATAGGTTGTACAGTTGTTTCTGAAGAAGGCGAAACAATAGGTGTTGTGAACGATATTCTACAAACAGGTGCTAATGATGTATGGGTGGTTAAAGGCTCGAAGAAAGAGCATTATATCCCTTATATAGAAGATATCGTGAAAGAAATTGATGTGGATGAAAAGAAAGTTGTCATTCACGTAATGGAAGGTTTATTATGATGAATATCCATGTGCTGAGCCTTTTTCCTGATATGTTCTCTGGTGTTTTTGGAGCTTCTATTTTAAAGAAAGCTCAAGAAAAAAATGCGGTCAAGCTGGAGGTAACGGACATCCGTACATTTTCGGGAAATAAGCACAATCAAGTTGACGACTATCCATATGGTGGAGGAGCAGGCATGGTTTTAAAGCCTGAGCCGATGTTTAGCGCTGTAGAGGCAATCAGTGCAGGAAAACAACCACGCATCATTTTAATGTGCCCTCAGGGAGAACGATTTACCCAAAAAAAAGCAGAAGAATTATCACAAGAGAAGGAATTAGTCTTTTTATGTGGTCACTATGAAGGCTATGATGAACGTATACGCCAACACCTTGTAACAGATGAAATTTCTATTGGAGATTTCGTTTTAACTGGTGGAGAACTAGGAGCAATGACGGTTATCGATAGTGTTGTACGCCTATTACCAGGTGTATTAGGGCAAGAAGATTCACATATACAAGATTCCTTTTCAACTGGTCTCTTAGAGCATCCTCATTATACTCGACCGGCAGAATTTCGAGGAATGAAGGTGCCAGATGTTTTATTATCGGGCAATCACGCAAAAATTGAGCAATGGCGTGAGGAACAATCGTTGAAAAGAACCTTTGAACGTCGTCCTGATTTACTTGATCAATATCCTTTAACTGACAAGCAAAAATTGTATTTAGAAAAACTTAAAAACAATCAACAAGATGCTTGATTGCCTAGTATATTTATGATAACATTTAATCTGTACTTCTATGTGAAGTACTGAATTACGGTGTTCCGCTGTGGCATAGATTGCGTGCAAGAGCATCTGTCTAAGGAGAGAAAACAATGTCAAACATTATTACAGAAATTACAAAATCTCAACTTCGCACTGATCTACCTGCTTTCCGTCCTGGTGATACTGTTAAGGTACACGTGAAAGTAGTAGAGGGTACTCGTGAACGTATCCAGCTTTTCGAAGGTGTAGTAATTAAACGTCGTGGTGGCGGTATTAGCGAAACTTTCACAGTTCGTAAAATTTCTTACGGTGTAGGTGTTGAGCGTACATTCCCTGTACACACACCAAAAATCGCTAACTTAGAAGTTATACGTCGTGGTAAAGTACGTCGTGCTAAACTTTACTACCTACGTAACCTACGTGGTAAAGCTGCTCGTATTAAAGAAATTCGATAATTATGACTTAAAAGTGAGGGGCTTGTACGCAAGCTCCTTTTCTTTTTGCTTGTCATCTTAATTCCCTATCAACTAAAATAGTGTTAGACAAGGGGGCATTTCTCAATGGAAAAACAGGTGAAAGAAAAGAATGAATTATGGGAATGGACAAAAGCGCTATTAATTGCATTTGCGATTGCTGCAATCATACGATATTTTTTATTTACACCAATTGCAGTTGATGGTGAGTCCATGATGCCAACCCTTGAAGATGGCGACCGCATGATTGTGAATAAAATTGGTTATAAAATAGGTGAACCAAAACGCTTTGATATTGTTGTATTTCATGCGCCTGAACAAAAAAATTACATTAAACGTGTAATTGGATTGCCAGGAGATTCACTGGAATATAAAGACGATCAATTATATATCAACGGTGAGCCAATTGATGAGCCCTATTTAGATGCTTATAAAGCTCAAATCACAGGGGGAACATTAACAGAAGACTTTACCTTAAAAGACATCGATGTTTCTTTAGATGAGATTCCAAAAGGGTATGTTTTTGTCATGGGGGATAATCGTCGAAATAGTAAAGACAGTCGACATATTGGTCTTGTAGATCAAAAGGAAATCATCGGCAACACAAGTTTGATTTTCTGGCCGTTTAATGACATAAAAATTGTAAAGTAATGCAAGAAAGGGAGCGTTCATGAACTCCCTTTTTCTTTTAGTTTAGGAGGCACAGCAGTGACAATTCAATGGTTTCCCGGGCATATGGCAAAGGCCCGACGTGAAGTAACAGAAAAATTAAAGCTTGTTGATATTATATTTGAGTTAATAGACGCACGTTTACCTTTATCGTCTCGTAATCCAATGATCGACGAAGTCATCAATCAAAAACCTCGTCTTTTAATTTTGAATAAGGCAGATATGGCAGACGAGCAAGAAACGCGCAAATGGGTAGATTATTTTGCGCAGCGTGGTCATAAAGCAGTAGCCATTAACTCACTTGAGGGTAAAGGCTTACAACAAGTAACGAAGGCAGCACAGGAAATATTAAAAGAAAAGTTTGATCGCATGAAAGCAAAAGGGATGAAGCCTAGAGCTATTCGTGCAATGATTGTTGGAATACCAAATGTTGGGAAATCAACACTGATTAATCGCTTGGCAAAAAAAAATATTGCTAAAACGGGAAATACACCGGGTGTAACAAAAGCACAGCAATGGATTAAGGTCGGGAAAGAACTTGAGCTATTAGATACACCAGGGATTTTATGGCCAAAATTCGAAGATCAAGAAGTGGGCTTTAAATTAGCTTTAACAGGAGCTATTAAAGACACCATTACAAACATGGAAGACTTAGCAGTATACGGCTTACGTTTCCTATCAGTTCATTATCCAAAGCGTATGGAGGAGCGTTACGGCTTTGAGTTGGTCCATGAAGATTTGGTTGAAACATTTGACCATATTGGAAAACTTCGACGCGTGTTTGGCACAGGTGGAGAAATTGATTATGATCAAGTAGCTCAACTAATCGTTCGAGATATTCGAGGCTTGCAATTAGGCAAATTAACATTTGATTTTGTTGATGAACAATTAGAAAAAGAATCAGAACAATAAAAAGTATTGGAAACTGTCACACCTTCTTTGTGGCAGTTTTTCTTTTAGGAATGAAATTTCCTACCGATAATAATTATATAGAGGAAAAATATGAAGCTACATAATTACTGGAATTGATATAGGTTTAATAAGTAGAGGCAAGAAGGAGTAAGAAATGAGAAGTATTAAAGAAATTACAGTTGCATTAAAAGATGCGGAAGAATGGCAAGAGTGGATGTCTGGTATTGTAGAAGATGAACGAATAGGTGTCCAAAAGGCTTGGCTTTCTTGGCAAAAGAAACAAGAAAAAAAGCACCAATTACTTCAGGAACATCAAGCAAAAGTGGCATTTGATTTAAGCTATGGGGGAATAGATGTATTAATTGCAGGTGTAGATGAAGCGGGGCGTGGTCCTCTAGCGGGGCCAGTCGTTACAGCAGCTGTAATTTTGCCAACAAATAGTGAGGCTCTTGTTGGTTTGAATGATTCTAAGCAATTATCGAAGGATAAACGAAATGCCTTTGCTGCTTTAATTAAAGAACATGCCATTAGCTATTTTATTCACTTCCAACCGGCTCAACAAATAGACGAACTTAATATTTATGAGGCGACCAAACAATCTATGAAGGCAAGTGTGGAATCATTATCGAGAAAACCTGATTACGTTTTAGTAGATGCCATGACATTACCTATGGCTATACCTCAGGATTCCATCATTAAAGGGGATGCCAAAAGCTTAGCAATAGCAGCAGCCTCCATTCTAGCTAAAACAGCCCGAGATGATTACATGGAACAATTAGATAAAGATTTTCCAATGTATGGTTTTGCACAACATGCAGGCTACGGTACAAAGCAGCATTTAAAAGCACTAGAAGAATACGGACCAACGATTCACCATCGTAAATCGTTCGAACCGATTAAATCCATGTTTGAATAATACGTTAGCACCAATTACCGAAGGAGTAATTGATGAAAGGAGTATATATATGACAGCCACATCATTTAATCCGATACAAATGCAACAAAACCCAATAACTGCAAATAATCAACCGCAGTCTTTAAAACAGGGACAAGTATTTCATGGAACGATTAAGAAATTATACCCTGATCAAATGGCAGAGATACAAGTAGGAAATCAAAAATTTATAGCTAAACTTGAAGTTCCATTAAAAGCTGGAGATGCCCATTTTTTTCAGGTAACAGGAACGGATCCACAAGCAGAATTGAAAGTGGTGTCAGGGCCTATGACGCCAACCACTTCACCAAGCCAACAAATTAATCAGCTATTAGAGTCTATGAATTTACCTAAATCTGCAGAGATGCAGCAATTATTAGGACATTTTATGAAGGCAGAGCTACCGATTTCAAAAGATCAACTTTTACAAGCTGAAATGTGGTTAAAGGCATTACCAGAGGGTATATCTAGAATAGATGCTTTGCAAACGATTCAAAAAATGATAGAGCTTAAAATGCCCATGACTAATGAAGTGTTTCAAGCGCTAATGAGTGGACAAAAGACTTCTGGTATGGCGGCTATTATGGAAAACTTTGCACAGCTTCTAGCAAAAGATACAGCCTTGCCTGAACAGCTTAAACAAAATCTAATGCAACAATTACAAGCAATTGCAAAGCCATTTGAAGTGGAAACGGGTAGCGTGGTTCTTGCAAAAGTTCTAGAAAGTTTAACAAATAATGCTGCTACAACTAGTGAAAAAATGCAAGCCTTGTCGATCTTAAAGGAGTCGGGGATAATTCCGAATCAGGCAACATTGCAAAATTGGTCGAGTATGAATGAGGGAAAAACTGCTCAGCAAATGCAGCAAGCGGGTCAAGTCGTTCAGTCTATCCTAACAACGAAGCCTGAAAATGCCGCTCAACTGATCGAACAGCTTAAATCTTGGACAACAAATCAACAATTTTTAACAAATGATCAAAAGCAACAGATTAATCAGTTGATTGATCGTTTTAATCAATTACCTGTCACAAAGCAAACAGTAGATATTTTTGCTAAACAAATGCAAGATCAATTATTAAAAGCCTTTTCTCAAAATACGTCCAATCATTTATTTACACAGGATATAAAAGGACTGGCAGTAAAAGATCATCTATTGTCCTTATTGAAGCAAGAGGTAGCTTCTCCCTTACAAAATGAAGCCTTTATGCGTAATCTTGTAAAAAATAGCATCGCTTCTTCACAGCCCTTCATTCAACAAATAGTGACACAAGCAGACGCTCTTGTACAAAATTCGATGGATAGTAAGGCAATGGAGCATGCGATGAAAACAGTATTAAAAAATTTAGGGATTAGCTATGAGGCGACACTCGGAAACAAATCAGCGGATTTACAAATGATTGCACATCAATTAAAACCGCAGCTTCATACATTATTGCAGGAAACTAATATGACACCGCAATTGAAGGAAGCGGCAGAAATGCTAATGACACGAATGAATGGGATGCAGCTATCATCAGGCGAAAATGGACACCAACATCAATTGATTATGCAAGTTCCGCTTGAATTTTTCGGTAAGAGAATGGATGCTACATTGCAATGGAATGGTCGCATGAAGGATGATGGTAAAATTGATGCCAACTATGCAAGGGTATTATTTTATTTACAAATGGCATCCATGCAAGAAACGGTCATTGATATGCAGGTTCAAAATCGAGTAGTTACAGTAACGGTCTTTAATGAACATCTGGAGATTCAATCGCTTGCAGAACCACTAAAAGCAGCATTAAAAATAGGGTTGGCAGAAAAAAATTATCAACTATCAGGCATTTTTATGAAACAATTTGACAAGGGGCAGGCGGTCAAAAATAGTCCTGTAGTAGAACAGCAAGAGGAACAGAGTGGGGTGGATATCCGCGTATGAGCGAAGAAAAATTTACCCGTAAAGAGGCAATTGCGCTAACTTATAAACTCGGTCAATTCGATAGTCCGACTGTTGTAGCAAAGGGAAAAGGGAAAATTGCCGAGAACATTTTGGCAAGAGCAAGTGAGCATAATGTGCCGATTTATGAGGATCCTAACCTTGTGCAGTTGCTTGGTCAATTAGATTTAAATGAGTCTATCCCTGAGGAATTATATCAGGCTGTGGCAGAGGTCTTTGCTTTTATTTATCGTTTAGATCAAGAACATGCTCGAAAATATAGAAAAAATGAAGTATTCTGATTATTTTACAAGCTGTTTTAGTACACAAAATAGAAGAATATGTCATAATAATAGAGAAAATTCGAACAAAAGACAAAGTGTAGACTTTATCAGAATGTTTCGTTAGAATAGACTATGTTAGTAAAACAATTTTATGCAAATGTTTGATGGGAGGATGTATTATGAATATCCATGAATATCAAGGGAAAGAGATTCTGAGAAAATATGGTGTAGCTGTACCAAACGGAAAAGTTGCTTTTTCCCCTGATGAAGCAGTGAAAGTAGCGAAGGAACTTGGCTCTAATGTAACTGTAGTCAAGGCGCAAATTCATGCAGGTGGACGCGGTAAAGCAGGTGGTGTAAAAATCGCTAAAAACCTTGACGAGGTACGTACGTACGCAAAAGAATTATTAGGGAAAATTTTAGTGACTCATCAAACAGGTCCTGAGGGAAAAGAAGTAAAACGCTTGTACATTGAAGAAGGTTCTGATATCCAAAAAGAATACTATTTAAGTTTAGTTTTAGACCGTGCAACTTCCCGCGTTACAATGATGGGATCTGAAGAAGGCGGTATGGATATTGAAGAAGTAGCGGAAACAAATCCGGAAAAAATCTTCAAAGAAGTAGTTGATCCAGTTGTTGGATTAACAAGTTTCCAAGCACGTCGTATGGCGTTTAATATGAATATTCCAGCAAACCTTGTAGGGAAAGCTGTTAAATTAATGTTAGGTTTATATCAAGCATTTATCGACAAAGATGCATCAATTGTTGAAATTAATCCACTTGTTGTTACTGGACAAGGCGAAGTAGTGGCACTAGATGCTAAGTTCAATTTTGATGCGAATGCATTATACCGACATAAAGATATTGTCGAATTACGCGATTTCGATGAAGAAGATCCAAAAGAAATTGAAGCGTCAAAATATGATTTAAGCTATATTTCTTTAGATGGTAACATTGGCTGTATGGTTAATGGTGCTGGTCTTGCTATGGCGACTATGGACACAATTAGCTACTACGGCGGTAGCCCGGCCAACTTCCTTGATGTAGGGGGCGGTGCAACAGCTGAAAAAGTAACAGAAGCTTTCAAAATTATCCTTTCTGATCCACACGTAAAAGGCATTTTTGTAAACATTTTTGGCGGAATTATGAAATGTAACATTATCGCTGAAGGCGTTGTGACAGCTGCAAAAGAAATCGGTTTAGCTGTGCCATTAGTTGTACGTTTAGAAGGTACAAATGTAGAACTTGGAAAAGAAATTTTAAATGCATCTGGTTTAAACATCGTTGCAGCGGATTCAATGGCTGACGGTGCACAAAAAATTGTGGGACTAGTAGGCTAAGGAAGGCAGGGAGAACAATGGCTGTATTTATTAACAAAGATACGAAGGTAATTGTACAAGGGATTACGGGCGAAACAGCTCTTTTCCATACGAAGCAAATGCTTGAGTATGGTACTAAAATCGTAGCAGGTGTAACACCAGGTAAAGGTGGACTTGAAATCGAAGGTGTTCCTGTTTTCAATACAGTGGCAGAAGCTGTAGCTGCAACAGGCGCGACAACTTCAGTTATCTATGTTCCTGCTCCATTTGCAGCAGATGCAATCTTAGAAGCTGTTGATTCTGAATTAGAATTAACAATTTGTATTACAGAACATATTCCTGTTCTTGATATGGTGAAGGTTAAACGTTACATGGAAGGCAAAAAGACTCGCCTTGTAGGTCCAAACTGTCCAGGTGTTATTACAGCTGATGAATGTAAAATCGGTATCATGCCTGGTTATATCCATACAAAAGGCCATGTAGGAGTTGTATCTCGTTCAGGTACATTAACTTATGAAGCAGTGCATCAATTAACACAAGCTGGTATTGGTCAAACAACAGCTGTTGGGATCGGTGGAGACCCTGTAAATGGTACAAACTTCATCGATGTTCTTGAAGCGTTTAATAATGACCCAGAAACTTATGCAGTAGTTATGATTGGTGAAATCGGTGGTACAGCTGAGGAAGAAGCAGCTGCATGGATTCAAGCGAATATGACGAAACCTGTCGTTGGCTTTATTGGTGGACAAACTGCACCTCCAGGCAAACGTATGGGGCATGCTGGTGCTATCATTTCTGGCGGTAAAGGAACAGCTGCTGAGAAAATTAAAGCTATGAATGCGGCAGGCATTGAAGTAGCAGAAACACCATCTGTTATTGGTGAAACACTGATTAAAGTAATTAAAGAAAAAGGGCTATACGAAAAGTGTAAAACCCATTAAAATGGAAGATGTAGCACATAGTGGCTACATCTTTTCCTTATTTATAGACTGTTTATCTTCCTTCATTAAACAAATTCCTATTTACTGTACTGGAAATTACATCACGAAGTTGTGTTCAAATCATCTTGCGGTCATTTACTTTCTTCTATTATAAAGGAGGTTTGTAGAATGATCCTTGCAGTAGATACACAGAGATTACTAGCTTTGCATTATGTATATCCTTTACCTCTTCAAAAACTTCAACGATTATTGTCCCCAGTGAACGTTTTAAACACTTTTGAAGAAGCTCATTATGATGAAATAGCAAATGTTTTACAAATATCGCCACATAAAGCATTGCAAATTTCTCAAAGCTTTCGACAAATTATGACAATCCCGTTTGAAGAAGCTTATGCACGGGCCGATATTTTCCCCATCCCTTTTTATCATCCCTATTTCCCGGCGCAATTATTTGAAATATCCAGTCCTCCTACTGTATTGTATGTGAAAGGTCAGTATTCCCTGTTAACAAACAAGAAACAGATAGCTATTATAGGCTCTAGGAAGGCTACAGCGTATTCGAAAAGAGCATTAGACCTAATTCTCCCATCACTTGTTCAATGTGGGTATACGGTCGTAAGCGGGCTAGCTAGAGGCGCTGATACAATGGCACATAGGGCAACAATCGATATGGGTGGGCACACAATGGCTGTGCTTGGGCATGGTTTTAATTATCTCTATCCAAGAGAAAACCAAATATTGGCGAAGGAAATGGCAAATCAACAGTTATTAATAACTGAGTATCCTCCGTATATGAAGCCCGAAAAATGGCATTTCCCTATGCGTAATCGAATCATTAGTGGTTTAGCTCAAGCGTTAGTTGTTACAGAAGCAGCGTTAAAAAGTGGTACGCTTATTACAACAGAGCTTGCGTTAGAGCAGGGGAAGGATGTATTTGTAGTACCGGGACCTATTGATGCAACACAGTCCAGGGGTACCAATCAATTACTTGTGGATGGAGCGATTCCAGTAATGAATGGTCATCAAATCGTTGAAACACTGGACCTGTTTTCTAACAAAAATTGAAAAAAAGTTGCATTATCTTAAAATCTGTTATACATTTTGCAACAGGTAACTTAAAAATTTAGTAAAAGACCTCGCTAAGGGGGAGACATAGATGGCGGATTATTTAGTGATTGTAGAATCACCAGCAAAAGCAAAAACAATTGAACGTTATTTGGGAAAAAAATATAAGGTGAAAGCATCAGTTGGACACGTACGAGATCTTCCACGTAGCCAAATGGGTGTGAGTGCTGAAAATAACTTTGAACCTAAATATATAACGATTCGTGGTAAAGGACCTGTTTTACAGGAATTAAAATCTGCGGCTAAAAAGGTTAAGAAAGTTTATCTAGCAGCCGATCCAGACCGAGAGGGAGAAGCGATTGCTTGGCACCTTGCGACTGCATTAAATATCGATATAAACTCGGATTGTCGAGTTGTATTTAACGAAATTACGAAAGATGCGATTATTGAGTCTTTTAAAAACCCACGTCCTATTAACATGGATTTAGTAGATGCACAGCAAACAAGACGTATATTAGATAGACTTGTTGGTTATAACATCAGCCCAATTCTTTGGAAAAAGGTGAAGAAGGGTTTATCAGCAGGTCGTGTACAATCTGTAGCGCTGCGTATGATTATTGATCGCGAAAATGAAATTAAAAACTTCCAACCAGAAGAATATTGGACGATTGAAGGTACTTTTGAAAAAGGTAAAAAATCGTTTGATGCACTTTACTATGGAAATGGCAAAGAGAAAATTAAGCTAACAAATGAGGAACAAGTAAAGACCATTTTAAAAGATGTCAAAGGGACAGACTTTAATGTTGTTAATGTTTCTAAAAAAGAGCGTAAACGAAATGCTGCACCAGCCTTTACAACATCTTCGTTACAACAAGAAGCAGCGCGAAAATTAAATTTCCGAGCAAAGAAGACGATGATGCTTGCACAGCAATTATATGAAGGTATTGATATTGGTAAAAAAGAGGGAACAGTCGGGTTAATCACTTATATGCGTACCGATTCCACACGTATTTCTGAAACGGCAAAAACAGAAGCAATTGCTTTCATCGAGTCAAAGTATGGAAAAGAGTATATTGCAACAGAAATAAAGCCGACGAAAAAGGCTTCAAATGCGCAGGACGCCCATGAGGCAATTCGTCCAACAAGTACGATGAGAACACCAGAGGAATTAAAGGCAGTCCTTAGTCGTGATCAGTTGCGTTTATATCGCTTGATTTGGGAGCGCTTTATTGCAAGTCAAATGGCCCCGGCTATACTTGATACTGTGGCGGTAGATCTTCAAAATGGAGATGTTTTATTCCGTGCGAACGGCTCACAAGTTAAATTTGCAGGGTTTATGAAGCTTTATATCGAAGGTACCGACGATCAAACGGAGGAAACGACAAAGCTTTTACCTGAGATGGAAATTGGTGATCAAGTAAAATCGCTTGAAATTGAACCTAAGCAGCATTTTACACAGCCACCACCACGCTATTCAGAGGCGCGACTTGTTAAAACGATGGAAGAATTAGGTATAGGTCGCCCGTCCACATATGCACCGACCCTCGATACAATTCAGCGCCGTGGCTATGTTGTGTTAGATGCAAAACGCTTTATGCCAACAGAGCTAGGCGAAATCGTACACCAACTCGTACTAGAATTTTTCCCAGATATCATAAATATCGAATTCACTGCACAAATGGAACAAGATTTAGATGATATTGAAGAAGGTAGTCGTCAGTGGAAGAATATTGTGGAAGAGTTTTATAAAGACTTTGAAGTCCATGTTAAATATGCAGATGAGGCTATGGAAAAAGTAGTAATAAAAGATGAGCCGGCTGGAGAAGATTGTGAGCTTTGTGGATCACCAATGGTCTATAAGCTAGGTAGATATGGTAAATTTATGGCTTGCTCAAATTTCCCAGATTGCAGAAATACAAAAGCTATTATGAAACCTATTGGTGTAAAATGTCCATCGTGTGAAACGGGCGAAATTGTGGAGCGTAAAAGTAAAACGAAGCGTCTATTCTACGGATGTAATCAATATCCGGAATGTGAATTTGTATCTTGGGACAAACCAATTAGTAGACCGTGTCCGAAATGTAGTGCATTATTAGTAGAGAAAAAGATTAAAAAAGGTGTCCAAATTCAATGTACAAAATGTGATTATGAAGAAGCACCAACACAATGATAGGAAGATGGTAAAATCATGACTGAACAAGTAGTAAATGTAATAGGAGCGGGTCTGGCAGGTAGTGAAGCAGCTTGGCAAATAGCAAAACGCGGTGTGAAAGTAAGACTTTATGAAATGCGTCCAGTAAAGCAAACGCCTGCCCACCATACAGATAAATTTGCAGAGCTTGTTTGTTCTAATTCGCTACGTGCAAATGGCTTAACAAATGCTGTAGGTGTTATTAAGGAAGAAATGCGTATTTTAGATTCTGTCATTTTAAAGGCAGCAGACCAATGTTCTGTACCTGCTGGAGGAGCATTAGCAGTAGACCGTCATGAGTTTGCAGGTTATGTGACAGAGGCAGTGAAAAATCATCCATTGGTGGAGGTTATTCATGAAGAAGTGACTGAAATTCCTGAAGGTATAACAGTTATTGCTACAGGCCCTTTAACTTCGAAGGCTTTGGCTGAAAAAATTCAAGGTTTAACAGGTCTGGATTATTTATACTTTTATGATGCTGCTGCACCAATTATTGAAAAAGATAGTATAGATATGGATAAGGTTTATTTAAAATCTCGTTATGATAAGGGAGAAGCGGCTTATTTAAACTGCCCAATGACGAAGGAAGAGTTTGATCGTTTCCGTCAAGCATTAATCGAAGCGGAAGTAGTACCTTTAAAAGAATTCGAGAAAGAAATCTACTTTGAGGGCTGTATGCCAATCGAAGTTATGGCAGCTCGTGGAGAGAAAACAATGTTATTTGGCCCAATGAAGCCAGTCGGACTTGAAGATCCGAAAACAGGGAAACGTCCATATGCCGTAGTACAACTTCGCCAGGATGATGCTGCTGGTACTCTTTATAATATTGTTGGTTTCCAAACACATCTTAAATGGGGCCCTCAAAAAGAAGTATTACAGCTAATCCCAGGATTAGAAAACGTGGAAATTGTACGTTATGGTGTTATGCACAGAAATACTTTTATTAATTCACCAAAAGTATTAGAGAAAACATATCAACTTCGTGAACAAAAGAATATTTTCTTTGCAGGTCAAATGACGGGTGTTGAAGGGTATGTTGAATCAGCTGGAAGTGGATTAATAGCCGGAATAAATGCAGCTCGTTTAGCATTGGGACAAGAGCCAATTACTTTCCCATTCGAAACGGCGTTAGGAAGTATGGCGCGTTATATAACAGAAGCGCAATCGAAAAACTTCCAACCAATGAACGTTAACTTTGGTATTTTCCCTGAATTACCACCAGGTCGCCGTTCAAAACCGGAGCGCGCTGAAATGCATGCAACACGCGCAATAAGCGTGATTCATAATTTTGTGAATTCACAAACAATTTAATTGCCAAAAGCCTCTAAAAGTTGTTATACTCTTAGAGGCTTTTTCTTTTTGTAGATAAAATGCTTGCTTAGACATGTTTTATTATTTTGTATGGAGATTTTCTCAAAATATAACTAATTACACTTGCTATCTTACAAAGATAGGTATAGTGTCAGTATGTATGTTTATTAATGATGGTTTACGATACAAACTTGTAAGAGATGACAAAGAATAATTTATCCGTTATATTACAAGTGTCAGTCATTTGAGAAAATTATTAATAAATTATTGGTGGTGAATCTTTCTATGTTAGTTTCGTCCCAAGATGCACTCGAACAGTTCATGCTTTACATCCAAGTTGAAAAGAACTTCTCTGTTCATACAGTGCGAGAATATGAATCAGACCTGCTGGATTTTTTGACCTTCTTGCAAGGGGAGGGAATTAATGATTTAGCGAGTGTTGAATATATACATGCACGTCTTTATGTAACAAAGTTGTATGACGAAAAAAGAGCAAGGGCTTCTATTTCTAGAAAAATATCCTCCATACGCTCCTTCTTCCGCTTTCTAAATAGACAGTATGGATTTGATGATGGGGCATTTCGTTCTCTTTATCATCCAAAAAAAGAATCTCGTTTACCTAATTTCTTCTATGAAGAAGAATTGATGCAGTTATTTAACGCGAATACCGGGGATGATTTGAAATCATTGAGAAATATGGCTATATTAGAGCTGTTATATGCGACAGGTATTCGTGTAAGTGAGCTAACTTCCATTCAGGTTAAGGATGTAGATTTTCATTATTCCATCATACGAGTTATGGGAAAAGGTCGGAAAGAACGAATTATCCCATTCGGTCAATTTGCGAGTTTAGCAATGCTGGACTACATAGAGCAGGCTCGTCCTAGATTGATGAAAAAGACTAATCATCAGCAATTGTTTGTCAATATGCGAGGTGGGGAACTTACTCCACGAGGGGTACGTCATGTTTTAAACGAAATGATTGACAAGGCCTCACTGCATACGAAAATTTACCCACACATGCTTCGCCATACTTTTGCCACACATTTATTAAACAATGGCGCGGATTTGCGAACAGTGCAGGAGTTATTAGGCCACTCGCATTTATCTTCTACACAGGTTTACACACATGTAACAAAAGAGCACCTACGTCAAACATATATGAATGCTCATCCAAGGGCA
The DNA here is from genome assembly GCF_038009065.1 of Lysinibacillus sp. FSL R7-0073. Taxonomy (NCBI): domain Bacteria; kingdom Bacillati; phylum Bacillota; class Bacilli; order Caryophanales; family Bacillaceae; genus Lysinibacillus; species Lysinibacillus sp. FSL R7-0073. The sequence continues at coordinate 1,134,271 of NZ_JBBPAS010000001.1, forward strand.
TAATAGAGTTAAGGAGGAAAGCAGATGGGACAAATTCATGCGACTACGATATTTGCAGTTCATCATAACGGAGGCTGTGCCATGGCTGGTGATGGTCAAGTAACATTAGGAAATGCAGTTGTGATGAAAGGTACAGCGAAGAAGGTCAGACGTCTGTTTAATGGGCAGGTTCTGGCAGGCTTTGCAGGCTCTGTTGCAGATGCATTTACACTATTTGAGATGTTCGAAGGCAAGTTGAATGAATATAACGGTAATTTACAACGTGCTGCAGTAGAGGTTGCCAAGCAATGGCGCGGAGATAAAATGCTACGCCAACTAGAAGCAATGCTATTAGTCATGGATAAAACAACACTGCTACTTGTTTCTGGTACTGGTGAAGTCATTGAACCTGATGATGGAATTTTAGCTATTGGTTCTGGTGGAAATTATGCTTTATCAGCGGGTAGAGCATTAAAAAAATATGCAGGTGAAACGATGACTGCTCGTGAAATTGCTGAAGCAGCATTAGAAACAGCTGCTGAAATCTGTGTATTTACGAATCATAATATTATCGTGGAGGCGCTGAGCTAATGACGCAAAAAAATTTAACGCCAAGACAAATTACTGAGCATTTAGATCGTTATATTGTTGGGCAAAATGAAGCTAAGCGAGCTGTAGCCATTGCTTTGCGAAACCGCTATCGTCGTTCATTGTTAAATGAAGATATGAAGGCAGAGGTTATTCCTAAAAATATCTTGATGATTGGGCCAACTGGTGTCGGAAAAACGGAAATTGCCAGAAGAATTGCGAAGCTTACAAATGCACCTTTTGTAAAAGTGGAAGCGACAAAATTTACAGAAGTAGGTTATGTAGGTCGTGATGTTGAATCAATGGTACGTGACTTAGTAGAAGCTTCTCACCGTCTTGTAAAAGAAGAGATGATGGAATCTGTTAAGGAACAAGCAGAGCAATTAGCAAATGAAGCGATTGTGAAACTTTTAGTCCCGTCATTGCGTAAGAAACAGAGCATGCAAAATCCATTTGAAATGTTATTTGGTGGGAAAGAACAAACTTCAACGGACGATACGTCAACTGAGGAAACAGAAGTACGCTCTAAACGTGCACAAATTGCTATTGATTTACGAAATGGCAAATTAGAAAATGAATGGGTTACGGTAGAGGTAACAGAACAAACTCCATCCATTTTTGATGCGTTACAAGGCACGGGAATGGATATGTCAGCTAATAATGGTATGCAAGATATGCTATCTAGCTTAATGCCTAAAAAACAGAAAAAACGCCGTGTGCAGGTAAAGGATGCACGTCGTATTTTAACAATAGAAGAAGCAAATAAGTTGATAGATGCAGATGAAGTGGCACAGGAGTCAATTGTTAGAGCAGAGCAAACTGGTATTATTTTTATTGATGAAATCGATAAAATAGCTAGTAAAGAAGGAAATTCTTCTGCGAATGTATCTCGTGAGGGTGTACAACGAGACATTTTACCAATAGTAGAAGGTTCGACTGTAACTACGAAGTATGGCGCTGTGAAAACTGATTACATGCTATTTATAGCTGCAGGCGCGTTCCATATGTCGAAGCCTTCAGATTTGATTCCAGAATTGCAAGGGCGTTTCCCAATTCGTGTAGAGCTTGAAAAATTAACAAAACAAGATTTTGTCCGTATTTTACAAGAACCAGATCAATCGCTCATTTTACAGTATAAGGCATTGCTAGAAACGGAAGGTGTGGAAATCAATTTCACATCTGATGCCATAGAACGTATTGCGGAAATAGCCACAGAGGTTAATCAGGAAACAGATAATATCGGAGCTCGCCGTTTGCACACGATTTTAGAACGTTTACTAGAAGAGCTGTCGTTTGAAGCAGCTGAAATTGCACCAGCGAGTATACCGATCAACGCAGCCTATGTAGATCAAAAACTCGCAGGTATCGTAAAAAACAAAGATTTGTCACAGTTTATATTGTAAGATAAAGCTGATCAGTATCATTCAGTAGTAAAAAACTTTAGAATATTAAGTGAATACTCTTCGGATTATTTATAGGAGGAACATATAATGAATTTATTAGGAAAAACACGTAAAATTAACTCGATGCTTCAAGCTTCTGCAGGTAAGCCTGTAAACTTTAAGGAAATGGCTGATACACTAGGCGATATTATTGATAGTAATGTCTATATTTTAAGCCGTAAAGGTAAATTATTAGGTATTTCAATTCACCAACAAATTGAAAATGAGCGTATGAAAAAAATGTTTGAAGAGAGACAATTCCCTGAAGAATACACACATAGCTTATTTACAATCTCAGAAACATCGTCTAATTTAGATATCCATAACGAACATACTGCTTTCCCTGTGGAAAACAAAGATCTTTTCCAAAACGCATTAACAACAATTGTACCAATCGTTGGTGGTGGTGAACGTTTAGGCACATTAATCCTTGCACGTTTATCTTCTCAATTTGAAGATGATGATTTAATCCTTGCAGAGTATGGCGCAACAGTAGTAGGCATGGAGATTTTGCGCGAAAAGTCTGAAGAAATCGAAGAGGAAGCTCGTAGCAAAGCGGTTGTACAAATGGCCATTAACTCACTTTCTTACAGTGAATTAGAAGCCATTGAGCATATCTTTGAAGAGCTTGATGGTAACGAAGGTTTACTTGTTGCCTCTAAAATCGCAGACCGAGTGGGAATTACACGCTCAGTGATCGTCAATGCATTACGTAAACTGGAGTCAGCGGGTGTTATTGAGTCTCGCTCTCTAGGTATGAAAGGAACTTATATTAAAGTGTTAAATGATAAGTTCTTAAATGCATTAGCTGAAATTAAAATGAAATAATTCTTCTTGAAGAAGATAAAGAAGGCGTCTAGGTAAAACTAGATGCCTTTTTGTATGCATTTCACTAGACATTTAACGATACAATTGATCGTTGTTTTTTTGTATAAATACAAATTTGGAGAATATTGATGCTTTTTTGTTTCTTTTAACCTAATGTCGTTCATAAATTTGTCACTACAATTAGCATATAAAAATGAAATGTGTGTTACTTTAGAATAATGGTGAATAAACTGTTAATTGCCTATATTAGAATATTCAGCTATTTGTCGAACTAGTAAAATGGAACCTTAAATTAATTTCGTTTTAAAAGGCGATAAAGCTCATAAAAAGGCAAATTTAATACTAAAATCGTAAACACTGTCGAAATAGTGTAAAATAACTAGGTGGTAACCAACCTTTTATGAAGCCTAGAGCTACAAGGGATGCAGAAGTATTGTCCCGGTTGAGACGTTGAAAAAATAGGGCGTATATACTATTAAAAAGTGACAAAAGACAATAGACACTAGGTAGCATCTTAATTACAATTGTATTATTGAATATATTAACAAGTACATAGAATTTAATAAAATGAGGTGAACAGTTTTGAATTTATTTGGAGGAACTATTAGTAGCTTGGAAAATGGACTTTCCTATGCAACTTTGAATCATAAAACAATCGCAAACAATATTGCGAATGTCGATACACCTAATTATAAGGCGAAAAATGTTAGTTTTAAGGATATGTTGGCGGAACAAAAGGATATCTCTATTTCTGCCTATAGAACTGACAATAGACATTATGATTTCACAATTCGACAATCTACACCTGGTGTCAATAATATAGAAAATCTAAGATACCGAAATAATGGCAACGCAGTAGATATGGATGCTGAACAGGCAAAATTAGCAGAAAATCAAATTTACTACAATGCTTTAATTGATCGTGTAAACGGGAAATTAAACACATTAAACACAGTTATTAAAGGAGGTAAGTAATAGATGTCTATTTTCCATGGGATGAATACCACTGCCTCGGCTTTAACTGCACAACGCTTACGCATGGATGTCATTTCTTCTAATATGGCAAACATGGATACAACTCGAGCTCGTCAAGTTAATGGGGAGTGGGAGCCGTATCGACGGAAGTCCGTAACGTTTACAGCACAAGAAGGACAATTTTCAAAGTTTATGAATGTAGCACTTGGGAAAGACGCCAAAAGCGGTGTTGGAAATGGTGTGAAAGTTACTCGTATTTCAGAAGACCGAGAAACACCTTTCAAACTTGTTTATGACCCAACTCATCCAGATGCAAATGCAGATGGTTATGTCAATTTGCCGAATGTCGACCCATTAAAAGAAATGGTAGATTTAATGTCAGCCACTCGTTCTTACGAGGCAAACGTAACAGTATTTAACGCAAATAAATCTATGCTTACAAAGGCATTAGAGATTGGTAAATAAATAAGAAGAAAGGAAGATACATAATGACAATTTCGTCCGTTTCGCTAATGACACCTACTCAGGTTGTAAATGAAACAAATAAACTTAATACGACACCTTATGAAGCACAACAAAGCTTCGCGAACTCGTTAAAAGAGGCAATAGCCAAAGTTAATGACCAGCAAATCACATCCGATAATTTTACTCAAAAGCTAATTAAAGGTGAAAATGTGGAATTGCATGAGGTAATGATTGCTTCACAAAAGGCGAGCATTACATTAAACGCAACAATTGAAGTTCGCAATAAGGTGATTGAAGCTTACCAAGAAATAATGCGAATGAGCGTTTAATCTTTGATTGGGGGGGAGAGCCCCTCTCGATAAAAGATTAATGACCACTTAAATGGTGGGCTCTTGAAGTTCGCAAATTATTGATGGCTAGGTTATTCACTATAACCGGAGGATTCATAATGAATGAACGATTGACGAAAATAAAAAACGACACCAGTCAATTTTGGAAAAGTCGAAGTAAAAAGCAAAAAATAGTTATGATTGGCTCCTTGGTAGGTGTCATCGCTCTTGCGGCAATTGTAACGTTTTTCGCTTCAAAAACTACATATGTTCCACTTTATAAAGATTTATCAACAAGAGAAATTGGACAAGTAAAAGAAGCACTGGATTCACAAGGTGTAACATATCAAATTGCGCCAGGCGGAACATCTATTTTAGTGCCTGAGGAGCAAGTTGACTCCTTATTAGTGCAATTAGCATCAGAAGGATATCCACAAACGGGTACGATTGATTACTCATTTGCAAACAGTTCAGGGTTTGGGATGACAGATAATGAATTTAATCTATTAAAAAAAGCAGCTACTGAAACTGAAATCGCTAAGCTTTTTAGAAACCTGGAAGGCGTTAAAGATGCAAAGGTAATGATTACTGTTCCTGAAGAAGGGGTCTTCGTAACAGATGTGAAAGAGGATGCAACTGCATCTATCGTATTAAATACAGATCCAGGATATAAATTTACAGAACAGCAAATTACAACTATGTATAATTTGGTGTCAAAAAGTATTCCGAATTTAAAAACTGAAAACATCGTAATCTCTAACCAATTCTCAGAGTACTTTGACTTGAATGCAGCCACAACAGATGGAACATCTACAACAACGGCTGAAGGTCAATTGCAAATGAAAAAATTAGTCGAACGTGATCTACAACGTCAAGTGCAAAATATGCTTGGTACATTGATGGGACAAGATAAAGTGATGGTTTCTGTCACTACGGATATTGACTTCAAGAAGGAAAATCGTGAAGAAAACCTTGTGACACCTGTTGATGAAGAAAATATGGAAGGAATCGCCATTAGTGCTCAAAGAATTACTGAGCAATATTCTGGAACAGGGGCGGCAGCAGCTACTGGAACACCTGAAGCTGAAACAACTACTGATAACTTTACTACTTATAATGAAGGTACATCGGGTAACGGCGATTATGAACGTACGGAAGAAACTATTAACAATGATGTGAACCGTATACGTAAAGATATCCAAGAAGCTCCTTATAAGGTGCAAGATATTGGAATTCAAGTAATTGTTGAACCACCAACAGCAACAGATGCAGCGTCATTACCTGACGGTGTCCGCGAAGATATTGAGAAAATTTTAAGTACAATCGTTCGTACAACGATTTCAAAAGACGTGGCAGCTGAGCTTACTCAGGAGCAAATTGATGAGAAAGTAGCCGTATCTGTACAGCCTCTATATGGTAAGGCCACACAAGTTGCTGATGAAAAACCAATAATTCCTTGGTGGGTTTGGGTTATTGGCGGTATCTTATTAGCTGTTATTTTATTGTTAGCATTCTTCATTATCCGTTCTCGTAAGCGTGCGCAGGAAGAAGAAGAGCTAAGTATCCTAGAAGAACAAGAAGATTTAATGATTGACGATATTAATGAAGAAATTGAAACGGAAGCTACAATGCGTCGTAAGCAGCTAGAAAAAATGGCAAAAGATAAGCCAGACGATTTTGCGAAGTTACTGCGTAGTTGGATTGCTGAAGACTAACTAGGAGGTTCGGCTGTGTCCAAGAAAGATAAGGAATTAACCGGAAAACAAAAGGCCGCTCTCTTGTTAATTTCATTAGGACCTGAAGTTTCAGCTTCAGTCTATAAACATTTAACAGAGGAAGAAATTGAACGTTTAACATTAGAAATTTCAAGTGTTAAAAAAGTAGAATCAAACGTCAAGGAAGAGATTATAGAAGAATTCCACAATATTGCGCTAGCTCAAGACTATATCACGCAAGGTGGTATTGGTTATGCGAAAACAGTATTAGAAAAAGCACTTGGTGTAGAACAAGCTCAGACAATCATTAATCGTTTGACATCTTCGTTACAAGTGAGACCGTTTGATTTTGCACGGAGAGCTGATCCATCACAAATTTTCAACTTTATTCAAAATGAACATCCACAAACAATTGCCCTAATTCTTTCTTATTTAGAAGCGGGGCAAGCGGGAGTGATTTTATCTTCATTACCACAGGAAGTACAGGCTGACATTGCAAAACGTATAGCAGTTATGGAATCGACTTCACCAGAAGTAATTAGTGAAATTGAATCGGTGTTAGAGCGTAAATTATCATCTACAGTTACCCAAGATTACACTGAAACTGGTGGTATTGATGCGGTCGTTGAAGTACTGAATGGTGTTGATCGACAAACTGAGAAAACGATCCTTGATGCACTTGAAATTCAAGATCCAGAGCTTGCAGAAGAGATCAAAAAACGCATGTTTGTATTCGAAGATATCGTTACACTCGACAATCGTTCCATTCAACGTGTTATTCGCGATTGTGAAAACGAAGATTTACTGCTTTCAATGAAAGTGTCAAGCGAAGAGGTAAAAGATATTATTTTCCGCAATATGTCTCAACGTATGGCTGAAACATTTAAAGAAGAAATGGAAATTATGGGACCTGTACGTTTACGTGACGTAGAGGAGGCACAATCTCGAATAGTTGCTGTTATTCGTCGCCTAGAGGATGCTGGTGAGATCATTATTGCACGTGGTGGAGGAGATGACGTCATTGTCTAGAATCATCCGTTCAATTTACACTCAATCCACTAGCGATAATGTAAAAGAGATACAAATTCGTGATATGTTTGAAGGACTTGATTTGGAAAATGGTGATGATGCTTCATCCCAACATCAATTAACAATAGAAGAAATAATGGCTGAGCGAGATCGTTTACTTACAGAGGCTAGAGCTTCTTTACAAGCAGAGCGTGAAGCATTTGAGCAAGAAAAGCACATGCACTATCAAGAGATTGAGCATTTGAAGTTAAGTTGGGAAGAAGAAAGACCGAATCGAGTTCAAGAAGCCTATGACGAAGGCTTTGGACAAGGCTATGAAGACGGTGTGAACAAATCCACAGAAGCAATGGCCGAGTCACTTAAAATTGCGAATGAAGTCATTAATCAGGCAAAAGAAAATGCAAAAAAATATATTGATGATCAAGAAGCTGTGGTATTAGAGCTTGGCCTAACGACAGCGGAACGAATAATTGGCACATCTTTAGAACGTGATCCTGATCTATTTGTGTCGATTGTTCGTAGAGGCTTAAAAGAAGCGAGAGAGATGAAAGAAATTAAAATTTATGTGTCGCCAACCTATCACGCTTTAATTACTGCTAATCGTGATGAATTAGCGGAAATGTTCCCGGTTGATGTACCATTTATGATTTTTGTTAATGAAGATTTGAACAATGAAACAGATTGCTATATCGAAACAAATCATGGACGTATAGTAGTGAGCATTGATGAGCAATTGAACGAACTAAGATTAAAGCTTCATGAAATATTGGAAAGTAGGGAATGATCTAGATGAAGACGGCTCAATTAATCGAACATATTCCTCATATGCCAACTTTTAAAAAGTTTGGTAGAGTCACTAGAGTTGTCGGCTTGATGATTGAGTCGCAAGGTCCGGATAGTTCCATAGGTGATGTTTGTAAAATTCATGTGGAAACTGTAAACAATGGTCACCAAATCATTTTAGCTGAAGTTGTGGGCTTTAAAGATGAAATTGTTGTTTTAATGCCTTTCACTTCTTTAAGAGAAATATCTATTGGCTGTCTTGTTGAAGGGACGGGGGCTCCACTAGAAGTAAAAGTGGGCCCAGAGCTAATAGGAAAAGTGTTGGATTCAATGGGAAATCCTATTGATGGCACATTATTACCAAAAGGGCTAATGACGGTTCCGACAGAGCAAGATCCGCCAAATCCACTAACACGTCCGCCAATTAATGAAAGACTTGAGGTCGGCGTTAAAGCTATTGATGGAATGTTAACTGTTGGTAATGGCCAACGTGTCGGGATTTTCGCGGGTTCAGGGGTCGGAAAAAGTACACTTCTTGGAATGATTGCAAGAAATACGCAGGCAGATTTGAATGTTATTGCGCTGATCGGAGAACGTGGGCGTGAGGTTCGTGAATTTATTGAACGTGATTTAGGTACTGAAGGTCTAAGTCGCTCTATTGTTGTGGCTGCTACTTCTGACCAACCGGCATTAATGAGGATAAAAGGGGCGTTTACTGCAACAGCAATCGCCGAATATTTTAGAAATCGTGGTTTAAATGTCATGTTGATGATGGACTCTGTTACACGTGTTGCCATGGCTCAACGTGAAATTGGACTAGCCACAGGTGAGCCACCTGCACAGAAGGGGTATACACCGTCTGTATTTGCGATATTACCTAAATTATTAGAACGTACAGGTACTAATGAAAAGGGTTCTATCACTGCATTTTATACGGTCTTAGTAGATGGTGATGATATGAATGAACCAATCGCTGATACGGTGCGAGGGATATTAGATGGTCATATTGTGCTTGATCGAAATTTAGCTAATAAAGGTCAATACCCTGCTATAAACGTTTTAAAAAGTGTTAGTCGTTTGATGAATCATGTAGCAGAACCTGAGCATAAAAAAGCTGCAGAACGATTAAGAGAACTCTATTATACATACGACAAATCTGAGGATTTAATCAATATTGGCGCTTATAAACGAGGCACATCTAAAGAAATTGATGAAGCTATTCATTATGAACCGCTCATTACTGCTTATCTCAAGCAGGGCTATTTGGACAAAGTGACATTGGAAGAAAGTGTGAATGAGCTAATATCCTTATCGAACGGTGGTGTGAACTAGATGGTTAGCTATGTGTATCGTTTTGAAAATGTGTTAACAATTCGTGAGCAAGAAAAAAACGAAACTGAAATGGCCTACAAGGAATCTGTCCGTTCTTTTGAGGAAGTGGCTACGAAGTTATATGACTTGCTTAAAAAGAAGGAAGATTTAATTGCCTTCCAGCAGGATCGTTTAACTGTTGGTTCATCTATTGATGAAATTCATCACTACGCACGTTTTATTGATAGTCTTGAAAAAACAATTGCAGATGTTCAGCAGAAAGTGATACAAGCTCGTGCAAAAATGAATTGGCACGAAGATAAATTATTAGAAAAAAACTTGGAAGTACGTAAATTTGAAAAAATGAGAGAAAAGGATTTTAAGCTTTTCCAACAAGAGCAGGATCGTATAGAAAGCCTTTTTTTAGATGAAATTTCATTATTAACGTATAACAAGAGAGAAATCAGGTGATTTCATGGTGAGAAAAGATAATCGATTGAAAGCGGAATTAGTAGAACAGCCGCCTAAGAAAAAAACGGGAGGCTTTCTAAAGTTTTTTACTTGGATCGTACTGCCACTTATGTTTGTAGTAGCAGTTTTACTTGTTGTGGCTACATTAATGAATACAAATGTTTTTGACTTAGGAAAAAAGGCAATTGGCAATTTACCTTTTGTTCCGTCAGAAGAACAGCAAGCGAAAGATGCTGTCGTAAACAATGACTCGAAAATAGTTAATTTACAGGCAGAGATTCAAGAAAAAGAAGCAGAAATTACACAACTACAAAAAAAGTTGGATACAACAACAACTGAAAAAGAGAAGCTCATGACTGAAAAAGAGCAACTTCAATTTGAAATTGAAAAATTAAATCGAGAACAAGATGATGTAAAACGTGATTTCAACGATATATTATCAACTTTTGATAAAATGTCTCCAAAATCTGCTGCACCTGTATTAATCAATATGAGTGATACAGAAGCATTACGCATTTTAACCAATTTAAAACCTGATAAACTAGCAGCAATTTTAGAGAAAATGGATGCTAAAGATGCAGCGAAATATACGGAACTCATGGCTAAACAATAGAGTTCATGAAAGGAGGTGAAAAGAGTGGATATAGCGATGATGAAAATGATAACTCAATCAGTACCGACCAAAACTGCGGCAACGAAAGCTACAACAAGTAATAGCACTGATGGGAAGATCGAAGGAACATCGAAACAGGAGACTTTATCGAAATTCGGCTCTGTTTTTGGACAAGTACTTTCATCCTCAACCCAATCAAATCAATCTTCTCAAGCTACTCCAAATAATGAGCTGGCTGATTTACAGCAGGTTTTAAATGCTGATTCATTGGAAGAGGTACTTGATTTATTAGGAATCCCCCACGATGATGGTTTGTTAATCCTTCAACTTGGAGAAGACGGTAAAGCAGTGTCTATGGACGAAATGCTGGATCTGGACAATATACTAAATGCATTAGGTATTGAGGATGAACAGCTTCAAAAAATAGTCCAACAGCTATTAGGAGAAGAAAAAGAAGCTAGTGATGTTTGGGAGCTATTATCATTAGTAGATGCCCAAGCGCCAATTCTACAAGCGCAAATAGGTGCAGCGTTGCAAGGAGAAGGTCAAGTAACACCAAAAGAAGCGACGCAATTACTTCAAGTGTTAAAGCTAGCGCAGTTAGTAGGACAGAAATCGGACTTAACAGCTCCACAAGAAAACTTATTAACAACCGTTAAAAGTCTTTTAACGACATTACAAACGCAAGTCGAAACTATACAAGTAACAACAACCAAATCAACAGGAACATTTTCATTACAGGGCTTCCAGCAAGTCCAAATGACTAAGCAAAGTGAGACAAGTTCTAATGAAATGGTGACACCGCAAACGGTACAAACCAAACCGGATACGTTCCAGATAACATTACCTACTGCTAAGCCTGCGCAGTCAGAGGCTTTATTAAAAGAAATGCAAGCCATAATTAATAGAGCCCAAATTTCTAACGCACAAGGAATAACACGATTAACGATTAAATTGTATCCAGAAAATTTAGGAACAATTCGTATAGAGCTTGTGCAAAATGATGGCGTACTGACAGCACGTCTACTAGCTTCTACAGCGCATGGACGTGAGATGCTTGATAGTCAAGCTCATCAGCTAAAACAGGCGTTTGTTCAGCAAAACATTCAAGTAGATCGTCTTGATATTGCACAATCATTACAGGATGCAGATCGCCAGCAACGTGATCAAAACTTCTTTAATAATTTCTTTAGGCAACAACAGGATGAAGAACAGCACCAAAAAACTGAGGATGACGATGAAGAGATGTCATTTAGTGACTATTTATTAAGCGAGGAGGTATAAATGATGGCTGATTCAACGGCTAAAGTAGCCAATACATCCATAACGGACGATCTTTACTATTCGAATTATAGAAAACCAACCAAACAAACAGGGAATAGTGAACTAGGGAAAGATGCCTTTCTCCAACTGTTAATTACTCAATTACAGCATCAGGATCCAACAAATCCAATGGATGACCGAGAGTTTATTTCACAAATGGCGCAGTTTTCTTCTTTAGAACAAATGCAAAACATGACAAAGGCAATAGAATCATTACTAGCATCACAGCAACAAACACAAATGATGAATTATGCAACCTTTGTTGGTAAAGAAGTCAAATGGCATGAAATTACAGATAAAACAGATGAAAAAGGAGATCCAGTTGTAAATGAAGGAACAGGTGTGATTGAATCCTTGAAGTTTGTAGATGGTAGTGTTGTCTTCATATTAGCAGATGGGAAAGAAATAACGCCTGGTAATATTTCTGGAATCCTTGGCTCTGGAACAAGTTCAAATGGAAATAATCCTGTGCCAGAATCTCCACTTGTTCAGGCTAGTAAATTGATAGGTAAAAAAGTTACATATCAAGATGGCGAGCAGGAATTACAAGGGCGAATCGTCTCTGTTTCCAATAAAGATGGCGTTATTTATTACGTATTAGACAATGATAAAAAAATTACGGATAAAGATTTTACAGTTATTAGCGAATAAAGGTGGGGAAAAGTGATGGATAAGTTTTCAATTCATCGTGTACCCTTGCATCCATCTATTCGTGCAACTCAACCTACGCCCATTCATTCACAGCAATCCTTTAAAGCCCATTTACAGGAAGCATCAAAGCAAGAGCTAAAGGTGAGCAAACATGCACATGAACGAATCATGGAGCGTAAAATTGACATCTCTGAACAAGAATGGCAGGTTGTCTCGGATAAGGTATTTGAAGCTCACTCAAAAGGTGTTAAACAGCCATTAGTCTTGATGGATCAAGCAGCTTTAATTGTCAGTGCTAAAAACGCTACTGTCATTACAGCAATGGATCGCACGGAAGCAAAACAACAGTTATTTACAAATATTGATGGCACGATCGTGCTTTAAGGCTGGACCTTCTTATGAAAGGAAGCCTTCGTGATGCTGATTGATAGAAGCACACAAATAAAAAATGAAGGGAGAACGAAAACTTATGTTACGTTCTATGTATTCAGGTATTTCAGGTCTTAAAAACTTCCAAACAAAGCTAGATGTTATTGGTAATAATATTGCAAATGTTAATACTGTTGGCTTTAAAAAAGGGCGCGTTCTTTTTAAAGATTTAATGTCTCAAACACAAGCCGGTGCATCGGCAGCAACAGCTACACGAGGTGGTGTCAACCCACAACAAGTTGGTTTGGGTTCACAATTAGCTGCGATTGACACGATTCATGGGGGCGGTTCCTTACAGAGTACAGGTCGTGGACTTGATTTAGCTATTGAAGGCGATGGCTTTTTCATGGTAGCTGATGCAAATGGTGCTCCTGATCCAGATAGTGGTTTCATAGACGAAGAAGGCTTCAACAATACTCTATTTACTCGTAATGGTGTTTTCTACATGGATAGCAATGGCTATTTAGTGAATGCTGACGGTAAATATTTAGTAGGTGTTTCTGCTGGAGAGGATATCGTAATGGAAGCTGATGATGATGGTATCAATCCAGAGGATGCACCAATTGCTTCAGGGGATGAAGGCGCAAACTTATTTGATGATGATGGTGTACTAGATCCTGATGAGGGAGAAGTAGGTCCAATTCGTATCCCAACGACTGCTAAAGAGATTAGCATTGGACCTAATGGTACGGTTGAGTATGTAGACCTAAACGGTGAACGTAAATGGGCAGGGCAGCTGATTATGGCTAAATTCCCTAATGCTGGTGGTCTTGCTAAGAATGGTGGGAACTACTATCAACAAACAGCGAACTCTGGTGCTGCATATGCACAAGTGGCAACTGTTGCAGGGATGGGGAAAGTAGTGCCTGGAGCAGTAGAAATGTCCAACGTTGACTTATCAGAAGAGTTTACAGAGATGATTGTTGCACAACGTGGTTTCCAAGCGAATACTCGTATTATTACAACATCAGATGAAGTGTTACAAGAGCTAGTAAACTTAAAACGTTAATGATTGAATAGTCCTTTAATTCATAATGGACGTTTTAACAAACATATTTTCATATGAGGGAGGGTCGGGCCGGCTCTCATGCTAGACCCGGCCCTAATTCAATGATTGAACTAACACGTCTTAATGGCAAAGCATTTACATTAAATGCTTTATACATAGAAACAGTCGAATCATTTCCAGATACGACTATTACTTTAACAACTGGAACAAAATTAATTGTTTTAGAGAGTGAAGATGAGGTGCGACAAAAGGTAACTGCCTTTTATAACAATATACAAATACTATCCAACCCGCATCTACGAGGTGAAAAAGATGAAGAATAATAAAATGTTAACAATGATTATTATTTTGCTAGTAGCAGTCATACTGATCGGGGTTATCTTGTTTGTATTGCTAACACAATTTAATAAACCGACAGGAGCTATTGAACCAACCATTGATGAAATTGTAGAGGCAACAGTGGAGATTCCGGAAATCACAACGAATCTTGCAGATAAACGAGTAGTACGCTTGTCATTAAAAGTTCAAACGACAAGCAAAGATGCTGCTGCAGAATTAACAAAGCGTGTTTTCCAAGTGCAAAACATTGCTATACAAGAACTTTCTGAAATGGAGCAAAAAGATTTAGAAGGTAAACAAGGAAAGCAAATTTTCCAAAAATCATTAAAAACTAGAGTAAATGAATTGATGCAAGAGGGAGAAGTCCAGGAAGTATATTTTACCTCCTTCATCACTCAATAAAACAGAAACTGCTTGAAATGGAGGTGGGCAAATGGCAGGAGATGTGTTATCTCAATCCGAGATAGATGCGCTGCTTTCCGCTATATCGACTGGGGAAATGTCAGCAGATGACATAAAAAAGGAGGATGAGGGACGCAAGGTTAAAGTTTATGACTTTAAACGAGCGCTTCGATTCTCAAAAGATCAAATCCGAAGTTTGACCCGAATACACGAAAATTTTGCACGACTATTGACAACCTTCTTCTCTGCACAGCTTAGAAGCTATGTGCAAATTACGGTTGCGTCAGTAGACCAAATACCATTTGAAGAGTTCGTTCGTTCGATTCCGAATATGACGCTCATTAATGTGTTTGAAGTGCCACCATTAGATGGTAATATATTGATGGAAATAAATCCGAACATTGCCTATTCCATGCTAGATCGTTTAATGGGCGGTAGTGGGGCGAGTCATAGTAATGTAGATAATCTAACTGAAATTGAAACAAAAATTATGACAAACCTTTTTGAACGCTCATTCGACAATTTACGCGAGGCGTGGGAAAATGTAGCGGAAATTGATCCGATTTTAGTGGAGCTTGAAGTTAATCCACAATTTTTACAAATGATCTCACCTAATGAAACAGTAGTTGTCATTTCATTAAATACGATCATTGGTGAAACAAGCGGTATGATCAATATTTGTATTCCGCATGTTGTATTGGAGCCAATTGTTCCAAATCTTTCTGTTCGCTACTGGATGCAAACAAATACGAAAGAAATGTCTCCAGAGCAAACAAAAATGCTTGAAACACGCGTAAAACAAGCAAAATTACCTCTTTCGGTTGAATTAGGGCTAACGGATATCACTATCGAGGATTTCCTTACAATGCAAGTTGGTGATGTTATACAGTTAGAGCAAAAAATTAATGATCCGCTTCTATTAAAGGTAGGGACATTACCAAAATTCACTGTTCAACCAGGTAAGCAAGGCAAAAAATTAGCAATCCAGATTATCGACCCTTTGAAAGGAGGAGACGAAGATGAGTGATGAAATGCTCTCCCAAGAAGAAATTGAAGCGTTATTAAGGGGCGAGACGTTGGAAGATAAAAACAGCGGCACTGAAGCTTCTTCAATTGATGAAACAAATGATATACGAGTAGAGGATTACCTTGATTCGTTTGCACAAGATGCATTAGGTGAGGTAGGCAATATTTCCTTCGGGAGCTCTGCCACAGCACTTTCGGCATTATTAGGACAAAAAGTAGATATTACTACCCCAAGTATATCAATGATTAATCGAAACAAATTAGAAGAGGAGTTTCCACATCCTTATGTAGCTGTACAAGTGGAATATACGATTGGCTTAACAGGCATGAATTTACTTGTTATTAAACAATCTGATGCAGCAATTATTGCAGACCTAATGTTAGGTGGCGATGGATTAAATCCGAAACCTGACTTAGGAGAAATTCAGTTAAGTGCTGTTCAAGAGGCAATGAATCAAATGATGGGCTCAGCGGCTACATCTATGTCGACAGTATTCAACAAAAAAGTAGATATTTCGCCTCCCACAATTGATTTAATGAATATTTCTCAAAATGAAGGTCGAGAAAATATCCCTGAAGATGATTTGCTAGTCAAAGTATCTTTTAGATTAAGAATTGGTAATTTAATTGATTCGAATTTAATGCAATTATTACCGCTTAAATTTAGTCAAAACATCGTAAAATCTCTATTAGGTGAGACTGAATCAATTGAAGAACCTGTGGCTGCAACGATTGCACCTGAGGCACCGCCAATTGCAGCACCACCTGTTCAACAACAAGCGCCTGTTATGCCACCGCCTGCACAGCCTGTTTATCAGCAGCCGGAAGCAACTATGCAGCAACCTGTTTATCAGGAACCACAGCAGTTTGCGCAACCAGCGAGAGCTGCACAGCCAGTGAATGTTCAACAAGCACAATTTGCTAGCTTTGATTCAAATGTAATCTCTCAATCTGAAGCTAGAAATTTAAATATGCTACTTGATATTCCATTGCAAGTTACTGTAGAGTTAGGACGTACGAAACGTTCTGTTAAAGAGATTTTAGAACTATCAAGTGGTTCGATTATTGAGTTAGATAAATTAGCAGGGGAGCCTGTTGATATATTAGTTAATAGTCGTTTAATCGCTAAAGGTGAAGTCGTTGTTATTGATGAAAACTTTGGTGTACGTATTACAGATGTTTTAAGTCAAGCAGAGCGTTTAAATAATTTAAGATAGTTTCAATTGGAGGAGTTAACCATGTCTAAAAGAATTTTGATTGTAGACGACGCTGCATTTATGCGTATGATGATCAAGGATATTTTGTCGAAAAATGGATTTGAGGTTGTTGGAGAAGCGGCAGATGGATTACAAGCTGTTGAAAAGTACAATGAATTAAAACCAGATTTAGTAACAATGGATATCACAATGCCAGAAATGGATGGTATTGCGGCTCTTAAAGCAATTAAAGGATCAGATCCAAGTGCAACTGTAATCATGTGTTCAGCAATGGGACAACAAGCAATGGTAATCGATGCAATTCAAGCTGGTGCGAAAGACTTTATTGTAAAGCCTTTCCAAGCAGATCGAGTAATTGAAGCGATCCAAAAAGCGCTAGGATGATTGCATGAAAATGTTAAAATCATTTCGTTTCACGATGATTTTTGCATTTCTTGTATCCTTCCTGTTTTTGTACCCGACACCAACTTCGGTCTATGCAGACTCTGATACGAATAGTGTGACAGATTGCATTAAAGACCCAGAAGCTTGTTATGGAGATACTACCGATCCAGCTGCTAAACAAGAACCAAGTGTATCAGCAGCTGGAGATATATCTGCATGGGAATACATAAAAATGGTTTTAGCGCTTATTTTTGTTGTAGCTTTGTTTTATGGTTTAATGAAGTTTTTAAATAAACGTAATTTAAACTTTCAACGTAATCAAATGATACAAAATTTAGGCGGTTTATCGTTAGGTGCACAAAAATCAGTACAGCTTTTACAAGTAGGTAAAACAATGTATTTAGTGGGTGTCGGTGAAGACGTTCAGCTATTACGTGAAATTACTGATCCAGAAGAAATAGAAGCGCTGTTAGCACTTTATAACGAAAGGCAAGAACTTGCAGCAACATCACCGTATATTGCAGAAGTATTTTCTAAGTTTAAGAAAAAAGATAGAGTGAATTTGCAAAATGAACAAAAGCAAGAGACATTTGGCAAACTCTTTGAAAAAAAGATATCCGAAATTAAACAGGAGCGCAGTGAAGAGATTGAGAGATGGAAGCAAAAGGAGAAGGATGATAAATGAATGATTTAATCAATATTTTTTCCAATAGCGATCCAACAAACGTCTCCACTTCCGTTAAGCTCTTACTACTATTAACCGTTTTATCACTGGCACCAAGTATTTTAATTTTAATGACATCCTTTGCTCGTATTGTCATCGTTTTATCCTTTGTGCGTACGGCACTGGCTACACAACAAATGCCACCTAATCAGGTGATTGTTGGTTTAGCCTTATTTTTAACGTTCTTTATTATGGCCCCAACCTTTCAGGAGGTCAATAAAGAGGCTTTGCAACCATTATTTTCTGAAGAAATTGGTTTAGATGAAGCTTATGATCGGGCAAGCTTGCCATTTAAAGAATTTATGAGTAAGCATACAAGACAAAAAGATCTTGACTTGTTTTTATCGTACAATCAAGCAGAAAAACCAGCATCAGTGGAAGAAATCCCACTGACAATGCTTGTGCCAGCATTTGCTTTAAGTGAAATTAAAACAGCATTTCAAATAGGTTTTATGATTTTTATTCCATTCCTAGTGATCGATATGATTGTTGCGAGTACATTAATGTCGATGGGGATGATGATGTTACCGCCAGTAATGATTTCATTGCCATTCAAAATCTTATTGTTTGTTCTGGTCGATGGCTGGTATCTCGTCATGAAATCGCTACTACAAAGTTTTTAGGGGATGATACAGTATGACAGGTGAATTGGTTATTTCCGTTGCAGAACGTGCCATTATGATTATCCTTCTAACAAGCGGTCCGTTATTATTAGTAGCTTTAATCACTGGTTTGGCTGTAAGTATTTTTCAAGCTACCACTTCGATTCAAGAGCAAACATTAGCCTTTGTACCGAAAATTATCGCCGTCTTAGTGGCCATTGTATTCTTTGGCCCATGGATGTTATCTCAAGTTACTAGCTATGCGAGAGACATTTTTGAGAATTTAACACGTTATATAGGGTGAGTCCATGAATGAATTAATTCCGCATTTAACGGTTTTCTTATTGGTGCTTGTGCGTGTTTCAGCATTTTTTGTTACGGTTCCTTTTTTTTCCTATAGAACCATACCACCACAAGTCAAAATTACTCTCGCACTGGTTTTAGCTTGGATGATGTATTATACAATTGATGTTGAGCCATTTGCATTCAATGATGAATACATATTATTAGTGATGAAAGAAGCACTTGTTGGACTGTTACTCGGTCTAGTAGGTTATATAATCATGTCTGCCATTCAAATTGCAGGGAGCTTTATTGATTTTCAAATGGGTTTTGCCATTGCCAATATTATTGATCCGCAAACAGGAGCTCAAAGTCCATTAATCGGTCAATTTTTTAATATGTTAGCATTCCTTTTATTGTTAGCAATTAATGGCCATCATATGATTCTTGATGGAATATATTATAGTTATCAATTTTTGCCTATGGATCAATTCCCTAGTTTTACAAATGAAGGCTTTCCCAAATTTATCATCACAACATTTACAGCTGTTTTTGCTATTGCATTTCAGATGGCTGCACCTGTTGTGGCTACCTTATTTTTAGTCGATTTAGCTTTAGGAATAACTGCGAAAACAGTACCACAATTAAATATATTTGTTGTTGGTTTTCCTATTAAAATAGGAGTTAGTTTTTTAGTGTTATTTACAATGATGGCTGTAATGATTCAAGTCATTCAAAAGTTAATCACTATTATGATTTACGGCATGCGTGATTTAATGGCCATTTTAGGTGGTGGATAACATGAAACTACTACTGAATTTAGATATCCAGTTTTTTTCAGGAGAAAAAACTGAGAAGGCGACGCCAAAGAAACGTCAAGATGCTCGAAAAAAGGGACAAGTTATTAAGAGTCAAGATGTAACAAGTGCCATCGTTATGCTGATGGTCTTTATCTTCTTATTTTTCTTTGCAGGTTCTTTACGGGATGAGCTATTAGCGTTTTTTAGACAAACGTTTATCCATAACATACGCATCGAAACACTAACCATTGATAGTGTGATGCACTTATTTATAGAAACATTAATACAAATGGCTTTCATTATTGTACCGATTATGGCGATAGCAGTTGTTGGAGCACTTGCAGGTAACTTTTTGCAGTTTGGCTTTTTATTTACTTTGGAGCCAATGAAGTTTGATTTGAAAAAGATGGACCCTATAAAAGGGTTGAAAAGGATGTTTTCGGTTAAGGCAATTGTTGAGTTGCTGAAATCGGTTTTAAAGATTGGCTTTATCGGTAGTGTAACGACAATTATTATCTGGACAAACTTGCCAGAGGTTTTAGCTTTATCCTTTAAAAGTCCATGGATGACGCTCATTACAGTCGGAAAGCTAGTCGGCATTATGGGCATAGCAGCATCTTTAGTTTTACTTTGTGTATCCATTTTGGATTGGATGTATCAAAAATTTGATTATGAAAAAAATCTTAAAATGTCTAAGCAAGATATTAAAGATGAATATAAAAATAGTGAGGGTGACCCGCTGATTAAATCGAAAATCAAACAACGTCAGCGCGAAATGGCGATGCGTCGTATGATGTCAGAGATTCCAAGTGCAGATGTGGTGATTACCAACCCTACTCACTATGCGATTGCGCTCAAATATGACGAGGAAAGTATGGATGCACCCCGCGTAATTGCAAAGGGTACAGACTTTATCGCTCAAAAAATAAAGCTGATTGCCAAGGAGCATGACGTCATTATGGTGGAAAATAGACCATTAGCTCGTGCCATGTATGATCAAGTTGAAATTGGTGATCCCGTACCAGAAGAATTTTTCAAAGCAGTAGCAGAAATACTCGCTTATGTTTACCGTATTAAACGTAAAATTTAAAGCTTTTTAGTAGGAGGGACACAAATGAAAGTTCGCGATATTGGGGTTTTAGGTGCGGTTATTTTAATCGTTGCGATGCTCATCATCCCTCTTCCTCCGTGGATGTTAAGTTTCTTAATTGTCATTAATATTACATTAGGATTAATTGTACTGCTAACAGCAATGAGTATGAAGGAAGCTTTAGACTTTTCCATTTTTCCTTCGGTTATTTTACTTTTAACCTTATTCCGATTAGGGCTGAGTGTTTCCACAACACGTGCGATCTTAGCAAATGGAGATGCGGGCTCTGTTGTAGAAACGTTTGGTGATTTCGTAGTAGGTGGAAATATTCTCGTAGGTTTAGTTGTCTTTTTAATTCTAGTATTAATTCAGTTTATTGTTATTACAAAGGGTGCAGAGCGGGTAGCTGAAGTAGCAGCTCGTTTCACACTTGATGCGATGCCAGGTAAACAAATGAGTATTGATGCTGACTTAAATGCAGGAGTAATTTCCGAAAAGGAAGCACGCGAACGACGTGAAAAAGTAGCGGGGGAAGCGGACTTCTACGGAGCGATGGATGGTGCCACGAAATTCGTAAAAGGGGATGCCATTGCCTCAATGGTCATGGTTATTATCAACTTATTATTCGGAATCATCATCGGGGTAGTACAAATGGGTCTCCCATTTGCTGAAGCAGCAACTCATTTTTCTAAGCTAACCGTTGGAGATGGTATTGTTTCACAAATTCCTGCCTTGCTTATTTCAACAGCAACAGGGATTGTGGTAACTCGTGCCTCTTCTAAAGGAAGTCTTGGTCAAGATATAACAGGACAATTATTTGCTCAAGCAAAGTTACTCTATGTAGCTGGAGGTACCATTGTATTACTAGGGTTATTTACACCAATCCCTAACTGGGTAACACTCCCAATAGGTCTTTCCCTAATTGCTGGGGCTTATATGATGGAACGTAAGAAACCAGAGGATGAAGAGGAATTACTTGAAATTGAAGAAGAAGTGGCAACAGATGGCATGAAGAGCCCTGAAAATGTTGTGAATTTATTAAATGTGGACCCAATCGAATTTGAATTTGGTTATGGATTAATTCCGTTAGTAGATGCTGCTCAAGGTGGGGATTTATTAGATCGTGTCATTATGATTCGTCGACAGTTAGCACTAGAATTAGGAATTGTCATCCCGGTTGTTCGTATTCGAGATAATATTCAGCTTCAACCAAATGAATACCGAATTAAAATAAAAGGGAACGAAATGGCAAGAGGTGAGCTATTACTAGATCATTATTTAGCTATGAGCCCAGGTGATGATGATTCTATTGAAGGAATTGATACAGTGGAACCATCATTTGGATTACCAGCTAAATGGATTACTGAGCAAGTAAAAGAAGATGCTGAAATTTATGGCTACACTGTTGTAGACCCACCAAGTGTGGTATCCACGCATTTAACTGAAATAATTCGTGCAAATGCTCACGAATTATTAGGTCGTCAAGAGACGAAGCAGTTAATAGATCACTTACGTGAAACCCATCCTATTTTAGTAGAAGAGCTGACACCGGCACCTTTATCAACTGGAGAAATCCAAAAGGTTCTTGGTAAACTACTACGAGAAAATGTTTCTGTTCGTAATTTACCAATTATTTTTGAAACTTTAGCAGACTATGCAAAGGTAACTAGCGATACAGATATTTTAACTGAGTATGTTCGTCAATCATTGGCACGTCAAATTACTGCCCAATATGTGGGAGATAGTACGGCATTAAAAGTTATTACAGTTTCAGGTAAAGTAGAAAAAATGATTGCTGATAGTATTCAGCAAACAGATCACGGAAATTATTTAGCAATGGATCCTCAAGATTCCCAAACGGTACTAGAGACGATTGCAGCAGAAATAGAGCGTGTGTCCTTTATGGAACAATCCGCTATTATTTTATGTTCTCCGGCTGTGCGTATGTATTTAAGACAACTGACGGAGCGTTATTTCCCGCAAATTCCAGTTCTTTCTTATAATGAGTTGGATGCTTCTATTGAAATTCAAAGTGTTGGGGTGGTGAATGTTTAATGAAAATGAAAAAATATTATGCATCTTCCATACCAGAGGCTATGAAGCAAGTGCGTGCAGAACTAGGTGAGGACGCTGTTATTTTGAATTCTAAAGTAGTCATCACTAAAAAATTTTTCGGTATGATTAAACAGAAAAGTTTTGAGGTAGTTGCCGGAGTGGATGGAATGGAGCCAAATCAAGTGGCTCCAGTACCAACGCCTGCATCATTACCTATCACAACTAAGGAAAATGCGAGACTACAAGATATTACAAATGCAATTCAAGTAAAAATTCACCAAGATCAACCATCGCATGATGTAGTTAAGCCCGAGGACACTGGCATTTCTGAAGAATTGAGGAAGGAAATTGCAGATTTAAAATCTTTAATGCAATCGATGCATAAAAAGACTACCCAAGCTCAATATCCCGATGAACTCTTACCCTTCATTGAATACTTAAGACAGCAAGAGCTAAATGAAGAGCTCATCACAACGATAGGTGATGAGCTTTTTATGCATTTCAAAGAAGCGTCAGAAATAAATTTCTCACAATGTAAAATGGTGACGAAAAATTTACTACGTAAGAGATTAGAAAGCCTGCCTATCGGAGGAATGTCCTATGAAAGAAAATATATCAACGTATTAGGTCCTACAGGTGTGGGTAAAACAACGACCATCGCCAAAATGGCAGCTAGAGCAGTTTTAGAAAAGAAGAAGAAAATTGGATTTATTACGACAGATACGTACCGAATCGCAGCAATTGAACAGCTAAAAACGTATGCTGGTCTTTTACAGGCACCCGTTGAAATTGCTTATAACGCAACAGATTTCGAACAAGCTATCCAAAGATTATCGCATTTAGACTTAGTGTTTATCGATACAGCTGGTCGAAATTATAAAGAGGTAAAGTATGTAGATGATCTCCAACGTCTCATAAAATTTGATGATCAAGCAGAATCCTATTTAGTACTCGCGATGACTACAAAAGAAAAGGATATGGCGAACATTATCGACCAATTTAATCAGTTACCAATTGAAAAATTTATCTTCACAAAGATTGATGAAACAAATTCTATTGGCACAATGCTCAATTTAATGATTAAATATAATAAAGGACTTGCTTACTATACGAATGGTCAAGAAGTACCAGAAGATATTGAAGAAGCTGATTTAGAAGCAGTGCTTAATTTGTTTTTTCAAGGTGAAGAGAAATGAGAGACCAAGCTGAAACATTACGCTTGAAAATGATGAGACAGCAAGGCGATTTAGGTCGGGCAATTGCAGTGGTCAGTGGCAAAGGTGGGGTTGGAAAAAGTAACTTCACGATGAATTTTGCCTTGTCTTTGTCCCAAAAGGGAAAAAAGGTTGTCATTGTAGATATGGATATTGGGATGGGAAATATCAATATTTTAATTGGGAAAAATGCTTCCAATAGTTTGAAAGATTACTTAGAAGGAAATAAACTACTAGATGAGGTAATATTTGAGGGTCCCCATGGTTTAAGGTATATATCAGGTGGGTCGGGAATGACAAATATTTTTAATTGGTCAGAGATGATGTTTGAACAGCTTATTCATGCATTTGAACAGCTTCAGAAAAATTATGATTATATTTTATTTGATATGGGGGCGGGTGCGACAAATTGGTCGTTAGATTTACTCACATCAATAGACGAAATTATTGTTATTTCAACGGCAGAGCCGACCGCAATTACGGATGCCTATTCGATGATGAAATATATTCATATGCGGGATGCTGATAAGCAATTTTATGTCCTTTGTAACCGTGCATTTAGTAAAGAAGAAGGCATCGAAACAAACGAGCGTTTAAAGTTAGCCATGAAACGTTTTTTAGACAAAGAAGTCACGATACTCGGTTCATTACCCGAAGATTCGATTGTGCGAAAGGCTGTGCGTGAGCAAGTCCCATTTTCACTTGCTTATCCAGACGCACTGATTTCTAAAACATTACAACTCATAGTGATTCGTTTTATGGAGCATCGTGTGGAGGAAATACATGCACATGATCAGACAGCGAAGAAATTTTTAACGAAACTAAGAAGTATTTTTTCGAAAGGGCGTGATTAATTGGACTTTTTACATAAAAGCAAGCTATTAGTTGTGGATGATTCTGCTTTTATGAGAAAGCTAATTAGTGACTTTTTTGTTGGCAACTCGAAGGTGGAAGTAGTTGGAACTGCACGAAATGGAAAAGATGCAATCAAAAAGATACAATCTTTGAAGCCATCAGTTGTGACAATGGATATTGAGATGCCTGAAATGAATGGGCTAGATGCATTAAAAGAAATAATGATACAATGTCCAGTTCCTGTAATCATGCTCTCTAGCACCACTCAGCGTGGAACAGAAAATGCTATAGCAGCTATTGAAAGTGGCGCTGTAGATTTTGTCGCAAAGCCAAGCGGAACAATATCTCTTGATTTACATAAAATCCAAAGTGAGCTTGTTCATAAAGTAGAGCAAGCTGCAATGGTGCCAATATCCAAATTGAAAAAACCTTCTGGTAGCAAACGACAACAAGATTCAGTGACAAAAGTGAGTACCGTAAAAAAGGATTTACAACAACATGGTCAAATACCTATTCCTATGAATGCCACTGCTACTAAAGTAGCTGTAACGAAATCGCATGCTGAATGGAATAAAGCAGGTAAAAAGATTGTGCTAATAGGTACATCTACAGGAGGACCTCGTGCGCTTCAGGAGGTCATTACAAAAATTCCTAAGACTATTCAAGCCCCTATCCTCATCGTTCAGCATATGCCTGCTGGATTTACGAAATCACTTGCTACTCGTCTCGATCAGCTCAGTGAAATTGTTGTGAAGGAGGCTGAACAAGGCGATATTTTACAAAATGGGGTAGCCTATATTGCCCCAGGTGGCTATCACTTAAAGCTTAGGAAAGTAGGGACAACTTTTGGTATTGTTCTTGATAATCAAGAAGCACCAAGGTCAGGCCATAGACCATCTGTAGATGTGATGTTTGAAGATGTTAGTCAATATAAGGATTTTGATAAAGTAGCAGTTATTATGACAGGTATGGGGCATGATGGTTCAAATGGACTAAAAGCACTGAAAAAGACTGGTAATGTCATGGCAATTGCTGAGTCAGCAGAAACTTGCATTGTATATGGTATGCCAAAAGCAGCGGTAGAAACGCAACTAATTGATGAAGTTGCCGATGTAGATGATATAGCACTAACAATAATGAAATATTTGCCTTAAAAGGGGTGTCCTCTTATGGAAGTCAATCAATATTTAGAGATGTTTATCGAAGAAAGTAAAGAGCATTTACAAGCATGTAGTGAACATTTATTAGAATTAGAAAAAAATCCAGATGATTTGGCAATTGTTGGGGAAATATTCCGATCTGCCCATACTTTAAAAGGTATGTCTGCCACAATGGGTTTTGAAGATTTAGCTGATTTAACACATAAAATGGAAAATGTTTTAGATGCAATTCGTAATGAAAAAATCCATGTAACACCAGAAATTTTAGATGTGGTCTTTGAATCTGTTGACCATTTGGAAGAAATGGTCATGGATATTGCGAATGGTGGAGATGGGAAGCGTGATGTGTCAGCAACAGTTGCTCAACTTAAGCGCATAGAATTAGGTGAGGAAGCAGTACCAGAGGTGGCTGCAACCGTTGCAGGACCAGCAGCCGTGGAAAGTGTTTTAGAATATGATAGCTTTGAACAAACAGTTATCGCACAATCATCTGAACAAGGTTTCCATGCATATGAAATTTCAATAAAATTACGAGAAGATTGCCTTTTAAAGGCTGCACGTGTATTTATGGTCTTCGAGATTTTAGAAAAAGACGGAGAAGTTATTAAATCGAGCCCATCTGTTGAAAAGCTAGAAGACGAACAATTTGATCAACAGTTTTATGTAGCCTTTGTGACAAAGGAATCAGCAGAAGATATGCAGAAAAAGATCATGAAAGTTTCTGAGATTGAAGAAGTTGTTGTAACAACAATTGACCAAAAGAAATTTAGTGAAAGAGAATATAAATCACAACAAGAAGTAGCTGCAACTGCAACTGCATCGGCTGTAGCGGAAGTAGAATCTACACCTGCTACTGTACCTTCTAAACCTGAACCAGCCGCACAGTCTGCAAAAACAGCCACACCAGCAAAGGCTGAAAAAAATCACGCACCTGTTGGGAATAAAACGATTCGTGTCAATATTGAACGTCTTGATATTTTAATGAACTTGTTTGAAGAACTTGTTATTGACCGTGGACGATTACAATCTATAGCCACAGAAGTAAACCATGGTGAGCTAAACGAAACTGTGGAGCGAATGAGCCGTGTAATGGGTGACCTGCAAACAATTATTTTAACAATGCGCATGGTGCCAGTTGAAACAGTGTTCAACCGCTTCCCAAAAATGATTCGTCAGCTATCACGAGATTTAAATAAAAAAATTAATCTTGAAATCATTGGTGCTGAAACAGAACTAGATCGAACAGTTATCGATGAAATTGGTGATCCACTTGTTCACTTAATCCGAAATTCTGTGGACCATGGCATTGAGAATCCAACATCTCGTCGTGCAAAAGGCAAGCCAGAAGAAGGAACGGTTGTCCTACGTGCTTACCATAGTGGAAACTATGTCTTTATTGAAATTGAAGACGATGGTGCAGGAATTAATCGTGATAAAGTACTAGCGAAAGCTATTGCAAAAGGCATTGTGACACAAGAACAGTCTTATTCAATGTCTGATAATCAAATCAATGAGCTAATTTTAGCCTCAGGCTTCTCGACTGCAGATGTCATTTCGGATGTATCTGGCCGTGGAGTAGGATTAGATGTTGTTAAAACAACGATTGAATCACTTGGTGGTAATATTTCAATTGAATCCACACAAGATGTTGGTTCCATCTTTTCTATCCAACTACCACTAACATTATCGATTATTTCTGTCATGCTTGTGGAAATTGAAAAAGAAATTTATGCAATTCCATTATCATCTATTATTGAAACATCTATTATCCGTTCATCGGAGATTATGAATGCGCATAATCAAAAAGTAATCGACTTCCGTGGCAAGGTGGTACCATTGGTATTCTTAGAGGAAATCTTTGAAGTACCTCGTACAGAGCCACAAGATGAAGAATTCCATTCAGTAGTGATTGTTCGTAAAGGTGAAAAACTTGCTGGTTTAGTGGTGGATTCCTTCATTGGACAACAAGAAATTGTCTTGAAGTCTTTAGGAAATTACTTAACAAATATTTTTGCTATTTCAGGTGCAACTATTTTAGGAAATGGTAAAGTAGCCTTAATTGTAGATTGTAACGCATTAATAAAATAAGGTGAATGAATAAGAGAGGTGTAAAAGATGACAAACGCAGTGGAACAAGAAAGTATTAAAGTAATTGTATTTCAATTAGCGAATAAAGAATATGCTATTCCCGTATCCCATGTTCAAGGTATAGAAAAGCTAATGCATATTACGCGCGTACCGAAAACGGCGAAGTATGTAAAAGGTGTTATCAA
This sequence comes from Lysinibacillus sp. FSL R7-0073, assembly GCF_038009065.1. Classification (NCBI taxonomy): domain Bacteria; kingdom Bacillati; phylum Bacillota; class Bacilli; order Caryophanales; family Bacillaceae; genus Lysinibacillus; species Lysinibacillus sp. FSL R7-0073. The sequence goes on from NZ_JBBPAS010000001.1 coordinate 1,162,634, forward strand.
TCTTCGTGGTGTCGTAACGCCGATTGTAGATTTACGTGAACGCTTTGAATTACCTATTTCAGAACATGAGGAAACAACTCGCATTATCATTATCTCACTAGAAGATATGGAAGTAGGCTTTGTTGTTGATTCAGCAAACGATGTAATTGATATTCCTGCAAGTGCGATTGAACCACAACCAGAAGTTGTTGGCTCACTAGAGGAAGAATTTATTTCAGGTGTTGCTAAAGTAGAAAAACGATTATTAATCTTATTGCATTTAGAAAAAGTATTAAATCCACTAAAGTAGGGATCGATCATGACATTTAATCAAAAGATTACCTCGCTACATTTAGATGTATTAAAGGAAATTGGCAATATTGGTGCTGCGCATGCCGCGACAGCACTTTCCAATTTACTTGGGAAAAAAATTGATATGCGTGTCCCAAAGGTAGAAATGGTGTCCTTTAACGATATGATGGAATTGGCTGGCGGATCAGAAAATGTCGTTGTTGGTATTTACCTTCGCATTGAAGGTGATGCAGAAGGAAGTATGTTCTTTATACTACCTATTGAACAGGCAAACCGTTTTATCCGTCGTCTCATTCATGATGAAACATTTGATTTTAAAAAACGACCTGTTTCTGAACTGGGATTATCTGCTATGCAAGAAATGGGAAATATTTTATCAGGTTCTTATTTATCTGCCTTATCGGACTTTACCAATTTGAAAATTTATCCAACTGTACCAGGGCTAAGCGTTGATATGTTTGGTGCAATTATAAGTATTGGTTTAATAGAATTATCACATGTAAGTGATAATGTCATTGTTATAAATACATCCATTTTTGAAGAAGGTGTAGAAGACCATGAAACAGTGAGAGGTCATTTCTTCCTATTACCAGATCCTGACTCATTTGATGCTATTTTTAAAGCATTAGGGGTTTCCTAATGATGCTAAGCAGTAGTAGTGGGCAAGTGGTTAAAGTAGGAATTGCACAAATGGATGTAGTAAAGCTACCTAACACGATTCGAACTTCTGGTCTGGGTTCTTGTGTTGGCGTTATTTTATATGATGAGTCAAAAAAAATTGCTGGTTTAATCCATGTGATGTTACCAGATTCAAGCTTGGGAAGATCTGAGTCAATCAATGTGGCGAAATTTGCAGATTCTGGAATAGCAGCAATGATTGATCTATTAAAATTAGAGGGCGTTCAAAAGTTTAAACTAAAGGCAAAAATTGCTGGGGGCGCACAGATGTTTCAATTTACTTCGGACAAAGATTCGATGCGCATCGGTCCTCGTAATGTAGAAGCTGTCAAAAATGAATTGAAAAGGCATGGAATTCCTTTAGTAGCCGAGGATACTGGTGGAAACAGTGGTAGAACGATAGAATTTAATCCTGCCACATCGTCATTACATATTCGAACAGTTAACCAAGGAGTGAGCGAAATCTAATGTTTGGTTCCATATTTTATAATCTATGGGGAGCATTAATGGCTTTTACTATTTATTTTTTTAGTACATTTCTAAAGCCTTACACGCCCCTTCGAATCATTATCGGATCTTTTGTTACAGCAATCATTGTTTTCCTTGTAATGTATATTGTACGTTTTTTAATAGCATACATTTTGTATACGCCAGAGGTAGATGAGGAAGCAGTTGAAGGTGAACTAGCAGAAAATGAACAAACTACTCCTGAAGGCACGAATCAAGAAGCAGCTTCGGCTCATTCAACCGTTGAATTTCAAGATGAGAACTCAGAGGAGATTGCACAAGTGGTTCGGACGATGATGAATCGAGAAGAAGAGCAACAAGTGAATGCTTAAAACAGAGAGTCGCTAGGAGCGGCTCTTTTTTATTTGGCCATTCAAGAAACTTTATTATAGGGAAAACTTAAGTGAAATTTACTTTTTTTATATTATTCATATAGTATTCTTCGTGTTAGCATATTTGTATAAAGGAAAAGTAATGAAGGGACATTATTATATGAAATTGCAGCGGGAATCCTAGATTCATTATTTATGTCTCATAGAACTGATTTAAAAGACTGAATATTCTGCTTATGATATGGTGATTCCTAAAACACTAAGTCTATAGGATCGTAATGATCGTTGAAATAGCCTATTAGAGTAAAAGTTAGTATAGTCACAACTCCGGAAACGTTGGTTAAAAAGGATTTGGCTACTGGTCATCATTCATATCATTTTACAGGTATTAAAGTGATATATATCTGCTTTTACTAGGAGGAATAGAATATGAATCAACATGAATTTATGAGAAAAGCGCTTGATTTAGCAAATGAAAATGCACTCTCACAAAACGGTGCGCCATTTGGTGCGATTGTAGTAAAAAATGGGCAAATTATTGGTTCGGGTGTTAATGAGGTTGCCAAAACAAATGATTTGACGAATCACGCAGAAATTCAAGCGATTCGCCAAGCTTGCCATACTTTTCAAACAACTAATCTCGAAGGCTGTGAAATGTATGCAAGTACAGAACCTTGTCCGATGTGTTTAAGTGCCATCTATTATGCCAAATTAACAACAGTCTATTATTTTCATGCTAGTAATACTAGCCAAGACTATGTCTATCATCAACTGTCCTTACCACATATAGAGAGGAACATTCAGATGGTTCAGCTTGAAGAAAAATAAAGGAGGTTCAAATAATGAAACCATTAACATATTGGCTCATTAACGTACGACTAGAAACAGGTTTTCATTACAATCATACTACTGTAATTGGAACACAAACCGAGCTTTTTAATATACAAATCGAAAAGGGAAAAATACAGCAAATTAAACGTGGAAATCAACCACTAGAGACGGATTTACCTCAATTAGATGCACAAGGCTACCTCATGTTACCATCTTTTAGGGATATGCATATCCATCTTGATAAAACATATTTTGGTGGCCCATGGAAGGCACCTACCATTCCAACAGAGGGTCTTATAACTAGATTAAAAGAGGAAGAATTACTCCTCCCTAGTTTATTACCTGTGACAGAGGAAAGAGCAAAAAAACTAATAGACCTATTATTAAATGCAGGTTCCACACATATTCGTACACATTGTAATATTGACCCATTTATCGGTTTGAAAAATTTGGAAGCGATCTTAAGAGCAAAAGAGGCTTACAAAGATAAAGTTGCTATGGAGATTGTAGCATTCCCACAGCAGGGGTTATTACGTAGTGATTCGGTTTCTTTAGTAAGAGAAGCATTACGTAACGGGGCATCTCTTGTAGGAGGTGTTGATCCAGCAACAATCGATGAAAATATTGAGAAATCATTACAAACCGTGATGGAATTAGCGGTAGAAGCAAATGTAGATGTAGATCTTCATATTCATGATCCTGGCCATCTCGGCATTTTTACGTTTAAACGACTAGCAGCGTTAACAGAAGCAGCAGGTTGGCAAGGAAGAGTGACTATTAGTCATGCCATGGCTCTTGCAGATATTCCTACTAGTGAAGCGAGTGAAGTAGCAGAATTACTTGCGCATCTTGGCATAGCTATTACTTCTACTGTGCCAATTAAGCGCACTATCCCTATTCCTCTCTTAGATCATAAAGGGGTAAACATATCTCTTGGCGATGATAGTATTACCGACCATTGGTCACCATTCGGCCAAGGGGATAGTCTAGAAAAAGCAGGAACACTTGCAGAACGATTTGGTTTAAGTGATGAGCGTTCACTTGGTCAAAGCCTAAAATACATTACAGGCGGTATTACACCTCTAAATAAGGAAGGTCATCAAATATGGCCGAATGTCGGAGATGAAGCAAATATAGTTTTTGTTGAAGCAACTTGTTCGGCAGAAGCAGTGGCTAGAAGGGCGAAAAGAGTGGCAGTGCTCTTTAAAGGAAAAATAGTTTCTGGTGAACTTTAAAATTGAAAATAGAAAGGATTTATTTAAAATGCATGCTACTTTTTGGTTAACCAATGTACGACTTGAAACAGGCTATCATGTTGAAAATGGTATGGTTGCACAGACAAGAACGGCTTGCTCACATCTCCTCATTAAGGATGGGAAAATTGCAGATATTGTTTCAGCAGAAATGCAATTGAATGATCATTTCCCTAAAAAAGATATGAAGCAACTATTAGCGCTACCATCTTTCATTGAAAAACATTGTCATTTGGATAAAACACTTTTAGGTGATCAGTGGCGTGCTGTCACACCAGTGAACAATATTTTTGAACGTCTGGAAATAGAAAAAAAGGTACTTCCTACCTTACATACCACAACACAACAACGTGCGGAAGAGTTGCTTACACATTATGTACAGTCTGGCGTTACCCATGTTCGTACTCATGTAGATTTGTATCCCGAGGTGGGCTTAAAAAATTTGGAGGAAGTTCAAAAGGCTTTACAAACTTTTGAAGGAAAGTTGTCATATGAAATCGTAGCCTTTCCGCAGCACGGACTGTTGCAAACGATAGCGACAAATATAATAAGAGAGGCCCTTCGTATGGGCGTAGGCTTAGTAGGTGGTGTTGATCCAGCTACTGTGGATGGAGATATTGAGGCATCCTTACAACAAATGGTGGAACTTGCTGTGGAGGGGAATGCTGGGATTGATTTGCATTTACATGATCCAGATCAATTAGGTACCTTTACAATGAAAAGATTAGCCCAACTAACGAAGGAGGCTGGTCTGCAAGATAAGGTGGCGATAAGCCATGCATTCGGACTAGGGGATGTTTCGCGAGCTGAAGCAGAGGAAATGGCTGACATATTAAATGATGCAGGGATTACGATAGTGACTAGTGTACCCATTCGTAGAAAATTTCCTCCAGTTGGATTATTACATGGCAAAGGGGTACCCGTTGCAATTGGTTGCGATAATATTTTTGATGTTTGGTCTCCATTTGGAAACGGAGATCTTTTAGAAAGAGCCGGTCGTTTAGCTAATAGTTCTGGGTGGAGAGATGAATATTCATTAGCGCAAACTTTGCAATTTATTACAGGTGGGAAAACACCGCTTGATCAAGTAGGTGAACAAATCTGGCCAAAGGTTGGAGATAGTGCCAATATAGTTTTAGTGGATGCTTCTTGCGCTGCTGAAGCAATCGCCCGCAAAGCTCAACGTAAGGCAACCATCTTTAATGGTAATATCGTTTCTAGTTTGATTTAAAGCAATATTTTCGAAAGGGTGGTACTATTTCGCTTCGGTCAAATAGCCATCTTTTTTATGCTAAAAAGGTTGAGAAATTGAGGCAAGATTCGAAACAGTATCATTTAGTTCGATAGTAGATGATTAAAAAATTTCTGTGGACAAATGGTGAGAACGCTACTTTGTTGGGGGTATTTATACCTAGCGACCTTGGTGAAGAAAGAGCAAAAGCACGCTAAATGAGATTCATAACTCCTACAAAAAGAACTAACAAAATTAAAAAGTAAAAGCTTAATAATTTAGACATATTTTTAAACTGTATCCTAGGTTAATGTATAGCTAGGGTACAGTTTTAATTTGTTTGTACAAAATGAAGAGAGACTAACAGAAACAAATGAAATTATAGTCGATTTTTGTTATAATAGTAGGAAAGATGGCAATGATTTATCCATTTTTTTACTCTGTTGGGTTACAGTAAGAGTTCCCCAGATATAGATTTTAAAAAAATTATGGAGAAATCCTTATGAAAGAATAGTTTTATGAGCGCAAGTAGTCAGTAGCAAACGGGCGCGTAAAGGCGTTTTTAGAGAGGTGGATTTCATGACACAACCAATTCTGAACGATGAGCAAAAACTGTGGAATCGCTGGATACATGAGCGTGATCCAGATGCTGGTGATTTACTCATAAAAAAATATATTTCTTTAGTATCTTATCATGTTCAACGTATTAGTGCGGGATTACCAAAAAGTGTATCGCGAGATGATTTAACGAGCTTAGGTATGATAGGACTTTTTGATGCATTAAATAAATTTGATATTAATAGAGATTTGAAATTCGATACATATGCTTCATTTAGAGTAAGGGGAGCCATTATAGATGGGCTTCGAAAGGAAGACTGGCTACCACGCTCAGCGCGAGAAAAAGCCAAAAAATTAGATGCTCAGATTGAGCAATTAGAGCAAAAATATATGCGTCATGTGACACCTGAGGAACTTGCGAAGCATATGGAAGTACCCGTGGAGGATGTTTATCAGACAGTACAAGAGCATTTTTTTTCCAATGTTCTTTCCATTAATGAACAACAAGACCAAGAAGAGGTAGATGGAAAGTCGTTTGTCATTCGAGATGATACGACAAAAACTCCTGAACAGTCGGTGGTTAAATCTGAATTACTAGATGATTTAGCAGAAAATATTCAGAAGCTAAATGAAAAGGAACAGTTGGTTCTAAGTTTATTTTACACGGAGGAACTGACGTTGACTGAAATAGGTGAAATGCTTGAATTATCGACATCACGTATTTCTCAAATCCATTCCAAAGCGCTTTTAAAGTTACGTAAATTATTATCTAGCGAAATGATGAATGCGTAAATATCCTTGAGGGAGAGATTCCGATGAGTTTAAAAGGGGTTGAATTGCAAATTGCGATTCCTAAAACATTTGAAGCTGGGAAAATAGCTGATCAAGTACAGCAACAAGCTTTAGCTCAACAAGCACATGCCAATGAAGCGTTAAAAAAGGAAATAGAGCGCAAGCAAAAAATAGTAAATACATCAGAAGGTATGGATGAAATAAGTGAGGATGAAGATGCAGGTGGCGAATACTTAACGGATACTTACAAAAAGAAGAAAAAGCAACAAGATCAACAAGAAAAACAGGCACAACATCCGTTTAAAGGCAATTTCGTGGATTTTAGTGGATAGGAGTTTACAATGACAACCATACTAATAGCGGTACTATTCTTTTTACAGCTACTTACATTTTACTTCCTTATTATTTTAAATACTAAGTTAGCAAAATTTAAGGATTTAGAAAAGAAGCAAGAACGCTTAATGAGTGAAATGGACGATACCATTAGTGTCTATTTAACCGAAATGAAAGATGAAAACGACCGTCTTATTAAGGAGCTACAAAATGTCTCACCATCAGACATAGCAGCGACTAGTGTTCAACAAACCGTAAGCAATGAGTCACAGCAAGATCAGGTTTCTTCGCCCACAGAGCAAGTGCTGAAAAATGACAGTCCATTAAGTTTAGATAAAGATACTCGTATCTATGTACCTAAAAATATTGTAGCCAATGCTTACTCGCGTCAGCAACAGACAACGGCGACAGTAGCACCCTCACCAACGCCTTTAAATGTAGAGCAAAAGGAACAGGTTAACGAGCTTACAATAGAGCAACAGGCATTAAATTTAGCAAAGCAGGGTAAATCAACAGAAGAAATAGCGAAACAGCTGCAAAAGGGAAAAACAGAAATCGAGCTTTTACTGAAATTTCATCACTAAATTGTTGCTAACCAGGAAAAGCTATGATATAGTTGCAAATGGTGTTATTACTACACACGCATTTTGATGTAGTAAGTGGTGCTCTAAGATTAGGGTAGCTTGTTGCAGAAGATAAATGCGGAGGATAAAAACCAAACATACTAGGAGGAAATTCACATGTCAGTAATTTCTATGAAACAATTACTTGAAGCTGGTGTACATTTCGGTCACCAAACTCGTCGTTGGAACCCAAAAATGAAGAAATATATCTTCGTAGAACGTAACGGGATCTACATCATCGACTTACAAAAAACTGTTAAAAAATTAGAGGAAGCTTATGACTTCATGCGTCAAGTTGGTCAAGACGGTGGTAAAGTTCTTTTCGTTGGTACGAAAAAACAAGCACAAGAAGCGATCAAAGATGAAGCTGAACGTTCAGGCAACTACTACATCAACCAACGTTGGTTAGGTGGTACTCTTACTAACTTCGGTACAATTCAAAAACGTGTTGCACGTATGAAACAAATCGAAAAAATGGAAGAAGAAGGTACTTTCGAAGTTCTTCCTAAAAAAGAAGTAATCCAACTTAAAAAAGAACACGAGCGTCTAATCAAATTCTTAGGCGGTATCCGTGATATGCACGATCTTCCAGACGTAATGTTCGTGGTTGACCCACGTAAAGAACGTATTGCGGTTGCTGAAGCTCGTAAATTAAACATCCCTCTAGTAGGTATTGTTGATACAAACTGTGATCCAGATGAAATCGACTACGTAATCCCTGCTAATGATGATGCTATTCGCGCTGTTAAACTTTTAACTGCTAAAATGGCTGACGCTTTAATCGAGTCAAAACAAGGTGAAGAAGAAGCTCCAGCTGTAGAAGCTGCTGCTGAGTAATTCACGTTTACAAAAAGGTGATAAGTGGCTCAAAACCCTTATCACCTTTTTTAGAACCTATCATTAAAACTATGTTCAAACAATTTGAGGAGGAAACACTAAATGGCAAACATTACTGCACAATTAGTAAAAGAATTACGCGAAAAAACTGGCGCTGGTATGATGGATTGTAAAAAAGCGTTAGTACAAACTGATGGTGATCTAGAAGCTGCAATCGATTTCCTACGTGAAAAAGGTCTTTCTTCAGCTGCTAAAAAAGCTGACCGTATCGCTGCAGAAGGTACAACTTACATTTTAGAACAAGGTAACGAAGCAATCATCCTTGAAGTTAACGCTGAAACTGACTTCGTTGCAAAAAACGACAAATTCCAAGTATTAGTTTCATCTTTAGCAGAGCAATTACTTACTGCTAAACCAGCATCTGTTGAAGCTGCTCTAGAGCTTACAAATGCTGATGGTGTGAAAATTGAAGATCAAATTTCTACAGCTGTTGCAACAATTGGTGAAAAAATCACACTTCGTCGTTTTGAAATCAAAACAAAAACTGATGCAGATTCATTCGGCGCTTACTTACACATGGGCGGCCGCATTGGAGTATTAGTAACTTTAGAAGGTTCTACTGATGCATCAGCAGCGAAAGATGTTGCAATGCACATTGCTGCAATCAACCCAACTTATGTTTCTCGCGATGAAGTTTCGGCTGAAGAAGTTGAACGTGAGCGTAAAGTATTAACTGAGCAAGCTCTTAACGAAGGTAAACCAGAAAACATCGTTGCTAAAATGGTTGAAGGTCGTCTTGGTAAATATTTCGAAGATGTTTGCCTACTTGATCAATCATTCGTTAAAAACTCTGATCAAAAAGTACGTGATTTCGTAGCTTCTACTGGTGGTTCAGTAAACGGCTTTGTACGTTATGCTGTTGGTGAAGGTATCGAAAAACGTGAAGATAACTTTGCAGAAGAAGTAATGAGCCAAGTTAAAGGTAACTAATTTAGCGGGCATTTGATCCTAATCAAATAATATCTAGATTTTCTAGACAAAAAAATGGGGAACACAACATAGCGTGTTCCCTATTTTTCCGAAATGAACGAAAATAGCAATAGAATTTTCTATTCTGCCTTATTCACAACTAGCAATTATTGTTAGATATACTATAATGGAAAAGGGAATAGAGATTTTTTAAATAAAGTCTTACGGAGGTTTACAATGAGTGTACCGCAATATAAACGAGTAGTTATTAAACTAAGTGGTGAAGCGTTAGCTGGAGAAGCGGGCTTCGGTTTATCACCAAAAATAATCAAGTCTGTTGCAGAAGAAGTAAAAGAAGTAGTGGATCTTGATGTAGAAGTTGCTGTTGTTGTAGGTGGCGGTAATATATGGCGTGGAAAAATAGGTAGTGAAATGGGGATGGATCGTGCTGCAGCTGACTATATGGGCATGCTTGCAACAGTAATGAACTCCTTAGCTTTACAAGATGCTCTTGAAAAATTAGGCATTGAAACACGTGTTCAATCTTCTATCGTGATGACTCAAGTAGCGGAGCCATACATTCGTCGTAAAGCAGTTAGACATCTTGAGAAAAAGCGTGTCGTTATCTTTGCAGCAGGGACAGGTAATCCGTTCTTCTCAACTGATACGACAGCGGCATTACGTGCAGCAGAAATTGATGCAGATGCGATTTTAATGGCTAAAAACAATGTTGACGGCGTTTATTCAGCAGATCCAAAAGTGGATCAAACTGCCGTTAAATATGATACACTCACATACTTAGACGTTATCCAACAAGGCTTACAAGTAATGGATTCAACAGCTTCTACCCTATGTATGGATAACGATATTCCACTAATTGTTTTCTCAATTACGGAACCAGGCAACATTAAACGTGCTGTACTAGGCGAAAAAATCGGAACAGTTGTTAGGAGGAATGCATAATGGCAAAACAAGTATTAGAACAAGCAAAAGATAAAATGAACAAAACAATTGCAGCTTTCACACGTGAACTATCTTCAATTCGTGCAGGTCGTGCTAACGCATCATTATTAGATCGTATTATGGTTGATTATTATGGAGCTCCAACACCAATCAATCAACTTGCGGGTGTTTCTGTACCAGAAGCTCGCTTATTAGTGATTACACCTTACGATAAAACAATTTTAGGTGAAATTGAAAAAGCAATTATGAAATCTGATATCGGTATTACACCAACAAATGATGGCTCTATCATTCGCTTAATGATTCCTGCTCTTACTGAAGAGCGTCGTAAAGATTTAGTGAAGCAAGTGAAAAAAGAAGCAGAAGACGCAAAAATTGCTGTACGTAATGTACGTCGTGATGCGAATGATGATTTGAAAAAACTTGAAAAAGCTGGCGAAATCACAGAAGACGATCTACGTGGCTATGGTGATGATATTCAAAAATTAACAGATGAATTTATTGTCAAAGTTGATCAAGTAACGAAGGATAAAGAAAAAGAAATTTTAGAGGTGTAAAACAAACGTTTTATATGTCTATGATGGAACTTTTTGATGAGATGAAGGCGTCCTATACTTTACAGGACGTCTTTTCTCTTTACCGTTCGAATATGAGCTGAATCATAGAGAAAAGCATAGATGAAATATACAATGATATGCATCACATAAATATTGATTAATTTTTTAACAAACTTATTCTTTAAAAATGTGTATAGTTCTAAAATACGCTAGTACATACATAGTCAATTTAGAGGGGAAAAAAAAGACAAAAAGCGCTTTTGTTTGTTATGATAGGTTAGTATACGTCCGATTAGTTGTAGTGGGGGAGTTAGCATGTTTAAAAAGCTATTAGGTAAACAAATAAATATGGATACACTATCATTGGAGGAGCGTGTGGCCCTAACTAAAAGCGAGCCGATTCCTGCCCATGTAGCGATTATTATGGACGGAAATGGACGTTGGGCAAAAAAACGAGCTATGCCACGTGTTGCTGGTCATCATGAAGGAATGAAGACAGTACGTAAGGTCACGAGATTTGCGTCAGATTTAGGCATAAAGGTATTAACCGTATATGCATTTTCCACTGAAAACTGGAAACGCCCAAAACCCGAAGTAGATTTTCTGATGCGGCTACCAGTCGAGTTTTTAGGTTCCTTTTTACCCGAGATGATGGAACGTAATGTACGTGTCGAAATGATTGGAGATCCATCTTTATTACCTGCCCATACACAAAAAGCGTTGTATGAGGCAATGGAAGAAACGAAGCATAATACAGGCCTTATTTTAAATTTTGCGCTGAATTATGGAAGTCGTTCTGAGATGGTTAATGCCATGAAAATGATGCTTCAAAAAGTGCAGGACGGTCAATTAACAATGCAAGACCTAACAGAAGAATGCTTAACGTCTCATTTAATGACGGCCCATTTGCCTGAACCGGATTTATTAATTCGTACAAGTGGTGAAGTACGCTTAAGTAACTTTATGCTTTGGCAGCTTGCCTATACAGAATTTTGGTTTACAGATACATTGTGGCCAGATTTTAGTGAGGAAACCTTACTGGAAGCGGTGGAAAACTATCAAAAGCGTAATCGCCGTTATGGTGGGTTGAAGGGAGAAGAAACAACTTGAAACAACGAATTATTACCGCAATAATTGCAGCAGCACTTTTCATTCCATTTGTTATTTATGGAAAAGTACCATTTGCCATACTTGTGCTAGCAATGGCTGTTGTCGGTTTTTATGAAATATTAAAGATGAAAGGTATTTCGATTTTTTCTGTGCCTGGCTTCTTAGGGCTGGTCACTTTAATCTTACTTGTAATACCAAAGGACTGGAGTGAAAAGGTTGTAGAATTAATAGGCTATTCGTCTAATCTAATGGTAGTCTATGGTCTAATGATGTTACTCCTTATTTACGTGGTTTTAGTTAAAAATAAAATAACTTTTGATGAAGTTGGTTTTATTTTATTAGGTGCATTTTATGTGGGCTTAGGGTTCCATTACCTAATTGAAACAAGGAATGTAGGCTTAGAGTACGTTGTCTATTGTTTATTAGTCGTTTGGACAACGGATTCAGGTGCTTATTTTGTCGGAAGAAAATTTGGTAAGAATAAGTTATGGCCTGAAATCTCACCTAAGAAAACGATTGAAGGCTTCATCGGTGGAATTGTCATTGCCGTCATTTTCGCTGTCTGTATGCAACTCATTTACCCATTCGAAGATGGTTATATATCACTTGTAGTCGTAACAATTTTCGCCTCCATTATTGGTCAGATGGGCGACTTAGTAGAATCTGCTATTAAGCGTCATTTTGATGTAAAGGATTCAGGTAATATTTTACCAGGGCATGGCGGGATATTAGATCGTTTCGATAGTCTATTGTTCGTCGTGCCTTTGCTTCATTTTTTACATTTGTTTGGTAATTAATCCGAACTTTTAAGGACATCTATTCATACATTTGCTTAGATAGAAAAAGGGGACAATGTGTTGTGAAAAAGATTAGTTTATTAGGTGCAACTGGTTCAATCGGTTGGCAAACCTACGATATTTTAAAAGAACAACGTGAAGCTTTTCAATTAGTAGCTTTCTCTTCAGGGAAAAATATAGAGAAAACGCGAGAGATGATTGATAACTTAAAGCCCGAATTGGTTTCTGTGCAGCTAGAAGAAGATGCGCTGCTGCTTGCTAAGGAGTATCCGACAATTCACTTTACATTTGGCGCAAAAGGCTTAGTGGAGGTTGCTACACATCCAGATTCGACGATTCTTGTCAATGCAGTGCTCGGAAGTGTTGGGCTGGAATCTACTTTAGCAGCCATTCGAATGGGAAAAACAATTGCTATTGCTAATAAAGAAACACTTGTGACAGCCGGGCATTTAGTGATGGCTGAAGCGAAAAAATATAACGCAACTATTCTGCCTGTTGATAGTGAGCATTCAGCTATCTTCCAATCGATGAATGGTGAAGACCCAAAAAATATTGAACGTTTAATTATTACTGCTTCAGGTGGCAGCTTCCGTGATAAAACAAGGGACCAATTAAAACATGTGACTGTCGCTGACGCACTGAATCACCCGAATTGGTCTATGGGCGCAAAGATTACAATAGATTCTGCAACAATGATGAATAAAGGTTTAGAAGTGATTGAAGCGCATGTTTTATTTGATATGCCATATAAAAAAATTGATGTACTTTTGCATAGAGAAAGTATTATTCACTCTCTAGTTGAGTATCATGATACTAGTGTGATTGCTCAATTAGGTACACCAGATATGCGCGTTCCTATCCAATATGCTTTAAGTTATCCTGATCGAATCCCGTTACATAATGGTCAGCGACTGAATTTAGCGCAAATTGGTCAGTTACATTTTCAAGAAATGGACTTTGAACGTTATCCAGCATTGCGATTAGCATATGAGGCTGGCCGTACTGGTGGTACCATTTTAACAGCAATGAATGCAGCGAACGAAGCAGCAGTTGCAGCTTTTTTACAAGGGAAAATAACATTTCTTCAAATCGATGAGACGATTGAACGTGTGATGCAAGCACACCAAAACATTGCAATACCAGATTTACAAACGATTTTACAGGTGGACAGTGAAACAAGAAAAATAGTGTTAGACATGGTAAAATAACGAGAGCAATGTATCGTTAACTAATCGCTTTTAAAGGTGGGGTATTATGCAAACAGCCATTGCATTTATTTTAATATTTGGTTTGCTCGTCTTCTTCCATGAACTTGGACACTTCTTATTCGCCAAACGAGCAGGTATTCTAGTACGTGAATTTGCCATTGGAATGGGACCCAAAATTTATGGGAGAACACATGGAGAAACAATGTACACTGTTCGTTTATTGCCTATCGGGGGATATGTACGAATGGCTGGCGAAGATATGGATGGCACTGAATTACAGCCAGGATATCGAATAGGGCTTGTTGTCAATGAAGATAATGTTGTTAAAAAAATCATTTTCAATCAAAATAATAAGCAATTACCAGATTTATTATTTTTAGAAGTTGAACGTGCTGATTTAGAAAAAGATTTGTTTGTAGAGGGCTATGATGAAGAAGAACAATTAGTTCGTTATCAAGTAGCGAGAGATTGTGTCCTTGTGGAAAATGGACGAGAGCTTGTCATTGCACCTCATGATCGTCAATTTAATTCTAAAACGGTTGGCCAACGAGCGATGACTATTTTTGCAGGTCCATTTTTTAACTTTATTCTCGCTTTCGTGATTTATTTAGTTATTGGATTAATTCACGGAGTTCCAACATATGAGCCAGTTATCTCGGAAGTAGTAGAAAATAATCCAGCTGCGGAGGCTGGGATGCTTGCCGGTGATAGAGTTACAGCCATTGATGGACAAGCTGTTGAAAAGTGGCAGGATTTAGCTGCAATTATTCAGGATCATCCAAACGAAGAGATTATGGTGACCGTAGATCGAGATGGACAATCTATCAACTTAAATATGACTGTGAAGGAAGTCCAACAGGATGGAGAAAAGTATGGTCAAATTGGTGTGCTTTACGATAGCCCGAGAGAATTTAATCCACTAAAGGCTGTTGTCTATGGGGCACAAGAAACCTATAATATGACTGTTAAAATATTTGAGCTTCTAGGTATGCTGATTACTGGTAAGTTTACAATAGACGCGTTATCTGGTCCTGTAGGTATTTATAAAGCAACAGAGCAAGTAGCTCAGTATGGTATTATGAACTTAATGAATTGGGCTGCAATGTTAAGTATAAATCTAGGAATTATGAACTTACTTCCATTACCTGCTTTAGATGGTGGTCGCTTATTATTCTTTGGTTTTGAAGCTTTACGTGGAAAACCAATTGACCGTCAAAAAGAAGGAATTGTTCATTTTGTAGGAATCGTTCTACTAATGATTTTAATGGTAGTTGTCACATGGAATGATATACAGAGATTTTTCTTTTAATCAATGACTAGCAAATTCTAACTTTACAATTAAAAGGAATTTTATTTATAGCTTTGGGCGCAATTTCTACGAAACATTGCGCTCAAAGCTAAATTTGTTTATGCTATTGAGAGTATAAACTTATCTATTAAAAAAGGTGGAACACTGAATGAAGCAAAGTAAAACATTTATCCCAACATTACGTGAAGTACCTGCTGATGCTGAGGTAAAGTCACATAAGCAATTACTACGTGCAGGGTTTATTCGTCAAAATACAAGTGGGGTATACTCGTATTTACCGCTTGCAAAACGTGTGTTATCAAAAATTGAAACAATTATTCGAGAAGAGATGGAGGCCATCAATTCGATTGAGCTGTTAATGCCATCTCTACAATCTGCTGAGCTTTGGCAAGAGTCAGGTCGATGGGAAAAATACGGTCCAGAATTAATGCGCTTGAAAGACCGTCATGACCGTGATTTTGCATTGGGGCCAACACATGAAGAAGTAATTACAACATTAGTGCGTGATGAAATTAAATCATATAAAAAATTACCGTTAACACTTTATCAAATTCAAACGAAATTCCGTGATGAAAAACGTCCTCGCTTTGGTTTACTACGAGGAAGAGAATTTATTATGAAGGATGCATATTCCTTCCATGCATCTCGTGAAAGCTTAGATGAAACCTATGATGATATGTACCGTGCTTATTCTAATATTTTCTCACGTCTTGGCTTAAACTATCGCGCTGTTATCGCTGATGCAGGTTCTATCGGCGGAAAAGGTACACATGAGTTCATGGTACTTTCTGAAATTGGAGAAGATACAATTGCCTATTCAGATACATCTGACTATGCAGCAAATATTGAAATGGCTGAAGTCATTGCAGATTACCAGACATCGGATGAAGCATTAAAAGAAGTTGAAAAAGTAGCGACACCAGATCAAAAAACAATTGAGGAAGTTTCAGCATTCCTACAAGTAAAATCTGCCAATGTTATAAAGTCTCTTGTCTTTGATGTAGATGGAGAGCTCGTAGTTGTTCTTGCGCGTGGAGATCATGAAATTAATGATATTAAATTGAAAAATGCTCTTGAAGCAGGTTCTGTAGAGCTTGCAAGTGAAGCAGCGATTCGTGAGCTATTAGGCTGTGGTGTTGGTTCAATTGGGCCAGTGAAGTTACCTGTAGATGTAAAAGTAGTGGCTGATCATGCGATTAAATCTATTCATAATGGTATTGCAGGTGCGAATGAGGATGGATTCCATTTAGTAAATGTTAATCCTGAGCGTGACTTTGCTGTGAATGACTACTTAGATATTCGTTTTATTCAAGAGGGAGATCCTTCTCCAGATGGACAAGGTACTATTAAATTCGCGGAAGGCATCGAGGTTGGTCATATTTTCAAACTAGGTACTACATATTCTGCTAAAATGAATGGTACTTTTTTAGACGAGCAAGGGAAATCCCAACCATTTATTATGGGTTGCTATGGTATTGGTGTTTCTCGTATTCTAGCTGCGGTAGCTGAGCATTTCCAAGATGAAAATGGCTTTACATGGCCAACGCAATTAGCTCCGTACGATATCCATGTTGTTCCTGTAAATACTAAAGATGAAGCGCAAGTATCGTTAGCAGATGAGCTTTACGGCTTATTAAAATCATATCGCTATGATGTACTACTAGATGACCGAGCTGAGCGTGCTGGCGTTAAATTTGCGGATGCTGATTTAATTGGTTTACCTGTTCGCGTAACAGTTGGTAAAAAAGCAACAGAAGGTATTGTGGAAGTGAAATTCCGACAAACTGGAGAAACATTTGAATGGAAAAAAGAAGAAGTGATTGACCGCTTAAATGAATTTTTCCGTAAAAATTAATAACCTGTCATGATTGGTTTTAAATGGAAGTGAATACTTCTAATAGAGGCTTTCATGTAATTTTGATAAAATAGGAATAAATAAATTCGCGACAATTCTGCGGGACGGTGAGCCAAGCATAGAAAAACAGATAGTCTAGACTCTCTGTTAAGCTTGAAGAGCGCCCGCAGTGAGGGAGCGAATTTTTTTCTGGCATTCTTGTCCTATGTTGAAGATGAATAAGAATATGAGGCTTAAACAGACTGCCTCCTCCTGAAAGTAGGTGTCGATAGATTGGAACAGCAACAAGAGGCAAGAACGAGATTTCGAATGCTTTTGCAGCAATTAGAGTTAACAGATGATGTGTACATGTCATTTTTTGAAGAAGGTGAGTTATCACGGCTAACGGTCCATAAAAAAGATAGACTATGGCATTTTACTATTCAATTACGTGATATACTGCCATTTCCGCTTTACCAGCTTTTCCGTACCCATTTAACAGATAAATTCTCAGCAATCGCACAAGTTTATACAACCATTGAGACACAAGAGAAAAGTGTGACAGAGGAACTTGTCCAAGCTTATTGGCTAAATGTTGTTGAGCAAATTGATGAGATGGCACCAACATTGAAAAATTGCCTTATCTCACAAGTTCCGATGTGGAATGGTCAGAAAATAACATTAGCCTGTATGCAGGAAATGGAATTCATGATGTTAAAAACGAAGTATGCCGACAAGCTAGCAGAAAGCTATTGTCAATTCGGTTTTCCAAAAATGGCGATAGACTTTGTGCTTCAAGAACAAACGGAAGAAATGATTGCTGCTCAGGAAGCGTTTATGGAACAAAAGCGTATGGAAGAAGCAGCTTTATCTCAGCAAGCGATGCAGGATTTCCAAAAACGAGAACAAGAGAAGAAGGACAATCCAGCTATTGCGAACCTCGGTGATCGTCCATTCCAGCTTGGTATGCTTATTAAAGACGATGAAATAATGGAAATTAAACGCATTGTTGAAGAGGAACGCCGTGTGATTGTTGAGGGCTTTGTCTTTGATACGGAAATTAAAGTACTGAAAAGTGGACGTTCTTTATTACAAATTAAGATTACTGACTATACGGACTCTATCATCGTCAAAATGTTCTCACGTGATAATGACGATGCCGAATTGATGCAGCATCTAAAAAAGGGAATGTGGGTTAAAGTTCGAGGCTCCGTCCAAACAGACACATTTATTCGTGATTTAATCGTCATGGCAAATGATATTAATGAAATAAAAAAAGAAACACGTCAGGATCTGGCACCAGAGGGTGAAAAGCGAGTAGAGCTACATTTGCATACACCAATGAGCCAAATGGACGCTGTGACGCCTGTTGATCGTCTAGTTGCGCAGGCAGCAAAATGGGGTCATCCAGCAGTAGCTATTACAGATCATGCTGTTGTACAATCCTTCCCTGAAGCATATGCAGCAGGGAAAAAACATGGCATTAAAGTAATTTATGGCTTGGAGGCTAATTTAGTTGATGATGGTGTGCCTATAGCTTATGCACCAGAGCACCGCTTATTAGAAGAAGCCACTTATGTTGTCTTTGACGTGGAAACGACCGGGTTATCAACTGCTTACGATACAATTATTGAACTGGCGGCAGTAAAAATTAAAGATGGACAAGTCATCGATAAATATGAAAGCTTTGCAAACCCGCATCATCCGCTTTCAGCAACGACCATTGAATTAACAGGTATTACGGATGATATGGTTCGTCATGCACCAGAAGTAGAGCAAGTTATAAAAGAGTTTCATGCATTTATTGGTGATGGGATTGTTGTTGCTCATAATGCGTCATTTGATATTGGTTTCTTATATACGGGCTATAAAAAATTCGGTCTTGAAGGAACAACACATCCAGTCATCGATACATTAGAGCTAGCTAGATTGCTGTACCCAACAATGAAAAATCACCGTTTAAATACACTTTGTAAAAAATTCAATATTGAATTAACACAACATCACCGAGCGATATACGATACAGAGGCGACTGGCTATTTACTATTACAATTATTAAAAGATGCCGATGAATTAGTCATTAAATACCATGATGATTTTAATAAGCATATTGGTGGAGGGGACGCCTATAAAAAAGGGCGACCAATGCATTGTACTATTTTAGCTGTTGATAATGCGGGCTTAAAGAATTTATTTAAAATTGTTTCACATGCTCATACAAAGACATTCTATCGAGTTCCTCGTGTGACAAGAGCTGTTCTAGAGCAATATCGAGAAGGTTTACTAGTCGGTTCTGGTTGTAGTAATGGTGAATTATTTGAAACGATGATGAATAAATCACCTGAGGAAGCCGAACAAGTGGCTAAATTCTATGATTATATTGAGGTACAACCGAAAGCGGTATATGCACCATTAATTGAACGTAATGTCGTGCGTGATGAATGGACATTAGAGGATATCATTCGAAAGCTTGTTAAGTTAGGGAAGAAGCTCGATAAACCAGTTGTGGCAACAGGAAATGTTCACTATTTAGATCCGACAGATGCTATGTTTAGACAAATACTCGTTGGCTCTCAGGGTGGTGCAAACATCTTAAATCGATCCAAGCTACCTGAGGTGCATTTTAGAACAACAGATGAAATGCTAAAAGAATTTGATTTCTTAGGACCAGATCTGGCTAAAGAAGTTGTTGTGACGAATGCACAAAAAGTCGCTGATAGCATTGGGGATGTTAAGCCAATTAAGGATGACTTATATACGCCAAAAATTGAAGGCTCTGATGATGAAGTAACCAATTTAACGTATGAAATGGCTCATCGTATTTACGGTGAGGAGCTACCCGAAATTGTAAAAGCTCGAATTGAAAAAGAACTAAAATCTATATTAGGACATGGTTTTGGTGTAATTTATTTAATTTCGGCCAAGCTGGTGAAGAAATCTTTAGCTGATGGTTATTTAGTAGGTTCTCGTGGTTCCGTTGGTTCCTCATTAGTCGCAACCTTTATGGAAATTACGGAGGTTAACCCACTACCTCCGCATTATGTTTGTCCAAATTGTAAGCATTCCGAGTTTTTTGACGATGGTTCGGTTAGCTCAGGCTTTGACTTACCCAATAAAGACTGTTCAGAATGTGGAACACCTTATAAAAAAGATGGACAAGATATCCCATTTGAAACCTTCCTTGGCTTTAAAGGAGATAAGGTACCCGATATCGATTTAAACTTTTCTGGTGAATACCAGCCTAAAGCACATAATTATACAAAGGTATTATTTGGTGAGGATTATGTGTACCGTGCCGGAACAATCGGTACGGTGGCGGAGAAAACAGCATATGGTTATGTCAAAGGCTATGCGAATGATCACAATCTACATTTCCGCGGAGCTGAGGTGGATCGTTTAGTGCAAGGATGTACGGGGGTTAAGCGAACTACCGGACAACACCCTGGAGGAATTATCGTAGTACCTGATTATATGGATATTTTTGATTTCTCTCCAGTACAGTTCCCTGCTGATGCTCAGGATGCAGAATGGCGCACAACCCATTTCGACTTCCACTCGATTCATGACAATATTTTGAAGCTAGATATACTTGGACACGATGATCCGACGGTTATTAGAATGCTACAGGATTTATCAGGAATAGATCCGAAAACGATACCTACTGATGATCCTGTCGTGATGCAAATTTTTAGTTCACCTGAAACGTTAGGTGTCACAGAAAAGCAAATTGGCTGTAAGACGGGAACATTAGGTATTCCAGAATTTGGTACTCGCTTCGTACGGCAAATGTTAGAGGATACAAAGCCTTCTACATTCTCAGAGCTTGTGCAAATTTCCGGATTATCTCATGGGACAGACGTATGGTTGGGTAACGCACAAGAATTAATTCATAACGGGACATGTGTCCTGAAAGAAGTAATTGGTTGTCGTGACGATATTATGGTGTATTTAATTTACCAAGGTCTAGAGCCATCGTTAGCATTTAAAATCATGGAGTCTGTACGTAAAGGGAAAGGCTTATCAGAGGAATTTGAAGCAGAGATGCTCGCCAATAAAGTACCAGGCTGGTATATCGAGTCATGTAAAAAGATAAAATATATGTTCCCGAAAGCCCATGCTGCCGCATACGTGTTAATGGCGGTCCGTATTGCTTGGTTTAAGGTCCATTTCCCAATCCTGTACTATGCAGCATATTTCACAGTTCGGGCAGATGATTTTGATTTAATTGCTATGGTTCAAGGTTCACAAATGATTCGTGCACGTATTGACGAAATCAATTTAAAAGGTCTAGATGCCTCTACAAAAGAGAAAAACTTATTAACAGTAATGGAGCTAGCACTAGAAATGTGTGAGCGAGGCATGAGTTTCCAAAAAGTTGACTTGTATCGTTCGCAGGCAAGCGAATTTGTCATTGAAGGCAATACATTAATCCCACCTTTTGATGCTATCCCAGGACTTGGTACGAACGTGGCTAAAACAATAGTAGCTGCTCGAGAAGATGGGGAGTTTTTATCGAAGGAGGATTTACAGCAACGCGGCCGTGTTTCGAAAACACTGATTGAATACATGGATCAGCTGGGCTGTTTAGAGGGCATGCCTGATGCCAATCAGCTATCACTCTTTTAAGAATGAATGAGCTGCTGATTCATTCAAAGTTTAACCTGCAAAATCATGGTGATTTCAAAATCCTGTCACAATATGGTTATCCTTAATGAAGGAAATTTGCATTATACCAAGAACTATGCTATTCTAATGGTAATAATTTGTTGATATTTTTCCAGCAAAAGAGTGGGGCTTACCCGCTCTTTTCTGTTGTTATACCGTAGCAAACAAATTTTGACTAACAGCAGGTAAGACCGTAAAATTTCACCAAAGTAACTGGTGGAATTTCTGTTTTATTATGGTTCATTACACTACCAATACTGTAATGAATGATTAACACGCTAGCATAGATACAGGAGGAAATAATGAGCAAAGTACCATCTTTAATTGAAGAGCTCGCTAAACCAATAGTAGATGAGTTAAATCTGGAGTTAGTGGATATTGAGTTCGTAAAAGAAGGGCGTAACTGGTTTTTACGCGTCTATGTTGATACACCAGAAGGTAGCATCGACATTGACCAATGTGCTCAAGTAAGCGAACGACTAAGTTTGTTATTGGATGAAAAAGATCCAATTACACAAAACTATTATTTAGAAGTTTCATCACCTGGAGCGGAGCGTCCATTAAAAAAGGATGCTGATTTTGAAAAGGCAATTGGTAAGTTTATTTATGTAAAAACCTATAAGCCCATTAAGGACATGAAGGAATTCCAAGGCTACTTAACATCCTACGAGGAACATACATTAGTGATGGAAGTGCGCATTAAAACGCGTAAAATTACAGTAACAATAGAACAAGAGAAAATCGCATTGGCACGATTAGCCATCGATTTTTAAGCATAATGCATATTTAGGAGTGAAAACAAAATGAGTAGTGATTTGTTAGATGCGCTGAATGCGCTAGAAGAACAAAAAGGAATTTCAAGAGATGTGTTAATTGAAGCAATTGAAGCGGCATTAGTCACAGCTTACAAACGCAACTTTAACCAAGCACAAAATGTTCGAGTGGACTTAAATTTAGATAAGGGCTCTATTCGCGTGTTTTCACGTAAAGATGTAGTGGAAGAAGTAGAAGACGATCGTCTACAAATTTCTTTAGAGGACGCAAAGGTTATTAACCCTGCTTATCAATTAGAAGATATCGTGGAACAAGAAGTAACGCCACGTAACTTCGGCCGTATTGCTGCACAAACAGCTAAACAGGTAGTAACACAACGCGTACGTGAAGCGGAACGTGGTTTAATCTACGAGCAATATGTCGATCGTGAAGATGATATCGTAACAGGTGTTGTGGAACGTTTAGATGCGCGAAATATTTATGTAGGTTTAGGGAAAGTAGAGGCTGCATTGCCAGTCAATGAGCAAATCCAAGGCGAAACTTATCATCCACATGATCGCATCAAAGTATATATTACAAAAGTTGAACGTACAACACGCGGTCCACAAGTGATTGTATCTCGAACACATCCTGGCTTATTACGTCGATTATTTGAGATGGAAGTACCTGAAATTTACGAAGGAATTGTAGAGATTAAATCGATTGCTCGCGAAGCAGGAGATCGCTCAAAAATTTCCGTCTTTGCACACAACGAAGAAGTTGATCCAGTAGGTTCTTGTGTTGGTGCTAAAGGTGCTCGTGTACAAACAATTGTTAACGAATTAAACGGCGAAAAAATCGATATCGTAGAATGGTCGGAAGATCCTGTTGTATTCGTTGCTAATGCACTTAGCCCATCGAAAGTTTTAGATGTTCAAGTAAACGAAGAAGAAAAATCTACAACGGTTGTTGTACCAGATTATCAATTATCACTAGCTATTGGTAAACGTGGGCAAAATGCGCGTTTAGCTGCAAAACTTACTGGCTGGAAAATTGATATTAAGAGTGAGACAGATGCTCGTGAATTAGGTATCTATCCATCTGCTACAAGCACTTTCGTACCTGCTGAGGATGAAGAAAGTGATTTTGATGAAGTGGCAGTAGATTTATATCAAGACGACGAAGAATAAGTAAGAAAGCCCGTGTGACGAGTTACCTGACAGTATTCAGTGGGCCCCCTACGCCGACTGAATACTGTCAGAGCGTCAAGTAGAGCACGACTTGTCCACCTCTTACGACAAGCTTCAGAGAGGAATGGTGATTCTTATGGCTGTTAACAAAAAAATACCTCTTCGTAAATGCGTAGCAACTGGAGAAATGCTACCAAAGAAAGAAATGATACGTGTTGTTCGTTCAAAAGAGGGCGAAGTAAGTGTAGATATCTCCGGGAAAAAACCTGGGCGTGGTGCCTATGTCTCTAAATCAGAGAAGGCAATCGATATCGCTCGTAAGAAAAATGTATTGGGGCACCAACTTGATGTGAAAATTCCTGAAGAAATTTACGAGGAGCTTATTTTGCTAATTCGTAGGGAGTCAATTTTATGATTAATCAAGCAATATTTAATTTGCTTGGAATTGCGGCAAGAGCCCGTAAAGTGATTTCAGGAGAAGAGTTAGTAGTAAAGGAAGTCCGCAATGGCAATGCTAAGTTAGTACTGCTTGCAAACGATGCTTCTAAAAACTCAAGTAAGAAAATTCAAGATAAGTGCACGTACTACAACGTTGAGTATCATGTAATTGGAGATCGTTACGATCTAGGACATGCTACAGGTAAGGAGGCCCGAGTGGCTTTAGCGATTACCGATAAGGGTTTTGCAAGTAAATTGTCTAGTCTACTCAACGAAAAATAATCGGGGGTGAGCAGATGACCAAAATCAGAGTTCATGAATATGCGAAACAAGTGAATAAAACGAGTAAAGAGGTTATTGAAGCACTTAGTAAATTAAATGTGAGTGTAACTAATCATATGTCTATGTTAGAGAGAGACATCGTGTCAAAGTTAAACCAAACATTTAAAGCAACACCTGAGAAAAATGTAGGAAAACAAGCAACTCAAAACATATCACAAAAACCTCAATCGAATGGTCAACAAAACCATTCGGTGAAAAAGCAAGAAGGTCAAAGGCAGCAATCTGCTACTTCTAAGCCTAAAGCAAATAATCAGCAACACTCAAATTCGTCTAACGAAAAATCTAAGAATACAAAAGGTAATCAAAACAGAAATATGACACAAAATAATAATAATAATAACAATAATAATAATCGTAGAGGTGGCGGTGGTTACAACCAACGTCCAAAACCAGGGATTCATGGAGGCAAACGTCGCCATCCGAAAACGCATCAACCATCAATACCACTTAAACAAAAGGAACTTCCAGAAAAAATTACTTTTGTTGAATCATTATCAGTGGCAGAATTAGCAAAAAAATTACACCGTGAGCCATCTGAAATTATTAAAAAATTATTCATGCTTGGGGTAATGGCAACAATTAACCAAGAATTAGATAAGGATGCAATTGAATTAATTTGCACAGACTATGGTGTAGAAGTGGAAGAAGAGATTCGTGTAGATATTACGGACTTAGAAACACACTTCGAGCAGACAGAAGAAGTAAATGAAGCTGAATTATCAGAACGTCCGCCAGTTGTGACAATTATGGGTCACGTTGACCACGGTAAAACAACATTATTAGATTCAATTCGTAATACTAAAGTGACTGCAGGTGAAGCTGGGGGCATTACACAGCATATTGGTGCCTACCAAGTAACAGAAGGTGACAAGAAAATCACTTTTCTTGATACACCAGGACACGCTGCTTTCACAACAATGCGTGCACGTGGTGCAAAAGTAACAGATTTAACAATTTTAGTAGTAGCTGCTGATGATGGTGTAATGCCACAAACAGTAGAAGCAATCAATCACGCAAAAGCAGCAGAAGTACCAATTATTGTAGCTGTGAATAAAATGGATAAACCGTCTGCAAATCCAGATCGTGTGATGCAAGAATTAACTGAACATGGCTTAGTTCCTGAAGCATGGGGTGGCGAAACGATTTTCGTACCAATTTCTGCATTAAAAGGTGAAGGCATTGACACATTACTAGAAATGATTTTACTTGTTGCAGAAGTAGGAGAACTAAAAGCAAATCCTGACCGTTTAGCTCTTGGAACAGTAATTGAAGCTCAGCTAGACAAAGGACGTGGTTCAGTTGCTACGCTGTTAGTGCAAGATGGTACATTAAAAGTGGGTGACCCGATTGTTGTCGGTCATACATTTGGTCGAGTTCGTGCAATGGTGAATGATAAAGGCCGTCGTGTGAAAGAAGCTGGACCATCAACACCAGTAGAAATTACAGGTTTAAATGATGTACCTCAAGCAGGGGACCGTTTTGTTGTCTTTGAAGACGAAAAAACAGCTCGTCAAGTTGGGGAAACTCGTGCGATGTCAGCTATCCAAGCACAACGTTCTGAAAAACAACGTGTAACGCTTGATAACTTATTTGAGCAAATGAGCCAAGGCGAAATGAAAGAGCTGAACTTAATCGTTAAGGCAGACGTACAAGGTACTGTAGAAGCAATGGCTGCTTCATTAATGAAAATTGATGTAGAAGGCGTAAATGTGAAAATTATTCACACTGGTGCAGGTGCCATTACGGAATCTGATATTTCTCTTGCTGCCGCTTCCAATGCTATTGTTATTGGTTTCAATGTACGTCCAGATGTCAATGCAAAACGTGCTGCAGAAGAAGAAGGCGTAGATATTCGTTTACACCGTATCATTTACAAAGTAATTGAAGAGATTGAGCAAGCAATGAAAGGTATGCTTGATCCTGAATTTGAAGAAAAAATTATTGGGCAAGCAGAAGTTCGCCAAACAATTAAAGTATCAAAAGTTGGTACAATTGCTGGTTCGTATATAACTGAAGGAAAAGTAACACGCGATTCAGGCGTTCGTGTAATTCGCGATAACGTAGTTATTTTTGAAGGTGAATTAGATACGCTTAAGCGTTTCAAAGACGAAGTAAAAGAAGTAGCAAGAGGATACGAATGTGGTATTACGATTACAAACTTCAACGATATTAAAGAAGGCGACATTATTGAAGCCTACATTATGGAAGAAGTTAAACGAGTATAATGATTGTATACGCAGAGGTTGAATTTATCATTCAAACTGCCCATTCGTTAAAAGAAAAACGTGCTGTCTTACAGCGTATGATTACCCGCACTAAGCAGAAGTTTAATGTTTCTATTGCGGAAATTGACCATCAAAACGTATGGCAGCGCACAAAATTAGCACTTGTAGCTGTTTCTTCATCGAAAGAAGCAGCTGAACGGGAAATTAATCACGCGCTCCACTATTTAGAGTCAAATCCGTCATGGGAACAGCTTAATGTGTGGCGAGACTATTTATAAGGAATAGTAGGTAGTTGAGATAGCTAAGTAGCATGAAAAGATCAACTATCTGTACATCGAAATAGAGGTGACAAATTATGTCTCTACGTTCAAACCGTGTTGCTGAGCAAATGAAAAAAGAGCTTGGTGATATTCTTGGCCGTAAAATTAAAGATCCGCGTGTTGGTTTTGTTACTGTTACAGGTGTTGAGGTAACTGGTGATTTACAGCAAGCGACTATTTATATTACATCTTTAGGCAATGAACGTGAACGTGAGGAAACGCTTAAAGCTTTAGTAAAAGCTTCAGGTTTCATTCGATCAGAAATTGGTTCACGTATTCGTTTACGACGCACACCAGAATTAATCTTTGAATTCGATTCATCGATTGAGTACGGAAACCGTATTGATACATTGCTAAAAGGTTTACACAAAGAATAAGCTGATAAAAGTCTGCCACTTGCATGTTCATGCAGGCAGGCTTTTTATCTTCATAAAGAAGATTTTTGACTTGGTAATAATGCTAGGTATATTTTATTTTAAAGGCAATTTGGGAGGATTTATATGAACGGTATTTTACCGCTTTGGAAAGAAAGAGGCATGACAAGCCACGATTGTGTCTTTAAGCTACGCAAAATTTTACGTACAAAAAAGGTCGGACATACAGGGACACTGGATCCAGGTGTGGAGGGTGTACTACCAATTTGTATTGGCCAAGCTACTCGAATTGCAGAATATTTAACAGATGCAGGGAAAACCTATGAAGCTATTATTTCCATTGGTCGTACAACGACAACGGAGGATGCAGAGGGCGAAACGGTTTCACAGGATCCTTCAGTTAAAAAGGTTTCTCGTGAGCAATTGCAAGTGGTTTTAGCTTCATTAACAGGTGTTATTGAACAAACTCCACCAATGTTTTCGGCTGTCAAGGTAAATGGTAAA
Organism: Lysinibacillus sp. FSL R7-0073; assembly: GCF_038009065.1. NCBI lineage: Bacteria > Bacillati > Bacillota > Bacilli > Caryophanales > Bacillaceae > Lysinibacillus > Lysinibacillus sp. FSL R7-0073. The sequence goes on from NZ_JBBPAS010000001.1 coordinate 1,190,458, forward strand.
CGTCTCTATGAATATGCTCGAAAAGGAGAAACAGTTGAAAGACCGACTCGTCAAGTTACCATTTATGCTTTAGAGCTTCTCGATGAAAAAGAATCCTACGAGGGGCAGGAGATAACATTCCCAGTTCGTATCGCTTGTAGTAAAGGAACTTATATCCGTACATTAGCTGTCCAAATTGGGGAGGCACTTGGTTATCCAGCACATATGAAAGAGCTCGTACGTACTGCTTCAGGTACCTTTACGCGTGATAACTGTTTTACGCTAGCACAGGTGGCGGAGCTTATGGATGCAGAGCAGGTGACTACTTGTATTTTACCTGTCGAGTATGCATTAACAGACTATCCATATATTGAGATTACTTCTGCCAATGAAAAAGAAATTTTCAATGGACAAGTGCTTCCCGCAGATACATTGTTAAAGATACATGATAAAATTGTCTTTGGAATCAGTGGAAAGGCAGTTGCGGTTTATCAAGCTCACCCTACAAAGGCAGGTTTGATGAAACCACACAAGATGTTTCCGACGATAGAGTAGGAGGATTTTTCAATGGAGGTCATTCATTTAAAATACCCACATCAATTACAGCAAAGAGAAAGCATGCAGCCCTATTCATTAGCGCTTGGCTTTTTCGATGGTGTACATAGAGGGCATCAGGCTGTTATTAAGGCGGCAAAGGAAGAGGGAGAAAAGCGTCAAATTCCAAGCGCAGTAATGACATTTGATCCGCATCCATCATTAGTCCTTGGAGGGCGTAACGAAAAGGTTTTTTATATTACACTCTTACAGCAGAAATTGCAGCTTTTTGAAGAACAAGGCGTAGATACAGTATTTGTTGTCCATTTCACTTCTGATTTTGCTAAGCTATCTCCAGCCGCATTTATTGATACATTTATTCGTGGATTAAATATTCAACATGTGACAGCTGGCTTCGATTATTCATTCGGGGCATTTGGTAAAGGGACAATGGAAGATATGCGTGCATTAAGCAATGGTGATTATGGTGTGACAATTGTTGAGAAGAGAACGGATGATGTGGAGAAAATCAGCTCAACCCGTATTCGCCAACTTTTACAAGAGGGTGATATGGAAGCAGCGAGAACATTATTAGGACGACCATTTGAAATTAACGGAATGGTTGTACATGGTGATAAACGTGGTCGAACAATTGGCTTCCCGACTGCAAATGTCCAAGCTTTAGAAGGTACTTTTATTCCGGCAAGTGGGGTCTATGCTGTTCGTCTGCTAGTCCAAAATGCTTGGTATGATGGTGTCTGCAATGTAGGCTACAAACCAACGTTTAAAGATCCAAACGATAAGCAATTGTCCATTGAGGTTCATATTTTAAATTTTGATAAAAATATTTATGGCGAAGAAGTACATGTAGCTTGGTATAAACGTATTCGAAGCGAAAGAAAATTTGACGGTATTGATGCTTTAAAAACGCAAATCGAAAAAGATAAACAAGAGGCTATACAATATTTTAATGATCTACAATAGAGTCAACTAAGTAACGGTTTTTACTTGCTTGACCCAATCATTTATGGTAACATTCATAAGTGCATAATGCTCAACCTTAGCTCGGTATATCGAAGACTCCAACGTTTACTGTGCTAATGGGGATAAATAATTTTTCTTAGGAGGTCCATACAAATGGCTATTACAAAAGAACGTAAAAACGAAATTATCGCTGAGTACCGTACTCACGAAAGTGACACTGGTTCACCAGAAGTACAAGTTGCAGTATTAACAGCAGAAATCAATGCTCTAAATACTCACTTACGTACACACAAAAAAGATTTCCACTCTGAGCGTGGTCTTCTTAAAATGGTAGGTCGTCGTCGTCACTTATTAAAATATCTTCGTGAAACTGACGTACAACGTTACCGTGAACTAATCAACCGTTTAGGCTTACGTCGCTAATTACAGCGGGCTGTAGACAAACTTATGTTTTGTCTACAGTCTTTTTTTATTGAAAAATAGAAATGACCTTCTAGGGTAGTTCACTTCTCGTCTCCATTTTTATTTTGTTCGATAATAAGCCATAACTTTTTTACGCTCCGGTGAACGAGCTAGAAAAAACATGTTCTAACCAATAAAAGGGTGATATATTCTAATCACATTTCGCAACCAAATTCAACCAGACTATGTGAATCTGGCTTTATTGACCATGCGACAAAAGAAATAGAGTCGAATCAATGAACTAATTGAATAGTAGTTGTTTTTATTTAGCCATGAATGGCCTATAACAGCTTACTTCAGCTTGTGAAATGTGAAAACAAAATTTTATGGTGAGAAGGTGCAGTTGGATGGTTAACAAAATATTAAGAGAGAATAATATTGTTGCAGGGATTTTGACAATTATTCGCATCTATCTAGGTTGGCATTGGCTAACAGCCGGTTGGGGAAAATTGATGAATGGATTTGATGCATCTGGTTTTTTAGCAAATGCGATAGCAAATCCAGTGACTAGCGGTGAGGATTTAGCATATCCACTATACGTAAAGTTTATTGAAACATTTGCTTTACCCAATGCTGAAATCATTAATTTTCTTATCCCTTGGGGAGAGTTTTTAGTCGGCCTAGGGTTAATACTTGGATGTTTAACAACATATGCTGCATTTTTTGGGATGGTCATGAACTTCGCATTTTTAATGGCAGGTACTATATCAAGTAACCCTTGGGATATTTTACTCGCTATCTTTATAGCAGCAGCTGGTTTCAATGCCGGTAAGTTTGGATTGGATCGTTTCGTCATACCAGCTATCAGCAATAAGATCCAAAACGTAAAAAACAAAGATAAAATAGCTAGACCGCTGTCTAAAACTACATAATTTACATAAAAATATTGAAATGCCCCGTGAATGCTAGTTTGATGGGGCATTTATTTTAATTTTTCCCTCTTGACACACTTAAACTTTACTACATACTTAACTTTCTTTATACTAGTAGGATGTTGTATGACAAGTACCGTGTTATAATAAATCTATTGTGTATAGCCTGCACTTGAAATAATAATGTGAAGAAGCTTATATCTATTTACATACATTACTTTTCGTCAGGAAGGAATCAATTTAAGTCAATTCCATATAACAAAAGTATAAAAATGTTTTTTCAATAAAATATAGAAATAAATCTTAAATAAATTGGCAATAACTGAATTTAAATGTATGATTATTTCAAGAAATATTTTTTAGCATAGAACAAGCATTTTTGGTACACTTACAATTAGTACATACAGACGAAGTAAGTGTTTTTATAATAGAGAGGGGTTCATTGAATGAACGAAAAGAAAGTCTATTCCTACGAATGGGCTGGCCGTCCACTTGTAATTGAAGTTGGACAGTTAGCAAAACAAGCAAACGGAGCTGTATTAGTACGCTATGGCGATACTTCTGTTTTATCTACAGCCACAATGTCAAAATCACCAAAACCACTTGATTTCTTCCCATTAACAGTAAACTATGAAGAACGTCTATATGCTGCAGGTAAAATTCCTGGCGGCTTTATTAAGCGTGAAGGGCGTCCATCTGAAAAAGCTATATTGGCGAGCCGTTTAATCGACCGTCCGATCCGTCCGATGTTCCCAGATGGTTTCCGTAACGAAGTTCAAGTAATCTCTATGGTTATGTCAAATGATTCTGACTGTACGTCTGAAATGGCAGCAATGGTTGGTTCTTCATTAGCATTAGCTATTTCTGATATTCCATTTGATGGGCCAATCGCAGGTGTACAAGTTGGTTATATTGACGGGGAGTTCATTGTTAATCCAACAGTGGACCAATCGAACCAATCTACAATTCATTTGTCTGTAGCTGGGAACAAGGACGCTATCAACATGGTTGAAGCTGGCGCACTTGAAGTTCCAGAAGAAGTGATGTTAGAAGCGATTATGTTTGGGCATGAGGAAATTAAAAAAATTATCGCATTCCAAGAGCAAATTGTGGCTGAGGTAGGAAAAGAAAAGAAACCAGTTACATTATTTGAAATTGATGAAGCAATCCAAGCGGATATAAAGGCTGCTTGTGAGACTGATATGCATGATGCTATTCAAACTGCCGAGAAACATGCTCGTGATGAAGCGATTCAAGCTGTAAAAGATCGTATTATTGCTTCCTATGAAGAGCAAGAAGCAGATGATGATACGATGAAGCAGGTTTATACAATACTTGATAAGATGGTAAAAGATGAAGTACGCCGTCAGATCACTGAAGATAAAATTCGTCCAGATGGTCGTAAACTAGACGAGATTCGACCACTTTCTTCTGAAACAGGAATATTACAACGTACACACGGTTCAGGTCTATTTACACGTGGACAAACTCAAGCACTTTCTATTTGTACGTTAGGTGCGCTAGGCGATGTGCAAATTATTGACGGTTTAGGTGTCGAAGAATCAAAACGCTTCATGCACCACTATAATTTCCCTCAATTCTCGGTTGGTGAGACAGGACCAATTCGTGGGCCAGGTCGTCGTGAAATTGGTCATGGAGCTTTAGGAGAACGTGCACTGGAAGCAGTCATTCCTGATGAATCTGTTTTCCCATATACAATTCGTTGTGTATCAGAAGTACTTGAATCAAATGGTTCAACATCTCAAGCTTCTATTTGTGCATCCACATTAGCTATGATGGATGCTGGTGTTCCATTAAAAGCACCAGTTGCAGGTATTGCAATGGGCCTTATTAAAAAAGGTGAACATTATTCTATTTTAACGGATATTCAAGGTATGGAAGATCATCTAGGTGATATGGACTTTAAAGTGGCTGGTACAGCTAAAGGTGTAACTGCTCTACAAATGGACATTAAAATCGATGGTCTATCACGCAATATTTTAGAAGAAGCATTGACACAAGCTAAAGTAGGTCGTATGCATATTTTAGAATCAATGCTTGCGACACTTGCAGAGCCACGTGAACAATTATCTGAATTTGCACCAAAAATCGTGATTGTTAAAATCAATCCAGATAAAATTCGCGATGTTATTGGACCTGGCGGAAAACAAATTAATAAAATTATTGAAGAAACGGGCGTTAAGATTGATACAGAACAAGATGGTACAATCTATATTTCTTCTGCCAATGAAGAAATGAATGCACGCGCAAAACAAATTATTGAAGATATCGTACGTGAAGCTAAAGTAGGGGAGTACTACTTATCGACAGTGAAGCGTATTGAAAAATTCGGTGCGTTTTGTGAAATCTTCCCAGGTAAAGATGGCTTGCTTCACATTTCTGAAATTCAAGAGGAACGTACAAAGCAAGTGGAAGACGTCTTAAAACTTGGCGATCAATTATTAGTAAAAGTAATTGAAATTGACAAACAAGGTCGTGTGAATTTATCTCGCAAAGTAGTACTACAAGAGGAAAAAGAACGCGCTGAACAACAAAAATAATAAAGATAAAAGGCTGCGTCGAATGCGCAGCCTTTTTAAATAGCTTATCCATATAAAGAAATATATAGTTGGGGGAGATTTTTTGGTTCAAGTACATACATGTCAGAATGGTGTTCGTATTGTGTCAGAGCAAATTAACCATGTAAGATCTGTTGCTTTAGGTATTTTTGTTAATGCGGGTTCACGCTATGAACTGCCTGAAGAGAACGGTATTACACATTTTATAGAGCATATGTTGTTTAAAGGAACAACAACTCGTTCTGCTCGTCAAATTGCGGAAGAATTTGATCGGATAGGTGGAGAATTAAATGCTTTTACATCTAAAGAAAATACGTGTTATTATGCAAAGGTTTTAGATCATCATGCAGAGCTAGCAGTCTCCATTTTGGCTGATATGTTTTTTAATTCTACATTTGCAGAAGAAGAATTAGAAAAAGAAAGACAAGTGGTATTAGAGGAAATTTTAATGAGCGAAGATGCTCCGGACGATGATGTGCATGAAAAGCTGTGGAGTGTCATGTATCCAAATGATGCACTGGGCCGTCCGATATTGGGTAGTGCAGCTACATTAAAGACATTTACTGCAGAGGCGATTCGCCATTATATGGCCAAACATTATGGTCCAGAGTCAGTTGTTATTTCGATTGCGGGCAATATTTCACCTCAACTCATGGCAACGATTGAACGGTTATTCGGACAATATCAGCCTTCCGCAGTTGCGATTGCGCCTGTGCTGACAAATCCTTCATTTCATCCTGGAGAAATCTCGAAAATCCGAGATACTGAGCAAGCTCATTTAGCTATATCCTATCCGGCTATTGGTGTAAAGGACCCTAATATGTATAGTTTTATTGCGTTAAATAATATTATTGGTGGCAATATGAGCTCACGACTGTTTCAAGAGGTGCGTGAAGAAAGAGGACTAGCTTATTCTATTTTCTCTTACCAATCCTGTTATGCAGATGTTGGGGCGTTCACCATTTATGGCAGTACTAGCCGTCAGCAATTATCACAACTACAACATACAATTGATGCTACTTTACTCGATATTGTCGCAGGTGGTGTCACAGAAGAAGAGCTTGATAATGCAAAAGAACAGCTGAAAGGTAGCTTTGTTCTAGGGTTAGAGGGAACTGGTGCACGTATGAATCGAAATGGTACAAGTGAACTTGTTCATCGTAGACATCGTACAGTAGACGAGGTATTAGCGTCTATAGATGCTGTATCCATGGACTCAGTGGATCGATTGATTGCTAAAATTTTGAAAGCAGAGCCGGCTATTTCAATTATTGGACCAAGTGAATAAAATACCTCATCGTATGGTCTTAAAGGAGGTGTCTCAAATGATTATTGAGACACCTCCTTTTTATTTGTATTATCAATTAGACATTGTAATTATCAATTAACTCTGTTAGTATGAGTGATATTGAAAATCATTTTCATTTAAGCGGAGGAAATAGTAGATATGAAAAAATGGCTATATGTTAGTACACTTGCATTATCACTAGCACTGGTTGGATGCGCAGAACAAGAAGAGAAAGGTGCAGGCAAAGAAATTCAAAAAGAAGAAGTAACAAAGCAAGAAGAAGCTGCAGGTACTTCGACTGTCAAAAAAGATGAATTTCAAGATGGTGTTGATGAAGAAGCCTTTCAGAAGGCATTAGCAAGCTTTCCTACAACAGTCCCAGAAAAAATTGTGACGACATCAGTTCCTTTAACAGAAATGCTACATCTTTTGGAGATCACACCAGTAGGAGTACCAACATCGACAAATCCGATACCGTCAGACTTTGATTCCATTACTAAAATTGGTTCGCCAATGTCACCAGATTTAGAAGTTATTTCGAGTTTACAAACAGATTTGATTCTTGGAGCTTCTTCTTTACAAAGCTCATTAGATCAAGCACTACAGGGAATGAATCTCCCAACAGCTTATTTACCAACAGATTCGTATGATGACTTAAAATTGAGTTTTAAGGTGCTAGGTACATACTTTGGTAAGGAAGACAAAGCAAATGAAATATTGCAAAATCTTGTAGCAAAAGAAAAAGAGCTGGAGGAGCAAGCACAAGGAAAAGAACTACCATCTGTTATGCTCGTTATCGGAACATCTGATTCCTTTATGGTAATGAACGACAAATCCTATTTAGGAAGCTTAGTCGAAAGATTGGGAGCAGATAATATTGCGAAATCAGTATTAAAAGCAGAATCTACTTATTCACCAATGAATTTAGAAGATATTGTTGTAGCAGATCCAGATATTGTGTTTGTCTTAGCGTCTGGCGATCATGGAGCGAATGAAGATAAATTTAAACAAGAAATTGGAAAAAATAGTGCTTGGCAACAATTATCAGCATACAAAAATGACAAAATCTATATGCTTGATTACAGTATTTTCGGTGTCACATCTATTACAAATGCTGAGACAGCACTAACAACAGTTGCAGATTATTTCTATAAATAAGTTCGTGAGGTAGAGGTATGATTCATACAGCAAGAAGTCGCATGATTATTATCACGACATTTGTGGTAACCATATTAGCCGCAGTAATAGCAATTGGATTAGGTAGTGTCCATATTTCTATACCTAATATTTTATCGACCCTTATCAATGGTCGTGGTCAAGAGGGGGTATATACAACAATTATATGGGATATCCGCCTTCCCCGCGTGTTACTAGCTTTAATTATTGGCGCAAGTATAGCTATATCAGGGGCATTACTGCAGGCAGTCATGGGAAATCCATTAGCAGATCCAGGTTTAACAGGGGTAACAAGTGGTGCTGCAGCATTTGTATTGCTTATCCTTTTAGCAAATCCAGAATTAACTCATTTGATTCCTATCGCAGCCTTTATTGGTGGTTTAATTGCCGCAGCAATTGTCTATGCACTTGCCTGGAGACGGACAGGTATTACCCCAATCACCATTATTTTATCAGGGGTTGCAGTAAATGCATTGTGCGGGGGCGTCATTGGATTTTTATCGATTCTATATAGTGATCGTCTACCATCGGCAGTACAATGGATGAATGGTAGTCTCGCTGCAAAAGGAAATGCATCGCTGCATATGATTTATTTGTACGCCATTATAGGCTGGATACTATCCATTTTTGCGATTCGTAAAGCTAACATTATCCGTTTGGGTGATCAGGTCGCTACTAATTTAGGGGAAAGTGTAACACGTATTCGTATTCTGCTATCAATTCTAGCTGTCTTTTTAGCAGCGATATCTGTTGCTGCAGTGGGGATGATCAGTTTTGTTGGATTAATTGTACCTCATATGGCGAGATTATTAGTTGGTTCTGATTATAAATACATGTTGCCTATGAGTATGGCCTTGGGGGCGATTGTTTTATTGGTTGCCGATACGGGCGGGCGGACATTATTTGCACCACTTGATATTCCGGCAGGTATTTTAATGGCGGTAATCGGTGGACCTTACTTCTTATACTTAATGAGAAAGAGGGCGTTTTAATGTTAAAAATTGAACAGCTATCCATCAGCTATGAACAAAAGGAAGTTGTCCATAATTTTTCATTTGAAGTGGAACAAGGCGAGATTCTATCGATTATTGGACCGAATGGCTCTGGAAAATCAACGATATTAAAGGCGATTGCACGGATGCAGCCGTACAGTGCTGGGAATATCCTATTTGAAGGAGAAAATATGCGTCGACTATCCTCAAAGGAAATCGCACGCAAAATGTGTATGCTGAGTCAGCAAAACCAAGCTCCGAGCGATATTTCTGTCAAAAGTTTAGTGGCCTATGGTCGATATCCGCATAAAAAGTGGTTTGAACGCCTGAATGCAGAGGATGAGGCAATTATTGATTGGGCATTAGAAAAAACCTATCTTTCCCATTATAAAGAAAAACCAATAGCCGCTTTGTCTGGTGGCGAGGCACAGCGAGCATGGATTGCCATGGCTTTGGCACAACGGCCACAAGTCTTATTATTGGATGAGCCCACGACCTTTTTAGATATTGCTCATCAGCATGAAGTGCTAGAATTAGTACGGGAGCTTAACCGTGATATGGGTATGACAGTTGTAATGGTGCTCCATGATTTGAACCAAGCCTCTAGTTACAGCGATAAAATCGTCGTTGTAAAGGATGGTAAGCGAGCACATATAGGGACACCGGATGAAGTTATGACTGAACAAATGATCCAACAAATATATCGTATGGAAGCTGAAATTCAATATGTATCTTGGGATAATGCTCCGAGAATTCAATTAAAAAATACGGTTAGAGTATAGGGGGAAATAATATGCCAAAAGCAATTGATATTGAACAAGTAAAACAAAATTATGAAAGCTTTATACAAAGTAAAAAAAACTGTGTGTTAAGCTTCGTGAATGGGGAAGGGAAGCCTTTTAGTAGTACTACGCCTTTTGTGCGACTCAACGGAAAGTTTTATGTTTATATTAGCCAAGTAGCAGAGCATTACCAACTCATGGATCAATCGGAAGTGGTTGATTTAATATGTGTAGCAGATGAGGCCGTAACAGCCAATCCATTTGCTCCAGAGCGAGCACGTTGGCAATGTGTACCGAAAAAATTAGGGAATGAAGGTCATGAGGATATATTTGCGACATTCGATCAACTGTTTAATGCAAAAATGATGGAGTTGTTGCGTTCACTTGATTTTTCATTATTCGAACTAACGCCAATAGAGGGGCGCTATGTTGTTGGATTTGGGAAAGCCTTTACGATTGATATTGCTAATGACACATTAATTCATGTAGTTGTAGATAAAAAATAGGTTGCCTTAAGGGCAGCCTATTTTTTTGAATGCTTAAAATATTTCTCGTGTCATCAATAAATGAAGACATTTTTGAAAAACTAACCAGCTACTAATGATACTTATAAGCGTTGGGATTAACAAGATGATAAGATTCCCTGCTACTAGTGATAAATAAAAATGAACAACCGAATTAAGAGTTATAATTAGCACTGTAGCTGTAAGCATCCGTAAAGATCGCATTTTCTCCGTTTCCTCGAGCTGTTGAATATAAAATTGACTAGAAAGAAGAAAAAAAGAGCTACTGATAAAACCAAAATACATGGCAAAATGGCCAATAAAATTTGTAGACGCTTCAGTCTGTGAAAAGTACAATGGTGCAATTAAAATATAGAGACTTAAAACAAAGGCATAGCAAAAAAGGAAATCCGACTGTAATTGGACTTTCTTTGAGAGAGGCAAGTTATTAACATAAACTTCCCATTTTACTTGACGATCCCCTTTATATAAATTTTCAACAAGGCTAGCGGAAACAATTACAACAAATAGACAAATGAATGGGCTATCTAAATAAGGCAAGCGTATGAAATAAAGAACGAAACAGATAGTGATTGCAAAAAGGATAGTCCATCTTTGTACGATAAGTCTTTGTACGAATAAGGCACGCATGGAATCCCCCCTAGAATTCTTTTCGTTTATAGATTTCTGTAGAAATGAGTGAGGAAAGCCACAGTAACAGAAGTCCAGCGAAAGGTGTAAAATAGATTAATTGCTTTAAATCTAAAAATGTCATAATTATTGTGGGTATAGCCCCTTTAAACATCCCCACTAAAAAGCCAGGGATAAAACAAAGTGCAATCAGAACCATTCTTCCTTTGAGAGAGCCATATTTAATATAAATAGGTAAAAAAACGGCTAACAGACAAAGGGCCGATGTTACAATCATCATAAACGTAAGGAAAAATTGAGCAGTCATCTCATTATTGCTCAATTGATGAATAAGAAAAATGATTGGTAGAGCAATGACAAGACCGATTAGCATTAATAACACACTTAGTAAGTATTTACTAAGCACAATATCAGCTTTTGTAATTGGAAATGTATTAGCGTATTTATCCCAGTTGCATTGTTCATCATACGCAAGGGCAGTGATGGCTTGAATGGTAACAATAAAAACAATAACAGCTAAAAGCATAGAAGTTTCTCGCATAAGAATAGCCATAATAAGGAGAAAAAGTATGACAAATAATTGTGACTTCATTTGACGCTGAATGGTCATAAAATCTTTTACTAGTAAACCAATCATAATTAAATACACCCTTTCACGAAAAATAGCATAATATCTTCGATAGAGGGTCTTTCAAGTTTAAAAATCTCATTTACTTCCTTTTTAAGTACTAATGCCTCGATTCCAAATACGCCATTGCGCTTTCTTATAATCGCATGCTCAGGTAATTCGTTTACCTCCTCAAGACTTCCTTTGAAAATGCCATACTCATATAAAAGGGCATCTTTACTTTCACTCAATAAAATTTCTCCATTATGAATAAGGGTGATATGGTCGGCTATTTTTTCTAAATCACTTGTAATATGGGAGGAAAAAAGAATACTGTGTGTTTCATCCTGCATAAATGCTAAAAATAAATCTAAAATTTCATCGCGAATAATGGGGTCCAGACCACTTGTTGGTTCATCTAAAATTAAGAGTTTCGGATGATGGGACAATGCTAAAGCAATTGATAGCTTCATTCTCATGCCTCGCGAAAGTTCCTTTATTTTTTTCTTCTTTGGCACGTTAAATTGAGCTAATCGTTCAAAGTAGTAATCTGTATCCCATGTTTTAAATACCTTTTTCATAATTTTGTCAAGCTGAGTCGCAGTCAACGTTTCGGGTACGTGTAATTCGTCAAAAACCACGCCAATGTCATTTTTTATCGATTGTTCATGTTCGACATGATCTTTATTAAAAAGTAATATATCGCCGTATTCTTTTTTTACTAAATTAAGCATGCACTTAATCGTTGTGGATTTTCCAGCACCATTTTCTCCAACAAAGCCCATTACTGTTCCTTGAGGTACTGAAAAACTTACATCTTTTAGTGAAAAACCTTCAAATCCTTTATGTAAGTCATGAATTTCAATGGCATTCATCTTAATGATCCCCCTCTAACATTAAAGTGACTAAATCTTGTAATTCTTCATTTGATAGACCAGCTGTTTTCGCTAATTTTACGGCTTTCAGCACATGTTCCTCTACTTGTCGCAAGAGCTCCTCACGAAGGAAATCCTGGTTACGTTCCGTTACAAAGCTTCCCTTCCCAGCGACTGTTTCAATAAAGCCATCCCGTTCTAAGTCGGCATAGGCACGTTTGGTAGTCATTACGCTTATTTTTAAATCTTTAGCTAAAGCACGAATGGATGGTAGGGCATCACCTGCTTGCAATTTATTAGCTAGAATGGCTTCTTTGAGCTGGATGGTGATTTGCTCATATATGGGCTTATCACTGGCATTGCTTAAATGGATATGCAAAATCCTCACCTCTTATAACTGTATATACACACTATATACAGATTGGGGCGGAAATGCAATATATTCCTACTTTTGGTAGGGGGCACGATTTACAAAAACTCGGCATATATTGAGGTAACGGCTCAAGGAGGGAGATGAGAAATGCTACTATCTGAGATGGTGGATAAAGAGTTAATTCAAATTGAGGGTGGTGTACATTTTGGCATCCTGGCTCATACAGAATGCCTATTAGATGTGCAAACAGGAAAAATACATGGTTTTGAGATTGTCAAAGATAAATTACCTTTCCAAAAAAAGAAAATGAAGGTTAGTGAAATGATACCTTGGCACGAAATTATATTAATTGGTGAAGATCGAATTTTATTTAACAAGACATCTACAGTACAGTCAGAATATTTACAGTGAGGTGAGCTTTTGGAAAACGAAAAATGGCTCGTTATCGGTGAGGACTCCAGATTAAAAGAACTAGCAACAATGTTAAGAAGTCCATCGAGAACAGTGTTTTATAAAAGAACGACAGTTTGGAACGAGGAGTTAAATAAACTTGTTTTAGAATTTCAACCAAATAAAATTATTCTACCTATCCTGCCTTTAAAAATAGAAGTAGAACAGCTATATGGTATATCACAGGTTAAATTCTATACAGGTCGTTTAACTATGCACTGGAAGCATCTGCTAGAAAAAAATGAATCCCTTTGCTATTTGCAACAAGAATCGTTTATTTGGCAAAATGCTAGATTAACAGCAGAGGGGTTTATCGCCACGTTTTACGGACTCGAGCAAAAATGTATTTACGGACAAAACTTTACAATTGCAGGTTTCGGACGTATCGCAAAAATGCTCGCTTCTTTACTAGTTAAAATGGGGGCAAATGTTCATATTGTTGCACGTTCGGTTGTACAAGTGAGTGAAGCTAAAGCATATGGCTATAAAGCTACGGACTTAGATGATCGTTTATGGTCAATTAATGAAGGTACATTTATTAATACCATTCCAGCTAAATGGATTACAGAATCGTTTAAAGATCATGTTCCAGCAGTTTTATATGATTTAGCCTCAGAGCCAGGCTGTTTGGATATAGATGCTGAGCAACTTCAAACATATGTACTGTTGCCATCATTGCCTGGGAAATACTTTGCACATGATGCTGCTGAAATTCTGTGCAAGGCCATAGAGGAGGAAGAAAATTGTTAACGGGGAAACGAATTGGCCTAGGTATTACAGCCTCTCATTGTACGTATGAAGATGTCATACCTAAAATTCAAAATTTTATGGATGTTGGTGCAACGGTTATACCAATCATTACCCATTCCGTTTTACATGCAGCTACACGCTTTGGTACAGGGGAGGAATGGATTGCAAAAATAGAAGCTTTAACTGGAGAAAAAGTTATTTCTTCTATAAAAGAAGCGGAGCCATTTGGTCCATCCAATCCACTGGATGCAATGGTAATCGCTCCAATGACAGGTAATAGTATTAGTAAGTTTGCCAATGCGGCTACAGATAGCCCTGTTCTTATGGCAGCAAAGGCAACTTTACGTAATGGATCACCTGTAGTGTTAGGAATTTCAACAAATGATGCACTCGGCTTAAATGGAATAAATATAATGAAGTTGTTAAATGCCAAAAATATTTACTTTATCCCATTTGGTCAGGACTCTCCTCACTCCAAACCAAATTCTCTAATTGCTGATTTTGACCAAATGGTAGATACTGTTCATGCAGCAATTACGCAGAAAAAGCAATTACAACCGCTGTTGATACAATATTTCAAATAAATCATAGATTACACACAATTTTCAGTATTTTTGTGATACAATAGCACACATTATGGAACTTGTATTCAAGGAGAGATGACAGATGACAAAGCAGTTAACAGTTGCGGTTGTTGGAGCAACAGGAGCAGTAGGATCAAAAATGATGGAGCAATTAATCAAACGAAAATTTCCAATAGGGAACATTAAATTTCTAGCATCTGCACGTTCAGCAGGAAAATCAATCGAGTTTAATGGTCAAACATATACAATTGAAGAAGCGACACCTGAAGCTTTTGAAGGCGTCAATGTCGCTTTATTCTCAGCTGGTGGTTCAGTATCAGCTGTGCTTGCACCCGAAGCAGCAAAGCGTGGTGCGGTAGTTATTGATAATACGAGCCATTTCCGAATGGATCCAGAGGTACCACTTGTTGTACCTGAAGTGAATCGAGGCGATCTGGCGAAGCATAAAGGGATTATTGCAAATCCAAACTGCTCGACAATTCAAATGGTAGCTGCACTTGAGCCAATTCGTAAAGCATTTGGATTAACAAAAGTGCTTGTTTCAACGTATCAGGCGGTTTCAGGTGCAGGTATTTCTGCTATTGAAGAATTAAAAACACAAAGCGCAAACTGGGAAGCAGGTAGGGATGTAGAAGCAAATATTTTACCATCTGGTAGTGATAAGCGCCATTACCCAATCGCTCGTAATGTCATTCCACAAATTGATAAATTCACAGATAACGGATTTACATACGAAGAAATGAAAATGATTAATGAGACGAAAAAAATTATGCATGCACCAGAGCTAAAAGTTGCTGCTACTTGCGTTCGTGTGCCGGTCGTTTCAGGTCACTCAGAGTCTGTTTATATTGAGGTAGAGAAAGAAACATCAATCCAAGAGATTTTTGACGTATTACGCAATGCACCAGGTATAGTATTACAAGATGATATTGCAACACAAACCTACCCAATGCCTATTTATGCAGAAGGGGAAGACGCTACTTTTGTAGGACGTATCCGTCAAGATTTAGACAACAAAAAAGGATTCCATCTATGGATCGTTTCTGACAATCTATTAAAAGGCGCTGCATTAAACTCTATCCAAATTGCAGAAGCAATGCTTGAGGATAACTTACTATAAGAGGGGTGTAAGGATGAATTTAGGTCGAATTGGAACGGCTATGATTACGCCGTTTAAAGATGATGGCACGATAAATTATCCAGAATTAGAACGTATTATTAATCATTTGATCGACAATGGTACAGATTGTATTGTTGCTTGTGGTACGACTTCTGAAAATCCAACAATGTCTACTGAAGAAAAAATAGAGGTTGTTCGTTTTACAGTAGAAAAGGTAGCTGGTCGTGTGCCAGTTATTGCTGGTACAGGGGACAATGAAACAGCATACTCTATAGCCATGACCCATAAAGCAGAAGAAAATGGAGCAGATGGCATAATGCTTGTAGCTCCTTACTACAATAAACCAAATCAACGTGGGATCTTTGCTCACTTTGAAACGATTGCTAAACAAACGAGTCTACCAGTTATGCTTTATAATGTCCCTGGGCGTACTGGTGTGAATGTGGCCTATGAAACTTCTGTTGCATTAAGTAAGATTCCTAACATCGCTTGGATTAAAGAAGCAAGCGGCAATTTGGATCAGATGGGTGATGTTATCGAAAATGTTGATCCAGATGATGATTTCTTAGTGTATAGCGGAGATGATGGCCTAACATTGCCACTAATGGCGATTGGCGGGGCAGGCGTTATTTCTGTTGCTGCTCATGTAGTAGGCAATGATATGCAATTAATGATTAAAGCGTTTGAAGAAGGAAATCATAAGCTAGCAGCCAAAATTCACCGAGCATTATTACCTCTTGTACGTGCGCTGTTCGCTCAACCGAACCCTTCACCTATTAAATATGCGATGACAAAACTAGGCTTTGATACACTCAATGTTCGTTTGCCAATGATGGAAATGACTGATGAAGAGAAGGTAAACTTTGACAACATTTGGGATACGTATCAAGAAAAAGCGAGAAGTTTTAGATAAATAAAAACGAGGCTGATCATTCAAATCAGCTTCGTTTTTTATTTCAGAAATCCATAACTTCTCATCCTCAAAAATACTCTAATGACTCTATTTATATAAGGAATCCAATATCTGCCTTTCCATCTACTAGGAATAATGAAAAGATAAGAAAATATATTTCTGATGTGAAACATGTATTTTTAATTTGTGCAAAAGCTTAGCAAACCGTATAATAAATGTTAAGTGGTTGCTGTTCGGGATATTTTTTAGGAGGAAATAAATTGACAAAAAAGAAAAATGAATTGATTCGAATCATCCCTCTTGGGGGTGTGGGCGAAATTGGAAAGGCAATGTACGTAGTAGAAATTGATGAAGAGCTATTTGTAGTAGATAGTGGATTAATGTTCCCAGAGGACGAGATGCTAGGCATAGATATCGTGATCCCTGACATTACGTACTTAGAAGAAAATAAAGAGCGTGTGAAAGGTATATTCTTAACACACGGACATGAAGATGCAATTGGCTCTATTGCCTATGTATTGCAAAAAATAAAGGCACCAGTGTACGGCTCAAAATTAACAATTGCTCTAGCAAAGGAACATTTGAAAGAATTACCTGCACCACATCAGGTAAAGTTTTTTGAAGTAACAAACCGTAGTCGTATGAATTTTAACTCAACGTATGTAACATTCTTCCACACAACACATAGTATTCCCGATTCGTTAGGGGTAGTGTTCCATACATCTGAAGGCGCGATTGTTCATACAGGAGAGTTCAAATTCGATCAATCGGCGACAGGTAAATTTAAACCTGATTTAGCGAAAATGGCCCAGTTAGGGGAAGACGGCGTCTTTATTCTATTATCTGAGTCTTGCGAAGCTGAGCGACCAGGTTATACGACATCGGAAATTGTTATTGAAGAACAATTATCAAAAACATTCCATTCAGCACCAGGTCGGATTTTAGTAGCTGTTTATGCATCGAATTTTATCAGAATTCAACAAGTATTTGCTCAAGCTCAAAAATCATTCCGTAAAGTAGTGATTGTCGGGAAGCCATTAGAAAAGGCTGTAGATTTAGGTGTACAGCTTGGCTATTTAACGGTCGAAGAAGATACCATTATTTCCATTTCAGAAATGCAAAAATATCAAGACGATGAAATTATCATTATTACAACTGGTAATAAAGGGGAGCCTTTAGATGCTCTAGAAAAAATCGTACGTAAGCATCATCGTGACATTAAAATTAAGCAAGGTGATACAGTTTTAGTTACATTTACGCCTTCTCCTGGTATGGAAGTGCAGATGGCTAATACGATGAACTCCATTTCTAAAGCTGGGGCTGAAATTCTAACTTCTAGCAAAAATGTGCACGTATCAGGTCATGGTAGCCAAGAAGATTTAAAGCTTATGTTAAATTTAATGCAGCCAAAGTATTTTATTCCTGTTCAAGGGGAATATCGTATGCTGATTGCTCACTCTAAGTTAGCTCAACAGCTGGGCATGCAAAAATCCCAAATATTTATCGCTGATAAAGGGGATATTGTTGAATATAAAAATAATAAAATGCGCATGAGTGGACGTGTACAAGCTGGTAACGTCTTAATTGATGGAATCGGTGTTGGCGATGTGGGGAATATTGTTCTTCGTGATCGTAAATTATTATCACAGGATGGTATTTTCATTGTGGTCGTGACATTAAATCGTGCTCAAAAGAAAATTGCGTCTGGTCCAGAAATTTTATCACGCGGCTTTGTATATGTTCGAGAATCAGAAGAGTTAATGGTCGAGGCATCGGACATCGCAAGAACTGTCATTGAAAAATATGTAGGGAAAGATACATTTGAATGGACGAATATTAAGCAAGAAATTCGTGATACTTTAAATACGTACCTATTCCAGAAAACAAAGCGTCGTCCAATGATTATCCCAATCATTATGGAATATTAATACAAATGACTCATCGTCAAGACTTTGAGGAAAAGTAAATGGAAAAGGATTTTCTCCCAATTGCGGTGGAAAATCCTTTTTTTGAAATGTTCGAGTTCTACATGGTATGATTCGCTACATATATAAAATGGATTGCAGAAGAAGGTGATAGAGATGGCGGTTAGTAAAAGAAAAAAGGTTACTAAAAGCAAAGCAACAACAGAAAAGAAAGAAATGTCTCCACTTATGTTTGAAATTCTAGGACTGCTCTTAATTGCGCTTGCGGTCATCATGATTTTTGAATACGGTATGATCGGGCGTACGCTACAAACTTTCGCAATGTTTCTTTTAGGAAATTTACATTTTGCGGTTCCATTTATGCTAATATTTGTTGCGTTATTAATGATGATTGGTCGTAAAAAAGTCGGTATGAAAGACCGCTTAATTCTAGGCATGCTCCTTATTATTATGAGCTTAACTATTTTTAGTCATGGCATATTATTTGAACAATTATCAAAATCAGGTGGCTTATTATCTGATTCGGTTCTCCGTGAATCATGGCGAATTCTCATCAATACCGAGGGGATTATTCATCGCAGTAATGCACTAGGTGGTGGAATGATTGGTGCCCTATTATTTAGTGGTCTTCACGTTCTATTTGAAGCATCAGGGGCGAGAGTCGTTGCATGGGTTATTTTCTTTATCGGCTTGATTTTGGTTACTGGAAAAGCATTAGTGCCATATTTGGCAGAGAAAATGCCAGATATTTTTGGTAAATGGAAAAAGAAACATCGTGATAAGAAGAAAAATGCACCTAAAAAGCCAAGCAATCGTCGTTCTAGAGCAGAAAGTGTGGACGAGATTGCAGCGGTCAATCAAACTACGGATATGTCTGAGCAAGAGGAAGAAATACATCATGAGCCGATAATTTCTGCATTTACTCAAAATGTGTCTCAGGAAAGAACTATATTTGATCAGGCAGATATAGTGGAAAATGAACACGATGAAGCCATGGATGAGGTCCATATTCAAGGGACAGATACTGTAGAAAATGCAGACTATCAGCTTCCATCTTATAATCTATTACAATTACCACCACAACATGACCAAAGTGGAGAATATTCCGTCATCCAGGCGAATGCCAAAAAGCTTGAACAAACATTGCAAAGCTTTGGTGTAAAGGCAAAGGTCACACAAGTTCATTTAGGACCAGCCGTTACGAAATACGAAATTTTACCTGATATTGGTGTCAAGGTAAGTAAAATTGTCAATTTGCAAGACGATCTAGCATTAGCGCTGGCTGCCAAGGATATCCGCATGGAGGCACCAATCCCTGGCAAATCTGCCATTGGTATTGAAGTGCCAAATAGTGAGGTAGCCATTGTCACTTTACGAGAGGTATTAGAATCGAAGGATGGCGCTAAGCCGGAAGCATTGTTGCAGGTAGCATTTGGACGAGATATTACGGGACAAGCTGTGCTAGCAGAGCTCAATAAAATGCCGCATTTGCTAGTAGCGGGTTCAACAGGTAGTGGGAAAAGTGTCTGTATAAATGGCATAGTAGTATCCATACTAATGCGTACAAAACCACATGAAGTAAAGCTCATGATGATCGACCCGAAGATGGTGGAGTTAAATGTTTATAACGGTATTCCTCATTTATTGGCGCCTGTTGTGACAGATGCACGAAAAGCTTCTCAAGCCTTGAAAAAAGTTGTTTCTGAAATGGAACGCCGTTATGACCTGTTTTCACATACTGGAACACGAAATATTGAGGGCTATAATAATCATGTACAAAAGGTCAATGAGCAGACAGATGAAAAGCATCCTAAGCTACCTTATATTGTAGTTATTGTAGATGAGTTAGCAGATTTGATGATGGTCGCATCTAGTGATGTGGAGGATTCAATTACCCGTTTAGCCCAAATGGCACGTGCAGCGGGAATCCATTTGATTATTGCAACGCAAAGACCAAGTGTAGATGTTTTAACAGGTGTCATTAAAGCTAATATTCCATCCAGAATTGCTTTTGCAGTTTCTTCAGCTATTGATTCGAGAACGATTTTAGATATGGGTGGAGCAGAACGATTACTTGGTCGTGGGGATATGTTATTTTTACCAGCCGGTGCATCAAAACCAAAACGGGTACAAGGAGCCTTTTTATCAGATCAAGAGGTTGAGGCTGTTGTGAATTTTGTTATAGAACAGCAAAAAGCACAGTATCAAGAGGAGATGATTCCTACTGAAGAAGAAACTATTTTAGAGGAAACCGATGAATTATATGACGAAGCAGTGCAATTAGTTGTTAGTATGCAAACAGCATCTGTCTCCATGCTTCAGCGTCGCTTCCGAATTGGATATTCAAGGGCTGCACGTATTGTTGATCAAATGGAACAACGAGGTATTGTCGGGCCTCCCGAGGGCAGTAAACCTCGTCAAGTGCTTATTCATCAATACGACAATTAAACATTAAATGGTTGTTCATTTCTGTATATTTGTCTATTTATTTGCAATGAATTTGAAGAAAGAATGAATTCTATAACAGATTTTATTTAAAACTGTTTATTTCATTCTGCAAAAATGTTATATTTATGAACGATTAGTAGGAATGTTGTACATCAGATGTCTGATCTCTGATTTTGGTGGTGATATATGTGACTATTAAAGCAGATCATCGTCATCTCTATCTTCAAGTAATCGATCGTTTAAAATCTGACATTGAGGCTGGCATTTTTAAAGAAAATGAAAAGCTGCCTTCAGAATTTGAATTATCGAAATCACTCGGAGTCAGTCGAGCAACACTTAGAGAAGCACTTCGACTGTTGGAAGAGGAAAATGTGATTGTGCGCCGACACGGGGTTGGGACTTTTGTCAACCCTAAGCCGTTGTTTACATCAGGCATCGAGCATTTATCGAGCATTTCTTCTATGATCGAGGCAGCGGGTATGGAGCCTGGTTCGCGTTTTTTAAAGGCGGCCGAGCACATCCCTTCTGAGGAAGATTTAAAACGCTTCCAATGTGATGGCGACGATAAAATACTCACAATTGAACGTGTCAGAACAGCGGACGGTGAGCCCGTAGTTTACTGTATAGACAAGCTACCCGCAAGCTTCCTGCCTACTGACTTTGTCGAAAAAAAAGAAGTTTCACTGTTCTCTGCTCTTGAGCAATCTGGAAAAATTCATGTGGCCTATGCGGTTACGTACATTGATCCAGTTGGGTATCATGAACAAGCTTCACCGATTTTAAACTGTGGACGTGAAACAGCTCTTTTAGTGTTAAAGCAGTTGCATTACGATGACCATGATCAAGTAGTGCTCTATTCAAAAAATTATTTCCGAGCTGATAAATTCAGCTTCCATGTAGTTCGTAAACGGGTGTAGAACATTTCTAAATTTTTTTCCTGCTAATTACAATACCTTTGGGGGGTTAATTAAATGAAAAAACGTAAATTTGGTTTAGTATTAACATCAGTATTAGCGGCAAGTGCAATTTTAGGTGCTTGTGGTACAAAAGACGAAAAACCTGCAAAAGAAAATGACAATGCTTCAGGTGGAGAAACATCAGAAGAATCATTTTCAGTAGCAATGGTTACTGACGTAGGTGGCGTTGATGACAAATCATTCAACCAATCTGCATGGGAAGGTGTTCAAGCTTACGGAAAAGAACACGGTCTTAAAAAAGGTGATGGTTTTGACTACCTACAATCAAAATCAGATGCAGACTATGATTCAAATTTAAATGCATTATTACGTCGTGACTTCAATTTAATTTTCGGTATTGGTTATATGATGGAAGATGCAATGGCTGCAATTTCTGAAGAAAATCCAGATGGCCAATTTGCAATCATTGATGCTGAAGTAAAAGCTGACAACGTAGTATCAGTATTGTTCAAAGAGCAAGAAGGTGCTTTCTTGGCAGGTGTTGCGGCAGCTAAAATGTCTAAATCAGGTAAAATCGGCTTTGTAGGTGGCGTAGATATTCCAGTTATTAATCGCTTTGAAGCTGGATTCATTGAAGGGGCAAAAACTGTTAACCCAGATATCGTCATCGAAAATAAATACACTGGCGCATTCGATAAAGCTGATGTTGGTAAAATTACAGCAAGTGGTATGTACTCTTCAGGTGTAGATGTAATCTTCCACGCTGCAGGTGCAACTGGTAACGGTGTATTCTCTGAAGCAAAAGAACGCAAGAAAAAAGATCCAGAGGCAAATATTTGGGTAATCGGTGTAGATGCTGACCAATACGATGAAGGTAAAGTAGATGATAAAACAAACGTAACTTTAACTTCAATGCTAAAAGGTGTTAACACAGCAGTAATAGATATTTCAAACAGAGCGAAAAACGGTGACTTCCCTGGTGGAGAAACACTAGTTTATGGTTTAGCTGAAGATGGGGTTAAACTTGCGGATTCTCGCGGTGCAATTCCAGAAGATGTACAAAAAGTAATCGAAGAATATAAAGAAAAAATTGCTAAGGGTGAAATCGAAGTTCCAGAAAAAGTGGAAAAATAATTCATCTTTTGATCATCATAAGGGACTTTTAAGAAGGACCTTATGATGATTTTTCAATCCATCGTTATATTTAGATTATTCGCAATTCTCTATTTAACTAGATTTATATGAACCTTTTAGAGGTAGTATTTAATGATTTTCATAATGATGGTAACAAGTTAATAGAAGAAAGGTTTCTAACGATGACCTTTCCTGTATTAATTTAGCAAAACACCTACCTCTATAGGTGGGATTAATCAGTAAATAAAAGATAGCCTTTGGTAACGAAAGCGGTCTAAAGAATTAGTGAACTGTAGCAAAAAAAGCTCTAACGGTCATCTAGTTTATGTACATTTCGAATACTGGATGTATTGCTAATCTGTGCCATCAGTCATAGTAGAGGCAGATACGAAACGCTAAGGCGGAATTACTTTATAAAAGTGCCTATTAAGGGAGTGACAATATTGGAATATGTGATTGAAATGCTAGGAATCCGGAAAGAATTCGGTAATTTCGTGGCGAATAATAATATCACCCTCCAACTGAAACAAGGCGAAATCCATGCATTGCTTGGAGAGAATGGTGCAGGTAAATCGACTTTGATGAACGTCCTTTTTGGTTTGTATCAACCAGAGGGTGGCGAAATTCGCGTTCGTGGGAATGCTGTAAAAATTACAAACCCAAATGTTGCCAATGATTTAGGGATTGGTATGGTGCATCAGCACTTTATGTTGGTAGAGAATTTTACAGTAACAGAAAATATTATTTTAGGCTCCGAGCCAACTAAAATGGGTATTGTCAATATAAAAGATGCATCTAAAAAAGTACAAGCCCTTTCTGAGAAATATGGCTTGGATGTTGATCCTAATGCCAAAATTGAAGACATCACTGTTGGTATGCAACAACGTGTTGAAATATTAAAAACATTATACCGTGGTGCTGAAATTTTAATTTTTGATGAACCAACAGCCTCTTTAACACCACAAGAGATTACGGAATTAATTCAAATAATGCGTCGTCTTATTGCTGAGGGGAAATCTATTATTTTGATTACCCACAAGCTAAAAGAAATTATGGAAGTGTCCGATCGTGTAACGATTATCCGTAAAGGTGAAGGAATTGGCACTGTTGTAACCGCTGACACAAATCCTGATCAGCTAGCTGAAATGATGGTTGGCCGACAAGTTGAATTTAAAACAGAAAAAACGGATGCGAATCCAACTGATGAAGTACTTGCTATCCATGACTTAGTCGTTACGGATTACCGTGATATTGATAAGGTAAAAGGTCTGAACTTAAAGGTTCGCAAGGGTGAAATCGTCGGTATAGCAGGTATTGATGGAAATGGTCAATCAGAATTGATCGAGGCGATTACAGGTCTTCGTAAAATTAAAAGTGGTACTGTTGAATTAAATGGTAAAAATATTACAAATTTGAAGCCTCGTAGTATTACAGAAGAAGGCGTTGGGCATATTCCGCAAGACCGTCATAAGCATGGTTTAGTACTAGATTTCCCGATCGGTCATAATATTGCGCTACAAACGTATTACCAATCTCCTATAGCTAAAGGCTTTGTCATGGACTATAAAAAAGTGTCGGAGAAAGCCAATCAAATTATTAAAGAATACGACGTACGTACAGGTAATGGTGAAATGACACCTGCCCGTGCATTATCTGGTGGTAACCAACAAAAGGCTATTATTGGTCGTGAAATTGATCGTAATCCAGATTTATTAATTGCCGCTCTACCAACACGAGGTCTTGACGTAGGGGCGATTGAATTTATTCACTCGCGTCTTATTGAGCAACGTGATAAAGGGAAAGCAGTTCTGTTAATTTCCTTTGAATTAGATGAGGTTATGAATGTATCGGATCGCATTGCCGTTATTTATGATGGTCAAATTGTGGACGAATTAAATCCTAAAGAAACAACAGAACAAGAGCTTGGATTATTAATGGCCGGTCAAAGTAAAAAAAATAACAAGCATGATGCGAAGGAGGGGAACGACTAATGTCAAATCGTGTCATTAATATACTCGTTCCTATCATCTCTATCATTATCGGTTTAATTGTAGGGGCTATCGTCATGGTAGTCAGTGGCTATGACCCAGTACAAGGTTATATCGCTCTTTGGACAGGTATTTTTGGAGATTCATATTCAATAGGGAACACAATTCGTCAAATTACACCGTATCTATTAGCAGGTCTTGCAGTAGCATTCGCCTTCCGTACAGGACTGTTTAATATTGGTGTTGAAGGTCAGCTTATTTTAGGTTGGTTAGCAGCAGCTTGGGTAGGTTATGCATTTGAGCTACCTAAAGTTATACACTTACCATTGGCATTACTTGCAGCCGCCGCCGCAGGTGCATTCTGGGCCTTTATTGCAGGTTTCTTAAAAGCGAAATTTAAAGTGCATGAAGTAATTGCGACAATTATGCTTAACTATACGGCGTTATATATTGCAAACGCGGTCATTAAAAAATTGTCAGATGGTAGCTTTAAAACAGAACGTATCCATGAATCCGCTTCATTACGTTCTCCGTTTTTAAGAGAGCTTACAGACAACTCAAGTCTTCACTATGGGATCATTGTTGCACTATTAATGGTTGTTGTTATGTGGTTTATTCTAGAAAAAACAACTCGTGGATATGAGCTGAAAGCTGTAGGGTTCAACAAAAACGCTGCAGATTATGCTGGTATGAGCGTTAACAAAAACATTATTTTAGCGATGACTATTTCAGGTATGTTTGCAGGTCTTGGAGGAGCGATGGAAGCTCTAGGTACGTTCCAAAACGCATCTATTAAACCTGGCTTCACTGGAATTGGTTTCGATGGTATAGCCGTAGCCTTACTTGGTGCAAATACACCGCTTGGCGTAGTATTCGGGGCATCACTCTTTGGTTCATTAAAATATGGTGCTTTAAATATGCCAAATGCTGCTGGTATACCGGAAGAAATTGTATCGATTATCATCGCGTTAATTATCTTCTTCGTAGCATCAGGCTATATTATTCGAGTAGGCTTACAGAAGCTGAGCAAGAAAAAGGAGGGACAATAACATGAGCTTTTTAGAAATGTTATATTTCATCATCCCTTCAGCGATTCTATATGCAACACCTTTGATTTTTACAGCCATCGGTGGGGTATTCTCTGAACGCTCTGGTGTTGTCAACATCGGGCTAGAGGGCTTAATGATTGTTGGTGCTTTTGTTGGTATATTTATCAATTTAGAATTTGCTTCATCATTAGGTGCGGCAACGATTTGGGTAGCGATGTTAGCAGCGATGATTATTGGTGGGATTTTCTCACTTTTCCATGCCATTGCGTCTATTTCTTTCCGTGCCGATCAAACAGTTTCAGGGGTAGCCATCAACTTACTTGGATTAGCAGCTACTGTATTCTTAGTTAAAATGATTTATGATAAAGGTCAAACGGATATGATTACCCGTCCAATCGACCGTTTTGGTATTCCTTATCTAGAGGATATTCCGTTTTTTGGTCGTTTATTGTTCCATGATGTATATAGCACATCTATTTTAGCGTTTGTAGTAGCATTTGGTGCTTGGTTTGTTATTTATAAAACACCATTCGGCTTACGCCTTCGCGCTGTAGGTGAACACCCAATGGCAGCAGATACAATGGGGATTAACGTCAATAAAATGCGTTATATTGCGGTTATGATTTCTGGGGCTCTAGGTGGACTTGGTGGTGCAGTCTATGCACAAACAATTACGCACGACTTCTCACATGCAACAATTGCTGGTCAAGGTTTCATGGCAATCGCTGCTATGATTTTCGGGAAATGGCATCCAATTGGTGCGCTAGGTGCAGCCTTATTCTTCGGTTTAGCGCAAACATTAAGTATTGCAGGGAGTCAAATTCCATTCATAGAAAATGTACCAGCTGTTTATTTGCAAATCTTACCGTATGTACTTACAATACTTGCTTTAGCAGGCTTTATTGGTAAAGCAAATGCTCCTAAGGCAAGTGGTCAACCATATATTAAAGGTAAGCGTTAAAATAAGTCATGATCAAAGACTGAGTGAAATATGCTCAGTCTTTTTTTCCATGTTGAATTCATACATTTTATAATTTTTCCCATACATACTTTGGATTCTTTTTGCAATTATAGACAGTAGACATGTATAGTATGTGTAGTACATCGTTATATTAAGAAGGATAGGAGGGTTTCATATGTTTAAAACTATACCTTTTGCCAAAGGTGTCAATTTGCATATCCGACAAACGACCCAATTTAAAACCGTAAATTTTTCAATTAAATGGAGAAGAGCATTAACGGCTAAAAGTGCATCGGAACGTACTGTGTTAACCAATGTACTGCAGCATAGTAATGCTAAATATAAAACAACTGCTGCTTTCAGAAGCTTCTTAGATGATCTATATGGCACTGTTTTATATTTTGATACGTCTAAACGAGGTAATGAACATACAGTGCTCATGAATGTGGAGACTGTAAATGATCATTATTTAGCAAATACAAGTGTATTAAATGACATGCTTGGTTTATTGCACACGGCTATTTTTGAGCCTAATTTAGAAAATGGGGTCTTTAAGGAATCCATTGTGGAACGTGAAAAGAAGACCGTTATACAACGGATTGAATCTATTTTTGATGATAAATCTCGTTTTGCTCAATTCCGCTTACAACAAATCCTAAGACCAAACGAACCAGCATCTATTTCGGCAAATGGTAGTGTCGAGGAAATTCAAAAAATTACCCCTTCCTCCTTATTTGAGGCTTATCAATCAATGCTAGCTAACGATAAAATAGATATTTATGTTGCTGGGGATATTAATGAAGAGGAAATTGTAGCGAAATTAAAAAAAGCGCTACCATTTAATGATCGTACACCTGAGGAAGTGCCAGCTGTTCTACCGCAACAGCATCCTCAAAACGATTATGTTCGAGAACAGCATGAGATGAAGCAAGGTAAGCTTCACATTGGCTTTAGTACGCCTGTAAGATTTGGTAGTCCAGACTTTGCTAAAATGCAGATTTTTAATGGTATTTTCGGCGGCTATCCACATGCTAAATTGTTTATGAATGTTCGTGAAAAAGAGAGTTTGGCTTATTATGCTTCTAGCTCCTATGCTTCTCATTATGGTCTTGTATTTGTAGTTTCTGGTATCGAGGCTAAAAATGAGGAAAAGGCGTTATCATTAATTAAAGAACAGCTTGCGACAATGCAGTCTGGTAACATTACTGATTTAGAGCTAGAACAAACAAAAGCAATGCTCACAAATCAATTAAAAGAGTCCTTGGATTCTGCTCGTGGACAAATTGAAATTTTTGATCAATATAAAGATTTACCAGAAGAGTTCTCTGTGGAATCTTGGGCTAATAAGTGGAAAGCTGTGACGAAGGAAGATGTTGTGGATATGGCGAAGCAAGTGCAGCTTGAAGCGGTCTATTTCTTAAGTGGAAAGGAGCAAGCCGCCCAATGAAAACAATTGAATTTAAGCAACTAGATGAAACCCTTTATTATGAAAAGCTTGAAAATGGATTAGATGTATATATCTTGCCGAAAAAAGGTTTTTCTAAAACATTTGTTACATTTACAACGAAGTACGGTTCTATTGATCGCACTTTTGTACCAATAGGTCAAACAGAAAGCATTACTGTGCCAGATGGAATCGCTCACTTCTTAGAGCATAAAATGTTCGAAAAAGAAGATGGCGACGTCTTCCAAAAGTTCAGTGAATATGGAGCCTCTGCTAACGCCTTTACATCATTTACGCGTACAGCATACTTATTCTCTTCAACTGATAATATTTATAAAAGTACCGAAACATTATTGAATTTTGTGCAGGAGCCTTACTTTACAGAAGCGACTGTCAACAAAGAAAAAGGAATTATTGGGCAAGAAATTACAATGTATGATGACCAACCAGATTGGCGCCTATATTTTGGCACGATTGAAAATATGTATCATCATCACCCTGTAAAAATTGATATTGCTGGTACTATTGAATCGATTGATGGCATTACGGCCGATCATTTATATACGTGCTACAATACGTTTTATCACCCATCTAATATGCTTTTATTTGTGATTGGTGCAGTGGACCCTGAGGAAATGATGACTTTTATTCGTGATAATCAAGGGAAAAAAGAGTTCTCAGAACCGGCATCCATTCAACGTTTCTTTGATGAAGAACCAACAGAGGTAGCGATAAACGAGCGGACATTAAACATGGATGTACAAAAGCCTAAAGTTTATGTTGGACTGAAGGCAAAAGAAACCAATTTGTCAGGTCGAGAAATGTTAAAGCATGAGCTATCTGTTCAAATTGCACTAGAACTTATTTTTGGACGTACATCTAATTTTTATGAACGTGTTTACGAGGAAGGTTTAATTGATGAAACGTATGCGTTTGATTTTACATTAGAAAATGGTTTTGGGTTTGCTATGATCGGTTCTGATTCTTCAGAGCCTGATAAATTAACATCTGCAATTAAAGAAGAGTTGGCTAAATTTGAAGGAAATTCACAATTTGAAAGTGCTGATTTAGAACGTATTAAACGTAAAAAAATTGGTTTCTTTTTACGCGCTTTGAATTCTATTGAGTTTATCGCCAACCAATTTACTCGTTACTCCTTTAATGATATGAATTTATTTGATGTTGTACCAGTTCTTGAGGAATTAACAATTGATGATTTATACAAAGCGTTTGCCTCAGTTCAAGGTGAATCTCAACAAACCGTGTTTAAAATTTTACCAAGTAAGCAGGATGCCTAGTGAAAAAGTTTGCTCTTGTACTAGGTGCTTCAGGTGAGATTGGTCACGCTATTTGTCATAGCTTGGCTGAAGAAGGTTGGTCCATCTATTTACATTATTCAACTAATAAAAATGCTGCAGAAACTTTATGTCATACACTTTCTAAAACTTTCCCTGCTCAAGAATTTATGCTTGTACAGGGGGATTTTTCAATTGAAACAGGAGCAGAAATGGTAGCCGCACAGATTTTTAATGTGCAGGCTATTATTTTCGCAAATGGACAAGCGCATTATTCGCTGCTAGAGGATACAACAGTAAAAGATATGGACGCATTATGGCGAGTGCATGTTCAAAATCCGATGAGGCTGACAGCTTTACTTTCTGAAAAGCTTCGTCAGCATGATGTCAGCTATGTTTTATTTATTGGCTCTATATGGGGCGAAGCTGGGTCAGCTGGTGAGGCGTTGTATGCAACTGTAAAAGGAGCACAACATGCATTTGTTAAATCATATGCAAAGGAAGCGGCATTATCTCGTATTCGAGTAAATGCCATTGCTCCAGGCTTCATTAATACATCCATGAACAGTCATTTAAGTAAAGAGGAGCTTAATTATATTTTGGAAGATATTCCTCTAGGCTCAATAGGGCAAACAACAGATGTGGCTGAAATGGTTCGCTTTTATTTGTCTGGGAAGGCTGATTATGTGACTGGACAAATCATTCGATTAAATGGTGGTTGGTACATATAATATTCTTTTTTACACATACTACATGTGTAAAGGAGGAGGAACATATGACCATTTTAGAAAACTGGCAAAAATGGACATCGTTTTTAGGACAAAACGTTATGCAAGCTGAATCAAGTGGTATGCCTAAGAAAATGATTCAAGCAGCTGCTGTCCAAATTGGTGAATATTTAGCTTCAAATGTAGATCCTAAAAACGAGCAAGAGCGAGTGCTGTCGGATTTATGGGGCGTTGCCTCAGAAGATGAAAAGCATGCATTGGCGAATTGTGTCGTTAAGCTTGTCCAAAATAAGCATGTGCAATAAAAAAAAGAGGAGAGCTTATCTCCTCTTTTTTCTATATAAAAAATTTATTTTTTAGTGAAAACGGGAACGTATGTAAGCCTTATTTCTATGCATTCAAAAAAATTAGTAAGTTTTTAAAAATAACGCCGTAATTCCATGTATTCTAACTTTCCATTACATAAAAAATCAGCTATGATGGAACTTATAAAGGATTTTTTACGTTAACTAATAGGAAGGGAACGAGTGTGTTGAGCGATTGGTACTTTGAATATGAAATTCAGGTGAATCGCCCTGGATTATTAGGAGATATTGCTTCACTTTTAGGGATGCTACGTGTCAATATTATTTCAATTAATGGTGTCGATGAGGGTCGACGTGGTATGTTAGTGCATACAGACAACGATGAGGCAATTGAACGTTTTCGTACAATTGTTTCGACAATGGAACATATTAACGTGACCAAATTTCGACAACCGAAACTTCGAGACCGCTTAGCTATTAGACACGGTCGTTATATTCCTCGAGATGCAGATGAAAAAAACACTTTCCACTTCGTAAGAGATGAACTTGGTATTTTAGTCGATTTTATGGCCGAACTCTTTAAAAAAGAGGGGCATAAGCTGATTGGTATTCGTGGCATGCCACGCGTTGGTAAAACGGAGTCTATAGTAGCAGCAAGTGTTTGTGCCAATAAAAAGTGGATTTTTCTATCGTCCACAATGATAAAACAAACAGTTCGTAATAAACTAGTGGGGGATGAATTTAGTCGTAATAATATTTTTATTTTAGATGGTATTGTGACTCGTCGCTCCTCTGATGAGCGACATCTACAATTAGTGCGTGAAATGATGAATATGCCATGCATTAAGGTTGTAGAGCATCCTGATATGTTTGTTCAGCATTCCGAATATAAAATAGAGGATTTTGATTATATTATTGAATTACGTCATCACACAGATGAAGAAATTACTTATGAAATAATGGAAAAAAATCATATGTCCGAATCCGATTCATTTGGTGGATTTAATTTTTAATTTGATGTTAAAGTAGGTGTTATTAGTGGCAGAATTAGGGACTCGACTGAAAGAGGCGAGACTGTCTAAAGGCTACAGCTTAGACGATTTACAAGAAATAACGAAAATTCAAAAGCGTTATTTAGTAGGAATTGAAGAGGGCAATTATTCCATTATGCCTGGCTCGTTTTATGTACGAGCTTTTATTAAACAATATGCAGATGCTGTTGGTTTAAACGCGGAAGAAATTTTAGAGACTTATAAAAAAGAGCTGCCAAGTACTCCGAATGATCAAGTAAGTCAATCCATAACGAATAGTCCAAGCAGAAGAAAGGTCACAAAAGGCCCTTCCAATAAAATGATGGAGGCAATGCCAAAAATCATTGTTGGGTTATTTATTGTTGTGATCATTGTGGTAATTTGGGTGCTATGGCAATCAAAAAACAGTCCAGGGACAAGCGAGGGCAACACAACATCCCCTGAAATTGAATATGATACAAATGCCAAGCCTATCGATAGTGCCAAAGATAAGAAAGAAAAAGAAGAAAAAGATGCTCTGAAAAATGACCAAAAAGATACAGACTCTAAAGAAGAAACACCAACTGATGAAGATCAAACTGATCAAACTGAAGAGATCAAGCAAACCATTTCCGCAGGTACTGTTGAAGCAGATGGAGCAACAACTTCTTACACGTTAACAGGTACAGATACACTGAAACTTAAAATCGAAGTTTCAGGTCCTACATTTGTTGGTATTCGTAATCAGCAGCAACAAGAATTATTAACGGATACTCGTGTTTATAATGCTGGTGAAGTGGTAGAATTCGACGCGACGACTGAAAATTATGTTCGTATCCGTCTTGGTAATTCTACGCAAGCTAAAATCTATATTAATGACGAGCTTCTCACGTATGCACAGCAAGTTGTAACTCAAAATATCGTCATCAATTTCAATAAAGAACAGTAGTCATCATGTGATGGCTACTTTCTTTCATCATGAAAGGTGTTAGAAAAATGAACATACCAAATAAAATTACCATCTCACGAATCTTGCTTATTCCATTTTTTGTCATTGTTATGATGTTTGATTTCGGCTGGGGAACATTGACTCTATTTGGGGCAGAGATGCCAATCCATCATTTTATAGGTGCACTTATTTTTATTTTAGCTTCGACAACTGATTGGGTAGATGGTTACTATGCACGTAAGTATAATCTTGTGACTACATTTGGGAAATTTTTAGATCCCTTAGCTGATAAATTACTTGTGTCAGCAGCTTTCATTTTAATGGTAGAGCTTGATATGGCACCAGCCTGGGTGATTATCATTATTATTAGCCGTGAATTCGCTGTTACGGGTTTACGCCTTATTTTGGCAGGTGGGGGAGAGGTCGTTGCGGCCAATCAGCTTGGAAAAATTAAGACTTGGGCACAAATTGTAGCAATCGCTGCCGCTCTTTTACACAACACAATTTTTACACTCATTGGTATTCCTTTTGATATGATTATGCTATACGTAGCATTGTTCTTTACGCTATGGTCTGGGTGGGATTACTTCTACCTTAATCGACGTGTTTTACTTGAGTCTAAATAAGAAAGGTCTTGTGAATCATGAATGCTGAAATTCTTGCGGTTGGCTCAGAGCTATTATTAGGCCAAATTACGAATACGAATGCGAGATTTATCTCGAACCAGTTATCCGAGCTAGGCATTAATGTTTTTTACCATACAGTAGTGGGTGATAATGCAAAACGATTAGAGCAAGCTATTGAAGTGGCAGAATCTCGTGCAGACTTAATTATATTTTCGGGAGGACTAGGACCTACGAAAGATGATTTAACAAAAGAAACGATTGCTCGCCATCTCGGTGTTTCTCTTGAATTTGATGAAGTTGCATTAACTTATATTGAGCAGTTTTTTGCCAAGCGAGGACGTCCTATGACGGAGAATAACCGAAAACAGGCTTTAATTCTAGCTGGAAGCGAAATACTAGCCAATCATCATGGAATGGCGCCTGGTATGATTTTCAAAAACAATAACCGTACGTATATCTTACTCCCAGGGCCACCTAAGGAGCTTGAGCCTATGTTTCAATTTGAGGCCAAACCTAAGCTTGCTTCGATGCTTAACGATGGAGGGATCATTGCCTCTCATGTGATGCGTTTTTATGGGATTGGTGAGGCCGAACTTGAAGTCCAGGTACAGGATATTTTAGATGCCCAAACAAATCCAACAGTCGCTCCACTTGCGTCGGATGGTGAGGTAACATTACGCGTAACAGCCAAAGCAGAAACCGAACAACAAGCCCAACAACTTATTGCCGCCAAAGTAGCACAGATACAAGCCCTTGTTGGTGACTATCAATATGGTGTGGATGATGACTCGCTTGTTTCAAAGACAGTTGAAATGCTAGTAGACAATAATCTAACTATTTCTGCTGCGGAAAGTTTAACGGCAGGGTTGTTTCAATCAGAGCTTGCGGAAATTCCAGGGGTAGGTAACGCACTTCTTGGTGGCGTAGTGACCTATGCGGCAGAAGCAAAAGTAAAGCATCTTGGTATTTCACAAGAATTAATAGATACACACGGCGTTGTTAGCGGTGAATGTGCTGCTGCAATGGCAAGTGCAATTCGAAAACAATTTGGGACAAATATCGGCATTGGATTAACAGGAGAAGCAGGGCCTACAGCACATGATCATCAGCCAGTAGGGACGGTTTGGATTGGTATTGCCATCAATGATGAGGAGCCACTTACATACTTACTTCATTTATCTGGTATGCGTAATACAAATCGACTCCGTGCAGTGAAATTTACATGCCATTATTTAATGCAGCGTTTGGAAGAACGCGGCTATACAAAACGATATTAATATAGAGTGAAAAATAGGAATTTGGGTAGAGGAAAACTATCCAAATTTTTATTTTGTAGAAAAAACGAATAAATGTTCGCTTTTTTCTTGCGTGTTTTCTCAAAAACAAGTATAGTAGAGATAGACAAAAACAGTGAACAGTTTTCGAAGGAGGAAAATGAATGAGTGATCGTAAAGCAGCCTTAGAACAGGCTTTAAAACAAATTGAAAAGAATTTTGGTAAAGGTTCAATCATGAAACTCGGTGAAAAAACCGACTTACAAATTGCGACATCTTCAAGTGGATCACTAGCACTTGACGCGGCCTTAGGCGTAGGTGGTTATCCACGTGGACGTATTATTGAAGTGTATGGTCCTGAATCATCAGGTAAAACAACAGTTGCTTTACATGCTATTGCTGAAGTACAAGCAAAAGGTGGACAAGCAGCATTTATCGATGCAGAACATGCATTAGATCCAATATATGCTCAAAAATTAGGTGTCAACATTGATGAGTTATTATTATCACAGCCAGATACAGGGGAACAAGCACTTGAAATCGCAGAAGCACTAGTTCGTAGTGGTGCAATTGATATCATCGTTATTGACTCCGTTGCTGCTTTAGTGCCAAAGGCTGAAATTGAAGGGGATATGGGTGATTCTCATGTCGGCTTACAAGCCCGCTTAATGTCACAAGCATTACGTAAACTTTCAGGTTCTATTAACAAATCAAAAACGATTGCTATTTTCATTAACCAAATTCGTGAAAAAATTGGGGTAATGTTCGGAAATCCAGAAACAACACCAGGTGGACGTGCCCTTAAATTCTACAGCTCTGTACGTTTAGAAGTTCGCCGTGCAGAAGCTATTAAGCAAGGTAATGATATTGTTGGTAACCGTACGAAAATTAAAATTGTGAAAAATAAAGTAGCGCCGCCTTTCCGTACAGCTGAAGTTGATATTATGTATGGAGAAGGTATTTCTAAAGAAGGCGAAACAGTTGATTTAGGTGTAGAATTAGACATCGTGCAAAAAAGTGGATCTTGGTATGCATATGGTGATGAGCGTCTAGGTCAAGGACGAGAAAATGCAAAGCAATATTTAAAAGAAAACTCTGCTGTTTTGGAAGAAATCTCAAACAAAATTCGATCTTCTTATGGTATTGCTGCTAATTCTTATACAATTGCTGCACATGAAGAAGACGAGATGGATGAAGAATTAATGTCACTTCTTGATGAAGAATAATCAAACGATTGCATTGTTCCCAATTTATTACGGGAACAATGCTTTTTTTGTCTATAATCTAAAATTTTTACACATAATAAGATAGAAGCTATATGCCTCGGAAATTATTTCTTATGTACTGGGTTAACGTAAAAGGTGTAAAAGGTGAATTTTTTACTAGTGTAAAAGTAATAGGGAAAAAATCCGCTGAATGGATAAGACTTACTTTTTTTCTTTTCAAAGGGCGAACAGGTGCCCGACTATCCTTGACAGAGCTGATGGCTAGCTATACAATTAAATATGTATAATTTCTGAATTATGACTTTAAATAGGCAGTACATTTTATCTTCATTTAGCAAAAGTTTTATAGTTACATGTCCTTTTCGAAGGATGTCAAAACGCCTACTGAATGCAGATAATACCTTTGGCCAATTAGACAAGTTTTGTGTGAAGACTAACAAAATATTGCGCGATTTGCCAAGGCGACATAGATGTATGCGCCGACTGAAACTGTAATACCCAAATAGCAAGAGGAGGTGTTCATATGGATGGAATTACTATCATCTCCGCTTTGCTTGGACTCATCGTTGGTGCCGCTGTTAGCTATATCTACATGAAAAAAGTGAATGACTCAAAAATCACTGGTGCTAAACATGTCGCTGAAACAATCGTTGAAGAAGGAAAACGAGAAGCGGAGGCATTAAAGAAAGAAGCACTACTTGAAGCCAAAGATGAAACTCACAAATTTCGTACTGAAGCCGAAAATGACATTCGTGAACGTCGTTTAGAACTTCAAAAACAAGAGAACCGTTTATTGCAAAGAGAAGAGAATCTTGATCGCAAGGATGATGCTCTAAATAAGAGAGAAGCAAGCTTAGAGCGTAAAGAACAAGCTCTAGCTGAAAGACAACAGCATATTGAACAGATGGAGAGCAAAGTGGACGAGCTCGTTGCATCACAAAAAACAGAGCTAGAACGTATTTCTGCATTAACTAGAGAAGAAGCGAAATCAATTATCTTAAATGAAGTAGAAAAAGAGCTAGCAACTGATATTGCTGTGATGACGAAGGAAGCTGAAACACGTGCAAAAGAAGACTCAGATAAAAAGGCGCGTGAAATCTTATCGTTGGCACTACAACGATTTGCTGCAGATCATGTAGCTGAAACAACCGTATCTGTTGTGAACTTGCCAAATGATGAAATGAAAGGTCGAATCATTGGTCGTGAAGGCCGTAATATTCGTACATTGGAAACGTTAACAGGCATTGATTTAATTATTGATGATACTCCAGAAGCGGTTATTTTATCAGGCTTTGATCCAATACGTCGTGAAACGGCTCGACTTGCACTTGAAAAACTTGTACAGGATGGCCGCATTCACCCAGCACGTATTGAAGAAATGGTGGAAAAATCTCGCCGTGAAGTGGACGAACAAATCCGCGAAACTGGTGAGCAAACTACATTTGAAATTGGCATTCATAACTTACATCCAGATTTAATGAAAATTTTAGGCCGCATGAAATATCGTACAAGCTATGGACAAAACGTCCTAAAACATTCAATTGAAGTCGCGCATTTGGCAGGTTTACTGGCAGCTGAATTAGGTGAAGATGTAGCATTAGCTCGTCGCGCAGGCTTATTACATGATATTGGTAAAGCCATTGACCATGAAGTAGAAGGTAGCCATGTTGAGATTGGCGTGGAATTAGCAACAAAATACAAGGAACATCCAGTCGTTATTAATAGTATTGCTTCACATCACGGTGATACAGAAGCAACATCTGTTATCGCGGTATTAGTCGCAGCAGCTGATGCTTTGTCAGCAGCTCGCCCAGGTGCACGAAGTGAAACACTTGAAAACTATATCCGCAGACTTGAAAAATTAGAGGAAATTTCAGAAAGCTATGATGGCGTAGAAAAATCTTATGCAATTCAAGCTGGACGTGAAATCCGAATAATCGTACAACCTGAAAAAATTGATGATTTAGCTTCTCATCGTCTTGCTCGTGATATTCGCAAACGTATTGAGGAAGAATTAGATTATCCAGGTCATATAAAAGTAACAGTCATTCGCGAGACTCGTGCAGTTGAGTACGCGAAATAATATTGAAAGTTAGAGGTTTCTCTAGATTCATATCTAGAGAGCCTCTTTTTTAATTTAGCAAGAGTCATGTTTAAGGAACATCCATCATAAAAAAGAAAAAGGCTAGAATTTCTGCAGATGGATTAAAGAGGAAAGATGTGATCAAAATGATAGATCTTCATGCTCATATATTATTTGATGTGGATGATGGCCCTAAAGATAGAACAGAATCCTTAAACATGTTGAAGCAAGCTGCACGGGAGGGGATAACAGATATTGTCTGTACCTCGCATGCTATGCATCCACAATATCATGTTCAATATAGCAAGGTACAAGCGCTAGTCCATGATCTACAACAGTTACTGCTGCATCACCAAATTCCAATCACCATCCACACAGGACACGAAGTTCGTTTAAATGATGAGCTTTTAGTACATCTTCAGCAGAAGCAACTCCATACATTAGCCCACACTGACTATATTCTATTAGAACTTCCTTCAAATACAATCCCTGCCTATACGAAAGAGATGATTAGACGTTTAAAATGTGCTGGATATACACCGATTTTGGCACACCCAGAACGAAATCTTGCCATTAGAGAAAATCCAAAAAGACTCGATGTCCTTATCCATGAAGGTGCGTTTACACAAATAACGACAGGTAGTTTAACGGGCTTGTTTGGTAAGGAGGTACAGCGTTTATCATTAGCTTTAGTAAGAGCAAATTACATTCATACAATAGGCTCTGATGCCCATAATGTAAGCACAAGAAAGTTCTGCTACCAAGAGGCACTCCAATATTTAGAGAAAAAAAATGAAATGGAGATGATTGAGCGGCTCCTCATGAATAATGCAAATGTTATAGCTAACAAGCCTATCATGCGATTTGAACTAGAGGATATTGTTGTGAAGAAGCGATGGCTTATATTTTAATCTCCTATGTAGAATTGAGTGTGAATATAATATGAAACTATTCATCACATTAGTGTTTAGCGCGCTTATTTTTATGAGCCTTATGCAGCCCGTCGATGGAATTTACCATAAATTATCTTTAGTTTTTAGCCTTTTCCTTATTATGATCTCTATACTTCAGCATAAAAAAATTATTATTCAAAATGTACAAGCTAGTGTTTTTTTTAGTATGTATACATTTTTTTGTGTCATTGCAGCAGGGGTAAACCAAGATATGAATTTATTGAAAAATAGTCTTCAATTATTTTGCATGTTTTTAGCAGTTTCTATTTTCTTTAATGATCTTGTGAAAGAGCATGTTATGGAGATTGTTGTAAATAGTGTTTTAATAGCCTATGTGCCATTTATATTTATATGTTTTCACCAAGCGCGCTATATGTTTGGGGGCTTTGCAGGTGTATTTGAAAATCCCAATACAATGGGGTTTTCTATGATTGGATTAATGGTTGTCGTACTTATAAGGCTATATCACCTTATCATGAAAATATTACATGAACGACAACAGCCAAAATTAATTTTATTATTTGTTTTTTATACGACCATATATTTAATATGCTTGTATATTATACTACTTTCAAATGCACGTACTTCATTGTTAACCGCTGCACTAGTGACGATTGTAGTGATTGTTTCTAGTATTAAAAGTTTGAATAAAACCTTCCTGCCATTCCTAAAGTTTAGTGCTCTTTTTGCGGGCACTGTTTTAGTTGTATTAATAGCTTTTATGAAAATGAATAG
Source organism: Lysinibacillus sp. FSL R7-0073 (assembly GCF_038009065.1). NCBI lineage: Bacteria > Bacillati > Bacillota > Bacilli > Caryophanales > Bacillaceae > Lysinibacillus > Lysinibacillus sp. FSL R7-0073. The sequence continues at coordinate 1,229,982 of NZ_JBBPAS010000001.1, forward strand.
GATGCAAGATGCCGTACAAAGTATTTTATTAAAAATGGAAAAAAAATCCACTAATATAACAGATGGTCGTCTTGAAATTTGGCAATATGTTTTTGAGCATGTTCAATTTTGGGGACATGGTGTGGAATCATTATGGTCTATAGGTGTATCTCATGCACATAATACATTTATTAATATTTTACAGGAGGCAGGTCTACTGGCATTGATTAGCTATTGCTGTTTTCTGCTAGCCATTGCCAAAGGCTATCGTCAAATGAATGACCAGCTTGCCGTTCTAATGGCGTTAATTATAGTTGCGATGTTAGGGGTTTCCACGTTTGAAATTCTTTATTTTAACGTGCTTCATATTCTTGTGTTTGTTGTCAGTGGTAGCTTGAGAGATACGGACAAAAAGACAATATTGACCGAATAAGCGATAGGCTTGTTTAATATACTTTATTAGCATTGCAGTTATCTGCCTATATTAGGAGGGATCCATTTTGTGAATGAAGAAATGACAATCCAAAGTCTAGTAAAAGTATTGCAAAAGCGCTGGTTCTTCATCCTAATACTGATGATGCTGTCGATCGGCATTGCCGTGTTCATTAGCTATCTTCTTCAAACGCCTATTTATGAGGCCGAAACTCAATTATTGGTCAATCAAAAAAGCTATGAGAATCAGCAACTAATAGGGGCACAGAATGTTGATACGGACCTTCGTTTAATAAATACGTACAATGTTATTATCAAAAGCCCTGTTATTTTAACAAAGGTTATCGATGTCCTGGCACTAGATACAACTCCAGAAACTTTAATGAAGCAAATTGAGGTTTCAAGCGCCAATAATTCACAAGTAGTGAATATTCGTGTACAGGATGAGGATGAAGCAAGGGCGGTGAAGATTGCCAATACGATAGCGGAGATTTTTAAAGAGGAAATCCCTGTTTTAATGCATGTGGACAATATTAATATTCTCTTTATTGCCCAATCCAGTGAACATCCAGTACCGGTGAAACCAAATAAATTGCTGAACATCCTAATAGCAGCTATCAGTGGTTTCAGTTTAGCACTCGTACTCGCCTATTTTTTAGAAACGCTTGATAGGACTATTAAAACAGAGCAGGATATTGAGGAGATATTATCATTACCGGTGATTGGTGTAGTCAGTAATATAGAATTACTCAATAGTAAAAAATCAAGAGCTAGGGGGACCTCCTAATGCTATTCAAAAGAAGAACAAAAAGAATCCCGATGGCTCGCAAGCTGATTACCGTTTCCGATATGATGTCCATTCCTTCGGAGCAATATCGCACCATTCGCGCGAATATTAAATTTTCACAACCCAATCAAGATGTCAAAACTATTCTAGTAACCTCCTCTATCGCTGGTGAAGGAAAATCGACAAATGCCGCGAATATCGGTGTTGTATTTTCACAGGAAGGGAAACGTGTCCTCATTATTGATGCTGATATGCGTAAGCCTACACTTCATCATACATTTTATCTAGATAATATTTTTGGCTTATCTTCTGTGTTATCACGGCAAGCAACTTTACAAGAGGTGATTCAAGAAACCTTTGTAGAAGGTGTGGATATCATTTCGAGTGGCGCTATTCCTCCTAATCCAACAGAATTATTAGCCTCTGAAACAATGACCTTCTTATTGCACGAAGTGAAAGAGCGGTACGATATTGTGATGATTGATGCCCCACCGTTGCTTTTTTTATCGGACGCCCAAATTTTATCTAATAAATGTGATGGTACTCTTTTAGTTGTAAATACGGGGGCTGTAGGAAAAGCAGCTGTCGTAAAATCAAAATCCATCTTAACGATTTCCAAGGCCAATATATTAGGTGTCATCTTGAACAATTATAAAATGAAGGGCAGTACGTATGAGCAGTATTATGGAAAAGAATAAAGGTGGAGGATGACAGTGAAAAAGATTCTGCATATTATCCCTACTACTGATTTTGGTGGTATAACGACCATGATTGTAGATACTTGGATGAATGTTAATAAATCTTCGTACCATTTTGATTTTGTGTCATTTAATAAAGGTACTTACCATGATATTCTCTTACAGCAAGGTTCGAAAATATTTTACGAAACGTATATTACCGAGCAAGGCCCACTTTCTTATATGCGAAACGTTTATCGGATCATCAAACACTATCAATATGATGCCGTTCATGATCATACAGGCTACCGCGCAGTTTTTACCATGCTAGCAGCTCGTTTGGCCGGTGTATCATGCCGTGTATTACATAGCCATACGAATGTTGCTGAAGAATGGAACAATAAAGCCCTGTTAGCATTGTTGAAAAGGCTAAGTGTTGGAAATGCAACGAGACTGGTAGCGTGTAGTCAAAAAGCGGGTGAGTTTTGCTTTGATAAAAGATCCTATGAGGTTGTCGCTAATCCAATCGATATGCAGAAAATAGAGCATTTATCGCCAGAAGAAAAGAAGAGTTTAGCTGAAGGTCTAGGGATTCAAGATGGAGATTTAGTTATAGGGCATATTGGTCGTTTTGCACCTGTGAAAAATCATCCCTTTTTAATTGAGCTTGCTGCTACATTAAAGCAAGAAGGAATTCCATTCAAATTGCTTTTGATAGGGGATGGCCCCTTAGAGCAGGAAATTCGCCTTCTCGTCAAGCAACGAAAAGTAGAGAGTTATGTTCGATTTTTAGGCCCACGTGCGGATATTATTAAGCTCCTTCAGCTCATGGATAAATTTATTTTACCGTCTCATTTCGAGGGCTTTGGCATTGTATTATTAGAAGCTCAAATTTGTGGTACACCAGCTATCGTTTCTTCCACACTGCCAAAAGAGGTAGATCTTAATGTAGGATTATTACAATATTTAGATCTACATGGAGAGATTGATCATTGGCTGCGAGCTATTTTGGAAAATAATGTGAAGCTAGATCCGCAAATTATTAGGAAGAGTCTTAAAAATAAAGGTCTTGATGCAGAAGAAATAGCAACTAGATTATGCGCTCTTTATACTTAGCAAGTAAACTAATTCAAAGGATGAGACTATCCAAAAGAAAATTAAAATTACTCATATCATCACTACGATAGGTCTTGGCGGAGCAGAAGCAATGCTTTATCGTCTCTTACAAAACGTCGATAGGGACATGTATGAGATAGAGGTTATTTGTCTAACAGAGATGGGAACTTATGGTGAGTTTATAGAACAGCAATTAAACATCAACGTAACTATATGTGATATGCGACGGAATAGGGGCAGTGCCTTTATTCATTGTTATAAACAATGTCGAGAGAGTGATATTATTCAAACTTGGATGTATCATGCTAATCTTCTTGGATATATTCTTTCAAAATTACTTAAAAAGAAATTAATTTGGGGTATCCATCATAGTAATTTAAATAAGCATGACAATAAACGAAGGACAATTTTTATTGCAAAGCTTTGTGCTAAATTATCTAAACATGTGGATGCTATTATTTCTTGTGGTCCAAAGGTGAAAGAAATCCATGAAGCGATTGGGTACAAAAATATGCAGCACCGAATTATTGTAAATGGTGTAAACACTGATTTATATAAACCTAGTAAAAAGCGCCAATATTATATGGAACGATTCAACATCCTGAACCAACCTATTTTATTGCATGTTGGTAGATGGGATCCTTTAAAAGATTATGGAAATTTGCTGGAAAGTTTGAAGCGATTAAGGCAGAAACGACAAGATTTTTATATGTTTTTAGTTGGCTATGAGATAGATGGCTCCAATGAGGTATTGCGGCAAATGATTGAGAATGCGCAATTAGAGCATTTTACATTCCTAATAGGTAGTAGAGACGATATTCCACAATTAATGGCAGCAGCAGATCTATTCATTTTATCCTCTTCGGGGGAAGGGCTACCGAATGTGCTGGTAGAGGCACTTGCCAGTGGCACTTGCTGTGTGACTACAAATGTTGGGGATTGTGAATATTTAGTAGGAAATTACGGGGAGGTTGTACCAGCCAAAGATGCGGTAGCTTTATCGCAGGCCATCAATAGGGCATTAAATTACGATTCAAAGCAATATGAACATAAAGCTAATCTTGGTCGTGCACACGTTTTAGCAAATTTTGAAATTAAGCATGTTGTGGAGCAATATCAATCTCTATATCCAGCTATTATTGATAGGAAAGATGGAAAAGCTAATCCTTACTAACAGAAAGGTGTGCTCATGAAAGAAATTAAGATTGGAGCCATTCTTTCGTATCTGACAATCGGCTGCACGATGATTTCTTCCCTTCTTTTTACCCCCTTTATGATTTCGCTTCTTGGACAGAAAGAATTTGGATTATATTCCTTAATGATTGTCCTTGTTGGCTATCTTTCTATTTTAGATTTGGGGTTGGGCAATGCGATTGTACGCTATATTGCTAGAAATAGAGCAATAGCAGATAAGGCATTAGAGGCATCATTAAACGGATTTTTTTTGAAATTATTTATGGGTATTGGCTGTCTTACATTATTGATAGGCTTTTTCCTATTTTCACAAGTACATATTATTTTTGGACAAAGCTTATCTGGAGACCAATTAGCCAAAGCCAAAGTAATGGGCTATATCATGACGATTAGTGTAGCGGTTCAATTTCCACTAGGTGTATTTACTTCCATCTTACAAGCATATGAAAAATTTATTTTTATCAAATTAACAACATTACTACAGGTGATTGTACAGCCTTTGACAATGTTGTTTTTTCTGTTACAGGGAACCGATGCGGTGACATTAATCTATATTATCGCTATTTATAATATTCTCTTTTTAGTATTGGATGTCATTTATTGTATAAGAGTCCTATCCATCCGATTTACATTTACTTTAAAAAACATCAAGCTTATAAAGGAAATTTTTATCTATTCTTTTTTCATTTTCATTACAGTCATTGTCGATAAAATCTATTGGCAAACGGACCAAGTGTTATTAGGCATATTAAAAGGTACTGAGGATGTGGCAATTTATGCGGTAGCTATGCAAATAGTGCTCATATTTATGTCACTTGCGTTAGCCATAAGTGGACTATTTCTACCTCGTATTTCTATGCTTGTTACAAAAGAAGATGGCTTATTAGAAATTAACCAATTATTCATTAAAGTGGGCGCCATTCAGTTTTTAGTAGTTGGCTATATACTAGGCGGATTTTTTCTGTTTGGAAAAGAATTTTTATTACTGTGGTTAGGCAAGGATTTTATGGCCATCTATGCAATTGTCCTTATTATTATGGTGCCATTCAGTATTGATCTCATACAAAATTTGGGTATTAATGTGTTGAAGGCGAAGAATCTTTTTAAATTTAGAACCATTTTGTTAATGATAGTGGCGGTGGTCAATATAATTGTTTCCATACCGGCTATTTATTTTTATGGAAAAATGGGCACAGCGATTATTACGGCATGTTCATTATTGATAGGAAATGTAGTAATCATGAATATTTATTACTATAAAAAAATTGGTTTGGATATTTTGGGTTTTTGGCGGACAATTAGCAGGCTGGTTCTAGCATTTATATTGGCTATTTGCTGTAGTCAGCTTTTATGGGATTTATCGAAACCTCCCATTACTTGGATCTCTATCATCCTTTATATTTTTTATTATACAGTTCTGGCAGGTGGGAGCCTTTTCTTTATTGGCATGACAAAAGAGCAGAGAAGAAAGTGGATAGAGTTATTACGTAAAGGAGGGGCAAAATCTTGGTCTTAGTGAGTGTGATTGTCCCTGTCTATAATGCCGAGAACTATTTGAACAAATGTCTTACAAGTATTTGTCATCAAAGTTTAAAGGACATTGAAATTATTACGATTAATGATGGTAGCGAAGATCAATCATTGGCGATTTTACAAAATTTTGCACAGATGGACGCTCGTATAACTGTTTTAGATATAGACAATGGTGGTGTTAGTAAGGCAAGAAATTTAGGAATGGAACAGGCCAAAGGACAATATATTACTTTTGTTGATGCGGATGATTGGCTAGAGCTAACTATGCTGGAAGAAATGTTTCACGCCTGTAGGCTGACAGGTAGCAATATTGCCAAATGCGATTTATATTGGCAGGAGAAAATGGGAAATAGGCAGCTATATTATCCCTCAAAGACATACTTTACTTATAGCGCAACCGTTTGTTTAAATAAATTATTTACAGAAATAGGTGAAAAGCATTTTGGTTTTGCCAGCTGTAAACTATATAAAAAATCCTTTATAGATTTGCATAAACTAAAATTTGATGAAACGATGAATTTTGCAGAAGACACAGTGTTTCTAACGAGAGCTGTTATAAAAAATCAATCTATCTGCTATGTCCCAAGACAGCTTTATTACTATAATGTAGGCAATCTAAATTCCCTCACAAGTAGAGCTATGAGCAATGTAAGAAACAATTATGATTTGTTGTATAAAAAGCTTTTTGAGGAATTACAAAGTGGAGAGGTTTATGAGAAAGTAAAAAATAGCTTTTTAAATTACCAATTTGAAGGGCTCCTTGTTATTCTTCATCAATGTCCAGCTAAACCACAGGCCATTAAAAATGCCCTTCAATCCTTTTTACAAGCGTATCCAGACGTATTGAAGGTGAAGCTTATTAACCGTACACTAAAACAGTTTATTTTTTTAAAGCTCATAAAAATGAATTGGCTTACTTTATCCTCTACATTAATCTACATGAAGGTGAAAAGAGCACTATAATGGCAGATATTTATTTTATTTTGCTTAATCCTCCACCTAGCGTTACAATTAATGGTGTTATTCAAGGTACGTAAAGTCTGTTATTTAGAGACGTATTGGAAAGAAAGAGTGGTTGAAAAAATGAAAGTTTTATTTATCGGCGATATTGTTGGTTCAATTGGTCGGGATGCGGTAGAGAAATATTTACCTCGTTTAAAAAAGAAATATAATATTGATGTTGTCATTGCCAATGGTGAAAATGCTGCGGCAGGACGTGGAATTACACGTAATATTTATAATGACCTGCTACAAATGGGTGTAGACGTTATTACGATGGGTAATCATACATGGGATAATAAAGATATATTCGATTTTATTGATGATGCTGATTATTTAGTACGTCCAGCCAACTTCTCAGAAGAAGCGCCAGGTAAAGGTATGGTGCAAATTTCTAAAAATGGCGTGACATTATCTGTCATTAATTTACATGGTCGTGTGTTTTTACCACCACATGAGGATCCATTTGCGATGGCAGAAAAATTGATTGAAGAAGCTCGTCAAACGTCACCGCTTGTATTTGTAGATTTCCATGCGGAGGCAACTAGTGAAAAGATCGCTCTTGGCTGGCACTTAGATGGAAAGGCTTCTGCGGTTGTTGGGACGCATACACATGTGCAAACTGCGGATGCACGTATTTATCCAAATGGAACAGCTTATATTACGGATGTAGGTATGACAGGTCCGTATGATGAGATTTTAGGGATGACGAAGGAAAGTGTTATTTATAAATTCCAAACAAATATGCCTTCTCGTTTTGAAGTACCGAAAAAAGGCCGAGAAGTATTGAGTGGTTTCTTTGTAGAGATTGATAATCAAACAGGGAAGGCTAAATCCTGCGAACGCATTTATATAAATGAGGATTATCCATTTCAAGGATAAAAAAGTCGAAGAATGTTGATTTACAGCGCTTTTACCGAGGAAACAGGATTCTTTGTGAAACTAGTCTATTTCCGTCTTGCGGAGCATAAAATGTGCTACGGACAATAACTTGAGGTCCAAAAAGGGGGACATGAGTTGTTGAGCGTAAACACTATTCGCGAAACGGGGAGGAATAATTGTGGATTCATTAAAAGTATCATCACGCTCTAATCCAAATTCAGTTGCAGGTGCATTAGTCGCGGTAATCAGAGAAAAAGGGCAAGCAGAAATGCAAGCAGTTGGGGCAGGTGCACTTAACCAAGCCGTGAAAGCAGTGGCCATCGCACGCGGATTTGTAGCGCCAAGTGGCACAGATTTAATTTGCGCGCCGGCGTTTGCCGATATTTTAATTGCTGGTGAAGAACGAACAGCCTTGAAGCTGCTAGTGGAAAAACGTATTCGATAAAAAAGTAATAAGTAAAATGCCTTGTCACATAATAAAGTGACGGGCATTTTTTCGTTTTCCTATTTACATATGATAGATGTCACTTGAAATAGGTGCGTTATTTTGCTTAGTTTTGAAAATTACAACTTTATGAACATGATTTTCAGTCAAAGGTCTGATTTTCGCCTAAATCGTTGAGAAACAATAGTGCAGAAGGTTTCTTCGTGTTAAACTTATGAAGGAAAAATAATAGTACACATTGGATTTAAGGAGTTGTTGACATGTTACATCAGCTTTCATGGAAAGTCGGTGGGCAACAGGGTGAAGGGATTGAGAGTACAGGTGAAATCTTCTCAATGGCAATGAATCGTTTAGGGTATTTCCTATACGGTTACCGTCATTTCTCTTCTCGAATTAAAGGTGGCCATACGAATAATAAGATTACAGTTCGTCCAACAGAAGTACGTGCAATTGCGGATGATTTAGATATTCTAGTAGCATTCGATCAAGAAACAATCGATGTCAATTATAAAGAGCTTACAGAAAACGGTATTATTTTAGCGGATGCCAAATTTGATCCTGTTAAACCAGAAGATTCAAAAGCACCATTGTTTGCAGTACCATTTACAGAAGTGGCAGCAGAACTAGGCACTTCATTAATGAAAAATATGGTGGCAATTGGAGCAACAGCATCGTTACTAAATTTAGAGGACGCAGTGTTCCAAAATGTTGTCGATGATATCTTTGGTAAAAAAGGTGAAGAAGTCGTTCAAAAAAATATGGAAGCTATTACTCGCGGACGTCAAATTATGAATGAGCTTTTAGGTGATCGTATTGGCGAATGGGCGCTTGCGCCAGCAGATGGCAAACGCCGTATGTTTATGATTGGTAACGATGCTGTGGCGCTTGGTGCATTAGCAGCTGGGACACGCTTTATGGCTGCCTACCCAATTACACCGGCTTCTGAAATTATGGAGTATCTAATTAAAAAACTTCCAAAATTCGGTGGCACAGTCATCCAAACAGAAGATGAGATTGCCGCAGCAACAATGGCGATTGGCGCTAACTTTGGTGGTGTTCGATCCTTTACAGCATCGGCTGGTCCTGGTCTTTCATTGATGATGGAAGCAATCGGTCTTTCAGGTATGACAGAGCAACCATTAGTGGTCGTTGATACACAACGTGGAGGTCCATCAACTGGATTACCAACAAAACAGGAACAATCAGACTTAATGGCTATGCTTTATGGTACACATGGGGAAATCCCTAAAGTAGTCATTGCTCCTTCAACAATGGAGGAAGCATTCTTCGATACGATACAGGCGTTTAACATTGCAGAGGAACTACAATTACCGGTAATTTTAATGACGGATTTACAATTATCGCTAGGGAAACAGTCTGTTGAACCATTTGATTACAATAAAATTGAAATTCGTCGCGGTAAAATCGTCATGGACGATTTAGAAGAAGCGGCAGACAAAGCTTATTTCAAACGCTATGAAGATACTGAAGATGGTATTTCACCTCGTGTATTACCAGGGAAATTACATGGTATTCACCACGTTACTGGTGTGGAACATGACGAAACAGGTAAGCCATCTGAAGCTACGGGTAATCGTCAAGCTCAAATGGATAAACGTTTCCGTAAGTTAGAGAATTTGAAATTTGATAATCCCGTGTTTGTGAATGCTCCACATGAAGAGGCGGATATTTTATTAGTTGGCTTTAACTCAACTAGGGGTGCAATTGAAGAAGTTCAAGAACGACTAAATGCGCAAGGAATGAAAGTTAATCATGCGCATGTTCGCTTAATTCATCCATTCCCATCTGCGGAAATGGCACCACTTGTAGCGAAAGCGAAAAAAGTAGTCGTTGTGGAAAATAACTATACGGGTCAATTGGCAAATATTATGAAGATGAACATAGGTGGTCACGATAAAATCGCGACAATCACTAAATATAACGGTACACCATTCTTGCCAGGTGAATTAGAAAATCGTGTGAAGGAGTTGACTCACTAATGGCAACATTTAAGGATTTTCGTAATGCAGTAAAGCCAAACTGGTGCCCAGGTTGTGGAGACTTCTCTGTACAGGCAGCTATTCAACGTGCTGCTGCCAATGTTGGAATTGAACCAAATGAACTTGCAGTAATTTCTGGAATCGGTTGTTCAGGTCGTATATCAGGTTATATCAATTCTTATGGATTCCATGGTATTCATGGTCGTGCACTACCCATTGCACAAGGATTAAAAATGGCCAATCGTGATTTACATGTTATTGCTTCTGGCGGTGACGGTGATGGATTTGCGATCGGTATGGGGCATACGATTCATGCCATCCGTCGAAATATTGATATTACGTATATTGTCATGGATAACCAAATTTACGGCTTAACAAAGGGCCAAACATCTCCACGTTCTGCTGCTGGATTCATCACTAAATCCACACCAGGTGGAGCAATTGAGCCATCGTTAAAACCTTTAGAAGTTGCATTAACAAGCGGTGCTACATTTGTGGCACAAGGCTTCTCAACAGATATTAAAGAATTAACGGCTTTAATCGAAGCAGGGATCAACCATAAAGGCTTCTCATTCATCAATGTCTTTTCACCTTGTGTCACATATAACAAAGTGAACACTTACGATTGGTTTAAAGAGAACTTAACAAAATTAGCGGATGTTGAAGGTTATGATCACTCAGATCGTGGTATGGCGATGCGTACAGTGATGGAAAATGAGGGCTTAGTAACAGGAATTATTTATCATGATACAGAAACAACATCTTATCAAGAGAAAGTACCTGGCTACTCCGAGTTACCATTAACAGATATCGATATTAAAATGAGTGAAAATGATTTCAATGAGCTAGTAAAAGAATTTATGTAAAATGATAGAGTCAAAGCATTTGGACTGGTAATAGTCCAAATGCTTTTTTTGTTGTATGGATGAATAGCTTGTTAAGACAGTAAACGTAAGCACTGACACCTATATATGTGAAGAACAATTTAAAACCTTATAAAAACCTTATAATCATTTTTTACACTAAGGTCATCGAAAGGATGATGACTAATAATGAAAGATATGATATTGAAAACAGAAAGTCTTACTAAAACATTGAAAGGGCAAAAAATTGTAGACCAACTAGCGCTAGAAATTCAACGAAATACGGTTTATGGTTTGCTTGGACCTAACGGGGCAGGGAAATCAACAACATTAAAGATGATTACAGGTATGCTACGTCCCAATACTGGATCAATCATTTTTAATGGGCATACTTGGACACGAAATGATTTACAAGACATTGGTGTCTTAATCGAAACACCGCCACTATATGAAAATTTGACAGCTAAAGAAAATTTACAAGTCCGAACAATAGCCTTAGGTTTACCAAAGAGTCGTATCGAAGAAGTTTTAAAGGTTGTAGATTTAACGAATACAGGTAAAAAACGGGCAGGACAGTTTTCTTTAGGGATGAAACAAAGACTAGGGATAGCGATTGCACTGTTAAACAAACCAAAGCTATTAATTTTAGATGAGCCAACAAATGGGCTAGATCCAATTGGTATACAGGAGCTTCGTAAGCTTATTCGTTCTTTTCCAGAGCAAGGCATTTCGGTCATATTATCCAGTCATATTTTGTCTGAGGTGGAACAAGTCGTCGATGATATTGGAATTATCGCTGATGGGAGACTCGGTTATCAGGGCCCAGCACCACAGGGGCAGGAATTAGAATCATTATTTATGCAGGTTGTGTCTGCTAATAGAAAGGGAGGCCATTAACATGCTATCCATCCTGAAAGCAGAACAATTAAAATGGAAGAGGACTTTTATTCCAGCCTTACTTTGGCTTACTCCCTTAGTAACATGGCTTTTAAGTGCAGTACTTATGGGTGGTTCGTATTTTCAAACAGGTGCATATAACTGGTGGTATACGATGCTACTTCCAGGTGCTTTAACGATTTGCTGCGCATTAGTAGTGGAAACAGATAAGAAAATGAAATATCAAAGTATACTTGCACTGCCTCTTGATCTAAAAAAAATCTGGCTGGGCAAGATACTTTCATCCAGTGTGTGGCTACTTTTTATCTCTGTCATTTTCTTTATTGGAATTACGGTAGGGGGCTGGCTTTTCGGTCATAGTTTATCGCTATATAGCAGTATGATAAGTACTATAGTCATTTTCATAGCGTTTTTGTGGCAAATTCCTTTATGTCTTTTCCTAGCGGCGAAATTAGGCACATATTTAGCTATTTTATTCAATTTAGTTGCCAATATAGTAGGAATTGTTGTGTTTGCAGATGGGGAATTATGGTACAGCTATCCGTTTGCAATAGGAGCGCGTTTAATATGTTCCACAATAGGTATGTTACCGAATGGTTTACCAGTACCAGAGGGAAGCCCTTTATTGAATACAAATGTTATTTTCCCAGGCATTATTATGGCATTAGCTTGGTTTATAATAGTTTGTTTCCTTACTGCCAAGTGGTTTCAAAAAAGGGAGGCCAAATAGCGGATGGACATGTTACGATTATTGAGAGCAGACTGTTTAAAAATAAAACGAACACCATTTTTACTCACACATTTAGTTGTTCCCATTGTTATTTCAGCACTCTTTTTAGCCTACTATTCTTATTCACCATGGGATTTTAAAGGGAAAGTAATGGCGTATTTCCAGGGGATTGCATGTGGCTTACCCATTATTATTGGACTAGTGTGTGCTATGGCATCTGAACAGGAGGCAAACGCAGGTCAATTCCAGGTCATGTTAGCAACAACAAATAGGAAAATGAAGACATATGTTAGTAAGCTATTACTGTTATTGCTGTATAGCTTTGGGGCAATTTTCTTATCTATAGCCATCTTTAGTATTGGTTTTATCGAGCTATTACACGAAGAAGATTTTAGTTATTCATTTTATAGTATGGCTGCGTGTATTCTCTTTGGAAGTCATGTTTTTATATATATTTTACATTTATATGTGAGCTTACAATTTGGAAAAGGTGCTTCGATCGGGTTGGGTATAGTGGAGGCTCTTTTGGTTGCTCTATTGCTTACAGGCTTAGGGGATCATATTTGGCCCTTTTTACCTTATGGGTGGAGTGGACATTTTGTCTCTTTATGGATCATAAAGTCGACAGGAGTGAATATGGCTCTACTCGAAACAAGTATGCTTACAGGAATCGTTTGTTGTTTGGCAGGCAGTGTATTTGCCTTTATTTTGTCGTGTCTATGGTTTGGAAAATGGGAAGGTAGAAGAACGAAATAGTAGGAATAGATAGTTGAGGGTGAGTTATGGCAAACATATTAGTCGTTGATGATGAAGAAGATATTTTAATATTAGTCAAAAATGCACTGCGTAAAGATGACCATTTAGTAACCGTTGTTTCTGAATCTACAGAAGTTTATAAGATGAATCTTGGTTCCTTTGATTTGATTTTATTGGATGTTATGATGCCAGCTATTGATGGTTTCACATTATGTGGGCAAATTCGTCATGCTGTAGATTGCCCTATTCTCTTTCTCACTGCTAAGTCATTAGAGGAAGATGTGATGTATGGTCTAGGATTAGGAGCAGATGATTATTTGATTAAACCTTTTGGGATTGGGGAGTTACGTGCAAGGGTGAACGCTCATATTCGACGTGAACGAAGAGAGAAGCGGAGCATCCTTTATATCGATAAGGTTCATTTTAATCTATCTGGGAAAGAGCTTTTTGTGAGTGATGAGCGAGTCATGCTCACAAAAAGTGAGTATGAGATATGTGAATTTTTAGCACGACATCGAGGGCAGGTCTTTTCAAAAGAACAAATATACGAAACAATTTTTGGATTTGATGGCAAAAGTGACAGTACAGCTATAACAGAGCATATTAAAAATATTCGCTCGAAGCTACATGCTTGTGAAATAGATGCTATTGAAACGGTTTGGGGGATCGGCTATAAATGGAAACCATAAAACCGGGGAAGGGAACACGCCTTCATACATTTTTCCTTAGGTATTTATTATTTTTGTGCTTGGGAATTATTTTATTAGTAGCCATGCTTATGGGACTATTTATGTTTGCCTTTTCAGCAAATATTATTTTGCCAGCAAATTATGCGGAAACGCAGATTGCTTTAGCTAAGAATCAGATTATTTCTAGCAAGTCAGTTACTGCCGAAATGATCCCAGAGCTTGTGGACTATGCGGTGATTTCTAACAAGGGGGAATTCATATCAGGTAATTTAACAGAAAAAGAGGCTTTTGATGCGTGGCATTTGAAGCAAAAGGGAGAGACACAGGCTAATTCACGATTTTATGCGTTTATAGAGCGAGAACAAGAATTTTGTATTTTACGCTATAGTTTAGTGCCAGAATATAGCTCTGCTATCTTGAGAAAGTATATGCCAAATCCGCAATTATCTGTCTTACTATTATTTATTTTTGGGGTTATCATACAAGCTACGGTGCTGGCTATTCATTTTGGCAGAAGGCTCAAGCAAAAAATGAAAGGCTTACAAGACGCCATTGAGAAGATACAAAATCAAAATTTAGATTTTCATTTAAAACCATCAGGTATTCAAGAAATAGATGATATTGCAATTTCCTTTGAACATATGAAGGAAGCCTTAAATTCCTCATTGAAACAACAATGGGAGGCAGAAAAATCACGTAGAGAACAAATTTCTGCACTTGCCCATGATATAAAAACCCCTCTCACCATTATAAGGGGGAATGCAGACCTTTTACTGGACACCGTTCAGGATGAAACACAAAGAGAATATAACGATTATATATTGAAAAATACCCTTGAAATTGAAAAGTTCATCAAACAACTAATGGATATATCCAAAATGGAGCAAAGCGCTGCTAGTGAAAAAATAACTGTAGATATGTGTACTTTTATTCAGCAACTTGAACATCAAATGAGGGCCCTCTCTTTAGAAAAAAACCTTGAAGTAATGGTAGAAAAAAACGAATTGCCAAATTCAATTGTTGTAGAGAAAGAGCTTTTTTATCGGGCACTATTAAACCTGATTGTCAATGCTGTAGAGCATACACCCAATAACAGTAAAGTTATTTTGTCTGTTCAAGGAGAGAATAACGTTGTTCATTTTACTGTGACGGATAGTGGCACAGGTTTTTCACCGCAAGATTTAAAGGAAGCAACGAAACAGTTTTATCGAGGTGATCCAAGTAGAAATTCAGCGAATCATTATGGTATGGGGCTCTATATTGCTCAATCCATCATTCAAAAACATGGTGGCACATTGATACTAGATAATGATTCATTGACTGGAGGAGGAAAAGTGACCATCACTATTGTGACGTCTGGATGATCAGGCGTCTTTTTTGATTTCCGTTTATACGTCTTGTAAGTATATCAAGGGAAAATAGGAGGGGTTAGTAGGGGCATTAGCCCTTTAAAAAATGCTACAATAAAAGAAAAAAAGAGGCGATGCACGTGAATAACGTCATTGATTTTATTGCAAAGAAAAAAGAACGTGAAGAAAGGCAGCGTGCTCAGGATTTAGAGCGTTATGTTGCGACACACTGTAATTTCCAACAACCTGAAAATATTGACGCGCTAGTAGAGGGTAAACTGATAGAAGTCAAAGATCATACGTTATTTCTAGGCTTTCTGTCCATTTTAAAGGATGAGCAAATAGAGCCGATGACTATTTTTCAGGATGTCTTTACGTTAGAACCCGCTCGTTTTGAAATGTCTTACAATATGAGATGGTGGTCTGTTGTTCAACTAGCGTTTACATTTTTAACAATTTTAAAGGAAAATGAGCCGCATACATATGCTGATTTTTTAGGTCTCTCCAAATAATCTCAGTATGTGTACGTCTGGTCAAACACACGTACACATACAACATCCCTATGTTCTTCAATTAATTTTTAACTCTCTATCCATCATTCTATCCATTCATAGATATTTATAATTTCTCAATAATTTTTACTAAATATTTTAACGACCTCCATACTTGCTTAATGTTTGTTTTATACCATTACAGGTGTAAGCAAATAAAAATAAACAAAAACAAATGGAGGGTCCAACACATGGCAATTCAAAAGTTGTGGAAAAAAGGCTTAATTGGTGCATTAGCTATTTCCATGTTGGCAGCTTGTTCAGACAGTTCATCAGGTGCAAATGAGGTAAATGAAGATGTAACGCTTGAAGAAATTACAACAAAAGCAAAGGAAGAGGGAACTGTCAATTCTGTTGGTATGCCTGATACATGGGCGAACTGGGTGGAAACTTGGGAGGAGCTAGGAACTGAATATAGCATTAAACACAAAGATACAGATATGTCGAGTGCTGAAGAGCTAGCGAAGTTCGAAGCGGAGAAAGATGATGCTACAGCAGATATCGGTGATGTAGGGATTGCATTTGGTCCAATTGCCAAGGACAAGGGTCTAACATTACCATACAAAACTTCTTACTGGGATGAGATACCTGATTGGGCTAAAGACGATGAAGGCCATTGGATCGTTGGCTATACAGGAACTATTTCATTTTTAACAGATAAAAATAATGTAAAAGATGCCCCTAAATCGTGGGAGGATTTAAAAAATGGCAATTATACAGTCAGCATTGGGGATGCATTAACAGCTAACCAAGCACAGTTTGCTATTTTAGCAGCTGCTATGGCATTTGGTGGGGATGAATCCAATATTCAACCAGGGATTGATTTTTTTGCAGAGTTAGCGAAGCAAGGTAGATTACAGGGTGATCCATCGGTCGCAAGCTTAGAAAAAGGAGAAATTGATGTCGCTATCTTATGGGATTTCAATGCATTAGGCTATCGTCACCAAATTGATGAGGACCGTTTTGATGTAGTGATACCAAATGAGGGATCTGTTACTTCAGGCTATGCAACGATCATTAATAAGTATGCGAAAAACCCACATGCGGCCATGCTAGCACGTGAATATATTTTATCCGATGCAGGTCAAGAAAATTTAGCAAAAGGCTATGCAAGACCAATTCGAGACAAAGTGGACCTACCACAGGATGTAAAAGATTTATTATTACCAGCTGATATGTATAACAATGCTCAGCCAGTAAACGATCAAAAGAAATGGGAAGAAACAACGAAGCAAATTCCACAATTATATCAAGAGCAGGTGTTAATCCATGCAAAATAAGAAAATAGTTCTTATTGTCGTTGACGCACTACGCTTTGATACTGCTTGTAGTCATATGGGATTTTTACACCATTTAGTAGAGCGAAAGGTAGCAGCGCGCTATAAAATTTGTTCAGAGGTTCCAGCGTTATCCAGACCATTGTATGAAACCATTTTAACAGGGACACCCCCCATCGTTCATGGTGTCACAAGCAATATGACCGTCCGTTTATCGACTCAAAAAAGTGTCTTTCATGTTGCGAAGGAGCACGGATTGTCTACTGCAGCCTCAGCCTATTATTGGGTAAGTGAACTTTATAACAGAGCACCATTTAACCATATGGCTGACAGAATTCAACTGGATACATCCTTACCAATTGACAATGGATTGTTCTATTTTGAGGATCATTATCCGGATAGTCATGTATTTGCGGATGCAGCGTGGTTAATGGATGAAAAGCAGCCAGATTTCCTTTATATTCATCCGATGAATGTTGATGATGATGGTCATAAATTTACTGCAGATTCCGCACAATATCGCAATCGTGTTTTAGCGATGGATGCCTTATTATCATTATTCATCCCAAAATGTATGGCGCAAGGGTATGAGGTCATTGTTACAGCAGATCATGGCATGACGAGTGATGGCAATCATGGAGGAACAACGGATGAGGATCGTTATGTTCCACTGTTTGTGATAGCCGATTCTGTCAAGGCAGGGATAAATGAGGGTGTTGTTTCACAATTGCAAATTGCACCCCTATGCTGTCATTTATTGAATATGGAGCCTACTGATGAGATGGTGCCACTTTTGCTTGAAGGTGTGTATGCAGCAAAAGAGGTTTAACTAATAATAGTCGCTCCTTTTAGACTGGAGCGACTATTAACCCCATGAGCAGCAGTAATTAATAGAAAGAAGTGATTGTGTTGAAATCGAAGCGGCAATCCATTGCCTGGCTTTCTCCTTTTCTAGTATTACTAGTATTATTTTTCCTTGTCCCTTTATTGTATATGCTTCTAACTAGCTTTCAAAATAGTGATGGCTTTACGCTGACGCAATACAAGGCTGTCTTTACAAACGGCTATATTTTACAAGGTTTTAAAAATAGTATTACCTTATCCGTCATTTCAGCTATTATCGCGTTAATGGTTACATTGTTCGCGGTCTATGCCATGATGAAGTTTTCTGAGCCAGTAAGGGAGAAAATTTTAATACTAACAAATTTAACATCGAATTTTTCGGGTATTCCGTTAGCTTTTGCTTTTATCGTGTTACTTGGCAATAGTGGTTTATTTACCCTGTTATTTGAAAAATGGGACATCGATGCACTATCATCATTTTCACTTTATAGTTGGGGTGGCCTTTTATTAATATATATTTACTTTCAGCTTCCGTTATCGCTTATGCTGTTATATCCGATTTATGATGGAATCCAGCTGCAGTGGAAGGAGGCAGCAGCACTTTTAGGGGCATCCAGTTGTCAGTTTTGGATGAAAATTGGTCTACCAGTTATGCTACCAGGGATTGTCGGAACATTTAGTGTATTATTTGCTAATGCCATGGGGGCGTATGCCTCTGCCTATGCACTGACGAGCAGTAATTATAACTTAGTGGCGATTCGTATTGGCTCATTAATTAAGGGTGATATCTTTGCCCAACCAGAGCTAGCAAGTGCGATTGCGGTCATTTTAGCCGTATCAATGGTAACGGCTATGTTAATTAGTGAGTGGAGCATCTCAAAAACAAGGAGGAAACTTAAATGAAGAAGCGGGGCTTGGCCGATTTATTTTTCCTCCTGTTAGTTGGGTATCTTATATTGCCCGTTCTAGCAACGATGCTCTATGCTTTTGCATCAAAATGGAATAAAACTATATTACCCGAAGGATTTACATTAAAATGGTTTTTCACTTTGTTTCAGGATAGTGATTTTATTCAAGCATTTGGACGTTCAGTATTATTAGCAGGTGGTGCTGTTAGTATCGCACTCCTCGTTATTGTGCCAGCCATCTTCGTTATTGTCTTGTACTTTCCTAAGTATGAAAAATGGATACAGATGGCCGTTGTCATGGTCTATTCTTTCCCAGGAATCATTTTAGCGGTCGGACTTATCCGCGTTTATAGCCAAATAGGGATACCGATGATTTTCGTTGTTTTAGGGGCCTATGTTGTTGGAATTCTACCTTATATCTATCAGGGCACACGAAATAGTTTGCGAAATATAGATGCAAGGCAACTTCTTGATGCAGCTCAATTACTTGGCTCCTCTAAAAGGCAAGCATTCACAAAAATTTTACTGCCTACAGTTTATCCAGGCTTATTTGCAGGTGCGCTGTTATCTTTTTCTGTTTTATTTGGTGAATTTGTCTTAATTAATCTTGTTGTTGGCTCTCGCTTTGAAACAGTTCAAATTTATTTAATGAAAAAACTTAGTACAAGTGGACATATTGCTAGTGCAGTAGTTTTCATTTATATCGTGCTGATGGGTTTATTAACATTTGTCATTGCAATAGTAACGAAACGATCGAAAGGTGCTACAAATCTATGAGTTATCTTGTTATTGAAGGGCTTCATAAAAACTATGGGTCATCTACTGTTTTATCGAATATTAATATGAAAATTGGAAAAGGTGAATTTATTACTTTATTAGGACCAAGTGGCTGTGGAAAGAGTACGATTCTTCGTATTGTCGCAGGCTTAACGGATGCAACAGCAGGCCAAATTTCCATTGAAGGCAAAGATATGAATGGTGTACAACCGAAGGATCGCCTAGTAGGGATGGTTTTTCAATCCTATGCACTTTTTCCGAATATGACTGTGCAAGAAAATGTCGCCTTTGGTTTGCGTATGCAAAAAGAGAATTCAGTTGAGCTAGAACAGCGCGTTCAAGACATGTTGGAGCTTGTTCATTTAAGCGAAAAAGCGCACGCTTATCCGAAAGAACTATCGGGAGGTCAACAACAACGTGTTGCACTAGCGCGAGCGTTAATTGTCCGACCTAAAGTGTTGTTATTAGACGAGCCACTTAGTGCGCTAGATGCTCAAATACGTAAGAAGCTTCAGGCAGATTTACGGGCCATTCAACGGAAGCTCAATATGACGATGATTTTAGTAACGCATGATCAGGAAGAGGCCATGGCTGTTTCAGATAGAATATTTGTAATGAATAATGGCAGTATTGCGCAAAGTGGGACACCAACTGAGATTTATACAAGACCTGATAATGAATTTATTGCTAATTTTATCGGGCATTATAATGTTTTTTCCCGACAGGTATTACAGCAAATGCTCGGAGAACCTTTGCCAGAGCCATACCGTAAATTTGCGATTCGTCCTGAAGCTTTGCATTTCGATAAAAGAAACGGTGATCTGAGTTTAACAGGAATAGCGAAACAATCGTTAATGAGTGGTAATATCATTCGAACAACGTTTGAGGGGGAGGTCTTATTTACAATGGAGCAGCTGCATCAACAGGGCTATTCAATTGAAATGGGAACAACCTATAATTGTTATGTCTCAAAAGAAGATGTGATTGCATTATCATGACTTACGCAAAACTAGAAAGATTCGAATTTATATTAAAACAATTAGATTACGAAGGGAAAATAATTGTTACAAATATTGCTGATGCTCTTCAAGTAGCCCCTGAAACAATACGAAGAGATTTTGATGAATTAGAGCAACAGCGTTTATTAACAAGAGTTCATGGAGGAGCTATTAAATATACGAATGTACGGAATGAGCCTGCCTTTTTGCGTAAGCTACAAATGCAAAAAGAGGCTAAGCGTCAAATTGCTCGTATGGCCGCAAAACGCATTGGTGATGGAGATACGATAGCAATTGATACGGGGACGACAACGGTCCATATTGCAGATTTTCTACTAGCTGTTGACGATATAACAGTTGTTACGAACTCGATTGCAGCAGCTGTCCAGTTCAATTTAGCGATAGAGGAAAGACGCATGACTGGGAAGGTTATTTTACTAGGAGGTACTGCGAATCCTCGACAATCCTCTGTCGCAGGTGCCATGACTTTGGAAATGTTAGATAATATGAATTTTGATAAAGCATTTATCTCATGTGGTGGCATTAGTGATGGTGTCGTGTACGATTATGATTTGGATGAATCTCTCATTTCAAAAAAAATGCAAAAGCATAGTAAGGTTAATTATTTATTAGCGGATGCATCGAAAATTAATGGGAAATCATTTTTTCAAATCTGTCATCTTGAAGAATGTACGGAAATTTTTTGTGAAAATACTTGTCCATTAGAGTGGCAGGCTTATGAAGAAAAATGGACAGTATGTAATGGAGGGAAAAGTTGATGACAATTGATTATCATGTACATTTAGAAGAGGGACCTTATTCATCTCGCTGGCTAGAGCGTACATCACAGGCGCTTGAGTTTTTTCAACCTGTGGATGCTACTTCACAAGGTTCAAAGGAGGAGATGACCTTTCAGCTACAGAGGTTAACAGAGAGGGTTCAAAATGGCTGCTATAGTGAGGAATGGTTGGATTTATATCTTCAACAAGCAAAGCAGCTTGGTTTACGTGAGGTCGGCATTGTTGATCACTTATATCGTTTTAAGGAGACGCGCGCTTACTTCGAGCGCTTTATGAAATTGGACGATAGTGAGATTGGTCAATTACAGCGATATTGGCTAGATCGTGTCATGACAGAAAATATCGATACTTTTGTCTCTACCATTCAGCAGGCTAAAGAAAAATGGCACCGAGAAGGCATTGCCTTGAAGTTAGGTATAGAGGCAGATTATTTTATAAGTGGGGAGATGGAGCTGACTTCATTATTAGCAGACCACCCATGGGATTATGTAATCGGTTCAGTCCATTTTGTGGATGGCTGGGGCTTTGATAATCCCCAAACAGAACATCTATTTAAGCAAATGAATCCGCAAGCATTACAAGAAAACTATGAGCGCTTTTTTATGACTGTTGAAAACATGATTCAGTCCAAACTATTTGATGTTGTTGCACATCTTGACAACTTTAAAGTATTTAATTATCAGGTAGAGGATCAGGCATTTCTAAAAGTTTGGTATGAACGTATCGCACAAGCTTTAACGTCAACTCAAACTGCTACTGAGATCAATGCCGGGTTGTATTATCGTTATCCTGTAAAAGAAATGTGCCCTGGCCCTCGTTTTTTACAAACCTTACTTGACTATGGGGTTATTTTTACAATATCCTCAGATGCCCATTTCCCTGATGATTTAGGAAAGTATACATTTGCCAATACAGACTTACTCAAGAGCCATGGGGTTCAATCCATCGTCTCTTTTGAACAACGCATTAAAAAATTTATAGAAATATAGATACTGGAGAGGGCACTAAAGTTTTATATTAGTGTCTTTTATTCGTGCTACATATGTTCAATCTAATTTGCATACAAATGAATAAATTCATTTTTACTAGAGAGGCGATCGAATTGTCATACCTACATGAACAACCATTTTTGCCTATTGTTATACAGTCAGGACAGCATGCTTACGGGGTAGCCCGCTCTTTTTATGAGGCGTATAATATTAAGAGTTTTGTCATCGAGCCAGCTAGAAAACGAGGGAATTTCCGATCATTTTTATCCAGTGGTACGCAAGGAATCGCCACACAAAATAGTGGTATCCTTGACTTTCAATATGTAGAGCATTTAGATGATCCTAACCATTTTGTACAAGTGCTGCTGACGCTGGCAAAGCAGTTTCAGCATCAACGATTGATTTTATTAGTTTGCGACTGCTTCTACGCAGAGCAGATTATTAAAAATAAAGAGGAGCTAGAAAAATATTTTATTTTACCCTATATCGATCAAGTTTTGCTAAAGAAGGTTCAATCGAAGGAAAAATTTTATCAACTATGTGACTTGTATAAGTTAAAATACCCCCAAACAGTGACTGTCACAAAGGAACAACAGACAAACTGCGTCATACCATTCCATTACCCAATCATTATTAAACCTTCAAATTCTGTGGCGTACGCTAGCTGCTCCTTTCCTGAGAAGAAAAAAATTTATCTAGTCCATAATGACTGCGAGATGCAACAGATTGTTCGCAGTATTTATCGCTCAAGCTATCAAGATACCTTAATTTTACAAGAGTTTATCCCCGGTGATGATTCGTTCATTCGCGTATTAGACGTTTATGTAGGGAGAGATAAAAAAGTGAAATTGATGTGTTTAAGCAATAAGCTTTTTGAGGACCCCTCCCCGCAAAACAAAGGCATCTCTTTAGCTGTCATGATCGATTATGATGAGCCATTGATGGATACAATACGGCATCTGTTAGAGGACATCGGCTATACGGGCTTTGCCAATTTTGATATGAAATATGATCCGCGTGATGGGGAGTATAAGTTATTTGAGCTAAATTTACGAGCCGGTTCTTCCAGCTATTATGTAACAGCGAGCGGCCATAACTTCATGCAATATGTTGTGGATGATTATCTATTCCACATCCCCCTTGAACGAACGTATGTCCAAACTAAGCATTTGTGGTCACTACTGCCTCCAAAAACTTTATATAAATGTATGGGGAATGAAAAATTAAAAATTGAAGCAAAACGATTAGTGAAACAAGGCCAATATACAAATGCTTTATTTTATAAAGAGGATATGAGTATGAAGCGTTGGGTCAAGCTGAAATTATACAATGGATACTTATATATAAAGCATAGGAAGTATTTTATTGATCGTGACGTTTAGCTCTCTTATTAGATAAGATAAAACTTGAAATTGGGCGGATTAATCCTTTCAGCTACTTGTAATTAAGTCGAAACCACGACATTTGAAGCGCAAGCCTTGTAGGAAGTATCAACTATTCAGTATAATAGTAAGATGGAAATTCAAGTGCATGGATTTCGTTTGAAAGGAGTTACCTGATTGCGATGAATGAGGAACAACGCTTAGCTAATCAACAGGTCAATCAACCAAAAAAAGAAGACAAGCCTGAAAAGGATTACAGTAAATATTTTGAGAAGGTCTTTACGGCACCTTCCTTAAAAGATGCTAAAAAA
Source organism: Lysinibacillus sp. FSL R7-0073 (assembly GCF_038009065.1). Lineage (NCBI taxonomy): Bacteria > Bacillati > Bacillota > Bacilli > Caryophanales > Bacillaceae > Lysinibacillus > Lysinibacillus sp. FSL R7-0073. The sequence continues at coordinate 1,254,146 of NZ_JBBPAS010000001.1, forward strand.
CGTGGTAAAGAAGATGTGAAATACCATAAGGATTTTAGCATTGACGAACAATTTGCAGGGATGGGTAAAGATCGTACTTTCTACATTCGTACTTATGGCTGCCAAATGAATGAGCATGACACAGAAGTAATGGCTGGTATTTTTATGCAGTTGGGTTACACACCAACTGAAATAATTGAAGAGGCTGATGTCGTCTTGCTGAATACATGTGCCATTCGAGAAAATGCAGAAAACAAAGTATTTGGAGAACTTGGTTTCCTGTTGAAATATAAACGAAAAAACCCAGAGATGCTAATCGGGGTTTGTGGCTGTATGTCGCAAGAGGAATCGGTTGTAAATAAAATTTTAAGAAGCTATCCACATGTCGATATGGTTTTTGGAACGCATAATATTCACCGTCTTCCAAACATTCTTAAAGAGGCTTATATGTCGAAAGAAATGGTCGTAGAGGTTTGGTCTAAAGAAGGCGATGTGATAGAAAATCTGCCGAAGAAACGTCTTGGTTCCATTAAAGCATGGGTTAATATTATGTATGGTTGCGATAAATTCTGTACGTATTGTATCGTACCGTATACACGTGGAAAAGAGCGGAGTCGTCGTCCAGAGGAGATCATTGCTGAGGTCCGAGAGCTAGCGGCAGCGGGCTATCAGGAGATTATGTTGCTTGGTCAAAATGTCAACGCTTACGGGAAAGACTTTGAGGATATCGAATATCGTCTTGGCGATTTAATGGATGCTTTAAGAAAAATTGATATTCCACGTATTCGTTTTACAACGAGTCATCCTCGAGATTTCGATGATCATCTAATCGAAGTACTTGCAAAACGTGGTAATTTAGTAGAACATATTCATTTGCCAGTGCAATCTGGCTCTAATGACATTTTAAAAATTATGGCTCGTAAATATACACGTGAGCATTTCCTGACATTAGTAGAAAAAATTAAAGCTGCCATTCCTGAAGTAACATTAACGACAGATATTATCGTTGGCTATCCAAATGAAACAGAGGAGCAATTTGAGGAAACGCTTTCCTTATACCGTGAAGTTGGCTTTGAGGCAGCATTTACGTATATTTATTCTCCTCGTGAAGGGACACCGGCTGCGAAAATGGTCGATAATGTACCTGAAGAGGTGAAAAAAGAGCGACTCAAACGTTTAAATGAAGTTGTGGGTGAGTATTCTCGCAAAGCCTTAGAACGTTTAAATGGTGAGGTTGTCGAAGTATTAGTTGAAGGAACAAGTAAACGACGAGATGATGTGCTAGCAGGCTATACGCGTAAAAATCGTCTTGTCAATTTTAAAGCACCAGCAGAAGTAATTGGTCAATTAGTAAAAGTTAAAATTATAGAGACTACATCTTATTCACTTACTGGTGAGTTTTTGGAAGTCGTAAAAAATGAAAAGGTGGAAGCGTAAATGACACAAATCTTATACACAAAAGAAGATTTAATTAAAAAATCACATGAAATTGCACATATGATTGCAAATACACCAGAGGTTGAGTTTTTCAAAAAGGCAGAAGCACAAATCAATGAAAATCAACAAGTACGTGAACGAATTGCTAGTCTAAAAAGTTTACAAAAACAAGCGGTTAATTTCCAACACTTAGGAAAAGAAAAAGCGCTAAAAATGATTGAAGATAAAATTGCTAAAATCGAAGAAGAAATTAATGACATCCCAGTTGTTCAACAATTTAAAGAATCACAAGGCGATGTAAATGATTTATTGCAATTAGTATCAAATACGATTGCTAATAATGTAACGAATGAAATTATCCGCTCAACAGGTGGCGATGTGCTACGTGGTGAAACGGGTTCATATGTAGATAATTCTCAACCAGGTAGCTGTTCTTAACAGATTATAGAAGTAAAGCTCGAATGACAGCATTCGAGCTTTTTTATGTTCATTTCTATGGAGGAATGCTCACGCTATAGCAGTCATCTTTCGAAAGGAGTTCTGGAGGAATCATTTAATTCTCTAAAATATATGTTCACCCAATGGGCGCTACCTGCATATGATGGAGTGAAAAGAGTCGAAGGAGGAATTGCGCTGAAACGTTTACGACAAATCGTGACGAAAGCAGTAGTTGCCAAAGGGAAGAAGAGAACGGAAGAGCGTGTAACATTATCACCAACAAATAAACCGACAAGTATTTTAGGATGCTGGGTAATTAACCATACTTGCTCTGCTAAAAGAGTCGGGAAATTTGTAGAAGTAACAGGGAAATTTGACGTCAATGTATGGTATGCCTATAGTAATCATTCGAAGACAGCTGTGTTTTCGGAAACAATTCACTATAAAGACAAAGTGAAGCTTCACTATCGAGAAGGAGAAATTAGCGTTGGTGATGATGTTCGTGTACGGGTAATACAAGAACCAAATTGTATTGAAGCAGTAATTTCTTCATGTGGTACGAAATTTGAAATTGTAGTAGAACGTGAAGTGATTGTGGAAGTAATGGGTGAAACAACAATTTGTATTAGTGTACATCCGCTAGATTATGAAGAAGACTGGAGCTTAAATGATGAGAGTTCATCATCATCATCATCATCTAGCTCGAGCTCAAGCTCATCTTCAAGCTCTGATGGAGAAGGTAGGTATGTATTAGAGTCATCATCGTTTCCTGATGAACGACCAAGATAATTTTAGAAACCATCATTTTTCGATACATGCGAAACGCTAGCATCTTAAAAAAGGTGAAGGAAGCGTTTCGCATGTATCTTTTGTTATAATAAAACTATCTATAGGTAAGAGCGAGGTAAATATTTATATGACAACATATACACCAATGATGCAACAGTATCTACAGGTTAAAGAAGATTACAAGGATGCCTTTTTATTTTTTAGATTAGGTGACTTTTATGAAATGTTTTTTGAGGATGCCATTAATGCCTCACAAATTCTAGAAATTACATTAACGAGCCGGGATGCTGGCGCAAAAGAACGAATTCCAATGTGTGGTGTGCCGCATCATTCGGCTAAAAATTATATTGAAACACTTGTGCAAAAAGGCTATAAAGTGGCTATTTGTGAACAAACAGAAGATCCAAAGCAAGCAAAAGGCGTGGTCAAACGTGAAGTGGTTCAACTCATCACACCCGGTACAATTATGGAAGGTAAGACACTTGAAGGGAAATCCAATCATTTTATTGGAGCAGCCGAACAACTGGATGACACAACATTTGGCTATGCATATCTAGATTTATCAACAGGTGAAGCCGTGGCTTCGTCCATTGAAGGTGATGGCAAAGCATTATTAATGCAAATGCAGGCTTATGGTATTCGGGAACTTATTGTAACGGATGGTTTACAGTTATTGTTAGCAGAACATGCTGCAAATGCCGCCATTGTACTGTCAGTGGAAGCCGATGAAATGACGGTGGATCAAGCAGCTAGCTATGTAGAAGCTGTTCCACCAGCCCTACAAATTTCATGCCTTCGATTATTGGCCTATATAGATAAAACACAAATGCGTTCGTTATCACATATTCAAGCATTTACGTTTAATGAAATGAAACATTATTTACGCATTGATTCTAGCTCAAAGCGAAATTTAGAGCTAATTCAATCCATTCGCGGTGGAGATCAAAAAGGGACACTGTTATGGTTGCTCGATGATACTGTCACAGCAATGGGTGGCCGTAAATTAAAACAATGGCTACATCAGCCGCTTGCCACACGCTCAGCTATTGAGTCTAGACTAGCGATTGTGACTGATTTATTAGAAGAATATTTTGTTCGAACAGAGTTACAAACTGCTTTAAAACAGGTATATGATTTAGAGCGGCTAGCTGGTCGCGTTGCTTTTGGCAATGTAGGTGGCCGTGATTTAGCGCAATTACGTGATTCGTTGCGCCAAGTGCCAGCTATTCAGCAGCAGTTAATAGGTGCGGGTAAGGAGACACTCCAACAATTAGGGGCAGCTCTCGATACATGTACAGCTGTTGAGGAGCTTTTAGCAAATGCCATAACGGATAATCCACCAATTACCATTAAAGAAGGGGATGTGATTCGAGATGGCTATCATGAACGATTAGACGAGCTTCGATATGCTGCTCGCAATGGTAAGGATTGGATTGCTCAGCTCGAGCAAGAAGAGCGTTTGAAAACAGGCATTAAAAACTTAAAAATTGGCTATAATCGCATCTTTGGTTATTATATTGAAATTACAAAATCTAATATCCATTTAGCAGATTTAACTCGTTATGAGCGCAAACAGACGCTAGCTAATGCAGAGCGCTATATTACACAGGAATTAAAAGAAAAAGAAGCATTGATTTTAAATGCTGAGGAAGAAAGCCTAACACTAGAGTACAACCTATTTGTAGAAATTCGAGATGCATTAAAGGAATTTATTCCACGTGTACAAGCACTAGCAGCGAGCATAAGTGAGTTAGATGTTTTACTAAGCTTTGCTAGCATCTCAGAAAAATATCGTTTTACAAAACCACAATTCCATAATGGACGAGCGCTTGAAATCATTGAAGGTCGCCATCCTGTTGTGGAAAAAATGTTGAACAAGCAAATGTATGTACCAAACGATTGTGTGCTAGAAGAACAGAATAATATGATGCTTATTACTGGGCCGAATATGTCTGGTAAAAGTACCTATATGCGTCAGGTAGCATTAATTGTCGTCATGGCACAAATGGGCTGCTATGTACCTGCTGAAAAGGCAAAGCTACCGATTACTGACCAAATTTTCACGCGCATCGGAGCAGCTGATGATTTAGCAGCAGGGCAATCTACATTTATGGTAGAAATGCTTGAATCTCAACACGCCATTATGCATGCCACAAAAAACAGTTTAATGTTATTTGATGAAATAGGCCGTGGAACCTCTACTTATGATGGGATGAGTTTAGCTCAATCCATGATGGAATATATTCATGACAAAATCGGTGCCAATACGTTGTTTTCTACGCATTATCATGAATTAACAGCTCTTGAAAAGGATTTACCACGCTTACAAAATGTACATGTCGCAGCGACCGAAAAAAATGGCATGGTTGTGTTCCTGCATAAGGTAAAAAAAGGTGCTGCTGATAAATCATACGGTATTCATGTGGCACAATTAGCGCAATTACCAGAAGAAATTTTGGCAAGAGCACGTGTGCTATTGGAAAACTTTGAGGCTGGGAACGAAGTAGTGGCTGAAACACAGAAAATAGCAGAACCGCCACTGCAAATGTCCTTATTTACTGAAGAAGAGCCAATTGCACCAGCTGGGGCAGAGGTGTTAAAAAAATTAGAGAAAGTTAATATTTTAGGAACTTCACCAATGCAGGCAATGAATATTTTATATGAGTTACAGCAAGAGTTATTAAACATGAAAAAATAAAGGAGTGATTCGTTAGTGGGAAACATACAAATTATGGACGAATGGCTCTCCAATAAAATAGCAGCAGGAGAAGTAGTTGAAAGACCAGCTTCAGTTGTCAAAGAGCTAGTAGAAAATGCGATTGATGCGGGAAGTACGTCCATTGATGTTTTTTTACTAGAAGCGGGTCTCACTTCCATTCAAGTAATTGATAATGGTAGCGGTATGGATGAAGAGGATGCCATCATGTCATTCTCTCGCCATGCAACGAGTAAAATCCATCAAGAGCATGATTTATTTCGTATTCGGACATTGGGCTTCCGTGGTGAGGCATTAGCATCTATAGCTTCTGTTTCAAAAATGACTTTAATTACATCGAACGGTGAATCCGGTACACATTTAGAGCTGGAGGGTGGTCATATGTTGACGCATAAGCCCGGCCCTTTACGTAAAGGGACAGATCTGACGGTATCACAATTATTCTTTAACACTCCTGCTCGCTTAAAATATATGAAAACTATTCAAACTGAACTTGGGCACACTATAGACTTAATGAATCGTCTTGCCCTTAGTAACCCACAAATTGCTTTTAGATTACTGCATAATGGTCAAATATTACTCCAAACAAATGGACGAGGAGATGTGCAACAAGTGCTTGCTGCCATCTATGGAGTACATAATGCCAAGAAAATGGTGTCTTTCCAAGGAGAATCACACGATTATCGCATTTCTGGCTATGTGACTCTACCAGAGGTGACGCGTGCTTCAAAAAATTATATGTCTCTATTCGTCAATGGTCGCTGGGTTAAGCATTATTTAGTACAAAAAGCTATTGTTGATGCCTACCATACGTATTTACCAATTGAACGTTTTCCTATTGTCGTTCTTTATATAGAGGGAGATCCATTTTTGACAGATGTCAATGTGCATCCTGCGAAACATCAAATTCGTTTAAGTAAGGAGCCAGAGCTTTTAAAATTAATCGAAGAAACTATCCGTGAAAGAATACGTAGCGTTATTCGCGTTCCACAAATGGAGAAAAAAGAAAAAATCGTCAAACCAGCTACAGAGCAATTAAATATTTGGAAGCCTACACCTAAGATAGATGTGGAGAAAATGAACGCAATTGTAGAGAAGTTATATGATGTGCAAACTGTTCAAGAAAACAATCGAGAAACTACAGTAGAGCCAGAGCCTGTTTCTACTATTGTGGAGGATTACGTGCAGCCAACTCCGCCATTAAAGATTGAAGAAATAGAAGAAGTACCTGTTATGGAGCAACATGAGGAATTAGCAGATAAGACGGCTAATGAGCCGTTCCCTGAGCTAGAAGTAGTAGGGCAAATCCATGGCACATACATTGTCGCCCAAATGGAGGATGGTTTTTATTTAATTGATCAACATGCTGCACAAGAGCGAATTAAATATGAATTTTTCCGAGAAAAGGTCGGTCAAGTTAATCCACATGAACGTCAGGCATTACTGCTTCCACTAACATTCCACTATGCGGCCGATGAGGCTCTTTTATTACGAGAACACAAACATGAATTAGAAGCAGTAGGCGTATTTTTAGAGGAATTTGGACAATCTTCCTTTGTTGTACGCGAGCACCCTAGTTGGTTCCCTAAAGGTGAGGAACAGGAAATCATTGAAGATTTAATTGAACAGGTGCTGACGACTAAAAAGGCAGATGTTAAAAAATTACGTGAAGCCGCCGCGATTATGATGAGCTGTAAAAAATCTATTAAGGCCAATTATTATTTAACGAAAGAACAAATGGAAATTTTGCTGAGAGATTTACGCAAAGCTGATAATCCATTTACATGTCCACACGGACGTCCAGTGCTCATTCATTTTACATCGTATGAAGTGGAAAAAATGTTCAAACGGGTCATGTAGTGAAAAGGGGGAAAATAATGGGCGAATTTATTTTAGCAATTGATCAAGGCACAACAAGCTCAAGAGCTATCTTATTCAATAAAAAAGGTGAAATTGTTCATGTAGCACAAAAGGAGTTTCAGCAAATTTTTCCGAGGGCTGGCTGGGTAGAACATAATGCCAATGAAATTTGGGGTTCGGTCCTTTCAGTAATTGCAACCGTCTTAACAGAAAGTGGGCATGATGCTAGTGCGGTCCATGCTATTGGAATAACGAATCAGCGAGAAACAACCGTAGTGTGGAATAAACATACAGGACAGCCTATTTACAACGCCATTGTCTGGCAGTCGCGTCAAACGCAGGAAATCGTGAATCACCTGAAAGAACAAGGGCATGAGAAGCTTTTTCAGCAAAAAACGGGATTACGTCTAGATGCTTATTTTTCAGCCACAAAAATTAAATGGATGTTAGATCATGTAGAGGGTGCACGTGAAATGGCTGACAATGGAGATTTATTATTTGGCACGATTGATTCTTGGATTGTTTGGCGATTATCAAAGGGAAAGGCTCATGTTACCGATTATTCAAATGCGGCTCGAACGTTACTATACAATATTCATGACTTACAATGGGATGCGGAACTTTGTCAGCTATTAGATATTCCGATGTCGATGCTTCCTGAAGTGAAAAATTCATCAGAAATTTACACTGAAACGGCAGCAAGTATTTTCTTTGGCGAAAAAATTCCGATTGCAGGTATTGCCGGTGATCAGCAGGCGGCACTTTTTGGTCAAACTTGTTTTACAAAGGGAATGGCTAAAAACACGTATGGTACTGGCTGCTTTATGTTATTGAATACAGGGCAACAGGCAGTAAAGTCGGAAAATGGGTTATTGACGACAATTGCTTGGGGAATAGATGGTAAGGTGACCTATGCATTAGAGGGAAGTGTTTTCGTAGCAGGCTCAGCGATCCAATGGCTACGAGACGGACTACGTATGATTCGGACTGCTGAGGATTCAGAAACCTATGCTAAAAAAGTAGCCAATACGGATGGTGTCTATGTTGTACCTGCCTTCGTTGGACTAGGTACACCTTATTGGGATACAGATGCTCGCGGTGCCATTTTTGGATTAACGCGTGGCACTTCTAAAGAACATTTCATCCGTGCGACACTTGAATCATTGGCCTATCAAACGAAGGATGTACTCGATGCTATGGAAGAAGCCGCGGAGGCACCTATTGAAGTACTCCGTGTAGATGGTGGTGCTGTAAAAAATGAGTTATTAATGCAATTCCAAAGTGATGTCTTACAGTTGCATGTAGAACTGGCAAAGCTCAATGAATCAACAGCACTAGGTGCAGCTTATTTAGCAGGACTTGCTACAAATTTTTGGCCAAATCAAGAGGTTTTATCAGCACTGTGGGTAAATGGTCAAACCTACCAGCCAAAAATGGAAAAAGACCAAGCGACAGCTCTTTATGCTGGCTGGCAAAGAGCTGTAGAGGCAACACGAATTTTTAAATCTTAGCTATTGGGGGAAAAAGGTATGTTTTCATATGAGCATCGTCCAAAAATTTTATATTATTTAGAGCACTATAGTTTTGACGTTTTAGTCATTGGTGGAGGCATTACGGGTGCAGGTATTGCCCTGGATGCTGCATCAAGGGGACTGTCCGTCGCTTGTATCGACATGCAGGATTTCTCTGCTGGAACATCGAGTCGATCAACTAAACTCATCCATGGTGGACTACGATATTTAAAGCAATTTGATGTAGGAGTTGTAGCAGAGGTGGGACGTGAACGTGAAATCGTCTATGACAATGCTGTTCATGTGACAACACCAGAAAAAATGCTTTTGCCTTTATATAAAAAGGGTTCCCTTAGCCCGATGACAACATCTCTAGCCTTAAAAGTTTATGACCGTTTAGCAGGTGTCAAAAAACAGGAACGTAGAACGATGCTAAATGCGCAAGAGACCTTAGCATTAGAACCTTTACTCAATCAAGAAGGACTTGTGGGTGGAGGATATTATGTTGAATATCGTACGGATGATGCGCGTCTTACAATTGAAGTATTAAAGAAGGCTATTGAATATGGGGCACTTTGTCTTAATTATGCGGAGATGAAGGAATTTATCTACGAGAAGAAAAAGCTTGTTGGAATTAAAGTAGAAGATCATTTAACAGGACGCATTTTAAATGTACATGCTGCACAAATTGTCAATGCTACAGGTCCTTGGGTGGATGATGTACGACAAAGGGATAAAGTAGCTGATAATAAGCAATTAAGATTGACGAAGGGTGTTCATATTGTCCTGAATCAAAAAGATTTTCCATTAAAGCAAGCAATTTATTTCGATATTGCTGATGGGCGTATGGCATTTGCTATTCCGCGTGATGGTAAAACCTATGTAGGTACAACCGATACTGTCTTTGAGGGCAATCCAGTACATCCTATTGCAACACAGCAAGATGTGGACTATTTAATAGAGGCAGCAAAGAAAGTCTTTCCTACAGCTAATATTACAAGAGCTACAGTTGAATCATCGTGGGCAGGCGTTCGTCCATTGATTTATGAAAAAGGAAAGAATCCTTCAGAAATTTCAAGGAAAGATGAAATTTGGACGGCTCCGAGTGGTTTAATGACGATAGCAGGTGGCAAGCTAACAGGCTACCGACAAATGGCAGAATCGATTGTAGATAAAATTGTAAAAACCCATCGTTATAAGCATGCGAGTGCATCCATAACTCGAGAATTATCACTGTCAGGTGCAAAGGGTATTAACGCTATCAATTTCCCTGATTATATTGCCTATAAAGCTCGAGAGGGTGTTCAGTATGGTTTAAATTATGATGAAGCCAAGCAACTTGTCCAAAAATATGGCACGAATGTGGATGCTTTATTTGATCGTGTAAAATACTTACATGAGCATGGTAGTACAATGCCACTTACTTTACATGCGATGCTATTATATGGCTTAGAAGCTGAGATGGTCTATACGCCAAGTGACTTCTTTATTCGTCGTACTGGCATGCTATATTTTGACATTGAAGCAGTCAAGCTCTATAAGCAACAAGTGCTTCAAGTGATGCAACAACACTTGAATTATACGGAGGAACAACGAGATGCTTATATGGCTGAATTAGATCAAGCCATCATGGATGCCACTATTTTCGTGAAAGAAGGGGAGTAAGCGATGGAGCGTTATATTCAAATGTCGGATGGACATTTTGTATTCACACGAACATTAGAATCTAAAAGGCCATGTATTGGACATATCCATATTTTACACGGCATGGCCGAGCATAGTGGTCGTTATTTAAAATTTGCTCACACTCTTCAAAATGCCGGCTATGTAGTGACGATGCACGATCATCGTGGACATGGTGAAACAGCTGCTTATAATGGAACTTTGGGCTTTTTTGCAGAAAATAACGGCTTTGAACGTGTTGTAGAAGATGCACATGAAGTCATTACTCAATTACATGCACCATTTGCCGACAAACCGTTCATTATTTTTGGTCATAGTATGGGCTCATTCATTACGAGACGCTATATCCAACGGTATGGGGAACAGGTTGACAATGTTGTGCTCTGTGGAACTGGCAATGTTACAGCTTTACATGCAATTGGTAATATCGTATCCAAGGCTTTAGCAAAAGGTCTTGGTAAAGAGACAGAAAGCCGGCTCCTCAATCAATTAAGTTTTGGTAGTTTTAATAAGCAGTTTCCAAACCCGAAGACTGCCTATGATTGGCTATGCTCCGTACAGGTAGAAGTTCAAAAGTATATAGATGATCCATATTGTGGCTTTATTCCAACCAATCAATTTTTTGTAGATTTGACAACAGGCTTTTCAACCTTGAACCGCAAAAAAGAAATTGCCAAAGTAAGAAAGGATCTTCCAATACTTTTGATAAGTGGCAGTAAAGATCCTGTCGGTGAAAAAGGACTAGGAGTGTACGCAGTGGCTGAACAATTAGCAACTGCTGGTGTAGAGGATGTCACTGTTTATTTATTTGAAGATAAGAGACATGAAATTTTAAATGAAGACAATCAAGAAGCAGTTTTTCAAGTATTATTACGGTGGTTAGAAAAATATGATAGAAAATAAATTACAGCAGGCAGAGGTCGTAGCAATAGTAGGACCAACTGCTTCTGGAAAAACAGCGTTAAGTATTGAACTTGCCAAAAAGTATAATGGAGAGATCATTAACGGTGACTCCATGCAAGTTTATAAAGGGCTAGATATAGGTACAGCGAAAATTACGGAAGAAGAGATGGAGGGAGTCCCTCATCATTTACTAAGTTTTCTGGAGCCGACAGAATCATTTTCAGTGGCCGATTATCAAAAGCTAGTAAGAGCAAAAATTGCTGACATACAAGCTCGTCATAAGCTACCAATTATAGTTGGTGGCTCAGGCTTATATGTACAAGCTGTTCTGTTTGATTTTCAATTTACTGATGAAAAAGTGGATGAGGCAGCACGTCAAGCCTATTATGATGAATTAGCGAAGCTTGGTCCTGAGGCAATGCACGATAAATTAAAACAACTAGACCCTCAAACTGCAGAGGCCATTCATCCAAATAATACACGTCGTGTCATTCGCGCATTAGAGATGCTAGAATTAAGCGGTGTATCGAAGGCAGCTGAAGCTCAAAATCGAGGCGAAGTGCCTCTCTATAATCACTTGATCTTAGGGCTAGGTCAAAATATGTCACGAGAGGTGCTTTATGACCGTATTAACCGCCGTGTCGATTTGATGATGGAGAATGGTCTTTTAGAAGAGGTCAAAGGGCTATGGCAACAAAATATCCGAGGTGTGCAGTCTATACAAGCCATTGGTTATAAGGAATTATATGATTATTTAGATGGTAAATGTTCGCTAGAAGGCGCTATTGACAGCTTAAAACAAAACTCTCGCCGCTATGCGAAAAGGCAACTTACTTATTTCCGCAATAAAATGGATGTCCATTTTGTGATGACAGGTGAGCAATTATAAAATTAAAGAAAAATTTCTAAAAATTACTAATTGATAAATTGGTAGAACGTGCTACTATAGGAATGAAGAGGTAGAAAGTTAGTAGGGAGGCTATTTGATGAAATCAATCAACTTGCAAGATACGTTCTTGAACCAACTACGTAAAAACAGTGTTTTTGTAACTGTATTTCTATTAAACGGATTTCAGTTAAAAGGGACTGTGAAATCATATGATAATTTTACAGTTTTATTATTGGATGCTGATAATAAACAGCACCTGATTTACAAGCACGCTATTTCTACATTCGTTCCAGCTAAACAAATAGAATTTTTAGAGACAGAAGCATAAAAAGATTGTTAAACAGTTAGTGTTCTCACACTGGCTGTTTTTTTTGCTTCAGGCTATAATGATAGAGGAAATAGATATTTGGAGGACGAGTTTGATGAAATCAATGGAAACAACACAATTATTAGAACTATTAGATGCAAATGAAGACCTATATATTATTGATGTACGTGAAGAGGATGAAGTAGCACATGGCATGATTCCTGGTGCTCAACATATTGCTCTTGGCACAATCCCAGAACGTCTAGAGGAATTAGATGAAACTAAGCCATATATTATCGTTTGTAAGGCTGGTGGCCGTTCAGCTAATGCTTGTTCTTATTTAGAGGCACAAGGATTTGATGTGACAAACCTTGAAGGCGGCATGTTAGCTTACGATGGCGAATTAGAATTTAAATAATGACATAATGAAAAAAGAAAGAGTATATACTCTTTCTTTTTTCATGTGCTTATTTTTGGAGTGAGTCCATGATGAGGCTAAAGTTTTTTTCAAAGTTCATGTACGGGTTCACGTTTTTTTGCCCACGAACCTTTGAAGCATAGCTGGCAAAATTTAAACCAGCACCGTATATTTGTAAAGCGCCATTCGCAAGATCTCCCTTTTGTAAAAGCTCAATGCCATCCTTTAAGAAATTTTCACTCTCATCGAAGTGACATTCCGCCATATATTTATCTCCACTATAAAATAATTTCAAATTTTCCATAATGACATACGCTGTTTCTGCACTGATGGAAGCATCAACATTTATTAATAACTGATTAATCGGTTTCACTAACTGAGCGTAATGACTATCATAATTTTCACAAGTATCCGCAATAGCGTTTCTTAATTCTCTTGCGTTCATTCTAACTCCTCCTTAAAGAAAATTTTAGGCTTACCTTATGAAGTAATTAGCCATTCCTTTTCCCTGTATCTATAAAACGTACTCTTTAATTTTCAGAAATATGTTACAATTATATCGATGAAGGAGGGATTTTGTATGTTTCGTTCAATAGCACCCCCAACAATGTCTTTACAGTAGAATCTACTGTTAAGGCATACGATAACAGTTTGCTCATTTTCAATAGATTCTACTGTATAGATTAAAACTTATACGTAGAAAGTAGGAATTGTAATGAGCGGAAAATTAGCGTTTATATTATCCATGATTATTTTTGGCGCAGTTGGTGTTTTCGCCAAGTATATACCTTTAACTTCAAGTGAAATCGCTTTTTGGATGAGTTTAATTGGTGCTTGTTTTTTGATAGTGATTTTTATTTATAAAAAGGAAAGCTTTACGAAAAGAAGTATTCTCAAAAATAAGTGGAAATTAGTACTTTCTAGTGTTGCCTTATGTGGGAATTGGATTTTCTTATTTCAGGCTTATAAAGAAACAACAATTGCTAATGCTGCACTTAGTTATTATTTTGCACCAGTACTTGTTATCAGCTTATCTCCAATTATCTTAAAGGAGAAGCTAGTTGGCAGAAAAATACTGTATATCTGTGTGGCCCTTATCGGACTATTTTTGATAGTCCAAAGTCAAGGCACTGGGGACAGTAAACATTTTATTGGTATTGTCTACGGTCTTATTGCTGCATGCTTTTACACAGCTCTAACATTTACAAATAAATGTATATGTGGTTTAAAAGAACCGGAAAATACAATAATTCAACTATCTTTAGCAGCATTTTTCCTTTGCTTTTATATATTTGGAACAACAGAATTTCAGGTCATGACAATCAGTTTTAAGTCAGTCCTATTATTAATTTCATTAGGTATTGTCCATGCAGGGGTTGGATTTTTATTGTTCTTTTGGGGCATGTCAAAGCTGAAAGGGCAAAGTATAGCCATTCTTAGCTATATAGATCCACTGACATCATTAGTCATTTCAACGATGATTATTGGAGAAAAAATGACACTTCTACAAATAATAGGAGCGGTACTATTATTAGGGTCAACATTGCTAAGCGAGCTAGAAAAAGAGCCAAAGAAATAGTACAAGTAACGCATTCAAATGTTGACAGAAAAAATATGCTGTCGTAGATTAAAAGTAGCTTAATACAAGCATTAGGTGCCCATTTAGGGAGAATAGGGAATAAAGTGAAAAGCTTTAGCGGACCCGCCACTGTAAAAGGGAGTTTAATAGTGAAGACCACTAGCAAATTGCTGGGAAGGTACTATGAAATGTTGAACTTAAGCCAGGAGACCTGCCTATTTGCTTTAAGAGGATATAGATGATGGAAAAGTCTGTAGTTTATTTGTCATGACAATAAACTACAGACTTTTTATTTTGTCTTCATGAAAAACGAGAGGAGAAGTGACAATGCAATTATTACAGGACACGATTCAAAACATTCAAGGCGCTGATAAGAATAGTATGGAGCAAGCGAGGCGTCGAATAGATATTCTTTGTAAGCCGCCAGGTAGCCTAGGTAAATTAGAGTCCATTGCTGTGCAACTTTCTGGGATTACAGGACAATTATATCCGGTGATTGATAAAAAGGTGATGATTGTCTGTGCAGCAGATCATGGAGTTTGTAAGGAAGGTGTGACGACGAACCCACAAGATGTTACTTTATTTCAAACATTAAATTTTCCAAAGGGAGGTACAGGCGTTTGTGCGATTGCAAGTGTGACTAATACGAAGGTTGTAACGGTAGATGTTGGAGTAAAGGAAGATATTCCTCTCGATGCGGGCGTAATTGTTCAAAAAGTAAAATATGGTACAGATAACATGGCACAAGGCCCTGCTATGTCTAGAAAGGAGGCCATTCAATCTATTGAAGTGGGGATTCGTGTGGCAACAGACGAAATCACAAATGGAGCTAATCTAATTGGAACAGGTGAGATGGGCATTGGTAATACAACGCCGAGTACTGCGATTTTAGCTGTTTTGACTGGCTATGACCCAATTGAAATAACAGGATTTGGAGCAGGCGTTGGTCAAGGAGGAATTGCTCATAAAGCAAGGGTCATTGAAAAAGCAATTACGCTCAACAAACCCAATCCTACCGATATCATTGATGTTCTAGCTAAAGTTGGAGGGCTAGAGATCGGGGCTATGGCTGGTATCATACTTGCTGCCGCAAGTCACCGAAAACCTGTTGTCATTGATGGATTTATTTCAACGATTGCTGCGCTTATTGCTTATCAAATTGAACCGAAAGTAAAGGACTTTATCATACCTTCTCATGCATCGGAGGAGCCAGGAGCTAAAATAGCCGCTGAATTACTCGGAGTGGAACCGATGCTGCACATGAATATGCGCCTAGGAGAAGGTTCTGGTGCAGCCCTAGTCTTTCCTCTATTAGATGCTGCTTGCTCGATGATGAAAAATATGGTGACGCTGGAAGAAGCAATGAATCTTTTGGCTAAATAGTTACTGAAAAACAATTAAGCGCAAATAGTTAAGGAACTATTTGCGCTTATTCATTTTTTTAATCTATGATAGACTCTATGCCCGATTCAACCTTCGCAAAGGTAAACGCCATTTCATCATATAGGAAAGAATGCGTAAGGATGTTATTACCGCAAATAAAATATAAAGGAAGATATCTCCTGTAAAAACTTCAAATCCAATAACAAGCCCTGCGAGAGCAGCCCAAACACCATAGACTTCGTCACGAAGAACAAGTGGTTTTCGTCTAGCTAATAAGTCACGCACGATACCACCACCTGACCCTGTTAAGACCGCAGCTACAATGACAGCGCTAATCGGCATATCTAGCTTTACGGCGTAGAGTGCGCCTTGAATAGCAAATGCTGATAAGCCAATTGCATCTGTGAAGTTGCCCCAACGATGCCAGTGTTGAATCAAATGATGAGGAAAAATAAAAAATATGGTAATGGCAGCAAGTGCAATTTGAAACATCATATCCTGTCCCCATAATGTTGTGACAGGTAGCCCGATAAGTAAATTTCGAATAGCCCCTCCACCAAAAGCAGTGACGATACCGAGTATATAAACACCGAATAAATCGTATTCCTCTTCCATTGCAATAATTGCCCCAGAAATAGCAAAGGCAATTGTACCGATAATACTAAAAACTTCCCAAGCCATCCCTTTCACCCCTTCTATAAATAAATGAATCTCATTCCTAAAGCTGAAAGATCCTGTAAGTAACAAAATCTATGAATTTAATAGCCAAAATTCATCATTAAATACTCTTCTTGAAATAAGTACGCACATTAGCTTAGCCTAAATTTCGCTGAGAAACAATAGGCAAGTTTTACAGGGGCCTATACAAATTGATAAGATGTTAATGAAATAAAGAAAAACATCTGTCATAAGCGTTCATTACAAGTAGACGATTAAGAAATTCAAGGATAATCGAGGTTCATTTAGATATTGAATAAAGTTTACGGAATAATATGCATGACAATTGTGAAATGGAGAAGAAAAAGAATGACGTTTACATCTAATTTATCAGCATCGACGCTATCTTTAGCGGCAACAATAGAAGAGAGAGTGAGACCTTTTCATGCTAAGGTGGAAGAGATGGCGTTTTATAACCAGCAAAAAGTGCTAGCGGCATTTCGAAAACATCAAGTTAGTGATTATCATTTACACCCATCCAATGGCTATGGCTATGACGATGAGGGACGCGATAATTTAGAGCGTGTCTATGCTGAGGTATTTGGAGCAGAGGCTGCCATTGTTCGACCGCAAATTATTTCAGGGACACATGCAATTACGCTTAGTCTATTCGGTGTGCTACGTCCCGGTGATGAGCTGCTTTATATTTCTGGTCAGCCATATGATACGTTACAATCCATTGTCGATGGTGGTGACAAAGATACAGGTTCCCTGAAGGATTATCAAATCGGTTATTCACATGTTGATTTGCTGGATAATCAAACCATCGATTGGGCCGGTGTGAAAGGAGCCATAACAACAAAGACGAAAATGATTGCCATTCAACGATCAAAGGGCTATGCAACACGCCCATCCTTTTCTATTGCAGAAATTGCTGACATGTGTGCAAAGATTCGTGAGTTAGCACCGGAGGCCATTATTTTTGTTGATAATTGTTATGGTGAATTTGTAGAAAAGCAAGAGCCTACAGAGATTGGTGCTGATTTAATGGCGGGCTCCCTCATTAAAAATCCAGGTGGAGGATTAGCGAAAATTGGAGGCTATATCGCAGGCCGAGCAGATTTAGTGGAGAAATGTGCGTATCGGATGACATCACCAGGAATCGGGGCAGAAGCAGGAGCGACATTAAATACATTAGGTGATTTTTATCAAGGGTTTTTCCTAGCTCCACATGTTGTATCACAAGCATTAAAGGGCGCCATTTTTACGGCAGCTATGCTGGAGGAAATCGGGATGAATACATCTCCAAGTTACCAGGCACATCGGACAGATTTAATACAATCGGTTTCTTTCCAAAGCGCACTGCAAATGATTGCCTTTTGTCGGGAAATACAAACCAACTCGCCAATTAATGCTCATTATGCACCAGAACCTGCCTATATGCCAGGCTATGAAGATGATGTCATTATGGCAGCGGGAACATTTATCCAAGGCTCCAGCATAGAACTTACAGCAGATGGTCCAATACGTCCGCCCTTTACAGCCTTTATACAGGGTGGACTAACATATGAGCATGTGAAATTTGCAATTTGTAGTGCGGTACAAGCTATTCAAAAATAGAGATGAGAAAATGGACAAACCGTAAATTTGAATAGTTTTTTACAATTTTCTCTCGGATTGAAAAAAATAGTACCAACCATGTTAGGAAACCTTACATGGCTGGTTGACAGTGAAAAAATTTCGTTATATGATAAGCGGGTATTGGAGGAGGACTTAAATGAGTCGTGAAATTAGACGAACTATGCCGTTATTATCAATGAGTATTGTAATGCAATTAACTGAGCTCTCGGCACGACAAATTCGTTACTATGAAGAACACCATTTAATTGAGCCGCACCGAACAGAAGGCAACCGTCGAATGTTTTCTTTAAATGACGTCGACACATTGCTTGAAATTAAAGACTACTTAGAACAGGGTATGAATATGGCGAAGATTAAAAAAATATTTGCTAAAAGGAAAGATCCTGTTGCTACAATTGAAGAACAAGATTTAAGTGATTCTGAATTACGTCAAATTATGCGTGAAGAAATGCGTCAAGCACAGCGCATGCAAAAATCATCCATCCGACGAGGGGATTTATCTCGATTCTATTAAAAATAGGGTAGGGTAAACATAAAAGCTAGACAAATTATAGGAGTGTGGAAAACTGTGGGTAAATACACAAAAGAGGACATTAAACGTCTCATCGAAGAAAAGAACGTAAGCTTTATTCGTTTACAATTTACAGATATTCTTGGCACAATCAAAAACGTTGAGATTCCTGTAAGTCAATTAGACAAAGCACTAGAAAATAAAATGATGTTTGATGGCTCATCTATTGAAGGCTTCGTTCGAATCGAAGAATCAGATATGTATTTATATCCTGATGTTGATACTTTCGTAGTATTCCCTTGGACTTCTGAAAAAGGGAAAGTAGCCCGTCTTATCTGTGATGTATACACTGCGAAAGGCGAACCGTTTGCTGGTGACCCACGTAACAACCTAAAACGTATTCTTAAAAAAATGGAAGATATGGGCTTCTCAAGCTTCAATTTAGGGCCAGAGCCTGAATTCTTCTTATTCAAATTAGATGCAAAAGGCGAACCAACATTAGAAGTAAATGACCATGGCGGTTACTTCGACTTAGCTCCAACAGATCTAGGTGAAAACTGCCGTCGTGATATCGTATTAGAGCTAGAAGAAATGGGCTTTGAAATCGAAGCTTCTCACCACGAGGTTGCTCCTGGACAACATGAAATCGACTTTAAATATGCGGACGCTGTTACAGCTTGTGATAACATCCAAACATTTAAATTAGTAGTGAAAACAATTGCTCGTAAACACGGTTTACACGCTACATTTATGCCAAAGCCATTATTTGGTGAAGCAGGTTCTGGTATGCACTTTAACGTGTCACTATTTAAAGGTAAAGAAAATGCATTTTATGATGAATCTACAGAATTAGGACTATCAAATACAGCTATGCAATTTATGGCTGGTGTCCTTGCACACGTACAAGGTTTCACGGCTGTTACAAATCCAACAGTTAACTCTTATAAACGTCTAGTACCAGGTTATGAGGCACCATGTTATGTAGCATGGTCAGCACAAAACCGCTCACCACTAATTCGTATTCCATCAGCACGTGGCCTTTCAACTCGTGTAGAAGTACGTTCAGTGGACCCTTCTGCAAACCCATATTTAGCAATGGCTGTTATTTTAGAGGCAGGTCTAGAAGGTATCCGTCAAAACTTGACGCCACCAGCAGCTATTAACCGCAACATCTATGTGATGTCGGAAGAAGAGCGCCAAGCAAATGGCATTGAAAACCTACCAGCGGCACTTGATGATGCTTTAACATTATTGGCTAAAGATCAAGTAGCACAAGCAGCTTTAGGTGAGCATATTTACGCTAACTTTAAAGAAGCAAAAGAAATCGAGTTTGATATGTATCGTACAACTGTACATCAATGGGAACGCGATCAATATTTAAAAATGTATTAATAACGCATAAAACCGAGTACCTCTGAGAGAGGCTACTCGGTTTTTTTGTTTAAAATAATAAAGGGGCATTACTCGCCCCCACATTATCTATTAATAGCCCATATGTTTATGGGGATGATGCGGCATATGACAAGGGTTAGGTGGCATACCGCACATTGTATGTGTTTCACAGCATTCATTAACAACTGACTCTGTGCATGGGAAGTAGTATTGATGATCAATCATATGTTTGTTCACTGTTGTGACATGTGCTGGTTGTACATGTGGAACAACTGTGTGGATATAATTTGTACGAACATATTGCTCTGGTGGTAAAAATTGTGGTGGATCAAATTGCATTGGCATTGTTTGTGGCGGACAGCAGTGTGGACCTTTTGCCGGATGGCGTCTTCGGTGAAACATGTTATAACCTCCTGTTTTGATAAGTTGTCGTTCATTATTAAGATATGAGATAGACGTCAATAGGGACTATTTATTTGCCTATTATTGAATAGGTAAATCTAACAAGTCGCTGAAATGGTAGAAAATCTAATGTTGATATGCCTACAAATTAGGTGAAAGAATGATCTACCAAAAGCTTTTTTCACATTCTACAGTTGTCACAATGATTGAATCGACCTAATGTTTAAATAATAATCCTCTACAGCTTGGCAGAATTGTGTCGGAATTTTTACAAGTAAATAAAAAACCTAATGCTTCTAAACTATAGATAATCGAGCTGGAAGCGAAGTGAGCATAAAAAATTAATAAAAAAGTATATTTTTTGAAAAAATAGATATTGTCAATAAAACAGTCATACAGTATACTCTTTAATTGATAATGATTATCGTTATTGATTATAACTTAGGAGGAAATGTATGTCGAAATTATCACTACGTAATAAAAATATTTTTATTCTTTTTGCTTTATTATCAATATTATCTCTCTTGATGGTTGGATGTGGAGATAAAGCAACCAACGCTAGTAGTTCACAAGAAACTGATAAAGCCGAAGAAGGTAATACCGAATCTTCTAGCCGTGAAATTACACACGCTATGGGCACTACGACAATTGAAGGAACACCTACAAAAATCGTTACTCTATACCAAGGGGCTACTGATGTAGCAGTAGCAATGGGCATTAAGCCAGTAGGTGCAGTAGAATCTTGGGCTGAAGCACCTTTTTATAATTATTTGAAAAAAGATTTAGATGGTGTTGCGGTTGTTGGACAAGAAACACAACCAAATCTTGAAGAAATTGCAAAGCTTAAACCAGATCTAATCATTGCATCGAAAGTTCGTCATGAGGAAATTTATGATCAGCTATCACAAATTGCACCAACTGTTGCTCATGAAACGGTATTTGATTTCAAAGGTACAGCTGAAATGATGGGTCAAGCAATGAATCAGGAAGAAAAGGTTAAGGAGTTATTTGGAGAATGGGATACGCGAGTTGCTGATTTCCAAACAAAAATTAAAGAGAAGCTTGGCGATAAATGGCCATTCCATGTTTCGGTTGTCAATTTCAGAGCAGACCATGCACGTATTTATGTAACTGGATATGCAGGTTCTATATTGTCGGAGCTTGGCTTCCAAGGTCCTAAAAATTTAACGGATGACTCATTGGAGATCGTCAAGCTAACGGATAAAGAAAGTATTACGCAAATGAATGCTGATGTCATTTATATGTTCATGGAAAATGATGAAGCAGTGAAAAAGAATTATGAAGAATGGACAAATCATCCGTTATGGAAAGAGCTTGATGCTGTGAAGGCAAATCAAGTTTATCAAGTAGATGAAATCAATTGGAATCTAGCTGGTGGATTTATTAGTGCTAATTTAATGCTAGATGATATTTATGACAAATTTGAATTAGATAAATAGAGAAAGTGATTAGGGCTGTTTAAAGAGTTTGAGAATGCTTGAAGGACAGCCCTCTCCTTGTAGTGTTTAACCTATAAAAACCTGCAACTTTTCTCATAAGTTAAAATGTGGATCAAGAAAGTTGGCGCAAAATGAGAATTTTTCTTTCTACTACCTTGATGAAACAAATAGGGTTGTTCATCAGTTGTTTGATCCTTTTGCTGACGTTTATGTTCAGCATAACTATTGGCCAAACATCCATTCCCTTCTCGTCAATCTATGATGCCATTTTTCATTATGATGCTGCTAATAAGGAGCATGTCATTATTCGAACATCTAGATTTACAAGAGCTGTGATCGCTACAGTAGTTGGCGCAAGCCTTGCTATATCGGGAGCATTAATGCGTGCATTAACAAGAAACCCTTTAGCAGCTCCTGATATTTTAGGTATTAATGCAGGAGCAATATTTTTTATTGTCAGTGCCATTACTCTTTTTTCTGTTAATTCCTTAATGAGTTATATGTGGATTGCCTTTTTAGGTGCTGGTGCAGCGGGAGCTATGGTGTTTTTCCTTGGATCATTAGGAAGAGATGGTTTAACACCTATTAAAATAGTGTTAGCTGGTGCAGCGATTACAGCTCTATTTGTCTCGTTTACGCAGGGGCTTTTAGTGATTGATGAGCAAGGTTTACAAAGTGTACTCTTTTGGTTAGCGGGGTCAGTATCTGGTCGAAGCATTGACATGCTTATACCTGTCCTACCATTTATTTTAGGAGGCACAGTCGTGGCAATAGGTATGGGGCGTTCAATAAATATTTTACAATCAGGTGATGATATTGCAAAAGGCTTAGGACAACGAACAATGTTGACGAAACTTACACTCGGTATCATCATTATTATTCTTGCAGGTAGCTCAGTTGCTGTAGCAGGTTCAATTGGCTTTATTGGTTTAATTGTCCCTCATATTGCGATTCATCTTGTAGGTATGGATTATCGTTGGATTATACCGTACAGTGCGGTATTAGGAGCTATCTTGCTGCTGCTTGCAGATATAGCAGCAAGATACGTAATTATGCCATTAGAAATGCCAATTGGTGTAATGACTGCATTAATTGGTGCTCCTTTCTTTATTTATATTGCACGAAAGGGGTTAGCGAAAAATGTCTAACTATAGGACGATTCGAACGAAATCCGATCGCATATCTTTTCAAATCGCCAAAAGAACTTGTTGGATTATACTACTATTAAGCTTATTATTAGTCATCATTACGATTATTGGCTTATCTGCAGGTAGTGATTTTATCCATCCTTTCATAGTAGTGAAGGAATTATTAGGCTACGGGAACGGAGAGTACGATTTTGTCTTACATACATTAAGGCTCCCACGTATATTGATGGCCTTATTAGTTGGTGCTGCGCTAGGAGTTGCTGGTTTAATTTTACAAGGGATCATACGCAACCCTCTAGCTGCTCCAGATATTATTGGTGTAACGAGTGGGGCGTCCATGGGTGCGATTATTTTTATCGTGTACTTTATGGGATCAGTAGGCATTCAATTTTTACCGTTAGCGGCCATTTTAGGTGCCGCTATTATCTCCTTTATCATTTACCTGCTGTCATGGAGAAAAGGTGTCACACCTATTCGCATGGTGCTTATTGGAATTGGGATTTCCGCATTAGCAAAGGCAGTTGTCACTATGCTGCTGGTCATCAGTGAGGTAGCCGCAACAACGAAGGCCTATCTATGGCTCACAGGTAGTTTGTATGGGGCGAATATGACAGATGTCTATTTGCTTTTACCATGGGTGGCTCTTTTATTACCTCTAACATTTGTTTTAGCGAGAACAGTCAATGTGAAGGAATTAGGAGATGATATTGCGATAGGGCTGGGCGTAAAAGTTCAAGTGTACCGTTTGCTTTTTTTACTCATTAGTGTCATGCTAGCTGGTTCTGCGGTTGCTTTTGCAGGTGGAATTGCCTTTGTTGGATTAGTAGCCCCTCATATGAGTAG
The DNA here is from genome assembly GCF_038009065.1 of Lysinibacillus sp. FSL R7-0073. Classification (NCBI taxonomy): domain Bacteria; kingdom Bacillati; phylum Bacillota; class Bacilli; order Caryophanales; family Bacillaceae; genus Lysinibacillus; species Lysinibacillus sp. FSL R7-0073. The sequence continues at coordinate 1,278,092 of NZ_JBBPAS010000001.1, forward strand.
ACTGCTTGTAGGGCGTTCTTTTGCAGGGTTAATACCCGTTACTGCTATAATAGGTGGCATTATTGTCATTGTAGCTGACATAGTTGCACGAACAGCCTTTTTACCAAAGGATTTACCAACAGGTGTCTTTACGGCTGCTATTGGAGCACCATTCTTTATTTATTTACTATTTAGAACGCGCAATCAATAATGTCTAATGATAAATGAGTTAAAAGCGTGAGAGAAGAAGGTGAAGGAATTGTGAAAAACGTCTTAGAAGTACAAAATCTAGATGTTAGCTATGGTGAAAATCTTATTTTGGAAGATTTGAATCTTCAAATACCAAAGGGGAAAATTACGGTACTAGTAGGTGCCAATGGTTGTGGAAAATCCACGCTCCTAAGAACGTTTGCCCGACTGCAAAAACCAAGGTCGGGTGAAATTTTTTTAGAAGATCATCCACTAGATGCCATTTCAACTAAAGAGGTGGCAAAACGTTTAGCCATTCTCCCACAGGGACCTGTTGCGCCAGAAGGATTAACTGTTCAACAATTGATTAAACAAGGTCGTTATCCTCATCAAAGCTGGTTAAAGCAATGGTCTACAGAGGATGAAAGTATCGTGAACAATGCTCTTGAGGTGACACAGATGACCGAATTTGCAGATCGCCCAGTAGATGCTTTATCCGGAGGTCAGCGCCAGCGTGTGTGGATTGCTATGACATTGGCTCAAAAAACAGATCTTATTTTACTAGATGAACCTACAACCTATTTAGATATGGCTCATCAAGTAGAAATTTTAGATTTACTATTTGATTTAAATGAAAATGAAGGCCGTACAGTTGTTATGGTGTTACATGATTTAAACTTAGCCTGTCGTTATGCTCATCATATTGTAGCTGTGCGAAATAAACAGGTGTACACACAAGGTAAGCCAGAGGAAGTGGTAACACCTGAGATGGTACAAGCTGTCTTTCGGATGGACTGTACCATAATGAGGGACCCTCTATTTGGAACGCCATTATGTGTTCCGCATGGTAAGGGGCGTACAGTTCAGATGGAAGCATTTGAGGAGGTAGCGGCCACTTGAACAACAAGCTGTCAGCTGAAGAAATATCAATACTATTAAGCGATTATCGATTGACGTTTGAGCCGGCAATAGACGCTACTTACTCCATAAGTGCCGAAAATTTATTGGACTCTGAACAGGCTCTAGTCTATTTACAAACAATCGCGCCCTTTTTTCAATCTCCCTCTTTATTAGTGACGGCATCGTTATTTGGAAAACGCTATAGTGTCTTGACGATGGCTTCAGCATTCTATGCCATGTCGAGATATGATAAAGGGCTACAAGTTGCTATCGAAAATATTTGGGTGGAAGCAGAAGGTCATGCGAAACCGTGGCTGCCTAAGGTTCGGTACATTGATCATGCAGTGTCAGTACCAACAACAGATCGTAACGCATGGCGAGACGAGGTGCTCAAAGGGATTTTTGCAGATAATCTAGCAAAAGTGTGGCAATCATTAACGAAAATAAGTAAAATCCCAAAAACAATTTTATGGGAAAATACCGCTATTTATGTCAATTGGCTATACGAAACGAAAATTAGAGAAGGGGCCAATGAGCAAGAAATCATTCGCCTACAAGAGGATTATGACTATATTGTAAATCAGGCACCAGGTTCTCTCTTTGGCGAGAAGAAAAATCCTTTGACTAATTATTGTGGACCTAAAGTGACGATAAAGGAATCCGAGCAACCTATACGCTTAAGAAAAACATGTTGTTTCTATTATCATACATCTGACGAAACAAATGATTATTGTATCTCCTGTCCTAAAATCAAAAGGCTCGTCTAACCTCATAAACTATATAATTCCTCAAAGTGAATAAATGACGTGTTTATTCACTTTTTCTTACTTTAAAAATTTCTGTTTGTTATCTTATATAATTGTTATACTTGATTGAAGCATTTGTTGTCTGTATAAAAATTCAGAAAAATGTGAGATTGAACCAATGGTTTTATAGCATTTAAAATAGTTTTATAACACAGTAATGTTATAAAAACATGAATAATGTGAGTATTTTTCTGTTTAAAACTCAAAACCCTATTGTTTTTGTAATAGTACTATAACAGGTTGTGAGGGGAGGTTTTGAATGAACACAACATCTAGAGCTCATAGAACGGTAGATTGGGAAATAGATCAAGTTGCAATTTCATGCTTAATAGAAATGAGGTTTTAATCAAAAAATGAAAAAGTATGCTGTTTCTACATATGTTTATTTTATTATCCCTTCTTTAATTGGTATTTTTCTATTTATGACACCTGTCTTAACAGAAGAAGGCTGGAAGGTACCGATTGCGATTTTAGCAAATGTTTTAGCAACTATTGTTGCTCCTATCATTAGTTATTTTACAATTCTTATGTTTGTCATTTCAGCAATTGGTGCACTTATGGCTAAATTTATTCCTCGTAAAAACGTGAAAGAGCCAAGTATTTTAGATACATTGTTTTATGTTAATTGGTTTTGGACGATTACCCGCTGTATCGGCTTAGTTTTTGCTTCAATGGTTGTCTTTAACTTTGGTCCTTTTGCTATCAACAACGAAAATACTGGTGGACTACTGATGGATCCTACTGATGGATCCTACTGATGGTCTTGTGACATTTTTATTTACCATCTTCTTGTTTGCTGGATTCCTCTTGCCGTTTTTAACTAATTTCGGGCTTCTTGAATTTTTCGGTACAATGATGGTGAGAATTATGCGACCCTTATTTAAAAGTCCGGGACGTTCTTCCATTGATGCCCTTACATCATGGGTCGGTGATGGAACGATTGGTGTGTTAATGACAAGTAAACAATATGAAATGGGGAACTATACCAAAAAAGAAGCAGCTATTATTGCAACAAGCTTCTCGGTAGTATCTATTACATTTTGTATCGTAGTATTGGATACGGTTCATTTGGCACGCTATTTTATTCCATATTATTTAACAGTTGTCTTTTGTGGAATTGTACTAGCGATTATTATGCCCCGTATCTATCCACTTGCACAGAAAGAAGATACATATATAGATGGTACGCCTGTAGACTATTCACGTGAGGAATTACCAGAGGGCTATAATTTAGTCTCACATGGCTTAGAGAATGCACTTGCTGTTGCCCATGCCAATCGTGATCCACGCAAATTTATAAAAGATGGATCTAGAAATGTCATTGATTTATGGGTTGGTGTTGCGCCTATCGTAATGGCTTTTGGGACGATTGCCCTGATGCTAGCTGAATTTACTAGTATCTTTGTGATTTTAGGCAAACCCTTCGAGCCTATTCTAACAGTACTTGGCTTACCAGAAGCGGCAGAAGCTGCACAAACAATGGTTGTGGGCTTTGCAGATATGTTCCTGCCTTCTATTTTAGGTGCGGGTATTGAATCTGATACCACTAGATTCGTCATAGCAGTTGTTTCTGTCACGCAGTTAATTTATATGTCTGAGGTGGGTGGACTTATTTTAGGTACGAAAATTCCGTTGAAATTTTTCGATTTAGTGGTGATATTTATATTACGTACACTTATCTCACTTCCAATTGCTGCATTAGTGGGACACCTTTTATTCTAATCAAAATGCCAAGTCCTAGACGGACTTGGCATTTTTCATGAAATTAATAGCATAGGATTGCTTTACTTGCTTCCATAAAACAAGCGTATAGACAAATAACACTAAGATAATAAGATAACCACTAAGCGTAGGGCTCTCTACATTTCCCATAAAGTTAAAGAAATTATTTAAGCCATGGAAAAGAATCGTAATAATGATCGATTGCCCATCTAAAATAAGTAAAGAAAGAACAAGGCCCACTAAAAGGGCATAGACGATTTGAATAATAGTATCTTCAAGCGATTGCCCACCAAGTAATTGTAAAGCATGTGTAATGCCAAACAATAAACTAGAAATTAATACCGCTGTAAATGCACCTTTGGCAAGAAGCATCCGCAGCATAATGCCCCTAAATACGGTCTCTTCTATAAATGCTACAATAAACACTTGTATTAATAACATAAAAATAAGATCGCTAATTGATGTAAAATTTAATCCTTTTGTACTTACAATGATGATTCCTAAAACGAAAAGTAGCGGTAAAATCATTAATAAATGATTCTTTTTAATGGGATGAAAGAAATACATTTGCCAGTTTTTTTTCATGGCAATATAAAAGAAGAGTCCCAATGCTAGCGGAACTAACATAACAAACTGTAACAAAGGGCCTGATGGTTGTTTAATAGAAACAAAAGCTCCGTTACCAACATAGAAAAGTATGATAAGAAATTCTAAGCCAATTATTTTTGCAATCACTTTTTGTTTCATTTTGTTCATTTCCTCCTAATCATGCTAGCAGTAATTAATAGGAAGACACTTAAAAAGAGAGTGCTTCCGAAAAGAATAGGTAAATACATTCTAAAATGATGTTAAAATCCTCAACATGCAATAAACCGGAATCATTTGATGTGTACTCGGAATAATTAATGAACTATTATCCATTGTAGCAAGTTTTTACCTTAATCACGGATTGGCTTTTTTTGGTGAGATTTACCGATCAAATATGCACTAAAGGGAAGAAAGGAAATAATTTTTATGAGCAGCATACAGACGAGTAAAGTAGCTAGAAAAAGTGAAATAACTTGCAGTGAAGTAGTAGGGAGTAAGGCACTATAGGGTGCTAAATATTCTTGAATAAGCCAGTGAATTAAGAAGATACCAAAGGAATAACGGCTTATGCTATGAATGAAGGACAGCTTAGGCAAAATTTGAGCAAACGCTAAAATAAAAATCGTCATCGCCAACACAAATAGCATCATATCCATTCTTCGTGATGTAATTTGCTGGTCGCCCAAATAGTAATTTATATAGATAATGACTGTTGCAAGTATGACCGATAAAACGGTAAAAAATTTATATTTAACGACATAATACGTGAATCTTTCATAATGACGACCAATGAAATAGGCAAATACAAAATAAGGAAGCCAGCCTACGAAGAGCAGTCGCATAAAATGATCGTTTTCAACGAAATAATCTATATTTAATTTTGCTAATGTCATATAGAGAATCCCCAGTAAGAACATAATAGGAGCAAACCATGTACTGGATAGCTGATATTTTTTCACAATAAAGAAGAGAATATAGAGCTGAAAAATGGTCATGACAAACCATCCAGAAAAATCGCCCAAAATAATGTGGCGATACAAGGCATCCCAAAAATTTTCGTGATAATGAAAGGCTGCATTAGCCGCATATAAAATACCAGCAGCTATAAACGGCATGACGATAAACTGAAATCGATGCCATAAAAAATGGATAGGTAGTTGGTGTTGATAGCGATTAGCTAATATTAAAATGGATAATAAAATGAAAATGGGTGTGGCGGCACATAGCAAAAGTCTAAAAAATTGATAGAATGGTTGATCAATAAAGCCATTAATAATTTCAATATTTGTCGTTGCGTGCAATAGCACAATACTTAAACAAGCAATAGCTCTCAATGCGTTCCACTCGTACACCATCTCAATCACCCTCGATTTCAGTAAATTGGCGGGCATCTCCTGCCAGGATGCAACCTAACTAACTATATGAATTTGGCATTATGGTTACAACCACTCTGCCTTGTCGCTCGAAAATAGTTTAGTTCGCAAATTATTATTAAAAACACCTAGTAAACTTGTCAAAAGCTCCATTTTTGCATATGTGTCACATAACCTCCTTGCATATACTGGGGCAAGAGGGGGGGAGGTGAGCTTTTATGAGAATTAACTGGAAGGTTCGTCTTCAACATATACCATTTTTACTAGGGCTATTTTCATTGTTACTCTTACTCGCACAACAAGTAGGGGCGATTTTCGGCTTTGATTTGACAGCTGCAATGAGTGAGCAAATTGCATCTATTTTAAATACAGTTTTATCTATTCTTGTATTAATGGGTGTCATAGTGGACCCAACGACAAAAGGTACAAGTGATAGTGAAAAGGCATTAATGTATAGGAGACCACGATAAAGTGTTCGAAAAGTGTAATTTTACAATAAGGATAAATATGTTATAATGTTAGAAAATTGATACAGTGGGGAGGATGATTGAATGTCCCTTGAAATGGAACGAAGAGTGGCTAAACTTGAGGAGGAAATGGCGGATTTACGTCAGGAGTTAAGTGAATTAAGGCGAATTCAAAGCAACGAAAAAATAAATACTCTTGATGCTAGACAGTCAATGATTGAGCAATCGGTTCCAATAAAGCCAACACCAACACCAACACCAATACCAAAAGTAATGGTGGAGCAGAAGTCTACCCCAGTCAAAACAGCACAAAAAGAGGTGCAACCACAGCCATCGATGGAGGAACGTGTTATGTGGGCACTTCCAAAAGTATTCATGGTTATTTTAGTTATGGGGGTACTTTGGGGTCTCAAACTTGTTAGTGACTATGGTTATTTATCGAATGGCGTGAAAATCATCCTTGCCTATTCATTATCGGTAGGATTAGCGATTATCGCTTATATTCTGGAACGTAGAAAAGTAGGCTCACCCGCTATTACGGTGTCATTATATGGTGGAGCATTCATTGTTGGTATTTTAACGACTGCAGCTAGTGCCATTTTATACGAAATCATCCATCTCACACCTGCGCTTGGCATTACAATTCTTTATATTGGCTACGGTATTGCCATAAGTTACTTAAAGAAAAATGAGGCATTAACTATTTTTGTTGCTTTTACCTCGTTATTACTACCTTATTTATTAGAATATATGGACTTTAGTGCCGTCATTATTTTACTATTTGTTATCGTTTTATTTGCCATGCTGCAATTGGTTGTCCTACAGCACAAGCAAAAGCTTGCTCTTTATATTTCAACCTTTTTCTCAGTGCTGGCAATAGGTGTTGTAGCATTTATGAATCATGATAAGCAAGTTGTCTTTGCTTTTGGTTTACTTGCTATACTAGCAATCTTTTATGTAAGCTGGTGTCGATTATTTAATGCACAATCTAAATGGAAACCTCTTCATATTGGTCTCCAATTTTCGTTAGGGTCATTTAGTTTATTGCTGATGAACCTGATCATACGTTCACTGGAATATGGAGAAGCAGTGCTACTTATTTTCATTGGTTTATTAATAGCATTAGCGTTTTATAGTTATCGTCAAAAGTGGCAGGAAGTTTTTGATAGTGCTATAACACTCGCATTTATTGCCGTATGTAATACGATACTTATTATGAATATACCTGATAAAGTGGATGATTTACTGTATCCATTGATCGCATTTGCAGGTGTAATGATGAGCTTACGATTACGTGCCAGTATGATGAAGGTAGTCACATCATTTTTCCTTGTGATTACATTGTTGCTAAACTTCATTTTCCATGAACCGACACCATTTATCAGCTTTGATCATTTAAGTCTGTTCATGCCAATTGTTTATCTTGTAGTCATTTATTTGTATGCTAGACGCCCAAAAGAAACGTTATCACCTTTTGAGAAAGTCATGAAGGATTTATATGCTATTGATATTTTAGCAGTAATCGCCACAGGCTACTTCTTAGCTTATATTAGCAAACTAGATACAGCCTATTTCGCGGCAACAAATGGCATTCAGTATTTGATGTGTACCGCACTAGCTGCTTTGTTTGCAGGATCTCTGCTCGTGTCAGAGAAATTCAAAGGGCGTGCTCTAACACCTGTCCTTGGAGCATTCTTTATAGTATTTTCTTTGACGATCAGCACGAAGCCATCTATGATGGATAGCTTAAATATGATGACCAGATTAGTTTATATAGCAGTAATTATGGCGATTATTGTGGACGTTCTAGTAAAGGGTCGTATTTATCGGCTGTATGAAGAGCGAATGGGGAAATATATAGACGCTATTGTTAGCTCAGGTGTCGTTCTCACAATGATCTCGATGTGGGGGCTCGTTCATCAATTTACGTATAGTCATCTACTTGATTGGAAACTAAGTATAGCTCTTACAACGATTACATTATTCCTTACAGCGAGTATTTCGCTATGGCTTAGTTCCACGCAACAATTAAAAACGCTTCGTACAACAGGTTTTGTTATCTTAGTCATTGCGTTTATCAAGCTTATTTTCTTTGACTTATCGGCCCTTGATTTATTAATTAGAGCTGTTCTATTTATAACAATTGGTGGCATTGGCATGCTGTTGTCAGGTAGGTTACTGAGGAAATGAATTGAAGGGATTCCAATTATTTTTGGAATCTCTTTTATATTGTGCTAAACTGATAATACTCTTACTCTACTCCTTCTTTCTTCGTACCGTATGACTTCAAATCTTTTATGAAATATTTTTCAAATACATCACTCATTATCTATGTTCATTGCTTTGAATAACATTCGTTACGTATATTGCCGAGCAAGAATACAATATTTATATGGATAGGCGCATCATACTTATTGTATGGGCGCCTATTGGTTTAGGAGGACATAAATTTGGAAATGGCTTATACAATTATCATTTTTTTAGTTGGTATAGTCTTTGGCTCTTTTTATAATGTAGTTGGCTTACGTGTGCCGCGGAAGGAGTCTCTTGTATATCCTTCCTCCCATTGTATAAACTGTCAGAGACAATTGTCGGTTCTTGATTTAGTGCCAGTATTGTCTTATCTCTTTTTAAGAGGAAAATGTCGAGGCTGTGGCTATAAAATTTCTTTTGTATATCCAGCGATAGAATTGTTGACTGGGGGATTATTCGCCCTTGCTTATTTTGAGCTAAACTGGAGCTTAGAATTTATAGTAGCCTTATCGTTCATCTCATTGTTAGTCATTATAGTTGTTTCAGATTTTACTTATCTGTTAATTCCAGATAAGATTCTTTTATTCTTTTTGCCTTTTTTGGCCATAGGACGTGTACTGTCACCTTTAACACCTTGGTGGGACAGCCTAGTGGGTGCACTCGTTGGTTTTGGCATATTATATAGTATTGCGGTTTTATCGAAAGGTGGAATGGGAGGAGGCGATATTAAATTATTCTTTTTAATTGGCCTCGTTCTAGGTATTATTCATACGCTGTTGACTTTATTTTTTGCTTCTATCATTGGTATGATAGTCGGAATAGTTGTCTTATTGAAGCGTAAACAGGGAAGAAAAACACCTATTCCCTTTGGTCCATCTATTGCATTAGCCGCTTCTATTGTTTATTTCTACGGAGATTCGTTCATCAATTGGTATTTAGGTTTTTGGTAAGTGTTTAATCTTCAATTTTATGGAGGGGAATCAAGTGAAGCCGATTATTGGAATTACAGCTTTTGTAGAAGATGATTTATCAGCTCATTTAAATGCTGCTTACAGCAAAAGTATTATTGAGGCGGGCGGTATCCCCCTCATTATTCCGGTAGGTGTGGAGGAAGATGCTGCTCAAATTTTAGCCCTTACTGATGGCTTATTGCTATCGGGAGGCTATGATGTACATCCTTTTCTATTTGGAGCGGAGCCTTCACCAAAGCTAGGTAAAATTCATCCAGCTAGAGATGCCGTGGAATTAGCATTAATTGAGGCCGCATTTGTACGGAAAATGCCTATTTTCGGTATTTGTCGGGGTATCCAAATATTAAATGTTGCATTAGGTGGGACGTTATATCAGGACATTGATAGTGACCATTATAGTACGAAGCTGATCAAACATATGCAACAAGCTGGTAGGTCAGTAACGACGCATTATGTACAAATTATTGCGGAGAATTTATTAGCGACTATTCTGGAACAAGAGAAAATCGCCGTCAATTCTTTTCATCATCAGTCAGTGAATGTACTAGCGGAGAATTTAAAAGTTGCAGCGAAATCCAGTGATGGCATTATTGAAGCAGTGGTGCATGAGGAATTACCATTCTGTTTGGCTGTCCAGTGGCACCCAGAGGAATTAGCTATAGCGGGAGATCAGCATGCACAAAAGTTATTTGCAGCTTTTGTTGAAGCGAGCTTGAAATTTAAAAAAGAGGCATAGAGAGGTCATTAAAAAAAGAATCCAATAGTTTGTGGATTCTTTTTTTGCGTAAAAAAGAGGATACATGCTCAGTGAAGGAACACAATCCTCAAACTCTCATTTAATTAATGTACACGGCGATAAAGACCAACAACTTGTCCCAAAATTGATACTTGATCAACGATAATCGGTTCCATTGATGAATTTTCAGGCTGTAAACGGAAATGGTTTTTTTCCTTAAAGAAGCGTTTTACAGTAGCTTCATCCTCAGCTGTCATGGCTACAACAATGTCTCCGTTATTGGCGGTTGACTTTTGCTTCACAATCACTAAATCACCATCTAAAATTCCCGCTTCAATCATCGATTCACCCATAATTTCTAGCATGAATAACTGATCCTCACTCGTGCCATATGTATCTGGCAGTGGGAAATACTCTTCAATATTTTCGATAGCTGTAATAGGAGAACCTGCTGTAACCTTCCCTACAAGTGGTACATGGATGACATGTTGCTTTTGGATGGATTCTTCAGGCTCAAGAATTTCAATAGCACGTGGCTTTGTTGGATCTCGACGAATAAAACCCTTTTGTTCTAATCGAGCCAAATGACCATGAACAGTTGAACTTGAAGCAAGTCCAACAGCTTCCCCGATTTCACGGACTGATGGCGGATACCCTTTAGCTCGTACCTCGTCTTTAATGAACGCTAGAATGTCCTCTTGTCTTTTCGATACTTTTTTCATGATTGCTCACCTCTTTTTTCTAATATCATTCTTCTTATTTGATAGTATAACAGAATGCGAACATGTATGCAAACATAGGTTCGAAAAGTGTTTGACAAAAACGTTTGTTCGCTTTATTATGAGAACATACATTCCGAACAAACATTCTAGAAATGAGGTTATTATGATGACATGGTTAAAGAAAAATACACATATCACTATATTATTAGGTGCTTGTTTACTCTTCGCAAGTTACCTTTACATCACTGATCCGGGGGATGTTAATTACGCTGAAATTCAAATCGAACATGGGGATAGCTTGTGGTCGTTAGCCGAACAATACCGTGGTAAAATGAGTAAAGAAGATTGGATTAAGCTTGTCAAATCAGAAAATGAGTTAGCAGATATTAAAATCGTGGCAGGTAAATCTCTAGTCATTCCAGTTTTGAGTGATCAAGCCAGTCCCATCAAAACCATTGAAATTGCGAGAAATGAACAATGAAAATTAACCAAATGACGGCTGTTGTCTATTGCCGAGTAAGTACTGAAAAAGAAACGCAAAGCTCCTCATTAGAGCGCCAACAAGAAGAATTAGTGCGCTATGCTAAAGAGCAAGGCTATGAAGTAAAGGGTGTTTTTAAAGATAAACATAGCGGTTATGATGTTGAACGAGAAGGCTTACTTGAAATGCTTGATTTTATAAAAGAGAAGGAAATAAAAGCTCTTTTTGTACAAGATGAAACTCGTATAGGTCGTGGAAATGCAAGGATGGCAGTATTGCATTTATTACAAAAATCAGCAACAGATGTTTATTCGATGCGTGACGCAGGACCAGTCCAATTAAACGAAATGGATACGATGCTACTAGAGATTTTAGCAATTGTAGAGGAATATCAACGTAGAATCCATAATGCTAAAATCCGCAGAGGGATGCGACGTGCTGTTGAAAATGGCTATCGCCCTGAAAATAACCTATCCAATCGTGGCAATCCAAATGGTCAGGAACGGAAGGAACTCCCTGTTGATGAAATTGTGAAGCTACGTAATCGTGGTTTTACCTTTGAAGAAATTTCCATTACGCTTAGAGGACTAGGCTTTGAGGTAAGTAAGGCAACGGTACATCGCCGATTCCAAGAGCATCAAGAAAGATTAGCGGGCAAATAATATAGCCCGCTAATTTTTTTAATACAAGCTTTCTATAATAACATTTTGGGGTAGTTGAAAAGGATTATCTTTATTCATTCGATCATAAAACATAATACCATTTAAATGATCGATTTCATGTTGTACAACGATAGATTCATAGCCTTTTAAAGACATAATAAATTCCTGTCCATCAATATTATAGGCTTTTACTTTAATTCGTTCATATCTTGGTACAAAACCGTGAACAGGTCGATTAACAGACAGACAACCTTCTCCCTCAGGCAAATAGATCATATTTAAAGAATGGCTCATTACTTTTGGGTTAATGAACATCATTTCGTGTTTTTGGTTGTGATCCTTAAAAATTACAGCAAACATTCTTTTATCTACGCCAATTTGATTTGCAGAGAGGCCACTCCCAGGACGTAGTTTATACTTTTTTATTAAATTCGGATCTTGGCTGTTTTTTAAATACTGAAGCATAGATAATAATGTATGTCGATCCTCTAAGGGAACTGGTATGGCAACGTCTTGCGTTTGTTTTCGTAATAGGACTGAGTGTTCTTTTACAAAATCTTTCATAGTAATCATGTAATCAGGATGAAATTTTGCCATCGAAAAATACCTACTCAATAGGACTTCTTCAGAAGTTTCCTCAAGCTAAATTGTATGGTCAGATCATACATCATTGATGCAGTGCCTAATAATGTTTATAGGAGCCCATTTTCACGAGTTTTAACGTTCTTCTAACCTTCTAATAAATGGCTCCAATCCTCACGTAAGACTGCGTAATAGTATTCGTCCCACCATTCATCCCCATACGGTATACATTTTTTAAAATATCCTTCACGCCTCATTCCGATCTTTTCCATAACTTTATAGGAAGCGATATTTTCGGGCTGACACGTTGCAATAATTCTATGAAGATTCTTTTCATTAAATCCATAGTCTAATACAGCACGAGCAGCTTCAGAAGCAAAGCCTTGATTTTGATAAGCTGGATTTAGTACCCAACCGATTTCATAAGTATGATTACCGAAACAAGGATGGAAAACAATATGACCAATCACTTGCTCGGAATTATTTGAAACAATAGCAAAATGTTTTGCTTTGTCGTTACTATTTTCTGCAATAAATTTCTTGGCCTGATCTTCATTAAAAACACCTTCAGGCATATAGTGCATCACTTTTTCATCTGAAGTATAGCTATAAACAGCTTCCCAGTCCTGCTCTTGAAATGTTCGAATGAGTAATCGCTTAGTTGTCACGTTCACATGTATGTCCTCCAATGTATAGTTAAATTTTTCCTTCCATATAATATTTATACACTTCAAACATCTGGAAGTCATGTATTTTTTTATTTCAACAGCTTGAATTAGGGTTGGTATAACTGCATTTAATGGGAAACCATGCTATACTTTGCATACCGAAATTAATAAGATAGGTACTGAAAGGTGTGTAACTATGTTATCAAAAGAAAAAATTAACCGTATAAATGAACTTTCTGCTAAAGCGAAAAGTGGTCAACTAACGGATGAAGAGGCAAAGGAGCGAACAGCGCTTCGTAAGGAATACTTAGATACATTTAGAGCAACAATGCGTGATACGATTGAAAACGTAAAAGTGGTTGATGCAGAAGGAAATGATGTTACCCCAGAGAAGGTAAGACAAGCAAAAAAAAATAAATTTCTAAATTAATGTGACACAATTCAATAAAGTATGTATGAAAATGCAAATAGTATAACAAAAGCATTGTTTTCTAAAGCAATGTTGACTAAACTGTAGAAGTACAATTATAGGACGAGAAAGGATGTCACAATATAATGACTCAACATGCGGATTTACTAGCAATAAATGCTATCCGAACTTTGTCAATCGATGCTATTGAAAAAGCAAATTCTGGTCACCCAGGTTTACCAATGGGGGCAGCGCCAATGGCTTATACGCTTTGGACAAAACAATTACGCCATAATCCAGCGAACCCAAAATGGTATAATCGCGATCGTTTTGTATTATCAGCTGGTCATGGTTCCATGCTTCTATACAGCCTACTTCATCTAGGCGGCTATGGTTTACCAATGGAAGAAATTCAAAACTTCCGCCAATGGGATTCATTAACACCAGGACATCCTGAATATGGTCATACAGTAGGTGTGGAAGCAACAACTGGTCCTCTAGGACAAGGTATTGCCATGACTGTAGGTATGGCAATGGCTGAGCGTCATTTAGCAGCTACTTACAATAAGCCAGGTCATGACATCGTTGACCACTATACATTTGCATTATGTGGTGATGGTGACTTAATGGAAGGCGTTGCAGCAGAGGCTATTTCATTAGCTGGTCACTTAAAACTTGAAAAATTAATCGTGCTTTACGATTCTAATGATATTTCTTTAGATGGTGACTTAGAAAAGTCATTCTCAGAAAACGTACAAAAACGTTTTGAATCTTATGGTTGGAATTATTTAAAAGTTGCAGATGGCACAGATGTTGATGCGATTAATGCAACTATTGAAGAAGCTAAAAAATCAACTGGCAAACCAACATTGATTGAAGTGAAAACAGTGATTGGTTTTGGTTCTCCAAATAAATCGGGTAAAGCGGATTCTCATGGTGCACCACTTGGTACAGATGAAGTGGTATTAACAAAAGCTGCTTATGAGTGGGCACACGAGCCTTTCCAAATTCCTGCTGAAGTATATGATACTTTTAATGCTGCAGCTGAAGTGCAAGGAGCACAGTCTGAAGAAGCTTGGAATGCGAAATTTACTGCTTATAAACAAGAATTCCCAGAGTTAGCTGCTCAATTTGAACATGCTATGAATGGTAAATTACCAGCAGACTTCGCTTCTGAATTACCAGTGTATGAAGCTGGTAAATCTGTAGCAACACGTTCTTCTTCTGGTGATGCGATTAATGCTATTGCTAAGAAAACACCATCATTCTTTGGTGGCTCTGCTGACCTTGCTGGCTCAAATAAAACAACGATGAAGGGTGCAGGCGATTTCTCTGCAGACGATTATGCTGGTCGCAACATCTGGTTTGGTGTTCGTGAATTTGCAATGGGCGCTGCTTTAAATGGTATGGCTCTTCACGGTGGTTTAAATGTATTTGGTGGTACATTCTTCGTGTTCTCAGATTATGTTCGTCCGGCAGTTCGTCTTTCAGCATTAATGGGTCTTCCTGTAACGTATGTATTTACACATGACTCGATTGCTGTAGGAGAAGATGGTCCAACGCATGAACCAATTGAACACCTTGCATCATTACGTGCAATGCCTAATTTATCTGTTGTTCGTCCTGCGGATGCAAATGAATCAGCTGTTGCATGGGAGCTTGCCGTTGCATCAGAAAATACGCCAACAGTATTAGTATTATCACGTCAAAACTTACCTGTTCTTAACGCTTCTATTGAAACAGTACGTGAAGGTGTGACGAAGGGTGCTTACACAGTATCTCCTGCTACAAAAGAAGTAGCGGATGCTATTTTAATTGCAACAGGCTCAGAGGTTTCGCTTGCTGTTGAGGCACAAAAAGCTTTAAAAGCTGAAGGCATGGATGTAGCTGTTGTTTCAATGCCATCTATGGACCGCTTTGAAAAGCAAGATGCTGCTTACAAAGAATCTGTTTTACCAAAAGCTGTAACTAAACGTCTTGCGATTGAAATGGGTGCATCATTCGGCTGGCATAAATATACGGGCTTTGAAGGTGATGTGCTTGCGATCGATAAATTTGGTGCATCAGCTCCAGGTGAAGTTGTAATGGAAAAATACGGATTCACTGTAGAAAATGTTGTAGCGAAGGTAAAAGCGCTATAATATTTTTAATAAAATACCGCAACACTCAGCGTACGTATCAATTCGCTGGGCGTTGCGGTGCTTTTTTTTGCTATTGGGTGACGTATCACTAAAGGAATGGACAAATACATCCGATGACAATGATCTTCTAAAATATGTCTAATCAAAAAAACTGCATAACCATACGCAGTTTTTTTAGTAGAAATTATTTGGCAAGCCCATTCTGAAAGGCATAGACAACGGCTTGTGTGCGATCTTGAACCTCAAGCTTTGCTAGAATATTGCTTACATGTGTTTTAACAGTTTTTAAAGCAATATATAGCTCGTCAGCGATTTCCTGATTGGCTTTGCCTTGTGCCATCAGCAATAAAACTTCCATTTCACGGTCAGTAAGATGGTCGTAAAGAGGTGTATTATTGCCGTGGCGCATACGGTGCATCATTTTAGATGTAACTTCTGGCTCTAATACCGTTTCGCCACCCATTGTTTTACGAATGGCTTCCGCAATTTGTTTAGCATTAGATGTTTTTAATATATAACTCACTGCCCCTGCCTCTAAAGCAGGGTAGACTTTGTCATCATCTAAAAAGCTAGTCACCATCATGATTTTTGCCTCTGGCCATGAGGCTAAAATTTCTGCTGTTGCCTCAGCGCCAGTCATAATGGGCATAACATTATCCATTAAAATAATATCAGGCTTTAGGGCAAGGGCACGCTCAACTGCTTCTTGCCCGTTTTCAGCCTCTCCCACAACTGTAATATCTGGCTGTGCGGATAAGTACGCAGAAACGCCGATACGCACCATTTCATGATCATCCACTATGAGCACTTGTATCATTGTCATTGACCTCCTCTTTATGTAGTGGAATTTTAACTTCGACAATCGTTCCTTCTTCAGGGACTGACACAATTTTATATGTGCAGCCAATTTCAACAGCTCGTTCAGCAATATTTTGCAAGCCGTAAGAAGTGGATTTATCTGCCTCTACATCAAAGCCTAAACCATTATCTTGAATGCGTAAAATGGCTAAGTCATCTCGTGCAACAAGCAACAATTCAACCTCACTTGCTTTGGCATGTCGAAGTGTATTAGAGAGGGCTTCCTGGGCAATGCGGAATAGGTGATCTTCTTCTGCTTTCGTTAATGCCATTTCTTCTAGTTCATATTCAATATGGAAGTAAACCTTTTGCTGAAGCTCAATAATTAATTCCTCTAAGCCTTGGGCAAGTGTTTTATTGCGAAGTGCAACAGGTCGTAAGTGTAATAATAATGCACGCATTTCGAGCTGTGCTTGCTGAACTATTTTTTCCACTTGCTTTAAGCTAGTCGCATTTTCGTCATTTTCCGTTAAAGCAGAAAGCAACATGGAGGCCGCAAATAATTGCTGCGACACAGAATCATGTAATTCTCTAGCCAGACGTTGACGTTCAGCAATGATGCGTTCCTGTATAATTTTGTCATGAGCTTCTGCCCGTTCATTGGATAAGCGCTGTAGACTTTTACGCTGTGTATCTATTAATTCACTTGTTTGCACAAGTGCTTTTTTTAATGGTTTCGGAAGGGCTTGCTTTTTAGAAAGTACAAAATCAGGTTCGATTAACTGCTTTACAATTTTTGTTGCTTGAGCCTCTCTGGCACGAGCAGTCATACTAATCCAACTGGCAAAGAGGAAGCTAAGAGCAAATAGGCTGACTACAATAATTCCGCCAAGAGGAAAATTATCATAATTTTGTCGCCATAAAGGTTCCCAAGTTTTCTCATCAGGATTTCCCCATACTGCAACAAGCAATCCGAATGTAGCACTCATTAAAATGAATAATAAGGTAAATAATCTTGAGATAAAGGCAATCATTTACGCAGCACCTCCAAATCTCCAAGCCATGTTGCAACATGAATAATTAAAATGCGTTTTGCATCTTCAGGATTTCCATCAGAAAAGCTAACACTTTCATTTAAAATACGTTGTGGACCCACATGTAAGCAAGTAAGCTCACCAAATAGGGTCGTATAGTGTATACGAAAAGGTATTTCATATGGGATATAGATTTGAACTTTACCGATCCCTTGACGAATCGTAATTAGACTTGTGCCAGCAGGCAAAATCGTTTGAGTCGTATCAACTGTGATATCTCCTGCTAAACGTTGAATTTGCACATCTTGCCATTTGTATGCTTCAGTTGGTGCTGGTATGGTGCCAATTAAGTCATTTTTCGAGGTAGATAGTTTTTCAAAAAGCTCAGCACCAACTATTTTTGGTTCATTTTCTCGTTGTAAGTATTGATAAAGCATATATAAGAGCATAATTACAATGAATAGACGGAGGCTCCACATTGTGAATAATGCAATCGCAATGAAGAATATGCCGGTCCATTTAAAAAAGCGGACTTTTTTAGAAAAGCTTAAATAAAGCAGTACGGCCCCAATCAATAAACAAAAGGCGCCACCATTATTAAAAATAGTAAGCTCCACAAAAACGAGTAAAAAGAAGCATAGTACCCAAAATGTGAGCTTATTTGTAGTGAAATTTTGCAAGAGGGTCACCCTTCTTTCTACTAATAGTATAAAAGAGGGAATGGGACCCTCTGTTTTAAAACGTGAAAGAATGCGCCGGTTAGAGTTGGCGCATTGCTTCCATTATAACATGTTATTTATTTTCAATTAGCAGTGGAGAGCTTTCCTCTGAAGCTTTTTTTTCTAATTGTGCCAATCTTGCTTCAAATGTTGTAACTTCATGATCTTTGTCAATTTGATAAGCCAATTTATCAATATAAGCTTCCAAATCTTCAAAATTTGTTTTATTGTTTTTGGCAATCATACCATCCATTTGATGATGGGCACGAGTGACGTTTTCTTTGCCCATTAACTGTAATTGACGAACTTTCATGTCTTTAATTTTATGTTTCATGGTTTCGAATTTACGCTCTAGCTCGAAATATTCACGTGTACTTGCTTCAATACTCGCTTGTAACGTATGATTACGGGCAGTGTAAGCTGTCACTTCATCCGTTGCGAAATCAATTAAATCTTGCTCGCCACTAGTTTGCGCTAATGTCAGTTGAGATTCACGTTTAGCAAGTAAATTTGCATTTTGTTGATATTCTTGCTCAAGCTTTTCTTTTAATTGTCCTTGACGTTCTAATAATTTACCTGTTTCTTCCGTTTGCTTTTCAGCTTCACGGATGTACTGGTTTAACATAGCAATTGGATTTTTTTGTTCCTTCTTATCAAATAACTGATGTAAGTCTGCCTCTACTGTGTATCTAAAACGTTGAAATAAATTCATATTCATTCTCTCCTTTTATTTTGTTAAATTTGACCATTCTTTTTCGAAGTTTGTAAATGGATCTTCTTCTTTTTTACTTTCAATTGTTGGAATTTTTACATTTTCGCCATTCCATTTTTTATAAATGACATAGACAATAGCGATTGCTGCAAGACCAATCATTGCAGGAATGTTCGATACTGCTGATAGGATACCGATTAGACCAACCGCAAACCAAAAGATTTTACCGAAATTTGACTTGCTCGCCATGTAAAAATGCATCCCTAGTGCTACAAATAATCCGGAGAATAGTAAGCCTGCCAATGGTCCGATTAAGGCAAGTGCAACACATGCTGCGATAACGCCTCCAGTTAATAAAAGAAATTTTCTCATTTGTTTTAGCTCCTTTCGTTTGTACCTTTATGTTACCTATTTACAAGATTGTCTAAAACGGACTCGAAATTGATTTTCTACTAGGTCTTGAGGCTGAGAACTATCTAGGCTGCAACAAAAGTGGGTTTTTGGCGTACACAATGAGTGTATATTGCTTGTTTTCATTGAAAAATAGCAGTTCATTTTAAGAGCTAATTATCATCTGCCATAAAGTAATTTTTAGATCCTAAACTAGAAGCTTTTCGACAAAAATAGAAGATGAAAACTTCCTCCGTTTGACAAATTAACAAGATGGGATGAGCTATACTTATGGAAAATAAACTGAGCGAAGGAGGATTTCTGGTGAGAACCTATTCCATATATAAGATAAAAGAAGAGCATTTAACGTTTATTTTTGGCAGAGAGCGAAAGTTGTTAGAGATGATGCAAGGCTGTGAAGACGCCAATGAGAAATCCTTAAAAGAGCTTGCGTATATATGTGAATCCGTTCGTTTTGATGAAATAGCAGCAATGTTGGAGCATCAACTTGATTCCAAATATGCACATTTAGAAAGAGCTCGTAATGCTTTGTTTTTAGAACATCCGATAAAAGGCAAAATGGCTATTTATTTAGTCGATCGTAAGATTTGTGTTTATTGTGAAGGTTCACGAATGCTAGATTTGGATTTATTTCAAATGCTTGCCAAGATGAGTGAACGATTTATTGCTTTCAATAAACAAGATAATGAATGTGGGTGGTTGAAACCTATGAAGTATACAATGCACTAGGAAATTTCACTACAATATATAGTAACATGCTATCATTTGGTGTATAATGGAGCGTGGAGAGTTTTTTCTCGGTATATTGTAGTGGAGGAGGTTGGTTGTATGCCTACATGGGGCTGGATTATTATCGTAATTATCGCATTAGCAGCGGGAGCGGCACTTGGTTTCTATTTCGCTCGTCAAGCTATGATGAAATATTTAAAAGAAAACCCACCTATTAATGAGCAAATGATTCGTATGATGATGGCACAAATGGGTCGTACGCCGTCTGAAAAGCAAGTACGTCAAATGATGGCACAAATGAATAAATTCCAAAAATAATTGGGGTTTTTAAGGAGCAGCTGGTTAAGGTAACTGGTTGCTTTTTTCATGGAGTCATAAAAAGGGGATGTCTCAATAATTTTTGAGACATCCCCTTGTTTTTAGTTACGAGAAACGCTCAACCCGTTCATTGCCCTATGTACAACAACTGCCACTCCTTTACTCACCGACAATTTCTTTGACAAAAGAGGCTTACAGAAGACATGTATTAGTCTTCTAGAAACAAGAATAAAAAAATCTTACCTCTATTCGTTTGAAATATTCTATGAAAACATAAAAAAACTAGCAATTTAAAATATTCCCACTAATTTTGAAAAAACTAGCTATAATAAATAGTATTCATAGAAAAGGAGCTGTTAAATATGGAACGCGAAAAGACAAATGTAGAAAGCTTTGATCTAGATCATACAAAAGTAAAAGCCCCGTATGTTCGGTTAGCGGGAGTTAAAGCAGGGAGAAATGGCGATGAAGTGTACAAATATGATATTCGCTTGAAGCAACCTAACAAAGAGCATATGGAAATGCCTGCTTTGCATTCTTTAGAGCATTTATCTGCGGATATTATTCGTAATTATTCTGATCATATCGTTGACTTCAGTCCAATGGGTTGCCAGACTGGCTTCTATGTATCCCTTATTAATCATCAAGATTATGAGGACCTATTAACTATTTTAGAAAAAACATTTACTGATGTGACAAAGGCGACAGCAGTGCCTGCATGCAATGAGGTACAATGTGGCTGGGCTGCGAGTCATAGCTTGGAAGGAGCACAAGCATTAGCGAAGGAATTTTTAGCGAAACGAGAGGAATGGCATATCGTTTTTGAAGAATAAATATAGAAAAAACCTTGCGGGAATAATAAAAGCAAGGTTTTTATTTGCGTTAAAAATGGAATGGAATGACGTTGGAGGAGGAAGAATCCCGATTGATTTTTTGGTAAATAAAACTTTCTAAAAAATCATGAATTAAATCTTCATATTCATCCATATTTTCATTAAAGGATTGGGCATGTGCACCAGCATCAAAAAGCTTTAATTTTTTAGGACCTACTTTTTTATTGTAAAGGTCTAGTGACATGGACGCTGGAATAAATGAATCAGGAATACTATGGATAAAAAGTACAGGTTTTTCAATATGGGTCACTGCTTCGGCAGGGGTCACACTTTTGAAGGAGTAGCCGTCCCGGAGGCGGACAAAGAAATCAGCAAAACGGATGGGAATAATAGAGCCATATTTAAATTCAGTTTTGGCAATTTGCTTGAGCAACATGGAAAAATCGGAGAATGCACAATCAGAAATATAAAAATCAGCACCATCTTCTACCGTACCTGCATAAAGTAACATTGTTGCTGCACCCATAGATTCTCCATGAATGCCTAGTATTGCATCTTCACCAATCATGGCTTTCACTGTATTAACTACAGCATCAAGATCATTTTTTTCATAGTGACCATAGCTAGTTGTTTTGCCACCAGATTCGCCATGACGCCGATGGTCAAAGATGACCGAATTATAGCCAAGCCTTTCAAATAGCCTAGCGTATTTAACGGAATTTATTTTATTTTCGGTAACGCCGTGACATATGATGATCGTGTTATTGGTTTGCAACGGCTGAAGCATAATTCCTCGAATCGTATAACCATTAGGAGAATCAATATTTAATTCGCATTTCAAGTTTTTATTGTACCAAGCCTCATCAAAGCGTTTAGCTGTCGTTTCTCGTTCACGAACAAATTCAGGATCTTTTTGTTGAATATACATTAATTTATTGGAAAGCGCGAAGCCGAACAGACCAGTAGCTGCTGCGGCAAGCGTTGTTGTAATACCAGAGAATAAAAGCATCTTCTTTTTCATCATAAAACACCTCCACATGCTGTTTCTTATTTGTAATGTTCCCAACTGAGATTGTTTAAAACACGTCAACATTTTACAATAACTTTGGCAAAACTGCGATTATTTCTATTATCGAAAATCGTCAAAATATTTGTTAAAATATACATATCTGCTAGTAGCATATGCAGCAGTGTTGATTTTTGAACGGGGAGAAGGGGAGAATGGACATGATAAATGAGGTAGTAATCGTGAGTGCTGTACGAACAGCTATAGGCTCATTTCAGGGGACACTAAAAGACGTACCAGCTGTAACTTTAGGTAGCATTGTTATTAAGGACGCTTTAACGCGTGCAGGAGTAGCAGGGGAACAAGTCGATGAGGTCATTATGGGGAATGTGTTATCGGCTGGTCTTGGACAAAATCCAGCTCGTCAGGCAGCGATAAAGGCTGGTTTACCACATGAGGTATCAGCATTAACAATTAATAAAGTATGCGGATCAGGTTTAAAAGCTGTGCATTTAGCAACGCAAGCTATTTTAGCAGGTGATGCTGATATTATCGTGGCTGGTGGCTTTGAAAATATGAGCCAGGCACCTTATGTTTTAAAAAATGCGCGTGAAGGCTTCCGAATGGGCGATCAAAAGGTAGTGGATACTTTGATCCATGATGGTCTATGGTGTGCTTTTAATGATTATCATATGGGAATTACAGCTGAAAATTTATGTGATATGTATGAAATTTCAAGAGAAGAACAGGATGCTTTTGCAGCTCGTTCTCAGCAACGCGCAGAGGCAGCAATTGCAGCAGGCAAGTTTGAAAGTGAAATCGTCGCTGTTGAGATTCCACAGCGTAAGGGAGAGCCTATTGTATTCGCCAAGGATGAATTTCCACGTGCAGGTGTAACAGAAGAAACTCTAGGTAAACTACGTCCCGCATTTAAAAAAGATGGCTCCGTAACAGCAGCTAATGCTTCAGGTATTAACGATGGGGCAGCGGCAGTTGTTGTGATGTCGAAGAAAAAGGCACAAGAGCTTGGTATACAACCAATGGCGATTATTTCAGCCAATGCAAGCGCAGGCGTAGATCCTGCAATTATGGGAACTGGTCCAGTTAAAGCAGTCCAAAAAGCACTGGCAAAGGCAGCAGCGACATTAGATGAAATAGATGTAATTGAAGCAAATGAAGCATTTGCAGCACAATCGATTGCTGTTGATCGTGAATTACGCTTTAATCATGATAAACTAAATGTTAACGGGGGCGCGATTGCTCTTGGTCATCCGATCGGTGCGAGTGGTGCTCGTATTTTGGTCACACTCTTACATGAGATGGAAAAGCGTGATGCGAAATTGGGCTTAGCCACATTATGTATCGGTGGTGGTCAAGGCGTAGCCACAGTAGTAAAGCGTCCTTGATGTCAATAAGAAGGTGAATGAAATGGGAAAGAAACGAAAACAACAACAGACAAGCAATAGCATGACAGCAAGCTTGCCAAAGCAGGAGGCAGTCACATTAGCAGACCAGCTAGGTGGCGATGTGCTAGCTAAATTAAAAGCGGCAAAGCAAGATTTAACCGTGAAAGAACAGGCTGCAGAAGAAGAACGCCAAGCAAAACTAGCTTTTGAACGTAAGCAACGAGAAAAAAATAAATCGTTTGAAGAATTATTAAACGAGTATGGCGATAAAGGCACGAAATATTAACAAGAAAAACAGTGAATTCGCGCATGTGGGTTCACTGTTTTTGGATAATAGAAAAGTCGATATTATATAAGTAACAAATCATGACGTGGGAGACGCTGCCAATAACATATACCTTATTATAGTTTAGTAAATAGATTAAATTATGATAGGAGAACAATGATGTTTGAATTATATTCTAAAAGATTAAGATTAATTCCTTTAAATGCTAAGTATTTACAATTGCTAATAGAGCATGAGAATGAATTAGCAATTGAACTATCTTTACATAAGCTAGAGGGGATTATGGATGATGAGCTAAAACAGGCATTGCACTATAGACGCTCCAAAGTTTTGGAAGATGAAGAAAATTATTTTTGGCATACGAATTGGTTGATAGTATGTAAAGAACAGAATTGTGCTATTGGAGGCATTATGCTAAAAGGGATGCCAAATGAGAGGCAGGAAGTGGTGATTGGTTATTATACCTTTCCTAGTTTTCAAGGACGTGGTTATATGACAGAAACCATTATAACAATGATAAACTGGCTACATCATCAACCAAATGTTCAGTATATTATTGCAGATACAGAAAAAGATAATTTCGCTTCCCATCGAGTTTTAGAAAAAGCAGGGGCTACCTTATATAAAGAAACTGAGTCTCTTTATTATTGGAGATTCCTATAAGGTTTATATATTTAAGACAAAAGGCTAATATAGTGCCTTTTGTCTTTTATTGTTCAACAATTTCCTGAAGACCATAACGACACCAACAAAAACAATGGCTCCAGCTGTATCTACAAGCACATCTTGACCGCTCATTGTCCGACCTGGTGTAAAGCTTTGACGAAGTTCATCAAGCATAGCAATAAAAGCCGTTCCAGCAATAGCAATAGTTGCTGCAAAACGGCGTCTACCCCATGCAAAGTACAAACCAAGCGCAATGCATCCAAATCCGATAAAATGTGTTAGTTTACGAATTAAAAATTCGACAAATGGAAAATAACCACGTTCTTCAACTGATACGACTTTGTCCCAATAGGGGATTTTTAAAACAGATAGTTGTTTTTCAAAAGGTTTATTAGCTAATAAATCTTTAAGCTCTGGTAAAATACTTTGTTGTTCGTAAGTCATGCTGGAGGAAATGATAAGCACAACTAGACAGATGATGAAGATTAACCACTTTTTCATTGATGTTCTACATATTGTTCATTTTTTGTTAACGTATTTGCTGCTTCATAATCGGTTATAGTAGCCATGTTTTCATAGGCAGAGAGGGTCTGAGCTAGTTGCTCCTGTGAGCTTGCTCCAATCACTGTAGAAGCGATTGTAGACTCTTTTAAATTAAAGGCTAGTGCCAGTGCATGTAAATCATTATACTGTGAAGCTAAGTTTGTTAACGTTGTTGTTAGCTCTTCTGAAGAATAGTTGTTAAAACCATTTACTCGTTGAAGACGTTGCTGCCAGCTATTTGTTAATAAGCCCTTTGCCACTGTGCCACGAGTTACAACAGAAGCACCTTCGTTCGCAATAAAGTCAAACCACTCTTCGGGTCGGCGATCTAATGCACTATATTGCATCATGACACTTTTAGCTGAGCTTGCAGGTAAAAAACGTTGCAAAACATTTGGACGAATCGAGGAAATGCCATATTCACGGATAAGTCCTTCTTTTTTCAAACTCTCAAAAGTGTCGATAATACCATCCCAGTCATCTTCGATTGTACCACCGTGTAACTGATAAACATCAATATAGTCCGTTCCCAAACGTTTCAAACTAGCATGAATAGCTTGTTTTACATAGGATGGTGAAGCATCCCAATGCCAGCCTTCTACACCTTCAGTCCAGCGATTACCTACTTTTGTGGCAAGGATGATCTCTTGACGACGTTTTCCTAATGCTGCGCCGATGATCTCCTCATTAGCCCCAAACTCATATAAATCGGCAGTATCAATATAATTTATGCCCGCATCTAATGCCATATCAACAATAGTAGCAGCTTGCCCTTTATCTGTCGAAAGTGACATGCCTCCTAAACTAATTTCAGAAATGAATAATTCACTAGTGCCAAGCTTCCTCTTTTTCATGAAACGACCTCCTTCGATTTCTTTACTTGTAATGGTACAATGAACATATCTGAAGGACAAGCGAGGTTATCGTCTATGAAAAAGTTTGAGGAAAAAACGACAAAAACGACACCAATCTATGACGGAAAAATTGTAAAGCTACAGGTTGATGATGTCATGTTGCCAAATGGTCAGGCTGCAAAGCGCGAAATTATTAAACATCCTGGAGCGGTTGCGGTAATTGCCGTGACGGATGAGGGCAAATTAGTGTTAGTGGAGCAATATCGTAAGGCACTTGAACGTTCTATTGTTGAAATTCCAGCAGGGAAACTTGAACCTGGTGAAGAACCAGCGATGACAGCTCGCCGTGAATTAGAGGAAGAGACAGGCTACGGCGCGCACAGCTTTACATATTTACAAACATTTGCAACGTCGCCGGGATTTGCAGACGAGGTCATTCATCTATATGTAGCGAAGGATTTGTATATTATCGACAATAAAGCAGCGTTAGATGAGGATGAGTTTGTCGAACTTTTAGAAGTTTCGTTGGAAGTAGCACAATCAATGGTCGCGGATCAACGTATATTTGATGCTAAAACTGCATTTGCTGTACTTTGGCTTGCTGCCCATTTAGAAAATAATCTTTAGCATAATAGAGACGGACGAGCATAAGCTGTACAAACCTTGATAGAAAAGGAGCATGTTTATGTCTCGTACGGTGTCTATATTTTATCACGCTTCCATCATTGCCGTTAGCTTTGTTTGTGGCGTTATTTTCTTTCATATTTTTGGTGGACCAAAAGCGGAACCGTTTATTTTATTTATAGAACCTCGTTTAGCCGATGGGGACAGGCATTCGATTTTTCGTTTAGTGCTTCCTGTCGCCATTTCCATAGGTCTTGTATTATTACTAGCAACTCACAGTGTTTTAAAAGTTTTAGTACGTGTAACTGTAGCCATGCGTGCCACTTTTTTTGGCTTTAGTTCTGTTTTTTTATTACAAAAACTTGAAGCTTTTTGGCTTTATACGATTTGGTGGTTTCCATTTCAGCTTATCTATTGTATATTGTTGCTAGTCCTATGCAATTTACTTGTACCTGCTTGGTCAAAGCGAAAAATCGGGAAACAAGTATCTGGTCGGACAATTTTGTTGAATTTTATCGCATTTTTCATCATAATAGTTGCTGAGTTTATTGTTGTTTCTTATGTGTTAAAATGATGGGTTTAATAAACAGAAATTGTGATCAGATAAAAAAGTAGAAGCATGTTAGAAATCTATTCACTATCTTGTAATAGGATTTACTCCTTTGGTATAATGGAAAGAGTTTAGGGGGGCGTCACATGGAGAGCCGAATTGATCGTATAAAAAAACAGTTGCATAGTGCTAGTTACAAGCTGACGCCGCAGCGAGAAGCAACAGTTGCTGTCTTGCTTGAGCACGAAGAAGATCACCTAAGTGCTGAGGATGTATATCTTTTAGTAAAAGAAAAAGCACCAGAGATCGGTCTAGCTACTGTTTATAGAACGTTAGAATTATTAACTGAGCTCAAAATTGTCGACAAAATCAACTTTGGCGATGGCGTGTCGCGCTATGACCTACGCCAAGAGGGAGCTGCCCATTTCCACCATCATCTAGTTTGTATTGAATGTGGAGCTGTTGATGAAATTCAAGAAGATTTACTTGAAGATGTGGAAGCCGTTGTTGAAAAGCGTTGGAACTTTATCATAAAGGATCACCGACTAACTTTCCACGGCATATGCTGGCGCTGTCATGATAAAAACGACGAATCGAATGAAGAAAATTAACGAAAAGCTGTCTGTTTTAATCTCTGATATAGATTAAATCGGGCAGTTTTTTGTTTTTTTATGAAATAATAAAACCTTATTACCGTTGGTTTATGTCGAATGGAGGAGGCTTTAGCACATTTCTAATAGCCATGCTAAAATAGAAAATAATTGACAGTAAGGGGGCGTTGTGATGAATGAATTTCAATATGCAGTAGAGGATTATATCCATTTTATCCAAGTGGAACGGCAGTTATCTGTTAATACATTAGCATCCTATCGCCGAGATTTAGAAAGCTATGTAAATTTTTTGCAAAATGCAGAAGGTATGGCTGATTTTAATCGTGTAGAAAGAACGACCATACTACGACATTTAGAGCAACTACGTGCTCAAGGGAAGACAAGCCGTACGATTGCTCGCCATATTTCATCTATTCGTAGTTTCCACCAATTTTTACTCCGAGAAAAACGTGCGGAATCAGATCCAACGGTACATTTAGAAATGCCAACAATTGAGCAAAAATTACCGAATATTTTATCTATAGAAGAAATTGAAGCCTTATTGACTGCACCGAATCGAAGTAAACCACAAGGTATCCGTGATTTAGCGATGCTGGAATTATTATATGGCTCGGGTATGCGAATCAGTGAGCTTATTGCTTTAGACTTAGCAGATATTCATTTAACAATGGGTTTTGTTCGAGTGTTTGGGAAGGGTGGAAAAGAAAGAATCATTCCCCTTGGTAAAAGTGCATTATCAGCCATAAGCACCTATTTAAACAATGCTCGTGGTCAATTACAGGGAAAATATCCAAAAACTGAGGCGTTTTTTATTAATCAAAGAGGGAAACGTTTAACAAGACAAGGTTGTTGGAAATTAATGAAGGAGCATGCTTTAAAAGCTGGCATCCAACATGAGTTAACACCACATACATTGCGTCACTCTTTTGCTACTCATTTAGTCGAAAATGGGGCTGATTTACGTGCCGTACAAGAGATGCTTGGTCATGCAGATATTTCAACAACGCAAATATATACACATATTAGTAAAACAAGATTATCGGAAGTATATAAGCAATTTCATCCCCGTGCTTAAAAATTTCAGAAAATTTTTTTCGGTCGGATGTCTGACCTTTATTTTTCGCGTTTTTTTGGTAAAATAGAGTCATGAGATTGGAGGCAATAATAATGAATAAACCGTTTAACAAAATCCATGTAGTTGTAATGGACTCTGTAGGAATTGGTGAAGCGCCAGATGCTGCAAATTTTGGCGATGTAGGATCACATACATTAGGACACATCGCTGAAAAAATGAATGGGCTTACAATGCCGGTAATGGAGTCAATGGGTTTGGCAAATATTGAGCCGCTGCAAGGTATGCAAGCGACAAACGAGCCGCAAGCTTTCTATGGAAAAATGCAAGAAGCTTCAGTCGGAAAAGATACGATGACAGGACATTGGGAAATTATGGGATTAAACATTGATAAGCCTTTTAAAGTGTATCCTGATGGATTTCCAGCAGAGTTGATTGCTGAGCTAGAAAAACGTACGGGTCGTAAAGTACTCTGCAATCAACCAGCAAGTGGTACGCAGGTTATAGAAGACTTCGGTAAAGAGCATATGGAAACTGGAGCAATTATTGTCTATACTTCAGCTGATCCAGTTTTACAAATTGCTGCACACGAGGAAATCATACCATTAGATGAATTATATAAAATCTGTGAAATTGCACGTGAATTAACATTACAGCCTGAGTATTTAGTGGGTCGCGTAATCGCACGTCCATTTATAGGTACTCCAGGGGACTTCTCTCGTACTTCAAATCGACATGACTATGCGTTAAAGCCATTCGGTCGTACAACGATGAATGTATTGAAAGACGCAGGCTTAGATGTAATTGCAATTGGTAAAATCTCTGATATTTTCAACGGTGAAGGTGTCACAGATGCTGTACGTACTAAAAATAATACGGATGGAATGGACAAATTTGCTGAAGTTGTCCGCCGTGATTTCCATGGAATGAGCTTCTTAAACTTAGTAGACTTTGATGCTAATTTTGGACACCGCCGTGATCCTCTAGGCTACGGACAAGCTCTAGAAGAATTCGATGCACGACTACCAGAAATTATGAGTGCAATGTCAGAGGATGATTTATTAATTATTACAGCAGACCACGGGAATGATCCAACCTTCCATGGCACAGATCATACACGTGAATATGTACCGTTAATTGTCTATTCTCCACGTTTTAATGGTGGAGCTGAATTAGAGCTTCGTGAAACTTTTGCAGATATTGCAGCTACAGTGGCTGAGAACTTCCAAGTAGAGGCACCAGCATTCGGCAAAAGTTTCTTACAAGAATTGAAATAAGGGGGATTTTCGAATGAATATGGTGCAATTGTTTGAAAAGAAAAAACAAGGATTAGAGCTCTCACAAGCTGACATTCAGTATTTTGTAGATGGCTATACGACTGGTTCGATTCCTGATTATCAAGCAAGCTCACTCTTAATGGCGATTCGACTTTTAGGAATGTCTGATGATGAAACGTTTTATTTAACAAAAGCAATGATTGAATCAGGAGATGTCATTGATTTAACGTCTATTGATGGTTTTAAAATTGATAAACACTCAACAGGTGGCGTTGGAGATAAAGTAACACTTGTGGTCACACCTATTATTGCATCACTAGGAATTCCAGTAGCCAAGTTTAGTGGTAAAGGTCTAGGTATTACAGGTGGTACAATCGATAAATTAGAGTCAATCCAAGGCTTCAAAACAGAGCTTTCCTCACAGGAATTCATTGACAATGTCAATCGACATAAAATTGCAGTTGCTGGGCAAACAGGCAATCTTGTACCAGCCGACAAAAAGTTGTATGCATTAAGAGACGTGACAGGAACGGTCGATTCGATTCCATTAATTGCTGCATCCATTATGAGTAAAAAAATTGCTAGTGGTGCGGATGGCATTGTGTTAGATGTTAAATGTGGGTCAGGTGCGTTTATGAAAACGCAAGAAGAAGCTCAGCGATTAGCTGATACAATGACAGCTATTGGGGAAAAACTTGGGCGCAGAGTCGTTGCCCATATTAGTGATATGGATAATCCACTAGGTAAAATGATTGGCAATAAGCTTGAGGTATTGGAAGCCTATGCATTATTAAGTGGTCGTATGGAAGAAACACATGAGGATTTACTAGATGAATGTGTAGTCATTGCTTCTTTAATGTATCAAGTTGCCGCAGGTGTTGATGAAACGGATGCAACTGCCGCTGTTAAGCGCGTACTGGCAGATGGTTCTGCCGCTGCTAAATTTGAGGAATTTATTGTTGCGCAAGGTGGAGACGTATCTGATATCGTACAAAATGAAACGGCCCATAAAGTTTCAGTAACGGCAGTGACAGAGGGTACTGTGGAAACAATTAATGCCCTTTTAGTTGGTGAGGCTAGTGTTAGTCTAGGTGCTGGACGTTTAACAAAGGAATCCGCGCTGGATTACGATGCAGGCATTCAGCTGATTGCTAAAAAAGGTGATCGTGTAAAAAATGGGGATATCATTGCTTATTTATATTCCAATAACCAAATCGATCAAGATACGATTCATAAAATACAGCAAGCTTATACAATTGCATAACATTTTATTTGCGAGAGCTCTCACATACGAGGGTTCTCGCTTTTTTTGTCGTTCCACCATTAAACCTATGAAATGTTTACATTTTTGTAGAAATTTCATATTGAGATAACAGCAACTTGTTTAAAACACGTTCACTTATCCCATACTGCACTTAAACCTAAAAAGCTATAAGTATGTCGATTTGACACTATTTCAGAAGACTTTGCACTAGTTCTGTCAGCCGCAAGGATTCAGCGTATTAAATGTGGAATTGCACGAGGAGGAGGCGATGTTCATGCATTTTCAATTAGAAATGGTCACAAGAGAGACAGTCGTTATACGTTTATTTGGGGAGCTCGATCATCATGCAGTTGAGCAAATTCGAGCGAAAATTTCTGCAGCAATTTTCCAAGGCACTGTGACGACCATCATATGGAACTTAGAAGGGCTATCCTTTATGGATAGTTCGGGAGTAGGCTTGGTGCTTGGTCGTATGCGTGAGTTAGAAGCAGTTGCTGGGCGAACTATTTTATTGAATCCATCGCCAACCATGCGAAAAGTTTTTCAATTTTCAGGTTTAGGGCCTTGGATGATGGATGCAACAGAGGAACAAGCGATTGATCGCGTAAGGGGGATTGTAAATGGATAACGAAATGACATTAACTTTTTTAGCAATTAGTGAAAATGAAGCCTTAGCTCGTGTAGCAGTCACTGGCTTTATTGCTCAATTAGATCCAACTATTGATGAGCTATCTGAATTTAAAACAGTTGTCTCAGAAGCAGTTTCCAATGCCATTATTCATGGCTATGAAGAGGATGGCAAGGGTGTTGTTACTGTTCATGCTAAACGTGAAGATGACATTGTAACGGTGTCTGTGATGGATAAAGGGGTAGGAATTGAAGACGTGAGTCAAGCAATGGAGCCGTTATTTACAACAAAAAGTGTAATGGAGCGCTCGGGTATGGGCTTTACGATTATGGACAGTTTTTCTGATCAGCTAACAGTTATGTCCAAGTGGCGAGAAGGAACAACTGTAACATTTACGAAGAAATTTTACACAGTTCGCACAGCGGTAATGTGAGGGTATCATCGTGAAGCCGTTAGAACAGTCGTCCGAAAAGCTTTTGTCTCAGGAGGAAATGCGTGATTTAATAGCACGTGCACAGCAGGGCGATCATGAGGCTCGTAAACGAATGGTAGAAGGCAATACGAGGCTTGTGTGGTCCATTGTTCAACGTTTTACAACGAGAGGTGTTGAGCTCGAGGATTTATTCCAGATAGGCTGCATAGGACTCATGAAATCAGTAGATAAGTTCGATTTATCGTATGAAGTTAAATTTTCAACCTATGCAGTACCTATGATTATTGGTGAGATTCAACGCTTTTTAAGGGATGATGGCATGGTGAAGGTGAGTCGCTCTATTCGGGAGCTGAACTTTAAAATCCGACATGCTACAGACGAATTTATTAAAAAGAATGAACATCCGCCAACGATACAGGAGCTGGCTCAAGTACTTGGTGTGACAACCGAGGAGATCGTGACAGCATCAGATGCATTAAGAGATCCAGCATCTCTACATGAGCAATTGTATGAAAGTGAAGGAGATTCCATCACATTGATGGATCAAATGAAGGATGAAAAATCCGAGCAGCCATTTGATTATATCCCCCTTAAAGAAGTGCTTACAAGGCTTGAACCGAGAGAACAGTCTATCATTTATTTACGATATTTTTCAGATTGTACGCAAACAGAAATTGCAAATAGGTTAGGTATATCACAGGTACAAGTATCCCGTTTGGAGAAAAAAATTCTTGCTCAATTAAAAAGCTGGATGGCTACAAGCGCAACTGTAGAGCAAGAAGCAATAAAAAAAGACATCTAAGAAAATGGTGACAGCATGACAAATAAATTATTTAGCAACTTAGAAGCAGCCGAAGATTTTCTTAAGGAGCAATTTGGTGACGGCGAATCATTTGACGTTGGGATTAAGCATTTATTTGTCAAAGATTTGCCGGTTCTTTGCGCCTATATTAGTGGCCTTGTGGATGGAGAAGCCCTAACACAATTACTTTCGAGCATGCTCCCAGATGAGGATTATGAAATCGATGTGGAGGATGAGAAGGAGTATTTTGAGTCTTATTTTAACTTTCACGGACGTTCTGAGGAAACCGAGCGTAAAGCTTATTTATTAGCCATTTTAAGCGGGCAAGTGACCTTTATAACTAAAAGTGGCTATTGCTACGTTGCCGAGCTCAGAAACTATCCAGGACGTTCCCCTGAGGAGCCCGACAATGAAAAGGTAATACGTGGCTCAAGGGATGGTTTTACAGAAGGGATATCTCAAAATACGGCTTTAATTCGTAGGAGGATTCGCAATAGTAATTTACGTTTCGAGCTACATAAAATATCCAAAATCGGCCAAACCGACGTTGCCATAGCGTATATGAGGGATGTTGCCAATGAAGATATGCTCGAAAAATTACGACAGCGCCTTGACCAGATTAACCATGATGGTTTGACAATGGCTGATAAATCATTAGAAGAATGGCTGTTTAAGCAAAAATTCCATCCAGTTCCGTTTGTCCGTTACACGGAAAGGCCAGATATTGCGGCAGCGCATTTACTAGAAGGGCATATCGCCATAATGGTAGATACTTCACCGTCTGTTATTCTTGTGCCAATTACGATTTTCCATTTACTACAGCATGCGGAGGAATATAGACAGGCGCCACTAGTTGGTACATTTGTACGTTTTATGCGGTATTTCGGCGCCATTATGGGTTTACTTTTATTACCTTTGTGGTATGTATTTGCAACAAATGAATCATTGCTTCCAGATGCTCTTTCTTTTTTAGGGACTCAGGAGAAATCGCATGTACCCTTATTACTGCAAATACTTATTGCAGATATTGGTATTGAATTTTTGAGGATGGCCGCCATTCACACTCCGACACCACTGTCTACTGCGATGGGCTTGGTTGCGGGGGTAATTATTGGTCAAATTGCGATCGATGTGGGACTATTCTCAGCAGAGGTTGTGCTCTATACAGCGGTTGCAGCTATTCTCATCTTTATTATCCCGTCCTATGAGCTAAGTATCTCCATAAAAATATTTAGGCTGTTCTTATTAATTATGGTAGGTATTTGGGGCGTTAATGGTTTATTCATAGGCATATTCTTAGTGTTTACGTATTTATGTTCATTACGACCAATGCAGGCACCATATTTTTGGCCGCTTGTTCCATTCTTCCCAATGGCGATGCTACGTGTCCTTATTCGTTTCCCAATGACGGCAGATGCATTAAGACCTTATGTAGTCGCTTCCAAACAGCGAAAAAGATCATAGGAGCCGTTGCACTCGTTTTTTTCATGTGATAAAGTTCACATATAGTATTTTGTGATTTTTGCAAAAATTATTTTCATTCAGCAAAAAGGAGGTTTTATACATAGGCCTCTTGAAGCTGATTGTAATAAATTTTTGATGGGACTACTCTATTTCCAATGGTAGATCCTATCATATTTCTGTAAAAGTGAC
Organism: Lysinibacillus sp. FSL R7-0073; assembly: GCF_038009065.1. NCBI lineage: Bacteria > Bacillati > Bacillota > Bacilli > Caryophanales > Bacillaceae > Lysinibacillus > Lysinibacillus sp. FSL R7-0073. The sequence goes on from NZ_JBBPAS010000001.1 coordinate 1,312,970, forward strand.
AGAATGGAACGAAGTGAAAAGGGAGAGATGCACATGCATTTATATGGAACACAAGCGATTTCTGAGAATGGTCATTTAACAATTGGACAGGTAGACACACTAGAGCTTGCCAAAGAGTACGGTACACCACTTTTTGTGTATGATACTGCACTTATTCGGAAGCGTGCTCGCAGCTTTATTGATACGTTTAAAAAACTAGGCGTAAAAGCAGAAGTAGCTTATGCTTCAAAGGCATTTGCATGTGTAGCTGTGTATCAATTAGCAGCAGAAGAAAACTTATCATTGGATGTTGTATCAGGTGGAGAATTATTTACAGCAATAAAAGCAGGTTTTCCAGCTGAGCGCATTCATTTCCATGGCAATAATAAAAGCATTGCAGAATTAGAGCTAGCTTTTGACTCCAAAATCGGTTGTATTGTTGTAGATAATTTCTATGAGATTCAGCTTTTAAAAGAAATATCTGAACGTCGCCAACAAAAAATGCGTATATTACTACGTGTTACACCAGGGGTTGAAGCACATACGCATGATTTCATTACGACAGGTCAAGCTGATTCGAAATTTGGTTTTGACTTAAACAATGGTCAAGCGGATGAGGCATTCCAACAAACATTTAACCATGAATTCTTAGAGCTATTAGGCTTACATTGTCACATTGGCTCACAAATTTTTGACACTGCTGGCTTTGGGTTAGCAGGAGAAAAATTGATTGACAAAATTTCTGATTGGAACAAGGCTCACGGATTTACATGTACTGTGTTAAACTTAGGTGGGGGCTTTGGTATTCGTTATACTGAAGAAGATGCACCGCTTGAACCACAAGTATATGTAGAGGACATGATTACAGTAGTGAAAAACAAAGCAACTGTACTTGGACTAAAAATGCCAGAAATTTGGATTGAACCAGGTCGATCACTTGTCGGTGATGCAGGAACATCTCTTTATACAATCGGATCACAAAAAACAGTACCAGATGTGCGAAAATATATTGCTGTTGATGGTGGGATGAGTGATAACATCCGCCCAGCATTATACGACGCTAAGTATGAGGCAATCATTGCAAGTAAAGTGAATGAGCCGAAAAATGAAATTTATACGGTTGCTGGTAAATTATGTGAATCTGGCGATAAATTAATTATTGATGCTAAGCTACAAGACGCAGCTTCAGGTGATATTTTAGCCATTTTCTGTACAGGCGCATATGGTTATTCTATGGCAAGTAACTATAACCGTGTTCCTAGACCTGCTGTTGTATTTGTAGAGAATGGACAGCATCAATTAGCTATTCGCCGCGAAAGTTATGAAGATATTGTGCAAAACGATCTCCCGCTAACTTTAAAAAAGGGTGAGTAAATTTGAGAAAGAATAAATGGGTATTACTAGCATCCATTTCAACTTTTATTGTGTTGTGGGGTATTGTCTATTGGGTGTTGGCGTCTAAAGGAATTCTCGGACCTGGTTCGTAAGACAGAAATTGGCTTGCGGTAAAAGTACAAATCGTGTAGGATAGTCAAAGATTATGTACAGCTAGAAAAAGAGGGAATAGACAAATATGTTAATTCGATATAAAAAAGCTTTAGAGAAAATAGCAATGGGGCTACTTTCGTTTATGCCGAACGAAAAAGACGTAAAAAAGCTTACCGAGACCATCCACTCCTATGAAAATGATGATAATTGGGTTTTATACTTATGGAAAAAAAATGATGAGTATGTTGGCATTGTTGGGCTTGTAACGGATGAGAATAATACTGCTACGATCCAACATGTATCTGTTGTGCCTTCCTATAGAGGCGAGGGTGTTGCGAAGGAAATGCTTCAGGAAATAGGAGAGCTAGGCCAATATGAAAATGTACGTGCGACAGATGAAACACGTCAATTAGTTCAAAAATGTATCAATTGCATTGATAAAAAAGCAGACGAGTAACATCGTCTGCACATACTGTAGACAAAAACCATCGAGAGTAAACTTGAAGTGACCCCTAAAAGTTAGACACGGTTATTTCATTTAGGCAGCTTGGGTAAACTGAGTTCGGTATTGTACCGGACTCAGTTTTAATTTTGCCTTAATTCGTTTCGTGTTGTAATACGTTATATAGTTTTCGAGCTCCAATTTAAAATGCTCAATACTTTCAAACTCCTTTAAATAAAGGAATTCCGATTTCAAAATCCCAAAGAAATTCTCCATCACCGAGTTGTCATAACAGTTGCCTTTACGTGACATACTTTGCACAATGCCTTTTGATGCAAGCGCGTGACGGTATTGCTTCATTTGATAATGCCAGCCTTGATCGGAATGCATCAGTAATTGGCGTTCCTCTGGTAACTTCTCTAATGCTCTCTCCAACATTTCTGAAACAAGTGAATACGTTGGTCGATGACCAATTGTGTAAGTAATAATTTCTCCGTTAAATAAGTCTAGAACAGGAGATAAATAGAGTTTTTCACCAAACAATTTAAACTCCGAAATATCTGTTACCCACTTTTCATTAGGGGCTTCAGCTGTAAAATTGCGGTCTAAAATATTCGGTGCGATTTTACCGACTGCCCCTTTATATGATTTATACTTTTTCATTCTGACTATGCACTTTAAATTAAGTGTTTTCATGATACGTTGTACCTTCTTATGATTCACTCTTCGTCCACGATTTGCGAGTTCATCACGAATGCGACGGTATCCGTAACGGCCTTCATGTTCGTTATAGATGGATTGAATTTCGGCCTTTAAGTCGGTATCTGGATCTGGACGATTCAGTTTCTTCACTAAGTCATAATATGTACTACGTGGAATCTGTGCGAATGCGACAAGTGCCTTCACCAAGTATTTATGCCTTAATTCATAGATGACCTTTACTTTGTCTTCTTTGGTGATGTTTCCTTGGCTTGAACTAAGGCGTTCAACTTTTTTAAATACTCGTTTTCCATTTCAAGCTGCTTGATACGATCTTGAAGTGCTTCCGGTGAGCCTTCTACTGGTGTTTGTTGTGGTTGTTTATTGGTTTCTTTTTTCATGGATGGATGCCCCTTTTTCTTTGATTGAAGGGCATCGAATCCTTTTGTTTCAAACTGTTTTCGCCAATGAATAATGGACGATGGAGCTGCTATACCAAAGATAGCTGCTGTTTCTATTAAGGACGTACCGTGTTCAATCATGTAGTTTAGTACGTCTAGTTTAAACTGTGCTGTATAGTTTGTATACGATTTTATAAACGCTTTTACACCGTTATACTCATATTGTTTAGCCCAAATAAGAATTGCCTTATTATCTGTCCCGATCGATTTAGCAATTTCATGTGAACTTTCTTTGCCTTCTAAGTATCGTAAAGCTGCTTGTAATTTTTCCTCTGCAGTATATTTAGCCATTAAAAAAACTGCACCTCCAATTGTTAGATGTGTCTAACAATTGGGGTGCAGTTCAACTTATCGATGGTTTTTGTGTTCTATATGTGGACAATTATTAATTAACCACGTTCATTCATTCAATACCCAGCTATTATTGGTTAGCATCGCCAAAGTTTAGTTGAACGGAACAAAAGCCTGTGACACCTGCGGGAAAAGCGAAGAAATTGAGTTCCTGGTCAGTAGGGACCCTAGGGAAGCAATGAAATCAGCTCATCTCCACAAGCCGAAAGTGTCTGCCCATAGTGGAAATTAACGTCTGCTTTTTCTTTGTTTGCTTTCTTGTCGCTCTGCAAGTATATGTGAGCGATCCCTTAGCATATGCTTATGAAGAAGATAGTTTGAGTTACTAGGTGGCATAATTTGTATACGCGCTAGTGCTAATTCCAGCAACTTGGGTGAAAGGGGGAGCTGGAATGCATGGAAGGACTTGCCTGCTTGGATCCCGGCGAGACTATTTTTAATTTCTGTCAGGAGTTGATAATAACTAATTTCATGGAAAAAGATATGACCTTCATTTTGTTGAAAATTATGAAGTGCTTTTTCTAAAATTCGTATAGCGCCAGTATCATTACCACGCCGCCAATGGTATAAGCCTGTTGCGAGCTGTACATAGCCAGCCAATGGGTGCATTTTATCACCAGGCGCGATTTCCTTCCAATATTCCTCAAGCACTTCATGGCATTCAAAAAAATCCTGATTGCCATTAAAATAAGCGCAGTAATCGATAAATAAAGTATGATGCTGTGGATGCATTTTGAACTCCTTTCCACTATACTATAAGAACATAGAATCTCAGGGTGGTAAAATAATGTCTTATGAAGTAAAATTAGATGCCTTTTCAGGGCCTCTTGATCTATTATTGCATTTAATTCACAGGTTGGAAATTGATATCTATGATATCCCAATGGCCGAAATCACACAACAATATATCGACCATATACATGCCATGCAAGTATTGGAGTTAAATGAAGCAAGTGAATATCTAGTAATGGCCGCAACACTGCTGGCGATTAAAAGCCGAATGCTATTACCTATTCATGAGGGTGAAATGGAAGATGCCGAATTGGAAGTAGATGGCCCTGACCCACGTGAGGAACTGGTACAGCGGTTAATCGAGTATAAGAAATACAAGGAAGCCGCTAGCAATCTGCAAGAGCTTGAAACAGATCGAGCGCAAGTATTTACAAGGCCGCCAGCTGATTTAACTGGTTTAGCATCAGATGAACAAATGGCTTTGTTTGATTTGAATGTGAATATTTATGATATGCTTGGAGCATTTCAAAAATTGATGCGTCGAAAGAAATTAAAGAAGCCTCTAAAAACGACGGTAACGAGGCAAGAACGGTCAGTGAAGGATCAAATGCGTTCGGTTGTAGATACTTTACGATCAACAGGTGGACGTGCATCATTTTTCGAGCTTTTTCCCTATGAAGATAAGCCGACTCTTATTTTGACATTTGTATCCCTTCTTGAATTGATGAAACGTCAGGTCGTCATCGTAGAGCAAGATGGTAACTTTGAAGAATTAATGGTTACCCTACAGAAGGAGGAATGGGAAGATGACGAAAACATCGATGTTACAAAGTAGAATTGAAGCCTTATTGTTCGTTGTCGGTGATGATGGCTTAACAATTAAACAACTTTCTCAGCTGTTAGGAGAACAAGATGAGGTTATTATACAGGCAATGGATGCCTTGCGAAAAGTCTATGATGAAGATTTAGCTAGAGGAATAACTGTGAAAGAAATGGCAGGCGTTTTCCAGCTTATTACAAAATCCGATTTAGCAGATACTATTCAAAGATTAGTAGAAAACCCAACAGCACAATCATTATCCCAAGCATCTCTTGAGGTATTAGCAATTGTAGCTTATAAACAGCCAATTACTAGGGTAGCTATAGAAGATTTAAGAGGAGTTAAATGTGAAAGACCCATTCAGACTTTAGTGTCTAGAGGATTGATAAAAGAGGTAGGACGTTCAGAGGGAACTGGTCGTGCTATCCTATATGGAACAACTAAAGAATTTTTACACTATTTTGGTTTAAACAGTGTAGAGGAAATGCCACCTCTGCCAGATGAAGAGCTTGCAGAAAATGAACAAGAAACCGATTTATTTATGACTAAATTCCAAGAAGCTTTTAATGGTGCAAAGTAATGTATAGGAATAGAGCATAACGACCAACATAAATATAAATCTATACTTTCCTATCATATTGAATAAGGAGTGGCTCGTTGCTTCGGTTATTTCGATTAATAATGTTGATGATCATTGTGTTAATGGTAATACTTCCGCAAACAAGCTTTGCGAGAGGTGGAAGTGGCTACGCGGTTTTAGATGGAGATACAGGTCGCGTGTTAATAGGTTCAAATAGTAATGAACGGCTACCAATTGCTAGCTTAACGAAGATTTGGACGGCCCTTGTGGCCATCGAAAATAGTGATTTGCAAGAGGAAGTTGTCATTTCACCTAAGGCTGCCATGGCTGAAGGGAGTTCCATCTATTTGCAGGCAGGCGAAACGGTAACCGTAGAAACGTTATTATATGGTTTAATGCTGCGATCAGGCAATGATGCTGCGACAGCTTTAGCAGAGCATGTAGGTGGTTCTGTAGAAGGCTTTGTCAAATTAATGAATGAAAGAGCTGTTATTGCGGGTCTTACCAATACGGTTTTTATGAACCCCTCTGGCTTACATCATGAAGAGCATTTATCTTCTGCAAGGGATACGGCCGAGATGCTGAGAGTTGCCTTGCAAAATAAAACATTTGAAAAAATCGCTTCAACGGTTCTTTATCGAGCGAATACGGTGAACGGAATGCTATGGGAAAATAAGCATCGACTATTAAGAGAAGGCTCAGGAGTGGCTGCAGAAATTGATGATGAGACAGAGCAGCCTGTGAGTTCTTTAAAATCTGCTACTGGAGTTGCTTATGCAGGTAAAACAGGTTTTACAAAGGTAGCTGGTCGTACGCTTGCAACAGCCTTTCAAAAGGACGGGCAAACCTGCATAGTTGTCACGTTAAATGTATCGGATGATTGGAATGTTCATCGAAGCTTTTCCAATCAAGTGTGGACAGATTATGATCTTGAAACAGTGGTAAAGAAGGGCAAATACAACGTAAATAAAAAGTTGGCTATTCGATTAGAAGAGCCAGTTCGCCTGCAGTTAAATAAAGAGGAAAAAGCGCAAGTGCGGCAAGTTTTACATGTTTCAAGAAAGCGTCAGGAAGCTGTCTTGTCCATCTTTCTAGGCGAAGAACGTATTTATGCAGTACCAGTAAAAGTTGAATCAGCGGATCGTTGAAAAAACGATTTGCTGATTTTTTTGTTCTACAAAAATTCCCTCTAAAACGGAGTGCAAACAGAAAATATAAACATTTTTTAAAACGATTTGCTTTTTGGTAAAAAGAGTATACTACTAGCATGGTACAAGGAAAATTCTATTCCTAATATTGAACAATGCGCTAATGAAAAAGTATTACGAATACTCCAACAATGAATGTGAAATTTGTTTTTCTTTAATATTACGCTAAAGTATGACATAATTTTCACAGATTAGCGGGAAAATTAACCCTATTCAATTGAACGAGAAATCGATTTTCGACGAAATTGTTAATGTGAAAGAAAACTAGAGGTGAAGAAATGGAAAGATTACAGAAAGTCATTGCCTATGCGGGGATTGCTTCAAGGCGAAAAGCAGAGCAATTGATACTAGAAGGTAAAGTTAAGGTGAACGGTAAAGTTATCCGTGAATTAGGAACAAAGGTGTCTAACTCAGATACAATTGAAGTGGAAGGCGTAAAGCTTGAAAAAGAAGATAAAGTTTATTTCTTACTGTATAAACCACGCGGAACAATTTCGGCCGTGACTGATGATAAAGGACGCAAAACTGTCACAGATTTATTTCATCATATTCCGCAACGTATTTTCCCAGTTGGTCGTCTTGATTATGATACATCTGGATTATTGCTATTAACAAATGATGGAGAATTTTCCTATATGTTGACGCATCCGAAATTTAAAATTGACAAAACGTATATCGCTCGTGTCAAAGGTATTCCAACAATTGAAGGTCTGAAAAAGCTTCAACGTGGTATTAAATTAGAGGATGGCAAGACTGCACCTGCCAAAGTAAGTATGACGTCCTTTGACGAAAAAGCTGGCAAGGCAATTTGCGAAATTACAATTCATGAAGGCCGTAATCGCCAAGTTCGACGTATGTTTGAAGCAATTGGTACACCTGTTGTCAAATTAAAACGTGAACGATTTGCCTTTTTAGATTTATTTGGCCTTGCTCCAGGTGAATTCCGTGAATTGTCGAAGCATGAAGTCAAGCAATTGCGCGTGTTAGCAGAAACAGGGAAACTGGATTAAATAATTTGCCAGAAGAAAGTGATAGTACCTTGAACGGTAATAAAAACTATATTCACTTTCTTTTTGGTGAAATCGTTCATAAATCATTCATAATTAATAGCTAAGTGTTTTTGTATCATTTTGCTATAATAGGTGAGAATAGTACACCTAGTTACATTTTAGCCTGAAGAGCTTAGCACATCGGTGACGTACAATTTTCATAGATGTTTTTACATACGTAAAGACGTTTATAAAATGAAAAAGTTCTATGCTAAAGTCTTTATAATGTAAAAAGCTTCATGTCTACAATGTTTACGCAAAGTCGTAAATGATAGGGGGTTTATTAACTTGGAGAAAAAGAAAAAGCGTCTCGTACTACGGACTGTCATTTTAGCAGTATTAGCCTTGGCAATCGGGTACACGGTATATGGAACAGCAACAAAGGAAAAAGTAGAGTTAGTAGCAGTTGGCTCAGAAGCACCTGACTTCACGTTAGTAGATTTAAACGGTGAAAAACATAAATTGTCGGATTATAAAGGACAAGGGGTATTTTTAAATTTCTGGGGAACTTGGTGTAAGCCATGCGAAAAGGAAATGCCTGCGATGGACAGACAGTATCAAATATTTAAAGATCAAGGTGTACAAACTTTAGCGGTCAATATCGCTCAAACAGATTTTGAAGTACAGAATTTTGTCGATCGATATAAATTGTCTTTCCCAGTAGTCATTGATAAAACAAAAAGTGTTATGACTGCCTATAACGTAGGTCAATTACCTGCTACGGTGTTAATTGATCCAGAAGGAAAAGTGGTAAAAATTATTACTGGTGAAATGACAGATGCAAATATTGCTTCGTACATGGAATTAGTGAAGCCGAAATAAGGAGTAAATGACGATGGAAAAAATCATTTGTGCTTGTGGTCATAGTAATCCTTACGGCACGAAGCTCTGTGAGAAATGTGGTCGTCCTTTAACGGAAGAAGAGAAGCAAAATAAAGTTGTCGATATGCGCTATGATGGTACTGCCATTCGTTCTAAGACTTATAATAAATCGATTGTCGACAAAATTTGGAATTTCTTCTCGAGTGTTAAAGTTGGTATATCTTTAATTATTATCACATTGATTGCTGCTTCAATTGGAACATTACTACCACAAGAGTTTTACGTAAAAGCCTCTGATATGGAGAAAGGCGCTTATTACGCTGACGTATATGGTACGTTTGGTAAAATTTATTACACGCTAGGACTCTCAGATTTATATAGTTCATGGTGGTTCCAAATTTTAGTTGGCATGTTAGCTGTGTCAATTATTGTAGCGAGTCTGGACCGAGGCATCCCGCTCTATAAATCTCTAAAGAATCAACGTGTTAAAAGACATGAAAGCTTTATGAAGCGTCAACGCATTTTTGGTGAGGGTCAAATAACGGCTGACGCCGAGGAAACGCTTGATAAAGTGGCTCAAAAGATGACTGAAATGAGATACTCTGTCCGTCGAGATGGTAGCGCTCTCTTAGCTGAAAAAGGTCGCTTTTCTCGTTACGGTCCGTACATAAACCATGTTGGTCTCATTATCTTCATAAGTGGGGTTATGTTACGTCTTGTACCAGGCTTCTATGTGGATGAGTCGATATGGGTCCGCGAGGGAGAAACACGTGCTATTACTGGCATGGACGGTTATTTCATTGAAAACAGAGATTTTGTTTTAGAAACTCATGATAATGAACCCCAAGGAGAGCAAGTAAAGCAAAATGTTAATGTTGTTGCAAAAAACTTCCAAACTGACATTACGCTTTACAAACAGCCTAAAGATGCAATCCCGGGTGATACGGAAAATCTGGAAAAAGTTAAAGATTATTCGATTCGTGTCAATCACCCATTAAAAGAAGATGGCTACGCTCTTTATCAAATGGATTATCGTCTGAATGAATTAAAGCAAATGAATTTTGAATTAATTAATAAGGCGAGTGAAAAATCACTTGGTAAAGTGGAAATTGATTTAACAAATCCTAAAAAAGAATATGATTTAGGTAATGGGTCTTCCGTGCAAATTCTAGTTTATACACCAGATTTTGATGGCTTTGAAAATGGAGAACCCCAAACAAAAACATCAATTCCAAATAATCCAGCATTTTTATTTAAAATGACTACGCCAGAAACACCAGAAGGCGAAGTAAGTTTTGTGGAAATTATGCAGCCACCACTAGAACCGCTAGGTGAAAATCAATACAGAATGAAATTTGCTGCAGCAGAGATGCGTGATATGTCTGGTATTACGGTCCGTAAAGATAGTACAATTCCTATCTTATTTGTTGGTGGAGTTATCTTTATGCTTGGTGTCGTAATTGGATCATACTGGAATCACCGTCGTTTATGGCTTCAAGTTGAGCCGGATGGCCGTGTTTTAATGGCTGCCCATGTTAATAAAAATATGTTCAGCATGAAAAAGGATTTAGATGCTGTTACAGCATTTGCTGCATTGCCTCCATACAAAGATCAGTTAGAGAAAGAAGAGGCTGGCGAAGAGTCCACGGATGGTGGCATTAAAGAAAAGGAAGGTGACAACACCTTATGAGTTTGATTGACATAAGTGGAAACCTGTTATTTGTAGCTTTTATTGCTTATTTAGTTGCGACGTTATTATTTGGTGGTTCCATTAAGCAAGCGAATGCTACGGGTAAAAACACTGGTAAATGGGGTAAACTTGCCATTGTCGTAACAATTATTGGATTTGTATCACAGCTTGCCTACTTTATTACACGATGGATTTATACTGGACATGCGCCAGTAAGTAATATGTTTGAATTTACAACTGCCTTTGGTATGTTCATTGTTGGTTCGTTTATTTTAATTTACTTTATTTATCGTTTATCTGCACTTGGATTAGTAGCATTACCAGTAGCACTTTTAATTATCGCTTATGCTTCAATGTTCCCGAAAGAAGTAAGTCCATTAGTGCCCTCATTACAAAGCCATTGGTTAACAATTCACGTGATTACAGCGGCATTAGGGCAATCTATTTTAGCGATCAGTGCTGTGGCTGGACTTATTTACTTATTAAAGGTTGTAGATTTAACGAAGCCTTCTAAACAACGATTTTGGTTAGAAGCCGTTATGTACTGTCTTGTAGTAGTTGTTGGGTTTGTCGCTGTGACATCTACATTCAGTGCAATGGATTATGAATCTAGCTACAATTACGTGGATAAAGAAGGAACAACGCGTAAAATTATTTACAATTTACCACCAGTTTTCGGTATGAATGAGTATGAGGCGGTTGAAGAGCATGGCATGTCACCAATAGTAGAAATGCCAGCATTAATTAATGCGAAGAAATTAACAACTGTCTTTTGGTCTTTATTAGTAGGGTCTGTATTGTATTTATTAATTCGCTTAATTGCACGTCGTCGAATAAGTGCTATTTTCCAACCACTTGTGAAGCGTGTTAATTTACAATTACTAGATGAAATTGGCTATCGTTCAGTGTTAATTGGTTTCCCTGTATTCTCCCTAGGCGCTTTAATCTTTGCGATGATTTGGGCGCAAATTGCTTGGAGTCGTTTCTGGGGTTGGGATCCTAAGGAAGTATGGGCTCTTATTACATGGTTATTCTATGCGGCATTCCTACATTTACGTTTATCAAAAGGCTGGGAAGGTCAAAAATCTGCTTGGTTAGCATTAATTGGTTTCGGTATTATATTATTTAACCTAATTGCTGTTAACTTAATTCTTGCAGGTTTACACTCCTACGCATAACCTGTGAAACAACAAGCCTTTTCGCTCTAGCGAAGAGGCTTTCTTTTCTTTTCAATATGTGTCGCACCATGTACAATAGAAGTTAGAGAAAGATTGGAAGAGAGGGATCGTGAAAGTGTCAGAAAATATTTCAGTATTAGTAGTAGATGACGAGGATCGAATTCGCCGCTTATTAAAAATGTATCTGGAGCGAGAAGGATACCTTGTTGACGAGGCAGAAAATGGTGAACAAGCGATCGAAAAATCTTTAGAAAAAGAATATCACTGTATTTTACTTGATATTATGATGCCTGAAAAAGATGGGCTAGAAGTGTGTGCAGAAATTCGTGAACGCGCTGCAACTCCTATTATTTTATTAACTGCTAAAGGCGAGGAAGCTAATCGTGTTCAAGGCTTCGAACTAGGAGCAGATGATTATATTGTAAAACCATTTAGTCCTCGTGAGGTAGTGTTACGTGTGAAGGCCATTTTACGTCGTTCACAGGCATTCTCACCAACGACAAATGCATCCTCTTCAAAAGATTTAGTGGTGTTCCAGCATTTGATGATCGATCATGATGCACACCGTGTAACGGCAGAGGGCATTGAGGTGAATTTAACACCAAAAGAGTATGAATTACTTTACTTCTTAGCGAAATCGCCAGACAAAGTATTTGACCGTGAACAACTACTAAAAGAGGTTTGGCATTACGATTTCTTTGGTGATTTACGTACAGTTGACACACACGTAAAGCGTTTACGTGAAAAACTCAACCGTGTTTCTGAAAACGCTGCTAAAATGATTGTGACGGTTTGGGGCGTTGGTTACAAATTTGAGGTTGTCAATGAATAGAATATGGAATAGTGTTGTCGGGAAGCTATGGGTAACCATATTGCTTCTCGTTTCATTTGTATTATTTGTTTTCACGGTATTAATGCTGGAATTTCTTCAAAACTACCATATGCAGCAAGCGGAAATATCTTTACGTCAAACCGCTGCCACTGTGGCAAGTATAGTGGATGACAATGAAACAGCTGAATCGACTTCGGAATTATTAAAAGATATTTTACCTAAAGGCACCAACGCACTAATCGCAATCAGCCATGTAGAGGTATCCTTTGCTATGCAAGAGGGACTCAATAAAAAGGAAATTCAAGATACTATTTTGGCAAATAAATCTTTCCGTGAAGTTTTTCAATCAGATGAACCAATTACTAAAGAAATGATGATGCCCTCCTCTACAGATCAAGAGAAAATGGAATCTTACGTTGTGCTTGGTTTCCCATTAAATGTAGAGAATGCTGTACATGGAGCAGTTTTCATCTATCAAAGCCCCGATGCCCTACATAAAACGTCCAAGGAAACGACGAAAATTGTCTTTTTGGCAGCTTTCATAGCATTTGTCTTGACTACATTTTTTGCGTTCTTCTTGTCTTCACGTATTACTTCACCACTTAGAAAAATGCGTGAGCTGGCATTTGAAATTGCAAAAGGGAATTTTGAAGCGAAAATGCCTACGACTCAAAATGATGAAATTGGACAGCTGGCAGTTGCTTTCAATCAAATGGGTCGTCAATTAAAGCATAATTTAGAGGTCATCAATCAAGAGAATGAACAGCTATCCAATATTTTGACATCCATGACAGATGCAGTGATCACATTTAATCGCGACCGTACAATATTATTAAGTAATCCACCAGCGGAACGTCTGATGCAAAAATGGTTTGTAAACAAAGGCTCACAAAGTGCTAAGCCAATACCGCCAGAGCTGTATCATATGCTGGACCATGTACTAATGTTTGAGGATAAGCTAGAAGAGGAAATTGAAATGGATGGTAATTACTATACGTTTACAATTAGTCCTCTTTATAGTGGAGAAATCATTCGTGGTGCAGTCGCTGTTATTCGTGATATGACTGAACAACACCGCCTAGAAAAACTTCGATCCGATTTTATTGCGAACGTCTCTCATGAATTGCGGACTCCAATCGCCATGCTTCAAGGCTATTCTGAAGCATTGATGGATGATGATTTTATTCAAGATCAGGAAGAACGTAATGAAATAACTAAAATTATTTATGATGAATCCAAACGAATGGGTCGCCTTGTCACGGATTTATTAGATTTAGCACGCATGGAATCGGGACATATGACGCTCTATAAAGATGAATTACCAATTAATTCTACATTCGAACGTATTACTCACAAATTTGCACAGGTTGCAAAAGAAAAGCATATTCGTCTACTATTTGATAGTGAATTTAATGACGATGCGATGATTAATATAGATGAGGATCGCATTGAGCAAGTACTCACAAATTTAGTCGACAATGCACTAAGACATACGGACGAGGGATCTGTCACAGTAAAAGTGGAGCAGGAGCCAACATTCGCTAAAATTTCTGTTCAAGATACAGGACATGGCATTCCTCAAGATGATTTACCTTATGTCTTTGAACGCTTTTATAAAGCAGATAAGGCACGTACTCGATCTAAGGGGGGTACGGGACTTGGCTTAGCCATTGCACGAAATATTATAAAGGCACACTCAGGAAATATTATGGTAGATAGTGTGCTTAAGGAAGGTACTACCTTCACATTTTATTTACCATTCGATTAATAACATGGTTTGTTATTAGTTGACTGTAACTTCTGCGAATGTAAGACGACAAATAATATAGAACGGGGGTGGAGTGCATTGAATGACTCCGTGTTCCATCGACTATACGATGCCTATCATCAAGATGTGTTCCAGTTTCTAATCTATCTAGTAAAAAACCGTACACTTGCTGAGGATTTAGCGCATGAAGTTTATGTAAGGGTATTGCGCTCATATGATCAATTTGCAGGCAATAGTAGTGAGAAAACATGGCTTTTTGCAATAGCCAAAAATGTTGCGATTGATCATTTTAGAAAGCAAGCTGTGCGTCAGAAGCATTCGCTTGATTTCTTTGACTGGGAAACGGAACAGCTCCATTCAAACACACCATCACCGGAGGAAATGCTACAGGCCAGTGATGAATTTATGCAAGTAGAGTCAGCATTAGAAAACTGTACTGGCGATCAAAAAATGGTCATTATTATGCGCTATTTCCAGGATTTATCGATTGCAGAAACGGCGCAAATACTTGATTGGACAGAAGCGAAGGTAAAAACAACCCAGCATCGAGCCATTAAATTTTTAAGGCAACAGCTACAGCCGATCAGAGAACAGGAGGCGAAACGGCAATGACACATAAGCCATTTGATGATGAGCAGCTTGAACATGTACTGAACAATGCCCCTAAGCTTTCTGACCACCGTTCGAAAGAAGATATATTAAATCGGTTAATGGCGGATGCTCGCTTGCAAGATAATATCCACCTTCAAGAAGCTATGCAAGAACCTATAGAAGATGAACCATCTCAACAGGAAGATGCTATCATTAAAAAGCCTGCGACAAAATCAAAAGTACGTAATATGCAGATTTATATGAGTGTAGCCGCAGTCTTTGTGCTAACAATACTAGTTAGCACAATATTGAAGAACAACCAAGGTGAGCAAAAAGATCAAGCGAGTATTCCTGAAACGGCACAGTATTCTACGATGCAAGAGGATTCAGCAGCAAAGGAAGCGGCAACGCAGGATGAAGTGCTGGATTCCAAAAGTATTGTCGCCGAACATGAGCGCATTTTATCTTTACGTACATCTGTCTATGAGGAGGATGTAAAAGATGCTGTCGTATTCCGTATTGGTTTGGCAGGGCGTGATGCGGAAAGTGTTCCTATGACGTATGTGATACCAAATGAACGTGTGGCTACTGATTTTGGAGAAGAGAAGCCTTCTACCCTACGGATGTATGAAAAGTATGCTCCTCAAATTGACGAGGAGGCTAAAGGATTTACAGAGTATCATCCTTATAAAGGAGAGCTGAAGGAAAAGGAAGATAAGCTCATCCATGTCTTGCCAAAAGGGAATGACTATGATGTTGCCTCTGCTACAGTGAATGAATATAAAGGCACAATGGAAGATACATTCTCGGACTCTGAATATACCGAAGTAGAAATCCAAAATGAAGATGGAACCCTATATGAGTTTTCTCAAGAAGGTGAGCCAAGTCAAGCAATGTCCTTAACGAATGCAAAGAACTTTAATTATTACTTGTACCATGATACCAATGGTGCAGAATATTTATCACCAGATTTCCGTCAATCTTTTGAGACAGTCACAGAGGCACTTACAATGATGAAAAATAAAAATGATGATGTCTATACATCCGTAGTGCCTGAAAATGTAACATACACAGTCACTGAACAAGCGGAAGGTGTAGTTGTTACTTTTGATATTCCACTTGATTTAACATCTATGGAACCAATACAAGCAACTCAATTAATTGAGGCCATGATGTTAACTGCTGCTAGCTTTAATCAACAGCTACTTTTAGATAATGTTGTGCAAGAAAGCTGGGAAGGGTTTGATTTGAAGGGTTATTTACCAAAGCCAGTGGGACCGAATAAACAGTTTTTACCATAGTCGAAGGAAGAAAAAAACAAGAGAGGCATTCCTGCATGGCGGGAGTGCCTTTTCTATTTATAAAACATAGCAATTTAATCGGATTTTTTTGAGCAGAACTATTTACTTTTACTTCGTAATTCTTTATAGTAAAGCTGTAGAATAAAATAATATGATTCATCTTCGGGGCAGGGTGAAAATCCCGACCGGCGGTAATAGAGTCATAAATCGCTAGTGAATACATTCATTAGCTCGTTTGATTTATGTTAAACTCTTCAGCCCGCGACCTGTGCGAATTTTCGCATGGCTGACTTGGTGAAATTCCAAGGCCGACAGTTAAAGTCTGGATGGGAGAAGATGAAGGTACGATCGTCATTCATTGTCATGAAATGAACTATGACCGAGCGCTTTTTTGTATGGCTTTTCAAACAGTGCTCAAAAATAGTTAATGAGGACGCTTATTCGTTATGCCTTTCTCCCTTATGCTTTATTAAATGCATAAGGGTTTTTTCATGAAACAATTGAAAGATCGTCACCTTTCTTCTTGCGAGATTGAATCAGCAAAGAGGAGAGAGTTTTCTATGAAGAAAAATGTCAAACTTCAATCGTTTATTACGATTGGTATGCTGAGCAGTATTTCGTTTTTATTAATGCTTTTTAATTTCCCAATTCCGCCATTCCCAGCATTTTTGGAAGTGGACTTCAGTGATATGCCTGCCTTACTTGCAGCAATCACGATGGGACCTGTAGCTGGTATTTTAGTAGAATTGTTTAAAAATGTGTTGGATTGGATTTTCTCAGGCACTCCAACAGGCGTTCCGGTAGGGCATATGGCTAATTTTGTAACAGGTATTTTATTTATCTTGCCAGTAAGCTTTATTTTTAATCGCTTTAAAACAATCGCTGGTCTTGTTGGAGGTTTAGCAATGGGAACAGTTGTGATGGCAGTAGGAATGAGTGTTTTAAACTATGCTGTATTTTTACCAATGTACACTTACTTCTTAGGGATGGAGCCTGTTGTAGGTGATTCACTTTATAAAATGATTGTCGCTGGTATTTTACCATTTAATATTGTCAAAGGTATTTTATTAACGGGAATTATGGCGTTATTATTTACGACGATGCGTAAATGGATTGACCGCCAGCGTTCTATGTATATAACAAAATAAATTGTACTAAACCTCGAGGGATCAACTCGAGGTTTTTTTTATGGGGTGGAATGTAGAAAGAAAAATAGAAAAAGGTAATGGGTTGTCAAATTAACACTAGTTCTTTTTTAGTAAAACCTAGTCGAAAGCTATATTTTCATGTAAAATTAGAGAAGAGTTTAGAAAGTTTGAGGAGTTTGAAGAGATGAGTGGAAAAAAAGGACAGTGGTCTAGTAAGTTAGGATTTATTTTAGCATCAGCAGGTGCTGCAATTGGACTAGGAGCGATTTGGAAGCTCCCGTATGTAACTGGGCAAAGTGGCGGTGGCGCGTTTTTCTTAATCTTTGTACTGTTTACATTGTTAATTGGGCTCCCGATGCTATTATCTGAGTATATTTTAGGACGAGGTACACAGTCAGAGGCAATCACTGCCTATAAAAAAATTGCTCCTACGAAAAAAGGATGGGCATGGATTGGCCGCATGGGTGTTCTCGGATGTTTTTTATTACTAACATTTTATAGCGTTGTCGGGGGCTGGATTTTTATTTATAGTGGGCTAGGAGTAGCGGGTGCTGTCATTGATCCGGCTATTGATCCTGGAGAACTATTTGGAAAAATAATTGGTACACCTTGGATTACACTTGTAGGTTTGGCTTTGTTTACATTAGCAAACGTACTTGTAATTTCATTAGGTGTCCAAAATGGTATTGAAAAGGCGAATAAATGGATGATGCCATTGCTCTTTATTATGTTCATTGTCCTAGTGATACGTGCTGTCACATTAGATGGCGCCATGGAAGGGGTAAAATTCTTTTTATGGCCTGATTTCTCGAATATTACCGGAAAAGCCTTATTAGAAGCTTTAGGGCAATCATTCTTTGGATTAGCAGTTGGATTTTCTTGTCTTGTTACATATAGTTCTTACCTCAAAAAAGATGTGAGTCTACCGAATTCAGCAGGCTCCGTGGTTATGCTGACGGTACTTGTTTCATTTTTAGCTGGACTAGCTATTTTCCCGGTCGTATTTGCTTTTGATTTAGAGCCGGCAGCTGGGCCGGGCTTGTTATTTATGGTGCTACCGACAGCATTTAGCCAAATGCCATTTGGGGAAGTATTTTTAGCGATGTTTTTATTATTATTCTTATTTGCCACATTAACGTCCTCGTTTAGTTTATACGAAATTATTGTTGCGGCATTTATGGAAAATAGTCAGAAGTCTCGCTTGGTATGGACTTCATGTCTTGGTGTAGTCGTCTTTCTTGCGGCCATTCCAGCATCTCTTTCCTCTAGCCTGCTAGCGGATGTATCCGTTTTTGGAAAGAATATTTTTGATGCAACTGATTTTTTAGTATCAAACTTAATGCTACCATTGGGGAACTTGTTCATTGCAATCTTTATTTCATATGTCGTGGATAAGGAATTTGTGAAAAGAGAACTGCTAATGGGAAGCCAAATGGGTCAAGGGTATTATTCAATTTACAGGATATTAATGTTAGTCATAGTACCAGTTGTCATTCTCGTAGTGTTCGTAAATATGCTATTACAATATTAAATATATATAAAAGGTGTATCCATTTAGTAAATGGGTACGCCTTTTTTATGTATCGAAAATCAAGATGAATATATTCTAAAAAAACGATGTTATAAAACCTCACATATATATTGCTAAAAAAAAAAAAGTGATGTATTTTAAAAGCAGTCATAAAAAATGTGTTAACTAAATTTACATTGGAGTGGTGGAAAATGAAACATTATACAAAAGAAGGTATTATACGCCGAGTAAAGGAAGAAAATGTGAAGTTTATTCGCCTACAATTTACTGATATATTAGGAACGATTAAAAATGTAGAGATACCTGTGAGTCAATTAGAAAAAGCTTTAGACAATAAAGTCATGTTTGATGGCTCTTCGATTGAAGGCTTTGTACGTATAGAGGAGTCAGATATGTATTTAAGACCAGATTTCAATACATTCGTAATTTTTCCTTGGACAGCTGAAAAGGGTAAGGTGGCACGTCTTATTTGCGATATTGCAAGGCCAGATGGCTCACCATTTGAAGGAGACCCACGCTCTAATTTAAAGCGCGTTTTAAAGGAAATGGAGGAGTTAGGCTTCACTTCCTTTAACTTGGGCCCAGAGCCAGAATTTTTCCTTTTTAAGCTAGATGAAAAGGGGCATCCGACGCTTGAGCTAAATGATAGTGGAGGTTATTTTGACTTAGCACCGACAGATTTAGGGGAGAATTGTCGTCGGGATATTGTTTTAGAGCTAGAGGGGATGGGCTTTGAAATTGAGGCTTCTCACCATGAAGTAGCACCTGGGCAGCATGAAATTGATTTTAAATATGCTAGTGCCATTGAAGCATGCGACAATATTCAAACATTTAAATTAGTCGTAAAAACAATCGCTGCACAGCATGGGCTACATGCAACATTTATGCCAAAGCCACTATTCGGAGTTAACGGCTCTGGCATGCATTTTAATCTATCGTTATTTGAAGGGGATAAAAATGCATTCTATGATGAACACGCAGAACTTCAATTAAGCGCTACAGCACGTAGTTTTATGGCAGGAATTATCCAGCACGTACACGGATTTACGGCAATTACGAATCCACTTGTTAATTCTTATAAACGATTAGTTCCAGGCTATGAGGCTCCATGCTATGTTGCATGGTCTGCTCAAAACCGTTCACCACTTATTCGTATACCAGCAGCTCGAGGATTATCCACACGAGTTGAATTGCGTTCAGTTGATCCAGCGGCGAATCCTTATTTAGCAATGGCTGTGATCTTGGCATCGGGACTTGATGGCATACGCAAGGATTTAACGCCTCCAGCAGCGGTAGATCGAAATATTTATAAAATGACAGGTCCAGAGCGTGAATTAAATGGCATTGATAGCTTACCCTCTTCATTAGAACATGCGTTAATTGAATTAGAAATGGATTCAGTTGTACGAGACGCTCTAGGTGATCATATTTATGAAAAGTTTAATGTTGCTAAAGAAATCGAATGGGATAAATACCGCACACGGGTCCATAACTGGGAGCGTGAAGAATATTTAACGATGTATTAAAAAATATTGGAGCTAAAAAGCTCCAATATTTTTTTACTGACTTTAATACCCTTTTGATCTATCATTAAGGAAAAGGGGTGTGGGAAATGACACAAACGACTCAAGTTGTGACAATTCAAAACAACGATATTGTGCAATTTGAACATGATATTAATCGGGCTTTATTAGATTTAAGTTACTTTTTCATACTTGATATCAAATACAATACCCTCTATATCGGAGAACAGACGGTCATCCATTCTGCCTTAATTATTTATCAACATCAAGACGAAAACAGCCAGTAATTTTATATGTAAAAAGATGGTCATGTCGAGAGGACGTGACTTTTTTTATGGAAATAAAGATAAGAGATGGTCGATCTTCTGGGAATGTTATTGGTAGTCGCGCGAAGATCCCAGCATTACCCTCCCTTTATTTAAGGACAATAAAGGTCTTGTCCGTTATATAAATATATCATTGTTATTTTTTAATATATTTTGATATTTAGTACAATGGAATTTAGAGGAGAAAGAGTAAAAAACGTATGTAAAGTACGGAATTAGGAAATGTCATAGTGATGTTAAACTGCTTCTAAATGTACCTGTCCAAAGTTAGCATAAAAAGACAGGCTGGAAAGCATGAACTATTTTAAGATGGTATCAGGGAGTGAGAGCAATGAGTTGGATTGAGTCGATTCAAAAAGTCATTAATTTTATGGAAGATCATTTATTAGAAAACATAACCATTGAACAAATTGCACAGGAGGTTAATTCATCTGTCTTTCATTTTCAGCGAACATTTGCGATTTTAACGGATATGTCCATTGCGGATTATCTAAGACGGAGGAGATTAACATTAGCAGCCCAGGAATTAATGGATACAGATCAAAAAATAATCGATCTCGCCTACAAATATGGCTATGAAACTCCTGAAGCTTTTACAAAAGCGTTTCGTAAACAGCATTATGTAACGCCGAGTGAAGCGAGAAAGAGGCAAGGACCATTACAATCATACAATCGCCTGGTTATTCAGGTAAGCTTGAAGGGAGCAGAACCAATGAAGTATAAAATCGTAGAAAAAGACAAGTTTCAAATTGTTGGTGTAAAAAGAACTTACAATTGCCAAGATGGAGAGAATACTCGAGAAATCCCATTATTTTGGCAGGGAATCAATGAGAGTGGCTTCGATCAGCAGCTATATCAATTAAATAATGGCAATATCAATGGGGTACTGGGCGTTTGTGTACCAAATACAAGCCAAGGACAACAGGGGTTCATTGATTACTGGATTGCTACAAATCATGAAGGGGATGTAGGCGAAGATCTATTAACAATGGAAGTACCTGCATCAAAATGGGTTGTATTTGAGGTACATGGCCCTATGCCAGATGCCATGCAAAATACGTGGAAACAAATATATTCAGAATGGTTCCCATCCAATCCATATGAGCCAGCAGGAACAGCGGAGCTTGAGGTGTACCCTGAAGAAGATGCATATAGTCCTGATTCATACTCAGAAATTTGGATTCCGATTAAATAACGATAAAGTAAAGCCAAGAATGCTAAACAAATGCATTCTTGGCTTTAATTATTGTCGAAAGAAAAAATATCCTTTTTTTAGGTATCATAAAGATTTAAAATATATATATGTTTTAGATTAAATGATTTTATTTTAATCGTTCCATATTTTGATGAGGGGGTTAAAGTATGAAAAGAGGTATGATTCAAAACAAACGGGTAGAAATTTCTAATGATGAAGCACAACAATTTTTGAAGATGGGGAAAGTAGCGCATGTTGCGACGGTTGATGAAGAAGGATATCCTTATGTGATTCCATTTGTTTATGTGTATGAAGGAAATGACAAACTTTATTTGCATATCGGTAATATTCGAGAAAGCCATTTTTGGTCCAATATTAAACAAAACCCTAAAATTAGTATAGAAGTAAGTGAAATGGGCGATTTACACCCTGGGAAAAAATATGCTTGTCAATCTGCACTTGTCTACCAAAGTGTAGTGCTATTTGGACAAGTTGCAAGAATTGAAGAGGAGTCAAAGAAGGAATGGTTCTTTGATGTGCTTTTAGAGAAATATGGTAATCCCGAATGGACATTTGAAAAAGAGGGCTATCCAATTATGCCTAAAATAGAGTTATTCGAAGTACAAATAGAAAAGTTAACGGGGAAAATTAATCACGGCATGTATCACTAAGCAAAAAGCTAAGAATGGTTAGGTAGCCATTCTTAGCTTTTTATATTACCCTTTACATAGTACGTATACTTGTAAATTTTCTTCAGTACTATCATAGCCCTGCAAAATAAAATTCAATTTCTGCAAGACTTTGATGGAATTAATATTCGCGGCATCGACCTTTGCTACAATTGTCGTCATCTCCAAATGTGTAAAAGCAACATCGATTAAAGCAATGATAGCTTCTGTGGCGTAGCCCTTTCCCCAATGAGTCTTCGCCAAGTCATAGCCAATTTCTGCGGTAGCATTATCGAAGTCAACGTTATTAAATCCACAGGAGCCAACGATATTATTACCTGTCTTTTCAATGATAGAATAGCGAATGGCAGTATGTTCATTAGCTAATTGATTTAGTAATTTAATCATTTCTAGCGCCTGTTCTTCGTGAGTAAAGGTTGAGATATTCATAAATTTGGTCACAACAGGGTCTGACCAAATCGCCCATAAACTTTTAGCGTCAGCACTAGCAACTTTTCGTAATAATAATCTTTCTGTGTCCATACATTCAATCAATACTTTTACCTCCAAGATTTTAATCATGTTGGATGAAAAATATTGCTATCTGTGCATTATTCAGTCCCTTCAACTAGATCTATATTTTATTATAGAATATAAGGTACTTAATGCCAATAAAAGGGGGAAACATCGTGATAAAAGTTACAGTAAAACATTATCCAATTATTAAACAAAACATTCAAAGGGCACCAACATTTGTTTATAGTATACTCGATCAATTAATAGAAGGGACAGTCTATACAGATACAGCTACTTTTCAAACGCTACTAATACACACAAAATCAGGAATTTATTTTGTATATGGTGATTCCACTACAACTGAGATTGACCGTCAGCTTGCCATTTGCCTCGAGCTATCTATAGAGCAAGGGAAGCGCTTTACCTTATTTTCTTATTCAAAACAATGGAATACAAAAATTGAACAACTTTTAAATGGGCAGCTAAGAAAAATAGAGCGCTATACCTTTACATTTGATAAAAGCTTGTATGGTAGGAAGGAGGAGCAAGAAGTATCCAATTTTGAGGTGATGCCAATTGCTCAACTACATATAAAAAACGCAATGGAGTTTACATATGCTTACTATGATGAATATTGGGATTCTACGGCTAATTACCTGACAAATGGTTTTGGTTTTTGTTTAATACATAAGGAGCAAATCGTCAGTGAAGCTGTCTCTATTTTTAAATCAAATGAATATGCGGAAATTGATATTATGACAGATTCGAATTTTAGAGGTCAGGGATTGGCTAGTTTGATCGCGACAACATTTATCAACCATTGTTTGGCAAACGAGCTAAAGCCTTGCTGGGATAGTGATATCTCAAATACAGCATCGATTTATTTAGGGACAAAGCTTGGCTTTACAGATCCTCAAAAATATGCGATTTATACAAAAAAGTAGCCCCCGCTGTTTTCAACACAACGTGAGCTTCATTATTAAAAGAATCGATTACGTAGTTCAAATACCCGATTGAATAGTCTTGCATCTCTCGCCATCTTATTGGGTGCATGCATGTGAGGTCTGAGGCATTGCTGAAACAGTTCATCACAATATCTGATGCTACCGTAACGATCATAGCATTCATCATGTAGTTTACAGCAATTATCCACTGCATTTGTGGGCTCACCTGGTCCTGAGCAACCAGGTCCACAGTATCGATAGCCAGGGTAACAAAAACCAAATTTGCGATTTCTTTTCATGGGAGAAACCTCTCTTCTGCTATGTTCTTACTATAAAGTATGTTATTTTTTTCGGGAGAATCGGATAAAAAACTATAAAGTTAATCTTTTGATTTGTAAGGTTCCTGTAAGCTTAAAAAAAAATAGTTGTAAGGATGAGGAGTTATGCTAGCTATAGCATAAAAGATAAGGAGTTATTTGAACATGAATCCATCCGTTACACAAAAAGAACGAATTCTTTCCTTGGACATTATTCGAGGATTAGCGTTATTTGGCATTTTATTTATTAATGTAGGAGCCTATCAGGTCATTATAGAGGGCGGCCCTATGCCTGATTATAGTGGCATCAATGGAGTGATCGATTCACTTATTGATATCTTTATTGAAAAGAAATTCTTTTCAATCTTTTCCTTCCTATTCGGTGTTGGTTTTTATATTTTTGCTTCTCGGGCAGAAGCTCGTGGAGATAAACCAAAACGACGCTTTGCAAGACGTTTAGTTGCATTATTGATTATTGGTATCATTCATATTTTCCTGTTTTGGGGTTCAATCTTAGCAATCTATGCAATTATTGGATTTTTATTGCTACCATTTTACTCTGCGGAAATTTCAACAATTTGTAAATGGCTTTTTACAATCATTACACTTCATATTCTTGCTATATTAGGTCAATTGTATATGCCAACTAATTCGATAATGGCCACTATTTTAGGTCTTTTAGGGAATGATGCTATCGCTATATTTATCATGTTTTTAAGTGGATTTTTAGTAGCGAAAGCTGGTTGGATTGGTCATATTGGAGCTCATATCAAAAAAATAAAATGGCTGCTTCTTGTTACAGGCCCATTCTTTATTGGTTTTTCACTATGGATATGGTTTGCCTCACAAGCTGATGACCAACAGTTACAATCTATTATTGGTTTAGGAGTAGTTCCGACAACATATTTTTATGTAGCTTGTTTATTTATTATCTTAGAAAATCGTCAAATAGCGAAAGTTCTTCAGCCTATCGGACGAGTGGGACAAATGGCATTTACCAACTATTTAGCCCAAAGCTTTATTGGTATGGCAATCATCTCGATTATGGACTTAGAAGTCGTTTCACCATCAGATATTGTAGTAATCGCAAGCATTATATTTATCATCCAAATTATTTTTAGTATGATTTGGTTCAAATTCTTTTCCATTGGACCATTTGAAAAACTATGGCGCTATATGACATATGGTAAAAAGATGGTGACAAAACAATCATAAAAGCTCTATGAATTTTTTCATTGATGAAAGAGAATAGAAAAATAACTACAACAAAAATCGGTGAGACTGTGGAAAAGTTTCACCGATTTTTGTTCGTCTATTCATTCCAGCCCTTACAGACATCAATCCATTCTTCGTATGGCGTATAGGTTTCAAGCTCAGAAATAGTAACCTCTATCGCGGAATTACTACTGCCACATGCAGGAAAAACCGTTGTAAATCGTTTAAGGGATTCATCTAAATAAATGGCAACACCTTCATTCGCGCCAAAGGGACAAACTCCACCGATATCGTGACCAATCATAGCTTCCACATCATCTTTGCCTAGCATCTTTGCTTTTGTCCCAAACACTGCTTTATATTTGGCATTATCGATTTTTGCATCACCGGCTGCCACAATTAATATAGCGCCATCATTAACAAGAAAGGATAAAGACTTTGCTATGCGGGCAGGCTCACAGCCAAGTGCCTGAGCTGCTAATTCCACAGTTGCAGAGCTCTCTTCTAATTCTTGTATTTTGTGTTCCACATGCCATTGGGCTAAATGGCTGCGTACTTTTTCTATTGCCATATGTACATTCCTCCTATTCATTCCTGTTGTGCCTTGATAGCCAGCATAGGCACGATCTTGTTCCAAACAGGTGTCGAATCAAGATAAATTTAATTTTAACATAATTTTCAGAATATAATGTTGCGAATGCCTGCTTTTTCTAGTACGATTAATTTGAAAGTGTAAAATTACACTGGAGGGGTGCATCTTGATTAAATTTTTACAAATCGTGAGCGTTATGATTGGTTTATCAGTAGTGACATTAATGGTAGCACTTATTGTCATACTGAATGGTCATCTGCATTTTCTGCAACTAGTTTATACAGTTCCAGTTTGTTTATTTGTGTTGTTTGTTTGTGGAATATTTAATTGGATACATACAAAAAAGAAAAAGAGATGGTTAATGAGTGTATTAGGTGTAGCAATAGTGATTGCTTTAATTACTCCTATTCAACATTATTATAAGCTGAGTATTCCCACTGTAGATGCAGAAATTGATATATCTGCTTATCAACCATTTACGCGGGGCAATCAAGTGGTAAAGCCTGACGAAAAAGCCTCATTACATTTGACAGAGTCATTACCGCGTTTAGATGGAGCCACAGCTATGTATCCTTTATATGCAGCTTTTGTGGAGGCTATTTACCCTAAAGGAGACTACCAGCCATATAATAGTAAGGTCCAAGTGAGCCGTACGCCAGAAGCCTATCAAAATTTAATAGTAGGAAATGTGGATCTTATTTTTGTGGCAGCACCTTCTGTCTCGCAAGAATGGCAAGCAGAAAAGGAAGGTCTTACGTTTGATATGACACCAATTGGGCGAGAGACATTTGTTTTTTTCGTCCATCATAAAAACAGTGTAGATAATGTTACATTGGAACAGGTGAAGAAAATATATGCTGGTGAAATTACCAATTGGCGTGATGTAGGCGGTAAGGATGAAGCTATCCGTGCTTTCCAACGTCCGGCGGATAGTGGAAGTCAAACGGCACTAGAAAAACTAATGGGCAACATGCCGATTATGAAGGCACCCTCAGAAAATATTGCCTCAGGAATGGGTGGCATTATCCATGAAGTATCACAATATCGAAATTATAAAAACGCGATGGGCTATACGTTTAGATATTATTCGACAGAGATGGTTCAAAATAAAAAAATCAAATTATTATCCATTGATGGAGTGGCTCCAACTAAAGAGAATATTCGAAATGGAACTTATCCTTTAGTATCCGAGTTTTATGCAGTCACAGCAGGGACAGAAAATGAAAATGTTCAAAAGCTAATCGATTGGATACTTACCGATGAAGGTCAAGCATTAGTAGAAAAAGTCGGCTATGTTCCAGTGGAAAATTATTAAATAGTTTGCTATACTAAGCTTAATAAAATATTGTAAAGTTTTCTAGGGTTCCGTAGCTGATGCTAGTCTGGTCCGAGAGAAAACCACAATTTTTTTTGTGACACGGAGGGATAAAAGCCTGGGAGATACTGTCGAAGGACAGTTTCTTCTAGGCTTTTTTGCTTGGCTAAAATCATGCAATTTGGCGAAAGCTGAGAAAGGATAGTCATCAAGGTAGTATTCATCGTGTCCTATAAAATGGAGGGATTTTTTATGAATAAGCATTGGTTAAGTGTCATTATCGCTGCTTGCTTTGAAGTAGGTTGGGTCATTGGTTTAAAGCATGCTTCAACTGTGTGGGAATGGATAGGCACTGCAATTGCAATCTATGTTAGTTTTTATTTGCTTATTAAAGCGGGAGAGCACTTACCAGTTGGTACGGTATATGCGATTTTTGTAGGCTTAGGGACAGCCGGCACAGTATGCGCGGATAGTTTGCTGTTTGGAGAGCCATGGAAGCTAGCAAAAATACTATGTATTGTTGTTTTATTGGCAGGGGTTGTAGGCTTAAAGCTTGTGACAGGAGAGCCGAAGGAAAAAGAGGTGACTGAATAATGGCATGGATGGCATTAATAATTGCAGGCCTATGTGAGATGATGGGTGTCTATATGATTAGTAAATATAATAACGAAAAAAATAAAAAAAACTTGGGATTATTGATATTTGCATTTACATTAAGCTTTGCAGGCCTTGCGTATGCTATGGAAACCTTACCAATGGGTACTGCTTATGCAATTTGGACAGGAATTGGTGCGGCTGGAGGAGCCGTGCTAGGAATGTTCTTCTTTAATGAATCAAAGGATTGGAGAAGAATTGTTTGTATAGTGCTTGTTCTAGGAGCAGCCGTCATGTTGAAAATATTGTCATAAAAGAAGCATATAAAAAATGCACTTCCAGTTGAAACAAAGGAAGTGCATTTTTTTACATTATTTTTTTACATCTTTTGTCCATTCAGCTACTTTTTCTGGATTTGCTTCAATCCATTCTTTAGCAGCGTCTTTTGGATCTTTACCATCCATTACTTCTAGCATAACGCTTTCTAAATCTTCTGCTGTCCAGTGAAAGTTGTCTAACACTGAATACACTTCAGGTAAATCCTCTTTTAAACCTTTACGAACAAAAGTATTGATTGTTTCTTCGCCACCGTAAACACCTTTTGGATCTTCTAAATATTTAAGATCATATTTAGCAAATTTCCAGTGTGGTGACCAACCAGTAACAATAATTTCTTCCTTTTCTTTCAAAGCTTTAGCTAAAGAAGTAGTCATTGCACCAGACGAAGAAGTAACAAAATTCCAATCTGCTAAACTATCATATTCATCTAATGCTTTTTCAGTTGCTGCTGTTATACCAGCACCAGGCTCGATACCAGTAATTGTACGATCAGCTTCATCTGTTAAATCTTCAATAGAGTTTGCTTTCATATAGCTTGGTACAACTAAGCCGATTTTTGCGCCAGCAAGGTTTTCGCCAAGCTCATCTAATTTATCTTTATATTTTTCATATTGTGATTCATGTGTATGTGGTAACCATGCAGCGACCATGCCGTCTGCCTCGCCTTTAGAAACTGCTTCCCACATAATGGCATTATCTAAAGGAGTTAATGTCACATCATAGCCTAAATCTTCAAGGACTTGCCCCACTACATTTGTAGAGGCGATTTCAGTATCCCACTCTACATAGGCTAAATTTACCTCCTTAGAATCACTATTTTTTCCAGAACCCGAGTCTTCTCCACTACATGCAGCGAGCATGAAGCCTAAACCTAAAGCCATTCCTAATTTCGATAGTGTTTTCAGTTTCATCTAATCTCCCTTTCTGTACATCATTTCTATCTATTAAACTGCCTTCATGGCAAGAAAATAAACTCTAATAAACTCTAATTTTATAAGGCTTTCTTTTTATTGAAGCTTTGTGTTAAACGGTCAATAATAATGGCAAAAATAACTAAACCTAAGCCTGCAACGAAACCATTCCCAACCTGTGTACGTTGTAGGGCTGTTAAGACTTCACGTCCTAAACCTGGAGCACCAATCATCGAGGCGATGACTACCATAGAAAGGGATAGCATTACAGTTTGGTTAATACCTGCCATAATTGTTGATTTAGCAAGTGGGATTTCTACTTTAAATAGTTTTTGACTAGCCGTACTACCGTAAGAGTCTGCGGCTTCCACTAATTCTTTAGGTACCTGACGAATACCAAGGTTCGTCATACGTACAGTTGGTGGTAAAGCAAATATAACGGATGCGAAGACACCAGGTACAATTCCTATGCCGAAAAAGGCAACGGCCGGGATGAGGTAGACAAAGCCAGGCATTGTTTGCATGAAATCGAGTATTGGTTTAATAATACTTTCAGCGATTGTAGACTTCGACATGAGAATCCCAAGTGGAATACCAATGATGATGGAAATAATACTTGAAAAGATGACGAGCGTGGTTGTTTCCATCAGATTTGTCCAAAGACCTTGATTATAGATAAACAACAAGCCTATTAATGAAAATGAGGCAAGCCCGAATTTTTTACCAGTTGCATAAAAGGCAAAAACAACGACAAGTAAAATTAAAATAATGGCTGGGATACTATTTAACAAATCAGTGACCTGATTCATGAGTAGTTTTCCAAATTGCTGAATCGAGTTAAAGAACGCTGAAAAATTACTCGTCAACCAGTCCATAGCTGATTCTACCCATGGAGCTAGTGGTATTGTTGGAATATTATCTAAAAAATTATTCATGTACATCGGCCTCCTCATCACTCGTTGAAAGTGCTTGGATGACAACGCCTCTAATCAGTACACCAAGCAAGCGACCATCTTTTACAACGGCAATAGGAGTAGGTGAATTATAAATCATCCCTAATATATCCTGTAATAGCATGTCTGGCGGAACTGTTAACACTTCTGATTGCACAATCGAATGAACGGTTTGCTCTTGCTTCTTAGCTGAAGCTAATGCGTCGTCTGCTGTAATAAAGCCTTTTAAATGTCGGTTTTTGTCGACGGCCATTAATAAACTAACAGCTTCTTGTCGCATACGTTTTAGTGCTACTTTAGGGCCGTCTAAATCTACGTTGACATACACAGGTCGCACCATGACATTTTCAGCCGTCAATACTTTAGAGCGGTCCACATCTTCCACGAATGTTTTGACATAATCATTTGCTGGGTTGGTTAATATTTCTTCTCCCGTACCAATCTGAATGATAGAGCCATCCTTCATAATAGCGATTCGATCCCCAATGCGTAATGCTTCATTCAGATCATGAGTGATAAATAAAATTGTTTTTTTGACCTTTTGTTGTAGGTCGAGTAGCTCATCTTGCATTTCTTTACGAATCAATGGATCTAATGCTGAAAAAGCTTCATCCATTAATAAAATTTCAGGATCATTGGCAAGAGCACGCGCTAATCCAACACGTTGCTGCATACCACCCGATAATTGACTTGGGTATTGATCTTTATAAGCGAGTAATCCAGCATTTTCAAGAGCTTGTTCTGCTTTTGCTTGGCGTTCTTCCTTTGAAATGCCTCGGATTTCAAGGCCGTATTCGGTGTTTTGAAGTAATGTACGATGAGGGAATAAACCGAAGTTTTGGAAAACCATGCTCATTTTGTTTCTTCTTACAGTCCGTAAACTTTCTTTACCCATTTTAGAAATATTTTCTCCATCGATATATATATTTCCGCTCGTTGGTTCAATAAGGCGGTTTAAGAGCCGTATTAATGTTGATTTACCGCTTCCTGACAATCCCATAATAACGAAGATTTCTCCTTCGTTAACTGTAAAGCTTGCATCGTATACACCAACAGTTGCACCTGTTTCTTTTAAGATATCAGTTTTACTTTTTTGTTTCTTGACGAGTTCTAGTGCTTGGGGAATATGTTTGCCAAACACTTTAGATACGTGTTCTACTTTTAATTTTTCCATAGAAGCACTCCTTTCGTAGATTATTACTATTTGAGGATAGTGATACCCAAAAATAAACAAGTAACAACCTTACTGTAACAAAGAGTTGTTACTTTTGTCAAACTGACCAATAAGAAAAAAACCGCTTAAACGCTGTGATATCAGCGCTTAAACGGTTTTTAATTTGGGTATAAAAAGCTTTGTACTCTAGCGAAGCTTTCATCATTTCCAACAAAATAAATAATGTCACCTTCTTCGAATGATACATAAGGACCAGGTGATAGTAATAATTCATTACCGCGACGAATACCGACGATAGTACTTGATGTATTTTGCCAAAAGTTTAAGGCTTGTACAGTTTGATGAATGCCTGGGCTTTCAGCAGTCATTTCCAATTGATAAGGAATAAATGGATTTACTGAACGGAAATGCTCCGTACGACTAATTAGCTGCTTTGCCTTGTCTTGTAAATTTATTAATTCATGCTGTTGCTTTTGAATACTTGTCAGAAGGTCATTTTGTATTTCGTGAATGGATTGAACGTCATGAAATTGTCGGACAAAATGCGCTGCTTTTTCATACGACTTAATAATTACACCGCTACCTTTCGATGCCTCTACAATTTCTAAGTCTTGTAAAACAGCGATTGCTCTTCTAGCAGTCTCAGCAGACACATTATATTGACTTGCAAGAGAGGATCTTGCATATATTTTATCGCCGATGCGGTATTTTCTTTCTACGATCTTGGAGGCAAGGTCGATAGCAATTTGTTGATATTTTGGCTGCTTCAGTTGCACAGTTTTTTCTAAGTTCATTTTAAACTTCCTTTCGTCATTACGGTACCACAGCTTATTATAGACTAGCCTGCACAGAAAAAATAGCATCTCCATAAGCTAGTAGTATATGATAAAAAAGTAATGCTAAAATTTTTGTATCTACTATTAAAAATCATAGGATAGTAGCCGTTGTTTGACACTTTTTAGTTATTATTATAAACTAAGTTACGTTATGTAAGCGTTGTGAAAATACATGTGCTCAGTTGGTGTTTTTAACCAACTGTTTCCTATAGAAGGTTGGAGATTAATATGACAATTACTACTAAAATTATGGACATAGTGAAAGATAAAATGACAGTTATAAAGCACACGAATACAGAAAATATTTGCCTAGTTGGTCCTGTGAATTTGCCCGTTAAACAAGGTGACTTTTCTGCTACTTTTCAGTGGTATAACTGGCTTACAGTAGATGTGAATGTATCAAAAGAAGAAATCATTGATGGCTTAGCTACAGCCAATTTGGCTTTTTTACAGCAATCATCAGTTCTTGTATATGGTGATTTTACCCATTCAGAAGATGCTTTAATCCGTATGCATAGTATTTGTCACACAGGTGACATATTTGGCAGTCAGCGCTGTGATTGTGGGTATCAATTGCATGAATCTATGAAAATGATTGTAGAGCACGGCTGTGGAGCTATTTTTTATTTAGCTGATCATGAAGGGCGAGGCATTGGTTTATTCTCTAAATCACTCGCTTATTTATTACAAGAAGAAGGGCTAGATACAGTAGAGGCAAACCATGCACTCGGCTTCCCTGATGATACTCGTTCATATGAAGAAGCACTTGCAGTTTTAGCTACTCTACGTGCAAAGCCTGTGACGCTTATTACAAATAATCCTAAAAAATTGGCTGCTTTACAGGCTCGAGGCTTGGCGGCAGAAGGGCATGTTCCTTTATGGGGTGGCTTAACGGAAACGAATCGTTTTTATTTGGAAACGAAGGTTGAGAAATCTGGACATTTACGAGAAAAACAATAAGTGGAGGTGGCGACCATGACTAATAAAGACGAAAAATACATGCAACTAGCTCTAGACCTAGCAGCTAGTGCAAAAGGTAATACAAACCCTAATCCACTTGTCGGGGCGGTAATTGTCAAAAATGACATCATTGTAGGTACTGGTTTACACAGAAAAGCAGGCGAACCACATGCAGAAGTTCATGCTTTTCGTATGGCTGGCGAACATGCACAGAATGCTACACTATATGTCACGCTTGAACCTTGTTCACATTTTGGTAAAACGCCTCCTTGTGCGAATCTAGTGAAGGAATCGGGCGTTAGTCGAGTTGTGGTTGCCATGCAAGATCCTAATCCTACTGTAGCAGGTCGTGGCATTCAATTGCTGCGCGATGCAGGTATAGCAGTGGAGGTCGGTGTTTTGGAGCAACAAGCACGCCGTTTAAATGAACGCTTTATCCATAACATGCTAACTAAAAGACCGTTTGTAATTTCAAAATTTGCTATGACTGTAGATGGGAAAATTGCTACGCATACAGGTCATTCTAAATGGGTAACAGGTGATGCTGCACGTGAGGATGTCCACCATATTCGCCACGAGGTAGATGGCATTCTAGTTGGTGTTGGTACAGTCATCGCTGACAATCCATCTTTAACAACAAGATTAAGCGATGGCTTTGGGAAAAACCCAACACGTATCATTATGGATAGTTTATTACGTACACCGCTTGATGCGAATGTGATCAATACGGAAGAAGCCCCAACAATTCTAGTTTGTAGCAATGAGGTTAGCCAAGAAAAGGTCGATTCATTTACTAATAAAGGCCTCGCAGTTTTACCTATTGAGAAGAACGAACATGGGCTAAATATTGATGAAATGCTTGCAAGACTTTATGAACACGGCATTACAGATATTTTGCTAGAAGGTGGTAGTAAAGTGAATGCTTCATTTTTACAGCAAGGTGCCATTGACAAGTATGTGATTTATATAGCGCCAAAGGTTCTAGGAGGGAATTTATCCTTAACGCCATTTGCGGGCTATAACCCCTCTTTAATGAGCGAGGCATGGGATATTGAATTCGCCTCATTTGATAAGGTAGGCGAGGATTTACGTATCATCGCTTATCCAAAGCAAGGTGAAGGAAATTGAGCTATGAAGCGGATGTTTGTATAGTAGGGGCTGGACCAGCTGGGGCACTTTTATCTTATTTACTGGTCAAAAAAGGGCTTTCGGTCATTCTACTAGAGCAAAATGCGGCCTTAGGTAAGTCTTTTCGTGGCGAACATTTAAATGAAGAAGGCGAGGCTGTTTTAAAAAGTCATCAACTTTTCGAAGCAGTCGAGTCGCTTGGCTTATTACGTATGGAGAAGCTAGAATATTACGCAGATGGTAATGCCTTTAAAACAATTTTTCCTAATGACTCAGTCGGTCATCTTGGAATTCATGTACCTCAAGCAAATTTATTAAAGGGAATTTTACAAAAAGCGCTGCTATACTCTCACTTTACTTGCCTGCTACATACGAAGGTAACGGAGCTCATTCAGGACGCACCAGGTAATTATAAAGGCGTCATTGCAATAAAAGATGGAACAACCATAAAGATCAATAGTCAACTAATAATTGGTGCTGATGGACGCTATTCTACGATTCGTAAGGCAGCACATATTGATGTTCAAAAACAAAAACATGGCTTTGACTTACTATGGGCTAAAATTCCAGCTCCTTCAGGCTGGGAGCCCTCTATTAAAATGGCATTAATCGGAGATAAGCAACTATCATTGTTCACGCAAGTTGGTGGCTTTATTCAAATTGGATGGAATATTGAACAGGGGAGCTATTCACAGCTCCGAAAACAATCATTTACACCTTTTATCCAACAGCTTACCATGCAATTTCCTGCATTATCTGAGCCAGTAAGGGAGCATATTCAGTCTTGGAAAGATTTTGTGCTGTTAGATGTTTTCAGCTGCCACTGTAGCTGTTGGGGTACGCAAGGTCTTGTGCTATTAGGTGATGCGGTCCATACGATGACGCCGACCGGAGCATTTGGCCTGAACAGTGCGTTAAAAGATGCTGATTGTTTGGCATCTCTATTAAATAAAGATTCATTAGCTCATTTTAATGTTCAAGATTTTCAGCTTATGCGAGAGCAAGCTATTGAGGATGTTTTAGCAGTACAAATAGAGAGGGAACAAACTTTTTCTGCTCATTTTGTCAATAGAGCATCATGAAAGGAAGTAACACCTAATGAAATTTGGTTTTGACATTGATGATACACTAATAGATTTACGGGCACATGCCTTTGCCATTTACAATAAAAAAATGGGAAAAAATATTCCAATTGATATTTTTGATACGCTAAAAAGAGTTGAAATTCATGAGCCATTTGGCTTATCAGATGCAGAGGGAGCAGGGATGTGGAACAGTTCATTAGAAGAGATTTATTTTACGAACTGTCCTTCTTTTGAAGGGTCATTAACAATGTTGCAAGCTTTAGCGGATCATGGCCATGATATTTACTACATTACCTCTCGTCCGAAGCAATTTTGTAAGCAAACAAAAGAATGGATGGAAGCACAAGGATTTCCGATAAAAGAGGGCCATTTTTTCTGTGGCATGCAAGATGCCGAGAAGGTAGCGATAATAAAAGAGCTTGCTTTAGATGTTTATGTAGATGATAAACCAGCAGTGCTGGAAACACTTCACAATATACAGACAAAAGTAATTTTAAAAAATCAATCTTATAATCAGCATGTTGAGTTACCAAGATTGCATCATTGGCAGGATTTTTTAGCACTTATTGAAGCGTAAGATTTTTTATATGGTTGAACCCCAAATAGTGACTGATAAAGTTACCTGTTTGGGGTTCTCTTTAGTCAATAAAAATGAAATAGTA
This sequence comes from Lysinibacillus sp. FSL R7-0073, assembly GCF_038009065.1. Classification (NCBI taxonomy): domain Bacteria; kingdom Bacillati; phylum Bacillota; class Bacilli; order Caryophanales; family Bacillaceae; genus Lysinibacillus; species Lysinibacillus sp. FSL R7-0073. The sequence goes on from NZ_JBBPAS010000001.1 coordinate 1,348,893, forward strand.
GATTGATTTAGAATGAAATAGAGTAACGTCGCTCATTTCCACGACTGGGATTGCTGCCTTACGTCCCAATCTGCTTTATGACGAAGCATCCAATTAATGCCGGATATTGATTTTTTCCTACATGTATTCAAAATTAATGAAATCGATTAAGCTGGAAGCGTGTTAAATTTTGCTTACATTCACCATGTAACGTTAATTCTGCGAGAGCTTCTCCAACGGCACTGCTAAATTTAAAGCCATGACCTGAAAACCCTGCCGCAATTATAATATTTTGATGAGTAGGTAAGAAATCAATGATGAAATCTTCATCTGGCGTCATGGAATATTTGCACGTTTTCCCGTATTTTAATGCTCCATGCCGAGGCATAAATTGCTGAATGAAATGTTGTAAATCTGCACGATCATTGTCATCGAATGGATGAAGAGGCCTATTTGGATTTATTTCTTCGCCACCATCATGTCGACCTAGCTTTAGTCCTGCACCATCAATACTAGGGAAGCCATAGTAAGAGGAATCGGCGAATTCAAAGCAATAGGCTGGAAAGACCCCTTCACTATAAAGCTGTTCATCCGCTTCGAACCATGCAAAGGTTTTTCGCGTTGGTGTAACAGGAAGGGCGATGTCCAGCGTTTGAAGTAGCTCGGTTGCCCATGCCCCTGTAGTGACAATTAATTGCTTTGCCTCATAGACTTGATTGGCCGTTTGAACTTGCACAATTTCTCCAGCTTGGATGCCAACAACTTTTTCATTTGTCTGTAAGTGTGCCCCAGCTTCCAAAGCTAGCTTTTTATAGGCTCGAATACATGCTTCAACTCGAAGGACACCAGCTGTCGGCTCAAAGCATGCCACCAAATTGGCCGATAAAGATAATCCAGGCCACTTGTTCATGGCTTCAGCTGCTGAATAGTGTTCGAGTGCTAATTCATGAAGTGTAGCACTGGCTTTTACATTTTGAATAAAACTGCAGGTTGGTTCTCCGATATTTACTACCCCAGTTTGTAAAAATAAGTTTTCATCTGCTAAAGATTCGAGCTCCTGCCATAGCTCACCGGCTCTTTTAACGAAAGGTACATAGCTAGCTCCCTCCCCATAGGCAAAGCGAATAATTCTTGTCTCTCCATGATGGCTACCTTCCTCATGTGGGGGATCAAAAGCATCCAGCATCAAGACATTTTTTCCTACCATCGATAAATAATAACCTGCCGCCATCCCCATAGAGCCTGCCCCAACTATAATGACATCATATACCATAATAATCCCTACTTTTTTGCTCAAGTATAACAGATTGCTAGAAAATGAAACAGAAATTTTTGAAAAATTAAACATGTACAACCCCTCGCTCACCAATAGTGAAAGTGGGTTGTACATGTTGATTATTTTGAGCGTGGTAGTATTTTATTGAGGACAATGGCTACAAGTGCAGCTGTGGCAATTGGTGAGCCGAATAAATATTGAACAGTTGTCGGTAATGAATACAAGAAATCATCTGGTAATAATGTCAGTGCTAACGTTAAAATGACTGGAATAGCAATTACATACATTTCCTTTTCGCCAATATGTTCATTTTTCATGACCTGTAAACCACTAATAGCAATAATGCCGCATACAATGACAAACACTCCTCCGATGACAGCAGATGGAATTGCTGAAATGAGCGCTGCTAATTTACCAGAGAAGCCAAAAACAATAAACCAAATACCCGCAGCGATAAATACGCGACGACTAGCAATTCCTGTAATGGAAATTACCCCTGCATTTGTTGAGTAACCAGTTACTGGTGTAGAACCTAGTAATGAAGCAATAAAACAGCCAATACCTTCACCGACAACACCGCGATTAATTTGCTTATCTGTTAAAGGTTTGTCGATGACATTACTAATAGCAAACCATGTTCCAGTTGTTTCCGCCATTAAGACAATATAAATAATGACCATTGTAACAATGGCAGAAATATTAAAACTAAAGCTGAAATCAGCGAAAGGAATTTGAGGCATACTAAACCATTTTGCTTGTGAGACAGCTGATAAATTTAAAACTCCCATCATATTTGCAGCAATACTACCGACTATTAAAGCAATAATAACGGAGCCAATACGGAATAGGCGCCCCTTTTGATGGAAGACTGTACCTAACATCACACAAATCATTAATACAACTGCTGAAATCAACGCTAAATAAATATTTTGTTGAATGGATGCACCTGCTCCATTAAAAATATTATCGCTTAAACCGACAGGCATTAACGATAGACCAACAACAAAAATAATTGTTCCCCCTACAATTGGCGGAATAAATGTTTGTACAATTTTATTGAAGATACCTGTGTAGCCTAAAATAATTACTAAAATGGCACCAACTAAGCTTGCGCCTAATATTGTGCTCCATCCTAAATCCCCACTACCACTTGCTGCGTAAATACCAACGATGGCTCCTAGCGGAACATAAGAAGGACCTTGTGCCATTGGTAATTTCATGCAGAAATGTGTTTGTATAATAGTTGCAAGCCCTGCAGCAATAAAGGTTGATTGGATTAATGCACTGGCTTGACCAGTTTGTAAGCCAATTAGCATGGCGATTAAAAATGGGACAACGTAAACATCCATTGCCATGACATGCTGTAAACCTAGTAGCGCTGTTTGACCAATCGAAACTTTTTCATCTGGTAGTACGGTTAATTTTGTTGTTTTTCTCGTTGTATTAGTTAGTTTGCTTTGTTGCGTTTCCACGAAGATGTGCACCTCATAATGATAAATTTTTAATAGACAGTTGGTGAATCATTAGTCCCTTGAATGAACTTTATTCCCTTGGACCCAAACTTCACGGATATTTTCAGGACGGACAAGATACATCACTTTTTGGAAAATCTCGTGTAAAGCTTCTTGACTATCAAAAATCGGAAGCTTTGCAGAATGGGTCTTTGTATCTATGATTTGTGCATCCCATGTATAATTTTCCTGTAAACGACCAATTGGTAGGCTTAAGCTTTCACCGCCACCAGCTGTCGCTAGATAAAAGGCTTCATTAATCGTAATACGTGAATTTGGAACACCACGTTTATTGGCTGCGATTGCTGTATCTACACCATCCTCAAGCATTCTTGATGACATGACAGCCTGTCTTGCATTATCGAAAAGGCTAGGCGAAAATCCGCCTGATATATCTGAACCTAATCCAATATCAACCCCGAGTGCATGGAATCGGGAAATGGGAATAACGCTATTGGCAAAATAGGCATTAGAAATTGGGCAATGACCGATAGCTGTGCCTGTCTCTGCAAATAATCGTGCATCATCATCGCTTAGAAAATTACAATGGGCCATAACAGATTTGTCGCCTAATAAACCAAAATCATGGAGAGCTTCAGCATCATTTTTGTGGAATCTTTCCTTGACGTAGCCATGTTCCCAATCACTTTCGCTACAGTGAGATTGGATATGTGTATTGTATTTTGCTGCTAATTCCCCTAAGCCCTTTAAAGCATTGTCGGTACAACTTGGAATGAAGCGAGGAGTGACAACAGGATATACACCTTGCTTAGTTGTCTTTGCCAATTCCTTAACAGCTAAAATGAATTCTTCTGTATCAGCAAGAGCTGTTAGTGTAGTAGCATCTCGGTAAAAATGAGGATTTTGTTCAGGATCATCCATCACCACTTTTCCGACTAATCCTCGTTGCCCCTTTTCAGCACAAATTTTTGCTAAAAGAATACTAGCCTCTTTATGAACCGTCGCGAAATATAAGGATGTTGTAGTGCCGTTAGCAAGGAGTGTGCTCACTAAGTCTTCGTATACCTCTTGAGCAAATACTAAATCCGAAAATTTTGATTCGATAGGGAAGGTGTATGTGTTCAGCCAATCGTAAAGTGGTATGTCTAAAGCTGTACCAGATTGCGCCCATTGTGGTGCATGTACATGCAAGTCGACAAATCCTGGTAAGAAATATTGACCTTCATCTAATTGATGAAAATGTTTATGTTGTTGGTATGTAGTTAATAGTTGTTGGTAATCAGCATGTTCAGGAGAGACTGTTTTTTCAATCATGCCATCTGCATTAATGAAAAATAAATAATCTTTTAAAATCTGAACTTCAGTAGCAGATTTACTAGTAAAAGCTGTTCCTTTGAAAATTTGCGTATATTCAGCCATAAAAACCACCTTAATGTTCGTTTATTGATAATAACACGGATTATTATAGGCTATTTAAACTATTAAGTCTATAAAAAAACGAATAATAATAGCGGATAGTTAGAGGTGAATGGATGGCTCAGCCTACATTTTTACAGCTTTGACAGACGATGAAAGATAGAAAAAAGGCACTCTTTTTTGGTGCCAGAGTGCCATTTCTCTAAGAGATTGTTTCATTAATGATATGAAGAAAGTTATTAAAAGAAGAAGAATGATGTTGTTCATTTTTCCGTGTACAAAGATAAATCGGGCGCTGAATGTCTATTTCTTTAATCAACACTCGTGCTATTTGTTGCTGCTGAATAAAGCTGGATGCTGCTATAGACGGGGCAAGCATCGTCCCGAAACCAGCTGCAATTGCATGAATGGACTCATTGATTCCATCTAGTTGTAGTCCCACTTTAGGTGGGGGTATCTTATGTACTTTACATAATGCATTTAAATATTCCTTTGTGGAGCTACCATCTTCTCTTGTGACAAAGGGCTGTTGCATGAGTTCGGAAAGTGAAACCGTTTGACCGGCTAATGAGTGATTGTATGGCACAATAAACCAATAATCTAAATTCATCAGAAATTGGTAATGAATATCAGGGTGATGACCATCTTCTTTAACGATAAAGGCTAAATCTGCTTTATAATGGAGTAACTCCTCTATTACTTGCTGTGAATTAGCTGTTTTTAAATGAATATGCGTAGTTGGGTAGACTTGTTTAAAATGGGCTAATAATTTAGGTAATAAAAAATGAGAGGGCACATGTGTGGAAGCAATTTGTAATTCCTCATGGCCGGTATTTTTTAACTGTTCTACTTTATTTTCGATATCTATTTCTAAATCAAATAAGCGCTGTGCTTGTTTATATAAAAAGGCACCGCTCTGAGTTAGTGTAATACCTCTACCTTTTGATTCTAGCAATGTTAAACCTAGTTCTTTTTCTAAATTTCTAATTTGAATGGTTACAGCGGGCTGACTAATCATAAGGGCTTGCGCAGCTTTGGAAACACTATTGAGCTCGGCTACCTTTGTAAATAACCGCAGTGCATGTAGATTCATGATAGACACACCTTTTATAAATTATTTTTATGATTTTATATAGATTATATATTAGATTTATTAATTTTGGCTCGGTATCCTGTATATTACAATAGGGAAAAGGGGGGGGCACTATGAATCGCCAACATATGGGAATTGTTTTGGGAGGAATTTTATTACTCGTCATCGCTATGGGGATTAGTCGATTTGCTTTTACGCCGATTCTACCGTTTATGCGACAGGATGTAGGATTTTCTTTAGAAGTTGCTGGGTTTTTAGCTTCAAGTAATTATATTGGCTATTTCATTGGGGCACTATGGGCAGGCTTTATTCATCGTCAGCGTAAACAATTTTTAATGGTATGTGTTATTTTTAATGTCCTATCAGTTGGATTAATGGGTTTGATTGATCTGTATAGTATATGGTTAATTCTCCGATTAATCGCTGGTATTACAGGTGGACTAATTTTTGTTTTAACGTCTAGTATTGTCATGGATTATTTGGCGAAACACTCACTATCCCGATGGTCGGGCTATGTATTTAGTGGTATAGGGCTAGGGATTGCCATTTCAGGTATATGCGTTCCTCTTATTGAAGCGAGACTTGCATGGCAAGGAACATGGTTAGGACTAGGCATACTATCAGTTGTTTTTTTACTGATTACTACTATTTTATGGAGAGGTTTAGAGATTCAAGATACTTTAAAAGTAGCACAATCTTCTAATACGAAAATGACAAAGGGCTTTATGCCATGGCTTATTCTGTCATATGGACTTGAGGGGCTTGGCTATATTATTACTGGTACTTTTTTAGTTGATATTATTCATAATATTCCTTCTCTCCAAGCGTACTCCTCGTATAGCTGGGTCATTGTAGGATTAGCGGCAATACCGTCAGCACCTGTTTGGACGATCTTATTAGAGAAGTTTTCAGCAATAAAAATTTTATTTGTGGCATACATACTTCAAGTAGTAGGCATCTTGTTACCTGTATTTTCACAAACTGTATGGAGTGTATTGCTAGCATCATTTTTATTCGGTCTAACCTTTGTAGGTATTGTGACACTGACTACTTCCTATGCACGGCAACTTTTTCCTACACAGAGCGGATTTGTTGTATCATTACTAACAACGTTTTATGCATTTGGACAAATAATTGGACCTATTGTCGCAGGACAGTTGGTCGATATTTATACTAGCTATAAGGCAGCACTAGTCTTTGCGGGAATAATCGTCTTTTTGGCATTACTTGTGATGTTAGTGGGCAGATGGCTAACCATTAAAAAAGAAGCCGTTGCTGAACATACCATTTCTATATAAAGCATAAAAGCCAGAAATCCTATATGGATTTCTGGCTTTAGTCATTTACTTAAAGAAGGCGTGCCTCTATCTAAATGATATTAAAAAATTAAATAAAAGTCTATATATTTTTTTCTTTATATGGAAAAATAGACAAGTGCACAAGGGACGTAACGTTACGAATTTACATTGAAAAGAGGTATTTTTATGGATACAGAACAAGCCATTAAACGTTGGAATCAATATGCGGAAAGGTATACGGCTAATTATAATGAGTATGGTGATACTCATCGTGAAGTACTATTAAATCCCACTATCTTTTCTTTACTGGAAGAGGTGAATGGAAAGCATATATTAGATGCGGGGTGTGGCGAAGGATACTTAAGTAGATTACTAGTGAAAAAAGGGGCTATCGTAACGGCTGTTGATTTTTCACAAAAAATGCTGGACATTGCTATGGAAAGAACACCGCAGCAGTTGCCAGTCCAATTTTTTTATGGTAATTGTGAAAATTTAGCGTTCTTAGCAGACAACCAATTTGATCGTATCGTTTCAAATATGGTTCTCCAAGATTTAGAGGATTATCGTGCCACAATACGTGAGATGTATCGTCTTTTAAAGCCGAATAGCACTTTTATTTTTTCAATATTGCATCCCTGCTTTGTCACGCCAAATAGTGGATGGATTAGACATGAGCAGCTGGATCAGCAGTATTGGAAGGTACAGCGTTACTTTTATGAAGGCGTTTATCAACAACTATCTTCTGACCCACCGCTTATATTGTTTCATCGCACACTAACAAGCTATGTGGAAGCAATTACGGAAGCTGGCTTTCATATAGAAAAAATTGTAGAGCCCAGACCGTCACAAGAGATGCTTGAGAAGTATCCTCAATTTGAGGAGGATTTGCATTGTGCTGATTTTATTGTATTTAAGTTGAAAAAATAAGGAGGAGAGCCCATGAGATTATTTCATGTTAGTGAAGACCCTACGATAACGATTTTTCATCCTCGTATACCTGAGCGACCAGATTTAGATGCCAGTAAAGGTCTTGTATGGGCGATCAACGAGAGATGCTTGCCTAATTATTTAACTCCGAGAGATTGTCCGCGTGTTTGTTTTCGTGCTGGGAGTCAAACTACAGAGCAGGACAGACAGCATTATCTCACAACAGCGCCTCATGTCGTGGTTATTGAACGCAAATGGTTGGAGGTATTGAAAAATACAAGACTATACTTATATGAGTTTGAGGGAGACGGATTTACGCTACAGGATGAAAATGCGGGCTATTCGGTTAGTGAAACTGCTCAAATTCCTATTGCGTTATTTGAAATCGATGATATATGTAGTGCATTGCTAGAACGTAATGTCGAATTAAGAATAGTAGATAGCCTATGGGACATTCATGATGAAATTCAGCATACAACGTTACATTGGTCAATGTGTCGAATGCGTTTCGCAAAGCCAAGATATTAAGTAAACAAGCCTCGTCATGTACTTTTTACATAGACGGGGCTTAGTAATTTATTATACTTTAGATGTTTGTTCAATCGGTGTTGAAGAGATATTGACTAATTTTTTGTCTTGATAAGTAAAGATGTATTCGTAGTTCGTTGGTTCATTAAGCATTGTAGGCAAATAATACTTTAAATCCGCAATGCCTACATTTTCAGGGTGGAAAATCCATTTAAGCTCTTTCCAATCAAGAATGCCCTCTGCAACCTTTATCGGTGTAACATATGTAAATGAATCAGGAATTTCTGCTATAAACGCATACATACAGCCATAATCAATGACCCCATCTGTCCATGTGATTTTACCTTTATAAGTAATATCCTCAACCGTAATACCTGTCTCTTCTTTAATTTCTCTTAGGGCACCAGCTAAAGGTGTTTCATTTTGTTCAATTTTACCACCTACACCATTCCATGCGCCCATCCAAGTTGGATAGTCTCTATTAAGTAATAGGATGTGCTCACCCTTTTTTAGAAAACAAATCGTAAATTCCACGAAAATCTACTCCTCCTTCTTTTCTTTATAAATTCCTTTTCAATTTCTTAGAAAGCAATATCGATGGCTAAACCCTATTTTAGAACTGCTTTGATAAGTATTGTATCAGAGAAAATGCTAGGCCACTTGGTAATTTTTCAGCGACACATGTTAAAATGATGTTATTCAATATAAACGATGATCCTAGAGGGGAGAGGGCTAGCAGTGATTTTAATAAGTGCTTGTTTAGCAGGATTAAATGTTCGTTATAACGGAACGAACTGTATAGATGATAGAGTACAAAAGCTTGTGTTAGAGAAAAAGGCTATCACCGTTTGTCCTGAGCTAATGGGAGGTTTTTCAACTCCTCGTGAGCCTGCTGAAATAGTGGGAGGCAATGGAGAAGATGTTCTTGATGGCAAAGCTACCGTTATTGAAAGGTCTGGCCGTGATGTCACAGAGCTTTATATAAAGGGGGCATATGCGACCTTACAGAAAGCGCTAGAGGTGGGGGCGACACAGGTTGTCTTGAAGGAAAATAGCCCGTCCTGTGGCAGTGCAGCGATTTATAATGGTGAGTTCAATGGTATGAAAATAGTAGGGGAAGGCGTAACCACTGCCTTACTCCGAAGAAATAATATTGTCGTGCTATCGGAAGTAGATGTTTAGTGAATTACGTTTCCTCCAGAAATCATTCCATGAAAATGGCCCCTAATTTGTAGGGGCCAATTTTATTCCACAATTAATAATCGAGGCGAAGTCTTAGCTATAACTTTGGTAGAGACCCAGCCGCCAAAACAAGCTGCTATAACACTTACCAGGCTTATTCCGATACTCATCGGCCAGTTGATCACAAGTGGAAGTTCAAGTAAGCCGTATTCTAAAATGATCGAATGAAGAGCAAGTGGAATTAATTTTATACCGATAATAATTCCTCCGATTGCCCCGAATATAGAAAGGATTAAAATACCGGATGTAATCGACCACCTAATATTTGGAGAGGTCATTCCAATGGACTTATAAATTCCATACGTACTACTTTCTTTTCTAACATTAATTCTCGATACACTAAAAATAATGATGCATGTGACGATGATAAATAAAATGCCAACGGTTGAAAGTGGGATGATTAATACTGCTACAACTTCTTTAAAAACAGCATCTAGTAATACTTGTTGTGTGACTGCTGATATAGAACTTTTAAAGTGAGCATTCAAATCCTCGGCAATTTGAGGAGCGGATGTATCATCAAATAGATTCATCATACTAATTTCAGAAGCAGAATAGGTAGCGTTATAAACTTTAATAACATCTGCTGAAATTCTCGCCGAGTTCGACATATTTGCTATAGATTGATAGATGCCTGTAATGATCAGAAAGTGCTGCTTCCCCTCAATGTAAACTTCTACAATATCTCCTGTATTTTTATTTAAAGATCGCGCGACATTAATGCCGATAGCTATCTCATTTTTACTTATAGGATTACGTCCAAACATGGTTTCGTAGCCAACGGTATCAAAGCTACCCTCGATTACATTAACACTGATATTTAATGGCGAATTGTTGTCGTTAGGAAGTACTCCCGTGAATTGATCCAACCATGCATAATCTTTAATACGTTTATCTTCCATTAAAAAATCTTCAAATTGTTGTTTTGAAAATGTCTCTTTATTAAAAACAGTTACTATTACATGTGATGCATCATACCCCCACGAAGGTGAAGTTTCTTTGATAGAGATAAAACTATTCAATATGACCACACTAAAGACGAGTATGGCAGACGTTATAGAGGTAAGCGCTATAATAAGGATGGAACTTTTTAAATTCTTTGTTAGGCTTTTCAGTCCAATTTGAAGTTGAATGGGTAGATTAGATAAACGAAATAGTCTACTCGAGCTGCTTCTACGGCGATTTATTTTACTATTTGCACTTTCCGACATGCCATACTTGATTGCTTGGACAGGTTCCACCTTCCGCGCCTTGTTCGAGTAGAAATAGGCGGTGAGTAGCACAATACCAAATAGAATGAGGGCAATCAGCACGGTAAGTCGAGTATCTTGGTAAATTGCTAAAAGATTTCCGGCTTTAAGATACGATAAGGAGCTTTCTATAATGATTCTGGACAAAAATTTACTTACGATGAGTCCAGGAATGATCGAGAAAGCAGACAATAAGCCAAATTGCAATACGTAAGTAGCACTTATCTTTTGAGACGATAGACCGAGAGATTTCATAACACCAATTGTTCTGTAGTTCGTTAAAATGGCGTCAGAAATGCTAAAACCAATGATAAATAAAGATACTAAAAGCATAGCTATACCAAAGGCAATCATAATAAAGCCAATGATTTTATTAATAATTAAATAAAAAGAAGCTATTTCTTCATATTCCATTTTAGATTCAAGATAAGGTCCTTGCAGATAGTTTTCAAAATCACGCCAATAGTTGGAGCTTTGCTGATAATCGTCAAAGCGTAGTGCCATCATGTATTGTTCAGAACCGATCATAGAGGTTAAATGCAGCTGGTAGTCAGTATTGTTCATCCAAATACGAGCGTTTGTTGTAAAGGGTCCACCATACGGCATATCTACTACAATACCTGAAACCATTAAGCTAAACGTTCTCTCACCTGTATTAAATTCAATTGCATCGCCGAGTGAAATGTGAGCACTTGTTGCCAATGAGGTAGGAATCCATATTGTCCCTTTAGGTGGAGATGTTTGCTTTTCTCCCTCAGAAAATAATAATTGATCAATCATTGAAGGCGTTCTTGGTGTATCCATCATAAATAAATAGAGATTGGGCATTTCTTTCCCTTTGAAAGTGATTCCAGATAAATTTCTATAGGGTATTAAACCGGAGGAAGTTACCCCTTGCTGCTCCTGCCACCAATGGTTTACGGCAAAAGGGTTATGAACATCTTCACCCATTGTTAAAATTTGATGGGCACCATTTGAATCAGAATGGGCTTTTTCAAAAATATTGTTCGTATTACTTAGTATGGTTACAGAAGTAGCGAGTAAAAGCGTTGATAGGAAAATAAGGACAACCATCAGACTATTTTGCAATTTTCTTTTTCTTAAATAGGAGGAACAAAGAGTAACAATTGCGTACATCGACTACTCCTTTCCAGCAACATAAGAAAAGATAATATGTTCTCGCTCTTGTATGTTAAGGTGATCATATTTTTCGAAGTTTAATATCCCATCTATTTTTCCATCTTGAATGATAATAAGACGATTCGCACGACAAGCCGCCTTCATATCATGTGTTATCATAACAACAGATTGCCCATTTCTATTTAAATTAGTTAAAATATCTAATACGGCTACACCTTGATCGTAATTTAAACTACCAGTTGGTTCATCCGCAAAAAGCACTTCAGGATTATTGACCAATGCTCTAGCAATAGCAGCTCGTTGTTGCTGACCACCTGATGTTTGAGAAGGTAAACGATTTCGTTGATTGTCAAGACCCATTAAATGTAATAGCTGTTCTGCTTTTTGGATAATTACTTTTTTATTTGTTTTGGCGATGTATCCAGGGAGAGCGATATTTTCAAGCAGCGTCAAATCAGGAATGAGATTGCTATTTTGATAGATATAACCAACCTTCTTTGAACGAAAAGTCGCTAACTTTCTTTCTGAAAAGGTATCTAGTTTCTCACCCTGAAAGTAAATTTCACCTGCCGTGATCGTATCAAGCCCACTTAAAAGATAAAGAAGAGTTGACTTACCAGACCCGGAATTCCCCATAATAACAGTGAAATCCCCCTTATAAATATCAATATTCATATTTTTAATGGCATGGAATTGTTCGCTACCGGTTGAATAGGTTTTACATACATTTTGTGCTCGTATCAGTACTTCTTTTTCCATAGTATGGGCTCCTTTTGATTCATTTTCTTTAGTGTAATATGTAATTATTAGTAAGTCCTTATGAAATTATTAATAAATTCTTACAGTCGGAGTAACCTTTTCAACTAAAAAACGTTGTAATAATCGATTTGAAAGATGTCATAAAAGGAGATGGAAGTTATGCCATTAACATTTGCTCATCCAGCAGCGGTCCTACCTTTTTCTCGAAAAAGTAACTATATTCATTTTTCTGCCTTGGTATTAGGTAGTATGTCTCCAGATTTCGAATACTTTTTAAGGGGACGGCCAATAGGAGAGATTGGCCATACATTTGCAGGGTTCTTTTTATTCAATCTTCCACTCGTTCTAATAATCTACTTGATTTATCATCGGTTTATCCATCAGCCAATCATGAGCCATTTACCAGAATTTTTACAGGATTTTAATAGCAATCAAGTGGCAGGGACTAAAACATGGAAAACTATTGTTTTTTGTTATTCAGCATTATTAGGTATGCTAACCCATGTCATATGGGATTCATTTACCCATCAAAATGGGCTTATGGTGACCAATCTTCGTTTTCTTTCTCAAACATTTACTTTATTTGGATTTCATATCCCCATTTATAAGTTTTTACAGCATGGAAGTACATTGTTAGGCATGACGCTTATTTTTGGATATATGTATTACAGGGCATCTTTAATCAAACATAATAAAGTGCCCACGGTATCTCCTCAGAAAAAATTTGCTTTTTGGAGTGTACTAGCTTTACTAACGTTTGTTTATGTATGTCTTTGGCAGTTGATCAATGGTATTCCTTTAAGCAGCTATGGCGTATGGGTTGTCCGTATCATCGATTCATTTTTTGGTAGTGTACTGACCCTTTCAATCTGTTTAGCATATAGGAAAAGAGCGATGAACGATAAAAAGACTACCTAAAATGGGAGTCTTTTTACGAGATAGGGAGTGTTAGTGTAAAGGTAGTGCCTTCCTCGTGCTTGCTATGAAATGAAATTGAACCATAATGTTCCTCCATAATATGCTGGCAAATGGATAGGCCAAGCCCCGCTCCTTCGTTTTTAATAGCAGATTCTCTTTCGGGTTGATGACCTCTAAAGTAACGTTCAAAAATAAAGGGCATATCTTCCGGAAGCATCCCATTGCCATTATCTATTACTTGGATATAAAGTGTTTGATTTTCAATATAAGTAGTAATAGTTATGGTATCTCCATTGGAGGTATGCTTTAGTGCATTGGTAACAAGGTTGGATATAACCTGCTCTAGCCGACCCTCATCTACTTGAATAAGGACATTAGGAATCATTGCAGGTTTTATAAAATGAATATTGGTTGTTTGGACATAATATTGAATCGGCTGCAAAATGTTTGTAAGGACGTCTCGGCTATATTGTTCATTTAAATGGATGGGGATGTGGCCGAGTTCCTTTAAGGCATGAATAAATAAATCATCAATGAGCCTCGACATTTTTTCCGTATTCGTCTGCATAATATGAATGTAGGACATAAGTGAATCTTCATTTCGGCAAACGCCCTCAGATATAGCGTCCAAATAAGCTTTTATGGTAGTTAGAGGTGTTCTCACATCATGAGAGATACTTGATATGAGCTTTTTTTGATTTTGCTCTTGTTCATTTTGGAGGATGACTAATTGTTTAATCTCTAATCGCATTTGATCAAATACGGCATACAATTCACCAAGCTCATCTAATTTCGGATAGCTACTCATTTGTTCGTAATTCCCTTTGATAATTTCCTCGGTGTTTTTTTTCAGCTCATGTAAAGGTGTTAAAATGTCTTTCTGTACCTTCCTGTTCATATATAAGACTAGGCAAATAATAAAGAAGCTCAGAGCGCCTATCAAAATTACTAAGAAGAAGTAATTTGAATTTGGTTTGGAAGGGAATAGACTATCTTTGTTTAGAGAAAAAATAGCATTCCCTATCTGTTCATGGCTCACATCATTAACGATAGGAAAAGCAATATTAATTTTCCCTGGTTCTTGTTGTGATGTAAATAAATCATAATGTATATCATTTTTGATTTGAATCGTAGATGTAACGTCTTTCTCGATGGAATGGAACATTACTTTTCCATCGAGGTGAAGTACTGTAATTTCAATTTCCTGGTCATCGCTCATTTGTTGCAGCTTGCTACGTATCTCGGAATCTCGTTCTAAAATTGAAAAATGATCTTCTATGTACAATAATAGCTGATTCACGGATAATCGAATTTGATTAATTACATATTGATCCTCTGATACTTCTTGAGATTTGTGAGTAGCAAAGAATAGTATAAGGGTTGCTATAAACAATAGTCCAACACAGATGATAAGCATCCATATCCATTTGTTGATCCAATTTTTTAAGTACATTTGATTCTCCTATACGTGATTGGATGTACTGAATTTATAACCAACTCCCCAAACGGTTTGAAGATAAACAGGATGAGAAGGATTGATTTCAATTTTTTCTCGAAGCCGTCTAATATAGACTGTAATTGTATTTTCATCTCCATAGGTGTCATAACCCCACACCGCATCAAGCAACTGACTTTTGGAGAAGACTTGATTTCTATTTTTAGCTAGAAAAAATAATAACTCAAACTCTTTTGCTGACAGGGAAATAGGCTTGTTATCGCGCAAAAAAAGATATTCCTGCTTATTAATAACGAAATTATCAATGTGAATGACATCCTTCTGAGCGTCATGTTCTTGAAGCCATCTATCCTGCCTTCGTAAATGAGCATTAATTCTTGCGACTAGCTCACTTAGTGAAAATGGTTTAGTCATATAATCATCCGCACCAAATCCTAGCCCCAATACTTTATCGGTATCACTCCCTCTAGCACTTAAAATGAGTATCGCCACATTACTAAGTTCACGGATTTTACGGCATATTTCGATCCCATCACAATCGGGTAGAGAAAGATCAAGGATCACGAAATCTGGAGTGGATTCTTGCAAATAAAGGATAGCTTCATGGCCAGTTCTTACGATATGTGAATCGAACTGATGAACGCTTAAGTAATCCTTTATAATATTGGCAATATCATTTTCGTCCTCCACAATTAGAACGTTGATGTTCTTCATTAAAACGATCTCTCCTTAATAAAAAGTCTAAATCATTTACTTCTCCGGTTAACGAGGAAGAAAAATAATGCAATGATAAGGAATGCGTAAATGATTATCCAAGCAAAATGCCAGTAAAATACGTTAGGGACTACTTCTATTTGATCGCCAACGTTCATCATTTCTAGTGAAAAATGAACAGGCGGTAGTAGCCACAGGAAACCAGCGTGAATATTATTTTTTAAAGTAGCGATAACGACAGAAATAATTAGGATACTTATGACACCCCACCAAGTATTTTGCCTATTTTTTACAATCTCTCTTGTGAACAAGGCAGTGAGTGCAATAGCAAGAATCGATAAGCTAAAATGAGATAAGAAACCTAATACTATATGTATTGGTTTGGGTTTTTCGAAAAATGCATCAATTAGAATCGGGTAGAAGACGGAAACACAACTTAAGCTAAAAGCAATTAAGCCACAAATAATGAAAACGCCAATATTGTAGTGTGTTGGACCTTTGGCATGAAGAGTAGTAATCAACTTTTGCCCCTCATCCTCAGCATGAAATAACGTAACAGTAAACCAGCCCATTAAAAAGAACAGAATAAGCGATGTAAATGAATAGCTATCTAATATTGGATTAGGCACAAACGTATAGTTAACGACAAGACATAGGATGAAAATTGTAAAAGGTGGAACGTATTGATAGGTTCTTAAATAATTGATAAATTGATAGCGCAATAAACTGCTCATCTTTTTCGATACCTCCTATTAAAAATGAGAAGAGAATTGTTCTTTTTTGTGATGGACATTAGCCAAATATTTAATAGAGGCATTTTTTTGTAGTAGTTTTAGCAAAATTTGATCTGAATCCTTTGCCTGCACAAATGTTATGATTTCAAAATGCCCATTCGCTAAAGGTTGTTTTTGTTGAATTTCCATCAAAGGTAAAATTTCATCGAGTAATGCTAGGCTCGCAATGTCAAATATTAGTCGATGTACAGGATGGCTATCCAAATCCTTTGTATGAATGATTTGATTTTCTTGAATAAGCAAAACTGAATCGACAAGATTTTCGAGTAATTTCGTTTCATGGCAAGTTAGGATGATGCTTAGACCTTTATCTCTTACTGTGGCCAATATTTGTTCGAAATCATTTTGTGCTTTGGCATCAAGCCCTGATAATGGTTCATCCATTATTAGTAAATCTGTTTCTTCCAGCATTGCCTGCATGATCATCACCTTTTGCCTCATTCCTTTAGAGAAGTGGATGATCCTTGTATTTTGAGATTCTTTTAATTGGAACATCTCAAGCAATTCTTTTATCTTCTGCAAAAGATGCTTTTTAGGCATACCTCGAATCCGGCCCATATGATAAAGATATTCTTGCGGTGTAAATAAAATATGGGAAGGGGTGACTTCTGGGACATAACCGACTTTTAGCGAAGTTTTATGCGTCACAATTTTACCGCTGTCTGGTTTAATGAACGCCGCAATAATTTTGAGTAAAGTGCTTTTTCCAGATCCATTTTTTCCGACCAGCGCAATAATTTCATTGGCTGCAATCGAAAACGATGTGTTATCTAAAACTGTTTTCCCATTGAATTGTTTACTAACGTTTTGTACTTCCAAAATAGTAGCCATCTTCACTCACCTTTTTTCTTTAGATAAATCTCGACCATAAAATTATTATAAAGAAATTTGGTCTTTCACTTCAATGAAATTGGATAATTTCCCTGTATTTAGATATTATTATTATTATTATTATTATTATGCCTGCAATAAAAAAGTTCTGCTCTATTCGGCAGAACTTTTAACGGTTCATTATAAGGAACGATATTTTTTTAAACTAATAATATTTAAAGTGATGAAAACAAGGGCGAAACAAGCAAGTATGCTCAGATTCAGAATAATATCTGGGAAGGAATACCCTTTATACATAACGCCATTCAATGCGTCTGCTGCATAGTAAAGGGGCATGATTCGGCCGATATTTTGAAGCCATTCAGCCATACTATCAAGTGGGAAAATGCCCGAAAAGAATACTTGTGGAACAATAATTAATGGTATAAATTGCATCATTTGAAATTCGGAAGCGGCAAAGCTTGATAATAGCGCACCCAATGATAAGGATACAAGAGCGACTACCATATTAATGAGTAAAACAAGCCAGATAGAGCCTACATGGACAATATCAAGTACATAAATACCAAACAACACGATAATAATCGTTTGTAGAAAGGCAAATAGACCATAGCCAACCATATAACCTGCTACAATTTCAGAACGCTTAATCGGTGTTGCGAGTAAACGTTCCAATGTTCCAGTGGTGCGTTCCTTTAACAGGGCAATGCCAGTAATTAAAAAGACAAAGAAAAAGACAAAGAAACCAATGAGCATGGTACTAAAAATATCAAAAATGGCAGTATCTTCATCACCATAGACATAGTCTGTTTTCAAGCTCCCGAATGCAGCTTGTGATGGCTGTAAAATTTGCGTAAGCTGCATGGTTAAAGCTTTTGACTGGGAAGGATCATCATTTAATAAGGTTAATTTACTACTATTTGGCTCTATTGTTAGCCATCCGTCATACTCTTTATCCTGCAGTTGTTTTTTCGTAAAATGATCATCTACAACAACAGAAAACTCCGCATTTTTTAATTTCTCTATTAAGGGAGCGGGGGCATCGGAGACAACTAGTGTGATCGTAGCTTCGTTACTATTAAAAATAAAGTACATTAATGACAGTACAAGCAATGGGGCAAAAAACAATAATGCAAGTGTCCGTTTATCTCGTTTCATTTGTTGGATGATTCTTGTTACAATTGCACCTATTCTCATAGTACGTCCCCTCCAGCCATTAAAAATACTTCATCAAAATCTTTTGCCTGATAATGATCCTTTAATGTTTGGGGTGTACCGTGTGCAATAATTCGGCCATTTCTCAGCATAGCTAAATGATCGCATCTTTCTGCTTCATCCATTGCATGAGTCGTTACTAAAATGGTTTTCTGTTCTTGATCTTTTAAACGAATGAGCTCTTGCCAAATTTCTTTTTTGAGGACAGGATCAATACCTACTGTTGGTTCATCTAAAATCAATAGCTTAGGATCTTGAATAAGGGCAATCGCTAACGATAATCTTCTTTTCATTCCGCCAGAATAATTCCCCACTTTACGTTGTAAATCATCCGTCAGACGGACAAGATTGGCAGCATAGGCTACACGTTCCACTCGTTCTGCTTTCGATAAGGGATAAAGCTTAGCGAAGAAATGTAAATTTTCCTCCCCCGTTAAATCTGTATAAAGAGCATCTGATTGTGCCATATAGCCGATATCTTTCAATAATTGTTGATGGGGAACAACCAAATCTAATACTTCAACTGTGCCGTTATCAGGTTTCAGCATGCCCATTATCATTTTAATTAACGTTGTTTTACCACAGCCTGATGGACCAAGTAAGCCCATTAATTGCCCCTCTGGAATATTTAAAGAAAGGGGGGCAATAACCTGTTTATGTTGAAAACTTTTTTCAAGGCCCTTTATAGAGATGGCATGGTTTACCATATGAATTTCACTCCTTCACTGAACACAATGTTGATTTGATAAAAATTTTAAGGTAGCATGTGAGCAAATACAATAAACAGTTTGCCAGTATGTGTTAAGTATATGGAGGGAAGCCCATTGTCCGTACATGACAAGATGAATTTTGAAACAAAACAAGCGATTAAATCGGCATTGATCCAACAAGTGGAGAAGGTGGGCTTTGAACGTGT
This sequence comes from Lysinibacillus sp. FSL R7-0073, assembly GCF_038009065.1. Lineage (NCBI taxonomy): Bacteria > Bacillati > Bacillota > Bacilli > Caryophanales > Bacillaceae > Lysinibacillus > Lysinibacillus sp. FSL R7-0073. The sequence goes on from NZ_JBBPAS010000001.1 coordinate 1,368,117, forward strand.
GACAGTAAAAAATTTAGCACTAATAGCCCAAATTAATAGAGGAACCTTTTACTTGCATTACTCAGATAAATATAAAGTAATGGAGGATTTGCAGCAGGAACTTTTGATGGAATTAGAACGCTATGTGAAGCATGTACAACCAGTAGATGCTTTTCAAACATTAAAAATGGGACAACTATATCAACCGTTCATCAAGGTTATCATCTGCATAAAAGAGCATGTCCCCGCCTTTCGTATGTTATTAGGTGAACAGGGAAGTCCTAGCTTTACACAAAAGATGAAAACCATATTCGGCCATCATATTTTGGACAGATTATCGGTAGTTCGCGAAGAAGTGAAGGACCCGGAATTTCAACAATACTTACAAGCCTTTGTAGCATCTGCCATTTTAGGAGTGATTCAAGAATGGTTAGAAAAGGGCAATGACAATTTAACGGTAGAAGAAATGGTCACGTTACATTTTCGGTTAATGCGATTTTTAGGGAATGTACTAGCTAGCAGTTAAACATAAAAATCTACATAGCGTAGAATGAGCCATGTAGATTTTTGCTCCTTATAAAAACTCGAATAATGCTAAGTATGGGAAATAGAGCACAATGGGAAAATGAAAAAGAACATGATTGGCATCATTCACAGCCTTACTCATGTTCTAATTATGCGTATTCAAATTTATTTTCCATAATAATCATTTAATGCAACTTCCAAGCGTTCTTCTAAATGAGTAGAAATATAATTTAAAACGAATTGCTCTTTTTCCATTTCAATTTGAGAGGATCTGAACATCCTTTTGAAAAAACTAACTTGATTATTCATTGAAAATTGCTGTAATGCTTCCGTACGTAAGGTAGAAACGATTTCATTTTCGATATGACGCTCTCTAATTTTCTGTACTATATCCTTGACACTATTTTCTTGTAGCTCGGTAATCTGTTGTTGGAGATTTTCATTTTCCTGTTTTAGTTCAGATGTTTCTTTTTGAATTTCCTCAAACTGAAGGGCAGAATCGGAGGATAATCGTTGAATGTTCTCGGCAAGAAATTCCTGATTAATGTTAACTTGTAATGTTCCATGCTTCTCATCTGGCAAAATCTGAAAGAGCCCTGTTTGAATCATTTGCTGGAGGACATTTCCAAGAACATCAATTTTATGAGATAAATCCCCGGAATCCATAGTCGTTGCCGTAATTTGATGCCTCAACAGCTGACCATTATCATCAATACCAAGCAATAATTTTATACCCTTCACACGATATTCATCCTTTAATAATAAAATCATTCTTAGCCTTAATATAGCTGGTAAGTCTAAACGGATATTTCCATGCTCATTCGGTGTAGCATTGTCGAAAATATACTGCTCAAACGGCTTTAAATAGTAGCGAAGCATGGCATCTGTAATATCGAACCAGCCAGCGATTTCTGCTATCGTATAGTGATTAGTTTCATCGATGTCCGCTAAATAATCATCATTGTATAGGCTCTCCTCTAAAGGCGTATGCTGTAGCGCAACAAACAATGGGTCATCTTGCACAATTCCAAGTACCATCTCTTTTGCATTATTTACTTTAAGCATCCTTTCACACCCCACTTTATTTTTCCCATAATAAAATGTTCCCTATATAGGTTTCTATTCGATTGGTAGCAATTGTATGCCTAATTTGTGTAGTAAATAATCATTAGAATAATGTACCTTTTAACCTTTTATGACTCTTTAGAAAAAAATAAATCGTACTAAGTGGAGATGGGTTGATGCATAGGAGTAAGGGAGTTATCCATTAAATAGCTACCTCAGAATCCAATAAATCATTAAAACTCAATAATGTGTCCATTATTTTTTAATTTCCTTCACTTCTCCTCTTAAAAAGTGAATATAAACTTTAAGACTATTTTTACTGAGGCCCTTTCACTTTATGAACCGGAACTAATATCTCCTGTAAACCTAATCACCCAAACATTTATATACTCACTTGTAATAATGATTTCCTATTCTGAATTTATTTATATAGATCTTATTATTTAATTCACACAAGCTCATTTACCTAATTTTTTACCACAATAAATACACCTAATATATAAAATTAGAGATAAATATATGGATTTATTGTAGAATTTTCCAACTCTGCAAGCTATAATGAAATTGGAAGTTTAATAAAAAATATAGTAAGGAGATGGAGAAACGTTTTGAGGAATTTAACTAAAATCATTATTACTTTTGTTCTTATGCTAGTGGCTACTGCTTCAGCCTTTAGTCAGCCTGTGGATGCGGCTAATGAAAAAGTTTCCAAAATACATAGAGTATCAAATCCAGAGTTTTGTAAAAACAAATTTTTCCCATTGGAACTGACCAACGGATTGTCGATTGGAGTGTATAGAGGTGAGTCAAACAACTTATGCCAGCCAATACTCCTAAAAGGTAAGAATGAAGTATATTCTTTCGGAGGTCCATTTATGGAAGGGTATATGCAGTTCACAATTACCGGAAACAAAGATACATTTATGTATTATAGAGATTCTGGCCGTGGCGGTGACACCCTCCAATTAGTCGGAGTACGTCCAAATGGGGAAATTTTCCTAGAAAAAGAGATTGCTAATGGTACTGGCATCAACGCCGAATTCCTTTCACCTAATATAATTGAAATAGGCATAGAGGGGTATAATGAAGATTATGTTGCCATGGCCGATAAATTTACGGGGATATTCGATACAAAATATTTTTCACTTACTAAAGAAGGCGAGATAAAAGAAATAGATTATATCGATAAAGAATTTGCTGATGTAGCGAAGAAGGGGCAGTTAAAATGGGTGCCAGGGCATTTAGGCATGCAATATAAATCTTTAAAAGCCAATATACAAGGCACGCTTGATTATGGCGAAATTCCTTTCTATAAGACACAAAAAGCAGCTTACAGCTTCCCTCCTAAAAATAAGCTTGACGGAATGGAAGTAGTTAATACTATCAGCAAAGTAGATTTAATAATGGGCTCGCGAAAAGAGCTAAATGAAAAGCTACAGTCATATTTCGGCAAGCCTATAGCAGAAAATATACATGGTGATAGCTATGTGTATGCATACAAAGCCGGTCAATATTATGTAGTGATAGCAGGGGATGCTCAAAGCAAAGAAGCGTATCTTACGATTGGGACAAAGGTCGGTATTAATATTTTATTTTGGCCATTTAGTGGAGGCATAAAATAATCTGAGTATTGCAGACTCACTATTTCGAATAATAATTTTAGAACATGTTAAGACAAATGAGCCATTTAAAGGTTCAAAGATCTTAGCGTGTTCTTTTTTATTGTCAAAAAATTTATATGAGGGGAACAAAAGTTGGTCACAATTTTTTTCATAGGGGCTGGGTTCAAGGAATCTAAAACTGGCGATAAATTTTATGAATCTTCATGGAGACGAAAAGGCATGGGGCTACATTATATTTGCTAAAGGGAAGATGCGTTTAATTAAAAAATACCCATCCGTAGATAGCCCAATATAAATACAACTAAATAATGTAAACTCTTAAGGAAATATTAAGAATTCTCCTCGCAATTCTTTAAGAAATTCTCATTATAGTTAGAACCATCAACGATTAAAGCAAAGCGGGGAGAGTAAACATGAATTTCATCACGTTTCTTACTGAATTTATAAAACATCCAAAAACAATTGGTGCCATTTCACCTAGCTCCAAAAAATTAGCTTATAAAATGATACAACCTATTTGTTTTGATAATGCTCATTGTATTGTCGAATTGGGGCCAGGAACGGGATCTTTTACAAGAGAGCTTGTGAAAAGAAGAAATCCAGAAACATTGCTTGTTCTCATTGAACATAATACAGCTTTTTGTGAAAAACTACGGCAAAAATTCGCAGTGGAAAAGAATGTTGTGGTCATAAATGGTTCGGCAGAAAATTTGATGCAGTATATGGCCGAGTTCCGTATTGAAAAAATTGATTATGTCATCTCAGGACTCCCCTTTACTTCCTTAGAGGCTGAGGTATCATGCAGTATTTTAAAAAATGTGCAGGGTTGTTTGCACAATGGAAAATTTATTACGTTCCAATATTCACTTGTGAAAAAATCATTTTTTCAAAAATATTTCGGGGATATCTCCCATGAAAAAGTTTGGAATAATATGCCACCAGCCTATGTACTTAGCTGTAAATTAGGAAATAAGAGGATCGGTTAATGGAGCTACAGGATCTTTTATTAGTTATTGAACGATATGGCTATTTTTCATTGTTTTTTAGTTTATGGCTAGGCATCATCGGCATGCCTCTGCCAGATGAAATGATTGTGATGAGTGGTGGCTTTTTATCTACATTAGAGACGATGAGTATATGGAAATCTTTTTTGGTTACCTATTTAGGTGTCGTTTCGGGTCTATCGATTGGGTATGTCCTAGGTAGACTATTCGGTCATCAAGTACTCGATAAATTGCTTAAAAGAAAAAAGGCAAAATATTTATTGAAGTCCAAAGAACTGCTTGATAAATATGGCCATTTTGCATTAGTTTTTAGTTACTTTATCCCGATTGTCAGGCATATTCTTCCGTACTTGGTGGGGATGAATAATATGTCGTTTAAAACATATGCGTTGTTTTCCTACACAACGGGATTTGTATGGACATTTATTTATTTCACACTGGGTTTATTGTTTGGGAGCCACATTGAGCATATTTCTATACTGGCTACGAAATATGGAATCTATTTGGGCATGATTATTGTCATTATCAGCTGTCTTTATTATTTTTATATACGAAAAATGAAAATATAGTTAAAATAGGAACGTTCATATTGGTAAATATTTGAATGGTGGGGTTAGATGAGTAACGAAACAATTCTAATTGTGGATGATGAAAAGGAAATTAGAAATCTTATTGTGATTTATTTAAAAAACGAAGGCTATCAAGTGCTCGAGGCATGTGATGGTGAGGAGGGTTTACAGCTATTAAAGAAACAGGAGATACATTTAATCGTTTTGGATCTAATGATGCCGAATGTGGATGGTATGGAAATGTGTATGAAGGTAAGGGAAATAGCAGAAATGCCTATTATTATGTTGACTGCTAAATCTCAGGATATGGATAAAATTATGGGCTTAACAATAGGAGCAGATGATTATGTCACCAAGCCCTTTAACCCATTAGAGCTAGTCGCAAGAATTAAATCACAGCTTCGGCGCTATCTAAAATTAAATGGCTTGAATAAAAGTAACAGTGATGAAATTGAAATTGGAGACTTACGAATCAACACAGCGACACATGAGGTCTTGGTTAACAATGAAAAAGTAAAGCTAACGCCAAGAGAGTTTGCTATTTTAGAATTACTTTCAAGTAATCCAGGAATTGTGATGAGTGCGGAGCAAATCTATGAAAGAGTTTGGAAAGAGGAAGCATTTCAATCAGAAAACACAGTGATGGTACATATTCGAAAAATTCGAGAGCGCATTGAAACGAATCCAAGAAATCCTCAATATATCAAAACCGTATGGGGAGTAGGGTATAAAGTTGAAAAGGATCTTTAGGCTATTTTTCAAGCTAGTAGGGTTAATAACCCACATTGGTGAAAAAATTAAAAACAATATTCAACGTAGTATTAGAATACAACTATTTACGACATTTATTTTATGTGCTCTTGGAAGTTTTTTAGTGTCCCGTGCAGTTCTTCCATTATTTGAAAATATTAATGAGAGCGCTATTATTGATTATAGTTTCAGTATGAGGGTGATGTATTTTCAAGCACTCGATATAGCGGAGTTAGCGATTCAAGAAAACAGTGTTGATTCATTACGTCAATCAATCGACCAAGAAAATGAAAAAATGGAGAGCCATCAGAATACGTTAAAGATGATCGTAACGGATGAGGTTGGTGAGGTTTTATACAAAACAAAGCAAGTAAAAGAAAAACACATCGATTTACATGAAGAAATTAGGAATGCCATGAATTTTACGATGAATCAGCCGTTTGAAGAAGCGCCTCCCAACATGGTAACTTCACGTGAAGAATTTTCTACCTTAGTACCGCTGACCTTGCAAGATAAAAAATACTATTTCATTGTAAGTGGACTTCCGCAAGGAGAAGTGATAACGAGCACTAGGGAAGGACCTATACCATTTTTCATTGGGGTTATTTTGTTTATCTTGTCGTTTTTCTATATAACGAAACGTAAAATGACGCAAATAGAATCCTTGGTTGAGGGGGTTATGGAAATCGCAAAGGGTGATTTAGCTTATCGTATCGAGAAAAAAGGGCAGGATGAAATTGCCTTATTGACGGATAATATCAATCAAATGGCAGAAGAAATTATGACCAGCATTGAAATGGAAAGAAAAGTTGAGCAGCAAAAGAATGACCTCATTACAAACGTTTCTCATGACCTAAGAACACCGCTTACCTCTATTATGGGCTACTTGCGTTTATTAAGAGAAGAGAAGTATGAGACAAAAGAACAGTATGAAGAATATTTGAAGATAGCCTTTTCTAAATCTGAGCAATTGAAAAATTTAATTGATGATTTATTTGACTATACGAAGTTAATGAATGATAAAAATATGTTAGTACGACAACAGGTTTGTTTGAACGAGCTGCTTGATCAACTGATGGAGGAGTTAGTGCCCCTAGCAGAGCAAAAACAACGTCTTTTTATCAAACATTTTCCAGAACATCGTATTTTTGTGGCACTGGATTCTGAAAAAATGGTTCGAGTATTTGATAATCTATTAATCAATGCTATAAACTATAGCGCTGGTGACGGGAAAATTTTAGTTTCACTTGAGGAGCAAGACGACCTAATTCGAATTTGTGTGGCCAATGAAAGTGATGCATTTACCGCAGAGGAACTTGATAGTTTATTCGAAAGATTTTATAAAAAGGATCAATCAAGAACAAATGTGACGGAGGGCTCAGGGCTTGGACTAGCGATTGCCAAAAGCATCGTGGAACTTCACGGAGGTAAAATTCACGCAAAATACAAGAACGAGACATTGTACTTTATTATCTCATTGCCATTTACGGCGTAACAAATCTGTTTAAAGCGAGTAAATAGTAATAGCGTGATGTTTTTGTTCATAGCTTGCAAGCATATCTTGCATAGCAGCTAAAAAAGCAGTGTCTTTAATTAATATTTGAATTTCTGTCTGTTTGTATTGCTTTTGAAAATCAAAAATATAATCTCTAATGATCGCTAGGTTGTAGTGACTTTTAATTTCTACCTCAACGAAAAATGGCAATGTTAAATCAGGAAGCTTGGTACTACCGCCACGGCGAATCCAAACAGCTTCTTGCACATAATAACGGATGGGTAGTTGACGGTTACTGGCAATAAACATATCCATAAAAAGCCCCCCTTCTCAGTCTATTTCAAGCCTATAGGAAATTTTCTCAGTCGTCAAAAGAAAACATGTGGAAATCCTAATAGCGATTTCTCACATGTTTTTTCTGTTTGCTTTTTGTTGAATACTATTTGTTTTTGTCCGTTTTTTGGACTAATTGTAAAGGGAGTGTAAACATTTATTTAATCCATTGTAAATGATATATACAGCAAGCTTAAAACTATTAATAATAAAGTCTGACAACAAGGAAGGGACTGAATGGATTGGATATCAATATACAGGAGATGATTTTCCAATTTCTTGGAGGGTTAGGCTTATTTCTTTTTGCTATTAAATTTATGGGGGATGGTTTGCAGAAGGCTGCTGGTGACCGTCTACGAGATATTTTAGATAAATTTACAACAAATCCATTAATGGGTGTACTAGTTGGTATTATTGTAACGGTTCTTATACAGTCCAGTTCAGGAACTACTGTTATTACAGTAGGACTAGTTAGTGCAGGACTTATGAAATTGCGCCAGGCGATCGGCGTAATTATGGGTGCCAATATTGGAACAACTATTACAGCATTTATAATAGGGATTGATGTAGGCGCATATGCATATCCCATTATGGCAGCCGGTGCCATTTGTTTATTTTTCTTTAAGAAAAGTATCATTCAAAATATTGGACAAGTACTGTTCGGGTTTGCCGGTTTATTTATTGGTTTAGAGCTTATGAGTGGCGGAATGAAGCCACTTCGAGATTGGCAACCATTTTTAGATTTGACTGTCCAAATGTCTGATGTCCCGATTTTAGGTGTAATAGTAGGTACGATATTTACTTTAATTGTTCAATCTTCCTCTGCTACAGTAGGTATTTTACAAGGACTTTATGCTGAAGATTTAATTTCTTTACACGGAGCATTACCTGTTTTGTTTGGTGATAATATTGGAACAACCATTACTGCCATCTTAGCTGCCTTAGGTGCTTCTATAGCAGCAAAAAGAGCTGCTGCCACTCATTTACTGTTTAACGTGGTAGGTACAATTATCTTTATGCTGATACTTGGCTTATTTACGAACTATGTAGAATGGATTGCTGGGTTGCTTAATTTAGAACCAAAAATGCAAATAGCCTTTGCTCATGGAACTTTTAATGTCATTAATACACTTATTCAACTACCATTTATTGGCGTTTGGGCATATGTTGTAACAAAATTAATTCCTGGTGAAGATTCAGCCATCGAATATAAACCAAAATTTTTGGATAAAAATTTAATTGTTAAATCACCTTCCATTGCACTAGGCCAAGCAAAAATGGAAGTTGTACGTATGGGAGAATATAGTATTCTAGGTCTAGAAGAAACGTTAGCGATCTTAAAAACAGCTGACACAAAATTGGTAGGCAAGGTCGAACAATTAGAAGAAGCTATCAATAACTTAGATCGTAAATCCACAGAATATTTAATAGAGTTATCAAAGCAGTCTCTATCGAACCAGGATTCTCAACTGCATCACGCTTTGTTTGATAATATTCGAGATATCGAGCGTATTGGTGATCATGTAGAAAATATTATCGAGCTTCTTCAATACAAAGATAGTAATCGCGTCCGATTAAGTGACCAAGCGCTGAAAGAGTTAGAAGATATGTTTATTTTTACATTAGAGACTGTAAAAATGGCTATCGAATCTCTCGACAATCAGGATCGATCTTTAGCACAGCAAGTAGTAGAAAAAGAAAATGAAATAGATAATATGGAGAGGCGTTTACGTAAATTGCATATTCAGCGATTAAATGAAGGCGTATGCTCAGGTTCAGCAGGCATTGTATTTGCAGATATCGTAAGTAATTTGGAAAGAATCGGAGATCATGCATCCAACATAGCAGAAACTGTTATTTCCTAAAATTAAGCTGTTCAGAGAGTAAAAAACTACTGAACAGCTTTTTTATAGAATGAATAGATTTTCATTCAAATGCGACGGATAGGACACCAAAAGTAATGGATAAAACTATGAAAGTGACGGATAGAACCTCAAAAGTGACGTGTAGCCCCACAAAAGTGCCGGAGAAATACGAAAAATCCTAGATCCCTTAACAAGGATGATAAGCTTCTATAGATTCTATAAAATATTGGAGGATGGGTGATTGTACTTCATCCTTACGATAAATAAAACATGTAGGAATTTGGGCTTGCTTGGTTGTTATTTCATGTAGCTTTAATGGATAGGCTGCCATATATTTTTCTGCTATGGCGCGGGGGAGTAAGGTAATACCTAGACCAGCCGCCACACAGCCAATAATTCCATCAAGCGTACCAAATTCCATTCTATTTTTTGGCTGTACGCCGTCCTCATGTAACCAATGCTCGAAAACGGCTCGGTAGGAACAGCCATGTCTGAACGAAATTACTGTACTGTCCTCGATATCACGCAAATCGAGGATAGGTTTATGGTTGCTTGATGTAATGATGACAAGCTCTTCGTTGACAAATTCCTTGATCAATATATTTTCTTTATAAACGGGCCCAGTCACAAAGGCACCATCTATTTCATAGTTTATTAAACGGTCAATATTGTACTGAGATGGACTTGTTAAAATAGTAATATCGATCTTTTCATGAGCTTGATGAAATGTCGTCAATAGGGTAGGTAAATGCAAGGCGGCTGTTGTTTCCATTGAGCCAATCCGTAAAACGCCACTCGAATTCTCATCATCTTGTAAAAGTTCAAAGGATTTCTCATAGAGATGAAGCATTTTTAAGGCGACCTCGTAAAATTGTTCCCCTTTAGCTGTTAGCTGAATACCTCGATGTCCCCGATAAAATAATGTTGTATTATACATAGCCTCAAGATTTTGAATTTTCATAGAGATATTGGATTGTGTGTAATTAAGTGTTGCAGCTGCTTTAGAAAAACTTCCTGTTTGAACGACTGTTCGAAAGATAGTCAGATCATTAATATTCATATGCCCTCCAGCTATCATTTTTTTTGATATCAATTATAACCAATTAAGTGTATTTGTGATACCTAAAGATTCGATATAGTGGAGAAGAGAAGGAGTGGTACTATGCAAAAGCAAACGATCCACTATTTAATAGGTGGCGTATTCGCTTTAATGATCGCGATGGGAATCGGACGTTTTTCATACACAGTCATTCTACCCTATATGCAAGAAGCATCAGGGTTTAGTCGTGCTACGGCAGGCTATTTAGCAACCAGCAATTATTTAGGCTACCTGATTGGGGCATTAGTAGTGGGACGATTACCAATTGAACAGAAACGTGTTCCCTTTTTACAAGCAGGTCTTATAATTAGTATGCTGACTACGGCCTTTATGGGTTTTACGGAAACGATCATTATATGGTATGTCCTCAGATTTATTTCTGGGGTGATGAGTGCTTTTATTTTTGTAGTTATTGCTAGTCTAGTCCTTGATCAATTGGCGGATAGTAATAAATCGCATTTATCAGGGCTTTTCTATAGTGGTGTAGGAATTGGAATAGCCATAAGTGCCATCATAGTTTCGCCCATTCATGCAATCTTTAAGTGGAATGGAACATGGATAGCTTTAGCTTTGTTGTGTGTTCTATTATTTGTCTTTATTGCTTTATTCATAAAGCCTATTCCACGGAGTAAAAAACAGTGGGGGAATCAATCCATACCATTACCAAAAATGCCACCTAAGTCATGGATGAAATGGTTAATTATCTCCTATAGTTTAGAGGGGCTTGGCTATATTGTCACAGGAACTTTTATTGTTTCGATTGCACAGGAATCAACAAGCTTTCATGGAAATGCAGCACTGGTATGGTTTGTAGCTGGTTTAGCTGCTATTCCATCGTGCATCGTATGTTCCAAGCTAGCACAGCGCTATGGATATGTGAAAATATTACTGATTTCTATGGTTGTTCAAGCAGTTGGAATAGCTCTACCGGCATTTGCAACAAATTCAATTATGCTTTATATAAGTGCCTTTATTTTTGGGGCAACCTTTATGGGTATCACTACAATTGTCACAACACTAGCAAGGCGCATTGTGCCAGTAAACAGTCACCAAATTTTAGGCTATTTAACAGCTGGCTATGCTTTAGGTCAGATGGTAGGACCTACTGTAGCAGGGGTACTTGCTAACGCTACTAATAGCTACCAATATTCATTAGTTGGTGCAGCGACAGTTGTAATCATTGGGGCGTTGAGTTTATTAGGTGGGGTAAAATACGAAAAAAGTAAGTAAGACATGTTGGCGTCTTACTTACTCTTATTTTAATGGATATCTCGTTTCTTAAAGTTCCCGCCACGAACTTCTGAAACATCAGAAATCACAACAAAGGCACCTTCATCGATATCTTTAATAATAGAAACTAACTTGTTTTCTTCCATACGGTTAATGACACAGTTTAAAATTTCAGTTGGTTCATTGGAGAAGCCGCCACGTCCATGTGTATAGGTAACACCACGTCCGAGACGAGCTTGGATTGCGTCCCCAATCTCCTCAGATTTAGCACTAACTACACGGACTTCTTTTGATTTCTCTAAACCAACTTGGATAATATCGATTACATTTTTCGCAATATAATACGTTAACGCTGAGTATAAAGCGCTCTCTAAGCCAAAGATAAAGCTTGCCCCTAAGAAAATAAAGGCGTTGATAAATAAGATAATATCGCCGACTGAAAATGGAATTTTACGTGATAGTAATACAGCTAAAACTTCCGAACCATCTAAAGCACCACCATTACGTAAGACAATCCCGATACCTACCCCAAGCAGCATACCACCAGATAGGACAATTAGTAAGGGATCATTTGGGCCTAAAATGGTTTTGACATCATGTAAAAGAACTGTTGATATGGATAATGCTGCGATCCCAGCACTACTCATTAAGGCAAAGGTTTTTCCAACTTGCTTATAACCGATATAGATGAACGGAATATTTAAGACAAAGAGCAGTAAGCCTAATGGGAGTCCAAATAGGTGTGCCCCCATAATACTGAGACCCGTTACACCACCATCAATGACAGCATTTGGAATTAATACAGCTTCTAGTCCGTAAGCAGCAATAACTGCCCCAATAATAATCATAATGAATTTTCGAGTGTTTTCTAGTGACTTTCCTTTTTTCATAAATCTTCTCCATTTCTTTACGTAAAATACTACCTAAGGTTTTGGAATAATATTTATTGCAATTGTTTTAGTCTCCGAACCTTTACTTGAGTCGGCCATATTATAGTATTTAGTTAATAAGTCGTTCAATTCATATTCAAAGCTCTTAAATTGATCAGCTGTTAACGATAAGTCAATGAAAGAAAAAGTAGCTAAATCTGTAATACTTTCTTTTTCATCAAGTGAATGTAAATAATTTTGATATTGAGATAATAGTGCTAATTGATAGTAGGAAATGTAATTTAATTTTTGCTTAGTTGTGAGCTGTGTCCAATCCTCCTTACTAAGTTTTGCTGCTCCTTCATTTAATGCATAAAACTTCTCTGTAACAGAACGGACTTTTCGCTCCTTCACAATTTTTATGATGTTTTCGTCCACTAAAATTTGGATATGTCTATATAAAGTAGCTTGCGGTACATCCTTAATGACCGAAATCATCTCCAAAGTGCTTAAACCTTCTTCTTTATTGTGCATCAGAGCTTGTAAAATTTTCATTCTCACAGGGTGCATTAATACCTCTGCTTTATTGCGCATAAACCGATCCTCCTAATAAAATAATGAGATGGTATCAAGGAAAGCATTTGAATGTTATCAAAATGAGAACATTATCAAAAAATATACTATAGATATTTTTTGAAGATGTACAGTAAAAAGGTAATGAAAATTTTTAACAACTTTGTTATCATTATTGATAATGATAATGATTGGAGGTTTTAGCAATGAAATTACACTATGGTTTTGATGAAATCAGTCAACTCGATTGGACGAGTATACTTCCTATTCTTTTGCCATTTTTATTAGTGGGATCTATCCTCATTCTAATTGCATTAATTGATTTATACCGCAACAGAAATAGGAGAGAACACGTACTAATGTGGACAATTATTATTGTGTTTTTTAATACAATTGGTCCTGTTTTATACTTCATGATTGGTAGAAAGGATGTCAATACACGTGCGCTTAGAAATTAAAGGCATTACAAAAAGGTTTAAACAAAAAACGGCGGTGAATGATTTTTCAATGGTCGTTGATGCGAATGAGTGCGTCGGATTAATTGGACCAAACGGAGCAGGGAAATCGACATTGATTCAAATCATAGCGGACATTTTATATGCAGATGAAGGAAAAATCCTTCTCGATGGTCAAGAAATTACAAGGATGAAAAATCAGATTGGCTATTTACCTCAATATCCTAATTTTTTCTCCTGGATGACAGCATTTGAAACATTATCCTTTATGGGAACACTTTCTGGTTTACCAAAGAATGAATTACAGCACGAAATTCCTTTGCTTTTAGAAAAAGTTGGATTAGGGAAAGAAGCACATTTTCAGGTTGGAACTTTTTCTGGTGGTATGAAGCAACGACTTGGCATCGCACAAGCTTTATTGCATAAACCAGCTTTGATGATTATGGATGAGCCAGTATCAGCTTTAGATCCAATTGGAAGGCGGGAAGTGTTGAATCTTTTAAAAGAGATTAAAAAAGAAACGACCATCTTACTTTCAACCCATATATTGAGTGATGCGGAGGAAATTTGTGAACGCTTTGTCGTCATTCAAAATGGTCACAAAATAGAGGACGCTACAAAAGATCAGTTGCTGGAACGTCACCAAGAATCTGCCATCTATTTGATGATTCGCCAAGAAGACTTTGATTGGGTAACAATGGTTGAACAGTTATCCTATGTCAAGAAAGTCGAAAATGAAAGAAATGGCTTTAAAATACACGTCCATCATTTGGAGGAAGATGCTCAAAGATTGGTACAGTATGCGATAGACTCAAATGTCATGTTGTTAAAGTTTGAAATGGGCATTCATGAAAGCTTAGAAGAAATATTTTTAGAATTGGTGGTGTGAGATTGTGAATACTTTTTTGGCATTAAGTAAAAAAGAAATAACTCAAATGACGAAGGAATTTAAAATTGTCTGGCTACCAATTGTCTTTATTTTACTTGGGTTAACACAGCCGATTATGATGTACTACATGCCGGTTATTTTGCAATCAATGGGTGGTGTAGAGGGTATAATGATTGACCCAACCTTGGCAAAGCCGGATGGAAGCGAAGTATTGGCCACAACCCTAAGTTCACAGTTTGATCAGTTAGGTATTATTATTTTAGCAGTTGCAGCGATGAGTATTATACAAGGTGAAAAAGCGAATGGAATGATGGCATTTATTCTTACAAGACCAGTATCTATCTCATCCTACTTAAATAGTAAAATTATTGTCCATTATCTAGTTGCTGTTTTCTGTATAGCTCTAGGCTTTGGTATGTCCTATGGCTATACATCCTATTTATTTACGACGGTACCAGTGACGCATGCTTTGCTGGCTTTACTATTTTATTGTGTGTGGCTTTTGTTTGTTATTACGTTTGTTGCCATGATGAGCACGTTTTTTAATAGTACGGCTTTTATAGCGTTAGTAAGTATTGTCGTCCTATTTATCTGCCGTTTTATTGCTGGTTTACATCCGCTCTTGGATGTTGTTAATCCCGCCAGTAATAGCTTGCATGCTACTACTATATTGATGTCAGGGGATATAAAAGCTTGGTATGGTTTCCATATTGCATTTACGATGCTCCTAGTTGTATGGTTGATTGCTACCATGCGCCATTTCATTGCAAGAAAGAAGTTTTAAATGGGAGGAGGTAGAAATTGTTAAAGGTAGAAAATTTACATAAAGCATATGGATCACATGAGGTTTTAAAAGGCGTAGAGTTAAAGGTAGAAAAGGGAGAGATAGTTGGGTTCGTTGGTGGTAATGGGGCAGGGAAAACAACCACATTAAATTGTATAATTGGATTAGTAGAACAAGATAACGGAAAAGTGACAATTAATAATGTACCGAAATCACAGTCACTGAATTATAAAAAGCAATTCTATTTTATACCGGATACGATTCATGTGTTTTCAAACATCACTGCGTATGATTGGATTCATTTCGTTTTAAAACTGTATGAAAAGAAGGAAGAATCTAAACTGCAAAGACTTATTACGAGCTTTGGAATGGAGGCAAGTATTAATAAACCTTTGGGAACGTATTCATATGGAATGCTTCATAAAATGGCATTAATTACTGCATTTACAATTTGTCCACCTCTCCTTATCATGGATGAGCCCTTAAATGGTTTGGATCCTCTCGCTGTGGTTGCGTTTAAAAATTGTATCAAGGACTATATAGATAGTGGGGGGACTATTTTATTTTCAACCCATTTGTTAGATGTGGCTGAAAAAATTTGTCAATCCATTGCATTTTTAAAAGATGGGAAAATTATATTGCATGAACGTTTGGAAAATTTATTGGTAGATGGAAGCCTTGAGACTATATTTTTGGAGAAGCAAACCAATGACAGCTAATCATTTATTAATTAAGTTCTTCTTAACATCTCTTTATGCAAAGCCAAAGCAACCAATAATCCAGGTTCTTTTCATTCTTGCCATCCTTTATGTATCCATCCAATACGTGATACTCACCTTCGTGATGTACTTTATGGTGACCCCAGAGATATTTTTATTTTATAATATGCTTCTTTCAAGCGGTGTCACCTATATTTTAATCGTATATTTTGCTGTTTCGGTAGTGTTTAGTCAAAATGATTTTTTTATTATGGGTCATTTACCTATTTCTTCGAAGCATATTATCATGTCGAAAATAGTCAGTGGGGTTGTATTGCCATTAGTGGTAGTTAGTATTCTATCAATACCTACATTTATCTTAGTCTGGATAGAGTGGGAGCTAGGAATAGCGATCAAAACAATACTGTTTATATTGGCCATGAATGTATTTCTTACACTGTTCCTTTTATTTATATTATCCATTTTCAATCATTTTCGAACTGTATTTAATGAGACATCCGTGTATTTGCTGAGAATCATCGTTATCTTAGTTCTTGGAATAAGCCCAATCTTCTATTTTGTGATGAGAAATTATCCTGCAATTAGCGTTGCTATGGAGAAATTGGATACTTCCACACTCTCATCTTTAAGGGCATCAATCTCTACGATATTCGAGATAGGCTATCGTTTTACCATGCAACAATCATTGGTAGAGGCACTGTTTCCAATGACTACTATACAAAGCTTCATCTATTTCACTGCAATCATCATCCTATGCTATGTATTGTTTAAAGCAACCATTATAATCAATGCAGTTAAGTATTATGAATATGGCTTACTTGTAAACAAGAGAGAAAAAACGACCAAGGTTTGGGGAAGTGGTATAAAAGGATCTTGGGTCTATTATTTGCAACGTGAATATTGGATTTTACAATCGGAATCATATTATAAAATGCAAGTTATTATAGGATTCATGTTAACACCTATTTGTACGATTATTTTCTTACTAAGTATTCAAATGAATATATTAAAATCGGATTGGCTGATGAATGATGAAAGATATCTATTTGTCTATTTAGTTTTGCTGATGAGTTGTATAAACAATATTAGTGGAACACCCTATTCAAGAGAGGGAAAATACTATGCATCCAGCATAACGCTTCCATTTAATCCACGGAAAATTTATATGGCCAAAGTTATTGTATCCTCCTGCATAAGTGTAGGAGCGGTCTTAATAAGTTACATAATCTATACGTTATTTGGCAAAGGGGATGTGATGACGGTTTTGTTTTTAGCAATGACCATATTTATAGTCATTGCTTATAATGTCGTGACGCCACTTTATGATAAAAAACATCCATTCCTTGCATGGTCAAACCCATCGGAAGCCATTAAATCCAATCCAACTGTATTAATAAGCTTATTATACGGAACACCTGTTTTAATCGTCACTCTGCTTCTTCATTTCTTTCTATTGTTTGTTGGAATTCCCTCATTAACAGCAACCATTATTATTTCGTTCATTGCATTACTATGTACAATTACATTAATTTACGGAGTCATTTCTAAAATGAAGGGATAGTTGGCAATTGAATTTGAAAGTAAATAGTAGAAGTAAAGTTCCATTTTATCAGCAGCTCTCTCAGCAGCTGCTATTAGCCATAGTGACTGGGAATCTAAAAAAAGATGACTATTTGCCATCCATTCGAAATTTAGCAATCCAAACAAATCTTAATCTTCATACTGTTCATAAAAGCTACAAGGAACTTCAGAAAAAAGGGATCATCACCATTAAACCTCATTCCAAAGCAATTGTTATTGTTGATTCTGGGGAAGCAATAAATATATATCTTCAACAAATATCTATAAGTATTGAGCAAATACTTATAGAATCTTCTATTTTAGGGATTAATGAAATTCACCTAAAACAGATGTTCGAAGGAGTTTTACAAAAATATTATACAGAGCGTTAAATTAAAAAGAGAGGGCTCCTATTCCTAAAAGAGCCACCTCTTTTTTTATTATATTTAAATCAAAAACACCGCTACAATCGTCGTCACAACAAGCCCAATGACTACAGGGATTAAGTTCCGCCTTGCGAGCTCGAATGGGCTCACATTACAAATGGCAGCTGCTGGAATTAATGCCCAAGGAATCAGTGTTCCTCCGCCAACCCAAATAGCAGTAATTTGCCCTAAAGCAGTTAAAGTAGCAGTTCCTTCGCCTATTGCATTACCAAACAAGCTTCCGACAGAGCCCGCTAAGGAAATTCCTGAGAAGCCCGAGCCATCTAATCCAGTAATGGCACCAACTACTGCCAAAGTGATTACTGCAATATCCTTCGTTAAAGGGACTATTGCTGCAAGACCGACACCGAGATCATTGACAATACCGTGCGAGGTAGCGGGTAAATGATCTCCGAGAATTTGCGTGAAGCCTGCATCTCCTAAATAGAAGAAAGCTGCAATCGGGATAACAGGTCCGAAGACTTTAAAGCCGAATTGAAAGCCTTGAATTAAATAGCTTGTTGTTTTTTCAAGTCCTTCTGTTTTATGGGCTACGATACTAAGCAAAAGTAATATGAAAACGGAGGTTCCACCAATTAAAGCAGTTGCATCGCCACCCTGTAATTTGAAAACCGACATGGCGATGACATCTAAGATAAAAGCAATCGGAATAAGCACAGCGAAGAAACGTTTTTGCCCAATTGACAGTAAATTTTCTACCGATTCTTGTTCACCGTTTTCTTCAGTAGTATTTGCTGTGTTTAGTAAAGTTCCACGTTTCATGTCCCGACGCAAGAAAATATAAGCAACGATGGTTGTTACAACCCCCATAGTAATGACGAGCGGAATACTAGCAGACACAACATCCCCAACAGGAATGCCAGCAGCATCTGCTGTTAGCTTCGGTGCCCCCTGGATGACAAAATCACTCGATAATGCTATCCCATGACCAAATAAGTTCATCGCCATCGCCACTCCGAGTGCTGGCAAACCTGCTCGAATGGCAACAGGCAAGAGTACTGCCCCTAACAATGCCACTGCAGGTGAAGGCCAGAAAAACCAAGAAATAATCATCATTAATAGGCCAATCGTCCAATAGGCAAGAGCTGGTGTTTTAATGATTTTCGTAAATGGCGCAACCATAACCTCGTTAATTCCTGAAGTCATCATGACCCGGCTCATAGCAACAATAATAGAAATGATAAGAATGGTAGATAACAACTCTGTAATGGCATAAATAAAGCTATTAAATACACCACTAATGGATGAAGTTAAATCGCCAGTCGCAACAATTGCTAGCATGAATATGCCTACTACACAAATGAGGGTGGTATCGCGACGTTTAACCATAAATCCAATGATAAGCACAATAAAAATAACGTAAATCCAATGGAGAGCAGTAAATTCAACCCCCATACGTTTCCCCCTCAATATTCAATCTGATTCTATAGAATATGAAGGGGAAAAAAGTTGGTGATAAATTTAAAAAAATTTCAGTCTAAGTGAAGGAAAATGTGATTTGCTAATTGGCAATAAAACAATCAATACATATAGGGGATTACCATTACAGGAGGTACTTTGATCAATCTTAATGAATTGTATAAATAAAAGGGGTACTAATTGTTTACAGCCTTGTGTTACATAACTTCTTAACTATCTCCATGAAAGTAATCAGCGTAATAACCACTCCATTAGTAGATTTGAATTTCTCTCCTACCCAAAACAAGATAATTGAAAGATTTGGATTTTTATAATAGAATACTTTTATAGATTATCGATAATCTATAATCCATAATATATAACACCTGTAGCTAATCACTCTATACACTGAACTATGTTAAAATAAAACATATAAATTTATTGGAGTGGTTTAATGGGGTTTGATGAAAATTCAATTTCAAAAAAGACAATTTCTGAGCAAATAGCTGAACAATTATTATTTCGCATATTTTCTGGCTATTATGAACAAGGTCAGCGCTTAATAGAAGCGGAAATTGCAAAAGAGTTACAAGTAAGTCATGCACCTGTCCGTGAGGCGCTTTATCTTTTACAAAAAGATGGTGTAGTTGAAAAAGTACAACATAAAGGTGTAAGAGTGAAGACCATATCTGATCAGGAATTGAAGGATTATTTGGAAGCGCTTTATAACCTTTTGGATTTTGCACTGACAAAATGTGAAGCTAAATGGACGGACGATTTGCAAAATGAACTTTTATTTCGTTTTGAAGCGATGAAGCAAAAAAAGTCTGCTGAAAATATTTATGAATATGTTGTTTCGTTTGCTCACTTGTTACAATTGTTTTTTGATGTTTCAGGAAATATTGCGATGCTACGATTTTTTAAAGAAACAATCTTTGTTACAAATGTAGCTGCCCAAACAAAATGGAAAATGAATCTAGTTGAATCCTACCATATGTCCATCAATACATTTATCAGATGTATAGAAGCGTCGGATTTTGATCATGCACGAGTAGCTATTAAAGATGTTATTTTATGGTACCAATTTAAATAATTTTATGGGGGTAACATAAATGAAAGCTGCAGTTTGGCATGGTGTGAAAGATATTCGAGTAGAAGAGGTTGAATTACGCGCTTTACGAGAAGAAGAAGTGAAAGTAAAAGTAGCATGGGCAGGTATTTGTGGAAGTGATTTGCATGAATACGAAGAAGGTCCAGTTTTCGTACCTGTTGATGTAAAAGCAGATTTAACTGGTGAAGTTGCCCCGTTGACAATGGGTCATGAATTTGCTGGTATTATTGAAGAAGTTGGCTCTAACGTTAAGGACTTAAAGGCAGGAGACCGAGTTGTCATCAATCCTACTTTAACTTATAGAAACAAACATGAAGATGTCGATCGCTATGATGGATTTAACTTTATTGGATTACATGGAGATGGTGGATTTGCCGAATATGTTAATGTTCCTGTAACAAATATTCACCGTTTAGCAGATAACTTAACATTACAAGATGGTGCATTAGTAGAACCGATGGCTGTTGCTGTACAAGCTGTCAAAGATGCTGGGGTTACATTAGGAGATTCGGTTGCAGTATTTGGGGCTGGACCTATTGGGTTATTAACAGTAATCGCTGCAAAAGCATCTGGCGCAAGTAAAGTTATCGTATTGGATTTATCTGATGACCGATTAGAAAAGGCAAAAGAATTAGGTGCAACACATGCTATTAATTCAGGTAAAGAAAATCCTGTACAAGCAGTTCGGGCAATTGTTGCAGATGGGGTGGATGTATCCTTTGAGGTTGCGGGAGTTGCTCCTACCTTTAAGCAAGCAATTGATGTAACAAAACCTCGAGGTAATATGATGATTGTTTCGATTTTTGCTAGACCAATCGAATGGAATCCAATGCAACTTACAAATACAGGTGTTAATATACTATCCTCCATTGTGTATACACCGTCAATTTTCCAAAGAACAATTGATGCAATGAGCTCGGGTCAACTAAATCCACAAGGTATCATTACAAGCCAAATTGAACTAGATGAAATTGTTGACAGAGGATTTAAAACATTAACAAGCGACAAAACGCAATCTAAAATTTTAGTTGCAATTAGTGGAGAAAACTAACAGATTTATATATTCCTATTTTTAAAAAGGGAGCATGGGTAATTACAGCCATGCTCCTTTCCTATATCTTTATACATGAAGCCCTCAGACCTTCACCAGCAATCCCAGCATCCCCGCTTGCACAAACAGCAAAGAAGCTGCACCTTCGAAAGTAAGCCCCCAGAAACTAAGTAAAGGAGCTCCGTCCGTAGTAATACGTAATAATTTAATTGCATTTACCTAGGTTCATATTCTTCTTCAATAAATCGCTTTGTTTTGGACAAGTATTGACATTTATACAAAGAAATCGTTGCGTTTTTTTCATTGTTTCCCCTTTTCACACAAATTATAATAATGTTGTAAATGATAATCATTTTCAATTAAAGGCCGAAAGGAAAGGAGCAACAAATGTGACAAAACAACGTGGAAAGAAAATAATACGATGGGTAGGGGGAGTCCTCCTGTTGTTAATCATATCAGCATGCAGTACTTCTAATGCTAATAGCAATGTGGCTGATGAACAGAAGGAGGAAGGTGAGAAAACAGTACATTATACAACGATTACTGGTGAACAAGTTGAAGTACCTGCTGATCCAAAACGAGTGGTTTATATTGGTCAGACGATTGGTGATTTCTTGGCGATGGATATTCCAGTTGTAGGTAATAATCTTCCGAAAGATCCAGCTAGTTACTATGAAGGTAAACTCGAAGGAATCGTTGATATTGGAAATCCTGCTGACTTAGAGACGATTCTGACTTTAAAACCCGATCTGATTATTAATGGTTATTACAAGGCGGATCCAAATTTTAATGAAGAATTGGCGAAAATAGCCACTACGATTCCCTTCAATCCAGCTCTTCCTTATACAGAACGTGTAAAGGAAATGGGGAATATATTGGGCAAGCAGGAAGAAGTAGATCAAGTGATTGCTAAATTTGAAACACACTTTAAAGAAATGTTTGAAAAGATTCAATTAGCAGAAGGGGAGACTGCAACGGTTTTCTATCAGTTAGGTAAAACGCTTTATGTTATGGGCGATCGTAGCCTTGGTGCTATTATTTATGGAGAAAATGGCTTTGCTGTCCCTCCAGCAGTACAGAAGAATATTATTGATGTAGAAGGTGTGTCTTTCGTTACGGTTTCAGAAGAGGTACTTTCAGAGTTTGCTGGTGATCATTTGTTTGTCATTGTACAAGAGGATGATGAAAGTGAATCAGAAGCTGACCGGCTGCTACAAAGTCCAATATGGGGAACATTGCCTGCAGTCCAAAAAGGAAATGTTTATGTTGTTGCTAATGAGTGGAATACAGATGAATTGCTAGCTTTGGAGCAATTATATAAAAAGCTACCAGAATGGATGCACAAGCAGTAAAAATTGTATCTATTCAATCAATTTTTGTAACTGCTAGTTTGCTAAAATAACGAATCCTCGAACAATCGTTGATAGTGAATCAATCTATGTTATAATTATAACGATAATGATAATCATTTTCAATTGTTGGAGAGTTGCTTATGAATTTTGCATGCCTGTATACTAGGCTACAACACTATGAGAGTTTTCAAGTTAATCAGCAGACGGCAGCGATGAGCTATAAAAAGAGGAATGACACTGAAACGAATTTGTGCACATTATTAATAGCACTTAGTCATGGCATACGCCTCTTTGTAGACAAAATTGCAATTGATCTAAGACAAGGGAGCTGCATTCTAGTTTTACCAGTACAACGCTACACTGTGGAATCAAGTACCGGAGAGGCACAGCTTGCACGTTTTACCTTTGAAACCTTTGAAGTAAAAGGAAGGGCTTTACATCCGGTTGCTCATCCACCCTTGCTTTGTGGTTATCCTTATAGGCTATTATATTCTCAAGTTAAGCAAGTATTAGGGAATGAAGTGTGGATGAAGAATCAATTTTGCTCCTCTCTATCCTCATCAGAAATGGCTATGATGCAAGGTAGACTTCAACTGATTCTAGGGATGATGGGCCAGTTAGATCAGCAAGCTATCGATTTTCAGAACGAAGAAAAGACAAAAATGATTCAACATACTATCCAGTACATGGAACAGCATTATGATGAAGATTTGACGGTAGAACAGCTAGCGAATATGGCTGGAATGGTCAGGTGGCAGTATAGTCAACAGTTTAAAATGTTGACAGGCAAAAAACCAACTGATTATCTAGTCCATTTACGAATAAACCAGGCAAAAGAACTTCTATGTAATTCCACCGAGCCATTGAACAAAATAGCTCGACAAATTGGATTTAAGGATGAATATTATTTCAGTAGGTGTTTTCATAAATTAACTGGCAACACTCCACGTGAATATGCGAATATCCAACTCCGTACACAGCAAAGAACAGTTATCGATTCACTTGGTAGAAAGATTCTTGTTCCTCAAGATGCCACACGTATTGTGACAGATGGCAAACATACACTTGGCGAATTATTAGTTTTAGGTATTTCCCCAATAGGAGCGGCCATTTCTATCATGAAAGATAACGTAATTTATCATAATAAGCTACGCAATATTCAGAGTATCGGGTATTGGGCCGATCCAGATAAAATAGCACAGCTGCAGCCTGAATTTATATTACTTAGCTATTATCCAAAAGATTTGCAGGAACTAAATGCGCTTGCTCCAACGGTTGTACTGGACAAAAAGTTTAGACTATTTGAGCGGTTACGGTATATCGCCAAACTTTTTGAACGTAGTAAGGCTGCAGAGAAATGGATTACTACATATGAAGACAAAGTAAGATTGGTGCGGAGACAATTAGCAGATGCCTATGTAACTGGAGAAACAGCTACTGTTTATCTAAAGTTAGGTGAAAAGCTTTATATTATGGGCATGAATGGATTGGCGAGCTCTTTATATGAATCACTGGGCTTTCGTCCCTCAGAAAAAGTGATGCACCTAATCGAGGAAGGGGAGGCATGGATAGAAATTCAGCACCAGCAAATAAGCCACTATGCTGGAGATCGTAATTTTGTCTTAGCTTCTCGTAAGGAATTACATACTGTCTCTCACTGTCCACATATTTTGGCTTTAGCCGAGTTAAGTCCTGGTAAGACTCATTTTTTAGATGCTATATGGAATTATGATGACCCGATTACTCGGGGACGGTTACTAGAAGAACTACCAAATATTTTTAAGAGGATGATATGAAGAAGAGGGATAGGTCACCAACCTTCAAAAGCTTACTATCATACAAATATTTATTTTACAGCTATCGAGAAGTACCCTCGATAGCTTTTGTTATTTTTCTCTAAAAGTTGATTGGAATGAAGAGCCACGATTTCTGCGTACTTCCTTCACCAACTTAACCGGAGTGTAGGGTCAAAAAAGATGCAGGTGGCCAAATTATTTATTAGCCCCTTCATCCTTTATGAAAACTTTTATATTAAATTTTTTAATTGAATTTTCATTAATTGAATTTAATTTATCTACAGTCCATGATTGGGGCTTGAAGCGATAAGCTTTTTCTGAAAAATTGAAGACATCAGAGTTTATTTCCAACCCTTTATTAAATGTACTTTGAAACTGTGATAAAAAAATATTTTTAATATCATTTTCAATTGTTTTTTTTTCAATATTTTTTGGATTTTCTCTGATTGAAGCTTTTATTTCTAAATTGATAATATATTTAGGAATTGAATTATCCACAATTTCTATATGATAATCTATATTATCTATAAACATCGAAACTGACTTATCCTTTATTGATAATTTCATGTTATTAAAATCCTTATTAAACCAATCTAGCCCTGAAAGTTCTTCTTCCTTTATCCAACCATTGAATTTTTGACGTGAAAGAAAATAAGCACCATTTATTTTTAATATATTTTTAGATTTATTATCCTCCATCCAATAATCTTCACTAACTTTTATTGTAGGAACCATAATTGATCCAACTGGTTCATAATATCTTTTAATCATATCTTGTACAGTACTGGTTGAGATGAATGAATTAAAGAATAATTGTTCATTTGGATCATAAGGAAATGTTAATATAGGCGGTTTATAAAAGAGACCATGTACATTCATTATCTCTTTAATATCATCTTCATATCCATAAGCTAAAGTATTGTAACGCAGATAATAATCCCTACTAAAAAAATCAAAAAATTCATCCAAATGACCATCCAATACATTTTTGGAAATAAAGAAAGTTTGTATATGTCCATAATACAAAGGGTTAACAGAATTTTTTTCTATATCATCGATTGCTCCCTGAATTGTTTCACCTTCTCCATGTCCAACAACAATTGGAGCTGGCTCAGATGCAATGCTAGGATCTGAGCCCGCAACATTCGTAAATCCGAAAGCTTGAAAATATAAATGATACACATCATTAGAATAATCAATACCAAGAGCGGTAATATAAACTTCACTTTGTATTTCCTTCGTACCTAAACAGCCGCCTAGAATAAATAATAAAGGAAAAATTAATGTTATTTTGAATATGGAAGTATAGTAATGGGACATTTATAATCTCCCCTCTGCTGAAAAAGCAGTCAGTCTTTTATTTTAATTCTAAATGGCATTTTTAAAAAACCTTTAATAAGATTGGGTATACTTACTTTATAAAATGTAGAAAGGTAAGAATGTCCGAAACTTTCTAATGACGAGATATATGTTAAGAAAAATAAGACGCTTAAAACAAAGCCATACATTCCAAAAAAGGAAGCAATTATTAATGATGCAACTCTTATTAAAAATACATTTCCTAGTATATTTTGATTAATTAATGTATAGCTAGATATAACGGTAAGTGCTCCAATTACTAATGTTGATGGTGATGTAAACCCTGCTCTTATGGCAGCATCACCAACTATTAAGCCTCCTAAAACTGCAACAGTTTGCCCTACAGCTTTAGGTAAACGTATTCCCGCTTCTCGAAAGAGGTCAAAAAAAATGAGCATAATGAGAATTTCGAACGAAGAAGAGACGGGTAGTCCAATTTTAGATGCAGAAATTGATACTAGTAAGGGAAAGGGTAACTGGTTAAGTTGATGGACAGTTAATGCAATCCAAAACCCAGGTAAAAATATACTTGTTAATAAAGAGGTAATCCTTAAAATTCGTGAAAAACTCACAAATAAAAAATTAGTTTGATCATCTTCAGGTGCTTTCAAAATAAGTAATAAATTTACTGGTCCAATTAAACAGCTTGGACTTCCATCTACCAATATGACAAAACGGCCTTTATTGAGGGAACTTACTACAAAATCGGGCCTTCCTGAATAATCAAGGAGGGGGAAGAGTGTCAACTTATCATAAAGTAATTCTTCAATATGATAACTACTTGCAATATTATCTACTTTTATTTTATTTAGTTTGGTTTGTACATTCTTTAAAGTGTTTTGATCAATATAGTTCTCAATGTAGATCAATAAAACTTTTGTTTTACTGGTGTCGCCAATTGTAAAATTGTCACTGGATAAATTTTTACTTTTTAATCTCATTCTTATTAAAGAAAAATTGGTATCTATATTTTCAACAAACCCGTCTCTAGGCCCTCTTAATGAGACTTCCATATTTGATTCTTCAATGGATCGTTCAGGTAGTTTAGCTAAATTGGTTGAATATAAGCTATTCGATGGAACATGATAAAAATATAAAAAACCTGAGAAAATTTTGCTATTTATTTCATCTGTCTTCATTCTGTACTCTTTGATCTCCTGTACTTCTAAATAGCGATTTATAATTTCGACATCATATAAACTACCTTGTTCAGCCAAACATCTAATATTTGGTAATAATGAATTCAAAAAAAGTACACTATCAATTAAACTATGGCAATAGATAAATATAACTTCATGTTTTTCGTTATTAAACATATAGAATTTACTACTTACCGTTATATCTGACTGGTGGCCTAATTCTTTATAAAAAAAATCCTTATTTTCAGTCAAGATGCTGAACTCCTTTTTGCTTTTTTGCTAATACGTAGAAAACAGTCATAAAAAAGAATAAAAATGAAAAAATAGAAAGAAGATAAGTGCTTTTTATAAATGACAAAAAATCAGAAACAGTCCAAGGAATTAATAATCCTATTGTTAAGCATAGATAACCAATAATTAATATAAATTTTGGATTTTTAAAAAAGGATGACACAATATACATAAATAAACATATACGAATAAAAGCCATTGATAATATTTGGAGAACAGATAAAGAATCTAAAATCTAATCTTGTAAAGTACTTACCAAATGACAAAACTCTCCATTGCTCGTTTATAGGAAAGAGCATTTTTTTAGTTAGATAAATGCCAAATTCAGATACAGTAGTCACAATAGCGATAAAAACTAATAAGACAAACAGAGTAGAGAAAATGAGTATGCCTGTCCTTTTCATTTGCTCTTTTACATAACTATTTAAAACGATTAAAATAAAGCCCATTTCTAAAATTCCAATACATATGTATAATATTCCCCATAAAATGGACGGAGTATTACTTGTATTTACTGGTAATAATAGTTCGTATTCATTGTTCATCGAGTTCCCTAAATTGAGGAGTACAAATAAAAAAATGTATAGTGAACAAATAATCAATGACAGGATAGCAAT
This sequence comes from Lysinibacillus sp. FSL R7-0073, assembly GCF_038009065.1. Taxonomy (NCBI): domain Bacteria; kingdom Bacillati; phylum Bacillota; class Bacilli; order Caryophanales; family Bacillaceae; genus Lysinibacillus; species Lysinibacillus sp. FSL R7-0073. The sequence continues at coordinate 1,396,062 of NZ_JBBPAS010000001.1, forward strand.
GGTTTTGAGCCCTTTTAGGGAACCATAAAAGCATAATAATATAAATAAAATAACTGTAATAAAATATGGATAATCAGAATTAAAACTTTCTTCTGCCCAAATAATTGTAAATTTGAGTGAGACGAACGTTGCTGAAAACAAATAAACGATATAGGAAGTAACGATAAATAAATAAAGTGGTCTATTAATTTGGAAAGATTGTAGTTCAAAAAATGAAGTATTATTGCATGAATTGGTAAGTCTAGAAATAAATAATGCGAAAAGTAATATCGGGATTAAACTTACCAAAGCACTTATCCATGCTTCACGTTCGACCACTGTGAAAATTGTCGGAATTAAAACGAAATGTGCTAAAAAACTAACTGATAAAAATAACAAACTATATACATGGATTGGTTGTATAACTTTATTCATTTGATCTTAACCCTCCTTCTAACAATATTGCCCATGTTTGTTGCCATCTAATCTAAGTGGGGCGTTATTATTGCCACCCGAAGTTCCTCTTAATAAAAACGTTATTCATTTCTTACAATATTTTAGGCCCATTTATTGCTCACCCCCAAACTAGTTTCATAGACAGCCTAGCAGTGATCAAAACACGTAAAAAAACAATCAAGATAGATTTTGATTGTTTTTCATTATATCTTTCTAATTTTGAAGAGCTGTCCAATAATTCACATACCTTAAAACATGTGAAATAGTTTTAAAAGACATGGCATATATTGAACTTTAATTCTCAAAATAGGAGTGGAGCAAGTGGATGATAGGATGTTATTTTTAAAAAAACTACTGGACTTTGATAAGAAATTTCAGTTCATTATCCAGCAAAATAAGGAGCAGCAACGGATTAATTATTTTGAGCTGTGTGAAATAATGGATGAATATTCTTCTTTTATAATAAATCGTGACAATGAAGAACAGTGGACGAATATCAAGGAATCGATAGAGATCCTATTATTAACCGATAGTTTAAGAATGAACGCGTCTGTTTGTGTGCAAATCTTGGAGAAATATCGAGCGTTATTACTCAGTCATGAACAGGAAGCGGTCACGGATTATTTTCGTAACATAGAAAATTGTATTGGTAGGGAATTTGGTGATTTTGAAATAACTAGTCAGTCGAAGGTACTTTTAATTGGATCTGGGTCTTTTCCGATTACCTTATTAATGGTTGCGGAGCGCACAGGAGCAGACGTTTTTGGAATAGATATTGATGATGAAGCGATTCGATTAGGAAAACATGTAGTCAATAAATTAGGGAATCATTTGTCCATTCAAATTGATAAAAAGACTGTAGGGGAACTTGCAGTAATAAAACAAGTTAGTCATATTATATTTAGTTCAACGGTCAGCAATAAATATGACATGTTAGATCAATTATACGATATAACAAATAAAGATGTGCTTGTTGCAATGCGTTACGGAAATGGGTTAAAGTCTCTATTTAATTATCCCATGCAGAAGGTAGACGATACCAAATGGCATATAGTAGAAGAAATTAAGCATCCTCAGCATGTATTTGATGTTATTTTATATCAAAAGGGTTAATGAAATAGATAAATGTGAAGAAAGCAAACAAGAAATGGATTTGCGTTTTGATTTTAGCAAGGGAAAGAGAATTCTCATATGGAAAATGATTAGAAGGCATTTTGATTACAATAGGTCGTTCATATAGCCGCATTAACGGTCGTGTGAAAACTAAGATCAATTTAGACATGGTTCTATGTTCAAGCTTTTCATGCGGAGTGCAAGCCACCAATTAGTAGAAGGGTGGTTATATTTCAAATTGACAATGATAATCATTATCGATAAGGTGAGGATAGGCGAAAGTCGTCATCCCACCTTTTTTCATTTCAGAGAAAAGGGAACTAACCTTACAACGGTTTTTATGACCCTATCTCTTAGTTGGAACAGATGCAACTGGAAATTATGTATATATTCAGAAGTGCACAGAACGTACAGCTAGGATTCTATTGTTACAGATGGTAACCACAATTTTGAAATGAGGTAATTAATTTGAAAATCGATGTTGAGCAATTAGCAGAGCATTTAGCATATATTCCATTTCAAGTACAGGGGGTATACCGATATGCAAAAAGCACTGGTGTACCCTATGCTGAATTTACAGATTCTTTTCCTGGATTCGTTTTCCCCCTTTCTGGAAAAATACAGTTTCAATTTAATGGCACCCCGTATATCTTTTCACCAGGAAAAATTGTGCATGGCGCTGCAAATATGAAACTAGATCAAAAACATTTTGAATATGCAAACTGGGAATATATTCTTGTTCAATATCAAATATGTAACGCAGAGCTACAAGAGTCCAGCTTTTCTCATCAACATTTTGAATTATTGACTGGCCAATCTCCACGTCTTATCGAATTAATTATGCGTCTTTGGCAGGTGTACAATCAGCGCGGTGGTATTTCGAGGTTTCAAACCGAAATGCTATTTCGTGATGTATTGAATGAAGCCTTATTATGTGTGGTGAATAGGCAAAATAGCTGTGAATCACATACTTTATTCGAACGGGTATGTAACTATATTCATGAGCACTATTATCAAAGCCTTACCATATCTTCGCTTGCAGAACAAAATGATGTTAATCGAAATCGACTTTCTTATGTATTTAAAAAACATGCAGGGATAGGACCAGCAGAATATTTATTAAAATATCGGATAAACATGGCGCAAAAAATGCTATATACAAGTGATGCCCCGGTACAACAAATTGCACAGGCTGTTGGAATTAATGATCCTTTTTATTTTAGTAGAGTGTTTAAAAAACAATTTGGTAGATCCCCTAAAGAGTATCGAGAGAAGTTCATCAATAATCCATGCTAGTTTCAACAAGCATCCATTCAAAACTATAAATCATTTTACTATACTAATGGCATATCAAAGATAATATGTTGGAGGAATTTTGGATGCAAAAGATGAAAGGACTATGTTTCTCATTACTATTATTAGCAGGCATACTAGGAGGTTGTCATGAAACACCTGCTGTAAATAAAGAATTATCTAAGAAAGAAGAAGCATCTTTTTCAACGATTCAAGTGAATGCCAATGATTGGCCAAGAACAATTAAGGATGCCTTAGGGAAAGAAATAGTGATCGAGAAGAAACCTGAAAAAATAGCTTCCCTTTGGTATTTTTACCCGGAAATATTAGTGGCATTGGGTGAGCCACCTGCAGCTTCTACAGATAAAGAATATCTATCTTCTTTAGCATATTTATACGGAAAGCTAGATTCAACCGAAGAATTAGGAGATAAATTGTCTCCTAGTATTGAAAAAACTCTATCGATTGAGCCTGATTTTATTTTAGCAACAGAACATCATGAAAAACTGTATGAATCACTAGAAAAAATTGCGCCAGTCATTACTTTTAAATACCAGGATATTTATGAAGATTGGCAATATGGTCTTCGTACAGTAGCTGAGATTATTGGCAAAGAGGACGAAGCTGAAAAAGTAATTGAAAAAATGATGCAAGCAATTACAACTGGTCGTGAAGATTTAAAAACGATTGAAGGAGAGTCAGTAGCGCTTATCGTGTCATGGGATGGAAAAACTTTTAATGTTTTAGGTGAAGATAATCCTGTTTATACACTTGCGTTTGATAAAGAAAGGGGGTTGGGGCTTTCACCAGATACCACATTTAATGGGAAGAGTAATCAGTTTTCTGCGTTCGAGGGAATTTCAACTATTCGAGCAGATCACATTTTCCTTATAGGTGACATAACAAAAAAAGAAACATTGATGAGTGAATTAAATCAAAATAATGTTTGGAATAATATGAACGCAGTAAAGAAAGGGAATATTTATTTGATGGATACGTCTGCTATTACTGGTGGTCCATTAGCAATCGAATACGCTTTGCAAAATATAACTAATGCTCTGCAAAAGCACTAAAAACAATGTAGAATTCCATCGAAAACAAATAAAACAATAGGGAGAGATGTATATGTATTATCAAGCTATTAATCTTAATGAGAGTGCAGCTCAAATAAAAGAACTTTGGTCTCCGAAAGTTGTTGGTGAAATACACGATTTCCAATTCAAGCTGGTTAAGATTGATGGGGAATTTATGTGGCATGAGCACCAAGGCGCTGACAAAGTATTTATCGTGCTCGAAGGAGAACTATTTATCGCCTTTCGCGATGGCCAAGTGAAAGTTTCACAAGGGGAGATGGTGATTATTCCTGGAGGACCCGAGCATAAGCCTTTCGCCGAAAAAGAATGTCATATCATGTTAGTGGAACCAAAGGACATAATAAACACGGATAGTAATTAAAGTAACATGAGTCTTGAGCTGCATAGTCAGCTCTTTTTTTATTGAATACATGAGGCAGGTCCAAAAAGGGAGCCTATCTTCAATTAGTTACAGTAAACCATATCATAATTAAGTACGCTGACGAGTTGATGATACTCATCAGTTTTTTTACGATTATAGAAATTATCGCATTGTAAAAAAATTATGAGGAGAATGTGTGCCTACGTCTTGGCAAATGTCCCAACTCTGGACATCTAATATTTGTCAGAACTTGGCGGCACATTTACGCGTTTGATCATATAATATTTACCGAATTGAAAAAAAGCCCTGTTATTACTGCTCATATTCATATTGTAAAAGTTTAATATGTACTATTTTACATAGTATTTAGAATATTAATAATAAATTAGAATGTTTTTATTATTTTTCTGTTAAAATTATTATGTTAACCAATATTTTGGTAATGTTAATTTAACCTATAAAATTGGATTTAAAATTTTTCTTATTAAATAGGAATGGGGAGGTATTACTCTAAGCATGAGTAAACGGAGGAATTCGAAGTATTTAAAAGCAATAACAGCAATGGCATTAACGGCTTCAACAGTAGTGGTGGTAGCACCGATTGTATCAGAAGCAAGTAGCTTCAAGGATGTACATCGAACGCATCCATTTTATGACGACATTAAAAATTTAAATGATCGTGGCATTATTAATGGGTTCCAAGATGGCACATTTAAACCTGAACAAAACTTAACACGTGGACAAGCTGCTAAAATTATTGCAAGTGTATTAGGACTGGACACATCCAATGTTAGCAATCCCAACTTTAAAGATATTCCTACTACTCATCAATATTTTGGAGCTATTGCTGCTTTAAAGCAAGAGGGGATTATTGATGGCTACGAAGATGGCACATTCCGTCAGGGCGCTTATATTCAACGTAACCATGTAGCAAAGATTTTAGCGAACGCCTTTCATTTAAAAGCTTCGAATACAAATTCATTACCATTCACCGATGTGCGTGCTGATTACAAAGAAGCGATCGCTGCTTTATATGAAAACAACATAACGAATGGCAAGTCAGCTACATTATTTGATGGTTCTTCAAATGTAACACGAGGGCAAATGGCTGCATTTATTACTCGTTCAGAAGCTGTTGGTCATCCAATTTCTCAACCTTCTCAAAGTGTAACGTTTAAAGTTGAAGAATATGCGGCGAATGAAATTAGTATTAATGGTAAGATATATTATTTTGATGATTCAGTAAAATCGATTTTTACCACTGAAAATAAACCCGCACTTACGGGGGCAGAAATTACAGCAACCATTAAAAATGGTGTGATGACAAAAGTAAATAATGTTGTTTTAAATAACGCAGGTTCAGCAGAGAAGGAAGTTGTATTCAATACAAATGCAACGATCGATTCAATAACAATTAATGCAGATGGTGTGGCAGTTAAAAATGTATCGATTACAGGAAATGCAACCATTAGCTCAAACGTTAAAACAAAAGTGACATTTGATGGTGCTACAATTACTGGTGATTTAATTTTAGCTGAAGCCATAGATAGAGCAAATGCTTCATTAGACAATAATAATGCAAGTCAAAGTATACCTGTATTGACAATCAAAAATACACAAACAGGAAAAGTCCATGTCAAACGAAATAATACTTCGATTGTGTCGAATACTGTTATTCCAGAAATTGTAATGACAGCTACTATATCTGCTATAAATATTGAGGGAGCAGCAACGAAGGTAACAATAGAATCTACGGCCAAACTTAAAATGACCGGAAATGTAAAGATTGAACGACTATTGCTTTCAACGGCCGTGGAATTAGCGTTGAATGTTGGTGGTGTAGTTAATTATTTAACGGTTCTAAACGCCGATGCTCGAATTACAATCGGTTCAGGTTTACTAATAAATACGTTGTCGATTCCAACGGGTTCAACTGTAACGAAGATTATTACTAACTATACAGCAGTTGCTTCCCAAATTAAGGCCATTATTGGAGGTTCTTCGCCAAGTATTGGGGATCCAAACACAGGTGGAGGAAATGTAGCACCCGATCCAGTTATTCCACCAGAAAAAGTGAATGAATTTAATGTCAAGAATGCTGAAGAATTAAAACAAGCATTAAAAAAAGCAAAAGCAGGAGACTTAATTAAGTTAATGGCTCCAGTGACTACAGATATAACGTTAACAGATTTAGTAATAATTGATTTGAATGGTCATACCTTGAACGGAAATGTAACGATAACAGCTCCAACAGCTAAAGGGAGATATTCTTTAATGCCAACTGGTAGTACTGGTATTATTTCAGGTGATTTAATCATTGATGCACCAAATGTAAACATCAGTTTAGATGGGTTAACTGTTGAAGGAAACACAGTAATTGAATAATAACTTTCACGTAAATTACTTTGCAAGATAGAGAAAAGGATGAAAGATAAAAAATCATAAGGAGCTAAACGAATGAAGAAAAAAGAATTTAATTTCGTTTCCAAAATAGCTTTATCATTTTTACTTATAATGTCTATAATTTTTCCTTACTTAACAGTTGTAAAGGCGGAAACGACAGAAGCCACTTCAGTTGACTTTGTTGGACTTGATCCAACAGAACCGACTGAGCCGACTAATCCTTCAGTCACTGAAGGAACAATTGCCGAAGCTCGTGCAGCTGTTGGAACAGACCGCACATTTCAAATTCAAGGGACGGTTACGACAAAACCTGGTAGCTGGGGAGGCAAGGCCTTCTATGTACAGGATGAGTCTGCAGGGGTATATGTTTTCTCTAGTTCTACAGAAGCGGGGAGCTTAGCTGCTGGGGATATTGTCAAAATCACAGGGAAAACGAGTTTATATAGTGGAGAAGTTCAATTTAATTCACCGACAATTGAACGCATTTCTACAGGGGCAGCACCATCCCCGCAAATAGTGAATCTACCACTTGAAGACAGCTTACAAGGTAAATTAATTACACTTGAAAATGTGAAGATTAAAGATTTAGCGTCATCTGGTACGTATGGAACATTTGAGTTTAAAGCAGTTGATGCAGAAAATAAAGAGCTAGTAATTCGCCATGATAACCGTACAGGCTACCAGTTCTCTCAATTTGAAGCAGATGGGTTCAATAACAATGATGTGATCACAGTGACAGGAATTGCATCCATTTTTAACGGGACATATCAATTAAAAACTTTAAATGCGGAAAGCTTCCAATTAGTATCAAACTATGAGCCTACACAAGTAGCGAATGTTAAAGCATTTCCAGCAACGGGTGAAGTTTTTGCAGGGTCAAAAGTAACATTGTCTACAGATACACCAAGCGCAACAATTTATTACACGATAGATGGTTCTGAACCGTCAACAGCTAGTGAGATTTATGATGCAGCAACGGGCATTGTTGTAAATGAAGCAATAACAATCAAAGCATTTGCTACAGCAACGGGCTTAAACGATAGCGAAATTATGTCCTTTAATTTTACAGTTAAAGATGCGCCAGCCACTATTTCAATAACGGAAGCACGTAATAAAGAAATAGGACAAGTAGTAATCGTATCGGGTATTGTAACAGCAAAATTAGAAACTGCTACTGCTCACATTCAAGATGAAGAGGGTGCGGCGATTGCAATTTACCCTGTAGATAGTCTTACTGCAAATGTCGGCGATTTGGTGACGGTGCAAGGTCAAGTTGCTGAATATAGCGGACTAAAGCAATTAACGAATATTTCGCTTGTTGGCATGCCTATTCCTTCTACACTACCAGGGGCACACATTATTAAAAGTAGTGAGGTTGCAGAAGACAATGAATCGAAATTAGTAACGGTTAAAAATGTAGCCATTACTGGTTCAGGTCAAAATTTTACCGGAACTGATGATGTAGGCACATTTGCTATTTACGATAAAACACGTGACTCAGGTTTAGTAAGTGGAAAAACGTATGGGGAAATTACCGGTATTGTTGGTCAATATACAAATCATCAGTTACTCCCGATTCGCATTATTGAAGATGTAACAAAGGTTCAGGATATTAAAGCTTCTCACGTAGGTGGGGTAACAGCCGATACAAAGGTTACACTTTCTACCATGACAGAAGGTGCAACGATCTATTACACAATGGACGGCTCAACACCCACTACAGCTAGTACAAAGTATACAGGGGAAATTCTTGTTAATAAACCGTTGACGATTAAAGCGATTGCGGTGAAAGAAGGTTTAACGGATAGTGCGATTGCTACATTTGTTTATGAAATTATTGATACTGAAAATGCCACAATTAGCAATATTCAAGGGGCAAGCCATATATCACCTTATGTAGATTTAACAGTAAATGATGTAGAAGGAATTGTAACATTCGTTATTAATTCAAGTAGCTTCATTATGCAAGAAGGCGATTCGGCATTCGATGGCGTAAAATCAACAGCGATCAAGGTAAATAAGTCGGCACATAATGTAGCGGCAGGGGACGTTATTAAAGTATCAGGAAATGTAACTGAAGTGGGTGGAAACTCTCGATTGAGAGATACGCAAATTTCAGCAACGACTATTACAAAAACAGGTACAGCAGAAATTCCAAAAGCTCTAGTTATAGGGGAGGACCTATCCCCGCCAAATAAAATTATCGATAATGATGGCTTTGCAATTTTTGATCCACAAGAAGATGGTATTGATTTTTGGGAATCCATTGAGTATATGCGGGTATCATTCCCTGATGCGAGAGTGATTGGACCAATTTATAATAATGATTCACCAATTGTTGTACCGAGCACAACAAATAATACATTTAATATGAATGGCGGTTTAAATATTGCAGCCGACGATTATAATCCAGAAAAAATTATGCTTGAAGGGGTAGCAGGAAAAAATTATGATTCGGGTGACCGTTTTAATGAACCACTTATCGGATTTGTAGAAAACTTTACAGACGGCTATCGACTGAACACGAATAAAGTCTTACCTGATGTGACAAAGGCAAACCTTCAGCAAGAAGTGACGCATCTTGAACCAGTAGCGGACAAGTTAAATGTCGCTTCTTATAATATCGAAAACTTCTCGAATAATCCTGCCAATACATCTAATGAAAAAGTAGACAGAATTGCAGCGACATTTGTGAAAAATATGAAGTCACCAGATATTATTACATTAGTCGAAGTACAAGATAATGATGGACAAATTGATTCAGGAAATGCTGATGCATCTGAAAGCTATTTGAGATTAATTAATGCGATTAAAGCTGCAGGTGGTCCTGCTTATGATTGGATTGACGTGATGCCTATTAACAATACAGTAGGTGGTGCACCTGGTGGTAATATTCGTGTAGGCTATTTATACAATCCGTCACGAGTTTCTTTAGTGACAGGTATAAAGGGATCGGGTGACCAAGCGAATGGGTGGACAGCAGATGGAAGCCTTGCTTTAAATCCAGGCTTTGTTGATCCAACTAAATTTGCAGATACACGCAAACCAATTGCGGCAGAATTCGAATTCCAGGAAGAGCATGTAGTCATTATAGGAGCTCACTTAAATTCTAAAGGAGGGGATGGCTCACTTTGGGGACCAACTCAGCCGCCAGTATTAGAATCAGTAACAAAACGTCTTCAGCTTGCTCAAGCCATCAATGATTTTATCCATGAAGGTCTTGCCATCAATCCGGATATAAATATCATTGTAGCAGGGGACATGAATGACTTTGAATTCACTCCAGCACTTGAAACATTGAAAGGTGATGTATTAACGAACATGGTGGATAAAGCCCCAGAGACAGATCGTTTTACGTACTTCTTCCAAGGGAACAATCAAGTGTTGGATCATATTTTAGTTTCGAATAATCTTGCTGACGTTACAGAAATAGACTTGATTCATATTAATGCGAACTTTACAGAAGCACAAGGGCGAGCATCGGATCATGACCCTGTATTAGTTCAAATTGATTTGAAAGCAGGAAAAGAAGAAATACCAACACCAATAGTACCTGAAAATGTATATAGCTTTAATAACTATAAGACTGGTAAATTAATAGTGAATCGTCCAAGCATTTCATTAACGTTAGGAAAAAATACCAATATTAAAAATGGAATTGCAGTATTTAGTCAATATGCAGAATTCCATGGTGAAGGATTTGCAGACAAAACTGTAACGATCAGTCCTAAAAAAGGAAATGCGATTATTGATTTTAAAGGTACGAAAATGGGCGAAATTATTATCGAAGGAAAACATGTGAAAGAAATCCGTAATTTACCTGATGGAGCGACCATAACGTATACAAAAGGGGCTTCGGCTGAAGAAATTGAATTTAAGTAACGACTACTAGCAGAAAGAATGTAAAACATATGCCAATCATTTAGGGCTTGTTAAATTAAACTGCATGGACAGTATTCATGAAGATCAGTATTATAGAAAAAAATTGCCATTCCACATTTGGAGTGGCTTTTACTTTTCTCTCCTCAAACATTGAAAAATGGATATTAGGTTAATTTCCATAAAGTGGATAAAAAGTTACTTTTATAAAATGAGTAAATGTACTTAACCTAACGGTGATTAGTCGGTATTTCAAACATGAAAACGAAAAATTTGACGAAAAAAAAATAAATAGATATTATGGATATGTTAAGTCTTTAATTCAGACAAGCTAAACGTTATTTAAGCTTTGTCATCCTTATTGAGATAGCTAACATTAAGGTATCAATGACTCATATTTTGTTGGCTTAACAAATGAAAAAGATATCATACATATAATTTGCGATGTCTTTTGCCTTAATTACGGATATTAAAGGTCTGTAATGTATTGTGATGTGGAGGGAAATAATGATGAATAAATATGATTGTATGATTATAGGTGGAGGCCCTGCTGGGTTAAGTGCTGCCTTAACATTAGGAAGGGCGCGCAGAAAGGTTGTACTATTTGATAATGGAACAAATCGAAATCGTGTAACTCAGGAGTCACATGGCTTTTTAACAAGAGATGGGATAAAGCCACAAAAATTTAAGAATATCGCAAGTAAAGATATAGAATCCTACCCTTCTATAACAATGATGGATCAAACCGTCATCGAAATAATTAAAGATGATATAACTGGTTTATTTCTAGTCAATACTTCGGAAAATAAATCCTATGTATCTGAAAAAATACTGTTAGCTACTGGAATACAAGAGGAATTTCCTCTACCGCAAATCAGACAATATTATGGTAAAAGTTTGTTTAGCTGCCCTTATTGCGATGGTTGGGAGCTGAGAGACAAGCCATTGGCTATCATAGCAGAAAACGAGGAGCATATTTGTCATATGACGAAATTGGTTTTTAATTGGTCACAGGATTTAATCGTTTTTACGAATGGTCATCAACTTTCCGATAAGGTTCAAAATGATTTTGAACATAAAAAAATTAAGGTGTATACAAATGCTATTAAAGATTTACATGGAGATGATGGTAACTTATATAGTGTTGAATTAGAAACAGGTGAAAATATTTTAAGAGCTGGTGGATTTGTTGTGCCAAGTTTTTATCGTCCAAATAAATTTGCTAAACAGCTAAATTGTCAAGTTGATGAAAACGGATCAATTATGACTGATGGGGCTGGACGAACAACAGCAGCTGGAATATATGTTGCAGGTGAAACGGAAAAGGGTGGTCCCTCTTCTTTAATGATTGCTGCTGCGGAAGGATTTAAGGCTGCTTCAAGCATAAACATGGATATAACAATAGAAAGATTTTAAGTCAATGCTTAGCTGATGAGTACATGAAATTCATCAGCTATTTTTAATATGACTAGTCAAGCTGGAGGAGAATGAACTTGGTTATGTTATACTATAAATAAATATAGAATAACTAGAAAATGTACACATTCATTATAAATTAGTTTAAAAGGGAAGAACGGTTGGTTGCCTCTCACCTGTTTGTTGAGCACATATTAGTAGTCGGCGTTATGTTATGACGAAGGAAAATTTGTGATGATCGTAAGGGAGGAGTCCTACTTTAGACTCGTACAACGAAAAAATCTACGAGGATAGGATGTATGGAGTAGGGTGCATGATTTACATCATACTCATAGCTTAAGTCATAATTGCATCTTTACTGTAAAGGAAAGATGCCTTTTTTATGAATAAAATTTCTTTAGGGCAACGTTTTTAGGTAAATAAGCGACTATTATTTTACTTCCTATTTTTTAATAAAATAATGCTATCGCTTACATAGTTCTATTTTTATATAATTATGTTTTAGTTCTTTCGTTCAAGGTTATGTCAGAAAATACGAATAGTCTCAAATTGATGAACTTTTATTTCTCGATTTACTTTTTATATAAAGGATGGTACACTTAAAACTATCGAAAAACAATATATTGTGTTCGTTTTATGTGGGTACTACTATATGTAGTTTAATAGGGAAGTTCGGTACTATTCCGACGCTGTCCCCGCAACTGTAAAGCTGACGATGATTGTAACCACTGTGCATTCGCATGGGAAGGAAATCAGAGATTGAAGCAAAGCCAGGAGACCTGCCTATATAAAACAAATTTATCATTTCTTCGGGGATTAAGAGATGGGAACGTCAGTATTTTTAGTATGTTAACGTTTCCATTTAAGCTATCTCTCTAGTAGAGGTAGCTTTTTTATTTTATGAAAAGAGGGATTACTATGAAACTTTATACGAAAACAATCTGTCCAAAATGCCTTTGGGTAAAATCTGAATTACAACGAGCAGGACTTGAAGCAGAAATTGTTAATATTGATCATGATGAACAAGCTAAACAAACAATTATAGATGCAGGTTTTTTAAGTGTGCCTGTTTTAGAGGTGGATGAAACATTTATAGGCGATGTGCAGGAAATTGTTTCTCGTATTGAGATGATTACACTATGATCGTTTACGCTAGTCGTACAGGAAATGTCCGTAATGTAGTATCTAAATTAAGGGCAGAATCTATTGAACTCTCTGAGGAATTAAGCTTGAATAAGCCTTACCTTTTAATTACATATACAGATGGCTTAGGTGACATTCCAGCAAAAGTGCAACGTTTTTTAGAAAAAAACAGAGATTTTTGTAAAGGAGTAGTTGCTAGTGGCAATAGTAACTTCGGACATAATGTATTTGGCGGTGCTGGGGAGAAAATTGCTACTACCTATCATGTACCCTTAGTGAGGAAATTAGATTTACGTGGCAATCAAACAGATTATGAAGCAATACAAACGTTTTATGAAAAGAGGGTAATGGGATGAAAACATATTTAAAGCTTAATAATGACGTTCTGAATCGTTATAGTACAACGGGGCTACTAGAGTTAGAAAAGGACCGTGAGGCTACTCGCCGCTACTTTTTAGAATATGTCAACGTACGTTTACGTTATTTTATAGATATAGAGGAAAAAATCCGCTATTTAGTTGATGAGGGATACTACGAAAAGGATTTTATCGACTTGTACGAGATGGATTTTATAAAGAAGCTGTACAAAAAAGCATATGATTATAATTTCCGTTTCCCATCATTTATGAGTGCTAGCAAATTTTATGACAGCTATGCTATGAAAAGTCGTGATGGGGAAGAAATTTTAGAAAAATATGAGGACCGTATTGTCATTATTGCCTTGTACTTAGCACAAGGGAACACTGTACTAGCAAAACGTTCTGTAGAAGCGATGATGGAAGCCTATCAGCCTGCAACACCTACTGCCTTAAATAGTGGGAAAAAAGCCCGTGGTGAATTAGTAAGTTGCTTTAAATTATCAATGGATGACTCTATGAATAGTATTGCTGAAAATATTGGTTATTGTTTAGAGCTATCACGTCTAGGCGGAGGGGTCGGGGTCAACTTAACGGATTTACGTCCTTTGGGTGATCCAATTAAAGAAATACTAAATCGTGCAAGTGGTGTTATCCCAGTTGCAAAACTATTAGAAAACTCATTTAGTTATTCCAATCAGCTCGGTCAACGAAATGGCTCAGGAGTAGTTTATTTAAATATTTTCCATGCAGATATAGAGAATTTCATTTCATCAAAAAAACCAAATGCTGATGATAAAATTCGCCTCGCAACACTATCAACAGGAATAATTATTCCAAGTATATTCTTCGATCTGATGAAACGTGATAAAGATATAGTGTTATTTAGTCCATATGATATTTATAAAGTTTATGGTAAACGAATGTCGGAAATTTCAATTTCAGAAATGTACTATGAACTACTTGATAATCCTAAAATCCGTAAAATTAAACGTTTGAATGCGCGTAGACTCTATACTGAGGTGAAAAAAGCTCAATTTGAATCAGGTTATCCTTTCGAAATTTTTGATGATAATGTCAATGACGTACATCCACTAAAAAATATCGGTCGCGTAAAAATGTCAAACCTATGTACTGAAATCTTGCAAGTGCAAGAAACTAGTATCATTACAGATCAAGATCAACCGAACGAATATGGGTTAGATGTGTCGTGTAATTTAGGGTCAATTGATATTCATGCAGCGAGTAAAGTAAATGATTTTGAAACATTAATCGATACAGCTATGCACTTATTAACGAATGTGTCACAAATGACATATATTAAAAATGTCCCATCGGTGGCAAAAGCGAATCGATTAATGCACTCAGTAGGGCTAGGTTGTATGAATCTCCATGGACATCTTGTTACGGAGGGCATCATGTATGGCTCGAAAGATTCTATTGATTTCATGGATCGCTTTATGGAAGCAATGAACTATTATTCTCTTAAATCATCGATGGAAATGGCTAAAGAAAAAGCAGAAACGTTCTACCGATTTGAAGATAGCGATTATGCTTCAGGTAGCTATTTTGATCAATATGTAAATAAGAATGAGGAAGAGCTATCACCTGCTGTGTTAAAAGCACTTGGGAACATTCCAATCATCACTAATAAAATGTGGGAATTATTAAAGGAAGATGTAATGAAATATGGTCTATTTCATTCATATCGTTTAGCTATAGCACCAACTGGCAGTATTTCGTATATTCGTAGCTGTACGGCATCCATCTCTCCTTGTACAGAGCGTGTCGAGGTTCGTGATTATGCAGATAGTCGAACAATTTATCCAATGCCACATTTAACAAATGAAAACAGTCATTTATATGTAGAGGCATATGATGTGGATCCTTATGATTTAATTGATTTATACGCAGCTTCTCAAAAACACGTTGACCAAGGTATTTCAATGACTCTTTATGTCACTGACAATTGGACAACAGAACAACTAGCTAAAGTATACATTTATGCATGGGTTAAAGGGATTAAGTCCGTTTACTATGTTCGTCAACGATTACAAAGCTTAGAGGAGTGTGTAGCATGTCAAATATAGTGTATGAGGCAGTCAACTGGAACAAGGCAACAAGTGAACTTGCCCAAATTTTCTGGGACCAGCAATGGAAGCAAATTTGGTTTCCTGAAGAAATTGCAGTGAGTAAAGATATTAAACAGTGGAAAAGTTTTGAGCATCAGGACACGTATAAAAAAGTGTTTGCAGGATTAACTTTGCTTGATACCGTTCAAACGAATATAGGGATGAATCGTGTTGCTGCTTATACAGACGATCTACAGGAAAAGGCTGTATTAACCGTTTTTGATGCATTTGAGGCAATACATGCTAAATCATATTCTTATATATTTACAACGCTTTGTACAAACGAGGAGATAGACGAGCTCTTTGAATGGGTAAAGAAAAATGAATATTTACAATATAAGGCAAATAAAATTGCGGATATTTATAATAGTATTGAAGAAGGGGACTCTGAGAGCTTATGGAAAGCGATGTTCTCATCCGTTATGCTTGAATCTTTCCTTTTCTATTCTGGCTTTTTCTACCCATTATACTTAGGTGGACAAGGTTTTTTAAGAAACAGTGCTGAAATTATTTCACTCATTTTGCGCGACGAATCCATTCATGGAGTAGCAGTAGGTTTTTTTGCTCAAAATCTATATAAGCAATTTTCTAAAGAAAAACAAGAAGCTTTACAATTATGGGGTTATGAATTACTGCTGGACTTATACCAGAATGAAATGAAATATACAGAGGATATTTATGCGGAGACAGGATTATCGCCTGAGGTAAAAGCCTACGTGCGTTATAATGCTAATAAAGCCTTAATGAATGTCGGCTTTGAAGCCATGTTCCCTGAAGAAGAAGTGAATCCGATTGTCATGAATGGAATTCGTAATGAGGGCTCCACATATGATTTCTTTTCACAAAAGGGGGCTACCTATGCCAAAGCAAAAGTAGCGCCAATTACAGATGACACATTTAATTTTAATCGTTAGGATGAAGAACAATGAACGTAGAAGTAAAAATTAAAAGAATGCATGCAGATGCAATACTACCAATGCAAGCTAATCCTGGTGATGCTGGGATGGATCTCTATTCCATTGAAACTGTAGAGATACCCGCTGGTGGGACTAAATTAATTAAAACAGGAATTCAAATAGAATTACCTAAAGGAACGGAAGCACAAATTCGACCAAGAAGTGGACTAGCCTTAAAACATAGTATTACAGTGCTCAATAGCCCAGGAACAATCGATGAAGGCTATAGAGGGGAAATCGGTGTTATTTTAATTAATCATGGTCAAGATACGTTTTTAGTAGAAAAATCTATGCGAATTGCCCAAATGGTGATTCAATTTGTCCCTACTATTCAACTTCTTGAAGTCAACGAATTATCTCAAACGGTTCGTGGAACTTCTGGATTTGGAGCGAGTGGTACAAAATAAGATTAAGTTTTGAATAGGCCTATGTCAGGATTGAGTTTGGTATGTACTGAACTCAATCTTTTTTTTGATCCAATCAATTATATTCAAACAACCACTTAAATTGTCACATTCGTGTAACGTAAGTTCAGTAGAATTTACATGAGGTGATAATATGAGAGAAATAAATCATAGGAAAAGAATGAAAAATAAGTTCAACATGATAGTTTTCCTCTGGTGTGCTTTAATAGTCGTCTTTGCTACTGGCTGTAGTTCAGTGGAGCAAGAAGAGAAACAGGCAATGCCAAAGTTGCAAAATGATTTTTGGAATGAGCAAAGAAAAGGTACAAATTTTATGAACTCCACTTCTCTGCCAGAAAATTATGAAGAGGCTAATGAATTCAATATTGAATTTATTCGTTTAGCGCCTGATAAATGGGCAAAAGAAAGAGATTTTTTATTTGATGATAAACCTGATGCTAATTCTAATAAAGATTTTTTAATCGGCAATGCAGATCAGTATGAGGGAATTGTTGAAAATGATTTTAAGATGTTAAAAGAAGATTTAGATGCAGCATATGCAAGAGAATCAAAAGTTGTACTGACTGTTCTTAGTCTTCCGGGAAACCGTTGGAGACAGTTTAATAACTATGAAAATGATGACCGAATTTGGCAAGACTTTAAATATCATGAGCAAGCAGCGCTTTTTTGGAAAGATCTTGCCGTGCGTTTAAAAGAACATCCCGCAGTGGTAGGATATAACGTAATTAATGAACCACATCCTGAAACAGCTACAGGTTTTAATAATTTTTGGACAGAAGACTATGACAGATGGTACAACAAGGTAGAAAACACTCCAGCAGATTTAAATAGGCTTTATGGAACAATTGTAGATTCTATACGATCCGTAGATGCGGATACACCTATTATTTTAGATTCCGGTTTATTTGCTACACCATGGGCAATAAACTATTTAAAACCAATAGAAGACAATAATGTACTGTATGCTTTCCATATGTATGAACCGTATGAAATGACAAGCCAAAATCGAAAAAAAGGATTCACATACACTTATCCTGGTAAGGTCAAAGTCGGGAATGATCAAAAAGAAAAAATATTTGATAAAACTTCATTAAAAGATTTTTTAGAACCCGTTGCTGAATGGGCTGAAAAGCACAATATACCAAACAACCGAATTATTGCAGAAGAGTTTGGCATTAACCGAATGGTTGATGGAGCGGATCAATATATCAAGGATTTAATTGATATTTTTAATGATTATGGCTGGCACTGGGCATTTTATGCATTTCGAGAAGACACATGGGATGGTATGGATTTTGAATTAGGTAATAAACCTGTCAAGGAGGCATATTGGGATGCGCAGGCTAATGGAGAACTACCTGATAGAAAAGCAATAGAAGTAGATAATTCTATTTGGGATGTCCTGAAAAAAGATCTGAACAAGTAACATGGTTGTTCTTCGCTAAGATCAAATAGAAATTATATGTAGTAGTACAAACCATCGCTTGTACTACTTTTTTGCCTGACACACAGCGCTTTAAATCAGTACAACTTTCATCAATATCTAGATGTTGCCGTTGATAAAAGATAGTAAATTGCATGTCATTTAGTTTCGAAAATAGTTACGCGCTAGTAGAGTTGCAGAATTATATTCAGCAGGCAATTCATCCTCAAAAAAAATAGCCTCTACAGGGCAAACTAATTCACAAGCGCCACAATCAATACAAATATCAGGGTTAATGACATATTGGGTATCCGTATTCACAATGCAATTTACGGGACAGACATCTAAACAAATGGCTGCTTTTTCATCCCTACATAATTCTGTAATTACAAAAGCCATTATAAATCCCCCCATAATTGATGTTTTAATTCTTCAGGTGAGTGTGTCCAATACTGTTGATTAAATTCAGATAAAAATTGGGAAAGTAGTTTTTTTGATTTTGTATCGATATGATTTAGGAGAAATTTCCCTTTAAGTGCTTTATCTAAATAATTTACTTGCTCTGGCAACGATTTATAGCCAAGTTTAATGCGGCGTTCTTCTTTTGATACCCGTACTTCACTTGCGGTACATCCCGCATAATAAGGTCCATTTTCCCCTACCTGAAGAGCTACCCAAACGATCCAATACCGATTATAATCGTCACTAGCATGAGCTAAATCTGGTGAAAAACGCACTTTTTTTTCAATAATACTTCGCCCATGTAATGCTTCTAAGTCTATAAATACGTGTTCTTTTTCACCATCTATAATAATAGGCGTTACATTATTTAAATCAAGGGTACCTACTCCGTAGCCTCCATCTCCGTCTGTTGAATCATTACTTAAGATGGTAAAATGTATCTTTTCTTTCATAGAAAACACCCCCACACTCTTTTTACAACATTTACAGGTGTCGCAAATAGAAACAATTTATAGTATTAAAATAGCAAATTCATTACGTATAGCTTTTATAAATTAATCTAATTGAACGTTTTAGTAGTAATTTTTATACTATACGTAATGGTTGCCAAGGATTTCTCCTCATACTTTTTTAATTCAAAAGTATAACTGAAATATACAACTTATTATCCTTTGTTGTCTTCGGACTTACGTCTGAATTGTTATGAATTGGTAACTTATCTATATGCAGTGATCTTTTATTAATGAGGTTCACTTAAAATTTTATGGAACTTTACATATACTCAATTTTATGTTAAATTACTCCATAATAAATTTGACAAAGGAGGTACAAGCAATGTTGACTGTTTTTAGAATTTTGTTTGGTAAAAATGTAAAAATTGGAAATGATTTAGCAGACAAAGGGAGTAGTCTGTCCTTTTTTATGCTATACAAATATAGTTATCGGAGCTTTGCCTATTTGCCAATTAATTATAAGGTAATGACTTAGGATCCTTATTTATTTGAGCATATTTTTTATTTTAAGTTAGGCACCGATAACTCTATTGGTGCTTTTTTGTGTTTAATTTTTAATGGATAGACAACTCCTTTCTCTATACTCCTATAAAACTAGAGAGTCATAAGGAAGGATGAGAAAGATGCAATTAAAAGAAAGAAATAAGTATATAAGAATAAAAGACTTTTTAAGGGAACATGGTTACCCTAATTTCAGAATGAAACAAATATTACATGCTATTTTTAAAGAAAGAATAGGTAAGTTTCATGAAATGAATGTACTTCCTAAAACATTAAGAGAGAAGTTAGTTGAAGAGTTTGGGGAGACTATTTTAGATGTTGTTCCTTTAATGGACCAACATTCCGAGCAAGTTACAAAAGTCTTATTTGGCATTACAGGAGACGACAAAATAGAGACAGTAAATATGAAATATAAAGCAGGTTGGGAGTCATTTTGTATATCCTCGCAGTGTGGTTGTCATTTTGGTTGTAAATTTTGTGCAACTGGTGATATAGGTTTAAAACGCAACTTAACGTCAGATGAAATTACTGATCAAGTTTTGTATTTTCACTTAAAAGGACATGCCATTGATAGTATTTCTTTTATGGGGATGGGAGAAGCATTGGCTAATGTACAAGTTTTTGATGCTTTAAATGTACTGACAAACCCAGAGTTTTTTGCCTTAAGCCCTCGCAGGTTATCTATTTCAACTATAGGCGTTATTCCAGGCATTAAAAAAATGACTCAAAACTATCCACAAGTCAACTTGACGTTTTCATTACATTCTCCTTTCAATGAACAGCGAAGCAAGTTAATGCCAATTAATGAACGCTACCCATTAATAGATGTAATGGACACATTAGATGAGCATATACGGATGACCTCAAGAAAAGTTTATATTGCTTACATTATGTTGCCAGGAGTTAATGATTCTGTGGACCATGCAAAAGAAATTGTAAATCTTTTAAGAGGTAGGTATAAAGGAGGGAAATTGTTCCATGTAAACATCATTAGATATAACCCAACTATTAGTTCTCCTATGAGGTTTGAAGAAGTAAATGAAAATCAGGTTGTAAACTTCTATAAAGAATTAAAGTCAGCGGGTATTAGTGTTACGATAAGAAGTCAATTTGGCATAGATATAGATGCTGCTTGCGGGCAATTGTATGGAAATTATCAAAAAAACAACATCCAATAAATGTAGGTGAGAGTAATGTATAGAACGTGGGAAGTACCGTAATAGCCTATTACAATATAAAAAATAAATTTGAATGATAAAAGAGTAAAATGGCACGTGGGTTTAGTGAAAATAGAAATTGTTAAAGTGGAAGATTATGTTGTCTTTAAAAGTTTTTAGTAGAGATAATGGCTGTTATAAGATTGCCCTCACTAACGCATCACCGGAGCAATAGAATTTTCGAGAGATATTTTATGTAAATTGGCTGTCTTAGAAAGTAAAGAACTAAAGGAATGGTATGATTTATTTAAAAAAGGATTTATTGTTTAATGGTCATCAGGTTACTATTAAAATTTGAAAAGTCATTTAATATGCAATTCTTCTATAACTTTAAAATAATAATATAGGAATAACCTTCTACATCTAAGGATAGTAGGAGGTTATTTTTTCCTTTGATGTTATATATTTTTTATATTAATCCATAGTTAATAATATATTATCCGTTATAATACATGGCTTTTATAATGAAGATGCCATATAAAAGGAGGGTCTAGTATGGAGTTTAATAAATTTGGCAATGGTGGGTTATCCATCAGTAAGATTGCCTATGGAAACTGGATAAATCATGGCGGAAAAGTGAATGAGGAGATGGCACATGCATGTGTAAGAGCAGCATTAGATGTTGGTATTACAACATTTGATACCGCTGATGTTTATTCAGACACGAAAGCAGAGGAAATACTTGGTCGCTCATTACAAGGTGTGAGGAGAGAGAGCATTGAACTATGTACGAAGGTGTGCCATCCGACTGGTAATGGGCCAAACGATAAAGGTTTATCTCGAAAACATTTTCTAGAAAATTGTCATGCTTCTTTACGTCGGTTACAAACCGACTATATTGATGTCTATTATGCACACAAGTACGATACAACTACTCCTCTCGAAGAAACGATGTTAGCATTCTCAGATCTTGTAAGACAAGGTAAAGTACTTTATATCGGTGTAAGTGAGTGGACGGCAGAACAAATCACTAGGGCTGCAGCTCTTGCACGAGAATTGCATCTTCCTCTCATCGCTAGCCAACCACTCCAATATGAATTTGTTTTTCATAGAGTGCTGCAAATTGCTGTTCTGTTGTCATTTCACGTAATGTAAGATGAACTTGAGGAAAACGTGTTCTAAATTTATTAAGGATTTTTATAACGATTTCTGTTGAATCGACAAAACCAATGATTAAGCTCCCATTTCTCTCTTCAGTTTCTAGTTGTGTTTCCTCTATTGTTTTTTCATGAGGGTTTGCCTAAAAATCATTGTAAAAATATCTTCCCTGCATCCGTTAGCTCAACCATTCTCCTTGACAGATGAAAAAGTTAACGTCCAGCTCTTCTTCTAATTTACGAATTTTTTGGCTAAGGGAAGGTTGTGCCATCCGAAGAAGTTTTACTGCACGACTAAAATTCAAATCTTCTGCCACCATTATAAAATAGCGCATCTTTCTAATATCTATTTTCAATCACCCCTTCTAAAAACGATATATTATTAATAGGAGAAATAATGATTATAGTTAATTTTAACAATTTATATTTTATTAACATAGAATTTAAACTGTTAAAGCTTTACATTTATAAAGCTATATAATTCATCAAACATACTATTATATCAAAAAAATAAATGGAATCCAAAAAAAGGAAATAAAAGTTTCCAGCTATAAATAAATGTTTTTATCTGCATTTTGTCTTCGTTTCTCTAATTATTGGGAATTAGTTATGTAATAATTACCTATGTAACCAATTTAGTATTAATATTACCTTATTTTTAGCGTTTATTTATTGGTAATGTAGTTATATTATTGTCTTGTAAAGCAAATTTAAGATTGATTGGTATTTTTCATCATGAAAAATTTTGAAGGCTGCTTTATCCATAACTATTTGTAATTATTATTTGAGAGAACGTATTATACATATCATTAAAATTTAATAGAGCGGTAATATTGTTCTCACAGAATAATATAATTTATTTGAATTCTGGAGGAATATTAAAATGACGAAACAAAACAAAGGTCGTAAATTTTTCGTAACTACTGCTACAGCAGCACTTGTAGCATCAGCAATCGTACCGGTAGCATCAGCAGCTGAATTTAATGATGCTAATAGTATTTCATCATGGGCAAAAGAAGCGGTACAGTTTTTAACTGACAAAGGTTTCATCCAAGGTGATGAAAAAGGAAACTTCAACCCAGCTGGTACACTTACTCGTGCTGAAGCTGCTGAAATTTTATCAAAAGCATTAGACTTAAAAGCTACTGGAACAGAAGATTTTACAGATGTAAATGAAAATGACTGGTTCTATAATGCAGTGCTTGCTACTTCACCAGAATTATTTGACGGTATGGGTAATGGTAAATTTGAGCCGAAAGCACAATTAACAAGAGAACAAGCTGCTAAAGTTATCGTTCAAGGTTATCAATTAACTGGTAAAGCAGACCTTAGCCAATTCTCAGATGCTTCTAAAGCTTCTAAATGGGCTGTATCTTACTTAGAAACAGCTGTTGAAAATGGCGTAATCAATGGTAAAGGATCATTATTAGCGCCACAAGATAAAATTAGCCGCGAAGAATTCGCTACTATGGTAAAACGTACAATTGATGCAGTTAAAGAAGTAACACCAGCAGTAGAATCTGTAAAGGGACTTAATGCAAAAGAATTTGAAGTGAAGTTCAACACAGCTGTTGATGCAAAAGATGCTGCTGTAACAGCGAAATATGCTATTGACGGTGTAACGATTACGAATGCAAAAGTATCTGAAGATGGTATGACTGTTACTTTAACAACTGATAAAGAAATTAAATTAACAAATGGTAAAGTGACTGTAAACCCAATCAAAACAAAAGCAGATGCAAAAATTTTAACTGAAGAGTTTAATAAATTAATCACATTTGCTGATACAACTCCTGTAAGCGTAAATTCTGTTGAAGCAAAAGGCACAACAGCAGTAATCACTTTCGATGAGCTTGTACAAAGCGAAGGAACAGTAAGCTTAAATGGTACTGAACTTGCTAAAGATCGATATACATTATCTGGAAAAACATTAACAATCAAAGGTTTAACTGCTGAACAAACTTATAAAGTAGATATCGTAGGTGCAACTGACTTCGCTAATAATATCGCTAATCCGATTGCAGTGAACTTCACGGTTCTTAAAGCAGACGTTGATAATTCTAAACCAACTGTTTCTACTGCAGTGAATGGCACAGAAATCACGTTTGATTTCTCTGAAGAATTAATGAAGCAAAATCTTGATGCAGATGCTGGTGCTACTGCTGAAGAATATGCAAAAGTAACAGTTGGTTCTACTGTCTACTACTTAAAAGATGCTGATATGAAAGATACAGAGGATAAAACTGTATTTACTATTGATGCAAAAGCTGCATTAGGTACAGCTACATTCATTAATGCGGACGTTAAAGTAGAAGGACAAAAAGATTTAGCTGGTAATGCTGGAGATGCATTTGAGTTCAAGGCTATTCTATCTAAAGATTTAACGCCTGCTACACTTGTATCTGCTTCTACTAAAATGTTAGTAGCTGACGATGTTAATGCTACAACTGATGTAGATGCTCTATACCTTACTTTTAGCGAACCAGTAAAAGTAGATGGTAAATTAACAGTTAAAACTCAAAATGGTATTGCTTACACTACTGGAAAAGAAACAGCTGTTAAAGCAGATGCTGGTTACGATGTAGATGGTAACGGTAAAATTGAGGGTGCAGAGAAAAACACTGTGAAAGTGGACATTGATTTAGATAGTAATTCAACATATACATTTGAAATATCTGCTAAAGCAGTTGCTGATTTAGCTGGCAATGTAACTGCAGATACAATCACATTCAATGTGACAACTGGCACGTATGAAGCTGCACCTGAAACTACTACAGATTCATTAGTATTTGGAGTTACACCTGTTGTAGTAACAGATAACAATGTATTCACAGTTGAGTATGCTGCTGATGTAACTGCAACAGCAACAAACGCTTCTAACTACACACTTGGAGGAAAAGAGCTACCTGCTGGCACTCAACTTCAATTTGTGGATGGTACTAAAAAAGTAAGATTTACTTTACCAGAAGGTTCTATTACTGCAAATGGTAATTATGTATTTGAAGCTAAAAATGTAGTAGATACAAAAGGTAACACTCTTAAAAATGGGAAAGCTACAACTCTAGTAGCTCTTAAAGAAAATATTGTGCCTGTAGCTTCTAAAGTAACAGTAGTAGATAGCAAAACATTTACAGTTGACTTCACTGAAAGTATTGCTGATCAAGCTACACCAACAGGTTTAACAGTTAAAATTGCTGGCTCAACTGTAGAAATTGCTTCAGCTGCTGTAGCTAATGGTAAATTAACTGTGACAACTAAAGCTGACTATGCTTTAACTGACAGCATTGTAGTTGAATTTAAAGCAACAAACCTTGTTGATGCAAATAACAACAAAGTAAAAGACGGTTCAGTTTCAAAATAATTAAGCTGATCATTTAAGAAAGCCTTGTGGACGATTTCCACAGGGCTTTTTTGTTAGTCCACATAGTTTCTACTATTATAATAGTCAACATTTATTTATAAGGAAACTCTTTCGGAATAGGACCGAATGCAATCCAATGATATTTAATATATTTTCCCACCAAAAACACCACAATCCACGTAACAAATAGAGCAACAATAAAACCTCCCACACTCCAAACATGAAATAAGAGACTATTGCCATTTACAGGAATTAGACGATAAAGGAAGAGGAAAAAAGGATGCAATAGATAAATGCCAAATGATAGTGTGCCTAGGTTAATAAGGGCATTTACAAAGGCTTTTTTCCCTCGATCATAGATCCAGAAAGAAAACTGTAACAATACCATACAGGCTGTTAAAGATTGTAGCTGAAAGACTAGTTCAAACACGATACTGTTGGCTAAATAACTTTGGGATGAGTAAACAAAATAATATAGATAAATATTATAAATAGTAGAAAATAACCAAATAGCCCAAATGAAATATATAGAAACAGGAAAGTTTTCTTTTGTTAGCTGGAGCCATCGTTTATACTTTTCAAAATAAATCCCTAAAAATGCACCAGCTAAGAAATAAAGGATATAAGAGAATGAGATACTCCCTCTGTAAGGATACTGCCAAACCTCAGCATTTAATTGGATAAAAATCCATTGAAGAGCTAGTCCTATCCATATCAGGTGAGGTGATAGGGCAGGTTTTTTCTTTAAAATATATAAGAATAACGGGAACAATAGATAGAACTGCACCATAATAAATATATAGTATAAATGAGTATATGCTTTTCCAATTAATAGTTTCTCAAGAAATTCAACACTAAAAAGGGCGTGCCATGTTAATGAAAAATCGTGCGTCACATAAAATTGCATGGTCGCATAATAAAAAACGGAAAAAAAGAGATAGGGAATAAGTATTTGGGTGACTCTTTTTTTATAAAAACGAACAATCAGTTTTTTTGTGAAATCCTTTTGTATATAGTTGTAAAATAATACAAACCCACTTAAAAAAATAAAAACAGGGACAGCGAATTTGGGGAAAATATTGAAAAATACATAAATGGAGTAGAGTCTTGATTCACTGGACAAAGCTGATACTGGTGTACTAGTAGAATGGATAAGAAGTACAGCTAGTATAGCTAAGGCTCTAGTAATATTTAATTCATCAATATGTGCTCGTTTCATATGATCATCTCCAAAAATAGTTGATAGTTTTTGAGTTCCCTGAATTTAATGCTCATATACATTAATGGTATGTTTGGGAACACGAATTTAGACAATTTTTTATAAAGCTTGTCCAGATACCTTACTAGAATCAACTAGTGATACGTTCATGGCTTACTATAAAGAGCTTTTATATCAGGCGGATGTCCAAATAATAAAAAAACCACCATGCCGATGCATAGTAGCTTGAAATAATGACAGTAGTATTTTAAAAGCCTTCCTACATTCATATGTAAGAAGGCTTTCGTTCACGCTTTTTATAGGAGTATCTATTTATAATTTCACAAGGAATCTACCTCTTGCTTGACCTTTCAGTAACATAGGTAAAACATTTGGAAGTTGTTGTAATGTTACCTCCTGATGAATGAAGCTTTCAAGGATTGCTGGTTTAAAATCAGTCGCTAAACGATTCCATATTTTCAATCGTACATCCATCGGACAATAAACAGAATCAATTCCAAGTAAATTCACGCCTCTTAAAATGAAGGGGAAGACACTTGTAGGAAGGTTTGTTCCTGCTGTTAATCCACTGCTAGCAACCGCACCTCCATACTGAATTTGGCTTAATAAAGAGGCAAGTGGCTCTCCTCCAACAGAATCGACAGCTGCAGCCCATTTTTGTTTGCCTAACGCTCTAATTTTCCCGTCAAATACCTCTCCACGATCTACAATTGAAGTGGCTCCAAGGTTATTCAAGTATTCATGTTCTGAATCTTTTCCTGTACTTGCTTCTACTTGATAACCTAGTGTTGAAAGAATCGAGACAGCAAAACTACCTACACCACCAGTTGCACCCGTAACAAGGATTTTTCCTTTCTCAGGATTAATGGCATTTTCTTCGAGTCTTTGGATCGACAAAGCAGCTGTAAATCCGGCTGTTCCAATTATCATCGCCTCTTTGAGAGATAGACCGCTTGGAAGTGGAACAATCCATTTAGAAGGGATACGAGCGTATTCACTAAATCCTCCAAAGTGGGCTACGCCAATTTCATAGCTTGTTGCAATTACCTCGTCACCTTCACGAAAGCGAGGATCTTCAGAGGATACAACAATCCCAGCTAAATCAATACCTGGTACGAAAGGATAGGAAGTAACGATTTTACCATCCGGTATAGTTGCCAAACTGTCTTTATAATTAATGCCAGAGTAGCTTACTTTAATTAATACCTCACCATTCGGAAGATCATTTAAAGTAAGATCATTAACTTTCACTGTAAAATTTTCATCTTGATTGACTACCAACGCTTTAAAGTTTTCTAATGTCATCGTAAACATCCTCCTACAATCTAATTCCATTAAACAGTATCAAAATTATTCTGACCGGTCAACATAAAATTGGAAAATGCACTCTGTTCATGTATAATGACTTGTATCAAGTCATTGGAGGCTTCTATGAAAAAGAAAGAGGAAGAACGAAAGAAACAAATTATGAAAGCAGCCTTTGATGCTGTTTCAAATTTAGGCTATGATAATGTTACATTACAAGATATTGCCAATCATGCAAATGTTTCGAAAGGTGTAGTTCACTATTACTTTACGAGCAAGCAAAACATATTATTAGAATTACTGGAATCCACAACAAACAAAATCTACAGTTTTGAAATAAAAGAAATTGCGAAATACGAGACGGCTATAGAAAAACTTCATGCCTATATAAATGCTGTTTTTGTATCCCCTCAAGACAATAAAAAATTTTACAGAGTGTATTTAGATTTTTTAGCCCAAGCGAATGGAAATGAAGCGTATAAAAAAATAAACTTAAAATTTTATGAGAATTGTTGGGGGATTGGACAAGAAATTATTGAGTTAGGACAACATGAAGGCGTGTTTTGTGAAGATATGGATTCCTTCGCAAGTGCAAAAATGGTGAGGGCGATGATTGATGGTTCCTTGATACAATGGTTAACCGATGATTTAGAAGAACAGCATCAATATTATAAAGAAACATGTTTGAATAGTATTTTAAAATTATTAAAAACTTAGAAGTTTTAAAGCCTTATTAGCTATGACATAGGGCTTTTTTTTGTCCAAAAATGACAAGTAATCTCCTAAAGCTATTTTAAATAGAACTTTTGGTAGTATACAAAAGAGCTCCTAACCTAAACAAAATAGTATATATTTTCAATATTATGTCATTAAATAGTATTAAAACCTTAAATTACATTGAAAATTTTCGAAAAAAACAATAAAAAAAGAATAGTTTTGCTGTTTCCTTTTTGAAATTTCTGACAATAAATGATGTAAAATTGTAAAATATTGTTTTTGTATTCATTGTTTTGGTGTTTATGCATTCATTTATGCATGATAAAATCTATGTTTTTAATAATCCAAACTGTATAAAAATTAAAAATAATGTCGAGTTGAGTCAATTTTTCATTTTCTTTATACTGTGAAAGTAATTATTGGAGAGGAGAAAATTATCATGCGCAAAGAAGTTACAATTATTGGGGTGCCAATGGATTTTGGACAAACGAGAAGAGGAGTTGACATGGGGCCGAGTGCAATTCGATATGCCGGGCTAACAGATCGACTTGAGGGTCTTGGATATTCGATTCAGGACGAAGGGGATCTGACTATCGAACTCGTTAATAAAGATGTAGAAATAGAGGCAACAACTAACTTAAAAAATTTAAAAACTGTAGCTGATGCTAATGACAAGCTTGGTCAAAAAGTAGATCATGTTATTTCCTCAAAACGCTTTCCTTTAGTTTTAGGTGGAGATCATAGTATTGCCATTGGTACATTAGCAGGTGTTTCCAAACATTATGAGAATCTAGGCGTTATTTGGTATGATGCCCATGGTGATTTAAATACAGGTGAAACATCACCTTCAGGTAATATTCATGGAATGTCTTTGGCAGTAAGCTTAGGACTTGGTCATCCGGCACTTACTAGTATTGGTGGCTATGCACCAAAAGTTAAGCCTGAAAATGTTGTTATTATTGGGGCACGTGATTTAGATCCAGGTGAGAAACAACTAATTAAGGAAATTGGCATTAAGGTGTATACGATGCATGAAATCGATCGTTTAGGCATGACGACAGTAATGTCTGAAACGATTGAATATTTAAAGGAACGCACTGACGGTGTCCATTTATCTTTAGATTTAGATGGCCTTGATCCGAATGATGCGCCAGGTGTAGGAACTCCAGTGGCAGGTGGTATTAGCTACCGAGAAAGTCATCTAGCTATGGAAATGCTATCGGAAGCAAATATTATTACTTCTGCAGAGTTTGTAGAGACAAACCCAGTTTTAGATAAATATAATAAGACAGCTATTGCTGCCGTAGCTTTAATCAGCTCACTCTTTGGCGATACATTACTTTAAGCAAACGATTGGGAAGATGAATGAGCCTATAAGGAAGAACTTTTTTAATAAAATTAGGTCGCCACAACCGAATATTAGAAAATTGCTCTCCCTAATTATAGTTTACAATAGAACGAATTAATGCTCTAGACTAAACGGGAACTTTTATTTGTCAGAAAATTGACTGTTCACAAAATAGATTAAATTTTATAAATCAAATCTATTGATATTTCTACTAGTTACCTATTTGCACTTACAAAAGTAAGTGCTTACAAGGTAATAGCATAAGGGGTTTTTTTATGGCATCAGAACAATATGAATTAAAAAGAAGTATGAAAGCTAGACACTTGTTTATGATCTCACTTGGGGGATGTATAGGAACGGGGTTTTTCCTTGGATCAGGTTTTACCATTAATCAAGCCGGACCAACGGGTGCCATTCTTTCTTATTTAGTAGGCGGATTAGTGATGTATCTAACGATGCTTTGTTTAGGTGAATTATCAGTGGCTATGCCAGTATCTGGTTCATTTCAAACATACACGACGAAATTTATTGGTCCTGCTACTGGCTTTGCTGTTGGCTGGCTCTATTGGTTAGGCTGGGCAGTAACTGTTGCCCTTGAATTTTTAGGCGCTGGACAACTTATGCAAAGATGGTTTCCTGAATCGCCAGTATGGATGTGGTGTTTAATTTTTGGGGCCTTGCTCTTTTTATTAAATGGTTTATCAGCAAAGGCATTTGGTGAAGCAGAGTTTGTCTTTTCTAGCATTAAAATTTTGGCCATCATTATGTTCCTAGGAGTTGGGGGAGCAGCTATGTTTGGCTTGATCGATATGAAGGATGGAACGGAGGCCCCATTCCTTACTCATTTTTATGAGGGTGGACTATTTCCAAATGGTGTAACAGCATTGCTCATAACGATGATTACTGTGAATTTTTCATTCCAAGGGACAGAGTTAATTGGTATTGCTGCAGGGGAAAGTGAAAATCCGGAAAAAACGATTCCTAAATCTATTAAACAAACCGTATGGCGTACGCTTTTCTTCTTTGTTCTATCTGTGGTTGTGCTTGCAGGTATGATTCCTATGGATAAAGCGGGAGTTGTTGAAAGCCCTTTTGTAGTTGTCTTGGATAGTATAGGAATACCTTATGCGGCAGACATCATGAACTTCGTTATTTTAACAGCTTTATTATCGGTTGCAAACTCGGGTCTATATGCAGCAACGCGTATGTTATTCTCTCTTTCCGTTGAAAAAATGGCTAGCCCAGTTTTAGGGAAGGTTAATAAAAGAGGGATTCCTATGAACGCATTATTAATAACACTTGCTGTAGCTGGATTATCACTTTTGTCTAGTGTTTTCGCCGCAAAAACAGTTTTTGTTTGGCTTTTATCGCTAGCAGGTTTAGGCGCTCAAATAGGCTGGATTGCAATTACGGCATCACAAATCGCCTTTAGACGATCCTATGTACGACAAGGTGGAAAAGTGGCGGATTTAAAATTCAAAGCTCCACTTTATCCAATCATTCCAATTATCGGTTTAGTAGCAAACTGTATTGTTATGGCGAGCTTGGCATTTGATCCATCGCAACGATTAGCACTTTATTGTGGTGGAGCATTCTTTATTGGCTGTTACATTGTTTATTACTTAAAAGTGAAGAAGACTAAGGCGATAAAAATAAGCCAACAAGAAGTACAGTTAAAATTAGATCAAAAAATGTATCTTTAAGTATGGGGAGTAGCTGCTAAGACGGCTACTCTTTTTTATTTCCCTCCTAAATCCCACAAATTTAGAAAAACGAAGGACGTATTTCATAAAAAATTGTTCCAATAAAAAGCGGAAAAATTTATCGTTTTTCGATAAAAAAATATTGAAATAAGATAATATATCGTATATTCTTCATACAAGAAGAATTTAGTTTTGCAAGCTAAGTTCCTCAAACTTTGTATCATTACTGAGGTGGATGAATGATGAAGAATTTTTTGAAAGACTTAGGTTACTTTACGTACCATCAATCATTATCTTGTATTTTTCCTGTAGTAATATTTATTACTCTCGCGTTCTCCAAAGTAATTCATATACCAGGCGTTGCAAGATACGATTTCATTTTAATAATCTGTCTTGTGACACAATACTTGATGTATAAATTTGGTCTAGAAACGAAAGATGAAATAAAAGTGATCTGTCTGTTTCATATTATTGGGCTTGTTCTTGAACTTTATAAAGTGAATGTTAATTCTTGGTCTTATCCAGAAGAGGCTTGGTCAAAAATTGGAGGTGTGCCATTATACAGTGGCTTTATGTATGCAAGTGTAGCCAGCTATATTTGCCAAGCGTGGCGCAGGTTTGATTTAAAGATTGTCAATTGGCCAAAGAGTTATATAGCTATTCCACTAGGGGCCATGATTTACTTGAATTTTTTCACACACCATTTTATTTATGATTTAAGATGGCTGTTAATGGCGTTACTTTTCATTGTATTTTATCGTACAATTGTCAAATTTACAGTACGCAATAACATCTATCAAATGCCGATTGTAGTATCATTCTTTTTAATTGGGTTTTTCATTTGGATTGCGGAAAATATCGCTACATTTTTTGGTGCATGGTCATACCCTAATCAAGAGGTAGCCTGGACGATTGTTCATTTTGGGAAAATCAGTTCTTGGTTTTTACTTGTCGTTATTAGCATTATGATTGTGGCACAGCTAAAGTTATTTTATCGAGATTCGAGTGAGTAAATGAGGAAATAGAATCTCTTTAAATTAAATATTTTGAAGTTGTACCCACCGGTTTTCATCAAACTGTCCCTTTTTTAGGCGCCCTTCCTGCTGTAGACTCCTTTGTAGAAGAGAATAGGGGGTTAAAAAATGAAAACGGACATTCGAATGCATCTAAGAGCATGTACAGATGACAATCATGTAAAACTATTTTTAGAAGACGCACAAACTGCTTTTCTTGGGTTAGTGGATGAACATATGCCATATGTTATTCCATTTAATTATGTCTTTAAAGATGGCTATTTTTATTTTCATGGAGCAAATGAGGGGAGAAAAATAAATATTATTGAGACCAATCCAAATGTATGTATTACAGTATGTGAAACTTTTGGAACAATGGTAGATCCCATTCCTGGTGAAACGGATACAGCATATATGAGTGTTGTTGCGAATGGTCAAGTGGAAATAGTAACAGATTTAAATGAAGCAACTGCTGCCATGCAGGCAATGCTTGATAAATATGTACCAAGCTATTACCATACTCGATTATCAAAAACGCATATCGAAAAGTATCAATCTTCTTTAGGGAGTAAAACACTTGTATTGAAAGTGAAACCTATTACGATAACAGCAAAAGAAAATAACTTAAATGAACAAATGAAATTTTATCCAGGGAGAATAGTAAAACAAGATATGTCCCAAAAATCTTCTCCAACTGCCAACCATTCATCAAATTAATGCACTATAAAACAATTAGTTTTACAGTATGGGAAGGTTAATAACTTTATGATTCAGTAATTTAAGGTGAAATTGAAGCAAAGCGAGGAGCGCCACTCGATTCCGCCTACGGGAATGCACAGCTTTACTATATTTCGTTATAAAAAAGATTTGGATATATGTTATTTCCGAATCTTTTTTTATTTGGTTCTGAAAATAAACTATTCTTATTTATAGATATAGCAATAAGGAAGTGCTATAATGCGTGTGAAAAATCATAGGAAATTCGAGGATAGAAGGAGGAGCAGTTCGTTTGAACATTTTAGTAGTTGACGATGAAAAAGAAATTGCAGATTTAATTGAGCTTTATTTAAAAAATGAAAATTATGATGTATTTAAATATTATACAGCTCAGGAAGCATTGGCTTGTATTGAGCGTGAAGGTTTGGATTTAGCTATTTTAGATATTATGATGCCAGATATTGATGGCTTTACCATTTTGCAAAAAATACGTGAAACCTATAATTTTCCTGTCATTATGCTGACGGCTAAGGAAGAGGAAATTGATAAAATAAATGGATTTTCTTTAGGAGCAGATGATTATATTACAAAGCCTTTTCGACCATTAGAGTTGGTTGCTCGTGTTAAGGCACAGTTACGAAGATTTACGTTATACAATCAAAGCTCGAAGCCACATGAGGATACGATTGATTTTGCAGGTTTAATGATTAACAAAAATACGAGACAAGTCTTGTTAAATGAAAAACAATTATCCCTTACACCTACAGAGTTTTCTATATTATGGTACTTAAGCTCTAATAGAGGTAAGGTTATTAGCTCAGAAGAGTTGTTTCAGGAAATTTGGGGAGAAAAATATTTCAATAGCAATAATACGGTTATGGTTCATATTCGGCATTTGCGTGAGAAAATGAAAGATTCTGTAGAGAACCCCAAATTTATTAAAACGGTTTGGGGAGTGGGGTATACAATTGAAAAATGAGTTTGGAAGACTGAAGAGGAAAATGATTATACAAATTATTTTTATTCTTGTCGTGGCCATTATATTCGGTCTTATTATCAACTTCGCCCTCATCGATGGTGTTTTGCAAGCGCCTTT
The DNA here is from genome assembly GCF_038009065.1 of Lysinibacillus sp. FSL R7-0073. Classification (NCBI taxonomy): domain Bacteria; kingdom Bacillati; phylum Bacillota; class Bacilli; order Caryophanales; family Bacillaceae; genus Lysinibacillus; species Lysinibacillus sp. FSL R7-0073. The sequence goes on from NZ_JBBPAS010000001.1 coordinate 1,430,759, forward strand.
CGCTAATGCTTTTATGTCTTTCTGTGAAAATGTTTTACAATTAGATTATTATGCAGCCCAACAAGCTTATTTTGTATTATTCCAACAAAATAAACCCCTTTGGCTAACGATAGGATTCATTTTATTACTTCTCGTTATTTTTTATATGGCCTTATCTCGTTTTACTCGTTATTTTCATCAAATTAGTTCAAGTATCTCCATGCTTTCTGATGAGTCAGAACAGGAAATCCACCTACCTTCTGAGCTAGATTTTTTGGAGAAAAAATTAAATGATGTAAAAAATAAATTAGAAAAACGGGCAAGAGATGCGCAAGAAGCGGAGCAACGGAAGAATGACCTTGTTGTTTATTTAGCACATGATATTAAAACCCCTTTGACTTCGATTATTGGCTACTTAAGCCTTTTAGACGAGGCTAAGGACATGCCTGTGGAGCAAAAAGAAAAATATGTAACGATTACGCTTGAAAAATCTTATAGGCTTGAGCACTTAATTAATGAGTTTTTTGAAATCACCCGATTTAATTTACAATCCATTATTTTAGAAAAAGATTCAATTCCTCTAAACTATATGTTGATGCAAGTCGCCGATGAATTTTACCCATTGCTAGCACCTAGAGGTCAAAAGGCTATCGTCCATATAGATGGAGAGATTACTATTTATGCAGATGGAAATAAATTAGCAAGAGTATTTAATAATATTTTAAAAAATGCAATGGCCTATAGTGATCCTAATAGTACAATTGAAATTAGTGCTAAAAAAGAAAATAATGAGACATTTATTTCGTTTTCAAATACAGGAAAGACTATTCCTCCTGAAAAACTAAAGATGATATTTGAAAAGTTTTATCGTTTAGATAATGCAAGATCAACACAAACTGGTGGTGCGGGACTAGGTTTAGCTATTTCAAATGAAATTGTACAAGCCCATGGCGGAACAATTACAGCTACTTCTAGTAACGAAAAAACGATCTTTACTGTCATGATTCCGAGTAATTCTTAAGAAACCTTAAGAATTCACTAATAGTTAATTAAAATAAAGCTCCTCTTTTTATGTTTGAATAAAGACATAATGAGAAGGAGTTGTTTTTATATGTTTAAGAGAAAAGGTATTTTTACTATACTATTCATTTTCGTCATGCTGTTTGTTTATTTTATATGGGCTAAAGAAAAGCCTGTTTCCTTACAAGTCAACACGCAATCGTTTGACACGCCAACAAAAAGTGGCGATATGATGAATGTTAATTTATATAGCTCAAATGCTATTTTAGTGAATTTGGATGAAAATAAAGTTCTGATAGATAAAAATAGTGAGGAAGTTATATACCCTGCATCATTAACAAAAATGATGACGGTTTTAGTTGCTATCGAACAGATTCCTAATTTACAGGAAGAAATTGTTTTAGGGAACAATATATTTAATAATTTATACGAAGCGAACGCATCACTTGCTGGCTTTCTCCCAAATGAAAAGCTTACGCTAGAGGATTTATTATATGGTTCTATGCTTCCATCAGGGGCCGAGGCTTCCATCGGTTTAGCTGAATATATTGCTGGTTCGGAAAGGAAATTTGTAGATCTAATGAATGAAAAGGCCCAGCAGTTAGGCATGAAAAATACTCATTTTATGAATACTACTGGATTGCATCATTCAGATCATTATACGACTGTCAAAGATATGTCTTTACTTTTGCAATATGCATTAACAAATGATGAGTTTCGTCAAGTTTATACAGCGGAAAGATATTCTATCAAACCTACAAATCGTCATCCAGAGGGGATAACTTTTACAAATAAAATGTTTCAAAATATGACAACAAGAGCATTACCAGGCGGAGAAATTTTAGGTGGGAAAACAGGTTATACAGACGTCGCGGGTTTATGTTTAGCAAGTTTAGCCACAATAAATGGACAAGAATACATTCTGGTAACAGTAGGGGCTGAAGGAAATTCTCGAACAGAACAATATAATATAACAGATGCATTTTCCGTGTATAGTCAATTATAAATTAATTTAATGTAGCAAGATTATCCTTTAGAGACTGTCTAAAATCAAATAATATCGAATTAGTAGAAAATTAAAAAATATTTTATTTTTCATCCTGTAAAAAATGCTTTATAGTAAATGTATTCAAACATTTGCAACGAAGGAGGATACAATGGGGAGATTAGTTCATTTTGAAATTCATGTAAGTGACATGGAGAGGGCAAAGAATTTCTATGGGAACGTATTTGGCTGGTCATTTCAAGATTGGAGTAATTACGCGGGAATGCCATATTTTGGGGCAGTAACAGGTGGTGAGGATGAGCATGGCATTGATGGCGCTTTAATGCAACGTCAGGGTCCTCCTCCAGAGACAAACCAAGCTATGAATGGATTTGCTTGTACGATGGGCGTAGAAAGTTATGATATAACAGAAGCAAAAATTCTAGCAAACGGTGGCCAAGTAGCCATGCCAAAGTATGCATTACCAGGTATGGCGTGGCAAGGGTACTATAAGGATACGGAAGGCAATGTATTTGGTATTCATCAGCCAGATAAAAATGCAAAGTAAGAATGAATGATGTAGCATTTGCTATGTAAGTAGGGATGAGTGCTTTAAAGCTAATTGAATTTCAGCGGAAACCCATACTTAATCAAAACTAACCATCTAAGATACCAAACTAGTAAGACTTATGTTCCTTTACGGACATAGGTCTTTTTTTGATTGGGTGACATTGCATCAACAAATGGGATAATAAATGGTGAAATTTTCAAGTTAGTAATGTTTTATTTTGGTAAATTTGATATGGTTAATTAAGGAATTTTAAATGCTGCATAATGATCGAGGAGTAATCGTGATGAAAATAAGAAAACGAATGTTATTTTTGGTGGCGCCCCTATTACTTTTAAATGCTTGTAATAGTGAGATGGAGAGGGACACGAACAATGAGAAAAAGTATATATCGTCTATTCAAAAAAAGGAAACATATGAAACTCAACAACCTGTTAAATTTAATATTGCTAGAGGCGCCATAATCCAGAATATGAATAATGGATTAAATATGAATGAAATAGAAAGAGGCTTAATGGATTTATCAGTCAATCAATTTTCGACTGAGAAGTTTTATATGCAGGAAGGTCAATATGTAAGTGATAAAATGATTAGTCAATGGCTAAGTAGAAAAACAAATGATGATATGGGTTTAAACCCTGCTATCGAAAACAAAACCGATAACGTTTTAGAGGATGAAAAAAAGTATCCCTTAATCCTTTCCCATGTATTGGAACAAAATTTTATTACTAAAGAAACTAGTAAAATAGAAGGCATGTCGATCGCAATTTCGTTAAATGAATATTATGACATACGAGTAACTGATGATAAAGGTTTAATTTACACTGGGCAAGTGAAAGTAGACCAAAACGACGATGAAATCAATGATGTCAAAAACTTTGGTAAAAAAGTAGCTGAAAAGATAGTTAAAGATATTAGGGAAAATGTAAAAATACCAAATGTTCCTATTTACCTTACGTTATTTCAGGAATCGAATATAAATGATATTATTCCAGGGGTATTTTTAGCAGAAACGTTTATTCCTCAGGGGGAAGCTACCATTACAAAATGGGCTGAAATAGATAAGAAATTTTATATATTCCCCTCGGAAGCTTTATATAGTTTAGACCAAAATATGTATACTAAATTATTGCTTTTCAAAGAGGACATTCAGGAAGGATTTAAACATTTAAACCTAAAAATATTTGGCAAGCTACGATATGAAGAAGGCAAATTAACAGACATTCAAATAGAGGTAAACGCTCCACTTATAAATGAACCAGAGTTGATTGGTCTATTACAGCTGATAAGTACCAATTTAAATAGGATAGTAATTGATTATATTCCCATTACAATACGGATCATCGATCAGCAACAAGATGTAGGAATTGTTCTTTGGGACCCTATTGAAAAACAAATTTTTGCAAAGCCTATTTAATTTCTCCACATCGTAAATGCTTATTTATAACTAGTATTTGCAGGAGAAACCATCCATACTATCAAAGCTCATGATCCATAGGCTAGCCGTTAATAAAGAGGTCAAGCTTTTTAAGGATACCACTGCCTTCGATTATATCTTTTATCATGATAATATCTATCTATTCCTTTATAGGAAGTGTTTAAAGTAATAACGTTTAGGTGCCCATTCAACTGTGGCACCTTTTTTTATTGCAAATGGCATTGCAATCTTTAAAATGAATGAGTATGATGAAAATGATAATCATTTTCATTTAAAAAGGAGTAGAGTATTCATGAAAAGACATCTCATTATTGGCATGCATCTAGCTGTGCAAAACAAACATGGTGAGAAAGATGTGTTGATTGATGAGCATATTGCATTCGCGAAGCGTGCTGAGGCGGCTAAATTAGATTTTTTATTTAAAGCAGATTACTTAATGGCTCATCCAGAATTAATGGCTAAAACAAAAGGTACAGTTGGGTTAGACCCAAGCTTTTTATTGACAGCAGTGGCAAGAGAAACGAAGCAAATAGGTTTAGTAACTACCATTTCTACATCCTTTATACCACCCTATTTGATTGCCCGACAATTACAATCCTTGAATTGGATTAGTGGGGGACGTGTAGGATGGAATATCGTGACCTCCATTGATGGTGCCTATAATTTTAGTAACGAGCCTATGCCTTCCTCAGAGGAGCGTTATGCAAAAGCAGCTGAATGTACTAAGGTTGTGAAGCAGCTATGGCATAGCAATCCGTATGAAATGTTAGAAACAGATGGCAATATAGAGAAAATAAAAGAACTTATGAAGCCAATCAATCATGAGGGAGAGTTTTTCCATATAAAGGGGCCGTTAAATATACCGATGCATCCGGCGGGAGAAATTCCATTATTTCAAGCAGGAGCATCAGACGTGGGGCGACAATTTGCAGCAACCGTATCCAATGCCATTTTTGCGGCGACACCAGCTATGGAGGTTGGTATTGAGATGCGCAATGATTTACGGAAACGAGCTGTTAACGTGGGACGTAAAGCAGATGATATACGTTTATTACCAGGACTCTATTTCTTTATTGGAGATACATATGAAGAAGCATTAGACATGTACCATCGTGCACACGCACATTTAACCCTGGAGCGTCGTTACGATGCTTTAGAGTCAGTCATTGGTTTGAATGTTCGACATATGGCACTACATGATCCTGTAACAGTGGATTTGTTACCACCCGAGAATCAAAAAGTACGCAGCCGAACACATGCTGATCTTGTTCGTCGTTACATCATGGAAAATGAACCATCTGTTGAGGTACTGCTTGCTCGTCCAGAAGTAATTGGTTCAGCACATCTTGTAGCAATCGGCACACCACAGCATATTGTCGATCAAATTGTTACTTTTTATGAGAAGGGGGCATTGGATGGCTTTATTGCTGTTCCAGGTGGTCCTGCGAAATCTTTGGATTTATTCTTTAGCGATGTTATCCCTATGTTAGTAGATCGTGGGTTATTCCGGGCTGAATATGAAGGTAGCACATTAAGTTCCCATTTAGGCTTAAACGTGCAATTATCTAATAAATAAACGTAAAAGGGCAAACAAATAGTTTTGCCCTTTTTTGCTAGAAGCTCATCCGAATATTAATAGGATAAAGATAGGGTGATTCGGGTTGTTCAATTGTTACCCAATTATCAATATGGATGACAGGTAAGCTTGCCCCCTCATAAGTTGTTTGACCAATTGTGCCGACTACTTCGAGCCATGTATCTTCTGTGAGCGTAGGTGCCTCAGAAAATTCTGTCAGAAACCCTACGATACTTGCATCAGCGACACAATGGGTAATCAGAAATCTTGAAATAACTAGCTGCTGCTCTGTAAAGCTTTCCTCTTTTAAAACAAAGCCCTTTATTTGAATTTTCTTCCCTAAATAATTAAACAAATTTTGATTGATCTCTTCATAGTAAATGGTATAGTCCTCATCGGTCATTTTCAGCATAGGCTGTTGTGAGAGCTGTTGCTTTAATTGTTCATATTGTTTTTTCGTCATCTCCTGTTTTTCCTCCAGAAGTCGGGGATCAGCATCATGTTCATCGTAAATATTTTCATCGATCATTTCATTAGAAGTCAGGTAATCCTCTATTTTTGATGATTGATTTTGCTGGGTGATAATAAAAGCACCACCCTTTTTATCAGCGATGGCAGCATCTAAAATTTTTGCTGGTACGAAGAAGCCTGTCATAATGGGGGTCATGATAATAAGGTAGGCTAGCCATTTTTTTCGTATAGAGGGAGAGTGACCATGGTCGTGATTAGAGCAGCAAGCTTGTCCGATTGGGTTACATGGATTGGAAGCATTGGTCAAAGATATAACTCTCGTTAATTGCACAAGAAATAGTATAAAAAATAAAAGGGCAGCTGTTTTACTAAGGCCTTCATATTTAGGGTTGATGAATTTTGTTAGTTCACGGGTCCAATGCAGATTGGCTATCATAGCCGAAAAAGCGAGTAGCATTAAGGCTCTTAGTGCTTGTTGCACGTGAAATTTCATTGTTTACCCCCTTAGAGATACGCTGAAAGAATCCATATACTAATGTAGACAACTATAGCCACTAAGGCGATTAACGAGAAGACAAATTTTAAGCGAAATACGCTCATTAACATTATGGTATTTTTCAAGTCAATCATGGGGCCGAAAATAAGAAATGCAAGAATGGATGGTGTAGAGAAAACAGCGCTAAAGGATGCACCAATAAAGGCATCGGCCTCCGAACAAAGAGATAAAATGAAGGCTAAGCCCATCATGACCAAAATAGAAGAGGATACACCATCTCCAATTTCGATGAGTGTTTTGGTAGATACATAGGTTTGCACAAAGGCAGCTAAAAATGCCCCAATAATGAAGTATTTGCCCACATCAAAAAATTCATCAATGGCATGTTTAGACATATTCATTAGTTTTGTGACGAAGGATGTTTGTTGAGTAGTAGTTGTGAATGAAAAGGGCTGTAAAGAACTTTTAAATTGTGAGCCTTTAAAAAACAAGCTGATGAGTAATGCGACTACAATGGCAATGACAAAGCCAACTAGCATTCGAAGGCTAGCTATTCTTAAATCATTGCCAAATGCCATATAGGTAGAAAGAATAACGATTGGATTAATGAGCGGACCAGTTAACATAAATCCCATAGCTGCATGAATAGGTACACCTTTGGCAATCACTCTCTTAACAATCGGAACAATTCCACATTCACAGGCTGGAAATAAGGCTCCTACAAGACAGCTCATAACAACGGCCATGAGAGGGTTTCGGGGGATCCACCTTTGGATATGTTCCTCTGTAATAAAAATTTGAATAAAGCCAGCAATGAGTATCCCAATTAAGACAAATGGTAATGCCTCAATTAAAATACTTAAAAAAATGGTGTTCAAACTGAGTAAAGAGGAACTTAGATTGTTCAGTGCAGAGATGTTGAACAAGAGTAGTGATAGAAAGCTAATAAATAGAATGAAGAGGAGCCAAAAATTCAATGCATATTTAGAGAAAGAGAGACGTTCCACAAATACCTCCTTAAAGTGTAATGATTACGTTTTAATATAAGGTATGTTATAAAAGTTTTTCTTAGTACTGTCAAAAAAGAAAGAGAAAATAAAAGCTAGTTCCTCCCAACTTATTACTTTTCTCCTCTGTTGAATTATTTATGAGAATATTTAGTTCTATATTGCTTAGGGGTAATACCCGTAAATTTCTTAAAAACTTTAATAAAATAGCTTTGGTCTGTGAAATTGAGTAAAGAGCCGATATCTAAAATTGGATAGTTTGTAAATGTTAAGAGCTTCTTCGCCTCATCAATCCTTTGTTGCTGAATATATTCAGTAAAGGAAATCCCAACTTCCTTTTTAAATAACGAAGAAAGATAATTAGGGCTTAAATGGCAAATAGCTGAAAGTTGATCGAGTGTTATATCCCCGTATAATTGATTTTCAATAAAATGAATACAAGTAGTAATGGGGGCTGAATATTTCCTTGTTTTGGCTTGTGCAACACGGCTTGTATAGTCGTAAATAGCTTCCTCCATTAACGAAAGAATGTCGATTAAACTATTTTGATCCTCTAGTTTTTGAATGTAAAAATCACTTAATGTAAAGGCTGTTTCTTCGTTTAATCCCCCTTCAATCGCTGCACGACAAATTAGGGCAATCCCTGTAATCATCAAATATTGTACACTTTTTAAATTATTACGTTTTGAAAGTACTCCGAGTTCCGCTTGCTCAACAATGGAATAATTCAAGACTTCTGTTAATTTCTCCATACGCCCATTTTTCACATTGTCTAATAATATTTTTTCATAGTAAAGATTTGTATGAACGATATCATTTCTTCTGGCATTCGAAAGTTCAAGCGCTGTATGTCCCTCATGACGAATAAGAGGCTTTAGCTCTTGGTTGTAATGAATTACCGATGTTTTATTTAATTTCCGCTGATAGATGGAATAATAAACAAATAAACTAATAGCTAAGCATTGCTGATAATGAAGAGTAGGAATCGGCTCGTGCTCTTGATAAGTGGTTTCCTCCATTAGTGGTGAAAGGGAAGGACCGACAATTATGGCTCCTAAATGCTGTTTGTTTATGATGAGGTTGATAAAGAAGAAATTAAAATTAGCGATAGTGAAAAAAATCGGATAGTCCGATGAAGACGTATGGTAAGGATAAGTTTTCAATTGTTCCTTTATAGAATGATAGGATGGATGATTGAGACATTCCGCTGATGCATATTCAAAAATTATTTCTCCCGATGCATGAATATAAGAGACAGGAAGATGATGTGTTTCATAAACGAGTTGACTTATGTATTGAAGGTCGATAGTGGATATTTTCATGTGTTACACACCTCAGTTCTTCATGGTGCTTTCAAAATGAAAGCAGTTACAATTTTTATGGACAGACAATGGGAAAGTACTATTTTGTGTAAAATAATACAATAAAAAAGGGGAAAGTAGCAATAAAATAGACCATGTAGTCAACATACTAGGGAGGAATGGAAGATGGATCTTTTAAATAAAATTGCCGTAGTAACGGGTGCTGGAAGCGGTATTGGAAGAGCAAGCAGTTTAAAGCTTGCTAGCAACGGTGCAAAAGTTGTGATCGTTGATTTCAATAAGGAAACGGGAGAAGAAACGTTAAACTTGTGAAAGAACAAGGCGGAGAAGGAATCTTCGTTCAGGCTGATGTTTCGAAAAGTGAAGATGTAGAGAAATATGTGGATACTGCCGTTGCAACATATGGTCGTATTGATGTATTTTTCAATAATGCAGGAGTGATTCAAAAAATTTCCCCATTAACAGAGATTGCTGATAATGAATATGATCGTATTATGTCAATCAACGTAAAAGGAGTTTTTCTTGGCTTAAAACATGTGATTAAAGTAATGGAAGGACAAGAAAGCGGCTCTATTATAAATACCGCTTCAACTGCTGGTGTTCGTAGCGAGCATAGTATGGCTGTTTATTCTGCAAGCAAACATGCAGTTATTGGTTTAACAAAATCTGCTTCATTAGAGTATGTGAAAAAAGGTATTCGTATCAATGCGATTTGTCCTGGCGGAGTGGAAACAGCGTTAACAAACAGTGTAACTGCTATGTTTGAAACAGGTGGCTATATTCCAGAGGAAATTCCAAATATGAGAATGGGACGTTATGCTAAACCAGATGAATTAGCAGAAATGGTTGTTTTCCTAGCATCAGAAAAAGCAAGCTATATGACAGGGTCTATCGTAGTAGTTGATGGTGGCTTAACATTATAAAATGAAGAAATCCAGTGAACAACTTGTCACTGGATTTCTTATGTTTGGTTGACAAACTATAAAGTAAACTTTTTTAGCTCATTCATTAATGTGTCTGTCATTTTTTGAAGATCGACGATTTTTGTATTTATTTTTTGGAAGGATACTAGTTGTTCCTGCGTTGATGCTGAAATTTCCTCAGTACCTGCCGCCGTTTCTTCTGTAATCGCAGAAATATTTTCAATCGTACCATTCACTTGCTGGCTCATTTCATTTGTTTGCATCATTTCCTTAGTGAGATGCTGTAAATCATGATGGATATCAGTAATATGATTAGTAATGGCTGCAAATGAATGTTCCGTTTCTAGCATTGATTGTGCTTGCTCATTTGAAAGCTCATGCCCTCTTTCAGCCGTAGCTAGGATGTGATCTATACCATCTTGAATATGAGTCACCATCGAAGAAATTAAATTTGTTGCATGTTCCGTTTCAGAAGAAAGCTTTTTAACCTCATCAGCTACGACGGCAAATCCTTTTCCTGCTTCGCCAGCACGGGCTGCTTCAATAGCCGCATTTAGAGCTAACAAATTTGTTTGACTGGCAATTGTATGAACAGCATTAGCTGCTCCTTCGATTTCCGTTGTAAATTGAGAAAATTGAGTAACAGCATTTTTAATTGCTAGTGAAGCACCTTGAATATCCTTCGCAATGGTAGATTGTTTTTCCAATGTATATTGCCCATTTTGAACAGCATCCAATGCCTGTTTACCATGTATAGCTGATTGCTCTGTTGTGTGTGCAACGGATTTAAATTGATCCGACATATTATTCATGAGAATCGCGACCGATTGAATATCTTCTGACATTGTGTAACTACCCTTTGCTAATTCGTCAGTAGATACTGCTACTTGATTGCTACCTTCATTAATATTTTGCATATGGCTTGTTACATCCTGTGTAAATAAATTAACATCCTTACCTATTTGATCGATGGACAACACGGTGCTCTTTAAATTCGTCATCATTTGTGAAAAACTTTCAGTCAATCGATCAATCTCATAACGACTATTTGATTGATAGGAAAGGGTGGAGGTATCTATCGTGAGATCCCCAGTAGCCGCACTCTGCGCACATTCTACAATTTGGTTGATTGGTTTGGTAATTCTTTTAGCAGCTACATAGGAATAAACAATCGTTGCTAAGATTAGTAGGGCACTGCCTATGATAGCTGTTGTAATAATAAAACCAATTTTTTGCTTTGTTACTTGTATCATTTCTTGATACCATTCATTCGTTTCTTTTTTCAGCAAATACATATCATTTAAAATGCCTTTAATTCGAAGAGATTGCTTTTTGATTTCTGGACGATTGTCCTCTTGCAGGCCTGCTTTTGTAGCTTTTTCGAGCGCTGCAAATTTATCGGTAATTTTATTGATTAATTTCTGATGTTCAGGAATTTTCGTCAAAGATGCTAATGCATCTAAATTAACTTTTGTTTCTTGTAATATAGCAAGCGCTTCGTTTTTATTGGCCTCACTATCTAAATAGGTGTAGTTATTTAATGATTGGCTAGCAACTACTAAGCTTTGTTCAAGCTCTTTCACTGAGAGTAATAGTGCGGTATCGTCTTGTGCCGTTGTTTGAATGGAAAATGTTTGAACAATAATAAAACCGATCATCCCCATTGCCAGCAAGATGGGGATCAATGTGTTCATAAATAATTTCTTTCGAAGTGTCACTGGCTATCCCTCTTTTCTGCAGAAACTTTTATCGAGCCTGAAACAATTGCTTCACGGGCTTTTTCAATAGTGGCTTGTTGATCAGACGTTAATGTAATCACACGGATATCAGCTAGTCCTACACCTTGCTCGGCTAGCCCTAGAGCCAAGGATTTTTCAGTTAATTTCCCTTCATCCACCAAGGTTTTTGCGAGTTGAAAAACGGCATGGTCAACATTCTTTAACATAGAAGTGACGACTGTTTTTTCAGCGATATAAAATTGATCGATATCAACCCCAGCTGCATAAATTCCCATTTCCTCAGCTTTTTTTATCGCTCCAAATCCTGTAAAACCGGCAGCGTGGTAAATAAAATCAACTTGATTTTGGATATATTTATCAGCAATCGCCGCACCAGCTTGAGTATCATCAAAGGTACCTGCATAGTCACTCATAATTTCAATATTTGGGTTTACATAGCGAGCTCCTTCTATAAAACCATTTTCAAAGTGATGGATAACAGGAGCATCTGCTCCACCAATAAAGCCGATTTTTCCTGTTTTGCTTGTCATAGCAGCCACCATACCCACTAAGAAACTTCCTTCTTGCTCCATAAAGGTAATAGAGATAATGTTGTTCACATCTGACTGTCCATCAATCAATACAAATTGTTGCTCAGGGAATTGCTTCGCAGTCTTTTCTAGTGCCTCTTGTACAGAGAAACCGAGACCAATGATAATATCATATTTTTCTTCTACAAGTTCCTGTAGCTTTTCCTCATAATTTCCATCTGGTGCCTCTTTATAATCAAATAAAATACCAAGTTCATCTCGCGCCTTTTCAAGTCCTTTAAAAGCAGAATCGTTGAATGATTCATCTCCTAGTCCGGCATCCGATAGTAAAACTCCTATCTTATAACCTTCCGTGGATGTTTCTGTCTGAGCAGATGAACAGCCGGCTATTAATAGAGCAATCAAAAGACAAGCCACCATTAATTTCTTCAAAATATGTACCTCCTGTTGTTTCCTAGTTATAAAGTATATATCGGCAAAAATTTAATATTTTTAGTCTGATGTCAGACGACGAATAAAATAAATTTCTGTAGAATCTGTAAGAATATATATCCAAATCTATATACATAATAAGTTAATAATATAAAGCTAGATGACTAATCAAATAATAAATTTATTAAAGTTTCCCACTTTTCCTTGTACGTACAATAACAAAAAAGCCCAACGCAATTTGCGTAGGGCTTTTATCTAGATTTAAACAGCTCCAAATAATTTTAATAAATTGATAATAATAATGCCGATAACACCAAAGTCTGAATCACCAAATGTCGTACCTTCATAACCGATGTCTCCCATAAAGATTAGAAGTATCGCGGGAATAAAGCTAATTAATAAACCGTTAGCAAAGGCACCTGACATGGCACCAATTCTGCCTCCAGTAGCATTGCCAAAGACACCTGCTGCAGCGCCAGTAAAGAAGTGGGGAACTAGCCCTGGAACAATCACTTTCAGTCCGATGAAAGGCAGTATAAACATTGAAACAAGTCCAGCTAAAAAACTAAATAGGAAACCAATGATAACAGCATTCGGGGCAAATGGGAAAATAGTTGGGCAATCGAGTGCAGGTTTAGTATTTGGCACAAGCTTATCAGCAATGCCTTTAAAGGCTGGAATAATTTCAGCAATTAACATCCGTACACCAGCTAAGATGATATAAACCCCAGCAGCAAATGTAACCGCTTGCATAATGGCGAAAATAATGAAGTTAGATCCACCAGATAATTGTGCCTCTATATAGGAAGGCCCTGCGAATAGCGCTACAATGACAAAGAATACACTCATAGTTAAAGAGATAGCGACAGATGTATCTCGTAAAAAGCCAAGTGACTTAGGTACCTGAATATCTTCTGTTGATTTTGCTTTATTACCAACGAGCTTTCCGATTTTAGCAGATACATAGTAACCAACACTACCAAAGTGGCCTACAGCAAAATCATCACTGCCTGTTATTTGGCGGACAGTTGGTTGCAAAATAGCAGGGAACACCACCATACAAAGTCCGAGTATAATAGAACCGACGATTATAAGAGGTGTCCCACTCATTCCACCAACAGATAAAGAAGCAGCGATTAAACAAGCCATGAATAATGTATGATGTCCAGTTAAAAAGATATATTTTAATGGCGTAAATCGCGCAAGTAATAAGTTCATAATCATCCCAAATACCATAATGAGTGCAGTGGCTGTTCCAAAATTAGTTTGAGCAGCTGCTACGATGGCCTCGTTGTTAGGAATTACTCCCTGTACTTGAAAAGCATGATCGAACATTTTACTAAAATGATCTAACGAGCCAATTAGGACAGTTGCTCCTGCCCCAAGGATCACAAAGCCCATAATTGTTTTTAAAGTACCAGAAAGAATAATGGAGCTTGATTTCTTTTGAATTAATAAACCAATAAAAGCGAATAGGCCGACTAATATAGCTGGTGTTCCTAAAATGTCATGCATGATAACATCTAACATACCAACACCTCATCCTATCCAAATTTTTTTTGCTTAAAGCCAAGGTTCCAGCTTTTCCTTAATTTCCGATATATTCATCATGTTGACGATACTCACAATGATTGCGTTGTCTTTCGCTAATTCATTCACAATATCAGACGCACCTAAATAAATATCAGCCATCTCCGCCTTGGCGGATGCTAAATCCGTATGTGTTACCTCAGCCTCTTTGCCCATAGCCTCTAATGCCTTTTTTACATTTAATTCTAAAATAAAGCTACTTCCTAATCCGCTACCGCACACGACTAATATTTTCATCCTGCTGACTCCTTTGTCGTATATTGTTGGATCTTCTCTCTTATGTCTTCTTCATGCTGACAAGCAATAAGGCTATCGATCTGATCCGGATGTTGTAGCACTAATGTTAGATCAGCCAATACCTGTAGATGTGAAGTATTGTCGATCGCAGCTAAAATAATAATTAAAAAGACAGGTTGATTAGGGCTGAAAAAAACAGGCTGCTGTAAACGTAGCAAACTTATTGCTAAGGCATGAACACCGTCTATTGGCCGTGCATGTGGAATAGCGACTTTCGGTGTAATAACGACATAAGGACCATATTGCTCAATGGATTGAATCATTGCTTCGATATAGCGTTGTTCAATTTTATTTTGACGTATTAATGGGTTGGCAGCTAAACGAATGGCTTCTTGCCAGGACTGAACAAAATTTGCAACTTGGATACAATCCTTTGTCAGCAATTTGATTAGCAAATACATTCCTCCTTTCTAATAAATATATCCCCATTGCATTTTATTACGGCGATCTGTGGAATTATGTCAGAACTGAAGACATTTTTAATCGCTGCGCTACACCGTAAATCGACATTTTGACAAACTCATCAATGGCATTATCTAACCGCGTTTTAGGATATATAAATTGAATCTTTCTCCTAAGCGACACATCTTGTAAATCCTTTTTCATTAGTACACCCGATTTTAATTCTTCTTCAATTAAGGCAGCGGAAACGAAAGCCAAGTTCTTTCCGAAGGTCAGCATTTTTTTTATTGTACTTACCGAATCCAATTCGATGGTATAAGTAGAAGGCTGAAAGGGGTCCATCCACTTTTCGATGAAGTGATTCGTTGAACTAGAAGAAGTATGCAATAACAGTTTATTTTTAAGAACATCCTCTTTGGTAATGTTCTCTTTAGATGCGAGTTCATGTGTTGGGCTAAAAGCTAAAACAAGGGCATCTTCTCCAATTGTCTCGTAATGAAGGGCGGTATTTTCCTGTTTAGTCTCCATAATGAGCCCACAATCTAACTCTTGAAGAGCTACTTTATTTTCAATTTCAGGAGCTGTTTTCACCTCTAAAGAAATACGAATTTCTGGATAAGCCAATGAAACTTGATGGATTAAATCTGGCATGAAAATATGTGCGGGTAATCCACTTGCTCCAAGTCGTAGGGAGCCAATATGCCCAGCTAATAGGTTTTCAATAAAGCGATTCATATCCTTTTGGAGCTGTACAATTTGACGGGCATAATGATAAACACCCTCGCCCGCTTCAGTTAAGCGGTACCCGCCTGCATTTGTGCGAAATAATCGAATACCATATTCCTCCTCAATTGAACGAATATGAAAGGACACAGTTGGTGCTGTAATGCCAAGTTCTTTGGCGACAGGAGCTAATTTTTTTAATTGAACGAGTAAGCAAAATGCCTGTAATTTTAAATTATTCATTTTATCCTCCTAAAGTAAATTAGAAAAAATCTTGCATTAACTTAAGTTTATTAGATTTTTTTTAACGAGTTATTAATAGTAGATTAATATTTTCTAAATATGCGGAATTTATAGTAGTTAGTAACGAGGAGGATACTTATGAAAATCTCATTATCTAATATCGAGAAAAAATATGGGCAATCTCAAGCATTATGGCCTATTAATGTGGAGTTGGATCAACAATTCATTACGATTCTCGGGCAATCAGGCTGTGGTAAAACAACTTTATTAAAATTGCTTGCAGGTCTTGAACAGCCAACGAAAGGGGAAATTCGATTTGATGAAACTGTCATTTATTCTTCGGAATCTCGTAAAAATGTCAAACCGAATAAACGCAATATCGCCATGGTTTTTCAAGATTTTGCCCTATGGCCCCATATGACCATTTTTCAAAATATTGTCTTTGGTTTAAAGGGGATTATTCCAAAGTCAGACATTCCAGCACGTGTAGAGCATGTGATGCAATTAGTAAAAATGCAAGGGTTTGAGAAACGGAAGCCAGGGGAGTTATCAGGCGGTCAGCAGCAACGCGTGGCACTGGCAAGGGCTTTAGCTACAAGCCCTCAATTGATTTTATTTGATGAGCCATTATCTGCCTTAGATGCAGTGCTTCGAGAGCAAATGCAGGATGAAATTATGCAACTTATCCATGACCTAGATTGCCAAGCCATTTTTGTTACTCACGATCAAACAGAAGCAATGACCATGTCTGATCAAATTATCATTATGGAAGCGGGAAGAATTGCACAAATCGGCTCCCCTGAAGAGATTTATCGTGCTCCAGCAACACCATATGTAGCAGATTTTATTGGTAAAGTAAATTGGTTTCATAATGGACAATCCATTGTGCGCCCTGAAGGTGTTTCTAGAATACATCGCCCAGGCACGATTGCTAAGCAAGCGAAGATTGTGAAAAGTACGTTTGTTGGAGACCGTTACTTAGTACAGGCTCAAGTAGAAGGAAAAGCATGGAGCTTTTACGAGAATCAGCCCCTAGAACATGGAAAACGACTACAAGTATTTATTGATGAAAATCAAATCTATCAAATGGAGGGTTAACATTGAAAAAGCGACGTTTTAAATTATGGGCAACTGCGGGGATTTTACTGACACTAGCATTAGCTGGTTGTGGTAATAAGCAGGTAGAGAATGGTGATCAAGCTAGTGCAAAAACACAAGAGGATAAAGTATTAACGGTGTATTCTGCTGGCCCTGATGGCTTAGCGGCAAATATCCAGCAAGCTTTTGAAGAAAAAACAGGTATTAAAGTTGAAATGTTTCAAGGAACTACAGGTAAAATTCTTTCTCGTTTAGAAGCAGAGAAAAATAATCCTGTAGCCGATATTGTTGTACTTGCCTCCGTAGCCTCTATGGATGGTCTAAAGGCAACAGAACAGCTACAAAGCTATAAAGATGCTGAAAATAAAGACAAAATCAATAGTGCTTGGTCTGATGGAGAAGGGTATTACTACGGCTACAGTGCCTCCGCATTAGGTATTGCTTATAATACAAAAAATACAACAAAGGCACCGACTGATTGGGCAGATTTAGCAAAAGCTGAGTGGCAAAACAAAATCAATATACCTGATCCGAGTTTATCAGGTTCTGCTGTCGATTTCTTATTTGGCTATACGGAGGCAGAGAAAACTGCATGGGCAACAGTGGATACGTGGAAGAAAAATGGCTTACAAGTAAATGGTGCGAATAAAGAAGCGTTAGATGCAGTCATTACGGGTGAGAAAAATGCTACGATTGCAGGCGTAGATTATATGGCTTACAAAGCAAAAGCAGACGGAGAGCCAGTGGAGATCATCTATCCGAAAAGTGGTACTGTAGTTAGTCCTCGTGCTGTCGGTATTTTGAAGGAAGCAAAACATGTAGAAGCAGCAAAAGCATATGTTGATTTTTTATTATCAGATGAAGGACAAAAGCTTGTAGCAGATGCTTACTTATTACCAGGAAATAAAGATATTGCTGTAAAAAATCGTGCGGCATTAGATGAAATTCCTCAGTTAAATGTTGAGTGGGGTGGCGCTGAAGCCAAGCAACTTGAAGTACTAACAAAATTTAACGATTTATTTCGTTAAGCAATAGGGAGGTACAAACACCTCCTTTGAGTTTTTAAATAGAAGGGTTGAAGTGTCATGATCATGGAAGGAAGACGAGCTTTTGGAGTTTTATTGACGATTGTCGTCGTATTTGCTATCGCTCCTTTGATCGCAATTTTGATTTATACCTTTACAAAAGAGGGGCAATTTGATTTTTCACAGTTTAGCCGAATGTTTGCACATGAAAGATTATGGCAGACACTTGGAAATTCAATAGGTTTAGGGATTTTCGTTATCCTAGGTACAACGATTATTGCCTTTCCTATGGCATTTATACGAACGAAAACAAGCTTATATAAACATGAATGGCTCGATATTATATTAACCATTCCATTTATGACACCCCCTTATATTGGTTCTATGGGTTGGATATTGTTTATGCAGCATAATGGTTTTCTTCAACAATTAGTTCCGGGCGCTGCTTGGTTAACGGATTCATTCTTTTCCTTATTTGGAATGGTTATGATTATGAGCTTACACCTATTTCCCTTTTTGTATTTAATGTTAAGAAATACATTGCTACGAATTAACGGATCCTTTTTGGATGCAGCATTGATTTTTGGACGAAATCCTTGGAGAAATTGGATAAAAGTCGTTTTGCCACTTATCCTTTCAAGCTATGTCTTAGGAAGTTTACTGATTTTCATCAAAACCCTTGCGGAATTTGGAACGCCAGCTACATTTGGTAGTCGGATTGGATTTCAAGTATTTACAACAGAAATTCATTCGTATTTATCAAGATGGCCAGTCGATATTAGTATGGCTACTTCTCTGTCTTTATTTCTACTATCAGTCTGTCTAGTGATCTGGTATTTCCAAAATCTAATTGGACGTAAATTTACTTATGGCGTGCTTTCAGGGAAAAGCCCTGCAAAACGTAAGGTAACAGATAAATGGTATGTAAGAGTCGCTTCATGGACTTTTGTGGGGATTGTTCTCTTGTTGTCCATTGGTATTCCTTATTTCTCCATTATCGTGACCTCTTTGCAAAAGGTGAGAGGAGATGGTTTACACGCAGGGAATTTTAGTCTTGCCTCCTATCAGGAAGTATTCACAGGTGGTAGTGCAGGATTAACAGCATTTTTAAATAGTATCGTTTTTTCCATCATTACGGCTATTATAACTGCAATTGTTGGTTTATTGATTGCCCTCTATATTAAAAAAGGAGAAACGAAGAAACAGCAAGTATTAGATTTCTTTAGTTTAATGCCTAACATTATTCCTGGTATTGTCTTTGTTGTGGGATTGATTATGTTTTGGAATGCCCCTTGGCTTCCAGCAACTATCTATAACACAAAGGCGATGGTTGTCGTCACGTATTGTGTTCTTTTCTTGCCTTATTCTGTGCAATATATCAAATCTTCGTTTTCCCAATTAGATGCTTCCATTTTTCAATCAGCGGCTATTTTTGGTCGTAGCAATTGGGATATTTATCGCCGAATTATTCTCCCGTTATTAATGCAGGGCATACTTACGGGCATGATGATGACCTTCATTATTTCAATGCGAGAGCTAGTAGCAGGTCTCTTAATTTTGCCACCTTCTGTTGAAACAGGTGCAACGTTTATTTACAGCCAATTTGAGCAAGGAAATGTAGGGGTTGGGATGGCCGTGGCGGTCATTACTGTCTTTATGACTGTGATCTTCATGTTTCTTTTAGATTGGCTGCAAAGACGGGGAGGACAAGCCAATGCTTAATATTGAAATTTTAGGTGGGGTTGGAGAGTACGGGCGCAATTGCTTTTATATCGAAAATCATGGAAAGGCGATTTTACTGGATTGTGGCGTGATGAAAAACCCACAAAAGACCCCACCGAATTTAACACCTAAACATGTTGAAAAACTAGGGGCAGTGTTTATTTCTCATTCCCACATCGACCATGTAGGCGCATTGCCATTGCTTGAAAAAATGGGCTACAAAGGACCAGTACTGATGAGTCACAGAACTGCTCAGCAGCTTCTACAACCTATTCCACATATCCGTACTTTTCATCCAGATTCAAGAGGAACGTGGATAAGGGTTAATGCTTGTCTTGCCTTTCAATGGGGATATAGCGGACATTTGATTGGAAGTGTATGGTACAAAATTCGATTTTTTGATAAGATGCTTTTTTTCTCGGGTGATTATGTCAGCGATTCTTATTTATTAAAGGCAACCTTGCCAGAAGATGATGGAACGATTTATGATGTAGCGTTTATTGATAGTGGTCATGTTGAAAAATGTATTGATAATCATGAAGTGTTACAAAAATTGTTAAATTATATAAATGAACATCCGAACAGCCCTTTTGTTTTTCCATCATCCTTTTCTGGGAAAACAGTCGACATTGTCACCTATCTTGCTCAGCAAACTTCGCGAGCAATCTGTGTAGATACTGAATTACAGTCACTGTTTAAGCAGTATGAGGAAGAACCTGAAAATATTTGGCCGCACAGATTGGTGTTACAAGTGGGTCACAAGCAATGTTCTGACAGTAACCATGCACTCTATTTTGTAAGGGAACAGGATGAAGCTCGACTTGAGGAACTAGCGAAGGAGTATCCTACAGCCATATTCATCCCAACAGGGTATTCGCGTCAGTCATTCAAACAAGATGTTTGGAATCAACCGGCTAAGGAATTTTTTTATAAAACGCATCCAGACTATCAGGATATTATTTCGCTATCGCAAAGTATTCATGCACGACAAACTATTTATTTTCACAGTCCACATACAAATTTAGAAACAACCTTTCAAAAGGAGGAAGTAAATAATGGCTAATTTGAAGAAATGGGCATTTTATATGTGCTTAATGGGTTTGACGGTAATCAGTATGATGAGTGTCAATACAACACAGGTGAAAGCAGCAATAGAACCAGGTCATGAAATTAAATTTAATATCAAATCAGAGATCTTTACGGATTCAAAAATAGCAAATGTTTTTCAAGCAACTAAAAAAGATGATGTGAAAATTTATTTCTATGATACACCTGATAAAATGTTTCTCGGTAACGATTATATCCACCGCTTACGTGTTTACAAAGGTAGTAATAAGATGGATATTACCTATAAAAAGCGTTTTTTAAATACACCGTTGAACGACGCGATTGCTGAGACAACAAGTCATGGCTTTACAGGCTCAGAATCCAATTATAAATTTGAACTAGATATAAAAGGGGACCAGCGTACATTTACCATTAGCCGTAAAGAATCTCTGAAAACAACTTCAAATGTGTCTTATGATACTGTGGATACGAGTGCTGCTAAAAAACTCATCCTTGAAAATTCACCAAAGAAAATTCTAAATTGGGATTCAGAAGCATGGTATAAAAATCTATTATCTCAATCTGTTGTATTTGGTCCTGCCAATGCTACTACCTATAAAGGAAGCTTTTTAGGGCAAGAAGCGGATATTGAGGTGTGGCAGTACAAAGGAGAAATTATGGTTGAGCTTTCTACAAAGATAGATAATGGCGCTCAAGCAGCTATTATCGAACAGCAGTGGTATGATCATTTATTATCCGAGGGCTATTTAAGTGAGGATCAACGTGGTAAAACAACATTTGTAATGGATAAATAATAAGCACTATAATAAATTCGCAACATTTTTGAAACAATGAGCAAGATATTCTTTCCTCATTGATAGAAATGTTGCGAATTTTTTATTGGTAAAAAGAGATGATAAAAAGTAGGTCCATATTTGTTCTAACTTTGATAATTTAGCTTACACTTACTATAGGACGAACTTTGGCTGATATGAGGGGGAATTGACATAGCTAAAAAAATGGGCATTGTTGCGCTACTATTTTTCGGTGTTTACGTGCTTTGTATGTACTGGTATATATTCCATAGTGGAGGGGGCAAAATACCAAGTGCCTTACAGGGTACTGTTGCTGATCCAGTAATGTTTATGTCTGGTAAGGAACTTTTTTTAAGTGGTGAATATTCAAAAATACGGAACTTTTTATTCTTTGTAGCTACTCCTTTGGAATGGCTTGTTTACTTCATGATATTACTGCTGGGGGTCTCACGTTATTTAGAGAAAGTGAGCACATCCCAAACAAAGTGGAAGCTTTTGCAAAATGCAGGCTATTTATTTTTATTGTCATTATTAGTATATGTCGTATTATTCCCAATGGACTATTATCGTTATTATCTTAGTAAAAGCTATGGCATTAGCACCCAAGCATTTGGATCTTGGATGAAGGATGGTGTCATTGATTTTTGGGTGCACTTTGGAATGACTTTAATCATAGTGACAGTGCTCTATTGGCTCATTAAAAAGAGTGAGAAAAGATGGTGGCTCTATGCATGGTTATTAACCATTCCGTTCACAATGTTTGTGATGTTTATCCAGCCAGTTGTGATCGACCCTTTGTACAATGAATTTTATCCGTTAAAAAATAAAGAGCTAGAAACCAAAATATTATCACTTGCTACCCAGGCACATATTCCGGCAGAGCATGTTTACGAGGTGAATATGGCTGAGAAGACGAATGCCCTAAATGCTTACGTGACAGGGATAGGTAGCAATTCAAGAATTGTTCTTTGGGATACCACATTAAACAGACTGACGGATAATGAAATTTTGTTTATTATGGCGCATGAAATGGGACATTATGTTGAAAAGCATATTTATTTTGGCATTGCAGGCTATCTTTTACTCTCTTTAGTTGGTTTATGGCTAACAGCTAAAATTATGCGACGATTAGTTACACGATATGGACAGGTATTCAAAATTAATAAAATTAGTAATATTAGCTCCTACCCATTATTTTTACTAATTACCTCGATATTATTATTTGCTTCCAATCCCGTATCCAATTACGTATCCAGATACCAGGAATCAAGGGCAGATCAATATGCGATTAACTTGATGAATGATCGCGAGGCGGCTGTAACGGCATTTCAAAAGTTAACGATTTCAGGCTTAAGTGAGGTCAATCCACCAATTTTGGTGAAATGGTTCCGTTACACACATCCCCCAATGCTCGAGCGTATTAATAACGTTGCTGATAAGGGCGAATACAAACAAGAGGGTCCTTTAAAGGAAGAACAGAAGAAAAAGTAAGTAAATAGGTTTTCCCAGTAAGTAAGTTGGGTAGTCTATGGAAAAGATGTATCAAAATTTGGTCGTTTATAGGGGATATCATCATGCGTAATGTGATTATTATTACACTTTCTTCCATTTTAGTGGCCTTTGCTTATAATTTTTTGTTAATTCCCCATGAAATTTTAAGTGGGGGATTAAGCGGTATTGCCATTATGCTTGGGATTATTACTCCGTTAAATACTGGGGTGTTAAACTTACTACTGAACTTGCCTTTGCTTATTTTAGGTGTGATGAAGCTCGGGAAACGTTTTATTAGCTATACGATTTTATCGGTGGCTGTTTTATCCGTGAGTTTATATATTATTCCGATTTACAAGGCGACACAAGAACCGATTCTTGCTTCCTTATTTGGTGGAGTCATCGTAGGTGTTGCAATGGGATTGATTTTCCGAGCAGCAGGCTCCTCTGGGGGCTTTGATATTATTGCCATGCTTTTAAGCCGTAAACGTGATTTTCCGCTTGGTACTTTAATTGCTGCTATGAATGGTATCGTAGTGGCAGCTTCGGGCTTTGTCTTTAGTTGGGATGCAGCGCTATTAACGCTTGTTTCCATTTATGCAACCGGAAAAGTAGTGGACACGATTCATACAAGTCATATTAAATTAACCCTTATGATTATTACGAATAAAGGCGAAGAGGTCAAACAGCAGTTATTAGAAAAGCTTCATCGTGGGGTAACGATTATCGATGCGAAAGGAGCCTATTCTGGCGAAGGCCGTCAAGTATTAATTACGGTTATTACACGTTATCAACTGGCTGATGTGAAAAGTACAATTAAAGAAACCGATCCTAAGTCGTTTGTGAATATTTTGCAAACAACCGAGGTGATGGGGATGTTTGATCGTGGTACAAGTAAATAACGCTATTCTCGACACATGTTTTCGATTATACTTACTATAATCGAACGTGTGTTTTTTATTTTAGGGGTAACAAGTTGATCTTGGAAGGGGAATGAAAATGGAAAAGGAAACGATTCATGCAAATTGTCTTCAGCTGCAAGGAACAACGTATGACTATAAGGAAGAATGGCAAGCAGATCGCTATCATATCGGTGGGAAGATGTATGCCATGATTGGAGGAAATGCAACAGGTAGGCCGGTGTTAACGTTAAAATGTGAGCCTGCGCGAGCAGAGGAATTACGAGAAGCCTATGCCAACATTATACCTGGCTACTATATGAATAAAACGCATTGGAACTCGATTTATATGGATGCTGAAGATGTCCCGATGGATTTGGTAGAGAATCTTATTAAGCATTCGTATGAACTTGTTTTCAGTAAATTAACGAAAAAAGCACAGCAGGAATATGTATAGTGATGTATTTAAAGAAAGTAAAATATAGAACCCAAGTTATGTAAAAATTTATTGGCTTTAAAATTAATATACAAAATTGTTTTATGATAAAGGTAAAGGATGTTTTCAAATTCTTTACCTTTTGTATTGAGATACATGATATTAAAGGAAATAAAGCTATAAAACATATCCAATTTAATTAAAAAAACAGTTATTTAGCTTGTTATAGGGGGGGTGAAAATATGAAAAAAATCTTGTTACTAATTATATTTATTGTAAGTGTTTTATTATTTCTATCAGGTTATCGCCTTACGGCATTAAGCGCTGCAAAAGCAAATTTTTTTATGACACCTGAGTATAAGAATGTTGAAAAGATTCAAGAAGGACACGATATTTTTTATTTGTTTAAGAGTGATAAAAAAGAAATTTATCAAACTGTTTTGGTACAAAAAAACGCATTTCTATATAAAAGGGTTTATGCTACGAGCATCTCTTCCACGAATGATTCTTTAGAGACAATAGGAGGCATGAGCTATCGTTTGAATCATGAAGGAACTTTGTTTGTTGTATTATCTCATGATGAAAATGTTTCATATATAACAATTAACTCAAAGCAAGGAATTATCAAAAAATCCATTGAACATAGTAAACTAGTTTCGTTTTATATACCTTATGCGCAGCAAATTGATTTATTAGAAGCTGTTGCTTATGATAAGAACGATCGCCCCATCTATTATTATGGCTATGATGATGCTGATAATTTAAGATGGAATCGTGTGGATGAATAAAAAATAGCTGAGGAGACAGTTAAATTTTCATTTGCTTGTTTACTCAGCTATCTATTGGATAAATACTAAGAATTATAACCGCGCTCACCATAAGGATTTAGCGTGTCGAGCCATTTTTGCTCTAGCTTTTCAAGCTCTTTTTTGGCATCAAAATAACCCTCTTCCTTCTTCTTTAAATACTCTACAATTTTCACCTCGAAAGCATCCTGACCAAATAAATTGTAGTCCGCCTGAAGCTCCTTATTCGTATGTGTATTCGTTTTGAGCATAAATTGAAAGCCATTTAATCGTTTCAAATTATTAAAGCTACCGACAAATACTTTATCTGTTTGTGTATTCGTCATTGTAAAAACGCCCGCTTCAATTTTCATGTCCTTATACATTTCTTTTAATTCTTTTTTATGATCCATTTTAATTACCTGCCTTCTTATTTTTTAACCCAGTAAGCACTACCGTCAGCTTGGCGGTCCAGAAAACCGTATTCAATTAAGTAGCGGCGTATATGAACGTAGTCTTCATACATGGGTTTGATGATTTCATTCAATTCTTTTTCTGTATATTCTTTTTCTTTGTCAAAAAGCCTGGTAATGGCACGAAGTACTACAATTTTTTGTTTTTCACGCTTAGGAAAACGAACTAGCTCCTTACCAACACCGTGTGGAAATAATTTCGCCAATAGTTGTTGTTCTTCTAAGAGAGTGACGTTATAGCGATCGTCAACCATTGTAGCTGTTTTATGAATAGACACAAATGTATCCTCCTTTCGATCTTGTTCCTTCAGTAATTCCATCATTACTAACAACGTTTTGGCTTGGCGTTCTTTTTCCTTTAACGCAAAACGGTGATGACGAATAGTCGTGGCACTGCCTATTTCTAATTCCTCTTTTATTTCCTGATCTGATTTACCTTCATAAAATAAGCGTAAAATATGACTTTGATGCTCAGTTAAGCCGGTCATTTTTTTATTGAGACTATTTAAGAAATGAAAAACAGACTGGTGTGTAATCGTAATATGGTGTTGCATCATTTTTTCGGCTTCATACAATAAGTCGTCGTATGGGTAAATAATTCCTTTTTCTATTTTTTCCCCACATAGCAGACAAGTGAAATGTGTCTCATCGTCGATATAACCCTTTTTTAGATTATCGATAGGCGCTTGCCAAAATAGTTCATTTACATCCATTAGGAATCCTCCAGATAAAACAAACGAATTTTATTTTTGTTTGCTTATTTATTATTAAAATAACAAATTGTTTATTGTAAAGCAATAAAAAACACATCGTTTTCTAAACGATGTGTAAAAACGTTGGCAATTATTTATTTATATTTTCTTTTAAAGAAAAGCAAGGAGGCAATCGCTAGGACGAGAATTGTACCAACGATAATGAGGATGCTCGTTGAGGCACTCAGGGTATTACCATGAAGCTCGTAGACAATACCATAATTAATTTTGTAGTCATTCACATAGGAGACTGGTATACCCTCAAAGACATTGGCAATGGAGCTTTCCATAAATGTGTTTCGTAAGAGTAATGTAGTATGACTAACTGGGAAATACATAATTAAATTTTGAGCAAAGCTTGGTAGTGCACCTAGTGGGACATAGACACCGCATAAAAATCCGAGTAGTGTACCGACAATAGTTCCCAATGTTGAGAAGGCATTTTGTGTCGTCACAAACAAGGAAAGAAATAGATTCAAGACACTTGCGAGTAAGACAGATAATAAGATAATGCCAAGTACTTGAACAAAATGTGCAAGGCTTAAAAGCTTACCTCCTGTTGCTACTATAAAAATTTCACAGCCAATTAATGCGATAAAGGAAAAAATACTGCCAATTATTAATGCATTGAGTACATAGCTCATTTGTATTGTGGCACGGGAAAGAGGGGCAGTTAAAAAATCGGCCATTGCCTTTGATTCCTGATCCTTTATGGCAATACCGTATGCACCAAGTGTTGTCGAAACGGCAATCATCGAAAGTAACCCAGCTACAACCCATTCGTTCACCATGGTAATCACTGCAGGTGTTGCTTCCGTTATTCGTTCAATTGCATCTACTTGCATTTTTTGGAGGAATACGGCGTAAAGCACGATGACTATAATCACCGATAGTAGAGAGAAGAACACTTGTGTTTTATCTCGCCTAAATACTTTACTATTTCGTTGTACTAAGCTCATTAAGGCTTCCACTATGCAACACCTTCCTCTGCCATTATATGAAGAAAAACATCGTCCATCGTTCCTTTAATCACTTCAAAGGAGGCAATGAGTGGCTCCGCTTTCTTTAAAAGAGAGAGAGCTTGCAGAGTAGATTCTAAACGGATTGTATAGATCTCCTGTTTCTCGGTATAGGAAATGGCGTGTTCTTCAAGCCATTTAACACCGTCTATTGGATTATTGAAAACAACGGCCATAGAGTCGTAGGCATACTTGGTTTTCAACGCATCAGGCGTACCTTGTGCGACAATTTTTCCTGCCTTTAAAACAAGGACCTGATGGGCGACTGCCGCTTCCTCCATATAATGGGTCGTTAAAAACACAGTCATATTCGTTTCGAGTTGAAGCTGCTTGATGGCCTGCCAAACTAATTGCCGTGTTTGAGGATCTAAACCAGTTGTAGGTTCATCTAGAAATAATATAGTTGGACGATGAATAAGTGCACGTGCAATGTCTGCTCGTCTTTTTTGACCGCCAGATAATGTTCCATATTTTTGTCTTTCAATATCCTCTAAATGCAAATAGGAGGAAACAAATTGATAGTTTTCAGCAAGTTGTGTTTTTGATAATTCATAAGTTCTGCCTCGGTGTAGAATGTTTTCCTGAACAGTTAAACGATCATCTAATAAACTTTGTTGGAACACAACACCGATGGATTTACGGATATCTGCGTTATAATTGCTGACATCTAGCTTAAAGTTATTGATAGTGACATTGCCGCTGGATTTTTTTAATAAAGTACAAAGGATTTCAATTGTTGTCGATTTGCCAGCACCGTTTGCTCCTAAAAAAGCAAAGAGAGTACCTCGTTCAACTGTGAATGAAATATCATTAACCGCATGATGGTCACCATACTGTTTACATAAATTCTCAACTTTTATCGCGAAGGTCATCTAAATTATTCCTTTCTCTTTCGAATTTCTCGATTTATTTTTTCAATATCATTTAATTGAAGGATATAAAGAATACACCAAACGATGATATAAATAACGGCTTCAGATAACAGCACATATTTCACACCAGAATGCGTAAACCAGCCACCAAAATAGCCAGCAATCAAAACACAGATTGTCACAGCAATTAAATGCAAGAGTAGCTGCGCCATAAAAGGAATTGATTCAATCTCAAAAATAATAGATAGAAGTCCAATGGCAATGCCAAGAATGGCTGCAATAACAATTTGCTCCAGTAATTCTGTGCCTGACACCATCGCATTATTTGAAAGGACGCTAAATGTCACTAAGACATAAGAAGAGCTTAGGGATATGAGTAGTCCGATAATCATCATGCTTACATATTTCATGCTATAGATCCCTCCCAATACCTAAGTGTCGCTTCAATTCTTTTATATATTTACGACTAACATGAATGGTTACATCATTTTCAAGCAGTAATTGTGTTGTACCGATTTTGCCCATTTGAATAGAGGCGATTTTATGGATATTGACAAGTGTAGATTTACTTACTCGAACAAAGTCCTTTGAAAGCTGTGCCTCTAGTTCATATAATTTTCGTTTAGACTCAAACTCTTGTTCATTCGTTTGTAAAAATATTTTGGCATCCTCTGCATAGATGGAATAAATATCAGAAATTTTTAGTAGATGAATTTCTTGTTGAAAGTACCCATCTAGCATAGTAGTTTGAGAAGCTTGTAATTGCTGCATGAGTCTTTCTATTTGTTCGTTGTATTCTTTCGCATGTATATGAACCTCTGTTTCTTCAAGTTCATGGTGAATAGTTAAATGAATTTTCATAGGAGGCCTCCTTTACTTTCCCCATCAAAGGAGAAAACGCTGAATCAGGTAATAATAATGTAGCATAGAAAATTTTAGTAAAGGGAAATTGTTGGGTAAGAGGTTCAATTTCGTCAATAAAAGGTTCTTTTTTAGCGATAGCATACAATACAAAAGTCGCTTCAATAGAAAAAAAGGTTAAGAAACCTCATAATATAGTAATCTAGTCAAAAGGGGTTGCTAGTATGTTTGTTTTGAGTAAGCATATGTTAATCACATTATGCATTGGCCTCATAGGTGCTGTCGTTTTTCAACTATTACATATACCTATGCCTTGGTTACTAGGCGCGATTACAGCAGTACTTATCGTGCAATTGTCAACCAACGTACAATTGAGATGGCACTCTTCCTTCCGTAATTTTGGCTTAATCGCAGCGGGCTACTCTATTGGCTTTGCCTTTACACCAGAGGCAGTACAAGGTATTAAGCATTTCTTAGGGAGTATTGTCGTTTTAAATGTGATATTTATTTTATTATTTTTTGGTGTCAGTTTTTTAATAGCCAAACGTACAGATTTGGATTTTGCAACGGCATTGACATGCTGTGTACCTGGTGGCATGGCACAGGTTATGGCCTTTGCTGAGGAGCAAGGCGATATGGATATGGTGGTCATTACGTTCTTTCAAATCCTCCGTGTTCTTTTAATCGTCGGCTTTGTCCCGCTAATGTTGACAGATGTTGGTGGAAACAGCCCTATGAACGATGGAATATATACATGGGGTCTTGTTGGTATACTAATGGTTTGTGGCTTAGCAGGGTGGCTTGCTCAGAAGATTAAAATTCCAACAGGTTATATGCTTGGCCCCGTATTTTTATTGATGGGAATTAATATGGTGGGGATAGAAGTGCCTAGAATACCCATATCCCTTCTACATATTGCTCAATTGATGATTGGAATCCATATCGGGTTATTGTTGAAAAAAGAAGATCTACATTTATCGAAGAGGCATATTTTTTATGCATTTGTATCAGCTGGCATTTATATCGGAGCAGCGTATGGTTTATCATTTTTGATGAAAAGCCTATACAGTCTCGACTTTAAGACAGGCTTTTTAAGTATTGTACCTGGGGGACTTGATCAAATGGGGATTATTGCGGCTTCTGTACATGCCAATGTGACAATTGTCACAGCTTTCCAACTCTTCCGAATCCTTGTGATCTCAATTTTCCTTGTGCCTGTGGTCAAAATGTTTGTGAAAAAAGTGAAAACATGAGGGACAATCCCTCATGTTTTTTTGCTACTTATTTTAATATTTAAATTGATGGATCAAATCTTGCAGTGTTTCGGCATTTGCTGTAAGTTGTGACGCTGCCTGATTAATATCATCCATTGATAGAAGATTTGTTTCAGCAATTTGTGTGACGATTTTTGATTGTTCGCGAGCATCCATAGCAATTTCTGCCATAATTTGTGTTGAAGCATTAGCCTGTTCAATTCTTGCATACAGCTCTTCGGCAATGCCTGATACCTCTTGAATTTTAATTGTTACAAGTGACACCTTTGTAGTAATATCTGCAAAAGCCTTGCTTGTTGTGTAGACCACTTCAGCGCTTGTAGTGGCCTCTTGTTTACTTTGCTGCATATACACACGTGCTTCCTTAGATAGTTGTTGCATGGTATGAATCGTCTCTGTAATTTCTGCTGCGGAGGTTTTGGATTGTTCAGCAAGCTTACGAACCTCTTCTGCAACAACTGCGAAGCCCTTGCCATGTTCGCCCGCACGAGCTGCTTCTATCGATGCATTGAGGGCTAATAAATTTGTTTGATCGGCAATGGCATGAATGACCTCCACGATCTCATCTATTTTAATGGCGTGTGTATCAAGTGCTGCAATGGCCTCTGCACTTTCCTGAACGGCATTGGTCATAGCATGCATTTGAAGTTGCATATTATGGGCAGCTTCCTCACCATGCTTGGCCGTATCGAAGGCATCCGAAGCATAGGAAGATACCTCGCTATTAGTTTCTGTGACTAGTTGAATTCCACCAGCAATATCTTCCATCGCTTCGGCATTCTCATGAGCACTATGCTTTTGAGTACTTGCACCACTTGCAAGCTCCTGCATATTGGCTGTTAATTGCTCCGTTGTTGTTGTGGTAGAACCTGCCGTTGCAGATAATTCCAGTGAGGATGCAGACACTTGATTGGCTGTTCCATCTACTTGTTGCATCATACTACGTAAAGTTGCCAGCATGGCATTAAACGACTCTGCCACATGGCCGATTTCATCCTTTGAATGCACTAGTAGCTGTTGCGTTAAATCACCTTTCCCAGCAGAGATCGTTTCTAGCTGAATGTTTAATTGCTTTAAAGGTCTGACAATGCCACGAATAAAGAACATACCTGCAATGACTGCAATAAGGGCTGAGATGACAGCGATAATCCCAGTCTTTAATAACATCCTTTGTGCGACTACATCAATATCAGCGGAAGGTACCCCAGCAAAGAACATGCCAATCGTTTCGCCGTTTTTATTTTTAATGGGCTCGTATTTTGTAAAATAGGGGTTGCCTAGCACTTCGGCAGTACCAGTGTACGTTTTCCCTTGCTGTAAAACAGTGTCAGCTACTTTTGGGTCGACTGTTGTTCCAATAGCACGTTGTCCATCTACGACAATATTTGTATTAATTCGTGTTTCTCCAGCGAAAATTGTAATGGCAGCCTGTGATAATTCTCCTAAAGTATCAATAAGTGCTGTTTCATTGGCTACGTTTACATTGCCTTTGTAAAGCTCGCCATTTTTTAATTGCCATTCACCAGGTAATGTTTGGTTGAGGTTAAGTATACTTAAATCTAAAATTTGATGAAGCCTTGTATTGTACTCTTCTTGTAATGTTTTTCTCATTTCGGTTGTGTTCATAATACCTATAGCAATGAGTACAAATCCAATAATAACCACAATTAATAAGCTCATTTTCTTTTGCATACTTAGCTTTTTCATGAAATGTCCCTCCACATTCTCCGTAAAAAACCCTATTACCAATCACCTAAATATTGATATAATTTGGGAAAAAATTTCTATTTTTTATTAGTATATAACTAGTGTGCCGGTTTGTATATTTATAAAATAATTGTTCATTTATCCCCTTTTCAAATAATCTGAAAAATGGTATTATATGTTTAACTATAATGAACGGAGGTGAAAAAGAATGAATAAAAACGCTACGGACACATGTGTAAAAGTGGATACAGCTATGTATTTTGCACGTGTCATTACTTTTGATTTTGCGAACAACGGGATAGGTCTGTCCATTTTTAAGCAAAATCAAATAACTAACGTAGCGAATTAACCATTCTTTTTCACACATTTTAATGAGAAAAAGACTGCTTGTTAATGAGCAGTCTTTTTTGTGTTGTCGAGATGTTTTCGCGCGTTTCATTGGAGGAAAAAACGATGCAAATGAAAGCTGAGCAAATTCAAAAAATTATGGGTGGCAATATATTATTTGAGAATTTACAACTGGAGGTAAATAGTGGGGAGCATGTTGCTATAGTTGGCGTAAATGGTAGTGGTAAAACAACTTTATTGCAGCTTCTTTCGGGTGTAGATATACCCGATCGGGGACGTATCATAAAAAGTAAAGATGCTACGATTGGCTATTTACATCAAATACCACATTATCCAGGTCATTCAGTAAAGGAAGTGTTAGAAGAGGCGTTTGCTGATATTTATGCATTAAAGGCTAGAATGACGATACTTGAGCAAGAGATGCAGTCAAACGTAACGGATAAAACTTTATGGCAATATGGGCAAGTGCAGGAGCAATTTATGCTACAGGGGGGCTATGAGGTGGAAGCCCAATTAGCGATGATTGCAAATGGGCTAGGCATTATGGAAATGTTGGCACAGCCATTTAGTAGTTTAAGTGGTGGAGAGAAGACGAAAGTAATGCTCGGGCAAATTTTATTGAGCCAGCCAGCTATTTTATTGTTAGATGAACCAACGAACCATCTTGATATGCAGGCAATCGAATGGCTTGAAAAATATGTACGCAGCTTTGAGGGAATTATCATTGTCGTATCTCATGACCGCCATTTTATGAATCAGATTGCGCATAAAGTCATTGAAATTGAAGATGGAGAGGCCTTTACGTACACAGGTAATTACGATGCATTTATAGCACAAAAAGAGGCAAAGATTGAACAGCAATTTGCTGATTATGAAGAGCAGCAGAAGAAAATTAAGAAAATGCAAGAAACGATTAAACGATTAAAACAATGGGCTAATGAAGCAAATCCACCAAACGCTTCTATGCATAGACGTGCAAAAAGTATGGAAAAAGCTTTAGCACGTATCGAACGGGTGAAGAAGCCTATATCAAAAAAGAAAATGAATCTGGCTTTAACGATGGCTGAACGCAGCGGCAAAGAGGTAGTGCAATTACAAAACATTTACCACGGTTATGATAAGCCTTTATTGATAGACAGTAACCTAGCTGTCTACTTTGGAGAAAGACTAGCGATAGTTGGGAACAACGGTAGTGGTAAATCAACATTATTAAAAATGATGTTAGGGGAAATCGTTCCTAATCGCGGTGTTTGCCATGTAGGTAGTAATGTGAAAATTGGCTATCTATCTCAGCAATTGGAACATAAAAATCCAGCTATCCGATTGATTGATGCGTTTCGTGAAAATGTAGCGGTGTCTGAGGCCGAAGCACGCCATATTCTCGCACGATTTTTGTTCTATGGCTATGATGTCTTTAAAAAAGTGAAGAATTTAAGCGGTGGAGAAAAAATGCGCCTTCGATTAGCTCAATTAATGCATGAGGATATTAATGTGCTCATTTTGGATGAACCAACGAACCATTTAGATATTGAAGCAAGAGAGGTATTGGAGGATACGCTAGAATCCTTTGAGGGAACCATTATTGGTGTATCCCATGACCGCTATTTCTTACAAAAAATATTTAGCAAAACAGCATGGCTAAAGGAACAAACTATTCATGTTTTTGAAGGAGATTATGAGTGGGCTAGACAAAAACTTGAGGAATTCTCGAAGAAAATAGTAGTTGAAAATGAACCGGCGCCTCCTAAAATACAACCTGTCAAAAAAGAGCAATCGATTGAACAACAAATTGAAAAACTAGAGGCAAAACTAGAGGAACCTTCACTTGCTAAAGAGCAACGGCAAAAGCTCGAACAGCACATAGAGGAATTATATGAAAAATGGATGGAAGAGGGAACGGAACATGCTTAATTTAGAACGTATTATGCAGCTTGATATAGAATATGTAAAGAGTTTTAGTGAAATGGAGGCATGTAAAGAAGGAGTTTTATTCTACAATAAGGCAATTCCAACCTATTATGATGCGAATCATGCACATGTTTGGCGAAAGATTGAAAAACCTGCTCAGTTTTTAGAAGATATAAAAACGTTCTATCAATCTAAGTCGCTTATCCCAAGGCTGTATTTATATAATCTTGAGGATAATCAAGCATGTATGGAGGCATTAGAGATGCATGGCTTTCAATATGAGCAGTTTGTTAATGAAATTCAGTGCTGGAATGGTGAGTTTAGTCAACGCTCACCACATCCAGCAATCCAGATTGAACGGGTAACAGATGCAAATATGAACGATGCCTTGGCAGTGGAAATGAGCATTTCGGCTTTTGGAGATCCTGAATTAATAAAAATGGCCTTTGAGCAAGCTTATTATTCGCCAAGCTTTACGTACTATTTATTAAAGCTAGATGGGGTGCCATGCTGTTCTGCTAGTATATTTGTGTCAGGAAATCAAGGAAGGATTGAGAGTGTAGCAACAATTGAAAGCTATCGAGGTCGTGGTTTAATCGGCTATATGTTGCAGCATATCCAACAACAGTCAGTGAATCAGAAGCTTGAGAAGCTTTGGATATGGCCAATTAACGATCAAGTTGCTAAAGTCTATGATAGGGCAAATTTTAAATCTGTTGGATCCATTGCATCTATTCATGCATTTACAGAAGGAAAAAGTATTCAAGATATACGACAAAATTCTTAATCTAGTTTAAATCAAAACCCGCCAAATTCTGTAATGTTTAGAATTTGGCGGGTTTTTTAGTATTGTACTTGCCAATTATGATTACATGTCGCTTGAACCATGGGCTGTTTTAACAAATAATCGGCAATTAGCTCGGTCATATCAATCTGAATCTCTTTCACAACAGGCCGATTTCTTAAAAAGTCAAAATTTCCTGCACCAGTCGCACGATAGCTACTCATTACGACATCGAATTCTTCCTCCCTATTAATAGCTACGCCATGATACATCAGTTTGGTAACACGTTCACCAATAGGCTTTGAAATATCCAAGATATACTCAATACCTTCCCACATATCATAATTATAAGGTTGCGCTTTCGGGGAAAGGAAGGAATCTGCAACATGCAATTGACCTGCTTTTACCGTAAAATAGCTAGCTGATTGTTCAAGGGCAAGTAAAATGTCCTGTCCTGTGAGTCGAAGTACTTTTAATGTATTAGCGTAAATATAGTTTGTCAC
The DNA here is from genome assembly GCF_038009065.1 of Lysinibacillus sp. FSL R7-0073. Classification (NCBI taxonomy): domain Bacteria; kingdom Bacillati; phylum Bacillota; class Bacilli; order Caryophanales; family Bacillaceae; genus Lysinibacillus; species Lysinibacillus sp. FSL R7-0073. Next base: position 1,466,319 of record NZ_JBBPAS010000001.1, read on the forward strand.
AATGTCACGCATCGTAACGGCTTGCTTTAAGCCACCTGGTTCATCATGAAAAAGAGCTGTACATGAAATAGAAGCCCCCGACACAGCCATTTGAATGCGGTTGATAAATTCAATATAGGGATGTTCCTGAATGCGTGCAAGAAATGGATCTTCAATTTGTAAATCACGTTGGATCATGCCAATTGTTTCATCTAACCATGCTTCGGTTTTTTCAAAGATAGGTGAGATGATCTGACAAACAGCTGCATGAGGTTGCGTATGCTCTGAACTATAAATAAGCGATGGGGTATGAGAAATCGATTGAATTTTATGCTGATGATCCATGTCAATTTCTAGCTCTATTTTAGCGATACAAACGCCCTTCGTACCAGGTTGAACGACTGATTTTCCCATAATGGTTGTGCTAATTTCACGATGCTGGTGGCCGGAAATAATAATGTCTACTTCTTCTATTTCAGCACACATGCGGTATCCTTGATTTTCCCCATCCTCAGCTTCAAGTAGTTCTCCTGATTCGAGATCTCTCTCGAATCCACCGTGATAACATAAAACTAGAATGTCAATTTGTTCATTAGCACGAATCCATTTTGCCCAGTAGCTAGCACTTGAAAAGGCATCTTCAAAATGAAGCCCCTCGATGTGAAGAGGTTCCTCCCACTTGGTGACAAAATGTGTTGTCACACCTAAAATGGCTATTTTAATACCATCTATTTCTTTGATAATAAACGGCTTTGTAAATGGCCTCCCATCCTTGGTCACGATATTGGCTCCTAGCCAAGGGAAATTGGATTGGTGAATCACTGATTGTAGCGTCTGAAGTCCATAATTAAATTCGTGATTACCGAATACAATGGCATCATATTGAAGCTCATTGGCCACCTGAATCAAAGGGTTCTGTTCCTGCATTTGAGATTTTTGATGATAAAAGGTCATGGGACTGCCCTGAATAAAATCACCATTATCAATTAAGGTGGTTGGCATTTCAAGCCTGTTTTCTTCAATAATTGTTGCGAGCTTGGCTAACCCGAGTGCTTTATTTCGATCATTTCGAAAGGTTGTGGGCATGATATAGCCATGAATATCACTAGTTGCAAGTATTTGAATGGTTTTGATAGACATAATAGATCCTCCGATCATTAGTATACCCATAGTATATAAAGTAATTTCGTATGAAGTTAGCTTATTTACAATATCAAAATATTATTTTACCAAGTAGAAACATTAATTTACGCGCTATTAACACTAGGAAAATATTTACTGTATATACTGAAAAAGCATTTCAAAAAGGGAGGATAACATTTTGAAGAAACTACTATTTTTCACGTTAACATGCATGCTTGCTGTGTTCCTAATGGCATGTGGAAATGAAGCTTCGGACACATCAAAAGATAATAAAACGACAGATGTGGCTGCAGAGGCAAGTGGCAATGAGTCTATAGACAAATTATCGATTGGCTTTGTACCTTCTCGTAATCCAGATGAAATTATTACGGCAACGGAACCTTTAAAAGGTTTATTAAAGGACGAGCTTAAGAAATTAGGTTTTGATGTAGGTACAATTGATATTACCGTTGGAACTAATTTTGAAGCAGTAGGGGAAGCCTTGTCCGCAGGAACTACAGATATTGGCTTAATTCCTGGAGGGACTTATGTGTTATATGACGATGGCGCAGAAGTGATTTTAACTGCTACACGTGCTGGATTAAATAATGATTCTGATAACCCAGTGGAGTGGAATAACAATAAACCAACAGCACCAACAACAACACAGGCTACATCATATAGGGCCATTTTAGTGGCAGGTCCATCAGAAAAAGGCAAAGCATTAGCAGCGAAAGTGAATAATGGTGAAAAATTAACGTTTGAAGATTTAAATAATGTAACTTGGAATGTTATGTCTTCTTCTTCACCAGCAGGCTATATTTACCCTACATTATGGTTACATGAGAATTTTGATAAAACTATTCCTGATTTAGCAAAAGTTGTTCAAGCTGATTCTTATGGTAATGCTTTTGGACGTTTAGCTGCTGGACAAACAGATGTCTTGGTCACTTATGCAGATGCACGTCGTGATTATGAGGAAAGCTGGCAAGGGGATTTCGGACGCACTGCTTCCATTTGGGATGAGACGGACTTAATCGGGGTAATGCCTGCCATTTATAACGACACAATTAGTGTAAGTAAAAATTCCAAGGTCATGACTGACGACTTGAAGAAGGCAGTTCAGCAAGCCTTCATTAATATTGGTAACACAGATAAAGGTAAGGAAGTAATTGCTATCTATAGTCATGAAGGCTATCAGGAGGCAAAAGACAGTGACTATGACAACGAGCGTAAGGCACAGGAATTAGTGCAAAACCTCGGTTCGAAATAAGGGAATGAAGAATCTGCGTGGCCTGCGGTTTACTCGCAGAAAGCAGATTCTTCTTTTATCTTTTCTAGATAGGGAGCGGTTCAATGATTGAGTTTAAAGAGGTAGAAAAACGTTATCCGAATGGCTATCTTGCCTTAAATCACATTAATCTACAAATTGAGCAGGGCGAATTCGTGGCCATCATCGGTTTGTCGGGTGCTGGAAAATCAACATTATTACGCTGTATTAATAAAATGCACGACATTACTGAAGGTACATTGCGTGTCAATGAAGTCAATGTGCAGCAATTGAAAGGTAAGGGCATACGTCATTTACGCAGAAAAATTGGCATGATTTTTCAATCTTTTAATCTTGTGACACGTGTGTCGGTCTTGAAAAATGTGCTCGTATCCTTTGTACCGAATATGCCAGCTTGGCGAAAAATTTTTGGCATATTTACGCAAGAAGAAAAGAGACAAGCATTAATGGCACTCGATCAAGTCGGTATTTTGGATAAGGCTTATGTGCGTGTCGATCAATTATCTGGGGGGCAACAACAGCGTGTAGCATTAGCTCGAACACTTGCACAAAATCCACAAATTATTTTGGCGGACGAGCCAGTAGCATCACTTGACCCTGTAACAGCTAAACAAGTTATGGACGATTTTAAACGAATTAATCAAGAGTTACACATGACTATTATTATTAATATTCACCATGTTGACTTGGCATTAGCCTATGCAACACGCGTTATTGGTGTGCGGAGCGGTGAAATTGTATTTGATGGACAGGCAAGTGAAATAACGGAGGAAACGCTTGCCTTCATTTATAACACTACGAACCAAGGGAGAGGCGAAACGGAACATGCCATGGAAGATGCTATCACCGAAAAAAATAGTTTTGCCTAACGGAAAAGTAGTGTTGGAGAAACGCTCCTTCCTGCCTGTTTTGTGGCTATTAATACTTGTACTACTTTTTCTTTCAATTCGTATTACTGGCTTTAGCATAGAGGTGCTTGTCAATCGAATTCAAGAGTTTTTTGTCATCCTACAGCAGATGATTCCACCTAATTGGGACTACTTATCAAAGCTATGGCAACCGCTATTTGATACGATTAAAATGTCCTTATTTGGCTCTGTAGCTGGTGCTGTAGTTGCGTTACCTGTTGCCATGCTTGCTGCAACTAATATTACGAATAATAAAGGAATCGCCATGGTAGCTAAATTTATGTTAAGTCTACTACGGACGTTGCCGACTTTGATTGTTGCCTTAATAGCGACGTTTATTTTTGGCCTCGGAACGATGGCTGGTACAGTGGCGATTTTTTTATTTACTATAGCGTATGTAGGGAAACTATTATACGAACAATTAGAAAATGCCAATATGGGGGCATATGAGGCAATGCATTCAATGGGCCTTACAACAATTCAAGCATTTCGCTATGCGATTATGCCGCAAATTTTACCCAATTATCTCTCCACCTCGTTATTTTGCTTTGAGGGAAATGTTCGTTATGCGTCGATTTTAGGGTATGTAGGTGCAGGAGGAATTGGGTTACTTCTGAATGAAAGTTTGGGGTGGCGAAGCTATGAGAATGTGGGGATGATCCTTCTCATGCTGGTTTGTACGGTTTTTCTAATTGAAACAACTAGCGAGTATTTCCGCAAAAAATTAATGTAGAGGTGATGTAATGAATGCTATCGACAAGCAATTACAACTACAACCAAATCGACGCATGTCATACATCATGACAATGATCATACTTAGTTTATTATTTATTTGGTCTGTAACAGCCATTCATTTCGAGAATGTTTCGGCAAGTGGTACGAAAATTGCTAAAAATATCTTCGTAGGCTTGTTGAATCCTGATTGGTCATTAATAATGAATGTGACAACTGAGGGTATACCCTATTTATTAATCGAAACAATGGCCATAGCGTTTCTAGGTACAATTGTAGGGGCATTGCTAGCGATCCCTTTAGCCTTTTTATCCGCTTCAACTATTGTGCCTAAGCCTATTGCATTTATTGTTCGCTTTCTATTAATTATTATTAGAACCATACCGGCCATCGTCTATGGACTAATGTTCATTCGTGTAACAGGCCCTGGACCATTTGCAGGTGTACTGACTATGTCATTAACGTCTATCGGAATGCTGTCAAAGCTATATGTGGATGTTATTGAGGACTTAGATAAAAGTATACTAGAGTCGATGGAGGCAATTGGTTGTACGTTAATGGAAAAAATTCGTTTTGGTATATGGCCACAGCTGACGGCGTTATTTACATCTATTGTCATTTATCGCTTTGATATGAATTTGCGAGATGCAACCATACTCGGTTTAGTGGGTGCAGGAGGCATCGGTGCACCACTTATTTTCGCTATGAATTCGTACAAATGGTCAGAGGTAGGCGCCATCTTATTAGGACTTGTTGTCCTTATTTTACTAGTGGAGTATATTTCAAATCGTGCACGTACAAAACTGGTCAAAGGATAAAATTTTTTAAAAATGCCAGCTAGTAAAAATCCTGAATAGTATCGACTATTCAGGATTTTTGATTTATTCTTATAAAAGAGGAATTTTCATTGATTATAAGTTTTTTACTTGAAAAAATACCGTATTCGATTTATTGTCTTTAGAGATACTTGTTTATGGACTTGGAGGATATGGAATGCACGGAATTTATATACGCTATAATGTCTCAAAAGAAAATTCAGCAGCAAAATGGCCCAAAAAAATGGATGCATTTGCTTATGTTCAACGAGAAAAACCACAACAAGATAATGACAACTTGCTGTCACCAGAAGAGCTAAAAAACCATGCAATTCGTTATATTAAAAGCTTAAAAGACAATGCAAGTGAACATTTAGTAGAGCAACGCAACGGCGAAATAGAGCATTTTGATCGCCGCTATATGGAATCCTTAAAATTAAAGGAAAGCATCGATTCACAGCTGATTAATCTAGAAGAAATCCGTTTATTGCTGCAACTAATGAATGTTTTAAATTTATCGCATGCCTTCGGAGAAAATGCTGGAAAGCTTCTACGTCAAATTACACCATATGCAAAAGAGGTAGAGCATCCAACATTCCAAACTACTCGTGTTGAGCGCCATTTTTATTCAGAATTAATCGAACAAATAGAAGTTATTTACACACGCATTATGCGTCAGCACAACCCATCAACAACGGAAATGCAACATTCAGAAAAGCTCTGGACAACAGTCTGTGAGCAAGCAATAGAAAAGGTAGAAACCCGAATTGAACGCTTATCTTCTATCAAATTAAAACATGAAAACAATTTATTAGAGTTTAATCATTTAAAACAACAAAATATCGAGGCAAAGGAACGCCTAGATTTAGCCGTTCATGAATTGGATGAGATTTTAAATGTACTAGAATCTTAAAAAAGCATGTCTACCGATTGGAATTTCAGTCGGTAACATGCTTTTTATGTTATAGATAATAATGAGCGCACTCTTTATTTTTTCTCAGGCTGATCGCGTTTAGATTGGCGCGAAATACGTAATAAATCCAGCCCAAGCAATACAATAATGATATAAAACAGTGGGCTAGTAAATGATAAACCAATTTGTGACTGACCACCAAGTAATGTTAATACAATCCATAATCCAACTGTATATAGAGTCAAACCAACATAGGCCTTCTTAGACATCTTTTTATATTGACCTTTATCTAAGGCTAGCTGTATGATCACTAGCACGACCAATATGAGAAGAATTATCTTTTTAGTCAAGATAGATGCAATCGTTGTGTCAGGGAAGAAATCATTTACAAATAATAATGTGAAAAATACTAGAATAAAGAAATTTAAGATCGTCGAGAGCTTCATGCTATATCTCCTTAGTTGCCATAATCCTTTCTATTGTAACATGGTTCTATTAGATGGGAATGAATTTATGTTATATTAGCGGGAAAATTATAAATTGAGTAAAAATATGAAAAGATAAGCCTCAATAATTTTTTGAGTCTGCGGTGCAAGGGCAAAATAATGCTATAAGCTAAATGAACCTTACACCTCTTTATCGTGAATAGAAGCTCCCTTGGTACACTCCTCAATCTAAACTTTTATGATTACGGCACTCATTCACTATAAACATGTAAAAATAGGAAAGTATTAAAAGTTTGAAAATTTTTGAAACTTTTCCTGGGTGGCATCCGTATAGTAGGTAATATGATGAAAAGGGGTGAGCAACTTGACGCTATTTGGCTATTCACTCGAGCAAATCTTTTTGGTGGTTTTGATTTTTGCTGGTCTTGCCACAATACTAGTTATGTTTTTTGGTGATGCAGTCGAAGGTATTGGGGAAGGACTGCCCATTTTTAATCCGAGTGTCATTCTTTCTTTCATTACGTTGATGTCTGCAGCAGGATTTATTTTAGAAAAGCTAGCCTGGTTCTCTAGCGTTTGGAACATTATTGCTGCATGTATCATCGGCGCTATTTTAAGTACTTTATTTTATTTATTTATTCTCTTTCCACTACGGTCAGCGGATGTTTCATTAGCTTATACGGAAGAATCACTAGGGGGGCAATTGGGCAAAGTCATTGTACCAATTCCTGTAGATGGGTTTGGAGAAGTTGTTATCGAAACAACAAGTGGTATGATTTCGAAACGGGCAACAGGTTACGATAATGAAGCCATTGACTATGATGAAACTGTCCTTATCGTGGACGTGAAGGAAGGTACACTTTTTGTTAGAGCATATGAGAAAAAATTTGTCTAAAGGGGAGATATGTCTATGTCAATCGATATTCTAATTGTTTTAGGAATTGTAGCATTTGTATTAATTGCACTAGTAGGTTTATATGTAACAAAATATAAAACAGCAGGTCCGGATGAAGCACTGATTGTGACGGGTAGCTATCTCGGCTCTAAAAATGTACATAAAGATGAGTCGGGCAATCGCATAAAAATTATTCGCGGTGGTGGTACATTCGTATTCCCTATTTTCCAACAAGCAAAGCCATTAAGTTTACTATCTAGCAAACTAGAAGTAACAACGCCTGAAGTGTATACGGAGCAAGGTGTTCCTGTCATGGCTGATGGTACAGCCATTATTAAAATTGGTGGTTCTATTTCAGAAGTTGCGACTGCAGCAGAGCAGTTTTTAGGAAAGCAAAAGGCAGAGCGTGAAGGGGAAGCACGTGAAGTGTTAGAAGGTCATTTACGTTCAATTTTAGGCTCCATGACGGTTGAGGAAATTTATAAAAACCGTGATAAATTCTCACAGGAGGTTCAACGTGTAGCTTCTCAGGATTTAGCTAAAATGGGTCTTATCATTGTTTCCTTTACGATCAAGGATGTACGTGATAAAAATGGCTATTTAGATTCACTTGGTAAACCGAGAATTGCACAGGTAAAACGAGATGCTGATATTGCGACAGCGGATGCGGAAAAAGAAACACGTATTAAACGTGCAGAAGCATCGAAGGAAGCGCAAAAGGCAGAGCTAGAGCGTGCGACAGAAATTGCAGAAGCGGAAAAAGAAAATCAATTAAAGGTTGCTGAATTCCGCCGTGAGCAAGATATTGCCAAAGCACGTGCTGACCAAGCCTATGAGCTCGAAACAGCTCGTGCTAAACAGGAAGTGACAGAGCAAGAAATGCAAATTCGCATTATTGAGCGTCAAAAGCAAATTGAATTAGAGGAAAAAGAGATTTTACGTCGTGAGAAGCAATACGATTCTGAGGTGAAGAAAAAGGCTGACGCTGATCGTTATGCGGTGGAACAAAATGCCGCTGCCGAAAAAATGCGAGAGCTTGCACAAGCAGATGCAGAAAAATACCGTATTGAATCTTTAGCAAAAGCGGAAGCGGAAAAAATCAGATTAGATGGTCTTGCCAAAGCTGATGCAGAACGAGCACAAGGGGAGACAGAGGCAGATATTATTCGTCTTCGTGGTCTTGCGGAAGCTGAGGCTAAACGTAAAATTGCCGAAGCCTTTGAATATTATGGTCAAGCAGCTGTACTGGATATGGTTGTGCGCATGATGCCAGAATATGCAAAAGAGCTAGCGAGCCCGCTTGGTAATATCGATAAGATTACAGTCGTTGATACTGGTGGTGGAGAAGGTAGTGGCGCCAATAAAGTAACGTCTTATGCTACTAATTTAATGTCTACGCTACAAGAAACGTTAAAAGAAACTTCTGGTATTGATGTGAAGGAACTGATTGAAAGCTATGCTGGTAAGCATACATTGCGTCCGGAATTAGAGCAAATTGCTCTAGGGCTTGAAAAAAAACAAACAGCGGTTGAAGCTGAGGAAAAGAAAGAAACAGTAGAACAACCATAAGTAAATGCGACCTGATGATTCATGCATCAGGTCGCTTTGTTATTTTTGTTGCTGCCACTCACTTAGAAGCATGCCATATACAACATGATCTACATAATGATCATACAGCCATTCTGCTGCTCGCAGGGTGCCCTCTTTTATGAAGCCGAGGCGTTCTGGGATAGCGCTGCTTTTTTCATTGCCAACAGCCACTCGAATTTCTACTTTGTGAAGGTGTAATGTTTCAAAGGCATATTGTAATAGAGCTTTTACAGTTTTGGTCATAATGCCATGCCCCTGTGCACCTTCACTAAGCCAGTAGCCAATCGTGCCGATTTTATTAGTTGGATGAATAGTATTAAAGCCAGCGATGCCGACAATTTCATTTTTAAAGAGAATGACAAGAGAAAGGCTATTATTAGCTTCAAACCCCTTAATACAGCCTTCAATATAGGCTATTGTATCTGCTACTTCCTTTGTATAGTCTAACCATGGAAGCCATTCCTTTAAATACGATCTTGAAGCATTAGTTAATGCAAAAACTGCGTCTGCATCCTCTAGGGTAATTGTACGTAAAGATAAATCATCGTTAATGTAAATATCCACCTCATCACCTCCTTATTATTTTAGCGCATCATGCATGAAGCCTTTCATCTCTCGGCTAAGCACTGTCAGCTCTTCGATAATTTCGCTAAAATCTTGTACGAGCTGTGCTTGTTCATTCGTTGCATCATTGATTTGACCCATATTTTGTTTTAAATTTTCAAGATTTCTATTAATATTTCGTAAGGAAGCTTCGATATTTTCGGTTGCGCTAGATGTCTCAAAGGACAATTTCCGAACCTCCTGAGCCACAATATTAAAGCCAGCACCATGTTGCCCAGCTCTAGCCGCCTCAATGGAAGCATTTAAACCGAGTAAATTGGTTTGGCGAGAAATACTTTTAATGAGATCAGTCACGTCATTTGTTTTTTCAGAATCCTCTAATGCATGTTGTGCTTGCTTATTAATTTCCTCACTAGTAGCTGCTAATTCCTCTGAATGGGAAGCGATTGTATGTACTTTATCCTGAAGATTGTTGACGATATTGTCCATTGTACTCATATAATCTTCGAGTTTTAGTTCATTATCAATAGGTAGTCCGAAAGCCAATGCCCCTACGACTTGACCGTTTTCACGTATGGGAAAAGAAAAAGCATTGATGGCTACGCCGTATACATCCTTAGGAATGACCACATCTGCATTTTGTCCAGTAAAGGCAATGTAAACATTCTGATCATTAGCATTTACTTTTTGTCCATCATGGTAGCCTGAATCCACACGTTTACCTGCTAAATATTTGATGACTGTTTCACTTTCCTTTTCAATGACAGCAACAATAGCTTCTTGTTTTAATGCTAGATGAATATAAGGTGCTGAAAGGGCTAAAGCTTCAATAATTTTCATAAAATTTCCTCCAAGTCTAGTCAATGAAAAATGGTTGGCTCATCTGTTTTCATTATGACAATGGTGCTAGATGATTGCTTTTAATGTAGCACAATATTTGCCAAGTCAAAATAGCAAATTCTAATTTTATTTTTTGTTGAAACTAGAAACTCTCTCTTTTTTATTGTCAATGAAAATTAGTGATTTAGTGGAAAAAAATAGGGCGAGTTTGTCCAATTTTTGACGGAGAGTCGTGTTTTTTATGGAATATTGTATTAGAATAATAGATGTGTAGAAATGAAGGAGAGATTTTCATGGAATATATACAAAAGGGGACGAAGTCTTTTCATAAAGCAAATTGGGCTTTGTTTTTAGCAGGCTTTATTACCTTTGCAAATTTATATAGTACGCAACCATTATTGCCAACCTTCGCGGAAGTGTTCAAAGTATCTCCAGCGATTGCTAGTTTATCTCTTTCAGTAACTACCTTTGCTTTAGCGGTGAGTTTAGTTATTGTTGGTTCATTATCAGAGGCATGGGGAAGAAAATCGTTAATGACCATTTCTATTTTTGCTGCCTCTATCTTTACACTTGCGCTAGCATTTTCTCCTAATTTTGAAACAATAATTGTGCTACGTGTTCTGCAGGGTATTGTTTTTGCGGGACTACCTGCCATCGCTATGGCCTATTTGGGAGAGGAAATGGAGCCAGCAAGTTTAGGGGTAGCCATGGGTTTATATATTAGTGGAAATTCAGTAGGTGGTCTTAGTGGCCGAATAATTATCGGAACATTAACGGACCACTATAGTTGGCATATAGGGATGTTTATCCTAGGAGGAATCAGTTTACTTGTAAGTGTATTGTTCGTCTGGATGCTGCCTGGCTCCAAACATTTCAGCCCCCGTCCCTTACAAATAAGGGCATTATCGAAAACTCTTTTTCAACATTTGAAGGACCCTTCGATGCTTTGTCTATATGGGATTAGCTTTGTTTTAATGGGGAGCTTTGTCACTCTTTATAACTATATAGGCTTTAAATTAATGGCAGCTCCCTATAATCTAAGCGCCACAATTGTTGGCTGGATATTTGTTATATACTTAGTCGGCACGTTTAGCTCGGCGTGGTTTGGCAGTTTAGCTGACCGTTATGGGCGACAACGCATGCTATTACTAGCGATTTCCATTATGTTAACAGGTGCCATCTTAACGCTTCATAGTTTACTATCTTTAAAAATAATCGGGATCACTGTTTTTACCTTTGGCTTTTTTGCAGCTCATTCAATTGCTAGTGGCTGGGTAAGTAAACGGGCATCTCATGATAAAGCACAAGCGTCCTCGCTCTATTTATTTTTTTATTATTTCGGCTCTAGTGTTGGAGGTACTGTAGGTGGGGTATTTTGGATGAAATATGGTTGGGTAGGTGTGATAGCAATGATTGCCGTATTTTTAATGATTGCTTGTGGCCTATCATTTTTATTAAAAACTATTATTGCTAGACAAAGAATTACAACCACTTAATGATGTGAGGTGTTGTTTTGCTGGAACTTACCTTTTATTTTTTTATTATTTTAACCGCAGCCATTTTGCAAACAAGCACGGGATTCGGCTTCTCTATTATGGCTACACCATTTTTACTGTTGCTTTTTTCACCACAACAGGCGATGCAATTAAATATTATATTATCCCTTGTTATTTCATTTTCGTTGCTATGGAAGGTTAAAAAAGATATTGAGTTCGCGTTGCTTAAAAAGATTATGATTGGGAGTATTGTAGGCGCACCTGTTGGTAGTCTATTATTTGCCATCGTGGACGTCACTACATTCAAGCTGCTCATAGCAGTTCTTTTAATTGGGTTAACAATTATGCTTATAAAGAACCTCTCCATTCAACAAACAAATGGAAGAGATTATGGTGTTGGCTTTATATCAGGAATGTTTACAACAAGTATTGGGATGGCTGGACCACCACTGCTCCTCTATTTTGCAAGCACACATAAAAAGAAAGAAACTATTAGGGCAACGTCACTTGCTTATTATATTTTTATTTATTTGATTAGCTTACTATCACAATTAATAATCGAAGGTACAAGTAAAACCGTTTGGCTCAATAGTTTATATGCCTTGCCGATTGTATTGATTGGTCTGATTGTAGGACAACTATTATTTCGCAAGCTCAATCAGAAGCTATTTTTAGTATTTATTTATGTACTATTAGTAGCCTCTGGTATTATGCTATTTATACAATCCATTTGGGCGATGCTATAAACGATAAAAAGAATGGAAGATTTAGTCTTCCATCCTTTCTCACTGTAGACAAACTCTCACTGAATTTTGAGATTGCCTACAGTCTTTTTTCTTTTACAATGAAACGAAGTAAAGCCATTGATTTCCACTACGGGCGGACGCTTTCCGCAGGTGGAGTTGAGCCTTAAGAAAGTAACTCCGTTCGAAGAGTTTTTTACAAAAAGTTTCAAACATGAAAGTAGGAAGATAAATGAAAAAAAGATGGAAGAGACCTAGTCTTCCATCCTTTTTTATTAACCCATAATATTGTAGCCAGCGTCGATGTAAATAGTTTCTCCAGTGACACCACGTGATAGGTGAGAGAGCATAACAATTGTCATATCGGCTACTTCATCTTGTTGAACATTTCGTTTTAAAGGAGCTGTTTCCTCGATTTTGTGTAAAATTGTATTAAAGGAAGGTACACCTTTTGCAGCAAGTGTACGAATAGCACCAGCTGAAATAGCATTTACGCGAATATTGTCTTGACCAATATCAGCAGCAAGATAGCGCATAGAAGCTTCTAATGCAGCCTTTGCTACCCCCATCACATTATAGCCATCAAGCACTCGTTCCGCACCTAAATAACTCATTGTAACGATAGAGCCACCCTCTGTCATATACGGATGAGCTGCTTTTGCTGTTGAAATTAGTGAGTAGGCACTTGTATCTTGTGCAAATGCATAGCCTTCACGTGTTGTTTCTAAGAAGCGGTTGTGTAAATCTTCAGCATGAGCAAAAGCTACTGAGTGGACAATACCATGAATAACGCCAACCTTTGCGCCAATTTCATCAAATGCTGCTTTTGTACTTTCATCACTATTAACGTCACATTGAACAACAAGGGAATCAGTTTGACCAATATTGTCTAATTGCTTTTGTAATTTTTTCAATGAGCGTTCTTGACGATAAGTGAAAATAACATTTGCACCCACATCAAATAAACGTTTTGCAATACCCCATGCGATACTACGATCATTCGCTACACCCATGACAACAATATTTTTATCTTTTAATTGTAATAAATTATCCATCATTATAAAGAACTCCTTTGTGAGATAATATCTGTTATTAGTACCAACTACTAAAATCTTATCATACATAAAAAACTGTTGCAATAGAGTAGCCGATTATCGGGCAAAAAAAATTCATCTCTTCTATGTGAGAGACGAATTAAAAGTCATTCTAATGAGCTATATAATCTTCATACATATCAACTGCTTGATAAACAGCACTATTGATAGTGATTCTAAAGCAATTTTGGTTACGAATGGTTTGGGCAAGAATTTTGATGGCTCTTGTTTGGTCTCGATGGAAAGGCGTGTTGTCCATTTGAAACCCATCATCTAAATATGCGAGAAAATAAGGTTTGTCTTCCTGCGAATTTAATAAATCTGCCTCAGTACTTTTACCAACGGTCTTATAAACCCATAAATCAATGGCATTTCCTAATTGGAACGCAGCAAAATATTGTAAATCATCATTATTACACTGAGTTATTTTTTGAATTATTTGAATTTTTTTGAGCTCTTCCAGCAAAAATGTATTAATAGAATAGTAGATGGCTTTAGAGGGATTGAGTATCAGTTCATCGGTATGTTGAGATTTTAAAAAAACCCAATTATTTAAAACAATGGCCCATGAATCGAGTGTATTCAAACATTTCGCATAAACCTGTGGAAAAATCATTTGCCATTTTGCCGCAAGATTTTTAAATTGATCAATATGATCTTGATCGATATGAAATAAACTATGCTCTACTTGTAACTGCTCAAACATCATCATTCCTCCAATAGATTGGTCCGTATAGAAAAGAGCTATTCGATGGATTATCATGTTGCAAAGGTTAGCAAAATATTTCATCCAAAAGAAAAGGCACCCATTGAAGGATGCCTTTTGGGTATACATACAAATTAAAGACTATTCGAATTTTAATGAGTCACCATCAAAAGTTTCATCTGCTACTTTGATAGAGTCAGTTGGACAACCTTCAAAAGCGTCTTGCATATCTTCTAATAGATCTTCTGGCACTTCAGCAGTTCCCATGTTATCATCTAAAATAACGAAGGCAATACCTTCATCATCATAATCATAAATGTCTGGCGCTGCGGCTCCACATGCGCCACAAGCGATGCATGTATCTTTATCAACTATTGTGTATTTAGCCATTTTATTCTCTCCTTTAACGATGTTCCTACAAAGCTTCATACTCATTTTAAAGATGTTTATCTTACATTTCAACTTAAATACTATTAAATTGGAGGAATTTGCGTCAATGTTTCATCAAATTCTATTGCAAATCTTTCAAAAACTCAATACGGAACGGACGATTTCGGCTGCCTATCATGTCCTGAGAGGAAAGCGTTCAGGTCAGACCATTCAAGACATTGGTCTTTTTCAATTGCATCAATATTTTGGCTTATTACCTAAATTACCACGGACTACCTTTGATGAGGCTGTAACGTTATTTATGCAAAATAGTTGGTTAAAAGTGCAGGATTCTGGTCATTTTTACATGGAAAAGCTAGGTATACAGCGAGCACAACAAACCCCAACATTTTTCTTTGATGGATGGCATTATCGAGGAAACGAACATGTGTTTTTTGCACGTCTTTCATTAATTGTGCAAAGTTTGTCACATCAAACTTCAGCTGTTCGTTCTTTTTCGCCCATCAGTAGAGATCCTGTGATTCAAACTTGGGTGCGATCCTTTTTGCAGGATCATCATTACCTACAAGGTCATTTACAACAACAATTATTAAATGAATGTACCAGTGTGTTAAAGAATCTTCCAGTTCCAGATGGTAGCAAACAGCTTGTCCTTTACCGCTTAAGTGGATATCGCTTACCTGGATGGACATGGCAACAGCTTGCCGATAAACGGAAGGAAACTGTGCTTGATAGTCAATTAGCTTTTATTGAAACACTACATAAATTATTAAACGAAGTGCAACAAAACAATGATTATCCAATGCTTAAACAAGTGTCACAAGGACTAAGAGTGAAAATATTGCTAACCGATTCTGCACAGCAAACAGCACAATTATATGAACAAGGTTATTCAGTTGAACAAATAGTGAAAATAAGAAAACTGAAGCAAAGTACTATTGAGGACCATTTTGTGGAATTAGCGATGTATGAACCGAACTTTTCTATTGGTCCATTCGTCTCCTATAAGGAAGCTGAAAAAGTTTGGCAGGCATCGAAGCATTTTCAAACGAAAAAATTGAAAATCTTACATGAGGCTTTAAAGGAATTGAGTTATTTTCAATTAAGGCTTGTCCTTGCGAAGGGAGAAGTATAAATGGAACTGGAAGAACTATTGCATAAACATTTTGGTTACTTATCATTTAGACCAGGGCAAAGGGAAGTCATTGAAGCAATACTTCAAGAGAAAGATGTAATGGCCTTATTGCCAACAGGAATGGGAAAATCACTGTGCTATCAGCTCCCAGCCTACATTTTAGAAAAGCCTGTGCTAATCGTTTCTCCATTGCTTTCTTTAATGCAAGATCAGGTAGAGGAATTAAAACGTTTTGGGGAAAAGAGGGTTGTCGCCTTAAATTCCTTTTTATCCCTCACTGAAAAACGGCATGTATTACATTATTTAGAACAATACCGTTTTATTTTTACCTCACCAGAGATGCTACTTCAACAGCAGGTGCAAGAGAAATTAGCGCAAGTAAAATTAGGTTTAATCGTAGTGGACGAGGCTCATTGTATATCGCAATGGGGCTATGATTTTCGACCAGATTATTTACGGATAGGTGAGTGGCTATCGAGGCACAATCGTCCTCCACTGCTAGCACTATCCGCGACTGCAACAAGTAAGGTCATGCAAGATATTCGAGAAACATTATCGTTAAAGGAACCATTTGAATTTATGTATAATGTTGATCGACCAAATATTCATTTAGGACGCATTGTTCTAGAGGATAAGGCAGATAAATCGAGCTGGCTTATGCGGCATGTCAAAGAAACTGCTGGCCCAGGTATACTATATGTTTCCTCACGCAAACGAGCGCAACAGTATAGTGAGGCATTTTTACAAGCGGGTATTCGTACTGCAGCTTATCATGCAGGTTATGGGGCTGAGGATCGCCAATTTATTCAGCAGCAGTTTATTGATGGCGAATTGGACTGGATAGTGGCAACAAATGCTTTTGGTATGGGGATTAATAAACAAGATATTCGTCAGGTCATTCATGAATCGATGCCTGCTAATATTGCAAATTATATGCAGGAAATTGGTCGAGCAGGTCGAGATGGTGAGTCTGCTCTTGCCATTTTACTCTATAGTGATGGTGATGAAGAGCTAGCGAAGTTCGTTGTTACAGGTGATCTTCCGAGTCCACAGCATGTTGATCGCTATGAGGAACTTCTTTCCCAGCAGGTACTGCCAGCACAGATGTTAAAAAATGGGGACCTAGGTGAGACGGCATTTCGTGTGTTAGACTATTGGATGCAACAAGAAACGAAGGAGCAAGTAAAGGCTCGACTAAATCATTTAGCCCTAGAAAAATACCATGCAGTCGATGAAATGTTGAAGATTATACAGACAAAAGACTGTATTCGTGAACATCTTGTCGGGTATTTCGGGCAAAAATTGAAAAAAAAACCGGAAAACTGTTGTGAAAATTGTGGAATCCATTATGATGAAATCAAGAAAGAACGCATAACAGCCGAGAAAAAAATAGAAATGATTTCGTGGGAACGTCGATTGCAACAACTTTTACTGGGTAATTAGACTAAAACTGACGGTCATTTACTTTTTTCGTAAAATTCGTCATAATAGAATGACAGAAAGCGTAGTAAGGTTTGGGGGAAAGACGAATGAGTAAAGAAGATTATCGCGATAAAATAGAAGAACATCGTCAATCATTTGAAGATGAGCAAAATGAACAGCAAACTTTGTCGAGAGTTTCAAGAATGAATAAAAATGGAGATAAAAACAAAAAGCCTAAAAATCCGAAACGGAAGACACCGTTAATGACTATACTTTTTGTTATATTTATCCTTATCCCATTAACTATTCTTGGTTATTTTTGGAAGTTTTATGAACCAGGGAAATCAATAGAGCAAGCTGAGAAGGATTCAGCTGAACAGGTCGTTGAAATGGATTCTTCAGAGGCATCAGCTTCTGACAAAGACAAAAATAAAGACAAAGGCGATGAAGCTGATCAAAAATCAAATGAGCCATCTAAAGAAGATGCTGATAAAGTAGCGGTAGATCAAAAAGCTGCTGAAGAAGCGAAAAAAGCACAAGAGGCAAAAAAGGCTGAAGAAGCAAAAAAAGCGGAAGAAGCACGTAAAGCTGAGGAAGCAAGAATAGCTCAGCAACAGGCAGCAAAAAAGGCTGAAGAGGCTAGAAAAGCAGAAGAAGCGAAACAAAATGCTAAAGCTAGTACACACACTGTCAAAGCAAATGAGAACTTATTCCGTATTGCATTAAATCATTATGGTGATGGTAGTGAAGCGACGTTAGCTAAAATTCGTGCTGCTAATGGTATGTCTTCAAATACCGTTATGGTTGGGCAAGTAATTAAACTTCCTTAAATAAAAACCATATAATGGTCATATAGTTTAGCAAGTATAAAATAAAGGACAAACGTTCACACCAAAACGTACGTCTGATTTAGCAAAAAGACGATTCTTCATAAGAAACGAATCGTCTTTTTGCTGTCGTAAGGAGAAGTGAGAGAATGCTTTATATAGGGCTATTGCTTATCATAGTGGTCATCTTTTTGCTTTATATGTGGAAGATGGCACATGAGAACAATGTTTTACATCACCAGCTACTATTAAAGGGAGAGCCGGAAAAGGTACGTTTATTTTTTATTTCAGATGTCCATTTGCGTAAAATTAATAAAAGAATGATTGCACAGCTAACAGAACACTTTGATGCGGTCATTATTGGTGGAGATTTAGCAGATAATCGCACACCCATTTCACGTATTCATGAAAATTTACAATTATTATCTTCCATTGGACCTACTTATTTTGTATGGGGAAATAATGATAGAGAAGTGGGTGAAGATCGGCTGAAGAGTATTTTGCAGCAGTATCATATTCAAATTATTGTCAATGATGCGGTGCTGTTACCTACAAAAAACCGCTTCTGGCTTAGTGCAATTGAGGATACAACAGTGAAAGAATATAGCTTTGAAAAGGCCTTTAAAAAAGTTGGAGAGCATGATCTAGTTGTTTTTATTGCGCACAATCCAGAGGTTTTTGCGAAAGTCCGTGCCAAGTATCGTGCTAATTTAATGATGGGTGGACATTTACATGGAGGGCAGATTCGATTTGGTCCATATGGTGTCCATCCCCATGGTTCCTATCGAGAGCGAGATGGTGTCATGACTTTAGTAAGCAATGGCTATGGTACTACATTATTGCCAATGAGACTTGGTGCCAAACCACAATGTCATATCATCGACATCGATATTTCAAGTAAATAAACAAACAAAACTTGCTAGAAGGCGTATAATATAAAGGAATCGTCTATTTTCATAATGGATGTAAGCAAGGAACAGCAACTAAAGCTGTCCAAATTCGATTGGAGTGTCAAGAAATGCAGCAAGCAGATGCCATTATTGTTGGAGGAGGCCCATGTGGTTTAGCAGCAGCAATAGCTTTGCAAAATATTGGATTAAACCCCATTGTCATTGAAAAGGGTAATATCGTCAATGCGATTTATCATTATCCTACACATCAAACTTTTTTTAGTACAAGTGAACGATTAGGAATTGGCGATGTGCCATTTATTATTGAAGGACGAAAGCCCAAGCGGAATCAAGCGCTTGTTTATTATCGAGAAGTTGTTCGATTAAAAAATATTCAAGTTAACCGCTTTGAAAAAGTACAAAGTGTCGTGAAAAAAAATGGTATGTTTACTGTTACTTCAGACAAGGATCATTATGAAACACCTAATGTCATTATTGCGACAGGCTATTATGATCATCCTAATTTTCTAAATATCACTGGTGAACAATTACCTAAAGTTTTCCATTATTTTAAAGAGGGGCATGAATTTTTTGATACGGATGTTCTTGTTATAGGAGGCAAAAATTCAGCTGTAGATGCAGCGTTGGAATTAAATAAAGCAGGTGCTCGCGTAACGGTTGCCTATCGAGGAAGTGAATACTCTCCAAGTATTAAGCCATGGGTATTACCTGAATTTGAAGGGGTAGTCAAAACGGGAGAAGTTGACATGCATTTTAATACGAATGTATTAGAAATTCGTGAGCATGAAGTAGTCTTAGAAATAGATGGCCAAGAAAAGGTGTTGAAAAATGATTTTGTCTTTGCCATGACTGGCTATCATCCTGATCACTCCTTTATTAAAGCTATGGGTGTAGATATTGACGATGAAACGGGCCGCCCTTATTTTACACCAGAAACGATGGAAACGAATGTGGAAGGCTTGTTTATCGCAGGCGTAATTGCCGCAGGAAATAATGCCAACGAAATTTTTATTGAAAACGGGCGTTTCCATGGGGATTGTATCGCTCAAACTATTGCTCAAAGAAAAGGATAATGGTGAGGCTGTATAGGCATGTAGCTTATACAGCCTTTTTAGCAAGGAGGAACATGATTGATTGGTTTGTATTGGCTCTTCAGTTATTTAATTGGAAACTTCATGACAGCATTTTTCGTTGGAAAGATATATGGTGTCAATTTGCAGGAAGAACGCAGTAAAAATTTGGGTGCGCGCAATGCGGGGAGCGTCCTTGGCAAGAGGGCCTTTCTTCTGACATTTCTAGGCGATGCCTTGAAGGGTGTGCTCGTGGTAGGCTTAGGGCGTTTATGGTATTTAGAAGAATGGGTCATTGTTAGTGGTGCAGCCTGTGTCATTGTAGGTCATTTATATCCTTTCTGGCTAAAATGTAAGGGAGGAAAAGGAGTCGCAACTTTTATTGGAGTTGGTCTCGCTCTATCACCCGGCTTGTTTTTATGGATGATTGCAGGTACTGCGGCCGTACTGATATTGACAAGGAGCTTAACATTAGGCATGGTTGGTGGTTTTATCTTTTATATTGGCGCCATCATACAAACAGGCCAATTAAAGCCCTATGCACTTTTGATGATTGCAATCGTGTGTATGCTCATAAGACATATGTCTAATATTAAGGAGTCATGGAAAAGAGGGAAGTAAAGAGATGTATTGGTGTAAAATAGCTCAAACAAATGAAGAGTATGAGGCGATTGCGCGATTGAATTATGAGACATTTGTGGAAGAAATTCCACAGCATGAGCCAAATACGCAAAGACTAAAAATTGATCGATTCCATCAGGAAAATACATATATAGTGGTGTATAAAAAAACAGAATTAATAGGAATGGTCGCATTTAGAGATCAAAGACCCTTTTCAATTGATGAAAAAATTGGTAAGGTAGAGCGATTTTTACCGAAAGAGGTTTGTGACAAGGTTTGTGAAATACGTTTGCTTGCTGTGAAAAAAAATTATCGAACTGGCCGAGTCCTATTGAAGCTTACACAAGCTTTAAACACATTTGCCTATGAAAAGGGCTACACGGCAGCCGTAATTTCAGGAACAACCCGTGAAGAAAAGCTCTATAAGCAAATGGGTTTTCAACAATTTGCTCCAGCTGTTGGAACAAAGAATGCCCAGTTTTTACCTATGGTGCTTACTAGAAATGTATTTGAACATGACCTACAACGTAGGCTTGCAAAAGATGATTATACTTTTTATCCTGGACCAGTTAAGCAAGTAGAGACAATTGGTTATACCAATTTATCGCATCGTTCGCTAAGTTTTAAGGCAATCTATGAACGAGTACAGCAAAAGTTACTACATTTAGCGAATACCAAGCATGTTGGAATAATCGTTGGAACTGGAACAGTGGCCAATGAAGTGATGCTTGCTCAATTACAGGCACAGCAATTAGGAAAAGGTCTTATTCTAACAAATGGAGAATTTGGTGAACGGTTGAGAAAACAAGCAGTCCGTTGGTCATTAGATTTTGATGTCGTTGAACAAGAATGGGGAACAATATTTGATTGCGAGAAAATAGCGTTATTACTAAAAACTGGAGCATATCAGTGGATGTTGGTAGTGCATGGGGAAACCTCGACGGGGACTTGTAATGATTTAGATGGCCTTAGTCAATTGGCAAAGTGTTATAAAGTGAAGCTATGTGTAGATAGCATCAGTACGTTCGGTGCTATGCCATTTTCGCTACAGGACTGTTATTTGGCTACTGCAGTGAGTGGGAAAGCAATTGGGGCAGTAAGTGGGCTAGCATTTGTATTTTCACAATACTTAGCGCAATCCGCTCCTACATTGCCTGCATACTTGGACTTAGCAAATTACCAGCAAGGTGCTATACCTTTTACGCTTCCAGCCGTGTTGCTCGGTAATTTAGATGAGTCTTTACAAGCCTATCCTGTCCGCTATGAGCAGCTACAGCAACGTTTTGAGGCACTACTGCAGCTACCATATATGCACCTTCAATTACCAACAACTCGGTACCCAATGCTTATAACCATTCAACTGCCAAACACACTTTCAAATCTACACATCGATTTAGCCTTAAATGGACTATTGGTTCATGGTGATAGCCCATATTTGCGACAAAGAGGATTTCTTCAATTCGCTGTCATACAGCCCGATTTCGAAGAAGCTCTTGTACGTCTTAATGAAATGCTGCACTATTATGAACAAATAATCGAGGCATAAGCAAGTGCTCAATATGAATACATTGACTTTACAGGAAAAAATCCTTTAAATTTAAAGGCTTTCCAGTTGTGTTAAGTCCAATTAATAATTTTAATCGTGCCTTTTGTCCATTTATTCCAGTGGCAAATATCGCACCTAAGTCTTCCAGCATTTTACCGCCACCAATATATCCATAGACACCTTCTGCAATTCCATTAAAGCAGCGGGAAACGAGGATTACAGGTATATTTCGTTGGATCAGACTCTCAATGCCTTTAACAACAGAAGGAGGGACATTTCCTTGACCTAATCCTTCAAGTACAACACCTTCATATTTACATGCGAGCACAACATCTAGTAAATCTTCTTCCATACCAGCATAAACTTTTAACATGGCTACGCGTTTAGATAAATTATTAATTTCTACATATTGACGACGAATTGGTGCATGATGGAATAAAATACGTGATTTTGTAATAAGCCCAATTGGTCCATATTGTGGAGATTGGAAGGTATTGACTGAACTTGTGCTCGTTTTCGTTGTATTGACGGCAAGATGTACCTCATCGTTCATGACAACGAGAACGCCTTTGTCGCGTGCTTCATCATCGACTGCTACTCGGATTGCCTCCATTAAATTATAAATACCATCTGCTCCAAGCTCATTGGATGAGCGCATCGCACCTGTCAATACAATGGGGATAGCTAAATTTGTTGTCAGTTCTAAGAAATAGGCAGTTTCTTCTAATGTATCTGTACCATGTGTAATGACAACGCCATCGATTTGCTTTGCTGTGGTGTGCTCCATAATCAAGTTGCGTAATTGAAGCATCTCTTTTGGCGTGATATGCGGAGAAGGTAGATTAAAAGCTTCTATTTCAATAATGGTCGCTAATGAATTAAGTTTATTACTTTCTTTCATGAGTGGATTTTCTTTATTGGGCATAACCGCTCCTTCAGCACTCATCGCCATGGAGATTGTGCCGCCAGTATGAATTAATAAAATTGTTTTTTTCATAAAAAATAAAATCTCCTTTTAAAAAGTTTTTTTGTCATTACATGGTATAATAATAGCAGTCTATTGTTGAAAGGAGCCGGCATCATGATCATTTTATTATCTGCTGCCATTGCTCCCGGTCTAGCGCTTTTTAGTTATTTCTATTTGCGCAATCAAATGGCTACGGAGCCAAGAAGAACTTTATTACAAACATTTTTATACGGTGCATTTTTAACGTTCCCGATTCTGTTTTTACAGTATGTACTAACAGAGGAAGGGGTTTTTCGATATTTTTACCTTCAAGACGTTCTTTTTTCTAGTATTGTTGAAGAATTTTTTAAATGGTTTGTGCTATTAATTGCCATCTACAATCATGTTGAATTTGATGATCCATATGACGGTATATTGTATGGGGCAAGTATATCACTTGGTTTTGCCACAATAGAGAACGTACTTTATTTATTATCCTTTGGCTTGGATACGGCATTTATGCGCGCCTTATTGCCTGTATCGAGTCATGCATTATTTGGCGTAGTAATGGGCTATTATTATGGACGTGCTAAGTTTTCAAAGCTTGCCAAGACGAAAGAAATGATTGCTATGGCGCTTTGTGCACCAGTGGTACTTCACATTCTATACAATACAATATTATCATTTAAAGGTCACTGGATTTATTTAATGATTCCTTTTATGCTGTTTTTATGGTGGTTTGGCTTACGAAAAGTGAAACTAGCGCATTTTCATCTGGTACAACATTTGCATATGCATAAAAAATTTAAAGCGTAGAAATCGTCAAGATTTCTACGCTTTATTCTTTTTTATCATGTATAAATTGCCTCTTTTGTTTCAAGCTATAAAAAAAAGGAGTGATAAAAGTGCGTTTAGTAAGCATACTTTTTGCTTTGATATTAGGAATTAGTATAATTGCGATTCCTCAAAATGAAGTGATTGCCTTTAGTGACCAGCAAATTACTCGTGGTGCCTATGGAGATGATGTCATTGAATTGCAAGCAAGGCTACAATACTTAGGTTTTTATAAGAGTAAAATTGATGGGAAATTTGGCTATAACACATACTGGGCATTACGTAATTTCCAAGAGAAATATGGTTTACCAGTAGATGGTATCGCTGGAGCGAAGACCAAAAAAACTATAGCTGGCTATTCTGATTACGATGAAAAATGGGTGAAAGCGCAATTAAATGCCGGTAATCAATTTACCTATTATGGTGGTGTTCCTCTTGATCAGCAAGTGAATAAAGGTACTGGTACAGGTAGTGGTGCCGGTAGTAGTGGTGGAGGAAATAGTAGTGGCACTACTAATAACAATGGAACACAAACTCAAGTTCCTCCTAAATATACAGAGCGTGATTTACAGTTAATGGCAAATGCTGTGTATGGAGAAGCAAGGGGAGAGCCATATGAGGGACAAGTCGCAGTAGCAGCAGTTATTTTAAACCGTTTAGAAAGTCCCGATTTCCCAAACACAATTTCTGGTATTATATTTCAACCTTTAGCGTTTACAGCTGTAGCAGATGGGCAAATTTGGTTAGAGCCTAATGATAGAGCAAAAGAAGCTGTTATTGATGCAATGAACGGCTGGGATCCATCTGAAAATGCTTTGTATTATTTCAATCCGAAAACAGCAACAAGTAAATGGATTTGGTCACGTCCACAAATAAAACAAATTGGAGAGCATATTTTCTGTTCATAGAAAGGAGGAACATAGATGAAAACTTGGCTCGTGGTCTTAACGATAGCTGTTATCGGGTTAGGGGCATATAGTATAGATTTACATGGTGATAAAGAAGATTTACAACGTACTGTTCTAGCGCAGTATACAGATAAGTTAACAGATGCATCTGAAAAACTATCTCATCTACAGCGATCAGTATCACAATCCCTATTGTTTCAAGATGAGCAAGCCATTCACAGTGAATTAGATTCAGTTTGGCGTTTAAGCTCAGAAGTTCGTTCTTCAATTGCGAATATTCCGATAGGGCAAGAACTATCCAATGAATGGATGAATTATTTAGGGCGACTTGGCGATGAAGCGAAAAGAACTGCAAAAACAGGCGATTATGAAGCTTGGCGCGAAAAAATGCCACAGGTCTCTACGAATTTACAAGCTCTTTCTGATGATTGGTCAGCTGCAACCGTTGATTTTTATAAACATAATGGAAAAATGGATGTTTGGCTACAGCAAGTGGATAATAAAAATCCAAACACGAATTTTGATAAAGTGAAAGACACGTTAAAAGGTTATGGAGAAAAAGATTTTCCGCTGACATTATCTGAGTCAGACTGGCAGAAAAAAATTGAGCTAAAAGCATTACAGGATGCTGAAATTACAGAAAAAGAAGCGTTGGAAAAAGTGAAATATTTATTCCCAGTTATTAAAGACGCAACATTTACTGTCACAAAAAGTAGTGACACCGCACCGTATCCTTTCTATCACATACAATTCCATCAAGGGATTCGTTTAGGGTATGTGGATTTAACGGTAAAGGGAGGGCATTTACTGTCCTATTTAGTGGAACGTCCTGTCGATGAAGCGAAGCAGTCGCAAGAGGAAATCCTCAAAAAAGCCGAAGAATACGTCAAGAAACTAGGCATGAAAGATGTGGCCTATGTGGAATCACGTGAAAATCACCAGGCATGGCATGTAACGTTTGCCCGTGTACATCCCGGAGATAATGCATTAATTTATGCGGATGGTGTTCAACTTAAATTAGCTAAAGATACGGGTGAGTTATTAGGTGCAAACGCGATGGAATACATTCAAGAAGAAAATATTAAAAAGCAAACAGCGAAACCGATTGATTGGAAAACATTCTTCCAGGATGATATTCAAGTGCAAGAAGTAAAAAATATTTATACAGATAATGGTGAATTTGAACAACGTCTATGTTATGAGGTCATTGCATTGCGTGATGGTAAAACACAAGAAACATTTAGAATCGTCATTGATGCAGAAAATCATAATGTTTTAAAAGTGGAATATTTAACTTAATAATAAGAAAATACTACCAATTTTTATAGCCAAAATTTATATCTCATGAGATAATTAAACCATATTTTTTGTACGGGGAGATGCTCATGGAGATTAAAATTGGTACACAATTACAACTTGAACCGACTTATACAGAACTTGTGGAGAAATTTCGCTGTAAGGTTGTAGAGCAACAAGATCATATTCTTTATATTGATTATCCAATTAATATGGCGACAAAGAAAACAGCATTTTTGATAGATGGCTCTGAATTTAGAGCAACCTTTCGTACTGAGGACAAACAATCATTTGCCTTTAATACGGAGGTAATAGGTCGTAAAGCGGGCCATATACCAATGATTATGTTGCATTGTCCAAAACCTGAGGAATTTATTAAAATTCAACGACGAGAATATGTACGAGTTGAGACACCAGTAGATGTGGCAGTTCAGTTCAAGGACCACAAATATCAGTTAGTTGCTTCGGATATTAGTGCAGGAGGCTTGGCCCTCATCTTGAAAGGAGAAGTAGCTTTTAACGATGGGGATGAGGTGAAATTAACGGTTGCCTTGCCGTTTGCCAATGGGGATGTGAAATACGTGATAACAGAGGCAACTGTCGTGCGTATTTTTGAAAAAGATTCTAAACGAATTGCAACAATCCAGCTCACGGATTCAGATGATGTAGACCAACAACATATCGTTCGCTTTTGCTTTGAGCGTCAATTAGGCAATCGACGTAAAGAATTGAATCCCTTTAATGCTTAATATTTTGCATAGCAATTTTTTAAAAGCCCTCTCCTTGCAGAGGGCTTTTTATAGGTTATATGATACAATATGAGGTGACAGAAAGTAGGGAAGAAAATGAAGAAAAACATTCAAATTGCGATAGACGGGCCTGCTGGTGCCGGTAAAAGTACTATTGCAAAAATTGTTGCTGAGGCATTGGATTTTACTTACATCGATACAGGTGCAATGTATCGAGCAGTTACGTATAAAGCGATGCAACAAAACATACATTTAGATGATGAAGCAAAATTAGCTGAGATGTTAGCAGCAAGTACCATTGATTTAAAGCCATCTCCACAGGGGCAGCTTGTCTTTTTAGATGGTCACAATGTATCAGCTGATATTCGATCAAATGAAGTCACATCATCGGTTTCTCAAGTAGCTGCCCATGCAAAGGTTCGTGAGTTATTAGTAGCTCAACAACAAAAACTGGCAGCAAATGGTGGCGTCGTTATGGATGGCCGCGATATTGCTACACATGTATTGAAAGATGCAGAGCTAAAGATTTTTATGTCTGCAACGGTAGAGGAACGTGCAAGAAGACGATTTATAGATAATCAAAAAAGAGGAATCGACTCTTCACTTGAAAAACTTCAGGAAGAAATTGCACTACGTGATAAAAAAGATAGTGAGCGTGAAGCATCACCACTTATCCAAGCAGAAGATGCCGTATTTTTAGATACGACAGCATTGTCTATCGAAGATGCAGCACATGCTATTTTAAAATTAGCAGAAGAAAAAATGCTATAAATCCAAAAATTTCAGACATTTTTCGAATTTAAAGGATTTATTTTTGTCTTTGTCTTCAATATCGAATAAAATAGTAAGGGAAGATGCGAAGGAGGGTTACATATGTCTGAAGAAATGAACTATGCAGAACAAACGTTTAACGAGGGTGATATCGTCAAAGGTATTGCAGAGCAAGTTGATGAAAAAGCAGTATCTGTATCAATTCCAGGTGCACCATTTGATGGTATTGTCCCAATCAGTGAATTATCAAGCTTGCACATTGAGAAAGCTTCTGATGTCATCTCTGTTGGGGATGAGTTAGATTTGATGATTACAAAGGTTGAGGAAGAAAATTTTGTCCTATCAAAACGTAAAGTGGATGCTTTAAAAGCATGGGATACACTTGAGCAACAATTTGCCGCAGGAGAAATTTTCGAAGCGGAAGTGAAGGATATTGTTAAAGGTGGTCTTGTCGTAGATTTAGGTGTACGTGGCTTTGTACCAGCATCACTTGTAGAAGACTACTTTGTCGATGATTTTGAGGGCTATAAAGGCAAAACATTAAGCTTTAAAATTGTTGAGCTTGATAAAGAAAAGAATCGCCTAATTTTATCTCATCGCGCAGTAGTTGAATCAGAAAAAGCTTCACAAAAGCAAAACGTTATTAATCAAATCAAGGCTGGCGATGTTTTAGATGGTAAAGTACAGCGTTTAGCATCATTTGGAGCATTTATTGACCTTGGTGGTATCGATGGTCTTGTCCACATTTCACAAGTGTCTCATGAGCATGTGAGCGATGTGAGTGAGGTTTTATCAGAAGGACAAGGTGTAACTGTAAAAGTTCTATCTGTTGATCCAGAAAATGAACGCATTTCATTATCTATCAAAGAAACGATCCCTGGACCTTGGTCGAATATCGAAGAACGTGCAGCTAAAGGTGCTATTTTAGACGGTAAAGTGAAGCGTCTTACATCTTTCGGCGCATTTGTGGAAGTTTTCCCAGGTGTTGAAGGATTAGTGCACATTTCGCAAATCGCTCACAAACATATCAATACACCACATGAAGCATTAAAAGAAGGACAAGAAGTACAAGTAAAAGTCCTTGATGTCAATGCTGAAGACGGCCGATTAGCGCTAAGCATTAAAGAATTGCTCGAAAATCCAGAAGCAGAAGAAGTGATCGACTACGAATTACCTGAAGAAAACACAGGCTTCTCATTCAGAGACGTAATTGGCGATCAATTAAAAAACTTTAAATAAGAAGAACGCGAGGATACAAGATTGTATCCTCGCTTTTTTTGTTGGAGTGATGAGATAGGATTTGCAAAGAGATGGATAAAAGCATTGAAGTGGGAGGAAACCTACAAAGTGACGGATACAACTCTAGAAGTAGCAGTTAAACCCTCAAAGTAACGAAAAGAACCTTCCAATTAATTGAATTCAAAAGCAACTGATTTACCCTCAAAAAATCCTCCACTCACGCATTCAAAACACAGCATAAAACCGCGAAAATAAATCGTTTGGTTTGGTAAAGCCATACATAGCGTTCTACTTTATGGATATGATATGATATAATGGCATTTTTCGTGTATAATAGCGAAAGACAAGAAGTTGGAAGGATGAAGTACAGATGACGAAACCAGTAGTAGCCATCGTAGGTCGTCCGAACGTAGGTAAGTCGACGATTTTTAACCGTATCGTTGGAGAGCGTGTGTCTATTGTGGAAGATATCCCAGGCGTAACACGTGATCGTATTTATAGTTCGGCAGAGTGGTTAACACACGATTTTAATATTATTGATACAGGTGGGATTGAAATTGGGGACGAGCCGTTTTTAGAGCAAATTCGTCAACAAGCTGAAATCGCCATTGATGAAGCAGACGTTA
The DNA here is from genome assembly GCF_038009065.1 of Lysinibacillus sp. FSL R7-0073. Classification (NCBI taxonomy): domain Bacteria; kingdom Bacillati; phylum Bacillota; class Bacilli; order Caryophanales; family Bacillaceae; genus Lysinibacillus; species Lysinibacillus sp. FSL R7-0073. Next base: position 1,495,744 of record NZ_JBBPAS010000001.1, read on the forward strand.
TTATTTTTATGACAAATGGTCGTGAAGGGGTAACGGCAGCCGATGAGCAAGTAGCTAAAATTTTATACAAAACTAAGAAACCTGTTGTACTAGCAGTCAATAAAATCGATAATCCTGATATGCGTGAAATGATTTATGATTTTTATGCATTGGGCTTCGGTGAGCCTTGGCCAATTTCTGGCTCTCACGGCTTAGGTTTAGGGGATTTATTAGACGAATGTGCGAAACATTTCCCGAAAGAAGATGAAGAGCAGTACGGAGATGATGTAATTAAATTCTCATTAATCGGTCGTCCGAATGTGGGGAAATCATCTTTAGTGAATGCGTTCTTAGGTCAAGATCGAGTAATTGTTAGTGATATTGCGGGTACGACACGCGATGCAATTGACACACCTTATGCGTATGAAGATCAGGAATATGTCATTATTGATACTGCGGGTATGCGTAAAAAAGGGAAAATTTATGAAACAACCGAAAAATATTCTGTTTTGCGTGCGTTACGTGCGATTGAACGTTCAGACGTTGTGTTAGTGGTACTGAATGCGGAAGAAGGTATTCAGGAGCAAGATAAGAAAATTGCTGGGTATGCACATGAAGCGGGAAAAGCTGTTGTGATTGTTGTCAATAAATGGGATGCTATCGAGAAAGACGAAAAAACTATGAATGTTTTTACGCAGCAAATTCGTGAGCATTTCCTATTTTTAGACTATGCACCGATTATTTTCGTTTCGGCTAATACGAAACAGCGTGTTCATCAGATTTTACCGATTATCCAACGTGTTAGTGAGAATCATGCGATGCGTATTCAATCTTCTATTTTAAATGAAGTCATAGAAGATTCCGTAGCACGTAATCCTGCGCCAACCGATAAAGGTCGCCGTTTACGTATTTACTACGCTACGCAGGTTGCGATTAAACCACCAACGTTTGTGGTATTTGTCAATGAACCTGAGCTTATGCACTTCTCTTATGAACGTTTCTTAGAAAATCGTATTCGTGAAACATTCGACTTTGAAGGAACACCGATTCGATTAATTACACGTGCTCGTGCTTAAAGTTATAGTCATACACATACAATACGCCAACCCGACACAATTGTTGGGTGGCGTCTTTTTACAAGAAAAGAAAATAGTGTAGACAACCCACAATAAGGGAGGATTTTTTATGGAAAAAGTTTGTGTGTTAGGGGCAGGCTCTTGGGGGTCTGCGCTGGCAATGGTACTGGCGGAAAATGGCCATGATACGCTTGTATGGACACATCGAGCTGAACAGGCAGAAGAAATCAACCGTATGCATACCAATAAAAAATATTTACCTGAAACGGTATTACCAACTAATTTACATGCTACGAGTGATATTGCAAAGGCAGCAACACATGCTGAAACAATCGTTGTGGCTGTGCCGACAAAAGCAATTCGTGAAGTTTGCGAAAAATTGACGGCTGAATTAACTAAAAAAGTTTTATTTGTACATGTTTCAAAAGGAATTGAGCCTGATTCTCTAAAGCGAATTTCTGAAATATTAGCAGAGAGCTTACCTGCTGAAAAAGTGGATGAAATTGTAGTGCTTTCAGGGCCAAGTCATGCTGAGGAAGTGGTTCTTCATCATCCTACAACGGTTACAGCTGCATGTGCGGACATAGATGCTGCTGAAAAAGTACAGGATTTATTTATGAACCAATTTTTCCGTGTTTATACAAATGACGATGTGATCGGTGTAGAAATTGGTGGGGCACTGAAAAATGTTATCGCTTTAGCTGCAGGCATTACAGATGGCTTGAATTATGGGGATAATGCGAAAGCCGCATTAATTACGCGAGGACTTGCGGAGATTACTCGTTTAGGTGTAAAAATGGGTGGTAATCCATTTACGTTCTCGGGTCTTACAGGCATGGGTGATTTGATTGTAACGTGTACAAGCGTTCACTCAAGAAACTGGCGAGCTGGTAATATGTTAGGACAGGGTATGAAGTTACAAGAGGTTCTTGATCAAATGGGGATGGTTGTAGAGGGTGTGCGTACTACAAAGGCTGCCTATCAATTAGCAGAAAAGTATGGTGTGGCAATGCCCATTTCCACAGAGCTTTATAGTGTACTCTTTAACGAAGTAGAACCGAAAGTGGCAGTTGATGCACTTATGATGCGCATGAAAAAACGTGAAATTGACGAGATGAAGCATTAATATTATTTTTATGATTAAATTTGTCATGAAACGGACATAAATAGGGTGTCTCGGTGAATCTACTGAGACACCTTATTATGTGCTATCAGTTGAATAGTTAAAGCATTTTAAAAGGTTGTCCATTTCTTGATAGTTATGGGACAACTATTTCTTTTTAACAAAGGCACATAGTATAATATACTTTGATTGTGTCTTGACATAGAAAGAAAGGTGGTTATTGGAAATGGGCCCGTTAGCTCATATGCCTGCTTTAGATGTAATGTGGGTATCGTTTTATTGTATAGGCTTTATGATAATATCAGTCGGCTTAATTTATTTAGCTCGTAACAAGATTTCAAATGTATTTTTACGAACAATCGTAAATTTATGTGCATACATACTGTTTGGACTTGGCACATTTTTAATGGTACTTATAGTTGCCACATGGCCAGCATAATAAATAACGAGGTGTTAGTAACATGAAAAAACTAAGTACTTTTCTGGTGGTAATTGCAACCGCCATATTGTTAGTCGGGTGTGCGTACCCAGAAGACGAGAAAAGGGCGAAGGTTACGCCTGATGTGGACCAACTAGCAGCTGTTCAGCGTGCTGTTAATGAATACCGTGAAGCAACTGGTGGGCTAGTGCCCATTAAAAATAGCGAATTAGATACAGATTTATATATCAAGTATTTAATTGATTTTGAAAAGCTTATGCCGAAGTATTTGTCGACGATCCCTGGAAACGCCTATGAAAAAGGCGGTATATATCAGTATATTATTTGGGATCCTGAGCATGAAGCGACCGTTAAACTAGTAGATTTAAATGCTGCAGAGCGTATTCGCGAAATAGGAATTCGGAAACTATCTACACAATATTTACCAATAACAGGCTCAACATCAGATAATGTGTACCAAATTAATTATAAGGATTTAGGCTATAAAACAGAGGTTACTGTGAAAAGTCCCTATTCAGGCGTCGAATTACCGCTCTTTATGACTGGTGACGGTGAATTACATGTAGATTATTCCATTGATTTAGGACAACTACTAAAAGAAGACAAGCCGGATGTCAAACCGGGCGATGATATTCGCCAATTACTTGTCGATAAATTTCCTGTAGTACCTGCTTACTCTGTTCCGTATACAGTGGACGAGAAGGGTGAGCCGGTTTATGATATGGACACTTATAAGGCAGATGCCAAGAAGGCTCAAGAACGACAAAAACAAGAGGCAGAAGCCGCCAAGAAAAAAGAAGAATAATCAACAAGCTCCTTACATTTGTGAGGGGCTTTTTCATATTTGTCTACAAGCTCGCATATAGTGAAAAAGCGTAGATAAAGGAGGCAGAAACCTTGAGTGAAGCAGTATTTAAAGAAATTGCAGAGCGAACAAATGGCGATGTTTATATTGGTGTTGTCGGTCCAGTACGTGTAGGTAAATCAACATTTGTAAAAAAGGTAATGGAATCCGTCGTGTTACCAAACATTGTGGATGAAACAGAAAGAATGCGAGCACAGGATGAGTTGCCACAAAGTTCTCCGGGGCCAGTCATTATGACTGCTGAGCCGAAGTTTGTGCCTGCTCAAGCAACCCGTATTGTGGTCGGTGACGATGAAATGCCATTTCAAATTCGATTAGCAGATTGTGTGGGTTACATTATCGAAGGAACAAAAGGCTATGAAGATGAAAATGGACCAAAATTTGTTCATACTCCTTGGCATACAGAGCCTATTCCGTTTCAGGAAGCAGCGAAAATAGGTACGGATAAAGTAATTCGCGATCATGCGAATATTGGAATTGTAGTGACAACTGATGGAACGGTTAATGGTATTAGTCGTCGAGCTGCAGAGAGGGCAGAAGAAGAAATTGTTGAGCAATTAAAGGATATTGGCAAGCCTTTTGTCATTTTACTTAATTGCCAAATGCCAGCTAGAGAAGAAACTGTTCAACTGCGCAATGAGTTGTTTGAACGTTATAATGTTCCCGTTATCGCCATTTCAATTGATCAAATGAGAGAAACTGATATTCAGTATATATTACAAGAGGCGTTATTTGAATTCCCAATCCGTACGATAGAGGTGGAGAAGCCAGATTGGTTAGACGTACTAGATGCCTCACATCCATTAAATGTTGCATTGATTGATTCCATGGAAGAAGTGCTTTCTTCTGTTATGAAAATTAGGGATGTGCAACAAGCATCCGATGCTTTTAAAGCTATTGATTTTATAGATCAAAGTGAAGTAGTCCATGTAGATGCCGGTATTGGCACAGCTGTAATTCGTGTGTCCTTACAGGGTGAACTATATAAATCGGTTTGTAATGAGTGGTTAGAAGAACCGATTGAAACAAAAAAGGATTGGCTACTGTTTATTAAAGAAGCAGCGGAGGCAAAAGAAGCTCAAAAACGCTTTAAAAGTGCCATTCATGATGCGGATACGACAGGCTATGGTGTTACATTACCAATGATGCAGGAATTTGAGCCAACAGCCCCAGAATTAATTAAGCAAAATAATTTCTTTGGTGTGCGAATGAAAGCGAAGGCGCCATCTTATCACATTATTCGTGTCGATATGGATTCAGAATTTGCCCCGTTAATCGGCTCTGAGTTCCATAGTCAGCAACTTTTAAAAGATTTGAACCATGCTTATTTACATGACCGTGATGCTCTATGGAATACACAACTTTTTGGAACACCATTACATGAAGTATTAAAAGAAGGTATTAGATATAAAATGGATGCAGTTCCAAATACAGCCAAAAAACGGATGCGTCAAACGATCGAACGTATGGTAAACGAAGGTGATCGAGGGTTAGTAACATTTATTTTATAGTGATAAAAAATAAAAAGAAGTGTAAAAAATAGGAAAAGGACTTTTCGTTTTTATGCGAAAAGTCCTTTTTTTTGATTTTTTGGGTGAAAAACTGATTTTTTGGTTATAATCATGAATGAATACAGTTGCGTAGCGGTTTTCTATGTGTTACTCTTTTTACAGAATTGGTTCATGACCCTTTGAGAGGAGGTGAATGGTGTGAATAAAACAGAATTAGTAAACTCTGTTGCTGAAGCTGCAGGTCTTTCTAAAAAAGACGCTTCTAAAGCAGTTGAAGCTGTATTTGATACAATTCAAGATGCTCTTGCAAAGGGTGACAAAGTACAATTAATTGGTTTTGGTAACTTCGAAGTACGTGAACGTGCGGCTCGTAAAGGTCGTAACCCACAAACTGGTAAAGAAATCGAAATCGCTGCTAGCAAGGTGCCTGCTTTCAAACCAGGTAAAGCACTTAAAGACGCTGTAAAATAATACACGTCTAGTAGTTACATAGAGCAGTCTTCATGTTAACGAACATGGAGACTGCTCTTTTTAACTTTAAGTTGACTATACATAATTATAATAAAAGCTAGATTTGCTAACTTGCAGCAAATTTTTTGTGAAACAAGTAAGTCATTTTGCGCTTACCTTTTGGATGTGCTACGATGCATAGGGAAATGTGTAATGTTTTGATACGCAGGAGGTTTATTGAATGTCGAATATAGATTTATTAAAAATAGAAGAAGCAGTAAAAATGATTTTAGAGGCGGTAGGTGAAGACGTAAATCGAGAAGGTTTATTAGATACACCAAAGCGTGTCGCAAAAATGTATGCTGAGATGTTTAGTGGCTTACATGAAGATGCCAAAGACTATTTTAGAACAGTGTTCCACGAGGATCATGAAGAATTGGTTCTTGTCAAAGATATTCCTTTTTATTCGATGTGTGAGCATCATCTAGTTCCGTTCTATGGAAAAGCGCATGTCGCTTACATACCGAATGACGGCATTGTTGCAGGACTAAGCAAATTAGGTCGTGCAGTAGAAACAATTGCTCGCCGACCACAGTTGCAAGAACGTATCACATCTTCAGTCGCTGATACCATTATGGAAATGCTAGCACCAAAAGGAGTTTATGTGGTGATTGAGGCTGAGCACATGTGTATGACTATGCGAGGACTGAAAAAACCAGGCTCTAAGACAGTAACATCTGTAGCACGTGGTGTTTATGAGCATGATGAAGTAAAGCGTAGAGAAGTTCTATCATTTATTCAAATGTCTTAAATTGCTTGTCTAATTATGTTATGATGAACTAAGAATTTGTCGGATTTAAGGAGTGTACAAGAATGTCACAAGATTATATTGTTATTCAAGCTGAAGAAGATGGTGTACATGTTATTGGTTTAACGCGTGGAACAGATACAAAGTTCCATCATTCTGAAAAATTAGATGCCGGCGAAGTTATGATTGCTCAATTTACAGAACACACTTCTGCGATGAAGATTCGAGGGAAAGCACAGATTCATACAGCACATGGTGTGATCCATAGCGAAGCAAAAAAATAATATATAGACAAGATATGGTTTCATAATAGTTTTTATCCCGTGCCATTTAGGCACATATAAAAGAGTGAGATGTGAAAAACTAATTATATGGGCAGTAGCATTCCCTTTCCATGGGAAAACTCTACTGCCTATCCTCTTGAAGAAAGCAAAATTTTTTTATTCCGCATCGTTGCGTATGCTATAATGACTCAGTAAGCAAACGTTAAGCCTTAGATAGGATTAACGTATTTGAAAGTGAAATGGAGTAAGGTCTATGAATGCAACATACATTCAAAATTCAATTGCCCAGTTAAAAACAGAGATTTTCATGGATGTTCGTCATAGAACTTTGCAAAAATACACAGGAATGCCTGTGCTAGATGAAAATCAATTGTTTTATTTGTTAGTCCCGTTTTTGAATGGTGAAGAGTGGCAACAAGAGCAACAAGAGGCTGCCATTACTGTTGGCATTGTGTATGCGGCATTGTCGGCACACGATCACATAAAAGAATTAGATGCTACTTCTAAAGAACAGCAGCTTACAGTATTAGCTGGGGATTTTTATAGTGGTCGTTATTACGAAATATTAGCGATGTCTGGAAATGTCGCATTGATACGAAATTTGTCACAGGGAATTGTGACACGATGTGAAAACCAGATAAAGGTGTATGAGACCGAACAAAGAACAATCGAGCAATGGTATGCTTCGATGTGTAATATTGAATCAGGATTAATTGCTCAATTTTTCGAGCTTTATTCCTTTAGTGAATATATACCGTTGATGGAAAAAAGTTTATTGATCTTACGTTTAGAAAAAGAAATGGCAGCTTATCAACGTGGACAAACGTCCTTAATAGGTAAGGCACTTGAAGAAAGTGTTCAACGTCAGGGTACTACTTTTAATAGCGTCATCAAAGAAAAAATAGTGCATTTAAAAATAGAGCTGTCGAAGATGGTGGAGAGTGCATCATTTTTACAAAGTGATGTGAAACGAGCTTTACATGCACATGTAGAGGCTTCTATTGCTTCTACTAACGGATAAGAGAGGTTTTTCAAAATGGCTAAAACGAAAGCAGAGCACGTTCATGAAGTATTTGAGAGTATCTCGGATAATTATGACAAAATGAACGGTGTTATTAGTTTCCAAATGCATATTGGTTGGCGTAACGATACGATGAAACACATGGCTGTCAAACCTGGATCAAAGGCATTGGATGTTTGCTGTGGTACGGCAGATTGGACGATCGCATTGGCTGAGGCAGTTGGAGAAAGTGGAGAAGTAAAAGGACTGGACTTTAGTCAAAACATGCTTAAAGTAGGCGAAAAAAAAGTACAATCATATCCGCAAATTGAACTGATTCATGGAAATGCTATGGAATTACCTTTTCCAGATGATACGTTTGATTATGTGACAATTGGCTTTGGTCTACGCAATGTACCAGATTATTTGCAAGTCTTAAAGGAAATGCACCGTGTCGTAAAACCAGGTGGAATGGTTGTTTGTTTAGAAACATCTCAATCTGAAATTCCTGGTTACCGTCAATTATTCCGTTTTTATTTTAAATATATAATGCCGATATTTGGTAAAATATTTGCGAAAAGTTACAAGGAGTATTCTTGGCTTCAAGAATCTGCGAATGATTTCCCAGGTATGAAAAAGTTAGCGGCATTGTTTGAGAAGGCAGGATTAGAAAAAGTAACGTACAAAGCATACAGTGGCGGTGCTGCGGCAATGCATATAGGCTTTAAAAAGATACGTTAATGGGGGAAGGTTTTCACACGTGGAAAAGATGAAGTTAAAACTACTCTATTCCGATTTGAAATCAGATATCGATATCATTGAACGAGAGTTAGAAAATGCGGTGGACTCATCTTCATATTTGATCAACGATGCTTCTCTCCATTTATTACAAGCTGGTGGCAAACGTATACGACCAATTTTTGTATTACTAGGTGCAAAATTTGGTGAATATGACATTGAGAAGATGAAGGATGTTGCAGTACCTTTAGAACTCATTCATATGGCATCACTTGTCCATGATGATGTTATTGATGATTCCAATATGCGAAGAGGACGCCCAACTGTCAAAGCGCAATGGAATAACCGAGTAGCAATGTACACGGGCGATTTTATTTTTGCACGTGCTCTCGAATATATTACAAAATTAGAAGATCCACTAGTTCATCAAATTTTAGCACGTACCATGGTTGAGATTTGTAACGGTGAAGTTATTCAAATTGAAGATAAATTTAGACTCGATCAAGGTTTAAAGGATTATTTTAGAAGAATTAAACGCAAAACAGCTTTACTTATTTCTTCTAGTTGTGAGTTAGGGGCTGTTGCAGCAGGCGTTGATGCTAAAACTGTACGTCATTTAAAACGCTTCGGCTACTTTGTAGGCATGAGCTTCCAAATTATCGATGATGTGTTAGATATTATGGCAACAGATAAGGAGCTAGGAAAGCCAGCAGGTAGTGATTTATTACAAGGAAATATTACCTTACCGATTCTCTTGTTAAAGGATGACCCGGAGATGCAACCATACTTGGTAAAAGTATTTGCTGGTACATTAACAGAAGCCGAACGTCAAAATATGTTGCAGTATGTGCGTAAATCTCATGCAATTGAGCAAGCTAATCGTATGAGTGATAAATATTTGAAAAAGGCTTTACAAGAAATAGATGCTTTGCCAAAACATCCCGTAAAGAAAAAGCTACGTGATGTTGCATTGTTTATGGGTAAGCGCAAATTCTAGCTTTTTGTTGTACAAAGCCTCTTTTTTTGTTAATATTTATCGGTAGGTGTAAAACCTGTTAGAAGAATTTAAGGAGTGTTTTAAACATGGCAATTGAACAAACTTTTTTAATGGTTAAGCCAGATGGCGTTGAACGTCAAGTAGTTGGAGATATCGTTGATCGTTTCGAGCGTCGCGGTTTTGTAATGAAAGGTGCTAAATTAATGGTAATTTCAAAAGATTTAGCAGAAAAGCACTATGCTGAACATGCTGAGCGTCCATTCTTTGGTGAACTAGTTGATTTCATTACTTCTGGTCCTGTATTCGCTATGGTATGGGAAGGCGAAAATGTAATTAAACTTGCTCGTACAATGATGGGTGCAACAAAACCTGAGGAATCTAACCCAGGTACAATCCGTGGTGACTACGCAACAACTGTTTCTCACAACATCATCCACGGTTCTGACTCTCTTGCTTCTGCAGAGCGCGAAATCGCTTTATTCTTCGGTGAAGATTTAGTTTAATTTGCGAATAGATTAGGCAATCTCAATATAATTGAGGTTGCTTTTTTTTGCTTAAAAAATGGAGATGGTTAGTAGGTTTGTGGTTATTTAGATGGGCCAGTCAACTTAGTGAATCATCTATTTCTAGAACCATATAGAATTGTTAAAAACTTCTTATTCATGTACAATAAATGCTATAATATTCTGATAATTAAGTTAGGAATATATTAATAGTCTTGTCAATAAACTGTGAAGGATGACGAGGAAAAGGGGCAATGGAGATGAGAGAAGTGGTGATTGTTGCGGCTGTGCGAACGGCTGTGGGGCGAAGTAAGGGTGTATTAAGTCATGTTCGAGCAGATGATATGGCTGCTGATGTGTTGCAGGAGGCTGTAAAACGTGCAGGCATAAATAAGGAACAAGTGGATGATGTCATTTTAGGCTGTGTGACGCAGACTACAGAGCAGGGGGGGAATATTGCGAGGACAGCCCTGTTAATGGCTGGATTTCCCGATTGTGTACCAGGTGTGACCATTGATCGTCAATGTGGTTCTAGCCAGCAAGCGGTGCATTTCGCTGCACAAGCTATATTAGCCGGTGATATGGATATAGTAATTGCTGGCGGTGTGGAAAGTATGTCTAGGGTGCCTATGGGGACTAACATGAAAAATGCTCATTTAGGTAATCGCTTACAGGAAAATTATAATATTATTCATCAAGGACTATCAGCAGAGAAAATAGCCGAAAAATGGTCCTTATCAAAAGAGCAGCTCAATAGTTATGCCTATGAGAGTCATCTACGAGCACTAGCAGCCCTTGAAGCAGGGACTTTCAAAGATGAAATTCTACCTATTGAAGTCATTCAAGAAGATGGCACTGTAGCAACAGTTGTTAAGGATGAGGGACCTCGTGCTGGAACTACCGTTGACATTTTAAATGGTTTAAAAACTGTTTTTCAAGAGGATGGCGTCATTACGGCTGGTAATGCTAGTCAGATGAGTGATGGGGCATCAGCAGTAGTAGTTATGGCATTGGATAAAGCGCAGGAACTTGGTATTCAGCCACTCGCTAAAATTTTGACAAGAGTTGTTGTAGGTTCTGACCCGACATTAATGTTAACGGGACCAATCGAAGCAACTCGAAAGGCGTTAGAACGATCTGGCTTGAACATAGAGGATATTGACACCTATGAGGTCAATGAAGCCTTTGCACCTGTGCCACTTGTATGGTTGCAGGAAATTGGTGGGGACCCAAAGAAGCTCAATCCAGATGGCGGAGCAATTGCACTAGGACATCCATTAGGTGCTACCGGAACAAAATTGTTAACGACTTTGCTCTATCGAATGGAACGAGAAAATTACCGATACGGCTTACTAGCTATTTGTGAAGGTATGGGGATGGCTAATGCTACGATTATTGAAAAAATGTAAAGGGGGGTATGTGCAATGAGGAAGCATGAAGTAGTTGCAGTAGTAACAGGTGGGGCATCAGGTTTAGGAGAGGCGACTGTTCGTCACATCGTCGAACAAGGTGGCAAATCCATCATCTTTGATGTGAATGATGAACGTGGACAAGCTCTAGTAGAGGAATTAGGGGGAAATGCAATCTATGTGCGAGTAGATGTTACGAAAGAGGAAGATGTAGCAACAGGTCTTGAGCAAGCCATAGCAGCATTTGACCATATTAATGTAGCGGTGAACTGTGCAGGAATTGCAGATGCGAGCAAAGTAATTTCCAAGCGTGGGATTCATGCACTTAGTTTATTTGAAAAAATAATATCGGTTAATTTAATCGGTACATTCAATGTCATCCGTCTAGTAGCTGAGAAAATGCAGCGTAATGAGCCAAACGAGGATGGACAGCGCGGCGTTATTATTAATACGGCTTCTGTAGCAGCATTTGACGGTCAAATTGGACAGGCTGCCTATAGTGCATCTAAAGGTGGCGTAGCAGCTATGACACTACCAATTGCACGCGAGCTTGCAGAGTTTGGTGTTCGTGTGATGACTATTGCACCTGGTTTAATTGAAACACCAATGTTTGCGTCTTTACCAGACCCTGCAAGGACAGCTCTTGCACAAATGACGCCATTCCCCAAACGACTTGGCAAGCCATCCGAATATGCACTTCTTGTTGAAAGCATTATCCAAAATGGTTTGTTAAATGGTGAGGTCATTCGTTTGGATGGAGCCATTCGTATGCAGCCTAAGTAAATCTTTTTATTGTAGCAGCAGTTAGCCTCGGTTGTTTCGGAAATTTGTCAGCGAAGGGGAGCGGTAAAATGCATATGATGGATACGCCTTTATTATTAACAAGTTTTTTGAATCGAGCAGAACGATTTTTTCAGTCAAAGAAAATATATTCGCGAACAAGCGCTACAACTATTCATGAATTTACGTATATAGAATATGTCAAACGAACTCGTCAATTAGCAGATGCCCTAACAAAATTAGGTATGCAGCAGGGCACAAAGGTTGGGACATTTGCTTGGAATCATCATCGTCATTTGGAAGCCTATTTTGCTGTACCATGTGCAGGAGCGGTTCTGCATATGATCAATATTCGATTAGCTCCTGAGCATATTGTCTATGTCATTAATCATGCGGAGGATGAAATATTATTAATTGACGACAATTTAGTCCCTCTTATCGCACCATTTGTTTCACAATTAAAAACGGTTAAACACATTATCATTATGGGAGATGCTGTGGCACTAGAATCTTTCCCCATTCCAAATGCTTTGTCCTATGAGGCACTAATTGCAGATGCCGATGAGCATTTCACTTTTCCAGAAGATTTAGATGAAAATACACCTGCTGGTATGTGTTATACGAGTGCAACGACTGGTATGCCAAAGGGAGTAGTTTATACACATCGCAGTATCGTCCTTCACAGTTTAACCGCTGGACTTGCAGATAGTATTGCTATTTGTGAGTCGGATGTTGTGCTACCTGTTGTACCAATGTTTCATGCCAATGCATGGGGCTTCCCTTTTGCTAGTGTAGCCTTTGGTGCCACTCAGGTATTACCGGGTCCTATGTTTACGCCTCAGCTTTTACTTGAGCTTTTTGACGTGTACAAAGTAACCTTGACGGCAGGTGTACCTACTATTTGGCTCGGTGTTTTACAGGAGCAACGTCTACACCCCCGTGACCTATCGTCAATGCGATTAATAGTTTGTGGCGGATCTGCCTCACCTATTGGTCTTGTAAAGGGCTTCGAGGAGGAGCTGAAGATTCCTTATATGACTGGGTATGGGATGACTGAGACCTCTCCGCTTGTAAGCTTATCCACGTATTTAACCCATATGCAGGACTACACGGCTGATGAAAAAATGCATGTTCGCATTACTCAAGGGATGACAATGCCCCTTCTCGAAACCCGTGTTGTTAATGAAAATGGCGAGGTGCCATGGGATGGTGAAACGATGGGTGAACTAACGATACGAGGTCCATGGATCGCAAATGAGTACTATCAAGATGAGCGTACAGAAGAAGCCTTTAAAGATGGTTGGCTTTATACAGGTGATATCGCGGTAATGACGCCGGATGGCTATATAAAAATTACCGATCGTACAAAAGATTTAATTAAGAGTGGTGGAGAATGGATTTCGTCAGTTGAGTTAGAAAATGCCTTGATGTCCCATCCAAAAGTCTTTGAAGCCGCTGTGATTGCCATCCCACATGAAAAATGGCTGGAACGTCCTCTGGCGTGTGTAGTGCCAAAGCTAGAATACAAGGATTCCATTTCTAAAGAGGAGCTCATCGAAAATTTACAAACGCAATTCCATAAAACATGGATACCAGATGATATAGTTTTCATTCAGGAGGTACCAAAAACATCTGTAGGTAAATTTTTGAAGGCGAAATTACGAGAAGATTTAAAAGATTACCGTGTACAAGTTTAGTTAATTTGCTAGGATGAGGGTAGTGAAAAACTACCTTCATTTTTAAATTGAAATAAATTCCTGAAAAGTGAAACTATTTTTTCCGCTTTGCCGTATAATTTTAGTAACGAAAGGGTGTGATCGTATTGTCAATTGCCATTGTAGCAATTATTGGTGGGGTTATTATTTCTTTAGCTGGGATTTTTACAGATTCCCGTACGAGACAGCAAAAAATTAAATTAAAGGCTATCGAAAAAGAAGTGGAATTAGAAAAACTTCGATTAGAAACTTATACGATTGAAACGGAAAAAATGCGCCTTGAATTAGAACAGTCAAAGGTGCTACTATTAGAGGAAAAACAAAACTCAAGCAAGTAGATGTGTATACATGAGAAAGACTATTTCAGGATTGTCTCTTTTCCGCTATAATGGAACTACGACGCTAGAGGGGAAGATGACCATATGTCTGATTATGAACAGTTTATAGAAGGTATCAAGCGCAAAACAGGAATAGATTTAGCGTTATATAAAGAAGCGCAAATGAAAAGACGATTAACCTCACTTTATGAAAAAAAAGGTTATCGAAATTTTGTTGACTTTCTAAAGGCACTTGAACAAGATCGTGATTTAATGAATGAGTTTTTAGATCGTATGACGATTAATGTTTCTGAATTTTATCGTAATGGAAAGCGTTGGGACGTATTGCAAAAGAAAATATTACCTAAGCTATTACAAACAAATAAGCGTTTAAAAATTTGGAGTGCTGCTTGTTCAACAGGAGAAGAGCCATATTCATTAGTAATGGTCTTATCTCAATTAGTGCCTTTATCTCAAATTCAAATTATTGCTACTGATTTAGATGAAAATGTCATTCAAAAAGCAAAATTAGGTGTCTATCCAGAACGTTCTTTAGCAGAAGTGCCAAATGACATTAAAGCTAAATGTTTTGAACAAGAGGGCTCTTTCTACCGCGTGAAGGATGAGATTAAGCGTTGTGTAACCTTTAAAAAACAAAATTTGCTTAATGATACCTATGATAGCAATTATGATTTAATAGTTTGCCGCAATGTAATGATCTATTTCACGGAAGAAGCCAAAGATCAAATTTATAACGATTTTAGTAAAGCCTTACGCAAGGATGGCATACTATTTGTAGGATCGACAGAGCAAATTTTTAATCCATCTCGTTACGAATTTGAAGTAGAGGACACATTCTTCTATCGAAAAAACAGTTAATAATATGAATGAAAAGCTTTGTACAAATGACTGGTTTCATCATGTACATATAGTAACTAAAGCATTAACATAGATAATTCGTACGCTTTTCGCTTATCCTAAGCAAAGGCGTATTTTTTATAAATTTTAGCACTTCACTTCAGTAGTGTAGTAAGGTTTTATGCAAGTCGTTCAGAATATTCGCATTTAGGTTATGTAAATAGGATGAACTTAAAAGACATTTGCAAAAGGACTGTTTTTTTAAAGAATATATGTTATAGTGAAAAATACATACTTTAGCGAGTTGAAGGGAGAAAGCGTTTATGCGTTACTTAACAGCGGGTGAGTCACACGGCCCCCAACTAACAACTATTATTGAAGGTTTACCGTCACTCTTACCCATTACAGCAGAAAAAATTAATCACGATTTAAAACGACGTCAAGGAGGTCATGGACGTGGACGACGCATGCAAATCGAAACAGATACAGTAGAAATTGTCGCAGGCGTTCGTCATGGACAAACACTTGGATCACCTGTCGCACTAGTTGTAACCAATGATGATTGGAAGCATTGGACAAAAATTATGGGTGCTGAGCCATTAGCAGAAGATGTGAATCCTGAGGATATCAAACGTCAAATTTCACGACCTCGTCCAGGCCATGCGGATTTAGTTGGTGGCATGAAATACGGACACCGTGATTTACGAAATGTATTAGAGCGTTCTTCAGCTCGTGAAACAACTGTACGTGTAGCGGTTGGCTCAGTGGCGAAGGCTTTATTAAATGAATTAGGTATTTCCATTGTCGCACATGTTACGGAGATTGTTGGAATTAAGGCTGATACATCCTTAGTGGAAGGGAAAACAGTCGATGAAATTCGTGCCATCGTAGAAGCGGATTCTTGCTATTGTGTTGATCCTGTCGCCTCTGCCAAGATGGTAGAAGCGATTGACGAAGCAAAAAAAGCTGGCGATTCTATCGGCGGTGTTGTGGAAGTCATTGTGGAAGGTATGCCAGCAGGTGTAGGGTCTTATGTACACTATGATCGTAAGCTCGATGCTAAGTTGGCTGCGGCAATGCTATCTATCAATGCATTTAAAGGTGTTGAGTTTGGGCTTGGTTTCGAGATGGCACGTCGTAAAGGCTCAGAAGTTCATGATGAAATTATTTGGACTGAAGAAGAAGGCTATACACGTGCGACTAATCGACTTGGTGGCTTAGAGGGTGGCATGTCTACTGGTATGCCAATTGTTGTACGCGGTGTAATGAAGCCAATTCCTACATTATATAAACCATTACAAAGTGTGGATATCGAAACAAAAGAGCCCTTTAAAGCGAGTGTTGAGCGTTCTGACAGCTGTGCGGTACCAGCAGCATCAGTAGTAGCTGAGCATGTTATTGCCTGGGAAATAGCGAATATTATTTTGGAGCAATTCCATAGTGATCAATTACCACAACTAAAAGCTCAAATTGATGAACATCGTCAATATACGAAGGGGTTCTGATTTATGCGTGTTCCAGTTGCGACAAAATCGCATCATTATGAGGTTGTACTTGGCTATCGATTTCTAACTGAAGCTATGCAAACATTTGCGGTTCAGCTAAAAAAAGCAGATAAACTGTTTGTCTTTACAGATGCTCATGTATGGGAGGCACAGGAAGCCTATTTCAAGGCAAATTTCCCATATGATTTTGAAGTGTTTATTTTGCCTGGTGGCGAAGCATGCAAAACCTTTGAGCAATATATTGCAGCTCAAACTTTTTTACTAGAGCAAAAATGCTCGCGTAAATCATTTATTTTTGCTTTTGGTGGCGGGGCTGTTGGAGATTTAACGGGGTTTGTTGCAGCAACCTATATGCGTGGAGTTCCATTTATTCAAATTCCAACAACTATTTTGGCGCATGATTCAGCAGTAGGTGGGAAGACCGCTATTAACCATCCATTAGGAAAGAATATGATTGGCGCATTTTATCAGCCAGAAGGTGTTATTTACGATACAGTTTTCTCTGAAACCCTACCTGTACGCGAGATCCGCTCAGGAACAGCTGAGTTAATCAAACATGCGATGATTTCTGATCCAGCATGGTTAGAGGAATTAATGGCAGCAGATTCCGTTATACATTTTAATCAGCAGGAATTAGCGAGCCAGTTAAAAAAGGGGATTGAGGTTAAAGCAAAAATTGTAGCTGAGGATGAAACAGAGCAATCTGTTCGAAAGTTTTTAAACTTGGGCCATACATATGGACATGCGATTGAAGCGGCTGCAGGCTACGGCAAAGTAGCTCATGGTGAGGCTGTCATGATTGGCCTTGTGTATTGTTTATTATTGAGTGAATGTTATGGGGAGCTAGATCGTGCATTTACCAAAGCGTTTTTACAATTTGCAGTTAAAAATGGATATCCTTTTGAGGCTGTTAATGACTATACATTCGAACAATTAACAAGCTATTTAATGAAAGATAAAAAAACGGAGTATGGCGTTTTACAATTTGTTTTATTAGAAAAAATCGGTAAACCTTTTGTGCGGGCAATTGATTTAGAAAAATGCAAAGAAGTAGATGCCGAATATAGACAGTTATTAGCGGAGGTGCTTGTATGATTCGTGGACTAAGAGGGGCAATTACAATTGAATCTGACAAGCCAGAGCTTGTATGGGATGAGACAGCAAGATTAGTGCGTGAGGTTGTGTCAGCAAATAATGTAGAAATAGATGATATTGCTTCCATTTTGATTTCTACTACGCCGGATATTACTTCAGCATTTCCTGCTCGTGCAGTACGCTTGATGGATGGTTGGCAATATGTCCCAGTAATGTGTACACATGAAATGGATGTGCCGAATGCACTACCATTATGTATTCGAGTATTAATTCATGCGAATGTAGAGGTAGCACAAAAAGATGTGAAGCACTTGTATCTCAATGATGCAGTGAAATTAAGACCAGATTTAGCACAAGCTAAATAAGTAGAGGAGATGTTTTAGATGAAGTGGAAACAACAATTGGACGGTATGCAAGCGTATAAACCAGGAAAACCAATTGAAGAAGTGCAACGTGAATATGGCTTAAAAGAAGTTATTAAATTGGCATCTAATGAAAATCCATTTGGATGCTCACCTAAGGTGACAGCATATTTACAAAATAATGCAGTGAATCATGCCCTTTATCCAGATGGCTATGCACAAAATTTACGTACAGCTGTTGCAAATCATCTAGGTGTTCAAGAGACACAGCTTCTGTTTGGTAATGGCTCTGACGATATCATTGCTATTATTACTCGTGCATTGTTGTATCCAGGGGTAAATACCGTTATGGCTGACCTATCATTCTCCCAATACTGGCATAATGCTGAAATTGAAGGTGCTGAAATACGTAAAATCCCATGTGTGGAGGGGGCACATGATCTAGATACAATGGCGGCTGCAATTGATGATCAAACAGCTGTCGTATGGGTATGTAGTCCGAATAATCCTACTGGTGTAGTAATTCCAGATACGGCTTTACGTGCCTTCCTTGCCAAAGTACCCAATGATGTACTTGTCGTACTAGATGAAGCGTACATTGAATACGTGACACATCCTGAACATAAGGATACTCTACCAATCATCGATCAATATCCAAATGTGCTTTTATTACGTACATTCTCTAAAGCATATGGTTTGGCATCCTTCCGAGTTGGCTATGCAATTGGACAGCCAACTGTCATTGAAAAGCTTGATCCGGTCAGAGGTCCATTTAATAATACGAGTTTAAGCCAAGCTGTAGCTGCTATTGCACTAAGCGATCAGGAATATATAGAAGCATGTCGTGAAGCAAATGAAAATGGTAAAAAGCAATATGTTGAATTCTGTGAAAAACATAATCTAAAATACTTCCCATCTGATACGAACTTTATTTTCTTTGATACAAAGGCTGATAGTGATGTCATTTTCCAAGAGCTTATGAAAAAGGGCTTTATTGTGCGCAGTGGTAATGCTTTAGGATTACCAGGATTTATCCGTGTCACAATCGGTACCGAAGCCCAAAATGCAGCATTGCTAGTTCAACTTGACAATGTATTAAAAGAGCAAGGGGTATTTGCATGACACGCAATGTGCTCGTTATTGGGCTAGGATTAATCGGTGGTTCCATCGCCCTTGCTTTACAAAAGGCACCTGACACAAAGATTATTGGCTATGACATGGATGCTCAAACGCGTGAGCATGCGCAAGCATTAAATATTGTACATGACACTGTGAAGGATCCACAGGCAATTGCAGCTGATGTCGATATCATTATTTTCGGTACACCAGTTAATGCAACGCTTGAATGGATGGAGCAATTAAAATCATGGCCATTAAAAAATAAAGTCATTGTAACAGATACAGGAAGTACAAAAAAATTAATTATGCAAAAAGCTGGTGAATTACGTGAACTTGGCATTACGTTTATTGGTGGACATCCAATGGCAGGTTCACACAAAAGTGGCGTATTAGCTGCAAAGGCGCATCTTTTTGAAAATGCATACTATATGCTTACACCTCTTGCTGGTGAAGAAATTGTTCATATGGCACAGCTGGAAAGTCTCTTAAAATTCACGCATGCAAAAGTGGTGAGTGTTTCTGCAAGTGAGCATGACCATATGACAGCTGTGGTGAGTCATTTCCCGCATGTCATTGCAGCTTCTCTTGTGCATCAATTAGGAGGAGAGAATGGGGAATATCCTATGACTCGCTCCCTTGCCGCTGGTGGTTTCCGTGATGTCACGCGTATAGCTTCTTCCAACCCGGTTTTATGGCGAGATATCACTTTGCAAAATCGTGATGAGCTACTAACTCAGCTAGAAGGCTGGGAAAAAGAAATGGGCCGTATTAAGGAATTGCTGACGAATGGTACTTCTCGGGATATAGAAGACTATTTTTCTATTGCCAAAGAACTGAGAGATGAATTACCAATTAGCGCAGGAGCTATGTATACAGCGTTTGATTTATACGTAGATGTTCCAGACTATCCAGGTGTTATTTCCGAGGTAACAGGTTTGCTGGCTGATGAGGCAATAAGTATTACGAATTTAAGAATTGTCGAGTCAAGGGAGGATGTTTTCGGTATTTTGGTCATTAGTTTCCAAAGCGAAAATGACCGTGAACGTGCCGCAGCATGTATTCAAAAACGTGCCAATTTTGAAACGTATATTTCATAGAAAAAGAAAGCGTCGGCTTTACGGCGCTTTCTGTCTTCATATTGGAGGGGAAAAATTAATGAGTGAAAAAGTTTTACAATACAATAAGCCATCTTTACATGGATCACTAACTGTTCCAGGCGATAAATCGGTCTCTCACCGTTCTGTGATGTTTGGTTCCATTGCTACTGGGACAACAACAGTAGAAGGTTTTTTACTTGGGGAAGATTGTTTAAGTACCATTGATTGCTTCCAGAAGCTTGGTGTGAATATTGAGGTGGAAGGAACGAATGTAACGATAGAAAGTCCAGGGATGAGTAGCTGGCAGGAGCCTACAGAGGTGTTGTATACAGGTAACTCTGGTACAACTACACGTTTAATGCTCGGAATTTTAGCAGGCTCTACAGTTCATTCAGTCATGACGGGGGATGCATCAATTGGCAAGCGACCAATGCGACGTGTCATTGATCCACTGCGTCAAATGGGAGCCCATATTACGGGACGTGCAGACGGTCAATATACACCATTAGCCATTCAAGGTACAAAACTACAGGCCATTGATTACAAAATGCCAGTAGCAAGTGCTCAAGTTAAATCTGCTATATTACTGGCAGGCTTGCGTGCTGAGGGAACAACGATTGTTAGAGAAACAGAAGTGTCAAGAGATCATACTGAACGAATGCTGCGTCAATTTGGTGCTGATGTCGAAGTGAAGGATGGAGTAGTTTCATTAGAGGGTGGACAAACATTAAGTGGGACCCATGTTTCTGTACCAGGGGACATCTCGTCAGCAGCCTTTTTCTTAGTGGCAGGGGCAATTTGTAATACTAGTCAATTAACACTTGAAAATGTTGGTGTTAATCCAACGCGTGATGGAATTATAGAGGTTCTTTCAAAAATGGGCGCATCGATGACAGTGATCCCAAATGATGACCGTCAAGCTGAACCAACAGCGACCATTCAAATTCAAACATCTACTTTATCTGGTACAACAATCGAGGGAGAGTTGATTCCTCGTTTAATAGATGAAATACCAATCCTTGCTTTACTTGCTACACAGGCACATGGACAAACCATTATTAAAGATGCCGAAGAGTTAAAAGTGAAGGAAACAGATCGTATTACTGCGGTTGTAGCTGAATTAAAAAAGCTGGGTGCTAACATTGAAGCAACAAATGACGGTATGATTATTGAAGGCCCAACACCACTAAAGGGTGCAAGTCTCAAAACATATGGCGATCATCGAATTGGAATGATGGGTGCTGTAGCTGCTTTAATTACGGAAGGATCAGTCACTTTAGATGATGCACAGTGTATTGCTGTATCGTATCCAACATTCTTTGAACATATTGAGGCAGTAAGGTAACAATTAAAGATTGACTCTCCAAGTTTTTGGGGAGTTTTTTCTTGTTTCGGTGGTAAATGTTTTGTAGCATAAAGGTATCAAAGAAAGAATAGGTGAATGACTGTGAACAATGCGATGACTGAAATGATGCAAGCACTTGAACAGGGAGACTTAGCATTAATAGATCAGCTACTTGAAACATTTTTAGTGAAGGAGCTACCCGAGGAAATTTACGCACTTGCAGAAATTTTTATGCAATATGGGTACATGAAAGAAGCTGACCGTGTGCTGGAGCATTTACAATTTTTATTCCCAGAAGAGGCACAGTTAAAAATAGATCGTGCAAATGTTTTAATGGAGCTTGGTGATGAAGATGAAGCATTAAATTTATTGCTTGAAATCGAAGAAGCATCACCAGAATATCCTCAAGCATTATTAGTTTTAGCTGATTATTATCAAATGCAGGGGTTATTTGAAGTAGCTGAAATACGTATAAATGAAGCACTAGCAATTTTACCAGACGAGCCATTACTGCATTTTGCCAAAGCTGAGCTGTTATTTGAAACAGGTCGTTTTTTAGAAGCTGCAAGATTGTATGAAGAATTATATGAACAACAAGGTGAATTTGCTGGTGTTCAACTTGTGGAGCGATTGGCGGAGGTTTATCGTGCCGGGGCTGCCTACGAAACGGCATTGGATTACTATTTAAAGGCGCTTGACGATGAGGTGAAACCAGATATTTTATTTGGTGCTGCGTATTCAGCCTTCCAATCCCAAAAATACGAGTTGGCTATTAAACAATTAGAGGAATTGAAAGAGTTAGATCCAGATTACTTCTCAGCTTACTTATTGCTAGCAGAAAGCTATGCGATGACAGAGGAAAATCAACAAGCTTATGCGGCGATCCAAGAGGGATTAAAACGCGATGAATATGATAAAACGCTCTATTTATTTGCTGGGAAAATGGCATTGAAAAATAGTTTGCCAATAGAAGCTGAGCAATATTTACGAGAAGCAATAGCGTTAGATCCTGAGTATATGGAAGCCGTATTAGCACTTATTTCTGTGTTAGGACAACAGGAACGGAATGAAGATGTTATCGAATTATTTGAGACTCTTCAGCAAAATGATTTTGAATGGAGCACATTATATCCATTTGCGGCGGAGGCATATGAAAATTTAGAATTGTACGACCGTGCATACGAATTTTACCGTTTGGCATATAATGATTTTAAGGAAGACGCAACATTTTTAGAAAAATATGTGTACTTTTTATTAGAGGAAGGAAAACGTTCAGAGGCGAAAGTGATTCTTGAACAATTAATTAACATTCAACCAGGTGAACCAGAGTGGCAAGAGAAGTTAGAAGCCTTAGAATTTGAGTAAAGGAGGGAGTGGGTATGACTGCTTCTGTATCAGTTGTTGATAAAAAAGCATTTGTTCGATGGTTTTTAAAAAATTATCAATTGAAACGTCGTGAGTGTGTTTGGATTTTAAATTACTTACTTAGCAATGATGACTTATTAAAACGAATCCGATTTGTGGAAGAAGCTCACTATTGTCCGAGAGCAATGGTGATGTCAACAGTTGATTCAACAGGTGTTCCTTTTCGTTTCTATAAAGGCAATGTAATGACGGCAGACGCCGAAAAGTCTTTCCATGATTTACGCTTACACGAGCAAGAAGATATGTATATACAATTGAATTTTCCAAATATACCACCAAGTGCACAATACTTAGCAGTTCTAGAAGAAAACCCTTATATGCCAGAGACACTGTTAGTTAGTGAAAAAGATCGTTTACTGGCAGAAGAACTGCTTTCCAATAGCTTACTCGTATTCCAAGAAGAAAAATTACTTGCACAAATTGATGAAGCCCTCGATCAGGGAGATGAAGAACGTTTTTATGAATTGTCTAATTTGTTACAAGCATTAAAGGAAACGGCTAATTTACCTTAGTTATAGGTAAAAATTGAATGTCCTTTACCCACTTCAGTATGGTAACATTACTAGTGAATGATTGTTTTCACTTTTAATTGGGTATCCTATTTGAAGAGTGGAAAAGGGCATTTTTTATTATGTGACAAAGGAGGTTTGTTGAATGTACTTTAATGCAAACGATGTGACATCGTTTTTGGGACAGAAGGATTTCATCGATACTGCGATAGTTCCGCTCATATCCATCGATTTGGCTTCTGAGAAAATGAAACAAAGTGGTGCTGAGGTAGATTTTCTAATGTCTTTAACTTCTTTCATAGAACAACAGTTTAAAGGCCGTTTACTAGTCATGCCACCTTTTTCTTATATGGCTTCTTTAAAAAACGAAGAATTACCGAAGCAATTTGAAACACAATTACATAATGCTGGCTTTAAGCATGTGTTCTTCATTACTTGTGACCACTCTTGGACAAATATTGGAGATATAGTAAATATTATTTGGTTACCAGCAATTCCGTTAGAAAGCATGGATGCAGGTGTGAAAAAATCCATTCTCGAAGATCAATTACGACAAGTGGTTCCGATGCTTTCGACCAAATGGGCACAGATTTAACAATTAGTTTCAATAAATGTTCACATTCTCCAGCTTTCCACAGAATGCTATATTGACCAAGCTATGGACTTGATATATCATATATATGTCCTAGTATTACTATTTGTAAAAGTATGTCCGTTGGACTGACCTTTAAGTTAGAGGGGGGAAAATAATGAGTAATAATCGAGTTTCACGTCGTCAATTTCTAAGTTATACTCTTACTGGTGTAGGTGGATTTATGGCGGCAGGTATGCTAATGCCAATGCTTCGCTTTGCAATTGATCCAGTGCTACAAAAGCATGAGGGTGGAGATTTTGTAGAAACAGAGCATAAAATCGCTGACTTGACTGAAGAGCCAGTAAAAGTTGACTTTTCATATGAACAAGTGGATGCATGGTACAAATCACAGGTTACAGATGTAGCTTGGGTTTATAAAAGTGGCGATCAAATCATTGCCCTTTCACCTGTTTGTAAGCATTTAGGATGTATGGTTGACTGGAATGGAGATTCTGCACACCCAGGTCAATTCTTCTGTCCATGTCACGCAGGACGTTATGAGAAAAACGGGAAAAACGTTGCAGGTACACCGCCTCTAGGTCCGTTGGATGAATTTGAAGTACAAGAAAAAGATGGCTATTTAATGATTGGTCCAGCAAAAGCAAATTCTCTAGTTAAATAAGTAAGGGGGTACGACAACAGTGCTAAATAAAATTTATGATTGGGTCGATGAACGCCTAGATATTACACCCATTTGGCGTGATATTGCCGACCACGAAGTGCCAGAGCACGTTAACCCTGCACATCATTTTTCAGCATTCGTTTACTGCTTTGGTGGATTAACATTCTTCATCACAGTAATTCAAATTCTATCTGGTATGTTCCTAACAATGTATTATGTACCAGACGTTGTGAATGCCTGGAAATCAGTTTATTATTTACAAAACGAAGTAGCGTTTGGTGAGATCGTTCGCGGTATGCACCACTGGGGGGCTTCATTAGTTATCGTAATGATGTTCTTACATACACTTCGTGTATTCTTCACAGGTTCTTATAAGAAACCTCGTGAGTTAAACTGGATGGTTGGTGTAGGTATTTTTGGTGTAATGATGGGTCTTGGCTTTACAGGATACCTATTACCATGGGATATGAAAGCATTATTCGCTACTAAAGTAGGTATCGAAATTGCAGCATCTGTACCGTTTATCGGTTCAATAATTAAAGTATTATTAGCGGGTGACACTACAATTCTTGGTGCTCAAACGTTAACTCGATTCTTTGCGATTCATGTATTCTTCTTGCCTGCAGTATTGTTTGGGTTACTCGCAGCACACTTTATCATGATTCGTCGTCAAGGAATTTCAGGGCCGTTGTAATTGTCTTGACGGTTCGATGATCTTTAAAAGGAGGGGACACTATGCATCGCGGAAAAGGAATGAAATTTGTCGGCGATTCTCGTATTAAAGCGAATCACAGAATGCCGAACGTTCCAAAGGATTATTCCGAATATCCAGGTAAGACGGAAGCTTTCTGGCCGAACTTCTTACTGAAGGAATGGATGGTAGGTGCTGTATTTTTAATTGGATACTTATTATTAACTGTCGCTCACCCGTCACCACTTGAAGGGCCGGCAGATCCAACTAGAGCATATACACCGCTACCGGACTGGTACTTCTTATTCATGTATCAACTTTTAAAATACTCATTTGCTTCTGGTCCATACAATGTAATTGGAGCAATTGTAATTCCAGGTCTTGCATTTGGAGCGCTATTATTAATGCCATTTTTAGACAAGGGTCCAGAACGTCGTCCATCTAAACGTCCATTACCGACAGCGTTTATGTTATTAACTCTAGCTGCTATGTTCTACCTAACTTGGGAGTCAGTTGTTAACCACGACTGGGAAGCTCAAAAAGCTATGGGTGCAATCGTAGAAACAGTTGAATTCGATAAAGAATCAGAAGGTTATAAACTATACGCTGGTTCAGCATGTATTACATGTCACGGTGAAGGCTTAGAAGGTGGAGCTGGTGCACCATCTCTAATGAACACTGGATTAACAGCTGATGAAATTAAGGACATTGCCCATAATGGTCGTGGTAACATGCCACCAGGATTATGGACAGGTTCAGATGAAGATCTTCAGAAACTTGCTGAATTTATCGAAAGTTTAAAAGCTGAGTAATAGTAAAAGAGTCAGGAAACTGGCTCTTTTTTTTCGACCTTGTTATAATATTGGGACTGAAAGCTAGGCGAAAAGGTTCCCTTGTCCTAAGTAATTTAGCGAAAAATGTCGAAATAAGGATAAAAGCGAATGAATTCAATCCATTAGCACATATTGAAGTTGTGGAAATAATTTCACCTAGAAATAAGAATCTTCACTGTACATAACAAAGATTTTTTAGCAAAGCGCAAGGAGTTGAATTTATGCAAATAACACGTGCAAATCTTTGGTATCTTCTTAACCATAAGTCATTTTTAATAGCGCTGCTTATTATTAATCTATTAGGCACAATTTATGGCTATTATTGGTATGGATGGCAGCTTGCAATGACTAAGCCTATTTTTTATATTTTTGTTCCTGATAGTCCGACAGCTAGCTTATTCTTTTGCTTTGTGTTAATTGCTTGGATTATGGGGAAAAGATGGCCGCTAATGGAAGTATTAGCACTTGTAACATTAGTGAAATACGGTCTGTGGGCTGATGTCATGAATATTTGGACATTAGTTGAAACAGGATCGATCGGTTGGCAAGGCTGGATGCTAGTTGCCTCACATTTTGCAATGGCCGTTCAAGCTATATTATATTTGAAGAAATATGTATTCACTTACTGGTATGTAGTTATAGCAGCTATCTGGACGCTCCATAATGATGTAATTGACTATGTGTTTGGACAAATGCCTATGTATGGGGATTTAGTCAAGTACACAAGCTATATTGGCTACTTTACATTTTGGTTATCAATTGCATGTATTCTCCTTGCGATTTTCTCAATTAGGTGGCGCAAATATTTGCCGAATTAGGGTATAAATTATAGAATTATAGTATCGAGGTAGAAAGGGGTTAGAATATTGTCAACAAGCATGTATATTGTTTATTTTATTATTATTATGCTACTGCCACTTTATGCACAAATGAAAGTAAAAGGCACGTATAATAAATTTGCGAAACAACGTACAATGAAAGGCCAAACAGGTGCAGAGGTAGCGCGTGCGATTTTAGATGCGAACGGCTTATATGATGTACGAGTTGTGCCAACACAAGGTGTGTTGTCTGATCATTACAATCCAGCAACCAAAACAGTTGCTTTATCAGAAAGTAACTTTTATGAAGCGAGTGTTGCAGGGGCTGCGGTAGCTGCCCATGAGGTAGGTCACGCCATCCAACATAAAGAAGCTTACTCTATGCTTACATTACGTAGTAAGCTAGTCCCAGTGGCAAATATTTCTTCTAATGCGTCTTGGATTTTCGTAATGATTGGTATTTTTGCAAGTAGTACGAATTTCTTGCTTTTAGGTATCATATTATTAGCAGCAGGTGTTGTTTTCCAATTAGTGACACTTCCAGTGGAGTTTGATGCTTCAAAGCGAGCATTAGTTCAAATGAATTCGCTTGGCATTATTACAAATGAAGAAGAACGACCAGCACGAAAAGTATTGAGTGCGGCAGCATTAACATATGTAGCAGCAGCAGCGGTAGCTGTACTAGAGTTATTACGTTTAATTTTAATTTTTACGAATATGCGTAGCGATGACTAAGAAAAAAACTTGTTATGGTGGAACACCACTATAACAAGTTTTTTATCTTCAAACACTTAATGAAGTGGTTGTTTTTGATCATCAAGAGTGAAGCCTTCTCCTGCTACATCGCGAACTTCTATAATAGAAACGAAAGCGTGTGGATCCACTTCATGAACAATGGATTTTAGGCGTACAACTTCGTTGCGACCGATCACACAATAAATAACTTCCTTAGGCTGTTTAGTAAAGTGGCCATGTCCTTCTAAAATAGTGATCCCGCGCTCCATTCGTAGGGCTATTGTTTCCGCAATAACACCAGACTTCTCAGATATAATGAGAGCACCACGCGCTGCATAGGCACCTTCCTGTACAAAGTCAATAACACGAGCGCCAACAAATACAGCGACTAATGTGTACATCATGGAACGAGCATCTAAGAATGTAAGCCATGAAAGGATAATGACAATAGCGTCGAAGACAAACATCGTTTTACCCATACTCCAGCCAAAATATTTATGCCCAAGTCGCGCCAAAATATCGACGCCGCCGGTAGTGCCACCAAAGCGGAAGACAATACCCAGGCCAAGTCCGACGAATATACCCGCGAAAAGAGCAACGAGTAACATGTCATCTTCTAAATGAATGGTAAACTGATATTTCTGGAAAATCTTTAGAAAAAGAGAAACAGATAAAGTGCCAACAAGCGTATAAACAAAAGATTTCTTTCCAAGTAATCGATAACCAATTATAAACATGGGAATATTTAATAATAGGTTCATTAAGGCGGGGTCCCATCCTAATGTAAAGTATAGTATGAGTGTAATTCCACTTAGTCCACCTTCACCTAGCTGATTTTGAATGTTGAAGTGAACAAAGCCGAAGCTAAAAATGGCTGCTCCGAGCATTATTGCGATAATATTACGTATTTTAATCTGTTTTAACATTTGACCTCCTGTAGTTCCAAACAAATGAAGTAGTGATATCTATTATCTGACATTTTATTGGTTTTGACAACAACGGTGTAAATTATATAGGATGGTAAATAGGAGTGTGATTTAAATGACAGATCAACTAACGATGCAAGCATTACAACAGCGTGTTGATAATTATATAGGACAATTTAAAGAAGGATATTTCCCACCATTCGAACTGCTAGCTCGTTTAACAGAGGAATTAGGAGAGCTATCTCGTGAGGTTCAGGATGTATATGGACAAAAAAAGAAAAAGAATACAGAGGAAATAAACAGTATTGAAGAAGAGCTTGGTGACTTTTTCTTTGTTTTAGTATGCTTTGCCAATGCTCAGGGTATTAAATTAGATGAAGCTTTATTAAGAGTCATACATAAATTTGAAACAAGGGATAAGGATCGTTGGACGAGAAAGGATGAAGAATGATGTCGATTCGTGTAGCTATTGCAGGAGCGAGAGGAAAAATGGGGGCTGAGGCTGTACATACGGTCATGAAACATGACAAAATGGAATTAGTAGCTGTACTAGATTATAAGGAAGTAGGAAAAACATTAGCTGATTTAGACATGTTCCCAGCGAGCTATACAGTACCTGTATTTACAGAAATGCATGATCTTGTAGAAGCAACTTCTCCAGACGTATTAGTGGATTTAACGAACCCACATGCTGTATATAATCATACTAAAGAAGCATTGAATTTAAATGTACGACCTGTAATAGGTACAACAGGATTTACTGATGCACAACTAGAAGAATTATCAACTATTGCTAAAGAAAAAGAGTTAGGCTGCATTATTGCACCAAACTTTGCGATTGGCGCTATCCTGATGATGAAATTTGCGAAAGAAGCGGCCAAATACTTACCAGATGTAGAAATTATTGAAATGCATCATGATCAAAAACTTGATGCACCATCTGGAACAGCAGTGAAAACGGCTCAATTAATTCAAGAGGTACGTACGCAAAAGACTCAGGGGCATCCAGAAGAAAAAGAAACCATTGAAGGTGCAAGAGGTGGAGATTTTGATGGCATGCGCATTCACTCTGTTCGTTTACCTGGTTTAGTGGCACACCAGCAAGTATTATTTGGTGGAGATGGGCAGCTTTTAACGATTCGCCATGATTCATTAAATCGAAATTCTTTTATGTCAGGCATTGCCTTTTGTGTAGAAGAGGTTATGAAAATGGATCAACTTGTTTATGGTTTAGAAAACATCATCTAAAGATTGGGATGGAAGCTATATGAAAATCGCATTGATTGCACATGATCGTAAAAAAGATAATTTAGTACAGTTTGCTATTGCTTACAAAGAAATTTTACTTGAACATTCACTTTATGCTACTGGTACAACAGGACAGCGTGTCATTGAAGCCACTGGTTTAGAGGTAACACGTTTTCGTTCAGGCCCACTTGGTGGCGACCAACAAATTGGCGCAATGATTGCCAACAATGATATGGATATGGTTATTTTTTTCCGAGATCCATTAACAGCACAACCACATGAGCCAGATGTTTCTGCACTTATCCGTCTTTGTGATGTTTACCAAGTGCCACTG
The DNA here is from genome assembly GCF_038009065.1 of Lysinibacillus sp. FSL R7-0073. Lineage (NCBI taxonomy): Bacteria > Bacillati > Bacillota > Bacilli > Caryophanales > Bacillaceae > Lysinibacillus > Lysinibacillus sp. FSL R7-0073. The sequence goes on from NZ_JBBPAS010000001.1 coordinate 1,525,894, forward strand.
GCGACAAATATGGGGACAGCAGAAATATTATTAAAAGGCCTACAAGAAGGCTTTGTGGATTGGAGACTGATACAAGAAAGACGTAACTAATAAAAGACGTGATTTAGAAAGGATGATCATCGAATGAAAAAGCTAAAAATCGGCATTACCTGTTATCCAACAGTTGGAGGCTCTGGTGTAATTGCAACAGAATTAGGCAAAATGCTTGCAGAAAGAGGACATGAAATTCATTTCATTACCTCAAGCGTACCATTTCGATTGAATAAAATTTATCCAACCGTCTTTTTCCATGAAGTCGAAGTTAATAATTATTCAGTGTTTCAATATTCACCATACGATATTGCATTAGCGAGTAAAATGGCAGACGTCATCAAGGATGAAGAGTTGGATGTGTTGCATGTGCATTACGCAATTCCACATGCAGTATGTGCTGTGTTAGCACGTGAAATGAGTGGGCGAGATATTGGCATCGTTACAACACTTCATGGCACAGATATATCGGTGCTTGGACAGGATTCTACGCTTTCACAGGCCATTAAGTATGGGATTGATAAATCTGATATTGTGACGACCGTGTCGCACGCATTAAAAGAACAAACTTATGAATTAATTGATACAGTTAAGCCCATTGAAACAATTTATAACTTTGTGGATGAACGTGAGTACTTCCCTCGAAATTCAGGAAATCTAAAAGAGCAATTTGGTATTCAAGAAGATGAAAAAGTCCTCATCCATGTCTCTAACTTCCGTAAAATTAAGAATCTTCCGCATATCATTGACGCCTTTATGAAAATACGTGCTAATGTGAAGGCGAAACTCTTATTAGTCGGCGATGGGCCCGAAAAGCATCGTGTAATGGACCAAGTAAAGGAAAGTCCATATATGAAGGATGTTTTATTTTTAGGGAAGCAAGAAAATTTAGCTGAACTATATGCAATTAGTGACCTAAAACTGTTACTATCTCAGCAGGAATCGTTTGGACTGGTTTTATTAGAGGCAATGGCTTGTGGAGTACCTTGTATTGGTACAAATGTAGGGGGTATCCCGGAAGTCATTGAACATGGTTTGGACGGCTTTATTGTGGAATTAGGAGATACTGAAGCAGTAGCTGAATATGCTGTTCAGTTATTGCAAGATGAAGAAAAATTACTGCGTTTCAGAGAAGCAGCCATTCATGCAGTCAGTGAAAAATTCCACTCGTCCAAAATTGTAGAACAATACGAAAATCTGTACGAGAAGGTTGCGGAAAGAAATCATGCAAAACAATAAAGAATGGCAAACAGCCTATTCAGTAATTGAACAATTAGAACAAGCAGGTTTTGAGGCAGTTATTGTAGGTGGAGCTGTTAGAGATGCTTTACTGAATCGGCCTGCACATGATGTCGATGTGGCGACAAATGCGCTGCCTGAAGAGGTAAAATTAGTTTTTCAACGGACAGTAGATATTGGGATTCAGCATGGGACGGTACTTGTTATCGTACCTGCTGGGCCAGTTGAAGTAACTACTTATCGTACAGATGGGGAATATACAGACCATCGAAGACCAGATAAAGTGCAATTCGTTCGCTCTCTACAAGACGATTTACAACGCCGTGATTTTACTATGAATGCCATTGCTATGCGCCGTGATGGCACTTTTGTTGATTTTTATGGCGGTCGTCAAGATATTGATCTTCGTATTATTCGAGCTGTTGGAGATGCACAAAAACGCTTTGTTGAGGACGCCTTGCGTATGTTACGAGCAATCCGTTTTTCAGCGCAGCTTGATTTTACAATAGCGGAAGATACATTGATTGCGATACAAAATAGAGCGGCCGATATCGCTTTTATTGCGAAAGAACGAATCAAAGCAGAGCTCGATAAGCTATGGCTCGGAACGACTGTTTTTAGAGGCCTACAAAAATTAGAGGAAAGTGGCTTGGCAGATTATTTACCAGGGAGTTTTCAGGCTGATCGCTGGTATGAATTTCAGACTGTGGACAAGCATGTAGGCTGGGCCTATTTTGCGTTACTTCAAGGAGCGAATTGGCGAGAGATTCTGCGGGATTATCGTATATCCAATAAAGAAATGGCGTTTGTTAAATCTGTATTGACAGCATATGAAGCGTTAAAAAGTGGCTGGACGAACATCCATTATTTTACCTACAAAGAACAGGAGCTAGAAGCAGCGATATATTTCGCAAAACTCCTCCAATTGGACGTTCGTTTACCTAGCGAGCCTATTTATGTATTGCAGGACAAGCTGCCAATTCGACAAAAGCAAGATATGGTAGTGAATGGGGCGGATTTACTTAAATGGTCTGGCAAAAAAGGAGGCCCTTGGGTTAAAGAAGTATTAGAGGACATACTGGAAGCGATTATTCATAATGAGCTTGCAAATGATCAGCAGCAGATAAAAAACTGGCTAGATCACAACTATTTCCATGAAACATGAATATATATACCTTACAACAAGCCGTCTCAGGAAAGCGTGGGACGGCTTGTTATATATATCACTAATGGTCATTTCAGTTAATTTACAGTATGATTAAGTATAGTTACATAAAAAGCGGAGTTTACAAAAGGATTGATGTGAACATGACAATGTCCATGAAAGATGAAATTTTAAAACGAATACTGGCTTCCAATGGAGAAGCGGTTTCAGGTCAAGAATTAGCGGATTCTCTTGGAGTTTCAAGGACGGCTGTCTGGAAACATATGCAGACGTTACAAGAAGAAGGCTACACATTTGAAACAATAAAGAAAAAAGGCTATGTATTAACGGGTGTACCAAATAGTTTAAGTCCCACACAAATTGAACTTTTTTTAAAAACAGAGCATTTTGGAAGAGAAATTCATTATTTCGATGTCGTAGATTCAACACAAACGATTGCCCATAAACTGGCACAGGAAGGCGCACCACATGGCACGGTCATTATTGGTGAAGAGCAAACAGCAGGTCGCGGGCGGATGGCTCGTGCATGGGAATCAGTCCATGGTAGTGGTATTTGGATGACCGTTATCGTTCGACCTGATGTCACACCTCAACAGGCATCCTCTTTTACGCTTGTCGTAGCAGTCGCTGTCACAATGGCCATTAAAACACTATATCAAGATATTGAGCCAGCTATTAAATGGCCCAATGATCTATTAATTAATGGTAAAAAATGTACAGGTATTTTGACGGAGATGCAGGCGGAGGCAGATCTGGTACAGGCATTACTAGTTGGCATTGGAATAAATGCTAACCAGGAGGCGGCTGATTTTTCACCAGATATTGCGGATATTGCTACTTCACTACGATTAGAGGCAGGAGAAGAAATTAATCGTGCGGCACTTGTAGCCTTGATTTTACAGTATCTAGAGCAATTTACCGAGCTATATATTGAAGAAGGATTTGCAAGTATTAAAACCCTATGGGAACAGCTGTCTTGTACAATTGGTCAACGTATTGAGGTGACGACAATACGAGAGCGCTTTGAAGGAATTGCTAGTGGAATTACAGATGATGGGGTGCTACAGCTTACGCAAGATGATGGATTGGTCCGAACGATTTATGCAGGAGACATCAAAATACTTTAAAAAAAAGCTGCAAGGTATGTGCCTGCAGCTTTTTTGATGACTTCAATTGCTATTATTATTTGAGTGAAACATTGACGTCACCATGCGATAAAGAAACGTTCAGCTGGTCATCACTTTTGTATAGCTGAGTGACTTTGCCATTTTCTTCTTTGCCATTAACCGTTATATCGCCAAAACTTGTTTTTACTTCATAACCAAGATCATTTTGTTTGTTTTGTAAGTGAAGCGTTGCATCCCCAAAGCTAGATGTAATGGTTGATGTCCCATTTAAAATTCCAGCAATATGAATATCACCATGTTCGCTTTCGATATTAACACCATTACTAGAATATTGCTTGAACGTTAAATCACCAAAGTCCTGTGTAATCTCTGTTTTCTCTCCAGTTATGTTGTTGAAGGTAATATCTCCGTAATTTTGCATCAGATTCAGCTGTTGATAATGCAACCCACGAAGTGTTGTATCCCCAAATTCACTATCTATTACAATCGTCTTTAGGTTAGTATTTGCTGGAACATAGATTTTGATAGAGGGAGAAGAAAAGCTTGAGAAGCCAAATTCAAACCCGTTTTTTTTCTTAGCTTTAGTTTCAATCTGTAAAGTTCCATTTTCAACACGATATGAGACGTCTTGTTGTTTGAGTACATTCGTTTCTAGCTTATATTGGTCTTCAGTTGCGACAATGGTGATATCCCCATAATCATTCGCTATATTTATACTAGTAAACTTATCTAAGTTATACGATTCACTAACTAGTTTATTGCTGCCTGGCACGTGAATGCCATCCTCATCTTTGATAATGAACCATCGACCGCCTGAAAAATAGCCGACCAATGCTAGTAAAATACCTAACGCAATTATGGTCATAGCAATAAGGGAATTTTTAGAAGCCATTTAGAAGCCCCCTTTCCTTGTTTTTGTTATTTTGTGGAATAATCTGCCCAATGCTTCTACAGAGAGAAGGACGGTTTTCTTAATAAAACGGGCAACGAATGGAAAGAGTAAGACACTAAACCCTGTAATGATTAAGCCAACACCCATAAATAATAAGGCGGTTGGCCAATGCTCTGTTAAAATGAAGAGGCCTGAAATCAGGGCTGCAATTCCCCCAATAAAAATACTTAAAATACCAGCTCCAATCGCAAAAATCAAACTAATAATGACAGCACCAAATGAAAATATAAGGGCGATAGCTGTTGCAAGAAGTGGTAAAGAAAGTGGTGCAGAAAGTATAGCTAGAATAATAAGCCATAAAGCTGTCATATTCTTTTTAGTCGATTTCTCCGTATTGTTTTCTAAATCCTTTAAGGCAAAATCTGCCAATATTTGCGAGGCAACATGAGAAGGGGAGCCTAGTTCTGAAATAACCTGCTGCTCATTATTTTCTCCTGCTTCCTCAAAGTATTCTTCATAATAGGCAAGAGCAGCGTCTAACTCTTGCGCAGGAAGGCGCCGTAATTTCCCTCGTAGCTTTTTCAAATAACTAGCTCTATCCATCTATATTCCCTCCTAAAAGTACACAATCAACCTTTTCTTTATAGACTCGCCATTCTTTTAAAAGCTCTAATAAGCGTATACGACCATGCTCTGTAATTTGATAATAGCGTCTATTTCTACCTTGATAGGGCTGATCGTAGGTAGTTAAGTAATCTGCTTTTTGTAAGCGACGTAATACGGGGTACAATGTAGACTCTGAAATATCCATGACTGATTGTACTTGCTGCGTTAAGGAATAGCCATAAGCATCCTCTTTGTCAACAATGGCCAATACACAAGCATCCAGTAAAGCTGAGCCAAGCTGAAATGTCATCTTTCCACCTCACATTCATTACTTATACTTCATTTTATATTATATGCCATATAGTATGTGGATAGTATATGACGTATAGCATGGATTGTCAAATTTTATAAATGAATATTTTTACTATTAGAAAATAATATTTGAAGATTACAAGTTTTATTGTTATAGTATGTGCTGAAGGGCAGTATCCATTGTGAACGGCACCTTCAAACGTAAGATCTCATACTAACAAATATCTGCCTTGATCTTTATGACAGGGACGGAAGAAAACAATGCGTTCAAAAAGTAGCTTACTTTCTAAGTGAAGCTAGTACCTCTTGCCGAGTTATGTAGGGGGTTTTTGCAAACGAACGAAACACTACCCTTCTGTCCATTTTGGAACCGAGGGGTTTTTCTGTTTTCTTCCCTTAAAAAGGAGGACTACAAAATGAGAACGACAACAGATTTTTTAAAGATGAAAGCGGCAGGCGAGAAAATTGTGATGGTGACTGCCTATGATTATCCAGCTGCTAAATTTGCAGAGTCTGCTAATGTAGACATGATTCTAGTAGGGGATTCACTTGGAATGGTTGTCCTTGGCTATGATTCTACAATGCCAGTGACTGTAGCAGATATGATCCATCATGCGAAAGCAACGCGACGTGGGGCAAAGGACACTTTTGTTGTAGTGGATATGCCATTTGGTTCCTATCATGGTGATGTCAATGAAACATTGAAAACAGCCATTTATATGATGCAAGAAACAGGTGCTGACGCTTTAAAAGTGGAAGGGGCTGGTGATGTCATTCCGGTCATTCGAAAACTAACAGCTGCAGGAATTCCAGTGGTTGCTCATTTAGGCTTGTTGCCACAATCAGCAGGAGTACTTGGTGGTTATAAGGTGCAGGGGAAAACGGCTGAACAGGCAACGCAGCTGATTGAGGATGCCAAGCAGTGTGAAGAGGCTGGTGCATGTGCGGTCGTCTTAGAATGTATCCCACATCAGCTAACAGAAATTGTGTCCTCTAATCTTATTATTCCAACTATAGGTATTGGAGCGGGTGTCGAAGCAGACGGCCAAGTGTTAGTTTATCATGACATGTTAAGCTATGGCTCACACCATGTGCCAAAGTTTGTTCAACAATTTGCGGATATGGGGAAAGAGGCAAGTGAAGGAATGGTTCACTATGTGGAAGCAGTCAAAGCAGGTACTTTCCCAGCGCAAAAGCATTTCTTCACAATGAAAGAGGATGCTCTAGACCAGCTATATGGGGGCGTCAAATCATGAAAGTTATCACAACGATACAAGCATTAACAGCTGAAATTCAGGCAGCCAAACAAGCCCATAAAACTATTGGCCTTGTTCCAACTATGGGATATTTACATGAAGGCCATTTAACATTGGCTCAAACAGCACGTGCAGAAAATGATTTAGTTGTCATGAGTATATTTGTTAACCCCACACAATTTGGGCCAAATGAAGATTTTGAAAGTTACCCACGAGATTTGCCAAGAGATATTGCGTTGGCAGAGTCTGTCGGTGTTAATCTTATCTTCGCCCCAAGTGTAGAAGAAATGTATCCACAGGATGGAGGAATTCGCATCCATGCTGGTGAACAGGCAACAATTCTTTGTGGAGCGAGTCGTCCAGGACATTTTGATGGTGTGTTACAAGTTGTAGCAAAACTATTCCACCTTACACTTCCAACAAGAGCCTATTTCGGTCAAAAAGATGCCCAGCAAGTTGCCCTTATTACAACAATGGTGCGTGATTTTAATTTTCCTTTAGAAATGCGCGTCGTGCCTATCGTACGTGAGGAAGATGGGCTAGCGAAGTCTTCTCGCAACATTTATCTAAGCGAATCGGAAAGAGAAGAGGCTCCTGCCATTCATGAAGCACTACAATTGGCTCAGAATAGCTTTTTAGCGACTGGAGATGTTGGGCACGCATTAGTAAAGGCCAAAGCCCATATTGAGGCACGAACTCATGGACGAATTGACTATATTGAATTATTAGCCTATCCAGATTTAATCCCAGTGACTGAAACGACTCAACAAGTATTGCTGGCAGCTGCTGTGTATATTGGGCAGACACGCTTAATTGATAATAGTATCTTTACTGTGAAAGAGGGACTATAAATATGTTACGAATGATGATGAATAGTAAAATCCACCGTGCCACAGTGACTCAGGCGGATTTAAATTATGTAGGCTCGATAACAATTGATGAGGATATTTTAGACGCAGTCGGTATGCTTCCAAACGAAAAGGTACATGTTGTTAATAATAATAATGGCGCTCGTTTTGAAACGTATATTATTGCAGGTGAGCGTGGTTCAGGTGTAATCTGTGTGAATGGAGCGGCAGCAAGACTCGTACAGCGTGGCGATATTGTCATCATTATTTCCTATGCATATGTGGATAATAATGAGGCAAAGGATCATAAACCGACTGTCGCTATAATGGGAGAAGGCAATACGATTAAAGAAATGATTTCCTATGAACCCGAAGCAACAGTGATGTAAGACAAGAGTATATCCCAGAAACAACAATGAGTAAAGTAGCTGGAAATCGAATCAAATAGGAGGATGGCAAGGCTCAATTATGGTAGCCGAATAGCCCATCCTCCTTTTTTATGTAATTAAATCTGCTACAAAAGTACTGGTAAAATTTTGTTTTTCTAACTATTAAACTAGTTTGTGAAATTAAAATTTTACAAATGTTCTAGTATTTTATGAGATATTTATGTAGAATTTAGTTGTTAGTACATCATTTTACTAGTGGAGGTATCATTTGTAATGGAAAATAAACGTAACAAATTTTTAACAGCTACTGCAGCAGCATTGGCTATCACGGCAGTAGCAGCAGCACCAGCATCAGCAGCTAGTTCATTTTCGGATGTAAAGGAAAATCATGCAGATTATGAGGGCATTTCTACACTTCATGCAGCAGGTATTATTAGCGGATTCCCAGATGGTACATTCAAACCTGATACAAATGTCACGCGTGGACAGGCTGCAAAAATGATTGCAGGCGCATTAAAGCTAGACACGAAAGAAGTTGTGAATCCAAACTTTAAGGATATTGATGCAGCTAATACGTATTACGGCCCAATCGCTGCATTAGTAGGATTAAAAGTTATTTCAGGCTATGGAGACAACACATTCCGTCCAAACCAAACGATTACACATGGTGATTTGGCAAAAATCTTATCATCTATTCCTAACTTACCAGAATTAGAAGGTGCTAAAAATCATGAAGCTAGTAAAAGCGTAACACGTGGACAACTAGCAACATTGATTGCAGAAGCTTTAACAACATTAAACCCAGAAACGCCAGAAACAGAAACGCCAGAAAAACCAGAAAAACCAGAAAAACCGGAAGATGCTTTTACATTATCAGTTCTACATGTGAATGATACGCATGCTCGCGCAAATGAATTACCGAAACTAGCAACAGCTGTAAAAGAGCAACGTGAAACAAAGAAAAATGTTTTAACATTACATGCTGGCGATGCATTTAGCGGTACTTTATACTTCAACGAATTCCATGGTCAAGCAGATTTAGCGCTATTAAATGAAATTGGCTTCGATGCTATGGTATTTGGTAACCATGAATTTGATTTAGGTTCATCACCTGAAGGACATCAAGCACTTGCAGACTTTGTGAAAGGTGCTAAATTCCCATTTGTGGATGCCAATACAGACTTCTCAGCGGATGATAAATTTACAGGTTTATTTACAGATTTAGTTTCAAGTGAACCTGAAAACGGTAAAATCTATTCAGGTATTGTAAAAGAAATTGATGGAGAAAAAGTCGGTATCTTCGGTTTAACAACAGAAGAAACTTTGGATATTGCTTCTCCAGGTAAAGTGAAATTTACTAACTATATTGAAGAAGCGAAAAAGGCAGTAGCTGCATTTGAGGGTATGGGCGTTAATAAAATTATCGCTTTAACACATATTGGTTACAACGATAATCCAAATGTGGATAATGATATTTTACTAGCTAAAAACGTACCAGGAATCGATATAATTGTAGGTGGACATGACCATACTAAATTAGACGAGCCATTTGTTGTAGATACGAACACTGTAGGTGAAGCAAAAGATGCAACATTAATCGTACAAGCTAATGAGTATGTAAAATATTTGGGAACACTGGATGTAACATTTGATGGCAAAGGTGTTGTCACTGAGTACGGTGGCGAATTAATCGACCTTGGTAAAGTTACTGAAGATACAGCATTAGTAAAATTACTAGCGCCATATAAAGCAAAAATTGATGAAGTCAACAACAAGGAAATCGGTGTGAAAATTACTGAGGAGTTAGCAAATCCACGTGCAACTGAAACAAACTTAGAAAGTGTACGTAGCAATGAAACAGCCCTAGGTAATATCATTACAGATGGTATGTTGGCAAAAGCACAAAAATATACGGATAAAACAGTTGTCATGGCACTACAAAACGGTGGTGGTATTCGTGCAGCGATCCCAGCTGGCAATATTACTGTTGGACAAGTGATTACAGTATTACCATTTGGTAACACATTAGCATTAATGGATGTTACAGGAGCTGAGCTTAAAGCAGCATTTGAAGTTTCCTTGAAAAATGCACCTAAAGAAAATGGTGGTTTCCTACACATTGGTGGAGCGAAATTACAATATGATTCATCAAAAGAAGCAGGCCCACGTGTTGTTTCAATCGAATATTTAGATAAAGCAACTGGCAAGTATGTTGCACTAGAAGATGGTAAAACATATACAGTGGCAACAAATGCCTTCACTGCTAAAGGTGGAGACGGCTTTGATATGTTTGCTAAAGCATATAAAGAAGGTCGTGTAACAGATTTAGGCTTATCTGATTGGGAAAATCTACAAGAGCAATTACTATCATTAAAAGAAGTGAAAACAACAGCAGAAGGTCGTATTGTTGATGTTGCTAAAAAGCAATAATACCTTCGAAAGAATAGTTTACAAACGACATTTGATTTAAATTATGTCACATCGCTATTTCCGCAACCTCAAGGATGACCCTGAGGTTGCGGTTTTTTTAATTGTACGGAGCAAAAGGGTTTGAATATTAGACGGCATACAGGGGAGAAAGGATGCCGCTGAACCAAATTTATGATAAAATTCTTCTTATCTAATGTGAACTGTGAGTTGAGATGTATGATGGAAAGTCAAAAATATGCCATTGTGGATTTGGAGACAACGGGTCATTCACCAGCAAATGGGGACCGGATGATTCAAATTGCCATTGTTATTATGAAGGATTGGGAAATTGAGCGTACTTATACGAAATTTATTAACCCGGGAAAAGCCATTCCATCTTTCATTCAAGATTTAACGCATATAACGAATGAGGATGTTAAGGATTCATACCCTTTTGAGGAACATGCGGATTACATATATGAGCTACTGGCTGATTGTGTGTTTGTAGCCCATAATGCCGATTTTGACTTATCATTTTTACAGGCGGAGTTTAAACGGGCAGGCCTTCCAAAGTGGCAAGGTAAAAAAATGGATACTGTAGAGCTGGCAAAAATTTTGTTTCCGATGTCACTTGGCTTTAAGCTAGGAGATTTGGCGGCGGATTTAAATATAGAGTTGGCCAATGCACATCGAGCGGACGACGATGCTCGTGCTACGGCAGAGCTGTTCAAATGTTGTTGGAAAGAGCTTTTAAATCTTCCTCAACTAACATTAGAACAAATGCATAAGCGTTCGTTTCGCTTAAAATCGAATATTTCTCAGCTTTTTTTCGAGGCTTTGCAAATAAAACGTCAACATAAAACAAGCTATGAGAATGTGCATTATTACCGGAATTTTGCAATTTGTAATGGTCGTAATAAACATGATCATGCATCAGAGACGATTGATTATCCGCAAACAGTGGCTGATAAAACGGCATTAATGACGAAAGCCCTCCCCAATTTTGAGGAACGTCCAGCACAATTCAAAATGATGGATACGATTTGGCAAGCACTACATGAACAAAAGGAATGTGTAATTGAAGCTTCTACGGGTATTGGCAAAACGGCTGGTTATTTACTGCCAGCCATCGTATATGCTCGTACTGTCCATAAAAAAATAGCAATCAGTACCTATACATCCTATCTGCAAGAACAGCTTGTAGAGGAGGAGTTACCAAAGATAGAAAAAATCTTGGGGACAAAGGTAAACATTTGTGTACTCAAGGGGATGCAGCATTATATTGATCTAGATCGTTTTGAACAATGTATGGCATATGCTGACGAATCCTATGATGATACTTTTTCTATTTTACAGATTCTCGTTTGGCTGACGAAAACAGAGACGGGTGTGTTAAGTGAGCTGAATGTTTCAGGTGGGGGACAACTGTTTTTAGAGAAAATCCGCAAAATACCAAATGACCAACCATCTAAAGGCTTTGATTTCTATGAACAAGCTTTAAAGAACAGTACATTTGCTGACTGTATAGTGACAAATCATGCTATGGTTTTAAGTGATTTAGTTCGTCAAACGCCGATATTTACACAAATAGATGGCTGGATAATTGATGAGGCACATCAATTTATTCAGGCTGCGATGCAACAGGATGAAATTGTCTTCTCCTATACGCAATGGAAATATATTTTTGGTCAAATTGGCACAATGGAAGACACAGCACTTTATCAACTTTTTTGTGAAGCGGCGAAGAAGAAACAACGCGTATCCATGCAAAGTTTACAGCGACTGGATGCTCAATTTATACGGTTACAGCGTGCATTTGATGAGACCATTCAACGAGCTGTTCAAAGCATGCAACACCATATGAAAGGCAAGCGAGCTAGTAGTAAGTGTACCTTATTTATAGAGGATGTAACGCTTGCCAAAGAGTCATTTTCACAAGTAAGCAAATTAACGCAGCAATGGCTTGATCTTGCGTCTGAAGCAGCTCAAGGATTTGAAAATAATATTGAGCAATTAGATAAAAATGATATGTATGTTTTATCTGAATGGCATTATTGGATTCGAGAAGTGAAAATTAAAATTGTGGAGTGGGAAGAGATTTTCCTGTCATCGCACGATGGAAGTTCGGTCTGGCTAGAATTCGATGTTCGAAGTGTTCCTGGCAGTTTACATGTTTTTAAGAAGCCAGCCAATGTAACACCGATTATTGAACAAGTGCTAGCACCTCTTCGCAAGCAAGCGAGCATTGTATGGACATCAGGTACATTAACGGTACCAGGCAATGAGCGTTTTGTTACACGACAATTAGGAGTTTCTGATAGCGTTGAAGTGATAAAACTACAGGCACCGCCAGCCTATTACGCTGGTGCAAAAGCATTTATTGTCACGGATATGCCAGACATTCAGCATGTCAGCCAAGAAGAGTACATTGAGGCAGTTGCTCATGCGATTACGAGGACTGTTAGAATGACGGAAGGTCGTTGCTTTGTGCTCTTCACAGCTCAGGATATGTTGAGGAAAACAGTCGAGCTCATTCAAGATAGTGAACTTTTAGATGATTATATGCTTTTTGCGCAAGGTGTTACAGGTGGTAGCCGTATGCGTATTCTGAAATCATTTCAAAAATTTAGCCATGCTGTTCTTTTTGGAACAAACAGTTTCTGGGAGGGTGTCGATGTTCCTGGAGATGCTCTTGCCTCTGTTATCGTTGTACGGCTGCCATTCTCTTCGCCAGAAGAGCCTGTCTTTAAGGCAAGAGCTAAGCATCTTACAGCGCAAGGACGCAATTCCTTCACAGAGTTGTCATTGCCTGAGGCTATTATGCGCTTTAAGCAAGGCTTTGGTCGCTTAATTCGTTCCTCTCAGGATAAAGGGGCATTTATCGTCCTGGACCGTCGAATAACTAGCAAATCCTATGGGAAAGAATTTATTAAAGCTCTACCGCCAATCGATGTAAAGAAATTGCAGCTACCCGAATTATTAAAAGAACTGAATCATTGGCAAAAATAGAAATTACCCCTTTTAGCATGAGCTAGAAGGGGTTTTTAAGAGGTTGCCTATACATTTATGATGATGGTCATGACTGTTTGTTGTTATGTTCCTCATCAAAAAGATTGGCGTTTCGAACAATTTTAGTAATATAGCTCATAACGATTTCCGTTGCTTGGTGGGCATCATAGCTTTTTCGATTATTTAAAAGGTTAGTAAACATACCTTGCCAAATTAAGAGTGTGATTTCATTAATGGCATCCACATTACCCTCGGTTAAATAGCCTTCTTTTAAAGCGATCTCTAACATAGAACGCCCCCGTTTTGTCAGACTGTGCTGAAACAGTATAGTCTTTAAATCTTCAGGAATATTAATTAAATCATTGGGGTAAAAGTTATAATAATTTTCCAATAGTTTTTCTGGTGTTTCCCCTAAATCCATAATAAAGACGGCATGAAAAATCTGTGGCTGTTTGAAGGAGTATTGGCAAAAACATTCCCAAGCTAGTAAATATTTATCAATTGGATCTTTGCCTCTTTCTATGTAACGAGCAACTTCGTTCGTATAGTCTTGCATACATCTCATCGAGGCAAAAAAGAGGAGATGAGAGATTTCTGAAAAATAATTGTAAATGGTTGCACTGTTATAACCAGCCTTATCGGCAACCTTTCTAATCGTGACATTTTCCACTCCTTCTTCTTCAATAATTTCCGCTGTGGCGTCTACAAAGTATTTCCACATACGACTCCTTTGTATTTCCTTTTTTTTCAAAGTAATATCCCCCCGACGTACAATGGTCATGTAAAATTATTAGTTAAATTCATATATTTACCATTTTTAAGCTAGTTTAACCTTATTATAGCATAACAATTTTTATTTCCATCTCCCATTATAGCATTAGCTTTTAGCATTTTCAGTGTTGTACATTGGATTTTCAGATGATATACTAATCACAATTATTTTATAATCATGATTACTAAATAATCAAGATTCGGAATAATTAGACGAAGTGGATGCAAGAACAAAGAGTTTAAACACAAGGGGAGGATTTATTGAATGAATAAAAAAATTGTGACACAATTTGAGTGTACATATGAAACGATTGAAAACACATGGATTGAATTAGCAGACGGCACAAAGCTTTCAAGTCGGATTTGGTTACCGACAGTGGATGCAGGACAAAAAGTACCGGCTATTCTGGAGTATATTCCTTATCGCAAAACAGATGGAACGAGAGCGAGAGATGAACCTATGCACGGGTATTTTGCGGGACATGGCTATGCTGTTGTCCGCGTAGATATGCGTGGTTCTGGTGAGTCAGATGGCTTATTAAAAGATGAGTATTTAAAGCAAGAGCAGGATGATGCGCTTGAAGTAATCGAATGGATCGCTAATCAAAGCTGGTGTGATGGCAATATCGGGATGATGGGGAAATCATGGGGCGGATTTAATTCTCTACAAGTAGCTGCTCGCAGACCCAAGGCATTAAAGGCGATTATTACAGTAGGCTTCACGGATGATCGCTATAACAATGACATTCACTATAAGGGTGGTTGTTTATTAAATGATAACTTCTGGTGGGGTGCTATTATGTTGGCGTATCAGCTCCGTCCGATTGATCCTCACATCGTTGGCGATAGCTGGCGTGAGAAATGGATGGAACGCTTAGAAAATATGCCTTTGTGGATGGCACAGTGGATGGAGCATCAAACAAGGGATGACTACTGGAAGCATGGTTCAGTTTGTGAGAATTATGATGACATCGAAATCCCTGTTTTTGCACTAGATGGTTGGGAAGATTCCTATACGAACACAGTCTTAAGTTTAATGGAAGGGCTTTCTGTTCCTAGAAAAGGCATTATTGGCCCATGGGCACATGTTTACCCACATGATGGAGTTCCTGGTCCAGCAATGGGCTTTTTACAAGAGGCCGTGAAATGGTGGGATCATTGGTTAAAAGGAATTGACAATGATGTAATGGATGGACCAATGGTGAATGTTTGGGTTGAAGAAAGCATGGAACCATCTGTTAAGAAACCAATCAGCCGTGGCTATTGGGTTGGGCTAGAATCATGGCCAACAGCGGAAGATGTACAAACAAAGGCGTATCAACTGACACATGGAAAATTGGTAGAGGACCGTAGTGATCAACAAGAACAGGTGCAATTAAAAACACCACAAAATCACGGTCTATTATCGGGAGAATGGATGGGTGCTGGAGTACTAGGCGAAAGTCCAGCAGATCAACGAGTTGATGATGGAATGGCCATGATTTTTGAAACAGACATACTAGAGAATCCACTAGAGATTGTGGGTTATCCGAAATTTGAAGTAGAATTAATGAGTGATAAACCACATGCAATGCTATTTGCGCAATTGTCAGACGTAGCACCAAATGGAGCTGTTACTCGTGTATCCTATGGCGTGATGAACTTAACACATTTGAATGGTCATGATCATGTAGAACTGTTAACTCCTGGTGAAAAAGTGAA
Source organism: Lysinibacillus sp. FSL R7-0073 (assembly GCF_038009065.1). NCBI lineage: Bacteria > Bacillati > Bacillota > Bacilli > Caryophanales > Bacillaceae > Lysinibacillus > Lysinibacillus sp. FSL R7-0073. The sequence goes on from NZ_JBBPAS010000001.1 coordinate 1,541,648, forward strand.
AGCCTTTGTGCAATTAGATTGCTGCGGACATCAATTTAAAGCAGGCCACCGTTTACGCTTATCATTAGCAACGACGTTTTGGCCTATGTTTTGGCCGATGCCAGAAGATGCTACATTGACATTAAATCTTGAAACAGCTACTTTCACATTGCCAACCTTCCATGGACATCAAATAGCTGGACCAAATATGAATCCTGAAAGTGCACCATTAACACCTATAACAACGCTCCAAGAAGGAAGAGTGGATCGTTCTATTTCATACGATATTTTAACAGATACATGGACATGTATTACAGATGGAGTTGGAGGCGTTTTTGGCGAAGGGATCTATCGCTTTGATGATATTGATGTCACGGTAGAACATAATTTAAAACGAGAATTAACCTTAACGAATGCTGATCCATTGTCAGCTCAGTATACAATCTATCAAAAAATGAAAATAGGTCGTGAGGGTTGGTGGATTGATGCTGATATTACAGTTACTAAAACTTCTACTCTAGAAAACTTCCAAATAGTTGGGGAAATGGCGATCAAAGAAAATGACAAACAGGTCTTCCATAAGGAATGGGATCAAAAAATTAAACGTCATGGCTTGTAAATAACATATAAGGGGTAAACATATGGAAGCTAAGTTAAAAAAGAATACAGCTACTTTAGTTATTTTAGCTGTTTCAGGTGCATTAATTTACGCATTACCTTATTTTAGAAATTACTATTATGATGTCTTTCTCGATGCATTTCATTTGACGAATACTCAAATGGGGACACTTGGTAGTGCGTATGGTGTTTGTTGTTTAATTTCCTATATTTTTGGAGGATTTTGTGCAGATCGTTGGAAAACGAAATATTTATTAACTATTTCTCTAGTGGCCACTGGGTTATTAGGTTTTACATTATTACTGTATCCACCATATCCAGTGCTTCTCCTCATCCATGCTGCATGGGGAATTACGTCCATTATGACGTTTTGGGGAGCATTAGTAAAAGCAGTACGTTCTTTAGGTTCTGAAAATGAACAAGGAAAAGCTTTTGGATTTTTTGAAGGTGGCCGCGGCGTAACCAACATCATTCAATCTGCTGTGATTTTAGGGATATTTGCTTTTTTTGCGAAGCATATGAGTGATAAAATGGCGCTCTCAGCGGTAATTACGGTCTATTCTGTCATTTGTCTTTTGTTAGGATTCATGATTATGATGCTCTATAAAGACCCTGATCAAGGGACTGTTAGTCGTGAGGACAACGATGGTAGTAAATCATTTGATTGGGCGGTCCTTTGGAAAGTGTTAAAGATGCCCACAACTTGGCTTGCAACTATTCTTATTTTTACGTCTTATGCGATGATCATTAGCTATTATTACATCACACCTTATGCAACAGCCGCATTTGGTGCATCTACGTTGATTGCTGCTGCTTTAGGCTACTTCTCTCAGTATTGTCGACCAATCGGCAGTTTTAGTGCGGGCATTATCGGTGACCGGATAGGTGTATCTAATATGGTGTTAATCGGTTATATATTATTAGCATTAGGCTTAGTGGGACTCATCTTATTACCAGGCAAAGCTTCCTTTATCCTGATGCTTTTAATATTTATAGGGATTATTTATACATCTATGTATGCTCTGCAGGCGATGCATTTTGCTATTTTAGTAGAAGGAGATTATCCGGTTGAATCAACAGGAACAGTATCCATGCCACTAATGATTATTGGCTATAGCGGGGAAATCTTTATGCCGATTATTGCAGGCGCTTGTTTAGATTATTGGGGTGGCACAGCAGGCTATAAAGTATTCTTCGGTATTTTATTAGGTTTAGCTATTATCGGATTCGTTACAGTTGTTATTTGGCAACGTGTGACGAAAGAAAAACGTAAGGAGATTGCATTGCAAAGAAAGCTTGCGAAGGAACAGGTGCTTACTTAATTTAGCTTCAAAAAGAAATAATAGAATGTCTTCTAATGAAGTAAAAGATGACTTTGGTATGAGCCAAAGTCATCTTTATTCGTAAAGAGGTATCACAATAGGATGGACGCCTTTTTATTAGTCTCTGAATTGATATCGTTTTGTAAAAATTCCACACGGTTTCTACCATGTTCCTTTGCCTGATATAAAGCTTTATCACATCTTGATAATAAGGAATGAATGGTATCGCCGGTGACAAAGCTTGTCACACCAAAGCTACTCGTTTTTTGATGAATAACGGGAAATGAATGTTGTTCAAGCTGCTGTCGTAGATTTTCAGACAGTTGCACAGCATCCATTAAGCGAGTGTGTGGACAAATAACTAAAAACTCCTCTCCACCCCATCTACCCACGATGTCTTCTACTCGTACATGATTTTTCAAAAGGTCTGCTGCATGACGTAACACAAGATCACCCACTTGATGTCCAAATTCATCATTCACAGCTTTAAAATGATCAATATCTAACAATATAATCGATAGTGGTGTGCCATTTCCTGTAGCTTGCTCAAATTCTTTTTCTAATACGTCATCTAAGCGTACACGATTTGGTATTTGAGTGAGACGGTCTGTAGTTGCTAATGCTTCAAGCTCAAGCTTGGCTGATTCAAGCTCTTTTGTCCGTTCCTGAACTTTATATTCTAATGTTTCATTTAATGTTTCTTGCATGAGTTGATGTTCTTTTTTAATAATGTTGATTTTATCACCCAATGCTAAAGATAAAAAAATGGATTCAAAAATAGCACCAATGGCTGGTACTTCCTCAAAAATTCGTGGATGGAATGGAATTATACTTAAAAAGGCCAACGCTTGTACAATGATGGAGCTTAGCAAAACTGTCCACCCAATGATATAGTATCGAGCCATCTTTTGACCTTTTTTGAAAACGAAAATGCCAGAAAGCCATAGAAAGATAAAGACTACTACCGCAAAGGTAGTTGTGAAATTATTGATAAATGCAACGTCAGGAAGAATAAAAGATGCCATTAATGAACTGATGGTAATCCATAAAAGTAGTTTTCCGATTTTATGGAATGACGGTAGAAATTTTTTTAACTCCAAAAACTGAAGACAAAATAGAAGCATAAATAAAAGCAGTAGATTGCCACTAATTGTTAAAGATTTAATAAAAAATTCCTCCGACAGCCAATTGCCCAATAACTCTATGTCTAATGAATTTAATGTTGCTTGATAGAAAATAAAGCTTAACATATATAAAACATAGAAAAAGTAAGCTTTATCCTTCAATGAAAAAAATAAAAATAAATTATAAATTAATAAAGCTGATAAAAAACCATAGAAAATGCCAGTTAAAAATTTATATTCACTAATCTTATTTGTAAAACTTAATTCCGTATATAAATAGGAGGTAATACTTAGTGGTAATGCCCCATCTAACTTAATAAAAATTTCTTGAGTAGAAGGGTCTTGGATGTGAAATAAATTAGAACGAGATGGAAGAGATTGTTCCCCTAGATTAGCAATGCCTCTTCGTTGCACATCATAGGAGCCATCCGCTTTTACCGAGAACAACTCAATGCTATCTAATTTATCTGTCACCTCTAGCCAATAGGGTTCCTCTTTATCTAATGATATCTTGTCCATAGATAAGCGCAACCAAATGGTATCTTGAGTATGCCAAAAGAATGGATAGGGTTGATTGTTAGCCACAAAGAGATGGTCATAAGTGCCGTTCAATATATCTTCAATGGGGACCTTTTTGGATGTATCTCGAAAAATTTCATAATGTTCGCCTAATATTAGAGGGTCTACTAGCTCATCTGTTGGGTTCATTGCACTAACAGGTGGTATAAGGATGATCAAAGAGAGGGTAAAACAAATCAATAACAGCGTTTTTCTGATCATTTTGTTTTTCATCAAAAATTCATTGCTCCATTCTACCGTTAAATTGAATAGCTACAACATTTGTTTAGTTTTCTCTTTTTAGAAATTTAAGTTAATTCAACCTCCTTATTATAGACTATAACAGCAAGATTGAGGACGAAATAAATGGGAACTTCCTGATAATATGGGGTCTAGTAAAAGATAGGGAGGCTTTCAATATGTCAAACATTCAGAAATTCAATGATTTACATTTCTCGCAGGAGCTTTTATTTTTAGGGAATGCTTGGGATGTGTTATCAGCACTCATATTAGAAAAAGCAGGTTTTCAGGCGATTGGTACAACTAGTTGGGGGATTGCGAATTCACTTGGCTATGCAGATGGTGAACTGATTGATTTTCAGCGTCATTTGGCAATTATTCAAGCGATCGCAGAGCAAGTAAATATCCCAGTATCAGCGGATATTGAAGCGGGATATGGTCATGATAAACAAAGCATTATCGACAATGTGTTAAGGACGGCAGATGTTGGAGTAGCCGGAATTAATATTGAAGATTCAGTCAAACATCAAGTAGGCTTAAGAAGTCTTACTGAACACTGTCATTTACTTACAAATATGAGGTCTATGTTAGATAATCGTGGTTTTCAAAATTTTTTTATTAATGCTAGAACAGATACGTATTTTCAAGTTGAGCAGCCATATCAAGAAACGATGACTAGAGCAATGGCTTATGTCGAGAGCGGAGCGAGTGGTGTTTTTATCCCAGGCTTAACAGTTATGGATGAAATAAGAGCTATCACAAGAAATGTGGATGCACCGATTAATCTACTTTCTTTACCAGGCATAACAAATTGCCAAACATTAAAAGAATTAGGGGTAAGACGGATAAGTTTTGGTAATGCACTTTCGGATAAAATCATTGCCTATTTGACAGAGCATGCTGCACAATTAGTAAAAGATCAAGATACTTCTTCTTTATATGTGTAATCTATGAAAATGAGGTGAGCTATTCGTGGACAATGCAATCAATTTATCCTTTGAGGAGAAGTGGGAAAAGATTATAGACTGTGATCAAACCTATGATGGGCTATTTTATACGGCGGTTAAAACGACTAAAATTTATTGCCGTCCTTCCTGTAAATCAAGAAAGCCAAAAAAGATGAATGTTGATTTTTATGAATCTATTCAAGAAGTCGAGACAGCGGGCTATCGTGCTTGTAAACGATGTCAGCCTGAAATTGAATGTTCACCACATATACAATTGATTCAACAGGTAACGGCTTTTATCATTAGTGCGTATAAGCAAAAGGTAACCTTGCAGGATATGGCAGAGCATGTTGGTATTAGTCCTTTCCATCTTGAGCGACTATTTAAACAAGTGACAGCGGAGACCCCTCGATCCTATCTTGAAAAAATAAGAATTGATAAGGCGGCCCACCTATTAAAACATACAGACTATACAAATTTGGAAATTTGCTATGAAGCTGGATTTCAAAGTCCATCTAATTTTTATAAAGTGTTTCGACGATTGAAAAATTGCTCGCCCACTGAATTTCGAAATCTTTCATAGGAAGGAGAAGGCTATGAACTGGATGAATCACGCTGATTATTTAGAAATCAATACTCCAACGGAATTTAGTTTTTCAGAATGCTGGATGTTTTTAAAGCGCTCCAATCAAGAAATTCTCCATCAAATAAAAGAGAATGTTCTCTTTAAATTACTAAAAATAAAGGATCAGCTAATTTTATGTAGAATAAGTGAGCAAGCTAATAAAATGAAAGTAGAATTTCCGATAAATCAGCCATCAGTCAATGAAAGAGAAGGAATTGTCCACTATCTTACAGAATGGTTTGATTTAGAAACTGATTTGACTTGTTTTTATCAGATGGCTAACGAGGATAATATTTTACAGCCACTGATGGAAAAATATAGAGGATTACGTTTATTAGGAATACCGGACCTATTCGAGGCTCTCGTGTGGGCTATTATTGGACAGCAAATTAATTTAACGTTTGCCTATACACTTAAAAAGCGCTTCGTTGAACAATTTGGAGACAGCGTTACCTTTGAAGGGGAGAGTCACTGGTTATTTCCAACAGCTGAAAAAATAGCTACTATTCAAGTGGAGGATTTGAGGAAGCTCCAGTTTACGCAAAGAAAGGCAGAGTACATCATTGATATTGCGAAAAGTATAGCGAACGGTCAATTGACAAAGGAAATGCTGCGCCAAAAAAGGGATTACGAGGACATGAAAAAAAGTTTAATGGCTATTCGGGGCATTGGGGCATGGACGGCCGATTATGTGCTAATGAAATCTTTACAAGAGCTATCCGCGTTTCCAATAGCAGATGTGGGTCTACATAATGCTCTAAAAATGCAATTAGGTTTAGAACGAAAACCTACGATTGAGGAAATTACCCACTATTCGCAACATTGGCAAGGATGGCAGGCTTATGCCACCTTTTACTTATGGAGGTCACTATATGAAACAGTTTAAATTAGATTATCAATCACCGATTGGCATCATTGAAATCGAAGGACATGAAGAAGCAATTGCTGGCATTAATTTTGCAGAACGAGAAGAGCTCATCCATGTTCCTCAACAAGACACACCTGCAGTGCTCCTAGAATGTGCAAAGCAAATACATGAATATTTTATTGGGGAACGACATGAGTTTTCTTTTCCCTATGTTTTTAAAGGGACAGACTTCCAACAAGCCGTTTGGCATGCTTTACCTAGCGTAGGCTACGGTGAAACAGCTTCCTATAAAGATATTGCTGTGGCTATTCACAATGAGAAGGCAGTGAGAGCAGTTGGTAGTGCCAATGGTAAAAATAATATTAGTATCGTCGTTCCTTGTCATCGAATTATTGGTTCTAACGGATCTTTGACTGGATATGGTGGTGGAATGTGGCGTAAAGAATGGCTTCTTCAACATGAACAATCTCATCAATTAAAGGGCAATGCCAAAAAAGGCTAATTACACCTAGTCCATCTGGCCACCTCGACCTGTATAAAAAAGTGGTTATTGCAAAAAATAAGACCGTCAATATGGCGGTTTTAATGACTAGTCTTTATCATTTTATCGCTTCTTATGACACCTCTCTGCTAAAAAAATTAGCTAGGAGTAAAAATGATAAAGGAGGTGTACTCATGAGCGTGCTCTATAGAATCGCATTAGTGTTAGTCATTATAGGGGCAATCAACTGGGGACTCATTGGATTCTTTAGGTTTGATTTAGTGGCTTATTTATTTGGCGGGCAAACAGCGGTTTTATCGCGATGGATTTACGCACTAGTCGGAATCGCTGGTTTAATTACTTTACCAATTTTGGTGAAGCGATTTGAAGACGAGGAAGACATAGATACTTATACGCGTATCGATCGAAATCCTAGCTATGGCATGGAGGCTGGGGAAGAAGCGGATTTCACTGAAGTAAAGAAGACAACTGAAGTGAAAAAAGTGGAGAAGAAAGACAATATGTAAGCTTATGAAAAAAACTGGTGGCCATATTTGGTTCATCAGTTTTTTTCAAATAGGGGAAAACTCGCGTAGTCCATTCGATGACTACGCAAGTTATCTTTATGCTTGATTGCTTGGGAAGGCAAAGGATGATGTAGTGTCATGATCCTGTATGATCCATTTTTCTGAAATGGTCTTTGTTTTTGTAAAGAAGCGTACTTGATCTGGTCCAAACATATGTCCCTCACCAAATCTTGAGCGTTTCCAGCCACCAAAATTATGATAGCCTACTGGAATGGGGATAGGTACGTTCACGCCAACCATACCTACTTCAATTTCAGTGGTGAATTTACGAGCAGCTGCACCATCATTCGTAAAAATTGTCACGCCATTACCTAGTTCATGGGCATTGATTAAAGCAATCGCTTCATCCAATGAATCCACACGAACCATATTGCGGGCTGGCCCAAAAACCTCCTGCTCATAAATTTCCATACCTGGTTTAACATGATCGAGGAGAGTAGGACCTAGATAAAACCCTTTTGATTTCTTGGCAATTTCCGGATGTCGTCCATCACAAACAATGGTTGCGCCTTCCTGTAGGCTACGATCAATATAGCCAATAATCGTTTCCTTCGAATGCTGTGTAATAACTGGACCGAAATCAACGTCGGGGTCTGTATAAGGTCCCACTTTTAATTTGGCAATTTTATCAGCTAGGATGGAGACTAATTTATTCGCCGTATCCTCCTTTACAGGAATAATGGTAGAAATCGCCATACACCGTTGAGAAGCTGCCCCATAGGCTGCTCCTAAAAAGGCATTTGCGACATGCTCTAAATCAGCGTCTGGCATGACAACCATATTATTTTTCCCACCGCCTAGCGCAGTCACACGTTTCCCATGTTTAGAAGCCGTGGCGTAAATAGTTTCTGCAACAGGAGTGGACCCTACAAAGGAAACTGCTTCAATTAGTGGGTTGGATAATAGCTCATTGACGGCATCTTTATCACCGTTAATGACCGTCCATACTCCATCTGGTAAGCCTGCCTTTGTCCATAGCTCTGATAGATATAGCGCAGAACAAGGGACACGCTCGGACGGCTTTAAAATTACACAGTTTCCAACAGCGACAGCCATGCTTGTAATGGCTAGTGGGACCATAACAGGAAAGTTAAATGGTGAAATGGCAGCCACTACGCCTAATGGTGCTTTTGTAGAATAAGCATTAATTTGACCACCCACATTAACGGAATACTCACCTTTTAGTAAGTGTGGGGCATTGATGGCTAAATCAACCGATTCTAAACCACGTGTAATTTCGCCCTTTGCATCTTCTTTGGTTTTGCCACTTTCCTTACAGATCATATCGATGAGCTCATCCATATTGTCTGTCAGTAATTGTCGAAACTTGAGCATAATTTCTGCTCGTTTCCCAACGGATAATGCGCGCCATGCAGGGAATGCTTTTTTTGCAGCATTGATCGCTTCTTTTACCTCTTCTTGTGTTGCTAGGGGAACCCGCGCAATGACGGAACCCATGCTTGGATTGTATACATCAGAAAAATGTCCACTTTTTCCTATAACAGTTTGTCCATTAATAAAATGGCCTAATTCTTGAATATCCGTATTCGTTACCATTGAACTGTCCTCCTACAATTTTATAGCATGTAAGGCTTGCGTGAATTTTTCCACAAGGAAGTCAATCTCCTCAGAGGAGACGATTAGTGGAGGAGATAGCGTTAAAACATTATTGTAGCCTGCAACAGTTACACCGTTCTTGCCAATAATTAGCCCCTGCTCCTTACATTGCGCAATAACTTGATTAACTAGTGTGACATCTAGTGGGACTTTGCTCTTTTTGTCTTGTACAAGCTCTATACCGATCAAAAGCCCTTTCCCACGAATATCCCCAACATATGGGTGTTCCTTTAATTGCTCTCGTAAAGTTTTAAGGAGGGTATCGCCTAACGTAGCGGAATAGTTAAATAAATTTTCCTCTTCCAACATTTCAATATTTTTTAATGCCACGGCACAAGCGGCTGGCGAGCCACCAAATGTGTTAACATGGCGGAAGAAATCGTAATCGTCATTCCCTGCAAAAGCCTCATAAATTTCACGTCGAACAGCAGTAGCAGATAGTGGCATATAAGCGCTTGTTAAGCCTTTAGCCATTGTCACAATATCAGGCTGTATGCCGTAGTTTTGGAAACCAAAAGCTTTGCCCGTACGCCCAAAGCCACAAATCACTTCATCCACAATTAATAAAGCACCATGTTTTTCACAAACTGCTTTAACCCCTTGTAAGTAATTCTCATGTGGCATGATCACTCCGCCGCCAGTAATGATAGGCTCCATAATGACAGCAGCAATAGAATCAGACATTTCCCAGGTCATGACATGGTCGATCGCTTGCACAGATGGCAGTGCACATGGATCTTTACTTTTAATATGGTCTTCATTGGCACGATACGAGTCTGGTGGCGTGACATGGATAAAACCAGGTGCCAATGGCTCATATTTATATTTTCGCTGAGCTTGTCCAGTTGCCGCTAAGGCACCCATTGAGCTCCCATGATAAGAGCGATAACGAGAAATAATCTTTGTTCGATTGACATGTCCTTTTTGTTGATGATATTGTCGAGCGATTTTGAACGCAGCTTCATTTGCTTCAGAACCACTGTTCGAGAAAAAGACGACATAGTCATCTCCTAAAAGTTCACTAATCTTTTCGCTTAATTGAATGGCTGGGATATGTCCGACAGATAACGGTGTATACGTATTTTCTAGTAATTGATCATAGGCAACTTTAGCAATTGCCTCTCGACCATAGCCAACATTTACACACCATAAGCCCGCCATAGCATCTAAATAGCGTTTTCCTTCAGTGTCAGTAATCCATGCGCCCTTAGAAGATTGAACAATCATCGTTGCTTTTGGGTTGTATGGCTTCATGGAGTGCCAAACAAATTGTTCATCTTTGACTTGCCAATTTGGTCTTGTTACATTGGTCACTACATTCACTCCTTCTAAACAGGTAATGGCTGAACATGCATACGTCTTGAGTCAGATGTGGACAACAAAAATGCAAAGTCGACCCCATTTGTACTTTATATGTATGCCTTAAGAGTTTTAGAAGGAATATTTTTGATAGAAATCAGATAATTAGGTTGCAATACCTATTATTGATGTGTTAAAACATCCTCTATTAAAAAGGCAATATATAAATTTGTCTTTGTAAAGGGATTACTCAAGTCCATATCTAATAGCATTTCAATTTTTTTTATTTTATAAAGTACCGTGTTACGATGAATAAACTGACGCTCACTTATCCTACTTGTACTACCATTTTCCTCAAGGAAAATGCGTAAAAATGGTACATAGTCTGTGTTATGCACATCATCATAGTGGTAGAGATGGCCAAGAATATCTTGGCTAAATGATTTCATGAGTGATTGATTTTGCACAGCCATAATAATTTTATAGGCACCAATTTCTTTATATTTATATAAAAAACGATTGTTGTGGAGCTGAGCTAAATGAATGACCGTTAATGATTCATCATAGCTTTTACGGACATTTTCTAGCTCTTTGTGGTAGTTACCTTTTCCAATAATCATATCCAAGCAACCATTTTTTACCGTAATTTTTTCATAGATTTCTTCAACGATTTTTGAGAAGGGTATATTGGGTGTGTTGATCTGTGTTTTATCAATTAAAAAGATGAGGTAGTTTTTATGTTTTAATTTTAAGAAGCGTTGATAGCGATTTTGAAAAGCGAACTGCACCAATACCTCATATCGATCAATGGATGCTTGAGTGCCGACCGTTGTGCAAGTAATGATGGCTAATTCTCTCCCTTGGGGAAAACCGAGCTGTGCTAATTGATCCTTCATGGTGTTAGCGTTTTGTTTGTAATGGAATAATAAATTAAACAGAACCTTTTCTTCGATGGATAGCTCCTGATGGTGGTTGGCAATAAACTGAAAGGTCGTTTTTAATAGATCGGCAATTCTATAATTCCATGGCATTTGAAAAATAGGGAAATCATATTGATTGGCAAATGAAATGACGGCTTCTGGAATATCAGGAATGAATGGACCTGTATTAATAATAAAACCAGCTACTTTTTTGGCGTAGGCTTGTTTCACAAGTTGTTCTAATGAATCTACATTTGCATCTAAATTAATACCTGTTGTGACGACTAATTCATTGGGTCTACAAAACATGATTAAATCATTGCTTTCAACAACATTAATACCAGTAACTCTTCGATACGTACCACTATGTCCAGCGACTAATGTGAGCATTGGGAATTGAACTCCCTCCACAATTTTACGAATCGTCCCCATATTTCCCCCCCTTAATTATGAACATAACTTACCATATATGATGTGCAGTTGCACATATTTTTTTAGTTTTCTATCCATATCTCTCAAATTTTATCTATTTTAGAATGTTTAATAACTACTGTGAAAGAGAGGACTTGCATATGTATAAATGTAATAGTAGACGATTGCAAGAGTTAATTGAACAATTTAGTCAATTTGGGGCTACTGAAAATGGTGGCGTCACACGTTTGTCTCTTTCGGATGAGGATGTATTAGCACGAAACTATTTTTGTGAGTGTTGTGAGGCTTTAGGTATGGACATTCATGTGGATGATATGGGAAATATTTATGCGACTCTTGCTGGGAAAAAGGATGTGCCACCAATCGTTATGGGTTCCCATTTAGATTCGGTGGAAAAGGGCGGAAGATTCGATGGTGTATTAGGCGTCTTAACGGCTATCGAGGCAATTCGAACGATTAAAGAAAATGAAATAGAAGTGGATATTCCGCTCATGATTGTCAATTTTACGAATGAAGAAGGGGCTCGTTTTGACCCAGCAATGATGAGTTCGGGGGTAATCACCTCTAAATTTGCCAAAGAAAAGATGCTACAATCCACAGATAAAAATGGTGTTCGTTTCCACGAAGCATTACACGCAAGTGGGTATGAGGGAGAGCAAGCCAATCGTCTGAAGGAAGCACTTGCTTATATCGAATTGCATATTGAGCAAGGGCCAGTGTTAGAGGCAAAACAACGTGAAATTGGGGTTGTAGAGGGTGTGCTTGGCATGGTTTGCTACGAAATTACAATTACAGGGCAATCGAATCATGCTGGTACGACACCCATGTCAATGCGGAAAGATCCGATGATTGTTGCCTCAACGATCATAACAGAGTTACATGAGCAATTAGGAAAGATTGATGAGCAATTAGTGTTTACATTTGGCCGTCTGAATGTTTCGCCCAATATTCACACAGTCATCCCTAATAAGGTGACATTTACGATTGATTCTCGTCATCAAGATCCCGAGGTGATGGAACAAGTTGAGGATATTCTTAATGCGCTACCAGAAACTGCAGGAGGATGTAATATCCACCCAGTAAAGCTATGGGGTAGGGAAACCGTGTATTTTGATACAGCTATTTGTAATGAGGTAGAAAGAGCCTGTCAGAGCTTCGGTTATACTGCACATCGCATGTTTAGTGGAGCAGGACACGATGCCCAGTATATGGCGGGTATGGTTCCATCGGCAATGATTTTTGTTCCAAGTATTCAAGGGAAGAGTCATTGTGAGGAAGAGAAAACAACCTTTGAGGATTGTGCAAAGGGAGCAGATATTTTACTAGAAACGGTTCTAACGCTACAAACAAAATTTAGTATGGGCGAAACTTATACATTGCATTAAACATGAAGTATTCTCTAATTTTGTGATGAAGGGTGAGGGGCACAGTGAAAAAAATTATTAAAGGTGGAAGAGTAGCAACTGCTGCGGATGCATTTGAGGCAGATATTTTAATTGATAATGGCAAGATTGTGCGAATCGGACAAAATTTAAGTGAGGATGGCGCTGAAATCATTGATGCAACTGGTAAATATGTGTTGCCAGGGGGGATTGATCCTCATACGCATTTAGATATGCCATTCAATAATACAGTGACAGATGATGATTGGAAGTCAGGAACGATTGCGGCGGCTTTTGGTGGGACAACCACTATTTTAGATTTTTGTTTAACAGCAGGTGAAGAAAAATTGTCAGCGGCAGTAGAAAAATGGCATGACAAAGCCAAAGGAAAATCTGCTATTGATTATGGTTTCCATTTAATGATTGGTGATTTAACGCCTGAAACCGAAGCCGAATTACCTCAAATTTTAGAACAAGAGGGAATTACCTCTGTCAAAGTCTTTATGGCTTATGCTAAAGAATTCCAGGCTTCAGATCGAACACTTTTTAAGGCGTTTAAAATTGCCAAAGATCTTGGAGCATTGGTGATGGTCCATTGTGAAAATGGCTCTGTGATTGATGAACTTGTCGAGGAAGCAAGACGTGCAGGCCAAAAGGAGCCGATTTATCATGCTTTAACCCGTCCGGCCGAATTAGAGGGAGAGGCAACAAAACGTGCCATCGAATTAGCGCATATTGCTGGAGCAAAGCTATATGTAGTGCATGTAACATGTAAAGAAGCGGTGGATGAAATTATTGCTGCTCGTGAAAAGGGCTATGACGTCTATGGTGAAACATGTCCACCCTATTTAACACTTGATCAATCAGCTCTTGCCCAGCCAGGCTTTGAAGGAGCCAAGTATGTTTGGTCACCTCCTCTTCGCCCGAAATATCATCAAGAACATTTATGGAATGCCCTAAAGGCGAAACAGCTTCAGACAATTGGCTCTGACCAATGCTCCTTTAGCTTTAAGGGTAAAAAACAGTTAGGCCTAAATGATTTCTCAAAAATTCCAAATGGAGGGCCTTTCATTGAGGATCGCTTCAGTATTTTATACTCTGAAGGCGTTGCAAAAGGTAGAATTTCGATTCATGAATTTGTCGATATAATTTCAACAAGTGCTGCAAAAATATTTGGTTTATTCCCGCAAAAGGGAACAATCGCCATCGGCTCTGATGCAGATATCGTTATTTTTGATCCAGAGGCGAAACGCCAAATTTCGGCTAAAACACACCATATGAACGTTGACTATAACCCATATGAGGGATGGGAAGTGTCTGGCGAGCCTGTAAGTGTGCTAGTACGTGGCGAATATGTCATTAAAAATAAAGAATTTGTTGGTGTACTAGGTAGCGGACAATATATTAAACGTCCATTAAAAACAGTAGCTGCGGAAGCCCTGAAGATCTAGCTTCCTTCAGTTTAGGACCGATTGTTTTGGCTGGAGAACAAAACAATCGGTCTCGTAATTGGTGCACGGAAAAAAGAACACATGAGGGGGATGTGGAATGGTTCCGATTCAAGAAAATGCGATGACCTTGCAGCTTAAACGTAATTTTGTGGAATTAAAAAACAAAATGACAAAGAATGAGGCTATTGAGGAAGCCAATCGTTGTCTTTATTGTTATGACGCACCATGTATTAAAGCTTGTCCAACAAGTATTCAAATCCCAAATTTCATAAAAAAAATCGCATCTGGTAATATGAAGGGTTCTGCAACGACTATATTAGAAGCAAATCCTATTGGTGCAAGCTGTGCAAGGGTTTGTCCAACGGAAGAACTATGCGAAGGAGCGTGTGTCTTAAATTCTTCAACAAAGCCAATCAAAATTGGGGAGTTACAGCGTTATGCAACGGATTGGGCAATGGAAACGAATGCTCAGCTATTTAAACAGGGACCAAGTAATGGTCATAAGGTAGCCATTATTGGAGCAGGTCCTGCTGGTTTATCGGCGGCACGTGAACTAAGTCGTTTTGGCTATCAAGTAACCATCTATGAGGCTGAAGCGAAGGCAGGTGGCTTAGGTAGTTATGGTATTGTAGCGTTCCGATTACCTAATGACGTGGTAGATTGGGAAGTGGAGCAAATTGAACAGCTTGGAGTGGATATTCAAACTAATACGACGGTTGGTGTCGATATTACCGCGGATGAAATTTTGGCAGAATATGACCATGTTATTTTAGCTGTCGGCATGGGGGCTGTTCCAAATCTAGGCATTGAGGGAGAAGATTTAGATGGTGTCCACGATGCTATAGAGTTTGTCAGAAAAACAAAAATGGGACCGCTTACAAATGATATCGTAGGGAAACATGTAGCTGTTATTGGTGCCGGAAATACAGCGATTGACGGTGCTACAAGTGCGGTGCGTTTAGGGGCAGACAATGTCCAAATACTTTATCGAAGAACGGAAAAAGAAATGACTGCTTATAAATTTGAATATGAATTTGCGAAGCAGGATGGTGTGGAATTTAAATGGCTCACAGCACCAAAGAAGATTATTGGCAATGAGGATGGCAGGGTAACAGGTATTGAATGCGTGAAAATGAAGCTTGGTGAACCTGGTCCTGATGGTCGACAAAGACCAGAGGAAGTGCAGGGCTCTAATTTTATCATTGAAGTGGATGCTGTCATTAAAGCCATTGGGCAAACTCGTTTCGTTTCATTAATTGAAGCATTTGGTTTAGCCCATACAAATGGCGTTGTTGATATAGATGAGACGACAATGCAAACGTCCAATGACAAAGTGTTTGCATGTGGAGACGTTGTCTTTGGCAATGGACAGGGAGAAGCGATGGTGGTGACTGCTGTACAGCAAGGAAAAGACGCAGCATACAAGATTCATGAACGTTTAAGAAAACCAAGTGAGATTGCATAAAGGGGGAGCTTACATGGCAGACTTACGCATTAATTTAGCAGGCATCCAATCGCCGAATCCATTTTGGTTGGCATCCGCACCACCTACGAATTCAGGTTATCAAGTACAACGCGCATTTGAAGCTGGATGGGGTGGTGCCGTGTGGAAAACATTGGGGGATCCAATTTTAAATGTATCCTCCCGTTTTGCGGCTGTTAGTTTTAACGGTCAGCGTGTAGCAGGCTTCAATAATATTGAATTAATTACAGATCGACCGTTAGAAGTAAATTTACAAGAAATTTATGAGACAAAAAAGAAATTTCCTCATCACGCGATTATAGCCTCTTTAATGGTGGAGCCAAAGCAAGAAAAGTGGCATGAAATCGTAAAACGTGTAGAAGATGTGGGGGTTGATGGTCTTGAGCTTAACTTTGGTTGTCCACATGGGATGGCAGAGCGAGGTATGGGTTCTGCCTCTGGTCAAGTCCCTGAACTGGTGGAAAAACAAACGTACTGGGTAAAGGAAGCGGCACGTACACCTGTCATTGTGAAATTAACACCAAACATTACGGATATTACAGTTACGGCAGAAGCGGCTACTAGAGGTGGAGCAGATGCCATAAGTATGATAAACACGATAAATAGTTTAGCAGGTGTAGATTTAGATACTTGGAATACAGTTCCTCATGTGGCTGGTAAAGGAGCACATGGCGGCTATTGTGGTCCAGCTGTAAAGCCAATTGCACTTAATATGGTAGCAGAATGTGCTCGCAATCCATTAGTCAATATGCCGATTTCGGGCATTGGCGGAATTTCTAATTGGCAGGATGCCGCAGAATTTATATTAATGGGTGCAACAGGCGTTCAAGTTTGTACAGCAGCGATGCACCATGGCTTTAGTATTGTGGAGGATATGATTGATGGATTGAACAATTATTTAGATGATAAAGGTATAGCTTCCGTCATGGACTTAGTAGGTCGCTCCGTTTCAAGATATTCAAACTGGGGTGATTTAGACTTAAATTATAAAATTGTCGCAGAAATTAATAATGATGTTTGTATTAATTGTAACAAGTGTCATATTGCTTGCGAGGATACGTCACATCAATGTATTGACCTCTATACAGAAAATGGACGTCCATTACTAAAAGTTCGTGAAGAAGACTGCGTAGGTTGTAATCTATGCTCTATTGTTTGTCCAGTTGATGGTGCCATTTCTATGGTTGAACGTAAATCAACCGTTCCACCAATGACATGGAATGAACGCCAATCGCTCATTAGCAGTCTCTCAAAATAAAGACTTTTCATCTTTATTCAGTAGTAGACATTTATAGGGATGAGCTATAGCCTATCGAACACCAACTGAATGAAGATAAATGAATAAAATCGAAATTCCACCTTCCTTCATCAAGTGGGGATGGAGGAGGGAAAAACTTCAAGTAGGTTGTCACGGAAATTAGAAAAAAAGGAGAGAAACTTTATGGAACGTGAACGTGAAGGGAATTATTTAAAATCCCCAGATTTACTTCCAGTGACACATCAACAAAGAAATATTGGAACATTTGGTTTTGCGGTGATTTGGATAGGAATGGCGATTGTTTTAGCGGCTTTTGCAATTGGCGGTTCAGCCATTATGAATTTATCCTTACCAATGGTTATTTTAGCTACTTTGGTAGGCTCCTGTTTGATCGGTGTCTTTATGACGTTAATTGGTGATATAGGTATTGAGCATGGATTATCATTCCCTGTTTATATGCGTGCACCATTCGGCACATTTGGAACTCATATTCCTTCTCTTGTAAGGGGTATAACAGCCGCATGTTGGTTTGGTCTTAATACGTATTTTGGAGCATTGGCGATAAATGGGATTTTAAATTTATTGTTTGATTATGATAATTGGTTTATTTGTTTCCTTGTATTTGCGGCACTTCAGCTCTTTAATACATCACTCGGCATTAAGTCCATTGAGCGCTTCGCTGATTTAGCAGCGCCTGTCATTATTTTAATTTCTTGCTGGATGTATTACACATTAGCTGATAATGCTACGTCCCAAGGGAAAAATATCTGGACGTGGGTAGAAACGCCAACAACGGGCTTTGCTGCCTTTACAGCTTTTATGGTAGTGGTCATGGCAAACATGGGCTTTTGGTCAACACTGGCAGCTGATATGCCATCATTATCTCGCTTTTTTAAAGCACCTAAAAATGAACGCAATTGGTTCAAACGGAATAAAACACAGCTCGTGGGCTCATTAATTGTTATGCCAATAACGAACACATTTATTGTTACAATTGGTGCAGTTTGTTATATGGCAGTAGCATCTGCTGACCCTATCAATGCTTTACAACAAAGTGCGAGTGGTTTTATTTTAGGAGTCCTTTTGCTGATGATTGTGTTAGCACAATGGTCAACGAATACGTCTGCTAATGTTGTACCAGCAGCTACTATTTTCTCAAATATCGGTGGCCCCAAAGTACCTTTTTGGGTAGGGGTTGTTATTGCGGGGATTATTGGTATTCTTGCTCAACCATGGAGTTTATTTGATGTAATGGTCAATGTTCTATTGATTATAGGTGGAATATTAACTGCGATTGTAGGGATTTTATTTGCGGATTATTATCTCATTCGCAAACGCCGTGTACATGTCAAGGAACTCTATGAATTAGATGGGCAATTTAAATACTATAAAGGTTTTAATATCGCCGGGTTAGTGGCCTGGGTAATCGGTGGTGCTATCGCCAATATTTTTTCTACTTATTCTTCATTAGTAGGGTTCTTTGTAGGAGCAATTGTCTATTATGTCTTAGCGAAGTATTGGTGGTTTAAAAAATACCCTCAAGCAGAGCTAGAAGATCCAAGTGATGCGAAGTATTTAGGTATTACAGTCGGACATAATTTGGATGAATTATTTGGCCAACAAGTACATGCGCCAGTGTCAGATCAAGAGGAAGAAGAGCTAGTGGAGCAACCAGACCCTCTGCTAGAAATAAAAGGTGCCGAATAAGTGACACTACATCAAGACATTTTCAAAAGAAGGTGAGGTGATGGCATGTCTGAATTCCAACAAAGCAAAGAAGAAATACAAAAAGTGGATCATTATTTAGATAGCGGCTTTAAAATCAAATATGTCTACGAAAATTTAAGTGGGATGTTTGTAGAATTTGCTCGTCAGGAAGAAGTGACATTACTACAAATTCTAACGGCAGATGCACGAAAGTATTTCACAGCAAAATTACAGGAACAAACCTTATTATAATAACGAAGTAACCTCTATTTCATTCGCCAAGGATGGGATAGAGGTTTTTATGTTTGCCAGTTCGTTATGTAACAACAGAGCAAGCCTCTAGATTTATGGGAATTGACATCAATTAAATTAAAAAAGGTGTCCCTATGAGAGACACCTTTTTCTTATCCTTTATTCATTTCGCTATGCTTTCGACCATAAACCAAATAAACAATCAAACCGATGATGAACCAAATACTACATGCAATCCATGTAAGGACAGAAAGCTGTGATATTAAAAAGAGACATAATAGGAATGATAAAATCGGTAGGACTGGGAAAAATGGTACTTGAAAGCCCCCAGAAGGAATATTTTTATTTTTACGTAAATACACCACACCAATGGATACAATGGTAAACGCGACTAATGTACCCATATTGACTAATTCGGCAAGCTTAGAAAGTGGTACAAATCCTGCACAAAAGGCAACTAGTATTGCGAAAATCCATGTGTTTTTCACGGGAGTTTTAAATTTGGGACTGAGCTCAGCCATGCTTTTTGGTAGTAAACCATCACGGCCTAATGCGTACAGTAGTCGTGTTCCTCCGTAAGACATAACTAATATGACAGTCATCATTCCAACTACAGCACCTAGTGAGATAATTCCCGCAATCCAATCTTGGTGGACCATCTGCATCACATAGCTAACGGGGTCACTTACATTTAACGCATGATAGGGAACGATACCCGTTAAAACCATTGATACGGCAACATAGAGCACCGTACAAATAAGTAAAGAACCGATGATACCAATGGGCATATTCCGCTGAGGATTTTTAACTTCCTCAGCAGCAGAAGATACCGCATCAAAACCTAAATAAGCAAAAAATACAAGTGCCGCTCCACTGAAGACGCCGCTTATGCCAAATGGTAGAAAGGGCTCCCAGTTAGTAGGTTTTACATAAAATACCCCTACGCCAATAAATAGTAAGATGACAGCGACCTTCAAGAAAACCATCCAAGAATTGAATCGAGTGGATTCTTTAATACCAAGCGTTAATAAAAATGCCGTAGCAAAAATAATCAAAATCGCAGGTACATTAATATATGTGCCAGCAGCTGGATTAAAGGCTCCTGAAATTGCTTGAGGCAAAACGATATGAAAGCCAGCAAGAAGTGAGTTTAAGTAAGAGGACCATCCTGTCGCAACAGCGGCAACAGCCAGTCCATATTCCAAAAGCAAAGCCCATCCTACCAACCACGCGATAATCTCGCCAAAGACAATATAGCCATACGTATAGGCGCTCCCAGTTACGGGGACGCTTGATGCAAATTCGGAATAACACATGCCAGCAAAAGCGCAAACAATGGCAGCGATAATAAAGGAAAAAACGATCCCAGGTCCAGCATGTGTTGCTGCCACTGTTCCGGGCAAGATGAAAATACCAGTGCCGACGATGGCGCCAACGCCTAATAATATAAGATCAAAGGCACCTAACGTTTTCTTTAGTTGAATAGTCCCTTTGTTTTGTAATAGTTCCTCAATTTTCTTTCTTCTAAATAATATTTTACTCACATTCAAACCTCTTTTTCTTAGAAATATGTAAAAATATTATACTTTTTTGATAATTGGGTCAATATTTTTGTCGAAATAAAGCGAAAAAACTATAATATTTAGAAAATTCAGAACCTTAATAGTCAGGGCGCTACTCCTTATGCTAAATCTATCAAAAAAACATTATTTTTTGTTTTTCCTAAAAATACAATTGTCTTTTTTAGAAAAATTGATTATGATTTTAAAGTATATTCAACGTAGATAGAACAACAGGGAAAGAGGCGTTATGGAGTGGCCAACAAAGAATTACAACGAGGATTAGAGGCACGTCACATCCAAATGATCGCACTTGGCGGTACGATTGGTGTGGGCTTATTTATGGGTTCTGCAAGTGCCATCCAATGGACAGGACCTTCTGTACTCCTTGCCTATGGAATTGCAGGTATTTTTATATTTTTCATTATGAGAGCAATGGGTGAGATGCTTTATATGGAGCCAAGTACAGGCTCTTTTGCAACATTTGGCTATAAATATATTCACCCCCTAGCAGGCTATTTAACGGCATGGAGCAACTGGTTCCAATGGGTAATTGTTGGGATGTCAGAAATTATAGCCGTGGGAACGTATATGCAATATTGGTATCCAGATTTACCTGCATGGATACCGGGTCTAATTGCGATGATAATATTAGGTGTGGCAAACTTTATCTCGGTTAAATCTTTTGGTGAATTTGAATTTTGGTTCGCCATGATTAAAATCGTAACCATTATATTAATGATTGTAGCAGGGGTTGGACTGATCTTCTTTGGCTTTGGTAATGATGGTATTGCAATTGGCTTGTCAAATCTATGGAGTCATGGTGGCTTCTTTACTGGCGGCTGGACAGGCTTCTTCTTTGCTTTATCGTTAGTTGTTGCAGCTTACCAAGGCGTAGAGCTTATTGGCATTACAGCAGGAGAAGCGAAAAATCCACAAAAGACAATTACGAATGCTATTCAAAGTATTATTTGGCGCATTTTAATTTTCTATATCGGAGCTATTTTTGTCATTGTGACAGTGTATCCGTGGGATGAATTGGGTACTATCGGTAGTCCTTTTGTTGCGACATTTGCCAAGGTAGGTATTACAGCTGCTGCAGGTATTATTAATTTTGTCGTTATTACAGCTGCTATGTCTGGCTGTAACAGTGGTATTTATAGTGCAGGACGTATGTTATATACTCTTGCGATGAATGGACAAGCACCGAAATTTTTCGCGAAGCTTTCCAAAAATGGTGTACCTTTATTTGGTACAGCTGGCGTGTTAATTGGTTTAGTGATTGGTGTCATTTTAAGCTATATTGCACCACAGAATTTATTTGTCTATGTGTATAGTGCAAGTGTTTTACCAGGAATGATACCGTGGTTCATTATATTAATTAGTCAAATGAAATTTAGAAAAGTAAAAGGTGAACAATTAGCGAATCACCCGTTCAAAATGCCATTAGCCCCTATTACGAATTATTTAACAATTATCTTTTTAATCATGGTGCTGGTTGGCATGTGGATTAATGATGATACGCGTATATCATTAATTGTAGGAATTGTTTTTTTAGTAATTGTAACTATTAGCTATTATGCATTTGGTATTGGCAAAAATCGCTACAGTACGGATCAAGGCGAATAGCAAAAAAGATGCTTCTCTCAAAAAGAGAGGCATCTTTTTTTTGCCTATTTTTGCTAGTATATTTTTTACATAATCATTCGTAAACATGCCAAACTATAAAAAAATACATGTGGACTGGTATTCGTTGAAATAAAAGGGGTTGAACGGAATGCACGAAATGCCTGAACAGCTTGTTGCTAAATTAAAGAAGGAAATAAATGATGTAGATGATGTAAAGCTAAATATGATTGCAACAGAAGAAGGGGATGTTACCCTTATCTATTTTTCCTCTCTTATAGAAAAGATGACGTTACAAACAATGGTATCTATTCCGTTAACCAATAATATTAAACAAATTCATCAAATGGCTCAATATGTGGACCCTAAAGATATACAAGGCGTCATTAAAAAATTAAACTCTGGGCAAACACTGCTGTTTTTTCATGAAACCAATGCACTTTTAAGTATGGATACGTATAGTGCACCTACAAGGGCCATTACAAATACTGAAACAGAATCAACGGTTATAGGGCCTCAGGATGCATTTACAGAATCTTTGGAGACCAATATTTCTCTAGTGAGAAGACGAATTCAAAGCGCTCAGCTGAAAAATGAAAATCGTATTGTTGGTTCAGAGGCTAATATTAAAATTTCCATTATGTATATGGATAATATTGTGAACCATAAAAACTTAGATGATCTTCGGAATCGTATTGATCAGGTGGAATTCCCTTTATTTACGGATATATCAGTGTTGAAGCAATTAATAGAGGATAATCCGCTATCACCATTTCCTCAATATTATATGACGGTACGTCCCGATAGTATTTGTCGATACCTTATTGATGGCCGGATTGTCATGTTTATGGATAATAGCCAATTAGCTATTGTTTGTCCGACATCTTTTTTTGAAATGTTCGTGTCAATTGAGGATTATTATAACAGGTGGACCACAGCCTCATTACTAAGGATGCTGCGCTTCTTTGGTTTTTTCTTAACGATTATGATTACGCCCATGTATATTTCTGCCTTAACCTTTCATCCAGAAATATTGCCATATGAGCTATTGTTAAATCTTCAAGAATCGAGAAGTAAAGTTCCTTTTCCACCTCTCATCGAAGTGCTATTTATCGAACTTATTGTAGAGGTATTAAGGGAAGCCGGTTCTCGAATGCCTGCCAAAGTCGGACAAACAATCGGTATCGTAGGAGGTATAGTAATTGGGACTGCGGCTGTGCAGGCAGGATTGCTTAGTAACATCCTCATTGTGTTGGTGGCCACTTCTGCACTATTATCTTTCCTACCACCGATTTTCTTAATGAGTAATACTAGCCGATTTGTACGGTATATTTTCATTTTATCCGCCGGGTTATTCGGTCTATTTGGACAAATGCTTGCCTTTGCTTGGCTAATTCATCATTTACTAAGTTTAAAATCATTAGGAACTCATTATATGACGCCAGGTATACCGAGAAAACCAACGGATTTATTAGATAATGTCATCAGATTTCCTATCAACTATTTAACGAAAAAGTCGGGCATTTCAAGGGTTCAGAAAAAAACGACAGAGGAGAAATGAGGTAAAAAGCCTTGGGCGCAGCTAACGTAAAAATGCTAAATCGCTATCACGTCATTTTTTTGGCCCAGAGTATTATGGTTGGGACTGGGATACTGTCATTGCCTCAAAAATTGAGTGCTATGGGCTATACTGAATGGTTTATGCCCATATTATTCGGTATAGTTGCTACCTTAACGCTATGGCCAATGGTTTGGCTTTGTTCTAAATACCCGAATGACCATTTATTTCGTATCAATGAAATTCTTCTTGGGAAAGTGTTAGGGAAAGGGCTCAATGTCTTATTTGTGATTCAATTTATTATCTTTAGTGCAGGAATTATTAGTAACTATATGCATCTTATACAAAGTACAGCGTTACAAGAGCAAACGATCACCTTGCCTGTTCTTTGCTTCTTACTTTTATTGATTTATATTGTAAGTGGTGGTATCAAATCCATCTCTAGATTTTGCATGATGACTTTTTTTATTACGCTTGGCATGTTCTACTTTACACGGTGGGCCATTGAAAAGGGGGAGGTAAGTCATTTACTTCCTTTATTTAATTTTAGTGGGATCGATTTTTTTCATGCATTTAAAGAAGGGTATTTATCAATTCTTGGCTATGAATTAATTTTATTTTACTTTCCATATATAATCGATCAGAAAAAAGCCTTTCGCCATTCATTGATTGGTATTTGGATTAGTATTTTTCTCTGTTTTTTCACGACAGTAGTAAGTGTCATCTATTATTCTGAATGGCAGCTGAAAAATGTAGAGTTTTCCGTCTTAAATTTATTTAAAGCAGGCGAGTTTACCTTTGTGGAACGAATCGATATTATCGGTATAACATTATGGGTATTTTTAATATTATCTACGGCCACAGCCTATGTATGGTGTGCCAAATTAGGGGTGGATTCCGTGTTTAAAAAGAAAAATAGTTATCCATTATATGTGATTGCAGCGATCATATTTTTAATTATTAGAATGCCATTTTCTCGAGAATTCCAAGAGAAACTTTTTACAGCAAGCAATTATATTGGTTATATGCTAATTATTTGGCCTATCTTCTTAAGTATGATCTATGTAGTTCGAAAAAAGAAGGTGCAACCATGAATAGAAACCTTCTACTAGGCATCACACTTGTGCTCTTAGTGTTATTGGCTGGTTGTTCTAGAAAAGAGCTGAAGGTACCATTAGAGGATATAGGTATGGTGGGGACTATGGCATTTGATTATATGGATGAAGACCAAATGAAATTAACGGTAGCCATTCCTCAATACGCACCTGAGGCACAACAAAACACACAAATCTTTTCAGTATCTACAGATCTAGTTTCGAATGGTATTGTAGAAATCGAAAAGCTTTCGGATAAAAAGATTGTCTTTAACCAATTACGTGTTGTGCTCGTTAATGAAGAATTTGCACGAAAAGGAGAGATACGAAAGGTAATTCAGCATCTGTACAGAAATGCTGAGGTGGGCAATAAAGTGCTCATTGCTATTGTGAAAGACAAAGCAGAAGGAATTATAAAAGGAAATTATCCAGATAAACCAAACATTAATTTATACATTAATGATTTATTGGAACCGAGCATAAATACGGCTTTTAATCCGAATACGAATATTCATGATTTTATGTATACCATAACGAACCCAGTGACGGATACGATCATTCCATATCTTGAAAAGCGCGATGATAAAATTGAAATTAAAGGTGTGGCTGTATTTCAAGGGGATCATATGCATGAAGTTATTAAGCCTGAGGAGGCACTAATCGTTCAGGCATTACTAGGAAGAAAAAGTCTAGCGCCTCTCCATTTAGATATACATGAGGGACATGGGGAGGAAAAATTGATGATAGATTTAATTGAGAGCTCTATCAAAATGCAAAGTAATAAGAATATTGAATCACCAAAGCTTGTTATTCGGCTTAAGATTAAAGGAACGCTAAGTGAATATAAAGGAGCAAGAGAGTATGAGCTGAATACAATTGAAAGTATTAGCCACTTAGAGAAAGATGTTAATAAGCAGCTAGAAGTGGATATCACTAAGTTTTTAGATAAACTTAAAAATATGGATGTCGATCCTAGCGGGCTAAGTGAAAAATTTAGAATGTACTATCATGGAAAGTGGACGACCAAAAAAACGAGGGAAGTCATAGGCAAATTACAAACGGAAGTACATGTCGAGACATCGATCATTAGTACAGGTACGTTAAAATAAACAGGACAATCCTTAAGAAATTGAAGTGGATTGTCCTTTTCGTTTGTTTAAGATTTTCGCATAATAAAGCTTAAATGTCTGCCTGCCTGTTTGTCCTGACGATAGGAGAAGCCATCAGGGCTAAGGAATGTACAAGTGGCATCAATCTGGATTTGCTCAGATGGAATACCAGCAAGCTCGCATTGTTTTTTCACCGTTTTTTGATTATCAATATGGTATTTATTCGTCTCGGCATTAAAATACATGAATTCCTCTGCATAACCAAGGCTGTGGAACTTCTCATAAACATCAGCATCTACCTCGAATTTTTGCTGGCTTAATGCCATACCAATTTGAACGTAAAAATCTTCTGGTCGACATTGTTCTTCTTCCAACAGATGCTTGAACAGTTTAGGTGTAATTTCTTTAATAGTGCCTTGCCATCCTGAATGAATAACACCCACTAAACCATTGACCGCATTATAAAAAATCACAGGAACGCAATCTGCTGTAAAACTGCATAATAATAAATTAGGCTCAACTGTATAAAGAGCATCTGTGTTTTTCACTGCCGTATCCATTTGCTCCGCGCCACGTCCTTTATCGGCTAATGTCACTCGATGGAAGTTGGCACTATGTGTTTGTTCCGTACAAATAAAATCTTGAAGGTCGCAGTTTAATGTTGTTGCTAATTGTTGACGATTGTCAATGACATCATGGATATTATTGCAAACATGCAACGCCATATTATTGTGCTCTAATTCAATCGTATCCTTTAAGGTAGTACCAGCGATAAATTGATCATTATCTACATATATTTTTGATTTCATTCAATCACCCCGCTTTACTATATAGGATTCCACTACGAATGTATAGGTTCCATTCCTTTGAATATTTGTTACTCCTTTCCCTTACCCTGCTAGCAAACTTTTAGACATAATGAATAGATTTCTTCACATATAGTATGGGGAATCATATATGGAGGGAGAGAATAAAAAGATGGCTCAACTAGATATTTTATTAATTTGTCAATTAGGCATGGGCCTTTTCTGGATCATTACATATATATTAGTTATTTACAAAGGGTGGAAGGATAAAAAATACGGCATGCCTATGGTTGCTATTTGTGCCAATATTGCATGGGAATTTATCTTTACTTTTCTTTACCCACAAAATGACCTTCAACGATTGATTACGCTTACTTGGCTCGTATTAGATATCGTCATACTGATGCAATTTTTACGTTTTGCACCACCAGAATATCGGAGAATCCTCTCTAAAAAATTATTGTATGCCTCTTTTTTGGTCACTTTAATTTTCAGCATGTTGATGATTTTAGGGATTATTCATCAATTTCAGGATTTTGAAGGGAAGTACGCTGCGTTTTTGCAAAACCTCATGATGTCAGGATTATTTATCGGTTTATTATTGCGTAGAGGGAATTTAGATGGTCAATCCATGGGCATTGCTATCTGTAAGATGATGGGAACATTGTTTGCTGCGGTGGGCTTTTATCTTTATTTCCGTACGCCGCTGATTACCATTATTTCTATGGCTACCCTTTTTTATGACGGTCTCTATATTCTATTAATTTACCAAATGAAGAGGAAATTAGTAGTGAAGTAGGGATTATTCAGTAAATATTGCTGACTTATATAGATGGTAATGTTTGTTAATGACAATTAGATTGCAACTTGATGACAAGGTGCATCAATATAAATGGTGTTAAAATGGGATTCGTCGATTTTTATTGTTCGTCTGTCATGTATTTGTAAAAATCCTTCCAAATATTTTGTGATGATTATTGCTCAGAAACTATTTACGATAATAGGAGAGCAAACAGGAAGGATGATAGACATGTTGAAAAAAGTAAAAAAAGCGGTACTTGCTTCAGTTATTGCAGCTTCATTATTAGTACCAGTGGGGGCAATGGCGGCTGAATCCTATACAGTCTCATCTGGTGACACTCTTTGGAAAATCGCATTGAAGACAGAAACGGGTGTACAAGAATTAATTGATGTAAACCCACAGCTTGCAAATCCAAATCAAATTTATCCTGGACAAAAAATAAATGTCCCTGTAAAAGAACAAGCAAGTGTTGAACAAGAAGTCATTAAACTGGTGAATGCGGAACGTGCCAAAGCAGGTCTTTCAGCATTACAAGACGATTGGGAGTTATCAAGAGTAGCCAAATACAAGTCTCAAGATATGCATGATAAAAAATACTTTGACCATACAAGCCCAACGTATGGAACGCCATTTACGATGATGAAAAATTTCGGTATTTCGTATCGATCAGCCGGTGAAAATATTGCCAAAGGTCAACGCTCTGCACAGGAAGTCGTAACGGCTTGGATGAACAGTGAAGGGCACCGTGCCAATATTCTCAATAAGAACTATACACATATCGGTATAGGCTATGTAGCGGATGGCAATTACTGGACGCAAATGTTTATACAAAAATAAAAGAAGAAATGCCCAAATCAGGTAAGACTGAGTTTGGGCATTTTTTTACTAGAATTTATTAATATTTCTCCGGATCTTCTTTGGACGGTACATTATTATATTAAATAACTTTGAACAAATAACAAAGATAAATAAATGAATCTTTATAGCAAAACGCATCCGTGTCAGTCCTCGATGCGTTTTATAAGCTTCAATATTTTTTGAGGGCAATCGCCTTGGCTCGGGAGTTGACCCCTAGCTTACTATAAATTGTAGATAAATAAACACGAACAGTGCCTTCTGATAAATGCAGCCGCTTAGCTATTTCACGATTAGTTATACCATCTACTAGTAAATCATAAATATCCTTTTCACGTTGTGTCAGCATTGCCGGAGCTTTTGCATGAAATGTTGTACCTTCTTTCAGATAATTAAAATAAACTGTCGGAATGGATTCCCATCGCTGATGAAGCTGTTCGAAATAAATTTCTAATAGTGGCTCTAAATCCTTTTCATCTAAAAATGATCGAACATAATAGTAGGGTGCTGCGAGTTCGAAAGCCTCGTGTAAAGTTTCTAAGGCAAGTTCCTGGTGTTCTAGACTGTATTGACAGATAGCTTCAAGTATTGTGGCTTCAATAATTGTAGCAATTTGCTCTTCCTGCTGGCCCTTCATTTTTACCTGAATCAAAATCGTTAAGGCTTCGTTCGGCATTTTCTTCAATAATAGTAAACGGGCGTGTACTAAGAGCCAGAAGGGTTGCTTTGATTGGGTAGACTGTAAAATTAAATGAGCCTGATGACTATCGCCTGCGATAATATGACAGTAGGCTTGCATAATTTGGATAGATGTACGCCAGTGCTTTTCAGTCACATCCTCTAATAGCTGGGTCAGCATAGCCCGAGCAGAACTAATTTGATTTTGCTGTATATAGATTTTTGCTTTCAGGAGATACATGGGGATACATAATCCAGGATCTTGTAATTGATGACCAAGCTTAAGCGCCATCTCAATTTCTTTATGTGTAAACGTTATTAAGTTGCGTTCATATAACGATTCGGCGGCAACACCATAGCTAAAGGCAGTAACATTAGCTGTTTTTAAAGACGTTTCTCGAAAAAGCTCACTTATGACTACTCCTTGTTCCATTGTTTGAAGTTTTCCTTTTGAGCCAATGCTTGTTCGTAAAAGTTTATATTCAAAACTATTATAGGGAATAGGCACATGATCCCATCTAGAAGGGATATGTCCTTTTGCGAGCTGTTTTCTCATAATTTGTTCCACTAACTGTAAATCACCACCAGCGGCAACAATAGCAAAAGCCTTTGCACTTTCATAAATATAAGTCATGGCCGCATGTTCCTCTTGATCCATCCAATGTTCAGTCTGCTGTCGCAATTCAAGTTCCTCCATAAGAGATGACGCTGCTTCAACTTCCGTGGTTGAAATCGATGTCAAAAAACCAATGACTAGCATTTCATAAGAGACTTTATAGTGGTCACGACGAAGCTGGTGCAACCACCGCATAAACGTTGCTGTCTGACCTGATAAAAAAAGTTGGACAAGGTGATTGGTCATCCATGGCGTCGCAAGTTCATATTGTCTATGTTTAAGTGCTAATTCAATGGCAGAAATATAATCCCCTTGGTCATAGATGAACTGAGAAGTTTCTAGAACGAGATTATGTATGTCCTGCTTCGAAAATTGTTTTGTTAATTCCATTTGCAATGCTTCCGCTAATAAATGATGGTAACGGAATATGGGCTGTTTGGATTGCAGTCGAATGGTGAAAAGTCCTTTTGCTTCTAAATGCTCCAATTGTTCAAGACTATTTGTCCGCTTGGTCAATTGATCACAAATAGCAGGATCCAACTCCTGTAATAGGGAAGTGCGCAGTAAAAATTGTTGTGTTTCAGATGGTAGGTTATGAATAATTTCTTGCCATAGAAATTCTGAAATGAAGGGCTGTGCAGCTTCTTCAAATGCTTCTATTTCAGGGTCATGCGCAAAGCTAGTTAACAATAATCCAGCTACCCACCCTTCAGTTTTATCTAAAATAGTTTGCAGCTGTTGGTGGTTGAGAGTAGGTAAATGTTTGCAGGAAAAGAATCGCTTCACCTCCTGTAATGTAAAGCGTAAATGTCCCGAATGGATTTCATGAATCCATTGCTTAACTCGCCACTTAACTATTGGTAGTGCAGGGACGGAACGAGAGGACATATAGATATGCACATGACTAGGTAAATACTCTACGAATTGTGTCATGAGTCGATGTATCACAGGATTTTCTATGACATGATAATCATCTAATACAATCGAGATGGGCTGTTGAATGGCATTTATTTCTTCTAACAGTGAATAGATAAAAAATTCAAGTGTTGCAGGGTCCTGCGAGTTGAGGAGCGGTGCCAGAATCTGATCTATTTCACTTTTAGAAGCCCTCGCAATAGCGTGTAAAATATATGTCCAGTAACGTATAGGATCATTATCAGCAGCATCTAAGGAAACCCATGCAGTGGTTTCTTTTTTATTTTTCAGCCAGCTACTTAATATACTGGTTTTTCCATAACCCGCTGGAGCTCGTAAAATGGTTAATTTAACATGTATATGTTGATCGAATAGATCGAATAATTGTGTTCTTTCTATTAAAGTGGGTGAATGATGAGGCATTGTTATTTTAGAAGATAATAATGTTTGAGGCATCTTAACTTCCTCCTTTTATTCAGAAAAGTTCCACAATTTTTATTGTACTAAACTATTATCATTTTTTCGTATGTTAATAGTCCTATCATTTCCATCTTTCATTGTTTTTTGGTGTCTAAATGTAATGGTAATGGACATTCAAAACTGAGTCCATCGTTCTCCTCTTTTTCATGATCCATTTCAACGGTGTAGAGCCTACCTGCCCTCACGCAAAAAACTAGTGGATAAATAATTTAAAGGAGCTGGGCAACTCATGTAAACAACTAATCAACACATTTTACACTAGTTAGATTAGGTGAATGTACAAGAAACCCCATTTTGTGGGCATATAGTAGCCTTATATGTCTGGGAGGTTGTTCAGTGTGGGAAAAGAACAAAAATTTTTTAGGATCAAGTTTAAATCAAATCCAGGTTGTCATTGCCATTGCTGCGGTTTTTGTTGCCCTTGTCGTTGTAAACACCCATTTTTACCAGTACCACCGACTTGTAACTATCTCGTCTATGTAACAGACGCTGGACAGTTAGCAACTCCTGATAACAGAGTATCAGTGATCGATACAGCAACCAATACGATAGTCGCTTCCATTCCAGTAGGAACGGCTCCACTAGAAATAGCGATTACACCAAATGGTGCGTTTGGTTATGTGCCAGCACTCTTCTCCGATAATGTAACTGTATTTGATACTGCGACAAATATGGTAGTCGCTACGATTCCGGTAGGAAATGAGCCTCTTGGTATAGCGATTTCACCAAATGGAGCTCTTGCCTATGTCTCAAATCACGGAATAGGTGCTAACTCTGTATCCGTCATAGATACAGCGACAAATACTGTCACGGCTACTATTCCAGTAGGGCTTCAACCTCAAGGTATTGCGTTTACGCCGAATAGTGCGTTTGCTTACGTGGCAAATGAAAATTCAGGGAATGTATCGGTTATAAATACAACAACCAATATGGTGGTTGCTACTATCCCTGTTGGAATCCGCCCAAGGTCAATTGTCTTCACACCAAATGGACAATTTGCTTATGTTACAAATGAAAATAGCAATAATGTATCTATCATTAATGTTGCAACAAATACAGTAGTTGGTACAATCCCTGTAGGAACAGGACCTGTAGGAACAGCTATTACACCTGATGGAACACTTTTGTACATCGTCAATAAAGGTAGTGATACCGTATCTGTCATCAGTACAGCGACAAATATGGTGATTGCTACAATTCCTGTTGGATCTTCACCTGACCAAGTAACGATCTTGCCGAATGGCACTTTTGCATATGTCACAAATCAAACAGACAATACAGTATCTGTCATAGATATAGCAACAAATATGGTAGTGGATGTAATCCCAGGGTTTAATGGCCCGACTGGTATAGATACAGGGGTAATCTGTCTATAAATTGAGTGTTAAAAAGAAAGAGATAAACATCATATTGGGGTAGCGGCCGTTTGCATATAACATGTCTTAGTGCCAAGCTATCCCAACTTTACATAATAAAAAACCTACCTTATTAACTGTAAGCTTCCATAGTAAGTAAATCCGGAATGTTCATTTTGTCGACAAACAAATAAATATCTACAAAAACCACACACTATAAGCAATTGATGAATAAGATGTCTCTGTAGTATGACCATAGAGGTAGGTGTATATGTTGAAAAGGAAGTTAGTTTCCGCATTTTGCGTTTTATGTATGGTGGGACTAGTAGGTTGTCAAAAAAATTTGAACAACGACCAAAGTCTAGAGCAAGAAAATCAACCATTAAAACAGCCAATCGAAGAAATGAAAAAGCCAGTTAGCTATGAGCAAGTTCCACAAATTGGGCCGGCTCTTGTAGAGATTGTAGATCCTAGGACAAAGACGATTATTGAAACCATTTCACCAAAGGATAGTGGCTATGAGACTAATATACATGCCTATCAGCAGCACATCGAGCAGTTAGCAAAGGAATTAGCACGAGGGACAGATGAGATGGAAGGCTATGACCAGAGAATGATGCTCGATCGATTGGATGAAGAAGGAAAAGTAATCAAGGGAAGGCCACAAATGATTTTAAAAGAAAGCGAATTAGTGGAGAGAATTCTGGAAGCCTCTGCGACTGGTGGTCAAGTAGAAGTACCTCTTTATTTAACGCAAAGTGGGTATTCATTTGAGGACATTCCTTATTTAGAGGAAGTCGTTGTGGCATCCTATACGACGTATTTTAATAGCACTGATGTGGGAAGAAATAAAAATATTGAACTTTCTGCCGAGGCCATTAATAATGTCATCGTTGGTAGTGGAGATCATTTTTCATTTAATACGATGGTCGGACCACGTGATGAAGCAAATGGCTATCAGCCTGCACCAGAAATTATAAATAAGAAAGTGGTAATGGGGATTGGTGGGGGTATTTGTCAAACTTCTTCGACCCTCTTTAATGCAGTGGATCAGCTACAAGTCAAGTATGTAGAACGTCACCATCATTCTCTGGATATTGGATATGTGCCAAAAGGAAGGGATGCTACGGTTTCCTATGGAAGCTTGGATTTCAGGTTTCAGAACACTAGTGATGTCCCATTTTTAATTCAAACTACCTATGGAAAAGATTTTTTGACGATCGAAATACGAACTGCTGAAAAATATGTAGAAATATTGACAAAGGGTTAATGCTGCGAAAAGACACCATAAGACGTTGGTGTCTTTTTATAAGTGTCATGATATAGTTAAAATTGAATATATAGTAAACATTTGGGAGGGGGATAGATAATGCATCCAAAACTACTGGCCGTCATAGAGACGATGGATCTATATCAGGCAACATACCCAGAGGATGCTTGTGTCATAGTGGCAGACACTGAAAAAGTACTTGCCTATAAACCGGGGAAGCATGTTGACTTAAAAGTAGGTGTAGGTGAACCTGTACATAAATATCGGGGAACAGCAACGGAAGTCGCGTTGAGTTCAGGTCGATTCGTTAAAGAGGAACGAGGAGCAGAGGGGTTTGGTATGGCGTATATCGCCTCGGCACAGCCTATTTTTGATGGAGGTCAGATCATCGGTGTATTAAGTGCCATCATTTCTAATGAGAAAATGGATCGTATGCGTCTATTGGCGACGGATCTTTCGAGTGCGGTTGAAGAAATGACTGCCACAAATGAAGAATTAGCTACAGCCAGTATAGATGTTTCCAATCGTTTAGGAGAATTATCAAATTTCTCAGAATCAATGGCAGGCGATATTGAACAAATTAATGTAATTGTTCAGTTAGTAAAAGATTTAGCGATGAAATCTAAAATTCTTGGCTTGAATGCATCCATCGAAGCGGCTCGTTCTGGTGAGCATGGTCTTGGTTTTGCAGTTGTCGCAACTGAAATACAAAAAATGTCCCAAAGCAGTACAGAAAGTGCGAATAGTATTACGAAACAATTAGAAAGCATTAAACAATCGATTGATCAGGTGAATGTTTCCGCAAATCAAGTTGCTGCCTTTACCCAGCAATTTGCAATAAGTATTCATGAATTAAGCGATGCATATAAAGGGGTAAACCATACTGCTGAAAAGCTATTGCATATTAGCGAAATCAAAGTTTAAACATATAAAGGATAATAGCCGATAAAGGGCTATTATCCTCCTATTAAATAATCTCTAAAATTTCCTCAGGTGTCGCTACCTTGTATTCTGGCTCTTCATTTTGTATGACTTCAATTGCGTCATAGCCCCATTCTACCCATATAATAGGTACCCCTGCTTTTTTACACGCCACAATATCCCTTTGTTCATCCCCTATATATATTACTTCAGATGATGAAACACTCGATTCCTTTAAAAACTTTTTCATGACTTTATCCTTGCCAAAAATACGATTGGAGCAAAGGACATCTGCAATACAGTCAATGCCATTCATTTTGAGAAATTCTAAAATATTGTCCTTCGAATTAGAAGAGATAATCAAAATCTTATAACCTCTTTTATCAATTTCTAGCAATACTTCTTTCATCCCTTCAAAAAGATGAACATCGTTTAATGATTGGCGATATAACTTGTAAAATTGCGGTAAAATCATAGGCAATTTATACATCGGGAAATCAAATAATTTACTACGTTCTGAAATCGATAATTTTTTTAATGTATCAATTTCCTTTAATTCAATCCCTTTAAATTTATATTTTTGTGCTAACGTATTCCATGCTGATGCAAACACGGCGGTTGAATCTGCAAGTGTTCCATCAAAATCAAAAATTATATGCTTCATTGCAAACTTTCTCCTTTATCATCTAGTTGTATTGACGTTTTATGCAAAAAAATGTTACATGGAATGGGCGTTTGATTGGGGCATGAAATATGGAACAACAATCCTATTAAAAGTTCTGTATTCATCATATGGTAAATATTATCAGAAAATACGGCATTTGCAATGGAAATCATGCAACAAAATAGGGCGTCTCAAAAATCATTTGAGACACCCAGTAAGCTACAGCCCAGCCCCTCTGACGAAAGATAGGTATGGTATC
This sequence comes from Lysinibacillus sp. FSL R7-0073, assembly GCF_038009065.1. NCBI lineage: Bacteria > Bacillati > Bacillota > Bacilli > Caryophanales > Bacillaceae > Lysinibacillus > Lysinibacillus sp. FSL R7-0073. Next base: position 1,577,365 of record NZ_JBBPAS010000001.1, read on the forward strand.
TATGTGAGTGCTATTCTGTTTTTTCTCGTGTTTTAACTAAATAATATGCATTGACGGAGGATGCGATAGGAATAATGAGGGCAATGCCGATGCCTGCGCAAAAAATCGTCATCATTTCTGCGCTAAATACTTTGGAATTGACGATTTCGCCAATTGAATAAGAGAGATCCTTAAACCATATGAGTAAACTTAAATAGCCACCAAAGAAAGCAAAAAATAAAGTATTTGTATCGGTTCCTAAAATGTCTCTTCCAATATTTAATCCAGAGGTAAACAGTGACTTTCTACTAATCGAAGGATTATGATAAAAAATTTCATGCATCGAAGTCGCGATGGAAATGGCAACATCCATAATGGCACCAATCGTACTCATAATAATGACCGATGCACCAATCTGCACGAAATTCACACCAATATATAGGGAAAAAATACTTATTTCCTCCGTTGATTCTTCGCCAAAGCCTTGAATCATCGATTTTTTCGTTACTAACGTAATAAAAAACAATAAAACAACGATCGTCACCATTGTGGAAATAAACGCTGTAATGGTTTTACTATTTGTTTTATTAATATAAAACAAACTAATGCAACTGATAACAGTGCACGCAATAAACGTCAGGATGATAGGGCTATTTTTAGGGTTTGTCATAAGAAAAATAGTCACAAATAGCACGCCGAAATTTAAAAATAAAGAAAGAAACGAGCGTAGTCCTTGCTTTCCTCCAACTACCACCATTAATAAACATAAAATGCCTGCCAATACAACGATGACATTCATGCCTTCACCCTCTTTCGATTAATGAAAAAAATAGCGGTATATTGACTAATAGGTATGGTGAGGACTACTCCAATACCCCCTGCAAGGGCACGAGCTAGCTCTAAAGAAAGGTTCAAGGATAGTGTCAGTCCTAATGTAGAGGAATTTTTCAAATAGAGTATGACCATTGGTATGGAGCCACAAATATAGGCGAAAAATAATATGCTTGTAATGGTACCCATAATGTCTTTTCCAATCTCATGACCGGATGCCTTTAAAGCTTGTAAAGAAATACGAGAATCTTGTTCATATAGGGCGAAAATAGAAGAAGACATCGTAATGGCGACATCCATAACAGCCCCAAGTGAACCAATAAATAAACCAGCCATAAAGACGGTTCGGTAGGGACGTGTTAAAAATTGCATTTCCTCATAGCGTAGACCGTTTTCCCCTGTTAACCACATCACAGCTGTGCTAATTATGAGGGCTATCATTGTCCCTAAAAGTGTAGATATAATCGCTGCATATGTTTTCGTCTTCAAACCACTAATCAGTAACAACGAAATAATGGTAAATAATAGGACACAAACCCCACTTATGAATAATAAATTGAGGCTGCCATGCTTTACGTAAAGGTCTAATGCAAATGTTAAAATGCAGGCATTTATGACTAAGCTAATAATGGCAAATAAACCTTGTCGTTTACCGATGATAAGTAGCGCAAAGATAAAAATCCAAGCGATCATCATAATTGTTTGATCTCGTTTCAAATCGAGAATAGAGCCCGTTAACTCTGATTTTGTTGAATGTTCATCTATGGCGACAAAGATTTCATTGCCGACATGGTATTCCTGATCAAAAGCTCCGGATGAAGAATAGTCATTCGTCAAATCAATTATTTGTCCTTTGTGCTGCCCATTTTTAAGCACAGCTTTCATTTGCTGTGTATACAACATATCGTCATTATCATACATATCTGTTATTGGCTCAGAATCTGCCACTTTGACTTTTAGAATTTCAGCAATGGGTCGATCATAAAATTGTTCATTATGATGAACGAAAAAAATGGAAAGGGCACAGCCAAGTAATAACAAGGCGTAGAAAATACGTTGTTTATACGTTATGTTTCTTAAATATTGCAATGAAATGACCTCCAAACTAGTGGACTGAATAGTCACTTGTACAGGAACGATTTTAAGAATAGTAAGTTCCAATATATTCTCAAGTTTAACGATAGGAATGATATATTCCAAGGCATTTATACTATAAAAATGCGGCAGGACATTTGTATTCTAAAAAAAAATATGATAGATTAATTGGTATTATAAATTCGAAGGGAGGGCGAAGTGATTGGAAACTGTTTGTGCGAAAGGTTTAACTGAATCAGAGGTAAAATCTTACAATCTTTGTGGGGATTTGCTGGCTAAGGGAGAAGTGTGCCCTTTTTTAAGCAAATTTCATATCGATACAGATTCCGGTGCTTTTTGCCTTCTTTATTTCTAACAGATTGATGCCCAATTAAATGGGATGAATAGATTGCTAGACGCCGGTACGTAACGGCGTTTTTTTGTTTAATTGTAAAATTTAACATGCCCTATTGATTATAGGGATGTTTGTAAGGTGCCGTTTATGACGGCGCCTTTTTTTGTGTTTGAAAGGAGTGAAAAGTGATGTGTAACCTTATATGTCCATTTATTTCTTGAGCAATTAGCTTAGTAGTAATGGATAAAATAAATAAGGAGATTGAAAAAATGATACTTCAATTAAATGGAATTAGTAAGAGCTACTTGGGAGATCCGATTCTTTCAAAGATATCAATGAAATTGGAACGTGGCGATCGGATTGGACTTATAGGTGTAAATGGAGCAGGAAAATCAACACTACTAAAGATCATTACAGGGGATCTTTCTTATGATGAAGGGGACATTTTTATAGGGAAGGGAATTAAACTAGGTTATTTGCGACAAGATAGTGGGTTACAGCCAGACCATACGATTTGGACAGAAATGCTTGGCGCATTTACTGAGCTTCAAGAGGCTGAAAAGGAACTTCGAGAGCTGGAAATGCAGATGGGTGAGCCTTCCTGCATAAATGACCCTGAAAAGCTGGAACAAGTTATGAAGAAATATGAGAGAAAATCAGATTGGTTTTCACAGCAAGGTGGCTATGATGTCGAGGCAAAAATAAATAGTATGTTAAATGGAATGGGCTTTGGGAGTACGCCGACAAACACACTTGTCGCATCATTAAGTGGCGGACAGAAAACTAGACTGGCACTTGCTAAAATTTTATTAGAGCAGCCGGATTTGTTGCTGTTAGATGAACCGACTAATCATTTGGATTTTGCGACTTTAAACTGGCTTGAAAGCTATTTACGGGGCTATCAGGGGGCTATTCTTGTTATTTCTCATGATCGTTATTTTTTAGATGCCCTTGTCAATGAAATTTATGAGATTGAACGTACCCATGGAACAACATACAGCGGTAACTACTCTAAGTATGTGGAAAGCAAGGCGAAAAATCGCGAATTAATGGAAAAGAAATATACAATGCAGCAGCAGCAAATCGCCAAAATGGAGAATTATATTGAGCGGAATATTGCGATGGCTACTTCCTCAAAAAGCGCCAAGAATAAAAGGAAGCAGCTTGAACGAATAAGTCGTCTTGAAAAGCCTCACAAGGATCTAAAACACGCACAAATGGCATTTGCTACAGATAAGAAATCACATAAAGAAGTGTTGAAGGTAAAAGATGTAGTGCTCTCCTATCAGCTAGAAAATAGCAGGAAAACATTAGTGCAAGATATTGAGTTTTCCTTATATAGAGGCGATCGGGTTGCATTAGTAGGTCCCAATGGTGTTGGGAAATCAACGCTATTAAAGGCGTTATTACATGAATTGACACCAGACCGTGGCGTTATCGCATGGGGGAATGGTGTGACAATAGGCTATTATGATCAGGAGCAAGAGTCATTGCATCCTAATAACACAATATTACACGAAGTTTGGGGTCCTTTTCCTTCGGTGGATGAGGCAAGAATACGATCAGTACTCGGTAATTTTTTATTTACGAAAGAAGATGTTTTTAAAAAGATAGCCTCCCTTAGCGGTGGGGAAAAAGCACGTGTAGCCTTAGCAAAGCTTATTTTGCAAAAAGCAAATGTGCTTATTATGGACGAACCAACCAATCATCTTGATTTATTTAGCAAAGAAGTATTGGAGGAGGCTCTATTGCAATTTGACGGCACATTATTATGTATTTCTCATGACCGTTATTTTCTTAATAAGCTAGCGAATAAATTGTTAGAATTATCACCAACTGGGATGACGGCCTTTTCGGGAAATTATGATGATTATGTTCAAAAAATAAACCATTAAAGGACTTAGCAGCCACCTCTATAGCAAGAGGTGGTGCTTTTTTTAAAAAAATTACGGACAGAAGTATAGATAATATAATTAAATAGTGTTATCGTAAGAACTAGCTAAATAAAATGATCCTTCGGGGTAGGGTGAAATTCCCAATCGGCGGTGATGAAGTCATTCAAAGTCCGTGAGCGCAAGCTGATTTGGTGCAAATCCAAAACCGACAGTAATAGTCTGGATGGGAGAAGGGTATAAGTGCGAGCTTTTTAAATTCAATTTAATTTAGAAGGTCTATTTGACTATGCATTTATGACACTGCTTCCCGCAAATATGTTGGGAAGTTTTTTTTTAGCCAATCAATTGAATAGAAGATGTTCTTCGGGGTAGGGTGAAATTCCCAATCGGCGGTGATGAAGAAATTCAAAGTCCGTGAGCGCAAGCTGATTTGGTGCAAATCCAAAACCGACAGTGATAGTCTGGATGGGAGAAGAACAAATAAGATAATAGTCTATGGAAAAAATGAATATCCAAGTAGGCTTATTTATTGATGTCTTATACTCCCAAAACCCCTTTGTCAAAGGGGTTTTTCGTTTTATATAAGCTTTAGAAGGGAGACGGATAGAAACCCAAAAGCGATGGATAGAAGCTACGAAAGATCAGTGTGAAAGTAGGTGAAGAAATGTTTACAGGTATTGTAGAGGATATTGGCACTATTAAAGCCTTGCAAAGCAATAAGAACAGTATGAAAATTACGGTTCAATCATTTAAAGTTGCTGAAGATGTAGGGTTAGGGGACAGTATAGCAGTCAATGGTGTTTGTTTAACGGTGACCCATTTTACGGATGAAGAGCTTACGATGGATGTTATGCCTGAAACCGTCAAAGCTACAAATTTACATCAGCTGACAATAGGTGATCCGGTTAATTTGGAGCGTGCCATGCCTGCTAACGGGCGATTTGGGGGGCATTTTGTTGCTGGTCATGTAGATGGCATTGGGAAGATTTTACGAAAGCGTCCAGTGGCCAACGCGGTTTATATTGATATCGAATTGTCTGAGGAACTAACAAGTTTCTGTATTCCAAAGGGCTCTATAACGATTGATGGCACAAGCTTAACAATCTTTCAGGTTGAAACGAATCAAGTCACTATTTCACTGATTCCTCATACTTATAAGGAAACGATTTTAGGTATGAAAAAAATGGGCGCATTCGTCAATATTGAAACAGATTTAGTCGGTAAATATATTTTAAACGACTTGAAAAATGGGCAAGGCAAGTCAATGATAACAAGAGATTATTTGGCACGACACGGTTTTTAAGATCACATAATGAGGAGATGAAAAATAGTGCTACATGCAATTGAAGATGCCATAGAGGATTTAAAACAAGGGAAAGTGATCGTCGTAGTGGATGATGAAGATCGGGAAAATGAGGGGGATCTTCTAGCGCTTGCTGAATTTATCACTCCGGAAACGATAAACTTTATGGCGACTTATGGAAAAGGTCTAATTTGTACACCGATTTCGCAGGAGCTAGCATATAAATTAGATCTGCACCCAATGGTTCAGCATAATACGGATAACCATCAAACTGCATTTACCGTAAGTATCGACCATATGGACACAACAACGGGGATTAGTGCCTTTGAGCGAGCTTTCACCATACAAAAGATGCTGGAGTCTCAGGCAAAAAAAACTGATTTTCGTCGACCGGGACACATTTTTCCACTAATCGCAAAGGATAATGGTGTCTTAGAGCGAAGAGGCCATACGGAGGCGAGCATTGATTTAGCCAAGCTTTGTCACAGTATTCCTGCTGGAGTAATTTGTGAAATTATGGGAGACGATGGTCACATGATGCGCTTTGATGAATTGACAAAGTATGCAGCACATCATGGATTAAAAATGATTTCTATTGAGGCGTTAGCCGCTTATCGTAGTCAATCATTTACAACAAACTAAAAACGAGGGAGATATAAAAAAATGGGTCAAACATTTGAAGCACAATTAATTGGGACGGATTTAAAAATTGCAGTAGTCGTAGGTCGATTCAATGAGTTTATTACAAGTAAATTATTAGATGGTGCAATGGATGGGTTAAAACGACACGGTGTAGATGAAGCTTCCATTGATGTTGCATGGGTGCCAGGAGCTTTTGAGGTGCCTTTCATTGCGAAACAATTAGCAGAGACAAAGAAATATGACGCCATTATTGGTTTAGGTACTGTTATTCGTGGTTCTACGACACATTATGACTATGTATGTAATGAGTCTGCCAAAGGTATTGCGAATGTTTCATTAACAACCAATGTGCCAGTTATTTTCGGTATTGTTACAACAGAAAATATTGAACAGGCGATTGAGCGTGCGGGAACAAAATCAGGTAATAAAGGCTATGACTCCGCGATCTCGGCAATTGAGATGGCTAATCTACAAAAAATGATTGGCTAAAGACATCCTGAATAGGTTATAACAGTATTTGTTTCTTGAATAATTTTTATGTCCATGGGAAAAATATGCCTAAGTATATTTATTACATGTCGAAGTTTTCATAAATGTACTAAACTTGAGCAGGCTCAGTAGGAGATGAGAAGTATTTCAATGGAACAAATGATGAATTTGAAAATGTTGAAATCACTATTTCAACGCTCTGCTGATGTAATATTCCAACAGTATAAATTTCAGCAACATACGGTCCATATGATAACCTGTGATGCCATGATAGACGAAGAACTCCTTCAAACAGTTGTGGTCGAACGTGTCCAATCCTTATTTAATAGTGGTTCTGATGAAACGTTAGAGGAGCTAATTGAACAGCATCTTCACGTTCCCTATTTACAAAAGGTCACTAAGAAGGAGGATATAATTACAAGAGTCTACAAGGGCCATGTCTTATTATATTTTGAGGAAGATCACTTGATTTATTCCAGTGATATTTCAAATAGACCTAATCGTGAGACGGGGGAAACAACGCTTGAGTTAGTTGTAAAGGGACCAAGAGATGATTTTATTGAAGATGTATTTATTAATATAGCTTTATTAAGAAAACGTTTACCTACAAATTCATTTAGTGTAGAAACATTAGAAATCGGTCAACGCTCTAAAACAACGGTAGCCGTTTTATATATGGAAGACATTGTGAATTTAAATATGCTAGAACAAATCCGATTACAATTACAAAAAATTGATACAGATATTGTCGTCAATGGTGATTTGCTAATGGAGGCAATTGAACAAACGGCAAAAGTTCTCCCTAGACACGATTATACGGGAAGACCAGATTTTGCTCTTCAAGCATTAATGAGGGGACGAATATTAATAATGATCGATGGCGTTTCCTACGCCATGATTATTCCCGCTAATATTATGCTGCTCTTTAAAACATCTGAGGACAATGAATATCCGATCATTGTCAGTTCAATGGAACGGGTGCTCCGAATATTTGGGATACTGATCAGTATGTTACTTCCTGGTTTTTGGCTAGCCGTAACAACTTATCATCAAGAGCAGCTCCCATATCTTCTACTTGCGACAGTGGTTGAATCAAGAACGGGATTACCATTTCCGACGATACTAGAAATAATGATGATGCTATTTATGTTTGAAATGTTCCGCGAGGCCAACTTACGCTTGCCTAGTGCCATCAGTGGCTCGATCAGTGTTGTTGGAGGGTTAATTATTGGAGATGCTGCGATTAAAGCTGGTGTGACAAGCCCTTCGATGATTGTTATCATTGCAATTTCAAGCATTGCTGCATTTACACTGGTCAATCAAGCCTTTGTGACCGCAATGAGTATTTTCCGGTTAATCATCATTTTATTTTCAGCCTTTTTGGGTCTATTTGGATTTTTTATTTCAGTATTTTTCATTATCATTTATGCAGCAAATATGCGTGTTCTAGGTGTGCCCTATATTAATTTTAGTGCAGATTTTGAAAAGGGTAATATTGGAAAATCCTTACTGCGTTTATCGCCGAAGGGCTATAGTCTACGTCCTTCCTTCCTAAAATCACAGGACAGGACAAGAACTGCTAATAATAAAACAAAAAAAGATCAGGGTGTATGACCATTACCAGACATCAGACTGTAGACAAGCTCAAAAAAATTAGAGATTGTCTACAGTCTTTTTTACATTAACTTGCCACTATGGGAGGGGAGCTGTTTCTCTCCTATTTCCGTAGGAGCTGTTACCCCTAGTACCAATCAACTTTTAAGAAACCTTAGTGCTGAACTTCTATTTCTACGCATGTGAAAGAGAAGAAGAACAACAAACGCCATTGAGAGTTATCTTCTCAATGGCGTTTGTCTAAAGCTCTCTACATTTTGTAGCTATTTAAAAGGAATATGGACGATGGCAGTCGTTTCAAGGTGTTTCGATGATTCAATCGAAATATCTCCATGATATTTATGGACAATTTCTTTCACAATAAATAGTCCTTGCCCTCGAATTTTACCATTTTCATGCTTTTTCGTAGAGAATCCTTGTTTAAAGATTTGGTTTGCGTCTACAATATTCGGTCCTGTATTCGTAATTTTAAATTCATATTGTCCTTCATCAGCTCGACAACAAATCATAATTTTACGTTGCCCCTCAGGCAATTCATTCGCAGCATCAATCGCATTGTCAATTAAGTTCGATAGAATCTTGATTAAATCGGTCGTTTTAATTTTATTAAAATCGCCCTGAGAGATGGTAAAATCCATATCAATATTATGATTCTGTGCTGTTAGCTTTTTCGTTTGTAATAATATGGATAAACCTGGATGGTCAATATTTAATTTTAATGATTTAATCGCTTGTACTTCTTTAGACAGTGATGCTAAATATTGTTTTGCTTGATCTGTTTTTTCTAACTGTAAAAGGCCATGTAAAACTTGGATATGGTTCGTGAAATCATGACGTAACGATGACACCGAAGTAATCAACGTTTTGATCTCTGCTTGGTAAGTGTCTTCTGTAGCTCCTACTTCCTTCGCTACCTCTTTTTGGTACCATCTTTGTAAAAATAAAAAAGAACCAGCAACAATTAAAATAAATACACCATTGAAAATAAAAATAAATAGGTTATCTTCAATTACTTTGCCTTTAATACCATTCAATGTATCTGCACTTATATCAATGCCTAGGTAACCAATTATTTTGCCTGTATCATCTTTAATTGGCGCACCAACAGATAAATAAGAACCATGGACTGAATCATGGATTACCTCTGTGACATAGGTTTCACCATGATAGGCTTTTTCTACTTGTTTAGCTGGAACAGTACAAACCTCACCTATTTCAAATCCTTTTTTTAGTTCACTTGGCAGACCCATCACCATTGCTTTTGAAACTTTTGGATTATCCACCTGTAATGTATAAACAAATAATGCACCTAGCTTTACCCTTGCATCATTTAAGTAACTTCTTACTTCCCAATAATAATCATTCTTTTGCGGATTATTCAAAAATTGCTGATAAGCAATTGTATCGATGGAAGAAGCAATGGAATTAGCAGCCTCAAGACTTTGATTAGCAATTGATTCTTCAACGGTCTTTTTAATTTTTACATAGGAGGTAATGATGTTTAAACTTGTAAACAAACATAATAAAATTGTGGATAGAATTAATATAAGCTTTATTTTTCGATTTTTCATATTACTCGGGACTTCCTCATCTATTAATATTCTAGAATATTAATTAACTCTATTTTTTGTTTGTAAACCAAACAATGCTTGTTTATCCTACATAAATTAAAACACAAAATCAATATGACTTTAAAATTACACACCGTAAACACTAGTTTAATAATCCTTTACAAGAAAGTAAACTAAAAAGGTGAAACAGCACATTTTATGTCTCATTTCCTATACTCATGGAAAATTCAAAAATTTTCTAAAACAAAGGTCACATAAAAAAAGAATAGGTGCCAGTCGTATATAATCTTTTCGACAAAATTTGTAGATAAAGTACTGTATATAAAAGTTGAGGGGAACGAGGAGCAGCGACTCATGCGGAAATCGATAGTTTCATTATTTCTATATAGAGGAAAAAATCTCTCTGAAAAATAGGGAGCTTTTTTCTATTTGTAAGACATACATTACAAAGAATAAAGTGATAAAATGAAGGGGATGAAAGAATTGGAAAAGGATCTCCTGAAATTATTAAAAGAGGGAGGACTTATTTTATATGCAAGACATGGGACTGCAACAGTTGGTGTAGATCAAGCTAATGGTCTATTTCAAAGTTGTCAGTATCAAAGAAATTTATCAGAACAAGGCCGTCATGAGGCTATTTATTATGGCCAAATGTTACGTTATTGGCAAATTCCCATCCTTGCGCCTATCACAGCAAGTCCTTTCTGTCGAACGATTGAAACAGCTCAGTTGGCTTTTCCAAATGTTCAAGTACAGATTGACCCTTTTTTGTTTGAGATCTTTATGTTAGGTGGAAATCTTTCGAATGTTCAACAAAATACAATTTTAATGGCTTTTCAATCTATGTTGGAAATGAAACCTCCAGAGGGAATCAATAGAGTAATGATTGGTCATAGTTTTCCAGAAAATGTGGGACTAGGGGACATCTCGAATATGGGCACGGTTGTTGTAAAACCTAAAGGCTTAGGTCAAGGATATGAAGTTTTGGGGAAAATGACATTAGAAGATTTAGCAAAATTAGATTCCATTTGAGGTGAGGAAACGATGAATATTAAAACAGTTTCACAATGTACATTAGAGGAAGTATTACGGGCGTGGAACAAAGGCTTTGAAGGATACTTTGTGCCAATCCACATGACAGCAGAGATGTTTTTACAGCGGCTTGTTGGGGAAGGATTGTCAGCTGAGCACTCCATTGTCGCTTTTGACCATAATGAACCAATTGGTATTGTCGTGAACGGTTTTCGTCACATGGATGGCAAGAAAATAGCTTGGAATGGGGGAACGGGTATTTCGCCTAATTATCGTGGGAAAGGCGTTTCACGATTATTAATGGAGGAAACTCTAGCTATTTATGAACGAGAAAATGTTGAAATTGCCACACTGGAAGCAATAAAGGAAAATTCGGTAGCGATTGCTTTGTATGAAAAATATGGCTATGTTATAACTGATCAACTTCAGTTTTTAAGTGGGGAATATGAGGCGAAGGTAGAACATACATCAGCAATTCGAGTAGAAATAATTCGCCCAGAGCAATTACCTCATGTGCCGTTTTATCAGGAAGATGTTCCTTGGCAATGTAGCTGGCATAGCGTTAAGCAGGGAGAGGCTAGGGTTTTCTATAACGAAGCAAATGATGTGCTGGGCTATATGTTATATAAAACAGCATGGGATAAACAGGGTGAGTTGGAGCAGGTCATTCTTTATCAATTGGAAGTAGTAGAAGAGAGTAATATCCAATTACTGCCGCGCTTCTTAGCCAGTGTGACAGCTCATAAGGTGAATATAACAGCCGTTAATTTCTTAGCTAGCAGTCCAGCCACGAGCTATTTAGTGGAAAATGGACTAAAGGTGACGACAGAGCAGGTACAGATGAAAAAGCAATGCTAACCATAGTTGTCAACCTAACTAAAATCCAGTATACTAATGCGATAATGGATGGGAATAGAGGATGAAAGACATGACATTTGAAGAAATATTACCACGTTTTAAAGCAGGAGATAAAGGTATTCGTGAAGGTTGGGGCGGTGCTGAACTATATGTGAAGCTAGTTGGTCAAAGCCAACACGATGGTGAGACTTTAAACCCTTATTTTTTGATTAATGTACGCGGAGAAGGCTACACAATGTTCACGCCTACAGTATGTGATTTATTAGCAGAAGATTGGATTGTCGTTGAATAATAATATGAGAAGTCATCTCAATTTTGAGGTGGCTTCTTTTTGTAAGGAGACTTGTTATGAAGTTCGAAGAATATAAAAATAAAACTGTTTTCATTACAGGGGCAGCATCAGGTATTGGATATGCTCAAGCACTTGGATTTTTAGAAAATGGCGCGTATGTATTTGGTTTTGATATAGAGGTACGAGGGTTAGTCCAATTACAGCAGCAATATCCGGAGCATTTTGCCTATATGGTAGGAAGTGTTTGTAGCCAACAAGATGTGGAACAGTCGTACGAAGCTGCTATTTCTTCATTTACACAAATTGATATTTTATGTAATACAGCAGGTATTTTAGATGGCTTTGCAAAAACGCTTGATACGGACGAGGCACTGTGGGATAAAATTATGAACACCAATGTCAAAGGAACGTTTTTTGTGACAAATAGAATCTTGCCTCATATGGTTGCACGAGGAGCTGGTACGATTGTCAATATGGCTTCGATTGCTGGACTTGTTGCTGGTGGTGGAGGAGCAGCCTACACAGCTTCTAAGCATGCCATTGTTGGCTACACGAAGCAGCTAGCTTTAGATTACTGTAGAGCGGGAATACGGGCAAATGCAATTGCTCCTGGAGCCATTCAAACTCCGATGAATCAGGCAGATTTTGAAGGAGATGGGGAAATGGCGAACTGGGTGGCAGAGGAAACGCCAGCTGGTCGCTGGGCACAACCTCAAGAGGTGGCAAATCTAACCTTATTTTTAGCAAGCTCAGCAGCAGATTATATGCATGGCACTGTCTTGCCGATCGATGGCGGCTGGTTGACCAAGTAGCATTGTTCATTCAGATATTCTTCTGCTATAATACGCAAGTAAGTAAAATTGCTTGCACTACGGCACTTCAGATAGGGCGCTAAGCTCTCGTCCTTTGGTCGTAGTTATTACTAAAATAGCGATTAGCTATTTTACAAAGGAGAATAGAATTGAATACTTCGACTGTAAAAGATTCAAGTCTTATGTCAGCAAGTGAACTGACAAAGACGGCACTTGTTGCAGCTCTCTATGTTGCTGTAACGGTTTTATTGTCAGTCATTAGCTTTGGCGCTGTTCAGCTACGTTTGTCAGAAATGTTTAATTATCTGGCATTGTACAATAAGCGCTATGTAGTAGCAGTGACGTTAGGCGTTATACTTGCAAATTTCATGTCGCCCACATGGATAGTAGATGTGCCGATTGGTGGGATTGCCACCTTCCTAGTCTTATTACTTTGTAGGAGTATTACAAAGCATATCGCCCATGACATTGGAAAAATGGTTGTGACAGCACTAATATTTGCTGTATCTATGTTTACGGTTGCTGGGCAATTAACCATTCTTTATGACCTCCCTTTTTGGGCTACATGGTTCACAGTGGGGATTGGAGAATTATTGTCTATGACTGTTGGTGGACTGACAGTTTACTTATTAAATAAAAAAATAGATTTGTCTAAATAATTGAATGATCCTAGCATTATCCATACAGCAAAAAGGGACTCCCATTGGGAGTCCCTTCTATATAAACTATTTGTTTATTGGTTAACTGGAGCTTCTTTTGACGTCTCACCATTAGTATTATCAGGTTTTGCCATAAGCAGCACTGAATTAATGGACGTATTTGATAGTATATAATTTCCTTTTACTACAGCTAAAACCTTAGCCACATATTCTGTGGAAGTCGTGAGTGGCTTACCAAATGCATCCGAATCTATGTTTAGACTTTGACTCACATTGGAGAGACCATTCTGATAAATTCTTGTACTATTAGTATTGTTCATGGCATCACTTTCTTTGAAACTATCTGCTTCATTTTTAGGTAACATAAACACTCTATATTCCGTTACATTTTGTCCGTTTTTGACATCGAAGCTAACTGTAATATCGGAATACTTATTTTTGTCCCCTTGAACACTCAATTGCACTTTCTCTATCGTTACAGGTGCTAAACGCTCCACTAAAGTAATAGAAGAAGATGGGTTGGATAAGTTATACATTGCCTTGGAATTTCCATTACCTACGGACAAGATATACACACGATATTCTTCACCATTTGTGATAAGTCTTCCATCTATATCTCTACTACCAGTTCCCAAACTCATACTATATTGGCCTTTATTTATATCTGTATAATTAGTGACTTTACTAGCTGCGTTCACATCAAAGCCATTTGCTTTTGATGCAGGTACGACAAGAATGCGGTAACTAGCTATATTTGATTCATCAGAAGGCTTCGCGAACGATATTTGTAAATCTCGACCATCTCCATAATCACCAATATCGCTTACAGTAATATTACTTACCGCTTGAACCCCTTTACTCTTACTAAGTGTAATCACAGGCGAAGCAGAGGACAGGGCATAGGTATTTGGAGTATTTCCATTGGATACAGTCAGTACATAGACGCGATAGCTAGTTCCTTCTGTAACATAATTACCACGCACATCCCTAATCCCATCCAACGTTCTAGTTGTAGCAATATTCCCACCTTTGTTTTCTGTGATGTAATAAGTACTACTATTGGCTTGTGAAAGATTAAAGCTACTGTAGTAGGCTGTCGGTACGATTAGAATTCGATAATGATTGACATTTGATTCTTCAAAAGGCTTCGTAAATGTTACTTGCACATCACGGCCATCTCCATTGTCATCTATATCTGCAACATTCAGATTGGTTACAGCTTGCACATTAAAGTTCTTAGTTAGCGTCATTGTAGATGTCGGCGCAGATAGTGCATTGTTTCCAACGGAGCTTCCATTCACTACAGTTAAAACATAAATTTGGTAGCTAGTGCCTTCTTTGATTGCATTTCCGCGCACATCTCGAGCATTTTCAGCTAACGCCTGCTCATACGTGGATTTTCCAGATGTGTAGACAGTCGTGTAATTGTTGCTAGAAACATTATTTGCTTCCGTTAGACTAAAATTAGTGTAATTTGATGTTGGTACAACTAAAATCCGATAATGACTAATTTTTGACTCGTCTACAGCTTTATTGAAAGAGACAAAGAGGTCACGCCCGTTACCATAATCACTTATATCGCTAACATTGAGATTCGTTACTGCACCCAAATTGCTGCTAAATAGCGAAATCGGATTGGAGACAGGAGACAACACGTTATTCGCAGAGTTATTTGTTACGGCCATAACGAATACACGATAGCTAACTCCATTCTGAATGGCATACCCGTCAGTATCTCTTGCTCCAGAAGAAAGCACCTGAGTAATATTGTAGCCTGTCTTGTTCACTTGTGTGTAATAAGTGTTACCTAAACTATTCGCCTTCGACAATGTAAAGTCCGAATAGTTATTAGCTCTTACAACAAAAATTCGGTAAGCGCCGATAGTAGATTCATCGGACACTTTATTGAAGCTAACACTCAGATCGCGTCCATCCCCAAAGTCATTCACATCATTCACTTGTGTAATAACCGGAGTAGACATTGTATTTTGGCCTAGTGTTACTGATGATGAGCCAGACGACAGCTTGTTTCCTACTGAATTCGAATTACTTACAGACAGAACGACCGCTGTATAAGGTACGTTATTTTTAATGAGATCACCAGAAGTATCACGTGCTGTGGAAGACAATGTTCCTGTCAAAATACTGCCGTTACTTCCCGATTTATTCACTGTTGTATAGTAGCTGCTTGATAGACTATTGGCAGTAGTGAGATTAAAATTGCTAGCATCCTTGGTCTTTACGATAAACACACGATAATTGGCAATATTGTTATCATTTTGCGGACGAGTGAAGCTAACAGAGACATCGCGTCCATCACCAAAATCGTTAATATCGCTAATCTTCACACTTGTTACCTCTGTTACTGAAGACAAATTGGTTAAGGTAATCTTTGGAGAAGAACTCGATAAAACGCTAGAATAAGAACCTTTCCCAACAGCAAGTATACGAACCACATATGGCTGATCATTTCTAATATAGTCTCCGTCCACATCTCTTGAATTCTGCGTTAAAGTAACAGCACGGTTCGAACCTGATGTAGACACCACTGAATAATTAGAAGGGGAGACTTTCAAGGCAGATGCCAAATTGAAGCTCTTTGAAGCCTTCAAAACCATTACCCGATAATGATCGACGTATGATTCTGTAGACGATCTGGAAAAGCTAACCTCCATGTCACGCCCATCTCCCTGATCATTGACATCGCGAACGGATACATTGCTCGCAGGAGAAATACTAATATTGCTTGGGGTTTCGTCAGATATAATCGTTACGGTCTGATTTCTTGAGTTCCAGTCAACTTCCTGACCAAGCGCTTCACTTACGAAGCGGACTGGTACCATTGTTCTGCCTCTTAAAATTTGTGCTGGTACATCAAGTGTAACCGATTGGCCATTAATAGTTGCTACCTTCGATTTCATCCTGAGAACTACTGTTGTATCTCCTTTAAACCCTGTTACCGTTTGACTCCTTGAATCCCAATTTACAGTGGCACCCAATGCCTCAAAGATTGCTCTAAGTGGCAGCATAACACGCCCTTGAATCATCGCTGGCGGCTGATCGGTCTTCAATTGAACCCCGTCCACAGTAATTGTGATGGCTTTTGCCGCTTGTGCGGTTGCCGGCTGCAGCAATAGCGGTACAATAAGCATTGCTGCAAAAAATAAAGTCCATATTTTTTTCATAAATTCCACCCTTCTACATGCCATATGACTGACGCAGCATGACAACTAATTTAACGTATCAAAGGTCTAAAAGTTTCACCATTTTACCTCTAAAAGAAAATTTAACCATTAGTGGCTGTGGAGCGGTATTTTTTAGGGAGGAGGATCGACTAAAGTAGATGATTACACTGATCTTTATAAAATTAAAGAAGGCAACTCTCTTACCCATAGTCACTTCCACTGAATGAGAGGTTGGTGACTATAGAAAAAAGAACTGCCGAGAAATTAGAATGGCTTACTTTTTGGTGTTATTCCACTGTAACTGATAATTCCTTTACAAGTAAAGATGAGGAGCCATATCCTTTTGGTAGGAAGTAAAGCTCAGAGCTAGTTTCTTTAATATCATGTAGGAACTCGAAAAAATTACCAGCTATTGTCATTTGCTTAACAGGAGAGGCGATTTTACCATTTTCAATATGAAACCCTTTTGCAGCAACTGAAAAATCACCTGTAACCGTATTCGTACCAGAGTGAAGACCAGACAATTGAGTAATAAATACACCATTACTAACTGAGTGAATTAACCTGTCTAGAGATTTCTCACCAGATGAAATATATAAAATTTGGGGCGCAATCGTTAAGGCTCCCTTGTAGGAATCTTTATGGGCATGCCCGGTTGTTTCACAGTTATCTTTTTTAGCCGTTTTTCTATTATGCAGAAGTGTTTGGAGTGTACCTTCTAAAATAATTTCCTGCTCTTTTGTTGCAACACCCTCACCATCAAAGCTTGCTCCAGACAATGCGGCGGGATGGAATGGAGTACTCAGCAATGTAACGGCTCCTGATGCCACTTTTTGCCCGACTTTTCCTTTTAGTAGAGATTGATCTTTTTGAGCATTTTCAGCTGACAGTATCGGCATAAAAGTTTCTAATAATGAGGCTGATGCATCAGAGCGAAGAATGATTGGATATTTACCACCCGGAATCGATTTTTCGCCTAAATTCGCAAGAGCTTCCTCAGCTGCTTCCTTTGCAATATCATCAGCCTGCAGAGAATGAAAATCACGTGTCATTTTCAAATAATGGCCTGTTTTCATTTCTTCACCTTCTTTTACAACTGTGGAGAGGAAAATCACGAAGCCGTTCTCCTTATGTGTTAAGGCAAGATTTTTGCTATTCACTAATGAGCGTTCAGCTGTATATTCTTGCAGGAAACAATAATCAAGAGCAATAATGCGTGAATCGTATGCACGAATCTTTTCCTCGATGGAACGAAGAAGCTCTATTTTTTCTGGAATTCCGATAGTCTCTAATTCTTCATTGTAATATTCATAAGATGGGTATTCAGAGCTGCCATCAAAAATAGCTATGCCCTCACCCTCATCAAGTATGTTTGCATTTGCTTTAGCGCTATTAATTAAAAAGGGAATTGAATCATCGTCTAGCTTTTCCGTATAGGAATAGCCCATTTTTCCGTTGTAAAGTCCTCGTAGGCTTAGACCTCCGTCCTCAGACGTTTCGTAGCTATCAATCTCGCCCTTGTAGAGCATGCATCGGATCGATTTATTTTGTTCATAATAAACCTCAGCTTCTATAAAACCAGCTTCTTGCGCCTTGTCTAATAGTTTTTCCTGGTATTTAGCAATGTTCATCCATTATTCCCCCTTCGTTCCACCAACTGTTATTTCACTTACGCGAATCATTGGCTGACCTACATTGACAGGAAGACTCCCACTTAGAGAGCCACACATACCAGCTCCATGAGCGAGATTATTACCCACTCGATCAACGAGCTGCAATGTTTTTGCGCCATTTCCAATGAGTGTTGCGCCACGTACAGGGCGTTCGATTTTTCCGTCTTTGACGATATAGGCCTCCATTACCGCAAAATTATAATCACCAGTAGAAGGGGAAACCTGTCCACCTCCCATATACTTTGCGTAAATACCATACTCTGTCGATGCGATAATATCGGCTGGCGTAGATGTGCCTGGGGCGATATACGTATTTGTCATACGGGATGTAGGGTTAAATCGATAGGATTGTCGACGAGAAGAGCCTGTTGGCTGTGCACCCATACGGCGAGCATTAAATTTATCAATTAAGTATCCCTTTAAAATACCATTTTCAATTAAAATGTTCTTCCTAGTTTTTTCTCCCTCGTCATCAATATTTAATGAGCCCCACTCGTTCGGAAGTGTACCATCATCAATATATGTAACAATTTCAGGAGCGACTCTTTCACCGATACGGTTGGCGAACACGGAATTATTTTTGGCAACAGCAGTTGCTTCTAAGCCATGTCCACAAGCCTCATGGAAAATGACACCACCAAATTCATTATCAATAATGACAGGGAATTTACCGCTTGGACATTCATCTGCATGAAGCATTGTAACCGCGATACGTGCAGCTTCACCTGCATAATGGTTTAGGTCTAGCTTTTCAATAAATTCAAAGCCTGCATGTGCACCTGGTCCATAGAAGCCCGTTTGTACTTCAGTACCTTCTGTAGCTGTCGCTTGCATACTAAGTCTACTGTGAACACGCGTATCCTCAACAAATTTACCCTCTGAATTTGCAATCAGTACATTTTGTTGTTCATCTAGATATCGAACTTTTATCTGGTGAATTCTGGGATCGTATTGTCTGGCAATAGAATCTGCTTGTCGCATGACAGCTGTTTTACTTGCGTGCTCCACTGTATGAGGCATGCGGCGAATTTGATGAATAGGAGTGATAATCTCTTTATGAAGAGGGTGAATGGTACCCGATTCACCGCCTTTGATGGCTAGGGCTGCACGCTCTGCCGCTGCAAGTAAACCTTTCTCAGAAAAATCATTGGTATACGTATAAATGCTCTGAAGTCCTGAAAAAATACGGATGCCGATTCCGAAATCACGCCCAGTAATACTTTGTTCAATCTTGCCGCTTTGTAAGACAAAGTCATTGACATATTTATCCTCTATAAAAATTTCTGAAAAGTCCCCACCAGTTGCTAGCGCGGCTTCAAGGACATTTTCAATAATGGATTGTTTGATCATATATCTTCCTCCTTTTCTTGATTATACCAAATAGTTAAAAAATTCTGTATTATCCTATTTTCCTAGATTTGAAGATAGGGTCACATAAATTTATGTATATTACATAAAAAATTTTTTATGACATATTTCTCTAACCATTTCACCACACTAACAGAAAGACAGAGGAAGGTGAAAAGATGCAACAACCATATAATGTCGGAGATATCGTTTATATTTTTTATCGGAATCCTCATATTCAGGATGTAGCGAATATACAGGAAGCCGCGGTAGTTTATCATCCAGAGCAACCAGAAGAGCTAGCCGTATTTCTATTTGAAACCTATTACCCGATAACGCAAGACATGTTAATTTTTTCAAGCGAAATGGCGGCTGAGCAAGCCTACCATCAGTATTTTCAATGAGGGAGGATTACGATGAATAAACCGTTTATCCCTCAGCTCGTCTATTTTGAGCCTGATGCGCTCCATTATCCGTTAGGTCAGGAGTTAAAAGAAAAGTTTGAGCAGATGGGGATCGAAATACGTTATACCACTTCGCATAATCAAGTAAGAAATCTCCCTGGAGACAATGATTTTCAAAAGTATCGCGTAGCGAAATCTACTTTGGTAGTAGGCATTCGGAAAACGTTAAAGTTTGATACATCCAAGCCCTCCGCTGAATATGCTATTCCATTTGCTACTGGCTGTATGGGCCATTGCCATTATTGTTATTTACAAACAACGATGGGGAGCAAACCTTATATTCGTACTTATGTCAATGTGGATGAAATATTGGAGCAGGCTGATCATTATATGGCTGAACGAGCTCCTGACATTACACGTTTTGAGGCATCCTGTACGTCCGATATTGTAGGGATTGACCATCTCACACATACATTGAAACGTGCTATTGAGCATTTTGGACAAAGTGAGTTAGGTCAATTACGATTTGTGACGAAGTTCCATCATGTGGATCACCTATTGGATGCTAAACATAATGGTAAGACAAGATTCCGTTTTAGCGTCAATGCAGATTATGTTATTAAACATTTTGAGCCAGGAACTTCTCCATTAGCAAAAAGAATTGAGGCGGCTGGTAAGGTGGCAAGGGCTGGCTATCCGCTCGGTTTCATCGTCGCCCCCATCTATCTACACGATGGGTGGCAGGAAGGCTATTACCAAATGTTTGAGCGGTTAGATGCTGAATTGCCAAAGGATGTACGTGAAGATATTACATTTGAATTTATCCAGCATCGTTTTACGAAGCCAGCTAAACGTGTGATTGAAAAAAACTATCCGATGACAAAGCTGGAACTTGACGAAACCGTGAGAAGGTATAAATGGGGGAAATATGGAATAGGTAAATACATTTATCAAAAAGAAGAGGAAGAAGATATTAAGGAACATTTATATGGCTATATGAAAAAGTTCTTTCCACATGCAAAATTAGAATATTTTACGTAATGAGAGAGAGCCTTTGCCGTTCTCTCTAAATTTTATTTGAGCTACATATGGTTCAATGAAACGACGATTCAAATCATAGCATTGTCTGTGACTGATCGTATTGTATAATTCTCCTTTCAATGGTAACGCTAGCAGAGAACGACAAGCAGAAGGGGAGAATAAGGATGGACTCATTTCGAGTAAATTGTTGGTCGGAGCATGAGGAACTAAAGGTGGTCATGCTTTGTGCACCTTCGAAAGTTGATGTAACAGATTCGAAAATAGCCGAGCAGGTTGGGTGGAGTGAGCCTGTCAACCATCATAAAGCTATGGAAAATTTTCTGGCATTGAAGACAATGCTTGAAAACGCTGGGGTAAGAGTGATCGATTATGCCGAAGAATTATCAAATGATCAGCAGCTGTTAAGTGAGCAGCTCATTAATCGTTATTTTGTGCGCGATCTAGCCTGTGTTGTGGGCCAGCAGCTTTTACCTGGAAATGCAGGAAGCTCATTAAGGCGCCCTGAGTATCCACATGCTCATGCTATTTTAGCCAAGTGGTTTTCTGAACAATTTATTAGTAAAGCACAGCCTTCTCAATCACTTGAGTGTGGGGATGTGATGCTATTAAATAAGGATGCAGTCCTCATGAATCTAGGGATGAGAACTTCAATAGAGGCTGTTGAAAGCTTGAAGGAACGCTTCTTTCAACAAGGATTTTCAGAAATTGCGGTCATTGATTTACCGAAGGGCAATGATACGCTTCATTTAGATATGAATTGTAATGTTGTACATCATAACTTAATGATTGCTAAAAGCTTTGTGCGTTATTTTCCTGTACAGGTGTTCACAGCTCAAGGCAGTCATTTTGATATGCCAGAATCATTTTTAAAGCGGCATGGCTTTGATGTTTACTGGCTCGAAACCTATAAAACCATTCCGGACATTAACTTGATTAATCTTGATCCAGAAACGTTAGTAATCAGTAAGCAGGCATCTAAACAGGAGTTATTAAAGCATCCATTATTAAGTAAAAAGAAATTACTGGAAGTGGACGTTACAGAGCTTGAAAAAGGTGGGGGAGGCATTCGATGCATGACATTGCCTTTAGTAAGAAAGTAGTGAAGGGTTGATTACATGACATCAAATACAAGTAAGGGCAGGTTGTCTTGGTGGCAACTTTCGCTTCTCGGTATTGGCTGTACATTAGGAACGGGTTTCTTTCTTGGGACAAGTATGGCCATTCATAAAAGTGGACCGGCTGTGTTAATTCCTTTTTTATTAGCGGCCATTTGTACGTATATTGTTTATGATGCACTTGTTAAAATGTCTGTTGAAAATCCTGATAAAGGCTCATTTCGTACTTATGCTAAACAAGCATTTGGGAGGTGGGCAGGATTTAGTAATGGTTGGGTCTATTTAATTTCGGAGATTCTAATTATGGGGAGTCAGCTCATGGCACTCGGTATTTTTACGAAGTTTTGGTTTCCGTCATTGCCATTATGGGTTGCGGCCTCTATCTATGCTGCTATAGGGCTAGTCGTGATTCTCACAGGCATGAAGGGTTTTGAAAACTTCCAAAACATCTTTGGGGCATTAAAGGCGGCAGCAATTGTGATGTTTATTATCGTAGCTGTTGTAATCCTCCTGAAAGGCTCACAAGCATCAACTTTGGATTCACTCTATGCAAATTATGAACAGTTTTTCTCACAAGGTATAAAAGGAATTTGGCTCGGGCTATTGTATGCCTTTTACGCCTATGGAGGCATTGAAGTAATGGGGTTAATGGTCATTGATTTAAAAAACCCAAAAGAAGCACCAAAAGCAGGAAGAATAATGTTAGTTGTTATTACCATCATTTTTTTAATGGCGATTGCCCTTGCGTTAGCGCTTGTCTCTTGGAAAGACTTTACGATTGATGAGAGTCCTTTTATTACAGCTCTTCAAGGTTATCACATTCCCTTTGTGGCGGATATTTTTAATGGTGTTTTAATCATTGCTGGATTTTCAACAATGGTAGCTTCACTCTATGCGGTGATTACAATTCTTATTACACTTGCAGAGGATCACGATGCACCAAAAATATTAGCGAAGAAAGGGAAAAGGAAAGTGCCTATTCCTGCCTTTATTTTTTTAACTTGTGGCTTAGTCATAACAATTGTTATTGGCTTTCTCATGCCAGAAAAAATCTTTGAATATTTGATGACAGCAGCGGGTTTAATGTTGATCTATAATTGGCTGTTTATTTTAGTGACATATAGGAAGCTGATGGAGTTATCTAAGTGGGAGCATGTGAAAAATGGGTTGGGAATGCTGCTCATTGCTGTTACGGTATCTGGTACGTTAGGAGAAAAAACAAGCAGACTCGGTTTTTTCGTGAGCCTGCTTTTTATTGTCCTCATAGGGATTGCAACCTGGATTGTTGTGAAAAGGCAAAGTCATAAGGAAGCCTAATGGACGTTAGTTTTGTAGCCTCCGTAAGAACGGGCATTTGGACGGACTTTGATTATCATCACTTAAAAAATATTGCTTCCATTCATAACTATCTTCTTGTCCGTACCATTTTAAATCCGGATGCCCTGGGAGTGCATCATAATTGGCAATGCGTTGACGGATGAGCTTCTTTAATTTTCGCCCGAATGCAGTAAAGTCGTTTATTTCTTCAAAAATCCAGCGTGGTTGAATGGCCATGAGCAAAGTAGAAAAATGGCGACTCCTGCGCAATTTGTGTGCGGGTGTTGCACAGGAGATAAAATAGGGCTCACCGTTAAAACAAAACTCCCATTCATTGTGGGCAGGGTCAGTTGGTATTTCTTCAGGCCAATCGAGAGCGTCGATTTTAGTTAATTGGTTAAGAATGGTCCAAAATAATTGCTGATAATCCTCAACTTTATATTGAGCGAGCATATCCTGAGGGCTATGAAAGAAAACAGTGAGTGTCGTATATTTACCAAAAGTTTGGGAGGATTTTGCGAATTCCTTTAAACATTGTGCTAGCTCATGAATGGATGGCTCCTTCCGTGGATCTCCGATAAAACTATAGCGCAAATGGTTCGATAAAAACCCCATTCTTGCAGGTACACATGGAAAGGTATTTTCTTCATCGGCAATTGTGGCGGCAAAATCTGTGTAGGCAGACTGTTGCCAAATTGGAAGGGTGTCCAAATGTTCCTCAATCCACTTCCTATCAAATACTCCTACGTTCACTTGAGTCTCCTCCTTCTATACACCTTTATTCTATTAAAGAAAAAGCTAATGGGTTACGAAATCATGATGAATATGTAAGGATATAAGGATCGATTATTAATCACTCAATGGATGGTATGAATGGTAGAGTCTTGCTTAATTTGAATTGTTTTGAGCAAGGGAGGAGCGGCATTAAAATAATGACAATTGTTTTGAAAACTAGTGCTGCTTCAATGGCTGATAAATCAGAACCATTGAAGCAGCACATGTTAATCTTTTTGTTGAAAGACCTTTTGTTCAAGGATAGATAGGGCATGTTGAATATCTTTTATATCATCCTGTGTCGCATGTTGAATAAGCTGTAGAAAACGTTCCTCGATGCATGCAAAGGCCTCCTCCATCATTTTATCTCCCTCCATAGACAAGCGAATATACTGCTTTCTGCGGTCCTCCGTGTCGTTCCATTTTTCAATGAGGTTTTGGTCTTGTAATTTTCGCAATTCACGACTTGTGTTGGGTAAGGACATATGCTGACATTCGCTTATTTCGGTAGGCGTGACGGGCTGACTTACTTTAATATATTCAAGAATTTTATATTGAAGCGGTGTTATATTGGCAACGGTCACGTTTTGTGTCAGCTCGTGTGTCACTTGGTGGACATTGGCTGTAAACGTTACGAATTGATGAAATAAACTGCTTTTATCCAATTGGATCACCTCTTATTGTCAAGATAACAAATAACTTGTCTTAAAACAATTATCATTTGACAACAAAAAACAAATCAATTATTATTTAGTTATCAAATGATAAGTAGTGGAGGCGTAGTATGAAAACGTTAATTGTCTATACATATCCAAACCATAAGAGCTTAAATTATGCATTTTTACAGGAAGTAATGAAGGGGTGTCAAGAGAATCCTGCCATTGATGAGATACAGTTACTAGATTTATATGAAGAAGAATTCGATCCTCGTTTAATTTTCCATGAGCATAAACGACGTCGGGATATGTATCGTGATCCGCAACTGGAAAAGTACCGTCAACAGCTGACATGGGCAGATCAAATTGTATTTGTTTATCCAATATGGTGGGGGAGACCGCCTGCTATGCTGTTAGGCTATATTGATCAATTATTTGCATCGAATTTTGCGTATCGGGATACAAAGGGATTATTTCCAGAAGGACTCTTAAAAGGAAAGTCGGTTGTTTGTGTGTCCACGATGAAGGGGCCAACCAAATATCCACTGCTATGGCTGAATAATGCTCATAAAATTTTGATGAAAAGAGCGTTATTTAGTTATGTAGGAATGAAGAAAGTGAAGTTTTTTGAGTTTGGAAACATGGAAAGTAAAAAAGGGCAGCAACAGCGAAAGCTGAACAAAGTTTATCAGTATTTTAGAAAGGTTGCATACTAATAAAAAAACTCGTGCAGACATCCTTAGACGTTTGCACGAGTTTCTGTAGTATCGATGGGCAATGTAATCGAGAAGGCTGTAAATTCTCCAAGCTTGCTTTCGACGGCAATAGTACCGTTGTGCATATCAATAATTTTTTTGACGATGGCTAAACCGAGACCACTTCCTCCGTTTGTGGCAGTCCGTGATTGGTCGGCCTTATAAAATCGTTCAAATATATGCATTTGCTGCTCTTCCGATAGCCCAATACCAGTATCTTGCACAATGATGGTAACGGTATCGAGATGCTGCGTCATAGTTAACGTGATTGTACCTCTGTCGGATGTGAATTTAATGCTATTCGTTAGCAAATTCATCCAAACTTGATTCAATAAATCTTCATCTGCAGTAATAGTTATATTGTCCAGTTGGACATCGAAGTCCAGTTGTTTAGCTACCCAATTTGGTTCAAGAGCCAGTATGACATTCCGCAATTGTTTATCCAGCCGATAGGTTGTAGTTTCAAATGGATGATGCTGAGATTCTAAGGAAGTCAGCTTCAGCAAATTATCACTAATCTTTGATAACCGATTACTTTCCAATTCAATAATTTCTAAGTAATGTTGACGCTTTTCTTCAGGCAGATGAATGTTCTTAAGAGCCTTCGCAAAGCCATTAATAGACGTTAAAGGTGATTGGATCTCATGGGAGACGTTTGAAATAAATTCTTGTCGCATCCTTTCAAGCTCACCTAATTCAACAGCCATATGATTAATGCCATGGATTAATTGGCCAAATTGGTCCTCCTCATTGCCTTTTACATCTAATTGGATATTAAAATCCCCTTTTGCCATTTGTCTTAATGCTTCAACAATAGCGTCCCAGTAATTCCGTTGTCGATTGAGCCCAATTAAGAAGATAATAGCGGCCGAACAGGCAAAGAGTACAAAAACGCCAAGGACAGTGCCTAATTGCTGCCAAAAATCATGGGGTTCTGTACCTAACTGACCATATAACCATCCTGTTGCATGATAAGAAATAAAAGCAAATAGAGTATTTGTAATGAGAAAGAGGAATAGAACAAATAAAATTCTAACAAAGAATTTTCGTTTTCTCATAATGCTAGTTCCAAGCGGTAGCCAAGACCTCGAATGGTACGGATGGCAAAGCCACTAATCTCCTGAGGAAAACGCTCACGTATTCTTTTAATATGGACGTCTACTGTGCGTTCGTCTCCTTCATAATCATAGCCCCAAATTTCTTCAATCAATTGTTCGCGAGAAAATGTTTTGCCCACATAGCTCGCTAATGTAAATAATAGTTCGAATTCCTTTAAACGAAGGACAATGATTTCTCCGTTCAGATCAACTTCATGTGTATGTCGATCGAGTTTAACATTGCCTGCTTCTACTACTTGAGAGAGCGCAATACGATATCGTTTTAATATCGATTTTACACGCACAATTAGCTCGGCAGGTTCAAAAGGTTTTACCAAATAATCATCTGTCCCTAAATGGAAACCCTTGACCTTTTGAGCAGTTTCTCCTTTAGCAGTAAGCATGAGAATAGGGAGATCAGTATTATATGAACGAATTTCCTCACATAAAGTCCACCCATCCATGTTTGGCATCATGATATCCATGATAACCATATCTACCTTTTCATAGGTTAACTTGGACAGTGCATCGACACCGTCCGTCGCTTCAATAACCTCTAGACCTTCATTTTGTAGAAATACTTTTACTAATTCTCGAATATGGGCATCATCATCTACCATTAACAGTTTGGTCATCTAAACAATTCCCTTCGTTAGTCCTCTTTAATTCGTAATTGCTGCTTGGCAAACTCACGATACATGGCATGCGTCTCAAAGAGTGTCTCATGTGTACCACAACCTGTAATATGTCCTTTTTCTACAAATAGTATTTGATCGGCATCGACTACCGTTGATAGGCGGTGAGCAATGACTAAAGTTGTGCGACCTTGCATTAAATTATCTAACGCTTTTTGTACATAAATTTCTGACTTACTATCTAAACTTGATGTAGCTTCATCGAGCATTAAAATTTGCGGATTCCGTAGTAGCGCTCTTGCAATAGAAATACGCTGACGTTGTCCTCCTGAAAGCTTGATGCCTCTTTCGCCTACTTCGGTGTCAAACTTATCGGGAAGATCGTTAATAAATTGTTCAGCATAAGCCATTTTAGCCACTCTTTCTAGCTCATCATCCTGCACTTCACGGTCAACACCATAGCAAATATTTTCTCGAATCGTTCCTGACAGCAAAGCACTTTCTTGCGCAACATAGCCAATTTGACTGCGCCAAGAGTGAAGTGAAAATGTCTCAATAGGCGTTTCTCCTAGTGTAATATTACCGTTAGTTGGTTGGTAATATCGTTCTAACAGGGAGAATGTGGTTGTTTTACCGCCACCACTTGGACCTACAATGGCCGTTACTTTGCCTGGCTCTATTGTGAAGTTAATATCGGATAAAATCGGCTCCTCACCATATGAAAAGTCAACATTATTAACATAAATTGGCTGATCTATTTTTTCAACAGTAATGCCTTCTTCAATATGTTCCTCCTCATGGTCCAGTAAGGCACTAATGCGTTCAGTGGCACCCATTGCTTTTTGAAGTTGCGTAAAGAACATCGTTAATTGTGTCATTGGCATGATGATTTGGATTAAATATAAAATAAATGCCACCATATCACCAGCTGTCAGCTCACCAGAGGAAACGCGCAC
This sequence comes from Lysinibacillus sp. FSL R7-0073, assembly GCF_038009065.1. Classification (NCBI taxonomy): domain Bacteria; kingdom Bacillati; phylum Bacillota; class Bacilli; order Caryophanales; family Bacillaceae; genus Lysinibacillus; species Lysinibacillus sp. FSL R7-0073. The sequence continues at coordinate 1,605,726 of NZ_JBBPAS010000001.1, forward strand.
GCCACCATAGCCAATAATAGCGACGAGAACCGACATCAGAACGAATGAAATTAATGGTGAAATAAGAGCATGGATTTTTGCTTCTTTTAGGCCAAAGTTAAAGAGATTCGTAATGCCCTTTTTCCCACGCTCATATTCTACTTGCTCCGCATTAGAAGCTTTAACCAAACGTGTTTCAGGTAAAACTTGGTTTAATACCGAAGTAAACTTAGCGGTTTCATCTTGCATCCCTTTAGAAATGACAAACATGCGTTTTCCTAGAAGCATTAAAATAACCATCGCTAGTGGAACAGCGATTAACATCACTAAAGTCATTTTCCAATCTAGGAATAAGAGAATAATAATGGAACCGATGATGGAAATAACACCCGATAAACAGTTCGCTAGATGCTCTGTAATGAGCTCCTTTACGACCGCTGTATCATTTGTTACACGGCTTAATGTTTCGCCAGTATCGTTTTCATCATAATAGGGGATTGGTAAATGCAGCAGCTTGCGCCAAAGTTGATCCCGTAATTTTGCTACTACATGGTGACCTACACGATTTAAATAATAGATAGATAATCCACTTGCAATGGCTTGGGCGATAAAAGCAATACCAAGCAAAATGATCTGCCAATAATTAAGTGATTCTAATGAAAAGCCGTCCACTAATTGTTTTGTAAATAATGGGACGATAAAACCTACGCCCGTAGTTGCTAAACTCATAATTAAAGCTATAACTAGGAGCCAAATAGGTGGTTCAGCTCGTTTTACTAATTGTATAAAACGTCGCCAATCTGGTTTTTTAGTAGTTTCTTTTGATGTCTCTTGCAAAGAAATAGCCTCCTTCAATATCGTCAAACAACGTATGTCGTTCCTATGGCTTTTACTATAGCATGTGTTTATGAACTGAATATGAAATGAAATAAAAGGTGATGTGCAAATCATCATCACCTTTTAAATAGGACTAGTCAGCAAACTCATCATGGTATAAAGACTTACCTAGTAGTCGATAAATTCTTAGAGCTAATTGTATTTGTAATAGTTCCTCATAGCTTTTTAAATCGGTCTTTAAAATCTCTTTAATTTTTTCGATACGGTAAATTAAAGTATTGCGATGAATAAACATTTCCTTAGCGGTTTCACTAATATTCATATGATAAATAAAGTAATTTTCTAACGTAATTAAATAGCTTGTCCCATGTAATAAATCGTGCTCAAAGACAGCCCCTAAGCTCTCTAAGAAAAAATCTTTTAATTGAACCTCATTAATATTCGAATCTAAAAAGTGATAGATGGAGTGATCGGCAAAATGGGCCACAGCTCCGCTTTCTTCAAATCGGTGCATGAGACGGAGAGCTTCGTGAGCCTCGGCAAAGCTTTTATGAACGTAACGAATTTGTTTATATTCTTTCCCAATACCAATTAAAAAGGAAGTTTCTGCTTGATACTGACTTAATAATTGCAAAATTTCCTCAGCATATCGTTTCGTTTCATTAACAGTCATATCTTGCTTACCTTCTTGTTGTCCCACCAACACGATAATTTGATGATTTCGATAAAGACATGTAATTTCACCATTGATGGTACTAGAGTGTTTATAGATTAAATTCATACATTTTTTTGCAATATTATCAGATTCGTACTTTCGAGAAATTAAATCATGATGATCCTGCACGTTATCACGGATCATAGAAATTACAATGCAGTAATATTTATAATTGATATTTAATCCATGGAGGTCACAGAGCGTTTGAAGCGTCTCGCTGGATGTGATTTTTCCCGTTAATAAATCATCAAAAAACTCCTGTTTAATTTTTAGTCGGACGTCCTCAATTTCCTTCTGTTTAATCCTCTCTAATGCCACGATCGTGGAGGCTTGCTCTAAAACAATGTAATCAAATTCATTGAGATCATGAACGGTTTGCCAAATGACTATATAGCCGTAAATATAATTAGCTACTGCTACAGGAAGAATTCTACATTTTACAATAAGGTCCTCTAAATGATAATTTCTTGTAATCAATTTTTGCATCTCATTGAGATCCTTAGGAATGGAATCGATAAAATCCTTTGAAAAAGTCGGACGATTTTTTTTAAGGTTGATGCCATAGGCAAGTGGTACTGGATTGGCATCGAGATCAGTGAAATGCAGTAAATTCCAATCCTGGTCTAAAAAGATAATAGGATTATTAATGGTTTTGGCTAATTTTGAGGAAATCGATTCGATGCCCCCTCCTTCTAGCGCTACTTTAAACAATGTGTTGTGCATATCCAATGATTTTCTATTTAATAAGTCATAGCGGCCGGATGCCTTTTCATTAATGATCGATATGACCTTGGACAAGATGTAGTTATAAGGTAACTCCAACAAAGGTAATCCATATTGATTGGCAATATCGATCATGTTTTGAGGTGTTTTTTGTAGATAGCGTCTCATTTTAATGACGAGGCCCGCACAATTGACTTTAGATAGTTCTTGGATAATTTTATTTTGTAACTCTTCATCATCTTGGAATATATAACCGGTTGTTAATAATAATTCATTCGGTGTTAGCCAATCAAATGCATCGGGATTCTCGATGATGTTCACAAGTGATATTTTATTGTGAATGCCTTGCTCTCCCGCAACAATTTTAATCCCCTCCAAAGCCTTAGTTTCTAATAAATCTTTAATTGTTAGCAAATGATTTCACTCCTTTGCCATAATCTTATCACAAAACATTGTACATATTGCCCAAATCAACTGCATTCTTTTTGGTATTGCTAAACAATGATATATAGAGCATAAGGGAATAAAATAAGGCATGTAAGACAGGAATGTGGAAAAACTAACATTCTCGCGATTCATTTTCATTTAGATGAAATGAACAATAGGTCAGGAAAATGGAGGAATGAAAGAAATTGGAAGATACAATTATCATCTCAGAATTTTTAGCGGCAGCTGAAGCGGGAGATAGAGATACTTTGCAACGTTTTTTACAACAAGGTGTAGATATTAATGCTCGCAATAAGCAAAAGCGAACAGCAATTTTACTTGCTGCCATGAACGATCAATTAGAAACGGTAAAATTTCTAATACAAGAAGGGGCAGATATTAACCTTCAAGATCAAATTTGTTTAAATCCATTTTTATATGGCTGTATTAATGGGAAATTAGAGCTTGTGAAAATAATGCTCCAAGCAAACACAGATTTAGAACGTCTAACACGTTTCGGTGGAGTAGGTGTTCATCCAGCAAGTGAGAAAGGATTTGTTGAGGTAGTTCGTGAGCTTGTTACAAAGACAGATATTAATGTCAATCATACGAATATTTGTGGTTGGACACCATTAATTGAAGCAATCCTTTTGAATGATGGTGGAGAAAAGCAGCAAGAAATTGTTCGTTTATTAGTAGAGCATGGCGCAGATACACAATTGGTCGATCAATATGGAGTGACTCCATTAGCAATCGCTAGAGAAAAAGGTTTTACGGCTATTGAAAAAATTCTACTAGAAGCTGGGGCAAAATAGTAGCATTCCAACGACTCAAAGGGGTGTACATATGATACACGCTAAATCTGGTGATAACTATTTCCTTCAGCAATTAGCTGAGACAGAGTTTACTGGGACGGTTCATAGTGTATTTAAACGTGCATTAAATATCCGCAGTGTAGCAAATGGTGAAATTTTTACACTTGCAACGAAAGCTATGGACAATGCTCCTAATACGCTTGTCATTGATCTTGATACTTTGGACAATTTGCACATAAACCAAAATGACCAAGTAAGGATGAAGTATCACCAATTATTAATAGAAGATAAATTAACAATAGCGATAGAAACAGCCACTCTTTGGCAGTGTCGTCTCCCTATTTTCCCGTCAGACACGGCAAAGTTAAAACAGAATATCGTTCAAGTGAAACAGTTTATTGATATATATGGAAAAAGTGGGGGGATGAAGCGCAGTGATTCACCAGTTAGTGAGTTTGAGGCAGAAACTTCGAGATTGCTAAAAGAGCGCACAGCATTACTCCATGAAGCATTATGTAATCGCCGATTTGATAATTTTCAACAGTATGCACTTGATTTAGTGGGCTTGGGGCCAGGGTTAACGCCATCAGGTGATGATTTTTTAGTTGGATTATTGACGGTCATCCATTTAGAACATAGTCCGTGTTCTATGTATCAGCCATTGTGTGAAAGCGTCATCAAATTGATGAAGCCCTTAACCAATGATATTAGTTACACAACATTGAATAAGGCTGCATATGGACAGGTTAGGGAATCTATTCATGCACTTGTCTCTGTCATGCTATCTGGCACGGAAGGTGAAGCGATTCAAGCACTGAAAAAAGTACTTGCCATCGGCTCTTCATCAGGTACAGATATCGCCTTAGGGCTTATAAGTGGCTTTGAAGCCAATATAGAATTAGGAGGATAAAAATGAGTATTAAAGTCGTAATTAAGCGAAACACATATTTTGATTCAGTATCATTGATGTCACTTTCAACAAAAGCGAATCAAATTGAAGGCGTTGAGCAAGCCATTATTGGTATGGGTACAGAAATGAACAAGGGAGTCATTCGCAACGTTGGTTTAATGACTCCTGAAGTAGAGGAAGCAACAGCAGGGGACTTGATGATTATTGTGAAAACTGCTAATGCGGATGAAACAGAAAGCGCTTACTTAGCAGTGGAAGAATTATTTACAAATAAAAATTCAGCACAAGCAAAAAGCGATATTAAATACGCAACGATTGATTCAGCTGCACAAGGTATCCCAGATGCAAACTTTGCTGTCATTTCTGTGAATGGTGCTTTTGCTGTTCGTGAAGCACGGAAGGCTCTTGAGAATGACTTACATGTTATGTTATTCAGCGATAATGTAAGCGTGGAAGACGAAGTGGAATTAAAAACATTAGCACATGACAAAGGCTTATTAATGATGGGTCCAGACTGTGGTACAGCAATCATTAGTAATATAGGACTTGCCTTTGCAAACGCTGTAAGAAAAGGCAGTATCGGTATTGTTGCAGCATCTGGTACTGGTAGCCAAGAGGTGAGCGTTCGTATACATGACTTCGGTGGTGGGATTACTCAACTTATCGGTACAGGTGGCCGTGATTTAAGTAAAGAAGTAGGCGGAATTATGATGCTAGATGGTATCCAAGCTCTTGATGCCGATGAAGCGACAAAAGTAATCGTCCTAGTATCAAAGCCGCCTGAAGCAAGCGTGGAGAAAAAAGTATTAGCACAAATTAAAGAGTGTAGCAAGCCTGTTGTTGTTTACTTTATCGGTGGTAATGAAGAAGCAGTAGTAGCAGCTGGTGGACATTTCGCTAAAACGTCTAAAGAAGCAGCGTTAAAAGCAGTATTACTTGCTGGTATTGATGAAGCAGGCATTAACAAACGTGCACTGAACCTTCCATTAATTGAAGAGGTTCGTGCTAAATTATCGCCAGAGCAAAAATATATCCGAGGATTATTCTGTGGTGGAACGCTTTGTGATGAATCTATGTATCTAGCAATGGAAAAATTCGATCATGTATATAGTAATATCCAAAAAAATCCTGATTTTCTATTAAAAGATATTAATGTGAGCCAGGAACATACTTTCATAGACTTTGGGGATGATGACTTTACTAACGGTAAACCGCACCCAATGATTGACCCATCTTCTCGTATTGAGCGTTTTTTACAAGAAGCAAAAGATCCATCAGTTGGTGTCATTGTAATGGACTTCGTTTTAGGCTTTGGTTCACATGAAGACCCAGTTGGTGTTATGCTGCCTGCTATTACTGAGGCTAAACAATTGGCTGAAAAAGAAGGTAGACACTTAGAGATTATTGGATATGTGCTAGGAACAGATTTAGATAAACCAAGTTTAGAAGATCAAGTGAAAAAATTAGTCGATGCAGGTGTGACACATGCAAGCAGCAGTACAAATGCGGGCTTACTTGCTAGAGAAATGGTTTTGAAAGGAGATTATCATGAGTAAGATTAATGAACTTTTTACAAGTAAAATTAACGTAATTAACGTAGGTATTGAACTTTTTAACAATGATATATTAGCGCAAAATGCGAGTGCTACACATCTAGCATGGTCACCACCAGGTGGAGGGAAACCGGCAATAATCGAGGCACTAAACAAAATCGATAAAGCTGAATTGGCTGAAAAAATTGAAACAGCAAACCGTCTTGCAGTCGAAAAAATTGTTAACTCTCAACCGGTTCTGATTGGTTTCGATCAAGCGATTAATGTAGTACCAGGCATGACGAAGAAAACAATTTTACACGCTGGCCCACCAATTACATGGGAAAACATGAATGGTCCAATGAAAGGTGCCGTTATGGGAGCTCTCATTTTCGAAGGCTTAGCAAATGACCTTGAGGAAGCGGCGAAAGTTGCAGCATCAGGAGAGGTTACATTCTCACCATGTCATGAACATAACTCTGTAGGATCTATGGCTGGTGTTACATCTGCCTCCATGTTTGTGCACATTGTTGAAAATAAAACATACGGTAATCGTGCATTTACAAACTTAAGTGAGCAGATGGCTAAAGTTTTACGTATGGGTGCAAACGATGACAGTGTTATTGATCGTTTAGTATGGATGCGTGATGTTTTAGGACCAATTTTACGTGACGCTATGAAGCTCAATAAAGAGGGTATCGACCTTCGTTTAATGCTAGCACAAGCACTTCATATGGGTGATGAGTGTCATAACCGTAACAATGCAGGTACTGCTTTACTCATTCAAGCTTTAACACCTTATATTTTAGAAACAGATTACCCTGTTGAACAGAAACGTGAAGTATTTAATTTTGTAGCAAGTAGTGAGTATTTCTCAGGGCCTACGTGGATGGCTTGTTGTAAATGTGCATTAGATGCTGCACATGGTATTGAGCACAGTACGGTTGTGACAACAATGGCACGTAACGGTGTAGAATTTGGTATTCGTATTAGTGGAATGGCGGGTAACACATGGTTCACGGGCCCTGCACAACAAGTTATCGGGCCAATGTTTGCTGGGTATAAGCCAGAAGATTCAGGTCTAGACATTGGAGATAGTGCTATTACAGAAACATACGGTATTGGTGGTTTCGCTATGGCTACTGCACCAGCAATCGTTGCCCTAGTAGGCGGAACAGTGGATGAAGCAATTGGTTATTCACGTCAAATGAAAGAAATTACGACAACTGAAAACCAAAACATTACTATTCCATTATTAAACTTCATGGGAATTGCTACTGGTATTGATATCCGTAAAGTAATTCAAACTGGTATTCTTCCAATTATTAATACAGCAATTGCACACAAAGACGCTGGAATTGGTATGATTGGTGCCGGTATTACTCACCCTCCAATGGAAGCTTTTGAGAAAGCATTAATCACAATTAGTGAGAAGTGGGCTTAAGCCCACTTCCTATAAGTAGGAGGAGCTTTAGATGGAACATGCAAAAATTGAACAGTCCTATCAAGACTATAGAGCACTAGGCTATTCGGAAGAACTATTACCAAAAGGTCCTCTGGAAAGAGACTGGGGGATCTTTAACTACATCACAGTTTGGATGGGCGCAGTTCACAATATTATGTCTTATATGACAGTTGCAGGATTTTTTATCTTGGGATTATCTGTTAATCAAGTTTTCTTAGCCATTATGCTATCAGCAGTGATCGTTTCTGCAGGCTACGCCTTAAATGGATATGCTGCCTCTAAATATGGTATACCATTCGCAATATTACTGAGAGATGCCTTCGGAGTAAAGGGTTCCATTATTCCAGCCTTATGTCGTGGATTAATTGCAGGGGTTGTTTTCTTTGGTACAACCACAGTGGTAGGGGCTCAATCTCTAAATGTTTTATTCGCTAGATTCATTCCGAACTATATGTCTATTGGTGGGGACTTCACTCTTTTTGGCTTAGATGTTCCGACAATGATTTCTTATAGTATTTTATGGATAGTTACAGTGTTACTATTTTTGGGCGGCATGGATATGCTCACTGTTTTTGGTAAATATTCATCACCAATCGTTTATATCTTCATCATTGGAGCAGCGATTTGGGCGATCAATATTGCTGGTGGTATTGGTCCAATTTTAGATTACACACCTGCAACAAAAATGGAAAGTCCATTAGTATTTATTGCTTGTGTGAGCGCATTGGTATCTAATTGGGCAGGTCCAATCGTTAATATTGCAGACTTTACAAATAGAGCTAAATCACCAAAAGCTATGGTCTATGGTTTATCTATTGGTATGATCGGTTCGTATCTACTATTTGCCATCACTTGTATTAGTTTAATAGCGGGGACAGAAATTGCATTCGGACAACCAATTTTTAATATTGTCGATGCAATCGATAAAATCCAAAATCCATTTTCTGTTATTGTATTAATTTTAGCATTAAATGTTGGGGCAACTGCATTTGTCGTATTCGGTAATTTACTACCATCTGGATTACAAATGACAACGTTATTTCCTAAAGTATTTACTGTAAAAACAGCAGGAATTTTAACAGCCATTGTTGGAACAATGATTTTGCCTTGGAAACTAGTTTCTAGTACAGAAACTTTATTCTTCTTCTATAGTTTTATTGGCTCTATGTTTGGCCCAATCGCAGGTATTATGTTGTCTAGTTTTTATATCGAACGTAAACGTCGTATTGAGTTATCTACAATTTATGTGAAAGACGGTAACAATGGGGCTTATAAATCTGGCTATAACATCGTAGCATGTGTCGTGCTATTGATTAGTTTTATGCTACCAATGTCAGGTGCTTTCCTTAAAGGTGTGCCTTTCCTAGTGAAGCTAAATGACTTTGCCTTCTTTAGCGGACTAATCGTGTCGTTCATTTTATATACAGTGTTATATCGATTTAATAACCAGAAAATTCAAAATAATGCGGAAAATGAAGTAGGGGTGTAGTTGTGAGTAAATTAGTAATTGTAGCAATCGGAGGCAACTCGTTAGTAAAAGATAGCGGCAGTGAATCTATTCAAAGCCAGCAGGAAGCTGTTGCTCAAACTGTCGAACATATAGCAGATATGATTCAAGAAGGCTATAAAGTGGTTGTCACTCATGGCAATGGGCCTCAAGTAGGTTTTACGCTACAAAGAAGTGAAATTGCTAATGAAATATCTGGCATGCCAGCGGTTCCTTTAGTGAACTGTGTTGCCGATACACAAGGCGGAATTGGATATTTAATTCAACAAGCCCTAATAAATGAACTGGCGAAGCGTCAAATTAATAAAAAGGTAGTCAGTGTGATTACACAAGTGGAAATCAATGAAAATGATCCGAACTTTGTCAATCCTACTAAGCCAGTAGGTTCATTCTTTACGAAAGAACAAGCGGATGCTATGTTAGTGGAACATCCAGATTGGAAAATGATAGAAGATTCTGGGCGCGGATATCGTCGTGTGGTACCTTCACCACTACCAATCGATATTGTAGAAAAAGATGCAATCAAATCACTTATTGACAATGATTATGTAGTCATCGCAGTAGGTGGGGGTGGTATCCCAGTAATTAGAAAAGAAAACAATATTTACAAAGGTGTAGATGCTGTTATTGACAAAGACTTTGCAACAAGTCTGTTAGCAGCTCAAGTAAATGCAGATTCATTAATTATTACAACGGGCGTTCCACGTGTATTCATTAACTTTGGGAAGCCAGAACAACAAGCACTTGAAGAAATTACGATTGAAGAAACAAAGAAACATGTTTTAGACAATCAATTCCCACCAGGAAGTATGCTACCAAAAATCGAAGCAAGTTTGAGCTTCTTAGAAAATGGTGGTCACCGAGTTATTATTACAAATCCTGAGAGTCTAAAAGAGGCAATCAATAATCAAGCGGGTACTCATATTATTAATTAACATAGGGGGAGTCACGGTATGGATTATATTCAATTAGCAGTTGACAAAACGAAAGACGGTATCGACCAAAATATTGGTGGACCTTTTGGTGCAACGATTGTAAAAGGTGATGAAATCATCGCTGTTGTAGGAAATACGATGATGCGTGATACAGACATAACTGCACATGCAGAAATAGTAGCCATTCGCGAAGCTTCTAAAAAGCTTGGCACAATGGATTTATCGGATTGTGTAATCTATGCAACATGCGAACCATGTCCAATGTGTGTTTCAGCAATTATTTGGTCAGGTATAAAAGAAGTGCATTATTGCAATACAGCAGAAGATGCTCATGTACATGGCTTCTCTGATATGCATATACGTGATTACTTAACAGGTAAAGATACAAGTGTGTTAAACATGCATAAAATGGAGACGCCAGAAGAATGTGATGCACTATTCCATCATTCCCATAACAAAATGGCTAATAGCAAATAATAGCCTATGATCAAGACATTAGAGTAGGGATCTCGTTATCGAGAATCCCTTTTCTAATTTTCATTTAATAAGATATGAAATAATTGGTACAATTAAAAAAGATACAGGGCATGAGCAAATTTGGTTTGATTTTCATCTTCGTAATTCTTAAGAAGGAGTTGTTTACATGGTTGACAAAGAACGTTATCAACAATTACTAAATAAAATGAATCAATATAATTCAGGTGAGAAAGGAATTACGAGAGTTGCCTATACAAATGAAGAGCAGGCTTGTTTACATGCCTTCATTCGTTTATGTAAAGATGAACATCTTCAAATTCATATTGATCAATGTGGAAATCTTATTGCTCGAAGAGAGGGTAAAGTACCAGGAGTACAGCCTGTAGTCATGGGCTCTCATTTAGATACAGTCTATCAAGGTGGAAAGTATGATGGTGTTGTTGGCGTAACGGCAGCCCTAGAAGTAATCAAACGATTAAATGAGAAATCAATCGTGACCAAGCATCCAATAGAAATTATTGCATTTGCCTGTGAGGAGTCTTCTCGATTTGGTGTATCAACGGTCGGAAGTAAAGCAATGGCAGGGCTTATAGATAAAGAAAAATATCGTCATCTTGTAGATCGAGATGGCATTTCGATGGAAGAGGCCTTTGCACATTGTGGACTGGATTTTAGTAGTGTAGATCAGGCAAATAGAGTAGGGGAAGGTTTCCATGCCTTTTTTGAGTTACATATTGAGCAAGGTCCTATGCTTATTAGCTATGAGAAAAAAATTGGAATTGTGACGGGGGTGGCAGCACCAGTCCGTTTATTAATGACATTAAATGGGAAAGCTTCCCATTCAGGTACAACACCGATGAATATGAGGAAGGACGCACTTTTAGGAGCATCAGAATTGGCATTAGAATTGGAAAAAGCAGCGATAGCCGAGCAAGAGTTTGGAACAGTGGCAACAGTAGGTATTTTAGACGTTGTTGCAGGGTCTATGAACGTAGTCCCAGGACAAGTGGAGCTGACAGTCGACATTCGCTCCTCCTCAGTACAATCAAGGGATCGAGTTCTTCAGCATTTCTATACTGCCATCGCAAATGTTCAACAAAAGCGAATGCTTGCTATTGACTATAAGGTCATTAGCTCGGAGGAGCCTGTCCTACTTTCTCCAAGTCTAATGAAAGAGTTGGAAAGTATTTGTTTAGAAAGAAACCTCTCCTATCAATATATGCAAAGTGGTGCTGGACACGATTCAATGAATATGACTAGACTCGGACCAGTCGGCCTTATTTTTATCCCATCAGTGGACGGCTTAAGTCACCATCCTGATGAACATACAGACCTTGAAGATATTTTATTAGGCATAGATGTTTTAGAAGAAGCGGTTTTAAGATCCGCCATAGTTATCTAGCATTATACGTGACAATGAATAGGGGTTTTTTACAATAGTGGGAGTATAGTTTGTCGTGCAGGTATGTAATACTTAATTACCCTCCGAAGCAGATGCATGTATGGTGACAGCTAATCGTCCAGTAGAAACTCCGGTAAAAGAATGAATACTAAAGCGACGCTCCTTAAAATGACTGGACAAGATTCTTGGAATGAAGAAATTGAGTACATCCGAAGAAAGACGACTGTTGATTATGTAGTCGTCTTTTTCGTATGATTTTAATGGGTAGCATGAGGCTTCTGATTACCAATTATTAATTGGATGATGATCATGACGATCACGATGATCATCATGCCAATAATGGCAGCTGTAAAGTTCCCTGTGTAATCTCTTACAAGGCCCACAAATAGGGGACCGAGAGCAGCAAATACGAAGCCGACAGATTGGGTCATAGCGGCTAAGAAACTTGCTTCTTGGATATCTTCAGCTTCATCTATTGGTAAAGTTAATCCTAATGAGAATAAGCCGCCTGCCCCAATGCCGATAAGGACACTGCTTAGCCAAGGGTTAATGGTAAATAGTAGCATCAATAAACCGATTAATTCAAGTGATGAACAAGCTACTAGCCAAACAGCTCGATGCTGGAAGCGGTTATTTAAAATAGGGACTAAAAACGTTGCGGGCATTTGGGCAACCGTTAATAGGGTGAGCATCATTCCGGCATCATGTTTGCTATAGCCCATATGTTCAGCTATTGGCGGTAACCAGGCCATAATCGTATAAAACATGAAGGCCATTAAACCAAAAAAACCTGTTAATAACCAAGCTTTTTCACTTGTTAAAATTTTCTTGATAGGGAATATTTTTTTATTACCTGTAGTATTTGCTTGGTGTGCTTTTCGCTCGAGAGGCTTCCACCAAAAAAATAGAGCGATGATGGCAAGTAAAGCCCAGGATGCTGCAGAGGTTTGCCAAGAATGAAAAATAGTGCTTAATGGGATGGAAAGACCTGAACCTAAGGCAGCCCCTACAACTAAAGCGAGTGAATAAATACCAACTATACGAGAAGGATTTGCAAACTTTGCTTTAATAAAACCTGATAGTAATGGACCAACAATGGCAATGCCTATTCCCGCAAATAGAGCTGTAACATGCATGACCCAGGGAGAGTAAGCAAAGTACCTTGTAGCGGTTGCAAGCCCAATTAATATGAGGGAGTAGGCTATTGCTCGTTCAATACTCCAACGATTGGCGAGCTTGAGCGCGATCGGTGCAAATAACCCCATACATAAGACAGCTAATGATGTCAATAAACTGGCACTTGCCGCACTCATATGCAATGATTCTCGGATAGTGCCTAACAAAGGTGAAACGGAAGTAATTACAGGTCTTAAATTTAAAGAAGCCAAAACAATGGCAATTATAGGTAGTACCGTTTGCTTCATTTTCATGTTTGATCAACTCCGTAAATTTGAATAAATAAATCCTAAGTTGAAGTCTATAGCAATCTAAATGATTGGACAATACTATTATTGCTATTACAATGATAGATACAAACTATGATTGGTTGTGATTCATATGGAAATACGTCATCTACATTATTTTATGGCAGTCTGTGAGGAGCTACATTTTACAAAAGCGGCTGAAAAGCTGGGCATTTCTCAACCAACGTTAAGCCAGCAAATACGGGTGCTTGAGGATGAGCTAGGAATGCCGCTATTTGATCGAATTGGCAAAAAAATAGTGGTTACGGAGGCTGGTGCCTTATTGTTTACCTATGCTACTGCTATGCTTAATACACTACAAAATGTCAAAAATGCTATTAAAGATTTACAAGAGGTTCAAGGTGGTCAAATAAGTGTTGGTATTATGCCATCTGATTTAGATTATCGAATTACACAACTTGTCATTGATTTTCATCAAAAATTTCCTAAGGTAAAGCTTACAATCCTTGCTTCTATCGATATCATGAGGCAAGTTCTTGAAAATGAAGTGGATATAGGAATTGGGACGAATGTTGAGCCCCATGATCGCTTAGTCATTATTCCTTTACGAAAGGAGGAGTATGTTGTAACGGTTTCAAAGGAACATCCATTGGCGCATCGAGAAGGGGTCACTATTGCTGAATTAAAAGATCTTCCAATGGTCATGTATCCTGAAGGATTTTTAGGAAGAGAAATAGTTGAGGAGACAGTGAAAAAACATGGTTTCCAGCTCCATACTATTCTTGAAACAAGCTCCGTTACGTCAATTATGAATCTAGTACGCGCGAATATAGGAGCTACGGTGCAGCCCTATCCATTGGTTCAGCAAATGAATGATTCGGATTTACGTATCATTCGTATATCAGATGATATTCCTAGTCGAAGTTTGTCAATTATCTACCGAGTGGACCGCTATGTAAGTCACGCCACCACAGCTTTTATAGAACAAATAAAAGCATATTTAAAAGAAGAATTTTGAAAAATCCGTAAAAATAAGTTCCTTTTTTTGGAGAGTTCTCATATACTAATTATAAACCGACAGTCGGTCTAAAAATGTGGTATAAGTTTTAGTCACAACTAACACCTAAACTTATCGCTACATTTTTTTTATACAAAAATAATGATCGACAGTCGGTCTATTAGGGAGGAGTTATTACATGGAAACATTCGTAAAGGAAAAAGGATTTTCAAAGGATTTTAAAATACTTGTATTTGGGCAGATTATTTCTATTTTGGGTTCTGCCTTATTAAGGTTTGCGCTATCGCTTTTTGTTTTAGATATGACGGGAAGGGCCGATCTTTTTGCCGTGCTATTTGCTATTTCAAGCATACCTATTCTTCTTACGCCATTCGGTGGTGCCCTTGCCGATCGTTTTAATCGACGGCATTTAATGGTGTTATTTGATGTCATTAATAGTGTCATTGTTTTGATATTCTATCTCACATTGTGGACTGAATATCATTCAGTGTTAGGGATAGGCGTAGTTATGGTGCTCCTTTCCATTATTAGCGCTATGTATTCACCTGCAGTCATGGCTAGTATTCCGTTATTAGTAAGAGAACAACACCTTGAGCAGGCAAATGGAATCGTGAATGGGGTGCAGGCTTTGGCCGGTGTTGCTGCACCGGTACTAGGTGGAATTCTTTATGGATTACTAGGCATCAAAATTCTGGTCCTTGTAAGTGGTCTATTATTTTTCGCTACAGCCATCGTAGAAATGTATATGACCATTCCATTTGTGAAACGAGATGATGATGGACAATTAAACATGACGTTATTCAAGGATATAAAGGAGGGGTTTACATATGTTGTGAAGCAATCTTTTATTTTGAAATGCACGGTACTGGCCGCCTTATTAAATTTATTATTTACACCGCTCTTTATCGTAGGAGTACCCATCGTCCTTCGTGTCACGTTAGAAGTAAGTGATTCGATGTACGGAATAGGGATGGGCATTATTGATTTTGCAACCATACTTGGTGCATTAACGATGGGCTATTTCGCTAAAAAGCTCCAAATTAACAGGCTATATATTTGGGTATTGGTGACTGCTTTTTTAGTGATTCCTATGGCTATTGCTGTCATTCAGCCCATGCTTCAAATAGGCTATTATGCTTCATACTTATTATTTACCGGTTGTGCGCTTGTGATGGCGATGATGATGACGATCATTTCAATATACGTAATGACACTTGTGCAAAAGGAAACACCCAATGAAAATTTAGGAAAGGTCATGGCGATCATGATGGCTGTTTCACAATGCATGGCACCACTTGGGCAAATGGGCTATGGACTGTTGTTCGAGACCTTTCGCGCCAACATCTTTATACCCATTTTAATGATTTGTGTTATGATGCTGCTTTTGGCGCTACTCACGCATAGATTATGGCGTATACATGCTTGAACACAAAAAAACTACCACTTAAACGGTAGTTTTCTTTGTGTGATTGGCTTGCTAAAATCTTCTAGGTCTACGGGGTCTAGATCTAATTGTACCAGTGCGTGTGGACGTAGTTGGGAAAAGCAGGATGGGCCTGTGTTGATCATTATTTCCGATATGTGTAGATTCCTCTGCTAGTGATTCCACAATTTCTTCTTCCTCTGTGAAAGGAATTTGAGAAGCATTTAATAATGGTGCGGGTGACTCATTATGATGTGTTGTGCTGGTAGTATTTTCCATAGGTGTAGAAGTCGTTGTAGTAGTAGTAACCTCATGATGGGTTGGTTGTTCTATTTCAGCATGTGGCTGTTGAACAGCGTGGACATCCTTCATAACAAGAATAGGTCGCATCATATCATGGTCCTCGTGCTCAAGGAAGTGACAATGCCACATGTAATTCCCCACATGATCCTTCCAATGCATAATAATTTTCGTCACTTTGCCAGCATCCACTTTCACCGTATCCTTCCAACCACGTTCATAGTCCCGAGGTTCCTCTGGTGGTCCTGTAAATGATACGATTCCTTCATTTTGATAGAGTTCTAAATCAAATGGCCGACGTTCAAGAATTTTAAATTGAATGAGATGCAGATGAATAGGATGAATAAAAGGCGTAGTATTAATAAAACTCCAAACTTCAATACTATCTAAGGAAGGTTTTTCTGTCGCTGGGTCATGATACATTCGGTTGTTCAATAACAGCATAGGTCTTCCAAATTCATCCGTTGTTGCTGTCAAAGGTAATTGTCTATCAATATGTGCATGATGTGGATGTAAATCCATTGTGACTGCCAGTCTCTCAGGAATTTCACTCGTATCCTCACATTTTAAGGGAAGTGATACTTTAAATTGCATAATGACGTTTGTATGCTCATCGATAAAATCTGTATCTGTGTTGAGTAAGGTAATTTCCTGTCCCTCACAAGCTGAAAAATCGATGATGATATCTGTTCGTTCAGCAGGTAGTAACTCCACAGATTGGATTGCTTGAGGTGCTGATAAAAAACCGCCATCTGTGCCTATTTGCATCATAGTCTGCTCATTTGACAAGCTGATGATATAGCCTCTTCGATTGGAGCCATTCAGGAACCGAAATCTATATTTACGAGGTTCAACATCTAAATATGGCCAAAGCTTTCCATTGACCACAATCGTATTACCTACGAAGCCGGGGGTAATCGATGGGTGTACAGTAACTGGAAATGGCGGTTCATCAGGATAAAATAACGAGCCATCCTCATTAAAAGATTTATCTTGGATTAAAATAGGATATTCGTATTCACCACATGGTAAATTGGAACGTTCCTCCAGAGCATCTCTAAGTAAATAGAAACCTGCCAAGCCTGCATAGACATTTAAACGTGTTAAAGCCATGGCATGGTCATGGTACCACATTGTAGTACCAGGCTGGTGGTTCGTATATTCATGAATTTCTTTATTGAATTTTGGACCAGTATGTCGATAATCTCTTGTGTACCATGCTTCTGGATGACCGTCGCTCTCCCAATCCACGTTAGCTCCATGTAAGTGAGTGACGGTTCTTACCTCTTGGGAATCGTTGGCGGCATGAAGTGTAAAATCCACTGGTAAAAAGTGCTGTAATGGTAATTGATTTTTATATTTAACGTAAATCGGTTTATCTTTCGTCGCTTCTATAGTTGGTCCTGGATAAAGGCCGTTGTACCCCCATATTAATGTATTAGGAAAATGCTTGTGAAAACGATGCTCGCCCTCCATCATGATCAGTTCGTAATAATCATGTTTTTTTTGACCCCTACAGTACTTTGGTTTTGCTGTTACTGGCTTCTGTAGAGCATCTACAAATTTTGGAATGGTAGCTGGATCAGAAGGGTTAATTGGTAAACTCAAAACATCACATCCCTTTTCAATTACTTAACATGCCTAGTTATCACATCATATGGGTAAAAACAACAGTTGACTGGGACAAAAATGGAGAAAAATGTGTAAAGGTATAAAAATTTAATGGAGGGGGAAAACAATAGGGCATTATAAAGCAGTCTTACAAAAGTTTTTTGAAATCGAGGTAATAGTTGGTATATTGCTAAAAAGTCGGACGAAGTGAATAAATATGTCTTATAATTGTTACAGCAAGAAATGAAAGTGGATTAAATAGGGGCTTGGAAAAGTGGTGAGACAGTGGTGTTAACATTAGAGGAATTAAATAAGACAATCATGGAAATGCGCATAAAGGGGTATTTAACAGATGCGCTGAAACTGGCAGATCAAGGTCTTTTAGTAGCTTTAGAGGATAATAACTATGCGTATGTATTGGATTTGTACTATCAGAAAATTTTAGTACATCATTCTTTGGGTGATACTCTAGCCATTGTCAGCCTTATTTTCGATTATGAGGCTATTTGTGAAAAGTATGGTACTAGCAAAGATTTGATGCAGTATTATTTGGTCATGTCATTAATCTACGATATGGTAGGAATCCGTGAAAAAACAGCAGAGATGACGAAAAAGTCAATTGCTTATGCTCAAGAATTACAAGATATTATGATGCTTGTTCGTTGTCACAATAATTTATGTTATATAGAGGTAGAAAAGGGCTGTACGAAGGAAGCCCTTCAAGCAGGTTTGTTAGCAAGAGAATACAATAAAACGCTATATGAGACACAACCAGATTTAGCAAGATTATTAGATATTCGCATTAATAATAATTTAGCAGATGTGTATATTTTAGAAGGGGATTTTGTGGCAGGGAAGGCATTGCTTGATGACTCATTGACCTCTAGCATAATTTCTCAACATAAACCTGAAAAAGTAGCAGCTTGGTTTGGCTATGGCTTTTTATATGAAAAACAGCACAAGCTTGAGGAAGCGGTGCACTATTATCAACAAGCAATAGAACTTGCCAAATCCTATGGTGATAAGCCCATTACAAAAAAAGTGATGCGCTTATTGTTAAATGTCCTGTACCAATTGAATTGGCGAGATGAAATTTTTGATGTCCAAAAAGAATATATAGATCTTTCAGAACAGATGAGCATTGATCATTTATTACAGCAAGTGTTGAATTTGGAATTTAAGCGTCAAAAAGAGAGATTAGAAAGAAAGGCACATTATGATCCATTAACAGGTGTCTTGAATCGACACTTTCTGGATCACGAGCTAGATGAATGGTTTCGTGCTGCCAAAATGGCGGAATCCTATGTATGTATTACAGTTCTTGATATTGATAATTTTAAACTATTTAACGATACGCATGGACATTTGTTTGGGGATAGGGTTTTACAGCTTTTAGCTAATGGTTTGAAGGAGTTTTTGCAGGAGGAAGACATAAAAATTATCCGTTATGGAGGGGATGAATTCATTGTCTGTATTCGCCACCCACAAAAGGATTTCATGAAAGCACTTGTCCAAAATACACACGCTCATTTGCTAACGTTAACATTAGAAAAAGACCAGAAAAGCTATCCTTTAAAGGTCAGTATGGGAGCTTGTATAAATGATCGAAAAAATTATCATTATAATGATTTATTTGGTCAAGCTGATCGTTGTTTGTATGAGGCAAAAGGTAAAGGCCGTGCCACCTATGTTATCTATGAACTATTATAATTTGAGTGATTCCTATTTACAGTGTTGAATAGGAATTTTTCTCTTGTTTCAGGGAATATTTTGACAGAAATTGAAGCGTCATCGCAGATTAGAACGAGGCAAAATGATACGGAATGAAATTTACTGTACCAATCATTTGAAAACGTTATTCTAGCAACGTACAATATATGAAATTAAGAAACACGACAGCACAAAATTGTTGTATAATGTTGTGGTATGAGGAAAGAAAGCAGGTTGACAAAATGGAAAGCAAAATGAATTGTTATGCAGTTAAAAAAACACACAAACATCCGCTATGTGTTGTGCCAAAAAAGCACGATGTGAAACAACAGGTGAATAGATGAAAAACTGGTTAATTTTCATTTCTGTCTTTATTGTTTCGTTGTCACTTGTCATTAGCATTTTAGTACTCTGGAAAGCCGAGGCTCCGTTCCGTTCAATTGAAGAGCAGGCTGAACAGTTGGCACTCGATGCCAAAGCCCTCGCAATTGTATCGGAGTCCTACACATATAATGGCAAACATTCGTATGTTACTGTGTTCGGGGTAGACGAATACGGTGATAAAAAGGCTGTCTTTGTTCCGACGAATCTAGACAAGGATTCCATTCAGGAAGTGTTATTAGAAGATGGCATTACGGAAAAGCAAGCATTATCGGTTTTTAAAAATGAAGGAAATGTACAAAAGGTCCTCCACATGAAATTGGGCTATGAGGAGCCGGGCGTTGTTTGGGAGATTACATACCTAAACGATCATGACAAACTCAACTATGTCTATATTATGTTTAAGGATGGCGACTGGTGGAAGCGCATTACGAATTTATAAGAGGAGTAGATCCCGGATGAAAAACTTATTAGCAACACGTGTAAAAACTTTAACACCATCTTCAACATTAGCTATTACTGCGAAAGCAAAAGCATTAAAAGAGCAAGGTATTGATGTCATTGGCCTTGGAGCTGGTGAACCAGACTTTAATACACCTCAAAACATTTTAAATGCTGCCATTGATTCAATGGAAAAGGGGTATACAAAATATACACCTGCTGGCGGACTTCCAGTGCTAAAAAAAGCTATTATTGATAAACTACAGCGCGATAATAACCTTACTTATCAGCCAAATGAAGTGATTGTTGGTGTAGGTGCAAAGCATATTTTATACACATTATTCCAAGTTATTTTAAACGAGGGTGATGAAGTTATTATTCCAATCCCTTATTGGGTGTCTTATCCTGAGCAAGTTAAATTAGCGGGCGGAGTACCTGTATATGTTGAAGGTACACGTGAACAAAACTATAAAATTACTGCTGATCAATTAAGAGCTGCTGTGACTGATAAAACAAAAGCGGTAATTATCAACTCACCTAGCAACCCATCTGGTATGATATATTCACGTGAAGAGCTTGCAGAACTTGCTGCAGTTGCAGAAGAAAAGGATATTTTAATCGTGTCAGATGAAATTTATGAGAAGCTTGTATACAATGGTATTGAGCATTTTTCAATTGCACAACTTTCTGATGCAGTGAAAGCACGTACAATCGTTGTAAATGGTGTAGCAAAATCTCACTCTATGACAGGCTGGCGTATTGGTTATGCTGCGGGTGATGCGGACATAGTTAAAGCAATGACTGACCTTGCATCACACTCAACATCTAATGCGACGACAACTGCACAATATGCAACTGTTGAGGCGTATAATGGACCACAGGACGCGGTAGAGGAAATGCGCCAAGCATTCGAATCTCGTCTTGAGGAAATTTACCCACAGTTAAGTGCAATTCCTGGCTTCCATGTATTAAAACCACAGGGTGCATTCTACTTATTACCAGATGTAGCAGAAGCAATGGCTCACACTGGCTATGATTCAGTAGACGCATTCGCTGCGGATATTTTAACAGAAGCAAATGTGGCTGTGATTCCAGGCTCTGGCTTTGGTGCACCAACTACTATGCGATTATCTTATGCTACATCTTTAGACTTACTAGAAGAGGCAGTCCGTCGTATTGATACATTTGTAAAATCAAAATGGCAAGACTAATCCCTCTAGACGACTTTGGAGGATTTCTATGAAAAAAATTATGATTAAAGATATGCCACAGCATATCGGTGAAACAGTCAAAATTGGCGCTTGGCTAGCTAACAAACGTTCAAGTGGTAAAATCGCCTTCTTACAACTTCGTGATGGCTCTGGCTTTGTTCAGGGTGTTGTCGTGAAAGAAGAAGTGGGCGAAGAAATTTTTGCAACAGCTAAAGGACTAACGCAAGAAACTTCTATGTATATTACAGGAGAGGTGAAAGCTGACGAACGTTCAAGCTTTGGCTGTGAGCTAGCTGTAACAGGAATTGAGGTTCTACATACAGCAACAGATTTTCCTATTACACCAAAGGAGCACGGTCCTGAATTTTTAATGGATAACCGTCATTTATGGTTACGTTCTCGTAAACAACATGCCATTATGAAAATCCGTAATGAAATCATTCGTGCAACTTATGAATTTTTTAACAACAATGGTTTTACAAAGATGGACCCACCAATTTTAACAGGATCTTCACCGGAAGGTACATCTGAGCTATTCCATACGAAATACTTTGATGAGGATGCATTCCTTTCTCAATCGGGGCAGCTTTATATGGAAGCGGCAGCTATGGCATTAGGAAAAGTATTTTCATTCGGTCCAACTTTCCGTGCTGAAAAATCTAAAACGCGTCGTCACTTAATCGAGTTCTGGATGATTGAGCCTGAGATGGCCTTTGTAGAGTTTGAAGAAAATCTAGAAGTACAGGAGCAATATGTAACGCATATTGTACAATCCGTTCTGGCTAACTGCAAATTAGAATTAGAGCGACTTGACCGTGATACATCGAAACTTGAAAATATTAAAGCGCCATTCCCTCGTATTTCATATGATGATGCGATCAAGCTTTTACATGAACAAGGTTTTGACGATATCGAGTGGGGTGACGATTTTGGGGCACCACATGAAACGGCTATTGCCAATTCATTCGACAAGCCAGTATTCATTACATGCTATCCAGTAGGCATTAAGCCATTCTATATGCAACCACATCCAGATCGCGATGACGTTGTATTATGTGCTGATTTAATCGCACCTGAAGGCTATGGTGAAATTATTGGTGGTTCTGAGCGTATCCATGACTATGATTTATTAAAATCTCGTCTTGAAGAACATAACCTATCATTAGATGCATATGCATGGTATTTAGAGCTTCGTAAACAAGGTTCTGTTCCACATTCAGGCTTCGGACTTGGATTAGAGCGAACTGTGGCATGGATTTCTGGCACAGAACATATTCGTGAAACAATTCCATTCCCACGTTTATTGAACCGCCTATATCCATAAGCAAATCAATTTAAAAGTCGCGTAGTGAAATATCTACGCGGCTTTTCTACTTACTTAAAGAAGGAGTCTAGAGGAATATGAATGCAAATAATCATCGACTCCGTACATGGACTGAGCAGAGAATGATTCCCATTCCCCAGCTTTTTTTTCAGTTTTATAAGGAGTTAAATATAGAAGATGAAGAGGCGCTAATTGTTATGCACTTGTTAGCCTTTCATATGGAAGGGTATGACTTCCCTACACCAAATGATCTAAAGAATCGTCTCACAATGCCAGAAAATGAACTAACATCCCGTTTACAACGATTAATGCAAAAGGGCTTCCTTGAAATTACTCGTGATGTGGATACAAGTGGCAAGCTCTATGAAAAATATTCGGTTTACCCACTCTGGGAGCGAATTGTGCAGATGATCGAGATGAAAGAGCAACAAAAATCTGCCACAACACTTCAACAAGAAGAAGGAGAGATTTTCCGACTCTTTGAAGAAGAAATGGGACGTCTTTTATCTCCTTTAGAGCTTGAAAAAATAGGATGTTGGCTTGATGAGGACAACCATAGTCCAATACTCATTAAAGAGGCATTGAAAGAAGCTGTTTTTGCTGGGAAACTGAGTATTCGCTATATTGATCGTATTTTGTTAGAGTGGAAGAAGAAAAATATTACGACACCTCAAGCTGCACAAAAGCAAAGTGAGCAGTTCCGAGAGAAGCAAACATTTAGCAGGACTCCAGCACGGACAGTTCAGCAAGATGCGCAACCAACTAACAAAGTACCTTTTTATAATTGGTTAGAAGAAAGAGAATAGGGGGCATCCAGTTTGTTAACAAAAAAACAGTGGGAGCATTGCCTAGAAGAAATGGATCGAATGTTTCCTAATGCACATTGTGAGCTTGTACATGCCAACGCCTTTGAGCTCACAATTGCGACATTATTATCTGCACAATGTACGGATGTACTTGTTAATAAGGTAACAAAAACATTATTTCAGAAATATAAAACGCCTGAAGATTATTTGGCTGTCCCGTTGGAAGAATTACAACAGGATATTAGGTCTATTGGCTTATATCGCAATAAAGCAAAGAATATTCAGGCTTTATGTCAACGTTTGCTAGATGAATATAATGGCGAAATACCGGCAACCCGAGAAGCACTTGTAACATTGCCAGGTGTAGGTCGGAAAACAGCAAATGTGGTGCTATCAGTAGCCTTTGATATTCCTGCTCTAGCAGTTGATACCCATGTAGAGCGTGTTTCCAAACGTCTAGGTCTATGTAGATGGAAAGATTCCGTACTTGAAGTGGAAGAAACAATCATGAAAAAAACGCCTATGGATAAGTGGTCGAAAACGCATCATCAGTTAATTTTCTTTGGTCGTTATCATTGTAAGGCCCAAAATCCTGGCTGCCATGCCTGCCCTTTACTTAGCGATTGTCGTGAAGGTCAAAAGCGTTTGAAGAAAGGCTTGGTGAAGGAAGCATGAATAGTAAGGCGATTGAAAAAGATCAGGTAGATGCTTGGTTTGCTCAATGGACAACCCTTCAAGCAAACATCCACGAAGCCCATGATGCTAGAGACGGTACAGCAAAAGGTTTAATGGAAGAGGCAATCCAATTGTTTGAACAGCTTGTACAAGCTGCAGGAGACGAGGTGCTGCCGATTAATGGGGTTGAACGACTTGCCTTTATTAAAGCGAAGCCAGGGCAATATGCTTGTTATCGTCAGCTTGATGAATTGTTTAAGGAAACGAAAAAGCGTACAGCACGTTTACGAATTCAAGCTAGTAAAAAATAAAGTGGCAGGATAAAATACTCGTGCCGATAGAAAAAACCGAGAAGCATTATATGCTTCTCGGTTTTTTGTTTATTCTGAGCTTTGTTCTTCATTATTTGGGTCTACAGGATCTGTAGGAGGAGTTGGTTGCTGGCTTCCATCTGAACCGCCGTTGTTTCCACCGTTGTTGCCGTTATTCCCATTCCCATTCCCATTTCCATTATTATTATTATTATTGTTATTACCACCGTTGTTGCCATTACCGTTACCATTGCCATTATTATGACCGTTATCTTGATCTTCTTCACCAGGATCTGTTGGTAAATCAATGTTTGGCTCATCCGGATCTTCCGTTTCTACATCCTCTTCTTCAGTTGTACTTGTAATTTGGAAAGTTGTGGTACCTGGTTCGCTTCGTGTACCGTCCACAATGGCTACGACTGAAATCGTGTAATTGCCATCTTCCAGCGTATTGGCAACTGATAAACCTTTGCTCTCTGTTTTACCAAGGTCAAACTTTTTACCGTCATCACGGGTTGCAGTTACTTCAAAGGAAGTTGGTAATGGTTCATCTGTTTCCGGATTCAAGCTGGCATCATGTTCCCAAGAAATATTGATAGACTGTGCCCCTAAATCTAAGCTTGCAGATACGTTGTATGGCGTAGCTAATTCTGGTGCCTCATAAACACTCGACACTTCTGTTGGCTCAGTACCACGAACGAATAGCTCTGTTTGACGTAATTCGTTTGGTGTAAAGTCACTTGCCAATTTCAATGGCTTAGACCCCACTTCAATCGTTGCTTCTACAACTGTACTTGGCTTTTTAAAGCTTTCTGTTTCAACGTTTGCTGAAATGTCTTGCATAATCGATTTAAATAGATTTTGTGGTAAACGACGTTCTTCCCACGTTGTAATTGGATCAAAATGTTTTTCATAGCCACTCCATATAGCGATGGAATAGTTTGTCGTATAACCAGCAAACCATGAATCTGGAACACTTGTGTTCGGTAAATTATATTTATTAAAATCTTCAGCTGAATAGTTGGTTGTACCTGTTTTACCTGCGATGTCTAGTCCAGGGACATTAGCTGCAGTACCTGATGCGTCAGGTTTGTTGCCAACTACATCACGTAGCATATCTGTTACCATATAAGCTGTAGCTTCACTCATCGCTACATTAGGCTCAGGTGTATAATTTTTAGATGTTTTCCCATCACGGTAAACAATTTTTGTAATAGCGTGTGGGTCCGTGTAAACGCCGTTATTTCCGAATGCTGCATAGGAAGCCGCCATTTGAATAGGGGAGATAGTAATCGCTCCACCACCAATTGCGTCTGATTCATAAAGGTTTTCTGTTTCAATCCCTAAACGTCCAACAAATTCCTTCGCATTTTCAGTACCTACTTCTTGTAATGCTTTGACAGCTGGTACGTTTCGTGAAGCATATAATGCCTTACGAGCGGTCATGGCACCCATATATCTGCCATCCCAGTTAGTAATAGTTTGTTTTGAATTGGAATAGTTCATAGGTTCATCTACAAGTGTATGGCCTGTAGACCATTTTAAATATTCAATGGCTGGACCGTAGTCCACTAATGGTTTCATTGTAGAACCAGGTTGATTTTTTGTTAAATCATCTGCATAGTTCCAGCCACGTTCGGCACCATAATGTCGACCGCCACCAACAGCTTGGATCGCTCCTGTTTTCGTATCAATGACCGCTACACCTGACTGAATATCTTCTGTTGGGAAATTGCTGTCATTGTTCATCACATTTTCAACAACTTTTTGGGCATTTGGATCAAGTGTTGTATAAACTTTAATCCCTTCTGCCATGGCTGAACCATCGCCATTATTTTCTAATTCATTAATAACGACATCTAGGAAAGCATCGTATTTAGAGCCAGCAAATGATTGACGTGTTGCATCGTCAGCAAGACCTGCTTGGACATCAACGTTTTTAGCTTCTTCCATTTCCGTTTTTGAAATTTTTCCGTGTTGATACATTAATCCTAAAACCGTATTACGACGTTGCTTAGCAAGGTCAGGATTTTTCAATGGATTATAAGCATTTGGTCTTTGTACTAACCCTGCTAATAATGCTTCTTCATCTAATGTTAAATCTTTTAATTCTTTCCCGTAGAAATATTGGGCTGCTGTACCAAAGCCATAAATACGGCCTGACATTAGCATTTTATTGAAGTACATTTCAAAAATTTCTTCTTTTGAATATTTACGTTCTAATTGAAACGCTAGCCAAGCTTCCTGTGCTTTACGCTTTAATTTCTTTTCATTTTGTAAAAATGAGTTTTTGACCACTTGCTGTGTTAGGGTAGAGGCACCTTGTGCACCAAAGCCATCACGGAAGTTAGCAAGTATAGCACCACCTAGACGGTAGAAGTCCATGCCGTGATGTTTAAAAAAGCGTACATCTTCCGTTGCAAGAATTGCGTTCACCATATCTTCGGGTATATCTTCATATTTTATATATTTACGGTTTTCAGCACCGATTGTTGCAAAGATTTCACCGTTTTTATCGTAGAACTCTGAAGACACAGGGTCTTTCAATAATTCCTCATCAAGCTTAGGAGCTGTGCTTGCATAGTAAGCAAATAAACCTGCTCCTCCAATGAAGCCTACAACACCGATGACTAATAGCGTTAAGAAAATACGTTTTATCCACATTTTAGCGGGTGTTGACGATTTTGTTGTTGTTTTCTTACCTTTTTTATTTTTTTCAGCGAGAGCCTTTTGATGCTCTCCACGTGTTCGACGACGTTCAGTCATACTATTTCTCCTCACTTTCAAACCCGCAGCATTTTTCATCGATCAGTTGTTGGATGATGGGTAAATAATCGATACGTGGATAATAGCTAGTGGGAATTTCATACGCCTCTTCTACAATCGTTGAAAAGGGTATAGATTTACGATTGCCATTTTCCATTGCTTGCCAGGCCTTTTGTAAAACTTCATATGGCACAATAAAATATCGTTCAAAAGCTGAAAAGCGAACGATAATAAAAGCCACACCATTTTGTTCAGTCACTTGCTGCATATGGGTCATTTGATGCTCATGAATATTTTTTAAGGGGAAACTCGTTTTGGAAGCTGTTTCCTTTGCATCAAAATCAATATAATGCCCATTCCAAACACCATTGTAGTCGGTTGTAGAGGGTGTTCGAAAATATGCTTCACGAATGACAGCAGCACTTCGTGAAGGGTACTCTACTTTGACGATTTGTACAGGAACAGGTTTCTTATGAATGATAGCAAGTCGTCTTTTAATATAATAGTCGTTTGCTTCATTAATTTCATCTTCTAGTGTCTTTCCACGATTACTAAAAGACAAATCTTTACTTTTACTCTTTTTTTCCGTTTTCTGTACAGAAGTATTGGGGGTATATAATTTCCCATTTGGATAGCGAATTGTCATTTAGCTCACCCTTTATTAAACTGCTTTCCTATATATGAGTTTACCATGATTTGATGGCTCTTCTCTACCTCCATCCGTGTTGTCTTTGTTACAAGAGTAGTAGACAGTGGAAGCAAAGAATAAACAAATTGCGTCGAAAAAAAGCTAATGATTGTCTTCCTTGAATCGTCAAAATAATTGATAAATTTAATCATCGAAACGGTTGAAAAATGGTGAATTATCTACACCTTTCATTCAGGACGCTTTTTTAGTTGGAAGGTTCATTTATAAAAATTTATCGAAAATCTTCTTCTTTCAGCTAACTTACGCTTATTTTGTCACGCATGAAGGTAATTCTATACATGCGAGGAATACTTTAAGTAAAGCAAAGGGGGCGTTATTTTGAACAAGTTAGAACAATTAGTTGCGCAGTTAGATCTGGTCAATCAATTACTTTTCACGAGAGTGTCACTGGAGAACAATGCTCAGAATATGCACTTTTTTTTGCAGCTCAAAGCAGTTAGCCAGAAAGTAAGCTTAGCAGAAAAGAACTGGCAAGTAAAGAATGCTTGTTCGCCTATTAGTAGTGAAAAATGATAGACTTTGGTACACTTATCTCATAAGCAATTGAACTAACTCAATAGCATTAAAATTGATACAGTATTTACCACAAAATAAGTAGGGGAAGGTAAAGGTATCAAGAAGTGCCATATTTTCGTAGTTGAAATGATGGACAGGACATACTCATCATATATATGTACTTGCTACGAAAAATATTTGCTTACGTGTAATTGATGAGAGATGAGGTGCAAAATTGTTAGTTATTCAGCAAACATCCAAATTATTAGATGAATGTGATCGATGTGTTTCACGTTTTTGGCAAATGCGTGAGGAGGACCGTACACCTGATTTTTTTCAAGAGGTGAAACCACACGCTGATAAAATTCACCAACTGTTGAAGGAATGGCAGCAAGAGGCCAATAAATGGATTCAAGAGAATCGACCGAAATATATGCATACACAACAAATTGCTTCAACGGTAGAATCGATGGAGCAATTTGTTGTGCAATCTTTTTATAAAGAAACAAGTAAAAAACGCTTTTTAGACGCGATTCATTCGACCTCCTTTACAATGAAAAACTTTGAACGACTGGTAAAGGAGGAGGCAGTAAATGCTATCAAAGAAACGAACGATTAGCGAGCTTTTGCATGAATGGAGATATGATGAAGAATTAAAAGAACGTATTTTACATTGGCAAACACTTGAAGGCCGACCTGCTAGATATGCTCCTTTCCCAGAAAATTTACATCCTTCTTTAGTGAAGGCTTTGCAGGCAAGGGGGATCGAGCAACTTTATACGCATCAGCGAGAGGCCTTTGATTTGGCACAGAGTGGTACATCTTTCACGGCTGTTACACCAACCGCATCAGGTAAATCGTATTGCTATCATTTGCCGGTGTTGCAAAAAATAGTAGAGGATAAAAATGCACGAGCCATCTATTTATTTCCAACAAAGGCATTGGCGCAGGATCAAAAAAATGACTTGAATGAGCTTATTGAACAAAGTGGTGAGGAGATTTTAAGTTATACCTATGATGGTGATACGGCTCCAGGCATTCGTCAGAAAGTTCGCAAAGCAGGACATATCGTTATGACGAATCCAGATATGCTTCATTCAGGAATCTTGCCACACCATACAAAATGGGTATCGCTATTTGAAAATTTGCAGTATATCGTTATTGATGAATTGCATACATATAAAGGGGTATTTGGTTCCCATGTTGCCCATGTTATACGTAGATTAAAACGCATATGTGAATTTTATGGTAGTAAACCTGTGTTTATTTGTACCTCGGCAACGATAAAAAATCCTAAGGAGCTGGCCGAGTTGCTAACAAATGAATCACATGCGCTCATCGCAGACTCTGGAGCACCTGTCGGCAAGAAGACATTTCTTTTCTATAACCCGCCTATTATCCACAAAACTTTTGGGGTGCGTAGAAGTGCCGTGTTAGAGGTAAGTGATTTAGCAAAGAGGCTTTATATAGCTGGTATTCAATCTATCATTTTCGCTAAAAGTAGGGTACGGGTTGAAATGATTGTCACTTATTTAAAGGAGCTCACTCGCAATAAGCTGCTTGATGAATCCGTGCGTGGCTACCGAGGTGGTTACTTGCCATCTGAACGTCGGGTGATCGAAAAAGGCTTGCGTGATGGAACCATTCAAACCGTTGTCAGTACAAATGCGTTAGAATTAGGGGTCGATATCGGCCAGTTACAAGCATGTATTATGACTGGTTACCCAGGAAATATTGCAAGTGCCTGGCAACAAGCAGGGCGTGCAGGAAGACGGCAAGATGAAGCTTTAATTATCTATGTTGCACAATCGACTGCACTTGATCAATATGTGGTGAATCATCCTTTATTTTTACTTGGTAGTGCACCAGAGGAGGCACGTATTTATCCAGAAAATATGTTAATTTTAATGGATCATTTAAAATGTGCCGCTTTTGAATTACCTTTTTCTATAGAAGATACTTATGGTGAATATGACATACAAGAGTTGTTAGATTATTTAGCGGAAGAGGGCGTTGTCTTTAAGACGAGCGATAAGTGGCATTGGATGAGCGATCGTTTCCCCGCACATGATATTAGTTTACGGTCCGCTTCACAGGAAAATGTGGTTATTATTGATCTATCTATTCCTGCCCAAACAAAGGTAATTGGAGAAATGGATCGTCATAGTGCCATGACATTATTACATGAGGAAGCCATTTATTTACATCAAGGGATTCAATTCCAAGTAGAGAAGCTCGACTGGGAAGAAAAGAAAGCTTATGTCCGAGAAGTCGACATCGATTATTATACAGATGCCAATCTTGCCGTTGAAATGAAGGTATTAGAGGAAGATCGAAGCCGAACTTATAACGGCGGTACGATTAGCTTTGGAGATGTAGGATTAGTCGCACAAGCAACCATTTTCAAGAAAATTCGCTTTGGTACGCATGATAATATAGGATCAGGGCCCATTCATTTACCTCCTGATGAAATGCATACAAGCGCATCATGGCTATCACTTCATCTAACAGAACAGTGGTCAGAGGCGGAATTGACAGAGGCAATGATTGGAGTAGCCTATGCCATGAATGCCTTTATTCCTTTGTTTATTCAATGTGATAGCAGTGATGTAGCAGTTGTCCCACAAGTCAAAGCATCCCATAATGAGTTGCCCACATTCTTTGTTTACGATAAATACCCTGGTGGGATTGGTTTAAGTGAAAAGGTCTATGACTTATGGGAAGAGCTATTAATGAAAACCTTGGAGCATGTTTCAAATTGTCTTTGTGAATCTGGATGCCCGTCATGTATTGGAGCCCAAGACAGTTTACAAGAAGGCAAGAAGAGGGTCATAATACTTCTTCAGAGATTAAATCAAATTAATTAACATGAAAAAGAGGGCTTGAGGAATAACTTATTATTTCCTCAAGCCCTCTTGATCTATCAGTGTATATAGATGATCTATCGGTTAATGACAGTAGGCTTTTCTAACTCACGTCCAGTAGCATACTATCAAGTTAAAGATGATTAGATAGATATTTTGTGTTTTTCGTTAAGTAGTGTATTGCCATTTACTTTAACGACAATATTTAGACTTAGAAATCCACCGATTTTTACTTTTACTTTAGAGATCGTGCCATTCGCTTCTTTAATTTCACCTGTCAATTTAACATAAGGGTAGATTTGTTTGAACATACTATCTCTACTTTTTTTATCTACTACTTCATTATTAATATAAAGAACTTCTTCAGTCACAGCATTTACAATTCGAATAATATGGCCTTTATATTCTAACTGCCATACTTTAAATACTTCTTTTTCTAAATCCTCGGTTGTGTTTTTCCATTCTTCTTTTAGTTCTTCACGCAAATTTTTAAACAAGGCATTTCCTCCAAAAAAATAATAATTATATCATAATCTATATATAATTTCATTTTATAGGAAATACTTACAATAGTACACAGGCAATAGACAATTGCGTAAGTTTTCTGTACAAAAAAGTGACATAAATCAATAGGTGTCGTTTCTAATAATGTGAATGGGGAAATGTTTGAATCACTATAAGTGAGAATTTCCTGCGATGAAAATTTTGAATGAGTCAAGCAATCATGGTAATCTTGCAAGAGAGTCTTATATTATTAGCAGAAAATGAGTGAAATACATGTCTTACGAAAATAAAATACTGCAAATGAAAAAAATGCTTAGTAAAAAAACAGCGGCGGCTCACCAAAAGGTAGAGGAGCCAGCTTATCAAAAGCCAGCTAGGCCGAGCTATACCAAGCGATGGGAAGAGGCTGGTCTTACGGTTGTAGAAAATAACTTTGGTATTGTGTTTAAGCGCTATGTACAATATCCGTTTTCTTTTCAGCATGGTCATTATCAGTTACAATCATTTTTTGATGCGTTGAAAAAGTGGCAGGGTGCTGCGTTTGAACATCCGTATGCACTGGATTTTCATGAACCTGTATTATTTTTTGATACAGAAACGACAGGCTTAAAAGGTGTGGGCACTCATATTTTTTTGCTTGGGTTTTTAGAGGTAGACAAAGAATGTTTTAGTTTAACTCAATATATTCTTGCAGACCCTGCACATGAGGCAGCGTTTTTGTTTGAATCGAAACTGTGGCAAAAAACTGCAACGGTCATCACCTATAATGGTAAAAGTTTTGATTGGCCACAGCTTGAAACACGCTGGACACTGCATCAAAAAACATTACCCAAATTAAGATCACAACGACAAATCGATTTATTGCATAGTTCCAAGCGTTTATGGAAAAATGATATGGAGCGCTTAAAATTAAAATCTGTGGAGGAAGAGAAGCTTGGTTTCTCTCGGAAGGGAGACATTCCCGGACATCTTGCCCCTATTATTTATTTAGATGCTGTGAAAAGTGGCGTACCAGATGCTCTTATGAAGGTTTTACTGCATAATGAGTGGGATTTACTGTCGCTTATCACGCTATATAGTCATTCTACTCAGCTCTTGTTTGAAGAGGGATATGAAGAATCTGCAAAAACCTTTACCAATATTGGGAAATGGTATGGTGATTTAAAAGAAAGCACACAAAGTGTTAAGGTGTTAGAACGAGTGACAACACAATTTGATGCACTGGAAGCGGGTAATGCTCAATATTATTTAGCACTACAGCATAAAAAGAGTAAACGCTACAGTGAAGCCATTGATGCATTTGTGGCCTCTCTCCATTTTGTCGAAGCAAGAACAAAGTTGCATGTCCTTGAGCAGCTAGCCATACTTTATGAGCACCAAATAAAAGATTATAAGCAGGCCCTTTATTATACGCAACAAGGCATACATCTCATTCAAAAGAATGAGCAATGGAGAGTAGAACAAAAACAAAAATGGGTAATTTCTTGGGAAAAGAGGTTGCTCAGATTAGGAAATAAGAAATAATTTCCCAGGTAATCGCATAAAACGACAAGATTAGCCTTACAATTGGAGTTTTCAGACGATATAATGTGTTGTAGTATGCTATAATGTATTCGTGTATGTAGTGTGAGGAAGGGCGATGTGAATGGACATTAAATTAACGTCAAAAATGATCCTTGAAAAGGAATTTAAAAAGAACTTTAAAGGCTATAATGTGGAAGAAGTAGATTCATTCCTTGATGAAATTATTCAAGACTATGAAACGTTTGAAAAAGTGATGGCCCAACTACGTGAAGAAAATAGACAATTAAAAGAAGAAATTGAAAATACACCGAAGAGACAACCCGTTGCTTCAGTGGCAGCAGCAGGTACAACTAATTTTGATATTTTAAAACGTCTTTCTAATTTAGAAAAACATGTATTTGGTAGTAAGCTATACGAATAATTTTAGTCAATTATATTGTATTTAACATAAAACTCTAGTATAATCTTTCGTATCATCATGAAATTCTGGTAATCGCTGCGGCGCTAGACGTCGTAGAGGAAAGTCCATGCTCACACGGTACTGAGATGTCCGTAGTGTTCGTGCTTACTGAAAAAATAAGGTAAGGCAGCTGTTCAGGCTGACGGCGGAAGGAAAACCTAAGTCCTTGGATATGGTTGACACTTCCTGAAAGTGCCACAGTGACGAAGCTTGCTTGGAAACTTGCAAGGTGGAACGAGGTAAACCCCACGAGTGAGAAACCCAAATTATGGTAGGGGCACTCTCTTGAAGGAATTGAACGGATAGAGGGACGGAGCTTGCTCTGTAGATAGATGATTACTACCTGGTCGTACGAGGCGCAAGCTGTTTGAGTACTCAGGAACAAAACATGGCTTATGGAATTTTTTTGATGCTTATTTACGAAATAACAAGCGCTCTCCAACTCGGTGGAGAGCTTTTCTTTTGAGTTTATGAGGAAAAAGTAACCTAGTTAATCAAGTCTTGGTATGCGCGATACGTTTGAGAATGGCTACTTGCTAGCCAAGCCTCTATCGCTACCGCTTCTAAGTCACAACATCTGAAAACGGTGATCGCATCAATGTGTATTTATCTTGATTCAGCAAAAGTTTGGGTACCTAGCAAAGTGTTAGATACACATGACTCTACTCTATAGGTAGCGAGAGTTTGCACATTTTCTTTCCATTCAGGTGGCGACAGGACGACTGCTGAATCAAGTATAAACCTCTAAGGATGTCACAGATTTTTAAGACGAGCTTACGAGTTACTCAAAAAAACTGTACACCATCTAAATGGGGTGTCAATGATTTACATACGAGTTGGCCTGACGTAAGTGCCCTTTAAAGGGGAGTATAGAGAGATAGGATGGGGCGGAACATGAACGGAGTAAATAATTGGGAAAGTGTGGATAAATTGAAGTTGATTTCTCAATATCCTACTACCTTAATACTTAAAATCTTCGAAAATGTATCTGAAGGTATCATGATTACTGATAAATACAAAAAAATAGTAATGGTTAATCCTGCCTTTGAATTTGTCACAGGCTATAAACGTGATGATGTGGTGGGTAAAACACCTGCCGTTTTACAATCAGGTGTTCATGAATTACCGTTCTATTTAGAAATGTGGGAACAGATACGACAAGAAGGAATTTGGCAAGGAGAAATATGGAATCGTCGTAAAACTGGAGACGTATATCCTGAATGGTTAACAATTGTTTGTGTAACCAACGATGAGGGTGAGGTTACAAATTATTGTGGTATTTTCACAGATTTGTCTGAAAGAAAAATAGTAGAAAACGAACTAGAAAAACGTTTACTGACTGATTCACTAACAGACGTATCCAATCGTTTTGCATATATCGAAAGAATGGATAATCTTTTAGAATCAACTTCTGCTATTTCTCATTCAGTGCAGCATGCGGTCTATTTTTTAGATTTGGATAGATTTAAGCAAATTAATGATACATTAGGACATGCTGTTGGAGATTCCATTTTAATTGAAGTCGCCAAACGACTAAAACAGTTACTGAAAAACAAAGATATTATTGCAAGATATGGCGGAGATGAATTCGTCATTACATTAACGAATGTAAAAAACGTAAAAGAAGCTGCACAATTTGCTGAACAAATAATAAGTAGTATTGAAAAGCCAATGATGATAAACGGCCAGGAAGTTTTTATTTCTACAAGTATAGGCGTAAGTGTCTATCCAGTAGATGGGAAAAATACGGAAGAATTGATTAATTGTGCAGACAGAGCAATGACCTATTCAAAAAAGAATGGTTTGAACGGCTATTCTTTTTATTTTGATGAACTGCAAACAGATGCACAGCGTGTCTTATTGCTAGATTCAGAGTTAAGAAGAGCCATTGATAATCGTGAGTTTGAGCTGCATTTTCAACCGAAAATTTACATGGACAATGAGCAAATTCAAGGATTAGAGGCATTGGTCCGTTGGAATAATGAAAGGCTTGGCTTTGTCTCTCCTGGAGAGTTTATCCCTTATGCTGAGGAAACAGGATTAATCATTCCTTTAAGTGAGGTCATTCTGGAAAAGGCGTGCGAGGCAGTTATTCAAATGCAACAATACGGGTGGAAAATACCGGTTGCCATTAATATATCAAGCATTCACTTTAAGCAGCAAAATTTTTTAGATTCGATACAAGCAATATTAGAACGCTATAATATGCCAGCAAACAATTTTGAAATAGAAGTAACGGAACGGACAGTCATGAACAGTGCTAACGAAACCGTAAGCAAATTAGTTCGGTTGAAACAATTAGGCTTTAAAATCTCCATAGATGATTTTGGGACAGGCTATTCGTCCCTGAGCTATTTAGTTCGCTTTCCGCTAGATTGTTTAAAAATCGATCGAAGCTTTATTCAACATATTGGGTCGCTCGATGAAAAACAGGCAGTTGTAGATGCTATTATTCAAATGTCCCATCGCCTAAAAATGAAAGTTGTGGCAGAAGGTGTAGAACAGGCACAACAAGTGGATATACTACGTAAAATGAACTGTGATATTATTCAGGGCTATTATTACAGCAAACCATTACCATTAAACGACCTCATGGAGTTTATGGAATATTGGGAAATTGAGCATCAAGGAAGGAAATAATCTATGGCAAATTATCAATTAGTAGCAACGTCAGCAATGGGTTTAGAGGCAATTGTAGCACAAGAAGTAAAAGCACTTGGTTATGAAACAACTGTTGACAATGGCAAAGTATATTTTCAGGGTGATGAAACAGCGATTGCGCGTGCCAATTTGTGGCTACGAGTAGCCGATCGTGTAAAAATTGTCGTTGGACAATTCCCTGCAAAATCATTTGAACAATTATTTGAAAGTGTAAAAGATTTACCTTGGGAAAAATATTTACCAGTGGATGCTGCCTTTCCTGTTTCAGGGAAGTCGGTTAAATCGAAATTATATAGTGTGCCTGATTGCCAAGCAATTACAAAAAAAGCAATTGTTGAACGAATGAAACAGCATTATAAGCGACTTGGCTTTTTAGATGAATCAGGTGCTACTTACAAAATTGAGGTTTCGATTTTAAAAGATGTGGCGACACTAACGATTGATACATCAGGCGCAGGTCTTCATAAACGTGGCTATCGTCAAGCACAAGGTGAGGCACCGTTAAAAGAAACATTAGCGGCGGCACTTATACAAGTTTCAAAATGGAATCCAAATCGTCCGTTTGTCGATCCATTCTGTGGTTCAGGAACAATTACTTTAGAGGCAGCCATGTTTGGACAAAATATAGCACCAGGCTATAATCGTGAGTTTATTTCTGAAGACTGGCCATGGATGAAAGCGCAAATCTGGGATGCTGTCCGAGACGAAGCAGAAAGTTTGGCCAATTATGATCAACCGTTAGAAATAGTAGGTTCTGATATTGATCATCGTATGGTAAGCATTGCACAAGAAAATGCTACAGAAGCAGGATTTGGCGAGCTGATTACGTTTAAGCAAATGCAAGCACGTGATTTCACGACTCAGCTAACAGATGGCGTAATGATCGGTAACCCGCCATACGGAGAACGTATTGGAGATGTTGAAGTTGTAGAACAGGTTATCCGTGATTTAGGAAAAGTTATGAAAAACTATCCAACTTGGTCCGTATATATGCTATCTTCCATGAAAAATTTTGAAGAATTATATGGACGACAAGCGACGAAAAAACGGAAATTATTTAATGGTTTTATCGAAACAAATTATTATCAGTTCTGGGGACAAAAGTCTAAAAGAGATTAACGAATAGTAACGGAAGATAAGATTTTTTCTTATCTTCCGTTTCGTCGCGTATAATAGCACCAGATAGTAAGAGGGGGAACATCAATTGCGTAAATCTTTACCATTTGCATTATCAAAGGACCGATCTTTTTTTGATTCACTAGGTGACTGGATGGGTGACGTCCTTTATGATGAATTGCCTGAAAAAGGCTTTGAATGTCGTGATGAGCAAATCTTTATGGCTTATCAAATAGAACAAGCGCTTAAAGAAAAAAACGTACTCTTTGCAGAAGCAGGTGTTGGAACTGGGAAAACAATAGCCTATTTACTCCCAGCTATTTCTTATGCACGCTATACAGGGAAGCCAGTACTTATTGCATGTGCTGATGAAACATTAATCGATCAGCTCGTTAAAGAGGGCGGAGACATCTATAAGCTTCAAAAAACGCTTGATCTGGAAATTGATGTTCGTTTAGCCAAATCACGGGATCAATATTTATGCTTAAAACGCTTTGAGGAAGCGGAAAAAGTTGAATCGGATGAATGGATTGACGATATTTCCTTCTCCATTCCGGATGGTGTGTATGCCCAAGGTTCAATGATTGCTATTCATCCATATGGAGAACGTAGTAATTATCCATCTGTCAGTGATGAGGATTGGCAAAAAGTTAATTACAACTCGATTATGCAATGCTCTGTTTGTGATCTTCGTAATCGCTGTGGGCAAACATTGCATCGTTCTCATTACCGTAAATCAACGGATTTAGTTATTTGTTCACAAGATTTTTTAATGGAGCATTTAGCTACGAAGGAATCTCGTGAGCGTGAAGGACAGCTTGCCTTACTGCCAGAAGTGTCTATGATGGTATTAGATGAAGGACATCTGCTGGAATACGCTGCACAAAAAGCAATGACTTATAAAGTACAGGCAACAACGATTGTCCAACTTTTAGAGCGATTAATGGTAGATGGTGTGCGAGAACGAACATTGTATGCTATGGAAAAATTGCAAGATGATCACGAGCTATTTTTTGATCAGCTTCGTGATGATATCGTTGCTTCAGATGAGGATCGTAAACGTATCAATAAATCCAAAACATTGCTTGCTTATGGAAAACAATTGATACATGATGTGGAAATATTGATGGAAGAATTTGTTTTTGAATCTGAAATGTATATGATTCCTGAATATGAGTTAAATATGGCAGAGGAATATTTAGAACAATATGAGGCTTCCTTACGTATTTTCATAGCTCAAGGAGATGCAGTCGATTGGCTTGAGGAAACAGATGGGGAAGAAACGTTGGTTATTATGCCTCGTTTAATTACAGAAGTTTTAGCAGAAAAACTATTCTCTAAAAAGCTTCCGATCGTCTTTTCGTCTGCCACTTTATCCGTCAATAAAGACTTTTCGTATATCGCCTATAGTTTAGGTATTCGAGAGTCCCAATCATTTTCAGTCCCTTCGCCATTTGATTATGAAGAAGTAATGAAAATCTATTTACATGAACTTGATCAACATGCTAAAACTGCACGTGTACAGCAATTACTAAGTGATGGTGAGCAAACATTAATTTTATTTAAATCAAAGCAAGCCATGTTGAAATTTAAAGCCGAATTGCCATTAATGGACCGCATGCACGTTGCCTTTGAAGGGGATCGAGAGCTCTCCGCCATTGTTCGTGATTTCCAGCAGGGAACCGTTAAAACATTATGCTCATATCATTTATGGGAAGGCTTAGATTTACCTGAAGAAGCATTAACACGTGTCATTATTTATGATTTACCGTTTCCTCCACAAGATCCATTATTTGATGCGAAGCGTACGTTTGCTGAAAACCCATTTGAAGAAGTGGAATTACCATTTATGCAATTACGCTTACAGCAAGGAATGGGCCGCTTAATTAGGACGTCAAACGATCATGGCGATATTCATATTTTATTGAATGAAGAAGAACAAAAACAACGCGCAGCCTTTGAAAATATATTAGCTGTTGCACCTGAAATAAAATAGAAATAAGAGAGTTTGCTAAATCAGCAAGCTCTCTTTTTTTGTTATATCGAAATAACTATTTTGCCCTTGTTAAATAATGTAATAACAAAAAGATGTTGAATATTTCTCTTTTAAGCTATATAGTTCTTTGTAATGCAATGAATTTTGATGAAAGATAATATTTTTTGTATTGAAAATAATTTCACAAAAGGTTTATAATAATGACAAGAATTTTTAAGAATAATCAAATTGATTGTTGATTATTCTGTGATGGGGGGCTTTAACCTGTCGAACATTCAATCATTGTGTAGAAACTATACTAATCTTTCGGCAACGGATATTGACAAGTTAATAGAAATAGAAGCTACGCTTAAATATTATGCAGAGCTCACTGATTGTTATATGTTCATAGATTGTATGATGGATAATTTATCACATGCAATTGTCGTGGCAGAAGCATTCCCAAACAAGGAAAAAGGTTTATACGAAAAATCGGTTATTGGAAAATTCGTTTTTGAAAGTTTTGAACCAGCCGTATTTACTGCGTTTAAGCAAAAAGAAAAATCATCGATTTCCAGAGCCGTTACACAAGAAGGCATTACGGTCGAGCAAAATGTGATTCCGATCTTTAATGAACAACAGCAAGTAATTGCTGTATTGATTCAGGAAAAGACGGTGAAGATGCAAACGACACCAAAAGATGATTTTCAAAATATGCCTTTTGCATTAATTGAACATATTGTAGAACCTAATTCTCAACCTATACCAGTTGTTTCTGATTTACTTGTAGAGTCAATTATTCTTACCAATCACGAAAACAAAGTCATTTACAGTAACCCAGCTGGCTATCATTTTATTTCAGAACTTTCGGGATTGGAAAACTTTGACAATGTTGCATTGGATAAAATCTTACCGTTTTTACAGGAGGTCTATGATAAAGGCGACGATGTCTTTTTCCTAGAAATTACGATTGAACGTAAATCCTTTATCGTCAAGAAAATTCCAATTCGCAGTCAAAATGACAAGGTTACACTCCTCATTATTCATGATCTAACAGAGCTAAAGCTGAAAGAAAATGAACTTATGATGAAAACATTTGCCATACGAGAAATTCACCATCGTGTGAAAAATAATCTTCAGACAGTGACAAGCCTATTACGCCTGCAAATGCGCAATGAATTGTCGGCTGTCAATGCAAGTGCTTTTCAGGAGGCATTAAATCGAATATATAGCATCTCATCTGTATATGAGCTTATTTTAGAAAATGAGGATAACGCTGAAGAAAGAGTTGACGTTATTGCATTAGCTAAAAAAATTGGACATAAAATGATTGGCACGTCCAATACAGCAACTATCCAACTAGCATTTCATCACGAACATTTGCAAGTATTTTGCCATTCCAAAAAGGCAGTATCCCTTGCACTCATTATTTGTGAGCTACTACAAAATGCATTAAAATATGCTTTTGTTGGTCGTGATGAAGGAGCCATTGATATTCATTTCATGCAGGAGGCTTCAAATATTTCACTTCATATTTCTGACAACGGCGTTGGAATGCAAGAAGTGAAGGCATCATTTGGCATGGAAATTATCACAAGGCTTGTGGAATATGATTTAGCTGGCTCATTTTCAATTATCCCTAGTGAAGAAGGTACACATACTCAAATTCAGTTCCCTGTAAGTGAGGAGGTATTTATCGTAAATGACTAGGAAAGTTATGATTGTCGAAGATGAATCATTGATTGCCATTGATTTGAAGTTTATGCTAGAGGATAATGGTTACGAAGTAGTGGCACAAGCTAATAATGGAGAAACCGCCATTGAGCTAGCCTTTTTGCATAAACCACAATTAATCTTAATGGATATTAAAATGCCTAAACTAGATGGTTTAAAGGCAAGTAAAATTATTGAACAACAGCTTGGCATACCTGTTCTCTTCATCTCGGCATATAGTGAAAAAGAATTATTACTATACATGAAGCAGGATAATATATTAGGATATGTTATGAAACCGTTTTCTGAAAAAAATGTGTTGCCTGTGTTAGAGGTTGCTTTTCATCAAATTGATAAGTTCAATCGTCTCAATGGGGAGATTTTACATAAGCAAACACAATTGGATAAGCGAAAAGTCATTGAACGAGCTAAAGGATTGCTTATGCAGGCTGAAAATATAAGCGAGGACGAGGCTTATCGCAAAATTCGCAATGAAAGTATGCAAACACAACAAGAAATGGTGCATATTGCGGAGCAAATTATTTTAAACTTACAAGTCAATAGTTGAAGCAAAGGCGCTTTAAAGAGATTTCTTCTTTAAAGTGCCTTTTTTTATATAAATTTATTAATCATAAAGGGGTGATGAGTAAGATGGCAATGATAGGAACGATTATCGTTTATATTATTATGATTTGTGCTGTTTTAGGGGCAATCGGAGCAATCCGAGATGCTGAGTATGGAATTGGTAAAGAGTTTATGAATGGTATCCATACAGTTGGTCATATTTTCGTCCCAGCAGCGGGGATCATGGCAGCTATACCTTACTTAACATGGTTTATTAGTCATTTTATTAGTCCGATTTTTGAGTTAATTGGTGCAGATCCTGCGATTGCAGCGACAACTATTTTAGCTTCGGACATGGGTGGTTACCAATTAGCCAATGCTTTAAAAGAGTCATATGAGGGATGGGTAATGGCTCTAGTCGTTGGATTTATGTCAGGTGCTACTATTGTCTTCTCGATTCCAATGGGTCTTGCGATGTTAGATAAGCGTGATCATAAATATATGGCGCTTGGTATTATGGCTGGTGTATTAACAATTCCGATTGGTGCATTTATTTCATCGATTATGATCGTGCTATTTAACACAGAAGTACGTGAAGTTATTAGTACAACAGAGGCGCCTACATATGTATTTGCCATTTCTGTTTTACAAATTTTAATTAATTTACTGCCTTTGTTCATCTTTGTTGTGTTAATCGCGTTAGGCTTAAAGCTTATTCCAAACGGTATGATTGCAGGCTTCATGTTATTCGGCCGTGTGATGGATGCGGGAATCAAATTGGTATTAGTGTTCTCGATTGTTGAAATTTTTACAGGTATTTTTACAAAAATATTTGGTGCATGGGGCTTCGATCCAATTATGGCTGATGAGATCGATCAATTCCGAGCATTAGAAACAGCTGGTTATATAGGTATTATGCTAGCCGGTGCATTCCCAATGGTTTATTTAATTCGAAAATATGCATCGAAACCACTTGAAGCGGCTGGTAAGAAATTGGGCCTATCATCCGTAGGGAGCGCAGGGATTTTAGCAACAATTGCTAATATATTGGCGATGTTCACGCTTGTTCGCCATATGCCACCAAAAGATAAAGTTATTAATATTGCGTTTGGTGTATGTTCAGCATTTTTATTAGGCGATCACTTATCGTTTACAGCTAATTTCCAGCCGACGATTATTTTACCTGTTATTGCTGGTAAGTTTTTAGCGGGTGTGATTGCGATTATTTTAGCGTATAAGCTTTCTGTACCGACTGCTTTAAGGTTAGAAATGGAAGATCGCAAGGCAGGCATTATAAAAGAAGGCGAATATTTAGAACAAAAATCTTAATCAATTAAAAGTGAGGTGATGATGTGTGAGTGAAGAAAAGAAACGATTTATTCAGGAGTTTGTGCCGGGTAAACAGCTAACATTGAGTCACCTTATTGCGAACCCTGACCCCGAGATGTTTCAAAAATTGGGTATTCAAGAATCGGGTGCACTAGGTATTATGACGTGTACTCCGAGTGAAACGGTTATCATCGCAGGAGATTTAGCGACCAAAGCTGCCAATGTCAAATTAGGATTTTTAGACCGTTTTACAGGCAGTCTCGTTATTGTCGGTAGTGTATCAGAGGTGGAAATGGCGATGTTAGAAATTAATCGTTTTTTATCCGAGGTATTAGGCTATACACCATCAAGAATAACAAAATCATAGGATGTGTCGTATGAAAAATCGAGTAATGATAATAGGCGGTGTGCAAGCAGGAAAGTCAACATTGATGAATACTTTGTTGGGCAAAGAAAGCAGTGCCAATAAAACACAAGCACTCGTTTATGAAGACTGGATTGTCGATACACCCGGTGAATATATTGAAAATCCCATGTATTACAGAAACATTATGGCCACTTCGTTGGAAGTAACACATGTCATTTATTTGCAGGATGCCACATCTTCAAGAAGTGTGTTTCCTCCGCAATTTAGCTTAGGGATTCCGAAAATACAAATCGGTGTCATTACAAAAATTGATGCACCTGATGCAGATGTAGAAAGAGCTACAGGTTTATTAAAAAATGTGATGACACAGGGCCCTATCGTGAAAACTTCTTCGTGGAAAAAGCTTGGCGTTGAATGGATTGCGCCACTTATTCAGCTTCATACACACGAAGAAATTCAACAATTCGTGAAGGATTGCGATAGTCCATATCTCATGTATTGCTCACAGTAGCGAGAGGATGGTGTAGGGTGAAGACTGAAAAAATTTATAGTGCTGGTATTGATATTGGGACAAGCACGACCAAAATGGTAGTTAGTAGTTTTTTGTTAAAGAATGTGGCTGGCGTAACACATGTGCCAAGGATTGAAATTATTGAGAAAAAGGTGTTACATCAAAGTCCCATCATTAAGACACCATTTATCAATAAAGACATCATCGATATGAAAAAAATTGAAGAATTCATTTTTCAGCAGTATCAATTGGCTAAAATCGCGCCAACTGATATTTCAACAGGCGCCATTATTATAACTGGCGAATCTGCCACGAAGGAAAATGCAAGAGAGGTTGTCCATACCATTGCGGACGGCGCTGGTCATTTTTTAGTTGCTACTGCTGGTCCTGATTTAGAAGGC
Source organism: Lysinibacillus sp. FSL R7-0073 (assembly GCF_038009065.1). Taxonomy (NCBI): domain Bacteria; kingdom Bacillati; phylum Bacillota; class Bacilli; order Caryophanales; family Bacillaceae; genus Lysinibacillus; species Lysinibacillus sp. FSL R7-0073. The sequence continues at coordinate 1,650,043 of NZ_JBBPAS010000001.1, forward strand.
ATTATTGCGGCTAAAGGGTCAGGTACTTTACAGCAATCCAAAAATTCCTCTAAAGTGATCGCCAATATTGATATTGGTGGTGGAACTGCCAATATTGCAGTGATGCAATTTGGAGAAGTCATCGGGACATGTACCTTACATGTTGGTGGTAGATTGATTGAATTTAACAATGGTAGGATTCAATCAATTTCTCCACCACTCATGGAACTGATGGAAAAATGGTCTAATCCGTTATCCGTCGGTGATGCGGCAGAAGATGCTCGAGTGACGCAATGTATAGAGGAAATGGTCGGTACACTTGCTTTAATTTTGAAGGGTCAGTGTACGGATGACAAACATCCATTATTACTTGGGCATTTGCCAAACTGGCATAAACCAGTAGATGCCATCGTCTTTTCTGGAGGAGTAGCCTCTTGTATTTATGAAAATGAATGTACACAGCGTCAATATGATGATATTGGTGAACGATTAGCGAAAATGCTCGTTCAGCATGAGCAGCTGCAATCATTTTTATGGCTCCAACCAAAAGAAACCGCTCGTGCTACCGTCACTGGTGCAGGTACACAAACTACGGAAATTAGTGGGGCAACCATCCAGGTGGATGGCGAGGTGTTACCACTCAAAAATGTTCCTGTGTTTAACTGCCATCTGGATGAAACAGCAATAGACTATAACAGCACGGTGAAAACAGCGGTGGAGCGAGCAGATGATTTATTTGCAATACAGGATTATCGTGCACCATTTGCACTCTATTTTAGTGAAATGCCATATTTAAGCTTTCAGGGTGTACATGCATTGTGTGAGGCCATTTTGCAACATTTGGCAACAAGATGCTCCAAGGACATACCAATTATCATAGTCATTCAATCAGATTATGCAAAGATTATTGGACAAACCATACAAGCAATCAATCCGACAGTCCCAATTATTTGCATCGATCAAATCAAAGTGGAGACGGGTGATTACATTGACATTGGAGAGGTTCTGCCATCAGGCGTTGTTCCAGTTGTTGTGAAAACACTTGCCTTCCACTCAAAGTAAGGAGGATGAATGTGAATTTATCGGTGATATTTGGTGGAGAGAAATATAATTTTAAATCATTAAAAGATGTCATGGCCAAGGCCAATGAAGAAAAATCAGGTGATCAGCTAGCGGGAATTGCAGCTGAGACCGTCCAGCAACGTATAGCAGCGAAGGCAGTACTAAGTGAGCTTCTAGTGAAAGATATCCGAGAAAATCCATTAGTGCCACAAGAAAATGATGAAGTTTCACGAATTATTGAGGGCGACATTAATGAGCAAATATATGGAGAAATCAAAAACTGGAGCATTGAGCAGCTACGCGAATATATTTTATCGAATGATACTGGTGATCGTGAGTTAAAGCGTTTAAGCAAAGGCATGAACTCTGAAATTATTGCGGCTGTCACGAAGCTAATGTCAAATCTAGATCTCGTTCATGCAGCCAATAAAGTAGAAATTTTATCTACATGTAATATTACTATCGGTCAAAAAGGTACGCTGTCCTCACGTTTACAGCCAAACCATCCAACAGACAATATCGACGGTATTATTGCATCCCTAAAGGAAGGTCTTTCCTATGGTATTGGTGATGCAGTTATTGGTATCAATCCTGTGGATGATTCAGTAGAAAGTGTCAAAAAGGTGTTAACTGCTACAAAGGAATTTATCAATGATTGGTCAATTCCTACGCAGAATTGTGTATTAGCCCATATTACGACACAGATGAAGGCCATTAAACAGGGCGCACCAGCTGATATGATTTTCCAAAGTATTGCTGGCACTGAAATTGCCAACCGTTCATTTGGGATTTCAGCAGATTTAATACGAGAAGCAGAAGAGCTCATTAAAAGGCAGGGAACGGGTACTGGTCCGAACCTATTCTACTTTGAAACAGGGCAAGGCTCGGAACTATCGGCAGAAGCTCATATGGGCATCGACCAAGTAACACTTGAATCTCGCAATTATGGATTTGCTAGACATTTCAATCCTTATATCGTTAACACGGTAGTTGGTTTTATCGGCCCGGAGTATTTATACAACAATAAACAAGTAATACGAGCGGGTCTTGAGGATCACTTCATGGGCAAAATGCATGGTATCCCTATGGGTGTAGATATTTGTTATACAAACCATATTAAGGCAGATCAAAATGATGTAGAAGATTTAAGTGTGTTACTGACAGCGGCTGGCGTTAACTTTATTATTGCGGCGCCAATGGGTGATGATGTCATGCTCAACTATCAATCAATGAGCTTCCATGATGTAGCTACATTACTACAAACATTTGGAAAAAAACCAGCACCAGAATATTTAGCATGGCTTGAGAAAATGGGCATTTATGAAAATGGTCGACTTTCAGCTAGGGCTGGCGATTTATCCATTTTTGAAAGGTAGGTGAGTCGAGTGAATGATCAATTAGTCTCTATGATTACACAACTTGTCATGGAAAAGATGGAGAAAACTACTGAGGGGCAAGCACCTGAGGTAATTGCAACACAAACAGAGGAGCCGCTTATTAAGTTCTATGATACAACAGCAACTAGTGGGGCAACAGAAATAGTAGAACCTATGTCTACAACAAGTGAACCATTAATTCAGCTGTATCAGCACGGAATTCCTCAGCAGGCACATATAGCTCCTGCAACTTTTGAACAACCGGTAAATGTAGCTGTACCCATTAAGCCTTTTCAGTTCGAAGCAGACACATTAACGGAAAGTATACAGGCAGCTAAAAAACATACACCAGCTCGAATTGGAGTAGGTAGAGCGGGCACAAGACCAAAAACAAAAACATGGTTAAAGTTCCGTCTCGATCATGCCGCTGCAGTGGACGCTGTGTATGGTGAAGTGACAGAAGATCTTTTACAAAAACTTGATGTCTTTCAAGTGACAACGAAAGTAACAGATAAAGAAGAATACATTACAAGACCTGACTTAGGTCGTCGTTTATCAGATGAAGCCAAGTCATTAATTCAACAAAAGTGCAAGCAACAGCCGAAAGTACAGATTATTATTTCGAATGGCTTAAGTGCGAGTGCGATTGAGGAAAATGTACAAGATGTTTATTTAGCGCTTCAGCAAAGTCTTAGCAATTTAAATATTGATATCGGCACAACGTTCTATATTGATAAAGGCCGAGTGGCTCTCATGGATGAAATCGGTGAGTTGTTACAGGCTGAGGTTATTGTTTATTTAATTGGTGAGCGTCCTGGACTAGTATCAGCTGAATCGATGAGTGCTTATTTATGCTATAAACCTAGAATCGGCACAGTAGAAGCAGAGCGCATGGTCATATCTAATATCCATAAAGGAGGCATCCCACCATTAGAGGCGGGTGCGTACCTTGGAACAATCGTACAAAAAATCTTGCATTACGAGGCAAGTGGGGTAGAGCTTGTCGCAAAAGAAGGTTAGGAGGCTGAAATATGAATCCTCAAAAAATAATGGCCCAAATTTTGGCGATGCAAACTATTCCAAGAGTCAACAGTGAATTAGCAGAGCAGCTAGATTTGAAGCCGCACCATCATAGTATTGGGCTCGTGACCCTCACGATTGATGATGTAGGATATGTAGCACTAGATGAAGCAACGAAGAAGGCAGATATTGATGTTGTCTATGCGAAAAGTTTCTATGCGGGAGCGGCACATTCATCTGGTCCCTTGTCGGGGGAGGTTATTGGCATTATTGCTGGCAGCTCGCCTGATGAAATTCGTAGCGGTCTAGATGCCATTCAACAGAAAATAGAGTTTGACACGTACTTTGAAGCTATTAATAACAATGACAACCATGCTTTGTTTGCCCATACCGTGGCAAGCTGTGGGACGTATCTTGCTGATCTAGCAGATGTAAAGGTTGGCACACCTCTTGCGTATTTAATCGCACCGCCATTGGAGGCAGTTGTTGGTTTAGACGCAGCATTAAAGGCGGCAGATGTAGAGCTAAAGGTTTTCTTTGGCCCTCCCTCGGAAACCAATTTTGGTGGCGGTTTATTAAGTGGCAGCCAATCTTCCTGCGAGGCTGCGGCACAAGCTTTTAGAGAAGCCATCGAAAATTTAGCAAGAAACCCAGTGATTTAGAAAGGAGGCGGCTTTATGGCCACATTAGACAAAGACTTATTAGCTATTCAAGAAATGAGAGATGCTGTTAAACATGCTAATACAGCACAAGCTGCCTATATGCAATTTTCACAGCAACAAGTAGACAGCATCGTGAAAGCTGTTGCGGATGCTGCCTTTAAGGAAGCTGATCGCTTAGCCAAAATGGCTGTGCAAGAAACAGGGATGGGTATCCCTAATCATAAAAAAATGAAAAATGAAGTTGCTTCACGAGATGTCTATGAAGATATTAAAGAATTAAAAACGGTTGGTATCGTAGGCTATGATCGTATGAAAAAAGTGGCAGAAATTGCAAGTCCTTTTGGGGTTATTGCAGGGATCGTGCCAACGACGAATCCAACATCAACAGCCATTTTTAAAACATTAATTTCTTTAAAAACGAGAAATGCCTTAGTGCTAAGTCCTCACCCATATGCTGTGAAATGTACAAAAGAGGCGTTAGACATTTGCCGAGTAGCTGCAGAACAAGCAGGTGCACCAGAGGGTTTACTGCAATGCTTAACGATGTCTTCTATGGAGGCAACACAGCAGCTAATGAAGCATCCTGATATTCATTTGATTTTAGCAACAGGTGGCGGCGCATTAGTGAAGGCGGCATATAGCTCAGGAAAACCTGCTTATGGAGTAGGACCAGGGAATGTCCCTGCCTACATCGAAAAATCAGCAAATATTCAAAAGTCTGTACGTCAATTGGTGCACAGTAAATCGTTTGATAATGGCACCATTTGCGCTACAGAGCAAGCTATTATTGTAGATAAAGCAATTGCCGAGCAGGTACAAACAGAATTAAAGAAAAACGGTGCATATCTATTAAATGCTGAAGAAAAAGCTAAAATGGAGAAATTAATTTCACCAGTTCCGGGAAAGGTGAATCCACAAATCGTCGGCAAATCAGCAACCTGCTTAGCGGATTCTGTAGGCATCACTGTACCAGAGGATACTAAAGTACTTGTTGGCTTAGAAACGATGATTGGTAAGAATATCCCGTTTTCTCTTGAAAAATTATCACCTATCTTTGCGCTCTATACGGTAGAAAACAGTACAGAAGCTAAGCAAGTGATGATTGACCTTTTAAATATTGGTGGACGCGGACATACATGCTCGATTCATACTGAAAATGCAGCTTTAGCAGAGCAATTCTCTGTTGAGTTACCAGTATCTCGTATTGTAGTGAATACACTATCATCTATTGGTGCAGTAGGTGGCACAACTGGATTAGCACCATCCTTTACATTAGGCTGTGGTACATTTGGCGGCAATATTACGTCGGATAACATTACAGCAAGACATCTTTTAAACATTAAACGCATGGCTTATGGCATTAAGGATGTAGACGTGCCAAAACCAGAGTTTGAAGTGCAGTCCGTTGTTGAGTCAGTTGTATCACAGGAGTCTTCTTTAGACACAACAATGGTTCAACAAATCGTTGATCAAGTATTAAAACAAATCACATTACAAAATAAATAATTTGGAGGAATGACAAATGAGTACAGCATTAGGAATGGTAGAAACAAAAGGTTTAGTAGGAGCAATCGAAGCAGGAGACGCAATGGTAAAAGCGGCAAGCGTTAATTTAGTAGGTAAAGTACATGTTGGTGGCGGTATCGTAACGGTTCTTGTTCGTGGAGATGTAGGTGCTGTTAAAGCAGCAACAGATGCAGGTGCAGCAGCAGCACAACGTGTAGGGGAACTTTTATCAGTTCATGTAATCCCACGTCCACATCACGAATTAGAAATGATTTTACCAAAAGCAGAAGCTTAATATATCAGCAATGAGAGCTGATCCAACTAAAGGACAGCTCTCCTCTTGTCATCAAGGAACAACAACAATCCATTTAATATAGAGGTGGCTAACGTGACAACAGCGACAAAAACATTTCCAGTGGCCATTTCGGCTCGTCATATCCATCTAAGTGAAGCGGATTTACAAGCACTTTTTGGTCCACAAGCAACGTTAACAAAGGATTTTGACTTATCACAGCCTGGACAATTTGCTGCAAAGGAGCGTGTCTCCATTGAGGGACCGAAAGGCGTTATTCATAATGTCCGAGTACTTGGTCCCGTAAGAGCAGCTACTCAAGTGGAAGTCAGCCGAACAGATGCGATGAAACTAGGAGTAACCCCTCCGCTAAGACAGTCAGGAGATATTGACAACTCAGCAGGCATCAAAATTATTAGCCAACAACATGAATTGTCCATTGAGCAAGGAGTCATTATTGCACAGGCACATATTCATATGACTGAGGATGACGCGAAAGCATTGGAAGTCCAAAATAATGATTTGGTTTCTGTAGAAGTAATCAGTGACCGTCCAGTTACATTCCGTGGTGTAGTTGTACGCGTTTCCAATGATTTTAGTTTGGAAATGCACATTGATACGGATGAAGCAAACGCTGGTTTTATTGAACAACAAGCACAAGGAACATTAATAAAAGTAACATCGTAAGGAGGAGGCAAGATGCAAGAAAATTTAGTGCAAAAAATTGTAGAAGAAGTTCTGCAGCAAGTTTTAAAAAATCAATCTTCCCCTCCACATGACGGTAAAATTCCAATTGGTGTATCCGCCCGCCATGTCCACCTTGCACAAGCAGAAGTGGAACAGCTCTTTGGTGAGAATTATCAGCTTACACCAAAGTTTGAGCTTTCACAACCTGGGCAATTTGCTGCGGAGGAAACCGTAGTCATTGCTGGTCAAAAAGGATCGATTGAGCGTGTACGTATACTGGGTCCAGCTCGTTCATTGTCTCAAGTGGAAGTCAGCTGGACAGATGCCATGAAACTAGGGATAAAACCACCATTAAGAATTTCAGGTGATATACAAGGCTCTAGCCCTGTTACATTGATTGGTCCAAAGGGGAGTGCCGTGCTAAATGAAGGACTCATTATTGCACAAGCACACATTCATATGTCCCCTGAAGACAGTGCGAAATTCAATGTAGTAGATGGACAGTCTGTACAAATCAAGGTAGAAGGTATTCGCCCAATTATTTTATCGAATGTGGTTATCCGTGTATCTGAGCGTTATCGATTAGAGATGCATATTGATACAGATGAAGCCAATGCAGGTTTAATTCAACAAGGAACATTAGCAGAAATCGTTCAACATCAAGTGAATGAGCAACCGATTCCAGTGAAAGAGCAGTCTCCAGTCGTAGCGAAGGTAGAAAAACCAGCTATCTATCATTATGATAAAAAGCTACTTTCACAACTTGAAGTGTTAGAAATAGAAGCGCAAGAAATTGTCGTGCCAAAGAAAACCATTGTAACGGCGTTAGCTTATGATAAGCTGCGAGAGTTAAATAAAACTTTAACGATCCGTTCTGAGTAGCAATCTAATCTGTGAAGCATAAAGAGGGTGAAGTTCATGCAAATGGGAAGAGTGATAGGCAGTGTATGGGCAACACGTAAGGAGGAAGGGCTGAATGGTTTAAAACTACTAATCATTCAACCAATTGACTCCAATCAACAGCCGATTCGCACTGAAATTGTAGCAGCTGATCGTATCGGTGCAGGGATTGGTGATGATGTCCTAATAACAAGCGGCGGTTCATCACGCTATATTATGAAAGAAAATCCGTTACCAATCGATGCAGTTGTCATTGGTATTATTGATTCTACTGAAGTGATGAGAGGTGAGGACAATGAGTAGCGCAATTGGAATGATTGAGACAAAAGGATTGGTAGGCTCTTATGAAGCGGCTGATGCGATGATTAAAGCTTCAGACGTGACAATCGTCAAGCAGGAATTCGTAGATGGTGGCATTGTGACAGTGGTCGTGAAAGGTGACGTTGGTTCTGTACAAGCAGCAGTAGAAGCTGGAAAAGCGGCTGCTATGCGTGTTGGAGAATTATTAGGCGCTCACGTAATTCCAAGACCTGATGAAGAGGTTTTCCAAATGATTAATGGACCAGAAGCACCGAAGAAAAAGCCAGTTTCTGCATCTACATCAACACGTGCTAAAAAAACAATCGAAGCAACACCAGCGGCAGATAATCGAGGTGAAGCATAATGGCATTTCGTAAAAATAAAATCGCTGTGATTGGTGCCGGACATACCGGTTCTACATTGAGTTTATTTTTAGCACAAAAGGAACTAGGCGATGTCGTACTTGTTGATATACCCGAAGCTGAGAACCCAACAAAAGGGAAGGCATTGGATTTACTACAGACAGGTCCAATAGAAAAGTTTAATGTATCTATAAAAGGGACGAGTAATTATGAGGATATTGCTGGTGCAGACATCGTAGTCATAACAGCAGGAATCCCTCGTAAGCCAGGCATGAGCCGTGATGATTTAGTGACAACGAATGCAAAGATTATTCAACAGGTCTCAAGACAAATTAAACACTATGCTCCAAATAGTATTGTCCTAGTGTTGAGTAATCCGGTTGATGCCATGACGTATGTCTGTCACAAGGAAACAGGCTTTGCTAAAAATCGTATCATTGGTCAGTCTGGTGTGTTAGATACAGCTCGCTTCAACACGTTTGTTGCACAGGAGCTACAAATTGCACCTGAAGATATCTCTGGTTTTGTACTAGGTGGACATGGTGATGAAATGGTACCTTTAATCCGTTATTCCTATGCAGGAGGAATCCCGCTAGAAAAACTCATCCCCCAGGATAGACTCCAGCAAATCGTCGAACGTACACGTAAAGGTGGCGGTGAAATTGTCGGTTTATTAGGAAATGGTAGTGCGTATTATGCACCAGCTGCTGCATGCGCGCAAATGGTCGAAATCATTATCAAAGATCAACGGAAAATTGTCCCTTCAATTGCCCTATTAGAAGGTGAATATGGGTACCAAAACCTGTATCTAGGGGTACCAACAATTTTAGGCGGCAATGGTATTGAATCTGTAATCGAATTGCACCTAACAAATGAAGAACAAGCAGCCCTTCAGCATTCTGCGGAGGCTGTTAAACAAGTAATTGCTATTTGCCAAAACATAGAGTAAACAGACTCTACTTTCGAAGAATAGAAAGAATCCCCATCTTTCTTTCGATTGAAAATGAATGGCAGCTCCTAAAAATGTTTGATTGGAAACCGAACATTACTCGAAAGCTAGTGAAAATTCCCCTAAATATATACCTCTCTTTGATTAAGAGAGGACGAGCTGTAGCAAGCGCATCGTTTGCTACAGTTTTTTATTTTGTAAAAAGTGCTTTTTATCCAAATAAGTTAAAGGAAGTTGACTTTGCCCTAAGGGGAAAGTGTATAACGGATATAAGACAGAGTTGAAAGGGAGAAGTGATGGTGTGATATCAATTGGTGAATTTTCGAAAATTTGTGGTGTATCAACGAAAACGCTCCGCTATTACGATGAAATTGGTTTAATTCATCCTGAGGAGATAAATGAAGAAAACGGCTATCGCTATTATTCCATTAAACAGTTGAAAAAAATGCTCTTTATTAACCGTTTAAAATCCTATCAATTAACGCTTGAGGAAATCAAATCTTTCGTGATGATGGAAGAACACGAGCAAGAAGAAAAATTATATGGTGTCCTCATACAAAAGAAAACGGAATTACAGGAGCGTATGAAGGCTTATGATTTTACGGTGAAGCAAATCAATCATGATTTACTCCATATAAAGAAGGGTGTATCAATTATGTCTTATCTGGATGATATACCTATCAAACTCGTTGAGACGAAGCAACAGACAATACTGACTAGACGGCAGTTGCTGACAGGTGAAGATTATAAAGAGGGATATCACCATTTTTTCCAAACACTCTATGAGAAAATTGCTAAGGAGCAATACTCCCTACTTGGGAAGCCGATGACAATTTATCATAGTGCTGAATATGATCCTCTTGGTAATGATACCGAATTTGCTATTCCTATTAAAGAATCAGTGAAGGGAACAAGAGATTTTCCAGGAGGGCTTTGTGCAAAATCCGTGTTAAAAGGCGCTTATAGTGAGTTATCTGCAATTTATGCCAATATACTAGAGTGGGTGAAAAAAGAGGGCTATGAGCTAGTGGATTCTCCTTATGAAATATATATAACAGATCCCAATCAAGAGCAGCATACTGAAGACTGGCTAACAGAAGTTTACTTTCCAATCAAGAAAAAATAATAAGGAGGTTGAATGAATGGGAGTTTATTGGAATACACCTGCATCAGATAGACTGAGTTTGGATGCATCATTTATAAAGGAAGCGTATCGTAATATAACAGGTATTGTAATTATCAGAAATGGCAAGCTAGCATATGAAAATTATTTTCAGAAGAACGAGTCAGAGCAAGCACAGCATGTGGCCTCGGTCACTAAGAGTGTACTATCCGCACTTATCGGCATTGCCATCGATAAAGGTTTTATTAAGAGTGTCGAGCAACGGGTATTGGATTTCTTTCCTGAGTATCGTACAGATGATGAAGTGAAACAACAAATTAACATACGACATCTATTAACAATGACAGTGCCCTATCCGTTTCAGGATTGGCATGAGCCACTAGATATTTTATGTCAGCAAGATGATTGGGTGGAATATATCCTCAATAGTATGGGGGGAGGAGCCATCGGTCCCTTTAAGTATTCCTCAGCAGGAGCTCATTTACTTTCTGCCATCCTGACGCGGAGCACAGGAAAGACGGCCCTTGCATTTGCGAATGAATATTTATTTCAACCGTTAGGAATAAAAGAAATCTCGAATTATCCAATGACTGGCTATGGTTTTGACGATTTATTCGGAAAAAACGTGAAAGGATGGGTGCATGATCCGAATGGGCTTTCTACAGGCGGCTGGGGATTAACAATGACGACAAGAGATATGGCCAGAATAGGCTCTTTATATATGAATGAGGGTTTATGGAATCACCAAAGAATCCTGTCAAAAGCATGGATTCAAGAATCTATCGCGGGAAATTCACATCATTATGGCTATTTATGGTGGCTACGAGAGGAGGAAGATTTATTTTCTTATGCTGCAGTTGGCGATGGCGGCAATATAATCTGTTGTATTCCTTCATTGAACACAGTAGTTGCTATCTCTTCACTCTTTATGGTCAATGCTCCAGATAGATGGTCATTTATCAAAGAACATATTATTTCAACATTAGTGCAATAATATCACAACCTATATCATAACAAACCATATCACCTCTACTATAATCAAAGTAGGAGGGATGAGGATGAATAACATCATACAAGAGATGATTGATTGGATTGAAGATCATCTCTTAGAAGGCTTTTCATTAGAACATTTAGGGAAGGATATGGGCTATTCCCCGTATTATTGTTCGTTTAAATTCCATCAAATAACGGGGATCACCATTAAAAAATATGTTTCATTACGCAAGGTCTATTTGGCCTCTGAAGCGTTAAAAAGGTCGGAAGCAAAAATGATCGATATTGCCTTACATTATGGCTTTTCAACACAGGAATCCTTTTCTAGAGCCTTTAAAAAAACCTTTGGTATAAGTCCTCATGAATTCCGAAAGTCCCCACAACCTTTGCAAACATTTGTAAAAAAGAATTTAAAGGATGAAAGAGGCTGGTTTACAATGGATATTTCTTCAAAATTAAAAATTGAAGCATTGCAAGAGAAAATGCATGCGCAATATGATCAAGCGGTATTGAATGTTTTAAATGGTCAAATGATGTACGAGGAGTTTTCGAAACAGCAATTAATGGGGAGCAGTGATTATGTACCTTTTAATGAAGCCATGTGTATCAATCCAACAGTTAGCCCCATTTTTGGTGAAGAATTTAACAACATTCGTGCCGCTGGACACCAAGTAACGATGCAGGACTATGAGCGTATAACAGTGAATCCTTTAAAGTCATTGTGGACCAAAAACTATCAATGTATCGTTTTATGGTTTGGAGATGATATGTTTTGTCAAATGAACTTACTAACTGTACTTGCTTTTCTGGAGCAGCAAAAATACGAAGGCAAGGTTTATTTCCATATAGTACAGGAAGCTACCTATGATGTGGATGAAATTGAGATCATGCTTGGAGACTATTTAAAGATTTATCAAGACGTTTTGATCCGTCATCGTATCCCAGAGGCAACGCTTTTACCAGTAATGTATCAAGGCATTCAATTATATTTTGACTATTTAAAAGAAGAAAATGATATTTCAACGTATATTAAGAAACATCTTGATCAGTCTCCAGAGGAACTGTTACCACAATTATTTCGCCTCTTTCCTCAATATGGGCTCGGAGATACACAGTATTTAAAAATAATAGATAAAGTGAAAAATGAAAAAATTGAGTAAAACTACTAAACGGTCCACAATATACAAAATTTTCGAAAATATGATAAACTTATAGCACAAGGAGGATGAAAGCATGACTGTTCAACAATTTACTGACTATGTTAAAAAGATGCAACATTATGAGGAAGCACTTAATGTGATTTATTGGGATATGAGAACGGGAGCACCTAAAAAAGGGTTAGCACAACGTTCAGAGGTATTAGGTACATTATCAGCCTCCTTATTTGATATGCAAACGAGTGAAGAATTAGGTGAGCTACTATTAGCCTTAGAGACAAAAAAATCAGATCTTGATTATGTGACACTTCGTTTAGTAGAAGAAGTAAGAAAGAATTATGATCAAAATAAAAAAATCCCTGCTGAAGAGTATAAAGAATTTGTTATTCTACAATCGAAGGCGGAAACGGCTTGGGAAGAAGCAAAGGAAAGCAATAATTTTGAATTATTCCTTCCATTTTTAGAGGAAATTATTCAATGGCAAAAAAAATTCATTCAATATTGGGGCATTAAAAATGGATCTCCATATAATACATTGCTCGATTTATATGAACCTGACATGACGACAGATGTATTAGACCAAGTATTTGGTGATTTACGAGAATCCATTGTAACGCTTGTACAAAAAATTGCTGATTCATCGAATAAACCAGATACAAGCATGTTATTTAAGCGTTTTCCACGTGAAGCTCAGCGTGAACTCTCACTAGAGATGCTAGCTCAACTTGGTTACGACTTTGATGCTGGCCGTTTGGATGAAAGTGTCCATCCATTCATGATTGGCTTAAATTACGGGGATGCTCGTATTACAACGAAATATGATGAAAATGATTTCCGTTCAGCTATTTTTGGTACAATTCATGAATGCGGTCATGCCATGTATGAGCAAAACATTGATGAAAAACTTGCAGGTCTACCATTAGCTACTGGTACATCGATGGGTATTCATGAATCACAATCATTATTTTATGAAAACTTTGTCGGCAGAAATGAAAAGTTCTGGGAGCATAACTACGAGCGCCTTCAACATTTCTCACCAGAACAATTTGGTGATGTTGCATTAGACGAATTTTTACGTGCCATTAATATGGTAGAACCATCTTTCATTCGTATTGAAGCAGATGAACTAACGTATCCACTACATATCATGATTCGCTATGAAATTGAACGTGACTTGTTCAATGGGGATTTACAGGCAAAAGATCTGCCGCAAGTATGGAATGATAAATATGAGGAATATTTAGGTATTCGTCCTGAGACAGATGCACAGGGTGTGCTGCAAGATATGCATTGGTCAGGCGGTATGTTTGGTTACTTCCCATCTTATGCGTTAGGAATGATTTATGCAGCACAATGGAAGCATGCGATGGATAAGGATATTCCTCATTTTGATGAGCTACTAGAAAAGGGCGAGCTGCTACCAATTCGAGAATGGTTAACAGACAAGGTCCATCAATATGGGGCATTGAAAAAACCATTCGAATTGCTAAAAGAAGCAACAGGGGAAGGCTTAAATGCCAAGTATTTAGCCGACTATTTGCTGGATAAATATACTAAGTTATATCAATTATAAAAAAACAAGCGATTTCTCTACAATGAGAAATCGCTTGTTGCTTTGAAAAAATCCTTACCAAAGCATAAAGCATTTGAGCCAGATGATGAATTCGAAATAATTTCGAAGATTGGAATTGTGTAAGCAAATATGATTATCGCTACTACAATTACAAGTCAATATAATAATTATTGGACGCGAGAATTGTGAAGAAAAGTACTTAAACTAACGAAGCAGTTTAGTTGAATATGTAACTTTTGGAAGATAATTTGTGTCTATATAAAAGAGGTGGGTGGATTGAAAATAAAAAAGTTATTCTATGGTTTGATTGTATTAGCTTTATTCATGATTACAGGATGCAATATTCAAGGGGGAACTACAACAGTATCGATTGACAGTATAGATGCCGAAGAAGTTTTAACATTAGATTCTGATGCTGATATTTTTCAGTATGATGGAGTTATCTACAAAACTAATATTGATTGGGTTGAAGAATTGTCTTTAACAAAAGATGTTCAAATCGGTGAAATAAAAATAATAAATAATACTAATACAGATTTTAAAGATGAGATGTCAAATAAACTTCCTGTTGGTACAAAGATTTTTTCAACCAAAGAACGAGGAGATATTTTAATTGTTGAATCTGAAGGAGTAATCAAAAGATATCTTGCAATTGTTGAAGGGTAACCAAATTATCTTGTTCAACAAACGGGGGCTTTAATTTAACAAGAATTATGATTATAATCTTCCACAATCGGGCAAATTTCTCTAATAAGGAATGCGTCTATTTGCATTTAAGGGCCATTTGATTGAATAATATTCTTTTATGAAAGGTCCCCAAACGACGGCTTTGGGAAGGTTATAATTCAATTAACGGGTCATTTGATGGAGGAGGTGAAAACATTGAAAAAAATGTTTGTTTCAGTACTTTTTGCTATGTTGATTTTATCAGCCTGTAATTCATCAAAATTAAGTTTTAGTGAAATTGAAAATGTACCTCGAAAAATTGAAGAGCATATTGATTCCAATTTAAAACTCCAATCAATTAATGACGGTACAAAAGGTTATTATATTATTTTTCATTCCATTGGGGAAATAGAGGCAGACTTAGACCCGCAGGATAATATAGTAAATATAATATTTAATGAACTTAACCCACAAGATAAAGATATAAAGCGGAATGTATATTATTTAACGATAGATTCAACGCACGATACAATCAATGTTCTAGTGAATGGTGAAGAAATACCTTTCGATGAGGCTACAATTGTTCTACAAAAGGGCGCATTTCTTTAATAAGGAATGCGCCTTCCTCCATTAAAGGGCCAGATTGTGGTGAAAACAGGAAAGAGGGGGTTCGAGTACTGTGAGGTTGTCAATCCAAATTTGCTCCTTAGCCTCTCCACGGTCCGGTACCGCAAATTTGGATTGACCACCGCCACGTTTCACCCTCCAGCTACCGCCTAGCCAAAAAGAAAAAAGAGCAGCATTCGCTACTCTTTTTTTATACACATAACAATTAGACGCCAGAATTATAGTTGGCACGTTCTAATCTCGCATCACCACTACCATATAAATTCATTACTATATAACTTGTATATCCTGTACCAGTAAGTCCACCTACAACACCTAAATATTTATGAGCAACTGTACTTTTAATTTGCCAAAGACTCGGATCTAATTTTGAAACACTTTCAGATTTATCATGTGAAAAGAGGAATCCACTAGCCTGCGTGTTATCTTTTGAAACTGCTGTCAATTTCCCTGAAGCATATGTAAAATCCCCTATTAAAGTATGCGTAAATGAAACACCATTTATTTCTGCTCTAAATGTTTGTTTTCCGCTAGCTGCTGCTGCTCTCATTAATTCATTCGACTTCGGAACTTCTCCAACCGAAAATTTAATACTTACAAAATTATTAACTTCAGGAACATAACTAGTTTCAGAAATATCACGTTTTCCTTCTTCAATTTGCTCGTTTACTTTAACAATTATTTCATCTAATGCTGATTCAACAGCATTTAGTTGTTCCTGATCAATTAGATCATTTTCTTGAGCCTTTGCACTATTAATAAAACCAAAAGCAAAAAGCAGTAAAAAACTAGAAATAAAAGCAACACCTAATTTTATTTTTCTCATAATACCTTCTCCCTTTCTATTGCTGTACTCAGTTAACAATGATAGTATAATAATGCAATATTTACTAGTTATTTGGTAAAATATGTATTATTACTAATTTTACAAAAATTAACAAGAGAGGTTAAAAACATGCTATTTTTATACAACTTTATTTTCATTTTTTTTATAGTCTTAGTAATCAACTTAATAATTGAAAAATTAGTAAATAATAACATAATAACTAAAAAGATTTTCTTTAAAAATTTAGTTATCTGTATTTGTATCAGCTTTTGTATCGCTTTCTTTTATTACATTCAACCTTTCTCTCAAGATATGATATCACGCTAACACTAAGCTCATTGAACAACTCTAGCAAAAACAAAAAGGAGTAGTATTCGCTACTCCTTTGCTATTTCAAAAACACCTTCTTAATTCCTCTACTTCGTCAGATTCTTCAATTTTCAACGCTCTTTCGTTGTACTTCTCAAATTCTTCAGGTGTCAATTCTCGCAACGTACTTTCATACTTCGAGTTGTTCCAAAGGGAACGCAGCAAGTGGGTATAAATTGCATCGTCCGTTTCCTTGTAGCTGTCTAATTCACCACACTCATACATTTTGGCATAAGCCTTGAACGTACCGCTATAAACGAGCAATTGACGCTTTTTAAGCGCTGTATAGGCAGGATAGTGGAAGAGTATCATGTGAATTTTGAGAGAGGAAGATTGAGATTGAAAAGTATAATATTAATCCTTGATTTGAGAACAAATCAAAAGAGCATGTTTTGAACAAAAGATTGATCAAAACATGCTCTTATCTACATTTCTTACAGGAAACCAGCCATACAAAAACATTGAAGCATTATTCATTTATTGGGTAAAATCGAGATAGTCTACAACCTTCTAGTTCTTCTAACTGCACATTATCTACGATTTCCTTCGCAACCAATCGACTAATAACAGGAGATAACGTGATTGCGGAATGCATAACTGCTAAATAAAGTCCTTTTATTTGATCATGAAAACCAACAATGGGGTAGCCGTCTTTAGGCATTGGTCGTTCCCCTACTTGAATACTCTCTAGCTCTAGATATTCTCCTTTTTTTAAATCATTTCGAAGGGTATCAAAAGCTCTTCTTCCAACCTCTTCAGGTCCGTTTTCTCCATGGTCATCCAAATAATCTTCAGCAGCAATTATAGTAGTATCAGATAATTGTCTTGCCTCAAATCTTGAATTAGAAATTAATGTGTGAATAAGCTTTCTTGGAGATTTCATACGAATAATAATAGAAGGTGATGCTTCAACAGGAACATCAATACTAAGAGGCTTACAAAGCTCAGGTAAAGTTGTACCAGTTGCCAATACAATGACATCTGATTCTATAAACCCTTTTGAAGTATGTATGCCAACAACTTTAGCGTCCTCCTTTTTAATTTGTGTTACTTTTGTGTCGAACAATATATTTACCCCATTTTCTTGCGCTTTCTTTACTAAAAGATTCGTTAGAATATTAGGGTCTATTGCACCTTCTTTAAAAGCATATAGAGCTTCCTTTGGATATTCTTTTAAATGAGGTTCTAAGTCCGATATTTGCTGGCGAGTTATTGTTTCTATATAAGATTTATGGATGTTTACAGGAATTCCCCATGAAAGGGAGCCGTTCCAATCTACCTTTAATTCTGGGATCTCTTTTTCCAATACATGATATTCTGCTAATGAGCCGTCATACAAATGTTGAAAGGTATCTGGAACACGCCCTGAAGGATTGATCCAAGCAAAGGAAGTTGATGTTACACCACATCCTGCTTTTGAATGGCTCTCAACTAAAGTGACATCCTGATTTTTCTTTGATAGATTATAAGCAATAGATGCACCAACAATCCCTGCACCAACAATTATAATCTTTTGCTTTTTAGTCATTACTTTTCCTCCTAGTTCTATCTCTATAATTTATAGTAAACGTTTAATCGTCTAAATTCAGTTACCCTCTTGCTCTATTAACAAAATTGTAAATACTGTGAATTGTTTAGAGACGGATGCGAGATTAAAATGTATTTTGTTGTCGTATGTTTAAAATATCGCTTAAAAAATGCAAAATACCTCCTGAAGCAACCCGTCCTAGATTAGAACGGGTTAACTTTACGGAGATTATAAAATTAAATAGCTGTATTGCCACTTTATATTACTTCATCTGGTGGTTGTGTCTTTCTCCAACCATAATACTGCATGACGACTTTTGATCATATAAATCATTTCAATTCCCACCTTTCAGTTTTTTAAAATTACAAAATTAATATTGACGAATACGAATATAACTTTCTACTTTTCTTCGGTTCTCTTCAAAGATTTTTTTCGCATTTTCATTATGAAGTGCTTTCTCCATAGAGATCTCACGTTTTGTAATAGTTATCGTGAGAGCAAAAATGTTTAACATCATTTATTATCACCTCCTTAAATGACCATGAAAAATAAAAAAACCCGTAGAGAGACTCCTCTACGGTGAAAAAAGGCACAAAAATACCGCAGGGGCACACTTCTCCCTGCGGTATGGGTATGCTTAATTACCAAAAAACCTTAAGCGATCCATTCCGATCTGGTCGAATGTGTGATTTTCATTTTTACTGAAGTTGTAGCTACCAATGACATCAATTTAACGATAATGATCATTTCATTCGACCTCCTTAAGAATTTTTTGTTTACTTTGTAAGTATATCTTTCTTTAAGTTGTTTGTAAACATCTTTTACTAAGATTTCCTGATTGTGTAAACGTCTAGAAAAACGCTTTGCTGCTTTACATTGTTAATTACCTGATTTTTTTCCGAGTAGCAAATAGAAGACATAAAAGCCAAAAACATAACTATTAAGACAGGGATTTCAGAAATAGTTTAGAATTTTTAAATTTAAGGACAATTTAAATGAAAACCTAAAGGGATTTTACGAAATTTTAATGTGCTTGAGAATTTTTGTACTTAAAGTAAAGGGGGCTTTAGTTGAAAACCAACCTTCCACAATCGGGCGCGATTCGGTACTGCACCCCAAAAGTTAGAGTGAAAAACTAACTTTTGGGGTGATTTTTATGACTAAATATAGTGAAGAATTTAAATTGATGGTGGTTCAAGAATATTTAAGTGGGTCTATAGGATATCGAGCGATAGCGAAGAAATATGGTATAGGTGATTCTCCATTAAGGAGATGGGTACGTGCTTATAAAGAGTTTGGACGTAACGGCTTATTAGTTAAGAAAACGAAGCAGTTTTATTCTGTTCATTTTAAAATAGATGTATTAAACTTTATGAAACGAACAGGTGCTTCCTATCAAGATACTGCGATTCACTTTAACTTGAATGATCCAACTTTAGTTGCCAGTTGGTATCATCGGTTTTTAAAAGAAGGGATAGAGGGCCTGCAAAAAAATTCAAAGGGGCGCCCGTCTATGTCTAAGAAACAAAAGTCCACAGCGAATAACCAAGAAAAAACAATGTCACGTGAGGAGCAGCTAGAACGCGAAAATGAACTGCTTCGTTTAGAGGTGGCGTATTTAAAAAAGTTGAAGGCTTTTCGGGAGAATCAAGATGCCTTCCTCGAAAAGCACAAGCTGCCATCGCCTTCGAACTTAAACAAGAAGGATTTCGATTAAAAGATATTTTAAAACAAGTGGATATTCCAGAAGCGACGTATCATTATCATATTAAACTGATGGGGCAAAAGGATCCAGACATAGAGTGGAAAGTCTTGATTTTAGAGACTTTTGAAAAACATGAAGGTCGATATGGCTACCGCCGAATTCATGCGGAATTAAGAGTGCAAGGACATACAATTAATCATAAAAAGGTACAACGAATCATGAAAAACCTAGGGTTAAAATGTGTAAAATTCGTACGTAAATCACGCTATAAATCATACAAAGGAACAGTTGGGAAAGTCGCTAAAAACCTTTTGAATCGTAGATTCAGAACGTCATATGCCCTTCAAAAATTGGTGACTGATGTAACTGAATTTAAATGTACAGATGATGAAAAATTATATTTAAGTCCGATCATGGATTTATATAATGGTGAGATTATTGGGTTTAGTATGTCAAAACGGCCAAGCCTAGATTTTGTGTTAGATTCACTTAAACAAGCACTTCCAATTATTCTAAAGCGTGCTGAATATCGGACAACAATTCATTCCGATCAAGGATGGCACTATCAACACAATACGTGGGCGAAAACATTAAGGCAGAACAGGATTTTTCAAAGTATGTCTCGTAAAGCAACATGCGCAGACAATGCGGCCATGGAGAACTTCTTTAGCTTACTAAAACAGGAAATGTATTATGGAGAACAATTAATCTCTTATAAAGCATTACAAAAGAAAATAAATGATTATATCAATTATTATAATAATGTTCGTATTAAACAAAAACTGGCCAGCATGAGTCCGGTAAATTTCCGAAAACATGCCAGCCAATTAGCTGCATAATAAAAACTCTAACTTTAAGGGGTCACTACCTTCTGTAATAAGGATCAGCGCTCGACCTCATTATATGGCCAGATTGTTGAGGAACGTTTTCAATAAAATTGAATAGTATTGTTGAAATATTTAGTAAGATTGTAAGTTTTCTACTTAAACTAACGGAGCAGGCTCTATCTAGTAGAATTTTAGTATTCGTTAACGAATACTAATAATACAGTAATTAATTGGAAAATATGTCTATCAATAATTAGAAAATGAAATGGGGTTACGTTAGAGAAAATTTGCAATAATATTTTCAGTTATAGTCGGAGCACTACTCCTTATTCCAAAACTAGATGGGATGTGGACTTGAAATAAAAAAAGAATCCTTATGGATGGTGATGTAAGAAAATCAGAGGTAAATGGGTCTTGAAAGCAACACTAAAACAAATTTTTTAACCTCAAACTATCATGTTGAATCCTCATTTGGAATGTTAATTGTCGCATTATTAACATTTGTCAGTATCGTCCTCTGTTTCCCGGTAGTAGAATTAAGCGATATGTATTTACCAGAGGGCGTTATGCCTATGTGGAATTATGCCTTTGAAAAATAGGGGGTTTTGCCTTTTAACAAGCAAAAGAAGTGAAGGTATTCAACCAATTATTTGAACGACCAGCTCTAGAAGTATTTACAATGTCTACATTTAGCGATGTCCATTCCCCACATTGGGCTATTGTAGAAATCTAGATAGCTGCAACAGAAGGAATGGTCAAAAATGAAAGGAGCAACACAATTTGCGAAAAATGAGTGAGTTTAAATATTTCATCCCCATAATTTTCTTTTCGTTTTGCATATTATTTTCTAATAATATTGTTTTTGCAACTAGTATAGAAAATGATTTTATTTATGACGACAATCAAACAGGTGTACTACCAGATCAATATTACCCAGGTGGGGTAACAATTTGGGGCGATTTGCGAACTAATAGAAATGATTTAGTTTTACCAGACATGCTAGGTGGAAAACCTGTCACTACGATATGGTTAGATGCATTTAAAAATAAACAACTGACCTCCTTAGAATTTTCAAATAGTACAAAGTTAATTGCTTTCGGAGCGTTTCAAAATAATCAACTGACATCGGTAATACTTTCGAATCAGCTTGAATGGATTGGATATTTTGCTTTTAATAATAATAATCTGTCAAGTATCACGATACCAAGCAACGTAAAACAAATAGGTGAAAATGCATTTATTGGAAATGATTTGAAAACGATAACGGTTTTTGGTGCTAATACAGTATTATTGCAAAATTCTATCCCTAATAATACGAAGATATTAGGGATTATTCCATCTAAAGCAAAAGAATATGCTGATGCAAATGGATTTGCATTTGAAGAAATAGCGAATAAAATCACATATGATGGAAATGGACAAACAGGTGGTGGACTATCGGAAGACTATACAGGAAACACTACAAAAACATTTATTATAAAAAATCAAGGAAGTTTAAAGAAGGTAGGCTACACATTTATAGGGTGGAATAGTAAGCAAGATGGAAGTGGAACGGATTATAATGTTGAAGAAGAAATAGTAATAAATCAAGATATTACTCTATACGCAAAATGGAGGGAGATTCCCTTTCTGGTAAGCTATGAATCAAATGGTGGTACAACTGTAGCACCCGAAACCGTCGCGATCAACACAATGCTGATAGAACCGCCAGTCCCAACTAAAACAGGTTATACGTTTGATGGATGGTATAAAGAGGCTGCCCTGACGAACTTGTGGGACTTTACAAAAGATATGGTAACAGAAGATACGACGCTGTTTGCGAAATGGAACGCAACACAGTATGAAGTGACGTTTAACAGCAATGGGGGTAGTATGATCGCCTCACAATTCGTCCCTCCCAACACAAACGCGACAGCACCGCCAGTCCCGACAAAACTAGGCTATACATTTGATGGATGGTATAAGGATAATGCATTCGCAGTACCATGGGATTTCACTACAGATGTCGTCACAGAAGCCATCACATTGTATGTGAAATGGACAATCAACCCAACATACACCGTCACATATGATAAAAACGGGGCAACTGGTGGTACTGTGCCACAAGATAACAATTCATATGAAGAAAATGACAGTGTGACGGTGCAAGACAACAGCGGTAAACTTGTCAGAACGGACTATAAGTTCAAAGGTTGGAACACGCAAGCAGATGGCAATGGGACCTCTTATGCTGAAAAAGCAACAATCCAAATGAGGAAAACGGATGTCACACTGTATGCCGAGTGGACAGTAAACCCACCAACGACAGGCGGAGATAGTAATCCACCACCTGTATCAGATGACAATGACTACTCACCACCAACAAAAGTTAAGATCACGTTGCATACAAATGGTGGCACAGTGATAGCGCCAATCGACATACGTTATAATACAAAAGTTAACGATTTACCTGTTCCTACAAGAGCTGGTTATCGCTTTGATGGTTGGTATCAGGATGAAGCACTAACAAAACGATGGGCAGATGAAATACTTGTGCGAGAAAATATTTCTCTTTATGCCAAATGGATAGAGTTACCTGTGGAAGAATCTGAATCTCCACAAGAGCCGAAACCATCCAAGCCAATCGTAACATTTAGCGATATAGAAGGACATTGGGCAAAAGCGATGATGAAGGAACTAGCGACACTTGGCATTATTCAAGGCTATGAAGATGGTACTTTCCGTCCAAATGCCCCGATTAATCGTATGCATGTGGCAGTGTTACTAACAAGATCATTTTCACTAAAAAAAGTAAGAGAAGCGGATGATTTTTCGGATGTGGCGTCCACACACCCTGATTATGAGGCGATACAAGTATTGCAACAAGCAGGCATTGTAGACGGGTCAAACGGTGCTTTTCGTCCAACAGAAAATATGACAAGAGCGCAATTAGCAAAAGTTCTTGTTGGCTTGCTTGGGCTAACACCAGAGGGCGCAAGTTCATTTGTAGATGTGGATAGCACCCATTGGAGTTCAGGCTATATTGCGGTGTTAGAGCGTGAAGGAATTACATTAGTCGATAATGGCAACTTCCACCCAAATGAGCCAGTAACAAGAGCGCAGTTTGTGGCATTTTTATATCGGATTATACACAAATAGCAAGAAGCAAAAAATTTGAAGGATATTTCTTTCAAGTTTTTTTGTTGTATAAAACACGATGCTAGATTATTTTTTAATGGTGTTGTTTCCGCGTTTTCACTGTCAAGGATTGTATAGACAAATAGTGCAGGCACGGTGTATGATCCTGCACATTTGAGTATGTAACTGTTTGACAATCCTTATCATTTCGAAATAAAAAAATTTGAAGGGGTGGTTAAAAATGAATAACAATAGTGATGGTGAAAATAAAGATAATAAGTATAAAATCTATCCAAAGTCAGAAAGAATAACTGTAGTTTTTTGTTTGCTTCTGTATTAGTTTGGGGAATTAATGATCGTTTTAGTACAGATACTTTTGAAGGCTTAAATGCCAAGTACCTTGCAGACTATTTACAAGATAAATATACGAAACTCTATCAATTATAATGTGAAAAAAGCGATTTCTCGGAAATGAGAAATCGCTTTATTTCTAAATACTTACCACAATTGATAGCCTTTGGAGCCAGCCGGTGAATTCGAAATAATATCAAAGATTGGCACGGTGTAAGCGAATAAAATTAAGGCTACTAATATGACAAGCCATACTTTAAAGTTTTCTAAAATAGCTGGTGTTGGTCCACTAAGCTCATGTACATCCCCAATAGGGAACTCCTCTTCACCCTTAGGAGCGAACCAAGCTAATTTCACGACGATATAAATAATTATTAGAATGGCGATAAAGAGAATCGTTCCGCCCACAGCTTGTGCAATCTGATACGGAATCCAATCATATGCCTGTGAAGCACCACCATATTCTGAGTAATCTGAACGACGAGGTGCACCGATAAGACCAGCAATATGCATAGCAGAAGACATAATTGTCATACCGACTGCCCATAAGATACCAGCGAAATTGCTAAGATTATTTAAAGCCTTTGTTAAAGTACGCCCTGTTAAATGAGGAATTAACCAGAAGGCCGCACCAAAGTATGTTAAAACAACAGCAGTTGCAATCGTTAAGTGGAAATGCCCTGTCACCCAAATAGTGTTATGGATTAATTGGTTCATTTGATAGGAGGCATTGACAATACCGCCAGCACCACCAGGAATGAATGCCACCATACCGATAAATGGAACGAAGAAACGAGAATCTTTCCAAGGTAATTTTTTGAACCATCCGAACAGTCCTTTTCCACCTAATTCTCGGCCACGTAATTCGAACATGGCAAACATCGAGAAGGCTGTCATTAGCGATGGAACGATTACAGCAAATGTTAATACAACTTGAATGAACTTCCATGTACCATCAATACCAGGCTCTGTTAACTGATGGTGAATCCCAACAGGAATAGAGAAGAGTAAGAACAGCATAAACGAAAGTCTTGCTAAAGAATCGGAGAAAATTTTTCCCCCAATGACCTTTGGAATAATCACGTACCAAACCATATAAGCAGGTAATAGCCAGAAGTATACAAGTGCA
The DNA here is from genome assembly GCF_038009065.1 of Lysinibacillus sp. FSL R7-0073. NCBI lineage: Bacteria > Bacillati > Bacillota > Bacilli > Caryophanales > Bacillaceae > Lysinibacillus > Lysinibacillus sp. FSL R7-0073. Next base: position 1,675,129 of record NZ_JBBPAS010000001.1, read on the forward strand.
TGACCGAAATACCAGAAAAGGGTACGAGATAAGGCAACATCGACACGTTCAATTAAACCTAATGACCATGGTAACAGTTGGATTAATACTGAAGCTGCCACACCAAGTGTTGCAACGAACCACATTAAATTATTAACAACCACCATAAACGATAATAATGGGCTAGGCTGACCGCTACCTTTATTTTCTTTGCGCCATTGAGCATAACGTAAAATTTGACCTGCGCCGCCAACCCAAGAACCAACTACGACTAAAGTAAGGCCTAAATAGAAAATCCAGTGTGCCTTTAGCGGTGCATAAAACGTATAAAGAACAGTTGCTTTATTTAATAGAACCATTGTTGCCGCAGCGGCTGTACCAATTGTCATTAACCAAAAGCCGATCCAGCCAAGTCTGCGCTGACTATTAGTAAATGTACCAGAAGTACGACTAACACTAGCAATTTGGAAACCGTAAATAAAGAATGTAGTTAAAATAAGACCGAGTAATACTCCGTGTACGGTTAACACTTGGTAATAGCCAATGCCCGCTGGTAATGTAAATTGACCAGAACGTACAAATACTTGTAATAAACCGGCAAGACCACCTAATAACAATGCGATAAATGCCACATATATATGCGCCATTGCTAGCTTTGCATCGCGACGATCTACTTTTGCCATTGAATTAGTGTGACTCATTTGAATCCACCACCTTTAACATAGAGTGCATCATCGTATGTCCTGTACCACAATATTCATTGCATACGATTAAAAACTCGCCTACTTTGTTGACTACCGTTACATATTCTGAAATATAACCAGGCTCAAGCATCATATTAATATTTGTACCTGCAACCTCAAAACCGTGCATGACATCCTCGCTTGTTGCGATGAATTTTACTTTTGCACCCAGTGGTACCTCAATTTGTGGAGGATTATAATTGAATGCAGAAGCTATTACGACTACCTCATAATCCCAATCTTTGCCCTCTACCTTATGGACTCCTGGATTATCAAAAGGGGCTGTCTCTTTCACTTTCTCGTAATCTAGTGTTTTTTTACCATTGTTCGGGTGGGAGCCTTGATGAAATGCCCCGATACCGAGAATGATTAGGAATGCGACTAAAGTAGCAACTCCGAACACAAGCCAATACTTCTCATACTTATGTATGTGCATATGTTTCTGTCCCTTCTTCGTAGATTAAAACCGTCCAATGAACAAATCAAAGCAGTACACCCAAAGTAAAATAATGATGATACCTACTCCAAAAACTGCATAGAGTGAACCTTTTAAATTCTCATCTGACTTCTTTTTATTTGCCATTTTTGCTCCTCCTACGCTTTTTATAGTTGGTGTTTCTTACAGTCATCATATATAAATCTGATGCAATTTGATGTGAAAAAAATCACACTTCTAGACAAAATGTGTGAAGAAAGTGTGAAGAATTTAGGGGAGAAAAAAACAAGCCATCTCAAAAGTCATTGAAATAGCTTGTTTTATTATTATATTTAGCTCTTTTTTAATAAGAAAAATAGATTTTAATGAAGTCCTATCAACTCTTCTAGGCGAATGGCAAATTTAAAACATATATGCTGTATCCTCTTGCATATAATGTCTTATTTGGCATAGACTTTAAACCTAGCTTTCTACTCCACTTCCTCCTCAATTGTTAATAGAACAGTTAGGGCACCCACGCTTGGGACCGAAACTGGGAGAGCAAAAGCCTTTTCAAAGCCATATAATTTTGTATTGCCCACCATCACAGTTGGCGGAGTGATATCAATTTCTAAGCTTTCTTGCCCAACAGCTGTACATAAATTTCCTGCAATCATGTTACCAAATTCCCCTGTAAAGGATTCTAACATTTCTCCTTCAAGCGGCATACCAAACATCGTACTACCGATTCCACTGAACACTTCAGGAGAGGAGTCAATGATGACGCGACCCTTTAAATCTCCGATTAAACCAATTAATACACCCATTTGCTGCTGTTGAAAGGGTTCAGATATAATACTAGGCGACTTTACTTCTATATCCATAGGAAGAATTGATTTTAAAGCGTGAATAGTCCCGTTTAAAATAGTTTGAAAGTACTTCGAATTACTCATCATTACCGCATCCTTTTTCCGACTTTTCTACATCTTACCATGTAAAAAGGGTAAGATGAAAGTATGTCTTGACGAATTAACAGGAAATTTATAATATATTAGTGAGAATGATTTTCAAATTCAATGTATTGATCTGAAAGCCAAGAGAAAAACACTAAATTTATATGAAAAGGAGCGGTCAGCAATGACATTCGTATTGATTGGAACAGCTGTAGCCATATATATTGGAGTAGGGAAATACGTCATGAAACAGGCGACTGCACATTTGAAATAAGAAATTATACAAGAAAAAAACGTTAAAAGCATGGTCCGAGCACTTGGGACCATGCTTTTTTGTATTTTTCGAAAGGTAGGAAGATTTCTTGCTGGTTTATAAACGTAGTTAATTGTTTTTTCGGAATAATTATAGTAAATAGAATTTTTATTTTTTTCTGAAAACTATTGAAATAACCTATTAATCTCTGATAAGATTTTAAAAAATGGAATCGCGTTTCATAATATGGAACGGAGGGGGAAAAATGGGATTGAATATTTTAGAAGTAAAGGATTTGAAAATAGGTATTCAGCAAAATAAAAAGGATATTTCCATTGTGAATGGGGTGTCATTTCAACTTGAAAAAGGCAAAACATTGGGGATTGTAGGGGAATCTGGTTGTGGAAAGAGTATGACATCATTATCTCTTATGGGGTTATTGCCTTCTGGGGTTGAATGGCAAAGTGGAGAGATTTACATAGATCAACAACAAATTCATAAAAAATTGAAGAAGGAATGGCGAAAGATTCGTGGGAAAAAAATCTCAATGATATTTCAGGAACCGATGAGCTCCCTTAATCCAGTATATAAAGTTGGCTCCCAAATCATTGAAATGATTCATAGCCATGAAAATATTTCAAAAAAAGAAGCGCATGAGCGAGCAGTTGATATGCTTCGTCTTGTTGGTATTCCACGTCCCGATAAAGTGGTTAATGAATATCCACACCAATTATCTGGCGGTATGAGACAACGAGTAATGATTGCCATGGCATTGGCTTGTGGACCAGAAATATTAATCGCAGACGAGCCTACTACAGCATTAGATGTAACTATTCAGGCACAAATTTTAGAGTTAATGAAAGATATACAAGAAAAACTGGACATGTCCATTATTTTAATTACCCATGATCTTGGAGTTGTTGCTGAAATCTGTGAGAAAGTGATTGTGATGTATGCGGGTGAAATAGTTGAAGAAGCAAATGTATTGGAATTATTTGATCATCCGCTCCATCCCTATACTAAAGGGTTACTAAACTCATTGCCGGATATTGAGACAGAACAAGAGTATCTTCCGTCTATTGATGGTGTGGTACCATCACCATCCGATATGCCAGCAGGTTGTAGATTTTTCGATCGATGTGAATTTGCAACTGAAAAATGTAAAAGTAAACCAGAGCTATTTACTACGTCCATTGGTAGCACAGTTAGATGCTGGTTATATGAAAAGGATGATGTGGGAGGGGGAATTGTAAATGAGCAGTCCATTGTTAGAAGTTAAACACTTAAAAAAATATTTTCCAGTGAAAGGATCACGCTCGGGAAATTTAAAAGCAGTAGATGATGTTTCATTTTTTGTAAACGAAGGTGAAGTTTTAGGAATAGTAGGGGAATCTGGTTGTGGAAAATCCACAATGGGCAAAACACTCATTCAACTTCTAACAGCTACTGAGGGCGAAATTTTGCTGAACGGAGAAAATATAGCCACACTTAGCGCCAAAGAGGTCCGCCAAAAACGTCGTGATATGCAAATCATTTTTCAGGACCCTTTTTCGTCCCTTAATCCTCGTATGAAGGTTTTCAAAATAATTGAAGAACCTTTAGTGAATTTTGGAATCGGTACAAAGGAAGAACGGAAACAACGTGTTTATGAGGTTGCCAAACAAGTTGGGCTTACAGAAAAGCAGCTAGATCGTTTTCCACATGAATTTTCAGGCGGCCAAAGACAGCGCATTGGAATTGCGAGGGCACTAGTATCCAATCCAAAATTGATTGTTGCAGATGAGCCGGTATCGGCACTAGATGTATCCATTCAGTCTCAAGTGCTTAATATTATGAAAGATTTAAAAAGGGATATGAATCTTACCTATATTTTTATATCCCATGATTTAAGTGTCGTGCATCATTTTTGTGATCGTATAGGGGTGATGTACTTAGGTAAGATAGTGGAATTAGCTGACAAACATGAATTGTTTAATAATCCGAAACACCCTTACACGAAAGCATTACTTTCTGCATTACCGAAGTCCCATCCTTCAAAGGTTAAAGAACGAATTGTCCTTAGCGGAGATGTGCCAAATCCAGCAAATCCGCCATCAGGATGTACCTTCCATACGCGGTGTCCAAACTGTATGGAGATTTGTAAAGTGACACCCCCAAAATTAAAAAAAATTAGTGATCAACATGAAGTTTCTTGTTTACTTTATGAAGAACAAATGGAGCGATTAATATGAGCAAAACATTGGAAAAAGGGATCAATATTTTAACGTTATTTACGGAAGAAAAACCTTCTTGGCGGTTAGACGAACTAGCTATAGAAACTGATATTCCTAAACCGACCTTACATAGATTTCTAAAAACATTTACGGATTTAGGCGTATTAAAACGTCCATATGTTCAAAGTGGCGGACAGGTAGTATTAAGTGATCATTATTTACTGGGGAATAAACTAATTGAATTAGGGGCAATAGCTGCTAATTCAATAGAGATTCGTTCGTTAGCCATTCCGTATATGAAAATGTTACAACAGAAATTTGATTTGGCTGTTCAACTAGTAGTATTGGATGAAACTGATGGCCTTTATATAGAAAAAATAGAAAGTCTAAAACCGGTTCTGTTATATACAAGAGTCGGAAGAAGAGCACCACTATACGCAGGTGCTTGCTCACGTATTCTTTTATCTTTTCAAGGTGAAGAGAAAATTAACGAGGTCCTTCATAAACCTCGAAAAAAATATGCGAGCGGAACCCCTCATACGGATAAAGAAATTCATGAATTAATTGAATTAGGTAAGAAAAATGGCTATGCCTACAGCGTGTCAGAACTAGAAGAAGGAACTGTATCAATAGCGGTGCCGATTTTTAATAGTGATCGAAAAGTAGAGTACTCCATTAGTATTGCTGGTATAGAATCACTACTTCCACAAGAAAAAATAACTATGTTTTTAGAGGGACTGTGGGAAACTGCTGCGTTAATTTCGGCTGAACTAGGTTATTCGATGCCATATCCTTATGGCGTATAAATAGCACAAATATAAAAGGGGATGAACAATAATGAAGAAACAAAAATGGCTTGCGCTATTACTAGTATCCATGATGATTATTTTATCAGCATGTAGTGGCGGTACATCAACAAAAGAGGACAGTAAAAATAATAGCAAAACTTCTGGAGAAAACGCTGCACTCACAAGAGGTAATGAATTAGTTATCCGTGTGGCAGGAGATCCTCAAAACTGGGACCCTATTGATACGTTTTTACTGTCTTGGAGTACAGTAGCAACATCTGTATTTGAAGGATTAGTCAGTCGTTCTTTAGATTTAGAAATTCAACCTGGGTTAGCGGAATCTTGGGAATATAAAGATGACAAAACAATTGTCTTTCAATTACGCCAAGGCGTTACCTTCCATAATGGTGAACCATTTAATGCGGAAGCCGTTAAATTTACTTTTGATCGTCTGCTAGGGGATGAAGGTCAAAAAGGTCCTCAATATTCAAATTACACTTCCATCGACAATGTTGAAGTAACGGGTGAATATGAAGTAACTATGCACTTAAATTCGATAGATCCAGTATTACTCACAAAACTATCAGGTTATGGTGCTGTAATCGTGCCACCTAAATATATTCAAGAACAGGGAGCAGAGAATTTTGATATGAAACCTGTTGGTACAGGTCCATTTAAAATGACAGATTATCAACGAGATAAACAAGTGGTAATTGAACGTTATGCAGAATACTGGAATAAAGATGCTATTAAACTAGATAAAGTTACATTTAAAGTAATACCGGAAACAGCAACAGCACTTGCAGAATTACAAACAGGCAATATTGATCTTATGACACGTTTGGAAGTTTCCCAAGCTGCAACAGCAGAAGGAACTGACTTTATTGAATTAATGGAAGTGTCTACACCTACAGCTTATTCAATTCGTTTTGATACGGCGCAAAAGCCAGTTGATGATGTACGTGTCCGTCAAGCTATTAACTATGCTATCGATAAAGAAACGATTGTAAAAGAAATTTTAGGTGGCTATGGAAATCTTATAAGCTCATTCCAAAGTGATTTATCATTTGGCTATAACAACGATTTAGAGCCATATCCATATGATCCTGAAAAGGCAAAAGAATTATTGGCTGAAGCGAAAGTCCCTGAAGGTACTACATTAGATTTCTTTATTCCAGGTACAGATGGAACATTTAAAGAGATTGCACAAGCAGTAGCGTTTTATTTAGAGGAAGTCGGAATAAAAGTATCTATTAATAGTGTGGAAAATACGACATTCCAATCAGAGTTAATCCCTCAAGGAAAAGCCGGCCATATGTATAAAAATGGCTGGGGCGGATGGACGCTGGACTTTGATAATACAGCTTATTTAATGTATCACGAGGGAGAATTCTGGAACCCATCCTATAAAAATGACAAAGTTGAACAATTATTAGCAGCAGAGCGTTCCACTATTGATAATGACGAAAGACAAAAGGTTTTTAAAGAGCTTACAGAAGTATTATATGAAGATGCAACTGAAGTCAACTTATATTCCGAAGTTGAAATATACGCAGTGAATAAACGAATAAAAGGCTTCCAACCACCACATGATGGCCGCTTTAATTTTGCAGGTGTCACTGTCGAGTAAGTAAAAAATTATGAGATAGTATGCTAGCATACTATCTCTTTCATTTCACATTAGGAGGATGGAATTATGCTTTCCTATATTCTACGACGTTTGTCGCATACCGTTCTGGTAATCATTGCGGTTTCATTAATTATATTTTTCTCCATTCGTTTGACAGGTGATCCCGTAAGTATAATGTTTGGGGCTGGTGAACCTTCACAGCAGGCAGTAGAAGAACTGACAGCAAAACTCGGTTTAGATAAGCCTGTTTGGGAGCAATACATCATATTTATGAAGGATTTAGTCACACTTGATTTTGGCACTTCCTATCGTTCCAATAGCCCAGTTTTAGAGATGTTACTCGAACGAGCGTGGCCGACAATTGCACTTGCTTTAGGGGGGATGGCAGTGGCATTGTTAATAGCTGTTCCGTTAGGTATTCTATCCGCTATTTATAAAGGAAAATCCATTGATGTGTTTAGTCGTATTTTTTCTTTGTTAGGTATTTCTTTTCCTAATTTTTGGTTGGCGTTCATGCTAATTTTAATTTTTGCTGTTCAACTAAAATGGCTGCCAGTATCCGGCTTTGATGGGGTTAGCTCATTAGTTTTGCCATCCGTTGCCTTAGGACTTATCCTATCTGGTATTTTAGTTCGATTAATTCGTACGTCTATGCTGGAAGTACTTAAAATGCAATACGTCACAACTGCACGGGCGAAAGGAATAAGAGAATGGCTAGTTATCATTAAACATGCTTTCCGCAATGCCTTATTGCCAACTGTAACATTTGTTGGTTTACAGTTTGGGGGGCTATTAGGAGGTGCAGTTATTGTCGAGCAAGTCTTTTCTTGGCCTGGAATTGGAAGGTTAATTGTTGATTCTATTAATCAACGAGACTATCCAGTGGTCCAGGGAGGAATCATACTTTTAGCACTTATTATGATTTTAGTCAATCTAATCGTTGATTTATGCTACTCATTGATTAACCCGAAAATAAGAACTGGAAGAGGTGAGCAATAATGACTCAAATAATGGAAACAGAAGCAATCGAAATAAAAAAAGCCAATAAAATAGTAACCGTTCTTAAATTCATGAAGAATAATCCAACGGGCATAATTGGCTTATTATTGGTTGTCACTACGATACTATGTGCTATATTTGCGCCTTATATTGCTCCCTATGATCCGGGGGCGGCTAGCTTAGGACATCGGCTTGACCTACCCAAATGGCTAGATGATACTGGTAAATCCCAATACTTACTCGGAGGAGATCAGGTTGGGCGTGATTTGCTAAGTAGAATTATTTACGGAGCACGTATATCTCTATTAGTCGGGATTTGTGGCGTAATTATTTCATTAGTACTTGGTACATTTCTGGGAATTATTTCAGGTTACTTTGGGAAGTGGATGGATGATTTAATAATGCGGTTAGCCGAAGTTCAAATGGGGTTACCGTTTATTTTACTAGCCATCGTAATCATGAGTGTTTTTGGAACAGGTATTGAAAAAATTATTATTATCCTAGGACTTACATATTGGGTTAGTTTTGCGAGATTAATTCGAGGAGAGATTTTGGCTTTAAAGGAACAAGAGTATATCCAAGCAGCAAAGGCAATTGGTGGGACACATTTCAAAATAATCATTAAGCATATACTTCCTAATGTTGCTTCCTCCATTTTAGTGTTAGCAACGATGTGTATTGCAGAGTTTATTTTATTGGAGGCCTCTTTAACATTTTTAGGTTTAGGCGTGGAGCCTACAGTACCTTCATGGGGAGGAATGTTAGCGGATAGTCGAAATTATATGACCTCTGCTTGGTGGATATCTGTTTTCCCAGGCGTTGCTATTATGCTAACTGTTTTAGGCTTTAATTTATTGGGAGATTGGTTGCGAGATCGCTTAGATCCAAATATGAAAGTTTAGGTGATATGATGAACTCAATAATTTTTTCTAGTTTATTTCAAAAGAACGAAACGAAAAAAAAGCCTTCTTTATTTATAGATTTACCTAAAGATTTAGTTCCATTAGGATTAATTGATTTTTGTTTACGCTTAGGCTTTGAATCAAATGAATTAGACTTTGATTTATTTCAGCCAGTTAATCAGTCCTATACAATGAAGTTTTTACAACATACTAGCACATTTATTTCAGAAGAAGAGTCTACATGGATCATTTATTATGAGAGTGAATCAGCACTTTCTACATTGTTAAGTGCAATAGCCAGTGAAGATATGGTCGAAACTAAAACGGACAGCCCATTAACGTATTATGAAAATTTAAGTCATCTATGGTCAGCCTATGGCACGGGTGAAAAGGATGAGGCACATCCCCAGCAACATGTAAGTGTGAAAATGGATATACAAGAAGAATTAAAGACTAATGCTCTGTTAAAAGAAGTTTGCTATCTTGCTTTGCGTTTAGGCTTATATGCCACATCTATTTCATTACCAGCTATAACAACAAAAGAGCGACATGTAACCATTTCATTTAAGCACGAAAACGAAAGTTATATGGAATTGACCGCCAAAAACGCCATTCAAATCTGTGGTAGGAAAGAAAGCCTTCCAGCCGTTGTTCATTCCGTTGCAACAGCAAAGCATGTGTCTGAGGGTGGGCTGCTTGGAGTTTGGGAGCTAAACGAAAAACAAGTGAATGAAGCGGCTATTTTAATGGAAGAAAAATGGAGCGATGAATCTGAGGCTTCATACATTATAAAAGCATTAGAAAAAGAACCAGATAGAGCGTTAGAGGCTGAAATTTATATGACGGCCACTAAAAAAAACCGTGATCAATTCAAGCTAGATTTATATGAAAAATTTTCAAATTTGACAACAATTAAAGTTCGCTCTGCCTTTAAAACAGGTTTATACTGGATATTAGAGGAAGTTCTTCCATCTGTGGAGGGCCGCTTTGAAAACGTAAAAATAGTTTGTAAGGATGGGGTAAGTGTAGACGGCTTAGAGCAACATAATCGCTGGATTATGGAGCTATATCCTGTGGATGAAATGATTGAAATGCAATATGGCATACCTAAAGAGCAGGTACAATTTGAGCTTTCAAGCACCCAACAATATGTGTATAGAGTATTTGTAGATGATCAGTTAATGGCTGAGCTCAATCCACTTATTAGTGAAGTGGATTATGTTGATGGTCAGAAAAAAGCTTATCCAACTACCGCTGGGTATAGACTATTCAACAAGATAGAGCGAGTGCAAGAGAACATCATATTTTCTGATCGTGAACGTTTCTATAAATACTATGTGAAAGAATTATTGCCACGCATGGTGAAAAAGTTAAAAATAGATACCCATAATGTTAATCAAGGACAGCTATTTCCATTATTCGATCGAATTGAAATTGACTTTACTTCTTCTGGAATCGAAGACGAAATCGACGTTCAGCAAGAAGCAAACTCATCGTTTGAGGCGTTATACGAGGATTTATACTTTAATACTTTAGACTATTTTCATGAGCTTGGCCGTCAATTAGTAAATCAGCCTTACAAAGCTCCAGGTGGCGTAATTCCTTATATTCATATAGAACAAGATTTGTATAAGCCTATTAAAAGTGCCATAAAGGTTTACCAGTGGAATGACAAGCCGATGACTGAACCAGTTATAAAGCGAATCTTGTTTAATCAAGAAGGACAGTTTGAATCTGTAGAAATGTCTATAGGTAATGAACTGAAAGTAACTGAGGCAAAAACCATTTTAAAACACAGCATGAAAAATACATCTCCATTATTAGAACGTTTTAAACAATATTCGGAGGTCAAATCAAATTATGGAGATATATCTTATAAAGGTACTGTCATTCCATTTTTCGAAGTGACTGAACCTATTACGAGTGAATATTATTCAGGTCTAAAAAAATCAGATGAAAAACATACGATTGTTTTTGAAGCTGGGCATCATCCAAATGAAGTATCTAGCACTCCTGCAATTTTAGCGCTAATGGAAGATATTATTTGTCATCATCCAGAAATATTAAAAAAAATGAATGTCATTATTATCCCTTTAGCGAACCCTGATGGCTATGAAATCATGGAATGTTTGACAAAGGAGCATCCAAAGTGGAAGCATCATGCTGCGAGATTTAATGCGGTGGGATTAGAATTTGCCCATGTGAAATTCCGAAAAAGTGTGTTCGGTGAGGCAAATGTATTACCACTTATCTTAAAAAAGTGGGCTCCAGATATTGTTATTGATGACCATGGAATACCTGCTCGTGAGTGGGTTCAACCGTTCGCAGGTTACGCCTGTCCACCTATTTTCCCAGTTTCTTATACGCTTCCAAGTGCCAAAATTTATGGAATTGGTCGTTATGCAGATGATCATACGAAGGAAATCCAGGCCCAAAATCTGGAGCTAGTAGCGGAAAGAGTTAATAGGATGTTTGAAGGATCAACGTTTGCTCAAGAAAATGCGTATTGGCGCGATCGATACTATAAATATGGAACAAAGTGGGATCCAAATAAATACCCGATTGAGGGAATGGGTAATATTAACTTTTATCGTAGTATGGAAGTAACGCCTACGTATTCATCAGTTAGTATTTTACGTTATCCTCAGTGGGTCGCTTTAGATATAATTTCGGAAGTTGCAGATGAAATCGTTTATGGTGAGGAATTACTTTCGTGTATGGCAGCCCATCAATTATTTAATCAGGCAATTTTAGAAGCTGCACTTGCTACTCCAGTAAATAAACAAAAACAATCTGGACGCTACATAAAAAAACGTCCGATAGAAATTAGGTGACTAACATGACAAAAATATTATTAACGGGATTTGAGCCATTTTTGGATTATAAGCTTAATCCAACTATGCAAATTGTAGAAAACTTAAATGGTGAAAAGATAGAAGATTATCATATTATAGGAAGAATTTTATCTGTAGATTTTCAACAATCTGCCGAGCAGCTAAAGCGACATATTGAGGAAATAGAACCGCAAATCATTATTTCGTTAGGGCTGGCAGGGGGGCGTTATAAACTAACGCCTGAACGAATTGCTATTAATGTGAAAGATGGGGAGCCCGATAATAACGGCTACACACCTGTTGATGAGAGCATTCAAGAGGAGGGGGCAGATGCTTATCTGACGAATTTACCAATTCGCCAGATGGTTAATCGCCTACAAGCAGAGGGCTATCCGGCTGAAATCTCTAATACAGCAGGTACTTACTTATGTAATAACATTATGTATGAGGGGCTTGTGTATGCGCAGCAACATGAAGGGGTACGTGCTGGCTTTATTCATATACCTGCTTCCTTTGAATTAGCCATTCAACATGGCAAAATCCCAGGCTGGCATATTCGTGATTTAATCGCTGCTGTGAAGCTTTGCATTGAGGAGACAATACGTGCAGGTAATCATTGAATTTCCTCAGTCAATGTGGATTAGCAAGAATACGATTCGTTTTTCCTTTAAGGAAGAAATATCCCACCAAAACTTTTATGCAGTACAAGCATTTAATCGATTTCTGAAAAAACAACTACGACATCATCTTGTCGAGTGTGTTGCAAGCTATCATACAGTTACAGCTTATGTGAAACAACAAATAGATATAGACCTTTTAAGAAGGCAATGGCTGGACAGTCAAACATCCACAACCATTGATGACAGAACGAATAGACTATTAAAAATCCCAGTTTGCTATGATGAAGAATTTGCCTTAGATAGGCAACGAGTGATGGACTATACAGGTCTATCATTTGAGGACATGAAAATGCTACACATGTCCAAAAGCTATTATGTTTATTTAATTGGCTTTTTACCAGGCTTTCCGTATCTTGGAGAACTTGATTCTAAATTATTTGTACCTCGCTTAGAGAAGCCGAGAGCGTCGGTGTCTGCAAGTTCTGTTGGAGTTGGAGGTGGACAAACAGGAATCTATCCTGTCGATTCACCTGGTGGCTGGAATATTATCGGAAAGACGCCATTTGAGCTTTTTAATGTCAATTGTAAAGAGCCATTTCTATTTGAACTTGGTGATGAAGTTCAGTTTTATGAAATAACTAAGCAACAATATTGGGAAATGAAAAGCAAAGGAGTGTAGCGATTGAAGCCACTTCTGCTCATAACAAAACAAGGGGTTTATGGTAGCTTACAAGATAAAGGAAGGTTTGGCTATCGAGCATTTGGTATTCCGTTATCTGGACCAATGGATCATGTTTCATTTCAAACGGCCCAGCTGATTTTACAAAATCATCATAACCAAACTTCTTTCGAAATGTTCGTGGGTGGTTTTGAATTTGAGGCATTGGCTGATGGGCTCTATGTTTTAACAGGCGGTCATGGTGTATGCATGATCAATGATGCAGCCATTGAAATGTGGAAAACATTCCACTTAACAAAGGGCGATAGGTTAACGATTAAGAGTGTGAGTCAAGGCTCTATCATTTACTTGACACCGCTTGGAGGGTTTACTTCAACATTGGAGCTTGGTAGTACCTCATACCTCTCTCAGGGGAATCTAGGTACGGAGATGACAAAAGGAAGTATCTTATATGGACAAATAGCCTCTCCGTTAAAATATAATAGAGGTCTTTATGCTCCATATCGACCGACTTTTGACAATACGATTACTGTTAGAATTTTTAAGGGTCCTCATTTTCATTTATTTACGGGAGAGAGTCAGCAACAATTTTTGCAAAATCCTTTCCAGTTTAGCGGTGGTAATCGAATGGGCTATTATTTAAAAGGCCCTGTTTTACAGCTAAAAGAAATGAAGGAAATTCTATCTGAAGCGACACAGTTTGGCTCAATCCAAGTGCCTCAAAATGGGAATCCCATCATCTTAATGGCCGATGCTCAAACAGTAGGAGGCTATCCTATTATGGCCACTGTTCATGAAGATGATTTACATAAAGTAGCCCAAATGCGTATGTTTAACACAATACATTTTGCACTGGAGGAAATGTGATACGAATGGATATTAATTGTGATCTAGGAGAAAGCTATGAAGCGTTTTTGACGGGAAGAGACGAAGAGATATTAGATTATGTGACATCAATCAATATTGCGTGTGGCTACCATGCGGGTGATCATTCCATTATGCACCAAACAGTTCGTCATGCAATTGGCAAAAATGTTCATATTGGTGCACACCCAGGGTATCCTGATCGTGAAGGATTCGGACGAAGGGATATGGCGTTTAGTCCAGCAGAAATTTACGATATGATTGTCTATCAGGTAGGGGCACTGCAAGCGTATGTCCATATCGAAAAAGGGACATTACATCATGTCAAGCCACACGGAGCACTATATAATCAAAGTGCAAATGATAGGGAGAAAGCTTCAGCCATTGTTCATGCGGTGTACGATCTCGATCCTCAGCTTATTTTATATTGTTTAGCAGGTAGCCAGATGGCAGAAATCGCAAGGGGTAAGGGTCTTCAAGTATATGAGGAGGTTTTTTCTGATCGCCGTTATCACTCTGATGGCACATTAGTGAGCAGACAGGAACTGAATGCCTTAATACAAACTGATGAAGAAATGCTTGAGCATGTAAAAGGTATTTTAATGGCAAATGAAGTATTGTCTGTACAGTCTCAAATAATAAAAATAGCGGCGCACACCTTATGTATTCATGGAGATGGTCCTCATGCATTGGATTTTGCTAAAAAGATTGCAGCACTTAGAAAGCAGCTACATCAACAATAAAGTAGATGGCTTCATGCATAACGGATTAAAACGCAAAAAAGTTCGCATAAAGAGCGAACTTTTTTGATTGGAAGAGCATTATTATTTCACATACATTTTCCTGTGATTTTTGGAGTCTTCAAAAAGACGAATGAGCCACATCACTATGTAAGTTACCCCTAATCCAATACAAGCACCTGCTAACACATCTAGCGGGTAGTGTACACCGATAAAAATTCTCGAAAATGCCATGATGCTGGCCATCAAGATGAGTACAGCTCCAATTTTTCTTCGTTTCCAAAACAAAGCAAACGCTAAGGCAAATGCACCTGCCGCATGATTACTTGGAAAGGATGGGTCTAGATTTGATTTTTCAAGTAACAATATTACGCTATGATTGACGAATGGACGTGGTCGAAAATACACCATCTCAATGATTTTATCGATACCAAGTGTAAGAATAGCAATCGTTACAGCGTATACTACTATTTTTCTATTTTCAAGCTGATTTTGAGAGTTTGAAAACCATAGCCATATCAAAATTAGTCCAAATAGGATAGGGCCATATTTTGAAAATAAGAGGACAAGTTGATCTAAAATAGGGTATTGTCCAGCAAATTGGTTGAGTAGTTTAAAAAGTTGATAATCTATCGTCATATTTTCTTTAAGAGGAAACTCCTTCTAGTTTAGACATTTGTACATCATCCTCAGTGGATAAAAACTTTTCTAATTCACTTTTATTCTTTTCCAAATCAATATCTAGTACTGCGCCTACATTTACATGTCTGTTTTCAAAAGAACTGGCAACTGGAATCCGTAAAGTATTTACCCCATTAGAGTGCCCATCCATTAAACCTTTCCCAATCGCAAGAATTGTTTTTTTGTCAACATTTGTATCGATGTATGCCTCTGCCACACCTAATATTTTCGGTAAATTCATGAAGCTTTGAAAGCTAATTTGATCTTTAACCTTTGTCATAATTTCCTGCTGACGTTCCACTCGTCCAAAATCACTTAAACGATCGTGACGGAATCGTACATATGCTAATAACTGGTCACCATGTAAAGTTTGTTCTCCCGGAAATAATGTCATGCCAATGCCATATGACATTTCATAAGGAATGTCGACATCAATCCCATTGGGTGCTAAAAGATCTACAATTTTAGGGAATCCTTCAAAATCAACGATAGCATAGTAATTTACATCAATATCAAAGTTTTGCTTAATGGTCTTCCTAACAAGTTCTGGACCTCCAAAAGCAAACGCAGCGTTTATTTTATTCTTTCCGTAATCTGGGATATCAACATACGTATCTCTCATAATGGAAACGATTTTTACTTGATTCGTCGTTTGATTATAGTGTCCAATCATTAAGGCATCAGATCTACCTTCATCGCCTCTAGTATCACTACCTATCAATAGGACATTAATCTCCCCAAATTGTAGGTCTGCGCCTTGGAATGGCTCAAAAGTTTCTTCAGCCTCAGCTTCATTTTTACTGTCGTCTTCTGCCATGGCCAATCCACTATTGTACTGATAAAACCAATAAATAATCCCCAATATGATCATCAATACGAATATGAAACATGAATTTTTTAGCCATCTACGGCTTGTTTTACTACTTTCCATAAATTAATGAATCCACCTATCCGTTATTTTTCAACAAAGATTTTCCGGTAAGTTGTACAGCTATTGCATCATCCAAATAACCAATAGGAAAAACATAATCCGGAATTACATCTACAGGAATAATAAAATATAATAATGTGCTTCCTATTATTGTTAATTCAAATAGTGTACCTTTATCTGTTGTAAATTTTTCATATAACTCTTTTAACTTATTTATAAATGGACCAACACTACCTACTTTTTGAATCTTTTCATTAAAACTCGTATGAATGGTATGTTTGCCTTCTTCCGTTTGAGAAAATAGACCATAATCGTCTAATTTTTTTTCAACATCCTGCACTGAAAACTGGTTGTCGTACACATTTGATGCCTTAAGAAAGGTTTGTATGGCATCAACAGAGGTATGAATATCTGATTGTGACTCTTCTTGTCTTTGTTCCATAGGATATCCCGCTGCTTCAAATAGCTGAATAAAAGGAACACCAAGGCAGTCAGCGAATTTTTCTAAATGTTGTGGGGTAGCTTTGCGTTTATTGTTGATAATCCGTGAAATCGTAGCCGTATCGATTCCTGTTAGTTCACTAAACTTCCGCATAGATAATGAACGTTCTTTCAATAGCTCTTTCAACAATAAACCTAGAGTCGTATTTTCTTTCATTTCCGTCATATTCGATTCTCCCTTCTTCATGTAAAAAGATCATTGAACAGAAGTGTATAATGATGTTGACGAAATGTCAACACTTAGCGATTATAATACTGCCATATAGTAATAACAGTAGCATGCCTGCATTTGATTAGTTAAAGGTTTATTAGCATTTTGGAGCGTCTTCAATTGCGGTGATAGCCTGATAAATCTAGAAAGGATGCACTTAATTGTAAGAAGCGGATAAGCTTTATATTCAGACTTTTCTAAAGAAAACAAAAGTTTTTTCATCGGATTTTGTCGGATTCTATAAGTATCTCTTATTATTAGGCAAGACAAAAAAATAATATTAGGAGGTACGAAGGATTGAAAAAGATATTTAAAATTAGTTTAGCCAGTCAAATTTTAATCGGTTTGATTTTAGGGATTATTGTTGGCGGTATTTTTTATGGAAATCCTAAAATTGAAACCTATTTACAACCATTAGGGGATATTTTCCTGCATTTAATTAAGATGATTGTGGTGCCGATTATAATTTCGACGTTAATCGTAGGTGTTGCTGGTACTGGAGACATGAAACAGCTTGGACGATTAGGCGGGAAATCCATTATTTATTTTGAAATTATTACAACAGTAGCTATCGTAGTTGGATTACTTTCCGCGAATATTTTCCAGCCTGGCGCAGGTTTAAACATGAACGAGCTTTCTCAAGGTGATATTTCGAAATACGTGTCAACTACAGAAGAAGTACAGCATGAAGGACCGTTTGATATTATTGTAGGCATTGTACCGACCAATATCATTCAGTCAATGGGTGAAGGCGACATGCTTGCGATTATATTCTTTGCTGTTATTTTTGGTTTAGGTGTTGCGGCCATTGGTGATCGGGGTAAACCAGTTTTAGACTTCTTCCAAGGGGTTGCAGATGCGATGTTCTGGGTAACTAACCTTGTGATGAAATTTGCACCACTCGGGGTATTTGGGTTAATTGGTGTAACCGTTTCCAAATATGGATTCGCCTCTCTAATACCTTTAGCTAAACTGGCTATCCTTGTTTACGCTACAATGCTATTCTTTATATTTGTTATTCTTGCACTAGTTGCAAAATTCGTAGGTGTCAATATATTATTTTTAATTAAAGTATTAAAAGATGAGCTCATTTTAGCATTCTCGACTGCAAGTTCAGAGGCTGTGTTGCCACGAATTATGTTGAAAATGGAGAAATTAGGGGCTCCGAAGGATATTGTATCCTTTGTTATCCCAACCGGTTACTCCTTTAACTTAGACGGATCAACGCTGTACCAAGCGATCGCTGCATTATTTATAGCGCAAATGTACGGTATTCACCTAAGCATTGGTGAACAAATTACGTTAATGCTTGTATTGATGGTTACATCGAAAGGGATTGCAGGTGTTCCTGGGGTATCTTTCGTAGTACTTCTAGCCACTTTAGGTACTGTCGGCATTCCATTAGAAGGTCTAGCATTTATCGCTGGTATTGACCGTATTCTTGATATGGGACGTACAGTTGTTAACGTAATTGGTAACTCATTAGCGTCATTAGTAATGGCGAAATGGGAAGGCCGTTTTGATACAGTTAAAATGAAAAATTACTTTAAGGATAATGAAAATTTAGCCTAAACTTTATCACAATGTTTAGCGTTAGTTAACATAGAAAACACCTTTCGTCGATAAATGGTTTTTAACCATTATCAATCAACGTAAAGGTGTTTTTCAGTCTACTTGATTAGTATTGCCTATAGACTTTAAAAGATTAAACTTAATCTCTTTTTCAATAGTTGGAATTATGTTATGTGCATCCTTCATCTGCTACATTTCTTTTTACGTTCACTGGATTTACCATGACGGAAGAGGATGACTCACATAAACCCCCTAATTTCTCTAGATAAAGTTTTCACGCTCTCCATATTAACTCCAGATAGGTCAAATATATTTGAACTACCAAGGAGGTAAGGAAATGAATTTTATCAAACGTGCATTTTTAAGTGTGCAGGCAAGGAAAGGGAAATCGATTATATTATTTACAGTATTTTTAGTAGTTTCCAATTTAGTATTAGCCGGTTTCGCCATACAAAATGTGTCACAGAAGGCGAATGACCATGCTAGACAAACATTAGGTGTAGACGTAAGTCTTCGAATGGATGAAGAAAAGCTTATGGAAAACGTCGCAAAGCAGCGACAAGAAAATCCAAACGGAAAAATACAACACCCTGAGCTTTTTGCAGATGATGCAGATCAGTTAGCTAAATCACCATATGTAATAGACTATAACTATCTTAAAAGTGACATGGTTATAGCAGATGATTACACACCTATTAACGATGCTGAAGGTGATGATGGGGTAAGCGGTGCAGTCGGTAGTAGTGTCTCTGGAAATATGAAAATGCCTAATACGTTTCTTCAAGGTGTGAGAAGTTCTGAATTATTACAAGAATTTACGGATGGAACACATGAAATAATGGAAGGTCGTTCAATTACATCTGAGGATAAGAATAGGAAAGTAGTGCTAGTTGAAAAGCGATTAGCAGAACAAAACGAGCTTCAAGTTGGTGATATGATAAAGGTCCAATCAATGGAAGGGACAACTGAAGTAGAGTTGGAAATAATAGGGGTATATAAAAACTCTGGTATAACTGACTTCGAGGAAAACTTACCAGCTATGATGCATCCATCTAACAAACTATACACAAATTATGACTCGACGAAAGAAAGCGATGAAAAAAATTCAGTCATTAATGAAGCAATCTACTACTTAAATGATCCAGAAAATATAGCAGATTTCAAAACCGACGCAAAGAAAAGCAATATTGATTTTGATTTGTTCAAGTTAGATGCACATGATGCTTTATATCAGAAAATGGTTGGTCCTATTGAGAATATTGCTGCTACTTCAAAATGGATGGTCTATTTAGTATCCATTACAGGATCAATTATTTTAGCTCTTATTATTATGTTAACAATAAAAGAGCGACGTAAAGAATTAGGCATACTCTTAGCAATCGGTGAGAAAAAGAGAAAATTAATTGGTCAATTATTAGTAGAAGTATTATGTATAGCCGTACTAGCATTTGGTATTTCTACAATTACAGGTGAAACAGTATCTCAAAAAATGGGAGATAGTTTATTACAGCAAGAGGTTATTGCCTCTCAAGAAAATCAACAAGAATCTAATAATTTAGGATTCTCATTTGGCATGATGAATAAGCAAGATAATGATGTGGAGCCTATCGATGATATTGATGTAAGTATAACTTCACAAGATGTGTTGAAGTTAGGTGGATTAGGACTGTTAATTGCCATATTATCAACGCTTCTTCCAGCACTATCCATTCTTCGCTTAAATCCAAAAGAAATACTATTAAAAGATGAGTAGGAGGAGTCCCACATGGACACAATATTACAATTTAAAAACCTATATTATTATTATGTAAGCAATAACAGGAAGAATATTTTACTGGAGAATGTGAATTTTACGTTTGAGAAAGGCTGTTTCTATAGCGTTTTAGGTCCTTCAGGCTCAGGAAAAACCACAGCACTTAGTTTGGCAAGTGGCTTAGATAACCCGAAGGAAGGACATGTGCTCTATAAGGGGAAAGATATAAGGAAAATTGGTTTAGATAAATATAGAAATAAATTTGTATCGGTTATTTTTCAATCCTATAATCTGATAACGTACATGACGGCCCTTCAAAATGTAGTAACAGCTATGGAAATTACAGGGGTTAAAGTAAAAGATAAAAAGAAAAGAGCTCTCGAATTATTAGAAATGGTAGGCTTGACCGAATTAGAAGCAAAAAGAAAGGTTTTACAGCTTAGTGGTGGTCAACAACAACGTGTAGCTATTGCTCGTGCATTATCTAGTAATGTGGATTTATTAATTGCGGATGAGCCGACGGGTAATTTAGATGAGAAAACCTCGGCTGAAATCGTTGAACTATTTCAGGAATTAGCCCATCAAGAAAATAAATGTATTATTGTTGTGACGCATTCACAGGAAGTGGCCAAACAATCTGATAAGATTATTTACCTTAAAAACCGCAATTTAGTTTGTGAAAATTTGAATAAGTAAACTTAGCTAATCAAAGAATGGGAGTGGTATAAATGTGGACAAAAATAGTAACCTCATTAGGCTTAGTCTCTATAGGTGTCGCTATTGGAATGCTTACTGGCCTTCAATGGTGACTTAGGTGACAATGAAAGCAATATGTATCAGGATTATAATTCGTATTTAGATGAAATGAATCCGGCTCAGGGGGATTGGGAATCTCCAAATCCGAGAGGTGAACTGACCCCAGAACAATGGGAGGAGTTCACATCAAAATCGGGTGGACAAATGCCTGAGCAGTGGGATCCCTCCACACCTCATTCAGAAGAAAGTATACAAGGTTCTACATCTCCATATTAATTTTCTTTCATAATTATCGTAAAAAATAGCATAAAACCTCCAAAGATTTGATGGATCTTTGGGGGTTTTTGTACCTGAAGGTTACCCTGTTCTTATGAAATGGATGTATGACTTTGATCGTAGGATTCATATAAAATTTTTTAGGAATAATGTAGGTATCTTCACATAAACTACAGATTGCGTGGTTATAATGGCTAACTAGGGGGGATATCTTAATGAACTATAATATTTTAGTAGTAGAAGACGATTTAGAAATTCAAGAATTAATTAAGCAGTTTTTGATGACACAAAATTATACGATTGAAGTGGCATCTGATGGAGTAGAGGGAATAAAAAGATTAAATACACAATCATTTGATTTAATTCTCCTTGATGTCATGATGCCGAATCTCAATGGATTTGAAGTGGCCAAAATGCTACGCAACCAATCTAATATACCCATAATATTTTTAACTGCGCTAGAAGAAGAACAAGATCAAATGAAAGGCTTTGATCTTGGTATTGATGATTATATAACTAAGCCGTTTTCATTTCATGTGCTGATCAGACGAGTACAAGCGGTTCTTAGAAGAAGCAATCATAAAAATTGGGGAAATCATTTAAATTTTAATGAACTGAATGTTGACTGTGACGGGTATAAAGCTTATGTAAATAAGGAGGAAATACCATTAACTACAAAAGAATTCGAAATTTTACAACTACTACTCCATAATGAAAAAAAAGTGCTTACTAGAGAAATCATAGTAGAAAAAGTTTGGGGCTACGATTATTCGGGAGAAACACGGATGATTGATACTCATATAAAAAATTTAAGAAAAAAATTAAATTTACCCTATATTAAAACAGTGAAGGGTATCGGATACAAAATCGATGAATAGGATTGTGAACTTCATGAAGATGAAAAAAATAACCTATAAGCTCTTTATGATTACTTCACTTATATTGCTATCGTTTGCGGTCTTAATTTATTTAACTTTATACTTCTTCCTTCCAACATTCTACGAGCAATATAAAACAAATCAGCTCCAATCCGGCATAGCAGAAATAATTGATAAATCTAAGAGTTTAACAGTAAGAGAAGCGAAAGAGCTATTGGATGAGTACTCCAAAGAAAATAATGCAATCATTTACCTACAAGAAAAGAACGGAAATATTATCTATTCGCCTTCTTTTAATTTTCAAGGAAATACGCAATCATCCATTATTACCGGAAAAACATCACAAAATGAAGAAACTGTTAATGCCTATAATCATTCATTGCCCATACAATTTCTGAATGAACGTAATTTAATGGTTACTGTATTCGCGACATTTCAACCCATCGATGAGGCCTCTCAGGTTTTAGTACGTTTTCTTCCTTATATAAGTATCATTGTTGTTTGTATTGGTTTGGGCAGTGCCTATTTATATTCAAGGTTCATTACAAAACCACTTCTCTATATAAATGAACGTGCACAAAAGATGGCAAATCTTGATTTTTCAGAAAATATAGTAGTTCGTTCTAATGATGAGTTGGAGGAGCTATCTAATAGTTTAAATGAGATGTCGAATAATTTGCAAAAAACAATGGATGATTTACGAATAGCCAATGAACAATTAAAAGATGATATTGAAAGAGAAAGAAAAATCGAAACAAAACGGAGGGAATTTTTTGCTACAGTTGCACATGAGTTAAAAACTCCACTCACTGTAATGAAAGGGTATATAGAAGGGATGATTTATAAAATTGGACCTTATGAAAATCGTGACTTCTATTTAGAAAAAAACCATAAAATTATAGAAGGTATGGATCAACTTGTCCGTGAAATTTTGAGTATGTCCAAACTAGAACAAAATATATTTAAAATACAAATGAAAGAAACAAATCTCTCAAATTTAATTGAGACGATAACGAAAGACCTCGTTTTTTTTGCATCTCAAAAGGAGATTACTGTTATAAATAAAATCCCCCCGAATCTTTACGTATTTTCAGATAATGATTTACTAGAAAAAGCATTTAAAAATATTATCCATAATGCAATTATGTATTCACCACAAGGAGAAACAGTCTATTTAGAATTGACGGAGGATTCCAAAGAAAATCAAATTCAAATCCAAGTCGTTAATACCGGTGTACACATTAAAGCAGAGGAACTACAACAATTATTTCAGCCTTTTTATAGACTCGAAAAATCAAGAAATAGGAACACTGGTGGGAGTGGATTAGGCTTATATATCGTCAAGCAAATATTTATATCACTCTCAATAAATTATTCTTTTAATAATGTTGAAAATGGCATTCGATTTTTAGTTACATTTCCTCAAATTAAATAAATGGTACGAAGATTGGCGTCTCAGAAGCATACACAGATGACTCAATAAAGTAATTAGATTTATTGAGTCTTATATTAGATAGGAGATCTACTGAAAATGAAGATAAGAACAAAGTTAATTATTATTTCATTGAGCCTATTATTAATCCCAGGTTTAATTATAGGCGTTAGCAGTTATAATTCTGCTAACAAGCACTTGGATGATTTGGGAGAGAGGATGCTAAAAAATAATGTAGAAATGGCACTTCAATTAATTGATTCAATGAATTATGTCGTTCAAATTGGTGAAATAACTTTAGAAGAAGCTCAAGAAAAAGTAAAACAAAATTTAATTGGCGATTTACGAAGTGATGGTACTCGTGAAATAACGACAAATGTTGATTTAGGTGAGGACGGCTATTTTGCCATTTACGGGGCGGATGGAGATAGGATCGCTCATCCATTCTCTGAAGGAGAAAATGCGTGGGAAAGCGTTGATAGTCATGGGGTGTATATGGTACAAAATATGATAAACGCAGCACAAAATGGCGGGGATTTTACATATTACGCTAGAGCAATGCCCAACGACCCTGATGCAGAAGAGGATAAAATAGCCTACTCTGCATTAGATCCGAACTGGGGTTGGGTGGTAAGCGCTAGTAGCTTCATGACATCATTTAATCACGGCATTCATTTAATTCAATATACGATTATCATTACTCTTGGCATCAGTATTTTAATAGGTGGAATCGTTATATTTTTATTTGCCAGACATTTAGCCATTCCAGTTCAAATGGTTACTGATAGAGTTGAAAAGATCGCCAATCAACATTTAACCTTTACGTATTTAAACGTTAAAAATAAGGATGAGTTAGGTATTTTAGCAACAGGAATAAATACGATGACTACAAATTTAAGAGGAATGATTGAAACCGTTTCGAACTCAGCCGAACATGTTGCGGCTACATCTGAACAACTTACTGCGAGTAGTGAACAGACAAGCACGGCTTCAGATGAAATTACGAAGGCTATTCAGCAAATTTCTACAGGACAAGAAAAGCAACTGCTTGGAATGAAAGAAGCGAATCATTCCGTTACAGAGATATCATCGAGTCTTACAGCAATTACGGAAAATATTAAAGAATTAAATGACCTATCCATTGAAACCTCTAAAGTCTCTCTTTCTGGAAATGAAGTGATTACACAGTCCGTTGAACAAATGAATCAAATTAATAAACAGAACATAATGACAAATGAAGCCATGCTATTGCTCGAAAGCAAATCACAAGAGATTGGTGAAATTATTAATGTCATTACTAGCATTGCAGTACAAACCAATTTACTTGCTTTAAATGCAGCGATTGAAGCCGCGCGCGCAGGGGAGCAGGGTAAAGGTTTTGCTGTTGTAGCTGATGAAGTTAGAAAACTAGCAGAGGAATCGGGAAATGCAGCTAACAATATTTCTACTCTAATAGGTGAAATTCAACTTCATACACAAAATACAGTACAAATTGTCAATGAAGGACAAAGTGTAGTTGAAACAGGGATACGTTATGTTGCAAACGCTGGGAAAACATTTGATGTAATAGCAGCTGATGTAGACATGATTAACAATAAACTTTCATCCGTCTCTACTGAAATTCAAGAAATTAATGCTAATACAGAGAACTTAGTAAATGAAATACTGAAAACCCAAGATGTTACTGATCAGTCATCGAGTTACACCCAACAGGTTGTTGCAGCAGCGGAAGAACAGTCCGCTACTATGATTGAGATGACATTTGCTTCTCGTTCTTTAGCAGAGATGTCTCAGGAGCTTCAAAATCTAGTATCAAACTTTAAAACCAAAGAATGAATCATTATATTTGGCAAGGTTTATAAAAGTAGAGACATATTCTTATGGTAAAAAGAGTATTGGGCTAGCAAATTTATGAACATGTAAATTTGTTAGCTTTTTTAATAGAGTTCTAAATGGTATCCATTGATACTCCACATAAACTTCATACGACATTCATACAGACTACAGATTAGCTTTATAAAATAATTTAATAGTAATTTTTTGATAAAAGATGGAGGTTGAAACGACCTATTGGAGGAATTAGGATGGAGACCGGTATTACATTATTTGAATCAAATCGAAAATCTGTTTTAAAAAGTATTGAACATAAAAAATCTTTCGCATTAGTATACATTACGATTATTAGTTGGCATGAATTGGATCTTTCTAAATGTATAGATGTGGTTATGAGAAAGCTAACTTTGTATCAACCAAAAGTGGAATGGTATAGAGTATTTGATAAGGAATATCTATTAGTCTGTCATGCTAAGTCCCAAGCTCGTTTAATTAGTCAAGAACTATCAAATATTGAATATTTAAAGATAAACTATCTATATGTCCAAGATAGAAAACTTCCTGCGTTAAATTACGTTAGACAAGTCTATTTGCAAAACACAAATAGCGATGAAATAAAAGAGTGTAGTTCACAGAAAGGTTTAGTAACTGAAGAGTTTGAAATAGTCTTCCAACCGATACTACACCATAATAGGCAATTATCCTTTGAAGCACTAAGTAGATGGCGGTGGGAAGAGATGGGTTCTATCTCTCCGGGTATATGTATTCCAATTTTAAATATAGAAAGTTTAATAGAATTAACTAAGAATATTATCAAAAAAGCTGTTGATTTATTGAGTAGATATAATGAAATCGTTTATGTTTCTATTAATTTATCAGCGTCATTAATCAAAGATATTACTTGGTTAATCGAACATCTAGATGAAATTGGTATTACTAACAATAACCGAATTGCTTTTGAAATAACTGAGGAAACTATAATGGGGATAGAAGCTAGTGAAAATCTAAAAATTATACGTGATCGAGGTCATATTATATTTATTGATGGTTTCGGTTCTGGTTCTGGAAACTCGAACTTCCAATATATGTCCTTACTGCCCCTCAATGGAGTGAAATTAGATAGGTTGTTTATTAGTGGGAAATCAAATAAAAAGGTAATGGAGCTGCTGACAAGTATTATCAAGGCCTTAGATTTGGAAGTAATAATAGAAGGTGTAGACAATGTTGAGCATCTTAATACCTTATCTGATGCCCAATACGATTCAATACAAGGCTATTACATATCAAAACCACTAACAATAAATGAATTGACGAAATTTATGAATGACAATTGCTAGACTAAGTATTGTACGATAACAAAAGTATACCCTGTAGACAGAAGGGGATTTTCAGAAAAATAAAACGACATCATAAAAACGCAATACCCTTATAGGGCGTTGCGTTTTTTGCTATATAAAACCTTTTCTATCAGTAGAGGTGAAGGTGAACAATAAGAAAGAAGGAAACTCCAGATAATCTCCAGGAAATCTCTAGAAATTCTCCACTCTATTTCCATATGAACTACAGATAATGCCTCTATTATAAAAGCTGTAAGACAAAATACATCTTAAAAGGAGAATAAGAACATGAAAAAGAAAAAGAGATTAGCTGCTACTACTTTAGGTGCAGTATTTGCACTATCCACGATGGGGTCTGCATTTGCAGCAGAGGTACCAACTCAAGTGAGTGAGAGAAGTGAATATGTGGTAGGTCAAGTAAGTAAACCAACGAAATTTGATGAAATTTCAAAGGTAAAGGTACAAGCCATTTTTGATCAAGCAGAAGCGGGTACACTAACGAAAGAAGAAGCGATGAAGCAACTTGATGCTGCGCTAGGGCTGGACGGAGATAAAAAACCTACAAGTAAACCATCGAACGCTGATGAAATCTCAAAAGAAAAGGTGCAAGCCATTTTTGATCAAGCAGAAGCGGGTACACTAACGAAAGAAGAAGCGTTGAAGCAACTTGATGCTGTGCTAGGGTTGAACGACGATAAAAATAAAGTGAGTGGGCCAGCAAGTAGTAAGAATACAGAAGCACCGATACATGCGTAGTTTTTTTACATGTATTGGTGCTTTTTAGATGATGGATTGGAGCTTTCGGTTTTTCAGCAGTCCTAACTAAGAAACAAACTTTTAACAGCTATCTGTTAGAAATACCCGTTCCTTACACAAAATAATTGACTATAGAAATGCCACTAATTTACGCCCTTTATTGTCTTTATTTTATGGTGAAGCCTAATGATTCAATTATGATGGGCGTTCCTCTAAATAATGTGCCATCGTAAGGAGTAATTGTTAAGGCTGTGCTTGATAGGGAATAAATACCGCCCTCTTGCATAACAGCATTAATATACAAATTGACATAGCCATTTGGTGAAAAAATTACGAATTCAGTAATGGGATCTGTATGATCATTCCAAAAGAGAGTAGCGGGTAGGATTGCTCCGTTTGTTAAATCAAGATCGCTTGTTAAAATGTGAAAATATCTATTAATCGTTGGAATGACTACGCCTTCTGGGACAACTTCTGAGGGAGGGGCGATTGGACCGTAAGACGCTTTTATACGGGGCCAAATAAATCGATCCTCATTGCTACAATCACAGCTTTTATTACTTATTTGACCATGCTTATGGTTGACCATGTGTTATCACACTCCATTTTTGTAAATTTAACCTTTGCCCCAAATTCAGTTACTATAAAATATGAAGAAAATAAAATTTAATCTAGTTGAGCATCTATCATTCGATAAGGATTATTTCTGACAAACATGCTTTTTTTATAAATACTAGTCGGATAGAAGCGTTGGCATACATGCTTTTTACCGTAAATTAGTGTTATACTTTGCTAGTTGAATAAGGTAGAATACTAATTATGAATAATTAACGAAAAAGGGGTTACTGGTTTCATGAAAGATTTTGATCAACAATTGGAGGGGCTACTAAAGCAAGCCGCTTTGCAATACATAATATATCAGCATAATGGTGATACGGAGCGCATGGATAAAACATCACTTTTTGCTCGAAAAATTCAGCAAAAAGAGTATGTGATTGGTTTTGCAGGCCATTTCTCAGCCGGGAAGTCGAGTATGATTAATGCGCTGTCTGGCGAGAATTTATTAGCATCTAGCCCGATTCCAACAAGTGCAAATATCGTTAAAGTGCATAAATCAGAGGAAGACTTTGCGATTGTTTATATGCACAATGAAAAGCCTGTTAAATTTGAGGCAGGCTATGATTTTAAAACGGTCAAAGAGCTTAGTAAAAATGGGGATTTGGTATCTCAAATTGAAATTGGTCATAGTGCGTCAACACTACCGTATGGCGTTACCGTGATGGATACACCTGGAGTAGACTCAACTGATGATGCACACCGCATGTCGACGGAATCTGCACTCCATATTGCCGATATCGTATTCTATACAATGGACTACAACCATGTGCAATCCGAGTTGAATTTCCAATTTACGAAGCAATTAATGAAATATAATCCAAATGTTTATTTGATTGTTAATATGATTGATAAGCATAAAGAGAATGAATTGAGCTTTGAAGAGTTTAAAGCAACCGTTCATAATTCCTTTGCGGCATGGGGCGTTGTGCCGAAAGGTGTATTTTTCACATCATTGAGAGAGCCTGACCACCCACATAACGATTTTGAAGCCGTAAAGAAAATTGTTATGGATAGTATGAACGATTGGCAGGACCAGCTTGTCCAAACAGCAACAAATACATTACGTTTATTGCAAAGCGAGCATGACAATTATTTAATGGAAGAAAAAGAGGATCGTCTCGCGTTAGATGAAGAGATTTTAAGTGCCGATGACTGGGCAAACCACCAAGATATTTTAGAGCAATACAACAAATTAAATCGTCAGGTAGAACTGTTCTCTGTCGAGGCGTGGAATGAAACATTTGAGGAGCAGCGGAAAGAATTGCTTGCCAATGCTGCCATTATGCCAGCTGACTTACGTGATCGCTTACGTCTTTATTTAGAAAGTATGCAGGATGGCTTTAAGGTAGGCGGGCTCTTTACTGCGAAGAAAAAAACAGAGGAAGAGCGTAACCGTCGTAAAGAAGATGCTTATAGTGCCTATCAAAATGTTGTCCATGCCCAAATTACAGGGCATTTAAAAGGCCTTATGAAAAATGCATTGAAGGACGTCGGTGCCTTAAATGAAGAACGTGCGTCAGCTATTGATGCTTATCCATTCGACCTACCTTTTGCATTGATTGAACAGCAAGTTCAAACAGGTGCACTGTTAACCGGTGATGCAGTATTAAACTTCGCCAACCGTGTGGCAGAGGCAACAAAGCGCTATTTTATTCAGGAAACAGATAGCTGGAAAAAAGCACAAGCGACAACATTAGAAGCGGTGGCAACAGAAACAGCGGCTCCTTCGAAGTTAAAAATGGCAGGCATGCAGGACAAAGTGGATGCTATTAGGGCTGTACTTGAAATCGAAGGCTACCAACAATATAGTGCGAGCATTATGCATCAAGCGAGCAATGAAATCCGGAAAGTTGCGAATGAGCAGCTAACAAATTGGGAAAATTCCTTTAAACAGGATTTAGCAGAGATTCGTTTGTTTGATGAGTCCATGCTACAACCAAAAGAACAAGTCATTCAGCACGAAGAAGCTCAGCAAACTGTTAGTGCGACGAGTTTGCCAATAGATGGAGTTATTAATCGTGCTCTGCATACTGCCAATTCTGTAAAAGAAGTACAAGGTTTTGCTGAAGTTGCTCAATATCTAGAAAATAAAGTGGAACGCCTACAGAAAAAAGACTTTACGATTGCTTTGTTTGGGGCATTTAGTGCTGGGAAGTCATCCTTCTCGAATGCATTAATGGGAGCGAAGGTATTACCTGTATCGCCAAACCCAACAACCGCAGCTATCAATAAAATTCGTCCAGTTACACCGGAGCATCCTCATGAAACGGCCGATGTCCAGCTTAAAACAGCTGATCAAATGTTAGAGGATATTGAAGGGTCATATGCAGCGATTGGCTTATCCGTTCATTCATTGGAGGAAGCGTATAATCGAGCTGATGAAGGGCTTGCTGTCCAGTTGACAGATGAGCGTTTAAATGTGCACAAATCATTTATTCGCGCCTACAAGGAAGGGTATCCAACGTTCAAGTCTGAGCTTGGAACTATTATACGAGTGGATCGCGTTGAATTTGAAAAATTTGTTGCGCAAGAAAATAAATCATGCTTTGTGGATAATATCGACTTCTATTATGATAGTCCATTAACGCGCATGGGCGTTACATTGGTGGATACGCCAGGAGCTGACTCCATTAATGCTCGACATACAGGTGTAGCTTTTGAATATATTCGGAATGCGGATGCCATCCTATTTATTACGTATTATAATCATGCATTTGCCAAAGCTGACCGTGAGTTTTTAATTCAGCTTGGTCGTGTAAAAGATGCATTTGAACTGGATAAAATGTTCTTTATTGTAAATGCCATTGATTTGGCGACAACAGATGAAGAGCAGGAAGATGTAAAAGGCTATGTTCGTTCAGAATTACAGCGTTTTGGAATTCGATTCCCACGACTGTATGGTGTATCAAGTCTTCTAGCGTTAAATGAAAAGGTAGAAGGTTCAGACTTAGCATCTGGTATGCCACCGTTTGAAAATGACTTCCATACATTCTTAAATGACGAATTGAGTGCATTAGCAGTGCAGGCTCTTGCGGAGGAAGTTGATAAAACAGAGCAACGTTTAGCGGATTTAATTGCACAAACAGAGGAAAACCTAAAACGTAAGGATGAGCGTTTAGAGGAATTAACAGTACTTGAAAAGCATATTCAATCGAAGTTTAGTGTGCTTAATACAAGTATGCTGGAAAGTGAGACAAAGCAAGAGCTTGATGAGCTTCTCTATTATGTTCTACAGCGTGTCTACTATCGTTACCCTGAATTCTTTAAGGAAGGGTATAATCCTTCAACATTTGCGGCTATGCCAGCACAGCAAGCATTGGAGCATGCATTGAAGGAAGTGATGCAAAGCTTACGTTTCGACTTTACACAAGAAATGCGCGTTACCAACTTCCGTTTATCTCAGTTTATTAGCAAAAAAATGCAGCATCGCTTTAAAGACGAAGTACGTGAGCTAAAAGAGCTTAACCGTAGCTTCTCGTTCTTAGCATTTGAATCTTCTGAGCCAAATTTACTTGATTTTGAAGGGCCATTTAGCGATATTTCAAAATATGCTAGCGTAAAATCTCACTTCCGCAACCAAAAAGCTTTCTTTGAGAAGAATGAAAAAGTGAAGCTGAGCGAGGCACTAGAAACTTTAACAAAACCAGATGCACAGGATTATTTAGATGCACAGAAAGTTTCTCTCATGACATGGGCCATTACGTTTATTGCAGAGGAAGCAGAAAAATTACGTTTATATATTTATCATCAAGCGCTTGAGCAAATTGAAACAGAAAGATTGGCGCTTCAAGAAGAAAGCCGTTTAGCTTCTTGGAAAGCGATTTACGCACAATTACAATACGCATGAGGTGATTCCTATGGGAAAAGTATTCAAATCAGTGGATGAAATTCAGTTTGATGGTGTCCGTTTTATCGATGCTCGTTTTGATTTACAAGACAAAGAAGCTGGAAAAAAAGCATTTGAAGAAGGTCATGCAATAGGAGCAATCTATATTGATTTAGAGCAGCAGCTATCTGATATGGACAGTAAAGACGGTCGTCATCCAATGCCGAACAAAGAAAAATTGATGTCGGTATTTCAAGAATTAGGCTTGCGTTATGAAGATCAAATTGTTATCTATGATCAAGGAGCAGCCCCATTCGCTCCACGTGCTTGGTGGATGCTGACGTATGCTGGTTTCCCAAATGTGGTCATTATTAATGGAGGCGCATCTGCATTGGAAATGAAAATACCATTTACAAAAGATGTCGTTAAATACCCACCAACCATCATTGATTTTGATTGGAAGGATGAGCTTTATGCTCCACGCCAAGCGGTAAAGGCAATTGTGGACGGTGAAGTCAAAGCGACTTTACTAGATGCTCGTGCGGCTGAGCGTTACCGTGGAGAAGTTGAGCCATTAGATAAAGTAGCTGGCCATATACCAACAGCGAAAAACTTTGACTGGGAGCAATTAAAGACAGATGGTCAATTGCAGGCCAACGATGCATTGCGTCAAAAAGTTGCACCAGATGAACATGTAGTTGTCTACTGTGGCAGTGGTGTAACCGCATCCCCACTCTATGCCGTATTAGCAGATGAAGGCTATGAAAACATCCAATTATATGTAGGTAGCTTTAGTGATTGGATTACACAATACGATGTTGAAAAAGGTACAAATGAATAAGGATCGAAGCAAAAACGCTCACTTAGGTGAGCGTTTTTTTTGTGGAGGTGGCTCGGTGCGGGGGAGATTGGTGGAAAGGAAGTTGGAGGTGACGGATAGAAGTTGGAAAGTGACGGATAGAGCCAAAAAAGCGCCGAATAGCTCGCTCGAAACAAATTTTGATTGAGTTGCTGGATCTATAGCTCGAATGCCAGAAGCAGCCGGATAGCATGCCCCAAAACAGCCTATAGAAATCAAAATGACTCATCATTCATTTTATGCTACACTCTTTTAAAAGGGGGAAAGTGGATGTTTAAACGGGAGACGAGCATTGTTGTTCAACGCCATGGTGATGTACAATGTGCGCTTGGAAAGGTAGCACTGCAGGGGTTTGCTATGAGTGTGTATAGCTTTTTTGTGGATGGTTTATTAATTGATACAGGCTCTAATTCTCTGGCACAGGAGTTTCAATCATTTTTTAAAGATTTGCCAATGGAGCAAATCGCCTTAACTCATGCGCATGAGGATCATGCGGGTAATGCGGCGTGGCTTCAGCAGCAAAGGGATGTTCCTATTTATCTTCACCACGAGTCTCTTCAGATTTGTACGCAGGATGGGGATTATCCTTTGTACCGTCAAGCGTTATGGGGGGAGCGGCCAGCTTTTCTAGCGCAGCCGATAGGGACTACATTGCAGACGAAAACAACTGTCTGGGATGTTATTGAAACACCTGGACATACGACAGATCATCTGGCTTTTTATAATCGTCAAACAGGTGCTATGTTCACAGGAGATTTATACATTCAAACGAAAACAAAGGTAGTACTCGATGAAGAAAATATTGTACATACCTTAGCATCCTTAAAGAAATTATTAAACTATGATTTTAACGAAATTTATTGTTGTCATGGAGGCTATCTAGCAAATGGCCGAAATAGAATACTAGAAAAAATAGCGTATATTGAAGAAATGGAAGAGAAGGTTCGTCAGTTGTTTCAACAAGGTTATTCAGTAGAGGAGATGACGTCTAGTATTTTCCCTCGAGAATATCCCATTGTTAAAGTGTCTGGCGATCAATGGTCTTCTAAACATATAATCAATGCATTTATCCGTCACTTTACACAAGAGTCCTTGCAATAGGGCTCTTTTTTTAGTGGGCTTAAAAGCTGTAACAGCAATAATAAAAAACTTTGTGAAAAATTGTGGATAAATTGTGACAAACTCAATTGGCTCAATGGGTGCGCTTACATAAGTTTGTGAAAAAATTCTCATTTACACAAGAAAAATACTATGTGAAATGTTGAACAGCTTGAAAGGCGATAGTTGTACAATTCCCACTATTCATGACCTGATATTAACTATTTTAAGATAATTGATTGTGAAAAGTTTAATTTGACAGAAAAATGCATAAGAAGTCTTATAATACTGCGTTTTCGAAAGAAAAAATAAATTGACAGAAAATTCATTGACTATATTTTCACAAAGTAATATGATTCTAAAATATAATGAAAAACAAAGGGAAAAGGATGGGATGGAATGGATGTCATGAAGAAAGCTTTAGAAATGCATGCACACTATAGTGGTAAATTAGAGGTGATTTCAAAAGTACCAGTACAGGATTCTTATGATCTAAGTCTTGCTTATTCACCTGGAGTGGCTGCACCGTGTGTGGAAATTGAAAGAAATCCATCGTTGGTTTATGACTATACAATGAAGGGGAATATGGTGGCAGTTGTGTCAGATGGTACAGCAGTTTTAGGGTTGGGGGATATCGGACCTAAAGCTGCATTACCAGTTATGGAAGGGAAAGCGATTTTGTTAAAGCGTTTTGCCAATGTTGATGCTTTTCCAATATGTTTAGATACAAAAAGCACGGATGAAATCGTCAGCATTGTGAAGGCGCTTGCCCCTACTTTTGGGGCGGTAAATTTAGAGGATATTTCAGCACCTAGATGTTTTGAAATTGAGGATCGGCTGCGTCAGGAATGTGATATCCCAGTATTTCATGATGATCAACATGGGACAGCGATTGTAGTAGGGGCCGCTATGATTAATGCCAATCGTATCGTGCAAAAGGATATTGCGACAATGAAGGTCGTCATCAATGGCGCTGGTGCAGCAGGGATCGCAATTTTGCGAATCCTTGTGCAAATGGGCTATAAAAATATTTTTATGTGTGATACAAAAGGTATTATTTATGAGGGACGTAAAGAAGGGATGAATCCGATTAAAGAGGCGGTTGCTCATTTAACAAATCCGGAGAAAATACATGGTACGCTGAATGATGCGCTCGTTGGTGCAGATGTCTTTATTGGTGTTTCGGTAGCTAATCTATTAACAGAGGTGCATATTGCGTCTATGAATGAAAACCCAGTGGTCTTTGCATTAGCTAACCCAAATCCAGAAATTACGTATGAAAATGCTAAGGCGTGGGGAGTACGGGTTATGGGTACGGGTCGTTCGGATTATCCAAATCAAATTAACAATGTCCTTGCCTTTCCTGGCATTTTCCGAGGTGCATTAGATGTACGTGCGACGGATATCAATGAAACCATGAAACTAGCTGCAGTGGAAGCAATTGCTTCTCTTGTGAGTGATGAGGAGCTAGCGGAGGAATATATTGTTCCGAAATCTTTGGATGAGCGTGTCGTTGCAATTGTCTCTCGTGCAGTTAGCGGAGCAGCAGTCGAATCTGGAGTGTCAGAACTATTCCAACAAACTA
Source organism: Lysinibacillus sp. FSL R7-0073 (assembly GCF_038009065.1). Classification (NCBI taxonomy): domain Bacteria; kingdom Bacillati; phylum Bacillota; class Bacilli; order Caryophanales; family Bacillaceae; genus Lysinibacillus; species Lysinibacillus sp. FSL R7-0073. Next base: position 1,710,644 of record NZ_JBBPAS010000001.1, read on the forward strand.
CTGCGCTATCAGTTTAACAAATAAAAGATATTGAAGTACAACAGATGTAGAAAAGCAAAGATATGCTTTTCTGCATTTTTTTATCGAATTTGCTCGAAAAATGTTGTTGTTTGGTTTTTTATGTACTAAAATTGTTGAGTATAAGGTAATGTCTTGTGCAATTGATTGTAAAGTATAAATACATAATGTTGTACTATTTTTAAAGGAAAATAGGTCTTAGGTCTGTTAAAAAGAGGAGATAAAATACATGAAAACATTCGTTCAATTTCGGTCCATTAAAGCCAAGCTAATTGCTTTCTCTTTATTGCTTTTAATGATTCCCCTTATTACTTTAGGTTATCTAAGCTATCAACAAAGTAAATCAAATTTAGAGTCGGTGGGAAAAGAAAATTTAAGAAACAGTGTGGAAATGACCATTGCTATGATTGAACAGTTTAATCAAGAGGTAGAGGCAGATAATTTATCTTTAGATGAAGCGCAAGAGAAAGTGAAGGTCGCTATTTTAGGTGAAATGGATAGTGAAGGAAAGCGACCTATTAATAAAAATATTAAACTAGGTGAGAATGGTTATATCTTTGTTGTGGACCAAAAGGGGAACTCTATTGCGCATCCAAATATCGAGGGAAATAATGTCTGGGATGAGCAGGATGACAATGGGGTTAAGTATATGCAGGAAATCATTGCTAAGGGGAATGAAGGTGGTGGATTTGCCTCCTATTCGTGGCCATTACCAAATTCAGATCAACTAGAAGAAAAAGGGGTCTATGCAGAAACGGATCCGTATTGGGGATGGGTTATTGGTGCCAGTACATATTTAGCAGACTTTAATAAGCCAGCGGAGAGTATATTGAAATTAACGGTTATTGTGATTGGTGTGGCTATTATTATCGGGATATTTGTTATTTGGCAATATGCGAATAGTATGGCTAAACCAATTAACCGAGTGGTCCAAGCGATGGAGCGATTTGCGGAGGGTGATTTGACGCAAGAAAGTATGTCTATTCGCTCAAAAGATGAAATTGGTAAACTGGCAAACGCTATGAATCAAATGCAAGCAAAATTGAAGGACATGATACACAATATTGCTCAAGCGTCTGATTTAATCAATACATCCAGTAAGGAGCTATCACAATCAGCTAATGAAGTGAATATGGGTGCTGGGCAAGTGGCTATTACGATGAATGAATTAGCATCTGGTGCGGAGGGACAAGCGCATCATTCTAACGAATTAACTTCCTTAATGGAACGTTTTACTGCGGATTTACGTGAAACAAATCAGCATGGGGAGCATATTCATCAATCTTCTGTTGAAGTATTAGGTTTAACCAATGAAGGAAGTCAGCTCATGACATCTTCGAATTCTCAAATGAGTAAGATTGATGGCATTGTACAAAATGCCGTAGAGAAAGTAAAAAAATTAGATGCTCAAGCACAGGAAATTTCAAAATTGGTCGTTGTTATTAAAGATATAGCCGATCAAACGAATTTATTAGCTTTAAATGCCGCGATTGAGGCTGCTAGAGCTGGGGAACATGGCAAAGGATTTGCGGTAGTGGCAGATGAAGTACGTAAGCTTGCAGAACAAGTAGCCTTTTCAGTCAATGATATTACATCGATTGTCACAAATATTCAGCAAGATTTTGATGTCGTTACGAGCTCATTAGAGGACGGCTATCAGGAAGTAAAAGAAGGTACCAATCAAATTAAAGCTACGAGTGAAACGTTTACGACGATTAGTAATTCTATTAATGATGTTGTAGATAGTGTTCAATTGATTTCCAGCAATTTATCAAAAGTAACCGAAGATGGTCAAAAAATGAATAGCGCAATTCAAGAAATTGCTGCGGTCGCAGAGGAATCTGCGGCAGGTGTGGAGCAAACGACAGCGACAACAGAACAGACAAGTAGCTCAATGGACGTTATGGCGGGGAAATCAGCCCAATTATCAACATTAGCTTTAGAATTAAAGACATTGATTGCCCAATTTAAACTATAAAAAAATCTCCCACTCTCTTAAATGAGAGGGGAGGTTTTTTTACATCATGCCAACACCAATAATCCCAACGAGAATAATGAAGAAAAGAACGAAGAACAAGATGAATAAAATAATTCCAGGAATAAAGATAGTGAAAAAGGCCATCCAATTAGAGATTTGGTGTGCTTCTGCTACCACACCGACTGAAATGACGAAAGACCAAATCGTTACAACAATAGAAGCTAAAATAGCTGGCCAAAAAATCCATGGCAGTGAGCCCATAAAGTTTGGATCAAGTAAAGATTCTGGTGAAGTGAATAACCATATTAAATAAAATGGAATAAGCACTATAAATGGTACAGCTGTAAGGCTCAGCCCTTTAAATAAGTCTGAATACGTGCCAGTACCCTTAAATAGTTTACCAAATAGCCATGTGATTAGAGCGGATATAGCTGTCCCGATAATACCAGCGATTGGAGCAAGAATTACACACAGTAAAGCCAATAACCAAGGGGAAAGATCAGTGAAAAACTCCGAATCCGTCAGCCCTGACATGATAGAACCGATATAACCGATGGACATAATCAAAATAGCAAAGCCGATTGATTTTTCGTTAATCATATAGCGAGCGGTTTGCTTTGGATGTAACCAAACGGATATAAACGGATTCACCTTTGGCCTTTCTTCTTTCTGTGTGTCATTAAAGTTTTCCATCAAACTACCTCCAAAATAATAGAATAATTGCATGTTACGCATAGTTAGTATACGAGTGATACAGTGAAAAGTTTCGTAGAAAGTAAAAATAAGTTATTTTCATAACAAAAGAGCCGCACAAAGGCGACTCTTATTAGTGACTTAACATCATTTTTTCAAGCTCTAATGGTTCAATATATTGCTCACCTTTGTAAGCACGCATATTACCACCAGAAATTTCATCGATTAATAAAATTTCATTAGTTTGGGCATCACGGCCGAATTCCAACTTAATGTCATAAAGCGCTAAGCCCTTTTTAGCAAGCTCAGTTCCTACAAATTTAGAAATTTCAATTGTACGTTGTTTTAAAATGGCATATTCTTCGTGTGTTAACAGGTTTAACATAGCTAATGCATCTTCAGAGATCGGAGGATCTTGGCGATCATCATCTTTAATGGTAACTTCCACAAAGGCATCAAGATCTTGGCCTTCCTTCACATAGGCACCGTAGCGTCGTAAGAAGGAGCCAACTGCTTTAAAGCGGCAAATTACTTCCAAACCGTTTCCAAAAACTGTTGCAGGTTTTACAGTCATTGTTGCATCATCAAAGTTTGCATCTACATAGTGAGTAGGTACACCTTGTTCATTTAATTTAGAATAGAAATAAGAAGTTAAGCGTAGACCCGCTAAGCCAGCACCATCAATTGTTAAGCCAACCGTATTAGCGCCTGGGTCGAACACGCCGTTTTCACCTGTTACATCGTCTTTAAATTTTAATAAATAATGACCGTCTTCTAATTTGAACACATTTTTCGTTTTCCCTGTATACATTAATTCCACAAAAAACCCTCCAATATTCATAGTACTCTAAAATTATAACACGAATATTTTAAATAATTAATATGAAAAATGTTCGTTTTGTGTGTTTGTTTCTATCATTTATTGCTAATTTACAATAAAAACACAAGTTGATGACGAATAATCGTCATCACCTTGTGTTTTTGAAATGCTCTGTAACTGGATGGTGGATTTGTGATAGATAGCTAGGACAGTAATTAATAAATGCCTTCAGCAAGCATTCCATCTGCCACCTTAATAAAGCCAGCGATGTTTGCCCCCATAACTAAGTTGCCAGGGAAGCCATATTTTTCAGCAGCGGCTTTACTATCTGAATAAATATCTTTCATAATTTGATGAAGTTTCGCATCTACTTCTTCAAATGACCAAAATACGCGGCTTGAATCTTGTGCCATTTCAAGAGCAGATACGGCAACTCCTCCAGCATTCGCTGCTTTTGCTGGTCCGAACAATACACCAGCATTTAAGAATTCATTAATTGCTTCAAGATCAGAAGGCATGTTGGCACCTTCGCCAATTGCTTTGACCCCATTAGAAATTAATGTACGAGCTGACTCACCGTTAATTTCGTTTTGAGTAGCACATGGTAGAGCGATGTCACAAGGAATAGTCCAAATGCCAGTGCAGCCATTTGTAAAAGTAGCATTTGGTCGGTAAGTTACGTAAGTTGAAATACGATCACCTTTAACTTCCTTAATTTCCTTAATGACATCTAAATCTAAGCCTTCTGGGTCATAAATATAGCCTGCGGAATCAGAGCAAGCAACTACTTTTGCACCATATTGTTGTGCTTTCTCAATCGCATACGTCGAAACATTTCCAGAACCAGAAACAACCACTGTTTTTCCTTCAAATGAATCGTTCGCATCTTTTAACATCTCATTGACGAAATAAACTGTACCGTAACCCGTTGCCTCTTTACGTGCTAAGGACCCACCATAACCAGGAATTTTCCCAGTTAATACACCTGATTCACTAGCTTTAGTTAGACGTTTATATTGACCCCATAAATAACCTACTTCACGAGCACCTACACCAATATCACCAGCAGGAACATCGACATCTGGACCAATATGACGGTATAATTCAGTCATGAAGGCTTGGCAGAAACGCATGATTTCTGAATCTGACTTACCTTTCGGATCAAAGTTAGAACCACCTTTACCGCCACCGATTGGTTGCCCTGTTAATGCATTTTTAAAGATTTGTTCAAAGCCTAGGAATTTAATGATGGATTCATTTACAGAAGGGTGGAAGCGTAAACCGCCTTTATAAGGCCCCATGACATTGCTATATTGTACACGATACCCACGATTTACTTGCACTTGGTTCGTATCATCTTGCCAAGCGACACGGAAGGAAATGATGCGATCCGGCTCAACAATACGAGATAAAATATTGGCCTTAATGTATTCAGGATGTTGGACGAATACAGGTACTAATGAAATGAAAATTTCTTCAGCTGCTTGTAGAAACTCCGCTTGATGACAGTTCTGTTGTTTAAGTTGCTCGAATACGCCATCTACGTATTCTTTAGCTAATTGTTCGTTGCTAACAGTTGTGATTGTCATAGTAAAACCCCCATTTAGTTGATAGGTGTATCGTATATTTATTTTTCAAACTATTCAATAAAATACTTTTTTAGTTTGTGAAAAATTGAGCAAGAAGGGTCAGAAAAATATTATTTTGAAATAATGTTAAGTGTGTGTATTCATCTAATTATGAGAAAGGAATGATGCCTTATTGTGAAGGTTCTTATAGACGCTGATGCCTGTCCAGTAGTGGATTTGGCGCTATCTGTATCATCTGAGTTTGAGATTGAAACTATCTTATTTTGCGATACATCCCATCGTGTAGAACGTGATAATGTAATAACAATTATCGTGCCGAAAGGTCCTGATTCGGTTGATTTTACGCTAGTGAACGCGCTTTCAAAACACGATATTGTCATTACACAGGATTATGGGCTAGCGGCAATGGTGTTAGCAAGAGGAGGGTATCCAATTGATCAAAATGGACGAGAAATGTCTAATGAAAATATCGAACGCTTGCTCGATATGCGCCATGTTGGTCAAAAAATTCGACGAGCAGGTGGACGCACCAAGGGCCCTAAAAAAAGGACACAAGAAAACAATATTTCGTTTGAAATGAAATTTCGACAAATTTGTGAACGAGCGATTTCTGCACAAAAAATGGAGGACTCTACAGGTGAAAAATGAGCATAAGCATGATCTTTTAGAGCAATTTCCACAGTTAAAATCGATGGCAGCTAAAGATACTGTACTTTGGGAAAATACAAATTGGGTAAAACGGCCGGAAACGTCGTTCTTTACGATGGAAGAAGTAAAGGAAGCAGAGGAAACGTTACAACGCTTTTCTTCATATTTAATAGTGGCATTCCCTGAGCTTGTGGAAAGTAATGGACTAATTGAATCAGACATTCTAGAAATTCCTGCTTTGAAAAGTGCGCTTGAAAATAAATATGGTGTGTCGATAGAAGGTCAGTTGCTTTTAAAATCGGATCATGCTTTACCTATCTCAGGCTCCATCAAAGCACGAGGAGGCATTTATGAGGTCTTAAAGCATGCTGAAAGGCTGGCATTAGCAAGTGGGAAGCTTCTAAAAACAGATGATTATGGGCGTTTAGCATCAGTGGAGTTTCAGTCCTTCTTTCAGCAATATACCATTGCGGTTGGCTCTACAGGAAATTTAGGTTTAAGTATCGGCATTATAGGCAAGAAGCTCGGCTTTAATGTCGTTGTACATATGTCGAGTGATGCGAAGGAATGGAAAAAAGCTTTACTCAGAGAAAAAGGTGCCACGGTAGTTGAATATGAGGCTGATTACAGTGTTGCCGTTGAACAGGGGCGTCAAGAAGCAGAATTAGATCCTATGTGTCATTTCATTGATGATGAAAATTCAAAGGATTTGTTTGCAGGCTATGCAGTCGCAGCAATGCGTTTAAAAGGGCAATTAGAAAACATGAATGTTGCTGTCAATGCCACATATCCATTGTTTGTGTATTTACCGTGTGGGGTGGGGGGAGGACCAGGCGGTGTTGCCTACGGATTACGAGAAATATTTGGCGAACATGTGCATATTTTCTTCGCAGAACCTGTTGCCTCACCTTGCATGACGCTAGGCTTAATGACAGGGCTTCATGATGCTATCTGTGTAGAGGATATTGAATTAGACAATAAAACCGAAGCAGATGGTCTTGCAGTGGGCCGCGCTTCCAAGTTTGTAGGAAAAGTGATGGAGACGTATATAAGTGGCTGCTATACAGTGACAGATGAAGAGTTGTTTACCTCATTAGGTTTAGCTATCGATAGCGAAAAATTATTTTTAGAGCCATCAGCACATGCAGGAATGTTTGGCGCCATTCGCGTGCTCCAAAAAGGTCAACACTATTTAGCACAGCGTGGACTTACAAAGCATATGGCACAGGCAACCCATCTTGTGTGGGCAACGGGTGGTAGCATGGTCCCAGACAGCATGCGTTCTATGTATTTGGCTAAGAGCAGGGATTTAGGTTGAAAATGATAGTACTTTTTTGTTCGAAAAGGGAAAGTCTTGCCCAAATCAAGTTGATCAAAAGCGCAAAAACAGGTGAAGAAAAATTCTTCACCTGTTTTTTTATTAAAGTTGCAATGCTTTACGTTGAGCTACTAAATATACTTCTTGAGCTGCAAGAACCCCTGCGCCTGGCTGGAAGTCATAATTGAAGTCTTGGAGCGCTGCCTCCAATAAGGATACGGCTTGTAGTATATCACTTGGGAAGCAATAGCCCATATGGCCGAATCTGAAAATTTTACCTTGTAGATGACCAAGGCCACCTGCAAAATCTAAGTGATATTGCTGCTTAAGGTGCGTTAAAAATTCACCAAGCTCAATTCCATTTGGTGCCTTAATAGCTGTAATGGTAGGGGAGGCGTATTGATCTTCAGTTAAGAGCTCAATGTGTAATGCTTTCATAGCGCTACGTACCATGTTTTTCATAAGTTCGTGACGGGCAATTGTCTGTGAGAAGCCGCCTTCCTGTTCAATTAGCTGACAAACCTCATGTAGGCCATCAATAAGTGTGATAGCAGGAGTATTTGGCGTCATCCCCTTTTCTGCCCAACTACGATAACTTAATAGATTTAAATAATATGCTGGCGTTTGATTGTCTTCAATGACTTGCCAAGCTCTTTCGCTGACACTGACAAGAGAGAGTCCAGGTGGAAGCATCATCGCTTTTTGAGAGCCTGTCACGAGAATATCAATACCCCAAGCATCCATTTCAGCCGGCGCGCCACCGATGCAGCTTACGCCATCCACGATTACGAGAGCTTCTGTTTCGTCATGAATTACTTGTGCTAATTCAGCAACAGGGTTTAAAATGCCTGTAGATGTTTCGTTATATGTGACAAAAACCGCTTTGATATTTTGTAATGGTTGTAAAAATGCTCGTAGCTCCTCAGGTGTGCAAGCTTGTCCCCATTCTTTTTCAAGCTTGTGTACATGGAAGCCGTATTGCTCACAAATGGAAACGAAATAGTCACCGAATGCCCCAACAGTAATGACCACAACTTCCTCACCAGCGGCAACCGTATTAACTGCCGCAGCTTCTAGTGCAGCTGTCCCGCCTGATGGCAAAAGTAAAATGTCCTGTGTCGTTCCAAAGACAGGCTTTACGGCTTCAATCGTCTCTCGGTATAATTCTACAAATTCTTGACTCCGATGACTAAAAATATCTCGACTCATCGCCAGTTGAACTCTCTTTGGAATCGGTGTTGGCCCTGGATGTCTTAAAATATTTTCATACATATTATCAATCCCCTTTACTTGACAGAAATTCAAAATTTTCTAACTATAATAATAACATACTTCTTGTATGGGCTAGCTGCTTTTTTATTAAATAATGGAAGAGATTATCATGATACTATAATTTGAAAAGGAGACCAAGGATATGGAAACAGTGATGCACTATCCATTTATCTATTTTTTGTACGAACCCAATCAGGTACTTGTATATAAAATTCAAACGCTCGATTACATTACATTAGCAAATGTCTTGGAAAAAGGAGAATGGGAGGGGTATGAGCTTCCGCCATCAGAGCCATTTACAACATTTCGGCATGAACAAAGAGATCCTAAAGAGGGATGGTCTTTTTGGGGTGCGGCGGAACACCTTAGTTATTTGGTCGACATTATTAATGATTACATTGGGCATCAAAGAATGAGTAAGACGACAACAACTGCCGGGGTTGCACATATTGTTTGCTCAGAATCTGCAGCAGGTTCCTTAAGAGTGGCACTTGCTCCGCCTAAATATGTCATTGGCTTTCCAGAGGATTTGTCTATCGGACCGCTGTGGAAGCTTGATGAAGTAAAAGGACAAGCATGCCGCCAAAAGTGGTTAATGGAAAATATTAATGATGAGATGGATGAATTTGTTGGTCATACTACATTAAGAGAGGTGATTCGAGAGATACGGGATATCCCGAGTCACCTACCTGTCTATATTTGGTGTGGGGACAATATAGAAGAACAATGTGGGCTTTTGTTTTTCCTCTATTTATTGCATGATCACCACAATGAAATATTTCTTATACATACAAATGGACAGCAAGTGATTGAACGTCAGTGGAATCCAAATCTGTATGAAAAAAAGAGATTATCAGTAAAGGAACGTCAAAAATTTCTACAGCAATGGGAAGGTCTGGCAGAATCAACAGCAGTGCTTCGTCAATGGAAGCATCAGCATATTCAAGAGGTGCCTGAGAATTTTTATGACTCTCTCATCGTGATGAGGCTAAAAGAAATGCATCAGGAACAGGGAAATGTGGATTTTATTCAAACTGGAATATTTCTTTTAGAGCTACTTGCTAGAATGGAGGAACCGCCAAACATCTTTTATTTAGAATTTAGAATTCGGTATTTAGTCTATAATGGCACCCTAGCATTAAAAGGAATTCCTAAATCTATGCGGCATTATTATGTGAAAATACGCCAAAAAACCTCTTTAGTCTGAAGACTTAAAGAGGTTTTAGGATGGTGAACTAAGCGACGAATGGTCTGTTCATGCGCATTAAACCGTAAATCGCAAAGAACAACCCGCCTGTAATAACCATTAGAATTGTGTAAAGTACAGCCTTACCAGTTTCACCACACCAGCGATAGAATAGGCGGTATGTGAAATACAATGTAAAGCCCACCATTCCTATAGATGCGAGTAAACCGATAACTGGTATAAACGAAACGATAAACAAGCCTGCATAAATAAGGGTATTTTTTAGAGCAGTTGCACGAATCGTTTCTCGATTATCTCCACCAGCAGTCAGTAGGAAAAGGCTGTATACATTAATGATAGGAATCCAAGCAATATAGGCTACATCTCCAAAACCATTTGTTTTAGATGTCATAAAATAAATGAGTGCACTAATAATGTAGGCGATTAGCCCAAGAACAAGAGATGCTAAAATTAGGATAATAAATAAGCCTCCCATGGCTGCATCCAAATCAGAGTTATAATAATTATAGTCCATCAGAAAAACCTCCTTTCTTAAGAAAATACCTCCTAATAATACCAATCCTATTATGTTTAATCTACAACCATTTATATGTAATTTTTAGTAGAAATCGCACAAATGTACTAGATAGAAAATTTCTATTCGTTCTTTTATGATGATTTTTTGAGTAATGAATGAAAGAAATGCAAAAAATATCCTTGGGAAAATGAATATGCTAGTTTTGGAGAATCATTTTTCAAGTTTTTCACCTTGTACTGCTTACAAACATTACTATCCTATGTTTGTAGTGGTATCTGACATGCCATCTTATTCAGAAAAAAGTCACCTTCCCATATAGAAAGGTGACAATTTTACATGTATTACATAAATTTGGCGATATGCTCTAGCTCAATACGTGAAGAATTGTAGGCAGGGGCTGCTGCTTTACCAATCGCAATTAAAATAACGGGTACGATATGATCCGCTAATTCAAAATGTTTGGCGAAGGCTTCTTTATTGAATCCACCCATTGGTACTGTATCGTAGCCCATGTCTTTTGCTAAAAGCATGATTTGCATCGAAATTAGACCAGCATCAAATGTAACGATATTCTTTAAAACCTCCTGAGGAAGCTGAGAATATAAGTTCATAGAATTATTAATCATTAAATCCTTTGTTGCTTCATTAATATAACCAAGATCGAAATTTTTTGTAAAGATTGATTCAGCATTTTCGTACATTTTTGTATCACCTAGGACAGCAATAACAGCTGAGGAAGTTTCCACTTGTTCTTGATTGTTAGCAATGGCACGTAACTCTTTTTTAATTGCCTCATCTTGAATGACTATAAAGCGCCATGGCTGTAAGTTACTTGAAGAAGGTGCAGAAGTGGCTTCTACTAGTAGTTCTTCTAGTTGTCCTTGAGGAATTTTATAATTTTCGTCGTATTTACGAACAGATTTACGGTCATGCATGATTTTATTTAAATTGCTTTTTGTCACTGTCATTTATTTTGACTCCTTCATTATAAGTTGCGTTTTTACTATACGATAAATGATTTCAAATTCCAAGTAAATTGCTCGAATTAAAGGGTCTTGAATATAGGATTTTTTGATGAGGTGGTGATCGCCTCGATGCCATGACGCATCAAGCTCAAAATTTGCAAGAAGCAACAACTGAATTTTTCATGCTTTTAATAGAATCTATCATTGGTCTTAGAAAATATGTGTTGGAACGAAGGGCGGCGAACCTTGCGGGAAAAGCGGGAAGTCGAGGTCATGGATAGAGGGGATATTTTCTATGTGAAATGAAGCGAGGGAAGTAGCTCGACACCGTCCGCCCGTAGTGGAAATCAACAGCTTTGCTTCATTTCATTATTAAAAAGACTATAGATCATCTCAAATTTTTTTGAGCTTGTCTACAGTCTGAAGGGCAACCCCCGCTATCTTAATTTAAATGCCTCCCATTCTATATGGCGAGTAGGAGCGGACGATTTGAAGTGCTTCAGCATTTTTTCGGGTCCACATAGATAAATACTTGTATGAGCTGGTATGGTCATCTGGTCAAAAGTAAGCCTATCCATCTGTGTTGTATCTATAAAAGTGACCGTAAATTGCTCATTAGATTGCGCATAGTTCAGTAGAAAATCTTTATAAACAATATTTTCTACACCATGAAAGGAATAATATAAATGAATTTTTTTAGTTGGTTTTGTTTGTAAATAGGCGATAAATGGCGTAATGCCAATGCCCCCAGCAATCCAAAGTTGTTGATTGGCTCCTTTGGCAAAGTCAAAATGGCCAAAAGGACCATCAATGGCAACAGGGGTATCCACTTGTATTTGATTGTAGACCTGCTTTGTAAAATCGCCGACTGCTTTAATCGTCACCCTAATTTTTTCTCCATCCCCACCAGAAATAGAGAAGGGGTGTGGTGCTTTTTCAATGCCTTCCTGAAAGATTTTTAGAAAGAGAAATTGTCCAGGTCGGAAATGAAGGTTTTTCGTGAGGGTTAGCTCTAATTCAATAACATGGGCATTCAGTTTTTGAATGTTGGAAATAGCTCCGTTATACGGGAAGAACATATCTTGATACATGGTCATCATATACAGGGCAGACATAAATCCAATGGTTGTCGTAAGAGCCGTGAAAATACCTAATGCTGAGGGCTGTAATAAATCATATTCGCTCGAAAAATAAGTATGGTAAATGCCCAATGTATAAGGGAGCAGCAATAAGCGGTGTAGCCAGCGCCAATGCTCATATTTTAAAAATTTTGCTAGGAATGCGAGGGCGATCAGAATAATAAAGCCATATTGTGCGAGCTCACCAAGCTCTTTCGCCCATTCACGAAAAGATGTTTGTGGCAGATCTTCATCGGGAACCATCTTTTGCAATTGTCCATGGATAATGATGAACCCAAGTGAAAAAATGGCAAAAACTTTATGATAAAAATTTAGGCGCTCTAGCCCATAGAACCAGCGCTCTAATATTTTCATTCTTGTAGAGAAAAGAAACACAAGGAAGAGTCCTGTAATCGCTAAGCCCCCAATAATATGGGCAAGCCTGTTCAATGGATGAATGGGAGTCATGGGTGTAGCAAAATACCAAAGGCATGCGCTACTACCCATCGCCAAAATAATAATAAGTAGACCTCTATACGCTTTCATAAATAACCTCCATTCCTATTTTTAACCATATATTTTATGGCTATACAATTATTGGACGAAAATATTTCAGATCGTACGTTCGGAATGTATGTTCCTTTTTGGGCATATTTATGTTACATTAAGAAGGTTCGCAAAATGCGTAAGAAGGGTGGAAGTAATTTATGCAAGGGAATACCCATATTGTTGGGGGCATTACAGCAAGTTTAGCCTTTGCACAAATTTCTAATGATAATCCGCTTGTTTTGGTAGGGGCAGGCGTTATCGGTGCATTACTTCCAGATATTTGCCATGGTGGTAGCAAAATCGGAAGGAAGCTTCCCATCATTTCAAAAATGGTTAATTCGCTGTTTGGACATCGTTCCTTTACACATAGTTTACTGTTTTTATTTTTGATGGGGATGCTACTACATACATTTATACCGTATAAATCCATTACAATAGGTATTTTATTAGGGATGGCAAGCCATATTTTACTGGATATGGGGACCAAAAAGGGTGTTAAGCTATTTTTCCCAGTATCCATTTCGGTGCGTCTACCGCTTACTACAAAAACAGGTAGTAAAGTTGAAAAAGTAGTGTTTACATTGTTAACAATGCTTTCAGTCTTTTTTAGCTATGAAGTTATTGTGCAGCTTCTTGCTACAATTTAAGGAAAGAAACCCACTAAAAGTGTAAGATGATGCTCCCTTTAAGTAGCAGTTTATCTAAGGGGAGTATCTTTTAGTGGATTGAAGCTTTGTGCAAGCAGAAAGTGTGCGTACCAATGGGGGTTTGTCCGTGATTTTTATGGAGTTTTATCTGAAACTAGCTACTGATCTTTGCGTAACACAAACCTTTATAATAAGTGCTGCTCAAAAAGAAACCCCTGTACGAGAAAATTCTCATGCAGGGGTTTTATTGTTTTTGCTGGGTCATGCTAGAAATGCAAGCCACCCATTAGTCAGCCTGTACCTCTTCAACCGTTTGTTCAACCTCTGTTCGTGTTATTTTTTCACGACCATCTTGCATGGCTTTCAATGTTTTATGCGCTAATGCAAGTGGTAATCGACAGAATAATAATACGGTGCGTTTATTAATATCTTTCATATAAAGATCAGCTTTCGCGAGATTTTCCTCTGCATAAGCAAATAAATCCTCTCGTGTCCAGCCGTCAGGAACGAAACTTACGCCACGCTCATCCATATCCTCATGCTGATTGCGTAAAATATTGACAGCCTGGAGACCTCGACCATAGCCAATTGCTAAATCGCGATCTGTTTGAATGTCTGCACCCCACGCCCAAAGCTCAGACAGCATTGTCCCAACAAGCCCTGCTACGTAGTATGTATAATCATCTAAATCCTCGCGTGTATGCACCTGCCAATTAGCTTTAGCCCACTTCGCCATACCATAAGCCATTTCACTTGTAGAAGCTTGGACAATTTTTCGAGATTCCGCAGGGCAGAATGTTAGCCAATCTGCTAAGCGGAGGGATACCTCAGGTAACTGTTCAGCATAAGGCGCTAACAACTCTTGGTATGCCTCTTCGTTAAAAGTGTCCTTTAAAAGGTCGCTAGTTGCTGATAATAAATCAAACTTTACATCATTGGAAAGCTGTTCATGATCTTCTATTTCATCAATGGCACGCATTGCTAAATAGGCAGCTGCTACCGATACCTTTAAATCTTTTTTTAAAAAAGTGATAGGTATATAAAAAGTACGACTTGTGTCTTTTAAAACTTGCATCGCCTCTTTATAAAGTCTTTTTTGATCTTTCACTTGTATTCCTCCGTTCAAATGGTTCCACATCTATAGTATATCGTATCGTAAAAATGGGGAAAGATAAAACAGATTGTTCATGAATAAGGAGATATTCTTTGAAAACGGTTACTAAAAATGATATAGTTTAACAGTAAACTATTTAAACCTATACTTTCGTTGTGGTCTAAAAGGGTCGGTTTATACTAGTACGACAGACAAATTTTAAGTGAGAGGAAGTATAAAGTAATGGGACGTTTAAATAATAAAATCGCAATGATTACAGGTGGAGCATCTGGAATGGGGGCAGCGATGGCAAAATTGTTTGCACAAGAAGGTGCTACAGTCATTGCAGCTGATATTAACGAGGAGAACCTAGCGAAAATTTCAGAACTCGAAAATGTAGAAGGGATGAAATTAGATGTTTCTTCTGACGAAAACTGGGCAGAAGTGACAAAAGCAATTGTCGAAAAATATGGTCGAATTGATATTTTAATTAACAATGCTGGTATTTCTTCAGAAAAAGGTCCCGATGAAATTACACAAGCGGACTGGACAATCATGCATAATATCAATGCTTTTGGTCCATTCCTGGGCATTAAACATGCAGCTAAATATATGAAGGAAGCAGGGAAAGGCTCAATCGTTAATACATCATCTTATACAGCGATTATTGGTGCAGGCTTCAATGCATATACGGCATCTAAAGGCTCTTTACGTGCGATCGCTCGTGCAGCAGCTTCAGAGCTTGGTGCTTTCAATGTCCGTGTCAATACAGTATTCCCAGGTGTTATTGAAACACCGATGACAGCAAAATTATCGGAAGCAAAAGAAGCTATGGATATGTTAGTAAAAACTACGCCAATGGGACGTCTTGGTCAACCAGAAGAAGTAGCGAACGCAATCTTATTTTTAGCATCCGATGAAGCCTCTTATATTACAGGTGCTGAGTTAGTCATTGATGGTGGTTATTCAGCTCGTTAATTAATAGTAAAGAATAAGAAAGTGGAAATGCCTGTATTCAAGCAGTGCATTTTCACTTTTTTTGTTTTTTTAGTAGAATGATGTTAAAGTATTATAATTCGTCAAGATTCCGCTGTTGATTAGAAAAATTTTGATAATTTTCGTGTTTTTTTCATGATTGTTTATGAAGTTATTGCACAATCATTTCAACAGCGTTAAAGTTTAGAAAGGGCGAAAATGTCATTACAAGATTTGGGGGACTGTACGAAGCATTATGGTTTCGTATAATAACTAGTTAGTCAGGATTTTGGCACACCAAAAACTCCTTGCAAAATCCTTGACACCAATGAAGGCATGAAACTTAAATAGTTGCCTGACTACTAGCGTAATGGTCATTAGGTATATGAGATTACGTAATAAACACAAAGGAGAATAGTATGCCAAAGGCTATAGGTATTGATGTAGGTGGCACATTGACAAAGGTTGCTTATTTAGACGAAGAAAATGAACTTATTCTAACAACCTTCCCGTCAAATGATTTGCTATCTGTGAAAAATTGGATTATTGATCATCCAGATATTGAGGATATTGGTGTGACGGGGGGACGTACAGAACAATTACTTGATGTCATTAAAACAATGAAATCGATTCATTATATAGTAGAATTTGAAGCTACATTAAAAGGTGTTCGTTTTTTATTAAATAAAGAAGGCTACTTGTTTGAACGTAGTATGATTACTAATATCGGAACGGGAACTTCTATACATTATATGGAAGATAATACGCATATACGCGTTGGTGGGACAGGCGTTGGTGGCGGTACATTAATAGGATTGTCAGCGCTTACAACAGGCATTACAGACTATAATGAAATTCGTGAAATGGCTGCTAATGGTAATCGAGAAGGTATCGATTTATTGGTCAAGGACATTTATCAAGGAATGGACACACCGATTGATGGTCATTTAACTGCCAGTAATTTTGGTAAAGTGGGCATTACACAATCATTGAAGCATCCTGCTGAGGATATTATTGCCACTGTACAGGGACTTGTTGGCGAAGTGATTACAACATTAAGTATTCAATATGCCGAGGAAAAAAATACACAGCATATCGTCTATATTGGATCGACTCTCAGTAATAATGAACATCTTGCCCGCGTAATCGCCAATTATACACGCACGAAAAAGCATACACCTGTCTTTATTAATGATCATGGCTTTTCTGGAGCTGTGGGAGCATTACTAAATATAACGGAATATACAATTGTCTAAAGACAGATAAGAATGACCATGACTAACTTGAGTTAGTCATGGTCATTTTTTTTTTTACAAAAATGCCCGAAAAAAAGATCTCATATAAACGGTAGTACCTGAGCAAATTATATGTAGGAGGTGATAACTGTGGGCAACCGTAATAATAAAAACAGCAAAAAAACAATGAATGCCAGAACGCATAATCCTTTTGGCACCTACAAAAGCAAAGACCTCGATAGAAGTAATAGTAATAATAACAACCCGAATGACAACTTGAACGAGGAGTTCGCGGCAGATTTTGATGCGAAGGCCAAAAATAAAAACAATAAAACGAATCATGATAAAAATCAACAATCCAATAAAAAGAATTAATTATTATTTGGAGGTGTGAGCAATGGCGAAGAAAAGAAAAACAAGCTTTAAAAAGAAAAAGAAAGAGGATACACATAAAAAGAATGATCGGGAAGAATACTCAGCAGAGTTCAACCAAGTCATTCACAATAATCCTCAACAGCCAAAACAATAAACACTCCAGCTCCATAAGTAAAAGCTTTTGGAGCTCTTATTTTTTACTTAGTTCATCATTCTATACCGTCTAATGAGGAGGGTTTTCTGTGAAAAAAGTGTATGTAATGCTTGGACTTCTGTTTGCCGTGCCATTACATATCCCTGAGATGGTTTTGGCACAGCAAGAAACACCTGCCTATGCGAAGTGGGGAAAGCTGGCGGTAGAAGAAGTGAAGGGGAAGTATCCTCATGCAAAGATTGTGGATTATTTACATGAGGGCAAGGAAGTACATGGGGCGTCAACCATTGAAAAATTTAAGCTTTGGCTCAAGCAACCTGACAAAGAATTTGGAGTTCATGTAAGAATTAGCTATCTAACCTCAACGCAAGAAGTAGAAAAAATTGAATTACAGGAAAGCCAGTCATAAAAAAGGGGATGCCTATACTCAGGCATCCTCAATGCTTATCCCTCTAATTTTTGAATAAATTCACGCATAAGCCCTGGTAAATCTGGCCAAGCATGTCCGCTTATTAAGTTTCCATCTGTGTGAAGATTGGCATCAATATAAGTGGCTCCTACTACTTGAACTTCAGGCTTACAAGCAATATAGGCTGTCAGTTCGCGCCCTTTTAGTATATCGGGGATGGTTGCAAAAATTTGCGCTGCGTGACAAACAGCGGCAATCGGTTTATTGGTTTCAAAGAAATGGCTAACAAGTGTCGGTACATGTTCATTTAAACGGATATATTCTGGCGCCCTACCACCTGGAATTATTAATCCATCAAATTGTGATGGATCAACATCTGCAAAAGAAGCATGCGCCTCTAAGCCATAGGCAGGACGCTCAATATACGTATCGACGCCCTCTACAAAGTCATGTAATACAGTTTGTAATTTCTTTGCGGATGGTGCAGCAATTGTGACATCAAAACCTGCCTCTAGACAACGATAATAAGGATAAAAAATCTCTAAAGCTTCTACTGCATCTCCTGCTAGTATTAAAACCTTTTTCCCCATGATTCCATCTCCTTTTCATTGTGAATCTCCTTGCTTAATTCGACATAAGCAAAAAGTTTCCTGCAAACATAGAATAACCTTTGCCAAATTAGTTACTTTACAAAGAAAAAAATGAAGCGTATAGTTTATTTAGCTAGGTAAATAATTTTAGGAGGTAGACCATATGAATCCAATATTCCATGCTTTATTCCAAAAAAGCCGGTATTTAACGAACTGCTTAAATGAAGTTTTGAAGCAGCATCATTTATATAGCTCACAGTGGACCATTTTATATTGCTTACATAAAAACGGTCCTATGACCTTAACTCAAATATGGAAATATTTAAATGTAGAGGCGCCAAGCATCACAAGAGCTATCACACGATTAGAATCTTTAGGCTGGGTGGAACGATTAGACGGGGAGGATAAGCGTGAAAAAATTGTAACCTTAACTGCGCAGGCTAACGAGCGTTTACCAGCCATTACAGAAACGATTTTAGCGTTTGAGGAAGAAATGGTAGGATCACTTACGGCTGAGGAACAGCAGCAGTTTATGATTTTACTGGAAAAAATGAAAGGTTGATTGACATGCAGCAAGAGGAAAATACACAAATATGGACAAAGCGGTTCATTAGTCTCTTTTTAACAAATATCTCTGTCTTTTTTGTTTTCTATGGGCTTGTAACGACTTTGCCGCTTTATGCCATCGGTGAACTACACCAAACGGATAAGGAAGCTGGCTTATTATTGTCAGGTTTTTTACTTTCAGCGATTATTGTTCGTCCGTTTTCAGGTAAATTACTAGATGTGTTTGGGAAGAAAAAATTACTAGTGCGATCCATAGCCGGCTATTTTATTTGTACTGTCTTATATTTATTCGTACATCCATTTGGACTTTTACTTGGTCTTCGTTTTATTCAGGGGATATTCTTTAGTATTATTACAACAGCCGCAGGATCATTAGCTGCAGATATTGTACCAGCTAAGCGAAAAGGGGCAGGCTTAGGTTATTTCACGATGTCTACCAATCTAGCTGTTGTCATTGGGCCATTTATCGGCCTATTATTAATTCAATATAGCACTTTTAACGTGTTATTTATTGTCATGAGTATTTGTATTCTAGCTGGGGGCATTTTAGCATTAACGGTTAATACCGACGATTTACCGCAGCCAACATATAAAGGGAAATTAACGTTCACATTCCGTGATTTATTTGAGCGTAAGGCATTGCCCGTAGCAGCAATCGCTAGTTTAGTAGCTTTTTCATATGCAAGTGTTTTATCATTTTTATCGGTCTATGCACAGCAGAAAGATTTAATGGCGGTTGCAAGTCTTTTTTATGCCGTGTTTGCAGCAGCTATGTTAATTACACGCCCATATACAGGAAAACTTTATGATACAAAGGGGCCACAATTTGTCATACTTCCTGGTATTATCTCTTTTGCTATCGGACTTATCATGCTAGCCTTCGTTGAAGGACCCATCCTATTTTTAAGTGCAGCTATTTTTGTAGGCTTTGGCTATGGAGCGGTGACAACTAGCTTACAAGCTTTAGCTGTTCAATCAACAGCCATCCAACGAAGTGGTTACGCAACAGCAACCTATTTCACGATGTTTGACCTTGGTATTGCCCTAGGTTCTTATATATTAGGAATGGTAGCCGTACAGGCAGGATATGCTTCTGTTTACTTATCAGGAGCCGGATTATTAGGAGTGGTTTTTATCATTTATCTCTTACGTTTTGCCAAGATAAAGCCAAAAAAAGTAGTGAATATATAGTAAAACAGTTGGGATGCACCCAACTGTTTTTTGCTTTATAAACGGCCATAGCCAACGAAATGTTTTTTCCAATAGGCGTTATTGATATTAGCAATAGTAACGCCTTCATTACTAGCATTGATCATTTGATTATTGCCAATATAGATGCCGGCATGAGAAATTCCTGCTTTATATGTATTAGCAAAAAACACTATATCTCCGACCTGAGGTGATCTTACTTTTTTTGCAGATTGATAAAACCCTGCTGCCGTTTTACGTGCTGTTGACTTACCAGCTTGATTAAAGACATATGTGATATAGCCTGAGCAGTCAAAGCCTGTGCTGGGTTTTATCCCACCAAATGTATATTTGACACCTAGTTGTTGCTTGGCGACCTGTAGTAATTTGGACGACGTGTTCGGTGGGGTAGAAAGTTGTTGATTGATTGTTAATTTTTGTCCAATATAAATATTGGAAGACGTTAAATGATTTAAGTTCATTAATGTTTGATAGGATACCCCGTGCTGATTGGCAATCTTCCATAAAGAATCACCAGATTGAACGGTATAGGTCGCAGCTGATGCCGATTCTACTGTTGAAAAAAGTACGGATGAGCTTAATGCCAATGCCGCTAATTTCATGCCCCATCTATACTTTTTACTGCTCTTCATGCTTTCTTTCCTCCTACAATGTTAAAATTTTGTACGAAAATGATTTTAACATCATATTATTACAGTTAGATGTCAATAAAATAACAATGTGGAGACTCTTTTAGAATGGGATTAACATGGTCTTTTTCTGATGATTTAGGGCTATATGAGGGGAGACAATGACCTACCGAAGTTTGAGAGATGCACTAATCTGATTGGATGAACAAATGGCTTAATAAGAAGAGGGAAAACCAAATAACCAGATACTCAAATGAGTACCTGGTTTGATTTTATTCTAATCCTAATTGGGTTTTGTTCATTAATTTACCACCTTGGAACATTAATGAAGCATTGGCACCTAAGGATTTACCATTATAAGTATACATAACGATATCCCCTGATTCAGAAAGAACCGCACCTTCACCACCAAGGATATCGAATACTTGTTCTTTTGACATTCCATTTTCTAGCTTGTTGAATTGTTCAAGAGTAATTTCGATATCAGACGTTTCAACACCAAATTGTGCTTTATTGATTAACTTACCACCTTGGAACATCATTGTAGAAGATGACATGACTCCATCTGTTTCAAATTCATACATAACAGTGTGGTGAGGTTCACCAGCTGAACCTGTTTCAGACATAATATTACCTTCAGCACCAACAATCTTTACAACTTCTTCGTATGTCATGCCATCTTTAATTTGTTTGAATTTTTCTTCAGTCAATTTACCTTCTTCTTTTGCAGCTGGTGCTGATGCTTCTTGTTTAGAATCATTTGTTGATGCATCCTTTGTAGCGGTCTCTCCACATCCAGCTAAGCCAAGGCTAAATAATAGTGCTGTGCTAAAAATGAGTTTTTTCTTCATAATGAATTCCCCTTTAATTAAAATTATTGTTAAATTGTATCAATAATAGTAGGTATTGTCATTGTGTAGAAAAACATCTTATTTTTATCGAGCATATCAGGGATAATTAATATTTTTCTTTAGGCACAATGGAGGTTTCAATTCCATTACTCCATGTTTTGAATAGCATGATGGCAAGAAATAAAGCAATGATTACTGCACCCAATCCTATCCAATTCAAACTTAGGACAGAAGTATGGCTGATGACAAGCCCGCCTAATCCAGAACCTAGCGCAAAACCAAATTGAATAAAGGACGTATTAATGCTTAGGGCAATGTCTGGATTTCGAGGTACCAAAGTGACCAAAAATAACTGCTGAGCAGGGGAAATACTCCAAGTTGCTAGCATAAATATCATTAGAACCAAGATCAAAACAAAGAGATTGAAACCTGCTAGAGTGAATAAAAGGAGGGTTACTCCCTGTAAGAACAGTCCGAAATAAATGGTGAATTTTGAACCTTTTGCATCTGCTAATTGCCCGCCGATTCTTGATCCAATGAAGCTACAAATTCCTGCTAGAAATAGAATGCCGCTAATTTCAGTTATGGAAAGGGTGGATGTGGCTTGCAAGAAAGGCGTAATATACGTGAATAGAGTAGAGTATCCACCGATATAAAATAAAGTAATTGCCAGAGCAGTAAGAATTTTTGGATCTTTTAAAATAGAGAGCTGCATTCTAAGGGTAACCGTTTCTTCTTCTTTGATTGCTGGAACCCTCTTATAAACGATCAGCAATGGGAGAATCGTTAATAAACCGATCAAAATAAACAAAACTCTCCATCCAAACATCTCACTAAAAAAGGTGCCGATCGGAACACCAAGCACGAGTGAGCTACTTAGACCCATCAAAATAATACCGATAGCACGGCCTCTTTTCTCTTTTTCAACTAGTCGAGTAGCTACTGCCATGGCTACCACTGTAGCAATTCCTCCGCTAATCCCTTGCATAATTCGTATCCATAGAGCTGCTTTATAAGCAGGACATATAAACATTAGTACGTTGCTGACAATAAACACACCTATAGTTATAATGAGTAACTTTTTACGGTCCATGTTGATCGTGAGGGCGATTAGAATGGGCGCGATAATAGCCGCAGCGAGGGCAAATACAGTCACCAATAACCCAGCTTCAGAAACGGTTACTCCAAAGTCCACGGCAATCATTTCAATTACTCCTGTAATAATGTACTCAACAGTTCCAATTAGAAAAACAACAAATG
This sequence comes from Lysinibacillus sp. FSL R7-0073, assembly GCF_038009065.1. Lineage (NCBI taxonomy): Bacteria > Bacillati > Bacillota > Bacilli > Caryophanales > Bacillaceae > Lysinibacillus > Lysinibacillus sp. FSL R7-0073. The sequence continues at coordinate 1,733,330 of NZ_JBBPAS010000001.1, forward strand.
CTAATATATAGATAATCATATTATTTTTCAACTCAATTCACTCCGCCTTTTTAGTTTCTCTCTATAATGGGAATCTGTATTTCCATTAATTGCGCACCCTGTGAGGTAGATAACGGTAAATATATTTCCCTACCAGGTTCGTTTTCTTTAATCTGATAGTTATTTTTTACAATCCATTTAGCTAAATCTACACAGGCTGTACTTGCAAAATGAGAATCCGAGCGAAAGGTCATGGTGGCCATCATTGGCTCAGGAGGAAGGGTTCGTAATTTAAATGTATCTGGATATAATGGGAGCTCCCGGCTTAAAAAATAACCGACTTCAAATTCGAACTCATCTTCTTTGTCCTCTATTTCTTTCCATAAAACGACCTGAGGACTTTGAGCTAATTGGCGGGCTTCCTTTGGCAATATGTGATTAAATGTCCGAAATAGATCCGGAATGTCTTCTTCTCTCCCGTGCGCCTTCAAAGAAAGGAACTGCTGGGCATCTTCAGCTTTAATCCTGATTTCTTGTACGGTTTCCACTTGCCCCTCATTTTCTAAAAGCTGCATACGTTCCTCAATCCGAGCAAGCTTGGCTTGTTCCATATTGATAATGCGTTGGATTTCATTTTTTTTCAGCTTAAACATCCCTTGAATATCCTTTAATGTAATATCCTCATGGAGCAAATGAATGATTTGTGGCAAAGTGAATCCTAATTCCTTATAAATAAAAATTCGATTAATTTCAAGTAACTGGTCTGCCGTGTAGTACCGATAGCCGTTTTCATGATCCACCTTTCTTGGCTTTAATAGGCCGATTTGATCATAGTAGCGCAATGTTTTTAAGGATACTTTGCTTAGCCTAGAAAACACACTAATTTTAAACAAAATATCACCTCCAATCTCTATCATAATGGAAGTATATAGTTTCCCGTGCAGGGGAAAGTCAAGAGGAAGATAATTTTTATTCAAGAAGGAAAATTTTTAAATTTTTATCTATAAATTCAGAATCTGGTTCATGCTGTCCAATCCCTGCACAATGTCCCCACTTCGATTCAATAGGGAGGAAGCACGCATTTGGCATATGTAGTGCATCATAGTTATTGTCCTCTGGGGGAAAGAAGAGATCAGTACTTCCTGGCATGACCAATGCACGAGCTGTAATCTTGCTTAATGCAAGCTCGAAATCGCCATCATACGTCGAATTGGCACTAATATTTCCAGTAATGCCAGTACGTAACATAGAGATCAGATCATTGGCGTCAAAGCTTAAAAACACTTGATCCCAGTAATCCACGAGGTATTCCTCCAGTGTTTCATAGCCTTCTTGCTGGTAGAGCTGTTCTAAATAATAAGCCTGTGAGAAGCCCCAAGCTGCATAGACGCGCCCCATGGCTGCCAATCCCACTTTAGGTTGCTGAGTGTAAAAACCATTTTTCCAGCTAGAATCAGCTTGAAGGGCAGCAATCATTCCTTCAAATACAACCTTGGCATGGGGTCTGGTCATGGCAGTTCCTCCGAATGGAGCGATTCGTTCGACCATATCAGGGTAACTTGCTCCCCACTGAAAAGTTTGTACAGCCCCTAACGACCAGCCAACAACGAGTGCTATTTTGCTAATACCAAACTTCTGAGTAACCAATTGATGCTGTAGTCGCACATTATCATAAATTGAAATGAGGGGGAAATTTGCTTGATGATAGGGTGCTGGTGTATTACTTGGAGAAGAGGACAATCCATTGCCAAGCATATTTGGTATGATGATAAAATACTTTTCTGGGTCCAGTGCCTTACCAGTTCCGATTAACCATTCATTATCGGTATGCAAACCTGCAAACCATGTGGGATAAACTATGACATTATTCTTTTCTGCATTTAGTGTCCCGTATGTTTTATAGGCGAGAACAGCATTTGGCAGTATGTCACCAGATTGTAGCTGAATGTCTCCCAGTTCATAAAGTTTATAATCTTTCATGTGAAAAACTCCTTTTCGTAATTAAAGATGGGATAGATGGTCTTTCTTGTCATTACTCTACGAGAATGCTATTGTGAAGTCAAAGAAACGTTTTTGAATAAAACGTTCATTTTTTTTGAATTATGGGGTGAAAAAAACATGGAATTACGTCAATTAAAAACCTTTTATACACTTGCTTCAACACTCAATTTTAGCCGTACTGCAGAGGTGCAAAACTATGTTCCATCAACGGTTACGATGCAAATGAAGGCATTAGAAGAAGAACTCGGTGTTAAGCTGGTGGATAGATTAGGGAAAAAAGTAATTCTGACCGATGCGGGTAGACGTTTTCTAGATTATGTAGTCCGTATATTGGGTGAAATTGAAGAAGCGGAGCATGCCGTTAAGCAATCTGGCGAAATGACGGGGACGTTGGTCATTAGTGCAGATGAAACGTTGTGTACGTATCGCCTGCCTGCTGTACTGCGTCTGTTTCGCTTACGATATCCAGGAATTCGGCTCATTTTTAAGCCGCTGTCTCATTCGAACTTGAAACAGAGTTTGCGCGAAGGGGACGCGGACATTATTTTTATGCTAGATGAGGACAAAAGCGAGATGGGATTTTGCGGAGAAAAAATGCAGGATGAGCCCTTTTATATTTTGGTAGCTCCCGATCATCCATTAGCTTCACGTACTGAATTGGATATTGAAGATTTTAATGGGGAGACCTTTCTATTGACGGAAAAGGGGTATTCCTATCGTACATTTTTTGAACGGAGTCTTTCACAAAAGGGCATGGGAGGAATTACCGAATTGGAATTTAACAGTGCGGAGGCGATTAAACAATGTGCGAAAATAGGAATGGGCATCGCCATCCTGCCTGAAATGGCTGTGACAGCAGAATTGAGTAGGGGTGAACTGGTCTCGTTGCCATGGGATATGACGGCGACATCGTTTGCCACCCAAATGTTTTGGCATGAAGAGAAATGGATATCGCCAGCCATCCATGCTTTTTTAAACTTGGCACGTGACTTTGCTTAAAGTTTAATCACAATAAACAATTTAAACAATGACTCTCTCAATTTTCACAATCAATATTTTCTTTATCAATACATTAGGTTATAAAGAAAATCCGTTTACAATGATTGTAGGTGTTCAATCAAATAGTAAATATAGACCTGTATCAAGTGTAGAGTTTGGATTTAAACCTGAAAACAGCATTTAGAGAAATAGCTAATCAAATAGTAACCAGCGTGGAACGGGATGTAATATGGCTAGAACCAACATTATTCTGTAAGGTACAGTATCTTGAGAAAACAAACACAAGATCTTTAAGAATCGTTTCATTTAAAGGGTTTAATTTAGAAGTTAATGAGCTTTAAAATACGAAATTAAATAACCACTAAAAATAGAGAAAAAGCGTATTATGAAGAAATTTTTGTAACACCCTTTTTCTCTATTAAATGATTTGAAAATTTAACATATCAATTTAGTTATTGAATTCTATTCTAGCTTCATTAAAAATATTTTCAATTAATTCTAGTTCTGAATCATCTAAATTTTCTTCGTAAATTTCTAATCCATCAGTGTCCAATGGCACTTTACCAACTGTAACTCCACTTGTAGCAAATACTCCGTCTTGTTCGTCTGTTAGAAACAGTAAATACTCATCACCTGTATTCATTTTTTCATATCCATTAACACTGTAAATAGTACCTTCTGATTCAAAATTTAATTCTGCAATAGGAATAGTTTGCTCTAAATTAATTTTAGCATTCGTAGTTGCGTTTTTTACAACTTCATTAATTTCAAAATCGGCAACTGTATATCCGCCAATTACTGCTTCATCTATTTTAGATTTAAATACTTCTGTTCGTACATCTTCTTGTTTAATTCCTTTAACAATAATAGGTGATTTTTCTGCTAATTCATTGAAATCAGTGAAGCCGTCCGTTTTAGCCTCACCGTCAACTCTATTAGGTTTTGAAGGAGAATCTTCTGAAATAATTTTATTTTCATTAGCATCTTCTTTAGAGAATCCTTCTGAAATAAGCAAACTACCACTAAATAAAACTATTAATCCGGCACTAAATACAAAAATTTTTTTATTCATTTTTAACCTTCCTTTCAATATTTTTTTGCGATTCCGGCTTTGTCATCTTTTAAAGGATAAGCTTTGTTATTAAAGCCTAATCTTCTCATAACTGCTATTTCATCATTCTTTTCTTGTGTGTGAGCTAATCCAGCCTCATGACCAACTTCATGGACTATGGTTTCAGTTCTCTGAGTCGAATCTAACTCTACACGCCATTTTTTATAAATAGTGATTCTCCCATTACCAAAACTTTGACCATAAATATTTCCATTGTATTTATCTAAGTATTCAATACTTGCTTCTACACCAGATGCAGTAGGTACTTTTTTCGTAAAGTTAATTTCAGGGAGCGCATTCCATGCTAGAATTCCATTTTTGACTTCACCACCTAATTTGTAACTATCAAAAGTAGGGTCTATCCAATAAAACGCATCTTTTGGATTGCTAAATTTGTTGCTATTCAATTCATAAGCTGATGCTAAAATTTAATAAGAAATACAATTAGAAGGGGGTATTTATGTGTTGAAAAAAATAATTATTATTTCATTTGCATTGATTTTTTTATGTGTGGGATGTTCTAATGATACAAAGAAAATTATTTTAGAGATGGCTGATGAAAATGGAGATTTTAAAGAAAGTTTAGAAATCCTAGATAAAGGTCAAGTTTCAGTAATAAATAAAATTCTTAATAAAGTTAAATGGAAAGAAAAAAGTGAAGATTCATTTGGACTATTAAAGTATAGAATGTCTTTTGATTTTATAGACCCTGATAAGGAGTTGAAGTCTTCTTATTATTTAATCTATGTAAATTCAAAAGAACAAGTAACTCTGGTAGAAAATGATATGAAATATACTAAATTATCAAAAGAAGAATCAAAAGAATTACTTGATATACTAGCAAATTAATTACTTAATGACGACTTAACTAGCTTCAAAGATAGGGAAATTAAAAATCAATACAATTTAAGAAGAAATCCTTTAATGAAAGAATACAGATTTTTCAAAACATGTTCACAACTATTGAGAGAGTCTTAAATGTCTCTCTTTAATTCAATAATATTTCCCTTTTATAAAATTAAATAAAAAAATACAAAACTGAAAACATACTACTCAATATTTAATAAAACAGAACCCTTTGAACGAAAACATGAAACTGATTTATATGATATGGATAATTCCATGTTGGATCTATTATTTAGACAAGCAAAAAGACAAACAAAAAGATATATAAACATATCAAAAAAATTTGATATTTTTCAAGAGTATATAAATTATCCGATAATTAATATGTTCTTAAAAACACCTTTTGGAATAATAGTTAAAAGATAGATTATTTATTCAATAGCATGTTGTTCCTAAAGAGAGAAACTTTAGCTTGATAAAGAAATGAAAAGAGAGCAGCTATGTCCGCTCTCTTTTTATTTTAGGTTCTTTTGTAAAAATGCCTTTGTCCGTTCATTTTGTGGGTTCGTGAAGAAGTTTTCTGGGTGGTCGGATTCGATAATTTGTCCATCATCCATAAAGACTACCTTATTGGCTACTTCTCGCGCAAAGCCCATTTCATGTGTAACGACAATCATAGTCATATGGTCTTCAGCTAAGCTTTTCATGACCTTTAATACTTCTCCTGTCAGCTCAGGATCTAAGGCAGATGTTGGCTCGTCAAATAATAAAATTTGAGGGTTCATCATCAAAGCACGGGCGATAGCAACTCGTTGCTTTTGACCACCAGATAAATTAGCTGGAAAAGCGTTTGCCTTCTCGGATAGTCCAATTTTTTTCAATAAATCTAGACAACGGCTCGAAATGGCTTCAGCTGATTCTTGTTTTAATAAGCGAGGGGCCATTTCAAGGTTTTGCTGGACTGTTAAGTGGGGGAATAGGTTAAAATGTTGAAAAACCATCCCCATTTTAGCTGTCAGGTTTTTTATTTCCTGAGGCTTGGCATAAACGCCGTCTTGCACAAGATAATCACCATCTACTAAAATGCTACCACCATCAATTTCTTCTAAATGAATTAAGCTTCGAAGCATTGTACTTTTACCAGAGCCAGAGGGACCGATCACCGCAATGACATCGTTCTTCTCCACTGCAAATGAAATTTGTTTAAGAACCTCGACTTGATTGAAAGATTTCTTTAAGTTTGTTACTGCCATCAATGCCATATAGATCACCTCTATTCAAATTTAAAACGTTTTTCTAGCCATTTAAAGAATACGGTCAAGATCAGCGTCATGATTAAATAAATAGCTCCAGCAATAAAGAAAGGTACAATCGTAAAGTCACGATTGACGGCTGTTTGCGCAAAATGCAGTAATTCTGGAACAGCTACAGCATAGAGTAGGGCTGTGTCCTTAATTAGCGTAACCGATTCATTCGATAAAGCTGGTAATGCTACGCGAAACATTTGTGGCAAAATGACACGTGTGGTTGTTTGCCATTTTGATAAACCGAGTACTTGTGCTGCCTCATATTGTCCTTTATCGATGGCGAGTAGACCACCACGAAAAATTTCAGCAAAGTAGGCAGCATAATTTAAAATAAAGCCAAGACATGCTGCTACAAAACGATCTAATACTAAATATTCACCGATTACTGGCAGCATTGGTAGACCAAAGCAAATTAATAATAATTGGAGTAATAGTGGTGTACCACGCATGATATAAATATACGTATGTGCAAGCCAAGAAAGTGGTTTAATGCGACTTTTCACTGCGAGTGTTAGTAAAAAGCCAAATGGAATCGATATAAGAATGGCGATGAAAAACAATATAACTGTCATTTTTGCGCCTTCTAGCATCGGCCATATCATAGTTTGCCAGTAATCTGCCATAGTGATGTCCCTCCAAAAAGAGTAAGAGTTTCGCAGAGGAAACTCTTACAAAAAATATCCTGTTCTTATTTTAATACTTTATCCTCACCGAACCATTTTGTAGAAATGTCAGCTGCTGTACCGTCTTCATTCATTTTGTCTAATGCAGCTTGCAGTTTTTCCAATAATGCTTCGTTCCCTGGTTTTACACCAATACCGTATTGTTCGGGAGCAAGTGATTCCTCTAATAATTTAAATGTATCAGGCTCTTGTGTCATGTAATATTCTGCTACAACAGCATCAATTACTACGGCATCAACACGACCTGTTTTTAAGTCTGATAAAGCTAAAACGTTATCCGAGAATTCTGTAATTGTTTTTACCTCTTTGTGGATTGGGTTACTATTTAATGCATCTGCAGCAGAAGAAAGAGATTGAATACCTACTTCTTTGCCTGCTAAATCATTTAATTTCACAATTTTAGAATCTGCTTTTGTCATAACCACCTGAGAGTTTTCAAGATAAGGCTTTGTAAATAATACTTTTTCTTTGCGCTCATCTGTAATGGTATAACCGTTCCAAATTAAATCAATACGTCCACTGAGTAATTCAGCCTCTTTCGTTTTCCAGTCGATTGGTTGGAATTCAGCTTCTACTCCCATATGCTCAGCTGCCGCGCGTGCTAAATCAATATCGAATCCCACGATTTCATTTTTTTCATCGCGGAAGCCCATTGGTGCAAATTTATCGTCAATACCAATAATAATTGTTTCTTGATCAGCTGAAGATTGGTCTTTCTCTGCTGATTTTTCTTTTGATGTGCCACATGCTGCTAAAACGATTACAGCTGTTAGCATCATAACTAAAGTTAATATACGTTTCATCCTTTATTTCCCCCTATATAAATCTATCGCTTTCGTTTGCTAAACTACTAATGTGTTAAAGGATATCACCGAGGATAATGGATGTCAATATCGTTTTAGATGAATCAGAAAATTTTATGCGTTTTATAGCTAATTTAGTATGATCTTTGTAAGAAAATTGATTTCATAAAAATAATGGATCAGGGGATATTAAGTATCTTAATAGAAGGGGAAAGAAAAAGGACTGTTATTGATAAACAGTCCTGTGGCATGCATTGTTTAATGATTATTGTTTTGGATAGCTTTTCGTGCCAATGCATCAGCAGCTTTGTTTTGAGAATCAGGCACCCATTTAATAAAAAATAAATCGAAGGTGTTGGCGAGCGATAATGCTTTTTCCAGAAAAGGTTTAAATTCCTCGTTTTTCACATATTCTTTTTCCATAGAAGCGACTACGATTTTAGAATCAGAGCGAATGGAAACAAGTGTAGAATTAAGCTTTTGTGCTTCCTCGAGTCCACGGACTAAAGCAGTAAATTCAGCAATATGATTATTTGTTAGCCCGATATACTCACTAATTTGTATATGTTGACCTTCTCCTTTAATAAATATACCAATACCACTTGGACCAGGGTTACCTGCACTAGCAGCATCTATATAAACCTCTAACATATCATCCCTACTTTACTATTTGACTTCCATATAATTGTACAACATGGATACGCTGTAAAACATCTATGTGCTAGTAATTATGAACTTGAAAAAAATTGCTGAAGTGGATAAACAAAATAGTTGCTTGTTCAAAATGAACGCTTCATAATAGTAGGAAGTGAATTTTGGACGTGAAAGGAGCGAGAGTTCACATGGATAAAGTGACGGTTATGAAGGATATAGACGAACTGCATGATACGTATTGCGCAGATTGCTTAGTCATTCAGCAATTACGTAAAGAACGTGGTAAACCAGGAGCTCATCGCTTCTGTATTGAAGCTTGTTCAATTGGAGAAAAGCTACAGTTTTTAGGCGAAGAGCTTTTGAAAGTTTACAGTAAATAATAAGGTAACGTTTAGAAAAAGCTACATTTATTAGCAAATGCTAATAAATGTAGCTTCTTTTATAGGTTTATTTTGTTTCGACATAGCTATTTAAATTTTGGTAATACTTTGTAAGTGAAGAAGCGGAAATATCAAAAGTTGCAGCAATTTCTTTTACCGTCATAGAAAGAGATTCAAAGAGCTCTTTTTCCTGCCCATAACGAATTGCACCAGCAGCAATGGCCGCCTCCTTGCGCGCAGTAGGTTGTCCTTCTATTAAATAGTCCTCTAATAGCTCAAGCATTGGAGCTGTTTCACGATCATTTTGCTCCAAGAATTCTTTTACTTGTGTTAGGACTGTGCTTTCAAAATTAGTGAATTCTTCCCCTTTGTAGCCGTTGGAGACAAGTAACTCCCAGAATGCAAGATGTTCTTCTTTTAAGAAAGCTCCAACCTTTTTCTCGGATGCTTCAAAGTTTTTCTTGAATTCTTCAAATACTTTTAGATGATCCTCAGGGAAGAAAATCAATGTAGACACAGCTAAATAATGTGACAATTTCTTCGTTCCATCCGGTAAAATAAAGGCAAAGACATGCATGCCTTCCGGAATTGGTTTATCATTTTCACGACGAATATAAAGCTCTTCATTTGTAAGTAAATGACTGGCTTTAAAATAATTTTCCTCAACAACAGATACCGTACCAATGAATAATGCTGGGTGAGACCAGTCTTCAAGTACTTTTACTGTAGAAGGTCTTACTGCTTTTTTCTTCGTTTTCTTTAAATAACTTTTCCAAATCGATGGCTCTTGATGGAAGAAAAAGTCGTCTAAAGCGATGGCTTCAATCAGCTCACGTTGCAGCACGCTCTCTAATTTAGGTTGCCATGTGCCCACATGCTCGATATAAGCACGAACATCTTTACGCTCAGGGTATTCTAAATAAAATGTTTGTAGCACACGCTCTAATTCTTCGATTTGTACTGTTTCCACTGTTACTTGCTGTTTACCTTCACAACATTTTTTATATTTTTTGCCGCTACCGCATGGGCATGGATCATTACGTTTTACCATAATTAGAACACTTCCTTTGACAATTGTTAATCGTATATTGCTAAATAATTTGCGTACTATTAATAATAACGGTACTTTTGTATGAAGAAAAATGATTGTCTATTTTGAAATATCTAAAAAGTGTGGAGGGACGCCCTAATTCAAGTATATGTATGCACGTTTTCACTTAGAACTAAAAAAAGAAAACGATCTGTACGTTGCAAGCACAGAACCGTTTTCTAGAGCATTTATGGTTGTTGGACAGCCTCAATTTCTAGTGTGAGGCGCTCAAGCTCGTCCACTAAATGACCGATATAGGCAATCGTATCTCGAAGTGGTTGATCCGTTGTAATATCAACGCCTGCCATTTGTGCTAATTCCACTGGGGATTTTGTTCCGCCAGCCTGCAGGACAGCTAACCATTCTTCAACAGCTGTATCACCTTCTTTTAAAATGCGCTGAGATACTTGTGTTGAAATAGTTAATCCCGCACTATAAGTGTATGGGTAAAGGCCCATATAATAATGAGGCTGACGCATCCATGTCAGTTCAGCACCTTCCGTAATATCCACTGCATCGCCCCAGAAATCTTCTAGCACCGAACGTTTTAATTGGTTTAAAATGTTCGCGTTGACAGATTCACCAGCGTCTACCAATTCATATACTTTACGTTGGTATGCGGCTTCCAGTAAGTGCGTGACAAAGTTATGATAATACGTTTTAGAAACAATATTTGAAATCACCCAACGTTTAAAGCGCACATCTTCATTGTGTGTTAATAAATAATTCGCTAGCAGCATTTCATTCATAGTTGATGGTGCTTCAATAAAGTATAGGGAAGGGCGACTATTAAAATATGATTGATGCGCATACGTATTCGCAAAATGTCCTGCATGACCAAGCTCATGAACGAGTGTAAAGACTTCATTCATACGTTCATTCCATGACATTAAAATATAAGGATGACTACCGTAAGGGCTTGAACAGAATGCCCCTGTGGATTTCCCTTTATTTGGTGCATAGTCGATCCAACGTTCTTTGAAGGCTCTATCCATTAGGTGATTGTAGTCTTCACCCATAACCGCTAATGATTTATCAACATATTCTTTCGCTTCGTCCATCGATAATTTTGGATCATAGGCAGAATCTAAAGCGATTTTTAAATCTGCAAATGTCATGTGCTCAATGCCATTCGCTTTTTGAATTAATTTTGCATATCGACGCATATGTGGGGCAAGCTCTTGTGAAATCAAATCGATTTGACGATTATAAATGGAGCGATCGACATCTTGATCGAATAGTAAATAATCAAAGATGGAATCAAAGCCTCGTAGATCCGCCATTGTTTTTTCTTGTTGAATATGTGTGTTGTAAACTTGTGCTGTTGTATGTTGATAATCGCTCAACTTGCTTGAAAAAGCTTTAAAGGCAGCACGGCGGACTTCTGTATTGGCTTCAAACTCCCAATTATTTTCATAAAGGACAAAGCTTAGTGGATGCTTTTCACCATCTGCTTCAAATTCACCAAAATTCATATCTACTAATTTCGTCGTATTATACGTTTCGTATGGCGCATCAAAAGTAGAACTAAAGGCAGCAAGCGCTTTTTCAACTTCTGGATGTAGCTGATGAGGTTTTCGTTTTAATAACTCCTCTAAATAATGTTTGTAAAGAGGGCTTAATGTTGCTGCTTCTTGTAGTACCCCTTCATCCAAAGCAAGTAATTCACTCCGTACGAATGATAAGGCACTGCTTATTTTACCGATAGCTGTACTAAATTTTGCAGCACGCATTTGGGCTACATCATCCGTTCGATCTGCCTGTAGGTTTAAGCTCGCATACGTACCAATTGGAACGATACTTTTTTGCAAATTTTCGAAAGCCGTTAATACATCAATAACTTTTTGCGCATCTGTAATGGAACCTTGATACGTTTGTTCAAAGCTAAGAGCTTCCTCTACAAGTTGTGCTAAAGTAGGTTCAAAATCTGCATCATTTTTCAGTAAATCAGTTAAATCCCACGTTTCTTCAACTGCAACATCTTTTCGTAATGGTAAAACTTCCATTTATAAACACCCCTTTACATATAAGTGATTTCATTATAACGAAACTATTTCGGAAAGTGAAATAATTTAATAGAATAGTTGAAATATTCTTAAAGGAAAGAGTCCTGTTTTTTAGTACATATAAGTAGGAGTATGTTTGAAATATTGCTAGTCGGGAACAATGTGTGTATAGCCAACATCATTTGTAACGCATACTAAAGGCTAGAACAATTGACACATTGGAGGAGAATTAATTATGACACAAAACTTAAACAAACAATTAAATAAGCTAGTATCAACATGGTCTGTGCTTTATACAAAGCTGCACAATTATCATTGGTATGTCACAGGGCACGCATTCTTTACACTGCATGCAAAATTTGAAGAATTGTATAATGAAACAACGTTGAATTTAGATGAAATTGCAGAACGCATTCTTTCAAAGGATGGCAAGCCTGTTGCGACTTTAAAAGAACATCTAGAGCTATCCTATGTGGAGGAAGCAACTGGAAATGAGTCGACGGAGGAAATGGTAGCAACGACGATTTCGGATTTCCAAAAGCTCATGAAAGCATTGAATTCCACAATGGAGCTAGCAGCAGAGGAAGGGGACGACCGTACAGAGGATTTACTTAATGCGATGTACCAATCCCTTGAAAAGCATACATGGATGTTAAAAGCCTTCCTCGACAAATAAACGGTTTAAAAGCATTCCCATACAATTTGGGAATGCTTTTTTGTAGATTTTCTATCTCTTTATGACAAAAAGAGTACTTGTATAAAAGTATAGTAACAATTATTACAGTTTGGTAACGAAGCGGCAAAAAGAGTTTGTTTCCGCATTGTCAGGGTAATTATTTAGTAAGCCATACAAATTAGGAGGAATTGAACATGATGAATGAACAAAATCCAAAAATTGAAGTGGCCCATACAAGGGACGAAATGCTTCATATTCTTGAAAATATGCGAACAGAAGGTTTCCATAAAGAGGATATCCATATTATTGCGAAGGATTCCCAGCAGTTGGAGGATGTGAAATGGGATGATGATGTCCACACACATGAGGCTGGTAACTGGGTGGACCAATTTAAATCTTGGTTTACAGGTGATTCAGCTGTAACAGAAGGCTTAAAACGCTTTAATCTTTCCGAAGGGCAAATCGCTTACTATGCTCATCTTGTAGAGCAGGGTAGTATCGTATTATTTGCAGAACGGGATGATGATTATGATACCCTACAATCACAACACCCGGAAACAGCTGCTGAGCAGGAAGAGCGTTTAAGACAAGAGCGCATGAATGAGGCTGAGCAACTTAGAAGATTTTTATAAAGAGAAAAGGCTGAGACAAAAAGAAAAAATGCTAGACCAAAATACATTTGGTCTAGCATTTTTTTAATTTAGGAAAGAATATTTAAATCAGTGAGGTGGAGAAATTATTAATCATTTTCGCTATTTTCAAAATAATCGAGTTCTGTCCCAGCCTCTTTTAATGAATTACTTTTTCTGGAGCATCTTTTTTAATAAAGCGCAATACATGGAAATGCTCTAATTGGGCAAATAAATTACCAATCAAAATAAAGCTACCACCAATAACGAGTTTCACTGTCAATCCTTCACCGATGAACATCATCGCAAACATCGCTGCAAATATAGGTTCTAGGGAAAAAATAAGACCTGTATGTGTAGCAGAAGTATACTGTTGTGCAACAGTTTGACCAACGAAACAAAACGCACTACAAATGATTCCAAGTCCTAAAATAGCAATCCAAGATGTCGTATTATTTGGTAACGTAGGTGTTTCAAATAATAAAGTTAAGATCAGCGCATAAATGCCAGCGAAGCCTAGTTGGTAAATACCATATGAAATGGACTCCACATTCCGTGTAAATGAACTGTTTAAAAGTAAATAAATAGAATAGCATAGCGCAGCAATTGCTACTAACAAATCTCCTTTATGGAAGGAGAACGAACCTTGCGCCGTTAACACTGTAATACCAATCATGGTACAAATAATCGCAAAGCTGACAGCTCTGGAGGGTAATCTTTTATCAATAAAGCTACTGAAAATCGGCACTAATACAACCGTTAGGCTTAAAATGAAGCCTGCATTTGAAACTGAAGTGGACTGTAAGCCAAATAAGCTTAATGCGAACACAATAAATAATAAAAATCCTTGGATAGCTGCATATTTTAAAGTCTTACCATTTACCTTAATCATCCGTTTATAAAAAATAAGCCCTGCTACTAAAAATGCAATGATACAACGCAAAGCCACCACATTATAAACAGCCAATGTTTCAAGCCCCATGACCATAAAGGTATAAGATAGTCCCCAAAACATTGTGACAATAACCATTAATACATTTGCTTTTCCTTGGATACTCATTATGTTCACCTACCATCTGTGTACTAAAACAGTTTTTATACTAAAAATTACTATATATCTTGTGTTGAGATTAGTAAAACGAATGTTTATAATGATTAGGATTAAAAAAATTCATGTATGTAGAGGTAATGCTGATGAGCTTAGTGAAATATGAGATTTTAACAAAGGTAGCAGAGGTAGCAAGCTTTACAAAAGCAGCAGATGCACTAGGTCTAACTCAGTCTGCTGTCAGTCACGCTGTGTCAAGTTTAGAAAAAGAATTTGGATTTGCGCTCATACATCGAAGTAGAGTGGGTGTCACACTGACAAGTGAGGGGCAAACCATGCTAAGGGCGATGCGTCAGGTTTTAGACGCACAGGAATTATTGCAACAAGAGGCAGCACATATTCATGGAGTAACAAGAGGAAACGTGCGTATTGGCGTTATTTCAAGTATATCTTCTAATTGGATGCCAGAAATTATTAGGATTATGGATAATCAGTTTCCTGGAATTCAGGTGGAATTACGCGAGGGTGATTATTATGAAATTGAACAATGGCTACTTAGTGGAGCAATAGAAGCAGGATTTTTAAATGGTCAAAAATCTGAGCAATATCAATATACGGAATTACAACAAGATCCTTTATTATGTATCGTTTCAGATCAAAGCCCACTATTTAATAAGTCAGAGATAGATATTATTGATTTGGAAGATATGCCTTTTATTATGACATCCTATAAAGGGACAAATGATGTCAAAGTTTTGTTGGAACAATATCATGTGAAGCCAAATATTCGCTTTGAGCTTTCAGAGGAGGTCGGCATTGTTTCCATGATTTCTCATCAACTAGGGATTAGTATTTTACCCCAATTGGTCATTCAGAATTTGCCGCCTACATTAAGAGCAATTCCTCTGAAGCAAGGTGCCTACCGTACGATTGGAATTGCGATGAAGCATAATGCATCACCTGTAACGAAGAAATTTGCGGAAATTTTAAGTGCATGGCTGATGGAACAAAAAAATGCACTATGATGGAATCTATTGAAGCCTATCCTTCCATTACGGTAAAATAGTAGGTGTATATATTTTAGAAAATAGGTGAGTGGATGGGGACATTACAAGGTAAAACCGTACTCATTACAAGTGGGGGAACACTTGAAAAATGGGATCGTGTACGAGGGCATACGAATTTATCGAAAGGGACAATGGGCTGTTATTTAGCGGAGGCGGCACTCGCTGCTGGTGCTAATGTAGTATATATGCATGGTTATTTTGCACAGCTTCCAGTGAATCACAATCAAATGAAATTGATTAAATTTGAAGGTATTGAGGATTTAGGAGAAAAAGTTCGTCATGCTGTCCAACATGAATTTGTTGATATCGTTATTATGGCTGCGGCTGGCTCCGATTGGGTCATTGATAAAGTATATGATCAATCAGGGAACTTGATGGAGGAAGCGGGGAAAATGCCTTCCGATGAGCCACCTATTATTCATTTTAAAAAGGCGCCAAAAGTCTTAGGGCAAATTAAGGGCTGGCAGCCAAATGTAACGTTAGTAGGGTTTAAGCTAGAAGCGACCGATGATGAGGAGTTTTTATTAGCACGTGCACGACTGCGAATGGAAACAGCTCATGCTCAATTGATGGTGGCAAATAGCTCTCAATCTTTATATGGCGGGGACGAGCCCCATTGGATTGTACCTGCTGATGGACAGCCTATGAAAGTAATGGGCAAGCAAAAAACAGCCGAAGCTTTAATGATGTATTTACAACATCAATAAATGTGAACTGTGTAGAGAAATAGTTCTACACAGTTTTTTCTTGTCTAAAAGTTGAGTATCATTTAATATTTACTTAACGGTCGGTAAAAAAGGAGGGTTATGATGGGGAATAAAGAACAAACTTTTCAAAAGATTATAGAAGTTGCTTATGTGATGTTTGCAGAAAAAGGGTTTGAAAAAACTAGCTTAGCCATGATTGCTGCAGAGGTTGGTATATCAAAACCAGCCATTTATTATTATTTTCAATCAAAGGATCAATTAATCGCCTACTTATTTGATGAACTGTATAAAGTAATTGAACAGGATGTCGCTGTGGATTATAAAGAGCTTTCTCCTGTTAATTTCAAGGAGGAATTACTCGAGCTGGGCTATAAGTCTATTGAGGCGCAGGGCAAGGATCCTTATTTTAATAAAATATTTAACCAATATGTACTTTTAGCAGCTCGCGATGAAAGCTATAAGAAACAATTAGTAGAGCTAGAAACAAGCTTTTTAACAAGCTTTGTTGAAGTCCTACAATGGGGCGTGCGGCTAGGAGTTCTAGAGGATACTCCCAATATAGAAGCAAAGGCACAGATGCTAGCCTTGGTCTATGATAATATCGGTAATTTCATGTTAACAGGTAACCAATTGAACTATAGAGCTATTTGGAAGGAGGCTGTACATAGCGTTATCCAAGGGGGCAAAGATGACAAAAAGAAATGATGATCGGCGCATTGAAGGTCTTGATTTTGCAAGAGCTCTCGCTATGCTTGGTATGTTTATTGTCAATTTTGGTGTCGTAACGGGTTCTACAACGAATGGTTCAACATGGTTGATTGCTTTACAAAATATGTTTGAGGGGCGTGCCTCGGCCGTATTTGTCATGCTAGCAGGAATAGGGACAGCTTTAATGACTCGTCACGCTAGAGAGACTAAGGACCCAATGCTTCTTCGCGAGAATCGACTTACTTTGTGGAAGAGGTCATTTTTGTTATTCGTGATAGGGATAGTACTATATGCGGTCGGTTGGACAGGAGATATATTACATTATTATGGCGTGTATATGTTTGTTGCCGCATGTTTGATTGCCCAATCTAAGAAATGGATGATGTTCATAATCGGTGTCATCCTCATCCTTTCACAATGGCTTCAAATTCAATTTAATTACCTTGCTGGTTGGCATCCAACATATATATTACTAGAGTATCTGGATTTTTGGACACCAGCAGGATTTATAAGAAATTTGATGTTTAATGGCTATCACCCACTATTCCCCTGGGTTTGTTTCTTTCTGATGGGCATGTTAATCGGCACATTTGATTTAACAAATCGTACATTAAGAAAAATCCTATTTGTGACTGGTTTATTGCTAGTCATAATGACGGAGACTTTTTCAACGATATTTATTAAGATGACAACGATCCATTTATTAGATGTAGAGAGTGCATTGTATTTATTTGATACGGGACCGATTCCCCCGAATATGATGTATGTTCTATCTAATTCGGCTTCAGCTATTGTCCTTATCGTAGGCTCCATCTATCTTGTTGAGACATCTAAAAATAAAGTGATTGAAGCTTTGATCTTAACGGGACAAATGTCTTTAACGCATTATGTTGGCCATGTTTTTATTGGGATTGGAATATTAATTGTTTGCCAAAAGTTGGAGAATCAAACGCTTGCTTTTTCCATGCTATACGCCTGCTGTTACTTTTTAGGATGTGTGTTTGTTTCTGTATGGTGGAGAGCTAAACATCGTCGAGGTCCTCTTGAATTCATGATGAGGAAATGGAGTTCGTAATAAATTAATGGATAGCCATCTATTTCTCACTGATTAGGCATAAAATACTTTAGATATAGATAGTTTTCTAATCAAAAATAATCATTACAAAGTATTCAGCTAGGTTTTCTAATATTTTATATTGACAATCGTATAACAGAATTATAGAATTATTTTCAAGAAACGCAGTACTCTTATCAAGATAGGTGGAGGGACTTGGCCCAATGAAGCCACGGCAACCGAAAAATAGGTGCCAATTCCAACAGATGTATCTGAGAGATAGGAGGGGCTATCAATCAGCTTGATGCATTGGCCTCTTTTGTACAACAAGGATGATAAAGAAGGGGTGTATCGTATGGCTCAGTCGGCAAAGGTAGAAGATAAGAAGTTAGAGGCTATTGCAAAGGCCATTCAAAATCTTGAATTTGGTGAAGTGCATATTACGATTCAGGATGGTGTAATTGTTCAAATTAATAGGCTTGAAAAGCAGAGATTTCCTCAGAAGAAATAAATGATCATTTCAGTTGAACGATGTGAAAAGGCCACCAATAAGCATGATTTCCGTTGCTTACAAGTGGCCCTTTTTTTATGGCATTAGCTATAAAAGCTTTTTGGAATCTGACCGATATGACGGCGATGATAGAGAAGCGGTTCCTTTTGAGTATTAGTAATATCTAGCACTTGCCCAATAAAAATAGTGTGATCACCTGCATCTATCTGCTGAAATGATTTACATTGTAAAATAGCTGCTGTATCATGTAAAATCGGTAGCCCTAAAGAAGAAATAGACCATTTTGCTTGAGCAAAGCGATCCGGGACTTTACTTGCAAATAATGTACATAAATGCTCTTGATCACTCGCTAACATATTAACAGCGAATTTTTCCGCACTCATAAAGTAAGGATAGAGCTGAGATTTTTTATCGAGTGACCATAAAATAAGTAGTGGGTCAATGGAAACAGATGCAAAAGAATTGACTGTTAAGCCAATTGGATTCGTTTCATGACATGCTGTAACAACCGTTACACCTGTAGGATAGTTACCTAATGCCAATTTAAAAGCAGCTACATGATCTGTCATTCAAATCACCTCTTTATAGTTAGTAATAAATTAGTTAACGGAGTTAGTAGGTAAATTGCACTTTTTTTCATACCATATAGTAACTCCTTTTCTTAAGTAAATATTAAATCAATTACACATCCAGGTAAAGCTAATGGGGGAAAGAAAGGGGAATTGCCATGACTTTATATTTTGATCATCTGGTACATCAAGTAGAATCACCGGAAAATATAAAGGTTTTCTTCAATAAACGAAATGTCCATACAGTGAACGGTGGTCAACACACGATGTGGGGGACTTACAATACGCTAAGCTATTTTGGCTTAAGCTATATTGAACAAATCGCTATTTATGATCGTGATTTATTTGAGCAAGCGGCCCTGTACCCATATTCCCTACATTATACGTTTAAACGTGATCATGAGCGCCAAGGATTTTCACGAATTGCCTTGCGCACTAAAAATATTGAAGACGAGGGTCAACGATTGCGTGCATTGGGCTATGAAGTATATGGTCCGGATGCTTGTAGCCGCACAAGACCAGACGGCACGATAATTGAATGGAAGCTATTGCATTTTGGCATGTCTGGCCTTTCAGTGGATTTTCCATTCTTAATTGAATGGGCAGATGACGATGAGGAACGTTTGGCTCAATTAAAGGCTAGTGGCGCGATCGATGAAAAACAAGCCATTACAATGGAATCCATCCAGTTTTTTGTCAAGGATGTGGAGGAAACGGTGCAGCTTTGGCAGAAGGTATTACAATTACCCGATTTTGAGCAGCATGAGCAGTTTATATCTCTACAGCTACCGAATATGCGCTTGGATTTTTATGAGGAGGCGGCAGCATCTAGCATGACGCTTGGGCATTTAAAAGAAGGGCCAATCGGTGTAACACTGAAAGATCCACACCGAACAAAGGAAACATTAGTTTGCCCAGGTGCTTTTTATTGGATTAATAGATAAATTAAAAATCCACTTCAATTGTTGAAGTGGATTTTTATGTGCAAACATGTAAAAAAGCGGATTGAGCTATTTTCAAATACTTCATCCACTTACTATTTTGTAGCTTATAATTTTACAACATTTGATGCTTGCGGGCCGCGATTGCCTTCCACAACATCAAATGAAACCTTTTGACCTTCTTCAAGTGTACGGAAGCCTTCCTCCTGGATGCCCGTAAAATGTACAAATACATCTTCTCCATCATCACATTCAATAAAGCCATAACCCTTTTCATTATTGAACCACTTTACGATCCCATGTTGCATAAGCATTCGCCTCCAATGCGCTTGAATGTAAAATAAAGTTAATAAAGTCGTGCTATCAATGATAAAATGTGAAAAAATTGCATTTTCTCTTAGAACATACATGAATTGAACAAAAATGTCAATTGATTGTCGGAATGCTAGCATATCTGACTTTCTTTTTTTTCACAATTAAGACTATAATGGAAATGACCAACATAGAAAGTAGGATGCCAAATGACAACGAAAAATCAACCATTATCAGATTTAGAAATCGCGAGTCAAGCAGTGATCAAACCTATTACGGAAATTGCCAATGCTGCAGGTATTCCAGAGGATGCACTTGAGCAGTATGGCCGCTACAAAGCGAAGATTGACCCATTAAAAATTACAGCTCAAGGTGAGGACGCAAAGGTTGTATTAGTGTCAGCTATTAGTCCAACCCCAGCAGGTGAAGGGAAGTCGACTGTGACTGTAGGACTAGCTGATGCCCTTCATCAATTAAATAAGAAAGTGATGGTAGCTTTACGTGAACCATCTCTTGGTCCAGTAATGGGCGTAAAAGGTGGCGCAACAGGCGGAGGCTATGCACAGGTAGTACCAATGGAGGATATTAACTTACACTTCACTGGTGACCTTCATGCGATAACAACAGCCAATAATGCTTTATCCGCATTTATTGATAATCATATCCACCAAGGGAATGTCTTAAACATTGATCCACGACGTATTATTTGGAAACGTGTAATGGACTTGAATGATCGTTCATTACGGAAAGTGATTGTAGGATTAGGAGGGCCTGTTCAAGGCATGCCACGTGAAGACGGCTTTGATATTACGGTTGCCTCCGAAATTATGGCAGTGTTCTGTTTAGCAACAAGCATTGAGGATTTACGCGAGCGCATCGCTAGCATTGTAATTGGCTACACATTTGAGCGTGAGCCTGTTTTTGTGCGTGATTTACAGGTAGAGGGTGCCTTAACATTATTATTGAAGGATGCCTTTAAGCCAAACTTAGTACAAACATTAGAAGGGACACCAGCTATTATACATGGTGGTCCATTTGCTAATATTGCCCATGGCTGTAATTCTATTATGGCGACACAAACTGCTCGTAAGCTAGCTGATATTGTGGTGACAGAAGCGGGCTTCGGGTCTGATTTAGGTGCCGAAAAGTTCATGAACATTAAAGCTCGTAAAGCGGGCTTCAAGCCAAGTGCCGTTGTCATCGTAGCAACGATTCGTGCATTAAAAATGCATGGTGGTGTTCCAAAAACATCACTTGTCGGTGAAAATGTGGAAGCCCTACTCCAAGGAATTGAAAATTTAGCTAAACACGTCGACACGGTACGTACATTTGGTGTTGAACCGATTATTGCATTAAATCGTTTCATTACAGACACAGAAGCAGAGCTAGAAGCAGTTCTGAACTGGTGCCAAGAAAATCATGTACGTATAGCCCGAACAAATGTCTGGGAAGAGGGCGGTAAAGGTGGAGTAGCCTTAGCTGAACAAGTACTAGCTGTGTTGGAAGAAGAAAACAACTTCTCACCATTATATGATGTAACAGAGTCCATTGAAGAAAAAGTACGTACTATTGTACAAAAGGTATATGGTGGGAAAGATGTCCAATTCACTGACCAAGCTAAAAAACAAATGGCTCAAATCGAAAAATTTGGCTGGGATTCTCTGCCGATTTGCATGGCAAAAACGCAATACTCTTTATCCGATCAACCAAGTTTACTTGGACGTCCAGAAGGCTTCACGGTCACAATTCGTGAGGTGATTCCAAAGCTTGGTGCTGGTTTCTTAGTTTGTCTGACAGGCGATATTATGACAATGCCAGGACTACCAAAAGCTCCTGCAGCCTTACGCATGAATGTCGATAATGACGGACATGCGGTCGGATTGTTCTAATAAATGTTGAAAAGCTGCCCTTTAAAAAAGGTGCAGCTTTTTTTAGTTATTGGCTGATAAAAGTCTAGTCATTTTAACATATCCTTCCTTAAATTCCGCTAAAAAGTATTCTGATATCTTCCTTCTATACTTGATAACCTGTCTTAGCATTCATCATCGCCATTTTTTTTAGAAAATTTACGATTCTAGTTGAAAAACTAGGATTTTTTTTCATGCGATTAAAAACTCGAGAAGCTTCCTTATATAAATGTGTTTGGTATTTTTTATCAATAGTTCTCTGTTATTGGAAGGAAAAAGCGGATTTTTACAAAGAGAAGCAATTGTCAAATGAATTTTTATTTAAAAAATACATTGAATTTTCTTTTTCTTTTAAATATAATTTACTTAATTCTAATTCGGAACACTGTTCCGATTATAGGAACACGGAGGGATGAAGTCTTGAAAATCGCAACAGATATTGGCGGTACTTTTACCGACCTAGTTTATACAGATGAGAAAGGAAATCTTCATTTTGACAAGGGGCATACGACACCAGGGCATTTTGAGGATGGTATATTAAACGTATTAGGACGACATGTAACAGAGGATTCTCTCATTGAATCATTTATTCATGGTTCTACGGTAATTATTAATACATTAACAGAGAGAAAAGGTGGCGTAGTTGGATTAATTACAACAAAAGGCTTCCGTGATATTTTAGAAATTGCACGTGGTAACCGACCAGACTTATATAATTTTAAATATAAAAAGCCAGAGCCATTTGTAGAGCGTTATTTACGACAAGAAATCGATGAACGCATTGATTTTAAAGGAAATATTATGAAAGCGCTTAATAGGGACGAGGTTGGAGAGATTGTCCGTCAATTTAAGGAATCAGGTGTAGAGGCAATTGCCATTTCGTTGATTCATGGCTATAAAAACCCTATTCACGAGCAGCAATTAAAAGAAGAAATATTAAAAATTTGGCCTGAGGTGTATATTACACTTTCGAGCGAAACCATTAAGGAATATCGCGAATATGAAAGAACAAATACAACGGTTTTAAATTCATATGTGAAGCCCATTGCTCACGCTTATTTAAAAAGCTTAAAAGAAAAATTAAGTACAGTTGGTATTACGGATCATTTAAAAATTATGCAATCGAATGGTGGGACAACAAGCTTTGATAAAGCGATGGAGTTACCAATCAATCTAGTAGAATCTGGTCCTGTAGCAGGAATGTTTGGAGCTGCAAAATTAGGTGAGCTTCTAAATGAATCCAATATTATCGCCTTTGATGTGGGTGGTACGACAGCGAAATGCTCACTTATTACAGATGGCAAAGTAAATGTTACGACAGAGTACTATATTGAAAGAAATGAAAAATTTGCTGGCTATCCAATTAAAACTCCGGTTGTAGATATTGTTGAAATCGGCAATGGTGGGGGCTCTATCGCTCGTGTGGATCAGTTCGGTTCCTTAAAGGTTGGTCCAGATTCTGCTGGGGCAAACCCAGGTCCAGTAGCCTATGGTTTAGGCAATACACAGCCAACGATTACGGATGCTAATGTTTATTTAGGAAGATTATCATTAGCAAACTTCGATAATCCAGTATCTATCGACAAAGTAGAGGAGGCACTTGTTGAAGCGATTGCAAAACCATTTAATGTTTCAGCCGAGGAAGCAGCGCAAGGTATTTTAGATATTGCGAATTCCAATATGTTAAATGCGTTGAAGCTAATTTCCATTCGTAAAGGCTATGATCCAGAAGACTTTACAATGGTTGCCTTTGGTGGTGGCGGTCCACTACATGCTATTAATTTAGCAGAGGAATTAGGCATGAAAAAGGTCATTATACCTTATGGCTCTTCTGTTTTTTCAGCATTAGGAATGATGATGACAGAATATCGACAAGACTATATCCAAACAAGTTTAATGGACTTTGATCACGCGCATCTTGCGGAAATTCAAGCGAATATTGATCAAGCTATTGAAAGTGCCTATGAAGACGTACCTTTATCGAAAGAGCATTATTATTTCGAAATTAATTATGATTTACGTTATAAAGGCCAAGAGCACGCAGTCAAATTGAACGCATCGAATATCACGATTGATGATGAAGGGCTTCTTCAATTGGCTGATGCGTTCCATGTAAAACATAAACAAGAATTTTCATTTGATTTACCAACTACTCCAATAGAATTAGTAAATCTACACCTTACCATCTATGGAAAAGATGAGGCTGTTCAATTTAAAGAATTAGATTTCTCTCATATTGATGTGTCAACATGTATCAAAACAAAGCGCAACTTATATGTGAAAGAAAAGGGTTGGGTTGAGGTCAATGTTTATGACCAGCAAAAGCTTGCTCCGGGTTATGTCATTACAGGTCCTGCTATCGTTGAAAACCCAACATCTACAGTCGTGATCAATGAAAAGCAATCCATAGAAATTGATAAATATGGAAATTTGATTGTAGAGATGGAGGGGGAATAAATCATGAAAAAAGACGTTTTTGCTGTAGAGATTATTCAGGATTCATTGCTAGCCATAGGGGATGAAATGTTTGTCGCTCTAGCACGCTCCTCTATGAGTCCAGTAATCTATGAAGTATTAGACTATGCTTGTGGTTTAACAGATGCACAGGGGAACTTAATTAGCCAAGGAAATGGTGTTACAAGCTTTATTGGTATGCTAAGTCCAATGGTGCAGCGGGTCATTGAAAAATTTGATCATGGCCAAAAGTTGCATGAGGGCGATGTCATTATTATTAATGATCCGTATGTAGGGGGAGGCTCGCATTTATCAGATGTTGGCTTAGTGCTTCCCATTTTTTATAATGGTGAAGTCATTGCTTACTCTGCCAATAAAGCACACTGGACAGAAGTTGGAGGCATGGACCCTGGTTCATTTACAAGTAATTCTAATGAAATCTATCAGGAAGGTCTACAACTGCCAGGTGTCAAACTTTATCATAAAGGTGAATTGAACGAAGCCGTTTATGAGATTATCTCGACGAATGTTCGTTTACCAGAGCTATCTATTGGCGATATGTTTGCACAAGTGGCTGCTTTAAAAACAGGCGAAAAACGAATTACAGAGCTTTGTCAGAAGTTTGGTGCTGAATCAGTGAAATTGTCCATTCAAAAACTATTGGACAAAGGTGAGAAAATTGTAGAGCTGGAGCTTCAGCATTTGCCAAAAGGTGAGTTTTACGCGGAGGACTTTATTGAGGGAGATCCTGTAAAAGGCGGACCATACCCGATTAAAGTGAAAGTAACAATTAGTAATGAAGAATTTATTTGTGATTTTAGAGGCTCCCACCCAGCGGTGAATGTGCCAGTAAACTGTTCCCAATTTGGTTTAATGGCAAGCGTGCGTGTGATGTTCCTAGCATTACTAGGTGATATTGATGTCATTAATGAGGGAGTCTTTAAACGCTTAACTATTTTAACGGATGAAAATTCCATTGTCTCTGCTAAGCGCCCACATCCAGTATCCATGAACTTTGAGGCTCGTATTGGGGCAGCAGATTTAATTTGGAAAGCACTTGCGTCACATTTACCAGAAAGATTATCAGCAGGACACTTACAATCCGTTTGTACATTTATTCTGACAGGTAAAAATCCTGAAAATGATGAGTCATTCCTTATCGTTGAACCATCTGTTGGTGGTTGGGGAGCATCGAATGATGAAGATGGTCAAAGCGGGCAATATTGTATGGGAGATGGTGAAACTTATAATCTACCTGTGGAAATTGCCGAAACGAAATATGGCATTCAAATTGATGAATATAGCTTAAACTGTGACGGTGCAGGTACAGGCCAATTTAGAGGTGGCTTAGGTGTACGTCGTGTATATACCATCAATAATGATGGTCAAAAGGTTTCAGTCAACTTAGGGAGACACCAATTCGCTCCATTCGGTTTAAGTGGAGGAGGCGAAGGGTCTCATAACTATTTAATCGTTCATAAAAAGGATGGTTCCACAATTGGACCAGTTGGCGTACTAGCCAATTATGAATTGCAAAAAGGCGATCGTATCGAGCTAGTTACAGCAACAGGTGGTGGCTATGGTAATCCACTTGAAAGAAGTAAAGAGGCTATAGAGCGTGATGTGTTAAATGAATATATTTCTGTAGAAGTAGCGAAAAAGCATTACGGTTATCAAAACGCTTAAAGGGAGAAATGAATGACTGTCAAGACATTAAAAAACTCATTAGATATACTAGAGTGTTTTGCGACGACAGAAAATGCATTAGGTGTTCGTGAAATTTCGCGCATGATGAAAATGCCGACAAGTGTCGTACAAAGAGCCATTAATACATTTACAGAAACGGGTTATTTAATTCAGGATGAAGACACGAAAAAGTATAAATTAGGCTACAAAATGTTCCTTTTTTATGATGTGCTCTCACATACAATGGACCCACACTCGACTATTTATGAATTAATGCAAAATCTTGCAAGTGAAATAAACGAATCGGTGTTTCTCACTTATATGGACAATGAATACGGTGTCACAACAAAAATTGCCGAAAGTAATAAAAATGTAAAGTATGCGGTGTCTTTAGGAACAAAGACACCCCTTTACATCGGTGCTTCCTGTAAAGTCATGTTCGCCTTTTTAGAAGAAGATAAACAGCTTGAATTAATAGCTTTTTTTCAAAACAAGCAATCGAAAGAGGAGCATAATGAATTTCTTGAGACATTAAGGGAAGAGCTACAAAGTATACGCCAAAATAAATGGTGTGTAACCGTTGGTGAATACAATGAACACGCTTTTGGCATCAGTGTACCGTTATTCAACTATAAAAAAGAAATCATCGCATCTCTTACAATTTCTGGATTAGTATACGATATAGATGATCAAAGGGAGAAATATATGCTTGACCAGTTAGTGAAAGTAGTTCATCAGATACAATCGCATATTTCAAAACTATAACAGCAATAGGGGAGCTGACAGTATGAATAATAAAGTATTACATCCACGGGCTTTGGAGCCTGTAACGCTACTAATGATTGTTTTAACATCTGTAGTTGGGGCTATTATCGGGATACAGCTGATTACGACTTTGGGGATTTCTGCTAATACATCAATCGTTGGGGCAATATTTGCGATGATTTTAGGAAGAATTCCAATTGGCAAATTAATTGCATTTAAATCGGTGCATAGACAAAATATTATTCAAACGGCCATTTCATCAGCTACTTTTAGTGCAGCGAGTAGCTTAATGTTGCCAATTGGTATTCCATACGTTTTGGGCTATGAAAATTTAGTATTACCGTTGTTTATCGGTGTTATTTTAGCGATGTTTGTGGATGCTTTATTATTATATAAATTTTTTGATACAAAAATTTTCCCAGCAGCAGGTACTTGGCCACCAGGGATTGCGACAGCTGAAGCAATTAAGGCTGGCGATAAAGGTGGTAAAAATGCCAAAGTATTAATTGGTGGTGTATTAATCGGTATCGTGGGATCTATTCTTAAAATTCCGATGTCTGCTTTTGGGGTAGCGTTTATCGGTAATATTTGGGCGCTTACGATGTTTGGGATTGGGCTTTTACTTAGAGGTTATTCGGTTCAATTATTTAATATTGATTTAAATGCTTATTATATTCCACATGGCATTATGATTGGTGCAGGCATCGTAGCTCTATTCCAAGTAGCTTTCACCCTATTAGGGAAACGCGCTGCTAAAAAGTCAGAAGAGTTAAGCTATTCAAAAGATACGAAAGAAATTCGTCAAGGGTTCGGTGTTGGGTTTATTGCCTATTTAGCGATTGCCTTATTAATTGCTATTTTAGGCGGCATTATCACACATATGTCATTTGGGATGTTAATAGGATTCATCCTATTTGCAACGATCGCAGCATTTGTCCATGAGCTTATCGTTGGTATCGCAGCAATGCATGCGGGGTGGTTTCCAGCGTTTGCAGTGGCATTTATTACACTGATTGTTGGTATTTTAATAGGCTTCCCTGCGCCAGCGCTTGCTTTGTTAGCAGGTTATAGTGCAGCTACAGGGGTAGCATTTGCGGATATGGGTTATGATTTGAAAACTGGTTTTATTCTTCGTGGAAATGGTAGTGATCCAGCACTAGAAAAAGAAGGGCGTAAACAGCAAATGATCGCTGGTATGTTGGCGTTCTCTATTTCTGCTATTGTTGTTTTACTATCCTACAAATCCTATTTTGCACAAGATTTAGTAGCACCTGTTAACCATGTTTATGCGGCAACTATTCAATCTGGTGTGACAGGGGATGTAGCGAAACAACTAATGATTTGGGCTATTCCAGGGGCATTGATCCAATTGATTGGTGGCTCGAAACGACAAATGGGTATTCTTTTTGCGACAGGTTTATTACTGATCAATCCAATTGCTGGATGGGCGGTATTAGCAGGTATCTTACTTCGTGTTATTTTCACGTATGTGACGAAAGGTAAGAGAGAATCTGAAATGACAGTCTTTGCAGCAGGTGTTATTGCTGGGGATGCTTTATACAGCTTCTTCTCTTCTATTCTAAAAATAGGGAAATAGAAAGGAGTAATGATCGATGGCAAAAGTATTAACATATGAGGATGGAATTGCAGCGGTTTATGGAGGTGCAATCCTTGGCGGAGGCGGAGGTGGCCTCCTAGAGGAAGGACTTAAACTGGTGGAGGAAATTTTTGCAGCCGGGGAACCTCAAATAGTCGACATGACAGAATTAGATGGCGAAGATTTAGTAGCGTGTGTGGCAATGGTAGGCGCACCTTCAGCAGCCGATCAATATATTTCAAACGAACAGCTTTGCTGGAGCTATCGTAATATGAATGCACATACCAATCACCGTCTAAAAGGCATCATTACCAATGAAAATGGTGCCATCACAACGATTAATGGCTGGTTGCAGTCAGTTTTATTAAAGGTGCCTGTCGTGGATGCTCCGTGTAATGGGCGGGCACATCCAACGGGTATTATGGGTTCCTTAAATCTTCATGAACAGCAAGACTATCAATCAGTGCAATTTTACGCAGGTGGTAAAAATGACTTTGCGGTCCAAGGGTTTGTGGAAGGCCCACTACAAAATACGGCTAAAACAGCACGACAAGCGTCGATTTTAGCAGGAGGGTTAGTAGGTGTGACGAGGAATCCTGTGACGATAGATTATTTACAGAAACATGGGGCACCGAATGCCATTACAATGGCTATTGAGCTTGGCTATCGTTTCCTCAATGGACAAACCTTTGACGATAAATTGACCTTTATTTTACAGCAATTGAATGGGGTGCATATCGTAACGGGGAAGGTCCAACATTATTCATTAACGAAGGAAAATGGCTTTGACGTAGGGAAATTATCCGTTGGCGATTACGATTTGACTTTCTGGAATGAATACATGACGTTATCGAAAGAAGGACAGCTACAATCGAAATTTCCAGATCTTATCATGACATTTGATACGGAAAAGATGCTGCCAGTTCCAAGTGCGAGTATAAAAGAAGGCATGCATGTGGCGGTCATCCATGTTGATCAATCTCATTTAAAATTAAGTTCAACGATGCAAAATCAAGAGCTATTAAAAGAAATTGATGAGGTCATCAAGGGCGTGTTGTAGGATCTACTGTTAACTAGCAAATAACATAATAAAAGCTGCCATCATCTACATGACTGTAAGATGGGCAGCTTTTATTCGTCCTTCAGCGGGAAGGTATTACATTTTATCACGATCGTTCCTACTTCCTTTATAACTTCTAACAATTTTGGCTTACATGAATCTTCATGGTGTTTGTACGACTCATTCATCTGGTTTCATAAACAGGCAGTCATCATTGTGTACGATTTTCATTAAAGGGAGGAGCTACGTTCATACAACTTGAAGAAGGCAGCAACCAATAACGAAAAACAATTACACATGGCTTCCATTTAATGAAAACCTATTGGTCGCAAAAACAACTAACTTGTTGTTCACAATTTTCGGCTGTACATCATGCTATGCGGGTTAAACAAAGAATTTCTAAGGGAAAGTGTTCACTTTTATTTGTTTGATGATTGGTTTTCTTTACTTATGTCATCTTGCAAACATACTATTCAATTGTAAGCCCGCTGAAGTTGATATTCATTCTGTCAAACACATAGCTGTTTGTACATAGCTGAAAAATATGAGGTGCAGAACAAAATGTTTGTTCTGCACCTTTATCTTATAATATTCTGAAAAATTAGTCAATTGAAAAGGTATTGATTTTTTATTTTTCGTGGGGGCTATAAATACAGTATAATCGTGTAGGAAGGGAATGAGTTTGAACTATGGATTATTTAATGAGTAAAGTACGTGAAATTTATGAACAGTTTGACGCTAGCCATGATTTCCAACATATTGAGCGTGTCTATCAAAATGCACTAGCGATTTTACATACAGAGCCAGTAGCAGATGACGAAGTTGTAAAAATTGCAGTGCTGTTGCATGATGTGAGCGACAAAAAGTATACCGATAGTAAGGAACAGGAGGAACAGCTTATTGCAGAGCTCCCTGTTAGCGAGGAAAAAAAGCAACATATTCGAGATTGTATTGCACAAGTATCGTTTAATGGTGGAAATGAGCTAGAGGCTACATCCTTGGAAGCGAAAATCGTTCGCGATGCAGACCGTTTAGATGCGATTGGAGCAATTGGCATCGCTCGAACATTTGCATATGGTGGTGCGAAAGACCGCAAGCTTTATGATAAGGATGAAGAAGCACGTACTAACATGTCGGAATCAGAATATCGTCAAAAAAATACGTCATCTGTCACTCACTTTTACGAAAAGCTATTGCTCCTAAAGGATTTAATGGTAACGGAAAAGGGCAAGCAAATGGCACTTGAACGTCATCAATTTATGGAAAGCTTTTTAAAGCAATTACAACATGAAATTGGTCAATAAAACAACACGAACCGCCTTTCAATTGAAGGGCGGTTCGGTACTGCACCCCAAAAGTTAGAGTGAAAAACTAACTTTTGGGGTGATTTTTATGACTAAATATAGTGAAGAATTTAAATTGATGGTGGTTCAAGAATATTTAAGTGGGTCTATAGGATATCGAGCGATAGCGAAGAAATATGGTATAGGTGATTCTCCATTAAGGAGATGGGTACGTGCTTATAAAGAGTTTGGACGTAACGGCTTATTAGTTAAGAAAACGAAGCAGTTTTATTCTGTTCATTTTAAAATAGATGTATTAAACTTTATGAAACGAACAGGTGCTTCCTATCAAGATACTGCGATTCACTTTAACTTGAATGATCCAACTTTAGTTGCCAGTTGGTATCATCGGTTTTTAAAAGAAGGGATAGAGGGCCTGCAAAAAAATTCAAAGGGGCGCCCGTCTATGTCTAAGAAACAAAAGTCCACAGCGAATAACCAAGAAAAAACAATGTCACGTGAGGAGCAGCTAGAACGCGAAAATGAACTGCTTCGTTTAGAGGTGGCGTATTTAAAAAAGTTGAAGGCTTTTCGGGAGAATCAAGATGCCTTCCTCGAAAAGCACAAGCTGCCATCGCCTTCGAACTTAAACAAGAAGGATTTCGATTAAAAGATATTTTAAAACAAGTGGATATTCCAGAAGCGACGTATCATTATCATATTAAACTGATGGGGCAAAAGGATCCAGACATAGAGTGGAAAGTCTTGATTTTAGAGACTTTTGAAAAACATGAAGGTCGATATGGCTACCGCCGAATTCATGCGGAATTAAGAGTGCAAGGACATACAATTAATCATAAAAAGGTACAACGAATCATGAAAAACCTAGGGTTAAAATGTGTAAAATTCGTACGTAAATCACGCTATAAATCATACAAAGGAACAGTTGGGAAAGTCGCTAAAAACCTTTTGAATCGTAGATTCAGAACGTCATATGCCCTTCAAAAATTGGTGACTGATGTAACTGAATTTAAATGTACAGATGATGAAAAATTATATTTAAGTCCGATCATGGATTTATATAATGGTGAGATTATTGGGTTTAGTATGTCAAAACGGCCAAGCCTAGATTTTGTGTTAGATTCACTTAAACAAGCACTTCCAATTATTCTAAAGCGTGCTGAATATCGGACAACAATTCATTCCGATCAAGGATGGCACTATCAACACAATACGTGGGCGAAAACATTAAGGCAGAACAGGATTTTTCAAAGTATGTCTCGTAAAGCAACATGCGCAGACAATGCGGCCATGGAGAACTTCTTTAGCTTACTAAAACAGGAAATGTATTATGGAGAACAATTAATCTCTTATAAAGCATTACAAAAGAAAATAAATGATTATATCAATTATTATAATAATGTTCGTATTAAACAAAAACTGGCCAGCATGAGTCCGGTAAATTTCCGAAAACATGCCAGCCAATTAGCTGCATAATAAAAACTCTAACTTTAAGGGGTCACTACCTTCGTGCGCTTCATTAGCATATTTGTTTGACATAATCATTTTATTGTAAGCTGCAGTTTTATTGGATGAAATCTGTAGCACTCGCATAGTGTTGTTATCGCAAAAACGTAAAAGAATGTATTAAACAATATCCTTTTGCGACGGGTTTTTTTAAAATCGGATTTTGTTTTTACACCGCATAACCCTTTAAAAAGCGTCCTAACTTCATCTTCGGGTGTGTCAATTTTAACATTCTCTAATAACTTACTTACTTTATTTACAATTCTTTTTTTATTATCAAGGCAATGATAAAAATTTTATTTCATAATGGAACAATTGAATTAGTATAGAATCAAAAGAATCATCTTATTAAATAGTAAAAATAATTTAAAATTGACTTCTATTCTTTAACAGTTTTTAAAAATATAAATTCATCTTAATATTTTGTCATATAAAAACACCCCAAAGGTTAGATTTTCTACTCTAACTTTTGGGGTGCATCACCTTTTCCTCGGCTTTTGTCGCATCACCTTGTTCTTTGAAGCATTGATGATTAATCGTGATATACCAGAGGACTGTTTCGCTATTCAGATACTTCTGGACATTAATCTTGTATTGCTACCAATATTCCATCTTCAAAATAAAGATATTTATCATATGCGGAATACACCCATTGTTCTGATATATGATCAGTAGTAATCGTTCGGTTAATATCATTAGGTTTGCCCCAATTAGTAGCGAGAACTTGTTCTTTTGTCATTCCTATGTATACTCGATTTTTGGCTTCCTCAATTATTCTAGCTTTTTCCTTTGCTTCATTTTCAGCTTTCATATTTGCATAACTTTCACGTGCTTCTTCTTCGTTATTTTTTATAAATGCTTCAATTTCTTCAATGTTTGTTGGAAATTTTTTATTTATAAGAGATAGAACATTTTCATTTAAGTTTTCCATATCTAGCGATAAAAGATTATAATCATAGTAATTAAAGGTTTCAGCCTTTTCTATATATTTTTCAACAGCAATATTATAAAGTTCAATCGTTTTTTCTGTTGGTTTTAATTTTTTATCGACATTTTTAATAAATGAATTTTTATAATGGGTGATTGTATCTAAATAGTTTTCCTGTTCGATAAGTTCAATTATACTTTTCTCAATGTTTTCAGCTTTTTCTTGACGCTTTTGATCTTCAGCAGATAATTCTTTCATTTCCTTTGTATCATGTATTTCTTCATTTCTGTTTAACTTATTTGTAGTCTCTTGATTAGTACAACCAGTAAGTGTTAGTAAGCATAATGTTGACATTATAAACCGTTTGTACAAATTATTCATTTTCAAAACGTTAACTTTGTTTTTCGGCAATTTTGATTCCCCCAAAACTAACTATGGCATATAATATCATTTTACTATATATGACTATATTGGTATATAAAATCAGACTCTAATTTGGATAACCAAAGCAAATCAGTTTAATGTAAGTACAGATACTCAATTTTTAGATGTAAAAACTAGTCTTTCAGGAACTGAGAATGTTCAATTTTAATATGGATAATCACATTTCAGGTATTGTAGTTATATCAGTAGATTCTTCTGTGTTCTTAGCATAACTCCAGACATCAACAACTGAAATAAGAGCATATGTAGCTTCATTTTCATATAACTTTCACTAAAGATAAAAAATGCTAGGTGTTTTTTTAATTGAGCACCGAGCATTTTTTTGGTTTCTGCAAGTATTTCGCAGCAGTATTTTATTTAAAAATTACTGTTGAACGAAAAGGTGGCGCGCATCAAACCCTTTCAATCACAATAGACTCATTTATTAAATTTGGACAAGTATATTAAGTGGCCATTTAAGGTACACTGATAGCTTTTATCATAAATTAAAGGGACTCGTGGAAAAAGGATTGTATAGCTGTCGTTAGTGCTTCCCAAATAATTGTTAGATCTTCTGTGGTTGTACGCCAATTGCTGAAAGCCGCACGCATAGCTGGCACACCTTGGTAAAGAGTTGGTGTCATGAACACTTTGCCTTGTTGATTTAATGTCTTCAAAAATTGTTTGTTCATTTCGACTGTCAGTGCTTCATGATTGATGGCAAAGCACACAACATTTAAACGAACAGGTGCTAGCAAAGTAAATTGGTCACTTTGCTCTATTTTTTGTCCAAGTTGCTGAGCTAGCAGTACATTTTGTTCGATTAACTGTTGATAGCCCTTTTTACCATAAGCTTGAAGTGAAAACCAAGCTGGCAACGCACGGAATCGTCGTGAATTTTCAGGGGTAAGATCACTAAAATTCGGATTTTCAAGCGAGCTATCAAGGTAGGCAGCATTGTTTTGAAATACGGCTACTTGTAACGATTGATGTCGGGTAAATTGCATAGCCGC
Source organism: Lysinibacillus sp. FSL R7-0073 (assembly GCF_038009065.1). Classification (NCBI taxonomy): domain Bacteria; kingdom Bacillati; phylum Bacillota; class Bacilli; order Caryophanales; family Bacillaceae; genus Lysinibacillus; species Lysinibacillus sp. FSL R7-0073. The sequence continues at coordinate 1,768,054 of NZ_JBBPAS010000001.1, forward strand.
ATCATAAGGGACATTCAGCCATTTATGTGCATCAATCGTAATCGAATCAGCATAGTTAATGCCCTCGACTAAGTGATAGTACTTGGGTGAACACGCAGCAAAGCCTCCGAAAGCCGCATCTACATGAAGCCAGAAATTATAGCGCTTTTTTAGCTTGCCAATTGCTAGTAAATCATCAAAATCAACCGTATTGACGGTTCCCGCATTTGCTACGACAACACAAGGTTCTTGTTGATTGTCTTCGAGAAACTGTTGTAATTTTGTAATATCGATCGCTTCACGCTGTTCTTGACATGGAATAAGATGAATAGACTTTCGACCAAGGCCAAGCATAGAAGTTGCTTTGACAATACTCGAATGCGGCGTACCACTGACGATTTTTATCGGTGGGATATCAAATAACCCATCCATCGCAGTGCTTTTCCCATAGTATTGCGCCACCCACTCTCTTGCTTGAGCAAGTCCTACGAAATTAGCCATCGTAGCCCCGCTGACAAATGTTCCCTGATAATCCTCACTCAATAGCAATAAATCTTTTAACATATCAATCGTCGTTAATTCCATTGAGCCTGCTACAGAATCCTGCGTATTGGATAGATTTTGATCGTAAATACTGACTAACCAATCTCCAACAATCGAAGCAGGCGTAGCTCCACCTGTAACAAACCCTAAATATCTTGAACCTGCACTGCCGCTTAAGCCTTCAGCATAATGCTGTGAAAAGTATTGAAGTGTCGACTGAGCGCCATGTCCTACTTCAGAAAGTGTTGAAGCAGGTACGTTATAGGCTTGACTTGTTACGGCTCTTTCTTCAAGACTGCTAAAAAACTTGGCTGCATGGTGCACTACATCCGTTAAAATCGTTTCAATATTTTCCTGATCTTGCTTCATGTTCGTCATGTATCATCATTCCCCTTCATTTTATATTTAGCTATTTCTGCCTCTACACTATATAGTGATATATATAACAGTCAAATTAGGACTATAACAGTTGGAGGGAAAATGAAAATAAAGCTAAATCGTCAATCAGATCAAACCTTAATCCATCAGATTTCAAATATTATGGCAGAAAAAATACGATCAGGCTTTTTACAGGAGGGAAGTCAATTACCTTCTATACGGAGCTTTTCTAAAGAAAATCAAGTGAGCCCCGTAACGATCAGTAAGGCTTATGCATTATTAGAAAGAAATGGGTATATTCAAGTGATGCATGGCAAGGGGGCATTCGTGCGAAAAAATGAACAGGGTAGCATGCATATGAGCCAACGTAATTATAATTGGCAATTAGCGATCCCCGACTACATTCAACGTTCACAATCCATATTAAATAAAGGAACAGAGTATGCGATGAAATTTTCAAGTGCGACCATCCATCCGGGGTTATTGCCCTCAGTTTATTTGACGAATGAAATCGTGGCAACTTTACTCGCGGATCCTCAGATTGTTACGCGCTATGGGACTGTACAAGGTGATGAAGATGTACGAAAGGCAATTCGGGACTATGTACAACAATATGGTGACATTGAAACAACGCCTCAAGAAATTATTGTGACAAATGGTGTGCAACAAGGTATTGATGTAGTGGCTAGAACATTTATTGGACCAGGAGACATTGTCATTACCGAAGCTCCTACCTATACAGCAGCCATCGATGTCTTTAGAAATCGCGGAGCCCATATTATTCCCATTCCAGTAGATGAAGAAGGTATGCAGATAACTATTCTAGCGACATTATGTTTAAGCAAACAACCAAAGCTGATCTATACAAACCCAACATTTCAGAATCCTACAGGAACTGTTTTAAGCAAAGCTAGAAGAAGAGAGTTACTAGACCTTGCCCAACAATACGGCTTTCTTATTGTAGAGGATGATTCATGGAATGAAATTTATTTTGACAATAATCCACCACCACCTACTCTTAAAGCATTAGATGAAAGTGGTCATGTTATTTATTTAAAGGGATTTAGCAAATCGTTAGCCCCTAGTTGTAGAATTGGAGCAATCATCTCGAATGGTACTGTCCATCAACGGCTCTTATCAGCGAAATCATTTGCCGATTCGGGCAATCCACTATTAACACAAAAGGCACTGATTCCTTTCTTACGATCAGACCGCATGCATGTCCATTTAGAAAAATTACGTATTGCGCTTGAAGTAAGAAGAGATCAGACGATTGCTTTATTGAACAGATATGCACCACAAGGCGTTACGTGGATGGAACCAAAAGGGGGGTTAAATATTTGGGTGTCTTTGCCTTGTAATGGCAATACAGATGAACTGTTGTTTAAAGCACAGCAAGCACATATTACTTTTTTACCCAGCTCTGCTTGTTATCCGGGAGAGCCTCAATATCACCATATGAGAATTAGTTATTCCTATCCAGAACCACAGGACCTAGAGCGAGGAATTATTATACTTTGTCAGATAATGCACACGTATTTACAGGAGAATAGGAACATTGCTAGGACAAACCATTGACAGTTTGTTGTTCTTTGTTTACCTATCAATTGATGTTATGATGAATATTGGATATCAATAATCGTCTACATAAAAGTAGTGTGGGCATGAACAATACCTAACATGAAAGAGATGGAATAGTGGAATGAGTCATTTAATTGTACAAAATTTAACAAAAACTGTGGGCGATAAAACGCTTTTTGAAAATATTGAATTTACCATTTATGAGGGCGAGCGAGCAGGCTTAATCGGTATTAATGGTACGGGGAAATCGACCCTGTTATCGATCTTAGCAGAGGATATCGAAGCAGATACCCTCACAATGGATCGCCCCAATAAATATCGTGTCGCTTATTTACCACAGGAACCGACATTTCAATCAGGAGAAACGGTTTTACAAGCGGTCTTTGCTGGTGACTCACCGGTTTTACAATTAAATCGTCAATATGAGGAAACAGTGGCTGCACTGGCAGTAAATCCAACATCTGAAGGTTTGCAAAAGACTTTATTTGGCTTGCAACAGCGTATGGATGAAGAGCAGGCATGGGATGTCAACGCGCTTGCCAAAACGGCCTTAACAAAGCTAGGCATTGAAACATTTGATAAAGAAGTGCTAACGCTCTCAGGCGGTCAGCAAAAACGAGTAGCCTTGGCTAAAGTATTAATTGAACCAGCAGATCTCTACTTATTAGATGAGCCGACCAACCATTTGGATGTGCAAGCAACAGAGTGGCTTCAAGAGATGGTGCTACGACTAAAGGGCGCAGTTATTTTTATTACCCATGATCGTTATTTCTTAGATGAATTATCAACACATATATACGAGCTAGCTGATCAAACCATGTATCGTCATACAGGAAATTATGGTGATTTTTTAGAGGCCCGTGCCATCCGTGAGGAAATGAAGGCGGCTTCTGCTCAGAAGGATCGCAACCGTTATCGTTCAGAGTTGAAATGGATTCGTCGCGGTGCGAAGGCGCGCTCCACTAAACAAAAAGCGCGTATCCAACGCTTTGAAAAGTTGGAGGAAAATCTAGAGCGTAAATCAGAGGACGTTTCATTGGAAATGGGCCTCGCTACAACACGTCTGGGGCGTAAAGTGCTGGAGGCAGAAAGTATTTCGAAAGCATTTGGGCAGCAAAAGATTTTAGATAACTTTTCATTTTTGCTCCAGCAAGGTGACCGTATTGGCATAATCGGCTCAAATGGTGTAGGAAAATCTACTTTATTGAACATGCTAGCAGGAGAACTTTCACCTGATCAAGGTGAAATTCTTGTTGGATCAACAGTGAAGCTAGCCCATTTCAAGCAAACTTTACCGAAAATGAATGAAAATGAGCGTATGATTGAATATATACGTGAGGCTTCGAATGATATTACAGATGCAGAGGGTGTACGCTATTCTGCGGCTCAAATGCTAGAGCGCTTTTTATTCCCACTACATGCTCACGGTACACCAATTGGTAAATTATCTGGCGGTGAGCGCAAGCGCCTTCATTTATTACGTTTATTAATGGAGCAGCCTAATGTTTTATTATTGGACGAGCCAACCAATGATTTAGATATTGAAACATTGGGCGTGCTAGAGGATTTCATTGAGCATTTCCCAGGCGTAGTCATCACGATTTCCCATGACCGTTTTTTCCTAGACCGTATTGCGAAAAAGCTATGGATCTTGGATGGAAAAGGGCAGGTAGAGGAAACACTGGACCTTTATAGTGAGTATTTGGAGAAGCGTGAGCATACTGCTACTGCAAAAGTTGAGGTACCGAAAGCTGAAAAGCCGAAGTCTGAAAAACCAAAATCCGACAAGAAAAAGCTATCGTTTAAAGAGCAAAAAGAATGGGAAACGATTGCAGATGATATTGAAAAAACAGAAACAGCTATTATGGAGACTGAAGAGGGAATCGCTAATGCTGGTTCAGATTTTACAAAACTACAGGAATTAACAGCTAAGCTGGATGAGCTAAATGCACAGTATGAGCATCTGATTGAAAGATGGTCTTATTTAGATGAAATTGTTAACGGATAAGGAGCGATAGACATGAAGATTATTACAATTGAACCGACACCAAGTCCTAATTCTATGAAGATTGTTGTTGATACAGAGCTACCGTTCGGGAAAAGCTATAATTTTACAAAGGATAATAAAGATGAAGCAACTGGCGAAGCAGCAGCTATTTTAGCGATTGAAGGGATAAAGGGCGTTTATCATGTTGCTGATTTCTTTGCTGTGGAGCGTAATGCCAAATATGCATGGGAAGGTATTTTAGCAAGTATCCGTCAAGTATTAGGTGAAGACGTCGAAACGCAAGATGAAACAATAGTAGCTAACGAGTTTTACGGGGAAGTTTATGTCCATGTACAGTTTTATAAGCAAGTACCTCTACAAGTAAAAGTGTTTGATAACCAACGTGAACATCGTGTGAGCTGTGGTGATCGTTTTGTCGAGGCTTTTAATCAAATTATTGAATCAGCAGTAGATGAAAACTATATTTTCCAGCGTAAATGGATTGATTATGGTGTGCGCTATGGTGAACTAGAAGAAGTCGCAGAAGCGGTCAAACAGGAAATTAATGTCACATATTCTGCAGAACGATTAGCAGAAATTGTTGCTGCGATTAATAATGATGATGAAAAAGCTATCGTTAAATCAAATAAGCTGAAAATAACGGTGGAGCAGTTCCAACAACCTGAATGGGAGAAACGCTTCCAATTATTAGACCAAATGGCTGATCCGGAGCTGGATGATTTACCACTTTTAGATTTAGCTTTACAGGATGAGCAAATGTCCATTCGTCGACTAGCAACTGTATATTTAGGGATGGTTGAAGATGTTATGGTAGTTCCGTATTTAGAAAGAGCTCTTCAGGATAAAAGTGCTGCCGTGCGACGTACAGCAGGCGACTGTATGAGCGACCTTGGCTTTGTAGAATTTGAAAGCGCCATGCAGCAAGCCCTACAAGATAAGAACAAATTGGTACGTTGGCGTGCAGCGATGTATTTATATGAGGTCGGTACAGAACAATCATTACCAGTATTAAAAGCGGCTGAAGATGATAAAGAATTCGAAGTAAAGCTACAAGTGAAAATGGCCATTGCCCGTATCGAGCAAGGTGAAGAAGCAAAAGGCTCGGTTTGGAAGCAAATGACCGAATCCCGCCAACAATAATTATGTAAGAAAAACCAGCAGCCGCTGGTTTTTTTATTTTGAGGGGAGAGTTTTACTCCAAAGAAATGAAGTCACTCAATATCCTGGATAATCATAGATGCTCACACTCCGAATTATCAAAAATCAGTATAAAGTAGAAAAAAAAGTTGTTTTTTAGCGATTTATTGCTAAACAAAAAGTTAAGGTCATTCTATGAATCATTAACATATTGTCTAGTTTCATAGAGAAGGGTCAATGTTAAAATAACGTAAATTCAGAATATTCCCTAAAATAGGAGGTCCTTTGCATGACAGTAACTAGTTTAAAAACAACCAAATCGTATGTGCGAGATCGGGAGGCGGTCATCGCGTTAACACAAAAGCTAGTACGAATTGAAAGCGTTTACCGTGAGAATGATCCAAAGGGTAATGAAGAAGAGGTGGCACACGTTGTTGCTGCGTATTTACGGGATATTGGCATTGAGACACATGTAGAGGAGGTTGTGCCAGGACGACCGAATGTTATTGGTATTATTGATTCGGGCAAGCCTGGGAAAACACTACTTTTTGAGGGGCATACAGATGTTGTGACGGAAGGCAATCGAGATGCATGGGCCTATGATCCATTTGGAGCAGAGATTGTTGAAGGGCGTATGTATGGCAGAGGAACGAATGATACGAAGGGCAATCTCGCTTGTATGATTACTGCCTGTCAATCATTACTACTAGATCAGGAAGAGTTTACAGGCAAGATTATTTTATGTATTCCTTGTGATGAAGAAGGGCTTATGCTAGGCATTAAACATTTTATTAAAAACGGCTGGGCAGACGGAGTAGATGGGGCTATTATTTGCGAGCCACAGGAAAATAATGTATGTATTGCACAGCGTGGGGCAATTCGTTTACAGGTTGATATTTTCGGTAAGATGGCACATGGAGCGATCTCGTGGAGTGGCATTAATCCAAACTGGCGTATGGCACGATTGATTGTAGAGCTGGAGAAGCTAGAAAAAGAGGAGCAGGCTCGATTAGGACGTGACCCGATGCTGAATTGGCCATCCATTACTCCAACGATATTACGTGCGCCTGTTAAAGGAGATGCACAAATCAATGTCATTCCTGATCACTGTATGACGACGCTTGATATTCGTACTGTTCCTGCCCAAGATCATGATGAACTACTAGGAAAAATCGACGCGATTATTAAACGCTTACAGGCAGATGATCCGGATTTTAATGTGGAACTAACGATTCTTGATAATAGACCAGCTACAGCAACGGCTAAGGAGGAAGCTGTTGTACAGGCCATTTACGAGGCAGTGGCAGAGGTGACAGAAAAGGAACCAAAATATAATGGTGTTCCTGGTGCAACAGATGGTACGTTTCTTCATGTCCATGGTATTCCAATAGTGACGGTTGGTGCAGGAGATCGTGAAATTCCTCATCAAATCAATGAATATGTAGATATTGAAGAATTGGCGGAAACAACAGCCATTTATCGTTTAGCCGCATTAAAATTTTTGGCTGGTGATGCACAATGACAACAATAAAAATGGCGGTTATACCAGGGGATGGCATCGGAAAAGAAGTCATGCAGGAAGCATTAAAGGTTGTAAAATGTTTGCAAGAACGGGATTCATCCTTACAAATGACAACGACGATTTTTCCGTGGAGCTCTGATTACTATTTAGCGCACGGCCGCATGATGCCAGAGGGTGCACTTGAGACACTACAAAAATATGATGCGATTTTATTTGGAGCTATTGGGGATGCTCGCGTACCAGATGATGTCACGGTATGGGAACTGATAATGCCGATTCGGAAAAATTTCCAGCAGTATGTGAATTTCCGTCCCATAAAGTCATTGCCTGGGATCTCCTCACCTCTAGCTGGCGAGAACGAGATTGACTTTGTCATTTTCCGAGAAAATGCTGAGGGTGAATATTCGGATAGTGGGGGTCGATTGTATCAACAGCAGCCACAAGAAATGACGATTCAAAATACGATTATGACGCGTATAGGGATTGAAAAAATTGTTCGAGCAGCCTGTGAATATGCTCAGCAGCATGGGAAAACCAAGCTGACAAGCGCGACGAAATCTAATGCGATTATTCATTCCATGAAATTTTGGGATGAGCATACCAGAAAAACGGTGACACAAGTTGCACCAGAACTACAGCTTGAAGCCATTTATATTGATGCATTAGTCGCTTATTTTGTCGAACGACCACAGGATTTTGAAGTCGTTGTGGCTTCAAATTTATTTGGCGATATTTTATCTGATTTAGGCTCTGCCATTGTTGGGGGGCTGGGCTTGTCCCCGTCTGCAAACTTAAATCCAGAGAAGACATTTCCATCTATGTTTGAGCCTGTGCATGGTTCAGCGCCAGATATAGCTGGCAAGGGAATTGCCAATCCAATCGCTCAAATATGGTCGCTCGCCTTACTACTTGGACATCAAGGTAGAAAGGATTTAGAACAATTGATTGTCCAAGCTATTAGTAAAGTGCTAGAAGAAGGCGTCGTGAAAACAGCTGATATTGGTGGACAAGCAACAACAGCACAAATGGGCGATGCAATTTGTCAGGAAATCATTCATATGACTTTAACAGCAGGGGGGGTATAGTATGACAACTGAGCCAAAGGTGATTGTTGTGACAGGTGCAGGTGGCGGAATGGGAAAAGCCATTATGGAAGAGCAGCTTAAGCAGGGTAATCTGGTCATAGGGCTTGATTTATCTGTAAAGGCGCTGTCAGATTTAACACATGACTCCCTGCAATGCTTTGAAGTCAATGTATTGCAGGAGGAGCGAGTGAATAACATCTTCCAGCAAATTTTTGATAAGTACGGGAGAATTGATGGGCTGGTCAATGCACTTGGGATTGCACAGGCAGCTACGCCAATTGAACAAGTAACAATGGATGAGTGGAATCGCTTAATGGATGTCAATGTGAAAAGTTTATTTATTACAGCAAAAGCTGTTGTCCCTTTTATGAAAAAAAAGCAAAAGGGGTCTATTGTTACGATTGCTTCAATATCAGCAGTTCGCCCTAGACCTGGCTTACAAGCCTATATTGCATCGAAGGGTGCAGCGGAAAGCTTTACGAGAGGGCTAGCGATTGAGCTGGCACCAAACCAAATTCGTGTTAATACGATTCATCCTGGGCCTGCTGATACACAAATGCTCGGACAATTTGCCGCACAGGGCGCCGATGTCGAGCAAACAAAGCAAAGTGTGTTTGTGCAATCTGTCCCACTAGGACGATTGGTGAAGCCTTCTGATATAGCAGGAGCAGTTAGTTATTTATTGTCTGATGCAGCTAGCATGGTCACTGGGACGACCTTACATGTAGATGGTGGTCGTGGATTATAGGAGGGGTACGATGAAAAATATTCCTATGTTAATTAATGGGGAATGGATTTATGGTGATGCAGAAGCATTGCTAGATGTGGGGAATCCATCAACAGGAGAAATCATTGCGCAAATTAGTAATGCGACTCAAGCGCATGTAGAAGAAGCGGTGCGATCAGCACGTAGAGCTTTTGAAAGTGATGAATGGCGTCAATGGAAAGCTTTTGAACGAGGCCAGTTATTAATCGACTTCGCTCATTATATTCGTCAGCATGCCGAGGAATGGAGTTTACTAGAATGCCGTGATGTCGGAAAACCTTTAACGCAAGCTAGGGCAGATATTGAAGCGGCGGCTCGGTATTTTGAATTTTACGGTGGAGCGGCTGATAAAGTGATGGGGGATACGATTCCAATTGAGGAGGGCCTATTGAATGCAGTAGTGCTCGAACCCGTTGGTATTACTGTACATATCGTGCCATGGAACTATCCGATTCAAATTACAGCACGAAGTGTCGCTGCGGCCATTGCTACAGGCAATGCAGTTATCGTGAAAAGTGCGGAAGATACGCCACTTACAACACATGCCATCACGGAGTGGCTTGCAGAAAAACTGCCAAAAGGGATCTTTCAACATATTACTGGCTTAGGACGAGATGTGGGTCCGTATTTAACATCACATCCTGATATTAATCATATTACCTTTACGGGGTCGGTGCCTACTGGTGTTGCAGTGATGAAGGCGGCAGCGGAAAATGTTGTCCCTGTAACATTAGAGCTTGGCGGAAAATCACCCAATATTGTTTTTGCGGATGCCAATATAGAGCAAGCATTGGAGGGCGTTGTACGGGCTATTATTCAAAATTCAGGGCAAACATGTTCTGCTGGGGCTCGATTGCTCATTGAAGAAAGTATAAAAGATACATTTCTCCCGCAATTAATACAAAAATTTCAAGCGATACAGGTGGGGCCTGGTGAGGCGGACATGGATATGGGGCCGTTACTCAATGAACGTCAGTATATAAAAATTACTACATTATTACAGCAAGCAAAGAAAGATGGCTATGTCATCACTGGTGGTGAGCCATTGACGATAGAAGGGTATGAAAATGGCTTCTATGTGCAGCCAACTATACTAGATGGTGTACAGCCGAATGATCCTTTAGCGCAGGAGGAAATTTTTGGACCCGTGTTGACGGTTTTAACATTTACTAGCGTGGAGGAAGCCATTACTCTTGCCAATAGCACAGATTATGGCTTAGTAGCGGGTGTTTGGTCACAAAGTATTGATACAGCTCATTATGTGGCGAGTCGTGTGCAAGCAGGACAAGTATTTATTAATAATTATGGGGCAGCTGGTGGTATTCAAATGCCATTCGGAGGCTATAAAAAAAGCGGGATTGGTCGAGAGAAGGGCTTTGTTGCTCTGCGGAACTATACGCAAATGAAAAATATTGCCATACGCTATGCACCACCTATTCAACGCTGACAGGGAGGGACTCCTATGGAACATGCAAAAGATAAACAAGTGCTCTTAGAGGTCAATCAATTATCGATTCGATTCCATTTGAAGAATGGCAAAGAGGCAAAAGTGGTAGACGATGTGAACTTTACCATTCATAAAGGAGAAACGGTTGCATTAGTGGGAGAATCGGGCAGTGGCAAGAGTATTACCTCCTTAGCAATTATGCGTTTACTGCCAATCCCACCTGGGGAAATTACAGCAGGAACTATCACTTTAAACGGCAAAAATCTATTAGCCTATAAAAATAAAGAGATGAGCCATATTCGTGGCAATGATATTAGTATGATTTTTCAAGAGCCTATGACTTCATTAGATCCGGTATTTACGATCGGCAATCAAATGATTGAAGGCATTCGTAGACATCAAAAGGTTTCAAAAAAAGATGCTTGGCAAAAAGCATTACAATTCTTAAAGGAAGTGGGGATTGCCAACGCGGAGAAAGTAATTGCCGAATATCCTCACCAATTATCAGGGGGGATGAGGCAACGTGTCATGATTGCCATTGCGATGTCTAATAATCCCCAGCTATTAATTGCGGATGAGCCGACTACAGCATTGGATGTAACCGTACAGGCACAAATTTTAAAGCTGATGATGAAAATGAAGGAAGAACATCAATCGGCGATTTTATTCATTACTCATGATATGAGTGTTGTCGCAGAAACAGCGGACCGTGTCATGGTTATGTATGCAGGGCAAATAGTGGAGGAAGCTCCTGTAAGAGAGCTTTTTTTAAATCCCCAGCACCCTTATACGACAGCGCTGCTAAAAACAATGCCGAGTCTTGAAACAGAGGTGAAAAGACTGCCATCGATTCCTGGCACTGTGCCACCCGCATATGCATTACCAGAAGGTTGTCGCTTTGCACCACGATGCCCGCATGCTATGGCGCAATGCCATCAGGATAGTCCTGCCATACACCATATTCAAGAGACACATAAAGTGCGCTGTCATTTATTCACAGAGAAGGGGGAGCTGGCACATGACGGAGAAAGAAGTTTTGCTGGAAATTAATCATTTAAAAGCTTACTTTCCCGTGAAACGCAAGTCTATGAAAGAAGAGAAAAGGATGGTCAAAGCGGTCGATGATATTTCCATTGAAATTTATCGGGGAGAGACGCTAGGCATTGTAGGTGAATCTGGCTCAGGAAAATCTACATTTGGGCGAACAATTTTGAAGCTCGTTGAACCAACAGCTGGGGAAGTATTGTATAAAGGGCAACCGATCCAGCATTTAAAAGGTAATAAGCTTCAATCTTATCGCAATCAAATGCAAATGATTTTTCAAGACCCCTTTGCCTCACTTAATCCCAGAATGCGCATTGGAGCGATTATTGAGGAACCGATGAAATTACAATTAACGCTGACGAAGGAACAGCGAAAAGAGCGCGTGAAGGAATTGTTACAGAAGGTTGGGCTTCCTGAGGATGCCATGCATAAATTTCCACATGAATTTTCAGGAGGTCAGCGACAAAGAATTGGGATTGCAAGAGCTCTTGCCATTCACCCTGAATTCATTATTGCTGATGAGCCAGTATCGGCATTGGATGTGTCGGTGCAATCACAAGTGCTTAACTTAATGATGGATTTACAGGATGAATTTCAGTTAACTTATTTATTCATTTCCCACGATTTAAGCGTTGTGAAGCATATAAGTGACCGTGTGGCGGTGTTGTACTTAGGACGGGTTGTGGAAATTGGGACGAAGAAGGAGCTATACGCTCATCCATTGCACCCTTATACACAGGCATTGCTATCTGCCATTCCAGTCGTCAATTTTGATGAGTCAAAGCAAGAAGTACTTTTACAAGGTGAACTACCTAGTCCGATCAATCCACCTGTTGGCTGTGTTTTTCATACACGCTGTCCACATGTCATGGAAAGGTGTCGGCAGGAGAGACCTAAGCTTCAGGAGGAAAATGCAAATCAGCGAGTAGCCTGCTTTTTATATGATTAATAATCTGAATATTTAATTTATCTATGGATAGAGGTGTTGATATGTTTGGCAATATTACCGATGTTCCAGGTATCAAGGTGGGGCATCGTGAAAACGAAGAGGGGATTACAGGCTGTACGGCTCTATTAATGGATGGCGGGGCAGTATGTGGGGTAGATGTTCGAGGGTCTGCACCAGGTACTCGTGAAACGGATGCATTAGATCCCATTAATGAAATTGATCGTGTGCATGGTATTTGTCTGTCAGGAGGCAGTGCTTATGGATTAGATGCTGCCACAGGAGTAATGCGATTTTTAGAGGAGCAAGGGATTGGGGTTGATGTAGGTGTTGCCAAAATACCAATTGTGCCAAGTGCCGTCCTCTTTGACTTATTTATCGGTGATCCTCAAGCTCGACCTACAGCACAAATGGGCTATGAAGCGGCTCAAGCTGCGCAAGTAGGTTCATTTCAAAATGGCAATATCGGCGCGGGCTATGGGGCAACGGTAGGTAAACTGGCAGGACCAGACTTTGCCATGAAGGGTGGTCTTGGCAGTGCATCAATTGCGGGCAAGGATGGGCTTATTGCTGGGGCTATTGTGGCTGTTAACGCAGTAGGAGATGTCAAGAATCCTAATACACGGCAAATTTTAGCGGGAGCGAGAAATCTTCAAACAGGGCAGTGGCTGGATTGCTGTGACTATCTCGAGCAGCATGCACAATTAGAGGCACTTGCTGGCACGAATACAACCATTGGCGTAGTAGCGTTGAATGCAAAATTAACGAAGGCAGAAGCAAAAAAGATTGCCCAGCTTACGCAAAATGCCCTTGCCCGAACGATATATCCTGTCCATACGATGCTTGATGGCGATACTATTTTTGTGTTAGGTACAGGAGAAAGGACATTTGCGCTAGATTATTTGGGACATTTAGCGACTAAGGTGATGGAGGAAGCTATTCTTGCTGGTATTCAAGCGGCGGATAAATTGGCAGGGGTGGAAAGCTATACAAGCATTCAAAAGATAAGCACTTAGGAGAAGGGGGAACGGGAATGAATTTGAAAATCAGTGGGGTAATACTCTTAATGTTCATGATGGCATTCATCATAAGTGCATGTTCTAATGATGGAGAGAAAGTTTCAACGAGCTCTAATAGTTCTGATGGACAAACTACAGCAGATGTGCCGCAGGAAATTGTAGTACGTGTAAATGATGATCCGGATTTTTTAGATCCACATAAGGCAACAGCATCCATTTCGTATCAAATGATTATGAATTTATTTGAAGGACTAATGGCGCCAGAAACAAATGGTTCTTTAAAAGAAGGACTTGCAGAGAGCTATGAAGTTTCAGAGGATGGTTTAACGTATACATTCAAAATTCGCCAAGGAGTGAAATTCCATAATGGTGATGACTTAACGATGGACGATATTCAATATTCCTTTGACCGTTTAATGGGGAAAAATGGTGGGGAAAAAATGTCCAATAACTTCGATAACGTGGCATCAGCTGAAGCACCAGATGCCAGCACATTTGTAATTAAATTAAAGGAGCCTAATTCTAACTTCCTGTATTCATTAACGGCAAGACAATCAGCTATTATTCCTAAAAGTAATGATGGGAAGCATAATGAAAATCCAATCGGAACAGGTCCTTTTGCCTTTGTGAAATACGCGCCAGGGACAAATTTAGAACTTAAGAAAAATGATAGCTACTGGCAGGAAGGCTTACCTTATTTGAATAAAGTTACGTTTACCTTCCAATCGGATGATCAAGCAGCGATTATGAGCCTGATGGCAAATGAGGTTGATTTAACAAGTGTGCCATGGCATCGTGTGAGTGAAGTTGAGGGGGGCTACAACTTAACGCATCAAAATAATAACTCTTCCTTAATCATCACATTTAATGAAACAAAGACTCCATTTGATAACGTAAAAGTTAGACAAGCTATTAACTACGCGATTAGTAAATCCGATATTATTGATTCGGTATTTGCGGGCTATGCGGTCCCACTTGGTTCTAATATGAGTCCAGCAATGGGTGATTTCCAAAAGAAGGGCTTAGAAAGCATGTATGAACGCGATATAGAAAAAGCGAAGGCGTTACTGGCAGAGGCCGGTTATCCGGATGGCTTTAAAACAAAAATAACGGTATCTTCCCACAATGATATGTATTCGAATATTGCGCAAATTGCAGTTGCGAATTTGCAAGAAATTGGCATTGAAGTGGAGATTGAGGTTGTGGAGTGGGGGATTTGGCTAGATCGTGTTTATTTTGGCCGTGACTATGAAATGACAACGATTGATTTAACAGGTCGTGCATCAGCTTACGAGGTTTTAAATGATTATATTTCTACAAATGATAGTGAAAACTTCTTCCTATTTAAAAATGACGAGTATGACAAAATTATGACGGATGTGCTTAAGGAAACAGATCAAGCCAAACAAATTGAGTACTACCATCGAGCACAGGAAATTTTAGCTGAGCAGGCTACTGCGGTTTATATTGCTGATTACCAAATTGTTTGGGGTTCTGACAAACAAGTGACGGGGCTTAAGAGCTATCCATTCTGGTTCCATGATATGTCAGAGGTTCAATTTTCAAACTAGGAAGGGATGAGTGCTCATGATGTATATTCTACGTCGTATCATCCTGTTAATAACAACCATCCTGCTAGTATCCATCATCACATTTGGTGTTTTTCAAATATTACCTGGAGATCCGGTTCGAACGATGTTAGGGACAGAAGCGGATTCCACACAAATTGAAAATTTACGATCTGAACTCGGCTTAGATCGTCCTCTTTATGAACAATATGTGGATTGGATGAAGGGCTTATTGACAGGTCAGCTAGGCGATTCCATTCGTTTTTCAATGCCTGTAAAAGATTTATTATTTGATCGACTTCCTGTCACTATGTCGTTGGCGGGGATTACCCTGCTCATTGTTTTATTCATTTCCTTACCTTTAGGGATGTTTGCGGCAAGAAGACAAAATAAAATAAGTGATGTGTCATTATCCACTGTGACACAAATTGGGATGGCTGTACCATCCTTTTGGCTAGGGATGATGCTTATTCTTTACGTTGGCTTACAGTTTAGCTACTTTAAAATTAGCGGTTATATCCCATGGACACAAAGTGTTGCAGGAGCGCTCAGTACGCTCCTTCTCCCAGCCCTAACCATTGCCATACCACAAATTGCTGTGAACTTCCGCTATGTGCGTACAGCTATTTTAGAGCAGGTTCAACTCGACTATGTACGTACAATTCGAAGTAAAGGAATGTCTGAACACAATGTCATGTATAAGCATGTATTGAAAAATTCCATGATTCCGATTTTAACCGTATTTGGCCTAATTATGGCAGAAGTTGTAGCGGGGACGATTATTGTGGAGCAAGTATTTTCTTTGCCTGGTATTGGGCAGCTTCTCATAACGGCTATTAGTAACCGTGATTTTCCACTTGTGCAGGGGATCGTCATGTATATTACGGTCGCTGTGGTCATGATAAATTTTATTGTCGATATTTTATATTCTGTATTAGATCCTAGAATCCGATTACGTTAAGAGGTGGATACAATGAAACAGCTACAACGTTATACTAAAAAACTGAATTTATCCATTGGTCTCCTCGTCATTATCGGCTTTTTGCTCGTCATGCTGGTCAGCTTTTTTTATACACCGCATGATGTCAACGCCATGAACATACCTGAGAAATTGCGTGGACCAGGTGGTGCTTATCTTTTTGGGACAGATGAATTCGGGCGTGATATTTTTAGCCGAATTATGAAGGGGACACAAACTGCTTTCGCCGTTGGGCTATTAACTGTAGGAATTGGGACATTTTTTGGTATTACCATAGGTGGAATTGCAGGCTATGTTGGCGGCTGGATTGATGAAATATTTATGCGAACGATGGACGCTTTAATGGCATTTCCAGGCATTATTTTAGCGTTAATGCTAGTAGCTGTATTTGGCCCAGGGATTGTCAATACGGCCGTAGCATTGGGCATTATCGCCATCCCTGCTATTGCCCGAATTGCGCGAAGTGGATTTGTCCAACAACGTGATTCAGAGTATGTATTGGCAGCGAAATTAATTGGCGTCAAGCCTCATAGCATCATGTTTCGTCATATTTTACCTAATATATCATCGCAAATTATTGTCGCAGCTACCGTCACATTTGCAACTGCCATGCTAGCTGAGGCAGCACTAAGCTATTTAGGGCTCGGTGTTCAGCCACCAAACCCTAGCTGGGGCAGAATGTTAAAAGATTCACAGGCATATTTAATCGGTGCCCCTTGGTATACGTATGCGCCCGGAGGAGCCATTACAATTCTTGTTCTTGGTTTATATATGCTTAGTAATGCCTTACGTGATTTTATGGACCCGCGTTCAAAATCGTAACAAATCAGGTGCTGTTTTTTGCAAAAGCTCATAGGCCTTGACTGCGATTTCAATGTTTAGTCGATGTGGCGCTTGCAAAAAATCAGCACCGAATATACTTTCTAGTCGTTCAATTCGTTTGTAGAGCGTTTGACGGACGATAAACAATTGCTCAGCCGTATCATTTTTAGCTCCATTGCAAGCTAAGTAAACAGCTAATGTTTGGAACAAATCATGGCCATTTTTTTGATCCAGTAATAATAATTCTTGCAAATAATCTTTCACAAATTGTAATAGGGCGGTCTGCTCTTGCTGTAATAATAGCCGGAAAACACCTAAATCCTTATAATAAATGGAGCTAGCTAATTGATGATGCTGCATTTGGATAACCGATTTAGCCTCCTTATAGCCAAGATGGACACTTTCTATCGTTTGATAAACATTGCTAATCCCGCAAGAAAGAGTGAGCTGTTCAAAAAATTGAGATGCTTTTCTAGCAACAATTTGTGATATAGCTTGATCGAAGGAATCTCGATTATCCTTCATATAATCAGCAGCAATATAGAAGGCTAAAATAATAATTTCATGCTGTCGTACTGAAACGGTAGGGAAGAATCCTAGTTTCTTTAAGATGGAGCGAACATACATGGCATTTTGTAATTGAATTTCCTGCCACTCTTCCTCTGGAACCACTTTGGCTTCGTTATGTAAATTGAATACGATGACACGGTAAAATAAATTGCGACTTTCAATCGGTAAATAGCTTTGATAGTATTGGATATCCACAGGCTGGCCTTGAATTAACGCAAGAATAAATTCATCCTCACGGCTTTGCTGACGTTCCTGTAGCATGCGATTTCGCATTAAAATATGGGCAATCGACATCGTAGCACGTTCCAAGTTTAATAAGGTGTAATCACTCGGTTTTGGCAGTCCAGAATGCATACATAAATAGCCCCAAACTTGTCCAAGACCATTTACTGGGATAATAACAAAATGATCCTTGTCAATTGATAAAAGATGCAAGGGCTCTTGTAGTTCTAACTGCTGACAATGTTCTTCCATAATACGTAAGTACTTTTTGGCTTCGACTGGATAATAAAAGCTTTTTGTATCTTCAGAGACAAATAAAAATGGTGCCTCAGTATCTTGATGAAGGACTTGTAAAATTTTCAAAATACCATTTGGCATTAATGATAATTCCATAAATGTTTTGGAAAGGGTATCGAGCTGTGTAAGTGCCTGTTGATGTTGGTTAATTATGTACGTATGTAAATCTTGTGTAATATCGATAAAACGAACTATTTCTTCAAAAACAATGATTGGGAAATGATGCGCATTCGCCATGGCAATCAGCTCAACGGGGACATGATCAAAATAGTCTCCAATTTCAATACAAAGCCCTGCTGCTTCGTTCCGAATAAGGTTTTGTAAGTAGGCGATTTGTGTTTCGCGCTCTAACTGTAAACCGACACCAGTAGTTAAAATGAGCTCACCACCATTAATTAATGTATCAAAATCTTTAATTTCTAAAATATGTGTCCACTGAACTTGACGTTCAAGGCCATGGTGTCCTGCTATAAGCTTCGCTGATTCAAAATATTTGCGCTTCAGGACATCACGTACAAGTAGAGGATGTTTCGACATAAATTAGCACCTGCCCTTCAAATGTACAATGTCTATTTTTTATTATGTTTGAGAAATCAGAAAATTTCAACACGAATGAGCGTAATAGTAGAAATTGATGAAAGACAAAAAAAGACATCTAGGATACACGATTGGAGGTCATGATTTGGAACGAAGTGATCAGTTCACCCATACCTTACTGCAAAAAGATCGTGAAAATGTTTGGCACCATATGTCCATTTATAACGACCATACACCAGCCATTATTGAACAGGGAGAAGGTGCCTGGATTACAGACAGTTTAGGCAACCGATTTTTAGATGGCATGTCAGGCTTATGGGCGGTCAATGTAGGTTATGGACGTGAGCGACTTGCTAGGGTCGCTTATGAGCAATTAAAAAAGCTATGCTATGCCCCTTTAACACAAAGTCATGAACCTGCTATTAGATTAGCTGAAAAAATCAACGACTTACTAGAGGATGACTATATGATGTTTTATTCGAATAGTGGTTCTGACGCAAATGAAGTAGCGTTCAAGGTAATACGACAGTACCATCAACAAAACGGGGAAGGGACCCGCTATAAAATGATTGCTCGTTATCGTGCCTACCATGGTAGCTCGCTTGGAGCATTAGCCGCTACTGGCCAGGCTTTACGTAAATATAAATATGAACCATTAACACCAGGCTTCCTGCACGTTGCCCCACCTGATCCTTATCGCCGTCCAAAAGGACAATCTATTGAAGCATATAATTTAGCAAGAGCGCGTGACATTGAGGAAAAAATTATTTGGGAGCAAAAAGAAACAATTGCGGCTGTTATTATGGAGCCATTCATAACAGGAGGGGGTGTCTTAATTCCACAACCAACGTATGTTCAAGAAGTAGAGCGCATTTGTAGAAAATATGGGGTATTACTCATTATCGATGAAGTGATTTGTGGTTTTGGGCGAACAGGTAAGCTTTTTGGACATCAGCATTTCGGGATTCGCCCAGATGTTATTACAATGGCAAAGGGACTTACTAGCGCCTATTTACCATTATCAATTACAGCAGTAAGAAAAGACATTTATGAAAAGTTTAAAGAAACAGATGGCTATAGTCATTTTCGACATATTAATACGTTCGGTGGTAACCCAGCAGCCTGTGCAGTAGCATTAGAAAATATTAAGATCATTGAGGAAGAGGGACTTGTACAACGAGCAAAAGATTTGGGAATTCAACTACTCCATGACTTACAAGACTTATTAGAGCTGCCCTTTGTTGGTGATATTCGGGGACTTGGATTGCTCGTTGGTATCGAGCTTGTTGAAGATAAAGCCTCACAAATACCTGCTAAGGAAGAACGTGTGGCAAGCATCATAGCGGCTTGTAAAGCGAATGGCTTAATTATTGGGAAAAATGGCGATACAGTGGAGGGCTATAATAATATTATTACGTTAAGTCCACCACTTTGCTGTACCGATGAAGATCTTGAATTTATGGTAGCTGTATTAAAAAGAGTATTTGCCGCCCATGTCTAGTACGAGGCGATTCCAGAACGGGATAAATCAGGAATCGCCTTTAATAGTGTCGCTTCTGCCCTTTTTTTACAGATTCCCAATCAATTTCAATGTTTTGTAGGACGCGCGTGAGTAAATGGTGAATGCTATCGACTTCTTCGCTAGAAAAACCATCAAGTGCTCGTTCGTTGGAGTACTCGCCCTCCCGTTTTAAAAATGGATAGATGTCTAAGCTCTTTTTGGTTGGGAAAAGTAATTTATTTTTCTTATTTCCTTGGTCACTACGTTTTTCAATAAAGCCTTTTGTTTCTAATTTTTGAATGGCCCGAGAAGCGGTTGTGCGATCCACCTTCAATAGCTCCGCCACTTTTTCTTGAATGATACCAGGATTTTCGCAAATTCGGATTACATATAAATATTGTCCCTTCGTTAAATCCAATTCCTTAAATTCTATATTACTAATCGAGTCTAATGCCCGTGCGATAGCACCTATTTCACGTAAAATTTCTTTCATTTTCTATCCTCCTGAGATTTTTATTGTATTTGCAATAAAAATCGTTCTATACTAATAGTATCATCTTCAGGCGAAAAATGCACCTGAAGAAGAGGATGATTGAAGCTAGGAGGAGTATTCATGAGCATAAAAAAAGTAACAACTCAAGCAGATTTACAATTAGCATTTGATTTTAGACGAAAAGTTTTTATTGAAGAGCAACAAGTACCTGAGGTAGAAGAGTTTGATGAATTTGATTCACTGCAAGCACCATGTGATCATATCCTTGTGTACTATCAGGAGCAGCCAGTAGGAACGGGTAGACTTCGTGTAGTCGAGGGCTATGGTAAACTGGAGCGTATTTGTATCGTAGAAGAGTTCCGTAAATTTGGACTTGGCAAAGAAATCATTATGGGCTTAGAGCAAATTGCCCGAGATAATGGTCTTACAAAAGCTAAATTAAATGCTCAATCGTATGCAGAGGGTTTTTATGAAAAATTAGGCTATAAGCGTGAAGGAGAAGAGTTTATGGATTGCGGCATTCCCCACATTTTAATGAAAAAATATTGGTAAATGGACTGGGGATTGAAAAGTAGGTAGAGTTTCCATGTACTCTTTATTGAAGAAAGCATGAAGTTAAATCAAATAACTTTAAATATTTTGTCATTAAATAACACCTCCTCCTGTTAACCTTGGGAGGAGGTATTTTATTGCTAACTATGAATTTCGCATAGATGGGATGATCATCATACTCCATACGTCATTGTGTTTCTTATCTACAATTAATTTCAGCTATTCGTTTTTTTTCTTTCACAACCGTACCCGCAAAGCTGTCATGGGGAAGGCATTGTCCTTGCTGTTGCTCGAATGCTTGGCGACTTTTTAAATAGTGAAATGAACTGATTGTGTCGCGATAAGCCATGCGTTTAATAATTTGACGGTCTGATAATTCATGACCCTCTTCATGTTCGAGTACTAGTCCCATAGCTTTGTAGCCAATGGTTTGTCCATTTTTGCGAAGCTGTGCATACTCTAATGCCCATAACATAGCGGTCGGTGTAACGAGTGTATGAACAACCTCATTTTTCACTTTCTTCCGTAGAAAATACTCAACGCCTAAAGTGACAGCTGTGGAAATAGCTGTATCCATTAAAAAAGCAATGGCTCGTTTTTTAGTTATCGATTCCATGCAGGTCCTCCTTCCATTGTTTTCTTACCAATACATACGGAAAATAAGGATAAAAAGTTTCGAATGATGCTAGATTCATTCCAAGGATAGTTCAGGATAAGAGGGGATCGCCCCGTGCTTCATTGTCGTGATTCCTGCGTAGCGGTTTGCAAAAGTAAGCAGTGATATCGCATGCTGTTCGCTATAGGCCACCAAATGATCTACAGATAATTGATGTTGAAGGAATTGACTTAATATCGCCCCAATAAAAGCATCCCCAGCGCCAGTCGTATCAACTGTTTGTACGTTTTCAGCATTGACCTTACTATGACATTTTTTTGTATATAATGTTGCGCCTTTTGCTCCATGTGTAATAATAATCGTCTCCAGATGTCCCTGAAATAATGTTTGCACAGCCGACAATTCTTCTTCTATGGCTGTTAGAAATAACAGTTCTTCATTGGAGAGCTTTACAATATGGGCTTTTGGTAAAAAAGCTAGAATCGTATCTCTACATACAGTCTCATCCTGCCATAAAGGCAAGCGCACATTCGGATCAAAGGAAACGATGCTGCCTGCTTGATGTGCCTGCTCAATAAAAGCTATATGGGCAGTCTTCATCGGACTTTCCACAAGATTAACAGAACAAAAATGAATGATATCTTTGTCAGTTAATAGTTGTGAGGGGAGATACTCTTGTTTATACAATAGATCTGCAGCATGACGACGATAAAATTGAAAATCACGCTCCCCAGTTTCAGAGAGTGCTACAAAAGCAAGGCTTGTTTCTCCCTCAGTAGTCTGACGAATATATTGTGTATCTACACCTGCTTGCTGCAAAGTTTTCTTCAGAAAATCACCAAACGCATCCTGACCTACTTGTGTTAGGATTGCGGCCTGTTGACCAAGCTTGGCACACACTACTGCGACATTTGCAGGGGCTCCACCAGCATGCTTCGTAAAATGCTCAATATGGGCTAGGTCACCATGCTGCTGGGTTGGCGTAAAATCTATTAACAATTCGCCAATTGTAAAGAGTTTGCCCATTATGATACCTCCTGTGGTAGCCGTTTTTTCTTCGGGGTATAGATCGTGTAGAAAATCCCGCCGAAGATGAATAGAATGCCCAATGTTTGCATAAAGTTCGGCATAAAATCAAGCAGCAGCATATCGAGTAAAATCGCGACAACTGGGTCGACGAATACTAATACGGAAACTAGAATTGTAGAAAGACTGCGGATACTATCAAAAAATAAATAATAAACAAATCCAGTATGAATAAATCCTGTGCCTAAAATATAGAACCAATTGGTTGAGGTTAAACCTTCAAAGAGTGAGAAATCGATGAAGGGTAGTAGCATCACAATGCCAACCGTTGTTTGTATATATGTTAAGGCGTAGGAGCTAAGGTTAGTAATGGTCTTGCTTGTTAGCATAGTAAGGGCATAAAATACTGCTGACAGTAAGGCCCAAACAAATCCAGATTGCATAAATTCAGAGAAAGATACAAAATTTTGAAGACCCATAATAAAAATACTACCGATAAAGCAAGTAATGGTCGCTACGAGTGCTCGAATAGTCATTTTTTCTTTTAAAAAGATAGCGCCTAAAATTAAGACAAAGATAGGGGCTAAATTATAGATAGAAATCGCAATCGAAATAGACATTTCCTCAAAGGCTTTAAATAAAAATACCCAATTTAACACTAAGAAAACACCACAAATAATTGTTTGAATAATTTCTTTCTTTTCCCATTTCTCCGTTTTATGTCCACCTGTGATGAGCCACAATCCTCCTAGAAAGAGGGTTGCGCAAATACATCTCACAAAAACAAGCTCTGTTGCAGGAACACCAGTATGAACAGTAAAAAAGCCGATGGAGCCAAAAAGTGCCATCGATACGGTTAGTTTAATAATGGCTGAGATGTTCATACAAAACCTTCTTTCTAATTTTTATTTGTAAATATGAAAATGAAAGCTAATAGGGTAAATCCCTACCAGCATATATCTTGCTATAGCATTATTCGCGAATTTGCCCATTACCATATATAAAATATTTTGTAGAGGTGAGAGCAGGTAATCCCATCGGGCCACGCGCATGTAGCTTTTGCGTACTAATACCAATTTCTGCTCCATAGCCAAATTCAAAACCATCCGTGAAGCGGGTAGAGGCGTTATGATAAACGGCAGCTGCATCGACGCTGTTTAAAAACGTCTCCGCCACCAATGGATCTTCTGTAATAATCGCTTCAGAATGATTGGTCCCAAAATGATGAATATGCTCAATGGCCTCGTAAACATTTTCAACTAATTTAACGCTTATTTTTAAATCAAGGAACTCAGTCGCATAGTCATCTTCAGTCGCTAGAAGGGCTCCCGAAAATGCCTTGCATACTCGCTCGTCACCAATAATAGTAACACCTGCTTTATGGAGCGATGATAAAAGCTGGGTGCCATTTGTTTTAAACCATACAGGATGAATTAATAAGCTTTCTGCAGCATTACAAACAGAAGGACGCTGTGTTTTGGCATTCAAACAAATTTTTTCTGCTTTTATGTAATCCGCCATTTCGTCCACATAAATATGACAGTTGCCTGCACCTGTTTCTAATACAGGGACAGATGCTTCTCGGACGACTAAGTCTATAAGAGCCTTGCCGCCTCGAGGAATTAATACATCCAGGTACTTGTTTAAATGAAATAATTCTTTAGCTGTCTCGCGACTTGTATCCTCGATTAATTGGACAGCATCTGTCGGTAGAGACGTTTTTGCTAATGCACGATGAATACTTGCTACAAGGGCACTATTTGAAAACTTAGCAGATGAACTCCCTCGTAAAATCACGGCATTGCCTGTTTTTAGGGAAAGTGTCGCGGCATCCACCGTAACATTTGGTCTTGCTTCATAGATCATACCTATGACACCAAGTGGTACCATGCGTTTTTCGATGTGTAGTCCATTATCTTTATCGATACGTTCGATGACTGTGCCAACCGGGTCCTTGAGAGAGACAAGTAAATGAATGGCATCGACCATCGCTACAATGCGTTCCTCATTGAGCATGATACGGTCCAATGTAGAAGCGGACATACCTTGTTGTTCTCCATTGACAAGGTCTTTCGCATTTTCTGCAATGATGTCATGTTGGTCCATCAATAGCTGCTCGGCAATTTTAGTTAGAGCTTCATTTTTCTCACAAGTAGTTTTAATATTTAACATATAGCTAGCGGCTTTGGCACGTGGACCCTTTTTTTGAATTTCACTTACCATGTTCAGACCTCCTTATTTAGTTTGAATTTTCAGCCATTTATCTCTATGAATGACCTCAATCGGGCATTTTGAAAATGCATTTGACCGTTTGCCCATAGTGGACACCAATTCTTGTGAGGAATACAGCACTTCACCACGTCCAAGTAGACCTTGTTCACTATACACTTCAACTACATCCCCATTGTTAAAATCACCTTCAACCTGATAAACACCTGCGGGTAACAGGCTTTTACCATTGACCATAAGTGCTTGTTCAGCACCACTATCTATAAAAATTTTACCAGAAACTTCCGTAAGTGCAATCCACTGTTTGTGATTCTTTAACACGGCTAGGTCATCATGTCCAATATAAGTTCCATCACCACGTCCTGCTAAAATATCAACAAGCTTTTGAGCGCTACTCCCAGTTCCAATAAAAACTTTAACTCCTGCCTGTAAAGCAGTGCGGGCAGCCAATAGCTTAGATGCCATGCCACCTGTACCAACCTTAGAACCTGCACCGTCTGCAAAGTTTAACAGGTCATCCGTAATGGACGTTAAAAAATCAATGCGCTCCGCATGAGGGTTTTTGCTAGGGTTGGCGTTATATAAGCCGTTGATATCTGTTAAAATGATGAGTTGATCTGCATGAACAAGTCCACTAACAAGGGCAGACAGCATATCATTGTCGCCAAAGGTTAACTCACTTATAGAAACCGTATCATTTTCATTTATGATAGGTAGCATCGAGCGTTCAAGTAATTCCTCGAAAGTAGCATAGGCATTTTTATAGCATTCCTTTTTAGAAAAATCGGTACGCGTCAGTAAAATTTGAGCAGGCATTATATCATAAATACTAAATAATGCACTGTACGTTTGAATAAGCAAGCTTTGCCCTACTGCTGCCGCCGCCTGTTTGCCCTTTACCGTAACAGGACGAGCAGGGTAGCCAAGCTGTTTAAAGCCCGCTGCTACTGCACCTGATGATACAAGTAATACGTCATGTCCCTGTTTTTTCAACTCCGCGATTGCCTGAACATGATCCATTAAGCGAACTTTATCGATTTCGCCTTTCGCATTTGTTAAAGAGCTACTCCCAATCTTGACGACAATTCTCTTTTTTTCCACCACATGACCTCCAATTGTCAAAATAAAAACCCTTTTCATCCTAAAAAATTAGGACGAAAAGGGTTGCTTTCCGTGGTACCACCTACATTGAATATCGTGCGACATTCCACTTTCCTCATAACGCTAGAGACTGCGCCTAGTTTAGCTAGGACGGTAGACAAAGTAGGTTCATTAGTCTTTCTTGCACAATGTCTTGCAGCCGAAGGACATCGCTCTCTGTTCAAGCAGTTACTAATTACTGGTCTTCGTTCGTTTTCTCATCATAAAGTTTTTCAACTATTGAGTAAAGAATGCACTACTTCCATATGCCTGTCAAGATGATTGGGAAAATTACTTGAAAGTTTTGATAAATTAAGAAAAAAAGATAGAAAGGGAATGATGTTGTTATTTAAACCACCAAATGGCGATGAAAAGAGGGAGCATTGCTAGCATAATTACAAAGAAGCTCCAAAGTACTTGTTTTCCTGAGGACATGTTTTTTGGCTTAATGCTCATTTGTTCATAAAGCTTGTTAATGGCACGTTGTTCTTTCAAATAAAGCATTGCTTGAAATTCTTCATAATCCTGTATATAGCTTGATGGGGGACGCGGACTAAAACGTAAATTTCTAATCGAGTCGGTAATATCTTTATCATTCATCCAGTAGGTGATAACAGGAGCTAAGCCTGTATTTTGTGTAGCTTTTACTTGAATGTCATGGGACTTCATTTTATAGTAAACCTGACCGTACTCGTCTTCATACTGTGAAACAATATCACTAACTGCCACTAATAATCACCTCTTGTTGAAGTTGTCTAATTTATTATGAGTTTCTTCTATTATAATGTAATAAAGGAGAAAAGTATTGCTTAAACGAGCATTAATTGTGAAACGAATGTTCATGAAAAATTTTTAATAAAGTCATAAACTTACATCTAAAGTAAAGTACGGCATGTAGTATAATGAAAATAGTTTGTTAAAAGTAGTGAAGGAAGGGCATTATTGGAGATTTCCATGATGCATTGAGTCATTGCGATAAAGGCGATTCATTTACCTCGCAATCTTATTTTTTTTTATGATATAGAAAAGGGATGTAATGAATATCTTCAATCCAGAAGATCTTTAATTTTCCTTGTGTTGTTACCATAGTTCGTCGATTCATCATTTGAACATATTGCGTTTCAAATGCTTATTTTGGGTATAGTATTTTTAGTACAAGCATGATTAATATTTTTATTGTTTAGTATTATTGCAGGGAAAGTTAGATCCATCATTATTGGAAAGCCTGTGATTGCTAAGCGATTAATATGGTTCAAGGTATCCTCTTTACATTTATCGGGATACAGATTGCCATTAGCAAACACGAGGAGGAATTCACATGGCTATTTTACATATAACCTTTAGCTTAGCAACCCAGGGTTCCATGAAGCTTGCTATACGCCAACATCTTTTGCAACGTAATGAATCAGTTTTAAGTGTCCATGATGATTTCTCTATTGGACCTCTTCACAGCTTAGAAGAGCGCATAGTATGGTTAAACACTCATATTATAAAGGATAATGAAGATCAGCAATTATACGTAGATATGTATGAAAGCTGGAAGAAAAAAATTGCCGAACTGCCATGTGATGTGGATGTTTGGGTTTGGTATAGTCAAAATACACATGAACAGATTGGTTTGCGCTATGTCATGAATGAGTTTATTCATAAATGTAGTATGGTTTATGGGATTGACGCAACAGATGGCCTGAAGCAAATTCGACCACATCTCAATATTCGCCATACAGGAGAGCTTTCCTCAGAAATGCTCATGAAGCTCCGTCCTTATGCAAAACGATTTTCAGTTCAGGAATGTCAACAGCTTGCCAAGGAATGGGAAGACCTTAAAGAACATTCAAGTCCACTCCGATTGTGGAAAAAGGGCGTTGTACATGTAGAGGAAGGTACTCTGGATACGCTCATCATTGCCGCTGTGAAGGATATGCAAGCACAACATAATGAAGAATGGCTTTTACTTATGCCTATGATCAGTACTATTAGCGTTGCCTTGGATGATTATATTAGTGATGAATTTATTATGAAACGCATTATGACTATGATTGAGCAAGGCTTCTTTCAGATAGAAGGAGATTTATCAGATTTCCATTCCTGTAGGGTGAAGTATATAGAAGTATAATAAAAAGCGGTAGGCTGCATTGAGCAACCTACCGCTTTAGTTTTCCTGAGAGGGAGGAGACATTTTCTTTTCATAAAAATCAAAGACAAATTGTTGGAATTGGCGTGCAGATGGTGACAAATAACGATTGTCAATCCAGGCCATGCCAATAATACGTTCACAAACCATATCCTCCACATGGATTTTGACGATTTTTTTCGGATTCAAATCCTCATCATCAGGTAGCAATGAAACACCGAGACCAGCACCAACAAAACCTGCAATGGTAGATACCTCATCACCTTCATAAGAAATTTTAGGCTTAATGCCAGCAGCATGTAACAAGCGATCAGCTGAGCGGCGGAGGGCATACCCTTTTTTCATTAGCACAAAGTTCTCATGCTCCAATTCTTTCATTTTTATGCTTTTGCGATGGGCAAGAGGATGGTCAATAGGAACCATAATAAATAACTCATCTCGCCATAGTTCCTTCCAGCTAACGGGAGGCTCTGTATCAATCGCTGCTAGTAAGCACAGGTCTAACTCTCCAGCAAGCAATTGTTTTAACTGAGAATGCGAGTAATTTTGTGTGAAATGAAAACGGATATGGGGGTGCCTCTGACGAAAAGCACGAATTAAGTCCGGTACAATACTAGTCCCAAGAGTGTGTAAAAAACCGAGTGACACATCCCCAAGCTCCGGATTATTAAGCTCTTGTAATTCTAATACAGCTTTTTCATATTCTTTCCGCATTCGTTGCACACGATATAAAAAAAGTTCACCATAGCGATTGAGCATAATGGAACGTCCCTGCCTATCAAAAAGCGGTACACCTAGCTCTTCTTCCAGCTTTGAAATTGAACGACTTAACGCTGGCTGTGAAATTGCTAATGCTTCAGCAGCACGTGTCATATGTTCTAACTTTGCCACGGTTACAAAATATTCTAATTGTTGCCACTCCATTTTTTCACCTCTATTCTCGTAATTTTTAAGTTAACTGCATTATAACGGGAAACAGGGAGGAAGTATAGGTGGCAAAAACTTTTTAAAAAGACGTTGCCTTTAATTAGAAGAATGGAAAAGTTAAGTAGCAGAAAGTGTGGTAGTACAGGTGTTAAGTTGACATCATTCATGCATGAAACACATTGATTTGATAAAAACTATAAATTGTACATTATGAATAAAGGGTGTTAAGATAGACACATAAAATACACAATTAATAATTTCCGTGAAGGGGATATCCTAAAATGAAGTTAACAAAGCCGCAACCTCTAACAATTGAGGGAGGCAAAAAAGCCGTACTATTATTGCATGGATTCACAGGTAGCACAAAAGATGTGAAAAAGCTAGGAGAATTTTTATCTCAACGAGGTTATACCGTTCATGCACCGATTTATAGTGGGCACGGAGTAGAACCAGAAGCATTATTAGAAACAAAACCAGAAGACTGGTGGAACGATGTTGTTGAAGGCTATAACTTCCTTCAAAGTAAAGGCTATGAAGAAATCGCAGTTGTTGGCATTTCACTAGGTGGTGTTTTCTCATTGAAAGTGGCAGAGACATTCCCAGTAAAAGCATGTGTAGCGATGTGTGCACCGATTACACGTGATAACTCAAAAGGCTTATTTACACGTTTGTACCACTATGCTCGTTTATATAAACACTTTGAAAATAAATCAAAAGATCAAATTATTTCAGAATTACATGAATTACGTATTTCTCCAAAAGATTCATTAGATGGTGTAACACGTTTAACGACTGAAACACGTGATGATTTATCAACAATTAAAGCTCCGACATTAGTACTACAAGGGTCATTAGACGATGAGCTTTATCAGGAAAGTGCACCGTTTATTTTAAATACTGTAGAAACGGATGACAAAGAAATCATTTGGTATGAAAATTCAGGTCATATTATTACGTTAGATAAAGAACGTGATAAAGTATATGAAGATGTTTATAAATTTTTAGATCATATTGAATGGTCAGTTGCAAATTAAAGAGGGGCTGTCAAAGGGCAGCTCTTTTTTTATGCGCTAATTTTCTATATTCATAATGATATATGAAAAAACTATTGTAATTATAATAAATGCTTGATAACATAATTGAATTGTAATGAAAAATCATTCGATTAAAATAATTTGCTATAGTTAAAAACTTCTAAGGAGCACATCAATTATGCAACAAAAAATACCTTTCTCAACCTATGCAGTCATTGGCACTATGTTATTCGGGCTGTATTTTGGAGCAGGGAATCTTATCTTTCCAATTCAATTAGGTCAACTAGCAGGGACCAATTTTTGGCTTGGTTTAATCGGATTTTTAGTCACGGCTATCGGTCTACCATTCCTCGGAATTTTAGCGATTGGTTTATCAGGTAGTAACGGCTTACGCGATCTAGCGAGCCGTGTTCATCCCATCTTCGGTATTGTCTTTTCATTGGCTCTTTACTTAACAATTGGGCCATTTTTTGCCATTCCACGTACGGCGACCGTACCATTTGTTGTGGGCTTTGAGCCCTATATTCAAGCACAACATGTTACATTATTACTTGCCGTGTTTAGCTTCATTTTTTTCGCCATCGTTTTTTATTTCTCGTTAAATCCAGCAAAAATTATGGATTACATTGGAAAATATTTAACACCGGCCTTTTTAATTGTGTTATTCATTTTAATTATTACGAGTATCGTAAAGCCGATGGGGGATTTCCAGCAACCGATGGGCGATTATATAGATGCTGCCTTTATGACAGGCTTTAAAGAGGGCTATAATACGATGGATGCTTTAGCTTCCCTTGCCTTCGGGATTGTGGTCATTCATGCAATTAAAAGTGCAGGCATTTCAGATCGGAAGGAAATAGCGAAGGCGACATGGACGTCAGGTATTTTTGCAATGGCCCTAATGATGCTTATTTATGGCCTGATTACGTACATGGGCGCTTCGAGTATTTCAGCTGTAGGTACCTTTGATAATGGTGGTTTAATTTTTGCCGCAGTGGCAGACCATTATTTCGGTTCATTCGGTGCTATTTTATTAGCCGTTATAATTGTTCTCGCTTGTTTAAAGACAAGTATCGGCTTAATCACTTCTTGTAGTGAATTTTTCCACGAAGTGTTTCCGAAGATTAGCTATAAATGGTTTGTATTTTTATTGTGTGTTGTATCCTTTGTCATTGCCAACTTCGGATTAAACAATATTATACAATTTGCCATCCCAGTTCTTATGTTCCTATATCCACTTGCGATTGTTTTAATTTTACTGGCTCTTAGCTCATCGTTCTTTCACAATAAGCAAGCGGTGTATGCCATCGCCATGATTTTCACATTTTTCATTAGCGTAATAGACGGCTATAAAGCCCTAGTAGTAAGTGTACCTGAAGCACAATTACGTGTATTTGATGCTGTAGAGAAGGCTTATTCTTCCATCTTACCGTTTTATGATATAGGGTTAGGGTGGATATTGCCTGCGGTCATTGGAGCGATACTTGGAGCTCTAATTCCATCTAAAAAAGTACTATAATTAAAAGTAAGCACGCACAGAAAAAGACATCTGTGCGTGCTGTTTTTTTACGATATTAGTAAGCTGTCCATCCACCATCGACAGCAATAACTTGTCCGTTCACAAAGCTCGCTTCGTCTGAGCCAAGGAAAATAGCTAATTGAGCAATTTCCTCAGGTTGACCAGCACGAGGATTAATCGATAAACCAAGTGCTTGGCGTGCTGCACCTGTTTGACTCATATTTGTCATGGAAGAGGCGATATTCGTCATAACTGCCCCTGGCGCAATACCATTGCAACGAATATTTTTATCCGCATACATAAAGGCTGTATTTTTAGTTAATCCAACAACAGCATGTTTAGACGCAGTGTAAGCAGCACCTGCACGTGCACCATATAAGCCACCAGCAGAAATATTATTGACAAAGACACCATGTCCTTGGGCAAGGAAAATGTCTGTTGCCATACGCATTGAGCGCATCACGGCTGTTGTATTAACCGCAAATACTTTATCCCAACGATCATCAGAAATTTCTCCAACTGGCTCCATACCATCCATGATACCTGCATTATTGACTAGAATATCTAATTGTCCATAGTTACTTTTTGTTTCATGAAATAAACGTTGTAAGTCTTCTGTTGATGCGACATTTGTTTGAATGGCAAACGCTGTACCCCCAGCCACTTGAATGCCTTCCACAACAGCTTGGGCACCATCTAAATTTAAATCTGAAACGACAACCTTAGCACCTTCTTTTGCATAACCTTCTGCTATAGCTTTCCCCATCCCTGAAGCTGCACCTGTTACAATTGCTACTTTACCTTCTAATCTCATCTCAAAGACCTCCTCATACTATTTTAGATAGATATTGAACATCTGTTCATTAAAATCATATAATAAATATGAAAGCGATTTCAATATGCAAAATATCTGAATGTGTTGAGTAATCAACACTTTTGGAAAAACTGTTTACTAAGGAGCTGAAAAAATTGTCTACAACAGATTTAAGAATTATTAAAACAAAGCAAGCCTTACACGCCGCCTTATTGACCCTGCTAAGTCAAAAGCCATTGGAGCAAATATCCATTGCTGAAATATGTAGAGCGGCCAAGGTAAATAGGGGAACATTCTATTTGCATTACGAGCAAAAGGAAGGACTCTTTGAAGAATACTTTCAAGAAATTATGGAGGATTTATACCAATCCTACGAAGAACCTTACCGTGCCGTGACAACATTGGATACACATCAACTTGACCCAAACACTATTCGTATTTTTCATCATATTGAACGCTTTAAAATGTTTTATCGTATCGTGTTTTCCAAAAACGTTCCATTGACATATTATTACATGCTGTTTGACGGAATTTACTCATTGCTAAAGAGAGATATCACCTTGCATCACGAACATCAAATAACAGAATCGATTTCGATTGATTATTATAGCGCCTACCAAGCAAACGCGATTATCGGACTCATTATTCAATGGTACCGTGGTGACTTTAGCGACAGCGTAAGCGTCTTAAATCAGCAACTCGCTGCGATTTTGAAAAATGTCCGAAGCGGCGGGTAGAGCATGAAAAGAGGTGATGAAACGCTTGAAATGAAGTAAAAAGATGAAATTGGTGGATAGGACGCTCAAAGTGACGGATAGAGGAGAAAGAAAAGGGAAAAACGCTCCAAGTGATGGATAGAGTGTGAGAAAAGTGTGATAGCTCACTCAAACTAACGGATAGCCCCACCCCGTCCATCCAGCAAATGAACAGAGCAAGGGGCTATATAATACAACTAACTAGAGGTAAAAGCGGGAGAGGGCTTGATTGCCACGGTTATTGTAGCGATTACCAGAGTGACGAGGATGATGATGCCTAAGGAGCTACTGTTTTGTAGTAAATTATCGGCACTTCCCCCAAAAATGATAGTGTAATAGCCGTCGGCACCGTAAGTAGCGGGGAGCATGGCAGCTATTTGCTTGTAACCTTCAGAAAGCATGGTTTTAGGAACGAGCACTCCAGAGGTTACTAATTGGAGGGATAGGGCACAAATATTGAAGACCATGCCGATATTTCCAAAGAGAATGACGAAAACTTGTGCTAAACAAAGGAAAGCTAGGAACATCACAGATTGGAAGAGATAGATGGATAGAAAGCTTTCATTGCTCGTAATAGTAAATAGATGCATTAAACAGATTGTAAGGAATGGTAACGTGAGAGCGACTCCAACATTGAGCAGCTGTCGTGCAAGGAACAATTGCCACTTTGAAACGCTACTTTGTACCATTTGTGTGGCTTGCTGATGTTGCATAATCATCACCATGGCCCCTACAAAGGAGGAGATAATGACCATAAGTGGGACAAAGTTTGCTGCAAATCCTTTTACATCATTCGTTTTAACGATGGTAGCATCGACGGTGTGATCTTTAATGGTCATCACGGTTGTTTGGACAGATGCGTTTATTTGCTGTGAGGTTTTTTGCTCAAATGGAAGCTGGGCAAATTGTTGGGAAAAAACCTCGATCGCCTGATTTTGTTGTAATGGGTAGAGCATTTGGTTCATTTCTTCTGTTAATTGCTTAGCTACACCATCCATCATGTTTTTCGCAACACTAGCATTGGCCTGATTAATCAAATAGATAATTTCAGCTTTTTCTCCCGCCTGAAGTTGATTCGTAAAATTAGCTGGAATTTGCATAATCATATTAATTTGGCGTTCATTTAGTGCTTGCTCTGCTTCCTTCATAGAGGAATATTCGTTTAACGTAAATGGAATGTTGTCCTTCATGTCCTTTACTATTTGCGTCCCCATTTCCGTATCTTCCGTCAACAAGCCTATCGATAATTGATCAGCTCGTTCATTGACACCGTCATAGGCTGTCATCCAAATTGTAAAGAAAATTAATTGAAAGGCAATCGTAGCAACAATGCCAATATATGTTTCAGGAACTCTCAATAAACTTTGTAAACCTCTCATTTTTAAACCCCCCCTTAATAAAGTAAGTACTTACTTGCGTTGAAAGGAAAAATTTTTTCTAGGAAACGAGTCCCCTAGAAAAAATAGCAACACTTGTCTGTAATAGTTTTTCGGTTGGTATGTCAGACACCATAGTACCAAGACGGGCACGTGACATAAAATGACCAAAGTTAAGCGCAATAAGTGATAACGCTGCAGCTTCAAAATCAACCTCTCTTATCTTCCCTCGCTGTTGCATTTCTTGAAAGTACTGGCATAGTTCCTTTTTGATCTGAAGAGGAATATTTGCAATTTCCTCACTGATTTCAGGAAACTGAATGGACTCCTTAAAGCCGATCATCACCAAGTCTTTAATCGACATTAAAAATTCAAAATGCTTTAATGAGAAGTTGAATAAATCTTTTTCTAAATCCCACGTGACGTTTTGATTGATCTCCTGTTGTAAAAGGGGATAATACGAAAATTGTTCAACTATGGCTTTCAAGAGGCCACGCTTATTGCCAAAATGGCGAAAAAGTGTAACTTCATTAACGCCGGCTAATTCAGCAATCGTTTTCGTTGTGGCGGCAGTATAGCCCTTTTCACTAATCAATTGTAGAGCAGCTTCAACGATTCGTTCTGCGGTTCCCTTTGTTGTCAATCATAAACTTCCTTTCATGCAAGTAATCACTTACATACTAGCATAGTGCATGATTCTCTGCAACAAAGTAATTCGATTCAAGGAAATAATAGGAAAAAAGAACATTGACAACTATATCGACTGCTGATATATTTTAAATGTATCGGCTGACGATATATTGGTGGACGATATAAAGGGGGATTGTATGACACAGGAGCATCCGCCGTTAACTGAAGGCGTTTATTATATTTTATTAGCTTTGTATGAGCCTAGACATGGTTATGGCATCATGCAATTAGTAGAGGAAATGAGTAGTGGGCGAGTTCGCTTAGGCGCAGGTACCATTTATGGGGCAATTAAAACTTTGCTTGAGCGAGGCTGGATTGAGGCGCTCGACGAGGATGGTCGCAAGAAAGAATATGTAATTACAGAAACTGGGAAAAAAGTAGTTGAATATGAAATTTTGAGATTGAGGGAACTTTTTGACAATGGTATCCGTATAACGAGAGGAGTTGAATAATATGCATAAATATCGTTTGATGATTAATCCATATGCAATTGAAAATTGGGTCAATAACCTGGCTTGCCAGGGCTGGCATCTGAAAAAGTTTACATGGATTCGTTTTACGTTTGAACGTGGAGAACCAGGCAGCTATATTTATCGCCATGATGAATTAGAGCGATTTGGCACTTACTACGAAGAGGATTATCTAACATTTTTAGAAAGTACTGGCATTGAACAAGTTGATCGCTCTGGCAATTTTGTGTTTTTTAGAAAAGCTGCCCAGGGAGGTCCGTTTGAGCTTTATACGGATAAAAAAACTAAAATAGGAAGCCTATCAAAAAAGATGGCACTCTTTTTCTCTCTTATTCTACTTAATTTATATTTTGGTATTTCAGGCTTGATTGGCGATTTTTCTTATGAAATGACGAATTGGATAGGATTTATCTTACATAGCTTTAATCTAATTATAGTCATATTATTCTCTTTCCCATTATATAGGCTTAGACGTGTACGTAATCGATTGAAGAAAGAGTTAAATATATTTTCAGATTAGTGGACGTCCATTATTTTCTGGGAAATCAGAAAATAGCAAAAAATCTATTAGGGGTGAGAAAGGATGGAAAAAAGAATATACCGTTTTTTTATAGATTATGAAAAGGAAGAACGGTGGGTCAATGAAATGGCAGAACGGGGGTGGAATCTAAAAAAAGCAGTTGTAGGTTATTTTGTCTTTGAAAAAGGAATGCCACAACAATATATTTATCGGAATGAATTTGTAAATAGGAAATCGAAGGACTATTTTGAGTTTCTAGAGGCGATGAATATAGATTGTGTGAACAAATTCGGTGTTTGGGCGTATTATCGAAAACCAAAGGCAGAAGGGCCATTTGAATTATTCTCAGATACTACCTCTAAAATTAGCTATTTAAAGTCGATGAATCGTATTTTTATAGTACTGTTGTTATTCAATATCGTAGTTGGTCTTTATAATTTTTCAATGGGAGCTTGGGGACCTTCTGTATCAATCGTCAACACTAGTGTAGGATGCTTAAATTTTATCGTGTCCATAATGTTGTGTATTTCTATTTTTAAAAATGAAAACCGTAAAAAAAGATTGAAAGAAAATTTACATATATTCGAAGGATAAGGAGGATGACAACATGACTTTACAGTTACAGCATGTCACGAAGAAGTATAAGGATTTTACGGCTGTAGATGGATTGAATTTTACAATTGAAAAAGGTGAAATCTTTGGTCTGATTGGTCAAAATGGTGCAGGGAAAACAACTACCTTCCGTATGATTTTAGATTTACAGGAGACAACGGCAGGTACGATTACTTGGAATGGTCAACCAGTTAATGCGATTAACCGAGATGTCTTAGGATATTTACCTGAGGAACGTGGTATTTTTCCAACGATGAAAGTCGAGGAGCAATTGTACTTTTTTGGTGAGTTACGTGGTATGAAAAAAGCCGAGCTGAAAAAGGAAATTGATTTTTGGATTCAACGTTTTGAGCTGGAAGAAAAACGAAAAGATAAGGCTGAAACACTATCAAAGGGGAACCAGCAAAAAGTACAGCTTATTGCTAGCTTTATCCATAAACCTGAATTTTTAATTTTGGATGAACCGTTTAGTGGATTGGACCCGGTTAATAAAGACTTACTGAAGGATGCCATTTTACTTTTAAAGGAACAAGGTACAACTATTTTGTTCTCTAGTCACCAAATGGATAATGTTGAGGAACTTTGTGATCACTTATGCCTATTAAAAAGAGGTGTTTCTTTATTTTCTGGTAGCCTACTAGATTTAAAGAAACAATATGGCAAAACAAAACTGGCAGTACGGACAGATTGGTCAACAACACAGCTATTGGCGTTAGAGGGCGTTAAGGATGTGCGTGTAGAGAAGGAACAAACGGTTCTAACATTAGCGGATGAAAGCTTTGCCCAAAGTATTTTTGAGCAGCTTTCCAATGGAAAGTATATTGAAAAATTCAGCCTGGATTATTTATCATTAGATGAAATCTTTAAAGATAAGGTAGGTGGCAATGTTGTCGAAGTTTAATTTATTGATGAAACAATTATATAAATCAAAAATAAAATCAAAATCCTTTATTTTAATGACATGTTTATATGTCCTTGTTATGTCTGTAGCTGTTTTCTGGTCTGAAATTAAAGAGCTATTTACAGGTGATGATGAAGCACAGCAAATTGCCATTATCAATGAGACATCCGCTGATTTAAGTGGTATCTTTGTTTCTAATGGGGATATGGCCTTTATCCAAGATGAAAAGGATATACCGACACTTGAAAAAAAAGTGAAGGATGGCAAACTAGATGCCATTGTGACGATTAATGATCAAGGTGGTCAGCTACAAGCAGAAATTGCTACGTTTACACCACTGAAATTAAACGATCAATCGACATTGTCATCCTTATTGCAATATGCTGGTCAGCACTATGCGGTACAGCAATTATCGCTTTCACCCGAACAGGCAGCACAAATTATGGCTGCTCAAACTACGATTTCCAATAAAAACTTAAATGAGGAATCAACGGGTGGAAAAAGCGAGGAAGAAAAGCAATCAGGATTAGTTGTTTCCTATGCAGTGGGTATTTTAATTTATTTCTTTATTTCTACATTCCTATCTATGATTACTACTGAAATTGCCTCTGAAAAGGGTTCACGAGCAATGGAAATGCTTTTAGTAAGTGTCAAACCAACTACTCATTTTAAAGCAAAAATAGCAGGTGTATTATTGCTTGCTTTAACACAGATGGGTATTCTTGCAGCAGTATTTCTAATCTATGCTAAGCTCGTAAAAGGAGGGATCGTTTGGGATGCGGCTGCCAGCATTGTCAAAGAATTGTCTGTTGGCTATGTCATCTATGCCATCGTATTCCTATTGCTAACGGTTATCCTGTATCTTATCATTGGCGCATTATTCGGCTCATTAGTATCGAAAGTAGAAGAAGCAGGTCAGGTATTAATGCCAGCCATGATTATTACGATTATCGGCTTCTATGTCATGCTAACAGGAATGGGTAATCCAGATACAATCATCATTAAAATATTCTCTTATATCCCGTTAACATCAGGGATGATCATGCCAATGAGGATTGGTGCTACAGATATCGGAGGGATAGTTCCAATGCTATCTTTAGGTATTTTAATCGCAACGATTATAGTCGTGTACCTATTTAGTTTATCGTTCTATAAACGCAGTGTACTGACATATAGCTCAGGCGGTGTGATTCAAAAAATTAAAACAGTTTTAAAGGTAACCACTTAAATGATAAGCAGCTACACGATGATGTAGCTGCTTTTTGGTTGTTTCGTGCCAATGTTAGAAAACAATGTAAAGGAATTTGCATAATCAGTCGAATTTTGTTTAGAAAGGAGCTATAATTTAAAAAAGAGCTTGAAATTGGCTTTGTCTTTCTATCGGAAATGAAACCTTTTTCCAAGGTAATCGTAAGTAAATTGTAGAGATAAATTGCAGGGGGTAAAACGTATGTCTGAATTCAACAATGATCTTTTAAAATCCAAGGACCCATTCGCTACTGAAAATCCTTTATTACAGCCTAATCCACTAATGCAACAAGAGCCTGAACAAAAGCCAGTACTTGTATCTGAGCAAGAGTTATCACAAATTGCGCAAAACCAGCTTATGTTAAAGAAAGATCCAGAGGTTCATGCACTTGCTCAACGAATTGATGTTAAAGATCAAATTGCCATGCTAGAGCTGGGGAAAGAAACAGCAAGTGGCATTTCTACTTTTTCAGATAAAATGCTGGCTACTATGAAGTCCAGCAAACTAGAAGAATCGAGTGTCCTATTAAATAATCTCAATAAAATTATGGATAAATTTGATCCTCAAGATTTCTCAGAGGAGAAAAAGGGTGGCTTCATCTCCAAGCTCTTTAATAAGGGAAAAGAGCAATTGGAAAGATTTTTATCTAAATATGACAGCATGAATAAGGAAGTAGATGTCATTTACCGCGAAATTCAAAAATATGAAGGTGAAATGAAACGTAATACAATTGATCTTGAAAATCTATACGATCAAAATTTAAATTACTTCCAATCTTTAAGTAAATTTGTCGCTGCGATTGAAGTAAAGATAGAAGATGTTCGTTCAACATTACCAGCCCTTGAACAAAAGGCTCAGACGGGTGATCAATTAGCAGCAATGGAATATGAAACAATGCTGCGTGCAGTGGAATTATTAGAGCAACGTCGCTATGATTTAGAAATGGCGCAGCAAGTATCATTCCAATCTGCACCTCAAATACGTTTAATGCAGCAGGGTAATAACCATTTAATTGCGAAGATTAATTCAGCCTTTGTGACGACAATCCCTATTTTTAAACAAGGTTTAATTCATGCCGTTACTTTAAAGCGTCAAAAGCTTATTTCCGATTCTATGGTTGAGCTAGATCGCCGTACGAATGAAATGCTTGTGCGCAATGCTGAAAACATTAGTAAAAATAGCGTTAATATTGCACGTGCAGCAGGTAGCCCGAGCATAAAAATTGAAACTATTGAAACAACATGGCAAACAATTATGGCAGGCATTCAAGAAACGAAGCAAATTCAAGCTGAAACAGCTAGAAGTCGTGAAGAAGGTCGTAAACGTATTGAACGTTTGCAATTAGAATATGAAAAATTGAAAAAAATGTAATACTCGAAGCTTCTTGTAGAAATTTTTGCAAGAAGCTTTTTTATTTTGTATGCGGTAAATGTTCTTTGACAAAATGGAAAATACTGATTATGATAAAATTAAATGAGAATGATTATCAAATGAAAAAGGAAGCGAACAGATGTTATACAAAGCAATACGATTACATGAAATCATTCGTGGAGGAGTGAAATGATGACCAATAAAATAAAATCCTCTACATTGTCGTATGAGCCTTTTGAAGATGGAACGCTTGCTCTTAGCGCAACTGAAACTTTAATGCTTATTCCACAAAGCCGTTATTTAGAGTTATTGCATAAGGAAAAAGTGTATAGTGCGAGACATACAGATTTAGATCATAAGCAAAATGGGATAGAACAAGAACGAAAAACATTAAAAAAACAAAATGCAGTCCTGACAGAGGACTTGCAAAAATCTAAGCAGCAAAACATTGTCCTTCAAAAAAAAGTAACGGAATATAATTGTGTTGTAGAGGAAATGCAGGTGCTCCGCCAACAAAATACAGAGCTATTAATTGAACTGAGTAAATATACGTCCTTGTCGAGAGAGTCATTAACGGGACCTCTTAAGTCAATGATCCGAAATATGCGAGAGCAAGGGGTTGGCATAAAGGAAATCCACATACGCATCAAACGCCAAATCAATCCAGATATTAGCTATAGTACAGTGCGCAAATATATCTCAGAGCTAGAATCAGAGCAG
Source organism: Lysinibacillus sp. FSL R7-0073 (assembly GCF_038009065.1). Classification (NCBI taxonomy): domain Bacteria; kingdom Bacillati; phylum Bacillota; class Bacilli; order Caryophanales; family Bacillaceae; genus Lysinibacillus; species Lysinibacillus sp. FSL R7-0073. Next base: position 1,809,153 of record NZ_JBBPAS010000001.1, read on the forward strand.
AAGGATGGACGGTGATCTAAGAAGTTTAGAAGTTTTGCATTTACAGTTGCCACTCAAAGCCCTATAATAAGTCTATTCTTTAACTAGTTTAATATTATGTGAGGTCGCAATTGATTTCACTATGAGTAGGGAGCGTTAGTGGCAATGTCAAATGAGAAAAAAGGGGTTTTGGCGGCATTTTTTGCCTATGTCTTTTGGGGTGCCTTTCCTCTCTATTGGAAACTACTTGAACATGTACCAAGCATGGAGATTTTATTATCCCGAGTGATTTGGTCGTTTGTCTTTACTGTACTGGCTGTCATCGTATTTCGAATGCGTAAAGACCTTATCGCGGACTTAAAATATTTATGGTCACATCAAAAGCATTTCTGGCAGCTTGCGGGTGCCTCCTTCGTCATTTCGATGAACTGGTACTTGTATATTTGGGCAGTAACCCATAACCATTTAATTGAGACAAGCTTAGGCTATTATATTAATCCGCTCATATCTGTTATTTTTGGAGTGATTTTCTTTAAAGAATCGTTGAGTCGCGCACAATGGGTAGCGACAGGAATTGCCTTTATGGCTGTTATTATTTTAACGATCAATTATGGCTCTGTACCATGGGTAGCACTATTGATTGCGCTATCTTTTGCGATATACGGCGTATTGAAAAAGAAAATTACACTGGATGCTACGAGAGGATTAGCTATTGAAACATTATTAATCCTACCATTTGCTTTAGGCTATTATGTGTATCTATTTACAACCCATCAAGCTTCGTTTTTACATGTAGACGTAAAAACAGATATCTTGATGATTTTCAGTGGTTTAGTAACAGCTGTGCCACTCATCCTATTTGCAAAAGGTGCACAAAATATTCCATTGTATTTATTGGGCTTTATTCAATATGTTTCACCAACCATTGTATTGATTTTAGGTATCGTACTGTATAAAGAGCCATTTAGTCAGATAGAGCTTTTGGCATTTAGCATCATTTGGGCAGCATTATTACTATTCTCAGGTTCCAAGATTATAGAAACAAGAAAAGCCCATCATAAATCAGTAGACTTGTAGAATTTTCTACAAGTCTTTTTTTGTTAAATGGACAATATGGAGAACGCACCTTTACAATTTAGTCAGCATATAGTAAGATGATGTCAATAATTAGATAACAATGATAAAAATTGAGAGGTGCTTTTTGTGAGTGCGGTAGGTTCTAACTAGGTAAAAATTAAATGAAATAAATGATATGGCGACAGGGGATATATGTCATGAACAGACCCCTTATTTGCTCATGGATTTATTTCAAAACCTATGTAGATACCTACAATACTTTATCAAGCGGTGCATATATGGATGAAACTTCTGGAAATGAGGTTTTATTTGTAGTGCTATGAACACTCGCCTTTTGAAGATAGAGCTGTGGGGGATTCCTCACAGCTTTTTTTAGTTTGTTTAACACTTCATTGCTATCTAATATTGGGTAGGTATCTTCATGAATGATAAATATCAGAATGAGGAGCATATACAAATGAATTTTACTACGCTAGAGAAGTTACAATACCAAGAATTAAAAGATATCGTTAAATCCTATTGTGTAAGTGGATTGGGCAAACAGTTATTAGATAAATTAATGCCAAGCTCAAACTTAGCAGTTGTAAAAACTCGCTTGAATGAAACAACTGAGGCACGGGTAATCGTAGATGCGGAGGGTCATGTCCCATTTTTAGGTGTATCCAATATTGAGCATATCATGACCAAACTGGCAAAAGGGATGATCTTGGACCCCAGTGAGCTCATCAGCATGTCAGACTTTTTACGAGGCTGTCGTAACATTAAAAAATTTATGTTGGATAAGGAATTTTTTGCGCCAGTTCTTTCCTCTTACGCGCATTCGATGGCTGAATTTAAAAGTGTGGAAGAAGAAATTAATTTTGCCATAAAAGCTAATCGTGTTGATTCAGCTGCTAGTCGCGAATTGAAGCGGATTCGTCATCATATCGAAACGACAGAGGAAAAAATAAAAGAACGCTTAACAAAATTCCTGAACAATAGTGCCAATAAAACGTATATACAGGAGTTCTTTATTAGTCAAAAGGATGATCGCTATACGATTCCAATTAAGGCTTCCTATAAAAATCATGTACAGGGGACGATAGTGGAAATCTCCTCAAAGGGTGCAACCGTTTTTATGGAGCCAAGTGTGGTCGCTAAATTAAATGGAGAATTAGCTACTTTAAAGGCTGAAGAGGCGGTGGAGGAGTATCAGATTTTAGCATCTTTATCAGGGCTTTTAATGGATCATCTTCACGCCCTCCACATTAATATGGAGCTGATTAGCCAATATGATATGGTTTTTGCTAAAGCAAAATTTAGTAAACAAATTGGCGGCATGGAGCCACGCCTCAATGATTATGGCTACATCCAAGTAATCAATGGTAGACATCCTTTATTACCAGGGAATGCTGTGCCACTTCAATTTACGATTGGAAAAGATTATAGGAGTCTAATTATTACTGGACCAAACGCAGGCGGGAAAACGGTCGTGTTGAAAACAATGGGCTTATTAACATTGGCGACAATGTCAGGCTTTCATATCGTGGCAGATGAGGGCACTGAATTGGCTATATTTGATCATATCTTTGTCGATATAGGTGACAATCAAAGTATGGAAAATGCGCTAAGTACGTTTTCATCACATATGAAAAATCTCTCCGACATTATGAGATCATCTAATAACCATACACTATTATTGTTTGATGAGATCGGCAGTGGAACAGAGCCGAATGAGGGTGCGGCACTGGCTATCGCGATTTTGGAAGAGTTCTATCAAATGGGCTGTATCACCGTAGCGACAACACATTACGGAGAAATTAAACGATTTTCTGAAATGCATCCAGATTTTATGAATGCGGCTATGCGATTTAATAGTGAAACATTAGAGCCTTTGTATCAGTTAATGATTGGCACGTCTGGAGAGAGTAATGCTCTTTGGATTTCTAAAAAAATGAATGTCCGTGCAGAGGTTTTGCAACGAGCGCAAGATTATATGAATAATAAGGATTATCAGCTGACTCGTGTGCAGGATAGTAAAATTCGTAAGCCGAAAGTAGAGAAAACTGGCAGGGCAGCAATCGTTGAATTTGCCAAGGGGGACCGAGTAAAATTATTGGATCATGATGATGTCGGGCTTGTTTATCAAGAGATGAATCAATTCTATAATGTCACTGTCTACTATAAGGGCCAAATGCTAGAGGTTCATGTGAAACGACTTGCATTAGAGCTACCGGCAACCGAATTATACCCTGAAGGATATGATCTTGAGACCTTATTTGTCGACTATCAAGAACGTAAGCTTCAGCATGATATTGAGCGGGGGTCCAAAAAAGCATTGCGCAAAATTCATAAGCAAATCAAAGAAGATCAGCAAAAGTAAAAACAAGGGATTGCACGAAGTAGTGCAATCCCTTTCATATTAAGATGTAGAATCAATCTGTGCCTTAATCGTCATATAGACTTCTTCGATTTTGCGTTTATAAGGCAAATCAACTAAATCCAGTGAATCGTTGTATGCCATTTTTGCGATGTCATAGGCGGTTGTCAGTTCCCCGAAATGTGCATAGCAAAGGGCCTTATAGGAAAAGCATTCATTTAAGCCTAAAATATCATATGGATGGCTGACGAAAATAGGTGTTGCTTTGAAATGCTCAAACGCAGTCCTTGCCTCTTCATAACGACCGAGTAAATATAAGGACTTTCCTTTTTCTGCATAATAATAGTTTGAATCCAAAATTTCTAAATCATCATGCTTAAGCTCATTAAAGCTCTCAATTTCTATTAGCGCCTGCTCATAGTTAAACATGTAATTATTATAATAATGTGCCCGTAAAATATAGATGAAAGCATCCACTAGTGCGCGTTCGGCAAATGCCCGATATTGCTCCAACTTCATAAACATATGCTCAGCTTGTTCAAAGTCATGGTCAATCATCGCGCAATAAGCACCTATACGATACATATCATCAATTTTATAAAACAGTTGGTTTTTATGAGCATTCGTAATGGTTTCGTTTATTAATTTTTTCCCTTCTTCATGTTCTCCGATGGCAAGCTGTAAAATGCTTGTATAATAAGCCATTAATAAAGCATCACGAGAATCAAACTGATAATCCTCTTGTTCAATCATTTCTTGCGCCTGTAAAATACAGGCATAGGCCAAGTCATATTGACGTTTTTCCGCCAATACGTTCATTTGCAGGATGAATGTTTTGAACCAATGGCTAAGTAAATTAATTTCCTTAAAGATAGTACGGGCTTGCAGGAGGGATGTTTCCCATGAAGCTAATCCCACTTCATACTGTGTGACAGCATATATATACAATAAACGGCCTGCTTCGTAACTATCGGGAAGGCCCTCTACTGATGGCTTTATCAAATCAACAATTTCTTGATGACGAGCTATATCTCCCCATTTTACCTCTGCAAATAAAATTTCGACCTGCTCTAAAAGTGAACGAATGGATGAAGGTGTTACTTCTTCGAGTAATTCACTAGCCTTGACACCTAACCGTTCAGCAATATAGTCAAGGCTCTCCATAGAGGGCTTGGCCTTTTCATTTTCTATTTGACTTAGCATTCCTTTTGTTAGACGATCACCGGCAAGCGCCTCTAATGTTAATTTTTGTTCTTTCCTTAATTTACGAATTCGTGCGCCTAGAGAGTTCACTGCCTCGCCTCCTTTTGTTTAATTATATTAAACTTTTTCTTGCGTGAAAAGGGGGAGCTGTGGTATATTTTGTTTAATGAAATTAAACTTTTTAATTTAGTTAAAAAATGGAGGGGTTTTGAGATGAATGAAGCAGAGAAATTAAAAAAGGCGACCTATCATTTATGGACATTTACAGCGAGTAAAATGATTGCCATGCTAGGGGCGAATGTCATGGCGTTTGGTTTTAGCTTGTATATATTAGCCATGACAGGGTCCGCCATGAGCTTTGCGACCAATATGATTTGTTCTGTGTTACCTCGTGCTCTCGTAGCGCCTTTGGCAGGTTATGTAGCGGATAATTTTTCAAAAAAACGAACGATTTTATTAGCGCAGGCAGGAACCATTTTGACCGTAGGGGGATTACTGATTTATACAGAAACGGTAGGGATGTCAGTTTATGCTATTTACATAGCTACAGTTTTTAATACGATATGTTCCGCATTTTCAGGGGTCACGTTTTCATCTGCAATTGCTACACTTGTTAATCCTGAACGTTTACAGCGCGCGATGTCATTTAATCAATTATCGATGTCGGTGGCTGCCATTGGGGGACCAGTCATTGGCGGTATGATGTATGGATTCTTCAATATTGACGTATTTTTAATGGTAAATATCGTAGCGTATATCATGGCGTTTTGCTTAGAGGCAACAATGGATTTTAAACTCTATAGTACAAGAGGAGAAGATGTAAAGAAGGAAAAAGTGTGGGAAGGGCTTAAAGGCGGCTTCTATTATATCAAACAGCGTAAAGTCATAAAAACAATCATGTGGGTGGCATTATGGATTAATCTATTCTTTTCTGCCATCGCTGTTGGAGGAACGTTTATTATCATTGAATTGCTAAAAGTAAAATCAACGCATTTTGGTTTTATTCAGGCATCAGGTGCAGGGGGTATGCTTATAGCTTCTCTTTATTTCGCGACAAGACCAGAAGTCAAAGCGCCATTACGTTTCTCAAAAATAAGCTTATTACTGTTAGCAGGTAGTCTCGCCTTAGCAATCATTCCATTAGTCACGAATTTTTCCTATATCGCGATTGTTAGTTTTTATCTAATCATTTATTTTATTTTCGCCATTTTCGAAATGGGTATTAATATGCCAATAGGGGTCTATATGCAAAAAAACATCTCAGAAGAATTCCGCGGACGCGTTTTCGGTCTGATGGAAACAATGGCAATGTCCATGATGCCAATTGGTATGGTTGTTTATGGAGTATTATACGATGCTATACCAGCCACGATCATATTGCCTGTTACAAGTGTCATTATCATTATCATTTCACTTGTGATGCTACGTACTTCCATCTTAAAAGAAGCACATCCAGAGTATTATGAAAAAGAAGACATAACAAAAAGTGTGCCTCATTCAACAATATAAATGCATGGCTATGACTGTAGAGTAAAAGCTATCGTGACGCCACGATAGCTTTTGTTTTCTTTCTATAAGAGTACTGCAACCGCCTGAAGTAGCAAATATCAACAGCTTTAATGAGCTTAGCGATCCTCGATGACGATATAAGTGGCTTGAATTGGGCCATGTACACCAACGATTAAAATCATTTCGATATCCGCTGAGTTACTAGGACCTGTAATGAAGTTAATACAAGAAGGAATTTTTTCTCCATTTTTGATTTTTTCACGAAACCACTGTGCTGCTTTTGTCATACGTGGAACAATTGTACTTTTCGGGATTAAAATGATTGATTTTTTAGGTAAGAAGCTAATACTTCTTCCTTGATCCCTACTGCTAAAAAGTACAGCCGTCCCTGATTCAGCAAGTGTCATCTCGCTAATGGTCAAACCAATATTGGCTTTTTCAGCATAGTGAATATTTTCCTCTGGTTGCTGTGAATTCCATTCATAATATTGAATATTACACTGCGGCCATTTTTCTGTCATTAATTTAGATAGTCCGTAATCTAGAAATCGTTCATCCTTAGAAGTAATGACGGATTGTCCGCCATAATGGTCCACAACAGATTGAAGATCTTGAGGAAGCTTGGCACAATTGGAAATCACGATATTCGTATGAATATTGGCGCATTGTTTCATGAAAATCTCTAGTAATTCGTCTCTTGTAGCATCTTTTAATGTACGATTTTGTGGTTGATACTGCCAAGTGGGGCGTTGAAGCGTTGTAATAGGTGAACGCCCTAACTGCTGTGCAATGTTTGCTAAAAAATTCTCTCGATGCAGAATGGTACCAGTCATGATTCCTCATCTCCTTTTGTGCGGTGTTTCATCCAATCTCTGAAACGGTTTTTATTCGGTGCAGGGAAATCTCGTGCTTCAGTCCATGCTTTTAAAGGACCTGGACCTTTAGTAATCGTATGGTCTTTCGTGAATGGAGCCATTGCAGGAGCGGCCATTTTTGTAGCCATTTTATACAAAGTAGGAGAAGATGCCCCTAAGCCAAATGCCTTCATTAATAGCTTTTCGGAAACGGGTGCTTTGCCTTCATTTTCAACAATGACCTGACGATGTCTATGAATAAGCTGATGTAAAGGTATTTTTACAGGGCAAGCATCCGTACAGGCACCACATAGCGTTGAGGCATAGGGGAGCTCTTTAAAATCATCATAGCCTCCTAATAATGGAGAAAGGACCACACCAACAGGGCCCGAATAGATAGAGCCATACGTATGCCCACCTACATGACGATAAACAGGGCAAGCATTGACACAGGCGGCACAGCGAATGCATTGTAAAATAGGCTGAAATTCACCACCAAGAATGGCAGAGCGACCATTATCCACTATGACTAAATGGAATTCTTCAGGCCCATCTGTATCATCCTCGTCTTTAATTCCTGTAAGCGTGGTAATATAGCTTGTCAGCTTTTGACCTACAGCACTACGTGTTAATAAGCTAACAAGAACCTCCATTTCTTCAAAGGTAGGAACAATTCTTTCCATGCCCATAACAGTGACTTGAGTTTTTGGCAGAGCCGTAACTAAATCAGCATTGCCTTCATTGGTGACTAGAGTAATCGATCCACTTTCAGCAATGGCAAAATTACAGCCTGTTATACCGATATCGGCAGTTAAATATTCATCGCGTAGTTTTTCACGCACATAAAGAGCAAGCTCCTCGGGCTTTTCCGATTGATCGTAACCCTGTTTTTCTTTAAACACATCTCGAATTTGCTCTTTGTTTTTATGCAGAGCAGGAGCCACAATATGGGATGGGGGTTCGTGATCTGCAACCTGCAAAATGTATTCACCTAAGTCCGTTTCTATCACTTCACAGCCTAGTTCCTCTAAAGCAGCATTAAGGTTAATTTCCTCGGTTACCATTGATTTTGACTTAACAATTTTAGAGGCATTTTTCTTTTTCGCAATATCTTGAATATAAGCTGTCGCTTCTTGAGCAGTTTGAGCAAAGAAAACATGGCCACCTCTTGTGGCAACATTTTCACTTAATTGGTAAAGGTAATAATCTAGATTTTCTAAAACATGTTTACGTATTTCCTCTCCATGTGAACGCCATTCTTCCCAATCTCCAAGTTCCTGAATTTGTTGTAGATGACGAGTTTGAAAGCGCTCCTGAGCACTAGAAACAGCACTACGCATAAATTGATTGTCAAGCTCATTTGTGACACGGTCCTGAAAGCGTTCATTACTAGTTTTCATGGCCATTAATGTTTCCCCCTCTTATCGGCAATTTAAAACCTCTGCAATATGCATCACTTTAATCGGTTTACCTTGGCGATGAATACGGCCACCGATATTGATTAAACAGCCAGCATCTGCTCCAATTAAATAATCCGCCCCTGTCTCCTCTACATGGTGGACCTTTTCATGTACCATTTCGCCAGAAATATTGCCCATTTTGACAGAGAATGTACCACCAAACCCACAGCACCTATCTTTTCCGGGGAGCTCCACATACTGTAAACCATCGACGTTTTGTAATAACTTTATTGGAGCCTCAGTCACTCCAAGGAGTCGAGTCATATGGCAGGATGTATGGTAAGTAGCTTTGCCCTCTAAATGTGCTCCAACATCCTCCATCTTTAATACATTGACAATAAATTCAGTAAATTCATATGTTTTGGCTGCCAATGCACTTGCTTTTGATTCCCATAGAGGATCTCCCTTAAAAACCTCTGAATATTCCTTAAACATATAAGCACAAGAACCAGAGGGGGAAACAACGTATTCGGCATGCTCGAAGGCAGTGATCATTCTTTTCATCGCACTTTTGGATTCTTTCACATAGCCACTATTATACGCAGGCTGTCCACAGCAAATTTGCTGCTCAGGAAAATCAATTTCACAGCCAAGTCTTTCTAATACTTCCACAACGGCTTTCCCGACATCTCCTTGAAACATATCCACTAGGCAAGTAGCAAAGAGAGTTACTTTCATATGCATCGCTCCTTTTTATAAACAACAGGTCATCAGATGACTTATAGCTATATGTATCATACTACAAATTTTTCTAAGAAAGAAGCTGTTTTGATGGAATTTTCAGAAAAAATAAAACAACCTAGTCGAGAGCTAGGCTGTTTTAAAGTGGATTAGAGTCGGTTGTTTCAAAATACTGTAATAGAACTTTTTCAACATTGCTTAAATGAGAGGTCATCGCCTGTTTAGCCAATTCTTCATTTTGTTGCTGAATAGCAAGGAAGATTTTCATATGTTCTTCATATAGTTGCTCGCTTGTTGTTTTTTTAGAGTACAACCAAATGCGGCGTGTTTCTTTCATCGTATCAATCATTAGACCAGAAACTTGATCTAGAATGGTAGCAAGTAGGGGATTTTGGGAGGCCGTCGCAATCGCCACATGAAATTGATAATCCACTTTTTCACCAAGTTCACCGTCTCCATGGGCTTGTTTCATGTCATCTAAAATTTGGACCATTGCTTGAACATCCTGTTCTGTACGGTTGATGGCGGCACTTGCTGCTGCTCCTACCTCAATGATCTTGCGCACTTCTAATAAACGGGCAATATCAAGTTTATTTGATAACATGGCTGTAGATAATGGAAAATCCAGTCTATTTGGCGGCACACTTTTTACAAAAGTCCCAGAGCCTTGTTTGATTTCAATCAATCCCATTGCCTTTAAGGCAGATAGCGCCTCTCGCACAGCAGAACGGCTAACTTGTAATTGTTCAGCAAGCTGTTCTACTGAGTCCAGTCGATCACCAGGCTTTAAAACACCCGCTCTTATTTTTTCATGCAAAATTTCGGTCACTTCTTCATAGATTTTTTTAGGTTTTATTTTTCTTAATTCCAAGGAGCTACACCTCTTTTTTCAATCAAATGCGCGTTTGTTATGAATAGTATACATGAAGATCAGTGATTCACTCACTAATTAACCATATATGGACTATAAAAAATGGGTGCAGAGCTGATTTAAATGAGATTTACCAACCTATTTGATGGTGTAGAATAATGGCGAATTTTATTGACAGAAAATCAACAGGGGCGCATAATGCAGAAGTAGCTTATTAAGTGTTCTACATGTATGGGAAGAACTTTTCAGAAATCTCATCATTTTGCCATGAAACGTTCACAATCAGGAAGGGCGCAATTTATCATGTTTTTTGGTACGATGGATGCAGTAACTGTAAGGAGCGATCGAAAATATGGGATCAGATATTAACGTATTTTTAGCTTTTGGTGCAGGGTTTTTAAGTTTTATTTCACCATGTACCCTCCCATTGTATCCAGCATTTTTATCGTACATAACTGGTATGACATTAGATGAGCTAAAATCAGAAAAAGGGATGCTACAAAAGCGTGCCATTTTCCACACACTATTCTTTTTACTAGGATTTTCAATTATTTTTATCATAATTGGACTAAGTGCCTCATATGCGGCAGAGTTTTTCCTGAACTATCAAACTTTACTACGTCAGGTTGGTGCCATTTTAATCGTAGTATTTGGTTTAATGATTGTAGGATTACTACAAATTGATTTCCTCATGAAGGATCGAAAGTTTCAATTTAAAAATCGACCATCTGGCTATTTGGGATCCGTTTTAATTGGTATTGCCTTTGCGGCAGGATGGACACCATGTACAGGACCAATTTTAGCTTCTATTATAATGTTGGCTAGTACAAACCCAGGAGCGGGCTTTAGTTATATGTTCGCCTATTATTTAGGGTTCGCAATTCCATTCTTTGTGTTATCGTTCTTTATTTCACGTATGACATGGATTCGCACACACAGCCAAAAAATCGTGAAAATCGGTGGTTATATAATGATTGCCGTGGGTATTTTGTTATTCTTTGATGGATTAACGTATATTACTCGTATATTACAGCCTATTTTCGGTGGATTTACAGGCTTTTAATTTGATACACTAAAGAGGCATACCGTACTTTAACGTGGAGGGAGATGAACATGTGCCTACAGTTTTAGTAGTGGATGATACGCTATTTATGCGTGTTGCAATCAGTAATATGTTTTCAGAATGGGGTTACGAGGTAGTAGGTAAGGCAGCAAATGGTAAAGAAGCTGTGGCTATGTATCGAGAGTTACAACCAGACTTAGTAACAATGGATGTAACGATGCCCGTTATGACTGGTATTGCGGCAGTAAAAAAAATTATCCCAGAGTTTCCAAATGCAAAAATAATTATGGTAACAGCATTAGGCCAACAAAAGTTAATTGTAGAAGCGATTGAAAGTGGGGCAAAAGATTTTATTACCAAGCCTTTTGAGCCAGAAAGATTAAGAGCCGTCGCTGACCAATTACTTGGACAAAATTGCTAATTTGACATTAGAGGAGGATCTTTTATGTTAAGCAATATCCCTTCTCACTATTATGTTATTGGGTCAACCATTATGGCCATTCTTATGGGTAGCTTTGTCATGGTCATACGTATGAGAGCTTCCAAAATTCCAACAAATGAGAAGAAAATTATTATTCCGCCAATCGCGATGTCTTCTGGTGCGCTCATGTTTTTATTTGAACAATTCCGAGTGCCACCCATGCAAATATTAGAAGCAGCCGCTGTAGGAATGGTGTTCTCGACCATATTAATTGCCACTTCCAAATTTGAAGTGAAGGGTCGAGATATTTATTTAAAACGTTCAAAAGCATTCGTTTTTATATTATTTGGTTTATTAATATTCCGAGTAGTGGCCAAAATGATTTTAAGCAACTCCATCGATGTCGGCGAATTAGCAGGCATGTTCTGGATCCTAGCCTTCGCCATGTTAGTACCTTGGCGAATTGCCATGCTGATCCAGTTTAAAAAAATCAAAAAAACGATTCCTCAACTACACTAGTACTCAAACTAGTGTAGTTTTTTTATGCTCTGAGTTAGGAGGTGGGGCAGATTGACTTGTCATGCTTGTGGTGGATTGAATGGTCATAGTGGTGGGTGGAGCGAGGAAAGTGACGGATAGAGCGCCAAATGAGGATGTTCCGATAAATGAGACGGATAAAAACCAGCAAAGTGACGGATAGCATCGCAAAAGTGGTGGCTAGGGCACCAAATGAGGCTATCTCCGCAAAAGAGGCAGATAAAACCAGCGAAGTGGTGGATAGAACTTCAAATGAGGCTAGCCCAACAAAAGTGGCGGATAGAGCCATCATAGGGCCGTAAAACCGCAAATAAGGATGCCACGCTAAAAAAGAAACGAAGAACAACCCCAATCGATCCAAAAAAACGCTGCACAAGTCTATGTGCAGCGTAGCTTACTTTATTCAAATAAATGTTCGTAGGGGGCGATGTCAATTTGCATTTGCTCTAATTTTTTGCGTAAAAATTTGTGATCGCGTTTCGGCGTTGCTTGGATGTAGCCGCGAATAATGAGGTCATTATTTATGGCAGATGCTTTTTCCTCTAAAGCGAGCTCGCCAATTTTCCCTGCAATTTTCTCCTTTGCTACTTGTCTAAAGAGCTCAGGGACAGGGCTTACAAGCTCATAGAGTAACTCTTTTTCAGCTTGTCCCCATAAATGGATTGTTTTATCTAAATAAAATTCCTGCCAATCTAAATCAGACTTTCCATCCTGCTTTGGGAGTGCTTTTAAAAACTTGCGGAACATGAAAAAGCCGCCAATCGCCATCAATGAAATGAGGACAACTACCCAAAATAAAATAAACCATAAAAACCAACCTTGTAACAAATCGTTCACCTCTTTGCCTTCTCTGATTCTATTATAAGAGCTTCCGAAAGAAAATTCATCCTATAATGTCCCTTTTTTAGCAATTCGTCTTTATATAGTGTTTGAAGGGAGGTGAGATGTATGGCGAATGAGAATTTTTTACATGCTACACTGCGACTTAAATATGTGGAAGGCTACAATGAGCAAAATGAGCCAACATTCACTACTAAATCGTATCGTAATATTGCTAAGACACATAGCGTAGAAGATTTAGTAGCTGTCGCACAAGGGATGGCCAGTCTCTCATCACAAGCACTGGCTGGTATTGAAAAGCAAGAGACAAGCGAATTAACTTAAGGGGGATCAGAAGATGGCACAAGTTTTAGAGTTACAATTTGCTACAGTGGATGGTAAAACATCTACGCTGACGATTGATGCACCGAAGCCAGCAATAACCGCAGCTGACATTCAAAAGGTCATGCAAACTATTTTGGCTAAAAATGTATTTTCTGGACAAGCTGGGTCGTTAGCAGCTATCAAAGGTGCACGCATTGTAGACCGACAAGTAACAGAATTCGATGTAGCAACAGAATAATGCAAAAATGGTCTTTGCTAAGAGAACTGCAAAGGCCATTTTTATCTTAGTGAGAGGGGGATAATTAATGGAACAGTGGTTAAGCATGATTTCGGATATTGGTTTTCCGATTTTAGTGTCCTTTTATTTATTACACCGTGTCGAAGTAAAGCTAGATGCGATTCATGAGGCACTTGTTTCCTTAAAATGAAATTAATTTCACAAATATGTACGAAAGCTGTCACCTAGAAGTTCTTGTCAATGCTTACAGCCTAAGTTAGGATGAGGATAGTTAGGTTAGGGAGAGTGTTAACATGAAACATAAACTAATTGGGCTAGTATTGCTTTTAGCCTGTGCGACTGTACTAGGTGCCTGTGGGAATTCCAAATTTAAAGCAGATTATAGTTTGGAAATACCTGATTTTGAACATGTCAATCAGCGTGGAGAGACGGTTTCGCTTGAAAGTTTAAAAGGCAAGCCATGGATCGGTATGTATATTTTCACGAACTGTGTATCGATTTGCCCACCAATGTCCTTGAATATGGCACAAGTCCAAGAAAAGCTTCAGAAAAAAGGGGTAGGGGATTATAATATCGTCGCCTTTTCCGTAGATCCAGATGTTGATACGCCAGAAGTATTAGCCAACTATATTAGTAAATATAATGTGCCAGATGATTCTAAATGGAATCTTCTTACAGGTTATTCACAAAAATATATCGAACAGTTTGCGGTTAAAAATACGAAAATTTTAGTGAAAAACGATCCTAATAGTGATCAAGTTATCCATGGTAATCAATTTTTCCTAGTCGATAAAGATGGAACAATCGTTAAAATGTATAATGGCTTCGCTGAAAATATTGAAGATGTACCAATTGATACAATAGCTTCTGATATTGAAACATATGTTGATGAAAATTTATAATTAGCAACCGTCTCGAACTTTTGAGACGGTTTTTTTATGTCCTTTAAAATCTGGAAAAATAATCTTTTTCTGGTTGGGAATCGTTTATAGTGTAGAAGGAGGGAATGTATATGTCTGATATAGAAAAATTGGAGCAGCTGATGGCTATACATACGGAGAGTTTGTTTCGTATTGCTTATTACTATACAAAGGATTTACAAATAGCAGAGGATATTGTGCAGGATGTTTTTATTAAATTTTATCATCAAAAACAATATGAGGAACGAGGAGAAATGAAGGCATACCTTGCCCGCATGACAATCAATAAATGCAAAGATTATTTAAAAAGCTGGGCCTATCGAAAAATTAAATTTCAACATAAATTTTTAAAGCAAAAAGCCATTTTTGAGGATACACTCATTCTTCAAGATGAACATGCTTTATTAGATGAAGCCATTTTGCGCTTACCAATCAAGCCGCGAGAAGCGATTGTTTATTATTACTTGGAGGAAATGACGATTAAAGAAATTGCTGAACTACTGGCAATCCCAGAGGGTACGGTGAAATCACGTTTGAAGAAGGGGAAGGAACTATTAAAGATAGATTTACAACATATTGAATGGGAGGTACTTTTCCATGGATAATCATACAATGCAGGTGTTACAGGATGTCACGGCACATAAAGAGGCGATTATTCAAAAGGTTCGACAACAAGTTCAGCACGAGTCGTATCCTTCCAAGTCAAAATGGACGAATCGTGCATTCACGATCATGATCACATGCTCTATTTTATTTTTCATTGCTTGGCAAGTAACACAACCAATGGATCAGGTGACGACAGAGGTAGAGGATGAAGGCAAAAAACTTCTATTCACCGATTTATTTCATACAGAAGTAGAAGGAAAAGATACAACGTTCAGTCAGTTTTTTCCGATAGCAAATTATTTAAGTCAGGCAAAAAATATCAAGTACTATGCACCACTTCAAGGCTTCGAGGCTATGCAATCAGTAGCAACTTTGCTGGGAAATGCTGTCCATCTCACTAATTCTGAAAATCTGCCATTTAAACCGAACATTCAGGAAGTATATGCGGTAACATCAAAAATGGATGATGGTAGTCAGCAAACGCAATTCCAATTTAGTTTTAAAGAAAAATCTTACACTGGCGTGGATCTACAATATATTAATTTTACGGTGACAAATGTTGATCGAAATCCCTTAGCAGACTATGTAAAGTCTCAAAATATTGAAGATACTGCGGACATTAAGATCTCCAATGTAGCATTAAATTTTATGAATCCTTTGTTATTTCGGGAGATGACACCAAATCAAGGTTTTCCTTATATTTACTATAATTATGACGCAGCGGATAAGAGAATCTATCAAATGACTACAAGAGCCAACGAATTTTATTCATATTACAATGGCTATGTCTATCATATTGGTTACCAACTAAATGGAGATCCACAAGAAATGCAGGAAAAAATGGCAACCACCATCAGAGAATTTATTCTTGGTAATTAGCTAGTGAACTATAAGATTTTCCATTTATAATAATAAAAAAGAGGGGATGGGGGTTTGCTTATGACGATTGCACAAACGTATTTACAGGTCGTCCAAAAAAGGTTTAAAAATGTGAAAGAGTTAGGGGACGGGGCTCTTGCCCAATTAGAGGGGGCAGAGCTGCACTGGGCGTATAATGAAGAATCCAATAGTATCGCGGTCATTGTTAAACATGTTAGTGGTAATATGATTTCACGCTGGACTGATTTTTTAACGACAGATGGTGAGAAAACGACACGAAATCGAGATGATGAGTTTATCAATAGTCTGAATACAAAAAAAGCTATTCTCGCGGTCTGGGAAGAGGGCTGGCAAGTATTTTTAGGTGCTTTGGCGACTATTACAGAATCCGATTTGGAGGGGCATGTCACAATCAGGGGGGAAAAGCTAGCAGTAATCGATGCGATAGAAAGACAAATGGCTCATTATTCACAGCATATTGGTCAAATTATTTATATCGCGAAGCAAGTAAAGGGATCTGACTGGCAAACGTTAAGTATAGCGAGAGGACAGTCTCAAGTGTTTAACAAGGCTATGCTTGAAAACATCCACGAAAAATAAGAGAGATCGTAGCAATCTTTTAGTTGCTACGATCTTTTTTTATGGCAAATAAAGCTTGTACATTGCAGTCTCCGAATCAATGGCCTGAGCTAGTTCAAATGCTTCCTGCTGATTTTTATGATGAGAGATTATTTCATAGAAAAAGCGAATAAGAAACATAAGGTTCGCGTTACCATCGATATAGTCATCTGGTGCTAAATAGGAATGACAGCCACTTTGCAAAAATGCTGTTGCGAGCTGTTCCCACCCTAATGTACAGCCTGCTGCAATAACCTTTACACCTTGGAGGCGGCTATAAGTTTGTACATCCAATGGACCAAAGTATATACTCTTTGGTTCATTATCTTCATAGACATCCTCCCCTAACTCAGGCAGACAAAACCGTCCTTCATCTCCGTGAAAGTTCAAAATTAGATAATCCATTTTGCCATGAAGATCAACGCCCGATAAGACATCAATCAAATCATTGGGTCTACCAATCAAATGAAGTGTTACCCTTGCACCAAAGGACTCAAGTGCAGCTCGAATGGCCATTGATTCAAAATCACAATTAGGTCCTACTACTAAGTTAACATATAATTCTGGCTTGCTCATTTCACGTTCCACCTCCATCCTTTAGTATAGATGAAACTTATTGGATGAGTAAACCGTATATTACAATAATTACTATATGTGTAAATGTTAAAGGAGTTTTAGCTATGAAACGGGTTGGACATTTATTTACATTACTACTTGGTGTGACGCTTAGCTTCATCACCCTCTTACTATTTTTGGACAATGAGAGGCAAAGAGACGAACTAGTATCTCTACCTTATAGTCAATTTCAAACTATCCAACAGGCATGGTATATGTCTGGAAGTGATGGCAAGGAGCAATATATATATCCATTAAAGCATGTGTTCTACCTTAACCGTTATGAGGTAAAAGAAACAGAACACCTTCAACAAGCTTTACGGTCTAAAAAAGTCCTTATCAGTCGACCAGCCCAACCTACCCCAACAAGCGATTTATATATACGTTTCGATAATGGAAAGGAAATGGCCGTCAAAGTGATGGTGGAGGACGAACAATTATTCCTCATGGATCAAAAAACGATGCAGTATTATCAACTGCCTACAGAAGAAGTGGTAGATTATTTTCGTTTGTTGAATGAAGAAAGCCGAATGCCGTTGTTATTATTTATTATTTATACAATTTTATTTTTTAGTCTAGCTTATATGCTTGCAAAGAAATTAATAGGAGGTAAATCAAACTCTATTCCGACAAAAAAATTAATGAAAGAGAAAGGGAAGCGACTTACTTCTGATTTTCTTCTTCCTGTCATCTTGCCTTTAACCGTCACAATTTCGATGCACATATATGGGGCTCAGCATAGCTTATTATTACTAAGTGTCATGATGCTTACTTCAGGTATTCGAGAATATGTTGAAAAAAGAAAGCTTTTCATGAAAATGGTACTGCTTCTTCCGCTCTTTTCGCTTTATCTCCATGGCTTTCAATGGATTACTTCCTATTTTAACTAGCGAGATAGTGGATATTATTGTCAATAGTTTTCAGGTGGAGTTTTCATTATTGTTAAATTTTAGCGATGTTTTGTGAGGAAAGGTACATATTCTATAGGATAATAGATTTAGGTAGGATATACTCAATGGTGATTACAGTAGAATTGAGGGAATCATATGAGATTAACTGTGGAACGAAAACTACAAATTGCTTTTGGTATAGTGCTAGCCTTCTTATTAATGATTACAGCTATTGCGATGTATTTCTTAACTAATAATAATAAGACACTAGCTGAAATCGAAGACAATACGGAATTAATCCATCTATATCAAGATATCTCGTTCCAAACAGTGCGTGCAAACGCAGCTATTCGAGGATATATATTATATGGTAAGGAAGAAATGTTGAACAATCATCATGAAATTCGCAATACCTTGCATACATCCATTAATCGCCTCCAAGAAATAGGCGCACGCAATCAAGATTTTGAGCAATTTTTACAACAGCTTGATGATTGGGAAAAGGCGATAGATGGACAGATTATTCCGCTTTATAAACGTGGCGCAATAGAACAGGCTCAGCAAGTAGCCTTGCCGATTTTAGGGGATGGATCTTTGAAGCTGGTGGTCTTTGGAAAGACGATGGCTACTGCACAACAGGAAGACATGCTAGCACATATAGAGGCGACCAAGGAAAAAGGGGAAAGAAGTGGTATTGAAATCATGATATTGGCGGCAATTTCTCTCCTCATTAGCATCATTATTGCTACTGTATTTGGTAGAAGAATTGCTAAAAACATCCAACTAACGGTCAGTGAAATGGATACATTCTCAGAGGGGAATTTACACGTTCATCTACAATTCAAAACAAAGGATGAATTTGCACAACTAGCCGAGTCATTCAACAGCATGTCAGAAAAACTTCGTCAAATGATGAAGCAAGTAGGAGATTCCTCTGAGCAAGTAGCAGCGACCTCTGAGCAGCTAACAGCTAGTAGCTTGGAGGTCACACAGGCAACAGAAGTCGTCACTGAATCGATTCAAGATATTGCACAAGGAATTGATGAGCAGGATACTTTAACAGGCGATGTACGAAATTTATCGGCCCATATTTTGAAGAAAATGAATGATATTTCCACTAGCATTCAAAACGTTAATGATGCAACCGTCGAAACAAAAAATATGGCGAGTTTAGGTCGTTCATCTGTCCATGATGCCACGGTACAGATGGATGAAATTTCAGATAACACGAGTGAATTAAATACGCGTGTCCAAGATCTAGATGATAATTCTGCAGCCATTGTAGCAGCTGTGAATGTCATAAAAAGTATTGCGACACAGACCAATTTACTTGCTATCAATGCCTCCATTGAAGCAGCACGAAGCGGTGAACATGGGAAAGGGTTTGCCGTTGTCGCTGAGGAAGTACGCAAACTGGCAGATGAGTCGAGTCTTGCAGCAGTAGAAATTGAAAAAGTAGTAGCACAAATTACTGACAGTACAAGAATAATTGAAGACGATATAGTCAATAGCAATGATTCGGTGCATGTAGGTCGTAATAAGGTCAATGTGGCAAGAGATAATTTTATACAAATTGATGATGCCATTACTGATGTACAAGCACAAACGGAGTTAGTTACCGCTGCTATAAGTACCATCCATCAAGATATTGAACAGCTGGTACAAGAGATTGATTATATAGGTGAAGTATCTATGAAATCTAGCCGTCATGTGCAAAGTGTTGCCGCTTCTTCGGAAGAGCAAAATGCGGCAATGGAGGAAGTAGCGGCAGCTTCCACACATTTAGCGAAAATGGCGATAGATCTACAGGAATCCATACAAACATTTAAATATTAGGTTCATGATAAAGGGGGTGTCTAGTGGTCGAATAGATCATTGGGCAACCTCTTTTTATTTACTCTCCAATCATATCGGCAAGTTCAAAGTCCATTAGAGTTTGGATTAATAGTTGCCATTTTTCTTGTAGTCATGATTAGGAAGATATGGGCTAATAGTTCGTTCTTCCTGACAATTATAGGGATTTGTAGTTATCTGTAAGACTAAATAATAAAAAAATCATAAATATGTTTGAAAAATAATATTTCATCCGATAAAAGATATGGGAGAGATGTAAAACAGATACAGAGTGGGGAACGGTTTTAGCAAATATCAGGCTGACAAGTGATATTTTTCACTTCAAGAAACAAAAGGAGAATAATATATGAAAAAAATATTTAGCAGTTTTAAGGGCAAGCTTTATACGCTATTTGCGCTAGTATTACTAATCCCTGTTATATCTGTAGGTAGTTTATCTTATTTATCAGCTAAAGATTCTATAGAAGAAGAAATCTTATTTAGTGCCAATGAAAGTGTGGGCATTTTAAATAAGCTTATCGATCAAACTATTACTGATAAGATGAATGACATTCAAGTGTTTAGTAGTGAAATAGATGCACAGCAAGTTAAGCAATCACAAGCTTCTTTAGAATCGAAGTTTAAGCAATATGGACAGCTTAATCCAGACGTTTTAAGTATTTATGTTGGAACAAATGATGGTTCGTTTTCTCAGGTACCAAAATTGAATGATGCGGACTATAATCCATTAGATCGAGATTGGTATAAACAAGCGACTGCTTTAAAAGGTGAAACTTTAATTACTAACCCTTATAAGGATGCGGGAACTGGTGATATGGTTGTAACGGTTGCTAAACAGATCAAGGATCGGTCAGGGGTTGTTGCTATTGATATTAAGTTAACAAACCTTCAAAAAATTGCAGATTCCATTCGAATTGGGAAAAATGGTTATCCCTCTATTTTTGGGGAAGACAATCTGGTCATTTCACATCCTACATTAGAAGCGGGTGGCAAGCTAAAAGAAAGTTTCCTCGATAAAATGTACGAAAGCCCCTCTGGTACCTATGAATACGTCTTTAACGGCGATGATCGTATTTTGTTCTATACGACGAATGAAGTAACCAATTGGAAAATCACAGGTACGATCTTTTCCAAGGAAATTGATGAGTCTGCTTCATCCATTTTATCTCATACCATCATAGTTCTGCTTGCAGCTGTCGTTATTAGTTCTATAATCTTCTACTTCGTGATGAAGGCTGTCATTAAACCAATTAAAGCATTAAAAGATAGCGCCGTTACGATCAGTAAAGGTGACCTGACAGAGACTGTTACAATAACTTCGAAGGATGAAATTGGACAATTAGGACAAGCTTTTAACGATATGCAGGAAAGTTTGCGGACGCTTATTCAAAAAATTGAACAAAATGCAGAGGAAGTGGCATCGTCTGCTGAAGAGCTAACAGCTAATGCGAATCAAACAAGTATAGCAACCGAAAAAGTCGCTATTTCTATTCAAGATGTTGCGTCAAGTGCAGATGGTCAGACTATTAGTGCCAATAAAAATGCAGAATCATTACATGAGCTTTCAACAGCCATTCTTCATATTGCTGAAATTTCTTCTGCTGTGACGGACCTTTCACAGCATGCGACATTACAAGCAGATGAGGGCGGACAAGCTGTACAAAATACAAAGGATCAAATGCAGTCTATTCATTTATCTGTTGCTGATTCCAATGCTAAAATTCAAACCTTACATGAGCGTTCACAGCAGATTACATCCATTTTAGATGTCATTACAAGCATTGCAGATCAAACTAATTTACTGGCTTTAAATGCCGCTATTGAAGCAGCGAGAGCAGGGGAGCATGGCAAAGGCTTTGCAGTTGTCGCAGATGAAGTCCGTAAGCTAGCCGAGCAATCACAGGAATCGGCTAAACAAATTTTTGATCTGATACGTGGGATTCAACAAGAAACAGAGCAATCTGTTAGTATTATGGCTAAGGTAACGGAGGATGTTCAAAGTGGTTTACATATTTCTGATGAAGCCATTACGAAATTCCATGTAATTATGGCAAGTATGAATGAAATTACACCGAAAATGGAAGAGGTTTCTTCTGCCTCTGAGCAAATGTCTGCGGGCGTACAAGAGGTAGCTGCGGTGACGGAAGATTTGGCCTTCTCAGCCAAAGGCAATGCTTCTGCTTCTGAAGATGTTGCAGCCTCAACAGAGGAGCAGTTAGCATCAATGGAAGAAATCAACGCCTCGGCACAAGCACTTGCACATATGGCGGATGAATTAAAACAACTAATTAGCCAGTTTAAATATTAAAACAAAACGCCCCTTCCATTCATTTAAATGGAGGGGCGTTCCTATTTTATCGATCTTCTTCCCAACAATCTGTATTTTTTAATGTCGGAATTGATTTGGCATAAAAGACAGGATTTTTACCCGCTTTGCGTTGGCCTGTAAAATCATCTAATACAAGGAAGGCAATTTTACCAAGAATCATGATGATAGCAATATTGATGAGAGCCATGAGTCCCATAAACAAATCTGCTAAATTCCATACAAGTTGAACTTGTGCTACGGAGCCAAACATAACCATAACTAGCACTAAAACACGATAAATAATCATCCAACCCTTATGGGCATTCATAAATTCGATATTGGATTCACCATAGTAATAGTTACCGATGATTGAACTGAAGGCAAAGAAGATGATGGAAATGGCAATAAAATAAGGAGCCCAATCCCCAACATGAACAGCTAGGGAGTTTTGCGTCAAAATAATACCATCGCTTTCACCTTTATCATATAAACCAGCTAAAATAATGATAAAGGCTGTTGCTGTACAAATCATAATCGTATCGAAAAAGACACCTAAGCTTTGTACAAGCCCCTGCTTGGCAGGGTGTGAGGTATTGGCAGTTGCCGCCGCGTTTGGCACACTACCCATCCCAGCCTCATTCGAAAATAAACCACGACGAACCCCTTGCATTATAGCAACTCCAATTGCTCCACCAGCAGCTTCTTGTAGACCAAATGCATGTGTGAAAATTAATTTAAAGACATTCGGTATTTCTGATAAATTTGTCACCACAACAAAAAGGGCTACAAGTAAATAGAAGATGGCCATAACCGGTACAAGAACTTGTGTTACCTTTACAATTCTTTGTACACCACCAAAAATAATTAATGCTGTTAGTGCTACTAGCAAGACGCCAATGAGCTTTGGACTTATATCAAATGCTTCCCCAACTGAAGTGGCAATTGTATTAGATTGCACTGCATTAAATATAAATCCAAAACTTAGTGTTAATAGAATACTAAAGATAATACCTAGTTTTCTTTGACCTAACGCTTTTTCCATGTAATAGGCAGGCCCACCTCGGAATGTCTCGCCATCCTTTACTTTATAGACCTGTGCTAATGTACTTTCAATGAAGGCTGTTGCCATTCCTAATATAGCAATAATCCACATCCAAAATACTGCACCTGGCCCACCGACACCAATGGCTAAGGCAACACCTGTAATGTTACCAGTGCCTACACGTGAAGCGGCACTAATCGTAAAGGCTTGGAACGGCGAAACTCCTGAATCGCCTTCTCTTTTTTCGACAATTAGACGAAACATTTCAGGAAAAAGACGAATTTGTACAAATTTTGTACCAAATGAAAAATATAGACCTGCGGCTAATAGTAAGATAATCAGGATATATGTCCATAAAATATTATTTCCACTATCAACAATATTTGAAATCCATTCCATAAGTTATTCCTCCTTTCACAGTACGCTTTAGTCTACACTGTTTTTTTATGAAAAATCAACCTTTCTAATATAATAAATTATAATAAAGTTTTGACTTTTCCTATAAGAGTGATAAATTCCGAAAATTCTCTTATTTTTATCCTGCTAACGCGTATAATAATAGAATAAAAGGAGGGAGATTTGATGATGAAAACAATCGGATTGATTGGTGGGATGAGCTGGGAGTCCTCAGCCGAATATTATAGGCTTCTAAATGAACAGGTCAAACAAAAGCTTGGGGGCCTGCATTCTGCAACATGTATTTTGTATAGTGTTGATTTCCAGCAAATTGAGCATTTTCAAGCGAGGGGACAATGGGACAAAGCTGGCTTCGTGCTTGCTCAAGCCGCACAGTCACTGGAACGGGCAGGTGCAGATTTTATCGTTATTTGTACAAATACGATGCATAAGGTCGTAGCAGTTATTGAGGAGGCCATCACTATCCCCATTTTACATATTGCTGATGCCACGGCTAAGCAAATAAAAGAGGCTGGCCTACAAAAAATAGCACTCCTTGGCACTATGTATACAATGGAACAGGAATTTTATAAGTCGAGGGTAGAGGGGTATGGAATAGAGGTCATCGTGCCGGATCACAACTCACGTATGGAAGTAAACCGGATCATTTATGAGGAATTATGTTTAGGGAGCATTGTACCAAATTCGAAGACCTATTATATCCAAGTGATCAATGAGCTTGTGCAGGCAGGAGCGCAAGGAGTGATTCTTGGCTGTACCGAAATTGGCTTGCTCATACAACAGCATGATATCGATGTACCAGTATTTGATACAACGGCTATTCATGCACAGGCAGCTGTATCTATGGCGATTCAGGAGGAAACGTAATATGCAGGGAAAGGTAAGGCAATTCGGCATTGAAGTGGGGACATTGCCAGTTGGGCAGAAAAATTGTATTACCGATGTTGCAGGGGTACGAGTAGGACATGTCACATTGGATAAGTCGTTAGATCATGAAGGTGGTTATGCTTGTACAGGTGTCACAGCTATTTTACCGCATGGGGGGAATTTATTTCAGCACAAAGTTACAGCGACTAGCTATGTGTTAAATGGTTTCGGCAAAACAACCGGACTCGTGCAGGTGAATGAGCTAGGTGTAATCGAATCACCGATTATGCTCACGAATACATTCGGGGTACCAGCGGTTACGCAGGGAACATTGCGATATATGCTCGACATGAATCAGGACATAGGGCAAACGACTGGCACCATCAATCTGGTTGTAGGCGAATGCAATGATAGTTATTTAAATTCCATCCGAGCATGTCCAGTAACAGCTGAGCATGCCATAGAAGCCATCAGTAATGCCTCTCCGAATACAGCGCAGGAAGGGGCCATTGGCGCAGGAAAAGGGATGATGTGTTTTGGCTATAAAGGGGGAATTGGTTCCTCTTCTCGTATTGTCAAAGTCGATAACGATGAAATTAGCTATACGGTGGGCTGCATGGTGCTTAGTAATTTTGGTCATAGTTCCGAATTTTTAGCGGAACGTTATGTTGCCCCTACAATACAAAGTGCTTCGACTCTAGCTCCAACAGATGGTTCGATTATTATAGTCCTTGCCACAGATGCTCCACTTAGCAGTCGTCAATTGAAGAGAGTCATTAAACGTTGTGGGATAGGTTTAGGTCGGACAGGCAGCCATTACTCTCATGGCAGTGGAGACATTGTGATAGGCTTTACAACTGCACACAACATCCCACATATGTCTGAACAGCTTGTAGAAACAAGAACACAGCTCCGTGAGGATCATCCTGTTATGAATCGGTTATTTGCAGCTGCGGCAGAGGCAACTGAGGAAGCCATTCTCAATTCACTAGCTCAGGCGCAAACAACAATTGGTCGCAACGGACATCAAGTAGAAGCCTACTCTTTTCAAAAGGCATAGCGAAAAGGTTATTGAGACATAGACAGTGTTTCAATAACCTTTTTTGCGCAAGTATACAAGATTCATAATTTTTTTAGCATGTGTGGGGCATGTGATGAATAAAATCCTTAAATAGAGGATAAAGGAGATTTTTCGACGATATGTTGCTGGATTATAAGTCATTATAAGAGAATAACCATTATTTTGTAATAATTGTATATTTGTCTAGTCAACGATAGAGAGATGTGATAATATTCATTTTAAAAAACTGAATTATCTAATAATTTAGTGGAGGTGTTCTAGTATTGTAAACCTCTTTCAACCGATTGGAACGGCTTCGAATGGAAACTCTCCTGAGAGCCCATCTGTTAGCGAAAGCCAAGAGCCTCTATTACAGATTACAGCTGCACATAGAAGAATTTTTATAGAACCTATCTACTATCAGCAAAAAATTTCTAATAGTTTACGAGCCATTTATGTACGTGAGGGTGTAGTTGAACGCTTGCAGCATGCATTGACATTATTACCTAAGGATTATAGCCTGCTCCTCTATGATGGCTATCGCCCATTTCAAGTTCAGCAGTATTTATTTAGTCATTTTTCAAAGCAATTGGCGCGCATTATGCCATATGCCACGGAACAAGAATTACTACAGGCAACCAAAAAGTATGTCGCCTTGCCAAGTGTAGAATGCTGCTCATTTGGCACCCCATTTAACAGGAGGGGCTATTGATATAACGCTTGCTGATAGACAAGGGAAAGCTCTGGATCTCGGTACAGCCTTTGATGAAATGAATGAAAAATCAGCTACACGCTATTTTGAACATAACCCAAAGGAGAATCCAGAGGCTTGTCAACATCGACGTTTATTATATAACTGTATGACACGAGTAGGCTTTAGTAATTATGCAGAGGAATGGAGGCATTACGATTTTCACAATGTGGCCTGGGCGAGACGAGTTCAAGCAAAAACAGCCTGTTATAGAGCCATTCAGGTAACGATTTTAGATCATGAAATAAAGGAGATTCGATATCAATGAAAGTTTATATTAGCGCCGATATAGAAGGTATTACCGGTACAACTACATGGAGTGAAACAGAGTTAAATGCACCTGACTATCAATTTTTTCAAAAACAAATGACTCGAGAAGTAGAAGCTGCAATTGACGGGGCGATAGCGGGTGGAGCAACAGAAATACTATTGAAGGATGCGCACGATTCAGCACGCAATCTTGATATTTCATATTTACCTATCAACTGTAAGGTAATCCGTGGCTGGACTTACGATCCGATGTGTATGGTAGCAGGTCTCGATCAAAGCTTTGATCGTGCGATTTTTATTGGTTATCACAGTAAAGGGGGAAGCGAGCGTAATCCGCTAGCCCATACACTTTGCACGTATGCTGATGTCAAAATAAATGGTGAGTATGCGAGTGAATTTTTAATCAATACGTATGCAGCGGCATTACATGGTGTTCCTGTTTCATTTGTCAGTGGAGATGTAGGCTTGACCGAAGAAATTCATGCAGTAAATGAAAACATTGTGACCTTCGCGACCAAAGAAGGAATAGGGAATGCAACTATTAGTGTCAGTCCGAAGCTAACGCTTATGGAAACCAAGCGACTGGTAGAATCCTCGATGAAGGTGCCACGTGAACATATTCAGGTACCATTACCAGAACGCTTTATGGTAGAAATCATATATCGAGATCATACACGTGCTTTTCGTAATTCCTTTTATCCAAATGCTACATTTAAACCACATAATACAGTAGAATTCATCACAGACGATTTTTATGAGGTATTACGTATTTTACAATTTTTAACTTGACTGTGAGGCTGGATTTTTACTTAGGCACGTGTGAGCCAATAGGACACGCTGTTGTCATGCTGAATGAGTAGTTTTGGATTGCGTATATAGAGAGAAGGTCATATAGACGGACCTAGCTAATGTTTGAAAAATCCTATTGAAGGTCATGACATCGGCCCTTCCAATAGGATTTTCATTATAAAAAGATAACTAGGGGGATGCATGTGAGAAAATATTGGTGGCTTTTCGTATGTCTGGTCGTATTGTTTTGTGTAGCCTGCAATGATGAATCATCGAGTGAAAAAGCATCGGAATATCGTGTCGTGTATTCAGGGGAAATTAAAACATTAAATTATTTAAAAACGTCTGAAACAAATGAATTTGCGGTGGCGGCGAATATGGTGGATGGTCTTATTGAGTATGATAAATACGGTGTAGTCCAGCCGGGATTAGCGAAAGAATGGTCGGCAAATGAAGATGCAACGGTATGGACCTTCAAATTGCGTGATGATGCCAAATGGGTGACACATGAAGGGAAGGAATACGCAGATGTAGTTGCACAGGATTTTGTAGACGGTTTGCAGTATGTCCTTGATGCCAAAAATGAATCCTCGACAGCCTGGATTGCGACAGTTGTAAAAAATGGAGAGGCTTTCTATAACGGTGAAATGACGGATTTCAAGCAGGTAGGCATAAAGGCGTTGGATGAACATACAGTAGAATATACTTTAGAAGCTTCTACACCTTATTTTCTTTCTATGCTAAACTACGTTTGTTTCTTCCCAGTGAATGGTAAGTTCATTGCAGAAAAAGGGGCGGACTTTGGAACAACACGTGAAAATTTCCTTTATAATGGCGCTTATATTTTAGATAAATTTGAGCCACAAAATGAGCGTGTTCTAGTAAAAAATAATACGTATTGGGATAAAGACAAAGTACTGATTGACCGTATCCGCTACAAATATAATAAAGAAGCAGCAACGGTAGCACCCGAACTGTTTTTACGAGGAGAAATTGATTCCGCTAGTATTCCTACTTCCATTATTGATGAATGGTTTAAGGATGATAAGAAAAAATCTCAAGTTCGCCAAACACAAAATAACTTCTATACCTACTTCTACGCTCTCAACTTTAACCCACAATTTGACGCAGAATATGAACCAGATAACTGGAAGATCGCCGTCAACAACAAAGATTTCCGAAAATCAATATTCCATGCACTGGATCGTGTTTCCGCAATGCTAACGGTGGAGCCTTATAATCCAGCCGATTTGCTGAGCAACACGATTACTCCAAAAAACTTTGTAGATGTTGCAGGAGTAGACTACACACAATTAACGCCACTTGCGACAATCTCCAATGAAGATTCCTTTAATAAAGAACTAGCACTTAAGTTCAAAGAAAAAGCTAAAGCAGCGTTAGCGGGGAAAGCTACATTCCCTGTGAAAGTGTTATTGCCATATAACGCGGGTATTCCAGACTGGGCAAATCGTTCCCAAGTAGTGGAGCAGCAAATTGAAAAATTACTGGGGACAGATTATGTCGACATTATTGTAGAGGCAGGTCCAGCGACAGGCTTTTTATCTGAGGTGCGTCGTCCTGGTAAATTTGCGCTTTTAGAAGCAAATTGGGGTCCAGATTATGCCGATCCATCCACGTATACAGATCCATTTACAGTGGATGGTACTTATAATAAACCTGAATTAGCTGAGGGTTACACAGAAGCCAATGGAAAAACTACGTATCAAAACTTTGTGGATGAAGCAAAAGTAACGATTGATGTGGCAAAACGTTATGAGCTATTTGCAAAGGCAGAGGCCTTTTTAATTGAAGAAGCCTTTGTGATTCCATATTCCGTTGGTGGTAGTGGCTATGTTGCATCCAAATTAAATCCTTTTGAGGCACAGTATTCACCATTTGGTGTGACTGCTGAGAAATTTAAAGGTCAGCAAGTTTTGGAAAAACCAATGAGTAATGAAGAATTTAAGAAAGCGCTTGCTCAGTGGGAACAAGAGCGTGCTGACGCTTTAGCTAATGCTAAAAAGTAGTAGGGAATCGTAGATGAAAAAGGAGATACCGAAAGGAACAGTCGGCATCTCCTTTAGTCTTTTTGACATAGGAGGATGGCGCGATGTTGCAATATATAGGAAAACGACTCTTACAATCCGTGTTAACCCTTTTTATTATTATTACTATTGTTTTTTCGTTATTACGATTAATGCCAGAGGAAGGATATTTAGGTGCGGCAGCCGATAAAATGTCTCCTGCTCAGCAAGAAATCTATTTAACAAATCTAGGATTACGGGATCCATTGCTTATCCAGTTAGGGAACTTTTACACGAAATTATTACAAGGAGATCTCGGGAAATCGGTGACCTATCGTACGGATGTACCTGTTACAACGATTATTGGGGACAAAATTATGTATTCACTACTTTTTGGTTTAGGAGCCGTTGCCCTTTCACTCCTAATTGGTGTGCCGCTAGGTATTATGATGGCTTATCGTAAGGGGCGTTGGCTCGATCGACTTGGGACAGGCTATATAGTTTTTGTCGTAGCTGTACCTGCAGCTGTTTATTATTTAGTAATACAAATGTATATTACAGATTTCTTTCAATTGCCGATGCTCTTTGATGAGTATAGACCGATTACATGGATTCTCCCACTAACTTCTATGGCATTGGCTCCTACAGCCTCCTACGCGATGTGGATGAGGCGTTATATGGTGGATGAATTGAACAAGGACTATATTAAACTAGCGAGGGCTAAAGGAATAAAGGAACGAACATTAATGTTCAAGCACGTTTTGCGAAATGCCTTTATCCCAATGGCGCAATATTTACCTGCAACCATTTTGTTCACCATTACTGGCTCCATTTATATCGAATCTTTGTATTCCATTCCAGGGATGGGGGGCTTACTCGTAGATGCGATTCAACGACAGGATAATACGATTGTTCAAGGCTTAGTGCTGGTGTTCTCCTCCCTTGGTATTATCGGACTTGTTTTAGGGGATATTGCCATGGCACTCGTGGATCCTCGGATTAAACTGGGCAAGGGAGGTGGAGTACGTTAATGGGCATGTATTCGAATGAAATTCATAATATTTCTAATAAATCACGGGACACATTGTTTGAATTTGCGGAAGTCGATGCGCGACAAGCAGAAGAAACAGGTCATTCTAATTACTCATATTGGCGTTCCACATGGCAATCCTTTTTGAAAAATCGACTAGCTGTTTTTTTATTAGTAGGCGTGCTTATTATTGTTGGCTTTACGATCCTTCAGCCGTATTTACCAGCACAAAAATCACCAACGGAAATTTACCTAGATGAGCAAACCGGGATGCAGGCACGTAATATTGCCCCCAATGCTGAATTTTGGTTTGGTACAAACTCAATTGGGCAGGATTTATGGTCACGAATTTGGGCGGGGACAAGGACATCCTTATTCATTGGCTGTGTAGTCGCCTTAGTAGAAGCCGTGGTTGGAATTACAGTTGGTACACTATGGGGTTTTTCGCGAAAGTTAGAGGTGCCTATTACACAGCTGTATAACGTAGTTGATAATATTCCAACAACCATTGTACTCATTTTAATGTCTTATATTTTGCGACCAAGTATATCAACGATTATTATCGCCATGTGTATAACGGGGTGGGTGGAAATGGCTAGATTTATTCGCAATCAAATTGTTATTTTGCGGGACCGTGAATACAACTTAGCCTCTAAATGTTTAGGGACTCCTGATTACCGTATTATTGTTAAAAATCTATTACCCTATTTAATTTCTGTCATTATGTTACGCATGAGTCTAGCTATTCCCTTTGCCATAGGGGCAGAAGTATTTTTAACGTATATTGGCTTAGGGCTGCCAATTAGTGAACCATCCTTAGGTAATTTAATTAATGAAGGGCGTGTGCTCATGATGTCGCCAGATTTACGATATCAACTGATTTTTCCGAGTATTGTGTTAAGTGTCATTACTATTGCATTTTATATAATTGGTAATTCCTTTGCAGATGCAGCAGATCCGAAAAACCATGTATAAGGAGATGAAATCAGTGACATCTAAAAAATCACGCCTATTAGTGATCCAAAATCTAATTATTCAATTCACATTACGTGGTCGTGTTTTAACAGCAATTCGAGATATTTCTCTTGATTTATATAAAGGAGAAAGTTTAGCTATTGTTGGTGAATCCGGTTCGGGCAAATCTGTACTAATGAAATCCATTATGGGCTTGCTCGACAAAAACGGCAGCATTAAGCAGGGCAGAATCATTTACCAAGCACAGGATTTAGGACAATTTACGACAGAGCAAGAATGGCTCCGTATACGAGGAAAGGAAATTGCGATGGTGACGCAGGACCCGATGACATCTTTAAATCCGCTAAAAACGATTGGTAAGCAAATTGAGGAATGTGTGGTGTTACATCAAGGCTTAAAGGGGAAGGAGGCTTATGAAGAAACATTAAAACTACTCACAGATGTTGGAATTCATGATGTGAAAAAACGCTATAAGCAATATCCTCATGAATTTTCAGGAGGTATGCGCCAACGTATTGTCATTGCGATTGCGATTGCCTGTAAGCCAAATATTTTAATATGTGATGAACCAACAACCGCTCTAGATGTAACGATTCAAGCGCAAATACTGCAACTATTAAAAAATTTACAGCATAAGTATGGCTTAACGATCGTCTATATTACGCATGATTTAGGCGTGGTCGCCAAAGTGGCTGACCGTATCGCGGTGATGTATGCGGGTGATGTGATTGAGGTTGGGAAAACTCATGAAATTTTCTTTAATAGTAAGCATCCTTATACATGGGCCCTTATTTCCTCCCTGCCGCAGCTCGGCTCTAAGGGAGAAGCGTTGTATTCGATCAAAGGGACGCCGCCCAATCTTTTTCAGGAAATAAAGGGGGATGCCTTTGCGCCACGTAATCAGTATGCGCTGAAAATCGATTTTATCGAGCGCCCTCCTTTTTTTCAGGTTAGTGACACGCATTATGCACGAACTTGGTTATTAGATCCACTTGCACCAAAGGTAGAACCTCCGGCTGCCTTACAAGCCTTTTTTGCAGGGGGGAGGGAGTATGCTAGTGAGTGAAAAAGAAATATTACTGGAAGTGAAAAATTTAACCGTCGATTTTGGCAAGGGGAAACATAAATTTACGGCCATTGATGATGTAAGTTTTCATATTTTTAAAGGCGAAACATTTGGCTTAGTAGGTGAATCTGGGTCAGGAAAAACAACGATTGGTCGGTCTATTATGCGCATCAACGAGGTCACCGAAGGGCAAATTTTGTATCATGGCAAAACTATTCATGGGAAAATTCCAAAAGATTGGGATAGGGAAATTACGCAGAAAATCCAAATGATTTTTCAGGACCCGATGGCATCGCTCAATGAGCGTGCCAAGGTTGATTATATAGTGGCGGAAGGTCTATATCCTTCCAAAAAATATAAAGATGAAGCGGAACGTCAAGAAAAGATACGCAAGGCACTATTAAACGTTGGTCTGCTTCCAGAATTTTCAAATCGATTTCCTCATGAATTTTCGGGTGGTCAACGCCAGCGTATTGGCATTGCTCGTGCTTTAGTGATGGAGCCAGAATTTATTATTGCCGATGAGCCAATATCCGCCTTAGACGTATCCATTCGGGCACAGGTGTTGAATTTATTAACAAATCTTCAACGACAAAATCATTTAACTTTTTTATTTATTGCCCATGATCTATCCGTTGTACGTTTTATAACGGATCGGACGGCCGTCATTTATAAAGGGAAAATTGTAGAGCTAGCCGAAACAGAACAGCTTTTCACCCATCCGCTTCATCCATATACGAGAGCTTTGTTATCAGCTGTACCGGAGCCAAATCCTTATAAGGAGCGAGAGAAAATTGTAGAGATTTATGATCCAACACAACATCGTTATGATGATAGTCCTCCTTCATTTGTGGAAATTGAGGATGGCCATTTTATTTTAGCTAATGAAGAAGAGCTAACAGTTTATCGTACTTCATTGAAACGGGAGGTAAATGAATGATTCGTCCAAAGGCATTGAAAAAAGGTGACACAATTGGTTTAATAAGTGCTTCAGGTGCTACTCCACCCGAAAGATTACAGCCAGCTATAGCTAGTATTGAAAAGCTTGGGTTGAAGGTGGTCGTAGGAGAGACGTGTCACACGCGACATGGTTATTTAGCAGGCACTGATGATCTGCGGGCAGCGGATGTTCATCGAATGTTTCAAGATCCAACGATTGACGGCATTTTTTGTGTTCGCGGTGGCTATGGGGCTACGAAAATTTTACCGCTTTTAGATTTTGAGGTAATTAAGGCGAATCCTAAAGTCTTTGTAGGCTATAGTGATGTGACTGCTCTACATATAGCCTTCAACCAGCTTAGTGGCTTTGTTACGTACCATACACCAATGCCTTCAACTGAATTTATTAGGCAAGAGATGGACGATTATACATGGCAATCCTTTTGCCAGCACATAATGGCGGCAGAGGTGGAGGAGTATGGATTAAAAAATCCTGTAGATCAACCAATGTCCAAGCTCGTAGCTGGTAGTGCTACAGGTACACTTATTGGGGGCAATTTAACATTAGTGACTGCATCACTTGGTACACCCTATGAAATTGATACAAAAGGAAAAATCCTATTTTTAGAAGATATTGATGAAAGTGAGCAACGAGTTGACCGGATGTTAACGCAATTAAAACTGGCGGGGAAATTAGATGACGTAGCAGGTATCTTATTGGGAGCATGGACAAATTGTGGACCTGAAAATCCACAAAAGCCCGAGCAAAGTTTATCGCTACAAACGATCTTCGAGGAAATTCTAGTGCCTTTTAACAAACCCATTATTTCAGGAATAGCGTGTGGACACTGTTTACCAACGATGTCACTGCCTTTAGGAAGAACCATTACCATGGATGCAGACAATCACCAAATTCGTGTTGTTAGGTAGAGTCATATGGAGAATCAAATCCAAGACCTCATCCAAAAAACTCCCTATAAAGTGCATCTCTTTGTAAAAAATCCAAAAACCGAGCAATTTCTATTTAGTCATCAAATAGAGGAATCATTTTCTAGTGCTAGTATTATAAAAGTGCCGATTCTTCTAGCTGTTTTAGCGTATATCGAGAAACACAACATATCCCTTCATTCATCCTTAACAATTACTCCTGCTGATTGGGTAGATTTTAGTGTAATAAGGGAGCAACGTATGACGCAAAGTACGCTTTATGAGCTACTAGTATGGATGATTATAACAAGTGACAATACAGCAACAAATGTCTTAATTGATGTAGTGGGAATGGAATTTTTAAATGATTATTTCCGTCAAATAGGCTTACAGGAAACGATGTTACAGCGAAAAATGATGGATGTCGAGCGACTTGCAATGGGTGTAGACAATTTTACGTCTGCACGGGACATGGCTCACCTTTTTACCCGTATTTATCAACAGGATTTACTAGCATCTCCTTACAATGGGCTTGTCATCGAAATTTTAAGTAGACAACGTGCACATGAAGGCTTAAAGCGCTACCTCGTAGATGATATAAAACTAGCCCATAAAACAGGAGGGCTTGACACAGTCGATCATGATGTAGGTATTGTCTACAGTAGCTCGATTGATTATATGATTGGTGTTTTCATAACAAACGTAACGGAAAATGATCTGGCTCGCCAACTTATTGGTCGTCTTTCAAAAGTTGTTTATGACCATATGATGAAGCAGAGGGAGGAACAACAATGAAGTCTATCATTAAAGCCATGATTGCCAATTTGCATGCCAAACCTGATGAAACTTCTGAATTAATCGATGAAGTTTTTTATGGCATGACAGTAGATATTCTGACAGACTGTCATGAGGATTGGGTATATGTCCAAACTTCCTATCGTTATAAAGGATATTGTCAGAAGGCTGATTTGCTACTGGATGAAGAAAAGGCAGCTATATGGCACAGCGAAGCACAGCATATCATTATTCAAAGCTTTGCAGATGTTTTACAGCAGCCTCGTATCCAAAGCACAAAGCTGATGACTCTTGTGAAAGGTTCTAGTATAAGCATTGTTACGCAAGAGGACGTACCAGAAGAATGGTCTGCTGTACAATTAGTGTCGGGGAAAATAGGCTATGTTCGCACTAAGTGGCTACAGGCAAAGCGATCTCAAGCGCAAATAACCGAGCATTCTTTTCGAGAAAACGTGATCGAAACAGCGTTAGGCTATCTAGCTACACCCTATCGCTGGGGTGGCAAATCACCATTAGGAATTGACTGCTCCGGTTTATGTTCAATGGCCTATATGTTAAATGGTGTTACTATTTTTCGGGATGCCAAAATGGTAGAGGGATTTCCTATTGTGAAAATAAAGAAAGAGGTTAGACAAAAAGGTGATTTGCTCTATTTTCCAGGCCATATAGCTTTATATATTGGTGATAATCTGTATGTCCATTCTTCACTTGGTGGTAATGAAGTGACCATTAATAGCTTAGATAAACAGCATGCACTCTATCGCCACGATTTAGCCACAACCCTAACAGAAGTAGGTACTTTATTTCCGGAGAAGCCAAAGCTATAGGCTTCTCTCTTTGACTTCAAACAGCTATAAAATTGCTAGTTTGCTATCATAGAAACAGGAGGGACGTTGTAGGGTCAAGATTTACAACAGCTGGTACGTAGAGGAACGCTAGATAAAATTGAAAATGACATCCAAGAAATAAAGACAGATATCCATGTGTTAAAGAATGAATTCCTAGAGGTAAAGACAGATGTCAATATGTTAAAGATTGAATTGAAGAGCTAAAGACAGAGGTTCATACACTTCAGAAGGATACTAAATAGCTAAAGGATGGACAAGCAGAACTTCAAAAAACATTGTCGAGAATTTGGGTCAATTTACGGAAAAAATCGGGCTTCCGATAAAGGATCATACAGGGGTGTTAAATATGCGTATGTTTGAAATAGAAACCGTCATCCACCGACTAATTAATATATAATGTCTTGCTTTATTAGGTCAAATCCTATAAAGCTTTTTTTTATGGTCATTATTTTGGAGGGTTTGCCAAAATAAATAAACGACAAACGTACACATATTGATTATAAATAATGCGACCAGCTGCCATAATCCAATTAAAAAAGTGACCATGTATAAATCAAAGGCTGCTTCACCGAGAGGCATATTTGTGAAGGGCGTTAATTGACTATAATGCCACACGAAATAACAGGCTAATGCAGTACCTTGTCCTACATAAATAAAGATCCAATGGATATAAAATGATATTTTTAGTCGCCAGCAACAAAGGAACAGGTTCAAGACAATAATGAATAGTGGGAACAGGAATATTTGAAACAAACTTTCAGCTATTTGAGTCATAAATAATAAATTGTAGCTAAGCTGAATGAATGGCAAAAGTACTAGGTTGATGATGATTAGGCTGAGCAGTTGTGTACGAGTCACTATATTCCTATCCTTTCCTTGCCTCATTTTTACATAAGGACGTTTGAAAAAAAGAATGGTTTCGCACAAAAAATCTCCATGCATAATTTCTACGCATGGAGATTTTCGCCTAATAGTGATAAATATTTAATTGCATACCAGCCTCAAGTCGATCTGACCGCAACTGATTCCACTGCTTAATAGAAGTCACATTGACATTATAGACCTCGGCGATATCAACTATGGAGTCCCCATCCGTGACCGTAATTGTTTTCTTATCCTTTACGGGGCTGTCATATTGTTGTAGGTCATACTGAGCGATAAGTGAATTCAATTTTTCGTTATATTTTGAATCAGTGGCATAGGAGCCTGTTAAAAACTTGGTCGCATCTGTATAGGATTTGGTGTTACTTTTGAAAACACCTGCATAAAATTCCTTGTTCCACGAAACACCATTTCGCATTAGCTTTACATAGTCCTGCATAGAAGCCTCATAGGAAGGGTATTTACGGAAATCAGCCATAATGGTCGACAAATTACCTGATCCATCATCCTCTGACGTTTCAAGTTTTACGGAATTATTTTGATAGCTGCCTTTCATGCCAAACAGATTATAATTGGGGGCAGAGCCAAGGCCACTTTGTCCGCTCTCGCTTTCGAGAATGGCTTGTGCAATCATCACGGATGCATACAAGTCATTATTGGCACCAAGATTTCGTGCAGTTTCAGCGATTTTGCCAATAAATTCTTCCGCACTCGGGCGATCATCAATGACGACAGGCTCTTCTTTTTCTGTCGTATTAAACAACTGTGTCACCATAAAAAACGAAATACAAATAACAACGACAGCAATCATAAGTCCTTTAAAAAAATTAACAACGTATTTCATGGTAGGCTTGATGTTGGTAGTGACCACATCTCCCTCCCTTCTATTAAAAGTTTAGCTATCTCTTATTATGACAAAGAGTGAAAGAGAAATAAAGAAGTGTAAAAATAAATAGCTTTTATCATTAATAGAACGTTGCGAACGTTAAATAGTTCCATGTCATTCCGCTGAAATGTCTATCTTAAAATTTTGAGACATAAATTGTTTAAATCTCTCAAAATATTGTTCGGAAGCCTCCCAGCGCCTAGTATTTAAAAAAGCTATTTCGTGGCGACCAAAATGGTTAGGTGGTTGGTAGTGCCGGGAAACATAGGATGGATTTTCTAATGAATAAAAATAATACGCTTCATCAGGCGTTTGAATTTCAATACGAGCATGAATGAAATCACCATCTTCATCTGTATAGGCATGACGGAAACTATAATATTTAGAGCCGTCCCAGAAACCATCTTCATCCTCGTCAAGCCCTTGAATTTCCGGATGTTGTAAAATATGTTCTACATATTGAATCTTGATTGTAGGCACATAAAGGGTAGCAACATTTACACAAGTTAATAACATGATCCAGTGATCCTGAATATCCACTAAATGCTCCTGAGGTAAATCCGTAATGTCCCACCATTCATCTCCTTCATCTAATGATTTTCTCAATAGGGAGACGGTTTGATCCTCATTGAGCCAAATAAAGTAATGATACTGGGAAGTTTTCATATAAATGCTATCATTCGTGTTGTCTCCGTCACCTTCGATATGAGCTCGCTGAACAGTGAAATGCACACCTTGTTCCTCAAAATCAAAATAAGGCTTGTCTCCAGTCATCAAAATACACTCTGTTAGCTTTAGAATATTTTCCACATCGATGTGATTGTCCGTAAAATATACATGAGTTGCCTTCTTGATTTGGGGGATTCCCTGTAAATTAGACAGAGCGGAACGTCCTTCTTTAAGGATATTCACCAATGTGACGAATGAAAATTCAATATCTTCTTCATCGTCATCCATATCATAAAAAACCTCGTCTATTAACACATCTTCTATACGGATGGGGAGTTCCTGATAAACACCATCTCCGTGCCAAACGTTGACGATACATGGCAGTGACTTCTGTCCATTGACGTTGAAGCGATACTCATCATCTTGAACTAATACTGTTGCCTGAAGATGACCATTGACAATCGTTTCCCCGTGATTATAGGAGCCACACAAAATATCCTCTACTGTCAGGTGTCCGTGAACATAGATTTCCTGACCACCTACAGCTATATTTTTAGCTGTCAAATTGCCCATCACCATAAGTCCTATTGCACCATCTGTCTCTGCATTGTATAGATTATCTACCGTCAAATGACCTTCAATAAAAATAATGATCACATTGTCTTGCTGTGGGAAAGGAATGTCCCAATCCAAATCAAGAAAAGGAAGCTGCAAATCGCCTTTATAGTACGCTGCGAGATCATCATCACTAAAATCCGTGTAATGGCTAGCCCACCAAGAGTTTTCTGGGAACTTATCAGCCAGTTTGCTAATAGGTATAAATTGAAAGACATTACTCATATTTCATAACCTCCCAATTGCCGTTTTTTTTATCTTCTCATACGGAGGAATTAACAGTCAATTTAGTAGATTGGTAGAGTTATGTGTAATTGGGAATAAAATGCTATGATAAATCTCAAAGAGGTTTTACTACCATTTTTACCAATGGTTGAGAAATTAGGGGTAAGGTGAACCAACTAGCTTTTGTACAAATGTTTGGAAGGGCTACTATTTGTGAAATATATAGACGAATACGAATTTACTATTTCATGAGCGAATTATAAGGAGATGACAGATGATAACATTTGATAATGTCTCAAAAATGTATAGTAACGACCATGTGGCTGTCAAAGCCCTCAATGTGGAGATTAAAAGAGGTGAATTTTTCGTTATTATCGGCCCGAGTGGATGTGGCAAAACTACTTTATTGAAGATGATCAACCGATTAATTCCATTGACTGAAGGAACTATTTGGATAAATGGAAAAAGAGTTAGTGATTATAATATTCACGAGTTACGCTGGAGTATTGGCTATGTGTTACAACAAATTGCTCTTTTTCCGCATATGACCATCCAAGAGAATATTGCAATTGTCCCAGAATTAAAAAAATGGAGTAAAACAAAAATTCAAAAGCGAGTAAATGAGCTATTGGAATTGGTGGGACTTGAGCCTGAAAAATATCGTCACCGCAAGCCAAAGGAGTTATCTGGAGGGGAGCAGCAAAGAGTGGGCGTTATTCGGGCATTAGCAGCTGATCCAGAAATTATTTTGATGGATGAACCTTTCAGTGCATTAGATCCCATTAGTCGTACGAAGTTACAGGATGATCTACTGGATATGCAGCGTAAGATTCAAAAAACCATCGTCTTTGTCTCACATGATATGCAGGAGGCACTGAAGCTAGGTGATCGACTATGTGTCATGAAAGATGGAGAAATTGTTCAAGTTGGATCTCCCCAAGAAATTGTAGAAAATCCTGTGAATGATTTTGTCCAACAATTTATAGGGGTAAATTCAGTCAACAATAGGTTTGATATTCGGACTGTTATGCAACCATTCGTAAATGTTAGTGAGCTAGGGGATACTATTGCTATCAATGAGCCCATCACAACCATTCTTGAAAAACTTACGGAGCATAACGTTCTTGGCGTGGAAGAAGATGGAGAGATGATTGGGTTGGTGACTCGAACAACTATACTGCAATTTGTAGCAAAGGATTTCAGGGAAAGAGGTCGAGCGCATGACTAATTTTGTGGCAATGTTTCAGGAACGAAAGGAACAGCTTCTGTCAGCCTTACTCGAACATATACAAATCTCCTTCATAGCTCTATTTTTTGCCATCATTATTGCCATTCCTCTAGGTATCTATTTAACCAATAAAAAGAAAATAGCGGAAACTATTATTGGTATTAGTGCAGTGCTACAAACGATTCCATCTCTAGCGTTACTTGGGTTATTAATTCCACTATTCGGTATTGGGAAAGTTCCTGCCATCATTGCCTTAGTGGTCTATGCGCTTTTACCGATTCTCCGAAATACTTATACAGGGATTAAGGAAGTGGACCCTTCATTGAAGGAGGCAGCATTGGCAATGGGCATGAACACACCTAAACGTTTATTGAAAGTTGAATTGCCCCTTGCTTTGCCTGTCATCATGGCTGGTATTCGAACAGCTATGGTATTAATTGTTGGAACAGCCACATTAGCTGCTTTAATTGGAGCAGGTGGTTTAGGGGATATTATTTTACTAGGCATTGATCGAAATAATACCGCACTCATTATTTTAGGGGCTGTGCCTGCTGCGATATTAGCATTGATCTTCGATGTTTTACTGAAAAAGCTTGAATCGCTGTCATTTAGAAAAACAGTAACAACCGTTAGTATAGTAAGTATTGCTGCTTTGATGATGATCTTCATTCCACTGCTAAATAGCAAAGACCAGGATGAAATTGTCATCGCTGGAAAACTTGGAGCGGAGCCTGAAATTCTCATCAATATGTATAAGTTATTAATTGAGCAGGATACAGACTTAACGGTGCAATTAAAGCCAGGACTTGGAAAAACTTCATTTGTATTTAATGCGTTGAAATCTGGTAGCATTGATATATACCCAGAATTTACAGGCACAGCCATCTCGGAATTTTTAAAGCAGGAAGCAATCAATAACAACGAGGCAGATGTCTACCAGCAGGCGAAAGATGGTATGCTAAAGCAATTTGATATGATTATGCTTAGTCCGATGAACTATAACAATACGTATGCGTTAGCAGTATCGGAGGATTTGGCTGAAACATATCAACTACAAACGATTTCGGACCTTAAATCGATAGAACAGGCTGTTAAAGCAGGATTTACATTAGAATTTAATGATCGTGAAGATGGATATATCGGGATTCAAAAACGCTATGATATTGCCTTTCCATCTATTGCAACAATGGAACCTAAGCTACGCTATCAAGCGATTGAATCGGGAGATATTAACCTACTTGATGCTTATTCAACGGATAGTGAAATTCGTCAATACAAGCTCCGCGTATTAGAGGATGATCAAGCGCTGTTCCCGCCCTATCAAGGAGCCCCATTATTACGGCAAGAAACGCTTATCGAGTATCCAGAAATTGAAGCATCTTTGAATAAACTGGCTGATCAAATTTCTGATAATGATATGCGAGAAATGAATTATCAAGTGAATGTAGAAGGAAAGCTAGCGGCAGAAGTAGCAAGAGAGTATCTACTAAATGCCGACTTATTGAAATAAACGATCAGGACCCTCTAGCATTAATGTGCTAGAGGGTTTTATTTCTATCAATAATAATTTAATGATAAACGTTAATTTATTATTGATAGAGACAAATGAAACTGTATAATAAAATAGAAGGAAGGGGATGCTGACAATGGAGAAAACGATTCAGAGTAAAGAATTTCAATTGTTGACTAAGGGACTTCGTACGATTTTTACGATCATCATGGTTCTCATGATTTTTGGCATGGCGTTAATGACAGTTATTTGGGTTGGCGCAATGATTGTGTCAGAAAATGATGTGAATGTTTGGTTAGCCAAGGCAAGTGTGACTGCTTCCATCCATTTTGAGGGGTTGGAAATGCTGCTGTCCGAGCAGACAGTTCAAGATATGCACTACTCGAAAATAGCTGTCGTGAAATTATTATTAACTGCTACAATATACATAACTATTTTATTTTTGATGGTTGTTCAAGTAAGGAATATTTTAAATAATTTATCAAAAGGGATCATATTTTCGTTAGATAATAGTAAAAAAATAGAAAGAATTGCGTATTGTGTGATAGTCTTGAGCTTAACTGTGAATGCATTTCGTACATATATCGTTTATCTAATGATGCAACCATTTAAGCTTGAATCGCTTTTTGTACAAACGGATTTTATTACAGGGATCAGCTATCATTTCACAGGCATTAATTGGACACTATTACTATGTGGTTTGGTGATTTGGACCATTGCGCGTATTTTCCGTTACGGTGCTTTTCTCCAAGATGAATATGATGCAACAGCTTAGGAAGTGAAAATATGACCATAATTATTCGCTTAGACCGGATGCTAGCGGATCGTAAAATGCAGCTGAGCGAGCTTGCAGAGAAGGTTGATGTGTCGATTGTCAATCTTTCAAATTTAAAAACAGGCAAGGTAAGAGCCGTGCGTTTCTCTACTTTAAATGCCATCTGTAAGGCTTTGGGCTGCCAGCCGGGGGATATATTAGAGTATGTTGAGGATGAAGATTAGTTATCGTAGCATCTAAACATAGCAGCAAGAAAGGGTTTTTGAAAAATGAAGGTTTTCAGTTTTTTATTCATCGCCATTGTAGCAGAAGTTTTTGCTAGCTCCATGCTCAAGCGTACCGAAGGCTTCTCCCGTTTTTGGCCATCTCTCGGTGTGGTGGTCGGCTATGGAACGGCCTTTTATTGTTTAGCCTTAACCTTAAAAACCATCCCCATTGGCACTGCCTATGCAATATGGGCAGGGTTAGGCACAGCACTAACGGCTATTGTAGGAGTTGTGCTATATAAGGAAATATTCAATCGTAAGAAGGTACTAGGGATTCTTTGTATTATTGTAGGTGTCGTGGTGCTCAATCTTGCGGGTGGTCATTAGGAGGCTAACGCGATGAAAGGCTATTTATTTTTATCACTTTCGATTATTAGTGAGGTCTTTGCGACAACAATGCTGAAGCTATCGGACGGCTTTACTGTTCCAGGACCATCTGTGGCGGTGGCGCTTGGCTATGGAATATCATTCTATAGTCTATCATTATGCTTAAAAACCTTGCCATTAAGTCTAGCCTATGCCATCTGGTCAGGTGTCGGCACCGCCTTGACAGTGATTGTAGGCATTGTCATTTGGAACGATTTGTTTAACCTCTATTCTGCGCTTGGAATCGCACTCATAATAGGCGGCGTTATTTTGCTGAATCAAGGAGATCGAAATGGCAGAGAGACCGATAGCAAAGTGGAAGTAACGGATAGCATGCGAGAATAGACGGATAGAACCAGCAAAGTGAAGGCTAGCATGCGGGAACGGGATATTAGCTTTTTTGGGGGAGGAGGATGTTAATGAAGGCTATTATTTTTGATTT
This sequence comes from Lysinibacillus sp. FSL R7-0073, assembly GCF_038009065.1. Taxonomy (NCBI): domain Bacteria; kingdom Bacillati; phylum Bacillota; class Bacilli; order Caryophanales; family Bacillaceae; genus Lysinibacillus; species Lysinibacillus sp. FSL R7-0073. The sequence continues at coordinate 1,852,923 of NZ_JBBPAS010000001.1, forward strand.
TGACGGGACGATTATTGATACAGAAACAGCTTGGTATACGGTTTTTAAGGATGCTTATGCATCATATGGTGTGGAATTATCGTTAGAGACGTATGCGAAATGCCTTGGGACAAATCTTCAGGATTTTAATCCTTATACTTATCTCATTACACATCATCAGATGGATTTGGATGTGGAGGCATTTCGAACAACTATTCAGGGAAGGCATGCGGAGCTGATGGAATTGGAAGTGATACGACCTGGTATTTTAAATCTTTTGCAGCAAGCAAAGAAAGCGGGTTTAAAAATGGGTCTTGCAAGTAGCTCAAGCCGTCAATGGATTGATCGGTTTGTGGATGCATTGGATATACGAGAGTTTTTTGATTGTTATTGTACGGCTGATACGGTGACAAATGTTAAGCCTGATCCTGAGCTGTATTTGCAGGCGCTTGAACAGTTAGGTGTAAGTGCTAGTGAAGCGATAGCTATGGAGGATTCGCCAAATGGAGCACGTGCAGCTTTGGCAGCGGGCCTTCATACGGTAGTTGTTCCCAATACCATCACCAAGCAATTACCTTTTGCTACAGGTCATCATACAATAGATGATTTAGAACAATATGATTTAGAAGATCTACTGGCATGCTTTGTCAAATAATGATTTGCTTCGAACCTCTAACCATTCATTTCGTTTGGTAGAGGTTTTTTTAGTTTCTTTGTGAAAAAGTCGTCATATTATTTATCTGTACATATTATAACGAGAGGGCAACTTACGGGGACCAAGATACTTATTCAGACTAGAAAGGGGGGCTACGATTTGAATAGTGAGAAAAGAAGAAATCATTTTTTATGCGAAGCTTTGTGCGATTTGAAGGATCTTCAGGATATTATGATGGATTTTCATTCTAAATATTTCGGTCAGCTGCTTGTAAAAATAGTTGGGAGTGATACGATTCCGTTTTTTTTAATTACCAATAGTGGCGCTCATTTAAGGTTAATGGATACGGTAAAGAATTTTGAAACGGAGTTTTTCCGTATAGAGGATGTCGATAAAGATCGATATCGGGGCACGGTGTCATTGCTGCGCGCCTTTGACTATGAGGGGAACGATACAAATTTCCTTGCAGATGTAGTGAGGCTAGAAAAAACAAGTACAGAAAAATCCATTGAACTTAGTGGCATTTCAGCGATTCAGCTATTGAAGCCAGATATGCTAAAAGGGAAATTTATCATAGAACCTAAATGGTAGCATCATATTAAACTACTAGAGCTAGAGCATCTGTCTATATGAAAGGGATTAAGAGTGAATGTATTAGAGAGAGAATCTAATGAAAGGAAGTTTAGCTATGACGATTATTGGTATGTTGCATCATCGACTTGATCCAACGACAGTTCTCAAGTCTTATGCGTATGCAGCAGTTGCAAAGGCAGAAGGGGCACAGTTTTTTTATTTTACACCTAAAAGTGTTGATTTTGCGAAACGTTCCATTCGAGCTAAGGTTTATGAGGATGGGCAGTGGCAGGAAAAATCAATGCCCTTTCCAGATGTTATTTATAATGCGGGGAGTCCCGAGAAGTTATCTGTGTCCAAAGAGATTATTGATCGTTTAAAAGAAGAGATTCCCTTTACGACGTATTCGATAGGAAATAAATGGAATGTAATGAAGCGATTAAAGGAAGCTAAGGAATTTGAACAGTATTTGATTCCTTCTGAAATTGTCAAGGATGCCGATGTATTTCATAAGTTTATTAATTATTATAAAAGGGTTGTGTTTAAGCCAATTGATGGTCGTAAAGGAAAAGGAATTTATTTTATTACGAAGGCGGGACCGAAGAATTTTGAGGTGAAAAAGGATAGTACGAATACAATCTATTCAAAGCCTCAATTAGATGCCTTATTAAAAGAGCAGCTTGCGTCAGGTACTTTTATTATGCAGCCTTATATTCAATCGATTACAAAGGCAGGTCAAGTATATGATTTCCGTCTGCATGTGCAAAAGAATGGTGAAGGTAAATGGGTGGTGACGACTGTCTATCCTCGGATTGCTCCAAATGGCTCTATCATCCCGAATATTAATAATGGAGGATTCACCAATTACTTAGATCCATTTTTAGAGCAAGAGTTCAAGGAAGAAGCTTACAACATTCGGCGAATGCTAGAGCATTTTTCTTTAGCACTGGCACATCATCTAGATGAAATACAAATGGAGAAATTCGGGGAGGTCATTGATGAAATTGGCATTGACGTCGGTTTAGATCATCAACAAAAAATTTGGATGTATGAGGTTAATTGGCGCCCAGGCTGTCCTCCTGCTTTTTATTTAGAATTAGATGTTGTGATTAATTCCATTCGCTATGCGATGTATCTAGCAAAAAATCAAAAACCTGTAAAAAAGAAAATTGTTCAACAGAAAAGCAATCAAACGGACGTCAAAAAGGATATTGTACAACCAAAAAGCAATCAAGTGGAGATCAAAAAGAACCTACCTATTATTGCCATTACGGGAAGTGCGGGAAAAACAACAACCAAAGCATTTGTCGGTTCGATTTTATCAAAAAAATGGAATGTGTTTGAATCAAAGGATTATTGGAATACGACAGAGCATACAAAAAAGCATAAGGAAGAAATCAATGATTCTCATCAGGCTGTCGTATTAGAATATGGGATGGCCTACCCAGGTATTATTACGAATCACTGTAGCATTATTCAGCCGAATATTAGTATTGTGACAAATATTGGTTTAGCCCATGTAGGTAACTTTGATGGGGATGTAAGAGGAGTTGCGAAGGCGAAATCTGAATTGATTCATGGAATGGATCAACAAGGGCTATTAATATTGAATAAAGATGATGAGAATTCAAAATATTTAGAGACACAGCAATTTAAAGGGAAAATGTTAACGGTAGGTATAAAAAGTGATGCTGATTACCGAGCATATGATCTTCAGTATAAGGATATTGGCATGTCCTTTAAAATGAAGCTACATGGGCAAGAAATAGAATTGTATATTCCTATACTGGGAGAGCATCATGTTTATAATGCCCTTAATGCTGTAGCGGTAGCTGATTATTTAGGGTTTAGTCCATTGGATATTCAGGCGGGGCTCAACTTTAAAAAGCCACCAAGACGATTAACGATTTATAACTTGCGCGATGATATTACGGTCATAGATGATACTGTTCACTCCCATCCACAAGGAGTCCGAGCAGCCATTGATGTACTGACGAATATTGCTAAGAAACGAAAAGTGGCGATTATTGGACAAATGCGTGAGCTTGGGGTGTTGAGGGAAGAAGAATATCGGAAGGTTGGCGAGTATATTTATGAGGTAGGCATCGATGAATTCATCACCTATGGATTTAGGACAGATGAAATGAGCAATGCAGCGATTGAAATGGGCATGGACCCATCTAGGGTACACCATTTTATTAATAAAGATGCCTTGCATGCACTGCTAGATAAACTGATCAAGCCTCATGATACGATTCTCGTCAAGGGTGCTAGTAAAACGAATATGTTTGAAACGGTGAAATATTTGGACCAAACATTAAAAGATGAATAATTAATTACGTTAAGGTAACTGAATGGATATAAAAACCCGAGTAACTGTCCACTGGCAAGCGGCAATTATTCGGGATTTTTTTTCATACTCTTAAAATAAACTTAATTTCTTTGGCGGCATTTGTTGCATGATTCCGAGCTTCAGATAAGGTTGAACCTTGTGCAATGACATAGGCATAACGGTGACCCATTGATAAAGGGGGGGTTAATAAAGTACCTTTCCTTGGCTTAACATAAACCTCAACCACTCCAGTTGAATTCGTCGCTCTTGTTCTGCCAATCACTTTTTCTAAAATTCCTTTGCTTTCCACAATGACATATTTTGTGTAAACAAACTTTTTATGTCTAGGCTTAAGATTAGGCTCTTCGCCAAGTAGGAGCTTGAGTGTTTCTTCCACTAAACTAAATCCGAGAGCTGCATGAAGCATATTGTTCATGGCACCTCCAGAAATCCTTGGGTTAATCTCAATGAGTTTCCAGCCGTTTTTTGTCAATCGTAGCTCCAAATGAAGAGCGCCATTTTCTATATCAAAAGCTTTGACGATGGACTGAAGAACTTCCTCAATGCCTGCCTGAATATCCACAGGAGCTTTCACTAATACTCCATAGCCTGTTATGATAAACCGTTTCCCTTGAGTAATTTCCTGCTCAATAATGCCAATTACATGTGATTGCCGTTGATATACGACCGCCTCCACTAAATATTGAGGGCCTTCCAAATATTCTTCAATCATAATCGTTTCATAGGGGTTTTTACTGCGCAATGCTTTGAGGTGGTTATTCAGCTGGTCGGCATCTGTTGCTAATAGTACATCTTTTGAACCTGTTGACTTTGGTGATTTCACGATTAATGGAAATGTTAAATTTTTCGCAATGGGTTCATTAGGCCTCATGAGTGAAAATTTTGGAGAGTATGGTTGGTCTTTTAAATAATTTCTGGTTTTTTCTTTATCCTCCATAATTTCAATTGCAGAGGAGGATGTATAGTTATGACAAAATTCATCACATAGCATTGAAGCAACATGGACAAATGGATCAACAAAACTAACGATACTTTTTATCTCTAATCCGGTTTTCCCTAGTTTATCAATTTCCTCTTTCATTCTCTCGATATTCAAAGTATCAATGAGTATCATTCTATGAATATCGGGGTAAGATCGGCGCTGCTGAAGTTGTTTTTCATTATTGGTGAAAAGTATTGTGAAATAGCCTAATCTTTCTGCTGCTCTTGTTGCTTCACGACTAGACCCGGATTTGTTTGTACCGATAAATACAATCGCTTTCAGGTATATCACTCCTTCTATTGGTACTTAGATACTTAATCACCTTTATATATATGCTACGAAATAGTTTTCTTCTAGTTGTGTATCTTGTCTACATCCAAGCAACTTTTAAGAGGTTACATATACTAGAAAAGAAAGGAGGGAGAAAAGATATGAAGCCTCTTTCGGTGAAAAATTTAGCAATGATTACGGCGGGCTATTTAGTGCAAGGGTCTGAGGAAATGCTAATACAGCATGGTGCTTATCGATTAAAACAAGTGAAAAAGCCCAATACGGCCCTTTTTACAAGTAAACGTATTGTTAATTGGAAAAGTCTTGAGCCACTTTCTCCTCTTGTAATAGTGACCGACAGAGCATATCGGCCAAATGACATTCCAGCCCAGATCTTCATCATACAGGTTGCGAATGTAAATGAGGCATATTGGAAGTTTGTTCATTTTTATCGCAATCAGTTTCATATCCCCATTGTTGCGATTACTGGTACTTCAGGCAAAACAACGACGAAAGAGATGATTAAACATATTCTATCTGCTGATCGACAAGTGACAGCAACGACATTAAGTAGTAATTCAAGAACGGCTTCATTACAATACTTACTGAATATTGAAGAAGACACAGGAGCTGCTGTATTTGAAACAGCTGTTGGCTCACCAGGGGATGTCACGAATGCCGGGAAGTATTTCAAGCCGACTATTGGGATTATTACTAATATTGGTGCCCATCATTTGAATTATTGTAAGACGCTTGAAGGCTATATTCAGGCAAAGGGAGAAATGCTAGACATCATTCAACCTAAAGGAACCCTCATCATAAACGCCGAAGATATGAATACTCAAAAATTAGATATCTCTAAGTTCAATGGGCGCATAGTGAAAGTAGGCATCCATGATTCTTGTCACTTTCGGGCGAGCCATATCCAATACTATCAAAAGGGTATGAACTTTAAGTTGCATCATAATAGAAAAATCTATGACATTTTTGTACCAGGATTTGGTCAACATCAAGTATACAACGCCCTTGCTGCCATTGCAGCTGCCTATGAAATAGGAGTACCCATTCCAGTTGCCGCCAATCAACTTCAATCTTTCCGACAATTGAAAAAGCAATTACAGCTCTTTGAGGGCATTAATCATTCCATGCTTTTAGATGATACATGGAGTATTACTACAACTTCCTTAGAGGCGGCCTTAAAAGTGTTGAATGAGCTCGGAGAAGGTAAGAAAAAAATTGCTGTTATTGGCACTATTACCGATTTGGGTTCATGGGGCTATATTATTCATGAGCAGGCGGGTGAATTAATTCAACGTATTGGTGTGGATGTGCTCATTACTATTGGAGAGCATGCGCGAATTATGGCTGATCATGCGGTGAACTTAGGGTTTAACGCTCCTGTGTATACCTATAAAAATAGCACGCTTGTTTATCCATTGTTGCAGAAAATTGTGGATGAAAATACGATAGTCCTTATAAAGGGTGATATGTATAGTGAACAGATTTCGAAATTAGCAGCTGATCTTAAACTTAAACCCCCACCTCCCACAGTTTAGCTCACTTCTTCATTTATAGGATATTAACTGTGTCATATAGAATGCCACTCTAATAAGGTATAGTAATTGATCAGAAATGAAGCATTCGTGATCAAGAGAATTAATAGGTCTGAACAAGATTGATAAAGAAAGGAGGCGTAGTACACTTGCAATCCATTAGTGTGCAAAAAATTAGAAGCGTCCTACAGGGGGAAATTATCCATGGATTAGATCAATGGTCTGTGAAGCATGCAATCTACTATAATCGACATGATTTAACTCACAATCATACACTTATGTTTGTTAGTCGAAGTGATAAAATCAATTGGCAAGAGATTGATAGAAAGGGCCCCTCCCTTGTCATTTCCGATAAACCGGCTACTGAGTTGAAAAATGCATTAGATAATACAACGGTTTTACACGTCAAAAGCGTTGCGCAGGCATACTGGACATTTATCGAATATTATCGTGGCCTTTTTCAAATACCGGTTGTGGCATTGACTGGAACTTGTGGTAAAACGACAACGAAAGAGATGCTAAAACATATTGCTAGTAAACATTGGCAAGTGCAAGCATCTGTTAGCAGTAAAAATGAGCCAAGGCAATCATTGCCCTATTTGACGGGCGTTGATGAAAAAACACAGGCTGCCATTTTTGAACTAGGCTTGGGGAATACGGGTAACATAAAACATCAATGCATGATCTATCAGCCGACTATCGGCATTATTACGAATATTGGTGTTCACCATTTAGATGGCTGTCTCAATCTTGAAGGTTATATTAAAGCGAAAGCAGAGATAGTAGAGGGAATTCGAGCAGATGGTACACTAATAATTAATGCAGATGATGCCAACATCCAAAAAATATCATTACAAAAATTTAAAGGGAAAATTATTAGATTTGGCTTACAGAATACGGCTGATTACAAAGCTTCCGCTATCCAATTTGCTCATACAGGCATGAAATTTGTGCTAGAAGTAGCAAACACTAAGTATAATGTGTTTGTGCCTGGTTACGGCGAGCATCAAGTATATAATGCGTTAGCCGCCATTGCTGCCTGTAGCGAAATGGGACTTTCCATACGTCAGGCTATTGCAGGGTTAAGAACCTTTAAACAAATGGCGAGACATTTAGAATTTACGACTGGTATAGGTGAAAGTACGATTATTGATGATACGTGGACCAACAATCCGACTTCTGTCGAAGCAGCTTTGAAAGTGTTAGACACAGTAGGAAAAGGAAAAAAAGTCATTCTTGTGCTGGGGGATATAAAGCGATTAGGAAATTTTGAAGAAAAATATCATCGGGAAATTGGCTCCAAAGTAGCTGAAAGACAGATAGATACATTAATTACGATCGGCAAAAGGGCAGAGGCAATTGCCGACCAAGCAAAAAAAGATGGAACTAAAGCAGAGGTTCATACGTTTAAAGATGTAACAGGTGTTTTAGAATTATTGAAACCAAAGCTTGACGCGGACACGATTGTTCTCATAAAAGGACCGATGTCGAGTAGATCCATGATTGAATTTGCCAACAATCTTAAAAATTTATCCTAAATAAAAGGGGTGTCTCTACTAGTTGAGACACCCTACCATTTAAAGCTTTGTTATTTTAACACACGTCGAGCTGTAACAAAATTCTTTTGCGCCCAAGTGGAGCTTAAATTTTGTTTGACAACATTGTTAGTTGTCATACTAATATATTGATTATTTCCTAAATAGATGCCTGTTTGCGTGATATTTGCTCCTCCATCATTCGTTGAGAAGAACAATAAATCACCTTTTTGAAGCTGAGATTTAAGCACTTTTGTACCGACTAAAGCCTGTTTGCTCGCTAGTTTATCCTTTAAATCAATGCCGTTTTTGTTAAATACATAGTACGTAAATCCCGCGCTTGTGAAAGTTAGTGCACTCTCATTATACGTATAACCAAATTTTGCTTTGCTTGTTAAACCTGAAGCTGTAGCAATAATCTTATCGGCCGACGTATTTGCTGAAGGTGCACTTACAGAGGGGGTGTCAGAGAAAACCCGCTTAGCTGTAATATAGTGTTCTTTATAGTAATCAACTAATAAAACTCTCGTCATCACGCCATCGGAATTAGGGATGATAATACGGTGATCACCGGCATAAATCCCAACAATTGAAGGGTTTTTTGAGCCTGTCACACTATTAAAGAATACTAAATCACCCTTTTTCAAGTTTGCACGTGCTACTGTTGATCCTTGGTTCATTAAATCATTTAACGTTTTTGCCCCTAGTGTCACACCGCTTTTACGATAGACGAAATCAACAAATGCTGGGGCTGTAAAGCGTAGACTCGATTCATTCGTTGATGAACTAATCGTTGCTTTATTTTTATAAGTTAGCGCATTCTCTACAATTTTATCACCTTTTGTTGCTGGGTTGGCAGATAGAAGGGTAGGTAAAACGCGTCGTGCTGATACATAGTTTTCAGTATAATAAGGTTTACTATTTAAATCTGAGATCACAATATTTTGCTTGGAATCAGCCATGTGGATCATTTTATTGCCACCGATATACATACCAACATGGTCGGGATCCGTTCCTGTTTTTTTACTCTTAAAGAATAGTAAATCACCTTTTTGTAATTGGTTTCGCGCTACATATGTGCCTTGTTGAATCATATAGTTTTCATTATACGTCCCAAGATCTACACCATTTTTCTCGAAGATATACATTAAAAATGAAGCACAAGAAAATTTATATGGATATGTAGGCTTGTAAACCGTATTGCTATATGTCGATTGACCCATTAAGCTTTTACCAGTTTGAATCAATTGATCGGCTTTAGCGGCAACTGCCTGTGCGTTGTTTTGTGCATTTGTTGTAGCTGCCTCTACTTGAATTGGCTGCATCGCTGTTTGGACTAATCCGAATGAGCTAAATCCAATTGTTAATGCAAGTGTTGTAGATAAAAATCGTTTATTCATGTTGATTATAACCTCCTGAAGCGTCTAGTAGGATTTCTCCTGTATCGTCTTGCCTTGGAAATAATCGTAGCATGAAAATATAGGGCTTCTCGGCGGTAAATGTTTCCAAGGAGAAGTAGGGGAGTGCCTCAACGCCTGCTATAAGTGGCTTTATCGAAGGAATTTACAGTTATATTACAAATGTTTCAGTAAACTGTAATATGGGAGGATTTCATATAAAAAAACTGCCCCAAAATAGGACAGTTTAGGCAATTGCCTGAATGATTTCTACTCGATTACCAAATGGATCTCGACATTCAAAACGCTCATAATATGGGATAGGTACAGATTCTACTATTTCGATTTGATGTGCGGCTAGTTTCTTCTTCCAGTAATCAATATCTTCAACTTGATACGCAATATGAGCCTTTGTCGACAATCGATCAAAGCCATCCTCTGTTCCTACATGTACCTCTTGGTGACCAAGCTGTAACCAAAATCCGCCTCTACCTTTAAGAGAATCGGGTTTTTCTTTTTCTTTCAGACCTAAGACACCGCAATAAAAATCTTTTCCTTGATCCTCTGAACCTTTTGGAATAGTAATTTGCACATGATGTAAAGCAATAATCATAGTTAGACCTCCTGTTTCAATTACTCATAGCTAATTATAGATTTATTTCTAAATATTAACAATGTAAGACGGTGTGGCAACATCTACGTTTCAGGCTGATTCAGCATAACTGCATGAATGCCTTCTATAAAAGTATTTATTAAGATGGAGAAGCTTTTATTACTATCAAGCGGCATCCCGAATCCCCCTAATTGTTCAATGGAAGTGAATCCATGAAGAATACTGCGTAATCCTCTGACCATATGAATCGCCATTTCGTCTTGCAAATGATAGGTATCTAATACACGAAGAACAAGCTGCACGATAGATTCTTGAGCCTGCTGTAATTCAGGATCATTAGCATCTGGAAAACGAGTGGTAGCATCATATAACCCGGGGTGCTCCCGAACAAATTGAATATAAGCTTTACTAATTGCACGAATGGCATCATCACCTGAACGTCCCACTGCAGCTTGAAGCATATATGCTTGCAAGCTCTTGATGCCTTGAATGGCTAACTTTTGCTTCAATTCAGGTAATCCATCAAGATGGTTATACAGGGAAGGAGGTCGCACTTCTAATTTCTCTGCTAAAAGCCCAATTGACAGTTGGTCCAATCCGTGTTCATCCACTAATTCTGTTGCCATTTGTACAATAATAGATAAATCTAATTTCATACGACGAGACATTTCCTCAGCTCCTATTGTCTTTGTAAACTTTTTTCTGCTTCTGCAATAGCTGTTTCCAAAAGCTTTTCTGGCTGCATTAACATCTTTCCATGTCCGACGGCTAGTAGACTTGGCTTTAATTTACTTAATTTTTTTGCGCTTTCAAGTGCCGAGCTTTTATCCCATGTAGCAAGGGCAGGAAACGGAAATAATGGATTCATCATACCTGATACGACAAGCTTTCCTCTTGTTATAAGGGCGTCTCCAGCAATTAAACTTCTATTGCGTGTGTCGAAAAGAGTAATAGAGCCAGGAGTGTGACCTGGGGTTGCAATTACTTCTAATGAACCTACCCGTGCACCATCTTCCAGTAAAATATCTGGCTTAGTTTTAATGTTTTTAGGAAGGCCTCCCTTGATGGGTACAGGCTTTTCATTGGGAAGCAAGGTTTTATTCCCCTCCAATAATAGGGCATCCCTTGAAGAAATGTACACCTGACAATCAGGTATTACTTCTTTTAATGTATCTAAAGCCCCTATATGATCATTATGTGCGTGGGTAATAATGATCTTCGTTATTGGTTTTCCTATAGTTTTAGCTGCATCCATAATACTTTTTGCACTATAAGGTAATGCAGCATCAATCAGTGTTAGCTCATGTTGCTCTTCTACAAAATAACAATTAACAGGAAATATTCTAGGCATAAATGACAATTGATACACGGTATTGATAGTAGAAACCTTCATTCTCATAATACCTCCTATAAACTAATTATATTTTTATTTTAACTAATACAATTAGTTTTTGCAATATTCTCTTTAAATGGGGTGTATAGTGCTAGAAATATTGTGGAAATAGCTGAATGGGTGAATAAACTATAGTTTTTTTGGAATCTAGTAAGATCGTATAAACCTTATGGTATAATAATAAAAACGGAATAATAGGATAGAGGTACAAACCAAATTGGGTTTGTTTAAAAGGGAAGATCGGTGAAAATCCGACGCTGTCCCGCAACTGTAAATGGGAGCACATTTCAAGAGACCACTGTTACGCCTTGTAATGGGAAGGTGAAAGGTGTGAAGAACATAAGCCAGGAGACCTGCCTTTATCTAGTACAGCCAAAAAAACCTACGCGGATAGGGGGTGTTGAGTGTGACTAGAGAAATTCTCCTGCATGCTCATAGTGCGATGAATGCTAAAAGGGTAGCTTCTATGAAGAATAGAAAGCTTATTTCCATACGGCAAACATCGTATTATGTCGTGTATTTGTCATAAAAGACATCTTTCTAATGAGGGAAAGATGTTTTTTTTATGTAAATTATTAAAGGAGTGGTCCACATGAATCCACAAGTTGTTGAGTACTATGAAAGTTTATTTAAATTTGAAATTATGCAAGAGCCAAAGCCCTTGAAGGAGCTTGTTGAACAATATGTTGGGCATGATACGGCACATGAGCAATCTATTTTAGCAGCGTACGCAAATGTGATGAAAGAATTAATTGGATAATCAATTGAAGGCTACTTCTTATGGGGTAGCCTTTTTTATTGCGCATTTGTTGACAACATTTTGTAGGAGGCGTAAGATTCTATTGAACAATTGTTTTGAACGTTTGTTCAAAAAAGAGGTGAGACCTGTCGATAAGAAAGATTTAGTACAAAAAGAAAAAAATAAAGAGGTAAAAGATCAAATAGTACAGGCGGCAAAATTATTATTTTCTTCAAGAGGATACGATGGAACGACGGTGAGACAAATTTGTGATGAGGCGAATGTATCGCTCGCACTTGTTTCCTATCATTTCGGTGGCAAAGAAAATGTCTTTAATGCACTATTCGAGCCGCTCCGCCATACTTTTATGAATGCGCATTATGATGTCAATGATTCACTAGAAGCACTTCGTAGCTTTTGCAGAAACTTTGTCCTTTATCGCATTCAAGAGCATGAATTAATTGATATTTTACAGCAAGAGATTGTGATGAATAGTCCACGATTAGAGATGCTGAAGGACGTATTTTTACCTTCATGGGAGCAGCTTCGGACAATTTTACAAGCTTGTTTAGAGCAACAAACAATTCATTTTGATTCCATTGATGTTGCCCTTAACTTCATCATGGGGACATTAATGTACTCACTCAATAATCCATTTTTAAATCGATCCGAATTGCCATTAACACCTGAACAAATTGCAGATCTTGCAGTAGATTTCGTGTTAAATGGTCTACAAACAAACTATTAAAAAGAAGGTAATCGCAATGAAAGCAGCAAAATTTTATGGCATGAAAGATATACGAGTAGAGGAAGCCGAACTTCCTGTACTAGAAAATGGAATGGTGAAAGTAAAAATTGCATTTGCAGGGATATGTGGCAGTGATTTACATGAGTATGTAGGTGGTGCTTATGCATTCCGTACACAGCCAGTATTAGGACATGAATTTTCGGGAGTAGTTGTGGAGGTCGCAGAGGGTGTCACTCACACCAAAGTGGGAGACCGTGTGGCAGTGGAACCACCTATCCCATGTGGAAAATGTGCGAACTGTAAACGTGGCTATTCAAACTTATGTAAAAGCGGCCAGTCATATGGCTATACGATTTCAGGTGGTTTTGCTGAATATGCTGTTGTTCGTGAGGAAAATATTTATCATCTTCCTGAAGGTATGAGCTTAGAGCTAGGCGCACTTGTTGAACCTACAGCCGTAGCCGTTCATGCTGTTCGTCAAAGTCAATTAAAGCTTGGAGACACAGCCGCTATTTTTGGTGCAGGTCCCATTGGCTTATTAATTTTGCAAGCTGTGAAAGCAGCAGGAGCAAGTGAGATCTTTGTAGTAGAGGTTTCTGATGAACGACGCCAAAAAGCATTGGAGCTAGGCGCAACCTATGTCATTAATCCAATCGACACAGATGCTGTTGCCTTTATTCGTGAGAAAACTAACGGTGGGGTGGATGTTGCCTATGACGCAGCAGGTGTCCAAGCAACCTTCTCAAGTGGCGTAAGTGCTGTTCATCCTGGTGGAGAATTTAAAATTGTCAGTGTTTGGGAAAAACCAGTGGAATTCAATCCGAACGCGGTAGTTTCTCCTGAAGTGAAAATTAGCGGATCATTTGCTTACGTGAATATTTTCCCAGAGGTCATTCGATTACTAGCACGTGGGGTAATCGATGGGCAGGCAGTGATTACTAGCCAAATTGCTTTAGAGGATATCGTTGAAAAAGGCTTTGAAGCACTCATGAAAGATCGTAGCCAATGTAAAATCCTTGTGAATATGAGTTTATAAAGCTAACCTAAATCGTAGCCGAACCGGTGTCATCACTGGTTTAGCTATGATTTTTTACATCTTTTAAATAACAGAATACCACTAGGAATACATTTGTTTGTCATAAAACTGCCTTTAGGACTTCATTCTTATTTCACTTTTACTTTATATAATAAATTTGATATTTATCTTCATTCAGCAAATATTTGTACAGAAAGTAGTACCAAATACAGAAGGTTCCTCCTTCATAGGAGCGATGAATGCTAATTGAGTGTTCAAACGCCTACTGAATCAAGATAATGCCTCAAGCGGATATCACAGATTTTGAAGAGGAACTTTCGAACTTTCCGGCCAAGCTCCTCTTCAAAATCTGGTCGCAGCCTACCATCAGCGGCAATTACGGTGAGGCGTATTTGATCAAATAGATTGGAGATTAAAAATGAAAAATCTGCTTTATTCAAGGTTTTGGCGTTTGCATTTTTTCGCAGCCCTTTGTATTACGCCATTACTGCTATCTCTCACATTAAGTGGGATCGGTTATTTGTTTTTTACAGATGTAGAAAATCGCTTATATGATGATTATTTTTTTGGCGATAGCCATAAAGAAGAGGTCTTAACAATTGATGAAGCAGTGGAAAAAGCAGAGGCAGCATTTGCAGGATACTCCACGACAAAAGTGATTATGTTGGAAGAGCCTTATAATACACGTTTAACCTTATCAAATGGCAATGAACAGAAATATGTATTTTTAGATGATCAAAATCAAATGGTTGGGAGTCAGGATGCCAATTATACATTTTCTAATATTATGAGAAATACCCATAGCTCTCTATTTATTGGTGGTACATTTGTCAATTATTTAGTAGAACTTGCGGCATGCTGGACGATCTTTTTATTACTATCTGGACTTTATATGACATTGAAAGGCGATTTATTGAAAAAGCGCAAGTCGGAAAATAAACGACAAAAAAGTAAGAGATACCATGCGCTTGTTGGGACAATCATTACTATTCCAATGGTGATGTTCATTTCTACAGGGCTTTTATGGTCGGCTTTTCAAGGTTCAATACTGGCCAATATAGCGTCAGAAAGCCCAACTTTCGGCTACCCATTATTACAGCAAAAGCCACCAACATCCGATGTGTCTGAAATTCCATGGGCAACTCGTCAATTAGAGGCGCCAACATCTGAGGGAGAACATGCACAGCATCACGGTGGTGGGTCTGTCCGTTATACAAACGACAACCAAATGACCATTGCTAATCTTGAAAAAGAAATCACGGCCATGAATATCGCCAAACCTTATTCGATTATATATCCGTCAAACGAAGAAGGCGTATATACAGTGGCAAAGGCTAGTAATTCAGGTGTAACAGGACTTGATGTCAAGCCTACAGACGAAGCAACGATGTATTTTGATCAATATAGCGGCAAGTTTATTGATCAAGTTAACTACGAGGATTATGGTATGCTGGCGAAGTTCTTCACATGGGGCATTCCTTTACATGAAGGTCATTTGTTTGGCTGGCCAAATAAGCTGTTAAACTTACTCGTATGTTTAGCCTTTTTAGCAGTAATTGTATGGGGAATTCGCACTTGGATTTTACGTAGAAAAAAAGGGGAACTATCTGCGCCACCACAAATTTCACATAAAATCTCACTACCTTTCGTCATCTTCCTTATTATTTTAGGAATTATCATGCCATTGTTCGGTGCCTCGTTGATCGCAGTGGTGTTGATCGAATATTTCATTTTAGGATGGCAAACCAAAAAGAAACTAAGAGCAGAAGAAACTAAATAAAAAGAATGGATACGGCACAACCAAAATGTGCCGTATCTTTTTTTGTGGTGATTATTTCAATTGCGTAAGCCGAATACTATGTTGATGCTGAAAATTATTTATAGATTTTTCAGCACGATTTTATAAAGTTTTAAGATTTGTATGATACATTGCTATTAGTTTCAGCTAATTGGGGGAATTTAGATGTCAATTAAAACGAGGTTTTTGCTATCTTATGTAGGCGTTATTATTATTGCGATCACGCTTTTACTTGCAGCGGTTTTTCTTTTTTCCTTTGCTATCACAGGTGATGTTAAAGCAATTGAGCATTTTTACAAAAAATCATATGTCCAAAAGCCTTTAACAACAGTAGAGGAAAATGCTTTTTTAGATTTGAAATTATTGGCTAAAAATAATCCCCAGCAGCTTTTAGATATCGAACAGCTACAAACGATAAATGCTCCTTCCATAGAGATTGTTGTGCGTAAAGACCATCAAATTGTTTTTGCAACTCAGCAAGAGCATCAACAATTATTACTGCAAAGTTTACCAGGTTTTGAGGCGACCAATATTAATTCACGTGACACAATCATGATCAATCAAGCGTTTTATACGTATGTGAAGTTTGATTTTTATTTCCCAGACAAAACGGAAGGGAGTATATTTGTTTTAAGAGAGGTTAGTTCACATGCGGAAGTAACGCGAGAATTATTACCTATTTTGTTAGGTATCTTATTTGTATTATTTATGATGATTATCGGTTTACTCAATTATTTAGTGTCTAGAAGCATTATTAATCCAATTACAGCCTTAAAAGAAGGGGCTCAACGGATTAAATCGGGTGATTTAGATTTTGAAATTACATCTCGTTCTAATGATGAAATAGGTCAGCTCAATCGATCGTTTGAGGAAATGAGAGTCAAGCTCAAGGAGTCTGTACAAATTCAGCTTCAATATGAAGAAAATCGAAAAGAACTTTTATCGAATATCTCCCATGATTTAAAAACGCCGATGACCTCTATTATTGGCTATGTGGAAGGCATTAAAGATGGTGTAGCGAATACCGAAGAGAAAATGGATAAATATTTAACAACGATCTATACGAAAGCTAAGGATATGGACGTATTAATTGATGAATTATTTTTATTTTCCAAATTAGATTTGAAAAAGGTTCCGTTCCAAATGGACAGTGTGGATCTTCAACAATATATGCATGATTATGTGGAGGATGCTAGCTTTGACTTTATTGCCAGAGATATTCATTTACAATATATATCAGCAGGCTCACCGCTTATTGCTATGGCAGACAGGGATAAATTAAGACGTGTCTTATCTAATTTATTGAGCAATAGTGAAAAATATATGGATAAATCCTATAAGCAGATCATTATTTCCTTACATGAGCGAGTAGATGATGCAATCATTCAAGTTACGGATAATGGTACGGGTATTGATCCTACGGCATTACCACATATATTTGATCGTTTTTATCGTGCGGAACCTTCTCGAAATTCGCAAACAGGTGGTAGCGGTCTTGGGTTAGCGATTGCAAAACAAATCGTCCTTGAAATGGGCGGCGATATTTGGGCAAAGAGCGAATTAACAAAGGGAACGAGCATTTTCATTTCGTTGAAAAAGGATGAGGAAATGAGGAAAGATCATGAAAAAAATACTATTAATTGAAGATGAAGTAAGCATAGCAGAGCTCCAACGTGATTATTTAGAAATTAATGATTTTATGGTAGATATACAACATAATGGCGATGAGGGGCTGAAGCAGGCACTTCACGGTGATTATGATTTAATTATTTTAGATATTATGCTTCCGGGTATGAATGGATTTGAAATTTGTAAACAAATTCGAGCAGTGAACAATATCCCCATCTTATTTGTGTCTGCCAAAAAAGAGGATATTGATAAAATTCGTGGCCTGGGTTTAGGGGCAGATGATTATATTACCAAGCCCTTTAGTCCAAGTGAGCTTGTGGCAAGGGTCAAGGCGCATTTATCAAGATATGAGCGTTTAGCCTCTAACCAACCAACGAATAATATGATGTCTATCCATGGTATTACAATCGATACATCCGCTCGTAAGGTTTTTGTGAATGGTGAAGAAGTGGCCTTTACGACTAAGGAATTCGATTTGCTTGTATTTTTTGTTAAACATCCGAATCAAGTATTAAGTAAAGAACAATTATATGAGCGAAACTGGGGCTATGAATCCGCTGCAGATGTTTCTACAGTTACCGTGCATATACGAAAGCTTCGTGAAAAAATTGAACGTGATCCTGCACAGCCAAAGTTTTTAGAAACCATATGGGGTGCAGGTTACCGCTTAAATGTATAAAATCAATGCCTCGTCGTCTTGACGAGGTTTTTTTATTGAAATTTTAGACTTTTTTAAGAAATGGTTAATAGGTAATTTAGCAATGACTTGTAAACTAAGAATATAACGACAAAATTAACTAGTGAGGACGGTGCATAGCAAATGAAAAAAATGCAAGCGGTCACGATCGCTTTATCATTTTTACTGCAGGGATGTGCCCCAAATGATACGGAGGTCATAAAGCTTAATAAAGGAGGAAATGAGGAAATGGCAACAGATTTGGTTAGTCAATTGTTTCAAGCAGTAGAAAAAAGAAATATAGAATCGCTTAAAAAGGTTATCAATGAAAAAGTAGATATCAATGCTCGAGACTCAAACAATCGAACAGCATTAATGATTGCTACATATAATCAGGATGTGGAAGCAGCGAAATTACTAATCGATGCAGGTGCCGATGTAAACATCCAGGATGATATGAAAAACACGCCTTTCTTATATGCTGGTGCGGAAGGCTATTTGGATATATTAAAGCTAACGATTCAAGCAGGTGCCGATCCTACAATTGTAAATCGCTATGGTGGAACGGCATTAATTCCTGCAGCTGAGCACGGCTATATTGATGTCATTGAGGAATTATTAACTACCACTAGCATCGATGTAAATCATGTCAATCATTTGGGGTGGACCGCATTGATGGAAGCGATCGTTTTAAATAACGGCAATCCGACACAGCAAACAGCCATTCAATTGTTGATTGATCATGGTGCTGATGTCAATATTCCAGATAAAAATAATGTATCACCTTTACAGCACGCGAAACAGAAAGGGTTTAAGGGGATAGAAGAAATCCTTATTGCTGCAGGAGCCAAGTAAAGCTGAAGCAGGAGTCATCGCCCTTCGTTCCAAGCAATTTCTGCATAAAGCACTACATTTCCAATTTGTTCCTAAATTTTAAGTGGGGTGAAAACAAGAGGGAGCTATTAATTCATTTATAGAAAGCCTACATAAAAGTCATCGAGAAGATCACACTCTCGATGACTTTTGTTCTATCGTCAACTCTTCTTAAATATTTTTCTCTATTTTTTAATTCTTTTTTAATAGTTTATTTATTGGCAGTTTAGATATGGACTTTATGATAAATATTGTAAACCAAATTAAACCAAAAGGGGAGTTTGTAAGATGAAAATAAGAAAACGTATTGTGCCAGCAGCACTAGCTTTATCAGTATTATCAGTAGGTCTAGTCACATTTAGCGAGCCGTTAAATGCAGATGCAGCAGGTCATAAAGTAGTAGCAGTTACGAAAAATGAGCAGGTGGCGAGAATTACTAAAGTGAAGCCATTAAACACAATGACATTACAAGTTACTTTTAACCAGCCTTTAGCAGCAGCCGATATTGATCCAAACAATTTAGAGGTTATTAAAAAAGATTTTAATTTTAATGGAAATTTAGAGATTGTCAATGTTCCACGATTAATGACAGGTTCTACGAGTACATATATTGTACCTGTTACGTTCCAGGAAGATGATTTCATCTACAGATTGAGCTATAAAGAACAACCTAATAGAATCTTTGAAGGGACAGATGAAAAAGTACTTGTACGAAATGTAGCGCAAGTAACAGATGATACTTTTACATTGGAGTCATTGCAAGAAGATGGTGTAGTGGATTATGCCAATATCATTGAGGCTTACCGTGGAGGACGTGAAGATCTTGCTTTTAGCTTAGATCGTCAAAATCGTGATGCAAGTGGCAAGCGCTTTGATGTTATTTCTTCTTTACGTGATCGCTATGTGACAGTGAAAACAAGTGAAGGGGAGGAGTTTGTTGCTAATTATGTGCCTTTTACACAAGCAGCGGATGGTAAACAAGCACCTCAATTTAGATTACCGGCAGGTCAAACTTTAAAACAAGGTGTCACATACCGAGTGTACTCTCAATGGGCAGAAATTGATGTAAAGAGCTTTGTTGCAAAAAAAATAGAACCGTTTACATTGCAATCAGCTAAAGCGATCGATAGTAAATCATTTGAATTACAATTAACAAATGACCCCCAAACTGACTTATTAGCTGGCAGAAGTGTCGAACTTCGTGGTAATGATGGCAGCACATTACAAGCTCAATATCGATATTCATCACGTAAAGGGGCAGTAGGAGTCTTTGATATTGCGAATGGTGGCACATTAAAAGCTGGTGTAAGTTATACGGTGACGCCATTAAATAATTGGGCTACAGCGACAAATGTAGTTCTACAAGGTAAATAAACAGTAATAGAATAATGAATATGTCAATTGAAATATGTAGCATACGTTCTCCTATCAAAAAATCCCGTCACAGTGTGGCGAGATTTTTTGATTTATAGCCAGCCTTTATCACTAGCAATTTGAGCAGCTTGCTGTCTTGATTCCACTTGGAGCTTCTGTATAGATGTTGATAAATAATTACGAATGGTACCTTTAGTTAAAAATAATTGTTTACTGATTGCGTGAGTGGTTAAGCCTTCCTTCACCAGTTGTAGTACGGCAATTTCTCGCTCATTTAAAGGATTTTGCTCCTTCATAAATAAAGTAGCGGCCAAATCTTTACTGACCACCTTTTCGCCCTGCATAATCTTGCGAATCGTAGCGATTAAATAATCGATCGGTTCATCTTTCAGTAAGTAGCCGTGTACTTCACAATCCATTGCTTTTTGTAAATAGCCTGGGCGTGCAAACGTTGTGACAATCATCACTTTACAGGGCAAATTGGCCTCTTTAATTTTTTCTGCAAGCTCTAATCCAGACAGATGGGGCATTTCTATATCTACAAGGCAAACATCGGGTAGTTCCTGCTGAATGTAGTCCCATGCTTTTTGACCATCAGAAACTTCAGCTATTACTTCAATATCTGGTTCGAATGACAAAAGGGATGTTAAGGCACCACGTAACATTTGTTGGTCCTCTGCTAGTAAAACTCGTATCATGTCAAGGGCTCCTTTCCATCTTGAATTGGTATGCTAAATAACACCTTCGTGCCTGTCTTTGTATCCCCTTCAAACAGGGCATACCCTTGCAGAACACGCATTCTTTCTTTCATCGAGTTCATGCCATTGCCCAGTCCCTTCTGTTCCAAACCAATCCCATCATCTTGAATAGCAATGGTATATTGTGTATTTCGACAGTGGATTTGCATCTGGCAGTTCTGAGCTTGACTATGCTTCAACATATTAGTAGTAGCCTCACGTACACATAAAGCTAGCATTGTTTCCTCAACACTTGAAAGAACAATTTTTGGACAGTGATTGTGAATGGTGGTTGTAATATTGGCACTTTGTAATAGCTGCTGGCAATGTAGCAGCTCCGTTTGTAGAGACACGAAATTCATATCTGAAACGAGCTCACGTACTTGCTTTAAGGCTGTACGTGTAGTAGCTAAGATGTCATTTAATTCTTGTTTGACACTAGAAGGATCTCGGTCGATAAGTTTAGTTGTCAATTCGGTTTTCACTTTAATCATTGTCAGGGTGTGACCAATGGTGTCATGAAGATCTCTAGCAATGCGCTGTCTTTCCTCTTGTTGAACAAGCTGGGTATTAACATCTGCCAATTCATTTTGTAGATTTTTCGATTTTTCTACAAAATAAATGAGGACAGGGAATACCAATTGAATGATCATCATGGGTACTAGTACTTGTGAATCAACGAGTGCTAGGGAATTTGTGGTCGCCAAGAAAACGATTAAAAACATGACAGCCATACCAAAAATTCCGCTAGCAATATGCCATTTTGATTTTGCTCTCCCTAATAAATCGGCAAAGGTAAATCCGAAAATAAGCATGAAGATGTCCTCGTAAATGGCAAGGATGGCAATAAGAAGGAAGCCCACAAGTGAGGCAAGTAGTAGCTTCCAATCTCGATTCCATAAAGCCATGTAGAAGGCACCTAGGTACAAGCCTAAAATAGCTATTTTAGCTGTGAAGGGGAGTCCGGATTGAGACCATAACACCATCGCTACCAAAACTATTATGGATACAACATCGATGATTAAATAATGTTTAACTTGTTCTCTGGGATATATTTTTATGGCTTACACCATCCTCTGTTGTTTATTCTTTTGTTAGAGCGTGAATCGTTTTTTTACGGACCCATTCCATCGGGCCAATATGGAATTGGTGCTGCCAAAATGTTGCTAGGACTAGCTGTAGGCAAGATAGGGCAACCCAAATACTTATAACAAGAATGCTATTTACATGCCCACCTAAGCCAAGTCCCCAGCCGTAAAAAATAATAGACGCCAGCACATTTTGCAGGACATAACAGCTCAATGACATTTTGCCGACATCGGCAAAGCGTTGCCAAAACCAATCTAGCTTCTTATATTCTACCAGTTTACCTAAAATTCCAATATAGCCAATTGATAGTATTGGCGCACATAAATAACGAACAGGTAAATCAAAAAGTCCCCCGGGAATAAAAATTAACAGATTTAATGGAATTCCAATGAATACACCGATTGTAAACAGTTTTTGTCGAGCCTGATGTCCTTTATTCGTTGGCGAAAAAACCTCATTGCGCATAAACTTGACGCCAAGAATAAATAAAAAAACATTCATGGGGATAATAAAAATAGCTTCTGTCCGATAAAATAAAAAGTTTGTTAGGCGATGCTGTACTTGCTCCAGCCATGTACCATTTTCATAGATGGCTGCGACAGTTTCCATACCATTTAGGGAAACGCTATCCGCAAGCAAGGAAATGACAAAAATAAAGAGAATGAGGAGGACATGAAAGCTACCCAAAAGATAGAAAGCCCATGTCATCACTTTGTCGCCTAATCTAATTAAAATAGCCACGATCAAAGCAGTAACGGCGTAGCTCATTAAAATATCATATTCCATGACAAATGTGTAATGAAGCAGTCCCTCCAACCCTAAAAAGACAATCGTCCATAGATACACGCCAGGCCAAGCTCTTCCTCTACGAAGTGCTTGCTGGTATTTTAGCTGTAAACCTACCCCAAACATAATCGTTAATAATCCTAGGAGCTTTCCGTTTACAAAAAATAGTACTAACATACGTAAAAAATCATTGAAAGACCACCAACCAGAATAATTACTCGTTGTGATATACGATAAATCACCGAGATAAGCAAAAATCCAAATATTCGTTCCGAGTGTTCCTAAGACAGCGAAACCTCTTAGCATATCGATAAAGGGAAGCCTTTGTTGTGTTTTCATTGTTCTATCACTCTTTCCTTGTTTTTCTTATATTCATGATAAAAAAAACAGGAGGGGAAAACCTATTCACACGAGTCAAAAAAACTATATGACAGGTGTCACAAAAAAACCAGCAACGCTTTGGATGCTGGTTAGACGATTATTTTGTACATGTATAGATGCGATAATCTAAAATAGTATCGTATTTTTCGTTCATCCTAATATGCTGATCCATGACATCATACAATGTGGATTCAATATCCTTAGAAATGTGGAATTCTGGCTTGGATGAGATATCCTTGTTTTTTTGTATGCGAATATCTTGAAACCCTGTCTCTTGGAATAAAGCAACCCAATCCTTTTTCGTGAGGAGAGCATCGAATCCGTAAAATTGTTGGATGTCGTCTGCCAGCTGCGTGGAAAGTAGCATAGGGATGGTAAATTCAATGGCAATCAAGCGTCCACCTTTTTTCAATAAACGGAAAATCTCTTGCAATGCACGTTGTTTATTTACAAAGGCAAGAACTGATTCAGCAAGTACAAAGTCAAATGCTTCATTGGATAAAGATGTTTCCTCAATCGAGCCTTGAATGATATTGACTGATAAACTTGCTTTTTTCATGCGGTGACGTGCCTTTTCTATCATGATGGGATTGATATCGATACCCGTTACATTTGTTGCATAATGGGAGGCCAAAAAGGCAGCTGTTTGTCCTGTACCACAGCCAACATCTAAAATATGAGAGGCGGGCAGAATACTCTCATTCTTCATGATTTCCTTTGATAGATTAATGCCCCCAGGATGGGCACCACCAACACCAAATTTCGCTAAAAATTGGAGATAATTAGAATTTTGAATGAAAACCACCTTCTTTTTATATAGTATGAAAAGAAAACTAGTATGGTTCCCTTACATATGGTAAAAATCTAGAAATCCCTATTTTTTATAGGACAAAAATAGATAATTTTTGATACTTCTTCATACGTCTAATTCCTTCATAAAAGACGCACATATACTAGGGAAGAGCTTTTAGATAGGAGGTGTATAAATGCCACATTTTCAGCCGAATTATAGAAGAGGAGTCTATCCTTCAAACAATATGGGAACTTTTGGTCCTCCATTTCGAGGTAGAGCGATGCAACCTAACTATCCACCCAATCAGCAATTTCAAGGTCCTAGAATAGGAGGGAGGTTGCCAGATCATCTAAATACAATTATGGGTCATGCTGGAACGATTACGAATGGCGTAAATATGTTAAGACAGATGGGGGCACTATTAAGTTTATTCAGATAAAAGAAAGAAACCCTCTTAAGAATGCTTTCTTTAAGAGGGTTTCTATTATGATTAATGGGATGGGACAAGTTCTTTTTCGATAATGGAGCGGTTTTTCTCTTTAAATAGTTCATTATGAGAGGACACCATTCCATGGCGATAAGCAGTTGGCTCTAAATAAGTTTTAATAGAGTTGACCGCATTGGCTGCATCCTGGAATGTCCCAAGTAGCAAATTAATTTTTCCTTCAAATGATAAAATATCTCCTGCCGCAAAAATACCAGGCTGTACTGTTTCACCTGTTGCTTTGCCTTCGAAATAATAATCATCCTTTTTAGGAATCGAAATCGCTTCATCAAACGTGAGGGACGCTTCACAATTATAGCCATGACTAATGATGACCTCATCAATTTGACGAGTGTAGCTTTCCTTCGTTTTTGAGTTTTCACATCTCACTAATTGAATAGCCGTTTTATCATCATTCGCTAAAAGCTTTGTAATCGTCGTATTACATTCAATAAGGACCCCAGCATCAAGGGCTTCTTTTACGGTTGCTTCATGCGCTGATAATGTATCTTTACGGTAAACCACTGTCACACTTTTAGCAATGGGGCTCAGTTCGACAGCCCAATCAATGGCCGCATTGCCGCCCCCGGAAATAAGGATATCCCTATTCACAAAACGTTTATAGGATTGAACGGTATAGTGTAAATTGGACATTTCATACTTCTCAGCACCTTCCAGCGTTAGTTTCTGAGGATTAATAATACCTCCACCAACCGCTAGTAGAACTGTTTTTGAATAATGCTTTTCACCAGTTGCTGTATGTACAATAAATAGACTTTCTTGTCGTTCAATAAAATCTACTTTTGTATTTGTTAGGATAGTAGGGTCAAATGTTTTAGCTTGCTGGATCAATTGTTTAACAAATTTCTCGCCTAAAATAGGGGGGTGACCTCCTATATCCCAAATAAGCTTTTCAGGATAAAGTAATACTTTTCCACCAAGTTGAGATTGGCTCTCTATTAACTTTGTTTTTAACCCTCGTAAACCACTATAAAAGGCGCTATACAAGCCGGCAGGGCCTCCGCCAATAATTGTCACATCATACACTTGTTGCATTGTTATTGCCACATCCTTAATTAATAGTAAAAAAGTAATTGACAAAATCTTATCATAAAACTAGACTAATTTTAGTGATAATGATTATCATTTTTAACAGTGCCTATAATAGCATGGAATGAAGTAAAAAGAAAGAGAGGGTCCAAATTGCGTTTAGAAGTAGAATCGATTCGTGTTGGTTATGAGAATAAAACGATTGTGCATGACTTATCGCTGCAAATTCCAGATGGCAAAATCACAACGATTATTGGGTCAAATGGTTGCGGAAAGTCTACCTTATTAAAGGCCATTACACGTATTTTAAAGCATGAGAGTGGACAGGTCATTCTGGATGGTCAAAATATATCCAAGATGAACACGAAAGAATTGGCGAAAGAACTTGCCATTTTACCGCAAAGCCCAGAAAGTGCACATGGTTTAACAGTGGAAGAGCTTGTATCCTACGGTCGATTTCCCTATCAAAAGGGCTTTGGCAATTTATCACAGAAAGATAAAGAGGTCATTGACTGGGCTTTACAAGTTACAAAAACAGAAGACTTCCGCTTGCAATCTGTAGATGCTTTATCAGGTGGACAGCGTCAACGAGTGTGGATTGCAATGTCCTTAGCCCAAGAAACCGACATTATATTTTTAGATGAGCCGACAACCTATTTAGACATGGCACATCAATTAGAGGTTTTAGAATTACTCTATAAGCTCAATGAAGAACAAGGGCGTACGATTGTTATGGTACTCCATGATTTAAATCAAGCCGCACGTTTTTCTGATTATATTGTGGCACTGTCACAAGGAGAGCTTGTTAAATTTGGAACAGCTGAGGAAGTCATGGTTCCAGAAGTATTAAAAAAAGTGTTTAATATTGATGCTGTAATTGGCCAAGATCCACGAACAAACAAACCAATGTGCATTACATATAACTTATTACAAACCGTTTAAAGGAGAATGAAAGACAATGAAGAAGTGGTTATTACCAATGTTTATGATGCTCGTACTCGTACTTGCGGCGTGCGGCAATAAAGAAGAGAAAACAGAAAAGGCTGATGAAGGCTCGAAAGAAGCAACTTCAGCAGAAACAATTACTTATCAATCTGAAGCAGGTCCTATTGAAGTACCAGCAAACCCTAAACGTGTAGTCGTGTTATCTTCATTTGTAGGGGATTTATTACAGCTTGATGTAGATGTTGTCGGTGTAGATGCATGGGCAGCAAAAAATCCAAACTTTGAAGATGCTATTAAAGATGCAGTAGTTGTAGAAAATACTGATATTGAAAAAATTCTTGAGCTAGAGCCAGACTTAATTATTGGTTTAAATGGTATAGAAAATGCTGATAAATTATCAGAAATCGCTCCAACTGTATTATTTACGTATGGGAAAGTAGATTATCTACAACAATTTATTGAAATCGGTAAAGTTGTAAATAAAGAAAAAGAAGCAACGGCATGGGTAGAAGATTTTAAAGCACGTGCAGCAGAATCAGGTAAAAAAATTAAAGAAAAAATCGGTGAAGATGCAACTGTCACAGTGGCAGAAAACTTTAATAAACAATTTTATATTTATGGCGATAACTGGGGTCGCGGAACAGAGATTTTATATCAGGAAATGGGCTTGAAAATGCCTGAAAAAGTTAAAGAAACAGCTTTAGAGCCTGGCTACTATGCGATTTCTCAAGAAGTTTTAGGGGATTATGCAGGGGATTATGTGATTTTCAGTATGTTCCAAGACCAAGATAACTCATTTACAGACGCAGCATGGTTTAAAGATTTAGAAGCAGTGAAAAATGGTCATTTATTTGAAGTGAATGCAAATGCCTTTTATTTCAATGACCCGATCACGTTAGAACATCAACTGAAGTTCTTTGAAGAGAAATTTTTACAATAATTAGTAGAGAGTAGCGAAGGCAAATGACAAAGTTTCGACAGTTACCATTTTGGCTTCAGGTATTGCTTGCATTGATCGTATTAATCGGCACAGCCTGTATCTCACTGTGCTTAGGTGCAGCGAATACGAGCATTCAAGATGTCTATCAAGCAATTGTCGGACAAAGTGGTGGTAAGCATTACACGATTTTACGTGAAATTCGATTTCCTCGTATCATTGCTGCTATTTTTGTTGGCAGTGCACTCGCAGTTGCGGGAGCGATTATGCAGGGGGTTACACGCAATCCATTAGCTGATCCAGGGCTACTTGGTTTAACAGCAGGGGCAAATGCTGCCCTTGCTTTAACGATGGCATTTATCCCGAAATTTTCCTATTATACATTAATTTTAGCCTGCTTTATTGGAGCTGGAATTGGTATGATGATCGTTTATGGGATCGGTGCCTCTACTAAGAAAGGCTTCTCTCCATTGAGACTTGTTTTAGCTGGTGCAGCGGTTACTGCTTTATTACAAGCGGTTGCTGAAGGCACGGGCATTTTATTTCAAATTTCCAAGGATGTTTCGATGTGGACAAGTGGCGGGTTCATAGGCACGACATGGCAGGCGTTATTGATCGTTCCTGTTATTGTCATAGGTCTCCTATTGTCATTTGCTTTTAGTCGTCAATTAACGATTTTAAGTTTAAATGAAGAAGTTGCGGTAGGTGTTGGACAAAATACAACATTGATTAAAGGTATTATGATGTTTGCTGTCGTTATTTTAGCAGGCTCTGCCGTAGCTCTTGTTGGGAATCTAGCATTTGTTGGCTTAATGGTACCCCATATTGTTCGTGCGTTTGTAGGGACAGACTATCGTTTTGTCTTACCGATGAGCGCAATTATTGGCGGCTGGTTTATGGTGACGGCTGATTTTGCAGGACGCATGATTAATGCACCATTTGAAACGCCAGTTGTAGCGATTGTTTCGATTCTTGGTCTACCATTCTTCCTACTATTAGTAAGGAAGGGAGGACGCCAATTTGTTTAAAGAAGGTCGCAAAAAACAGCGAAAATGGCTTTTTACTTGGCTTGTCGTCACGTTATTCATTTTTGTTTTAGGCATTTCTTTAGGACCAGCCTCAGTTTCGTTTGATCGCATTCTCCCAACCTTGCTAGGCGATGGTAGTTTTAAAGAATCCTTCGTATTATTCTCAGTTCGCTTACCAAGAATGTTGGTATTAGCAGCGGCAGGGATGGCATTAGCTTTAGCAGGTGCAGTCCTACAAGGGGTTACACGCAATGATTTAGCAGATCCAGGGATCATTGGTATTAATGCAGGAGCAGGTGTCGGGATTACAGTCTTTTACTTACTTGTAAATGGAGATCTCCCACACTTTGCTTATATATTGCCAGTTGTAGGATTTTGTAGTGCTCTTTTCACTGCCCTTTGCATTTACTTTTTCTCTTATCAACGCAATAAAGGGGTGCAACCCGTCCAACTGATTTTAATTGGGGTAGGGGTAGCCTCTGCTTTATCTGGGGTTATGATGGTTTTAATTTCCTCAGCAGAGCGTAGTGATGTGCAATTTATTTCCCAATGGCTTGCAGGAAGTGTTTGGGGTACGGATTGGCCATTTTTCTGGGCTTTAGTGCCTTGGCTTGTCGTGGGGATACCGTATATTTTCTATAAATCCAATGTCTTAAATGTCTTGGCGATGACGGAGCAAACAGCCGTAGGTCTTGGGATGAATATAGGGCGCGAGCGGTTACGCTTATTAATCGTGGCTGTGGCACTAGCAGCAGCAGCTGTTTCTGTAACAGGTGGTATTGCCTTTATAGGATTGATGGCACCTCATATTGCCAAACAGCTTGTCGGACCACGCTACCAATTCTTTTTACCATTGACATTATTCATTGGCGCAAGCCTATTAATGCTGTCCGATACTATTGGTCGTGTTGCGATTGCTACTGCAACTGTACCAGCGGGTATCATTGTTGCCTTTATTGGCGCACCTTACTTTTTATATTTATTACGGAAAAATGTATAGAAAAGTGATAGCGCTAGTAAATGGATGCTCGAAAGCAAAGGCTTTTGAACTAGTGAAATGAATGAAAGATTTATTTTACAAAATTTATATGGCAAGTTTTTAGGAACCTCATTTGTTGAGGTTCTTTTTTTATATAATCAAGGCAGGAGGTGAATAAATGATTCTATAAGCACGTCGAACATCGGAGACACAAAAGGCACTAGAAGCCATTGTTCGAAGACTCTCGATCTCTCACAGCGAGTATTCGAATTTTGATGAAAACTTAAGACGTTTAAAGGCTGGATACGCAGGCGAACAGCGTGTTGATGCAGAATGGCTTGAGATAGACCTACCTGCCCCCTATCATTTTCTCCTTGATTTTCAAACTAAGAATAACCTCGGCTATACTCACCAAATGGACACCATTTTCTGGGTCGACACTTTTTATTGATTGTAGAAATCAAAAATATAACAGGCGTTCTCTCATATGATACCTCCTTTGCACAATTGACACGGATGACCTCAGAAGGCAGAGTAGAGGGAATGACTGATCCATTTCTTCAACTTGAACGACATGTAGGATGGATGAAAAAACTGTTACAACAAGAAAACTTTCAATTGCCTGTTTTGCATGCAGTCGTGCTAGCAACAAAAAATGGAATTTTATCAGAAGGTTTTCAAGGACAGCCAGTATTTCATGAAAATGGTGGAAATTCATAAGAGAAAAATTAAAAAATAAAAAACATTAAACTATCTTAAATATTTTTTTTGAAAAAAGGGATATCGCAATTTCATTGATTCTAAATCATAGACATCTTACCCCTATATCCCTTTACTTTAACATTTAATTCCAATATATTGAAAGAATAGAAAAGGGACTATTAGAAGCGAATTTTCAGGCGAATATTATGACAAAACCCTTAACGAAATTGAAAAAGACGCTAAAGCGGCTAATGCACGTGCAAGAACGGCAAAAAAACTGTTAAATGATAATCACTTTAAAAAATGAATGAATAATTTAGGGAGATAAACTATGAGTATCTATTCAGTAAAATTATTATTAGAATCTACTGTAACACCAAACACTTATTCATCTAAAACATTCGAAGAAACAATCATATTAATAGAGGCTGCAAGTCACAATGAAATAGAAACGAAAATTCATAGACATTTTGTTGATAATACTTACGAAAATGCAGATGGTGGACAAACTACGTGGAGTCTGGTCAAAATTTTGGATACATTTGAGATTATTGATGAATTCGAAGGGAATATTAATTTCAAAGAAGTTTACAGCCGCTTTTTACCATTTGATGAACCTATTACTGCAGATGAAGTCATAAAATTATATTACCTTGACAAGTAAGAAACAGTTTTGTGCTATAGAATAGAATTTTAATCAAGAATAAACAATGATACAGTTAAAGAGAGTAGATTCCTACTCTCTTCCAAATAATTCTATCATGTAAAAAATTAGTTTAAATTACCATTCTATTTCTTTTTCCAGACCTTCTTTTTCTAATAAAAATATAAGATTGATGAAATAAAAACGGAGTAGCAAAACCAAATGCTACTCCGTCTCCATTTCATCAATCATTTCTAATTGAAACTAAACAGCAGATACTTCTTGAATCTCACGCTGTATGTATTTCTTTTCACCCCAAGTATATAAAATTAAATATAATCTGTTGTATCAACCTTCATATACTCTTTCAATTCACTATGACTAGTATACTTTTTTAACTATCTTTTTAAAACGGAGGTACTACTATCTCATATGTCGCTAACACTTCCGTTAGTATGTCTCAATTGTTATGGTTATATTTTCTTTGTTAATTGTTACGTTTTCTGTTTCAGTAACATGCTTAATGGAATCTTCAATTAAAGGTTGAATCACTGAATCATCCACTTTTACATTCTTGGGGAAACTTACTGAAATGGTCATTTCTTTAGAGGGGTTACCATCTAGCATGATTGCTATTGACTCACTATCAAGTTCCGTTTGTTCTGTAATAGATCTGATTATTTCATTTTTTACTTCTGATAATAACGTTAATTCAGCGTTTTCCTCATTTGTCGGAGCAACTACTGCTTCCTGCTCGCTTTCTACTCCTTGTCCTCCTTTCTCTTCTCCATTACAGCCAACTAATAAAATTGACATAAATACCATGCCCGAAAGTATACCCTTTTTCAATATTTTTCTTTCTTCTTCCAAAGTATTTTATAGAATCCCCACTTAATTCAAGTGTTACAAAAAATAACAAATGCACCCAAAACATCCTTATTTTGTAGATGTGAAATCCCGACTAGACAAATAAAGATTTTAGGTATATAGTTAGCTAGGCTAACTAATATAAAGAGGAAGTGATCTTGTGACAATTGAGCAGGAGTTTTTTAATCAGTATCGTTTAATGTATAGACCATTTATCAATAAGTTGAATGTGCAACTTGAACCGTATCAGTTATATAGCTCACAGTGGGCAGTACTTCGTTTTTTAAAGGATAAAGGTCCGCATTCCTTTGTTGATATTGCGAATTTTATGTCTATTGAGAAGCCGAGTGTGACGAAGCTTGTACATAAACTTGTGGAGCTTGGCTATGTAGAAACGATGGCGGGCAAGGATAAGCGGGAAAAGCTTGTCCATTTATCGGCGCATGGGGAAGAGCTTGTGCAGGAGATTAAAGCACACTTGAAGCCATTTTTTGAGCATGCACTGGCAGGTGTACCTCAACGAGATATTGAAATAGCGACACAGGTTTTTGAAAGAATTTGTATGAATATTAATCAATAGGAGAGCGAGTAACGTGGAAGTAACAACAAGAAAGAAACTATGGACAAAGGACTTTTTAATTGTCTCACTCATTAATTTTACCATTACGTTAATCTTTTATTTATTAATGGTTACGATTGCTGCTTATGCAGTAGAACATTTTAATGCATCTACAAGTACAGCCGGTCTTGTTTCGAGTATTTTTATTATCGGGACATTATTAGGGCGTCTTGGGACGGGCCGTATTATTGGGGATTGGGGAAGTAAGAAGACATTATTTTGTGGATTGCTTTTATTTATGCTGTCAACGATGTCCTATTTTATAGCAGGGAATTTACCTTTACTTATGCTGAATCGTTTAATACAGGGGATTGCCCTTGGGGTAGCAAGTACAGCAACGGGAACGATTATTGCACAGATTTTACCCCCTGAGCGACGCGGGGAAGGGATTGGTTATTATAGCTTAAGTGCCATTTTAGCCACAGCTATTGGACCATTTGTCGGTATTTTATTAACGCAGCTGTTTGAGGATTACCGCATGATTTTTGCTGTAGATTCAGTTTTAGCTATTATCTGCTTTTTCATGTATTTTATCGTAACAGTGCCAGATGCACCGAAGAAGGCGAAGGATGCGGCAGCGAAGGCTGGCTTTAAGGTGACGAACTTCATTGAATTGCGCGCTGTTCCGATTGCTTTTGTTGCACTAGTCATCGGTTTTGCGTATTCGGGCGTCATGTCCTTTATGACCTTTTATGCGAAGGAGCTTGATTTAGTATCAGCAGGCAGTTACTTCTTCATTATCTATGCTATCGTCATTTTAGCTACACGTCCATTTACAGGGAAATTACTGGATACAAGAGGCGCTAATATTATCATTTATCCATGTTTGGTGATTTTTGCTATAGGTATGTATGCATTTAGTTCAGCGTCAACAACGATTGCATTTTTAATTGCTGCAGCTTGTATCGGTATTGGCTATGGTAACTTTAACTCTGTTGCACAGGCTATTGCTATTAAAGTAACTCCGAATGAACGTTTAGGACTTGCGACATCTACTTACTTCATTTTTTATGATTTAGGATTGGGTGTCGGGCCTTATTTCTTAGGATTATTTGTTCCATCTGCGGGCTACAGAGCCATATTCTTTGCGATGGTCTTTGTCATTTTATTATCTATTATGCTTTATTATTTCTTACATGGTAAACATGAAAAATTGAAACAATCAAAAATTTTGTAGATTAGAATCATTATATTGTAGAAAAAACGTCTTTTTTCTAGTTGTTCGTAGAAAACAACTTAAAAATGACGTTTTTTTCTTTTTCAAAAAAATTATCTTGCATTAGAGGATGATAATCATTATCATCACAATATAAAACAAAATCGGGAGTAGGTACGAAGTATGAAAAACAAATCATTATTGTCAGTATTAGTAGCAGGAGGTATTCTAATGGCTGGCTGTGGTAATACAGAAGATACAAAAAAAGAAGATAAGTCTGAAACAGAGCAAACAGACAAAGTTGCACAAGAGGTTGATTTATCTTCTGAACTATCAGCCTATCAACAATTTGCATTAGAGCAAATGGATCAATTTTTACTAGAAACAGAGAAATTCGTGAATCTTGTTAAGGCTGGCGATATTGAAGGAGCAAAAGCTGCGTATGCACCAGCGCGTATGTATTTTGAACGTTCTGAACCAATTGCGGAAAGCTTTGGCGACCTAGATCCCCGTATTGATGGTCGTTTAGCTGATATACAGGAAGAAGGAAAAGGCGAAGAAGAATGGTCAGGCTATCATAAGCTTGAGCATGCGCTATGGGAAGAAAATACAACTAAAGGCTATGAGACTGTGGCTGACCAGCTACTTGCAGATGCCAAGGAATTACATGCCCTCGTACAAACAGTTGAAGTGACTCCTGATTTAATGATTACAGGTGCTGTTGATTTATTAAATGAAGTGTCAACATCTAAAATTACAGGTGAAGAAGAAATTTATTCACATACAGACCTGTATGATTTTAAAGCGAATATTGAAGGTGCTGAAAAAATCTTTGAAATTTTACGTTCAAAATTAGAAGCGAAAGATTCAACATTAGTCACAACACTTGATGAAAAATTCAAAGCGGTGGATGATTTATTAGCACAGCATGCAACTGCTAATGGTGGCTATGTTTCCTACGAGGAATTAACTGAGGACCATACAAAAGCGCTTGCGGCAGCGGTAAATCAGCTTGGAGAACCATTAAGTCAAATGGGAATCATTTTGGAGTGAACATAAATGACAGCGTCAAATGAAGAAAAATGGATGAATAAAAAAATCTCTAGACGTGATATGTTGAAACTGACTGGCATTGGGGTGGCAGGTGTTGCCATCGGTGCATCTGGTTTAGGTGGCGTGATGAAAGCAATGGGCTATGATGTTTTTGAGCCTGTTGCTGACAGTTCCACTGCGAGCAATAAGGTCAATTTCTACGGTAGCCATCAGTCAGGTATTGTAACACCAGTACAAACGAATATTTATTTTGCTTCTTTGGATGTGTTAGTGACATCTAAGAAGGAACTGCAAGAGTTGTTCCAGCAATGGACACCTCTTGTTGTGCGCTTAATGAATGGTGAAGTAATGGCTGATGTATCGTCGAATACGAGAGTACCGACAGGTGATACAGGTGAGGCAGAGGGTTTAGATGCTGCCAATTTATCAATTACTATTGGTGTTGGAGCTTCCTTATTCGATAAGCTTGGTATGCAGCATTTAAAGCCAGCGGAATTAAAGGATTTACCACATTTCCCAAAAGATCAGCTACAGAAAGAATATACAGGTGGTGATCTGTGTATTCAAGCCTGTGCAGATGATCCGCAGGTGGCATTCCATGCAGTCCGCAATTTAGTGCGTGCAGCGTCAGGGAAAGTGGAGATTAAATGGTCACAGGCTGGCTTTAACTCGTTTCCAGCAGGTGGTGGTACCCCTCGAAATCTCTTTGCGTTCAAGGACGGTACGGTGAACCCCTCCATTACAGATGAGAAGGATTTAAATAAGGTTGTTTGGGTGGATAAAGGCTGGCTAAAGGGAGGCTCTTATTTAGTTGCGCGTAAAGTTCAAATGCATCTTGAGACATGGGATCGTACATCTTTAAAAGATCAAGAGGCTACATTTGGTCGTTACCGTGATACTGGGGCACCGATGGGTAAAACAAAGGAATTTGATGATTTTGATGTAGAGGCGAAGGATGATAAAGGGAATTATATTATGCCTGATACATCACATGTTCATTTAGCTCGTAAATCAGGAGCTCGTATTTTGCGTAGATCTTATTCCTATGCATCAGGTGTAATGTCAAATACAGGCACTCATGATGCGGGGCTTATCTTTATTTCATTTCAAAAAGACCCAGCCCAATTTACGACGATTCAAAATAGCTTAGGGCGTATGGATAAAATGAATGAGTATATTACCCATCGAGGCAGTGCAGTGTTTGCTTGCTTCCCTGGTGTACAAAAGGGGAGTTATTTAGGTGAAGCACTTTTTAACGCGCTGTAGTATCGTGATTGCTTTAGTTCTAACTTTAGCTTTACCTGCACAAGCTGCCCAATCCTATAGTCATTTATATATTGCGATTAGTGACGCATTGATGAATACGAAGCAGGATAAAGAGGCAGAGGCAAAACAGGCACTAGGACAATTTGCTACAGACTGGGCTAAGGTTTCTTCTGAACAAAAAGAAGCGAAAGCAAAGGTTGATGAGATCCTTGCGCAAGCAACAGAGGCCAAGTCAAAGGATGACCGTTTAGAGGCACTTTCTGCCTTGTCGAATGCATTACGAGCTCTAGAAAAACTGGAAAATCCAGTAGATGAGGCTGCACAGCGAGCAGAGTTTGGGCAAAAGATGAAGCCTATTTTGGCAGACTTTGAAAAAGCATTAGCTAGTGGCGATGTTCAGGCTATAGATGGAGCCTACAAGGATTTTAATCTCAAATGGAATAAAAGTGAGCGACCTGTACGTGAGCAAAGTATTGCAATGTATGGGCAAATCGAAACACAGATGGCATTTCTACGAATCTCTATTTCTGCGGAAGAGCCGGATATCGCTTTAATGAAAACTCAATTTGCAGATTTACAACAAACGATTGCAGATTTTGTAGCGGGTAAAGAAACAGCTGAAGCGGTAGAAGGGGACTATTCATTAGCTACATTAATTGCTTATATTGATGAGGCATTGGACTTTGTAGGTGATGGTGATTATAAGGCAGCATCTAATAAGGTTCGGGAGTTTATTACGATTTGGCCACGAGTTGAAATAGAAATCTCAACTCGTAATGGTAGCCTTTATACAAAAATTGAAAGTGATATGCCCATTATCGCAAGTGATTTATTAAAATCCTCTGTCGATCAAGAGGCTATTACGAAAAAATTAAATACATTCCGTACCGAAATAGAGTTGATTCAAGGTGATTCAGATTATACAGTTTGGGATGCAGCGTTAATATTACTTCGAGAAGGGCTAGAGGCTTTACTCATTATATTAGCTCTTGTGTCATTTCTTAATAAATCAGGGCAGAAGAAAATGCGTAAATGGATTTATATCGGAGCGTTTGTGGGCGTTCTGTTATCAGCCGTTGCCGCAGTTCTTATGTCAACGATTTTAAATTCGGCTACAATTGATACGAATCGTGAATTAATGGAAGGCTATGTAGGCTTACTGGCTGCAGCGATGATGATTGGTGTAGGTATTTGGCTGCATAGTAAATCGAGTGTGGTCAGTTGGAATCGCTATATTTCGAAGCAAATGGGCAATGCCATTTCAAGTGGCTCTATTTTTGCTATGGCAGCGATTAGCTTCTTATCCGTTTTCCGAGAAGGGGCAGAAACGCTTGTCTTTTACGCGGGTATTGCACCGAAAATGACGACTTCTCAATTTATCCTTGGGATTGTCGTGGCACTCATTATCCTTGCCGTGCTTGCCATTGTGTTGTTTAAGGCTAGTGGCAAAATTCCTATTCATAAATTCTTTGCTGTCGCAACATGGCTCATTTATATATTAGCCTTTAAAATAATCGGTGTCAGTCTGCATACATTGCAGCTAACAAATAAGATTTCTACCACGATTGTCGATGGCTTACCTGTCATAAGCATGATTGGTTTTTATCCAACCGTAGAAACTATGATTGGGCAAGCGATTTTACTAGCATTGATCGTGGCAACGATCATTTATAAAAAGAAGCAAGCCTAAGTTTCTTTAGCAAACGTCTATGGCCGGAAAAGGATGTCTCTATGGAGGCATCCTTTTTTATTGCCAATGAGCTGGACGGTTAATATATGAGGGTAGTTTCGTAGTGTTGTCACCTTGTGCGGCATTGATTTGCATTTGTGTTAAAAATAAACTTGTCGATAAATCTGCACCGCGTAAATTCGTATCACGCATATCGGCCCCAATGAAATCTACCCCTTGTAAATTGGCTCCTTGTAAATTGGCAGCAATTAAATAGCCACCTCTTAAATCAGTAGCTCGCAAATCTTTCCCCTTTAAATTTTTACCCATCCAATCAGCACCACGCTGATTTAATTTGGGAGAAGTTTTCCCCTTTACTAGACGCTGTCGCATTTGTTCGCTAGTTTTTAAAAGGAGTGCATTTACCGGCATACGAATAGCAACCATGTCCAGTGCCAATAAACCATTTGCGTCAAGCTCCGTTGCCTGCTGTAGCTGCTCTAATTGTACGAGGAGCTGCTCATGGAGCGCATTGTCAACTTGATAGGATAGAGCTTCAGCTACATAAGCAATCATTTCATACAGCTGCTCCATAATTGGAAACACTTGAAACATCTTGTCAGCATGTTCTCGTGATTGGCGCCAATCTTGCCCTTTAAATGTCACTTGGGAAACTTGCTGACCAGCACCTAAGCAATCAAAAACAGTACAGCCTTTATAGCCGCTTTTTCTTAGCTTGCTATGGATTTGGCAGCTATAGTCCTCCTTTAAATTGGAGCATGGCTTACCTGCTGGTTTATCCATGGCAAAATCACTGGAAGCGACTATATTTAATGCTGTACAACATAACCCAAAACAGCTTTGGCAATCTGCCTGTAAGCTTTCTCGGATTGTCGTGCCAAACGATGTGTCTCTATTTGTTAGTTTAGACATCCTCTTTTTCCCTCTCTTACCTCATAAACTTAGCTATTAGTTTAGCACGTACATGCTAGCTTATGAAATAGGAAGACAACCATATTTTGAAAGACAGGTGCGATTATGGTATTCTTCTTCACAAGACGTTGTATAGAAAATTTAGAAAAGTAGTGGTGGTTGAACATGGGGTAACGGTGAAAGATTTATTGCAATTGCCTTCCTTTCGCGGGGCAGACGTTTTAACAGGTCGAGATAATCTGCATCGTACGGTCTCTTCTTTATCCGTTTTAGAAGTATCGAATGTTGATTTTTATTCGAAAATTATTAATCGTGTGCAAGAGGAATGGTATGCAGAAGAGCTGGTGATTAGCTCTTTTTATTCCATTCGAGATAGTGTAGAACAGCAATGTGAAACAATTCAGCATTTACACGATTTAGGAGAGCTGGGCCTTATCTTATATTATGTTGGTATCGTGTTGCCACATATACCAGAGGAAGTTCTCGCCTTAGCCGAATCTCAAGGGTTTATTATTATCTGTATGCCAAAGAATGATTATTCCCTCCGATATAATGAGGTTATTTATGAGGTTATGGAAGCGATTGTTAGTAACCAGGGTGTCAATGACCATTTTGTCAAGGAAACATTAGAGAAGGTATCCTTATTGCCTGAGCATTTAAGAAGTGTCGAAATTACATTGAAAATGCTTTCAGATCGTTTGAAAGCCAATATTCTGCTAACCAATAGTCATTTGGATATTATCAATCAAGTCATGTGGCCAAGAAATTCATCATTAGATGTGGTCCATGCTATCCATGAATGCTCACAATCACAAGTTTATCGTGAAACAGGTAAATTCGAGTTAAAACGAAGTGACATCTCATGTGTGATTGACTATAAAAGAGTGCATCAAAAAAATGGGGAGCCTCTCTTTTTATTCCTTATAAAGGAAAATACCGATTTACCTGCCAAGACAATTGAAAAGGTGAGTGAGGTTGTCCAAGTCGCGATTAATTTATGGGGAGACAAGCATGATGAGGTCAGCGAATATGCCTTAGTCAAAGCAATCATTAATGATGAAAGTGAAAAAATGAGAAGATTAGCCAATCTCCTTCATATTGATGTTTCTGCTATTCAAATGATGTGGCTAGTATATATGCATGATTTAGCAGATGAAAAAAGGATTCGAGATGAGTTAGAAGAGCAGCTGTCTAAGTACTATCAAACAAGAGTCATTCAATGTATTGACCATTGTATGATTGTGTTACTTGGGAATTGCCTATATAAGCACCATGAGTTTGAAATTACTGCTGAATATAATGAAACTACCAATTACGCTGGACAAATCGCAGAAATCGTCTATGCACCAAAAATGAAAAACACGAAGGCTGTTCGTCAGATGTATCAGTTGGTCAATCAGGTAGGGGATAAAGCCCACACAATATACCCCATGCGAAAATTGTTTACGGCAGCTGAGGTTCGTTCCATGAAACGAGCTATTGATGTAAGTAAGCAGGGGGAAGAAATGATTGAGGAATATTTATCAGTCATTGAACCCATTTTACATGATCATGATACATTACAGACATTGATTACCTTTTTATTAGATGCAAATGCAAGTGTGGAGCGCTGTGCGGAGCTACTTTATATTCATAAAAATACGGTAAAATATCGTATCAAAAAAATTAGTGAGCTGATTGGCACAGATGTGACCATTTACGCCGAATTTTATGATGTGTATATGGCTTGCATGCTCTATCGATTAATTAATGATTAGAATGATCTGGAATTTTGTCATTTTGAACAAAATTTCAGATTATTTTTTTTATTTACGCAAAAGACTCCCTTCTATGCTTTCTTTATAATTAAAAACATTCATCCATCACCCAAGTATAAGGAGGGAGTCACTTGAGAAATGACAACAATGTTCAATCGTGGTATAGCTTAGGGATTATTTGGGCTGGTGCCATGATATGTATTCCTAGTTTATTAGTAGGAAATGCACTCATTACAAGTATGAGTTTATCGAAGGCACTGGCTGTAGCATTTGTAGGCTACGCAATCGTCGTATTCATTATGATATTACAAGGAATGCAAAGTAGTGATTTAGGTAGGCCGACTGTTCATGTCGCTGGGCAAGTGTTCGGTAAAAAGGGCTCTCGTACTATTTTATCTATTATCCTAGCTATCGCTTGCTTAGGGTGGTTTGGTATTCAGGCTAATGTTTGTGGGGTTGCCTTAGCGAATTTGCTAGCAATCTATCACTTGAATATACCAGTTCCTCTAGCATCGTTCATAAGTGGTATGGTCATGGTTGTATCTGCTATTTATGGCATGAAAGTATTACGTACATTAAGCTATATTGCTGTCCCATTATTAGTCATTATTTGCGTATATGGTTTAGTTCAAACATTAGCTGGGGATCAGCTGGAGTTTATTCGTGCTTACCAACCACAAGGAAATATGAGCTTTATGGATGGGTTAGCAGTAACAATTGGCTCATTCGCATTAGGGGCAGTTATAGCGGGTGATTATTCTCAATTTTCCAAAAAACGTTCGGATGTTTTCAAGGCTGCTACGTTAGGAATTATTCCTGCTGGAGTGCTAATGATTGGCGTAGGGGCTATTTTAACAATTGCATATCAAACAAGTGACATTACCGCAGTCTTTTTGCATATTGCTACACCATTTATTGGCGGGGTTGGCTTGATTTTAGCCACTTGGAAAACCAATTTGGTCAATGCGATTTCAGGCGGTATTGCCTTAATTAATGTATTTGACGTAGCTAAAAACAAAGAGAGAATGGCGATTTTTGTTGCTGGGACAATTGGTACGATTTTAGCGGTCGTAGGGATTTTAAATTACTTCACACCGATTATGTCGATTCTATCCGCGATGATTCCACCTGTTGCAGGTGTCATGATTGCTTCCTATTGGGTCATCCATAAAGGTCGTAAAGATAGCTGGGTTGAGGTGGAAGGCGTTAATCGCTTAGGGGTGTTTTCTTGGCTAGTTGGGGCAGTGATTGCCTGTATGCCCGTTGTATTCTCCTTATTTCCTAAATTGCCGACATTACCTAATCAACCAATGATCGGCATTATTATTTCATTTGTTATTTATTATGTTGGGTATCGTGTATCCGTACAAAAAACTGTCATATTGGAGGAACATAGATGAGATATTTAGATCAAGCGGCTATTGAACATATAGCTATAGGTGCAGCATTTTTAGGAACTGGAGGTGGCGGAGATCCATATATCGGGAAATTAATGGCGCTTTCTGCCATTGAAAAAAATGGCCCTGTTCGGTTGTATTCCGTGGATGAAATTGATGATGAGGATTTTTTCATTCCCGCAGCTATGATGGGAGCACCATCGGTTTTAGTTGAAAAATTTCCTCGTGGCGACGAGTTCGTAAAGGTTTTCCAAAAGCTTGCGCAGTATTTAGGTAAGGATAAAATTGCTGGTACATACCCGATGGAAGCGGGTGGGGTCAATTCGATGATTCCGATTGTGGTAGCTGCACAGCTAGGTTTACCTTTGATTGATTGCGATGGTATGGGGCGCGCATTCCCAGAGTTGCAAATGGTGACGTTTAACTTAGATGGCATTTCGGCCACACCTATGGCCATCACAGATGAAAAGGGCAATATCGGCATTTTTGAAACGATTGATAATAAATGGACAGAGCGTATTGCTCGCTCTGCAACTGTTGAGATGGGAGCTAGCTCTTTAGTGAGCTTGTATCCAACAACCGGTGCTCAAATTAAGAAAAGTGGTGTGCATCATATTGTGACACTTTCAGAAAAAATTGGTGAAATTATTGCCTCTAAAGATCAAGAGGTGAACGATAAGCTAGCAAGCCTTTTAAAGCTTATTGCAGGGTACGAGTTATTTCAAGGGAAAATTGTCGATGTGATTCGTGAAACGAAGGGCGGCTTTAACTTAGGGAAAATGCTTCTAGAAGGAATTGATGGCTATAAAGATGATCAGATGAAGGTGCATTTCCAAAATGAAAACTTATTGGCAGAGAAGAACGATCAAGTTGTAGCGATGACACCAGATCTGATTTGTTTAGTCGATTATGAAACATTATTGCCTGTGACGACAGAAAGTTTAAAATACGGCAAACGTGTGCGCGTAATTGGTTTACCATCACATGAAAAATGGCGCACAGCAAAAGGGATAGAAACAGCAGGACCAAAATACTTTGGTTATGATTATGATTTCGTGCCAATTGAAGAATTGGTGAAAAAGGGGGTAGCTGAACATGTATAAAATTGGAATTGACGTAGGCGGAACAAATACAGATGCCATACTTTTAGATCATAATAGTCAGCTTATTTATAGTGTGAAGTCACCGACAAGTTTAGATATTAAATCAGGTATTGAACAATCATTACAGCAATTATTACAGGGGGCAAACATTGATAAAACGAAAATTACACATGCCATGCTAGGGACAACACAATGTACCAATGCCATTGTTGAACGTAAAAAACTAGCAAGGGTTGGTGTTATTCGACTGGGCTATCCAGCTACAGCCTCGGTTCTACCTTATACAGCTTGGCCATCCGATATGATTGATAAATTATCAGGAAATTATGCAATCGCACATGGAGGCTATGAATACGATGGCCAGTTATTGAGTGCGCTTGATCAGGAAGAGGTTACAAAGCTCTTAGAAGAATGGCGTGACCAAGTAGAATCAATTGCTATTGTAGGTGTCTTTTCATCTATTAAAAATGATCAAGAATTGCAGGTTCGTGACTGGATTCAAGCAATCTATGGTGAAGATTTCCCGGTTTCTTGCTCATCGTTAATTGGCTCTGTAGGCTTAATTGAACGTGAAAATGCCACGATTCTAAATGCAGCTCTATGCAAGGTTATCGAGACGACAACACAGGGCTTTATTCAGGCCCTTCAAGCGGAAGGCATTTTTAATGTAGAAGTGTACCTATGTCAGAATGACGGTACATTAATGTCCATCGACTATGCGAAGCAATTCCCAATCTTGACGATAGCTTGTGGGCCAACAAATAGTATTCGAGGTGCTTCGTATTTATCACAAATTCAAAATACAATGGTATTAGATGTAGGTGGTACGACGTCGGATATTGGCGTGTTACAAGATGGATTCCCCCGAGAATCTTCAGTCGCGGTGGAGGTAGGGGACATCCGCACTAACTTTAGAATGCCTGACATTATTTCAGTCGGACTAGGTGGCGGTAGTATCGTTCGAGTGAAGGATAATAAAATTACCGTTGGTCCAGATAGTGTCGGCTATAAAATTAGTGAAGAGGCATTAGTTTTTGGTGGGTCGACTATGACAACAACAGATATTGCCGTCCGTTTAGGTCTTGCAGAAGTAGGAGATCCAAATTTAGTGGCACATATTGATGAAGCATTTGCTAAAGCCGTTCAAGAAGAAATTTCTTCGTTACTAGAACAGGCCATTGATAAAATGAAAACATCGTCAGAGGATGTATCGCTTGTTTTAGTGGGCGGGGGTAGTATTATTGTGCCAGAAAAAATTCAAGGTGTTTCAACGATTGTCAAATCGGAATACGGCGGTG
The DNA here is from genome assembly GCF_038009065.1 of Lysinibacillus sp. FSL R7-0073. NCBI lineage: Bacteria > Bacillati > Bacillota > Bacilli > Caryophanales > Bacillaceae > Lysinibacillus > Lysinibacillus sp. FSL R7-0073. Next base: position 1,896,771 of record NZ_JBBPAS010000001.1, read on the forward strand.
TGGCAAACGCCATTGGAGCATCCATTGCACAAATTAGTGGACAATACGAGCAAATTTATATTTATTCCAAAGAACCTCGTGAGGAATCTTTAGAAGACGCACAAAATAAAGCAGTAAAACAAGCTGTATTAGCAGGTGCCCTTGCGGAAACCATTGAATTGGTTGAAGTGGAAGAAACACCATTAGCCTATCATCCAGAAAACGCAACAAGATTAAAAGTAAAAGTAGTAGGGAAAATGATTTAGCGAAGAAGAGTCCTAAAGAGGGCTCTTCTTTTTTAATGCATTAAGAGGTCGAGTTGGACTAATCTTGTCGTTTATGTTTTTCATTAATAATTTTCTTGTTAAGAATGCTTACTCTGCCAACCATTAGTAACCTCATATCTTCTACAATATATTGAGCTAACGCTTCGTCAGATATGTCATCTCCTTCAATATCAAGGCGGAATCTTTGCCCTTGAATGCCCCCTCCATTTGTAAACTCAATGTCAAAATCAAATAGCACCCTTTTTTCCATTCCACTATCACCTTTCCTCCGTCTTCGTGTGCTCTCAATGTATTCTGATTTTACTAAATTGATGCGTGAAGACCCTATGCTATACAGGTTAATGGTTTCATCCTAACCAAATGAGGCTCTATCTTCTTTTTTCTTGTATTTGGCACTTGAAAATAAATAAGTCATAGTGTAATATCTGACTAGTACACTATGACACGAGGTGTTGAGCATGAAAAGTTTTGTAGGACTTTTAAAAAAAGAATGGGTACTTTACCGCTCTTGGTTTTTGATGGGGATATTTGCAGGCATTATGCTTTCCTGGATCGTTCCCTATGTATTGCATCAATTCGTTGATCTCTTTGCTCAAGAAAATCAGCTTGCATTTGCCTTTACGCTTCTCGTTCTTTTTGTAGGTGGATTTTATTCCGTCTTACAATTTTTAGGGAGTATGCGATTGGATATTAAAGCTAAGGAAAGTTGGCTCCATTCCACTAGCTCCATCACAAAGCTAATAGGAGCAAAGATAGCTTGTTCACTAATAGGGTATGCGCTTTTTAATACGCTCTTTGTGAGTTTTGCCATCTTTCATCTAAAAGAAGAGTTTATTGCAAATATTGGACAAATCGTTTTTGTTTTGGTAATAATTGTTATTATGTTAACCATTTTCCAATTTATGTTATTTGTTTTGCTGTTGTTCTTTTTAGCTTTTTACTTGCAATTGAAGCATGTGATTGGGCGTTTTTCCATTGTGTTGACGATGGTTGCTTTTGGCTTTACAACATCTGCTTGGGTACGAATAACGGAGAGTCATTTTTATGAAATGGTTTTCCAACGTGGCGCCATTTCGTTAAGCAAATTAGAACCGTTTTTACCCAAAGTAAGAGCGACAACAACGATGGAATGGAGGCTAGGCTCTATTTATGTTGTTGAAGAAGTTGCTTTCATTTTACTCATCGTGCTGCTCTTTTTAGCGGCATCCAAGTGGCTTGAAAAGGTGGTATTACGATGACGATGGATTTTTCACGTGATAAACCGATTTATAGTCAGCTTGTCGATCGGATATGCGGGGACATTTTGAAGGGGCAACTATTGCTTGGGGATCGACTGCCCTCTGTTCGAGAATATGCAGTCGAAACGGGTGTCAATGTAAATACGGTGCAACGAGTCTATAAGGAGTTAGAGGCAATGAATATAACGGAAACCAAACGAGGACAGGGCACATTCATTACGACCAATGAAGAACGCATTGAAGTATTACGAGAAGATATGAAAAATAAGTTAGCCGAAAGTTTTTTAACATCTATCGAGGCATTGGGGTTTTCTAAAGAAGAAATGCTCGTTGTTTTAGAAAATAAAGCGTGAGGTGAAGGAATGTTACAGCTATCGAATGTGTCTTTTCAGTATAAAAATAAGCCCATTTTACAGGATATATCCTTTTCCTTTCCTATTGGACAGATCATTGGGCTAGTTGGGGAAAATGGTAGTGGTAAATCTACACTTCTCAAAGTTTTAGCTGGCTTACTACGATCTTCAACTGGTGAAGTAGTATTAAATGGTCAACCTATTTCCCGACGTAGTGCGGACCAAATTGCTTATTTACCAGATACAGATTTGTTTTTTGATTATTATACGGGGGAACAGCTTTTTCAGCACTACGCCTCACAATTTGAAGACTTTTCCTATGATAAGGCTTGTATAGTAGCAGAATTTTTACAGGTGGATAAAAATACGAAGCTACGTCAATTATCAAAAGGGAATCGTGGTCGTATGAAAATGGCTGCTACACTGGGCCGAGAAGTTCCTTATTATTTAATGGATGAACCATTTGCTGGGCTAGATCCCATTGTGCGAGAGCAGCTCATTAAAGGTTTAATTCAATTTACGGACATTGAAAATCAAACGATTTTGCTGTCTACACATGAATTATATGAGGTTGAACCGATTTTAGATCAAATTATTTTATTAAAAGCTGGCTCTATCACAGCTTATGAAGACGTAGAGACATTACGTGATGTGACCAATAAAGATGCGGTTGAGTGGATGAAAGGTTTTTATCGTCATTCTACCAATGACACAGACCACAATAACTTTTAACGATAAAGGCTTAGGCGTAACAAAAAGAAAGGGTGAATAAATATGACAGAACCAATTGTTCAATTGCAAAATCTATCGAAGACCATTCATGGAAAGCAATTAATACAACAATTAAACATTGATTTATATCCAGGACAAATTACAGGTTTTTTAGGACCTAATGGGGCAGGGAAAACAACGACGATTCGTATGATGACAGGTCTCATGCATCCAACAGAGGGCAAGGTCATCATTGATGGGCTTTCGCTACAGGAGCATTATGAGGAAGCGATTAGCAAGGTTGGTGTGATTGTCGAAAATCCAGAAATGTATAAATTTATGTCAGGCTATAAAAATTTATTGCATTTTGCACGTATGCATAAAAATGTTACAAAAGAACGAATTATGGAGGTCGTTAAACAGGTTGGTCTAGAAAATCGTATCCATGAGAAGGTTTCAACGTATTCTCTTGGTATGCGTCAACGACTTGGGCTTGCTCAGGCGCTGTTACATCGACCAAAATTTCTAATATTAGATGAACCAACGAATGGTTTAGACCCAGCTGGTATTCGAGAATTCCGTATGTACCTTCGCAAAATTGCGGCAGAAGATAATGTTTCTGTTTTTGTATCTAGTCACTTATTATCTGAAATTGAGCTAATGTGTGATCGAGTAGCCGTAATTCAAAATGGTAAACTGATCGACATTCGTGAAATTCACAATGAAAGTACATCGTTCTACTATGTGGAAGCACAGCCACAAGAGCAGGTTTCTGCCCATCTGGCACAACATGATTACAAGTTTGAGGCAGTGAATCAGGGCTATGTAATTGAGTTGAAGAAAGAGGATGTTCCTGCATTGACGTTAGGGCTTGTGCAAGCAGGTATGCAGCTATTTGCCGTACAGCCACATCAGAAAACATTAGAGGATCAATTCTTAGAAATGACTGGAGGCGGACAAATTGCTGAAGCTAATTCAAAATGAATGGATGAAATTATGGCATAAAAAAGGGACGTGGGCAATGGTCGCTATGCTTGTCCTTGTCATTCTAGTTCCTGGTGGCATCATGAAATATTATGAGGGTAAATCATCAGATGAAGGATCATGGCAGGAGATAGAGCAGCAGTCTATCCAAAATAATAAGGCAATGCTAGCAGAGGAGGATATATCCGAGGAAGACAAAGCATTTTTTGAAGAGCGAATTGCTATTTCGGAGTACCGTTTAGCCCATGATGCGCCGAGTCAAAAAGATAACAGCCTTGCAAGCTTTATGTCCTTTACAAGCAATATGCTAACACTTGTTACGTTATTTACGGTTATTACAGCTGCAAGTATTGTATCTAGTGAATTTTCAACAGGTACCATTAAAATGCTGCTGACTCGTCCAATGTCCCGTGCGAAAGTGTTAACGTCTAAATTATTGACGACTTTTTTATTCGGTTTGTTTTTAGTTGCTGTAAACGTAGTCGTGAGTGCAATTGTAGGTTTAGTATTATTTGGGGTAGGTTCAGGTGTGGAATTAGAGATTGTCAATGGGCAGGTGGCTGAAAAGGCAGTATGGAATGATTTAGCCTATCATTACCTACTATCTGGCGGTGATTTTGTCATGTCGACATTATTTGCCTTTTTAGTCGGTTCAGTGTTCCGTTCTAGCTCATTAGCAATCGGCTTAACGATGTTCCTTTCATTTACAGGTGGCATGATCGTCATGTTCTTAAGTAGATACGACATTGTAAAATATATTTGGCTAACACATTCAGATTTAACTCAATATGAAAAAGATATGTTAATGGTTCCAGATATGACAATGCCATTCTCGCTAACTGTATTAGCTATTTACGCTGTAATTTTCCTAGTGATTAGTTATACATCCTTTATGAAACGAGACGTTACTGCATAATTTAAATAAGAACTGTGCCCTAATACTTTATTGGGGTACGTTTTTTTTTGCAGCAAGAATTATTAAAAAAGTATTTATTTTTTTTCAAATTGCGCCTATAATAATAGCAACTTAATGAAAACGCTTTTTTTTCATAAAAGTGGTCTAGACAACTATACCAAAGGGGGATAAAGAATGTTTGCTTTCTTACAAAAAATCGGTAAGTCACTTATGTTTCCAATCGCGACATTACCGGCAGCAGCCTTGCTTTTGCGTTTAGGTTCTGGGGATATGCTTGGTGCAGTACCGAATGAAGCAATCCAGTATATTGCTAGTATTATGGCCGCTTCTGGGAATGCTATACTAGGCAATTTACCTATTATTTTTGCGATTGGTATTGCGATGGGGTTAGCACATGATAGCAGTGGGGGAGCAGCTCTTGCGGGTGCGATTGCTCACCTCGTATTAATAGCCGTTTTAGGGACGGTTAATGAAGAATTAAATATGGGTGTGTTTGGCGGTATTATTGCCGGTATTACGGCAGGCTTACTGTATAACAAATATTATAATGTGAAATTTCCAGAATGGTTATCATTCTTTGGTGGACGACGGTTTGTACCAATTATTACGTCCATCACCATGGCGATTTTAGCGAGTATTTTAGCGATCGTTTGGGGACCAATTCAGGGCGGTATTGATGCTGTCGGCAATTGGATGATCGGTGCAGGATCACTTGGCGTTGGGATGTATGGTTTTTTCAACCGTCTGTTAATACCAGTTGGTCTTCACCATGTAATCAATACCGTTATTTGGTTTGATTTCGGGGAATTTACGAATGCCGCGGGAGAAATTGTGAAAGGGGATATCCATCGTTTCTTAGCAGGAGATCCAACCGCTGGACATTTCCAAGCTGGTTTCTTCCCAATTATGATGTTCGGTTTACCAGCGGCTTGTCTTGCGATGTATTTTACAGCGAAAAAAGAAAAACGCCCGATCGTCGGTGGGATGTTCGTATCTATCGCTTTAACTGCCTTTTTAACAGGTGTTACGGAGCCGATTGAATTTTCATTTATGTTCTTATCACCAGTTCTTTATGGTATCCATGCAGTACTAACAGGTATTTCGCTTGCGGTTGCCTATATGGTTGGGTTCCGTGATGGCTTTGGATTCTCAGCAGGGTTAATTGACTACTTGCTAAACTTAGGTTTGGCCGATAATCCATTACTGCTACTACCATTAGGTTTAGGCTTTGGGGCAATTTATTTTGTGGTCTTCTATTTCTTAATTAAAAAACTGGACTTAAAAACACCAGGACGTGAAGATGATGATGAAGAAGATGGAGAATCACATTCAGCTATTTCCGATGATATCGATTTACGTGCCTACTACACAATTGAAGCATTAGGTGGTAAAGATAATATTCAGCAAGTGGATTACTGCACGACTCGTTTACGTATGTCCGTACAGGATGCCAGTGCCGTGGATGAGAAAACATTGAAACAAACAGGTGCGCGAGGTGTTATGCGTATTAGTAAAACCAATGTACAAGTAATTATTGGAACATCTGTTGAGTTTTTAGCTGAGGCTATGAAAGAACGTCTGCAAAAAGGCAACCCAGCACCAGCTAATGCCCAGTTGCCGACGGAACAGCCTGTAGCGACAGTGGAAGTAAAAAATGAAGCAGCAACAACTTTCCATGATTTTGAAATGCCGATGACGGGAGATTTATTACCCTTATCAGAAGTACCGGATGAAGCATTCTCGGCTGGCCTGATGGGTCCTGGTTTTGGGATTCGTCCGACAGATGGAACTGTTTATGCACCGTTTGACGGTCAAGTGGTGATGATTTTCCCTACGAAGCATGCGATCGGTTTAAAATCTGATACAGGATTAGAATTATTAATTCATGTCGGATTAGATACTGTAACGCTTAATGGTGAAGGCTTTGACATACTTGTTTCAGATGGTCAAACAATTAAGCGTGGGGATGCATTATTAAAAGCAGACATCAAAAAAATTAAGGAACAAGTGCCTTCCATTATTACCCCTGTAGTTTTCACTAGCCTAATGGGGCAAGAGATTACGCTAGGAAAATCAGGTTTCCAAAGAGCAGGCTCTACCAATATTATTTCAATGAAAAAGTAACAATTCATAGGGCTGTTTGCGGAGGAATACATGGGCAATGATATTGCAAATGGAACCTTTTCAATAGCCCTTGTTCAAGAAGAGGAGATGTTTTTCTTGAGTTTAATAATTCGGAACATCACAGTGGTCAATGCTAGTGGTCGAGATGAACAGATGGATGTGTGGATGAAGGATGGCAAAATTGCTCAGATTGCCCATCATATTGAGGCGCAGGGCGTTGAACAATTAGATGGTTCAGGCAAGTTCTTATTGCCAGGATTTATTGATATGCATATTCACGGGTCTGCCCAAATGGATACAATGGATGCATCCGATGAAGGGTTACATATCATGGCCAAATCACTTTTAAAAGAAGGTACAACCAGTTTTTTAGCAACTACGATGACACAAAGCTTTGACAATATCGAACGGGCCATCACCAATGTGGCACAATTCCAGCCAAAGCCAGATGAAGCGGAAGTACTAGGTCTTCATATTGAAGGACCTTTCGTATCGAAGCAGCGGGCAGGAGCTCAGCCACTTGATTATATTGTCCAGCCAGATGTAGAAATTATTACAAAATGGCAAGCATTAAGTGGTCAAAAAATTAAACAAATTACGCTAGCACCTGAAGAACCTAATGGAATGACAGCTGTCCAAAGCCTTTCTGAAAGCGGAATTATTGTATCAATTGGTCATTCCGATGCTACATTTGATCAAATACAAGAAGCTGTTCAATTAGGTGCATCACAGGGGACTCATTTATACAATCAAATGCGCCCATTCCATCATCGTGATCCTGGTGTGGTCGGTGGTGTTTTGCTTTTAGATGCCATAAAGGCTGAACTGATTGTTGATTTTATTCATATGCATGAAGGAGCTGTGGAAATGGCTTATCGCTTGAAGGGGGCAGACGGAATTATTTTAATAACGGATGCGATGCGAGCGAAGGGTATGCCATACGGTGAATATGATTTAGGTGGTCAATTGGTGCATGTGACAGAATCAGGAGCCCATTTATCGAACGGTTCACTGGCAGGTAGTATTTTAACAATGGATCAAGCTGTACGAAATATGCATCAGATTACCAATTGTACATTGGAGGAGCTTGTGAAAATGTCCAGCTATAATGCCGCTCAGCAATTAAAATTAACGAACAAAGGGCAGCTTATAGAAGGATATGATGCGGATGCGGTGATTGTGGATGAACATTTACTGCTACATCAAACGATTAAAGCTGGCCAAATCAATATGCATGCAAACAATTAGTAAGAAACGTTTGAAATGAAAAGGTGATAGATCATGAATACCTATTTTCAACAAGTCAATCGCTATTTAACAATGGTGGCACAACAAGAAAATGAACAAATTAACCATGTAGCAAAGTTAATCGTCAAACGTCTCGTACAGGGAGGCATTATCCAGTTATTTGGTTCAGGCCATTCCATGTTATTAGCACAAGAATGTTATTTCAGGGCTGGTGGCTTAGTCCCTGTCAAACCGATACACATTGAATCCTTAATGCTACATCAGGGAGCACGGCAATCTTCACAAAATGAAAAGAAGCAATCATTTTTAGCCTCCTATAAGGATCAGCTACAGTTTGATGACAAAGATGTTTGTATCGTTATTTCAACATCTGCCAACAATCCAGTCCCTATTGATATGGCGATCTACGCAAAAGAAGCAGGTGCGCATACGATCTCACTGCAATCATTGGCCTATCAACATCAGCCATCACGCCATCCTACAGGCAAACGTTTAGAGGATATCGTAGATGACGTTTTAAATACGCATGTCCCGTTAGGGGATGGGGTTTTAACAGTTGATGAGTTGCAATATGGACCTGTATCTACAGTGTTAGGTGCAGCGCTATTAAATGCTCTATTCGCCCGAATCATTGAAGTTCTGCATGAACAAGGCGCCAGCTTACCAGTGTTTGCTAGCAGTAACCTAGGCAACACCAATAATGACGAGCTCATTGATCAATATGGTCAGCGCATTCATTTTTAAGTCTTTAGGAAAAGGAGGATATGTGGTGAACATAGAAAGATTTGATTCAAAAGAAGATTTATATGCACGTGCAGTAGCCATCATAACAGATGCTAAAAATAATGGGTCCACAACGTTCGGGCTAGCTACTGGTGGGACGATGGAACCGTTGTATGCTAAAATCTGTAAAACGGATATTGATTTTTCGAATTGCATTAGCTTTAATTTGGATGAATATGTAGGGCTTGAAGCTAACCATGAGCAAAGCTATGCCTATTATATGCATCAGCATTTATTTCACGAAAAACCATTCCAGGTATCTTATTTACCAAATGGCTTAGCAGCTGATCCTTTAGAGGAAGCAGCTCGCTATGAGGCACTATTACAACAACATTCCTTAGACTTTCAATTGCTGGGTATCGGACAAAATGGACATATTGGTTTTAATGAACCAGGCACACCATTTGAATCCTTGACACATCTTGTGACATTGGAAGAATCGACTCGTCACGCCAATGCTCGCTTCTTCTCATCGATTGATGAAGTTCCCACGCAAGCGTTCACTATGGGGATTCAATCTATAATGCGTGCAAAATGCATTTTGTTACTAGCAGTGGGAGAAACTAAGCGTGAGGTGTTAGAACGTGTGCTGGCCTCTGATTATACGGAGGAAATTCCAGCAAGTGTTTTATCCAGACATCCAAATGTCATCATTTTAACAGACTTACAAGTAGAGGAGAATAAATAATGAAAACACAACAATTTACAGTAATCGATCCTTTAGGAATTCATGCACGTCCAGCGAGCCAGCTTGTGGCAAAGGCTACGCCATTCACTTCCGCTATCGAAGTGCGTACGGAAGAAAAAGCAGCAAATTTAAAATCTATTCTTGGCGTAATGGGATTAGCATTAAAGCAAGGTTCTCAATTTACACTTTATGTAGAGGGGGAAGATGAAGAGCAAGCATTTGAGGCATTAGCAACATCATTGACAGAAATGGGGCTTGCACAATGACACATCTCACTGGTATTGCCGCTTCAGACGGCATTGCCATTGCTAAAGCGTATCGTTTTGTACAACCGGATTTAACATTTAGCCAAACAACAGTTCAAGATGTTCAGGCGGAGCAGCAACGTTTAGCCGCCGCCCTTGCCAAAACGGAGCAAGAGTTAGTGGCGATCAAACAGCAAACATTAAAAAAATTCAGTGCCGAGGAAGCAGCCATTTTTGATGCGCATTTATTAGTGGTGAATGACCCAGAATTAATTGGGCCTATTAATCAAAAAATAGCTGACGAAGGGGTCAATGCAGAGTTTGCCTTACATGAAGTTTCATCAATGTTTGTGGCATTATTTGAAAGTATGGATGATGAATACATGAGTGCACGTGCATCCGATATTAAAGATGTGACAAACCGCATGTTAGCACATTTACTCGGTGTACATATTCCAAACCCAAGTAATATTAGTGAACAGGTGATTATTGTAGCCAATGATTTGACTCCTTCAGAGACGGCTCAATTGGATCGTAACTTTGTTCTTGGCTTTATTACTGATATTGGGGGCCGTACCTCTCATTCAGCGATTATGGCCCGTTCGTTAGAGATTCCTGCAGTAGTTGGAACTGGAGCAGCAACTACGACTATTCAAGATGGAGATTTATTAATCGTGGATGGTTTATCAGGTCAAGTGCTTATTAATCCCACGGCAGATGTAATTGCCAGCTATCAAGAAAAAGCGCAAAGCTGTCATACTAAACAAGCGGAATGGTCAACTTTAGTAAACGAACAAACGGTGTCTCAAGACGGTGTACATGTAGAGCTAGCCGCTAATATTGGCTCTCCAGGCGATTTGGAGGGCGTGTTGCGTCACGGGGCTGAAGGAATTGGCTTATATCGAACAGAGTTTTTATATATGGGTCGAGAAAATCTGCCATCTGAGGATGAGCAATTTACAGCTTATAAGACAGTTCTTGAAGGAATGCAAGGTAAGCCTGTGGTCATTCGAACACTAGATATTGGTGGAGACAAACATTTGCCGTATTTACCGCTACAAGAAGAAATGAATCCATTCCTTGGTCATCGTGCCATTCGTCTATGCTTGGATCAACAGGAATTATTCCGTACGCAATTGCGCGCATTACTAAAAGCATCTGTATATGGCAATCTGAAAATTATGTTCCCAATGATTGCGACTATACAAGAGTTCCGAGATGCCAAAGCTATTTTGTTAGAAGAGCAAGAAAAGCTAGTAGCAGCAGGGAAGGAAGTAAGTGCTGACATTGAAATTGGCATGATGGTGGAAATTCCTGCTACAGCAGTGATGGCTGATGTTTTTGCTAAGGAAGTTGACTTTTTCTCCATTGGAACGAATGATTTAATTCAATATACAATGGCTGCAGATCGTATGAATGAAAAAGTATCTTATTTATATCAGCCTTATAATCCAGCTATTTTACGCTTGATTCAAATGGTCATTCATGCCGCCCATCAAGAACAGAAATGGGTAGGGATGTGTGGAGAGATGGCAGGCGATGAGCTAGCAGTTCCTTTATTGCTTGGCTTAGGCTTAGATGAATTTTCAATGAGCGCAACATCCATTTTAAAAACACGTTCTTTATTGAAGCGCCTGTCTGTAAAGGACATGCAAGCTTTAGCGGCTGAGGCATTACAATGTGCAACAGCTGAAGAAGTTATGGAAAAAGTAAAGCATGCAGTAAAATAACTTTATGCTCAAAACTATCTTTAAGGTGGTTCAGGCTGTAGATGAACTCAAAAAATTTTGAGTTGTCTACAGTCTTTTTTCATTTCGATGAAATAGGACGAAGAAGATCAAGCATTAACTCAATAGCTTTCTTTTGGAATATGTTTCAATGTCTTACCATATTGCGACTCAATAAATAATTTTACAGATTCATCTCTGTTCAACAAAATTCCATCTAAATCAAATAATACTGCTTTTATTCCCATGCAATAAAACCTCCGCCTTCATAAAAGAAGCTAGGAGAAAAAGTAAAGTAGTTGAAGTGCTCTTCAACTACTTTTTATTGAAATTACATATGCTTTGAAATAAGTTGTTGGAGTTTTTCTGGAAGCGTCGGTAAATCGTGCATCGTAATTGTTGTTCGAACGTAGCTTTCATCCATCTCTAAAGCCTCTGCGAAGAAGCTCCCAATGCCTCTTACTTTGCGGTCAATTTGTAAAAGAATTTCTGCTGAATGATTGGACTGGGACAGGAAGACCATTTCAAGTTCATCTAGATGACCTCTAAAGGAGCCTGTTGGTACAAATTCAAACTCCTGTACAAATGGATAATACCCACGGAAGCGAGCTGGGGCTTGCTCACATTCTGCTTCTCGTAAACGAAAACCTAATCGACCTATAGCATCAAGTATTTGCGCTGCGAGGGTTGTTGGCTGGACACGAATATAATCTTTGTCACTTGGGTCAACGGCGTTTTTAATATCGAGTCCAGTTTGAATCCAGACCTGCGTTTTACCCGCACTAATCGGTGTTTCAAATGGCAGTGTCAACGAAATGGGAATGACCTTTTCTTCACTAGAAGCTAGTGTAAAAGGCTCTGTCACTTTGACTTTTTGTAGAGTGGCCACCTCTGTATGTTTATGATCATTTGACTCTCGTATATATGTCGTATTAATAGACAGATAGATGGAATCCACTTGTTGTTCAACTTGACCGCCACGCACGATGATTTCCCCGCGCATGACTTCTCCAGCTTGATAAGTATCCTTTTCCAACCTTGTATCGACCGTTGCTGAACCTATCCCAAAACTTGCTAGTGCTTTATGAAAAAAAGACATTCTTACATTCCTCCTACTGACATTGTTAGCTATACATACGCACAGTTTGAAAAAAGGTTTCAAGACTCGTAAATTTTCACCATACTAATTGAAAATCGAAAAGGGATGCAGTACCTCAAACGGAAGGACCGCTCTCCGTGAAGATTCGAATTAAAGCTTCTACCAACAAAAAGACATACTTTGATCACATCATCGTCTTCTAAAAACAGGAGAGTCGATTTCTGCATCATTTATTCATATTTAACCTTTATACTAGTTTTGGCTAGTTTGTAAAGCTGAAATGATGAATAGATTGAAGGTGTTTAAATTGTATAGTTTTTTGTCAGCTATTAGTCAGTTTCTAAGTGAGCCAATCAATCAATTTTTAAATGCCTATGAGCATTCAGCATGGGCTATGGCGATTCTGTTAGGTCTCATAGGGGCACTAGCTCCATGCCAAATAACCGGCAATATGAGTGCTATTACATTTTATGGAAATAAAACCCTGCAAATGAAAAATAATTGGCAGGAGATACTGTTTTTTATTCTTGGCAAAATAGTTGTTTTTAGTGGACTTGGGCTTTTAGCATGGTTATTTGGTCAATCGTTTGAAACTAAAATGACATTGTATTTTCCCATTTTCCGTCAGGCCATTGGACCAATTATGGTGATGACAGGACTCGTTTTATTAGGTTTATTGAAGCTGAAATTTTTAAATCGTCTGTCGATGTTTATTCCTCCCGTTATGAAAGGGGGCAAATTAGGCTCTTTTTTAATGGGCGCTAGTTTCTCTATTGCCTTTTGTCCGACCATGTTTGTGCTGTTTTTTGTATGGCTAATGCCCATCGTAACTGGCACATCCTATGGGCTTATCTTACCTAGTATTTTTGGGGTTGCAACTTCTGTACCACTACTCATTATGCTTCTTTTCATTTATCTTTTCGATGCTAAGCGACTCATTTTACGAACAAGCATGAAGATGGGGAGAGTTATTCAAAAAGTGGCAGGCATATTGTTACTATTACTAGGTATAATGGACACGATTACATATTGGGGAATAACTTAGCATGTAATATGTAAGGAGCGATCAAAATGAATCCAGATATGAATCTTTTTTTAGCCTTTGGCGCAGGATTTTTAAACTTTATTTCGCCATGCACCTTACCGCTCTATCCTGCTTTTATTTCTTATATTACAGGGATGTCACTGGATGAGCTTCAGGGAAACAATAAAAAATTAAGAACGATTGGTATGTTGCATACACTGTTCTTTTTAATTGGATTTTCAGTAATTTTTATTTTCTTAGGATATAGCTCATCTGTTGTCGGGTGGTTTTTCTTCCAGTACCAAGATGTATTGCGACAGGTTGGGGCTATTTTAATTGTTCTCTTTGGTTTAATTATTATAGGGGCCTTGACCCCGAAGTTTTTAATGCAAGAAAAACGTCTTTCCTTTAAAAATCGTCCTACAGGCTACTTGGGCTCCTTTTTCATCGGGCTTGCCTTTGCAGCGGGATGGACCCCTTGCACAGGCCCGATTACTGGGGCAGTTTTTATGATGGCTTCTCAACATCCAGGGATGGGTATGTTTTATATGGTTGCCTATGTTTTAGGGTTTGCCATACCATTTTTCCTGCTATCCCAATTTGTCACGAAACTCGCATGGATACGAAAATATAGTCAAACGATTACAAAAGTGGGTGGCTATTTCATGATTGTGCTAGGAATTGTTTTATTTTTCGACGGTTTAACAGTAATCATCATTTGGCTAAGCCCATTGTTCGATGGTTTTTCAGGATTTTAACGCTCTTCACATTCCTCTATACTACTTTGTTACATTACTTTTGTCGTAACAGACAGTATTGATTTTACTTATAGGTGTGTGTAGTACTAGTAAAACAGCAGACGATGTTTCTCTCAATGAACGGGGCTGGAAAGATACGGTGTCCATTGAACCAGATGAAACAGTTAAATTGGCAGGAAGTTTCAAGATAAGGGTGTCCATTGTCATTTATTAGTGCATGAAGATAATGGTATGATGGGACAAGTGAAGGTAGAATAGAAACTTTTTGAAACATAAAAAGGTAGCTGATCAAAAATCAGCTACCTTTTGTTATTGCTCAAGCTTTGTTAATGTTTTGCCACTCCAACCAAAAATAACGGTTAGAATTGGTCCAAGCAAACAGAAGAAGGTGAATGGTAGGTAATCGAGTGTGGAAATTCCAAGGACACTTGTGATGAAAATACCACAGACACTCCAAGGTACAAGTGGATTGACAACCGTTCCAGCATCCTCCATGACACGTGATAAGTTTTTAGGTGCTAGGCCAACCTTCGCAAATTGAGCTTTAAATGCTTCACCCGTTAACAGGATAGATAAATACTGCTCACCGATTAATGTATTGACTCCAATGCCGGTAAGAGCGGCGCCTGTAATAACGGAACCGGCACTTTTAAATAAGCTTTCAACCTTAGCTAAAATACTTTGTATGATACCAAGTGTGAACAAAAGGCCACCCATTGTTAAGGCCAGTAAAACAAGAGCAATTGTAAATAGCATACTATTCATGCCTCCGCGTGTCAGTAAGGCATCTACTTCCTTATTACCAGAGTGAGAGACATAGCCATCAAATAAAACTTTGAAGACGTCTGAAGCTGGTAGGGGATCTAGTGTATAAGATAGGCCTACACCGAGAATAGAGACAACGGCTAATGTAATAACGGCAGGAGCTTTATAAAAAGTCATAATAACGAGGACAACAATTGGCAATAATGTATACCAATGAATAAGTCCTGTAGTCAATAATCCTTCTTTAAATTGCTCCACAGTGTCAAAAGATGTTGCTTCGCCTGTTGGCGATAAAATAGCGTATAGTACGAATGAGATCAGGAAAGCAGGGATAGTTGTCCAGCCCATATTTTTAATATGTTCAAATAAATCTACACCGACTGTTCCTGAGGCAAGATTGGTTGTATCGGATAATGGTGACATTTTATCACCAAAAAAAGCACCAGAAACAATTGCACCAGCTGTTATGGTTAATGAAATGTCCATGGCACCTGCGATACCCATAAATGCCACTCCGACAGTTGCTACTGTTGTTAACGAACTACCAACAGAAATACCAACGATGCTACAAATTAAAAAAACAATGGCAAAGAAAAAGTTTGGTGAAACAGTTAAAAAACCATAATAGATGAGCGTAGGGATTGTTCCACCCATCATCCAGCTCGAAATTAAAATACCAATAAAGAAAAAGATGAAAACAGCGCCCAATCCAGCACTAGCACCAGCAATCATTCCACCCTCTAGATCGCGAAAGGGAACTTTTTTTAGTAATCCATAGGCTAGTAAAAGTGAAATAACGAGAAAAATCGGAATATGGGGTGTTGCTTTTAAATACCCAATACTAAAAGACATTGTGGCAATAATTAAAAGTATAACGAAGCTTGCCTCAATAAATCGAGGGTTGCTTTTAGCTTCTATTCGAAACATATGAAACCTCCTAATAAATACTTCTTCGCTTCAATGCGGTGAAGCCCAAAAGTATTATAGCACGCTAATATTTTTTGTCAATTGACAGAAAATTGCAGGATTCCCTCAAGTAAATGCTCTCATGTTGCTGTCCGCAATTTTATGTATAAGCAGCAACGAGGACGAGCATAACAAATAGGAAAGGTGACATGTTTCGACATTCTGTAGGTAAAAAATAACAGAGGTAATACTTATTTCGAATGTAAATATCGTTTACAATTCCTTAACATTTCACGTGGTAAACAAATAGGGAGAAAAAAGATTATTTCAAGTATTTTTATAAAAATAACAGAAAAAATGGTCATATTTAAAGAAAAAATAGTGATTTTTATTATTTGATTTCCAACGTTTACAACTTGGAAACCAGCCTAAAAATAAATGTGGCAAATTTTATATTACAGTTTTGTAAAATCAACATTTAACTGTTTAAAATTTTGTAGAATTGTGTAAATGTTTTGTTATGATGGTTCAGAAATTGATAATTTTTATTTTACAGGAGGAACAAGATGTTCAACTCAAACAAGCAAGATCCATTTTTTCAGTCATTATTAAAAATCGCTAAAAATGTGAATGAGGGAATTTATTATGCTCATAATGCCCATATTCAAGATATAGATGCGTTAAAAGAAATTGCCGATACAATGAAAGAATATGAAACAAGCGGCGATAAATTAATTCATGAGCTTATCGTTATGCTCAATAAATCATTTATGACACCAATTGAGCGAGAAGATATCTTAGCTTTAGCCAATAAATTAGATGATGTAATTGATGGAATGGAAGGCTGTATTGCTCACTTCAATATGTACAATTTAACGGAAGTAACGGAGCCAATGCGTCAATTCCTAACATATATAGCGAAGAGTACTGATGAGATGGTACAAGCCATGGAGCTATTAAATAATAAAAAGCTTGTAGAGATGCGTAAACATGCGATTCAAATTAAAGATAATGAACGTGAATGTGATGAAATCTTCCGTTCCTCTATGAAACAGTTATTTATTCAAGAAAAAGATCCAATGCGCCTCATTGTTTTCAAGGATATTTATGAGCAATTCGAGGATATTGCTGATAGCTGCCAAACAGTGGCAAACACAATTGAAACAATAATTATGCGTAACGCATAAGATGGAGTGTAACAAATGGATACAATATTACTAATTACCATATTAGTCGTTATATTCGCCTTAGTGTTCGACTTTATAAACGGCTTCCATGATACAGCGAACGCTATTGCAACGTCTGTATCAACCCGTGCATTAAAACCACGTACAGCGGTTTACATGGCTGCAGTTATGAACTTCGTCGGAGCCATTACATTTGTTGGGGTTGCCAAAGCCTTAACAAAAGATATTGTGGACCCGTTTACCTTAAATGCCTATGATGGCGATATCACAGGTTCTGTCGTCATTTTAGCAGCTCTATTATCTGCCATTACATGGAATTTATTGACATGGTATTTTGGAATTCCATCTAGTTCCTCCCATACATTAATTGGGTCAGTAGCAGGTGCCGCTATTGCAGCAGCTGGATTCAGTATTCTGAACTATGCTGGGTTTATTAAAATTTTACAAGCATTGATTTTCTCACCACTACTAGCGTTTGCCGCTGGTTTCCTAATGATGACCATATTGAAGGTCATCTTTAAAGATATGAATTTATACCGTACAAATAAAGGCTTCCGTACCATGCAAATCGGGACAGCTGCCTTGCAATCATTTACACACGGAACGAACGATGCTCAAAAAGCCATGGGTATTATCACATTAGCTTTAATCGCAGGTGGATTACACACAGGTGACGATATTCCTTTCTGGGTACGTTTTGCAGCAGCTACAGCAATGGGTCTTGGTACCTCTGTAGGTGGTTATAAAATCATCAAAACAGTGGGTGGCAAAATTATGAAAATTCGCCCAGTGAATGGAGTAGCAGCTGATTTAGCTTCGGCTTCCATCATCTTTGGTGCGACATTAATACACTTACCAGTATCCACAACACATGTTATTTCTTCATCTATCATGGGTGTAGGAACAGCACACCGTGTCAAAGGCGTTAAATGGGGAATGGCCCGTAAAATCGTCACAACATGGGTCATCACTATGCCAATCTCTGCAGTAATGGCCGCATTAATTTACTATTTTTTAAGTTTATTTTTCTAGCTTGATCAGAAGAATGCACAATCACTGTGCATTCTTTTTTTGTTTGGAAAAAAGTGCCGGATAGCCCAAGCAGAGTGGAGGATAGAATCGAGGAATCAGATAGAATGAGTGAAGTGACGGATAGCGCTGCTGAAGTGATGGATAGAACGACCAAAGAGAAGGATAACCCCGTGCAGAAGAAATGGAAAACCCCAATCATTTGTGTAAAATTCAGATTCGTTCTATGTTAAATATAAAGAAAGTGTAAAGTTCGGAGAAAATCGTTTTTTCCGTAGTAAGGTTAGTGCAGGAGGAGAATGGATGAAGGTAAAGTTATTACTGATTGAGGATGATGCAGCTATTGGTCGCATTGTCAAAGATACAATGGAGCAAGAGGGCTATCTGGTAACATGGGCAACTACAGGTCTTGAAGGGCTGGCAGATTTTCAGGCACAACCATTTGATTTAGTGTTGGTGGATTGGATGCTACCAGAAATGGATGGTCTTACAGTTTGTCAAAATATACGTTGGGAAAGTGATGTGCCCATCCTTATGATGAGTGCTCGTAAAGAAGAAGCGGATAAGGTGGAGGGCTTGCAGGGAGCGGACGATTATATTGCAAAGCCGTTTAGTTTGGAGGAATTAAAGGCTCGGGTGGCATCTCATCTTAGACGCTGGAGACGCTATAACAAGCAAGACGATGTAGAAAAGCAGACTGCCTATGCCAATGGATTAATAATTGATTGGCAACGAGAAATAGTGAGCGTTAATCAGCAAGAAATAGCGTTAACTCAAAAAGAATTTGCTCTTGTCAATCTATTAGCAAAAAATCCGAATCAAACCTTTACGAAAGAGGAACTATATCAGCATATTTGGCAGCAAACGACTTTAGAGGACACACATACTGTCACAGTACATATTAAGGCACTACGGGAAAAGCTTAAGGATTCGGTTAAACATCCATATTTTATTCAAACTGTGTGGGGCAAGGGTTATCGTTTTATTGGTGAACCATTATGAAAATTAAATCTTGGTTACTTATCACTTTTTTTATTGTCATGGTGTTGCCCATATCTGGTGCTTATAGTCTATATGTGTGGATAAATGCTTATTATCAAGATAAAAATGTTGCGGAATACTTTGATAAATGGACGGAGCTAAATCAGGTAAAAGCGATCGTTGACAATCCAGCACTATATCAAAAAAATGCAAATTTAGAAGAGATAGAAGAGCTGACCAATGAGCAGCTAGCGATTACACTTTACACGAAATCAGGTTTTGTCTTATATTCCTCTAACCCTTTACAATCGGGCTATGTATGGAAAGAGCGTATGTTTAAAGGTTTATATGATTTACAACAATCGTACAACGCTTTTACCTACAAGGAGCCTGTATATCACAATGGGGACTTGTTGGGCATCTATGAAGTTCAATTAATAAGAACTGATTGGGTAAAAGGTGTAGAGAAGCGTTCATGGCTTGTTATTATAGGCGCTATCTTGCTGTTTCTAGTGATTTATATAGGGGTCATTTTGTTGCTTAATAGGAAACTTAATCGACCATTAAGAGAACTGATGCATCAAATGCGAAATTTTGCCAAAGGTGAGCATATAGAATCCAATTTAAGTACAAGAAAAGATGAGATTGGTTCACTCTCCCAAACATTTATGGCGATGCAACATGAAATTGAAATGACCCGGGCTTCCTTAAAAGTAGAACAACAGCAAAAAGAGATGATGATTGCAAGTATCTCCCACGATTTAAAAACGCCTCTTACCGCTATTCAAGCCTATGCGGAATCCTTACTAAACAATGATTTATCACAACAGCAGCAAGAAGAATATCAGCAGGTCATCATCACGAAGGCTGATCGAATGAAGCATATGCTAGAAGATTTATTGATGTTTACATTACTCCAATCAACGAACTATGAATTAGAGCTGGTAGCCGTTGATGGGGAAGAATTTTTTGAGATGGCTTTGTCAGACTATGAACCGTTATGTGAGGAACAAAGTTTTACATTAGAAGTGTTCTGTGATGTAGATGGGCTGTATGCTGTGCACCCTAAACAACTTCAGCGCGTGATTGATAATTTATTGAGCAATGCATGGCGTTATGGTGAGATCGGTACATCTATTGGTTTAGCGGCGATTAAAGCTGGAAGTTTTCCGGAATGGGGGTTTGATTTCCTTAAGCCAGCTTTAACAAAGCAAGAGGGTATGTATTTGATCGTGCAGAATGTTGGGCAGGGCTTGCCACAAAAGGACATTGTAAAGTTATTCGAGCCCATGTATCAAGCGGATCATGCAAGATCAAAGGCTGGAGAACGAGGAACGGGACTTGGCTTAAATATTACGAAACAAATAATTGAAAAACATGGTGGCACTGTAGAGCTGCTTTCTAGGGAGAATATTGGAACAGCTGTTGTCTGCTGGCTACCACCTATAAAGGAGTAAATGAACTATGAATTGGAAAAAATCATGCCGAGCAGCGGGCTTAATCGCTGCCATGACATTTAGTTTAGTAGGCTGTAATACGGAGGCATCGTATTCACCGCAAGAAATTATTGAGCAAGCACTCCAGGAATCGAGGGAACCACTTACCTATTATGGCGAATATACGTTAGATATGGGGGAGCTAGGTGGCAAAGTTCAAGTGAAAGAATGGGTCAAGAATAGCA
Source organism: Lysinibacillus sp. FSL R7-0073 (assembly GCF_038009065.1). NCBI lineage: Bacteria > Bacillati > Bacillota > Bacilli > Caryophanales > Bacillaceae > Lysinibacillus > Lysinibacillus sp. FSL R7-0073. The sequence continues at coordinate 1,917,484 of NZ_JBBPAS010000001.1, forward strand.
ATAGACGTATAGAGATGAAAGGGGACAATGATGAACATGTCATCACGGTCAAAACTGATTCTGAACTGATAAGTTATGATGTCACTCAACATACAGCCTATAAAATGGCTTATCCACAAGGTGAATTAGACGGACTGCAATCGCCTAGGGAAGAGGTACAGCTTGTTTTTAATTTGGTTAAAGATACACATGATATTAAGATATCCGGTGAAGAGAAGGTTGCTGGGAGAGACACATATAAAATTGTAGCAAAAGCTAAAAAAACTGAATCATTATTTGGGGATATAGAAGCATGGATTGACAAAAAAACTTGGCTGACGTTAAAAATGAAATCAGATAATGCAGGTAATCAAATGATCACTGAATACTCAAAAATAAATGTTGGTGAAAAAATTGATGATCAACAATTTATACTTGATCTACCAAAGGATGTAACAATCCAAGAAATTAGCGGTGAAGATACTTCAGAATTAATTTCATTGGACGAAGCGAAGCAACAACTAGAAAAGTTTTTAATGGTTCCGCCAGCAAATGGTCTTACTATAGATAAAATTTCAATGGTTAAAGGATTAGAGGATCGACCAGAATATTCTTTTGACATTGGATTAGATGGGGAGCTAGCTTTTTTCGTCACTATTTTTAAAGCAGATGATAGTATCGCTGAAATTGGCCCCATCTTAAATGAAAAAGAGATAGATATTCGAGGACAAAAAGGAACGGTTATGGATGATAAAAATTTCCGTTCGATTGCTTGGCAAGAAAACGGCTACCAATATAGTATTGTTGGCGAAAATCCTGAATTAACGATAGAGGATCTTGTAAGCTATGCAAAACAAATGGAACTTGTTCAATGAGGTGATGCTATGAAACGAACACAAGGGCTGAAATGTCTTGCACTGTTTTTATTTACTACTATTTTTTTATACGGGGTAGGCGATACCTATCAAGTGTCTTGGCTACAATTTCATTTTACAGGCCAATATGATGAAGTAGGCTTTTATTTCAGCTTTACTTCACTTATTCCGATATTAATAGGATTATTGATGGTAGGGCTTTATGAATCACTGTTAAAACGATTAATATAAAAAGTTTAAAGGCAGGATCTCGGATGAGGGTCCTGCTTCTTCTAGTAGGAATACAGAGTATCTATTACAATGTTTATGTAAAAAGGTTTTATCCTCAACAATAGATTTCCCCCTTGTTAATGGCCATTTGCTTTTATTTTACGTTAACGTATTTACAGCATTTAAAAGAGGAGACATTCAAGTAAATGATCGTTCATTGATCCCTTAAGGAGCCTGGTTATCCAAGCTCCTATTTTTTTGCTTCATCTTGCTCATTATGCAATCTGCTGTAAATGTGTTTTTGTAAAGGCTTCGTCATATTTTAATCCGTAACCGAGTGCTCGATCTAAGAAAATATGTGCCAGCCAAATCAAGGCTACCATCAGAAGTGTTGATATGGAAAGCGTAAAGCCAATCACGAGAAGTACAGCAGGTATGACAAAGCTATGGCCCATATTATAGCAAAGGGCACCCATTTTTGAATTGATCAAATAACCGACCATAGTGATATCAGGCAGCAATAAAAATAAAATAAATGATAGCCATGAAAAATCTAAATGCCCATAAAAAAAGGCCATCAAGATAAAGGCGATGACATATTCTAGAGAGATAATTTTACGTAGTTTCATTGTAGCCACGACCTTCCTGTAAATTTTGGTACATACCTTCAATAAGTGAGTTAATTTTTTCTTGATTGTTTTTAAATTGTCCATTAGCCATTAACGTTTTAGTTAGCTGTAGCGATTGTAGTGCATGCTGATAAAAGTGCATGAGCTGTTCAATATGGTCAATCTTTGCAGAAAATAGCTGTACTGTTTCTTCATTACACTTTGTGGATATAGGTTTTTGTTCGAGTGTCAGTAAATAGTTGATTTCTTGTAAGGTAAAGCCAAGCTGGCGAAGGACGAGAATAAATTTCATGGTCTGTTCACATGTGCCATCATACTCACGGTAGCCATTGTTTAACTTCTGTGGATGTAATAGTCCTTCTTTTTCGTAATAACGGACTGTATCGGTGGATAATTGAAACTTCTCGGCAAATTGTTTAATTTTCATATGAGCACCTCCTAAAATCATCCTAACATTGGAGTATGCTCCAAGGTCAATAAACTTTATGAAAAAATTTGAAACGGTCATGAAGTGGGAATCGTTTATTGTGTAAGAGGGGGAGGTGGATGGCATACTTGAACAAATAATTGATGAACATGCAGAGCATTTATTGCGTCTCGCTTATTTTTATGTAAAGAACCGACAAACGGCGGAGGATATTGTACAGGAGGTTTTTATTAAATTTTCTCAATGTAATTATGAGGAACGTGGGCAGCTACGCGCTTTTTTATCCACTTTAACGATTAATCAAAGCAAGGATTATTTAAAAAGCTGGCATTATAAAAAACTACTAGTACAAGAAAAAGTGTTTCCTATGAAGTGGAATAAACAGCGTGATGAGCTAGTCGTGGCGGAGGAACGATCCTCTGTGGGAGCCTCAATTTTAAAGCTAACACTTCTGTATCGAGAGCCGATCATTCTTTATTATTTTGAAGAAATGAAAATACATGAGATTGCCCGATTATTAGGAGTTTCAGAAAATACGGTGAAAACAAGGCTGAGACGGGCAAGAGAGGCATTAAAGCCCCATCTGAAGCAGGAGGAATGGGAGGTGCTAAAGGATGAATAAATTACACAAAGAATTGGTGAAAGTAGCGGGGGATATGACGAGTAGCAAAGAACGTGTTAAACATCGTGTGCTCCATCCTAGGAATTCCAACAAGAAGCCTTATCGATTCACACTTTTATCGGTCGTGCTCACCCTATGTGTGGCAGGATTTATACTGGTACAGCTGTTAGGGAAGGAAACAACCCAGACGACTACATGGTTTCATGAAACACAGCTCGATCATTTCGAGCGTATAACCCAAATGATGTGGCCAAATCAAAACAAGGAATATTATAAAGAAGAGGCTTATCGTTCGTATGAGAAGCTTGTTGCTGCCTACTATTTTGCAGAGTCATTAGGAATTACCTATACGAAGGATGAACTTGAGACGGAGAGGAAAAACTTCGTTGAGCAAATGGAAATACTACAGCAATCGCCTAAATATAAAGCTTTTTTTCGAGGATTAGAACCAAGTAAATATGTGGATGTTTATATGAAACCCCTCCTGCCGATGTATACAGCTAGAACGAAGCTCTACGCGGTGTATAAGGAAAAATATCCAACTTTTTATGCCTACAAAGGAGTAGCGGATATTGAGGCTAGTCGGTACTTCCAAATGAATTTTGCTGAACAGGCGACGGCCTTTCAAAAGGAAAATAACATCGTGGACCATTCTAGTACATCTGGCATCTCTTTAGTGGGAACCGTTGCAAAGGTTGAGTCAAATGCTTTTTTATTTATCGAAGGTATCATTCCAAAAGATCTCGATCATATGACAGAAGAACAGCTGGAGGAAAAGTATGAGCAAGCTGACTGGTACCCTGTATTAGCTGATTTTCCTGTAGAGCAAGGGGACTATATTACCCTCCATTCGACTGAAACGGGTAGCATAGAGGAAAATGGGGTTGTCCGAAAATACGGCTTATTAAACGATGTGAAGGTATTAGAGCCTGACGTCACTGTGGAGCTCAATCTGCAAAATGAACAAGAAGTAGCTGAATTCTTGCAGGATATGCCTTGGCAGACTGCTGACTATATGAGAAGACCACCTAATTACTCCTTTCAGGTGGAAGGGGTGCGTATTGAAATATGGAAAGGCTATGGAGGTTCACTTTATCTCCAAAAGATAGGAAGCGGAGAAATCAAATTGAACTCCGAAAAGGCCAAGAAATTAAAAGAATTACTAGGTATAGAAGAATCTTAACAAGTCTCTGTGAAAGAGGCTTGTTTTTTGTTAGCGAGAAAATTATAGTGAAAGTACTATGTTAAATTTACCATTAAAATATAAAGTTAGAAACATAGGATAATATACACAATAATTTGTTTGTCTAGTATTAATTGCTTAATTTTGTAAAAATAAATGAGTCCAAAGAATTGTAATATTTTATTCGTGCAGGTAGTATTAAAGAAGTAAGGTTGAAGATAAGGGGGAGCGGTATGAACGTACAAGAATTTGAAGAATTATGGATTACGCTCAATGAATTGTATAACGCGGATCGTTTTTTAGAATATATAGAAATAAGTAGTGCCGCAGTCGAAAGTGCCATTAAGCTTGGAATGTATGATAAGGCAATCCTTCTATTACGTTATAGCTGTGCCAGCTATTTTCAAACAGGTGATTTACAGCTATCGATTAGTGTACTTGAACAATATCGTGAGCTAACTTTTCAACATGGTAATGATATTGATCTCATTCAGTATTATAATATAGCCGCGATTTATTGGGGGACATTTGGTCATTTAAAGAAATCTGAAGAGCTGATGTTAAAGGGCTTAAAAATTGCTGAATCTATTCAACATGTGGAGAGCTTGGGGAAAATTTATAATAATCTGAGCGATTTGGAAATCTCTATGGGCAATTATCGTACAGCCAAGGAATTCGCCTTAAAAAGTCTTTATTACTCGAATGCGTTTGAAGTGCAACATAAAGAGCCTTATACAGGAATTATGTATCCAAAAACAAACCTAGCAGTATCACTTATATGGCTAAATGAGTTTGATGAGGCCAATATACTATTACAAGAACTACTAGCCACGATTCATAACCCGCCTTATTCAAAAGTACAATTAGAGGTTTTCAATGCCTATGCCATTCTCTGTGAACGACAGGGACGGGTAAGTGAAGCTATTGATTTATATCAAAAGACTAAACATTATGCTTTGCAAAACAATGATCTGTCTTTGCTTCAAATTATCTATAATTCATTAGTGAAGCTTATAGAGGATCAAGGCAATAAAATTGTATTATGTGCTGTTCAGAAAGAATATATTAATATTTTGTTAGAAATTCAACGTGAAAATTACTCTCATGTATTATTTGAAATGGAGTACAACGATCATAAGAAGCAATTTGAAAAAAATGCTTATTTCGATCCACTGACGAATATTTACAATCGACGCTACTTTGATGAAAATGCAAAGAGGATGCTCGAAAAAGCAGCTGAAGGTAATCAGCAATTAGCATTAATGATGGTGGATTTAGACCATTTTAAAGAAATTAATGATATGAATGGTCATCTATTTGGAGACGATGCATTAACGAATACCGCCAAAACATTGCAAGATTATTTTCAACCCTTTGAATCAATAGTCGCACGTTTTGGTGGAGACGAGTTTATAATTCTCAGTCAAGTAAAAGAGGGGGAAACGGTACAAACATTGGCCGACAACCTTTATCAAACCTTAACGGCTTTGTCACTCATGGTGAATGGTGAAACAGTTCAATTGGAATTTAGTATTGGTGTGAGTACTAATAATTTTGGCAAGATAAAGATAGTGGAAGAGCTCATCAAACATGCAGATGAAGCGCTCTACAAGTCGAAGCGTAATGGACGCAACCAAATTACACACTATAACCATTATTGTGATGTGGGAAATGGTATTTAAAGAGAAAGAGGCATGACTTTATAGTAGGTGCCTCTTTCATGTACGTTTACAAGCTACTGTATGGATTAATAATGCCGTAAAACACGATATCTTCAAAAGTACTATTTTTAAAAACATGATCCTTTAACTTACCTTCATACTGCATGCCACACTTCTCCATGATTTTGCCAGAGGCGGGATTGGAAAGAAAATACTGCGCATAAACACGATGATACTGTTTTTCTTTAAAAGCAAATTCAATGATGGCACGGGCAGCTTCTGTTCCATAGCCATTTCCCCAATACGGCTCACCTATCCAATAAGCCATTTCTCCATTTTGGTGTTGTTGACGATTCGACAGTCCAATGGCCCCATATAAATGCCCACTTTGTTTGTCCGTTATGGCATATTCATAAAGCTTCTCTTGCTCAAAATTTTGTTGATGATTGGAAATCCATGACATTGCACAGTCTAACGTATAGGGATAGGGTAAATTTAACGTGCTTTTATATAGAGCAAAATTATTACATAATAAACTTACTTCAGGTGCATCAGCTTCTGTGAAAAGTCGGAGCAAGAGACGCTCTGTTTCTATTGTTTTTTCTGCAGCTTTGTAAATCATTGAAATACCTCCTTCATCAATGGTAAAACCGATTATAGCACAATAAAAAGAAAAATAAACCAAATAATGGATATTAATATCATCATGAAATTAGATAAAAATTTATTGTAAAACGATAAATTATATGGTAAATTGAACAGGATAATAAATAAAAGAGGTGCGTAATATGAAACGGGAAACGCTCTTTTTAAAGATCGCTGTTCTTCTAATGGGATTGCCGGTTTTTGCCTTATGTATATGGGTGGTGCCACGTGTTGCTTTAGATACAGCCCAGCATTCACCGGTCTTAACGACTGTTGCATTACTTGGCGTCTATGCAACGGCAATCGCTTATTTTGTTGCTCTATATACGACGATCAAACTGCTAAGCTATATTGATCAAAACATTGCATTTTCAGAGCTATCAGTGAAAGCTTTAATTAAAATAAAATATTGTGCAATTGTCATTAGTAGTGTTTACGTGGTTGGCATGCCACTGATATACTATGCTGCAGAAGTAGACGATGCTCCAGGTCTTATACTTATTGGAATGGTCATTATTGGTGCTTCTTTTGTAGTTGCAGTTTTTGCAGCTGTTCTTCAAAAGCTTCTAAAAAATGCCATCGATATCAAATCAGAAAATGATTTAACGGTTTGAGGTGAATACTATGGCGATGATTATCAATATTGATGTCATGTTGGCGAAACGGAAAATGAGTGTAACAGAACTTTCAGAGAAGGTTGGCATAACGATGGCGAATCTTTCTATTTTGAAAAATGGTAAGGCGAAAGCGATTCGCTTTTCAACGTTAGAGGCGATTTGTGAGGCGTTAGAATGTCAGCCAGGGGATATTTTAGAATATAAAAGGAACGAAGAATAAAAACTGTAGTTAAAAGCCGTCGAGAATCACTCTCGATGGCTTTTGTCGTTTTTCGTACGGGTCATCAGCATTTAATTGGAATAGGATAGCTCTTTTTATTGTAAAAAAAGAATGTAGAAAATATTGCCATATGGAATATAGTTGTGCTACGATAAAGCTAAGAAAATTCGACAGTCAGTCGGTCGATTGTAGGGGGTTATTAAGATGAGGGAAATGAAAAAGGCAGAAGAACGCAGAAATGAAATTTTAGATGCAGCAGATAAACTGTTTACGCAGAAGGGGTTTGATGGCACTAGCACAAATAATATTCTTGAAAAAGTAGGAATTGCACGTGGTACTCTTTATTATCATTTTAAATCCAAGGAAGATATTATGGATGCCCTCATCGAACGTTATACGGAAACGATGTTAACGAAGGCAAGGGCAGTGGCTGCGGACCATAGTATTGCGGTGAATGAGCGCATATTGAGGGTTGTAATGGCATTAAATATGCAGAATGAAAATGGTCAGGAAATTATGGAACATATTCATAAGCCGCAAAATGCATTAATGCATCGAAAAATACAGCAGGTGGTCATGAATCAAGTACCGCCATTATTGACTAGTATCATTCGTGAGGGTATTGAACAAGGGATTTATCATACACCATACCCCTACGAATGCATGGAGATGATTGTCGCATATACAAATACCGTTTTCGATGATGATTTGGTGTTGTTGTCAGAGGAAGAGCGGGCTGCTCGTGTCCCAGCATTTATCTTCAATGTGGAGCGAATGCTTGGCGTGGAAAGCGGTAGTTTGTTGTACATGATGAAAATGTTTGGTCATGAAGGAGAAGACGGGACAAAATAATTGTACTTAAGGTCTTAATGCTGACAAAGGGGTGACCTATGTATTTCAAAATTGTGCGGAATGATATAGCGAATAGTAAGCTGATTACATGTTTGACAACACTGTTTGTAGCAGGTGCGGCTATGCTTGTTACGCTTTCAGCCGTCCTTATTGTTCATTTATCAACTTCTATTAATACATTATTAAATCAAGCAGAAACACCTCATTTTCTTCAGATGCATTCGGGTACTATCGATCAAGCGCGTCTCATTGATTTTGCCGAGCGAAATGAGCTGGTGGATGAATTTCAGATCAACGAATTTCTCAATGTAGAAGGTGCCAAGATCAACATTGCAGGCAAAACACTTGCACAAAATGTTCAGGACAATGGGTTGACCACGCAAAGTGAGAAGTTTGATTTTTTACTAGACCTTGATGGGCATGTGATTGAAGTGGATAATGGTGACATTTATGTACCTGTAGGCTATATGAAGGACGGCACAGCCAAGCTAGGTGATACAGTGATGGTCCATAATAAGCCATTTACGGTTGCAGGTTTTTTACGGGATTCGCAAATGAATTCCATGTTAGCATCATCCAAGCGATTTCTCGTGAGTGAAGAGGATTATGCAGCGATTCAGGCAACCGGCACTATTGAATATTTAATAGAGTTTCGTTTGAAAGATTTGGCTGATTTAAGAAGCTTTGAAGAGGCCTATCATCGTGCACATTTAGAAGCGAACGGACCAACGATAACATGGCCGCTCTTCAAAATGCTAAATGCCATATCGGATGGTTTGATGATTGCTGTTATTTTATTAATCAGCGTACTCGTGGTGGTCATTGCCTTTATGTGTATCCGTTTTACATTGCTAACTAAAATGGAAGAGGATTACCGTGAAATCGGTGTAATGAAGGCCATTGGTATACGTGTTGCAGATATTCAGAAAATGTATCTTGCTAAATATAGTGTAATAGCGGCATTTGGCTGTGTGCTTGGCTTTATACTTTCCTTTATGGTGAGGGATATTCTTTTAGAAAATATCCGCCTATATATGGGAGATACAGCCAATACATCATTGGTCTGGCTGTTCACTATTATCGGTCTGTTGCTAGTATTTGCTTCTATACTGTTTTATGTACAATTTATGTTGAAGCAGTTTCGCAAGCTTTCGGCTGTTCAGGCTATCCGATTTGGAGCGATACAAAGTAAAACAAAACATGCAAAGTGGCTAAATATTAGCTCCAATAAAAGACTTCCAATTAATCTCTTTATGGGCGTGAAGGATGTGCTTTCCCGTAAAGGTTTATATGCGACGATGCTCACTGTCTTCATATTAGCAACATTTATTATCATTGTGCCTCAAAATTTATACAATACAATTTCCTCCAAAAATTTTATTACGTATATGGGGATTGGCAATAGCGACATTCGCATAGATATCCCGCAAGGTGACCAACATGTTCAGCATGTAACAGATGTGGTCGAAACGCTAGAGAATGATGTAGATATTACAGATTATACGGTTTTGACGACGAAAAAGTTTACAACCATTACAAATGATGGCGTGGAAGAAAGTCTAAAAATAGAGTTGGGCGACCATACCGTTTTCCCAGTAGAATATGCGCAAGGTAGGGCGCCGGTAGCTCAGGATGAAATAGCACTTTCTGTTCTTAATGCGGAGGAGCTTCAAAAAAAAGTGGGCGATACAATTTTACTTTTCATCCAAGGTGAAACGAACAGCTTAACCGTAAGTGGCATCTATTCGGATATTACAAATGGTGGGAAAACAGCGAAGGCTGCATTCGTTGATGTTTCTACAGAAAGTATGTGGAATGTCTTCTATGGTTCACTATCGAAACAATCGGAAGTCGAGAAAAAGGTTACAGAGTATGCAGATAACTTCCATTTTGCCAAGGTTTCAGGCATCGATGAATATATTTTTCAAACATTTGGAACGACCATCAACTCCATTAAGCAAGTATCGAGTGCAGCGCTTGTAGTAGCTCTCTTGATGTGTGTGCTGGTGACACTGTTGTTTATGAAAATGCTGATCGCAAAGGATCGATCTGCCATCGCTATCTTGAAATCGATTGGCTTTACAAACGTAGATATTTCCAAACAATATGCGGCACGATCAGTTGTTGTATTAATGCTGGCTATTTTTGCGGGGACAGTTCTCGCCAACACATTAGGGGAATTTCTGACGACCACTGTCATTGCATCATTTGGTGCAGCTTCATTTAATTTTAGGATTAATCCACTAACTGCCTATGTTTTTTGCCCATTAGCCCTCCTATGCGTCGTACTTCTCGCAACGTTTATTGGTACTGTGAAGGCGGGACAGTTAAAAATAATGGATTATATAAAGGAGTAGAACATGAAAAAGCTTGTGAGTGGTGAACAAATAGTCAAGTCATTTCAGGTAGGAACAGAACGACACGAGGTTTTAAAGGCTGTATCCATCGATTTATATGAGGGAGAGTTCGTATCTATTATGGGCCCCTCAGGTTGCGGCAAATCAACCTTACTGTACGCTCTCAGTGGAATGGACAGCATAGATAATGGTCGGATTTCTTTTGATGGAGTGGATGTAACAACACTCCATGACAAGGAGCTAGCTGAACTACGTCGAAAGAAGATGGGCTTTGTTTTTCAGCAGCCAACCTTTCTTAAAAGCTTAAATATCCTTGATAATATATTGTTACCCGCAGTCCGTGATCAGCGAAAAAATAGGGATGCATTAACGGAAAAAGCACAGAGCATCATGAAAAGAGTAGGGATTGCAGACTTAGCAAAGCGTGATATTACGCAGGTTTCAGGTGGCCAGCTTCAGCGGGCAGGCATTTGCCGCGCCTTAATTAGTAGTCCATCGATGATTTTTGGTGATGAACCAACAGGCGCATTAAATTCAACGTCTGCCGAGGAAATTATGGATATTCTAGCCTCCATCAATCAAGAAGGTACAACGGTTATGCTTGTGACACATGATCCAAAAATTGCTGCACGAACAGAGCGTATTCTCTTTATGAGTGATGGTTCTATAATCAGTGAATTGCGTTTACCTCAATTCACAGGTAAAGATTTGGATGTTAGAATGGCAAAAGTTGCAACAATGATGCGAGAAATTGGTATTTAATAGCTGAATTCAAAAAATCCGCAATGACTTGAAAGTAGCCGTTGCGGATTTTTTATTTTTTATAGAAAAAATGAATCGCTTTGGGAATGGCGTCCGTCAGTAGTATAGAAAGTAGGTGAGAGCAATGATGGATATTGAACAAGTGATCGAGGAGCATGGGGATTACTTATTAAAGGTCGCCTATTTATACGTGAAGAATAAAGCGACAGCGGAAGATATTGTGCAGGATGTGTTCATAGCGTTTTATCAAAAGCAGGAACAGTTTCGCCAGCAAGCATCATTGCGTACATATTTAGTAAAAATGACAGTCAATCGGAGCCATGATTATTTACGAAGCTGGAAAAGTAAACGCCTGACATTATTTGAAAAGATTACGGGCCGCACAACGGCGATTACACCAGAGAAGGAAATGCTCGAGAAGTCTGTCAAAAAAGAGCTGACAGAGGCGTTATTTACCTTATCGGTAGCCTACCGTGAGGTTTTAATTTTGTATTACTTTGAGGAGATGACAACAGTGGAGATTGCACAGCTTGTCCAATGCCCAGAAGCGACAATTCGTACAAGGTTACAACGAGCTCGTAAACAGCTGGCAACAGCAATTGGTGACTTTGATTGGGAGGTGCTACGTCATGAATCAATTTAAAGAAGAGCTATTAAAGGAACTACAAGAGGTAAAATTTTCGGGGAAGCGTAAACAACTAATCGCAGAAAAGGCTAGACGAAAAGAAAAGCATAAAGTAGGTAATCAATGGACGTACCGCGTCGTACTCGCGACCTTTACTATATTGGTCATTAGTTTTAGTTATCTTTTAACAGAGCAGAAGGAACAGCGCTCCACAGGTCACCAAGCAGCAACTATACAGTCCGATGCCTGGAGCTGGTGGTCATTATTCAATTCTGATTATGTGCGAGGGATTTTGTTGTTGGGCTTTTTTATCGGTGCTGCTTTTATTGTCAAGCGTGTATTACTAAAAAAAGGATATGGTCTTCCTATTTGTATAGAATGCGGGGAGAGCTGGTCTGAAAAGGAAGCACGCAAATTGTATCGCAAAAATGGAGAAATTATGTGCCCTCATTGTGGCCAAAAACAGTATCGTACGAAAAAATCCATGCAATTAGGGGGCATGCTTTCAATGCCGATACCACTATTCATTATGTTGCAACATGTATTTCATAATTACTTCATCGGTTTTATTTTCTTTCTAGTAGGGGTGCTGATTTTTCTTTATCAAGTCGTGCCATATGTCTTTAAGCTACAAGACAAGGATTCTATGAATGAACCTTTATGGTAATCATCATAGCGAAGAGAAATTGCGATAGTTATCTAGCAATTTCTTTTTTTTACTCCAAAATACATTGACAACCGTTTTTATTTGCATTATCTTTGTGTTAACTTATTTTTATTATTAGTTAACGTATAGCAAAGGGAGGCTTTTTACATTGAAAAAAGGAAGTACATATCAATATGTGTTAGCAGCATTTGGGGCAGCGATTATTGCTGTTTTGGCACAGGTGACTATTCCACTACCTCTAATTCCAATCACAGGACAAACTTTAGCAGTCGGCATTGTCGTGACTATTTTAGGGACAAGACTAGGAACATTATCTGTTCTATTATATATTTTACTAGGGGCAGCTGGTTTACCAGTGTTTAGTGGTATGTCTGGGGGGCTTGGAATTTTAGTGGGTCCAACAGGTGGATATATTGTAGGATTCCTTGCCACAGCGATTATTATGGGCTTATACTTAGATAAATTTGGTATTACATTTACCCAAGCAATTATTGCAAATATCATCGGCATGATTATTACGTTATCATTTGGTACGGTATGGTTAAAGATCGTAGCAGATTATACATGGACAGCAGCCTTCTTGGGTGGTACTGCACCATTTATAGTAGTAGGGATTGTCAAAGCGGTAATGGCAGCATGGATTGGTGTGATTGTCCGTCGCCGCTTAGAAAGAGCACATTTAATTGAAGCAATAGCATAGGACACAGGGGGAATTGTTTTGGCAACATTATGGACAGGTGGAAAGATTTACACGATGGCTCAGGTTGGTGAAACAGTAGAAGCAGTCCTTGAAGAAGATGGGAAAATTGTGGCGACAGGCTCAGTGGAGAGCTTGTCGCCATTAGCTACTTCTACTCGACATTTACAAGGCAATGTCATGTATCCAGGTTTTGTAGATAGTCATTTACATATTATTGGTTACGGGGAAAAATTAAAGCATCTTGATGTATCAGCTATTACGAGTAAAGAGGCGTTACTAGAAAAGCTTCAAGAGCGTATGTCCAAGGCATCGCCCAAAGAATGGGTTATAGCGATTGGATTAAATGAAAACCAATTTGAAGAGCCCATTTTCCCAACTTTAGCAGAGCTGGATGCGCTTGGTGAAGCCTATTTAATCATAAAGCGTAGCTGTCACCATTTAATTTTAGCTAATTCTAAGGCACTTGCTTTTGCAGGAATTACCAATGCTACACCTTCACCAGAGGGAGGAATCATTGAAAAAATGGATGGTCAGCTCACTGGCGTATTAAAGGATGCGGCGTTATATTTAGTGGTCAATCAGATGCCCCATATTACACCTGCGTATATTGAAGATGCATTAGTGAAAGCGGTGGCCTCATTACAAGCATATGGTTTAGTGGGAGGTCATTCGGAGGATTTAAGCTATTACGGACCACCAAGCCAACCCATTCAAGCCTACCGTAAAATAGTGGAATCTCAGCAATCTTTCAAAGTTCATTTATTGCAGCATCATACCGTATTTGAAGAGGTAGAAAAGTTGGATACTACTTCCTCGCCTTTCTTGGAGTTTGGTGCCATGAAAATCTTTATTGATGGAGCCTATGGCGGAAGAACGGCAGCGCTTCGTCAACCATACAATGATGATCCATACAATTCAGGAATGCTTATTCATACGACAGAGCAATTAACGAAGTATGTGCAGCTGGCTCGTCAATATGGACAAACTGTCGCTGTCCATGCAATCGGTGATTTAGCCATCGAACTAATTTTAGATGTTTTTGCGGCATATCCACCACAGGCTGGTCAGCTTGATCGGGTGATCCATTGTAGCTTGGTCGATGAGGGCCTATTAACTAAACTAGCTGAATTGCCTGTAGCTATCGATATGCAGCCGCAATTTGTTCAGGGGGAGTATGACGCTGAGCTATCGAAGCTTGGAGAGGAGCGCGCTCAAGGTTTACATCCTTTAAAGTCACTTCTTGACCGTGGACTTGTTGTTGCTGGTGGTAGTGACGCGCCGATTGAAGTACCGAATCCATTAATCGGAATCTATGCTGCTGTCACAAGATGCAATGTGGGAGAAAAACATGATGGCTATAATCCTAAGGAGAAAATTTCTCGTTTCGAAGCGGTCCATTTGTATACAGGGGGAGCGGCTGAAATAATTGGTCAGCAGCACATTCGTGGTAAAATTGCAGCAGGCTATACTGCTGAATTTACCATTTTAAAAGAGGATATTTTCACTGTGGATATAGAGCAACTACCTCAAATTGAAGTATTTTGTACTGTGGTAGATGGTAAGATTGTATATGAAAATCGCTGCGAAGGGTAACCTTGCAGCGATTTTTTTAGCTATTTTCTATTCGCAAAATTATTTACTTGGTGTTCTAAGCTTGTTACTCGTTTTGTTAAGTCCTCTACTTGCTGTTGCATGGTTGGTGGAGGAGGCACAGGTATCGTTGCTTTCATTTTTTTGATCATACGAATCATGCCGAAAAAGATAGCTAAAAACAGGCATAGAAGAACCGTTGTACTAATCATATCGCCAATGTCGAATTTCATGTTTGCGCTCCTTTCGCTACGGGGTATCTAGTTATATACAGGATAGCTTCGAGAAAAGTTTCAAGAAAATGGAGAATGTCACGATAAATACACAAATCTTTTCTCTCCAAGTTGCATAGGATACTTGAACAAATTGCTATTTTATTGCTTTGAGTACTGTGCCGTGGCGGTCAAAACATACGTTAGAAGAGAGCGATTTTAACTGTGACAGGGGTGATTATGTGCACAAGGCAGGACAAGTAATGCGACAGGCTGTTAATAACATTTATATATATCGATTAGACTATGTACAGGTTTTCGCATTAATTAGAATCTTTCAGTTTTTATTAATGATCCCTGTAAGCTCTATGATGTTAAAGCTCATGCTCAGAGTAACAGGATATACACATATCACCGAGCAAAATTGGCAAAGCTTTGTAGCCCATCCCTTTGTCATTATGATGATTTGTCTATTAATCTTGTTGTTCTTATTATTTGTTTATTATGAAATGGGCTTTTTATTTTTAATGGCCTTTCATCAACAAAGAGGAATGCGCTATCGATTTTTTTCTATATGGCAGCAACTGAATCGGAAGGTTGTTTATTTTTTTAGTGTCCAAGTACTATTTTTAATCGTCTATCTTGCTCTATTAATGCCACTCACTTCTTTTATGCTACCACTCACCTTAACCCAATCCATCTCACTTCCACATTTTTTAACAGAAGAAATCATGCGTAGTCGAACAGGTAGGTTAGCATATGTCGCAGTGGCAAGTATTTTAGTAATGATCGGCATTCGGAGTATTTTAACGTTACCTATTTTTACGATCCAGCCAAACATTTCTATTTTACGTTCTTTCAAGCAAAGCTGGCGATTTTCCAAAAGAGGTTTATTGGAGCTTTTAGCCCTTTTGGTCATGCTTTTAACAGGACATCTATTCGTCATGCTCAGTATAACAGTAATCAGCACTATTCCACTTTATTTAATGGAACGCTTGCTACCAAATGCTGCATTGGTGACAGCAGGGCTAACGCTCGCCTTTTTAGAAATGGTTTTTGTGGTACTCTTTAGTTTATTACAGGCCATGTTTTCACA
This sequence comes from Lysinibacillus sp. FSL R7-0073, assembly GCF_038009065.1. Taxonomy (NCBI): domain Bacteria; kingdom Bacillati; phylum Bacillota; class Bacilli; order Caryophanales; family Bacillaceae; genus Lysinibacillus; species Lysinibacillus sp. FSL R7-0073. The sequence goes on from NZ_JBBPAS010000001.1 coordinate 1,933,413, forward strand.
AGTCATGGTTGCCATCACTTACAATACACCTGTAATAGGGAAAATCAACAGATCGGCTAAGCATAGAAAACGACGTTATAAACCTTTACTGCTCATTAGCTTCGTTGTGTTTGTAGTTTTAAGTATGATGAATATCAATTCTTTAGAGAAAAGTGTCTATGCACCCGATACTAAAATTATTGCCCATCGAGGCTATGTGGCTGGCAATGTTGAAAATACTATTAGTGGACTAGTGAGCGCAGCTAATGCGGGAGCAGACCTCATTGAAATTGATATTCAGCAAACAGTGGATGGTGAATTTGTCGTATTCCATGACCGTACATTGCGGCGATTGGCAGGTAAAAACGGGGTCATTGCTAATATGACCTTAAGTGAATTAAAAACATTAACGATACATCAAAATGGCTATAGTGATAAAATTGCCTCTTTAGAGGATTGCATCGAAATTGCTAAAGCTTTAGATGTTGCGTTACTCATTGAATTAAAGGTACACGGCAAGGAAACGGAAGATGTGTTACCCAAATTAGTGGAAAAGCTACGAAAATACAAGGTGCTGGATTCGTATTATGTGCAATCAACAGATGGACAGAAAATGACACAATTAAAAAAATTAGTGCCTAATCTAAGAGTGGGTATTGTCTACGCGCTTAATATCGGTCCGATGGAAGAAAGTGTCGATTTCATTGCCTTAGAGGAGTCATGGGTAACAGAGCAGCTTATTGAGGAGCTGAAGCAGAACCCGATGGATTTATTTGTGTGGACGCTGAATGATGACCGTTCTTTACAAACCTTTATTGAGAAAAATGTGAGCGGCGTCATTACCGATCATCCTGATGTTGCTCGAGATTTAAGAACCAAGCAAAGTGAACATCAATACTTCTTGCAACGCATCCTAAACCGATTGAAATTTATATTTTAAATAAGGAAAGTGATACCTGTACAAGGCAGCTTTCACAAAATTTTGGCCATATTGTAACCTTTTTCATAGGAGGACGACTACTTCTATGAATTCGTGAAATGAAGGAGATGCTTTTTGTATGAAAATGACGAAGGTCGTACCATTTGCTATGACAGCATTATTAGTAGGGAGCGCGATGGGCGTTCCAACTGCATCAGCGAGCGAGGTTGAGGCTGTAGTGAATATTTCAGAAACTAACGAGCAACAAGCTCAGCCAGTTTTTATTAAAGTAACTGGGAAAGTTGAACACGTAGATGTCCGTGAAAACGCAACTTACTATACGGTGGTAGAGGGTGAACAGACGAATATTGTGGTTGTCGATAAAGATTCATTAGTATTTGACAATATGGGGAAAGAAGTGAAGCTCCAAAAAGGGGATAAGGTGTCAGCTTACTCTTATGCGAAAAAGCCGATGCTTGCTATTTATCCACCACAATATAACCCAGAAGTAATTATTGTAGAAAAAGATAATATGGGCAGTGTGGAAGTCGATTACTTCGATAAAAACTTAATCGATACTGACAATTATTTGAAATTAAATGTGGGTGAAGACACAAAAATTGAAAGTGTTTCTGGAAAAGAGCTAAAAGCTAGTGATTTAGAAGAGCAGCACTTAGTAGTGTTCTACACAATCGCAACAATGAGTATTCCTGCCCAAACACCACCTTCAAAGGTTATCGTGTTAGATAATATTGAGAAGGAAGAGCCAGTTGAAGTGGACCCGGTGCCAACGCCTGAACCAACGCCGGATAATGGTGACATTGAAAAGATTATTCAAAAAGATTTTTATGAAGTAGAAGGGACAAAAATGGTTCCTTTACGATTAATCGTAGAAAAGCTTGGCTTTGAAGTAGAAGTAACGGCTAAAGGTGCCATCATTTCTAAAGGTGCTGTTTCCTACACAATTACTCGTGGCCAAAAAGAATATGGCTATAATAAAGCGATCCGCCAATTTGACGTAGCACCTGCTTTATTAGAAAATGGTAAAACATATGTGCCGGTTGAGTTTGTTGAAGAATTAATGAAATAAAGAGTTGAAGTATCTAGCAAATCGCTAGGTACTTCTTTTTTTATATTTTCTTCCAATAAAAAATTCAGTACAATAATTAAGAAAAAGTCGCAAAATAAAGGAGAATCCTATGAAACAAGCTCTAATCATTATCGATATACAAGAAGCCTTCTTTTTAGACAGCCAACAAAATCTATGGAATGACAAAATGGTCATCAACAATATTAATTCGTTAATTGCATGGGCGCGCCACAATGAAGTACCTATTATTTTTATTCAGCATACTGATGCCGATGATGTAGACTTCGCATACGGTCAGCCTGGATGGGAGCTATATCATGGTCTTCATCGACAAGCGGAGGATAAGGTGATTCAAAAATCAACATGGGACGCCTTTTATCAAACTGAGCTTAACCAATACTTGCAGGAGCAACATATTGAGCAATTAGTTTTTGCTGGTGCACAAACGGAGTTTTGCCTTGATACAACGATTCGTAGTGCTTTCAGTCGTGGCTATCATCACAATATTTTAGTGGAGGGGGCCCATAGTACATTATCTAATGACGTTCTTACAGCACCACAAATCATTCAGCATCATGAATGTATCTGGCACAATCGATTTGTGCAAATTCAGCCAATTGTGGAGTTCCAGCATGCTGATTAACAGAAGAGACTATCAATATAAAGAATTGTCCTACACGGTCCGCTGTGCCGAACGGGACGATGCACAAGCCTTGTCAGACCTACGTTTACAATTAGATGGTGAAACGGAAAACTTTGACCGAGCACAAGGGGAGGGATTCATTGATCGAGCAGGATTCGAACAACTCATTTCCAATGACCTAGCAAGCCCCAAAAATCTATGTTTAGTAGCAGTCGTTGGTGATCAACTTGTAGGATACTCAAGGTGTGAAGGCTCTACATTCATAAAGCTTGCCCATAAGGTTATTTTTGGTGTCGGTGTCAGAAAGGATTTTTGGGGGTACGGCATTGGTAAAGCCCTGATGCAAGTATCTATCGACTGGGCAGATGCTAATGGTATTCGGAAAATGGCACTAGAAGTGTTAGAATCCAATGACAAGGCTGTTCAGCTCTATCAAAAATGTGGCTTTGAGGTGGAAGGTATTTTAAAAAATGATAAGCGCCTTTCAGATGGACAATACTATCACACTATCATGATGGGAAGATGGAAGGCATAGGGAAGTTGAAGGAATTTACAGTATGACGAATTTTATGTATATGTTTTGTTTAATCGTTTGGGGTCTTAATTTTATTGCCGTAAAAATACAAGGGACCCCAGTTAGTTTAGAATTATCGTTAACCTATCGTTTAGTCATAACAGCTCTATTATTTTTAATCCTTGCTTGGTTTATGAAACCACAGGGTAAACCACAAAAGCAGGATATGCCCTTTATCATTGTTTTTGGAGTTTGTAATTTTGCATTCAGTTATTTATGTTTGTATTACGCGACGATGCTAAGCTCAGCAGCCATTGTCACGTTAATATTTTCATTAAAAGTGATATTAACGCCCATTGCTTTACGAATTTTTCTGAAAGAGCCGTTACATCGCCGTGTTCTTCTTGGCGGTATTTTAGGCGTTATAGGCGTGGGTGTATTAATCTATCCAACTTTACATAGTTTTTCAGGATTAGCTGATTTCAAAGGGATTCTAATTGCGTTTTTAGGGACATTACTGACAGCAATCGGTGATGCTAGTTCTGCCAGAAATGCGAAGCGCCATATTGACCCGGTTTATGCGAATGCGATTGGCTTTGCTGTTGGTAGTGTGGTCATGTGTGGGATTGTCTGGATGGAGGGGCAAAGAATGATGATTCCGACATCCTTTACCTATTTATCGGCATTGCTTTATTTAACAGTAATCGCCTCATTTCTCGCCTGGCTATTTTATTTAAAGCTAGTCGAAAGAATTGGAGGAGCGAAAAGTGGCTATATGGTCGCTTTATTTCCTGTTATTGGCGGCATTGCCTCTGTTCTGATTGGTGAATCTACAGTAAGCATCTATTTGATCGTGGGTTGTCTATCCAGTTGTACCGGAGCGGCGATTGCCTTAGGTTTTAAAATTAAGCCTATTTTACGATGAACGAAAACCCTTATCTTTTCATATACTAGATAAGAACGTTTGAAAAGGGTGAGGGAGTTGGCATTCGTTCAGAGAAGCACAGAAAAAGATCAGGATCATTGGGATATCGATCGTTGGGAAAATGATGGTGGTAGCAGTTTAGGGGGGGAAGGGAGGCAAATTTGTCTCCCTAAAAATAGTTGAAACCTTTTTCATTTCTGTTCGTATGAATAAGTAGATACGGATTAGATTTGAAAAGGGAGAACTGAAATTTTTGAGCCATTGAACAAAACGATTACTTTTAATTATTTACTTGATTGTCATTGCGGATGCGTACTACACATCATTGTATATTGAACCCAAAACACCACCGCAACATCAAACGATCAAAGCAACGGCTATTTCCGTTAACATACTACGGTAGCAAGCCAAATAAAAAGAAACGGACAACCCGTCGTTTAAAGCCGATGACCATTCTGCCATTTCAAAAGAAATTGATGGACAAAATGGTTATGTTCACAAATAGTTTAGACGTACGTCCATCAGTACTTATATTTTTACGATATCAACAGCTTCGTTGCTGACGCCCTGTCCACTGACAGGGTTTTTTATGATAAGCATCAGTATGGCATGAATAAAGGGGGAGATGGGCATGACGAAAATTTATTTGATGACCATTACAAAAGGGAATGATGAGCAGGATTACGAGCAACTGATGAACGAAAAAATATTTGAGAAAAAATCAGATCTAAAAGAGTATTTAAACAAAGAAGGCTATTTGAAGGAATCTACATATCAATATGTAAAAATAGCGGAAGAATCTATATTTGTTGCTGAAATTCAAAAAATTAAACTTAAATAAGAAATTTAGTTTATAGTAACTAAAAAATAGATAGAGCAATCTTCGCTCTTTTCATATAAAATGTGGAAGATATAACATACTTAAAAGAGGTGGCCACATGTTCCCTACTTTAAATACTGATCGATTAGTGTTACGAGAAATTACAGAAAATGACGCGCAAGAAATTTTAAATTGCTTTTCTAACCCCGACGTATTACGTCATTACGGTCAAAATCCATTAACTAGTTTAGAGCAAGTTAAACAAATAATTAATCGTTTTTCAAAAAACTATGAGGAAAGACAAGGTATTAAATGGGGGATAGAACTAAAGGGGCGAGAAGGCCTAATAGGTACTATTGGGTTTCAAGAATGGTCAACAGAGCATAAGAAAGCTGAAATAAGCTATGCGCTTTTCCCTGACAGTTGGGGAAAAGGCTATGCAGGAGAGGCACTGGATAAAGTAATTTCGTTTGGCTTTCAAGAGATGGAATTATTGCGGATAGGAGCCATCGTTTTCACAGAAAATGATGCTTCTAACAAGCTATTAACAAAAGTAGGCTTCGAAAAAGAAGGTTTATTAAAGAAATATATGCATCAAAATAATGTGCCATATGATACATATATTTATTCTCTAATCAATATTGAAAAATCATAATCAACGTTCATGAAAAATAAAAGGATTGGGGACATAACCCCCAATCCTTTTACCCATTTAGCCCCAAACGGTAGCTATTTAGCTACACTTCCATCATTTTACGTTCGGATAAATCATTGTAGCTGGATCTACATATTCATCGAACTGTTCTTCTGTTAACAGGCCACTTGCGATAGCTGCTGCTTTTAAAGTAGTACCTTCTTTATGAGCTTTTTTCGCAATTTTTGCTGCGTTTTCATAGCCGATATACGGATTTAATGCTGTTACAAGCATTAATGAGTTTTGTAAGTTATGATCGAGCACTTCTTTATTTGGCTCAATGCCAATCGCACAATGGTCATTAAATGATTTCATAGTATCTGCTAATAGGCGAGTTGTTTGTAAGAAGTTATAAATGATTACTGGCTTAAAGACGTTTAGTTCAAAATTCCCTTGAGATGCTGCGAAAGCAATTGTAGCGTCATTTCCTACTACTTGTGTGACTACCATTGTCATTGCTTCACTTTGGGTAGGGTTTACTTTACCAGGCATAATGGAAGAGCCGGGTTCATTTTCTGGAATCGTGATTTCACCAATCCCTGAGCGAGGCCCACTTGCAAGCCAACGAACGTCATTGGCAATTTTCATTAAATCAGCCGCTAAAGCCTTAAGAGCTCCATGCGCAACAACGGCTTCATCATGGCTTGTTAAGGCATGGAATTTATTCGCTGCAGAGGTGAATTGTTTACCTGTTAGCTCACTAATTTCTGCTGCAACACGATCCCCAAATTCTGGATGAGCATTGATGCCAGTACCAACCGCTGTGCCACCAATCGCAAGCTCCTTCATATAGTCAATATTTTGAATAATCATGTGCTCCGATTTTGCCAGCATGGCTGCCCAGCCGCTAATTTCCTGACCTAATGTAAGAGGGGTTGCATCCTGTAAATGCGTACGGCCAATTTTAATAATATCTTTAAATTGAGCTGCTTTGTCTTCCAAAGTAGATTTTAATAATCGAAGTCGTGGTAATAAGTAATCTTCCACTTTTAAAACTGCCGCAATATGCAATGCAGTTGGGAATGTATCATTCGAGCTTTGTGATTTATTGACATCATCATTTGGATGGATGCGATCTGCCTCGCCAGCGTCTTGTAATAGTTGGTTCGCACGGTGTGCAATGACCTCATTAACGTTCATGTTTGATTGTGTACCACTACCAGTTTGCCAAACAACTAACGGAAATTGATCATTCCATTGTCCATTTAAAACTTCATCTGCAGCCTGTACGATTGCATTCGCTTTAATATCTGAAAGCTTGCCTAGTTTGTTGTTCGCGATTGCTGCACTTTTCTTTAAAATAGCCATGGCCTGCACAAGCTCAATTGGCATGTGTTCCGTACCAATTTGGAAATTTTCTTTACTGCGCTGTGTTTGCGCACCCCAAATTTTATCAGCAGGTACTTTAATTTCACCCATAGTGTCTTTTTCAATACGATAATCCATGTCAAACAGCTCCTTTAGTATGTAAAAATCCTCCACATATACAGATAAAAACGGATACTCTTAGTCTGATGTAAGAATATCCGTTTGATACATGCTTATTCAAAAAAGAGGGGGATTCTGAAATAAGCAATTTGGAGAAAAGAAATAATCTATTGATAATGATAATTGTTATCAATTAAAATGTCAACAAATTTGTTTGTAGAAATAATAGGGTGAGAATAATTCGCAATAGTAGTATTTATATTCCCGAATTTGGTGGAAATAAACGTTATTGATTATCTCTTTTTCTTTCCTAAATCTTTAAGAGGTTGCTTTTTAGGAACTTTCTCAAAAATAATCTTCACATGATAATGATTGTCGTCAATTTGAAGCACTTCAGTTACCTTGGCTTTACGCCCTTTAATTCGAATATCCTCTTCGATGGTAGGGAGTTTGACGAGCAATTGGCTTAATACGGACGTTTTATTTTCATAATAATGAGTAACAAACATCGTTCTTCTCCTTCTAACATTTGATTGTTACTCAATTTATGAAAGGAGCCTAGTTTATAGAACTTTTCATGGATGGAAATAGGAACACGGAGGAAATTGTTACTCAAACAGCATGTAACGGAACCATGCCTGCAAGAAAGCTGATTATCTTGGGCGTAATCATAGAACTCCGTTGAATATTGCTGGGAAATTACACTCTTCACAATTGGAAAATTTCATTCATACGAGAGTTGCGCTGCCACTTAATTTTATGAAAATCAAAAATATGACATAATTTTACGAAATGAAATTGCAACTTTCGACATGTTTCTTATTTATTTCTCGGGAAATATCTCTTACATAATGGTGGTGTTGAGTGGGACTATGAGCGTTCGATTTTGCACTATTCCTGCTGTGAACTTTCATTGAAAAAATAATGACTTTATGATTTGTTTGACTATTCTTAATTATTTTTCATAAAAGAGGTAGTGCGATGACGTTTCAGGAGAGGTGTTGTTCGTTATAATAAGAGAAAGGAGGAAATAAAATGTATTTAAAATCATGTAAGATGCTACAGGATACTATTCCCAATAAACAAATGTATCCTTTTAATATCCCAAGCTTGCAGGATTTACAGGAGTTGGAGTTTCCGACAAATGTGACGTTCTTCGTTGGGGAAAATGGTTCGGGAAAATCAACATTACTCGAAGCCATTGCGGATCGGTGCGATTTTAATACGGCAGGTGGTGGCCGCCAAAATCTGTATGAAGTACATAAGGCAGAATCTTCACTGGGTGAATATATCCGTTTGTCATGGATGCCGAAAATTTCAAATGGTTTTTTTCTTCGATCCGAAACATTTTATCAATTTGCTAGTCATATTGATTTGATAGAAGATCCAAGGAGATATAACGCTTTTGGTGGGAAATCTCTACATCATCAATCCCATGGGGAGTCTTTTCTTGCTTTATTTATGAATCGCTTTAAGGGTAAAGCCATTTATTTATTGGATGAGCCTGAGGCAGCATTGTCTCCAACAAGGCAATTAAGCTTGTTAAAAATTATGAAGGACCTTGAGCATGAGGCACAATTTATTATTGCCACACATTCACCTATTTTACTGGGTTATCCAAATGCAACGATTTATAGCTTTGACAATGGAGAAATTGAAACGATTCGCTATAAGGATTCCATTCATTACATTGTCACCAAGCGGTTTTTAGATGCACCACAAACTATTTTAAGTGAGTTATTTGATGAGGAGAGGGAATCATGAATCAACGAAAAGGCTTAGTAATGCGAGAAATTCGATTGGATGAAATGGCACAATCCATTGATTTATTGAATTATGTCTTTCAAATGTCGATGTCTATTCATAAGGACCGTCGTTTTGTGAATGCAAAAAGTAGACAATTTAATGAGGGACATGCTATCGGATGGTTTGATGGCTCACATTTAGTATCGCAAATTTTAAGTTTGCCTTTTGAGGTCAATGTCCATGGGAAGATTTATGAAATGGGGGGGATTACAGCAGTTGGCACTTACCCAGAGTATTCGGGTCATGGCTTGATGGAGAGCTTGATTATTGAAAGCCTACAAAGTATGCGCAACGAGGGACAATGCATATCCTATTTATTCCCATATTCGATTCCTTATTACCGAAAAAAGGGATGGGAAATTATGAGTGATATCGTAGAATTTCAGGTGAAGGATACACAGCTTCCGCATTATTCCGGACTCAATGGAAAAATTCGTCGTGTCGATCCGAAACATCAGGATGTTGTGGATATCTACGCTCGTTATGCGGAAAAAACACATGGTGTGATGGTGCGAAATAGTATTGCGTGGAATGAGAAATTTCAGGAGGATTTCTGGGAAGAGAAATTCATTGACAGTGATGTTAACCTTCAGGCTGCCGTCTACTACGATGAAGGGGATGTGGCGCAGGGCTACATGTTTTATCGTATTATGGAGGAAAATTATTATATTGATGAAATCGTCTATTTACAGGAAGAAGCACGCAAAGGGTTATGGAATTTTGTCTCTGCCCATAGTTCCATGATTTATAATGTCTATGGGAAAACGACAGGTAATGAAGCAGTAGCGTTTTTATTAGAGGATAGCGAGATTATTCAAAAGGTATCTCCTTATTTTATGGCGAGAATTGTTGATGTTAAAGAGTTTTTATTACGCTATCCATTTGTCAGTCAAAACTTTGAGCTTCAGCTAGCTGTAACGGATCGGATTGTAGCTTGGAATAATGGTACATTCATCATCAAAATGGTGGATGGTAAGCTGTCTGTCCAAAAGGTGAGCGAGACATTAAATGATAATGCTGTCCATTTAACGGTGCAAACATTGGCCACTATGCTGCTAGGCTATAAACGCCCAAGTTATTTAGAGAAAATTGAACGGTTACAGGGACATGCGGAGGAAATTGCCTTACTAGAGGACATATTACCCGTAGGCATACCGACATTCATTGATTATTTCTAGGCACGTGGAACAGGTAATGGAGCTGAACTAATTTTTACTATAGTTCAGCTTTTAATCATCATACAGATACTGCATATTTGAACAAGGATGTAACTTTATATACATAGATAAACTTGGATTTAGGAGGGGGAATATGAAATGAATTTATTAGTCGGAATAGCTATTGTACTCATTGTGTTTTTCTCTTCAAGCATAATTGAAAAAAGGTTGAAGTCTATTGAACAACAAAACAATCGTGTCATTAAAATACTGGAAGAAATTAGAGATAAAAAATAAAGGGATATACCAATATGGGAATTTTACTTCAAGTAAAGGGTAAATCCTATTGGAATGGAGTTTATATTACATGGATATATATATTGAAAGATTACAAGTGGTAGATGCCGAAGGATTGTATAAATTCGAACTTGAAAACAGAAAATTTTTCGAAGAAATGGTACCTACTCGTGGAGATGAATACTATAACCCTGAGATTTTTAAAAAAAGACACGAAGCTTTACTTGAAGAACAAGCTCAGGGAAGGTCATATTTCTATTTAATTAAAGATCTAGATAGTTCTATTCTAGGAAGAATAAATTTAGTGGATATTGATAGCTTTCATAAAATCGGTCATCTCGGTTATAGGGTGGGTCAAGAACATACTGGAAAAGGAATTGCTAATAAAGCATTGAAAAAATTAATCGAAACAATAACTGATGAAGACATAAAACAAATTAAGGCGGAAACAACAACAAATAACATAGCTTCTCAAAGAGTTTTAGAGAAAAATGGTTTTAAGAAAATATCTACTAGTAGTGAAAATATCGAAATGAATGGTCAGAAATTAAATTTCATTTATTATGCTCTGACTATTTCGCCTTGTTAAACTAACAGATGAAGAGTATTGAGCTGTTTAGACAGCTCCTTTTTTTATTTATTGTACAAATGGAGCGGCTTAGCTTAAGAAGGATTGGTTACTGAGTAAACATAAAATATGGTAAAAATTACTACGGACGTGTAATGTTTAAACAAACAATGCTATAATTCATTTAAATATGAATAGATGATAAAAAACTTGTGATAAATCGATATCCCCCAGATTTATCCGTCTAGATGATAGGAGTCAAATTTTAATGAATAGTCCAATCTAATATTCCCCGATTAAGCCAAAAATCGAGTAAAATATCGGGGGATATATAATGAAATTGAATAGAAATTTTTCTTTATTACTATTAGGTCAGTTACTCGCTAATATAGGCGATGTATTATATATAGTCAGTGTTATAAGTACGATTTTTTTGTTAACAGGTTCTGCAATTGCAGCATCGTTCGTGCCATTTACAATTGCTTCCTCTATGTTTATATCCAGTCTGCTGACACCTCTTTTGGTGGAGAAACTAAATCTTAAATGGTTACTTGCTGGGTCACAAATCGCAAAAACGATTTTACTCTTTATTCTAGGATTTATGGTAATGGGTTTATCAGCAGCTAATTATTATTTTTTCTTTTTAATAATAGGATGGATTGCTTTTTTTGATGGATGTGCAAATCCAATAAGACAGACATTGACTCCACACTATGTTAAACCTGAACAGCTACTTCAAGCTAATGGAATTTCCGAAACTATTACGCAGGTCATTCAAGCAGGTATGTGGTTCGTAGGAAGTTCATTGTTAATGATTATGAGCCCTCAACAACTGATTTGGTTAGTAGGATGTTTATTTGTAATGGCAAGCCTACTACTTAGCCTTTTAGAAAATGTAAACAGTCATGATTCGACGGAGACAAAAGGGAAACTAGAAAAGATTAAAGAGGGTTGGCAAACTTTATCTAATACGCCCGTTTTAAAAAGGATTGCTTGGATAGAATTTTTAGAAACCATCGCTGCAACAGTTTGGATAGCCGCTATTTTATATGTGTTTGTCAACGACGCTTTGAACGTTGATGAAAAGTGGTGGGGATTTATTAATGGAGCCAACTTTTTAGGCCTGATTTTAGGGAGTGCTTATTGTATAAAATTTTCTTCTGTTATAGAAAAGAAAATTGGAACCTATATTTTTATAGGTTCCTTCGCAAGTTTCATATTGACAATATTATTTAGCATAAACAGCATTGCAATGATTTCCTTACTTTTATCATTTTGTGTAGGGCTTTTTGGACAAATTAAACAAATTCCTCAACAAACAGTGATACAAACTAGTGTGTCAAAAGAACAGTTGTCAACTGTTTATACGTCATTAGGTGCTATCGGAACTGGAATTTTCGGCATTGGCTCTCTTGTTATGGGGGTAATAGCAGATTTAGTAGGAATTAGACTGGTTTTCGTGATTTCGGGGCTATTACTGGCGACAGTCAGTGTAATCGCTCACAAAAATAAGCAATTGTTTGTTAGAAATGCTTTGAAACAATCCAATTAAAGAAGACGTAGGACCATCATATTTGATGGTCCTTTTTATTGAACTAATTGTACTTAAAAGGTGCTTCTTTGAGGATCATGGCTTTTATGAAGACCAGGCTTTTTTTAGTAGTTGGACTCCTAATTTAATTTCTTCCATTGATAGCTTGCTAAAGCCTAGCTGTAGCATCGGTTCTATACTTGCTTGATGGAGAAAAAACGGGCTGGTTGGATAAACTTTTATCCCGTGGGACTCTGCTTGGTGGATTAGCTGTTGTTCCGAGAGGGGTAACTTTATTTTCAACAAAATATAGAGTCCTGATTGTTCACCTAAAATCGTGATTTTCTCCCCAAATTGTTGTTGTAGCTCCTGCACAAGGCAATGCATTTTTTGTTTATAGGTCAGGCGCATTCGTTTAATATGGCGGGTCCATTCGCCTTGGGCCATAAATTGGGCCATTGTGCGTTGATGTAGGGTGGATGCATTTTGTTCAAAATGAGCAAATTTTTCTTTATAAGGCTGCACAAGGGCAGTCGGTAACACCATATAGCTAATTCGAATGCCTGGTAAAAAGGATTTGGAAAATGTGCCTAAATAAATTACCCGAGAGGGGTCGATGGAGGCAAGGGCAGGGAATGGCTGTTGTGTATAACGAAATTCACCATCATAATCATCTTCGAGTATATAGCCATTCACTTTTTGGGCCCATCGTATAAGTGCTTGTCGTTGTTGAATATTCATCGAGGCACCGTATGGGAAATGGTGTGATGGTGTGACATACAATAGGCGTGAGCGACAAGTTGTTAAGACATCAAGCTGTGCACCTTCTTCGAAAACAGGCAAGGCCTCAATGTCAAAGTTATGTAATTGGAATGCCTCCCGAGCCCCATCATAGCCTGGGTCCTCCAGTAGTATACTAGGGAAATTTTTCTTTAATAAAAACCCAAGATACAGAAGCATTTGCTGTGTACTACTGCCAATAATGATATTTTCATTATTGGTATATAGCCCTCTTGCCTGAAGTAAGTATTGGGCAAGCTGCTCTTTTAGCATAGGTTCTCCAAACAGTTCACCATATTGATAGCAAGTTGGTTCCTGTAAAACCTGATTGGCGATTTGACGCCACGTCTTGATGGGAAAGTGTTGTTGATCGACAGCCCCTGCTTGGAAGTTCACAAGTAATGCAGAAGTATCCTTTAGTGGCTTCGATCGAATGGGCTGTGGCTGCTCTTGTAAGAAAACTTGCTCCAACGCATTCACAAAATACCCTTTCCTACCTTCACCACGAATATACCCCTCAGCCACAAGCTGATCATAGGCCGTTAAGGTCGTATTGCGGCTCACCTGTAATGTTTCTGCTAGCTTCCGAATAGAAGGCAGGGAATCATTTTTTTTCAATGTACCTTCCATAATGAGAGTCTTCATTTGCTGATAGATTTGTTTATATTTGACCTCTTTGTCGGTTAATAAAAAGATGAAATCGTCCATAATGCACCTCTTCGACATGTTGAAATGTTTGAAACTGTCTCTTTTGGAATGTCAGATAATCTACTACCATCATACTAGAATGACAAATAAATTGAAATGGGGAGTGGAATATGAATATTTGTACTGTGTCACTGGCAACAATTAGGGAAGTGGTCCCGTTATTTAATGCCTATCGTGAGTTTTATGGACAACCGACTGATTTAATACAAGCCGAGCAGTTTATCCAAGAACGTGTGGAAAAGGAGCAATCCATTATTTTTCTCGCATACTTGGATGGGGAAGCAGTAGGTTTTGCGCAGTTATTTCCTATCTTTTCATCCGTTGCTATGAAAGGGGCATTTATTTTAAATGATTTATTTGTGGCTGGGCATGCCAGAAAACAAGGGGTGGCAAAGGCATTAATCGAACAATGCTACGTCTATTGCCAGCAGGAGAACGCTCGTTACATGATGCTTGAAACCGCAAAGGACAATGTCAACGCCCAAAAGCTCTATGAAAAAGTAGGGATGACCATAGATGATCATGTGTATTATTACAGTATTTATTGGTGAGAAACGGGGCTGTAATTTTTAAAAGCCTTTGTTTGTATGAAATCTATAATCCACCTGTTGAAAGACCCCGCCATTTAGCTAAATGGTGGGGTCTTACGGTTAGGCGTGGCTCATCCAGCCGGCAAAAAGACCTGAATTGAAAAAGCGTGTAATCTGCTTAAATCCAGCCTCTTTCAATAATTCTTGAATGTCATGATCGGATAGAAAAGAGATATTCATAATGACTTTCCCCATATCTTCGACCTTTGATTTTTTGTATCCTGCATCTAAAAAGAAGCTTTGCCAGATTTTAATGCGATCTTGCAGTTCGTTACTATTTCGATCTCCATAGGCACAAGCGAGGACAAAAGGTTTGCCGGGCTTTAATTGCGCATGAATGTTGTGCAGTAAGTTAAGTTTTTGCTGTCTATCTTCAATAAAATGCAGCACAAGGATACAGCTAGCCGCATCATAGGTTAATGGATAGGAGGGCAAGGTATCAATGGTTCCTTGAAGAAGCTGAACTCGGCTTTCTATAGCTAATTGCTGTGCTTTATACTGAGCAATTTGCAACATCTCTTCAGACGGGTCTATTCCTATAAATGTCCAGTTTGGATTAGATGGTCCCCATGCGGATAGCTCATTACCGCCCCCTGCTCCTACAACTAGCAGGGAAGTATCCTGCTCACCTAAATGAGCTCGGAAATAGGCTTGTGTCATGGCGAACAGAGTGTCATAGGCTGGTACAGAGATACGAGTGCTATGTTCATAAATGCGAGCTTTCTCTAATAAATGTGTATTCATAGTCATTACCTCCAATTTATATTGTGTATATTAAAGACCTTAATTGTCTGTAATTGAGTATATATGAGATTTAACCGAAGCACAATAAAGAAATTTTATCCTGTTATAATTAAAGTAAAACGATTAATATTTAATTTTAAGAAATAATAATTTAATGATTATCATTAAAAAATTATTGAATTTAGTAGCTCTTTCTTCTACACTTAACGTAATGAATAGGGGGAGAAAATATGATTAATGCAATTGTGCAAGTGATGTTATTTTCAGTCATACCGTTTGTTTGGTGGAGTTTTACAGCTAAAAAGGAACAACCCTTCCTCGAATGGTTAGGATTTCACAGGCCTGTTATTGTTGATAAGGGGAAATATGCCATATTTTATATGCTTTCTATTGTCGTATTAGTGGTGCCTAATTTCGCTCTCGTCTTTTTTTACATGGATGGTTCCATATTAGCGTCCAATCAATTTGCTGGCCTTGGCTTAGCGGGGGTCATTCCAGCTATTCTATATGCTATGATTCAGACCGGCTTATCTGAGGAGCTATTGTTCCGTGGTTTTTTATTGAAAAGGCTGGCAAAGTCATTTGGTTTCCAGGTCGGAAATTTGCTACAAAGCCTCGTTTTTGGCAGTATTCATGGGGCTATGTTATGGACGGTATTACCATTTCCAATCATCTTGTTAGTTGTACTATCTACAGGGCTAGCAGGCTATGTGATGGGATGGATGAATGAGCGAGTTGGCGGGGGTTCCATTGTAACGAGCTGGAGTATTCATAGTTTGACTAATTTAATGACTGCTTGCTTATCAATGTTTCAAATTCTAACTTTTTGACTTATTTGCATTTCTTTGCCGTCACTTGCATAATAGGGCAGAGAAGATTTTTCGTGAAGGGAAGTGCAAACATGACAGAATGGCCAAAGGGAGTAGCCAAACCTGCAATTCGTGCATTACAAGCAGCAGGCTATACACAATTGAAACAGCTGGAAAACGTTGACCTTTCCACTTTAGCTCATTTACATGGAATGGGACCAAAAGCGCTTGCTGCGATTGAGGCGGCACTAAAGGAAAGTAGGAAGCTGCGTGAATAAGCTGACATTATTTTTATTGGCAATGGTGATCTATTATATAGTCGTTGTCTTCCTCATCAGTAAGCTTTTTATCATTCCTATCATGAAAGTAATGGCACTTGTATTCTTTATAGGAGCGGGTTTCATCTTTTCACGTAAGATGCGCAGGAAATTGCAGTAGGAGATATTATGAAAATTGTTCAATTAACAGTCATTTATTTAGCCATTATTTTGCTGGCAATGGTGCTATCTTTATCAGGTGTTCGGCTATCCTTTTCACTCGGTATAATTGCTGTGTTCGTGGTAGCTATTATTTATCGTCATGTACATATTTTATATCGAACAAACAATATGGAACTGGTAGATAAATGGGTGAAGTGTCGTCAAAAAGAACCGATATTTGCGGCTCTCTATGCATCCGCTTATGGGACGGTAGATGAACAGATTTGTGCTATCGATGTCATCATCCACCATTATAAGCAGCCAGCCATCAAATATAATTATCTATTTACGAAAGCAATTATGGAGAAAAATCTTGGAGCGGCAAAGGCTGCTGCCCAGCAAATTAACAAGGAGCCGTTATCAAGCTATGCCCTATGCTATTTTGCAGCGATGGAAGGTCAAACGGCTGCTATGAGAAGTGACAAGCTGACACAGCCCTGGATGCAACCCGCTGTGGAGGCAGTATACGCCCATAGCCAAAAAAATCAAGAATTATTTCGCCAATGGGCTGATGCTAGCATCGAACAAGCGCGTGGTGTACAAAAGTATGGTTTAATACATAATTTTAGACAAATGGAAAGAGAATTGGATAGTGAATAACTATCTAGTATAGCAAACAATAGTAATTTCATGTTCGTAAGACGTATTAAAGAGCTACTCTTTAATACGTCTTTTTTAACGCTTTTTATTCAATAAAATCCCTCGTACGATCCCCATACTGAAAATACCACAGAGCAAGAAAAGAAAAAGATACGCATGCCATTGTTGTAAAATGCGATCGCGTCCTAATGCAATCGAAAGGTCGTTGAAAAGGGAGTAAGTAAAGTACAATAAAATACTATTTTTTATGAGACAAAAAGTCATGATGGCATTTTGACGCTGGCTATGGGACAGCGGCGGTTTATTTCTTCTCATCACAGGATAGGCTGCTTTCATCTCTAAATAGTGTAAAAGTAAAAATAGCATGAGTGCGATAAAAGGTAAATAAAAAATAGCTATTTTTGGTCCAAACTGTGCATGGTCACTTGTGAAGCTTTGTAATACGGGAATCGTTGCAGGAAGCTTTCGATATTGAATTAGTGTAGCTGTGAAGCCAGCTAAAAAAATGGTGGCCACGATGACCGTCAGCTGGTGACAAAAGCGTGGTGTTGGTGTTTTTTGTTGTGTTTGCATCCTTGCCCCTCATTTCCATCATCATTCAAAATTACAATCTGTTATACTGTATCATAGAATGATTGCTTTTGTGAGAGAGAAAGAAGGATATGATGGAATACTTGTTATTTTTATTCATTGGCATCATTGGGAATGTCATTGGAACGTTAGTGGGTGGGGGTGGTTTAATCACCTTGCCAACGATGATGTTAATGGGGGTGCCAGTCCATTCTGCAATTGGGGCAAATAAAGTATCCAATATGGTAAGTGCATTTTCGAGCTTTTATACGATCTATAAACGAAAGGAATTAGCATGGTCAGAAATGAGACCAGTCTTATGGGTATCCCTAATTGGTGGAACATTGGGTGGACTTTTTGCTTCATTTATGAGTAGTCAAGCATTGACGTTTATCGCCATCATTTTACTAGGCTTTGCGTTAATTATGTCCTTTATGGGTGGGGCTGATTTTGGCGATAAGGAACTCTTTATTATGAATCGAAAAAATGGTCCAATTCTCCTTGGGGTTGGTTTTTATGATGGTATGTTTGGGCCTGGCAGTAGTACACTAGCCCTTTATACATATGCTCATGAGAAAATTTCTTATATTAAAGCAGTAGGACTCTCAAGGGTAGGGGTATTCGCCATGTGCTCAGGAGCAGCAATTACCTATATCGCTACCGGGAAAATTGAATGGCCACTAACGTTGATTTTAATGGTAGGGTCTACGATTGGTGCGCAAATTGGCATTGTTTTAGCAAGAAGGGTGAAAGCAAATCAAGTCAAACTGCTACTCCGTATTGTAACCATTGTTCTGATCGTACAGCTTGTTTATGATTTTATCCAGCAGCTATAGGAGGCGATTGTCGTGTTTGAAATTACACCGTACCCTACGTTTTCATGGTCACTATCACGTCATAAAACGCTAACAAGCTGTGCCCGTAAATATGGCTATGAATATTATTTTTCCCATAACGGGTGGCTAAGCTACAATGTGGAGCCTTATCATCAACTTGTTTATCGTTTAAAAAAGCTACAACCCATGCCTATTTTATTTGGGCAAATTGTTCACCGTTTTATTGAACAGGCTATTAATGATTATTTACAAACAAGGAAGCCCCCCACACTAGAGGAGCTAATTTATTGGGCTAGAGGACAGCTGAATGCGGCTTTTATTGATTCTACCCGCCATCTTGAATCATGGAGGCAAAAGCCAAATAAATATTATATGATGCAGGAAATATACTATTCCGGCAAACTTCCATCCGATCTAGTACAAGACTATAAAGAACGAATTAAGCTTGTTTTTGAGCATTTTTTGATGAGTGAAACATTTCAACAAATTACATCACAAAAAGGTTCTTTACGTATTGGGGAACCAGAACAATTTCGCTCGATGAAAATCAACGATATCCAAGTGTTCGTTGTAATGGATTTTCATTATTTTAATGAACTAACTGATAAATGGGTAATTGTGGACTGGAAAACGGGGGGAGAGTCAGATGATGATCGCCAGCAATTAGCTCTCTATGCCTATTATGTTCAGCAAAAATATCGGGTGCCACTTGAGCAAATTGAGGTCTACAATGAATATTTACTATCGGGAAAACGAAAGAAATATAGCTTTACCGATTTTGATATGGAAAATATTTTACATACATTTCAGTATAGTGTTTTAGAAATGAAAAAGTACCAAGCTGATATTTTTTCAAACGAGCCTGTGGACTTGGAAGATTTTGAACAAACACAAGAAAAATGGCATTGTCGTGGATGCAATTTTAGAGAATTATGTGAGCAAAAGTAGAAATGGGTTTCGCCTATTTTCATTTCTATAAAAGGAGGGAGAAAATGATAAAAAATAAAGTGTCGTTTGTTACTTCCATCATCCTTTTAGGAATTTGTATGTGTTTATTTTTCCCATTTCCTAACTATCAAATGGTGAATGCTCGAATTTCCTTTATGTCGTTTCCTATCCTCACTGATGATGGCTATGTGTTGCTTGGGTTATTTGGTTCAGCTCTCTTTATCCTTGCTTTGATTTTACTTGTCGAGGGGATGAAAAAATATCACCTCCTATCAATTGGTGTAGTGCTAATCACCTTTACCTTTTTACCCATTCTTTTGATGACAATCTATCAAGAGACTTTCGCTCGTGGGATTATGGCGATTTCCTATACAAAGAATGGTGAATGCCAATTTGATGTAGTAAGCAAGCATGTATTACATGGGGAATGTCATCTTGAATTACAAAATCGAAATAATGAAGCAGTGTCATTTGAGCTAGAGTTTTTAGATGATCATTTAACGGGAAAAGGACCCCGTATAGAGTCTCTGATGAATGTAGCTGGCCCTTATTATGTGACAATTGAGCCTAATCGTAATAAGTTCATTCACATAAAGGAATTACTTGATTTATCTGACGTGCCCAATCATATTCAAGGAGGCGGTTCGTCGTTTATACATATTAAAATAATCGACGGGGAGGCTGCACGAATTTTATAAAAAAAGGTATTCAAGTAGGAGAACTTTAAAACAGTTGAAGTGTAGGTAGTAGCTTATGAGTTGCATTAGCAACTCTTTTTTTATTTAACTTCTTAGCGGTTTAGTTGAATAAGAAATAAAATGATTTATGTTAAAATAATGGAAAAGAGAACCAAAAGAGGTGAAGTAATTGTGTTAAGAAAATATTTAAGTATGATTTCATTGTTATTATTTTCTTTGTTCATTGTCTTTGCTTTTATTACCCCCATTGTAGTGAATGGAACCTCTGAAATTGGAGATATTGTGGTCATTTCGTTAATAATAGCGTCTTTTCTAGCTGCCCTTTTTAGCCAAAAGGGGAAGTTAAGAATATTGGCTTTAATTGTTTCCTTGATTCCAGTGCTTTTGCTAGTAGGGTTCATGTTACTTCCGATATTTTATTTACTACAGCAATGAATGGGTTTCCTTATGGAAGAATAGACTAGTGGATTAATTCGATATACAGGTAGCTTTTTCAAAGCAAATGAAGGTACTAGGTATAAAGATGTCTCTATTTTTTCCGCTAGTATAAAATCAAGCTATTAAACATATATAAGAAAAGCAGCCAATAGAGTGTACAATACCTTTTAAGAATCAAAAAGGGGGATGAAATTGGATAAACAATTAACCATGTTTGAACTTTTGATAACTCCTATGAAAAAAACTTCAGATGATCGTATGAAAAGTGTTGAAAAGCAAAACGTAGTGGCACCACGTAAGGTGGGATATATTGTACACAAATAAAGTACTAATCACCTAACTTCACATGATAGGTTGTAACCCTAAATGAATGTGAAAGCAGAAAACTGAGTTTGCTTTTTTGATAATTTTGTATTAAATTATATTGTATTGATATTTCGAGAGGAGGCAAAAGGTTATGGAAACTGTTTTCAGAATGGCTGCAATTGAAGTAAAGACATTTTTACAAGTAACTGATTTCAATTCAACGGGACCAGTCTGTCGTTTTTTAGAAAAACTTCATATAGAATTCAGCAACCGGAAGCTTTTTGCCTTTGTATTTAATAGATAAAGAAGAACCTTTATGTTTGTTCTTTTTAAATACTTTATGCATGTTCTGACGCCGGTTACCTGGCGTCTTTTTGTGTTGTTAAAGAAGATTAATTGAAAATAAAACTTTTGAAAGGGTGAGACGATTGCTTAAAAAGTTAAGACAATTTAGGAATGTTTCAGTGTGCCAAGCGCTTCTAATTTAAAAGATTAATTAGAAGCGAGGAATTTTAACATGCAAAAACAAACCATTTTTACTTCAGCATTTCTTTTTTTATTTATTAGTAACTTTTTAACTTTTATAGGATTTGAAATGTTACTACCTATTCTACCAGCCTATTTAATTAGCATACATGCTTCTCCTTTTCAGGTAGGGTTGGTTACTACAGTATTTACAATAGGCGCGATTATCATTAGACCTTTTGTAGGCTATTATTTAGTCGATCACAAAAGAAAAGGTTTAGCTATTGGTGCAGGGGTTATGTTATTGATGATTACAATCATGTATCCCTTTTTAAACACAATCTGGCTCTTCCTACTATTACGGTTTTTCCATGGAGCAACATGGGGAGTGTCAACAACTGCGAATAGTACAATGGCGGTGGATTTAATTCCAAAAACAAGATTAGGTGAAGGTATAGGCTATTTTTCAATATCCACAACAGTGGGAGCAATCATTGCCCCTAGCTTAGGCATCCTAATCTATCATTCTTTTTCTTTCCAACTATTAATCTATTCTTCCGTCATTCTTTGCCTTATGGCAGTGATAGCACTTCAATTTGTTTATTCGGCTGAACCAGTTAAGCATGAGAAGCAGCCATTTCGATTTATGGAAGCAGTTTTTGAGAGAGAAGTATGGTTTCAAGCATTACTGACTGTTATGACAACACTTGGCTTTGGTGCAATCATTACCTTCCTTGTGCTGTACGGTGAACAAAGAGGGTTAGATCAAATTTTTTTATTTTTCCTTATCAATGCGATTGTTTCCACTTTACTACGTCCATTTACAGGAAAATGGTTTGATAAAACCGGGCCATGGTCGATTATCATTGTGTCAGCAGTAGTAGGGTTTTTATCATTGATTGTGTTATCATACGCGACAAATAATGGGTTGCTTATTATCGCAGCCATCCTATTCGGGGCAGGCTATGGAACCGTTATGCCTTGTTTACAAACATGGACTGTTCAAAAAGTAAGTGAGGCAAAAAGTGGAGCAGCTAATGCAACATTTCTTTCTAGTTTTGATATTGGAGTAGGCATTAGCGCATTTATATTAGGGCTTTTAGCTGAATGGATTAGTTTAGAGATGATTTTCCGTGTTGTTAGTATAAGCTTTCTTCTTGTTGCTCTGTTCGTTTATAAAGATGCTAAGAGAACAAGAAAAAATAAACATATGTAGACAATAAAATTTTAGTCCATGCTAGGGATGGCAGGAAATTTTAGGCTGAAAGCAGAAACTAAAATAGGATCACTATTATCTTTTCATGTTTGGCAAAGGGGGCGAATGCTATAGAAATAACAAAAGGTGTAAAGGTACTCGAACTGAATTATCAAGGATTTATTATTCATCCAACGCTTTTGTGGGACCAAGACATGGCTGTTTTAATAGACGCAGGTTTTCCTGGACAAATGGAAGAATTGCGAGAGGCGATGGTACAGGTTGGTGTTTCTTTGGACCAGCTAAAGGCGGTAATTCTCACGCATCAGGATGTGGATCATATTGGTTGCCTGCCAGAATTAATACAGACATGTGGACAGCATATACGAGTATATGCACATGCACTGGAGCAACCGTATATTCAAGGGGAACTACCATTATTAAAAGATGCGCATTTAGAAAATCCACCAAAGGGACGAGTGGATGTAACCTTGAGTGATGGAGAGGAATTGCCGTTTTGTGGTGGTATTCAAATCATCCATACACCAGGACATTCGCCAGGCCATCTCAGTCTTTATTTGACACAAAGCAAAACATTAATTGCCGGTGACTCACTATACAGTGTAGAAGGCAATATTGCGGGTATCCATGAGCCGTCTGTATTAGATTTAGCGGAAGCACAGGAGTCTTTAAAAAAATACCTAGATCTCGATATTGAAACGGTTATTTGCTATCACGGGGGAATAAGTAGGGGAGCTGTCCTTGATCAGCTTCATCAAGCATTATCATAAACAAGAGACCACTCCAGTAAAAGGGGTGGTCTCTTATTATTATTCGGTAATAGTTTCTTCAAACGATTTTCGCCCAGGGCTTACCTTGTTAATATGAATATCGATTTTACTAATGGATTCCTTGGTTAAAGGGATTTTACCATCCTTCTGTATTTTTTTCCATACCTTTACATTGTCGCGATAGAGATATTCTGACAATCGATAGACGTCTGCATCTATGTTTAAGCCTGCCTCAAAAGTAGCCATAATTTCTTTTTTGACTTCACTCTCTACTTTTTTTCTGACCTGACTCGGTGTCACTTTTCCTTTAAAGCCATTCAAAATGGTGTTAAATTTTAAATACACTTCAAATTTTACTTGATTGTTTTGAACAATTGGTTTGACATTGACATCTAATTTTTTAATATCAACGGTTAAGTAGTCGCGCTCCTCCGTATTGTCTAATTTAATCGTGATTTCTCCTTGCTTCGTTGCATCATTCATCCATTCAATCCCTCGCGCTGTATTGCCTTTAATAAAGCCTTTTAAACTGTTCTTTGACAGGATACCGACACCTGCAAAAACAGTTTCAGTTCGGGATTCCTTTGCTGTTTCCCAGTCTTGATTGATGGAAATGAATGGGACCTTCATTTCGTGGTTTGGCTCATTTAAACCAATGACTAGCTGTCTCAAGTTCACCGGCTCTACAAATGATTCTTGTTTCGAGGTATTTTTAGGATTACTCAATTTAGTCGCAGTTGGCGATTTTTCAAGAATAGGAGATACTAATAAAACTTCCTCGATGGGGTCTTGTGTACAATAAACCCAAATATGGTATCTTGTTTCTCGGAAACGTAGAAAAGTGTCGATAATGGGAATGGCATGCTCACTTTCCATAGCTTTTTCCGAGAAAAGGAGAAAGGTCATATGTCCCCAAAAGACTTCTTGGTCCATTGAACGATACAATTTATAGATAGCTTCTTCAATTGTTTTTCCTGTAGCTTTACCGACTTCAGTTGGTGCAGCTTGTGGGTTCGATTGTTCTGTTTTTGCTACATTGGCAAAGTTCATAAGTTGGATGTACGCTATATATTCATTATCCTTAAAATCAACACCAACACCTTGCACATAATACATCCGTTGGGGTTCTGTTACATCCCAACAGCCTGACAAGAGTAGTGTAGTCGTAAGCATTAAAATAACAAGTATTATATTTTTTTGGCTCATATATCTCCCTACTTTTTAAAGTTCCTATTATTTATTTTGTACAACTAATAGGTGTATTATAAGTAGATATTATAAGTATGTAAGGAAAACCAAATAAGAAAGTGCTGCTCGCAATTTGTTTTTGCGACAGCACTTCATTATTAATGAAAATATTTTTCGACACGTTGAACGACGTCGTTAGCTGTTAGCCCATTCGCGTCAATGACAGGCCCCTTCATAACTGGATCACTAATCCCCATGACGTCTCGATCCTGACCCGTAATGATACAGGCATCACATTTTTTGGCATCCTCTTCATTGCGAAGCTGGATGACTTCATAGCCTTTCGCTTTTAAAGCCTCTTCAATATTAGATAATGACTCTTCAACACCAATAATTCTAGACATAATTTGTCCACCTCCTACAAGTAATGTGCCATTTCATGTTGTGCATTATTCATATTAATATTATTTTTTTGAAGGTGGATAATGACTGTATAAGTAACAAACAATTATTAAGATAAATCCTCTCTTACTAATGGCTGCGTACTACATCTAAAGGAAGCACCGAAGCTTCGAGAAATTGTAAAATCGATATATTCTACCGTGATTCCTCTTTGTCCTAATTGGTTGCCAATCGAAATAAGCGGAATTTCGATGACCGTATAGACGAAGTTCTTCACGAATTGACGAAGCCATTGAATTCCGTTTTTATTCGAAGCTAATCCAGAATTCCCGACAAAAATAGTTTTATCTAACACTAATACATCTCCACCTTACACGGTACGGCTTCAGAATCTAGTCCCTCTGATGAATCAGACTTTGGGATAGAGACATAAAAACACGAATTATGATTGGATTCCTGTACTAATATATGACGCACTGGTAAAATTTCATTGCGCCGATGTGGAAAGTGAAGTGAACCTTCGATTAAAAACGGACCAATCGTGAAAAAAGGGCCTCTTACGAAGAAATTACTATAGCCATCTTCTTTTCCCACTTCTTTTTCATAGGCTGTTAAGCGTCTTGGCATGTACTTCAACACTTCTTTTAAATTTGTTCGTTCTAATTCTTACAAAGGTGGTGAAGAGATGGGCATGGCAGAAGTATTGACCATTGTTTTTGTCCTATTAAAGCTAACGGATATTATTACTTGGTCATGGTGGCTTGTTTTATTACCGGCCTTATTATCATTTAGCTTGTATGTCATCATAATTGTGGTGAAGCTCATCATGGTATTGGTAGCTGTATTTGCGGTAAAAAAACGAGACGTGGCGAGATAAAAATGAAAAGGGTGGTAAGATTAGTCGAGTATGAGTATGACTAATCTTACCACCTGATTATTTGCTAAGCTCGTAGGTTTTTATAGCTGGAGGAACAAAGCTTTGACATTTATCTAAAAGCGCTGACGCATCTGCATCAACGATTAACGCTTCTCGATATTGCGCTTTTAAAAATTGTTCCTGTTGCATATGATCAAAAAATGAAATTAGTAAATCGAAATACTGTTCAATATTGAAAATGGCACAAGGTTTTTGAATGAGGCCGATTTGATTCCAAGTAAACACTTCAAAAAATTCCTCTAATGTACCGGGACCACCAGGTAGGGCAATAAAGCCGTCTGCTAGTTCCATCATTTTACTTTTGCGTTCATGCATCGTGTTGACAACGATTAGTTCTGTTAGCTGTTGATGAGCAATTTCACGCTCCTCTAACAAGGTAGGAATTACGCCAATAACCTTTCCACCTTCTTGCAGCACAGTATTCGCTACTGTTGCCATAATACCAACGCTTGCCCCACCATAAATAAGGGTAATTTGACGTTTGGCTAATTCTTTTCCTAGTTGAATTGCGCCTTCACGATAGGCGTCTGAAGCGCCGATGCTAGATCCGCAAAATACTGCGATACTGTTCATTGTTGATTCCTCCATATCTGATGAGATTCTTTTATAGTATAATTTAATTTAAATAGGAAAGAAATGGAGGAAGAGCGAAAATGGAATTAAATGAGTTCCAACAATGGGTAAAGGGCTACTATGAAAGCCGTGGGTGGTCAGAGCTCAACATATTTACACGAATTGGCTTTTTAGCAGAAGAAACTGGCGAGGTTGCTAGAGCTATACGAGCATTAGAAATTGGCCGAGATCGACCTGATGAAATAACACAATCGTATGAGGAAAATAAGCAAGAGCTTATTGAAGAGCTAGGTGATGTAATAGGGAATATTATTGTTATTGCCAATCACTACGATATACCACTTAAGGAAATTTTCGTGGCGCATCAAGACAAACTATTGAAACGTTATCAGGATTAGGAGGAAACTTATATAGATACGCATATTTCGATTTTATTTGAACAGCATGATGATTTTGCGAATTTTTTAAGTGAAAAAATTCGTAACTTTAATAACGAGCATTCACTTCACCATCGGGAAAGTAGGCAGAAGGGAGCCGTTCGTCCTCTCCATTTGATCGTTACTGATCAACACCAGCAATGGGTTGGGGGGTTGACCGCTGAAGTTTATTGGGGATGGGTGGAAATACATAAATTTTGGTTTCATGAAGAGTACCGAGGAAAAGGCTTGGGCAGTAAGTTGCTGGCACAAGCAGAGATAGCTGCACAGGGAATGGGCGCAAAGAAGGCTCTGCTTACAACCTACTCGTTCCAAGCCCGTACGTTTTATGAGGAAAGAGGCTATCAAGTGGTGGGAGAAATAAACGATTATCCGCCTGGCAGTAGCTATTATACGATGGTAAAACTATTTGATGCTGAAGAAGACTGTCTATGAAAATAGGCAGCATTTACTAATTGATGTCACCTAAATAAATAGTTGTTTCCAGCCCTTGCTCATATCGCTGAAGTTGTGAAATTAATGCTTTCGGATAAAGTTGGAACTCATGGAGCCTTGCCACCGAGACCCATTCTGTCCCAATTTGGTGACTATCTGGATTAGAGGGCTGGTGCAACTGTTCATGAAGCTGACATAGAAAATAATATTCTACTTGATGAACTTCTGCGTCAAAGGCAGCATGCTCATGATTTTTTCCAATATATTCGCGGATAAAAAGAAGTTCTCCAATATGAACAGATGCACCAATTTCTTCAAGGCATTCTCGTTGAAGTGTCGCATGAAATGTTTCACCATGCTCTTGTCCACCTCCAGGACAAATATAAAAATACTCCTCCGAAATTTTATTTTTGATCAGCAATATTTCACCATCAATGAGGATGATGGCTTTGACAGAATTTCTTATCATAGGAACCTCCCTAGGTTTGTTAATTTTTTATGATTATGACTAAAACGCTTCATGAATGTCTACCTTAATAAAAAGGGGAGATGAAGCGTGTATTCAATGTCCAATTTTAAAATACTTGTTGAAAAACAGACTGAGATTGATACAATTTATCAAAATTGCGATGATTTAATCCAATCAACGGTCACACCGAAACTAGATGCTGAGGTCGATCAGTTTCTACAGCTCGTTGAACAACATTTGACAGAGCAAGGTTTTAACATTACGCAAACTTCTACAGGCCTAATTGCCCATTTTCAAAAGGCGGTCATTAATGTCGATAAACATTCTAAGCATTTGGAACAATGCTTTTTTATCAATTTAAATAGCTACGCAGAGGATCAGGTGTCAATTGTGTTAGACATCTCACCTATCATGCTACCTAAAATTTCAAATCAGCTAGACGGCTATACGGATATTATTGAGCAAATGACGGATAAGCTAAAGCAAGCTAAAAGTCTGGAGAAAGCCTGTACGAATCCTAAATTCCTTTATAAAACACAAAGTAATAAAGTGTTCCAATCCGCACAGGAAGTGGTGGATCACTATTTTCAATAAAAGGAGAAGCCACCCTAAGTAAATAGGGTGGCATTTTTGTTTAATTTAGATAAGATGCCCGCTAGCATCCATTATCGAATATATTTTTTTGCACTAAACCACATCATGATCGTTAACACCAAGAAATAAAGTGGCATCGTCAGCAAGGATTCATTGTGAAGCAAACTCATACCAAATGTGATCACACTGACAAGCAAGTAATAGCCGAGACTAAAGATGGCACCGGCTGTTCCAATGACGTCGTGAAAGTCTACCAATGCTAAACTTAAACAATTAGGAAGGGCAATGCCCGTGCCTAACAGCAAGATAAAAACGGTAACCATGATGCTCATGGGTAGCATACTAGTAGGCAATGGTAAAGTACAGACAATCATTAAAAGGAAAGCGCCAATCACCATCACGGAACAACCTACATAAATAATTTGTTGAGGTGGATGCGTGGTGATAAGTCGCTTAGAGATCATAGCCCCTATAATTGAGGCTAGCGCTACGATGATGCCAAGAAAACCAAAGAGACCAGGCGTCATCTGAAAGTGATCAATGAAAATAAAAGGTGCCTCCGCATAATAGCTAAATAACACACCGTTAATGCCCCCAATGAGCAAACCATAGACAAGAACGGTCGGCGAAGCAAAAATGCGTTTGGCGACTGGCCAAATCGCTATTCTTTGCCTAACAGCTGGTTGTGTTGTTTCAGGTAGTCTGGCATAGGCATAGATGAACAACCATATACTCATGACCACTAGGACAAAAAATACTGCCCGAAAGCCAAGTACTTGATCCACCCAGCCCCCAATTAAAGGTCCTACCGCAGGTGTAAACGCAATGACTGCGGAAATTTGAGCGAACATTACATGTCGTTTATTACCGGTTACACTTTCACGCAAAATGGTCTGCGTAATAATAGAGCCAGTAGCAGCACCGAATGCTTGAATAAAACGACTTATAATTAGAATGGAGATAGTGTCCGCATAAAAACATAATGCGCTCCCCATTCCATAAAAAACTAAACCGCCTAACATGGCAGGTCTACGGCCAATAATATCAGAAATCCATCCCCAGCAAAAAACACCTAATGCAAATCCAATAAAATAGATGCTTAAGGTTAATTGGACAGAACTATTGGATACACCAAGTGCATCTGCAATGTCCGGTAGAGATGGTGTATAAATGGTTTCACTAATTTGTGGGAACGCCACAAGAACAATCATTAACAATAAAGATGGTACTGCCTGTTTTTTCAACATATTGCCCTCCTACAAGCAAATTCTACTTTGTTAGTTACAAGTAGAAAGCGTAGCTAGGGAAACGGCGGGACCATTATTAGAATACGTTCATAAGATAGCATGTTGAAATCACCTTTTTATGCTTTAAGTAGGAGTGCATAGTCGCTTTCTATTATAAGCTATTTTTTAATTTTTATATAGTAATAATTGTTATTTCTATTAAAATTTAAGAGAAATAGCTTGTGCTGAAAATGGGAATTTCATAAGATGGAATAAATAGGTTTTCTATAATAGGTAGATGAAATGGAAAGCTTATGAACAGTGTAGAGATTTATAGTAGGGGAAGGCCCCATTATACTTGATGGTAAAGGATAAGAAATTGTGAGGGGGGAAGACCGATGTTTCCAATGTTAGAAACGGACCGACTTAAGCTAAGAGAAATGACGCAGGCTGATGTACCTGCCATTTTTCAATGCCTTTCAAATGAGGAGGTAACACGCTATTATGGGCAGGAACCTTTTATTGAAAAACAACAGGCTGAACAGTTAATTAAGCATTTTGACAAAAACTACGAGGAAAAAAGAGGTATTCGGTGGGGTATTGAGCGTAAAGAAACAGGAGAAGTCATTGGTACGATTGGTTTTCATTTATGGTCTGCTCCACATAAACGGGCAGAAATCGGCTATGAAATCCATCCAGATTACTGGCGTCGGGGGTATATAAAAGAAGCAATTCAGCAAGTAATCGCTTATGGCTTTGAGCACATGAATTTACAGCGTATTGGGGCTGTCGTGTATTTAGAAAATGAAGCATCCAATCAACTGCTACTGAAACTAGGGTTTCAGCAAGAGGGAATTCTAAGAGACTATATGGTGCAAAAGGAAAAACCATATGATACGTTTATCTATTCTTTATTAAAAAAAGAACAGCCACATTAACTTCATTTAAATTAGAATCAGTGAGAAATCGAAAGAACAGTTTGTTCATCTATGGGATGTTTCATGGAATAAATAGGGATTGATATGTAACGCTTTCTGGGGGTGATGCTAAAAATGTTTGATATAATTGTAGTCATTATTTTAGCGATGTAATATGGTGTATTAATTTGGAGTTATTTCTACCGAAGAAAAGCTGCAGCTGTCAACTAGCGCCGCAGCTAAGTGCGTGCGATACACTCAATATTAATATGTGCAATTTAAGGTTATCTATACATAAAAAAGCCGCAGCGAGGGAAGTAGCTGAAGCATAGATATTAACTGAACAATATGAGGAAATTAATAAATATGGTAATCCTCTACCTATTACGAATAACCAAGAATTTGTGAAGAATCATACTTTAACTAACGGAGAGCGATTGCCCAATAAATAGTGTTTGATGATCTCTACGAAATAGTGTTAAGAATCCCCAACACTCATCTTTGTAATTCTTAATTAATATAGGTTTCGGGAAAGTTACGCAGTTAATCAATAACATGAAGAAAACGGCAACCAGCTCAAAAAAGTTTGTTTTTTTGTCTAAACCTATATAGCCTTTCTCACATTTTGTGGAAGCGGCTTGATGCTTGATCCCTGGAACATGATTTTTTTAAACCGATGACCGTCAGAGATAGGAAGATATCATGTAATATACGGATTTTTCCTATGCCTTTTATACGAAAACCCTCTACATTTTTAGATAACATAAGGACTAACAATATCGCGGTAATTTATAAGTCTCCACTTTTGAATAGTCGTCTTGAAAGTATGTAAAGTAACCACTGTGAAACGTTCAAAAGCGGAGAAAAGTAAATGTATCACTTTTCTCCGTTTTATTTCCGTATAATTTCTGTTGCTTTATAAATTAAATATATTATTTTCCGTTTTTTCCCGTATTCACATGAAATGAAACTTAATCAGTGGGGCATTCTTCATCACCCATTGATTATTTAAGGAACTTTGGTACGCGGGATAAAAAGACACTTTACTTAAATTTATGAGTTACCATTTTTTCGAGCAGCCGCTTCATCTAAAATCTCTTCTCGAAAACCACTCATACTTTCTTCCCTACGTGCATTTTTTTGCTTAAGTGCCTTTCGTTCGTTTTCATCAACGTAAGCCATCATTTCTTCTGCAGCTTCCATATTTTCCTTAGTATTTTTCATCATATCTTGAAGCTTTTCAACATTATCTGATCGATCATCTGGCTTTGGGGTATTTTTCTCCATTTTACTTCCTCCTTCTTTTTAATAAAGTCACAAGATTTATCGTCCCCGATTTAACTAAAAATATTCAGTGCAATAAGTGGAATTTTCTTCAAAAACAAATCTTTGTAAGTAATAGGTCCTCACGTTAAGTTGTAAAGAATATAATTCACGATAAATGGATATAATCAGCATGAATAAACGGAAAAAAATTATGACTAGATAAAAAGAAAATGAGGCGGTAGTGACATGTCTATGGAATGGTTTAACAGAGTAACTGGTGAGCTTCAAGATCATTTGAAATCGATTTGCGAAGAATATGACCAAATCGGTCATATGAATATCAATCGAGGTTCAAAACATCCCCGAATTGAATTTTTTATCTCGACAGAAGATGACGACAGGGTTTACTTTTGCACCCTCCTCTTTGATCCGTATAATGAAGAATTTTACTTAGAAAGCTTTGATATGACGCTTCAACAACCTACAAGAATTATTTTGGATGATATTACTGATGTGGTTGAAGCTGTTCATGAAAGTTTTCATGAATTTATTGACGAAGATAGTGAAGTCTTTTATGTAGATGATGAAGAAGAATATGAAGTTCTAGATGATGAAATTACTCTTGAAGAAATTGATGTGGAATGGGAAACTCCGGAAGTCACGGCTTATCAAATTGAAGATAATCTTGAAGTAACCTATCAGTTTGGGGTAGATAGAGCTAATGGAGATGGCGTTCTGCGAAGAGTCAATCGGATCTGGACAGAAGACGGGGAACTATTCGAAGATGAAAGTACCTTGTCATTTAAAAAAGAAGAGGCAAGTACCATTATCGCCATGATTGCGAGCCATATGGATACTATGACTGGGTATGAAGAAATTATAAACGAATAAGAATAACTGGGCAAAAATTTGCCCGGTCCTTTTTTGTCTATTTGACTTCAGAGCTTCATCGTTTAAAGACTTAAGGAAAATAGGTCAACAAGGGAAATTGGATAGCTCTTGGACAAGACAATAAGATATATCTTTACTCACCGAATGAAGAAGTAAATAATTTTGAAACTACAAGTACATTTTATCACTTATCTGAAGCTGAGATAGTTATTGGAAACATAGACATGAAAGAACGTAATGATCTTTCATTTTCTGTGGTGTAGTGTTGATTTTACGCGACATGTGTGGCTAACGGGCGCTTTCCTAGAATATGGAAAGTGCTTTTTTCATTAAAGGGCCATTTTCTTGAGTAACACATTTAAAGAAAATCATTATGGAGCAAAGAAGTTGTGAAGATTTTCACTTCAACTAAAGGTACAGGTTTGATATAAAATGAAATTAAAAAAGTTCAACCATTAAGTTGAACTTTTAAAGTTTGTTACATATTTTCAAATTGGAGATACTCTAAAATATTTCCGAAGGGGTCTCTGAAACTAATATATTTACCTGGAGGACAACTAGCTGGTTCATCTACAATAAATTCCACTTCTTTATCTTTTAAGAATTTAACCGTTTCATAAATATCTTCAGTTCTTAATCCTAATACAACTCCTGTATTTTTATTATCTTGATTAGAAGTTATATTATCTTTTGCCTCTAAAATAATTGGTAACTCACCGTGTACAAGTGATGCAATATTAGGTCCATACTGCTTGTTTAATTCAAAACCTAAAGTATTAGTATAAAAGTCAATTGCTTTGTTTAAATCGGGTACGTAAATACTTATAACACAAACTTGATTCACTATTTTATCCCACCTATTATTAGTATTACTGTAAATATTCTACATATATTTATAAGAAACCTTTATTTTGAAAAATTTAAAAAACGAGTTCATTCTATACATTTTGTTGATGATATCTGTCTCTTAGTTTTAATAGCAACAATCTTTGAGAAAATAGCCAGTAACATTTATGAGTAGACTCTTTGTTGAACTGACGATATTCAACAATCGGGCACGATTCGGTAGTGACCCCTTAAAGTTAGAGTTTTTATTATGCAGCTAATTGGCTGGCATGTTTTCGGAAATTTACCGGACTCATGCTGGCCAGTTTTTGTTTAATACGAACATTATTATAATAATTGATATAATCATTTATTTTCTTTTGTAATGCTTTATAAGAGATTAATTGTTCTCCATAATACATTTCCTGTTTTAGTAAGCTAAAGAAGTTCTCCATGGCCGCATTGTCTGCGCATGTTGCTTTACGAGACATACTTTGAAAAATCCTGTTCTGCCTTAATGTTTTCGCCCACGTATTGTGTTGATAGTGCCATCCTTGATCGGAATGAATTGTTGTCCGATATTCAGCACGCTTTAGAATAATTGGAAGTGCTTGTTTAAGTGAATCTAACACAAAATCTAGGCTTGGCCGTTTTGACATACTAAACCCAATAATCTCACCATTATATAAATCCATGATCGGACTTAAATATAATTTTTCATCATCTGTACATTTAAATTCAGTTACATCAGTCACCAATTTTTGAAGGGCATATGACGTTCTGAATCTACGATTCAAAAGGTTTTTAGCGACTTTCCCAACTGTTCCTTTGTATGATTTATAGCGTGATTTACGTACGAATTTTACACATTTTAACCCTAGGTTTTTCATGATTCGTTGTACCTTTTTATGATTAATTGTATGTCCTTGCACTCTTAATTCCGCATGAATTCGGCGGTAGCCATATCGACCTTCATGTTTTTCAAAAGTCTCTAAAATCAAGACTTTCCACTCTATGTCTGGATCCTTTTGCCCCATCAGTTTAATATGATAATGATACGTCGCTTCTGGAATATCCACTTGTTTTAAAATATCTTTTAATCGAAATCCTTCTTGTTTAAGTTCGAAGGCGATGGCAGCTTGTGCTTTTCGAGGAAGGCATCTTGATTCTCCCGAAAAGCCTTCAACTTTTTTAAATACGCCACCTCTAAACGAAGCAGTTCATTTTCGCGTTCTAGCTGCTCCTCACGTGACATTGTTTTTTCTTGGTTATTCGCTGTGGACTTTTGTTTCTTAGACATAGACGGGCGCCCCTTTGAATTTTTTTGCAGGCCCTCTATCCCTTCTTTTAAAAACCGATGATACCAACTGGCAACTAAAGTTGGATCATTCAAGTTAAAGTGAATCGCAGTATCTTGATAGGAAGCACCTGTTCGTTTCATAAAGTTTAATACATCTATTTTAAAATGAACAGAATAAAACTGCTTCGTTTTCTTAACTAATAAGCCGTTACGTCCAAACTCTTTATAAGCACGTACCCATCTCCTTAATGGAGAATCACCTATACCATATTTCTTCGCTATCGCTCGATATCCTATAGACCCACTTAAATATTCTTGAACCACCATCAATTTAAATTCTTCACTATATTTAGTCATAAAAATCACCCCAAAAGTTAGTTTTTCACTCTAACTTTTGGGGTGCAGTACCTTCTTTAATAAGGATCAGTGCTCGTTTTCATTAAAGGGCCAGTTTGTGGAGTATCACAGGTAGAAAGTGAACAAAGCTTTCTATAAAAGCCAAATAATTAAAAAAAGAGAGAGCTAGTAGCCCTCTCTTTTAGCGTTACACATAAACGTATCCACGACTGTCTTTAATCTTTTCCGTTACTTCTAAAAGAGCATCCTCTTCATTCTTTGCTTCAAGTTGATGGAGCTCAACTGCTCCTTGTTCATCAACGTTAATTTGTCTAAATCCGCCATAATAGATTATTTCATTATTAGCACCAGGATAAAAGGGAAACTGTACTTCATATACATGTAAAACTTCTTTACCGTACGATTACACAACAAAACGAACGATTTTCGATGTTATATGACCTGATTCACGTTTATGGCTTATCGTTCGATGTATATAAAATCGTGTATATTTCTTAGTGTTGTCAATCCGCATTTCCCTTGTACTCCGTCAATAGAAAAAATTAAAATTATTCTGAGAGGAAATAAAGAATTGATCGTTATAGTAGTAAGGAGGTGAATCAGATGGAGATAGATGAAGTGATTGCACGAGTAAAGAACGGAGAAGATCATTGCTTTGCATATATTATCAAACATTATGAACAAAAAGTATTTACCACTGTTCTACGAATTGTCCGTAATCGTACTGTTGCAGAAGATATCGTTCAGGATATTTTTATTAAGGTGTACTATAACCTACATAAGTATGAAAAACAAGGGTCGTTTAATGCATGGCTCTATCGGATTGTTGTCAATAAGTGTTTTGATTATTTAAGAAAATATAAGCAGCAAGCAAGATCAATAGATATTGATATAGCAGACGGTCGTTATCCAGAAAAAATTCTATTATTACGTGAGAAAAATGAGCAATTAGAACAACTCCTACAACAGCTAGATGAAACCGAGTATTTCGTGTTGTTGCTAAAATTTGTGAACGGGCTTCGCTACGATGAAATTAGTGAAGTGCTTCAAATTTCTATGAACGAAGTACGTAACAAACTGCACCGTAGTAAAAGAAAATTAAGATCAATCGGAACTACAAAGGGAGGTTACTTTTATGAAATGTGATTCGTTACTGATAGAAGATTATGTGGAAGGCTTTTTAGAAGCTAATGAGTTGGAGAAACTTGAAGCCCATTTGCAAACCTGTAAAAGTTGTCAAAATGAATACCAGCAATTAAGAAATGAGCAGCAAACTTTATTTGCACAGCTTAATACTCCAATTGTTAAACATAGTAGTCAATCGGATCTAATTATGCAGCGTATTCAAACAAATACTAAGCGTAAGAAATTGCAGCATAGTTTAAAAATTAGTGTAATTAGTGCTGCAGTTCTGGTCTTAAGTTTCGGACTTTATTATTGGAATCGAATGCCCAGTGAAGTTGCACAGCCAATTGATGAACCAGCGGAATTAATCGAACCAAACAGTGGTGACCAGGAGGTACTTAAAACAGGTGAACAAAACCAAAACCCTAGCTTAGATGCACCGTTTTTGGATGTTTCAATCGAGCAAGTGGTTGATGATGGAGATAACATGGAAATTGAATTTCGTGTAAAATTCAATGATGAAAATCAGCGTTATTATGAAAATTTATACACTCAAATGCTAACTCGTTATGAATATGATGAATTTCTAAATCCACCAATTGATAAAATGGAAGATTCCTTTTTCGGTGAAGTTCGAACAAATGTCCATTTTGCCCTTAAAAATGATGCGGGTGAATTGATTACAGGGCATAGATTAAAAGAAAAACCGTTAATCCATAGTTCTTTTAGTGGGAGGGGAACTAATGTATTAGGTGAAATGATTTATTCGGTTTCTGTCCCAAGCTACACTAAGCCAACTGTATTAGAAGTGTTTGCTATGGAAAAAATTGTGCACAATTTAAATGAGACGCAACTAAATCCGCAACAGCCGCAACCATTTCAATTTGAAAACGCAGAATATACAGTAGATTCAATGGAAATTGAAAATAATTCATTGCACATTCAAATTTCTACGGAAGGTGAACCAAAGATAAATCCGATGGGATGGAATATTGTAATAGATAATCGCTTAGTTGTTGCTGATAGAAATTCTAGTAAATTTGATGAAAAACGTACTAATAATCGTACCATTTATAGAGCACAATTTAACGATTTACAAAATATACCGAACACTTTCAAAATAGTGCCTTCTACTGTAAAAATAACAGAAGAGATTGAGCCCATACGGTTGAAATTAAATTAGTGGTAAAAAACTTTACAGTGAGAGCCTTTTAATGAGAAGAAAAAATTTTGTCAGTAATTTCGTATAAAATATGATAAAAGACTTTTTTAATTGTAAGTTAAAAAATGACTTCAACAATCGGGCGCTATTCTTGTAGGTGAATTGTGACTTTTCTGGTATGCCCAAAAACAGTATAACATAAAGAAAAGAGCCATTTGACAAATAGATATTGACAACCTATTAGTCAAAGTTAGGGAAGACACCAAAAGCCAAGAAATGCTATGAAACCAACATTTCTTGGCTTTTCTTTTGAATTTGTTTATACAGCTTTTTATGCAAGGTAAATACATAACTATTATCAATCTTCCAGTATATGTATAATTGAGGTGTGTTGATTTTTTTAATGATGTAAGGAGTGAATACAAATGGGAATTTATCCTGATTGCCGTGTTATTGCTAAGTCAATTGAGGTTGGTGGACTAACGA
Source organism: Lysinibacillus sp. FSL R7-0073 (assembly GCF_038009065.1). Lineage (NCBI taxonomy): Bacteria > Bacillati > Bacillota > Bacilli > Caryophanales > Bacillaceae > Lysinibacillus > Lysinibacillus sp. FSL R7-0073. The sequence continues at coordinate 1,971,331 of NZ_JBBPAS010000001.1, forward strand.
AATGGCAGCTTATTCAAAAGTTACAAGAACATTCAATCTCAATGAATCCGTATGGAGAGAAATTATTATCTGATGATAAATTTATTACTTCTGAAACAAAGTACAGCCTAAAAACTGTTGAACTTGCTGTTAGGAATCTTGGTTTTCCTGATGGAGCTACTATGCCTCAGCTTATTAAACAAGCAAACAAGCTTGGTTTAGAATTATGTCCGCTTGAGGTTGGACCTTACTTAAGACTTGAATATTTAGACCAAGCTGAAGGCGATTCAGGGAATTCTCTACAACAAAATCAAGCTCCTTCTGGGTCCATCACAATAGCATCAGAGATAGTAAGTGATGATGATAATTTTCCTAAAGGATTTTACCTTAGAAAAATAGCTGGCGTACTATGGCTACGTGGTTATCTTGCTGACGACTTGCATATTTGGAATCCTGATGATCAATTTATCTTTAGTAAATCAGAGAAAATGAATAGGAGGGGAGATGAAAATGATGGAATTACGAAAAATAACCGGGAAAACATAGAAGAAGTCATACCACTTGAGGTTGGAGAAAAGCAGAAAAAATTGTAGAAACTACGAATCTCAAAAGCTTTGCAGATGCTCATATGTTGAACACGGACGGGATACCAGCGACTCAGGTTGCCATTTATGTCGATGAAGTTGTGGTTGGATTTATGATGTATATTTATGATACGTTGGATCATGAATCATTTGAAAATGAAGAGTTTTACGGAAAGAAGAGCTATTTTGTATGGCATATGACGATTGACAAAAGGTATCAGGGGAAAGGGTATGGCAAACTTGCCTTTGAAAAAATGTTGATGGATATCCAAAAGATGCCATATATGGGGAAGCAAAGTATGTAACGCTCTTATATCATACAAGCAATGACAAAGCAAAAGCATTATACGCTCCCTTTGGTTTTGTAAATACAGGCATTATTCAGGATCATTCCATGTTGGCGATTAAACATTTAGATAAGCAAATAACCTTAGCTATCGGAAAGTAATGAAGCTTTCAACGTCTCGACCTATCACCAACTTTAATATTTATACCCCAATCGGATGCTTTTTTATAAAGATCATTCTTTATGAAAAGGCTAGAATGGGCAATAATATTTCTTTCTAAAAAACGTCCGCTGACCCATTTTACAATATTTACAGCTATTTCAGTCTAATTACCGATAGCATTTTAAGTGATTATCCTTTATTGTTAATAGGTCGTAAAAGACACTATCAGGAATATCCTGCAAATATTGAAATGATAGGTGGAAAACAATGAATTATCAAGTTTTATTATATTACCATTACACGAAGATTGAAGATCCAGCTGTGTTTTCAGCAACGCATTTAGAAATGTGTAAAGAAATCGGTTTAAAAGGTCGTATTTTAGTAGCCAATGAAGGCATAAACGGTACAGTTTCGGGTACGATTGAGCAAACAGAGCAATACATGGCAAACATGCAAGCTGACCCATTATTTGAAGGCATTGTCTTCAAAATTGATGCGGCAGATGATCATGCATTCAAAAAAATGCACGTACGCCCACGACCTGAGTTAGTAAACTTAGGCTTAGAAGAAGACGTAAATCCGCATGAATTAACAGGTCGCTACCTGTCACCAGAACAATTCCTTGCAGAAATGCAAGATGAAAATACAGTAGTATTAGATGTGCGTAACACGTATGAATACGATGTCGGCCATTTTCGTGGCGCGATTCGACCAGATGTAAAAAACTTCCGTGATACACCGGAATGGGTACGTGCAAACCGCGAGCTATTCGAAGGGAAAAATGTTTTAACATATTGCACGGGTGGCATTCGTTGTGAGAAGTTTTCAGGTTGGATGAAACGTGAAGGCTTTGGCGAAGTCGGTCAATTACATGGCGGTGTTGCAACATACGGAAAAGACCCTGTTGCGAAAGGTCAATTATGGGACGGACAAATGTATGTATTTGATGAGCGCTTAACGGTGCCAATCAATCAAGTAGAGCATGTAATTATTGGTCGTGATCATTATGACGGTGAGCCTTGTGAACGTTACATTAACTGTGCAAACCCTGAATGTAACAAACAAATCATCGCATCTGAAGAAAATGAAGCCAAGCATCTGGGTGGCTGTACAATTGAATGTACAAAGCATGCGCGCAACCGCTACATCGTGCGTCATAATTTAACAGAAGAACAAGTAGCCCAAACGATTGAGGCATTACAAGCATAAGCATGAACAGCTGTCTAAACGTATAAAAAAATTAAATTTCTTTCATAACCTCTAAAACTATATAGAGGCGCTTAAAACACTCTATGTAAGTGTTCGAACTATCCATTTCAAAATTGGACTAGTTTGCTCGCTTACATCGGGTGTTTTTTCTTTTGTAGGGAAAAAGGAAGGGGGGGGATAGATCTGAAGCTGTTTAGAGTAAATGATCACAGGGTATTCAAAAAAATGTAATGGCATTTAATTAGTCCAAGCTCACAACGTGTTTTTAATAATTAAACAAAATAGGAGATGATTTATAATGGTAAACCCACATCTAACCGACCCACGTAAGAAATTTCATACGGAAAAATTCCCAGATCAAGAACAGAACACTCCAGCGTTACAGAATGAAATGAGCCCCAAACCTGACTGTGGAGAAAAATCATATAAAGGATACAATCGTCTGGAAGGGCGCAATGCCTTGATTACCGGAGGCGATTCTGGGATTGGTCGTGCTGCTGCTATTGCCTACGCACGCGAAGGAGCAAATGTGGCCATTCAATTCTTCCCGGGTGAAGAGGAAGATGCCAACGAGGTCAAAGAACTAATTGAAAAAGAAGGCAGAAAAGCACTATTGCTACCGTATGATTTGCGGGAAGATGGCACTGCGACAGAGATTGTTACAAAAACAGTGGAAGCCTTTGGTGGATTGGACCTGCTGGTATTAAATGCTGCGCAACAAATCGCACAGCCATCCCTAAGTGACTTAACAATCAACCAGGTGCAAGACACTTTTAAAGTAAACATCATCAGTATGTTCGAGACCGTCAAAGCTGCTGAAGAACATCTGGAACCAGGAAGTGCGATTATTACCACCACATCAGTTCAATCTTTCGATCCGTCCTCTTCTTTAATGGATTATGCCGCTACAAAAGGTGCGATAAGCAACTTTATGGTATCCCTGTCCTCGTACTTTGCTTCTAAAGGTGTACGTGTCAATGGTGTCGCACCTGGGCCAATTTGGACACCACTTCAACTGGATAACGGAAAATTGGAAGGAGAAATACCTGAGTTTGGCCAAAATACTCCTCTCGGCCGTGCGGGACAGCCGGTAGAGCTTGCACCCGTGTATGTTCTTCTAGCCTCGGATGAAGGAAGCTATATCACCGGTCAGATATATGGGGTGACCGGCGGCAAGCCGATAGATTTATAAGCTTAAGTAGGTGATAAACAGACTCCTTCGAAATCAGTGATGTTCCACTGACTACTCCTTAAAGAAAGCAAGGGAATGGGTAATAGATGGTGCACAAACAGGTAAGATACTATAAAATCCCTCAAAATGGACCATGTGTATTTGTGTTGAAGAAAGTAGTCAACTACGGTAGCTGCTGTTATCAGCGAACTCCGTCTCCTATATGAGACGGAGTTTTTTATCTTTTGAAAATGGATAATTTATTTATAATTGGAACTTATACTCATTTAGGACGTATTAAAGTAAACGGACTATATCAGTTCGAAGAGATACATATAAAAAATAATCATTAAAAAGGAGAAAATGAAATGAATATTTATTTAGTACTATTTCCAATGGTTAGTATGTTGATAGGTTTGTATTTAGTTTGTTTGGGACTCTGGGAATTAAGAGTGGGCATAGATAGGAAAAGATTTATAACCTTCTCATTTACAGGGCTACTTTTGATTTTTATCTTACCGAATATGTTTAGTTTTTTAAATGTAATGGTTAATAACTTCTAATAAATATCTATTAGCTAATTGAACTAATATGGGCTTTACTTCCGTAGGGAGTAGAGTCTTTTTCTACTTAAACTAGCGGAGCAGGATGGTTGAACAAGCGTATAGGTAGCGATTGTGGAATAAACATAAGATTTTTAAATGACTTTATTGTTATATTCGTAAATGAAGGGATAATGGATGAAGTGTGTGAAGTAGTTCGGGCATTAGTGAAGCCTGAATAGTAAGGAGTGACACCAGTGGTTTTACAAGATATGGATTGTGTTTTCCGACGTGAGACCCACTGACATATTATAAACACCCTCATAAGTAACTATGAGGGTGTTCGCTAATTATTTGACCAATGCTAGCAAAAACTGGTCTCGATCCGTTTCTTCCTGCATTTTACTATCTACTAACATCGCGCCTGATTGAACTTTTGTCATGTCATTGTCCACAAGGAATTGCATATTGACCTTTGCAACTTTATGATCAATGGAGCAATCTCCTTCGAACTCGACTACATCCTGTCTTTTTTGAGTTTCAAAATAAACCCAATAGGGATTTTCGCAGGCAGCAGCAAAGCCATTTTCTAAAGTTTTTGTACTATTTTCATAAGAATAGTTTTTTACATATGTAATATATTCATTGTCTGTAATATCCTTTTGTGGACCATAGAAGTACCAAAACACCCCTAAAATACCGATGGGTACAATCCACAATATATTCCGTTTACTTAATTTCCCCATACCTTGCCTCCCCCTTTATGAGAATATTTTAACATCTTCCTCCACATTTTTGCTAGCTTACGATAATATTTTCTAAAGAGAGAGTCGTTTCTGTTGATTTCACATATTTTGAATTCATTCGTTAGATATGATAACGTTAGCTGGTAGAATGATATGCTACTACTAATGGTTGGATTGAGGAGGTTTTTTCATGCATAAAAGAAGACGTGGCTTTCTCGTATTTCTTGTGCTGATTTTAATGGGTTTGCTCTTTTTTATCGGTATGAAGATGAGACCAGCCACACAAACGACTAGAAATTCGGAGTCACCGCCAGTCCAAGAGCATAGCGATACTGCTACTGAGGGCGGCGATACCGGAAATCTTGACGTAATCATTCAGGAAATTGTCAACCTAGCGGGAGAAGGGAAAGTACCTGATGTACCATTTACCGCAGGGGAGTCAGATAGCCGTACGGTTCATCAGCAATGGGGGGACCCTCAGCAAGTAATGGAGTCCGCTAATGCACAATACGAAGATTTTCTTCAACAAGAGATAACGATTGGCTTTCAAAGTACAAAAGCTTTCGATATCCGTTCGTTTAAAGCAGATATAAGGAATATTCATTTAGCAGATATTAAAAATAAATTGGGCGAGCCGGATGAGGTCCGCTATTATCAGGATACAAAGACCGATCAAATTATTTTGGTGTACCAAGTGAACGCCAACTATCAACTAAAGTGGATTTTGCCAAAGCCGACTGACAGTGCTGCAAATCCGGCTGTTCATCACATCTCCGTCTATACAGAAATAAAGGATGAGATAGCAGAGACGATCAACCAGATGACATTGGAAGAAAAGCTTGGTCAAATGATGTTTGCGGGTGTTTCAGGCACATCCCTTCAGCAAGAGACAACGAGTTTGATTCGTGATTACAAGGTTGGAGGATTGATTCTTTATGCCAATAATCTTGAAACACCACAGCAAACGGTCTCACTGATGAATGATTTAATGACAGCGAATGGGACTAATCGACTGCCACTGTTCTTGGGAACTGACCAAGAAGGGGGAAAAGTAGTCAGATTACCAGGGCCGTTAAAAAATTTCCCGACGAACCAAAAGATTGGGCAAATCAATCAATCACAATTCTCCTATGAGATTGGTCAATTATTAGGGGAACAATTAAAGGCATTTGGCTTCAATCTAGACTTTGCTCCTGTAATGGATGTGAACAGCAATCCGAACAATCCGATTATTGGGGATCGTTCGTTTTCTAATAAGCCTGATATCGTTAGTCAATTAGGTATTCAGACCATGCAAGGCTTAGAAAGTCAGCAGGTGATTCCGGTCATCAAGCATTTCCCTGGTCATGGTGATACATCAGTAGATTCCCACTTAGAGCTACCCAAAGTGTCGAAAAGTCTAGACGATTTAAATAAGCTAGAGCTTATTCCATTTAAAGCGGCCATTGATAAAGGTGTTGATGTGGTTATGGTCGGCCATATTTTATTACCTAAAATCGATCAACAATACCCTTCATCGATGTCGAAGGAAATTATTACTGGGATTTTAAGAAATCAGCTTGGCTTTGATGGGGTTGTAATGACTGACGATATGACGATGAAAGCCATTACGAATCATTTTAATATTGGGCAAGCTACTGTAGATTCTGTGAAGGCGGGTAATGATATTATTTTAATTGCCCATGAATTCGCCAATGTCACAACGGCCATAGACGCATTGAAGGCTGCCGTAAAGAACGGAGAAATCTCAGAGCAGCAAATTAATGACAGTGTCCGTAGAATCATTCAGCTGAAAGAAAAATATCAGCTTGTGGATCAGCCGGTATCAGCAGTTGATCTAAACAAGCTCAATGCTCATATGGACCAAGTATTAAATACGTATATGAAATAAGAGAGAAAGGGACATACATATCGATATGTATGTTCTTTTTTGTGAATGGTAGAAAAGGGTGAAGGCATGGATAAGGAATTCAAATTAGCTAGTCAATTATTAACTTTGCTAGATGCTGAGCAAAGATGGTTTACCTTAGCAGAGGTTGAACAAAGCTTACATATTTCTGATAAAACGATACGCAAGTTAGTGGAGGAGATTAGTACGCAATTGCCATCAGCGCTGACCATTGAAGTGTCTAGAGGAAAGGGTATTTTTCTACAACGTGATGGGCGCAGTACGACGGTTAGTGAAGTGATTGCCAGCATGTTCAGGCAAACGACCTTTTATCAACTCATGGATCTATTATTTACAAATGAGGATCAGTGTTCAATGGAGGAGCTTGCAGAAGCCATGTTTATGAGCACCTCATCTTTGAAGAAATTGATTATACAATTAAATAATGATGATTTGAAGCCATATCAATTACGAATTTCATACTCGACGCCAGCAGTAAAGGGAAATGAATTGAATATCCGCTATTTTTATTGGAAGTTCTATGGGGATGCATACGAGTTCACGGGATGGCCATTTACGAATAGTGACTTTGATGTTATTAATCAATTAATCACAACTATAGAGAATGAAAAAAATATTGTTTATTTCATCAATTCCAAAAGGAAATTATCCTTTTTAGTAGCAATTGTTCTGGAACGAATGAAAAAAGGGAACTACGTAAAAATGAATGACGGTCATTACCTGTGGGAAAAAGGTATATTCTATTGGCCCGTAAAAAAACTGGCGAAGACACTGGAAGAAAGATTTTCAATGGAATTGCCAAATAGTGAATTGTTTTTCCTGCAAGCGCTATTTAGTCTAAGCCAATATCATTATTATGAAGGATCAGAGATGACCCCAAAGAAAGAAATCGAATTATACAAGAATAGAGAAGAAGATCAAATGGGCCAGCAGTTATTAGCTTTACTGGCAAAGGCTTACCCAAACTTAGATAGGAATGAGCGGTTTATTTTAGAAGTATATGAGTTCCTTGACAAACTTTTAATTGATAATGCCATTCCTGAATGGATGATGATTTCAAAAAGTAATTTAACCGCGTATGTTCAAAATGAGTGTCAGCAAATTTATCAAGATATGGAAACATGTCTACACAAGTGGCAATTGACCTATCCTTCTGTTCGATATAATGACTATCATCTAACAAAATTAACATTACTCGTTCGTTCTGGGCTTAACTATAAAAGTAAAAGGGCTTTTTTGGTCATTGGTGAAGAGTTTTCAATCCGCCATTATATAGCGAATCTAATAAAAAATGAAATAGGGGATCAGCTGATTATTAATACGTCCATTTTGAAAGGACTTACTGACGAAATGGTCCAGCAGCAACATATTGATTTTGTTATTAGTAATTTCCCTGTTGACCTAAAGACTGTGCCGGTTGTTATTATTTCAACGATTCCTTCAAAAAGAGATTTAGATAATATACGGAAAGAATTGCTTCAGTAATTTGGTCAAATATTTTCCGTACACAACGTAATAATCTGGTCTAGTTCGTCGTCGTAAAAAAATCTTATACTCATAGTAGTTTCTAGACGAATTCCTTTTAAGAGGAGTCTGTTTGGAAATGGCTATGGGTATTTTTTGATGGTAAATGAAAACGGTTACCTAATGGATTGTAGATAAATTTTATGACTTGGAGGAATCGAAATGAGTAGGCATTTAAGTGCAAAAAAAGGAGAAATAGCTGAAAGGGTATTACTTCCTGGCGATCCTTTACGTGCAAGGTTTGTAGCGGAACATTTTTTAGAGAATGCATTTTGCTATAACGAAGTAAGAGGGATGTATGGCTACACGGGGATGTACAAAGGAGTGCCGATTTCTGTTCAAGGGACAGGGATGGGCAATCCATCGATGAGTATTTATGGTACTGAATTGGTAAACGATTATGGCGTGAAGCAAATGATTCGTATCGGCACATGTGGTGCGATGCAAAAGGAAATTAATATCCGTGATATCATCCTCGCCCAAGCAGTATCTTCAGACAGTAATTTGACGGAGAAAATTTTCTTCGGCAATAATTATGCGCCTACAGCAGATTTTTCTTTATTAATGAAGGCATATCAGCAGGCACAAGGTAAAAAAGGAAATGTCTTCGTAGGCAATATATATAATTCGGATGAATTTTATCGTGAAACATTAGATAGGCTACACAAGTTTATGGAATTCGGTGTATTAGGGGTTGAAATGGAAAGCACAGCTCTCTATACGCTAGCGGCTAAATATGGGGTAAAGGCATTATCCATTTTGACGGTAGGTAGTCAATTACTAACAAATGAATGCTTAACACATGAGGAAAGTGAAAAGTCCTTTTATGAAATGGTGGACGTTGCTTTGACTACCATTATCGATGAATAGTGCCGTGTTAATCGGTAGAGGAACAGCAAGAAAGTGATGAATGTCATTTTGTTTGGATAGCAGTGGAGAGTATCGATGCTATGTAGCTCCATTGCTATGGCAGATTTAGCTAATTTAACGCCCGAATAACGTCTAGGCTGATCCAGTGGACAAGCTAGGGTTCGTTAAATGTTGGTGGTACACATGGAAAGTTACGGAGGGAACTAGATGCATTATTTAATATCTATAGTTGGTTTAATGTTAGTTCTATTTTTAGCATGGGTTGCGAGTAATAATAGGAAAAAGATTAAGTATCGTCCAATATTTGTGATGATTGTAATCCAGCTTATACTAGGATTTCTTCTGCTTAAAACAAGTATCGGAGAATTTTTAATTAAAGGATTTGCTGATAGTTTTGCAAAATTACTCGGATATGCAAATGAAGGAACCGATTTTGTATTCGGTGGGATTGCCAATGAAGGAGCGCATACTTTTTTCCTGTATGTGTTAATGCCCATTGTTTTTATGTCCGCAATAATCGGAATATTGCAACATTATAAAATCCTTCCGTTTATTATCAAGTATATTGGTCTAGTACTAAGTAAAATAAATGGAATGGGAAAACTAGAATCTTATAATGCAGTCGCTGCAGCTATAGTAGGACAAAATGAAGTATTCATTTCGGTGAAAAATCAAATTGGATTTTTACCGAAGCACCGTCTCTATACATTATGTGCTTCTGCGATGTCAACTGTATCTATGTCAATTGTTGGCTCCTATATGACGATGCTAGAGCCCAAGTATGTAGTAGCCGCCTTACTATTAAACTTATTCGGTGGTTTTATTGTGGCCTCCATCATTAATCCGTATGAAGTGAAGGCAGAGGAAGATATAATCGAAGTGCAAGAAGGCGAAAAGCAAACATTTTTTGAAATGCTAGGCGAATACATTATGGATGGTTTTAAGGTAGCTATCATAGTTGGAGTCATGTTAGTAGGCTTCGTTGGGTTAATTGCCCTTATTAATGGTGTGTTTAATGGCATATTCGGCATCTCGTTCCAGGGCATCTTAGGGTATGTTTTTGCGCCAATTGCCTTTGTTATGGGTGTACCATGGCATGAAGCGGTTAATGCGGGTAGTATTATGGCGACAAAGCTTGTGGCCAATGAATTTGTTGCTATGCTGGACTTCGTTAAAATCCAAGATAGCTTTAGTGAGCGTACAGTAGCCATTGTATCTGTATTCCTTATATCCTTTGCTAACTTTGGCTCCATTGGGACGATCGTAGGTGCCGTAAAAGGATTACATGAGAAGCAAGGAAATGTGGTGGCTCGCTTTGGATTAAAATTGCTCTATGGTGCTTCACTAGTAAGTGTTTTATCGGCAATCATTATCGGCATCGTATTTTAATAGTAATGAGTAGAATCATTCAAATTTAAGTTGATTGACGAATAGTAATAAAGGTTTTAAGACGAGACACACCTTGATAGTTTAACTATTAAGGTGTTTTTATTTTGGTGGCGTACAATTGAACATAGAAGACTTTATTACTTAATGAATATGTAAGGAATGAGAAAGAAAAAAGTGATGATTGATAGATACAATGAAAATAGATTGAATCATGTAGTTTTGGTGAGAAGATAAGGAGGCTATAGGAAATGGGCATGATGATTGGGATTATTACAGGTGCAATAATAGGGGTTGTTTTATTATTCATCAGCTTCATATTATTTTGGATGGGCAAAAGAAAGCAAGAAGAACACCGATATGCGATATGGGTGATGGTTGCAGGTTTATTAGCGTTAATTACTTCTGGAAGCAATGCTTTAAAATATTTCTTATGAGGAAGTGGGACAAAAAGGGCGGTATCTATGTATCGCCCTTTAAAGGTGAACTACTAAAATGTTTTATTTATTGAGGGAATTTAAAATGTACCTTATGTTCTTTTTCATCCCAAATAAGATGTGCATTGAAGGTTTTTTGTCCCTTTTTAAACCCTTTTATCATGTCTGTTTCACCAGTGGCTAGTAGCTTTTTTACATTCGTCTGTGAAATGGTTTTACTGAGAATTTTCTTTGAAACAGAAAATTTACAGTTTGCAGTTTTATAGTTTGAACAGCCGTAAAAAGTCCCATGATCTATGATAGAGCCATTGCAAAGAATACACTTTCCGACAACGGTTTTTTCTTTTTTATATTTCTTTTGATAAGGATTATTGGCACTGATCTTTTCGACTTCTTTTTGATCGAATGTCCATACTTTTTCGCGTTCATGCGCATCTGTAATCAATTTATAGGTGAGCTTTTTTACTTGCTCCATAAATGCTTGAGGAGAAGCATGTCCTTCACCAATTTCAGATAGTCGCTGCTCCCATTTTGCCGTCATCGATGGTGAGGTCAATAGGCTGTTTTCACCTAGTGCTTCAATTAACAACATACCTTTAGATGTAGCAAATACTTGGTTTTTCTTTATTTCAATATAGTTTCTATCTTTGAGTGTACCAATAATGCCAGCTCGTGTTGCTTCAGTTCCTAATCCTTCCGTTTTAGACAAAACTTTTTCTAACTCTGCATCATCTAGATGTTTACCGGCTGTTTTCATTACTGTAATTAAATTACCTTCTGTATATCTATTAGGTGGCTGTGTTGCCCCTTTTTTAACGGTAGCTTGAGCCACAGTCCCGAGCTCATTTTCATGAAGAAGCGGAAGCATTTCTTCTTCTTCTTGAGATGAATTTTCTTTAGCAAGATAAATGACTTTACGCCAACCCTCCTCAATTTGCTCCTTCCCCTTCGAAATGAACTCAGCTCGTTTTTCGACAAGCGAATGAATCGTTGTGTACGCAAAAATGGCGTGGTTATAATGTGCTGCAATGACTTGTCTAGCTACTAAATCGTAAATCTTCTCTTCTTCCATGCTTAGCTTAGCAAGATTGGGTATTTGATCTGTCACAATAATCGCATGGTGGTCCGTAACCTTTTTCTCGTTGACATATCTTTTGTTATTCATAATTGAGTTTGTTGGGGCAGGAAGAAGATTTTTATATTTATCTATTTTGCTCAAATTGTTTAATATAGTTGGTAGTGTTTTGGCTTCTTCGCTTGTTAAAAATTGTGAATCAGATCTTGGGTATGAAACTAAACCTTTTACATAAAGCTTTTGTAAAATATCAAGAGTTTTTTGTGGCGAAAACTTAAAAGACTTATTTGCTGTAGCCTGTAACGCGGACAAATTAAATAACAGAGGCGGTGCGTATTCCTTCGTCTCTTTATTTATTTTCGCTATTTCTACATTTTTATATAGACAGAAATTAGCAATCGCTATCGCTTGTTTTTCCTCCGATACTCTTGACATATTATTTTTATGCCATTTTGCTTTTAACACCTTACCTGCGAAATGAAAGACTGCTTCGATTTCCCAAAAAGGTTCTGATTTAAAATTCGCGATTTCATGTTCTCGATGAACAATTAACGCAAGGGTTGGGGTCTGTACTCTGCCAATGGAAAAGACATCTTTGACACCGTTTTTCTTAAGTAGGACGGTATATAGTCTCGATGTATTCATGCCTATTAACCAATCTGCACAGGAACGACTTAATGCTTCGTAATAAATATCTTTCGTTTTCGCTTCGGGTAGTAAATTTGAGAAGCCGTTTTTGACCGAGTTTTCAGTTAAGGACGATATCCATAATCGTTTCATCGGTTTGTTTACACCACATACCCGTAAAATGGTACGAATGATTAATTCTCCTTCACGCCCCGCATCTCCACCGATTATAATTTCTTGAATGTCTTGTCTTTTAACTAGATTTTTTATGATAGTAAATTGTTTATACTTAGATTTAGAAACTTTATATTCAAATCGATCGGGAATAATGGGCAATGTTTCCAATTTCCACTTTTTCCATGTTGGATCATATTCTTCTGGTGTTTTTAATTCACATAGATGCCCAATTGCCCATGTGATAATTGCTCCATTTGGAAAATATGAGTTGGCTTTGACCTCAAAATATCCTGTCTTTTTAGTAAAAGAAAAGGGAGCAGCTAACTTGGCAGCTTGGTCTGGTTTTTCTGCAATTACTATTTTCATCTATCATTCTCCTGTAAATAAACATTCCAACTCTTGTCATATCATTATAAATTAATATTCAGTATAACGGTTATAACAAGCATTGTGTCGATCTATTTGCTAATTGTCATGAAATCCATATTGAGGGGGTAAATCTTTTATGAAAAATAGTTGTTCCTTTAAGGAGAGGGGATTTATTTTCCCTTCTCTTTTCATTTTGGACTGCCACGAATAATCCATGCTAGTAAAAAAATGCCTACTGCACGAATTTTAAAAGATGAATCGTATTATGAAAAGAAGGAGGCTCGATAGGAAATATGAAAAAGTTTGCTGGCTTATGTGTTCAAGAAATCGTTCAAACATATAGTGACACCTTAATCCGAATTGCTGTGCATCAGACAAAAAATATGGCTGAGGCGGAGGATATTGTACAAGAGGTTTATATGACTCTTATGAAACAGAGAAAGCCTTTCGATCATGAAGATCATTTAAAGGCTTGGCTCATCAAAGTAACTTTTAATAAATGTAAGGATTACTTTAAGTCTTCCCGTGTGAAGAAGACGGTACCAATTACCGAAGAAATGTCCTTTATCGCCAAAGAGGAGCAGATAATACTTACGGAAATTTTTGAGCTTAATCCAAAAGAGAGAGTCATTGTTTATTTACATTATTATGAAGGCTATACAACTGCAGAAATCGCTGATCTATTAGGAATGAATGTTAACACGATTGGCTCAAAGCTAAGACGGGCACGAATGAAATTGAAAATTATGTTAGAAGAAGGGAGTAAGGTCTGATGAATGCTTATAAAAACGTGATGAAGCAGATTCATGCTTCCGAAGAATTTAAGATAAAGATGCAAAACGAGATGATGGAATTTCAACAAAAAGAAAAGAGGGTCTTTATGAAAAAAGTACGAATAAGTGTGGGAAGCTTAGTTGCCTGTGCAGTAATAGCTGTAGTCGCTTCTTTAGTAAATGTAAACAATGACACAACAATCGATTTAACAGATAGAATTGAGGTGGACCATGCAGCTCCTGCGGCAAGTGCAGTAGTCAATATCGAAGGAAAGATCACAGAAGTCGGAGATGATGGACTGAGCTTTACGTTGGATAACGGCATGGAAGTAGTTGTTACAGATGAGACGAAATTGGGCATAGATGGTCCAACCGCCCCCCCTAAGGAAGAACAATTTTTTGAGCCGACATTTAGAGTAGGTAACCTAATAGGCGGTTTCACAGAAGATACGACTACAGAGCCAGTAACTGCAGCTGTCATTTATACGAACTGGAATTTTGAGAAACCTATCCGCTGAGGTACAGCCAAAATAACCCCCTTTAGTACCATTTAAGAATAAAGGGGTTGCAGTGGGACCGGGAGCTACTGTATTAACAGTCATATCCTTACCTCTTAGTTCACGGGCTAAAATCATTGAAATGGATTCAATTGCTGCTTTACTTGCAACATTGGTGCCATAGTTTGGAAACTGGCTACGCGTAACAGAGGTTGAAAAAGAGGGGTGGGAAAATCAAGGGATGGCTGTCATAAAGACATTTATGTACTTCCACAACCCCTATTTAGCTGAAAGATAGAGAAACAGTGACCATCCTGAACAGGTATGGTCCGTTATTTGCAAATCACCGTCAGATGTATAAGACATGTACAAACAAAATAATACGTAGTGAACCAATAAAGCTGGCATATAGTAAATGCCAGCTTTTAAGATTGCTGAAAGGGGTTATCCAAGTAGGGTCCTTTAATGGTAATGCGCATTAACTGAGTTGCCATAAATTTTGGCGTATAGGGCATATCATTTTCTAACCACCAGACGATCACCTCAAGGAAGGCGGCGGCATAAAACCGGATAGCCATTTCACGTGGTACAGTTAATTTTTGATCATCAGGCTCCATCAATTGAATGCCGCTTGATACAAAGTCGATAATTATCTTTTTTAAGCCTGCAGAAAAATAAGGAATATCTTTTTCTGTGAGGTAGACTTTGTAAAGCTTACTATTCAGCGCAATTTGTTCAAACAAATGCATAAATGTCTCATGAGGCTGATCATAATGAGGCAATAAATCAAAATCTTTCTTCTCTTCAAACGTTGGGTGAATACTTCCTACTAATTCATGTAAGATTTCCTCAGAGCTCTGGTACAGTAAATCTAATTTGTCACGGTAATGTAAATAGAAAGTGGCACGGTTCAAAGTTGCCCGTTGGGTAATATCTTGCACAGTAATCTTCTCATAGCCTCGTTCATCCATTAACTCCACTAATGCATCTCTTAATAGCTGGCGTGTTCTTTTGACGCGAGGGTCCATTTTTTTCGACATTTTCAAGCTCCTTGTATTAAATTTATCGTTTACACAACACAGGAGCCTTACATGTTGTCAAAACATCAATTCATGCTCTTATGTTGTTTGCCCTTTTTGAACAGACAGTTATAATTATATTAACGACACGGTGTCGATAATACAACTAGTTGTTAACGTGTTCACGAATTATTCATTTATCTGATTCAGCTATTTTATATCAAACATACGGAAATGTCCCTTTTCTATGGGGGAGGATGTATGCTTGTGATGCTCTTTTTAGAAGGTGTTCAAACATCTGCTGAATCAAAATGAAGCCTCAGCTTTTATCAGGGAGTAAAAATATCTGCTGGGATTTGCACAGAGGGAATGGATTAATAAAAGAAAGGGAGTTTTATAGATGGGACGTTTAAATGGGAAAGTAGCCATTATTACGGGAGCAGCGATGGGCATGGGAGCTTCTGAGGCAAAACTATTTGCACAAGAAGGGGCAAAGGTGATTGCAACAGATGTGCAAATCGAGCCATTGAATAACTTAGTGAAAGAAATTAAAGAAAATGGTGGAGATATTATTGGTCTTTCACATAATGTAACGTCTGAGGACGAGTGGAAAGCCGTTATTGCAGAGGCAGTGAAGGCATATGGTAAAGTCGATGTACTCGTCAACAATGCAGGAATTTCATCACCAAAAACGATCGCTAATATGGAAATGGACGAATGGAATAAAGTGATGGACATTAACTTAAATGGCTGTATCATTGGTATGAAATATGTGATACCAGAAATGCAAAAGGCTGGTGGCGGTTCTATCGTCAATATCTCTTCCATTGGTGGAATCGTGGGAATGGCAGGGACAAGCCCTTATACAGCAGCAAAAGGAGCACTTCGAGTGTTATCTAAATCGGCTGCGGTAGAGTATGGGAAAGATCATATTCGTGTAAATTCTGTTCACCCTGGTATTATTGTTACGCCTATGACAGCGCCAACGATGGAAGAAGGGGGCGCATTACCTTTCTACAAAACCTATACACAGCTACCTTACTTTGGTGCACCAGAGGACGTAGCCTATGGAGTGGTCTTCCTTGCCTCTGACGAATCACGCTTTATGACAGGCGCGGAACTAGTCATTGACGGCGGATGGACTGCGATTTAAACGAAAATAGCTTGAGAAAACTAGGTTTCACTAAATATATGTGATCCTAGTTTTTTTTGCTTGGAAGCGAGAGATTGATAAATTAATCCCCAGTTCAAGTATTTTCGTAATGGAGTTTTACATAGCTGGCAAAAAAGTGATGCAACAATTTTCTTGAAAACCCACTACCCAGAAGCATTCGCCTTCCTACTCAAAACCCTCCTTTTGCCTGCAAATTAGCACAAACACCGAGGATGTTTGTGCATATCATAGTGGGGAGTAAGCGTTTTCCTCATTATATAGAAGAAAGTCAAAACAGAAAATTTCACGAATCTGTGAACGTCACGAAAAAAAATTCATAAAAACCTTAACTATTTCATACGAAATCCGTATAATAAATCAAACAGTACGAAAATTGTCCATATTTCTCAGTAAATTGCGCGAATTTTTTAAATTGTATTGACGTAGGAATCGATAATTTGTACACTGTGTACAGTCAATTGTTTTTTGGAGGAATACAATTAATTTGAAAAAGTTAGGATTTGATAGATATGATCGTGTGTAAATTTGGTGGAACATCTGTAGCAAACGCAGAACAAATTCAAAAAGTAGCAAATATTGTGAAATCTAATCCGGCACGTAAAATCGTTGCCGTTTCAGCACCAGGTAAACGATCTGGTGACGATATAAAAGTAACCGATCTATTAATACAATTAGCAACTGCCGCGTTACAACATGAAGATACCGAAGACAAATTGCATATTGTAGTCGATCGTTTTCGAGCAATTGCAGATGGCTTAGGGTTAGATGATGCCATTTGTGACGTGATTGCGGAAGATTTACGTGAACGTGTACAAGGTGACAAAACAAACGTGGAATTATTCATCGATAGCATTAAAGCAGCTGGTGAAGATAATAACGCCAAGCTTATTGCCGCTTATTTTAATGCAATTGGAATGCCCGCACGCTATGTAAGTCCTAAGGATGGTTTAGTGGTCAATGATTTGCCTGAACGAACATTTGCTTTACCCGAAGCGTATGCTAATTTAGCCCCTTTAAAACACACAAAAGAAATTATTGTGTTCCCAGGGTTCTTCGGTTACACTAAAGCGGGCGTATTGCGAACATTTGACCGCGGAGGCTCTGATATTACTGGCTCCATTTTAGCAGCAGCTGTTGAAGCGGAGTTATATGAAAACTTTACGGATGTGGATTGTGTGTTCTCCGCGAATCCGAAAGTAGTCAATGATCCAGTGGAAATTAAAGAAATTACGTATCGCGAAATGCGCGAATTATCATATGCAGGCTTTTCAGTGTTCCATGACGAAGCATTAATGCCTGTCTACAAGATTGGGGTGCCCGTTAACATAAAAAATACAAATAATCCATCAGCCCCAGGTACTCGTATCGTACCAAGTCGTCCTGCAACAGGTCGTCCCGTTACAGGTATCTCGGCAGACAGTGGTTTTTCAACTTTATATGTCTCTAAATATTTGATGAATCGTGAAGTAGGCTTTGGACGAAAGCTACTACAAATTTTAGAAGATGAAAATATTTCTTATGAACACACACCTTCTGGCTTAGACGATATTTCAGTCATTATGCGTTCGAATCAGATATCACCAGATAATGAAGAGCGTATTATTAGTCGAGTGAAAGAAGAGCTACATGCTGAGTATGTAGAAATGCGTCATGGTTTTTCGATGATCGTGATTGTTGGCGAAGGTATGCGCCATAACACAGGTTTAGCTGCCCGTGCTGCTACAGCGATTTCAAAAACTGGCGCAAACATTGAAATGATCAATCAAGGCTCTTCTGAAGTAAGTCTCGTTTTTGGTGTACTTCAGGAATTTGAAAACCGCATTTTACAGGCGTTATATGAAGAATTTTTTGCCCATGCGAAAGCTTAATGACACAATTATCACTAATCCAAGGGTTCTATACTTGGATTAGTGTTTTCTTTTTGCTAAGAATACGGTAAAATCGAGGGCGTACATAGTTGGGAGGGTTTTTCGTGAAGAATTTAACGATTGGTATGCTTTTTTCGGTTGTTGGGATACTTTTTGTCTGTTTAACGATTATGGATATTTTACCGTCATCGACAAAAACAATGAAAGTGGTTTACATAGCTATCGGTTGGGTCTTTATCATCATTGGCTCCGTGATCCGCTTTAAAAATCTCAAACAAAAGCAGTAACAACACGTCAAAATGGAATTGTGGCAATAGGCAAACTTATGATACAATTTCAAAGAAAATAAATAATTTGAGTATTATGAAGTTGTTATTCTGTACAAACGTTCAGAAGGTTCAAATTTTAAATAAAGAATCGACAGTACAAATTCTTCTTTGTAAGAATTTGTTTTTTTATGTTCATATTCTATTTATCGTCAGGAGGCGATTGAATGCCCATACTTTCGAAGGATCATATTCAAATTTCTGACCAATATGTAGCACTTCAAGCTGTTTCACCTATGAAGGTTGTATCCTCTGCCATGCATAATCCAGGCTTTGGTTATTTTACTCATCTGATGAATCGGACTGTGCCGATTACTTATGATGATCGACAGCCGCATCGTGATTTACAGCATTTTTTGCAGGCGCATGATTTTCCAATCGATAACACAGTGGCGATGATGACGGCTGTCCAAGCAAACTTTGCGACCATTCGTGAATTTACATATGAAGGTATTCATCTAGTTATTATGATTACTGCAGGTCTAGGTAATGCCGTAGATATTACACGTGCTTTTCATCGTGTGGAGCAATATCATGCAGGTACTATTAATACATGGGTGCTTATTAACGGAAAATTGTCTGATGAAGCGTTATTTCAGGCTATGATTTCGACAACGGAGGCGAAGGTGAAAGCGTTAACGGATGAAGGCATAACTGATCCTACAACAGGCACGCAAGCAACCGGAACATCCACTGATAGTTTGCTCATTGCTTCTACAGAAGAAGGGGACTACCATCAATATGCTGGTCCTATCACAATGTTAGGCAAGGTCATTGGCTACGGTGTCTATGAAACGATGCGTGAGGCTATTCGTAAATACAAAAAGGATAAAGAGGAGAAGGCGTTATGATTGCCATAGTGATTGCCTGTATCATAGGGATTATTTTCGATATTTTAGTAGGAGACCCTCCAAAGCTTCCGCATCCCGTGCGATGGATTGGTAAGCTGATTCAATCACAAACAGCTTTATGGAATCAAGGCAAATGGCGGAAATTGCGTGGTATGGTGATGGCACTTGCAGTCGTAGGAACAACGATGTTTGTGGTCACACTTATTTTACTACTCAGCTATCAGGTAAGCTTGATTTTTGGCGTTTTGGTTGAAGGACTTCTAATTGGCATTGGGCTGGCGCAGCGTAGTTTGAAGGAGGCAGCACTGGCAGTTTATGAGCCCCTTGTAAAAGGTGATTTTGCAGAAGCGCGCGTCAAATTATCATGGATTGTTGGGCGTGATACTGAAAAGCTTGGCGAAGATGAGATTGTGCGTGGTGTAGTAGAGACCGTTTCTGAAAATACAAGTGATGGAGTGACCGCCCCCCTATTTTATGCCTTTTTATTTGGTGCTATCGGTTTATGGGGCTACAAGGCTGTCAATACGTTAGATTCCATGGTCGGCTATAAAAATGAAACATTCAAAGATTTTGGCATGTTTTCTGCCAAACTTGATGATGTCCTGAATTTTATTCCAAGTCGTATCACTGGCTTTCTTATCGTGCTAGGTACAAAAAATGAAACGAGTTACTCATTTGGACAACGATTAAAGCGTTGGGCCCAAGACGCTAAAAAGCATCCAAGTCCTAATAGTGGTTATTTAGAGGCGGCAACAGCAGTGCAGCTTGGCGTCCAATTA
This sequence comes from Lysinibacillus sp. FSL R7-0073, assembly GCF_038009065.1. Taxonomy (NCBI): domain Bacteria; kingdom Bacillati; phylum Bacillota; class Bacilli; order Caryophanales; family Bacillaceae; genus Lysinibacillus; species Lysinibacillus sp. FSL R7-0073. Next base: position 1,991,672 of record NZ_JBBPAS010000001.1, read on the forward strand.
GGTGGGAAAAATACTTATCAAGGCGTTGTTTCTCATCGAGCGATTATGGGAGAAAAATTAGTTCCTTTAACAAAGGAGCATATAATGGCATCTATTATTCATATGCGTATTGCCATGGTGCTCTTTACGCTTGTCATGTTAGCAGTGGAGGTGTTCATTTATGCTATTACCTAATCACGGAGCAAATCCGCAAAATGTTTATCAGCAATTAGGTTTAACGATGCCTGAAGAAGTATATGATTTTAGTGAAAATGTCAATGCGGCAGGACCACCATCTTTTGTCGAGGCGCGTTGGCGTACATTTTACCCGCTTATTCAACGCTATCCAGATCCGGATGGAGAGCCTTTTCTAACAAAGGTCGCTGCTTTCCATCAAGTAGCAAAGGAGATGGTTTTACTAGGCAACGGGGCGTCAGAACTCTTTAGTGTTATTGCGAGACGTTATGCGCAAAAGCGCGTCATTGTCGTACATCCTACCTTTTCAGAATATGAGCGAACATTGCGAGCCGCAGGTGCTATTATTATTCCGATTTTGGTGACGAACTTTATCCAATACACGTTGCCAATGGAACGACTTAAACAAGAAATGGTGGAGGCAGACGCTCTCTATATTTGTACACCGAACAATCCAACAGGTGTATTGCCAGAGAAGGAAGATTTACTAGCCTTATTGGAGCATGGTCGAGCTGTCAAATGTGAGCTTGTCATTGATGAAGCCTTCATGGATTGGGTTGATGAGGCGAATTCCCTCATTCATGAAAGTATGGAGAATTCACATGTCCTCGTTGTGCGTTCGATGACTAAAATGTACGCAATACCTGGCTTACGTCTTGGCTATTTAGTTGCTCATGCCTCTATTGTAAGTGAGCTAAAGGACATGCTGCCCCATTGGAATTTAAATGCCTTTGCACTGGTCATTGGTGCAGGCTGTTTGGATGAGCAGCATTATAGTCAGCAGGCAATTGCCTATGCGACAACGCAAAGAGAGCAGTTGCATCGTTATTTACAAGAAAACGGCTGTCTTGTCACTAATAGTGTGACGAATTATGTGTGCTTTTCATTGCCAAAGGAACAGCAGGCGGACGCCTTTTTTACGTATTGTTTAGCACAGGGAGTTGTCCTGCGTCATACGAAAAACTTTAAAGGATTACAGGGCGAATGGTTCCGTATTGGGATTAAAGATATTGCGGCCATGACGTATTTACATAATTGTCTGCAGGCGTGGTTTAACGCAAATAAGGGGAGAGAAAAGTGACAACTTTTTATCTAGTAAGGCATGGGGAAACACAATGGAATCAGGAGCAAAGACTACAAGGATGGTTGGACTCTACGTTAACGGACAATGGTAGAGAAGCGGCTACAAGATTACAGTTACAACTACAGTCAATCCCATTTGCGGCAGCTTATTGTAGTTCAAGTGGTCGTGCGAAGGAGACGATGGAAATTCTGACGGCTCATCGCCAATTACCCGTTTATTATGAGGATAATTTACGGGAAATCTTTTTAGGGAATTGGCAAGGTAAGAGAATTGAGGACATTTTGATGACAAATGGGCTTGATTATGAATTGTATACGAAATACCCAGCGCAATTTATCGCAACCCATACGGAAAGTTTTGGCGCTGTCACAGAAAGAGCGATGTATACGTTGAAAAAAATAGCGGAGCAGCATCGAGATGAGCCTATTTTGATCGTTTCCCATTCAGTGACGATTAAATGCATGATTAATGCTATTTTACAACGCAATATTAGTGAGCTTTGGACAGCTCCTTATATTCATGGGACAAGTGTCACCATTATTGAACGTCAGGGACAGCAGTGGGTAATCCAAGAAATTGGTACTTTACATCATTTACAATAGGAGGTATTACAAATGCCCCTCATTTTTATTACAGGTGGTGTGCGTAGTGGCAAATCCCATTTTGCAGAACAAGCCGCTATACAGCATTACCAAGTGCAGCCTAGTACAGAAAAACGTTTAATATATATGGCTTCTGGTATTGCTTTGGATGATGAAATGGGCAAGCGAATTGATCGTCATCAAGCTGATCGTCTAGCCCAGCCAATAAAATGGTTAACAGTGGAGGCCCCTTATGACGTTCCCCCGGTATTTGAGACATTCAAGGATGGGGATGTGGTGCTATGGGATTGCGTCACTACTTGGCTGACGAATGCTTTTTATGAAGACTATGATCGTGGGGTACCCTGTGTAACAAAGCCTGGCTGTTTAGCATCCAAGCTAAAGACTGTTAAACAGGCCATCCAATCTCTGCAAACGAAGAACGTGACATTATTAGTGGTGTCGAATGAGCTGTTTGATGAACCTCCTTATCAGAACGAAGAGGTGGAGCTGTATCGAAGAACTTTAGGACAATTCCACCAATGGTTCGTAGCGGCAGCTCAAGAGGCGTATGAAATGAATTATGGTATCGTAAAGAGATGGAAATAATCGAGAAGGAAGGCAAGACGATGAAAAATTTTTGGCATAGTCTGCTGTTGGCATTTCAATTTTTTACTGTTTTGCCCGTACATAAGGAATTACCTTTAACAAGGTCAACGATTACAGGAATGTTCGCTTACTTGCCATGGGTAGGGGCCTTGATGGGTACTACTGTAGCTGGAGCCCTCTACAGTCTCACACAATGGACTGCCAGTAGCGAGGTTATGCTTGCCTTTATCGTCATCGGGCTGTTTGCTTTATGGACAGGCGGTTTACATTTGGATGGCTTTATTGATATGGGGGATGCGTATTTTTCTTATCGCGATCGGGATAAACGACTTGAGATTTTAGATGATCCTCGGGTTGGTGCTTTCGGAGTGCTATCCATACTATTTTTGTTATTTGGGAAATTTGTCGTTTTACATGAGCTTTTTGTGCAAAACAAATTTGCATTATGGATGGTCGTATTCATTCCTTTTTTAACAAGGGTCGGCATGAGCTTTTATTTTATGTCACTTAACTGTTCAAAGGAAAAAGGACTTGCCTATTTCTTTCAATCGCATATTAACGCGAAACTATTAAAAATGATTATGCTACTGTCTCTTTTATTGGCCATGCCGATTGTACTGATCATCACAAAATTCTCAATGCTACCAATATTATTAGTGATCGTTTTAGCGTTTGCACTTGTTATTTTTCGTCAATTTACATTGCGTAATTTTGGCGGTGTCTCGGGTGATTTGCTAGGTGCATCTATTGAAGGGATGGAGGTTGTACTATGGGTGACATTGTTACTGTGTGCTTAATGCGGCATGCGCCCACAAAGGCCAATTTAGAAAAACGTTATCTGGGATGGACGGACGCACCATTAGCTAATATCTCCAAGCTCTCTGTAGTGGATGCAGGTGTCGAAAAGGTTTATGGCAGTGATTTACAACGCTGTCGAGTCACGGCCGCCCATTATTTTCCGAATGCTAGCTATGAAGCAGATGAACGGTTTCGTGAATCAAATTTTGGTGAATTTGAGGGGAAAACCTATGAGGATTTAAAGAAGGATACTCGTTACCGTGCCTGGTTGGACGACCCTATTCATTCTCCACCGCCACAAGGCGAGGCTTTTGATGATTTTGTGGCAAGAGTTGTAAAAGGTTTCAAGCTATTGCCGAAGAATGAGGATAGCTATTACTTAGTCGTTCACGGTGGGGTAATTCGTGCCTTACTCGTTGCCTATGCGCCAACAGAGCAGCCGTTTTGGTCATACCAAGTGCCACATGATCATCAATTTAATTTAACATTTACTAGAAAGGCTTGGGAGGAGGGAGCAAGATGCATGTGTTTATCGGAGGCGCCTATAGCGGAAAAACCGATTATGTAATGCGTTTATATGAACAGCACGAGGTGGTACTTATCGATGGCGATCTACCGGATGTTGCACCAGCCTGTGAAATCCTAGTCATTCAACATGTGGAAAAATGGCTTATGACACAAAATCTTGAGGAAGATGAGCTTGTGGTACAATCGGTCCTCACCAAATTAAAAGCCCTTGCCCAACATTGTTCGCTGGCACTTATTGTGACAGATATGGGCCGCGGTGTTGTACCAATGGAAAAACAAGCACGTTTATTACGTGATACATGTGGCCGCCTATACCAAGCATTATTTGCTGAAGCAGAGCAAGTCGTACGTATTTGGTACGGGATTGGCGAGCAACTCAAGTGAGGTCAACATATTAACGGAAATGAGGAAATGCAATGGATCGACAAAAATTAATGAAATGGATACTAACGGCTATGGTTGCGGCCATCTGTGCAGTAGGAGCAGCCATTAAAGTACCCGCTTTTATTTCAACGGCAGCTCTTGATTCAGCACCTGCCTTTTTAGGTGTTGTTTTTCTATCGCCAATATTAGCTGGGGTAGCTGGTCTCATTGGTCATTTTATTAGCGCATTAACTGCTGGCTTCCCACTTGGCCCACTCCATGTAATTATTGCTGTAGAGATGTTTATCGTTGTCTGGATTTTTGGGGTCATGCATAAAAAAGGCATGCATGTTTGGAAATGGCCAGTTGCCCTAGTATTAAACGGCATCGTTGCCCCACTGCCATTTTATTTTATTATTAGTCCTGCCTTTTTCTGGGGTGCTTTAGCGAGTATTTTCATAGCAACCGCTATTAATTTAATGATTGTCGCGGTGGTCATGCCCATTTTGTCAAAAGTTTTTGTGCGTAAGGCAGGTCGAGTTTAGTGAGAAATGCTATGAAAGTGGGCACGTTTATTGCGACAATGGATAATGCGGCAGCCATCGGGGAAAAGCCACAAGATGCTGTGCTGGCATCCGATCAATTGACAGCCTATATGACAGCCCGTGTGACATTTCTAGAGCAACTGGCTGCACAGGCACTTCCTATTCAAATTCTACTCGCTAATTTTTCAGGGGATGCTGCATGGTCACGCTATGAAAGAGGAATTCAGCAAGTGTTCGAGGAAACGGGCCTTTCCTGCCCAGCCATTGCTGGTAGTTCGGAATCCAATATGCCTACTTTACAGTCTGGTATAGCGATTACTATGCTTGGGGAAATACAACAGCGAAAAGCATTGGAGCTTGCACAGCTTAGTTGGTACACATACGGCTTACCACTTGTTGGCGAGGAACTATTAGCACACCCTGATGATGTGGCGCAGCTGCAACCGGTTTATCAGGCATGGCTGGCGGAAATCGTTCAGCAAGTGTGGCCTGTCGGATCAAAGGGACTTCATGGTGAATGTGTGCGCCTTTTTGGCCAGCAATTAGTTGAATGTTCACATGATATGACCAAATCAGCCGGACCAAGTACAGTTATTTTACTTGGTGTTGATCCCGAGAAAGAGCAGTTGGCCCACCAAATTTTCCAAAGAAATTTTGAAAAACTACAGATAAATTCAATGCAATAGGGCTTGTTTTGAGCAAAACGATTGCTTTGAAAATAATCCAACGAGCGGTACAAGAATTATTTAAAGCGACCTCCATGAATAGACGAGGGCACTGAAAAACTTACGTTTTCATAAAAGCGAACCTTTTTCAGATAAAAATAAGGCACTTCTTGTTCAATTTTGAACAGGAAGTGCCTTATTTCTGTCTCACTGGATCTTCTGGTGCCATATCCAAGAAATAGTTGAATGACATATCATACTTTGAGCGCTCTACTAGGTCGACGTCTGATACATCATTAATCGCTTTTAATAATAAGTACTTAAACATGCGAATTGGAGGAATGGCATTACGTCCATTGTCTAAACAATATTTTGTTTTTAGCTCTTCTAAAATGAATGTAAAATCAACAAGTTCATTGATCTGGGGAAGCATATTATCTTTTGGCACAACAATATCGTAGATTGCCATGTATGGACTTAAATTAAGGGTTTCCTGATTTGAAATCATTGGGGCACCACCTGCATATTAATTCTTTTATTATAAAGGAAAGCGTGACTAAAATAATAGTATGATACATTGCGTTGTTTGGAGAAGCATCGCTCGCCCGCGGAAAGCGAGCGGAATGCTTCGGAAAACAACAATAGAGTCACAGTGCCAAATGAAAAAAGATATGGACTTTTTCAGTGCCCTTTGTATAGGCATGGGGGCTTTTTATTTGGATGGATATCAGCCATATGCTCGACGATATCTCCTCAATTAGTTAAATCTCAACTATTACGTGTCTCGAAAAAATAGTGCCAAATGGGAATAGTTTTCAGTTATAATGAGGAACGAATGGGATTTAAATAGAACGGAGACGAATGTATGCAGGCAATAAAACAATTAGGGCAGTATTTGGAGCCCTATAAATTTTTCACCCTAATAGCGCCCCTTCTAATGGTGCTGGAGGTGACAATGGATTTAATTCAGCCGACGATCATGCAGCATATGATTGATACAGGGATTGCTAATGGAGATCATGCTTATGTACTAAGCATGTTTGTATGGATGCTAGCAAGTGCGGTACTTGGGCTTGTTGGTGGGATTGGTTGCTCGTATTATAGCTCGAAGGCAGCGATTCATTTTGCTTCGGATGTTCGACAGGCACTCTATCAAAAAATGATGTCCTATTCAGCTAAAGAGCGGGATGCCTTTACGACTGGCAAGCTAATTACCATTTTAACGAGTGATGTGGAAAGTATTCAACGCGCGTTTATGATGACGTTGCGTATTTTTGTGCGTGGGCCACTACTCTTTATCGGGGCAGTCATTATCGTCTTTGTAACAGCACGGGAGCTTTTTTCAATACTTCTTATCATTGTGCCGATTTTGATTGTGGCTATGTATTTTTTCACGAAGTACTCGGGGGTGCTGTATCGCCGCGTCCAAGAGGCTATTGATGCAGTGAATACGAAGCTACAGGAAAATTTAGCGGGTATCCGTGTCGTTAAAGCCTTTCGTCGTGAAACCCAACAGGTATCCCAATTTAGTGAGCTGAATGATGGGCTGACAAAACGCTTCATCACTGCAGAACAAATTGTAGGGGTGCTTGTGCCATTTACGATGTTCGTCGTTAACCTAGGGATTGTCGCAGCACTTTGGCTTGGGGCCATTAAGGTTGAGGCAGGGACATTACAGGTAGGGGTTATTCTCGCGTTTATTAATTACTTAACGATTATCTTAAATGGTTTAATGTCTTCCAGTATGGTGCTGATGCAAATTGCGCGTGCATTGCCTTCGGGAGAACGAATTGTGGATGTCTTAAATAAGGACATTGCCGTTAAGGAAGCAGAACTTGCATGGACAGATCCTATAAAAGGAGCAATTGAATTTGATCATGTAAGTTATCGTTATTATGAAACGGCAGAGGATGTTCTTAAAAACATTTCATTTTCAGTGAAGCCAGGGGAAACAGTGGGCATCATTGGGAAAACAGGTAGCGGTAAATCAACCCTTGTAAAGCTATTACCGCGCCTATTCGATCCAACAGGTGGAGCCATTTACTTGGATGACAAACCGCTTTCAGCGTACTCTTTATCCACGTTACGGGACCATATTGGATTTACCTCACAAAAGGCTTTATTGTTTTCTGGGGCGATAGAAAAAAATATACGCCTTGGTAATGAACATGCAACGGCAGAGGAAATACAACAGGCATTGGATGCTGCCTGTGCTAGTGAATTTGTAGAGCGGCTCGATAAGGGTATAGCACATGAGCTGTCACAGGGGGCTACGAATCTCTCCGGTGGGCAAAAGCAACGCTTGGCTTTAAGTCGGGCATTCGTTCGAAAGCCAGCTATTCTCGTGCTGGATGACACTACCTCAGCCCTTGATAGTGCTTCAGAAAAACATGTGCAGCAGGCCATAGCCGTCCATTTTCAAGACACGACGACATTGATGGTAGCTTCGAAAATTGCCTCGATACAGCAGGCAGATGTCATTCTTGTCCTAGAGGATGGCGAGATAGTTGGGCAAGGGACCCACCAACAGCTACTTCAAAACAATGTACATTACCAAGCAATTTACGCGTCGCAGCAAAAGGCTGGTGAAGAAGGATGAGTCAAAATCAACCAAAGCAAATGAATTTTGGACGTGGACCTCGTATGGGAGGGCCAGCTGAAAAAGCGAAAAATCAAAAGGCAACACTGACAAGAGTTTGGCGCTATGTCAAACAGCAAAAAATAGGCCTGTATATTTCCATCATCTTTGTCATCGCTTCTACGTTTTTAAGTTTAGCGGGGCCTTATATGATAGGCCATATCATTGATGATTACATGATGAAAAAGGATATTGATGGGACAATCCGACTAGGAGTCCTATTAGCCGTGATTTTTACGGTAGCGTCTATTCTGACATGGCTGCAAACCTATGTCATGATTCATGTGGCGATGAAAACGATTCGGATATTGCGTCTAGAACTGTTCCAAAAGTTACAAACGCTCACTTTAAGATTTTTTGATCAGCGTGCGCTCGGTGATTTAATGAGTCGTGTCACAAACGATATAGATAATTTAAATACAGCGCTTGCTCAAAGTGTGACGCAAATTGTATCGTCCATCTTAACTGTTGTTGGTGTTAGTATTGCCATGTTCACATTAAGCTGGCCATTAGCGATTGTGACCTTGATCATTATTCCGCTTATCGTTTTCACCACTAAGCAAATTATCAAACGCAGCAGTAAAAATTATGCGGCGCGTCAACGAGATCTTGGTAAGCTAAATGGCTATATTGAGGAAATGATTACAGGCGCAGAGGTACTTACGCTTTTTGGCAAGGAACAGCAATCCATCGATACGTTCCATCGGCAAAATGAAAACTTGCGAAACTCCGCACAACGTGCAGAGATTACGTCGGGCTTATTAGGACCCATCAATAACTTTATGAATAACCTAGGCCTAGCAATAGTCATCGGGACAGGAGCTCTATTAGCGGTGAAAGGTTTTGTGACAGTTGGTATTATCGCTGCATTTGTCACCTATACAAGGCAATTTTTCCGCCCGCTCAATCAATTATCTAATCTGTTAAACACCTTTCAATCAGCTATAGCTGGAGCAGAGCGTGTATTTGAAATACTAGATGAACCGTCAGAGGTAGCTGATCGACCTCAGGCTATTGAGGCACCGTCATTAAAAGGCGATGTCGTTTTCAAACAAGTATCGTTTAGCTATGAGCAAGGGAAGCCAGTTCTTCAAAACATTAACTTCCAAGCAAAGGCAGGGGAAACGATAGCTCTTGTTGGCCCTACTGGCTCAGGGAAAACGACCATTATTAATTTACTAACACGTTTTTATGAAGTGGATCAGGGTGAAATTTTAATTGATGGGCATAATATTGAACACTATAAAATGTCTACAATTCGCCAACGGGTAGGTGTGGTTTTACAGGATACCTATTTGTTCTCTGGCACTATTCGTGAAAACATTCGCTTTGGAAAGCTGGATGCGACCGATGCAGAGGTTGTGGAAGCAGCAAAAATTGCGAATGCCCATCATTTCATAAAATATTTACCTACACAATACGACACGCCAGTTCAAGCGGGTGGCGCTAATTTAAGTCAGGGACAACGGCAGCTCATTGCTATTGCTCGTGCCATTTTGGAGAATGCGGATATTTTAATTTTAGATGAAGCGACATCCAGTGTGGATACGCAAACGGAAGTCGATATTCAAAAAGGCTTACAGCATTTAATGCAGGGTCGCACAAGCTTTGTTATCGCCCATCGATTGAAAACCATTGAGAAAGCAGACCAAATACTCGTTATACAACAGGGTGAAATTATTGAAAAAGGCAACCATCAAGAGTTAATGGAACAACAAGGGATGTATCGACAACTCCAACAAAAACTATTGTTAGAGCAGGCGGAATAGGGAATAATAGGGATGAACAATCCGATTTTGTGAAGGCGAGGGATACACATGTATGAATTAAAGACGAAAGAAACCGATGCAAGTGTCATTGAATTTATTGAAAGTGTTGATCATCCAAAAAAGCGAGAAGATGCCTATCGACTATTGGACATTTTTACAGAGGTCTCAGGCTATGAGGCTAAAATGTGGGGTCCAAGTATAATTGGGTTTGGTCATTACCACTACAAATATCAAACAGGCCATGAAGGCGATGCACCACTTGTCGGATTTTCCCCTCGCAAGGCAAAAATTAGTTTATACTTTTCCCCAGGTGATCGTGAGCGAGAGCAGCTATTACAGCAATTTGGTAAACACACAACAGGGAAAGCCTGCGTTTATATTAATAAACTCGCTGATGTTGAAGAAGATATTTTAAAGGCTCTTATTCAACAGTCTATCGTCTTTTTACAGAAAACCTATCCAAATGCATGACTCTAAAAAAGCTCCTACATAATGTAGGCAGCTTTTTTCTGTTCATTGACTAGCCTCTTAGCTCATCAAGTAAACATTTCTTTAAAAATTAATTAGATATTAATTTTTCGTATGTATCCTTACAAGTATCAACGGAGAGGAGAGGCGTATGAAAAAAATCATAAAGAAAATGTTTATTTATTTGGGGGTCATCGTATCGATCGGCATCGTAGCGGTCAGTATGTACCACAATCGTTTGATCCAAAAGGAGGAGGCCATTTTACGAAATGACGGCATGATAGTGAACGTTAATGGTCAAAGCATGAATGTCTATCGAGAGGGGGCTGGGGAGGATACATATGTTTTTATGGCAGGGTCAGGCATTGCAGCTCCTGTTTATGAGTTAAAGGGGCTTTATAGTAAGTTTTCGCAGCACCATCAAATTGCTGTAGTGGACCGAGCAGGCTATGGTTTTAGTGAGATTGCCCATGATGAAAGAGATATTGATACCATTCTTATGCAAACAAGGGAGTCACTTCTGGCAAGTGGGCTTCAGCCGCCCTATATTCTTGTCCCTCATTCTATATCAGGACTTGAAGCGATTTACTGGGCACAAAAATACCCAGAAGAAGTAAAAGGAATTATCGCTCTAGATATTGGCTTGCCTAGTCAGTATGTAAAGCATAAGATGGGTACCTTGGATAGATGGATGGTGAAGGGAATGAGTCTAGCTACTAAGGTAGGTTTACACCGCTTAGTACCCTCGCAGGTGTATAATCCGCAAGTTCTGAATATGTCCTTTTTAACGACTGAAGAAAAGGAACTCTATCAAGCTTTGTCCTTTAAGCAATTTTTTAATGAAGATATGAAAAATGAGCTGTTACACGTCTATGAAAATAGTTTACAATCAGAACAGCTTCCATTACCACAAGACACCCCAATTATAATAGTTGATGCTATTGCGAAGGAAAATGAACATTCAAAGTATACAGAGCAAAATCGCCAAGATTACGCAGACTTCGCGAAGCAATTCACGCACGCAGAAGTGAAAGAGGTAAGTGGCACTCATAGTATATATCTTTATCAACCAGAGGAAATCTATCAACTAGCGATAGAGTTTATGAAAACGAATGCTGATTAGAGAGGTCGTTAACATGAAAGGATTTAGAATTTTAATTGTAGAAGATGATCCCATGATTGGTGATTTACTTCAAAAGATAATGCAAAGAGAAGGCTATGAAGCCATATGGAAAACAGATGGCCGAGATATAATGAGGCTCATTCAGGAAGTAGATTTAGTCATTATGGATATTATGCTACCAGGAGAGGATGGCTATCAATTAAGCAAAAACATTAAACAATTAGGCTTAAATATTCCTATCATTTTTTTATCAGCACGTAGTGATATTGAAAGCAAGCTAGAAGGTTTAACAGTTGGAGAAGACTATTTGACAAAGCCGTTTGATCCACGAGAACTATTGCTAAGAATCCAAAAAATGCTAGTACAACAATATGGGACGTTTACGCAAATTCAGCATTTATTCATTGATGGAGAGCATCGTAAAGTATTTCATCACCATCTTCAAAACGAAATTTCGTTGACGGCCATAGAACGAAAAATTTTCTTTTATCTATTTGATAACCGTGACAGAGTTTTAACAAAGGACCACTTTTTTGATTATTTATGGCCGTTAGATGAGCGTAACCATAATATTCTCAATGTCTACATAAAAAAGATTCGGACAAAGCTGAACGATTCAACAGGCATTATTTTACAAAATATTTATGGAGAGGGGTATCGTCTAAATACCCATATAAAGAAATGACGTTAAAAACTAAATATAGAACACTGTTGTTGGTAGCGATTGGGAGTGTACCCATCGTATTATTAGGTATTAGTGTGTTCATGTCCATCCTTTATGACAAGGCTTTTAAAACGAAAAATAATGGCATCCCGTTCCATGAATCCTTTGCGTATCCTGTTATGCTTCTTGCCTTTGTGCTGTCTTTAGGGATTCTTGCCTTACTATTTTCCACATCCATCCATTCATTATTAGCTAGAATTACAATGCTCAATCAAACAATACGGGAACTAGCGAGTAATGAACGGATACCCGATACGGTAACGGTACGTAGTGAGGATGAAATAGGGCAGTTAATTCAATCTGTCAATCTTTTAATTGAGCGCACGACTTATCGGGAATTAGAGTTAGCTCAACAGCAGGAGCTCCAAAAAGAGCTGCTTCAAAAATTAAGACATGATATCCATACACCATTGACAGCGATTCGTTTGCAATTGTTTTATTTAGAAGATCAACTACAAGAGCAACCAAAATTGGTGGAATCGTTAAACGCGCAAATTCACTATATTGCGAATTTAACGAATGAACTGCAATACCAGTCTATTGATACGAGCGAAAATGCCTTTGTCGTTCAGGAGGAAGTTCAGCTAGCTTTCCTATTAGAGACGATGATTAAGAAATGGAGTTACTTATACCGCATGCAAAATATTGCACTCCATTTTCATCTAAAAGATGCAGAGGCAATTTGGACAAGTAATGAATTATGGTTACAACGTTTATTTGATAATGTCTTTCAAAATACGTTAAAGCATGCCCAAGCAACAAAACTAGTGGTGACGATTAAAGCGGGAGAGGTACTGATGTGTGATGATGGCATCGGCTTTCAGTCAGACGTCGAACATAGTGGTCTTGGATTGAAAATTATCCAAGATATTGCTAGAACATTGAATATTGAAGTCTCTTTACAATCCAGCAAGGATGGTACGACCTTTCGCTTTACTCAGCCATAAAAAAACAACGGCCGTCTTTTGCCGTTGTTTTTTTATTATGCAGACTTTCGTTGTTGGAGTAAAAAGAGGGCAAGTCCTAGTAAAATGACGATTATGCCAATCCCTTGTTGAACGGAAATCATTTCATCTAAAATAAAATAAGCTAAAATACATGTGCCAATTGTTTCTCCTAAAATACTCATAGAGATGACTGTTGTACTTAACCATTTTAATAGCCAATTAAATATCGTTTGCCCAAAAATCGTTGCAATCACAGCCAATCCTAGTAGGGACCACCATGTGGATGCGGGATAGTCGAAAAACGATTCCTGCATAAAGAGGGCGTAAATGGCTAAGAAGATTGAGCTACTGCCATATCCGATAATCGAATAGGTAATAAGTGATAAATCCTTCCGTACAGATTGCCCGATAAAAAAGTAGGCTGTAATAATGCCTGCCGCGATAAATGCGAGAATATCGCCATAAAGCGCTTGTCCGCTAATTTGAAAATCCTGCCAGCCGATGATGAAACAGCCGATGATCGCTACCAAACAGCCAATAATTGCCCCTTTTGAAAAGCGCTCTTTAAATAAAAAATAGCTACCTACTAAAGAGAATAACGGCTGTAGTGTGACGATAACCGTTGAACTGGCCACGGATGTGTAGTTTAATGATTCAAACCATAAAACATAATGAAAGGACAGAAATAGACCTGATAGAATGCCCAGTCCCCACTGTTTTTTAGACAGGTTAGCTAGCTCTTGTCGTAGTCCCCTTTGTGCTAACAAAAAGGGAAGGAGCACGAGCATCGCAAAAAATAATCGATAAAAAGCCGTAATAGCCGGCGGGGCATCAGCAAGCTTAACAAAAATAGCTGATGTAGATAAAGCAAATACTGCCAAAAACAATGAGATGTAATAAAACATGATGTACTCCTATGTATTTAATAATATCAAACCTATTATATTGCAGTATGCGTGAATAATATAGGCTTTTTAAAATATTCGCATAAAGAGCAACCTGAGCTAACGATCATCCAGTTCATTCCTTTCAAGCAAGGATTCTATTACCTGCTTTAATTGCAGTATAGAAGAATGCTTATAGTTTTCCTTCTTATAAATAAAGACAGTCTCAATGACCTTGTTTAACGTCTCCATTTCATAAAAGTGCAGGTCAGGACATGGGTAGAGTGCAAGTAACTTCGTATTTAATACTGCCAAGGTATGCTCGATTTCTAGAAAATCAAGAATACTACTTACGGATTTAATTTCCTTCATGGTAAACGGGACTTTCTTGTGAGTAAGCCATTGAGCTAAGGCCTTCGAATACATACAGCCTTTACTTAAAACTAGGAGTGTCACAGGTGTTGGCTTGTCAAAATCGATGATATGGGCAGGGCTCGAGATGACTTCAAATGTTTCTGTTGTCATTAAATCATAGTGTAAATCCGCATAATGTTTTAATGGATTACTCGTTAATGCACAGTCTAATTCCGCCTGATGCACTTTGTGATTTAACGATGTACTCGATTCGACTGTGAAATCCACATCGATCGGACTATGACTGGTTTGTAGCGCATTCATGATGGACGCCCCATATATTTTAATCGTCGTATGGGAGGTTCCAAATTGAATATGGGCTTGAGTGAATCCTACGGTTTGTAAAAATTCTTCATATTTTTGGGCAACCTGCTTTAAAAATTGTAAATAGTGGTCACCTACTTCTGTTAGCTTTAAGCCTTGAGGTGTTCGTTTAAAGACTTCCTGTCCAATTTCACTTTCCATCTTCTTTACCTTCGATGTTAAGGCCGATTGTGTATAGTTGGTGATTTCGGCAGATTTACTTAAATTTTGCCTTTCTAAAAGCTCAATTTTAATGGCAATTTCTTCAATGTTCATGTTATTCGTCACACACCTATTAAATTTTTTGATAGCCGCTATCATTTTCCTCCATTTTACGTAAGCTAGCTGTCAACGTAAACTCAAGATATCTAAGTGTACCGCATAAATAGAGCGGTATATAGCTATGGAGGGTTTACATGCATACATATTATAAATGGATCATTTTACTGGTGGCTACGCTTTCGCAAACAGCTTCCACCTTTGTCACATACGGGATGGGGCCGGTTGCTTCCTTTTATCAAATGGAATGGCACTTAACGTCATTCCAAACAGGATTAATTGTTTCTGCCGTGAATATTGGACCGATTTTCTCAATGCTTTTCTTTGGCTATCTCATGGATAAAAAAGGAGAAAAACAAATTATTGGATGGGGCTCTATTTTACTTGGCGTCTGTACGTTCCTCTTAATTCCTGTGAATCATTATACGACATTGCTAGTCGTATTAATAGTTGTTGGCTTTTGGTATGGTAGTGCCCAAACGGGAGGTAGTACGGCCATCGTGAAATGGTTCCCAGACAAGCATCGGGGTTTAGCGATCGGAATTCGCCAAACCGGTATTCCAATCGGAGGGGCTCTCGCTTCCTTAATTCTTACCTATTTATATCATCATTTCCATCTGTCAGCTGTGCATTGGACACAAGGTGTCATAGCAATCGGTGGCGGTTTACTATTTTTGTTCATGTATCAGGAGCCAAAACATCATAATACGACTGTAGCAACACCGATACCGTTTAAAGAAAAGATGAAGGCTATTAAAGACAATCGAGCGCTCTATCCCATTTTTTTTGTGGGCATTGTGATGATGTCTTTACAGATGATCCTCATCGCCCATTTGATGAGTTATTTACATCAGGAAGGTGGCTATTCCTTAACAGCAGCTGGGAAGTATTTAAGTTTGGTCTTGCTTGGAGGGATGGTAGGAAGAATTGCCCTTGCTTGGCTGAGTGACCGATATTTCGCTCAGAAACGCGAGCACTTACTAATAATTGTTATGCTTGCCACATTTGTGATGGTCGCTTGTATGCCTGTTGTTTTACATGCTAAGAGCTTAATGATGTTATTTTGCTGTGTTATGGGCTTTTTCGCACTAGGCTGGTATTCCTTATATATAGCCAGTGTAACGGAGCAGTCCGATCCTCAATCTGTGGGACTTACTGTTAGTGCCGCTTTAACGATTAATCAATTCTTTATTGTTTTGGCTCCGGCTATCTATGGTTTACTCGTTACCATTTTTTCAAGTCATCAAATGGCTCTGGATATAGTAGCTATGATGGTCATTGTAGGAGCGTTTTATTTATGGAGAACAACCAATAGTAGCCTCTCTTCGGAAAGTTCAGTAAAATAATAGAAAAACAGGAAATGAGGGTGTTGGGGATGAGCAGTTCAATTTTGATTCAAGCGGCAGTAGAAAATGTATGGCAAGCGATCACAGAGGAGCAAGCCCTCTCGCAATGGTATGCGCCAGGCTCTACTTGGGACATCCCTAAACTGGCTGAAGGGGAAAAGATGACCTTTACTTTAATGCCTAATGACCATAATCAGCTAGCAGATCCACTGCCAATGCAGTTAACGATCCAGCAAGTCAAAAAATATGAGATTTTTTCATTTTACTTGGAAGTTCCAGAAACGGTGATCGCGATGTCTTTAGCAGAACAGGACAACGGCACAACGGTTAGCTTCAATATGCAGGGCTATGATGCGTCCCTTGCTAATTTAAAAGCATTGCTAGAAGGTGATGATATTCCACACCAATCGTAACTACTACGTCTCAGGTCTTAGATGAATTTCAAACGCAAGGTCGTATTTTATATGTTCCACTCCTATATAATGAAATTATTGGTAGAATATATAGCGGGAGGAAATTAAATTGAAAAAATTAGTTGGGTTAGGTGTCATGATGGGCACATCAGTATTCGTCTTGTCGGGGTGCTTTTCGTTTATGCCAAACAAAATGCAAGAAGAGACCATCTTAGTAGAAAAGGATAAAGCGAAGACACTAGAGGTAGATATTGATCTAGGTGTCGGTGAAATGAATCTAACTGGTGGCGCCAAGGAGTGGGTTGAGGGCAAGGCGGACTATAATATTAAAAAGCTAGCCCCTCAAGTTAACTATGATGTTAGTGGCGATACAGGAGAAGTTGAAATTAAACATAAAGGCTCGACGAAGCTAGGCATCTCCAATATTAAAAATAATTGGGCAATCCAATTAAATGACGATATCCCGATGGATTTGACGGTAGAAACAGGAGCTTCCTTAGCCAATCTAGATTTACAGGGACTGAAACTTGAAAAATTAGATATTGAAGCAGGTGTCGGCGATCTCACAGTCAACTTAGGTGGCGATTGGAAAAAAAGCTTTAAAGCGAATATTGAAACTGGGGTAGGTCAAACGACGGTCATTGTACCTTCGAAGGTTGGTGTCAAATTAACGACAGAAAAGGGCATAGGTTCATCCAATGTCGAGGGCCTTATTTCGAAGGGCAAAGGTGTCTATGTCAATGAAGCGTATGATAAGGCAGATGTTGTGCTAGAAATCAAATCAGAAATAGGCGTAGGAGACATTACGTTTAAATTAGATAAATAAAGAAAATCCGGTAGGCTACTATGAAAGAAGTAGTCTACTTTTTTCTGTGCCTAAAATAATGAATAAAAATGAAACCTTTTACTTGGGTGAATGACTCTAAGTATCGAAAGGAGGGAAAAAGCGTGGAACACGATTTAATAATTGTTCAACAAGCAATAGCAGGGCATAAAGAAGCTTTTGAACAACTACTTGTTCTTGAGGAAGAAAAACTTTATTATACGGCATTATCTTACGTTGGTAAAAAAGAGGATGCACTGGATGCTATCCAAGAAGCGGTTTGTAAAGCTTATTTGAAAGTTCATCAACTAAAAAATCCAGTGTTTTTTTCTACATGGCTGTTTCGCATTTTAATTCATGAATGCTATCGTTTACTGAAAAAGGGGCAGAAAGTGATTCCGTTTGAGGAAAGTGATTTACTAGATCGGTTACATGATCAAGAATATTTCATCGGTAACCCTCTTGATTTATCAGAAGCCATCCAACAGTTAAAACAGTCTCAGCAGATAGCTATCATTTTATTTTATTATCATGATTTGTCGATTAAAGAAATTGCAGACATGATGGAAAAGCCTGAGAGTACCATTAAAACATATTTGCATCGAGGGAAAAAACAATTGAAGAGACACTTAGAAAGGAGTGCATCAATCAATGAAAGAGCCATTGACCCTTCCTGAATTTCCAAGAGATGAGGTAAGAGCAGCAATTGCTCGAGGTATTCAACAAGCAGATGAATTAGGTGAAGCCGTTATA
This sequence comes from Lysinibacillus sp. FSL R7-0073, assembly GCF_038009065.1. NCBI lineage: Bacteria > Bacillati > Bacillota > Bacilli > Caryophanales > Bacillaceae > Lysinibacillus > Lysinibacillus sp. FSL R7-0073. The sequence continues at coordinate 2,009,903 of NZ_JBBPAS010000001.1, forward strand.
TTAAAAAGAAAAGACAAACGGAAACATCTTATATATGTAGCTAGTGCTGTTGCTGTATTTAGTATGACTATTGGCAGAGCTTATGTGTCACCAACATTCGCAGATACTTTGTCCAAGCTGCCTATTATTGGTTCAGTATTCAAAGAATCAGGCTTACCAGGGCTAAAAATAGCCAGTGAACAAGGATTAACGAAAGCTGTTGGGGAAACACAAACCATCAACGGCATTTCGGTAACGGTGGATGAGGTGCTATATGATGAATCTCATATAACGGCCGGCATAACGATCGAATCTGATCGGGAATTGAGTCAATACTATTTCGGAGCAGGCATGAATTTTACCATCAATGGTGCCCAACCAAATGTAAGTACAGGTAGTTATTCTGAAAATATTCTAAGCCCCTCAGCTCGGACAGGAATTAGTACGTTAGATGTAAAGTTGGTAGAGGATATGCCGGATACCTTTGAGTTGGGTCTACTATTAGAAGGAGAAAACGGCGAGAAATGGACGTTTTCTACCCCGATTCAAAAGATTACAGAGATTGTCCAAATTCCTGTGAATCACCAGCAACAGATTGATGGAATTCAGCTTCATGTTTCCAACATCTCCGTTAGTCCATCTGGGATTTCACTTGACTATGAAGCCACTGTGAAGGGAACCATCGACCATCCACCAGCCACTATAGAATTCATGCTGACAGATGGACAAGGTAGAGAAATCGCTTCCCATTCAGGCGGTGGAAAAGCTCAATTTGATGATGGCATATGGAAATTGAGCAGCACAAAATCCTTTGATCCAGCAGAAAAAAATATTGAAAAGTTAATTATCACACCTTATTTAGCCATTCCATCGGCAGGTGAAGGAATTCGAGTAGATACGAATAACAAAAAAACAAACATACCATTCAAACCATCAGCTTATCAAGGAGTGGAGTTCCAACCATTCTCCGTAAACATATACTTACACCAAAAATAATAATTGAAGCGCCCAATACTTTCTTTGAATTGGGCGCTTATTTTATGTTAGTTTAAAGGAAGCAATTGTTTTGAAGGAGCGAGTCGATTGAAAACCTATACATATAAACAGCCAATGGAAATAGATTCTACAGAGATGGTCTCTATTTTAAATGAATTAGGAGAGACATCATCAACGGTTCAACGTGTTTATTCCAATGCTCTTAAAAAAGCATTCGATAAGACGATGGATTTTCGTTATTTTGTTCGTTTTGACGTCCATGATCATCATGGTCAACCTTTATTTACTTGTAAAAAAGTATCCCGTCGTGGTCGCGTGCATTTCCGAGGCAAGGATCTAGTGACGGGAAAAGACTATATGATTGCCTATGATGGCTGGCAAATTATGATTCCTGATTTACTTATTACAGATGGAGAGCATCAAATTAAGCTCAGCAAAGAAATGGAAGACTGGTCGATCTTTACGTGGAATGAGGAGCCGATAGCACGTTGGCAAGCAACTTTTTGCGAAACTCATTTTGACATTACACTAGAAATTGAAGACAACAGTCCTATTCAGCATGAGGCCTTTTTTATTGCGATTGGACAGGCTGTATTATTTGTGGGAGCCTAGCAGCAATAAAAATTCGGCATGATATGATGCTGTGGTCAGTGGCATATGTCTTTCGATTATGCTATAAATACAACAAGAAGGTAGCCTTAAATGAGGCTACCTTCTATTATGATGTACGTGAAGAAAGGTTCTGATGTTGTGCTAACTATTTTACCGGCTAAAGAAATATACTTGAAAGGAAATGAACGGGCAGTCTTGCTTTTACATTCCTTTACAAGTCATACAAGAGATATGAAGAAAGTGGCGACGAAGCTACACGAAAAGGGCTTTACCTGTTATGTACCTCTTTACAGAGGACACGGCCATAAGCCAGAACTGTTATTACAGTACAAAGTTGAGGACTGGTGGCAAGATGTGGTGAAAGCGCACCAATTTTTGCTGAATGAAGGCTATCAAAAAATTTCCGTTATCGGCTTATCCATCGGTGGTATTTTTACATTGAAACTTGCACAATTAGAAAAGCTAGAGCAAATCATTGTGTTATCGGTACCGATTGATAAGGAACCTGCACAACTAAAACAAAGAATCATTGACTATGCTTATAATTATAAACATATCGAGGGTAAATCAGAGCCGCAAGTTACAAATGAAATGAAGCCGTTTAACGACATGCCATTGGACGCGATGATTGGATTTCAGCAGTTTATTAAAGAAACGATGCAACAGCTTGAGATGATCATGATGCCAATTGCTATTTTCTACGGCAAAAGAGACGAGGACTTATACGCGCAGAGTGCCGACACTATTTATCAGCGAGTTCATTCTGTGAAGAAGCTAAAAAAAGGCTTTGAAAACTCCAAGCATTTAATGACATTAGGTCGGGAGCAAGATGAAATTCTTCAGGAAATCATGCAATTTTTAATGTGATGAACTGACGATTAAAGGGGATTGACTACCTATTAAAAATCGTGTTATTATTATCTCGAATTAGAGATAAATTAAATCGAGATAATAATTTCGTAATAGTACTTTAAACAAACACAAACATGTTTTGGCAGTTGAACAAGCATTAATTTAAAAGCATAACAGATAGGAGAATATTCTATGTTAAAGATCGCAGGACACCATCATATTTCAATGATTACGAAAAATGCTCATGAAAATCATCAGTTTTACAACCATATTTTAGGACTTCGTCGTGTGAAAAAAACAGTTAACCAAGATGATCCCAGTATGTATCATTTATTTTACGGTGATTTGATAGGTAGTCCTGGTACAGGCTTAACATTTTTTGAATTATCGCACGCTGGACGGACACATCGTGGTACTGATGCGATTACAAGAATTGGTTTACTCATACCTTCCTATGACAGCTTAATGTACTGGAAAAATCGATTGGATGAATTTCAGATCGAGCACAGTGATATAACAACATATGGTGGCACGGATGCGATCTATTTTGAGGACCCAGACGGACTACGCCTAGTGTTATTAAATAATCAGGACAAGCCTATTCCACAAGAATGGACAAAGTGGCAACATTCATCCGTTGAGATGGCTCATCAAATTTTAGGGATGGGCCCCGTGGAACTAACTGTAAGCTCTTTAGAGGATGCTGCGAAAACAATCGTACAATTATTTGGCTACAAAGAACGATCAAAAACTTTAACTGAAGCTGTTTTTCAAGCAGAGGAAGACCAATTACAAGGACAGATTGTCATTGTCGAGCAAGAGGGTCCTAAAGAGAAACCTGGAAGAGGTAGTGTTCACCATTTAGCCATCCGCGTGAGCGATAAGGAAGAGCTTGAGCAGTGGGAACAACGAATAAAAGACTTTGGTTTTCCTATTATTAGGAAAGCAGATCGTTACTATTTTTCAAGTATTTACATGAAAGAAACACATGGCATAATAGTTGAACTAGCGACAGACGGACCAGGCTTTACCGTAGATACTGCTGTGGAGGATTTAGGAACACGTTTAGATTTGCCACCATTTTTAGAGGAACGGCGGCAGGAAATTGAGGAAAAATTAACACCAATTGAATAATAAACTTACTGTGAGGGGCGTGTTAGGTATGGGGTACCGTGATTATAGAGGAAAAGAGATAACAGTTTATTTCGATAAGGACATGTGTCAACATGCGGCTGAATGTGTAAAGGGCTTGCCAGAGGTGTTTAATGTTAAAGCAAAGCCTTGGATTGCACCAGATGAAGCAGCTGTCAAAAATGTAGTAGAAGTTATCAATCGATGTCCAAGTGGCGCATTAAAATACAAAATTTAAAAGGAGCATTAAGCCATGGAAATTAAACAAGGTAACCAATCATTTTATATCGGCAACGAGGAGAATAGTGAGGCAGAGGTACATTTCGTACGTGTAGGGGAAAGTAGAATTATTCTCGATCATACACATGTAGGCGAGCATCTAAGAGGTCAAAATGTTGGACAGCAATTAGTCAAAGCGGCAGTCGACTATGCGAAAAAAGAAAAGTTACTAGTCATACCATTATGTCCTTTCGCAAAAGCTGAGTTCGAAAAGCATCCTGAATACCAAGAAGTAGTAGGCTAAATCAAGTAGACGCACCCCAAACCAATGGGGTGCGTTTTTTTATTTTAAATTAATTTGAACAATCTGGTAGGAATATGACTATTTAAATTAGAAGGTCCATAGAGAGACAAACTTGAAGGAGTGATTGGATGCACAAAAGGAAAGGAATTACTGGTTTTGAAGCCGACCATTTAATTGAACAAGATATGTGCATGTTTCAATCGATGGTATATTTCAAAAGTGAAACTATTGGAGACGTCATGTTTCATGCTTGGGATTGATTGGGACAAATTACTCATGGTGAAAGATGCTATAAAATACACAAAATTGACTAAGTTATTTCTGGAAATATAGCAAAAATTCCTAAAGCCACCAATCTTTTAATGAAAATGGTAGATTACTTTTTATGGAATAGATTCGAAGAATAAGGAGTTTTTGCATATGTCATTCAAAACAATTAGTAGAAGAATTGTTTTTTCCTTTAGCATTGTCATTACGATAATGGCGTTATATATCGTGTACAACTATTTTGCTATTAAGCAAAGTAACTATGCAACAGAACAAATTGTTCAGCAAGAATTACAGCTATTAACGACTGATTACGAGCAAGCACAAACCATTGACTTAAGAATAGCTGCGGCTAGAGGCTATGTATTGTCTGGCGATGAAAAGTATAAAGATATTTTTCAAGACAATGTAGCACGTGCAGCGAGCAACGAAGAAAAACGATTAGCCATAACAAGCTCTGAAGACTTCAGCAAACTTGCAGAAAAGGCGAAGGAATGGAACCGCTATATTGAACAACAAGTATTTGCTGTATATGACCGAGGTAATGTGGAGCTCGCTATCCAAAACATTACGAAAATGGATGCAACAGCAACGACTATTCGTGAAGGCTATGAAGGTTTAGCAGAGCAACGGAAGCAAGCGATCAATGAGGTAGGCGCTGACATGATAGTTACTGGGGAGAATAAGCAGCTTATTGGCATCGTCGTAGGTTTACTCATTTTTGTCATAGCGATTATTGTTGAGCTATTGAGTGCCCGCGGTATATCAAGACCTATTATGACATTAACGGAGCGGATGCAACAAATGACGAATGGCGATTTAAGCGGTCCTCCTTTAAAAATTCAATCGAAAGACGAAGTGGGCCAGCTAATGGAGGCAACCAACACAATGGCGGATATTTTGAATCGCTTATTGAAGCATATTCAAACGGTATCGAATGACGTAGCGGCCCATAGTGAGGAGCTATTGCAATCAACATCAGAAGTAAAGACGGGGACAGACCAAATCGTCAATACGATGACGGAAATTGCAAGAGGGACGGATGAGCTAGCCAGCCATACGACGGATGTTGCAACTTCTATGAACGACTTTGCAGGAAAAGTAACCTCTGTTCATCAAAGAAATAAAGACGTTCAACACTATTCTCAGGATGTTAAAGCTTTAACAAAGGAAGGACGCGACTTAATGTCCTCCTCTACAAAGCAGATGGGAGCAATTCAACATATTGTGAAGGATGCAGTAGATCAGGTTGACGGATTAAGCAAGCAAACACAAGAAATTTCAAAGCTTGTCACAGTCATTCAAACCATTGCAGCACAAACAAATTTACTAGCGTTGAACGCAGCAATTGAAGCAGCCAGAGCAGGGGAACAAGGAAAAGGATTTGCCGTAGTGGCTAATGAGGTCCGAAAATTAGCCGAGCAAGTTTCATGTTCTGTGGAAGATATTACGGATATCGTCCGTAACATTCAGGATGGTTCCCGTAGAGTGACCGCTTCTCTTGAGCAGGGCTATGGCGAAGTGGAGAAAGGGGCATTGCAAATTACGACCACCAATGCAACGTTCCATCATATTGCCGACGCAATAGAGGCCATTGCTAGAAATATTGAAGGAATGTCCTCTGAGCTAGATGATGTCGTTCACAATACGGTCACGATTAATAAATCCATAGATGAAATGGCAGCTATTTCCGAGCAGTCAGCGGCAGGCATACAGGAGACCTCTGCCACAATTGAACAGTCCGTTAGCTCTATGGAAGAAATTAAACAAAGTGCTGAGCATCTAGCAGAGATGGCCGAGCAATTAAATAGTTTAATACGCCGATTTGCACTGTAACGATTTGTCCCGTTAATTTCAAACTTCCATCACATTTAGGCTGTATACTATGTATTGGAAGGTGGAATCATTTTGAGAAAATATTTACTTTTATTACTAATGAGTACTTTATTCATGGCACCTGCTGCCTACGCCCATACGATGGATAAAAGTACACTATTTACGGATGTCCCTGAAACAACCTTAAATATTCAGGACATAATGGTGTTACATAGTATTGGGCTTCTTGGGTATAACGGCAAAGATATGGCCTTAAACCCAACTGACAACTTATCACGCAAAGATTTTGCAAGCTGGGTAGGTGGCTTCTTTGGACTTGAAGGAGCAACAGTGGATGAATTAGCACAAGCAGCACAAAAAGAAGAATACATTTCTTCCTTAGAGGGCGACCTTACATACAAGGAAATAAATACAGCACTTTTTCATCATAAACTTGAATTAGAGAACCCAGATGCAACGATGACGAAGGAGGAGTATATTGCCTTCTTAACGGAACACCTAGATGATGATATGGGCGGCCATACGCTACTTCAAATGGGTGGCTTTGCTGAAGGTCCAACTGGTACTATTGAAGATGTCGTGACAGGTGATGAAACGGGTATTATCATCAACGGTAAAACGTATATGCTGTCAGGACACCCTCGTATTTTTGCAGAATCAACTGATGCTAAAAGCTGGGTAGGTCAACAGCTAGAACGTTCTATTTTTACGACAGCTGGAGATCACCACCATGGACATGATGACAACCAAGAAGGACATGGTGATCATGAAGAAGGTCACGGGGAAGGTCATGATGCACCAGCAACCAATGCAGCTACACTTCAATATGTGCAATTTAGCTCTGCTCAGGTAGCAGCAGATGACACGAAAGAGGTACAGTCATCGAATGCCACACCAAGAGAAGAGCAGCAAACGGATGTGACGACATCATCTAACTCAAGCACAGTGTGGGTCATTGCTATCCTAGTAGTGCTTGCGGCTATTTTTGCCTTTGTTTTTGTGAAGAGAAAAAAATAATTGAGCGTAATAAGAACCAACAAAGATGAAAATCATTCTTTGTTGGTTTTTTTCGAATCCATTCATATACGTATACATGAAGGCGTGCCATGACTGCCATAAACCGTCATAAAATCTTCAATCCTCACAAGCGAATCCACGCATAATCCAGTAATTTTACACAAAATTGAATAACCACAAGCCTGTTCGGTATATAAATAGGATACGATCATTTTTAGGCTGAGGAGTGTGTAAATGGCAACACTTGTAGTAAAGAGAAGTATTATGCATCGGTACCAAAGCATTGGGCAGGCAATTGAAGAGGCTATGCCTGGGGATATGATTGAAATTCGAGATGGTATTTATGAGGAGAGCTTGGATATTTCGAAGCGGCTGACATTGTATGGAGTTGGCAATGTCACAATTAAAGGTGGCGTGTTTATCCGCTACCAGACCCATGTGGATATGCGCAATTTACGTTTTCGCCAAGGGCAGGGACTCTATGTGAAAGGAGATCTACAGTTAGAAAATTGTATTATTGAGGAGCAATTGATTCGCACACAGATTATGGTCAGCTATGGTAGCTTACTGATGAAAAATTGTGCTGTGCTTGCTACACCGCTCAATCATTTTGGTCTACGTGTTGCTAATGGTTCCAGTGTTATCCTCGTTGATACAACACTTGAGCATCATGTGAAATCTCAAATTATTGCGCAAAACTGTGAGATGACATTAAGCAATTGTCTGCTGCTGGAAGGGAAGAAACATGGTATTTTTGCGATTCGTCATGTGAGGATGGTCATGGAGGATTGTGAAATTCATGGTCATGAAAAGGAGCAAATTGTAGCGGCGTCTAGTGAGCTGGAAATAACTAATTGCCTGATTCATCAAGGACAGGGGGTTGGTATTCAGCTATTCGATGATACGATTTTCCGTATGGATGACTGTGAGATTAACAATCATCAAGACACGAATATGATCGTACACCGTAGCGAGGTTATGGTATCTGATTCAATTTTTTCAGATGGGCAAGGACTCGGGCTGTACTTGGGAGAAAAAACAGAGGCTAAATTTTATGACTGTCAGTTTCATCGTCATGTGAAAGCACAAATGCTGATAGAAAATAGCAAAGCAGAGTTTCGCAAATGTCACATCCATAATGGCATGGCGGTTGGTATGTCCATCGTAGATGAAGCAGATGTTTCGATGACCGAATGTCAAATCCAAAACCATCAGCAATTTCATATTATTGTGGATGCAAGCGGGCTACAGCTCAATCAATCGACTATTCAATTTGGGCAATCAGGTGGTATTTATGGCAATGATCATGCCAAAATTATGCTTCATCATACAAACATTCGTGAACTAGAAAGGCATCATGTTTATATTAACAATGCCCGTTTGTTTACACAGCATTGTACATTTGAACAAATGAAAGGCAACGGGATTACATGTATCGATGCCATTTTTGAGGTAGCCAACAGCCATTTTAAAGACTGTGGGGACAGTACGTATGCGATAATGTGGTCTGATCGCTCAATGGGTCGTATTGAGCATTGCCAAGTAGACGAAGCAGCACGCCCATTTTTAGCGTTGTCCAATCAATCTTTACTAGAAATACGTGATACAGATTTAAGTGCCGTAAAGGCTCCTGCGGTGGTACAGGAGAACAGTCAGTTATATGTGCAAAAGCATGTTCAGACAACAACTTGGCATAAGGACACGACTTCTAGAGTATCACAAATAGAGATGGTACAAACAAATTATGAAAGCCATATAGAAATGCTGAAAAATGATATTAAAAAAATAATTTAATAACCGATTATACAACTAAGATAAGTAGTTTCAATTTTGAAATTACTTTTTTTGTGGCAGGCATCCAGAAAGTTTCGATTTTATTTAAACGGGTAAAGTAATGTGTTTGTGTCAAAAATGATGAGATAAATATGCAGTGAAACTCTATAATTCGACAAATTGACTGATTATTTTTATAATGGTATAGACAACTTCTTTTCAATTTCTTTAATATTCCGAAATATTAGGAAGTGAAATGGTATAATATTTTTAAAATGTTATTTTTTATATAATAAAGTTTCAAATTGATGTAAAAAAAATATTAAGAAATTATAGATAATAGATTGATTAGTTTCGGTAAATTAGCCTATAATTAGTAAAAATGGTTCATATCTAAAGATGATTATATGTTATTTGTGAAGTGTGTGTAATTTGTTTAAAATAATAATTAAAGAAGGAGTGGAGGTGATAAGAGATGTTTGGGCTGACTAAAGAGGAAATTCTTTTAATGTTAGAGGAAATTGAATTAGCAGAGAAGCAAAAAAGTGCGATTGCTGATATCTTACATCTAAACAATATGCGAATAGAACAACAGCTGGCATTATTGATCCATTTAATTATCGATGAGCGCGAACGAAATATTTCTAACCATACATATTTAAATTAACCTATATATAGATGCAAAAAATCACAAGGCGAAATCTGAAGCTCTTGTGATTTTTTATTTTCGCTTTTTTTATAATTTTTTAGTAAAACAAATGATACGGTTCGCTTCCATAAATCCGAGTTGTAAATGTACTTGTAGACTTTCAGTATTGTCCCATTCACAATCGCTTGCAAACTCTGAGCACCCCATATGCTTGGCCCATTTTTCGCAATGCACCACAAGCTGTCTAGCATAGCCTTGTTGTCGGTAGTTTTCCAGGACGAATAATCCTTCTAAATAGCCGACTGGACTAGAGTCTGTACCCTCTACATAATCTGTTCGTAGCTGACATTGCGCAAAGCCAATCGCCTTGTCATGGTCGTAAGCTAAGAAAATGGCTGCATTGTCATCCTGCAATACTTGTGTCATGCTTTCAGTAAATTCCTCTACCGTATGATTGGGCCACAGCAATAAAGCTAATGTGGCAGCAGTAAGGGCATCCTGTTGCTCTGCTTGTTGAATTATCCAAAACTCCTCCATTCTATTGATTCGATAAAAAACGAAACAAAAATCTATTTTACACGTACAAACTAATAAGAGCTTCTGTCGTTGATGTGCTTTCTATCATTATATACAGGGTATACATGTAAAAAAAGGATAAAATCCACATCGACTTTGAAGAGAGGGGAACCGATATGTCATTATTACAATCGTTAATTGAACAGGCAAAAAACCCAAAAGGATGGATTGGCTCATGGATGCTCCGTATCATGAATATCGCTCATCGTGGCATGAATAGCTGGTTTATTCGACAGGGTGCCATCAATGATGGGGACCGTGTGTTAGACATTGGCTGTGGCGGGGGGAAAACACTCCGGATTTTATCGAAATTGAATCCCAATGGTATAATTTATGGGATTGATATTTCTGCACAGGCAGTACGGGAATCCATCAAAATGAATGAAGCGAATGTCGCAAGTGGCAGCATGATTGTTAAGGAGGCAAGTGTGTCTCAAATTCCATATGAAGACCAATTTTTTGATGCAATTACAGCTTTTCAAACCCATTATTTTTGGCCATCATTGGAACATGATGTTGGGGAAGTTTGGAGGGTATTGAAAAATGGTGGGAAATTTATTGTCATAGCCGAGTACTACAAAATGAATTACCATATGGAGGCTTTCCAAACACCGGCAGCTATGAAGGAGTTATTGAAACAAACCGGTTTCCAAACGGTATATATAAGTGAAAAAACAAGTAAAGGATGGCTATGTATCACAGCCATTAAATAATACATAAACATAGGGGGTTTTACGATGAAAAGATGTTCGTGGGTCAAGCTAGATCAACCGTTATATGTAGATTATCATGACAAAGAATGGGGAGTGCCCGTCTATGATGATCAGCATTTATTTGAGATGCTTTGTTTAGAGGGAGCACAGGCAGGACTTAGCTGGTGGACGATTTTACAAAAGCGAGAGGGCTATCGAGAGGCATTTGATCAATTCGATGCTAAAAAAATTATACTTTATTCAGAGGACAAGCTTTTGGCATTACAGCAAGACACACGTATTGTGCGCAATAAATTAAAAATAGCTAGCGTTGTGACGAATGCTAAAGCTTTTCTACAAATACAAGAAAAATATGGCTCGTTTTCTGAATATATTTGGGGATTTGTCGATCATCAACCAATTGTAAATGATTGGCCAACTATGGCAGAGGTACCAGTGACAACAGATCGTAGTGATCGCATGAGTAAACAATTGAAGAAGGACGGCTTTAAATTTGTTGGTAGTACTATTTGTTATTCATTTATGCAGGCAGTCGGTATGGTCAATGATCATATAACGGATTGCTGCTGTCAACAGGAACTTGCGCATGAGCATTAAACATATCCAATCTCAGCTAGCCAAGCAAGCAACCATATTCCAGACGGGTGGCTTCCGTCCAACCCATGAACTTTTAGAAAGTTGGATTGGCTTTGTGGGATGGTCTTTACTAGAGGAGGATCGACCTTCCGACTTTCAACCGCTCGCTACATTATTTTTAAAAGATTTGCCATATGTTCCTCTAGCTTTACAGCCATTTCAATTGGTAACACTATTTGTCCATGAGAATATTTTTGATCATCTAATGGAGGATGATTTGAGCACCTATTTTGAAATAAGAGCCTATACAACTTTAGAAAACCTAGTACAGCGGGACTGGCAGCACGACCATATTCGAGCCTTCCCTTTGCAAGCAGAGCATATTCACAATGATTATCCTGTATGGGATGGCGGGGGTATTCCTGCACAAATAGAAGAGGACATACTAAGGTTGGAGCATGAAGAGGATCTTAATTATTTTGACGATATCCTCGAAGACCTGTATCCGCAACACAAAATTGGCGGCTACCCGACCTTTTGTCAAAGTGGCTATAATTTTGGTGAAGATACACCTTTTGTCTTCCAAATTGCCTCAGATGCCAAGGCACAACTGAATATTGTGGATAATGGCAATTTTTATTTCTTTTATAATCCAACAGAACAGAAATGGCGCGTCTATTGTGATTTTTATTAACATCGTTAAGGCTTAGCCCTAAAACGTATTGTGATATCAATCATGTATTGAATGAAAAATAAACCTAAATACGCGCCTGTCAGTAGAAAAATGGGATTTAAGAAAACAGCGTGAATCGTTGTCATAAAGACCACATCCTCAAGAATAATCTGCGTTATAGAAGTAGCGGCAATATAGCCAAAAAGAATGGCTGATACGACACCTAACGCATTGAAAACAAGGCGCATTTTATCACTTTTTTGCTGAAGATAGACCATGACAGCAGGTATGACAATGATGGTAACCATTATGAATACGTTCATCAACACACATCCTTTTTTCTCAGGATGCCCTTGTTAGTTGTTACATAAACCAAAGATATAGAGGAGGGGAATAAGGTGAGACGGCAAGATGGGGAGATGAAAAAAGTAAAGAAGGTGAAGAAAATGGAGCACAAAACAGTCGTCAAGAATGGCATAGGCTTTGGTTCGGTTTTAGCGATCACGATTTCATGGAGTGTCCATCATTCCATCATATGGGCAATCATCCATGGCTGCTTTAGCTGGCTCTATGTTCTCTATTATGCATTTACTCGCTAAACTTTAAAGCATACCTATCAGCTAAGTATTTGTTTAATCCAAAATAATATGGGGTACAAACAAAGTAACGTTCATAAATATTGACTAACAAGCATAAATAACAAAGTGCTCTTTTTCGAGAGAACAAAATTATCAGTATGAACGTAGAAGAAAGGTTGATAGCATGACACATCAAGTAACGGCATTAAGTAATGTGAATGGAAAAGCTACGGGAGTGGACGGTATTTTACAAAATGTAGCATTTATTTTATCGACGTTTACGGTCTCTTGCCCACAACGAGAATGGAGCATTCGATCAGATATCCGTAAACTCTTCCAACGTATGAAAAAAATGAATACCAAACGTTTGATAGAGTGTATCCAGCGTTTTGAACCGAGAGCAGTTGTAGTGGAAGTTGATTATTTGGGCGATGTTTATCGAGGAAAACTAGAGCCCATCGTGAAAGTAATTATCAATGAATAAGCCTATAAATTCTGCCAGGATTCAACCTGGCAGAAAATAAAATAAATAGTTCTTTAACATTTATCGGAAAGTATAAATTTTCCGATTCCAGAAAGCTTTAAGCAATAGTGCTTCTTCTTATGACAACAATTTGTTGGCAATCAACGATAATTGGAGAAGCTGCTTCATCTGTTACTTCCAAGAATGTTGCACAGCACGTTTTAGGATCTAGGCTGATGAAAAAGACATCAGCTAAGCTAAAACCACCTGCTAACACTACGTCTACAAGTGTGCCCATAGGCAGGCATCTTAATTGATGGCAAATACAGCCCTTACATTCATTTTTGGAACAGCAATCTTTTTCATGGCATTTTTCTTCTTTCTGGCAAGGGCATTTCTCTTCCTTATGTTCGCATTTGCACCTATGCTCACATTTTTTCTCCCAGCATTTTTTCGCTTCGTCTTTTTGTTGATCCCAGTTCATATAATGATTATATCTACAATCTTGCATCTTTTAATCTCCCTTATGGTTAATTTTTAGTAGCGGTCGCGCAACCCTTACACTTATAATCTATGAACGAAACAAATAGAGTTCATGGTAATTTGCCCTTTGAATAGAAAAATGGAAACTTTGTCGTACATAACTAACAGTTTTTAGGGGTGAAATACTAGATTTCCGCCTGTTAATATGAAGGTGAAATGGAGCGAGTGTATGAAGAGAATACTTCAAGGTTTCTTTTTACTAATGTTCGCTATAGTGGTGATTTCATGGCTGATTGTAGAAAAACAGCCTTCACCAATACCCGTAAGTTTCTCTAATTCTCCGACCTATGCGGAAGAGTTTAGTGAAAAATTACAAGTGACTAATTTTACACAGAAGATCATACAAGCGATACGAAAGGCAGGATATTCTCCAGACAGTACGGTAGGCTATTTAGTAGATTCTCCCAACCGTCAAATCATCACCATCCAATTACACGATGGTAGTGAAATAGAAAAAAGCACAGAAAGTGAAATTCAATCGATTATCAATGAGCTGGCCAATGAAGATAATATGGGAGCATTTATAGTAAATGTTGAGCTATTAGAAATAAAATAGAAAAGCCCGAGACACATATTGCATGTGTCTCTTTTGCATAGTAGGGGCATGTTATAATGGAATGAAGAGGTGAGGGTCTATGAAAATATTAGTTTTGGGTGCAACAGGACGTGTGGGAAGGCAAATTGTTGAGTTCGCGTTAAAAGATCAACACGAAGTAACGACATTTGTCCGTGATCCCCATAAATTACAGCTGGACAATAAGAACTTACATATCTTTCAGGGAAATGTCTTAAATAAGAAAGATCTCGAACAGGCTATGGCGAATGTGGAGGTAGTAGTAAGTGCATTAAATACAGATGGTAACGATACTTTATCTACTAGTATTTCGCTCATACTTGAGGTTATGGAGCAACATAAGATTAAGAGAATCATTACGATTGGCACTGCAGGTATTTTACAAAGTCGAGTGTCACCAACAATCCTTCGTTATCAATCAACTGAATCCAAACGGAAATCCACGTTTGCTGCTAAGGAGCATCAGTACGTTTTTGAACAATTACACGTTTCCAATGTCGATTGGACGATCGTTTGTCCCACCTATTTACCAGATGGATCGTTTACAGGAATCTATCGAGTGGAACGCAATTTTTTACCTGAAGGAGGCAGTGAAATATCAGTAGCCGATACTGCCTACTTTGCCTACCAACAAATCTTTAGCAAGGAATTTGTTAAAACGCGAGTAGGGATCGCCTATTAAAAAGAGGGTAGAAAAATGAGAATCATTCACATTATCATTGGCCTGCTCATTACATTTATTGGGCTTGCCCTCCTAAGTACAACGATGGATGCTGCCATTCGAAATATGATGGTGAAAGTATATGGTATCATCCTTATGTCTATTGGGGTGTTTTATCTTAAAAAAATTGCGAAATTGGGTAAGTAATAACTTTCTTAAGTAATTGGTTCCTTCAATTGACAGGGGTTTAATAGGAATAGCGGATACTTATGCTTCTATGGGTGAGAAAGTATATGGATATTTTCCTTTTTATTGAAGGTTTGCTATACTTTATGTCGAATATATATTATTGAAGAGGTGATTGTATGGACAAAGAGATATCAAACAACTATCAATATCCTGAACACCTAACCAATCAAGATGGAATCGAAAAGACAGAGTTATATGTCATAAAGATAACAAAGGAACAAGTGGATAGGTTGATAGAGGATATCGATCAAACTTTAAAGGCGTCTACCTGACGTCTTTTTTATTGTTCAAAAGGCCCCTTATACAGGGGAGGTGGCCCCAAAAAAAGGAGAGTTTTTTGAGAAGGCTAGATTTGCTTCTCATTACTATATTTAACCTGAATTGTTAAAACTGATAAAATAAGCTCAACCCCTTAGTATCCTGCACTTTTTATTTCTGAAAGGGGAACTAGACTAGGAATTAGGCAAATGCAAAAAATTGAGGAGCAAGTAGGAATAGATGCGGAAATTAAGAGGTACCTACATCCTCACCGGTTTAGACATACCTTTGCAACCGAGTTTTTGACAAAAGGTGCTGATCTTTCTTTTATTTCAAATGAATTAACACCGTCCGAAATCGGGTCAAAGGACTTGGTGCTACTAAAGTTGCATACACCTTTATCGTAACTGCCTGTATAAAGCAGTTTTTTATTAAGAAAAAATTATAGTAAAAAAATATTTTATCTAGATTATGAAAGGAGCTGAGCTATTTTATGATTTATAAATTGGATAAAAAAGACTACTACAAAATAAAAAGGTTACTACAAACACCTGATCAGAAGAATGATTTAACATTAAATTCAATAATTAATGGTATGAATAGAGGGACAATTTATGTAGACAATCTGCAAGAACCCAATACAGCTCTAATAGATGTAACAGGAATAAGCAGTATTTTTATTGGGAATGCGACCAATAAACAGTTTATTAATTCTTTACGTGATTTTCTTGATAATGAATTAAAAATTGATACTTATGAATCGTGTGGTGGAACCTGGTTTATTGCAGTCATAAAAGATGAGATATGGGAACAGGTATTAGAAAATGTTATTGCTGATAAAGAATACGAACCAGATTATGAGTTGTATTATCAATTCAATCCTGAAGCTTTCGTTTCTTTAAAAGAGCAATACAAATATTTACCGGATAATTATCTTATAAAAAAAATTGATACTGAAGTCATTAAGAACGATCCAGATGGAATTCTTTCTGAAGTATTAGAAGAGGTTTGGTATTCAATTGAAGACTTTAATACTTATGGACTGGGATATTGTATTATAAAGGGAAATAAAATAGTAAGTGCATGTTTTTCTTGCTGTGTACACGAGAATAAACATGAAATTAGTGTTGAAACATATGACGAGAAACACATGAATAAAGGATTAGCAACTATAGTGTGTTCTGCATATTTAGATGATTGTATAAAAAATGGACTAATACCCCAATGGTCAACGATGGAAACAAACCTTGAATCTAAACGTTTAGCAAAAAAATTGGGCTTTGAATATGAGTCAAAACTAAAAACATTGGAGTTTGAATGGGAATGGTAATGAGATACTCTTAAGAAGCCAAGAAATGAATTATAATTTTATGAATATATTACATATTTAGAAACGGTTCATTTTGCTAGAAAAAATGAACCGTTTCTAATGTAATTTTGAAAAATCAATCATACAATCAGCGACATTATCACGTTTGTTTCATTGGAATGAATTGGTGTCACTAATACTCAAATAAATAAAATTTGTTTGTAATTAATCTATACTTCCTCTGCACAATTTCTTCTTATTTATAGTTTATAGTATAAGTCGTCAGCGTTTTACGACGTAGAAAGAATGAAGAAATTAGAGGTGAATAAAATGAAATTAAAAGCTTTTGCTGTAACTTTGCTTACTACTGTTGTACTAGGTGCTTGCAATGGAGAGAGTTCTAATGACGATAACGCTAGAAAAGAAATGGAGATGCAAAATATTAAGGAGTTGGTGAATGAATATAGCGGGGACAAAACTAAAGACGAATCTGCTTCAATCACATCAAACCAGCTGATTTTAACTGATAAAGAAGGAAAAGAGTCAGAATATGCTTTGCCAGAAGACGAATTTTTTGTTTCTATTGCTCCTTACATAAATGAAACTCACCCTTGTACTAACCATAGCTTGACTGGTTGCCAAGGTGAGCTGGCTAATAAGGATGTAGCTGTCTATATTGAAGACTCAAAAGGTAATGTGATAGTGGACGAAACCATGAAAACTCTAGCGAATGGATTTATGGATTTATGGCTACCTCGTGACCAAACGTATAACATAAAAATGGAGCACAAAGGCAAAACGGTAGAATCGTCATTTTCTACTTATGAAAGTGATGGCACTTGCATTACAACAATGCAATTAAATTAGAAAAAAGTAGGGTTGTCCAAAAAGTCAGTGAAAGCTGATTATTTTGTGGCAACCCTTTATTATTAACATTTTTATAATTCGTTTAGTTTTTGCATTAAAGTTGCAATGTTTATAAAAAAGATATGGTGTTTTTTAGCATATTCGAATTGTATAAATGGAACTCTCATGGCTAATTTATAACTTAAATTTATTTATTTTACTTTGTAAAGACGCGGATTTTTTACTTAAATCTGTAGCGACTAAATTTACTTGTTGCATTGTTCCGGCTTGATCCTGTGTGGCTATCGTGAAAATTTGAGTATTGGAACTACTTGTGGCAGCTCCAGCTGCGATTTCTGAAACAGAAGCAGCAACTTGTTCAGCACTTGCAGAAATTCTTCAGATGTAGCTGAAATATCTGAAATTTGATCTGTCATTGAATGGATCTCCTTGCCTATAGAATTGAATGCTTGACCTGCACCTCCAATAATGCTGACTCTATTCTCTATATTAGAAAATTGAAGAAACATAATGAGGATACTCCCTTTCCTAAAATATTCATTCATTTAAACTAGGACAGTCAATTGGAGAGATATAAACAGTATTATATTAATATAAGTTATTTATATAATATATAGCATGGTATTGCATGGATGATTTTTACTTTTTGTATACATTCATAACAATGATAGATTTAATTAAAGAAAATCTTCATAAACTCGTGTATGCAAGCTTTGGTTCGAAAGGTTTAACAAGGAGGATATAGCGTGAGGTATACAATAGGTGCTGTGTTGAAGAATGAGAGTTTATCAAACATGAACAACGAATATTAACTACAATGGAACTACCTGAATCCCATCCATAGATGTAGAAATCGGGCATCTATTATTTTTTTATCGGAAAATTAATTAGTCAAATAAAAGTCAGATTTTAAATCTTTTTTTGATATAAACACTAAAATTCTCTGCTTCCCATTCATGAATAGCATGCTGATCTGTCTCCAAAACCTTTTCCATTTAAATGATAGTTTCAATCTTTTTATGGTCGAGGGACTTCATAATTCTATACATATATGGAAGTAGATTTGCCAGCTAGCCATTTGTCCAAATGATAGATAAAAATGACTGCAGTATCTAACTTGTGTAAAACTTCAGTCCTTTTGACATGAAAAGGAATAGTTAAGAGCCAAATAATCACGAATGATTTTAGGGTGTCCGCCATTTTCAAGACAAAGTTTACTCGCAATTTTAATTTCCTTCTGATTATAGTGAGATTGCGCACCAATTAAAAATATGCCTGACAGTATCAATAATGTGCCAATCGCCAAAACATATTTTATGACTCTTTTCAATACACGTACCTCCATTTCAAAAGTAATCGCTATCCCTAGTATATGTTGAACGATGAAAGCAATATGTTTATTGACAAATTGTATACACTTGTATACAATTTATTTAAATTAATGTATACGTTTGTATACAAAAGGAGTGTTTAATGAATGAGAGGTTCAGGATTTAGAGAACATATGAAGGAAGGTCATCATCGCGGTGGTCGTCACAGAGGAATGGAAGGAACGGCACCACGTGGAGCAAAAACGTTCCGAAGAGGAAGAGCAATTGCCTTTTTAGAAACGTTAAATGTGAAGCGTGCAACGATTAAACAGCAATTAGAACAGCCAGAGTTTCAATCCATTCAGCAAATTTTAGTAGGTGAGTTAAAGGCCATTGATATGGTGATCCAAGAATTTAGCCAGCTGTTTGATATACATGAAAGCGAGACAGTAGAAAGTGCAGTTGACCATTCACAGATAGAAGAAGGAGAACATGTGCATGAAAAAAGTGAATAACTATATTGATACGGTATTTGCCCAGCAGGATCACATTCTTGAGAATGTCATATCTTCCATTACGGAACAGGGTATGCCAGCCATTTCTGTTTCTCCTTCATCAGGAAAGCTATTGACGATGCTCGTGTCGATTACAGGGGCTCAGGATATTTTAGAAATCGGCGCATTAGGTGGTTATAGTGGCATTTGTCTAGCGAGAGGAATTGAAGATGAGGGCACATTAACCTCATTAGAGTTAGAGGAAAAATATGCACAGATAGCTGCACAAAATCTTGCCAATGCAGGCTTTGCTGAACAAGTGACCTATCTCACTGGGCCTGCCCTTGAAAGCCTTGAAAAACTTGTCGCTGATGGAAAACGCTTTGATTTTTTCTTTATTGACGCGGATAAGGAAAATTACGAGCATTATTTAGCATATTGTATAAAACTAGCAAATACTGGTGCATTAATTGTCATGGATAATGTTTTAGCAGCGGGTAGTGTTGCAGACCCAGAAGTGACACCAAAACGATATACAGACATCATGAAGAAATTTAATAGGCTGGTGGCGAATCACCCACAACTCGAATCAATCCTTTTGCCTATTGGGGATGGAATTACCGTTTCGAAGGTAAAAAAATAATAAAGATCAGTCCTCCTTTATGGTAAAGTATGGTTAGTAACCAAAAAAGGAGAGATGCGTTTGAAACAAGCGTTAGTTGTGATTGATGCACAGCAAGAACTGATAGAGGGTAATCAGGAGGAACAAGCTGTTTATCGCAAAGAAGAATTACTAGAGACGATCAATAAGGTAATAAAAAAGGCTATCGAGGAAAAAGTTCAAATTATTTTTGTTCGTGATCAAGATGTGGCTGGTGGGGAAGGAGATGGCTTTCAAGTACATAAAAAAATCCATGTTCCAACGTCAGCTGTCTTTTTTGATAAACTCGCTACTAATGCATTCTACAAAACTGGGTTGCTGGACTATTTAAAGGATCAAGACGTACAGCATTTAGTAATGATGGGGTGTAAAACCGAGCATTGTGTGGATACAGCCGTCAGAGCAGCCACTGTTCACGGCTTCGATGTCACAGTTGTCGCTGATGGACATTCTACGAACGGCTCCAAGCATTTAGTACCGGAAGCCATGATCGCACATCATAATGACATATTACATGGTCATTACAATGTTGACCATTTCTCGCTTGTGCGTCATTCAGACGAAGACTTATTTGAACCTAGCCATTCAAGCTACCGCTAACATAATAATGACCAAGAATTTTAGTTCTTGGTCATTTCTTTCACTTTATAATGATCAAACTACTACATAAAAGACGTTATGATAGAGCTAGGGCTTGTCCCAAAGGATAGAGTTTTTTCAGAAATTGAAATTGATAACACATTTGATATGCTAAAAAAATGGAATACAAGCTATGCTTGATCCTTCTTATTCATAGGGCCACTGTGCGAGCAGTGACCCTAAGTATCAAGTCAGGAGGTGTAAGGCTAAAATTAGCTTTACACTATTATATGTATGTGAAAGTAGCTTCGAAAGTTAGTTATCTGCCTGTTCGATAGATTATTTTTTTGAAAGGCGACTAAATCGGGCACAATATGTCGGATGACTCAATTCTATTCTTGCTAATGTTGTGGAAAGGGAGGTTATTCAAGTGGATTCATGCACACGATTGAATGAAGCGGTTGCCTATATTGAGGCCAATTTGATCAATGACATTGATATGAAGGAAGTGGCAAGAAGAGCGTATTGTTCTGAGTACCACTTTAAAAGAATGTTTTCATTTCTTGCAGGCATATCGCTCTCCGAATACATTCGTCGGAGACGTTTGACACTGGCTGCTCTTGAATTGTCGAACTCCTCTATGAGAATCCTGGATATAGCAGTTAAGTATGGATATAGCTCAGCAGATGCATTTACAAGAGCCTTTCAGCACTTACATGGGATTACACCTTCAGAGGCGAGGCAAACTGGCCAAACATTCAAAGCTTTTCCACGTATGACCTTCCAACTTACTATCCAAGGAGGAATTGAAATGAATTACCGACTCGAGCAAAAGGAAGCCTTTCACATCGTTGGCTTGATGAAACGCGTACCAATTATATTTCAGGGAGAAAATCCGGACATTGTGAAATTAGCGCAATCCCTAACAATCACCGATATTGAGCAACTGAAAAAGCTGTCTAATGTGGAGCCTAAGGGCATCATCCAAGTCTCTACAAATTTTTCAGAGGGGCGAATGGAGCAGAAGGGAGAACTCGATCATTATATTGGCGTGGCTACTACAGGAACAAACCCTGGGCACTTTTGTCAACTTGCTGTCCCAGCGAGTACATGGGCTGTCTTTACAGTGGTAGGACCTTTCCCACAAACA
This sequence comes from Lysinibacillus sp. FSL R7-0073, assembly GCF_038009065.1. Lineage (NCBI taxonomy): Bacteria > Bacillati > Bacillota > Bacilli > Caryophanales > Bacillaceae > Lysinibacillus > Lysinibacillus sp. FSL R7-0073. Next base: position 2,031,772 of record NZ_JBBPAS010000001.1, read on the forward strand.
CTTCAGGAAATGTGGGGCCGCATCTATGCTGAGTGGTTTCCATCTTCTAGCTATGAACAAATTGCTGGCCCTGAAATAGTCAGTCATACGAGCACCGATTTTTCCTCTCCAACCTTTACAAGTGAAATATGGATACCCATTCACAAAAAAGAGCCTCTTGCATAATGCATGGCTCTTTAATGTATTTTTGTTCCATTTGGTACATGTTGATCAGGTGTTAACAGGATGACGTCTCCCTCACCTGGCACTCCACCAATCACTAACACCTCTGATTTAAAGCCGGCAACTCGGCGTGGGGGGAAATTAACAATTGCTACGACTTGCTTTCCGACCATTACCTCTGGCGTATAACGTTTTGTAATTTGGGCCGAAGACTGTTTAATGCCGAGCTCCTCACCAAAATCGATGTTCATTTTTATTGCTGGAACACGCGCTTTTGGTAGCTCCTGTGCCTCCAAGACCGTACCAACTCGTAGATCAAGCGCTGTAAAATCTTCAAATGTGGCCATTATACAACTCTCCTTCATTTCAACTATATTACCATGCTAACATTGTGTGGGAAATTATTCAAAATAAAAAAGAAGAGCACTATAGTGCCCTTCTTTTCTTAACGACGATGCTCTACCAGGTCAATAGCTCCTAACACAATATGAGCTAAACCAAAGCCAAAAATGGTGTTGGCCACCATTTTATTAGAGCCATGCTTTTGCTTCATGGCATATCCTGCCGCTGTGACAGCCGACCCGAGAATAGTTGGGATTAAACCTTCACGAACATTATTCATAAAATTGATCCCTCCGTCGTATGATTCGGTATAAGTTTCATACCATACTTACTATGAACGTTTGGAGCTTATCCTATACGAATAAATAATAGGATGAAAATATACGACTGTCATTTATTGTTGAATAGGTACTACTTCTATTTGAGCGACCATAAATTCATTCCTAGTATGATCAAATTTATAGGTAATGTGGAAATCAGCCACATACATAGGAAAGACACTGGCTGCAAGGGTCAATTGTATCTTTTGATTTTCTAAATAGTAAATCGTTATCCCACCAAAGCCCAATTCATCCTGCTGTAATTCTAGCTCTGGATCGATTTGATAGTCAAAGTGATATTCCTTGCCAAGTGCTCGGCCCGTAATATTTAATGTTTCATGGTCTTTTTTCACAATGTTTGACTCCATATGCTGAGCAACAATTTCCTCATAATGAGGAACCTTTATTTCTTGTAAGTCCTGATCTACAACATGAATATCATAATTATCTAGCTCTGTTCCTCTGCCAGTTTGAATGATTATTACAGCTTCTTCTTTGCCATCTTCCGTCATATCTATGTAAAACACTTGTGGCTCGGTTCCTGTATCACTAGGGTTGTTCCAATTAAAGTCCTTCACCCTCCCATTAACCTCTAGCTTTACGCCATCTTCTTTCTTATATAGTTTTACTTCATTATTGTCGGAGGCCCCAATTAATGTGGCATCTATATGTGTTGGGCTGTGGGCTTCATTAGAAATTCGTTCTTCTATTGGATCTTCTTTTTGACCTGACTGGCATCCTGAACATATAACTGTACTCAACAATAGCAATGTACCAATTTCTTTTTTCAATTTTTATCTACACCTTTCTTATTCTTTGTAAAACCTAGTCATTTATAACGAATAGCTGCAAACCAATGGGGGAATAAGCCGATATACATGAGCGAACTATTACTACATTATTTTTGCCTCATTCTATAAAGCGAGCTTAATTGCAATAATTTACAATATAAATAAAATTCCACTTTATATTATATAATTGTTGTAGTGAATATGAAAATTTTGGATTTATTGAAACGAAAATGAAGCATCAACCGTATACTAAAGTAAGGGGGTGCGGAAATGAAATATGTAGGCATCGGAACGATATTGTCCATCCTAGGTGTAGTATTTTCAATCCTAATATGGGGTACAGAAAAAGCGCATTTACTTTCTGGATTTATAGGTGGAATATTCATAATATTCACTCTGTTGATGTCGGGCTCAATGGGTAGTGGTGATAGAATGCGTGCTAATTTTGCAACAGAAACAAAAGAAGATAGGGACGAACGCAATCATAGTATGAATAACGCATTATTGTTAGCATTACCGAATATTATTGTCGCTATCTTTGCGTATTATATGTGAAAATACCAGCTCAATCGAAAGGATGTTGCGTACCTTGGATAAAGAAAAAGATTATTATTCAGAAGCATCTAGATATACACTTGCAGTTGTTCTCTTTACACTCATTATTTGGGGCATCTATGATTGGCGAAATGCAACTCCCAATGGTTTTCAATTTTTATTGATAAACGAAATTGTTATCACTCTTGCGATTACACGCTACATTTTGAGGAAACGAGATCAAAGAAGAAAGCACTCTTAATAATCTTTACATAGATAATCAATAAAAGTGTCACATCTACCCTAGGTGTGGCTTTTTTTGTTGCATTTAATAGGTAGGAGTACATTTGCAATAGAGAGGTGGTACTATGCAATTAACAGATGGTACACGGACATTTGAAACGGATATAATTGATGAAGCTGCTAGAAAAAAAGAACGTGATGAGCAGGAGCGAGAGATGCTTAATGCATTTGCGCGCTATGCATATCTTCGATACAAGCAAATACGGGATAAGGTCAATCCGCGTAAATGCAAATATATGTATATCCATCAAGTTCGCCAACAATTAACTTCACCAGCAAGATTGCAACGTGTTTGCAATCTTGTAGGCATGACTGATGAAGAAGTACTTTATATTGTAGAATTTGTCCGCAAGTATTTGAAATACGTCAAATAAAAACCTCATCATTGAACTGCACCCCAATTGTTAGACACATCTAACAATTGGAGGTGCAGTTTTTTTAATGGCTAAATATACTGCAGAGGAAAAATTACAAGCAGCTTTACGATACTTAGAAGGCAAAGAAAGTTCACATGAAATTGCTAAATCGATCGGGACAGATAATAAGGCAATTCTTATTTGGGCTAAACAATATGAGTATAACGGTGTAAAAGCGTTTATAAAATCGTATACAAACTATACAGCACAGTTTAAACTAGACGTACTAAACTACATGATTGAACACGGTACGTCCTTAATAGAAACAGCAGCTATCTTTGGTATAGCAGCTCCATCGTCCATTATTCATTGGCGAAAACAGTTTGAAACAAAAGGATTCGATGCCCTTCAATCAAAGAAAAAGGGGCATCCATCCATGAAAAAAGAAACCAATAAACAACCACAACAAACACCAGTAGAAGGCTCACCGGAAGCACTTCAAGATCGTATCAAGCAGCTTGAAATGGAAAACGAGTATTTAAAAAAGTTGAACGCCTTAGTTCAAGCCAAGGAAACATCACCAAAGAAGACAAAGTAAAGGTCATCTATGAATTAAGGCATAAATACTTGGTGAAGGCACTTGTCGCATTCGCACAGATTCCACGTAGTACGTATTATGACTTAGTGAAGAAACTGAATCGTCCAGATCCAGATACCGACTTAAAGGCCGAAATTCAATCCATCTATAACGAACATGAAGGCCGATACGGATACCGTCGCATTCGTGATGAACTCGCAAATCGTGGACGAAGAGTGAATCATAAGAAGGTACAACGTATCATGAAAACACTTAATTTAAAGTGCATAGTCAGAATGAAAAAGTATAAATCATATAAAGGGGCAGTCGGTAAAATCGCACCGAATATTTTAGACCGCAATTTTACAGCTGAAGCCCCTAATGAAAAGTGGGTAACAGATATTTCGGAGTTTAAATTGTTTGGTGAAAAACTCTATTTATCTCCTGTTCTAGACTTATTTAACGGAGAAATTATTACTTACACAATTGGTCATCGACCAACGTATTCACTTGTTTCAGAAATGTTGGAGAGAGCATTAGAGAAGTTACCAGAGGAACGCCAATTACTGATGCATTCCGATCAAGGCTGGCATTATCAAATGAAGCAATACCGTCACGCGCTTGCATCAAAAGGCATTGTGCAAAGTATGTCACGTAAAGGCAACTGTTATGACAACTCGGTGATGGAGAATTTCTTTGGGATTTTGAAATCGGAATTCCTTTATTTAAAGGAGTTTGAAAGTATTGAGCATTTTAAATTGGAGCTCGAAAACTATATAACGTATTACAACACGAAACGAATTAAGGCAAAATTAAAACTGAGTCCGGTACAATACCGAACTCAGTTTACCCAAGCTGCCTAAATGAAATAACCGTGTCTAACTTTTAGGGGTCACTTCACATTGAATGGGGTTTTTTTACATAATTTCTAGGGAGAATTGTTTCTCAATAACCCACTCCATATAGTATGATGAACGTGGATAAAGGAGTGAAGCGAATTTGAGATTCATTAAATGGTTAGTTGTTTTTATTATTTTCATTGGTATAGTTGGCTATGGTGTATTACATTTTGGCACAAAATTTGCGTCCGAAAAAATTGTCAATACACTCTCAACAGAATTAGAGAATAGTGGACAAATGGAAGAAATAAAAAATACGATTGAAAATGATCCTGAGTTAAAAGCCTATATGGAAGAGGCGAAAACGGTTGATAGTAGTACGTTACCGTTTACATCGAAAGAAGAAGCTACGAAAGTAATCATTCAAAAGGTAGGCATTACAGAGCTAAATGATATTCGTGTGAAATTACAAGATGGCTCCATGACGAAAGAAGAGGCATTGCAACAGGTAGAAGGAAAATTATCAGATGAAGAAATAGCTGCATTGAAAGTTATTATTTATAAAGAACTGTACGAATAACAAAGCACACTCAAAATGGGCAGTTAGCCTTGCAGTAGAGACACTTACTAAATGGTAAGTGTCTTTTTTGTTGTACATGTATGCAGAAGGCCATCCTCTGGAAACGACCATTTTTTAGCGAATTAGAAAAAATTGTCCCTTTTTACAGCATGCACTTGTATATAGATAGTACAGAGATTAATTGTGGAGGAGATGGATAGCCATGATCTACAGAGTTGTGAAGAACGAAAATTTTGTCGTATTGGACAAGGGCTTTTTAAATGATGACCAATTAAGCTGGAAGGCAAAGGGGTTACTTGCTTACATGCTGTCATTACCGGATGATTGGGATTTTTGTCTGACCGATTTAGCGACACGTAGTAAATGTGGACGTGAAGCAACTGCTAGCATTATTAATGAACTGATTCTGGCAGGTTATCTTCAAAAGGTACAGGAGAGAACAAAGGATGGGAAATTCAGTAAGGTGGAGTTTGTCGTTTTTGAAGCCTCAAAACGTGCTGCCCAGCCGTCAACGGGTTATCCGTCAACGGCCGCGCCACAAACGGAAAAGCCCACACAACTAAATAATAAATTACTAAATAACCAATTACTAAAAAATAAAGATGATGATCAACAATCACATACAGCCTACTACTTTTACGAACAACAAGGCTTTGGCTCTCTGTCGGCATATATGACTGCAAAAATTCATTCCTGGCTTAACATTTTTTCAGAGGAAATAGTCATCCATGCGATGAAGCTAGCTGTGGAACACAATGTATTGCGCTGGCGGTATGTTGAAAAAATATTGCAAAATTGGCATCATAAACAACTAAAGACTATGGCAGATATTGCTTCAGATCAAATGCGCTTTCATGCCCAAAAGATAAAAGTGACGGACATGCCAGCCAATAGACGTCAAGAGATTATTCCGCAGTGGTTTTATCATCGTCATGAAGAGGAATGGCCACAGCAGCCAACCATTAATTTTGAAGCAGAAAGACAAAAAATATTAGCGCTGCTCGAAAGTGGTTAAACGTCCTGTTGATCGGCATACCATAAAGGCTTAACGGATGAAAAGTAATCATGATCCTGTAAAATTAGCTGAATTCTGGCTAACCCATCGTCAAACGATTGCGAATCATTTTGGCGTGTCCAAGCAATGGTTGAAATGACATTCATGGCTGCATATAAGGCATAAAGTCGCCAAAACTGATCATCTGGTGGCTGGGTGAAATACCCATTAATTTGCCCGACACAAAAGGGGACACTATGCCCTCTACTAAACAAGGCTAGATTATAAAAATCATGATAGGGATCCCCGACATCATAGCCATTGAAATCAATAATCCCGTTGAAACTATTTTGGTGGCAAATAATGTGACCAAGATGGTAATCATCATGAAGAAGCGTAATAGGGCGTTGTCTTAATAGCGGCCAATGTTCTTCAATAAAGCTCAATAATTTAGCCTCTTTCGGGATTTGATAAGAATCCTGGTGATAGGCTTGTAAATAATTAGTAAATTTCTTTTTTTGTAACGTCTCCCAATGGACAGTTTTTGGTGATTTCACCTGATGAATTTTTCTTAATTCTTTCCCAGCCATCAGACCAAGATGGTACTGCTCTATGTCCGAAAGCTGAAGAATGATTTCATCCGCAGGGGTGCCTATTAAATAGCTCATAACCATCGCTGAAAGATTGTCGTCAGGGAGGACCATATATTCAATGGCCCTATGTGTTTGAACTCCCTGTAGCTCTAAGTCCTGCAGCAAAGTAAATTCAATCCATCTTTTGTCGTGGTGTGCGAGATCGGATAGGCGTACAAAATAAGGTGTATCATCAACTGTTACGACATATTTGATATCAGGGGAATAACCTTTGTCGATTTTTTTAATAGCAGTGTAACCGTGTAAACTAGTTAATCGATTCATGATATTTTCTACAACCACTTTATCTCTCTCCTTCAATCAGTTTAGAAGATACAAAATACTATATTGAGCTGTCCTTTGTCAATGTACCTGTTGAAGTGAAATGATCATTTATTCATCATTTTAAATAATATTCATGAGCACAACTAACTAGAAAAAATGGTGTAGCTTGCATTTACTAGAATAAGTGAATGTTTTTCTCTTAAATCATTTACGGTCATTAGCTTTACATGCAGCAAAAAAGGTGAAATAGAGCAGTCACCCATTCAGCCCCATCAGTCAACCATGGCAAATAGCTAGAATATCGCAATATAACTAGTAGTTGATTCTCCCCTAAAATCGACATAAATATTGATGAATAACATGGTTGTCATTTGCAAAAAAATGAGAGGAAAGGATGGTGCATAATGAGTTATGTTATTGAAATGCAAATAATGTCAGGATTACCTAATCAGCCGCTCACCGCCATCAAATACGTGGTAGCACATGAATCAGGTAACAGCACTAACACAGGTCCAAAAGCATTAGAAAATGAAATTGCCTATATGAATAGAAATAAAGCCAATGCCTTCGTTTCTCACTGGGTAGGGGGAGGTGGACGCATTGTGCAAATAGCACCCGTTAACCGCGTCCAATATGGTTGTGGACCAAAAGGAAATCCATATAGCTATGCCCAAGTAGAGCTAGCGCGGACTTCCGATAAGGAACAATTTAAAAAGGATTATGCGGCTTATATTTGGTTATTGCGTAAAATGGCTATAGAAGCAGGGATTCCTACTATTTTAGATGGTACCGGCAACGGCATTAAATCACATCGATGGATAGCCGATAATTTGGGCGGCACCACACACAAAGATCCGTTTGCCTATTTAATGAGTATGGGTATTTCCGAAGCACAGTTCCAACAAGATATAAAAAATGGCCTGGAGGAGGAGTTAACCGTGTCACAATATAATGAGTTGAAGCAGGAAATAGAAGCTTTAAAAAGCTTATTAGCAACTAAAGCCAGTTTACAATCCGACCGAGAAGTAGGCGCATCTTATAAAGAAGCATGGGATTGGGCTATTCGAGAAGGTATTATTCGAGGAGATGGTAGTAAAACTATGAATCCAGCAGGCGTTCTCACGCGGGAGCAAATGGCTACTATGCTCAAACGATATTACGATAAATTTGTCGATAATAAATAACTATGCTATAATAAAGAAAGGATAAAGTTCGTTGAAACAGCGTGCTTTATCTTTTTTTTTTAAATCTTTAGAACTTTTGTCGAAATAAATAGAAGAGAGGCGGGGGTTAGGATGTTAACAAAAATAAGAAAAGTAAAATTTGAGCAGGAACGAAAAAATCCGTTATATAACGTGGTCATGGAGTGTCCAGATGGAAAGCAACTATATGTAAAATTTGATTATACTTATAAGACTAAAAACTTCTGGCCATTAGAAGTAAATTATAATAAGAAAAATTATGGCGCTAAACTGGCATGGTATACAAATGAAGTAGAAAATATGACAGTTGCTGCATTTTTAGAGAAAATTGCTAATAAAATTAATAAAAAATATCAGTTTGAGTTAAAACAACACTAAAAAAGCAGCATCCTTCAGGGGAAGCTGCTTTTTGCTTGTCCATTATTTTGTTGTAATATAGACCGTTAATTTGGCTTCATCAAATGTTACCTCTGCGCCAAGTGCTTGACTTACAAAACGTAAAGGTACCATTGTTGTTCCTTGATAAACTTCAGCAGGGTGACTGAGGCTAATGGTAGATGTCGTTCCATTGGCATCAACATAAGCCGTTTTGTTACCAACGCCGATGACAATTTTCTTGCTGTTCTTCGTCGCAGTTACTTTTTTAGTAGCACTATCATAAGAAACTGTTGCACCAAGTGCTTCAAAAATCGGTTTCATCGGTACCAATGTTGTACTATTTTTCATGTAGGCGCTTGGCGTATAACTTTGTTTTACATTATTCAAATAAACGGCTACTTTTGTCAATGCTGGTGCTTGTATTGCTGTAGTGGGCTGTGTATAGTTGCTTTGACCACCTGAGGACGAACCCCCACCCCCATTCCCATTATGATAATGGTAGCCTGTACAAAGACCTTTTGCCTTTGACTTCTCTGAACAATTATGGCCACCATTTTTATCTAGACGCCCTGGATGCGCGTCAGCAATCGAGGTAGTAGTGAAGAAGAGTGTCATCATCGCTAAAAATAAGACCAGTTTTTTCATATGTATCCTCCTATTATCAAAATATGTAATTATTATACTATAAAAAAGTAAAATTTGGAATGTTTTTATAGTAAATTAGTAGTGAATGACAATGAAGCTGTTACATGCACAAAATGGAAGGCACTAACAAATCAATTGTTGGTGCCAACTTGTTTTAAACGGTTAATTCATTTTCAGATTGCAACTCCACTGTTTTTTGTAATAGACGATGAAGGACAGCTGCAAAGATTGCTATGGTACTGGATACAAATATACTAATCAGTGCCATCATAATAATTCCAGTCATATCTTCTTTACCATAAAAAAGTATCATAGACAGTGTAATACCAGTTAGTAGGAAGAGAACGATGGTCATTGCACACTGTTTGATCTTTTTTAGCACACGAACAGAAGAATCTGAGAAGGCCTTGTTCTGATCGATATTTGTTAATAGGCGATACGCTTGATATAAAGCCATAAGGTAGGGAATACAAAGTGTATAGGTATAGATGAAAAAAAGATAGGACAAATAGGCGGTCTCGGGATGTGCCGCAGCATCTCTTTGAACCATACCTGGTAACCAAATTATCCCGACAGCACAAACGGGGATAGCCATTAAAATAAGAACAATCTTTAAGAAAAAGGTTGTTCCTTGTTGTCGTTTCATAAAAGCACCTCATTCATCATTGGTAAATTGATTCTAAAACAAAATTTATCGATAATCAATAAAAAAATAGTGAAAAGCAATATTTTTTTATTTAAAAAGGCATTCATCCATATTGGATCAATGCCTTTTAGTATGATTCATTAACATCTTACATATTTACGTTTAAAACCGAGCTTCCCTCGATTGAGTTCCTTTTGAATATTTTCATAGGCATTCAGTGTCGTGCTTTTTTTATTGTCACGCTTCATTTCCACAGGACCGACTGTCTGTGCTGTTGCCACTGCTTTTTCGTGAAGGGGTACATAAGAAATAGCGACTGTGTAAAGGAAATTATTCATCGCAGATTTTGTTCGTTCGGGTGCAGTGTGAATCGTTTTATTCACGACATCTAGCATGCTCGCTAATTTGCTCTCAGAAAACTCGCTATCTTTTCGATTTCCTAAAAGCCAACAATAGCAGCTCCAGCCCGCTGACATTTTCAGTTCCTCACCACTTGCAATCCATGCATCTGCCACCTCTTGTGCTATAGGGGATTCCGCTAAAGTGACTGCCACTACATAATCAGATAGCATATAAAAGTAGGCAGAATCCATCCATCGATCAAAGTCAGCCGCCGTCATCATTTTTGGATCGGCAATGATACCCGCAAAGTACATAGCATCATAATTGCCAGTAGCATAAAGCTCTTCTGCTAAAGCTTGATTGATTTTAATTTTTTTAGCAATTGGCTTCATCGCTCCAGTTGCCACGCCAAAAACTGGTTCATGTGCCCCATTCGACATATACATTTTCTTCGTACGTTCTTTACCTAGCTCCTCCAGCTCCTGCATCACCATTTCTGCATTCATAGAAGCACTTCCTTTTTATCTAATTTCAACGCCATCCCTTATTATCCTATATGGAATGCCCTTTTGTCATGGCTGAACTAGTTTCGTCAGGAGAAGGAGAGTGTGCTAATGCTTCCATGCGATTAGAATAAAAAATTCTCTATTCAAATATAGTTGGTTCACTTGAATGGATTAAAGCCTATTCCAAATAAACATAAATTGTGCTGCATCCGCTTCAAGAGCTAGTTGGTGATACTCGGTTGACTCATCCTCAGTAATTAAGCGACCTTTTTGAACATTTAAAATGGCATGCTTAACAGAATCGGGATGTTCAACGGAATAGTGAGAATCCTTTAGGAGCGTCAGGGCAGATCGACATTTATGTTTATCAATACGTTCATTTTTTCCTTTGAAATATAGTTTTATAAGGTAGGGGATATCATCGATGATTAATCCAAGCTCTGGGTTTGAACGCACGATAAGGTCATCACAAACCCAATTAGATTTACCCGGTTCAAACCACTGCACATTTTTGTTTTTAAAAAATTTTAAGTAAGATTTTATAGCTTCTTGATAATTTTTCTGACGAGCAGGGAGGGCATTGTCTACAATATCGAGAAGGTAGGAGTCATTAAAATGATGCTCATGGTATTTTTTTAACCCCTCGCGTAATGCTTTCCAATAATCCTTAATTGGATGATAATCCCCCTGATATTTAATATCTTTCACAAACTTCGTCTTGGCGGCACTTCCCTTCATCGTGAAGTCCGTAAATTGTGTTAAGCCAATAGATGGCTTTGTCAAAATCGTCATTTTCACATCACCCTTCCTTCAAAAAATTACAATGTTATAGATTAGTATTATATTGAAATGAGTAAATTTATATGATTGCTCAAAGCCTGATGAGCGCTAGGATTGAAAGGTTCTACTACTATAGAAAAATCATTTTTTGAAAAAAAGGATGTTTAGATAGGATGAAGCTGGGAATATAAATAGCGAGCTAGTCAATAGCTCAAAAAAAATTAGGAGGAATAGAAAATGGCTAACAAGCAAAACAATCGCAACAGAAACAACAATGAAAACATGACTGTCGAAGAAGCGGGACGTAAAGGCGGAGAAGCTACCTCCAGAAATCATGATCGTGATTTTTATGAAGAAATAGGACGTAAGGGTGGCGAGGCTACGTCTAAAAATCATGGACATGAATTTTATCAAGAGATTGGTCAAAAGGGTGGAGAAGCTACAGCTGACAACCACGGCGAGGATTTTTATGAAGAAATAGGTCGCAAAGGCGGCGAGGCTCGCAGCAAACAGCGTAGTAATAGCACCCACACCAACGGTAACCAAAATCGCCAAAATAACAATAATCGCTAATAACTTTAAAAATAAGATAAAACCCTTCACACACGGGGCGTTTGTAGTTTTTACTACAAGCGCCTTTTTTGTTGAGCATTTCCTCTATATCAATAGGATGAATTTGTTGAATTTATATGAATTGTAGTATATATTTAATCCGCTTCTATTATAGTTACATGAGAATGTTTGCAGAGGAAATGAGGACGGTTCATGACCAAACAACTTAAAGAGAAAGATCTATATGAAATCATCAACTCCGTTGTGCAGGCTGTTGGCATGACGATGACTATAAAGCAGGACCATTCAGGAGTTAATATGAGTTATAACTTTATTGGGGATTATGTAGGTTTTGATGCTGAACGTTTAATCGAGGCAAAGAATGAGCTGCAATATCCACCTTCACTTGAAGTGTATGTAAAAACAATGACCTTACATGAACTGGGTCATGCGGTGGATCGTGAAGCATTACAGTCATCGCTTCCGCGTACCATTGAAATTTTTACAATGAAAAAACAACATACCTTACAGGAAATTTATCTTCATGAGCATCTGTTATCTATGTTGCTGGAAGAACATGACATGAATATTCAATTTGAGCAAACAGCATGGGAAAATGCTTGGGCTCTCAATCGCAAACATCACTTCGTATGTGAAGAGGATTTTAATTATATAAAGCAGCATAGCCTAGCGACCTATAAAAAAATATATGAGCAAGATTTACAAGCATATCACCATCTTTTGAACCAGCTTGTACCTCAATTAGCATAGCTAGAAATGATTATTTCATACCTTTCCAAGAATGAGATCAAACCAATTAGGGCAATGTAATATTACTTGGAGGTGATCATTTTGACAAAGGGCAAGCAATATAAACGTCAGTCAGAGTTGGCGGAATTAGCGACAGATTTAAGTCCAGATGATTTAGATGTGCGTGAAGATAATGCTTTAACAAAAGAACAAAAGAAAAATTCAAACGATACTCATTGTTCGAACGAATCATCATCACGTAAATCTCAATCATAATTCACACACCACAATCCATTCGATTGTGGTATTATTTTTGACCGTCATTTCATCATACGTAAACTAAAGCTACAAAAGATGGATAGAATCATGACATAAAATAACATAGAGACATTTCATTTTCATTCGGAATGGTTCCTAAAACGACCTTTCCTCTTAAGATGTATTGGCGAATTCTACATATATTAAGAACCATCACTTTTTTTTGTAAACACAATGTTATAATCTTTGTATTGAAAGAGGGGGTTGGAAAAAATGGGATTTTTTATTATGTTTATAGGCATCATCGTAGTCGTCAGCATTATCAGTAATGTTAGCAAAAAATCAAACGAATCCAATGAGCTGACACATGATCTACATTCAACAAACGATTTCAATGGTCATCATTCGCCTACTACTATTCAGGAGAACCATCATTGTGCTGACTATAGTTCAACAACTAATGATTCGTCATGTGGTCCTTCAGGGGATTGATCAATGAGTTGAATGGAAGAGGATAAAAAAAGCCTAATGATAAACAATTATCATTAGGCAAATTCATATTTAAGATTGATGTGCTTGAATGGACTGTCTTTGATGTAGTTTTTTCATCGCAAACCGAGCAATAGGCTGTGCTAATAAAAGTTCAATCCAAAAGGTCACAGCAAAATTCCTTGGCCAAATGTTAAAAAATGTCAAAATGGATCTTTCTGTAAGCAGCGTCCAAAGCTAAATAAGCCCTTCCGACTAACTAACCATAGATTATTACCATCATAAGGTTGTAAAATAAGGTTTAGATACAGAGAGAATTTGGAGGGAAAAGATATGATACGATTTGAAAATGATTATGCAGAAGGCGCCCATCCGCAAATTTTGAAAAAATTAGTGGAAACCAATGAGGAGCAATCACCTGGTTATGGGATGGATGAGCATTCGGAAAGAGCTAGAGCGTATATCAAAAAAACGATAGCGGCTGAACAGGCAGACGTTCATTTTTTAGTTGGTGGCACGCAGACGAATACAACTGTGATCTCCTCCATCCTACGTCCTCATCAAGGTGTTATTGCTGCAACTACAGGCCATATTGCTGTCCATGAGACGGGGGCAATTGAAGCGACCGGTCATAAAGTGCTTACTTTGCCTAGTGATGATGGCAAAATAACGGCCGCACAGGTTAAAGCATGCTATGACGCGCACTGGCATGATGGCACACATGAACATATGGTACAGCCAGGCTTAGTGTACATATCACATCCAACAGAAAATGGAACAACCTATAGTAAAGCTGAATTAACTGCATTAAGTAAAGTTTGCCGGGATTGTGGATTGCCATTGTTTCTAGATGGTGCCCGTTTAGGCTATGGTTTAGTAGCACAGGATAATGATTTATCTTTAGCAGATATCGCTCAGCTTTGCGATGTATTTTATATAGGTGGTACAAAAATGGGTGCACTATTCGGCGAAGCGGTCGTAATCGTGAATCCTGCCTATCAACGAGATTTTCGCTATATGATCAAACAAAGAGGTGGGCTGCTTGCAAAAGGCAGATTACTAGGTCTTCAGTTTGAAACATTATTGGAGGATCATCTTTATTTGGATATTGCCCAACATGCGGTAGAGATGGCAATGCTTATTCAGCAAGCATTTATCAATAAAGGCTTTGCATTACGCTATGATTCGAAAACCAATCAGCAATTCCCGATTTTGCCGAATGATTTACTTAAGACATTAGGCGAAAAATATTCATTCTCTGTTTGGGAATCATTCGATGAAACACATACGGTTGTTCGCTTTTGTACAAGCTGGGCGACAAAAAAAGAAAATGTGGAGCGTTTAATAAAGGACATTGAGCGTCTAGCATAATGATTAAACTGCACGGGGACTTCCTAGGTGCAGTTTTTTCCTATTATTCCCTAATTATTGTTGTTATAATGAGATTAGGGAGAAAGGTGGCAGTGTATGATTAACTATGTAGCATTACTGAGAGGGATTAATGTAGGTGGACATAATAAAATAAAAATGGCTGACTTAAGGGAAGCTCTAATACCGCTAGGATTGCAAAACATTCGTACCTATATTCAAAGTGGAAATATTCTTTTTCAATCGACCGAATCAGAGGAAGTTTTGCAGAAGCAAATTCATGAAACAATCCAAATAAACTTTGATATTACAAGTACAGTCATCATTAGAACCGCTGAGGAATTTCAGCATATCGTCAACAATTGCCCATTTTCACCGCAAGACATCGCTGAAGCAAGTGCCACAGCAATGGGGGAAAGCCTACATGTTGCCTTATTACCTGCTGCCCCTACAAAAGAAAATCGTGATAAGTACTTATCATATGAAAATGATCAAGAGCGTTGTGTCATCATTGGCAGAGAGGTCTATCTTTTATTTTACAATAGCATCCGCAACGCCAAACTTAGCCAACAATTGCCCAAGCTCGAAGTGCCCGCAACGGTTCGTAATTGGAAAACTATCATGAAGCTTACGTCAATGTTTGAATCATGAAACGAGCTCAATTAAGTTATTTTCTTTATCCAATTATCTACTTCATTGTAAGAACGATCAATCAATGGAGGAAACAATCATCTATTACATGGGGCGAAAACGTAACAATGATGATAATCACGATGGTCATCATATATCTCTTTATTCTGCTGTGGAATTGGTCAAAAAAGCCGTATCAATGGGGGAAGAAAAATAATAAGGGAACATAAAAACGGGAGCAACTTTCATTTCTTTTGAAAGGATGCTCTCGTTTTATTTTTTTCAAAACGGTTTACTTAGGAAAGGGCTCGTAATGGCTGTGTTAATAAAGTAAACGATCACATAAAAAAGCTGTAGCGAGGTTATTCGCTACAGCCAAGAATTGGTTGACCCTTTGAGGTTTTCCAATGTATTATAGCATAATTATTTATTTTTTGCATAGAAGGGGAGGAATGAAGTGTTTCGCATTGTAACACTTCATCGATCTTCCACCATCCACTGTCTATCGATGAGCAGATAAAAATAACCAATTACCTCATTTTTTTGTCTTTAACCTATTCGCTACCTCATTTTTTTGTCTTTAACCTATTCGCTACCTTATTTAAATTTCTCTGGCTTAGCTACTTTGATGGATGCAGCTTCCCCACATTTTGTGCAGAACGTTAAAATAAGTGGAGATCCAGTAGCCATAATTGAACCGAACGGCCGTATATTTCCTTCACTCGTGAAACTGCCAATTTGTCCTGACGCAAAGGCATCGTTTCCACAAGCTTTACAATTCACTTTATTATTTTCCATATGAACACCTCTTTATGTAATATATGTAAATAGTAACATAAAAGAGTTGGCGCAGGTAATCAATGAGCTTGTCTTTTTAGTTTAAGAATAAATAGTTTAATGTTAAACTACTTTACGGAAAGAAAGAGTTGGTTGCTCTTTTTTGTTAGAAGGAGGAATTAAATATGAATCGTGTACAAAATAAAGTAGCATTAGTAACAGGTGGCGCATCAGGAATTGGTTTATCTGCAGCTACCTTATTAGCCAAGGAAGGCGCAAAGGTTGTTATTGCGGATTTCAATATAGATGGTGCTCAAGAAGCGGCACATTGTTTAGGGAAAGAAGGTTACGAAGCTTCAGCGATTTTCCTTGATGCAGGGGATGCTTCTTCGATTGAAGCGGCGGTGAACTTCACGGTTGAACAATACGGCACATTAACAGTACTGTTTAACAATGTTGGTTTAACAAACTTGCAGAAGGATTTAGATGTTGTGAATATCGACTTAGATGAATGGGATCGTTTAGTCAATGTGAATTTAAAATCCATTTTACTCGGAAGTCGTTTTGCAATTCCACATATGCAAAAGGCAGGTGGGGGCTCTATTATTAACACAGCTTCGATGGCTGCATTCGCTAGTGATCAAATCCGTACAGCCTATGGTGCTACAAAGGCAGGAGTGGTAAATATGACGAAGAACATTGCCACTCAATATGGCAAAGATAAAATTCGCTGTAATGCGGTCGCACCAGGTCTCATTTTAACACCAGCAGCAAAAAATAATATGCCAGATGAAATGCTAGCGATCTATTCTAAATTTAATGCCCTCCCATACCATGGCGAAGCAGATGATATCGGTCACGCAGTGGTATTTTTAGCCTCGGACGAATCGAAATTTATGACAGGTCAAACCATGCAAATTGAAGGTGGCCATTATTTAGCAAACCCAACCATTGCAGACACAAATAATTGGTTAGCTACTCTTAAATAAGCTCTCAAAAAAGAGGTTGTCCTTCAATGGGCAACCTCACTTTGAATGTTGTCTGTCTAGCTTCTTTTACATTTTGGGGGCTTGCAATCCGAACTGTGCCCATTCCTCTTTGGCGGGACCATAAATGCCTGGAACAGCTAAGCCGGCTTGACGCATTAGCACAGTCATTTGTCCACGATGATGACTTTGATGCTGCAATAAAAATAATAACAGGGAACCGTTAGGGATGGATTGACCAATAAATTCAATCGTTTCATTCATGGTCTGGTCTGTCCATTGTGTTTTTACAGCATCGATAAAGGCATTACTCGCTTGATGATAACTATCTGCAATCAATTGAGCTGAAGTGGGAACAGGAAAATCCTCTGCTGGTGCCTCGAATGTTAGATCAGTATTGGCAGAAATAATTCGAATAGCTGTGACAGTATGCCAAGCTATACGTCCTAAAGTCCAATGTCCAGCAGTTATTGCTTGATGAAGTGATTCATCGGTAAGCTGGTGGAGTAAATTTTGCGTAGCAGTAGCTTCAAATGTCCAAGATTGTAAAAAATGCTCTACTGTTTGAAACATAAAAAAACCCTCCTAAAATGAAGTCTTCCACCTAATTATATAGTTTTTATGAATAAGTAGGATTATTTTTCCACAAATTATGTTCCTAAAAGAAAAACAATATAAAGTACGGTATAAACAGGAAGTGCGGTCGAAGTAACGATATACATAGTCCATTCACCAATCGTCAGTTTTCTTTTCCATCTCGTTAATTTAAGGTGTCTGCGATACACCATACTAGAAATAAGTATGAGTAGAAACGATAGTTCCTTTAAGGAATCTAAAAAGGTGATCAAATCATCAGCTCCTTTAGGCTGTTGCAATATATGAGCCGAGCTATAGGAACATGACTACAAAAAACGTCATAACCGCCGGTAGCTAGATCAAGAAAAAAGTGCGCCTCTATACAAGATAGAAACGCACATACTTTTACTCTTCTCGAATGACTATAAATACACCGCTAAAAATGAAAAGCGAGCCCAACCAAAATGAAAGACCAATCGTCTCCCCTAAAAGGAGCCAGCCTAATAATGTGCCTACAATAGGCTGAAAGAAGAAAAATAAGCCCCCACTAGAAGCATTCATTAGTTGAAGCCCTTTATTCCACAATAAAAAACCACCAGCAGTTGAAACAATACCTAAATATAGTAAGCCACCTGAGATTGTTGGCTGCACAACAATGGATAGATCCATCTCTTTTAACCTTGGAATGACAAAAGGCGTCAATAGTATGACGGCAATCAAAGAAGAATAGGTTGTCACTACAATTTGAGAGTAATGACTTGGAAATTTTTTGACTAGGACAGACATCAATGCCCATGTTACTGCAGCAAGCAATAAGTAGAGTCCACCTAATTGTTGGGTTAAATCAATTCCGCCATGGCCTACAATTACACCAACACCAATCGTTGCTAGGATAATAGACAAGCATTTTTTGACGGTTATGTCTTCCTTTAATATGACACGTGCAAAGACAACCATAAAAGCAGGTGTTGTAGCCGTAATAATTGCACCCATTTGAGCAGTGGAAAGCATGGTGCCTATTTCTTGGGTAACAATCGAAATCGTATTCCCGATGAGACCGACAAGAAAAATAAGGAGCCAATCCTTTTTGGCAATTTTCCAAGATTGTTTCATCATAATGCCAATCAAACCAAGTGCAAAGACGGCAATCACATACCGAATCCAAACAAGCTCTAACGGTGGCACGACCTCCACCACTACTTTGACAACTACATACATTGCGCCCCAAATACTCGCCGCAAGCGATAAAAAGAGGGCGCCGATTATTTTATTTCTCATGTTTTTTCCTCCGTTTTCATAGTTACCTATGTCCTTAACGGAGAAAAAGCGCTTCTACCGTTAAGGAAGAAGAAGTGCTGGAACGTCCTGTTCAAATAATGGAGCATACATCATCTAGATCACACCATCCTATTCATATTTTTTTATAAGTATAAGGAGAAAGTCATTGATTTCATCGAGGCTATTCACTAGTTTCGAGCTGTTCTAAACAACGATACAATACTAAAAACAAAGCCTATGAATCCACAAACGAAGAACATATAAGCTACAAGTAGGGACATAGCTTCCAAGTTATCGGTAAAAATTTTATAGGCTCCTAATAAAAATAATGCTAAGCCGCTAATTAAACAAATGAAAATCCTACTCTTAACAGTCATAATATCACCCCTGAAAATTAGATTGGCGAATGAAACTCGATACATTCCACTTCTTCTTTGCTCTGTTAAGGGTTAGACAGCCTAAAAAAGCAATAAAAGAGGAGTGGCACCAATAAAACTAAAATAGCTCCTATTCCATAAACAGAAATAGCTGTGATCATGTCCTAATGCGAAACTTGATTTTCATCCATCAAAGCGGTTCTTTTTATCACCATTTTACTAAAGATTGAAGCAAGCACTTGTTGAAATAACATGCCAAACACGACAGGCATTGCTACTTTACCTGGGAAGTATGTTGTAGCAACAATGACCCCAACAGCAATATTTCTCATACCTCCAGTATAGACAAATGTAGACATATTTGAATAGTCTTTTAACAGATAGCGACCTATGAAAAAGGCGAAAACATAGCCTGATACAGCAATCAGAAACACTAATAATATAACGAACAATAGGTGTAGATTAAAATCCTTCAAGTATGGAGCGATTGCACTGCTATTAATTAAAATGACGGCAAATAAACATAGCTTTGAAAAAGGCGCAAGCTTCTTTCCAATTTTCTTTGGTATTTCTCCCTTTGACCATTCATTCACCAATATACCTATAATCGTCGGCAAGACAATCATTAATAGTAAGTTAAGTATAAGCGATAGTAAGTCTAATTCAATTTTTTCACCCGATACAAAGAAGAGAATTAAAGGGAGAATGAATGGAGAAAGTAGCGTATCGATTAAAATTATCGATAAGCCTAACGGTAAGTTTCCTTTGCAAATATTGATCCAAATAACACTTGTAACGCCTGTTGGAAGTGCAACCGCTAAAACAAAGCCGACCGTTAACAAATGGTCGTCAAAGATAACAGTGGATAAGAAATACGCCCATAACGGCATTAATAGGTGAAGAAAAATAATGGAGAAGATAATAAGTCCGGGATGCTTCACAAAGATTTTTACATCTTTAAATTTCATATGTAAGCTTCCTGAAAATGTCATGAATGCAAATAGCCATGATACGAGGAATAATAAACTTTGTCCTATGCTTTCTAATAATACACCTAAAATTAAACTTAATGGTGTTAAGATCGCAATGTATTTCTGGAGAAATACATTTAATTTTTCTAACATCAAAAGACCTTCTTTTTCATCTGATTTTATACCCTTATTATAATAATAACAATAAGAATAGGGGGAGGATAGGCAAATAAAAAAGCAGAAGGTTTACTTCTGCTCGAAAATGACTATCGCTGTAAATGGAGTATGGGATAAGGACGACCTTGACCATCCATTGGAGATTCACCGATAATGGAAAATCCATTTTTTACGTAAAATATTTTCGCATATTCATTGTCTTTATTAACATCAACCGATTGGACATCAAAATTTTGGATAAGTTGTTGAATGATTTGTTTGCCATATCCTTTTCCGATTTCATGAGGATTTAAAAACAACATTTCTACATGTTGATGTTGTATGGCTGAAAACCCTATAAAAGCTGTATCTATATACCATAGCTGGACATTAAGATGGGGGAAATATGAAGGGATTTCCTTCTTTATCGCCTGTAAATCCTCTTGCTTTAGAAAATCATGTGTCGCTAATACGGATTGTTCCCAAAGTTTTAAAATACTATCATAGTCATGACTTGTCGCTTGTCTCATTTGCATCATTTCATAGCTCCTCTATAATTTTTTATCACGCTCCTTCCCATTTCTTATTTTATAATCTTCATGACATAGCTCCAGGACATATACAATAACATGTAATCACTCATTCCAATGTGATATTTTTCTATAGTATAGCAAATTATTCAATCAAACAGCCCTTCAAAATGGAAGGGGACTGTTCGTGGAGGTTGAAATTTCCCTGCAAGTCCAAGGGATTTATCGAATATTGATTTGTCTTTTATCAGTTTCCTTCGTAAAAGGAATCCGTACAATACCGACAATTAATAAGATATTGCCTGTCCATCTTAGCCATAAATAATAGGGATGATCCTTTAACAGAAACAGCGAAATGAGGATAATAATCATCCCAATACTAATTAGCAACTTTATATAAATCGGTATTTTTGACATTCATCTACCTCCTTTTATAAAAAACTATTTGAATTTATAGAAGTGAGAGAGGGAAAATAATACGAAACACGTAGTAGCCCCATAACAGAGTTACTACGGTATTCGGTTTTATACTTCATTTCGTTTAAAAATAAGAACGAGGATATTTAATAGGATCGTACTAACTAATAAGAATAGGACAGCCAGTACGGAACTTCTTGTGATATCCATAAGAGCACTCCAATCCTCAATCTTCACAAGATAAAAATTGTAAAATAATTGGAAACTTATCGAAATGGCACAAGCACTTAGACTTAATATGCTTATCATTAATCTATAATTTTGGATTTGTTTCGGAGTAGCTGAAAGAATAGCAATGGGTAACAATATTGCTATGAATCCAAGGACTAAGCTTCCTACATTTAGCATACTAATCATTAACATTTCCTCCTTTTTAACATGAAAACGAAATAGAGAGGGAAATGTTTCAATATATTGTAAATTTTAAGTTTACTAAATCTTCCTACTAACTTATGTAAGTCCTATTAAACATATGAAGGGTCACTTTGGTTAGAAGTGACCCTAAGTAACAAATCAGGAGGTTGTTAAACTAGTTTAGCTTAACACTACTATATATATGATGAGTTCAAGTAGTATATCTAGTTGATTGCCTCTTCAGTAGAAATAAAAACTATATTGAAGGAAAATTGAAGATTATTTGAGGACACTTATTTTCAGTAAAAATCTATAATACCCATATAAAAATAAATAAGGGAGCAAATAGGAGAAAAAGGTAAAATAAATATTCCATCCGTTTCGGTATATGACCCTATCAAAGAAAACAAATATCCCTTCTAAAAAAGTGGTGAGCAAAGTCATTAATAATAGAACCAAAAAAGGTTTGTTCATTTTTTTTATGGAATATATACAGTAGCAGGATAAGACAGGGTATATGCCAACATCAAAGGGTAGTGTAGCAAAACTTTTTTGTTGGGGAAAAGGTAGCACCTCCCAAAAATCGAAATAAAAGCCGAGAGAATTCATGAGATAGGCAACGACGCTAAAAAATGGAGCCACTAAAAAAAACAACATTTTATCTTTTTTGTATAGATGCATGAGACAGATAATCCATGGAATAAGAAAAACTAAAAATAAATGTAAAATCATCTTTTACCCTTTCATTACTAACGAATTAATCTTTATTAGTATTACTGCAGAACCTTAGAAACATACAGATGTTGGTGATGTGGAATATAACTATACGTCAAAAAAATTTTAATTGATGTGGACAATAATGAGGACGGGAGTTGAACAAAGTGAGTGGAATTGATAAACGAAATCGATTAAGTGAGGAGCCATTTACGTATCAAATTACCAAAAAAGGGACTGTCGTTATTCATTATGAGGGGAAACAAATTAAAGTGGTTAAGGAAAAAAAGGCTGAGCGTCTTTTAGCAAAAATCCATGAAGCGGAACAACAGACAATAGAAGTTCAATTACTATTAGCGAAAATGACAGGCAATTTTAAAAGAGGTAATGAAAAATTAGGTAAACATAAAAGGGAATTTTAACTATGGAAAATCAAAATTTTGTGATGAATGGTTTTTTGATATAATATTTATGCAATTTAAGTTCCAATTAATGTATTTATTTTTTCCTTTTTAAGTCATTGGTCTAGGGACGGAACGTAATTTTCATACTTAATTATCCACTTATAAAAATACAAATAGTTGTCATGTCCAATGATAGGGGGCTTCGAGTAGAGGGCTTTCTTTTGAATTTGAATATTTTGTTAATCATTCGCTCGTTTTACCATTTCTATGGCAATACATGTTATTCTATATTGGAATAATAAATATGGAGGCGGTAATATGTATTACAGCAATGGTAACTATGAAGCTTTCGCACGTCCTAAAAAATCGGAGGGAGTAGATGAAAAATCTGCTTATCTAATTGGTTCGGGCCTAGCCTCGCTGTCAGCAGCATGTTTTTTAATTCGTGATGGCCAAATGAAAGGTGAGAACATTCATATTCTCGAAGAGTTAGATATTTCAGGAGGTAGTCTGGATGGCATACTTAATCCGACGAGAGGGTTTATTATTCGTGGTGGTCGAGAAATGGAAGATCATTTTGAATGCTTATGGGATTTATTCCGTTCCATTCCTTCATTAGAAGTAGACAATGCTTCTGTTTTAGATGAATTTTATTGGTTAAACAAAGAGGACCCCAATTATTCAAAGTGTCGTTTAATAAAAGATAGAGGTCAAAGACTTGAAGATGATGGTAAGTTCACCTTATCGGATCAGTCATCTGAGGAAATGATTAAGTTATTCTTTACGCCTGAGGAAAAGTTAGAGGATAAAAAAATCACAGATGTTTTCTCAGAAGAGTTTTTTGAATCGAACTTTTGGCTGTATTGGTCTACTATGTTTGCCTTTGAAAAGTGGCATTCAGCAATGGAAATGCGCCGTTATATTATGCGTTTCATTCACCATATTGGTGGATTACCAGATCTATCAGCATTGAAATTTACGAAATATAACCAGTATGAATCATTAGTGCTACCGATGATAAAATATTTAGAAAGTCATGATGTTGATTTTCAATATAATACAGTAGTAGAGAATGTTTTGGTAGATAAAGTGGGCGACAAAAAAATAGCTCATACATTAGTTTTAAGAAAAAATGGTGAGAAAAAGAATATTGAGCTAACAGAAAATGAATTGGTGTTTGTGACAAATGGTAGTATCACGGAGAGTACAACATACGGGGATAATTATACACCAGCCCCGGTAAATAAAGAATTAGGTGGAAGCTGGTCACTGTGGAAAAACATCGCCGCTCAAGATACTGACTTTGGACGACCAGAAAAATTCTGTGATAATCTTCCAGAAGAAAGCTGGTTTGTTTCCGCCACTCTAACGACTTTAGACGATCGTGTGGCTCCTTATATTGAAAAAATTAGTAAACGGGACCCGTATGCAGGCAAAGTAGTAACTGGAGGTATTGTCACAGCAACAGATTCTAATTGGATGCTAAGCTATACGTTAAATCGACAACCTCACTTTAAACATCAACCAAAAGACCAATTAGTCGTTTGGATTTATGGTTTACTATCAAATAAACCAGGTGATTTTATTAAAAAAAGCATTACCGAATGTTCAGGTATTGAGATAGCACAAGAGTGGTTATATCATATGGGTGTACCAGTTGATGAAATTCCAGACATCGCACAAAATTCTTGTAATACGATTCCATGCTATATGCCTTATATCACCTCTTATTTCATGCCAAGAGCAATGGGGGATCGTCCACTAGTTGTGCCAAAAGGATCTGCTAATCTAGCCTTCATTGGCAACTTTAGTGAAACCGCAAGAGATACAGTTTTTACTACTGAATATTCAGTAAGAACTGCGATGGAGGCAGTCTATCAATTATTAAATATTGATCGTGGAGTTCCAGAAGTATTTGCATCATCTTTTGATGTTCGCACTTTATTAGCTTCGACTGCCCGCTTACTAGATGGCAAAAAATTAACAGATATTGATGCGCCATTTATTTTAAAACAAATTGGTAAATTAGGAATTCACAAAACAAAAGATACGATTATTTATGACTTACTGAAAGAAAGTAAATTAATATAGACAAGTGGTACTGGCTGAAATCAGCTCACTCAATAGACAAAGTCTTTAAGGGGACTTTGTCTATTTTTATATATCTAAATCCCAGAAAGATTTAATGGAATTTAATAATATCATTAATAAAATTTTTGTAAAAAATGTTAATCCTACATTGCTTGAGAGTTCTCTACAATTCAAAGCGCATCGTATGATTCATATCCTTAAACCCAAGTCTTTCGTATAAAGCTATAGCTCCTTTATTTCCAGACAGAACGTTCAACTCCAAATAGTCCAATTTGCGAGTATCAGCCCATTTTTTCGCTTCTAATAGTAGGGCAGTACCAATCCCTTTACTTTGATATCGCTTTCCAACAATGACATCAATAATAAAAGCGTATTTGTATTCGACCATGCATGTATAACGAGGGGTCGTCATTTCCTTTAGTAATAAAAACCCTACAATTTCATGATCTTTTTCAGCGATTAAAATATCGGAATCATCCTCGATAATTGTAAAACGAATAAAATTGACATCTTGTTTAGTAGGTCTGATATATTTAGGTTGTAGAATGGACATTTCTAAAAAGAGCTCTTGGTATAACACCTCGATTTGTGGAATGGCATCAAGTGTGGCAATTTTTATTTCCATAGTAATATACCTCCATTTATGTTTTACTAATATGGAATATTTTACATGATTGGATGAATAATAGAAAGGGGAGAGAGCATGAGATTATGGCATATGGATTTAATAGCATTTCTACCAAAAGGGCAGCTACTTTCACAATGGCGAGAATTAAACAGTATATTTGCCAAGGAAGATAAGCATATACTCATTAATTATATATACGAATATCCTAAAGAAGACTTGTTTATTTATACGGAAATGGTCATTGGTGAAATGAAGAAGCGAGGCTATCAAATTAGAACATTTGAAAAGATGAATAAATATTTTGAGGAGTTAGGGGCGGTCGAGGCAAAAACACCTTTCAAGCAGCATCATAATAAGGAATATCTTGAAATTTGTTTTTATAATTTAAAAGAGAAGTATATACGCGGTCAGAAAGATTATGATGCGGACAAGTATCATCAATTATGTATGTTTGTAAACAACAATCATTTATAGGGAAGGTGGAATGGTCATGCTACAGGCGATAATTTTTGATGTAGATGGGACGATTTTGGATACAGAACAAGCGATATTACAGTCGCTGCAAAGGACATTACGTGAGGAAACAGAAAGAGAGTATGCTTTGGATGAATTACGGTTTGCCCTAGGCATTCCTGGGAAGGACACATTAAAACGGCTAAACGTTGATGATATAGAGACGGTTCATCAAAAATGGTCTGCAGCTGTTCTTGATTTTTCACAGGAGGTCTCGGTCTTTCCCAAATTGGAAGCGGTCATCCAATCTTTAGCAAGTGAACCATTACAGCTCGGCATTGTGACATCGAAAACAAGACAAGAAGTAACAGATGAGTTTAATCCTTTTGGGTTGAGTGATTATTTCACGCAAATTATTAGTGCCAGTGATACGGAGCAACATAAACCTCACCCAGAGCCTCTTTTATCCTGTCTGGAATTATTACAGGTAGCCCCTGAAGATGCTATTTATATTGGGGATTCGGTTTATGATCTGCAATGCGCAAAACAAGCAGGAGCGAAATTTGCCCTTGCCCTGTGGGGGGCAAAAACGACGAAGGGGTATGAAGAGGCAGATTATGTGTTACAGGAACCGACTGATATTTTAACGATCATTTAAAAAAGGTGTATCTACTAGTGATACACCTTTCATCATTAATCCCAAATATTCGGGATCGTCACTTGCGCTGTTCGTAAATAATCCAGTAATTGCCCCGTATGAACTGACTCATGGTAGGCAATCCTCAGCAACATATCTCCCAAATCTCTTATGTATCCTACATCTGAACGGTCAATTTGAATACTTGTCAAATCCTCATTAGCGAATGATTGAACCGTTTCCATAAATTCCAGTCGATAGGGAGCTGCTAATAATAGTTCGGCTTCTACAGTGGTGTAAGGAAGGTTTTCAAATGGTGATTCATAGTTAGCTAGACTACCCTTATTTTTAATCGCCTGGTGGTAATAATGTTCACTTTCAAGCACATGTCGTATCATCTCGATGCAAGACATTGCTTCATTATCGGGCTTCCAAAGTAACTTTTCTTGAGGGATTGACGTCCAAAGCTTAATACTACGTCTACGCACTTCCTTGAAATTTAATACAAGTACATCTATTGAGTTCATATTCTTCCTCCATTCGCTAGTATAATAAAATTATACACGAATATACGTTCTGTTGAAAGCTATTTCTACCAACCTAGAGGACGATTTTTCAATTGTTTATGTAAAAAATCTATAAACTTGGTTTGCGCTCTTTTTTTCTTCATCATCTGATTGACTCGCCAATTATGTTGAAGATATTTTCTAACGTGGCGATTGGCAAAAAATAATCTGCGATACCGATCATCTTTAAGGATTGAGAGTAGCAACAGATAATTCTTTTTAAGATTAAATGTAAAAAATTACTTTTTATAGAAGGGATATTCCAATTGGATGTTGAATTAATAAAGTGTGTAACAAAATACCAAAAATAGGAGGTTTTATTATGTCGAAGGCGAAAAAAATAATTTTGCCAGTATTAATGATCTTTACTATTTTTTGTTTAGGTTTTTCTCCAGCTCAAGATATGTCCGTGCAAGCTAAGGATTCTCCGAGTGTTGTTGTAGTTTCTGGCAAACTTGCTAAGGAATTGGTAAATGCAACGCTCCGAGCAGTCAAGGAGGGTGAAGTTGAGAATGTAGCTCCTGTGTCTGCTTTTGATTTGGAAGGTTCGAGTGTGTACACTGTTGGTGGTGGAGTTACGGTTGTTACAGTTCCTTTGCATGGGGATTATAGCCTTCCTAGTAATATAACAGTATTCTTCGATGAGGATAATACTGTATTACAAACAAATGAAATGTTGGTTACCAAGAATGATTTAGGAAACTTCCGAGTTGAGACGTATTTGGATGGATCACTTAGTAATTCTGTGGATACTGAGCTTGCATATATTACAGATGAAGAGATGCTTGCGGAGGAGCCAGTTATGGAAGCGATGGGTGTAGGAGCAGTGGCAAGTTGTCTTGGTGCAGTACTTGGCATTGGTGCTACGGCGGCATATATTATTGCAGTTGCGTGTGGTGGTTCGTGTGCAACACCGACACCAGTGACTGCTGCGATATGTGCTGCATGTATTGGTGCATATGCAGTTATTGGTGCCGGTGGTATTGCCGGAGCGGTAGCTTGTTTCAATTACCTGTGAGGTGAATAGATGCATAAGGTTTTGGCAATCTCGATTTTGGGAATGGGTATAACTGGGGCCGTTTTAATCATCTCGGTCGCGTTGTTATTCAAATCTCCAATTGGAAATGTGGTACTGATGGTTACAGCTGCTTCAACAATAGCATTCATTATATTCGCTGTTGCAGCTTTAGTATTTCGTCGGCGATTAGATGCAAAAAGAGAGTAATATATTTATTAAATTAATAAAGAGAATAAAAGGGGTTGGGAAAAAACAATCTCTACTTAAAAAGCCTGTGAATTTTTACGAACAGTTAAAATTCACAGGCTTTAAATTTTTATCTGAAGCTATTAGAAAATGGAAATTAAAGATTTAGTTTTATATATGGAAGAAGGAAATAAAGAACAAAAACAATGAAAAACAATAATAAATTAAACACTAGTCACAAAATAATATTAGGAGTGTATGTATTCGTAAATATAGCTACAATTTTCGCTTTCATTTTTGGTAGCGAATTAATAGAATATTTTGGTTTTATAAGGGGATTTTTTGTTATTATATTGTGCTTCATTATTGATGGTTCTGGGAAAATTCCTAAGCTTATATCGATGAGGATTTACTCAAAAACAAAAAACCTACTATATTTACAACTGATTATGTTCACTTTTTTTAGTTATGGCAAAACAATATTATTATGCTTACTTTCAATGTTAATAACGATTAACCAAATGAATGAAGTAGATCGTTCTTATCTCGCGTATTCAATGACCGAAAAATGGGAGGGGCACTCATTGAAAGTGCCCCATAGTAACAAATCAGGAGGTGCCTTGTTAAACGTTTTCGCTTAACATTACTATTTATATGATAAGATAATTAGGTTTTATAGACCATCATAACGATCTCGCAATAAAAACCAGATCTATTTATTGCCTTTAGGATAAATGTAAAAATAAACCAGATACCCTTTATTTAGGCGTTCCTGGTTTATTGTATGAATGAGGATGAAATTGTCTATGTAATAAATGAATGCCTATAAAAATACTGCTGACGCCGATGACTCTTAATAATACATTTTCGAGGAATTGCTTGTCGTCAACAGTGATTACGATGAACATGAGACCCATCGTTAGTAATGCAGAGCCAATGAACCCTTTTATGACTCTCATAAAGATGCTCGGTTTAAAATGCTGCAAAAACGAATCGCTCCTTTCTGAAAAGCAAAAGGATCACTAGGCTGGTTTAAGTGACCCTTTCATTATATTGAAGGGATATTTTTAGGTGCTAAAGGGAAGTATTAGTATCCACCACTCATAAAACTAGCGCCAACGATAATTAAAAGAATGAAAAGAACAACGATTAATACAAAAGATGAACCGTTATAGCTGCCGCCATTGTACCCGCCATAATAACAGCCGCCATTGTTCATATTACCTACATTTCCGCCGTATCCGTAACCCATTGAAAATCCCCCCTTTCTACAACCTATAATATGTAGGTGGGGAGGATAAAGAAATGTTATTTACCCTATACTAGCTTATTTATTTTCAAGAATATCATAAATAGAGGGGAATTTCCTTGCTTGTCTAGTGAGCCAAATAGGAAAAGAGGGGTATTCTTTCAGCTTGTATGATCGCTCCCTTTTGAAAAGAATCCGCATATCGGGTTCTTTTTTTAATAAGGAAACGATCTAAATGTGTCTTAGTGTTCAAAATATAGAAGAAAATATTCCTAAATATAACATTTAATGTTGATATTTTTACATAATATGTTATTTTAAAATAGGTAATATAGTACCAAATAATAACTATATTACCAAAAAATCTACACAGGACTATAGGAGGATATATGATGAAGAAAAAATTTACATTCAATCAGTTGTTAATTGGGGTTAGTACAATGGCAATTTCGTTAGGGGGGTTACAGGCGGAAGCATCTGCAGCAGAAAAAACGCCATATAATGTATTACAAATGAAACCTATTGGCATAGAAATGCCGAAAGATGAAATGGCGCATTCGACAAAGGCTGAAGAAACATTATCCTATGAAGAACGTTTAGAAATTGGAGATTTTTCACAACATCCAGCTCCCATTATAGAGCGCACGCATACACAGCAATTACAGGAGCAGTACTCGATGGCGGAGCTTAATAAAATGAACGATCGTGAGCTCATTCATACGCTCGGTAGTATACGTTGGTACCAAATCACAGACTTATTCCAATTCAATGATGACACAAAAGCTTTTTATCAAAATGAAGAGCGCATGCAAGTAATCATTAATGAATTAGGGAATAGAGGAAGTTCGTTTACGAAAGATGATTCAAAGGGTATCGAAACATTTGTTGAGGTACTTCGTTCTGCATTTTATGTAGCGTTTTATAATAATGAACTAGGTTATTTAAATGAGAGAAGTTTCCAAGATAAGTGTTTACCAGCATTAAATAAAATAGCCAAAAATCCAAACTTTATACTTGGTACAGCTGAGCAAGATAAAGTAGTATCTGCCTATGGGAAATTAATAGGTAATGCATCTAGTGATGTGGAGACCGTTCAACATGCTACGAAGATTTTAAAACAATATAATGAAAATCTTTCTACCTATGAAAGTGAGAATTCAAAAGGACAAGCTATTTACGATTTAATACACGGCATTGATTATGATTTGCAGTCGTATTTATATGAGGCTCGTAAAGAGGCCAATACAACGATGTGGTATGGGAAGATTGATAGCTTCATAGAGGAAGTTAATAGCATTGCTCTAATACATAATGTAACGGATAGCAATAGTTGGTTAATCAATAATGGTATTTATTATGCAGGGCGTTTAGGGCAGTTCCATAGCAATCCGAATAAAGGTTTAGAAGTTGTTACACAAGCGATGCATATGTATCCCTATTTAAGTGAAGCTTATTTTGTGGCAGTAGAGCAAATTACTACAAATTATGGTGGACATGACTTAAACGGAAATACGGTTGATTTACAAAATGTACGTGAAGAAGGAAAAAAACAGTATCTACCGAAAACATATACATTTGATGATGGATCAATTGTATTCAAAACGGGAGATCAAGTAGCGGAAGATAAAATTCAAAGATTATACTGGGCTGCAAAAGAGGTAAAGGCACAGTATCATCGTGTAATCGGGAATGATAAAGCACTAGAGCCAGGTAATGCTGACGATGTCTTAACAGTTGTCATTTATAACTCTCCCGATCAGTATCGATTAAACCGTCAATTGTACGGATATGAAACAAATAATGGTGGTATTTATATTGAAGAGACAGGAACATTCTTTACATATGAACGTACACCTGAGCAAAGTATTTATAGCTTGGAAGAGCTGTTCCGTCATGAATATACGCACTTTTTACAAGGCAGATTTGAGGTGCCTGGTCTATTCGGGACGGGTGATATGTACCAAAATGAGCGACTAACATGGTTCCAGGAAGGAAATGCAGAGTTTTTTGCTGGGTCAACACGTACAAATGACGTTGTGCCTCGTAAGAGCATTATTAGTGGGTTGTCACATGATCCATCACAACGTTATACAGCTGAACAAACAATGTTTGCCACATATGGTTCCTGGGATTTTTACAATTATTCATTTGCTTTACAGTCTTATATGTATACTCATCAATTCGATATGTTTGATAGAATTCAAGATTTAATTCGCGCGAACGATGTGAAAAATTATGATGCCTATCGTGACACTTTAAGTAAAGATTCACAGTTGAATATGGAATATCAAGCGTATATGCAGCAATTGATCGATAACCAAGAAACATACGAGGTGCCACAAGTAGCAGAGGATTATTTAATGCCGCATGAACCAAAAGCGTTAAACGAAGTACAGCAAGAAATTGTCGATATTGCACATGTGAAAGATGCAAATATGACCAAACACCAGTCTCAATTTTTTAATACGTTTACACTCGAGGGAACATATGTGGGTGGTGCTACACAAGGAGAATCTCAAGATTGGAAAACGATGAGTAAGCAAGTAAACCAAGTGCTAGAGCAACTGTCTCAAAAAGAGTGGAGCGGCTATAAAACAATGACTGCGTATTTTGTCAACTATCGTGTAAATGCGGCAAACCAGTTCGAGTATGATGTAGTCTTCCATGGCGTTTCCACTGATGACGGAGAAACGCAAGCACCAATTGTACAGGTAAATGGTCCATATACTGGCATCACCAATGAAAAAATTCAGTTTAACAGTGATGGGTCAAAAGATAAGGATGGAGAAATAGTTTCTTATCTTTGGGATTTTGGTGATGGAACAACAAGTGAAGAAGCAAATCCTACTCATGTATACGAAAATGAAGGAACTTACAAAGTGACGTTAACCGTGAAAAATAATAAGGGACAAGAAAGTAAAGGGCAAACAACTGCCACTGTACGGAAAGGAGGACAGACAGAGCAAGAACATGCGACGATCATTCCCTTTAATAAACCACTAAAAGGTAGCTTGATTGATAATGATACAAATGTCTATCAATTTGACATTACGTCGCCTGAAGAAATAGATATTTCTGTCGTAAATGAAAATCAAATTGGCATGACATGGGTGCTTTATCATGAATCTGATAAGCAAAACTATGTAGCGTATGGACAGGAAGATGGACAGATAATCAAAGGCAAGTTGAGTGCGGAACCTGGAAAGTATTATTTATACGTTTATAAATTTGATGATGAGAATGGGACATATACCGTTCAAGTACAAAATGGTACAAAAACTGAGGTAGAACCAAACAATCTTCCAGAAGAAGCCACTATGCTTCCATTTAATACACCACTAAACGGTAGTTTAATGGATGATGATCATACGGATGTATACGAATTCAATGTTACATCTCCAAAAGAAATAGATATTTCTGTTTTAAATGAAAACCGGATTGGCATGACATGGGTGCTTTATCATGAATCAGATAGCCAAAATTATGCGTCTTTTGGACAGGAAGACGGAAACATGATTAATGGTAAATTGAATGCAGAGCCTGGAAAGTACTATTTATATGTATATAAATTTGAGAATGAGAACGGAACATACACAGTTCATGTGCAGTAATGAATGGATAGAAAAGCAAATCGTAGTATAGCAGTATAAAAATATGCCGCTTAAACTGTAGACAAAAGCCATCGAGAAGTTCACTGAACTGCCCCGTAAAAGTTGGACATCAATCTAACTTTTACGGGGGTTTTTTTTATGGCAAAAGTAAGTGTTGAACAACGTATTCAAGCAGTTCAACGATATTTAAATGGAAATGAACCTATGATCGAAATTGCGAAAGATATAGGTGTGACAGCTCAGATTGTCAGTGAATGGGTTCGCCGTTATCAAAAAAATGGCGTAGAGACTTTCTTAAAGTCCTATACAAAATATTCAGCTGACTATAAAATGAATGTACTTAATTATATGAACGAGACAGGTACATCTTCGAGAGACACAGCTGCACTATTCAATATTTCATCTCCTGGCATGATTCGGAATTGGAAGTTGAAGTTTGAAGTTGGTGGTTATGATGCCCTTGTTTCTAAGAAAAAGGGGCATCCATCTATGAAAAAAGAGACAAAAAGAACAACGAAATCAACACCAGCTGAAGGATCTGTTGAGGCGTTAGAAGCACGAATCAAACAATTAGAAATGGAGAATGCGTACTTAAAAAAGTTGAATACTTTAGTTCAAATGCAAGAAAAATTACCAATCAAATCAAAGCGCAAGTAATTTATGAACTAAAGGAAATCTATGAAGTAGTGGAATTAATCAAAGTCGCTGATATTCCACGTAGTACGTATTATTACTGGGAAAAGCGTTTGAATCGTCATGATAAATACGCTGATGTGAAAGTCGCAATTCAGTCCATTTATCATGAACATAAGGGACGTTATGGTTATCGTCGGATCACCAAAGAACTAAAAAAATTTGGTATTCACCATGATCCGAAAACGATTAACTGCTTGATGAATGCCATTGGCATAAAGTGTGAAGTCCGCATGAAGAAATATCGTTCGTATAAAGGTAACGTCGGAAAAATTGCCCCAAACATATTACAACGCGATTTTACAGCGGAAAAAATGAACGAGAAATGGGTAACAGACGTGACAGAGTTCCATCTATTTGGTGAGAAACGCTATTTATCACCCGTCCTTGATCTATGTAATGGCGAAATCATTGCATACACGGTTATGAAGCGTCCAGTGTATAAACTAGTCCATAATATGTTAGAACAAGCATTGGAGCGCCTCGAATCAAGTGATCAAGTTATTCTTCATTCAGATCAAGGTTGGCATTATCAAATGAAAAAGTATCAACAAACATTAAAGCAACATGGTATTACGCAGAGTATGTCCCGTAAGGGTAATTGTTTGGACAACTCAGTCATCGAAAATTTCTTTGGCTTATTAAAATCTGAACTCCTGTATCTACAAGAATTTGAATCCATGGCACATTTTGAACAGGAACTCAACGACTATATTCACTACTACAATCACAAACGAATGAAAGAAAAATTAAAAGACCTAAGCCCGGTGGAGTACCGAACTCAGGTCTTAGCAGTTGCTTAACTAAATATGTCTAACTTTTTTGGGTCAGATCATCACTCTTGAAGGCTTTTGTCAATATAATAGCTAAAATCGGAGGGCGGCGACTCATGAAGTAGGCAGCTCGACCTCGCTGTAGTAGTAATGATCGGCTATACGTTTACGAGATCGAAATATTAAAAGATTGTCGGTACCATACCTCCATCCATACGAATCGGTGAGCCTTTAAATGCGGAAGCATAGGGACTACAAATAAATGTAGTGATTCGCCCAATTTCAATGGGTTTGATAAATCTTTGTATTTCTGATTGAGGAAGGTTTGTAGTCATAAAGTTATGTTCTTTCTCTATAAAGCTCATCTCTTTATTAGGGTACATACTATCAATGATTTCATACACATTCTCAGAAAGTGTTGGCCCAGGCATAATTGTATTGACGGTAACTTCTGTTCCCTTTGTTAATTGAGATAGGCTTTTTGACAAAGAGAGGAGCATCGTTTTTGTCATACAATATTGAGGCATTTGCCCGGAAGGCATAATGGCTTCCTCACTCGCGATAAAAATAATGCGGCCAAAATCATTTTGTAGCATTTTAGGTAAGTAAAATTTACATAGCCCATTAGCTGCAAGAACATTCGTACGGAAGTATTTTTCCCATATCTCATCGTCAACATCTTCATATGACATCATTTCATAAATACCCATATTGTTCACTAAAATATCTATATGAGGATACTTTTCGAATAAGGCTTCTCTTTGCAGGCTATCTGCAATATCGGCTGTTGCATTTTGAGGATAAGTAGATGGGTAGGCTGACTTTATTTCATTTACAATTCGTTCTACCTCATCATTATTTCGCCCATTAACGAGCACATGAACACCTTCTTTGGCTAGCTCAAAAGCAATAGCTTTCCCTATACCTCTCGTTGATCCAGTAACTAAAGCTGTTTTGTTGTTCAATCCCATATCCATACTATATTTCTCCTTTATTATTATAGTAATTTAAACATTTGTTTCTACATGTTTAGTACGCCAATTTGCTGGTGTATCACCTTCCCAAAGGCGGAAGGCGCGGTAGAACGAGTTTTGATCTTCATAGCCAATTAAGAAGGCGACCTCTTTAATATCAAGAGAGGGGTCTGCTAAATATACCTGTGCCTGCTCATGTCTAACTTCTGTTAACAGATGCTTAAAGCTCGTACATTCGTCTGAAAGCCGACGCTGTAAAGTACGATCGCTCATCCCTAACTCGCTCGCAACCGTCTGAATGTCTGGACGTCCTCCTGTTAGGCTACGTTTCATCATCCACTTGACCGTCTCAGTAAGCGAACGGCTATGTTGGTGCTCACTCAATGATTGATCCAGAAGCGGAGTCAGCATCTCTAATAACTCTAAGTTATATGAAGAAAAGTGACGGTCCAAATCCTCTCGATGTAACGTCAACTGGTTCCGTTGTGCACCTATCTGGATATGACAACCGAAATAGGCTTCAAGCGTTTGTATATCACCCATTGAATGTGAAAATTCAACGCATTTTGCTGTCAAAGGTCTACCCGTTCCTCGTCGACCAAGCTCAAGAAGAAATGCCAGTGTGATGCCAACTAGCATTGGTGGTCCCGATTGCTCCTTATCTGACCATTGCAGCTCGATTGTACAATTCTCACCCTCCTCAGTAATACGGAGGCTTTCAGGCGGGCACAATTGTTTGTAGCGTGCCATTCTCTTGAGAGCATCACGGTAATCACGTGCATGGTAAGCCGCCAAGACAGTTGGTGGGTAATGATTGCTATCAAAGCTAGTTGCCAGTTGGATGATTCCTTTAGCCATGTCGTCAATGTGATCGGCATATGCCTGCCAAATCGCGTAATATTGTGCTAGCGAAACAGTTGGTTCAGTAATCAAAGTGATGGGTAATTGTGCTTTTCGAATGACATCGTGGGGGGCTATCCCCAATTGACGGAGCCCCTCCCAAAATCCTAACGGCATTTTAATACGAGTAGAGGTATGTAACGTCAACGTATCAGGCTCCTTTATTCATTTATTGTCAATAAAATGTTGCGTTTAAACGGAACAGTATATATAGTATCTTTTTCATCACGCCATGTAACTAGCAAATGCTGACTACCAACTTGCTAATGGCGCCAAAATTTTTTGAATGACAACGGGGGCATTCTTTATCAAAAATAATCTTTATTTAAAAGGATACATTATGAAGATATAGTATTGAATAATATTGTGCTATCGTTATTTAACATCGTTATCACCTGAATGAATTTTTATGTTATTAGTCACATTGATGAGTAGAGCTCCTCCTTCAAACGATTAGGAACTATTATGAATGGAAAACATCGAGTGAGTAGTGAAATATGATAAAATAAACTAATAGCATGTATGCTGGAGGGATGATAGTGAAAGCAGAAAAACGTTTAAGGTTTTGCGAAAAAGGACATAGTTTTTACAAAAGCACAGATTGTCCAAGCTGCCCGACCTGCAATAAAGAAAATAAGCCTACGAGTGGTTTTCTTTCAAAACTGAGTTCTCCTGCAAGAAATGCCTTAGTTCACGAGGGGATTGATACCTTGCATGAACTATCCAAATACACCGAAAAAGATTTATTAAAAATTCATGGAATTGGACCAGCGTCTATCCCCATGATGAGAGCTTCATTGGAAGAAGAGGGACTATCATTTAAGCGTGAGGGAGAAAACTAAAATGACAAATAAAGAATTATCAGTTGAACAACGCGAGGAACTATTGCAAACATTGCAAGCTCGATTTGAGAAAAATATGAATCGCCACGAAGGCCTTGAGTGGACAAATATACAGGCTAAGCTGGAAGCGAATGTGGACAAACTGTGGTCGCTCCATGAAATGGAAGCAACTGGCGGAGAACCGGATGTCGTTCACTATCATCCAAAGACGGATGAATATATGTTTTATGATTGTTCGGCAGAAAGTCCAAAAGGTCGCAGAAGTGTATGTTATGACCGAGAAGCATGGGAAGCAAGAAAAAATCATAAACCCGAAACTACCGCAATGGATATGGCAACAGACATGGGGATTGAGCTTTTAACGGAAGAACAATATCGAGAGTTACAGCAACTAGGTAAATTCGATTTAAAAACATCAAGCTGGATTCAAACCCCTGAAAAAATCCGTAAACTGGGCGGTGCTATCTTCTGTGATCGTCGCTACGACACAATCTTCCTCTATCATAATGGGGCAGATTCTTATTATGCAGCTAGAGGTTTTCGAGGATCACTAAAGGTTTAAGTGGAAAATAATCATGAAAAAACAATTATCTTTAGGTAATCAATGGACTTGATTGCCTGAGTTTTTTTAGAAATACATGCAAACATATAACGATCCAAATAATTGTTAATGTTTTTTTTACTTAGTACTAGACAAATATGGTTTTTTATTATACAATGATATTAATAAAATCGGTCCTAAAGAAACAATGAATTCACATATTACAAAGAGTAATCGTGTTTTTTTGATACTTTTTGCAATATGTGAATTTTTTCTTTAAAGATGTAAGATTTTATTTAATACAATTAATGGAGGTCATTTAAATGACACAAGGTACAGTAAAATGGTTTAACTCAGAAAAAGGTTTTGGATTCATCGAAGTAGAAGGCGGACAAGACGTTTTCGCACACTTCTCAGCTATCCAAGGTGAAGGTTTCAAATCACTTGAAGAAGGCCAAAAAGTAGAATTCACAATCGAAGATGGTCAACGTGGACCACAAGCTGCAAACATCGTAAAACTTTAATATTTGCATGCTTTCAATACCCATTATCGGGTAATAATAAAAAACCAGGCGCTCATTTATAATGAGTACCTGGTTTTTTTTCTATGGATTATACATAAAAACCCTTACAATGGCATGGGATTTTATTACATTTATATTTCTTTTGATTACTTCCACACCATTTATCCCATGATAAAGATAGATGGGGGGTGTTGGTTCATGGATTATGAATATACAGTGAAGTTCCACTTTAACGAAAGTCGCGAAGAAGAATATAAAATCAAGACTAATATTGGACAAGAAACATTTACAGAAGAAATTTCTAATGGGTTCAACGAGAAACCGTGGTATACCTTTACTGAAACAGAACATTTTAAATCGATATTAATAAATACGAAAGATATTTATAAGGTATCCATCGTGCAACAGACTATACAATTTGATTAACTTTATGTCGAAGGCCACATCCCATGTGAACTGCCCCGTAAAAGTTAGATTGATGTCTAACTTTTTTGGGTCAGATCAATGTCGGAGTGGCTTTTTCTCATGTCGTTCGATATAAATAGGGAGAAAGAAAAAATTAAAAGAGTCACCGGAAAGTGACTCTAAAAATAGATAGGTGTATAGATGATTGTTATTACCTGTATTGGAGGATTTATTGTTTTCACGGGACGGATTAATAGGTTGAACCCTTTTAATGATATTAATATGAATTATACAGGAAAGCAGCTCCAACGATTATGAGAAGAATGAATAGAACAACGAGAAGTGCAAACCCTGTACCATTCCCGTAGCCTCCACCGTTACCACCATAGTATCCAGACATAATGATAAACCTCCTTTCGATAATTTTATAATATGTATGCCTAACAAGATGATTAGCGATAAATGTCATAGGAAACATCAGAAAAAAGTGAAAAATTTTATGTCAAGAAGGTACAAAATTGTATTTAATTCAGTGGGAAACAGAAAACTTTTTGAATTATGAAGTGGAAGGAGTGTAGGGTATTTTTAACAGGAACAAAGCAATTGAAGGACATTAATAAGCTTTATGAAAATCCACGATCAAATGCAAGCGCACGAGCACCTGCTTTTGAAAGGGACTACATACATATAAATCATCATTACATATTAGTTTTTGTCCTTTTTTCTTTTCTTGCATAATATGTTCTTATGATGGTATTAAATACAGAAGTGAAAATGATTATATACCACGGTGCCCCGATCTCCCCAGTCGTAATCCGATCATAAATTCCCCAAACTAATACAGAAACTAATAAAAAAACAGCAGTAAATCTTTCTGATTTAGGATAAATTTTATACTTTTTATAGTCATGCGCACTAATGATTCACCACATCCTTTCATTTTTATAGGACTATATTCTATTTTGGGAACTTTTAAAAATGCATGCTGATGAAGAATGCCAAAAGGAAGCATATGGCTTTTATTTGACCTAATATTGGAATATTAAGTAATTATAAGTATACTATAGGATGTTCCGTAAATAATCAATGCGGAGCGATGAAATGGTAGTTAAAGCTTTAAATAGCTCAAAATGTGTTGCAATTTTTAATTCTTAAGACTCTATATGTGCGTACTGTAGCAGTTACATAATTACGGCAAAAGCAATCAATTCTTTTGATAGGGGGAAGGTACCGAAACCACCTTTATCGTTTATGGTGGAAAGACGTAGTTAGCTGAAGTTGAAGGGATAAATAGATGTGGGCCAGGTACTTATTCATGTTGAAGTTGATCATCTCTTATTGCCATCACGATTTAGTTTTATTTTATCTGATTGACATAAGGAGGATTTGAATGAAAAGTTTAGCAGGGACACTATCATTATGTTTTTCATTTACATTATTCATCTATTTGTTTGGATTAAAAATGGAGCATTCCGTCAAATATGATGCAGGATTCTTTTTCCTCCCCGTTATTTTACTAGGACTTTCACTCTTTTTCTTTATTTCAGATTACAAAATAAATAGTAAAAGTTAAGGGAAGAGGGGCAATACAATGTATTTGCTTAGGGGATAACAAGGCGTTGGAATTAATTCAATTGGATGAAGGCTTCGAAGCAAACATCGAAGCTGAATAATCTTTTTTATCAAGCATCCTCTTATGATAATTTGGATGCTTTTTAATATGTATCTAGGAGGGCTGAACAAATAGTAAATGGTAAAGTATGAGTTGGATAAAAATTCCTAGTTATTCAACTTAAGCCCTCCGTTAGCACATTAAATATCTACATCTATTCCTTCAAATCAGAGGCTAACATTCCATACACAATACTATCGGTCCATTCATTTTTATTCCAAAAATCTTGTGTGAAATGGGCTTCTTTTCTCATGCCTATTCGTTCACATATTTTTGTGAAGCGATATTCCGTGCATCCAGTTTAGCTTGTATACGATGTACATTAAAAACATCAAATAATTTAACTACTAAACTACTTACTGCTTCGGTTGCCAAACCTTTCCCAGCCACTTCATTCGAAAAGCTATATCCAATTTCAACAGTATCTTTCATATCTGTATACCATACAGACCTGATCCCTTAGTGAAATCGGGTATAAATGTGTATAATCAGGAACATTATTAACTAATTCATCATAAAATATTGCTTCTAATTTTATCAATGATTGTTCACTATTAAATACATCGCACTTTTCGATTAAATCTGAAGCTTTTAGCCACCCATTTTCACACAGATTCTCTTTCCAAACTCTATTGAATGTTGTTTTTGAATCAAAAAAACCTGTTAAAGTAGATTGTAAGAAATCTACCTGAAAATTGCGTAATAGCTGCCCTCCATATATTCTATCTAAATCCATCTCCATCTCCATAACCATCGCCATCATCCTTATCATTACCTATTAGTTTGTCCGTTTTAATTAATTTTTAACATAATACCATTGTTTCTCCAATGCTTTTTACCTCTGGAGTTAGGAACTCCATGTCTGATGCTTGTAAAACTCATTTGTCATTGGATCTTCCTCATTAGGTTGGAATTTAGCAGTCTGTATTTTGAATTGAGAAACTTTCAAATCATTCACTCGAACAAGAATGGTGATTGTATCAGCACCTTGAAATCTTTTTAATGTAAGAAGTGTAGACTGTTTAAAGTACATACTATTAAAAGCATGTTCTATTTTCTCATTTTGACGTAACAGCTGAACTATTTTTATTCGCAACCGATTCCGTCGCCGTCTCTATCTAAGTGCCGAGCATAACCAGGGTCACCTTTTCGGATTGGAGCTGCACCAGCTGAGCGAACTTGAGTACAGTTTTTGTAATAGATGTTTTGAGGTGTACTAGCTGGCGGTGCTGATTGTGTATTGTTAGCTGAACTTTGGTTACTTGAAGCGGTTGTTTGAGAAACTTTTTGGGCGCTTGCAAGCTTTGTTGACAGATCTTCATTTTCTTCTTTGAGAGTTGCAATTTGTGCTTTCAGAGTACTTTGCTCCTCTTGTAAGATCTTCTTATCAGTCTGGAATTTTTCAATTGTTTTACTTTCAGCATCTTTAATATTTTGACTTTCCTTTGAAACTTGAGCAATTTCAGCTTTTAAATTTGCCAATTTACCATTTAATGTATCCACTTGTGATTGTAATTCTTTGTTTAATTTAACTTGCTTATTATATTCTGTGCCTGATACAGTATCAAATTGCATTGAAATAGCAAGTAAAATGAAACTTCCAAGAAATGTTGAAAAGAAGAGTTTCTTTGAAAATAGACCTTCTTTTTTTCGGATTTTTTTTAATAGGAAATAGAGTAAATAACCTATGGAAAAAAGAAATGCTAGAACACCAATAAAATCTAATACAATCATAAAGTTTATTCTCCTTTGTTTTATATAGTATGTTGTATTTTCCCCATTCAATTTGAATTGTAGTGACAAAATGCTTTAAGGGAATATTGCTTATGAATTTCTTTAATTTTTGAGCCCATTTATAAATGGGCTCGGTACATTGTCATACGTAAATATAACTACTAACACACCAAAAAAAATAACGTCGTACCATTTATGTTTAATATTTACATGTAAGGAGTGTTATTAAGGACATGCCATTGCAGCATGTCCTATTTTTTCTCGTTTTTTATGATTCCCCAAATGTTGCGAAGCTTACGTACTGCTTCTACATCTGATTCAGGAAGCTCTCTGTAAAATACATTAAGCTCTGGATCATTGGCGAAGGCTTGAAAAGCAGCTTCGTCTTTTTCTTGCTGTGTATTTACTGGATTGTCTGTACGTCCAAGAAGGTAGTCGGTACTTACTTCAAAATAATCAGCTAATTTAGCTAGTGTTGAGTTATCAGATTCACCTAAATTATTTTCATATTTTGCATAACCTTGTCTTGTAATCCCAAGTAAATCAGCCATTTCCTGTTGGGTCTTACGAAGCTGTGTTCTTAAAGTTCTTAAACGAATTGAGAGCATTGTAATCCCCCTTAGTTTAGTAAATATTAAATAATTTTTATTATATCGTAACTATGAG
This sequence comes from Lysinibacillus sp. FSL R7-0073, assembly GCF_038009065.1. Classification (NCBI taxonomy): domain Bacteria; kingdom Bacillati; phylum Bacillota; class Bacilli; order Caryophanales; family Bacillaceae; genus Lysinibacillus; species Lysinibacillus sp. FSL R7-0073. Next base: position 2,074,796 of record NZ_JBBPAS010000001.1, read on the forward strand.
TTGTTGTGTGCAACTAAAAGTTGCTAAAAGTATTGTAACATATAGTTGCGTTATATTGGGTTGTAAGGTAACTAAACGTTGCTTTTAAGGAGAGGTGAAATGTGAGAGATAAATTAATTAAACTTAGCGGAGATAAAACATTAACAGAAGTTGCACAAGGTCTTGAAATAACAAGACAAATGTTAAGTGCCATTGAAGTGGGTTTAAGAACACCTTCATTAGAATTAGCTAGAAAAATTGCTATTTACTATTCAACCACAATTGAAGATATTTTTTTTGAATCTGAATGCAACTAATTGTTATTTGGTTCTGTGGAGGAGATGATTTGAAATAGAAGCCGCCTCTTGAAAGACGGCTAAGAAGAATTATTTATACAACATACGAGCAATTTGTTTTTTTCGGTTAGCTAATTCTTTTTTTAATGATGCGATTTCAGTATTGAGTTGCAAATAGGCATTGTAGGCTGCTCCAGTTTCAGAGGCTTGAAAAGCCTTGGCGATACTTGATATTTGGTTTGTATCACCATCAATCAAGCCTTTTGGAATTTCTCCTTCAAGAATTGAAATGATGTGTTTGCAAAGTTGTTGTTTTACACCAGCAGGACAGTTGCATTGAGCAGAAAAAGTGGTATCTATGTGCAAGAAGTTTGTTGAATATGGATCGGTTCCACTACCTTGAATTTTGAATGTTTGTATCATATGTAATCACCGCCTTTCCTAGTCACTATTCGACAAGGTAGGTGGAAAATCCTACAAATAACTATTAAGGAAGTGAAAGGATGTATAGCGAGGAGTTTAAGGCGGAGATAATAGAAGAATTTCGCCGGTTGTTTCGAGATGAAATAGAGAAGGCACTTACACCAAAACCTCTAATCCGTGAATTACCAGTATTATTAACCCGAAAGCAGTTGATGGAGTTGTTCAACAAAAGATACAAAAGCATCAGCATTATTAGGAAGAGCCGATTTCCCGAAGTTCTATGAAGCAGGGAGGGTACTGATACCATCCAAAGCATTATTGCAATGGATTGATGAACATACAGAATGGGTCAATACAAATACAAAGTATTTTCGCTCCATTGGATGATACTTCATATAAAAATTTTAACGTACAACAACTGAATAGAGTATTCCAGTTTGGAATGAGGAAGGTGGTGAGAATATGAAAATAGGAGCCATATTGCAAGCTTGTCGTGAGCGTGCTGGGCTATCCCAAGAAGAACTGGCACATCGGATGAATCGTACGCAGCCTTGTATCTCAAAATTTGAGAACAGTGCAAGGTTCCAGATGCCATCACTTTTATGAATTGGTTCAAGCAGACAAATACACAAGAGGTCGCTGTCGCATTCTTAATGGGAATGGACGGGCTTACGATTTTACAAACATTGCTACCAGTTATTGGTGGGTTTGTTTGGTGGTTTATTTAATTAAGTTTGCACAGGAAGTGAAAAAATGAAGAAGAGAAATGATTCAATTATTGAAAAAATCAAAGGTTTATTGGTTCATGCAAATGATCATCAAAGTGATGAAGAATGCCAGACTGACTTTATGATGGCTCAGAAATTGATGATTAAATATGATATTTCATCATCTGAATTACAAGAAGGTGAGAATGATAGAGCTGTATCAGAAGGACAGGCAACAGATCATAAAACCCTTCAGAGACTGTATTAAGCATTTTAGGTTTACTTGGTATTATTATCGACCCGACTACAAAAGGTACATCAGACAGCGAGCAAGCATTGAATTATGACAAGCCAAAGGGTGATGTGAAATGACAAGCATTACAACAACCTGCCGAGATATTTCTGAACTATTACCAGTTTCACAAGCTGCCTGTCGATTGTTATTCCAAAAGTGCTTTAAAGCAGGTATTAAGAACATCTTTATTACTGAAACATATCGCTCACAAGAACGACAGAAGTACCTTTATGCACAGGGAAGAACTAGACCAGGACAGATAGTTACTTGGACACTAGACAGCAACCATAAGCCTTGATTAACTTGGGATATTGCTGTTGGTCCTCCACAGGCTTTATATGATGTGGCAACCCTAAGTAGAGTAGGTGTGCTATTGCACGTAAGCTAGGCATTGAATGGGGTGGAGATTGGACAGGTAATATTGATCGTCCTCACTTCGAAGTTAAGCCAACTTGGATTATGCCGAAGGGTTACAAAATTGAAGGGCAAGTGATTATTCCAACCAATAGCAAATACCAAGTGCAATTAACTGTGGAAGGCAATACAACTAAACCAATTGCAAAGGATGATGACACAATGAAATTCACAAGCACAACTGCAAAAGCTGCTGTACGTGATTACATTAAACAAGCAGTCGGTAAAGGACTGATTAATAAATCTTGGTTGGAGAAATTCGATAATGGCAATCTGACAAGTGGTGATTTTGAAGGAATGAAGATTATCATTGCACAGCGTAGTGAATAAGTAAGTATAAGAAGGCTTAAATACAAAGGAGATTCAAAAGACTAGCATTTCTAATTCAAACTTTATACCATTTGAACAATGTCAAATGACCAGTGTTGTAAATTACAAAAGGCCGTAGTAAATGAAAATGAAGACTGCAAAGCTCTTTCATATTCTTCTTGTAAAAAATTTAAAAGAGCTTTGCAAATAATTTTTTTAATTAGTTAACATTAATTAGTCTTTATATTTAATAACACCAAAACAAACACCAATAGGTTTTAATGCTGTGCCATCACCTGTTCTTTTACCATCTCTATAAACATCATATTGCTTAGATAAATACGTTGGGTTAGCAACAACGTTCCATGTTTGTCCAGCTGGAACTTTATCAGACCAAGTTTCTGTTACCATATATTCCTTGCTTACATCAAAGCCGAGTGCTGCGGATATTACACTTAAATCGACTTTAACATTTGCACTGAGCTGTGCTCTAACTTTTTGATTAATTTCCATTTTAGCATTTCCGGCAGGAAAGTAAGATGATCGTATCAGTTCTACTCCACATACTTGGCCAGTATTTGTAACCTTAATAGATGGAGGTCCTGCGAAAGTTGTAAAATTCGGTAGTGAGTCGGCATCTTCTATTACATCATTGCTTTCTGGCAAATAAATAGATATACCCATTATTTCCTTGCCATCTAATTCTAATGGGATGTTGTTATCAACTGCTGCTTTTTCAAAATCAATAACATCATATATTTTACTTCCGTTATTTGACTCAAGGTCAGATTCTTTTAAAGTGTAGCTAGATAAGTCATATGTACATGAATTAACTAACGTATTTGCTGATGCTTCATTAAAATTACTTAGCGCAAAAATAAAAGTAAATGCAGCCGCAAAAAAAAGTTTTAATGTATTTTTCTTCATTTTATGCTCCTTTTTGGTATAATCAACAATAATGTACCGGTACGAATAAATTGTAATATATTTACAAAATAAAGCAAAATTGGAAGTGTGCATCGTGAAAGTAGTTGGAGTTGTGCTTTTAGTTATGTCTGGATTGATTTATACTTTAGAAAGAGGATTTACAATGCTATCAACTAGCATTGCTCAAGCTGGTTTTTTTGCAGGTAAAATGTCCGGAGAAGTTCCGGATATTAAAATGAGTTCGTTTATCGACAATTTATTTGTTCCACTTTTTTTTGTTTTAGGAATAATTACACTAGTTTATAGCTTTCTTAAGAAATAAAAAAACAAAGTATGTTCCTTATAAAGTTAAGAAGCCCTAGTACTCATCAATTTGGTCCTAGGCTTTTTTTATTTCCACAATTAATGCTTGTCAAAACGGAAACGTTCGTTCTAAAATGATACAAACGATTGTTCTTATCGAGGGGATGGAGTTGTATGTTGAATCCTGAGCAACGGCGATTATTTCATAAATTTTTAATTCTAGAAATGGCAGTTCAATCATTGCAACGTGATTTTTCAGTAACTGAAAATTTAAAAATGAATAAAGTTTACTTACCAATCCTTGATAAGTTACTAAAAGACATAGCCCAGGATTATTACGATTCAAAAAGGTTGTTGGCAAAAGACAAAATAAGATTAGTAAAGGTAGAAAAGATAGAAGAGAATTTTAGTGATGTGATGTGATGTGCATTTAGCGACAGCAGGAAATGATGTAGTACTCAGATATGCTAATATGGCTCTTAAAACTCAGGTAGAAAAATTATTAATCAGTCACCAAAATAAAGACCAGGTGCTCAATTGAAAGTGAGTACCTTATAAAATCCTCTCTAAATTAAAGTGATAGAAGCAATAATTAAAATCCCACCAATAAATTTCATTTTTTAGGTTGTAACAAGCGATTAACAAATCAACCCTCGTTACACAAAAAAGTCACCAAAATCACGAAAAAGTCACATTCCCCCCGAAAACCCCCGAAATCAAACAAAAAGCATGTCTTTGTACATTCACACAAAACCTTGCTATAATAAGGTTTGCGAATACATATGAAAGAGGGTAAAAGCATGAACGCTTATGATGAATATATGAAGCAGGTTGTGAAACCGATGCGTGAGGAGCTAGTGGGAGCTGGGTTTACGGAGCTGACGACGGCTGATGCGGTTAATGAATTTATGGCAGAGACGAAGGGGACTTCGTTAGTAGTCATTAACTCGGTGTGTGGTTGTGCAGCAGGGCTTGCTCGTCCAGCAGCGCGTGAGGCGATCGCGGCAGTGAAGCCTGATCATCTTGTGACAGTGTTTGCGGGGCAGGACCCAGAGGCGACTGCAGCAATGCGCGGTTATTTTGAAGATGTACCTCCAAGCTCACCTTCTATGGCGATTTTAAAGGATGGAGAATTGGCTTACTTTATTCCACGTGAACAAATTGAAGGCTTCCCTGTGGAGCAAATTGTTTCCCATTTAACGGGCGTGTTAGAACAAACATGCGAGCAATAAATACGATTGTAACAACAGCGGGCAGACCAGACGATGAATCGATGGCGCTCGCTGCTTTTGCGTGTCAAACATTAGGGGCTACATTTGAGCCGAGGAAAAAGCGCTCTGTTCGTAAGATGTCACAGGCGTTTCAGGCAAATATTATAGTGGCGGGGAAAAACCGTTATGATTATTATGCTTATGGGGCAGAGGAGCCGTTTTTCTTCCATCCCAATTCTGCGGCATTTCGCTTAAAACGGATTGCTCGAGGTGAGGCGGAGCCATTTTTAGAAGCCGCACAGCTACAGCTAGGAGATACAGTGCTGGATTGTACGCTTGGACTAGCGGCGGATGCTATGTTAGCCGCTTATACCGTTGGGGAAAAAGGGCGCATAGTAGGCTTGGAAGCTAATCCAAATGTCGCCTTTATTGTCGGGCAGGGAATGCAAACTTATGATACAACAGAGCTACCATTAACGGCCTGTATGCGACAAATCGAGGTCGTTCAGTCCGAGGCAGTTCGTTATTTGAAAACATTGCCAGCCAATGCGTTTGATGTCGTTTATATGGATCCAATGTTCGAGGAAGCTATTGAAGAGTCCAATAATTTCGAGGCATTGCGCTTAGCGGGTGAGCATGTTACTTTAACCGATGAATGGGTGCAAGAAGCGAAGCGGGTCGCAAGAAAGCGTGTGGTGCTGAAGGCTCATTTTCGATCAGAATGGTTTATGAAGTATGATTTTCAACAATATGAGCGAGTGACGGCTAAGTTCCATTATGGTGTTCTCAAAGTGTAGGGGCTTGTTTTTATGACAGGCCTCTATTTAATTAGATTGTAATAATAAGGAGGCTCCAAATACATGACGAATAGCGAAATTAGAACCCCTTTTGAACTAGACTTACTAGTTAAAGCACAATCATTGAAAACTACAAAACCTCCGAGTCCGTGGGAACATGAAACGATAATTTCTGCCAATGGTGTACTAGCCTGTGGATGGGATCAAGGTGAAAATATCATCCTCATAAGTGGGTCGGGCTATAGTGTCACTGAGCCGATAACGGGTCTTTGTCTTCATCGAGAACGAGAAAAGGAATTAACTGAGGACTGTATCAGTGAAGACCGCTTAACCTTTCACTCTCCAATATCAAAAAAGCCTACTTCCATTTTTGGCTTGGAGGCGGGGGATGGGATACATGTGACTTCGGATGGCTGGCAGGTTGAAGTCATTTACCCGTGGTGGCCACGTGCAACAGTAGTCCTTGATTATCTATTTACACCCCATTATAGCTATTTAAGCAATGCTATTGCTATTGATATACAGCGTTTAGATGGTGCTATAAAATGTGGATTTTCTCCTTCTGGTAAACATTTAATGATTATGGGATCAGGTGGTGCCTTAATCTATTCGAGAAAAGAATGAACTTCCATTTGGTATGGTGTTTGAGAGATTTTATAATTAGTGCTTTACATTTTTAATGTAGAGTGCTATAATTGGAAACGTGCTATTTTAGGTGGCATATTTCAGTAATCTGGCATTCTGCTTTTTGTTTTTGTAGATACTTATTCACACTGGCGCATGCTTTGGGGCTGCAAGGACGCAAAAGATGGTAGGGTTTGCGTTGCTTAAGTTAGAGAGCACACAGTGGAATTTTACCGCGGTGATGAAACAACTATTGTTTCAAGATAATATTCCCCAGATGATTGGGTTGAGACTTTTACAATTTACGAAAATGTTACCTATAAATACTAAAGGGGTAGTTTCGCATGAGCGAGGCTACCCCTTGTCTAATTGTTGAACGCTGTCGCATGAGTTGCTGGCAGTTTTTTTGTTGCCAAAATTATGCTGGTATACATTACCGTTTACTATGCTAGTAAAATAAGTAATAATGAAAGCAAGAATTTTAGTAAAAGTCTAAATTCTATAGTTAAAAATCTGAAAAATCAAAAAGGTGAGGGAAGTTTATGGAGAAAATCAATTCAATAACAGCAAATGTAATCACACAATTAACAAAAATGGCAGAAATGAAGAAAGAAAGCATTGAGCAATTAGTAGCATTTTATTGTCAGGAAAGACTTCTCTACCGTTTATCAACATCATCCTATGATGATCAATTTTACATAGAAGGGGATCTTTTATTCTTTACATTAGCTGAAGGAGTAGGGATGCCACCAAGTGAACTAACACTCACAGCACAAAAAAGCGCTTATCAAAACGACATAGTCCAACAGGCATTTACAGAAATTTGTTCGATCGAGATACAAGAAGACGGTATTCAATTTTTAGAAAATGACATAGAAAGTATTATAACGGATACGAGTATTCACTTGAAAATCCCAGCTACATTGGACCCCATCACTACATACATAGAAATTAACATAACCTTTATAGAAAATCGAATAGTACCAACTGTCATTACTTTCCCGTCGATGCTAGACATGAAGCCAGCGGAGCTCTATACATTTCCAATCGAATTTGTAGTTGCCCAAGCCTTTCTTGACATTTTCCAATATCCCTCTATGACCTCAAAAGTAGTAGTGGATATAGAGAGGCTGCTACAAACACAAAACATAGAAGGTCGTAAATTACAGGCTTATCTTGAAGAATTGTCTGACCACCGTCACCTGACATGGGAGCCAACACCTATACTAGAAAAAGGAATCGTTAAACAATTTTTCAACCCAATTTATGAAGTCCTATTGGCAGATGGAGAGTTTTTTAAACAGTGGAATGGTAAGGAGCAAGCTTGGCAATAACGGTAAAAACCCCGCGAATAATAAGAATTCGCGGGGTTTTTCATAAAATGATTTCGTGTACTGGAATAGGGAGATGATCAAAATGTATTGTGCTGGAGATCAGTTACACTATCTTATCGCTAGTTCTACACAGATGGCATTAGGATGCTCCAAAGCAATTTCAATAAATTGTGTGAAAATCATGCAAAAAGAGCTATTGGTGAGAAGGGAATATATGCAAGTCCCGCTTAAAAAAAATGTAGAAATATGATAATTTGTCGGTAGCATCAGAGGATTTTTTAGGTGCTACTTTTTTGATTGGTTTTTAATATAATTCAAGCTGTAGACTAGTTGAATTTTGAAAATGATATATATTGAATATTATAGACTGTTTTTTCTATTATACTTTTCTCATCATTCTTTATCTTATGAAAAATTTTACTTAAACATCGATGCAGGCTAGTTGAAGAAGAAGGTTACTTTATATAGTTATATAAAAGTTGATTGTTATATTCCTTCACTATATAGAATGAATTTATGATAAAGGATTCTAAGTAACGGATTATAACTTACAGTCCACTTTACATGAGGGCTATACAAAAATCTATTAATTTTGAATGTTAATTTGCTAATCATTAACATTATTCAGTATTACTCTTTTTTTTTCTATAGTATAGTGAAAACGTATGTATTTATGTAGGGATGCATAGAGAAATGCGGAAAATCACGTAAAGGAGGGCGTTTATTCTTGAAAAAAATAAGTAACATCTTCATCATTCTATTACTATTTGGGTTACCTTGGGGGGATATGTCTGCCAATGCAAATGGAACAATCGATGACGATGTTGTTGTGACACCTATCGATTCAGATGTCATGTTAACTGACTATACAGGACAAGAGGAAAATGTGGTCATTCCAGAAACACTTAATGGTCTACTATCTGCATCGGCTGCTGATACGCTTGACCAAACATCCGGAGCAGGGGACCCGGGAGGAATCTTTCGAGCGCACGGAAAGGGTCAAAGCTTTACGGCCGGCTTGTCCGGTTATTTGAATAAAATTGATCTGTATATGGTAGATTACGGAAGCTCAGGTATTGTTTTTACACTTAGTATTTATGATGGTGAAAGTGTTTCCGGAGCTGCTTTGGCAACTGCGACATTTAGGAGCATTGATATCCCTTACAATCCAGGGGGCTGGGTGAGCGTATTATTCGATCAGCCTACGCAGGTACAAGCGGGACAGCAATATACGATGCTGTTAACTTCCTCAATCGGCGATACGCCGCAAACGGCTTGGAAGGTTTATACTTCCGACGTATATGGAGGGGGCCAAGCCTATACGGAAAACAATTGGACAAATTATGACTTCGGCTTTAACACCTATGTCGGACAATCACCCAGGGATTATACAACTACGCTCGCAGTGTCTCCTGTGAATGGTACATACGGCGAAACGGTAGTTATTTCGGCAATGCTGACAACACCTGATGGGCCTATCGCAGGAAAGAGAGTTAATGTCTCCCTTAATGGAAGTTCTATAGGTTTTATTACAACAAATTCAGAAGGTATTGGTTCGGGCTCCTATTCGCTTAGACAAGCTGCGGGAAGCTATGAATTGAAAGTATCGACAGAAGCTTCGTATCCTTACCCTGCGGCAGAACAGACAACAACACTTACGGTCAACAAAGCCCCGCTTACTGTAACGCCTAACAATGTGACTAGACAATATGGAACATCTAATAACAATTTCACACTGAACTATAACGGCCTGATGGCATGGGACACAGCTGCCACGATCGGGCAACCAGTATATTCGACATCAGCTGACACTTCAAGCCCGATCGGCAATTATGATATAACAGCCAGTGGTTTGGCATCAACGAAGTACACAATCACTTATTCGCTAGGTACTTTAACTGTAACACCAGCGCCTTTAACCGTCATGGTTGCGAATCAATCTCGGGCATATGGACAAAGCAATCCGTCTTTGAGTGGTTCAATCACTGGTATTGTGAATGGAGATGAAATTCGAGCGACCTATTCGACAGCAGCAATCGAATCAAGCCCAGTAGGATTGTATCCAATCGTTCCATCTTTATCTGATCGCGAAAACAAGCTTAATAATTATCATGTTGTTATTGAGAAAGGAGAGCTAACGGTTACAAAAGCCGAGCTTCACGTTGCAACGGATTCAGTATCACGCTGGGTTGGTAAAGCAAATCCTCCATTCACCGGTAATCTTACAGGCGCTGTTGCCAATGACTCCATTACGGCAAAGTATGATTCAGTAGCGAGGGAAGATAGCGCTGAAGGTGTTTATAATATTACTGCACGGCTTCTTGATCCATTGAACCGTTTGTCCAATTACGAGGTCATAAACGACATAGGCAAGTTAACCGTTTATGCTGCTCCAAAGCCAGTGTTCGCCACGGGAGAGACGTCCGATACGGTGATGTCGAATGTTGGGCTACCAAGTGTAGATGCTGCAGGTCGTCCGATTCGTTGGACATCTTCAGACAACAGCTTACTTGATGCAACAACAGGAGCAGTACATCGGCCAGCTTATACAGCTGGTGACTCAGCCATAACGTTGGAAGCAGAGGTTGATGCGAATCAGACAACCTATAATATCCAATATAACCTAACGATTTCAGCTACCGATATGATGGATAAAGAGGCAGTGGCTCGAGACATAAAGCTACTTGCGATTGGTTACACAGCTGGTGATGACGAAAAGCACGTACGAAATCGGTTGAATCTTCCAACTAAAGGGAAGAATGGTTCTTCCATTACATGGGCTTCTAGTCGGGCAGAACTGATTAATCCTGCTGACGGTTCCGTTTCCCAGCCATCATCTGGAGACCAATCAGTTACCCTCACAGCTACGGTAACAAAAGGACTGGAATCAGACAGTCGACAGTTTCATTTGATTGTTTTAAGGAATAATACAACTGTTGAGGAGCCAAAAGAACCTATTAAAGAACCTATTAAAGAACCTATTAAAGAACCTATTAAAGAACCTATTAAAGAACCTATTAAAGAACCTAATAAGGAGCCTAATAAGGAATCTGAGCAGCTACAATCGGATTTTTACATTGATTTCATTGCCCAAAATAATCAAAAGGAAAGAATTAAACTTACTCAGTCTCAAGTGAAATCTGGCTTTATTGAGATTGATAAGAAGACAGCAAAGGGATATTTCGAGGTGAGCGGAGAAACAGCACACAAATTAATCAGGTTGAATCCTTCGTTTGCATTTCAAATAACAACGGCTGGTGGAATAATGAAACTGCCTATCTCTGAATTGATTGCTTCTGCAAATAACCAATTTGTAGGGAAAAACAGCGATAAAGTCATTTTTTCAATATACGTAGGAGAGACTGAAGCTCCTGTTCCTTTATTAACTGATCTAAAATCTCGAAGTGCAAAATTATTGTCTGGCCCTATTCAATTTAAAATTATTATGAGCATTGGAGAAGAAGCTGGAATTGCTATCACACAATTAGGCAGCAAGGTTGAAAGACGCATTGAAGTTCCAAATAACCCTACAGATACGATTGTAACGGTATGGAATGAGCAGCTTAAGCAACTGAAATATGTTCCGGTCCGTTATGAAAATATCGGAGGCTCAGTCTATGCGTTGCTTCCAGTCAGCAGTGCTGGCTTGTACTTGAATATTGTTAACCAAAAAACTTTTACCGATATGAAAAGACATTGGGCTAAAAAAGAAGCGGAAAAGCTGGCTTCAATGCTTATCTTTGAGGGAAAAGGACAGGGAGTCTTTGACCCGAATGCACACTTAACGCGCGCGGAGACAGCAGCGCTATTGGTCAGGGCATTAGGCATCCCGGTGCCGGCTCATACCGCAGCACTATCCGATATGGCTGGTCAATGGTATGAAGTGGAGATCTCCTCTGCAACAGAAGCTGGATTGGTGAACGGGTATGAGGACGGCAGTTTCCGACCGAATGAATTTGTTTCAAGAGAAGAACTTGCGGTCATCCTTTCGAGAGTACTTGAATATGGCAGCAGCACTTCTTCAAAAGCTCCTGAAAACTATTCGATACATCTCAATGATTTAAAAGATGTATCTAATTGGGCTACTGAGGCAGTGCAAAAAATCATTTCCAACGGTATCATGGTAGGCGATCATGAAGGTGATTTTAAACCACATCAAACCGCAACTCGTGCAGAAATGGTGATAATAATGAACCGTCTTCTTAACAAGCTAGGGTATATGTAAACAAGCCGTTTGAGCATAATTTAACAGATGTCAGTTATACTTAGTAAGACCCTGAACATAAGTAATTTTGGTTTTATAAGAGCATCATTCCAGAAAAAGAATGATGCTCTTTAATTTTGATTTAGAATATGAACAGGAGCGCTAATTAAAAAAAATTGAGTCTTAAAGGCAGCTCTTTTTTCTTTATCGAATTATCAGTGCAATTTACTTGATTTGGTGTTAAATGACATTACTTGAAACTCATTTCATCAAGATTCGTTCTATAATATGGATCTAAAAAAGGATAAAGAATATATTTTTGGAATTTCATTGAAATACCTAGTCTAATATATTGTTCCTGCTAAATAATACACGAGGTGAGTGATTAGTGGCATTTGTTAATAGGAAAAAGACGTTCATTTATATGGTGAGGCACGGTGAATCTCCGTATGAAGGAAATGAACGGACAAGAGGGTTAACTGTGAAAGGACAATTAGGTGCTCGAAGTATAGCTAATGTGTTAAAGGGGGAAGGAATTGATCAAGTAATATCCAGTCCATATACTCGTTCAATTTTAACAGTTGAGCCATTAGCTAAACAACTGAGTCAAGAAGTTATCGTACGTGAAGAATTAAAAGAGAGAATTTTTTCTACAGAAGAAAAGCGATTACCTGATAGTCAATTGTTTCCGTTATTAGAAAAATCCTTCTTGGACCCCAATTTTGCTTTAGAGAGTGGAGAATCGAATACCGATTGTCAAAAAAGAGCTGTAAAAGTTTTAGAAGAGCTATTAATTACTTATGAGGGCCAAAAAGTGGTAATAGGAACTCACGCATTAGTCATGACCTTGATGATGGGATACTATCATAAAAAGTACAATTTGGATTTTTTGCTACAAACAACCAAGCCGGATATATACAAAATGGAATTTAACGGACAGGAATTGGTGGGAGTGAAGAGGCTCTAAGAATGTAGTGACAAGTTAAAATATGTGCTGAATTGGAGGAGGAATATTCCGTTATAGAAATCCTATGGTAATGGACAGATTAGATGGAGCAAAAAAGTCGACTTCCTGAATGCACAGGAAGCCGACTTTTTTTGGCTTAGTTTTATCTGCTAGGAAAGACTACCGTTGCTAATTGAAAACAAAAATAATCGAACATGTTATTTTTATAAAAAAAATGAGATTGAAGGCCAAGCCATTAGTGGAGAAACATCACCAAATAAAATACTCGATCACTTACTATCAAACTATAGTAATTTAAAGATTGTGTTGACCTTAGGTACAAATGGTGTCGTATATAGAGACAATATACAAGAACAAAAGCAAGAAATCTATAAAGTCAAAGTGATAGACACGACCGCAGCAGGTGATACTTTCTTAGGCTATTTCCTTAGTATGATTTCTCAGAAAGCAGACATTAAATCCGCACTAAATATAGCCTCAAAAGCTGCTTCAATTGCAGTATCTAGAAAAGGCTCCTCTTCCTCTATCCCGATTTCAGAGGTACTCGGTAAAGAGGTCTAATAGATCGGAAAATTTCTGAAATTTCCCATATGGTTATGACTCTACTCTTTTTGGCTTATGATTTACAAATCATAGCGCTATTTACGGACAGACTACGAATGAATCGATCTCATTAAAACATAGTAAAGGGTGTGTAGTGAAGAGCATTACACATCCTTTAGTTGTTCATAATTTCAAGACCTCAAATAGCTACTTTCCGTATTTTCTATCCTACATTCAAAAATATAGTATAGTTATGTAAAAAGCCTAACTGATCGAGGGGACTGGAATAAATGAACTTACTAGAAGTTGGAGTAAAAATAAAGCAGATGCGAAAGAAAAATAAAATGTCTCAGGATGATCTAGCTTCGCAGATCAACTTAACGAAAAGCCATATTTCAAAAATAGAAAATGGTAAAGCTACACCGAGCCTGGTGACATTGTCTAAGATTGCGGAATTATTTGATGTGCCTATGGCTTGGTTTGTTATTCAAGATCAATTTGATGGTATTTCTATTGTCTCGAAAAAAGAGCGCAATGAGACGGTTGAAACGAATCAACTCGGTTATCAATATGAGCTGTTAGCGAATAAGAGCTATATGAGCAATATCAATCCTTCAATTGTCACTGTACATAATGGCGCAGAAAATTTAGCCCTTTATACACACGATAATGATGAATTCATTTACATCATTTCCGGTAGTATCATCTTGAAATACGATAATAAGTTTTACCATTTAGAAGAAGGTGATTCTGCGTATTTTTCAGGAAAAAAAGAACATATCTTTATTAACAACTCTGCGGAAAACTCAAAAGTATTAACGATTTATGTGGAGGATTAATTCTATCTTTTAAACGTAAATATTATCGAAAATACAATTTTCTTGTTTACAATACTATTCAGACAATTTACAATTGGTGTAATGCTATTCAACTTAGTTGAATTGTATTACACTTTTTTATTTTTGGGGGTATGGGGATGACTTCACGAATTAAGGGATTTTATTTACTTTCAGTGGAAGAGAGAATTAAGTTAATCGCTGAAAAATCAAAGTTAACAAACGAGGAAGTTGAAGCTTTAAACAGTGGAATTTCATTAGAGCTTGCAGATGCAATGGTTGAAAATGTTATTGGCCACATTTCAGTTCCTTTAGGGGTAGCTGCCAATTTTAAAGTAAATGGTAAAGAGGTATTTATTCCAATGGCTACGGAAGAGCCGTCTGTGATTGCTGCAGCTAGTAATGCTGCGCGTTCAGCATATGACTTAGGCGGAATTTTTACTTCCAGCTCAGGAACAGTTATGCGTGGACAAATTCAAGTATTAAATATTGATGACCCTCATGCAGCAAGGGCGAAAATTTTTGAACATAAAGATGAAATCATCGAACACTGTAATGCAAAAGATCCGACGTTAGTAAAGCTAGGCGGCGGAGTAAAGGATGTAGAAGTGCACTTAATTGACACAGCAAAAGAAACAATGGTTGTTGTGCATTTAATTGTAGATACGAAGGATGCGATGGGGGCAAATGCTGTCAATACGATGGCAGAATCTGTGTCGCCTTTAATTGAACGGATTACAAATGGACGAGTTGTGCTCCGAATAATTTCAAATTTGGCAGATAAGCGTATTGTTCGTGCCCGTGGTGAATTTTCGACAGAAATGCTCGGGGGGATAGAGATTGCGAAAAATATTGTAAGTGCTTACGAATTTGCAGATGCTGATCCGTACCGTGCTGCTACCCATAATAAAGGAGTTATGAATGGAATTACTGCTGCAGTATTAGCTTCGGGTAATGATACTCGTGCTGTTGAGGCTGGTGCTCATGCCTATGCAGCCCGTTCTGGCAGATATCGTTCTTTAACAACATGGGAGCTTAATAAAGCAGGCAATCTTGTTGGTACGCTGGAATTACCGTTAGCTGTTGGTATTGTGGGAGGGGCTACAAAGACTCATCCTGTTGCAAAAGCTGCTCTAAAAATTATGGATGTGCAATCTGCAGAGGAACTAGCCAGCTACATTGCCGCGGTAGGATTAGTAGAAAACCTAGCCAGCTTACGAGCGCTTTCCGCAGAAGGTATTCAATCTGGTCATATGCGTCTGCATGCCAAAAACTTGGCTGTAATGGCAGGGGCAACAGGTGATATTATTGATCGTGTTGTGCAGCAGGCAGTAGAAGAAAAAGATTTCCGTTATGATCGTGTTTTAGAGATTACAAATTCTCTGCGAGGTGAGTAACTTGGCGAATACTCCATATAATGAGCAAAAAAATGTAGATGAAAAAAAGTTTATCGAAATTTTAGGTGACACGGTTTCCGGTAATCAGTTAATTATTTCAATTATTTTAAGCGTTGTAGCCAGCTTTTTAGGCTATCAATTAGGCCAGTGGGTTTTTCCGAAGTTTGCAGACCCTCAAATGATTAACTCCTATTCACTATTAACCGGGATTGCAGGTATTCTGATTGTTGTCGTTATCAATACAATTCTTTTTAAACCAAAGCGTATTTTAGTAGAGGATGAGACATCTAGTCATTCTTTAAAGGAGGCGTTTGAAGATTTACAAATTGATATCGATGAGGAAATACGCTTAATTGAGGAAGATCCGGTGACAAAAAAAGAGCTCGAGGAATTTGGTATTCTTTCTAGCTTACAAGGCTTGAAGGGAGCGGATAAAAAATGAGTATATATTTAATTGCTCTTCTATTTGCTCTTCTAGGTGCAGCTATCTTTACTATCATTGGACTTATCTCAGGTACAGATGAAACTGCGATTATGGTACCGATTACATTGCTAGTTATTTTACTGGGAGCGCCTCCTGAAGGTGTATTCGCATTTTTCATGGCGGGGGTGTTAGCTAAGCATTTAACACATGCTGTACCAACTGCGTTATTAGGTATTCCTGGTGACACAACGGCTGTACCGTTAATCGATCATGCAAATACATTACGCCGTTTAGGCATGCCGCACGTTGCACTACGTAAAATGATTTCAGGCGGTGTCATCGGTGCATTTATCGCTTTACCAACTGCCGTACTATTAGGTCAGTTTTTAGGTCAATTTGCCGATTTCTTTAAATCTTCGTCAGGCATTATTTTTACACTTGCCGCTATTTTAATCGCGTTCTTTTCAAAAGGGAAATGGGCAAGTCTTTTAATCATTATTCCATTTGCATTTTTCATTAAGGCTTTAGATAGCGTTAGCTTTGCAATGCTTGATAAACATTTAAGTATTACATTCTTTTTAGGAATTGCCATTGGGCCAATGTTTTGTAATATTTTAATGGCAGCATCTCCTGTTGCTAAAAATGATTTAACGCGCAGTAAGCAAAATCAATATAATCTTGCACCTGAAACGAAATCATGGAAAGGATATTTTCCAAATCCATTTAAAATTTTATCGAAAAGGCAGACGATTTTCACGAGCATTACGACGTTTCTTTCATCCTTAACATTTGTATTTAGTCCTGTAGGGATGACTTCTTTAATGGGAGAAATTGTAGGCTCTCGCACAAAAGGTGCCTATAAAAAATCAACAACGAGTCTTACTGTCATGAATGGTGTAACGGAATCGACATATATTGCTGAAGCTATTATTCCATTAATTGCATTCGGTATTCCGTTAAGCCCAGTAGCACTTGGACCAGCCTCTCCTTTATTTAATGCACCACCGATTTTTACTGTGGATCCGGTAAACAACCTACACACGTTAATGTCTTCATGGGATTTTTTCATTTTTGGATTAATCGGTATTAGTGTGGCCGCTTTAATTGCTTATCCGTTTGCGATGAATTATGCACGTAAAGCGTCCGTATTAGTATTAAAATATATTAGTCAGGAAGCAATCGTAGCCATGTTCATCGGATTAGCGTTTTTGCTTGCCTATAACGAGGCACAATTGTTAGGGGTAGTTCTAACATTTACAGTCGCAACGGTAGGTGGTTTATTAAATCGTATTTTAGGTGTAGGGGCTGGTGTACAATTCATGGTATTCTACGCATCAAGCTGGATCATGCTACAGCTGTTCGGCATTTAATTAAAGGAAGTGTATCTTTATGACTTTACCAAAACAAGTGGAAATAAGAGAAGTTGGTCCGCGTGACGGCTTACAAAATGAGAAATTATTTATTCCAACTGATTTGAAAGTGCAATGGATTAACTTAATAAGTGAAACAGGCGTCCGCCATATTGAAGTATCCTCTTTCGTTAGCCCAAAATGGATACCAGCTTTGGCCGATCATCATGAAGTGTTCGAGCAAATCACACGTAATGATAAAATAACGTATGCAGCGCTTGTCCCTAACTTAAAAGGGATAGAAGGGGCCATTCAACAAAAAGTTGATGAAATAGCTTTATTTATTTCTGCCTCTGAAAAGCATAATCAAAGTAATTTGAATGCTTCCATTGACCAATCTTTGCATCACCTAAAGGCTGTAGCCGAAGCAGCTAATCGTGAAGGTATATCGTTAAGAGGCTATATTTCAACCGTATTTGGCAGCCCGTTTGGTGACGAGGTGAAAATTCAAACAGTCAAGAAAATAATTGATGCCTATATAGAAATGGGCGTTTCAGAAATTTCACTGGGCGATACAATCGGTGTAGCAGACCCTGTACAGGTGAAGGCTATTTTATCAGAGCTGCTCGCTCAATACGACAGTAATCTGTTTGCCCTTCATTTTCATGATACGTATGGCCGTGCTTTAGCCAATATATTTACAGCTCTTGAACTCGGGATCACAAAATACGACAGTGCTATTGGTGGCTTGGGTGGCTGCCCTTATGCCCCTGGTGCAAGCGGCAATGTATCAACAAATGATTTAGTGAATTTCCTGCATCGTTTAGGCGTTCAAACAAATATTGATGAAGAAAAATTGTTTACCGCAACGCGATTTTTACAGCAGACAATGAACAGGCAGCCTGATAGTAAAGTTTATAAAGTGCAAAGTAAATAGGATGTGGGATTCGACCTGAGCCCCCAATTGTTAGAAACACTCTAATAGTTGGGGGTGCAGTTTTTTTAGGAAGAATCTATTGCTAGGTAAAATTAGAACCTGTTCTAGTTAAAGAGAAATCGGTAAATGGAATGAAAAATACGACATAACGACATAGAAGCTATTTTGAAATCATATATACAGACAACCATTTTAAACTAAACGTGCTAAATTTTGATATTGCACATGGTACGTCCTTAATTGGAATTTCAGCGATTTTTTATCGTTTTATTTACATCACCACATTACTTTGTTGACGTTGACTTGTTTGCTTATTCTTGTGAGTTTTAAGCGTTTTGGTAGCATCCGTAAATCAAACTTACAATCGAAGCTATTTTCTTTTTCATCATACATACTTCCTTTCTTTTTAACTAAAATCACTACGGAAACGGTTCAACTTATATTGCCTTTTGGTTAACCAAATTTTTCGCTTGTTAAATGATTTTTTACCAAATACTATTCAAAATATTGTGAACTGACCCCCCGCGGGTTAGACAAAACAAAAAAGCATCTTCAATTTAGGATAATGTATCCTAATCTATTGAAGATGCTTATTTTTATGGGAGTGGGTTATCCGTAAGTGTCACTTTATTCGATAAATTGCATCTGATTGAAGGCGTTATTTTGCAATCCAAGTACGCCTTTTCTATAATACAAGGAATTAGGTTCTAATAGTTATGTACGTGATATAAACTATGACGTTCACTCTGGAATTTTAACAATGGTAAGTTTTTCAATTAATAATTAATTGTATTTTTATAAAATTTCTTTATTGTTAAATTGATAGTTTAAGATACTAAAATCGAATTTTTATAGTTTAAAAAATTGTAATTTTTAATGAATATAGATGAAGAATTATACTTAAATTAACTACACGGAATAGTCTAATTCATGGAAATGAGTTAAATTCTAATGATAAATACTGTAAAATTTATTTATTACTAATTTAGTAAAATAAACTTATATGATAGATAGTAAATTCCAAATAGAGGTGGGTTTATATGCCTAAAATTGACAATATGTTAGCAATTCTATGGATGCTTAGTTCAGGTGAAAAAATTACTGCAAAACAAATTGCAGAAAAGTTAGAGATGAATATAAGGACTGTTTATCGTTATATTGATACACTTTCAACAAGTGGTGTACCTATAATTTCAGATACAGGGCATAACGGTGGATATACTTTATTAAATAATTTTATTGAAGCTCCTCTTTTTTTTGATTTTGAGGAGCAAACTTCACTATTTCACGCTGCTGTTTTTGCAGAAGAAGCCGGATATTATGGAGGTGAAGCACTAAGTAGGGCCATTTCAAAACTAAGTAAATACTCAAATCATGAGCAGCAAACAAAGATAAATCAACATTTAACAAGTCTTGAAGTAATAAGTCGATTAAGTTCACTCTCTATGGAACCTTTTTTGAAGGAGTTGGAGCAGGCCGTAGCTGACGGGTACTCAGTAAAAATTCTTTACCATAAAAGTGGCGAAAATCAATTAAATTATAGATTGGTCGATCCGTACAGAATTATTTATTGGAATAATAAGTGGTATGTGATTGGATTTTGTCATCTTAGGAATGATATCCGTAGTTTTAAAGTAGATCGAATAGAAAGTCTAATGCTAACCGAAAATAAGTTTAACCGACCAGAAAATTTTTCAGCACGTGACTTTTTTATGAAAAACCTCCTTCCAACTATAGAAGATAAGGAAGGGATTACTTCTTTAGTTATTAATGGGAATACAGGGACGTTGGGAGATATTTGCCAACATTGGTTTTTAGGACATTATTTACAAAAACGTACTTCAAATCAAGCAGTATTCCTTCTTGAAAAGGATATAATACATACATATGTACCATATTTACTTTTACCGTATGGTAAATCTATTCAAGTTATTGAGCCAATAAGTCTTAAGAAAAGACTTATTGAAGTTCTGTCGGAATTAATAAAATTTCATCAAGTATAATACAACTTCCCTGACGTTAGTTGTCAGGGAAGTTGTATTATACTAGGTATATCAATTGGGATTGGAGTGTTATTGAATGCAAACAAAAAAAGTGTATCTTTATGTATTTAATACAATGTCAGACTGGGAATATGGATATTTAATTGCTGAACTAAACTCGGGAAGATATTTCAAAAAAGATTTAGCCCCATTAAGAGTAGTTACAGTAGGCGCTAATAAAGAAATGATTACTACAATGGGAGGACTGAGCATACAACCCGATATTTCTCTTGATGAATGTACGCTTGAGAGTAAAGATCTTTTAGTCTTACCTGGTGGGACTACTTGGAGAGAAGATATTCATCAACCTATCTTAAAAAAAATTGGCGTAGCTTTAAAGCTTGGTACTATTGTTGCTGCAATTTGTGGTGCAACTGAGGCCCTTGCGAATAGTGGATACTTAGATTCTAGAAAACACACAAGCAATGACTTAGAGTATATTAAAATGGTCTGTCCTAATTATAAAGGAGAAAAATTTTATGAGATGGGACCTGCGGTATCAGGTGAGAATTTGATTACTGCATCAGGGGTAGCACCTCTGGAATTTACGATGGAAGTACTGAAAAAGTTAGATGTATTTACACCCGACACATTACATTCATGGTATAAGCTAAATAAGACTCATAAACCCGAATACTTCTTCCAGTTAATGAATTCAATAAATAGCTGAGCTAAAAAATCAACTTAGCAGTTTTATATTCGTTCAAATAAAAATAATGAAGTAACTGAAAAGCTCACTTTCTCTATTTTGTTTTGCAGAGAAGTTGGGCTTCTTAATTTGGAATTTCCTTATCGTTGTAAATCCGCATTTTCCTGAAGCTACCCCTTTAGGAGAGTGTGATTTATTTTAACCTCAGGCCCATAAGATATTTCATAGGTCATTCGATCCTGCCCTACTAACGTGGGGTACAACCAGTCTCTGCAAGTGCAATTGCTGCGGAACGCCTGAATGCAGAAATTCCAAGAGAGTTAACAGAAGTGAAATCTATCTTTTGAATGAAGATTAATTTTATTTTAGGCAAGTTTATACTTAAAAAAGTGTCACTTTAGGTGTTGTTTGCATTTTAAATATAAAAAAGCTATCCAAAGGGGATAGCTTTTTTATATTTAATTCCGATAACTCTAAACTATCTTGTGCTGCTTCAACAACTAGTATTAAGATGATTAATTTCAAGTATTCTTTTAATCTGAGAAGTCTAAAGCTTCCTCCTGTAATCTTAATAATACTGGTAATTGCCTCGTAATCAGAAATATTTTCAAGCTTTATAGAATTTCCTAACAGTGAGACAGGTAGTTATTTCCTTGTATTATTTGTGGTAAGAGATGTACGAATCCAATAGCCTATGCAGATGCATACTCTATTCTTGCCACACGCTCATAGGGTCCCATGGCTTGATTCGATCGCCATATTTCTCGGATAAAAAAGCTTTCATGTCTTCCAGTTTTGTAGGAACCTCGTTCCAATTTGGAAGAGATGGCAACCCGCGTTTGCTTTTTAAGAGAATATCCACCGTAACATACAAACGTTCTGGCTGAATCCAATGAAGGAAGCGAGAAATGTCGATTTCCTTAGTCAGGGACAAGGAATCAATATCGTCATTGTAATGCTTATTGAACTCGCTTATCAAGTTCAAGAGGTAGTCTCTCTGTTCCTTCACGAAGTCCAGGCCGCATATGGCGCCATGTCCTGGAATAACGATTTCAGGTTTAATGTCATCAATAATGCGATCAAGTACTTTAATCCAGTTGAGGGTTCCTTCTTCACTGTATGCCGTACAACCGTTAAACACGACATCGCCGGCGAACAGCACTTTTTCTTTTGGCATCCACAACAGCAAGTCACTGTCAGAGTGGGCCGGAGCTACATTGTAAATCATAACTTCTGTATCGCCAAGCCGTATGTTGATATCATCCTTTATCTCAATATTCGGGTGCACCCATTCTACGCCCTCCAGGTCGAATCCTTCAAATTCCGCCGCAAAAAACTGCTCTCCCTGAGTCGATTCCGGAGAATTCTTCCCTCTTTTGATGACGCTATCCATCCAGGCGATATTTTCAGTAAGACGCTCTCTGGCCGCTTCCTTGTGCATAATAATGCAGGCTTCTTCAAACACTTTGTTCCCCCAGGTATGGTCGCTGTTATAGTGCGAGTTTACTACATAGGCGGGAGAGCCGCCATTGCTTACTTCCTTAAAAGCATCTCGCATTTCTTGCGCATGGAACAGATCAAAGAACGTGTCATACACCAGACCTTCACCTTTGTTGATAAACCCAGCATTGGCCCAACTGATGCCACGATACGGCGAAATACCAGCAAAGACGCCATCTGCGACTTCAAAAAATTTAACCCGAGGTTTTTGAATAATACTTCTATACTGCATAACAATTCTCCTTTGCATATATGTTTTTTGGGGTTAGTCACACGGACTATATCTTTATTATAGAGAATGGAAAATAAAAAAGCAAGCGAGCACTTGCGTGCATTCGCGCTATGTAATATGATAATAACTGAACAACATCACACTACATGGATGGAGGCGCTACAAACATGAAACTGGTAACCTTTCACACCGAAACTTCGAAGGAATATTTTTTTGGACTTGTCATTAACGAGAATTTTGTCGTGTCTTTTGCCGCAATCATGAAAAAGCAGGGGACATTCGTTGACAGTCTACAAAGTATGGACAGCTATCTACAACATTTGCCGGCAAGCTATACTGCCGCTAATGAGCTGATGCAATACGCTGTTAGACATCCGCATCAATTCAATGAAAGTGAAATCTGTCCAATTGCAGCTGTAAAACTGCTGCCGCCAATTCTGAACCCGGCTGCGCTTATTGATTTCGGGTTGACGCCAAGACATCTGAGAAATGCTGGCGTAAATCTGCTGCAAAGAGAATACACAGGAGCGGAAAGAGAAGAGTTTAAACAAAAAATTGCGGAAAAATTCCAGCAAGAACCGAATAAAGTAACTTTCAGTTATTACAAGTGTAACCATAATGCATTGATTGGCGATGGGGCTACAATTCATTGGCCTTCGTATTCTTCTTACCTGGATATCGAACCGGAGCTGGCCTTTGTTACAGGGAAGGGGAACTGCATTGCTGGTTATGTTATTTTTAACGACAGTACTGCTCGCGATGTGCAGTGGCCAGATTTTCAGGCGTTGACCGGACCAACGCGGTGCAAAGATTTTGATTACAGCAAAGGAATAGGACCATTTCTGGTTACACCGGATGAAATCGATAACCCGCTGGCACTGGATGTGGATGTACGAATCGGAGAGAGACTGCACTGGAAGGGAAGCACATCCGAGTATTCCGCGCACCCTGCAAAGGTGATGGAGGAGGTTCTCAAAGTTTTCACGCCGCTCCCGGGCACGATTATAGGAATGGGGACGATACCGGATTGCTGCGCAATCGAGACCGAACAATGGCTGTTGCCCTCTGACCGAATCCAGATTACGTTCGATAAATTAGGCACGCTCACGCAATTGGTGCCTGATAATGTCAAGATTACAGAAGCAAGTCGCTGGGAAAAAAGAAGTGATTTACCTTTAAACGTTTACGAAGATGATGAACCCCCGAACCCTATTGTATATATATAATTTGATGTATAATAGGTTTAACATATGCAAAAGGAGTAATACAATGCGTACTTCAGACAGAATCATCGAAGCCGCGACACGGCTCATAAAAAAGAATGGCTATCGGGGAGTAAGCACTAAAGCCATTGCAGCGGAAGCTACAGTCAATGAATCTACAATTTTCCGGCATTTTGGAAGCAAGCAAGGCATACTGGAAGCCATCATTGAAAAGCATTCGGATATCCCGCAATTTGAGAAGCTGTTAATGGAGGAAGCGACCGATAATCCGGAAGTTGATCTGCTGAATGTAAGCCAGCAGTACCGTTTGTTTTTCCATAAAAATACGGATATTATTTTGATTGGCATCCGCGAAAAAGGAATATTTCCTGAATTAGATAGAGTGCTGGCCGAACCGCCGGTGAAGCTGCACTCTTTGCTGGTTGAATATTTTGAACGACTACAGAAGAAAAAAATCATAGCCAGTCAGGATGCGCGTCTCGCCGCCATGTCTTTTCTCTCGACGTGCTATGGCTTTCAGATGAGCGAGCTGATTCACCAGCAATATCAGTCCCAATTCGTCACAGAGGAAGAGTTCTACAAGTACATTGTCTCATCGTTCGTTAAAGCAATATTGTCTTAGTCATAAAAAGCCTGTAGCAGTTTATAAGAATTCTTATGGGTATGCTTCACTAGATGAAAATAAAAGAAGTGTATTTCAATTAAGTGAAATTATTAAAATTCAATAGATATAATATTTTAATTATCTAGTATAATAAAGAATTTTCTGAAGTCGAAATAAAATTACATTATAAAAACATGAGACAAATAATAACATCATTGGTTGTTGAAAAACAGGGTAATGCACCTTATCAATTCAACGAAGATAGTTAGTTGCATTGTAGAAATGGGTTGAATGTGTTAAGTAACAATAAAGTCATAAAAATTTTTAAAGTTATTTATTCAACAAACGGAGCATTTAGCTAAATCAAATATAATGAAAAGAATAAAAGAAGTGAAAAAGCATACAGGGAACAGTTTACCCTTGAATGTTTTTCACTTCTTTTATGTAGAGTAGATTTCCTGTATGCGTCCAACCTGTACATCTGTTAGTCTAACTTTAATACCGTGGGGAAGGGTGCCTGATTTGTTAAAAATATCTTAAATGATAGCTCTGGTAATTGTCCCTTTTTAGAACCTTTAACCATATTAACAGCTTTTCCTGTTATATGTCTTTCTGATATTGTCCGTATATTAGACACCCATTTTTCTACGGGTATTGCTTGTTTTTTTCGTTTGCTGGCTTTTCATTTTTTTTGTTGAAAGGTCGTGATTCATTTTTCCTTGATTAGCAGAGGAACGGTTCTTTTTGTTTTCAAGCTGCTGTTTCACTGCCTCTTGCAGGCTGATTTTTTTTGGGGGTACTTCAGATTGATTATTCTCGGTCATTGGAAATGCTCCTTTTTGAATATAGTAGTTAGTCCAGTATAATCTATTTTTTATTATTTGTGAAACTTTCCACTTTAACTTACAACAAGTAAAGATGCTTTTTTACTAACAGTGCAGTTTAGTGGAATAATTTATATGGAGTATTGTGGTAATGTAAGGTTGTAAAGGGGGAAATCTAAAGGTTGAAAATGCTCAATCAAACAGTAATTCGGTAATTTTTTAACTATTGGTATTCTATCAATCCTAATACCCAAGGCCATATTCATGAATAACTGATTAGACTGTATACCAAAGATATTGTGAACAAATGTACTTAAGCTACAAGGCAGGATAGTAGTAGTTTTCATTATAAAAACAAGAAAACCCACTATATTTGAAGTGGGCTGAATTATTATTGAAAAGATCCAACAATCCAAGCTTAATAGACCATTCAAGGTGTTAATCGATTGATGTCTCGTGGAAAAGCACTTGCCTCCCGAACGTTCGTTAATCCAAGGAGTTTTGCAGTTAAACGTTCTAGTCCAATAGCAAAACCTCCATGCGGTGGAACACCATATTTAAATGTGTTTAAATAATTTTGGGAGTTTTCCTCGTTAAGTCCTTTTTCTCTGAATGATGCTACAAGCATTTCATATTCATGAATTCGTTGGCCTCCAGATGTGATTTCCAGACCTTTAAATAAGAGATCAAATGACTTGGTTAATCCGTTTTCCGCAGGCATTGTATACATGGGTCTATTTTCTTTCGGGTACTCTGTAATAAAGACAAACTCACTTCCCGTCGTTTCTTTTATATATGTTGCAATCAGTTTTTCTCCTTCGGTATTTAGGTCACCTTCTGGCATTTCTTTTTTAAAACGATTCTTTAAAATTTCTCTTGCTTCATGTAATTTTAGTTTTGGAATTTCAGTAATAGTTGGCATCTCAATATTCAAAAGCTTTAACTCGTTTTCATTTTTTTCTTTTACTTTCTCAAACATAAATTTTATAACTTGAGTTTCTAGCTCCATTAATTCCTCATACTCTTCAATAAAAGCCATTTCAAGATCCAGAGAGATATATTCATTTAAATGTCTTGATGAGTTGTGCTCTTCTGCACGGAAAACAGGTCCAATTTCAAATACATACTCAAGACCTGAAGCCACCATCATTTGTTTATAAAATTGAGGAGATTGTGCAAGGAATGCGTCTTTCCCAAAATAATTTAAATTAAAAACATTGGCGCCACCCTCCGCACCTTGAGAAACAATTTTTGGTGTAAAAATTCTGATAAAATCCATATTTATTAAATATTCACGAAATGCCTCTTCAAGAGTTGCTTTTATTTTAAAAATTGAAGCGATTTTTTCATGACGGAGTGATAATACTCGATGATTTAAAAGGTTCTCAAGTCCTGTGTTTACTTCTTTTTTATTTACCTCAAAAGGTAGTAAATCATTTTTGTTTATCACTTTCACTGATTTTATTAGCAGTTCAACGCCAAGTACTGTGTTATTTGTTGGAACGATTGTTCCGATAACTTCTATAACACTTTCTGTTTCTATAATGACGCCAGCAAGTTTTCCTTCTAAAACACATTGCAGTTCACCAGTTCGCTCTCTTAGTACTATAAAACTGATATTTCCAAGATGTCTTATTTTTTTTTCCCAACCTTGGACTTTTACCATTTCTCCCACTTTATTAATACACTCTTTGGTAAGTGTACGTTTTTGATTTGTATGCATGATTTTTCCTCCTAAATTTTTTAACTTTTTTCTTTTATCATCATCGTCATCATCCACGGACACTCACCTCCTTTAAATATAAAAAGCTCCCGCCCCTGACAATTTGTCAGGGACGAGAGCCTATCTCGCGGTACCACCCTAATTGCTGCATACACAGCCAACTCAAAGCTTTTTAACGGTTGCAAACCGTCTATCCTTACTTTTTTCAGGATAACACTCACAGGTGTCTTTCAATCATTATTTAACACAATCTTTTCAGCTACCGATTGCTCTCTTTCGTTAAAGGGAATGACATACTTAGCCTGTTCTTCGTTTTTTAAATATTTAAAAAACATTATACCCATACTTTTTTTCATTTTCAATAAAATTGTTAAATTCCACTACTAATTTTAGGTGGTTTTTGGGGAACCATTTGAATATTGTACTGTTACAATGGGGTCAAGGTCAGGCAGAGTGAATAAGCTAGTACTGCCACATCAGAATGTGCTAATAGCGATAATCGAATAGAGGAGTATCTTTTTTGAAACTTTGCTTCTTCAACAATCGGGTGCAATTCTTGAATTGGAATTGTCCCTTTTTCAGTAATAGGCTATTTAATGAAATAAATATTCTAACTGAATTAGATATTTTTGTGATTGGAAGGGAAATTTGTAAACTTTGAAGAAATAAAAAGTATGATTTATTCGGGGAGGAATTAAAAGATGCAAAAAACTACATTGTACATAGTAAGGCATGGACAAACAGAATGGAATGTCCAGAAGAAGATGCAAGGACATAGGGACTCAGCATTAACGGAATTAGGAGAGTCACAAGCTCAATGGCTATATGAATCCTTAAATAATGTTGAATTTGATGGAATATACACAAGTTCAAGTTTAAGAGCTGTAAGAACTGCAGAAATAATAAGTGGAAAACAAAAAGTAGCAATCATTAGATCCGACCAGTTAAGAGAAATAAATTTAGGAGAATGGGAAGGTCGAATACAAGAGGACATTGAGAAAAAAGATCCCGAACGATTCAAATCTTTTTGGAAGACTCCTCATCTATTTAAATTAAATTCTGGTGAATCTTTTGTCGAAGTTCAGAACAGAGTACTACCAGAGCTTAAAGATATTATTAGTAATCATATTGGAAGAAACATATTAATTGTAACGCATACTGTCGTTGTAAAAATATTAATGGCTTATTTTGAAGAACGTTCTTTATCAGATATATGGAATCCTCCTTACATTCACCCAACATGTTTGTGTAAGGTAGTGATCGAGGAAGATAAACCATTCATTTGTCTTCATGGAGATATCTCACATTATAAACAACAAATTACTGAATCATATTGATGATGGAACATTTACCGTAGACACTTTTGTTGATTTTCCACAATCGGGCACTTTACTTGAAGATCATTGTGTTTTCAGAATTAGGAATTGCAATTGGAGATAGTGCATTGTGGGGTTAAGGAATTGGATATAAATGTATATTTGAAACTAAATGGTTACAGTAGTCGTATAAGGTATTATCGATTAGAGGAGGTCGGAAAAATGGATTATACTAAAATCTATAATGAGGAACTGATTGCCTTAGTAAAAGAGAAAATAAAGTCCGGCGGTGAAATTAAAGCGGTGAAGTTTGTGAGAGAACAAACAGATATGTCTTTAATACAGGCAAAAAAATTTGTGGATTTTTGTAAAGAATAGACATAAAAACTAGAGTCACTAAACTGTGGCTCTAATTTTTATTAAAAGTATCTTCCATAGTTATTGAACTACTAAATAAAAAACTTCGACAGACGTAAACTACGATATGTTTCTGTCATTTTTTTAGAAAAAGAGATTTTATTAAAACCTAAAATAGATATAAAATATATGAGAAAACGCTAGATATAAAATTTTTGAATAATTTACGCTCCTTACATACTCTGCTCAATTTGTTAATGAAGCATTATCAAAAGTACTTGGTAATTTTTTATTTGCTAAATGCAGTTAATATGTATTTATAAATGGGGAATATCATTTGCTGTTAGCTAGAGCATTCTGTGAACATAAAATATCTTTAAAGAAAGAAATTCTTTTCATCCATAAAGTTTGATTCAAAATCCAGTGTTGATATGCAGGATGTTTTTGTTAAACAAACGGGCCAGATTATGGAGTGACTCAAAAGAAAATAGAACTTTGTATAAAATTTTGTTAATTAGTTGTTGAAATAATATTCAAGTTCTTTTATATTAAAAGAGACTGAAGGGTATCTTTTTGGAGGTTTAAATGAAAAAAGGTGAATTAACTAGGCGCAATATTATTCGAAAATCTTCTACGATTTTTAACAAAAAAGGTTACATGACAACTACGATGAGTGACATTATTCAGGAAACAAATATTCAGAAAGGGGGGATATATCGACACTTTAAGGATAAAGAGCAGTTGATGGTTGAGTCTTTTCATTTTTCTACTGAAATCATGCAGGAGCATTTAAAGATGAGTGTTTCAACACACGAAAATGCAACAGATAAATTAATCGCATTTGTGGAGGCCTTTTTACAATTAAGTTCAGGTAAACCCATAGTAGGTGGGTGTCCTATTTTTAACGCAGCTATAGAAATGGATGATTTAGAAGGGAGTATATTACTGCCATCGATCAATGAGGCAATGGATGCGTTGATAATGTGGATAATGAATATTATAGAGGATGGAATTAAGCATCAGGAGTTGAAGCAGTCAGTGGAGCCATACGACACTGCGATTTATATTGTGGCAACACTTGAAGGTGGACTCGTATTAGATCGATTAAAGAATGAAGGTCAATTAACAGAAGTCATAATAAATAATTTGAGGCAATATATTGCATTGATTGCTAACTAGCGGCAATAAAGCCGTCTTTTTTATAATCAAAAAGAGACCAAACGGTATCTTTTGTGGAGGTGTTTTTATGAATTATTTCTTATTCGTTGCTTTCATAGCAATTATTTTCTTTCTAAGGAGATATATCATTCTTTTTATTTTTACACCCAAAATGAAAGAGTGTAAAAAATACCCGAATTCCACTTATGAAAACATTGAAATAGAACTCGGCATTGGGACAATTCGAGGATGGCTTATTAAAAGTGAGCAGGCAAGAGGTTGTTTTCTATTGATTCACGGGTGGAGCTCTAATAAATCAGACATGTTGCGGTATGTCGATCCCTTATTAGCTAACGGTTATGACGTAATAATTGTGGATGTTATTGGTCATGGGCAAAGTGAGTCAAAACAAAAACAAGTAAGTATTGGATCGTTTGTTCAAAGTATCACATCGACGATAGATTATGTATCCACGAGACCTGATATTAATAGTAATGCGATTTATGTTTTAGGACATTCAATGGGGGGGATTGCTGCAAGTATTGTGAATTCTATAGATTTGAGGTTACAAGCCCTTATTACCGATTCAATGCCTACATCATTAAAAAGTATTAGCAAATCAATGGCAGAAAAAGTGAAAATACCGTATATTCCATTTGGCTGGCTATTTGTCAGTTGGTTTTTATTACGGGGAGGTGTTTTTTTAAAGGCAAGAAGAGAATGGTGTCTAGAAAATATATTAAAAAAACAACAGTCCCCAGCCCTTGCCATACACTCAATTAAGGACAAAAAAGTTCCGATTTCAAATGTGGATGTCTTAATAAAAGATAGCAATTTTAAACAAGTAATTAAAGTTGTAACAAAAGGTCACCATAATTGTGTGAAAGATGAATTTTTTTGGGATAATGTTTTTCATTTTATAACAAGTAATAAGGGGGAAATAATAGATGAAGTATATTGATACACTTGTGATTGGTGCAGGTCCAGGAGGTTACGTGGCGGCTATCCGTGCTTCTCAAATGAAGCAAAACGTAACAATTGTAGAGCGAGAGTATTTAGGAGGAGTTTGCTCAAATGTCGGCTGTATCCCATCAAAAGTACTGATTTCAGTAGGCCACCGTTTTGAGCAAGCAAAGCATTCAGATGAAATGGGTGTTGTTTCACAAGAAGTAAGACTTGATTGGACAAAAGTGCAAGAATTTAAAAAAGGTGTAGTTTCTAAATTAGTAGGCGGTGTTGAAAGTCTATTAAAAGGCAACAAAATTGATATCGTGAAAGGTGAAGCATACTTCATAGATGCAAACACTGTACGTGTCATCGACGGCGACAACTCACAAACTTACACATTCAAAAATGCCATCCTTGCGACAGGTTCTCGACCAGTTGAAATTCCAACATTCAAATTCACTGAACGCGTAATCAACTCAACTGGTGCACTTTCTTTACTAGAAGTACCCGAAAAATTAGTTGTTATTGGTGGTGGTTACATCGGTACTGAGCTAGGTTCCGCTTACGCTAACTTAGGTTCTCAAGTAACAATCATTGAAGGGGGCAAAGACATCTTAGCTGGTTTCGAAAAGCAGATGACACAAGTTGTGAAAAAAGGCTTAAAGAAAAAAGGCGTAGAAGTAGTTGTTGGCGCATCAGCTAAAGGCGTGGAAGAAAATGAAAACGGTGTAATTGTAACGTATGATACTGGTGGAGAAGAAAAAACAGTTGAAGCTAACTATGTATTAGTAACTGTAGGCCGTCGTCCAAATACAGATGAAATGGGTCTTGAAGCAATAGGCATCGAATTCGCAGAACGTGGTTTACTAAAAGTAGACAAACAATGCCGTACTTCAGTACCAAACATTTATGCAATTGGTGATATCGTATCTGGTCCACAACTTGCCCATAAAGCTTCTTACGAAGGTAAAGTAGCTGCAGAAGCAATTGCTGGCGAAAAGTCAATCGTAGATTACTTAGCAATCCCGGCTGTCTGCTTTACGGATCCAGAACTTGCAACTGTTGGTTACAATGAAGAGCAAGCAAAAGCAGAAGGTATTGAGGTGAAAGTAGCTAAATTCCCATTCGCAATAAATGGTCGTGCATTAGCTTTAAATGCAGCAGAAGGTTTTGTGAAACTTTTTGTACGTAAAAATGATGGCATATTAATCGGTGCTCAAATTGTTGGTGCTGGTGCATCTGATATGATTGCTGAATTGAGTCTTGCGATCGAAGCGGGTATGACTGCAGAAGATGTAGCATTAACAATCCATGCTCACCCAACTTTAGGTGAGATTGCAATGGAAGCTGCCGAGGTAATTATAGGGAGGCCAACTCATATTATGAAAGTATAATTTTGCTATAATAGAAAGTTTGATCAAAGATTCTAATATTCCTGCTAAATGAACAAAAAAAGTTTGTTCTGAAGAAATAATCTGTTACTTTAAGAGTTATTTTGCACTATGTAAATATAAAAAGCCTAATTTCTTATTAAAATTAAGAAATTAGGCTTTTTTCGTTGCTCCATTAAAGCACCCGATTGCTAAATAACTAGTTATAATTGTTATATTTAATTCTCGAATTTTCTATTTTTAATACTTATAACTCTACTCAAATTTATCCTTGTAGTCTAGTATTCCTTCAGACTTAAGCTTGCTCATCAAAATTTATTTCTAAAAGTTGTCCTGCGTGAACTAAGCCAGATCCAAATCCGTACATAAGAACCCGATCCCCATTTTTCACTTTTCCTTCACGTATTCCAATATCAAGTGCTAAAGGTATTGTAGCAGCAGAGGTATTTCCAAAGTTCACCAAACTATAAAGAGTCTTTTCCATTGGATAATTTAATTTTTCACAAATTGGCTCTATTAATCTTAAGTTAGCACTATGAGGTATAAACCAATCAATTTGATCTAAACTAGTTTGTGTTTTATCTAAAATTTGTCTTATGCTATCTGGAACATTCCTTACAACCCAACGAAAAACTTCTCTACCATTCTGTACAAGGTATTGAGTATCAACCAACTCAATCCCATTGACCTTTTTTGATAGACCAGAACGATACACATGTTGTGCTCCTTTGCCATCACTTCCTAGATGGAATCCTATGAAAGCTTTTGATTGTTCATCTCTTTCAACTAATACTGCACCAGCCCCATCACCAAATAAGATACATGTACTTCTATCTGTATAATCGGTAACTTTAGAGATGGTATCTGCGCCAAGTACTAGTATTTTTTTGTGAAGTCCGGATGAAATTAAACTGTGAGCTGTATGTAAAGCATAAACAAATCCTGCACACGCTGCACTTAAATCCAGAGCACCTGTTTGGGAAATTTTCAAACGGTCTTGTATGATACTTGAGACAGATGGAAATGGAAAATCAGGTGTACTTGTTGCCACAATTATCATATCTACATCTTCAACTGTTTTATTATATCTTTGCATTAAATCTTTTACAGCAGAAACACACAAATCACTGGTAAATTCATCAGGACGGGTTATTCTACGTTCATGAATTCCAGTTCTTTGAATAATCCACTCATTATTTGTATCAACCATTTGCTCAAGGTCAAAATTTGTTAATCTTCTTTCGGGTACATATGTACCTATAGCTGTTATTCTTGCTCCTAACATCTACTTCACCTCTATTTATCATAAGTTGATATTAACACCTGGTACTAATCATAACCTCAATTATCCTTTTTTTCAAGTAGAGAAGGCTTTCCATAGAAATAATGCATTTCGTTTAAGTGTATGTGTTCACAATAAAGCTTTATTAATCTCTTTAATCTTTTTTCAATCTCTTAAAAAATTCAGCCCAATTCAAATAATGGGTTTTCTTGTTTTTAAACTGAGAAATTTTTGATTATTCCACTATCCTGCCCAGTTAGCTTAAGTACATTTTTTTACAACATCTTTGGTATTCAGTCTAATCCAGAATGAATATGGTAAAAACTATGTATAAAGTACTTATAAAAGGAGAAGAAGAAAATTACACCACTAGCGCTTATGAAGATATAGACTTGATTATTGTTGATGAAATAGACAGACTAAAAGTGCAAGATTTAGAACAACTTAGAGATATCTATGATCGAAATGACTTGGCAATGATATTGATTGGAATGCCTGGCATTGAGAAGCGATTAGCTCGATATCCTCAACTCTACTCTAGAATTGGGTTTGCTCATGAATTTGATAAACTAAGTAAAGATGAAACCCATCATATTCTAGAATATAAATGGGAAGAGTTAGGACTTTCTATAGAGCTTGAAGACTTTTCCGATTATGAAGCAATAACCAGCATAATAAAGATTACTGGAGGGAACTTTAGGCTCATACAGAGACTATTCACTCAATTGAAAGAATATTTACTTATAGTGCAAGATAACGATTGAAATAGGTGCAAAATAAATCACAAATTGACAGCAAAGGGAAGGACCGTATTATTTATAATGTTGTAGTCCAATTATTAAAACAAAATGAATCAGTAGTGAATATTCACAGAGAAACAGGTCTTTCTAGAAACACTATTTACTCAATTAAAAGGCAATCAGAATTGGATGTAGATTTGAAATAAAGTTATGACGTTAATAAATAGTTTTAAGTAAAATCCTGTGTTGGTATGCAGGATTTTTTATTGTTCCACAAACGGGCCAGATTGTTGAACAAAAATCCGTTCCTACTAGAAAATAAATGGTACACTAATCATAAAATACTTTAAAAAGGGAGGATATACAATGGTTGCAAAGACTAAAGCGGATTTTAATGGATTAAAAGTAATCGGTGAAATTTGTGGTGCGATTCGAGATGAATTAGTCCATAGTACGAAACCTGGAATTACCACAAAAGAACTCGATGATATTGCGAGAGAGATGTTTGAAAAAGCAGGAGCTCAATCTGCCCCAAAAAGTGAATACGATTTTCCTGGATATACGTGCATTAGCATAAATGAAGAAGTAGCGCACGGGATTCCGGGGGAACGGACAATTCAAGAGGGGGACATTGTAAATATTGATGTTTCAGGTTCAAAAAACGGGTATTTCGCAGATACTGGAATTTCCTTTGTAGTAGGGGAAGGAGAGACAACTTTACATAAAATATGTGACGTTGCTAAAGAAGCATTCGATGCTGGACTTAAGAAGGCAAAGCCAGGTTCAAAAAAAAGTGCTCTGGGAAAAGCTGCACACAATGTAGCAAAACAGCATGGCTTAACAGTCATAAAAAATCTTACTGGACACGGTATTGGGCGTTCGATTCATGAAGAACCAAAACACATTTTCAATTACTTCACTCACTGGGATGACGAAATTTTAAAAGATGGTATGGTAATTGCCTTTGAGCCTATGATCTCTACATTTGAAGAGGAAATTATCATATCCGAAGATGGATGGACCTGCCTAACCGATAAAAGCTTTGTGGCTCAATACGAACATACGATTATCCTTACCAAGGAAGGACCGATTATTACTACGTTGTAAGAGCACTAATACCGCAATAGGGCGCTTTTCTGAAATAAGGAAAGCGTCTATCTACATGAAAAGGGCCAGATTGTTGAGGAACGTTTTCAATAAAATAGGATATTATTTTGAAATATAGAGTAACATTGTGAAGTTTCTCACTTATACTAACCGAGCAGGTTAGTGAAGAAGGGGTATTCTCTGCTATAGACAATGGTATAATTTGGGTAGGAGGGTGATAAATGAGTCTTATTCTTTTTGCTTTTGTATTTTTACTATGAGTTTTCTTTACTGGGGAGTTGTTTTATTAAAGTAACGGTGCAGGTCTTTAAATAACTTAATAGAAGTTTAGTTTAAGAATCAATGGTAAAATGATAAGAATTAATTATGCTATGGAGCTGGTCATTTGTAATTTTATAAAGGAGTTGTGAGAAGTTGAAATATCGTAAAGCAAATGTCGATGATATTGATAAATTGGTCGAGTTAAGAAAAAAGCAATTAGTTGATGAGGGGATAGAACCTAATATAGATATTGATAAAGAACTATATGTTTTCTTTAAAAATAAACTAAGAGATGGTACTTTAATTCAATGGCTAGTGGAAGATAATGAAGAAATTATAGCTTGTGGTGCAGTAATTTTTTATGAATTTCCACCTTGTTACACCAATAAGACGGGAAAAAAGGCTTATATCACAAATATGTATACTAATGAAAATTATCGTGGGCAAGGAATCGCAACAAAGCTGTTAACTAAATTAGTTGATGAAGTTAAGACTTCAGGTATTTCACAAATCTGGCTTGGGGCTTCAAAAATGGGTAGACCAGTGTATAAGAAGTTTGGTTTTATGGAAACTGATGACTTTCTAGAATTAAATAATTTTTAATAATTTGTGAAATATCACACTTAAACTAAAACAGCTAATAGATTGTCAATAAAAATCTTTTAATTTAAAAAACACTTCATGCTATACTAAAAAGCGCAACTCAAATAACCCTCCGAATTCAATTTGGAAGGATTTTGTTGTATTTGAAAATTCTCTTTTTATATAGTTTCTTGGAATGATGTTTTCGTTTTTAACATGGCATAAATCCAGTGTAAAAGCTTATTAGCACAAGCAATTATAGTTACTTTATATGGTTTACCTTCTTCTCGTTTTAAATCATAGAAAGTTCGTAATCGCTTATTTCTTGCTATAGTTTCAGGTGTTGTTTTCTTTTTCCGACTATCTCAAATAGAACAACGAACAGCTGTATAAAGCATGTGGCGAAGCCTAGCTGAACCACGTTTAGTAATATGATTTTTTGTGCTTTTAAAGCGTCCTGATTCAAATATTCTTGGATCTAGTCCCGCAAAAGCCACCAATTTTTTCGGATGATTAAACCGATCAATTTCTCCGATTTCTGAAATAATCGTGGCAGCGATTTTTTCACCTATACCGGGGATTGATTGGAGTAATTCATATTCTTCAAGTTGTGCCGCTAGCTCATCAATCTCACGCTCCAACGTAGAAAGTTGTTGGTGGTACACTTGAAGTAAATCATTATACATATTCAAACTGACTAGAAGACTTTGATAAAGAGTTGATTGAAATGGATTGCGTTCTGCAGCTCCGATTAATTTTTCCGATCTTTCGAGTGCCCAATTAAACGAACGTGCTTTGCAATGTGTATCAATGAATTGTGCGATTTCTTCAACACCTGCCTCTAGTACTGATTCAGATGTAGGGAAGGACTGTAAAGTCCTTAATGAAATCTCAGCGTACAAATCACCAAAAACTCCTTTATACTCAGGGAAAACTTGATCTAATACAGCTTGAAACTGTAGCTTTGTTTGAACCATAATTCCTGTCATATTTTCATGTTGTCTTGTGAGATGTCGAAGATTTAACAGCTGAATACCGCGCTTTTTCTGAGGTTCTAAATCCTCTTTATAATATAGTTCACCTAAATGATAAGCATCTATGGCATCTGTTTTGGTTTTTCGTAAACGAGAGCTTTTGGCTCGGTATGAAACAAGGGGATTTACGATAATGACGACGTATTCTCTCGCTTCTAAAAATTGTACAACAGGGGTATGATAGTGACCCGTTGATTCCAAAACAACAGGTGGTTTTAACCCTGTTTGACGCTCTAAATCTAGTATATAAGAGTGTAACTCTTTAAGTCCTTCCACCGTATGTTCGATTTTCACACTGTTTTTATAGGGTATTTTTTTATCCAAGAACATTTGAACCTGACTTTCACCTTTTGCGATATCCAGACCTACAACTGGATTCATAAATTATCTCCTCCTTATGAAGTGGATTGACCAGTAACCTCTATCTACCTTGTCATTCATATCTTCGCTTGTTATACGGGATCGCAATGTCCCAACCAGCCTAATCATGTGTTAACAAGTAGAGGGCGAACAGTTTAGTTATCGGGATCAAGTCCCACGGGTGCTTCCGTTCTACTCCGGCTACTATCAATCTATAAATTGAATAAAAAATAGTCAACCAGATTTCTCCGGTTGACCTTATAATACGACGGGTGCTGTAGTCTGATAAGGATTTTCTACAATCACGCGCATTTCTTTAATAAGGAATGTGTCTTTTTCCATTTAAGAGCCATTTAGTTGAATAAGGTTGGAATATATTGTCTGGTGTTGTGCTAAACTGGTAAAGAAAATTGAAAGGACTGATATAATTAATGGATATTCGAAAACCTACCGATTCGGAACTTAAAAAGGTTTTGACACTTTCTCCAGAAGCAGTTTTTGATGGCACTTTAGGTGAAGTAAAACCTACTAATGAAAAAGTCGAACAACTAGTTAAAACACTTCTGAATAAGGGAAGCTATTACTTAATAGCAGCAGAAGGCGATAAATTAATGGGCTGGATTCTTTTAGGAGAAAGTAAAGATCAGTTTACAGATAAATTAAATGGATTTATTTATGAACTATTTGTTATAGAGGAATTTAGAGGACATGGAATTTCTAAACATTTAATGAAAACAGCGATTGACCATTTAAAGCAAGGTGGATACTCTGAAGTGCGTCTAAGTGCTTTTGCAGGGAACAAAGCTATTAAGTTGTACGAAAAAATGGGCTTTAATGTAAGAACAGTTACTTTGAGTTTGCCCTTGTGATGATAACTATTAATTCAATAATCTCCCATAAACGGGTGCGCAATTCTTGAAAAAGAACTGTGCCTTCTTCTTTTCTACTATTTTTCCCTTTCCATAAAGTTCATCGTAATCTTCTTTCTTAACTATCATTGATTTATAAGGTTCTATATTACCATGAAAATGGTACTATCGCTGCTTTATTTATTGGACCCAGTCTAAAACTTATTTTTAAGAAGCTGATGGTTTTTTAATTCAAAAACGTTGTGTTAACTCAACGACTCTAGTCTAAGACTTTTAGTTTCACAGAACAGGTTGGGTCTAAGTAAAAGTTAAAATTGATATGATCATGAGTATTGAACGATTTTTTTATAAAAACTAAATGCAGATTCTAATAAAAGACTCCATATTGATTAAACTTTTTTCAAAATGGAGTCTTCACATTTCCATATAATATGGGTTTGTGGAGCTTTTTTAATAAAACTAATTTCAAATCAACACCACGTTAGAAGAAGATGATCAAACTTTTTAATAAAAAATGCATAGTATTTCACAAAGAAAGAATCCGTTTTGATCAATCATTTTTCAAAAAGGATTCTTTTCATTTAACGGAAGATGAAGACTACTTATTGGCTATGGAATATGGAGTGCCTTCAATTTCTGGTTGAGGATTCGGGATTGAACGTCTATTAATGCTTTTAACAGACAGTGAGCCTATTAAAAATTGTGTTTTATTTCTATTAACTAAAAAACTTTAGTCAGCCCCTATAATACTGTTCAATATTTAGTCAAAGGAAGAAAATATAACTTTTTATTGGTGTCTAGGCATTCGCGCCAGACCAACATTTAACCGTGCAAAGGCAGTAGTAATGATGAACCGTATGTTCGAACGTGGTCCATTAAACGGTGTTGCAACGCCAAGTTTCCCAGATGTGAAAGCAACGCACTGGGCATTTAAAGAGATTGAAGAAGCAGCGAAAAATCATTCGTATTATATAAATGAAGACAGTGCAGAGCAGTTATCTAAATAAACAACAAGCAGGCTACAGATTTCCTTTGCCTGCTTGCATATTTAAAAAGAGTGGAGTGATAATAATAATTTAAAATCAGTGATAGTAATCCATACTAGACGATGCATTTACAATATGGTATGTTCAGAATTTGTTTAATAGACCTATGATAGGATGCGTAAGGGGACCGATATTAGAAATACAGGTGAAAGTCATATTGCATAATGGATTTAATTCTAACAAACTGATAGTTTGATGTTATACATAATTGTGTTCAAGTAGGGGAGGCGTGATAGTGAAAAAAAATATTAGCATTACTGTGACCATTATCATGCTATTTATTATCGTATTTTTTGTAGGCAATGAAGATTATTTTGTTGGTAGTAGTAAGCGGATTGCGCAGAATGGGATAGTTATGATAGAAGAAAAAGAACTACAAGAAAATACTATTTTAAAATTAGATGGAGAATGGGCGTTCTATCCAAATATCTTAATATCGTCAAGTGATTCACTTGACGCGTATGCGAGCAAGAGAATACCAATTGAGGTGCCGGCTACATGGAATAGTTTTGTAGAACCAAATGAGGAAGGGCTTACTATAGGAACATATCATATTAAGATAAATGTACCAATTGAAGGGGAATATGGATTATACATTCGTTCAATTCGCCAATCTAACCGTGTTTTCATAAATGGAGAAGATGTGGGTAGTATGGGAAATCCGAGTGAAACCTTAAAGGACTTTAAGTTCGAAAATGATGATAAATATACAGTGTTTGCAAATAGTGAGAGTCAAATACTTGATATTGTAATGCATGTCGGAAATTATAATTATCCAAAATCTGGTATTACTTTTCCTGTTGAGTTTGGAACAAAGGAAGCTATTCAAAGAGATTTTATCATGAAAATTTTAGCAGAATCTTTTGTATGTATTGGTTATATTGTATTCGGTGCGATTTATATTATATCGTATAGTCAAAATCGGAAGCGTAAAGAAGAATTGTTTTTGGGGTTATTCACTATATTATTCGGACTGTACATGTCATTTACTAATGAAAAAATATTTTTCCTTATTTTTACATCTTTAACTATAAATGAACAAGTGCGTTTACAATTAGGGATTTTACCACTTGTCGATGCATGTTTAGCATTTTTTCTCTATTATTTGTATCCGGAGTTTATGAGGAAAAAAGCAATTTATATTATTAGTATTTTGTTAAGTTTACTTTTTTTTATATATGGGATTTACAACCCGATTACAAAAAATAGTATGATTATCCCAATAGAAAATCTAGTTCTTTCACAAATAATCTTTGCAGTAATTTTTATTCCGGTTGGGCTCTATAATGTGTTTGTGCTATTACGTGTGCTTATGAAAGGTGTAGAAGGTTCACAGTATATTCTAATTCTTTTAGTATCTCTTACTTGTTATACTTTTTTAATGGTAATGTATTACATTTTTGATATACCTATAGTTTATAGTGAGCAATTATTGTTTATTTTTACACTATATAGTTTTGCATCTCTGCTTAGTTTCCGAGCAAATACATCTTTTAAGAAAGTTCAAGCGTTATCGGAAGAGCTATTGATGCATAATCAAATGAAAGATGAGTTTTTATTGAAAACATCTCATGAATTACGTACGCCTTTGAATGGTATTTTAAATATATCCAAATCGTTAATGGAAGGTGTACAAGGACCTTTAAAGCGTGAGCAACAAGAAAATGTCATTTTAATACATAATGTCGCGCAACGTTTAGGTTATTTAGTAGAGGATTTATTGATTTCTTCGAAACATATGACCGAAGAAGTTCGTGTCATCCCTCGTGTTGTTCCGATAAGCGTAATTGATGAAGTAATTGAGGAAATTCGTAGTATAATGTCGAGTGATACATCCATAAGATTAATGAGTGCAGTAGATTCTAATTTACCCCATATGTATACAGATGAATTACGATTGAAACAAGTGCTTTATAATTTACTCTATAATGCTCTGCAACATACAAAACATGGACAAATTACAGTCTTAGCTAGTGTACGTAATAATTATATGGAAATACAAGTAAGCGATACTGGAATTGGTATATCATCACAAGACTTAGATCGAATTTTTAATTCCTTTTATCAAGTAAAGAAAGGTAAAAATAGTGGGGGACTTGGCTTAGGTTTAAGTATATCAAAAAATATAGTAGAACAGTTAAATGGAGAAATTCATGTAACAAGTACATTAGGTGTTGGAACAATTTTTACTTTTACGGTGCCACTTGCTACACTCGAAAAACAAGATCTTGAAACACAACAACAGATGGGCAATCGAGCAGAAAATACTTTCCTACAGCTAGATTTACCATTATTGCATAAAGGAAATGACAAAACCATACTCATTGTTGATGATGATCATGTGAATATAAAAGTACTAGTGGACGCATTAATTCAAAAAGGCTATACCGTTATTGGGGTAGATAATGGTTTTGATGCGATGGATTATATAAAGAAAAATAAAGTAGATTGCATGTTAGTCGACTTAATGATGAATGGTATGTCAGGTTATGAATTATGCAAACAAGTACGAAAGCAATACGATATGTTGGAATTACCGATTATTGTTTTAACAGCAATTATGCAGCATTCAGATTTAGTGTTATCTTTACAAGTTGGGGCAAATGATTATATGCCAAAACCGATTGCGATGGATGAATTACTAGTGCGTATTCAGTCATTACTAGCAGTTCGACAATCTTCCATTGATGCGATTGAGGATGAAATGAATTATTTATATGCGCAAGTAACTCCTCATTTTGTCTACAATACACTTAATACTATTATCGGCTTAAGCTATACAGATATAGAAAATACACGAGAGGCGTTATACAGTTTAGCAACCTATTTCCGTGCAAAGCTGAATGTCCATTATCGTAACAGCATGGTTTCTATAGAAGATGAAATAGACCTAGTAAAAGCATATCTCTATATTGAAAAAATGCGCTTTGGTGATCGTCTTACAGTTGCGTATGATATTGATGAGTCCATTCATTCTTGGGTTCCAGCATTATCAATTCAGCCTATAGTTGAAAATGCAGTTTTTCACGGGATTTCGAAGAAAAAAGAAGGTGGTATTATTGAGGTGAGTGTGCAACGAGAAGGTCAATTTATACGTATTAAAATTTATGATAAT
The DNA here is from genome assembly GCF_038009065.1 of Lysinibacillus sp. FSL R7-0073. Taxonomy (NCBI): domain Bacteria; kingdom Bacillati; phylum Bacillota; class Bacilli; order Caryophanales; family Bacillaceae; genus Lysinibacillus; species Lysinibacillus sp. FSL R7-0073. The sequence goes on from NZ_JBBPAS010000001.1 coordinate 2,117,435, forward strand.
GGGATCGGTATCTCAGAAGAAAAATTGCAACGATTAGTAAATGAAGAAAACTCACGTATTGGATTTACGAATCCGTTGAAAAAATTTAAGCTTATTAGAAATGCCAGTTTGCGTATATATAGTGAAGAAGGTAAAGGAACTACTGTTATTATTCTATTACCAGAAGGTGATGCATAGTGAATATAGTCATAATTGATGATGAAAAAATGGCAATAGATGTGTTAAGAATTATGCTAGAAAAGCTTACACAATTTACGATTTGCATTAAAGGTACGTATACAAATGTAAGAGATGCATTTGCTCTTTTTGAAAAAGAACGAGTAGATGTCGTTTTTTTAGATATGGAGATGATTGACGTTCATGGGTTGCAAGTTGCTAAAAAGTTACTAGTTAAATATCCAAGTATTCAAATTATTTTTGTGACAGCCCATGCAAAGTTTGCTGTAGATGCTTTTGACATAGAAGCAACAGATTATTTATTAAAACCAGTTCGAGAGAACCGTTTATTGAAGGCGGTGACAAAAGCACAACAGGTACTTAGTCTACGGCAAGAAATGCAATCTAAAAAAAAAGAATTACATATGTACGCACATACTTTTGGTAGCTTTCGTCTATTAGATGTCCAACAGCAACTTGTGAAATGGCGTACAAGAAAAGTAAAGGAATTGTTTTTATATTTATGGTTCAATCGGAATAAGCCGCTATTAAATACTGTAATTATGGAAGAATTATGGCCAGAAGCGGAGCTAGAGAAAGCTGGGCCTAATTTACATACATCCATTTATCTATTACGCAAAATTTTGAAGCAAAATGGTAGTGAAAATCCGATTCTATTAGTAAATAATCACTATCAATTAAATATCGAAATTGATAGTGATTATGAGGAACTAGTACAGTTGTTAGAAAGAGAGCATTATGATGAACAAGCAATTCAACAATTATTAAATTGCTATGAAGATAATTTTTTAGCGGAGGAAGAATATCATTGGGCGATTCAAATACAAATTCGCTTAAAACAAAGCGTATTACAGTTATTAGAAATGTTTATCGCCGATACGAATGAAATTAATCCATTACTCAAACTAGATTGCCTACAAAAAATGCTAGAGCTCGATGAATATAATGAGCAATACATGTTTTTGCTCTTGCAATTTTTAATCGAGAAAAATAAAAAACAAGATTGTACACAATGTTTTGATATGATCCAGCAAAAGTTACAGGAAGAGTTAGGCGTGCCAGTGCCAGATAATATCAAGAGTATTTATGCAGAATACATGATACGCGTATAGTAAGTTACGCAAATCTTTGCTTTCATCCTCAATTTATCGACCTAATTGTCGCTTTTTTTTCAAAAACACCCGAGAATTGTTGAATTGTTCAACGAAGCCTTTTAATATAGGTTAATGATTAATTAAAGGGTTGGGGAAGGAGCAAATGTTGAAAAAATTGCTAGAAAATCGTATCCTTAATTTTCATTGTATGAAAACCTCATTTCAGCAAAATTTTTACGAAATGCATAATTGTGTAAAAGTCTTAGGAATTGTAGCGAAATCCATGCGAATTGAAAATAATCAAATTATTGCTGGGTACATAGTCTACAGTAGAATATTTTTTAAAGTTTGTAATATGGGCATAGGGGAAAACTATTCCCTATACCCAACTCCTTAAAGATATGAATATTTAAAATCTATATCTAAGCTGTAACGTGCGACGACGTTGCAGCTTTTTTTTATGTATAAATACTAATATTCTACATACATATAGCAGGTTTTTTTAAAATTGAGTTAATACTTATTACTAAATTTGAAATTTTGCTTACACGCCGCCAAGAATTATTAATATTATATTAGCCCCAATAAGCCCCAACATAGTCCCAAAACGAGCCCCAACTGTGTGCATTATTTTGCGTTAATATGCATTGTAAAGAAAAATGAAAAGCCCCAAAAGCTGCATATAACAGGCTTTTGAGGGCTTAATAAAGTGTTTGTTACAAAATAAAAAAATTAGTCCGTGAAGCATAAAGATGATAAGTAACCTAACATTAATAAAAGACCAATACCCATTGCGATGCTCATGCTTTGTACCTCCTTTAAAAAACCGACACATTATTCATAAATATTGTACAATGAATTATAGAAATATGAAACCTTTTAATGGCGAGAACGTATATAATAATAGGAGAATTACCAATTTGTACATAAAGAGTAGGTGATACTGAATGAAAACGTGGGTTAAAAAAAGTATTGTCATAATGGTTGCGTTTTTAACATTTGGTTTAATTACGCCAACGCATGAAATATGGGAAGCATTTGATCAAAATCCTTCGAACCGTGCATCTATCGGTCCTGCATCGGGGACAAACACAGCTCTAGCTGCTGAGCCTGATAATAGTAGTGACGAGCAGATTCATATTCAAGAGGAAGAAATTGATTATAATGCCTTGCTTATGGATGCAGCGAGAGAGCAATCATACATAAAGTTTGGTACAAAAATTGGTCCAAAAATTAGCCATGAATTTGACAACATCATCTTCCCAAAAATGGAGGAGGCGATTGCCATGACTGTCGCTAGTTTGGACGAGCACTCCTTAGCATCTTTAACCATCTCTGAAAAGCCAAGTGGTAATTATGGTGAGAAAATTTTCAATGTAATCAATAACGACACAGGATCAGATGTCATCCGCTTTCATGTACGTACTGAAAAAAGACCGCAGGAAGGCTATTATTACAACTTCCATTATCACAGCGTCGAGGACGACTTCATGGCACACTATAACCTAGGCGATATTTATTGGGAAAAAAACACACCACCGAAGTGGTTGTCATAAAAGAATCGAAACACTCGTTTACAAAACGGGTGTTTTTTTGTTGTAAAACGTTGATATATCAATGTTTGTTGTAGTTCATTAAGTGATTAGTTTTTTTACATAATAGAGAGAGAGGGGGAAGGAGGAAAAAGCATGTAACCCAAAATGTACCCCAAAATTATCATTTTTTGATTTCCTTAGTGTGAAAAAAGGCGGTAGTATAAAAACAGTTATAACTATACTTACTTTACTGACATAAATGAAGTAAACTTTGAAGATACATCATTAAAAAGAATAGATATTATCTTACAAAACTATGTCGGTGATTACTTCGATTCTAAAACGAATCATTATTTAACTACTCAAAATGGTGTAATACATTCTAGTAAAACAGGCGCTCATATTGTTCCATCTGCACCTTAAGAGAGGGGAAATGGGAATTGGTTTATGACAATGCTGTTTTAAAGTTGCTTGAGTAAAGGGTATCAAAGCCAAAATTAGAAATTACGTGGGAAAATGGAAAGACTAGTATTTGTGAAATCGACACATTCTACGACTCCAATAACGGGTTAGAACTTGACGATGATAAATATCAAGAATACCATGTAGCACTAGTTAGAGATGTGTTGAATAATAATCAATATGTTGAAATTGGAACAGGGGAAAATAAACCTATACTTATTAAGATAGAGAAAACAGGAGAAGTAATTTTTAATAGTGACTGATTTGCTTGTAACTATTGAAAGACAAAGCCCAGGTACTCAATTAATTTTGAGCCTGGGCTTTTGTGTTGAATCATTTTGTAATTCCTTTTCTTTTGCATCGATTAGTTGCTTTAATACCTCCTAGTCCTTCTAGACAAGAGACACGTATTTTGGCAACTGGAGCTAGGTGCAAACTATATAATAAATCATTATGAGAAATTTGTTCCACAGCTTACTAGAATGGGTTTTGAAGCAGTTGTTTATGCTCTGTGTTTGAATTCGACAAAAGATTATTGGGCTAATTTGGCGGAGGTTATCGCTCCGCAAGAACAATTTGTTCTATTGTGAATACTGATGAACCACTTGATTTGACAATAGAGCCACATCAAATCACTTTGAAAGTTTTTAATGAAGGTGGTTAAGGGTAAATATTACTGATGGAAGGGTAAGAGGGTTGAACGGGTTCTTCTGCAGCTAACGAAGCAGTATACTTCCATAAGGAGAAATGTATATGGGAACTTATATTAGTTCCCAACGTTTTAAAATTAAGAGAAAGTGTAGGAAACTTGAGATTTAAGTGTGATATTTAGAATGTGGTGAAAAAAGTACAAAGATAGTACCACCTAATATTTAACGGATGTAGTTAAAGATCAATGTATAAACTGAATATTGTTAAGAGCGATATTGAATCCCTACTAAAGTAATTAGATAGTGTAGTTTTCTTCAATGCAAATGATGGGAGAGATGATATGGAAAACGACTGGGACAAAGCTATAGGTTCTCTTTCTAAAATAAAAGTTTTTTCAAATCCAAATAACGAGCCGGTAACCATATGTGGTGAGGCTGATGATTTGAAGTGTATAGGTGTTGGTACAGATGCAGCTGTTTTTCAGTCTCTTTCCGCCCCGGCTTATGCATTTAAAATATATGCCAAAGACAAAGTACACAAAGTAAAAATTGAAGCAACTGTTTATCAAGTATTAGAAGAATCACCTTACTTTTCAACATGTTTTGCTTCATACAACGAATACCTGGTTTTAAGTTACGAAGAAGGAAAAACGCTCTTTGACTGCATTCTTCAAGGTATTCACATTCCAAAACAGGTTGTAAATGAAGTCGAGGAAGCAAGAGAATATGTTCGGATGAAGGGACTTAACCCTCGTGATATTCATTTAAAAAATATTTTACTACAAAATGGAAGGGCAAAAATAATTGATGTTTCTGAATACACATTACAAGGTAATGATCATCGATGGGAGCATTTAAAAAAAGGATATGAGCAATACTATCATTTAATAGATGGAAATTCAGTGCCGTTTTGGTTAGTAGAAACGATTCGAAAGTGGTATAACCAGCGTGGAAAAAATTCTTCATTTGAAGAGTTTACAAAATATATTTTAAAACTTCTGTTAAAAAATAATTGAACTTACAGCTAGTTTAATAACAAGTAGGAGCCTAACCTCTTACGAGATTATTTCATATTGGTCAGTAACGCTACTCACACACCGAGTAGCGTATTTTTTAATAGTAAGAGGGTGAGAGTATGTCAATTTACTACAGCTATCATGATCATTATTATGATCCATTTTAAGTATGATAGATTAATTAATAACTATAAATAAAATCATTTTTAAAAGCCTCCAATTGTATGGAGGTTTTTTTATATGCATTTTACATTTTAGTCTATATCTTGTTACTAAACGTCTTTAATATTGCTATCTACGTCTTTGTCTTTTTTTTATAAGTAGGTTCCTTTTCACTTCTATTGAAATTGTCAAAACCCAATTTATCACGCTCCTTGTTTTTACATTATTCAGCAAAGAGATACATTTAGACCAAATCGTTATGTTTTATTTGCTCTAAATTATTACTTTATGGCGAAAATTTAATTAAAATCGTGCTTTATTTCCACAAATTAATACTTGTCAAAACGCAAATATTTGTTCTGAAATAATAAAAACAAATGTTCTGTCGAAAGGGAGGTTAATTATGGAAAAAACTAAAGCGCCTCCTAAAAAGAAAGAGCCACAACATCCAGAGCGAGATGAGTTTGATTTAGAGGAACCGCAAAAGGTCATGATGTCTGTTTGGTTCATGTATGTTTTATTGTTTTTCGTTTATACGGAAGTGTCGAGTTTGTATAAAGCCGGTCGTAGTGAATGTGTATTGATTATGTCATCCAATTTGGGATACTATCTATTCAGGCTAAACGATAATGATTATCATTATAAACAATCGAATTGTTTTGCTACTATACATAAATTATGGGAGTGAATTTAATCATGGCAAGATTGATGCTTATGAAAACAGGATGGGTATCGCTTATAACCGCAGAGGTTGGTTAAAAAATGAATTAAGCAAGGCCAATATAAAAGAGATAGAAGAAGTGTTTTATGCTGAGATTCAATCTGATGGAAGCCTATTTATACAAAAATTCTAAACAAAAGTAACCAGGCACTCAAAGGAGTACCTGGTCATTTTTTTGAAGCTCAGGCAGCAGCTAGTAAAAAATTTATCGAACACTAGCTACGCAAGTAATAAATTATAGCTATATTTGTTGACCTTCCCCTTACAGGAAACATTATATTTAAAGTAATTTATTAAAGGAGGTGATTATTATGCTTTCAATTGGTGAATTCTCGAAAATATCACATCTTACGTTGAAGACACTTCGATACTATGATGAAATTGAGCTTTTAAAGCCTGCTTCCATAGACAGTCAAAATAACTATCGCTACTATCATCTTTCCCAATTAAAAACGGCTCTTTTGATTACGCGATTAAAAAACTATTTATTTTCGCTTGAAGAAATTAAGGTTATTTTAGCAAATTTGGAAGATACGGACTTTTTAAACGCTAAAATGCAAACCAAGCAAGAAAAATTAACAAAACATATAACTGATTATTGTTCGCTATTAAAAAAATTAGAGCTTGATATTCAACGCTTAAATAAAGCGGAACATATCATGGGTTACTTAGATAAAATAGAGATTAAACTTATGAATCACTTGACCTTTCATATATTATCTCAACGAAAACAAATTAATACCGCTGATTTTCTATTACACTTTAATGAATTATTGAGTAGAGCTTTGTTTGCAAATTTAGCACCTATTGCGAAACCACTTGCCATTTTTCATAGCTCAGAATATGTACCAGAACAATATGATGTAGAAATAGCAATTCCCTTGGAAGAGGCCACAAATGAAACAAAAGTGTTTAACCCCGGTCTTTGCGCAATGGCAACGCTTACCGGTTCTTATGATGAGTTACCGTCTGTTCATACAAAGCTACATATATGGATTAAAGATAATAACTATAATCTGAATGGAGCGCCGTTTGAAGTTTATCAAACGAATCCATATAGTACATCGGAGGGAAATAATATTGTAGAAGTATATTTTCCTATCCAATAAATAGTTGAAGGAGTGTAATACAATGTATGGCATTAACCAGCAAACGATAAAAGAAAAAATCTTGATTGTAGTTGCTGAAATTATCTATCTAGTCATTGCATATTATTTACTTTTCATTACTTATGACAAATCAGGCATTGCACTAGGGCTTTTTATTGCTTTGATTATTACAGCTTTACGATTAACGGCTATGATGTTTATATGGTTGACTAGAGGCATAGCATGGCAAGAAGCTATCATGAACAGTATTGCTTTTGGGATCTATTATTTAGGCTTCCCAATCTTAATGATTACTAGTAATCAAGATCCAAATGTAATAGTACTTATTTTAGGTTGGGTATTATTTGTAGGAGGAAGTATGCTAAACACCGTTTCAGAGCTGTTAAGAAAGCCTTTTAAAGACAATCCAGCTAATCAAGGAAAGCTATATACAGGAGGATTATTTAAATATGCGATTCATATTAATTATCTAGGGGATTGCCTCTGGGTATTAGGTTTAGCGCTCATCTCTAACAATATTTATAGTTTACTTATACCACTTGGTCTAATTTTAGTATTTGTATTTGGATATATTCCAAAATCAGACGATTATCTACAGAGCAAGTATGGTGAACAATTTACAGTGTATAAAATGAAAACAAAAAAGTTAATTCCGTTTATCTGGTAAATCCGAAACAAGCTTTTCAAACAGAGCAAAATCACCCTTTAACTTAGGACAATTGCCTATTTTTATTCAATAAAAAATAATTGTACCATTAACGGGTTTTGCTTGTTGCTTCGCATGTTTGGACTATCTAGTTCTTCGTCTTACAAAAATAAAAAAGCTGCGGCTTTCAATAAACGCCACAGCCTATAAAAAGTGCGTGCGAGGCACCAATATTAATGTATGTAATGTAATGTTACTTATTACTTTTTAATTATTTCAACTAGGACGTGATGTTCTAAAATAAAGGATCTAAGAAGAAATGTATTTGTTATAATAAAAAACAAAAATCACTTTGAAATCTCTTCAGCTTCTTTAGTAGAGAAAAACAATGTGGAGTTCATTTTATACTTCAAAAAGCTTACTGAGTGATGAGATTCCACAATAGCTTTGCGGGAGGATTCTTAAGAAAGAATGTAAATACAACCGGCAAAGGCTGCCGGTTGTTGATGATGAGTAAATTTACTTTGTATTGTTTTCGTTTGAAAATTGACCAGAAGCAAATTTTTTGTTAGCTTCAGCTTGTTGAATTTGCTGTCTGATTTCATTAACATCAGTCTCGTTTCCAAATTCTTGGCTCATCGAATTCGTTGAACCAGAAGCTTGCATTTTCTTAGCTTCAGCTTGTTGGATTTGTTGTTTAATTTGATTTACATCAGTTTCATTTCCAAATTCTTGGCTCATGGCATTTGGAGTTTTTGAGTTAAAGTTTTGATTGTTGTTCGCCATTAAAATCACCTCCTGAAATTAGTGTGTACAGAAGGTGTATTTGTATCCGTTTTTTTTCCAAAGCTCGTACGTTTAAAGGTTTCGACCTAAACAGAAGCTTGGCTTGAAGAGGCAGAAACAAAGTAATAATTTAAATAGCGCAAATCTTAAATATTGTAGATAGCCTAATAGAAACGACCAGCAAAGCCAATTTAGCGAAGCTGGTCATTTTAATTTACGTAGTTAATTATAGGTCTTAAGCCTGAAAGGGGATAAGTCTATCATTGTATTTACGAACATAGTATACTACGATATTCTATTTATAGTAAATATTTCTTTTTCCTAAGAAATGTATGCTTAAAATTAATTACTTCACTAAGGAGGAAATTTTTTTATGAAAATTAAATTATCTGGAGTATTAGCTGCTACATTAGCGTTAACGATGAGCCTACCAACAGGGGTTATGGCAGTTTCAGACAATCAGACTACGGTTGTAGTTAGCCAAGAAGTTGCTAGCCGTGAATTGAAAAAAATTGCAGCAGAGAAGGCAAATTTACTCACTCAGTCCTATGAGACGACTAGTGTGCAGTATGCGATAATTGATAATGGCAAAGTCATTTTGTCGGATCAAACAGGCAAGAACGACATGGAAGGGAAACAGCCGCTGACTAAAAATACCCTATACGGGATTGGCTCAGTTAGTAAAATCTATACAACGGCGGCTGTGATGAAATTGGTCGACGAAGGAAAAGTTGATTTAGATGTTCCAGTCGTTCATTATGTTCCTGATTTTCAGATGAAAGACGAGCGTTACAAACGCATTACGCCACGTATGCTGTTGAACCACTCATCTGGCTTACAAGGTACTGGGTATGGCAATAGTTTTTTATTTGAAGATAATGATACCTATGCCCATGATAACTTGTTGCAACAATTGTCCAACCAGAGCTTAAAAGCGGACCCTGGTGAATTCTCGGTATACTGTAACGACGGCTTTACGTTGGCTGAGATTATGGTAGAAAAAGTAAGTGGAATGAGCTTTACCGAATTTATACATCAGCAGTTTACGGAACCCTTAAAGCTCAATCATACGAAAACACCACAGGACATAGGGGAAAACGACAAGTTTGCTGGGCTTTATTTTCCAACGTACGAAGGGCAGCTTCCTGCTGAATCGGTGAATGTGATTGGAACGGGAGGAATATCATCCACAGCAGAAGATATGGTGCGATTCTCACAAATATTTATGGGACAGGGAAAAGGAATTCTCTCTGATAAGGCAGTCAAGGCAATGGAGCAAGAGGAATATAAAAAAGGAATGTGGCCAGGGGATGGAGATAGTATAGTCAACTATGGTCTTGGCTGGGATAGTGTGAAACTATATCCATTCAGTGAGTATGGGATAAAGGGCCTGGCTAAAGGTGGCGACACGGGACTTCAACATGCTTCACTGGTCGTACTTCCTGAACAGAAGATGGCAGTAGCTGTGTTGTCATCTGGCGGTAGTAGCTCTACAAATCAAATGATGGCGACAGAAATACTGCTCGCTGCGCTTAAAGAAAAGGGCGTAATAAAGGATATCAAGCCGAACAAATCCTTTGGCAAGCCAGTCAAGGCCAAGATGCCTCAAGACATAGCAAAGAAAGCGGGTTTATACGGCAATAGTTTTAGTCACTTCAACATAGAAATTACGAAGAATGGAGAACTAATTTTACCCGGTAATTCAGAAGAAAAATATGTATATACTGCGGATGGAAGCTTCATTCATGAAACAGGCACTTCCAAGCTCTACTTCATCAAAGAAAAGAATAACCGAACATATTTAGTGGAGAGCTCATTTATATCGTTACCAGGTTTAGGGCAAGTTGCGGTTACTCAATATTTAGCCGAGAAACTAGAAGACAATATGCTATCGAAGGAAACGACTGTCGCATGGGCACAAAGGGAAGGGGTTAAGTATTATCTCGTAAACGAAAAATATAGTTCTGCTCTATATCTCCTACCAATGATGCTGACAACACAAATTAATCGTAATGAAGGTCTAGATGGCTATTGGAATGGCAGAAAAATTACAGGTCCAAACACGGCTGCGCATGAGCTTCAGATTCCTGTAATGGCAGGTCGTGATACGACGGAAGCTCGTTTTTATAAGGAAGACGGTAATGATTATATGGAGATGGGCGGATTGTTATATGTCAGTGAATCCAACCTAAAATCACTTGATGCAGATCAATCATCCAAAGTGAAGCTACAAGCAAATGGGCATGCGGAATGGTTTACGATCCCGCAAGCGGCAGCAGGGAAAACGATCACTGTGTCGATGCCAGCCAAGAGTTCTTTCGCAGTGTATGATGAGGAAGGACTATGCGTCAATTTTACTGTTGTGAGCGGCAATAACAAAGTAAAGCTGCCGAAGAACGGAACGGTTGTATTTGCGGGTGCGCCGAACTCAGAATTTGCAATCACATTGAACTAGCTACTCTGATGATAAATTTAAACCACATAACGCATTAACTTGTGTCATGAAATATGTAGAAGATCGTAAATAATACACAAAAGTCACTCATTTGAAAGGTAATGAGTGACTTTCATTTTATTCTTATAATAATAGTGAAAAGATATACCTACCAAACTTCATTTTCTAATATTCCATATCATGTCATATCATGCAATTTGTTTTTTGGTGATGCATAATCAATTTGTCAGATTGATAAAATGACATTTTTTAATGGATCAGTTAAAGATCAAATGACTAATAACTATTCAATACAGATACAAATCTTAGGAGGTTTTTATATGAGAAATTTACTGCAAGGAAAAGTAGGTTTTGGTATAGCGCCGCTAGGTAATATGTAATATGTACCGTAACATCCCAGAAGAGGAAGCGATTGCAACTGTAGATGCTGCTTGGGAGAATGGTATACGTTACTTTGACACAGCTCCACTTTATGGCTCTGGTTTAGCTGAGATTCGTCTTGGTGAAGCTTTATCGAAAAGAAATCGTGATGAGTACGTTTTAAGTACAAAGGTAGGTCGAATTATTTCGGATGAGTTGGAAGATCCATCTGCACGTGATTTAGGTGAAAAAGGGGGACTTTTTGAATTCGGCCGATTATAGCGCTGATGCAACCCTTCACTCTATCGAGGATAGCTTGAAACGCTTACAAACAGATCGTATAGATTTCGTTTATATTCATGATGTAGTGCAAGATTTTTATGGAGATGAATGGTTGTTACAATTTGAAATAGCTCGTACAGGTGCTTTCCGTGTGCTCACTCAATTACGTGAAGAAGGAGTAATTAAGGGGGGGACTTGGAGTAAATCGAGTAGAACCAATTGAATTACTACTGGATTTGGAAGAAGTAAAGCCAGATGTTTCCTTACTAGCAGGTCGTTATACACTATTAGACCACGAACGTGCGCTACAACGAGTAATGCCGACAGCCCAAAAAAATAACATGGACATAGTCGTTGGGGGCCCATACAGTTCAGGTGTACTGGCTGGCGGTACTCACTTCGAATATCAAAAAGCTTCTCCTGAAATTATTGAGAAAGTGGAAAGAATCAAAAGTATTGCAGATCGTCATCAAATCAGCATTAAGTCAGCTGCTTTACAATTTTCATTGGCGAACCCTGCTGTTGCTGCTGTCATTCCTGGTGCAAGTAAGCCAGAGCGAATTACAGAAGACCAAGCTGCATTGAAAACAATAATCCCAGCAGCATTCTTGGAAGAAATGCGCGAACAAAAATTGATTGCACCTAATGCTCCACTACCAATCGATTTTAAATAAAATGGAGAGTAAAGAAAATGGCAAATACTATTACTTCTATTAAAATTTCAGCTGCACCTGAACAAGTATGGCAATTAATTGGTGGCTTTGACTCACTTCAATTACACGCGCAGAAATGGCTAGTGTAGTGGTGCATTGGACCAAAACTCTATGTGCACAAGATCCATCAAAAGCAATTTGCCATGCCTCTGCAAATCACCCAACATTTACAGACGTTTTGTCCCATTTTTGGGCTGCAAATGCAATCGATCAAGCAAGTAGATGGAGGATTATGACGGGGAATAGTGAAACGACATTTAATCCAGACGGTTCCTTAACAAGGACGCAAGCCTTAAAAGTACTCAACCAATTATTTGAACGACCAGCTCAAAAAGGAATCACAACGTCTACATTTAGTGATGTCCCTTCTACACATTGGGCGATTGGAGAAATTGAAGCGACTGCAACAGAAAGAATAGTCAAACAATAAAAAGAAACTACACATGTTATGGTATGAGCCAATGCTGAGGTAACATGTGTAGTTTTTTATTGGTTTCATTCTTATTAACCAAGCTCTAATCAATCCCTTGCCCTTTCCCCGAAATCGTCTACCTTTTTAGAGCAGTTTTAATCAAGCATCCATATAAATCCGCATAGAAAAATGTATTTCTACAATGCAGTAAAGGGGAGGGAGGGGAATGGAGGTACGACATATAATCTCCTACAATATATGAAAAGTCCATGTAACCAAAAACCTTTAGAAAAAACACTCAATTTTCCCTAACATAAATACCAAGCTTTATTCAATAGCTCAATACCTTTATAAATCTCTTCTTCATCTAAGTTTGCAAACCCAATCATTACTTTTGCAGACAATTCTTCTGAAGGATTAGCGTAAAAAATGGAAGTTGGATATACTTTTACTCCTTCGATTTTTGCCTTTTCAATAAGTTCTTCCTCAGTCATATTATTATGGGGCTCTAGTAGTAAATGCAGACCACCACTGTCCCCATAGATTTTCACTTTATCGCCCAATAGATGGTGGATGGCTTTTATGAGGGCTTCATATTTTTTCTTATAACTATTTCTCGATTTATTGAGATGTCTCTCCCAATGGCCACTTTTCATAAATAGCTGTAATGTATATTGATGTAATCTCGATACAGTTTGAACATAATAACTGTTTTTACAATATACATTTATTAAATTCTTAGGTAGTACCATATAGCTTATTTTGATGGATGGAATTAAGGATTTAGAAAAGGTCCCCATATAAATTACATGATCAAATGAATCCAATCCTTGAAGTGCGGGTATTGGTTTACCAGCATATCTAAATTCACCATCATAGTCATCCTCTATAATATAGGCATTCTCTTCTTTGGCCCACTCTAACAATTCTAGTCTTCTTGAAATAGGCATAACATGACCTATTGGGAATTGATGGGAAGGAGTGACGTAAATAGCTTTTATTTGACTGTTTCTTAAATGGGTAATACTTATTCCTTTTTCATCTAATGGTATGGGTTTCATCTTTATATGATGATCTTTAAATAGATAGCGAACTCGATGATATCCTGGATCTTCCATTCCATAAAGCTCGTTTCTCCCAATTATGTTACACAACACGCCTAAAAGATACTGTAAACCAGCACCTATGACAATTTGATCTGCTGAACATTTAACGCCTCTAGCTTCATAAAGATAGGTTGCAATACATTGTCTTAATTCAAGCTCACCTTGTGCATCTCCATACATAAAAAGGTGACTCTGTTCTTCATGAAGGCTGTGCATACTCAATTTACGCCAAATTTTATAGGGAAAATCTTTTACATTAATATCTCCATATTTAAAATCAAGCTTAATGGCAGAGCTATCTTTTACTTGGTTAAATTTTTGGGGCATCATCTCAGCTGATTCTAAAAAAGAATTCTGAAAATAATGCTTCTCGAGTTCTACAACATAAAGCCCTTGTCGTTCCTTACTTACCACGTAACCCTCTGCAAGGAGTTGTTGATAGGCCGTATCTACAGTATTACGACTAATGTTTAAGTGATTTGCTAGACTTCGTTGAGAGGGCAGCTTGGTTTTAGCTACAATGTTTCCATTTTGAATTTCAACTTTTAAATATGTGTATAACTGAAAATAAAGTGGTTCTTCATTGTTTAATATGGGGGTTATTTCAATCATATGTTTCACTGGCTCCTTCCAAAATTATATATTTGGCTCTGTTAACAGGTGCAATCAACCTCTTATAATCAAATTACATTGTGGAAGAGAAACTGTAAACAAATTAAGAGGATCATTATTTTTTGTTTCACAATGATTGTAAATAGGAGGGGTTAAATGTTTATTCCAAAGTATTATAAAATAACAGATATGAAAGAAATTAAAGAATTTATTAAAATGAATTCATTTGCGACAATTGTGGCGATAAGTAAGGGGAGACCGGTAGCATCCCATGTTCCATTACTGCTTAATCAAGATCAGGATGACCATTACCTCACAGGTCACTTAGCTTACGGCAATCCTTTATGGAAAACTTTCGAGGAGACGGATCAACTATTAACTATATTTAATGGTCCACATGCTTATATTTCTTCGTCTTGGTATGAACAAGAAAATGTACCAACTTGGAATTATCAATCCGTTCATATTTATGGGAAAGCAAGTATTATGGAAGGTACGGAATTAGAACAGGATTTATCGAAATTACTTGAAAAATATGAGAAATTCCGTGAAAATCCTGTCTTGTGGGAAAAGCTACCTCCTGAAATGTTACAAAAAGAAATAAAAGGAATAAAAGGATTTAAAATTAAAGTAGAAGAGGTTCAGGCTGCCTATAAATTAAGTCAAAATCGAAATAGTACGGATTACGCAAATATTATTAAAGAGCTTTATAAAGAAGACGATCCACATGCTTCTGCAGTGGCTGAAGCAATGAAGAAAAACAGAAATGACTAAAACAAAAGGCAGAAACGAAGTATTAAGCACGTTTCTGCCTTTTGATGAAATTGAGTGAGTGGAATCGAAGAAAGAGAAGAATGAAAATCAAAAAAAGAGCTGTTCAATAAAAGAACAGCTAATAACTAGTAAAATTATTTAGCACATTTAAAAAGAGCTTTCCCCTTGTTGTATACAAATCTTTCCCACTTAGCTAACAGCCCATTTCCGTTCTCGCCATTTTCTAAAGATAACACGTGATTTTTAGGGGCGACCCTTTTATGGTAAACATAGAAAAGGATGTTATGATTATTTTACCTCGAAGAAGGGAGGGTATATGAAGACTATTAATTATTGCCCGACATTTATTTTGAGCAAAGCTAGCGCCTAGTGCCGACAATAATTAATAGTATGAATAGGACAACAATTAGTGCGAATGATAAATTATAGGTTGTACCCATTATAAATCCCTCCTTTCGATCATCTAGAATATGTAAAGTTATAGATAGGAGAGATGCTATTCATCTAATCAATGCTTTCTTTTGAAAAAATTAATAGTAATATTTCGTCGATAAAATTCCTATTCATTTCATGTAAATAGAAGATTGCTGAAATCAGTCGCTTAGTGCTGTAATATGAATCGATAATGTCAGTTCCTGCGCTTACCCGGGAAATTTTTTCTTATTTCCTAGGTGAGTAACCCAGTTGATTAGGGAAATATAGATTATGGCAGTGTATGAAATAATAGCGTATGAACGGATAACCGAGGAAATAAGGTTGTACAGGGAAAGTCATTTTGCAGTGAAATGATTGCTAGCATATAGAGAACAACTCTTCATTTTAAAAAAGAGGAAATAAACTTGTTATATTAATGCCTTTACAGATACAAAATTTGGTGGGAATCCAATTATCACTTTAAAAAGGTGAACTTTAATAAGCATATGGCTCTATAGAAATGAATTACGTTCTAAAAATGTTAAAAAACAGGATACACTTTGTGTTAAAATGATACAAAATTAAGGGGTGATTCATTTGATCAAATATCCATTTTTAAAAGAGGACATGACCATTGGCGTTACAGCACCTTCTTCTGGTGTACCCATTGAACTTCATGATTTATTGAAAACAGCCTGCATTCGTATGGAAAATAAGGGGTTTAGAGTCATTTGTGGAGAAACTGCTTGGACTCAAGATAAGGCAAAGTCTGCCCCGGCTATTAAGCGTGCCGAAGAGCTTCATCACATGATGGCTAATGATGATATCGATATTATTATTCCTCCATGGGGTGGGGAGCTTCTTATTGAAATACTTGAATATATTGATTTCTCCAATATTCAGCCAAAATGGATATTAGGGTACTCAGATATTAGTCTATTATTGTTGGCAATTACATTAACAGCGGGTATCGCTACTGCACATGGAACGAACTTAATAGATTTAAGAGGAGAGTATTCTGATGATACAACGGCCATGTGGCAATCAGTTTTATCCTTAAAAAAAGGAGAATCTATCGTACAGCATTCGTCAGACCAATATCAAAAGGAATGGCAGTTCGATAACCCTACGCCTTATGTTTTTAATTTTACGGAAAAAACGAAATGGCAATCTACATCAGTGGAGAGGGTGAAAATTCAAGGGCGTTTACTTGGTGGATGTATAGATACTATCCGACATTTGATTGGAACGAAATTCGGTGATGTTCAAAGCTTTCAAGAAACGCATATTCAAGGTGAATCTATTATATGGTACTTTGAAAACTGCGAATTATCCACGACTGATCTACGCAGAACCCTTGTACAAATGAAATTAGCTGGATGGTTTAATGATTGTTCAGGTATTCTGTTTGGTAGAAGTGCTGCTAATACATCCGTTGGAAATTATACAATTGAAGATGTGTATCAAGAACTTTCCGAGGAGCTACAAATTCCTATTATCTATGACATTGATTGTGGTCATGTGCCACCGCAAATCACTTTCATTAACGGAGCTTATGCAGAAATAGAATCATATAACGGTAAAGGGACTATTGTGCAACACTTTATTTAAGTATTTCCCAATGTTAAAACACCCTCTAAAAGATTTAGAGGGTGGGTGTTTGTATGGTTATGCGATTAGATGGAATTTCGATAAGCTTTTTGTGTGGAGATGTACGTAGATTTTGATAAAATATTTTGGAGATTATGTTTGGCTAATGGACCTAATTTATTAATATTAGAGCCCAACAAACCATCCTTAGCCGCATTTTTAAGCGTGTCAATTTGTTTAGTTGTGAGTTTAGAGGATTTGCTGCTTTCAATAATTTTATTCACATTATCGATTCTCTCTTGTTTCTCTTTAGAAGTGCGGTTAATGTCGTTACTGTTTTGGTTGTTTTGTTTTTGTTGTGTGAGACCATGTTTATAAGATCGACGAGTCATTAAATATTGCATAGTTGATGAGTTTCTTGATGTTATCATAAAAAGTTTCCACCTTCCTAATTTTTTAGTATTTACCATACATATCCTATTATCGTCCAAAACTCTCTTTACATTAGCTTCAAAATTAAATTATGGAGAAGATAAACATGAAAATTAACTTAGCACAGATGAATTTAAAAACTTTACCTGATTTTGAGGAATCCCAAATAAAGGGAATAAAGAATTTAAATCTATTTGATAACGATTTGAGGGAAATACCTACAGAAATCTTTGAAATGACGAATATAGAAATACTGAATATTTCAGTCAATAAAATTAACAAATTGCCAGCAGAAATCACGAACTTAAAAAAACTGAGAATGTTAGATGCAGGGCATAATAATATTGACCTCATTCCCCCTGAAATTGGTCATTTAGTGAATATGGAGGACTATTTATACTTTCATAATAATCAATTGCAATCGATTCCTCCAGAAATTGGTCAGCTTACAAAAGTAAGATATTTAAACTTAAGTGATAATCTGTTGAGTGAACTACCAGAGGAAATTGGGAATCTAAATAAACTGGTAGAACTGCGAATAATGAATAATCGTTTAACGGAGTTGCCAGAAAGTTTGAGTAGATTAACGAATTTAAGAGAATTACATTTGAAAAAAAATAGCATGACCTTTTTGCCTGAAAAAATCGGAGAACTAGCATTATTACGGGTATTGGAGTTAGAAGAAAATCAATTACAGGAAGTACCTGATTCAATACATAAATGTATAAAATTAAGACGCTTAAATGTAAGACAAAATAAATTGAAAACATTGCCAGCATCGATTGGTCATTTGAAAAATCTATTAGAATTAGATCTACGAAGTAATGATTTAACGGAATTACCTGAATCACTATTAGCAATGGAAAGCTTAGAACGACTAGATTTAAGGTGGAATCATGAATTAAAAATCCCGAACTGGTTAGACGAATTAGAGGCAAGAGGCTGTATCGTATATTTGTAGAATTAGAATAGTTGAACTTGCGTCTATCATATAAGTAAAATTCGAAAGCACAGCAAAGTCTATTGGTGAATAGTTCTAGCTAATCGTTTTTATCGTAAATAAAAAGGGTTTTATTTGCCTTCCACAATCAAAGGTGGAGGGCTATTATTGCTAGTTGGGCTAAGTTTCATAACCGATTGGAAAGGGATTATGCTTTCGGTAGTAGGATTATTTATCATGATGCAGCCTTTCCAAAAGTTGCTGCCGGAGTGTACCTTAAGTGCCAGAAGAGGTTTGCCTGCTACGATTGCCTCAAGAGCGAAAGAAAGTTATGTTGTATTGACTTTGACAGAAGTGAAAATGCTTCCTGCAGATTTGGCTGGATTAATTGTGGCCGCAGGTGCATTAAGTTGGTCAACTGCGGTTTGGCTACAGTCAAAACTTGATGCTAAAGACAATGGAAATGGGCGAAAGAAACGGGTATCGGTGGGACTAGGGATTATGATTACTGGAGTTATTATGGTAATACTGGCTGTTAATCTTTCACAGGGAGGAATCATTTTTGCAGTAATCTCACAGCTATTTACTGGATTTGGTATCAGTTTAGCACATCCTGCCACTGGAGCGATTGCGTTGCAACACGCTAAATCAGGTGAAGAGGGAGAAATATCCACCAGTCTCCTGTTTACTGATGCATTTATTCCGGGTTTGAGCATCGGGATTGGCGGAGCTCTCATCGGTGTTAGTCAATCGCTGAATTTGGGGTTGTTGACGGGGATTCTTTTGGCATTGTTTCTTCAATAACTTCTCATAAAGGGCCAAATTTTTGAATAACATTCTTTAACGAAAGGTTCTAAAACGATGATATGGAAATTTTTCATTGACAAAATTTTCAGTATTTAATATGATTTAAATCAATATATAAGTCAATGATTGGAAGTAGTAGGGAACAATTATTGTATAGAGAGCTGTTGGATGGTGCAAAACAGTCAATAAATTTCTGAACTCGTCCATGAGTATTTATGCTGAACTAAAGTAAGTATAAACGGCAGCTACCGTTATAGCTTAAGTGGATTAATGTTTAATTAATCAATTAGAGTGGTACCGCGAATGTAACTTCGTCTCTTTTTTGAGGCGGAGTTTTTTTATTTTTAGGTGGGTGAGCCATGAAACTATTGTGAGAGAAGTTAAAAAAAGTGACCGAAGATTTCGAATGTAATAGGTTATTACAATAATATTTACAGCTATAAATATTAACTTTCAATGTGTTAACCGAAAGGGGAGAAATTTTATGAATGATTGTTTTATTTGTAATAAACACGCTGGAAATATTCATACCGCAGGGGTAATGATTTACGAGGACGAATATGTTTTTGTTGGACATATTGATAGAAATGGTAATCCAAACTATCTTGGGCATATTATGATTGATTTAAAAAGACACGCTCCCACACTTGCCGATATGACAATGGAAGAAGCAAAAGCGTTTGGAGTTATTATGGCTCGAATTAGTAAAGCTCTAACAGAGTCAGAAAATGCTGAACACATTTACTCGTTTGTTTCAGGAAATTCAGTCCCACATCTTCATATGCATCTAGTAGCTCGTTATCCAAACACGCCAAAAGAATACTGGGGACCATCTGAAGTTTACGATTGGAAAGATGCTCCAATGGGCGATAATAATGCTATTATAGCGCTTTGTAATCGTCTTAAAACATATTTAGATGGTAATCCATATGAATAATAATAGTAACGATTTTAGTTGGATCGGTAGCCAAGAAAACTTCGTAGACAACCCAAATATTCTTCAACTAAATCATATTCTAGTTAGTCGTTACGGTGGTAATTCTAATGCAGGGCAATATAAGAATGAAGATGGTTGCTTAGTTTGGCATAACATTAAAGAAAATTGGGAGTTCGTGATTCTCCTTGATGCACATAATACAGCAGAGAGCGCTAAAATTATTTTAGAGCAGTTCAATAAAGAAAAATGTGCCATCAAAAATTTATTGTCCTCACCTGTAAATATACAATTTTTCAATATGATAGAAAGTAAGATTTTAAGTATGTTTCAATCGGCGTATTTCCTATCTAGTTGTCGAAAAATTAAGGGAGAAACAGCTTGCTTAATTGTAGTCAGGAAAGATAAATATGTATGGTGGTTTTCGGTTGGAGATTGTATTCTTTGTTTGTTTCATCCACAATTAGCTGCATTAGGCCAATATCAATTGAATCAAAGGCAATTTTATGAATGGATAGGACAGGTTAATACTTTTGAACAAGAAGTTCCTTGCTATACAGTTGGAAGAAGAGAATTAAGAAAAGGAGAAAATCATTTATTCCTTACAACCGATGGAATAATGGAATGCCCGAATGAACCCTATGCAAACGTGATAGATATTTATAATGCAGTTAATAACCTAGATGATGAGCGTAGTATTTGGAAAATGTTACGAGACATCCGAGAAAATAATGTTAGAGACAGTACCACAATTATTTCATGGAAGATAAGTATTTCGAAGACTGCCACAATCCCTAGTAATCAGTAAATATATTATTAGTATGCAAAATAAATCTAAATAACGTTCCCAAATCAAAGTTTGGAAAGAAACCGAAATCCAAGAAATGCTGTTAAACCAACATTTGTTGGAATTTCGTTTGAATATTGTATACAGCTTTTTATGTAAATATAGAAACATGTCTACTAAAGTACTTTTCAAAATTATTAAGAGTTAGCTGAATAAAAACCAGTAAATTTTACGCTTTAAACCTGTAATATTTAATCGTTTCTATACTTCAATTACAGGGGCTTTAGTTGAAAACAATCTTCAACAATCGGGCGCTTTTCTATAATGACGAGCGTCTTTCTTCATGAATAGGTCCATTTCATGGAATAATATCAGAATGAATTGGATATTTATGCTAAAATTTTAAAAGGGTTACCTGAGATATTATCTTGCAGCTTTCATGCTTTTAACCTCAGCAATCGGATGCTTTAGAAAAAATTAATAGGTGGTTAAAAATGATGAATGGAAAAGAGATTTTAACTATATTTGGATTTGAAGTTAGTGAAGAGCCTAAAAGCATTTATCCATATTCACCAGTATATCGAGTAAAATATGGTGATAAGGATGTTGTTGTAAAACGTACGCAAAGAAGAGCAAAGAATGTTATGTCTTATATTACTATGCTAAAAGATAAAGGGATAAATGTTGTAACACCAGTTAAGTTACAAGTAAATAACCCACAAAAGTATGAGGATACAAATTTTGTTGTTTATCCATTTATAGAAGGCAAGAAATACTCAGGCAAAGAAAAAGAAATCTATGAAGCTGGAAAGCTGTTAGGACAAATTCATAGTTTTTCACCTTCTTCAAATGCCTATAATCTACTTGACTACGATGTTTTTGATTTTAATGAACTAGAAGTAGAAGAGAGTATGGAAGCAATTATACAACATGCTGACAAGGCTGGAGTTGAAATTGATACAGGGTTAAAAACAAAATTACTAGAAAGTGTTGCAAGTCAACAGGAACTCTACCATGCAGGATTACCACATGTTTCTACGCCGCATGATTTTAAAGCGAATAATTTGGTTTTAATCCCTGAACCATATCTAATTGATCCGGATAACGCTGCTTGGATACCAAGGATCTTTGACCTAGCTTTGGCATTACTACTTTTTCATAATGAACATGAAGAAGCACCAGACCAGATTTTTACAATAGATGAATGGGCATTATTTTTAAAAGGCTATAAAGAATATATTGTTTTAACTGATCATGAAAAAGGTTATTGGGACAAGGCGAAACAGCACGTCTTTCTCGATGAAGTAATGTGGTTAATGGCTGAATATGAAGAGGATTGGCAAAATTCTTCTCAACAAAAATTGTTCAATAGTTTAATTCGTGTTGTGATGGATAGTGCTGCCTATAAACTAATATAAGAAGTGCGAAAAGAAACCTAACTATTTATCCCGTTTCTTCAACAATTGGGCGGGATTTTGAGCAACACAGATGGAAAATAATCCAACTTTTTTATAAAACCTAACTTAAAACTCTAGATAAGAATCCCTTTTGATCAATCTTTTTTCAAAAGGGATTCTTTTTATTTAACATAAAATAAGGGTTTGGAGCTTTTTGCTCTAACTTTATTTCAAAGCAACAATATTATTTAATTTAGCTTGTTATTGTAACAACAATAGTGTACGATACATAGTATAAATTGTACACTGTATGTCATATAGTATATAAAATTGAGGTGGGTGAATGAGTACACTACTGAATTCATTATCGACAGAACTTAGGAGAGGAACGCTGACATTAGCCGTTTTAAGTCAATTACGAACACCCCAGTATGGGTATTCCCTTGTTCAGTTATTGGAAGATTCGGGCATTAACATTGATCAAAGCACCCTATATCCATTGCTTCGCCGATTAGAAAAACAGGATTTAGTGACGAGCAGCTGGGATACATCTGAGAGTAGACCACGAAAGTACTATGTATTAAGTGAATATGGATTAGAAATCTTTTTGCAATTAAAAAGTGAATGGATTCATAATTCAAAACAACTCTATGAGTTATTAAAAGGGGATGAGGATAAAGATGAATCTGATTGATATTTATATTCAAGAGGTTACACGGAGGTTGCCCGAAAAAAATCGTGAGGATATCGCACTGGAGTTACGCTCAACAATTAGCGATATGTTGTCTGATGATTACAGGGATGATGATGTAAAGGATGTTCTTGAAAAATTAGGGAATCCAGCAGAATTAGCGAGTGGTTATCGAGATCAACCTATGCATTTAATTGGCCCACGCTACTTTGATGTATATTTATCATTATTAAAAATGATCTTACCAATTGCCGCTGTCATTGCGTTAATCTCGATGGTAGCTGAATATTTTATTGGTTTTGGTGGAGAAGAAGAGGTTATCAATGCTGTCCTCAAACTTTTAGGTGAAGGAATATTTAGAATCATCGAAGTAGGAATCCACGTCTTTTTTTGGCTAACGCTTGTATTTGTTATTGTTGAACGAACGGATAAAGAAAAAGACCAGCATCCATTGTCAACGAGTCTTAAAAAATGGACCCCTGAAGATTTGAAAAACGTCATTTATATTCCTAAGAAAAAGGCGATTACGAAGCTTGAAGTATTTGGCTATTTAATGTGGACGGCGATTTGGGCAACTCTTTATTTTAATGCCAATCACCTTTTAGGAATCTATGAAGGCGGGAGAAATGGACTTGAATTCGTAACCCCAGCATTTAATCAGGAGGTATTCCTTCGTTATTGGCCAATTATAGTAGTTGTGATCGCACTTGAAATTGGGTTAGCACTCTACAAATTATTCAAAAGACAATGGACGAAAAAAATAGCCATCTTTAATGCTATTCTTGAGCTTTTATCAACGGTTGTCTTTATTGTGATAATAAGTAATCCGAATGTCATGAACCAAGAATTTATAACTCACATGAGTAAATTATTTACCACAACAACGAAGCAATTTGAAATTTGGGTAGTTAGCGGAGGAATCATCATATTTATTTTATCTGTAGCCATCAATATATTCGATGGATTCCGTAAGGCTCGAATCCGTTAATTCTTTTTGTATCTTCCATTACTACATCTAACTTAAATGATTTTAGCTATTCCAAAAAAAGAACGCATTTCCGAATATGAACGTTGAATAAGATAGCTTCCATCTGTTTTTTTGTGTGCCAGCTCATGTTATAATGAGGAGCTTAAGTTAATTAAGACCTTGAACGGATGCCAAGAAAAGCCTCCGCAGAACGAGAAAGTATGGAGGTGTAAGAAAATGAATAAACGTTGGACGATTGGTAAAATTAAAGAATTTGTTGAGAACAATTCGGAAAGTAAGTTGCTATCGACGGAATATCACGGGTTTTCTCAAAAGTTACTCTTTAAATGTGCATGTGGTAGTAACTTTGAAAAAACATTTACTAAATTTAAAAATAAACATCAAAGAAAATGTGATGTATGCCAGCCACCAAAAGAGTCACGCTAAACGTAGTGCCGATATGTAATAAAGCTTTATGTGACCTATAGCATAATAATTTTATATGAGTTTGATGTAAATCACCTTCCTCCTATAGCTTCTTTATAGAGGAGGTGATTTTTTGTGTCTGCTGCTGAAGTTTTTCCAAGCAGGATGCGGGAGGGGAATAGTGTCATTTTTCCTTCAAGCTATGCCACTACAATAGTCAAATTGCGCTAGCCATTAAAAAGGCAGAAATGTTGCCTACACAACATTTCTGCCTTGTTTCGTTTATTTTTGGGTTATTCGTTGGAAAAATTCGCGTGTTCTATTCATATCTGATACATGCTCGTTACATGTTTGGCTATTTGCACAAATATAATTACTATGGTTGGTAAATGTACCAACTACTTGCCCTTTAATGGAAGTGGTAAATAAGCCAACATCTGAATGACGATTACAGATGGCGCAAATACCGCGAACAGTATTGTTGGAAAATACACCTTTAATCCCTTGTAGTTTATCGTCTTGTTCGAGGACAACGTATTTTCGATGTGTCCCAACATCATCCCATGCTAGGTAACAAATTTGTTGAAAATCAAGTTCATCTAAATTAGGTAGCTTCAGCTTTTTCTCCTTTTTAAACAATGATTTGAGCGTGCTAGCTGTTACTGGCTTAAACGGTATGACATAAGGCTTTAACTGCTCTAACAAGGCATCGCCCTGCGCACGATCTGTGACGGTGAAAAGCTGTTCAACAAGCTGTGTTTCCTCAGTGGATAACTCTAATTTGGAAGTAATTTCCGTTTCGACAAGACCTCTTACTGCAAGAATGACACTTTTGTCCTTTGTTGTGGTAAGGGCATGTAAAATTTTACTCAATTGCTGTTCCAGTAAGTGATAGTTTGCGACCGTTAAGAACGGCTGAATTGTTTGTTTTTCCATTTGAAATCTCTCCTGTTTTATAGGCTAATTTTAAAAGCATTTGGCCTAAGAGATCATTCAATTTCTGTTATGGTTATAACTTAATTTAGACCTCTTTGACCTCAGAAGCCGTTCTAGAGCATGCATTACAAGTGAATGCGGACATTTCGATCCCTCCCTTAAGGATTGTTGATTTATATAAGTTTTTTATTTTTAGTCTAAAAAGTGAATTATCTTGATTTTTTAATTTTATCAAATGTTACGCTTGATTTTCAATAGTCAAATGACCAGTGAAGTAGTGATAAGTATTTAAACATGCATATGACCCAATGCCTTTGAAACTTACTTCATTAACTATGGCATATGGAGCGAAGTTATGTCTAACATGTAAATTTATATAGTTGAGATCGTTTATACCTTAAATAATTGATAGTGCGCGATTTTTTATTTTTTGGAAGACTGAATGAAAATGTTTTAGTTTTCACATCAAAGTGCAATTGTTTATTAATGTAAATTTTATTATGCTCATAATCTATATAACAGCCCGTTGGTCTTGAAATCTAGAACTTCTTAAGAGAAATTTAGGATTGTTTACTTATTTTTAATAAACTAATTATTTTTCTACCATAAAAAAGAATATAGTAAATAAGAGTAACATCTATAAAGAAATAAAGTATATTAAATTGAATTGAAGTAATACCATTTTTGGTAAATAAAGAAAATACAGATGATAACTCATTCTCACATATGTAACTTATAAATTGAAAAGGGGCTCCAAATTTATTGGTACCATAAGATACAAAGAAAATGGACAATAAAGTCATGATAATGCTAATCCATAATAACCCCTTTTTATTTGTAACTTGCATTAAGCCATCTCCTTTTTATATTTTAACTACTCAATATAATTATTATTTCATAAAAAATGGAATATAGGAATATTTCGGTAATTAATATTTCAGTATTTAACTTTTGCATCCGCACAGAGTGTTAATGCGCATGAGCCAGTAGCACAGGAAGAAGTATCTACAGCTGAACAAGAGCTTAGAGAAATTCAACAAAAGTATAATATTTGCTAATTGCCCTATATATTTTCTGAATTGTTCGATAGATAAAAGATTGCTATAATTGAATGAATTGGTTAATAAAGGAGGAATTGTGATGATACAGAAAATGAATAGTCAACGAAACAATGCTTGGAGAATTTATTCAATTTAGGAGGTACTATGCTATTAAATCAACAAGGTTTTGATCTATGGGCGGATGGCTATGACCAAACCGTTCAACTTAGTGAAGAAAATCAGCAATACCCATTTGCGGGCTATAAAGACATTTTAAATAAAATTTTTAATGAGGTCATGCAAGTTCCGGCATCGACTGTATTAGATATTGGCTTTGGGACAGGTGTTTTAACAGCTAAACTTTATGAGCATGGGCACAAGATCGATGGCTTTGATTTTTCTTCGAAGATGATGGCTATTGCACAGGCAAAAATGCCACAGGCTAACTTACTCGAATGGGATTTATCGAATGGTCTACCTGCAACACTGATGAACAAACAATATGATGCGATTGTTAGTACGTATGCCCTACATCATTTTACTGATGAGCAGAAGGTTACGTATATCACGCAATTATTACAGCAACTAACACCCAATGGAAAAATTTTAATAGGCGATGTTGCCTTTCAAACAAGAGAGCAGCTAGAACAATGCCGTCAGGATAGCAAAGGCTATTGGGATGATGATGAGTTTTATTTTGTCCATGAGGAGCTAAAAACTAGCTTGCAGGATCGTTGTCAGCTACAATTTTATCCAATCTCGCATTGTGGTGGTGTTTTTGTCATATCGAACTATACAGAGGTAGAGAGATAAATGCTCATTAAAGACGCTTTATATGGAGAATTCGAAATAGATGGTGTGCTAGAGGAACTTATCCAGTCAGCGCCTGTTCAACGATTAAAAGGAATTCATCAAGCAGGAGCTGGCTATTTGGTGAATCGTCAATGGGACATTACGAGATATGAGCATTCATTAGGTGTTATGCTGCTGATTAGACGATATGGAGGATCATTGGAGGAACAAATTGCGGGGTTATTACATGATGTTTCTCATACCGCATTTTCGCATGTAGTAGATGTGGTCCTTAAAAATACAGAGGAAGATTATCATGATACGATATTGCTAGACGTTATCCATCCTTCTGCAATTCCTGGAATTCTTAGCAAATACGGTTATGACATGGAGAAAATTTTATTTGATATAACGAGATGGTCTTTGCTGGAGCAGCCAGCACCAGAACTATGTGCAGATCGAGTAGATTATACATTAAGAGATATGTTTCACTATGGAGAAGCCTCATTCGAAGAAATTCAACTATTTCTAGAGGATGTCTTCGTTTATCGAGGGAAGCTATGTGTGAAAACGATCGATAGTGCAGAATGGTTTGTGAAAACGTATTATCAAGAAGTGATAGATTTTTTCATGGAACCAATCAATATTTACGCAACGAATAAGCTAGCACATGTCCTACGGCTCGCCGTAGCAAAAGGAATTCTATCCATGGTCGATTTTCAGAAAGATGATGAAGCGGTATGGGAACAGATAAAAGCATCAAATGATGAGGAAATTCAACGTTTATTACAGCAGCTTCATGAAAAGGTAGAAGTGATTGAGGATGTAGAGAACTTTGATATTCATAGTCGACAAAAAGTACGTTTGATTGATCCGAGCGTGTATCATCACCGGCAATTGTATAAGGCGAGCGATTTATCAGACTATGTAAAAGAAATAAATACCCGTGCGATTAAAAAGTTTGAGAAGGGTGTTTATGTGAGAATCATCAAAAGCTAGTCTATGACAGATAGGGCTAAGGTAAATAATGCAAAATGGGCTGTCAAAAGATAGCCCTTTTGCTTGTTAGGCGAACATCGACAAAAAGTATTTGCCAGAAAACATAATAGCATAGACAACTAGCGCACTCATTAACGAAATTTTCATATTTTTCATTTGCATGCCCATGTTAATCAATGTCAAAATCAGCAGAGCTGTAATGATACCTGGTTGGATTGGCTTTGTCACAGTGCTAACACCATGATAGTGCCGTCTACTAAAATACAGAAAGTATAACATAGAATGCCCTCAGTTAAATTCAGAATAGAGTAATAATAATGTCGAACATCCATGTCAACAAGTAGCAATAGATGTGCAAAAAATTAGATTTTTATAAAATGAAATAGCGTATTTTTGTTAACTTGAATCATCATAAATTTCTAAGTTGGGTATTCTCAAAGACTTCATTTGTCATTTTTGCTCTAGTAAATTATCTGAAAATATAAACTTTATGGGGAGTACTTTTAATATATCGGCGTTTACGATATAATCGTATTCAACGACATATAGAAGGGATACCAACATGATTACAAATATAAATGAGTATTTTACTACGATCTTTTATCATCTACATACAACACATGAAGATGTGATTTCTCACCAAAGCGTGCGGATTTTACAGATGATCCAAAAGGAAGAAGAGGTAACAGTACGCGATATTGCAGGGTTACTAAATATCTCTCCTAATACAGCGTCAGAGCATGTGAAAAAATTAGAGCGACATGCCTGGGTGTCAAAAGAACGTGCGAGCGACGATCAACGTAAGGTTATTCTTCATTTGACAGTAGAAGGCTTACAAGTACTGAAGAAAAACTCAGAATTAGATGAAGAGAAGCTCGAGCATGCGCTTAATCAGCTAACAGAACAGGAACAACAGGCCATCCTACAGGCATTCCGACGTCTAAGTGAGGTGGCGAAATAGTGTATACATTGTTTAAAATTCTTAGCTCTGCAGCAATTATTGGTGTGGTCACAGAAGTGGCCCGAAGATTTCCTTCCTATGGCGGGGTCATTGCGGCATTACCTTTAGTGAGTATTTTAAGTATCATTTGGCTGACGGTTCAAAGTGAATCGAGTGAACATATTCAACGCTTTACAGTTGGTGTCATTGTTGGTTTACCGGCAACCATGTGCATGCTGTTGGTTATTTACATGGCTATGAAATCCTCTGTTCATATTGTCTTCGCTATTGGTCTAGGTATTCTTTCCTGGGCGGTTTTCTTAGGCATTCAAAAGGCCATTGCAGGTGTTTTTCATCTATCCATTTAACGAGGAGTTCAGACATGACGATCATTGAAATTCAACAATTACCGCAACAAAATGTGCTTTATTTTTTTAAGGAGCATTGGGGAACTACTGAAATGGTCATTTCAAGTGGGATCTATGACTGTAGTCAATTAGAGGGCTTTGCTTTTGTCAATGACCGTCAAGAGATGATAGGGCTTGTTACTTACATAATTCATAAGCAAGACTGTGAAATCATTTCTCTCGATAGTCTTGAAGAAGGTAAAGGTATCGGATCAGCGCTTGTACAAGCAGTAGAACAAATTGCTGTGGATCACGGTTGTACAAGCATTACACTTATTACAACGAACGATAATTTACATGCCTTAAAATTCTATCAAAAACGGGGGTATTACATCATCGAAATATTGACTAAAGCGGTGGAAAAGGCAAGAGCCTATAAGCCTTCCATCCCACTTATCGGCAATGATGGCATTGTGATACGAGATGAGTTACGACTACAAAAACAACTTGACTTCTAAAAAGTCAGGTTGTTTTTTGTTATACTGGGAAAGTGGAAAGAGAGGGAACATATGAAAAAAATAGTATTTACATTATTACTAAGTGTGCTTGTGGTGGGCGCCGCATTTATGATTTATCTTAAGAGTAATCCACCGCTTGTCATTCAAAGTTACACAAGTAAACAGGGCAATGAAGCGGTAAAGATCATTGCGATTGAAAATAAAGGATTACGTGAAATTAAGCTTAAGCAACTACTTGTCAATGAAAAACTTCCTGACAGTGCTGAGCTTGTCATTAGTAAGTCTGAACCATTTGAGGTCGAAACAAAACTAGAGGGAAATACCAATATGTCATTTCATAAATTAACGCAAGTTAAAGTTTTACCTCGTTCATACATAGATCAACAAGCAATTGGTAAACAGCCACAGCATTACGCGGTTCAAGTCAATGCAGCCGACATCAAAAAGGTGAAGATTCAATACGAATATTTACGAATACCTTTTACCCTAACGGCAGAACTTCAACAAGGTCAATAGACAGACGAGACGCTAATTTTGTCTTATCATTTATGCCTGTGTCATTTCCTAAGATTGTTTGCTGAAAAGCACTAATTCCTCCTAAATCATGGTAATATTATAGTAACAGCAATCGTGATACTAGGAGGGACCTAATGGCAATTATCATCATGGGTATAGTACTATTTATCTGTGTTATCACTGTGGCTTTAGTGTTAATGAAAAAATTTTCGAAGAATGAAATTATGCTTGAAGTAACAGCCACCTCAGAAGGAAAAAATGAATTAGATCAAGCCATAATGAAAATATATTTTACGTATTCTATCGGCAAACTTGCTAGTAGGAAACGTCAAATCCTTGGCAGTGTTGAATGGTCTGATGGGTGGATGCCTGTTAGCTATAATCTAAAGGAGAATGGTGTGTATCGTGAGGAGAGACTACTTTATGCAACAAAAAATCAGTCCTACTCAACCTTTGAGATTCATGCACCCAATGCAATTGATGATAAAGGGCGAGGTGAAGGCTATGCTGTTCTAGTATTGGAAAATCCTGATATTTCCCATAGATCATCTAGAGCAGGTGTCATCCTTGCCGTCACAGCCAATATGATTACATATCAATTATCAGATTCCACTAGCTGGCACAATGAGGTTGTCATTAATTAACTTGAAAAAAGCTATCCAAATTGGGTAGCTTTTTTTATTAGTGCTAAAAAGTAAAATTAGGCTGATTATGGAACTAAATGATGGGAATAACGTATAGAAAGAAGAGGGATTTGTAGGATGGAGGAGGATGTAGATGAACGAAATGCCAAGCACACACCAAAAACGATTGGCAATAGATGAGCAAATATGTGCGCTCTTATTTCAACGGAAAGAGCTCTCTGCTCATACAAAAGATAGCCCAACAGATGAAATGATGAAGGAATGGGCGCAAAAATATGGCCTCGATGACACATATTTAGCCATGATTTTCAGTGTGATCAAATCAGAAAAACACTATCAATCACGTGTCGAGCCAGTCGGATTTCGTCAATATATTCCGGTATTACAATCACAGGAAGTGGGAGATCGAATCTATACGATTTCCTATGTTCGCCAATACGAAAATGCAAGTGTCTTACAGCTTTTGATTGACTGGGATTATGAGGAAGATTCCTATCAAGATATTCGTCAAAGATTAAACCGTAATTATTTAGGGTTATTTATAGACCATCATTACAAATGCCAACATGAGGGAGCAAGTGGCTCAGATGGGCATGTAAGTAATAGATATGTAGTGACACCGCCATTACCGAATGACATACAAGGATTCAGCTTTATCTTTACAGAATACAAAGATGTGTTTGAAGAAAAACCAACAGGATTGACTGTCACCATGCATTGTTAGGGGGAATAAAGAATGAAGAAATGGATAGTGCCAATGATTTTACTACTTCTGTTAACAGCTTGTCAGAGCGATGAGCAGGAAGTGCATTATATCGCCAAAAGTGAACATTGGAAAGCAATCTACCATAGTAATTCTGATCAAGGATTACGCTTATATTATCTTGATGAGAAGGGTGATTTAGGACCATTACAAATCACCATTGAAGGGGAAAAGGAATCTCACAATATAATGGATGTGCAATTAAATAAAGAGGGGTATTATTCCTTTACGAAAAAAGAAAGTGAGAAGTTTTTTAAACGGAATGCTAAGCCAATTATTCATATGCAATGGCTATCCGAAAATGAGACTTTAGAAATAAAAAATAATTAACGAATGATAATAATTCGATATTGGATTTTTGGTCTCATTGTTCCATTTGTTATAGGGATATCGTGTATGAGGCGCTGTAATGTAAGTTGAAAAAATGTAAGCGTTATGAAACTCGGCCAGAACAACTGTGGTCATTTAAATGGACCATTTTTTTATTTCAATGTTTGACAAAAAAAACAGGATTCGTTATAGTAATTAACAATTTCATACAAAAATGAAATGAGCAATGATAAGGACAAGAGATTCGATCAACCATTTTCAGAGAGGGAGGCATTCGCTGCAAGCTTCCTAATGTTGTGATCCCTTCTTACTACCTTGGAGCTGTGCTTGGAAACTTGCACCGTCTTTTGCAACGTTACAGCAAAATCAATGAGCCACTAGTCAATTTACTAGTGGGAATTTGGGTGGAACCACGGGTAATGAACACATACTCGTCCCTATGTAGGGGCGGAGATGTGTTTTTTTATTTTGATCCCCATTCTAAAGCTGAATGAGGTTCATGTCTCTGACAGGGCCATAGATTTTCGAATTGTATGCATAATCAGGATTTCTATGACACCAGAGCAAAATTGAAAAAAATTAAAGGAGTCGAGAACATGTCAAATCAAGTTATTCACATTCAATTTCCAGATGGTCAACAGCAAGCATTTACAAAAGGCGTGACACTAACCGAAATTGCCCAAGCGATTCGTCCTGAACTTCGCAAAAAGGCAGTAGCGGGGAGTGTCAATGGAACCATCTTTGATTTGACGCGCCCGATTATGGAAGATGCTCAAATTACATTGTATGATGCAAGCTCTAAGGAAGGGATTGAGGTTATTCGTCATTCAACGGCCCATTTGTTAGCACAGGCTGTCAAACGGCTATACCCCCATGCACAGTTTGGGGTAGGACCCGTGATTGAAAACGGCTTTTATTATGATATAGACATTGCTGATACACTGACACCAAGTGATTTACAACAAATTGAAAAAACGATGAAACAAATTGTGCGGGAAAATGTACAGATTAAGCGACGAGAGGTTTCACGGAATGAAGCCAAGGAGCTTTTTGCTCATGATGCGTTAAAGCTGGAACTGTTGGAGTCTATTCCCGCTGATGAAACCGTGACGATTTATAAGCAGGGGGAATTTTATGATTTATGTCGAGGTTCCCATGTTCCGTCTACGGGGAAATTACAACATTTCCGATTAATGCATGTATCGGGTGCGTATTGGAGAGGCGATAGCGACAATCAGATGCTACAACGTATTTATGGGGTTGCCTTCGCAACAAAAGAAGAACTTCACCAATACTTCGTGTTTTTAGACGAAGCAGAAAAGCGAAATCATCGTAAACTAGGCAAAGAACTGTCGTTGTTTATGTTTTCAGAGGAAGCGCCGGGAATGCCCTTTTATTTAGCAAATGGTCAAATTTTACGGAATGAGCTGGAATCCTATTTGCGAAATTTACAAGCAAAATATGACTATCGAGAAGTACGGACACCTCTAATGATGAATCAGCGTTTATGGGAACAGTCAGGTCATTGGGATCACTATAAAGACAATATGTACTTTACGCAGGTGGATGATCAAAGCTTTGCCTTAAAGCCGATGAACTGTCCAGGACATATGCTCATCTTCAAAAATAACCTACATTCTTACAGAGATTTACCGATACGAATGGCGGAATTCGGGCAAGTGCATCGCCATGAATTTAGCGGTGCGTTGAATGGGTTGTTACGGGTTAGGTCATTTTGTCAGGATGATGCACATATTTTTGCGACACCGCAGCAAATTGAGGATGAAATTGCTTTGGCTCTAAAAATAATAGATGAGGTGTACAACGTATTTGGTTTCCGATATACGGTAGAATTATCGACACGTCCAGATGACTATATGGGAGAATTATCGTTATGGGATCAGGCAGAAGAGGCGCTTGAAAATGTTCTGACTAATTTAGGCATCGACTATACGATTAATGAGGGGGATGGGGCTTTTTACGGACCGAAAATCGACATTCATATTAAAGATGCCATTCAACGAAGTCATCAGTGTGCCACAGTACAACTCGATTTCCAGCTACCTGAGAAATTCGATTTAACATATATTAATGAACACAATGAAAAAGTTCGACCGGTTGTCATCCATCGGGCGGTGTTTGGTTCCATTGATCGTTTCCTAGGTATTCTCATTGAGCATTTTGGAGGGGTGTTCCCCATTTGGCTTGCACCACAACAAGTGCAAGTCATAGCAGTAGCTGATGCACATCGAGACTATGCCAAGCA
This sequence comes from Lysinibacillus sp. FSL R7-0073, assembly GCF_038009065.1. Lineage (NCBI taxonomy): Bacteria > Bacillati > Bacillota > Bacilli > Caryophanales > Bacillaceae > Lysinibacillus > Lysinibacillus sp. FSL R7-0073. Next base: position 2,151,983 of record NZ_JBBPAS010000001.1, read on the forward strand.
AGTAGTAAAAGCCCTACAACATGAACAAATTCGGGTGCAAATTGATGATCGTCAGGAAAAGCTCGGTAAAAAGATTCGGGAGGCACAATTGCATAAAATACCGTATATCCTTGTTATCGGTGATCGTGAGGCTACCAATCAAAATGTATCTGTCCGTAGACATGGACAACAAGCCACTGTTGAATATTCAGTGCCCCAATTAATAGAGGAAATGACAGAAGCCATCAAACAAAAGAGCATATAAAAGAAAGCTTGCTTTGAATAGATCTACTATTCAAGGCAAGCTTTTAAAAAAATTTTTCTATTTTTTTGAAATGACTACTAGAATCTAGATGCGATGCATACAATGAATTAAAGGTCCTTGGTCTTCTCTTGAAATTGGGATTGACCAAGTAATACTGTTTGTGTTTCAGCGTCGATGACTAGAAATTTTCGATAGGTCTCATCGGTATTGTGCTGAAAGGATGCTAAAAAATAAACTTGTCGATTGGGATGAACAAAAGTATGTTGAGAGAGGTCTATTGTTTCTTGTTTACTATTGGTTTGTAAAAAAAAATTTTCTGTTGCCTCTGCTATATCTCTAAAGGCCATTTTCTGCCGAATATTCCATGAAGCATGGGGATATTCCTCGTAAATTGTACGATTAAGTTGCTGATAAAATTCGTCCTCATCACGAAACGATTGAAATTGGTTGTTTGGATATTGATATAGTGTATTTATTTCAGTTGGTGTGCAAAGTGTGGGTGCCGTATGGTCTACTGAATGTTGGGGTGGCAATAATATTTTGGAAACAACCATAAAAGTTAAGATGAATACATGCATTATTCAACCTCCAGATGTCTTCTTATCAAAAACATCGCCTACTTTTTTGGGATCTATACATGTAGAGGTTGGCTAGCCGAATGCAAAGATAAAACCAGCCAGAATTCAGGTCTGGCTTTACCCATATCTATACTTTCTTCTATTATATGCCTCGTTATGATTAGGAAGCTTGTGCTTGTTTTAAATATCTATTTAGTAGGACGTCCAATTCTTGACTGTAATCTACCACAGCAGGATGAGTGAAACCAAGATCCTTTGCTTTTTTATACATAATTCTACGTTTGATCTCAATTTCCGCCTTCAAGAATTGTTTAAGCAATAAGTTTACCAAGATATTTTCCTCCTAATTTTTTATCCTTATTCATAAAATTAATTTCTAATGACCTCGATTCAACTTTTTCATTGTATATCACTTATATTAAAAAAAATGTCATATTGTGTATCGTAAATCAAATTCGTAATTTAGTCACAGATAGGGACCTTCATCCTGTTATGTGAAAAACAAACTATTTTTTCTTAGTGGTTATAAAGTCATAGTTAAAATACCAATTAATGATTAAAAAATAAGTAAAATAACCCTTACAATTGAGTTGTTGGGGTTGTTTTTGTGTTTGGATTTAGAAAAAATTAAGTGAGAAAAAGAAATTGCATAAACCATTTATACTATGAAAAAAGTTGTTGTTTGAAATTGAATTTTCTAACAATTCATGGCGCTATACGTATCTTGTCACATTTTATCAAATTAGCTTTGATGTTGTTTAGAAATGGGGACATTTCATTGAGTGTGGAGAATTATTGAGAATTTTTGAAATTAATGGAATAATGGAAGGGGGATGAAAAGGTAACTTTGTGTCATTCGTTAGTTTTCCAAAAAACTAGCAGGAGGTGACCTCGCCTCACAGGAGCCATCTATTGGAATTACCTTTATTAAAATAAGAAACGTATCATCTTTTCTTAAATTGGTAATATGGCTTAGTTGGCAAATACTTGAGCATATGCTGTCTCGTTTGGATGCATTATATGCAATTACATATAGCAATCATGAATACAATAAAAGAATTGTTTGAGCAGCAACAACTTGAAGTGGATTGGCTTGTTGGATGTAATGACGAATAGCAATGAAACGTGCACATCTGAAATGTATGTTTATTTGGAAATTTCTGTGGATAGCTAAGGATCTTATTTCATTTATCCTGATTCAGCAAGTGATGAGTAGAGGAGACAAGAATGACAGAATTATATTTTGTGAGACATGCACATGCCGATTATTCAGAGGATGAATATCATCGTCCGCTCTCATTAAAAGGGGTGAGGGATGTAGAGCGAGTGACATCTTTTTTCAACGATCACCGCATTGATGCAATATATTCGAGTCCTTATAAAAGAGCCATTCAAACAGTACAGGGTATTGCTAGGTATCATGATGTACCAATCCAAACAATGGATGCACTAAAAGAACGACAGCTTGCCAATGGAGCGATGGGAAATTTTCAGGAAGCGCTACAACGAGTTTGGCAAGAGCCGAGTTTTGCGTGGTCTGGTGGGGAATCCAATCAGCAGGCAATGACACGGGCTGTACAGAGCTTACAATCTATCATTCTTTCTCACCCCCATGACAGCATTGTTATTGGCACACATGGCAATATTATGGTGCTTATGATGCAATCCTTTGATTCACAATATGATTATGCTTTTTGGCAAAAGCTGTCTATGCCTGATGTCTACCGATTATCTTTCCAAGAGCTGACTTTAGTAGAGGTAGAACGAGTATGGCAATCGGGCTGACAGATAACTAGTGACGGTCTTATGGGAGGGTCTATGTAAATGGGCTATTATTGAGGCAGTTGGATAGAGCAACGTGGATGGATTCGTTAAATCCAGTCTGAGTTGATGTAAAGAAAGAAACCCCAAAGAAGACACGATTTATGTATCTCCCTTGGGGACATCTATTATTTGACTAGGGTCCATTCCGAACGTAATAAGCCAAATACTATTATGTCATGGAAGGTGCCGAAGCGGAATATTTCATTTCGTAAATGGCCTTCCTTCGTGAAGCCGCATTTTTCATAGGAGCGAATAGCTGCCGTATTAAAGCTGAATACTTGCAGTTTGATTTTTTGAATAGCCATGTATTGGAAAATGAATTCAATGAGTGTTTTCATAGCATCCGTGCCAAAGCCCTTTCCTTGCCATTGCTGTCCAATTGAAATGCCCACAGAGCAAGTGCTATTTTGCCAGTTAACGGCAAAAACACCACAGGAACCAATCAGTTGCTGAGTCGCTTTTTCATAGATACCAAAGAAGAATTCATCTTTTTTTCCACTGATAGAACGAAAGAACGTGGAATGGTCCTCCATAGTTTGGGGGAAGGGAATTTCATCATTAGCTAGGAGTAAGGTTTTTGTCTCACTTTCAATGGCTACAAATGATTCTAAGTCAGCGGGGGCCATTTGCTGTAAAGTAATGGATTGACCCGCTAAAAATGTTTTTAAATAATTATCCATGTATTATTCTCCCTTTAATAAGGGCTGCAAGTATCGTTACAACCCCTAGATTGATAGCAAAACCTTAACGTCTACTACAATTTTCGCACTCATAGGCACAACTCCTTTAGTTTGAATGCTTAAATTGTACCATGACTACCAATTTCGGGGAATATTTTTCAGAGAGGAAGGAATGGCCGTGCATACAGCCTATTTTAAAAAGTTACTACAATATTTACCGCAAGAGGAGCAACAACAATTACAGAAAGCACATGGTGCCACAGACGCACAAATTGAAAGCTTACTAGATATATTTCCAAATAGTCCGCAATCCTTAATAGAACTATTAAAGGATGTCAATGGCACTTATCATTGTAAGCATGGACAAGAAACTATTAGTGTGCTTGTACTAGGTTCTGATTTGGGAGAATATCCGTATTATTTAAAGTCAGTTGAGCAAATCCTAGCAGATGTTCAAAATCAGCGTGAAACGATTTTTGAGCGTTATCAGGACTTTTTAGAGTATGTGGACATAGATAAAAAGATAAATATCCATGTACCGTTAAATGAACGACTATGCTTTGCAGATTGCATGAATAATGGAGGAACATCTAGTTTGTATCTTGATTTTTCGCCAACTGAAGAGGGCCAAATGGGGCAGGTGATTCGATATGTCCATGATCCCGATAGCTTTGAGGTCATTGCCTCTTCGTTTGATGAATATTTACAACAGCTTGTTGAGGGGGATTATGAGTTTACACCTCTTTACGAGGAGGAGTTTTGATGGCTTTGACATTGAAGTTTTATGAGGACATGGCTCATTCATTAGTAGAGCAATATACCATTACAGAAGAGCAGCTTCGCTATACAAAGTCACCAAAGGATAGCATTGAGCTTGCTAAGGAAGATGACAGTAGACATGCTGTTCTAGCTTTAGATGGGGACAAGCTAGTAACCTTTTTTGTGTTACATGAAAAAGAAGGCGTGAAACCTTATTCATCGAATGAACAGGCATTACTAATTCGCTCATTTTCCACCGATTATCATGAGCAGGGCAAAGGCTATGCAAAAGCAGTTCTTCAATTGTTACCAGACTTTGTTCGTCAGCATTTTCCATTGATTAATGAGCTAGTACTTGGCGTAAATATCCCAAATGTAACGGCACAGGCACTCTATATAAAATGTGGGTTTGTAGATAAGGGTAAACAGGCGACTGGCTTTGGCGAAGAGCTCAAGATAATGAGTTATTATATGAAGGATGTGGAGATTTGAGCGATATAAAAGTGGCAGGGTTGGAGCATTTGCAGGCACTATGTGCAATCGATCAAGAGGTGATTGGGAACTCATCCAGAAGTGATGAAATTCAGCAAGCTATCGAGGAGAAACGTTGTCTGCTTCACCATTTTGCTGATGATATTACAGGATTCTTAATTTCTACTGGGGACTTTTTTGGCTATGACTTCATTTCCTTAGTCATTGTTAAGCCATCAGCGCGAAGAAAGGGTATCGCCTCTGCCTTAATAAATGCATATGTAAAAACAACTAAATCGTTGAAGGTTTTTTCCTCTACGAATCAATCTAACACAAATATGCAACATGTATTTCATGCCTTAGGGTTTGTTAAAAGCGGCGTTATTGATAATCTTGATGACGGTGACCCAGAAATTATTTATGTAAAAATAGCCTCACCACAGCAATAGGGTGAGGCTTGCCTTTATTTTTTGGCTTTTACAAATAAAAAGGATGGTCGGCGAAGTTCCTTTTCAATAGAAGGAAGCTGTTGAATAGCTTCCTCGCTTGGATGAGGTTCAACAATTTTGTCAATCGATAAGCCATGGTCGATTAATGTATTGATGATCGTAGCGATAGTGCGATGATATTTGACCACTCCGTCCACCAGCCATGTTTGCTGTCGTATGCCTTCCGCTTGGTAATCATCCATTGCATAATGTAGCTGTTTACCTTGTTCATCATAAATCCAATTATCCTCCGTCGTGCGGCGAGCAGTAGCAATCGGATGCTCCACGGAGAAAATAAAAACGCCGTCTGGACGTAGCATTTGGGCTATTTGTCCAATGACTGCCTCAAAATTTTTAACATAATGAAGCGAAAGTGAGCTTGTTATACAATCAAAACGATTGGCGGATGCTTCATAATCCTCAATGGCTTGTAGCTGATAATCAATTTGTGGATGCGCATTTTCAGACTGAGCAATGGACAGCATATTACTTGAAACGTCCAAAGCAGTCACATGCTTGGCGTGGTGTTGGATACAGTATTGGGCGAAGTCTCCCATGCCACAGCCAATATCGAGTATTTCTAAATTCGTTAAAGATGGCAGTAATGATTTCATGGTAGGCTGCTCTAATAAGCGGTTATAATTAGTTGGTCTTTGACGTAATGCCTTGTATTGATGGAAAAATTCAGGGTTGTCATAAATATTTTGTTTCATTTTAACCTCCAGCTTGTGAAACATAACGTTATGTCAATTGTGCGCACTATTATTTTCCCATGCGAGATGAAAAAGAAATAGACTTATAATACAATTTTTTGTAAGATGTAGATAGAGGCATGCCATCATTCAATAGCGATGAAATTCCATATATTAACAAATGTGTGGTTTGTTTTTTGAGGAGGAAACTAATGAAAAATTATGTTCTACTCATGACGATGTTTTGTATATATAGCCTCACATTTTTGACGCATTATTTTCTGGATTTCCTAGAAAATGGTAGAGCATTTCTTGGCGTTAGCATGATTATCCCATTGCTATCGGTGATTATTGTTCAAAAGATTTTCACCCAGCTACCCATTTTATCAACGTTTTCCTTCACAAAGCCTAAATGGTCATGGCTCCTAGCCAGTATTTTCATACCTTTTTCGTTAGCTCTCCTAGTACATAGCTATTTTTACTTGGCGTATCATCAATCCTTTCTCATCATCACCCCATCTCAATTGAGTATGTTATTACTAATTGGGCTCACCATTAGTACAGGCTCGGCTTTACTAGAAGAAATCATCTGGCGAGGCTATTTCCATGTTTATTTGCGGCAAAGCTATAGCTTTTGGTCGACCGCTAGCCTTATCGGAGTAGGGTGGTCCTTATGGCATTTACCTATAGCTGTACTATATAAGCCCTATATTATGCCGGCTGTTGGAATACCTGCGTATTTGTTGCTCCTTTTTGGGTTATCCATCGTGCTTTCAATCATTCGAGAATTAGGTCAATCCATTGTGCCTGTTGCTATTTTCCATGGAATGATGAATGTCTTTTACTTAGGGGATGGACAGAGTATGACCGTTTCTCCAGATAATCAAGAGATCGTCAAATGTCTTGCGATCATCGTATTCCTCTTCCTTTTTTGCCATAAAAATGTAACAATTTTAAAAAATTAAAAAATTTAAAAGGAAAATATGGCACTTCTTGTCATCTTTAGCGTTCTTATTATTTGGAAGCAAATTCCGTATTAAAAGACGTTGGAGGGATTTAGTTGAATCAAGAAACCTTATTATCCATTAGTAGCAATGCCTTATTCATGGCCTTCATTCTACTACTGATTGCGATTGTGCCATTAGGGCTTGCTGTCAAATCGAAAGGGAAGATGTTTGGCAAGCTGGGTATACTCCTTACTTATGCTGCCTTTGTCCTACAACTCGTTTATTTTGTAGTTAGGTGGGTAGCCGTGGATCATGCACCCGTCAGCAATATGTATGAATTTATGACGTTCTTTGGCATCATGCTTACAGGGAGTTATCTCATCATCCATTTTTTATACAAGCAACTTGTTGTGGGCTTATTTACGATTCCTGTGTCCTTAATCATTCTTGGCTATGGAAGCGTTTTCGCAAAAGAAGTGTCACCACTTGTACCTTCCTTGCAGAGTCACTGGTTAACGATACATGTGATGACCGTCGCTTTTTCCAGTGCGATTTTATCAGTGTCCTTTGCCACTGGATTAATATTTTTATTAAGAACATTGGATGTTTCTAAAAAATCCATCAGTACATATTCGTTAGAATTCGTCTTGTATTGCTTGGTTGTCGTAATTGGATTTATTGGCATTTCGACTTTTTTCAGCCTAACAGCGGATGACATACAAGTACAATTCGAGAATGCTCAAGGTCAATCAGAAAAAGCAGTCTATTCCATGAAACCATTAATCGTGAATAAAGGAGCGGTCACAGAAAATGGTGATGCAGTGGGATTATTCGAAATGACAAATAAAATAGATGCTAAAAAGTTAAATTCGATTGTCTGGGCATTTATGATTGGTACGGTCTTATATACTGCTATTCGTCTCGTTACAAGGAAATCGGTGAGTGTCATATTAAAGCCATGGACGAGTCGCGTTCAACCACTAATGGATGAAATCTCCTATCGAGCAGTTGTCATTGGCTTCCCATTATTTGCATTAGGTGGTCTATTGTTTGCCATGATTTGGGCGCAAATAGCTTGGAGTCGTTACTGGGGATGGGACCCTAAAGAAGTTTGGGCACTGATTACTTTTTTATTCTACGCAGCCTTTCTCCATTTCCGTTTATCCAAAGGCTGGGAAGGGGAGAAAACAGCCTGGCTTGCCATCATTGGCTTCGGTATCATCGTGTTTAACCAGGTGTTTGTTAATTTAGTGATTGCAGGCTTGCATTCTTATGCGTAGGGACCCTTTGCTCGTTTGCCATATGATGACGATCCTAAGTAAACATAGGAGCAGCTCATTTAGATAGAAAGTACGTTATTCGACCTATTCAAATCAAGCCATAACATGAAAGGAAAATATATTGACTATGTCCTTTTTTCTAAAATTGAATATTGCTAGTCTGCTGTATGGTTTGATTTTCTTTCTATCTATGGCATTACAACTCAACTATTATCGGCTACTACGACTTACTGGCTGGTCTGCGGACAATTTGGATCTTTTCTTGCTAATTGTTCAATTAGTGGGGTTTATTGTAGCGACGATATTTATGTATAAACTCGCAGGTACATGGCTAGGGCATCGCCGCTCGGTTTATGCAACAATGATTCTATGGTTACCATATACTGTGATCTTCACAATGGTCTTTGCCTATTTGTTTCCTATTTCCGATCAGGGAGATATGCCAGTACCTGTACAAGGGCTTATTTTGTTGGTCATGCTTGGTGGATATCCGTTGTATATTGCTATCATAAGTCTTGCTGCGAGGACATGAAAAAAGAGACATCCTTAAATGGGATGTCTCTTTTCATTTGCTCGTCTATGTTGGGTGAATATTATAGTTTCACTACATTCGTTGCTTGAGGTCCACGGTTGCCTTCTTCTACGCCGAATTCAACTTTTTGGCCCTCTTCTAAAGTTTTGAAGCCATCTGTTTGGATAGCTGAGAAATGTACGAATACATCATTGCCACCTTCAACTGCGATGAAGCCAAAACCTTTTTCTGCGTTAAACCATTTTACTGTCCCTTGTGTCATGTAAACACCCTCCCAAAAAAATTCAACAATCAATTTCTTCAATACATATAAAAAGCCGTATTCCCTTTGAATACCAGTTTTTAATCGTAGCAATGAAGTAATGTAATTATTAGCTTTATTATAGTACAGAATTGTTTGTATATCCAGTAAATTCCGTTTTTAGTAAGAAAAAATTTACAATTGTAATCTATTAGTAATGAAACGGTCTTCTAGCATTACTCAATCCATGCTTTTTCCTTTGCTACAATCACTGCCTCTGCACGAGATTCAACGTTTAATTTTACGAATAGTTTTGATAAATAATTTTCTACGGTTCTTTGGGTAACACCGATAGCAGACGCAATGGCTTTATTCGTACAGCCTTGAGCTACAAGCTGTAAAATTTCCTGTTCTTTATCACTGAGTAATACTTCCTGCTGGGTATTCGGCAAATTGGATCGTTGCTGGACAAAATCTAAGAAGTCAGCTGCAAGTAATATTTCGCCACGTAGGGCAGCTTGAATCGTTTGGATGACTTGCTCTTTTGTTGCTAGTTTTGATAATAAGCCATCGATCTTTTTCTCAATTAATAGCTCATAATAATCGGAAAGCTCGTAGCCTGTATATAGAATAATGAGGGCCTCTGGTTGTTTTTTCTTGATCATTTCTGCTAGTTGGATACCGTTGATCGGTTTCATATTAATATCAATGAGAAATAACTGAAAGGCTTCTGTATCCATTCTTAGTAAAACTGCTGCACTATCCTGCTCTGTTTCAATCTGGACATTGACTAAATCCTGTAACAATGTTTTTGTACCATCTAAAACGACAGGATGGTCATCTATAATAAGTATGTTCATCATATGAATCCCCGTCCTCTTGTATTTGAATATAAATATGCATGCCTTTATTGTGGCTAGATTGGATGGTGATGTCTCCATTAAAGGCACGGACACGCTCACGAATTCCATTAATGCCCATGGAAGCTGAGGACTGAATTAAATCCTCAATATCACAGCCTACCCCATTATCATCATATTGTAGAATAAAGCCTTTAGGTATCGCTTGTAGAGTTAGTGAAACTTCTGTAGCATTAGCGTGTTTAATCGCATTATTTAACAGCTCCTGTACTAGGCGATAGACGACTAGGTGGAGTGTGACATCCTGAAATTCTACTCGTTCAATTTGCGAGCTTACTAAAAAGTCAGCCCGGATTTTTACCTTTTGAATTAATTTTTTTAAGGCTATTTGTAAGCCAAAGGTATCCAGTAATGGTGGGCTTAAATTCTCACAATACTCTCGTAGATCCTTTGTGGCATTCAGTAGCTGTTCACGAATATCCAAGATGGTGTCCTTTTGAATAATAGGGGTGCCAGCGAGGACATCGAGTTCTCTTGCTAAATGTAGCTGCTCCTGCAAAATCGTATCGTGTAGTTCCTGTGCTAAAATACTCTTTTCCTTCTCAATAATATTCCATAATAGTTTATCAAGCCAAGGAAGCGGCGTATCACTGGTATTTTTCATATGTTGAACTTCGAGTACTAAATCTTCAATTTGCTGTAAATTATTAATAGACATTGAAACATATAGTGCAAGTAGCTCTAGCCACAGTAGTTCTTCCTTTTGTAAAGTATGCTTTATTTCTAGCATTATTTTTTCATCACCTGCATCATGTAGTAGCAATTTTGTGTAGTGGCTTCCAAGCAGGGGAGCTGGTGTATCTTCTGTGACCGTACTTATAAGAAAGGCTGTCGTTCCTAACTTTTCAGTGATTTCATACTTAAAGCGTTCCAATAATTCTTGTTGATTTTTAGCCTTACCCATACGTTGAACGGCGGCATATAAATTATGTACATAATTCCCAGTAGAGGAAAAAATAATTTTTCGATACTTAAAATCAATACGTTCTTTAATATAAAAACTAGCCATCATCACCATGAAAACTAGTAAAAAAATACTTGTAACATGGACAATAGATAATTGAACCATAATCAAAAGGGCGATGCCAGTTGTCAGTAGAAGCGCACTGAAAAATGCTAGAGTCGAATAATAACGTAATCTTGATAACTGGTATTCAATATCAAATAATCGTTCATTCACTTGGATGAACAGAAATGAAAAAGGGATAAATAATAAAAATAACGAGGCAATATCAGCATGTAATAATGGCTTATGGTCTAAAATTTCAGGTATCACGAAAAAGATCAGGAATGGTAAAAATGGAATGATAAAGGCAATGGCAATCAACCGAATTTTAGCTAGTTTTGTCCGTAAATAACTGGTTAATAAAATGTAAATAGCATAAAGCACGAGTATTGCGAATATACCTAAGTTCAGGAGAGGGGTAATCTCTCTGAATGATGGTTTAAAACCTTCCAGTAAGTAACAAAATGGGATGATTAATGATGATAAATAAAGCCATTTGCTGTCAATATAAGCCCATTGGATTTGAAGGTAACGGAAAAAGTGCTGTAAAAAATGAATGAAAAGTACCATGCACAAAATAATACATATGCCAATAACAATCTGGCCAATAAGATTGCCCCTTGCCGATGCCCCAGTACTAATATAGGCCAACGAACAGGTTAACAAAAATAAAGTCAATAAAAATGTCGGAGGGTTATCCTTATTGCGTCGCCATAAATAAATGGCCACACCGAAAGCTAAAAGAAAATAGAAGATCGGGAATAGAATTTGCAAATATAATTCTTCTGGCATATCTATATGCTTCACATCAATTGTTTGAATTGTCCCATCAGACTTTTGGATAGTTAATTGTTTAGCACTTCTAATCAATGAGAACAGTCGCACAGAGCGATTTTCCCAGGCTGGTTGCCCATCAATAGCCAGAACAATATCACCCTGTTCAATATTTTTTTGATGAGCCCATGAAGTGTAGTAGCTATCCATAATAGCTGCTTGCCCATTTGTTGTATCAAGGGTAAGACTAATAAACGGTGTTTTTATGGCAATCGCTAATACGTAAATGCCGAGAATTAAATAGGTAAGAAAAATACAATATGTCCATTTTTTCATTTTGAAACCTCTGTTTGCTAGATGATAATAAACTCCTATATATTATCGCTAATTATTGATAAATTTGGAATACCGAAATATAGGCTTTCGGAAAACCACTATTGCGTTTTCGGAATGACGAAATAGTTTTTTCGGACATGGCTATGATAGTGTAAGTTTAATAATCATGACGAAAAGGGGGACTATGACGTGAAAAAAGGCGTTTTAACACTAATTCTTTTTTTCTTAATCGCTTTGATTACGATCCCGTTGACCACGAAGGCAAAGATGGTTAATGAAGATAAAGTCGAGGTTGAAATTTGTCTAATCGGTAGTGATAACCATTTTGTTTATAAAATTCCAAAGAGATTACATAAAGATATACCATATTCGGAGATGAGAAATGGCATTCAAGCATCTTTAGCCAGTCATTGGGAAATTGAAGAAGCACGTTACGATACGAATAAATCGGATGTTTCCTATACTTTTTACATTCAGGATTTATTCCAAGAAAAGCAAGATGGGCAGCTAAAAGTAGCAATTCCATATAGTATCTTGGTAGGGATGTTTGGAGAGCAAGATCCGATTCAATTGAAAATTTTAGCGAGTAAGTTATCGAATTGGACGGTCAATACGAAGGATTGGACAGCGCTCGGTTTCATGGAGCCTTTTACTTTTTTAAGTGAACGTCAATATGTTTATGAAGGAGCCGTTAATGATTTATTGAACCAAAGAGTAGGTCATTTTGATGGTACGATTCAGAAACGTCCATTTATCCTTTACGCGGTCATCTATTTTAGTTTTATGGTGGTCCAATTGCTTGCTTGTTTTATTTTATCGAGACGATTAAAAAAGAAAGTCATCAACAATCCAGCCAATTTACATCAGTTCCGTAAACTAAATTACATGTACCAATCATTGCCAATCATGATTATTGTTGCGCAAATTATTTTCCTTGTACTTTCGGGGTTGATTACGGCATTCGGTCTTTATTTCAGTCCAGGCATCGATTTATTAGTTATTGTTGGACCTGTTTTATTAAATATCATCTTGCTTCCTACCTTTTTTGTCACAACAGAGAGTGAAATTTCGAGAGAGCTGAAGAACACCTCCTCTCATTCTGGCTTATAATGAAATAATTTCTTCATACGAAAATACGTGATGAAATGGTATAATGGTCAACAGCAAACTGGAAGGAGCTGTTGAAGAAAAATGACGCATCCAGAAATGGCGTACTTAAATTTACTACAACATATATTAGAAAATGGCACGAAAAAAGAGGATCGAACTGGGACGGGTACATATAGCGTCTTTGGTTATCAAATGCGTTTTGATTTAAGTAAAGGATTTCCTCTTTTAACGACAAAGCGCGTACCTTTTAAGCTTGTCGCGAGCGAATTATTATGGTTCATCAAAGGGGATACGAATATTCGTTATCTATTGCAACATAATAATCATATTTGGGATGAATGGGCATTTAAAAAATGGGTTGAATCAGATGACTATAAAGGACCAGATATGACGGATTTTGGTCGACGTTGTTTAGTCGATGACGCATTTAATACATTGTACCAGCAAGAGTTAACATCATTTTGTGAGCGTGTCTTAGCAGATGATGACTTTGCTCAAAAATACGGAGAGCTTGGCAATGTCTATGGTAAACAATGGCGTCATTGGACAGCATCTACTGGTGAAAGTATCGACCAGTTGCAGGATGTCATTCATCAAATAAAGCATAATCCAGATTCACGCCGTATTATTGTCAATGCGTGGAACCCGGAGGATGTTATCAATGCAGGTGCGAAGGGCAGTAAAGCCGCATTGCCACCATGTCACGTCATGTTTCAATTTTATGTATCTAATGGTAAATTAAGCTGTCAGCTTATGCAAAGAAGCTTGGACACTTTATTAGGCTGTCCTTTTAATATAGCTTCTTACGCATTGTTAACACATTTGATTGCACATGAGTGTGGATTAGAGGTGGGCGAATTTATTCATAGCATTGGGGATGCTCATATTTATGCGAACCATGTGGAACAAGTAAAAGAACAGCTAGCTCGGGAGCCAAAGGAACTACCGACGCTACACATCAATCCAAATAAAACATCGATTTTTGATATCGAGCTTGAGGATTTATCAATTGAGGGGTATGATCCACATCCGGCTATTAAAGCGCCGATTGCCGTCTAACAAAAGCAGCAGCCATTTTGGTTGCTGTTTTTTTGCCACTATAAGTGGGTCAAAATATATGTTTTGCTAAATAGGCTAGTAGTTGGATGACTGATAGCTAGGAAGTTGATTATAGTAATTGTGGGATTGTTAGCATTATTTGGTATGGAAGGTCGGTCAAATTTATGGTAGAGGTGAAAGTTGTGAAGAAAACAATGGTCCAAGTAGAAGAAAATGAGCAACAGTCCGATCATCTAAAACGAAAAAAGGTTTCCGAGCAACAAGTGCAGGACGCTAACACCTCCAATTTATCCCGGCAACAACTTTTCGACATGATGCAAGTGATTGAAGAAATCCGTATTAAAGGCTATAAAGAAAGACTATAAATGTAAGCGCCTTCTAAGCTATAATGGCTGAGGAGGTGTTTTTTATGAACGTAATCTTTGTAGATTCAATCACGGGCGATGAATTATTACACATGGTATCACACGATGTGGCAGGTATACTTGCGGCAGCACAGGGGGAAAGTGTGACTTTTCCAGTGGGTCATTTTAAATATGAATTTCATAATTTAGATTTTTATGAGGACAATGGGCAAATACGACAGGAACTATTGATTTATGTAAATAAAATCTAAATGTATGTATAGATAAGTAAAGAAACGGAAAAATAAAGACAGGTAGCAAAAGCAAAGTGCTTGCTTTTTTATCTACCTGTAACTATAATAGTTACAACAGGTGGTGATACATATGGTGAACAGTCGATTTTCGGTGGCGATCCATATTCTTTCGCTAATTGCTACAACATCTGATAAAAGCTTACTTACGTCCGATTTTATCGCTGGAAGTGTAAATACAAATCCAGTGGTTGTAAGACGTATGATTGGTGTTCTGAAAAAGGCAGGCTTACTTTTATCACATTCAGGGGTTGCGGGGTATGAGCTTTTAGTGGAGCCAAAGAATTTAACACTTTTAGCAATTTATCAAGCAATCGATGGGCCAGAACAGCTTTTTGCGATTCATGATGAGCCAAATCCAGCGTGTGCAGTGGGGCGAGAAATCCAACATACTTTGGAAGATGTGTACACATCTATTTGGCAGGCAATGGAAGCGCAGCTACAGGCACAGACTTTGCAGGATGTGCTAGATCAGCTTCGTACTTAAGCGAAGATGGTCTTTCTGTATCTAACCTGTAACTAAAATGGTTACAACTATAAATAAGGAGGAACATACAATGAAAATTGCTGTCATTGGTGCAACAGGTAAAGCAGGACAAAAAATAGTAGAGGAAGCGGTGCAACGTGGTCATGAAGTAACAGCTATCGTTCGTTCTGCAGCAAAAGTAACAACAGCTATCCCCGTAATAGAAAAAGACGTGTTTCATTTAACACAAGACGAAATGAAAGACTTCGATGTTGTAGTGAATGCGTTTGGCGCACCAGCTGGTCAGGAAGATTTACATGTGAAAGCGGGTCGTCATTTAATCGGAATTTTCGAAGGCATTGATACAAAATTATTTGTTGTAGGAGGGGCAGGTAGTCTTTTTGTAGACCCAGAAAAACAAATCCGTGTAATGGAAACACCTGATTTCCCAGCTATGTTCCTAGCAACTGCGCAAAATCAAGGACAAAATCTACAGGACCTACAACAATCGGCTATCCAATGGACATTTTTAAGTCCGTCTGCATTTTTTGATCCAGAAGGTCCACGTACTGGTCACTATACAACAGGGGTAGATCATTTATTAGTAAATGAAGCTGGTGATAGTTATGTAAGTTACGCAGATTATGCAGTGGCAGTATTGGATGAGCTTGAAAATCCTCAACATCAAAATAGCCGTTTTACTGTAACATCGAATAAATAATAGAAGAATGAACAAACCAATAGAATGAACCTTGTCGGTTATTCTATTGGTTTTTTTTGAATAATTGCTTAACGAGGACAGTATCTGTTTTAACGCTATTTCAAACAGTTGCCTAATTAATTTGTATCTAACCTTTATCGGCTAATAATGCTAGGGCATTATTAAAATGTGCTCGGTTTTTAGCGATTTCTTTGCTTTTTTGAAGGATTTTTTTCGTTTGCAGAAAAATGACTGTTTACAATACGACTTTTATTAGCTACTATCAAGTGTGAGTATTACATAAAAGGAGACGACAATGATGTCAACACAACGTATAGAAAAAGATTTTTTAGGTGAGCGCGTATTACCAGCAGAGGCTTATTACGGAATTCAAACACTACGTGCAACGGAAAACTTCCCAATTACAGGCTACACAATTCACTCTTCACTTATTAAGGCGATGGGGATTGTGAAGAAAGCAGCTGCTTTAAGTAATATGGAAGTACACCTATTATCAAAAGAAATTGGTGAGGCAATTGTCGAAGCAGCACAAGAAGTAATTGATGGCAAATGGGATGCAGAATTCCTTGTAGACCCAATCCAAGGTGGAGCAGGTACATCCATCAATATGAATGCAAACGAAGTCATCGCCAACCGTGCCCTAGAAATTTTAGGGAAAGAAAAGGGTGACTATCATACAGTTAGTCCAAACAGTCATGTCAATATGTCACAATCAACAAATGATGCTTTCCCAACAGCCATTCATATCGCTGTGTTAAATTTAATAGATGAATTATTAGAAACAATGGATTATATGCAATCCGTTTTCCATCAAAAAGCAGAGCAATTTGCACATGTCATTAAAATGGGACGTACGCATTTACAGGACGCTGTGCCAATTCGCTTAGGACAAGAGTTCGAAGCTTATTGCCGTGTCATCAACCGTGATATTGTACGTATTCGTCAAACACGTCCAAACTTATATGATGTAAATATGGGTGCAACTGCAGTAGGTACAGGCTTAAATGCTTTCCCAGATTATATTAAATCTGTCGATGAGCATCTTGCAGAAATCTCTGGTTTACCATTAAAGGGTGCGACACATTTAGTTGATGCTACACAAAATACAGATGCTTATACAGAAGTATCTGGTGCGTTAAAAATTTGTATGATTAATATGTCGAAAATTGCTAATGACTTACGCTTAATGGCTTCTGGTCCACGTGCCGGTTTAGGGGAAATCCTTTTACCAGCTCGTCAACCAGGTTCTTCAATCATGCCAGGTAAAGTGAACCCTGTTATGCCAGAAGTACTGAACCAAGTGGCGTTCCAAGTAATTGGTAACGACCATACAATTTCATTAGCTTCTGAAGCTGGTCAATTAGAGTTAAATGTGATGGAGCCTGTATTAGTATTTAACCTTATCCAATCTATCAGCATTATGAATAATGTTTTCCGTGCGTTTACAGAAAACTGCTTAAAAGATATCGAAGCAAATGAAGAACGTATGAAAGAATATGTAGAGAAAAGTGTAGGGGTATTAACTGCTGTGAACCCTCATATTGGCTATGAAGTTGCTGCTCGTCTTGCACGTGAAGCGATTCTAACAGGTCGTTCAATCCGTGAGCTTTGTATTGAAGCGGGTGTTTTAACAAAAGAACAAC
This sequence comes from Lysinibacillus sp. FSL R7-0073, assembly GCF_038009065.1. NCBI lineage: Bacteria > Bacillati > Bacillota > Bacilli > Caryophanales > Bacillaceae > Lysinibacillus > Lysinibacillus sp. FSL R7-0073. Next base: position 2,169,409 of record NZ_JBBPAS010000001.1, read on the forward strand.
TAGACCTAATTTTAGATCCATATGAAATGACACATCCAGGTATCGCTGGCTCAAGCATCATGAACTTAAAATAATAGTATGGACTGTAGATATGCCTTTGTGGCTGTCTACAGTCTTTTTTTATGAGTTTTCAGAACTTTACTCATGTAAAAAGGGGCTTTTTCTTATGTTTTTTAGGAATATTCAACTATAATACTGGTATGGAAGTAATATTTTAGTTGGAGGAATTTGTTATGAGTTTACGAAATAAGAGTTTACTTGGCTTTTCAGCTTTAAATGTATTAATGATTATTATTTTATTTTTAGATTTAGCCAATGTAACAACATTAGAATGGCTTGCAACCGTTTTAACTATCTTGGGAATTGCCATTACACTTTCGTATACGGTCTATGTTCATTTTAAAGTGATACAGCCCATCAAACAGTTAACGGAGGCTGCACAAGGGATTACCACAGGCAAATTGGATACAGTTGTCATCGAGGTACATGATAATGGGGAAATCTCTCAGCTAGCACAATCTTTTTTAGATATGAAAAATCAATTACGAACAATGACACAAAAAATTGCGAATAGCTCTACGGATTTATCGACAAGTATTGAAGAACTATCAGCAAGTACAAGTGAAATTACGCTTGCTGTGGAAGAAGTAGATCAGCAGATAGAGAAAACATCAGATGGCTTGAAGCAAGCTGCACAATCCGCTAGTGATAGTGCCCATGCCATGCAAGAAACTGTCGATGGAATTGAACGTATTACCGTTGCCACACAGGATGTTTTTAGTCATGCCAAAGAGGCCAATGAAATTGCCGGGAACGGGGTAGCCATTTTACATGTAGCAAAAGAACAGATGCAATTTATTTCATCGTCTACTGACAAAACAAGTGGACTTATGCAGCAACTATCGACTAAAATGTCAGATATTAAATCGATGACAGATATGATTACAACAATTACCGATCAAACAAACCTATTAGCTTTAAATGCTGCCATTGAAGCTGCACGTGCGGGAGAACATGGTAAAGGATTTGCAGTAGTAGCAGAAGAAGTCCGCCAATTAGCTGAGCAATCGAAGCATTCTGCTACGCAAATTGTTGACTTAGTAGTAGGCATTGAACATGATACAAAACAAGTCGCTTCATCGGTGGAGGAGGATTTGAAAAATGTTCAGCAAGGTGTTTATGTCATTGATGAGGCGACAAAATCATTTGGGACGATCACACAGCATGTAAGTCGCATGAATAACCAGCTTGAAGACATTTCCGCAACAGCCGAACAGCTTTCCAGTAGCGCTAATGAAGTGGCATCAACGGTCATAACTATTGCGGATGGAATGGGCCGATTATCGAATTACACAGAGGCTGTTTTGCAGTCAATGGATGAGCAAACTGCCTCCATGCAAGCTGTCAATCACGTCACACAGAATTTAAGTGTGCAAGCTGATAGTTTACAAAAGTTAACAAATCAATTCGGGGTTTAAGAGGTAGGTGGGAAATTTCAAGGGTTTATAGCCCTGAAATAATGATCCTAAACAAATAAATTTACAAGTTTTTTAGTATAATTTTATTTTCACTTTACTCAACTTGATAAGAGGCTTTTTTACAGTTGATCAATTTCCTGTAAAATAAGCCTCTTTTTTTATGAATTATTAATAAAACTTGTAAATTCACAGATAAATAAAAATGTTGAATTTTTTAATTTAGTTTCTTATAATGGACTAGCTGTTACCTCTATTACTCACTTCAACTATTGCAACCCGCGTTCGCCGGGTCAACAAGTCATTTCTATTTCTCTTCGCATATCCCTTGCGAAATCATAATTTGTAAGACAACAATTAAATGCAAAAAAACTAAATGGTATTAAAAAGCTCATGTAATTGAAAGGAAGTATGCTTCGAAAAACATTATTGAAAGATAATTCTGAATATAGGAAGAGAGAGATTCATTTGAAGCTATCACCAGTAGAACAAGAAAAACTACTCCTCCATGTGGCAGGAGAACTTGCGCTGAAAAGAAAAGCTCGCGGCTTAAAGCTAAATTATCCAGAAGCTGTTGCCCTTATTAGTAGTTTCATCATGGAGGGTGCTAGAGATGGAAAAACTGTTGCACAGCTAATGAGTGAAGCTAAGCATGTTCTGACAGCAGAGGACGTAATGGAAGGTGTCGGTGACATGATTTCAGATGTACAGGTAGAATGTACCTTCCCAGATGGGACAAAACTTGTCACAGTTCACCGTCCAATTCAGTAAAGGAGTGTTGGCAGATGATTCCTGGAGAAATCCGACCAAAAAATGGTGTGATTGAAATCAATGTTGGCAGGGCAACAAAAAAGGTTCTAGTAGCCAATACAGGTGACCGCCCGATTCAAGTAGGTTCACATTTCCATTTTATCGAAGTGAATAGATTTCTAGAATTTAATCGTGAAGATGCAATCGGTATGCATTTAAATATTCCATCAGGGACGGCAGTTCGCTTTGAACCCGGAGAAGAAAAAGAAGTAGAGCTTGTCGAATTTGGTGGGAAACAGCATGTCTTTGGCTTAAATAAACTAACAGAAGGGTCAACTCACCATAAAGATGAAATTTTAGACAAGGCAATTGAAGGTGGCTTTAAAGGAGCGGAAGAAAAATGAAGGTAACATATGAAGCTTACGCGAAAATGTTCGGTCCTACAGTCGGCGACAAAGTGCGTTTAGCCGATACGGATTTGTGGATCGAAATTGAGAAGGACTATACATCCTATGGAGATGAAGGTGTCTTTGGTGGTGGTAAATCATTGCGTGTTTCAATGGGGCAAAACGGTAAAAATACACGCAATGAAGGTGTGCTAGATACAGTCATTACTAACGTCATCATTATCGATTATACGGGTATTGTGAAAGCTGATATAGGTATTAAAGATGGCCGAATTATTGGCATCGGCAAAGCAGGCAATCCGAATAGTATGGATGGTGTCGATCAGGACATGATTATCGGCGTAGGGACAGAGGTTTATGCAGGGGAAGGGCTCATAGCAACAGCTGGCGCAATTGATACACATATCCACTTCATTAGTCCCGATCAAGTAGAAACGGCCCTATTAGCAGGGACAACAACTTTTATTGGTGGCGGAACAGGACCAGCGGCAGGTTCAAAGGCGACAAGCTTAACTGCTGGTGAATGGCATCTACATCGTATGTTACAGGCTGTGGAAGGCTTTCCAATCAATGTTGGATTACTTGGAAAAGGTAGTGCTTCAGACCCAGCACCAATTATCGAGCAAGTTCGTGCTGGTGCCATTGGATTGAAGATTCATGAGGACTGGGGGGCAACACCTTCTGCACTTGACCAAAGCTTAACCGTTGCAGACGAATACGATATTCAAGTAGCCCTGCACTCCGATACATTAAATGAAGCGGGATTTGTGGAAGATACAATCAATGCCATCGATGGCCGTGTTATTCATATTTTCCATACAGAAGGTGCTGGTGGTGGACACGCGCCAGACCAGTTAGTAATGGCATCTTTACCAAATATTTTGCCAGCCTCGACGAACCCTACGAAACCATTTACGACGAATACGATTGATGAGCATTTAGATATGCTGATGGTGTGCCATCACTTAAAGCACGATGTGCCTGAAGATGTCGCATTCGCAGATTCACGTATCCGACCTGAAACGATTGCAGCAGAAGATATTATGCAGGACTTAGGAATATTGAGCATCATGTCTTCGGATTCACAGGCGATGGGTCGTGTGGGAGAGGTGACAATACGGACGTTCCAAACAGCAGACAAAATGAAAAAGCAACGTGGACCTTTACCACAGGATGAGGACAAGGAACACGATAATTATCGCGTCAAGCGCTATATGGCGAAGCTAAATATTAACCCAGCGATCGCACATGGTATTAGCCATGAAGTTGGTTCACTGGAAGAAGGGAAATTAGCTGATATTGTCCTATGGGAACCAGCGTTCTTTGGCGTAAAGGCAGAAGTGGTCATCAAGGCTGGTATTGCCGTTTATGGCATTACAGGTGATCCAAATGCATCTATTCCAACACCACAGCCAATGAAAGGCCGTCAGACTTATGGCTTCTATGGGCAAGGTCCTCAAAATTGTGGCATGACATTTTTACCGAAAATTGCAGTCGAAGAAGGACTGCCAGAAAAATTAGGCTTAAAACGAATGATTGGGACGGTTTCGAATTGCCGAAATATTCGTAAATCTGATATGAAGCTAAATAACGAGACGCCAGAAATTGATGTGAACCCAGAAACATATGAAGTAAAAATTGATGGTGAATTAGCAACATGTGAGCCGGTAGATATACTACCAATGGCTCAACGATATTTCTTATTCTAAGCAATTAAAGTGAGAGTAACAGCCAATAAAAAAACAATGAGGTGCTAAACGTATGTTAATTGACAAAATCATTGGGAATATTGCCCATGAAGAGGAACATCAACAAAAGACAACAGAATGGATTGAGCTAGAGTGGGAGGAATTAAGCAAACGAATTCTTCGCACAGAAACAGATCAAGGTACAGACATTGCTTTACGTTTAGAAGGTGAGGAACCATTAAAATATGGCGATTTATTATTTGAGGATGATCACCGTCGTATAGCAATTCGTACAAAATTAGAGCCTGTCATTGTCATTACACCAAAAGACATGCTTGAAATGGGAAAATCAGCTTTCGAATTAGGGAATCGTCATACACCTTGCCTAATTGAAAACTATGAAATCATCGTACGAGCAGATCATACGATTAATCCATTATTAGATGAAATAGGGGTGCACTATGAAACAACAGAAAGACGTTTCAAGCAGCCATTCAAATACCGTGGACACTCTCACTAATTTATCGATACTGCAACTATTGCAAATTCATGATTCGGCATTTCCAATAGGTTCATATACACATTCCTATGGTATGGAAACGTATATTCAGGAAGATCTCATTCGCACAAAGGAACAATTAATCGAATTTTGTCAGGGCTATTTATTTCATAATTTAGTGCACGGTGATGCGATTCTTATTCAAGAAGCGTTCTATGCAGCAAAAGACAGAGATATTGCTCGTCTTACAGAGCTGGATGAACTTTGTGGAGCTATGAAGCTTGCCAAGGAATCTAAAGAGGCGAGTGTCAATGTAGGGAAGCAATTTGTGCGAACAGTGACACCGCTTATGGAATGCCCTTTTTTATCGCAATGGAAGGAAAAAATCGAGCGTGAAGAAGTGAAGGGACATTACGCCGTGCTTTATGGAATCTATTGCGAGGCGCTAGGTATCAATGTCTTTCACGCTGTGATGACCTTTATGTATGCTTCAATTAGCGGCTTAGTACAAAATGCTGTACGTGCAGTACCGTTTGGTCAAAATACAGGTGTCCAAGCTTTGAATGAGCTATTGATTTCGGTAGAAGAAGCAGCGCAAACAGTGATGTCATTAACGATGGATGATTTAACGAATAATGCGTTAGGGATTGAATTGGCTTCCATGAAACACGAGTTTTTATATTCCAGATTATTTATTTCATAGAAAGAGAGAGGATAAGAATGAAACCAATACGTATTGGTATCGGCGGCCCAGTTGGGTCAGGAAAAACATCATTAGTAGATCAATTAACGCGTGTGATGCATGAGCATTATCATGTAGCGGTTATTACAAATGATATTTATACAAGGGAAGATGCTCAATATTTAATAACGAATGGTGTTTTAGAGGAAGATCGTATTATTGGGGTGGAAACAGGTGGTTGTCCTCATACAGCTATTCGTGAGGATGCATCGATGAATTTTGCAGCGATTGATGATTTAAATAAACGCTTCAAAGATTTAGATATTATTTTCATTGAAAGTGGTGGCGATAATTTATCTGCAACATTTAGTCCTGAGCTAGTGCATGGCTATATTTATGTAATTGACGTGGCAGAAGGACAGGATATCCCACGTAAAGGTGGTCCAGCGCTAACACGTTCAGACTTACTGCTAATCAATAAAACATCATTGGCGCCTCATGTTGGGGTGGATCTAGAAATAATGGATCAGGATGTGAAAAAAATGCGTGGTGGTCGTCCATATATTTTTGCAGATGTTCGTTCACAAACGAATGTAGATAAGGTGGTTGAATGGATTCAGCACCATATGCTACTTGAAGGTGCCGAAGCCATTGACAACCATGCTTAATCAACAAAAAATAAATCATTTCGGCAAATTAGAAATGGCCTTTGAGCCTAGGAGGGGCTATACACGACTAGTTCATGTGTACCAGCAGCCTCCCTTAAAGGCTAGCCGCGAATTATATGAAGGTAGTGATCCAACTGCTACAGTATTTTTAATGGAATCCTCTGGTGGGATGGTAGCGGGAGACCGCAATGAAATCAACGTCAAACTGGCGCCAGAAAGCCGAGTAAGGCTGAAGCAACAATCGGCATTGAAAATCTATCCTTCGCATACAGGCGATCATTGTACCCAGGCTATTACAGTTGAGATTGCTGATGAGGCACGGTTAGAATGGCTTCCTGAAGTGACCATTCCATTTGAACGAGCCAAGTTTCAAGCGGATACAACCATTCGCATGAAGGAGAGCTCGACATTAATTTGGGGTGAAATTATTGCACCAGGTCGAGAAATGCGAGGGGAGGTCTTTGATTATCAAGCCTACCAATCTAAATATAAGGTGTATGTAGAGAATAAACTAATTGCGTTTGATTCTATCCATTTTAAGCCACAGGAAATGAATTTTGCAGCGCTTGGCTTGCTAGAAAAGGCCCTCTATATCGGTTCTCTATGGATTGTGTCACCACTAGTAAAAAATCTTAATATAAGAGATTTGCAGGATTTGATTCAACAGGAGCAGTCTCTACAGGCAAGCGTAACAAAGCTAACAGATCAGGCGATTCATTGTAGATGGCTCGCCAAAGAGCAACGAACACTTCACAAGGAAATAAACCGTATGTTTGAACAAATGACAGCATTACTGTAATTTCTGTTGTGATAAAGGAGATAGTGAATTGAAAAAGTTTACAGTATGGATACTTCTAATGATCCTTTGTCTTGCAGGCTGTACGAAAGAGTCCAGTCAAGGCGAAGAGAAACAGTCATCTGCTTCGTCATCTTCTCAGGCAAATGAGCTTGTTTTTGCTTCAGAGTCTGAGTTTGCAGGTTTAAATCCTCTTTTAGAGGAAACGAATTTGGATGCCTTTTTATTTAGAGGTTTGATGCGTTTCGATGAACAAAATGTACCTATATTTGACATTGCTAAAAGTATTAATATATCAGATGACCAGATGACATATACAATTGTGATTAATGATAATGTGACATTTCATGATGGACAGGCTTTAACAGTCGACGATATTATTTTCACCATTGATAGTATTCTTGACGATGCGAACGGCTCCTATTTAAAATCAGATTTTATCCATGTGACGAGCATGAAAAAAATCGACGACACGACAATGACCATCCAATTAGATGAACCATTTACGCCGATGCTAGACAAATTAACTGTACCTATTTTACCAAAGCATGCCTTCAAAGGACAGGATATGAGAACCGCGCCATTTAATCAACAACCAATCGGTGCCGGCCCTTATATGTTTGAACAATGGGATAAAGGGACAAGTCTGACACTCAAAGCATTTCCTACTTTTTATGGTACAAAAGCTTCAATTGAACAAGTTATTTTTAAATTTATCCCTGATAGCAATGTGCGTGCCTTACAGCTAAAATCTGGTGAGGTTGATATTGCGTTACTTGATCCCAATCAGGTAGAGGAACTGTCAAAAGTAGAACATTTAAAAATGTACGAGGTTGAATCCGCTGATTATCGCGGTGTTTTATTCAATATGAAGTATCCTATTTGGAAGGATGTTTCATTAAGAAAAGCGATTAGTTATGCAACGGATCGTGCTGGCATTGTAAAAGGTATTTTACATGGCTACGGCACAGAAGCTTATTCGCCTCTACAAAAACATAATTTTGTGAATGAAAATATCGAACATTATACTTACGATGTACAAAAAGCAAATGAGCTGCTCGAGCAGGCAGACTGGCAATTAGCCGATGATGGTTTCCGCTATAAGGATGGCCAAAAATTAACTTTTACCATTACCGCGCCAATTACTGATACTGTGCGTGTGAATATGGCCAATTATGTGGCAGAGGGCTATAAAGCTGTTGGGGCAGATGTGAAAGTTGCTGCACTAGATTGGAGCAATATTGTCATCGAAGAAACAGAAGCCTTTATGGTTGGATGGGGAAGTCCATATGATGCGGACCATCATACGTACAGCCTATTCCATTCGGGAGAATCCAGTCTCACAAGTGCTGGCTATAATTACGGCAGCTATGCCAATGCAAAAGTAGACGCATTGCTGGAGGAAGGTCGTACTACGGTCGATCCTGAGCAACGTAAGAAAGTCTATATGGCATTGCAGGAGGAGCTAGCTCAAGATCCACCGTTTGCCTACTTTGCTTATGTAGATGCTGTCTATGGTATCGATAAACAGATTAGTGGTGTTAAAGAGCGAATTTTAGGTCACCATGGAGCAGGCTTCTTATGGAATGTCGAGGAGTGGAAATGGAATGATCGCTAAATGGCTTGGGAAGCGAGTGATAATGGGGACAATTGTCCTCATTATCGTGAGCTTCCTCTCTTTTTTCATGATGCATGCCGCTCCTGGCAATCCCGCAGCAGCTTATTATGGAGGCAATGCCCAAACATTAACGACGGCTGAGAAAGAGCGTATTGAACAAGCCTTTGGACTCGATCAACCCGTTCTCTTACAGTATGGGACTTGGTTAGGTGAAGCATTACAAGGTAATTTAGGATACTCAGCTAAAGAGGGAAGGCCTGTTTTGACGATTTTACTTGAGCGGCTACCCAATACGCTACAGCTCGTTACTCTAACGTTAGTCCTAGTAACAATTGCCTCTATTTGGCTTGGCTTACAGGCTGGCCTGAAGGAGGGCTCATTACTCGACCGTGGACTTTCTATCTTTAGTATTGCTAGCTCCGCGATACCACCATTTTGGCTAGGCATATTATTCATCATGGTCTTTTCTATAACATTAGGTTGGTTTCCGTCTTCGGGAATGAATGATGTGCGAGGCGATGGAGGGTTCGGGGACCGTTTATATCATATGGCACTCCCACTAACAGTCCTCGTTATTTCCCATGTTGGCATCTTTGCCCGTTTTTTGCAGGATAGTGTGAAAGTAGAGAATCATAGCTACTATATACAAGTGGCACGTGCTAATGGAGTATCTGAACGTGAAATTCGAAGTATAATTTTACGAAATGCAGTCATTCCTTATATCAATTATGTCGGTGTGACCATCCCATCATTTTTCGGAGGCTCCATTGTGGTCGAAACATTATTTAGTTGGTCAGGCTTAGGTCAGCTTTTGGTAAAATCCGTCATGATCAGGGATTTCCCCGTTTTGATGGGGGCTATATTGATCATAGGCGTGGTTGTGGTCATCTGTTTATTCGTCATTGATATACTGATGATTGGTTTGAACCCTCGATTAAGAAGAGGGGGATTTGTGTGAGAAAACAGCGGAAGTACCCGATCTTTTGGTTTGTGCTTTTAGCTCTCATTTTTACAACGACCATTTTTTCTTCATTATTAGTGCCTTTTGAGCCTAATGTAATGGATATGAATCAAATTTATCAAGCACCCAATGCCACACATTTATTAGGGACTGACCAGCTGGGTAGAGATGTTCTTTCGCGCTTATTAGTCGGGGGAAAGGTGACGCTACTCATTGCCACTGTGTCGGTTGTGCTATCTAGCATAATTGGCATCATCTATGGGGGCATAAGCGGTTATTTCGGCGGTGTCATTGATGCTGTAATGATGCGTATTCTCGAAGCCTTTTTAACAATTCCTTCATTAGTCATCGTCCTAGCTCTACAGGCTATTATGCAGGGCAGTGTGTGGCGAATGGCGATGATTATGGGGATCACTGGATGGTTTGTTACGGCTCGTATCGTCCGCTCTGAGTTTATCCGATTAAAGGAACAAGAATTTGTGCAGATGGCGAAAATGTTCCGCACGCCGTTATGGAAAATTCTCTTGGGGCATTTATTGCGTAATAGTATCCCTGCGATATTTGTGGTGACCATCTTTAATTTTGCTGGGGCTATTTTTACTGAAGTTTCCTTAAGCTTTTTAGGAATTGGTGTCCCACCAGCTACTCCATCATGGGGAACAATGCTGTACACAGCACAAAATGATTTACTTGTAGGGGCTTGGTGGATGGGACTTTTCCCTGGGCTGTTAATCTTTATAACGATTTTATGTGTGCAAGTTATTGGAGGTACTTTCAAACAAGGAGGGAGCCGATCGCATGTTTAAGGTTGACAATTTGGTTGTTCGATTATCCGGCAAATCCCTTATTCAAGGTTTGACTTTTACTGTGCCTAAAGGGCATATTACCGCTATTATTGGCGAGAGTGGTAGTGGCAAAAGTACGACTCTTTCAGCTCTGCTTGGGATGCTGCCAGCAAGAGCAAGTATGGAAGGTTCGATTTTATTTAATGAAAAAAACATCATGGCAATGTCAGAACAGGAGCGTGTGGAGCTACGCAAAAAGCATTTCTTTACCATTTTCCAGGATGCCACGAATAGTTTTTCACCAACCCAAAAAATGAAGCAACAACTCTATAGGTTGACGGCTTCGAGGCTAGGGCAAAAGGAAGAGGAATTTTTAAGTAAAATCACTGCCATTTTAAAGGATTTAAACTTACCAGAGGATGTGTTAAATCGCTATCCATTTGAGCTTTCAGGAGGCATGCTACAACGCTGCATGCTTGCCTGCGCCTTCTATAATGAACCAGATGTTTTGATGGCAGATGAACCGACCTCTGCTCTAGATATGCTCCATCAACAAGAATTTATCAAATTGCTAAAAAATCTCCATGCCCGCCTTGGGACGACCATTCTACTAATTACGCATGATTTAGGAGTTGCTAAAATTGCTGATTCTATTCTGGTGATGAAAAATGGCGAAATTGTAGAAAGCGGGCAAATGTCGGAAATTTTTAGGGAGCCCAAGCATCCATACACGAAGCGGCTTGTCGCTCATCATTTTTAGGAGGCGTTGTTATTGTTGCTTCACGTTAATCATGTGAATAAAAGCTATCGAGCAGGACAGCAAGTATTAAAAAATATAAACCTAACAGTGGGAAAAGGTGAAATCGTAGGGCTTGTGGGAGAAAGCGGTAGTGGCAAAAGTACTTTGGCCAAAGTGATTATGCAGCTAGAAAAGCCTGAAAAAGGGGCTGTGTTTTTTGAAGATCAATTAATGACAAAGCAAAATCGCTCATATTTTTATAAAAATTGCCAAATCATTTTTCAAAATGCTACGGCTGCCTTAAACCCCGTGTGGACAGTCAGGGAATTGTTACGCGAGCCCATACAGGTGGCATACAAGTCTTTCACTGACTGTGAACTACAGACAATGCTTGAAATGGTGATGCTCTCAACAGATATTTTAAAAGCCCTGCCTTCTGAGCTAAGTGGAGGGGAGCGACAACGGGTTAATTTACTAAGATCGATTTTAGTCGAACCCCAACTATTAGTATGTGATGAAATCGTTTCGAGCTTAGACCGCTTGATTCAAAGAGAGATGATCGATTTATTAATGACTTTAAATAAAGAAAAAAACATGGCGATTTTTTTTATCTCGCACGATTTAAAGGCCGTTTCGTATTTGTGCAATCGCATTTATGTGATGAAATCGGGTGAAATTGTTGATGAGAGCCGTAAATGTGAAGGTGGCTTTGCTTTTACAGACAAGTATGCGCAAATGCTCTTTCAAGCCGTAGAAAACGAATAAAATATCCATGTTATAAATTGAAGATAAACCGAAAAACACTTTCCTTTCTTGAATGGAGAGTGTTTTTTATTCTTGTACCAATGATCTTAGTGGGGCGGTCAAATCCTCAGAGATGCTATAAATTGTATGGGTATCCTTTACGTTCATCAACGTACTTTTTTGACCTATTTCCCCTAACCAAAGATGAAAGCCATATTGGTTTCCAGCCGTATCCACTACTTCTACATCCAATTGTGGGGCAGCCATATTGACAATCCCCTCATTTCTCACAGCTGTCGTCATTCCTTCATGGAATATGTTGAGAGAATCCTCATATCCTTTCATACAATCAGTATGCACAGAGCCAAATTCAACGCTGTTAGAAATGCTGACCTTAGCCAATTTGCCAATTGCTAGCTCTTCATCCGTACAGCCTTAAACAACTGTAGCTAATAGGGACATGACAATGAATAGGTATGTTCGCAATAAACCTCCTCCTTACACGATAATAATACAAAAATTTGGAGTCGTAGCTCGGTCCTCTTCATAATATAGTAAACAAATAAAAGCTGAAAGGAGATAAATCATGGGGTTATTTGATGGATTAATCGGCAATGCAAGCGAGGTGAATTTTGAAAAATTACAGGAGGAGGTCAATGATTTATTAATTCCAAACGAAACCATCAAAAATGCCTATAAAATTATTAGAGACATATTTATTTTTACGAATAAACGATTAATCCTCATTGATAAGCAAGGAGTGACTGGCAAGAAAACGGAATACCATTCGATTCCCTATAAAAATATTGTCCATTTTTCAGTAGAAACGGCAGGTACATTTGATTTAGATGCTGAGCTAAAAATATGGGTATCAGGCAGTTCATTACCCATCCAAAAAAACTTCAATAAGGCGACCAATATTTATAAAGTGCAAAGTGTTTTAGCACAGTATGTTTTAGGCTCGAATTGATGGAATAATAGTAGTAACAATAGTAAAACACATCCAAAGCCCGCATGTATGCGAGGCTTTTTTTGTTGTGCTTTGAAAGGGGTAGTAAGGATGGGGAAAAACCTTCGCGTAACTGATACTAGTCCTTCTCTATTCTTTGGAAATCGAACATCAATTAAGCGCTAAATAAATTCACCTCTCATCCTGTCATGACTTGGATGCCCTCTTAAAATGAAAGCTTTAACAGGGAGCTAATTAGTCAAAATCCTTCCAGAAGGAGGCTGGGCTCACAAGTGCGTCTCACTGTGCCGATGTTTTTATACGAAGATGATGCTATTTTGTATATCGGTGATAATGAGATTTTATTCAAGTGGGATGATGAAACAAGCTCTATCTTCTCCGAATTGGATACAGCAGATCTTATCGAATTGCTAGCGATCCTTGCGCAATCACAGAAAGAATTAGCTTAAATTGAATCATACTCACGCCAACTGGCTTTAGCGATGAATACGAAGAATCGTTGCGCCAACAGTGGTCATTGAAAACTAGGTGCCCCAATGCCTAGTTTTTCTATTCTAATAAGCAGAATATCCGTTAATGGAATAGAAAAATCCATCATAAATATTGAAGAATTAAATTATATAATGCTATGGAAAGCCCTAAAATACTAGCTTTCATTTTAGCTGGATGATTTTTTTTACTTCGAAACAAGTAAAAGAATACTACTATAAATCCTAAAGGAATCCAAAGCTGAAAGATACCATCTTTTGTGCTGCGAGAAAAGATTGGAGCAATGTAAGTACTAATTAGAAAGTAAAAGTAAATACTAAAACGTCTTGTTTCTAATTGCTTGCTCCACTTTACTAAAAGGAAAATAACGATTATTGCGATAATCGTAATATGTAAGGGTGGTAGAAAAATAGAACCGCCACCAAATTTAAATTCCACTATGTATTCCCTCCTTTATTACAGTATATCACCATTTATAGTAAAAATTGTGTTTTTCAAGGGAATCTCATCCAGAAAGGTGTTTGAGTTCGGGTATATATAGTAGGGAGTTTATCGCCTTCATTTCGCCTTTATAAACGTGGCTAAGAACAGCTTTATTTCGCAAGTAGACGTATTTATCATACGAAGGCTAGAACGCTTAAAACAAAGGAGAATTTACGAACTAGTTTTAAAATAGTGCAAAAAACTCCTTATTACGTTATTGGCTGTAGCTGAAATGTAACGCAATTTATTCATAGAGCGAACGCAAGAAGGTAAAGCAATCGCAAAACAACGCGATGATTTCCACGAAGGTAGACCGAAGAAATTTACGAAGGAGAAACTCAAACACGCAATGAAGTTATTAGAAAGCAATAGCTACAAAGAAGTAGCAGCAATAACTGAAATCTCTGTCACAACTTTAGCGAGAGAAAGAAGAAAACGAAAAGCTAACGAATTGATTAACGATTGAGCAAACGTGTTTGATCGATTTTTTGCTTGAAAGTTCGTGACCCCAAAGTCCTTTATTCTGAATGTGCTTTCTAGTCTTCTTACTTTGCGCATCAATTTTAACTATATTGTAAAATAATAGATTTTTTTCAAAAAGATTGATAAAATTTACATAACGGAACTGGTTTGTTGAAGAAATGTGAATAGTAAAACCTTATAGTGAAGGGTGAGAAAAATCGTTGAAAAAATTGAAACGAATAGTAAATCTATAATTTCATTAACGCTTGGTATTCTTTCTATTATAGTACCACTTATTGGATTAGTTCTTGGGATTCTCGGAGTAGTTTTTTCAAGAATAGCAACAAAGGAAATTTCTAAAAGAAATGAAAATGGTAGAGGATTAGCAATTTCTGGTTTGATTTGTAACGTGATTGGGATTATCATTCAAACCTTTGCAGTATTGTCTATTATCGCTTTTTATTCATTAACAAGTTAGTATTGCAGGTTCTTATTTACTAACGGGTGCTTTAGCTTACTAGTTGACCTCAGAAAATTTCACTTTAACTGAGGCGGTCAATCGCAAACTACAGTATTGGCAATGATGAACGTCACAATATTTATAAAGTAAGTGTAGTAGAGTTTGTGTGTACGCTAATGAATGGAAAATATTTAATTGAGGATGCATGTGATTTAGCAGAATTAACGAATTATAGGGAAAGAGAATAATAAATAAAATAAGTGTCACTTCAATCCGAGATAAACAAACTACAAGATAAAGTTTTAAAAATTGGAATATTTTATGTTATTTGACATTCCTTATAGACTACCTTACAATTGATTTTAATAGTCTATAAGGAATGTATAGAACATTTCATTCCTTCACAACTGAATAGCGTGTAGTAATAGGTGTAAATTGCGTGCAATTTACTTAAAAGGGAAGTCGGTGTGAATCCGACACTGTCCCGCAACTGTAAATGTGAGCGACTTTTCAGCAACCACTGTCAAATGATGGGAAGGGGAAAAGTGGCGATGACCATGAGTCAGGATACCTGCCTAGTTACGAGTACACACCATAAACCTACGAGGAATAGCTTTTTACTATGGGATGGTGATACGCTACAAACATTGTCATATCAATATTTTCGAGTCTACATAATGAGATTTAGGATAGTGGGGTTACGCAGCCACTTTTCTAATTAACGAAGACACTTTCTTTAGATTAATGAATCTAAACGGGGGGTGTCTTTTTTGTGTTATTAAAATTTGCTATACAGGATTTTTTGGATGAAAAGGAACTGCAAAATCTAAGTAAACATACTTTGCATAGTTACAGGGCTTTCTTTAGGGAATTTAAAAGATGGCTATATGAAAAAGAGATAGTTGATGTAGATGATATTACACCTAAAATTATCAAAAATTATCTCGTTTATTGTAAAAACGAACGTGGAAACACAGCACCTACTATAAATACGAAACTGAAACATTTGAAAGCATTTTTCAATCATTTACAAGACAATGAGTTTTTGTTGAAGAATCCAATGATCAAAATAAGCAAGATGAAAGAAGATACACAAATTGAAGTCTTTACGGATATCCATATAAGAAAAATGTTGGCATATTACAGGAGAACAAAAGGGAAGGATAAGCAATTTATAGCTTTTAGGAATAGTTGCATTATTACCACATTACTTGGCACAGGAATACGTATTGGAGAGTTGTTAAATTTGCAATGGTCGGATATTGATACAGAAAACTACTTAATGACTATTTACGGAAAAAATCGTAGACAAGAAACTGTACCGCTAACATCAAAGGTACTACAAGAATTGTTGGAATATAAGCTGTTCTGTGAACGGCACTTTGGTAAATTGTCAAATTTTGTATTTGTAAAGTACAACAATACACAATTGACCTACGATTCGATTAAAAACATGTTTATGAAGTTACAAGAAGTCATGAACTTTACTGATGTTCGACTTTCAGCACATACGTTTAGACATACTTTTAGTCACCGATTTTTGATGTCGGGCGGAGACGTATTCACACTTCAAAAAATTTTAAGACATAAAAATCTCAGTATGACAGAAAAGTATCTTGCACTATGGGGAACGGCTCTACACGAACAGAATGAGAAATACAATCCATTGAACGATTTTGATTTATAGATAAAAGAAAAAGCCTAGCGCTCGCAACGCTAGACCTTTCTTATTCCGATTTAACACAAATATGCCCGCCAGCATAAGTGTTTCACCCATAATTGAATATGAGCGATGATATGCCTTCATTTTACTTGAAAAAAAGATAAAATGCAAAGGTCTAGTTTCCTATTGTCATTTTAGGAACGCTCACTGACGAGAAGCCGTTAAGCGTCATTAAAAAACACGTCAGGTTACGCCGAGCCTCCGCAATAAATTCGGCTATATCGCATGTCAAGCCGTTTCCTGTTACGGTTGCGACGAATAGGTGAGCGCCACCATTAAGGGCGCGGCATGGTTTATCGGCTAGTTACGGCTAGGGTAAGCATGTACAAGCGGACAATCAGCGTACAAATACGCTCAATTAAGGACTACCGCACGTCTAGGACGATAAATAGACGAGTACATACGGATAGAAATATCCCAATCTAACAGGAGCATACGAGCCACCCAGGACGTCACTATGACGCTGAAATATGCGGTTGTTACTTATTGTTGCTATTCACGTATTTCTACGAGTCTAGCGATAATAGGTAACCACTTTGCGCCGATTTCCCGGAGCGAGCAGCTATTCTGCTGAAAATGGGTGCGATTGTCAAATATAATATCTAACTTTCTTTTAATGATATTTTGTTATAAAGTAAAATTAAGGTAATATTAGTTACATTAAGTAGGTGCTTTTAATGAAAAAGAATGAAAGTGTAAAGACTGCACTTGGCTGTATGATAGGATACTTTATGATGGTTACTGTCGTACTAGTAGTGTTGAAGAGTATTGCTATTTATAATGATAATAAATCGCCTTCTAATAATGATGGGAATTATTTTAATTATGAAAATATATATTCACCATCTGATCGTAATTGTGATGATTTTTCAAGTTCTTACGAAGCGCAAAAATTCTATGAAGCAAACGGTCCATCTGATCCACATGATTTAGACAGAGACGGGGATGGTAAAGCCTGTGATTGGGGAACAAATTAAAATTTTATGACAAATCATAATCCAGCGTAACTATCAGGGGTCAGAAGTAGAAACTACGTGTATTGATTCGAAAGGATCACGATTAAACAAGGGCATACAATACGGATACCTTAATTGAGGATTCATGGAATCGGCTGTCTATGTTAGTTGATTCTTTTTGAATTGCTAACGTAGGCAACCGAAATCTGCGCCAAGCCGTTCTCCTTATTTCGGCTTCATGATAAAGGAGCATCAATCTCAAGTAAAGATATAAAAGATGACATTAACCATTTATTATAGTTTTCTTTTAACTAAAAACAAATCTGATGTACATAGTGTGTTTTTAATATCCATAATGGATAATTGGAGTTGATAATTTTTTAAACCATGGCGGTAGAGATAAAAGAAATTAGATTTTTCTTCAGGAATAGAAAATCCAACACTGAAATTTCTGATCTCATTTGGTTGAAGTATAATGTATTCCTGTTTTTTCATATCTCTCCAATCACTAGATTGGTCAGTTTTACAAAGAGATTGCACCACAACTGAGGTTCATCATCTAAAAATAGTGTTATTTCTCCAGAAGTAACAATATTCGTTCTTTGACCAGAGTTTAGTATACTTAAATTTATTGCGAAACCCCTGTTTGTAGAGTAATTTTGCTCAAATGTCATGGTTACTTTAGGAATAAATAAATCCAATTTATAGTTGGGTATACTTATGTTTCTGTTAGAATACATTAAATCTAAATCAAATTTATCGGCTGGATATGTTCCTGTGGACTTTCTAATAGGTATATAATTTTGTATTTCTTTTTTACTAGTTTTATGATTTTTGATAACATGTGGTTTATTAAAAGATTCTCTAATTTCCACAACAATCAAGTTTTTATTTTCAATGGTATATGGATAGAATTCTACTGTGAAAGGTTCTTGTACTTTACTATATATTAAATTTCCGAGTTTAGTTGGATCATTAATTTTTTTATTTGCTGGAAAAGGTGCATCAAATACTTCTCCAGTTTTTTCGTCTATACCAATAATAATATATCCATTTTCTCCAAAGGTATTTGCTAGTGCAGTAGTATCCTTAATGAATTCCGAGATACCTATTTCTTCGTTTAAATTCCACCATTCTTTTTTTAAATCTAGTTTAGGTTTTTCTATGATTCCGCCATTTCGAATTGTACGGAGATATTCTTGGATTTTTGATTCTGTAATCATAAATGAAACTCCTTCAAAATTTTATTTAATTTGATTTGATTATACCTGTTATTTACATAATATTGTAATGTTATAAATCTTAATTTTCAGGATAAATTTAGAAGTGACTGTAATAGGGAGAACAGATAATTTAAAGTGAAACAAGAAAACATCTTAAGGATGTTAATTATTGTTGAATAATCATGAAAGAAATAAAAGATATGTGGAGTAGCTTTCGTAAGCATATGGAGAAGTATGGGGCTATTTACTGTCAAGAATACTAGAATGGGGAATAAGACGATAGCCGTTATTGGCCGTCGTCTTTTTTGTTTGGTTCTAATTCAATTAAATCGTTTATGCTTTCCAATTGTAATGCATGACATAACTTTTCTAAATGTTCAATTGATAATCGATCTACATAGCCTCTACATAAATTTGAAATTGCATTAGGTCTAATTTCAGCCATTTCAGCAATCTGTGCTTGTGTCATGTTTCTTTCTTTTAGTATCTCAGCAAGTTTAATATGTATTTTTCTCATTACATCCAGTCCCTTCACGACTATTATATCCATTATTGTATCGGTTTATTACCTATTCGTAAATAAGTGTTGACGTTATATCGTGTATGCGATATTATAATATTAACAAATGAAACAGGAGGTTGTTTTATGAATACACAAATGCAAATTTTCGAAATTGAGCCAGGTTATTCGTATGTTGTAGAAAGAACTCAGCTATTTGACGGGGTCTATTTAGAGGTATTCAAGCAGCCAGGATACGAAGATGATGCAATCCTTTACATCGGTGATAATGAAATTTTATTCAAATGGGATGAGGAGGCACGTTCAATCTTCTCCGAATTGGATACAGCAGAAGTGGTTGAACTCTTAGCTATTTTGGCTAAATCACCAAAATTATTAGCTTAATACGTAATTTAAGCATAAAAACTACGGTATCGGACGCTGATACAGGAATTTAATACGGTGAATTATACGTAGTTTGTACCGGAGTGGCAGTTTCCAGACGTAAAGGCACGTCTTACTCCACCTTTTAGCGTGATTGGCGCACGACTAACATTAATGGTGAAGGCAACTTGAAACGTGATTGGGCGGATCCTGACACGTTTACATACATTCGAGAATATACAGCATAGTTGCGGATTGGCGACGGACGATCGAGAGAGAAGGATAACGGAACGTTTTGGCGGACGTTCTTAGCGTGATTTATATAGATGGGAAACGGTCTTTGCTGCAACATCGACCAACGAGGCTAGAGGCGGCTGCAAACGTTTCTAGCCTTTTGTTTTCCTTTGCTAGACCCGTTGATTTAGGCGTGTTAGCATCGCAAGTCGACGTATTTATCACCTAAAGTGTTTCGACGCTAAATCAAAGGAGGAATGAACGGTATGAGTGCCGCAACAGGTATCATAAATATCCAACGAAAACTATTCGAAAAGACTGGACGTAAAACTGACGCGTACTACAGCGAAGGTCAAGGCGCTCTTTACGTATTCATGGGTGAACCTTTAACGGTCGCTAACGTAATTTACGCAGCGTCTGAAACGGAACTTATGATACACGCAATTTAATTTTTCCGCAAAGTTGTCCCAAAAACAGAGGTTTTAGTGTGCAGTATATAGTAGAATGAAAATTTTATAAAAAGTGATATCAAATTAAGATTTTACCGGGCAGTAAGAAGTAGGAAGAAAATTATCAGAAACATGTCCTAAACTGAATTTTCATTCGGGTATACAAGGAAGGAGGCAATTTTTTATCGGAAGTGTTAACGAAAATAAATTTTACTCGTGAATATATAGTAAGAATTATTTTTGAAATTTTGTCCCAAAAAGAATCATTTTACGGGGTGTATATAGTAGGAGGCAATTCCGTCGATCAATCGGCGTTCACTAACAACCAAATAAAAAACAAACAAAAAGGGAGAGATAGATAATGCAATTTCCACCAGTTGTATACGATTTAGTCAAAGAAGTAATGGGGGCAGATCATAAATATGATGTAGTAGATTGGGATTTGGATAGAGTTTATTTAGAAAACAATGAGACAGAGATGATAATACGTACATGGAACATCACAGAAGCTTATGTTGATTGGACGTTATTTGAAATTGTAAACGATAGAGGTAAGGAAATCTCTGCAGGAACTTATTTCTATAAAAGTGAGGTACACGCATGAAAACGAAAGCTATCCGATCACTACGGCTTGCCAACGAGCTTGCCGCAAGTGGTCATCGCATATTAAAAGTAGAGCCTAGTCGAGAGTCACCTGCCTATCAGGTATTCATTTTCGAAGATTCACCCGCATTACAAACGATATTGACACACGCACGCAGACGATAATTGTCCGCAGCCAATCTACTAAACTGCTAAAGGAGACGATATTGTGACGGATACTATAAAAGATGTACAAAAGGCTTTGCCTTACGACTACGACGGCGGTTGGGTAGCTGTTCAAAATGCTGTTTTAACCGTTTACACATTACACCCGGATTTTAAAGCAACGACTTTGTTAGTTTACGCGTATTTGTTAAAGAACTATAACATCGGGCGGCGATACAGTTGGCCATCGTTTGACGCGATGGAAATCGATTTAAATATAAGTCGTGGTACTATATCTGCAGCCATTCAAACGTTATGTGATTTAGGTATGATTAATATTTTTAAGCGTGGTTCGCGTGGTAGCCATGCTTATACATTCAATGTGTTGATTGATGACGAGGTAGAGTTTATCACGCGATTCCCGGATGCGATTCCGAATTACGAGAAGAAGTTGGCTAAGGTCGAGCGTATCGATGCGAAAAAAGCTGCTTTTGATAAGTTGATTCCGGTACGTGGTCAGGACATTGAATTGTCACAGTCTGATTTTTAGACCTCGACTATCTCGTTTATTAGTATATATAAAGACTTAACGATAAAGACCTAATGTATAAAGATTTAAAGATATTCCGCTATTTGCAAAAAGACGCAAATAGACGGGCTAGTAATATCGCTAAATATATTATTGATTGTAGATAAAAGAGAGATAGAGCAAAAGAAGGCTCGCAGTCTAATTTTTAGACTATGAGAATAACCAAGGGGGATTCAGCCAATGACGAAAGCAGTCGCAGCTAAAATGAGAGCCAGTAAAACAACGTTCGCACTAATCGAGTATGCCGAAGCTGAAAAGAAATTAACAGGTATTCCAGTCACTTATGAAAACGTCTATCCTGGATCGGTATTCACTCATAAAATACTCACAGCGTACCATCACGTCAAGACTAGCGAAGATATGCCGAAATCTAAAAGTCCGTCAATACTTGAGCGGTTTGCAAATGTAGATGACGTACCACTGAAAACTGCGAAGGTTACAACGTTGGAGGGGATGGCAAGAGAGTTCGCTAAATTGTCGGAGCATCTAGATCGTAAGAGTATTCAAGCAAATCCGCCTGTTAACGATCGTGCTTACGTAGAACGTTCCGAATTTACAATTACAGATTTATATAACGATTTAATGTCAAGAATCGAATGGTCACTGTTTCGATATATGGCGTTGGTTTACACGTTTGGATTCGATGCTTTGCCGTACTATTCTACCGTGCTGGATTACTCGTATTACGTTAAACAGCGTAAGAAGTTTCGAAGATGTAAGTATATGTTTTGTTTGAACATGTTCGCTATAGAAGATAACTTCCGGGATGCGAAATCAAAGCGAGTAGATAGCCGATTCTGCTGCGATGCATGTCGCAAAGCCTCGCATGAATCGAAAAAGCGATTCGATAAAACAGGCTCGTATTTACCGATTGAGTATTATTTGCCTTTATATAGTGAGTCGATAGATGATCGGTTTAGACTTCGTGAGGAAACACAGCCATCCTATAAGGTTGAAACGGAGATAATGAAGAAGAAGCCTATGTTCAAAGCGAAACTGAAAAATGAAAGTTATAAGCATGGAGAAATGGTCAAATATAAAACGTTGGCCGAAGCTAAACAAGCCCAAATAATTGCTGAAAAAGTTGATAAAATAGCCGTTTATCGTCAGATTATCCGTCAGACGAACCCCTATATTAGTGAAGGGCAATAGCCCGCATTTATTTTTAAGGTAGTAGCGTCAATATTGAACAATAGAATACAAAGGAGGACAAAGATGAGACCGCACACTATTAAGTCGTTACGTAAGTTTCACGGATTAACGCAAGCTGAGTTTGCATCTCGAATTGGTTACGCTCGTACTACGATTAGCGACGTGGAGAACATGCGTAAAAATCCGTCACTGACACTTTTAGCAGCGATTACTCGGCAGTTTGAAATTACAGATGAGTTTATAGCTTTTTTGCGCAGTTTTGAAAAATTAAATGGAATTATCCATGATTACACGATAACACATTAAATGTCAAAAGTAAAGTGTTTCGAGAATCAGCAAATAATCAGTGCAGAGGGGATGACTGCTATCACAGCAGAACTTTGGAGACAAACAGATTCAACGTTCGCACTCTATGTAGACGCGGTGCATGAACGTGAAATCCGCAACATTAAACGATCACGCGATTGGGATATTACCGCGACATATCAAAAAGGGGGACAAGTAGTCGGATTACAATGGCGCGTACCAGAATCGGACTATCGAGCAGCGAAGCGTATTGAAAAACGCATCAACAATAGTGTACACGATTCAGCGATAGAGCCTTCATTTTGGCGTGAGGAAAGTGGCTAGGATAAATACTATTAACTTTTAAATTTAACGTCTAATTTGAAGGCGTTATAACGAGTTTATGTCAATATACGTATCAAATTTTAAGGGGTGTTGGTTAAGGAATGCAGATTTACTACAGTAACGATAACGGAGAGCATTGCGTTTACATTGACGAAGAGGAACGTCAGCATCGGATATTTTTACCACCGGAAGTTGCAACGCTAGATGCTCGATATTTCGTGCAATCAGAGGCAGCAACATATGTAATTGAGCAACTGTTAAAAGGCGGTGATTAATATGGAAGTTGTAGTGACGAAATATGAGCGAGAAGTAAATCACTATGGTGGACTTGAATACATTTTTAAAGTTCATAAAGTGCCAGGCGGCAGGGTAATTAACTCATTTTATGTACTTCATAGTTACGATCCTGAAGAAATGCTTGAATCTGAAGAGAGAGTAAGAAAAGAAATTCATGAATATCTAATAAAGAACGATTATAAAGCAGTCACAAAATATTAAAAAGGGCGGTAATTAAATATGACAAAAACAAACATTGAAATTTTAGAAGAATTAATTGAAAAAGGCTACACACTAGTACGAAAAAATCCTACATCAATCGCATTAGAATTTAAGCAAGATTATTATGCGGAAGTAGATAAGATTAAACGTGATAGAGACCTTACGCCTGCTGCAAAGGCGTATAAGCAAGAGCAATTACAAGAGAAGTTCGGTAAACGATTATTTGAAGTATTAGCGGAGCAAAAGGCTGATTATAAAAAGGTAGTAGATCAAGCACAAAAGCTGGCGCAAACAATTCAAACTACACCTCATGATAAACCCAAAGACGATTTAAAGGTTAAATTATTTGAGGATGAAATCGCCTCACTCGTTACATCGACAATGTTAGGAACTAATGCAGGACGTTCAATTGAGGCGCTAGATGACTTTATTGGGAAGTATGGAGATGAGCCATATTTTGCACAACAAATTAAATCGCAGTTCCCACAATTCGCTAGCAATGTCCTAGGTATTGAAAGTTCGCCTCAGAATCGATTCGCACTTTCTAAAGTATTAGAGCGAGTAGAATCGAAGGTAACAACCCCAGAGCGCGCAAAAGCAGCCGAGGCATTAGGGTTCTTCGGCAATGGTGACGTCAAGTTCTATCCGGAAGGTTTAGCGCCATATAACGCAATCCAACAAATCATTGGACGTGATGCAGCGCGGTATTTAAATGAGCCGGAAAAAGCG
Organism: Lysinibacillus sp. FSL R7-0073; assembly: GCF_038009065.1. NCBI lineage: Bacteria > Bacillati > Bacillota > Bacilli > Caryophanales > Bacillaceae > Lysinibacillus > Lysinibacillus sp. FSL R7-0073. The sequence goes on from NZ_JBBPAS010000001.1 coordinate 2,193,898, forward strand.
ATTGAACTAATCTCTACTGCAGAGTAAGCACAAGAAAATGTAAGGCATGGCGGACTTAGTTCCGCCTTTTATATTTTCACAAATAAATAACGAATGGAGACGATAGTATATGATTAAAATTTATTACCGAGAAGATGGAGCAGCAGTGATTAAGGAAGATAATCTATTAAAAGAAAAATTACCTGACGACTTAGATATACCAAAAGTCGATATTTCAGACGAAAAAATCGACGCACATAACTTAGCTTTCTTAGCAGACAAAGTATCTTGTGCTGGAGTTTATTATGTATAGCGTTATATTGCAGTCAAGGCAGCGTTCGAGCGACGGTTGGAATTAATCGCGGAGCAAGCAAGACAACCGAAAGTTTCGCATCCGCCGGCTATCACATCACGATCAATTAAGCCAGTGGACGCATAATAAATCTAATCACGCATGGCATGATATATAATTGGTTTAATTAGTTTATATTTAACAAAGAGGAAGGTGATTAAGGTGATTAACGAAAAAAAGCTAGCTGATATGGTAATTAGAATGGATGCGATGCATCCAAACGATCCTGCTATTGAATCGTGTTGGCAACAGATGGTCGACGAGTTTAACGATGAACAAGATACAATTAATTATCTAAATAGTTGTTCAGAAAAAGAAATTTACTGGATATCTTCCGTTTTTGATGATCTCGCTTACAAATTCCCAAGCAAAACATATGTAGATTGTATTAAACAGTTGGCAAAGAAGTTTCCAAAAGTAGATATGGCCCTTGAAATTAAAATTGCAGAATCATACATTTCTTAAAATAAAGTAACGCAAGGCATGACGTTTAACCGACGTTGTGCCTTTTTCTATGCAAAAAAACAAGAGGGGGACACAGGGATGGACGGAAAACAAATAGTAGTAAAAGCTGGCGGTATCGTTAACTTTATCGATAAGTACAAATTTAAAGTTAATGCTGATTACATTCGATACGCGAACGATATTAAGCCTTTGTTGTTACAGGTGGTTGTAAGCGATGCTCAGTGGTCACTAGCGGCAGGAAAGATACTAGAGGCGCTTATGCTGGCTATCAAACAAGTAGAGGGACAAGATGTCCAAGCTGAATTTAAACGCGCTTGCAAAGAGTTTGATTCTGTTATCAGCAATATGAACGGTGGGAAATCGTATGGAATTTAATCTAGATTTATCCCAGCTAACACAATCTTTAAATCAATCTCCGAATGCGGTAGGCAGAGCATTGCTAAACGGTCTCACTGACGTTAAGAACGATTGGAAAGCAGAATCAGTCGACATTGCTCCAATTGCTGAGAAACTAGGAGGTACATTACGACGAAGTATTGACGCAGAAGTATTTACAGACGGTGACAGTACTGGCGTTGAAATTATAGCCAATGCAACACGGGGACCGAGGAATTTCAATTATGCATATTACATTCATGAAGGTAACGGGAACGCTGTTACTGGTGAGAAGAAATTTCTTGATAAACCAGCACAACAAAATCAGGATAAGTGGCGTCAGTGGCTTGAAAAAGAGCTTGAAGAAGAGCTTAGAAGGGTGGGGTGGTGATTTATGAACCTAACCGCAGTATTCCGAGTTCGTGATCAAGGTAGCTCACGATTACGTCAAATTACTCAGGCGATGGAACGTATGAATCGGACTAGCCGTAACGCTAGTGATAGTATGTCACGTTCCCAAGCTGCAGTAAATCGTTTCGGAAGTTCAGTATCTTCCACATCTAATCGTGTGGGAGGATTTGCAACGCGGGTCTCATCGTTGAGAGTTGGTGCAGACGGTGTAAGTGCATCATTACGAGGTATGCAAGGTGCTTTAGTTGGACTCATGGGTGCGTACGTTGGAGTAACAGGGGCGTCTAAGTTGTTTAGCGCTACAATCGGTGCTGCAGCAAACTACGAACAAAATGCGATGGCTATTACAGGGATGTTTGGTGACGATAAACAAGCTAAAAAGTATCTTCAAATGGTCGAAAAGGCTGCTATTGATAGTCCGGTATTGAACAGTACAGATATGATGACAAACTCAAAAGCATTCATAGGAATCAGTAAGAACCTTGATGAATTAAAACAGGTTTGGGGTTTAGTTGAACGTATACAGGCGCTTTCAGGCGTAGACACTCAGCAAGCAGCTTTCTCGACAAAAGAGCTTATGCAAGGTGACTACGTTTCAATGTATGAGGCAGTCGGACTAGATAAAAAGGAATTGCAAAAAATCACTAAAATGGACGGAATGTCTGCTAAGATGGCTGGCCTAGATAAATTATTAACCAAAATGGGCGTAAATGATGAAATGGTTAATAATATGGCGAATACAACAAAAGGATTGTGGTCGCAACTCGAGGAGAAGTCACAGACGTTCTTTAGAAACATAGGAATGGAAAGCAATACAAAACTAGCGGACTTTCTAAGGCGATTAAATAAGATGTTTGATGGTATTGATACCGACGCACTTAGTAACAAACTAGGTGGAATGCTTGGAAAAGTGACAGATAAAGCGATTGCTTTATACGATATATTCGTGAAATGGCGAACACAAATAGCATACGTAGCAGGGGCGATTGGCACGTTTGTAGCTGCGCTAGCTGTAGTAGGAACAATTTCCGCCTTAGCGAATCCAATAGCGTTAATAGCGATGGGGATATCAGCTGCAGCCGTCGGACTCAAAGCGCTTTACGACAATAGCGAAACGTTCCGCGGAGCTATCGAAAAAGTTGTTACCGTAGTAAAAGACTTGTGGTCCGTGTTCCAAAAAGGCGGCGTAGAAGGTTTAATAAGCGTCCTATTTCCACCGGATGTGGCTGAAAAAATCAACGGAATTATTACCGGGATTAAATCGAAAATATCTGAGTTGATGACGGCTTTTAACGAAGGTGGATTTGGCGGAGTATTCGATAAGATTTTCGGAGAAGGCTCTTTTGAGTCGCTTAAAACAAAATTTGAAGAAGTCAAGTCGTACATTACTGAAAAAATAACACAATTTCAGCCTGCATTTGAACAGCTAGTAGACGCTTTCTCTACAGCATGGGACACGGTATCTGACATCTTAACAAGCGCATGGGACATTATAGGTCCGATTTTAAGCGGTTTATGGGATTGGATACAAATACTCGGTGACATTATAATGATCGTTTACAATAATGTAATTGCTCCAGCAATTTCGTTCTTAGCGCAACTATTCTCGACTTTATGGTCAATCGCAAAGCCGATCTTAGAGCTATTAGGTATAGCATGGGAAGCACTTTCCGCAATCATTAAATGGGCATGGGACAACGTTTTAGCTCCATTAGTTGAATTCATTCTAACTGGCGTCAAAAATGCGTTGGATGGTTTTTCTGGCGCACTAGAGATCGTCCAGGGCTGGTTTGAAACACTCAGCGGATGGGTCTCGACTGCATACGGACATGTTAAGGACTTTATCGGTTTTATTTCCAACGCTAAATTGCCGAGCTGGATTACGAACGGAATTAGCGCGGGGGTAGACTTTGTTGGTAATTTAATCGGTGCTGGCGGAGATAAAAAGGGCGGTAAGAAATCGCACTATAGCGGATTAGACTCCGTACCATATGACGGATATTCAGCGCGTTTACACAAAAACGAAAAAGTTCTTACGGCGCAAGAAGCGAAGGCTTATGACGAAGGTCAAGGCGGCACAGGTGGTGGAGTAGTTATCACCGGCAACAACTTTACAGTACGTGAAGAAGCTGACATCGAAAAGATTGCGTATCAACTAGCGAAATTAATCGAGGAGGTGAAGGTGCGTCGTGGCTAAAAGTACTATCGGACTATGGCTCAAAGATCGTCATAACTTTGGTCTTGTGAAATTAATTGAATTGGAGAGGATACAACGTGGTTAAATATACACCAAATTATAATTTAGGAAAGCCGGAAGGTACTGATATGTATAGTGTGCTTCCGCAAAACGCGAATATGGATATCATAGATACAACATTAAAGGGATTAGATACAAAAGTTACTGACCTTTTGGCTGATGTAGTTTGGCAAGAAGCAGAATTACTAAACGGTTGGGAATCTTATGGTGAAGGATATGAACCGAAATTTGCCGTAGATAAGCACAATAATCTAATTATGAAAGGCGCTATTAAAAATGGGGTGATGACTAGAGGGACAGTTCTATTTATCTTGCCAGAAGACATGCGTCCTATCGTGTATCGTATCTTCGTAACATCTTGTAATAATCAAATCCATGATCACTATGAATATAGGGCCATCGAATTGGTAATCGAACCTAATGGAGCTGTGGCTTTAGGTAGCTCTATACCTTATACACGATTCTTAGGGTTGGAAAACATATCTATAAAACTATAGCAACAACTATTAACGGGCAGGCATCGGCTTTTATAGCGTTGCTTGCCTTTTCTATTACAACGAAAGAAGGGGCGATGAAATGAAGCGATCATCCACAATTGAAGAATTAAAAGAGGACATTGAGCGTTTACAGGCAGAGATTAATGCGTCAGATATGGAGCGAGGTTATTGTAATGTTCCGTTCCCATCGGTTAGTGACGTTTGGGCAGAACAAGCATATAAACGTAATTTAGTAGATATAAAGCAGTTTTTAGCAGAATATACAGAACTAGTTTTAACTGCAAAGGAAATTATACCTTTAGGTGAACAAGACCGTATTAATGAGTGGTTAGAGATGCTAAAAGTTGCGAGAGAAGCGAAGGATTTAATACTAGGTTCTACGTGTACACTGATTGCTGCTTTATTACTGATCGCTACTAACGGTGACAGCAGAATGCACTACGCAAATTTAGCGGATATGCTTGTAAGTATCATTGAAGAAACGCCTTATTCCGTTTATTCCGAAGATGTCTATAAAGGCGACTATGACGGAAATTATGATAAATACTACGCTGAAAAGCGAGAGGAGCTAATTAAATGGCACGAAAACTAGATGAAATTTTGAAGGAACTGACGGCCGATCAGGCGAAGGCTGCTGAGTTAATTTATGAAAACGACCTATTGCCGAAAGGTAAGCGTCGTTCTTACGTTGAAATTGCAAAGGAAATTGGCGTATCTGACCGGACATTACGTAAATGGAGACAGTTGCCTGGGATGTTAGAATATAAGACAGCGGTAACAGATATGTATTTAGCGGATAATCGTACACGCGTTATGCAGGCGCTTATTCAAGGTTGTGTGGACGGCAACGCTTCGCATATGAAACTGTACATGCAAACGATGGGTATGCTAGTTGATAAGGCGGAAGTTGAGATTAAAGCGCCTAATGCGGATCCGGACGCAGTTGCAGCACGACTAGCGAATATTAAAAATCGATATTAAAAGGCGATATATCAATGATTTAGTGCGATAAAGTGCTAAAAATGCGGAGTTGGCTACGTGCTGGTTTCGCTCTTTTTTTTATGCGTTGAAATAGCGTTGAGGCTTCCGTTTAATTCCGAAATATGGCGAAAACATCGGGCAGAAGGCGCTGGCGCGCGTGGGTACTCGAAAACAAATCGTTATCTGACAATTTAACCGGTATTTTATGCAGCATTTTATGCAGTATTGTAACGCATATGCAAACAGGGATAGTCGCAAGAATTGCTGCATATCAACGATGTATAAGATTGTGTATATGTTGTTTCTGCGCAGAAGTAGAGAAACACTGTTATATCAATGGTTTTGCGTATATTTTAGTTTACATAATCAAGCTTATGGGAAGTTAGAAACGAATAATTATTCAATCGTCATGTATTGCGTCAATTCAACGTTAAAATACCGAAAATCCCCCCAAGCCGCCTACTTTCGAATCCGCCTTTCTGCTGTCCGATAATTGCAGATACCATTTTTAAAACAAGCAGTTTTTTTTGCGCTGCCAGACGCATCGAGAATCGTTGAATAGGATAGTTATGCGTGTAAGCTTGTCTGAGGTGCGTTTATTATTAGGTTGTTTATGTCAACATTTCGAATTTATAGAAGTGAATTATCCCGATTGAATTTGCGTCAGTTTTGCGTTAAAAAATGAGCGCAGGAATCCCTTGCGCTCATAACTCGTTTTTTAAATGTTACATAAATAATAACCTAAAATAAAAGTGCCGTAAATACCTTTTTAAAAAGCCGTTAATCAGTCGCTAAAGCCTATTCCCATACGGTTTCTTTCAGTATATACTCCGAATAATAGATGGGGGTGATACGGATGTTAAAAAGAAGACATTCGGTAAAGGACGTATTAGAGAAGCTAAATATTACGGACAAAACATTAACTAGTTACGCGGATTTAATGTGTGAAGTAGACGACAATTTTGCTGATTCGTTGGAAAAGACCAGAAAGTATAGCGGTAAAGAAATCGAAGTTATTCAGTATATGCTGCGTAGAAAATCCGAGGGAATTTCGAAAGAGATGGCGCGCGATGAAGCTGCTGAAGTATATTACGATCAAAGTAAATGTGAAGAAGTGCTCTCAGAATTTCAGTGTTTGTTAGATAAAATTAAGAAACGATGATTAGTAGTTTGGAAAATATTATGATATTTGACTTTAGAAAAACACTACTTTACAATTGATTTTAGTAATCTAATAGGAATGTGGAGTACACTCGATTCCTATGACAACTGAATAGCGTGTAGTAATAGGTGTAAATTGCGTGCAATTTACTTAAAAGGGAAGTCGGTGTGAATCCGACACTGTCCCGCAACTGTAAATGTGAGCGACTTTTCAGCAACCACTGTCAAATGATGGGAAGGGGAAAAGTGGCGATGACCATGAGTCAGGATACCTGCCTAGTTACGAGTACACACCATAAACCTACGAGGAATAGGAGGTGGCATGTTGACAAAACAGAATGCTCTGTTCGTCACAGTACGTCAAACGCCCAAAGTTCATGAAAGGGTTCATTTTAGAACTCCTTCGCATTTACTTAGGGTTTGTTTGGCATTGTGTGATGAAGCACATTAAAGCGAAGGATTTCCTCAAACATAGTAGGAAGTCCTTTTTGTTTTGAAAATATGTACGCAAAGGGGATGCACATAGGATGAATATTCATGCAACGACAACAGAGGAAACGCCTTTTGTAGATATGACGATTTGTAAGCAGCCACGGACAGAAATTGCCAAGAAAGCGAAAACCAGAATGGTGGTTGAATCACTAATTGATCAATTATTAGCAACGAGACTGATTCGCAACGATCGCTTTTTTGAGCAAATCTTATATAATAAAGACATTATTTGGATACAAAATGGGGAGGTAGAGGGCCATCTTTTTGCACAGGCAACGTTAACGGATCAACTGAAAACGAAGACGAATAGCTTTATGATGTATATGCCAACCAACCCTATTGTTTATGAGGTGAATGGGGAGCAGTACCACTTAATTACACGCATTGATTCAACACGAGCAAAGCCTAATCTTGACCGTCTTTCACAGGAGCCCAATCCAGTGTTAAGCGCTGCACGTGTCAATGATTTACTGTGCTCGATTGTCATTCGTTTTTATGAAACGTATATGAACGATTTAGAGCAAATTCCTCATCAGGATAAACTAATCGCATTTGTGCAGCAGGAATACACACAGTTTCTTCAAGCCGTTCAGGAATTAAATGATTATCACTTTAATTGGCATCCACGTGGGAACGGCCACGAGCTATTATTAACATTAATTGATCAACTACAAATATTAAAAAGTCAGCCTGGAAAAGTAGTTATCGACTTCACGAATACGCAAGGTTACGTGGTGGTTGAACCTGCCTATCCAGTGCACAAGCCTTCAAAGAAAGCTGTTGGTGCCATATAAAAACAAGCCCTCCATGAAGCGGAGGGCTTGCTTTATTTTTTGTATGGATATTCTATCTTCATCTGAAGTACTAGTTCAACAGATTTGCCATGCTAGTACATAAACTTAACTCTGACAATGCATGGCTGCTTGCGCCTCTTGCCAGGGGACGGAATAGCCTTTACCTTTTGCACAAAAAATGCTGGAAGAACTGTATTCAGGGTCGGCATTTTTATCATAGCCTATTTGAGTTATTACTTCTTCTGCATTATGACACACATCATAGCCATCAAATTGGAGGGTAAGCGCACCTTTCCCATTTGTATAGGCGGCAAAAATCGTGCTATAGCTCATGAAGGTCGCTACTGGTGCACGTCCTGTTAATACAACGTCTGTTTCAGTGAGTACGGGGTCGTCAAAGGTGCCAGCAGCCTGTTGAATGTCGGTCATCATACGGCCAATAAAATCATTGGAAGCCTTCATTTTAAAGCGATAATACGGCTCAAGCAGGACGTTCTGTGCTTGTTCCAGTCCTTGGCGCAGTGCTCGGAAAGTGGCTTCTCGGAAATCACCGCCAGACGTATGTTCATTATGCCCACGTCCCGTCAAGAGCGTAAAATGAATATCTGTTACTGCGTAGCCTGTGAGTAAGCCATGATGATCACGTTCAAACAAATGCTTTTCTACGAGGCGTTGGTTGCCCACTGATAAATCATCTGCATGACAGGCATTGCTAAAGGTAATTCCTGTCCCACGTTCATTTGGCTCCATTAATAAATGAATTTCTGCATAATGCTTGAGTGGCTCAAAATGTCCGTAGCCTGTAACGGTTGTCGCAATTGTTTCCATGTATAATATTTGCGGCTCTCCAAAAGAGATGTTTAATGTAAAGCGCTTCATTAAAATTTCAATCAGGACCTCTAACTGAATGACACCCATTATATGCACATGGATTTCCTGAAACTTTTCCTGCCATACGACACGCAATGATGGCTCCTCGGCCTCTAGTAGACGGAAAATCTTTAATACTTCTTTAATATGTTGTTCACCCTCATATTGAACTTTTGCCTGTAATGTAGGGACAAGCTCATAGGGCTGTGATAGCGTGTTACTGCCAATGCGATCGCCAATGTTTGCCTGGCTGAGCCCTTTAACAGCGAAGATTTCACCAGCCTCAACTTGTTGAACAGTTTCAAATCGACTGCCATTATAAAGACGAATTTCCGTTACTTTCTCTGTGAGGTCTCCAAACATAAATTCATCTCGAACATGTAATTTGCCTGTTAAAGCCTTGATGAAAGTTAAACGCTGATGGCCGTCATGTCGTATTTTAAAAACCTCTCCTTGAAACGGTGCTTCCGGCTCGAAGTGAGTACCAGTTATGAGTGGAAGTTGAGCAATAAATTCTTGAATGCCTTCATCCTTCAATGCAGAACCTGTAAAGCAGGGGAAGGCGTATTCATTTTTAATCATCGATAGGAGCTGAGTTACGCAAGGACCATGTTCCAATGTTTCATTCAAAAAGGCATCCAGCAGCTCTTCATCACGCTCCGCCAGCCATTCCATGATTGTCCTTGAAACATAGTTTTCCTGAAGTGGTTCATCTACGAATAATACATGTTCAGAGAAATCTTTATGGAGCTGAGTCATCACAGCCCTTACATCTGCTCCGTCACGATCTATTTTATTAATAAAAAAGAATGTAGGGACATGATAGTTCCGTAAAAGCTGCCATACAGTTTCAGTATGACCTTGTATACCTTCTACTGCACTAATAATAATGATAGCATAATCCATGACACGGATGGCACGCTCCATCTCTGGGGAGAAATCGACATGTCCTGGTGTATCAATCAACGTATATGTATCGTCGCCAATAGTCATGCGTCCTTGCTCGGCAAATATCGTAATGCCACGCTTGCGCTCAAGCTCATGATTATCTAAATAGGCGTCCTGATGATCGACACGCCCCCGTGCTTGTATACTATTTGTATGAAAAAGCATTTGCTCGGAAAAGGTTGTTTTTCCTGCATCAACATGAGCAAGAACCCCAATCGTCTTGTACATAATAAATCCTCGTTTCTATAAGTGGCTATCTTCTCATTGTATCAGAATACTAGCACAACTATTTCTTGTAAAATGATTCGTCTTTTTGTCGAAATAGTGCTAATATAATGATGATTATATTTTTTGCATTCTACTACAGATCGCGAATTAACGCATGAACTGCTAGTCTATCAATAGCATGAATAGAACATATTGGTGCAAATGGCCTTTGTCATTTGCTTAAAAGGGAAATCGGTGCAATTCCGATGCTGTCCCGCAACTGTAAATGGGGAGTCTATACAGCATGCCACTGTAGTTTTACTATGGGAAGGCGTATAGATGATGAACCTAAGCCAGGATACCTGCCAGTATATGTATGTTAACTAAGAACCACGAGGATGGGGATAGTGATAAAGGTACTAATACCGTTTTTTCACTATGCAACTCTCTTGGCGACAAGAGGGTTTTTTTATGCCCTTCCAATTATCCTGGTAGCAAAGAAGTCTCTGATTTCTTTCTATATTTATCACAACAAAGGAGAAAAGGACATGAAAAAATGGAGAAGTATATGGCTAGTCATGGTCATCGCCTTAATCAGCGTTTTAGGTGCGTGTGGCACAAACGACAAGCCTGAATCAGCAACGCAAACTGAAAAAGTTGAACCGTCTGAGGCGACAGCATCTGAGGTAATCATTGAAAATAATGAAACTACCCAAACCTATAAGGAAGCACCTAAAAAGGCAATCAGCTTAAATCAGCATGTAACAGAAATTATGCTTGCATTAGGCTTAGAGGATTCCATGGTAGGGACAGCTTATTTAGATGACAAAATCTACGAGCCGCTTCAAGCAGCCTACGATAAAGTTCCAGTTCTTTCAGATCAATATCCAACGAAGGAGCAAGTCATTGATGCCGAAGCAGATTTCTTGTATGCAGGCTGGAAAAGTGGCTTTGGTGAAAAAGGTGTTGGAACACCAGAGGAGCTTGAGGAATTAGGAATTCATACGTATCTACATACGGCTTCCAATATGACAAAGCCAACATTAGAGGATATTTTCACTGATATTCGTCATATCGCGGAAATATTTCGCGTGGAAGATCGTGGCGAAGCATTAATTGAACAAATGACAAAAGGTGTGGAAGAAGTTCAAGCTCAATTACCAAAAGACAGCGAAAATTTACGTGTGCTAGTCTTTGATAGTGGAGATAAAGATGTGTTCACGGCTGGTCAAAACTTTATGAATGAGCTAGTAACAATTGCTGGCGGTCAAAATATCTTTGGAGATGTGGAGTCAGGATGGACAACGGTATCGAAGGAAAATGCAGTAGATCGCAATCCAGAGGTGGTTGTTGTCATTGATTATGGTGAAACAACTGCCGAACAAAAGATAAAATTCTTAAAAAATGATCCAGCGTTGAAGGAAATGGAAGCAGTCAAAAATGATCGCTTTGTCATCCTTCCACTTTCAGCGGCATCTGAAGGAGTACGTGCCGCAGAGGCCATTCAAATTTTAGCCAAGGGCTTCTACCCAGCAAACTTTTAAAAACATTCGAGCTAGCGCTTTGCTAGCTCCTTTTTCTTAAGGAGTGATAACAATGAATGCATTTCGTCAAAACATACCAGATAAAACGTTTGAAACCCTTAATCAGCAAGGTGGATATTCACGATTAGCGGTAAGCCCTGGCATTATTAATAAGCATTACACGCCAGCCCAATTTCAAAAAATAGCTGAAATTGTAGGGGAGAAGGGGGCCATTAAATATTCGGCTTCCTATAGCCTATTATTATCGATCCCCTCTAGCGAACTGACAGAATCTACCCATGCCTTACAGGAGGCTGGGCTGTTTGTTGCTTTGTCAGGTCCTCATATAGCCATGAAGGCATGTGATTTTTGTGATGGCGAAAAAATGGAGGCAGTTCCTCAAACAGAACAGCTCTATCAGGCGTTGGACGGTATAACTGTGCCTGCAAGAGTTCGAGTCAATGTGAATGGCTGTGCATCGGCTTGTTATAATCCTACATATGACGATATAGGACTAGTCTATCAGCATGAGAGCTTTGATGTTTATTTAGGATCCATTCCAATGGGGGCAAAGGCACAGGCGGGTACTCTCTTTGCGAAGAGAGTAGGGATCGACCATATTGAAGATTTCTTGCTACAAATCATTCGTCTCTATCAGGACCAAGCTCGTGCCAATGAACCTTTTTATAAGTTTTATAGCAGAACAAAATCGAATGCTGATTGGAAACTAGTAAAAAAATTGATAGAGTAGCAGGAATAATACTTAGGGTGTCGAAATATTGTAGTAGAGCATAGAAAATGACAATATAAAGGAGCAAGAACATGACATCTAAACAAGGGATTCAACCAGAAGATCTTTATCACTTGAAATCAGTGGCAGATCCACAACTCTCACCTGATGGGACTGAGGTAGTTTATGTAGAGACACGTATTGATGAGAAGAAAAAAGACTATGTATCGAACTTATTTTATTTAAATTTAAAAGACAAACGTCCTCAGCAATGGACATATGGTGAATATCGTACAAGCTCTCCTGTATGGTCGCCAGATGGCAGTCAAATTGCTTTTTCCTCTACAAGATCAGGCAAGCCGCAAATTTTTGTACTGTCGAAAACAGGGGGAGAGGCGAAGCAAGTGACGTATTGTAAAAACGGTGCGTCCACGCCTGTCTGGTCTCCATGTGGAGAGAAAATTGCGTTTTCAGTTATGCTAGGTAAAGATGAAACTATCCTAGATAAAGCTGAAGATGACAAGAAAGAAGAAAAAGAACTCAAGCCACTTGAAATCGATAAGATGAAACATAAATCGGATGCGGGTGGATTTATGGATATGGACCAATATACTTACATTGCCATTGTCGATTTAAAATCTGGTGAATTAGAGCAAGTGACAGAAGGGAACGAGCATTTCCATCTGAGTACATGGTCGCCAAATGGCAGTTATCTTACGTACTTAGCAGATAAAGCAGAGGATTTAGATTTTTCATATAATGCTGATATTTATTTATTCGATGTAGAAACAAAACAGAGCCGCAGGGTAACAGAGGGGATTGGCTCTTATTACCAAACGTCCTGGTCGCCTAATAGCCGCTTTCTATCCTTTGTTGGAGGAAAACGTGAATTTGAAAATGCCACACAAGCGAAGCTATGGATTTATGATATGGAACAAAATCTGCTAAACTGTGCAACAAGCGAGTTTGATGCCCCTGTTGGTGATTATGTCATCGGTGATTTCCTGCAAGGGGTAGCAGCACCACGTGTGCAATGGATGAATGATAATCATAGTTTCTACTTCCAAGTAACTGATCACGGTAATGCGGCAATTTACTTTGGTAATGTAGATGGTGAAATTTATCCAGCAATTCACGATGATCAATACGTTTATGGTTTTTCACTAGATACTCACAATGATCAAGCCGTTGTCGCAATAAGTACGACAACGAATCCGGGCGATTTATATTACGTCAACTTAAAAACGGGTGAAAAAGAACGATTGACGACAGTCAATGAAGATGTTTTAAAGACGAAAGAGTTAGCTGTTCCAGAGAGCATTGAGTTTGAAGGAGCTGAGGGCTGGAAGGTCAACGGCTGGATCATGAAGCCAGTGGGCTATGAAAAAGGAAAGAAATATCCCCTTATTCTTGAAATCCATGGTGGTCCTCATGCGATGTATGGCAACACCTATTTTAATGAATTCCAAATCCTAGCTGCTCAAGGCTTTGCAGTCCTATATACAAATCCGCGTGGAAGTCATGGCTATGGGCAAACATTTGTGGATGCCGTACGTGGTGATTATGGGGGCAATGACTATCAAGACCTGATGGCCGCTGTTGACTATGCTTTAGAGCAATATGATTTCATTGATCCAGATCGACTAGGTGTAACAGGTGGGAGTTATGGAGGCTTTATGACAAACTGGATTGTTGGGCATACCAACCGCTTTAAGGCAGCAGTTACACAACGCTCTATTTCGAACTGGATTAGCTTTGCAGGAGTTAGTGATATCGGCTATTACTTTACAGACTGGCAAATTCAAGCGGGGCTCGATAATATTGAGAAGCTATGGCATCATTCACCATTGAAATATGTAGACAATGTTGAAACACCATTGCTCATTTTACATGGTGAAAAAGACTATCGTTGTCCAATTGAACAGGCGGAGCAATTATTTATCGCCTTGAAGTATCGGAAAAAAGAAACGAAATTCGTCCGTTTCCCTGAAGCAAATCACGAACTGTCAAAAAGCGGAAAGCCAACATTAAGAATTAATCGTCTCGAATATATACGAGATTGGTTTGTGGAAAAACTTTAAAAAAGAAGTGGCTTAAGAAGTGAACATACTTCTTAAGCCATTTTTTATAGAAAAAAGAATCACAGCAAAGTGTGATTCCAGATCAGTTAGTCCATTTTTTGAATAAAAACGACCTTCAAATAATTAAATTCAGGATATTCACGAGGCACACGGAAATCCTTTGGTAAACCGTATTCTTCTACAATTTTATAGCGTGTACGAGTCTCTTTAAATGCTTGGTCGATAAACCCTTTAAACTTTTTCATACCGAAGCTTGCGTTGTTTGTAGAAGCCACAATAATGCCATTTTTGGCTGTAATCGCAATCGTATCCTTCAGTAATTTTGGATAGTCCTTCGCCGTTGAGAACGTCATTTGCTTTGTGCGGGCAAAGCTTGGTGGATCTAATACAACAAGGTCAAATTTTAATTCGTGACGCTGTGCATATTTAAAATAATGAAAAACGTCCATTACTTTTATATCCTGAGCTTCGTAATCAATTTGATTGACGCTAAACTGCTCAATCGTTTTGGCTAAACTGCGCTTCGCAACATCGACACTTGTTGTTTTAATAGCTCCTCCAAGCGAGGCTGCTACAGAAAATGCCCCAGTGTAGGAAAAGGTATTTAGCATATTTGTTGTGTTCGCATAGCGCTCACGAATAGCTAATCGTACTTCCCGTTGATCAAGAAAAATCCCAGTCATAGCACCATCATTTAAATGGACTGCATAGGTCATCCCATTTTCCTTAACCATGATTGGAAATTCGCCAGGAGTCCCCATAACAAAATCATCCTGTTCCATATATTGCCCTTTACTATCGAATCGTTTTTTCTCATAAATTGCTTGGTAGTTGATGGTTTCAGCAAGCGCCTCATAAACGACTTCTTTCAACGAGTAAATGCCCTCGCTATACCAACTCACCATATAGTAGCCATTAAAGAAATCGATAGTTAGACCTCCGATGCCATCACCCTCGCCATTGAAAACACGGAAGGCTGTTGTATGTTCATTTTGGAAGAATGCTTCTCGTAGCTGTATGGCTTTTTTGAACTTTTTAATGAAAAAAGCTTTATCGATGGTTTCATCTATATCTGTCGTCAGTACCCAGCCAATCCCTTTATTTTGAATACCGTAGTAACCTGTACCAATAAAACGATTATGGTGATCCATCAGCTTAAGCAGTGTCCCTTGCTCGGAAGGTAGTTGTCGTGCATCCACTGCATCTTTTGAAATTAATGGGTAGCCTTTTTTTACTTGATCAGCAAAAGGCTGTTTTAATTGTAGTGCAATTGTTTGTGTCATGTTGTCATCCTTTAAAAACGTTTTGCTCTATTATCGCACTGTTTGGATGGGATAGCCAAACTTATTTCAGGAATTCAGCAATTTTTGCCACCGTTTCGATTGTTGCCTCTTCAAAATAATTCATTTTGCTAAAATAACTATGAATTAAACCAGACATGGTCATATGCTCCACAGATACTCCAGCGTCGGTCAGTTTTTGGGCATAACTTAAACCTTCATCAAAGAGAACATCTGCCTCTGCTGCAATGAGGAGGGTTTTAGGCATATGACTTACATCCTCGAGCTGTAGGGGAGACACCAATGGATTTGTAAAGTTCGATTCATCCGTATAGTGTTGAGAAAACCATTGCATGCCCTGTTTATCTAGGCCGAAATTTTCCCCATAAGCCTGATAGGAAACGGTCGTGAAATCCACATTCGTAACAGGATAAATGAGCGCTTGTGCTTGCAAAGACGGTCCACCTGAAGTTACAGCTAAGTAGGCCACAACAGTTGCTAAATTACCGCCGGCACTATCCCCAGCCACCGTCAACCGAGCAGCATCGCCGCCAAATGCTTCGATATGGTCATGCACCCATACTAAGCTATCGTAGGCATCTTGCAATGGAGTTGGAAAAGGAAATTCAGGAGCCAAACGATAATCCACTGAAACCACAATAGCTTGCGCTTGGTCTGCTAAAAGCTGACAGCCAGCATCAACAGACTCTAAATTACCATATACCCAACCACCGCCATGATAATAAACAATAACAGGTAATGGTTGGTCATGAGTAGGTATATAAAGTCGTAGCGTAATTTGAGCACCATCACGCACTGTAATTTGTTGGTCTTGCATCAACGCTAATTTTGGCTTGTGTGGTGATTGCCATGGCGTAACAGTACGCATTGCGCGTGCTTCCTGTGGTGTAACTTGATAGTAAGGTGTAGCAACATGTTGATCTTGAATATAATGAACAGCTTCTTTTCTTAAAGTAGTCATCCTCATCAGTCCTTTATCGTGACGTTTATTACTTATATTATAAACTATTCGTATAATTTTACTAGGATTTAATTTTAGAAAAAGAAAATTCTTTCATAATAGAGGTGAAATTAGCGAATTGTGTTTATAATAAAAGGGAAGAAAGTATTTGGAGGGACAGTATGATTTCTTTAATTGTGGCACATGATGACAACCATGTAATAGGTTATAATAACGGAATGCCTTGGCATTTACCAGGAGATTTGCAGTATTTTAAAAACAAAACAATGGGCAAGCCAATGATAATGGGACGAAAAACGTTTGAATCCATTGGTCGTCCACTTCCAGGACGTCGCAATATTGTTATTACACGAGATGAAAATTATCACGCGGAAGGCATTGAAACTGTGACAAGCCTAGAAGAAGCAATAGCGGTAGCAGGGGATGTAGAGGAAATCATGATTATTGGCGGCGAGCAAATTTTCCGTTTATCGATGGAAATGGCAGATCGCTTATATATTACGAAAATTAACCATTCTTTTCAGGGCGATACCTTTTTCCCGAGCTATGAGGAGGCTTTTGTAGAGGTTTCTGCTGAACAGCCCGAAACAGCTTCAGAAGGCTATACTTTCCAATATCAAATTTTTGAACGTAAATAACATGGGAAACGCACGGTTTTGATAGACCGTGCTACTTCTATATTTAGGGGAGATATTGCTGCGCAACATCATGTTATCGAGTGGAGAAATTGCTCATGTTGATTGCTTGAGCTGTGCAATCATAAGTGGACAGGTCGAGCCTAATGGTGGTGTTGTCATTGAAACGGATTATTTTCACGCCCACCAGGATATAGCTTATCCTATAAAAGGATTAGTTATCTTAGCTTCAAAGCGTCACATCTATTGCTTTGATGAATTAAATAATGACGAAAAACTGGATTACATCAAACTCTTAACAAAATTTAGAAAAGCTCAAAGGGAAGTATTGGGCATAGAATACGTTTATTATTTTTACAACGAAGATACGACTCATCATTTCCATACTTGGATGGTGCCTCGCTATGACTGGATGAATGCATTTGGGCGATCCGTTGAATCCTTGAGGCCAGTGTTACTTCATGCAAGAAATAATTTGAGTAATGAGCAGCATGAAAAAGAAGTAAGAGAAGCTATTAAGCTTTTACGAGAATCCATAAAAAATCGCTCCTTATGAAGGGAGCGATTTTTTTATAAATAGAAGTACACACAAGCGTACATGGAAGCACAGCCAGCTAACACAAAAAGATGCCATATTGCATGGTTATAAGGTAGAGAACGCCAAGCATAAAAGATGGCTCCAATTGTATAGAACAGTCCACCTGCAAGTAGTAAAGCAAAGCCGTAAAATCCTAAGTATAAGTAAACAGGCTTAATAGCAAAGATGATTAGCCAGCCCATGCCAATATAAAAAATTAAGGATAGCACTTCAAAACGATTAATGAAGAAACATTTAAAAAGAACACCTAATATTGCGAGGGACCAAATAATACTTAATAAAGTTATGGCTAGGGTGCCACCAACAGCAATTAATAAAAACGGCGTATACGTACCGGCAATTAAAATGTAAATGGACGAGTGGTCCAAAATAGCGAAAAAGTGTTTATATTTTTCTGGCATACTGTGTAGCAATGTGGACATTAAAAACAGGATGATGACAGAGGCACCAAAAATACTAAAAGTAGTAATATGTAGAGCATTACCTGTTTGCACAGCTGTAAGCAGTAAAACAACTAGAGCCGGAATACTTGCAATAAAGCCAATACCGTGTGTAATAGCATTCCACAGCTCTTCCTTCCAAGATTTATAGTCAAATGAATCAATCATTTACAACACTCCTTTCGTTCATATATTTACTATACCCCAATAATTTATACATGAACATTTACATTTGTCATATATTTCATATCAAAAATGTCATAAGGCTGTCATATTCTTTTAGGGGCTTTGATAGACAAGAGATAAAGGAAACGCTATAGTATCAAAGGTAGCGTTTACATTCTCAAGAAATCAATGCTTTGCCTAATGACAAATGTCATGTTTACATAATGATTCATTAGTCTATATAATAAATTTTAATGAAGTAAAAGGATGTGTCGAAGTGGGACGAATTCATATAGTAACGGACTCAACTTGTGATTTAACAAAAGAAGAAGTAGCACAGCATGGCATACATATCGTGCCATTAACAATTCAAATTGATGGTGAAACATATATAGATGGTGTGGATTTAGAGCCACAACCTTTTTTAGGCTTAATGAAAAATGCTAAAAATTTACCGAAAAGTTCACAGCCTGCGCCAGGGAAATTTAAGGAATTATATGATGAGCTAGGCAAGGAAGGCGATCAAATTATCTCCATCCATATGACAGGTGGTATGAGTGGCACGGTAGAGTCAGCACGACAAGCAGCTCAAATGACAGACGCTGATGTGACTGTGATTGACTCCCGCTTTATTGCGATCGGTTTAGCTATTCAGCTACGTGAGGCAATTAAAATGCGCGATGCAGGAGCGACAGTTGAAGAAATCGTAGCTCGTCTGGATAAAGTACGTGCAAATACAAATTTATATGTGATTGTGGATACGCTTGAAAATCTTATTAAAGGTGGTCGAATTGGTAAAGGAACGGGCTTTATCGGTTCATTGCTGAACATTAAAGTTATTGCTAACCTAGAGGGTGGCGTTTACAATCCTGTTTCTAAGGTGCGTAGCCATAAACAGGTAGTGAATTACTTATTTAAACAATTCCAAGCAGATACGGCTGGGAAAACAGTCAAAGCTGTCGGTATTTCTCACGCAGATGGCCTCATCACAATGGGGAATCCATTAAAAGAGTTAATCGAAGGTACTGGTTTTAATGATGTTGAGATTGCCTTTACATCTCCAATTATTTCGACACATACTGGACCAGGTGCCATCGGATTTATTTATTTTGCAGAATAATAGTGAGGAGCTACTACATAAGTAAATGTAGTGGCTTTTTTTCGTTTTGGCTCTTAAAGCTGGATGCTTGTTCGGCTATTTGGAAAAGAGGAAATTTGGCAACAACACAAAATTATGGAGAACAGAGGGTAAGTCACTTTTCATTAGGGTATGAACTATTCTATAATAGAAGGTACAGAAAGGGATGGAAGGTGGTCAAATGGACATTTGGCGATTTATGTTGTCATGTTTGACCGTCTTAGTACTAAGTGGTTGTGCAATATCAATCGATGAGCCGAATCCGCAAGCAGAGCCTGACGGTGAGCAAGCAGAAACGGAGCAAGATATGACGCAGGATGAGCAACAAACAGTAGAAGAGGAAAAAACCTCCAAGAATATGTTGACGCAAATTTTTGAACATTTTTTTGAGCCATCAGCAGAGGATTTATCGCAAATTGATGAAGAAAATGCAAAGCAACTGCATTATCTGGCACTAGGAGATTCATTAACAGATGGTGTCGGTGATGAGTATAGTCAAGACGGTTATGTAGGAAGATTAGCAGATTCATTGCTTACGTGGCCCTCGATTTCCGAGGTAGATGTTGATAATCGTGGCAAACGGGGCAGACGCAGTGATCAGCTACTAAAATTAGTGAAAAAAGGGCATTATGATGAAGAGTTGCAACAAGCGCAGCTCGTTTCTTTAACAATGGGTGGCAATGATGTCATGAAAGTTGTTAAACAGGATTTGTTTAATTTGAAGCGTGACGCATTCGATAAAGAATTGCGGACGTATAAGCAGCGCTATAGCAAAATCATTGAAGGAATTCGTGCAAAAAATCCGACAGTACCCATCCTACTCATTGGATTCTATAATCCGTTTTCGATTGTGACCAATGAGGCGAATGAATTCGATACAATTATCACAGAATGGAATAATGTGATTGAGGAAGTAGCGAGCGAAGATTCCAATGCTTGCTATGTATCGGTGGAGGATTTATTTGATTCAAATGAAGAGCTCGTCTATCATACTGATTTTTTCCACCCCAATGCAAAGGGATATGAAAAAATGACAGAACGTATACTATCAGCAATGGAGCAGTGTGGTATGGAAGAAAAGATTAACAAGGCAATAGGCTTCGAGGAGTGACAAAATGAATAAATGGAAAGTCGCGTTTTTCGCCTTAGCAGGCACAGTGCTTTTTGCAATCCTCCTCGTCGTTTTTTTAGCAACTAGACCAGTAGATGGAGTCGATGTTGCCAAGAGTTCAGCAGGTGAAAGTGAAAGCAAAGGAAATGTACTCGTGGTGCAAACCACAACAAAGGAATTAGAATCGATTTCCAAAAAATATTTAAAGGATGCAGCAAAAGGCTCGCCTTTACCACTTGATTTTACAATCGGTGATGATATTCAATTACGAAGCACGCTCACGGTATTTTACACGGAAATCCCAATTTCCATGAATTTTGAGCCCATTGTGGATGACAAGGGCAATATTATTTTAAAGCAGACGGGAATGAATGTCGGGCTATTAAATATTCCGCCGGAGACGACGATGAAAATTATGCGGGATTCGGTGGAATTCCCTTCATGGATTACCGTGAACCCGAATAAAGCAGAAATCTATATTGATTTATCGCGCGTTAACATTGCATCCGGATCACGTGTCCGTGCTAAAGAATTGGACTTACCAAATGACAAAATTTTATTAGAAATTATTGTTCCTGGTGAATAAGGAGTGAGATGAATGGCAAAGCAATATGCAACATTTGCAGGAGGCTGTTTTTGGTGTATGGTCAAGCCATTTGACGAAACACCTGGCATTGAGTCGGTGCTATCAGGCTATACAGGTGGACATGTTGTCAATCCAACCTATGAGCAAGTGTGCTCAGAAACTACCGGACATGCAGAAGCTGTCCAAATCGTATACGATGATGATCTTTATAGCTATGAGCAACTACTGTCTATCTATTGGACCTTAATAGACCCGACAGATGCAGGTGGCCAGTTTTATGATCGCGGCGAATCCTACACAACAGCCATTTACTATCATAATGAAGAACAACGTCAATTAGCAGAGCGTTCAAAGGCTGATTTAGAAGCCTCTGGAAAGTTTAATAAACCGATCATGGTGAAAATCTTACCTGCTAGCACATTTTACCCGGCTGAGGACTATCACCAATATTATTATAAGAAAAATCCAATGCACTACGAACGCTATTCGGTTGGAAGCGGTCGCCGAGCATATCAAGAGCATCACTGGGGGAATAAACATGAATAAAGAACAACGTTTAAAAGAACTGACAGACATGCAATATTATGTGACACAGGAAAATGGCACAGAACCACCGTTTCGCAATGAGTTCGATGAGCATTTTGAAGAGGGCATCTATGTGGATATCGTCTCTGGAAAACCACTATTCAGCTCATTGGACAAATACAACTCAGGCTGTGGCTGGCCAGCCTTTACGAAGCCCATCCAAAAAGAAGAAGTAACCGAGCACTTCGACACAACCCACGGTATGCGCCGGGTAGAAGTACGCAGTAAAGAAGCAGACTCCCATCTAGGACATGTCTTCCCAGACGGCCCAAGCGAACTAGGAGGCCTACGCTACTGCATTAACTCAGCATCCCTTCGCTTCATAGCAAAAGAAGATCTAGAAAAAGAAGGCTATAGCCAATTCCTTTCATTATTCAAATAAAAAATCCTAGCAAGAGCAATCTTGCTAGGATTTTTTTGTTTGGGTGGATACGGATCGAGCCGCAAGGGTGGGGAGAGGTAGAGGAAGAATTCTAATGAATGGAGGGAATTAGCTAAGAGGTGGATAGAACGGGCAAAGAGACAGATAGAACTCCGAAAGTGACGGAAAGCCTGCTCAAAGAGAGGGACATAACTCACAAAGAGCCGATTAGCCACCCTGACCGTGACTAATCCACCTCTCCCCAATGGAAGCATTCCCCAGCCAAAAAAAGAGGGGATCCTTCCAACGAAAAGATCTCCCTCACAAATTCGTAATAAAAAACTTAAACTTTAAATGCACCTACTAAATTACGGAGGCTGTCTGCTTGTTGGGCAAGCTCTGTGGCAGCCGCGTTGATTTCCTGCATGGAAGCCGAGCCCTGTGTGGCAGCGGCGGCGGATGTTACGGTGTTAGCTGCGGACTGCTCGGCATAGGCATTGACGTGAATGAAGTCACTTGCTACCGCGTTGCTAAAGTCCAGTGTCGACGCAATTTTATCCACCATGGCTGCAATTATCGTTGTAGTTTCTTCTGTATGCGATAAAATGTTGGCCAAGGATTGATTGGTTTCATTGGTCACTTCTACGCCACGAATAACAGTAGTGACCCCTTCATGGTTTTGGGCAATGATGGATGTGACTTCATCCTGAATAGATGTCACTATAGCAGTTACTTCCTTGGCAGCACTTTGGGATTGCTCTGCTAGTTTTCGAACTTCATCCGCAACCACGGCAAAGCCTCGACCATGCTCCCCAGCTCGAGCCGCTTCAATCGCTGCATTTAAAGCTAATAGATTTGTTTGCTCGGAAATGGCTGTAATGGTACCAATGATCGATGTAATGTCGGCAGATTTACGACCTAACGCCTCGACCGTGGATGTTGTGGAAGCCATTGTTTCTTCGATTGATTGCATAACAAGCGAAGATTGCTCCACAGAAAGACTTCCTTCATCGGCTGCTTGTTGCATCGCTATTGAGGCACGATGTACGGCACTGGCTTGTTCGCTTAATTGATGCATAGAGTGCTCTAGGTCGCTCATTTTTTGTTGCGCACTATTCATACTAGAAATGGTATTATCACTATCGCTTGCAATATCTGCGGTTGCATCTGCAATATCTTGAATAGTACGAGCATTTTCATCTGCTAACGACATGAGTTCCTGACTACTACTTGATACATGATCAGCCAGTTCGCTTACACGTCGAATTAAATTGGAAATCGACTCAATCAACGTATTTGTGGAAGCAGCAATAATGGAAAATTCATCGCGATTTCGCACTTTCACACGTCTAGTTAAATCGCCTCCTGCCTGAGCAATATCAAGGATGGAGTCATTAATCGCTTGTGTATTACGTTTCAAAGATTTAAATAACATGAAACCGAAAATGATGATCGCTAAAAAGCCGATAATGGATACGATAAAAAATGTAGCGATCGAAAGGTTGACTTGCTGATTAAGCTTGTCTAACTTTGCTTTATTCGACTCATCCATCACCATATTTATGGATTCGATATTAGTATCAATATGCGTTTTCATTGTTTCCCCAGTAGCACCCATCATAAGCTTACGAGCCTGCTCAAGACCAAGTTCATCACGCATAGTCATTACTTTTTTTGAATAATCCAGGTAATTTCTATAATACTGATCAATGGCCTGCATATGACCAAGTTCAACTTGCCGATCCTGAAATTGTTCATTTAATGCTGCTAATTTTTTATTAATGGTGTCAATTTTCAAATGATATGAGGTAGAATAAATGCCATTCCCTGTTATTAAGTAACTTTGCTCCAAATTCGTCAACCTTGCTATTTCATACGCAAGTTGGTTAACTGTTAATTGCTCAAGGACATTCTTCTTAGTGAAGTCCTCCATCTCCTGCTGAAGCTTCTGTATATTGACGTAAGACAATATACCCATTACACCGTTAATTACAATAAGAAGTGCGAACATAATAAGCACTTTGCCTCGAATTAAATGGTAAAAACGTTGTCGTTTTTCTTTAATAGGAGGGGGATTAATCCCGGTTTCCTCTTGTATAGAGGCTTTCTTACTCTTAAAAAAGCTAAAAGTGAAGAGAGTCGGGCGTTTTTTTGCTGCATCATGAGTTTTTTTAGTCTTTTTCATCGCATCACCTTCCTATTTTTTAGTAATCGATTTCAATTTTATCTTATTTTACTAGATTTTTCTATATTTTTTCTAAAAATTAAAATTTTTCTGATAGATATAACTGTGTCAAAAGTCAGGACATCCAAGAAAATAGTTCTAAAATTATGAATAGGTAATATATCTTAGTAGTGGGAATTATGACGAATAACGTTTTTTCTGATACACTATCGAAAAGTAAATGCAAAAAAGGGGAAATTGTGTGATGAAAAAAAGTTTTTATTTATATGTCCTTACATTTCGGGGCGGCGACTGGTCCGATGCCAAGGTACGGTTTGCAGAGGAAATGTTTCATGAGCATAATTTTCCAAAGCAAAGTACAGACTTTAATGAGTTATCTAACTACATTGAATCCTATGCAACAGAAAATTTAACAATTGAAGCTTTTGATCATTTGTGGGAGTTATATGAGGGACAGGCATAATTGTACGAAAACTATAAATAATTTTTCAGTTGCTAGACGTCTAGCATTGCGTAAATGACAGAAACACAGTATTATTTATAGTGATAACTGACAGAAAAGAGGGATTGCAGTATGAGTGTTCATATTAATGCAAAAAAAGGTGAAATCGCTGACACAATTTTACTTCCAGGAGATCCACTTCGTGCAAAATACATCGCGGAAACATTTTTAGAAGATGTAACTTGCTACAACGAGGTACGTAATATGTTTGGTTATACGGGTACGTATAAAGGCAAACGTATTTCAGTACAAGGAACTGGTATGGGTGTGCCATCTATTTCAATCTATGCGACAGAATTAATGCAAGAATATGATGTTCAAAAGTTAATCCGTGTAGGTACTTGTGGTGCAATTCAAAAAGATGTGAAAGTGCGTGACGTGATTTTAGCGCAAGCAGCAACATCTGATACACGTATGAACCAAATCATTTGGGGCGGTGCTATCGACTTCGCACCAATCGCAGACTTTGACCTATTATTAAAAGCGTATAACGCAGGAAAAGATGCTGGACTTAACTTACAAGTGGGGAATATCTTCACAGCAGATTTATTCTACTCAGATGAGCATCAAAATGAAAAATTAGCACAATACGGTGTACTAGCTGTAGAAATGGAATCAGCAGCTCTTTACACATTAGCAGCTAAATTCGGCCGTAAAGCACTTTCTGTTCTAACAGTAAGTGACCACATTTTAACTGGCGAAGTAACAACATCAGAAGAACGTCAAACGACTTTCAACGACATGATGGTTGTAGCGTTAGAGGCAGCTATTCAAGACTAGTTGATATAACAAGGTTTTCAACATGTATTAAATACCTTAAATAAGAGCAACCGACCAAAAACCGACCGTTTTTTTATAAAATGGAGTTGAAGTAGTCGGTTGCTTTTTCTTTGTCTTTCATAGTTAAGTGGCTATAGGTATTAATCGTTTCTTGAATGTTAACATGTCCAAGTTGTTCTTGAATAATTTTAAAATTTACATTTTTACTAATCATAAAAGATGCGTAGGTATGCCTTAAACCATGAAATGTTAGTTTAGGTAAATTGTGACGGTCTACAATCTCACGCCATCTTCCAGACATACTATCTGGATGTGAAGGAAAGCCGTTTGTTTTTGTAAATAGTAGATTTATTGAGTTGCCCTCATTATCCTTCATCGGCTTCCAAGCTTCACCTGATGCGAGTTGTAACTTCTTGTGATCCTTTGCATATTGTTTTATTTCTTTCGTTAACTCAATAGGGACATTGACAGTATGTGATCTTTTTGTTTTTGTGGTACCTAAGAAAAATTTTTTTACTTCTTTATCATATTGAAGTGTCGAGTCAATATATATGGTATTGTTTATAAAATTTATGCTTTCATGTCTTATTCCAGCAATTTCGCTCATTCGTAAACCTACTAGTGCTGCTAGTTAATCTGTAATGCATGTTTAGGATACATTTCTTTTGTTTTTTTTAAGAGTGATTTCAATTGTTCTTCATCATAAAACTCAATTTCCTTATACCTTTTAGATTGAGAGGGTCTTTCTACACCAATCATCGGATTGGTTTCTATAACTTGCCATTTAATGACTGTACTAAAAATACTTTTTAAAGCCATATATTTTCCTTCTAATGACTTTTTATTTTCTTTCTTTTGTTTAGAAAAAAATTGCACAATGTGAAATGTTTTAATATTTTTCATCTGTAATGAACCAAGACTATCTAAAATACCATTTTTTAAATATGACTCATACGAGTTTCTACTCTTTACTGAAAGATCAATTTTTACATACATGTCCATCCAACGCTCAGCAAAGGTTTCAAAAGTAATTTTTTCTGAACTAACATTTGGTTCATTTGAAACTTGGATTTCAAATTCGGTAATAGCTTTTTTTATTGATTTTTCGGATAGACTATTTAAAGTAACTGTTTTGTATTTTCAAATACGCTTTCCTTTGTCGTCATACCCTAGTTCTACAGTGATTTCAATACGGGGCTTGGCTTTTTTACTAGGTTCTAATTCTCTGTAACTTGCCATCAATATTTCCTCCTTCCAATTAACAACAATCCTTAACAACCTTTTTTAGATAATAATCACCACCTTCAAAGGGAATGTTTGTTCTGTTTAGGGCAAAATTTTTTTACCATCTACTATTTTCAAAGAAAGTAGTTCAAGTGGAACGCCTTTTTCTTCAATTGCATCATAGATGGTAAAACCTGAAAATATTTGATCGTTAAATAAATCATCAGGTAGTAATAGTTCAACAGCAAATGTATTAGCTTCTATTTCAATTTTTTCAGTAGAAAGTAATGTATTTAATTTTAAAAATCCGGTATTTTCGTTTGGATGTAATACAGCATGGCCTAGTTCATGAGCGCATGTTGAAAACTGTTTATTGTGTGGTATATTCTCATTGATATGAATTACTTTGGTACGGTGAGATCTACTATAATAGCCATAAATTGGCCCTAATGGCTCAACAACAATCACTATTCCAAGTAGATCGGCTAACTTAAAAGGATTACTCGTGCCGTATTTACCGCCTTTTTATGGCGGTCACGTGGTAACAAATGTTTTAATCTTCATGCCTGAATCTGTCAATACTGTACTATTCAATATTCATTATGAAAGGGAAATTTTATTTTGTATATTTTATTGTGAGTGAAGAAAAATCTCTTCTAGGTATTATACTTAATGTATTAGGGCCATCTGCTTACATATGTGCCCATCCCATTCCTTTTCCTGCATAAACCTGTTCCTTAACTATATCAAAGTTTGCTGCACCTCCAGCAAATTGCTGGTGCTATTGCGATTTTACTTAAAGTTATGAATCCAGTAATAAGAAAAGTCCATCCTAACGTATTTGATTGTTTGTATACGTATTCCACATAATCTCTTAATTGTTTATTTGTTAGGTAACCTTGTTCTTTTATGTAATATCCAGTTTGTATAGTCATAGTGGCACGTGGTTGCACACTAAAATTTTGTAAATTATTATCATTATCATGGATATACGTTTCTAATGGTAAGTAAGTTAAATTTTCTTCTTGAGAGAGTTTTTTTTAACATGTAAATTACTCCTTTTGTTAATATAGTATTATACTGGTTAAGTACAAGTAATATATTACTATAACAATCATTTTTTGTAAAATAGTGTTATTCTAAATCAAAAACTGGTGGAGGTTATTGTGAATTGAAAAAATTTATTATTTTTAATTTTTTATTTTTATTTTTAGTTGGATCTGTAATTAGTTATTATGGGATATATGTTTCTAGAGACGATTGGAGCTTCCACATTAGCTCAATAGGTGGGGCATTAATGGGATATAGTATATATGTAAGTTTAAAATTATATTTTCACGTCTATAAAAGAATTGCAAAAGAGAGTATTATAAATTAATAATTGCTAATGAAACATGTACTTAACAACATAAAAAGACCACTCCGTTATGGGTGGTCTTCTTTATTTCTTATTATATATGTTTTTTCATGTTCCTATTATCATTACAAGTCATGCTGTTTCAGGTGGGAAAATTGAGTTGTGAATTAAGGGTACATGAGTGTCTCGCTTAATTATACAATTTGCGATTAATCTATGTAAGTCAATAGGTGGAAGCCCGTCCCAACAACAACTATTAGAATAGAATAATACAGTTGGAGGTGAGAAATTGAATTTTTATAACTACTATAATCGTAGATGTCGTAAATGTTGTAAAAGTTGTAAATGTAATATAGATGCTTGCTCTTGCAGTAAAGTTTGTAGACTACCTAGAGTACACATAGGACCAATAAAGGCTATCGAATCTAAGGAGCTATTATCAGTAAATCATATTTATGTAGCAAATTTTAATGAAAATACAGTTTCTGTAATTGATGGAGCAACCAATACAGTAGTTGCTACTATTCCAGTTGGAGTCAATCCAGCAGGGGTAGGTGTCAATCCATTAACCAACCGAATTTATGTGGGGAATTTGAATAGTGATGATGTTTCAGTAATTGATGGGTTTACTAATACATTGATTACTACTGTTCCTGCTGGGGATGGAGCAAGTGCGGTCGCGGTCAATACCGCTACAAATACCATATATGTAGCAAATTTTAATGATAGTACAGTTTCCGTGATTGATGGAGCAACCAATACAGTAGTTGCTACCATTATTCCTGTCGGAGGTTTGTCACTTCCAACTGGAGTAGGAGTCAATCCATTAACCAACCGAATTTATGTAGCAAATTTTAATTTTGATATCGTTTCAGTAATTGATGGGTTTACTAATACCGTGATTACTCAGATTCCAGTCGGAGTGAATCCGTTCAGAATAGGGGTCAATCCAAATACTAATCGTATTTATATATCAAATTTCACTAGTAACACTGTTTCCGTGATTGATGGAACAACTAATACAGTGATTGCTACTGTTCCTGTCGGCATTACTCCAGGTGAAGTGGCAGTTAATATAGCTACGAATAATATTTACGTACCAAATCGTGATAGTGATAATGTTTCCGCAATTAGTGGATTAACAAATACTGTGTTTGCTACCATTCCAGTTGGAGATAATCCAAATGGTATAGGAGTTAATCCATTAACTAATTTAATTTATGTGACAAACCAGAATGATAATACAGTTTCAGTAATTAATGGCGTAACTAACACGGTGATTACTACGATTTCAGTCGGAGCTCGTCCATTTTCAGTAGGGGTCAATCCGTAAGGCAGGTTTACTTGTTCAATTCTATGCGTTTGAAGAAAATATAAATTAAGACCACTCCATGATGGGTGGTCTTAAATCATAAAAAATCAACCGACTTAACCGACTAAAAACCGACCAAATCATGATTTTTAAAGATTATTTATGATGATTCTTGAGGATTAAAGAAAGTTTGCAGACAATAAAATACTGTTATATCAAGCTTTTGACCAGTCATGATTTATCATGATAGCACAGATACTTCAACGACATGATGGTTGTAGCGTTAGAGGCAGCTATTCAAGACTAATTGATATAGCAAGGTTTTAGAGTGTTTTTTAAATGTTAAAACTAAGCAAGTGATCAAAAGCGACGAAAAGGAGTCCTTTTTACAAGATTTCGTCAAATAGGTCACTTGCTTTTATTTTGTCACGATCAGTTAAATGACTGTAAGTATTAATCGTTTCTTGAATGCTAGCATGTCCAGGTTGTTCCTGAATGACTTTGAAATTTACATTTTTACCGATCATATATGAAGCATATGTGTGACGTAATCCATGAAAAGTCAGAGTGATTTTGTAAATCTAATGAAGTGCCTACAGAGTATCCATTAGGAGAGCCTCACCGCAAGGCTTATATGCACAGTAGCTCTAGTCGTGCAAAGTTGGAAAAAGAAGTGCCTCCAGTGCAAGTGAATGCGGTATTTGCAGTATGGGGAGAAAAACCAACAGTAGAAGAATAAATCTTATAATCGTATCGAATATCATGCCTTCCACAGATAATTGTGGAGGGCTTTTATTTTTAAAATAGCAAAGGAAAGGTGATTAGATGAACATTGTAGCCACAGTAAAAGCAGCAAGTAACATTGCGAATTCTCAGTGGTCGATTTTATGTATTTGCTTAGTCGTATATGTTTTTGAAGGGTTGAAGATTATCATTGCACAACGTTAAAGAGAAAAGCCCGTTACCTTAATTGGTAATGGGCTTTACAAAATTATTGTTTATTTCTAGCTATTAATGAATCTTACCAATGAACTTGAAGTTTATTACCATTTGGGTCATAAAAGTGGAAAAAGGCATGACCATTATCTTCTTTAATATTTTCTACCTTAACTTGATTATCAATTAAGTGTTGGTGAAATTTGGATAGCTCTGAACTTGTAAAGCCAATGCTAAATTCTTGTTCATTATCAATTGTAAAATGTGCAAATGTTTCATCTTTGGTTGGAACTAAGATAAGTAAGAAAGGCCCTTCATTTACTTTTAATATCGCAAGTTCCTCAGTAATGTTTAATAACTGTAACCCTAATACGTCTTGATACCATTGTACAGATAGTTCTAAATCTTTTACTGGAATTCTAACATAATGCACTTGTTCAATAAATGATTTACTCATGCCTCTCTCCTTTAATTTAATATGGTATATCGAATAGTTTCCTTTCTACATACATTTTTCCTTCCAATTATTAAATTAACCTGCACCGTAGAATAAGAATCAGTTTCACAACTTTCAAGCAGCGGGTAATAATGCTGACAATGCTCTAATGTAAAATAATTTCTTGTATAAAATCTCCCTTGTTATTACCATTTTAGGAAATAACGCAAAGAAAGTATACAAAAAACAGACAACCTTGTTTAGTTATCTGTTGAATGATAAAAAGTTTATTTTGTAATCTTTACATTATTAAATTTGTAGTCTTCCCAGTTAACAGTAATCGCAATGTTAATTGAATCGGCATTGACAGGCTCAAAGAAAATCACATTTTCAGCAGTTACACCTGGTTCTATAGATGAATCAGCGTGAGGAACATCTTTTTTATACCATCTTTTAAAATTGAAGTCAGAGTTGTAACTGTATTGTTTTCCATTTGCAACTACCTTAGACAAAGAAACAGTAGTATTTACTTCATCATCTGAATTATTAACATATGTTAAATAAACTCTTAAAGAATCTGAATCCTGAATTACTTTGTCAATTTTAACAGTTACTTCATCAATAGTTTTCGTCAATTCAGATTGAGTAGTAGATTCAGTAGCGTTTGTTGAAACAGCAAATGTTTTAGTTTTGCCATCGTAAGTTAGTTTACCTTCAAATAGTTTAGTAACTTCAGCTAACGGTACATATGCAATATTATTAATATACTGTATATCAGTAGATTGCTTTTTTCCGTTAAAAGTTAAATTGTATTTAGTTGCAGCGTAAGCGCCCATACTAAAGGTAAAAAGTAAAATAATTACACTAAATATAACTGTTGATTTTTTCAAATTAAATTTCCCCCTTTTTTAACTATATTAGGGAATTTAACAGGCCTTGTACATAACAAAAAGCAGACAACTATATTAGATATCTGCTCTTTAAAACAGAGTGATTTCAGAATCGTCGTCGATTTTAGAGCTTCGTCGATTTTTTCTAATGCATTCTTCTTATAAAAGTCTCTTCTGATCCCAACTTCGTTTTCCATAAATCTAGTCCATACAAAGACTGTTTATCGATCGATGAAGAAATTAGTGGAGTTAGGAATCATTGAAAAAGTACCAAGCATTAAATTGTACGGCATAAAAGGGACTAGTAATTATCGATTTTCGTATGTCCCAACGAGAGAAAGTCGATGAAGCTAGTAATGACAAGGTTTGCCCTCCACAATCTCAGAATCAAGCACTTAATTCTTTTAAGTTCTTTCATGAATAGTTTGCCATTGGCTGATACCTTGAAAGATGAATTTCACAAGGTTGTATTGGCTACTCAGGTTCAAAATGCACCTGACTTTATAAAAGCAAAGAACGTGCTATTTAAAATTGCCATGGATAGTAAAGAAGGTACTTTATATAGTAGCAAGTACATTGAAAGCTGTATTTGTAGGAGCGTGATAACAAGGCTGTAGAGGGTTCAAATGTGAATCCTAATAAAAAGCATCATCTATAGAAGAAACTCCTTCTAAAGAACGTCCAGTACCTTCCAACAATTGGTTAGAGGGACTAGGCGCTCAACTACTTTTTAATAAGGAGATATTGTTTTAGAAAATTTGAATGTTGATGTATGTATCTTGTGCACTATCGAACCAAGTTAAATAGTTGTTTTTAACTGCATTCATTACATCTTGTAGCTGAAATATGTGTGTTTTCTATCTTTGCTGTAATGATTGCTTTCTCAAAGAGAAGGTGATGGTCCTATTGAAATTAGGGTATAGAAAAAGGTACTTGTGCAATAGAGAGACAAAAGTACCTAGAATCTATATTTAGGGTTTTAAAACTACTTTAATACAGTCTTCCTGTTTTGTATCGAATATTTCATAACCATGTTTTGCTTTTTCAAGAGGAAGGACGTGTGTAATGATATCACCTGGATTTACTTTACCATCAGCGATTAAGTTATAGACATAAGGCATGAGATGAACAACTGGAGCTTGTCCAGTACGAATTGCTACATTACGCTGGAAAATATCTCCTAGTGGGAAGGCATTGTATCGACCACCATAAACACCAGTAATTTGGATAGTTCCACCTTTACGTACAGCTTGACTGGCTGTGACAATGGCTCCCATAGCACCACTTTGAAGTTTTACGCCACTTGCAAGAAATTCGAGAGGCGTCATTTTTCCGCTCATACCCACACAATCAATGACAACGTCTGCACCACCCTTAGTAATCTCTTTTAAATATTCACCACAATTTTCATGGTCTTCAAAATTAACGATTTCGACGTTATTTGTCTTTTTTGCATGTTTAAGCCGATATCCGATGTAGTCAACTGCGATTACTCTTTCTGCTCCTTTCAACCAAGCAAATTTTTGTGCTAATAGTCCAACAGGGCCGCAGCCAAGAATAACAACGGTATCTCCTTTCTTTACACCGGCATTATCTACACTCCAAAAAGCAGTAGAGGCAGCATCGGCAAGGAGAACTAGACTTTCATCAGGAACTTCAGATTTCTCCGGAATTTTGAAAGGGATAAAATTGCCATATGGAACCCGCATATACTCTGCCTGTCCTCCCGGAAAACCGCCTGTTGTGTCTGAATAACCAAAATAGGCACCCATTTCACCATTATCGTTTGCATTATCACACTGACTTTCCAAATCATGATTGCAATACCAGCATTCCCCGCATGCAATATTAAAAGGAATGACAACTCGGTCACCCTTTTTAACTTTCGTCACCCCCTTGCCAACTTCTTCTACAATGCCCATCGGTTCATGGCCAATGACATAGTCTTGTCCAATATTTGGGATCATTCCATGGATCAAATGCAAGTCTGACCCGCAAATGGCAGTAGTGGTTAAACGAACAATAATATCATCGGCTTTTTTAATTTTAGGATCTTTTACTTCTTTAACCTCAACATTTTTTATACCTTGAAAAGTGACAGCTTTCATAAAAAATTCCTCTTTTTCGTTTATTTTTTCGGTGGGGTAGGGAACATTCCTTTTCGATTCATGCTTTTAGGGAATAAATCCAACTGTGCAATACTAATCGCATTTTCGGCAGATTTAATATCCAGTTCTTTTTGACCTTCTAAATCATAAGGTTTTAACCATTCTTTTTTTAGCATCAGTTCAGAAATTTCAAAGTATAAATCAATCATGACATCCAGCTGTGTTTTCATGATTTTCCGAAGCGTAGGAGAAGCTGTTTCTGTTAAGGCAATTGAAAGATTTCTAATACCAGTCTTTGTTGTAAGTAAAAACTCCAGAGCAAGCCCCGAATCAGTTAGTTCAGGCATTCCAATTGAATTTATAGGATCTAAATAGTCTTCCATACAATTGTCCTCCTAATATTCTAATTCCGATTTAGAGTAGAGCTTAACCATAGCAGTGAGTGCGGGTGTAGATAATTTTACATTTTTGTCCAATAATGCTCTTAAATCATCATCAAAGACCACACCTTGACTCAGCTTCGATTTAAGTAAACTAGTTGTCATAAAGTTAATGACTTCATGAAATTCCATTGTTTCATGAAGTGCTAATTTTTTCTCAAACACGTATTTCCCACCTCCAGAATTTTTTTTAAAAAGTCTACCCTGTAGGAAGTCTATTTATACAAATTCGCCTTAGGGTTTAGATTAAATTGTATTTCTGAAAAATATTTTGATAGCTAGAAATCATGTATTAAAGCGCGGTTTAATTGAAATAACCGTAGAAAAGCTTAGAGAACTCTGAATTTAAATTGAATATCCTCCATTAGTGACTATTTAAAAAATAAAGACCACTCCGTGATGGGTGGTCTTAAATGATAAAAAATCAACCGATTAACCGACTAAAAACCGACCAATTCATGATTTTTAAAGATTATTTATGATGTTTCTTGAGGATTAACGAAAGCTTGAAGACAATAAAATACGGTTATATCAAGCTTTTGTCTAGTATTTGTTACAACTAACTATTAATAATCTTCTTTTTGCATAAATGTTGCACCAACAATAATGAGTAGGATGAATAGAATAACGATTAAGACAAATGTTGAACTATTACCTTTGCCATGGTCCATGCAGTAGCCCATGCTATATTCATTCCCATAAACGCTGTAGCAACAACTGTAATTACCTACACTACCATAATATCCTGCGTTTCCTACGTTTCCGTAATATCCCATGAAAACCTCTCCTTTCTTCAGTTTATAGTATGTAATTTGTCATTGAAGGAAGTGGGGTATTCGTCTAATGTAAGCTAAAAAAGAGTCAGCGAAATAATAATGGTCTACTTCGCATACATAATTAAACGCCGATGTAATCCAATTTGAGGTACTATGTAAGTAACAATAGAAAAGGAGAAATAAAAAATGTTTACCTTTCTTAAAAACGATATGAAATTTGTGGAAACCGAAAAGAACATTATGAATTCGAATCAGGAATATAATTTAATCGCCTATGATAAAAAAGTTCTTGGGAATGAGGATATTCTAGATATACACGAAGAAACAGAAGAATTACAGATTGAAAGATATTTGGTGAAAAAAGGGGATGACTTTATTGCTATTTTGGATTATGGATTGTCAAGCCCCCGTCATCAAAAACCTTGGATAAGTTTATTGGCAGTACACAAAAAATATCAAGGTTTAGGATATGCAAAAAAAATTTACTTGTTGTATGAGGAACTGATGAGAACCCAACAAGTAAACTGTATCCATATTGCTGTACATTCTACCAATAAAAGCGCTTTAAACTTCTGGACGTCGCTTGGTTTTATACAGTTTGATGAAAGAATTTACGAAGATAAAGTTATCTTAAGTTTTGAGAAGATTTTAGATTGAAAAATTTAACTTTACTCATGTTTATTTTAAACGAGTAGAATAAACATGAGTTGTAAACATTAGAATTTTTTGAATGCACCGACAAGAAGTATAACCAGTCCGACGAGAAATAAAGTGGGAAACAAGATGGCCATAAGTCCTACTGTTGCAAAACCATCGCCTTCTTTTATGCCATACAAAATAGAAATGACCCATGCAAACAGTGGAGCTATGATTAACATTATAGTGATTCCCCAAATAATTAATGTCGTTTTCTTCGATTTACCAAGGCATATAATAAAAACAATGGATACGGTCAACACCAAAGCAATAACAACTAAGCCAATCGCCAACTTTCACCCTCCTAATCTGTAGTTAATGGCTGCAAATTCATTTGGGTACCTTTATTCATTCAATAATAGTTCAATTACTTTAGTGATATCATCCCATTCAAAAACTAACTCCTCTAATACTTTGCCACCAATATTGATTTCTAGGCTTGTTATAAGCTTTGCACCAAAATGTTCGTAGAAATATTTTGTTTTATTGTCAGCCAACACTTCTACATATATGGTTTGATAGTTTTTCTGCTGTAAGAAAAGGAAGAGTTCTTTCAATAAAAGCTTACCTAGTCCTTTCCCCTGATAGGCTTCTAGGAGATAGAGTGTTTCTAAATAAATCGAATTGGGAAAAGGAGCTGTTTCCCTCTTACCAGCAGAAGAAAAGCCAATAATATCTCCGTCGTCATTTTCAACTACAAGTATCAATTTAGTAAGATCTTCAAGATGACGTTCCCATAAAAGTGTTCGTTGTTTATAAGATAATTTATTTAAAAATTCATCTGGAACAATATCTTTATAGGTAGTTCTCCAACTATCTACATGTACTGTCCCAATGCCTTCAGCATCTTGTACGATTGCCTTTCTAATTTTCATTATGAATCCCTCCAATAATATAGCTTTTAAGTAATATAACATACCATTATTTGGATTAATAATATAAAATAGGAGATACATATAGTGCAAATTAGTAAAGATCAACTTTTCTTGCAACAAAAATACGAATATCTAACTTCATGAATAGGAGGTTTTCCATGAGTAGCAACTATCAGGTAAGAGACAGCTATTTTATACTTGTTGGTCCACTTCCAATTATTATTATTGGAATGACTATTGTATTTCTAATGATGTTTGTTTTAGTCTTGTGGAAAAAAAGAAAAAACGTATGACAGAACTCACTTGTGTGGGGCGATATCATTATTAATGTAGAAGGGATAATTCATCCCAACGTTTTATGAAATAAAATCCAGTGATTTAAAAATGAAACTATGGTCTATCTGCATAACCATAATAGAAAGGAAGGGTTCTATGGAAATGATTCAATCTATTCCTATTCAACCCGCGGTGAAAGTATTACTATCCTATGCCACATCAAAAACAAAAGTGGATCAAGAATATGATTTGTATATACATTCTCCAGCAAGAAAATTATATGGCTATTACATAGATCAAGAACTTGTTGGCTGTATAGGTATTGAAATAGGTGATGCACATCAGTGTGTCATTAAACATATTGCCGTATCATCAGCGCTTCGTGGGAAAGGAATTGGGCGTGAGATGGTTCAGTTTATTAACCATCATAATTCGTTTTCTTCCATTTATGCTGAAACGGATAGAGATGCTGTGATTTTTTATAAAAATATTGGATTTCACATTACGAGTTTAGGAGAAAAATACCCAGGTGTGGAGCGATTTGCATGCCTATTATCTGGTCCTCCATTGCAGCATACAACTTCCAACTAGTACATAATAATTATCAATCTATAGAGGGAAGAAAGGAGCGGCATCTATTAAAAGGAAAATGTGGTTGACCATGAGTGTCTTGGCATTTTTAATAGCGGGCTATTCTACCGTCCAATATATTGTGTTGGATGCAAAGCAAGCAGGTTTTGTTCAATTAAAGCTCATGCTAAGTGATACTTTAAACTCATTTTGGTTCATCATGCTGTATATTCATATTATTTTTGGAGTGCTAGCGTTAGTAATTGGTCCTTTTACCTTGTCCTCAAAATTAAGAGAGAACAATGTGAAGCGTCATCGAATATTGGGGAAAATTTATTGTGCCAGTATTTTATTTGGGGGCAGTGCAGGTCTTTATTTAGCATTTAACGCCACAGGAGGATGGGTCACGAAATTAGGGTTTTGTGTACTATCCATAGGTTGGTTATTGACAATGTTGCAAGCGCTCATAAAAATCAAACATCGAAACATTCAAGCCCATCAAAAATGGATGCTAAGAAATTATGCTTTAACGTTTGCAGCAGTAACCTTACGCATTTGGTTACCGTTGTTTACTATCCTATTTGGGGGTGAAAATTTTCAGTATTATTATGCTGTTATTGCTTGGTTATGTTGGGTGCCGAATTTAATCGTAATCGAATGGTATATCCGGCGCAAACTCGGACCAATTCTTGTAAACATTTATTGAAAAATAATCAGACATTGAGTTCTAATTAGAGCCCAATGTTTTTTTATGTTATGGCCAAATTCAAAAGCATTCATCTATTAATTAACCAAATAGTCAATAAACTAGGTGCATTAATTATCCCCATAGTAAACTTTCGAATATGATGCAAAAGAATGGGAGGTGAAATGTTTGAGGTTTAGTTACAGCCGTAATTTTGATAATTTCAAATGTGATTCCAAATGTAACTATCCCATGAAATATAAGTGTAATGAATTTGGGTGTAATGGATATCCATATGATTTATCTGGCATCCAAGATCCTATAGGTGTAACTGGAGCAACAGGTGCCACGGGTGCGACAGGCACGACAGGTCCGCAAGGTGCACAGGGATTGCCAGGGGCAATGGGACCCCAGGGCATAATGGGCGCAACTGGAGTGACAGGTGTGCAAGGACTAGCAGGAGCAACTGGCAATACAGGTCCACAAGGAGCGGCAGGAATAACCGGAGCAATGGGACCTCGAGGGCTTGTGGGAGCAACTGGCGAAAGAGGATTGCAAGGACTAGCAGGATTAATCGGTGCTACGGGATCTCAGGGAGCAACAGGGGCAACAGGTGCGACAGGCACGACAGGTCCGCAAGGTGCACAGGGATTGCCAGGGGCAATGGGACCCCAGGGCATAATGGGCGCAACTGGAGTGACGGGTGCGCAAGGACTAGCAGGAGCAACTGGCAATACAGGTCCACAAGGAGCCACAGGAATAACCGGAGCAATGGGACCTCAAGGGCTTGTGGGAGCAACTGGCGAAAGAGGATTGCAAGGACTAGCAGGATTAATCGGTGCTACGGGATCTCAGGGAGCAACAGGGGCAACAGGATCTCAAGGGATAGCAGGTGTAACAGGAACGACAGGACCCCAAGGAGAAATAGGAATAACAGGTGCAACAGGACCCCAAGGAGAAATAGGAATAACAGGAGCGACAGGACCACAAGGAGAAATAGGAATAACAGGTGCAACAGGGTCCCAAGGAGAAATAGGAATAACAGGTGCAACAGGGCCCCAAGGAGAAATAGGAATAACAGGAGCGACAGGACCACAAGGAGAAATAGGAATAACAGGTGCAATGGGACCACAAGGGATAACGGGATCAACAGGAAACACAGGACTTCAAGGACTAGTAGGGAATACGGGAGCCACTGGGCAACAAGGTACAACAGGAAACACAGGGGTGACAGGAAATACTGGGGCAACAGGAACCACTGGAGCAACGGGCCTCCAAGGATTAGTAGGAAATACCGGAGCGACAGGACAACAAGGTACAACAGGTATCACAGGAGCGACAGGCCTGCAAGGAGCCACAGGAATTGCTGGAATCACAGGGGGTACGGGAGCAACTGGAGCAAGAGGGACTACGGGTGTTACTGGTATAACGGGCACGACTGGCTCTACGGGTCCGAGTGGTTCAGGTCTCATGGAAGTATACTTATCTACAGATCAATCAGTTGGCAATAATGATTTTCTAGGAACAGGCAATTCGTCAGCTTCTTTTGTGAGAAGTTCAATCGTTATTCCGGAAAATGCTATCATTCGAAGCTTAACTTTGAATATACGGGATCATTCACTAAGCGCAGGACAAACCGCTTCTGCACAAGTATTTATAAGCACGAATGGTGGTTTCACTGCCCCAATTGCAACGGGGATTATTGCGACAGTGACAGGACCAAGTTCAATAACAACTCCAAATAGTTGTGCGAAGGTAAATGCGAACTATTCCATAAATAGCTGTACACTTCTTTCTGTGGAAGTGACTACAACAGGTGGAGCCTTTTCAAATGGTGTTTCGGCAACCATCATTTTGACCACTATTTAGTTTCGTTCG
The DNA here is from genome assembly GCF_038009065.1 of Lysinibacillus sp. FSL R7-0073. Taxonomy (NCBI): domain Bacteria; kingdom Bacillati; phylum Bacillota; class Bacilli; order Caryophanales; family Bacillaceae; genus Lysinibacillus; species Lysinibacillus sp. FSL R7-0073. The sequence goes on from NZ_JBBPAS010000001.1 coordinate 2,233,828, forward strand.
ATGTGACTCATTTAATATAGGGAAAAACTGCAAATTGTCATGTTGATCAATGGTTGCTAAGAGTATTTTTTAAAAATTCACTTTATGAGTTGTCGTTAGTTGTTCATGTATCTAGTCCTCCGTATGTTCAGTTTTTTGTAGCTCATGATAATCAATTTTTTCTTCTTTAATAAGAATAATTGGTAGAAAAAGGGGCTGAGGGTTTAGGTTCAAATCTGTACGCATAGTTGTTTGGTGTTGTGTGTGTAAAAAACTAGAGGTGGAGGATCCGTCAGGTTCCCAAAAAGCAACCGCAACATTTTGAACCTCTTCTATTGTTTCTTTTCTTCATTCAGTCAATAAAAAATCTACTGTTATTCGAGCTTTACGTAAGTTTTCGGATATGATTTCCCCATTTTAATATTGGGGGAGCGTCGATAAAATGTCGAAATGTTAACCATTTCGGACTCAAAAAAACACCAATCAGATATAAAAAAACTAAAACAGTTATGGTAATCATGGAACCCTTCATACCTAACCTTCCTCAGATAAGGGAAGGGCGATAATAATATCAAATGTAATGGCCATAGCAAAGTGCAATAATCTTAGTTGTGAAATAGAACGCTGCCCCATTATTTTTGCTGCAATGAATAAGAAGAAAAAGGCTACAATTGCTCGAAGTGCCCATTGAATGGCAGTAACTTCGACTTTAGAAGAAATTCACATGACACATCCAATCTATATTGTTAAAATAGAAAGAGTTATTATTTAGAAAATTTAATAAAATTAGGAGAATCTGTATGAATACAAAATTACATAACATCATAATGAACATTCAACAGAAGGTTGATTTTTCAGGGACAGTGCTTGTGGAGAATCGAGAGAAGGGTGTCTTAGTCAATCAAAGTTTTGGGTATGCAAATCGTTCTGAGCAAATCAAAAATCAGGCAAAAACTCGTTTTGGAATTGCCTCTGGTTGTAAAATTTTTACGGCAATAGCTATTTGTCAGCTAATAGAACAAGGAAAACTTTCTTTTGACACGAAATTATATGAATGTCTCAACCATCATTTTGCACATTTTGATAAGGACATAACGATTAATCATTTACTGACGCATACTTCCGGGATACCAGATTATTTTGATGAGGAAGAAATGGAAGATTTTGAAGAGTTGTGGGTTGAAAATCCGATGTATCATTTTCGAACATTAAGTGATTTTTTACCTTTATTTCAAAATCGCCCTATGAAATATAAAGTAGGCGATAGATTTCACTACAACAATGCAGGCTATATTTTATTAGGATTAATTGTCGAGCATACATCTGGTATGGTTTTTTCAGAATACATTCAACAATATATTTTTGATCGAGTGAAAATGACGGAATCGGGCTATTACTCGTTGGATGCTCTGCCGTCAAATACAGCCTTAGGTTACATTGACAACCCAGACGGTACATGGAAAACAAATATTTACTCATTACCCGTGAAAGGTGGTTCTGATGGAGGAGCATTTGTCACAGTAGGTGATATGGCGAAGTTATGGCATGCCCTGATGAACTTTGAACTTTTAAATGAAGATTTAACGCAGCAACTTCTAACAGCACATGTAGAAACGGGTGAAAATAATGGCTATGGACATGGTGTATGGATTAAGAAAAATAGCAAACAATCTATTCTGAAATATCATGTTATGGGGTATGATCCTGGGGTCTGCTTCCACTCAGCATATTACCCAGAATATTCTGTCAGGGTTGTGATTTGTTCCAATAAATCAAATGGAGCCATTGATATTATGAGAGGAATAGAAGAGGCATTATTTTCAATTTAAGAAACTTGAATTGTGCGTATTTCGAAAAAAATTTTAAGAAGGAAACCGATTTTGTTTTTTTAATTTTTTCTGCTTATAAGTAATATAAGAAGTTTTCAAAGAAGCATAACTACCAATTGCCGCATAGCCATAAAACCAGCCCATAAATAATCCAGCTAACAAATTGTGGCGATGGCTAATGAAGACGGAAATGAGTAAGCCGATAACTAAAGCGATGGAGGGAACCCAAAAAGGCTTAATATTACACATTCTCTTAATCAACTGTGTTAGAATCATCACTACTGGAACGGCAATTACGGCATCCCAAAAGTTTGTATGTATTAGTGGGAAATGTTCCATACTTTATCACCTCGATTTGAACGATTTACAACTATTGTTAGCCGTAAATAATATTTTATACTCAAAATGATGGAGCATTGCCTAGGAGGTAACGAATGAAATTAGTTCTTATTTTTGGTCCTCAAGCTGTTGGGAAAATGACAGTAGGGCAGGAATTAGCAAAAATAACAGGTTTAAAGCTATTTCATAATCATATGACGATTGATTTGGTTAGTCATTTTTTTGACTACGGTACGAAAGAGGGGAAGAGGCTAGTCAATTTGTTTCGACAGGAGATATTCGAGGAAGTTTCAGCTAGTCATTTATATGGATTGATCTTTACATATGTTTGGGCGTTTGATCTTCAAGAGGATTGGGACTATGTGAAGCAAGTTGCTGAGCTTTTTGAATCCAAAGGTGGCATGGTGTACTATGTAGAACTTGAGGCTGTTTTAGAGGAGAGACTTCAGCGCAATAAAGGATCTAATAGACTTGAGCATAAACCTTCAAAAAGGGATCTTATTTGGTCTGAACAGGACTTGTTAACCTCTATAGAAAAATACAGATTGAATTCAGTCGATGGCGAAATTCAATTCCCTAACTATATAAAAATAAACAGCACAAATTTAAGGGCCGAAGACGTTGCAAAAATGGTCCAAGAAAAATTCCGTTTATAAGAAAAAACGCTTGGCTCCCAAGCGTTTTTTTTATTCAGAGGAATCTGGTCTTTTAATTTTAATGATTTCAGAAAACGTTTTGCGCCCTGGGTTTATTTGCGAAACGTCAATAGAAATTTTACGAATAGTATTCTCTTGTAAAGGGATTTTTCCATCTGTCTCCAACTTTTTCCATGCTTTGACGTTGTCGCGATAAAGCACCTCTGATAATCGAAAAATATCTACATCTAATTTTAATCCCTCATTATAGGTTTCACGAATTTCCTGTTTCACTTCCTTAATAATATGTTTTTTCAGTTCTTTTTCGCTGACTTTTCCTTTAAAACCATTGACGGTTGCACGAAGTTTTAATTCCACATCAAAATAAACATCCTCTTTGTTCACTACAGGTATTTTTTTAACCTGTAATTTGTCAATACTTACGGTTAATTCCTCTTTACCGTCTGTTCTTAATTTAAAGGTGATTTCACCTCTGTTTGTGTAATTATGCATCCATTGATTACCTCGGGCAGCCTCATCTTTCACAAACCCTTTAAAACCGTCTTTCGATAAAATGCCGACTCCAGAAAAATAGGTTTCTTCTACTTTTTCCTCGTCCGTTTGCCAATCTTTTTTAATGGATACATAAGGTACTGTCACTTCATGATTTGGCTCATTTAATCCAATAACAATTTCTCGTAAATTTTTTGGTTCAACAAACGTTTCTTGTTCTGTTGGGTTGATCGGATTACTTAGTTTTGAGGAAGACAGTGAATTTTTTAATATTGGTGAGACAAGGAGGACATCGTGCACTGGATCCTTTGTACAATACATCCAAATTTGATACCTTGTATCTCGAAAACGAATAAACGTATCAATAACGGGGATAAATCGCTCATTTTCCAGGGCTCTCTCCGAGAAAATTATATATCTCATATGCCCCCAAAAAATTTGTTGGTCAGACGATCGATACAATTTGTAGATAGCTTCCTCTACGGTTCTTCCTTTGGCATGGCCGATTTCAGCAGGGTCAGCATTTGAACTAGGTTGAACGGATTTAGCGACATCAGCAAAATTGATAATTTGTAAATAGACCTCATATTCATCATCAACGTAATCAACACCGACTGCATTGACATAGTACATTCTTTGTGGCTCTGTAATATCCCAGCAACCTGCGAGCAGGGTTGTTAGAAAAATCATCACTATAAATTTGAAGGTTGTTTTCATCGTTTCTCCACTCTCAAGTAGCTATTTTATAATAGTAGCTTGGACAAAAGCTGGTGTTTTTATAAAAAAATGTAGGGGGTATTAATACGTTTTGATTGTTTATAAACCAAGGGGAAAATGAATCGAAGAAAATGAAAAAATTTTTTATTTTATTTGTAACTTTTTTTAGCGGAATACGCCTAATCCATTAGTAGAATACAAAAAACTAAAGCAAAGTAGTAAAATTCACTTTTCACAAAATGACCAGGGCTCACAATCGAGTACCTGGTTATTTTGTGTTTATTGAAAAAAGGACATGCGTTATTTGCATGTCCTCAGTCCTTTAATCGTTAAGCATAGCTTTTAATGTTCGTTTTTGCCAGCCTAGCTTGAAGTAGGCATACTGCATAATAAAATGTACACAGAAGGTAATTGGGTAGGCTAACCATACACCATTTAGGTCTAGTGAAGTGTGGTGAGATAGTAGGAAGGCTAATGGTACCTCAACTACCCAAATCGTAATAACTAAGAAGATTGTAGGCCATAAAACGACACCTGTTGCACGCATCGTAGCTGAAACCGTTTGTGTATGACCGAAAATTAAATAACTCCAAAATGCGATATATAAATAATTTTTGGCAATGAGCACAGTATCATGTGAATCGATAAAGAAGGCCAAAATTGGCTCAGCAAATAGATACATAATAAGTATAATGGCGCCTCCTAAAAGATAATTGATACGTACGCCCATTTGGCGAATTTTTTTAATCATCTCTGTAGAATTTGCACCTAATGCCTGTGCGACAAATACAGATGTAGCAATGGCAATACTCATCGCAGGTACCTGTGCATAGCTAGCTACCTGATTAACAACGCCGTAAGCCGCCGTCGCATTGGAGCCATAGACGTTGACAAAGCCAATGACAGCAATTTCTGCGACAGAGATAGCGACCATACTAATACTAGATGGGATAGCTAGCTTTAATAATGAAGCTAAAATATCTTTCTTCCATTTAAAATGCTGTAAAATAGATTTGTCTAAACGCAGTAAATGCTTTGTTTTATGCAAATACGCCAGTAACAGAATCATTGTTACTAGGTTTGATAAAACTGATGCATAAGCGGCACCATTTAAGCCAAAGGCAGGTAAGCCAAACCAACCGAACAGTAGTGGGGGAAGGAAGGCGATATTTAATACAACACTAATAACTAAAAATAGAAATGGTGTTTTCGAATCACCAACTCCACGCATAAAGGTTGTATACACCATATACCAGAACATAATTGGTAATGTGAAGAATAAAATTTGGGCATAGCTAATACTCATGTCTAAGATATTTGCTGGTGTTTGCATAAAACGTAAAATCCACTCAATAAAAAAGCCGCCAAAGATCGCCACTACAATGGATAAAATCGTTGTGAAGGCGAGAGTTACTCCAACAACTTCCTTCATCTTAGCATGATTACCAGCCCCGAATGTTTGCCCGACTAAGATGGAGCTACCTGATCCAATGCCAATGGCAAATGCCATTAAAAAGAAGAAAAATGGGAAAAAGGCTGAAATCGCTGCTAGTGCATCGACACCTAAATTACGGCCCACTAAAAACATAGCAAAAACTTGGCCAACGGATTGCAGGACATTCGCCAACATAACAGGAATTAAAAAATTAAAAAAGGCTTTCTTAAGTTTTTGATCGTCTTGTAACATTTGTGCATTCATCAGTATGTTCCCCTTGAGTTTTAATAACCCATTTCTTTTAAGATTCGTGACAATGTGCGCAGTCGTTCACCGATTAGCTCACCATCATTATTTAACGCTTGCTGAAAAAGTTGAATATCTTCATTGATTTGCTCATTTTCCGTGCAAACTTCCACAGTCATGGCATCTCCCTGTAAACCTACACGCTTAATCACAGGATTTTCCTCATCATATAAATGCTCGAAGCGATAGGCCTCTTTAAAATGGAGTTGCGCCTCACACACTAAAATAGCAAGGTCGAGCACACGATGTAGGGGAAGTTCTTCTGATTGACGAGACCATTTGCCACCCGTATGGCGCCAAACTTTTGCTGAAATATCCACCTTACCTCTGTCATTCCACTGTGCTAAACCGAGAGAAAGCCCTTGAGCATCAGTTTGATAAGCTGTACGTCCATCAATATTGGCATAGTTTTCGGCAACAATTACAGGTTTATGTTTTAAATGTGTTGGGATGTTCATGTTAAAAAACTCCTTATCATTTGGATTTAGTAATTTACTAAATTACTGCTTTAGTAAATTTAGCATTAGCGACTTCATAAGTCAATCCAAAATTAGTGGAGTTAATTGTATGACATTGGCTATGCAATGGTACGCTAGACAAATTGAGGGTTATGATGCATGTTTTTGTGATCCTAAGTTGACCCTGTTTTTTCTGGATGAATCGCATCGTTGTATGGAGCGGTATTATTTATATTGCATATGCAAATCGAAGAAGGATTACGAGATATTCGTATGTACAAGCAGCATGGAGGGATATACAAATTCTAAAAGTATGCTGGATGCTTTGGACTATGTCTTGTGATTTATTCTCATCGCTTACCTTGGAGGAATCGGTTAGGTGTTCATCCAAAAGATCCAAAAGATTTAAATGTAGAATTGAAATAAAGTTGCGATGTTTATAAAAAAGATACGATGTTTAAAATAAAGTCGCGACGATTATAAAAAAGTTACAATTAATAACCCAGGTATTGGCTCAGTGGGCCACGTCCGGACGATGCTAGGTACGTGCTTTCCTTGTAGGTCGCCGTTTACATGCTTCAGGATGAGTTTGGAACGGTATCTGAAACCTTATTCCCGCAAGTTTTTCATCTTGTTCAAGAGCTGTTACTAGAAGATGAATTGCTTTACATTGAGAGAACGCTTGAAAAGCGCCTTGGTAGACCTCAAGTGAAAATAAAACATGCACAAACGACGAAAAGAATATGAAATTGAAGGGAATTTTAGAAACTGCATAAATTTTTATACAGTTTTTTCTTTACTTTCAAATAATTATTTTGTAAGATAAAGCCAACTTCAAAAGTGGCCAGACCACTTTTGGATTCATTCAGTAAGAGACGCCATCAACTGAAGGTGGTGGATTTAGTTTCTTTATAGTAGGTATCCAAACACCTACTGAATGAAGATAAAGCCTTTGGATGCATTGTTTATCTGCGCGAAAGGAAAGCGACAGCAATAATTATTCCAAGGCGAATAGATTGACCGAGGAGTTGATCGTATGGATAAAAAAACCGAACAAAAGAAAGTGTTTTTAGATATCGTCCAACAATTACGACAACTTATTAAAATAGAAAAAATACAGGCTGGTGAAAAGTTACCTTCCGAACGAGTCCTTTCAGAACGTCTAGGTGTCGGGCGATCCTCTGTGAGAGAGGCATTGCGAAGTTTAGAGTTATTAGGTCTTATTGAAACGAGACATGGGGAAGGTACGTTTCTAGCTTCTACACAAATGCATCAGCTCGTAGAAATATTGTCGATGTTTATATTAGAAGACATGAAAAGGAAGCCATTCGCGTTATAAGTTGTACAGAGACTCTGTGAACACTACCAGTGTGGGGCAGTTTTTTTTGTAAAGCTAGAGATAGAAAGTACGATTAATTGTCAGGATGTTTTACGAGAAATAATCATCACGTAAGGAAATCGTCTTTCACTAAAAGTCTGGTTTCAGTTAGCAGTTTATGCCGGTGACCGTTTAAATCGAAACTCAACAGAAGAAGAAAAATTAATCATTCAAACTATGTTGAAATCGTTGCAGCTTGGCTATGAAAAAGAAGCATTAAAAGCTTACGAACAGTGGATGAATGCTGAACAAGGCATTTAGACAACAAAGGGGGAGTAAAACATGGCAATACGTAGCTTATTTAGTAAAAAGAAAGAGGACGGACAGGAAAAGGGATTTCCAGAAGGACTTATGACAAAATGTCCAGAATGCCGTCACATTCAGTTAACAAAGGAATTAGAAAAAAATCATAAAGTGTGTACAAAATGCGACCATCATTTCAAAATGACTGCACAGGAGCGCGTAGCATATTTCTTAGATGAAGGTTCATTTGTTTCAATGGATGATCATTTACAAACAAGTAATCCACTTAATTTCCCTGATTATGTAGAAAAAATTTCAGTGGCTAAACAACAAACGGGATTAAGCGAAGCTGTACTGACTGGGTTAGGTACTCTTGATGGAGAAGAAATTGTTGTAGCCATTATGGATTCTCATTTCCGTATGGGCTCAATGGGCTCCGTTGTAGGAGAAAGAATCACACGTGCCGTTGAAAAAGCTATTGAATTACGTGTACCGGTTATTATTTTTACTGCTAGTGGTGGAGCGCGCATGCAAGAAGGTATTCTATCATTAATGCAAATGGTAAAAACGAGTGTGGCATTAAAACGTCATAGTGAAGAAGGACTATTATTTATTTCGATCATGACGCATCCTACATACGGTGGCGTTTCAGCAAGCTTTGCTTCTGTTGGAGATATTAATATTGCTGAACCACAAGCATTGATTGGCTTTGCTGGTCGCCGTGTCATTGAAGAAACATTAAGAGAAAAATTACCAAGTGATTTCCAAAAATCAGAGTTTTTACTAGAGCATGGTCAGCTTGATGCAGTTTTCCATCGGAAGGATTTACGAAATCAAGTAGTAATGCTTGTAAAAATGCATACAAGAGGCGGTGTGCAACATGTCTAAAAATTTAGCTTTTGAAGAACCAGTAATACAATTACGAGAAAAAATTGATGAATTAAAAACGATTGCTACAGAGGCAGATGTAGATATGACAAGCGAAATCGAAAAGCTTGAAACACGTCTAACACAGCTAGAACAATCTATTTATGCCAATATGAAGCCATGGGATCGTGTACAGGTTGCTAGAAATCCAGAACGACCAACAACTTTACAATGTATAGAAGCTATGTGTGAAAACTTTATTGAGTTACATGGAGATCGTACATTTGGTGATGATGCAGCTATTCTTGGAGGAATTGCTCTCTTTGAAGGACAGCCCGTAACAATTGTTGGACATCAACGCGGAAAATCAACTAAAGAAAATATTCGACGAAATTTTGGTATGCCACACCCTGAAGGATATCGTAAGGCATTACGCTTAATGAAGCAAGCTGAGAAATTTAAGCGCCCAATTATTTGTTTTATTGATACAAAAGGAGCCTATCCGGGTAAGGCAGCCGAGGAACGCGGCCCAAGTGAAGCCATTGCTAGAACTCTCTCCGAAATGGCGATTCTAACAGTACCAGTTATTAGTATTGTTATTGGGGAAGGCGGAAGTGGGGGTGCCATTGCATTAGGGGTAGCTAATCGCGTCTTTATGTTAGAGAACTCAACGTATTCGGTTATCTCGCCTGAAGGGGCTGCATCGATCTTATGGCGAGATGGTAACCTAGGGAAGCAAGCTGCAGAAGCAATGCGTATAACAGCACCTGACTTAAAAGAGCTCGACGTTATTGATGGAATAATCCCTGAAATAACTGGTGGTGCACACCGCAATGTTGCGAAGCAAGCATCTTATATAAAAGAATGTATAAGCGTCACACTAAAAGCATTGAATTCTCTAAATGGCGAACAATTAATTGAAGATCGCTATGAGAAATTCAGAAAGATTGGACAATATACAGAAGTTTAAATTCATTTTTAGGTTATTGGATATGTGAATTTGCTCGTAAAGAGATAAAAATTGTTTCTTAAAATAAATTAATATCCTAATGATGGAAGAAAAAAGAGTTGTAGTTTGTAAAAAAGATTGATCAATTAAAATAAAGTTCGATTATTTATAATAAAGATCGATAATTTGTAATATAGTTTGATAAAAATAACTTCGCATTTAAATAAAACCCATTCATTTTGATCAAACTTTTTTCAAAATGCATGGGTTTCTTCTATTATAAAATCAACGTTTGCAACAAACTATTAATCAAACTTTTTTCCAAACCAACATTAAAAACGTTTAAATAAGCTGTAACTTTTCTAGCGAGAAGACGACTACTGTAATAGTAGGATACAAAAACTAAAGCAAGCTAGTAAGTTTCACTTTTCACAAAAAGACCCGGACTCCCAGTAAGGTGAGCATCCTGGTCTTTTTGTGTTTAGAGAAAGAGATTGCCTGTAATTTGCTTGATTTTCATGATAGTATGGAATAAACATTTAGAAATTTCTTACAGAAATATACGTAGGGATTAGATAGTCAGTATGATTAGTGTCATGTATAACAGACAAATTCAACAATTACTGCGGTATTTGTGTCATTAAACAAAGGGGTGAATAAGGATGGAAGTAGTATATTTTGCAGGTGGTTGCTTATGGGGAGTTCAAGCTTTTATAAAAACCTTACCAGGCGTTGAATTTACAGAGGCAGGAAGGGCCAATGGTACAAGCTATACTCTTGAGGGTGATTACGATGGGTATGCTGAATGTGTAAAAACAGGATTTGATCCGTCCGTTGTAAGTATCCAGGAATTAATGGGATATTTTTTTGAAATTATTGATCCTTATAGTTTGAATAAACAAGGACAAGATGTTGGCAAGAAATACAGAACGGGAGTTTATAGTGAAAAACCTGAACACTTACTAGAGGCGAAGGCGTTTATTGGTGAGAGAAATGATTATGATTTGATCGTTGTTGAAGTATTACCTCTAACAAATTATGTGAGAAGTGCAGAAGAACATCAAGATAGGTTAGCAAAATGTCCAAATGATTATTGTCATATTCCAGAAGAACTATTAAATAAGTATAAGTAAGATAGATTATTAGTTTGGGAGGCGAAAAATTGACTACTACTTATGTAAATTGGGGAGAATCAAAAGTTAAATTAACTTGGGAAAAAAATAACTTACTGCCCCCATATCATTTAATAACAAGTGTCCACGGCTTTTGTTTTCAAGAGGATCAATTATTATTGGTGGATGTAAATGATAGAGGATGGGATTTTCCAGGAGGACATATTGAAACTGGTGAAAGCCCAGAAGATTGCTTTAAACGGGAAGCGCGGGAAGAGGGCTATGTGGAAGGCGAATGTAAGTTGTTAGGACACATCATCGTTGACCATAGTGAAAATCCATTATGGACAGAAAGCAGTTCCTATCCCAAAATTGGCTTTCAAATATTCTACAAAATGACTATAACAAATCTGCTCCCATTTGAAGGGGAATTTGAATCTGCTCAACGGATGTTTGTAAATCCGAATGATATTGCCTCTTATTATCACAAATGGAACATTCTTTATAAGGAAATAGTAGATTGTGCAATACAATAAAGACCCTCGGATCTATTAAATATACATGGAGCCTTAAGCGCTCGAATTTAAATGGAAGTTCCAAATTGGTGATGAAGGATGCAGTATTTTTAGAATAATGAAACTTTTACTAATGGGGTGCGTAAGGAAAGAAAGAAGGTGGTTTTAGAATGAATCCAAAACATTTTGTTATGATGGTTATTGCATTTATTGTAGAATTTGCCCTAACTTATTGGATTGCCTCCGTATTTTCTGTCAGGTTTATTGAAGTCATGTTTTTCACAGGGGCTGCCTTTACATTAGGAATGCTCTACTTTACAAGTAGTGGTGGAGCTATGACAAGATTTTTTGCAGCTCAATCTGGAGCCGTAACAGGCATCATCCAGGAGCGAGACCGATTTCAATTTAAAGTGGGTCCTGTATTTATAGCATCACTTATATTTGTACTAATAGGTTTAGTGTTCTTTATCTTACTTGTTACAGGTATCATCCCGCCGCAGAAATGATAATATGTAAGGGAAATCAAGATAGTCTCTAGACTGTCTTGATTTTTTTAGGGGGAAAATAGGTTGTTCAGATTCTGTATAAGTAGGCTTGGTAGAATAGGAGGTTATGGGATTACTTTTAGATTTAGGAGGTGTTATGATCATTCACTATGAAACATAGAAAAATAGCTGTCATCATTATACTGTTTATAGTCTTCTTAACAGGTTCTCGTATTTTATGGCTTCATTCATTTACCCAGCCAGATCAACCATATGCCATGAAAGGGCAAATGGATGTCCGTAATTTTGATTTTCATCAAAGTGCATTAACACTTGATGGCGAATGGTCCTTCTATCCATCGCAATGGTTGATGGAAAATCATTCTTCCAACCAAACATACATACAAGTCCCATATGGTTGGGACAAAGTTTTTCAGGAAGGGGAGCAAAGCCCATTTGGATATGGCTCTTATCATCTAAAAATACTGGTTAATACAGATGAGACAAAAACCTTTAGTATAAGAGTACCAAGTATTCGCAGTGCTGCAGAAATATATGTGAACGATCGCTTAATTGCGAAATCAGGAGAACTAGGTGAAAATAGAGCACAAACGGTGGCTAAAAATGTACCGTTTACAGCCTCATTTGAGACAAATGGTGAAAGTGAAATCGAACTGATTATTCAAGTAGCCAACTTTCAAGATCCTCGTAATGGGGGAATTGTACGTTCTATAAAATTTGGACAAGAAGATGTGATCAATCGGGAGACTCAATTGTCCGTCACAATGCAGCTATTAGTGGCAGTTGTTTTAGTCTTGCATGCCATTTACTCTGTTATTCTCTATTTAGTTGGAAATAAAGATAAACGCTTACTATTCTTTTCAATCTTAACCGTAAGTATCATGTTTTATTATTTATTAGGAAGTGATGATAAACTTCTTTCATTTTGGTTTCCAATAAATTATGATTGGGGATTTATATTAGTCCATCTTTCTATGGTGGGCATTGGCTACTCATTACTGCAATGTATAGATCACTGGCTACCGCCACATTTACAGCTCTATAAACGTGTGTACACTTTTTTCTGCATTGTAGCGATCTTATTAGCCTTTACTTTACCTATACGTTATCTTGTTTCCATGCAAGCTTTTTATATTGTTCTTTTAGGGGCTCCAATAGTTATTACTTTAATCTTGATGATTGGAAAATCAATAAAGGATATTCGCGGGAATGTTTTTATTTTATTAGGGATAGTGGCCTTTGTGAATAGTATGATTTGGGATGTCATGTTGCTAATTACAGGAATAAAAGTCATTTCTTATCCATTTGATTTGATTGTGACAATTGCCTGTTTAGCGACATTGTGGTTTAAGGATTACGCAAAGGTACATGCCGATACGAAGGAGCTTGCTCATAAATTGCAAGAGACTGATAAAATCAAGGATGAATTTTTGGCAAGTACCTCTCACGAATTACGTAATCCACTTCATAGCATCATCAATATGTCAAAAGCAGTACTTGATCGTGAAGCCAATATGTTAACTACAAAAAGCGTGAGTGATTTAGAAACTGTCCTGTCCGTTGGTAATCGAATGTCTTTGTTGTTAAATGATTTGCTGGATGTCATGAGCTTGAAAGACGATACACAAAAATTACAACTAAGTATGGTTTCCATTCATTCTATTGTTGTAGGTGTATTTGATATGCTGCGCTTTATGATTGAAGGGAAGCCTGTTCAGTTCGTCCTGAAAATACCAGAAGATTTTCAAAGAGTGCTGGCTGATGAAAATCGTGTGATTCAAATAGTCTTTAATTTAGTGCATAATGCTGTGAAATTTACGAATGAAGGGTCGATTACAATTTCGAGTTATACGCGCAATGGGATGGCCAATATCGTTATTACAGATACAGGCATCGGAGTGGAAGATGAAACCTTGCGTCGAATATTTGAACCATATGAGCAAGGTACGATCAGTAAAACTATGGTAGAAGGAGGGTTTGGGCTAGGGCTTAATATCTGTAAGCGGCTCATTGAATTGCATGGGGGGACATTGGAAGTGCAATCCGTTGTAGGACAAGGCTCGACCTTTACTTTTACATTGCCCCTAGCGGATGAATTGAATGTCCAAGAGCCACTTGAAAAGGTACGACAGAGCGTTAGCAAGAGTTCAGAGCGCACAACAAATTTACAAGGTGACTTGGAGCACGATGAGAGTGTGGAGTGGAATCATCCGCGTATTTTAGTAGTGGATGATGAGCCTATTAATTTGCGAGTAGTTGAGACAATTTTAGCAAATGAACCATATGACATTGTTACGGTGACCAGTGGTATAGAAGCGCTAGTATGTATTCAGTCGTACGAATGGGATTTAGTTATTTCAGATGTGATGATGCCGAAAATGTCAGGGTATGAATTAGTGCGTCTCATTCGGAAGCAATTCTCCATCACCGATTTACCTGTATTATTACTGACAGCGCGTAGTCAACCCCAGGATCTTGAAAATGGTTTTTTAGCAGGTGCGAATGATTATGTGACCAAGCCTGTCGATGCTCTAGAGCTACGATCACGAGTAGCGGCATTAATAAAGGTGAAGCGATCCATTCAGGAACGTCATCGTATGGAGGCTGCCTGGCTGCAGGCACAAATTGAGCCTCATTTTCTTTTTAATACGTTAAATGCCATTTTAACGTTGAGTGAAATGGATAGTGAACGAACAAGTAGATTAGTAGAGGCACTCAGTGATTTTTTAAGAGAATCCTATAATTTTCAAAATGTTGAAGCACTTGTGCCGTTAGAAAATGAACTTACGTTAATTCAAGCTTATCTCTATATTCAGCAAGAGCGCTTCGGCGATCGTATTCAGGTTAAATGGGATTTAGAGGCAACTGCCGATGTGCTCATCCCATCATTAACTATTCAGCCCTTAGTTGAAAATGCCTTACAGCACGGTATTTTAAAAAGGACAGAAGGGGGAACAATCCATATTCGGATTTTTGAAAGTGAATCGCAACTTGAAATTACGGTGTCGGACAATGGTGTTGGCATGGATGAACTACGTTTGTCCCAGTTACTTCAAACAAAGCAAAAGCCGTCCAAAAGCATTGGTTTAATGAATACCCATCTTCGCCTTCAACAGCATTATGGGCAAGGATTGAATATTACGAGTAAGCTTCATGAAGGAACATCTGTTTCTTTTGTAGTACTTGTTAAGAAGCCAGTAAAAAAAGATGCATGATACTTCTATGTGCCATGCATCTTTTCTTTATAGTATAGCCTGTGGAACTTTTGTTTTAAAATGGGTGAATAGATAGCATCCCATAATGACGATAAGTCCACCAATTCCCTGGAGCCAAGACATATTTTCTCCAATAAATAAATAGGCGAGAAGGGCAGTGAAAATGGGATTGAAGTTTAAAAAAATCCCCGATGTTGTCGCGCCTAACTTCTGTACACCTATATTCCAAAATACCATACAAACAACCGTGGAGATAATGCCGGTATATAGCATGGAAAGAATGAAAGATGTATTGACATTCGTGAAGGTAAAATCTGTAGTTGTAAATGGTAGGAGCAGTAGCACACCAAATATCCCTGCATACAAAGTAGCCATTAATGGGGAGGTTGTTTGCATAGCCCATTTGCTACATACGGAATACAGTCCCCAAACACACACGGCTGCCAGCATCCATAGATCGCCTGTATTCAATTGGAAATCTAGCAACAGCTGCAAATCTCCTTTTGAAAGAACTAGAACTACCCCGAACAATGATAAAACCATTGCCGATAACTGCCATTTAGTTATTTTTTCTTTCAACAAGACAAACGAAAAAAGGGCAATGGATATTGTATTCATAGTAGAAATAAGCCCAGCATTAGTAGATGTCGTACGCTCTAATGCTAAAAATTGAAAAATATTAAAGAAAGCAACCCCTGTAACACCCATTAAAAGTAACGGGACAATGGCTTGTTTTGGGGGAACTAATTTTTTTTCTTTCCACCAAACCAAAGGGACAAGGACAATGATGGCAATTAACCATCTAACCATTGTCAATGTCATAGGAGAAGCATGAGCAACAAGCGTCTTGGCAACAACAAAATTCCCTCCCCATAGTAAACTTGTGACAAGCATTAGACCCATATACAATTTAACCAAATCTCGTAACACCCCTCTTAACCTTATGTATATTAAGAATCATAGCATTAACAGTTGTTTGGCTGTATAATATTTTGTGAAAGTGATTAAATTCGAAATAAATTAAAGTATATGGGGTTTTATTTGAATAATCTTCGGAAAAGAAGCTCTGTGGATACGTCGCGAAAAATAATCAAAAGGGGAGTCATCAATGGAGGATAGCAAAAATAAAGAACTAGACAGTATGGATCTTCAAATTTTAGATATTTTGCAGAGAGAGGTTCATATTAGTAATGCCGAATTGGCTAGACGTGTCAACTTATCGCCACCAGCGACTCATACAAGAGTCAAACGATTGGAAAACGAAGGCTACATCGATCAGCAGGTCGCTATTTTAAATCAGGAAAAACTGGGCTTTGATTTACTGTGCTATGTTTTTATGAGTACGGATATCCATCAAGCGAAGGAAATAGAGGAATTGGAAGCAAGCTTAAAAACGATGACAGAAATATTGGAATGTCACTGTTTAACAGGTGCCTATGATTATTTATTAAAAATCGTCATTCGAGATCGTCAAGAATTGAATCAATTTATTCGGAAATTAAATAAGTTAGGCATCTCTAGAATTCAAACAAATTTATCGTTGCGGGAAATCAAATATTCCACGGTGTTACCCTTATAAAAACACAGCAAGTGTGAGTGATCTACTCATGCTTGCTGTGTTTTTTATCATACATCTATAGAAATGTATATAATTAAACCTGTATCGTTTAAACTTATTGGTAACTACTAGGTTGCTTATTGTTGACACGCAACCTGAAAGTTGCCTATAATCGATTTATGAAATGGGACAAAGACGCTATATTTAAAGCACTTGCAGACTCTACTCGGAGGCTTATAATTGACGAACTATGTGAACGAAATGAAATGACCTTATATGAGTTGACGGTTCGTCTACTTATGAAGTATGAGCTTTCCATAACGAGACAAGCAATTGCTAAACATCTTGCTGTTTTGGAGGGGGCAGGGCTTGTCACTTCCAGGCGGAAGGGCAAATATCGAGTTGTTAGGTTTAACAATGAGCCACTTAAAGATTTATTAAAAGGATGGGTAGAGTAACTTTTCGAACATCATACACTAGGGCGGACAAGTATTTTGCGCCAACTAGCAGAGGAGGCTATTCAAATGAACATTATCGTGAACAGTATATTTGTAACAGACCAAGCAAAGGCATTGTCATTTTATACAGAAAAGCTTGGATTTGTTAAAAAGGAAGATGAACCATTAGGAAAACATAGATGGCTGACGCTTGTATCGCCAGATGATCAAGGTGGAACTGAGCTTTTACTAGAGCCGGATGAGCACCCTGCCGCAAAGGATTATCAAAAGAGAATCTTCGCTGAAGGTATTCCTGCAACGATGTTTGGTGTTGGAGATATTCACGAAGAGTACAAGCAATTATTAGAAAAGGGCGTGGAATTTACAATGGCGCCAACAAAAGTGGGCGCCGTCACAATAGCTGTCTTGGATGATACTTGTGGCAACCTTATTCAGATTATCCAAAAATAATTCATGATGAAAGCGTGTTTTGAGTCATTTCAAAACACGCTTTTTATTTATTCATGTATTGCTAAACCTCGGTCATTTTCAAACAAATCGAGGTTTTCTTTTGGTTGTGCATTTACGGTTTGTTCTTTAGCTTCAGCTTCTTCGCTTGGCGGTGCTTCTTCCGATGAACAGGCTGCTAAAGCAAATAGTAATAGTAATACCAAACTAAATGACAGTAATTTCTGCATGAGGCAAATCTCCATCCATAAATCGTTGATATGAATATTTTGCACATTTTCATACAGAATATGTTTAGTTTACTGTTATTTTTTAAACAACGGTATTGCTAATAATTTTGTTAAATCCGTTAGTAGTGGCAGCATTCATAAGCCTTTGAATAGCCTGCACTGCATTATCTGAGAATATGTACCAGCTATTTTCATCAAAATTATGGAGAAGATATTCTGAATAGCCTTCTAATAGTTCCTCAGGGAATGGGCCATTTAACGTATAAATATCAAACTGCTCAACGCTTTTATTATCAATGCTCATAAAATCATATTGTCCAAGCTTGTAATAAGATCCTGGTGAATCTAGGTTAAAGTGCCAATAATATTCTTTTGGTTCGTCTACTTTATCACCTTTTTGTTCTTGAAAGATCTTATAAATTGCTTTGTTATAAGCATTTCCTTTAATCTCTTGAATAATTCCACCCATTGTCATGTGATATTCATAACGAAGAGTATTTACTTTTTCGTTTTCAAGTAATAGTGGTTCAGTAACTATACTAACAACACCTTGTTTGTAATCAACCTGACTGCCAAAAGTTTCTGCAAAAAAACGAATAGGTAGGTAAATACGATCACTTTTAAGGTATGGCTTTACTTCCAATTGTTCCGTTTTGCCATTTTTAATAACTGTCTTGCTGTCAGGATTTAAAGTAATAGTATCCTTGTTCAAAGTAAGAGTAATTTTGGAATTACTCCACTGAACTTGAGCACCTAAATTTTCACTGATTACTCGTAAAGGGACCATTGTTCGATTGTTTTTTAATTCTGGAGCAGCATCTGTTTTTAGCACGACATCATCAATTTTAATTTGAGTCGTTGCTGCGTCAGCAGGTGAAGCTGCCCATAACATTGATGTTAAAACTATCCCTGTAATAATTTTTTTCATGGTAATTAACCTCCTCATCATCGAAATTTTACCATAATATTCTTATGTATATAATAAAAATTTTACAATTTTTTTATAATAACTACTTTTTTACAACGAATAAGATGATTTTCAAATCGAATACTAAACGTGAAAGGAGGTTTTTTTGTGAAATTTTTAACATGGGGCATAGTTGGTGCAGCATTGTTTGCTGCGATGAAAGGCTACGGGAAATCCAATCAAGGACAGAAGGATAGCTACCAACAAACGACAACACCTGTTCAATTAGTAGCTAATGCAAATCCTTTAACAGCGAATACACCGAAACAGTAAAAGGCAGGCATCACAGCTTATAGATTACTTTGATCTATAAGCTTGTTTTATTTTACATAAAAATCCTATGGTTTTTATATGAAAGATGGATAGAATATTTGTTTCATTCACGATCACTTTGAAAAGCCTCAGACAGAGACTCATTAAGAATCCGATGAATCGTTAAGATGGCCTGCACATGCATGCCCTCATGGAAAATAGTCCGCACTAGTACTTGTTCTATAGTTTGCATGCCCATCTCAATAGGAGGGAATTCTTCCATTAATCGATGACCATATTGTTCCTTTAGCTGTTCGGGCTGCTGTGCCAATAACATTTTTAATGCGTCAAAAGATGGGGTTTTTTCATCAAAATGATCCGGTGAGGTACCAAATCCAAACCAGTTGGTGAAATTGTCTAGTTCCTTATGTTTGTCTTTTGTTAGAGCCTCTATCCATAAATATTGATCGAGATATAAATGTCCCATATTCCAGCGGATATTATTATGAAAGCCAGTCGGAATGATATTGGCCTTTTCCTCTGTTAGTTGATCAAGTATTTGTAGTAACTCGCTTCGGTAATGCTGTAGTTGTTGAAATAAATTTTCTTGCCGCTGATTCATTGTAAAAACCTCCTTTTAGTATGTATTAGCTATTTCCACCAATTTTCCTCCAAAAAAAAGAAGAACTCCGATTTTGGGTTCTTCTCGTCATTTATTTGCTTTGTGTTTGTAGGGCTAATCTGACACCTAGGCCGATATAGACAAAGCCAACCGTTTTCTCAAGCCAACGGGAGCTTCCGCTTGTTTTCGTAAAGATCTTTTCACCAATAAAGCTTGTTACAACAGCTAGTAAAATAGTATACAACGCACTCATCACAACAAATGTAATGCCGAGTGTTAGCAGTTGGACTGTAACAGATGTCTCATTATGCTGGATAAATTGCGGCAAAAAGGCAAGGAAAAATAATGCCGTCTTTGGATTTAGTATTTCTGCTAAAAAGCCTTGGCGGAATGAAGTACTTGCAGGGCTTTGTTCCACAGTAGGCTGTTCAATTTTCTTCGGCTTCGTTACGAGCATTTGTATTCCTAAATATACAAGATAAGCTACACCTATATATTTCACTACTTCAAAGGCTGTGGCAGATTTCATTAAAATAGCAGATAGACCTAAAACAGCTGCCAGTGTATGGACTAAGTCGCCGAGACCGATACCTAAGGCTGTATAAATGCCATTCTTTTTACCACTTTTTAACGTTTGTGTAATTGTGATAATGACTGCAGGTCCTGGAATTAAAAATAATAAAAGAACTATTGCGATAAAAGATAACATGCTTACCATCCTATTCTAATAAACTAATCATTCTAGGGTGAATGCATGACATATTATATTCTAGCTACTATAGAGCTGTCGATAAAGAAATATTGAAAAAGGAATGAAAAAATATTCAGAAAATAATAAACGAACAGTATATTCGGATTGATGGATGATTCGCCTTTTAGTTAAGTGTATTTTTTAGTACCAACTAATAATATTTAATGATAGAATGAGATCATAAAAAAAGTTGGAGGTATTCGCATGTTAACTAGTCAACAAATACAAGAAATTTTACCACATCGTTATCCATTCCTTTTGGTGGATCGTATTGAAGAATTAGAGGAAGGAAAACGAGCAGTAGGTCTTAAAAATGTGACGATCAATGAGGAGTTTTTTAACGGTCATTTCCCCCAATATCCTGTAATGCCAGGTGTGCTAATTGTGGAAGCATTAGCGCAAGTTAGCGCGGTCATCATGCTGACGAAGGAAGGCAATGAGGGAAGACTGGGATTGCTAGCAGGGATAGATCAATGTCGTTTTAAAAAACAAGTGAAGCCTGGAGATCAATTGCGTCTTGAAGTAGAAATTACACGTGTAAAAGGCTCAATCGGTAAAGGTAAAGGTATCGCGACGGTTGATGGAGAATTGGTTTGTGAAATGGAGCTTGTGTTTGCGTTTGGCAATTAATAAATTTGCTTAATGAAAGGTGTTATAGCATTTTTTGCGGAAAATAGCTAAAGACTTGCCACAAGGCGTACTACACCCCTAATTTTCTTTCATATAATAGTAATCATTATGAACGAATGGGGGGATTGAGGGTCGCTATTTTGAATGTAATGAAAAGCTGTTAAGGCCGGAGGAAGCATTGGATAATGATTTTTGTGATCGATTTGTACAAAAAATGCATAAACAGATTCTCCATAAAAAGCTTCACCAAGATATCTATCAGTCCTATTTTGTTATTTTTCAGCAACAATATACAACACAGGAGCTACGCTTTATCATCCGTATTTTAAGGCAGCAGGCGGAGGAAATTATGCGTTTAAGCCAATTTTCATCACTTTAAGTGGGGTCATTCTGTCCATGTTTACGTTGATCGCTGCAGCTATGAATAGCCAAATGATGATGGGACATTCGCTTGTCCAAATTGTGGCATTGGCGATATTGAGTCTGAATGTCACTATTCTATTTATTTCCTATAAAATTGAAAAAGAACATAAAAGAGTGCAGGCTGTGATTGCGTTAGTAGATTATTACGTGACCATTTATCAAACAGGGGATGACCATTATGCAGAACATCATTGAACAATTACATTATTGGCTGCTGAAAGTGCCAGAAATGTTTCATGTTATGACAGAAACGGAAATGACAGAACGAACTGCTTCGAATAAATGGTCTAAAAAAGAATACTTAGGTCATTTATGCGATTCCGCTCTCATCAACTTGGAACGATTTATAAGGATTCAATACGACGTTTCACCATATGTAGTGTCTACATACGATCAAGTTCAATGGGTCGAGCTACAGGGTTATCAAAAAATACCAATAGAAGAAATCTTATTATTATGGACGAGCTTAAACAAAAAAATAGTGGTGGTGTTGGAAAACCTCTCAGAACAGACAGTATCTCGGCCATGTGAAATGGGTCAGCAAAAGGTGACACTAAAATGGCTCATTCAGGATTATCTCGATCACCTAGAGCATCATGTGAAAAAGCACTTATAATATTTATCGAAACGTAAGCATTTTTTTGCGAAATCCTCAAATAATAAAGTACGAAAAAACTTTTGGGGACGTGAAAATTTGAAAAAATTATTACTGTTTTTACTGCCGCTTTGTCTGATTACGGTGTCATTTTTCTATGTCAAGGCGAGTTCTTATGAAAATAAAGGCAGAAAGTATTATGAAGAAGCTGGACAAATACTTTGGGAAATCAAAACTGAGGAGAAAATCATCGCTCTCACCTTTGATGATGGCCCACACCGTACGTACACAGCGGATGTTCTCGATGTATTGGATAAATATCAAGCAAAAGCCACTTTCTTCGTTGTCGGACAAAATGCAGAAAAAAATCCTGAACTTATTTCGAGAATGTACGATGAAGGGCATGAATTGGCTAACCATACGTATACCCATCCTTTAAAAACAAATGTATCAAATTTGTTGAAGGAAATTGATCAAACAAATGAGACTCTCTATAGTATTACCGGCTTTAAACCTACTTTATTCCGTCCGGTGGAAGGGCAATTCTCAGATGCGATGATAGATGCAATCGCAAAAGAGGGCTATAAAGTGGTGATGTGGTCATGGCATTTGGATACACTTGACTGGAAGAGCCCAGGCGTTAATCGAATTGTGAATACCGTATTAAAAGGGGTAAAGGCAGGTAATATTGTGTTGTTTCATGATGGTGGAGGTAACCGAGCACAAACTGTGAAGGCGCTAGAGCAAATTTTACCGGAGCTTGAAAAACAGGGCTATCGCTTTGTGACCGTTTCAGAATTGCTTGAAGTACAGATGGACCACAAAAAAATGGAAAAAAAACAGTAGTGTTGAAAGTCTTTTTTCAACACTACTTATATTGTGCTTTCTCTTTATGTAAAGGTTATTTTAACATTTTTTTGATGTGCTTCAGCTCACCAATTAAATAATCAATTTGCTTCTGCATATTATCAATTTGAACGTTTGACTGGCTGTCACCATTATTATTTTGAGAAGAATCCTTATTCGCATTGACGAGTGCCTCTAGAGCAAGACCTGCTGCTATGGTCTGTAGGCCATCTCCTAGTGTTGAAATGGCTGTGCCAATATAAGATAACTTAGCTGCATAAATTTCCAAGGAATCGTTGTTTTGATCGGGCTTATTATTTCTCCCCATTATCCTTCCTCCTTATGTTTGTCATTACTTGCATCATATGCGTGAGGAAGAGAAAAGGGGAACGATTTAAATGATTCATAAGAAATGGTAAAATTAGCAGAACGACTAAATATTGGAGGAGCGGCCATTGACACATATAGAGATTGTTGAAATGGATGGACAATTGGTGGAAGGGATAGGCAGTTATTGTTTAAGAAGCAAGAAAAAAAGTGAAGGCTATAAGGGTAAAAATAAATGGCTAAATCAACAATTTGAAAAGGACTTGCGTTATGTTCAATTATTAGAAGATCATAAACAAGTGGGCTTTATAGAGTATACTGATGCAGAATACTCATCTAGGGTTGTGCATGCGGATGGCTATGTCATGATTCATTGTTTATGGGTTAGCGCAGTGGGGAAGGGGTACGGTACACAATTATTGAAGAAGTGCATGGATGATGCTAAACAACGGGGCAAAAAAGGAGTAGCTGTTCTTACTAATGACCATACATCATGGACCCCAAGTAAGGCTTTATTTTTACAGCACCAATTCCAACTAGTCGCCACTGCACCTTATAATTTCGAATTATTGGTTTATCCATTTAGTGAAGATGTAGAGTTACCGTATTTTCCTCATAATTGGCATGACCGATTAACTGGCTATCACAATTTGACGATTCTTCGATCTTTTCAATGTCCATATGTAGAAGTCGCGACAGAGAACATCTTAGCCGCTGCCAGTAAGCTTGGTCTCTCTGTCGACTTGGTCGAAATCCAAAGCCGTGATGAGCTGATGGAGAAATCGCCGACACCTTACGGCATCTTCTCTGTCATCTATAAAGGACAACTTATTTCCTTTCACCGATTAACTGTTCAATCTGTTTATAAAAAGCTTCAAACACTCTTAAAAGGACCTGTGTAAAAAAAACACCATGATTTGCAACTTTTTCAGTCTCTGGCACGTTATATTCTTATAGTATTTCTATGAATCAATTGATTTTTTAGTTGACTGCTACTAGGAAATGAGTAAAATTAGAAGGCAGTACCATTATATACCTTAAGCTTCTATAGGGAATGATGGGTCCATAAGCATTTGGATGCGAGATGGTTTGAAGCAGGTTCAGACAAGGTCTGTCATAAAATTTCGACAGTCTTTTTCTTTTCGTCTTCTGTATAACCTGTTAAGATGGTAATAGTGTGACAACAAGTTAGTGTATATGAGAGTGGTGACAATCAAGATGGATGAACAGAAAAAAGAAAGTACGGAACAGCAGCAAGAGCCAACGCCCGCTGAGATCAAGCCGGCAGGACAATTTATACAATTAAAACCGTTTAAATTCATCATGCTAATGTTCTTTACAATTCTTATTACTGCCGGTTTAACGATTTTTGCGTTAACATTTGGTGATAAGAAAGTAGTAGAAGTGAAAGTTCCTGTAGAACGTGAGGAATTTACGAAATTATATGAAGCATTTGATTTACTGAAAAATAACTATTACAAAGATATTGAAGATGAGAAAGTAGTCGATGGTGCTATTAATGGCATGTTCGACGCATTAGGAGATCCGTACTCTGATTTTATGGTAAAAGAAGAAGCAGACCAATTTAACTCTGGTTTATCTTCAAGCTTCCAAGGAATTGGTGCAGAAATTCAAGAACGTAATGGTTATATTACAGTTGTGTCACCGATCAAAAATTCCCCTGCTGAAAAGGCAGGCTTATTACCAAAAGATATCATCTTAACGGTTGATGGGAAAAGCATTCAAGGTTTCAGTGCTACAGAAGCAGTAGCGTTAATTCGCGGCGAAAAAGGAACGTCTGTGAAATTATCAGTGAAACGTGGTGACAATACTGAGCCTATTCAAATGACAATTGTTCGTGATGAAATCCCAGTAGAAACTGTTTATGGTGAAATGCTTGATGGCAATATTGCCCATATTCAAATTACAACGTTTAGTGAACAAACTGCCCAAGAGCTTGAAAAAATCCTTGTGGAGTACGAAGGCAAAGGCATGAAGGGGATTGTTTTAGATTTACGTCAAAATCCTGGTGGCTACTTAAAGGCTGCGGTGGATATTTCTAATCTATTCGTTCCAGAAGGCAAGGCCATTGTACAGGTACAAGAAAAGGATGCAGAACCAGAAGTCACAAATGCGATTGCTGGTAAAAAATATAACCTACCAATTACAGTTCTAGTTGATGGTGGTAGTGCTTCTGCCTCCGAGATTTTAGCCGGTGCTTTAAAAGAATCTGTTGGTGCAAAGGTTGTCGGTGAAACATCCTTCGGTAAAGGCACAGTCCAAAATGTGACTCCGTTAAAAGACGGCTCTAATCTGAAATTTACTACAGGTAAATGGTTAACGCCGAATGGTAACTGGATTAATGAAAAAGGGATTACTCCTGATGTCAAGGTCGCTTACCCAACATATGCCTCATTACCATACTTGAATGCTTCTATAGAGATGAAGGCAGGTATGCAATCAGACTCTGTAAAGGCTGCAGAGGAAATGCTCCAAGTATTAGGGTACGAGCCTGGTGAAATAGATGGTCTTTTCGATGACAATACAGCGCATGCAGTAGAACAATTACAAGCTGCCAATAATCTTGAAGAGACAGGTGTTTTAACAGGAAACACAACGTATGCATTAATGGATGCTTTACGTGCAAAAATGAAAGCTGATGATCCTCAGTTGTTAAAAGCGAAAGAGCTTCTTTTAGGTACAGCTGATAAGACTGAGGAAACAACAAACTAACATTACAGCTGTCGCAACAGTCGTCTTCACGGCATCTGCGACAGCTTTTTTTATAGGGGGAAGAAAAGAATGAAGGATGTATACCTATTTAGTGGCTTTTTAGGAAGTGGCAAAACATCGATGCTGACAGATGTGATTCGCCAACTAAAAGAGAAAAATTTAAAGCCCGCCGTTATTATGAATGAACTTGGCAAGCTACCATTTGACTCACAGGCCGTGGAAAAGGATATTCCGCTCAAAGAGATGCTAGAAGGCTGCATTTGTTGTTCAGGTGCTGAAAAAACGGAGGCACAAATTCAATCTCTTCTATTAGATAGTGATTTTGATGTATTAATTATTGAAACAACTGGTGCTGCCCATCCGGTGGAGGCTTTAGATGCGGTTTATTCACCATTGTTTGCTGATAAGCTTAATGTCAAAGGTATTGTTACAGTGGCAGATTCTAAGCTGTGGCTTCACCGTGATACGCTGACACCACAAGTACGTTCTCTATTTATGGAACAAATTCGCCATGCTCACTTATTATTAGCAAATAAAACGGATCTTTTAACAGAGGCAGAGCAAGCGCAAGTTGTCTATGAGTTACAAAGCTTAAATCCCTATGCCTTTATTTTGCAAACGACGAATGGACGAGTACCACTGTCATTATTAGAAAATTTAAAGGCAACGGCACAAATGGATAAAGCTGATATTGTGAAAGCGCCGATAGCCTCTATGCAACTTGGCTCGCGCTTAGTGGAATTCACTGATATGGAGTTTACCCAGGAGCAATTTGAAGAATGGGTGCGTGCAATACCTGAAACAATTTATCGAATGAAAGGATATGTGCCGATAGAAGGCATTAAAAATCCAATGCTGTTCCAATATGCATATGGCATGGTTCAATGGCTACCGGAATATATAAAAATGCCAGCGAAACTTGTTATTATCGGTGAAAATGTAGGATCTCTTCCTGTCATTGGAATTCAATAAAGAAAATGTAAACCTGTAGATTTTTGCACAATTTAGACAATGTGTAGATTACGCAGGTTTTTTTATTTTTATGTAAAGAGAATGTAACGTGTCTGTAATGTTTTTGTAATATATATGATAAGAAGAGCCACTAAAACTAGTGATATCACAATTCTGGTGCCTTTCCATAAGAATAATTAGAGTGACTGAATCATTGAATAGCGCATACATTTTGGATACACTTTCAGAGGGAATATACGATAATATTTGCTAGATTTATAGGGGTGTCAACCCACTTTCAAACGTAAGTATTTCATAGATTGGTTAATTCTACTAAGAAATATAGCAAAAAAACCCCGATTTTTCGCGTATTTATTTCCGTGTTGGGGTAGTTAGCAGATGCTGGTAAGAATTTAATGAAATTTATCCTTTACGATTAGTGGCATAGAAGGAGGAATTGCAAACATGAAAAAAACACTAACTGCAATTTGTGCAACATTTCTTTTAGCAGCTCCAATTCAAATAGCTTCTGCTGCTACAAATACAACAGAGGGGAATTCAGTAAAGCAAACAACAAACTGTAAAGTTTATTATAAATGGTCTAACAATCATAAATGGAATATTCAATTCCCGCAGGCATCTACACCATCTAAAGAGACGCCTACAACAAATAATAATAATACGGCAACTACGCCAAACAATAATCAATCATCACAAAACGAAAAACCAGCAACACCACCAACTAGCTCTACACCTTCAACAACAACTTCAGATGTGAACGCATTTGAACAAGAGGTAGTAAAATTAACAAACGCTGAACGTACAAAAGCTGGTTTATCTCCATTACAAACAGATGATAAATTAATGGCGGCAGCTCGTGAAAAATCACAAGATATGCAAAGTAATAACTATTTCTCACATACAAGCCCAACTTTCGGTTCACCATTTGATCGTATGAAAGCTTTAGGCATCGCCTATAAAAGTGCAGGAGAAAACATTGCACAAGGTCAACGTTCACCACAAGAAGTAGTACAAGCGTGGATGGACTCACCTGGTCACCGTGCTAACATTTTAAATGGGAAATTTACACATATTGGTGTAGGTTACGTGAAATCCGGTAATTACTGGACACAACAATTTATTACGAAATAAGATTTTTGTTAACGAAAATGTCTTATAAGTCTATTAGGCTTATAGGGCAT
Source organism: Lysinibacillus sp. FSL R7-0073 (assembly GCF_038009065.1). Taxonomy (NCBI): domain Bacteria; kingdom Bacillati; phylum Bacillota; class Bacilli; order Caryophanales; family Bacillaceae; genus Lysinibacillus; species Lysinibacillus sp. FSL R7-0073. Next base: position 2,261,816 of record NZ_JBBPAS010000001.1, read on the forward strand.
TTTTTTATTGTATGAATGTAGAAGAGGGATGTACAGTTAAAGCTAAAATAATTATTAGTAAGATGCCTAGATAAAATCGTCGGGGCATCTTTTTTATGCCGGTGAATTCTGTTATAAACTTGTTTGAAATAAGACAAAAATGCTTATACTCTTCAGTAGAGGAGGCGTTTTATGGATAGAGTGGAATATATGATGAAAAGCCTGCAAAAAGCATTCTACCATTCCTCTGATTTGACAGTCAGACAGGTAGATTGGCATAAAGGCAATACAGCTATTTTATGCTTTTACGCTTCTCTTGTAGATGCTAAGGAAGTTCAAAAAGTTTTAGATACAATATATGCACGTTTAGATACAGCAAAGCCGTTTTGGAGTGAAACATTAATTACGACATTAGAAAATTTTTCATTACCCCTTGCGATTGAGCGAGTTTGTCAGGGAGAAACCATCGTTATTTTGCCTGATACAGGAAAAATGCTGGCACTTACTATTGTGAATGAAGTCCGACGTAACCTCGAAGAACCGAGTAGCGAAAGTATTTTGCGCGGTTCGCATGAAGGCCTGATTGAACGTGTGGATACCAATTTAGCGTTAATACGTAGGCGTATCAATAATCCTGCTTTGGTAGTGAAATCATTTTCGATTGGCCAGCAAACGAAATCAAAGGCGTATTATCTTTATATGGATGGGGTTATAAAACCAGAGACATTACAAGAGATAGAGAAGCGGATTGCTGCTCTTCAAATTGATTATTTTTATAGTTCTGGTCAATTAAGCGATGCGTTGGAGGATTCTGTGTTATCTCCATTTCCGCAATTGTTAAATACGGAACATCCAGATCGGGTAGTAGCCAATTTAGTAGAGGGTAAGGTTGTAGTCATGACGGATATTTCACCGACCGCATTTATTGCTCCTGTCACTTTTTTTTCATTCTATCAGACGCCAGATGACTATAATGGTCGTGTTGTTGTCGGTTCTTTTTATAAAATTGTTCGACTCCTGTCGTTTTTAACCGCTGTTTTTTTACCAGCCTTTTATATTGCAATAATAAGCTTTCATTTTGAAGTACTACCATTGGAATTAAGTAATCAAGTGAAAAATGATGTGAATGACATTCCATATCGACCGCTAATTGAAGCATTGATTCTAGAGATTATTATGGAATTGATTCGAGAGTCCAGTATTCGATTACCACAATCGGTAGGGCAGACGATCGGAATCGTAGGAGGATTAGTAATAGGGGATGCTATCGTCAGTGCAGGATTAGTTTCTAATTTAATGGTCATTGTTGTTGCATTAACGGCTATTTCCAGCTATGTTGTCCCGTCAGTCGAGTTAAATAGTACTATTCGCATGATCCGTTTTCCGTTTATGGTACTTGCCTCTTTGTTTGGTTTTTTAGGGATTGTTGTAGGAGTTGTCATTTTACTTATACATTTAATTAACTTAACGTCTTTAAAACAGCCTTATTTTTCACCAATCATTCCTTTTCAACCGAAGGCTGTGCTTAAAATTTTTTTACGCTGGCCGTTTATTAAACCAACCGTGCAAGTCACATCGTTTCAACCATCAAAAGATGAGCAAACGAAAAACGAGGATACACCATGAATGTTTCCCTAACAAAGGCGCAGTTCTTTTTACTATTATTTATTTTTCAAACAGGTGTTGTCTATATCGCCTTTCAAACCCCTCTAATTATTTCCAGTAGAAATAGCTCATGGTTCATTTTTATTGTTGCGAGTGTCATACATTATGGTTTACTCCTATTTTTTGAACGTTATCACTCGTATTTCTACTTAAATGCTTTCTTTCGTTGGGTATATCAAATCTATTGGCTTCTTGTGACCGTTGTCTTTATTGCCTATATGAGCTATGTTTTGGCATCGTGGGTGCTACCACAAACACCTGAATGGATTGTTGTTGTCATCATAGTAGCCCTTTCGCTATATGCCAACTTAAGTAGACCAGAAACTGTTATCAATATTGGTGTATTACTCATTCCCCTTATTTTTCTATTTGTGATTTTTCTCATGCTCGCCATACCAGATTTAACGTGGAGTAATCTTTTTCCAATTGAATGGAATCATACAAAACAAATAGTAGCTGGCCTGATTCATAGTATCTATGCCTATTTTGGCATTGAAATGTATCTTATTTATCGCCCATTTTTACAAAAAGATTTACAAGTTAAGGGAAGACCCTTATTGACCTATCAACTAGTCATTTTTGTCTTTTACTTTATCTCGGTTCTTTTTACGCAAATGTTCTTTTCTTTGGATGAAATCAATCTCATACCAGAACCTATTATGTATATTTTAAAATCACAGGAAGTCACATTTGTGAAGCGACTTGATATTTTTTTCGTCTATATTTGGCTTTCCTGGTCGATTGTTACTATTATGATTTTTGGGCTATCTTTCCGAGTACTCCATTTTATGAAAGAAAAGAAACATCCGAAAAGAAGTATTATGGTTTATCATCTTTTACTAGCCATTCTACCGCTTTTTGTTCTGCATTTCCGCAGCATTGAGTTTATCAAAAATTCTTTACACTACGTATTTATCTTCTTTACTATTTTATTGCCTATGGTCATAATTGGTTGGAATAAATGGAGGGGAAAAAGTGTTTCGTAAAGGAATCGTGATGATCTTGTCGATGTTACTGCTAGCTGGCTGCTGGGATGAAAGACTTTATAAAAACTCTTCCGTTGTTACGCTTGTTGGGATAGAAGGTTATGTTGGCGCGTATAAGGGGTATTATGCCTACCCGACTTCAATGACTCAAGAAACGGAGATTATTGAGGCTGAAGGGTTATCACCTCGTGAAGTACGGACAAATGCCAATTTAAAAGTGGAGCAAACGCTTGATTTATCGGAGCTATCAACAATTCTGATTTCCGATCATACAGCTAGGGAGTCCATCTATGAACTATTGGACATATATTTTCGGGACCCCCAAAATCCTATATCAATCAAGATGGCTCTTACTGAAGGGGATGTCAAACCGTTTGTAAATTTGACAAAAGATCTTGCTAGTAGCGCTGGGGGATATTACCAGCGATTTATCGAAAGTTCAGAGGATAATACCTATTTTCCAAAGATTGATTTGCAAGTAGTGGGTTCTATGCTATTGGATCAGACAATTGATATTGCTCTGCCTTATTTTCAACTTAGTGAAGATAAAAAGCATGCGGTGGCAGGTGGCTTAGCTTTATTTTCTGGACGAAGCTTTACGGGTACTGTATTAACACCGTCCCAATCCTTAACGATGCTGCTATTAATGAATCAAAAAAGTAAGGCAGCACGCATGAGCTATCTGTGGCAAAATGATGGGAAAGTCAATCCGATTACGGTTGATGTGTTAAAGGTGAAGCGTAAATGGACTGTCAATGAGGAATTGCGAACAATAGATATGAGTTATACCATTGATGTGGAGGTTGAAGAATTTCCTCACGATCATTTATATAAGGATGAAATTTTTCAAGACGTACAACAAATGATAGAGGAAAAAATGCAAGCTGAGTTTGAGGAAGTTTTGCGGATTCTTCAAAATCAAAAGTCTGATACATTAGGGATTGGTCGTCATATTCGGGCGTATCATCCAAAAATGTTTAAGGAAGATTGGCATACAGAATTTACCTCTTTATTACTTAAACCGAAAGTGGATGTAAAAATTATTCGAACAGGAGTTTTACGTTAAAAAATCGCCTTTCCTAGAACTAAGGAAAAGGCGATTTTTATTATGCAACAGTCACTCTTTTTTGAACAAGGAGCAAGCGAATCAATAGCGTAGCAGCGCCAGTAGTCAATCCTGCGACGAGTCCAATCCAATAGCCAAAAGGCCCTAAATCTGTGTGGGTCGCAAGCATATAACCAACTGGTAAACCAATTACCCAGTAAGAAATAATAGCCATAATAAATGTTATCATCACATCTTTGTAACCTCTTAAAGCTCCTTGCACAGGGGCTTGAATAGAATCAGATAGCTGAAAAATAGCGGCAAAGACTAAAAACTGCACAGCATATTCAATTACATTGCTATCTGTCGTGTACATATGTGCAACGGGTTCTCGCAAAATAAAGAGTATGCAAGCAGAAATAAAACTAAAGACGATGGCAGTACCAACACAAAGGTAACTATAAGTACGTGCATCCCGCATCCGACCTGCACCAATCTCAAAGCCTACCAATATCGTGACACCCATTGAAATACTTAGGGGCACCATATAAAGGAGAGAGGTAAAATTAATCGCAATTTGATGTGCTGCGATGATGATTGTGCTAAAATTACTCATCATCATTGTGACGGCCGAAAAGATACTTGTTTCTGCGAAAAGTGAAATGCCTATCGGCACACCAATTAGCAAAATTTCCTTCCATTGTAGCCATGAAGGCTTGCGCCAATTGTGAAACATACGGAAGCGTTCGAAAGGCACTCGTTTTGCGATAATCCAAGCAGTAATTAAGAAGATTAGCCAGTAAGTAATTGCTGTGGCTACACCTGCTCCAATCCCACCAAGCTCAGGTGATCCGAATTTTCCGAAAATAAAGATGTAATTTAATACGATATTAATGGGCGTTGTCATTAAGGTAATGATCATCGTGACACGTGTTTGGCCTAGTGCATCAATGAAACAACGCATAACAAAAAATAAAAATAGTGGCAAAAGACCAGCACACATCGCATAGATGTAGCCCTTTGCTATATTATGTACAGATGTTTCTAAACTCATCTTGCTAAGTATCCAATCGATGCCGAAGAAAAGTCCAAAGAAAATAATGATGGACAGTGTAATGGCGACATAAATGCCTTGCTGAACAGCCTTTTTAGCATCCATTTCCTTTTTTGCCCCTACAAGCTGGGAGACAATCGGTGTAATGGCTAGGAGAATACCGGATAGTCCAGTATAAATCGGCATCCAAATGGAGGAACCAATCGATACACCTGCTAAATCCGCCGTCCCATAGCGACTTGACATTAACACATCAAAAAAAGAAACAAGGTAGATAGCTACTTGGGTCACTAAAATAGGGATGATCATTTTTAAAAGTAGTGCGTATTTTTCTTTCAAAGTGGATGTTTGATACATGTATGATACTTCCTTCATTAACATAATGAACAAGTATAGCATATGTAAAGAGAGAAAAGCTGAAATTTTATTGCTTCATCTATATCTTTTCGTCGGCATATAGTAAAATAGAACACTGTAAACAAAAAGTAGTCTACCTACAATGTTTTTTTAGGAATAGGAGAATTCATGTGAAACAACAAACAATCATTTTAACCGGTGGTGGGACAGCTGGCCATGTATCGTTAAACCAAGCGATACTCCCGTCTTTACTTGAACTAGGTTATGATGTCCACTATATTGGCTCAGAACAAGGTATTGAAAAAGAATTAATTGGCGAGGCGTTCCCTAATGTGCCGTTTTATGGCATTGCAAGCGGTAAATTGCGTCGTTATTTTTCGATGAAAAATTTTACAGATCCATTTAAGGTGCTTGCTGGAATGATGCAGGCTTTTCGTATTATCAAAAAAGTAAAGCCGCAAGTCGTATTTTCGAAAGGGGGATTTGTTTCTGTCCCTGTTGTCATGGCTGCCAAGCTGGCGGGTGTTCCAGTCGTAATCCATGAATCAGATGTGACACCTGGGCTTGCCAATAAAATAGCTTTACCTTTTGCCTCTCATGTGTTCACCATTTTTGAGGAAACACTGAAGCATTTACCAAGTGACAAAGCTACTTGTACAGGTTCCATCATTCGCCCTGAATTGTTGAAAGGGGAAAGAGCAAAAGGATTAGCATATTGTGGCTTTACAACATTAAAGCCTGTTTTACTTGTCATGGGTGGTAGCTTAGGCTCCGTTGTTCTGAATGATGCCCTTAGGGGAAATTTACCAGAGTTGTTAAAGCAGTTTTACGTGATTCATTTATGTGGAAAAGGGAACTATGATGAGTCGTTAGAATCATTGTCTGGCTACAAACAATTTGAATATGTGACGACAGAGCTGCCCGATTTAATGCATGCAGCAGACTTCATCGTGTCTCGAGCGGGATCAAACTCTATTTTTGAGTTTTTAGCACTTCATAAACCAATGCTTTTGGTGCCATTATCTGCCCAAAAAAGCCGTGGTGATCAAATTTTGAATGCCAATTTATTTAAAAAGCAAGGCTACGCAGAAGTGTTACAGGAAGAAGCTTTAACAAAGGAATCCTTTATGAAGTCTATTTATACACTAACAGGGCGCAAAGAGGAAATGGTTGAAACGATGTCCAAAACTCAAAAACCAAAAACGCCTGACGAGATGGCGTCATTAATATTGCACTATCAAAAGTAAAAGTCATTAAAAAAGCTATGAGGGATGTCGATGATGACAACACCTCATAGCTTCTTCTTATTTTAATAGGCTTACATTGCTTGTTCTTCGCCTTCTTGCATTTGATAAGCAGTTGTTAAATAGAATAAATCCTTTGGAATTTTAAAAAGATCAAATTGTGCCATTCCACTATTAACTTGGGCTAACAAAGTTGGATGACTTTCATTAGCACTCACAACATAGGGTAATTTTAATGCAGCACGCTGTGATTTTATATTTTCAACACGAATACGGAGGAATACCGTATGGAAATTATATTCAAAAAATAACTCATTCAAAAAAAGCATTTTTGCCTTTTGATTGTAGCCTTTTCCTTGGTAAGGGAGTCCAATCCACGTTCCTAAAAAACCTGCACCGTCCTCAACATCGTGTATACTAATGGTGCCGATTGGTTGACCCCAGTCATCAGTGATGGTCCTCGAGATAGCGAGTCCTCTCGCCTCCTCTTCGATCAGTTGCTTTGTCATAAACCAGTATTCATCAGCGGATGTGGCTTTCTGACGGACAAAAGGGAATACAGAAGGGTGTGATAATAGCTCATAAAGCTCTGTACATTCATGCAGGTCTCGATGTTTAAGCATACGAAACGCCTCCTTTACTAGGGTAGTTAAAACAATTCCGTTGAAGCATAAAGAAGAAAACTAAAATTCGTACTGGAATTAAAACCCAAAGAACTAGACGTTATAACTATGATATTCCATAATCTCCCGCTGTCTTACTGATTTCGACCATACCGAAAAAAGACTAGTTTTTTAAATATAATATAACATGCTAGCTGTTTCATGCAATCATTTTGCTCGTAAAAAACAAAATTTTAAGTTTAATAGTCAGTAAATTCTGATAAATGAACAGAAATGTTCAATTTATTTTACATGTTTTAAATCAAGTAAATTCTATCACTTTTATCTATAATTAATCAATTGCATGAATCTTTAGTAGTGTATTTTTAAGTTTAAATAGTTAAATTATCAAAAATATCCTTAAAAGGATATAATTTATCTAATTCTAGAAAGGTAATTTTTGATTTTTATGTTATAATAATAGAATTAGTTTTTGCGTATAATTAAGCATATACATAGTTTTTTATTATGATGGCAATAGCCTTTTCTGGAGGTGACAGTATGGAGTATCTTTTAAGCGAAGATTTTTTTAATGAATTATTTATTGGTAATGATTTTGTTTTTCTTATGAAAAAAGTAGAGGAAGATTTTCAATATATTCGCTTAAACTATGCAGCTCGAGAACTGTTATCGATCGATGTAATTGGAAAAATGCTTTCCGCCGTTACCTCGAATCGGAATTTTTCGATCATTCAGAAAAACTATCATCATGCAATTGCAGAACATATACAGGTTGACTATGTAGATTATGCATATGTGCAGTCGGAGGTTCGTAAATATGAAACAACTGTACGCCCATTGCACTATAACCAGGAGGACTATGTTTTAGCAATCACCAAGGAAATTCATTATGATCGTAGTATTGAAGATAAGTTTTTGTTTATGCGGTCCATGTTTGACCATGCCTTTTTTTCGACTGTTGTGTTATCAGCTGAAGGTATGATTTATGAAGTGAATTCAAGCTTTATGGAAGATTTTCAATTAGATAATGAAGACGTTAAACAAAAAATGTTTATTGATTTACCGATTGTTCCAAAAGAAGAAGTGAAACAAATTAAATTGTATTTACAACAAGCGGCTAGAGGAGAAAACGTTCATGAAAAGTTTGTAAAACTGCTTACGTTGGACCAGCAAGAACGCATGTATTTACTGTCACTATCGCCTGTCATGCAGGAGGATAATTCCTTTGCAATCTTTCTTATTATGCAGGATTTCACACAGTTCACCTTGCAAAAGGCAGAACTACGTTCGAAATCTCACGGCTTTGAAGTGTTTAAGTCGGCATTAAATTCAGCTACGGCCATTGCTATTTTAGATAGTACAGCCCGTATTTCAGAAGTGAGCGAGATGTTTTTGCAAGCTTCGGGTTACACCGAAGAGGAATTAATTGGGCAGTCTTATGCGTTACTTAAGCCTCGGTACCAAACACAAAATTTTTTACAATTAATCAATGACAAACTTGCTAGTGGAGAGATCTGGCGGGGAGAGTTGTGCTATCGCACAAAATATCATGCTGATTATTGGGTGGAGGCAACCATTGTTCCATTAAAAAATGAATTTGGTCAGATTGAACAAATTTTAACCATTAACTATGATATTACAGACAAGAAAAGAATGTTCACAGAATTAAAAAATATTGAACGTACTTTCCGTCTCATTACGGAAAATACGAATGATTTAATTGTCATTACGAATGAGGATGGAATCATTATTTATACGTCACCATCCTATGAAATATATTTAGGCTATGAAAATGTGGAGCTACAAGGTCAATTTTACAGTGCTATTATTGATACAGAAAGCCAGCAAGAATGGCAAACATTTTTAAATAACTTTACTGGACAAACAGATACCCAGTTCGAACTTTTACTGAAGGCAAAGGACGGCACACCTATTTGGACAGAAGTTAATGTCACGGTGGTTCATGACCCTGATCGAGAAAAAGTTTCTCAAATTATGATGGTGTCCCGTGAAATTACCCATCGTAAAGAGAGAGAAAATGATTTGCTGTATCTGGCCTATCATGATTCTTTAACACAGCTCCCAAATCGCCGTTATTTACAAAAAGAGTTTCCTACTATATTGGCAGAGGCCGACGAAAACAATGCAAGTGTAGCGATGCTTTATTTGGATGGTGATGATTTTAAAGCTGTCAATGATCGCTTTGGTCATGATACAGGGGATGCTTTTATTCAGAGTTTTGGTCATGCTCTGAGCAAAACCGTTAGAAGTCATGATATCGTTATACGAATAGGGGGCGACGAATTTCTTGTCATTCTAACAGGTTTAACGAGGGAAATTGATAAAAGGCATAGTCAAATTATGCATATTATTCGTCGCATCCGAGATGAATTAGCAACAGGCTGGATGATTGAGGATCATCAGTTCACGCCAACTGCTTCAATAGGAATTTCTTATTATCCAGATCATGCCCAAACATTGGATGAATTAATGGATTTGGCTGATCAAGCTTTATATAAATCAAAAGAAGCAGGAAAAAATAATCTCTTTATTTCTGAAGCTTATTAAAAAAGTCTGTCCACAAGTTATTCCTTGTGAGACAGACTTTTTATTTGATGTTATGCTATAACAGTATAGGGATAAAAATCCTACATCGTTATTTAGGAATAGAAGGTGATTATGTGCCTAAGAAAATATTAGTAGTCGAAGATGAAAAGCATATTGCGCGTTTTGTCGAGCTAGAGCTACAGCATGAAGGCTATGATGTGACGGTTGCCTTCGAGGGACGTGAGGGGCTATCTTTGGCAACGACTGAAGCATTTGATGTGCTATTACTAGACGTGATGCTACCCGGCATCAATGGGATCGAGATTTGTCGGCGAGTTAGGACACAATCTCAAGTGCCCATTATATTAATAACGGCAAGAGATGCTGTTATGGATCGTGTAGCGGGCCTAGATGCTGGTGCAGATGACTATATTGTCAAGCCATTTGCGATCGAAGAACTATTAGCAAGAATTCGAACGATTTTACGTCGTACAACAATAAAAGAGCCTACAAATAGTGAATTTTTGAGTTTACGTGATATTGAAATAGATATCGCAGCCTATGAAGTTTTCGTGCAAGGGAATAAACTTGACCTCACAAAGACAGAATATGATTTACTGAAACTATTAATCGAACACAAAAATAGAGTTTGTACACGCGAGCATATTTTAACATCTGTCTGGGGCTACGATACAGATATAGAGACTAATGTGGTAGACGTGTATATACGTCATTTACGGACGAAGCTCCCAGGTGATACGAATGCCTATATTGAGACGGTTAGAGGGGTTGGGTATGTGATGCGGGAATGAACAAGTTACTCATGTATCTACGTCGTCAATCTTTGCAGAAAAAATGGATGCTCACATCGAGTATTGTGATTTTTTTAAGCTATACGATTATTTGCGTGGTTGTTTATATTTCTCTCCATACATGGCTTTTAAATGATGAGGAAAGCAAGGTTGAACGGACTAGCAGGGATATCATTTCATTTTTACAATCCCAGGGACAGGATATTACGATCCAACAAATCCAACAAAATACTGGTTTGCTCAAATCGATTGTCGACCGAGATGAAACTGTTAGAATGTTTAATGCGGACGGCGTGGATATTTTGCGTATCAATAATACTTCAGCTGCTGCACCACTTAGCTCCATGCAGGAGATTTTTGAGACAACTATTGATAAGCAGGATGTACTGGTCATGAATGAACCAATACGACTAGGCTTTTTTCAAGGATATGTCCAAGTTGTCCATCCGCTCACTGGTTTTCAATCGCTTATGCATTATCTATTAACAGCTATGCTCATCGCTGGTCTTGGGGCATTGGTGTTATCAGGCTCTATTGGGTATTATTTAGCCAATTATTTAATGAAGCCATTACGTGAATTACGTGCTTCTATGAAAACGGTGATGGATCAAGGCTTTAATGAGCCCATACAGCTAACGTACACATCACACGATGAGATTGGTGATTTGTTGAAAATGTACAATGCCATGATGAATGAGCTGCAAATTTCTTTTACACAGCAGCAACAATTTGTCGCAGATGCTTCTCATGAGCTTCGTACGCCAATCCAAGCAATTGAAGGGCATCTTTCTTTGCTCAAAAGATGGGGCAAAAATGATCCAGCTATTTTAGAGGAGTCGATCGATACTTCATTAACAGAAATAGCTCGCATGCGTAAAATGATTGAGGAGTTATTAGAGCTTGCAAGACGTGAGGAAAAAGATGAGATGAGTGAGGCAAATGCACTATCGGTGATTGAGGCTGTTATCGATGAAATGAGGCTTGTACACCCAAGAGCGCGAATTTTGTTGTCGAAAAATGATGAAATGGGGCCTTTATTTATAACTGAAAATGCACTAAGTCAAATCATTCGTAATATAATAGAAAATGCAATTCGTTATTGTGAAAAAATTCCTGAGATACAAATTTCTATTTCAGTTGCTGGAAATTATGCATGTTTAGAAATTGCTGATAATGGTATAGGAATAGCAAAAGACAATATTCCTTTTATCTTTGATCGTTTTTATAGAGTGGATGAGGCAAGGAACCGTCAAATTGGTGGAACTGGCTTAGGATTAAGTATTTCGAAGATGTTGCTTGAAAAATATAATGCAACGGTAGAAGTCAAGAGTGAGGTTAATATTGGAACCGTTTTCTCTTTAAAGATCCCGCTAAAATATTAAGAAAAATGCACGCTTTATTTCATTATTCTATCCTTTGCGAAAAAAATTGCTTAATTTGCTAAAAAGAGTTGTATTTTTTGTGAAGAGTAGTAAGATTGAGATGGAAAAAACGTTCTTTAAAATATGGAAAAGTAGTGTAAAACATTCTTTTAAAGAACGGCTAAATATTATATAATTAATTGCAATTTAATTAATGGAACTGCCGAAAGGCAAAATTTGGAGGTCATTTTTCATGTCGAACAACGTTACAACTGTAAGTTCTCCATGGTCAGCTTTCTCTGGTCCTAACCTAGGATATGTGATGGAGCAATACGACTTATTCTTACAGTCTCCTGAAGAAGTAGAACCGGAGTTAGTTTCTTTATTCCAACAATTTGGTGCACCAGTAGTAGTAGAAGGTGAAGTAGCTGTAGCTAGTCATACAGCAGCGGCTCCTGCTGGCGATTACAAAAAAGTGTTAGCCGCTGTGAAATTAGCCGATGCAATCCGTTCACGCGGTCATTTAGCAGCAGATATTTATCCTCTGAAAAACCGTGAACTACAAACAGCTCAAATTGAAGAAAGCGCGTTCAACTTAAGCGCTGCAGATTTAGCAGAAATTCCTGCAGCAATCTTCTTCAAAGAAGTGCCAGCAAACGTGAAAAATGGTAAGGATGCAATTGACTATTTAAAAGCTATTTATACAAATAAAGTAGCGTTTGAATATGAACATGTAGTAGCTACAGAAGAACGTAATTGGATTCAAACACAAATTGAATCAGGCTCTTTCCAACAAGCACTTTCTGCTGATGAAAAGAAAGCCTTATTAGATCGTTTAACACGTGTTGAAAATTTCGAGAAATTTATCCATAAAACATTTGTAGGACAAAAGCGTTTCTCTGGTGAGGGCTTAGATACGCAAATTGTACTATTTGATGAAATCATTAAAACAGCAGAAGCGTTAAGTGTTGAAAAAGTACGTATTGGTATGGCACACCGTGGTCGCTTAAATGTTTTAACACATATTTTAAATAAACCTTATGACATGATGTTCTCTGACTTTGCACATGTATCAAATGATTTATTTATGCCAGAAAATGGTCGCCTTGAAATTACAAAAGGGTGGACAGGTGATGTGAAATACCATATGGGTGCTTCTTATAACCGTGATTCAGGTATGAATGTAAAACTTGCATACAACCCATCACACTTAGAAGTAGGCAATCCAGTAGTCCTAGGTGCTACACGTGCAACGCAAGATGACACTTCAAAACCAGGTCAAGCGATTCATGATCGCACAAAAGGCTTAGGAATTCTTGTGCATGGTGATGCAGCATTCCCAGGGCAAGGTATCGTAACTGAAGTATTAAACTTTGCTAAAACTGAAGGATTTACAACAGGTGGTACTATTCACATTATCGCGAACAATATGATCGGTTTCACGACTGAACAATATGATTCTCGTTCTTCTGTTTACTCTTCTGACCCAGCAAAAGGGTATGAAGTACCAGTAGTACATGTGAATGCAGATAGCCCAGAAGCAGTGGCACAAGTTGGTCGCTTTGCAGCTAACTACCGCCAAAAATTCGGCAAAGATATTGTCGTTGATTTAGTTGGTTATCGCCGTCATGGTCATAACGAAACGGATGATCCAACAGTTACAAACCCAGAAACTTATAAATTAGTATCTAAACACGAAACTGTACGTTCGTTATATGGTGCAGCACTAGTAACAGAAGGTCTTGTATCAACTGAGGATGTAGCTGCTTTAGATACAGCTATTTATGCAGAAATGCAAGCGGCTTATGATCATGTAAAAGAAATGGCTTCAAAAGATGAGCACCATCAATTAGAAATGCCAGAAGAATTAAAAGTAGAGTTCCCACAAATTGATACAGCAGTTGGAGCAGAACGTTTAGGTAAAATTAACGAAGAGCTTCTAGTGTTTGAAGAAAACTTCGAGCCACAGAAAAAGCTTGGCAAAATTTTAGAAAAACGTCGTGATGCATTTGCATCTGCAAAAATTGACTGGGGTCACGCGGAAACTTTAGCTTATGCAACGATTATCCAAGATGGCACACCAGTACGTTTCACAGGTCAAGATGCACAACGTGGTACTTTCTCACAACGTCACTTAGTGCTTCACGATAAAAACAATGGTAATGTCTTTACACCACTTCATCATATTTCTGGTGCAAGTGCATCCTTTTCAGTGCACAACTCACCACTGACTGAAGCAGGGGTAGTTGGCTTTGAATATGGTTACAACCTAGAAAACGGCCATGTATTAACAGTTTGGGAAGCACAATTTGGTGACTTCGCGAATATGGCACAAGTAATGTTTGATAACTTCATTTCAGGGGCACGCTCTAAATGGGGTCAAAAATCTGGCATGGTGATTCTATTACCACATGGTTATGAAGGCCAAGGTCCAGAGCACTCTTCAAGCCGTATGGAACGTTATTTACAAATGTCAGCAGAAAATAACTGGTTTGTAGCAAACTGTTCAAATGCAGGTAACTACTACCACTTATTACGCCGTCAAGCAGCGTTATTAGGCACTGAAGGTGTACGTCCACTTGTGGTTGTATCACCAAAATCATTATTGCGTCACCCATTAGCAGCAGCTAATGCTGAGCAATTAGCAGATGGTTCATTCCAAGAAGTGATTGAACAACCTGGCTTAGGTACAAAAACAGAAGCTGTAGAGCGTATTGTATTAGGTACTGGTAAAGTGATGATCGATTTAGCAGATCGCGTGAAAGATGGGGAAGGTTTCGATCACGTACACATTGTTCGTGTAGAACAACTTTACCCATTCCCAAAAGAGCAAGTTGCTGGTATTATTGCTAAGTATCCTAATGTAAAAGAAATCGTATGGGTACAAGAAGAACCTAAAAACCAAGGCTCATGGAATTATGCACTAGAAACATTATATGAACTTGCAGAAGGTAAAAAGCTTCGCTATGTAGGTCGTCCTGCAATGAGCTCAACTTCTGAAGGGGATGCAGATTCTCATAAAGCAGCTCAATCATCACTTATTGAAGAAGCAGTTGCTGAGCCAGTAAAGGTTAAATAATAACATATAAATATTGATAGCTGGGCTACTTGCCCATAAGCAGTAGCCCTTTTATGTGCGTCATGCACGTTAATCAAAGGAGGAAATGAAAGTGGCTGAAATTAAAGTCCCTGAATTAGCAGAATCGATTACAGAAGGTAGTATCGCACAGTGGGTTAAAAAAGTGGGCGATCGCGTTGAAAAAGGTGAATTCATCGTTGAACTTGAAACAGATAAAGTAAACGCTGAAATCATTTCTGAAGAAGCAGGTGTATTAACACAAATTTTAGCTGAAGAAGGCGATACTGTACTAGTTGGTCAAGTTATTGCTATCGTAGAAGCAGGCGAAGGCGCAGCAGCTGCACCAGCAGCGGCGGCACCAGCTGAAGCAGCTCCAGCTCCAGCAGCGCCACAAGCGGCTCCTACAGCACCAGTTGCAGCAGCTCCTGTAGTAGAAGAAACTTCTGGTGAGCGTGTCATCGCATCTCCAGCGGCACGTCGACTTGCACGTGAAAAAGGCATCGATCTTGCAGCGGTATCTCCAGTAGATCCACAAGGCCGTGTTCGTGTACAAGATGTATCAGCACATGGTACAGCACCAGCAGTAGCGGCACCTACACCAGTAGCAACTACAGGTGGCCCAGTTGTATTCACACCAGCAGCTAATTCTGACCGAGTAACAATTGAAAAAATGAGCCGTCGTCGTCAAACAATTGCAAAACGTTTATTAGAAGTTAAACAATCAACAGCAATGTTAACAACATTCAACGAAATTGACATGACAAACATCATGGCACTTCGTAAACGTAAACAAGAAGAGTTTGTTAAAGCAAACGACATCAAACTTGGTTTCATGTCATTCTTCACAAAAGCTGTTGTTGCAGCACTGAAAAAATACCCATATGTAAACGCTCAAATCGTTGGCGATGAATTACATTTAAATAACTTCTTTGATATCGGTATTGCAGTATCAACTGAAGAAGGTTTAGTAGTACCAGTTGTACGCGATGCAAACAGCAAAAACTTCGCAGAAATCGAAAAAGATATCGCTAGCTTAGCGACTAAAGCTCGTGAGAAAAAACTAGGATTAAATGACATGGCTGGTGGATCATTCACAATCACAAACGGTGGTGTATTCGGTTCATTAATGTCAACACCAATTATGAACGGTACTCAAGCTGGTATTTTAGGTATGCACTCAATTGTTAACCGCCCAGTTGCGGTAAATGGTGAAGTTCAAATCCGTCCAATGATGTATGTAGCACTTTCTTACGATCACCGTATCATCGATGGAAAAGATTCTGTAGGATTCTTAAAAACAGTTAAAGAATTAATCGAAAATCCTGAAGATTTATTATTAAATTCATAATTCCTTTAAACCCTGTAAACTTTGTTTTACAGGGTTTTTTTCTTGGTTTTCTGTATCACTAAAGTCTTTAGTTATTTTGAAAATACGAAACTATTTACTTAGAATAAAAACCATTGATCGTAAAAATTTGTGGTTTTCCGGCGGTTATATTGACAAAAATACATAGATTATTAATGGATAGGCCAAGCATAATACCCTAATATTGTCATTAGTCAGAAAAATGATAAAACTCTCTTGACGTACATACTAGTTTTATAGTAGTATCTAAATATCAATTAAATAAACAAACCTCACTAACATATAACAGTGAGGTAGAGGCGCGGTATTTATTAGTTCATTGTTGAGTACAAGCAAACAAAGACGCAATGAAGAAGGAAATATCGCCGAAGTATAAAAGGAGCTCGTACTTTTATGCTGGGTCTGCAGTGAATAAGTGCAGGACTGTCCTAGTAAATTCAATTCCAGGTTTACTAGGTTGTGCTATCTCGGAAACATGGAATAATAGTGAGGATTTGGGCAACTGTCATAAAAGGTAAGACCTAAGTTCACAAAACTTAGGTCTTTTTTCGTACAGTTGTCTTATTTTTTTACAGAAAAGGGGAGTTTTTCATGAAAAGAAAATGGTTGTTAGTAATAATCTCTATCATGACGGCAATTGTGCTAGCTGCATGTGGCACTAGTGACAAAAAAGAGGGCAGTTCAGGTGATGCTGGCGCAGATAAAGAAGAAAGCGGCGGTGAATTCCGAATTGGAATGGAGGCTGGCTACCCACCATTCAACTGGACACAGCAAAATGATGCAAATGGTGCAGTGAAAATCGCAGATAACGCAGAGTATGCAGGCGGCTATGATGTACAAATGGCGAAAAAAATTGCTGAAGGTTTAGGTAAGGAATTAGTGATCGTTAAATTGGAATGGGACGGCTTAGTACCAGCGCTACAATCTAATAAAATTGATGCGATCATCGCGGGAATGTCGCCAACAGAAGAACGTAAGAAAACAATTGATTTTACTGAAAACTACTATACTTCTGATTTTGTCATGGTTATTAAAAAAGGCAGTAAATATGAAGGCGTTAAATCGATTCAAGATTTCTCTGGCGCAAAAATTACATCACAACTTAATACATCCAACTACAATGTGATTGACCAAATTAAAGGTGTCAATAAACAAACAGCAATGGAAAGCTTCCCAGCTATGCGTGTAGCTTTAGAGGCAGGTAAAATTGATGGCTATGTTGCAGAACGTCCAGAAGGTATTTCCGCAGCTGCTGCCAACGATAAATTCACATACGTAGCATTCGAAGAGGGCTTCGATACAGATCTTTCAAATACGTCAATTGCTGTAGGCTTACGTAAAGACGATGCGAATCTTGATAAAATCAATGAAATCCTAAAAGGTATTTCTGAAGATGATCGTCAAGCGATAATGGAAGAAGCTATCTCTCAGCAACCAGCAGCACAATAAAAAATGGCACGGACTAGTGGCTAGTCCGTGCACTATCATTTCATCATTATTAAAATGAGAACCTCTCTACATAATGATAATGTCCTAGCGAAATAAAACATAGACTAGTAAAAAGAGCTAAGGCACGAAAAGATAGCAAGCAACATGACATTGTTAGGAGGAACATCATGAGTCTTGAATGGATACTTTCAATTATTGAAAACAACTGGCAAATGTTTTTACGAGGTGCGTATTATACGTTACTGATTTCAACTATAAGTACAATTATTGGTGCATTTATCGGATTTTTCATCGGAATTATGCATACGATTCCAGTTCGTAAAAAAGGTGTGAAATTTTATAGCTTAAAGCTTATTAATTTTATACTCACATGCTATGTTGAATTTTTCCGTGGTACACCAATGATTGTACAGGCAATGGTTGTCTACTATGGATTAGATATTGCATTTGGCATAGACATGCACTTTATTACAGCGGGGATTTTAGTTGTTTCGCTTAATACAGGTGCCTATATGGCAGAAATTGTTCGCGGTGGTATTGTGTCGATTGATAATGGTCAATATGAGGCAGCATCAGCTATCGGTATGAATCACTTCCAGATCATGCTTCACGTAGTTTTACCACAAGTAGCGCGTAACGTACTACCTGCGACAGGCAACCAATTAATTATGAATATTAAAGATACAGCCGTATTAAACGTTATCGGAGTAACTGAATTATTCTTCCAAACAAAATCTATCTCCGGTAACAACTTCCGTTATTTTGAATCATTCTTTGTAGCTTGTATTCTTTATTTCATCATGACATTTACTGCATCACGTATCCTGCTATATGTTGAAAAACGTTTAGATGGACCAGATGCCTATCAAAAAGAACAAAAAGAAGCAATATAGGGGGCGCACAAATGGCAGTCATTAAAATTGAGCATTTAAGTAAATCATTTGGACGTAACCAAGTGTTAAAGGATGTTAATTTTCAAGTGGAAAAAGGGGAAGTCGTATGTTTAATTGGCTCCTCTGGTTCAGGTAAATCCACTTTACTTCGTTGCATTAATTTATTAGAAATACCAAGTGGTGGACAAATTATTTATCAAGGGGAAGACATCCTAGACGAAAAACACAATATCCAAGAATATCGAACACATCTAGGAATGGTATTCCAGCAGTTCAATTTATTTAACAACCACAATGTTTTAAATAATTGTACAGTGGGTCAAATAAAAGTTTTAAAACGCTCGAAGAAGGAAGCTGAGGAAACGGCGCTTAAATATTTAAAAATCGTTGGTATGGATCAATATGTAAACGCAAAGCCTCGCCAACTTTCAGGGGGGCAAAAACAACGCGTAGCCATTGCCCGAGCATTATCCATGAATCCAGAAGTGATGCTTTTTGATGAACCTACATCAGCACTAGACCCGGAGATGGTAGGGGAGGTACTCAAAGTCATGCGTCAATTGGCCGATGCAGGCAATACGATGCTAATTGTGACGCATGAGATGGAATTTGCCAAAGAGGTAGCGGATCGCGTAGTCTTTATGGATAAAGGTGTAATTGTTGAAGAGGGCCCACCATCACAAGTATTAATAAACCCTCAACATGATCGTACGAAAGAGTTTTTAAAACGAACATTAAAGTAGTAGCAATAAATGAAAAAAGTGAGTCCTAATTTAAGGACTCACTTACTTTCTAGAATTCCACTCTGCATAAAGGACAAAGCAGATTACAAATGCTATTGCAATAATAAAAAACCATTGCGGTACTCCGCCAAAGCTCATTATAACACCTCAAATGTAAAATTATTTTTGGTTAGATTAGGGATTGTATTTCTTTTTTCTCCACAAAAGCCTAAAAATATTATAAAATAAGCATTAGACATTAGCTTTATGCTAGTAAAGAGAGGTAGAGAAAATATGTTACATTTAAAATGGAAAGATGCGCCAACATTACGAACAGTGACTTGCAAACATACCAATGCATCAAAATACTTAGTATCGAACGTTTTAACAGTAGGAAAAGACTATGAAGTGAAAAATGAAACAGAAGAGTTCATTTTTATCATCGATAACACTGGCAACGTCGGTGGCTACTATAAAGATTATTTTGCATAAAAAGAAGACAGGGTGGTTCAGACAATTTACTGAGCCACCCTTTTTTCATTAGTCCCTCTGATAGCCTTTTATATCCGTCGCATCTTGCAACTGTTGTTTTTCTTGTTCAGTCGCCGTATGTAAGGCGAAGACATCTTTTATAGCTGTTTGTAGCTCATGTTGTGTTTCCTTGAATTTCGATACTTGTTGTTCAAATGAAGGCCTTGCAAAACGATCCTGTGTCTGTGATAATCGCTCCTCCAGCTGTGCATAGTGATGATCCATATGCATGGAAAGCATCATCGCCAATTGATTTTTCCATAAAGGAATTAGTGTTACAATGGAAAATTCAATTTTTTCAGCTAATGTTTGATTCGCTTGCTGTATCATACGAATTTGTGGTGCCGTTTGAAGGGCTACTTGTTGAGAAACCTGTAAATCATAAATGCGTTGATCCAGCCTCTCAATTTGTGCCGCGAAATCATTTAGCTGTTGTATGGCAAGCGGCTGTTTATTTGCTTGGACACTTGTTATTTTTGTAGGAAGCTCCACTTCAATGGCTTGCTGTTTTTTCATTTGACCAGCTGCAATCGCAGTAGCTAATTCCTCGAAAAACCCTCGATTATGTGTATAAAGTGCTTCTAAATTTTCTACATCACGAATTAGTTGGAGCTGAGCACGTTCCAATTGGACCCCAATACGTTCCACCTGAATACTAATACGCTCAAATTCTGTTAGCGTTTGTTTCACAGTAGGCTCTGTTTTACTACCAAATATTTTATTGAAAAAGGTTTGCTTTTTCGGTTCTAAAGCTGTCGGGTCTACACGATCTAAAGTATGCATTAAGGAATCCAGCATTTGACCGATTTTGGTCACGTCTTTTTGCTTCACCTGCGCTAACATCCGATCTGCAAACTGGGATAGGGAACGCTGTGAATCTTGCCCTAAGGACAGCAAAGATTCAAAATCAGTTAAATCAATTTGGCTAGCATAAAGTAAGGCTCGACTTTGCGCAAGAGGCGATAGCGTTTCGTACGTCGCCATCGCCTCATTTTGTGGAGTTGTTTCTAAATAAGATTGTACTAATGGAGAAAGACCTGGAATGGTATTTAATTCGAAAGCATGTTCATTTGCCGTCATTTATCATCGCCTCGCCAGTCCAATTGTTCTCTACGTCTAAGATTAGAACGATTTGCGAATTCAATCTCCATTTGTAGGTGGTCAATATCATTAGCTAGCGCATCCTTTAAATCAATTTGAATCGTATCATTTAAATCCGTAAGTGTTTCACGCGTTTTTGATAACGTCAACTGAATTTCTTTGTCCTTCACTGGCTGCCTAGAAAGCATTGTATACTTATCCGTTAATTCCACTGCTGAAGGTAAATGTGCATAGAAAAAGGGTTCAACATTATAAAATTTACGTGGATCCGTCTTTACAATTTTGACGATATTTTTTGAAATACGCGTCATCTCTAGTAATTGTTTAAAAGCCGATACAGAACGTACACGTAAATAGTTTTGACTTAATGTTTGAATTTGCTTATTAGCGGTTGATAATTGTGTTTCAATGTGTTTGAATTCTTCTTTTGTGATACCTGCTATTTGCATGACTTTCTTTTTTTGTCTATGTTTCAGCAACGCTGTACTCGTCGCATATGAACCAGCAAACAGTAAACCACCAAGGAAGAATCCAGGATTTGCTGCTATTGCTGCGATAGAAACAGTTGTTAGCGAAATAACGAAGCTAGCAGTATGTCTAGAAAAAAACTGTCCAACACTAAGCATTGTTTTTTCCTCCTTGCATTTCAATATGTCTATCTTCTTATACGAAATAATCGACATAAAGTTTCAATGAAAAATGAAACCTTACATAAATTTTACTGCGAATCGCAAATTTTCTCAATGATATTACCTAGAATACCTAGGAATAAGTCGTTCATTATTTATGTCCACTTATTTTTAAGAGATTTGTGAACACTAATTATAGGTATAGATTCGAATTTCTTATGATTAGGTTTATGTACGGTTTGATTAGAAAATAAACGTGGATGGCTTGTTGTTATGAATAATTATTGCTAGCATCATACTTTTAGACTGTATAATTCGTGTTATCTATATATTTGAATTATATGGAAGAATTAATTGGTCTATATTATTTTTAGCAATATGTATGATTGGTTTAATAGAAGTCGCAATAGCTAGTATAAAATAAAATTATTAAACAGAACATAGATCATAAACTATTAAGGCCTTTTTAGGGTCATACTATGGCCTGACACTTTGTAAAAAAGAAGACTAAACAATGTGTGTCTACTCGTTTGTCCATGGAATGGAAAGACAAGCGTATATCGGCAAATGGAACTTCAAAGGTAAAAAAAAGACTTTAAATTAAAACAGCAACAAGAATCGCAACAAAATAGCAGCTTTTTTAAGTTGGACAATCATTGATATATAAGGGTTTCTTGACTAAATAGGTGAAAATGTTGCGTGTTGCGGAAAGAAATCTGTTAATCCATTAGGTGTGTAACAGTAATAGTATATGTGTTATTTAACATACACCCTTTATATTTTTATGATTTTCTAAGCAACAAATAATAAATAATAGATAAACCCTTGATATTACTGATTTTCTTCCGCAACATTTCCGCAACAATAACGCAACGTGTTGCGACAAAGCGACAAAAGGAGTTAGGACAATGACATTTAAAAAATGGATACTACAATATATTAACGAAGATTCACCAATAGGGGATTTGGCTCGCGATAATAAACAAGATCCAAAGTTCCCGGATAGCAATTCATATGACAATTTGTATAGTTATTTATTTTATCAAAATGCTAGTTACTTATGTTTACAATCATTTGAAAAGGCGTGGCAATTATATAAATCTCAAACAACTAATCATGGTGCTAGCTCATGAGATTAGAAAAGTATGAAATAGAAGTAATAGAAAAATATTGGATAGACTACGAAGAAGTTAAAAAGCGTGTACAACATCGTGAGTATGAACTATCTCAATCTGGTGAAAATCTTGCTGAAAATGCTTTTTTAGAAAGACATACAACAATCATTAATGCAATAAAGCAACTCTATAGTGAGATAGGCGAAGAGTTAAAAAATATCGTCGATATGCGGTACTGGAATCCAAGTGGTGTAGGTGAAGACTGGTTGATTATTTCAGAATGTTTGTATATGTCTAGAAGTAGGGTGTTAAAGAAACGTAAATGGCTGATTGAAAAAACTGCTGAACGTATTGGGTGGGTTTAATTAAAAAGAAGATATGCTACTTGACATGATTAAATAAGGTAGGTGTTGCACATGCATTACGAGTGGTTAAAAAATTTTCAAAAATTAGAGGATGAAATTGCAGACATCGAATTTAATTTAGAACGAAATAAGAAGGAATTGAAACGTTGGGTGGAAGGCGATCTAACAAAAATGAAATTGACTTCAGAAAGCCATGGAGCTCAATTAGAGGAAATTATTGAAGCCGCTGAACGTGAGTTAGCCCATAAAATGAATGACTTGGATGATATGAAAAATCTGATTAATACATTCAGAGGGTTAGATAATCAAATACTGTACAAGCATCATGTGGAGGGCAAAACGCTTATCTCCATTGCAGATGAGTTAGACAAAAGTCCAAATTACATTTACAACAAACACGCTCAAATTATGAAAATGGTTAAGTATAAATATGCAGAGAGTGGAAATGGTTGATTAAAAGATATTGTTCATTAGCAATAAGAAAGCGATGCAATAAAGCAACGCTAAGTTTGTTTAATCCTAGACAACTTTACAACACTAAAAACAAAGCCTATCAATCCGGTAATAAAGAAAATATATGCTGCTAGTATGGACATAGCTTCTATGTTACTTGTAAAGATTCTATATCCTCCTAATGAACCTAATACCAAGCAATAAACCGAGCTAAGCAATGTTCTATTCTTTTCTGTCAAAAAAACACCTCCAAATAATGGGATTTATAAAATGTTAACACGAATTTAATTTTTAGTTAACTAATATTTGGGATTTTAATGTCATGAAACAAAGAATCTTAATGAACAATATGAACATACTATTCCAAACCTAACTTAATGTAATGTTAAGTTGTAATTAAATTATAGAACCTATTGAATAATCGGGATATTATAGGAGTATCAAAAAGCGTACGGAAATACGCTAACAAAAATATTATTACAAAATAAACACGTTCGCTTGTATGTGTATGTCGGAAACAAACAAAAGGGCCATTCAATAAGGTCCTGCACCCTAAATTTAGAGTCAAAAATCTAAACTTTAGGGGTGTTTTTATATGGCGAAATACAGCGAAGAATTCAAAATACATGTGGTTAATGAATATATGAAAGGCCCTTTAGGTTATAAAGTGCGTATTGCTACAAGATTATTTAATAAAGAAGCTCAAATTATTAAAACCGCAAATTTATTGGATATTGCTATTAGATTATGAAAGAATAAAATTTAACTCTATATATACATAAATAGGTCTACATTCGTTGGAATGTGGGCTTGCTTTAACATCTGTTAAATATGTCATTGCTCATGAATCAGGAAACCCAAATAATTGTGGTCCAAATGCTTTGGAAAACGAAATTGCATACATGAACCGTAATAAAGCTAATGCGTTTACGTCTCATTGGGTAGGCGGTGGCGGTAAAATTGTTCAAGTTGCGCCAGTCGGCAAGTTGCAGTATAGTTGTGGTCCAAAAGGTAATCCACTTAGTTACGCACAAGTAGAGCTTGCTCGTACAAATGATAAAGAGCAATTTAAAAGGATTATGCTGCTTGCATTTGGCTGGTAAGAGAGCTTGCAAAAGAGGCTTGCATACCTGTTGTATTAGATGGTACAGGCAACGGTATTAAGTCACACCGCTGGATTACGGACAATTTAAAAGGCACGACATACAGAGATCCATATTCGTATTTAGCGAGTATGGGGATTACAGAGGAACAATTCAAAATAGACATTAAGAATGGTTTAGAGGAAGTAAAAGAGGCACAAGAAGCAAAAGTAATGCTTAATGATGCTAAGACCATCCCAGCTGTGATTATAGATGGCAGGACCCATGTTCAAGTGCGCGATTTAGCTGAACTATTAGGGTTGAAGTTAGTCTATAACAACGAGAGCAAAACAACAAAATTATACGAAGTAAGATGATAAAATAAGCTACCTTGTTACACAAAAAGCCAGGCACTCATTAATTTGAAGCATGGGCTTTTTGTGATGAAAGACAAATGATTAACGCAACAGCAGTGGTATAAATGACATAGTATTCAGAATGAAGGTTCATTTATTTTTAGCTAATCATATTGATTTCGGAAGGTTTTTGTAGATTCGTTTAGAATATAGTAATATATGTAAAATTGAAAGGGGGTAATATAGATATGAATGAAAAAGATGAAAAAAAAGACGATGGCTATGACCCTTATCCAGGAGCTTCAAGAGCTACGCTTGCTGTTCTAATTGTAGTTATATTGATTTGGGCATTTTATGATTATTATAAAACAGGAAGTACTGGCTTTCAATGGATGTTGATAAGTATTGCTGCTGTAGTTTTCACAATATCTAGTAGTTATTTGAAAAGAAAGAATTCGAAAAAAAGTGGAAAATAGAACTTTTATTATGTTCGAGTTTATTTGTTGCAGGTCCAGCTAGTTTTATTAATCCTTCGAGCTCTTTTGCTGCAGAAAATGATACCGGATATACAATAGTGAATTCGAGCTCCACAGCTAATACACATAACTTTAGTTTAGTAAATTTAAACAATAAAGTTGATGTAGATATGGTAGAGACTGATGAAAGTATAACTATTAAAACCATTACTAATGGAGAGGAAAATACTATTATTTATAACAAATCTGATGGTTCAGCCACTCTAAATGGTGAAAAAATGAATCTTAAGGTTAGTGAACCTGAGTTTGTTATAGATGAGTCATTATCTCTTTTTGCAAGTGATACACCGGTATATGTATCTTCAGGTAATGTTAGTTTTGCAGAGTCAGTTGATGGACTTGGGAAAATTGTTGTAGTAATCACTGCAGCAATTCTTTTAGCTAAAGCAACGGGAATAGCTATTCCTAAAAAGGTAGTTGAGACTAAAGTTGCTGATGCATTAAGTTGGGCTGGTATTGGAACTACGATAGCAATGAATACTTTCAAGGGGAGTCTAACATATAAATTATATAGAACTACTGATAAATTCAATACAGGGTACCCAGGTTCTATAAATCAGTATCAATATAAATACCGATACCAAGATTTTTCTGTAGATGCAACTTTAGTAGGAAAATCTCTCAATATTTACTTTGATGAAGTTGGTAGCTGGTGGTTCCAAGATAAACCTATGAGATAAGAAACATTTATTTCTAAGAGCTATGCACTAACTGAATATGACTATTTAATGTTTCATCTTATCGTAAAAAACCAGGGGCTCAATTGAAAGTGAGTACCTGGTCAATTTTTTATTCATCATATGGTCTGTATTTAGCATTCAATCCTTTTGCAGCTTCTTTCCTTGCTTCCACATCTTCACGTAAAAACATTCGATCTCGAGGCATCTCTTTGATAGGATTTAGCTTTCCTCGTTTTACAAGTGAATTTAATTATTGCCTAGAAATTTGCAATTCCTCCAATACTTCTGATGATGTTAGGATCTCTGTTTAAACTAATTTAATAAATTCTTCTTTACTATTGAAAGAGTAGTTTTTCGACATTGGATGATACCACCTAGTTTTATTATTTTTTTCTCATTGTAACTACTGTTGCGCCAATAATTATTAGAGCTGCAACTGTGAGAATTAAAGTTATAGTCGTCATGAAAAATCACCTCTTCTTTTCATTTTAATTGTATAACAACTGCAAATCATTTATATTTAGTGTGAAGGCTAAGGGGGTCAGCCTTAACCTTCTTTTTAAAACTTTTGTTGGACGCTACTTCTTTGAAGTGGTGTCTTTTTCTTTTTCGTCAAGTGCTTTCGCTTTCTGGTTGTTTAACTTTGCTGTTTGGAAGTTAATAATTGCGATTGCTAAGTTGACGAATGCTGTTAGCGCTACTACTCTTTCAAGTTCCATTCTTGTTACCTCCTTTCTATACTCTTATTGGCAGGTGTTTTTTTGTAGAAGGCAAAATAAAAAGGACTGAGGAATTATCCTCAATCCTAATAAACTTGCCCCCCAGCAACGTCATTTTAAAACTGCCAAAACCTTGATAAACCTTAGTTTTACAACACTTTTAAAAAGAAGAGCCAGACTAAACAATGTCTGACTCCATTCGTACATATCCTTTTAAATCATCATAAAGCTCTAAAGAAAATGAGTTGGAATCGGCTTGGGGGCTGACACCTTTTTGGACAAAAAGAAGGAATTCATTCAGCGCTTTTTCAGCTCCTTCTACTTCAACCTCGATTTGCTCGGCGGCATTCAATCTGCAATACCCTTTTAGCCCTAATTCAATGGCCTTTTGTTTAATAAAGAATCGGTAGCCTGTCCCGTAGACGTCACCAAAAAATTTAATACTTGCTCGTTTGTTCAAGGAAATACCTCCTACCATTAGAGAGAGGGGAAGAGCCTCTCTCTTTATTGCATAACTCGTTCCTTTTCTAAATAGGCGATTAAGTTATTAATATAATAAAGAACTTGAGTAGACGCTTCATCCACTTCTTTTAGATGGCTATCAGCTTGTGCGATATTGCCAGCTTTAAAGGCAGTCGCCGCGCGCTTCGCTGATTCGTGGACAAGTAAATGATAATTGTCTAAATCATGATAATCCTGTAAATGGCCGAAGCGTTCTATCGTGCGAGAAGCTGTATACCATTTGCCAAGTCGGCATTCTCTATGTGAAGAGACATCGCTTGGCTCAACATGTTCTAGGCCAAGGAACATATTGTAAATGCGCCACTTCCATAAAATATGATCAGCTTTAGATAGCTGTAAAAGGGCAATAGATGAAAGCTGTACATTATTATTGGCAATAATATCATTACGGAAACGATTGATTTCTTTCCCTAGAAGATGAATATCACTTGATGTATTATGACTATAGTCTCGAATATCCTCCTGCAAGCTAGATATTTCAATCATTCTAGAGGAGACTTCATCGATAGCCGCTGCCTGTTGCTGGGAAATGGCTGCCGTATTGGTCACATCCAAGTTAATACCTTCAATCGCATGTACAATAGCATTCAATAATGGTAACGATTCTTTCGCCTCAACGGTTGCTTCTTTAATGATTGCTGTTGTTTCTGTTATTGAGTCGGAAACGTCATTGGAATAGCTCTTTAAATGGTGAACATTTGCAGAGACTTCGCTTAAAGCTGAGACCGTGCTTTCCGCAAGTTTTCGTACCTCCTGTGCTACGACCGCAAAGCCTTTACCATGTTCACCCGCACGTGCAGCCTCAATGGATGCATTTAGTGCTAGTAAATTGGTTTGATCCGCAATTTGATTGATTAATGTTACAACTTGTTCAATGTCATTTACTCGTTTTTGCAGTTCTGTAAAAGATTCTACAATCGAAGTAAATGTTTCTTCTGTTTTAAAAATTTCTGATAATGCATGCTCAATTGCATTTTTACCCTGTGTCGCATGGTCAACAGATTCAGTTGTTTTTTCTGATATATGAGAGGACATACGGGCTACTTCATTTATAGAAGCGGCAATTTCTTCAGTCGCAGCTGTAGAGGACTGAATCTCCTCATTTTGCTTATCTAAACTAAATACTAAATCTTTCATATACATGATTTTGGCATTGACATCCATCAAGGATGATATTTCACCCACAACATTCTCAATGATGCGTTCTGTTAAAACTTCCACTAATAGCTCTTGATCAACATTGACAGCAGACTGGAATGATTTCATAAATTGGAAGGCTTTATTGGGCTTCATCCCAAAGTTATGTAAAATATAAGTAGTAATATAGAAGGCGAATTGATTGAAAACGACAATTAATTTACCAGGCTCATATTGATGCTTGCGAAATAAATTGAAAAACTTGACAGTTTCATCCACATACTCGTCATCACGTGTTGCTAGGAAAAATTGCGTTAAGTATTGATTTATATTTTCTTCACTAATGGTTAATTGAGAGGTAGGGGATATCTCACTTAAATAATGGTGAAAAATGGCATTCATAGAAGGGGTAATATCTTTTAGCTTTTCATAGAGCGTCTTTAAATGCTCTTCATCTTGCGTATTAAAATGATTAAATGCCAATGTTTGATGGAATCGGCCTGTTGCACGTAAATCAGTACCACGCTTTAGTAGTTCTTCTAGCTCAGCTTTAGGTCGAATGCTTGAAAACATATAAAAACCTCCAAAAATTATGTATAATAAGGTAATAATAGCATAATTCAGGTTGTTTTAATAGACATTTCAGATGTGTTTGCTAAAATGAAAATATCTTATGACAGCAAGGAATGGGCAAATATGTATACAATTATTTACATGAAAGCGGACTATGAGCCTTGGTGGAAATTTGAGGGCTGGGAAGCTTTTATTCAAACACACGATACATTTGAAGCGAAGGAGCAGTTTGAGCTGGCTTTACAGCATAAATTAGCACATTTTCGCTCAACATATGATAATGAAGCAGTAAAAGAAGGTCAATATTGGGCTTTTTGGTCAGAGGATGAAAGTTTTTTCTGTGAGGCGTGTGATGATGACGCACAAGTATATCATGGAATTATTGCATGTAAAATGGAAAATAAGTAAAATATTTTTGGAAATAAAGTAAAAAAACAATTTTCTTTATTTGACAATATTATGAATGATGGTTATACTTAGGTTAACAATTTAATTGCTTCACCGGAAACATGAATTCACATATTACAAAAAGTGATCGCGTTAGTACGGTACTCTTTGTAATATGTGAATTTTTTTCAATCGCTGAAGAAATTACATATTGTTCACTTTTATTTTTTGGAGGTTTTCTTAAATGAAACAAGGTACAGTAAAATGGTTTAACTCAGAAAAAGGTTTTGGATTCATCGAAGTTGAAGGTGAAAACGACGTATTCGTACACTTCTCAGCTATCCAAGGCGAAGGTTTCAAAACACTTGACGAAGGTCAAAAAGTGGAATTCGAAGTTGTAGATGGCAACCGCGGACCACAAGCTGCTAACGTAACTAAACTTTAATTCTCAGAAATTAAAATTACTTTCGTTAAACCCAGACATCCTATGCAAATAGGATGTCTTTTTTTTATATCATTGCAATGTTCAATGATTATAAATCTTAAAAATGGATAAATATAAAGTAGTGCTGTTGGGTAAAGTTAATAGCGCGGTGGAAGTGCTGGATAGAAGTGTAAGTGAAGGATAGCGTAGTGAAAGAGACGGATAGAAAAGCAAAAATGACGGATAGCCCGCGAAAGTGCTGGAGAACGAGCAAAGAGACGGATAGAATCAGCAAAGAGATGGATAGCCTGGTGAGAGAGACGGATAAGACGGCAAAAGTGGCGGATAGTCCGCAAAGTGATGGATAGAAGCGTAAGTGACGGATAGAACAAGAAAAGTGACGGATAGCTCCGCAAAAGTGCTAGAAAGCGCCATGAAGGTAAATAATTAGCGCCACAAAAATAGCATACAAAGGTACTTACTATTGGAGGTAGATTTATTTATGGAAGATTTAGTGAAATTACCGAATGATCAGGAACAGCAGGATTTTTATCAGAAGTTACGTACAAAATTAGTTGGTTTTCTTGGGTCGAAGAAGGGCAAAAGTAGTAAGTTTACACCGTATTTAATGTTTGTGCCTGATTTATTTCATCTATTAGTTAAAACGTTAACAGATGCAGGGGTGGATAAAAAAAGTCGGGCATTGATCGGTGCATCCATTGCGTATTTTGTGTTTCCGGTGGATCTGATGCCTGAGGGGATATTAGGGTTTGGCGGTTATTTGGATGATATCGTGTTGGCGACGTTTGTGGTGAATACGATTATTAATAAATTAGGGCCTGAAGTGGTGGAAAAGCATTGGACAGGGGATGATAATCTTTTGCATGCGCTCCAAAAGGTTGCTGAGGTTAGTGATGAGGTTGTTAGTAAAATACCTGTGAAATCGGCCATTGCTCAGTTTGTGAAACAGGAAAGTAAAGATAAATAATATTATTATGTAAACTTATTCAATGCCAACAAAAATGAACCTGCACTTTACAGGTTCATTTTTTGTTTGATTGTTCTAAAATATGGTGAAGTTGTTGGACTGGGACAAATAGGCCAACTCGCCCTATAGGTTCATATTTCATCGTTGCGAAGATAATCCCGATGACTTCACCCTGTTGATCAATGACGGGGCTGCCACTATTGCCACGGTAAACCGGTGCTTTCAGCATCATTACAGGTACTTGCCAATCGTCTAATTGAATGGATTCCAGCAAAGTCCCCTCATTAGCTATTCCAGTAAAGGCAAGGGGGTTACCGATAAAATGGATATGCTCATTGGCAGGGAAGGTTGGATCATCTGCTAGTGGAAGATAGGGAAGCTGATCTGCCTGTACTTGCAATAAGGCTAAATCAACATCCGGATAGTTTTTAA
Source organism: Lysinibacillus sp. FSL R7-0073 (assembly GCF_038009065.1). Lineage (NCBI taxonomy): Bacteria > Bacillati > Bacillota > Bacilli > Caryophanales > Bacillaceae > Lysinibacillus > Lysinibacillus sp. FSL R7-0073. The sequence goes on from NZ_JBBPAS010000001.1 coordinate 2,293,028, forward strand.
TTAACGTTGCTTCCATTACTCCTTCATCAGGAAACACAACGGATAATGTCTGTGCTTGTTCTACTACATGGGCATTGGTGACAATGAGACCGTCCTTTGAGATGGCGAAACCAGTGCCTTTGCTGGAACCTGTTGAAATTTCCACGACAGCTTTTTTATAGGTTTGTATATCCTCTTGTGCGGATAGCTTTGTTGATACTTTAATAAATTCGATAGCCGGAATGGAATAAATTTGAAAAATAAGCGCAAATGTATTGAAAAAAAGTACAAATGCCATACTCCATACAATCCAGCGTACGAATGGTTTGGGCTTTTTTGTTTTTTTGCCATAAAGTCGTTCTTCTTGCTCTTGTGCTAATGCTTTTTGTTGTTCAGTTAATACAAGCTCAATAAATTCTTCTTCTGTTAATTCTTCCTGCTCGTTAGCAGACTTATGTAGGTCACTCATAGGATGATGCCTCCTTTTGCTACATAACAGGCGCCCAAGCAGGACGCCTATCACCATCATACTATTCTATTTTTTGTAAAGTTGAAGTCACGATAAATGGCTGCTCTTGATCAGACTCCATCGTATCTTCGATTTTGATGAGGCCAACCCGTTGAGCAAAGTATTTGGTCGTTATGAATTTGTCTTCAGTGCGTGTGAGCTGGATGACATTCGTATAGACTTTTGTTCCAGTATCGACTTGAGCGGTTGTGGATTGAATGGTCCAGCCTTGGAAGCTTGTCCCAACTTGTATAGGTTGTTGCAGTATCGTTTCTAGCACAGGGTAAGCTGCAACCTCAGTTGTACTAGGTAAGCTTGGGTTACTGTCAACGGGTTCACGATAGACTAGTTCAATCTTTGAATCTGTAATGCGATAAATTTTTAATAGGGTCACACCACCATTATCTTCAACTTGAGCAATATGTTGCGTATCCATATAGGTAGTTTGTAGGGTAAAGCTGGCAAATTCGTTTCCCTCTCCTTGAAAATATGCGATAGAGCCATCAGGTGGGAAATAGGTGAGTAGTGATACTTGATCTTGAACAATTGGGGGCACAGGTTCATTTTTCATTTCTTCATTGCACCCTGTCAATAAAAATACAAGAGCAAGTACGAAAATAGAATGTTTCATTGATACACTCCTTCGCTACTTTTTATTCATTATACGTGAATGTTGTGCATTATACGAATCATAGGCAGTTTATATATAATTTTATTATGTAAACTAAAAGCTGAAAACTTGTAACTATGAAAAAAAATAACTAAGATAGAATTGTAGTTAAAAAATGGGGGGCATGGTTATGTATAGACAAGCGGATGATTTTTTACAGGAATGGACGATGGCTGCAGAGGGAACATTGAAAGTATTACAAGCAGTAACTGACGATAAGTTAAATCAAAGTATCGTAGAGGGTCATAGTACACTTGGCTGGCTTGGTTGGCATTTAGTAGGAGCAGCTGGATATTTTAGTTATCTAGCAGGCTTAAAGGTACCGATGATTCGTCAAGAAGATCCTGTACCAACAACAGCTGTAGAAATCGTACAAGCGTATGAGAAAGTTGTATATGGTATAAAAGAGGAAGCGGCAAAACTTTCAAATGAAGATTTAGTAGAAGTGGTGAATGGCTTTACAGGGCCAATACCAAAGGGCGCTTTATTACGTGCATTAATTGATCATCAAACGCATCATCGCGGTCAAATGACAGTTCTACTTCGTCAAGCTGGTTTACCAGTACCGGGTGTTATGGGACCAACAAAAGAAATGAAATAGACGTCAATTCCAGCAGATAAACAACTTATCTGCTGTATTTTTAGTTGACACTTACCTACTAGTAAGTTAGTATAAAGCCATGACAAATAGAAAATCACAAATTATTGAATTAACATTGAAGAATATTCAAGAAAAAGGTTTCACATCATTTAGTTATGACTATTTAGCGAAAGAGCTCGGTGTAACAAAAGCGAGCATTCATTATCATTTTGAAAAAAAGGAAGACTTAGGGATTGCTGTTTGCGAAAGAATTCAAAAAGGATTAGGGGAGGTTTATACAGTAATTAAGGAATCTACAGTAGCAGCTGAGGAAAAACCTATCGCCTTTATTTTACGACGGATAAAATTCCTAGAGCAAGACGGTGTTTGCCCCATTTCTGCTTTACAAGCGGACTATCAAGAATTGTCACCTGCGATGCAAGAAAAAGTTCAACAGCTTAGCCAAATGGAAGTAGATGTTTTGGTGGATTTACTACAAGATGCTAAGAACCATGGCTCACTTGAGTCGACAATGGATTTAGAGGCATTAGCCATCCTGCTTATTTCTAGTACGAAGGGTGCTTTACAATACAAGCGGGTTTTAGGGGAAGATTTCTTTCACAAAATGATGGAGCAATTAAAGGAACTGCTAAAGTAATCGAAAAAGGAGAGGAATATATGGTACGTAGAGTAGTTGTCACTGGATATGGTGTCATCTCACCATTAGGTCAAACAGTATCAGCCCTATGGGAGAACATTAAAGAAGGCAAATCAGGTATTACAAAGTTAGAAACGGAGGAATTCAGCGGCATTAATACACAAATTGCTGGTTCTATCACTGACTTTGATGCCACTCAGTACATGGATAAAAAGGAATTAAGCAAATATGATCTTTTTGTTCAATATGCACTGGCTGCATCTCAGCAGGCTTTGGAGCAAGCAAACATAAATATGGAGCAAGTTGATAAGGAACGTCTAGGTGTTTATATTGGCTCAGGTATTGGAGGAATTGAGACGATTTTAGCGAATCATCAAGCTATGCTTGATAATGGACCAAGGAAAGTGTCACCGTTTATGGTGCCGATGATGATTAGCAATATGGCCGCAGGGATTATCGCGATAAAAACAGGCTTTAAAGGGCCAAGCTTTTCACCGGTTTCCGCTTGTGCAACGGGTAACCAAGCAATTGGTGAAGCGTTTTTAAATATACGTCATGGCTATGCTGACGGAATTTTAGCAGGTGGGGCTGAGGCACCGATAAATCCGCTGAGCTTTGCTGGATTTTCCCGTATGAAGGCGATGTCTACTAGAAATGATGCGCCAGAACATGCTAGTCGACCATTCGATAGCCATCGTGACGGCTTCGTCATGTCAGAAGGAGCAGGGGTTGTGTTTCTAGAAGAATATGAACATGCAAAGCAAAGGGGAGCCACGATTCTTGGAGAAATCGTAGGCTATGGGGTCACGACTGATGCTTTCCATATTACAGCGCCTGATTTTACTGGGGCAGCTAATGCGATGAAATTAGCCTTAAACATGGGGGACATTGATGTGACGGCTGTCGATTATATCAATGCACATGGTACTAGTACACCAGAGGGAGATAAATCGGAAACAAAGGCTATAAAAAGTGTATTTGGTGAGCAAGCCTATCAATTAAAAGTGAGCTCCACGAAGTCGATGACAGGCCATCTTTTTGGCGCAGCTGGCGGAATCGAGGCCATCATTACCTTAAAAAGTATTATGGAAGATATCATTCCACCAACAATCAATTACGAAACGCCAGATCCAGAGTGTGATTTGAATTATGTTCCAAACGAGGCACTTCATCAAACCGTCAACATTGCTTTGTCTAACGGTTTTGGCTTTGGTGGTCATAATGCTGTGTTGGCTTTTAAAAAGTTTGAGGAATAATAGTACAAAATGGTATGAAACGATCATTTCATACCATTTTTTATTGTCTTTATTAAATGACCTATACATCTTTGATAAGTTATACTTATGACATTGCGCAAATAATCAATATTTTCGCTTATGTTCTTTCTGTGATATGTTAAAAAAAAGGAGGATGGATAATGAGAATTTTTGATGCACATTTTCATATTATTGATTTTGATTTTCCGATTATAGAAAATCAAGGATACACACCACCAAGCTATGTAGTAGAGGACTATCAAAAGGAAATAGCTCTTTACAATGTAGAGGGAGGCGCCATTGTTTCGGGTTCCTTTCAAGGATTTGATCAGAATTATTTACTGAAGGCTTTGAAACAACTAGGCACCACATTTTGTGGAGTGACGCAATTACCGTATACAGTGACAGATGATCAAATCCTTCATTTACATAAAAATGGGGTTAGAGCCTTGCGTTTCAATATTCAACGAGGCGGTTCAGAGGATTTGTCCAGACTCGATAGCTTTGCAAGAAAAGTGTATGAGCTGGCGGGTTGGCATAGTGAACTTTATATAGATGCTAAATATTTACCTGAGATTGCTTCCACGATTGAAGCATTACCAGCCATTTCAATTGACCATCTAGGCTTATCGGAGGAAGGGTTGCCCCATTTGCTAAAGCTTGTAGAAAAGGGTGTACGTGTGAAAGCGACTGGTTTTGGACGGGTAGAATTGAATGTGAAAAATGCTTTGCAATCCATCTATAGCATCCATCCAGATGCGTTAATGTTTGGAACAGATTTGCCATCGACAAGAGCAAAACGACCTTTTGAATTTGCGGATGTTGAATTAATTCAAGAGCTTTTTGATGACCAGGCTGCGGATAAAATTCTCTATCAAAATGCTAGGAAATGGTATGACAAGTAAATGAAAAAATCCTCTACCCAAACATTTGGTAGAGGATTTTTATTGGGATTAGTTTAAACCTTCGCGATCTTTCCACTCTAAGAATTCATCATATGTTAATTGCTTATCTAAAATTGAGCCGTCTTCACGGATTTCAATCACACGGTTAGCAATTGTTTGAATGAACTGATGGTCATGAGATGTGAAAATCATTGCCCCTTTGAAACGAATTAAGCCTTCGTTCAATGCTTGAATCGATTCAAGGTCAAGGTGGTTTGTTGGTTCATCTAGTAAAATCACGTTTGCTGTTGCAAGCATCATTTTTGATAACATACAACGAACTTTTTCGCCTCCTGATAAAACAGAAGGTGATTTTTTCACTTCTTCACCAGAGAACAGCATGCGTCCTAAGAAACCACGTAGGAAGCTTTCTGTTTCATCATCAGGAGAATATTGACGTAACCATTCCACTAATGATTTTTCTGTGCCTTCGAAGTACTTGTCATGATCGTTTTCGAAGTAGCTTTGAGAAGTAGTTACACCCCATTTAAATGTACCAGCATCTGCTTCTTTATCTCCCATTAAGATATCAAGAAGCGCTGTTTTAGCAAGTGGACTACCAAGTAAAACGATTTTATCATCTTTGTTCATCGAGAAACGAATATCTTTGAATAGTGATTCGCCTTCATGACTTGCAGTTAAACCTTCAACTGTTAATACATCATTCCCGATTTCACGACCAATTTGGAAGTTGATGAATGGATATTTACGGCTGGATGGTTTAATGTCATCTAACTCGATTTTATCCAGCATTTTTTTACGAGATGTCGCTTGCTTCGATTTAGAAGCATTCGCAGAGAATCGTGCGATAAACGCTTGTAATTCTTTGATTTTTTCTTCTTTTTTAGAATTTTGGTCTTGAGCCATTTTTTGAGCTAATTGAGAAGATTCATACCAGAAATCATAGTTACCCACATATAATTGGATTTTAGAGAAGTCCAAATCAGCAATATGTGTACATACTTTGTTTAAGAAGTGACGGTCATGGGATACAACAATGACTGTGTTTTCAAAGTTAATTAAGAACTCTTCTAACCATTGGATAGCTTTTAAGTCAAGGTGGTTGGTAGGCTCATCGAGTAACAGTACATCAGGCTGACCAAATAGAGCCTGCGAAAGTAATACTTTTACTTTATCTGAACCTTCAAGATCACCCATTAGCATGTAGTGAAGGTCATCTGAGATACCTAAACCGTTTAATAATGTCGCTGCTTCTGACTCAGCTTCCCAACCGTTTAGCTCTGCAAATTCACCTTCTAGCTCAGCGGCACGCATACCATCCTCATCTGAGAAATCTTCCTTTGCATAGATAGCATCTTTTTCTGTTTTTACGTCATAGAGGCGTTTATTCCCCATAATTACAGTGTCAAGCACTGTATAATCATCGTATTCAAAATGGTTTTGTTTAAGGACGGATAAACGTTCGTCCTTGCCCATTGATACGTTACCTTCTTGTGCTTCAATTTCACCAGAAAGAATTTTTAAGAATGTTGATTTACCAGCACCGTTTGCGCCAATTAAACCATAGCAGTTACCTGGTGTGAATTTTATATTTACGTCTTCAAATAGTTTACGATCGCCATAGCGAAGACCTACATTACTAACTTGAATCATGCAAGTTCCTCCTTTTTTCACAATGGCACTAGTATATCATGAAATATGTTCCATAGTCTATAAACATTATGACAGCAAGGTTTATTGGCAATTGTTTTATTGATCGATTGAAAGAGGTATGGAGAGTAATGTAAAAATAGATTGATCTAAATATTTCCATTTGTATTTAAACGTTTCTAGGGAAAAGAACTGGGAAGTGAATAAAATAATTTTATCCCCAATTTGTTACCTTCTTTATTTTATTGAAGGGAAGAGGTTAAATGTCTAGAAAGGTAAAAGAATTAAGAATGGAAGATGTAGTTTTTAAGCCAACTTTACAACCTAAGAAATCCGAGAAAAAGAATGCAGTACAAAAATCTGATTCTTTATCCATATCCAAGGCTATTGAAATTGTAAATCGACAAATGCAATTACAAGGACTGAGACATAAAACATTGTTGACCTATAACCAGACGATGCAAAAATATGTAAAATTTTTAAAACTTGAGACAATGGATGATATTAATAAAGAAGGATTCATGAATTGGTTGGAATCACTTAATCATTTAGATAAGACAACTCAAGCTAACAGATTTAGGTTTGTATCGGCAATTTTAACTAGGTTTTATGATAACGGTTGGCTTAAAGATCAGGGAAAGTTTTGGAAGGATATTAAAATTAAAGTTGATAAAAAAGTTAAAAAAGCAGCAGATGAGAAGGAACTAGAAATATTATTATCGCTAATTGATACTACTTCATGGATTGGTTGGAGGGATGTAACGGTATGTTGCGAATGGAAAATCTCAAACTATGAGATCATTCACTTAGTAGGACAAGCATTAGATTGGGTTCTAGTGGATGCTAACGGAAATACAATGTGGAATGCTTATAAAACTCCAAATGCTGATAAGGTAATAAATTATGCAAAAAAATTAGGATTTGAGAGTGGTTGGGGTTGGGACGCACATCACCTACAGTACGATTATAAAGGTTATGGAAAAGATACATTTGGAAAAATTAAAGAAAATGGAGATGAGCTTACTATGTCACAGTTTAATCACCTCAAAGAAATGATTACTGCTCTTCAAAAAGAAAATACAGAATTAGAGAAACAATTAGATTATAAACTAGATAAACAAAAAGTACGTGAACCATTGAAGTATCATGTCGATGATTGGAATTGGTTAAAAACTAATGGTATTACAGATGGTTCGAATCCACAAAATTACATAACTCGTGAACAAATATCAAGTATTCTAAAAAAGTTCGAACAGTATTTAACCAAAAAATTAAGCTAGAATCTTTATACAATAGTATAGTAATGGTAAAATGGTATCATAATACAGAAAAGGGTGATGCTTTAATTATGAAGAAAATATTGGCGGGAGTTTTAGCAGTAGGTTTATCATTATCTACACTAGGAGTAGCTTCTGCAGAAGTACTCGTACCAGATAAAAATGGTGTATTTGAAAAATATAACGAGCATTTAAGCGGATATGGAGATATTTATAATTTCGTTGTATATGAAACAACATACGACAAGAAGTACTCTGAAAAATATCAGAAGGATTACAATATCGCAGGAACGGTCTATGCATTTGAGAGTAAGACATATCGTGATGGTAAGGAAGTAGATTCATTTTATATCTACTTGAATCCACTACTGATGAAACACGCAGGACATCCAGATAAGCCAATTGACGGTGATACTTATTTACTTGTTAAAGATAATAAGAAGATTAAGTTTACTAAAGTAATAAATCCAGATTCAAGTGAAGAAAATAAAGAAGAGCCTAAGAAGAAAATCAAATTCAAACCAAAACCAAAACCAAAGAAGTAATAATACTGAGACTATCTCTTAACTGAGGTAGTCTTTTTTTCTTAATTTTTTATCAATTATTTTAGTAATTTTACTGTAAGAATATTACATGAGTTCTAGCATATAAAAATAATAACAGGAAGATTAGAAATAATGAGAGGATGGATGGGTAGAAAAATAAAGATTCATAATACAGATATTGAAATAGAGTTAACAGATCCTACTGCTATATGGTTTTACGAATCACAATTAAAAGATGCAAAAGAAAGTGGTCAAGTACTTCGAGTGAAATTAACTGAACAGGGAACAATCTACTATACAATAGGAGAGTTAAATATAGATAGGGCTGCTAGGCTATTTTATGAAATGTTAAAAGAACAAGGGAAAATCTAAAATGTTTATTTATCTGTAACTAATAAATCTGAAAAGCCGTTTAAACTGTTACTGAATAAAGCTACGGATTCCATTTCCATTTCTTTTAAAACATGTCCGTATACTTTATAAATCATATCAGGTGTATTCCCCAGTCTTTCAGAAATTACTTTTACATTCAATCCTTGATTTAATAAGATGGTGCAATGTGTGTGACGTAATCCATGCAAAGTAATTTTGGGAATAAGAGTTCTTTTTGTGATTCTATCAACCATTTTTTGTTCGTTCAGCAGATAACGGTTCAAACGAGTTAGCGGAGAGAAAGACAAATGAACTTTCAGATAATTTTTTGCCACAGGGAAACATTTATTAACACGAAATGTTCAGTAATGAATATTCACCAAGAAACAGGTCTTTCTAGGAACACTGTTTACTCAATTAAAAGGCAATTAGAATTGGATGTAGATTTGAAATAAAGTCACGACGTTAATAATAAGTAAAAATCCTGTGTTGATAAGCAGGATTTTTTTTTACCACAAACGGGTCAGATCATGGAATAAGCATCAAATATGGATTTGATATCTTTCTTGCGTATGGATATTTGCCACAATATTTAACAAGAAATGTTATGAACTGTTGATAGATATCTCCTTAAATCCTCTATATTATAAAAATAAAAGGAGATGAAAAACATGATTGGTATGAATATTCGTGTTTTGCGTAAAAGGCATAAACTAAGTCAAGAACAATTGGCTGAAAAGGTAAACGTATCACGGCAGACCATAGCGAAGTGGGAAAACGGGGAGGCTATACCAGATATTCACAAATTCAAAATGCTCGGTGATATTTTTCAAGTAACCATAGATCAATTATCCCAAAATATGAATGAAGAAGAAGCAAACCGAATCGGTCCTAAAGGGAAGCAGTTCTTTGGTGTTGTGAAGGTAGGAGAACGCGGACAGATTGTAATTCCAAAACATGCACGTGAAATGTATCAGATTCATGCAGGTGATAAACTGGTTGTTTTGGGAGAGGATGCGACAAAAGGAATCGCTGTCTTAAAAAGTGACGCATTCCTAGAATTTGCAGAGATGATTCGAAATGCGGAATCGAAGGATGAGATTGAATGAGTAAAATCATCTTTTTTTCGTTACCCGCACATGGTCACACCAACCCCACTATTCCGGTAGTAACCGAATTAATAAAGAAAGGTCATCAAGTTTGGTATTATTCCTTTTTAGAATTTCAGGACAAAATAGAAGACACGGGTGCTTTTTTTATGGCTTGTGATGAATTCTTACCTAAAGTTACACATATAGAATTGGACCGTAAGGTTGGCAAAGATTTTGCAGCATTAATTGAAATGGCAGCGGATATAACGATTGCTTTGGATAAAAAGGTGTGTAAAGAATTAAGGGATATTCAGCCAGACTGCATTGTATCTGACTCTTTATGTATTTGGGGAAAATTATTTGCTGAGAAACTAGGAATTCCATATATTTGTTCGACTACTTCGTTTGCCTTTAATCAGTATACAGCAAAACTAATGGAGCGGAGTTTCATGGAAGTCTGGAGAATGATTCTAGGCATGCGAAGGATTAACAGAAAAATTAAACTATTAAATGATCATGGTTATCGAGTAGAGAATTTTGTATCGTTAGTTCAAAATGATAATGAAACGGACACCATTGTTTACACTTCGAAAGAATTTCAGCCAATGGCGGATACCTTTTCTGAGCGCTATGCCTTTGTTGGACCATCCATAAAGCAGTCTATACCGATACAGAATGATAAAAGAGTTAGAAAAGTAATCTACATCTCTCTTGGAACTATACTAAATCAGAATCAGGATTTTTACCAAAACTGTCTCAAAGCATTTGGGAAGACAGACTATGATGTTGTGATGTCAGTCGGAGAAAAAACTGAGATTTCGTCTCTTGATAGCGTACCAGAAAATTTCATAGTGAAAAACGCTGTGGATCAGATCTCGGTATTACAGAAAGCCGATGTATTTATTACCCACTGCGGGATGAATAGTACGAATGAAAGTCTATATTTTGGAGTTCCAATGGTTTTATTTCCGCAACATAGCGAACAAAGAATGGTAGCTGACCGAGTTGCCCAGCTCGGTGCAGGATTAAAACTTAATAGAAAAACTCCAAAGTATTTAGCAACAGCGGTAGCTGAAGTACTTACAAATCGAGTATACCAGGAAGAAGCGCAGAAACTGTCAGAAAGCTTTAGGAAAGCTGGTGGTGCAGTAGAAGCAGCTAATGTGATCCTGCGTAAAATTGGAGAGAAATCCTAACGGCTTTGTATTCTGCAAAAGTTTATATGGTGAACAAAACTTCAAGAAGCAGGAGCATTTCTTTATTAAGGAATGCGTCTTTCTTCATCTAAAGGGCCAGATTATAGAATAACGTACTTTAACGAAAGGTTCCAAGACGATGCTGTGGGAATTTTATATTCTGTAATCTCCAAACAAAAATTGGATGACAAAGTAACTGGGCTAACCAATGATATTCGAGATAATATCATAGAAGTAAAAGACTCTGCTAAATCAACGGTGAAACAGACCATTAATTTACTCAATATACTGGTGCGAGTTTTCAGTCTGTAGGTAAGCACCGTATTGAACACACACCTGAGAAAACGCTTGCCTTCGTAAAGAAGCATAGTGGGAAATAGCTCAATACGCACATCAGGTTTGGTTTAATGAATTGGCTTCTGTCCGTTACTAGTGAGCTAAAAAACATCACATGGTATTAATATCACCTTTGTAGGAATACCTTGTAACTTCATTTCAACTGCTTTTAATTTTACTTCTTGCGGATAACTCACTCTCGTTCCCATAAAAATAAGCACCTCCAATTGATATTAGGATACATTACCCTAAATTCAATTGAAGATGCTTTTTTGTTTTGTCTAACCCGAAGGGGTCAGTTCAAGGGGCAGCCCACCCCTCTTTTTGTTACCTAATTGAGTTTTGTGAAGTATCTTATCTCTTCTTTATCCGTATAAAAGCCAACCGATTCGTATAGAGATAAGGCTGATTTATTTGTCGTTAGTACCATGAGAGTAGCTTTTTGTAGCTTATGAGACTTAAGATATTTCAAAGCCTGTGTAAGCGTAAACTTTGCAATTCCACGCTTTCTCCATGGTTCACGGACAAAAACGTCCTCAATTACACCGTAGTCTTCTTCCTGCCATGTCATTAGTCCGCCAATAATAGTGTCTATTTGACGTATGACCATGGATGTCCATAGCTTGTTATTTTTGTATTCAGACAACCTATTAAGACCAAGTGGAGCATCTGGCCAAATTTCAGCTTCAATATCAAGGTAATCTCTTTCCTCGCTAGATGTCTCCATGCTCCAGTGTGAGAATTGAAACTCCTCCTGAAGTTTTAACTCAAGAACAGGTTCAGTCAAATCTCGATTCATGCTATACAAACTATTCAGAGGGAGATATCCTTTTTGGATAAAAAACTGATTGTTTGCTGTTTCTTTCGAATCGTTACCAACACAAAGTATTGTTCCATATTCTTGAGGTAAAGTTACCTTTAATTGCTTTGCTCTTGTTAAAAGATATTGATAGACTTTGTCAAGCAGAGTAATGTCCTGTTCTCTTTCAGAAATGGTTTTCAGATTAATATATATAGAGTGATTGTTCTCTTTTGAACGACCAGGAGGGACAACATTAATGATGCTAACTTGCCCCTTAGCGACCATTTTCCCATCTTCAAATGCGCAATAAACGTTACTCCAATTATCTTCGTCCCCGACCCACCAAAATGTCGCGTTGTCTTTTGCTGTTACTGATTGGTACAACTCACCAAGTAAAGGCATATCTCCATGTTCAAAGTTACGAATGAAAAATTCTGTTGGTGATTGGCTCAAAATAATACCCCTCTCAATAGTAGGGGGTTCCGCAGTTTAGAGGGCTAGCTATGCGTTTTCCCCTTGATAAATTTGCCCTTTGCTAACATTCGTTTTCTCGCAGTAAACTCCTCTTTTGACTATTATTACCATTTTAAATAACACACTTTAATACTTGTATCTACATATTTTTATCTCTATATTAATTTTTTTCAACAAGTATATAATCGAATTTCGATAACACACTAATTCTATTCTATTAATAAAACTTCAGTGACAAATTCAATTAAAATTTATGAATATAGCATCGATTTATTATGTATTTAAAAAGATTTCTTTGTTTCGCGTTGGATAGCCCGAAAGAAGTAATCAAAGGATCTCTTTTTATCATATAATTCCTGGGGATTCACTAGTAATTCGAGTATTTGGATACAGATTCAAAAAAATATATAGTTCTTAAAGTAAATGAGGTAGCCGTTATATAAGGTATATAGTGCATCTAAAAAATATATAATTTTTCGAGTGCTTTTTAACTATTTTTTCGGTTATAATGAGAAAAACACGAAATATGATTCTAGTTTTATAACAAATGATTCTTGAATTAGTCATGTAATCTATACAATATTGAAGGGGAACTAAGAATGTTTTTAAAAAAAGAACGGAACATAACAATTGGCGATCTTATTAAGTTGAGTGAGGCTCAATTGCAAATGGCTAAACAGGGTCAATATGATTATGAGTATACTTTAGCTTCAACAAATGATGAGGAATTAAAACAGTTAGTACATAATTTAAATCAAGTAAATAGGCTTCGGAAAGAATCTGAAGATCAATTGCAGAAAAAATTGGGTAATGTATTGAAAAGTAATGAAATTGGTCTTTGGGAATTACAAGTATTGAACGGGCGCTTGGATGATCCAAACAATGTTTTTACAGCTTCGACAGAATTAAAAGAGCTCTTAGGATTCGAGAGTTATGCTGTTAAAGACAGTTTTCAAGATTTTTTGAAGATAATTACAGTGGCGGCGCATCGTTCTGATTTTAAAAAGATGCTAGAGGAGAGTTTAGAAACACAAACTCGTTTTAATATGGAGCATTTGATATGCTGTCGTGACGGTCAAGAGCGCTGGATACAGACTACAGGGATGGCTTCTCATCTTGAAGATGATCAGTATCAAATAATTGGTATGATGATGAATATTCATGATAAAAAAATAAACTTGGAAAAATTACAGGGATATGTAACACGTTATGATTTAATCAATAAAGCTCTAGTAGAAGCGCCATGGGATATGATTGTAGATCAAGGTGATCCATTAAATCCACAAAATTCCTTTTGGTGGAGTGAACAATTTCGAAGAACATTAGGCTTCAAGGATGAACACGATTTTCCAAATATTATGAGCTCTTGGAGTGATCGCTTGCATCCAGAGGACAAGCAGCTTGCATTAGATGCGTTTAGTGCACATTTATTAGATTTTTCTGGGCGTACACCATTTCAAGTAGATTATCGCCTTCAATTAAAATCAGGTGAATATCGCTGGTTTCATGCAAACGGTACAACGCTTCGTGATAGTGAGGGAGCTCCTTTGCGAGTGGCAGGAACTATTCGAGATATTACACATGAAAAAATGAAAGAGCAAAATGTGCAAGAAACTATGACACGTATGGAGGAATTATCAGCTTCTATTAATCAAATGGTTGTAGGCATTAATTCTATTACTATGCAGGCACAGGAACTGGCGAACACACAGGAAAAAACAACAGAAGCTGCCAATGATGCGAAAGGGGTAGCAGATGAAACACAGATTATATCACATTTTATTCGAGAGATAGCAGATCAGACAAATTTATTAGGGTTAAATGCTGCAATAGAAGCCGCACGTGCAGGAGAACAAGGAAAAGGTTTTGGTGTAGTAGCTGAAGAGGTAAGAAAATTAGCAGTTAATTCGGCTAAGGCAACAGGTAATATTGAATCAAGTTTAATGCAAATAAAGGTTTCTATTGATACAATTATTGACTATATGGATAAAATTAGTGAGCTTGCGCAAATGCAGGCGGCTCTTACAGAACAATTGAATGCCTCGGCAGATGAAATTGGTACAATGTCACAGGATTTGGTGGAATTTTCAAAGCAACAATAAAATTAAAGAGTATTTATATGATTAATTTTTACTCGGAAATGGATGCAACTCTTCAGGTTACAAATCCAAAAGATGCAATGCTAGTAAATAAAACAAAGACTAAAGTTGTAAGGCTAAATAAGTGATTATTAAAAGGCTTTATATAATTTCCCTCATATTCATGATTGGAATTGGAGTAATCCTATTCCAAGATCTGGTGTTTATCCAGCACAATTTTAAAATAAAAAAACTATGTTGTGATTTTTGGCAACATAGTTTTTTTAGTAATCAATTAGTTATCCCCATACTGTCAAACTTGTACGCGTATCATTTTCGTTAGTGATATAGTTAATATTAGTGTAATGAAAACTTTTTGCACGTTCGAAAAGTTTATGAGTAATTGACTCATCTTTTGAAAAAATGGAGACATAACATGAATCTATAATTAAAAGTGCAAGTTCACAAGTGCTCTTTAAAAAATCGTCATAACTTTTAATTTCCATTACCTCTTCCATATTAGGAAAAGCCTTTAGATCCGTAAATATTAAATAATATTCATTAGTTGAAATATATTCTAAGAATGATGGACCATTTAAACTAACACTGTGGGGGAATAAATCTGAACCAAGTGTTCCTTTTTCTATTTTGTAAGACTCTCCAGGACCTACTGACCAATACCAAGAAGGATCAATGATATTTGAAAAAATATCAGATAAAAACTTGCCATACTCATTATTAATCTCGAAAGAAATACCTCGCATTTTAACATCCTTTCTTCGAACTACTAATTTTATTATAAAACAAAAAAATCTATCAATTACAAAATGTAATTTACTGGGCAACTCTCAATAGAAAAGTGTATAATTTAGCTTATATTGGAAAATGCGAACGTAGAGGTAAATTGAAAATATGCAAAACGTATTGGGGAGTATAAAATGAGGATAAAAATTATCATAACAGTAGTCATTTGTTTATGGATGTTGCCATTTAGTCAAACTGCACAGGCAGCAAATCTTAGTGAACATTATAATGATATTACAGACAATGATCTTCATAACAGTATCATTATGTCGCCTGAAAGCTCAAAGGCATTTGTCAATGGTAATATGGTTTCTGCAGTACAGCCACTTATCAAAGATGGAAGAACCTTAGTGCCACTTCGCTTTATTTCTGAAGGGTTTGGCGCAAAAGTCGATTTCAATGCTAAAAACAATACTATAACTATTAAAAATTCTGATAAAATAATAACCTTGAAAATCGGAAACAAGGCTATTGATGTGAATGGCCACTCTATTCAAATGGACGTTGCGGCTAACCTTCATCATAATTCTACGTATATACCTTTAAGATATATAGGGGAGGCTTTTGATAAGAAAGTAGTTTACTTAAAAAATGAAAACCTACAACCTTATAGTTTGATTATTATTAGGGATGTAAAGGCAGCGGAGCTTGAAAATCTTAAACTTGTCCGCATTTGTGAATGGCTATTTCAGGGGAAATCAATTGTCTATAGCGATCGTTTTATGGCAGTGATCCAAGAAAAAGGCCAATTATTCTATAGCAATTATTTTTCTGATTTTGAACCATTTGTTTATGAGGAATTTGTTGAGGATAAAAATATAGTTAAATTAGGGGATATTTGGATTAAAACAGATATGGGCAATTTTTATATGGACTACGCTTATAACACTACAAGAGAATTTATTTTATATTATGTGGATGGACAATCCATTTCAAGAGTAGCCGTAGAAAAAGCACCGATTAAAGCTGTAAAACCTTATGAGTATAATGTCTATTATCTAACAAGATATGAGCGTGGTATTGTAAATGCTCATGAAACAAGTAATTTAAAATATGCAACACGAACAAATGGGCAATGGGTTACTGATTATTTAGGTAAACCAGGGTTTTACTATGGTTTTGATACTATAGGCAATTCATATAACTGGAAAATAAATGATAATGGCATCTATATTTTTGGGTATAATAGGTTTGGCCATTTAAGCTCAGAAGATAGAAAAAAAACTTTTGGAAATTACAGGGTAGACGTAAAGGGGCATAATCATGAGGTAATATACCCTTAAAGTTTGCGTATTCATGATACAGCGAATTGGCTGGTTTAGGTTCTGTATTGTACGGAACTTGAGCCAGTCAATTTTTGCTTACTCTGTTCGTAATGATTGGAATGGGGCATTGCCATTTGTTTGATTTTACTTTCCGACACGTAAATGTTCTATTATTTACGTTTCTTTTTAGTATAAAAAACAAACCAAATATAATATAAGATTACAACAAGTGACAAACCTAATGAAACATATTTATTTTGCTCATTATTCAAAAGAATAATAGAGATAATAGCTAATATAATTGCAGGGAATACAGTGTAAAACCAGATTCGCACAGCTTTATTTTTAAAAGTAACTTCAAATCGATCCATACAAGCACCTCATTTATTATTTCTAAGTTCAAGTAGTTGAAAATTCTTTCTTAATAAAAAACATAACATAACAAATTTTGAGTTGGAAGTGAAATGGTAAATCGATGCTGAAGGGACGGAAGAAATTAACCCATGAAAGATTATTGAAAAATATCTTTTTTCTTGTAACTTTATTTGAAGTTGATGCGTCTACATAGTAGTGTATTAACTATTTTTGAAAAAGAATAGTAAATTTACATCATTTACCACAGGGGTTTTAGTTGCTTATTGACAAAAATATAGACTAAAATGATTCTGACTGTTTTTTTATCAGGTATAATTTATCCAGATCATCTAATTATGCCCACAAGCACATCCCCGTTTTGACTGCCTAATGTAAGTGACGAAACGAACCTTGCCTGAAAATCGGAAAAAAATATCCCAACTCTCTATATGATGGAATACACGTATCCTTTGCGCTAATTTTATAGGAAAAATACGGTAGTAAATGATATGTCAAACAATATTCGGCAATGAAACAAATAGGACATTCAGCTCTTTTAAGAGATGGAAATGATGATAAAATAAACATGTTATTGGAAATATTAACAATCGGAGGTATATTATGGGTAAGGGCTTATTATGGACAGCCACTTCTATCTTAGTAGTTTTACTTGGGTTTGGAAGCTACTATTTTATCAAAGAAATAACAAACTCTATGGCATACAATAAATTAGTGGATGAGTATAAAAAGCCAGTACCAATTAACAATATAGAGTCTGAATATGATGTAATTGTCATAGGTGGTGAGCCTGAGGGTGTCGCTGCTGCGGTTGCTTCAGCACGTAATGGGGCTAAAACATTATTAGTAGAAAAACGTGAAGAATTGGGTGGATTATTTACATATGGGATGTTGAATTTCCTAGATATTCCACGTGATGGTCATAATAATTCCATCAGTGAAGGTATTTTTAAAGAATGGCATGAGCTTGTTCGAGGCAATGATGCTTTTGGTATCGTCGGAGCTAAAGCAGCATTTAAAAAGCTGATTGATGAGGAACCCAATTTAACATTGTCGGTGCAAACGGAAGTTGTCAAAGCGAATCTTCAACAACACCAACTAACGTCTGTTGAGCTAAAAAATGAATACGGTACATATGTCGTAAATGGAAAATCATTCATAGATGCTACACAGGATGCGGATTTTGCTACGATGTCTAAAGTTCCTTTCTTCGTTGGTGGTGAAGATATAGGGATAAAGGATAAGCGCATGGCTGTAACATTAATGCTTCACTTGAAAAATGTTGATTGGGATCAAGTAAAAAAAGCGGCCAAGTCAGATGTATTTGGCGGGGCTAACTTGAATCATACCGTTATGTGGGGCTTTACAAAGCTTCATGATGAATATAAACCTTTACAAGAAGGTACAAGATTAAGAGGGTTAAATTTAGCGCGAGTGGATGATGAATATTTTATTAATGCCTTACAAATTTTCGGGATTGATGGCTTAAATGATAATTCGAAACAGGCGGCCATTGCTGCAGGTAAAAAAGAAACATTGCATGTACTTAAATATTTACAGGAAAACTTCCCTGGATTTGAAAAAGCAGAAATCGTCAGCTTCCCAGAAGAGCTTTATGTACGAGAAACTAGACATATCTGGGCGGAATATCAATTACCAATGTCCGATATTTGGCAAAATCGTGATCATTGGGATAGCATTGGCATTGCCTCTTATCCGGTAGATGTGCAGGCTCAAACACCACATGATTATGGCTATGTCATTTCTGCACCAAAGCAATATGCGATTCCTTTCCGATCTCTAGTACCAAAGGATATTGATGGTTTACTTGTTGTAGGACGTTCTGCAGGTTATTCATCTTTAGCAGCGGGAAGTGCCCGAATTGTTCCGACTGGTATGGTGACTGGGGAAGCGGCAGGGACAGCGGCAGCACTGGCTCTTCAACAAGATGTTACTTTTAGAGAAATGAGCAAGGATAAAAAATTAATAGCTACGTTAAGAGAGCAGTTGGATAAACAAGGTGCCTACATCGATTCATTTTCTGTGGACTATCCTTATCAGGGCAAATGGTATGATGAAGCCATTCAATCGTTAATTAACTATGGACTTGTAGTGGGTGGTTATGATAATGATTTAAAGGTCGACAGTAAAGCAACGAAAATTAAGTTTGCTAAAATGTTTAAAGAAAGTATGATTCGTGCCGGCGGAGAGAGTACAGCCGATAAGAAAGATGAGCTGGAGATTGTCATTAATAAGGTATATAGCACGGGTGATGAAGCTATTACGCGAGATGAGCTGGCGCAATATTTGGCAGATGTGCTTATCAATGAATCAACTGGAACAAGCTGGGAAAGCTTAATTGAAAAAGAAATTGTTACTGAAAAAGTAGCGAAAAAAGTGAAAGACAATAAGCAACTGAAGTTAAAAGAGATGTATGCCATCATGGCAGATGTCATTCATTATATAGAAAAAGAACGTTCCTCTAAATGAGGAGCGTTTTTTTTATTTGGATCGTTTGTATGCCGTCTGTAACTCATGAAGGTGAATGCAGATGCAATCAGTGCCAACGTTGTTGCTGACCAGGCAAGATATTCTAGACTCCCTGAAGTGATGACAATGATTATTTAATACAAAAAATGTTGACGCCAAGAGAAGACTCCTGTAAAATATGTCAAAATCATAGAAAAATTCGATGAAAAAGAGAGTAATTGATGGGACAACTGGAAAGCGAGTTAGGGATGGTGTGAGCCTAATACAGAATCCATGAATGAAGCGCACTTTGGAGAAGGTTCTCGAACTACTAGTAGAGAATAGCGGGGCGTCACCTCGTTAACAATGGAAAGTGGTCATTATGAATGGCAACTAGAGTGGTACCACGGGATTACTATGCTCTCGTCTCTAATTATAGAGGCGGGGGCTTTTTTTATTGAAAAGGGAGGAGACTATATATGAATAAACAAATTGCAAACAATATTGCTGAAATTTTAAAGCATCAGCTAACAGCTCAAGACGTGGAACAATTACTAGAAAAACCAAAAAGTTTAGAAGTTGGCGATGTGGCATTTCCATGCTTCACCTTGGCTAAAATATGGAAGAAGCCACCTCAACAAATTGCAGCGGAAATAGCGAACCAATTGCAAAATGAGATGATCCATCAGGTGCAATCTGTTGGTGGCTATGTCAACATCTATTTAAATCAAGAAAAAGTAACGCAACAAGTGTTGGGCCTTATTATGCAGGAACAACAAAATTTTGGTACGAATCAAACCGAAATGGGAAGCGTTGTCCTCGACTTTTCTTCGCCCAATATTGCTAAACCGTTCTCTATGGGGCATTTACGTTCAACCGTCATTGGGAATGCCTTGGCAAATATTGCCGTGAAAAATGGTTACCAGGCTATTCGTATTAATCATTTAGGGGACTGGGGCACCCAATTTGGCAAGCTTATCGTTGCATATCAAAAATGGGGTGATAAGGAAGCCATTACAGCATCCCCTATTGAGGAATTATTAAAGATCTATGTTAAATTTCATACAATGGCCGAACAAGATCCTACATTAAATGAAATGGCACGCTCCGCGTTTAAAGCATTAGAAGATGGTGATTCAGAGGCGTTAGCATTGTGGCAATGGTTCCGCGATGTATCGTTAAATGAATTTCAGACTATTTATCAGCTGCTAGGTATCAATTTTGATGAATATACAGGAGAAGCCTTTTACAATGATAAAATGACAGAGGTTGTGACAGAGCTACAAAACAAAGGGCTTCTAATCGAATCTGATGGTGCCTTTGTAGTAGAGATGGAGGGAATGCCTCCTTGTTTAATAACAAAAACAGATGGCGCCACACTTTATGCAACTCGTGATTTAGCTGCTGCCTTTTACCGACAACAACAGTATCAACCGAACAAAGTTTTCTACGTAGTTGGCAATGAACAAACGCTCCATTTTAAACAATTATTTCAGGTGATCGAAAAAATGGGGTACGGCTGGGCAAAAGATTTACAGCATGTACCGTTTGGGATGATGCTTAAAGATGGTAAGAAAATGTCCACACGTAAAGGAAAAGTGGTGTTATTAGCTGATGTGTTAGCCGAGGCGATTGCGACAGCTAAGCGCAATATAGAAGACAAAAACCCTCATTTGCAGCAGAAAGAGCGAGTAGCACAGCAAGTAGGAGTTGGAGCGGTTATCTTTAATGACCTAAAATATCATCGTTTAAACGATATTGAATTCTCCATCGAGCAAATGATGAATTTTGAAGGGGAAACTGGGCCTTATGTACAGTATACCTATGCTCGTATTTGCTCAATCTTGGCAAAAGGCGATGTGCCCTCTCAAATGAAGACATTTGCTCCATTAGGGCAACAGGCTTGGCCAATCATTTTATTATTGGAACAATTTCCGAAAGTGGTGGACACCGCTTTTAATCAGGCAGACCCATCCATTATTGCAAAATATGCGTTACAGCTAGCACGTTTATTAAATAAATATTATGCTCATCAAAAAATATTAGCCGATGATGCCCAGCAAGATTCACGTCTAGCGCTCTGTTATTGTGTAGCAATTGTGTTAAAAGAGTCATTAGCTTTATTGGGCATTGAGTCGCCAGAAAATATGTAGTGAACGGTCACTTAGAGCATCATTGACCATTTATTGAATACATGGTAAAAGGATAGAAGAATAAAAGAAAAACTCTTCCATTGACTGGCAGCAGAGAGGATTAAATCAAATGGATAAAAAACAATGGACCGTTTCACTGATTTTAGTCGTAATGAGTATATTTTTTGTGGCATTGAATATGAGACCCGCAGTAACGGGAATTGGGCCACTTTTTAATGTCCTCATGACAAGCTTACAGGTTTCCAATACGAGTATGAGCTTTCTCACATCCATCCCTGTTTTTTGCATGGGTTTATTTGCTCCTATTGCTGTACCATTTCAGCGTAAGCTTGGAACAAAATTAGCAATCGTGCTGTTAATGGTTATACTCATCTTCGCAAATGGGCTACGCTTTTTCGAAGAAAGCTATCTTTTATTAGTTGTTACCAGTTTTGCGGCAGGCTTGGCTATTGCGATGATTGGGCCTATATTAAATGCATTTATTAAGAAAAAATTCCCTCAACGCTTTACGATTGTTATTGGTATTTATTCATTTGGCATCGGCGTTGGTGCGACATTAAGTGCAGCATTGACTGTGAGCTTTTATCAGTATTTTGATAATCAGTGGACAGTTGCACTGGGTATGTGGGCCTTACTGGCTATAATCGCCCTTATTCTATGGAGCTGGGCAATCCCGAAAGAACAAGGGGCAGAGGGTGGAGAATTGGCTAAAAATGAACCGGCACGTAATCCTTGGGTAACTGTACGTGCTTGGTCAATTTTATTGTATTTTGGCTTACAAACCTCACTGTTTTTCTCTATGATGTCGTGGCTTACACCTCTTTTACAGGACAAAGGTATGACGCTTAAGGAAGCGAGTATGATGCTGACGTTGATGTCCATTGTACAAATGATTGGTAATATTGCTGTGCCGATGCTTATGGAGAAATGGACTAATCGATTAGCTTGGGCAGTGGCATTAGGCTGTTTAGGGCTGATAGGCTTTACATTATTATGGCTTTTATCAGGTATTTATTTGTGGCTGGCCGTATTTATAATCGGGATTGTTCTAAGTGGGCTATTTCCGATCGGCTTGCTGTTACCGCTCGATGAAGCTAGAAATGATCAGGAGGCCAACAGCTGGTCATCGATGGTATTTTCAGGCGGCTTTATGCTAAGTGCAATCATTCCTGTTTTGATTGGCGTTTGCTATGACATGACAGGTAACCATACATGGACGTACGTCATTTTCCTAGCATTAATGCTTGGAATAATCGCGACAACAGGGCTATTGCGAAAAAATTAATTCAAGAAGACATGCCATTTATAACGCATGTCTTTTTTTTGTCAAAAATATTTTGAATGCCTAAAATCCATCCATTTTCACAGCAAATCAAAGAATCCATAAATTTTAATAGGTAGAATGGAATAGAACTAAAGCGATTGCTCTATTTTACTACTAGTTAAATTCGAATAATTATATTATGTAAACTTGAAACATCCTAAGTCCTTGATTATGATAGATAAGAGAGATAGTTGAAAAGAAAGTTTTGGTGAAGGTATGTATAAAAAGATGCTCGTTTTAGGAGCGGCTACAATACTAATGACAAGTTGTGACAGTCAAATAGGTGCAGGATGGTTTCAAGCAGAAAAAGCAGAGATTCCAACAAACACTGTGGCCAAGCAAGAAGAAAAAATAGTGCCTGAGGTCAAGGTGATAGGTGAGCATGGAGTTGGTGCAGGCATTATTATTCAGCAAAAGGATGATGAGCTTTATATTTTAACAAATGGCGCACTAGTAGCCTCAAAGCCAACTGCCCTAGTGCAAATTGGTCAGAATAAGCTAAAGGCAGCAAATGTTCATTTTATGTCAACAGCTCATAATGTTGCACTTTTGCAGGTGACTTATAAAGCGAGTGTGCAAGTGCCAAAAATGTATGAGGGGGAGCTCGATCAGCTATCAGTTTACGTGAATGGCTTACCCTATACGATTCAAAAATACGAAGATAAAATAGCTGCCTATTACATTGATACACAGGAAAAGCTACCTTTGGGAAGCCCCGTGTTGGAGGCGGAAAACGGAGCAATTGTCGGTCTTTATTTTAACCGTCAGCAGCAAGGTGAAGCACAACCATACATATTGCCGATTAAGGAAATTCAACCGTTTATGCAGAAATGGTTAAAGGAAGGCATGAAGCCGAGTGTACGCCTATCCCAATCAAAAAATTTATATTCTTATATTGAACAGGGTGATCAAGAAGCCGTACAGCAAGCCATCGACCAATATGGTGAAAATATATTTGCGTATAATATAGATGAAATCAATCTTTTTTTAGATACATTCCATAAGCATTTAAAAGGAGCTGTAACTATTCAAGATGCAAGTGTTATGGAGCCGATTGTAGGATCAGAAGATTTGCAAGACACTTTGACAGGCATGGTTGCCTACTATGCCTCCAAACAGGCGAAGATTCATTTCTCGAACACAGATATTCAAGATATTCGAATAGTGGATCAGCATCTTCGGGTACGTGCTAAAACGGAGTATGTATTGACCAATGCAGCTGGGCAGGAGGCACTTGCCCATTCCATCATGCTTTATGAAATTATGAAAAATGAACAGGGCGAGTACAAGCTACTTCGTCTTACTACCGAGGAGTGAACTTTGCATGGAGCAAGCAAGACAAATGCTACAGCATCATTTTGGCTATGAAGCCTTCCGGCAAGGACAAGCCCAAATTATTGAACAAACTTTACATGGACAATCAAGCCTTTGTGTGATGCCAACAGGTGGAGGGAAATCTATTTGCTATCAGATTCCAGCGTTAATGCTTGAGGGGCTCACAATCGTCATATCGCCCCTTATTTCTTTAATGCAAGATCAGGTGGAAGCTTTACGAGCAGCCAATATTCCTGCTGCCTATATAAATAGTACATTAACAGCACAAGAAGTGAATGAAACGATGCAGCTAGCTAGTGCTGGTTATTTAAAACTACTATATATTGCACCTGAAAGACTTGAAAGTGCTTCCTTCCTTCAAGCATTGTCCTATTTATCCGTCCCATTAATTGCGGTGGATGAAGCACACTGTATTTCTCAATGGGGCCATGATTTTCGACCAAGTTATCGCTCCATTCAAAAACTTTTTACACTATGGCAGCAGAAGCCAACTGTTTTAGCGCTTACCGCCACTGCGACACCTGCTGTTTGTGAGGATATACGGCAATTATTAACCATTGATGAAGATGCAACAGTGATGACAGGCTTCACACGTGATAATTTGGCCCTTTCAGTGTTAATTGGTGAAAATAAAGAACGTTATATTAAAAATTACTTACAGAAAAATAAACAGGAAGTCGGTATTATTTACGCCGCCACACGAAAAGCGGTAGACGCAATTTATGACATGCTTAGTCGGTCGGGTGAAGCGGTAGCCAAATACCACGCTGGGCTATCAGAAGATCTACGGATGTCTGAGCAGGAGCGATTTTTAAAAGATGAGGCACGCATTATGGTGGCTACCAATGCCTTTGGTATGGGGATCGATAAAAGTAATGTGCGCTTTGTATTGCACTATCAGATGCCCCGTAACATGGAGAGCTATTATCAAGAAGCAGGGCGAGCTGGTCGAGATGGTCTTCCAAGTGCTTGCATACTACTGTATGCCTCCGGCGATGTTCAAACCCAACGTTTTCTCATTGATCAATCACAAGATGAGGCACGAATACCCCAGGAATTAGCGAAGCTCCAAACAATGGTCGATTATTGCCATACAGAGGGCTGCTTACAAAATGCGATTTTAGCGTATTTTGGTGAAGTACAAGAGGAGCCTTGTGGCCGCTGCAATAATTGTAACGATGGCCGTACGGTAATGAATGTGACGGAGGATGCACAGAAGGTACTCGCCTGTGTTGTACGAATGGGCCAAAAATTCGGCAAGACGATGGTGGCACAAGTACTAATCGGCTCCAAAAATCAAAAAATGAATGAATTTGGGTTTGCACGTTTATCGACCTATGGCATTTTGAAAGGGCATTATTCGTCTAAAGATGTCTCGAACTTTATTGAGTTTTTAATTGCTGAAGGCTTATTAGCAGTTAAGCACGGCACGTATCCGACTATTTATGTGTCAGCCGATGGCAAAGAAGTTTTACTTGGACAACGAAAGGTCATGCGGAAAGAAGCTGTTACGGTTAAAAAACTGGCTGATAATGATCCTTTATTTGAACATTTACGTGTGTTGCGAAAAGAAATTGCAGATGAAGAGAAAGTTCCACCATTTGTAGTATTTTCGGATAAAACATTGCGTGATTTATGTGACAAGAAGCCCGCAATACTGGATGATTTACGCCAGATAAGCGGCATCGGTGAAGTGAAATTTGATAAATACGGCAAGCGTTTCTTTGAGGCGCTACAATCGTTTTTAGAAACACCCATCTAAAATTATGCATGTGTTTTTACAAAAAAGAGGTGTCTCAATGAAAAATTGAGGCACCTCCGTTTGTTTATTTATCCCAATGCTTAGTTATAAACTCATCACGGCCGGAAATAGCACGGTCTTGCTTATAGTGATCAGCTTCTTTTTTATAGTAATCTTGGTGATAGTCTTCCGCTGGATAGAAGCGTTCAGCATCACGAATTTTGGTTACAATAGGTTTATCGAAGCGTCCACTAGTGGCAAGCTTTTCTTTTGAGGCCTCGGCGATTTGCTTTTGTTCATCCGTGTAAGTAAAGATGGCTGTTGAATAGGACTCACCACGGTCATGAAACTGCCCAAAAGCATCAGTGGGATCGATTTGCATCCAATAAATGTCTAGCAGTTGTTCATAGCTAAAAATGGCTGAATCGAATTCAATTTCGACGACTTCTAAATGGCCAGAAGTCCCTTTCTTAACATCTTCATATGTTGGGTTTTCTAAATGACCGCCCATATAACCAGATGTTACTTTATGTATACCATCCCACTCAACGAATGGCTTAACCATGCACCAAAAACAACCGCCAGCAAATGTAGCTTTTTCTATCATGTACATCTTCCTTTCTTTTGTGAAAATATTATAGCATTGTTTGGCGAAAAAATTGAGCATTTGGGTGTAAAATAACAATAAGATAGATGAAGATGGGACTTCCTCTATCAGCTAAATGAAACTTTCCGGCTAATCAATCGTTACATTAACTATAAAAAAATAGAGGAGTTAGTCATTATGGAAGAGCAAGATTATACAAGACGCTCACAACGCCCTACAAAACGAAAGCTTCGTAAAGGGAGAGCAATTTTTACATTATTATTACTCTGTATCATGGTAGTGGCAGGTTACTCTATCATGCAGTACCGCAGTGGACTAAAGCTTGCCAATCAAACACAAGTCGAGCAGGAGGATTTTTCTGGCGATACGTTAAAAGGCGATATTGAAAATTACTTAATCCTCGGTGTCGATACACGTGGCGAGGAGAAATCTCGAACAGATACGATGATGGTATTATCTTGGAATAAATCAAACAACGATATTAAACTCGTATCCTTTATGCGTGATATTTATGCGGATATCCCTGGCTATCAATCCTATAAACTTAATACAGCGTATTACTTAGATGGTGTACAGCTGCTGAAGGATACATTGACAAATATGTTCGGCTTACCGATTCACCATTATGCCCTTATTGATTTTAAAAATTTTGAATCGTTGGTGGATATTTTAGCGCCTAATGGTGTAGAGATGGATGTTGAGAAGGATATGTCTGAAAATATTGGGGTAGAGTTAAAGCAAGGTGTTCATCACTTAAATGGACAGGAGTTACTAGGCTATGCACGATTCCGTCATGATGCGGAAGGTGATTTCGGTCGTGTAGCACGTCAGCAAAAGGTCATCGAGGCTTTAAAAAATGAACTTATAACACCTGCGAATGTATTGCATTTACCAAAATTCGTAGGGGCAGCACAAGGCTATATTACAACGGATTATTCTTCTGCTGAAGAAATGCAACAAGTGCTGAAATTGTTATCTAAGGGCAAGGTAAACATTGAAAAAGCAACGATTCCAATTGAAGGTAGCTATCAATTCCAAAACTTTAGTCATGCCGGCGATTCAATCGTTATAGATGTAGAACAAAATAAGGCCTTTTTAAGTGATTTTTTAGGCATTTCACTGGAGTGATGTTTAGCAAAATCCAACATTATCCTGTAATATAAAGGTAGAGCTTTTTGATTGGGGTGGATATATGGAAAAAGAAAGACCAAAAGAGCGTTCAAACCTGTTAGCAACCAAGTTTATTCGTTTCTTAGGTGGTAGAAACCTATTATTTACGCTGGTTATTTTATTATTAGTTGCATGTGTTATTTTTATGTTTAATCAAGTTTCCTTTATCTTTACCCCGCTTCAAGTATTATTTGAAGTAGTCATTTTACCAGGGGTACTAGCCGTCATTGGCTACTATTTATTACGCCCATTGCTGGCGATTTTGGTTAGATGGCGTATCCCGAGAATTTGGGGTATTTTAATTCTCTACATTGCGGTCGTTGGTGTCATAACACTGCTCGTTGTGTTGGTTTATCCGTTTTTACGTGATCAATTCACGAACCTAGTGCAGGAATTCCCAGAGTATTTTATGAAGTTTACGGAAAAATTTGTTGCATTCTTTAATCATTCACGTTTTAACGATTATTTAGATAAAATTAATTTTGACTACAATGAAGTGGTTCAAAACTTTACTACAGATATGGTGAAAACTGTGAAGGATACAGCTGCAAATATAGCACAAGGTGTAGCATCCGGTATTACGGGCTTCCTATCAACATTAACAGGCATTGTTCTATCGCTTGTAACAGTACCATTCATCTTGTTTTATTTACTGAAAGAGGGCGAAAAGTTACCGAAATTTATGCTGAAAGTTTGCCCACCGCGTATGCGTAAAGAAGTGACTGAAATTTTCCATGATATGGACAAGCAAATTAGTTCTTACATACAAGGGCAAATTTTAGTATCAATGTGTATTGGTGCAATGGTAACGATTGGCTTCTTAATTATTGGTATGAAATATGCTTTATTGCTCGGCTTCCTTGCAATGATTACAAGTGTAGTGCCTTATTTAGGCCCTGTCATTGCCATCACACCAGCCGTTATTATCGCCCTTGTCACATCACCATTGATGCTGATTAAGCTAGCGATTGTATGGACGATCGTGCAGTTAATCGAGGGAAAATTCATTTCACCTCAAATTATGGGGAAATCGCTCAGTATTCACCCGATTACAATTATCTTTGTATTATTAACGGCAGGCTCACTATTCGGTGTCCCTGGTGTCATTTTAGGGATTCCTGGATATGCAATTTTTAAAGTGCTTGTGACGCATCTATTTAAGCTATTTAAACAGCGCTATAACCGTTACGAGGACGACGTTCATCAAAAATATGATGTATAAGTAAAGAAGAAACAGCTACTGCCGATTGACAGTAGCTGTATTTTTAATAGGAGATGAAGGATGGGGGAAAAGGGAATGACATACATACCGATTAATTTTCAAGAAAAATTAGCGAAATTCCAAGAGCACTGGTCACCAAAGGTAATTGCCGAAATGAATGAATATCAATTCAAACTTGTTAAAGTAATGGGAGATTTCGTCTGGCATAAACATGATGATACAGATGAAGTGTTTATTGTTATTGAAGGAGAGCTCCTCATCGAATTCCGTGATGGAGAAGTGAGATTAAAGGAGGGTGAAATGTTTGTTGTACCACGCCAAGTCGAACACAAACCTTATGCCGCTGCCGAGTGTAAAATTTTGCTTGTAGAGCCTGCTGGTGTAGTGAATACAGGGGAGGAAAATTCTACGCTTACTGCTGAAAATGATGTTTGGATATAGTTAAGAAAACCCTTCTAGCATGTTGCTAGAAGGGTTTTCTATGTTAGTTTTCTTGTAGTACTTGTATTTGCGCTAAACGATCAACAGCTTTCTGAAGGATTTCCGCTGGTTGCACGAGTGCTAAGCGCAGATAACCTTGTCCTGCTGTTCCAAATACAGTACCTGGAACCGTAACTATGCCAACCTGCTCAATCAATTTAAAGGCAAGTTCTGTGCAGTCCATATCATATGGGTATTTTGCCCAAACAAACATCCCGCCATTGGAAGGCGCTGCGTCCCAACCTAGTGCCTGTAAGCCATTCATCAGTGTTTGATGACGCTTAGAGAAGGTAGCACGTAAGCTTGCCGTAATTTCTTCAGCGTGATCAAGGGCAACGACAGCTGCATCTTGAATAGGCTCAAAAATACCAAAATCTAAATTCGATTTTAGTTGCTTTATGATCGCGATCATTTCAGCATTTCCTGCGATATAGGCAATACGGGTTCCTGCCAGACTAAAGCTTTTGGAAAGGGAGTTAATTTCCATCCCAACTTCTTTTGCACCCGGTGTAGCAAGGAAGCTAATCGGTCCATCGCCCGTAAAATAAAACTCAGAATAGGCTGCATCATGCAAAACGATGATGTTATATTTTTTAGCAAAAGCAATCACTTTTTCAAAATATGCTAAGGATGGCATCGCTGGTACTGGATTTCCTGGTAAGTTTAAAATTAATAGCTTTGCTTTTTGGGCAATATCTTCCGGAACAGCGTCTAAGTCAGGTAGATAGTTGTTGTCAGCTGTCTGAGGCATGTAATAGGGTGTTGCACCAGCTAAGTGAATGCCTGCGTCATACGCAACGTAAGCTGGGTTTGTGGAAAGCACGATGTCTCCTGGATCACAAAAGGCCATTGGAAGATGCACTAAGCCTTCTTGAGAGCCAATCGTTTGAATAATTTCAGTAGTGGGATCTAAATCAACATTGCTACGGCGCTTATAGTAGCGACTGACTGCCTCATAAAAACGCTGTGTGCCTGTAAGTGTATAGCCATATGATTCAGCTAAACCTGCTCGAAAAGATAGATGTTCACGAATTTTGGCATGTGGGGGAAGATCTGGGCTTCCTAAGCTTAAGTCAATCAGGGTCATGCCCTTTGCTTGCTGCTCTCTCGCAAAATTTTTCAAATCTCCGAAAATTGCTGGTGTAAATAATGACATTTTTTTAGATGGTACGATTTTCAAGACTAGTACACTCCTTGTAGTTGTATAACAGAATAGTAGTTCACATTTTATCATACTAAAGCACAGAAAGGGACAGATATTCTGAAAAAAGAAAATATTTATATAATGTAGAGGATGTGCGCATAGGCTAGCGAAAATGGAATGCCTAATGCTGGGAAAACCTACTGTAAATTCCGTAAATGTAGAAGTTGTATTATACTTACTATATAGTTTTCAGTCTGAATTATTGGTGCGAATTGATGGATCTAACTGCTATCATTAGCATAAGAGGGGGTGAGGGCCTTGAAGGTATATTCGTTAAGTGGACCAAGTGGCACAGGGAAAAGCACTAGTGCTCTGTCTTTTGCCCATAAAATAGGCGCACAGGCGATTATCGATGATGGATTACTCATTGTCAATGGCGTGAGAGTCGCAGGAGTTTCTGCCAAATTTGAAAAAAATACAATTACCGCTGTAAGGCGTGCCATTTTTACGGATCAGGAGCACCGTGAGGCCGTCAAGAAAGCGCTAGCAAGCCATAGAGTGGAGTCTATTTTACTTATTGGGACGTCAACGAAAATGACGAATAGTATTGCAAAGCAGCTGGAGCTAGGGGCTATCGAGCATTATTATGATGTGGGAGATGTTCGTTCCTTTAAGGACATCCAAAAAGCTCGTTTTATACGTCAAACGCAAGGGAAGCATGTCATGCCGATCCCTTATCGACAAGTTGAGCAAAACTTTTTTAAGCGACTGGTGCTAAAGGGAATGGAGATTTTTTCAACAAAACGTGAAAAGATTGGGGAAACAACCATTGTTCGTCCTGATTTTCAACGGGAATATATTGAGATTAGTAATCATGTGTATGTCCAGCTACTTACGTATTGCTGTCAACAACAAGATTTCGTGCAAAAGGTGGAGCAAGTCCAATTTGTGCTAGGTGAACAGGTCCAAGCTATATTGTCCCTACAGGTAAGGTTACCGATTGATTATCCGTTGGCAGAACGTTTATATAACTTACAACAAGCAGTGCAGACGGAATTTTATGAGCATTTTGGCTATGAATTAGATGCTATCCATGTTCATGCCAAATCCGGAATACAAAAGAAAAAGTCATAAAAAACAGGTACTCCCGTCGCTATTGGGCGAGAAGAGTACCTGTTTTTTATTTAGGTTGACGCGTAAACTGTGGCTGGCGTTTTTCAACGAATGCTCGGCAACCTTCTTCAAAATCATTACCGACAAATGGCGTGGAGCCTTGCCATAAGGCTGGAACACTATCCAGACATTCTTGGACAGATTGCTTTACTGCCAGTAAGGATTCAGGAGACATCCTCGCCACAAGCTTACCCATGCGGATCATGTATTTATTTAAATCCTTCTCTGCTACAAGATAATTGAGCATCCCAAGCTTATAAGCTTCCTCTGCTTTAAACATTCTTCCTGTAAACACTAAATCCTTCGTTGTAGCAGGGCCAACAAGCTGTACTAAACGCTGTGCAAATTTATTATTTAATGTGATCCCCAATTTACCAACAGGAATGCCGAGTTTGGCTTTATCGGAGCCAATACGGATATCGCAGGCTAACGCTAATTCCAACCCAGCCCCCATTGCAGGACCATTAATCACACCAATCGTAGGAATCGGCAAGCGCTCAATAGTGGAAATGGTTTTTTCCATATGTATAAACGCCTCT
This sequence comes from Lysinibacillus sp. FSL R7-0073, assembly GCF_038009065.1. Taxonomy (NCBI): domain Bacteria; kingdom Bacillati; phylum Bacillota; class Bacilli; order Caryophanales; family Bacillaceae; genus Lysinibacillus; species Lysinibacillus sp. FSL R7-0073. The sequence goes on from NZ_JBBPAS010000001.1 coordinate 2,325,203, forward strand.
TCAGCCTTGTCGAGAGAGATGGCATTAAATTCTTTAATGTCAGAGCCAGCAGTGAAATTTTGTCCTGAGCCTCGTAAAATAAGGACTTTATTTTTGGGATTATCTAATACTTGTAGGGCAATTTTTGCTAATTGGTCCCACATATTTGCGGTTAATGCATTTTTCGCTTGTGGTCGATGGATTGTAATAATTGCTAGCCCAGCAGTTTCTTGATAAATAATTTTTGCGTCTTCTGCTTCCAGTCGAGTCGTCTTTACTTGCATTTTAGAGAGCCCCCTACATATTTTCTATATCTTTATTATATAGCACAATGAACGATAAACACGAAATTATACGAATTTTCATATAAAATTGCGTTGTTATACAAAATAGGTGGAATAAATAGCAATTGTTCTACAACAGAGGAACGGAATTTACTATTGTAAGAAAGCAAAAGTTGTGAGAAACTAATAGTCGAACATTTGTTTCTTAATTATGCAAGAAGCATTTGAATGATGGAAGCGGGTATGGACCTTTGAATACAGATTATCCGACACTACAATATTACATAAAAACAAGAACATACGCACCCAATATATAGTAAAATGAAAATAACTACCGCTCAGCTAACAAGGAGGGAACTCATGATCACACTCAAGGATGCGTGGAACAGATATATTTTGCTGCTGCAGTCATTAAAGAAAAGTGCAGCAACGATGAAGCAGTACAATATGGACGGGCAGCATTTTTTATCCTTCGCCCATGAAAAAAATTACTTGTATGTAGATCACCAATTTCAAGAGTTATTACTAATTTATTGTCACTATTTAAAGGAAACCTATAGCAATATCAATACATTTAATCATAAAATAGCAACAATGCGTGGCTTTGTAGACTTTATTTTCTTACGAGAATGGATGGAGCCCTTTGATTATCAACATATTTTAAAGCCGAAAAAAAGGCAAAAAGAGGCGTTACAAGTACTCACAAATAAGCAAATAGAGCAAATGGCTAATGTTTGGCCAACTTATTTTCGATATGCAAAAACAGCAGAGCATGCATGGCTGGCGAGACGGAATGGTTGTATTGTTCAGGTTTTGATGGAAACTGGTTGTAAGCCGGCAGAGCTTGTACGGATGAAATGGTCGCATTTCCAAAAGGAAAAATCAACTCTTTTTATTGCCAATCAGAACGGGCGCCGTGAGGTAAAGTGTTCGCCTATACTTATGGACATGCTAGCACATTATAAGGAAGAAACAGAAGCCATGCATGACAAAGAGGTAGAGGAATGGGTGTGGGTAAGTGAGGCAAGCATGACAAAGCCGATTACGACGAAGACAGTGGAACGTATTTTTCAAACGATGTCTAAAGATATTGGAAAAAACGTCAGAGCCACCGATTTGCGTTATACCGTTATGCAAAGGGCGTTTCAGGAAGAGAAAACACTGGAACATATTCAGCAAGAAATGGGCTATGTTCGCAAATGGGTACTAACAGAAAGACAACAGCGCTTTGAATAAAAAATGTGCAGCAATCGCGTATGGCGCCATTCCTGCACATGTCATTATTTATTATAAATGATTCAATGCTTTGACACTTACTTTTACGGTTAAATCATGCTTGCCTCCTGAATAAACCCCTTCAACAGGGCTTATATCACTATAATCTCGACCAATACATAAAATAATATGGTTTTCTAATACTTCCACATTATTTGTAGGATCTAAACCAATCCAGCCAATACCAGGTATCATAACTTCTACCCAAGCATGTGTTGCAATATCGCCGACGAGAGCTGAATTTTCATCGACATATAAATAACCACTAACATAACGTGCTGGAATTCCTTTAGAGCGCAATACACCTAGCATAACATGGGTGAAATCCTGGCATACTCCTCGTTTTAGGGCAAATGCCTCACTGGCTGTTGTACCCACATCTGTTGCTGAAGGATCATATTCAAAGCTAGAGTATAAGTATTGCATTAAATTAAGCGAAAAGAGCACAGGATTTTCAGCATGGCCAATTGCATGAAAAACTTCCTCCAGCTGTTGCTCGGTCATATACGTAAAATGAGTTGTTTTTAAATAGGGAAGATAATGTTCATAAAATAGCTGTGAGTGAAAAATAGTTTGCATTTCGGGCGAATATTGAATGCGATGAATAAATGGCGCACGCTGGATACTGACGATCGACGATGTATGAATTTCTAGTACTTGATGCTGCTCAGGAATATAAAATGAACCTACTGTATTTCCCCAAATATCCGTATGCTCACGGGTAAGAGAGGATGGAGTAATCGCAATTCGATAGGATAACAGCCGTTGACGCTCATCACTCCGCGGCTTTAAACGAATCGTATTTAAGCTTTGATCGACTTCAGACTCATACTGAAAAATATTTGTATGTTGAATTTCAAATTTCATCGTGTCCGCTTCCTTCTGCTTACTGACTTGCCTGTTGAAAGGGAGCTGTGATGGATTCCTTTCAAGGTTGTATGCTGGGTTCATATAAATGATAGATTGTCGAGAATGTTTCGCTAAAGGCAATCCATTGACTCAATCTTTCCTCCATTATTGTGATGGCTTCCTCAACGCTCATTGACCAAAAATCAAGATGATCGATTCCTAGGACAAAGCTTTTGATGGTCGAATGAAGCGTCAAACATCTTGACGACAAAGGATCATGCTCGATGGATTTGAGAGCTTCTTCTAATTTTTTCAGACAAAACATGACCGAGCAAGGAAAATGTTCATCCTGCAATAAATATTGAATGACGGTTAAGAGATTGGTTTGGCGGTGCTTCTGCAAAAATGATTCTTTTGCGGCAGCAAGGTCCAATAGAAACGTACCATCCATCTCATGAAGAGATTGGCCAGTTATTTTCTGTTGTTCGAGAATAATGAACGTCATCCGCATTGTTTTTTCTGCTCTTTCCAGCCATTTCCCAATCTGCATGAAATAAAAGGGGAGATCCCGATCCATCGTGCTCTCAATTAATCCAGTCACCATCCACAAGGTCTTCCGTACTTCCTGTAAAAAAGCTTGAAGATCAATTAATGGGATAGGCCGATCCGTTGTTAGTATGTCCTGTTGCTTAGTTAAATAAAAGGCATTTTGTATTTCCCAAAGCTCCGCAGGTATACGATCTCTCGTAACTCGAGCATTCTCTCGAATGGCGCGTAATGTAGCAAGGAGAGAGTTGCCGTTTTTCTCAGAAAACAGAAGATAATCAATTAATGGATTAACACGTATAGCTGTATAATTGGCTAAATACTCCTCCTTTGAGGCACAAATATTTAATACAGCCTCCCAATGATCAATATAATCATGTTCTTGCCCAGATTGCTCCAACATATTCAACAGCTGTACCTGTAATATATGTGTATTGGTTTGCGTGCGTTCACTATACCGTGCCATCCAGTATAACGCGTCGGCTACTCGACTCAGCATGCTGCAACTCCTCCTTTAAGATCCATGTGTCCTTAGCACCACCACCCTGCGATGAATTGACCACAAGGGAACCTTCTTGTAAGGCCACTCTTGATAATCCACCTGGCAACACATAACAATCCTCACCCTTCATGGCATACACACGTAAATCCACATGGCAAGGATAGAATCGCCCATTTTGAAAGGATGGTGCTCTAGACAATTTAATAGTTGGCTGGGCAATATATTGGCATGGATGCATCATAATTTTGTCCTTAAACAAAGCGATTTCTTCCTCATCTGCATGGGGACCAATCAGCATATCATAGCCCCCAGATGCACTCACATTTTTAACGACTAGCTCCTGAATATGCTCCAGTACCCATGCTCGCTGTTGCTCATCTTCTAAATGATAGGTTTTCACATTCGGTAATATCGGCTCTTCCTGTAGGTAATAGCGAATCATTTGAGGGACATAGGCATACATCGCTTTATCATCTGCCACACCATTACCAACAGCATTTAAAATGGCCACATTGCCTGCTTGGTAAACTGCCATTAAATGAGGGACGCCCAATAAGGAGTCCTCACGGAATGCAACCGGATCTAAAAAAGCATCATCGATACGGCGATAAATAATATCGATTTGCTGTAAACCGTAGATGGTTTTCATATAAACCTTCAAATCCTTTACGACTAAATCACGGCCTTCCACCAGTTGAATCGTTAAATGCTGAGCTAAAAATACGTGATCATAATAGGCTGAGTTGTACATTCCTGCTGTTAGTAGCACAGCTTTTGGTTCTCGCTCTTCATCCATAGTAGGTGGGCGATGGGCAAGCAATGTTTTTTTCATGTTAGCCATCTGCTTATCAAGAGATAAAATAGTATGTTTTGAAAAAAATTCTGGATACACTTCCTTCATGACGTCACGGTTTTCAAAAACATAAGAAATGCCAGAAGGATTGCGTAAATTGTCTTCCAGCACGAAATATTCACCTTTTTCATCTCGTATTAAATCAATACCTGCTAAAAATATATGATTAGCAATTGGCACCTTAAGTCCCTTCATGATAGGCGAGAAATATGGATTCTTTTCTACCAGCTGTCTAGGAATATAGCCATCACGGATGATTTTTTGTTCATCATACACATCTTGTAAAAATAAATTCAGTGCTTCTACACGTTGTTTGACACCTGCCTCAATAATCGCCCACTGTGTTTGAGGAATAATGATAGGGACGCAATCAAAGGGCATTGTCCTTTCGGTTCCATCTTGTGCACCATAGACAGTAAAAGTAATGCCTTGTCTGAGAAAGCTTGCTTGGGCTTGACGATATTTCTCTTCGAGTTGCTCCTGAGAAAAAATGGATAGCTTATGATGAAAAGATCGATAATGGGGCTTCGGTTGATTGCCATCAAACATTTCATCGAAAAACAGACTAGAATCATATAAATTCATCATATGGATCCCTCCGAATTTGAGTAGTTATAAAAACATGGTACACTGTGAGTAAATACATAAAAGGAGCTAACATTCATGACAATCATTAATCTAATGCAAGCTTATGAACTTGATAAACTATCTAAATTAAATTATTCAGACGAGGAGATCTTACTTGCTTTACGGGCAGGGGATGTATCAGCTTGGCAGGAACAAGTACCAAACTATGAATTTAGTGAAACAATGGCACTTTTTCAGGATGACGAACAAGAGTTCTTAGATGCGTTACATGGCCATTATCGAATCAAGTATGTAACTTTGCCTGGCATCCAACGTTTATTGCACCTGCGCTTTAACCTTGAAGAAGGAGTAGATTACCAACTGTTAGAAACTGGTATCCAACATTTGATGTGTGATGAGGAAACGGTCACAAAATTACAGCAAATGTTATCGACGAACTGGTCACTTACAAAACAAGCCGATCAGAAGTACTCGGTTTTTGTAAAATAGTTGTTTTATCCAAATAATACCATGCGCGTTATGAGACGAATCGACATAGGTAGTTACCCACCTTTCTATTTTTCGAGTCGCCTCACAAAGCAATAGAAGTATACTAGATTTTAATATTCATCGAACATCAACTTTATACCTAAAAACCAATAACTGTCACAATTTAGTTAGAAGATCCTCTATATAAAAGAGGATCTTTTTTATTCGCATGTATATCGAACGAATGTTTCTAAAACGTAAAAAAGTAGCTTGTTTTTTCAATAACGTTCCCAAATTTATATTTGGGAACGTTTTTTATGGTAAAATAGAGCAAATAGAGGTGATTGAGTTGCAAAAATCAAAACAACCAAAAATCATGAAGGACTTTCTTGTTTATTTAACGACCATCAAAGGAAAGTCCCAGCGCACAAGAAAAGAATACGAATATGATTTGACTTTATTTTTCCGTTTCCATACAGCTGTCCAGGAGGAACTGGATATAGATAATTTAGCAGCCATTAATATTGCCACCATTACAATAGATGAAATTCGAGATATTACATTGGAGGACCTTTATTACTTTATGGAGTATTGTGAGGTACAGCGCGGAAATTCTGCAGCTTCAAGAGCACGGAAGGTAGCGACATTAAAATCCTTTTTCAAATACTTAAAAGGTAAACGGCGACTCATTGAGGAAAACCCAGCAGAGGAATTAGAAACACCAAAAATTGGTCGGAAAAGACCCATCTATATGAATTTTCAAGAAGCTACACAATTTATAGATGGCATACCTGCCAATCAGGCATCACCAAGAAATTACTGTATGATGATGTTTTTCTTAAACTTAGGAATTCGTGTGACAGAGCTATGCCAGCTTAATATTACATCTATACAAGGACGCTATTTAACCGTCGTTGGGAAGGGCAATAAGGAGCGTACTGTTTATTTGAATGATAGCTGCATGCAGGCACTTGCAGACTATGAAAATAGTGGGAAAACACCATATAAGGGAAACGGAGATGAGCCTCTTTTTGTCTCACAGAAGGGAACACGTTTTACGCGGCAAACTGTTGCTAAAATCGTAAAACGTATTAATCAGCAATCAGGCCTCCAAAAAGAGCGACTTACACCACATAAGCTGCGCCATACTTCTGCAACGATGATGTATAAGGCCGGTGCTGATATTCGAAGCTTACAACACATCTTAGGGCATTCAAGTGTAGCAACCACTCAAATTTATACACATATCGAGGATGAGCAGCTACAGCAGGTTTTAGAAAACAATCCATTTAATATGGTGCATAAAAGATGATTTACATCCATCTCTGTCGAATATAAAGGTATAACGATTAAGGGGGTAGTGTATGATTTTATTTGCAAAGGATCAATTTGATGCCACAAGAGAGCAATTACTTCAGGAGATTAACCATTTAAGTGATACCGAATTTAATGACAAGCCGGATGCACAAAATTGGAGTATAGCACAAATCTGCCATCATCTGATTTTAGTAGAGGAAGCAACAAAGAAGGCTGTTGCATGGGGCTTAAAATCACAAGAGCAGTCGTCTCCTAAACGAAAAGATATGCAACTGCTGTTAAACCGTACACGAAAATTCCAAGCGCCAAGCATAGTGGAGCCTTCGGAAGAACCATTTCATGTTCAAAAAATGGTGGAATCGCTAGCAACAACAAGAGCGGAATTTCTCGGATTTTTAGAAACGATTGAGGACACTGATGCTTTAGCAAAGCGCACTGTGAAGCATCCAGCTCTTGGTGAATGTCCACTCGATCAATGGATTGAGCAAATTTATCTTCATGAACAACGTCATATTCAGCAAATTCAGGAAATAAAAAATAGCTGGCAACAGGCTCCAAATTAATTTGAAACAACCCATCTATCTATTAAACAGATAGATGGGTTGTTTTTGCGATTTATCATTGATCAGGAAGCTTTTGGATAAGGTTTGAATAAACGCTCATCTTCATTTTCTTTTCTATAAAATGTCCATTTATATCAGCATAAATGGCTTTAGTTGTACCGTCCTCATACTCTGTAAAAAGTACCTTTCCATGGTTATAGGGTTCCATGATGGGATCTGTATCTAAACTCATATCCGGTGAAATATTCCCTGCGGCTATAGATAGTACTCTTCGTTCATGGAAAAGCTGTCCAATGGCAATGGCTTGCCCATTTTTAAGTTCTACAAATGTAAACATAGAGGAATACTTGCGGTTTTGCGCAGGTACCTCCATTTGCACGACTTGCCCATTTTTAGAGGCAGTATGGCTATTTGCAGTGATTTTTAAGTAATCACCATTTTTGCTTTCCACGGTTGTCATTTTAGTCTTAGCATTAAAACTTTAAGAAAATCCAAGTGATGCAAGGGCACGAATCGGAACGAAAAAATGATGACAGTCCATTAGTGGATGTACATCCAGCTTTATACATGCACTATTGACAACAACTTTGAATGGCCTAACCTCCACTTCTGGCTTTGATACAGACACTACGAATGCAGGAATATTGGCTATTATTCCGAAACCTACTATTAAAATGATCCCTGCTATGATTTTCTTCATTCCCTCGTTCTAAAGTTTATATTTTACCATTGAATACCTAAAAAACGCCCTATTTTAGGAGTTCCTAAACGCTAGCAAAGCGATGCAAGCTTGGGATGATTTTTTCTGTCATAAGCACTTGACGTCCATCATAATCTGTTATATATTAAATAAAAATAAAAACAACTGTTATAAAACAGATTCAACTAAGGAGGAGTTTTTAATGTCAAAGTATCGAGATGGGTATGAATTTTATTGTGAAATGTGTGAGCGTTATGGATTAGAACCAATTTCATTCCGCTATTATGTATTACAGTTATCACAGCAACAACTTTCTGCTTATAATATGCAAGCGAAACAATTAGGGATTTAAAAGGATATGGTGATGACGGAAGCCGACGCGAATATTTTATGAAAAGCCCAGCCATACTAATTATAATGGACTGGGCTTTCATCTTTCTAAAAAAAGATTTCGGAAAATTCGTTGATTTATAAAGTAGAGATGGAAAAATATTATCAAAATAAAAATACAGTTATAAGTACAAGGAAAAGTAGTTCAAGTGAAAGGAAGAAATAAAGATGACTGATTATCGTGAAGGCTATGAATTTTATCGACATATATGTGAGGAGCATGGATTAGAGCCCATCAATTTTCACTATTATATTTTAAATTTATCGCAAGAGCAGTTAAATGCTTATAATGAGCATGCTAAAACATCAGGAGGATCAATAGAATATGAGGTCTCCTAGCTATTTTAGCTATTAAAATGCCTTACTGCTGCTTATGAGTGACAGTAAGGCATTTTGTCTGAGCACTTTTACAATCTGATAAATTTATAAGTTATTAGTATGTTGTATTTAATGGAGAAATAGCCTAAAGAAAGTACTATCAATAGTACAAAAGTATTCAAAAACCTTAAAATTAGACAATTTTGTATGTTAATAATAACTAATATTTGTATTTTATATCAAAAAATATTCCAACCTTGCTTTGAATGATTTCATATTTGGGTTGAATTAACTGCTTTTCTAAGACTATAATATAATTACAGAAAAAAGGGCGATATACCACAACTTTATACCTCGCTGTAAAATAAAGCAAAAGTACCAAACCCTTCATATTTTAATGAATGGAGAATGAAAATGATGAATATCACGCCTAGTAGTAATCAAATGAACTACAGTCTTAAAGAATTGCAAGATATTTTTTCCGCTATGAATAGTTCCATTATTGTGGCAATTACAGATCGTACCGGAAAAATTACTTTTGTTAATGATCATTTTTGTAAAATTTCGAAGTATACGCGTGAAGAATTAGTAGGCCAAGATCACCGTTTACTGAACTCAGGCTATCATCCTAAATCTTTCTTTAGAGAGATGTGGAGAACAATCGGTAATGGTGAAATGTGGAATGGCGAGGTTTGCAATCGTGCGAAAGATGGCAGTTTATATTGGGTGAAGACAACTATTTTCCCATTCCTTGATGATCGGGGAAAGCCTTATCAGTATATCGCAATCCGCGTCGATATTACAGCGCAAAAGGATATTAAAAAAATTACCCACATAGCCTATCACGATGAATTAACAGGGCTACCAAATCGTCGTAAATTAGAACAGCGTTTAGAAAATGAATTCCATCAATCTCGACGTACAGGAGAAAAGTTTGCGTTATTTTTCATTGATGTGAATCGTTTTAAACACATTAACGATGGGCTTGGTCATATTATCGGTGATATGTTTTTAGTGGAAATGTCGAATCGTTTAAGGAATATTGATTATACCTCTAATTCTTTCTATCGCCACAATAGTGATGAATTTGTCATGATTTTAAATGATGTGAATCGTATAGAGGAAATGGCCAAGGAAATTATGAGTGTCTTTAATGAAAGCTTTGTAGTAGATAACTATGAATTTTATGCAAGTATTAGTATAGGCATTAGTATTTTCCCGGATCACGCAAACACTGTAGAAGAGTTACTGAAAAATGCTGATATTGCGATGTATGCTGCTAAATCTACGCGAGGAAATCAATATCGCCTCTACCGTGCCAATATGGATGAAGCGAATGATAAATGGCTTTTACTAGAAACAAAATTACATCAAGCATTAAAAAAGGATCTTTTAGAATTACATTACCAGCCTAAAATTGATTTAAAAACTGATACAATTATTGGTATGGAGGCATTATTGCGCTGGTATGATCCCGAATTGGGGCATATTCCGCCGGATCGATTTATTCCATTTGCTGAAGAATGTGGACTCATTAATGATATTGGTGTATGGGTGCTAGGTAAAGCCTGTGCACAGGCTAAACTTTGGAATGAATCATATAATCTCAGATTACGTGTAGCTGTTAATATTTCACCGATTCATATAAGTACATCAGGCTTTGTAGAAATGGTGAAGGAAGTCATTGTTGGAACAGGCATTGACCCACATTTATTAGAAATTGAAATTACTGAAATGAGCATGCTTGATTATACAGAAGATTTAATTAATACGATTAATCAATTGCGCGCGCTTGGGATTACGATTTCATTAGATGATTTCGGGACAGGCTATTCATCTCTAAACTACTTAAAAAAATTCCCTGTGGATGTACTTAAAATTGATCGTGCTTTCGTTCGTGATATCGTTCCTGAAAAATCTGGTATCGCGATGATTTCTGCAATGATTTCTTTAGCTCATGCGCTCAACCTACAAGTAGTTGCTGAAGGTGTGGAGGAAGAGGCTGAATTAAACGTACTTCGTGAGCATGGCTGTGAGTATGTTCAAGGCTATTATTTTAGTAAGCCACTTTCTGTAGAGGATTTTACAAATATAATCGTACAGTCGTTCACTAATAGTTCCAGTTATTAATTGCTATTCATGAATAATTTTGCTAAAGTGAGAGATAATATAAATTACAATTTGATGATGTGGCCAAGTAAGTAAGAATAGTGAAACAGAAAATATAGCACCTGCTGAGAGCTATATCACCGCTTCTTTACTGAACACCTACCACGGAGAAGTTATGAAAAACATAACCGAGTCGTTTTCGTTACTAAACGCTAGAGGGTTTTAAGCTTGGCTTAAAGCTAAATTCAAGGTGGTACCACGTCGATCCAGCACAAAGACGTCCTTTATACAAGGACAGCTTTGTGCTTTTTTAATTCATCAAATAAATACTTACAAAAAATGGAGGTAAGCACAATGTCAAAACAACTAGAGGATTTTTCAAAATGGTATATCGAAACCATTCAAAAAGCAGATTTAATGGATTATACGCCAGTTCGTGGCTGTATCGCCTTTAAACCAGATGGCTACGAAATTTGGGAGCATATACAGGAGGAAATGGACCGTCGTTTTAAAGACACAGGCCATCGAAATGCGTATTTTCCTATGTTAATCCCAGAATCATTCTTCCAAAAGGAAAAGGATCATATTGAAGGGTTCTCACCTGAGCTTCCTTGGGTGACTGAAGCAGCGGGTGAAAAATTAGAAGAACGCTTAGCACTTCGTCCGACATCTGAAACAATGATTGGCCACCTTTATTCAAATTGGATTAAAAGCTACCGTGACCTACCTGTTCTCATTAATCAATGGGCAAATGTCTTCCGATGGGAAAAGAAAACATTACCTTTCATTCGTACCTCAGAATTCCTTTGGCAGGAAGGGCATACGGCCCATGTTGATGAGGAAGATGCACGTAAAGAAACGATGCAAATGCTAGACATTTATAAAGAAGTGGTGGAACAAGTTCTAGCGATTCCAGTCTATGATGGACAAAAAACGCCATCTGAACGTTTTGCAGGAGCTGTCGATACGTATTCGATTGAGGCAATGATGAAAAATGGGAAGGCTGTGCAAGCTGGTACGTCTCATTATTTAGGAACAAAATTTGCAGAAGCCTTTAACATAAAATATTTAAATAAAGCGAACCAGCACGAATATGTACACACAACATCTTGGGGGACATCTACACGTTTAATTGGTTCTGTCATTATGGTACACGGGGATGAGCAAGGACTTGTTTTACCTCCACGAATTGCTCCAACCCAAGTGGTTTTAATTCCAGTAGGACCATGGAAAAAGAATCCTCAAATTATGGAGCAGCTGGATGAAATTTTTGCGACATTAAAAGCGAAGGGGATTCGGGTACGACTTGATGATTCAGATCAATCGCCTGGCTTTAAGTTTAACGAATGGGAGCTAAAAGGAGTGCCTGTTCGTCTTGAATTAGGCCCACGTGATCTTGAAAACAAGCAAGCTTTACTGAAAGCACGTGATGAGGATGAAAAACAGACGATTGAATTATCAGCAGTTGTGACAGCCATTGAGAAAGAATTAACGACGATGCAAACACGATTACTAGAGAAAGCTCGTCAATTCCGAGAGGCAAATGCTCATTCAACGATTGATACATTGCCACAATTACAGCAGCACATTGAAACAGCTAAGGAAAACGGGACTATTCCAGGCTGGGTACTTGCTGGATGGTGTGGGGAAGATGTGTGCGAGGAAAAAGTGAAGGAAGAAACGAAATACACGACTCGCAATATTCCATTCAATCCACCAACAACAAAAACGACTTGTATTTGCTGTGGGAATGAAGCAAAACATACCGTTTGGTTTGCCCAAGCATATTAATAGTACGTACATTAACCCCTGGGCGAAAACTCAGGGGTTTTGTCCTTCTATATGAAGTAACTTTCTAAACGCTCCAACGAATGAATCTCGGCATATGGCTGGATAGCAGTGTCATTTTTGCGAATGGATGGATTAAACCAGACGCCCTTTATATGGGCCTGTTGACACCCATTAATATCCTTCTCTAAGTCATCCCCAACAAAAAGAGTTTCCTCTGGATTGACATCCAGTCTTTTTAAGGCGATTTCAAAGATACGCTTATCTGGTTTACTAAATCCCACTTCCTCAGAAATAATGACCGTATCAAAACAGCGATCTAAATTTGTGTAGGCTATTTTAGCTTTCTGCCTTTCTACAGAGCCATTTGTGATTATGCCCACTTTCACTTGCTGCTTTATACGATGAATGAACGTTATCGTATCCTGATGAACAGCAAAACATTGAGGGAAGTGAAGATTCCAAAAGTCTTGAATAGCATGGTTTGGCATGCCGTTTTGCGGCGGAAATTCATCAAAAAATGAAGCGATAACATCGGTTTTATCACGCTGACCAAAGTATGTTCCATCATATACTTTAAATTGTTGTCGCATTTCATTTTCTAACGTATGATCAACATCCCTGTAACACATTTTTACTAGCTTGAAAAATAATCTATCTACTGCCTCATCTCTATTAAGTAAGGTGTTATCTAAATCAAATAACATTGCTTTAAAATCGTTCAACGAAGTCACGACCTTTCATCTATTAATGAAGTTTTCCTTTAATAAATAGGTATTGATAATATCTATTGCTTTCTTGACGGTATTAGATGGCAACGCATCTAAAGAAAAATAGGCTAGCTGTAAACTCTCACCATCAACCGTTGCAAGCTGTCCATCTATTTGTTCTGCCAAAAAAACGGCGGTTACCCCATATACTTCATCGCCATTTGGGTATTGATAATAATCCTGCTGACCAGATAGCATCGTTACAAAACGTAGTTGGGAAGTATGTAGCCCAGTTTCCTCAAATAATTCACGTCTTGCGGTATCCTCTAAACTTTCACCAGGTTCCATCGCTCCTCCAGGTAAACCCCACATTTTTATATCAGAGCGTAGCTGGAGAAGAATTTGTTTCTCATTATTTAAGACAATGACCGTTGAACCTACCAAAATTAGAGGCATTGTCCCAAGCTGTTGTCTTAATGCTTTTACATAATCACTCATAGCATTCCTCCTTTTTCCATCAACCGTTAAGTATACCTTAACATAAATATCCAGATTCTCAGCATGCTTGTGATAAAATAAAGGAGTGATTTCCTACTACATCACTATCATGTAAAATTATCAATAACGTTGGTGAAAAAAATAGATGAAGTAAGTAAATTTAATAGCGACTACCTAATAAGAATGCAAGAAGGATTGATCTTCATGGACAGTAAAAGGAGAAATAGAAATGACAACTGGCTGGAAAAATAATGCGCACAATCATCCATTTATCGCTTCATTCAGTGGGGGAAAGGATAGTGTTTTAGCTTTATATAAAGCATCACAGGTGGGACGAGCGATGGGTCTTATTGTCATGCTAGAGGAGGAAGGGAAACGCTCTCGATCCCACGGCATGCCACCTGAGCTTATACAGGCTCAAGCCGATTCTATCGGATTGCCAGTCTATACAGCTGCGGCAAGTTGGACGGATTATGAAAGTGTATTTATCGAACTTTTAAAAAATGCGAAACATCAAGGGGCAGAGGTGTTAGTTACGGGTGATTTAGATATGCCTGCACACGGCTGCTGGCATGATGAGGTGACGAAAAAGGTTGGTCTAAAGCTTGGCATGCCATTATGGGAGATGAATCATCGGGACGCTGTTGATGAATTTATTCACTTAGGGTTTGTCACGATGGTGGTGACAGTAAATTTATCATTAGGCATGACAACGGAGGATTTAGGACGAGTACTTACTCCTGATTATATAAAAGAATTGGAAGAGCGTAATATCGACCCTTGTGGAGAAGGGGGAGAATTCCATACTACAGTTTTGGATGGACCACTTTTCCAATATTCAATCAAGGTTCGTAAATGTCCTATTATTCGAGATGGGGAATATGCATTTTTACCATTAGAACTTGCTTAAAAATATCCTAAAAACAACGATGGATGCCTGTTTTATGGCATGTCCTCCAAAGCATAATATCCATAGACAATCATCATTCATACAAACACAAAGGAGCTCACCTTTGTGTTTTTTGTATTCATAAGTATAAAATCCATAACAAAATGTCCAAAATAATAATTGACTAGACACTAAATGGTGTCATATAATTAGGACACCATTTAGTGTCTTAATAGAAAGGGTGGTGGTTTTGAATAACAATCATCAAGAGCGTGACGTGTATGTAGCCATTGCTGACCCTACAAGACGCCAACTAATTAATTTATTAGCTAAGGCAGATGAGTTACCGCTTCACGAATTAACGGCTCACTTTGATATGGGACGTACTGCCGTGTCAAAACATTTAACTATCCTGAAAGACGCAGGTCTTGTGATCGCTCGAAAAGAAGGTAGGGAAACAAGATATAGGCTAAATGCGGCTCCATTGAAAGAAATACAAGATTGGATATCGATTTACGAAGATTTCTGGAAAGCAAGAATTTCAAAATTACATTTATTATTGGGGGAAGACAAATGAAACCAGATGTAGCATTAGATTTTAAATTTACAAGTTCCATCGAGCAAGTATGGCATGCCTTAACTGATTCGGACACACTGGCAAAATGGATTTGGAGCAATGATTTTCAGCCGATTGTTGGCCATAAATTCCAGTTCCGAGCTGAGCCAAACGAATGGTGGGATGGCATTGTCGATTGTGAGGTACTTGAAATTGATGAGCCACATAAACTATCTTACACTTGGACAAGTGCGGGTGAAACAACAACTGTAACTTGGACATTATCGCAAGCATCTAACGGTACAACTCAGTTACATCTCGATCAAGGTGGATTTAGTGAAGAAACAAAAGCTCGTCAAGGAGCAATTGAAGGAGCTAAATACGCTTGGACTAACATGGGTAGTCAGCTTGAAAAAGTATTAGCCTAGTAATTGAATCAACCTTTATGAAAAAGAGCGCAATTCCTTTAAATGAATTGTGTTCTTTCATTTTCTGAAGGTCGCTCTTCTTAGATAAATAAAGTGTCCATGTGAAAATAGTAAACACGGAAGGAAAACAGAATGAAGATTAATCAACTTATTGCCAACAATATTAACCGTTTAGATGTCGACTTACCTGAAGATCTATCCCTTGGCATTGCTGGCTTGTCTGGATCAGGGAAAACCACTTTTTGTCAAACAATAGGGGAAGAATCCAAAAAGCGTCTTGTTTCTTTATTACCTAAAGCTGAATACCAATATTTGTTTCCAGCGATTATGGAAACGAATTTTAGCGCCATTAAAATGGAGGATATGCCATTAGTTCTTTTTCTAGGGAAATCATCCATATCTACAAATCCACGCTCAACTATCGGTACGCATACAGGTGTATTTAAGGAAATACGTGATCGATTAGCGGAAGAGTTTCATTTATCTCCAGAAGTTTTTTCCTTTAATAATGCACTAGGCTGGTGTCCGACGTGTAAAGGACGTGGGACGACGAAAAATATTGAATGTAAAAAATGTCAGGGGAAGCGCTATAGCCAGGAAGTAGAACAGCATCAGCTAACATTAAGGGATGAACTATATAGTATTTCAGATATCCATCAATTAAGTGTGGAAACGATCTATTCCTTATCAACAGAATTAAAGATTAGTGAAGAAAAACAACGTATTCTTCAAAATATTATCCAAATGAATATTGGCTATTTAACATTAAATCGCATAATGGGTACATTATCAGGAGGAGAATTAACAAGACTATATTTAGCTGAGTTTATGGCAACGAGCGAAAATACGGTAATTATTGTTGATGAAATCTCCGTAGGTCTTGACCATGACACACTCTTGAAAATTTTAGAGCAAATTCAACGACTTGGCTCTAAAAATCAAATTTGGCTAATCGATCATTCGGATACGGTTTTAGATACAGCAGATAAACATCTATTCTTTGGACCAGGGAGTGGAAAATACGGAGGAAAAACCGTGGAAGAATCTCCTCGACCACAGCCTATCTATTGGGAACGTAGTCAGGAAAAACCAAAGACCTTCTATCAATTCCGCGACCTACATTGCCGCAATATCCAAATAGATGAGATAGAAATTCCACAAAATCAACTTGTCACCTTCACAGGAGAGTCTGGCTGTGGGAAATCAACACTAGTTAATGAGTGTATCGCAAAGGATTTTCTAAAGCGCTATCCAAAAGATAAATTAGTGATGGTTGGGCAAGATCGAAATCAATCGATTACAAGCCGATCCACTGTTGCGACATTTCTTGATATTAAAAAGAAATTGACCAAATATAGTGAGGAAATCGATGATATTTTTCAACGCTCGATTGAAGATATTATCGAGGAGCTCCCGAAGGAAGATATTGCTCATAAACGTTTAAGCTTGCTCATCAAACTTGGACTAGGCTATTTAACGCTGGAAAGAAAAACACAAACTCTATCAACCGGTGAATTCCAATGTGTGCATTTAGTGTCAGAGCTGTTCGCCAATTCTCGAAATCCTCACACACTGTTTATTTTTGACGAGCCTTCCAAAGGATTATCACAAAATATTTTAAACCAATTTATTGATAGTATTAGAGATATTCTGAAAGATGATTCGATCTCCATTATCATGATTGAGCATAATGCCTATATGCTTGAAAGCTCTGATTATATTGTAGACTTTGGTAAAAGGCAGCAGGGGCCAGTGACACATCTTGATGTAGTGGGTCATGAAGCATATTTTAAACAATCGCACCTTACGAAAAGCACCACTGACCTACAAATCACATCTACCTTAGCATCGAAAAATGGTATTCATTACTTACAAGACCATCCTATTAGCTATTTTAAAAATGCCGAAAATATTTACAAAGGTGGCATCTTAAAAAGCCTTTCATCAATGGCCCGTCTAATTTACGGTGAATATGAATCGAATAAGATTGCTCCTGTCATTGCGATTGACCTTGAAAGACATTTATACAGCCAATATAGTTTTCTATATGAAATAGGTGGCCTCATAAATCATATTGTCGCTGCCCATCCGACGAATAAGGATACGAGAAGCTTTGATTTCTTTAGCCAAGAAAATCATTGTCCTAGCTGTTCAGGTCGATTACAAATTGAAGAATTCGATTTTGATTTAGTCATTCAAAATAAAAATGTGCCATTCTGGGACGGCTTATTGCATCCAGAGGTGATGGATGTTCTAAAATACTACCAACATTCAAAATTAGCATTCCTTTTTGAAGAGATAAAAAATGAACTAGGTCAAGACATCAGTAAGAGCTATAATGATATGACTGAAGAAGAAAAGTATACATTTTTATATGGTTATTGGGACAAATCATTTTATGATAAAGCAACAAAATCCTCGAAAAAATGGGAAGGCTTTAATTTTATTATTGGCCGTTATATTGTCATCTCTAAATCCATCATTAAAGAGCAAATGAAGGAAACAAGGGAGATGGTACCTTGTCCAATTTGTCATGGCTCTGTCCTGAATCACCAAAAGAAATTACATTTTGGTGACACGGATATTCGAGAAATAATTCATCAACCGATTGATGAGGTCATTAAACTAGTAGGCAATTTACCACAGCTTGAAAAAATCCAAGCCATTGTAGGTAGTGATATGTCACTGATACAAGATGTTTCATTACTGCCAAGGGAAATGCAAGTATCACTGAAAATGATGGAATTAGAGCTTGCCAGCTTTGTTGGCTATGAGATTGTTCTGCAAAATACATTACCATTCTGGGATAAAATCAAAGATAATATTGCTACGATCAGCCGTAAAAACCAAGTAACGATTTGTGATTTCCCGAATATTTATGAAACAAGAGACACAATCATTGATCAATATTTTACGAATGGTAAATATAAAAAACTAACGTATGTTTATGAAGCTTTCGGCTACAAAAAAATTGTGACGCAAATCAATAAAGTAAAAGGAAGTCATTCATGTCCATTTTGTAAGGGGAAAAAAGTTCTAACGGAAGATGGACTACATGACGGTGTCTATAAATTAACGGTTCCATGCGTTAGCTGTGGTGCAACTGGTATTAATGATGAGGGCCAAAAGGTAATCATCGAGGGCATTGACGTACATACATGGCTAACGGGTACCGTCAGTGATGTTGTAACGGAAGGAAACCAGTTGGAAGCAGTGACGCAAATTCCTATTTTCAATCGTATTAGAGAGCTAAATAAACAAGAAATGATGGCGGTTTATCAGTATCTTGAACATAATCGTTAAAATTTCGGTTCAAAGCCCATTTGCCAATGCAGATGGGTTTTTATGTATCACTAATTTTTCCAAAAAAGTAAACAATCAGTGTCGTCTTTGACATCGGAACCGTACTATAAGGATAGGTGAATTGGCAGTAAAAGGGAGGCTTATGTTTGATGAAAAAAGTGTTACTATTTGGGGATATTGGCATCGACGATACGATAGCATTGATTTATGCCAGACTACACAAAGAAATCGAAATCGTTGGGTTAATTGCTGATTATGGAAATGTCTCAAGAGAAGATGCTGTATCTAATATTTATTATGTCATGAAATTATTTGATTTTCCCGAGGGAATTCCCGTTATACTAGGGGCAGAGATCCCTCTAACTGGCGAACAGCCAACATATTATCCAGAAATACATGGAGAGCATGGTCTTGGTCCCATTATCCCGAACGAAGATCATGAAATAAAAATCGAAAACTTTTTGGAAATCGTGCAAATCATCGAGAAATATAAGGATGATGAACTAATCATTGTCAATATTGGACGTCTTACATCACTAGCGACCATGTTTATTCTTTATAATAGGCTCATGCAACATGTGAAGGAATTTTATATTATGGGTGGGGCATTTTGGGTACCAGGCAATGTTACGACCGTAGCGGAAGCAAACTTTCATGGGGATCCATTTGCGGTAAATATTGTGCTCACCTATGCAAAAAATGTTACTATTATTCCATTGAATGCCACACAGAAGGCTATTGTTACACCTGGGATGGTTGATTATATAGACTCATTTGGCAGGACAAAAATCCTCAAACCTCTAATGGAATACTATACAAAATTTTATCAGAAACGGGACCCGTCATTACTAGGTAGCCCCGTCCATGATGCGTTAACGCTAATGGCAACGATTTATCCTGAGATGTTCATTTATGAGTCATACCCTGTAACGGTCATTGATAAATTAGATGGACCAGCAAGAGGGCAGAGCATTGCCGAAACACGACCATTTAAAAATGTAAATAATGATGAAAAAAGACATCGTATTGCATTTGATATCCACTACGACATGTTTTTCCATCATTTTATATCCATTATGACAGGCCATGATTGGCAATAGCCTATTCAAAAACACCATCTCTTAAGATAACAAAATCAACATTCACATTCACTTTCATATCTTTATACATTTCATGCCATTTGTCTTTTGTTAAATCGGTATGTCTCACAACGCTTCTATACTTCTCACCAAAGCCAAAAATATCGGATTCCACTTTCTGACTATGAGCAATTACTCTTGCTATTTCCTTTGACATTTTTTTTTCAACTGCTTCTTCTAATATTCTTACACTTTTGGGGTCATCAAAATTGATATCTGGATAAACCTCTAATACACGTGATCGTATGTTGATGTTGAGGTCAAACTCTGGTGTATCGGCATTAACTAATTTCATTTTTCTTTTTGAATGTATTGCATCAAAAGCAATAGTTATTTTATTTGCGGGTTTTTGAAGAATTTTGGATGGAACATCTTCCTTTTCCAAAACGGCTTCATATAAGCCTACTTTAAATGTATCCCTGATAATCCTTACATAAAAACTGTCTCTTGCAGAGAGCGAACTAACCATTTTGCCACCTTTAAAGAGAGCTACACCACTGAGCTCGACTAATTCCTCATCTCTTTTAATGATCGGCATTGCTAAATCCTTACCAACAGAATAATAATCATGTGCTATCTGATGAAGAGTGGCCGAGATCATGTATTCCTGTCTCACATTTTGCTCGATTAGCCTGAAAATATGCTGTCCTATATCCTCAATATCTTTATATTCGTATTTCAATAAGGGTGCTGTTTTGCCTTCCACCACAGCCATATAGATACCATTGCTAACGCTAGCGTTTTCTAGGTTTGTATCGATGTAGTAACGAAGATCATCTTTCGCCAAATCTTCTCCAAACAAAACAACCCTCATTTGACCAACCATAATTTTTTTTGAAAGCTTACGGTTCGCTTCCATTCGAGTCCCTTTACTCGTATCATTTTCTGTTGTCAAAATTTCTACTTTACTTTGGAATTCCGGATTGACTTCACGAATAACGGCTGTTGTAGCCATTTTATGTTCTGTACCAACATCGTAGCCGACTAATGTGGTTAAACCTACTTTGTCTAAAATATTTGTCTGGACACATCCATATAAAAAAACAAACGGTAAAAGAACAATAAAATAGCGTTTAAGTTTGTTCATTTTTATGCACCTTCTTTGATATGAAGTTCTTTTTCAGTATGGCCAAAATCCATAGCAATATAGGGTAGACAAAGATAACATAAAATGCTACTTGTCCAAATACTGTGTTAATCGTATTAATCTGTATGCGTGTTTGAACGATTATTGTACAGATGAAAGCAAAGAAAGAAAATAGCCAAACAAACGTTGTACCGCGTATATTGACTAATCGAATCACCCCACGATAAGCAGCCCATAAATACAGACACATATTCGGTATAATAATGAGCATCCAAAAACAAACGGCTATAAATTCAAATCGCTCTACAAAAGGGAAGCTAATAAAACTAAATAATGTCAATGTTGCCCAGATTGTTTTCAAAAGCTTTCCCTCACTATAATAGGTAATCGACACCATCATGACGGATAAATAGATAAATGTTGAAAACAGTAAACCTAAATGAACGGGTTTTCTGACATTTTTCTTGTCTTTTACAAATGGATATATAACGTTAATGATTTCGAAGCCAATAATGGTAAAGGTCATTGAATGGGCTCCTTTTAATATAGAACGAACATCGTTTTCTAAAATAGGAAGCAGACTTTCAGCCACTGAATACTTCAATGGGAAGGCCAACATTGGGAAGATCCATAAAGAAAGTATAATACTAAAAAAAGAAATACCTACAATCACTCGAAGCCCACCTGTAAAGGCATAGATAGTGATAATTAATAAAGTAGCTGACAGAAACCATGTCCCAATACTAGGAAATAACCATACCTGTATCACTTCAATATAATTTCGTAAAACAGAGAAAAATGCAATAAAACAATAAAAGACATACATAGCATTTAAGAAATTGCCAATCCATTTTCCAAATATGTCCTGTTGGATTCCATATATATCATTGGAGCCGTAGATCTCTAATGTTTTAATCATACAAAAGGTGACAATATGTGAGGCGATGCCTGCAAGGAGAACGGATATCCATGCATCCTGTCTGGCATCTTGATAAATAATGCGTTGAAATCCTTGTATACCAACCCCAACTTGAGCGCCATGCACAACAAAAAAAAGCAAATAGGCATTGATCATATCTTTAGGGCTAAGTTGTATAGGATTTTTCATTTATTTCACCTTCACTTCAACTTTTTTCTGGTTTGACAGGCTCAGGCTCGAATTTGTGTTCATCTTTTGGTCTAGTTAAAGCAGGTCTTTTCGCTGTTAATGGGATAGGCAATCTGATAATACTATCCCGCATTTCTTTCAACCTTGGTGGGTAGAAAGGAGACATATAAGGGGCACCCAAGCTTGTTTGACGTAAAAGATGAATAAGAATAAAGCAAAATGCTAGCATAATGCCGTAAAATCCCCAAAAACCTGCAAGGATAATAATGGGAAAACGAATCAGACGAATTACATTGCCCATCATATAACTTGGTGAAGTGAAGGATGCGAGTGCACTTAAAGCGATGATGATCAATAGAATGTTACTAGTAATTCCTGCCTGCACTGCTGCTGTCCCAATTACGATACCCCCAACGATACCAATGGTTTGTCCAATTTTAGTCGGTAGCCTTGCCCCAGCTTCTCTGAGTAGTTCAATAATAAACTCTAAAAGTAACGCCTCGAATATCGGTGGAAAAGGGACCAAGGCCCTGGACTCACTTAATGGCACTAAAAAGGCTTGTGGAAGGACCTCATAATGAAAGGTTACAGCTGCAACATAAAATGGTGTTAAATAAACAGATAAAAAGAAGGCGGCAAGTCGCAATAAACGAAGAAAGGTGGCAATTTGCCATCTTAAATTTTGATCTTCCTGACTTCGGAAAAATTCTGTAAATGCCTGCGGGCAAATGATGGCTAAAGAGCTACCATCCACTATAACGCCAATTTTGCCATCTAATATGGCATCACAAAACCTGTCAGGCCTTTCCGTCAGAAGCATCTGAGGAAAAACGGACAATGAATTATCATCAATCATTTCTGACAAAACGGCACTATCAAGTAGCTCGTCGATATAAAGATCAGTCATTCGTTGGCGTAATGTATTGACCATTTGTTCATTGGCAATGCCATTCATATATAATAGTGCGACAGAGGTATTCGTACGCGTGCCGATTTTTAGTTTTTCATGACAAAGGTTAGGACTGACTATGTAGCGACGGATCAAAGAAATATTCGTAGTTAAACTCTCATTAAACCCAACCTGCGTCCCGATTACTTGTGATTCATTTTCAGGGGCTGATAATGATCTGGATTCTCTTGTAGCGATATTGGCAAGAAGAACCTGTGAGTAGCCATCTATATGAATAACGACAGACCCATTGACCATCGAATCTACTGTTTCCTGTAGTAGATTGGATTGTACGATTTCAGGAATAGAAAGAGTCCGTTCTATGGCATCAGGTGTTTCTTGAGGACTGTTCAGCAAATTAGCGAGTATGTCATTGTTTAATGTCTGATTATCGACTAAATTATCTATATAAATAAGCGTAAGATTCGGTGGGATAGATTTAATAATTAGATCAGCTGGGTTATTCGTCGCATTTTTAATCGACTGAATAAAATGATCAGTTGTCGGGGCGACCCTTACGAGATTTTCTTTTTCTTTTGGTGCCTCTCCGACGGATGGTGGTTGTTGTTTATTGAAAGGTAGTTTAAATTTCATGCTAAATTATAGGCTCCCTTCATGATTAACTTCGTTTATAGATTTAACATTTGAAGGATATTCTATACTTAGTTCATTCTTTTTAAGTGTAAACATTGTCAATGAATCGTAGACAACTTTTAACAGAAAGTGGTAAGATTAGAGTAATCTTAAAAACAGAAGGGAGATTAGACATTTATGCTAAAACTTATTATCGCAAATTAAATTCCCATGAATTTAATAGAAGGGCCATTCTATAATGTTTGAAATATTATAGGATTATTTAGTATTGCCCTTTTGCGATAACGTAGAGAAGCATAATTTTGTCTGATCCATATAAACAGATACTATCGTAGCCACTGAAGTGGTTAACGTTGTTTTCTGTGTATAAACAAAGGACTTTATGAGGTTTTCTCATAGGGTCTTTTTCTGTTTTTAGGAGGTGATGATTCCAATATTAATAATAATGTATAAATAGATAAAATCGGAGGGAATAAACATGGAAAAGTACGAATTAGTGAGCGATTATCGTCATGATGATCGATTAAAGGAAAGCTTTAATGATTTAACAATAAAAACGTTTGGGTTGGATTTTCGAGATTGGTATAGCAAAGGGTATTGGAACGACCAATATATTCCTTATTCATTTGTTCAAGAAGGAAAAGTGATTGCGAATGCTTCTGTTTATAAAATGTCGATTCGCATAAACGGCGAGCAATTAAAGGGGATTCAGATTGGTACGGTAATGACCGATGTAAACTATCGTCATCAAGGCTTGGCAAAGCAGCTGATGCTGCATATCATGAACGAGTACGAAGGAGCCTGTGATTTCATGTATCTCTTTGCCAATGAAACAGTACTAGATTTTTATCCGAAGTTTGGTTTTACTCGTATCCATGAAAGTGAATTCAGCTTAGACCTTACAGCAAAACCTATTCAACGACAGCAGACCAGCATCCAACAGCTAACAATTGAGCAAGATCTAGCACTCCTTGAAGATTATGCAAAAAATCGATATATCCATTCAAGTATGATCGCTGTTGAGCAAAATGAAAGTTTATTAATGTTTTATTTTACGTTAGTTTTCCCTCACGCCATTTACTATTTAGAAGACTTAGAAACAATAGTAATCATGGAGGAAGAAGAAGGGGTGTTAAATATTTTTGATATTATCTCCCTACAGTCCATTGACATTGAGGAGTTGTTAGCCAAAATTGTGAAGGATACTACCCAAAAAGTAGTATTTTATTTCACACCAGAGTTTACCTTGAATGGTATGACCGCGACCATCCAGCCAAATGATGACGACGCTTTATTCGTTCTTTCGAAAAAAGCAATTTTGCAAGGTAATTTTATGTTCCCTTTAACCTCGCATTGTTAATTGGAAGAAGATGGAACAAACTATGCGCAAGCCCGTACATTAAAAAGTACGGGCTATTTTTTACAACTTTTAATGTTTTGTCAAATAACTGTAACATTGCTGTTTTACGATACAACCATCAGTTTAATGGAAATGAGGTACAACACAATGAAAAAAATCTATATTCTATTACTTACCGTTATTTTAGCCCTTTATATGGTCAAGCTATTTGGACAAGGCCATCAAGACGAAGTTGAATTTATTGATGAAATAGCACCAGTAGCCGTTGCATTAAATAAGCAAAATCAAGAGATATTGCCTAGTGTAATTATTGCACAGGCTATATTGGAGTCGAATTACGGTAAAAGTGAATTAGCTGTCAATGCAAATAACCTGTTTGGGATGAAAGGCAGGTATCATGGAAAGTCCATTAAAATGCCGACAGTTGAATATGAACAAAATAAAAGCTACACAACTGAAGCAGAATTTAGAGCTTACCCTGATTGGAAAAGTGCAATAAAGGACCATCGTCAGCTATTATTAGAGGGTACCAGTTGGAATGAACAACAATATGAAGAGGTTTTGGTTGCTTCAACCTATCAAGAAGCTGCCTATGCCTTGAAAAAAAGCAATTACTCGACAGATCCTTTATATCCCGAAAAACTAATTGCTATTATCGAGCAATATAATCTGGAAAAATATGATGATTAGGAGTTTCATACATGAATATTCTCATTGCAGATGATGAATTAGATATGTTAAAGATTTTACAAAACTATTTTCAAAGAGAAGGGTTCACGGTTTTTACCGCAACAAATGGAGAAGAAGCACTTGCCGTTTTTTATCAAGAAAAAATTGATTTGGCCATTTTAGATTGGATGATGCCTAAAATAGATGGGATAATGGTTTGTCGTGAAATGAAAAAAACACAAAAGATTAAGGTCTTAATGTTAACAGCAAGGGACACAGGTGAAGATGAATTTCAGGCGTTAGCAGATGGGGCTGACGATTATGTCAATAAACCATTTTATCCTAAGGTACTGATAATGAGGACAAAAAAATTACTGCAAATCGAAGCTATACAACAACTACATGATGTGTCCTTCGATGTGACAAGTAAACGTGTTTGGCGAGCAGGGACCGAAATAGAGTTAACGAAAACAGAATTCGAGCTGTTACGAATTTTTAGCCAAAATCGAAGACAAATCTTGACGAGAGATCAATTACTAGATTTAGTGTGGGGGTTGGACTATATGGGAGATCCACGAACAGTGGACACACATATTCGACGATTGCGAGAAAAAATAGGAGAGAACATTATCCAAACACACAGAGGGATAGGATATAGTACAAGCGAATGAAACAGAAACTCGGCACAAAACTAACCATTTATATTACTTTAGTAGTTATTCTTACATTTTCTATATCCCTTGCTGTAAGCCAGTTTTTTCTCCCTAAATATTATCTATATCAGCTGAATAAAAAAGTATCAGAAGCCTTGGATTCTTATCAAGTTTTAGAGGATGTAGAATTGGTGGAGCGACAATTTGATGTCACGATTATAGCAGTCCCATTAGAGGACTCCATTAATGACCTAAATGAAAATTTAAGACTTCAACTGGCGAGAGAGCATATTGCCCTAAATAAATTTTGGGTTTCCGAGGAAGTACTACAAACTATCTCGGAAGATAAAATTGTTGGAAAGCTCTATGATCAAGGGAAACAAAGGTCTAGCTTTATTGTTCATTATGCGAAAGAAGGGGATCAGCTTGTCATGATTGGAGCCTCTAAGGCCCATTTTACAGATATAGCCTATTTTATAAACCGTTTTAATTTAGCCTTTCTGATAGTGAGTATTTTAATCATTATTATGGTAACAGCGCTATTATCTCGGAAGATAACCAATCCATTAAATGAATTGCAACAAGTAGCAAAGGAGATTGGAGAACTGAATTTTCAACAAGCTACCATTCAAACAGGTGATGAAATAGAAGAGTTAGCCAAAAGTATTAATAAAATGAGTACAACGCTTGAATCAGCGCAGCAATTATTAACACAACGGAATCTAGATTTAAAACAATTTATGATAGGCCTAACACATGAGTTAAAAACGCCTCTCGCCCTAATCAATGTATATTCAAGTGGGATCGAAGATGGGATGGATGATGGCACCTATTTAACAGTTATACATCAGCAAGTGGATCGAATGGAAAAAATCATTACAGATATGCTTTATTATGCTCGAACCGAAGAAAATGCTTTGAACGTATCACATTTTGACTTTTTCCCGCTACTACAAGAAATTATCCAAAACTATCAGCCCTTGCAGGGGGAGAAACAAATATTTCTTCAATCTGACGTAACTGAATTTATGCTGAATAGTGAGCAGGAAAAAGTCTATTATATTATAGAAAATTTGGTGAGCAATGCACTAAAATATACATCAGACAATGAAATACAGATTTCCTTTACTTCGGGTATATTGGAAATAAGTAATCATACAACAATACAAGATATTTCTAAAATATGGCAACCATTCTATGTAGGCGAAAGCTCTCGAAATAAGCATTTCTCTGGAACAGGGCTTGGTCTCGCGACAGTGAAAAGTATTGCCGAACAATTAGGCTTTGGAACGAATTCCACACTAACAAATGGAAAAATATCGTTTACGATAGATTTTTCAAGCAAGTAATTGTATTCTGTATAGATCTCTTCTTATGTTCCGATCTGACAAGTGACCATTATTGCCATCAAATACCTTATTTCTGGATAGTTTTTAAATGACACTATAAAAATTGGGCATTTCTCTATAGAATGGTATATATCAAGTAATTTTACTAGGAGGAAATAATGTATACAGTTGGAGTCATTGGCCCTAATTCATCTGTAGAGCGCATCATTAAATTAGGCAAAGAATACGAAATGACTATGAATTTTATAGCATTTCCATATCATGATTTTCATGAAACCGTAAATATCGTAAAGGAAAATCATCACGCTGTGGATGCATGGTTTTTTTCTGGTCAAATTTCGTATATGGTTGCGAAAAATACGTTACATTCAGGTGAAAACTTAGTTTATATTCAACATACTGAATCTGGCATTTATAAATGCTTGTTGCATATGGGCTTTTATCAGGGAGAATTTTTAAACAAGGTAAGTATTGATGAAATCACGACCTCTCATTTGGAGCAAGCCGTAAAACAGCTAGATTTTGCGCCTAAAGAAATCTATGTCAAAACCTTTGATGTAAACACCAGTACAAAGGAATTAGTGGATTTTCATATTGATTTATGGAATCGTGAAAAAACGGCAGGTGCTTTAACTTGCTTTCAAGCTGTCTATTTAGGACTGAAGGAGGCTGGTGTTCCAGCTTATCATATATCGACTACAGATATGGAAATTCTTCAAGCATTACGAATACTAGAAGAAAAACGTAGAACTTTTTATTTTAAAGATACTCAAATTGGTGTTCAAATTATCGAAATTGAGCAATTTGACAAGATTTCTGAAAAGGCGAAAAGCACTTATCATCTTCAGTATTTAGAATTAAAGTTAAAAGAAACCTTACTGCGATTTTGTGAGCAACTAGATGGCTCTTTATTAGAGAAGGGGAATGGCCGCTATATTATTTTTAGCTCTCGTGGAGCTATTGAACGGAAAATTAAGGACTTGCAGGAGACGATCTTTCAGCTTTCAAATGAATCCAATACGACCGTCACTGTTGGAATTGGCTATGGGGTAACTGTTCATTCTGCAGAAATTAATGCTCAGCGCGCTATTCAGCTATCGAAAGAAAAGTCAGAGCTGCCGATTGTCATCGTGCAGGAAAATGGAACGATCATTGAATCTGTAGGTGAAGAAGATGAAGTCAGTTTTTCTTACCAGAGTAATGATGATATTTTATTAGAAAAATTGAAAAAAGCAAAAATTAGCTTAAAAAATTATAATAAATTATGTGCAATCGTCAAAAAAATGAGCTGGCAAGAATTTACCATTAAAGATTTAGCTGCGCATCTTTATTGGGATGAAAGCAATGCTAGACGAATTTTAACAAGTCTAAGTGACGTGGATCTAGTAGAGTACACAGGCAAAGACGCTCAAATTAGCCGAGGAAGACCAAGTAAAATTTATCGTTTGAAATAACCATCTTCATGGGTGGTTATTTTTTTTGAAAAAAATATGTTGAAAAATTCAAACGATTAAAATAAAATCATTTTAAGGTAAACACCTTTTAATTACCTTTAATTAATGGTACCTAAAAAATGTGTGCAATGTTTCATCATCTAGAAAGGAGCACAATCTATAACAATTACCTACATTACATTGCAATGCAGAGTAAAATATCTAATTTTTTCTGCTAAGACGTCATTTTATTGAAGCGTCAAAATTAAAAGGGTCATACCAATATTCTCTTTTCAGAGAGGGGAACATTCATGAGTCAAGAACAATATTTGAAAAAGAAAATGGGGTTTTGGTCACTTACAACATTATCTCTAGGGGGAATAATAGGATCTAGTTGGCTCTTTGGACCATGGGTAGCTGCAAAATTGGCAGGCCCGGCAGCCATACTTTCTTGGATTATTGGTGCGTTTGTTATCACACTCATAGCGCTTGTTTATGCTGAGTTAGGAAGAGTAAAACCTGAAACAGGAGGCTTAGCAAGATATCCGCTTTATTCTCACGGAAAAATGCTTGCTACCGTTACTAGTTATTCAATCTGGTTTGGCTATTGCGCTACAGCTCCCGTAGAATCATCAGGTGTTATTCAATACGCCAATCAATTTTGGCCAGGATTATACGATGTAACGAAGGAGCAACTGACAACATCAGGTATTCTTGCAGCGATGGTTTTAATGGTATTTTTTGTTGTTTTTAATTATTTTGGGGTGAAATTATTTGCAGTTACAAACAATATTATTACAACCGTAAAGTTTGTTGTTCCTGTTCTAACGATCATTGCCTTTTTCATGACAGGCTTTCATACGGAGAATTTTTCAAGCCAAGGATTTGCACCAAATGGCTATAGTGCAGGATTAAGTGCCATTTTAACAACCGGAATATTTTTTGCTTATACAGGGTTTGGCAATGTCATTATGATGAGTGGGGAAGTAGTCAACCCTAGAAGAAATATTCCACTTGCCCTCATTACATCATTAGGTGTTGCGGCAGTATTATATGTGTTACTTCAAATTACATTTATCGGTGCAGTTCCAACAGAAATGTTAGCGAATGGTTGGAGTGGCATTAAATTTGATTCACCATTTGCTAATTTAGCCATGATGGCTAATATGGTTTGGCTATCATGGATTATTACAGCTGATGCGATGGTTTCGCCAACAGGTTCAGCTCTTACTTATACAGCTGGTACGTCAAGACATGTTTTTGGTATGGCGAAAAGTGGTTTCCTACCATCTTATTTTGGAACAATTAATAAAAAATTCGGTGTTCCAACACGTGCACTTGCACTCAATTTCCTAGTAGGATTATTATTTTTATTCCCACTTAAAAGCTGGACAGCTATCGTTGCGATTGTAGGAGCTATCGGTATTTTTAAATATGCATCAGCATGTGTAACGGTTATGGTTTTCCGTAGGGTAGGTTTGACAAAAAATAATGGGTTACCAGGTATGCAAGTCATAGCGCCAATGGCATTCGTTTTTGCCACACTGCTTATTTATTGGACAAATTGGAGTAAGGTACAACTAGCTATTACAGGACTTGTGATCGGTATTGCCTGTTATTTAGTGATTTACTTTATTCAAAAACATCAATCAGTGGAGTTCCTTGGTGGCATATACATTATTTTTTATATTTTAATGCTTGTATTTATGTCCTTCCTAGGGAATTTTGGTGGTAAAGGCATAATCCCTGATCCTTATATGTCCGTAATTGTCGCTATATTTGGCTTAGCCTTTTACTATTTTGCTGTTTACAATGGTGTCTGGTATATGCGTAAAAGAGGAAATATACAGGAATTACAGGAAAGCATTTCTGAAATATCATAACGTTTAATAGAATGGTTTAAGGAGAATGAATGATGAAGCTTTGGGGCGGTCGTTTTAGAAAAGAAGAAAACAAATTAATGGAAGATTTCAACAGTTCACTAAAGGTGGATCAAAGACTTTACACAGAAGATATTAAAGGCAGTATTGCCCATGTCCATATGTTAGTACAATGCGATTTATTGACTGAGAAAGAAGGACAAGATATTGTTAATGCACTTCTTTCCATTTTAGAGGATATTGATAATGGCACATTACAAATTGAAGGAAATTATGAGGATATTCATAGTTTCGTAGAGTCGAATTTGACTCTGAGGATCGGTGAAACAGGGAAAAAACTTCATACAGCGAGAAGTCGTAATGACCAAGTAGCAACAGATATTAGACTTTATGCAAAAAACAAGGCGTTTGAGGTGATTGCCTCTATTGAAGAGTTACAACAGAGCTTAGAACAAAAAGCAAAAGACAATAACGTTATTATGCCAGGATACACGCATCTTCAACGTGCGCAGGTTGTAACGTTTCAACATCATTTGATGGCTTATTATAATATGTTAAACCGTGATAAAAAAAGAATTGTGAAAGCGATCGAAATTATGAACGAAAGCCCGCTTGGGTGTGGCGCATTAGCAGGCACTACTCATTCGATTAACCGTGAAATGACAGCTAATGAGCTAGGTTTCTCTAAGCCTGTAGATAATTTCTTAGATGGAGTAAGTGATCGCGACTACTTATTAGAGTTAATGTCAGATTTTTCAATAATTATGATGCATTTAAGTAGATTAAGTGAAGAGCTTATTTTGTGGAGTAGTCAAGAGTTTAGATTTATTACGATTGATGATGCCTATTCTACTGGCAGCAGTATTATGCCACAGAAGAAAAACCCTGATGCAGCAGAGCTTATACGAGGCAAAACAGGACGAGTTTATGGGTCGCTAACGTCTCTATTAACAACAATGAAGGGCTTACCGCTTGCTTACAATAAAGATATGCAAGAAGATAAGGAGCCATTTTTCGATGCATTGGATACCGTATTATCTTGTCTACAAATTATGTCAAAAATGATTGCTACGATGAAGGTGAACAGTGAAAACATGAAAAAAGCCGTCAAAGGAGGGTTTCTGAATGCAACTGAGGTCGCTGATTATTTAGTGAGCAAGGGGGTTGCATTTAGAGATGCTCATAGTATTGTCGGAGCCATCGTTATTTATTGTGAAGATCATGACAAAGCGATTGAGGAATTAACAATAGATCAATTGAAAGAACTAAGTTCATTTATTGATGAAGATATCTATGACTATATCGATTATCATAATATACTAAGTAAAGGGATTAAAGTAGGTTTACTATTATAAAAAACAAACCGTTATTTTGACCATTTTATAGTCAAGATAACGGTTTGTTTATTTAATAGATGAATTAGATTTCCCCGTAAGCCAAATAAGGGAAGAAGCATTCGTTTTTTCAGCTAAAGACGGTTTAGATGGAAGACAAATACATTGTTCAATTAAATAATGTGTTTGTTTTTTTACGTTCACTTCATATTTTCTACATTTAAACATTTAGTTTCACAGTAATAGCCTTTGCCGCCAACATAAACTTTTTCTATTTCATTCTTGCTATTGGTTGCTAATTTAACTAATATTTCGGAAGGAGAGTGTAAAGAATAACCTTGTTCAAATACATATACTTCTTTTTGCAATTGGTGTTGTTCATAAAGGTAGCAGGCTAATGCACCATTTGAAGTTCCAGTTGCTGCTTCTTCATTAATATCGTATAGTGGAGCAAAATTTCTGCATATCATTCGATTGTCATTAAAAGTATATAGATGCATCCCGACAACATTATAATACTTGCTAATTTCTTTAACTTTTTCAAAATTAGCTTGCAGTGCATGTAATTGTGTTTCGCTTGTTATAGGAATTAAAATATCTTTTAAGCCCGTGGAAACAATTTGAATTGGGTATTTATTGTCTATATCTTTAATGTCAAAACAGTCGATAAACTCGTTTGGAGATATAACATCATAGAATTTCGGTTTGTTTTGTTCCATGAAAATGATGTCATCTTTTATGGTAATAGTAAGAACACCGCTGTTTGTTTCAATCGTATAGCCATCTTTGAAAAGTTTATTTAAATGCATCAGTATCGTGAAAGCGCCAATTGTGGCATGTCCACATAAATCAACTTCTTCCTTAGGTGTAAAATACTCAAATTTATAATCAGCCATTTCAGATTCTGATATAAATGCGGTTTCCGCATAGCCCAGTTGTTTGGCTATTGCCATTTTTTGAGTAGTGGTCAATGTATCCTCATTAAATACCACTCCTGCTTTATTCCCGCCTTGATGATCCTTGCTAAATGCACTTGCAACATAAACAGATATTTTCATAAAACATCTTCCTTCCTCATTTATAGTGAATTGTAGCATAAAAAGAACTACGTAAAAATGTTGTTGGGTAAATTTGCTATAAAGCAAGAGACAAACTATTTTAGCATCTGACATCTTCAAAAATAGATTGTCTACTGTCTGAAACACGGTTTAAAGACGCCTTGCTTCATCTACTAGGAAGAACGCGAATAGTAGATGATTCCGTCTTTGTTTTAACCTTTAACGTCAGACCCATGATAATGATGATTATAAATAATAAGGTGAAAAGGGCAACGTCAAATGTATTCGTCATATCTTTGATGACACCAACAAGCATTGGAATGATACCACTAATGATATAGCCACCGAATTGAATCATCGCTGTCCATTCACTTGCCTCTTTTGGTGTAGTCGTAGCATCTAAAGGTAAAATCATTGCTAACGGGAATAAACCACCAGCACCGATCCCTGTCAACGTCGCACAGAAAATTGGCGAGATTCCGCCCATAATTAACATCAAAATGCCAATAAAGGAGCTTGAAGCACAAAGTAGCATCCAAGGCTTTCTCTTGAAACTATTATTTATTAAGATCGGAATGATAAAGCTACAAATCATTTGCATGACAGAAAAAATAGTTACTGTTGTTGCTGCGTAGGCGTCACTATATCCCATATCCTGTACTTTGGGAGCGAGCCATGTCGCGAGGGAATAATAAACGCCAGATTGTAAACCGAACATGACCATAAGGAGCCAAACATATCGGTTTCCCCAAGGTAGTCGACTTTTTTGACTTGCAGATTTCTCTAATGACTCTTGAGATTGCTTGGATTTTTTGATAATTGGAATCCAAACAATAATACCCATAAGAGCGAATACCGCCCATATCGCTAAAGCTGCGTTCCAGGATTGATGAAAAGCATGCATAGCAGGTACAACTAAACCAGCACTTAAAGACGCTCCAATTCCCATACCCGCAGAATAAACACCGATCATCGTAGAAGAATATTTAGGAAATTCCTTTTTGATATAGCCCGAAATCAGTGGACCTGTAATGGCAATACCTATCCCACTAAGAATAGCGGTTACTAATAAAAATAAAGGAAAAGTTGCCACTAAGCGTAAAGCTGTTGATACACCAATTAATAAAACCGATAGCCCAATCGTCCATTCGATACCCCATCGTTCACTTAGCTTGCCAGCCAAAGGTGCAAAAATCCCCATACAAAATACGGGAAGTGCTGTTAATAAACTTACAACAACACTTGTCATCTGCAAATCCATTTGAATATTTTTCAATACTGGCGAGATAGATGTTATCGAAGCTCGTAAATTCATAGATAGTATAAACAAAGAAAAAACGCTCCAAATAATCGGAAAATTTTTTGATTTCGCCATCACTGAAAACACCTCTTTTAGTTATTATTTGATATACTATAGTTAACTTTTTAATTTCAAAAATAAACTATAATTAATCGACTTGTATACTATAATATACTTATTGTGCAAAGTCAATGAAAGGGGTGCCATCTATTGCAGGAGGAGAATATGGATTTATCTAGTCAAGTAGGTATGAACTTAAGAGAGATTCGAAAAAACAAAAGGATGAGTCTCGAAGAGCTTGCAAGCATTAGTAATGTCAGTAAGCTAACATTAGGGAAAATTGAACGAGGGGAAACAAATCCAACTGTTAATATTCTTTGGAAAATATGTAGAGGGCTTCATATTCCATTAGTTTCTTTATTATCTTTTGAAGAAAATGTAGAGGTCCATCGTTTTGGATCAGAATACCAATTTGCAGGTCATAATAACAACTGGTTTGTTGAACCTTTATTCAAAACAAATGCAACTGAGTGGTTTAGAGGTCGTCTTGAACCTAAAAGTGAATACAGCGAGTGTCACTTAGCAGGCTCTGAGGAAATAGTGCTTGTATTGAATGGGCAATTGGAGCTAAAGGTAGGAGAGAAAACCCATCAGTTAAACCAATGGGATGTCATTAAATTCAAGGGTGAAGAACTTCACACGTATATCAATCACACAGATGAAAAAGTACATTTAATGCTGTCATTAACGTATACAACCCCCTAATTGTTCAACAAAAATCAAGCAGAGGATGATATCACAATTAATGAAGTCGACTCGTTCGTTTGATGATGAAAATTACAAAGTAAAAGCTGCTGAATCTATTAAAGAATTGTTTACTCTCAGTGAAAACACCACGTAATAATTGTATTTTGTCTCTACATATATCGTGTGTTTTCATACAAAAATCGTCCTTACTATATTAAAGTAAGGACGATTTTTCTCTATTTAAATATAACCCCAAATCATACATAATAATGTTCCGAAAATGGTAACGAGCGCAATGATTAAACCATAATAAATATTGGTATAGATGGCAGGTTTATCATTTGTCTCGCCAGCATGCATAAAGACAACTAACTGCAAGCCAGCCTGTATAAATGCTGTGACTAAAAGTATCGTCATCGTAATCGGCATGGATATCTGAAAAAAATAGACACAAGCTGCAATGATGGTAAGGATGATTGACAAGGCAAATCCCATCACTTGTTTTAGTGGGAATAAATCACTCATTTCACACCATTCCTTTCAAGTAAATGAAACTGAAGATAAAGATCCAAACCACATCTAAAAAATGCCAGTATAAGGAGAAGATGAAAGATTTATTAGCTGTTTCAGGCGTTAATCCACGCGTAATTAGTTGGTAGACAATAAACATGCCCCAGAACACACCAAATGTGACATGGGCACCATGCGTCCCTAATGTTGTCAAAAGGGTAGCTGTAAAGGCGCTCGTTTGTAAGCCTGCACCAACATGCACATAATGAATAAACTCATAAACTTCAAACCCAATAAATGTTACACCTAGTAATAGCGTCAAAACATAGAATGTAATCATCGCTTTCATATAGCCTTTGCGCATAGCATGAACGCCTAGACCAATGGTAAAGCTACTTGTTAGTAGAATAAATGTTTCAAATAAAACAGGTGTTATTTCAAAAATGTCTGCTCCAGTAGGACCCGTTCCCGTACGATCCACTAACACAAAATAAGCTGCGAACAGCGTTCCAAAAAGCATGATTTCAGCGCCGATAAATACCCAAAAGCCTAGTATATTCAATTGATTTTGCTGTGTACTATATTCTAAAGGGAGTGATTGATCGATTTTCATGATTGACTACCTCGCAATTTTGATTCCGTTTCTTTCACTTTTTCGACAGGCACATAATGTCCAGGATCTTTTTCCAATGAACGGTGAGCCATACAAATAAAAATGCCGATAGTTGTAACAATGGTTGGAATCCACATACCAAATACAAATGAGAAGCCCCAAGCAAAGAATATACAACCTAAAATGAATGGTATACCACTGTTATTTGGCATATGAATGTTTTCGTATTTTTCCGGGAACAAATCATGCTGACGATATTTTGCATCCCATAAAGCTTCAGTTGAAATGACATGCGGTACTTTTGCAAAATTATAGTACGGCACAGGACTTGGTGTAGCCCATTCTAGTGTACGTGCGTCCCATGGATCTGAGCCAATGTTTCTTGGTGCATAACGAATACTGTAATAAACGTTGTAAACAATTAACATAAAGCCAATCGTAAGACCAATAGCGCCGACAAAGGAAACCATATTCCACATACCAAAGCCTGTGGATTCTGAGTAAGTATACATCCGACGTGCTTGTCCATCTAAGCCAGAGAAGAACATCGGCATAAAGGCAAGTAAGGTGCTGATCGCAATAATCCAAGCCGTCACTTTGCCGATTTTTTCATTTAACATAAAGCCAAACATTTTTGGCCAATAGTAATGTAATCCTGCTAGCATGGCAAATACAACACCAGGAATAATTACCATGTGGAAGTGAGCTACTAAAAACATGGTATTATGGTATTGGTAGTCAGCTGCTGACATACCTAGCATTACTCCTGTTACACCACCTATTGTAAAAGTAGGGATAAACAACATGGAATAAAGCATCGGTGTTGTAAAGACAATTTTTCCTTTCCACAACGTGAATAACCAGTTAAATATCTTCACTCCAGTCGGCACAGCAATAGCCATCGTTGTTATTGAAAAAATACTATTTGTTAAAGCGCCTTGCCCCATTGTAAAGAAATGATGGGTCCATACTAAAAACGAGAGGAAGGAGATAATCACCATGGAGCCGACCATCGATTTATAGCCATAGAGATTGCGTCCAGAGAAGGTCGAAATAATCTCACTGTAAAGCCCAAAGGCAGGTAATATCAGGATATAAACCTCAGGATGTCCCCAGACCCAGAAGAAATTTGCCCATAGCATATCCATACCACCATTGGAGGTTGTGAAGAAATTCGTAGCAAATAGGCGGTCGAATGTTCCCATAACAAGTGCAACCGTTAATACCGGAAAGGCAAAAACAATAATAACGTTTGCGACTAATGAAGACCACGTAAACATAGGCATTTTCATTAATGTCATTCCTGGAGCTCGCATTTTAAGAATGGTAACAATCATATTAATACCAGTAATTAATGTACCTAAACCTGAAATTTGTAGAGCAAACAAGTAATAGTTGACCCCTACTGATTGACTAAATTCATTACTAGCAAGAGGGAAATAATTCGTCCAGCCAGCATCAGGTGAACCGCCAATAACAAAGGAAATATTTAATAACATAGCTCCCATGAAAAATAGCCAAAAGCTTAAAGCATTCAAACGTGGGAAGGCCACGTCTCTTGCGCCGATTTGAAGCGGCACAATATAGTTCATAAAGGCCATAATAAATGGCATCGCCATAAAGATAATCATGACTGTTCCGTGTGTCGTAAATATTTCATTATAATGCTGGGCATCTAGTAATTTATTATCCGGTACTGCCATTTGTGCTCGCATCATAATAGCATCCGCACCACCACGGAATAGCATAAGAATGGCTGAAATTAAATACATAATACCAATGCGTTTATGATCCACTGTTGTTAACCATTCCCGCCAAAGATAACCCCACTTTTTAAAATAAGTTAATCCTACAATAATCGCTATAACCGTTAGACCAATAGCAACCATAGATGCATAAATAGCTGGGCTTGGATGGGGTATAGCAAAACGTTCAAAGTAATCCATCTGACTATGTCTCCTTTCGACATAAACCTTATCGTAAACTAGTTTCGTTTGAGAAATTCAAGATTGATTTATTGAGAGGCGTAATCTTTTACGTGAGAAGAGCCATGCTGATGTCCGCCATGTTCACCCTCAGGTGCCGGTAGAAACGTTAAATGCGTTCCATTGAATGTGGACTGTCCCACATGACCTGGTTCTAATAACGTATTAAATTTTTCCTCTGTTAATAAATCTGCTGTTTCCTTTACTTCCTTCACCCATGCGTCAAATTCATCATGAGTCACCGCTGTAACATTAAACGTATTTTCCGCGAAACCTTTTCCATTAAAGTTTGCATTTCTTCCCATAAACTCTCCAGGCATATCTGTAGCCAAATGCAATGTATTCACCATATCGGCCATCGCATATTTTTGACCCCCAAGTTGAGGAATCCAGAAGCTAGTAATCGGTCCATATGAATAAAGCTTGAATTCGATTGGGCGCTCTGCAGGAATATACAAATAATTTACGGTTTCAATATCTTCTTCTGGATAACTAAAATGCCATTTCCAGTTAGATGTTGAAGCATAAATGACCAATGGCTTTTCATCTTTGTATTTTTCTGGCGTCGATTCCACCTTGTAATTACTTTGAACTGAAATAATAGACATGTACGCAACAATTAACACAGGGATACCTACACAAATTACTTCAACCATTGTACTCCCTTTAATATGGGGAGGCTTATAGTCGGGACTTTGCTTGGAAGCACGAAATTTCATTAACATATAAGCTAAGATCACAAAAACGACTAGTACGATAAAGGACATAATCCCTATCGACAGCATAATATCTTTGGCTTGTACTTGAGCTTGAGGACCTTTTGGATCTAATACTAAAAGCGGGTCACAACCGGTTAACATAGTGACAATAGTGAAAAGACCAATTAATCTGAGCCAACTTTTTTTCATAA
This sequence comes from Lysinibacillus sp. FSL R7-0073, assembly GCF_038009065.1. Classification (NCBI taxonomy): domain Bacteria; kingdom Bacillati; phylum Bacillota; class Bacilli; order Caryophanales; family Bacillaceae; genus Lysinibacillus; species Lysinibacillus sp. FSL R7-0073. Next base: position 2,364,794 of record NZ_JBBPAS010000001.1, read on the forward strand.
ACAAACCCCTTTAACTGATTCTTTGAGTGGCTATCGGTTACTATAGGCTTGTATGGATTTAGATTCACAATTGATTTTTATCATAGTGGTACATACTTTGAAAGACAAGGCGTTTTGCAAGATAACACAGAACGTTCTAAAACTAAGAAAGTAATTTTAGTATAATATTATCGAAAGGGATAAGCGTCAAGTAAGGGTTTTCATAGATTTTTATGGATTAAAATTAAAAGTGGATGGCGAAAGTAATAAGGAAGTGGATGGTTATTTATCGTTAACATTATATTACGATTGACTTTTTAGCTTTTCAGAAAAAGCTAGAAATAAGAGGGCATATAGAGGTGTGAATATATGAATTGGAAACCAGATCGACATGCAAAAAAAGCTATCTATAAACAACTTGCAGAATATATTGAAAAGGGGATTGCTGACGGAACATTTCCGCCCGATAAACCATTACCATCAGAGCGATATTTAGCGAATGCTTTACAGGTAAATAGAAGTACAGTTGTTAGTGCCTATGACGAATTAGAAGCAATGGGACTCATTGAGCGCAATAGAGGAAGCGGTACAACCATTAGTAAAGATATTTGGGGAATCACAAGAAAGCGAATTCCGAGCTGGAATCGATATATTGAGGCAGGCTCCTTTTTACCGAATCTTCCTGTTACGCAAAAAATAAGAAAAGAGGCAGTGGAGCACAAACTCATCAATTTAGCGACTGGAGAATTATCAGAGGATCTTTTTCCTAAAAGCGCATTAAGAGAGATTACAGCAACACGCTCTTTCATTGGTAGTCTAGGATATGATCACCCACAAGGAAGTGAGATTCTACGAACGACCCTTACAAACCATATTAAAACTACCAGAGGAATTGATACAAAGCCTTCTTCCATCCTGATTACTTCTGGAGCTCAACAGGCGTTACATTTGATTGTCCAATGCCTGTTAAAGCCTGGAGATGCTGTCGCGATTGAAGATCCTTCGTATAACTTCAATTTACCTATTTTTAAATCAGCTGGTTTAAAAATCCATTATCTTCCTGTTGATAAGGATGGCATTAATCCGGATGATTTGCAAGCACTATATAAAAAGCATCGAATTAAAATGATATTTTTAAACCCAGATTTTCATAATCCAACAGGCTCTTCATTAGCTATAAAGAAAAGAGAGGCTATTTTAGAAATATCGTCCAAGCTAGGAATTCCAGTAGTAGAAGATGACCCCTATAGCTTAACAGCCTTTTCAGGTGAGAAAAGACCAACATTAAAATCATTAGATAAAAACGGAAATGTACTATATATTAGCTCCTTGTCTAAAATTGTAGCTTCAGGTTTACGAATTGGCTGGATTATTGGTCCTACATCAGTTATTGAAAGACTATCCGACGCCAAGCAACAAATTGACTTTGGCCACTCCAGCTTCACGCAATGGATAGCGAATGATTTTTTAGAGTCCTCCAATTTTAACTTGCATATGAAACATTTAGTGAAAGAATTAGAAAGACGCCGAGATACAATTGTCCAAAGTCTCAATACGTACTTAAAGGATCAGGTAACATTTTTCCCACCACAGGGCGGCATTCATATATGGTGCCAAGTACTGATGGAAGATTATAATGAAACGCAATTACTAGAAGAATCCATTAAACGTGGAGTCATCTATGTGCCTGGCTCTACTATGGGTTCTCAAAAGGGATTTGTCCGTTTTACGTACGGCAGAGAAGATACCCGGTCCATCGATGAAGGAATCAAAAGGTTTGCACAAGCACTGGATTGCTTAAATGGAAAAAGATGAGTTTTTGTCAATTATAGACAAGTGGATGGTTAAATTAACACTAATGTGGATGGTTAAAAAAGTAGAGAAAGTATTTATTATAGAGACATGGATAACCAACATCCATCAAAGCTATCGACAATCATGGACGTGTGGATCGATTCACAATTATTCGCACAAGTAATGAAATCTGTAAATAGGGAAGGTGATAGGGAAACCTTGACAGCAATGCCGAGGACATTAGGGACGAGGTAGGTCACTAATGCTAGTAGGTCCATGCTTTACTGAGGTTTTTACGAAAAAATGCTAGAAGCCCACTTTTAATAAAGAGGTTATAACATTCACAACACCTATCGTTAATGTTGTCTAAAAGCTTTACCTGTTCGAACAGTCTCATTTTTAGCTTTAGCTGCTGATGAAAAAATCAAGGCAGTCACTACTTATTATATTTTAATGCCCACGAGAATATATAAGGGAAATAGGCACTCCTTTTATATTTCAATTAAATCTAGTTAAAAACATCAACTAGCCACCTAGCTCCGCGATACCATCAGCGCGCTAGGTGGCTACTTTTATAGAAAAGATAGAGAAAATAGTTGAGTAACACATCGATAAGTTTTAATATTCTGATTATAATAGTTTCTTGATTACATAGCTAAGGGGGGAATGATGATATTACAAATAGGTGAAAAAATAATATTTGAACGTACATTTACAAGGGAAGATGTAGAATGATTTTCGACGGTTTCTAAAGATAAAGGGGTTCATCATATCACACGACGGTTTGTTGTGCAAGGGCTATTAACAGCTACACTTCCTACAAAAGTAGGGGGAGATTATAATGTGCTAGCACGTAAAATGAATTTCGCGTTTTTACGTCCTGTTTTTAGCGAGGATACGATTCGTTGCGACGTCATAATCGAGCAATTTGAATGAGATGAAAAAATCGAACAGCCATTACAGCACTATTTACATGCATCAATCAATTGGACAAAGAAGTATTAAAGGGGAGTTTTTCAGGTATTATTTTATAAATCAAAGTAGGGGGTATATATGAAAAGTACTGAGATTCTTTTTTTCGAACGTCCATTTCCAAGTGCTAATAGTATAATTATTCGAGATGATGAAACCTATTTAGTAGATACTGGATTTGGCAGCGATATTGTGCGAACCGAGCAGCTTTTAACATCTGCTGGCATTTTACCAGCACAATTAAACGGCATTATTAATACCCATTATCATAGCGATCATGTTGGAGGTAATCATTATTTTCAACAGCAGTATGAAATACCCGTTGCCGCACATCTTTGGGAAGGTGAAATGGTGAATCAATGTGATTTAGAGTCCTGCGGTGCTCATTTTTTAGATCAACCTGTGGAACAATATACCGTTCAGCAATTACTAGTAGATGAACAGCAAATTATGACGGGACAAAGTGCTTTCCAAGTTTTACATACACCCGGACATACATTGGGTCATATTTCTTTATACGAACCAAAACAGGAAATATTAATTTGTGGAGATTTATTTCATTATAATGATGTGGGATGGCTGAATATATTTAGAGAAGGGACAAACAGTATAAGACGTTCCATTGAAAGTTTAGATCGACTCGCTAGACTTTCTATCAAAAAAGCATATCCTGGTCACGGTCGGGCTATCGAAGAACCATCCATAATGATAGACAAAGCAAGAGAACGACTTGAAAAATGGGTGGAGTCTCCTGAAAAAATGGCTTGGCATGCCTGTAAGCGAATTTTTTCATTTTCGCTGATGATAAAAAATGGTTTAAAGAGTAGAGAAATCACTCCTTATCTACTAAGCTGCAGTTGGTTTTACGATTTCGCTGTACACTCTTTCCGTTTAAAACCCGAGGAATTTGTGCAACCATTACTAGATGAAATGATTCGATCTAAAGCAGCAGCATGGCATCAAGACAAATTAATCTCAACCGCACCTTATGAAGCACCAAATCAAAAATGGATAGAAGAGGATTGGAAACCAAGTGATTGGACAAAGTAAATGTGCAATTTTGTACTATAATGATTTTAATAATAGATGTAATAATTCAAAGAGATAAACTTGAAAGGAAGTTTGCTTCATGGATATTACATCTTTTTTATTGTACTGAGGCAGAGCACCAGCATCAAAATGTAGCTCGCTCGGACCCGAGATTACAGAAGAAAGTAAAATCTTTAAAAAATCAAAAGAAGCGAATGGACAGAGCTACAGAGCATTTTTCCAAGATTCCAAATGTAGAGGAGGCAAGCGAATTTCGATTCGATTCCTCGATCCATATACATCGCCATAAAAAAATTCTAGAGCTATCATTGGAAACGCTTGAAAAAGAGAACAAACGGCTTTCCCAAAATATAAACTTATCGATCATTGGACCAGAAAAGGTTGCGATTATTGGCGAAAATGGGGTAGGGAAATCAACCTTGCTAAAAAAGATATTGGACACATTAAAGGACCATTCTTCATTTAAAATAGGATATATGCCACAAAATTACGAGGATTTATTGGACCTAAATCAAACACCTATTCGTTTTTTAGAAAGAACAGGTGAAAAGGAAGCGATGACGAAAGTTTTTACTCATTTGGGGAGCATGAAATTTACAAGTGATGAAATGCAGCAGAAGATAGGCCAGTTAAGCGGCGGTCAGAAGGCTAAGCTGCTTTTGTTAAAATTGGTTATGGACGGTTTTGAACTATTAATATTGGATGAACCAACGAGAAAACTTTAGTCCTTTGACAACGCCTGTACTGTGTCGTGCATTAGCCCAATATGGTGGCACAATTATTAGTGTTTTCATGACCGCAGATATTTAAAGGAAGTTGTATCAACCATTTATGAATTAACGAATGATGGCTTAATCAAGAAATAAGCAATAAAAAAAGTCGATTCTCTGTAAGAAAAGAATCGACTTTTTCAAAAAAATATATGTACAACACATTGAAATCAACAATGGTTTATGGTAAATTTATAGAGATAGACAGTGTATAATTAACTTACCACGTACTTTCCCTATTTTAATTATACACTATACTCTATTCTTTCGTCAACAGTTTTATTACTTAGTTTTTAAAGGAGTGGTTGCTATGAGATCAGCAAAGGCACTACAACAGATGGGGGGAAAAACTACTCGGCTCATTGACGAAGAAGTCCAGACCTAAAAAGACAATCGAAAATCTCAAGAAAATGAAAAAGATAAAAGAAAGTAGGATTGATACTACATGTCGGAAAATACCATTTCTGTCCAAACAAAAGCGCCATACGGCATGATTGCTATTTTATTTATTGGGGCATTTGTTGCAATTTTGAATGAAACATTATTGAACATTGCCCTCCCAGCCATTATGACGGAATTTGACGTAAAAGCTACTGCCGTTCAATGGCTTTCAACAGGATACATGTTGATTAACGGTATTTTAATACCTGCAAGTGCGTTCTTTATTCAACGTTTTACAGATAAAAAGCTATTTGTTACCGCAATGGCTTTATTTACGCTAGGCACATTCCTAGCAAGTATTGCACCAGCATTTGGTGTATTATTAGCAGCACGTATGATTCAAGCTGCAGGCTCAGCCATTATGATGCCTTTACTAATGAATGTCATGCTTACTGCATTCCCAGTTGAAAAACGAGGCGCAGCGATGGGGATGTTTGGTCTCGTGATGATCACTGCTCCAGCAATTGGACCTACACTTTCCGGCTGGATCATTGAACATTATAGCTGGAGAATGTTATTTGATCTTGTTCTACCAATTGCCATTTTAACATTAATTTTTGCAGCCTTTAAATTGAAGGATGTGACACCACAACGTGCCATTAGGCTTGATGTGATATCACTTATTCTATCGAGTATCGGATTCGGCGGCCTGCTTTATGGCTTTAGTTCAGCAGGGGAAAAAGGTTGGGACAATGTACTTGTCTATGGAACAATCATTATCGGGACGATTGCTTTAATTACCTTTGTCCTTCGTCAACTTCGAATGGATGAACCAATGCTTGAGTTTCGTATTTTCAAATATCCTATGTTTGCCTTATCATCGGCAATTTCCATCGTCATTGCGGTGGCAATGTTCTCCGCAATGATTTTAATGCCTATTTATGTACAAACGATTCGTGGCATTTCACCAATGGATTCAGGTTTATTAATGCTACCAGGTGCGATTGTGATGGGGATCATGTCGCCAATTACCGGGAAGCTCTTTGATAAATATGGCGCAAGAAGTTTAGCCGTATTTGGATTAATCATCACGATTGTCACATCTTATTACTTTAGTAAAATAAGTATGGATACAGCTTATTCGACACTTGTTCTTCTGTATACACTCCGTATGTTTGGGATGTCGATGGTTATGATGCCAGTTATGACAAATGGTCTAAATCAACTGCCAGCGCATAATAATCCACACGGAACAGCAATGAACAATACTCTTCAGCAAGTATCCGGTGCGATTGGATCAGCTGTATTGATTACAGTCATGAACAATAAAACAACTGCCAAAGCGGAAGAAATAGCTGCTAGTGCCATGAATAATATGAGTGCCAATGCACAGACAACTACACAGGGTGCTGCAGAACTAAAACAACAAATCATGAATGAAGCCATGCTTCATGGTATCAATTATACCTTCTTTATTTCAACATTGATTGCGGTGATCGCACTCATTCTTGCATTCTTTATTAAAAGAGTTAAACCAAATCAAGAAAATATGATGCCTAATGAGGATGCTGAAAAACAAGTAGAAGTAAAATAAGAAGGAAACGGGTGTTGCTAAATATAAGCAGCACCTGTTTTTTAGTTTTAAGAAGATCTAGAAAAAATCTAATTGATACAACTTTTTAAATATAATGATAATTATAAAAACCAAATTGACATTGAAAATCAATTACCATACAATTTGGTTGATCCATCACTCATTTATTTGTCAGGAGCTTCTATATTAAAGCTAAGTTAACTTTAGATAAAAAAAGAACTACAATTCTAAGCTCTGCCATCAAATTATACAGAGTGCTGAGACAAAAGTTGCGATATAGCAAAAGAAGCAGGTGTTAGCTTTGGAACTGTATTTACGTATTTCGATTTTAAAGATACACTTTATGAACCAACTTTTTTATTACAAAAAATCTATACACCAAAGTAGCGAGGAGCATGAAAGGAAAGTAACGATTTCTAATTAAAGAACGGCTTTTTTCAACAACACTTTAAAAAATAATTGAATAGCAGGTTTTTTTGCCATAATGCTCAATTAAACTAAGGAGAAATTAAATTGAAGATTGAAACAATATACGACTATGAAATAAATGGTCCATTAAGAGCCAAGTTACAATATTTATTAACAGAATGTTTTACTGAAGATTATCCAAAAGAAAGGGTTTACTTTAAGCAATTACCTCATTTTAGGTTCATAGCAACGGATGACAAAAATGAACTTGTTGGTCAAGTTGGCTTGGATTATAGAATAATGAATTTAAATGGGAAACCTATTAGAGTTCTTGGCATTATCGACTTATGTGTATCGAAAAACCAGCGTTCACAGGGAATAGGTTCATTGCTACTCTCAAAGATAGATGAATTTTGTAAAGGAAAGTCAGTTGATTTTTTACTCTTGTTTGCAGATAACAAGAAATTATACGTAAATGCTGGCTTCAAGTCTGTCCATAATGAGTGTACATGGTTAAAAATAGACCATAAAAATCAATCCACCTATGGGATAGGGCATGAAAAAATTAATGAGCTTATGATTAAAGAAATAGGTAATATAAAATGGGAAGATGGCAAAATAGACTTATTAGGCTATCTTTATTAAGCTAAGATCCTTACTAAACATAAAATAACTTAAAAGTCTTGTTACTTAAGCAGATGTAACAAAACTTTTATTTGTAATTACTGGAATTTAATTTAACATACATTTTTTATATTCGAACTTCGTTTAAGAAAATTATCGATATAACGCAATCATTTGATTGGCGATATACTCTGAACTAAAATGAATGCCATCTTTGAGCCACCACATAATGATGCCTAGTACCGACGAGGCGAGTATATCCATAGAAATTGTTATTTCTGCTGGATCCATACATTCCTTTTCACGCTTAATAACAATCATGTCTTTTAACATTCTATGAAATTTTCTTTTGAAGCCAGGATGTTCAAAAAGAACAGCTAAAATTTTTCGATGCTTATAAAAATAATCTAAAAAGGTCATTGATTTTTCTTGATTATTTAAATTGTCGATTTGTAAAGTAGGAGTAATTTTTACGCAGTTAATAATACTTTGCGTCAAATTTCGGGTGCAATAGGAGCTGCTGTTGTCATCACCATTTTTACAGCACAAACGACAAGTCATAGGAAAAGCTTGCTTGTAGAAACACCCCATGCTACGGCTGACATAGTTCGTACACTTGCCTCCATCTTAGGCTCCAGTGATGCCTATTATTTCATGACCATCATAGCAATTGCCCATTTATTTTAACGCTATTTGTTCCCTCTAAAAAAATGATGCAACAAAACGGTTAAAAAGGCTTTTCGATGGGGTTGAGTGGGGAGGGGAGCTTGAAATTAAAAAAATGGCGTTTCATCAATGTGAAACGCCATTTCATGTTATTGAGTTAATCGTTGGATAAAAGCATCTAAATGTTCGATTGTAACATTATCGTTAACACCAAATAAATTATCACCTTTACCTACAGTAATATTATTGGATGCAAGGATGGATACATAGCTGTTAGCCCAATGTGATCCAGGAACATCTACAAAGTTTTCTGTAGCTCCTTGTTGTTTTAAGTGGAATGCTTCTACTAAAACTTTTGATAGTTGACCGCGTGTAATAGGTGAACCTGGATTGAATTTCCCGTTTTCATCACCAGTAAATACACCGATATTTTTTAGGGCTTCAGCAGCACCTGCATATTTAGATCCTGGCTTTATATCAGGAAAACTTGAATTTGTATGACTAGTATCTAATTGTAGCTTCTTAGCTAATTTAAGAGCGACTTCTCCACGTGATGAATAAATAGTAAAGTCTATTTCAGCATCTTTTACCTCTCCATAATCAGAGAAGTTTGCAACACGTTTTGCCCCCACGTAACGAGATCCCCAATAATATGGGTCATTGATTTTATCAATTTTAACCCCTGAACTAGTAGTAGCCGAAATAAAATTGCTGTCACCTATGTAAATGCCAACGTGAGAAACACCGCTTCCCGAAGTATTAAAAAATACGAGGTCGCCAGTCTTTAAATTGTCCTTAGCAATAGAAGTACCTTGTTGATATTGAGCATTCGATGTACGTTCTAATGAAATACCTAACTTAGAAAATACTAATTGTGTATAGGCAGAACAATCAACACCTGTCTTAATATCTGTGCCTCCATATTTATAAGGAGCACCAATATATGCTTTTGCTGTATTTGTTATATCTGTATATGTAGCTGCTTGCGCATCGTGAATACCTATTCCTGTAAAGAACATAAAAGATGCAAAAATTGGTAGTAATATTTTTTTCTTCAATTAATCCTTACCCCTTTCAAAAAGCAATCGCTTTTGAACTAAAGTAAGAATATCATGAAACGGTTAAGAGTTATTTTTCAATAATATTACTGATTAACACTTTCCTATGATTCTGACATGTTATTTTTAATTGTGTAATGTATCTGCAATAATTATGGTCAATTTTGCTAAAAATATATGAATTAATTGGATATTAAGGGATATAAGAGCTATTAATTATATTTATGCTAAATGTGGAGGCATTCAATAATTAATTCTCTTGCTAGAAAAATATAATAAGTTGAGATTTAATAATGAATCTTCGTTAAAAATAGGAAGGAGGGAATTATGGTCAATAATTTGGCATGCTTTAGAGGAATTAGTTGATCACCACGATATAGTAGATATTATTCATTGGATATAATTGCGAACAATTCATCTGATAAATAAGGATAACTTGACTTGAATAAATTAAATCTTCATCTACGCAAGACGCTATCAACTAAAGAATATTCAATCAGAGGCAAGTTTCCATGAGATGACGAAGAACTTACAGAAAAGGTACAAGGGAAAGTAATCCCAAAGCGTATTTCTAGTTATTATAAATAGTAGCTTTAGTCAAAAACATGTAATGTCGTTTCTGTTTTTGTTTAAAGTGAACAATGTTATTTAAATGGACCTATCCTACAATTAAATTAAGCAATTAACATAATAAAAAATAAAAAAGGAAGTGACTGAAAACGAAAATACCTGATTTTTTTGTGCAATATGTGCAAAAAATATCATCCACCTCTTGCTGTGAAATAACAGTCTTGAAGAAATGTGAATCTCTCTTCTATAAACCTATGGTAACTAGTTAATCAACAGACGTATTAAAAAATAATAGGAAGGAATGGATTGAAATGTTAGTCAAATTATTAGAACCATTAAATGTTTCAGATTCGATCATTGAAAAATTAGCGGAGCCAATCAAACAGGCCGGTCACGAATTTGTTTATTACAACAAGAAAACAACCGATAGTGCAGAATTAGCAAAACGTAGTGAAGGTGCAGATGTGATTATGATTGCTAATAATCCTTATCCTACAGAAGTGATTGATCAAAATGCCAATTTACAATTAATAAATGTAGCCTTTACAGGTGTTGATCATGTAGGTATCGGGCAAGCGAGAAATCAAGATGTTATGATATGTAATGCAGCTGGATATGCGAATCAAGCAGTTGCTGAATTAACAATTGGTTTAGTATTAGATGTGTACCGCCGTATCTCTCAGGGTAATAAAGAAATCCATGCCGATCATTTCCCAGGAGCATTCCAAGGTAGTGAAATTAAAGGGAAAACAGTTGGTTTGATTGGTACAGGAAAGATTGGCATGATGACTGCTCGTTTGTTTAAAGCATTTGGCGCAAAAATAGTAGCTTCAGACCAATCTAGAAGAAATCCAGAAGCTGAAGTTTTGGGTATCGAGTACATGGAATTAGATGAGTTATTAGCACAATCAGATATTGTGTCATTACATATACCACTACTTTCAAGTACAAAAGGATTAATCTCTAAAGAAAAATTAGAATTAATGAAGGAATCAGCTATTTTAATCAACTGTGCACGTGGCCCAATTGTTGATAATGATGCATTAGCAGATGCATTAAACGAAGGGCGAATTGCAGGAGCGGGAATTGACGTATTTGATATGGAACCGCCTATTCCTGAAGACTATAAACTATTACATGCCAGAAATGTTGTTTTAACACCTCATGTAGGCTTCCTTACGAATGAGGCAATGGAACTGCGGGCTAAAATTGCATTTGATAACACAATGGCATTCTTAGAGGGAAAACCTCAAAATATTATTCGCAGATAATCATTTTCTGATAAACGCTAAATGACGTGGGACTAGTTTGAAATTCGAAACAAGGAGAAAATACCATGACATTAAAACAATTAGCAAGAGAAGATTTAAAAAATCGTATTTTCCATTGGCCTGATATTCAAGAGTTTAGAGAAGAAGAAGCGACAAAACATATTTTTTATGAAACACCTAATACTGTTGGAGCTATATGGTGTATGCGCCCAGGACAAACTTTGCCACTTCACTCACACGAGAAAGCTGATGATATTTGGGTTGTTGTTGAAGGAACAGCAGATTATTATCCAGAATGTGGTGAAATGGTTCAAATTAAAGCTGGTGATGTTGTAGTTTCACGTGCAGGTGAAAAGCACGGAATGACTAATAATTCTAGTAGAGATTTCATCATGTTAGGGATTGCAGGTCCGACACCAATCGGCTTTATTGCGCATAAACATCATTAAAGAGTTAACCATCACGTCTGTTGATTAACTAGTTTTCATAGTAAAAAAGATTCTTCCTTGTAGATGCATTATCTACAAGGGAGAATCTTTCGTGCGGTCACAAAGGATTGTCACACCTGAGTAAAATTTTTTTTACAAAATAGGATTTGAGCAAAGGTGTTTGCACGTAGATTGCGATCGGTCCGATTACCTATAGGGTAGTCGGGCTTATTTTTGTTTATTCGAGCCGAGAAAAGTTTGTAGATACAAAAGCACTGAGTAGAAATCGGCAAATAAGAATGCCATAAGTCATGCATTTATAAACTTCTCAAACATTGGCTTTTGTCTAAAATGTGCAATGCTGGTTCTGTTTTTGTTAAAAGTGAACAATGTTATTTACGTACTCATCACCTAAAATTAAATTAAGCACTACATAAGTAAAAAAAAAGAAAAATGGGAGTGTCATATTATGGGACAAACAGTTAAGAATGACCCGAATTATTACAAAAAAATCATTTTTGCCCTGTGTTTAGGTTGGGTAGCTATTTGGATTTATCGTACAATACTCACACCAATATATCCACAAATTCAAGAATCGCTTGGTAATATTAGCGATACTCAAGTAGGACTTATTGCTTCTATTTATTTCTTTGCCTATACGGGTATGCAAATTCCATCAGGAATACTCGTTGATAAATTTGGACAAAAACGAGTATTGATCCCTGCGTTTATCATATTTGCATTAGCAGCAATCGTCATTGGATCAAGCACGACAATCACTCAAGTTTATGTAGGCGCCTTAATGGCAGGTCTTTCGACTGGCTCATACTATGGTGCGGCCTTCTCTTTATCCGCTAAATATATGCCAAAAGATAAGAAAAGCTTTTCTAATGCGATCATCAACAGTGGTTCGGCATTAGGGATGGTTATTGGTCTAGTAGGCTCATCTGTATTAGTAGGTGGCCTTGAAATCCAATGGAATTACATGCTTTATATGATAGCAGTCTTAATAGTAGCTGTAACATTTGTGTTTACCTTATTTGTTAAACAAGACAAAAAAACAGCTACAAACGAAACATCCGAAGATAAAATAACAGCACAAGCCACAGTATCTCAAGGCGTAGAATTATTCTCGATAAAAAAATTAGCTATTTACTTCGTCTATTTTGCAACATGTTATGGTTATTACATGATCGTGACATGGTTACCATCATTCCTTGTCGGAGAAAAAGGATTTGAACAAGGTTCAGTAGGATATGTAGCTGCTTTAGTTGCAGTCACAGCAGTACCTGGTGCATTGATATTTTCTAAGTATATTGATAAAAATGCACATATGCGTCAGAAATTAATAATCTTCTTGTTAATTGGGGCAGCCGTAACAATTAGTTTAACCGTATTTGCACCTAACCCTTCTGTCCTTTATGTAGCATTAGTTTTATACGGTTTATTAGGTAAACTTGCCATTGATCCAGTTTTAATCACATATGTAACGGATTCAGTACCTTCCAACAGCATGGCCAAAGCACTAGGTATCTTTAACTTCTTTGGAATGACTTCATCAGTTATTGCGCCAACTCTTACAGGTTATATTGGTGATATCACTGGTTCGAAAGTATTAGCATTCTATATTGCAGCAATACTTCTTGCAGCAGCAGCGATTTTATTCTTCCTTGTCGTGATGTTGAAAGAGAAGAAAGAGAAGAAAGTAATCCATCCCCTAACTAATGAATAAAGTAAAGCTACCTATTAGCGGAGGTTTAATACATCTCCCGCTGATAGGTAGTTTTGTTATTGCGGCCCAAAGGCAGCGACCGGCTGGAAGCAGCGATGCTCGTGGAACGGTTGTTAAAGCAGCTCCATTTATATGTGGATTCAATCGAATAAGCGTCTGTTTATTGATAATATCGTGAGTAGGAGCTACTTCATTTGCATACTCATAATTGAGGTAGGGAACCAAGTGTTCTGGTAAAATAGGCAAAAAGAATCCCGCTAAAAAGCATTTATAACAGCTTTTTAGCGGGATTTTTAAGTTTATAAATTTACTTTCTCTGAAGCAAATAATGCTAATCGTAGATCCAATGAAATATCAGGCGATTCGATAGACTGACCTAAGATCTCTTCACATTTTTTAATACGATATTTTACTGTATTCCGATGAATAAATATATCTTCAGAGGTCTTTGTCAGATCACAATGATTCGCCAAATAGATTTTCAATGTATGTTTTAGTTCTTTTTCTTTCGTCGATTTTGGATAGGCTAATGAACCAAGTGTATACGTGATAAACGGTTTTAATTTATTGGCTGGAATGAGTTGTAACAATTCTTCTACACTTTTAGATTTATAGAGTTCTATAAATTCCACTTTACTACTTTCAGACTTATGATCAAAAGCTTCATTCGCTTCAAAATAAGAGAGTGGTAACTGTGAGAATTCAGTCACTTCATTACCAATACCGAATGACAGTGTACTATTAAAAAGTTTTTGATACTCTTTTTGGATATATTTGCAGTAATCTAAATAATATTGATGTTTAGTTTGTAATAGGATCGTAAATCGATGATTACCTGGAGACCTATAAACACTGATAGAAGGATCAATGTCAGTAAATTTATGTGTTAGCCATTCAAAAGTCATTTGATAACGTTCATTCAAATAAATATTATTTTCCACATCCCTTTCTTGATCAATCGCACAAACGATCACTTGATAAAAATTGGATGGTTGAATAAGATGCTTTTTTAAAAACTCAGGGTGCTGTTTGACTGAAATAAGATTATCAGGATGTTCAGACATCAATGTTTCGAAAAATCGGTTGACATCTTGTTGTTCCGCTTCTTTGATTTTACTATTTTTATAAATGGCGAGACTGAGTGTATTTACGGCTTGTTCTATGGCAAGCAAACTAAATGGATATGTGAGCGTATTAACATTTGAAACCATCAAATAATACGGAAAATATTTAAATGCTGGAACTTCAAATATAATATGTTCCTCTTGGAAAGATGCTTTATTATTAGGTGAAATTTGCTTGGAATTAACACATCTTTTGAAGTAACTAAGATTTTTTTGAATTTGCTCTGAGTGTTCTTGGAAGTGATGGCTCATCGTTTTAATTTGATGAAAAGGATTTAAGAGCATCACAGGGACTCTAAGAAGTCTGCTCATTCGTTCAATCATCATTTCCAAGCTTAAACCTCTCATAAGCATTGTATTTAATTCTTGTTGAATATCTAATGCAAAATATAACTTTTCAGTTTCTTCATCCAAGATATAGGATGATATATGATGTGTAATGGATCCGAGATTCCAACTATCAGGGATTCTAATAATGGGGAATTTTAACTTGTTTGCAAATTCTATTACTTCATCATCAATTTTTTCTAAAAAACGCGATAATTTAACGCCTATGCCAGCAACTTGTATATCATTTAATTCTAGAATGAGATCCTTTAATCCGGATTGGTCGTGTTGATAACACATACCCGTAGTGACGATAAATGAATGAGGTGCTGTGAAATTTTTAATATCTGGTGTTTCCGTAATATCGACCATTTCTACTTCTCTATCTAAATCTCCCTCATCATTTAATAATGTTAAATCAGAAAATTGTTGGACAGACATGATTTCTTTTAATGTTGTCATAAGGATCATCTCCTTTATATTTGTTAGAAAAAGCCCAAAATAAGAAATAAATTTGTAAAACGCTGCAAGGATAACCTATCACTCTGATTGTATACTATTTTTGAAGGTTATTATACGTATAATTCTTTATTTCGAAATAGTAAAGGGGAATCTTACAATCGTACTTGTAATGACTTTTGCAAATCTTTCTGACTTCTCTGGGCTTAACATTTCACTATTACCCGGACCTGCCAAAACGGGTGAATTCTTCCCATTTGTTAGTCCAGTATTAGGCTGGATTGGTGGCTTTCTAACGGAATCGGTTGTAAATAATCATGCACTCTTCGGTAGCTTACAGGCAGTTACCGAGAGCAGATTGGCATCTCGCCATCAATGCTAATAGCAGCTAACACTGCTGGGCGAAGCGAAGCAAAAGTGATTTCTCCACAATCTATCGCAATTGCAGCAGAAGCCGTTAATCAAACCGGGGATGAGTCAAAAACCTTTCAATAGCCAATACGATATAGCTTAGGCTTGCTCCTATTTGTAAGGTTCATGACACACGGGCTATCGTTTTTCCTTTAATCATTTTAATAGGGACTATACCACATAGATTTACTATGTGGTTTTTGTTTTTTAGTAAGAATAGAATTGATGATTTACTTCACTCATACGCCTTCTTAAAGCCTTTCCATAATCGATAGCTAACAGCGTTCTTTTTTACTCCGAGCTACTTGCTCCTTATCCATATCTATTTGTCTAAAGTGCATAAAAAGACCATCCATTATTGTTCATTGTGTCAATGAATGGTTATGGGGGAGGACCTATAATAAAAGTGTAGAAGGAAGGAGTGAAAGAGGTATGGATATTCAATCAACTTTTGAAATGTTAGATAAGAAATTTACAGGTTTTGGTGGCTTAGAACAGGGTGGAATTACACGCCTTTTATATTCTCAAGAATGGAATGATGCAGTTCGTGAACTGGAAAAAACATTCAAAGAAGAAGGATTAGAAGCAAGCTTTGACGATATCGGGAATTTAACTGGGCGTCTGGTTGGCAGTAAATATCCGGAAGAAACCATTTTAACAGGATCACATATCGACACAGTAGTTGAAGGCGGTCATCTAGATGGCCAATTCGGTATCTTAGCTGCACTAGTGGCTGTGAAATATTTAAAAGCTAAACACGGCCAACCACTACGCTCATTAGAAGTATTATCTCTTGCAGAAGAAGAAGGCAGTCGATTCCCTTACACATTCTGGGGTAGCAAAAACTTCTTTAACTTAGCTAAAAAATCGGATGTTGACACAATTGCAGATGCTGAGGGCATTAAGTTCGAAGACGCGATGCGTAAATCAGGCTTTGATTATCGTAAAACTACTGACGTTCGTAATGACATCAAAGCATTTGTTGAAATTCATATTGAACAAGGCAAAGTGCTAGAGACGGAACACAAAACAATCGGTGTTGTTAATGGCATCGTTGGTCAAAAACGCTTCACGATCAACTTAAAAGGTGAAGCAAACCACGCTGGTACTACGCCAATGTCATTACGTCGCGATACAGTTGTTGCCTATAGTGAAATTGTCTCAAATTTAACAAAACGTGCTAGGGAAATTGGGGAACCACTTGTTTTAACGTTCGGTCATATCACACTTGTACCAAACACAGTAAATGTAGTTCCTGGTGAAATTACGTTCTCCGTAGACTGTCGTCATATTGATCAGCAAATATTAAATGATTTTGCAGCAGAAATCGAAGACAAAATTAAATTAGTCGCTGAAGCAAATAGCATGTCTTACGACATAAATTTATGGATGGATGAAGCACCAACATTGATGGACAAAAAAATCGTTCAAATCATTGAACAAGCAGCAAAGAATAATGTGGGTAATCAATATAAAGTGATGCCATCTGGTGCAGGACATGACTCACAAATCTTTGCTCAATATGTTCCAACAGCAATGTTGTTTGTACCTTCTATTGGTGGAATTAGTCACAACATTAGTGAAGAGACGAAGATAGAAGACCTTGTTAAAGGTATTGAAGTATTAAGTGATGTACTTTATGAACTAGCATACAAAGAATAAAAATAATGAAAAAGGAGCCAGATACTTATGGGTTACTTAAATCAAGTTCAAGGATACAGAGAAGGTTTATTAGAAACACGTTCTGTCATTAAAAAAGACAATTATGCGGTAATCACACCAGATGGCCTAGTTAATAATGTTGTACCTGGCTTCAAAGATTGTGACGTCACAATTTTAGGGTCCCCGCGTTTAGGTGCAAGATTTGTAGATTACTTAGTAACAGTAAAAAACCAAGGTGGAAACAAAACTGGTTTCGCTGGTGATGGTATTCAATCTTTTGTATACGTTGTTTATGGCAAAATCAATGCTTTTGCTGATGGTAAAAAATACGAATTAACTGAAGGTGGGTATTTATATGTGCCTCCACACTTACAGTTAACTTTTGAAAATAATAATAACGGTGAAGATAGCCGCTTATTCTTATACAAAAAACGTTATCAACCTCTTAAAGGACAACCTCTTAAAGGATTTACGCCAGAAGTCGTTACAGGTAATGTGCACGACATCGAACAAGAGGCATATGAAGGGATGAAAGAAGTATTAATTCAAGACTTATTACCAAAAGAAATTGGCTATGATATGAACATTCATATTCTTTCATTCAAACCAGGTGCTTCACATGGTTACATTGAAACACACGTTCAAGAACACGGCGCTTATGTTTTAAGTGGGCGAGGCATGTACAACTTAGACAATGAATGGATGCCGGTTGATAAAGGTGATTATATCTTTATGGGCGCTTATGTACCGCAAGCAACCTATGCAATTGGTTTAGATGAACCATTCTCATACATTTATTCTAAAGATGCAAATAGAGATATTGATTTATAAAAAGGGAGTCTATTATCTCCGATAGAACCAAAGATAATTTAGGCATCTTAGTTACAAAAAAATTTCTAAAATAAAATTCTGATTATTTAGAATCTGAAACAAAATATTAATTAAATGAGGAGTAAACAAGATGCGTGTATCTAAAGAAGAACTATTTAATTTAATGAAGCAAAAGTTTATAAAAGCTGGATTAAATGAAGGAGCGGCACATGATGTTGCAGACGTATTAACATACGCTGACCATAGAGGTATTCATTCACATGGTGCTGTACGTGTTGAATACTATTCTGAACGAATTGCAAAAGGCGGGATTACAAACAATCCCAACTACACATTTGAACAAACAGGACCAGCATCTGCGATCTTTAATGGGGATAATGGTCCAGGTCACCAAATTGCAAAACAAGCGATGGAAAAAGCGATTGAAATGGCTAAAAAATCAGGTGTTGCCGTTGTTGGTATGAAAAATATCTCACATAGTGGTGCTTTAGGTTACTTTGTTGAAATGGCAGCAGAACAAGATATGGTTGCTCTAAGTATGTGTCAATCAGATCCAATGGTCGTACCGTTTGGCGGAACTGAACCTTATTTTGGGACAAACCCAATTGCTTATAGTGCACCGTCTGCTGATGACCGCATCATTACATTTGATATGGCGACTACTGTCCAAGCATGGGGCAAAATCTTAGATGCAAGAAGTAAAAATGCATCGATTCCAGATACATGGGCTGTGGATGCTACTGGTGCACCTACGACGAATGCAAGAGATGTTCATGCACTCCTGCCAATTGCAGGTCCAAAAGGATACGGCTTGATGATGATGGTAGATATTTTATCAGGTAGTCTTCTAGGAGTCCCACATGGTATACACGTGTCTTCTATGTATCAAGACTTAACTAAAGGACGCGATTTAGGTCAAATTCATATCGTCATTAACCCTGCCTATTTCACAGATTTGAATGCTTTCAAGCTACAAATTACAACAATGCTCAATGAATTAAAAGCACAGCCCGCGGCAGAGGGCTATGGAGAAATTTATTATCCAGGTGAACGCGGTATAATAAGAAGTAAGGAATATGATAAGGAAGGTATTGAAATCGTAGACGACATTTACAACTATCTTGTGTCAGACGACGTTCATTACGATCGTTATCATGGAAAAAATAGATTTGCAGAATAATAAAATTGGAGGATCATCATGTTATACACAATTATAAAAGAAAACACTTATAAAGACTCCATCGTGTTAATGCTTTTATCCAACAAGTTGTCTGCAATTGATGGTGTAAACAAGGTATCGATCATGATGGGAACACCAGCGAATAAGGACATTTTTAAATCTTCTGGCTTAGGCACGGATGAATTAGAAAAAGCAAAGCCAAATGATATCGTCATCGTTGTAGATACAGAGCAAGAAGAAAAAGTAGACGAAGTGAAAGAAGAAGTAGAAATCGCTTTAAAAGGTGATTCAGATTCACAAAATACGTCTAAAGGTCAAGAAGCTCATAACTGGAAACGTGCAATGGAGCTTGCGAACAATCCAAATTTAGCGTTAATTTCAATTCCTGGTCAATATGCTGCAATGGAAGCGGAAAACGCATTGAACGAAGGTTTACATGTGTTCATGTTTAGTGACAATGTTTCGAAAGAAGACGAAGTGAAACTAAAACAAAAAGCGCATGAAAAAGGGTTATTAGTGATGGGTCCAGACTGTGGTACTGCCCTTATTCACGGCGTCCCCCTTGCTTTTACAAATAACGTCAACGAAGGCGATATCGGTATTGTTGGGGCATCAGGTACAGGGATTCAAGAAGTCACAACAATTATTGACCGTTATGGTAAAGGTGTTACGAATGCTCTTGGAACAGGCGGACGTGATTTATCGACGGAAGTTGGTGCCATCACGATGTTAGATAGCATCAAAGCGTTAAATCAAGATCCAAAAGTAAAAGTCATTACAGTGATCTCCAAACCACCTGCAGAGGAAGTACAACGCAAAGTATTAAACTTATTAAGAAATATTGATAAACCAGTTGTTACGCTATTTTTAGGTGACAAACCTTCCTACCAAGAAGAGAACATTTATCATGCTTATACACTTGAAGAAGCCGCAGTTGTAGCTGTCCAATTATCAAATGGTGATAAACCGAATTTTGAACCAACAACAGCTGATGTTAACGTTGTATTAAAAGAATCACAAGTTGGTATTAAAGGTTATTATTCAGGCGGTACATTAGCATCTGAAGCGGCTATGCTAGTGAGAGATGCGTTTAAAGATACAATGACTGAAGAGAAAAGCGAAAGCTATGTTTTAAAAACAAACACTCATGAAATCATTGATTTAGGTGATGATGTTTATACAAAAGGTAAACCACATCCGATGATTGATCCTGAAAAACGTATCAAAATGCTTGAAAAATCTATGAACGACCCTGAAACTGCAGTCATTATGATTGATAACGTGATCGGTAACGGTGGTCATGAAGATATGGCTAGTGAACTAGCACCAACAATCAAACGTATTTTGGATAGTGCACGTCAAGAAGGTCGTCAGCTTGCAGTGCTTGCAACGGTTGTAGGTACAGCACAGGACATTCAAGGTTACGATAAACAAATTGCCATTTTAAAAGAGAGTGGTGCAATTATTTGTAAGACAAACGATCAAATGGTCCGCACAGCTATCCAACTTGTAGGCGGTAAAGTGGAACAACCAATTACTGATGTACAAAAATTTGACTATACAGAAGAAAGCTTAGTAGTGGATGAGAAAATTATGTCCTTCATCAATATGAAACCAAGCGTTATCAATATTGGGCTAAAAAGCTTTACGGAAGCGGTTCAAAGCAGTGGCTCAGAGTGTGTTCAATTTAACTGGCGCCCAATTGCTGGTGGCGATGAGAAGTTAATGAAAGTACTTCAATTCTTAAACTATTATGAAGGAGGTACAATCTAATGGGATACAAAACAATAAATGAAGCGAACGAAGCTGTTATCCAGAAGATCATAGCAGCAGCACCATTTTTAACGGATGTTGTACCTGCTAAATCTGTGATTCCTGAATTAGAAGAGTACGTGCTATTACATGCTGGACCTCCAATTAAATATGAAAACATGACAGATCCTATGCAAGGTTCCTGTGTTGGTGCAATCCTTTTTGAAGGATGGGCAGAAGACGAAAAGAATGCACGTGAATTACTTGAAAACGATAAAATCAAATTCATTCCATGTCACCATGTGAATGCAGTTGGACCAATGGGTGGTATTACTTCCCCTAACATGCCAGTCCTTGTTGTTATTAACAAGGAGAGTGGTAACGAAGCGTATTGTCAAATGAACGAGGGGATTGGTGCAGTATTACGCTTCGGTGCTTATAATGAGCAAGTCATCAATCGTTTACACTGGATGAAGGATGTATTAGGTCCAGTATTAAGTAAAGCCTTAAAAACATTTGATGGAGGCTTGAACGTCAACGTATTGATTGCTAAAGCTATTGCAATGGGTGATGAGTTCCACCAGCGTAATATTGCAGCTTCACTTGCATTTTTAAAAGAACTGTCTCCAGTCATTGCTTCATTAGATAACGTTGAAAAAGATCAACGTACAGAAGTAATCCAATTCTTAGCTGACACAGACCAATTTTTCTTAAATATTGCTATGGCGACAGGCAAAGCGATGATGGATGCAGCACGTACCATCGAACACGGTACAGTTGTTACCGCAATGTGCCGAAACGGTGAAAACTTTGGTATCCGTATTGCCGGTATGGGAGACGAATGGTTTACTGGTCCTGTTAATACCCCGCAAGGATTATATTTCACTGGTTACTCAGCAGAAGATGCAAACACAGATATCGGTGATTCAGCGATTACAGAAACAATCGGTGTCGGAGGTATGGCGATGATTGCAGCACCTGCAGTAACACGCTTTGTTGGTTCGGGTGGATTTAACGATGCGCTTGAAACAAGTAATCAAATGACTGAAATCTGTATTAGCGAAAATCCGAACTTTGTTATCCCAACTTGGGACTTTAAAGGCGCATGTTTAGGTATCGATGCACGGAAAGTTGTTGAAACAGGGATTACACCAGTTATCAACACTGGTATTGCCCATAAAATTGCGGGGTACGGACAAATTGGTGCCGGTACAGTACATCCGCCAATCGAATGTTTTGAGAAAGCCATCACAGCATATGCTGAAAAGCTAGGATTTAAAGGATGATTTTACAAGCAAGTGCGGTTGGTTCAATCGCACTTCAATTATTGAATGAAGGAAAAACCTTTACCGTGCACAGTATGTTTGAAAAAGGTTTAAATATGGTTGATCAAGATGGAGAATTGATATTTGTTGGTACCGATGAAAATGGGACATTTCCGTTCGGGATCCTGCTTGATCCTCAAACGAGACAAACAGTAAAGACCAATATTAAGGTAGGCGATACATTAATATTTCGTAATAATCGTCTTTTTCATAACCACTTCGAAATGGTGTTTAATATAAAAATACTACCGTTATCTATGGATTTTGAACATGCAAATATAAATAAATTGAAAGAAAATTTTAAATTCATTTCATTTACATCATACGAATCATCAGATTTTGAACGAGCACGTGTATTATCCTTGATTAATCGATTACAAGATCCAACCCAAAATCTTGACGAGACATTCCGTTATTTTATTGGGCGTGGACAAGGTTTAACACCAACAGGTGATGATATATTAGTCGGCATATTGTACGGACATTTTATTAAAAATTTTATCGAACATAAACATCTAGAAACACTAAAAGCTCTTATCAAGGAACCTTTAACAACCATTGTCAGTAAGCGTTTCTTAACCTGTGCTATAGACGGTGTATTTAGTTCGAAGATTACAGCATTGCAACATGATCCATCTTTAGAAAGCATGAACAGTCTTATAAAAGTAGGATCATCATCTGGGATGGATACGTTATATGGCATTTACTTGTCATTAACTAAGGAGTGAAAGAAATGGGGAAAAGTGTAGTTATTGCTTTAGGTGGTAATGCCATTTTACAGCCGAAACAAGAAGCAACTTATGATAATCAATTTAAAAATGTAGTGTCGGCAACAGGCCATATGGTGGAAATTCGAGAAGCGGGTCATAACATCGTCATTACACATGGTAATGGTCCGCAAGTGGGGAATATCATTGCCCAAAATGAAGCTGCGAAAAATGTAGTCGAACCACTACCAATTCATGTTTGCAACGCAGAATCACAAGGTTTCATTGGTTATATGATGGAAACAGCTTTAAAAAACCATATGAAAGAACGTGGCATAGCTACAAATGTGGTTACATTGTTAACGATGGTTGAAGTCGATAGGGATGATCAAGCTTTTAAAAATCCGACTAAACCAATCGGTGTATTTTTCTCGGAAGAAGAAGCGAAACGTTTAGAAGAGCAAGGCTTTACTATGGCAGAAGATGCTGGGCGAGGATATAGAAGAGTTGTCCCTTCACCAGAACCAAAAGTGATTCATGGTATAGATGAAATTAAACGTTTAATTGATGAAACGATTGTTATTTCATCTGGTGGTGGCGGTATACCTGTATATCGTGAAGACAGTGGTCAATTACATGGTATTGAAGCAGTCATTGACAAAGATCGTTCAGGATTAAAGCTAGCGCAACAAGTGAATGCAGAAGTTTTCATGATGCTAACAGATGTACCAAATGTCTATATTAATTTTGGTAAAGAAAATGAGCAAAAGCTAAGCCACATTACCGTAGCAGAAGCTGAACAGTATGTTGCAGAAGGACAATTCCCGGCAGGTAGTATGTTACCAAAAATGCAAGCAGCTATAGAATTTGCAAAATTAGGGAAAGAGTCAATCATTTGTTCAATCGATCAAGCAGTAGCTGCATTAGATGGAAAAGCAGGTACACGTATTACAAAATAAGTTTAACGTATAGTTCAAGAACCATCATCCATTAAGTTTGCAAAGTCATGAAGTGAGTAATCACGGTCTATAGACGTTGCAAACTTTTTGACGCTTCAAAAAGTTTTTCATTTGTAGAATTAGTGTGGAAAAGGAGTTTGAGACAATATATGATTTCCCAGCCATTCACATACTATTAAGTGGTGTGTTTTTCAATAGAAGATCTGGAAAACGTGAAGGAGAAACAAGTAGTTGAATTTGTTGAGGAAAAGACGAGGAAAATAGTAAATCAGTAATTTTTTTCACATTCCCGAAATGGTTTTGATACTTAATGAAACGAAAGACCTCAAAGTTAAAAAATTACTTAAACTTTGAGGTCTTATTTATATACCGCATAAATTAACTTATCTTCGTTATCGTTAACATCATTAGTTAAGCAATAGTAATTTAATGAAATAATTATTGATGAGATGGACTGGGAGAGTAACAGCTGCTTTCAAGAACAAGAGGCAATTGGCAGAACATCTATTGTACTGTTCTTGGTATGGATGTTGTTAAACATAGTCAATATAAGTTGATTTTTTATTAAACAAAATTATTGAATCTTTTCTTAAATTTACTTCTGAATACTCTTACTTTTGTTTGGGCAATATATTTTTGAACATTAAACGTGATTATATAACTTTCAATTCTTTTTTGATTTAAAAGTAGGAGTGACGGACAGGGCTCGCAGTTCTATTTGGTGGAGGTCTTAGAAATAAAATGGCCATTTGAAAATTCTAAATAAAGATTTGGTAAGTAAAAATCTCGAAGCACCGGGTACAATTTAAATTTAAGGAGGAAAAAATTATGACAAAAGATTTCTACACTACACTTAAAGAAAGACGTTCTTACTACGGAATTAGTAAAGAGATAAAAATATCGGATGAAAAAATAAAAGAAATTGTAGAATTTGCTGTGAAATATACTCCGTCAGCATTTAATTCCCAAACAGCGCGTATTGTTGTCTTATCTGGTGACGCACATAATAAATTATGGGACATCACTACGGAAACATTAAGAAAAGTAGTTGGAGATCAAGATTTTTCAGGAACTCAACAAAAAATGGATTCCTTTAAGGCAGGTTATGGGACAGTATTATTCTTTGAAGATCAGGCTGTAGTTAAATCGCTTCAAGAGCAATTTGCACCCTATGCTGAGAACTTTCCAATTTGGTCAAATCAAGCATCAGGTATGCACCAATTAGTCGTATGGGCAGGATTGGAAGCAGAGGGATTAGGAGCTTCTTTACAACATTATAATCCACTAATTGATGATGAAGTGAAAAAAGAATGGAATATACCTGAAAATTGGAAACTTATTGCACAAATGCCCTTTGGTAACCCAACGGTAACACCAGGTGAAAAAGATTTCCGACCGCTTGAAGAGCGAATGAAATTTTTCAAATAATTAATTACAATATAACCCACATGTATCAAACCAGTACCGTAGCGGCACTGGTTTTTTTGTACGTAGAAACATTAATTTCTTTAAATAATTAGGCTTATTCTTATCACATATCTCATATTCGTGATAAATGGAAAGGGGGTTTTTAAATGAGTATCAATTGCTTAGAGCAAGGGTATAAAAGTTTTTGTTAAGTTTCATATTACTATTATACGTCTCTCCTTATAAATGAGAAGAATTAAAAATCGTAATAAACATACAAATAGCTGTAAAACAGCAAGCTAAACGTACAGTACTATTGCAGAAAGGCTAAATATTAAAAAATTTATCATAGATAGGGGAGCAAAAAATGGATATCTTCCTAGCTATTTTACCAGCTCTGTTTTGGGGAAGTATTGTGCTCTTTAATGTCAAGCTTGGTGGTGGTCCCTATAGTCAAGTACTTGGAACAACAATTGGAGCACTTATCTTCTCAATAGGAGTTTATTTTGTTGTTAAACCTGTGTTGACGCCTGTAGTTTTGGGGGTCGGAATTGTATCAGGTCTTTTTTGGGCATTAGGACAAGCAAATCAATTGAAAAGTATTGATTTGATGGGAGTTTCTAAGACAATGCCCATTTCAACAGGTTTACAGTTAGTAGCCACAACTTTATTTGGCGTAATTGTGTTTCATGAATGGTCTACAACAATGTCGGTTATATTAGGTGTTTTGGCACTTATTAGTATTATTGTTGGGATTATTCTTACATCTCTTCCGAATCCAGAAGAGAAGAATGAAAAGCAAGGAAGCAATTTGAAGAAAGGGATATTAATTTTACTTGTTTCAACATTCGGATATTTAGTATATGTGGTGATAATACGTTTATTTAATGTAAGTGGTTGGTCGGCTTTATTGCCACAAGCAATTGGGATGGTCATAGGTGGGGTTTTATTAACCTTTAAGCATAAACCATTTAACAAATATGCATTTCGTAATATTCTCCCAGGTTTAATTTGGGCTGCTGGGAATATGTTTTTATTTATTTCTCAGCCACGTGTAGGAGTAGCCACAAGCTTTTCTCTTTCCCAAATGGGAATCGTTATTTCAACTTTAGGTGGAATATTTATCATTGGTGAGAAAAAAACAAAACGACAACTTATAGCCATTTTCATTGGGATTATTTTTATAGTCGCTGCTGGAATTATGTTAGGGATGGCGAAAGTTTAAGAAGGAGGACTTTATATGTATCCAGATTTAGAAGGAAAAGTTATTGTAATTACAGGTGCTTCAACAGGATTAGGAAAAGCAATGGCATTACGCTTTGGCGAGGAGAAAGCAAAAGTAATCGTTAATTTCCGCTCAAATGAAAATGAGGCAAATGCTGTTGTTGAAGGAGTGAAAAAAGCAGGTGGGGATGCCATAGCTGTAAAAGGAGATGTGTCGGTTGAAGAGGATGTGATCAACCTGGTACAGACTGCTGTGAATAAGTTTGGAACCCTTGATGTGATGATTAATAACGCTGGTATTGAAAATCCAGTACCCTCACATGAAATGCCGCTCGATGATTGGAATAAAGTAATCAATACTAATTTAACAGGTGCCTTTTTAGGAAGTAGAGAAGCAATTAAGTACTTCGTCGAACATGATATTAAAGGTAATGTAATCAATATGTCCAGTGTCCATGAGAAAATTCCTTGGCCTTTATTTGTGCACTATGCCGCTAGTAAAGGGGGCATTAAATTAATGACTGAAACATTAGCTTTAGAATACGCTCCTAAAAGAATTCGTGTCAACAACATCGGACCTGGAGCGATTAATACACCTATAAATGCGGAAAAATTTGCAGACCCAGCAAAACGTGCAGATGTAGAAAGCATGGTTCCGATGGGGTATATCGGAAAACCAGAAGAAATTGCTGCTGTAGCAGCGTGGCTTGCTTCATCCCAAGCTAGTTATGTAACTGGGATCACTTTATTTGCAGATGGTGGAATGACTTTATATCCTGAATTCCAAGCTGGACGTGGGTAAGTAATAGCAACGAAAATATAATTATTTCTCACATTTAGAGCAGTTAATTTTTTATAATACTCATTGCTGCGTTTATTTATTTTCTGGGAGAAAGAATTTGGTATTTAACAATGCAATGACCTGATAAAAGAAAAAAGTTATATGTAGGAAGTGTGGAGGCGTACAATGTGTACGTCTCTTTTTAAATGTTTTTGTATTAGAAATTGTTCAAAAAATGATTGTACGAGAAAAAAACAAGACAGAAAAAATTTGGTGAAACAAGATTTGAGAAGGGAAACTTACAAACCTTATATGTTGAAAAAGAGAGTAAAATCGTTTTGAAACTGAATTTGGAATTTCATTTGTTCAACCTGGCGTATCGATATTGGAGCTCACAAATTCAATGAAACAATTTATCCTGGTAACTGATGCTTATTTAAAAGATACTTATGGCTTACGTTGTATGCAAGATTTTTTTGTTTAACAAACGGGCCAGATTGTTGAATAACAATCTTTAACGAAAGATTCGAAAACGACGTTTTGGTCACTTGTCCCAATATAATTCATTCTAACAGTAACTATATAAAATCTCTCTCAAGTGGTAATATTAGGATATATATTGTTTGGGAGGCGTAACAATGAAATTAAATATGATTATAAGTGTTATTTCTATTTTTTTATTGCTAACCCTAAGTGCCTGTTCACAAGATGAAAAAGAATATAATTTTTATGGAACAAGTAATAATTGGGTTGTAAAATACGAAACTAATATAAGTGAAGGTAAAGAATGGGCTGATTTTTCATTTGAATATATTGGAGAAGAAGGCGCACCAGCAATCTTTGGATATAACTTAAAAAGTAAGTGGTTTGAATTAACAAGCAAAGAAGAAAGATTCAATCATCAAGATAAAAATATTAATTCTGGTAATAGTGAGTGTACAGGACCTCCAATAAACAATGAAAGTTGTGCAGTAATTATTGAAGAAGATGAACAGATGGAAGCAAAAATAGAGTGGAACGGCAAATCTGAAGTTATTTTGTTGAATAGAAAATAAAGCTAATGGTTGTGAAATGCTAATAACGTATACATAAACAACCTAATAAACGTACCCAAATGGAAGTTTGGAGAGAGACCGAAATTCGCCACATATTGGATTTTCCTTTGAATATTGTTTATACAGCTTTATATGCAAATATATAAACAGAGCTATGATAGTACTTTTCAAGATTATGTAGAGTGTTTTTTCTGAATAAAAACCTGTATATTTGACGCTTTTAAACTACATTTATTATCGTTCCTATACTTCAATCACAGGGCCTTTAAGTGAATTTAACAATCGGGCGCTTTTCTAAAATTAGGAAAGCCTCTTTCTTCATGAAAAGGGGTAGGTTTGTTAATAAGAAACTAGTTGGATAATTGTGGTAATATATGAATTAAGGAGGGATAGATACGGTGAATATATTTCCATTTTTCGGGTTGATTGTATTAATATTAGTATTTGTATTAGCTGGCTTATTAAGCCCCCAAAATAAAATGAACTCCTCTAAAAAGAAGTTATATCTTTTAAGTCTCATTTCAACTGTTATTTTTGCTTTCATACCTACGGGTGGCTATCAAGTCGATAGTAATGGGTATCTTTACTTCGGTTTTCCTGCTGAGAGTTTTGTATATCGTGGCGGATTAGTTTTCACATTTAGTTCTTTGGGATTATTATTTAATTTTTTTCTGTTTTATTGGTTTTTTAAGCTATTACTATATCTATGGAGAGTGTTAAAGGTACAAGTAAAGATGTAAATTCAGACTTATATTTGTAAATCATCTTATTTAGCTAACGGAGCAGATTAGTTGAAGAGTGGTGTTTTCCATGTGTTCAACAATCGGGCGCTATCCTCGAATAAGGAATTTAAAGGGCGCTATTCTGTAGTAGGGTAAAGTATATCCTTGTGCAACTAATGATGGCTTTTGTTGAAGATTTAAAGACTGAAATCAATTAAAATGGCTTGATTCTTTTAGTGAATCAAGCCATTTTCTTTGTCGAAAAAAGCAACAATACATATGCTAATTGGGGTAATCTATTTACCTCGATGTACGTAATGTTGTGTGGTATTTCCTGCATTAAATTGATCAGTAATATATTGTACAGCCTCTTGTAGCGCTAATTTACTGTTACAAGTGAAAACATCTATTGCCGCATAGCCATACTCTGGCCACGTATGAATCGTTAAATGTGATTCTTGTATAATGACTACACCGCTAACCCCGTAAGGTGAAAAATGATGAAAATGTTCGGTCACAATTGTTGCTTTTGCTTTATGGGCAGCTTGACACATAATCTTTTTAATGTGTTGTACGTCATTGAGCAATGCATCATTGCAATCATGCAACTCTAATAAAATATGATGCCCTAATGCGTGCTGGGATTGTGATTTTTTTACTGTTCTCTTAATTTGTGAAAACTTGTTATTTTTGCAATTCGGACAACCACTGGATTGAAGCTGTGTAATCGTAGTGTATTCGTTGCCAGTGCCTACTGTAAGTGAGTTCTTACAATGATTACACTGATAAACAACAGATTTCTTCTCAACCTCTCCTGTGTAAATTGGTCGCGTAAATTTACGCTGATTAGGAATATAAGGAATCATTTGCTCTGTAGTTTGTAATACGAATAACTGACTTGTAGCACCTAAAATCTGCGCACCTTCATAGTTGTTTATGTCGTAATGAATATTATTAATCACAAAGCCCATAGCATATAAGCTTTGCTGCAGCTCCCAATGCTTTTGATAGCTACGTTTGGCATAGGAAAAAAACACATGCCGCATTGCTTCTGGCTTTAGTGCATTAATTGCACGTGATAAAAAGAGCTGCGCGCCAATCAAGGTATACGGTGTATCTGTATATACGCAATCAAACTGGTCAGCATATGTTTCGGGCAAAGGCTCCTGAACGTTATAATAATCTGTTGTAATCGAAAACTCATAGTCTTTAGCTATTTTGCTAATAGTACTTAAAACTCGTCTATCAATATCTAATACAACAATTTTAGTTGCAGAGTGTGGAGCGATTTTCTTTATTAAAAATGCTAATGCAATACTGATGAAATCATCATCGCCTAAACACAAAATACGCTTATTGAGTAGCATCGTATAGTCTAGTGCCAGCAATGCACGTTTTAAGGCAGTCTCAACTGTACATTTTGCTTGATCAATTGCCACGTCAGCTATAGGCCTAGCCTCATAAATAGTGCTTAATTCGCTTATATTTTGTGAAATCCATTCTATTCGAAATGCATCATCTGTCGTTAATTGTAGGTAGAGTTCAGCATCGGCACCTGAGAGTTGGAAATATTGCATAACGGCTAGCTGGCCTTTTTTCGTTAAGCTATGTTTACCCCAACCTTGTTTGGCAAATTCTTTCTTCATAGCTGAAACGATAGGTATTGGTAAGGCTGTCATATAAGCTAAAGATTTAGTTGTACAATTATTATGGAAATATAAAGTAAGTAGAGCTTTCTCTAATGTATGGTAATGTTCTTCAAGCTGCATATCAGCTGTAATTTGTTGTAATAGTTTTTGCATTGTAGATTCGTCCTCTCAATTTTAATAAGTAAAAAATTAAAATTGTCTAAATCAACGAACAGAAAAAGCGCGACTAAAATTAGTCGCGCTAAAGGTTTATACTAGCCTACTAATTCTAATCTTGCTTTTTTTGCACAACAAATAACACCCATATTAGGTGGTTTTGTTCAACAAAATTTAGCTATAACGTTGATTTAGATTAGAATTCTACAGTAACAAAAAGTTCACCCTTTAATAAAATAGTACTTCAACTATAAAATAGACATAGTAATTTGGCAAGTTATATTTATCGTTACCCTTTATTAAGTTAATGGATGCTTTACTTTGATAACGATATTCAACAATCGGGCGCATTTGGTAGTGACCCCTTAAAGTTAGAGTTTTTATTATGCAGCTAATTGGCTGGTAGTTTCGGTAATTTACTGGACTCATGCCGGCCAGTTTTTGTTTAATGCGATCATTATTATAATAACTGATATACTTTTCTATTTTCTTTTGTAATGCTTCGTATGAGATTGATTGTTCTCCGTAATACATTTCCTGTTTTAGTAAACTAAAGAAGTTCTCCATTGCCGCTATGAAAGAGCTTCAAAGGCGAGGTCTTATTGTTACAGCAGTGCATAATCATTGGCTTTTTGATAATCCTAGATTAATGTACATGCATTGGGAGAATGTGGGGGATCCAACAGATTTTGCGAGAAGAAGTTTTAATGCTGCTGTTGCAGCAGGCTTATTCAAAAAGTAAAAGGGATAATATCTTAAACTTAGATGAAGTTTAATGGTGTATAAACAACGAAGCTTAATAGTATGTTCCTGTTTTCCACCACGTCTTTTAAGAGGCTACTAATTTGGTAGCCTCTTTTTTTCCTTTGTAAATTGATTCATTTCGCCAATAAAGGGAGCCTGATATTCAATACTCACTTTTTGGTACAAGTCAATTCTTAGTACATCGTAAGAATGTTTATGAAACTGGCACTGATAAACGTTCAACGTTTTGATAAGTGTTGAATTAAAATAAAGATTAATGATTTATAAAAAAGAAGCGAAGTTTTGAATAAAGTCGCGACGTTAATAAAAAGTTGCGATGCTTCACCTCTTTGGATAAGGATATTTCAAAGTGTAATAAAGTTTGATCATTTCTAATAAATTCTGTTTTTCATTAGCCTTTTGATACTCTTTTATCATCTTAAAAAAGTTAAGGAAAAAGATGGATGTGCCAAATAACTTTTATCGCCGTGTAAAAAATATTAGAATCCCCAAGTAACCAGCAATAAGAAACGGCGAAATTAAAATGAAATAAATCACCATGCTATGACCTAGACTGAAAAATATAGCAATAGACAGACCACGGCTGGCATACGGGTCGTTGTACTCCTGATTGAAAGCCTGAACTTAAACAAATGAGCCTATAGTACAACCATGGTTTAAAAAATAGTCAAACTTTTTTATAAAGAATTTAATCTGCCGCATTAAATAAGAGCATGTTTTGATTAATCTTTTTTCAAAACAGGCTCTTTAGATCTATTCTTACCCTATTAATCTTCGGTGTGTGTATGTTCGTGAGTGGTTCCATTATTGGTTCCATAGCAAATCAGTATATCTTTGTGATCATTGCAAGGATTATTCAATCTACTGGAGGTAGTGCTTTCATTGCCTTGTCCATGATAATCGCCAATCAATATATGACAGCCTCTAAAAGGGAACTGGCATTAACGTTAATTAGTGGATGTTTATCATTAGGTTCAGGAATAGAATTTTTGATTGGAGGCACGTTTACTTTCTTATAGGGCTGGCATTCTTTATTTTTATTGATGTTGTTGGTGGTCCTGACACTAATCGGGTTATTTATGTTTATGCCTCCAGGGTATGCCGACGGGAAAAAGTTACCCGTCCTTTTGACTTCGTCGGGTTATTTTATTTACTGATTTTCGTTGTGTAGTTTATTCTGGGTGTTAAAATGAATGGCTATCTCCTTATCATAACTGCTCTGTCAGTAGTTAATCGTGCTAGTATAAAAATGAGTATACATCCGCATCAATTACGACACAGCTATGCAACGCATATGATTAATAACGGTGCGCCAATTGATGTCATTCAAAGTTTACTGGGTCATGAAAAGAATGAGACTACAAAGATATACGCTCAACTAAACGGAAAGCTAAGACAAGATTTATACAGTAAATACTTTAAAAAACTTTTATTCAATTAAGACACTCATGTAGAAATGGGTGTTTTTTTGTTATAGGGCCAGATTGTTGAGGAACGTTTTCGATAAATTGGATATTATTGTTGAAATATAGAGTAAAATTGCGAGATTCTCACTTTAACTGACGGCGGACTTTAGCAAATTATTACTGAGTTGCATAAAAGGTCCTTTTTTATGTTGTAGAAATAATAATGTAAAGCTTATAATTTAATTAGGTGATTAAAAGTGACGATACAACATAAAAAGATAATCAATTTCTATGATAGGCGTATACTGTTCAATAAATATCGTAAAAGTACACCCAGCGTAATCTTTATTGCAGGGTTAGGCGATAGCCATGAAACATGGAAAAAGGTCCAAGACCGAATATCGGATGAAACGTCAACCTTGTCCTATGACAGGGCGGGTATTGGCAGTAGACAAGACCTAGCTGTCCCGCGAACTTGCTGTGATCTTGTTGAGGAGCTCTCCGAATTGGTGCAAGCGCTTGACGTGGAGAAGCCTTATATATTAGTAGGCCATTCCTTTGGTGGATTGGTCGCCAGATTGTATACCAGTCTTTATCCGCTCGACATCTGTGGTATGGTTTTGGTTGACGCTGCACCGGAATATAAAGAACTTGCCTATGAAAAGGTTCTACCAGAAAATCTGCTTGCAGGAAATAGGGAATATTTCGAGAATCCTATGTTGAATAGTGAGAAAATTGATAAAATACAGAGTTATAAGCAAATTGTTGATTATTCAAAACAAAGTGACATTCCTCTCTCAATTATTACAAGAGGTTTACCCGATAGTAATGAAGATGGATGGCCCTCGCAAGAAATATTAGGAATTGAACAAAGTCTACAAGCAGAATTCCAATGGCTGTCAACGTCAAGTAAGTTCAGGATTGCTAGTCGTAGTGGACATTATATACATCATGATGAGCCTGATATTGTAATTGAAGAGATTTTATTAATGTTAAAGGAGATGGGAAAGTGAGCGAAATAAGGTTGAAACTTATGGAGGATTTACAAAGAATTGAGGAGAATGAGTATCAGTTAGGCGAAGGTGAGCAGCATCAAGATTTCTTACCTTTGTTACTTCAATATATTGGCGATCCTCAGCCAGAATTGCGGGATAACTTGATTTATCCGATGTTTTATATGTGGATTAAGGAAGAGAATAGGTACAGTGAAGAGGAGTTACGTAGTCTTTTAACTGTTCTGACTGATGAGAACCATTTGTTCTATAATATTAGCAGCGAGGAGGATCAGTCAGTTTTTACAAGGACGTTTTCTGCCTTGCCTATCGCTTTGATTATACAACGCCACAGACAGAATCCATTTTTAAATCAAGAAGAAATTGAGCAATTAATGCAAGTTATGCTCCGTTATTACAATGAGGAGAAGGATCTGCGGGGTTACCTTTCAGTAGGAGGCTGGGCTCACAGCGCGTCTCACGGTGCAGATGTTTTTGTTGAGTTGGTGCAGTGCGAGGAGAGCAGCGTTGCAATGCTACGTGAGGTTCTTGTCGCTATTTCTGGCATGCTACATAATGGAATACATATTTTTAGTGATGAGGATGATGAGCGGTTGGTCAATATCGTGGATACGATGATTGACCAAGAGTTACTTCCACATCAAGAAATTGCTGATTGGATTAGCTGCTTAGCGCAATGCTGCAATTTGCCGATAAGTCGCAGTCAGGTGATTGCTCGCGTGAACAGCAAGAATTTTTTACGCAGTCTCTATTTCAGAAGGGGACAAGATAGCCGAGGGAAAGAGCTTAATACTGCCATACTTGGCACTGAGGCAAAATTAAACAGGTTTTCTATCAGTTAAAGGATTAAGGCGTTATCCCAATCCATGAATTTTGAACAATCTTTATAATACAGCTAAACCATGTGCATCAATTTTTATGGGCTGACGAGTGGTTGCGGTGCGTTCACATTTATGGATTATTTAGAAGATATTTAATTTGGATTTTTTAATTGCATGTCATTAAAAGTAGATCAAATGGTAATTATTGTTCTAAAAATGTAGAACGAAGTTAAATATAAGTTATTCCATAAAAGGGCGCTTTGCTGAAATAAGGAAAGCGTCTTTCTTCATGAAAAGGGCCAGATTGTTGAAGTAGATGGTACAATGGGAGATAAAGTTTAATGATGTGAAAACAGGGGTGGTTATAGTGAAGTTAAAGCCTATTAAAGCAGCAGAACGATTTATTAATCAGTACTTTCCTTATTGTCAGGGAGCTGTATTGGCTGGAAGTGTTGTTAGAGGTGAAGAAACTGATGCCTCAGATCTTGATATTGTTATTTTTGAAAAAAATATAATGGCATCTTATAGGGAGTCATTCATTGATTTCGGATGGCCAATAGAGATTTTCGTTCACAATTTAACTTCCTATAAACATTTTTTCGAAATGGATTATAAAGAGGCCAAACCTTCTATGCAAAGAATGATATCTGAAGGGATTATATTAAAAGATCAAGGAATAATAGATTCTATAAAAAAAGAGGCCAAAGAGATTTTAAAAAAGGGTCCTGAAAAATGGACGGAAGAAGAAGTTATGATAAAACGGTATTTTATAACTGATGCTCTGGATGATTTTATAGGTTGTAATAACCGTGCTGAGGGACTATTTATAGCCAACTCATTAGCTGATCTTGTTCATGAGTTCGTTTTAAGAACTAATGGATATTGGATAGGTTCTTCGAAATGGATTATACGTGCCCTTAAGCATTATGATGTAAATTTTACGGAAGAATTCATTGAGGCCTTCGATGACTTTTATAAAACTGGTGAGAAGGGAAAGGTTATTCAACTAACTGAAATTGTTTTAGAACCATTTGGCGGTCGACTATTTGAAGGTTTTTCGTTAGGAAAGGAAAAACTATAAAATAACATTCTCTTAAACAAACGGGCGCTTTCTTGGAAAACTAGGGAAGGGTCTTTGTCTTTATTCGGTGTTATTGAAAACTGCATTCATTAGGAGGAGACATTGTTATGGAAATATACTGGGTAAACGGACAATATCAAGAAGATGAGCGTATTTTTGATTCTCAGTTCGAAGTTTATGAATGGACGGACTCATTATATCAAGATTTTTCAAATGGTTTTTTAAGAAAAGAAAATATCGGTTATGCAACTCCTGATGTAAATGTAATTGATTGTTTAACGGAACTTATACCACAATGGGCGGAATACACAAATGTACATGTAACAATGCACAGAGATAAGATTGAGGTAGACGGTAAAGAAATATATAGATTTTGGACTTCATATAGTGGATAAAATTATTCCACAAACGGGCACGATTGTGGGGCAACACAGATAGAAAATAATCCAACTTTTTTATAAAACCTAACTTAAAACTGCTAAAGAAGAATCCCTTTTGATCAATCTTTTTTCAAAAGGGATTCTTCTTATTTAACGTAAAATAAGGGTTTGCGAGGCATTTTTGCTCAAACTTTACTTCAAAGCAACACCTGTCTCTACACGGATTGTTTATTCTGGAGTGGGAGAAGTTAGTGTTTATATATCAAGTGATTGTAAAGGGAAAGGTATTGCCTCAAAGCTCTTTAAAATAGCAGTAAAATCAATTAAAGTATAGCCTTTTTGTCAATTTTTTTATTAAACTAACAAAAATACTTGCGACACCTATTGTAGTACTGTATAGTACTAATTATGACAAGAGTAAAATTAATGAATCAAAAACGTGTGATTGAAGTAGCTGCAACATTATTTTTAGAGAAAGGGTTTGCTTATACAAGTATGGATGAATTAGTTCGTGTAAGCAAAGTTTCAAAGTCTAATGTGTATTATCACTTCTCTAATAAGGAAGAATTGTTGGAAGGGGTCGTTGATTATTGGATTGAAATGTATCAATCTGCAATTGATGGCTTACTATCTCAAAACCAATTATTAGTTGAAGATCGTATCCAACTGTTTTTAAAGCAATTATCACAAGGAGTCCAGACGAGAGAATATAAGGGGAGCTGTCCATTTATTACGCTTTATATTCAAAGCCCTACAAATGCCACAAAAGTAAAAGAAAAAATAGGTCTTTTTTTTGTAGGATTACAAACGAAAGTTTCTCTATTACTTAAACAAGGGGTAGAGAATGGTGAATTTAGAAAGACAATAAATATTGACGAGGTTGCATCTCTTTTTATTACAAATCTTGAAGGCGCGCTATTTATTTCAGAAACACTGGAGGATGCAACAGTAATCATGAAAACAGCAGATCATTTTTTTAACTTGCTTCGATAAAAGAAGCATTTTTTTTACATCAAATTAGTACTAACTAGTACTAAAAGGAGGATTTATATGAGAACAGTATTTTTAACAGGTGGAACAGGTTTTATTGGAAAGCAATTAGTGAAGGAATTAGCCAAAGAAGAGCAAGTTACAATTCTTCTATTAGTGAGATCGAAAAGTAAAGCAACACGCATTTTTCAAGAAAGAGGCATCTTAAAAGAGGCAGTGATGCAGTTTATTGAAGGTGATTTGACGAAAATAGACTTAGGTCTAAGTGCTGAAGATAAGGAGTTGGTATTGAAAACGGATGTGATTATACACGCAGGTGGTCCCATGGATATTCAAGCGACAAGTAAAGAGGCAGCTTCCGTATTTTTGAATGGTGCCCAACATATTAGTGAATTTGCTAAAAATATTCATCAATTGAAGGGATTGCAACAATTTATTCATGTTGTAGGCTATATGAGTCCCTTTGATGATAAAAATAGCAAGATTGCGATAGATGTGTTTAAAGAAGGAAACGATTTTTTGAAAATAAAAAATCCATATGAGAGAACAAAGTTTTTAGCAGATCTTTATATCCGTCAGCAGGCATCAACAGTAGGTTATCCGCTGTCTGTCATTAATCCGCCAACTGTGGTCGGTAGTAGTAAAACTGGGAGTACAGAGCAGATAGCAGGATTAGGTTTGCTTGTGACAAGTATGCGAAGAGGGCTCATGCCAGTGATTCCTGGAGGTAAGGGATATAGGTTGCCACTGATTTCAAACGATGAGTTTGCGAAGTTTATTGTGCAGGTTTTCAAATTGGGGCAGCCCGCTATTCAAACATATACACTTGTTGAAGACAAAGAGAACGATCCGAACATTGCTGAATTATTAAGTGTTATGTCGGAAAGTATGAATATGAGGGCACCAAAAATCTCTGTTCCAATGCCGCTTATGAAAACAATAATGAAAAGTGGAGTCAGTAAAATAACAAACATTCCTTCTGATGGACTGAATTTTATGACAAAACGAACATTTTCAAATGTTTCGGTGAAAAACATGATGGGGGGAGATTGGTTTAAGAAGACGAGTGTCATGAACTTTTTCCCTGCCGTAGTAGCTGATCTGGATTATCGATTGATGTATCAAAATGGTGAGCATCATCATTTATTTGAGCGAACATTATGCGATAACAATACCCTTTACCAATTACAAGGAGAGGGGAAACCGTTTATTTTATTACATGGTTTATTAAGTGATGGAGAGGATTTATTTCCTTTAGGGAAAGAGCTTCATGAAAAAACGGGTCGACCTGTATGGATCATGGACCTTCCAGGTTTGGGACGTTCTCCTTTTAAAGGAGAGAAAAATCTTTTAAATATCTATTTGAATGTATTAAAAAAGTTATTGGAGAAAGCTACTAACGGTGCCCATCTAATTGGCCATTCATTTGGTGCGTATATTCTTTTGGAAGCATTAGTACAAAAGTACATAGATAAGAAGTATACAATTACTTTACTTCAGCCACCTATTGCTAAAAAAAATGCTAAATCGATAAATATTCCTCAATTTATGAACAAATGGACATTGAAATTGGCAACTACTAATTTGATAGAGCGATATTTATTAAGTAATGGTTTATTTGAAAGTATAGAGAGCATCCCTGAACATTATATTGAAAAAATAAGTAAAAGTTTTACTTCTCCTAGAATTTTAAATACTACCGTTCAGCTTAACAGTTTACTATCGAAAAACGTTCAAGGTGATTTCAATGAAGTAACAAAGTATAATCTTCACATTATTTGGGGGGATTCTGACAAAGGCTATTCTGCTCCTTCGCATCTGGGTAAGGTTGATTTTGTTCCATATGGTCATCATTTTCCTCTTAACCATCCGAGTGAAACGGCTAATTTGGTAATAAAAAATAGTAGCACTAGCAGATGAGAGTGTGGGATAAATAAATAGCGTGTAGTAAGATTGTGCCAAAGAAGGATGAGATCTTGTCTCAAGTGTTAAAAACTATCTGACCTTTTACAATTTCAATTATTTTAAGTAACATCCAATAGTTTTAAATTTTATAGTAATCAGGACCATTATTAATGGAAACTCCCGTTAAAAGCAGCACGAAGCTATTTCACAGAGTTCTTTTTGAGTAAATAGAAGATAATTTGAATTTGAAGACCAACAAAAAATTGGTCTTTTTTTGTAGAACCGGTCAATCTATATCTCTTTTATTTATAAAAATGCTGGTTTGTGTAGTTTTATAGAAAAGTTTGATCATTTAATACAAAGTTCGATCATTTATAATAAAATTTGTTTAAACATCCTGTGTTGATATGCAGGATGTTTTTGTTCAACAAACGGGCCAGATTGTTAAGGGACAGTTATTTTGCAAGTACAAACGACGCTTTGCTAAGGTTATATATACTGAAGACTGGAATTAGTAAAGTATTTAGGAAGGTGGTGTTGTTAATTGGAAAACAAAGAAACCTACCTTATAGTATTAGATAAAGAAAAATATCTTTCAATAAATGACTGGTATGAACAAAAAACCCGAATAGCTACACTTTTTCAGTGTTTACTATTTGGGCAAGTTCGGTTCGGTTTTTTATTTACTGAATAGCTGAGATTAATACTTCAATTATGTAGTCTGAATCATTTACAATGCAGGTAAATACATATACGGGCTGATAATAACCTTTTGTATCATAAGTATAGGTTAGGCGAACATCCGTTATCGTTAATGTATCACCTTTTTGTAAAGGATTGTATGTGCTAAACTCTCCGGTTACCAATACATTGTATGCTTGCTGTTGTGAAATTAATTGCTTTTTGGCAACCATTTCATTGTCACTGATGTCAAATAATATGTCGGGTACTTGC
Source organism: Lysinibacillus sp. FSL R7-0073 (assembly GCF_038009065.1). Classification (NCBI taxonomy): domain Bacteria; kingdom Bacillati; phylum Bacillota; class Bacilli; order Caryophanales; family Bacillaceae; genus Lysinibacillus; species Lysinibacillus sp. FSL R7-0073. The sequence continues at coordinate 2,405,137 of NZ_JBBPAS010000001.1, forward strand.
TGATTAAAAAGACTAATCAAAACCAGACCCTTAGAGAAATCTTCACATGTGGATTGTAAATTCTCTGGTTCAGCTAAATCCCATCGAATTGTACGTTCATCTTGTTGCTGATAGATAGCGTTATTAGGTAATAATCCTTCATTTTTTAACCAATTTTCTAAAAGTTGCTTTTGCTGTTTAACATCAACTTTTAGGGGGGCATCATTTATATTATCGAATGATAAGGACCAAGAACCATTTGACATGAAATAAGTTAAATAATAGGCACTGCCTTCATCGTCTTGAAATGTAAATATACGATTATCCACTTCAATCCGTATGCCACCTTGTTGTTTCAAATTAAATTGTTTAGCAATGGATTGGGCAATTAATTTACCTTTTTTTATATCATTCACATCTTTATTGTAATAAACACATGCGTTAGGTGATTTATTGGAAAGTTCAGTTTCCAGTTGCATCTGTATGTGTTCCATATTTTGCTTTTGTGCAGGTTTGAATGGCAGATTCCCAAATTCTTGTGCGTTATATACCATATTTGCTACGCCAAATAACGTAATAAAAACTAGTGGAATAGAAATAGCTTTCACAATCGGTATGAATGTTAATTTTCGTTGTTCGGTCCATAAAATGAATACCATCACGATAAAGTACCCTGCTAAACTCCCAATGGTATTATGCAAAAGGTCGTCTAATTCAAAAATCCCTTTACCTGTAATCAATTGGGAAATTTCAATACACAGCGTGAAAGTAATTGATATGACGAGTACACGCCAAAATGATTTGTTTTTATGATGAATCAACGGTAATAAGGCGCCTAACGGTACAAACATTAACATATTAAAGCTGATTAATTGAAATTCAGTCAGTGACCACTTGTTCCATGCATTTACATAACTGGTGAATAGACTGAAATTAATCTGTTCTGTATATTTTGCCCCTCTACTAAGAGTAGTGATTCCAAATACAACAATGAACCAACAAATTAGTAAAGTGATGAAAACAAATTTAGAAAGGTGTATTGGATACTTCCCCTGATAAAATTTTCTATATATTAAGTATCCAATTATCAAGATTATGATGATAAAAATAGAATATTTTACATACGGTAAAAGACCCGATACTATACTAATTAAATCCATTGCAACGTAACCTCCTAAATAATTTGATTTGTTCATTGTAGCAAGTAATTCTTAAGGTTTTTTAAGTATAAAACTTAAGATTTTATGAAGTATGTTTAGTTATTAAGTATTTAATAATGGCTGTTTTTAAAAAGTTCGTTGTTATTCGACTAATAGGGGCTTTACTTTAACAAGCAAAAGACTAATCACCGACTTGATATTCAGCAAAAGGGCGCTTTCCTGGAAACAAGGGAAGTGCCTTTTTAATTAATTAGAGTCGAACTATCAATATTTTTTTAGTTTGACATTAAAAACATATTGTTTTCAATACAATCTATTATTGCGATTTTTTGGTGATATCGATATGAACGAATTTAATACAGATAAATTAAAAGAATATTTAATACGATCAGGAGACCACTTAAAGCCTTCTAGTTTAGGACATAGGGTTCTTACTGGGTCATGAAAAGAGTGAGACTACAAAGATCTACGCTCAGCTAAGCGGAAAGCTAAGACAGGATTTATACAGTAAATACTTTTAAAGAACTTTCATTCATTAAGACACTCATGTAGAAATGGGTGTTTTTTTATTATAGGGCCATAGGTTTCAGTGGAATAAGAAGAATTAAAATAATCATCAATGTAAGTTGTTTTTTAACAATTAGCAAGATTATGGAGTACATAAACAAGTGTGCTTTAAGTTTTCTGAAAATTATGGGAGGATATAAAAATTGTGAACAATGTATTATTATTATTAAATTGCCCCTATAATAAAAAAAGCGCGCGCTGTATGTAATTGGAAGGAGCAAAGAAATGATTGCAAATCAACAATTAGTTATAAACAATCTGGAAGAAAAATTAAGAATATTTACTCATGCAGTTAATGGAAAACTTATCAAAGAAGAAGATTTCGTTTTGGCGAATACAGAAATACCCACGGATACATTCAATATACTTTTGCCGAAAGCGTCACATATAAAAAATGCATTTAATATTAGAAGTAGCATAGAAAATATGTCTCTTAAAAATTATCCTTTTAGTACGTGGATTGACTCTCGGTATTTGAACGCTGGTTGGCAAGACCTGATGCAAGAATACAATCTAAAAGAAGCAGAACGTAATGTAATGATGAAACTTGAAAATACTCTTAATGCCGGTCAAAGAAATTCCCATCAGCTTATGATTACTCGTGTGGGGAATTTTGAAGAACTTAAGGAATATAAAGAGGTCTTTATAAGCCTATTTGAAGGTACACCTGAAAAAAATGCGCTAGAAAATTATTTTAATAAGTTTTCTGAAGTAAATTTAGGTTCAGAAATTCAAATGTTTATTGGACGCGTCGATGAAATAACTGTATCTACTGGTTTACTAATAGATAGCAAAGAGAGTTATGGTATTTATGATGTAATGACAAAAGAAACATTTAGAGGTAAAGGATATGGCAGTGAAATGTTCCAATACCTTCTTACTCAAACAAAAGATAAACAAAAACCCGTTGTCTTACAAGCATCAGATGATGGAAAAAATATCTATAAGCGCTTTGGGTTTATAGATGTCGGAGAAATGGTTGTATTTGAATAAGGCGATTTCTTATTAAGCTAAAGAGTCCTTCGGTTTAAGAAAGAGGGTTACTACGGTAACACTCTTTCTTCTTTTTTAATCTCGTCCTAATTTTAGAATCATCGTGTAGAGATAATAGTTAAACAAGGATTTATAACGTATACATAAATAAACCTAATAACGTTACCAAATGAAAATTTGAAAAGAAGGCAAAACCCAAGAACTGCTGTTAAAACAATGTGTTAACCTGTATATTTAACGTTTTAAAACTGCATTTTTTATCGTTCCTATACATCAATTACAGGGCCTTTAATTGAATAGTGATCTTCCACAATCGGGCGCTATTCTTCAAAAGAAGACTAGCTTTTTATTTTAGCAAAAAGAGTAGCTTTAAATAAGAATTAGCCATCACATAAACCAATTCAGTTTTTATTGTTCCTAACTCTAACACAGGTATTCCGTATTTTTTAAATTATTTCCAACTTTGCTGTAAACCTTTTTACAAAAATGGACTCTTTATTAATGAAGACTTTGAAAGGAGGAGCTATGGATTCACATCTATTGTTGGAAATATACAATAAACAAGCAAAAATGATTTATTTTTATTTAAAAAAGAACGGTTGTAGTCATGAAGATGCAGAAGATATTGTTCAAGAGAGTTATACGAAATTTATCGCTTATAGTAGTGGTGTTCCTTCAGAGAAAGCTCTTTCTTATATTTTTGCCATTGCTATGAATGAATTTAAAAAGCGGTTAAAGAAAAAGGGGATAGAGAGAGCTATTTCAATTGATGATCATCGCTTCTGGAACAATTTTGAAAATAACCATGATACTGAATTGAGCGTTCTAAATATCGAAATGAATCAAGAAATTTCACTTATTTTAGAAAGCATTCAAGAAATCTATAAGCAGCTCTTACTATTAAAATACGAACTTGAACTTAGTTATAAAGAGATTGCTTTATTACTAGGGATGAAAGAAGAAACGATTAGGACATATTTATTTCGGGCAAGGAAAGAATTTCAAAAAAAGTGGAGGAATCTACATGAATAATTTTTCAGACGATCTTTATCTTTTTGATGAAAAGAAAATCAAGAAAGCAGTAAGAAGAGGAAAAATGAAGACGATCATTATAACTATTTTTGTTTCTTTAGTCGTATTTGTTATCTTGAACATAGCTAATTTAGCTATTTCATCACATTTTAGCCAAAAGGCTTTTAAGCAATGGGATGCTTATGTCCGTCTCAGCACTCCTAATGGATACATAAGTAAAACCGTGGATTCAAGGGGGTTATTAGGAGGGATAAGCAACTATGAAATTTCAAAGGACTTTAAAATTAAATCGGTCGCTATAGAACAAAAACAATATTCATTTGGTCTAATCCCATCTGTTTTAATTTCAAGAAGTTCAGGTGGAAACGTGGGAATTACAGGTGAAGATTGGCAATTTAGCTATAAAGAAAATGGTTGGAGAGAAATGCTATTTTTCCACCCCAATGTACCTTATAAACAATATAAAGATGATGAACAGTTGATTAACAGTATGCAGGGAGACAAAGTTTATGAGGTAGCACTTTCCTTTGGCCAACCTTACAAACCAAATGAACTTTTTATGCAACTTCCTGAAATGACATGGTTTTGGATAGACACATATAGTAGTGAACAGTTAAACGAATTTCAAAAAGAGGCAAGAGAAAACGATTGGTCTTCAACATTTATAAGAGAAAAAGATGCACTAGGTTTCTCGATAAATACTCCTTATATTTCAATCCATGATTTAGACGGTGAATATGAACAATTTTTAGACTTACTGCAAATGAGTATTTCCCCTGATCATCAGAATGCTTTTAACAAGATGAAAGATATCAAGTTAGAGGATGTAGAAATATTAGGGGTGGTCGTTTATGGAACGAAAGATGAATTAAAAGAAATCCTTGAGAATCCTAACATTAAAGCTACTTCACTTGGAGGAGTCATTGAAAATTATTAGGATAAAATAAATAATATTGTTTGCATTATCGAGTATTACACAATAGGGCGTGTTTATTTAGGAACGTTTTTTTTCCTTTTAAAGGGCACTATTGTTGAAAAAGATTCATAAATGAAGAAGATGAAAATGTCCTCGAGCAGATATTGACAATAAAGAAGGATGGTTTTTTTACTGACTTGGTTGAAAGGCTATCTGGAATACAGAGTCCACGGAATACGAGGAGGACTTGTAAAATCAAAAACAAACCCGGGATTGAATTCCCGGGTTTGTTTTTACTTATTGGCAACTATGACCAATTTACCTGTATCCAGTTCCTTTTCGAATTGAGCAGCTTCCGATTCACTTAATCCGACAGAAGCTAACTTATTGCGGAGTTCATCTCCACGGGAATTCACCAGGTTCTTCATAGAAGTCAGGAACCCTTGCTCGCCAATACCAGCTTCCTCTGTCCCGAGTGCTTCGTTAATATCATCTTCACGCTCTTCATAGTGCGCAAAGATGTAAATGTTATCTCGAAGATATCCTTGCGCTTCTAATTTCTCCACTTCTTGTTTCGCCTGTACTACGTTTTCTACTGTCAATTTGACTGTCATTATTTATCCCTCCTATATATGTTCACATTCAATCTATTCCACTAAATTGAATGAATAAAACATCTTTTTAGTTTTTAATTATGTTAGAGTGGCATTAACAACTAATGGAATACTAATGAACAACTCGAAAACATTGTAAGTTTTTATTCTATAATTGGGCACTATTCTATTTAAGGATTGTACCTTATTCAAGAATAGGGCGCGATTCTGTAATAAGGATCAGTGCTCGTTTTCATTAAAGGGCCAGATTGTGGAATAACGAATTTAAATAATTTGAGGGAATTATGTTAAAATAGGGGTCATTGTGTTCAACCAATTAATACCTACATAAGAAGGAGTAAGATAATGCGCTCTACGAAATTAATGTTATTTGGTATCTCAATAATGATAATCTCATTATTTATTCAAAATGAAGAAGGAATTAGATTTTATGGTAACGAGATATTTATATTAGCTTTTGGTTTTATCTTGACACTAATTGGATTCTTTATTAAAGGGAAAAGTAATAACAGTTAAAGTATATATCCTAAAACGAGAATTAAATAATGAACTTCCACAATCGGGTGCTTTCCTTGAATAGGAGAGTGTCCTTTTTTCATGAAAGGGCCAAATAGTGTAATAACAGTTTTTGATAAGTAGCAAACTACGCTTTGGGAAAATTTCTTCACCTAACGATGCAGGTTTGTTTAATAGTGAAACTTAATTCTTTCAGATTCGTACTTAAGATATAAGTGAAAATTAAACCACTTATGTTAAATACAGTTAACTGCATATAGGAGAGAAAATGATGAAGCCAAAAGACTTATCCGATGTTTTACTTAGTGGAAATTTTGAGAAAGTGTACAAACAAATGAGCGAATATTTTCAAAACGAAGTATCCTTAAAGCAGTTTCAGGAGTTATGTGAAGAATTTAATAAAGATATTACTAAATTTATATTACAGTCTGAGCTTCCTTACGATAACGGAGCAAAACAATATGTATGGATTGATGATAGTGGTACTAAAGGAATAATTGCAGTTTTTGACGTAGATTACGTTATACAGGCATTACAGCTGATTCCACTAGCTGTTCATCACGAAACAGATGAAATTTTCACTAAAACAAATTTACATTTACCTTTTCGAGACGAGTGGTTCGTATTTTGGGGAGGTACGAACAAGCTGGTAAATTACCATTATGAATTTGAAAATCAACGCTATGCTTATGATTTTGTAATAATGAATGAGAATAGGTCCTACAAAAGTGATCCAACCTTAAATGAAAGCTATTTTGCATTTGGCAAGGAATACCTGGCACCTGCTGATGGAGTGGTTGTTAGTATGGAGAATAATGTAGAAGACAATCAACCAGTTGGTACATTTAATGAGGAACAACCTTTAGGTAATTATGTTATTCTTGATCATGGAAATGAGGAATTCAGTTATCTTGTTCACTTTAAACACCAGTCAATTGTAGTGAAGCAAGGGGATAAAGTAAAGCAGGGTGACTTGCTTGGACTCGTCGGAAATTCAGGGAATTCCAGTGAACCTCATATCCATTTTCATGTAGCTGACTCTCCAAACCCCATGAATTCAAAAAGTATCCGTATCAATTTTAACGGAAAGAGGGATCTCATTCAAGGGAATTTTGTGAAATAAATCCTTTTTGAATTTAGAAGGTAGCTTTATATAAACATTACAGGGGTTTTAGTTGAAAAAAATCTTCAATAATCGGGCGCAAATGTGGAAGATCAAAGGTAGAAAATGATTTTATAAAAACCAAACTTAAATCTGTTGTAAAATATGGGTTTGTGAGGTGTAAAAATAATAATTTGATTTTAATTGTACTTTTAAGGAGGCGTTGTCGATGAGAAATTATTTATACTTGATTGGGCGAAAAAACAAGGGGATAACGTTTCATTAGCCCATAAACTACGTGGTTCCCCTTCAAAGGGAGAGTATCAGATTGAAGAAAATTTATTTAAAGCCCATTGACAAAAGTAATTGGGAAGAAGCAATTAGATTATCTGTTAAAGAAGAACAACAAACATTTATTTCATCCAACCTTTATTCTATCGCAGAAGTTCAATTTCTTGATAATTTCTATGCAAAAGGTATTTATCTTGATAATAAAATGATAGGATTTACTATGTTTGGAATAGACCCTGATGATAATAATTATTGGATTTATAGACTTATGATTGATGAAGAATTTCAAGGTAAAGGTATAGGCAAACAAGCTATATATCTGGTTATTGAAGAGATAAAACGAAATAATAATGCAAACATTTCTTTAATAATGATTGGATATAATCCTGAAAATCTTACAGCAAAATTTGTATATAAAAAAGCAGGATTTATTGAGACTGAATTATCATCTTGGGGTGAACAATTAGCTAAGTATTCCTTGTAAGCACGTGGATTTACCACAATGACTTTTAGACTTATTAAAGTAAAAGGCCAGTTTAGTTAAACAAATAGATAACTTTTATAAACTGGACAAACTACCTTAAGTGATTAAATAAGGTGGTAATTAATAATATGAAAAACAAACAATTTACCTTTATTTTGGTTTTATTCATTTTGCTATTGACGTTATTTGCTACGGGAGTAATGTTATCGAACTAAGATACAGTTGAAGCTGAGAATGTCGGTGCTGAAAAAATACACTCTGATTTATATGATGTATTATTAGTTTTATTAGACCCTGAAGCAAGAAAAGTAATTAATAAGGAATACCCAAATCGTAGTTATGCACTTTGGAATGCAGAAATATTAGAAATAAAACGACTAACTGGCAGGTATTCTCAATATGATTTTACTGTGAAAGTAAAGTATGATACGTATACAGGTCCTTTTAATCCACCTGAAGGTCCTATTACAATAACCTTTCATGTAACCACAGATGGAGTTTCAGTAGTAAAAATTCAAAAATGAGTTTCGATACATTGTATCTAATTTATCTAACGGAGACTTTAGTGAAACTAGGATTTATAACGTATACAAACTAAACCTACTAAACGTTCCCAAATCAAAGTTTAGAAAGAGATCGAAATCCAAGAAATGCTGTTAAGCCAACATTTCTTGGATTTTCCTTTGAATATTGTTTATACAGCTATATATGCAAATATATAAACAGGGCTACATAGTACTTTTCAAGATTATGCAGGGTGTGTTATTTGAATAAAAAACCTGTATATTTGACGTTTTAAAACTTTATTTTTTTATCGTTCCTATACTCCAATTACAGGCCTTAAATTGAAAATCGATCTTCAACAATCGGGCGTAATTCGGTAATGCATCCCAAAAGTTAGAGTAAAAAACTAACTTTTGGGGTGATTTTTTTTGACTAAATATAGTGAAGAATTTAAATTGATGGTGGTTCAAGAATATTTAAGTGGCTCTCTAGGATATCGATCGATAGCGAAGAAGTATGGTGTAGATGATTCTCCATTAAGGAGATGGGTACGTGCTTTTAAAGAGTTTGGGAGTAGCGGCTTATCCGTTAAGATAACGAAGCAGATTTATTCTGTTCAATTTAAATTAGATGTATTAAACTTTATGAAACGAACAGGTGCTTCTTATCAAGATACTGCGATTCACTTTAACTTGAATGATCCAACTTTAGTTGCTAGTTGGTATCATCGGTTTTTAAAAGAAGGGATAGAGGGCCTGCAAAAAAATCAAAGGGGCACCCGTCTATGTCTAAGAAACAAAAATCACCAGCGAAGAACCAAGAAAAAATAATGTCACGTGAGGAGCAGCTAGAACGCGAAAATGAACTGCTTCGTTTAGAGGTGGCGTATTTAAAAAAGTTGAAGGCTTTTTGAGAGAATCCAGATGCCTTCCTCGAAAAGCTCAAGCAGCCATCTCCTTCGAGCTTAAACAAGAAGGATTCCGATTAAAAGATGTTTTAAAACAAGTGGATATTCCAGAAGCAACATACCATTATCAGATGAAAATAATGAAACAAGCAAATTCGAACGAAAAATGGGAAACTTTGATTTTAGAAACCTTTAAAAAGCATGAAGGTCGATATGGCTACCGCCGTATTCATGCGGAATTAAGAGCGCAAGGATACACAATTAATCATAAAAAAGTTCAACGAATTATGAAAAAGCTAGGATTGAAATGTGTAAAATTTGTACGTAAATCACGCTATAAATCCTACAAAGGAATGGTTGGGAAAGTCGCTAAAAACCTTTTGAATCGTAGATTCAGAACTCCATATACTCTTCAAAAATTGGTGACTGATGTAACTGAATTTAAATGTACAGATGATGAAAAACTATATTTAAATCCAATTCTGGATTTATATAATGGTGAAATTATTGGGTTTAGTATGTCAAAACGGCCGAGCCTAGATTTTGATTTAGATTCACTTAAACAAGTACTTACAATCATTCAGAAACGTGCTGAATAGCGGACAACAATTCATTCCGATCAAGGATGGCACTATCAACACAATACGTGGGTGAAAACATTAAGGCAGAACAGGATTTTCCAAAGCATGTCTCGTAAAGCAATATGCGCAGACAATGCGGCCATGGAGAACTTCTTTAGTTTACTAAAACAGGAAATGTATTACGGAGAATAATTAATCTCATACGAAGCATTACAAAAGAAAATAGAAAAGTATATCAGTTATTATAATAATGATCGCATTCAACAAAAACTGGCCGGCATGAGTCCAGTAAATTACCGAAAAACATACCAGCCAATTAGCTGCATAATAAAAACTCTAACTTTAAGGGGTCACTACCTTCCTATAAAAGGGGTTGTGTCTTTTTAGTTAACATCTTTAAAAGTAGTTTTGCATACTTGAAGGAAAATGTGCAGTAAAAGAACTATTATTAATTAAGAAACAGTCCCTTCACATTTGAAAGGACTGTTCATTAGGGGGGCATTGTTCTATTTTACAAGTTTTAATGGGGAGCTTTAGTTTGAAGCAGCTTTAACCCCATACAAATAAATATTATTCCTGTTATCTTATTCAGGACTATTCCTACCTTCTGGTTTCCTCTTAGTTTTTTAGTAACGTAAGAAGAGAAATACGCAACAAATAAACACCACAGAAGTCCAGTTGCAGTAAAAGTAAGTCCTAATATTAAGAAAGGAATAGGACCTGATGCTTTTACATCTATAAACTGTGGAAGAAAAGCAATAAAAAATAACGAAACTTTGGGATTCGTTAGACTTGTTAAAAGCCCTTGTATATAAATTTTTCTTAAGTTTAATTTATTTGATGACGCTTCAAAAACTATGTTTGATTTATCAAGTATCATTTTTATTCCTAAATAAACTAGATAAATAACACCGATAATTTTAATAGTATTAAACAATACAATAGATTTTGTCAGTATAAGCGATAAGCCAAAAGAAACTAATAAAGTATGAACCAAGGAGCCAGTAATAATACCGAATACTGAATAAACACCAGCTCTTTTACCTTGTGAAATACTTCTACCAACTATATACATGGTGTCGGCACCAGGGATTAGATTTAATAATATCCCTGTTAATAAAAACATTTCATAATTAATAATACCGTACATTTTAGCACCTCTATCTCTTTTTTTGGGGTGCCCTTATCGATATTAAAGTAAATGAAAGAAAAATAAAAGATTTTTTTGATGGATCAGCGCAAAAGAAAATTTAAAAGGCGAGTATTCTACTGAACACTTTGAGGATCGTGTCATACTAATAATCTTCAGAAAGGGCATCTTTAAAAAATTCTAATATTTCTTCGCCGAAAAACGCAATAGACAATAGTATTAGTACAATTAAAATGGTTAAAATACCGAATATTAATGAGAAAATTATTCCAACTCTTTTATTATTCAATAAAATCCCTCCGATAAATCTTTTATTACAAACCTGCACTGTTAGTTTATGTAGTTTTCTTTACAATGTTTAATTTTACCATAAATATCAAAAATCTTTCCAAGAAACGCTAACGAGGTAAATTTAAAGTTATCGATCACTATTATAAAACAGCAACCTTTTTTACAAAGGTACAACTGAACAATATGAGTAATATGAACAGAAAATATTTAAGGGTCACCTGGGATAGTGGTGACCCTAAGTAACAATTCAGGAGGTCTCTAGTTAAACTTATTTAGCTTAACACTATTATTTATATGCTAAGTAAACTTGAGTTTTATAGTTAATTGCCTTTTGGAAAATAAAAAAAGCTATAATTTATCCTCAAGAAAATAGACGTGATCATACTGTGAAAAATAATTTATTCTTGAGAATAATCATCTAGGATATCGTCGAACTATAGAGTTCCATAATGCTTCATTCCCACGCTATCTGCATTTCATAAATGGACAACTATATCGGCAAAGTTCACCCAATTTCACTCGAGTTAGTGCCATTTAAGTATAGCCAGCCTCCAGATTGTCCAGTTCGAAGAAGGGATAGACTAAACTAAGCGCCTTTTGTGTGTCCGAAATCTACACTTAGATTCACATAACACTTTTACCTCTTATAAGATTCTCATATTTGATTTTTTACGCCCCATTTGCACATTTCCTCTAATATTGGCATTAAACTCTTTCCTTTTGGCGTTAAGGAGTATTCCACTTTTGGGGGAATTTGAGGGTATTCTTTTCTGTTAACAATTCCAGAGTTCTCTAGTTCTTTTAACTGAGAACTTAACATTTTGTGAGTGATAGCTGGAATTTTCTGCTTTAACTCTCCATAACGTAATATCGTATCGAAAGATAATTCATACATTATTTTCATTTTCCACTTGCCACCGATTAACGATAATGTAAAGTCAAAGGGCCTTTGATTGTTGCAACTTATGAAATTATTATCTAATTCCGGCAATAACATCACTCTCCTTAAAGTAAGTACCTAACAAAAAAGTGCATACTAGTTTTATTTGTATTCAAGTTTATAATTTGGGATGGAATTATGAGTATTTCAGAAGTCAATAATAATTCAATTATAAAGTCGACATATTACTTAATCAAATAAGTTGAAGGAGAATGAATAGATGTCTAAAGAACAGAAACTCATATTTAATACAATTGATTTGAGGGAAGATGAGATGTATAAATTGTTAATTGGCTCTGTGATACCTAGACCGATTGCATGGGTTTCATCAAAAAGTAAGGACGGCATTTTAAATTTAGCACCATTCAGCTTTTTTACTGTAGCATCTAGAAATCCACCAACACTTTTGATCTCAATAGGACCAGGTGTTAATGAACGAATGGGAAGTATTAAGGATACGTTAACGAACATTCGTGAAGTAAAGGAATATATAATTAATATGGTACCTGAGCAGCTTGGAGAAGCGATGTATCGTACATCGGCAAGTGTAGAAGCTGAGAAAAATGAGTTTGAGCTTGCAGGAGTAACTGTCCAGAATGGTAAAGTTTTGAATGTACCGGCAGTGCGAGAAGCGCCAATCTCAATAGAACTTAAGTTAGACCAAATTATCCCTGTCGGTGGAGATAATCTAGTGCTAGGAATAGTTGAATGTGTCCAAATAGATGAAGCAATCTATGCAGGAAACTATAAAATAGCTATCGATAAGTGGAAGCCGCTCGCTAGTTTGGCAGGAGACTTTGCGGGACTGATGCCCTCATTTTCATACGGACAAAAAGGTACATAAATCATTTTGTTAGCTGAGAGGGTTCTATTTTGTATTACTAAAACTCATTTTCACAAGTTTTTAACATGGATTCCACTTTATTATACGCCCCCAATATGAAAATTACTTTTTGAGATATAAAAGTAGTTAATCAATCTTAACTCTTTTAGATTTTCCTCAACTAACTAGGGCTTTTTTGCTCCACAATCGGGCGCTATCCTAGAATAAAGGGAAGTGCTTTTTTCATTAATAGGTGAGGTTTCGAATAAATAGAGAAAGATTACTTAAGTATGATTTTAATAAAGTTAATTGAGGGGGAAATAGATGTGAACATAGCAGATTTCAAGGAGAATCTCTTTGCTTTAAATGATATTATTTTCTTTGATCAAAATGACTATCTTCGTGAAAAAACCTCTAATCCATTAAAAATACTCCAAGTTATTAGTGATGCAGAAGCATTACTAAAAGTCAGTAATGAAGATGATAAGTATTTTCTTTATGGTACATTGGGTAATTTATATAGAATAATTGAACAACCAAAAAAAGCGATTCATAGTTTATCTTATTGTCTTAATCATTCAGTAGAAGAAAGAAATCTTTCAAGAGAAATTGTCTCTTTAATTCGTCTTGGTGAGGCTCTTAAATACGATAGTAATCATATAGAAGCATTGGATAAATTTAATGTAGCATTGAATCTGTGTAAAGCCAACAAGATTGTTGAGTACCTAGACTTTGTATTGCAACATAAAGGTAAATGTCTTATGGAATTAGCAATCTTAAATGAAGCCCAAGAATGCTTTTTAGAAGCATTGGCATTAAGAAAAACAAAAGGGAATTTCTCTTTGATTGACTCAACTCAACAAGCATTAAATCTGTTAAAAGAATTGAAACAGCACAGAGCCTCTATTGACAATAGTGATATATAAATATAAGAGCATAGGTTTATTAAACAATCGGGCGCTTTTCTGAAAAAAGGAAAGCGTCTTTATTCATGGAAAGGGCCAGTTTGTGGAGTATCACACGTAGAAAGTGAACTTAGTTTTCTATAAAAACCAAATAATTAAAAAGAGAGAGCTAGTAGCCCTCTCTTTTAGCGTTACACGTAAACGTATCCACGACTGTCTTTAATCTTTTCAGTTACTTCTAAAAGAGCATCCTCTTCATTCTTTGCTTCAAGTTGATGGAGCTCAACTGCTCCTTGTTCAGCAACGTTAATTTGTCTAAATCCGCCAGAATAGATTATTTCATTATTAGCACCAGGATAAAAAGCAAACTGTACTTCATATACATGTAAAACTTCTTTACCGTACGATTCCACAACAAAACGAACGATTTTCGATGTTATATGACCTGATTCAACGGAAGCAAAGTTAATCATCTAATAATCCCCCTATTAAAATAAAGTGGTCATTATTTTAATTAAAATCTCAATTATTTCCTATTATATAATTTTAGTTGCATTTTTCAAATAATATAATGATGTGGTCTTTTAATAAGGATTGATAATTTATATTTAAGTTCGATTATTTATAATAAAGTCTGATAAGAAACCTGTATGGAAATGTAGTTTTTTACTTATTCCGCAATCTGGGCGCGTTTCTCTAAGAAATGCGCCTTTTTTATGAGCCAAATTGTTAATACTTTATTATTCTGGGGGATATTTATACGTTTTTAAGTGCGTGTGATTTATCAATTTAACCTCAGGTCCAGGAGATATTTCATAGGTCATTCGATCTTTCCCTAGTGAGATATACTGACCACCATCTGTAGGTTCAATTTCAAATGTAATTTGTATAATAAAGCCTCGAAAACCATTTTTTCTTTTTGTTTCAATCAAATCAATTTTCCACGGAGTAACAAAGGGTGAAACATCCTTAAAAATTTTGGGATTATAATAGCTTCTTAAATCCTTTTCAATATGAGGAGTAAGCATGAGCATGAGCATATCATGTAATCTAAGTTCTTCAGAGTCTTGAGTTGGTTCGGAAGATGTATCAGCTGTTGATTGAAAAGAAGTAATAAAAACAAGTGAGAGTACAAAAGTGATTAACATTTTTTTCATTTTTCTTCAAACCACCTCTTATACCTTTATCAAAATTAATTGTATTGTTTCCTATACTGAATAAAGTATGTACTTATTGAACAATCGGGCGCGTTTGATAAACAATATAGCTGGAAATTGATCAAACCTTTTAAAAAAATCTCATATTTATTTAAAAGGAGTAACTCCATTTTGAATACTTTTTTTCAAAATGGAGTTTTTGAAGTTGCTAAAATTCTGATGTATTGTTTTTAAGGGAGTTGAAAAAAGAAATTTTCAAATTGGGCAAATTACTGTTGCAATTCAAAACATTAAATCATAATATAATAATATAGTTATATATGTATTAATTCACCTTTCCTTAACGAGGTGATTTTATTTAAATTAATATATAAGCAAATGATTATATAAGGAGTGCAGATAAATGGAAAACACACTAATTGAAAAACAATTAAAAGCAGCAGCAGATTTAAATCGGATTAAATTACTTGCATGCATGAAAAATGGGGAGGTATGTGTATGTGATTTTGTGGATGTTCTCGGAATATCACAACCAGCTGTAAGTCAACATCTACGAAAATTAAAGGAGGCAGGCATTATTACAGAACGAAAAGTAGGTACTTGGAAACATTACCGTTTAGTAGAGGAGCAAACGCCACTGATGAAGGGCATTTTAGAACAAATTCAGCCTTTAAACGGGTGCAACTGTGGCGCAGATTGTTGCCATGTAGGAGGAAATGATAATGAATAATAAATCTTTAACCAAGCAGCTTTCATTTCTAGATCGTTACCTTACCTTATGGATATTTGTTGCTATGGGAATAGGGGTCTTATTAAGTGTCACTATGCCTAATATTGGTGAAGCTTTAGAGTCCATGTCTATTGGAACAACGTCCATTCCGATTGCTGTAGGGTTAATTGTCATGATGTACCCGCCATTAGCGAAGGTAAAGTATGAAGAAATGTGGAGAGTGTTTAAGGATTGGAAAGTGCTTTTACTATCGCTTTTTCAAAACTGGTTACTCGGACCGTTCTTAATGTTCTTTTTAGCCATCATTTTCCTGCACGATTATCCAGAATATATGGCTGGACTTATCATGATTGGTTTAGCTCGCTGTATTGCCATGGTCATTGTATGGAATGATTTAGCTCGTGGAGACCGTGAATATGTAGCTGGTTTAGTTGCCTTTAACTCTATCTTTCAAATCGTGACGTATTCAATTTTTGCATACTTTTTTTTAAATGTATTACCTGGTTGGTTTGGCTTAGAGAATTTCCATGTATCCATTTCCATGTGGGAGATTACAAAAAGTGTACTTATTTACTTAGGTATACCATTTGCTGCAGGATTCCTCACACGTTGGATAGGGATTAAAGCAAAAGGGAAACAGTGGTATGAGGAAAAGTTCTTACCGAAGATTTCACCGCTGACTCTAATTGCACTGTTGTTCACGATTGTGATGATGTTTGCTTTAAAAGGTGAGCAATTAGTAGAGCTGCCACTTGATGTAGTACGAATTGCTATTCCATTATTTATTTACTTTGTGGTGATGTTTGCTGTTTCATTCTTCTCTTCCCGTAAAGCTGGCGCATCTTATCCTGTCACAGCAGCTCTTTCTTTTACAGCTGCAAGTAACAACTTTGAGCTAGCCATTGCGGTTGCAGTTGGTGTGTTTGGCTTGCATAGTGGCGTTGCATTTGCTGCTGTTATTGGTCCACTTGTAGAAGTACCTGTTCTCATAGGTCTTGTATGGGTTGCCTTACGTTGGCAGAAAAAATACTTTAAAACAATTAAATTATAAGGAGCAATTACTATGACAAATACACTTTATTTCTTATGTACAGGAAACTCATGCCGAAGTCAAATGGCTGAAGGATGGGCAAAGAAATTACTACCTACCAATTGGACAGTTAAAAGTGCTGGTATTGAAGCACATGGCGTAAATCCGAATGCTATTAAAGCGATGGCTGAGGTAGATGTTGATATTTCAAATCATACATCCGATTTAATTGATATGGAGACATTAAACAACGCCACGTTAGTTGTCACGTTATGTGGGGATGCAACTGATAAATGCCCAATGACACCTCCTCACGTTCGTGGTGAGCATTGGGGATTTGAAGATCCAGCGAAAGCAACAGGTACAGATGAAGAAAAATGGACTGTATTTCAAAATGTACGTGATGCAATCGGCAAACGCATTGAGCAATTTGTAGCTGAGGATAATACTGTCTGTTAGCAATTATTCAATCAGTTGAATGGAGGATACAATATTGACAGTAAATCATGCTAGCGTATTAACTCAAGATTATTTTATCGCTTATTTAAAGTTAATTATGAATAGTAGAGAATACACATTGATACAGGCTAAAGAGTTTGCATTTGATTTCTTTTTTAAAGGAAATATGGATTGTTACGGCACTTCTACATGGTTACAATTTGAAAAAGCTATAAAAGAAATTGATAAAACAATGTGTGAAATTGAAATTTGTTAATTATAAAGTTTAAAACGTCTAGCTAACTGCTAGACGTAAAAAATACATTATATATAAGTAAATGATTATATAAAGAAAAAAAGGAGAAGTTAATGATGAAAACGCTAAAAGTAATCAACCAAAATGTTTCTTGTTGTACAACTACTAAGGATATTAAAGTACAGGAGAGTGGTAATAACTCCAATAAGAATTTACCAATTGTCATAATTGGCGCAGGTCCAATTGGATTAGCTGCAGCTGCTCATTTAGTGGAACAAAAGCAAGCATTTATTTTACTTGAGGCTGGGCGTGAAATAGCACACAATATTCGTACTTGGGGGCATGTTACATTATTCTCACCATGGCGATATAACATTAATAAAGCTGCTAAAGCTTTATTAGATGCCTCAGGTTGGGGAGAACCTAATTTAGATATGTTACCGACAGGACATGATTTAGTTGATCTTTATTTAAAGCCTTTGTCCGAGCTAATACAAATAAAGCCTCACATTCAATTGAACGCAAAAGTAGTAGGGGTTTCCCGACAATTGAATGATAAGATGAAGACAAAAAATCGAGTAGAACAATCCTTCATTATTTATTTTGAACAAGAGAATGACATCCGTATCATTGAGGCAAGAGCTGTTATTGACGCGACGGGTACATGGGGGAATCCAAACCCAGCAAATTCTACAGGTGTATGGCTACAAAATGAAAAGGCATTAGCAAATCACATTGAGTATGGTATCCCAGACATAAATACGAATACGAAGCGATATGCCAATAAGAAGATTGCAGTTATTGGTGGTGGCCATTCAGCTATCAATACATTATTGGCGCTTGCTGAATTACAAGAAAAGAATCCAGCAACAAAGCTAGTGTGGATTATGCGTAAAAAGTCTGTAGAAGAAGCCTATGGTGGCGAAGAAAAAGATGCATTAGCAGCACGTGGCGCACTCGGTGTTCGCATTCACGAATTAGTAGATACAGGTAAGGTTGAAGTAATAACTCCTTTCTATATCTCACATGTGAAGAAAGAAGAGAACATCCATATTGTTGGTACTATAAACGGAGAACAAAAAGTATTAACAGGATTTGAAGAGCTTATTGTCAATGCGGGAAATAGACCAGACCTATCAATTAACAGCGAATTACGCCTTTCGATTGATTCAGCAACAGAAAGTGTTCATGCATTAGCGCCATTAATCGATCCAAATGTCCATAGTTGTGGGACAGTAAGAGCGCATGGAGAAGAAATTCTACGCCAACCTGAAAAGGACTTCTATATAGTCGGAGCTAAAAGTTATGGACGCGCACCAACATTTTTAATGGCAACTGGCTACGAACAAGTTCGTTCAATAACAGCTTATTTATCAGATGATGAAGAAGCTTCAAAACGTATGGAATTGGAGTTACCTGAAACGGGTGTATGCGGTATAAATCTTGCTGATCCATCAAATTCATGTTGTTAAAAATTGGACTGTTAGCGAAAGCTAGCAGTCCTTTTAAAATACTAAAGGGGGAAATGAGATGGACACTCTAATTATTCGTAAAATGGAAAAGAAGGATTTAAAAGAGTGATTACGCAGCTGCAAAAAATATAAAATAGAATTTTAGGTTGAAGTACTTAATTGGAATTTCCACATATTTACTTATATCTAGAAAAGCTCGAGACAGGAACGGCGCATGATATTGAATTATTACAAAGTCCAATCATACATTTAATTATATGGATTAAATAATTATTTTCCAAAAAAACTATTGGGATTTAAGGGGATAGAATCTTCTTCAACTAATGATAAGTTAGTTAAAGAAGACATGTGCTTATTATCTTCCACAATCGGGCGCTTTTCTGAAACAATTTAAGCATCTTTATTCATGGAAAGGGCCATATTCTGGAACAAGGAAAAGCGTCTTTTTACGGATAAAAAAGATTGAGTTGAACGTCTTCTTTTGCAATAATTGGTATTAATCAATAAGTTAATTAATGCAATAAGATTCAATAGAAAAAATATAGGAGGGTCGCCCATGGATAAAAATGAATTAATATCACTATTTCACAAAGAACTTCGACAAGAGGCTCAAGTAAAAGGTTACAGAAGAGAGGAAACAGAGCATGTTGTGCGCCACATTTCACAGTTTGGTGCAAAAGGGTTCATTGTCTCATCTAATGTAAACGAAGGTGATGTAAGAGAAATTATTAAGAACGAGTTAAACTATTTTAGTAACATTGAGCAGGATTTTGAGTGGAAGGTGTATAACTACGACAAGCCTGATAGTTTAAAAGATATTCTTAAACAAGAAGGATTCACAATAGATGATCCTGAAGCATTAATGGTCATGAAGTTAGATAATCAGCACCCTTTGCTTAATAATGACCAACACTTTAATTTAAAGGAAATAACAGAAGAACAAGGCATTCAAGACATTATTGTTCTAGAAGATGCCATCTGGAATGTACCGCATGCTGAGCTGGGAGAAAGACTTTGGAGAGATAAACAGAATAATCCTGAATCCCTATACATTTATGGAATTTATGAAGATGGTCAGCTTGTAAGTGCTGCTTGGATGTACTTAGAAAAAAACTCCTCCTTTGCTAGCTTATGGGGAGGTTCAACGCTACCGTTGTTCCGAGGAAAAGGTTACTATACAGCACTTTTAGCTACTCGTGCAAAAAAGGCATATGAAAATGGGCATCCTTTCCTTACTGTTGACGCCAGTCCAATGAGTAGACCTATCCTAGAAAAGTGCGGTTTTCTATGTCTTGCATACTCTTATGGCTGCCAGTCACCTACTACAAAGTAGTAGGGCATCTTATATAAAACTAGCAAACAGAAGTTCATGTGTTATTCCGTTAAAGGGCGCTATTCTTGAACAACATAGCTGGAAAATAATCAACCTTTTTTATAAAAATCTTATACTTAAATAAAAGGAGTAACTCCATTTTGAACAATCTTTTTTCAAAATGGAGTTTTTGAAGTTGCTATTAGATAAGGATTGAAGGATATTTTTTAATCAATCTTTATTCCAAAACTACAGTAACATCGATAAAAAGGTAAAGATAAACAAATCCGGAACGAAAAGTAGGGACTCGGAAACTTTACCGTTTAGTAGAGAATCAAATGCCACTGATGAAGGGCATTTTAGAACAAATTCATCCTTTAAACAGGTGCAACTGTGCACAGATTGTTGCCATGTAGGCTACTACTGGCGAAAAAGTAACAAATCATAAATGGCTAACAGAAAGTGAGTTATCTTCTCCGTAAAAAATAAATCTAAGAGATGTTCGATGAGTCAATTTTGATAAATTGAACATCTTTTTTATATAAGAAATTCTAAAAATCCTCTTTAATTTTAATCCATAATTTCTCCATAATTGTTCGTTATATTCATTATTAATAATGTAATAATAACCGAGGAGGTATGGGAAATTAGAAAGAGGGGAATTATTTTCACTTTAGGATTATTAGCTGTTTTTTTAGAGGGTTGTACAAACGAAAATACAAACTCAAATAAAATAACAGTTTTAACAGTGGAATATTTTAGTGGAGAACCACTTAATGATTTATATGTGGAATTACTTGATGAAGAAGGAAAAGAAGTAGATTCAACAATTAGTTTTGATAACGGTGAGGCTGAATTTAATGATTTGCAACCTAATGAAACTTATACAGTAAAAGTAGGGAGTCCAAACAATTTTACAACAGGAATGTATTTAACAGAGAAAAAATTTACGTATACGTCATCTACACAATCAATATTAGTTCAAACATATGCAGTAAATCATAATAAAGGATTTGGAGTACCTGTAATTCTACAAAATCCTGAACTACCAAATGGGTGTGAAATAACTACTCTAACAGCAGTACTTAATTGCTATGGTGCAGAAACATCTAAATTAGAAATGGATCAAAATTATTTACCTAAACAATCGTTTGAATACAAAATGAAAAAAAGTATGGGCCAAATCCTGATCAAGCATATGGTGGCGAGCCAAGTAATCTAGAAACGAGTACATATGTTTTTGCCGAACCAATTGTCAAAGCAGCTAATAATTTTATCACAGAGAGAAAGTTAGATTTACATGCAAAAAATAGTAGTGGAAGTACAATAAAAGAAATAACATATTATATTAGACAGGGAATACCAGTTATTACATGGGTAACATTGGACCTCTCACCACCAAAGGTTAAAGGGGGATGGATTATTGAAGAAACAGGTGAGTACCATCAAATGTATCAAAATTTACATACAATGGTACTATTATCTGTGGGAAATAATACTGTGGAAGTAATGGATCCATGTAAGGGAATAATATCATTGGAAAAGGGAGCATTTTTTAATTGTTATGAAGCATTAGGTGAACAGGCAGTTGATATTTATTAACAAGAGTTGATGATATGCAAGTAATAGTTTAAAAAAGATAGAGTTTAATCATGGAAGAAAAATTACTTCAAGTACTTGAACAATCTGGATTATTTGCAATTTGGTTAGTTTAATGATAAATACTTTGGTTAGTATTATAGGTGTACTACCAAGTGTTTTTATTACAGCCACTAACCTTGTGTTTTTTGGAGTATTCAACGGGTTGCTAATTTCTATTATCGGTGAATCACTTGGTGCAGTTATTAGCTTTATTTTATATAGAAAAGGAATCAATAAATGGAAAAGACCATTCGTATTGCACCCTAAACTTTTAAAATTAAAGGAGTTGGAAGGATCTGATGCATTTTGGATAATTGTCAGTTTAAGGATTTTACCTTTTATGTCATCAGGTCTTGTGACTTTTACTAGTGCATTTTCTAAGGTGTCTTTAAGCACATTTGCGCTTGCTAGTACTATTGGAAAAATACCAGCTTTAATCTTCGAAGCAGGAGCAGTATATAGTTTTATGCAAGTAAATTTTATATGGAAAATTGTAATAAGTATCTTATTAATTTCAATTATCATTTTGATTTGGAAAGTTAAGAAATAAAAGAAGTTATATTAAAGTTTTCTTAGATAGAGTGGTTAATATTTGCCTCATTTAATTTCAAATCCATAAATTCTCCATATTTATTGGTTATAGTGCCTATGTAAAGAATAAAAGGAGGAAACATAATGAAATCTAAACTTTTGATTACTTCATTATTAGTAGGCGCTATTATAATAGGAGGATGTAGTGCGGGTAATTCGGAATCTAATAATAAATCAAATATGGACCATTCTAATATGTCTGGTATGGACCATTCCAATATGAGTGATGAAGAAATGAAAAACATGGAGGGTATGGATAATAAAGATAGTAGCATGGAAAATGGTCATGCGAGTCATAACAATCCATTAGCATTAAATAATTCAACTGGGGAAAATGAGCTTGCGCTTCCACCTATTCTTGAACCTAAAAATGGAATTGTTGATATTACTGCTCAACAAGGAACAACAGAAATCTTTAAGGGAACTAAAACAGAGACATATGGATATAATGGTTCCTTTTTAGGGCCAATCATTCGTATTAATAAAGATCAAACGGTAACGTTTAGAACAAAAAATGATTTATCTGAACTAACAACATTTCACTGGCATGGATTGGAAATTCCAGGTAATGGTGATGGTGGTCCACATCAAGTCTTAGAACCAGGTGTAACAGAAGATGTAAATTTTACAGTTAATCAAGGAGCATCTACGCTGTGGTTCCATCCACATCCAGAAGGTGCTACAGCAGAGCAAGTATATAAAGGTTTAGCTGGCTTAATTTATATTGATGATGAAAACTCGCAAAAAATCAATTTACCAAATGAGTATGGTGTGAATGATTTTCCGTTAGTATTCCAAGATAGACAATTTACTGAAGAAAAGCAATTAAATTATCAAGCAGTCCTTAATGAAGATGGTACAATAGGAGATACTTTATTAATTAATGGTACTTTGAATCCTAAACTTACTGTTGGTAAAGAAAAAGTAAGACTTCGATTATTAAACGGTTCTAATGCTCGTAATTATACTTTTAAATTGAATAATGGAGCTACATTCCAACAAATTGCTACTGATGGAGGTTTCTTAAATCAACCTACTGATATGAAAGAAATTACCTTAACACCAGGTGAGCGAGCAGAGGTAATAGTGGACTTTTCAAAAATGGATGACAAAACGGATATAGCATTAATAAATGAAGAAGGAACTACCCTTTTACCATTTAAAATTGAACAAAAAGCTGCAAGTACAAGTAACATTGCAGAAAAATTAAATGATTTTGGTGTTACTGAAGAGGAAAAAAACTTACCAGTTAAAAAGAATCTTGAACTATTTGGTATGGGAACAATGGTTTCAATAAATGGTTCACAGTTTGATATGAATCGTATTGATTTCACTCAAAAACAGGGAGAGACTGAAATTTGGGAAATATATAATAAACCTGATATGATGGGTGGAATGACACATCCTTTCCACATACATGGCACTCAATTTAAAATCGTATCGATTGATGGGAAAGAACCTCCTTTAAATTTAAGAGGGTGGAAGGATACTGTTTCAGTTGAAGCTGGTCAAACAGTTAAATTAGCAGTTAAGTTCAATAATAAGGGCATTTACATGTTCCATTGCCATGTCCTTGAACATGAAGAAAATGGTATGATGGGTCAAGTTGAAGTAAATTAATAATAGATACATGTTAGAAGCCTCCAAATACAATGGAGGTTTTTTTATGGGATATATTGATACTGAAAGTATACAGGAGGTTTACATGAGCTTATTTCTATAATTTTAGGGTTATTGGACAGAGCTTAAACAAAAAAACTGCTCACTCAATAGAAATAATCAACTTTTTCTAAAACCATAGGTGAATTATCTAATCGTTGCTCTAAGAGAGAGCCGGATTCTTTATTATTTGCCATCAATGACTACCTTGGAATTAAAGGAGCAGGTGAAATGATTGTGGCATTGAAACGAGTGCTTACCCTTCAGGTAATGAAAGATTGAAAAGCTGCCTTGCAATCCTTTCGCACTTTGCCAATCCCGAAATCCCCGAAATGGTTAATGCAAAGCTTGTTAATATGTGCGTTTATCTTAAAATGCTTGATGGATTAAATAATCTTGTTGAGGTTGGTGCGTCCGAAAGAGAAATAAAGTCCTTCAGAAGTACATTGAAAATCCTTTTACTTTAGGTATAGGCTAAAAAATAGCCATAGTAATGGGAGCTATTTAAAGAATACATATGCAATTGCGAATAAAACACTAACCCACCTAAACGAGAAGGTAGTAAATGTGCAACAAAAGATTTATTGTTTAAAACAAGTTTGAACATTTATAAAAAAGTTTGATTAAAAATCCTGTGTTGATATGCAGGATTTTTGTTGTTCAACAAACGGGCCAGATTGTGGAATAACAGTCTTTTAAGAAATGTTACCTAACGACGACGCTTGTGCAAAATAATATAGTTGTTAAAAAAACCTTATTCCACCAACGGAGCAGGTTAGTGGAAGTAATAGTAATTAGGTTTGACTGGGAAAATTGTCAATGATATTAAAAAAGACACCGAAGTGTCTTATGTTATTTCAAATAAGGATACCAATAAATTGAAATGTAATTCCTTAACATTATGCTTATAATGGGAGCGAGGCAATTATCGGTGAGTGTATAAAAACCATGTAATGCTTGCTGTTAATAATGCTGACGAAATCAAAGCTGTAAGAACGCTATATGTTTGCCAAATAAGTATCGTTGACCAATCGAAAGCACAGCATAGTATACCCAGGGCAATCGTAGCGATCAGGAAAATAACTGTTACGATTATTCTCTTTTTTGTCATTGGCTGCCGATCATTCATTTTCCTTTTTCGTAATCCTAAGAGAAATAGCAGAACTGCCAATAGGCACAGAATAATAGTGAAAGACGACAAAATGATATCCAAATACTGTGTGCCGCTTATTTCATATGACTGAGTTAGACTGCCGTCTAATATATCTTTAACTTTTAGTACCAGGTTTATATTGGTATTTGCGCCGTTGCTCAGTAAGCAGACGGCTGTTCGTTCATTTAGCAGTATAAGTACTTCGGTTCTGAAATTTGGATTGCCCCCTGTGTGTTCTATAATCGTTTGGTCGGCGTTTACCGACCAGCCTGCCGCATAATACATATCGTTGACAGACGAAACAGACATATCACCCCTATGTGATTTTTCAATAACCCTGTGAAATATTTCGGGTATGTTCTGCACGATACCCATCTGTATGCCCATCCAACGCGCCATATCTTTTGTATTAGAAATGATGTAGCCTGCGGGTTTATTCCCAGCATAATCCGGAGCTTTAAATGGAGCTGTCATAAAAAAGGAAGAACGGTAGCCCTGTGCCAACTGTCCAGTGGCTTGAGCATCTTTTTTATAAACATACGTCTGGTGAAGACCTAACGGCTGAAATACCTGTTCCTCCATAAAGTCTTCATAGCTTTGTCGTGACACGATCTCAATAACCAAACCCAATACGTCATAATTAACGGTTCCATAGTTATACTGTTCACCGGGAGGGAACTCCAATTCAGCATCTACGAGCATTTCCACAGTCTTCTGCAACATATCTGGTGTATTGCCTTGTGGAATATTTTGAATATGTCTACTATTTGTTAGACCACTTGTATGGTGAAGAAAGTTATTTAGTGTAAGGCTTTGCATTTCAACAGGTTTCCCTTGATACTTTAACGTAAACCAAGGTAAATATTTTTGGATAGGGTCAGTCATTGAGAGCAGCCCTTGCTCTTCCAACAGCATAATACCCATACCGGTAAAAGCTTTACTGACCGAGGCTAACTCATAGAGTGTATTTTCACTTGCAGACAACCCCTTTTCACGATCTGCATACCCTGAAGAAAAGTAGAACACTTCATCATCTGCAAGTATTGAGATTGACATTCCCGGCACACCTGATATACGAGAGGCATCATCTAGCAACGCTTGTATTGCCGCAGATTTCGAATCTGACAACGCATAACTTTGTGTTACGAATCCTGACAATAATATTAATATCGTTAATACAAAAACAATAATCTTTTTCATTAACTCACCTTTTCGAAAAATTATAAGAGAATAATATAAATAACCTACTTAAAACTAAATTTTAATTTAACTTTCTATTCACCTATATAATATCAAGTAATTGTGAAGAGTTACAATCGGGCCCGATTCTGTATTAAGAATGGTACTGCACCCCAAAAGTTAGAGTGAAAAACTAACTTTTGGGGTGATTTTTATGACTAAATATAGTGAAGAATTTAAATTGATGGTGGTTCAAGAATATTTAAGTGGGTCTATAGGATATCGAGCGATAGCGAAGAAATATGGTATAGGTGATTCTCCATTAAGGAGATGGGTACGTGCTTATAAAGAGTTTGGACGTAACGGCTTATTAGTTAAGAAAACGAAGCAGTTTTATTCTGTTCATTTTAAAATAGATGTATTAAACTTTATGAAACGAACAGGTGCTTCCTATCAAGATACTGCGATTCACTTTAACTTGAATGATCCAACTTTAGTTGCCAGTTGGTATCATCGGTTTTTAAAAGAAGGGATAGAGGGCCTGCAAAAAAATTCAAAGGGGCGCCCGTCTATGTCTAAGAAACAAAAGTCCACAGCGAATAACCAAGAAAAAACAATGTCACGTGAGGAGCAGCTAGAACGCGAAAATGAACTGCTTCGTTTAGAGGTGGCGTATTTAAAAAAGTTGAAGGCTTTTCGGGAGAATCAAGATGCCTTCCTCGAAAAGCACAAGCTGCCATCGCCTTCGAACTTAAACAAGAAGGATTTCGATTAAAAGATATTTTAAAACAAGTGGATATTCCAGAAGCGACGTATCATTATCATATTAAACTGATGGGGCAAAAGGATCCAGACATAGAGTGGAAAGTCTTGATTTTAGAGACTTTTGAAAAACATGAAGGTCGATATGGCTACCGCCGAATTCATGCGGAATTAAGAGTGCAAGGACATACAATTAATCATAAAAAGGTACAACGAATCATGAAAAACCTAGGGTTAAAATGTGTAAAATTCGTACGTAAATCACGCTATAAATCATACAAAGGAACAG
This sequence comes from Lysinibacillus sp. FSL R7-0073, assembly GCF_038009065.1. Lineage (NCBI taxonomy): Bacteria > Bacillati > Bacillota > Bacilli > Caryophanales > Bacillaceae > Lysinibacillus > Lysinibacillus sp. FSL R7-0073. Next base: position 2,432,561 of record NZ_JBBPAS010000001.1, read on the forward strand.
TTGGGAAAGTCGCTAAAAACCTTTTGAATCGTAGATTCAGAACGTCATATGCCCTTCAAAAATTGGTGACTGATGTAACTGAATTTAAATGTACAGATGATGAAAAATTATATTTAAGTCCGATCATGGATTTATATAATGGTGAGATTATTGGGTTTAGTATGTCAAAACGGCCAAGCCTAGATTTTGTGTTAGATTCACTTAAACAAGCACTTCCAATTATTCTAAAGCGTGCTGAATATCGGACAACAATTCATTCCGATCAAGGATGGCACTATCAACACAATACGTGGGCGAAAACATTAAGGCAGAACAGGATTTTTCAAAGTATGTCTCGTAAAGCAACATGCGCAGACAATGCGGCCATGGAGAACTTCTTTAGCTTACTAAAACAGGAAATGTATTATGGAGAACAATTAATCTCTTATAAAGCATTACAAAAGAAAATAAATGATTATATCAATTATTATAATAATGTTCGTATTAAACAAAAACTGGCCAGCATGAGTCCGGTAAATTTCCGAAAACATGCCAGCCAATTAGCTGCATAATAAAAACTCTAACTTTAAGGGGTCACTACCAATCAGCGCTCGTTTTCGTTAAAGGGCCAGAATGTTTAGGAATGGTTCTATGCTACTAAATAATAAGTTAGATTTATATTTAAATTTAAGGTTACTATTTTATTAAAGGAAAGTTTCATAAGATAAACTTATGCTTATTAATAATTAATTTAAGATTTACTTATATATTTTTTGCTGTACTATTGGAAATATAAGGATTATAACTAAACCTTCCTGATAAAATAGTCTAAAGATGAAATGCGATAATAAAAAACTGTAAGACAAATTCAACTCGAAATAGAGGGCAAGGTGAAGCCCTTCATATCGACTTAGAAAGCAACAATTACGATTTATAAAGTGTACTAAGCAATGTTTTTGTTAAAAATTATATCTAGAAACACAGGGGGTAATTATGTCATTTATCATTGAACCAGTTGCTTTTGTAAACAATAATAGAAAAGAGATTTTGGATGATAATTGGGGATCAATTCTATCCGCAATTGAACTAGCAGAGAACATAGATGTATCTGCAATAAAAGGTATAGAAGAGTTTTCTCATTTAGAAATCGTTTTTTACTTTAATAAAGTAGAAGATAATAAAATTCAGTATGAAGCAAGGCATCCAAGAAACAATAAAGATTTTCCTTTGGTTGGGATATTTGCTCAACGAGGAAAAAACAGACCGAATAAATTAGGTATCACAATTGTAGAACTTATTGAGGTGAAAAATAGCCGATTAATTGTAAAAGGATTAGATGCTATTGATGGCACGCCAATAATTGATATAAAACCTGTAATGAATGAATTTTTACCTAAAGGAAATGTGAAACAACCTAATTGGTCCACAGTTTTAATGGAAAATTATTGGGGGTAATAAAAAACTCATATTTATAAAATTAGTATACCTGCCTTTATTATTGATCTACTTCAATTGCAGGATTTTAGTTGAAAAACCATCTTCAACAATCGGGCGCTTTTCTGTAATAAGAAGAGCGTCTTTATTTGTGGAAAGGGCCAATTAATTGAATAAAATACGATAATTAAATTGGACATGGAGATTGTGAAGAAAAGTACTTCAACTAACGAAGCAATTTAGTTGAAGAATCTTTGGTTCATACGGCAGTGATAATTGTAAAAGAGGCTTATTTTTGTTGACTAGCCTCTTGAATTATTGAAATTCTATCAAAGAACCTATTGATTATTACTATTGTCTGTATGCTCAATAATTTTCTTCTTCATTTTTTTTACTTCCGTTTGACTATAAAAATAAAATAACAGCCAAACAAATGCAAAAATTAATACATTGAAAAGCAACAACAGGATAGTTAATGTTATCGAAAATGTAGGAATCCATTTTAAAGAAAAGGCAACAACTATAAAGGTACCTATAGCTATAAAAAAATGATAAGCACTTTGTTGTAAGAATGTTAAACGTTCTATTCTATAGATGTAAGAAGGGAGTATACATGCAATTCCAACAATAATTGATCCTAATACTTGTTGAGGAAAAGTAGCCATAACAGCATCTAAAAATAACTCTCCTTTAAACCAATATCCAATAAGATTAACAATAACAAACACTGTACATCCCATACTTATACCGTATCCTAAACTCTTGAAAATGTTCATGTAACTATACCCCCAAACGCTCTTTAAAAGTTTTTTTATAATTACGAGAAATCACTTCTTTTATTCCTAAAATAAGCTCAATTTCCATTGTTCCATTAAAGGATGCTTCAATATTTCTGATTTTTCTAGGATTAATTATTGCTGATTTAGAAATCCGGATAAAATCATCACCTAGCTGCTGTTCTAACTCATATAAAGGTTTACTCATAATAAAACGATTACCATCGTCGCTATATAGTACTAATTCTTTTCCTTCTGTTCTAATAACAATTACAGTATGAGGTTCGATAATATGTACTTTATTGTTTGCAGTCCCTGTTAAAATTTGTTCATTTTCTTGTTGTAAGAGTGAGATTGCAGCCTGAATAGCTGGTGTTAATTTGGACACGCAGATTGTTATATATGGTTCATCGATTTGTGTATCAATTTTTATTTCTATCTTCATCTCTATCACCTCTCTCTAAAAATATAGCATAAATTACGATTCGAATAATGCAGGTTATATGTAATAAAAAGCATTTCACCTAACAATAAAGACATGTTACTCGTAAAGTATTGTTGCTAAACTTTTATGTCGTTATATTTGGCTTTAACAAAAGTAACTTAAGAATATAACTCAAGGAGGCAGCTAGTATGAACGAGGTAACAACGCTAAAAGACCGAATTAAAACGGGATGGATATTAATAAGCATATCAAGTATGCTTACAATAAGTGTTATTTATTGGTATATAAATAATCCTAAGAGGTTTATTGAGAATGGATTGGGATATTCACCGGAAATGTTACTTAATTTACCTATGTGGTTTTTCACTTTATTAATTGTTATAGGGTATATTTCCTATACGATGTTTGCAATACCATTTGTGAAAAGAAATTTATTAACATTTTCTTGGCTTAAATTAATTGGTATATGGGCCGCTATTGTAAGTGGAATAGTAGAAGAAGTTGTATTTAGACATCTGCTCATGGATTATCTATTATCTATTGGATTTCCATATCTTTCACAAGTGTTAATCTCAGGAATTACGTTTGGGATTGTTCATGGTGCATGGGTATTATTGCGAGGAGAGTTAAAAATTGCACTTCCAGCCATTCTTTCAACTACGATCTTAGGTTGTCTTCTTGCTATGCTCTATATTTATACTGGAAGGAGCACTCTTGCACCAATTATAGCTCATGTTTTAATCAATATGGTAATAGAGCCATGGTTAATGTTATCTGCCATTTCAGGGATATGGCAAATAAATAAAAGTTTAAAGTAATAATTGAAGGGGATGCTGAATAATTTCACCTCTAAATCAAATAACTCTATGGGTAAAAGGCTAGTTAATATACCACCGTAAGCAAATTTGATTTTTTTCAGAACCTATGAGAAAGTAAGGTTCACCGTCTTTCATCGATGAGCTCAGTTGTATAATCTAAGTTCTTCAACTAACGGGGCGCTTTAGTCGGATAAGGATCTTCAACAATCGGGCGCGAATGGGTAGTGACCCCTTAAAGTTAGAGTTTTTATTATGCAGCTAATTGGCTGGCATGTTTTCGGAAATTTACCGGACTCATGCTGGCCAGTTTTTGTTTAATACGAACATTATTATAATAATTGATATAATCATTTATTTTCTTTTGTAATGCTTTATAAGAGATTAATTGTTCTCCATAATACATTTCCTGTTTTAGTAAGCTAAAGAAGTTCTCCATGGCCGCATTGTCTGCGCATGTTGCTTTACGAGACATACTTTGAAAAATCCTGTTCTGCCTTAATGTTTTCGCCCACGTATTGTGTTGATAGTGCCATCCTTGATCGGAATGAATTGTTGTCCGATATTCAGCACGCTTTAGAATAATTGGAAGTGCTTGTTTAAGTGAATCTAACACAAAATCTAGGCTTGGCCGTTTTGACATACTAAACCCAATAATCTCACCATTATATAAATCCATGATCGGACTTAAATATAATTTTTCATCATCTGTACATTTAAATTCAGTTACATCAGTCACCAATTTTTGAAGGGCATATGACGTTCTGAATCTACGATTCAAAAGGTTTTTAGCGACTTTCCCAACTGTTCCTTTGTATGATTTATAGCGTGATTTACGTACGAATTTTACACATTTTAACCCTAGGTTTTTCATGATTCGTTGTACCTTTTTATGATTAATTGTATGTCCTTGCACTCTTAATTCCGCATGAATTCGGCGGTAGCCATATCGACCTTCATGTTTTTCAAAAGTCTCTAAAATCAAGACTTTCCACTCTATGTCTGGATCCTTTTGCCCCATCAGTTTAATATGATAATGATACGTCGCTTCTGGAATATCCACTTGTTTTAAAATATCTTTTAATCGAAATCCTTCTTGTTTAAGTTCGAAGGCGATGGCAGCTTGTGCTTTTCGAGGAAGGCATCTTGATTCTCCCGAAAAGCCTTCAACTTTTTTAAATACGCCACCTCTAAACGAAGCAGTTCATTTTCGCGTTCTAGCTGCTCCTCACGTGACATTGTTTTTTCTTGGTTATTCGCTGTGGACTTTTGTTTCTTAGACATAGACGGGCGCCCCTTTGAATTTTTTTGCAGGCCCTCTATCCCTTCTTTTAAAAACCGATGATACCAACTGGCAACTAAAGTTGGATCATTCAAGTTAAAGTGAATCGCAGTATCTTGATAGGAAGCACCTGTTCGTTTCATAAAGTTTAATACATCTATTTTAAAATGAACAGAATAAAACTGCTTCGTTTTCTTAACTAATAAGCCGTTACGTCCAAACTCTTTATAAGCACGTACCCATCTCCTTAATGGAGAATCACCTATACCATATTTCTTCGCTATCGCTCGATATCCTATAGACCCACTTAAATATTCTTGAACCACCATCAATTTAAATTCTTCACTATATTTAGTCATAAAAATCACCCCAAAAGTTAGTTTTTCACTCTAACTTTTGGGGTGCAGTACCATGTGAAAGATCACAGGAATAAAATGATCAAACCTTTTTATCAAAGATGTGTACCAAATACATTAAGAAAGTGGTATGGTACAGACGGTTCATCCAAACAATTAACTTTCAATAAGCTTGGTGATGGACTAGCTTTACATTTGGTGGAGTAGGTTTCAGCCAGAATAATCAGATATCAGACCCTGATCGCATTTGATTGGGGTTTTATTTATATATTCTGTATATGCCTCCTAGCTCTTCCATAGTTGAATAAGGCTATTCAACTATCGGGCGCATTTCTTTAATAAGGAATGCGCCTTCTTCCATTAAAGGGCATATAATTGAACACCACTTTTAAAAGATCTGGATATTTATGTTAACATATAGGTCAGATTGGGAAGAATGACACTTTAACTAACGGTGCAGGTTATGGGGTGCTTTACTTGAAGTGAATTGAGCTGCTTGGGTAGCTCTTTTTTCTTATTGAACTAACGAGGCAGTTTAGTTGAATAAGAATTTATAGTTAAATATTACATAATAGAAGTTTGGAGGTATTTTATGGAATAACTCATTTATGCTTTGTTTGGATTTTTAATTTGTATGTGTATTGGTTCGATACTTAATATATTGCTTAAGACGACTCAAAAACGAGATTGGCTTATCACATTCTTTGTAAAGTAATGAACAAACCAAATAAATTTTAAATAGAAATATTTAAAAATTGATGAAGAAACATCCGAGTGAAACAGCAATGAAAATTATGGCAAATACTAAACTATTCCACAGGCCTAGCATAATAAAAGGAGAAGTACTTTTATCTCCGTCTTTCTTGATGCCTGTGAATGTTCGCCAGGTTATTATTAGCTGCCAAATACCTATCAATAAAAAAATGAATCCAAATAAATATCTTATATAATTACCTCCTTTATATAAAAATACCATGTTTGGAAAGAGTTATCAATACAATTGGAATATAATGAAAAAATGTTTTATATTGTTAATTGTGAAATAAGTTTAGGTTTAGCAATAATAGTAGTACCACTATTAAATTTATCCACTGCAATTTTTTTTTGGATGAAGACTAACAGATGTTTATTAAGCTAACGGGTGCTTATCTTCAATAAGGTACTCAACAGTCGGGCGCGATTATTGAACAACATAGCTGGAAAATGAGCAAACTTTTTATAAAAATCTCATACTTATTTAAAAGGATTAACTGCATTTTGAACAATCTTTTTTCAAAATGGAGTTTTTGAAGTTGTTATTAGATAAGGATTGAGGGATATTTTATAATTAGTCTTTATTCCAAAGCTACAGTAATATCGATAAAAAGGTAAAGATAAACAAATCTTAATTCTGATGGATTGTTTAACGGAGCAGAAAAAAGAAATTTTCAAATTGGGCAAATTTCTGTTGCAATTCAAAACATTAAATCATAATATAATAATATAGTTATATATGTATTAATTCACCTTTCCTTAACGAGGTGATTTTATTTAAATTAATATATAAGCAAATGATTATATAAGGAGTGCAGATAAATGGAAAACACACTAATTGAAAAACAACTAAAAGCAGCAGCTGATTTGAATCGCATTAAATTACTTGCATGCATGAAAAATGGGGAGGTATGTGTATGTGATTTTGTGGATGTGCTAGGAATATCACAACCAGCCGTTAGTCAACATTTACGAAAATTAAAGGAGGCAGGCATTATTACGGAACGAAAAGTAGGGACTTGGAAACATTACCGTTTAGTAGAGGATCAAACGCCACTGATGAAGGGCATTATAGAACAAATTCATCCTTTAAACGGGTGCAACTGTGGCACAGATTGTTGCCATGTAGGGGGAGCTGATAATGAGTAATGAATCTTTAACCAAGCAGCTATCTTTTCTAGATCGTTACCTTACTCTATGGATATTTGTTGCGATGGGAATAGGCGTGGTATTAAGTATCACCATGCCTAATGTTGGTGAAGCGTTAGAGGCCATGTCTATTGGCACAACATCCATACCGATTGCTATAGGGTTAATTGTCATGATGTACCCACCATTAGCGAAAGTAAAGTATGAAGAGATGTGGCGTGTATTTAAGGATTGGAAAGTGCTTTTACTTTCTCTTTTTCAAAACTGGTTACTCGGACCGTTCTTAATGTTCTTTTTAGCGATTATCTTCTTACATGATTACCCAGAATATATGGCTGGGCTCATTATGATTGGCTTAGCTCGATGTATTGCAATGGTGATTGTGTGGAATGATTTAGCGCGTGGAGATCGCGAATATGTAGCTGGTTTAGTTGCATTTAACTCAATTTTCCAAATTTTAACATACTCTATCTTTGCTTACTTTTTCTTAAATGTATTACCTGGTTGGTTTGGTTTAGAGAATTTCAATGTATCTATTTCTATGTGGGAGATTACAAAGAGCGTACTTATATACTTAGGTATCCCGTTTGCTGCAGGGTTCCTCACACGTTGGATAGGGATTAAAACAAAAGGAAAGCAGTGGTATGAAGAAAAGTTCTTACCGAAAATTTCACCACTTACTTTAATTGCACTGTTGTTCACGATTGTGATGATGTTTGCTTTAAAAGGTGAGCAATTAGTAGAACTGCCACTTGATGTAGTGCGAATTGCTATTCCATTATTTATTTACTTTGTGATCATGTTTGCTGTGTCATTCTTCTCTTCCCGTAAAGTAGGTGCATCTTATCCTGTCACAGCAGCTCTTTCTTTTACAGCTGCAAGTAACAACTTTGAGCTAGCGATTGCGGTTGCAGTTGGGGTGTTTGGCCTGCATAGTGGCGTGGCATTTGCAGCTGTTATTGGACCACTAGTGGAAGTACCAGTCCTCATTGGACTTGTATGGGTTGCCTTACGTTGGCAGAAAAAATACTTTAAAACCATTAAATTATAAGGAGCAATTTTTATGACAAATACACTTTATTTCTTATGTACGGGGAACTCATGCCGTAGTCAAATGGCTGAAGGATGGGCAAAAAAAACTACTACCAACCAATTGGACTGTAAAAAGTGCTGGTATTGAAGCTCATGGCGTAAATCCGAAGGCCATTAAAGCGATGGCGGAGGTAGGAATTGATATTTCAAATCATACATCTGATTTAATTGATTTTGAAACATTAAACAGTGCCACACTAGTGGTTACGTTATGTGGGGATGCAGCTGATAAATGCCCAATGACACCTCCTCACGTTCGTCGTGAGTATTGGGGATTTGAAGATCCAGCGAAAGCGACAGGTACTGATGAAGAGAAGTGTGCTGTATTCCAAAATGTTCGTGATGCAATTGGTAAACGCATTGAACAATTTGTAACTGAGGAGCTGAATTAAATTGAAAAAAATTCATATCTATGAGCCAGCAATGTGCTGTTCTACAGGCTTATGTGGACCCTCTATAGACCCAGAATTATTGCGTATGTCATTTATTATGAATAATTTAAAGAAAACAAACATTGAAGCTGAAAGGTTTAATCTTACAAACGAGCCAAATGCTTTTGTAGAAAACGAAGCTATCAATCAATTATTAATGTCAGAAGGAATGGATGCCTTGCCTGCAACGTTTGTGGATGGAGAATTACTTTGTAAAGGGATCTACCCAACAAATGAACAATTTTCACTGTGGTCAGGACTTTCAGAAGACGAATTACTACAAAAGCCAAAAGTACGCTTGTCACTAAAAGGAGATGCGTAAGATGGAACGCTTTACAAGAAGTCATTTCCCAGACACCCCATTCCTGTTTTTCACGGGGAAAGGGGGCGTTGGGAAAACATCGGTTGCTTGTAGCCTATCAATAGCCATTGCAAAGGAAGGGAAAAAGGTACTTTTAATTAGTACAGACCCCGCATCCAACTTACAAGATATTTTTGGCCAAACGCTTTCTAGTAGTCCGACAAAAATTGCAGGCATAGACAATTTATTTGCGATAAATTTGGACCCTGAACAGGCTGCACAACATTACAAAGAGCAAATGGTTGGTCCTTACCGTGGGAAACTCCCTGATGTGGTACTTCAAAATATGGAGGAGCAACTTTCTGGTGCTTGCACAGTAGAAATTGCTGCCTTTAATGAATTTGCAACACTATTGACTGATACTTCAGTGATTGGAAATTTTGACACTGTCGTGTTTGATACTGCACCTACAGGGCATACGTTGCGATTATTACAATTGCCTTCTGCATGGTCTACGTTTCTAGATGATAATACGACTGGCACTTCATGTTTAGGTCCTTTAAGAGGGCTAGAACCACAACGCGAAGTCTATAAAAAGGCAGTTGAACGTTTAAAGAATGCTAATCAAACAACGTTAATGCTAGTGACACGCCCAGAAGAAAATCCTTTAAAGGAAGCAGCACGTGCTTCTCACGAATTGTTTGAAATAGGTATTCAAAATCAGATCCTACTAATTAATGGATATATGAGCAATGCCAATTCTACTGATGATATCGAAGAGGCTTTCATTGCACTTCAAGCTGATGCAATAGCAAGAATTCCTGAAGAACTAAATCAATTTGAGCATTTCTACTTACCGTTTGTACCGTACTCATTATCAAGTATTGAGCGTATGCATGCATGGATGACTGACCAAGAAGTTATACAGAAAGATGAATCAAATGAAGAAAATAAGATTCCTGAGATAGAAGAAATGATTGCAGATTATTTGGAACGTAAACCGAAACTCATTTTTACGATGGGTAAAGGTGGGGTTGGAAAAACAACTGTGGCTTCTTATATTGCATTACGATTAGCAGAAGAGGGTACTCATGTACATTTAACTACAACAGATCCTGCCGCACACCTTGATTGGACATTCGGTGATGACAACGTTAAGAATTTAACGATCAGTCGTATTGATCCAAAAGCAGAAGTAGCAAACTATGAAGCAGAAGTGCTTGCAAAGGCAAGTGAAACGATGAATGAGGAAGGTTTAGCATTTGTGAAAGAGGATTTGGCTTCTCCTTGTACAGAGGAAATAGCTGTATTCAGAGCATTTGCTAACGTTGTAGAAAATCATCAAGATGAAGTCATTATTATTGATACCGCACCAACAGGGCATACGTTGCTGTTATTAGATGCCACAGAAGCTTATCATCGCGAAATAAGCCGTTCACAGGGAGATATTCCTCCTGCTGTTTCAAACCTGTTACCAAGGTTGCGTGATGCCTCTTATACGAGTGTTGCCATTGTAACTCTTCCTGAAGCAACACCTGTTTATGAAGCTTCGCGCTTACAGGAAGATCTACAGCGTGCTGGATTATCTGTTGATTGGTGGGTGGTCAATCAGACATTTTCATCTATCTACACAACAAGTCCAACATTAATTCAAAAACAACAAGCTGAAATGAAATGGCTAAAAGAAGTTAGATCCATCAGCAATAATCAATTTGTGGCCATTCCATGGGTAAAAACGCCACCGGTTGGAACACAAGGCTTACATGAATTAAAAGGAGAGAAAACAAATGAAAATGAGTCCAGAAGGTAAAAATTATTTAGAACAGGTATTAGCTGATTCAGAGGTTAAAACGCTTCGTTTCTTTGGTATTGCAGGCTGCTGTGGGGTTAATTTAGGTGTAGGCTTAGAAGCACCAGCAGCAGAAGATGCAATTCAAACAATTGAAGGTATCGAAGTCGCAATTCATCCTGATATTGCACCACAATTAACAGATGTTACGATCCATGCAGAAGAAGAGAATGGTGAACTAGGTTTAGTATTAGTTGGATACTCACCGACATCTTGCTAACCAGATACCTTAAATACTGTCTGTATTAGCAATTACTCAATCCATTGAATCGAGGATAAAAAATGACAGTAAATCATTCTAGCATATTAACAAAAGATTATTTTATCGCTTATTTAAAGTTAATTATGAATAGTAGAGAATACACATTGATACAGGCTAAAGAATTTGCTTTTGATTTCTTCTTTAAAGGAGATATGGATCGTTACGGCACTTCTACATGGTTGCAATTTGAAAAAGCGATAATAGAAATTGATAAAATCACGTGTGAAATTGAAGTGTGTTAATACTATCACAAAAGCTTAAATAAATTACGTCTAGCTAACTGCTAGACGTAAAAAATACATTTTATATAAGGGAATGCTTATATAGAGAAAAAAAGGAGAAGTTTATATGAAAACACTAAAAGTAATCAACCAGAATCAATCTTGTTGTACTCCTGTTCAGGACATTGAAGTCAAAGAGACTGTTAATTATTCCAATAAGAATTTACCGATTGTAATCATTGGTGCAGGTCCTATCGGGTTAGCTGCTGCTGCTCATTTAGTAGAGCAAAACCAGACATTTATTTTACTTGAGGCTGGCAATGAAATAGCACACAATATTCGTACTTGGGGGCATGTCACATTATTTTCTCCATGGCGTTATAACATCAATAAAGCTGCTAAATCACTATTAGAGGGGTCTGATTGGTTAGAACCTAACTTAGAAACAATACCTACGGGGCATGAGTTAATCGATCTTTATTTAAAACCTTTGGCAGAGTTAACACAAATAAAACCAAGTATCCGATTGAACTCAAAAGTAGTAGGTATTTCACGACAATTAAATGATAAGATGAAGACAAAAAATCGATTAAATCAGTCCTTTAATGTTTATGTTGAAAAAGAGGATGACATCGATATTATTGAGGCAAAAGCAGTTATTGATGCAACAGGAACATGGGGGAACCCAAACCCGGCAAATTCTACAGGTATTTGGCTGAAAAATGAAAAAGCATTAGCAGATCACATTGAGTATGGTATTCCAGATATAAATACGAATTCTAAGAGATATGCAAATAAAAAGATCGCAGTTATTGGTGGTGGTCATTCTGCGATCAATACCTTATTAGCTTTGGCTGAATTACAGAGAGAAAACCCTAAAACAAAGCTAGTATGGATTATGCGTAAAAGAACTGTAGAAGAAGCCTATGGTGGTGAAGAAAAGGATGCATTAGAAGCACGTGGCGCACTCGGTATACGCATTCATGAATTAGTTGATACAGGCAAGATTGATGTAATAACGCCTTTCTATATTTCTCAGGTGAAAAAAGAAGAAAACATCCATATTGTAGGTACTTTAAACGGGGAACAGAAAGTACTAACAGGCTTTGATGAACTTATTGTCAATGCTGGAAATCGACCTGATTTTACAATGAACAGTGAACTGCGTCTATCTATCGATACTACAACAGAAAGTGTGAAAGCATTAGCACCACTAATTGATCCTAATGAACATAGCTGTGGAACAGTAAGAGCGCATGGAGAAGAAATTCTACGCCAACCAGAAAAGGACTTCTATATAGTCGGAGCTAAAAGTTATGGACGCGCACCAACCTTTTTAATGGCAACTGGCTATGAACAAGTTCGTTCCATAACAGCCTATTTATCAGGTGATAATGAGGCTTCCCAACGTGTGGAATTAGAGTTACCTGAAACAGGCGTATGTAGTATTAATCTTGTCAATCAATCAAATTCAGGTTGTTAAAAATTTGACTGTTAGCGAAAGCTAGCAGTTCTTTTAAAATACACAAGGGGGCAATGGAATGAACACACTATATTTCTGTAAAATGGAAACGGGTGATTTGAAAGAGGTATTACAAATTTATAAAGAGGGGATCGAAACAGGGATGGCAACTTTTGAAACAATAGTGCCAAGTGAACAGGTATGGGATGAAAGACATCATGCGACCTTGCGTTTTGTAGCAGAAGAACATAATAGAGTGGTTGGTTGGATTGCCATTTCACCCGTCTCTACACGCGCTGTTTATTCTGGAGTTGGAGAAGTTAGTGTTTATATATCGAGTGATCATAAAGGGAAGGGTATTGCTTCAGAGCTTTTCAAAGTACTAATTGAAGAGAGTGAAAAGGCAGGATTTTGGACACTCCAATCATCTATCTTTGCCATCAATACATCAAGTATTCAATTACATAAAAAAATGGGATTTAGAGTTGTTGGTACTCGAGAAAAAATTGTTCAGTTAAATGGCAAATGGCATAATACAGTAATAATGGAAAAAAGGAGTATACATCTATTTATATAAGAAAGCTTATTGGAATTTTATTAAATTTGCACCATCAATTTTTAAGTGTATTGAAAAAAACAACATCCTAAGATATGGTTATCTAAGGATGTTGTTTTTATTACTAAGTAGAATTAGTAGTGAATATGTCTGTTATTTATCGATTATACGATAAGAATTTAAGAGAATTTAGTTAATCGTTAAATATTCCCTTTGGTACAAATAGTGTTCCATACTTATTATCAGAACAATATAAAGTAAGAAAAGAAAAAGAATATAATCAGTCCAAGCTGCTGACTATTTTGATACTGCGACTGTTTTTAATATAAACAATTTCAGATAATAATTTTATTACTTATTCAGTTAATTTAATGATAAATGGCAATTTATCAACTAGAAAGACCTTAATATCCAATTTAAGATGTTTTATAACAACACCAACAATAGTGAGGGCTTAAAATGAATGATAATTATATAACTCCAAACATAGAGAATGTCGCAGTCATAACTGTTACAGAATTAGCAACATCTTTGTACTCAAATTTAGATCCAAAGATTAATAAAGGTGATAAAGGAATATCTTTTGATGGAGCAATAGATGTTTATAATTCTTCCAATATTATTAAAGCAAATTTTAAAGGATCAGTACCAGTTCAGGTTAAAGGTGATACTATAAAAACAGAACAACTTTCCAAATGTAGTTATCCTATCGATATGGCCGATTTGGATATTTATTATGCCCAAGGTGGAGTACTATATTTTGTAGTTCTGATAACTCCAAGCGAAGAAAAACGTATATTTTATAAGATGTTATTACCTTTAGAATTAAAAGAAGTGGTCAACCGAAAATCACGAAAAAAAACTAGAAACTTCAAATTTAATTCGGTAGATACATTACAACACCTAACAAATATTTGTCACAGATTTTTGGAAGAGTCAAAAAAACAAAGTTTAGCATTAATTGAACATAAATATACAATGGAAGAATTCAAAGATTTCAAACTAATTTTTCCTGATTTAAATGTAGAGGAAATAACAAGATTTAATAATTTCAAAAATATTATTGGTAGTTCTGCATTTATATATGGAGAAGAAAAAGGACGTGTTTATCCAATTGATTCTATAACAGTTTCAAGTGTTATAGAAGAGGGCGTTTTGCAGAGAAACATAGACAATGAAAGTATCAATTATACGTATTCAATCACTAGAAGTTCATCAGAAACAATTATAAATATTGAGGACCTCATTCTAATTAGCTGCAAAGATAATCGAAAAAGAAGTAATATTAAGCTTAATGACCTAACTACCTTATATGAAATTAAGCGTTCTAGACAATTCCTGGCGTCTTTAAGTGATACGAAACAACCGTTTTACATAGGAGAAAAATTATTTGAAAAGCCAAGTAAAAGGATACAGGAGGATGTAGAAAATCAGTTAAAAACCATTTCTTATTTAGAAAAACTATTTACTAGATTAGGTATATCATTAAATTATAAATTTAAGAATGAAGCTTTTGCAGATAAATTTTTAGCTTTACTTTTTATAATTAACAATGAAAGGTATGAGCTGCTACAAATTCCAACTGAAATTATTAAAAGTAGTGGTTTGATATCTTTAAACGTATTCGATAATTCCAAATTGTATCTTTACTATGATTCTATGCAAAAGGAAAAGCTTACAAATATCTTTTTTGCTGATATATCAAATAAAATATTAATGGGCCTAAAGGATAAATTAAACGACACTAAAATGAGTGTTTTTTTATCGATTCCGATCCAGGAGTTGGTGAATTGTATTAACTATAATCAGACTATAGTAATCCGATCATTATCAACATCACAAATGACCTATAATCACTTTACATTCGAATATTTAAATAACTATGCTTTAGATTGTTTAAAACTCTTTGATGAAACAGGAGATAAAAGATTACTCGAAATTGCATCAACTTTACTTAGTAATATTTTATTATTTAATGATGAAAGATCAATCGCATTTATCAATTTATGTCAAACAAAAATACGAAAAGGCGATTGTTTGAGCGAAGAGGAACTTAATGAAATTATTGTAATAAAAAAAGAAGCAATAAAGACTTCTGATACGCTATTAGAACTGTGTACGAATCTAATATTGAATAATAAATCAGAAGCACAAGTTAATTTCGAATCCTTAGATTTAGAACAAAAGGAAAAATTTTCGGCTTTTCCTATCCGAAAATTCCTTTAATAGAATTTTAAAATTTTGAAAAGGAGCAACAATGATGAGTAATATTTCATTTTCTATAAATATACCAACTGATTCTGATGGTTATTTTAATTTATGTTGTCCCTATTGTAAAAATGATTTCAAAATACACGGTGCAGAATTTAATGAAACAGAAATAGTTGATATTTATTGTCCAGTTTGTGGTTTAATAGCTGAATTTAATTCGTTTTATACAGATAAAGTTAAAAGTAAAGTACGTTCTATAGCAAAAAATTATGCTGAAGATCTTATTTATCAAATATTTAAAGACTTAGAAAGAAAAAATAATAGAAATAAATATGTAAAAATTAAAGCAAAGAAAAAGCCAACTACTGATGTCCTAGAACTATACGAAACTGATAATCACTTAGTGATTGTAAAAAAAATATGCTGTAATTCGCATTTTAAAGTTACGGAGTTAGACAAATGGCTTATACCTTATTGTATTTACTGTGGAGGGAAATAAATTATGAATATAAAGCAAATAAACAAATTATGCAGGGATTTTAGGGCAAATTCTTCAAGATTACTTTCCACAAAACTTGGATCAGAGCAACAAGATTTATCAAGGTTTTTACTATTTATAGAAAATAATACTTTGATAAAGGAATATGTATCTGAATGTATACAGGATACCCTTGATTTTGAGGATATATTAAGTAGTAAAGATTGGAATGATAAATTAGAGTTACCACTAAATCCCAAAGAAGAGGTATCATACATTTACCAATTATTAAAATATATAGAGCTTAAGAATGCATATATTCAGGTAAGTATTGGATATGGTAGTGGAAATAAAATTCAGGATCAAATTGACGCTTTTAACCATCAAGTTACAGTACATTTAGTAAATCATATTAGAGAATATCTCGAGGATGTAATTACAGGAATTGAATCTGTCCCTTTACAAATTATAGAAGAAGATCAACCTAAGATATTTATTTCATATTGTTGGGAAGACAAGATGTTTGCTGACTTAATCGATGAGGACTTCAAAGTTATGGGTTACACTTTAACTAGAGATATTCGAGGACTTAAATTTAAAGATAGTATAAAAAGCTTTATGGAATCAATTGGTAAACACGATTTTGTAATCAGTATTATAAGCGACAAATATTTAAAGTCAGTAAACTGTATGTATGAAATATCTGAAGTAATGCGTTTACGGGAATATAAAGAAAAAATGTTATTAGTAATACTAAGAGATTCAGATGTTGAACTTTTGCCAAAAGGATCCGATATGCCAGTTCAATTTGCTGCAAATATTTACTCAATCGAAGAACAAATAAACTACATTACTTATTGGGAAAATAAAGAAACTGAATATTTAAATATGATTAGCAAGATAACACAGGAAATAAGTAAAATACAACCTTTACAAGAATTAAAAAGAGTAAAAAGTATTTCAGGTAATATGAGCGAATTTTTATCCGATATAAGCGACTGGAACAATACTAATTTGTTCGAATTAAAAGAATCTAATTATGAAGCTTTTATAAAAGAGATTAAAACAAAAGTTAATTAATTTTGCTACTTAATAGTTAAAAGAAATAAACCTACTCAAAATGTGCCAAAATAAAGAGTAGGTTTATTTCTTTAGAATGAACAAAAGGTTTATACATATTTTATTCATTATGAATAGAGATAAGTGAATAATTTATTGAATCAACTTGATTAAGAAGATTTAGCTATAGTATTTTATTTGTATAATATTAAAAGTCTGAACTTCTTGTCTAAAAAGGTTTGATTTTCTTGTCCTTTTACATGTACCGACAATAATATTTCTAGCTTATATGACATGTTCATCAAAAGTTGTAAAGAAAATTGAATTTGAAACCTAAATTAATTTGGTCGCATTAAGGATATGTCTGGACGAGATTAGAGAACTAAAGTAACTACTTTAAGTTGGGTTTAATTATTGAAGAAGAGTTTGAAGTAAAAAAAGCAAGTATAGAGAATGGCACCTGTTAACAAAATAGACCAGACTCAAAATTATTGAGTACCTGGTCTATTTTGTTATAAAATATCTATGCTGTCGGGTCCTTTTACATAAGAAAAGACCCGAAGTTCTTATCTTAAATTAAAAATAATATAGTTAAATATAGGAGACCCGAAGTTCTTATCCTAAAAGACCTGAAGTTCATGTAAATGTACAGAAAAGTACAGATATTATGGGTAGTTGACGTATCCAAGCCCTCCTCCACGCCAAATAATTTTAGTTTACATAATATAAATTATAGGAAGTTAAGTTTCATTGAAAAGTATACTAATAATAGTGAGACAGAATTGAAAAATTGTGTTAGTAATCGCTCAGTTAATTAATTATCTTGGGTCAACAAAATTTTATATGGGTACATGGAAATTTTGTTGACCCGTCCATAGATGCTTCTATAATCTTTAAACAAATTATTTATACCTGCTTGTTACCAAACGTTTTTTAATTTACAGAAGATCATTGTTACTTTTTGTGCTTATTAATTATATTAATTAATAAGCACGTAGTCTCAAACCATCATTCCATTAATAAAGTCGCTATTACAGCTAAAACTCCATTAAGAAATGCATTCCTGATAAAACCTTCAATTGCATGATTATGTGGTTCTCTAAACGCTATTCATCTCTATAAATTACAGTCTTTTTAAGGCTCAAACCCAGCCTGGCTCACATAAACTTGATTTTCGGGAAAGACTTCAATAAATCGGTTATATACATTTTTAAGAACATGTGGTCCATACCATTCCTCTAAGCCAAGTTGGGCGTATTTGTTCTCAATACCAAGTTTTCGTGTGCGTTTACCACCACTACCATCGCCCATGAAGTAGTCATCTATACATACCCGATCGACATATGGCTTTAGTTTCAATGGAAAATGGTACCCACTTGGTAATATAGGAGCTATAGCAACTTGGGTTGGTATGCCCGCAGCTGCTAATTTTTCCAATGTTTTAAAACGCGCCTAGATTGGAGGTGCCTTCGGAGTAAAATGTTTTCGTATCGTTTCCGAATCGGTTTCAATAGTCATACTTACTCGAATTTTGTCCTTCAATTGTTGCAGTAAATCGATATCTCGACTTACAAGTGGGCTTCTAGTTTGTACTAATAGGAAATCGGGTGGATCTTCTACCATAACTTCTAGTAAAGATCGTGTCACCTTTTCCTTTTGCTCTATTGGTTGATATGGATCTGTACTTGATGACATAAAAATGGTTACATTCCCTTTAGTTTTGGCGCGATGAAGTTCTTTTTTTAATAAATTTGCAGCTCCATTTTTAATATCTACCCAATTTCCCCATTCTCCTTCTCGAAACAAAGATACTGGCATTTCACGTACATAACAATAGGAACACCCAAAAGTACAGCCTGTATAAGGATTAAGTGAATGCGTATATCCAGAAAGGAAGCCAGTCCCTTTATTCAGAATCGTTTTTGGATTTTTATAGAATAATTTACTACTCATGACGGCATCTCCAATCGTTGTGCAGTAATAATTAGATTACTCAATGTTTAATGAAACTCTCTTTTCCAGATCAAGTAGCAATGTTTTCATTTCTAATCCGCCCCGATAGCCAGTTAATGAGCCGTTCTTTCCTATTACGCGATGGCATGGCACAGTAATTAATATCGGATTAGCCCCGATAGCCGCTCCTACTGCCCGAACAGCTGCCGGTTTATTAATATCATTTGCAATATCGGAATAGGATTTCGTCTGTCCATAAGGGATATCACAAAGTGCCCTCCAGACTGCTAGCTGGAATGGTGTACCTACGTACTCAAATGGAATCGTAAAGGTTTTCCGTCTTCCATCTAGATACTGAGTGATTTCAACGACAAAGGGCTCAAGCTTTTCAGCATCTTCAACAAGCGGACATCCTGGAAAGTGTTTCGTAGCCCATTCGACTAATTCCTCGAATGGCTTGTACTGTGAACCTATAAAGACAAGACTTTTTGTCGTTGACGCTATATGGAAGTTCCAATCTTTAAACTTTAGTAAAGACCAGTAAAGTGTTGGTTTATTCATTTTTTCCATTGTCCTGTTCCTCCATCTTCCTCGTTTGACGAAATTGCGCTGGTGTCTGGCCCGTTTTCTTTTTAAATAAAGTAATAAAATAAGACGTGTTAGCCATCCCCACACAAATGGCGATATCTCCAATCGCTTTATTTGTCTGAATCAAATACTTTTTAGCTGCGTGAACTCTAATTTGCTGTATATACTCAACTGGCGTAATGCCTTTAATCTTTTTAAATGTTCGTTGCATATGATACGGACTTCCATGACAAATATTTGCTAACGATTCTAGCGTTAGTTTTTCTGTAAAATTTTTATCAATGTATTCCGTAATTAAATCAACCCACTCGCTATCAGGCAGATTTTCATTTGTGGGCTTGCACCGTTTACAAGGGCGAAAATTAGCACGGAGAGCTTGTTCTGCGTTTTGAAATATGCATACATTTTCTTTTTTTGGAACGCGTGATTTACATGAAGGCTTACAAAATATTCCTGTTGACTTCACAGCGTAAAAAAATTGATTATTGTAAGCTATATCATTATTTATAATGGCTTGCCACTTCTCATCGGTTATCATTTCTACATCATTCAAATGACTATGAGCATAGCTCTCTTTGTGGCTGTGATCAATTCTATCTGGCATTTTTCTCACCTCACCTTATAATAACTCCCTATCCATTCGAATGGACATTTCAAAGAATGGAATAGCAAAATATTGAAATTAATGTTTATTTAGAATCGTGAAAAATAATTCCAAGACCGTATCGTTCTCCCGAAGTAACCGTGCTTACACCGTGCCGTACTGTATTTTTGTAATAGCCTTTTTTACCGAGCACAGGTCTGTGGTTAGTAGGAAAAATAAGTGCACTGCCTTGCTCTAACGTAATGACATGTCCCCTGCTTTGAGCACGTGGGATTTGTTCTACTAATAAAGATTCTCCACCGCAAAAGTCTTTATCTCGTTGATTTAATACAAACACTACTTGAAACGGAAAAAATAGATCGCCATATAAATCTTGATGCAAACAATTAAATCCGCCTGTTTCATACTTTAATATCAAAGGTGTCGGTCTCATTTGATGATACCCCTCACAGGTGTTCAAAAAATCTTGAAGTTGTTCTGGATACTGCTCTGTTTTCTTTAAATAGCTCAGCCACCGATTCGCTGTTTTCGCTAATTCCAAATAAAAAGACTCTCTTAAATGTTGGATGATGTCGGGTAATGGATAAGAAAAATATTTGTACTCCCCATTCCCAAAGCGATATCTCGTCATATTGATGGTCGTTCTGTATGACTCCTCCTCACTATACATCTCCATGAAAAATTCACATTCCTCTTTTGTTAAAATTGCTGGAAGCTTTGCGAAACCTTGCTCATCTAATTCATTTTGTATGGACTCCCAATCTAAGCTTTCGACACGTGTCTTTATGTCTTGCGCCATTTTATCCCTCCTATTTAGCATTCTTGATAACTAACACTATAACCTCATCAATCGAAAAAAATAAGGTGTTTAGAATGTAATAGCAAGATAACAAAATTAGGACAGATGATGATGTGATAAAGTAAAAATGACATCAATGTATTTTGTAAAGGAGAATGAAAGAATGATATGGCATGAAGTCAAGAATGGTATTGTCATTACCCTACCTGAACATTTCAACATGAATGCCAATCTAGGCTATCTATCAAGAGAAAAGAAGGAATGCATGTATGAAATAGAGAACGACAGCATTATAAAAGTGATAGCTGTTGGAGAAATTCGGTATTTAGTACAGGTAAACGTCATTAAGAATAAACAAATGATCGTTCAATTCTTAAATGAATCTAGGCCTATTGAAAGGTGGCAGCTAGAACAGGTAGTAAAATTTATTCATGAGTGGTTTGATCTAAATAACGATTTAACACCATTTTATGAAATGGCAAAGGGAGATCCTTTACTTAAAGTACCTGCCCGAAACTTCTATGGATTGCGAGTAATAGGCATTCCTGATTTATTTGAAGCTTTATGCTGGGGCGTTTTAGGCCAACAAATTAACTTAGCCTTCGCGTACACCTTAAAGAGGCAATTTGTAGAAAAATTTGGCGATTTCATCGACTGGAATGGTAAAAACTATTGGGTGTTCCCAACGTACGAAAGAATTGCAAAGTTAACACCCTCGGACCTTGCAGATATTAAAATGACCGTGAAAAAAAGTGAATATATCATTGGCATTGCGAAATTAATGGCCAGTGGAGAATTATCGAGGGAAAAATTAAAGGAAATGGACTTTAAAGATGCTGAAAAAAGCTTAATTAAAATACGGGGAGTCGGCCCTTGGACAGCCAATTATGTATTAATGCGCTGCCTCCGGTTCCAAACAGCCTTTCCAATCGATGATGTAGGTCTTATCAATTCGATAAAAGTATTACAAAATATGAATCGAAAGCCAACGAAAGATGAAATCTTAGAATTATCAATGCCATGGAAAAACTGGGAATCCTACGCTACGTTTTATTTATGGCGTGTCCTTTACTAGATAAGAGCGATAAGAGAACAATTATAAAGAGCATGCTTTGAACAAATGAATCAAAACATGCTCTCTGCCTC
This sequence comes from Lysinibacillus sp. FSL R7-0073, assembly GCF_038009065.1. NCBI lineage: Bacteria > Bacillati > Bacillota > Bacilli > Caryophanales > Bacillaceae > Lysinibacillus > Lysinibacillus sp. FSL R7-0073. The sequence goes on from NZ_JBBPAS010000001.1 coordinate 2,454,562, forward strand.
TTCGCTTCAAAATTCATATTATAGCTGTAAATCTTTCATACAATCCATCGTTGTCTTTATAAACGCTTTGACAGCGGGAAGGGATTGCTTCTTTGATCGAGTAATAATGCTTATTTCACGGGAAGGTTCGGGTAAGAGAGGTTTTACAATGGAACCTTGTAAATTATAGGGTAAAGCTAGCTCCGGCATGATGGTAATGCCTAATCCTTCCCGTACCATTGCAATGATAGATTAATTATCCTCCACATTAAACTGGATGTTTGGGGAAACTTGTTGTTCCTTTAAAAATTTCTTTACACTCACCTCACATCCTAGCTTGGGCATAATAAGAGCCTCCCCTTGAAGATCTCTCACTTTTACTTGTCCATTTATTGCAAGATGATGATGAATAGGTAATGTCAGGACTAATCTATCTCTAAGTATAGGGATTGACTCCAAATGATCCAATGGGTTACTTAAAGACGTAAAACCTATATCCACTTTCCCCTCTTCTACCCAACGCGTAATTTGATCATAGCTGCCCTCATAAAAGTTTATTTCAATTCCCTTAAATTCTCCTCTAAACTTTGAGATGATAGTAGGCAACACTTTTGATGAGAAACTTGAAAAGCTACCAATATTTACCTTTCCATTTTGTATACCTAAAATAGAAGCGGTTTCTTGTTTAATGCTTTCTGCTTCAGATAAGATATTTCTCATGTTCTTTATAATCCGTTCTACACTATCTGTTAATGAGATTCCATTTCTCCCTCTATTCAAAAGTGTAATACCGAGTTCTGACTCTAAAGAAGCAATATTATGACTGATTCCAGATTGTGTCATCACCAATATTTCCCCTGCTCTTGTGAAGTTACCAACATCGACTACTTTGACGATTTACATTATTAATGAAAAAATGTAAATAGAAAGGAGGCTAGAATCTTATGAAATTATATTTGATGATTATGTTTTGGAGTTCAATTTTGGTGTTAGCTATTCTAATTATTAAAGATTATCAAAATAATGTTAATCCGTTTACCGAACCTCTCACTGCTCTTATGTATTTAATAATTATTTTTTGGATTATATTTTATTCTATAATGTATTTCACAAAGTATAAGAAAATTAAAATGGATTAGAAGTTGCTACTCTTACTCTTTTTTATTTATTCCCTTTCTTCTAGCCAACTGTAGAAGGCTGATAGAATATCGCTGTTTTTTAGTAAATATAATATAAATTTCAAAAAAAAACGTTCCCGAATGAAAGTTTGGACACACACCAAAAAGCCATGAATGTTGTTAAATCAACGTTTTATGGCTTTTTTGATGAACATTGTTTATACAGCTTTTTATACAGGCAGCGTAAACACTTGATACATCAATATTTACACGATTATGGCTTGCTGTTTCGTGTGCATAAAATCATGTATATCTTAGCGTTGTAAATCCACCTTTTTAGTTATTTATTCATGTTCATCAAGCCAGTTATAAAATGGCACATAGTTTGGTTTGCTGGTAATGTCTTTCTTTCGACGTGCATCATCTAATTGGCTTTGTAAGCTGCATAGATGACCTTTTAAGCGTTGTAAAATTTCATTAGCCTTTGTACTGGTTAATGTCGTTGTCACTTCTACACGACATTTTAAAACCTATTGAATGATGTTCATCAGGTGCAGTTTTTCAAGATCCATTTCGCCCAGTTCCTCAAGATAGTTCCACATATCAGCTTCAACAGCATCAATAATCGTTGTAATTTCTTTCAACTGATTTTCCGTAGCAGCTGTCTCTTGTTTACTTGCGACTGACCAATGTAAATCGAAACCGACAATCGCACGTCCCTTCTTCTTCTCTACATACCAGGCCTCTAGTTCCGTATATTGATTAATTTCTCTAATCGCTACATCAAGAACACCACGTTTGAATTGTGCTGAATCTTTGTAGGAAGAAACACCTTCTACACTGAACAATTTCAACAAATCAACTTTACTCATTTCTTTATGCCAATAACCATAATGCCCTTTCATAAAATCATATAAAGTCCATGTAAATGAGCTTTTAAATTTAGAGGTAATAGTCAAATTATTAGTAATATATTTTTCTTTCAAGTTTAAAATATGCGGCAAAAATTTAGGACTCCATTCAAATTTAAATAAACCTCGTTCATACTCCATTCCTAAAAAAATATTCCAGTAAATCTTTCCATTCGAATTCCTCATGTTGATGTTCAAAAACATGAATTTTACTTATTAATTTTATCATAATACAATAATCATAGAATAAAGGAGGAGTTAGTCATGAATAAAAAGATAGAGTTCTTTTATGTAGATGCTTTCACAACAGAAACTTTTGGAGGAAATCCAGCTGGCGTTATACCGAATGCAGAAAACTTAACAGACGAGGACATGCAAAAAATAGCGAATGAATTAAACCTTTCGGAGACGGCCTTTCTTTTACCGACATCGAATGCTAATGCCAATTATAAAATAAGGTATTTTACACCAACCAAAGAGGTTGATTTTTGCGGTCATGCCACATTAGGTACAGCATGGTTAATGGCTACTAAGTACAATTGGATTGATAAGGGCGATAAAATAGTCTTTGAATCAAATATAGGCCAAATTTCCGTAAAATGGCTGATGGAAAATAATCAATTAACTCGAGTATCTATGACTCAAGTACGTCCTCAAGTAAAAAGTATCGACATTAGCCCAGCAGTCGTTGCGGATCTTGTAGGTATACATGAAACAGACATTGATGATATATATCCAATAAAAATAGCGAATACAGGTGTCCCACATCTTATGGTTCCAGTGAAGACCCGTCAAGCAATTGACCAAGCAGAGCCTAACTTAAACGAGCTTAAAAAGATGAACAATGATTTTAACATTTCAACCACTCACCTCTTTACCTTTGACACAAATGGGCAATTTGATATTTACACAAGAGATTTTTGCCCCAATATAGGAATTGATGAAGATCCAGTTACAGGTGCGGCAAACGGTGCATTAGGCGGTTATTTATATCTTGAGAATATACTAGCTCAACAAGAAAGACATCAATTAATGATTGGTCAAGGACATACGATCAATAGACCAGGGATTCTTTATGTAACGATTACACCTGATGGGGAGAATGCAGTTATTGAAGTAGCAGGAGCGGCGGTTGTTTCCATTGAAGGAAAAATATTTGTATAAAGAGCAATATATATATTATTTTCCGAATTTTTAGTATTTATTTCTGAGATAGAATAAACTTCTCTAAATTTTTCGCTTTTTGCGCATTTAGAGAAGTTTTATTTTAGGTGGAAACACCATTTTAAAGTCATTGATGGCACCTGAAGCCATTGCTAATAATATCATTGTGTTATCTCAGTAATTTCCAGATCCAGCATGGTCGAACAAAAGGTACAATTCATGATAAAGCCTAAACTTCTTGTTGCCAAGGTTTGATCAAATTGATACTTGAAAAAGATCAAAGCAAAGAGCGTGTTTGGATAAAAAGATTGATCCAAACGCGCTCTTCCAGTTAAGCTATTGCCATTCACTACAGCTAGAGCGTCTCATCTAATTTCTGAATTTTTGACTGGGAAATTAAATATACGTTGCCTAAAATGTCGACGTTGTCTCCCTTTATACGTACAGCACAATCTTTATTCGACGCATAAATATTTAGTTCTTCTGATAAAGAAGACAGTTCGTCCTGCACCAACTCCATGTTATTTTCAAGATCAAAATGAGACAGGACGGAAAAATTGTCAAGACCGATTCCGTCGTATAAAGAGCTTTTTTCAACTGGATAGCCAAAGTTTTTCGAGCATAACCATTTAGCGGACATATTGATTGCTCCAGCGCTTGCCCCTAACACAACCGCTGTGCTTTTTTTGATTATATCCGACAATTCATAGTCTATTAAAAACCGATTCTGTTTAAGAGTATCTCCACCTAACAAGAAAATGGCTGACGCATTTTGAATGAAGGCTTGGGCATCTTCCTTCTGTACGTGATAATTAATTAAATGATAGTCTTCGAACATAATGCCTGCCTGGTCAAGCCACGAGCGTTCAGCAGCGCCAACATCTTCATTCAAAAGTGGATTCGAGCTAATCATAGCAAGCGATTTTCTATCAGCTATATCCTCCTCTAACACCTTGCCTAGATTCTCTGGAAAAAAATCATTAAACCAACCTAAATAATAGTGTGTTTTCATATGTACCTCCGTTACTCATTCTGTTTCTTGTCACTAACACAATACGATCCATATGTTCTGCTTGTTGTTCTAAATGTAATGATTGCGATACAATTTTATCAAATTCTTCCAAACAATACGACTTTATTTCAAATCTATATTTCTAATAATGTATAAATTAAAAAGCCCCTATGTAGGAGGCTTGAAAAAGTTGCTTTTTCGAAAAGTCGTATATATATTAAGTTAGGCTCTTTGTTATTTCTCTATAAATCTCTTGCTCCATTCCTAAATAGGAGGGACCAAAGATTGGTTATCGTCATACCATGCCAATGCTTTTCGTTCTAGTTCTTTAGCAAAAGAATCTTTCCCAGCTTTGTATGACTTCATGTTATTAGGAAATTGTTGTGCTAATCTTTCCTTTAAACTTCCATAAAGCTTCATTTCATCAGGATGTGATGTTAAATAATCCCGAAAGGCCAGATGCCTTGTGATTTCACCGCTTCCAATCTGATAAAAGTGAACGTGATGCGTGCGATTGTTCCCACCTTTTTGAAAGTATCTACGCTGAGCTATTCCATTTTCCCCTTTAGCAACATACCCAATTTTTTGTATGTCCAAATTGAATGTATCAACGAGATGATTATCTTTCACAACAGGCATGATATCTATGATTGGTTTAGCCTTTAACCCAGGAACAGAGGTACTACCTATATGATAGATATCTATGATTTCATTTCTAAATATAAAATTCAGTTTTTCAGCCTCTTCCATAAACAGTTGAATCCATTGCTCATCGTACAAACTGACTACTAGTTTTCGCAAAGTATTTCCTCCTAACCACTTCATTAACCAATACTTTATAATGTTCGTGTTTTACGAAAAAGCAAACGTGTCCAGCCGGCGAACAATTCGCATTTCATTATAAAAAACACGAACGATTAATTGTTTTCATAACACCAATGTACGCCTTTATTCTCTTTACTGCCAACAATTACTACTAACTATATAGCTCGCTCTATGTACTTAATTGATTAAATTGAGTCAACCGAAACAGCATTGTACTTTTTCACGGTTTTATTAGTTAATCTTTTAAATGAGCTTTTAAGAATTGCATAAATGGTTGCTCAATCAAATCGGATTTCCGCGAGCAAATAAATAAACTTTGCTGAATATCTGCCTGCTCAACATATACTTGAGCTAATTTTCCATTTGTTATACTATCAGACACACTATAGGACGGAGCTAAAGTCATACCGTATCCTGCCTCCACTACTTTAATGGATTCATGTAAGCCCTGCATTTGAAGTCCTAATTTAGGTAATGGAGCATTAAACGTGTAAAAAATGGACTCCAATAAATCGAGTGTCGAGCTGCCACGTTCCCGATAAATAAAGTCTTCGTCCGATAATTCATAAATGGAGACCGTTTGATTGGCTAAAGGATGTGAGGGATGGACTATAAACCAAAACGGGATATCTAATACCTTTTCAAATTGTAAATCGGTATGACCCATTTTACTTTGAACAACAAAACCAAAATCTACTTCATAATTCAGAACTTGTTCTTCCACAGATTGAACATTGCCTAATGATACAAAAAATTCAATATGAGGATGAGCAAGCTTGTACTTAGCGATGATAGGTGGAAGTATATAATTAATAGGGATATAAGAGGACGCAATATGTATTTTGTCTTCCTTAGCTAAAAATTCACCTAGCTTTTCATCGATTTGTGCTTCTAAGTAAAATAAACGCATGCCTTGCTCATACAAAAACTTCCCCTCTGGAGTTAATTGAATTCCACGCCCTTTGCCTTCTATCAATTTAGCCCCTATTTCATTCTCTAATTTCCGAATTTGTATCGTAACCGCAGGCTGACTCAGTAGCATACTATTCGCTGCTGCAGTAATTCCGCCAAGTTTGGCTACATTCGTAAAGATTCTTAAAGCATGTAAATTCATGCCATTCCCACCTTTCTATCCATAAATAATATTTATGAATAAGCAATAATTATATATTTGTTTTATGTATAGTTTATCAGTAATTTAAGTATAGAGGTGATGAAATGGAAATTTTACTACAGGAATGGTTATCAATAAAAGGGTTTATTTTATTTACGATTGGTTTACTCGCGGCCATAATAGGAGTTCTGTTTGGTGCAGCAGGCTTTATTTTGATGCCTTCCTTATTACTCGTTGGCATTCCAATTCATACAACGGTCGCCGTTAATAAATTTGCGACAGGAATATCTGCCCTATCGAATGTTGTTTCATTTGTTATAACAGGACGTTTATCTTTAAAAAAATACTTTTCTTTCATGATAGTTTCTTGCTTAGGAGGTGTCTTGGGTGCATTATTTGCAATCCTCTTATCGGAGCGAATCATGAACGTGGTTGCTTGTATAAGCTTAATTTTCGCATTTATGATGGTCCTTCGCAGTAATAAATGGATTGTAAAAGATGTCAAGGAAACAGAGGAACAACGTATTAACAAGCTTGTTCCATTTGCCATTTCAATGTATGACGGAGGTTTTGGACCAGGCTCAGCACTTATGAATATAACCTATTTCTTAAAAAAACAACACAATTATTTAAAAGCAGTGGAATTAACAAGAATGATCTCGTTGTCAAGCTGTACAGGCGCTTTCCTCTTTTATTACTTTAATGGCATTGTAAATTGGGGAATTGCTATTCCTGTTTCGCTTGGCTCAATTGCTGGCTCTTTCTTAGGCTTAAAGATTATTCCCCACATCCAAACAAAATGGATTCAAATTATATTACCCATCATTTTTTTATTCTTAATTGTTCAAGTTGTGACGGATTTAATAACATAAATTTACACCCACGCAGAAAACAAGTCCTACCCTTTATATCCAAAATTTAAGGACATAAAAGGCAGGACTGCCATCATGAATAAAATTTTAAGACAATGACAGTACCCTCTTCGGGAGTACTAGAAGCAGATATTTCTCCTCCATGGGCTACTGTTAGTTGTTTAGCGATGCTCATGCCCAGCCCTGAACCACTTGTATTTTCCTCTGAATTAGTACCACGATAGTACCGTTCAAATAATTGCTCTAACGTGGATGAATCCATTCCAATACCATTGTCCTGAATACGAACAGTGAAATAATGATCACTTTCCTTCTGCACAATAATATCTATTCTCGTATTTGACGGATTATGCTTAATAGCATTAGAAATCATATTATCAATAATACGTGTGAACCATTTCATATCAAGAGGATATGTTATCGGCTCTTCAGAAGCATGAAATGTAATATCATAGGAAGTAAATTGTGGATCATTTATAAAATGAATAACGGCTCTTCGAATGACTTCGTTTACTTCTTGCGTTTGACGAACCATGGGCAATGCATTGTTTTTCAGGCGATATGTTAAGCTTAAATCATCGATTAATTCAGACATAAAGGTTGATTTTTCACGTAATGTTTTTCCAATCTCCTTAAACTCTTCTTGTGACCAATTGTAGGGGGCTGATTCAAGGACATGCGCATAACCATTTATAGAAGATAGTGGTGTTTTCAAATCATGGGAGACACCAACAATCCACTCCTCGCGAGTTTGTTCAATTTGTTTGCGAAGCTTTTCGTTCTGCTTAAGCTGCTGGTTCAAATCATTCAAGGAATCATTAATTTCTCGAAATAAACGGAAGGACCGCTTCTTCTTGCCATGACGATTAAGTGACCTATCTTTTTTCTTAGCCTCTTGCTCGTGATAATTACCATCTGCCAATCGTTGAATAAAGTTAACAATATAGAGAACGGGTTGCCCAAATCGTTTACCGTACCAAAATGCTGTGGCGATGATAAATAAAATAAGGGCTACTCCATATAGTAGAAATGCTTTTCCTAAATAGGTATTATGCTTACCTCCCTCCACCTTTACTGCATCGGATGGTACTTCAATGACCCATGTCTGCTGTTTCTCTGCATCAAAATATATATATTGGCTACCATTATTTCTGAGATGATCAGCCTCATCCCCAAGTAAATGATCGAGTGAAAGTTTTGCTTCAGGATTTTTCACATGCCCATATTGTTGGATGATCTCCCCATTGGCTGAATAAATTGCTAGCGTACCATGAGCTTTTTCCAATAGCTGCTTCCCTCGCTGAGAAAATCGATTTCCATCCCATTCTAATGTAAGTTTTTCTGCTAGCTGTCGGGCAGGACGTTTTTGACCAACTACAACAAAATAGGTTTGTCCACCTTTCTCCTCTTGGCTAATAATGAGCTCGTATGGGAACGGAATGCTTTTCTGCCAAAAGGCTATTAATTGACCAGGTTCGTAGTGAGTTGGAACATCAGATGGTAGTTTGGAAGAGGTCAACATATTTCCGTGAGAATCGATTATTTGTAGCCATTCCTCACGTTTTTCTATATCAGAAATTTTGTTAGCATCCAACGACACAACGTCATTTTCAATTGAAAATGTTTGCCTTAGTCTACTATTGCTACTACTCGATACTTGCTGTGTTTCAGGTTCACTTTCTAACTGCAACCCAACATACACTAAAAAAATGATTGTACCTATTGCTAAAGCCACTAATACAAACACAATTTGTGAAATAAAGGTAAAGGCAAGTCGACGACTAATTCGATTCATACCAACCCCTCTTTTTGAATTAATTTATAGCCTAGTCCTCTAATGGTTAATAACAATTCAGGGTCCTTCGGGTCCTTTTCTATCCTCTCGCGAATACGGCCAATATGAACCGTAACCGTATTATCATCCCCAAAGCTATGATCACCCCAGACAGCTTCATATAACTGACTTTTCGTAAATATTTGATTAGGATGCTTGCAAAAAAAGAGTAGTAATTGATATACCTGAGCAGGACAAGAAATGACTTGCCCATCCACAATTAATTCCCCTGCACGCTCATTCACCTGGAATCGGCCAAAATCGTAAATGAACGTATTGGAAGATATGTGCTGTGGTCTTTCCTCCTCATATAATTTAACGCGGCGTAGTTGTGCTTTCATTCGAGCGACTATTTCTAATGGGTTAAAAGGTTTTGTAATATAATCATCCCCGCCCATAGCAAAGCCTGTTAATTTTTCTAAGTCTGAGTTTTTTGCTGTAATAAATAAAATCGGGGCATCTGTTGTCTCCCGAATAAATGGACAAATATCAAAGCCGCTCCTATCTGGCAGCATGACATCCAATAGGATCATGTCGTATGACTTCTTATTACATGCATTTAACGCTTCTTGAGCAGTGCTTGCACGATCAATTTGTCGAAAGCCCTCTTTAGTTAAAACCATTTGTAACATATCTAAAATTGCTGATTCATCATCAACAAGTAAAATGGCCACATCATGTAAATTCATATTTTAAATCTGTCCTTTCCCGTCTAACATGGAATTCATTTTAACATGTTTTTTCCAATGAATAATACTGCTAGTTTGTCACCACTACGAAGGAATATAAACAGAACATAAACAGCATTCTTAAAAGTTTATGAAAACGTCATCCAACGTTTCGGCTTACGTAAAAATCAGCCTTTATACTTTAAAGAGTGTTAAAAATATATTTCTATTATGGAGGAACCACTTTGATTGCAATATGGAAAAAGGAGTTTATTCAATCATTTCGCAGTATCTTTTCACTTATTACGATTGGCATTTTTATTGCCGTCTCCTATTATTTATCTGATTTTGTCACAAATAGCAGTCTCCTTACTGGCATTAAATTTGCTGAGGCTGGCTATGTAAGTGGGCTGGTATTTCTAATTTATATGATGGGCTTTTTATTTATCTTTTCTTTATTTCACGACACCATTAATAGGGAAACGGAAAGCAGAACAATTCGGTTCCTAGTAACCAAAACATCCCGATCTTCTATTATTGTAGGCAAATTATTAGGAATCTTTTCATACTGGTTTATTTGCTTATTAGCGTCATTTAGTATTATTGCATTCTTTTCTCATGAATTTTATATTAAAACATTCGGTAGCTTATTTGTTATGCTAGCGTACATCGTGTCGTTATGTGTGCTACTTTCCTGTCTCATTCCTAAACGATCGATGTCAATGTTTATCGGATTACTAATTAGTATGGCTATTCCTACATTCGGTTTATGGAGCCTTTTTTCAGAAAAACTCTGGTTAAAAATCATTAAATATATGACTCCGTACCATTATATGCTCGAGGGTGGAACATGGGGATGGCTCGTTGTTCTGTTATTTGCGGCTATTATGGTAGGAGTCTCGATACTTAGTCTTCATAGGAGGGATTTGTAATGACCGTTATTGAAACAGTGGATTTAAAAAAATCCTATCACAAGCATTTAGTCGTACGTGGTATCAATCTACAAGTACAGGAAGGTGAAATCTTTGGCTTTTTAGGGAGAAACGGCGCAGGGAAAACAACTTTCATTAATATGCTTACAGGAATTGTCCTTCCAACTAGTGGTCAATTTCGAATATTAGGTGTACCCAACAATCAGCTTGATCGTGTCAAACGCAAAGTTGGTGTTCTTCCAGACTACACAGAGTTTTACGGCAATGATACAGCTCTGGAACATCTTCAATTTTTTGCAAAGTTACAAAAGCACAAGGTGACTAAACAACAATGTGTGGATTTATTAGAGCAGGTTGGTTTAAAGAGCGCTGTACATGTTAAAACAAAAAAATTCTCGTTTGGGATGAAAAAAAAGCTAGGCGTAGCACAGGCTGTCATCGGAAATCCAGATTTAATTTTCCTAGATGAGCCTACTTCGGGGATGGACCCGGAATCTGCGTTAGAGATGCAAAAATTCATACGAACATTAGCCAGTCAAAACAAAACTATTTTTATGACATCTCATAATTTAAATGAAGTGGAAAAGCTATGTAGCCGAATTGCTATTATGAAAAACGGCATTATTTCAGGTCTAGGAACCATCGATCAATTGCAAAATCAATTTCAGACAACGATTGAAACAACTATTAAGCTCTTACCTAAAAATGACACGTTGTATCGTCATGCTCGCGAGGAAATCGAAACTTGGACAACGATTAACTATTCAGATAACCAACACCTTACTGTTGAAATACGCGATGAATCAGATATTGCTAGCATTGTGCATTCCTTATGTAAATTTGATACGGACATTTTTGATATTCAAACGAATCGACCTTCGTTAGAAGAGATATTTATGAATGACTAACAACAAGTAAGCAACTACTTTTGAAGAAGTTGCTTACTTGTTGTTTTGAAAAGGCTATATTCAATTTATCGTTAAACCATTAATGGAGTCCAACAAAGCAGTACATGATTGTAAAGATCAACATAAAGGTTAAAACGGCTCCTAGTACATTTTGGTTATACGTGTTTTTTCCATTTATTAGTTTTCTTAAAAAAGTAGTGAAATTTAAAAAATATAAAACTCCTAATACTGGTATGACAAACAACGTTATAAATAACAAAAAATACTCCCCCTTTTTTTTCATTTTATAAAGTAGAATTCGCTATACCAAATAATCAAAATAAGCGACATCTTTAGCTTAATAAAAAACGGTCCCATACCTTTTCATCCACCCAGAAGAAACCCTCGTGCGAGCAAGCTGCTAATACACATTGTTCATCTTCATAAAACATCAAATCCTCTGGTAATTCTGGCGTAATCCAACCAAAAAGTGAGTCGCTACGCTCCTTCAAGAATTGAGCAGTCGTATCGTTTAATAGAAAATAAAAAACAAATGCCGTATTTTCGCCAAGTGTTGTCGTCTCCCATTTATTTTGAACCTTTCTTTCAATAAGCTGACTTTTAATAGGAGCCAATAGCTCATCAACAGCCGCTAACCGTAATTCTTCATTATCCATTAATTGTCTGTTCTCAACGAAAGCAAAGCGGTTACATCGTTTCGCTAGTATATTGATTAGTTGTTGATAGCGTTGCCCCATTATATTTTCACTAATCATCATCAATTTCATTTATCCTCCTTCTCTATACTCAAATAAAAGCGCTATATTTCAATCAAACACCCCTATATGCCCCATAAAAAAAGAGCTGCGGGTAGCAACTCAATGATTTTGAATGAAAGCCATCGTAAAATGCACTCAGTGATTATTTTTCCCAACCTTTGTTTGTCATAACTAATGGATGCGAAATCATTAAGGTTTATGTTGATAGATTCCTCCATCCATTAGTTCAATTTAGAATGTATAACGATGTCATCTCATTTACGATTAACTATCCAGTTCCTGAATTTTAGATCGAAAGGTTTTATCGTTTCTTTATTCGTCGCGATGACCTCGCAACCTCTATCATCATAAATAAAAAAGATGACGTTTTTGGTCAAGTTTATAAAAAATACATCTGGATAGTTATAGCCTGTACCGAATTTGGGCTTCAAGCGGAAATCCTCATTACAGGCAGCTTTGATAAGTGATACATAGTGAATATCTTGTTTGTGGCACTTTAAGGAAAATCGTGAAATATAAATATCTTCATTATCAGATACATACGGCAAGGTTTGTTGTTTTAAATGGAATTTTATCTCTTTATTTTTTATATAACGATCATAAACCTTTATGCGATTTTTCTTACCTTCAGCAAGCTTATACTGATAAACATTTGTCACAAGTAAAATTTCATCCGAATACGAAAAAATTTCGTTAAAAATGGTCAAAGCTTGATGGTATACATAATTAAACATGGCTAGATTTAGATGACCATTATCTTTCAATTGATAAAATCCAGCCCCAAATTCAACGTGAATACCAATATCCCATTGCTGATAAAGGCTAGTTGTTAACGTGAGTCCAGGAAAAGCTTTATTTAAATATTGTTCTACATCTATCGTCATTCACTCAAATCTTCCTTTAATTTTAATTAAACATTACACTTTCTCACATAATCTAGCATAAAATTCAAAAAAACTAGGTCACATTTTTATACTCATGATAATACATAGAATACAAATCATTTAATGTCACTTTTCCAAATGCAAAATCCACTACATTTCTCTCAACTAAAAAAGATGTAAGCGAACTTAATAAAGCGGCTTCAGAGCTTGGTAAATGAATTAATGTTATTCCATTTGTAAGTGTTTGAAGCTTTATGTTTGGAAATAGCTCATACAGTTGTTTTTCAGTAGAACTCTCCATATTGTTCACGCGGATAGTTTTAATATGTGCTTGACTGAAACCTTCTATTATTTGATTGGTATCCACTAGTTTTCCTTCGTTAAACAAGAAAATTCGATCTGCATATTTCTCTAAATTATCGAGTAAATGCGAGGCAATAATAATAACCTTCCCCTTCGCCTTTTTCTCTACTAATATTTTCGAAATAATCTCTACATTATTTGGATCAAGTCCGTTCATAACTTCGTCCATCATCATAATGTCCGTATCCGTAACTATTTGCATAGCAAAGCAAAGACGCTGGCGCATACCAAGGGAATACGTGCCTGTTTTTTTATTTACATAATGCCCCATATTCAATATTTCAATGGTTTCATCTATAAGATTTAAATCGGATTGCCACATTGTTGCAAACATTTTTAAATGTTCGCGCCCGCTTAAGTGATTATACAAGTCACTTTGGTCTGGCATCATCGACACAAAACTATGAATTTTTACTTCATTTGATTTATTCGAGTAGCAAAGACCACCTTTAAATAGTACCTTCCCTTTCATAGGCTTTACATAATTCATCAACACATTCATAAATGTAGATTTTCCTGTTCCATTTGGTGCAACAAGCCCAATCATTTCACCTTGCTCAAATGTCATTGAAATATCATTTAACACTTTATTTTCCGCAAATTGCACAGTAATATTTTGAATGTCAATCACCTGTGTCCCTCCTATTTAATTAGCTTATAACGTCTATTCATAACAATAAGTAGCATGAATAAAATGACGACTACAGCTAAGACAAGTAACAACTGTAATCCTAAATTGAAATCTAAAAAATCGTTCATATAATAAAAATTCCGTTGTTTTGAAACAATTTGTCCGACTTGAATGTAAGAAGTTGGGTAGATTTGAATATCCCAAAAGTAACCAACATATCGGCTGAAATAAAACTTCTCCCCAAAAATAAGGAGTAAGCCGATGGCAAAATTCATCATCTCGTTACGGAATATGATACTGCACAATAACACAACGTTGATTATGACCATAAACCAAGTTAAAAGCAAAATGAGGGTTTGTCCTAAAAACATCCCTAAAGTCATCGGTTCAAATTTACCCTCCTGACGCCATTCGAGATGAGGAGCATACATTGGAGATGGTAAATTGAAAGTTCCAAAGCCGGATTGTAAGCCTATAATAATGAGCCCAGCTATAAGGGGTACAAATAATACTAAACTCCCTAGTAGGACAACGATCATTTTCACCAATAGCTTTTTCCAATCGCTAACAGGAAATCCTTTGATAATGGATGGATGACGGCGATCTTTTGTGACGATATCAATGGCTAAAAGTAGTACACACACAATTAAAATAACAGGTAGTAATCCCTTTAATAAACGCTCGAACGTTTGCAGTGCTGTCCGCTGTTCGAAAATTTCCATTGATAATTCATACTTTGCGTTCGCATACGTATCATAACGGGCTGCCTGCTCTAAATAAGCATAAAAGGCATCATCTTCTGCATAATCATTATTTTTTATAAAATACTTTGAGTTATAGGAGAATGAATCACTTTTGTATGTAATCGCATTCGTAAAGTAGTACCAATCACGAGTTACCTCTGCATATTTTTTTAGATCCCCCTCATCTAATGCTTCTAATCTCGCTTTATCTATTGGATTTATTTGCTTAAATATATCAATCGCAAAGATGATGGCCGGATGTAGTCTATATATGTTTTGACCTTCCATCGAATCTAAAAATTCCTGCCGTGTTAAATAGCGAGCCTCAATTTCTTCATATTCAACTTTTTCAATCGGATCATATGCGGGTGCTATTTTAAATACATAAAAGAAGGTTGCAAAAGCAAGCAAAAAATAGATTGCTAAGTTTTTCTTATTCGTAAAAAATTGTTTGAATTCAAATTTGAAATAATTCCACATTGCTAATGAGTACCTCCTCTATGCCCTTTTAATTTTCCCTGTTGAGAAAAACGTTTTAATAATGAATAACATTAAAATAATACAGATAAATATAATAATTAAGCCTAGATTCATCGTAATATCAACAGGCTGTGCCAAATCTACTGGTGCGCCTCGTAAAATATCATTGAAGTTCATGAAATTAAAAGGATTATAGGGAAATACACTCATTAAAGATGGGAAAATCATCGGTAAAAAGAACAAAATAAAGTGCACAAATAATGTTAAATACATATTTTTCAGTAACACATTCAATATAATCGACAACAGCATGACGAAAATTGAAATGACAAACATATAGCCAAGGCTCATCGCGATATAATGGACGGAAGAGATTAATACAGCATCTCCTACGTAAATTCCTACAGGATCTAGTGGGTTACCAAGTCCATTTAATACCCACAATGGACTAGCGCAAATAAAAATGAGTAAAAAGCTTGTTAGGATGGTGAACAAAGAAATCATACATTTGGATAAAATATAGGAATCAAAACGAACAGGAAAGCCTTGGATTAAACTAGAATGCTCAAAATCATCTAGCAAAATAGAACTTGTTTGGAAGCTAATAAATATGTACCAGCCCGCCCCTACGTAACTAAAGAAAAATAATAAGAAAGGTATGTATTGAAATAAGTCGGTTATTGTATCCCTTCCCGCATCATTCATCCATTTAAAATAAAGATAGTCCATCGAATTTTGTAATTTAGAGGGTAATAATTCTGCGATATCATTGTATCCTTCTAATTGGAATGCCTCTTGTCTTAATTCAGCAAGCTGAAGTGAAGCCTCATAATACATGGATTGTCTGTCCATCGTTAATGTGGCTATTTGCAATGCAATCTTACTTTTTTGCTTCGTTAAATTTTTAAATATGTCGCTGCCATCACCTGTTTCAGAGGCATCCTTCACTTGAAATTTTGATAGTATGGCCTGTGTTGAATAATAATCACCCTTTTTCTCAATAAGCTGATTACCAACGGCTTGCGCCTTTATATAAAACATAAAGCCAAAAACGATCATGACAACAGCAATTAGTGCAACTAAATTTCTTCGATTCGCTCGCTCTATCACTAGACCTACTTTTAATGCTTTTAACACTGGTATCCTCCTCGCTTTGAATTGTGAAAGTCTTTAGAATACTATGATAATGCTTCGTGGATATTTTTTCAATTTTTTGTATTTTAAAGGTTGTGAATATTACAAATAAAAAGTTTTCTATTTATTGGATGAATAGCAAATAAATAATATGAAACTATAAAATCTAGATACTTTTTAATAGCTTATTTAACCATTCTAAGTATTTAGATTTTCATATTGATAGTAATTATCTAGTGTGCTGCTTTTAAAACAAATTTTTAATATAACTGGTACATTTATAAACGTTATAAATAAAAGGACTGCTTTTACAGTCCTCAATTGATCAATTATTTAAAATGGCTTATTTGCATTGTTCCACATAAGTTAAAAGGAAAATTCATAGCCAGTATAATTAAACACCTTCGAACCATTTTAGTTGAACTTTTTTTGCTTCTGGAGTTCCCTACATTTACTAAAATCAGCATTATCTAATTCTACGATCATCCAACATCCCTTCCCTTTTCTACTATGAAAGATACTCTGCTACATAGGCTATTATGTTATTTATCTCCCACCACTAACATTTATAATTTCACCAAGAATATATTTGGCGGCATCAGAAGAAAGGAAGGCAATGACTTCTGCTACTTCCCTAGGTGTCTCTACCATTCCAGGTGCAACCCCGTTTACAATAATTCCATAGTCAATTAGCTCTCTGGACATGCCAATTGTCATTGTATTTATGGCCCCTTTTGCAGATGCGTAATGGATACTTTCCCCTGCCCCTCCAATTCGTGCAGCTGCTGAAGAGACATTAATGATTTTTCCGGATTTTACGGGAATCATATATTTTAATACTGCTTGGGAGCATAGGAGAACACTAGTAACATTTAATTGAAATGTTTCCTCCCATAGCTCCTCACTCATATCCATAAATGTACTTTGACGGATGCCACCACCTGCATTATTAACTAACACATCAATTGTGCCAAAAGAGGAAATAGCTTGTTCAACCATTGCGTTCACTTCGTCTTTATTCCTAACATTAGCTTGAATGGCAATAGCCGCTCCATCCTTTTCTTGAATACGTTGGACCGCTTCCATGGCCCCATTCACATTTGTATGATAATTAATAATTACTTTAGCGCCCTGAGCGGCCATCAACTCCGCAGTAGCAAGCCCAATACCTGAGCTTGCGCCTGTGATGAGAACAACCTTTCCTAATAAGTTCTGCATAGCTTCTCTCCTAACAAAACGTTTACATTAGTTATTCTCTATTTAACATTGTTAAACCTTTTAAGAAGGTTCGTATATTCATGTAAATATAACTATTACTATTTTGGGTATTTACTTGAAATTAATTCCTTACTTATTAACTCAATGTCTTGTGAAAAAGATTTTACTTGGAAGGCATCTGAATATGCTTTATTTTCAGATGAAGCTACTACTTGTTGCAGTTTTGCCTCATAGGTTTGTATAAAATAATCTAGTGTTGGACTTTTCAAATTCAAGGCTTTTGCAACACCCTGAATGATTTTTACACGATAGTAATCTTCTTTTGGCATTCTAGGAATATCCCATTCTCTATTATGATTAATAAAAATCCTTTTAAGAGGAACTGCTGAGAAATCATAGTACTTTCCTTCTCGATCTGGTTTAGAGTATGGATCAATTAACAAGGATGCATAACGAATATAGAGCAAATACTCTTGATGGATAGACTCAAGGTTATTAAAATTTTCTATATCTTTCCTATCTATACTTGCGGGATGCAATGGATAATTATCATCTACCATAAACTTTAATAGATTTAGAGGTTGAATATTGAAATCATTCACCACTGTCATTACTTCTTTCCAATAATTTAGCATATGACGGATTGTTGTGTATGTGATGGGACCTTCAGGATAAAGTTTATACACATACTTTGGTGTCTTTGGTTCATCAAATATTACTTGTAAGGAAAAATCATTCATAAATAAGGGAGGATGTACGTATAAAGATATATTTCTTGTTTCTGCTTCAAGTGGAGATGTGAATTTTGTTAATTGAATTCCCAAACGATTAAATAATTTACATAATTCATCTAATCGTTCTGTTTTTGAGTTAGTTGAACCAATATAAAGTGTTTTCTTTACCCCAGTTGTCATTACTTTATTTGACGGAATGTCATCCAACCATCTAGTATCTCCATAATAGGTTGAAAAACTAATGACTTCAGCGTGTGTAGATAGATTCTTTAGGAAATTGGTAATTAAATGACTTGAGCCGAACGTTGGTGAAATTAATATAAAGCAGTTAACTTCCCTCAAGACTTTGATATCTATTTGTTCTAATACAGTAATATAGGAATCTGAAGTAACGCTTAGTACAACGGTATCCCAATTACCGTATATTGTATGGTATCCTTTAAACAATCCATCAATTGTACATTCTCCTGCAACAGATTGATGTTGTGTATTTTGAATAGAAACCTGAAGTGCAAGCTGATGTTGAACGATAGTTTCAAAGAAAATTTTAGAGCGTTTAGATTCACGACCTGCAATAGCTACTTTACTATTAAGATGACTTTTTTACAGCTAATTGAATGGCTGTTGGTCCTGTTCCTAATATCAACACACTATTAAAATATGTCATAGCTTTCTCCTCATCTAAAAAAAGTCATTGTTCTTTTGATGTAAAATAACATCACTTTGAGGAAGTATTATTTCTCCATTATTCGCCATTTTGTCTGGTCTACTTTTTACATTGAATCATTAAAAAAGATGGTAGCCCCTCTCCATGACGCATATCAACTAGAACATCTTTACTTAATCCGGCTTATTATTGGTTTATGTCATATTTACGCTAAAAAAGTTGAGCTAATAATCTTGTACAACGGCGTGTTTCCTTACTGATTATTGTTCAATTGAGAGAATACTTCTTTATAAAAAGATCAGATACTAACATGAAGTCCTTTAACTAAAAACTATTAGACTCTTTTTCGATGTTATGAATACAAACAGAAGAGTTATTTTTTAGATTCTCAACTAATGATATCTATATCGATCACTTCCCAACTTCTATTTTAGAGGATTAAAATTCAATATATGCCGTATCCTTTATGACTATTTCGATGTATTTTTTACTTTAATGTCACAGTATTTCATTTTGATAGTGGTTAGAAGATTCTATAATGGTTTTGCTACGGGACGTCAGAAGCCCACTAGGTAAATTAGATATAAATGATGTTAGAAAATTGTATACCATGTGCATGTGCCTTGGCTTACATTATCGATAAAATTAAAAAGGCTATGAATGATGATCATTCATAGCCTTTTGCTTATTGAATTAATTGGCTAACGTCTTCTTTGGCTCAGCAGAGGTCAAAAACGAAATGAATTACTTTTAAAAATTTTAAGAACAAAGATGTTCCTAGACATCTGTCGTAAAGTACTTAAATAAGCATGTCTTTTAGATCTATAGCATTTTATTCATGTCGTTGTTAATTTAGCGTATATGATAAAAAACAACGTCAACTCTCCCATGATGACAACGTTTGGGACTTCTACTATCAAATTAATGATAAAGAAAGTGGCTAAGATCCCAATAAATAATGTTAAATGATAAAGCGTTAAACGATCTTGTTTAAACCTATACTGATGAAAAACTATAGTAGTTGTCATGAAATATAGGCATACAGAGCCGAATATAAAATATAAATCAAATGAATAACGAACCTCATTTAGAAACAGAAGCTTGATGGAAGCGGCAATCATGCTCAAAGACATTAATACAAAAAGATGGCCATAAATAATGGTCTGACCAGATGTTTCGATTGATTTGTCCACTTTCTTTTCTACATTTTCGAAATACTGCCACCACATCGAAACAATTAAAATAAACGAGATGATTGAAAATAAAATAGAATCCCAATCCCCTTTTTGTGGCTGTAGCACATACAAGGTGCTAACAACTGATTCTCCGAAAAGGATTAATGTCAATGAAGCAAAACGTTCTAATAAATGAGATGTATTAGTCGGAGCCTTCACCAAATATTTACGTCCCCAAAAAGGTACAAGGATATCAATCAGAATGCCTATATACAATATGCTATAGCGAATCCATGAATCAAATAAGATAGAAAAACAGGATATGATTATGCCAATCCAAAAACGTGTGCCTAAATAGTGAGCAACGTCCTTTCTATTGCCTTCTTCATAACGGTGAACAATTAGATATTGGACCGCAGTAAGGGCTCTTAATCCAATATAGCCAATTAGAAATGGCAAATAGTATTGATCAAAGTTAACCGATAGGCTAGATGTCATAATCAGGACAAATAGCATCTGGAATATTGTAAAAATCCTTTGGTGTAAAAAATCCTGTCCAAAACGATTAATAAACAATGTTTGTCCTACCCAAGACCACCAAATAGGGATAAATATTAAAACAAACTTCAAAAAATACTCTGGGCGAATTTCACCTTTTTCAACATGAAGTAATACATTAGTGGCAGTTGAAACAGCTGCTACAAAAATCAAATCATAAAAAAGTTCTAACCATGTTATTTTCTTTTCTTCCATCTCATCATACTCCTTCAAATCCTATTAGCTAATCATATAATAAAATGCTTTTCTTAATAAAGAACCTGTTTAAGCTTAAATCAAAAAATTTTAGGCAAACAAAAAAGGAACTGGAGTCAGTTCATTTTTTGTTTGCCTTGCGAATACGATCCATCCCACTTAACAATGCTAGTATGAAAATTGCTAACATAGCAAAGAAATAGACCGATATTTACAG
Source organism: Lysinibacillus sp. FSL R7-0073 (assembly GCF_038009065.1). NCBI lineage: Bacteria > Bacillati > Bacillota > Bacilli > Caryophanales > Bacillaceae > Lysinibacillus > Lysinibacillus sp. FSL R7-0073. The sequence goes on from NZ_JBBPAS010000001.1 coordinate 2,475,656, forward strand.
AAATAATATAATGATACAGGGATCTCAGTCTTATCATTTTAGATGAAAAATCAAGAATGCTTGTACGTATGTCAAAACTTTAGCTATTGTAGAAAAAATACCTCCTTTGGATATCACATTCAAAGGAGGTATTTTTATAGTAAGTAACTTAATTTAAAGATTAAACGGCTTGTTCTAGCATTGCTTCTAATTCATTTTTGTCAAATTGATACGTTTCATTACAGAAATGACATTGTGTTTCTGCTTGCCCATCTGTATCGATCATATCTTGGAGTTCTTCGCTACCTAAGCTCACTAGCACATTCGTTGAGCGATCTTTTGAGCAAGTGCATTGGAATAGGACTTCTTGTGTTTCGAGAATTTTTACATTCCCCTCTCCTACAACCATTGTTAAGATTTCTTCTGGTGTTAGTCCATCACGTACCATTGCTGAAATCGTTGGAATACTTTCTAAACGTTTTTCAATTTCTTCAATAATTTCTGCCTCCGTGCCAGGTAATGCTTGAATAATAAAGCCCCCTGCTGCTTGGATTGTATTATCAGGGTTAACGATAACTCCTACCCCGACGGAAGAAGGAATTTGCTCAGACTGTGCTAAATAGTATGTGAAATCTTCCCCTAATTCCCCTGAAATAATAGGTACCTGTCCTACAAAGGGGTGTTGTAGACCGATATCTTTTGAAATGGTTACCATACCATCTGTTCCTACGGCTCTTCTAACATCTAATTTCCCAATACTGTTTAGGGGGAAATGTGTTTGCGGGTTTGTTACATAGCCTCGTACTTTACCATTTGCGTTAGCGTCAACAAGGATTGTACCTAAATCACCCCCACCATTTATACGAATCGTTAATTTGTCTTCATTTTTTAACATAGAACCAAGCATCACGCCGAAAGTCATTGAACGTCCTAACGCTGCTGATGCGGTCGGCCATGTATAGTGTCGATGTTGAGCTTCCCCTACTGTATCGACTGTTCTTGCTGCTATAACTCGAACTTGTCCGTTATATGCTAAACCTTTCACTAAATAATCCTTCATTATTATCTCTCATTTCTTCAATTTTTTAATAGATGTTTGAGGGTTCCTCTTCATAAATTAGCATCTTCTGACGCCCCTAACCCAACAATTTCCCTTCGACTTTATTATCGTGTTATACATTTAACAAAGCCCTCAGTTGCATATCATGCGAGTACCGTTTGTGGAAATTTAGGATATTTTCGCTGTCATAATCTCTTTTATTTGCATTGGCTCGCGTTTCTGTATAATCAACCTAAGTATTGTAAAGCGCACACAGAGGAAATACACACATTAGTGCATAATTCCAATATTTCACCTATTTATATTGATGTCCAACATAAATCAACATTTTGAGAGGACAAAAGAAAACAAATAGTTCAATTTTGAACTACAAGGGGAAATAAAAGTTAGAACAGATCTGCTCTAACTCAAATTACCTAACACTTTTTGAAGTAAAGAAAAAGAAGTAGCTTTCTCCTCTTCATTAAATCCATGAAACATTTTGTTTGTAAGATGATCAAAGATTTCTTCAAAATATTTCTGGACATCCAGTGCTTTTTTAGTTGCAACGACATACATTACTCGTTTGTCCTCGCTATGCCCCTCTTTTACAAGATAACCAGTCTTGACTAAACGGATAATCATTTCAGTAATGGTTGATTTTTGTTTGAGCATTGTATCACAAATACATTTGATTTGTATGCGTCCCCCATTTTTGTACACAATGTATAACAGCATGAAATGGCTTGGGGCTAAGTCAGTATAGCCTAGTCGTTTTAACTCTAGTTTTAATTCATCTTGTACAGCGGTAGAAATTATGGAGTTCAATAAAATTGCTTCATGTGATTGTATATTTGCCATTCGTATCACCGTCTTTAGAATAGTTCAATTTTGAAGTTATTTCAACTTATATACATTTTAATGCGCTCCCTTTTCCTTTCACAATGATTTTCAGTAGCTATTTATGATCAAGATTTAGGTGATGAAACAATAAGGAGGTATATCGATGTAAGATGTTTTTAAAATTTTATGATGCAGTGTGGTGATTTCACTAAAGGAAGCAATAAGGTACAAAAAATGGACGATTTGGGAGGTTTAAATAAAATTTCTGGAAAAAACTATGAAAGCCCAAGTTTTTTTGAAGGTGTGTTGCCTGTCTATTGGTAGCAAATAAGTAAAAAAACCACCTACTATTTCAGATGTAAGTGGTTGTATTTCAATAAATTATAGTTTAACTTTTACCACTGTACCATCCTGTGCTTTGACATCAACTAGCAAGATCCCTTTATAATTCTTCAGCTCCTGGACAATGGGCTTGAGTGTTTTTTTGTCTATTGGCGGCAAGGTAAAGTCCAGTTTTTTTCTTTCAAAGTATTCTTTTGTCCATTTGTTTATATTACGCTGAAATAATGTTGAAGACAAAATGGAAATAACAATGTTTAACATCGCATATGGGATTGGGATGGTAAGTCGAACATCCTTTGTTTTCACTTTGACATGTATCATCAGTCGGTCACTAGTCAATGAACACAGAAACGGAATCCCCGTTTGCCGATTTAATATCAACGATTTGGCCATCTAATTCATTTTCAATAGCTTCCATTATAAGGCTGATATCTAGATCTTTCACATATTTTTCAGATTGTGGAATACTAGCTGCGATACTGTGTCCAGCCATTAATACTACCTTGACCAACTTGATAGGTAAATTGACAGTCACGTTATCATTTTCGGTTGATACAATACGAACTTTTAATGTTTTATCTAAATATTTAGTTGGTTTTTCTAAAAGCTTATTCCCTGCTTCATCTTTCTCTTGCAATACTTGGATAAGTTCGGAACCTTTTTCTGCATCAATTTTCCCTTCCTGAACCATCGTTAACACTCGTGCAATTTCCTCTTTCATGATCATTTCCTCCTATTCTTCTTTTAAAAGCTTAATGGCTTCTTCTGCTGTGATTTCGCCATTTTCTAGTAGGGTAACAACATTTTTCTCATCTATTTCATTTTTCTTCTTCTTCTCCACATGTCCGAGGGATGAAATAATATCTGTTAACTTTCCTCGAACTGTTGGATACGAAATCCCAAGTTCTTTTTCAACATCTTTAATATTCCCTCTACACGTTAAAAATACTTCCACAAAATGAAGCTGATCCTTTGATAAGGAGGCCAGTTTCGATAATTCAAACTCATTTTCGATTGTAGTGTGGCAATGAGAGCACTGCAACTTTGTAATTTTCAATGTTTTACTGCAAACAGGACAATTTGTGATTACTTGATAGGCCATTTTGAAATTCCTTTCTTTAGGTTGATTTGATTATATAACAAAGAATTTAAAAAATAAATAATTAAGTTTAATTATTTATCAAAAAAAATTAAAAATATTAATTTGTTGTTTAAAATAATTAATTTTTAAAAAGATATCTATATAAAGTGGAGGAACGTCATTTTATTTTAAAATGATAACCAATTGGAGTAGGTAGAGGCAATATGGTAAAACAAAATTCCCCCTTTTTTCAATGATTCAATCCAAGATACTGAATAGATCGCCTTAGTGAAGTAGGTTCAGGTCTTTTCACTGAGCTATCATTAATTATTAGAAGGTTAGAAAGTGACAAGAAATTCTCCCTATATGCCAAGTGAAATGTATCCCCATGTACGGTGGATTTGGACGTAATCCTATAAAGCGAATGGTTTTCTCATTGGATGATTTCAACCATATCGCTACCCGCTAAACAGCTATCCTCGCTATGTATAATCGTTAATCTTTCAGTCAATGAATGATTTTTGTATAAGAGTAGCAGCATCAATACAAACTGATAAAAACACTTACTTCGTTAACCCCATCAATAGGAAAATATGAAGGGAGTTTTATTAGATGCCATTTGTCACCGTGTTTGGAGGAAAAACTTTTGAAGTAGAGAAAGGAAAAAAATTAGTGCTAGCACTTGAGGAAAATGGTATAGAAATACTATCTTTAAAAATATCTGACAGAAAAACTCCACAAATGTATTATAAGAACTGTTCTAAACAAAAGTAAGTACGCACTTTAAAGTTTTATAGTAAGTAAAAAGTGATATAGGCACTTTAAAGTTCCTATCCACCAACTTAATTTCTTCAGAACAATCATTCATGGCAAGTCTTCCATTGAAAATAGGTTTTATGAATGAATTTGCATATATCATCCAATAAGATAATTTTATATGATACCCTTAAAGAGAAATTTCCCTAGTAATATACTGGGTTAAAAAATAGGAGTTCAATGATTATGATTTCAAAAGAAGCATTAGAAAAAAATCAGATTTCCCTGTATGTATTTGTTTTATTAATAGCAGGAGGTATAGGGTTATTTGCCCCTGATATGGGCATGCGGTTAGACATTATCCTTTCTTTTGTTATTGCGTTATTAATGTACAGCATGTTTTCACAAATTCCTTTCGGCTCTTTAAAAGAAGCTTTTGCAAATCGTCGTTTTTTGGGGGCATTGCTAACAGTCAACTATATTGCGGTACCAATTGTTGTTTGGCTACTAACTTTGTTTTTACCTAACCACCCACCTTTATTACTTGGTGTCTATTTGGTATTACTGACACCTTGTATTGATTATGTCATTGTTTTTACAGCACTAGGTGGGGGAAATGAAAAAGCCATGCTGATTTCGACACCTATGCTTTTCATTACCCAAATGCTATTACTACCCTTCTATTTGTGGTTATTCATTGGACATGAAGCAGCGGAAATAGTTGAAGTGGGCCCTTTCCTAGAGGCATTTTTGGTGCTAATCGTCGTTCCATTAGTCATCGCTATTATTCTTCAACTACTTGCTAAAAAATCAGTAGTTAGTCATAAAATCATTCAATTTTCTGCATGGCTACCTGTTCCCTTTATGGCATTAACGCTGTTTGTTGTTGTGGCTTCACAAATTGGAAAACTATCGACGTCCATTGATTTGATTGTAAAGGTTATTCCCATTTACGTGGCCTTTATGTTTATCATGCCATTTATTTCAAAACTCATTGGCAAACGATTCAAGCTTGACCTTGCATCTGGTCGAGCTTTAATTTTTAGTGGTTCAACACGCAATTCGCTTGTTGTTCTGCCATTGGCCCTATCTTTGCCAGATCCAATTCATACAGTAGTGGCTGCTATTATCGTTACACAAACGATTGTCGAAATTATAGGAGAAATCATTTATATTCGTGCTGTGCCTTATCTACTGTTACGCGAACAATAGGCTGATTTGTAATTCATGAAAAAATTTGGTACGATATACATACAATTATGAGAGGACTGATGGATGAACAATGATGAACTAAACTATATTTTAAGTTGAAATCAATAACTTCAAACTACAAAATATAGGATTAGTCTGTCCATTTTTATCAATCAGTTTATACTTTTTTCGTCATTTTCCTATGGCAAAAAAGTCCTTTATCAATACCTGTAACCGACTAATCCTTCCAATGACAATTGGGGGGATTTTTTTATTCTCTCATAGTTACATCAAAATCCTAAAAAAGGAGTGTGGAAAATGAGCGATTTAGACACAATTGTTACACATGTATATCTCCGTATAAGTCGTTAATATCCATCCTACTTATGCGGAGACATGGACACCAGATGGATATGCCGACTTTGTATAAAAGAAAGAAAAAATTATTGCTATACAAAGGAGGAGTTATCATGTCAATGATACAAGTTCAAAATTTAACATTTTCCTATCCAGGTAGCTTTGATCCTATTTTTGAAGGTGTTAACTTTCAATTAGATACGGATTGGAAACTAGGATTTATCGGTAGAAATGGTCGAGGGAAGTCAACATTCTTTCATTTATTATTAGGGAAATATGAGTATAGTGGGAAAATAAATGCTTCAGTAGATTTTACTTATTTCCCCTACCCTGTTGCAGATCGGAATAAATATACGTATGAAATTTTTGAGGAGATTTGCCCGCAAGCAGAGGATTGGGAGTATCTTCGTGAAATATCGTATCTAAATGTAGATGCGGAGGTTATGTATCGCCCCTTTTATACATTATCGAACGGAGAACAAACAAAGGTTTTGCTTGCTGCTCTTTTTCTGACGGAGGGTCAATTTCTATTAATTGATGAGCCGACTAACCATCTTGATACAGATGCGCGAAAAATTGTCGCTAACTACTTGAAGAAGAAAAAAGGATTTATTTTAATTTCGCATGACAGAACCTTTTTAGATGGCTGTGTGGACCATATCCTATCCATCAATCGAGCCAATATTGACGTTCAAAGTGGTAACTATTCTTCATGGAAGTTAAATTTTGATAGACAGCAGGAACACGAGGAAGCAACAAACCATCGTCTACAAAAGGACATAGAAAGATTAAAACATTCCTCGAAGCGTTCGGCAGGCTGGTCCAATCAAGTCGAGGCTTCCAAAAATGGGACGACGAATTCAGGTTCTAAGCTAGATAAGGGTTTTGTCGGACATAAGGCAGCTAAGATGATGAAGAGAGCGAAGCACATTGAATCTAGACAGCAAAAAGCAATCGATGAAAAATCAAAATTGCTAAAAAATGTAGAAAAAACAGAGTCATTAAAATTAGAGCCATTGGCATTTCAGTCAAAGGAACTAATAACTTTGACCGATGTATCTGTTCGATATGATGACCAAATGATTAATCAACCATTAAGCTTTAAAGTTGAACAGGGTGATCGTATTGTTCTTGATGGAAAAAATGGAAGCGGTAAAAGTAGTATTTTAAAACTCATTCATGGAAATGACATACAGCATACGGGTACCATCCATGTAGGCTCAGGTCTTATTATATCTTATGTGCAGCAGGATACTTCCCATTTGAAGGGATCATTATCGGATTTTATTGAAGAGCATGGCATTGATGAAACATTATTTAAATCCATCCTTCGTAAAATGGATTTTGATCGAATTCAATTTGAGAAGAATATAGCTCATTATTCAGGTGGGCAAAAGAAAAAACTACTTATTGCCAAAAGTTTATGTGAGAAAGCTCATATATATATTTGGGATGAACCACTAAACTTTATAGATATCTATTCCCGTCTACAAATTGAAGAGCTCATTCAGAGCTTTAATCCTACAATGGTGTTTGTAGAGCATGACCAAATATTTCAGCAAACGGTGGCGACCAAAATTATTTCTATGTAGCTAAGTATGAAAGCTTTGAAAATTGATCGTTTGTAATCAATAGCTCTTCAGATGTTGCTCTAAGAATAATAACGCCAATATAAAGACAAAATCCCAAGGAACAGACGACAATGTTTTTCCTTGGGATTCTCTTTAGCCTTATACTATATTTGCACTAGCTGTAAAGCCTTCTTAATATCCTGTATATCCTTTGTTAAAACACTCTTCACATTTGATCCAAACCATTCTAGTGAGGCATCTATCTCCCTATTTGGATCTATTTCTGCTAGGAATTCACCGTAATCAATGGCCCCTTCAAATAATGGAACCATCCCTTCTCGAGTCCCTGATGCAGCATAGACATTGTTTGGTGCAAAAACATCCAGTTGTGTACGGGAGGCAATATTTTTAAAGTGAAAATGTGAAATATAAGGGCGAAGTTGCTTCATGGCGACAATAGGGTCCATCCCTGATTCCCATACGTGTAAAACGTCAAAGTTAACTCGTAGGCTTGAGTGGTTCGTTTCTTCGAGTAACTGTATGGTTGAGGGTAGATTATCTGTCAAAGTATTCGGATGAGTTTCAACAAGCAAGTATTGTCCTTTTGACTCGAGATAATCACAGATCAATTCAAGTCTGAAAGTAAGTTCTTCTCTTTCCTTCTTACTCGTTTCTAAGCTGCCCTGCTTGCCGACAAAAGTACGAATCTTATTTGTTCCCCAGCGCTCTGCAAGTGCAGATAACCTCTCTGTTTCAGCCATCATTTCAGAAACAGGTGCCTCTAATGGTAAATAATCACTAAGCATACTCGTTTCCAAACCGAAGGATTTTAGCCAATCTGCTCCATAATGAAGATCATCTGCTAAGTTCTTTGCATGAATACCCCAAAGCTCAATACCATGAAAGCCTTGTGCTTTGGCAAAGTGAGCTAATTGATCTATTGAATGAAGATGGTGTCGAAACGAGATTGTACAAATAGATAGTTTCATAACGTAACCTCTTTCTTGTGCTGTAGTGTTAACCATGCTTGAAAGCATTCTTGTAAACCTTGCTTGATCTTGAACTCAAGTAGATTTTGTTCTTCTAGCTTCACAAAAATATCTTCTATTAATAATGGATCATATGTCATCGCAAGCTTCATCACTCGATATTGAACTGTTGTATAGCCCTTCACTAAATGCTCAATTTCATCACACCATGTGTCAAAGCCTTCTTCAGCACGGCCAAGTGCTTCCCAAAAATATGCAAATGCATGCTCATATGCATATTTTCTTATTGCTATAACTGGCAATTGTTTTATTGCAGCCGGAAGTTTTGAGATACTTTCTTTATCATTTTTTACAGTATGCTCATTAATAATTTCAGCAATGGCATCTGTCAATGGATTACAATGAAGCTTGATACATGTATTAAAATAGGCTTCAACCGTCTCTATAGTTGGAGCAATAATCGCCTCCGAATCAAAATAATAACCTCCTCCGACAGTTGGCTCTTGGATGGCAGCTAAAATTCTTTCCTTCGGTAATAACCCCTCCCAACGGAAATCAGGGTCATACATAAACCACTCTTCTTCATTTTCTGTCGATTCTAGCATCACATAATGAGGGAATGGACTTTGATGAAATTTATTCTCTCGCTCTGGAAGCTTTGATAAATCTAACATCACCATTACATGTTGCTGGGGAGATTTATGTTCTAATAACGCTAGTAGCTTATTTATATTTTCGTGTTTTGTTTGATTTTCGTCATACCATTTGTGAAGCTTGATTCCATAAAGCATTTCATACCATGTTTGAAAGAAATGGTGATCAATTTGATCAGAGTGGTATGTCAGCACGCCATTATCAAGCACATCGAAATCTGCATCCCATACCCCAAAATAATAAGGCCTATGATCGACGCCTTTGGTCTTCTTAATAACCTCACAAACACAGCTTACAAAACAATGAACTTTTATCATTTTTAGCCTCCGATTATTCTACCTTTTGCTGTTTTTCTAAGAAGTTTGCTAGTGTCCCTACTGTTTTGAAATCTTTAGGAACAAGCACCTCATCGGGAATAGAAATGCCAAGATCCAACTCTATATGAAGAATGAGTTGAAGGACCATAATGGAATCCATATACAAATCCTCATTTAATCGGGCATCTTCATTAAAAGAAGACAATGTCTGCAACTCTAATGAATTTTCCATAATATCATAGATGCCTTTGATCAATTGTTGCCGTGTCATACGGGTATGCCTCCAAGTTTTTTTCTACTTATTTTTCCATTAGGTAACTTTTCGATTTCATGAACAAACACGAACTCCACCGGAATTTGATGTGGAGCAAGAAATTTCCGGCACCATTCTCTAAGTTCTATATGATCAATCGGTTCGGTAGACACATAGAGTGCGCAAACTCGCTCTCCTGATAAATGATCTTGTTTCTTATATACGACTGCTTCGACTATTCTTGGCTCATCCATTAACACGTTTTCTACTTCTTGCGGATACACATTCAAGCCTGCTACATTAATCGTGTCATCGATTCTTGCAAGAAAAGAAAGAATATTATTTTCTAGATAGCCAAGATCTTTCGTATAAATCGTTTGTGTAGATGTTTCAATGATAATCTCGCTTGGTGTTTGTTTGTCACCAGCTGTCACCTTCACATGAGGGAGAGGATATCCCATTTCTTTCGGATCTTCCACATTAGGGTGAATCGCAACACAGCCGGATTCTGAGCATCCATACTGTTGAAGGACTTGGTTAGATTTCTCTCTTAATGATGTTAACCAGCTATGTGGCATCACAGTCCCTGACGTCATCACATGATCAAATTGTTGATCAATCGGTAATAATCGACTTAATGTATAAAGTAACGCTGGGGCTCCATAGAGTATGTGCTGAGGAAATTCTTTTAGCTTTTTCAACATATATTTAGGATTATTATTCGTAATAATAACCGGTTTTGCTCCTCTTCTTATACAAGCTAGGACACCACAAATAAATCCATAAGAGTGAGTAACTGGACAAGCAACGATAGAATTTGTCAAGGAATCAACAGGTAATGTCTTAACATAGCTTTCAATCTCCTCGTCCACTGAGCTCCACGTTCGTTCAATGCATTTCGGATCTCCTGTTGTACCAGAGCTCATTTGAACTAATACCCCTTCTTGGTTATTGGAAAGATTGGATAATTCGATACAATCATCAAAGGATTGGAACAATAACAGATGACTACCCGCTGTCGAAGCGATTCTTACGGCCCCCTCTTTGGGCGTCGCTGGATGGATGGGGACAACTGACCCTCTTTTTTCACGAATGTATAAACAAAGAGCTATATATTGGAAAATATCATCCGTACAAATTGCTAATCTCCGATTGTTACATTCCTTTAGATGAGGTAAGCGTTCATAAATATCAAACTGTTTTTCAATATCTTCTACTGTATAAAATTGATCATTGACATAAAACATCATGATTTCCCCTTTTCATTCTTTTGTGCCAACGCATTGTTGACGATATGGCGAAAATTACCTTCTTCTTGATTTTGCAATTTCTTTTTTAGTAAGGATTCAACATAAATATATGTGCTAGTATGCTGAAGCTGTTCATTTCTTGCACGGAAAGATGGAAAGCGTTCAAAGTGCTTCTGTATGCCGTCATTAATTTGATTCCAAAAGCGTATTTCTTCATATCCATATTGCTCTTCTAGCAAATTAGATAGCTCACTTAAATGAAACACGAATAGTGTATCCATAGCTAACTCACGTAAAGCCTCTACAGAAGACATCCAATAATAATGATCGGCAGGTGCATCTTTAAATCGGTCATGTATCAATCCAAAATCGGGAATGAGGGTTCTATCTGCTATGAATTCTTCCGTATATTCGATACTGTCATGGAAATCTCTCAGTACAACCCGAGTCGGCCACCCATTTTCATGCAACAAAATCATATTTTGCGCATGGGCCTCCACTGCAATTCCGTGAGTGGCAAGTAGGTGCCAAACTGGAATAACACTCACTTCAATCAAGCGTTTTATCCACGCCTCCATTCCATATCGGCATAGCCAATCATCAATAAACGGACGCCCATCTAACTCCATCATCATGAGTACCGTAAAGGGTACTGCTTCCTCCTCCCCCTTCATATACAAGCGCACACTTTCTCGCCATATGGTGCCAAGCTGACCTTCTAATTTACTACTATGCTTTGTGGCATGCGGTTCAAAAATAATGCCTGCATATTCTCCCAGTACAATAACAGTCTTTTGTAAATAGGCATCTGATTGAAGTACCTGTTTAAGCCATGCAGAAATATGAGGAGCAGCACAAACAGCATGAGCATGTAACTTTCGTAACGAAGAGGTATTCACCATATTCATTGAACATTTTAATTGCGCCTTTTTGGGGTGTGAAGAATTCCATAATGTTCGCACTGATTGAGTTGCCCTATAGTCATCTCCTTTCACATCTAGAGGTATGAAATCTTTTTGTTCCATTAAATCAGCAAGTTCCTGTTTCATGGTACGCCATTGCCATGGATGAACAGGTAAGAACGTATAGTCTTCGAATGTGCCATTGAATACCGCAAGCTTGCTAAGAAGGTCGTCCCACAGTAAATGCCCTAGCTCTCTTTTCCAGAAATCTTCTTCTTTCTCAAGAACAGCGATTCGTACATAGCTTCTTCTCACTGCCACCCATTGAAGGGTGAATGATTGCTTTCCTTCAGGGCCATAGTCTATATGGTCGTCAATCGTAAAACCGGTTCTAGATTTAAAACATGGATGATACGGATGTCCTTCCATAATTTCCGATTCTAATTCCTCATAGCTCGAATTTCTTCTCGATATCGGTATTTGGAGATATCTATCGTTCCAATCGCAAAGATTACTCGTTAAATGAAGTTCTTTCAGTAACCGAATTTTATCTTGCCGACTCGTCAGTAATTCATCGACAAGTTCCTCAAATGTTGCCTCCTGCAACGTCTCATCCTTGCTTACTAGAAAAATATGATCCCCCTTTATTCGGATGCGATCAAATGCCATTCTTCTTCCTTCACAGCGAAAGGTGTATGTCTGTCCAATAAGAGTAAAAATTGAAGTCCATTGATCTAGACATGTTTCTTCATAGTTGATTAGTCCTTCAAAGATCATCGCTTCTACAAGCTGCCGCCTTACACGTAGCTCTCCTCTTTTAGAAGCTAAAGGCTGTAGCTGCTGCATAGTCTGCCTCCTCATACTGACGAACAAATGGGTTTGGAATTTTCGTATATACGGCTTGTTCAAGTTCGGCTTCAAGTTCATCTACATCATGAAACCTTGTTAAAAGGTTTGCTTTGAAGGCAAGCTCTTCTTGATTTAGAATGTTCCGAACAAACGCTTTCCCGAAGCCGGTAAATTCTTTTTCTAATAAGTGCAGTTGATCGATAGACCACTTTAAAAGAACATTTTCGTTAATAAGCTGATCCGCTCCAAATCGAGAAATAACAGGAAACAGTTGATTCATAAATAAATAATACGTAAATCTATCTTGAATAAGGGCATCTTCGTAAAACAGCTCTTCTGTTTCATGTAAAGATGGCTCTATTGAAAGAAGTACATCTTTATAGGCTTTTGATAAGTAATAACCTTGGTTATCGCGATAATAATATGTGGTTGGATAACCAGAAGAGATGTTTAATAGACTGTTTTGCTGATGGGCTTCGAGAGCGATCCCATTCTCATCGTATAATCTTAATAATGGTTCAATCGCACATGTCCAATAATCTTTAAACCAATCTAAACTGACACTCTCTAACGGACGGAATTCGGATTGAGCGATTTTCATGATGAGCTGACATAGCTTTGAGTTTTCTTCTAGCAGGGGCTCTTGCACAAGCGTAGCGATCATGCAGATTCCTTCATCTTGGCCTTCTGGAAATACGTTTGAACGAAAAATAACCTCAAACCCTGATTCCGTCTGTTTTGGAAACTCTACAGTCATATAAGCAGGGTCATGAATCATCTGAAAGGATGGATGATTTTGTAAGAAGTCTATCTTATGCATTAATCGAGCCATAGCAATACCAGCTTTAAGTTCATGAGTTCTATTGACCCTCAATGAGTTTGTTATTTTTACAGGGATTGAAAACTTATACATCATTTCTTCCTGTGAGTTATAAACCGTTCTGATTGAAGAGGTTGCTGTATAAAAAGCGCCTAAAGCACCTTCGTATTTTATGAATCCTTCAGCAATCGCCTTTTTTACATATTGTTGCTGTAGAAGCCATTGTGCTTGTAGAGGGTGTACCGGAATGAAACAATTCTTCTCTGATGTAACAAAATCAGGCTGTGATTTTAGTAAAGATTGAACAATATGATCACTCGCACTTTTTTCTAATATGGAGGACTCTTTCACCATTTTACGGTCGACACGAAAATAGTGAAGTTGGAAAGAACCTTGTAACTCTGGAGCAAAACTGGTTTGTTGCCAATCTGCCATCCCTTGTCTACTTTTGGGTGTCGGATGAAGCCAATGACCAAGTAGGAGAGACTGCTCCGCTTCAATAAACGTACCGCTAGCTTCTGGTTGCTTGTCACCTCCCAAACTCTTTTCAATATAATTGGCCATCGTTTGATAGCTCTCAATTATGCGAAGAATGAGTTCATCATAATGAGAAGAAAGTTTAAGACAGCCATCCATCTTAGCCATACAATGCAGTTCCTGAATGAGCGTGATAAGTATCGTTAATTTATCTTCGACAAGCCATTGTTTTTGTTTTGTACAATACTTCAACGGCGTACCAATGACCTGTCTTCCAACAAGAGATTTATATTCTACACCAAATGCAAAACGTATGTTTTGTCTTGGTAACTCAAGCTCTAATATATGTGCCTCTGTAATCAGTGCTGATAGTCGTTGTTCTTTAATCCACTCCTCCTTTTTAACCCAATGCCCGCTTCTCACCTCTCGTATATAACAATTTATAAACGCCTGAAACGTTGCATTTTCTGCAATCTGTTTAGCAATCTGTTGCATGAAATAAACCAATCCTTTCACAGAGCCTTTTTACTATTAATTGATAATGATTATCACTCATTGTTAAAAAAATGAGTCTCCCTTATTAGAAAGATTGAGAAGTAAATGGAAACAATGTTGATTATAATTGATAATGATTATCGTTTTCAATAATAATTACATATTATAGGTAATTTGGAAATGACTCAACTGTCTAAAGACCTATATGGCAATATAAACCATCGAAATAGGTAAAAGTATAGAAAAATACGTCGTTTTTTGCATCATCCACGAAAGATTATTAATATTTAAAGGGATATAAAGACGAAATATTACAAAGGAATAGAAAGAAGAGGTCAATCTCGGAATAGTTCTTATGAATGGAATGCTTTTATTTTTAAAAGCAATTGCATCAAGATGTTCATGCAGAAAAATATTAAGTATGCATAGAAAAATGGCAGAAATGCTGCGATATCAACGTTTCTGCCATTTAAAATTTAAATGAGTGTTTTTGTCATAATTAAATCTATTTGTTCTTCCTCACCCATGTAAAAGCTGTGCGCCCCAGTTTGAACAAAGCCTATTTTCTTATAAAAGCCTATGGCATTGTCATTTTTATCCCAAACCCCTAACCAGATACTACTTTTGTTTTGGGCTTCAGCTAATTCGATGGCCTTATTCATAAGATATTTGCCAAGACCCCTTCCTTGAAATGACTGTCGAATATAAATACGTTCAATTTCAAGTGACTCATTCCCCATTTGTTCAGATTGGGCATCATTGACATTCACCTTTAAATAACCAGCAATGACATCATTGTCATAGATAAAATAGAATTCTGAAGCTTCATTACATAATTCCTTTTCCAGCTGAAACTCTGTAAATGCTTTTTCCAAGTAAGCAGTCATATTTTCAGGTGAATTCTGATCTTTAAAGGTATCATTGAATGTTTCAATACTCACCTCTTGGAGTTTATTTAAATCACCTATGCTACATTTTGCTAATTTAATTGACATTGATAACACTCCTTTAAAACTCTTTATAGATTTATATTGCAAATGCAATAAAAAGAATATATATTGAATGTAACTTAATTTTGTTGTATATGCAATAAAAAAGCAAGGAGGTAGTAAAAGTGAAGTATGTTTTCTATGTCATAGGCATTTTCATCTTAACGCTGGGCATTTCTTTAACTATTCAATCCAATCTAGGTACTTCCCCCTTTGATGCTCTTTTAGTAGGATTATCTAAAAATATAGGGCTGACAGTTGGTAGCTGGGAAATTATATTGGCCATTATTTTAATAGGCTGTAATGCAATATTAAACAAACAGAGGCCCGAATTTTTGGGCTTTATTACAGCTTTTATTACGGGAATTGGGATTGATATGTGGTTATTTGTGTTACACAATGTGTTAACGCCTGTAGCTTGGTATAGTGAAGTTGTTTGTTTTGGTGTTGGTTTAATTGTAATTGGGTTAGGGACTGCCACCTATTTACATACGAATTTTGCACCGATTCCTGTTGACCGATTAACCTTAATAATTAAAGAGCTAACGAAAAGGAGCATCTTTTTTGCAAGAACGACTATTTATATCCTGTTTTTAGTGCTGGCATTAATGGTTAAAGGTCCAATCGGCTTCGGAACAATCATAACAGTTTGTTTAGGAGGTTTCATCCTCCATTTCTTTATGCCGATTACTGGTAGTATACTAGATAACATCCTATACCGCTCTAATACGTCTCAAAATGAAGAGCTTAAAAGCTAGTATTCATGTTTTGAATGGGGTGATGTCTTTTGATAAATTTTTTTGCCTAGTAGCTGGCAGTCCCACCTTTCTTCCATAAAAAAATCCTGCTGCTAACAGGATTTTTAAACGAAATCTATAATGTTACACTGTTTTCTTGAAAAAACCTTTTTTTATCCTCTTCTGTGAATTCTTCTAATGATTGATAGGTATAATGAGGATTTCGATCCTTATCAATGACAACGGAGCGGACACCTTCATAGAAATCCCTATGTCTTAAAAAGTTTCTTGCCAAAATGAAATCTGTCTTAAAGCATTCTTCTACTGTTTTTTCACGAGCGTCAATAAGCTGCTGTAACGTAATTTTTAAAGAGGAAGGTGATTTCGACAGAAGCAAGTGCTTCGTGACACGGGCAAATTCGCTTGGGTCACTGTCTAAGGATTGTATGATTTCCTCTACTGTATTTCTTGAAAAATGGTGGTTTATTGCAGTTTGAAGATTCTTAAGTTCACTGTTTGCGGATGCCTTACTAGAATATTTCTTTATTAGTTGGTTTAAGATTGCGTTTATATTGTTAGAATGCCAGTCCGTCTGTTTTACACTTTGAAGGAAATCAAATAGCTTATCACTCGTCATATAATAATCTGCACCATTAGCAAAAAGGACGTCTGCTGCTTTAATAGTGGACGCAGTTAATGCTAGGTAGTAACCAATAAAACCTGGCGCTTTGTTTAAGAAATAGCCCGCTCCAACGTCTGGAAAAAAGCCAATATTCATTTCCGGCATCGCCCATTTTGTACACTCTGTAACGATTCGGTGGCTTGCTCCAAAGGTTAAACCGACTCCACCTCCCATGACAATGCCATCAAGACAAGCAATAATGGGTTTAGGATAATGATAGATCGCCAAATCCACTTCATATTCTACTTCGAAAAAGTTTTCAGCCCTTAGTAATGCATCTTGACTGGTTTGTGCTTGATAAAGTGTTTTGATGTCACCCCCAGCGCAAAATCCCTTCTCCCCAGCCCCTTGTAGTACAATAAGACGAATTTGATCATTCGCTTCCCATTCTTTTAATTTTTCTCTAATGGGGTTAAGCATGTCAGTGGAAAGTGAATTTAAAGCTTTAGGGCGATTCAATGTAATGGTTGCCGCTCCTCCATATTCGACCGAAAATAATACTTCGTTTGCCATGTTGGACCCCTCCTTTAACAATGTTTAAAGTGTGGTTGTCTTTTTTCAATAAATGCCTGCACACCCTCTTTAGCATCATTTGTTAACAATAGCTCAGCAAAACGAGTTCGTTCAAGTTCAAGTCCTTGTTGTAAATTAGCCTTCGTGCTTTGAATCACACATTCAATTGTACGAGAGACACTTGTCATACTTTTACCCTCAACAAAGGACTGCGCAACAATCTTAGCCGTCATCAAAAGTTCCTCAGGTTCTGTTACTAGTTGGATAATACCGAGCTGTAATGCCTCGTCTGCACTCAATTGTTTACTTGTTAAAATTAATTGGAGCGCCGTTGCTTGATTTGTTATTCTGCTAAGTCGTTGAGTCCCCCCGAATGTAGGGAGTAGTCCAAGCTTTAATTCTGGTAAGCCAAGAATGGCCTGATTCGAAGCAATTCGGAAATGACATCCTAACGCCAGTTCGAGTCCTCCTCCAAGGGCGGGTCCATTAATGGCCGCAATAACTGGCTTCTTCATGGCTTCCACTTCATCGCATAGCGCTTGCCCTGCTTGAGCCATTTGTAATGCTTTTTCCTGTTGGCCAAAGGCTGAAACAAACTCCTTTATATCAGCCCCAGCGACAAAAAATCGGCCAGTGCCTGTAATAATAATGGCGCTTGTTTCTTCATCCTCCGCTAGCTCTTGGAAAATACGACGCAGGTTTTCAATAGAAGCTGATGACAAAGTGTTTGCAGGTGGATGATCTAAATGGATAATAGAAATAGAACCCTCTTTCCTAACGTTTGCAAATGTACCGATCATGCTGTTCCTCCTAACTAATCATTTTTGGATTGTCAATGAATGTTCTCGTAAGTGCCCTTTTTTTCAAAAAGAGATTTTGCTGTAGTGGAATATTTAACTGTCGAATATTATTTAGCAAGCTTACTCGTTTTTGCTCATTGCTTTCAGCGGCCGTAATTATAGTAATCGCACTTTCTTCTATTTTGCGGTAACCCTCCTGGCATAATATGTCTGTCATCAATTGTTTTGTTTGCTCATGCACAGCTTTTTTCGACCTGAGCCAGGCTGATTCCATGACATAGCTTTCCATGGCTATATCTGCCAATAAACGCATAAATTCTTGCTCCTGTTCGAGTTGAATCTGTGCATTCGTAATGACTGTAATTGCTAATTGCATCAAATGCTTGGAAAGTAGGATATAATGGTGATTTTTATCTAATGGTTGATTGTCGATAAAATCATCTTCTATTGCAGTTATTTGTACATATTTTTTCCACAGCATTTTAGCCATTGTGAGGCGATTGATTTCATTCGTGCCTTCGAAAATACGGCTAATTCTTGCGTCCCGATACAAACGTTCCACATCATAATCTTGCATATAACCATATCCCCCATGTATTTGAACAGCTTCATCAGCAATTTTTCCAAGTGCTTCGGAACAATGTACTTTATGGAGTGCGCATTCAAGTGCAAATTCGGATATTTTCTGAACCACCGTTTCATTACTACCTGATGCAATAGCCTCATCCATTTTTCCAGCCGTTCGGTATGCAGCACTTTCTGCTCCATAAATCAAAACGAACATGTTAGCAAGTTTTTCCTGTATCATTGTAAAATCAACGATAGATCGTTCAAATTGTCTCCGTCCCTTTCCGTAATTCACAGCTAATAGAAATGCCTGTTTGGCCGTTCCTATATTGGAAAAGGCTAGCTTTAGACGTGCCATATTCAAGATGTTCATAGCGACGATATGCCCTTTGCCGATCTCTCCAAGAACATGATCGATTGGCACCATAACGTCTTCTAAAATGAGCGTTGCCGTTGAAGAGCCTTTAATGCCCATTTTTTCCTCTTCCTGACCTACGGATACCCCTTTAAAGGAACGTTCGACAATCAACGCAGTCATTCCATTTTGCGTCTGGGCAAAAACAACGAAGACGTCTGCTAGCTGAGCATTCGTAATCCATTGCTTTTCTCCGTTTACTATCCATGCTGTACCATCTTCTGTTAATCTAGCATTCGTTTTGGGGCGCAGTGCATCAGAACCTGAATCGGACTCTGTAAGTGCATAGGCACCAATCCATTCCCCAGATGCAAGCTTTGGTAAGTACCTCAGCTTTTGCTCCTCATCGCCAAAATAGACATAGGGTAATGTGCCCACCCCAGCATGGATATTGTAGGAAACGCTGAAAGAGCCCCCAAAGCCCATTTTCTCTGCTACAAGACCAGAAATTGTTTTATTGAGCTCGAGTCCTCCATAGGCTTCTGGTATTTCAATAGCCAGTAAACCAAGATCACCTGCTTTTTGAAATAGTTGACGAGTGATCCCATACTGTTGCTGTTCAATAGATGAAATATTCGGTGAGACATCCTGTTTAATGAAGAGCTCAGCAGTTTTTGCAATGAGCTCTTCTTCATCATGAAAATCCTCTGGTGTAAAGATCGTCATTTTGTCTTCTAGTCGATCCATATGAGTCCTCCTTGAAAGAAAGTTATCTATCCTACTTTATTTCCTCCTTAGGTAAAATGGTTTTCGCTAATTCACGATCTAAATCCTCGTATTGATAATAGGAAATCGTTTCATATAATTCGCTTCTTGTTTGCATATCCTCAATTGCTTCTTGTTGTGTTCCAGTATTTTTTATTAATTCAAATACACGCTCGTATGCTTTCGCTGCAACTCTCATAGACGTAACAGGATAAATGACCATCGAGTAGCCCATTTTTTCAAATTCTTTGGCGGTATAATAAGGAGTTTGACCGAATTCAGTCATATTAGCTAATAAGGGTGCATCTAACTCATTGGCAAATTGTTTAAACTCCTTGTCAGTTTGTAATGCCTCTGGAAAAATAGCATCTGCCCCAGCAGCAACATATGCTTTGGCTCTTAGAATAGCCTGTTCTAAACCTTCAACTGACCTTGCATCCGTGCGAGCAATAATTACTAATGTAGGGGCTATTTGTTTAATCGTTTTTATTTTTTGTATCATTTCTTCCATTGAAATAAGAGTTTTGCCATTTAAATGTCCACATTTTTTAGGAAGATTTTGGTCCTCTAGCTGTACGGCAGCGACCCCTGCCTCTACCATTTCACGAGCAGTACGAGCAACATTTAATACACCACCAAAGCCCGTATCAATATCCACTAGCATAGGTAAATTAGTAGCCCGAATAATATCACTAGCACGCTGAGCTATTTCATTTGAATAAATCATTCCTAAATCCGGTAGGCCTCTACTCGCTGTATAAGCGGCACCCGAAAGATACAATGCCTCGAAGCCAACTTTTTTAGCCATCAAACCAGCCATTGCATCATGTGTCCCTGGTATTTGCAAAATAGCTGAACGAGCGATCAGAGCTTTAAATTGTTCAGCTAATTGTTTTTGTGTCTTCGCTTCTTGGACAATCCACGCCATTTTAAAAAACCTCCTCTTTATTGTGTTCGGAATCCTTCTAAATTAAATAAATAGATTAATAAATTCATGGACAGCAATTTGTTCAAGCAGCTCTTTATTTGCACAAACCTCATTTATTGTATTGAGTTGTTTTTGAGAATAATGCGTACGAATGTTTTGCTGGAATTTATCAATGATCTGAGGAAATGCTTCCTTACGGCGGAAACGATGTCCTAAAGGATATTCACACTCAATTAGCTCGGATGATGTACCATCTTTGTAATAAACTTGAACAGCATTCGCAATGGATCGTTTATCAGGGTCCAAATAGTCGATTGTATATTGGCTTTTTTCCACGACAATCATTTTATTTCGCAAGTCATCAATGCGTGGGTCTACAGCCACCTCATCTTCGTAGTGATCTGCTGTAATGTCACCATAAATAAGACCAATAGCTGTAATATATTGAAGGCAGTGATCACGATCAGCAGGATTGTGAAGAGGCCCTTCTTTATCGATAATTCGTAAGGCTGATTCATGCGTCGTAATGTCAATGCGGTCAATTTCAGCTAGGCGATTCTTTACTTCAGGATGTAAATGAACAGCACATTCTGCAGCCGTTTGAGCGTGAAATTCTGCAGGGTAAGACACTTTAAAGAGGACATTTTCCATAACATAAGATGCAAGTGGTCTCGCAAGCTTTAATTCTTGCTTATTAAAGAGCACATCTTGGAATCCCCAGCCTGGTGCAGATAATGCAGTTGCATAGCCCATTTCCCCTTTCACAGCCATCATTGCTAGTTGTACCGCCCTGCTTGTAGCATCGCCAGCAGCCCATGATTTTCTAGAGCCCGTATTAGGTGCATGTCGATAGGTTCTTAAACTTGAATTATCAATCCAAGCATTTGATAAAGCATTGACAATTTCTTGATGAGTACCACCTAAAGCCTTTGTTACTACAGCTGTTGTCGCTATTTTGACGAATAAGACGTGATCTAAGCCAACACGATTTAAGCTATTTTCGAGTGCAAGTATTCCTTGTATTTCATGAGCTTGAATCATCATTTCTAAAACGTCTTTTATTTGGAGAGGCTCTTGCCCTTCTGCAACATGTACACGACTCAAATAATCGGCTACAGCTAATATGCCACCTAGATTATCAGAAGGATGCCCCCATTCTACCGCCAACCATGTATCGTTATAATCCAACCAACGGATCATACAACCGATATTAAAGGCACCTTTTACTGGATCAAGGACATAGGATGTTCCTGGAATACGAGTACCATTTGGAACAACTGTACCTGGTACTACAGGACCCAGAAGTTTTGTACATTCAGGATATTGTAAAGCTAAAATGCCGCAACCTAACGTATCCAATAAAACATATCGAGCTGTTTCGTAAGCTTCTTCGCTCGTAATCTTTGTGTTTAATACGTAATCCGCAATATCAACAAGAAGCTGGTCTGTCGCCGTTTTTTCATTCGTTTTGATCATCTATATCTTCCTTTCAAGGTATGAATTTGATATACTAGTTTGCTAATGGGCATTGGTCAGAATGTCCATCAGCTCTATGGCGAGTTGTTAAAACTTGATTATACCGACAATTCTTCAAGGTTATGACGCTCGCCTATATAATGAACACGAGGTCTAAATAATCGATTATTGTCATGTTGTTCGATTACATGTGCACATAAACCGATCGTTCGAGAGCCAAAGAAAATAGGCGTATATAATTCGATTGGTAAGCCCAGCATGTAGTACACTGGCGCAGCGTAATAATCTAAATTTGGATACAAACCTTTTTCCTCCACCATCACTTTTTCACCAGCTTCACACATGTGATATAAGCGGTCATCCCCTTGCTCCAAGCATAATTTATACAAAGCTTCTTTCATGATCTGCGCTCTTGGGTCCATTTTTTTCATATAGACACGATGGCCAAAGCCCATTATTTTATCTTTATTTTTAAGCTTGTTTTTCAGCATCGCTTCAAAGCCTTCTGCAGTCTTAGCTTCAAGCAGCATATACATGACTGCCTCATTTGCCCCACCATGTAAATTTCCTTTCAATGATGCGACAGCACCAGTTAGAGCACCATACAGATCAGATTGTGTGGAAGCAATAACACGAGCAGCAAAGGTCGAATTCGGCATTTCATGTTCACTATATAAAACAAGTGATTGGTCAAAAATTTCATCTTCTAATGGTGTTGGTTTTCTTCCAGTAATCATGTAATAAAAATTAGCACTATATGAAAGCTCACTATCCGGTTCTACTACCTCTTGACCATTTAATACACGGTAGCTATTCGCAACGATATTGGGCATTCCACCTAAAAGTCGATATGCTCGTGTTACATTCCTTTCAGTCGAACGATCATTGATATGCTGATCATATCCTGCTAACGCTGAAATTCCAGTTCTAAGGCCGTCCATAGCATGTGTCCCATTTGGTAATAAGTTAAAAATTTGAAAAAGCTCTTGTGGAACGTGATAGTTATCTTTCAAATTATCCTGTAAGTCAGCTTGTTGCTCAGTAGTTGGTAGGTTTCCGTGCAATAATAAATGGACAATATCTAAATAGGAATATCGCTGAGATAGTTCAATCAAATCATAGCCCCGTATAACAATTTGGCTTCCTACTACGTCTAAGAAAGACAGTTTTGTTTCCGCAGCAATAACTCCATCAAGACCTGGTGAATACGTTAACTCCATGGATTACAACCCCTTTGTTTAATCATTCTTGTAAGCGTTACCATTCAAACTCGAAAGAACAACAAAAAAACAACTTCTACCCCTTTAGAAGTTGTTAATCTACAAAAGTATGACAGAACAAAAAACAGTGAACTTACATCCATTCACACTCATCATACAGTAGCTACACCTCCCTATCCTCGTAGGTCAATTGATGCTTATTTAGCGGCAGGTCTCCTGACTTATCATCAACATTCCTATAACACCTTCCCGTTTTGAAGAACAAAACAGTGGTCTCGTTATGGAACTCCTACATACAGTTGCGAGACAGTGTTGGACTCACACCAACTTCCCTTTTAATCAAATGGAATCAAACCCATTTGAACCACCAAAATTTAGCATATTCAATTTGTCTTTTTACCTTAACATAGAGGTTTCCAAACAATCAATATAGGTAAAATTCAGAAAAGACTGATTATAAAAAGCTATTTTTCATTTTTGACGAACTATTCTGCATATTTAAGCATTATTTCGCTCAAAAAAAGATTGTTAATCAATCCCAATGGAGCTATATTTATGAAGTCTGCTTTAAAAAAGCGATTTGTTTTGCATTACGATGAAACGAGGAGTGACGGGATGGGCTATATAACAGAATTAAGAAAGCTTATCGGTAATAGACCGATTATAAGCGTTGGTTCGACAGTTGTTGTTGTTAATGATGATAAGAAAATACTCTTTCAACATCGTTCAGATACATTGGATTGGGGATTACCTGGCGGCTCAATGGATATAAACGAAACATTAGAGCAGGTTGCTGCGCGTGAACTTTATGAGGAAACTGGACTCGTAGCTAAAGAGTTTGAGTTTATCGGTGTTTTTACAGGACCTGATTATTACTACTGTTATCCGAATGGCGATGAAATCTATACAGTCATTCACCTTTATAGAGCTAAACATGTAAGGGGTGTATTGGAAATGAAAGATGGTGAGAGCTTAAGCCTCACCTATTTCAGTAAGGAAGAACTTCCGAATAATATGGAACAGAGGACGGTCGCTCTCTTAAACAACCTAGAGGGCAAAATATGGGAGTTCGAAAGCTCCTTTACGAAGCTTTCCAAATAGCAA
Source organism: Lysinibacillus sp. FSL R7-0073 (assembly GCF_038009065.1). Taxonomy (NCBI): domain Bacteria; kingdom Bacillati; phylum Bacillota; class Bacilli; order Caryophanales; family Bacillaceae; genus Lysinibacillus; species Lysinibacillus sp. FSL R7-0073. Next base: position 2,499,957 of record NZ_JBBPAS010000001.1, read on the forward strand.
TGTAAGAATTTTAATAAGGACTTTATTCGCAAAGGTATTTCAGATTATTCCAAACTAGTATTCTTGTGAATTCTTTCGCGAGGGTGAGTGGGTAAAATCGCGTTGCATAGCTCAAGTGATGCGGAATGCTTAAATGGTTCACCTTTCATACTTTCCTCTACTAGCTGACCATTTTGCATGACTAGGATGCGATCTGAAATAAAGCGTGTAGCCTGTAGGTCATGAGAAATGAAAATGTAGGCAAGTTGCAAATCCTTTTGTAGTGTCTGTAGTAATTGAATGATATGTTTTTGCAAAATCATATCTAAACTACTAATGGCTTCATCTAAAACAATTAATTTTGGATGTAAGGCAAGCGCTCTTGCAATGTTCACACGCTGTTGTTGTCCCCCACTAAGCTGGGAAGGATACTTTTCGGCAATAGATTTTTCTAACTCTACATGATCAAGTAATTCCTTTACGTTAAAATGTCTCTCAGCTGAGCTATAATGCTCGAAATTTAGGTACGGTTCCTCTAAAATTTGAAAAATGGTGTGCTTTGGATTTAATGAATGATAGCTATTTTGAAAGACTGCTTGTAAATCTCTCCGTATCATTTTTTTCTGTTGGCTAGTGGCATCATAAAGATTAACCCCTTGAAATAGAACCTCCCCGGCTGTTGGTCTTTCCATTCCTAATATAATTCGGCCCAATGTGCTTTTTCCTGAGCCACTTTGTCCAACAACCCCTAAGCATTCTCCCTCCTGAAGTGAAAATGATACTTTCTGTAATACAGGAGCATCCTGTTTTCGCTTGAATATGAATGGTCTATGTGCATAGTTCTTCTCAATATTTCTCACTTCTAGTAGCTTCAATCTTTTCACCTCTAAAACATAATTCGGGATTGTAATAGTTTCTTTGTATAAGGATGCTGAGGGGCATCAAAAAAATCATAGACATTCGCTTGTTCAATTATTTCCCCCTTATACATCACGGCTACATCATCAGCAAGTTCAGCGATAACGCCTAAATCATGTGTCACAAGAAGAATGGCTGCCTGTGTTTCCAAGCGAACACGATCAAATAATGTCAATATCTGCTTTTGATTGACTGTATCAAGAGCTGTCGTTGGCTCATCAGCTATGTATATAGAGGCTTGAATTGCCAGTGACAAAGCAATCATCACACGCTGTAGCATTCCCCCACTTAGTTGGAATGGATAATAGTGTAAAAGGCGCTCGGGATTAGGTAAATTAACTTTTGACATGCTTTCAATAGCAATTTGTCTTATTTCATTTTTAGTTATAACAAAATGAGCTTTTAATGATTCACGAAAATGACTTTCAATAGTTTGAACACGGTCAAAGGCAGTCGAAGGATTTTGCATAATAATAGAAAGATGTCTACCACGATAAGCTCTCATTTGAGCAGCAGTTACCTTCAATAAATCTTGTTGATGGTAGAAAATTTGCCCTTTGGTGATCTGCGCTCTAGTCGGCAAGGCTTGCATAATAGCTTGGCAAAGCATCGTTTTCCCACTACCGCTTTCCCCAATAATTCCTAATACTCGGCCTTGATAGGCTGTTAAATGAATGGAGGATAAAATATTCTGTTCTCCAATTTTGACCGATAAGTCTTTCACTTCTAAAACTTTCTTCATAACTACCCCTTTACTGATCAGGCTTCTTCAAACTACTTGCTAAAACATTACATACTAGGACAACAAAGACGATAGCAAGCCCAGGATATAGCATTAATTCAGGATGTTGGCGGATATATTGCTTCCCTTCATTTACCATCATTCCCCATTCAGGAGTGGGAGCTTGCACACCAAGCCCAATAAAGGAAAAGCCCGCAATCTCTAAAATGACCTTCCCCATATCTAATGCCACAATCGTTACAATCGGTGGCCAAACATGAGGGAGATAGTGTCGAATAATTAATTTTGCACCTGTAGTACCACTGATTCTTGCCGCTAGAATAAAATCTTTTTCATTCATGCCAATAAATAAACCTCGGATTAGCCTCGAATAATAAATAAGCTGTGTCAAACTAAGTGCAATTAACACATTTTTCAAGCTAGGACCTAATACACCTAAAAGCCCAAATGCTAGTACAAGTGTTGGAAAAGCTAATAAAATATCGCATATCCGAATAAATAGCGCATCTATTATACCTCTTTTTAAGGAGACTAATGCGCCCAATAGAATCGCTACTAGAATAGCAACTATTTGTATGACGAGCGCCGCACCTAAAGAATACCGAATCCCTAAAAGCAATCGGGAGAAGACACATCTTCCTAAATGGTCTGTTCCTAATGGATAGTCCCATGAGGGTGCTAAAAATTTCTTAGAAATATCGACTGCTAAAGGGTCATGAGGCATAATGAGTGGGGCTAACAGTCCTAGTAAACCAATGATCATTAGTAAGGTGATACTAATATATCTTCTCATATGTATACGTCCTAAGTTCACTCTACTCTCTCCTATCCTTCATCATCAGATGAGGATCCAATAAACGATGCAATACATCTGTGCCTAAATTGGCGAGCACATAGATGACAGCACTCACCAACACATAGCATTGTACAACGGGGTAATCACGATTCGTTATGGATTCTATTAAATATCGACCGAGCCCCGGCCAACTAAATACTTGCTCGACTATGACAGCACCACCTAGCAAATTTCCGAGTGTCATCCCAAACAAAGTTGATATTGGTATGGCAGCATTCCTCCCCACGTGTCGGATGAGTATGACCGATTTTTTCAAACCTCTAAGCTGTGCATATTTTACATATGGTTGCTCGTATTCTTCGATTACGGCAGAGCGGATAAACTGTGAGAACAATCCGATTGTAGGTAAAGCTAAGGTGAAGGCTGGTAAAACAATATGTGCTACCGAACCTTTTCCATTCGTTGGAAAAATGCCAAGTTTTAAGCTAAAAAGATAGAGTAGGATAAACCCTAACCAAAATGTTGGGATGGATACACTTATTACTGTAAATAATCGAATGATTTTATCGATAAAGGAATGCTTATATAATGCGCTCACAACCCCTAATGGAATACTAAAAGTTAAAATTAGGATAAATGCTACTATAGCTAATTCAATGGTAGCGGGTAGCTTAGCAAATAGCTCATGAGCCACGGGTAATTTACTAACAAAAGATGTACCAAAGTCTAGCTGTAAAACGCCTTTTACCCATAGCAGATACTGCATGATAAAAGGCTTGTCTGTCCCTAATTCTTCTCGTAAAGCTTGTATAGCCTCTGGTGTTGGGGCAATTCTTGAGAGTCGAAGGATGACCTCTGCCGGTTCTACTGGTACGAAACGAATAAACACAAAGGTCAGAATAGATACGCCTACTAATACAAATGGTAGTGTGAGAATTCTTTTTACACAAAACATCCAAGTCGATTCGTACATGCCGTCACTTCCTATTCCATCCTATGATAAAAAGAGAGTTGTCATGGTTCGACACACTCTCTCTTTCATACTTAGTTTTCTTTATCCATTTGTGCATATGGAATGTCATACTCAGAAGCACGTGGTGCAAAATCCTTCATATATGGTTGATAAATAACATTATTCGTTTCATACGATATTGGATAGAATAATGCTTGATCGTGGAAAATTGTTAAAATATCCGTGTAAAGCTGCACGCGTTCTTCTTCATTGGTACCAACTAATAATTGATGTATGTTAGTATCGATCTCTTGAGCATTTGGTAAGCCTAATTTTGCTTCATATACACCACTAGCATTTGGTGTAGCTGATTCATTTGCAAAGCTATGTGGATCAGTTGGCGGTCCATTTGTTCGCCAGAAGTTAATATCAACCTGATCATCCATTAATTTTTGCAGACCAACCATAACATCAGCGCCTTCAATATTTAACTGTACCCCTATTTTTGCTAGCTCGCCTTGCATTAACTCTGCCATAGGTTTTTGAATGGCATCAGTAGCAATATAGATTAAATCTAATGTAAGGGGTTGACCATTTTTCGAACGAATTTTCTCACCCTTCTCTAGCGTCCAGCCCGCTTCATCTAGCAATTTCTGCGCCTTTTCAGGATTATATAAAATAGGTGCTAAATCAATATTGGCATAAGGAATGGCATCCCAAAATAGCGTGTTTGCCACTTTTTCTGTACCATGTGTAATACTATCTACCATTTGTTCTTTATTGATAGCATACTGAATAGCTTGTCGAACCTTTAGCTCAGCTAACGGTCCAGACTGAGTATTGAACAGTAATGCTTTCGTAGACAACGGCTCAGATGTAGCTGTTTTATATTTGCCACTATCTCTTAAGTACGTATAGTTATCTAAACTAATAATCCCTCGACCATAAATGACATCTAATTCTTCATTTTCAAAGGCTAACGAAAGGGATTCCGAATCTGGAATGATCTTAACCTTTATTTTATCTACGAGAGGTTTTTCACCCCAATAATGTTCGTTACGGCTAAATACAGCAAATTCATCTTTTTTATAGTCGGCTAATACCCATGGTCCTGTGCCAATAGCTGATTGAATGGAATCATTTGTCGCATCACCGTTCGGGAAGCCATTATCCCCTAAAAAACGAAATGGTCTGACAAAGGCTAATTCGTTTAACACAGGGTAATATGGTTTATCTAATTGCAACCGTATTGTTGATTCATCTACTTTGACGACCTCTTTAATATGGTTGACCATACCCATCCAAGAATGCATGTCACGATTCGCTAATACCGCATCAAAGTTGCGAATCACATTATCAGCATTAAAGGCAGTCCCATCCGAATAGTTAACATCTTTGCGTAAATGGAACGTATAGGTAGTTTTATCCTCTGAGATGTCCCAACTTTCTGCTAGCTTTGGGGTAATTGTCCCTTCATCGTTATACTCCACTAAAGATTCATAAACCATGGCTTGAGCAGTCATCTGATTTGGTAAATATGTATGGGGATTTAATGGACCTACATCTAATGGCCATCCAATGGTAATCATTTTTTCATCTGTCTGTTCTGTTGATGCTAAATTTCCTTTGTCCTTTTCCGAGCTTGTACAACCTGCTAGAAAGCTCAAGGTCAAAACAAGCATGAAAGGCAGTAAATACTTCGTCCATCTCATCTTTTGTCTCCTATCTCTATTCCCTGTTCATATCTACAAATTGAATAGAAAGAAGGCATAAAAAAACCTTATTCTACTAGAATAAGGACAGATAAACCTACAATACGTAAGCTTCCATCCATCTCCCTATCTTTCGTAGATCATCAATGAATCTTCTTACAAGCAGGCATTCTGGCTTATGAATCATCATTTTGCTTCACCTTTCCAAGAAAGAACTCAGTGGTAATCGAAACAAAACTCCTCATTTACAGCTGCGGGACAGCATGGGATTTACACCCATTTTCCTTTTAATTGAATGAAAAATAATTTCATTCAAACTTGTAATGCAATATTTGAAATTAGTAATAAACATACCATGCTGAAATGTTCACGTCAATTTTATTTTCTGAATATAATAAAACCTCTATACAAAAAGACCAGGTAGATAACCTGATCTTTATTTAACTCTTTTTATTATGTTGTTTTCGTTATCTTGATATAGATTCCTTCACCTCCTGACGCAATATTTTAGTAGCGCCTACCATATTAGCTAAAGCCGCGATTGTTTCTGGCTCTTTCCTTGTTTTTAAGCCACAGTCAGGATTAACCCAAAATTGATGCTTGTCAAGAACTTGTAAGCTATCTCTCATGATGGCTAACATTTCGCCTTCACTCGGCACACGTGGGCTATGAATATCGTAAACACCTAATCCGATTCCTTTTGTATAAGGATTTACTTGAAGGGAAGAAATAAGCTCTCCATGGCTGCGTGATGTTTCAATGGAAATCACATCAGCATCTAGCGCGCTAATAGGTTCGATGAAATCGTTAAATTCGCAGTAACACATATGTGTATGAATTTGTGTTTCATCTTTAACACTCGATGTAGCAAGTTTGAAGGCATTGACCGCCCAGTCTAAGTAAGCCCCCCATTCTTCTTTACGAAGAGGTAACCCTTCACGGAGTGCTGGTTCATCCACTTGAATAATGGAGATGCCAGCCGATTCTAGTGCTTCCACTTCCGTGCGAAGTGCTAATGCAATTTGATAAGCCACATCTTTTCGAGAAATATCATTGCGTACAAAGGACCAATTTAAAATGGTCACTGGCCCCGTCAGCATCCCTTTGACAAAGCGCTTCGTTAAGCTTTGGGCATACGCAGACTCTTTCACAGTAATGGAAGAAGACCATGCAACATCTCCATAAATAATTGGAGGCTTCACACAGCGAGAGCCATACGAAACAACCCATGCTTTTTCAGTAAAGGCAAAGCCCGTCAATTTCTCACCGAAATATTCAACCATGTCTGTCCGTTCAAATTCTCCATGAACCAGTACATCTATATCAAGATCCTCCTGCAAGTGAATCCAGCGCTTTGTTTCCAGTTCAATAAATGCTTCATAGTCTTCATTCGACAATTGTTTCTTTCGCCAAGCATTACGATTTCTCTTCACCTCATCAGATTGAGGGAAGCTGCCAATTGTCGTTGTTGGGAATAGGGGTAGTCCTAACGCCTGCTGCTGTATTTTTTGACGTTGACTAAAATCACTATGTCGCTCAAAATCCTTTGTTGATACGGATTGAGCGGCTTGCTGGATCATTTTGTTTTGACGAATTGGATGATTTTTTAGTGCTTCAATGGCCTTCATACTTGCTGAGAAATTATGACGTAGCGTTCCGTCTTGATTTTTTCTATATTTAGTGAGGTCAATAATTTCTTCGATTTTTTCATCAGCAAACGCCAGTGCTTGTTTGAGAACAGGGTCCAGCTTCTTCTTTTCAAGTGAAGTAGATATTGGTACATGTTGAAGGTTACTTGAAGGTTGAATCCACAATTCCTTAGCATCACAGAGCTTTTCAATAGCTTGAATCGTGGCGTTAGCTTCCGCTAAATTTGAACGCCATATATCACGACCATTAACAATTCCAATGGCTAAAACTTTATCTTGAGGGAAACCAAATTGTCGAAGTGACTCCATATTCCCTTTATAGCCATGTACGAAATCTAAACCAAATCCTTGGACAGGCAATGAAATCAATGTTTCATAGGAGCATAATGCTTCAAAATATGTTTGTAGCATTAGTTTTGCTGCTGGAACGGTTGTCGTTAATTGAGCATAGATTTCTTGTACTAGCTTCCGTTCTGCAGAGTCAAGTGTCGTCACTAAAGAAGGCTCTTCTAATTGAATCCACTCGGCACCTGCGTCTACTAATTCTTGAATAATCTGAGCATAGAGAGGTAATAGGGCTAATAAATATTCAACCTGTGTTAATTTATTGTAGCCCTTAGTTAGCTTATAAAATGTATAGGGGCCAATAAGTGTCGGCTTCGCAATAATTCTGAACGCTTCTTTTGCCTCTAAAAAGTCGGCCAATACCTTATTTTCTGTTAGTTGCAACGGTTGCCCTTCATATTCAGGAACAATGTAGTGATAGTTGGTATTAAACCATTTGGTCATTTCACTAGCTACTGCTGAATGATTTCCTCTCGCTACACTGTAGTAGGTATGTAAATCTACCCTTCCACCTTGCCAGTTAAAGCGCTTGGGTACTAAGCCAAACATTAAGGCTGTATCCAACATTCTATCGTATAGTGTGAAATCTCCCACTGTCACCATATCGATGCCAAGTTGTAGCTGCTTTTCAATCCGCGATAACCGAATACTTTTTAGGATTGCCTGAAAATCCTCTTCCGTTCGTTCTTGACGCCAAAATGCTTCTAACGCCTTCTTCCATTCGCGATCATCTCCGATATATGGATAGCCAATGAGTGTACTTGTATAAGTCATATTTAATCTCCCTTTCATCAATAAAGTTTATGGTTACTTGCTCTTACAAATTTGTGTCATCCCATGCTAGATTCAGTGGCTCTATATGAAAACCAGTGGACTTTGCTTTCGAATACAGAATAACAGCATGAAAAAAAGCCATTCTCCTTCTCGGAAAATGGCTGCATGGTAAAATTATTAATACAAAAACAATACGAAAAAATAGAACTTTCGTTTAAAATCATTTGTTATCGCACAGTGCCTGTTTAGTCACTATTCACCACCTATTTCCACGTAGGTATTTGGTGTGTACTAGAAATTGGCAGGTCTCCTGGCTTCTCATCAACACGCCTCACAGCCTTCCCGGTTTCCCAGTGGCATTTGTGATTTGCTCCGAATTACAGTTGCGGGACAGCGTCGGATTTGCACCGACTTCCCTTTTAAGCCAGACTTTCATCTGGCACCATTTCTTACACTATATTCAGTTATGCCCCTACTATAACATATATTTCAGAATAGTAGAAATTGTTTTTACATAAAAATTTATCTATTTACTCTGTTTTTAATTGTAAACCATCTGGCCCTTACCCTTAGTGATAATACCTTAATTATGTTTGTTGGCCTTAAGGCTTCTATATCTTCTATTTGCTACTCCGAAAAAAATCAGGTAACTAACAATGTAAAGCAGCAAAGAGTTCTATTAGTCATTAACACAATCAGGAAATCTTAGTAAAAGATGTTTACAAACAACTTAAATATAGTTATACTTACAAAGTAAACAAAAATTCTTAAGGAGGTCGAATGAAATGTTCGTTATCGTTAAATTGATGTCATTGGTAGCTACAACTTCAGTAAAAATGAAAATCACACATTCGACCAGATCGGAATGGATCGCTTAAGGTTTTTTTGTAATTAAGCATGCCCATACCGCAGGGAGAAGTGTGCCCCTGCGGTATTTTTGTGCCTTTTTTAACCGTAGGGGAGTCTCTCTACGGTTTTTTTCATTTTTCATGGCAATTTAAGGAGGTGATAATATGATATTAAACTTTTTTGTTCTCACGATAACTATTACGAAACGTGAGATCTCTCTTGAGCAAGCACTTCATAATGAAAATGTGAAAAAAATCTTTGAAGAGAACCGAAGAAAAGTAGAAAATTACATTCGTATTCGTCAATATTAATTTGGTTAATTAAAAAATATGAAAGGTGGGAATTGAAATGATTTATATGATCAAAAGACGTCATGCAGTTTTATGGCTGGAGAAAGACACAACCACCAGATGAAGTAATATAAAGTGGCAATACAGCTATTTAATATTATAATCTCCGTAAAGCTAACCCGTTCTAATCTAGGACGGGTTGCTTCAGGAGGTATTATGCACTTTTTTAAGCGATCTTCATACAACTTGATGTACTTTAAGAAAATGCGGTATTACAATAGTAGGAAAAACTAATTCTAAAAAGCGTAATTCCTCGATACTAAAATTGAATTTGCAAATTTATTAATTTCATTATTCTGCCCCGTCAGCCATCCATGTAGCTCAAAAACAGCGCCCAATTGTTGAATATCAAGTCGGTGATTTGTCTTTTGTTTGTTAAAGTAAAGCACCTCGTTACTTGAAGAACATCCAAAGTGTCCCCTTAAATTTTTTTGGTTACTTTCTACATAACTTTCAGTTATTAGTCCACATTCAGTATGGGTTAGATTAACCGACTGATAAATAGCAAACAAATAAAAAATAGTGCTCATTATTGAGCACTATTTTCTGGTTTTAATGGTATTGTAAAATAAAATTTAATATGAGCTTGTTCTTCCTCGGACGTCAACAAGCGAATTGCTTTACCAACCTCACCATCTTGCATCTCCCAAATTTCGTTATGATCTTCAACTGCGTTTGAAAAATCGTCTACCGACCATCTCTCCAAAATTTTCATATATACATCGCCATTGTCGTAATTTTTTATATTGAGTTTTGCTATTTCTAACAATCGATCTACTTTGGCTTGTGTTATTTGTGTATTTCCCACTTTATTGTCATCGTTAGTTTTGACTTTTTGGTGGGACATGTTGTGTATGATGTTTCTCATTTTATATTCTTCTAAGTTGTCAGGATATGGGACCTGTTCTTTTTCATCAGGAACAGTGGTATCTTCAAATGCTATTTCGACATATTCAGCGGTTGCTTTTTCTCTTTCTGGAGTAGGTTTATCTATTTGGTTATTGAATTTGATGTAACCAAAAATTCCTCCCATAGCTGCTACTATCGCAATGATAACGATAGCTGACTTTGTTTTTCTCTTCATGTTATTTCCCCCCCTTATACTTGAAAAAGGAACTTTTAAAATATGTTTGTAATTTTTTTTATTTAATTAATTCCAATAAGACCTGCCATTAGAATACCAATAATCACTAAATATAACAATAATAAGACGATTTTCATATTCCTTTCTGGGCTTTTATCGTCAGGAATAAACCTAAAATAATTCCTTAAATTTACATATTACAATTCAAATAAAGAATTTTATAGAATAAAAAAATTTAGGATTGATAAAACAAGAGCATATACTCCAATTAAATGATGCGCATGATTGTCGTATTTCATTTCGCCACTAAAAACACTCCTAAAGTTAGCTTTTCGACTCTAACTTTAGGAGTGTAGGACCCATCCAGGGTAATGCCTAATTATAGACTTTGACATTAAAATAGAAATTTAACCACAACTTTAAATAGCCTTATAAGTTTCTATTTAAACATAACCAAAATCTAATTTGGTCCAGTACGTTTCATCACTCGATAACCTTCATTGGAAGCTGTAGCAATTCCTTCACGATTCGGCATGCAATATTTTCCTGGTTTACATGTTCCGTCATTTCGGACTAACAGTTGCCCTAATAAACTCACAGCCACCCATGAAGGGCTTTTTCATTAAAGGATATTCAACCACCGAAAGTTTCGACCTCTAATTAATCTAAAAAGGCACTTTCCGCAATTCAAGAACATGATTATGGAATAAGCTACTATGTCCTTGAAATGTACAATAAATATTTGAATGGCGTAGTTAATGATATCTAAATTTAAAAGGAGTATAATTTTAATAGTTCATGTTTTGATAAACGAGTAGTAGCGTCCACTTTAATAAAATATGGTGATTGCCACTTTTTAGTTGCTATTGCTTGTTTGCTGGTAGGTGTATCCCAACTAGGATAAACTCTAATAGCCATTTTCCCCTTTGTATTAGCAGTTCTAAGAATGTTTTGCTTTATAAGAACTTCTTTTGGAAAAACAAATTGGCCAAAATCACCATTATTATTAAAAGTGTTTATTACTAGTAAATCAGTGGCATTATCATAGGAGAATGCTTGATTTTTATTAGCTTCATCCTTTTCCCAAAAGGAAACAAACTGCCCTACCTTGGTGGGTGTTATTTTTGCAACTCTAAATCTAACGGATTTAGAGTTTAACTGAAATATCCCAGCTCCATAATCAGAATTTTGAGTTTCCTCTCGGATGTTTTTTATAGTTAAATGATTAGGCTCATAAAGTAATTCATTTACATATGTTAATGTTCTATTAAATTCATTCATAGTTTTCCCCTTTTCTTTTACTACGAATACCAGTATATCATCTGTGGACTTGTAACCTTAATTACTTATAAAAAACTTTATTTCATTTGTTTCTTCATTTGGATTTACTGGACAATCTGCTCAAGTAAATAATACCTCTTTTGAATTAGGGTTTATTTTTGTATACGTTATAAAACCTTGATTACCAATTATCTCTACACAATGTTTCTAAAATTAGGACGAGATTAAAAAAAGAAAAAGAGTGTTACCATAGTAACCCTCTTTCTTAATCCGAAGCACCCTTTAGCTTAATAAGAAATCTCCTTTCGCTACAGATCATAGATAACTTTGTCATATACAAACACATTAGAACAATGTCCGTTAACTTCTTTTAAACTTCCACTAATTATAATTTTTTTCTCTATATAGTTTGAAGGGGTTTAAAAAAGGTTATATAACACTATAGCGAAATATTTAAAATACAAAATAGGAGATGGTTAGTATGAGTTTCATTTGGTTTTTAATAATTGGCGGGGTTATCGGTTGGCTTGCAGGAATAATTTTAGGAAAAGATATCCCAGGTGGAATTATTGGTAATATTATCGCAGGTATTATCGGTGCATGGATTGGTGGTATGCTTCTTGGAAGTTGGGGTCCTAAAATTTCTGATTTTTATATCTTCCCTGCTCTCATTGGAGCAATTATACTAGTTTTCATTGTGAGCTTAATTATGAAATCATTGCGTCAAGCTGCGTAAGCTAAATTGATCTTTTAGTTAATTTCTATACGGTCAAATGAATCAGACGTAACCAACAATAAATGGTGACTGTACGAATACTAAAAAGGCGGCCTTCCACAATCTAATCTGTGGAGGACCGCTTTTACTTTGTTCTTATTTACTTACCATCCTTGGCTCCGTAAATTCAAGGAACAGAACGGCTTATTCAACAATAGCACCCAATTGTTGAATATCAAGATTGTGTTCGCAATTAAAGAAGGAAATCAAATTCCGCTAAAACAAGAAAAATATGCAGGCTATTAAAGCAAAAATTCCAGTCCCTAAAGCAATAGTTCCATTAGCAATGTTATATTTATTTTTGTTTTTCAGCTTAAAAATTAAAAGTAGTCCCGAGGTCGTTGAAATAAGGAAAATTATAAAAAGGCCGATAGGCACAATATACATTTAATTAATTCCTCCATTTTTAGGCTTCCTTAAAAGAGTTTATTTAATTTCATCTTCTGTCCTAATTACATGATTTATTACCCTTACACCAAACTTCTTGAATATAAATTTGTTTCATTACAGATTTTTCAAAAGATCTTTTCTATACTTTATTTCTTCTAGTAAATAGTCTGGTAGTGTAATAATTAAGCTTCTAGCTTCTTCCCTCACTTAAAGGTAAATCAAATGAATGTTAGTGGAATTATTATGTGTGCCTATATAAAAATCTATATAAACAGAAAATGGATCTATCAAACTGATTCTATTAATAATTTCTTTTATCTAGAAAACCTCTTATTAACGCAATACTATAAAGCATTATATAACAAGAATATTTGATAGGAATCCTACATATATTGATTTAGTATTTCTTTAAAACAGAAGTCTAAAATGATTCTATTCTAATGATGGAATTTTAATATAAGCGAAAATTATTTAAAAAAAGGATGATGACTATTATTGATAAATCTCTTCTTGCTATGGTTATTTTACGGGTTTTGTCTGGAAGTATTGAAGTAAGTGCTGGATTGTTGATGCTAAAGTTGAATAGTTTAGAAAAAGCTTTCTATATTAATACAATGCTTGCTTTGGTTGGTCCAACTGTTTTAATCGTAACGACAGCAATTGCATTATTTGGACTAGCTGATAAAATTCCTGTAATGAGAATCGTTTGCCTATTTACGGGAATTACACTTATTCTAGTAAGCTCTCATATTAAGTAATAATAAAGTATCCCAAAAATAACAAAGGCAAGTAATTCAAGTACAATAAAATCCTACAAACAGTATGTTTTACAATAGATGTTATTTAAATCTTAATACATGATATTTACTTTCTATCATGATTACTAAACAAACAGCCATTTATTTCTTCACAGCAAATAGACATGCCATTCATACCCTATTAAATACTTTATTACAAGCATTACATTTATCTACCCTATTGATGACATATTATAATATCTACACTTTAATTAAAATCATCTGATCATCTTTTAACGTGATAACCATCAACAATGTCATCTGGTTTTGTACTTTACCAATTTACTCGCCACTTTAATAAAGTTTCGATATGGATCTGACTGAGCGGACGCCTGTACATTCGAAAAACTCTAGAAAGCTTTATTTACACTTCCATCGTTTCTAAATAACCTTGCTGTAAACATGTATCCGTCACAAACTTCTTATTTCCTGTTGTAAATGACAATTCAATCGTGCTACTTGTAACAGCTACTATTTCCCCTTCTCCAAAAATCACATGCATTACTTTCGAGCCAACGATTAACGCTGACTCGGTTGTAATTGTCCGCTCATTGTGATATTGCTTCAGTGCTTTCCTCGGGCTTTTCTGCGCTTTCTTTGGTACTTCCTGCGGTGAAATGATTTCTTTTAACTCCTTCATGAAAATCGATGGCTCCACACTTGTTTTAAAGCGCTTGCTATACGAAATTAATTCCAAATGGCGAATCGCTCGCGTGATCCCTACATAAAAGAGCCGCGTTTCTTCTTCAATTTCTTCTTCTTGCTCACTAGGTAAAATCCCCTCAATTAAGTCAATTAAATACACACGGTCAAATTCTAAGCCTTTTGAACTGTGCAATGTTGTCAGTGTAATGGCATTCAAATCATTTTTTATATGTGACGAACGTGCTAAATTTTCAAGCTGCTTTAAACGACCTGCAAATTCGGTCATCGTCTGCGTATGACGCGCAATTAAACCAAGTACATCCACAATATCTAGTAAATTTTCATAATTAAAACCGAGAGTCTCACTCATTTTCTTTAAAGTACGCTCATAACCAAAGTCATAACGAATATGCTCTAACATAGCTGTCGGTGTCGTTCTATCAAATTGAATGCTATCATACGTTTTGCGAATTCGCTTAATATATTCTGGCTGATAATCCTTTAACTCAACATGCTCTAACAACTGTGTGAACACACAGCATTCCTCCGGCACCCTTTGTAGTGCCTTCAATTGCGCTGGTGTAATATAAGCATTCATTTTTCTGTAAATTTTTTCAAAGACAGTGATGTTTTTTGTATTGTACGCTAGACGCATGAAGTTCATAATATCCTCCACAACCCAATGCGTAAAAAAACGAATGGTGGAATCTTTCATATAGAAAGGCAAACCTGCCCTGTCAATCGCGTCCATAATCGGAATAGCGGACGTATTATTTCGATATAAAATAGCCGTTGAGCCACGCTTAGACAGATTTTTCAACTGGTCCACTAAATATTTGGCCTGTAAATGGTAATTCTCTAGGATTTTAAACGAGATTGGCTCTGCTGCAGGATTATCCGTAAACATTTGTTTGTTATAGCGTTTTTTATTGCGCTGAATGAATATATTGGCTGGCTCTACTATCGTTGCTGATGAACGATAGTTTTGTGTCATAAGTAAAACTTGCGCCTCCGGAAACACCTTTTGGAAATCCAACAAATAGTCTGGGTCTGCACCGCGCCAGCTATAAATGGCCTGATCTTCATCCGCTACGACGCATAAATTTTGGTGGACTGCGACGAGCTTCGCAATAATCTCATGTTGGACGGTCGATGTGTCCTGACTCTCATCCGTAAAATAATAATCGTAGCGGCGTTGGTATTGTGTCAGCACTTCTCGGTTTTTCGTAAAAATTTCATTCGCCATTAATAGCATATCGTCAAAATCAATTAACAAACGGTCACTACCTGTGCGTTTATATTCCTCATAACGTTGTAAAATCTGCACTTTTTTTGGCACCTTTACATTTGCAATTTCCCATTCCTGTTCTGGCAGCATTTTATTTTTGATAAACGTTATGTACGTCAGTAGCTCATCTAGCTGATCTTCGGTAATTTTTGTGCCATTTAATTGTTCAAAAATTTCGCGAAGCACTCTTTTTTTTGAAACGACACCCGGCTTGTCCGATTCTTCAATAATGCCGTATGAAATGCCCTGACGTTCAAGTGTCTGCCGCACAACTTGAAAAGCTAAACTATGAATCGTCGAAAAATCAACCGGTGGCAAATGCGGGAAAAACTTTGCAAAACGTGCCTTCATATCACCTGCCGATGCCTTGCTAAACGTAACAGCCTTTATGCGAGAAGGTTTCACACCAAGCTCCTCAATCATATACCCAATACGCATAATAATCGTCGTCGTTTTTCCTGAACCAGGCGATGCTAATAGTAGCAACGGACCATTTGTTTGCAGCACTGCCTGCGTCTGCACATCATTTAGACGAACGCCAAGTGAACGCTCCTTTTCCTCAAAAAATGCTTTTTGCGCTCCATTCATATCAATCGCTCCATTCAAAAAATCTACACTATATTATAACCTAATGAATACAATGATGTGGATTCTGCAAAGGAAAGCAGCACAATTAACGCCACTTCATGTTCTTAATCCACAACAAAAACCGAAATCCACTTTATAGAAATAAGAAATTCCGGTTCGTCATTTATATATATAGATTGACTTTACTTCACCAACAAAAAGCAATCGTTTTTGGAGTAAAACAATTAAAGGTAAAAGTAAAAATTACTAATTTAATTTAAGAAAAAAAGCGGATTTGAGATAAATCCCTTCCGCTTTTTATTCTTAGTTGATCTCAGTTTCTAATGTTTCTTTCCAATCTTGGTCAGAGTCATCTTCATCAAGAACAACGTTATAAATTTTCCATTTACCATCATCATTTTTCTTAAGATAAGCAGTACCTGATAAGTCAATGTTCATGTTAAAAGACATATCTGGAGCTGTCATAGATATTTTATATACTAGGTTATCAATGCGAACTTCAGCAAAATGATTAGTTACAGAAACTGCATTGATCACATGTTCACCAATCTGTTCCATTGTGAATTTAGTATCTGGATCTTCTTCAATCATATCTGCCAAATCCATACTATCAAGTGAATAAGCTAGTTGGTAACCCATTGTCGTTTCATGATACAGGGCTTTTAATGCTTCTACGTCTTGTTGTTCAGTAAACTTCATCTCGTCTTTAATGTAACGTTCCACTGTTTGAATGCTTGCAGCTGGATCTTCATCTGTTCCTGGCACTAAATGTAAGGCACGGTCAATCATCACGATAGCTTCAGCTCGAGTTGCATCATTGTATGGTTTGAAGACATTTCCATACCCTTTGATAATTCCTAAAGCTGCCGTTTTCATAACCGCTTCATAGGCAAAATTCCCCTTTGGTACATCCGGGAATACTTTTCCTGTTGCTGAAAAATCTAGCGTTGACTCAAATGCACGGTAAATCATGACTGCCATTTCGTTACGTGTAATCTTATCATTCGGTCGGAAAGTACCGTCTGGTTTACCATTGATGATGCCTTGGCTACTAGCAACCTTCACATACTCGTAATACCATTTCGCCGGTTTTACATCAGGGAACGATTTAACTGTTTCACCTGCACGTAAATTCATCGAATTCACTAAAATTTTCGTGAATTCAGCACGAGTAATAGAGTTTTTTGGTTTTATAGAGACGTATGTATATTCATATTTCTCCCCATCTTCCTCAAACGATTCTGTTTCCACATATCCGTCTATAATATCTGCATACAGGAAGCGTTCCAATTCATTGTATGCCCAATGATCGTAATCAACATCATCCAAATAATATAAATCGATGGGTTTTTCTGCTGCTGCTGCTGGTGAAACACAAATAAATCCAAAAAATACAAGGGAAGATAAAAAAACATAAAGTGCTTTCATTGGTGGTTGCCTCTACTTTCTTCTATTAAATTTTTACCAATAGACGTAGTTTACATGACTGCTACAAATATTAATAGAGAGTAAAATATGGAAATGTATAATATTTTCTAGAAAAACAATTCATATCAATTAAGTCTGACGGAGGTTTAATTAGCTACTGTTTGGTTATATGCTAGGATCATTTCGAATCGAAAAAGAAAGTATTTCAGGAAATCTTTTCTAGAGGGCAAAGTTGTTTGAATATGAGGAGAAGCAGAAATTATTACTATCATAAAGACGCTTTCCTTAGTTCTGAAAAGCGCCGGATTATTTTGCAAGAAAGCCTAATTTATTTTTCAGAGGTAACTAATTGTTTTGTCGTTTGTTCACTTCAATCGTAATGAATTCTGGCAAATAGCTGGGCGTACATCCTTTTGCCACTTTTTCATTTTTGTAAAGACCCGTTTTCTCACCAAGTTTAATACAACGTGCACGATTCTTTTCATCATAAACACCTATCCAGCCTGCGGTGAAATTCATAGCCCACTGTACTTCCGGTTCTTCCTGCATAATATTAGCTTCTAATGCAGATAGCAGGTGTGCAGTATTATCAGGGGGTATTTGCCCAGTCCATCTCAATCGCCCTTGATAATACCAGAAAGCTCGCCTTTGAAGAGTTGATTGACTATTCTCCCATGACTCCATCAACTCAATTTTCTTCTTGTCTTTTGTGAGCTGATTCGCCATTAACCAATCCATTAAGTTATTTCGCTCATCAAAAGTGTGAGTCTGCATATCCTTATCAAGCTTATTTAACACTTCATGTGAAAGACATTTTTTGTCCATAATTAAAATCGCTAATAGTCTAGGTAAAAACTCTTTGGTTGACCAAAGTTCCATAGCTAGTTCATGGTCTTTTTTTATGTCCTTCGCGATTTTTCGTAGGTCGCCTAGCTTCGTTTTACTATTGATCTGAGATAGAATGTTTTCTGCTTTTGAAGGGCGTGTTATTTCTGTATCTTTTTGTTCATCCATTTTATACAGCTCCTTTATTAAAGCATTATTTCATAATACGATATATCCAAAACTTAATTTCGTTATAAGTTTTATGGCCGTGCTGTTCCTCCAAAGTTTATCTTTTTTCATAGAAAAAGTCCAAGAAATGTTGGTTTAACAGCATTTCTTGGACTTTGATTTCTTTTTGGGACATTCACGTTTTCTAAACCATACAAATGATTAATCTTAAGTTAGGTGTATCCAATCGATTTACGTCCCATTGAAGGAAATATCGGTTAATTAAAATGATTTAACTATTTTTTCACATTTATACCTTTGTATCCAACAAATAAGATTAAAAACCAAACTGGTGCGACATATAGCGCAATACGCATATCTGGAATAAATGCCATTAGCACAATCACCATTAATAAGAATGCAATGGCAATATACGTAGAAAGTGGATAAAGCGGAATTTTAAATTTCAGCTCGGCTACTTCCTCTTTCGTTTTTGACTTTCTAAATTTCAATTGTGCTAATAATATAATCATCCAACTTGTAATGACTGCAACAGTTGCAACAGCAGAAATATAGATGAACACTTTTTCAGGTACTACATAGTTTAAGACAACCGCCATTAGTAACACTGCTGAAGAAAATAAAATCCCTCTACTTGGACTACCGTTTTTGCTTACTGATTTGAAATATGTTGGACCATTTTTTTGTACTGATAAGTTATGTAGCATACGTCCTGAACCGTATAGACCACTATTAAATGCAGACATTGCTGCTGTAATGACAACAAAGTTAATAATGTGAGCAGCAGCAGGGATGCCGACGTAATCAAAAATTTGAACAAACGGGCTACCTTCTGAACCAACTTCGTTCCATGGATAAATAATCATCATAACGCCTAATGCACCAATATAGAAAATTAAAATACGCCAAACAATGTTGTTAATAGCTGAAGGAATTGACTTGCTAGGATTTTTTGCTTCTCCTGCAGAAATACCAACTAATTCAACTCCACCGAATGAGAACATAACTAATACTAATGACATTAAAATACCATGGAATCCATTTGGCATAAAACCGCCATGTGCCCATAAATTATCGAAGCCAATTGCTTCACCTTGGTTGCCAACACCGAAGAAAATAATGGCTAATCCTAGAACGATCATACCTATAATCGCAACAACTTTAATCATCGCAAACCAGAATTCGAATTCTCCGTAGGCTTTTACATTTGCTAAGTTTACAAGCGTCATCATAACAAGTACTACAAGGGCAGTTACCCATTGTGGAATATCAGGGAACCAGTAGTTAATGTATACACCGACTACTGTTAATTCTGCCATGCCAACGACAATCCACATGAACCAATACGTCCAACCCGATAAGAACCCAGCAAAGCGTCCTAAATACTTATTCGCGTACGTACTGAACGAGCCTGATACAGGTTCCTCTACTGCCATTTCGCCTAATGCACGCATAATTGTGAAAATAACTAATCCGCCAATTAAATAAGCTAGTAAAATAGAGGGCCCAGCCATTTGAATGGTTGAACTAGAGCCATAAAATAAACCGACCCCAATGGATCCGCCAAGTGCAATTAATTGCATGTGACGAGTACTTAATCCGCGCTTTAGCTGTGAATCTTGATGATTGTCTTTCATAATGTCTAACTCCTATTACATTTAGATTTTCAAATACTTTGCTCAAAAAAGGAATAAAAAAAAACGCCCTTTTGGATTAACCAAAAGGACGATTCAACTCGTGTTACCACCTTTAATTTATAAGCAATTCACATTACTTACCTTAAGAAGTACGGTCATTTGACGATACTCTCGCACATGATTACGGGTGCTTACCGGTGTAGCCTACTTAGAATGATCTTTTCGGTACACAGCTCCAAGATGAATTCTCAATCGTTTTACATGCACCTCTCATCAACCGGTAACTTTCTGTTCGTAAAAATAATTGATACTATTTCTTTTCATAGCCTTTGTTCTATACAAATATTTTTGAATTGTTTTTCATTTTACAGCAAAAAAATATTTTGTCAATATAAAATTTCTTCATAACCCATTTAAATTGCAGATGATATTTTATTAGATAAATAGAATTCACCAATTTAATTTATTTTGGCATAAACACAAGTGTCAGTCTTGCTACCATCTGCGGGTAGATCCTCATTCCTTAACGTTCCTTCCAATATGCTGAAAAATGACTGTTCCATACCATTTTTTCACTTCTATTGTAACTGTCTTCGTCACCTTTGTACGCTAAAATATCAACTTGCTGGTAATCCAAAGTCTTGCTTCTAATGTTGAAAAAACAACCGCTTTTGCTCCCCCATTTTTCACAATAGTAAGATTCACCATAGTCAATCCAGCTCTTTCGGAAAGCTCCGATATGCCCATTTTTTGTTTTGCTAACATCACATCAATATGAATAATAGTAGCCACATCATCCACCTCAGACCGTCCAATCATTTTCTGATTTTATATGAATCGCTTCTTGTAGAAGCCGTTGGAGGATAGAAGCAAAAACAGCAATCATCAATGAAGCGAAAATAATAATGAGCACTATTATGCCAATAGGAGGGTCAACTTTCCTTGCTATAAAATGGAAGATCGGCATTCCTAAAGCATACAACCCACTGATTAAAATCGCGCAACACTTTATCTTCTTTAATGCCTTTACAGATAACTTTGAAAACGTAGTATCCTCGTCAATATACTTTAAAAGTTTAAAAGCCTGATAGAGAGCAAAGAAAAAAGGCACGGCCGCTCCATACATCACGGTGAAAATAAGAGTTGTCATTGGAGAAAAATTTGGATACAAACTTGATGCGAAATTAGCGATTTGAGGCACTAAAAATATACATAAAGTAAGAATTGCAATTCCAGCCAGAAAAATAATAACCTTTAAGAAAGTCGTTGAACCTCGTTTAACACTCATTTTCAGCACCTCACTTATTTAATAACATTATCAATTTACCACAGAATTTATCGTTTTGCGATAAAATTAAATTGTTTTGGATTATATTATTATTGTTTTTTATATAATACCTAAAATTTTAACTCAACTATAATGACCCTTTTTCTAAGATCTTCGAGCACATTGCACAGTCCCCGCCTTTAAGCTCATTTTAATTTTAATAGGAATTTTTTTATATTTTGATATGATAACAGTAAAGTACTTCCATTTTCGGAGGGTTCACAGAATTATAAAAATTCATATACTTAAATACGCTGTTGAAGGGTTGGATGATAGATTGAATAATACATGGAACAAAATAATTTACAAGATAGGCTCTTCCTTCTACGATAGCTTTTTTAACACAGGTATTTTTCTAAAAGCGAGAAGGAGGATTTTTCAAGAAGTACCTTTTAAAAGCAAACAAAAAATATTGTATGTAGGCATTGGTACTGGAGCGGATTTAGAATTAATTGATTACGCTAAATATGATATTACAGCCATTGATTATTCTCCTGACATGTTAAATAAAGCTAAAAATAAATTCAAGAACTCTACTATTCATTTTTTAGAAATGGATGCTCAAAAAATGGCGTTTGAAGATGAATCCTTTGACTATATTGTAGCGAGTTTAATTCTTTCGGTCGTTCCTGATGGAAGTAAATGTTTTGGAGAAATGATAAGAGTTTTAAAAAAAGATGGAAGAGTGTTGATTTTTGATAAATTTGCTCCTAAAAATCAAAAAATAACATATACAAAAAAGCTGTTACGTCCATTAATAAGTTTGTTAGGAACCGATATTGGTAGAAATTTTGAAACACTCATTATTCAAAACAAACAACGGATAAAAATAGAAAAAGATCATCCTGTAATGTTGAATGGCATGTATCGATATATTGAAGTAATTAAAGTATCTTAGCTACTATATAGGCATAGTTGTCCTTATTGTCAAACATGCCCCTAGAAAATTAATAGTGAAAATTTAGTTACCATTAATTTTATTATGTAAACTAAATGCAATAAAATACACGCACCAATACATGCTCAATGATTATGTATTGGTGCTTCCGTCAGCAATTAAAAGGACAATTAAGTTTTCTTTCTTCTTTTAATATCTCTAACATTCAAAATGGCACCTAATATAACTATAATGACCAATTAAGAAATCAGTTTATATTAATTTTTCCTTTAATAACACCTGGAATAGTTAAAGTCCCGTCCAAATAATCCTTTAACGAAACCTTAATTGGTTCACAACTCTCTCCTACACCGATTATCAGAGATAAATCTTTTGGTGAATAGATCACTGTATGTAACGTTCCAAAATACTCTTTATAGTATTTAAAAAACAAGGGAGAGTTTCCATCATTAAAATTATTATATAATGATATTGATGAAAGTTTCTTTTTTAAAAGACTATTTACATATTCCTTCCGCTTTAATGAGCCTTGTATCTCTCTTCTATTTTTCTCTTGTAATATTTCTGATTCAAAATGATTTGTACAGGATAGTGAATTTCCGAGACGGATAACCTGTTTGTGGGGAGAAGCTTCTACGACTACCCCTACTCCACTTGGATCTGTGATCGAATAATTGTAACAATATCCATGAGGAATATTTGAAATAAAGTCGACTGCCTCTTTTATACATCCACACTGATCTAATAACATTCGAACAATTGTTGTTGCCATAAAACCTTCTTCTTTGTCATGATTATTTACAAATGTAATCCAACAACAAGCCCTCGCTCATTCATCCCATCAAGCCTGCCAATTACAGAATGGCTAAATCCAACACTTGCATAGCCATCTGTTGGATTACAAAATACGAGTCTTGCATCATATAACTCTGGACTAAAATCATAATTACGTGCGTAATAATTATCATTTATAAATGTAGTACAGCCCATCGGTGGAAAAGATACATCATATCCGCTATATAGCTTCACGATAAGGTCTAACTCCATCTCTAGCCCTTTTGCTATACCTTTAAGTTCCTCTAAAATACCTGGTGAAACAGTCTTTAGTATTTTTTGAGCCTTTGTTGAATTAGTGTTAGTACTTAACGTTTGAAGCAAATTTAATTGTTCGAACAACATGGATGATTTAATCTCTTCACTTTGTGTCAATCCTAAATCATTATAACTACCTTTTAACTCAACAACGCCTACAAACAACTCTTCCATGTCTCATACCCCTCTCCTTACAATTTGAGTAACTGGCATTAACAAATCCAATTCAGTAAAATCCACACCATGATACCACTCCAGGATTGAAGACGTTGGTGTCCATTTATGTTCGGAAGCATAGCGTAACAATTTGTGATAACCATTTTGAATTATTGAGATTGAATCATGATAAGGCATTGCAATACAGATGCATTGCGGTATGTGTTCTATAAAGGCAGTTTCTGATAAAGTATTTATTTCTAGATCAATTGGGATACCAAAACCAATTTGTGCTTTAATAAAATCATTACCAGATACATATTTCAAGTAACAATTTTTAATAGGAATTTTTAATTTTTTTAATTCATTTCCTCTACGCAAAAAGTGTTCTTTGAATTCTCCTATTTTAGATTCAGCATTATACCAAATAATTTGTTCTGCACTTTTTTCTGTTAGATAAATCTCGCTCCTTATAGAATCACTTTCTAAATAGCGTAGGCTGACCGTTAAATGATCCCTTTTCTTGTTAATATTATTAATCCAATTCTCCATCATCTGCTTTTGTTTTGCTTCATCGTTCTCCATTAAATAAACTTTTATATCTTTTATTGGTATATCCGCTAAACGTAAACTGGAAATCAACTTTACTGTCGCGATTTGATCATTGGAATATACCCGATAACCATTCGCGCTTCTTTCCCGTGGTATAAGTAAATTCTTTGCCTCATAATACCTTAATGCACTTTTAGAAATACCCGTTTTTTCAGAAAAAAGCTGTATATTCATGAATTCAGTCAAATTACCATCTCCCTAAGTCTAATGTTAAACCTTAAAGTAACTTGAATGTAAAGATAAATTTCCCAGAAAAAATGACTCACTCGTTCCAGCATGTCAATTCAAGAAATGCATTAATTATGTAAACCTTATTTACCCCATACATATTTAGAAAAAAATTAAGTTTTACGAATGGATGTAATCCTATTTGCAACTAGTACGGTACGGAAAATAAACCGCTAAAAAAGATATGGAAGAGCACCAACTAAGGGCAAGTTTTCATACAGTTAGAATTAATAACCTAAAGTAACATCTTTGTTCCAAATAATATTGATAATACATAACTAAAGAACTATAATTAAAAAAAGTTGAGATAGTTAAAAAGAAGGTGGTAAGTATCTATGAGTCAACAGCTGAAAAATGGTAAGGTCAGAAATGGAAGTTTAAAAAATCGCATTATCGGAATTTCACTTTTGCTGTTTATTTCGGTTATCAGTATTAGTTCCTACTTGAATATTAGTACAGTTAAAGAAAATGTTTCAGATGCGCTATTAGAAAAGAGTATCCAACAAGTCGATGAAATTGCACGTCAAGCGGAGAATATCTTACTTTCCACATCTAATCCTACAGTGGAATTGCAAAATTTCGTTGAAAACAAAGCTAAGCAAAGTGGAATAGCTTATGCAGTTGTCATTGATAAAAACGTTACGGCAATTGCTCATAGTGATCAAGAAAAAGTAGGTAAAAACTATGAAGATGACCCCTACTCTGTTGATGGAGCAAAAAATGGGAAAACTATGACGAGTAGATTTTATGCTGATGTTCAGAAAAGTTGGACGTTCGATATAATGGTACCCATTTACATAAATAATACGTTATACGGTTCTATGGATGTAGGTATTTTTGAGGGCGATATCACAAAGGTCACGAATGAAATTTTAATAAAGGAAATTATGACAGTTGGTGTTGGCTGTTTAATCATCATTATACTAATGATTGTTATTTTTAATAAAATGTTCAAACCTTTGTTGTTAGCAGTTGATAAATGCAATGAAATGGGAAAAGGAGAATTCACTGAGTTAATCAACCAAAAGTATACAAGTAGAAACGATGAAGTAGGCAAGCTTACATATGCATTAAATGAGATGCAGAACAATTTTGTCGATTTACTTAATGAAATCAGTCTAACTTCAAAAAAGGTAACTGCATCATCTGAAGAACTTAAAGATGCTACAAGTATTTCTTTAGAGTCTTCAAAGGATTTATCATCCGCTGTTGAAGACATCGCTAAGGGTGCAGTGGAACAGGCAAAAGATACCGAATACGGGACTACCAGTATTGGAGAGCTTGGAGAATTAATTGAAAATAATCAAGGTCATTTAGAAAACCTAAATAAATTTGTCGATGAAGTAAGCAATATAAAAGATGAGAGTTTACTCATATTAAAGGAGCTTGTTGCTACAACAGAAGAAAATAATATGGCAGCAAAAGAAATTTATACTATCATTCTCACGACTAACGAAAGCTCTGGGAAAATTCAAAATGCAAGTCAAATGATAAGAACTATTGCGGAACAGACGAATTTACTAGCTCTAAATGCGGCTATTGAAGCGTCTAGAGCTGGTGAAGCAGGAAAAGGATTTACGGTCGTTGCGGACGAAATACGGAAGTTGGCAGAACAATCCAATCAATTCACTAAGGAAATTGCCACGGTTATAGGGGATTTAACAGGAAAAACGGGACAAGCAGTTCAAACAATGCAAGAAGTGAATAATCTTGTCAATTCGCAAACAAAAAGTGTTGAAACTACAAATGGCAAATTCGAAGATGTTGCAGTTTCTATTGAAAAAATAAAAACGGTAATTGAGGATTTATATAACTTAGGCAATAATATGGGTGAAAAAAAAGACGAAGTCATAGATATTCTACAAAACTTATCTGCCATATCCGAAGAAAATGCAGCTGGGACGGAAGAAGCAGCCGCATATTTACAGAATCAAACAACCTCCATTTATGAAGTTGCCCATTCTAGTGAAGAATTAGCAAAGTTAGCTAATACAATGGAGAAAAATGTCTCTAAGTTTACAATTCAAACAAATGCAAATCGATAATAAAAGCAAAGCTCAATTTCTCTAATTTTATACAGAGAAATTGGGGTTTTTTCAAAAAAACAGCTTTTAATTCTTCCTTAGCACTACCTATCCGTTATACATAAGGTATATGTAAGAATGCAATAAAAGAAGACGATTTATTGTAAAGTTGAGAGATCAGAAGTCCGTATAGAAGAGGGATTCTGCACCGAAACCACAGTTTTGACCGAATCCCTACTTTTCAAAAATTTAATTAGTTGTTTATATAGTGAACTTTTGTAGATTTTCTGAACAAAGACTATATGAAATCACTTTCTCTTTACGCTTTTTAACTACATCCACATGATCATCGTAGGGGAAAATTAAGAAATCCACATCTTTTTTGCCACTTTTTAAGTTGATGACAAAGGGTGTAACATTCGTCTCAGGTCGTAAAAATAATTTTTCATTGCCCGGAAATATATAATATTTTTTCAAAAAGATAGCTTTATTAAAAAATTCTATAAATCTTATTTTTTCTCCCTCTTCTAAATTATTTCCATTAAACGTGACCGTAACTTCTTTTGAGTCGAGTTCTTTGTGAAGCTCAAATTTATTTACTACCCATGCCACAGCTATACTTGGTGGGCTCATTAACAATTTAATAATAGATCCAATCACTATTGTAATAATCAATCCCGTTGTCATATTATATCAACTCTTTCAGCCATTTTTTATTAATAGCTATTACTATATTAATAAATTGATTTCTTATTAATATGTAATTGGGCTATATGGATGTTTTATTATCTGCCTTTCAATGATAAAGGATTTATATTTTTTATCACCATCCAATTTTAAATTTTTTTGACCATCCACTTAGGATTAATACAAATTCTGAAGCATCTATCTATTTACAAAACTCAAATATCAAAATAAATCTAATTATCAACCATACCTAATTAATCCAATAAAATAAAAATAGCCCAAAACTCCTTGTCCTTTATAAGACAATTAGTTTTGGACGTTCCTTTTATACTAAGCATTTTCATTTAAGGTGGCAGACATTTGCTAAAATATGAGCTTTCAATCTAGGTTTCTACCTTTTTCGAATGAAGAACCTTCGCTCATGGTGTTTGTTCGTCGGCCGAGGGACCGTAGATGCCAGGGACGGGAATATCGAGAAGGCGCAAGTATACCCCGAGTTGCGCCCTGTGGTGGACCATATGGCTTAGTCCGAAGGTACGGAATGCAAGTGCTCGTGGCTCGCAGCGGATGATATGATCACCTTGACGCAATGTCCATTCTTCACCTAGCATTTTCTCGTCACATTCAGCAAGCAAGTGTTCAAGTTTGGCAACGTTTCCATCAAACTCATTTAGAATATCAGATTGTTTTTCTAATGGATCTCTTCTTAGGGGTACGGTTAAAAGATCAAACTCTAAGTATTGAAGTATAGCGATTTGCCAGTTCAATATGTTAATCAAATGTGTGGCTAGCCCACCGAGCGTCATCGATTTCTCGTGTGGCTTCCATGACAGATGCTCCTCAGGCAAACGTTCCAAAATGCGACGTGTAGCGGTTAATTCTTGCGATGTGTCACCAACAATCAGTTGTTTAAACATGATATCTCTCCTCCCTTTTGGTTAGTTTACTATAAATTTCATATAAATAGAAAGTCTCTCTTGTTACTAAACTGTTATAAATAAAACGGTGATTTCTTGCAAATTTAATTCAATGTAATTTATGAAGATGATGAAAGATTACGAAAGGCAATGGTAAATGCGGATGTTACTTATCAACGAGGAACTTGCTACCGATCAGGTATATTCGATATTGCTGAAATTAAGTTTTTAGATTAAAAGGTAATTCTAGTAGAAAATGCTTCTGTTACGATTACTTAGCCAAAAGTGATAGGGATCCTAGCTGGGGAACGTATTGAAGATGACATATGTTAAACAAGGGTTTAGCAAAAAGGTAAAAACGAATTAAAGGTAATTTCAAGTTCCTGTAGTTTTGTTCAAAAATGAATTTTATTGAATATAAAATCAAAATGGATTGTTAAAGCTATGACGGATGCTTCCATCTTCTCTTTACAAATAAACTGCTATTTCCAGTAAAAAAGAAGCTGCAATCACAGCTCCTTTCATAAAAACTATAGCCATTCTTCACTATTATCAGCAAGTCTTTGCAGCTCATTCATAAAAATCCCCGCATGATAACCATCACAAACAGCATGATGCAATTGTAATGAAATTGGTAAGCGGTACTCCCCATTTATAGAAGTATATTGAGCACCCGTTATAATCGGTAATAAATAATCTCCACCATTATGAATGTTCAAATTAAATCCGGTGAAAGAACACCAAGGTATCATGGAGATAGGAATATTGTTTTCGGGTATAGGCATTTTTGGAAACATTCGACCTATACCATTATATGTTTCTACATCTTGTTCATATTGAGTGTGGAATTCAGTAAATGTAGTGAAATTGGATGTCCAAACGCAAGAAAATGTGCATGACTGTTTATCAAAAATTGTGTATGAAGGCAACATTTCCTCCCAATACCCTAACTGTCCTTCTGCGTTAAAGTTTGTTCTGAATTCTTGATATGCATTGACTATTTTAGTAATCATAAAAATAAACGCAGGATATAGCTTCAAATTCTTTTTCTTTAAATTTTCCATCAAAACAGTAATATTAATTTCATTCGTTATACTGAATGATGTTTGTTGTTGCAAATAGTGTTCAAAATACTCTTTTCGTTGCCAATTCTCGCGGTCTATCAAATAAAATTTCATTTTTTCACGCCTCCTAAAATTTTGGTTAGTTTTAGGAGGCTATTTTCACTGCTTTCTTCATTTAAATCATCCTTTTTTTCTAAATGAAATATGAGAACAGTATAAGGATATGTGATACTATAGTCAATCTTCATCTTCTACCTAATTCTAGAGCTTATTTATGGCAAAGTTTGCGGTAATAAAACAAAATTTATAAGTTAACATTTGCTTTGCCAACATTGCATAACAACTAGAGTCGCTTAGATGACTACTTGATTTTAACAATTATCTTCCCCTTAGCCCTTCCAGACTCGGCATACTCCATTGCTTGTTGAGCTTCTTCAAATGAAAAAGTTCTATCTATGACTGGTTTGATTTTACCCGATTCAATATAGTCCGCAATTATACGTAATTGCTCACCACTTGGCTTCATAAATAAAAATGAATATTGAGCATCATGCTTCTTTTCAAGTGCAGTCAGTTTATAACTTGCTGCTGAAAACAATAATTTTTTTAAAAAACCTGAGCCATGTTCTTTCGCAAAGCGTGCATTCGGTAAACCTGAAACTGAAACGATTTTTCCTCCACGTTTAACTACCTCAAAGGATTTTTCGAGTGTCGTCCCTCCAAGTGTGTCGAAAACTGCATCGTAATTTTCTAATAGCTCCTCAAACTTTTCTGTCTTGTAGTTGATCACTTCATCAGCACCGAGAGTTGTTACTAGATTTGTCCCAGCTTCACTAGCAGTCGTTGCTACGGTTGCTCCCATTAATTTAGCTAGTTGAATAGCAAAAGTACCGACACCACCAGACCCTGCATGAATCAATATTTTTTGTCCTTTTTGTAATTGTATGATGTCATGCAATGCTTGGTATGAAGTTAACCCAACGAGTGGGATGGCTGCAGCTTCCTCAAAACTTAAATTTTTAGGCTTTAACGCTATGTCATCTTCATGAATTGCAATAAATTCGGCAAAGGTGCCGATTTTGCTTTTACGTGGCCGTGCGTATATTTCATCTCCTACTTTAAATCGACTTACCTTTGTACCAACCTTTACCACAATTCCTGAAAAATCATTTCCAAGGATTAGGGGCATTTCATACTTAATTAACAGTTTTACTTTTCCATCCCGTATTTTAAAATCGATAGGATTAATACTGGCCGCACGAATTTCTGTTAGTATCTCATATTCACCAATATTAGGTGTAGGCACATCTGCTAAACGCATTGGAGCATTGCCATATTTATCAATTACCATTGCTTTCATTGTTTATTCCTCCTATAAATGTCCGATATCAGTCGTTTCAATAATATTCCTTTAACAACGATTCAATATCTGTAACAAGTGTTTTTAGTAAACCTAATTTCGTACGTATATCTATAAAATAAAAGTTTTTTGTCCCTTCTTTACGCATTAAAATCACGCCAGCATCTCGTAAAATTTTAAGATGGTGTGACACAGCAGGTCTAGAAAGATGTGTTTGCTCTGTGATTTCGCCAACACGCAAGCCTGTTTGACAATCCGTTGCCATTAGAACAAGTAAAATAGATTGACGTGTTACATCACCAATTGCCAATAATACCTTTTGACAGTTCATAAAATTTTCTTTAATGATGTGTAGTTGTTCCTGTTTTGTCATAGATTAAATACCTCCTTTAATTAGTTGAATAGTTTAAGTTATTGAACCGTTGTGAATACAACAATATAATACAGGGCTATTCCGTGCAATATTGAGAAAGTAAATCGAGACGAATCAATTTAAGCATGCGTGTCCCTAAACAACAAAAAAACACAGAGGTCACATGGACCTCTGTGTTACTTGCTTTCATTGATAAGAGCCTTCATATCTCCAACGATTGTTTCAACTGGTACGTTTGTCGCGCCATCATAGTCTTTTACAACTGTGCCATCTGCATTCACTAAATAATAGCTCGACATATGTATGACTTGGTCTGAGTTAGGATCATTTTTGACTAATGAATTGAATGATTTACGTGCAAATTGCTCGATAAATTTCTGCTGATAACCTGTTAATAGCTGCCATTTGCTTTCATCTACAACGTTATACGTATTTAAATAGTTTGTTAATACGTCTGGCTTATCCACTTCCGGATCTACACTAAATGCAACAATTTGATAATCTTCAAGACCTTCATCCTGTAGCGCCTGCTGTACTTCTGTCATATTAAATGTCATAGGCGGACAGATTGTCGTACAGTTTGTAAAAATAAACATGGCCAACCAAGGCTTGCCCTTTAAATTATCCAGGCTCACTTGTTCATTTTTTTGATTGGTTACATTAAAATCTTGAACCTCAATATTTAGAGATGGCTCAAACTTGTAACTTCCGCAAGCAGCTAAAATGCTACTAAATGCTAGTACTAGAACTAGCAGCATGCTTTTCTTTTTCATTTATTTTTGCACACTTCCCTTCATTTCTTCACCTTATTTTATGCATTCTAGATGCCAAATACAAGATAATGAACTTATCCAATCGATGCATTTTGTGTAAGTTGTGAACATTAACTATTTTTGGAATTACACCACTCTACTTCTTCCAAATGGCTCTCCTTTTCAAAAAAATTTTCAAAGCTTTTTTTTATTATTTTCGTTATTTCCCAAAGAAAAAAATCATTGTTATATAACAATTAGTTTCACACTTTCAAACGTCGCTGGATATTAATAGCAGAATAATAAATTACAGAATATTCTCTTTTAAGTTCATATTTTCTCCTGTAGTCATTTTTATTAGCAGCAATCTATTTCAAGAATATTATATCAATAGAAATAAATACTCTCTTCCATACAATATTTTTCTAGTAAACCCTTAATATTTCTATGTTATTACCATAAAAATGAAATGACTAAAAATTATAAAAACTCAAAAATTAGTATTGCATTATAAGAATATCCCCCATAAAATAAGTGAATATAACGGCGAACGAAAAAGAAATATGTCGTTTAAAACAGAAATATATAACTTTAGGGGGAATAATAATGGCGAATGTTTCTAGTGAAAAACAAGCACCACCCATTGATTATCATGCAATTGAGGCAATGGAATCGTTCAATAGCTTTGTAAAAAAGAAAAACACCTTCCTTTTTTCGATTACTGCAGTGTTTCTTATTCTTTATATTTTGCTTCCGATTCTTGCATTTCAGCCTGTACTACAACAAAAATTATTCGGAAATATTACAGGGGTATGGGTGTACTCAGCTGGATTATTTGTAATGACCATCGTGCTCTGTACAGTATATGTAAAAAAAGCTGCTTCATTCGATAAAGCTGCAGCTGCTGTGTTAGCCGAATATCGTGCGAAAGGTGGTAACTAAATGAATATTGTATCCGTAGGTTTCTTTCTAGCTATTGTTGGTTTAACACTTGTTGTTACCTATGTTGCAGCAAAGCGCACTTCCTCAGCAGCTGATTTTTATACAGCTGGCGGCGGATTAAAGGGGTGGCAAAATGGCTTTGCAATTGCTGGTGATTATTTATCAGCTGCAGCCTTTCTTGGTGTGTCTGGTGCGATTGCTTTAACTGGCTTTGACGGTTTCTTTTTCTCTGTGGGCTATGTTGTAGCCAACTTAGTTCTTCTATATATTATTGCTGAGCCTATGCGTAATTTAGGCCGCTATACACTTGCTGACATGTTAACGGCTCGTTTTAATGAAAAGCGAATTCGTGGCGTGGCAGCATCAGGTACGATTATTATAGTCATTCTTTATATGATTGCACAGCTAGTAGGTGCTGGTGCATTAATTAAACTACTATTCGGCATTGAATATTGGATTGCCGTGTTAATTGTAGGTGTGATGATGACTACCTACGTATTATTCGGTGGTATGACAGCAACTTCTTGGGTACAAATTATTAAAGCTAGTCTACTATTATTCGGGACAGGCTTATTAGCTACATTAGTATTAGTGAAATTTGATTTCTCACTAATGAAAATGTTTGACACCATTGCTGTCGATCATGGGGAGGAATTCCTTATACCAGGAATTAAATACACAAGCACGATTGATTCAGTATCGATGATGATGGCCTTAGTTTTAGGAACATCTGGTTTGCCACATATTTTAATGCGCTTCTTTACTGTAAAAGATGCCAAAACGGCACGCTCGTCTATATCATGGACAACTTGGATTACGGCTATCTTCTTCTCATTAACAATATTTTTAGGCTTCGGTGCGTTAAACTTTGTAGGCTTAGATCAAATTTTAGCTGAAAGTAAGGCTGGTAATACAGCTGCCCCACTGCTGGCACATTATTTAGGTGGAGATGTGTTGATGGCATTTATCGGTGCGGTAGCCTTTGCGACAATTTTAGCGGTTGTTTCCGGCTTAGTTTTAACAGGAGCATCAGCAATTTCACACGATATATATGGAGAAATTATTAAAGGTGGAAAATTAACGGAAAAGCAGCAGGTAGTAGCAGCACGGACAGGCTCTATCTCAATTGCAATTGTCTCCATTGTGTTAGCCCTGTTTGCACAAAGCTTAAACGTTTCATTCTTAGTGTCATTTGCGTTTTGTATTGGTGCATCCGCGAATTTACCTGTAATTCTTTATACGATCTATTGGAAGAAGTTCAACTCTACTGGTGCTGTAGCAGCGATGCTAACAGGTTTAATTTCTTGTTTAATCTTAGGAGCAATGGGACCAAATGTATGGAGTCCTGTTGAAGGCGCAGCTATTTTTGTTGGTAAACCACTTGTACCACTAGCTGTACCAGCCATTATTACCATTCCATTAGGCTTTATTGCAGGTTATTTAGGATCAGTACTTTCATCTAGTAAAGTGCCGACTGAAGAGGCAGAACGTATTTATAAAGAAATTCGTGTAAAAGCGAATACTGGAGTTTCTGTATCTGATATTTCACATTAATTTTTATACACCGTATGCATAATGAATCGAAATTCAAAATATACAAAAAAACAGGCAAAAAATTTGATTTTTGGTCGAGTTTTTCGCCTTTTTTGTTATTCCACAACTAGCAAATTACTTATCGAACAATATTATTCGACTTCCAAAATACAGAAAAAAACCAATTTTCACTAAGGCAATAGTATTTAAATATGGATAAAAAACCAAGGCATTTTTGCGGATTTATCGTTCTTTTTTTGTCAAGAATCTAGATTTCTCTTTGCTTCATTTATTTATCTGAATATTCTAAAACCCTAGATATTCTTGGTTTAGGAGGTTTTTTTCTCTTTCAGGACTATTTTCAGAAAAATTTTTTTTACATAATTTTTCTGAAATGTATTGCAATTTTGTGAACTCTTTCATAAAATGAGAATGTGAATTCACTAAACTAGCAAAATCAAGTCTTAAGGCAGAAAAAATATACACAAAATGGGGAATGTTAATGGCAAACAATCAAGCAAAAAAAGGTGTCGTGATTGACTATGATGCAATTGCAAACCAAGAATCCTTTAAGTCTCTTGTACGCAGAAAGAACTCTTTTCTTTGGTCTATAACTGCCATATTTTTATTGGCCTACATGTTGTTACCAATTCTGACATCGTACACAACAATTCTACACCAAAAGGCATTTGGGGAAATTACTTGGGTGTGGATTTATTCCGCAGGGCTATTCATCATGACATGGGGGTTATGTCATTTATATGTAGCTAAAGCAAACAACTTCGACAGAGAAGCAAAAGCGATTATCGCAGAATACGAGAACGGAGGTGGCCGCCGATGAATAACGGAATGAGTTTTACAGCCATATTCTTCTTCGTAGCCATTGTTGGTTTAACATTAGTTATCACATGGTGGGCATCTAAACGTACATCTTCTGCAAGTGACTTCTATACAGCTGGTGGGGGCTTAACAGGCTGGCAAAATGGACTAGCTATCGCAGGTGACTATTTATCAGCTGCCTCTTTCTTAGGGATTGCAGGTGCAGTAGCATTATTTGGATTTGACGGATTCTTCTTCTCTATTGGTTATTTAGTAGCTTACTTAGTGGTATTATACATCGTTGCTGAACCATTACGTAACCTTGGAAAATTCACTTTAGCTGACATGATTACAGCTCGTTTCAATAACTCAAAAGTACGTGGAACAGCTGCTTTAAGCACTATTACAATTGTTTTATTCTACATGATTGCACAACTAGTTGGTGCAGGAGCACTTATTCAATTACTTTTAGGTATCGACTACTGGGTAGCTGTATTGATCGTAGGTTTCATGATGACAACTTACGTATTATTCGGTGGTATGACAGCAACTTCATGGGTTCAAATTATTAAAGCTTGTCTTTTAATGCTAGGTACAGTTATTATCTCATTCTTAGTATTAAAAGAGTTTGGCTTCAGTATTGCAACAATGTTTAAAGAAATGACTACAGCAACTGACAGTGGTGCTGCTTATTTAAACCCAGGTCTAAAATATACAAATGGACTTGACACAATTTCTATGTTAATTGCATTAGTATTAGGTACTGCGGGTCTTCCACATATCTTAATGCGTTTCTTCACAGTAAAAGATGCAAAAACGGCTCGTTCATCTGTTATTTGGGCTACTTGGATTGTAGGTATTTTCTACGTTTTAACAATTTTCTTAGGTTTCGGTGCAGCAGCATTCGTTGGAAAAGAAGATATTATCGCGGCAAACGCTGCTGGTAATATGGCTGCCCCACTTCTTGCAGAAGCACTAGGTGGCGACATTCTATTCTCATTCGTATGTGCGGTAGCATTCGCAACAATTTTAGCGGTAGTAGCAGGTCTTGTACTTTCAGGTGCCTCTGCCCTATCACATGATATTTATGGTCAAATCATTAAAAAGGGTAAAATTACTGAAAAAGAGCAAGTTCTTGCAGCTCGTATCGGTTCAATTACGATCGCTGTCATTTCTATTTTATTAGCACTTGGTGCACAAACATTAAACGTTGCGTTCTTAGTATCTTTAGCATTCTGTATTGCAGGTTCTGCTAACCTCCCAGTTATTATTTACACAATCTATTGGAAACGCTTTAATACAGCTGGTGCTGTTACAGCGATGTTAACAGGTTTAATCTCTGCATTAGTATTAGTAGCTATGTCACCTAACGTATGGAATCCAGTTGAAGGGAAGGCGATTTTTGTGGGTGATCCGTTAATTATGTTAACGAACCCTGCTCTAATCTCTGTACCACTTGGTTTCCTTGGTGGTTTCATCGGCACATTACTTTCTAAAGAAACTGATGATGCAAAGTATCGTGAAGTTGACGTTAAAGCAAACACAGGTATTTCTGTACAGGACGTATCTCACTAAATCTATGTCATAAACCTCGTAAGTTTTTGCTTACGAGGTTTTACTTTTTCTTTCGTTTCCGTTACTATAATTGTTAAAAGGAGGGAATGAACATGGCTCAATCTAGGGCGAAAAAGAAGCGAATGCATATAAAAAGAACTGTTGGCAAGGATGTGGAGAAAAATCGCCAATCCAATTCCTTCAGTACACATGAACGCACCACCAAAACAAAGACGGAGAAATTGATGCATGATTCCACTAAACATAAAAAGCAGTATACGGATAATTAGTTTGTATCCTATACTGCTTTTATTATTGTAGAAAATACATGTGTCACTTGCAAAATTAGTTTAAAGTCGATAAAAGTTTGTCGTATTCTGAGTGATAATTTGAGCCGCTTCTTGTATAGACAATCCTTTGATGGCTGCAATCACCTCAATCGTTGAATGCATCATCCACGGAGACGTAGGTTTATTTGTAAATGGTCCTTCAAACGGCCATGGACCATCTGTTTCTACCATCATCAATTCGATCGGGTAGATTTGAATTAACTGCTGAATTTCCTCTTCATACAATGCATCAGGCGTAATGGAGATAAAATAACCTTGCTGAATCATGCGTTTCACAACTACCTCGTCCCCTTTAAACCAATGGAAATGTGCCTGACGAAGCTGATGCTTTTCTAGTAAATCGCACACGACGGTAGCGTCTTCATACACAGCATGCAAAACAATCGGTTTGTCCAGCTCCTTAGCCAATACGATAAATCGTTCCAATAAAGCCTCATACGGACGAGCATCCAAAGCTTGTTCTTGCCTTAAATAATAGGGTAAACCGACCTCACCGACTGCTATCATCTCATCACTATGGGAGCGAATCCAATCAAATAAAGCTTTCTCTTCTATTTCACTCGGTAAAGGCTGTTCAGGATGGAAACCAAAAGCCGCCTTCACCTTGGGATAGACCTTCGCTAAATTCAACGTATTTTGACAGGAAGTCAGCTGCATACTCACCGCAATTAATGCCTCTACTTCTTCCAATAAAGAAGGTATTTCCACGTCCTTATACTGATCTAAATGAATATGTGCATCAATCAACATTCAGATCCCCCTTTTCTTCCTGTAAATACATGAATAATTGTTGCTTCAAGGCTGTGAATGTGGCCGAATGACGAATTTCTTCTTTGCGGGGACGTTCAAACGGCACAATGATTTCTTTTTTCACCGTTGCAGGCCGTTTTGATAAAACAAGTATACGATCTGCTAAAAAGAGTGCCTCTTCAATACTATGTGTGACAAATAAGATGGATTTTCGATACTCTTCCCAAATGGACAGTAGCCATGCCTGCATTTCCAGTCTTGTAAATTCATCGAGCGCAGAAAATGGTTCATCTAGACATAAAATAGGTTTATCACTGACAATGGCACGGATAAAAGATACACGTTGTTGCATCCCTCCAGATAGCTCGTTTGGATAAGCATGACTAAAGGAAGCAAGTCCTACCTTTTCTAGCCACCCCTTTGCACGCTCAACATTAGGCTTTTGCTGCAATTCCTCGACAATTGTTACATTCTCTAAAATGGTACGCCAGGGCAATAAACAAGGCTGCTGTGGCATATAGCCAATTGCTCCTCTTTTTCGCTGGATATCCTCTCCATTTAATAAAATTTCCCCTTGATCAACCGGGGAGACCCCACCAATTAATTGAAAAAGGGTACTTTTACCACTGCCTGATGGTCCTACAATGGCCACAAACTCACCATCCTTGACATCGAAGGAAACATGGTCAAGAACATGTAGACTGTTAAAGGACTTAGCGATGTTTTGTATGCTGAGCATGATAACCTCTCCCCTTTACCATTAATTTTTCAAGCAAACGAATACTACTAAACAGCAATAAGCTTAACAAGACAATCGCAAAAATTGCGACAAACACTCGATCTGTACGGAAGGAGGATTGTGCTAAGGTCATGTATACACCAATTCCCTTTTTCGCACCAAGCCACTCCGCAATGACTGCCCCCATTACGCTATAAGTAGCAGCAATTTTTACGCCCGAGAAAATTGCTGGGTAGGCATGTGGCCATTCTAATTTCCAAAACGTTTGGGCCTTCGTTGCACCAATCATATCAAAGTAATGCTTTAACTCGGGTGCTGTTTGACGAAAACCGTCCATTGCCGCAATGACAATAGGGAAAAAGCACACTAGACAAATAATAATGAGCTTTGGTAATAAGCCAAAGCCAAACCAAATAATAAGGAGCGGTGCTAACACAAGAATGGGTATGTTTTGCGACATAATGAGAATCGGATAAAATAATGACCGAATGAAAGCAAAACGATGCAAAACAATTGCCACTGTTAGACCACAGCCCACCCCAATAGCAAGTCCTAATAAAGCTAATTGCACGGTAGCCAGAGCATGTGGCAGGAATGTCTGATACGATTGAAAGCCTTCTTCTACAATTATGCTTGGTGCTGGAAGGAGCCAAGGAGGAACATCAGCGATATGCACAACAAGCTCCCATATGAATAAGAGGAAGGCGATAAAAATTATCGTCCTTCCCTTTTGTAATGCCCGTTTCATGACTGATATTTCTCCGTTAATGTAGCCATTGTAATCCCATTTTGTTGATATAAAATTTTTACTTGTGTAATGACATTAATGGCTCCTAGCTCGACCATCTTAACATTCATTTTTTCAATGATTTGAAGAAGCGTTGTAAGCTCACCTTCCATTGTTGTTTCAAGGGGATGAACCTCATATTTCACACCAGATGCATCAATAACTGCAATGGCCGCATCTACATAAGGAATTACATCCTCATACTTCTCTGTCTTCGGAATGATTTGGACACTGATTAATGAATTTGCCATGTTAATTGGCCTCCTTTTTCGGTAAGAACTCATTCGTAAACGCCTGTTTAGCATCAAATTCGCCTTCTAATACTTTGTTACTCGACATCCATTTAGCATAGTTTTCCCATACAGATAGCTTTTGCTCACCCCATTGTTTAGCGTCATCCTGATACTTATCAGCCAACCACTCTTGGCTTTTATGCACTAACTCTTTATCTAAGTCCGGTGCCGCTTCTAGTAAAATATCAGCAGTTTCATTCGGATACTCGATTGCATATTCATAGCCCTTCGATGCAGCCGCAACAAAAGCTTTGACGATGTCTGGATTGTTTTGAATCATCTTTTCATTAGTTGCTAAAACAGGTGTATAGTAATCTAACTGATCACTGTAGTCCGTTAAATACAGCATATTAATCTTTTCCCCACGAAGCTCTGCCTCAATCCCTGTCCAAGCATAATAAATCCAAGCAAAATCGATATCTTTTTTCATCATTGTGAAGAAATCTAAATCTCCTGCATTGACAATATCTAATTTATTACTATCAGCGTTTTCTTTTTGCATTAATGATTGTAATACGGCTTGTTCGAGTGGTGCTCCCCACCCACCATACGTTTTTCCTTCAAAGTCCTTTGGAGATGTAATACCCTTTGATGCTACAGAAGCAAATCCAGATGTATTATGCTGAATGATGGCCGCTATTGAGACAAGTGGCACATCCTGAACACGAGCCTGTGTAATGCCCTCCTGATAGCTCACGCCAAATTCTGCCTTACCTGAAGCTACGAGCTGATCGGCTCCTGCCTCTCCTGGCATAATAATATCAACATCTAAGCCCTGTTCTTCAAAATAACCAAGCTTTTTCGCAACATACAATCCTGTATGATTCGTATTCGGTGTCCAATCGAGAACCACTGACACCTTTTTCTTTGTATCAGCAGTTTGCTTGTCCTCCTTGTCGCTACAGCCTACTAACGTCAATAGCGCAGCTAATAGGATAAATAACCATTTTTTCATGCTAGTTCCTCCCAGTTTGTAATATGAAAGTGTTCATGAATGAATGTTTCACCAGAAGAAAGCGTAATATACAGTTAGTAGATATTGCTTGGAAAACAAAAAAACGCCTAGGATTCCTCCCAGACGTATTGCAATCAATCTCCAAAACTTTTGCTTTTTTGAATAGATGTTCCCTACGCTGGTACGAGCCAAATCAGGTTCAAAGGGTCAGTGTCTATCGGACACAATCTCAGCTAGCCATAACTAGCCCCCCTACATTCTTTCGCTATGAACTTTTCGTTGATTATTATACCCATAGTTGATCTAAAATGACAAGATGCTATTTTTGGATAGTTGTTCCACTCAAACAAATAGCCCAGCTCTCCTATATAGAGACTGGGCATATTTTTAGCTTGGTTTTTGTTCTTTTTTGGCCGTTAAGACATGTGAAATGGCTCCATCTGTTGCAATATCCACTTTAAATGAACCATTAGAATGGCGATCAGCACGCGTCAATGTTTGAACATCAATAAACTCTTGGACGCCTTTTTCAGTTTCGATCACAACCTGCTCATCGTCTGTTGCTTGAATAACAGCGACAATTCGGTGAGGATTTGCTTTTAATTCTGTCAGGACTTTAAGACCACGTTTGGCACGACTTGCTACTTCTACCTCTGCGACATTCATTTTCTTAACAGCCCCTCGTTGTGTCACAATAACGACATATTGTGTTTCATCTGGCTGTAGAACATTGACCCCTACTAATGCTTCTCCATCTTTTAGCGTAATACCTTTAACGCCGCCCGTTTTCACACCAGTAACCGGCAATTCCTCGATAGGGAATCGAATTGCATACGCCGTATCAGTTGTTAAGAGCAGTTCCACATCATCCGTCATAAACGATGCATAAATCATGGCATCGCCCGCTTTAACATTCATTGTTTTAATCGGCTTCGAGTAACGCGTCACTGCATAATCTGCAAGTGGTGAACGTTTAATTTGACCATCTTTCGTAGCAGTTAAAATATACGTATTTGGCTGTTCAAATGTTTCAAAACCATAGACCGCAATAATTGATTCATCTTCACTTGTTGGCACAATACTAGAAATATGCTGACCAAGGTCCTTCCAACGAATATCAGGCAGTTCGTGGACTGGCTGATAAATATAATTCCCTCTATTTGTAAATAACAATAAATTATGTTGCGTATTTAAGTTTGCTTCATACAATAAGTAATCGGAATCCTTCATCGCAAAATCTTGACCATTGGAAGCGGCATGAGATCGTGTAGATGTACGTTTAATATAGCCGTCTTTCGTGACAGTCACCACAACCTCTTCACTTGGAACAAGGACATCTAATGTAATTTTAATTTCTTCTATTTCTTGTTCAATTTTCGAGCGACGTGGCTCAGTGAAGCGTTTTTTAATATCTAGTAATTCTTGTTTAATGACGCGTACAAGCTTGGCCTCGCTTTGTAAAATTCCTTCCAGCTTGGCAATCAATTTATTTAAGTCATCCTGTTCTTGGCGGAGCTCTGTAATATCGGTATTCGTTAAACGATATAATTGCAGGCTCACAATCGCCTCTGCTTGTACCTCGGTAAAATCGAACTTTGCTTGTAAATTGAGCTTGGCATCCTTCTTATCGTTAGAAGAACGGATCGTAGCAATGACTTCATCTAAAATTGATAGTGCTTTAATTAAGCCCTCCACGATATGGAAACGATCCTTTGCCTTTTGTAAATCATATATAGAACGATTTGTGACCACTTCTTTTTGGTGAGTAATATAGGCATCCAGCAATAGTGGCAATGTCATCATCGTTGGGCGACGATTATGAATCGCAATCATATTAAAATTGTAAGCTACTTGTAAATCTGTTGTTTTAAATAAGTACTGTAAAATCCCTTGTCCAGGAACATCCTTTTTCAGCTCGATTACGACACGTAACCCTGTACGGTCAGATTCATCACGAATTTCAGCAATTCCTTCAAGGCGTTTATCTACGCGCTGCTCATCAATTTTTTTGACAAGATTGGCTTTATTCACATCGTATGGTAATTCGGTAACAACGATTTGTTCTTTGCCACCCTTGATAGGTTCCACCACAGCCTGTGCACGGACAATAATTTTACCGCGCCCAGTTTCATATGCCTTTTTAATGCCGTCCACACCTTGAATAATACCGCCAGTTGGGAAATCAGGACCTTTGATGACTGTCATCAATTCATCCACTGTCGCAGTAGGCTTGTCTAAGCGCATTAATACAGCATCCAGCACTTCATCTAATGCATGAGGTGGAATATCGGTTGCATAGCCCGCAGATATCCCTGTAGAGCCGTTTACTAGTAAATTAGGGAAACGTGCTGGTAAAACAGTTGGTTCCATATCCTGATCATCGAAGTTTGGCACGAATTCAACCGTTTTCTTCCCGATATCTCGTAACATTTCACCAGCAATCGCAGATAGTCTTGCCTCGGTATAACGCATGGCAGCTGGTGGATCTCCATCAACCGAACCGTTATTCCCATGCATCTCAATAAGCATATGACGAGCTTTCCAGTCCTGACTCATACGTACCATCGCCTCATAGACAGAGCTATCTCCGTGCGGATGGTAATTACCGATTACATTACCGACTGTTTTAGCCGATTTACGGAAAGGTTTTTCATGTGTATTACCTTCTGTAAACATCGCATATAAAATACGGCGCTGTACTGGTTTAAGACCGTCACGTGCATCTGGCAACGCGCGGTCTTGAATAATATATTTACTATAGCGACCAAAACGGTCACCCATTACTTCTTCTAAAGGTAAATCTTGAAATATTTCTGTACTACTCATGCTTGGCCCTCCTCTTGTTGGATGAATTCATTTTCTAAAATGTTGGCATCATCCTCCATACCGAAGTCTACATTGGCTTCGATCCATTTACGACGTGGCTCTACTTTATCGCCCATTAACGTCGTGACACGTCTCTCTGCACGTGCACCATCCTCAATTGTGACACGAATTAATGTCCGTGTGTCAGGGTTCATTGTTGTATCCCAAAGCTGGTCTGCATTCATCTCACCAAGACCTTTATAGCGCTGTAATATGTAACCCTTTCCAACTTGTTTGATGGCCTTTTGTAAATCTTTTTCCGTCCAAGCATATTCAATCACTTCTTTTTTGCCAGTCCCTTTAGAAACCTTATAAAGTGGCGGTAACGCAATAAAGACTTTACCAGCCTCAATGAGCGGACGCATATAACGGTAGAAGAACGTTAATAGCAATACTTGAATATGAGCGCCATCCGTATCAGCATCGGTCATAATGACTACTTTATTGTAGGCTGAATCCTCTACAGCAAAATCTGTACCAACACCTGCACCAATCGCATGAATAATCGTTGAAATTTCTTCGTTTTTCATAATATCCTGGAGCTTGGCTTTTTCCGTGTTAATAACTTTCCCGCGCAGTGGTAATATCGCCTGGAATGTACGATCGCGACCTTGTTTTGCAGAACCACCCGCTGAATCACCTTCGACTAAATATAATTCATTTTTCGCTGCATTACGTGACTGTGCAGGCGTTAATTTCCCTGACAGAATCGTACTACCCTTTTTATTTTTCTTACCATTTCGAGCATCCTCACGAGCTTTACGAGCCGCTTCACGTACTTGCTGCGCACGAATCGCTTTACGCACAAGAGACGCTGACAATTCAGCATTTTCCTCTAGCACATATAAAATTTGCTCAGACACCACACTATCTACTGCTGAACGAGCCTCACTTGTACCAAGCTTGCCCTTTGTTTGTCCTTCAAATTGTAATAAGTGCTCCGGAATACGGACTGACACGATAGCCGCTAAGCCCTCTCGAATATCCGTTCCTTCCAAGTTTTTATCCTTGTCCTTTAATAAGCCAATTTTTCTTGCGTATTCATTAAAGACACGCGTCAAGGCTGCTTTTGCACCTGTTTCATGTGTACCGCCATCCCGAGTACGTACGTTATTCACAAACGACAAAATCGTTTCTGAATAGCCATCGTTATATTGGAAGGCAAACTCTACTTCAATATCATCTTGAATACCTTCAACGTATTTCACAGGATGAAGAACATCTTTCTCTTCATTCAAATACGCAACGAAAGCTTCAATGCCGTTCTCATAAAAGAACACATCATTTTTGCCTTCCTCGCGCTCATCAATTAATTCAATTTTTAAGCCCTTTAATAAAAAAGCCGACTCACGTAAACGTTCTGCTAACGTATCATAATTAAATTTTGTGACAGAGAAAATCGTTTCGTCAGGTAGGAAATGAACAAGCGTACCAGTCTGCTTTGTTTGACCAATTTCTTCAAGTGTTGTCACTGGATGTCCACCATGCTCAAAGCGCTGGCGATATTTTTTACCATCACGATGGATGGTTACTTCTAAAAATGTTGATAGCGCATTCACGACAGAAGAACCTACACCGTGCAAACCGCCACTCGTTTTATAACCACCTTGTCCAAACTTACCACCTGCGTGTAGGACGGTAAAAATAATTTCAGGAGTAGGTTTACCCATCTTATGCATACCAGTTGGCATTCCTCGGCCAAAGTCGCGTACGCTAATACTCTGGTCTTTGTGAATCTTGACTATAATATGAGATCCA
Organism: Lysinibacillus sp. FSL R7-0073; assembly: GCF_038009065.1. Lineage (NCBI taxonomy): Bacteria > Bacillati > Bacillota > Bacilli > Caryophanales > Bacillaceae > Lysinibacillus > Lysinibacillus sp. FSL R7-0073. Next base: position 2,544,785 of record NZ_JBBPAS010000001.1, read on the forward strand.
AAGCCAGCCAATGCTTCATCCACCGCATTATCAACGATTTCATACACAAGGTGATGAAGTCCACGGCCATCTGTCGAACCGATATACATGCCTGGTCGTTTGCGCACCGCTTCTAATCCTTCTAATACTTGTATAGCGTCATCATTATAGACGCTAGGTGACTGTTTATTCGTCAACAAAATTCCCCTCCAAAAAACAAACACATGTTCTATTTATGTTCTCATCCTAATAATAATAGCATTTCCTGTCAATAGTTAGCGACAGGTCCAATTAAATTTTTAAAAATTGCTCACAGTTTTAATAAACATTTCAATAGTAAACATCTTCAACAGTTGCTTAAAATTGGAATTTAAGCAAGGCAGACTACCACTAGTATCCGTAAACACCTGACGCATCGTAGCTTATTTAGTTGCAGTATAGTTAATGTTTGCTGCGTCATCGTCATGTAAATGAATAAAGTTAGACTTCTATTCTACCAAAGGAATGAACGATTGACAAAATTGCCATTTTGCCTATATTTTAATAAAGAATTTTTTCGTTCCGTCATCAATCATGTCTAAAAGCCTACCTCCAACTTACTTTAGTTTCTTTTGTATTGAATTCAAGACTCCTGACGAAATCTCCTTCATAACATTGTAGATTAGCAAGAAAAAGTGTAAAATACTTGTTACAAACTATTAGTACCAAGTGATGGACTATGAATGAAAGGAGTCCAACTATGATCAATGGACTTATTATTTTATGTGCTTATCTAATCGGCTCTATACCTTCAGGGCTATGGATAGGTAAAATTTTTTATAATACCGATATTCGAGAACACGGAAGCGGTAATCTAGGAGCAACTAATACGTTCCGAACGTTAGGAAAAAAAGCAGGTATTGTTGTAACTGTGATGGATGTTCTAAAAGGGACTTCCGCTGTCTTACTAGTTGCACTACCAATATTCTCAGACAGTTCTATCCATTCCTTAATCCTAGGTCTTGTTGCTGTGATCGGTCATATGTTTCCGATCTTCGCTAATTTCCGTGGTGGAAAAGCCGTTGCCACATCAGCAGGTGTTTTATTAGGCTATTCATGGCCATTGTTTGTCTTACTTCTAATTGCCTTTCTTGTGACATTAAAAATCACAAAAATCGTCAGCTTAACATCTATGATAGCCGCTTTAGTAGCACTTATCTATTCAATCGTTTATTATTTTGTTACAGGTGACTTTGCATTAAGCATCTTGGTAGCCTTTTTATTTACTTTTATTATTTATCGTCATCGTGCCAATATTGCACGGATTAAAAATGGTACCGAGCCAAAGGTAAAATGGCTGTAAGAAGAGAGGAGCATTCGCTATGAAAATTGCACTGACAGATGAAGCCCTACAATGGTTCAAACATGAGATGGAAGTAGAACCAGGCGATACTATTCGCTTTTATGCACGCTATGGTGGCTCAAGTCCTTTTCACGAAGGCTTTTCACTAGGCATGACGCGAGAAGAGCCCATCGCCATTGGAGCAGAAGCAGTCATTGATGGCGTAACCTATTACATCGATGAAAAAGATTTATGGTTCTTTAACGATCACAATCTACATGTGGACGTGGATGCTAGTTTAGATGAATTACAATACGAGTATCGTACATAAAGCAGTATTTTCCTTTCAGTCTCTGAAAGGAAATACTGTTTTTTTATTTGAAAAATAGTCGCTAGAATTTCATTCCTTTTTTCGTTTATCTCCGCACAAAGTTGTCCATTCTATAAATAATGAACATTCATTTGAGGAGGAAAACGCATGTCCATATCAAACAAGATCGATCCCTCCCCATCCCTTACAACGGACGATTTACTCAATACTTCCCTTGCCAAAAATATAAAAGTCATTCAAAACACTCTTGGTCATAGCAATGACATCATTATTCGAGAAATTACGATTGGTGAAGATGAACCCCATCGGCTCGCCATTATTTCCATTGACGGCTTATCTGATAAAACAATGATTTCGGATTCTGTAATTGATAAATTAATGGCGAATATTGAGGAAGAACAAGAAATTGAAATTACTACCATTAATCAATATGTGCGAAGTTCCTATTTAACTGTTGGTGATGTGATGAATATCGAAAATTTCACATCACTGTATTATGCCATCCTTAATGGTGAAACCGTCATTTTATTAGACGGCTTTGCGGAAGGTATCGTAACAAGCACGAAAAGCGCAAAAGATAGAGCTGTTACAGAGCCTTCAACTGAATCCGTTATTAGGGGACCTCGAGAGTCCTTTACTGAAACTTTGCGTACGAATACCGCGCTCATTCGGCGCAAAATAAAAAGTCCAAATCTTTGGATTAAGTCTCGAGTCATCGGTGAAGTGACACAAACAGATGTCGCTGTGATGTATATAAATGGTATCGCCAGTGACAAAATTGTTGCGGAGGTGTTAGCGCGGTTAGATCGCATTAATATCGATGGCATTTTAGAAAGTGGGTATATTGAGGATTTTATTCAAGATTCTAAAAATACCATGTTTCCAACCGTATACAATTCCGAACGTCCTGATGTTATTGCTGGCGAATTATTAGATGGCAAAATAGCGATTTTGGTAGATGGAACACCCTTTGTCTTAGTGGTGCCTGCATTATTTACTTCCTTTTTGCAATCAGCAGAAGACTATTACCAACATTGGATGATTAGTTCCCTCATTCGTATCTTACGTTTCTTTGGTATTAGTTTGGCATTGGTAGCACCATCTCTCTATGTTGCGATTACGACGTTTCATCAAGAAATGCTACCGACGGCCATGCTAATTAGTATTGCCTCACAACGAGAAGGCGTGCCCTTCCCTGCCGTAGTGGAAGCACTTATTATGGAGCTTGCCTTTGAGATACTACGAGAGGCAGGGCTTCGAATGCCGCGAACAATCGGTCCAGCGGTGTCCATCGTGGGTACGTTGGTAATTGGCCAGGCAGCGGTAGATGCCGGTGTTGTCTCGGCGGTTATGGTTATTATAGTGGCATTAACAGCCATTTGTAGTTTTTTATTCCCTGCTTATGGATTGTCGAATACGATTCGTGTACTGCGCTTTCCATTAATGATTTTAGCCGCTATGTTTGGCCTTTTTGGAGTTATGTTTGGCATTATTGTCATTATTCTTCATTTATGCAGCATTCGTTCATTTGGTGTACCGTATTTAAGCCCGTTCGCCCCATTCATTATCCAGGATCAAAAGGATGCTTTTTTATTGCTCCCTCGTAGACGCTTACTAACACGTCCACGTTTAGTGAATCAGAAAAATGTTGTTAGAGGGCATAAATATGTCCCAAGAACAGGCCGGAAATAAAACTACTGAACAAATGAGGAATGAAATATGGCAAAAGTAAAAGCAATTTGCTTACTATGCATCCTCACTTTACTGTTAAGTGGTTGCTGGAGTAAGCGTGAATTAAATGAATTAGCCATTGTTGTAGCGCTTGGTATAGACAAAGTAGATGATGAGTATGAGATTACCGTTCAAATAGTTGATCCTAGTGAGGTTTCCATGCGACAAGCTTCCACTCAGCGCTCCCCTGTTATCAGCTATCATTCGAGAGGGGAAACAATTTTTGAGGCCATCCGCAAAATGGCGACCCTTGCTGCACGGAAACCATATTTTGCCCATCTACAGGTAGTTGTCTTAGGTGAAGACCTCGCCAAAGAAGGGATTAGTGATTCATTGGATTTGATTGCACGAGATCATGAGTTTAGAAAAGATTTCGATGTTATTATGTCTCACGAGGCTACGGCTAAGGAAGTGTTAAATGTGCTCACACCTATTGAAAAAGTGCCTGCTAATAAAATCTTAAATTCCCTCAATGTTTCTGAAAAAGTTTGGGGCTCTACAATTGCTATTAATATAGACGAATTAGTCACAAGGCTCAGTGAAAAGGATAATGGAGCTTTGATTTCTGCGATTGAAATTCATGGGGACAAACGATTAGGTGCCGATCAAACAAACGTCCAACGTGTTAAAACACCTGTGCTGTTAAAATATGCAGGATTGGCCGTCTTTAAAGGAGATAAATACATTGGTTTACTTTCAGAGGGAGAAAGTAAAAGCATTAGTTTCCTCAGTGACAAAATACAAAGTACGATTGAAATTGTCACCTGTCCAAAACAAGGTACACTCTCGACTGAGATTACAAAATCCTCCACGACAGTAAAGGGGTCATTTAAAAATGGGAAACCACAAATTGATGTCCAAATAAATGTGGAACAAAATGTAGGAGAGGTCGAATGTGATATCAATCTGACAAAAAATAAAACGATGGATTATATCAATAAAAAAACTGCACAGGGTATCGATGAACGTATTGAAAAAACTTTAGAAAAAATTCAGCAGCAATACCAAGTGGATGTTTTAGGCTATGGTGATGCCCTCCATCGTGCAGATGCAAAACAGTGGAAAAAAATCAAAAATGATTGGCCAAGTATCTTTCCTGATCTTCCTGTCCATGTTCATGTAAAAGTGACGACACAAGGTTTAGGCACAATGCAAAATTCATTATTAAAAAAGCCAAAGGAGGAATAGTGGCATGTTACTAGCGGTAGCTGTTTTCATCATTTCGGTCATTATTGCATTACTAGTTATCCCAAAGCTCAAAAAACAAAAGGACACCAAGACCATCCTTGTTTTTTCTATTCTATTACTAATTGGGACAGCGCTTAATATGGGCATTGCCCTCAAATTAAATATCCCAAGCCCTTTAGATTTTATAACGTTCATTTTTACACCCATTAAGGATTTTATCGTTTCACTCACAAAATAGTAGACACATCGACATGTATTGGAGGATAGTTATATGGAAAAAGAAGTCATTAGTTCAAGACAATTTACAATCATTACGTGCCTCCTTTCTATCGGTACAGCCATTTTAATTATCCCTTCAACTATTGCAAGCTCCAGTATGCAAGATGCATGGATTGCTGCAAGTATTGGCGTTGTCCTTAGTTTACTAGTGGTGAAATTATTTTTGACGCTTGGCAACCAAACACCAACACTGAACTTTATTGAGGCAAATGAAAAAATTCTCGGGGGCTTTCTTGGAAAAATTACAGTGATTGGTTTTCTTTCTCTTACCCTATTTTCCGGAGGAGAACTATTATACTTTATTGGCATTTTTATGAAAACAGAGGTAATGCCGGAGACACCCACGCTGGCATTCGCCTTGTTGTTTAGCATTATTATTATGTATGCTGCCTATTTAGGGTTAGAGACCTTTGCTCGCTCAGCAGAAATTCTTTTCCCTATGTTTATCTTAATTTTTATTTTCTTTATTGTTTGTATTACTCCACAAATTAAGTTCGAAAATATACAACCGATTATGGAAGCATCCAAAACATCCATGTTCTATAGTATTTTTCGCTTTATGAGTGTCTTTTCTTTTTCGCTCGTTATGTTATTAATGATTTACCCTGCCAGTGTCAATGTCCAGCAATCCTCAAAGAAAGGATTTTACATAGGCACTATTCTCGGTGGATTTGTTTTAGTAACATTGATTACCCTTTCCATACTAGTATTAGGGGCAGCCAATACGGCTTACCGAACTTTTCCTAGCTATGCTTTAGCACAGAGAATCTCTATCGGCAACTTTTTACAGCGTATTGAAATCATCATGGCTTTTATGTGGATTGCCTCTATTTTTATTCGAACATTTATGTACTTTTATACGACGGTTGTGGGGATTGCACAAATTATGAAACTGAAGGATCATCGCCCACTTATCTTACCTATGGGTATCATTATGATCGGACTTTCGCAAATTCTTCACCCTGACATCGTCCATTCCGACAATTATAATAATGAAATTTGGCCCATTTATTCATTTGTTTTCACCATTTTATTACCTATCCTGCTACTCATTGTAGCCGTTATACGTAATCGGAAATCACAAGAGAATTCGGCTGAAATGGGTAATGCGGATTCTAATCAAGGGAATCAGGGTAAACCTGTTAATACAAATTCCAATCAAGATAATCAGGCGAAATCGGATAATATGGATTCCAATCAGGATAATCAGACGAAACCGGATAATTTAGATTCCAATCAGGATAATCAGACGAAACCGGATAATTTAGATTCCAATCAAGGCAATCAGGCGAAACCGGATAATATGGATTCCAATCAGGATAATCAGACGAAAGCTGTTAATACCGATTCCAATCAGGATAATCAGGCGAAAGCTGCGACTGTGGACTTCAATCAAGATAATCAGACTAACAATGCTAATACAGATAGCACTCAGGATGATCAGGAAAAAACAGATAATCCAGTTTCTACTCAAAACAATCAAGATAAATCTGCTACGACGAATTCCAACCAAGTGATTCAGTCTGAAGCTGGCAACGCTACATCCAAACAGGACGATCAGGCGACACCAGATAAAACGAGTTCTGACAAGAAAAATCTAGAATAACAAAGTCTAATTCCTTCAGCTGCTTAGAGAAGAAATTAGACTTTTCCATTGTTATTTAAATATGATATTCAATTTCGTCCACAAAATCCCATTCATATGGTGTCTCTTGGTATACGTAGTAGTTCAACCAGTTGGAGAACAATAAATGCGTATGGGCACGCCATGTATTCATCGGTGCCTTTGCCGGATCATCATTTGGGAAGTAGTTTACTGGAACGTCTATATGGATGCCTTTGGCAACATCGCGACTGTATTCATCGGCTAATGTTGTCGCATCATATTCTAAATGACCTGTAATCATAATGTTTTTATTATCTTTAGATTGCACGATAAATACACCCGCATCCTCTGAATAGGATAATAAGCGTAACTCTGGGTGATTGCGAACCTCGTCAATTGAGACAGATGTATAGCGAGAATGAGGGGCTGTAAATAAATCACTAAAGCCTCGTACTAAATCCACTGTTAAATCAGTAATCACATGAGAATAAACGCCGGAGCATTTGGCAGAAAGCTCGACCTTTCCAATCCCATAATGATGATATAACGCAGCCTGTGCCCCCCAACATATATGTAGCACAGATGTCACATTCTTTTTAGACCAATCCATAATTTCAGAAATTTCCTGCCAATAGTTAACCTCTTCAAACGGCATTTTTTCTACTGGTGCGCCAGTAATAATCATACCATCATAGCGTCGATGACGAATTTGGTTAAACGTTGTGTAGAATAATTGTAAATGAGATTTACTCACATTTTTAGATTCATGAGTAGCCGTGTTTAAAAAAGTAATATTCACCTGTAAGGGTGTATTTCCCAGTAATCGTAGTAATTGTAGCTCAGTTTTTTCTTTTTCGGGCATCAAATTTAAGATTAATATATTTAATGGACGTATTTGCTGTGTTCTCGCACGGTCCTCTTCCATTACGAAGATTTTTTCCTCACGTAAATGTTCTCCAGCAGGTAAATTTTTCGGAATATTAATTGGCATCTGGCGTTCCCCTCTCTTTTTTTGCTCCTTTTTCTAAAAATTAAAAAATCCTCCACATTCCATATGAGATAGAATGAGAAGGATTTTTTTCACGTTCACTCTTATCTCTCAAAGGAAAAACCTTTGCTGGAATTAGCACCTTTCTAACACTTGTTAGAGGTTGCTGAAGCGTCATCGGGCCAAATCCCTCTGCTTCTCTTGATAAGATTATTTAATTATCTTGAATTGTAACATGGACTAGTTAGAATATCAATAATTCATAGAATATTTTGTTATTCCTATGCATGTTCTCCATTCATTTGTTAAACACTAAGCTTGCTGTATATGGTTATTCCACATGAAATTTTATGGTAAACATGCCGCTATTATGTTACCATATATCTTTAGTAATAGAGAGGAACGTGAATACTTTGATTAATATTGAATTTCCAAAACCAGATGTAGTCATTCGCCAACGCGAACAAGATGTAAAACCAGGTGATGTCCCAATTACACCATACTTTGGTTTCATCGACTTCCACAAAATCACACGTGATAAAGGCGGCATTTTCTTATTCTATAATGAAAAGAATGAGCTATTGTTTGTCGGCAAAGCACGTAAAATTCGCCAACGCATTAAAAAACATTTTGAAGACAATGTATCTCCGATGAAAAACTATCGTGACGAGGTCTTCAAAATTGAAGTCTATGAAGTAGAAGATCCTATGGAACGTGAAATTTATGAAACGTATGCGATTAATACGTTCCGCTCCAAATACAATGTAGATAAAGTATTTTATTAATATCAATAAAAACCGAAATCTCTTTTTTAGAGATTTCGGTTTTTTATTACATCATGGTAATACGATCTATCGGCATGCTTTTTCCGTTAATATATAAGCTCCGGGCTTTTGTTGATAGCATAGACATACGGTTGAGCTTCTTTCTTTTGCTCGCTTCCTTCCTTGAAATGAATGACTAACCGATCTTCATTTGCTGCCGCGCTTGCTAGCACATTTCCTTTCGAAAACATGACAAGATAGTACGTCACGTTATCTTCATACAATAACTGAATTCTGTCTTTAGCTATAATATGTTGTTGGATATGGTCAGGAACGATTGTTAACTCCTGAATCTTAGGAGAAACCGGCAGCGGTGCAGAATCACATCCGCCAATTAAAAATAAACAAAATAATACTGGCAACATCCATTTTTTCAAGATGCTCCCCTTCCCTTATAGCTACTCTAAGAAAAATGCTTTACGTTCTTTAGCAATCCAGTCCTCAAGCTCTTTATCATCACGCTTCACTAGTCGATTGATAAGAACATCATGCCAAATATAATCCTCTAATAAATAAATATGCACTGGATCATTCGTTATAAAAGCTGTTTCCTGGTTCGACGGCGAGTGACCATAAATCATTTCTTGTCCATCAACCGATAAAATAAACCAATGAGGTGTAGAAGTCTTTCTCGTATAGTGAGTGGCTCTGTGCTGATCGATAGATGCCAGATGTTCTCCGACATATAAGGTAATGCCATGCACCTCCAAATGCTGTGATACCTCTTCGATATCCTCGCGTAAGGCATCGTACATATCCTCCCACATCGATAGGATAACTTTTGTCTCTGCTTTTTTTAATAAGGTTTGACAATAATTGAGGATCGTCTGCTTCCCTTTTAGCATTAACACTTTAGGTTCCGCTTCTTGTTCTTTCGTTTCTAATTTTTCTAATTGATCACTAATCGACGTAAAATTCGATTGCCAGCGCTGTTGAATTTGCTGCAAAAACATCTCGACAGGAATGGAAGAATACGTCGTTTGATCCGCCGTTTCCTCTTTCAAAACGAATCCCTTCTCAACAAGACCATTTAATATGTCATAGATTCTAGCTCTTGGAATTCCAGAGTTTTTGCTAACTTGGTAGGCACTGACATGACTATTTTGTACGAGCGCTGTATAGGCCTTTGCCTCATATTCTGTCAATCCCAGTTCTTTTAATTGGGCGATTAATTCATTCATATCATCCCTCCATATTTTTATTATAGGCTACTGTTGTGAACATTTGCCAATGAAAAAATTAGACTTTACAGCACCGAATAAATTAGTTACTATTTCAGTAGTAACTAATTAAGAAGAGGTGTAAACATGGTTTTCGATGTGGATGTACATATTTTAATACTATTAATTTCCTTTGGATTTCTGGCGGCATTTATAGATTCAGTAGTTGGAGGTGGCGGTTTAATTTCCTTACCAGCCTTATTGTTTGTTGGCTTAAATCCCGCCGCTGCTGTAGCAACCAATAAATTAGCAGGCGCGATGGGCTCACTCACTTCGTCCATTTCTTTTTACCGTTCTGGTCAGCTTGAAATTCGATCTGTCCTGAAATATTTCCCTCTCGCCTTCATTGGATCATTATGTGGGGCATGGACTGTTCATTTAATTAACCCAGCCCTATTAAAACCATTAATGCTTATCATGCTGGCAGCTGTTGGGATTTATACGATCTTTAAAAAGGATTGGGGTGCTGTTTCAACGGTAAAAAATCTATCTAAAACCCACTTATTTTTATTTATGATGCTATTATTTGCTATTGGGTTTTATGATGGGTTTCTTGGTCCTGGAACGGGCTCTTTTTTAATCTTTAGCTTCTTGCTTGTTGGCTTTGATTTTTTAAAAGCGGCAGGAAATGCGAAATTTTTAAATCTAGCAAGTAATGTGGCAGGTGTTTGTATGTTTGCATACTTAGGTCAAATCCATTATGTATATGGTTTAGTCATGGGGGTAGCTCAAATTGGAGGGGCTATGCTTGGCTCTCGTATGGCCATTCAAAAAGGAAGCGGCTTTGTCCGTACGCTTTTTATCATTGTGACGATGACGCTCCTTGCAAAAAATGCCTACGATTATATGATTCATTAAATAAAAACAACGCCACAGTCGAAAATCTGCGGCGTTGTTTGACATTATATGAGGAAGTGCTCGTCCTTAAATTTATGACTAGTAGCAAGACTTACGATTACAAAAATAATGAAGGAAGCTACAATAGGAATCGTAACGGTATGCATACCGAAAGCGGTCGGATAGAACCGGTCGATGAAAATATACAAAGACATACCTGAAATCATTGACGAAATGGCGCCATATTTGTTTGCTTTCCTCCAGTATAATCCGAGTACTACCGTCCAAATAAAGACTGCCTCAAGTCCACCAAATGCAAATAAATTTAACCACACTAATAAATCAGGTGGATGGAGTGCAAAGATGACAACTGCTAAGCCAATGACCGTTGTCACAATAAAACTGGCACGCTTAATTTCAGCATCACTTGCCTGTGGCTTCATGTAATTTAAATAGATGTCTTTGACAACTGTAGAGCTTACTAGCATGAGCAGTGCATTGACAGTAGACATGGTAGCGGCCATTGGTGCTGCTAAGACAATCCCTGCTAAAAAAGGCGGCAGTACCTTTAATGTTAATAGTGGCATGACTTTATCACCAATATCGATGCCAGGTAGGACAGGTCGTGCTAACACACCAATTAGATGCATCCCAAACATGATTGTCCCGATGGCAATCGTGCCAATAATAATCGCTAAGTGCATACTTTTAGAATCCTTATAACTCATCGCACGCACGGCGATTTGCGGAAGTCCGACCACTCCTACACCAATTAATATCCAAAATGTCGAAACATACAGAGGCGTTAAATCCCCTTCTGCTCCAAATGGAGATACGAAATTCGGATTTTCTGCGACCAGCGAGGTCATAATTTTATCGATGCCTCCACCTGCAATAATAGTTCCGATTAATAAAATTACAGTTCCTATAACCATGATTGAGCCCTGTACAGTATCCGTTAAAGCAACTGCTCGGAATCCACCAATAATGACATACACTAAAACCGAAATCGCAAATATAAACAGTGCCGCCGTGTAATGTAAGCCTGTTAAAGACTCAATTAATCGGGCTCCTCCTACCCACTGTGCCATCATCGCTGAAAATAAAAAGACAATAATACTAATAGCAGACAGAATGACAATGACATGGCTTTTGTAGCGTTCTCGTAAAAAGTCGATAAGCGTAATAGCTTGGTAACGACGAGCAATAATAGCAAATTTTTTCCCTAAAATCATCAGGACAAAATAGCCCGCAGGTAGCTGTGCCATTGCGAGTAGCACCCAGCCGAGCCCCTTCGTATAAGCTACTCCTGGTCCTCCGATAAAGCTACTCGCACTACCATATGTAGCTATCATTGTCATCGCTAGGATAAATCCACCCATTTCTCGACCACCAAGGAAGTACTCCTGTAGAAACGAGTTAGAAGAGCGGACATGTTTATTGGCCCAGAAACCAATTCCAAAAATAATAATTAGAAATAATAGCAATGGAAATACAACTTGCCAATGCATTAGCGCTCCTCCTCCTCATCTTCAAATGGAACCTCTTTAAAGAAGAGCTTCATAACAATCCAGATGAGCAGGATCATAAAGCCTGTCCCTGCGATACAGCTATAGAAAAACCAAGCAGGAAAACCCAAAACATACGAATAATTTGCGGGATCCCCTGCACCTAGTCCATAAGCAAAGCCAAACCAAATCGCAAAGTTGACAAGGACTAATCCAATTCCAATAAGCGCCTCTCGATGCGCAATTTTAAAGCGTTGATCTTTCACAAGACAATCCCCCTAACCTACTCTATTTTACTGATATGTTGGTCTGATGGGAAGAGATGTGAAAAAATAAGCCGTAACAAGAACTAAACAACGATAAATGGGGGTTCTTGCACGATTACCAGTCTAAAAAGCGCAAAAACCCTCGCCTATTACATTAGACGAAGGTTATTTGAAAAGGTAATTTTTATTGGATCTTTCCCCAAACATATAAGGTTTCAACGCTAAAGAATTGTGCATGTTGAATAAAAATAATAGGTTCTCCTTTTAATGAGGCTATCTTTGATGGATCTGTCGATTCCGATAATAGAAACATGAACGCTTTTATTCACATGGCGTAGCATCTACAAGCATATGCAAAGCTTTTTTATCAATTTTTCCGACGCTTGTTTTCGGTAATTCCTCTAAGAAAAGGATTTGTTTAGGAATCTTATACCGCCCTAGCTGTTGATGGCACAGATCGTGGAGTTCATCTAAAATGGTCGCCACTTGATTGTGACAGACAATGAAAGCAGTCACGACCTCTCCCCAATAGTTGTCTGCCACGCCAATTACGGCAACCTCCTGTACATCAGGATGCTGTAACATACACTGTTCGACTTCCTGAGGATAAACATTTTCACCACCAGAGATGATCATTTCTTTTCTACGTCCAACAATAAAGAAATCGCCATCCTCATCCATCATAGCTAAATCGCCCGTCTTTAACCAACCATCTTGCATGATATTGGCCGTTTCGTGCTTGTTATTCCAATAGAAACGAAACATATGCTTACCTTTTACCAATAGCTCCCCCACTTCATGAGGAGCACAATTGTGTCCAGTCGGTTTGATGATTTTAGCTTCAATGAACTGCATGCTTTTCCCAACGGCTCCTTTTTTGGCATAGGCATCCTCGCGAGCAATGAAAAAGTTATTAGGTCCTGCCTCCGTCAAGCCGTAGCCCTCTTTAAAAAATAACCCCTTCCTATAAAATGCATCGTAAATTGGATGAGGACATGGGGCACCACCTGATAAAAATACTTTCATCGAAGGAAATTGATTTTCCTGAAAATATTTCGTGGCAATCATTGCTTGATACATCGTTGGGACAAAAAGCGAGATCGTTGTTTTATATTGGTTTGTAGCTCGCAGCGCTGCCTCCGCTTCGAATTTATCACCAATAATAACAGTCCCACCAGCCATCAGTAAGGGGATACAAAGCGCATTTAAGCCACCTGTATGAAACATGGGCATATAATTTAAAGTACGATCTTTGTCGTGCAAACCCCAGCTAATAATTGTATTCATGGCATTCCAATTGACTGACTCAAAGGATAACACGACCCCCTTTGGCCGACCTGTTGTCCCCCCTGTATAAATCATGAGCCAGGGATCGTCTACTTCCATAGGTTGCTTATTAACGCTCCCATTCTTCTCTTGTTGGATACTTTGAAGCGAAAACATTTTGTCTAACACGACTGGACAAGTATCCTCCTCTTCATACAATAAGATTGAAGGGGTAGCATCCTCCAAAATTTGGGTTAGTTCTTCCTTACTCAAACGCCAATTTAACGGCACATAAATGAGCCCGCGCAGCCCACAGGCAAAGAGAACAGCAAAAAGTTGAATATGATTTTTGGCAAATATTGCGACTCTACTTCCCTTCAGTAGCTGCTGACACTCGAAAAATTGACACCATTTACTGATTTCCTCACTTAATTGCTGATACGTCCATTGCTCTGCTGTAGCAAGATTAATCAATGCGATGTGGTGAGGTGTTAATGCAGCACGTTTTAAAATCCACGCTTGCTCAACAAACATGTAGTAAACCTCCCGTCACATCATAATGGCGCCATCCACATGAAGCGTATGACCATGGACGTAAGCGGCTTCATCAGATGCTAAAAACAAGTAAGCATTAGCAATATCGCGTGGTGTGCCTAAACGCTGCAATGGGACGATGGATCGCATTTGAGCAAGGATATTTTCAGGCATTTTCTTTACCATATCGGTTTCTGTAAAGCCAGGAGCAACCGCATTGACATTGATCCCTTTCCGACCTAATTCCTTTGCCCATGTTTTGGTCATACCTACAATCGCCGCTTTTGTGGCTGCATAATTCGTTTGACCAACATTGCCATAAACACCACTTACAGAGGATGTATTAATAATTTTGCCACCCCCAGCCGCAACCATATGAGGAATGACTTCCTGTGTACAGTGAAAAACGCCTGTCAAATTCACATCTAACACTTGTTGAAATTGATCCTCCGTCATCTTTGTTAGCATTGCGTCTCTTGTAATCCCTGCATTATTCACTAAAATATCGATACATCCTACCTGTTCAATGACGGTTGCCACTAATTGTTTTACGCTCTCCCGATTCGCTATATCCACTTGTATAAATGTTGCCTTTTCACCTAATCGTTGTGCTGCAGCATTCCCCGCGTCGTTATCATAGTCAGCTATAATAACAACCGCCCCTTCTTCTATAAAACGCTCAGCAGCCGCATAACCAATTCCATTTGCGGCACCTGTAATAATAGAGACTTTATTGTTTAAGCGCATAATTTCCCCCTCCAATTTCTAAAAAGGTCTCAATTTCAGCTGTCAGCTGTGCGACATCATCCACCAATGGCGAGTGCCCACAATCTTTTAAGCTCACAAATTGAGCCTCTTTGCCTAAATCCTGAAGCAATTCTGCATTCATTTCCTCCGTAATGACTAAATCACGATCTCCTCTTAATACTAAAATGGGAATATTAATAAGTAAGGCTTCCCGTGTCCCTTTAGCCACCTCATGATCAACAGCACTTATATTAAAAGTATTCAGTGCATGATAAACTTCAGCTAAATTTCGCTGTGTCAGCATATCCTCAACATATTCTTCATATTTTTCCTTGCTCGGCTGTTGATGGGTATAAATTAATGAATTCCACAATGACTGTAAGCCTTCTCTATTTTTCGTATGATAGAAACCCTGTACAAGCTTCGTTTTCGATGTATCCACAAGTACTTCTTCATAGCTGTAAGCTCTTTTGAAGGATGCAGGGTTACCCGTTCCTAAATCCGTGTAAAATGGATAGCCACGTGTGGAAGCAGATGCTAGTAAAATCAGTCGTTGACAATAGCCTGGATAATTGGCGGCAAACTGTAGACAGACTGCTCCACCCGTTGACCAGCCAATCATATCAAAGGTTTGTAATTTTAGTGCATCCACAAATAATTTAACATCCTCACTAAAATCTCTGATGGATGCAATAGGTTGATGGTAAGAAGATCCACCAAAACCTCGTAAATCAATCGCATAAATCGTAAATTTGTCGTCTAAAGCATCTATCAATACGTCCCAATGCTTAGAGGAGGTCATATTCCCATGAACCAGCACTAAAGGATACCCTCCACCCGAACGTTTTCGATAGGCCATCGTTTCCCCATTTGCTAACTGAACCGTTTTTAACATTCCAATTCCCCCTTATCCCCAACGTATCGTAATAGCCCCCCATACATAGCCAATGCCTGCACTAACCAAAGTAACAATATTGCCAGTTTTTATACGATTTTGTTCCAAGGCAAGCTGTAAGGACAATATTTGATCAATCTGACCAATATGCCCATAGTCTTGTAAATAAATAGATTGCTCGGGCTGCAGACTAAGCTCCGTTAAAATATAATCATGCGCGGACCTTTTCATATGCAGCATCGCTAAGTAATTTAAATTCTCTTCACTATATCCACTTTTCGATAAAGAGCTGCGAATGACCTTCAAAAAATTGCTTAAAGATTTCTGTTCTAACCGTTCTTTCATGCCAATCGGATCTAGAACATCCAACTGATATAAATGTTCTGTTAAATGATAGGGTGTTAATGGCGTTTTCGTGCCACCAACAGGAACGACGACATCCTCAGAAAAGGTACCATCTGTCATGATATCCGCCTCAAACAGCTGATTTTTTGGATAGTTTTTTTGTAACAGCATTGCGCCCCCACCAGCAGCCAAATTGTACATAAAGCGTGTTCGTGGATTGCGATAATTGATAAAATCAACATTGCGATAACCACCAGCGATGAGAATTGTGTTTATCGTGTCGTCAGAAGCCATTAAACTTTTTGCGACCTTCAGCGCCATAATCGTCGTGCCACAACGTAATTGCACATCAAATGCCCACGCATTGACCGCACCAATCTCTTCTTGCATTTTGATGGAGGCTGTCCATAAAGGATATTCCTTATGCTCCTCTCCCATATAAATAACAACATCAATATCTTTCGGCTCTATATGTGCTTTTTTAAGAGCATCCTGTGCTGCCCATATCCCCATTTGCACTGTATGATCATGCTCTCCAGGAATCGGTTTTTCATGAATGCCCATTTTTTGACGGATAATATCCTCTGGAATATTGGAAAGTTCCGCAATTTCGCTCGATGACATTCTGTTTTGTGGTAGATAAATACCTGTACTGACAATACCTACTGTCATTCAAATCGCTCCTTTTCCTGCGGCAGGGCAACTTGTGTTTTTCTGTTTTTTACTTTTCCTCGCCATTTCCATATTAGCAAGCGAAGTGTACCAATAATGCCCTTTGGGAAAAAGATCACTGCTAAAATATAGAGAATTCCAAAGAAAATAATCCAACGTTCAAAAATAGGATAATCTCGTGCCAACCCAGATAAAGTGTGCTGAGCATATTCAATGACCGCTGCCCCTAATAATGGTCCCACTAAAGTGCCGACTCCACCAATAATAGTCATTAATAAAGCATCGAGTGTAATATCCATCGTCATCACACTTGTATTAACAAAGCGTAAGGATACGGCATATAATGAACCGGCGAAGCTCGCCACTATGCCTGCCACAACTGAAGCGATGACTTTATAGTGCAATGTGTTATAGCCTAATGATTTCGTCCGTTGCTCATTTTCCCGAACGGCAATTAAAATTCGACCTGTCGGAGAGTTAACGAAGCGATAAAGGGCTAAAAAGATAAGGACTAGGCTCCCGAGAACAAAAAAATAGAACGTCATACGATCTCTAAACATATCTGGTGCTCGAAATGTAAAGCCATCATTGCCGTAAGTAACCGTGCGCCATTTTTCGGCTAGTACCAAAAATAATCCTGAAAAGGCTAATGTCAGCATAGCAAAGAAATGACTTTTTAAACGAAGTGTCAGTAACCCTACTAAGAAGCTAACAAGTCCTGCTAACAGCATGCCGATTACTATGGACAGGACAAAAATAAACATTGTATTTTCCATTTGTTTGAGCATTACCGCTGTTGTATAGGCACCGATACCAAAAAACATGGCATGCCCAAACGACACGATTCCTGTATAGCCTAGTAAAATATCATAGCTCATTGCTAATATCCCAAAAATGAAAATTTGCGTTAATAAAATAAGTAATGTCCTTGAATCATTGACGAAAGGAAGTATGAGAAAAATCGCGAATAATAGGAAAAAGGCGATATGGGGTAAGGTAATTTTTGGCTTCATGATGTTCGCTCCTTTCGCAACGCAAACAGTCCTTGTGGGCGGAAGATTAATACAATTGCCATTAATATCATATTGACTGCGAGTGATAGCACAGGCACATAATAAGCCATAAAGCTACCTGCAAGCCCTACTAAAATAGCCGCCAGCAAAGAACCTGAAAAACTGCCCATTCCACCAATGACTACCACAATAAAGCCTAAAATAGCGTATTCCATCCCCATTTCCGCATAGATTACCCCTGAATAGGGAGCCATCAACATGCCACTTAGTGCTGCAAGTGCCGCACCGACCATGAAAACATATAAAAACACGCGTTTAATATGAATACCAAGAGCCTGCGCCATTTCCTTGTCTTGAACGCCTGCCCGAACAATTAAACCAATCTTCGTGCGCTTCAGCATATATTGGAAAATCCCAAAAATCACAAATCCAATAATAATAATAAATAAACGATATTTGATAATAATAATGTCACCAATTTCCCAGCTACCAGCTAAATAACTTGGTGTTTTCACGGCAACTCCATTCGGGCCAAAGACTACTTTAATTAGCTCCTGCAAAACAAGCATCAATCCTAACGTTATTAAAATTTGCTGAATATGATTGCCGTAAACAGGTGTGATAATTAATTTCTCTGTGATAAATCCTAGCAATGCCCCCGTTAAAATAGCACCAATAATCCCTACAATGAAACTCTCCGTATACATATAAGTGAAGATTCCCGCATAAGCTCCCCAAACGAATAACCCACCATGCGCAAAGTTTAACACATCCATTAAGCCGAAAATTAACGTCAAGCCAGCCGCTAGTAGAAATATCAGCATGCCTGTTGCCAAGCCATTAATGATTAAATTGACGAACAGCTCCAATGATGGTCACCCCCTTTATCCAATTCCCAAATACTTGCGTTTTAGTTCTTCATTATCAATAAGTTCCTGCATATTGCCTGAATGTACAGTTCTGCCATCATCAATTAATGTATAAGTATCACCGATTCGGCTAGCCATCATAAAGTTTTGTTCCACAAGAACAATGGACGTTTTCTTTTTCATTTCCACAATGGCCTCCATCACCTTTTCAACGACTATCGGAGCTAGCCCTTTCGAAGGTTCATCAATCAAAATTAATGGACTATCATTGATAAAAGCTCTTGCCATTGACAGCATTTGCTTTTGGCCACCTGATAAATGGCCACCAGCCTTCTTCCAAAATTTCTTTAAGTCAGGAAAAAGCTCAAGCACATATTGCTGTCGCTCTAACGTCACTGTATCCTCCTTACGCATCGCTACCTTCATATTCTCCTCTACCGATAAATCAGCAAAAATCCCTTGATTTTCTGGAACATAGCCTATCCCTAATTTGGCTACCTTGTAAGTGGGACTTCTTTTAATAGAGTGAGAGCGAAAGGCGATTTCTCCCTTTGTGGCAGGTGTTAAGCCCATGATCGTTTTCAGCGTTGTCGTTTTGCCTGCACCATTACGACCTAGCAATACTGTCACCTGCCCCTCCTTCGCTTCAAAATTCACGCCCTGTAAGATGTGATATTGGCCGATATGCGTATGAACCTCATTTAGTGTAAGTAAGGTGTTCATCGTACAGCCCCCCCAAATATGCATGTTGTACGGTGTCATTATTCATGATTTCCTCAGGTGATCCGTCTGCTAATAATTGACCATTAAACAACACCATTATCGAATCCGATAAATCTAAAATCATGTCCATTTTGTGTTCAATGAGCAAAATGGTTTTATTCCCTTGCTGTTTTATTGTGCGAATCACTTCTAAAATGGTTGGTACTTCCTCTAAAGACATGCCAGCAGTTGGTTCATCAAGTAACAGAATTTCCGTATCTAACGCAAGCAGCATAGCAATCTCAAGCTTTCTTTTCTCCCCATGTGAAAGCATCGTTGTAAGGGCATCGCGTTTATTATCTAGTAACACAAGTGCTAATAGCTCTTCCGCTTTTTCAGTGATCGCCCTATAGTTTTTGTAGTGTCGAAATAGCTGATAACGGATTTTTTCCTTAGACTGCACAGCTAAACGGACATTTTCTAAAACCGTTAAGTTTGGAAAGACATTCGTAATTTGAAAGGATCGACCTAAACCCATACGTGTTCTTTCAATGGCTGACTTTTGTGCCAATGATTGCCCCTTAAAATAAACATCACCCGCAGTTGGCCTTAATTCACCACTAATTAAATTAAAGAACGTTGTTTTACCTGCCCCATTCGGTCCAATAATGGACTTCAGATGCTTTTCAGGCATTTGAAAATTGACACCATCCACAGCTGTATGCCCACCAAAACGGATTGTTAAATTATCAGTGCGTAATATAGGCTCCATCTCTACTCCCTTCCCTTCTACTAGTTATGTAGAGAGACAGAATTTCTGCCTCTCATAAGCTAATTCATAACAGGTGGTGCTGTTTCCTCAGGACTCAGCTCACGAATAAGGACTGGTACTGGGTAATCCACACCGTCTTGATTTTCTAATCGAATTGAATACATAGATTGAAGGGCTTGGTGATCCTCTTCACGGAATGTCATCGTACCTTTCGGTGTCTCAAATGACATCCCTTCCATCACATCAATTAGCTTATTAGCATCGGCATCCCCATCGGATTTCTTCAATGCCTCCACAATCGAAATGGCTGCGGACATACCTCCAGGTGTAAATAAATCCGGTACCTCATTGAAACGTTTTTGATGCTCCTCCACTAACCATTTATTCACATCATTTTGCGGTAACGTATGATAATACACGGAGAAGCCTTCCATTCCAACTAATGGATTCATAAATTGAAGCGCAATAATATCAGGCGCACCCGTAGAAATTTTAATGCCTTTTTCTTGAATTTTAAGATCAGCAATTTGATTCCAAGGAGAATTTGCCCCTGCCCATACGACAAATAAATAATCAGGCTTGGCATCAATCACCTTTTGCAGATTCGACGTAAAGTCTGTTGCGGCTGGATCAGCATACTCCTCTAGCACAATTTCTGCTCCCAACTTCTCTGCAGCTGTCTTAAATGCATCCACACCGTCCCATCCAAACGAATAATCTGGCGCAAACGTTGCAATCTTCACACCATCTCCCGCAATAGCTGCCGCCGCCGCATACGCATCCTGTGATGAATTACGTCCTGTACGGAAAATATATTCATTAAATTCTGAACCTGTAATACTATCTGCTACCGCAGGCTCCACAACCATAATTTTTTCATACTCCTCTGCAAGCGGAAGGACAGCCAGCGTATCACCAGAGCTCGACGACCCTACTAGAAAATCAACCTGATCATCCTCTAATAGCTTTGTGGCCTTTTGTACAGCAACCTCAGGCTTCGTCTCCGTATCCTCATAAACAATCTCAATTTTTTTCCCATTGACCTCCATCGTACCGCCAGTGGCATACTCTACCCCTAAATCAAACCCACGCTGCGTCTGTTTCCCATAAGACTCAAGTGCCCCTGTTAACGAAGCAAGCACCCCAATCCTAATCGTTCCCCCTTCGGCCGTAACAGCCTTCGTCTCACCATCAGAAGTGTCTGCATCCGCAACCTCTTCCTTTGTATCCTTTTCGCCACAAGCCACCAACAACACAGCTACCATCACTAAAAGAAACCAATACCAATGCTTCCTCATCCCATATCCCCCTTCAAAATTATCTCCCAAGAAAGCGCTTTCGTTGCTATGACCTCACTATATATAAGTCCAGTTACAAATTAGTTACAAAAAATGCTCTGCACTTTTTGTGCAGAGCATTTTTCTGTCCCGAAAGTGAAGCGTAGCGCAACGACAGGGACAAAACAATTATTTTCATTAAACACACAACAAGCAGCTAGGGATAAAAGAAATAATGCAGAAAATATTACGAATAAACCTGTCTCTTGGGTAATTAACAGTCATTTCCATAATGATCATACATGAAATCATATTTATGGCTGACCTTCTATTTGTCGGTATGCATTCATCATTTTTCCCGTATTCCAATCCAACAAAATGGAAAAATATACAGTAGGAACGAAAAAAGATATCACTAAGTTAATAAACTACATTAATAAAATGAAATTGGTATCGGAAAAAATTAGTAATTTGGAAGAAGTTTCAATTCCTTGAGTCTATCAAAATTGGACTACTATTCCTATCTACGTTATGGAATTGTTTATGAAAAATTTATACGTGTTAAAAGATTTGTAGCGAGTATTTAATTCAATCAGATAAAAAGGAAGACAAAAACGTTGAAAGGACAACATTTTTGTCTTATATATTTTGGAGCTATTCATTCGAAATTCCCGACTGCATGCTGTAATTTCTAATGAGCATGCCATTGGATTTCATCATCCCAAATTTCTCATATAAAGGAACTAAGTCATCGTCACAACATAGATCAATCATGTAAATATGTTGAAGCTCAATAAGCATTCTATTGATTAATTCCTTGCCAATACCTTTACTTTTATATGCTGGAAGCACTTCAAGAAATGGTATATAGGCAGATAAAACTCCATCACTAATGGCTGTTATAAATCCAACTATTTGATTGGATTGTTCATTAAGAGCAACGACGACTTTGCTGCTATTTTCCATTAGCTTTAAGTGCGTTTCTGGGCTTGGTGGATGCGGCCAATCTACAAAAAAGCCCTTTAACATATCAGATGAAATATCCTCTAGATTGTTTTTATATAGTAACAACTACTAGCTCCCCCATTCAGATAGCATATCCTATCGATAGTTTAATAGTCATTTGTTGACCTCCAATCATCGATTTAGCTTTTAGCTAACTATTTTTGACCATTCCTGTTTTAATACGCTATACAATAATGAATCTCGCCAAACACCATTCTTCATTAACAAATTTTCGCGCAGAATTCCTTCTTTTGTCATCCCTATTTTCTCCAACACTTTGAATGATCCAATATTTCTTGGGTCGCATGTTGCATAGATGCGATGGAGCTTTAATGTTTCAAAACCGAAAGTTATGACTAATTTAGCACTTTCCGTTGCTATCCCTTTTCCCCAGTAATCAGGGTTTACGATGTACCCAATTTCTCCGACCTTGTTTATAAAATCCCTCATCATAATCTCTACCGCACCTATTAGCTTTCCATGATAAATAATGGCAAAAACATATCTTTCTCTTGGCGTCAGCTTTGCTTCTTCCAGTACATCATGAATAAACTCTTTAGAATCCTCCTCTGTATTCGGCCCCCATATTTGATATTGACAGACAATTTCTTGTGAGGCATATTGATGAACATCTGCCCAGTCATGTTCCATGAATTCTCGTAAAATGACCATGTCACTTGCTAGTATTAAGTCATTATTTTTAATCATTTTGATTATGCCTCCTTTGTTCTGCCTCTACTCGATTCAACCATTCACTCATTAAATTAGTAAACAATTCAGGTTGTTCAATTTGCAAATTATGACCAGCGATATCTAGTATTGCGAAGGTTGCTCTAGGAAATTTTTTTAAAATTGTAAAGGCATCCTCATAGCCAACAACGGAATCCTGTTTGCCTAATAGGAAGAGGGATGGTTTAGCAAAGGACTGTTCATCCACAGCAAAAGAAAAGCCGTAACTTTGCTGAATTTTATCTAAAAATGCATGATCTGCTATACTACATCCTACTAGGACCTCTGTTGTATATCGCTTCCAATTATAAGCATCCAGAACAACTTGATTCGACTGAAAATCTTCTAGCTCCTGCTGGCTTAATGTTGCTAAAAAGGCATAATCTGATGTCACAACACAATGTTCTGGCACTGTACGTTGCTCCTTTTCTGGAATAATAAGAGGACAAATAAAGGCAGCCCCTAAAAGCCGCTCCGCTGACTTTCGCATAATACCACGCGCTAAATAGCCTCCATAAGATTCACCCACCAGCAGGTAGGATTCATCGGGAATCAGCGCTTGTATAAATTCATTGACCACTTCTAACATTTCATCTGAGTTCTGAATCGATGAATAGTTCGTAGTCTTTCCCATCCCAGGAAGGTCAAAATAGATACGTTTCCATCCCTCTTGCTCTAAAAAAATCGGCTCCATACAGCCCTTCATTAACCGATGATCAGGCGTAAAACCGTGTAACATAATAATAGGTATTCCTGATCCGATTATTTCAAAGTAAATATTTGCTTTACTAGTCTGACAAAATGGCATTGTTGTACCTCCGAATATATGGTCTAAAATAAAGTTTCTTTCTTGTTTGAATCATTAGTCCCCAACAATGAATAAACATTCTCTACCCCATAATCAAATCATAAACAGCCATTGTTGATTCCATTGGGGTAGTGTTCAATTCCTGCTGTAATTGTTGGACGCATTTTTCATACCATTTCAAGGCTAGTGAACGGTTTTGAAGTTGGTAATGACTATACATGAGCAGACGATACCCTTCCTCCCATAACGGGTCCTCTCGAAGCATCCTCTCCGCGTAGCCAATGGTCTTTTTATACTGTTGCTGTCTTGTAGCGTTTTGGGCGAGGCGTTCAAGTACCTCAATATATAAATACTGTAGTTTTTCGCGATCCTGTGTTAGCCAGTCTAGTTGTTTTTTTTCCGCATATAATGCGTCCGTATAACTCGCGAGAGCTAATTGTAGCCATTCATTGGACAGCTCTGGATCAAATTCCTCCATGCCTAAATGGAAGTAATAATGAAAGCGTTCTACGTCAATTTGAAGAAAAGAGATATGCTGTAACTGATACATATTATTTTTTCGCTGAATAAAAAGGCTATCCTGTCTGGCATGTCGTTGTGGTTCCAGTACTTTTAGTAAGGTATTCAAAACCACTTTAAAATCTCGATCCAAGGACTCAACGCTCCGTTCAGGCCATAATGCTTGAGCAATTTCTTCCTTCGGTGTAAAGCGATGCCGATGACAATACAAATACACGAATAACTCCTTTGCCTTATCACGCTGCCACTCTTTATCTTCAAGCTTTCGTTGTCCCCTTATTAGGCTTACACTCCCAAAAAGATGGAGCTGAATTTCGTCATGCGAATAGCTCATACTCTCTTCCGCCTGTAAAAATTGTCGCAACCCAACGATGGCTGCATGCTCTTCCCCTCTACATTGTTGACTGTACTGCAATAGCTCATAAAAAATCATATGATTGCTTGGACCAAGTATCATTTTCTTTTGCAGAAAATAATAATAGCCATTTGTCATGCACAATTGTGCGAACTGTTGAAAAGAAGATTGAAATTGATCGATTGACTTCTCTTGAAAGGCAATCACGGATTGATAAAATAAAACATGCATCAACCCATTACGATCACCACATTCTTGAAATAATTGCTGAGCTTTTATTAGCAACTCCTTCGCTTGTGCCGTTTCTTGCTGGGAAACAATGATTTTAACCTCTGCTATGAGAATTAGCGCCGTCATCCAAGCATCTTGGACCTGTTCTGTTTCCTGTAAGCCAAGCGCTAAATATTTCTTAGCAGCTTCCATATCCCCTAGCATATGTTTGACAATGGCCAGTCCCATATATGGTTCTGCCTTAACCCGGGAGATATTAATCGTATTCATTAATGTCAGTGCTTTTTCATAGGCATGACACGCCCCTTGATAATCTGGGTATTCCATTAATAACAAAGCATGAGCTTTTCTAATATAGCCAACAGCCTCAATGAAGACTGACTTTTCACGTAAACCCCTTTGAATACCATGCTGGGCTGCATACCAAGCATCTTTTCCTTCCCCTAACAATGTATAAACAAAAGCTGCTAACAATTCACTTTCACGATGAGTTGCGACTAGCTGAGGTGGTAATTCAAGACGTTTTCCTAATAATTCTTTTGCCTCTTGCAATTGCCCTGTGCGCAATAAGACACGTACATCGACATTTGCCCGTTGTACGACCTCCTCTGGTAAAGCCACATCATCGATAAATAATTGTGCCCCGTTTGCCTTCCCTAAATTCACTAAATTTTCAGCATATTGACGTTGGAGCTCTACTAATTCCGTCTTCGGTAAGGGAGTATATTTGGCGAGCTCTAAAGCTTTTTCTAAATGAGGTTCTGCCAATGCTGGTTGAATCGTGTCTAAGTAAATATGGGCTAATCCTGCTTGTGCTTTTGTCAAATAAACATCATCCCGCTGCTGCTGTGCAATGGTTGCACATTTCTCATAGCATTGCTTAGCTTTTTCATAAAAAGCACGGTAACGATGGCATTCTCCCTCAAAATAATATAATTTATAAAATTTTGTTTTTTCTTGTACGGTAAAGCGATTAATTTTTTCTATCAACCATTCAAATTGACCAGCTCGAATTAATGGCTCTGCATGATGCTGTAAGAGCTCTCCACAAAATTCATGATCATTTGTTTTAAAGGCATGATAAAGGGCTGCTTGAACATTATGTTGATCCACATAAAACAACGCTGCTTGTTGATGAAGGTCATTATATTGACTCGGATACTGTTGCCATTTTATTTCTAAAAAACGACTAAACAACGCGTGGAATCGATAAATACCATCTGTTGTAGCGGGCTGAATAAAGACGTGGCGTTGCGTGAATGGATTCAACATTTGTGCAAGTTCAGAGCCATAAAAATCCTCTAATAATTTCGCTGAAAAGGTTGGGAAAATCGCTAATTTTAAGATGATTTCTTGCTCAGTGGATGTCATCGTACTATAAACTTCTTCCGACAAATAACGGAAGAGATCATTTGTCGGAATGGTTAGCCAATGATCTAAAGGAGTATGATGCCATTGCTCTGCTAATAAAGAAATACTAATAGCCCAGCCTTCCGTCATTTCTAAAATCTTTGCGATTTCAGAGCTAGATAAATGCACATCTACATATTCTTCAAAAAATACGGCAATCTCCTCGTTTGAAAATGCTAGCTCGTTCTCTGTGATAACAAGTAATTTTTTTTGTAGCTTTAATTTCCTCGTAATATCCCAATTGAGTAATGTTCTTGAGGCAATAATGAAATGAACAGTTGGCGGCGCAAACTCAATAATTTTCTCCATTAAATAATTTATGTGAAATACATGATCGACGAGATGATAGTCATCTAGAACAATCAGGAGAGGCTTATCTATGTTACATAAGCCATTGACAAATAGTTTATACCAGCGATTGAGCTCCTCCATTTTCGGAAAGCGAGATAATTGATCCCATGTATCAAATGTCTGACCAAAATTAGGCACAATTCGCTGTACACTGAAAATAAGATGCGTTAAAAAGGGTAAAATCGTATCATCCTCATCGGAAATATTGTACCAAGAAAAACGTCGAGATTCGTGGTAAAGAAATTGAGTGAGGATGGTCGTCTTGCCATACCCTGCTCCACTATGAATAAATGTGCATGTATGCTGATGGCTTTTTTTTAAAGTTCTCATAAGCGCCGCTCGATTAATACAATGATTGGATGGATTTGGTGCTATACATTTGGATTGTATGATAATATCTGTCATGTAAACGATAACCTCCGTTTGTGTAAGGTTACAAAAATTCTGATTATTAAATTATTGACAGTTTACCATATTTTAATAGCTTTGATGGTAATAAATAAAAAACCCGACTATCAAATAAATGATAATCGGGTTTTTGTTCTATGATTATAGTAATTCTTTACGTAACTCAGCAGCTGATTTTGGTGAAAGCAAACTGAATGGGATATCAAATACTGTTTTCGCCCCTTTATCACCAGCTTGGCTTAGACGATGTGCTGCACGTGCATAAGCGACTAAAACACTAGACGTGAAGTTAGGATTACTTTCTAATTTTAATGAGAATTCAAGAATTTGTTTATCGTTTGCACCACTATCACCACTGCGGATAACAAAACCACCATGTGGCATACCTGTGTGGTTTGCTTTAAACTCTTCTTCTGAAATGAAGTTTACAGTTGTGTTATATTCATCGAAGTAGTTAGGCATTGTCACAATTTCTTGCTCAACTTTTGCCGCATCTGCGCCGTCTTCTAGTACAACCCAGCATTCACGAGCATGTTTCTCACGTGTTGTTAGCTCTGGATTTTCACCGTTACGTACACGATCTACTGCTTCTTTAATTGGTAAAGTATATTGTACAGCATTTTTAACGCCTTCAATACGACGAACTGCATCTGAGTGACCTTGACTTAGACCATCTCCCCAGAAAGTATACGTTGTACCAACTGGTAATACAGATTCACCTAATAGTCGATTTAATGAGAATAGACCTGGATCCCAACCAACTGAGATGACAGATACTTTGCCAGACTTTTGAGCTGCTGCATCAACCGCATCGAAAAATTCAGGAATTTTCGCATGTGTATCGAAGCTATCAATTGTATTAAACCATTGAGCAAAATGTGGACCTTGCTCTGGTAAATCTGTTGCTGAGCCCCCACATAAAATCATAACATCAATGTCATTTTGGAATTTTTCAGCGTCCTCTACTAAATATACGCTCGCATTGCTAGCTACGTTTACTGTTGAAGGGTCTCGACGTGTGAACACCGCTACTACTTCCATATCTGGATTTTGTGATATAGCATACTCCACACCACGTCCTAAATTCCCATAACCAACAATACCTACTCGAATTGCACTCATTAAAATTCCTCCTCACGATTACGCGACTTTGTGAAAACCTTCACGTTAAATCTAACTACAATAATACTTCGTGTTAGAAAAATTCACAATAGTTTGAGTATGAGTTTTTTTGAAAGAATATATATCAGTTTTCTATGATTTTTATCCAATGATGGTATGAATACGGTTACAAATTACTTAATATTCCATGAACCTTTAAGTTTTCGTTAAAGCCTTGTAAATGACGGCTATTTTTCGAACCAGTCTTGTACAATAAATGTAACGACAAAAGGGGGCATGTTGAATGAAAAGTACTGGTTACTCATTAAGCACAACAACGGCACAAGGAGAACTACTTGCATTCCATATGATACAAAATTCTGTGGATCACAACAGTGAAGCGATTCAAACTGTAAGGAAGCCGCTTGAAAGTTTTTCACCAAACAAACATTTATGTATCGGTGTTCTACCTTTTGACGTTATGGAAGACACCTTAGACAAATCCATTCAAAAAAACAGGGTTAATGAAGTAGACTTTTATAATAGCGGTAAGGAAATTGCTCGCTGGCTCATTAAAAAAAGTGAATACAACAAATCTAGCCATGACTTCTTAACTTGAAGTCTTGAAGAACCGTTTATTTCGAGTCTAGATCAAACGATAGCTTCATGCTCCTCCTGTTTTTAATTCCCCTCCCCTACTACTGAATCTCCTGAGCCAATTGTGCGAGGCGTACTTCATCAATAATATGATAGCCTGTCTTTCGTTTTTCTAAAATCTTCTCCTCACAAAACTGTGCCAATACATATAACAAATGGCGATAGGAAACCCCTAAATACTCACAGATTTCTGTATGTTTTTCCTTATAGACACCCTGATCCGCAGATAATTGAATAAAAGCTGCTAAACGACTTTCAAAAGGATATGCCTGATTTTGTGTATATTTGGAGGTCATTTTTGTTGCCTTTTCCCCTAAAAATACGCAAAGTCGGCGTAAGAATAGTACGTCAGCAAGTAACTTTTCCTTACATGACTGAGTAATGGAGTAACAAATTGTCTTCGTTACTGTTTGAATTCCCTTTGTATATCTTGCCTCATTTAGCAATTCAATTTCTCCCATAAATAAAGGCCCCTCTAAATATTCGATAAGCGATACCTTGCCATTCTTATGCGTCATATAAAGCTTCGCCTTGCCCTCAATCATGTAATACAATGTTTCTGGAAAGGAGCCTTCCTGGAAAATCCACTCTCCTTTGTTAAATTCACAAACCTCTAAATAGGGATCAATGTCAAATGAGAAAAAATCATGGATCGGATATTTTTCAAGATAATGGGTGCGATTTTCTGCTGTTAGAATATGCATTTTTTTACTCTCTCCTCTGAAAAATATGAGATATCTCACATTATTGTAGCGATGAACGTGCTATTATTCAACATAGTTAAATGGAGGTACGGTAAATTTATGAATAATCAACGATGGCTTTCTCAAAATTTCTTTACATTTTTTATTACTTGGGGCATATTCTTACCCTACTGGACAGGGTGGCTTGTGGATGCAAAACATCTGTCTGTCTCGCAGGCAAGCGTTGTAATGGGCTGTGGGTTACTTGCCCGTGCCACGTCTAATCTTTTCTTCTTCCCTACGCTTGCTAAATATGTAAACAATAAACGACTCATTACCATCTTAGCAGTCGGTGCTCTTCTGACAGCACTGCTTTACATACCTAGTTCGGGCTTTAGTGCATTATTAGTTGTAACTATTTTGTTTAGTATTTTTTACCCAGCACTGTTACCAGCTGTAGAAAGTAGTGCCGCAACGCTTGTCCAGTATGGCAACATTCATTATGGTAAAAGCCGTTCCTATGGTTCCTTTGGCTTTGTTATTGCTGTATTAATTATTAGTATGCTAACAGGAGTATTCGGTAAAAATATTATCTTTTGGAGCATGATCATTGGTTTAATTGGCATGTTGCTCATGCAGCAATTCGCTACACCAAAGGAATTGCTTATTGTACCGACAAAGGAGCAACGTGCTAAATCATTGTCCATGAAAACACTATGGAATATTAAAGGCTTCCCTATTGTCTTATTCATCGTTATTTTATTGCAAGGTGCACATGCCTCCTATTATAGCTACGGTTATATTTACTTGGAAGATTTACATGTAGATCCATTTTATATGGGCATGATTATTAACATCGCGGTTATTTGTGAAATTTTATACTTTATGAAGGCCGATACACTATTTACGAAATGGCGTTCTTCTTCATTATTATTGTTAGCAGCTATCGGGTCTTCTCTACGTTGGTTACTAATATTTATGTTCCCAAATGTTTGGGTATTTATTGCCTCACAGACTTTGCATGCATTATCCTTTGCCCTGGCACATTTTGCTTTTATTCGTTATCTAACGCAAACCCTTCCAAAGGAGCAAATTCCAAACGCACAAGGCATATATTCTGCATTAGCCATGGGGTTAAGCACAGCCATCCTGACATTTTTGGGAGGCTATTTATACGAAATATCGCCTGGTTTATCCTTTGCTGCTATGTTAATTTGTACCGTTCCAGCCATCGCTATAGTGCTCATGACACGACGCAAATATCAATATTAATATGAAACGCAGGTGAGAATTACTTCACCTGCGTTTTTCATTTCGGATAATAGGAAAATCCAGGATATTTCACCACAGGCCACTTTTCTTTTCTTAGCGCTTGTATTAGCTCCGGGCCAACGTGTAGATTGCTTTGTACCAGTTCGGTTGGTGTTAGCGCCATCCATTGATTTAAAGAGACGTCCTGGAAACGGTCACTTTTAAACATTTCTAAAAACCATAATGGCTCCGTACCCGTATTTTCAATATAGTGACCAGTCGCAAACGGCACATAGCCGACATCTCCTGCACGATAATCGAATGTTCGAGCAGTTCCATCCCCAGTGAATACCGTCATACGCCCTTTTCCTTGTAGATAATATTGCCATTCATCATTGTTCGGATGCCAATGTAGCTCCCGCATTGCCCCAGGCTCAATTTCCACTAATGCTGCCGCAATATTTTTAGAGATTGGGAAATTGGTCGAATCAACAATGCGTACACTGCCACCCGGTGTCTTCAAGGGTGGCTGAGCTAGCAAACGATGTTTAAAGGTTTGTGGCACCTTACCATAGGGAGATTGGATTTTTTGCGAGTCTATTGATCCAGGAACAGTGTCTTGATAAATATACACCTGTTCATTCGGAATATCGTCAAAGGCACTAATCGGTACACCAAAGTTCGCTGACAGCACTTCCTTTGGCGTATGAGCAAACCAATCTGAAATAGAAAGTGTATTGAGATCTGAGAAATTCCCATCATCAAAGACTAATAAAAATTCACAGCCACCCGCTAATCCTTGTATGGAATGAGGAATTCCTGGTGGGAAATACCACAAATCCCCTGGACCTACATCCGCAATAAAGTTACAGCCATTTTGATCGACTGCCGTAATACGCGCATGCCCCAATAGCATATAAGACCACTCTGCCTGCTGATGCCAGTGTAGCTCACGTACGCCCCCCGGTGTCAAACTCATATTAACACCTGCCATTGTTGTCGCAATTGGTAATTCGCGAACCGTAATTTCGCGCGACCAGCCACCTTGATTCAAGGTCATATGCGTGTCTGAAAATGAAAATCGTAGGTTTGGAATCAAACCTGCATCTGTTGTCGGCGGCACGAGCATATCAGGATTTTCTAAATCTCGCATAATATCGCGTGGCCCTTTATCTATGCCTCCTGCCCCATCACTACGCATAGGCTGAGGCACCTGAAAATAACCTGACGACATATTTTCCAATTATTCACCTCTTTATGTTAGAAATCGAACTAAAATGCTATGATTCTCTAAAATGTATGGGTATACAGCTTGGATTATGCACTTTACTTTCAGGGACGGTTTTCACCTATCATTTCGTTTCACCTATTTTGAATGCTCCTCTTACTTCTTGCAAACTGTACAGCCATCATGTACGGGCGTTACAAAATATCCGTAGCCTCCATCACACATTCATGCAAAATGTCTAATCCTTCCTCCAATTCCTCGTAGGTTGCGTAGGCATAGGATAATCGAACATGATGCTGATCCTGAAGATCGTAAATATAGCCTGGATTAATTAAAACACGACGCTGTAATAGCTTGAGAAAGAAATCCTTATCGACAACAGGCTTATGGAACTTGAGCCAAATGTAAAAGCCTCCCTTCGGCTTATGCCAGTCAGCCACTCCTCTAAATTTTTCCTGTAATATTCGCTCTGTAAAATCAGCACGATCCTGTAATTGTTGACGTAAACGTATAAGATGTTTTTCATATTTTCCTGACCGCAGCCAATGCAGCACAATTTCTTGTGAAATAGCACTGGAGCCATAGTCCGTTTGCATTTTAATATCTGCCAATCGTTGGATAACTGTCGTTGGACCGATTAGCCAGCCAATGCGTAATCCAGGACTCAAGGATTTAGAGACACTACCAATATAAAGAACCTGTCCACTACTATCCATTGCCTTTATCGGTGGTGATGGGTCATCAAAAAGCAATTCATGGTAAACATCATCCTCGATTATAGGAATGCGTGCTGCTTGGCAGACCTCATAGAGTTGTTTTTTTTCCAAAGATGTCCATACATGGTTGGTTGGATTATGCAGGGTAGGAATGGCATAAAACACGGCTTGTTTTTTTCGTTTCCTATGAGACAGCGTCTGAGCAAGCTGTTCATCGCGTTGAATCCCAATCATTTGCATACCAACAGATTGAAATGGATGAACAGAATTCAAATAGGAGGTTGGTTCCTGAAATACAATGGACCCTTGCTCTAATAAACCAACGGCAATTAGCTGTAAAGCTTGTAGTGCGCCAGAGACAATACAAACGTTCTGAGGCTCCGCTTCAATCCCTCGTTTCTGTACATAATCACATATAGCTGCCCGGAGTTGATCATTGCCCTGTGGGGAAGAGTAGCCTAATGTTTTGGGCTGCAATGTTAGCTCCCTTAGTGAAGCTTCAATTTCATCTGTTGGTAACAGACTCGGCGCTAGTTCTCCTGTTCCTAATCGAATCACATCATCTCGCTGCTCATATTCGTTAATTAATTGAATCGTATGATAATTTGGCTTATGCAGGCTCGTTTCAATATAGTTTTGCCAGTTTGGCTGTGTTTGTTGAAGTAGAGCATGCCAGGAATTGCGAGTGACATAAACTCCTGAGCCTATCGTTGCTTCAAGGATGCCCATCGCTTTTAATTCCTCTAAAGCCTGTTGAACTGTACTGCGATTCACGCCAAATTGCATGGCCAACTGTCTTTGAGGAGGCAGTTTGGTCCCTGCTGCCCAATCCCCTCTTTCGACTTGTGCTGTTACCCATTGAACAATTTGTTGCTGTAATGTGCTGTCACTTTGTCTATTTGGCTGCCAGCTCATAGTCATCACCTTCCATTTAAAATTGGGTGGATAAAAAACCATCCAATTGGTCGTTTTCTTTTAGTTATACCATAGCTAAAATGAATAAAGAAAGGAGGGATTGATCGTTGGAAGTATTTTTTCATGGCATCATTTTAGCATTCGGCCTCATTTTGCCATTAGGCGTACAAAATGTTTTTGTTTTTTCTCAAGGTGCTACACAACCAAATATATGGCGCGCTCTGCCAGCAAGTGTGACTGCTGCTATTTGCGACACCATGCTAATTTTACTGGCAGTTTTTGGTCTATCATTAATCGTCCTACAATTTGAATGGTTACGTATTATCCTCATGTCGGTTGGTATATTGTTCTTACTTTATATGGGCTATACGATTTGGCGTTCAAGTCCAGCAACTGCCGATCAGAGTGAAGCACTTCCGGTGAAAAAACAAATTCTTTTCTCACTTTCTGTGTCACTTCTGAATCCACATGCCATATTAGATACGATTGGGGTCATTGGCACAAGTGCCTTAAAATATAGTGGTACAGAGCAAATTATTTTCACTACAGCATGTGTCCTCATTTCATGGCTATGGTTTTTCGGCCTTACTTTGACCGGAGCCTCTTTCCAAAAGATAGATAGCTCTGGTAATCTGATGAGAATTTTTAATAAATGCTCAGCCATTTTTATTTGGGCAACAGCTTGTTATCTCGCTTTTGGCTTCCTGTAACCTACATAGAAAATGCTCAGGATTTCTCCTGAGCATTTCTTTTATAAGGAGACAAAAACCATGAGCTTTTCATCAAACAGCTCTGTTTCTGCCGATCTTCCCTCTGTCCATTCTTCGCCATAATGTATGGATTTGACTAAAACATTGGCTTGTAATAATGCTTCATGCTGCTGAATGATGGAAAGTACCTCTTCACTACCGCAAAAGGCGATTGATATATATTGTTCAACAGGCAGCTGCCACTTTTTACGAGAATCTTGAATAAACCGAATTAATTCTCGCATTTGCCCCTCTTGAAGCAAACTCTCGGTTAATTGAACATTCATCAATACACGGCAAGTACTATCTTCAGCTAAAATATAGTGGTCTTTCACAATCGCTTCAGCTAAGACATGACTTGATAATAATGTTAGCTGCTGCTCTTCTACCATGATCGGTACTTCCCCATTGCGCTGTAGCTGTTCTTTCTCCTCATCCTTTAACGTCAGCATATACAACTTTACTTGATTGACCTTTGAACCAAATGCGGCACCAGCTGTTTTAAAATTAAGATTATATTGGATGCTTTCATATGCAGAGAAATCATGTGTCCATTTGCAAGCTTTCATGTTTAATTCTTCTTGAATTAGCTCGCTATAGGCTTGATAATCAGTCAGCTCTCCAGATACAGCAACAATAAGCTCACTTAAGGGCTGTTTAACCTTCATCCCCTGACTATTACGAATACTCCTGCCAAGCTCTACAACTGTTAAAACCGTAGCCATTTCTTGTTCAAGCTGGCGATTCACTAGTTTTTCGTCGTAGATTGGATAGTCTTCTATATGCACACTCTTGCCTGTTAATTGTCGGTAAATATCTTCTGTGATAAAGGGTGTAAATGGTGCAAGTAATCGGCAAATGTTCGTTAAAACCTCATAAAGGGTACTAAATGCGCCCCGTTTATCCGCTGTCAGCCCATGTGCCCAAAATCTGGCACGTGATCGACGAATGTACCAATTACTTAGCTC
Organism: Lysinibacillus sp. FSL R7-0073; assembly: GCF_038009065.1. Classification (NCBI taxonomy): domain Bacteria; kingdom Bacillati; phylum Bacillota; class Bacilli; order Caryophanales; family Bacillaceae; genus Lysinibacillus; species Lysinibacillus sp. FSL R7-0073. Next base: position 2,580,039 of record NZ_JBBPAS010000001.1, read on the forward strand.
TTCCATTAATTGTGCCATTTCCCTTGTTGCGTGTGTAAATTGATATTCCTCCATAGCTGCTGTCACAAGCTGGATTGTGTGATGCAATCGGGACAATATCCACTGATCTAAAGGTGTTCGTGTACCAGTATTTGTAGCATCGTACGTAAATCCATCAATATTGGCATAGAGCTGATAAAATTTAAACGTATTATCCAATGTATCCACTAGCTTTGATTTAGCATCCACCACAATCTTTTTGGAAAAACGCTTTGGATTCCAAGGGGAGCTATCAACTAAAAACGCCCAACGTAATGCATCCGCTCCATATTGCTCTATTAACTCTACAGGCTCTAAAGCATTGCCTTTACTTTTTGACATCTTTTGTCCATGTTCATCTAACACATGCCCTAACGATAACACCTGTTTATAAGCTGGCTTTCCTGTAAATAACGTCGATACCGCTAATAAGCTATAGAAAAAACCGCGAGTCTGGTCTATCCCCTCAATTACAACATCTGCCGGAAATTGATTGTGAAAAGTTTCTACATCTTCGAAAGGATAATGTTGCTGAGCAAAGGGCATTGAGCCGCTGTCAAACCATACATCAATGACCTCTGGTGTACGCGTCATATCCCCTTGACAAGTAGGACAAGTACAAACAATTTCATCAATAAATGGCTTATGAAGCTCGATTTGTTGATCGACATCTCCCTTGGCTAATTTTGTTAACGCTGTGATACCGTTGGGAGCCTCCTCATGCCCGCAATCCTGACAAATCCAGACATTCAACGGTGTACCCCAATAGCGGTTACGGCTTATATTCCAATCCACTATATTTTCGAGAAAATTGCCGAATCGACCGTCCTTAATATGATTAGGATACCAAGTCACCTGCTGATTGTTTCCTAGTAACTGCTCTTTTAAGGCGGTCATTTTGATAAACCAGCTGTCCGTTGCATAGTACAATAATGGAGAATCACAGCGCCAGCAATGAGGGTAGCTATGCTCATATTTTTCTTTACTAAATAAGAGCTCCTTTTTCGCAAGCATTTTTATAATATCCACATCACAATCTTTTACAAATCGTCCGACAAGCTCTGGCACCTCCTCTGTGTAACAGCCTTTCAGATCCACTACATTGACAAAGGACAAGCCATGCTGTTGAACCGTCTTATAATCGTCCTCCCCGTATGCTGGAGCAATATGCACAATCCCTGTACCGCTATTCTCAGTGACATAATCAGCCATCACGACAACATGACCTTGCTGAACAGTTACATATGAAAATGGTGGTTGATACGACACACCAGCAAATTCCTGCCCAGTATGCTCACTTAAAATTTCCACAGCTTCTGTGAAAACCTTTGATACTAATGATTTGGCAAGAATAAATACTTGATCCCCTTGCTTTATCCGTACATATCGTAGGGATGGATTCATCGCCAATGCCACATTGGCAGGTAATGTCCATGGTGTTGTTGTCCAGCCTAAGAAATATTCATCACGATCAGCAAGCTTAAACATGGCTGTAACAGATAAATCTTTGACATCTTTATAGCCCTGTGCTACCTCATGTGAGCTTAAGGAGGTTTGACAACTCGGGCAATATGGTGAAACTCGATGCCCTTTATATAAAAGCTGTTCCTTATGAACATGGCTTAAAATATGCCACACCGATTCTATATAGTCATTACTTAATGTGAGATATGGATCATCCATATCAAGCCAATAGCCAAGCTGTTCTGTAAAGGAACGCCATTTTTGTTCGTAGGTAAAAACACTATTTTTACACGCTTGAATAAAACGCTCCACCCCATAATTCTCAATCTCCTGCTTTCCTGAGATACCTAATGCCTTTTCTACTCCTAGTTCCACAGGTAAACCATGTGTATCCCAGCCTGCTTTTCGTTCAACCAAATAGCCTTGCATTGTTTTATAGCGGGCCACTACATCTTTAATCGTTCTACCAAAGGCATGCCCGACATGTGGTAAACCATTTGCTGTTGGTGGTCCCTCATAAAATACAAAGGGTTGCTGTCCAGCTCTATTTGTGACGGAAGCTAAAAATGTTCCCTCTTGCTCCCACAATGCCCGTATCCGTGTTTCTCGTTCAAGCGTCGATTCCTTCTTTTGTTCTGTTTTCATTTCATTTCCTCCTATACAATATTATTTTGTATAAAAGGCATACAAAAAACCCCGTCCCAAGGAAAGGGACGGGGTTAACCGCGAATACCACCCTAATTCTATTGACACCTTAGTCAATAGCACTTAGCAACGTACTATCATACGTGTTCTTTTTAACGGTAGACACCCGGGTTAGCTTACTATTTTCAGCTAACCTTCTCAGAGAGGATTTTCATGTAACATCTGCACACCGACTTCCACCAAATGCCGGCTCTCTGTAGAACAAAATGAAACATTACTTTTTCTCATCAACGAATTTGTATGCTTTTATTGTCACTCATCTTATCAAATTACCAATTGTCTGTCAACGGTGGACAACCTTAATTTATTTCGTTTAGACAAGTAACAATACTTTCATACAAAGATGCATATTGAGCTTGGTGATTCGTTTGAATAAAAAAGCTCTTAAGCAATGTTTTACTATTAAACCTTACGATATAAAAATTCGCTTCTTCCAATTGGTCTTTTAATGTGGATAAGGTTGCTGGCATTTGCTGTATTAACATGGACTGTAAAAGCTGTTCTTGATTCTCTTGTTCCCATGTCGTATGACCCTACTTCAATGCGTTTAGCTTATCCTTTAAATGATCTGCCATCAATATGTTCTGTATCAATTGTCAGACTCCCCTTTGTTCATTATTGTTATGTTCTCACGGTAGAGCCCTTCTAACTTCCAACCATCATTAAAACGGACATATGTAAATTCCTTTTGCCAATCATCCAGGTGCACTATTACCTTGCTACGCCAAGGTAAGGTGGAAGCAACTATTTTCCCCCTGCGAATCTCAGCTATATCATCCGCTACACCAAGAAGTGTGGAAGGTGCAATTGTGTGATGTATTAAATACTCCTGACGATCTGGATTAGACTCAATTTCCACCATTACCTGCTGGTGAAAAGCAATTACCTGCTGATTGGCCTGAAGCAGTGAATAGATTAGAGTACCACCGAATAGAATCATGAACGAAAATATAATAAGTACATACTTCTTCTTCAAACCTATGTAAAAAGCCCAATGCTTTTCTTTGTTGAATAAATGGATATACATTGCAATACTTAAGGGCCACAAAAATAGTAACTGCCAACATAGGACTACCCAAAACAATTCTCCAAACGAGACAAAATAGCGAATACCTAGGTAATTGAAAATCCATAATGGCATCGCCCAACGCCAAGTAGATTCTTCCTGTGACTTACTTTTCAAATAAATGAGTAAGAGTGGCAGGCTTAGGAAAAAAGCAGTTGCATTATCCAATAGAACGAATATCAACTCTTCACCCCTTTCACTTAGCAAATTATTACAACTATTGTAACTGAATCCAACAACGAAGAAAAGCTTGGATACAAACAAAAAAAGAGCCTGCCATTTAATGCAGACTCACTTATTGAAAATTATTAATCGAGTTACGCATTCATACTGCTTAGCCATTCATCTCGCTATATGGCCCTTTCACTCGATCACCTTTTTCCAAACAGCCGATGTCTCATGAGCCTACATTGTATCGCTAAGACCTGTAAATGGTGTGATCACCTTTTTTTCATTTGAAGATAACACGATGTTCGTAGAGGGTGTACCATAGGGCATGGTCGCATCAATAAATTGTTCTAATGTTTCTACTGAATAGGTAGCTAGTTTAACAATATAGCTGATCTCCCCTGCTACACGATAACATTCAAGAACATCCGGGTGGCTATTACAAAAAGCAGATAGGCTTTTACAATCGATGGATTTAAATAAAATAATTGCCTGAATGGTACGTTCCATTTTTTTGATGTTCACTTTAGCGTGATATCCTTCAATCACACCTTGTTCCTCGAGCTTTTTGACGCGTTCAATTACAGCAGGAGAAGATAAATGAACGGTAGCGGCTAAATCCTTCATAGAGATTTTGGCATTTTCCTGTAACTGCTGTAAAATTTGAGTATCAATTTGATCCACCATTAATCACCTTTCTTAATCAAGTTTTTTTCACATAATTCCTGTTTTAATAAGGAGATTTATCTAAAATACATTATACAGCTTCTGTTATCGGTTGGCCGCTTTGATTACAATAAAAGCATAAAGGAGGCAGAAACAAATGAAAAAAATAATGTTACTTTTAGCAAATGGCTTTGAGGCTGTGGAAGCAAGTGTTTTTACAGATGTGCTTGGTTGGAATAAATGGGAGGGTAATGGATCAACAGAGGTTGTCACTGTAGGATTACATACACAGCTTCAATGCACATGGAATTTTAAGGTCGCTCCTGAAAAGTTACTCCATGAAATTGATTTAGCAGAATTTGATGCTTTGGCTATCCCAGGTGGATTTGAGGAAGCGGGCTTTTATGAGGATGCCTTTAGCGAGGAATTTCAAACGGTTGTCCGGCATTTTCATGAACAGCAAAAGCCGATTGCAACGATCTGTGTAGCTTCCTTAATATTGGGACATAGCGGTATTCTCTACAATCGTCAGGCGACAACCTACAACCATCCAACTAGTAAACGATTAGCACAGTTAGAAAGCTACGGTGCGACTATTGTCAACGAACGAATTGTGCAAACAGATCATATAATTACTTCCTCCAATCCAGGAACAGCCTTTGATGTAGCCTTTCGCTTACTAGAAACACTAACATCTACCACCAATACAGCAAGAGTAAAAGACTTAATGGGTTTTCACTAATTGGTAAAAAAGTAGGCTACACCATGTATTTGGCGTAACCTACTTTTAAATTCACTTTTATTTGCTTACTGGTGGTACTGTTTCAGTTGTGCTTAAATCTATTTCCTTTGCATTGTCTAGCACATCTTTTGGAATTGTAATTGTCGTCACAGCATTGAAATCATGGTATTTGATGGTCATTTGCTGTTTTGTTTTGATCGTATTGCCCTCTACTTTCATGCTTAATGTCATATCCATAGCAATTTCTTCTACATCAAATGTTTTTTTATTAATTACTAATTTGTATGTGAGGCTATCAAAAGACATATTGCCTAATTGTCCATCCAAATCAGCATCCATTCCTAAATCCATGGAACCAATCTGTTGCTTCACCAGCTCTGTGAATTTATCACCAGCACCTTTCAAGGTTAATTCATAACGGTCCGCTGTTTCCTTTAAAGTGAAATCCTCAGCAAATGATTGAAGCATTTCTAATTGCTCAGCTGCATCTGGCTGCATGCCTGTTTGACTTAGAACATCTTCAAATAATTGTTTCGGGAATTTTACCCAAGCCTTCTGGTCTGCCTCATACATATACATACCATCTTTAGCCGTCATATACATTTTAATTGGCAAATTAATCGCTTCACCACTTGTTGGATCTGTTAATGACATGGTACCATCTGCAAAGAACTGCATTGGCTCTGTAACAATTTCCATCTTCATATTGCCTTTAGAATCCATTTTCATGGTTTCCTGACCATCATTTGCTTCTACTGACTGTGAAATCGTCATAGAAGCCTTCATGCTTTTTACCTCTTTTTGCTTGGCTAATGCTTTAGTAAACACTTCCTCTAACAAAGCACTATCATTTGTTGTAGTAGGTTTTTCTTCAGTTACTGGCTCATCTTGAGGTTTTTCCTCTTTTTCTTCCGTTGTAGGCTGTGTATCCACAGTTAAGCCTAAGGCGTTAACAATAAATGTCGCCAACTGACCACGCGTTACATTTTTATCCACCCCAAATTCTGTTGCCGTAATGCCCTTCGCAATTCCTGTTTCATACAAGGCTGTTACAGCATCTTCAAATGGGCTATTTTGTGGTACATCCGTAAATGGACTCTTTCCTTCTGCTGTCAAGCCTGTTGCCTGTGCCAACATAACCGCCATTTGACCACGTGTAATTGTCTCATCAGGTCGGAAAGTATCATCCTCATAGCCATTTACAACACCTAAATTAACCAATGTAACAATCGCCTTATAATATGGACTAGATGAATCTACATCTTTGAAATTAGGATTTTCAACATTTTCCATATCCGTTGTCGTAAGATCGAAAGCCCCTGCAATCATCTTCACGGCTTCTCCGCGTGTTACGTCCTGTGTTGGTTTAAATGTTCCATCAGGAAAACCATTAATTATATCAGCTGCATGTAATGTTGAAATACTTTTAAAATGTGCATAATCTTCACTTACATCTTTAAATGGACTAGCTGCCGATGCAGGTACAACAGCTACCGCCGTAATGGCTACCGCCGAAGTTGCCGCCATAAAAAACTTACTTTTTTTCTTTGTCATGATAATTCTTCCCCCATTTATGTAAAAATTTAAAGACTTACCCTTTAATTTTATATAAACATTTGGGAAAATGCTATGTATTTGGAAATTTTCAAGCTTCTTGTTTTTTCTCTCTGTCACATTTAGCGTTTTATTCGTCACTTTTGCCTCTCTATCCATCACTTTCTCCGTTTTATCCGTCACTTTGGCTATTCTCTCGTTTTCTATCGATTACTTTATAAGGAATTTTATCCTCGCGATTTTTGCCAGGCTATTCATCACTTTTTGTGTTTTATCCGTCACATCTGCCTCGCTATCCGTCACTTTCTGTGTTCTATCCGTTACTTTTATCTTCATCACTTTATAAAGATTTCAAGACCAAACAAAAAAAGCCGACCTCCTAAGAGATCGGCTTGTGAATGGTATGATTACTCAGCAGCTTTTGCGCGTAGAACCATTTGTAGGATACCACCATGACGGTAGTAGTCTACTTCTACTTCTGAGTCGAAACGAGCTAAAGCTTGGAAAGTTTTAACTGTGCCGTCTTCAGATTTAGCAGTTACTGTTAAGATTTCACGTGGTTTCACGTTATCAGTAATGTTTACAGAGATTTCTTCTTTACCAGTTAAGCCTAATGTTTCAGCAGATTCACCTGGCATGAATTGTAGTGGAAGAACACCCATCATTACTAAGTTAGAACGGTGGATACGCTCGTAAGATTGTGCGATAACAGTTTTCACGCCAAGTAGGAATGTACCTTTCGCAGCCCAGTCACGAGAAGAACCCATACCGTAGTCGTTACCAGCAAGTACGACTAAGCCAGTACCTTGCTCTTGGTATTTCATACATGCGTCATAGATGTACTCTACTTCGCCTGTTGGCCAGTAAGTAGTGAATCCACCTTCTGTACCAGGAGCAACTTGGTTACGGATACGGATGTTTGCAAATGTACCACGCATCATTACTTCGTGGTTACCACGACGAGAACCATAAGAGTTGAAGTCACGGATTGCAACACCGTTTTCAATTAAATATTTACCTGCAGGTGTATCTTTACCGATCGCACCAGCTGGAGAAATATGGTCAGTTGTGATTGAGTCACCGAACTTCGCCATAATGCGTAAGCCGTCTAAGCCTTTAATAGCTTCTGGCTCTTTTGCAAGACCTTGGAAGAATGGTGGGTTTTGGATGTAAGTTGATTTGTCATCAAATGTGTATAGAGACTCAGTTGATGTTTCAATTGCATTCCATTTTTCGTTCGCTGTGAATACAGTTTCGTATTCTTTTTGGAATAATTCACGGTTAACTACAGTACCTAATACTGCGTTAACTTCTTCAGTTGAAGGCCAGATATCAGCGAAGAATACTTCGTTGCCATCTTTGTCTTTACCGAATGAATCTTTTTGTAGGTCAACATCCACTGTACCAGCAAGTGCATAAGCAACAACAAGTGGTGGAGAAGCTAAGTAGTTAGCTTTTACAAGTGGGTGTACACGACCTTCGAAGTTACGGTTACCAGAAAGAACTGATGTTACAAATAAGTCATTTTCTTTAATTGCATCTTCGATTTCAGGTAATAATGGACCTGAGTTACCGATACATGTTGTACAACCGTAACCTACAGTGTTGAAACCGATTTGGTCAAGGTAAGTTTGTAAACCTGAATCTTCAAGGTAACCAGTTACAACTTTAGAACCTGGTGCTAAAGAAGTTTTAACCCATTTAGGTACTGTTAGACCTTTTTCTACAGCTTTTTTCGCTACTAAGCCCGCAGCAATTAATACGTATGGGTTAGATGTATTTGTACAAGAAGTGATTGCAGCGATTGCAACAGCACCTGTTGGAATTTCTACATCGCCTTCAGCGAATTTTGCTACAGATGTTTTTGCAAATTCATCTTCTGTTAAACCGAAACCTTGTGTACCTTGTGGTGCCACTACTGCTTCTTTGTAACGAGAACGCATTTGAGATAGTGGAATTAAGTCTTGTGGACGTTTTGGACCAGAAAGGTTTGGTTCGATTTCAGCTAAGTTTACTTCTAGTACGTCAGTGTAAACTGGCTCTAAAGTTGGATCGAAGAACATGTGGTTAGACTTTAAGTAAGATTCTACAACCGCGATGTGCTCTTCGTCACGACCAGTTAAACGCATGTAGTTTAATGATTCTTCGTCAATTGCGAAGTAACCACATGTAGCACCATATTCAGGAGCCATGTTAGAGATTGTCGCACGGTCAGCTAGTGGTAATTTAGATACGCCAGGTCCGAAGAACTCAACGAATTTACCAACTACGCCACGTTGACGTAATACTTGTGTTACTTTTAATGCTAAGTCAGTAGCAGTAGTTCCGTTTGGAAGGTCGCCAACTAATTTAACACCGATAACTTCTGGAATTGGGAAGTATGAAGGTTGACCAAGCATACCTGCTTCAGCTTCGATACCACCTACGCCCCATCCAAGAACGCCAATACCGTTGATCATTGTTGTATGAGAGTCAGTACCTACTACTGAATCTGGGAATGTTTCGAATGTGCCGTCAGCATTTTCGTTTACGTGTACAACTGGAGCTAAGTACTCTAAGTTTACTTGGTGAACGATACCTGTTGCTGGTGGTACAGCACGGAAGTTATTGTAAGCAGTTTGAGCCCATTTTAAGAAGTTATAACGCTCAGCGTTACGTTCAAACTCTAGGTCCATGTTTGCTTGTAATGCAGATGCATTACCGTATTTGTCAACTTGTACTGAGTGGTCAATTACAAGGTCAACTGGAATAGCAGGGTTGATTTTGCTTGGGTCGCCGCCCATTTCCTTCATTGCTGAACGAAGAGATGCAAGGTCAACAACTACTGGTACACCAGTAAAGTCTTGTAATACAACGCGAGAAGGTTTGAATGGAACTTCTGCTTCTGGATCAGCACCATTGCCCCATTTTGCTAATTCGTTTACGTGCTCTTCTTTAATTACATATGCATCATATTGACGTAAAACAGATTCTAATAATACTTTAATTGAGTAAGGAAGGTTTGAAACTTTTGCAACGCCAGCTTTTTCAATCGCAGCTAAGTCATAGTAATTGTAAGTTTTACCATTCACTTCGAATGATGCACGGCTGTTGTGTAAATTACCTTGTGCCATTTGCGGATCCCCCTAAATATATCTTTTTGAAAAGGCTTTAAAAAGTGTAGCATCTTTTCTCCAATACCCATGATAACGCATTTATATTCATAAGTAAATTACATTAATATTATCTTTTTTGATAAGCATAACTTATGACCTTGGTTTCTATCCTGATGTTTTTAATTTTTTGATGTGCATACTATCAAGGTTTTGTTTTTATGAGGGTTTCTATACCTATGTAACTAAGTGTATTTAAATGTATTTAAATGGGGTACGATGTGGGGTACAAATTGGGGTACATGAATTTTTTCTAAAAATTGTACCCCATAAGAAAATAATAAAAAAATTCTTCACCCGGACAGGTTTATTTATATAGTAGAAATCATAACAAAAAAATTATGTAGAAATACTTCTACTTTTAGAAATATAATTAACTTCTTCGCAATTAAACAAAAAGAACCATTCTATGGCTATTTAAATACAAATTTAATCTATATTTATAATACTGACAACGCCTTCCATTTATTGATACACTTTTATTAATACAACTCATACAAGGAGCAAATAATATATGAAGAAACTCATTTTAAGCGCATCACTTATTTTTACACTTGCCCTAACTGGATGCGGTGAAAGTGATTCCTCAAAACCAAAAAAAACTGTAAAGAAAGTATCATTAGAAGAAAAAAGCAAAAAATTTATAGATGAAAATTTAGAAGGTAAAACAATCGTAGATTTTACAAATAAATTACTAACTGTAGAAGATGAAAAATTGGTGGATATGATTATTCTTGGTCATAAAAACGGACAACAATTTATAGATGATTTTGATATTCTTGGTAGAAAAGCAATGGCCACTGGTGTAATCACAGAATTTGTATTCGAAAGTTCTAATATTGGTCAAAAAAGAAGAAGAGAAGGTTCAACTACTGCTATGCGTGCAGATAAGTTTATCATATATATGGGCAATAAAGACATTGAAAACTTCGAGTTTATTGATTACGATGAGCTCTATGATAAAAATAAAAATAAAGACGAATTTTTCTTAGGCACTTATCCTGAAGAAATAACTAATTTCGCAATAATCGATTTGGATCAAGAAGCTGATTTAACTGCTGGACAACAAATAACAGTCGAAGGAACCATTGCAAACTACGTTCTAAGAAAAGATTATTTAGACGAAAGTAAAGTTGACGAATTTAATGTTTTGATAAATGATTCTGTATTAAAATAGAAAAATAACCAGGTACTCATTCTGAACTGCACCCCGTCAAGTAGACAGTGGAAATAATAAAAAATGTATTAAGCGGCTTGAGTCCTGAATTCTAACGGACTCAAGCCGCTTAATCTTTTCTGATAACGATAGTAATTATAAAAATGAATATAATCACCAATCGCTAGTTTTAACTCTTCATATGAATCGTACTTATGTAAATAATATTTCTCACACTTCAATGTGCCCCAAAATGATTCAATTGGTCCGTTATCAATACATCGACCAATACGGGACATACTCTGTGTCATATTGGCAGTTTCCACAATTCGCTTAAATTCCTTTGATGTATATTGAAAACCTCGATCACTATGTATTAATGGCTGTTCGCCTGATTGTAATGATTGAATAGCTGATTTTATTGTTTTGAAAACAAGGGAATTATTATTCGAATGACTGAACACATAACTCACAATTGAACCATCATATAAATCGATAATTGCACTTAAATAAGCTTTTTTCCCATTTCCATACTTAAACTCTGTGACATCTGTACACCATTTTTCATTGGGCTTTTTCGATGTAAATGCTCTATTTAATACGTTCTCCGCCACATGATGTGCTGGGGATTTACGATAAGGCTTGCGCTTTCTACGAATAACAGACTTCAATCCACTAATCTGCATTAGACGATAAATACGCTTTTCGTTAACCATCGTTTGATTATGTTCTTTTCGCTGACGATTGATGGTCAACGTTGTACGACGATAGCCGTAAATACCATCTACTTGTTGGTAAAGGAGATGAATGTCCTTTAAAATTGCTTCATTTTCAACTTCTCTGTTAGAGGGCTTGCGACTTAGCCACTTATAGTAAGCTGCACGCGAAACATCAGCTATTTCACATAGTAAAAGAATCGAAAGCTCTTCCTCTCGATGTAATTCTTGAATCGCTAAATAGCGTTGCTGTAGACGTATTTGGCTTAACGATGCCTCCTTTCGATTTCCTCTAACTTTTTTAAAAATAAATTTTCTGCACGTAAACGTTCATTTTCACGTTCAATACGCTGAATCTCTAATTTCAATTTCTCCTCAACGGTTAATTCGACTTCATCTTTTGTGCGACCACGACGATCACGTAATCCCTCTTCACCGTTCGTTTCAAATTTCTTCGTCCATTGATATACCTGTTGATACGAAACACCATAGGTGTGCGCTGCCAACTGATAATTTTTCTGGTGCTTCAAACAGTACTCGACAATCTCAATACGTTCTTCAAAAGTTGTCTTTCTTCCTTCTGTTATAGCTTGACTCATTCCTTTACCTGAATCTTTTATTTCACTATGACTAGTATACTTTTTTACCCAGCTTTTTAAAACGGAGGTACTGCTAATCTCGTATTTCGCCAACACCTCCATCTGTGAATAATTTCGTTGAATGTAGTCCTCCACAGCCGCTAATTTTAACTCTTTTGAATAGAACTTACATGAAGTAGCTTCTTGTAATCCTTCACGTCCACCTGCCTCAAATTTCATTTTCCATCTATGAAAAGTTTGATGATCTATTGAAAACCTTTCACACAATTCATTGATAGAATAGTGACCTTCTTCGAACAATTGAAGGATATATAGTTTCAACTCGAGTGGATGTTTGCTTCGCCCCATAAAAAATACTCCCCTTAGATAAACAGATTTTATTTTTTCATCTGTCTACCTAATAGGGAGCATATCATTCGAGCGCCTGGTCTTTATTTTGGTGACTGATTAATAATTTTTCTACCTGGGTTTTAGTGCCATATTAGCATAGCGAAGCACTACGTCATTTCCTGCTGTAGCTATATGCACATCACTAAAATACTCGTCTATCTTTTCTACCTTTACTAACCTAATTTTGTATTTTGCCAACCACCTTTTTGAATCGTAATAATCTTGGGTTATGTCTTTTAGTAACCTTTCGAGGATTGGCAAATAAATTTTACTCAGTTTTAAATTTTCAATTACTGGGAAATCACGTTGCAATGATTGTACTGCCATTTCTAGAATTAAAAATTTATGAAAAAGTTTCCGTTGTTCAGGTTTCAGCATACAACCGAACGATCCTTGTGGCTGATTGGAACAACTGCTAATACATTATCAATCATAAATGTGCGCTTGGCTTGCCTTGTAAAACAATACGCCTGAAACGAATCACCAACAATTTTAATAATCTTGATACGCCTTTTTGACACGTTGCTGTCCTTAGCTATGTACATCATATTTAATAATTGGTTCCGTTGCATTGCTTTAATTAGTTGTTCCCTCATCATTCCACACCTCTCAACAGGAACATTCGTTTGCATTATTTTAGAACAAACGTTTGTATTTTGACAAGTATTAATTTGTGGGAATAAAAAAGACCAGGTACTCAATTGAGCGCCTGGTCCTTTTGGGTATGAGAGTTTTGTTAAAATAAATTCGATAATATCAACAATGTTGGAACTTGATTATTTTATGATGGTTGGTATTATTAATAGTAATATTGAAGAAGAAATTAAAGTTAAAGTTAATTTTTTTGATAGTTTTTTTTGATTGGGACCTTCATAAAATCCTGAGAATTGTAATTTATTACGATATAGAACGAACAGTATAATGTATACTGCTATCCCTGGCAACCAGCCATTATCATTACCAATATTTATTTGTAAAGTTGAATAAATGGACTTTACTACTCCCCAAATAAGAAAACCAAAAACTATACAAATAAAAATGATTCTTATTAATTCTAAGAATACACTCATTGTATTCGATCTTTTCCCACTAACTTTAATCATCCCCTCTTATTCCTATTCGAATGCTCGTACTGAATAAGATGAACCAGACGTTGTTGTAATGCGTATTTTAGCATTAGTATATGTATATACAACGCCTACTGCACCATAATCTTTCATTTCATTAAGAGTAAAAGCCTTAGAAAAATCCTTTGTTTTTGTACTATCTATTGAACCATCATAAACAACACCAAATCCATTACCTCCAACAACTCCATAAGCAGAATTAGTTACCGAAAGTTCAGCTTTAGAGGTATCATGTCCAGAATTGAAATTAACAGTTATTCTTCCACCATAGCTATGGCTTAATAGATTGATATTAGAAGTAATAGCTCCCGAAAATTTAATTTTACCAAATCCGCCAGTTTTATCAAACTTCTCTGTATATGAGCTTTCAAACATACCCATCCCAAAAGGTTGTATATCACCTGTTTGACTAGTTTGCTCAACTTTATTATTAGCATAGTTTTGAACAAATTCAGTATCTTCCATAGAGAATGGTTCATATAATTCATATGTAGAGTTTATTTGTTCAAATCTATCATAAATTTCTTCTGATGTTAAATTCATATTAGCATCGTATACTAAATTTTCTTTATCTGTATTTATCATTTCTTCTGCAAAAGCAGGGGCAGTGCTAACACTAACTATTGCTGCAGTCAAAGCAGTTGCAGCTACAAATTTTTTACAAAACATTAATATCTCTCCCATATTTGAATTAATTTTAATATAAAATATATTTTTTTTGCTATAGCAGCTTAACTTTCCCTCGAGGTCATTTATTAACTTACCATCCAGGATAATACAATTTCAACAGTGAGTTCACGCCATTTTTTTGGCGTTACACCGCCATTTATTAACCATTTTTCTTTAATTCACGCCAAATCACGCCACTCAATGTATTTTTTTTTGGCGCACTTCACATTTCTTATACTATAATAGTAATGATATTTGTAAAAAATATGAATAAAGTGGTTTAAATATATATTTTGTGATTAAAAATCATTTAATCCCTGTTCACATATTTTACATATTTAAATAAAAAAGCCCATTACCAATTAAGGTAACAGGCTTCTGCTGCTAAGCGCTACGTTGTGCAATGATAATCTTCAATCCTTCAAAATCACCACTTGTCATAGTTCCATTATCGAATTTTTCAAGCCAGGACTTATCAATCACCTTTTTGTCTACGGCTTGTTGAATATAATCACGTACTGCAGCTTTTGCGGTTGTGCTTGTGAATTTCATCGTATCATCATCCTTTTCTGTTGGTTTCTCAGAATCTTTTGGTTTCATTGCTTCTTCAATTCGTTTTAAGAAACTACCCCAACGATCTTCACTTAAGATTCGGTGAGGGCAATATTTACCGTTCCAGTCTTGGTGCTTTTTCACTCGGTCAATACCCCAACCGAACTGTTTTAAAAGCACTGCAATGTATTGAACAGCATTTTCCTCTACTACTCCATAACGTACACCACCACTTTTGCTGTAACAAATTTCAATACCTATTGAAAGGCGATTACCTTTCTTTAAAGCGTTAGGGTCGGTACTACCTCCACCGTCCCCACAATGCCAAGCATTACGGTTGAAAGGGATTGCCTGAATAACCTCTTTATCATCAATACGTTATGTCAAATTTTTTATTCAGTATTACTCTTTCATAACTTCTGAATGGCAAATCATCAAAACATTTATGTTTGCTTCCTTCCCATACATCATCATTGATTTTTATTTTCAACCTTTTTATCTTTCTCATTTTCAAGGAAATCGTACTCACATTTATAGGTATAGTATGCCTTTAAAGTTGCCTTATAATAGAACCAAGTTTTTACGAATTCATAACAATAATAAAAAATGAGAAGTATAATAGATAAAAGCATAATCTCTTTAATATTTAAATTATTAAACTTCATACTTTTTAAATTATCAAATGTCAATAATATTTCTTTCACCAAAATATTTGTATCCGAGTTTAATAAAAGACCTAGTAAAAGGACAATTATCGGGACTGGAACTAGACTCTTCAGTATATCAATTTTCATTTTAATTACTTCTAAACTTTCAGCATAGAGCATTGATAAATAATAAAAATTACTTTTCGGTGACCTACCTCCAATTACATTTTCCTCGCTCTTTATTTCGTAAATATTATCAGAACGATTTAAATGTACCAACAGACCTTTATAAGAAAAATAATTTCTTACAACAATATAAATTATCACTAATATAAAAAATATTTTAAAAACTTTGTTGTCGAAGCTGACTACCTTTGGAATGATGTCATTGAAAAAGAAATACATAATAAACAAAATACTTATACTTAAGACAATATTTATAGACACCCTTTTTAAAACATAGTTTCTATTATACTTTTGATAATCATCTTTCATGTTTTCAATCCCCTTTGTATTATTATAAAAAACAAACATTCGTTCCTTTTATTATATCTTATGTTATTTCAAGCAAAAGTAAAAAATAGAAAGGGAATATTATATTTATTATAAAACCAAAAATTTGTATTATTTCATATTAAGGGATTTAGCCCCATATATAAGATATTCCGTAGTATGTGGAATTTTTCGTCTTTCAATTTGTTGAGAATTTACTATCAAAAGTAAGTACCCATGAAATCAACGAGGAGGAAAACTCTGCTCTTACTCACTTTTCAGCGCAAAATAAAAACATCCCGAAGGATGTATTAAAAAAAGGATAATTAACTTTTATGTCGAATATTGGTATTTAAGGAGGTGAATAACATGGCAACTTATATCGTAAATACTGGTCCTAACAAAGAGGTTCATCGTACTGCTTTTACAGTAGCATCTTGCAAAATATCTGAAATTAGTCCTTCTCACAGGGTGGATACTGATACTGACTATACTGTAGCTTATCCAAATGAATATGACGGATGTGCTTATTGTTACCCAGAAAAACACCGTAAGTAAGCTTTTACAAAAGAGGAGTTGGCAGACTCCTCTATTTAATTATTCCTAAATCTCTTTTATATTCGACACTATTTGATTGATGCCATTTTTTACAATCCAATTCTGTTAGACACCCACTCTTCAAAGGCATTATTGAAACACCATTATCTTTGCCATCTGCAGAGAAGTAAGGATAAGGGTTATACCCCAATTGTCTAGCTAAATTAATACTTTCTTGAACAATTAAAACGTGTGGTGGATATTCACGTTCTTTCCAAATTCCAAATCCATTTTGATATTCCACTATTTGCCCTGCTCTTCCGTGGCCGCAACAACATCCTATCGTTTTTATTCCTCTTTCATTTAAAATTTGAACTTCCTCTGCTATACATGCATCAACAGCAACCACATTTTTATTCTGATTCTTATTTATTATGTTTACCCATCTATAAACACCATATAAACACATATATTCACCTCATTATTTAGTATGCTCTTTAAACAGAAAAAATTTACATAGAATTCCACTCTCAAAACCACACCAAACTCTGCCCTCTCAACTCGTAGTGTTTTGGCTGTTTGATGCAGTTTTCAAAGCAAAAGAAAAAGCCTCCATCCGAAGATGAAAGCTTAAATATTGTGGTAATCCTAATATCGAGAGCTCACTTTTGACATCGTGGCAGAGCGTACCACGTTATTTCGTAATTGTGTTTTAGATTTATAGTGCATTTCCGCGCACTTTGTTAATGTAGTAAGTTTGACTAAAAGGTAAGTGGACGAAGTTCACATAAAAACCAAGCCATAATTTTGAGCAATATGAAACTCTGAATTGACACAAATACTGAAAATAAAAATACCGCGATTAGTAGCCAACCATAAACTTTTCGCTCTTGTTGAAATTCTCTAATTCCCCAAATTAACATTACTAACCCTAAGAAGAATATCGTTAAAAAATTCAACTGATAATTCTTTGTGATAAGTCCATAAGCTGAGAGTGATACTACTATAATTGAAAAAATAAATTGTAAAATTTTCAGCAAAACTACCATCACCTCTTAAATATTGTACTTTTATTATACAATACAAAACCTTATGTGGATATAAATTCCAATAGTTAGCCTTTAGATTAATTAAGATACCTAATCTCTTAAAAAAATATGGGCCGGCCGTGTATGTCACGCTCCGAACTAGTCTGTCAAGCGCTGGTCGGTCGTCGGTCTGTCTTTCCCTAATATTTAGGTTTTTATAAATACCAAGGGAGGAAAACCTTACCGCGCCGACCTACCTCCGAGTTTACATCATATTTTTTCTATCACAAAACATGCTACATGTTTTACATTTGTTCCTTTTGTTACATTTGTTCCTTTTGTTAAGCAAATATTCATTAAAATAGGTTTTCATCCACCGTTTAATACAAACACCTTCATACGTTATAGAGATGTTTTAAAAAGGAGGAATTATTTAGTGTATATTAATAATCCCTATTATCGTTATTATTTACAAAATAATCAACATAAACAACCGCCCGGAGAAGGATATAAATGGATTAATAAAAATGTAGATATTATGTTAAATAATGGTTCTAAGTTCTGTGATGTTCGTTTTATAGCTGTCCAACCATCTCCAACTGTTCCTGGTCTACCTGTAGAGTATGTTTGGGTATTTGATGACTATAGTACTGGTGGTGCTCCTGTCACAAGAAGTATTAATCCTATTGATGTTCTTGAAATAAATCAGTCAGGAACTATATGTGGTGGTCCTAGTGGTCCTAGTGGTCCTAGTGGTCCTGGTGGATGTCAATGGAGATGGGTTCCTCCTTTTGGATGGATTTGTATATAAAATATAAATACAATTCCAATCATTGTTTATGAATATTATTTAATAAATACTTCAATTAATTCCTTATACAGACCGGAAAAACTAATAATAGATGTATAACAATTACATCAGTACAAATAAATTTATTGCATAAAGATAGTACTTTAGGGGGGAAATTATTTAGTCCCTCTTTTTTTTGAGTTTTATACAACCCTAAAATAATAGAAACTATGTTTAACACACTATATAAGTGTAATGATACTACTATATAATTTAGACCAAATAATACTTTTTAAATCCTACTGCACGTTTGTTGAATTAAACAATAAATACAAAGAAACAGCATTTTGACTACTTTATCATCTGAACTAAAATATTGTTTCTTACCCTGAATATCGTTGTACTAGAAAGTTTCATGTGCTTTCCAATTGCACGCATACTATCTCCATCAAGCAATCTATGGAGCACCTCAATCTCTCGATCCCCATGCACTAAAGGAATACGTTTTTGAACCTCTGCAATCTTTTGCTCATATTCTTTAATCCGATAATTTAGCGAATATACACGACGTTGCACTTCTGTATACACTGGATCACTTGTGCCTCCACTAGCTTTAGGCAATGTTGCCTCAATCCCATACATAGCCGTTTTCGCCCCAATGTAACTATTGTTATTTACCTTTGCTACTGGCTGCCTTGCTTCCTCAATCGTTTCAACCATCCATCGATAATTCTCAATCCACTGAAGTAAATCCTCTTTTGTAACTTTAATTTGCCCTGTTAACATAGGTTTGCCCTCCTAAGTTGTGTTATAATTACTTATCTGACTAGCCTAAAAGGGCATAAACCAATTCGAGCTGTAGCGTCTGCAAACGCTGCGGCTTTTTAAATGTATAACTGGATAAAATTCGTACAAATTATATTATGTAGTGGCGAACTACTTACAGAGCTGCAGGGATTTTATCGCTGTGGCTTTTTTACTCCGAAACGCCTAACTTAATTTAAAATTGATACATAATATAAAAGTGACCTATCGAAATGTTATTCCTGTTATTCCTGTTACTCATATTATTCCTTGAGAACATCACGCCTAATGTTCCTTAAGGATAACAAAAACTGTGATCACTTTCTTAATTGGAAGTGGTCCTTTTTATTTTGGTAAAAAAATTATAAAAATGAATGTTTTTCTTTTTCCACCCATACTAACCATGCTTTAGCCAAAAACAAAAAAAGGATGTGTAAGTATGGGTATTATGGGCGGAAATCCAAAAGACGAACCATTGCATTATGGTGAAGTATTTAGTGTTTGGTCGGGTTTAGTTGTGAACTATGGTATAATCTCTGGCTACCAAACGTTTTATAATCATGCTGGTGACGAAGATCTTAAAAAAATTATTGAAGATATAATCGAACTTTGTAGAGATGAAGTAAAGCAATTAGAAAAGATTCTAAAAACAAATGGAATTGCTTTACCTCCTGCTTCACCAGAAAGACCAGTAGCAAGAATGGAAGATATCCCTGCAGGAGCAAAATTTAATGATCCTGAAATAAGTGCTGCACTTACAGCTGACCTTGCTGCTGGACTAGTTGCATGCAGTCAAGGAATGGGAATTTCTACTCGAGAAGATATTGCACTAATGTATGGCCAATTCCATACAGCAAAAGCTCAAATAGGTGCCAAACTACTTCGTCTTAATAAAAATAAAGGTTGGTTAGTTCCACCACCATTACATGTAGATTATCCTGAAAAATAATTTTTATTATGTCTGACAAACCGTCTCCCCAGTATTAAACTGGGGCTTTTATTTTGTATAAGAAATTTTAATCTGCACACATTATTATTGAGTGTATCGCACGCACTTGCTGTGGCGCTGGTTGACCGTCACAGCCTCCCTCATTTAAACCTTCAGTTAGGATAATAGTGTTGTTGGCAAAGATCAGTACCTTCATGAGTATTACATTATAATTCCTAGTGATAATAAAACCTCTTCTGAACAGACTAATTTGAGGAGGTGAAATCCATGTCAAAAAATCGAAACAAGAACCAAACTGCTGACCAAATTAGACAAAAAATCCAGCAAGCTGAAGCTAACAAAAATCAAGCTTCTGGTCGTTTTTCAAATCAAAATTTTGTGAGATCAACGAACAACGTAGAATTCGGAACTGAGACTGATGCGAACCAAGTAAGACAACAAATTCAAATTGCTGAAACAGAGTACCTTCAAGGAGCTTCTGGCCCTAAAGCAAATTATGGTTTTGGAAATTACTTAAATTAATTTTTTCCGGCAGATTTAATCTGCCGGTTTTTGATTTAATCCTTCCAATTTACCATTCAATCGTCACCTCTGCTCTCGGATTATCCAGATACCACTTACGAGCAACTAACTCTGTCACTTGGCTGTCGTCATGCCATATAACCTTGCTCAGGCCGTCTTTAATGCCTTTTGCTAAGTTGTAGGTCTTAATTGGCCATTTAACTGTGCTGTTTCTTGGCTCTAAGAATTGGATGCTGTCAGGTACAACATTTGTAGTGAACACACGCTTTCCATACTGCCCCTTATAGCCACCTGTTTGGATTCGCCCTTCCAAACCTATTAAGCTTCCTTTCTTTATGAAGTTTGCTAGATTCTCTGCCTGTTTACGCCATGCCTGGCAATTTATGAAGTCTGCCTCTTGTTCGCCGTTCTGCCCTTTGAATGTACGGTTTACTGCAACTGTGAAGCGACATGACGCAATTCCATTTGGTGTGTAGCGTAATTCAGGATCTTTAGTAAGTCGGCCAACTAAAACGACTCGGTTAATCAAGCCTCTACACTCTCCTTCTTACCTAACATTTCGATTAGCAAACCACTCTGGTACTACCTCTGTACGTCCTTTTGGCTTTTGATAAGTGAACTGGCTAGATTGCTGTCGCTTGTTTTTCTCTCTTTCTTCCTTGGCCTTTAGTTGCTCGACATTTCTCCAACAACTTTTTATCACAATTTTCCTCCATACGAGGATCACAAATAATATATTTTTCTAAAGAAGCTTTACTGTATCTAGTTTCTCTAACTAGATCATCAATATCCCAATACAATGTTCGCTTTCTGAATGTGTCTTGTGCTAGACGATCATACCTATCTAATAAAACCTTTTTATTAAGACCAGTTTTTTCTAAAACTAATTAAGATAAGTCATTTTCTTGAATAGCCATTTCAAACGGCTTCCCCTCAACAAGTATTAACCTGTTTGATTTCTTTCAGTAATCAAACACTGTCGCTTAGTAGCTTTTAAAAGTCCAAGATTTATCGAAGGATAAAATTTGTTTACATATTTACTTCCATTCCATATCCTCACCAACTTCATTGGTGCAGAAAAAAATTATTTTTTGAACAAGATTCTTGTACATTATAATTAGTTGTTCTTTCATCATTTCATACCTCTCGACAGGAACGTTAGTTTGCATTACTTTTAGAACAAACGTTTGTATTTTATCAAGTGAAAATTGTGGAAATAAAAAAGCCCAGGCTCAAACTAATGAGTACCTGGGCCAAAATTTAGCTATGTAATATAAAATGAAGCATGATGACATTCACACATATCTTCAGTTCTATATCTTTATCTATTAATTGTTTTTGTCTGAAATCAATCAGCTCTTGTTCTTCTACATGAATAATTTTCGATAAACTTTCAATTGATAACATGTAATTCGTTATCAGATCATTTAATAGTATTGTTGTTCTTTCTTTTGCATTAAAACTTTCAAACCCAAAATTTAACATGGTTATTTTATTCTCAATTTTTTCAAATTGTTCATTTGAAATGTTACCTTTATTATTCATTAAATTCTCCAAATCATTCATTGGTAAATCTAATATTTTCGAAATTTGTTGATGATTGAAATTAAATTTTTCAACCAATTCTTTAATATTTTCTTTAATATAATCAAATTGTGATGAGTTTGTTCCAAAAGATATTTCTACATTATCCTTAAATTCTACCATAATATTATATCCTTTCATTTCATTATGTAATTATATTCACTACATCAATGTAATATTTTATCCTATTTTTTTGTAATTAATACATATTTTATGGAGGTAGAAAATGAAGAAATTATTTTCACTGGTACTAACTTTATTATTATTTATTGGATTGATGCCAACAAATAATGTATGTCTTTTTTAGTACCTCTGCAACGGATAAGACAATTGCGATCATAAAAATGTTTGTTAAATCCATATAAAATACCTCCAAAGTTTAATTTTTCAGTAATGATTCGATTAATAAGTAGATTAATCCACCAAATAAAAAGACATGAGGCGAATCGAGATTCAGTACAATGTACCGTTGCCCCATCTCGATTGCTCCCATAGCTCATAATAAAAGCCCTCCACTGATTGATAGTGGAAGGCGCATTACTGTTGTTAAATCATTCATCAATTATATAATGACTCTTATATTGAATACTCGACCAACCATTTGAAAGCTAGTCCGTAATTATCGAAAAATTCAACAGACTCTTTTGTGTTGGATTGCTTTAAGTGGTTCATTATCTCTCCTTCTTCAAGGAGAAACGCAATTGCTTTGCTGTGTTTTAGAATGGTATCATTAAAAAACTTATCTTTCCATTCTTTCTGGACAGAAAAATGGTCTGGAATATAGCCTTTTCTATCAACCAACAATTTGTACTTTCGACCTTCAGAAATAAATTGCTGACACACCTTTTCAAAACCATTAAACCAATCATCAACATCTTCAATTTTTATGTGACCTATTAGGTGAGTAACTATTATATCTCCAAAAACTTCGGTGTTGATGCTTTTTTCTATCAACTTTGAATCATCTCCCTTAGTTTCTATTATCCGTTAAAGCTCTATAAAATCAAATACTCACCATCTAATATTTAGACAATAAAAATAACGCTAAGCTTCTGCCTGCGTCTCGAAATCTTGTTTTGTTATAGCCTCATATTGTTCAGGGGTAATCTCACCAAACGGATTAGCCTCCGTTTTCACTGCAATTCTTAATTGTTCAGCAGTCACCCACTTAAACATGAAAGCAATTTGCCGTTACAGATTGGTCTTTGTCAGAATCATAAGCATTTCCTGCGATGCTCATAACATCGTTTTCATACAAAGTCATTAATGATACTTATTTTTGTACATCAGTAAACTGATGTTAATAGTACTGAACGAATTTTCAAAAACCTCCATTTATTAACTTTAACGGTTATAATAAAGTATAAAAAATACCAAATTAAACCTTATGCAAATTTAACTAAAGTGTTTGATTTAAAGTATTTTGTATTTAAGGAGCGTTATTAATGAAAATTCAAACCAGTAATACATTAAATTATTTGAAAACAGAGGTAACTAAAAATATAAAAAGTGAAAGTCTCTTAGATTTATTTGGAATTAAAAATATACATAAAGACGAAGACGAAAACGAGAAAAATATCAAACCTAAACTCGAAACCAGATATGAAGATGGTTATATACGTACATATCTTGTGAAATCGAATGGACAAAAATTAGTTAGATTACTTGTTAGGGAGGTTAAACAAACTCAAGAAAACATGAAAGAGTCCATAGATATAGAGGATATGTTAATACAAGAGCTTGAAAAGTTATCTAATCTCAAAAAATTTGAACAGAATACTTCTATTTTTGAAAAAGAAAAAAATATTTATAAATATAAAACAGGTATTTGAAGACGAAACAGTAAAAACCCTGATTAGAATTGATTATTAATTAGCTAGGTTAAGAAATCCTTATTTATTGCTTATTGCCACAATCCTTGGAATGTGGCAATAAATTCCTATAAGGCCCACATCAGTCCAACATCTGTTTTACAATGTTATCCTTAAAAGGGCATGTTATAAACATGTCCTTTAATAGCACCATTATTGGGGAATTTACTTATTTATGTTTTTATACTATTCTTTTACCAAATCATTTCAGAAAAATAAATACGAGGTGACAAAATGAGCTTTTTCAAAAAAATAATGGGGACATTTGAAAAGACTCCAGAGAGACAAGCTGTTATAGATGCAAAAGAACGTACAAAACAAGAGGATATCCAACAGCGAGAGAAATATGTGGGCACTAGTTTAAATAGAGGAATGAAGTACACTTTTTATAAGCCAGCAATCCATTATTTCGAAAGCACTGTGCAGTTGGCGAATGAAATTGTACTCTCCTCTTTACCAGCTGAATACGATTTTCGAGATTTAGAAAAAAAAGGTCTTTTGATAGCAACAAATATGCGAGTAGTTTTTGTTACAAAAATGGGTGTTAGCCAATTCTATAAGTCAATTTACTATAAATATATGGAAGGTATTTTTTTTGCCTCTGATGGTATTGCTCAAAAAGAATTGATAATCCTCACTCCAGGTTTACGTGAAACATTTGATGATATTTTAAATGATGATCGTTTAAACAAGTTTATAGATGTTGTGCAAAAACAAATGCAAGATAGCAAAGATAACCCTCGTATGACTAATGATAAAAAGAAATTATCTGCCTCAGCCGATCCATATAGTGATTTAGAAAAAATTGCGAATTTACGAGATAAAGGGATTTTAACTGAAGAAGAATTTTTAGAAGAAAAGAAAAAAATTTTAGGCTAGCTCAGGATGCCATGTGGAAAATAATAATTAATACTAAATTTCATTTACAAATATTTAGTAAAATTATCAAAAGTATTTGAGAAGCTGGGTAAGTTGTGAGAGATATTAAAGATAAAGGTGCTTTAAAAACTAATTGAACATTCTAGTAACAGAACATGACATAAACATGTCCTGTTAAAATCGATATCTGACCATCTTAAACCACCTTCTTCGCCCCGTCTCATGCCAGTGGCAGCTAGAATTGACATTGTGCATAGCCCTAATAGGTTGACTCAAGCGATCTTCAATTTGTATCGCAGTGTGAATTGTTGCCATGATCTCACCCCTTTTTGGCATAATAAAAAGAACACCATAAAATCACTGTTTTGGTGTTCTTGAGTTACAAATTATAAAATGCCTTTATTTTTTAAATCTTCTTGGTTAATGTAAGTATCTCCATTATAAATTTTAAATCGTATTCCATTAAAAGTATTTTCAACATCTTTTTCATTATCCAGATAATCTATGGGCATATCTGGAACTTCGTATATTACTTTTTCAACAGTGCCAGTAAGAGTGCTAGTTTTTGAGAAAGCCATTATTAAAACGGTTTGATCCCCTACTCGTTTAGCATGTGCAGAGAAATCAATTCCCTCTGAATTCATATGAAACTCTTTCAATGAAATCCATTCATTGGGTTCTATGTTTTCTAAATCTATATCATTAAATGGATCTCTATCCAGAAGATTAATACCTTCTTTAACTTCTAGATATCTATCAACTATTCTAGTGGCTTCTTGTGAATACATACCTTGGGTTAACCAATCCTGGTATGTTTCACCGAATGTTTTTGCTAACCAATTTTGATTTATTAAACCCTCATTCTGCCCCAATAAACGCTCTAGAGAAGTAATATCTGAGAAAAAACTATATAGTTGACTTCTTGTATGAGTATAAGTTTCCCCATCGTATATCCAACTGATTTTCTCTTTCAAATCTTTAGGCTTTAAATCTTCATAGGTAACACTGTAAGA
Source organism: Lysinibacillus sp. FSL R7-0073 (assembly GCF_038009065.1). Taxonomy (NCBI): domain Bacteria; kingdom Bacillati; phylum Bacillota; class Bacilli; order Caryophanales; family Bacillaceae; genus Lysinibacillus; species Lysinibacillus sp. FSL R7-0073. Next base: position 2,605,899 of record NZ_JBBPAS010000001.1, read on the forward strand.
AGAAGAGTTTCCAGTATAGTAAATAGAATAATGATTTTCATATGGATAGCCAATTAACTTTTTATAATCAGAATATTTTCCTGTTCCATTAACTTCATAAATTTTTCCAAAATCAATACTATTTATATCTATGATAGTATCAAACTGAGTTGAAACGTTTGCTTGTTTGTCAATTATAGCTATATCTGTATCAATTAAAATGCGCTGGGTGGCACTATCCCATATAACATCGTGCCCTAAATATTCAGATATAAAGCGTAAAGGCACATAAGTACGATTGGATATTACTTGTGCAGGCGCGATTAAGTTTACAACCTTAGCATCAACTAATGCACTATTTTTCCCGATTTCTAAAATTATTTTATGACCACCTTTTACAATTTCCACCTGCTGTTTGGCTTGATTCCATTTTGTTTCGCCTTTTAAAGCAGTATTAATAGCACGTATCGGAACTAATGTACTACCATTAATAACTGTTGGTTGCACGTCCATTTCCACTTTTTCATTTTGGTAAAATACGTCGATTGCGAAAGCTGTAGTAGATATACTCAGTGTTATAACTACAGTGAATACAAGTATTAAAAATTTTTTCATAATACCCCTCCTTATACACAAATATACATAATTAGAAGAGATTACTCTATAGCTATCTAGCATAATTATCTAATTTTTATCGTTTCTTACCTTTTCTAGATCCACGTTTCACTTCGTGTTCTTGCTTTTTGTCATCTGCAATTTTGTCTTGTAGTGACGTGATGACACATGCTTTATCAGTCATTGATAGTGACATGTACTCAGACGGGAGACGACGCATTTTTTGTACCCACCAGTACATTATATTAGCGTCAACATCGCCGTCCTCAATTAGTTTTTTACTTCTTCAACCATATCCTCAAGCGGCTGCCGCATTCGCAATTTCACCGATTGTCAGCATGTTCCCAAGTAACTGATCTGAGCCCATTAATTCCGCTGAAAGAAGTAGCCTCTCGGCTACTTCTTCATTAGTTTCAATATATTGTTTCTGACCCTAAATAGTGTTGTACTAGATAATTTCATGCAATAGCACGCATACTATTTCCATTTAGTAGTCTATGAAGGATCTCACTCTCTATCTCTAAATTCCAATGGAATACGGTTTTGCACCTCTGCAATTTTTTACTCGTAACCTTCATTCGATAGTTTAACAAATATACACGACGTTGGCTTCTGTATACACTGGTTTATTCGTGTCTCTACTAGCCTTTGGCAATATTGCTTCAATGACAAATACATAGCTGTTTTCGCCCCAATGTAACTATGGTTATCACAATCTCCGCTACTAGCTGGCGTGCTTCCTAAAAATTGTTTCAACCTTCCAACGATAATTCTCAACCCAATGAAGTAAACCCTCTTTCGTAACCTTAATTTCTTTTCCCTGTTAACATAGGTTTGCCCTCCTAAGTTGTAATGCTAATGACAAAGCCATATTTCAAAGAGCATGTAGCGTCTGCTAACGTTTTTTTATGTTTAAAAAGTTTATTACATGATAAATTTTGTGTGATGTCTCGCGATCATAAAGCTATAAGGGAAGTTACAGCTTTTTTATGTACCACAACCTGAAGCTTGTGTTCTTAATTTGGTTGTTGTTGTTCTCCCTTTTGCTCTTTTCTTCATTTCTTTCTAATTCTACAGGAGTAAACTCAATAGCAATTTCCTCTGCTCGTTTATACTTTATTGGGAAGATCTATACTTTTAAATCTATACCAATATAAATCAGATGTATAAAAACTTAATAAAAAACTTGAAGGAGCTACAGAGATTTTACTCGCTGTGGCTTTTTATAAAGTAAACGCCTATCATAGTCCTTAGTTACTTGTTCACTTTCTGAATAGAAGGTGGTCCTTTTTAATTTTATTTTATTAAACTCGACCTTAAATACTTTTTTAAAAAGTGAATGGTAATTATTATTTCACCCATACTAACCATGCTTTAGCCATAAAAAAGAAAAGGATGTGTAAGTATGGGTATTCTTGGTGGAAATCCAAAAGATGAACCGTTACATTACGGTGAGGTATTTGCTGTTTGGTCTAGCTTAATTGCTGACTATGGTATGATTTCAGGTTATCAAACATTTTATAATCACGCTGGTGATGAGGATTTAAAAAAAATAATTGAAGATATCATCGAACTTTGTAGGGATGAAATAAAACAATTAGAAAAAATCCTTAAAACAAATGGAATCGCTTTACCCCCCGCGTCACCTGAACGACCTGTAGCTAGAATGGAGGATATTCCTGCTGGTGCTAAATTTAATGATCCCGAAATAAGTGCTGCTCTTTCCGTAGACCTAGCTGCAGGATTAGTTGCGTGTAGCCAGGCAATGGGGACTTCTACTCGCGAAGATATCGCGTTAATGTATGGTCAATTCCATGCCTCAAAAGCTCTAATCGGGGGCAAATTACTGCGACTTAACAAAAATAAAGGATGGTTAGTTCCACCACCATTACATGTTAATTATCCAGAAAAATAAAATTAACTCTATTTCCCCGAATCGAGAGAATGTAAATGTATTATTTGGAATGGCTCTTGGGTGTATGCTCACGGAAACCTCATCGCAGATTTATTAGATAACTTAGTTCTTGAGTCAACTGGTGTACTTCAAAAAACACGAATATATGAAATGAGTTCTAATCAGACTTTTAGGGAAACACTTGCTTTTCTAATAGTTCGTGACAATGCTCATCAAAACGCTTTTGCCAAAGCATTAGAAACTTTAGGAGTAGATTGGGGAAAACTATTCCCTGTACCTAACTACGATATCAACAAATATCCTGAATGTAGGAAGTTCGTTGAAATGGGCTATCATAATGCTCAGTTTAACTTTAGATTAGATCCAACTCGTATCGGTGAAATCTTCCAAGGACAAACTCCTAGTAGAAATGGTGGAGAACTAAATGTGACTCCACCGCCTGAAGGATTCGCTGCACCAGCTATGCCAGAGATGCCAAACGAACACAGCCCTGGCCTTAAAGATATGAGAAATTAATTAAAACATTTTAAGCTGTAGCGTGCGACGACGTTGCAGCTTTTTTCAATGTATGAATACTAATATTCTACACATACTAATAAAAGTGTTTCGCACACACTTGCTGTGGCGTTGGTTGACCGTCACGGCCTCCTAATTACTTAGAGTCACTACCAACTCAGTGACTCTTTTTTGTTTCTTCCCTTAATAGTTCACTATTAGGCTAATGTACTAAACATATATATTTTAGTGCTAACCTAAAGAGAAACTTTTCTTATTAGGTTAGTGCCCATATATACCACCATAATATTTTTTTACATACAAAAATACGGATACTAACTCACCTTCTGTACAAACTATTTTCAGGAGGTGATTTTCAATGGTGAACAACAATCAAAACTTTAACTCACAAATTCCGAATGCAATGAGCCAAGAATTTGGAAACGAAACTGATATTAATCAAATTAAACAACAAATCCAAAAAGCTGAAGCTAACAAAAAACAAGCTTCTGGTTCAACGAACTCGATGAGCCAAGAATTTGGAAATGAGACTGATGTTAATGAAATCAGACAGCAAATCCAGCAAGCTGAAGCTAACAAAAAATTTGCTTCTGGTCGTTTTTCAAACGAAAACAATACAAAGTAAAATTACTAATCAACCGGCAGTCTCTGCCGGTTTTTGTTTACATTTATGGTGTTGTTTTTCCCTACTAAAAAAGCTGCAAAGATAACGCTGTGGCTTTTCACATTTCTTCTATACATAAATAGACCTCAATAACATCACGTCCTAGTTGTCCCCTCTTTAATTTTACATCTTAATCATTTTCCGTATTTCCGACCTCAACACCAAGTTAGTCATTAAGCTAAATGTAATAAGCACATTAAGTTGCATATTTCGTATTAACAGGTGTATCAATGGACGAAGAAATTTGAAACTAACGTTGTAAATGGATTACGTGATCGCCGTGGTCAAGTAAATGGTATTTATGACTTTGACCATCAATCGTCCGCGAAATGAAAATAATCAAGCGATAATTAACGAAAAGCATATATATGTTTAATGCAGATTAGTGGATGGAAGTCTATTATTCGTAGAAAACGCAAGCCTTATCGTAGATCCCCAGCACATCATGTGGCCGAGAACGTGTTGAATCGAGCATTTACATCTGAAAAGCCAAATAAAAAATGATGTACTGATGTCACAGAAATTAAGTATGGAAACGGGAAAAAAGCTTATTTAAGTGCAATTATCGATTTGTATGATGGTTCGATTGTGAGTTATGTGTTGGGTCATCTGAATAATAATTCCCTAGTTTTCAAAACAATCAAATCAGCTATTCAATCATTAAGTACGATTCATATGGAGAGTTAGAACAAGCGATAAATGACTAGATTCATGTTTATAATCATTATCGCTACCAAAAACGATTAAACGGCTTGAGTCCTTTAGAATCCAGAGCTCAAGCCGCTTAATGCAATTTTTATTATTTCCACTGTCTACTTGAGAAGGGGTGCAGTTCATGGACTTTTCAACTGCTTAATATGAAACAACACTCATATACGTGTACTTTTATTATTTCTTCTCGTTCAAAATATCTGGATAAACTATGGTATTAATCACTTCTCCACTTGATTCGTCTTTAAAAATTACTGTCACTTTATAATTCTCAACGTCTGAACCATTAAATAATTGATAGTACATGCCTGTTAGACCAAGTCCAAATGATGCCATTGTATCGAAACTAGTTTCAAACTCTTTTTTGTTTACAGATACTGTGAATTCTGAAAAGGATTTGTTATATGTAATATCTTTTACAGATTTGATATTATCACTAGTTTTAAGTTCATCTACACTTGCTAATATCCCTTCTTTTAAACCTTTCATCATTTCTTCGTGCTCTGGTTTAGGCATTTTATAAGTTAAAGATCCATCATCATTTTTAATGACTTCTTTAATCCCACTGTTTTTTGCCTTTGAAATAACAGAATCGATGTCTTGTCCTTCGAAAAATAAAGCGGGGATGGTTACTTCTACGTCTCCACCCTTTTCTTGATCCTCACTACATGCAGCCATCAAAGCACCTAGTAATAAAAGTAATGGTAACATCCATTTTCTAGCCATTAAATCTCCTCCTCATACACAAATATACAGAATATGAAGGGATTTCACTATAACTATTACAAAAAAACATTTATTCATATAGTAAATACTTTTCATCGATTGCTATTATCTGTGTACGAATGCGGATAGAATCCTTCGACTTTTCATTCAAAATCACCTCCCGTTAATAAATAGTAACATCTATTTTTAGAATTATATTTCCATGATTGAAAATAAACAATATACATGTATTCTTCGTATTCTTCTTTAGCAGTCATACTGAAACCGACTCTTATGAATATTTTTATTAAAAATTCTTCACTCTTCCTTCCTTATAGTCTAGAGAATCGCATTCCATATGAATAACTTATTTATAGAATGGAGGTGAAAATAAAATGGCATCATTTGAAATTGGAGCGAGAAGTCTTTTCAATTTTCGAAACGAACGCTTTTTCCTATTAGTTGAGGATGAAATTACAATTCCAGATAAAGGTGTGGAGATTGATCCAGTTAACATCTATGAGATTGACCAACAAACTTTCAATTTTATCAGAGATGAAGGAGATACACCTGTGGTTGTACCACGTTTTAACCTTCCTCCTGTACCACCTGGATTTAAATTAGAACGAAAATGTATTTTTTCAGTCAATAATTCTTACTTTGTCATCTATGATTTAGAAAATGGCACTGATAACAATGTTTTATTAAGAATTAGTGCAGCTTTATTTAACTCATTGAGAAATTCCGGTGTTCGTGAATGTATTCCTCAGGATTTCATTAATTAAGAATGCTATAAGAAACAAGTAATCAGTTTATTTTTATTAAGCTGAAACTATTTTAAATAGAGAATTCTTAGTTAATGTTTAAAAGGATAGAAGAGCTTAAATAAAATTCGCTCTATCTATCCTCTTTTTCCCTACAAATGACCTTATTTATTACAACAATTAAATTAATCTTATGTTTCTTTACTCCACAACCGGGCATTTTTGTAGTGTAAATAATGTATAGCATTTTGCAATTTAAACTGTACTATTAGGCTTTTAAAATGATTTAAAGCTCTTTCCTGATTTATTTACTTTTTATTTTTACTCGTGCCCAAATAAAAGTAATTATGCAATTGGCCCTAAAGCCGAAACAACCTCTGAAATAATTCCACTTCCCAAGATTGGAGATTCCTGTTCCGTGTTATTTGATCCTGCATGGGTTTCTTTGAAAGTAGCGCTATTTTTCCATTGAGTAAAGTCTTCAATCGTGTTCCAATACATATTTACATTCAGTTCTTCCTATCCGGTTAGATTTTTAGTAATTAAAACCTCCACTTTAATAAGCCCTTCCGTTTTTTGTAAAGGTCCTGACCTAGTGAACATGAGCGCCATCTTTGCAGCAAAACCTAATTTCGTTTTAATACTGTTTGTTACAATAATCATTGATTAATGCTCTTTAATTTTCTACAAAAATTTCTATTCATTAGTAGAGGTAATTTTCAAGTTTTCACAATTAAAGGATTCATCATGTTTAAGTCTGCCATCTTCCATTCGATACACTTTATCGCAGTATTCAAGCATCCGTTCGTCATGGGTAACCATAATTGCTGCTTTGTTTCTTGTTTTTGCTTGTATAGATATGAGTTGAACCACTTCATGAGCTCTTTTTGAATCCAGACTAGCTGTTGGCTCATCTGCCAGAATAATAGATGGGCTGTTTATAAATGCGCGGGCAATTGCAGTACGTTGGCGTTCTCCTCCAGATAACTGTTCGGGCAATTTATTCAGTTTTTCTGCTAAACCGAGACTTTGCAATAATTCCTTTGCATATTCCTTATCCTGTTTTAGAAGTTTCCCTGACATTCTTTTTACTACAAGTAATTGTTCAAGAACATTTAAATAAGGAACAAGATTACTGGTTTGTAAGATAAATCCTATTTCATCCAGCCGCAATTGAGCTAAGTTCTTTTGGTTTAACTGATTAAGGCTCTTGCCGTTAAGAATAACTTCACCTTCAGATGATTGGAGTAAGGCGCCTGCAATTGCAAGAAAGGTACTTTTACCCGAACCTGATGGGCCAATAACAGCAATAAACTCACCTTGTTCCACAGTTAGGGAAATATTATCAAGGGCAAGAATTTGATTTTCTCCCTGTTGATACAGTTTGGAGACATTTTCTAATTGTATACCTGACATTTATTCCATCCTCCCAATCGCTTGAAGTGGGTCTATTTTTGTAATTTTCCGAACTGAAACTAATGAACTTAAAATAGAAATGACAAGTAAGGACAGGGCATAAAGGACAACTATTTTAAGGTCAAGTGAAAATGGCATTTCATCAGGAAGAATAAGGGCTGTCCCATAGGTTAACAAGATACCTGCTGCAATACTAATAAATGATAATAGAAATACTTGTGATACAATAGCTTTCCCGAGGAAACGATTGCTGGCACCAATGGCCTTCAATATGCCAAACTGATTCGATTTTTGCAAGGTAAGTACGTAAAAGAATACCCCCAGTACAAATGCCGAAATGGCCAAAAGGAAAGCAAGCATCATCATAATTGTGCCATTCTCTTCCTTATAACCGGGCATTCCCTGTATGGCAGTGGCCTTAGTTACTGTTTCAGTATTTTTGAATACTTGACTTAGTTTCTCGGAGTCAATTTTCTCCCCCTGCAGCATAATTGCGTTTACAGGTTTCTCAATACCTTTATCAGAACCAGGTGCTGCAAATTGAATGGAGCGCCATTTATCCAAAGTAGTAAAAATTGCAGGCAAATGATTGTATGTTTCATTTTTTACAAACCCGACAATTTTCAACTTCTCTAATGATCCCTCTATTTTCATCGTATCACCAATTTTAAACCCCTTTTTCTTTAAAGTATCATTAGCGATAACTTCCAAAGACTGATTTGCATCGAGGTGCTTTCCTTCTTCAACATTAGGTTCCAGAAAACTACCGGGATTGATTCCTAGAATGGCAATATCTACTTTTTCATTTTTATTCGAACTTGAATTATTTGTTACTGTTCCCATAGTGGCACCCATTGCTGATACCGCTGAAACATTAGGTTGGCTTTCTAGTTTCCCTGCTAATGATTCACTCAATAGTGATCGGCTCATAGAGGCTCTTGATTCCTCTTCAAAGGTTACATAATCGGTATCCATATTTTTAAAAGTTGCTGCACTAAGAGTGGAAAGGCCGTTACCTAATCCAGATAAAATGAATACTAGCCAAGCAATTAGAATAGTTATAACGCCAATCATCAGAAAGCGTAATTTACCATACTTTAATTCTCTAATAGCAAGAAACAATATACGTCACTCCTTTATCATAAATATATAGTCATGTTTGACTAATTGAATTCTAATAGTTTATTACTGATTAGTCAAGCATGACTATATAATTTTAATATGCACCTTTTTTTGATCCAAATAAAAAAAGGAACCCACTTTGGTTCCTTTTTTATTTGGATATACTATTTAATCCGAATGTATAAAATTTTGAATAGTATTTTCAAGAAAGACTATTTCTGCTTCTAACATGGTAATTTTATGTTTGACCGCTAGATTAACACCGGTTCGTATCCCATGTGTAGGAGTTTCCTTAAATACATCTATACGTTTTTTGTTTTTCTTTAATCGTTCTTTCAAGGCTGGTATTGCTTGATCCATAGGAAGGAAATCAATAAACATTAACCCAATATCTCCTTGATAATTAACACTTTCTGCAGAGGATAGATTATCCAATAGTAATTGATAAAAATACGTTCGGCCGCTTTCATTTATTGAGTATACTTTTCTGGTAGGCCTATTTCCTTCTTGCACTAGTTGAATATCTATATAACCCTTTTGATTTAGTCTATCCAGAGTAGCATAAGCAGTTGGCTTTTTCATATCTGTAACTGTACTTAAGTTTCTTTCGATAAATTCATTAATTTGATATCCATGTTGACTTTGTCCCATTAATAGCCCAAGCAGAATTAGTGAGCGATGTTCCACAGAAATCCTCCTTTCTTTCAGCATACTTTATATATTCTCTCTTAAATTCTACTTGTAGTCAATTGAGTGTTAATTTAGTGCTTTATCAGTGAATGGTTTTAAAAATAAAGGGAACTTTTATATCTAGAAAAATAACATGTATATTTTCATTGCTTTCTATTTTAATTTTAAATTAACCTTATAGTGAGCAAATTATTATATTTTCACTATCATGTTATTTACAAAATGGCGCGATTATTTACTAAAGAGATGTGTATTTTCAAAAGTTCCATTTATTAGAATTAAGTACTAATTTCTAAATACATACTCTAGAATAATTGGGGTAGAAAGTAACCAAGAAATGAGGTGTTAAAATGAATATGTTACTTTGGATAACACTTGTTTTAATCGTAGCTGGACTTTTTGTCCTTATGTCAAAGAAAAAAAGCATGGAGGAAAGAGTTGCCTTCGCAATAGAAAACAAGGACAGTAAAGAAGAAAAACAGACATCAACTAAACCCGTAGTTTGGTGGATAGTAGGAGCCACTGTGTGGGGATTAGTAAGTATGTTATTAATCGTGTGGATTTTTTCTGTTTATGTATAAATCATGGATTTACTATAGATAGGTATTGTAAATAATTGATTTTTGTGATAGTCCATATTTAAGGAAACGGGAGGATGGTTTAATCCTCTTCAACTAACGGGATGCTTTAGTTGAGGAAGAGACAGCAAACGCTGTCTCTTTTTACTATTTAAATGAAATTTTCATCTGCTTGCCAGTGCGTAAAATAAATATGGACACCATCGGCCGCTAATTTACTACAAATGGCAGTTTCTATATCTCTTGGATTACTTGCACCTGTTATGATCGCAATAGTATTTTGGACTTTACTCATTCTTTTTCCCCTTTCTTTCTACAAAAAAAGAGCAAAACCATAATGGTCTGCTCAGCATTTAAAAATGAACGCTCGAAACCCGGCATTTCTTTATTCATTTATCGTTCGCAAATATTTTATTTTGTATTTCAATATGGAATTGCTGTAATTCAAATTGATGATGCTTGATGATATCTTCAGCTACTTGTCGAGCTTCCATTTGAATCACTTCATCTTTCTCTTCTGTTAAATTGATGATGATATGGACATTTTCTGATGAAATCGTGTAGTCGATGCTAAAGGCACCAACACGTTGTGTGGTCATCGCTTCAAATAAATGAGCCATAACATCATTATAGCTAAGTCTGATCGAGTTCGTGGCAGCAGGATCAGAAAGATTTTTAAGCGTCATTTGAAATGATATCGGGTTTAAATCATTTTTTAGAATACAATTAAGCATCATTTCCTCTATTTTTTGTTTGGACAACTGATCTATTTTTTCAGGTATTGACACAAGGAGCTCTATTTTCCCATTCGGCAGTACACCATAATCTAAATAGAAAATAAAAGATTCTTTTTGCAGGGCTATAGCAATATCACTCATAAGAAATTGATAATGCTGCATATAACCTAGTAGTTCATCGTTGCTGGGTTGCGATAGAGAAACATTTGATTTCTCTGCATATTGAATAGGTACATTGGCAAAAAAGAAAAAGCCACCACAAACGATGATGGAAAGAAGAAACCATAAGGTAAATAGTTTTTTGATAAACATTTATAGCCCCCTTATTCGGGACTATATGCAAGTTCAGTACCGTAAATTACGGTAGAATTTTATAAAATAACACACGGTCTTGATTTTCGCCGCCATAATCACTATGGATAGATAAATGATCCATCACCTTGTCACCTTTCTCCATTCTAAACCCCATATTTGTGTGAAAGGCAATGGACACTTCGTTTATAGGTGATGTCACACACTTAACGATATTACGATGATATTGTTTCACCACATGGAAGAATACATCATACAACCTTTTTGCAATATTCTGTTTTCTGTAATCAGGGTGAACCCCTACAAAATGAATGAACGCTTCATTTGTGTTGGATTGCGATAAAAAGCCGACAAGAAAACCAATAATCTCGCCATCCTTTTCCATAATGAGGCTTGTATTCGTAAAGTGATCGAAAAATAATTTAGGCAGTTTATCTGACATATTCCTTCCGCCCCACCACTCATTAATCACTGGTGATAACGTATAATAATCTGCACTTTGTAAGCTACGAATATTCATTTTATCCTTCCTCCCTTTCAACTTCACCTTTTCATTGGTCAGCATTATACAAAACACGCTACCAATGCATATAAGTTTAATTTGCAATTCAGGTATCTCAGATGAATAACAACACTATACCCTCGATCTAGGATGTTTAATCATACTGTTATTTTACCCTACCAATTATTTCAATTTCAATATTTCCCTTAAATCTTTGCCATGACCAATGATTTTAATGTATCGCTTAAAGTTTGAATGCGATTTGTCGTGTCCGTCATCTTCACTAAGAGCTGATTTTCGTCCTCCACAGAAAGTAATATATCACCTGTTGATGAGGCATTTTGCTCTGTCATTTTATTCAGCTTTTCAATTTGCAATTGGATTGCCTCAAACTGTAAGATAGCACTGCTTAATTCGTGCATGCCCCTCGTCAATTCTGTATTCGTTTCGGTAAATGAATCCTTTAAAGTAGTAAAGAAATGACTGACATCCTGTAATAGCTGTTCTCCGTGCTGCAATGCTTTTTCACCATCATCAGAACGTTGATGCGCCTCCGTCGATTTCTCAAACAAGGTTTTCGTCACATTCGTAATACTGACTGTAATGGTGGCACTTTCCACAGCCAGCTTTCGCACCTCTTCCGCTACAATAGCAAATCCCTTTCCATGCTCCCCAGCCCTAGCCGCTTCAATGGCTGCATTTAGTGCCAATAAATTTGTCTGCTGTGCAATATGCGTGATTCCCTGCAACAAGCTATCCACTGTTTGTAAACTATATTGAAGCTCGTTGACGGTTGCTACGGTTGAACTCATCGCATGACTCATTACGCCTATTTGAGCCATCGCGTCTTGCATTTTAGCCCATCCTGCCAAAACCTCTTGCTGAAGTTCAGTAGATTTCACCACTGTGTCCTTTGAAATCGTCAAGGTTTCATTGACAAAATGAACAGAATCACTCATAGTGCCATGAATCATATGCAAGCTAGAAGCCTCTTGCTGAATACTTGCAGAAATATCCTCAGTCGCTAACAATATTTGTTTACTAGAGCCTGAAATATTTTGCATGGTTTGCTGGAATTGTGTCACATGCTCGTCCAAAGCCTGGCTACTTTTCTCGATTTCCTGAAATGTATTTTGTAATTGATTGAAGGAAGCTTGGACCTCATTTTGCTGAATTTCTGCATGTTTTATTAGCTCATTGCCCCATTTAGCTAGTAAATAAAAAGCAATAATGACGCCGTTCATAATCGCTAGAAGTGTGACGAAAACAATGATGTCGTCAAAGGGCCCTAACAAAGATGATGAGTTGACCAAATATAAAATGATAAAACTAATATTAGTCAGTATTCCAAAAAACACGATTAATTCCTTCTTAAAATAAAGGGCGATAATAGCGATGGTGCACAGCAAAATATAATGTTTATTCAATGAAAAACTATCAAGTAAAAATAATGTAAACACTACACTTGAAGGAATAAGACCAAAGATAAATCCCTTCACATAAGTTTTAATCGGTAAGAAATAATTGCACACGGCTAAAGCGATGACAGCTAGTCCAACAAATAAAAATAATATTCCTTTTGATAGGATCATAGGTCCACAAATTAGAATGGCTAAAATCGATATTATTGCCAAATTAACTCGGTGCACTTTCCTTGTATCATAACGAATTTTGTTCTCCATAACGATCCCCCTAAAAATGAATGGACATTCAGTTTGATTTTCTATTATTATATAGTATAACTACTACTTTTTGTAGCTAAAATTTGACTTTTAGAGCATATGTTTCACATTTTCGAAATTTAAGGGGGAAATGCATTTGAGTAGAGTCCAACAAATCGCCGCAAATTTTTATTGTATTGATACACATGATTTAAATAGGGAACAGCGAACAAGCTCCTATCTATTAATTGATGAAAAAATAACCTTAATTGAAACGTCTGCTAGTCCATCCGTTCCATACATCATGGAAGGGTTGAAGGAATTAAATATTGCTTTAGAGGATATTCATTATGTCATTGTGACACATATTCATTTAGATCATGCTGGTGGTGCTGGCTTATTTTTACAGAGCTGCCCTCATGCAAAATTAGTCGTTCACCCTAGAGGGTCGGCACATATGATTGATCCGAGCCGGCTTATTTCCAGTGCCAAAGGAGTTTATGGGACCGAATTTGACCGTCTTTTTGATCCGATTGTTCCCATTGATGCAGCCCGAATTATTGAAATAAGTCATGAACAACAACTTCATTTAGGACAACATCATTTAACGTTTTATCATACAGAAGGTCATGCAAAGCATCATGTTTCTATGCTTTATTCCGCTACTAATGGCCTTTTTGTTGGAGATACAACGGGTGTACGTTACCCAGAAATGGACGGTGAATCAATTGATTTAATCATACCTTCCACTTCCCCAAACCAGTACAACCCTGAAACGATGGAGCGATCCATTCAATTGTACGAAAAGCTACAGGCAAGTGAATTATATTTTGGTCATTATGGAGCTTATAAAAATCCACCAGAGGCATATCGTCAAGTACGCTATTGGACACCTATTTTTTTAGAAGAAGGCCGTAAAGCACGAGCAGCATCCAGCCAGTTTCAGGAACAAGTTCACTATTTAGATGCTCGATTAAAGGAGGTTTTATTTAGCTATTTACAAGCAAATGATATACCGCCAGATCACCCTGTCTATCAAACCATCCCTTTCGATACGATTGTGTCATCGATGGGAATATTGGATTATTTAGAAAAAGTGAAAGCACAGGTACCACTTTAATCATAAAAGGAGATGTCTCAGGCATCTCCTTTTTTAAATAGATGAAAAAGACCATGAAGTAGCTTACAATACTTCATGACCTTGTCAAATTTTTTTGATAGAGCATTTATTCTTTTAAACGCTCTAAAACCGCTTGAAAATCCTGTTGTTCCCCTACTTCTCGAAAGTGTTTAAAGGGATTATTTATTTTCTTCATTCGCTCCATAACAGCAGGAATCGAAAAGTAATAAGGTTTTAAGTCGTCATTAACCTCTTCCCAATGGAGTGGCGTTGCGACTAAGCCTCGTTCATTTCCACGAGTGGAGTATGGGGCAATAATAGTCTTGCCTTCAGCATGCTGCACATAATCTAAATATAATTTATTATGGCGATTCTTTTTTAATCGCTCAATCGTATATAGATGTGGCTTTTGTTGGCATAAAAAACGACAAACAAATTCAGTAAAGACGCGAACTTCCTCATAGGTAAATCTGTTTGCGGGTAATGGGATATAAAGCTGTAAGCCTTTCCCGCCCGAAGTTTTGACAAATGATTGTAGCTGAAAATAATCAATAATACCTTTTAGATCCAGTGCACCTGCAATCGCCAAAGAAAAATGTTCCGTTGAAGGGGGATCTAAATCGAAGACAATTTCTGTTGGATACATGGTTTGTCGTGTTTGAAACGGAATGTGCAATTCTAATGCCAATTGATTGCCCAGCCATAATAATGTTTCAAGGTTATTACAGACAATATAATCAATCTCATCCATCATCGCTGTGGCTACAAAATTAGGTAGTTTATCTGGTCTACTTTTTTGATAAAAGCTTTCCCCCGGCACACCGTGTGGATAACGTATTAATGTTAATGGTCGATCTTGAAGAAACGGCAATAAATATGGTGAAACACTTTGCAGGTACGATAAATAATAATCCTTTGTCACACCTATTTCTGGCCATACAGGTTTGTCAGGATGTGTAATGGGAACTGTTTCAGGAATAGGAAACAGCTGACGTTGCATATGCTGCCATTGACAACTATCTGGTGATAATTCCAATCGAAAGGCATGAAATTTTGGCTCGCGAAGCTTACTACCATCAAAATCTATGCAGGCAATATCAACACAAATAGAGGGCTCTAGCTCCCATAATTCTTTCTTACGTTGCCCTTGAGCCTGAAAAAAGGCGACGAGTGTTTGATGCTCTTCTTCCTTCATGCCATGTTTAAATGTAACGACCACTCGTAAATGTCCCCCATCATAAACCGAACCTTGGAAGTAGCCATTACTATGATCATATTGCGTCACAATGACCGTCACATAACGCCAGTTTTTAATTTTCAACCAATGGCTTGAACGTGTGTTATCCAGCCACTTACTTGTTTTCTTCTTTGCAACTATTCCTTCCCCATTGTAGACCTTGATCGCCTGCCATAAAATTTTACTTTCCTCACTAGCCTGCACAATTTGTATAGCCATTCCGTCTTCATAATCTACATTTGGAAGCTTTACCTTTGCCGCTAGCTTCGCCAATTGCTCTTTACGAGTTTTTAAATAACGATTGCTGTACGATTCTCCTTTCAACGTTAACACATCAAACACTAGAAGCCGCATTGGAAAGGCTTGTGCATGTTTTGCAATGACATCTTGATTTTGCATTCTCCCCCTTTGTTGGACAACGGAAAATTCACTCTTATATGGATTGCTTAAATACACAAGCTCCCCATCAAAGGTGAGTGGTAAAAATGCTTTTACTGAAGCATATATTTGGTGACAATAATCTATAATTTCCGGAAACGTATGATTTAAATTGCGCCCATTTCTACTAATAAGTACCGGTTGTTCATCCCATATTAAGAGGCATCGAAAACCATCATATTTCGTTTCATAAAGCCAGTCATCTCCTATTGGAATTTCATTTGATTCCGTTAAAAGCATTGGTTTCATGTCACAATACCTACCTTGCTTTTTATCTACAGTGTTTGACGATTTTGATTTACGATACATAAAAAACTGCAAAATATATCATAGTAAGAAAAACGAGGTGACAATTGTATGCATACAGTATGGAAAGGAAGCATTTCCTTTGGACTTGTCAATATCCCAGTAAAGCTTCATGCCGCTACAGAAAATAGAGATATTAAACTGCGACAGCTTCATAAGGAATGCCATACACCCATTAGCTATAAAAAGGTTTGCGAGGGCTGCAATCAAGAAGTAAAAGATGAGGATATTGTAAAAGCTTATGAATATACAAAAAATAAATTTGTCGTACTGGATCAAGAGGATTTAGAAAACCTACGAAAAGAAAATGAAGAGAAAGCCGTTGAAATTATTGATTTTGTACAATTAACGGAAATCGATCCGATTTATTTTGAACGCACCTATTTCCTATCCCCTGATTCAACTGGTGCTAAAGCCTATTCGTTATTGCGTAAAACGTTAGAGCAATCAGGCAAAATTGGTATTGCTAAAATCATTATTCGTTCAAAAGAACAGCTTGCGGTCGTGCGAGTGTATCAAAATGCCCTAGTGATGGAGACCATTCATTATCCTGATGAAGTAAGAAGTGTTGGTGATGTCCCGAATATTCCAAGCGAGCAAGACGTTGTACCAAAGGAATTAGAGACAGCTCTAATGCTTGTCGACCAATTAACGACCTCATTTAACCCGGAGAAATATACAGATGATTATCGGAATGCATTGCTGGAATTAATTGAAGAGAAGAAAGCAACCAATATGGTAGCCACGAGCGATCAACAACGACCAGTTCCTGATAATGTCACAGATTTAATGACAGCGCTACAAGCATCTTTAGATAAGACGAAAAAACCTACGACAAGAAAGCGTACAACACGCACAAAGAAAAATGCCTAATCCAGAAGCGTATCCATTCATCGGGATACGCTTTTTATTGGTTGAAACTGACGAAAATAATTATCTACATCCTTTTTATCCCTAACAACTACCAGTTTATCTATTACGTCATCCTGGTTGATAAAAAAATTAGGCTTCCCTACCTCTTCAAAACGTTTATTCCATCGAAACATTTTAAAAAAAATCGAAAAGGTTGGCTCATAATGGGATTTTTCAATCCCGATTTTTTGTTTGAAAAATCTCTTAATAATTCGAGCAGTACGAATTTTATACGGAGTATCCAGAAAGATGATACAATCCGCTTGCTGGAAGCTTTGTGACACCCATTCCTCTTGATGAATTCCTTCAATAATCCACCCGTCCGTTTGGATAATACTTTGTAGATATTCCTGCCTTTCTTGCTCCGTCCTTCTAATATCCCCCGATTGTTTGCGAATCCAAACTACATTGTCTAATTCATGAAAAGGAAGCTGAAGAGTTTTGGATAATGATCGTGCTAATGTCGTTTTTCCACTACCAACAGAGCCAATAATATGTATTTTTTGCGGAAGTTCCATTGTCATTGTAGAATCACCTCTCATGTATCTTTGTAGAATTTTTCCCTATATTATACAATAATATTAATAATAGAAAATAGGAGGACAAGATGAACCCACACAATTTCGAAAATAATTTACAGACTTATAATAATCCATCCGATTATGACTCTCTTTATGCCCACTACCAAGACGACCTTCACTATATTCAACGCTATCTTGGTACGAAAAAAGACCCCATTATTGAATTAGCCTGTGGCACTGGCCGTATAGCCATTCCATTAGCTGCTCGTGGATTCCTGTCTTTGGGATAGATCTTCATGAAGGGATGATTCACATGGTATCGAAAAAGCAGAAAAACAAGATGTGGAAGTGCAATTTATTGTACAAGATTGTACACAGCTACAATTACCTATCACCACAAAATTTATGTATATGACAGGCAATTCCTTTCAACATTTTTTAACGAATGACAGTCAAAATGCATTATTACAATCAGTTAAAAAGCATTTACAGCCAGGTGGTGAGTTTCTTTTCTATACAAGAAATGCTATTTTAAGTGAGCTTTCGAGCATTGATGAATATGAGGAACAAATGGTCACTAGCAACGGCGAACAACGATTCACTTTCCATCGTGAGGAATATGACCCTGTCACGCAAATTTTAACGTGCCATGCCGTCCATCAACAGGATGGAAAAACCTACGAGGATTCCATTTTACTGCGCTATACATACCCTATGGAAATGATGAGACTATTGCAGCAAAATGGCTTTGAATTGGTACACCTATATGGTACATGGCAAAAACATGAATTCCGTGCACAGAGTCCCTCAATGATTATTCATGTACGTTCACGATAGGTAAGAACATACATTCCTTTCTCATGTTATAATACAAGAAAAACTAGGAGCCTATATTATATGCTAACTATTTATGACCTCATGGTGCAAAATCAAATTGCAGGGCTTAGTCTTGCTTTTATTGAACATGGAGAGATTCGAAGAACAGAGTGCCTTGGAGTGTTAGAGGTTGGAACAACTGATTATGTAAATGAAGAAACCATTTTTAATGCCTGTTCGATTAGTAAATTACTTACAAGCATTTTAGTGCTAAAGCTAGTAGAGCAAGGAAAAATCGACTTAGATGAGGATATTAATCGTCATCTTCTCTCTTGGAAGTTGCCAGAGAGTGATTATACTCGGGCAAAAAAAGTGACATTGCGAAATTTATTAAGTCATCAATCTGGTATAGTTGATCCGGAAGATAGCTTTTCTCCCCTACATTCTTTGGCTCAATGGCCATCTATGAAGGATTTATTACAAGGTGCAACGCCTTATTGCAACAGTCCAATCGAGAGCACACTCGAACCAAATCAAGAATTTCATTATTCGGATGCAGGCTATTGCATCATTCAATTGCTAATTGAGGACCTCACAAATACGCCATTTTCATCT
Source organism: Lysinibacillus sp. FSL R7-0073 (assembly GCF_038009065.1). Lineage (NCBI taxonomy): Bacteria > Bacillati > Bacillota > Bacilli > Caryophanales > Bacillaceae > Lysinibacillus > Lysinibacillus sp. FSL R7-0073. Next base: position 2,624,751 of record NZ_JBBPAS010000001.1, read on the forward strand.
CTCATGGGCGACCTTATTTTTCAACCATTAGCCATGCATCACAGCTTTTTTTCATCTGCACTCCCTATAGCTAATACAGCAAGTGGTCACCATAAGGATGGCACTAGAACAATACCAAGCCACCCGCTGTATCCTTACGATGCAGCATGCGGCATTTGGACGACACCTTCGGATTTGGCTAAGTTGTTAATCGACATGATGCAAACACTTAGAGGAAAAGGAAAACTAGGTCTGACAGCTCCTACAATGCATGAACTCATGCATACAAAGGGTTGTAATGAATCTGTAGGACTTGGCGTATTTTTTGATGGCCAAGGTGAGCAGGTTGAAATTTCCTCTTTAGGCTGGGGTGTTGGCTATCAATGCATGCTAGTTGCTTACCCCTATTTAGAAAAAGGCTTTGTTGTCATGTCTAACTCAGATTCAGGTGTTCATCAAATGCAAGGAATTATGGGTGATATTTACCGCTCCTTTGTCTTGTCTCTTTAGCTTACCTATACGTTTGAAACATAAGATTTCTTACATCTATATAAATTATTCCTTGAAAAAAGGATAGATTTTCATCATCTATCCTTTCCTTTTAATCCGTAGTATCTTACTCCTCTTTCTTCACCTTGTAATGCATTTGAACCATTTGACCGTATCGTTTTGTCTCAAGCAGCTTTAAATCTTCAAAAGGTCGGGGCTGTTTAAATAATGGAATACCTGACCCTAATAAATGTGGGGTAATGGTGATGATCCATTCATCAACCAACTGCTCCTGTAAAAAAGCATCCAATATATCAGCACCACCGACCATCCAAATTTTTGCGCCGGGTTGTTCTTTTAATTTCTTAGTAAACGCCACCACATCCCCTTGAACAAACTCCACATGCTCATCTTTTCCCGTTTGAGATTTGCTGAACACATAACATTTCTTATCAGAATACGGGAATGTATCAATATGCTCTATGATATAATCATATGTTCGTTTTCCCATTATAACGGTATCAATTGTTTGATACATATCCGTATAGCCATTATCCCTTTCTCCCTCTGTTTCTTCCAGCCACTGTAAGTCATCATTCTCTTTCGCTATAATCCCATCTAAACTTATTCCGATAAATACCACTATTTCTCGTGACATCATGTCAGCTCCTCTTCTTTTGAAAATCTTTTGTACAACGTCTATACTAAACATAAAACATGACAACTATTGACATGATTAATAAAAAAGGTGAAGAAATATGTCCAAAGCTAAACGATTAATTGATATTTTGTTATTTGTCAGCGCTAAAAAGCAATTTACAGCTCAAGAAATTGCCGATGCCTTCAACATTTCGGTACGAACCGTGCATCGTTATCTGCTAGATTTAAGTGATATGGGGCTGCCAATTTATGCGGAGCAAGGAAGAAATGGTGGTTATACAGTGCTTTCAAGTGCAATCCTTCCCCCTATTTTATTTACAGAGGAAGAAGCGGTTGCTATTTTCTTTGCATTCCAATCGCTGCACTATTATCGTGATTTACCATTTAATACAGAGATGAAGTCTGTGTCACAAAAACTATATGAATCATTGCAGAAGGAGGCGCAAAAAAAGGTAGATAGTTTGCAATCCTATATGGCCTTTTGGAACCCTAAACGCGCCATATCTACCCCCCTATTATCAGACGTATTGGAAGCGGTTATTAACCATTCACAATTAGACATTCAATATGAATCAAAATCAGGTATCACGACTAAGCTTGTCCATCCTATTGGCGTATATGCGCATGATGGCTTGTGGTATATGCCAGCCATTCATTTACAAACAGAAAAAACCCTTTTATTTCGAGTCGATCGCATTCATTCAATGCATGTAAGCGATAAAGGCTATGAGACATCTGTTCATTTACAACAATGGCTAGAGAGTCCCCATGAACCTCAGCAGCCTATACGCTTGCATGTCGAATTAACAAGAGAAGGTGTAAGACAGTGCAGAAGTGAGCCAAACTTTGAGAAGGCAGTGATTACTCATGGCAATGGAACTGGCTATATCGATATGATGATCGATCAAGGAGAGATTCACTTTATAAGCTCCTTTTTTTATCGCCTAGGTCCGGATGCGATTGTCCAAGAACCACCTGAATTAATTCAGCTTTTGCGGAAACATGCGCATGCTATATTATCGACATACCCTATGGACAGCTAATTCCAATATGACAATTTTGTAAGATTCACGTAACATTCTTCGTTACTAATTTTTAGGAAATGTCCTTATACTTGCTTATAAGGAGGAGATGACGTTGCAACCAACCGACAACAACAAACGTATTGATACATTAGATTACTTAAGAGGATTTGCCTTACTTGGGATTATTTTAGTGAATATCCCTGCATTGATGTGGATTGCACCACCCCAATTTGCTAGCGATATTGCCTATAGTCACTTTCTTACACTTTTTATAGAAGGTAAATTTTTCATTATTTTTTCTTTTTTATTTGGGATAGGATTTTATCTTTTTCTTTCCCGTGCAATGGCTAGAAATGATAGAGCCTATGTTTTATTTAGTCGCAGACTTCTAATCTTATTACTAATGGGTATTATCCATTTCTTTTTTCAACCAGGAGAAGCTTTAACTGTTTATGCTATCTTTGGCTTTTTAGCCTTACCTTTTTATAAAGTGCGGAAAGAAATTAATGTAATAATTGGGCTTATCCTATTAGCCCTTACAGCTTATTTTGGGATGAAAATCTTCATGCCTTTCCCACTAATTTTATTAGGTTTAGCTACTGGCCAATATCACCTATTTGAAAACATCCCACTACATCGAAAAAAAATCCTGATAGCGACAATTGTCATGTTCCTTGTAAGCATAGGAAGCTGGTTGTATCAATGGCAGTATGTCCCTACAGTCAATGTGGATATCGATCAATTATCCAGAATTCAGCTAGAAGAGCATATTACTAATATGGAGCAATTTGCGTTAATTGGACTACAGTTTAGCCCGTTTGTTTCAGCGTTTTACATGGGAGCCGTTATCCTATGTTTACAGAGTGCACTATTCCAACAACTATTATCACCATTAAAGGCTTATGGACGCATGGCCTTAACGAATTATTTAGGGCAGACGGCACTCATTTTAATCATTGGTCATACATTCCAACTAATAGGTCAACTTCGATTCATCGAATCACTATGGATTTGTCTAGGTATTTATGTGTTCCAATTGATTTGTAGTAAGCTATGGCTACACTATTTCCGCTTCGGCCCACTGGAATGGCTGTGGCGAATGGGCACCTATTGGACAGTGCCTCCCCTAAGAAAAAGAAAAGATTCTTAGCCAAGGATATATACCTATCAACCTAAAGTGAAACGTCATATATTGGTAATGTACCCTACTCGCTTTCCATCTTTGCTCATATCTTCAGCAAGATACACATCCCCATTTTATTTGGTCACTTATTTTTCAATAAGTGACCTTTTTTGCTGCTTGACTCCCATGTTCTGCACCTGTCTCTTACAACATGCATACTATGCAAATAATACCCTTTTTTGCAGGGAGGATTTTATGAAAAATAACAAAGGCAATCGGAATAGTGAAGGAACTGAATCAGTGAGTCAAGCAGCTAAACTGGCTGTTATTGCGGGAGCCATCACAACACTAGGTGATGCACTAGCGACCATTGCAGCAGGTCTTGCTTTGGAAGATGAGATACAGGAGAACGAAAGTAAAAATAATGATATTGATAAACTGCAAAAACAAATTGATGATTTAAATTATGAAATGAAGCAATTAAAAAAAATGTTCCGATAATCTTGTGGCAATGGACGAAAAAAGACGACAATATTCAAATGATATTGTCGTCTTCTAATTGTACAATGAAATAAAGTTAAGCAAGTGATTTTCACTACTGGCGGACGCTTTTCGCAGACGGGACCGCCCACCCGTTCCAATCATCCTCGTAAAATAAACGTTTAAGGAGATAGACGATGATGACGAAGCGTCGAATTAGTTAGCCGCCCAAATATCAAGCTCTATTTTAATTTCAGGTAAACCTAGTGCCGATACGTAGGCTATGGTCATTGATGGAAAGGATTCGCCAAACATACCTTCCCATTGCTCGTAGAAATGATCCCAATCTATTTCCTCTGTAGCCCAAATATTGACCTTTACAATGTGAGTGGCATCAATTCCCTCTGAAGCTAAAATCGTTTCAATATGTTTAAAGGTATTTGTAATTTGTTCCCATAATGTCTGTGGTAATTGATCATATTGGTCCAAACCAATTTGTCCTGAAAAAGCATACATTGTCGCATCTTTTGGAATAATTGTGACATGACTATATTTCCCGACAGGTTTAGGTGCCTGCATCGGATTTTTACGTATTAGTTTTGATTTCATGTTGAATCTCCTTTAGGTTTTTTTCTAAAAAAGGACAGACTTATCCCTTGATCAACCTTCTAGAAAAAAACAGCAGTGGAGAATCCAATGCCCATGCTTAAAAAACGTATAGATCTTTTTTTCACAAGCTATCTCCCCTTTACCTAAAGTTATTTCCATTTTACCATTTCTATCCCTTTATTTTCAATTTATAACTGAAACTATTCAGGAGTTTCTTTTTATGATCATTCAGGCAATTAACTATTTAACGATAGCGAACCTAACATATACTTAATAGTGTAAAGCTAAATTAGCCTTACACCTCCGAATTGTTACTAGGGTTACTCCATCCCAAGTGACCCTTCCTTTTTTCATAATTAAAACTAGGTACTCTCTTAGTGGAGTACCTAGTTTTTTGTTAGTATGCGTGTTCATCCATAGAATATCATGTCATCCTCTACAATTTTTCAACAAACTACCTTTAAGTGCGAGCGATTGTCTATGTATAGCAATAATATTCTTTTTTCTTTTTACAGGTTACATGGTATACAATTTACAAAATAAGTAAATAATATGTTTTGTAAGGGGGGAATCGCTATGAACACTAATGTGACTAAACCCTTTATTCCATCCCCTAGTTCATAGCGATTACCATTCTTAAAAATACAGGTCTCATTAGAGTACCTGTTTTTTATAGTTTTTATAATTTTTTAGGACCATACCATTTACTACGTATTGACAAGCATAACAAAAGGACTTGTAGTGATTTCAACTTCAAGTCCCTTCATAGTATCCATTGTTATTGTTTTATACTTTCTTTAATTTCTTCTAATAATTTTGTTTGTCTTTTAAGTTGCTTAGTCGTACTAATAGCAAACCAAATTATAAAAACAATCGGAATTATGTAAAATAACAGTCCTAAAATTGAAAATAAACTAAAAATAATATCTCCACTAGTATATTTATTCAAAGTCCAAAACCCCCTGTCTTTTCTATCTATAAAGAAAATCATAGCATACTAGCGTTAGATTTGGCATAAAAATGGAAAATTTAATATAACTATTACTCTATGCGGACTACTCACTTTTCCCAAAGGAGGCGAGTAGCCCTCTACTACAAAGAATTAGCCTGAAACAATACGCTTTTCTTTTATTGCTCCCACTTGACCAAGAACTAGGGCACCGAACATTTGTATAATTGTCTTCACAATAATTTGTCCTAAAATAGCGGCTGGTACTGCTTCCCAAGGCAATATATTGGCTCCAAGTGGGCTCAAACCAATTACAACGAAAATTGCGGAATCTAGAAACCCTCCAACGATTCCACTGTATAACACTCGCCAAGCCATTGGTAATTTCAGTCGAGTATAGATTTCTGTATCAGCTGTTTCAGCGACAACAAATGAGACAGCCGATGCTACCACAATTAAAAGTGTATCCCCCAATATGAATGACACGACTGCTGATAAAATTAAAGCTGCAATAATAAATATATATGTCTTTGCTCTACCATATTTATTTTGCACAAGGTCCCGAAAAATAAAGGTCGCCCCAATTAAAAGCGTCCCCATGGGAACAATAAACATTCCAAACTGCAATGGCGCAAATGCCGCCGTTACCACATTAGCGATGACAATCGATAATAAATAAAACAAAATTCTCAAAATACTACTCCTCCAATATATATATAGACATTTTGTAACGGCACACTATACACCTCTTTTATTGCCCCATACAAGTGCATGCAACTGCGGCAATACTTTGACAGCTTTTAATTCTTCATCTTTCATCACTCTATCAATCAATGCATGATATTTTTCTAATAAATCGCTTATTAAGCGTGAATTGTCAATCGTTGTGAGATCATCATTTCCGACTTGCAGATAAAAAGGAATCATTGGATATAGAAAGTGAATTTGTTTGGCAAAATCGTAATCCCCTTGATTAAAAACGACTATTTTGAGTGAAATATGGTGATTCCTATTTCGCCTTTTAAGTTTTTCGAGAATATCAGCGAGCACCGAATGCTCAGTGGTCATTCCCGAACTAGGAGGCTTTGGTGAAATTGTTAATTCATCAATGTCATACATCCAGTTTTGCCACCTACTACCCTGTGTTTCCACTCCGATCTTTATGTCGTTTTCTTTTAAAATCGCAATAAGCGCTTCTAAATTGGGATAAAGGGCAGGGTTCCCCCCTGAAATCGTTACAAATGAAAAGCCATTACCTCCAAGGCGCTTCAACTCAGACCAAATCTCTTCCGCTGTCATTTGAACAATAAGATGTTTTCCGCTCCCGTCCCACGTAAAATAAGAATCACACCAAGAACAAGAATAATCACAGCCCGCCGTTCTTACAAACATGGTCTTTTGACCAACTACCATTCCCTCACCTTGAATTGTCGGTCCAAAAATCTCGATAACAGGTACCTTACTCAACTTCCATCCACTCCCGTCTCGCTTCTGCATAGCTTGTCGGAGTTTCATATAGCCTGATAAACTCTACGCACGCACCGTTATCTCTTTGTTCTTCACGCAAGGCCTCTACCAATTGTTCGTATATCCAAACAACTATATTTTCTGCTGTCGTATTCATAGGTGGAAGCGTTTCGTTTAAATAACGATGATCCAAATGAATCTCGATTTTTTGTTTCCATATTCTTTTAATATCGCCAAAATCAATCATCAAGCCGCGTTCATCTGTATATCCACTCAGTCCCAATACGACACGATACGTATGACCGTGTAAATTTTTGCATTTCCCCTCATATTGATGTAAATGATGCGCAGCGTCGAAGGTAAATTCTTTGCTTACAAGCACACGCTTAGCATGATAGTTCAATTGATTGCTTTGAATATCTTCACCTATTTTTTGGAGCTTATCGACAATTTTAAAATCTAACATGCCTAAAACTCCTTCCTATAGCTTAAATACTCATCAAGCCCTTTTTTTCGCAGTTTACATGCTGGGCATTCCCCACAACCATCTGCTATTACACCGTTATAGCAAGTCAATGTTCTCTCCCGAACAAATTCTAGTGCCCCAAACTGATCAGCAAGCTCCCATGTCTGTGCTTTATCCAGCCACATCAATGGTGTATCAATTACAAAGGAATCATCCATCGATAAATTTAACGTTACATTCAAAGACTTAATAAAAACGTCTCGGCAATCTGGATATCCGCTAAAATCCGTTTCACATACACCAGTTACGATATGCTTAGCTCCTACCTGGCTCGCTAAAACGCCGGCGAATGAAAGAAAAAGAAGATTTCGTCCAGGTACAAACGTCGATGGAAGCTCACCATTTTCACCATCTTCCACCTTAATATCTTGGCGCGTTAATGCATTCGGAGCGAGCTGATTCAGGAGTGACATATCAAGGATGTGATGCTTGATACCAAGCTCCTCTGCTATCAGCTTCGCACAATCAATTTCAAGATGATGCCTTTGACCATAATCAAAAGTGACTGCCTCAATCTCTGCAAAACGTTCTTTTGCCCAGAACAAACAAGTTGTACTGTCCTGACCTCCACTAAATACAACAATTGCTTTTTCCTGCTTCATCAATAAAAACTCCCTTTGATTGAAAAAACAGCACTCTAAGAAAAAGTGCTGCCTTCCCCTTAGTTTTTTTAAGAGGGTAGCTAAAAACCTCTTTCTGGATTGGACTTACCAATTCCTCATTTATCGATTATCAATTTTTTCCGGATTAAGATCATGGTTCATTAAACGATAATTTGCGATTTCCTCGTATTTAGTTCCTGGTTTCCCATAGTTACACCAGGGATCGATTGAAATCCCCCCACGTGGAGTAAATTTCCCCCAGACCTCGATATATCGAGGGTCAAGCAATGTAATTAGGTCATTCATAATGATATTAACGCAATCCTCATGGAAATCACCGTGATTTCTAAAACTGAATAAATACAACTTTAGTGATTTACTTTCAACAATTTTTTTGTCCGGAATGTACGAGATGTACATCGTTGCAAAATCAGGCTGATTGGTAAGCGGGCATAAACTAGTGAACTCTGGACAATTAAACTTGACGAAATAATCTCGATTGGAATGAAGATTATCTACGGCCTCCAATACCTCAGGTGCATACTCAAATGAATAGTTCGTCCCTTGATTACCTAATAATGTTAAATCTTTCAATCCTTCTTCATGGCTTCGACCAGACATAAAAAAACCTCCTTGTTAAATGTTTCCCAACACTTTTCAAGAGAGGCTTCACCCATTAATCTATTCAAACATACGTCTAAACATAAAAAAGCCACGTCCGATATGGACATGGCATAATGTCATGTTTCCATAGTTTTTTATAGAGGGTATCAGCTATGAACCTCTCCCGTTTAAGTCCGGGCATTCTTTTCCTCCATATAATACGAAAAATAGTATGAAACGTCAATTGGTTTTTTTCATTCAAATTTCTCCGTAATACCTCTTTGGTAAACAAACACAGTAATACTACCCTATCATTTAGCAGTGCATGATGCCTTCGCTGAGCATAGATTTATTATTATTCGTATACAATAAAACCTTAACCATTTATTTCATCGGAATGTATCTTAGTACATTATTATGTAAACCCTATCAGTCATTCTAAAGTGATTTTTAATTAAAAAGTTACCTTTCTCAGCTCTATTAGCGCAAAATTAGCTAGATAATGCTCTCTTGAAATGAAAAAACTCCTAACATATTTTCAAACTAAAAAAAATCAACTACAATGTAAAAATGGTAGAAATTCTAAAATCTACCCAATTCCCTTTATTTATACAAATTCACTAAGAAGGAGCACGAAGATGAAAAAGAAGTTTTTATCCTTACTCATGGCCATTATAATGGCCCTGTCAGTAAGTGTAGCGGTATATGCCGATGAAAAGTCCCCACCAGCGACAAGAGGAGAGATTGTTAAAACCTTGTTGATAGCAGCAGATGCATATCAATCAGGACTAAATAAAGAAGCGATTATACAAGGCCCAAAAAACAAAGATTTACGAGAAAATGAGCCAGCTAAGAAAGTTGAAGCTTTAGTTATGTTGAGCAGAGCATTCGGCGAATTGCCAGAGCCTGTTGGAAATGATCTTCGTAGTGGCACATTTGGAGTTGAGTACACTGATATACCTACTTGGGCTAAGAAAGATATTGATAATCTGACAAAAGCAGGCGTACTGACAGGCAACCCTGACGGCACATTAGGCGCAAACGACCCTATTTCAATCGATGAGTTCCAACAGATGATCGCCAGAATATGGACACTCAAAGGCTCCCATTTACATGACGATTTTTACGAAGCAATCAATAAGGAATGGTTAAATAAATCAACAATTCCAGTAGGAGAAATCATGGGCGGTGGATTTCCTGAGCTTCAAAAACAGAATACAGATAAAATTGAAAAAATAATTACTGAGCTTTCTGGCAAACAATTTGCTGAAGGAACAAAAGAACAGAAAATTGCCGACTTCTATTCGACGGCATTGGATACAAACAATAGAAATAAACAAGGGATTGAGCCTATTCAAAAATATGTAAAGGCAATTGACGATGCTAAAACCCTTGGTGATCTTGTGCAAGCAGATCTTACCCTAGAGAAAGAATTGGGCCTAAGCTCACTATTCAGCTTTGCCATCATGAACGATGCAAAGAACAGCAGTAAAAATGCTCTGTATTACACTGGATTAGCTACTGGTTTAGATAAGAACAGTTTTGTAACAGAAGACTCTAAAGCGAAAAAAGCCTATATTCAATATATGACTAAACTTTTAGTCGTGTCAGGCGAGAAAGAGTCTACTGCAAAAGCACTTGCCGAGAAAATTTACGAAATGGAAAAAGTCCTTGCTTCCGTATCGCTTGATCCTCATGAACAAGGCGACGTCAATAAATACTATAACCCATATTCAATCCAACAATTCGATGATATGTTCAAAACCGTAGATATGAAACAAGTTTTGAAGTCGATGAAAGTTGACAGTGCTGATAAAGTAATTGTATTTGATGTAAAGCTAGCACAAAAAGGCGCGGAGCTCTTAACTGACACTAATCTTAATGTGCTTAAAGCTTACTCTAAAGTGCAACTTCTTATGGCAACTGGCGGTCTGTTGTCAGATGAATTCGGAGATGCTGCTAATGAGTTTGCCGCAACATTATACGGAGTTACAGGAGAAAAAACAGATCAAGATATCGCAGTAGCTAAGACAACTAGCACAATGAGCGGCTATTTGGAGCAAATGTTTGCCGAACAACATTTTTCTCCAGAAGCTAAAGAAGATGTTGAACAAATGGTAGATAAGTTAATTGCTACGTATGAGGAAAGAATCAAATCTCTTGATTGGATGTCAGAAACAACAAAAGCTAAAGCCATTAAAAAACTGGATACGATGATTGTTAAAATCGGTTATCCAGACAAGTGGGATACGACATTAGACAAAGTAGCTATCAAAACATATGACGAAGGTGGTTCGCTATTCTCTAATACCTTCACAGTAACAAAAGCATACATTGATAACACGAAAGCCAAGCTAGATAAACCGGTGGATAGAACGCAATGGGTAACAAGCGTATATACTGTAAATGCCTTTTACAATGCTCTTAATAATGAAATTACGTTCCCTGCTGGTATTCTTCAAGCGCCTTTCTATGATATAAATGCTAAACCTGAAGAAAATTATGGTGCTATTGGCATGATTATTGGCCATGAAATCAGCCATGCATTTGATAACAACGGCTCTGCATACGACGAAAATGGCAATGCTAATAACTGGTGGACAGAGGAAGACTTTAAGAAATTTGAAGAGAAAAATCAGAAATTGATTGAGTTTTATAATGCCATTGAGATTATCCCTGGTGTTTTAAATGACGGTCAGCTTACATTAAGTGAAAATGGTGCTGATTTAGGTGGAATGGCGGCTTCATTGCAAGTTGTATCCCAAATGAGTAATCCAGATTATAAAGCATATTTCGAAAGTAATGCAGAAATGTGGAAATCCACAACAACAAAAGAATTTGCAGCAATGCTGAGCAAAAACGATGTACATTCAGCTAATAAAGTTCGGGTAAACCGCACAATTGTTAACTTCCAGGAATTCTATGATACCTATGGAATTAAGCCTGGAGATGGCATGTATATAGCTCCGGAAGATCGAGTTTCAATTTGGTAAAATGCAGAGTAGATAGAGTTAATTTCCGATAGCTCTTATTTCAGAGTAAAAGCTAAGTGATTGTCCTGAGAAGCCCTTTTTAGTCTGGCTGCTTTCTCTAAGATTGTTACTGTTAAAACAAAAAGGCAGATTTAATCTAGAAAATTTTTAGATTAAATTCTGTCTTTTTGTTTCATGAGGTATCCATCTTTAATGAGTAATAGACAGAATAAAACTCAGATCGATCCTTGGTGGTCATTTGAATAATTGCCCCTGAATTTATTACCACTTTTTAAAGCCTTGAAAATGTTCCTTCTAAGCTACTTTTTCGTTTTTGCACGCAATGATCTTTAATTAAAACACCCATTAGTGCAATAAAGAAATATTCGTTTAATTTTGTTACCAAATCTTCATCCTTTAAAGTATGGACAAAGTGTTGTGGAATGAAAATGTTACTCAATTCAAACCTTTTGTAATCACATATTGTAAATTATACGGATAAAAAATCATCTTTCACTCACACTAATGGTGGAGGTGAGATGATCATGGGTAATAATAAACATAAGAATAATAAAACTCAAGACAACAAAAAACAACAGAATCAAAATCAAAATGCTAACAGAGAGCGTAAAAACAGAGAAGAGTTCGCTGAGGAAGTAGATTTCAGTCGTATTCAAAATGAAAAAAATAAATAATTAATGTGGAACTGCCCCCCAATATTCACTTTTAACAAAATGTATATTGGGGCTTTTCTTCGATTTCTTAAAGTACAAAAAAACTAGAAATAGACCGGGCTAATTAACACTTGCTTTTTTTCCATACTACCATGTCTTGCTTTTACATATGTTCTTAAGAAAAACCTAAGGCAACCGGCTTTATTTTTCATTTGAAAGGGATTATTCTCAATTGTGAAGTCATCTTCTTCGGAATTATTGCTTGTGTAGTAATTGCCTTGCCTTTAACGAAACTAGATTAAAGCTAAAGCACCTTGATATTCGGCTATTTAGGCATTTCTATTTAAACGTTAGAGATAATGGCTTTCGTGTTAATTGTACCTTTAGTGAATTTTGTGGTGTTAGCACATATTCCTTATGGATCATGATGTTGTTCAATGCGTTCATCTCTTGATTACCGTAATTAATAAAATTATGCACAGTGGCTTCTTGTAGCTCCACAAGTTTGAGATGCTTGTAACCGAATATGATTTCACCTATACCGACATAATCAGCACCTCCATTATTCGCTAATACATTTAATCGATAATAGCGATAAGATCGATGATTATTGATTGTATATGTTCTGGATTCATTCATCTTCCATCCTGTCTGATTTCTGATTTCACCAATTTTGTCGAAGTTGGTACCATCAGTGGATGCTTGTACATCGATATCCTTTGGTGCATTCAGTTCCGAACCAGATGCATTTCTACAGAATAAAGTGATTACGTTTATTTTGCGAAGAATACCAAAATCTAACTGTATGTATCCAGTTGTCAATCTATTAGAAGTTGCCCAATAATCATAGACATCTAAATTAGTTCCATTAAATGCTTTCCAGGGTAAGTAGTCTGTACTCCAGTTGCTACTAGCACTTGCTACTAGAGGGGCTGGTGAATTATTCGATGTCATCTTTGTGCCATATGCACCATCTTCTCCTACAATGGCATATGCTTTATTATCAAAACCAAATAAGATCTTCTCTTGTTTTACAGTTTCAAAATATAGCTCGTTAAATTGCACATAGGAGGCTTCACATTGGAATCTATAGGTTCCTTTTGGTAAATGATCACAAAGAACATACCACTTTTCTGTTATTGTTGTTGGCACAGTTTTATACAATGAATAAGTTTGAGATGCTTCGTCTAATTTGTAGATAAGGAGATTCTTCCCGGATGGTCCACCTGAATCGCTATAGAGCCCACTAGATGCCCAAACTTTACAGTCATCTTCTACTGCAAATACAATCGTAGATGTGACTGGAACTCTAAATAACACAGCACCGTAATTCCCTTGTTTAGTAATTGTTCCATCATGTAATAGAGAAATCAACTGTTCAGGTGTTAATGAGACACCGTTTCCAAGTGGAGTTGCTAAATTACTAGACGACACATATCTAAATTTGACCGGGTCTTTTGTTGGAATGTTATCTGTTATTGAAAGAATTTTACTTTCATCATACGAAAGTGTGCCTTTCGGTAGATCTTTTGGCAAGAATCTAAAATCAGTTGCACCAAAGTTTGCAGTACACTGTACCCCTACAGCACTACCCCCAGAAGAAAATGCAGCAAATACTTCACCCATTGTTAAAATGTTTGTGAAAGCATACCCTTGTGACACTCCATTTTTATAATATTCAAGATGGCCATTATCTAAATCTAATAAAACCCCGATAACATCGTTGAACGTATAAATGTTACCATATGCCAATGCACCTGGATATTTCCCACCAGTGTAAGAATAATAATACCGTATATTATTTGATCCAAATTCTCCGGCAATTACTGAGGCCAACCCATTTATAATACCGACCATGGCATTTGTACTACCACCGCTTACATATGTTATTTCCCAAAAATACTTTCCTTTTGTTTTCCCAACGTTCGCTTTTGCAGCATAGCTTGAGTTTGCTACACTCGCTGTTAAATTATTATTGCTTAATGTAACGCCAGTTGAAGCATTCCAAAAAACATCCATGTTACTTCACCTCTATCTTAAGTGGTTTTTGGGTTAATTGTACTTTAGTTATTCCCTCTCTTTTGGTTGAAAGTGTAATATTAAGATTTTGTTCTGCCGCCATACCGTATTCAATAAATGGGATATCGGTGGTATTCGAGATTTCAATAAGCTCGTTTAATTTGATTGAATAAACTTTTCTGTCATACAAATCTCCATGCCTTGAGTCCACGGTCATATCTACAGACTACTCCATATCCTCCTACCTTTACTTTCCTCATGAAGTTATAACCCACTTTTCCATCCCTTTGTTTATATTCCATAGCGTAATCAATAGAATCACTTCTATCTGGGCTCTTGTTCGTAAAAGCTTCACCTTCTGGACATGTATTGGATTTCATAAGAGGAACCTTGCAACATAACCAGGTAGTGTAGCAGGTTTTTCTTCATTCCATTTCATTTATTACCATCATGGAGAATAAAAGTTATTTTCTGCCAAACTTAAACCTACTCCCTTTTCATCATTGTAATCCAATCCGTTTCTATAGCACTGCGATTAAGAAGTGTAGACAATGACTCCATACCTATTTCTAAAACTTCTTTGACAGTAGAAGGTATCGTTACTATTTCAGACCAATGAGCAGGTATTTTAGGCTTATATTCTTCTAGCAATAACTTAGGTGGGAAGAAGCGAAGCTCTGCAAAACCTGTAATTGTATCATTGGTAGCAACTGTATTTAATCTAAGTGCTTTGAATGTTGATGACTCACTTAGCTCAAAAGATTTCTTTTCGTATTGAGTAAAGAATATACCTGTTCTTGAATCGAGGGTTGTCCATGTTCCGTCAAGACCTGAAGTAGTGTCATTCGAACCTTCTATGGTGAAAATTCTAGGGGCATATTTTGCAATGTTATGTGCTTCTATTTCATACCTAGCTACTGTAACTTCTTTTGGGAATATGATGCCTACTATACCCGAACCGCTACGTCTGCTTATACCAGTGTTTTCACCGCCGGTGGCATAATCAAATGCGTTATATGCAATACCTGCTCCTGGTTTATCAGTGTTATACGTCCAAAATGCTAATTGACCGCCAGAGGAATTACTCGTCATTTTCGTTACTAAGTTAATTTTGTCATCAGACCAGACTTCGGGTTCTGCTGGGACTTCCTCATTCCATCTTTTGTACTTACCTTCATGGAGAATAAGAGATTTGTTTTTAATACCTTCAGACAAAATTCTAATTTCTTGATCAGACAATGTATCTTCATATACTTGTAATTCTACATAGGAACGATTTACTTTCGAATGTATTCCAGAACTATTGCAGTATTGACCTGTAAGAAATGGAGCTCCTGCATGTGTGGAATGTGCAGTAACGGTATGAATCAGTTGACCATCTAAAAATACATCGATCACATTTCCTGTCTTTCGATAAGCAATGATATACCATTTTCCTTTTTGAATGCTAACATTTGATGGCACTAATACGTGACCTGTTCCGTAATAGCCTACACCTATTTTATTTCCATTACTAACTGTAATGGCACTACCTAAATAAGTTCCATTTGTAATACCTAATACTTGGCATTCATAATGAACCGTATAAATAGAATCAGCATTTAATCGGAATGCACAGATAGCAGTTACGTTTGTATTATCTGTAAATCTCTGTGCGGATATAAACCCATTCTGAGAGCCAAATGTAGCTATTGTTTTTACTTGATCCTTTACTTTATCCATGGAGAATGTAGGATTCCTGTAAACATTTAATCTACATCCTTCCTCCCCTAAAAGGCTAGATCCTTCGAATGTCCATTTATCAAATAAGGTCGCCATATGTTCACCTACTCTCTTTTCATCATTACAATTGGCTTTAATTCTTTTGTGAATCGATCCAGTAATAGAAGTAACGAATCCATAGCCTTTTCTGCTAATTGCTGTTGAGGAACAGTTTCCCATCTTTCTTCTAAGGAAAATACATTCTCTTGTCCTATAAACTCTAATTCCCCAATGATAGAATTTCCATTGGCAGCCCCATTATTCTTTTCTACAAAGACTCTGAATGCTTTGAAATACGATAACGGAATAGGAAACTCTCTTCTTTCTCTTGGTGATTTCCAATCTGTTATATATTGAATATCTATTACAGTCCAGTTTACTAAATCATCGCTTCCTTCAAATTTAAAAATTTGAGGGGCATATGTCGGACTACTTATATTGCCAAGAGTAATAATATATTTACAAATAATAGCTTTATTCTTAAAATTAAATCCTACCCATCCTCCGCTAGTAGAGAAAAAAGCATCGCCCCCACTAGTATTTGCATTTACTTTATCAAACACTGAATAGTTGTATACCACAGAGCTATTAGAACTTGCGGAAAGACCTATTACTTCTCCTCCTGAATATGAAGTATTGCTTGTTAATGCAGGGATCATATTTTTAAAATCATTTGTGTTATATGATGGAACCCATTTTTTATATTTGCTATCATGAAATATAAGGGCTTTATTAACAACGTTGATCATTGAAAAGCCATCAAGAGACCAAACTCCCATGTCTTTGATTAAGCACTCCTGGTAAATGAATGGCGTCGCCCCGAAGTTCGCCGTGACAGTTGATGTTCTTCCTGTAGCTGCATTCGTAAAGTGAGCGTAGACGCCTCCTAAATTAAGAAGGTCTGTAAATGGTGTACCCATTAACTTATTGTTTTTAAAATACGTCAATGTGCCATTATCCATATCCAGGTAGACACCAATGACATCTTCTTTAGCATATAGTTCTCCAAAAGTTTTGTTGGTTGTTGTTCCACCTGTTCTGGTATATCCATCTGATGAATAGGATCGCTGATAGGGTGATACCTGAGTGTTCCCAGCTAAACTCGCCCCGATATCTTTTCCTAGTACACCAATGAATACTAAACCTGCTAAATCGACAGTGATCTCCCAATACCATTTGCCACTTGTGATTAATCCTTTATCAGCATAGTGAGTAGTTGCTAGATTCCTTGCTGTTGCCGTTAATTCTCCAGTATTCCATTTTACAGTTATTTATGAATCACCTGCTCTTTTTAATCATTGGAATGGGATCGAATTCTTTCGATATTTGATTTAGTAACGGCGTTAAGTTTTCCATCCCTTTTTCCACTAACTGATGTATATCAAAGACGGATTCCCAGAGACTGCATTTGCTAATTTCTTTAGTCTCAATTTTTATTTCTGCTATGGCAATGTTTGTATGCCCATTGTTGCTAATAATGAATAATCTATAAAAATTATGGAAATTATTTTTACAAACTGTAAATGTCTTGTAATTTCTTGCAGTCCAAGTAACCCCACTCTGACTATCAAGAACATCCCAATTACTACCATCATTGCTACCTTCAAAACGCCATGTGTTAGGCATTTGATTTAAGTTTAAAGAAGAATTACTAAATGGAAGAAGACTGTATGAAGAAACTACATTTCTTACAGGAAACTCATATTGTATCCACTGATATGCATTAGCCCCATATAAAGTAGCCCAACCATCTGACTCGTTTCTGTTAAATACTTTCCATCCGTCATAATTGGTATCATAGATTGAACTAGTAGTTACCTTGCCACTAGGGGCAGTATTGCTAGTCATAATAGGTACTGCATTTGCATAAGCAACTGATACTTCTCCAGGATTCCATTTCTTATATACACCATCATGAAAAATAAGAGCTTTATTTTCAGACCAAGCGTATTTTCCATTATATAGCCCAATATGCTCACCACTAATAACTTCAAAGTTATCGGAGAAACTTAATTCCTTGATAAGATTGCCTGATGCATTCCAATTGGCATCTACTGTTGCATATCCGCTTTTAAATGGTCCTGCCGAATCATACACCTTTATTGTTCCATTGGTTGTTCTTAGAAAGCCGATTGTCGATTTATGCTTAATACAATTATAGAATTCTAATTTGCAGCCATTAGGTATAAAGAATCCTAATTGCGGGAAGGTTCCATTACGATCATCAGGTATATTGACAAATGCAACGTTTCGCATAATCCAGTTCCATCTAAAGCAATTGCAGTTTACTGTTGGCCCTTCAATTGTCGTTTTATAAATCAATCTACAAAACTCAATGGTCGTTGTGTTGTAGCCAACACCACTGCCATTAGAATTGATACCAGTTGATTGAACAAGAGATGTCTTGACTCCTTGTCCTATAATTGTAATTTGCGAACTTTGGAAATATCGAAAGGTCGTTTCTGAAAATGCATACTCTCCTTTGCCTAATAAGATCTGATATGACGATCCACTTCTGGCTGCTATATTCACCATGAAATGATGCAAAGTCTTATAAGGATTCTGCGAGCTTCCTGTGCCACTTGTATCATTACCGTTTACTTCATCTATATATATTTGTTCGACCATAGACTTAGCTCCTTTATTTGACGTTAAGTCGATCGATTCGTCGCCATTTAGCTTCATCGATTTTAATAGATATTATTGTTCCGCCTTCAATTAAATCAGGGATAACTTGCATTAGTTCGGCTTGGCTTATTAGAAGTAAGTTATTCTAAATACACTGCGTTCATGGACTTCTGGGATCGTAGCAAAATGAACTTCAGTGAAGTAATCAAATAATATCGAGTAACTTTCATACATGTCACGTTGACATCCTCTAGCTTCATTTGTACTGCAAAACTTGCTTGAATTCTTGCTGAAATTTTTGGTATTGAATCGGATCGAATAAGTCTTAATTCCTCTACAGTAATTATAGATAAGTCAATATCAAACCATTGATTATTATATCGATAGTAGGTTTTATTTTCGTCTTTAATAAAATATTTATCGAGATTTAAAAAATCTATAGAGATTGAACCTTTCCCCCTGTAGAGTGATTCGATGACCCCCCCACCGATACCTCCGCCCGCGTTGACGCCTGAATAATCTAGATCAGATTCGGATCAGTGTAAAAAATGTTAATACTTCCTCCACCAGTACCTGATCCTGCTGCATCTAATGCACCGCCTCCATTGGAACCTTTGGATGAAATCCATCCCATTTTTCTGACTTCAGTTACAAAAAGAATGAGCAAACCCCCTGCTCCATTTTGACCTGGTTGTGGCGCTGTCGGCATTGTTCCTGAGCTTACTCCATAAGTGCCTGTTCCACCATTGATGCCTGCACCGCCACCTGCAGACAAGCGAGAGTTTGTTCCACTTACATTGGATTGGAGGGCATATGCTTTTCCTCCTACACCATCGTTTTCTTCTGGATTGTAAGGATGAGTGTATTTCCAGCTCCCACTAGTATGCTTAACAATACCTCCTGCACCTGTACCACCCGAATAAGATGTTCCGTTTCCGCCTTTTGCTCAAATTAATCTAGCATAGGAACTTGTCCATATATTTGTACAGGAAGATCCTCCGCCACCGGATTGCCGATTAATCCCATTCTTTCCGTTATTGCCGTATGTGACTTTACCACCATATCCAACAAAGGAAGAATCAATGGCTGCCCCACCCATAATCCTGTATAAGCCGCCATGCCTTCACATCCTTTCTAAACAGACGGTTGTCGGACAGGTGTCACGTTAATTTTAATAATGTCTTTATTTTTTTTGAGATTAATTTTTTGAGAAAATATAGCCATGACTTTCATCTCCTTATTATCTTTATTCATCCGTCCTATTTGTATTTCAGTCGGCCTTCTGTCTAAATCACTAGCTGCTATCATCGCCTGATTTTCGAAATCAATAGACTCAATATTATCATCGAGTGTAACCCATTTCTTGGTATCATCTATTTTCTTGTATACATTGTCATGCTTAATTAAGAAATGATTTTTCATGCCGTTCCACGGGTACAGGCCAGCGTACAAACCATAAACTTCATTTTTTGTAGGATCATTCAATACCAAAGTCACTGGATTGAAATTAGTTCCTATACTAATATTTGTGGCATCTTGTCTGCTTAAAATTGTTGTACTTCGTGCAGCACAGTATTGAAAAGTCCCACCAGTAGTAGAGGCTCCTGTCTGTATGCCTCCTAAATTTGGCGTGATCAAACAATTTTTAAATAGGAGTGGATCTAATGTTGAGCTACTATTATTCGCTGTATATACAACATTCGTAGTTGGTATTAATGGCCCACCTGTAAATGCACAGTTATGAAACTCCATCATAAATGTAGAACCGTTATACCAATACTCCCATACACGTGCGTCTCCAGCAGCCCCACGCCTAAATATAATACCTAAGTATCGATACTTAGCTTTCATCTTGTATGCTGTGTTATATGTGCCTAGTAAATTGATTGACGATTGCCGTTTTGCATCAAACAATGCATGACCTATAATATCTACGGAATAAGAGCTTCCTGAAATAGTAGCTAATGAAGCTACATCGTATGTCCCTTCTGCTAAGATAATCGCCGTGTTATTTGCCTTTACTTTTAATATGGCTGTAGGCAACGTTCTTAATGGTTTACTTTTACTGCCATCATTTGTGTCAGCACCTTTTACGGCATCCACATATATAATGTTGCTATATGAATTCAAATCTAAATTACTTCGTACCATCTTGTATTCCTTTCTTCAAAAAAGCTAAGGTCTGCCCTTCCCGCCTATACACTCCAATAGGATCACTGCCATTATTTTTCTCACTAATGAAGAACACTTTTTAATGAAATGAAGATTCATCGATTGTGAGTCCCCCCATTCTTTTGTTGCCACATTGCGGGGTAGTTTGAATTGACAGTCCGCAAAGCCAATTCAGCAAATGGTATTTCTTTTCCGTTACGCCCTAACGAAATATTAGTTCTATTCACATTCCCCTCAAGATCTGTCTTCACCTATTTTCTTTTCACCTTATGTTTTTACGGCTGCTTTCGCTTTGTATTGGAATACTTTTGAAAAGCCACATAACAATGACTATAGTTATGTCGAAAAACTTCGCTTGCAAAAGATGATAGTCATACCATAGGTGAAGCATCATATGATAATTTCATTTACGTAAAATGTATTTTAATAAAATATAACTCGTTCACCTATTTCATTACTGTTAGGATATGAGTTAATACACATAGTAAAATAAATCTTTACCTGGCTGGTAAATATTCCAGTTAGGTCATTAGGCTGGATCGCCTAAACCCGAATAAGCAATATCAATTATCCCTGAAAGCATCCTTCTTTCGACATTCCACAAGAATAAGGTGTGTAATCTCCGCCTATAAGTGTTATATCTTAATTTCAAGATATCTCTTTTTCCTATGAAATCAGAAAATTTAAATTTAGATTCTTTTCGTATATAGCTAATCATCTCTTCACGAGAAATACGTACCTTTAGTTTCAAAACTTTCCTTACTCTCTCCTGAAATAGACTGGCATTCTACAAGAAAAGAGACAAGTCCTTTTACCATCCCTATAACCAATCCAACACGAATACTATTACTGAAATAAACTTTTTTAATAAAAATGAAATTCGTAATTCAATCGTATGTATGTTCACATGTTCACTTCTTAAAAATAAAAAAAGATAGGATCTTTGTAGAATCCCATCTTGATTTATAGCATCTGTTAACCAAAGTGCAATGTTTTTAATCTTAAGTTACTGCTTTACAAATCATTAATAAATTTCCATCTAAATCTTTGAACACAAAATAAAAATCATCCTGTATTTCTGTAACAAGGTCAACATTATTGTCTTTCATAAATTGATAAGTAGCATGAATATCGTCTGTTAAAAATTGGATTGAAGGAACTTGATAAGTGGGAATATCACCATCTTCTTTTCTCCACTTTGGCATGGCATCTAAAATTAAACTAGCTGTTCCTTCCATGGGTGCCACGAATAAATGCCCAAAATGTTCTTCTCCTCCTTCCAAACCAAGTATTTTTCTGTACCATTCTATTGCTTTCTCTAAGTTACGAACTGGAATAAACACAGCACCGATTCTATTTTTAATGAAGGTACTATTGTTAGGTGTAGTCAACATACATTCTCCTTTCATAAAGCTTTACATCTACTTTTGAATTCTACATCACCTCATTTTTCACCTCTATTAGTTAAGTAATAATCTATTACAGCATCACTAGATCATTAAAAACGTCAAAAAAAAGCGTTAATCGAATGAGGATTAACGGCACAATGGTTTCTTTATTTTTTTCTCTCATCTTGAAATCTAACTTAAGAACAAGTCTTTATCTATCTTGATTTTCATAATAGGCCTCATCTGCATATTTCCGGTCAGTCCCTTTCAGATAGGCTAAGATAATTGATGGACGTTTAAGTAAAATCCAATCTCCGTTTTTATCAAATTTCCTACTTGAAGTGATCATTCCATTTTGAATTGTCCCATATTTCTTCCCACTTTTTTGGCCCCACACTTTTAATCGTTTAGCGAAATCTGCATCTTCTGCCATAAGCATTTCTTCATTAAATCCATTAATCGATTGAAAGTCCTTTTTGTAACACCAAAAGATTCCCACAGAAATAGCTCCGTATTTTAAGAATAATGGGCCAATTAATAACAATGCCGAAACAAAAATTCCTAAGGACATTCTTTCAAACTTTCCTGTTACACCGCCGCCAATGTACTTTCCAGAGCTTAAATGCTCCTCTGCCTTAGACAACACATGTGCATTCATCAGTGTATCTGCATCAATCGTAACGATGATTTCACCTCTCGCTATTTCAACAGCAGCGTTCCTAATTTTAGATAAGTTCTTGTCGTTATTCTTTAATACAATACAATTATACGATTTTGCAATTTCCTCCGTTTTGTCCGTACATCGATTTAATACAACAATGATTTCAACTTGATTTTCAAATGGTTTAGAAGCTTTTAAGATGGATTCTATGCATTTCCCAATGTACTTTTCTTCATTATGCGCGGGTATTACAATTGAAAATTTTATATGCTCCTTATTTTTTTCTTCTAAAGAGTTCTCCTTTTCGCTCATACAATATCTCCCCTTTGAAAGAATCATTTTTATTTCTGTAACAGTGACTTGACCCAAGAGTGAATGATATGGAAATGGAAGTGACACTATCTATTTACTTCCCGCTACCAAACATCACCCTTATAAGGAATATTATCTCATTAAATATTGACTTGAACTAATCAAAATTTGAAATTTTTTCTAATTATTATGTATTGCAGTTATAAGACACTTTGAAGTCTTATTCGCACCAATTAGGCAATAAATTATTTTATACATTTATAGAGCTCTTCATTAAAATCCATACAGACAAATGTAAAAAATAGCAACTAGTCTTTCCTCCTTTGGAGCCATATCATCTCATTTTAGCTCTTTAAAAATACCATGGTTATTGTAATTCACTTTCCGGTCTCACGATTAAGATTGTATTATATTCTTCATTTGGAAAAGGAAATACCCTTTTTTAACCAAAAATGGTACATTAAAAAGATATGAGTGTATGTTTCAAAGAATGAGCTCCACAATAAACTATTTCGAGAGTAACGTGCGATGATTCTGCGACTTTTCGTAAAAAGGACTGATAAGATGAAAAGATTTATGTGGAATATCAGCTACATACCAAGCTTGTAGGGAGTGCAGATACATCCCTTGACCTCTCTACAAGCTTGGGTTTCTCAAGGGAGCTGATATGGATGAAAAACCGATCAAAGGCCTATATTCGCCATCAAAGAGAGCGAACTATTCAAAAGAAATGGGCTATTTTACAGAATGTTATGTTACGGGAAAATGCATACATGTCTGTACGGGGTACATTGAGTAAAGGTAAAGTGCACTGCTCTTGTAGAATGTGCCGGTATGAGCATCACTCGATACCAAAAGCCAAACATAAAGCAAAGTTAAAAGCTATGGAACAGGAAATAGACGATTATGTCTATTTCCTTTTAATTTGCTATTCTTGCATTCCATAACGATGTTGTATGATATTTCCCCTCGCTTGGAAATAAAAAATAATTTCCCAGGTAAGCGCAAGAAATGACAAGTTTAGTCTTCCCTAGTAACACTAAGCGACTGATTTCATCATTATTCATGACTTGCTTAAGTAATTAAGCAAGCATTTTCCCTCGTAATAGTCCATTTCAATAATAGTAGATAATTAATTTCCTCATGTTGTATTTATTGCCGACCATGAATGTCTTGCCCTAAGCACGTTAATGTAGTGTTGGTTGGGCATCTGCCACTCACTTCCCTATATTTCTTAATCCTATATCAAATTTTCTTTAATAGACATATCGCCAAGCCATCCTCCATATTCAATTCATATAATAATAGTGGAAATATGATAAGTTGTTTTTTCTTGAAAACTTTCATTTTCTGGTGTGAAAATAATCTACTTTTGGACCTGTATAACAACTTCTTAAATCTGAACTATTTTTTTCACTAAAGATTATTTTTTTGAAAGGAGGTGAAAAAATGGCACTTTCAATTATAAATATCCATGTAAATGTTACAGGAACTTCCACTAAATTCTTTAATATTTTAGCAGCAAATTTAGCTGTCACAGATGGCACGACTATTGCTGCAACTGCATTTTTAAATGATAGTGGAAATGCCGCTACTGCTTTCCCAGTAGTAACTAATGGCTACTATAATTTCTATATTAATGGGGTATTACAAGAAGGTGGCTCCTATACAGTTTCTGCAACAGAGTTAACCTTTAATGACGTTACGGGTACACTCACTGCAGGTACGCCTTTAGTAATCGAAGCAGTAGAATTAGTTACACAAACGTAATAAGTTAGTAAATCCCATTATTATTTGTTCGAGGGTCACTACATCCCCAAGTGACCCTTAAATTGCTTAAAGGATTAATAACATTAATTTTTCTCATACTTTAATAAAGTAATAAACTAATAAAACGTTCATAAAATAGCATTGCATCATTCATTTGATTAGGATGGATACTAAAATATTTAACGAAGGAGAATAACTATGAGCATTGAAATAATTAAACTCGCACCAACATTATTACATGTATTTAAAGCTGGAGAGTCGAATCCCCAAAAAGAAAAGCGCATTATTTATGGACAAGCTACATCAGACGCAAATGGTATCGCTACATTTTATGTTACAGACAATGCATTAGCGAATGGCAATCCTTTGTTATCAACTATTGATTTCGCAGTATCAAGCGTATACTCTACAAATGCATCGATTAATTTAAGACCTAGAGTACAAATGAGAGAAAAGAATATTGCTGCAAAATATGTCTCTGCTAATGTGACAAATATTAGTGGTGTAACGGTATTAGGCATTAGTGTATTGGGGTCTGAAAATCCAGTAAGCGGCGTTGTTGTCGACTTTATGGTTCTAGGGAGCCTTTGATCAATAAAAGAGGGTATGGGTGTTTTTCATTGGAATTCATCTATTTCACACTGCTTAATTACCACAATTATAAAAAAGTTGCCCAAAAAAGAGAGCCTTTTTGAACATCGGAACTTTATTGCAAAGGAATATTCAGTTCAATATTTTTCCTAATAAGATTGGCGTAATAGTTCAAATATAGTTTAGCCCTTCCATTATATTCTTCAAATTGTGTTGTCTCCACTACGTATTGCTCATCTCGTGAAATCGAAATACCTTTGAACTCTAACATCGTACCATCTTCTTTTATTGCATCAGAAAACATTAAAAATTTACCTTGATTATCCTTATTCATCTTTACTGAAACACTTTGCGGCGCTGCGGAAATATCACCATTAAAATAGTTAGGCTTCATGAGTATTTCTTTTGTGCCAAAATCAACTTCGATAAAATCCTCGCCCTTTGGCACAGCATGAACCGCTCCAATCATAACCGTCAATGCCTCTGGATCATCGAAATATTACTTTGTAAATATAGCGTAAATTTTCCATCGCGTATATTTCCTCCTATTGAATTGCCATTTATCATACTATCTCTACGCTCACCGCTTTCTGTTATGATGGCAACATCATCCAGCGCTAATATTTGCATTGCATTATCTTTGGCTACCTCAATATCGAGTGCCACTTTTAATGGGGAACGGCGAATTTGTGTAATTGTAAATTTCTGACCATCGATATCTATCGTACGATTAGCAGTAAAAGTTTTTTCCTTTGCGATATCTTTTTTGAGTGAAAACGGTAAAGTAATATCAATATTACCTTTCTGTTCATCATTAAAGTGAAAAAATGCTTTAAAATCCTTTGACGTATAGACGATAGGCTCTAAAAAATTATATTCCACCGATGAAGAAATGTATGTTTGATTGCTTTCATTCTTAGTAAGCGTACAGCCACATTCAATTTCATCATCCCCTTGGAACAATTGAACTTTCTCTAAGGTTAATGCTGAAATATCAAATGAAGCATCGGCATCATAGAACAGTACAATTCCCGAATTATCAGCAATCGCCCCCTGCAAAGTAAGTGATAGGCCATTTTTGGATTGTGTCACATTGATTTCTTCATAATAATCATGATCGACAATATCTTTTATTCCTTTATCTATTGCTATCGCTGATACAATTGCTTGAAAGCCAGGTATTTTTGCAACTTGGCTAGCAATCGTTGGGGAAACGCGAATAGATAATATAAGACTTACGCAAAGTATGGCGATGAATGTAACCGAAACAATGCGCTTCTTTATCTTTTTTTCTCGCTGGACTTTCCGAAACATGTCCATTCGAACTTGTTGAAGTTCCTCCTTTGGAACGTCGATCAATGGTTTACTCATAGCCAGTCCTCCTTTTCTTTAGCAAAGCTTCTAAGTTTCTTTAATATGTAATGAAGCTTAGACTTTACAGTACCCTCAGCAATTTCTTTATTCTTTAGCTGCTGGAAATATTTCATATAGACGAGTTGCTGCTCCGACAAAGATAAATGTTCCAATAATCTCTCCATATCTGAATAAATGACCCATTCAGATAAGTGGTGTTCCTCAATCTGAACAGTAGGTGGACGTTTTCTTAAATGGTCTTTACAACAATTAATGAAGACGCGCACAAGCCATGTTCTGGCATATTCTTGTTGTTGAACGGTATGCATTTTTTTAAGTGCTTTGTAAACAAGATCCTGCATTACGTCCATAGCATCCTGCTTATTTTTCATATATGTAAAGGCCATGCGATACAAAATATCCTCATCCATTTCAATAAGGGAAAGTATCGCTTCATGATCCCCGCGTATAGCATGTTGCTCTAATTCAAATTTCATCCTTTTCGCCTCCTTCCTCCATTAGACGGAGCGATTCTTCATTTCGTTCAAAAATTGTAAAATTTTCTTTTAAATTGGAAGTGCTATGGTAGTATTTTTCACAAATTGAATAAAACCAGTAAAACACATCTACTGTGCCTTACTGGTTTTATAGAAGCCCACATTTTGTGAGATAGAGAATTCTAAGTTTGATGCTTCAGTGTTCCACTCATTGTCATTCTCGGCTACCAAAGCGCAAAATGATGCATATTCCTTTCTCTGGTAACCCCTCGGTCATCGGTTCTCCTACTACCGTTTGTAGAATCATCGACCGTTTACCACCCCTGTGATTTAACCCCACCATAAAACGTTTATAAATATTGTTTACTGTGTATACACTCCTATGAAACCATCATCATTCCCATTATTAAGGAGTTTGATTTCCTCATAAGGATTCTTCTTGTTACTCTCTAAAAGAAATAGCTTTTTTTTATTTGCACTACTCCCTTCTGTAGTTGTATACGTAAGTGTTAAAATTTTCTTTTCCTTATTAAATTTAAATGAGTAATCAGAGTAATTCCTAGTAGTTGAATTTATCAAAATATATGTTTTATGTTCATTTTCATCATAAGCATAAATTCCATCCTTTAACTCATCTCCAAATATGTTAAGAACCTTTTTACTTTCTTCATGATTAGCATCCAGTTCTAGTACTCTTAAATTTTCTAATTTTGTATTTTCAGAAAGAACAATTTCGGGGTTGTTCTCTTCATAGTTAACATCCACACTATAGCTACAAGCCGTTTGCATTAACAATAATCCAAGTAAAGCACAAAATGTTAATCTCTTTTTCACGACTCTTTTTCCACCTTCTTTTAAAATTTAATAACCTTGGTTAATACTTACATATTATACAATAAGCAAACCTAGTATATACAAATATTGCCACTTAGTATATAATGGAAATTGAATTACAAATACAGGGGAGGTTGTTAAAAGATGACAGCAATAACTGGAAATAAGTTACTTAGTTCGTTGTTCTTTAGCTTTGTGTTATTTTTAGTTTTTAGTTGCAGTAGCCTTTTAGTCCATGCAGCCGAGAGTGATTCAGAATTACTACCCTTTGAAGAATTAGAATTTGTGCCAGATGATAGGTATAGCGTACCAACAGAAGATGGCGGCATGATTCTGTTTGAATCAGAAGAAGATTACCAATCTTATGTGAATAACAGCATACAACCTTTATGTGCTACATGTAATCAGACAACACAGACAACACTTGAAAAATACACTGTTTCACGTGCATTTATTGGTTATCATCCTGCTACACCAGGTTGGGATAAAGTGAAAAGTGTATCCATCGCTGGTGGAATTACTTGGAGTATAAACGGCTCCTTTGCACAAGGTTCATCGACGTTCGGTATTTCATTTTCACATAGTTTCACGTCTACAAGGACTTATGAATCGCAGTACCCTAATAAATATATCCGAGTGGGCGTTAGAAAAGACGTTATTTACCACAAAGTAAAAAATGTAGTAAGAAATCCTATGGGTACAATTATCAACACGTATATAACTGAAACCGCAACTCCATATGGTGATACGTATACTGAGTTAATGTATAGAAATTAAGAGAAATTAAGTAGCTATTAAATTGTAGTACAAGTCATAAATATCCTGTTACGAAAACCCAACTACAAACTTTTTTGTAGTTGGGTTTTTAATTTAAGGAATGTATGGAAAGCAACTCAAACACACTCTTTATTAATTAAAATAGACTAAATCCATGCGTCAATTGAGCGGTACAATCATTAGTCATACCCCATACCCCATCCCCCTTAATAGTTAACCATTTCTAGGCTTACCTAAAAATATTGTGTTCGTAAAGATAGTCATAGGAAAGGTCAACAAACAAGTATTCATGTTCGTTGATAGCGATTGAAAAGGTTCTTGTAATTTCGCCTGTTTCAATATCACGATAAAGTTCAGAGATTTCTCCACTTTGATCGTTTCGCATTTTAATAATCGTTTGTAAGAAGTATGGGCGCCAGCTCCAATTTTTATTGATGGCACGTGGCTGCAACTCCCAATTTCCCTCTATTCTCATGACGTTCGGCGTTAATTGGAAACCATCCTCATTACAAATGTATAGTCTAAAAGAATAGTTATCCAGTAATTCAGCTAAATGCTCTAATTGTGAGGTATTATCACTCGTTGGTTTTACACGGTGAACAATAGCCTCCAATTCTTCTCTTAATTTCTTTAGCTGCAAAAATTGTGCCTCTAGCATTTTCTTTTCAGACGTAATAAATTGCTGGCATTCTTTTTTAAAGCGTTCCTTTAATACCTCTTTATCAACAAGGTTCATATCAGGATTGGCTAAATAAGGACCTTGATAATAGCGTCCTCCGTTTTTCCATGCAAATTGTAGCTGATAAACCGTTTCAATTTCTTCGAATAATAGATTCGCACCTATTTTATAGGCAAGACTGCCAATAGCAGAAATCATATCGGATTGAGCAGACCAAGAATCATAATTTAAATCACGTGTATTCACTTTTAAAATATGGGGCGCCAATAATGCAATATGTTCTAAATGACTTTCAGCTCCTACTTCCTGAACAGCAATTTTTACCCCAAACGTCGTAAAATACCTCAGTGCATGGTGCAGTTTATTAATATCTCCTAAAAATCGATGCTCAGATACGACAAATACGATACGGTGTAAATCTTCTTCCCCAATATATTGTTGGATAATATTAAAATGGCTTTCACCAAAATCTTGCATCAATAAATTGGGGTTACTAGGAATGTATATATCAATATCTGATGCAATTTCCCCAATTTGGGCTAGTGCTGCATGCAAAATTTTATGTTCCATATCTATTCGATATTCTTCTGGAATATCTTCATTATTGACGAAATCCTTTAAATTAATTTGCTGACCTTCAATTTGTAGATGTCCGGAAATTTCGTAGGCTATCACCGTATGCGCGTCTGCGCTAAATATCGGCTGATAATACCCATGTATTTGATCTAAATTCGTTAACACTTCAATTGCGTCCATCTTCGAAACCTCCATTATGAATAACCTTTTATTTGTTATTCAAAAATAACATTAAATAGTCTTTTAACAGCTAAAAAAATGCTCTCTGACTGTATAATAAGTTGTTTATTGTAAAATCGCAACTTCACTTATTAACATTAATGGCGTATCTGTCTGAAATTTTTACACCGTCTTCGTTGTCATACTTATAAATTTCCCATCATTTCTAACGGAATAGGTTACTTTTTACGCCATCTTGTCATTTTATGCTTTCATTCTAACTAACATGTTATTTATTCTAGGCTGTTCGCTCATTTTGCTATTCATTATAATTTATGCTACAAGCTTCCCTATCGGCTGGGAAAATGGATGATAATGATTTATAAATTAGTCATTTCCCTAGCATCAAAAGACAATTTTATGAAAAAAGCAGTATTCCAAATGGTCAACTAAGCCCTGATGGAATACTGCTCGTCATTATTCAGACATGAAGAAATACCAAATGATGGCTATCACCATTAATGATAAGATAACAGCTATCGTTACACGCAGTGGTGATATAGGAGCATCCCCACCTACTCGACCCGTTTGCCCGTTGACCATAAAGCGATAAATTTTCTCTTTATAACGGAAGGAAGACAACCAAATCGGTAACATTAAATATTTGTATGTAATATCATCATGATTGGTCGAAAAGCGTAAATTCGATACTACATCCGCGCTATTTTCCCAACGAATTTTTGAAGTGATCTGCGCATGAAGATGATCATGGATATCCCTCTTGGCATGAAGCCAGCCATCCTGTAAGCCAATGCTATATCGTTCTGACAAAAAGCCGGATACATACTCTGGTTTATAAGCCTTATTGTTTAAAAGATTAAAAGGCTCAATTTTTCGCATCATATTCTGATCATAGCGAGTAGTTGCACTTATTAAGTGATCGTCAATAAATTCCTGATAAAAGCCACTTGTTGAATACCAATCTGTTTCTGTATGTGTTTTACCATCTTTATCTGTAACGGTGCGATGTCGTCCATATCGAGCAGAATATCTGGAGCTTGTTTTCGTATCAAACGTCCAGTATGGAAGATAGACCCCTTTAAAGGCATCTGGCCTAGCACTAATTTTGGCAGCTTTCGGTGTAAACAATCTACCTTTTATCCACTTTTGAAAATGTTCCCCAGCTTGCTTATCTGTTACTTCAAAAGCACATACACCATTTGGCGCTAATGTATTTTCAGCACTTGCTTCCATGACTTGATGGGAACCACAGTAAGGACAACTGTCAGCCACCTGTAGTGCATCGTATATCGTTTCCGCCGCACATGCTTCACAGATCACTGTTTTTTTCTCCACGCCCCAATTGAAATTGCCTCGTTCCTCCGCTGTTAAAAAATCCATTTCTTGAGCAGCTTTTTCTTCTTCTTGCTCTGGAGTAGCAATTTCTGTCTCAAAGCCACAATAGGGGCAAGTAAGCTTACCTGTCGCAGGATTAAATTCAATTGATGCACTACATGAAGGACATTCCGCATTAAAATCAAGCTTTACTTGTTTGACATTCTCAACTTCTTGCGTTGACATGAATCATCCTCTCCTTACTTCACGTCGTTTTCATCAAACACATCGCCACATTCAGGGCAGAATTTTGGCGGATTAGTAGGATCTTCTGGCGTCCATCCGCATTTATCACATGCATATAATAACGCTCCTGTAGGTTTTTTTGTCCCACATTCACTACAGAACTTTCCTTTATTTACCGCTCCACATGCGCATGACCACCCTTCTTCAACCGGTTTTTCTGTCCCACAATTCGAACAGAACTTCCCAGTATTTTCATGACCACATGTACATGTCCACGCATTAGCTTCTTTTGTTGTTTGATTTTGCATAGCTGCTTGAGCCATTTGAGCTTGCTTATTTTGTTCATTCAATTGATAAAGTTGACTTGCATTAACGCCACCAGCTTGTGCTGCCATGTTCATGCCCATAAATCCTGACATTGCACCCGCATCATTGTTGGCAGCCGCAATCATCGCATCTGCCTGTGCCCCTGTTAAATGAGCCGCAGCCATCCCAGGATCACGCATTACAGCATTGCGTTGTAATTGTTTAATCATTGCCTCATCTTCTTCAGACGCTTTTAGTGTACTAATGCCAAATGACACAACCGCTAATCCTCGTGTCGCAAGCCATTTCTCTGATAATACTTTGTTAAGAGCATCTGCTAATGCAACTGTATGGGCAGGTATTTCACTATACCGAACGCCACTTGCTGAAATTTGTGCGAACGCCGGTTGTAGCGCTGTCATTAATTCTGATTTTAACTGGCTATCAATAGAGTCCCGAGTATATTCACGCTCTACATTGCCACAAACATTTGTATAGAATAATAGTGGGTCTATAATTTTATAAGAATATTCCCCGTGACAGCGAATGGCAATATCAATATCTAAGCCAATATTGCGGTCAATTACACGGAAAGGAACAGGTGCAGGTGTTCCGTATTTATTACCTACAATTTCTTTTTTATTAAAATAATAAACTCGCTGATCTTTTGCAGGCTCTCCCCCAAATGTAAAACGTTTGCCAATTTGCTTGAAAGTCTCCATAATTCCCTGAGACAGGTCTGAACCATACATAATGGAAGGTTCAGTTGACGTATCATAAACATACTCGCCTGATTCTGAAGAAAACTCCACGACCTTCCCCTGCTCAACGATCATCATGCATTGCCCTTCATTTATCGCAATAATTGAACCATTACTAATAATATTGTCATTGCCTTTATTCGACCCACGTTTGGACGTGCGCTTCACTCCTTTAGTCACAAGCACATCTGCCGATAATGACTCACAATAGAAATATTCACGCCATTGATCCTCTAAAACGCCAGATAATGCGCCAACTCCCGCTTTTAATAAACCCATTTGATTTCCCACCTTCACATTGATGTTTAGCTTATTTTATCATCTATAAACAATATGTAATACGCATAATCAGACAAATTGTTTCACTTTTCTTTATTCTCGCATAAAAAAACGAGCAGCTCTTGTGAGAACTGTCTCGTTTTCTTTTATGAGAATGCGGCAATCGCTACAAGTACCCAAGCGACAATAAATAGCATTCCGCCTATGGGTGTAATCGCCCCAAGTTTTTTCACACCTGTCACTGCGAGGACATACAAGCTACCAGAGAAGAAAACAATCCCTGTAAACATTAAATATCCTGCCCATGAAAGCAGGCTAGAACTTCCTAAAAGCGCCTCATTCGAAAGAATACCTAACCCGATAATCGCTAATGCATGATACATTTGATATTGCACAGCTGTTTCCCAAATAGCTGCATAATGAGGCGATGCAAATTTATCCTTTAGTGCATGTGCCCCAAAAGCACCTAAAATTACACCAAGACAGGCCAAAACCGCGCCTAATGCTAAAAACATTTCCATTTATGGCTCTCCTATTTTGCCACAACGGCAATTTCTTTATATTTTGCATCCCAAGCAGGATCCACTTTACTTAAAGATATCGGACGCAATGTATCCTTATGAGCTAAAATATGTACAGACTGTGCAGTGGCCGCCACCGTACCATCCTCATGTAAAATTTCATAGCCATAAGTTGTTCGTAAACGGTCATGCTTTTCTATCCAAGTACGAACCGTTGCCACCTGCCCGTAATGCATCGCAGCCTTATAGGAAATCGATAAATCCATAACCGGTGACACATAACCATCTTCTTCTAACGCCGCATACTTAAAGCCCGCATCACTCACAAGCTGCGTACGCCCAATTTCCATCCAAATGATATAGTTTGCATGGTAGACAACGCCCATTTGGTCAGTCTCTGCATATCGAATCTCAATCTTTTTTTCACTCACAAACATTTTCTTCACCTCGTCCTACATTATAGCGTAAAAATATTGATTTGGCGGGGTTTTTGCTCTAAGGAAATTGGAACGGTGAAAAATAGAACGTTGCTTTTCTTGGTATTTAAAATAAATATCGATTTTTCTAATATAAATTTTTATCCCATATAAACTCATATAAACACTTTTAAGTCGGGTACTATCTGGGGTACCATGGGGTACCTCTTTATGATTAATAAATAAACATTCACGAGCAGTTACAAAACAACCTACAAAAACACCAGGTACTCATTTGAGCACCTGGTTATTTGTTTATTGCTTATATTACCCCTATCCCAAATATTGGGTTTGTGATAATATATATCTGAATCTTTTAACTTTGGAAAATATGAAAGGAAGTGTAATAACCAGATATGAAAAAGATATTGAAACCATTGATTAGTGTTATTGTCATTGGTGCCCTCTCTCTAACTATAAATATAGATAAAAATGTATTAGCTAATGATATTGCAAATACATGTAAGTATGATTCGGCATCGAAGGTCAACCCTGATTATTCCACAATGAACTGTTTGTTAACCGAAACAGCACTGAGTTATAATGTTCCTCCTGAAATTGTGAAGGCAATAGCGGAAGGTGAAAGTGGAAATTGGCGTCATTTCGATATTAATGGTGAAGCGATTGTGACAGATGATAATGGAATTGGCATTATGCAAATCACAAATCAAGCTGGCTACAATCAAGATAGACTAAAAAGCGATATTGTCTATAATATTCATGCTGGTGTAGAGACTCTAGATGATATGTTTAAGCGGAAGGATTTGCCTAGCATCAATGGTAGCGAAAGAGATGTATTGGAACATTGGTACTTCGCTATTATGGCTTATAACGGTACTAAGCCAGTAAATAGTCCATTTGTCCAAGCAACTGGTGAAATAAATGCAAATGCCTATCAAGAAAGAATTCTCCGTATTATTGAGAAATTGGAATTAATAGACTTAACAGAGATGCCTTTTACACGCGAACATTTTCAATATGACTCTAACAGCAGGGAAAATATTAAATTTTCAGCCATGAACTATGATTTTGATTTACCATTAACAAAATCAAAGTACTTTTTTAAAACAAATCAAAAAGTTAGTGCAACAACTAATGTAACAGTTAGGACAAGACCTACTACGGATAGTCCTTCTAAGGGTACTTTACGTAAAGGCGAAATTGTTACCATTACGGGCCCTTTTGAATATGAAGCAGTATCAACGAAGAAAAACCATTTTGTTTGGTATCCTGTGAAAAGAAATGACGGGACAGAGGGGTATGTAGCATCAAGTTATTTAAACTACTCAGCTTCAACGCCAACACCTACAACTCCAGTAGGTAGTATAGAAGTATCAAAGTTCGCTGATTACAAGGCAGACCAGTACTGGGCAGAGGATTTTCAATGGGCAGTAAACAAAGGTCTTATCAGCGGTTATCAAAACGTATACAACTCTGCAACAAAGAAATACGAAAACTTACTGAAACCAAATACAAATTTAACAGAAAATCAGATGTTATCTGTACTTTTCCGTTACTTTAAGTCTGATGAATTAGCTTCAACAAAACCTAGTTCTTCATGGAGTGCAGATGTAAACTATCAACTAGCAAGTAAGTACGCTCTACCAACGCTTGGTGGTAAATCAGCGTCTAAACAGGTATATGCAGTCAAAGACATCACACGTGGTAATTTTGCTCGTATCCTAGCATCTATGCATTATGGAAAAACAGTATCTCAGCCAGAAGCCATCCAGTTTCTACGTGACTTCGACTTAACAACTACTAAAACGGATGCAGAGTTTAAACCAAATGATTCTCTAACAGGAGCGCACGCAGTGGCATTCTTCCACCGTTATGAGCAAATATTCAATAAATAAATTGCTACATACAAGTGAAAAGGTGACTATAAAAGTCACCTTTCTTTTTTATGGTTGTCTAAATGGTGCTATAAAGCCATATGTGGAGTTACAATTTTGATAAGTAAATACCCCATGCATGGTGATACAATTGATTGCCCATAACACCAAACTGCTTTTCTAAGTCATCTAAATCAGCATTTGCTAATCCACCGACCGTTTGTATGCCCAGTTTATTAAGGTTAGCCTCCATCTGTTTGCCGATTCCCCACATTTCTGACAAAGGTTTCACAGGCCATAATTTTGTTGGCACGTCCTCATAAGTCCTTTGCGAAGCCTGTTTTCTTAGCATCAATGTCTAGCGCTAATTTAGCCATTAGCATATTTGGTCCCATGCCTACTGCACCATAATCTTTCATTTCATTAAGAGTAAAAGTCTTAGAAAAATCCTTTGTTTTTGTACTATCTATTGAACCATCATTAACAACACCAAATCCATGTCGTCCAACAACTCCATAAGCAGAATTAGTTACAGAAAGTTCAGCTTTAGAAGTATCATGACCGGAATTGAAATTAACAGTCAATCTTCCACCATAGCTATGATGTAAAAGGTTGATATTAAAAGTAACACTTCCCGAAAATTTAATTTTACCAATTCTTCCAGTTTTATCTAAATTCTCTGTATATGAGCTTTCAAACATACCCATCCCATAAGGTGCGCCTCTCTCTCTTAACGTTTTTTATAGAAGTTTGGAGTGCTCCATTTAATTTTTCGTTCCGATTGTCCTTAGAATTTTGATTACCATGAGTCAATTGTTTTTTCTGGAACATCAATATTTCAGCTATTGCTCGATTTGTAATATCACCGTTATGTTCCTTGAAAATTTTAAATGCCTTATCTCGATTTGGATCTCTTGCTCTAGCCATTTCTCATACACCTCACCTCCATCATTTGTTTTTAAACTACCTCAAGCTAGCTCCATACTTTTCCTGAATCTATTTAATATAAGAAAATATTAGATTTTAATATATTACTAGGTAATATTTTTCCAATTCATAGAATATAATTAAATAAGGAGGTGTTAGTAAAATGAAAAAGAAACTAGGTATGATTTTATTAGTTGCTGCCCTTTTCGGAGCTGCTGCTGCTTCTACAGCCCCTACTGCATCTGCTGCTCAGTGTTACTGGGTAGGGAAAGCTTGGATATGTGATTACTAAAAGATAAAGATAAAGATAACAAATAAATATATTTTTATATGTAGCCACATTACTAGTGGCTTTTTTTATTAGAGTTGAACTTCTTACTATAGCCATATCTCATAAACACTCCCTCCTGAAACATGTCTGGTGCACGATGAACCAGACCTATTATGTATTTCACTCTCAAAAGTAAGTACCGTTGCCCTAGCAGTCAAAGGGGAGGAAACTACTCACTTTACAGGGCAAAAGAAAAAGCCATATCCTTTGATATGACTTCCTAAAAACTTATTCACCTAATTCTTTATAAACACACTCGACAAATTCTTCATACTCTATTAGACCTTTGTCATGTAACAATTCAGCTAATGCTGCTACTGTATCAAAAGCTACATTTGCAAAGCTTATTTCTTCAGTCCTTTTTAACATACTTTCTTTGAGTTCAGGGTATTTTTCTAAAATGTTATCCATAATATCACCTTCCATGCAATAATAATCCAGGAGATGAAATAACTTTTTACTCTCAAAACCCCCAAACTCTGCACTCTCAACTCGTAATGTTTTGGTTGTTTGATGCAGTTTTCAAAGCAAAATAAAAAGCCACGCTCGAAAAAACGTGACCTGAAAGCTATATTTTATTTAGAAAACTAAAAAAACACTAATTCTGTATTTTATTCATACGGTAATGTCTCTATGGAATCACTTTTATTAGAAGTAATAAGCTTAGCTTTAAATTCTATACTTGTTGAAAGTTTCTGTAACATACTTAACTCATTAGAAAACTTTTCTATCTCAATCAATCCTTCACTTTGCAATCCAGAAATGACTAGCTCAAATTGTTTTAATAACTGTTGAATTAATTCTATATTCTCCATATATTTCCCTATAATAATTTCAGTGTCCACTATTTCTTCCTGATTGTTTGTGTCTTTAATCATTGATCGACTCTTCCTTTCTCTCTATTAAGTCATCTCTTCAGTCAGTGTGTACCTTCAATACACTAGATATTAATAAACATCTTAGGAAATGGAATAAAAACACCTCTTAAATCCTATTTAATTAGCACTATTATAAAGTGATTTAACTTTATTAACAATCTAATTTAATTTCATAGTTAATTTCATAATAAAAAGCCTCCATCCGAAGATGAAAGCTTAAATATTGTGGTAATCCTATTGTCGAGTGCTCACTTTTGACATCGTAGCGGAAGTTCACATATAAACCACTCCATTATGTTGATCATAGTGAGGCTGTGAATTGATACATTGATATATAAACCGCAAATAAAAATAGTCCGATTAATAACCAACCATAAACTTTTCTCTCGCTTTGAAATGCTTCAATACCTTTTGTTAACATGAATAAACCTGAGAAGAATACCATTAAAAAAATCAGATCGTAATCACGTGTTATAAGTAGGTAAGCTGAAAGAGAGACAGTTATGATAGCGAAAACAATTTGTAAAATGTTCATCATAATATTCCACTCCTCTTTAAATATCATATAACAAATAAGAAGTCGTGGAAATGATTGTAAATATTTTATCTTTTATATTAATTAAGATACCTAATCTCTAAAAAAATATGAGCCGGCCGTGTATGTCATGCTCCGAACAAGTTTGCTCAGCGCTGGTCGGTCGTCGGTCTGCCTTTCCCTAATATTTAGGTTTTCATAAATACCGAGGGAGGAAAAACCTACCCCGTCGCCCTACCTCCGAGTTTACATCATATTTTTTCTTTCACAAAACATGCTACATGTTTTACATTTGTTCTTTTTGTTACATATATATTTTTAACAGCTTACTTTTCAAGTAGTCTGCCCTACAGCTACTATTTTGCAAGTTGAGATTGCAAATCTAACTATTGTTTCAGGACTTATAGGTAAAGTACCTAACACAATGCCAAGACCTGTTTGTTCCACAATAAAATCTTCTGCAATAGAACCATTAACTGCTAAAAGATTAACTGTAGAACCGATAAGTGTACCTAGTAGTTGTCTGATTGGTCGTTCGCGACAATCACATTCGCACCCTGAATTAACAGGTGGCAACAAGTTAATTGTAGGTCCTGGTGGTAAAAATCCTACCCCTGTAACATCAGAAATGTTTACTTTAAAGGTTGTTGTACCATCTGTACTTCATCATTTGTTTCAATATGTTATTTCTCACTCTAAAGATAGTTGTACTCGAAAGCTTCATGTGTTTGCCAATAGCTCTCATGCTATCACCATCTAGTAATCTATGGAGTACCTCAATTTCTCTATCGCCATGTACTAACGAAATACGCTTTTGCACCTCTGCAATCTCTTGGTCATATTCCTTAATGCGATAATTTAACGAATATACACGACGTTGTACTTCTGTATACACTGGATCGCTTGTGCCACTACTTGCCTTTGGTAAAGTTGCCTCAATACCATACGTAGCTGTTTTCACTCTAATTTAACTATTGTTATTAACTTTCGCTACTGGCTGTCGTGCTTCCTCAATCGTTTCAACCATCCATCGATAATTCTCAATCCACTGTAATAAATCCTCTACCGCCACGTTGAATTTGCTTACTTTTTTATAAATCTTCTTCATCGTTTTGATTTTGGAACTTTTTCTAAAAAGTTTCTACACAAAATCTTTCACTTGTTCATACTCAGTTCATATTTTCGTCACTGTGAGTCCATCTTCGTCGTTTAGGCTTTCCTTAGGGCTCTTTAAGGTAGCCCAAAACGATAGGAGAAGAAATGAGTGAAAATACGAGAGGTGAAAAAAATGGA
Source organism: Lysinibacillus sp. FSL R7-0073 (assembly GCF_038009065.1). Taxonomy (NCBI): domain Bacteria; kingdom Bacillati; phylum Bacillota; class Bacilli; order Caryophanales; family Bacillaceae; genus Lysinibacillus; species Lysinibacillus sp. FSL R7-0073. The sequence goes on from NZ_JBBPAS010000001.1 coordinate 2,664,809, forward strand.
CTTGGACATGTCAACAGGTAAAAAACCAATTAATAAGATGAAAAAATTGCTTATCATTTTACTTAAAATTTTAGCAGCATTAGTTATAACAATTGTCGTTTTTATAGCCATTGTTTTTGTCATTGATAAGATCAGTAATAAATTAGAAGCAGGGAAAATAAAGCCTTATGGTCAGTCTGTAACAGTAGATGGAAAAAATATGAATGTTTTGATTCAAGGACAAGGCGCAGAAACAATCGTGCTACTACCAGGTTTGGGAACAGGAACACCAGCACTTGATTTTAAGCCGCTAGTAGAAGAGTTATCGCCATTTTACAAAGTTGTAGTGATTGAGCCTTTCGGTTATGGATTAAGTGATATAACCGAAAAAGAACGGAGCACAGAAAATATTGTAAGTGAAATCCACGAAGCCTTACAGATTCTTAAAATTGACCGCTATATTCTAATGGGTCACTCCATTTCGGGCATTTACGCATTAGATTATGTGAACAAATATGAAAACGAAGTGAGTGCATTTGTCGGGATCGATAGCAGTGTTCCAAGGCAATATGGTGATAAGGTTGTTGAATCTCCAATACCTAATTCAGTAATTACACTACTCAAAGAATCAGGTCTAGGCAGATTGATAATGAAACTAAGTGCTGACCCATATGCTGCACTACCAGTTGATGAAGAAACAAAAGAACAAATGAGAATTCTTTCTTACAAAAACTTTAGAAATCCAACTATTGTGAATGAAATAGAAAATAGATCTCCTAATTTTAAAGCAGCTGAAAATTTAACATTCCCAAAAAACCTGCCTGTTATTTTCTTTTTACAACCGAATAGTGCAGCGATTGAAGGATGGTCAACACTACATGAAGAGCAAGTAAAAAATTCTGTACATGGAAAAGTGATGACATTTGAAGGAACACATTATTTACACCATACTCAATCAAAAGAAATCGCTGAAAACTTCAGGGCATTTATTGAAGAAGTAAAGCAAGACAGTAGATAATTTTAAAAATGAAAGTATGTTTGTAACTAGTTGATCTCTCAATCGCGTTATCTAAACACGCTCCTAGTGATATCCATGCTACAGCACCATGTACAAGTTTTCTTGCAAGTGTGCTGTAGCATTTCTTTCGAATGCCTATTTATTTTTCACACACTCTTAATTGGATTTTTTTCCATCAATAATTATATTAATGACAATTTCATTTGCTTAGTAGTCCATCGTAAATAACCAAGGTTCAATGGTTTCCGTCGCTTCACCCTCCTGTACAAAATCTTTCATAGGGGCACAAGGCCCCACTTCAAGCAATCATCTGTTTTACAATGTTATCCTTAATTCGTTTAATACTCGTTGCTGATAAAGTCATATGTTGGCCTATCCAGCGTTGTGACTTGCCGTCTAACATCCAATTCAGTACTTGAACCTCTCTGTCGCCAGTAACTCGTTCAATCAGCATTTGTACCTCTAATAGCTTCTTCTCATACTCTGCAATACGCTTTATATTTTTCGAACGTCTAATAGCCTCCTGCATAATTGGATCACCTACCGCCTGTTGCCTTTGGTAGTGTAGCCTCGATACCATACTGTGCCGTTTTTGCCCCTATAACCATTTCTGCTCGCATTTCTTTGATGGCGTTAACCATCCAGTGGTAGTCTGTAATCATTGAATCTAATGCATCTGGTGTAATAACTAATTTTCTTTCTTTTAACATAGGTTTGCCCTCCTAAGTTGTGTTATAATGACTTATCTGACTAGCCTAAAAGGGCATACCAATTCGAGCTGTAGCGTGTGACGACGCTGCGGCTTTTTTGTTAATTTTGGACAGATTATTTACTCACCATCGGCTCACCGATCGTTATGCCAAAAGTTATTAAATGGACATTTTCTCATATTGTTTCCTTAATACTTAAAAGTCCAATAGACACCCTTATATCCACCTTCATCTGTAAATTCAACAATTGCTTCTTCATTTTGCAAGAAGTATTCAACGAAAATTCCTTTTCCCAAATTCTTATGAGATACTTCGATGAAAACTTAAAATGGTCTATTAACTATTTTCTTTTTTTGTAAAACAAAATCATTACTAACTAGACAATTGCCAATCTACTTATATTTTCAAACCATAAATTAATAAGGAAAGGCAAGGATTACTTTCGAAGGAGGATTGAAAATGAGCATTAACAGAAAGGCTAAAAACTATAGGCGGAAAAAGTGCTATTCTTGTGATGAAAAGGAAAACCATCATGAGAGAGATACTAATCGCTGTAAAGGTTGTGTTTGTAATCAATTAAAACGTTTACAAACTCAAACTGAAGTTGATCTTTTCTTATTTGGTGGTCAAGTAATAGAAGATGTTATTTTTATTACCTTTGATCAAAATAATTGTTGTGCATTCTTTAATGATCCAGAAACAGAACCTGGTTCAACAATTGTCGTAGATTGTCAAGATATTCAAGCTATTCGATTTGAAGCAGACTAAGCTAAGTTTTAATTGTTTCCTTTCTCAAATTGTTCAGTAACCTTATTTTTTTATGAATTATTTTTAAAATTCCACCCATACTATCCTTGTTTGAAAAATGCCGAAACTAAAAAGGAAGTGTAGTATGGGGATACTTAGCGAAAATCCAAAAGATGAACCATTGCATTATGGAGAAGTATTTAGTGTTTGGACAAATTTAATCACAGATTATGGTATAATTTCTGGCTATCAAACGTTTTATAATCATGCTGGGGATGAAGATCTTAAAAAAATCATTGAAGATATCATCGAAAAATGTAGGGATGAAGTAAAGCAATTAGAAAAGATTCTAAAAACAAACGGAATTGGTTTACCTCCTGCTGCACCGGAAAGACCTGTAGCAAGAATGGAAGATATCCCTCCAGGAGCAAAATTTAGTGATCCAGAAATTAGTGCTGCACTGTCAGTAGACCTAGCTGCTGGATTAGTTGCATGCAGTCAGGCAATGGGTACATCAACTAGAGAAGACATTGCTTTAATGTATGGTCAATTCCATGCAGCAAAAGCTCTAATCGGCGCTAAACTACTGCGTCTCAATAAAAATAAAGGTTGGTTAGTTCCACCGCCATTACATGTAGATTATCCAGAAAAATAATATCTTTACCTGACAAACCGTTTCCCCAGTATAAAACTGGGGTTTTTTCTTTGACATAAATGTATAGCTAACCTTAATTTGCACAAATTATTATTGAGTGTATCGCACGCACTTGCTGTGGCGCTGGTTGACCGTCACGGCCTCCAAATTACTTAGGGCCACTTCCAGTCGTGTGACCCTTTTATTAATTTCTTTGTTCAAATTGTTCAGTAGTTAGCTGGAGCGTCTACAAACGCTGGTCTTTTTTTAACCTGAAGCCTAACTTGAAATACATTTTGATACATAGGATAAAAAGAGCTCTCCTAAACATCAATTCTCAAGAATCAAACACTTTGCCGAGTCAATGATGCTCTCCTAATCTAATTTTGAGCACTTTCTAAGGAGAAAGTGCTCCTTTTTATTTTTTAAACTATTAAACTATTGCCCTTTACTCCATATTTCACTCGAATAAAATACTACAAATGGAGGTGAAAAAATGGATAACTGTAGTAACTGTAATAAACGTTCCTGCTTATGTGGAAGCCAAATAGGACCATTCACAGCCGTTGATCTCTGTGGAATTTCTGGCCCTATTCCTCCTGTAACACCAACAGCATGTGGTGGGCTTTGCGAATATGGATATATATATAATCTAGGTCCTGAAACTGTAGCTGTAGAAGCAGATATTATTTTTGATTCAACCGGTATAGTTACTCCGGGAATTACGCATACTCCAGGAACCTCTCAAATTTTTGTTACTAGACCAGGAATCTACGAGGTTACTTTCATCGTCTCAGGGGTTGAACCTAACCAATTCACACTATTTTTAAATGGTGCACCGGTGACGCAGGCAGTCTATGGTTCAGGAGCCGGTACTCAACAAAACACGGGTCAGGTAATAATTTCTATACCATCCGGCGGGTTTCTTACACTTAGGAACCATTCTTCTGCAGCAGCAGTAATCCTTCAAACTTTAGCAGGAGGCACACAAATAAACGTAAATGCTTCAATTATCCTTAAAATGCTAAGTCCTATTATCTAGAGATATAAAGACAAAACTGAAAAATAATAGATTTTGTGTTAGGAGTGATTAACCTTTTGCGTAGTAATTACTCCTTTTTTCTTTTACAATTTATACACGCTTCCTTTACTGAACAATATCTTTCAAAAAGTCACTTAGACCATCTTCGAACAATATATGTAATAACTTTTTGCTCTCAAAACCACACCAAACTCCGCCCTATTGGTTACTGGTACATGCCAGCGCTCCTTGGTACCTAATGTTCCTGAGATACTTGGTCACTAAACCAGTCCTTTTTATTTGTATGGCTGTTTGATGCAGTTTTCAAAGCAAAATAAAAAGTCACGCTCGAAAAAACGTGACCTGAACTATATTTTATTTAGAAAGCTAAAAAACACTATTACTCATAGAGCATAAATGTAATTCTGTATTTTATTTATACGGTAATGTCTCTATGGAACCACTTTTATTACAAGTAATAAGCTTAGTTTTAAATTCTATACTTGTTGAAAGTTTCTGCAACATACTTAACTCATTAGAAAACTTTTCTATCTCAACCAATCCTTCACTTTGCAATCCAGAAATGACTAGCTCAAGTTGTTTTAATGGACGTTGTACTTCTGTATACACTGGATCGCTTGTGCCACCACTTGCCTTTGGTAAAGTTGCCTCAATACCATACATAGCCGTTTTCGCTCCAATGAGCTGTTTTTATCAGGGTTCGATACTGGCTGCCGTGCTTCCTCAATCGTTTCAACCATCCATCGATAATTCTCAATCCACTGTAACAAATTCTCTTTAGTAACTACTGTTTGCCCTTGTTTACCCATTAGGTTTGCCCTCCTAAGTTGTGATATACTACTTTTACTATATTGTCTTAAAAGGGCATAAACCAATTCGAGCTGTAGCGTGTGACGACGCTACGGCTTTTTTATTTTTAAATTTATTTCACAGGCAATTCACTATACATATTTAGCTATCTCGACATATTAATAGTAATGTAAAGCTAATTTAGCCTTACACCTCCGAATCTTGTTACTAAGGGTCGCTTCTACCTCAAGTGATCCTTTTATAATTTCTTTACTCAAAAGTACCCTATAGGATTGACTCTAGTCTAGAAACAACATGGCTAATTATAAGTATTGAAAAAATCGTATTTACTATATCTTCACTCCACATTCCTAATTGTCCAAACAACTGTATTTGATATGAATAAAATATTTATAGAATAGGAGGTGAATATAAAATGGCATCATTTGAAATTGGGGCGAGAGGTCTTTTCAATTTCCGAAACGAACGCTTTTTCCTATTAGTTGAAGATGAAATTACAATTCCAGAAAAAGGTGTGGAGATTGATCCAGTTAATATCTATGAGATTGACCAACAAACTTTCAATTTTATTAGAGAAGAAGGAGATACACCTGTAGTTGTACCACGTTTTAATCTTCCTACTGTACCACCTGGATTTGAATTAGAACGAAAATGTATTTTTACAGTTGATAATTCATACTTTGTCATCTATGAATTAGAAAATGGCACTGATAACTTCGTTATTTTAAGAATCAGTGCAGCTTTATTTAACTCATTAAGAAATTCTGGTGTTCGTGAATGCGTTCCTCAAGATTTCATTAATTAATAAAAAATCCAACCTTCAGTAAAATTATTATCATCATATTTAAAGTAATGTTCAGCAAGATTTCTCCTTCCTTGCTGAACATTTCCTTTCAACTAACCACTTTCTGTTTCCTTCCCAATCCACCATCTCTTGGCCCTATCCATTCAGCCATTTCAAGATCCATGGCATTCAATGCCACACTCACCTAGCTCAATCTGAAGGGCTAACACCTTCCAGTCAAAATTGTTCTGTCCTCGTAGTTCTGGATGCTCCTGCATGTTGTGCTTGTTTAGTGCTGCCTGTGTTTCAAATAGTTTTGTTAAGTTTATCGTTTCCCTTCCTCCTTCATTCGCTTTTTATTGCACCAGTAGCAAAGATTGCCCTTAATGTGCCTTGCTTGGTCTATATAACGTTTTCACTACTAAAAACCAGACTCTCGAATGAGTGCCTGGTTTTAATCCTTCACCTATAGTTCTTCCAATGATAAAATACATCATATTTTTTGATTTCTGGCGCCTGCCCAGTATCTATTATTTTTTAATTTTTTGTACCCTAGTGTACCCCAATAAAGTTGCGAGAAATTTTATCTAAATTAGACCTTTTAAACAATGGTATCCAGAGCGTACCAGTTTGTGTTTCTTATTCTAATCCCAACACAATGTTTGAAGTGTATGTCACAACCCATTAGCACTGAAGTATAGTTCCTATTTAGTCGGAGCAAAGGTGTTATAACGTAATTAAAAGCGTTCCATCGTCAGATCAGTATTTACTGAAACCGCAGCTTTATTACCTTTCGCAGCTGAAATCATTAAAGAGGATGGTTTAGATCTTTCAGTTTCCCCTGCAATATATACGTTTTTTTGGGTTGTTCTACCAACACCATCTGTTATAACTTTTCCATTTTCATGAATTTCACAACCAAGCTTCTCAGCAAATTGATTGGGGCGATAATAAGATGGGGCAACAAATCCGCCCGATCTTAAAATTGTTGCTCCTGTTTCAAACTCTATTTTTTGTAAGTAACCATCATTACCTATGAAGTTTTTTATCTTTTCCGATATAATTTTGATATTGTGTTTTTGTAACTCCATTTTACCTTCTTTAGATAATTGAACGCCATTTGTTAAGACAACCAAATCCTGCGACCAGTTATAAATTAACTTAGTCAAATGCAGTACGTGCTCTTCTTTTTCTGCAATAACCACTAATGGCTTATCTTTTTGCTCCCAGCCATCACAATACGGACAACTAAATAGACTTTTCCCATAAAATTTTCTTATACTCGCTATAGTAAATACTTCTTGAATGCCGGTGGCGAGAATTATTTTTTCTGAAAAAAATTCCTGATTAGTGGATGTTTTGACAGTAAATCGCTCATTACCTATATCCTTAATAATTTCAGTAACTGTTGAAGTAAAATATGATACGGACGGGTAATTCTCCAACTCTTTTAACACTATTTCTTTAAACGCTTGTGGTCTTATCCCATCACGAGTAATAAATCCATGTGATGCTTGTGTCACTCTATTCCTATTCGTTCTATCGTCAAATAATGCAATGTTTCTCCTAGCCCTTCCTAAAGTTAAGCTAGCACTTAACCCAGAAGGACCTCCACCTATAATAATACAATCAAGGACATCCATTTTTTATCTCCTTATTGATTTGGTTTTATTTTGAATTGTGATTTGCATAAGAGAACTCATTATTTCCCACATCATGGATTTTCATTCTTTACTCGTTATTATTGGTTTGCTTGTTTTTTAACGAATCATTTTTGTTTATTCCACTATCCTCCCGTTAATTTAAGTCCATTTGTTCACAATCTTTGGTATACAGTCTAATTCGGTTATTCATGAATATGGCCCTTATTTTAAGAAAGACGCATTCATTACTAAAGAAATGCACCCGATTGTTGAAGATCTTCTGTTAGATAAAGTACATTTTTTTCAAAATTTATATTACTTGGATTAAATAAAATAGCTTAAATAAAAAGAAGCGTTCCTTTTTCTGAAAGAAACACCCCTTATGTTACAAATATATTTAATCAAAAGTTCGGCATTGATTTTCGCTTTCTTCTTGCGAAATATATTTCTCTATTTTCACATCTGTCACTTTTAAGCCTGTTAGGTTCGAATCACTTATAGAAAAAGTAAGTTTATCATAATCTCCACCATGGTGTCCTGAATAGTTTAAGGCACTACCAAAAATTAGATGTCTCCTAGGATCTCCATTAATGGGTTCAATTTTTATTTTTGGACACATAAAAAAGTCCGAATAAGATGGACCCAAATGATATAAATAACGTGTAAACAATGCTTCTTCCAGTAATTTTTCTTTAGTAAGCCCATCCACTTCTTTTCTCCACCCTACAATGAGCCAATCATAAAGAGATTGTGACTTTAATCGCACTTTCTGTCTATTTTCCGAAACAATTAATTCTCCTTCTTTAGTTGTGCAGATTTCGCGTTTATTGTGAACTACACAAGTATATGCTGGTTCAATAGTGATTACTTCATTATCTGCCATTTTTAACGTCAATTTATTGGATGGATTATCTAAAGATACCTCAATTTTTTCATTCACTCGGTCAGAGTTATTAAGCCAGTAAACCACTTTTCTAAGCACACGTTCTTGAAAACCATCATAGTTACTGAATAGACGCTGAATCCCTGAATTATTTTCAACTTTAATGTATTGAACATCATTATACTCTAATGAATGCGTCCTTAATTGTTCTAAAAACGGTTGATTGGGATTCTTCTTTGTTTCAGCACTTTGGCTGACTGAATTAATAAAATGTACATCAATAAAATACTTATTAATAAAATTTTGTTTAGGTACTTCTTGATTCGCAAAAACAGTAGTATTATTTACGAGAAATAAAATACCAAAAAGGATGTATAGTGTTTTCTTCAAATAAAGCCTACCTACCTTTTTTATTGGTATCTTTCCCGAATGTTCTTCAACTATCCTGTCCATTAGCTTAAGTGTAATCCACTACATTCTCGATAAAATATCTGTTCACTATATAAGAATATGGCCATTTGCTTTCTTTTATCAGAAACGACCGTTTATGGAAAGGTTAAAGAAACCTAAACCAGGCAAACCATTGCCCTTGTTTGTTTTTGGTCACAAAAATTTGTCTGTGTGATGCATCATATGCCGGTAAATACTGTGGGAACAGTACTTCCATAAGCCAAGAATTGTTAGCTGTTTCCTCATCGCAATAATATTTCGCCATCGCATAAAAAGCATCCGGATGTGGTGCATTTAGAAGAAGTGTTAGGGTCTCTACTTTCCAACCTTTATAATTATCTTCTTTATAAACCTCAGGAATAATTGTATTCAATGCATTTATAAGACCTTTATCTGAACTGACATGTCCCAAACTTTGTGAGCTCAGACATTTACCGATGTTAATTAAAAAGGGTGTTTTCCCATTTGTTTCAGCAAATGATCAATATTCCTAAAATACAAGTGTAAATAATAACTCTTATAATGATTCATCTCCCCTAGAATAGTAAAGTAAGGAGTTTTTACGCTAATAACTGTAATGTACAATCTGGCTGGCCTTTAAATGGAAAAAGACGCATTCCGGTACTGCACCCCAAAAGTTAGTTTTTCACTCTAACTTTTGGGGTGCAGTACCTAATTGAGCTCGATTGTTGGAGATTATAATCATATATCTTGTTTAACTATTGCACCCTGTTAGTTTAATAAGAAAGGCAAATCTAATAAAGAATAGTACATACTTTTGATACGGTTCACCTTAATGTAGTTAGTTTCCATTTTTTGCATATATACTTACCAGCGATTCATCGCTATTTTCACCAAGACAACGTATAATAAGAGAAGCAGAAGAAAAAGAATTCATTTTTCCTCTAGTTAAAAAAAGAGGTGCAATTACTTGAAACAGTTTGAAAAAGCATTACCTGAGCAGTATGAAACATTAAAAAAGCAGGCCAATTATACGTCTAGCTGGCGAGAGCGTTTAGACGCAGTCGAAAAGTTATCGGCTTATCAACATGACAAAATCATAGATTTATTAAAAAATCGTATGCAGCATGATACTGTCAACAAGGTGCAATTAGCAGCCTATGAAGCACTTGTGGCGCTTGGCGAGGACGTAGAGAAGCCATCACCTGCACGTTTTGATATCATCAAAGGAACAGACAAAATTTTCCTGCGGGTTAAAAAGAGCTTGCCGAAGGACCATACAGTGGCAGACTTTGCGGATAAGCTAAAACGTATGCGTTTAGATGTCTTTGATGCGTATGAAGGCGACAAAGGTGTACAATTTATGAACTGGTTAGAGGAACGTTGGGCAAAACTGTAATTAGTAGTTTTGCGATTTATAAAGGAAAGTCATTCTCTCCACAAATGGAGAGAATGGCTTTTTCTTATCTTACGCTGCCGTTCATCGAAACTAATATTAAATTGTATCACTTCTTTATCATCTATCTTTATTGTATATAATTGAATTTCACCGCAACATAGTATAGTAATTAGATTCTATAAAGATAACAATATACCTGGTGTTAATTTAAGTACGTTTTAGTATATAAAATACCCTGTGAAAATAATACATAATCACAAAATGCTGAAACTTACAGTTCCAATAGCTTTGTTTGGAAACTTTTTTTAAAGAATGTTCTACAATCTGGCCCGATTGCGGAACAACTCTCCGATATATTTAGTAATTATTGTGGATTTTTCACTGTTAGTATTACAGTTAGTGGGGAGCCTATTTTTTTAGAAGGCATAGCAGTTTTTAATGTGCTCAATAGGAGTGGTTCAGCCTACACCGTTTAGGCTTCATTAATGGCTGAAGACATTATCGCAGCAGGTGCCACATCGGATTCTCCAATCAAAAGTTACGCAAACCGTTCCTTAACCATTATTCAATTAAGTTAAAAATAGCTCGTTACCAATTATGGTAATGAGCTAATGGTCTTTGCAACAACAGTATTTCTTGTCCTTTTAAACCACTGGTAAAACAGTATATAAACAAGTGCAATTTCTATTAGGTCTCCGCCGTAGTACATAATCATAGCACCCTGCTCTGCTTGCTCAGGAGATACACGACTAGGAGGATACGCATAAATATATTTGGACAATATCGAATGAGCTGTTAAAGCTATCAATAAAACGACTGAACGAAAAACATAAGATAATGGATGTGGAGTTGGATCAATATAGATAAATGCAATAGTAAACAAATAACCTGCTAGAAAAATATGAAGGTGAATCAACATATACAAAACAGAATTTTCGTGCATCATGTTAAATAGAGGGGTAGTATAGAGCAGCCATAAACCACCTACATTCAGTATAGTTGCTATGATAGGATTGGACACAAATCTGAAGTAAGAGTTACGTAGTATACGTGAAATAAAACGTGCCTTTTTCACAGGGATAGTCCTTAAGAATAAGGTAATAGGTGCCGATAGCGCTATAAGCAGTGGCGCTAGCATTCCAAGCAATAAATGGCCAACCATATGTGCTGAAAAATTTACATGTGCAAGCTCTGCTAATGGACCGATTAATGATAACATGGCACATAGATGCCCAAGTATCCAACATAATGTCCGAACAGTAGGCCATTGTTTTTTATGCTGATTTGAGAGTACGACTGCAACAATATAGGAAATAAAAGAAATAAAAAACGGGAAAACTAATAGGAGCTGTACAATGATAGAAAAATTTTGAATGTGAGGTTCATGTGTATGCAAAGGTGGTACCCCCTTATTGATTAGTTTTAAATAATAAGACTATACCAATTATGATTAAAATAGCCGCAAGCACATTCCAAATAATATCATAGGGGACAATATCGACATCATATCGAATTTGATGTAGCCTCATGAATTTATGCTGAATAATACCATCGTAAAGTTGAAATGTTCCTGCACCTAGAAAAATACCCCCAAGCCATCTTTTTAACCAAAATCCATGTTTTCGATGAAGATCTGCCAGTAAAAAAGCAGAACCAATTGTGGCAAAAAAGCTAAAGGCATGAAACAATCCATCAGAGACTAATCCCATATTAGCTGTAGATTTATCATAGAAATGATGCCAATGTAATAATTGATGAAAAACTACCTCGTCTATAAATGCTACTACACCAAAACCAAATAATATACCGGTCCACATATTACGTTGCCCATACTGAAAACGATTTTCGTGTTTATGATGTTTCTCCTCATACATTTTTGATATATCCAACCCATTCACCTCAATTTAAATTTTTATTAGTCTACCCATGAAATAAAAGGATTTAAACAATTTCAAGGAATAACAACTCCTTTGTTTACACCGTGTAGTAAACCCACAATTCCTATTGGTGATAAAAATCACTCATTTACCTCACGTTCATACTGCGTGAAACATCAATGTTTGATCTTGTGTGAAAATACTCATTTTCTTTAAAATAATGCACTACTATCATTTGTTCTTTTTCATCATTCCATAGAGTTTAAAGTTTTTAACGATGGTTCTCCTCAATTGGTAAAAATATTCTAACTTCCTCCTCTCTTCCTTCCATAGGGTGATATGTCTCCACAATATAAGATTTTAAAATTCTTGTGTAACCTTGTTCCTTAGACCACTTCAATAATTCAATATGAAGGGAGTTTAAATTAGATATTTTCCCTCTAATTGTTACATATTGTTGATTTAATTCAATCAACTCCATCCCTTTAGGTACTTTATTGAAAGCATCATTTACCATTAAACCTACATAATAATTCCCTTCGAGATGCTGAATATCTGTTTTAGGTTCAAATAGTGCAATCTCAATTCCTAGATGACTTTGTATTTCATTTGCGCGACTCCATAATTGTTTAGCAAGTAAAGGTACTTCCTTGTGAAAATTTTCATATGCTCCTCTGCCTTTTACTCCTACTAATCTAAAGTTATAGTTTAAACTTTGATAATCCAACTATATTCACCCCGCAAAATTTAATATGAAGAAAATTTTATTTAGCTATTCAACTTAAGCATTAGCTTCATACTTTTTATAATTCCCATGTGTAGATTCTCGTGATTCATATGAAACATAACCATATCACCTAATGTTTTCAATCCTAGAAAGGGTTCTAATAGTGGCTCGTTTAATTTTCCTCTACACGCTTGTTCAATGTGTATAGGTTGTTCTTCTAAGTCCCTAATTATCTGAGCCATAGAAGGAGGCTGTTCATCCCAATTTTCCGGGTTGCTCCCACTTGGAAACATTAGGTGATACGATAAAGGCAATTGCCTCTCTACGCTAACTGTTGGAAATATTGTGTGATCCCAACCTACTAAAATATGCCCAGCATTCCAGCGAATGTTGTTATTATGACCAACAGGTATTTGATTAGCTGTTTCCTCTGGAATCGTTCGAAGAAATTCAACAGACCATTGACGCCACATTTTCATTTGTTCAAACAGCTGTTCCTCACTCAAGTTTGATTTCCTCCTCTAATTGATTTACCAAAATTAAATTTAAATAGTTTTATATGATAATGCCATTTTGTGTAATAACCTCCCTTACTCGAGACGATCGAGTGTGGTAATCTTATTCTATATTATCAGAATTTTCCCACCAATAAACCAAGGAGGCATAAAATTGAGCGAAAAATTATTAAGAGTTGGTACGACGTATCTTCCTGTTTTAAGTGTTGAACTTTCAACAAAATGGTATATAAACAAACTAGGTGCTAAATTGTGTTATCAAGATAAAAATAAGTCCATTCTTAATTTTGCTAACCAAAGTATATTTTTAGTGAAGTCTAAGGAAAATCAAAGCTCCAATTTTTACGACATTTTTGGCAATGAACATTTTTCATTAACATTTGAAGTGAATGGCTTAAACGCGTTAGAAACTATACAGCAGGAATTTAAAGAAAAACAAATTAGAGTGGGAGAAATTGAGGAAAGAGGACACACTGGAAAAAATTTTATTTTCTTCGACTTAAATGGCAATAAGTTTGATGTATGGAGTGAATTAAGCCCTGACTTTAAGAAAAAAACCAATTTAAATAAATTAATGTAGTACTAAAAAGCCTAGGATCAAAATTTTTTTTGCGTACCTAGGCTTTGTTCATTAAATTATATAGGTATCTAATCTTCATTGTGGATGGTCTACACACGTAACATTATACGATAAATTAGAATTTGTTAACCCAGCCATTGAAAAATTAAACACACTTGACAGTTTATCATAATATTCTTACAAGGGATCGCTTCCTAAACAATATGGTGATCCCTTTTTTCAATACCTTATTACTAGCACTCTCTTTATCATAAATGTACCTCGGCATCCCTTGTAAAAAATCCATCTTAAGTTAATGACCATCCATTTTAATATCCCCTTTTCAACTTATTGCTTCATTCCCTTTAACCTCATAAATGGGTTTTCTTTATATTCCAAATACAACCATCAGCGGTGATTGTGCCACTGCTACCACTTCTTGAGATGCTATTGGTTTGTTACTACGGGGCGAAACTTAGTCTGTCCTTTATTGACATCTCTAATGAGCTTTACAAGCCCAATCGGCTGTATATTTCGAAATAATATCAATTAGTACGAAAATAGACAAATTTAAATATTTTATTAGAATTTATAGCTTTTTTTAATAGAAATTAGCTTATTAAAATAACATTTTCAACTAAAAAAGAACTTTATACCTATATTTTTACAAAAATTTTTTTTTACAAAATAAAACTATTGTATTATTTATCCGTAGTTTGAATAATTATTAATCTATTGCTATCATACTAGTCGCAATACAATTTCAAAATAAGGAGACGATGGATGATGAACACTAAATTTACAAAATTAAGCAAAAAAGGTCTGAGTGCTGCCCTATTAGCAGCCGGAATCATAGGGATTTCTACAGCTCCAAATGCATATGCACATGGATTTGTTGAAAAACCGGCTAGCCGAGCAGCCTTATGTACTCAAAATTATGGAGCTCTTAACTTAATGTGTGGAAGCATAATGTATGAACCACAGAGTCTAGAGGCGCCTAAAGGATTTCCGCAAAGTGGACCGATGGATGGAAAAATTGCATCTGCAGGAGGTCTTTTTGGTGGTATCCTTGATCAACAAACGACAGATCGTTGGTTTAAGAATACAATTACGGGAGGGCCTAATACGTTTACATGGAAGTATACTGCGCCACATTTAACAAGCAAATGGCACTATTATATTACTAAACATGATTGGAATCCTAATAAACCATTAACCCGTGCTGATCTTGAGCCAATTGGAACTGTAGCACATAATGGCTCTGCTGCATCGACTAACTTAACTCATACAATTAACGTGCCAACTGATCGTAGTGGCTATCACGTGATTCTAGCCGTTTGGGATGTCGCTGACACTTCAAATGCGTTTTATAATGTGATTGATGTAAACTTGGTGAATAATGGTGGCAATGTAGATACGGAAGCCCCAACTCAGCCAAATGGATTACATACAACAAAAGTTACTTCTACTAGTGCCGAGCTAAAATGGAACCCTTCTACAGATAATGTAGGTGTGAAAGAATATCAAGTATTACGTGATGGCAAAGTAGTTGCAACTATTCCAGGAACAACATTCACAGATAAAAATTTAAATTCCAATACAAAATATACTTACTCAGTAAAGGCAGTAGACGCAGCTGGGAATGTATCTACAGTAAGTGAGTCTCTAGTTGTAGAAACATTGAATGCTACTCCAGATACAGAATCACCTACGCAACCAACTTCACTACATACAATGGGAATCACTTCTTCAAGTGCCGACTTAATGTGGGGTGCTTCAGAGGATAATGTAGCCGTTGACCATTATGTTATATATAGAGGGTCAACAAAAGAACAAATGACTGCTGTTGGGACTTCAACAATCACGTCATTTATGGACATGAATCTTCAATCAAATACTTCCTATATGTATGCAGTAACTGCCGTAGATGTAGCTGGGAATGAATCCATTAAAAGTTCCATTTTAACTGTAACAACTAAAGAGCAAAGTACTTCTTATGAGCAATGGAGTCCATTTAAGGCGTACAAAAAAGGTGATATGGTAGAGTATCAAGGTAAGAATTATGAAGCGGTTCAAAGCTATCAAGGCTATGGAGATCCAAATTGGATAAACGCATTGTCTTTATGGAAAGAAATTAAATAAAAAATCAGTTTTTCTAGTAAGAGAATTCAGCATCGTTTTATTCCAATAGAAATTATTCAAGTAAAAAGCAGCTTGCATGCAAGCTGCTTTTTACAAGCTAATAATCCAAGGGGATTACAAAACAAGTTAGGTACATATAATTTCAATGAAGGAACCGTTTGATGATTGAAAAGAGTTTTCACCGCAACGTTTAGACTACAGTTCTAAGAAATAACCCCACCATCAGCTGAAGTTCATCTAAATTAATTATAGAGCTGTAATTTCCACCAAACCCATGTTTCAGAAACTTCATTGTAAATTGCTTTATACATGCTTAATGTACTATTACTTTGTTGAACACCAAATTGGAGGCTAATTTCACCAGTAGTTGAATGGATGTCCACTTTAAAATCAAAGTTATTATATGGAACTATCTCAGCAGAACGAAATTCATTTTGTATCATTATCAGACCACCCTGCCAATTGCATATGGACTGTTTCTGAAAATAATACAGAAAAGCCATCTCTAATATTTGTTGTTCCCAAAGTAACTAAAGGTGCTCCTGGCACGCTATTCTCGTCTTATACATTCAGATGCTTTATAACGAGCCTTCACCATACAGGCCACTTTCATCGCATACGGTGATCTGTCAACAATATTTCTATACTTATTTCCCCGTAAACAAAGTAGTCTTATTTTTAGTTTAATCAATAGTATCGCCACAAGGGAAAAATGTTTAACCTTCATTTGCAAATTCTCTATGTTGAAGGTGTATTACGGTCTCTTTTCAACAAATAACAAAATTAGTGTGGCGATTGGACCTAATATAACAGAAAGTAAGAACCAATTTAACCCCCTTCTATTCTTCCCTTGCGCCAATCCAGCATTGATTAACGCTAATGTACCCCAACCTACGAAGTATTGATTATCCATCATCTGTCCCCCTATTCCATTTAACCATACTGACCGTTAGTAAACATTTTCACAAATTTGATCATAACATATCCAAATGCTTCACATTGTGATTATGAACGTTTAGTTTCCAAAAGAATGTGATGGAAGAACAACTGACGAATGCAATGCTGGCTACCCCTTCATTTGACTGATTTTTTACGTTTCCCCTCCATTGCCATTTCCCTATATCCTCCGCTAAATAACCATAAAAAATACCATTTTTGAGATAATTAAGGTAAATATAATAATGAACTGTTATACTATAATATCTTCTCCCCATTTTATGAAAGGTGGTACATTTATGAGTAAAACTCTTGTAAATTTACAAAATGAGCTTATAGCTGAAACGAAAAAAGGATTCCCCATTCTACTATCTGGCGTCCTAGTCTTTTTAATTTTCACCCTCATGTATTTTGTTCTTCCAATAGAAGCTGTCCGTTTAATTTGGATATTTGGTTTGGGCGCTATTTTTCCTATTGGCATGTTCATTAGTAAAATTCTTGGCGTCAGTTTAAACTCTACAGACAATCCTCTAGGAATTTTAGGAGGAATAGTGGCAGCTCCTCAAGCTTTTTATATACCTGTATTTATCATTGTGTATATGAAAATACCTGAATACCTTCCCTTCACAATTGGTTTACTTGCAGGCTCTCATTTCCTTCCATACATATGGATTTATAAAAGTAAAGCCTATTTATTCGTTACTTTAGGAACCTGTTTTTCGGCTCTCATCTTAGGTGGTTTCTTTGTTGAATATGCTTTCACTCTTGTACCTTTAGCTATTTCGATTGTGTATGGGATTGGAGTTGCTTTAATTCAAAGAGAACTTAAAGCCAAACCAGTATAGTCATCTGTATAAGGTTATTTTTATGGAAGAAACCATATATGTATATTCCATAAAAATTATTTGCTTTATCATTGTGCTTGATTTTTCGGGATTTGTTGACTTTTTCCTTTTTATGTTTTATATTTACAATATCCATGTGCTGTTTAATCTCTAGTCAGATTAAGCAGCTTTTTTTTATTGCTATGTATCGTTCCTGCTTCTTTTCATCATACTCTCTTTTTACGTTTATATAAAAAAATTACCAGGCTCAAGTCATTGAGAACCTGGTTTTATTTCTGATGAGCGTAATAAAATTGTTAGTCCCATACCCCACACGAAAATTACACCATAAAAAAGTCTTTGTAATAAACCTGCTGGCAAAGGGAGGAAAAACAAAAGACTGATAAGGATAAGTAAGGCTATAAGTACAAGTAAGTTTGCATAAGTCCAATGTTTACCTTTAACCAATGATTTTGCATAGATCCCCATTCCAATTAAAACAGTCATCAGGCCTATTTGAGCTAAAATCGAATGCCAAAATAAATGAACATCTGCTGGTATAACACCAGATACAATATTTCCTAGTGCAAAAATAAGAATACATACTGTTGCTAATTTATTAATTAAATTCTTTTCTAAGTATTGGGATAGATACAATACGCCAACTGAAAATGATAAACCATTTACGATAAACAATACATTCATCCAAAAATGATACGGCGAACAAATTTCATGTGGCGCGATTGCATAAGTATACTTCCCACATGTAGTCACTCCTAAATCACTCATAGCTTGTTGCATCATATTATAAGGAACAAGTGAAGTCATAATAAAAATCGGTTCTATCACAAAATATAAAATGGTAACAATCCAACTCACTATCCCTATTTTTTTAGATACATATATAACATTCATCCCCCTTTTTATAATTATATATTTATTTTCATCATTAATTACCAATTAATAGCCATTAAACAATACGCTCTCCCTTCTTACCATAAAAAAAAGCTTTCATCCAAAGATGAAAGCTTCTATTTAGGCAGACTACGTTTTATATTTAGATTGATCGAACCTCTTAGATTGCATTCTAAAATTCCGTGGATTCATTACCAAAACGGGCTATTTGCCTCTCTTTTCGTACATTTAACATTTGTGGTATGAAAATTCCCAATAAAATACATACAATTCCTAGCCATTGCAGAGGAGACACGACCTCATGAACAAGCGTAATTGAAGCGATAACGGCTGTTGGTAGCTCGACAGCTCCTAAAATTGTTCCTAAACCCGTCCCTACTTTTGGGATACCAATAGAAAAACAAATAACTGGTATAACGACACCAAAGAAACCTAGGATTAGCGCATATTTCCATAATCCAGCCTGCAATGTACCATCCATCAAGTATGTTGGGGGGAACATGATGCAAACAAAAAGTGTTGCACTCGTTGTCATAAGAAAGCTTTTTGAATAGATCGGTACTTCGGTAGAAACACGTCCACTTGCAAATATATATAATGAAAAAGTTATAGCTGCTAGTAGTCCAAAGAGTATTCCTTTCGTAGATAATTGTTGTCCTAACCCTTCAAAAACACCCCCAGCGAACATCGTTCCTACAAATAAGATAATGATCGACAAAACCTTTTCGCGACTTGGGAAGGTTTTATTAGCAATCGCTTCAATGAGAACACCCATCCATGTGAATTGAAATAACAACACAATCGCAATAGATGCTGGCAGTTCTTTTACAGAAAAACCGTAAAAGATACTCGTTAAACTCATCGTTGTCCCAACCGCTAACAGTGATACTATATTTTTTGAGGATACTTTATGACGAGAAAAAGTAAGAACGAGTAATAATAGTCCAAACCAACCGAATACATATTGTCCCCCTAAAAGTTCAGGAAAAGTATAGCCATTTGAAAATCCAACTTTCAAAATGGAAGATAGGATCCCATAGCTACAGGCACCTAATAAAACCACTAAAGAAAACTTCAACTTTTTCAAAAAATCCCTCCAAAAAATAAAAAATCTCGTCGTCTATAAATAGACAACGAGCGAATGAAACAGAGTGGAAACTCTACAAAATTCCGCCACTCACGAACTTGCGAGCGTTTGCTTATAAAATTAGGACAATTGTATAAAAAAAGCTTCGAAGTGTCAATACTATTAATTTTCTCTCGCTAGCAAATCCAATACTCCCTTTTGAAAAATGTTTTAGCCACTATGTTAAGCCAAAGCCTTGATACATATGGTTTTGGCCTTTTTACCTTTTCTAAAAATCTTCTTTCCTCCACTTAAAAATTCTTTTTCAACAGCCATGATTATCGAAAAAAAAAGATTGTAAAATAGCAATCTGTGATTTATATTGGAGATTATGATTTTTTTTCTAAATCTCAAAATCATAACCAAATTCAATTTATATAAACGTTTTAGGAGGGAAGTGGATAAATGAAGATGTATCTTTATCCCCTACTAGTCATTATCGCAGCTAGTAGTTTTGGTATCGTTTCAACTATTATAAAACTGGCCATGCGTAGTGGGTTTTCTGTCTCTGAGGCCGTGACAAGTCAGTTTTTTATAGGCTTTTGTATAGCGGTATGTATCTTCTTAGTTACAAACAGATCCAAATTAAGCTTTAAAGGCGTTAAAATCCTTATATTCGCAGGTTTTCTAACAGGATTAACAAACATTTTATATGGTCATTCTTTGAACTTTTTGCCCGCTTCGTTGGCAGTTGTACTACTGTTTCAATTTACATGGATTGGTATGTTAATTTCTTGTATTACAAAACGACAATTTCCAAGTAGAATTGAATTAATCTCTTTAATCATATTGGTAGCTGGAACCATACCGGCTGCTGGCATAATTGATGTTGATTTATCCCAAATCCCTATGCAAGGATGGTTATGGGGGTTAGCAGCTGCTCTTTGTTATTCCTTATTTTTATATGTGAATGGAAAAGCTACAGCAAGTATGTCCACATCTAACCGTTTAGTGTTTGTTTCGTTCTTTGCCTTTATGATTACGGCGGTTTTTCAATCTCCCGAAATTATTTGGAATGGGACTTTGTTTAACGAAGGACTTTGGGTTTACGGATTGGCATTAGGATTATTTGGTATGATTATACCCGTGTTCTTATTCACTATTGCCGTCCCTAAAGTTGGATTAGGGATGTCATCCATTTTAAGTGCTGTTGAATTACCAATCGCAGTGATGGTATCCATTATCTTATTAAGCGAAACGGTCACAATTTTGCAAATAGCAGGTATCGTAACGATTATTATTGGTATATGTTTACCAACCATATTAGATAAAGATAGCTTGTTAAGAAACAACCAAACAACATACAAAAAATCAAGCAAAGAAATAGCAAAAGGATCTTCGATTTGAAGATCCTTTCAGACTGTAGACAAACTCAATGAATTTTGAGCTTGCCTACAGTCTTTTTTCTTTTACAATAAAATAAACTAAAGCCGTTGATTTCCACTATGGGCGGGGTTTGAACTGCTTAGAAATTAGTCCTGGTTGAAATGTAGCAAATGCCTTAAAGGAATTTTTTCAAAAAAATTATCATTTATCTTACCAGTATAAAACGTAAGATGAATATCACAATGAGCTAATGCAACATGATCCGTTAATTGTTTAGCAAATTGATCGATTAATTCTATATGTTCTCTTTTTACTTGTTTTTCGGAGTATACCTTCACAGTGATCAAATTCTCTCTTAAATCTTCTTCAAATACCCTTGCATTAGGAGGCAAGTTCAGATCCTTTATTTCAGAAGCACGGTTTTCATCTACAATTAACATCCTATAAATATCTTTCCCAAATCGAATATCCCATATTTCCATATCTTTAAATCTTAATTTACGTTCAAAATAATCAATCATAAAACCCTTCATTTATATTCATCCTTGCTCTATATGAATAATTTATGGTATACAAATAATCTCACCTTTTTCATCGAATGTATGCTTAAAATCAAATGCAAAAGGAGTTGAACCATGTTCAATATAGTAGTTGTACCTCTTAAATGCCTCCTCCCATGAGACACCCTTTACATACTCTGTCCACCAAACTACATAAGATAGGTGCTTTTCTGGGTATGGCTCGATCCATTTGCTCCTATCCCTTAATGCCTGTATATGCTGTCCTGAATAGGTAAAGCGATATAAAGATTGAAGGCTTCTCCATACTGTGAGCGTTAGAATTGGAGAACCCTTTCCCTTTACAGTTTCTTCGGGGAAAGTGACCCCTTCAGGTGAAAATGCCTCTATAAGTCCAGATTTAGTCGCCTGACGATATACTTCATTCCCCACTTGATAAAAATCACGAGAGATTGGGTGATCATAGGGATAGTTTAGCCTACCAACAGTATAGATTGAAACTAATGCCATAAACAGCCCTCCATATATACCCTTTTTTATAGATGTATTCAAGTAAAATTACGAAAATCCCTTCTTAATTAAATTGACTAGAAAGTTTCATAAAGAAAAATGCTACATATGTAACTCCATGGTTATTAATTAAAGACTTTCGGTTCTCAAGTTGTTCCAATTATCACTAATGGTTCTTTTTGATATTGATTTAAATTTCCTTATTTGAAATTTGCACATTTCTTCAGTTCTCCAGCTTTTTAGCGCAAGAAGTGATGTACTCATTAACAATAACCTATTAAAAAAGGTAATAATATTCAAAACCTAAAGTTTCTTCAGCTAAATCCATTCGAGACTCTGAAGAAAGGCTACAGGATAAGCTTATGTGCTTTAATGATCGTCTCCATTAGTTAAAGGACAATATTTTCAGAAATAACTAAAAAGAAGTAGCCTATTGGCTATTTCTTCATTTATTTTAATATCTTAAGTGAAAATGTTAATCTAATCATTATAGGAGGTGGAACTATAATGGAAAAGTTTATAAATTTCTTTTTAAGTTTAGTAATCGGTTTAACTGCAGGTATTCTAATAGTTAATAATCCACTTAATATAACTAATAGGGTCTTCTTCTTATTAATCTTACTATTAGCAACCGGTTTATTGATGATGGCACTTTACCGTAATCATAGAATTAAACTTAAAAAATAATAAAAGTACCATGAACAATATTAATTTTGTAACTGGATTTACATTTAGTCGTGTAATACAAAATACAGCATGATAACACATACACATACTTTAATTCTACATTTCTTTTTATTATGTATGGCACCTTGAAATACTTGTTAGCGATTTGTTTATATGTGAAAGCCATTATGTCTCAACACAATTTTTGCTTGCTGTAACAAACGTACTTGTGTGAGTTTTAATTTTTTTATCTACCACTTTTTTAATCTTTTCAACAAATAATCAAAAATTACAAATATAGTTATATAAATACTTCCCATTAATGAAGCTATATAAATAGTATCCTTAAAAGTATTAACATTAAAATTAATTAAACTAAATAATAGTGAAAAAATTAATGCACTTAATAAATGCTTCATATACATGAATATAACAATTTTATTTTTACTGTTTTTTTCAATTAAAAATGACACTACACCAGCTATAAGCATAGCTGGTGCAGTAAATGCTGTGCCATAAATACCGTATGAAATGCTGTATGTAGCTCCAATAAATAATGGAATAATAAATGCACCTATAATTAATGTAATAACAGCTGAGATAATTTTATTTTGTAACATCTTTTCACATTCCTCTTATTTTTTAATAACAATATATCTTACACAAATCATCAAAATATTTGTTAATCATTCCCTTCTCTCCTATTTTATATTAAAGTACAGAACATAAATTTTGGTAATTAAAAACTTCAAACATTATAAATCTATGCTTCTTTATATTAAGAAAAGAAAAAAGCCACTGCTCATTACAAGCGTGACTCTTCATTTAGCTCGATATATTCACTTTTCAAGATTGAAAAAAGGACAAGATCAACATATTTCCCTTTTTCAAATTCATGTTGTCTTAAAACACCTTCTTGGCAAAAATTTAATTTTCCCAGCAATCTTATTGATGCTTTATTTTCAGGTTCAACTTTCGCTTCTATTTTATTTATTTCCATCGACGTAAAGGCAAAATGTATAATCTTGCCTAAAGTCTCTTGCATGATACCCTGCCCCCAATAATCCGGTTTTAAATCATAACCAATTTCTATACGGTTATGTTCTTTTTCATAATTCAAATAGCCACATGTTCCAATCACTTTTTTCGTTTTGGCTTCTTCAATTACCCATCTTAAACCGATTTGTTCCTTAAAAATTTTTTCATACCAATTGATTTCAACCATTGCGTCTTCGACTGATTCAAATAAATTTAATGGAAGATACTTAACCACATTTTCATTAGCATAAAGCTCAAAAAGATCACTACAATCATCTACTGTGCCTTTTCTTAGAATGAAGCGTTCTGTTTCCAATTTAGGGAAATCTTTAAATTCGAACCTATTTTTCATAATAACTCTCCTTTTCACCATAAAATAGCATAATTGAATAGTAACATATTCAATTTAGAAAATTTTCAAAATTAATGATGATCCTTAACTATTAAAAAGCCACATCTAATTTTGGATGTGACTTGGTAATTGATTATTTATAATAAACTTCGTGACTTAGCATTGTTACCAGATACTATAAACTTTTCAATTTCTTCGTCAAAAAATAGATTGAATCTAAATTCGTTCATTATGCTTCCTGTATAATCACTAAGTCTTAATGTAGGACTTACCCAAAACACAACTTCATTTTCATCCATTTTCCAACCTTTTTCAAAGCCTTTGTGCTTTTCTTCAAGTCGTTCTTCGATAGATTGTCCGTTATTACTAATCGTATTTTTTACTAAATCAATAAAATTAGTTTGTGCCTTCATATTCATTTACCTCACCCCCACTCACACTAATAGAAGCGCTTATGGTATTATATGGTTACAAATGCAAAATTAAAACATTTAAGAACTTATATTCTGTAAAAAAAGCATCCATACCCATATTAGGGAAGCCGAACGATGTTACCAAATGATACGAAATTTACGTGAAGATTGCATGATGACCAAAATAATTGTTATCCCAACAACAGGATACCACAATAGATGAGCAGGGAGGATGAATATGAATGCATCAAATAGTACAGCTGTTAAAGTGCTAATTGTAATGGCTTGGGCATCCGTAAATTTATTGTGAATAAAATAATATAAAGTGAATGGTAGTGCTAACGTAAATATCGGAATATAAATGAATACAATAAAATGTTTAATGAGCGATATTGAAAGTACCGCTATGATAAAACCTATTGCTGTAGTAAGCGATTGTCCTATAAATAGGTTAGTTGTGAAATAGCTATAAAGCAGAATAAGCATGATTGCTACACAAGTAGAAATCCCGATTATTAAAATAAATGAATGGCCCATAAAGAAGGCTGCCATGGAGAAGCAAACTAAAGAGACCAATGGCAATAGTAATATTAAAGGATTTTGTCCTCTTTCTATATTCATAACATTTGTAAAGCCTACGAGAAATAATAAAGTAAAAGGGATCGCCAAATACCCTAATTCGATGTGGTTACTTAGATTAATATAATTCACCTCAAGACTGCCAACCATTATGATAACAAGTGAAGCAAAAATTTGACTAATTAATCTCCAAATGCTTGATAATTTAAATGCTTGAGTAAGCTTATCGGCTATTATAATAACTACGATGCCAATTAATAGAGCTGTATATAACAATTTTTTCCCTCCTGAAATACATTTTTAAAATAAATATGTAGAGCTTTTCTCGCTTTAAACTATTAATCCATGCATTTAAAAATACGCATCTAGTTCTTCCTGAGTAATTTTATTAATGAGTGTTATTTCCTCTTCGTTCGGAGATGTATGGCCTTCAAAATACCAAATAAATAGACCTTCTAATCGATAGTTTTCTACTTCACTTGGTGGCAGTATGACGGCTAGATCTAGTATAGTAGCGTAACTTTTGCCGATTTTAACAAGTCGTTCGTCTCCATTCCTAATGAGTCCATAGATTAGACTATCGCCATGTCCTTTTATATCGTCCAATTTTTCATAGCCTCTCTCCATGTCCATTTGGCTCCAAGTAAGCATTTGGGCATTCCATCCAAAGAGCCCTTTTTCAACATAAGCAGCCCCTATATGATTCGTCTTTTTTATAAAAAAGAAGAGTGCCTTATCCTTTAGCTGATAGCTGGGGATTAACACTAAATCACTATCCTTTAACAATAACGCTTCTTGAGGTTCTGAGTAGGATTCTGATTTCGCTATCATCCCCCAAGCATAAGCAATGAGGACAAATGAGATTACTAGTAACCATTTTTTTATGAAGAATTCCCTCATACCGTTATTTACCCCTTCGTTTAGAACGCATACCATTTAATAAAGTGATTTGATCCGAATGGAGAAATCGCTCATACCCTTCACTATTAACATCATATAGTGCAAGTTTCCCTTCATCATCATAGTGTATTCCCCACCCGTATTTCTTTACTAAAGGTGAGGCTCTAAAACACGCTTTAGACTTTTGGAAAAATTGTTTTCTGATTTCATCTAATGAATTCGATTCAATTTGATTTTTAATCAAATACGTTTGGAATTGCACATCTTCCTCAGTGTATTTGTATGGGTTATGTCTAATTAAATCAAATTCAATTGAAGCGATAGTAGGCTTGTTGTTCCTTGGGAGAGGAGTAACAGCGGAAGTAACTTCCGAATCCTCTGAAATTTTAATAAAGGTATTTTTATAACTCATCGAATGAACCCTCCTTTATATTACCATAATTGTAAAAAGTGTAAAAATAAAGTTTGAAAGACCTTCCATCTCTAATCATTTAATAAAGCTTAGAAACACTCTTACAGTATTCTTCTAACTCACTCCGTGTATATAATGATGTAATAGGGTATTCCCTTGAAGTTTCTATCGAATAGGTTAAATGAACGACTGCGTATTTATTCATCTTTTCAATCCAAAAAATCACATCATCATTATCTTCTCTTCTAGCCACCGCTATTGCCTCTTTCCCATAAAGAATATGTTGTTGTGAAATTTCTTTCTTTAACTCTTCATTTAATGCTTCTGACATACCTTTTGAAATCAGCCACCACGGATCGTTCATAAAATGATTGACACTTTCTCGCATCTGAGATCATCACCTCCGCTTATAAAATTTTTACATTTAGCCATAATTTAAAAAGAAGCAGCTACTTGGCTACTTCATCATAGTTTTCAATTTACTGTTTCTGCTACCGAACATCGTCGTACTTCCGTACATAGTCGTTCTCATACATAAAAGTTGGTCGTTATGTACTAGTTTCGTGTATTATTTTATGAATTGTCTCATAATAATTTCTTCGCCAATCCGTCCTATTAATCGCTCGTTCGTATCTTCAAATCCTACTTTTAAATATAACTTTTGTGCGGGGATATTATCTTTATCTACAACTAAGACAAGCTCATTACAATGAGGGAATTCTGATAGAACAAACTCAACTAGTAATATCATTCCCTGTTTTGCGTAACCTTTTCCTTGTTCAGCATGATTAATTGATAGTGCCGTTAATAACAAAGCGTTCGAATTATTAGAGTATTTCTTTACTCTTTCATTTGAATTCAAAAGAAAAAAACCAACAGGTGTATGATCACTTAAAATGACGATACGATACTGTCCTTCATTGATTTCCTCAAAATTGCTTGGAAGCGCAGAGAATTGTTTTTGTTCCTCTGTAAGGACAAAAGAGTTTAACTCTTCCATATATTCACTTGAGAAATGCTTTAATTCAACCCTTTTCAATTTTTCCATATGGTAATTCCCCCAATTACTTTTTCTATACTTTACCATTTTTTGCGATTTTGGTCATTCATTTATTTGAAATTTCTAAATAAACAATGCCCATGCACTCCATTAGTGAACTGTTTCGGATCCTGTTTGTTGACTTTCAGTACCACTGAAACACTTATGCTTACTCAGTGGAACATCACGTAGGTATTTGTCATATGTTATAGAATGTTCTTCTACTGAAGACACTGGAGTCAGCAACAGATGGATTTATGTACGCTGACTACTGGTAAGCCTATGCCTCTCTCCCTGCTTTGCAATATCATTGGAATGAACACTTTAGTCCAAAATTGTGATATAAATTTAGATTTGCTCACACTTTCCCTTAATATGAAAGACTTTTTATTTTATTTATTTTTCTATAAGATAGGTGCTAACTACATTCGAAGGGTGTGCTTTTATGTCACTTAATTTCCAACTTACATCACCAAAAATACCTGCTGATTTAGAAAAAGCCAATTTTCAAGATATTTTTTACGAGGAAGAACCTTTTTTATCAAATTGTATGATCGCAGATACAGTCATTGATAAGGAGGTTGTTGAGAGATTAATCGTATCTAAAGTTATTTTTAAAAATGTCACATTCATCAATTCTTCTTTTAAAAAAATGGATGTAACAGATGTCATTTTCGAAAACTGTGATTTATCTAACTTAAACTTAAAGGAAAGCCTTATACATAGAGTGGTTTTTAAAAACTGTAAATTATTAGGTGTGAATTTTTCCGAGGCTAACCTTGGAAATGTTTCTTTTGAAAATTGTATGGCAACCTTAAGCAATTTTCCTGAGGCTCGTTTAAAACAAGTAGTATTCGATAACACCAACCTACAAGGAGCGAATTATTTTGATTGCTTACTTAATAAAGTGGCATTTCATGAATGTGATATTAATGAGGTAGATTTTACAGAAACCTCTTTAAAGGGGATAGATATTAGTACGTGTACCTTTAAAAGACTTCAAGTATCTCTCGAAAGTTTGAATGGGTGCGAAGTATCTTCTGAACAAGCTATCGGCTTTGCTTCACTACTCGGGTTAACGGTTAAATGATACGACCAAGCAATGATTGATAAATTACTCAAAACAGCCTAGCATTTAAAAATAATTATGTTACGTTACAAGTAGCCATTGAAATTTATTTCTTTTTGGCTACCTTTTTGTTTTATGAAAAAAAAGCGTTTCTATTATAAAGCCTTTTGTTATAAGATATTCCGACTATTAGGAGGTGTCATAATGACCCTAAAGATTATTAAAACACTTTTATCTATTATTATGGTGTTCATGTATTATTTGGGCTTTTGGACAGAAACCTTCACGATAAAAATAGTTATCTTCTTTCTTATGCTCATCTTTATTTTCGAGGCAGGAGTGGAATCGGGGAAGAAACAAAATAACAGCATTTAATCAGAAAGTTTAAGGTATTTTCCTTCCCCTACCACCTATTCAACTAGTTCACATCAAGAACCTGTTGCTTTTGCATGAGCTATATTTTTTCCTTTTTATAGTTAATTGCCCTTCATTATTGTTCTTTTAGCTTTCTTTATAATTTTTGATGTTTCTTTTGTATCGGATTCGTTACTCCATTTTTCACAAAGCATCATGACAAAATCAGGTTGGGTTTTACTGGCATCGTTTAACCAATTTCCTACAGAATCTTGTACATACTTTGATGGATCTGATTTCATTTGGTTTAAAATAGGAAGGGCTTTACTAGGGTTCTGTTTTAAATCTTCGATATGCTTGGCCCAAACACCACGAGGACGAATAACTTCCATGGAAAATCTCCGTATATTTTCATCCTCTTCTTTTGCCCATTCTGTTAACAACTCAATACTTTCGTCAAGATGTTGCGCTATATCCTCTCTAATAGACATCCAAGATATTTCTCGAACTCCAAAATGATGATCCCCAGCAAATGGATAAATATATGCTAATTTTTCTTTCAAAGACGAGTTTCCATTTTTATTCATAAATGCTGCCCAACAGCGAACACTATCAGAAGGATGCGTCGCAAATTTTTTAATAATTTCTTCTTTCGTTTGGTCATTTTCTTCCTTTATAGCTGTATTTAATAGTTCACCAGTTAAACGAATAGCTTTCATTCCCGATTCAGCATTCTGTTTTAACATTTCCTCTACTACACTTTCTAATTTATGAGATAATCCTACTTTAGGTAAAACATGTTTCACTAACGTAATATGATTGATCCCCAACCATTCAGTTAAATTCACACTCTCTATTTCTCCTTCATTCAATAACGTTAGTACCTCTTCAGGGATATCACTAACTTTTCTAGCCCCTTTTCTGTTTACTATGTCTATATGAATTGGCATGAAGACTTCCTCCCACTATAATCACTTTTCCAAAGTAAGTTTATTATACTAATAATTTCTATTTAATTTAAATAAATTCACTTAAATATGGACAAATAGAGAAAAGCTTTTGACAAAGTGAAAAAAAGATTAGGACTCAAATTCATTGAGTTCCTAATCTTTTTTATCGTTTTTCTTCATTGGGTTCCACATGAACATGAACTTCATATACGCCCTGCTCATGAATCATTTTATCTTCAACATGGCAAGCTACATCATGAGCCTCTGTAATATCTAAATCTGCATTGACTAGAATTACAACATCGATCACTTCGTTGTTGCCATAATTTCTACCTCTAATTTCTTTAATCCCAATGACACCGTCTAACTTTAAAATAATATTTTTGTAGTTTTGAAGTATTTGCTCATCAAATCCGTCAGATAGTTCATGAGAAGCTTCTTTGAAAATATCCCAAGCGGTTTTACAAATTAAAAAACCTACAATAATAGCTGTTACTGTATCTAACCATGGCATATGTAATTGTGATCCAAATATCCCTACTGCTGTTCCAATACTTACCCATGCATCTGATAAGTTGTCTTTGGCAGCGGCCATAACGGCTTTACTATTTATCTTTTCAGCCAATTTTTTGTTATAACGATATACAAAATACATGACCAATGCTGATCCAAGTCCTATATACGCTGCGAAAATGTCAGGTGATTCTTTTCCACCTTGAAAAATGGAAGTACATGCACCAAATAATACTTGAATACCTACTGCCATCATAATAAACGAAGCTACCATAGAGGCAATGGTTTCACTTTTCCAATGACCATATCGATGATCATGATCGGCAGGCTTTTGTGAAAGCTTAAGACCTATAAGTACTGCAATCGAGGCAATAATATCAGTCGTATTATTTAGCCCATCCGCCTTTAAAGCTTCTGAGCCACTTATGTAGCCTATTCCAACTTTTACTACGGACAAAATTATATAAGCAATAATACTTATAATGGCACCACGTTCACCTAATTTAAGATTATTGTATTTTTCTTCTTCCAATTCATTACCTCCCACTTACGTACTTTTTTATAATAACAGCCCCACCCCGAGTGGGTCTACAGCAACCTTTTTGCCTAAGCCTACATAAGTGGAAGGGATATAAAAGAGTTGTTTATAGGAAAAATTCATTTCCTAAAGAAGCAGTATTCGGCCACTCCAACATTTATTTCAATATATTATTTTTACCCCTAACTTTCTTCGTATGGATCTCCTCTTACAACTAGAAATTGTTGTAGTTTTTTATGCTTGAATTTACATATACTGCATCGTGAGGTGATTAGATGGACAATGAAAAATTAGTCTGCAAGGCTTGTGGGAAAGATTCTTTTGCAACCGGTCAACTTGGTCATGGGAAATTATCCACTGATAGTAATGTCAGACCCATAGGCTCTTTTATGGCTTCAGGCTCCCCACTTATTTTGTCATTTTGTAAAAATTGTGGTGAAGTGGCATCATTCAAGGTAGCGAAACCTGAAAAGTTCTGATGGAAGGATCTTATGAGGTAAATGATTGAATATGGGGTATCACTCAATTCTAAAAGCGAAGCATCAAGCACAATTCAAAGCCATAAAAATTTTCTCTACGGAGCGCGGGCAGGGGTCCGACTCCCTTCGTTTCAATCAACTTTTGGGGTGATAAAATAGGTTGACCATACACCACTAAAAATGTTAACAGTTGTCCTATTAGTTCCCCAAGATCACTATTTATTTTTCGCTTATTTATCCAGCCTCTATTTAGGCATTCACAAAATAAATATGGAGAAAACATGATAAAAGCCATCGTGAATGTTTGAACTGCACCCCGTCAAGTAGACAGTGGAAATAATAAAAAAATGTATTAAGCGACTTGAGCTCTGAATTCTAAAGGACTCAAGCCGTTTAATCGTTTCTGGTAGCGATAATGATTATAAAAATGAATATAGTCATTTATCGCTTGTTCTAACTCTCCATATGTATCGTACTTATATAAATAATACTTCTCACACTTCAGTGTGCCCCAAAATGATTCAATGGGTCCGTTATCAATACATCGGCCAACCCGCGACATACTTCGTGTCATATCGGCTGTTTCCACAATTCGCTTAAAATCCTTCGATGTATATTGAAAACCTCGATCACTATGTATTAACGGCTGCTCGCCTGATTGTAATGATTGAATAGCTGATTTGATTGTTTTGAAGACAAGAGAATTATTATTCGAATTACCTAACACAAAACTCACAATCGAACCATCATACAAATCGATAATTGCACTTAAATAAGCTTTTTTCCCGTGTCCATACTTAAGTTCTGTGACATCTGTACACCATTTTTCATTGGGCTTTTCCGATGTAAATGCTCGATTCAATACGTTCTCCGCCACATGATGTGCTGGGGATTTTCGATAAAGCTTGCGCTTTCTACGAATAACAGACTTCAATCCACTAATTTGCATTAAACGATATATACGCTTTTCGTTAACCATCGCTTGATTATTTTCTTTTCGCCGACGATTGATGGTCAACGTTGTACGACGATAGCCATAAATACCATTTACTTGTTGGTAAAGGAGATGAATATCCTTTAAAATTGCTTCATTTTCAATTTCTCTGTTAGAAGGCTTACGACTTAGCCACTTAAAGTAAGCTGCACGCGAAACACCAGCTATTTCACATAGTAAAAGAATCGAAAGTTTTTCCTCTCGATGTAATTCTTGAATCGCCGAATAGCGTTGCTGTTGACGTATTTGGCTTAACGACGTCTCCTTTCGATTTCCTCTAACTTTTTTAAAAATAGATTTTCTGCACGTAATCGTTCATTTTCACGTTCAATACGTTGAATCTCTAATTTCAATTTCTCCTCAACGGTTAATTCGACTTCATCTTTTGTGCGACCGCGGCGATCACGTAATCCCTCTTCACCGTTAGTTTCAAATTTCTTCGTCCATTGATACACCTGTTGATACGAAACACCGTAGGTGTGCGCTGCCAACTGATAATTTTTCTGGTGCTTCAAACAGTACTTAACAATCTCAATACGTTCTTCAAAAGTTGCCTTTCTTCCTTCTATCATAGCTTGACCCATTCCTTTACCTGAATCTTTTAATTCACTATGACTAGTATACTTTTTTAACCATCTTTTTAAAACTGAGGTACTACTAATCTCATATGTCGCTAACACTTCCATCAGTGAATATTTCCGTTGAATGTAATCTTCCACAGCCGCTAATTTTAATTCTTTTGAATAGAATTTACATGAAGTAGCTTCCTGTAATCCATCACGTCCACTTGCCACATATTTCATTTTCCAGCTATGTAAAGTTTGAGGATGTATTGAAAACCTTTCGCACAATTCCCAGATAGTAAAGTGACCTTCTTCGAACAATTGAAGGATATGTAATTTTAACTCGATTGGATGTTTACTTCGCCCAAAAAAAGCTCCCCTTAGATAAACAGATTTTATTTTTTAATCTGTCTACCTAATAGGGAGCATATCAGTTTCTTCTCGATGGCTTTTGTTTACAGAAGACAGGTTGTCTGTCCTTCTTTATATCGCATTCGTTCTACTAAAACCAAGACGGGGCATTTTACATAACCTTTCAAGTAACCATTAAGATGTATTCTTTTTGGTTACTTTTTTGTGTGAAGGGCTAAATCAATCCTTTTCTATTGATTTTTTCTTTCACATATCGCTTACCCCATCTAGCAAATGATTCATCTGCTCAAGCTCTTTTCCCTATGCGTCTGGATAAATACCTTTAAACTTCCTCTAACGATACATACTATACATATAGAGAGAAAGGAGGGATACTTTATGAGTTATTACGGAGGCAATAACGGCAGCGGTTACGGTTCAACTTTCGTTCTAGTTGTTGTTCTATTTATTCTATTAATTATTGTCGGCGCTTCAGTTTTATATTAATCTCCCATTACTCATTTGTCCTTTATAGGAACAAATCGTAAGGTAATGATAGATAGCCATATTGGAGCCATTTATCCAACCCAAATCACCAGACTAAAAACCTATTCCCCTTCCCCCAACCATAACAATATTTTCACATTTTCATATGAACCTCTATTCATGAACAATTAGAGAATGGGCGAAGGAGATTAGGGTAATGGTTATGGCTCTAAATCATCATTTAGTTTAATATTGTCGAGGCAAGCTTTATATCTAAATATTAAAAAAATCCGACACTTCTCTGATGATATTGTTCGCCTCTAATGTTCATAACTACTAATACCACTTATTGTGTAAAGGGTCACATTCCTCTTTGTGGCCCTTATTAATTCACACATATACAGTCAAAGCTTCTAACACTAATACGGGAACATCAAGCATTTACATCTGTTATGGCAGGGACATTAATTTCCTTGACACATGAAGCGGGTGATAAATTAACCACACATTGCACAATAGCTACAATATCTTGGACAGGGATACGTGTACCTTCATATAATTGAATGGCCTTTTCGGCTCCTTCCTCATAAGGGACTTCTGCTGCTAGCTCCCCAGGATTAATACAAGTGACAGAAATTTTGTCTTCTCTTAAATGTTCACGTAAAGCATTTGTAATGCCTCGTAAACCGAATTTAGATGTGACAAATGAAACCTGTGCATTGTTTGTATGGTCTAACCCTGCCGTTGAACCAATTAAAATAACCTTTCCATGTTTCGCTTGTCTTAAATTTGGTAAAAGTGCCTGAATATATGTAATAGTGGATGTTAGATTGATATTGATTAAATTTGAAATATCCTCGACTTCATCTCTATCAAATGAATAATCATCCTCGAAGCCACGCTTTTCCCAAACCCCAACATTATAAATTAATACATCTATAGCGATATCTTTTAATTGTTCTTTTAATGACGGTATTTGTTGTTGGCTAGACAAATCAATGGAAAGCCATTGACGATTTACGCCATCATTGATATCTAAACTTTTAGGTCGTGTACGTGAAACTACCCATACAGTATCCCCCTTCACGGGTAAGCCTTTTACAAAAGCGTCGCCTAACCCCTGACTTGCTCCGAATACAATAATATTTTTACTCATTTTTACCATCCTTTCAGTATCAGCATTAATTAGTAGATTATAGTAACTTTAACATTAAGTCCATTTTGAGCTAGACTTGGGTCATCAACATTAAAAACAATATGTATGAAATATGAACACGGAGATAGCCTATACTTGTTCGATGAGTCGTTATTAATAATGGCTTGGCAATAAAGCTTAAAAATAAAAAAACCAGGTACTCCGCAGAGCGTCTGGCTTCCTTGTATTGGATTGCGTTTTAAACATAGTTATTGGGGTAATTCAGAGGATTTTTCAAATTCTAGTATATACCCATCTATTTTTGCTTTTTCTAATACTTCCATATATTCTTCTTTTCTTTCATCAAGTCTAGAATCTTGTGTGTTTTGATAACCTGGAAATAGATTGTAATCTACTGGTTTACCCATAAGTCCACCTCTTATTCTCTATTTTTTTACTCATTATAGAATATATTGATATTTTCTGACAATTACTTTCGCTATTTTTGATTACATAGGCTGACATGACATTCCAACTGTCGACTTATAAAAAACTTGTATCTATACTTTATTACCTATACATATTATGTTTCAAAAATCTTACAACGCATAGGTTATGGCCATGCTTGCTTGTATTAAGGAAATGGAGTAATAGACCAGCCAACAAAAAATAGAACTGTCATAAACAAAATAAGATAGCCACCAATAAAGAGTCCCCACTTGCCTAGAGAACGACTGGGTCTCGAAAGGATCGCAATGAACCCAAAAACGATTGTCAAGGTAATGAAATTCTTACTTGTAAATGGAGCACCATAGCCAACGATAATCCAACTATTAACCATGATAAGCGTCCATAGGCCAGTGCTAACACTAGCCCATCCAAAAACGTTGAAAATAATCTTTTTTAACGCACCCAATTCCATAATTTAACCTCCCCTAGTTTCATATGCTTAATCATTGTTAGACTTTGTAGCTGTTCAACTTCAGCTTTTGGTCCTGTAACGACAACCCCATATGTTTTCATATCATGCTGTTTTAAATAATGGATTCTCTCTTTTAGGTCCAGATTTTTATGAGCGGAAACAGCAGTAGCCGTCTCCTCATAATCAACTAGAAAATTTAAGATGGATAAAAAAGTTTGTTCATGAGAAGTAGCACCTTTAAATGGCGACCAATTTGTTTGATCAGGTTGTACAGGATAGCCAATAGGCGATACAACATTCCCATTTGCACTTAGCATGGTGTCCTCTACTCCTGTATAGATTGCTGCCCATGTAACATCTACATTTGGCATGTGCTGAACAACTTGATCTACTGTATATAAATCATTGAAAGAAAGATACGCTTCTACAACGGTTTCATTGGGTAACCCTTTTAATTTTCTTTGCTCCTCAATTGTATTAAATTCTCCTCGATTATTAGGATGTACTAACCATTGGTTCGTTTCAGTTGGATATTTTGGATACAATTTTTCAAGTTTTGAAGTAATCTTCTTTCCCACTAAATTATTTAACATAAAGCGTGTATCATAATGCTTCACGGGGTAGACCTCGTCACCAATTTGCTTGTATTGCTCAAATGATAATCCCATTGAAAAGAGCGAGAATTCCATATCAAATTCAAGTTCCTCCAATGTCGTATTCGGTTCCGTTACATAAAGAGTCTGACTTGTCACATCCATTAAGGTTGTAGACTTTGTACCAAAAGCATAGTACAAAAAAGTTAGCATATAACAAGTTGGGACAATTAAAAGGGCAATCGTCAGTGTTGTTACAATCAGTTTCCACTTAGATGATGCAATGGCTTTTTTTATAACATTTGTTGAAGGTGCCTCCCCTTTTTCACTATTCTTTGCTTGCTGTAATAATTGTTTATAAGAATCCACCTTTATTCCTCCCTTATAATTAGTGCGCGCATTTTTTTGCGACCTCGCGCTAAATGACTTTTCACCGTATTCACATTTAATTGCAAGATGTTTGCAGCTTGCTCATTTGTACAGTCATGTACATCACATAACAAAATAATTTGCTTTTCGATTGGTTTAATTTGTTCTAGTAGGTTGATTAATTTCAAATAAGCATCTTGTTCGACTATGATTTGCTCCGGTGTATTGGAATGAATTTGATCAATTTTATCGGAAGTTACATACCGCTTCTCTTTTCGTGTACTGTCGATATATGTATAGTAAGCTACTTTAAAAAGCCAAGGTTTGATGTCTTGAATTTCTTGGCCAAGAAGGGTAATATGCGCTTTTGTAAATGTATCCTGAAGCAAATCCTCCGCTGCACTATGATTTTTCGTAAGTGAATATAAATAGCGATATATATCATTCATATAGGTGATATATATTGTTTCAAGTTCCATCTCTTCCCACCTTTCAACCTATCCTCGTATAAAGGTCACAAAAGGTTGCAAATAATTTAAAATTATTTTAAATGTTTACTTCAAAAAAGTAGTAACACATCAAAAAACGGCAAAAATTCATACATAATAAATGGATTTTGCCGTTTTATCTATTTTAGAAATCAGTCAGTTTACTTAGAAACACTATTGCCAGACAGTCAAATTCTCTGTATAGCAAAACAGTGCCTTACAAACTTCTTCAATGTTCATAAAAGACATAGCTAATGCCGAGCTATTTAATGTGACAAGACAACGCTACGTTTTTCAAACATAAATTAATGAAGATATTTACCTTGTTTTGGGAGAGCAATTTGTTCAAAATTATCTACAAGTTTTTTTAATTCTCTTGTCAATTCTTTACCTTCCATTGGTAATCCATGACCCGTGATCGCAACAGATGGTTTTAATGCTTCTAATTTTTCAACAGACTTTCGAGCAGCTTGCCAATTCGTTGTTAGATATCTAGGTGGACCACTAATTTCCTTTGTCTGTGTAATAACTTTATAAAGGGATTCTTGTTTGACAGTCACAAATGCATCTCCAACAATAAGAGCTTTATCCTTTTCGCGATATAATGATATATGCCCCGGAGTATGCCCAGGAGTGTGAATCCATTGGAAACCTTGCATAAATGGTACACTACCATCTGAAGGAATTGCTTGAATGTTCTCCCCTAAATTAATGGCTTCGTTTGGAAAAAGAGGCGACATTTTTGCCACCAACCCGCTACTTACAGCAGGGTCAGCTTCTGGATAGCTTTCTGTTCCAGTTAAATAGGGCATTTCCAAAGCATGGGCATAGACAGGGACATTCCATCGGTTTATTAGTTCGATAATTCCTCCCACATGATCAAAATGCCCATGCGTCAGAATAATCGCTTTAGGCCGAGCATTGGGACCAAAACGTTTCTCAACTACTGAAATTATCTCCTCTGCGCTTTTGGGCATTCCTGCATCAATGAGCACAAATTCTTTTGTATTTGGGTCACCATAAAGTACAATATTCACAATTCGAATAGTATATTGATATAAATCAGGCACTACTTCTAGACCAACGCCACTCCCAATAGAAGTTGCCGGAATAAATTTATAGTCATCACCATAATTTAAATCTTTGTCCATATAAACCCTCTTTCTTTATAAATGAAGCCACAACCCGAGGATTGTGGCTTCATCTCTTACTTCTTTTCTATATTAGGAAATGGCTGTTCTTTTTTTTGCTCTTTTTCCTCTTTTATTTCGAGTTCTTCTGGATTCAATTCCATTCCGATTTCCTCTTGCTCTAATTCATTCTTTTGCTTTTCTTTTGTCAATTCATTCACCTCCAATAAGTTTTAACTTATCCTTCTGGTGACATTCTATACTTTTAACTTTATGTTTTCATATAAATATAACGTATAATTTGACAATAAACAGCCAATATAAAACTGCGTAGTGTCTCACTACTTAAAGAGCTGCAGTGATTTCGATCGCTGTGGCTTCTATTAGTGAATGCAATAAATTTTCTTGTCGGCTAGATACTGGTATAACAAAAATTGATACCTCAAATAATTTTTTAAAAATGGGTATTCCATTTCCCTTTTCACTCATACTACTCTTGGTTAAAAAAAGGTGAAAACCAGAAAAGGAAGTGAAAGTATGGGTATTCTTGGTGGAAATCCAAAAGATGAACCATTGCATTACGGTGAAGTTTTTAGTGTTTGGTCAAGTTTAATTGCAGACTATGGTATGATTTCTGGCTATCAAACGTTTTATAATCACGCTGGAGATGAAGATCTAAAAAAAATCATTGAAGATATCGTCGAAACATGTAAAGAAGAAGTAAAGCAATTAGAAAAGATTTTAAAAACAAATGGGATTGCTTTACCTCCAGCTTCACCTGAAAGACCTGTAGCAAGATTGGAAGACATTCCACCTGGCGCAAAGTTTAATGATCCGGAAATAAGTGCTGCACTTACCGCTGACGTTGCTGCTGGATTAGTTGCATGTAGCCAAGCTATGGGTACTTCTACACGAGAAGATATCGCTTTAATGTATGGTCAATTCCATATGGCAAAGGCTCAACTTGGTGCTAAACTTTTACGCTTGAATAAAAATAAAGGCTGGCTTGTTCCACCACCATTACATGTGAATTACCCAGAAAAATAAAATTAACTCTCTTTCCCCGAATCGAGGAATGTAAATGTATTATAGGCTGTAGCGTGTGACGACGTTACAGCTAGTTTTTTTTATGTATAAGTAATCACAAATGACACACACTATGATAGAGTGTATCGCACGCACTGATTAAGGCTGTGGCGCTAGTTGACCGTCGCAGCCTCCTTAGAGTGATTAGTACACCATTATAATTTACATAAGAGGTGTTTCGGTTGACCATATTAGGAAAATTACTGTATTTTGCTTTCCTTGTAACATTATTTTTAATTACTATGATTTGGGACTATTTCATAAATGATAATTGGGCTTTGCTCGAAAATTTATTTTTTTCCTTTTGGGTAGCGAGTTTTATATTTATGGCATTGCTACTTAGAAGTAAAAAAGATGACACAGAAAAAGCTAAAAATAGAAGCTGATTAGAATCATATCTAATCAGCTTTTTTCTATGTATAGTCCCCTCTTCATTACCCTTTTCACATTAGTTATTTCGATTTAAATATTGATAAATCTTCTACTAATCTACCCACCTATTTTTTAATCAAAGCTGAATGATGAATACAACTAGAGATTTAACAAGGAGCTACATATTATATAAAGGTAATCTGCAGATTATATATTTTCTAGTTGCAAGGAGGTGAATACATGCCTTTAACTACTGGTCCAATTGAAAACACAGGAAATCAACCAGCTAATGCAAGTAGTGTTCGTGTTAAAGTTCTTAATCTCACTGGAGGTTTGCTAACTGGCGTAGTAAGAGTTTTTAGATTAAACGGTTCGAGACAATTATTGTCCACTACACCTTTTGCGGCAGTTGCTAATGGTTCTACTTTTGTAACTCCAGCTGTTGGAAGTTCGCCTCAGTATGAAGTTGAAATTGTTCCCAATCAAAATGGCGGAATATATAGCGTTTATGGACGCACAGCTTCAGGTACTATCATTGCTGCCCAACGGTTTGTAAATTCGGAATTAACACAGATTTTCTAGATTTTAGTTCATGCCGAAAAGCCTTATACATTAGTATAGGGCTTTTCATTTTTTTCTTTGTACCAAAGGATAGCCTCCATTTAAATTTAATGCCTTAAAAGATGTGACTAAACATTTATTAAAAAGTATAAGTGGATGGCTGCAAGAATTCCCATCGGATAAATGATAGCTCTTGAAAACGAGTTTTTAAATCCATTTCGAGGATGTCTTTCAAATAATAGGTGTAGGATTGTATGTATGATAAAGAATATATCCAGAACCCAAAACGTTATTGTTTGATAGGGACTGAATAATAAGGAAAGAATAATGACATAAAGAAAAAGATGAATAACTGTGAATACTTGATAAGCCTTTGAATCTTTCATATCTTTTAATACGATAAATAATCGCCACTCCGAGCGCCTTATCGCATCCATTTCATGCAAAAGAAATATAGACAGGTTTAATAAAAAAAGGATTAGCAATAAATCAGGCATATAAAACCTCCTCATCTTTATACACCCTATGTTACTATAAAACCATTTTTCAAATTCCAAGTAAATCCTCTAAAATTTGTCGATATAAAGTCGTGAATAATGTTGAAATATGAGCTAGAATGTCAAATCACCCTTTTTATGATACAATTTACATATATTACGTAACGAGGTGATGGCGTGGAGGATAAAAAGTTAGTTTGCAAGTCCTGTGGTAGTAATTCTTTTACGATTGGACAAGTTGGTGGCGATTTTAATCAAGGTAATGTTAGACCTATTGATTCTGTCTTTTCAGTTGGCTCCCCGTTTATTTTTAACTTTTGTAAAGACTGCGGAGAAGTAGCGTCTATTAAGGTAGAAAAGCCACAATTTTTTAAATAATCTAGTTAAATGGGGTCACTCCCATCTCAGTGACCCTTAAGTGGTTTATTAGCCTCCAATATGTCTCTTCAATACTTTCATTAAAGTCGCTCATCCAACCAGTATGGTTACTTTAGCGTTCAACGCAAAATTCTGTTGTAGCTAGCTCCTTTCCATTTATTATTACCGCTAGCTTATGTTGACCTGGATAATGCTTTCGGGTTGTTAAATCATGAAAATGGTGATTCCGTGTATATTGGTGACTC
Source organism: Lysinibacillus sp. FSL R7-0073 (assembly GCF_038009065.1). Taxonomy (NCBI): domain Bacteria; kingdom Bacillati; phylum Bacillota; class Bacilli; order Caryophanales; family Bacillaceae; genus Lysinibacillus; species Lysinibacillus sp. FSL R7-0073. Next base: position 2,706,316 of record NZ_JBBPAS010000001.1, read on the forward strand.
TCTTTTTCGAAGGTGCGTTCCGTTATTTTGAATAGCTTCCTTGAAGTCGTTCCATTTGCTTTGACAAAATCTATCGCATATTCGATACGGAGCTTCTGTGGTGCTGTAGAATTAGTCTGAACTGTAAATGCAAAATCAAGGGTTTGTCCAATCGCCAACCTATCTTTTCCTAGCGCTAACTCATGGATTGTTACATCTGGAGAGTTGTCAAAGCCGAACAAGAAAAGTACCTCAGCATCTCCTTTTCTCAATAAACCTCGACATCCATGCTTAATAATCCAATCTGTTATTGAACTCTCTCCGTGCCATTCACGCGCAAGGCGTTTCACTAGTTCGGGATGGTCCTTGGAAATATCATTTACATTATTAGCGACACTTTTCTGTACATAGACAGATGGATCCTGTTTGAGCAGGTTCAATATCGGTAAGATTGGTGACGGGTCCAATTTGTATATTTCCAATGCCGATGCCCATGGTAACCTAGGGCGACACCCCTCACTAGCTAATCGTCTAATATGAGGATTAGAATGGCTCGCCCACTCTAACATTTGATTCATCATCTTTTGAGGGTCCTTTAAAATAAAAGGCCGAACAGCAAACTCTGCGCTGGAGAATTCCGTAAACACTTCTAATCCATGAATGGAGGTTTGCCAATCATCTAGTCCATTTACTTCTACAAAATCAGGTAAAAATAAATATTCCACTCCCTTACACTTAGGTGCAATTTTCATCAATATTGATAATGCCTCACAGTAGGATGTCGGCAAAGTTGTCCTTAAAGAAGTACTGATATGCCTAATACGCTGTTTGAATTTTTTCATTTCCCAATCGTCATCATGGATTAAATCCATGAACTTATGTGAATCAAAGGCAGGGTATTCAGCCTGTAATATAGTTATAAATTGATGGAAGAAATCTGTTGTATATTTACCCTCAAATGTGTCAGCCATGACCCATCCCCCTTTTCGTTAACATCACTTCCACTTCAAAGTTGTGTTTGTCTTGTGCCATTTTTTCTCCTTTTATGCTCTTCATGATGTGGTCAATGTACTTTTTATTAAAAGTTCATAAACATTGACTTCCAGTTTTACTATACCGGATAATAGTGACAACTACTGTCACTATTAATTTAGTTTTTTAATGAGGAGGAGCTTTTGATGCACAAGGCGCAAAGACTTATTCAGCTCATGATGAAGGTCAATGAACGTAAAAAATTTACCATTCAGGAGATGGCTGAAGAATGTGGTGTTTCACGCCGAACAATGATTCGTGATTTAATGGAACTGAGTGAACTAGGTGTACCGCTTTATTCCGAAGCTGGGCCTAATGGTGGTTATCGTGTTTTGCATGAAAAAGTGCTGCCACCTATTAGCTTTACCGAACACGAGGCAATTGCATTGTTCTTTGCTTGCCAATCATTACATAATTACAAAGCTCTCCCCTTCAAAAATGAAGTAAAAACGGCATTGGATAAATTTTTCTACTTTTTATCAAGTGAGCTAAAGCAAAAGATTGAAAGTATGCAGCAACGTCTTTTATTTTGGGTGCCTCCGCATGAATTAGAAGTGCCCTTTTTAAAGGAATTACTGGAGGCTGCACTTGAACAGCATGTTGTCACAATTTTGTATGAAGCGGCCACTACTAAAAATAGAACTATTCAACCTCTTGGAATCTATACGATGAATGGGCTTTGGTACTGTCAGGCTTATTGTTTCCTAGCAGAGGATTATCGAGTATTTCGCATAGATCGGGTGAAAGATTTTTCTTTAGCTGAAGATCAAAGCCTGAAATTGGACATGACAAATGAGCACATCAAGTCGTGGATCGTGCCAGCGAATGAAGAACATATGTTAGATCTTGAGGTTGAGTTAACACCAGAAGGAGTAAGACATTGTCAATCAGAACTATGGTTATCCCAGTGGATGGAGCTTCGTGAGAATGGATACGGGAAGATACTCGCAAAAGTGAACTCTTCCTTTACACCGTGGTTAGTCCATTTTTTTCTAGGCTTAGGCATGGAGGCCAATGTAAAACATCCCCCAATAGTACGGGAGCAAATTAAAAGTAAGCTACAGGAACTTATGAAGCAATACAATGAAGAATAAAAACCAGATTCTCAGTGAGCACCTGGTTTAATCTTTTTTGCCGTAGCTTCAAATATTCATGTTCATTTTTCTACTTATCCCCTTCATTCCTATATGTTCGTAAAATGCAATTGCATTGGCATTAAATTCCCAAACATTTAATTCTATAGATGTAGCTCCCCTTGCTTTTGTAGAGTCTTTCTCACACCAAAATCATGAATATAGGCATATTTACGTCGTACCAAAGATTGAAATGTAGGTGAATGTTCAATGCTTATTATTGCCAATCCTACAACTAATTCATCGTTCTTGGCGATAAAAATACGACTGTTTTGATCTTCAAGTAAGTCTTTAAAATAAGATTCTGGCATAACCGATTCAACACTTTTAAAAATGGCTGGTTCTTCCATAACATGGGAACATGTTCTTCGTGCCCTTCTCTCACAAGACTATTCACGGCATAATAATCCTTGCTAGTAGCTGTACAAATAGAAATGCTCACAGTTATCATCCCCCAAAATATCCCTTTTGGTATATTGTAACTTATGACTCATTTTGAAAACCAATCATTTATCGAGATAACGGAGGACGAGCTTTTCAACCTGTGTCTTCAAAGCCTGGTTAGCATAGCGGAGGACTACATCATTACCTGCCGTTGCAATTTGGACATCGCTAAAATATTCATCCACACGATGCCAGCCTACCACTCGTATATGTTGCTGGTTAAGCTGCCTTTTGAGATCAAAATACTCTTGACGTAAATCTTTTAATAATGCATCCATTAAAGGTACAAACACGATTTTCATTTTAAATTGTTCAGCAAATCGGTAATCATGCTGTACTGATTTTACAGCTAATTCCAACAATAAATACTTGTGTAATAGCTGGCGTTGTTCAGCTTTAATCATAATAATCAGCTTCTAGTTGAGCTGATTGAATATGCTGGATTGGAACACGTCTCGTTGTCAATAGTGTTTCAAGTAACAGTTCGTTTGTAGATAGGTTAATGGCATGAATGATTCCCGTCCAATGCATGATTTTTCCATCGTTCCAAACATTTAATTGAACATCTTGCTGCTGATGATAGGCTGTATCGATTGTTTGCTGTAACTCTTCCAGTTCCCATTCTGTCAGCTCTCTTGGTTGCGCTGTATAGACTTCTTTGCATTCCCTTAGCAGGTCCAAATGCTCCGGCATCATCATAGATGCCCATTTTATATTACCTCTGTCTTTTATCATCCAATCACTCCTATGCCAAATGACCACCAACTAAGCGATCACGCTTGATGGCTGTCCCTGCCCCGGTAAACGAAACCGCTCGTAACAACGCTGTTGCTCCAAACCTGTTGCGTATGGCATCCATCGTAGGTCCGATGAGCTGCCGTTGTGGTTTTCTTTCATCAAATAAATCCAATTGGATACTATGCTCCCTCTCAAGATTGGATATTCTTACCGATAACTGCCTTGCCGGTTCTCCCGCAAAGTGTTCATCCAGCAATTCTATGCACGTTTTATACATGACAAGTGTTTCATTTGTTGGTGTATCAATCGTTCTAGATCGATGAAACCCTTTGGTCATCGCATTCCGACTATATGAAAGACCCAGGCTAATTGTACGACCAACAAAACCAGCATCTCTCGCTCGCTTCATGACATCCTCACACATTTCTAATAGCACTACCGATAGATCTTTTCGTGTATGATAATCTCTCATTAACATTTGACCCTTTCCAAAACTTAATGCTCCATTAGTAATTAACGGTTCCCCTAGCTTTGATAGATCGATTCCCCATGCATGATGATATAGCTGATTGCCCATCACACCAAATTGCTCTTCTAAATCATTCAAATCTGCATTGGCCAACCCACCAACTGTTTGAATCCCCAACTTATTTAGGTTGGCTTCCATCTGTTTGCCGATTCCCCACATTTCGGACAAGGGTCTGACTGGCCAAAGCTTTTTCGGTATATCATCGTACGTCCATTGAGCAAAACCCGTTTTCTTTGCTTCAAGGTCCAATGCCAATTTAGCCATTAGCATATTGGGACCTAAGCCAACAGCACTTGGTACATTATATTGATCCAAAATGGCGGCCTGTATTTCTCGAGCTGCTTTTTCAGGTGATCCCCAAAGCTTTTCAGTACCTGTTAAATCGACAAAGCTTTCATCTACACTGTAAACATGTATGGCATCTACAGGAACATAATTAGCGATGAGCCTAGTAATAGTCATGGACATCTGTATAAAAAAGGACATTTTAGGTTCAAATAATTGGATATCGGGATGTTTCGGAATTTCGTAACGTCTACTGCCAGTCTTGATTTTATATTTTTCCTTCATCAATGGTGATGCAGCAAGGACTACACTGCCTGGTTGGTCGAAATTGGCTACTACAGCGACAGGTGTTTCTAAAATATCAATCCCATGTAGCATAGCGATACAGCTGGCATAAAAGCACTTCATATCTATACACATAATAGGTCTATTCGGCATTTCCCCATAGTTCATACAACCTCACGCTCTTTTCGGAAAACAGGAGTAACCGCGAGAACATTTCTGATGATAAAGGAACGCTTTGCTTGCCTCGTAAAACAAAATGCTTGAAATGAATCGCCAACAATTTTAATGACTCTTACACGTCTTTTTGTGACGGAACCATTTTTGGCTATATACATAATGTCCACTAGTTGATTGCGCTGCATAGCTTTAATCAGTTGCTCTCTCATCGTAGTTTCCTCCACTATCTCTCAAAATTTTGGTGTACCTTTAGTTTCCATTCCTACAACTAGTAACAGCTTCAGGGAACCCAACTTTATCCAATTCCATGAATGGATTTCCCTTCACTTATCATATGTAAGAACATTTGTTTGTATACATATTAGAACAAATGTTTGTTTTTTGGCAAGATGAAATTTTTGGAAACAAAAAAACGAAAAAAAATAAACTAAAATTTTAACATTCACTTTCATTTGTACGATAGGGTTTACCACTTATTTAAAGATGAAATTGCAGAAAAACGTGGAAGTATAATGGAAATTTGCTGAAGTGATATTAATATTGGAGATGAAACAGCTATTGGAGCTCACCATGTTTGCTCAACGCAAACATGAAAAATGTGACGTGGAAAATGAATTAACCATCAATTCATTAGATCATATCGAGAAAGCTGATTTCCAATTAAATAAAAAAGCAGAAATGCTGGTTTATCAACATTTCTACCTACTAACAAATCCTTTATATTATTCTGCGAAGTTGCCCATAGCAATCGAGATTCTATTCCAGCTGTTGATTTGGTTAATTAGAATGACTAAATCTACATATTCTTTCTCTGTATAATAATTACGAACTCGTTTATATAAATCATCAGGTACACGCATTTCAGACACTAAAGTAATGTGTTCGGTTAACTCTAAAGCGACCTTTTCTTCTTCTGAATAGAATGTACATTCTCTCCAAGCACTTATGCAGAATAGACGCTGTTCAGTTTCCCCCATTTTTTTTGCATCAGCAGTATGCATGTTCATACAGAAGGCACATCCATTTATTTGTGAAGCACGGATTTTAATTAGCTCACGAAGTTTTCTATCGATACCATTCTTTTTCGTGTATTTCTCCATTTCCATCATGATCTGCATGGCATCAGGTGCAATATGATAATAATCCATACGTTGTTCCATGTTACATTCCTCCGATTCAATTAAATTCCTTGATTGATGATCGTTTAGTAAAATTCATTCTTATTCAATCACGCCATTCTTGGGCATGAAGAATTTGAAAATTATTTGTTCCGATTAAATTTACTTACCACACTGCCTCCCTACAAGAAATTAAAGATAATGATAATCGTCGATTAATCTAATCGTTGATTATTATTGTCTTTAATATATGCCTGTTTTTAATTTTTGTCAAATTGATTTAATTTAGATGAAGTATTTTTGAGGTATGATAATATACAAGGTACATGTAAGTTTTCTAAAGGGATTAGAAGTAGGTGAATAAATGAAATATAGTGTCATGGTAGAGTACGCATTACACAGCCTTGTCTATTTAATAGATGTACCACCAGAAGAAAGTATTGGAATCAAGGATTTATCAGAATTTCAAGGGCTATCAGAAACATATTTATCAAAAGTATTAGGTAAGCTATCTAAAGCCGGGATTGTCAGTTCAGTATCTGGTGTTAAAGGAGGATATAAGCTTAGTAAAAAGCCTGAAGATATTTCTTTTTGGGATGTTGTAAAAGCTGTAGAGGGTGAAAGTCCCATATTTCAATGTAAGAACATCAAAGCAAATTTTGCAAACCAAACTGGAAATTGTGATTCCTGTGCATCAGGTACATCCAATTGCACCATTAATATAGTGATGTTAGAAGCTGAAGAGCAAATGCGGAACTATTTACGAGGTAAAACAATTGCATGGTTAGAAGAAGAGCTTAATCGTACATTGCCAAGTGAACGTATAGCAATGGCAAAAGAATTCTTCCACAAGAAAAATAATTAAACCAAAACAAATACACATACCGAAACAAAGCACAGCCTCTTAGCGACTGTGCTTTGCTTTTGCTTTATTTACTCATCCCGCAATGAGCGAACTGCCTAAAAATTATTGATTAAATCTTACAAGGCGATCTATTGGAAGACGTGAAGAACCGTAAGCAGGTGCCGCCGCTTCACCAATTGCTAATAATAAAATAGGTATTTCATTTGCAGGTAATTTCATGTATTCCGCAAACTTAGCTTTATCAAACCCACCCATCGGAACTGTATCATAACCCATTTCTTTCGCTAATAACATAATTTGCATCGTTACTAAGCCAGCATCAAAATGGACGATGTTCTCTAATGTTTTTGTCGAAGCTGACCCATACATTGTTAATGCGTCCTGAGCCAGTTTTTTCGCAATCTCTTCTGGCATATAGCCTAACTCCACATTTTTTGCATAGATTTCCTCAGCATTTACATACATCTCAATATCTCCAATGACAGCAATAATAGCAGAGGCTGTTTCGATCTGCTCTTGATTAAATGAAAAGAAATTAATATTCTTTTGGATTTCCTTATCATCAATGACGATAAATCGCCAAGGCTGCATATTGCTCGAAGAAGGCGCTGAAATAGCATCTTGTAGTAGCTGCATGATTGTTTCACGAGATATTTTAGTATTCGCATTGTATTTACGAACAGATTTACGCTCCTGCATAATTTGTTTTAGTGTTGAAGTTGATAGCATATGATTTCCCTCTTTTTCAAAAAATTTAAACTGCTTTAATTGTTACATCAATATTTCCCATTGTCGCTTTTGAATAAGGACATACAGTATGTGTTAGCTCTAATAATTGCTGTGCCTCTTCCAGCGTTACCCCTTCAATATGTCCTTCGATATTCACAGAAAGTACATAATCAAAAGCAGCTTGCTCCATTAACTTAACGGTTACTTGAATTGTTGATGCATTTTTAAGCTTTTTTTGGCGTTTAATCAAATCTAACGCACTATTAAAGCAGGCACTATACCCCGCAGCAAATAATTGCTCTGGGTTTGTTACATTGTCTAATTTTGAGCCTGGTGGTGCAATTTTTAAAGACAGGGATTGATCCTCTGCATAGGATGTGCCACTCCGCCCACCCTCATTAATCATAGTCGTTGAGTATAATTCTTTCATAAACGAAAACTCCTTTTCTATATCCATTATTTTAAATTGCACACAATTTAATTTTTACAAATTGAATTGTACACAATTTAATTGTGTTTGACAAGTAGGAACTTTATTTTTAATATAAATGTTAATAGAAGAACATGAAGAGGGGATTTTTATGCCTAATCATTTAGATAATCAACTATGCTTTCTTTTGTATGCCACATCAAAGGAAATCATTCGACACTATACATCATTATTGAAGCCATATGATTTAACTTATACAGGCTATATCGCCATCTTAGCATTGGAGGAAAACGAACAAATAACGGTAAAAGAATTAGGACAACGTTTATTTTTAGATTCGGGTACATTAACACCATTGCTAAAAAAATTAGAGGCAAAGGGTTATATTTGTCGTGAGCGTTCCAAAGATGATGAACGACAAATGCAAATCTATTTAACAGAGGTGGGCAATGATGTTCGTCGCAAGCTACCTGAGGTATCACGCCAAGTCATGCAACAATCAAATATTTCAGAGCAGCAATTTATACAACTAAAAAATGTTCTTCAAGACATCATACACAATGATTGGACCATGAAAAATAAAAATTAAGCAATGAATAGTATCACCTAAAACTTTAGATTCATGCTAGTAACAATCATTTTATACAATTAACGATAGAACCGTATTTGCACTACATCTCATCCAACTACGGTTCTTTTCAACATATCTGGGCAATTTGTAAAACACATTCACTTATCTCCCCTCTCTAATCTGGCGGTCCATACCCTACCCGAAATAATGGCTTCTTTTTTTGTCCAAACAAACTCGACAGCATATCGATGCTCTCGTACAATACCTAATTTTTATCGGGCTCGGACAAAATCAAGTACTATAATGATAATAGGACGTTTTTTAAAGGAAGATATAAATGAAAAATAGATTTTCAATTGGTGAAATGGCTAAGCTCCATAAAACAACTATAAAAACCCTTAGATATTATGATGAAATTGATTTATTAAAACCCATGCACACAGATAAAAACAACGGCTATAGATACTATTCAACAGAACAATTTGAGCAATTAAATACTATCAACTATTTAAAGGAATTAGGCTTTTCATTAAAGGAAATTAAAGGACATTTAGATCACAGGGATATCGACGACTTTTTGCATCTCTTAGAGGAACAGAAACGATTAACCGAAGAAAAGATTCAAGAACTGGAACGAATTAATCGAAGGTTCCAAGATCGAATTAAGGATATTAAATGGGCACGAGAGATAAAGGCATTGGGAGTCCCATTCATAATGGAAAAACAAGAGCGAAGAATCGTACGATTAATGGAAAAAATCAGTTCCGAGCATCAACTGGAAATTTCTTTGCGACAATTAGAGAATTTGTCGAATATGAATTCTTCTATATTTATTGGGGGCGTTGGCCTAACCGTAAGTATTCGTCATCTATTAAATAACCAGTTTCATGAATACAACTCAATATTTATTTTAGTCGAGGAGGAGGATAGGCATAGTCCTTTATTGGCCACGCTTCCTGAAGGAAAATATGCCTGTATTTATTTTAACGGCAATCATAATCATTCTCCCGCACATTATAAAGCCTTACTGAATTTTATTAAAGATCAAGGTTTCCAAGTGATTGGAGATTCCATTGAAAGAACCATAATTGACCATTACATTTCAGGAAGTAAAGAAGATTATTTGACAGAAATACAAATACCAATAAAGTCTTGACCCTCCCCTTACCGGAGGGTTTATTTTTTTACGTAAGAACACTTTTTTAAGGAGAATGAATTATGTTAGGAACAATATTTAATACAATGATGATTATAGTCGGAAGCATCATTGGAAGTATTTTTAAAAATGGGATAAAAGATGAATACCATCAAATCCTCATGCAGGCCATGGGATTAGCAGCAATGGGATTAGGAATAAATGCTCTAGTTCAACATTTACCTTCCAGTAAATATCCGGTACTTTTTATTGTCAGTCTAGCTATAGGCGGATTATTAGGACAAAAACTTAATTTAGAATCAAAATTTAATGCTTTAGTGAATAAATACTCTAAGGGGAATTTAGCTGAAGGATTATCGACTGCGATTTTATTATTTTGTATTGGGTCATTATCTATATTAGGTCCTATAGAGGCTGCATTAAAGCAAGATTATACATATCTGCTCACGAATGGTATATTGGATGGAATTACTTCGGTTGTTTTAGCCACTACATTTGGTATTGGAATAGCTGTTGCAGGTATTGTACTATTTCTATGGCAAGGTTCCATTTATTTAATAGCTAGTTTAATGGAGAATTCCATCAATAATGATCTTCTAAATGAATTGACGATTATAGGAGGTATATTGATATTAGCGTCTGGTTTAAGTATTTTAGGCATAAAAAAATGTAATACCTTAAATCTTCTGCCATCATTAATAATCCCTATTATTGTATTTTTGTTTATACATTAAAGAGCGATCAAACTCCTTATTAACAATCAAGTTTATTGTCTATAACGAACAAGCTAACTGCCCAAGCACAAAATAATTGCGTGCTTGGGCTTTCCCTTTTCTTAAGAAATCTTCATAAATATTCTCTCTAATTATTAATAATTTCCATTTACAATAATGAAGGTCGACATTACTGAGAATTATCTGGCATATAGCATTTGAAAATCATCATCAGAAAAAGGAGTATCACATCTTGGGAATTACTGAAATCATGAGCAACATCAAAATTTTGATGCTGCCCGTCATCATAATTATTGGCCTTGAATTTTTACTAATTGGACTTTATTTCTTTTATTATCAAAGACGACGATCAGATCACCAAAAACAAATTCCTGTAAAGAAGCTTCTTCTTGGTGCAATCTTTATCGGATATATTGTATTTGTTTTGGAGCTAACAGTGATTGGCCGTGGCACTTCACATTTCATGCAGTTGAACCTTCAGCCATTCAGCGGTTATATAGACGCGTGGAAAAAATACTCTTTACGTGATCTCCAAAATTGTCTATTTAATATATTAATGTTTGTACCATTAGGAATGCTTTTACCTTTAATTATGGCTAAATTTAAAGAGTTTAAGTGGCTTCTTCTAGTAGTTGTAGGTGCGACAGCCTCTATCGAAACTTATCAGGCACTTTCAGGAGCAGGGATTTTTGAGCTTGATGATTTAATCAATAACTCACTTGGCGGTATTATTGGCTACCAATTATACAAACTTGTCGCTTCTATTGTCCATAACAAAAAGGTAAAGGTGAAAACACTGATTGGAAACCTTGCTATACCTCTATTGATGGGCTTAATCTTTATCGTTATGAACATTGTCTACGCCCAACAGGAGTTTGGTCATCTAGCAATAAACGCATATACAAAATCAAAAATGTCAGATGTTCATGTATCCACATCATTGGAATTAAGCGCAGCACCCATCGTTGCTCCTGTCTATAAGAAAATCATTCAAGAGGATGACGTAAAAGACCTATTACAACAGAAACTAGGATTATCAGAGATGAATGCATCTGATGCCAAGGACAATGACGAAACGCTAGTGGAAGATAAGAATGGGGTCCCGTATACATTGGTTACAAATAATTCAGAGGGACAATGGTGGTTAACCGAGAATAATTATACGCCGGAGCAAACTTCAGCTGAAGGGCAAGAAGAAAAGGCGAAGTCATTGATGGATGAACTTTCTATACTACCACCTCAAGATGCAGAATTTGCTGTACAGGAGAATGGTGAATTTGAATGGACATTACCAGACCGTCCTGATGTAAATAAAGATTACTGGACTGGAGATGCCAGTCTTGGCCTAAAGCCGGATGGTCACATCTATTCATTAACATACAGTCTTCATGAAAATCAATTTATACGGGAGGTAAATATACTGTCTCCTGCAGAAATATATGAACGAATAAAGGAAGGCGATTTTCCTCAAATAAAGTATAACGCACTCGTACAGGAGGAAGACCTGATTATAAAAAAAGGAGACCAAATTGAGATTGAATCGATTGAGCTTTCGTATATGTATGATACAAAAGGATTCTATCAGCCCATATACAATGTTTCTGGCAAGTTCAACGACAATGATTGGTTTACTTTAATTCAGGCAAGAAAGTAACAGCTCGTTCCAAATACTTAAGCAAAGCCCAGGCTTCAATTAATAGAGCAACTGGGCTTTTTTATTTTCGACTGTAAGGGGCTTCGATGACGAAAAATCAAATCTATGAGCGTGAACAATTAGAAATGTTAACGAATGATCAATTAGGTTTAGAGAGCATCTATCTTCAAAGAGTATGTTGAATTTGGTAGTATATTACCAAATACTAAAAATGACAAAAGTCATCGAGAGTGAACTTCTCAACGGCTTTTGTCTACAGTCTGAAAATAAAGTTTAGGCTTTCTTTTTTTTCGGGTATCCAATGAGTATCGCTATCACACCACAAATACCAATAAGAATTGGATAGAAAGAGTACGGCAAGATACTAACTGGCGATATTTTAGCTACGCTTGCGGCTACAAGGAATTGGGCTCCGTATGGGAGAAGACCTTGGACTGTACAGGAGAAAATATCTAAAATACTTGCGGACTTTCTCGGCTCAATCTCATACTGGTCAGCAATATTTTTGGCAAGCGGCCCGGCAATTAAAATAGCAATTGTATTATTAGCCGTAGATAAATTAGTTAGACCCACAAGACCAGCTATACCAAATTCAGCACCCTTCTGCGATTTAATCCTGCGCGTTGCAAGACGGAGCAAAAAGTCAATTCCACCATTAAATTTAATAACCTCCACCATTCCAGCTATTAATATAGCTAGAAAGGCGATTTCATACATCCCTTCCATTCCTTCGCCAATCTTTTGTATAAGGCTCATTATGTGATAGCTGCCATCTGCTAAGCCAACAGCACCGGCGAGAATAATCCCTAATGCAAGAACGAGGAAAACATTCATTCCAGATAACGCTAAAATAATAACTAAAACATAGGGAATAATTTTTATCCAATTATAGCTTAGATGCTCTACTTGAGCTGCTTCCCCGGATGTCATAAACCCTAAAATAATGCTTGTGATAATAGCTGCCGGCAATACAATCCAAAAATTGACCTTAAATTTGTCCTTCATTTGCGCGCCTTGTGAACGAACGGCAGTAATAGTAGTATCTGAAATAAAAGATAAATTATCACCAAACATCGAACCGCCTACAACCGCTGCCATCACTAAAGCAATAGATAGCTCCGTAAGATCGCTTATCCCAACTCCAATTGGCGCCAGCGCAACAATCGTCCCCACTGATGTACCCATGGATAGAGAGATGAAACAGGCAATGATGAATAAACCTACGATAAGCAGGTTTTGCGGAATAATCGATAAAGCAAAGTTAACAGTGGAATCTACGGCCCCCATCCCCTTCGCTACCTCTGAAAATGCCCCTGCTAATAGAAAAATAATAACCATCAGCATGACATTTAAATTTCCCGCACCTTGGCAAAAAATATCAACCTTTCGGGAAAACGATTCTTTTCGATTCATCGCTAGAGCTACAGCACCCGAAATGCTGATGGCTACAATGACAGGGAACGCATAAAAATCACCCATTATAACCCCTGAACCAATAAATAAAATCATAAAAACAACAAATGGGATTAGCGCCCATGGATTCTCTTTCTTCATTGTCTACCTCCAAAAATTAAAAATCAGCCATGTTTTTTATTTTTTCACCATAAAAAAGGCCTCATCTTGAAATAACAAGAAGAGGCCTTATATTTAAAACGCTCCTCTTATCTATCAAGAACATTGCTTGCTGGATTTGGCACAGTAACTTAATAGTTCCGCTGCCGAGATTTCATCGGGCCAGTCCCTCCATCTCTCTTGATAAGAAGAAAAAATATTATTTTTGACACAATATTAAAATACTAAAATAAAATATCCATAATTGCAACATGTTTTTAATTAGAAAAAATTCTCAGAATTATCATCAAGTGCGGAATTCAACTTTTTAGACTAATAATACGAAGCTTTGAATGGACACATAAACCGAAAAGATAAATACCCCGACTAGAAACCAACCATATAATTTTCTCTCTCGCCGAAATTCATTAATTCCTAATGTTAACATAAATAAACCTAGAAAAAGGATCATTAAAAAGTTTAGCCGATAATCATGTGGCATAAGTCCGTAAATGGAAAGCGTGATGCCTATCATTGATAAAATAATTTGTACTGTTTTTAACAAAATAATCCCCCTTTTTGCTTGAACGAATACTATCAATTATCTAACCTTTTTTGAATAAACAAATTCTATGATGGGTGAGATGACAAATGTAAGCCCAACAACTAAGATCAAGGGATATTTTTCATGTCATTTAAATCATGCTTTGCCTTTTAACCTTCCAAGCTTTCCGAGATACGTTTGCGCCTAAAAAGCTAAATTTACATGGAGAAGCGATTGAAAAGACATCATTATGGGCCTATTTTTTTACAGGTGTTTGGTTAGTAGTTTCTGCACCAACTGCAATCGTTTGGTTCGCAATGGTTGGTGGCAGTGTAGCATGTACAACTATTGGACATTCAGCTACTGAAAGCTTACTTCCCTTCTTCTTCGGATTTATCACCGTTTCAATCCTTTGGGGGCTAATCCTTTCATATTTAAGTAGCATAGGTGGTAAAATAATGGGGAAAAGGCTTATGTAAATATGTTCGTTTATTTCAGGATTACTCTTTTTGTACGTTACTTTTTATGTATTCTGGAATGGTTTTGAAAAACCTATGTTTTTAATGTTGGTGGCAGAGAAAAAATAAGCGCTTATCCGTGTGTTTATATCTGTCACATTAGCACATTTCATTGCATGATGCCTGCCAAATACTAGTAGTGGTGGTAGAGGGCTAGATTACCCCATAAATTAATTCTCTTAAAATCTCATAAAACAAAAAACCAGATGCCCCTCATAGAAGAGCGCCTGGTTTTATTGTGAAAGTGAATCTTACTAACTTACTTAGTTTTGATTCGTATTAATACTACGCTAAGTTGGGGCGTGGAACAAGTTAAAATATTTTCCATTCAATTTTTGGTAGGAATTTATGTTTTTTCGAGCATAGGAGTTACGCATGTCCTATGTATTTTGCAAGTAGGAAACCTACAAAAAAGACTAGATACCTACATAATTTATGCAAGTTCTAGCCTTTTAAGTGAAAGTGAATCTTACTAATTAATATTGCTTAGCTTTAGATTCATTTATGAATACGAATAAACAGCTAAAAGGTTTCATTATTTGTCCTATTTTTTCGTAAAAAATAGGATTACCCGCACAAAAAGACCAGGAAGTCACGAAATAAGTGAATCCTGGTCTTTTTGAGAAAAGTGAATGTTACTAGCTTGCTTTAGTTTTTTTGTATTCTACTAATGAGATAGACGGTTGACGTTGCAATAAGTTACATAAAATTTAAAAATATTTTAATCGATTACTTGAATGGCAAAACCAAATATACCCTCTCCCCCATCTTCTGTAATACTACCTTTTTTATAAATAAAAATATCCAATTATATTTTAATCACATTCAAACTGCTGGATATACACAAAAACTTGACAAAAAAATTTATTTGCGCTATAATTTACATTTAATATTTTTTCTTATATAATAGGATTCTCCTGGCCAGGGGAATCCTATTTTTTATTGTAAGGAGTGTTCGGATGAAGAAGCAGAAATCTAGTATAACTTCATTAATAGCCGCCTTTAGCAGAGCCCACCATAGTCAATTTGATACGCCGAAAATATTTGATGATTATCTAGCACAGGAATTAATCTCCAAGGATGAATTTCAAAGTATTGAAGACAATATGGTGCAAGGTATTGAATTCTTCAACGAGGAAATTGCCAAAAAATATAAAGGCAAATCGAGAGAATTATTAAAATGGATTACGCAAGTTCAACTAGCGCCGACTCCCTTGGCACGTTCCGCATATTGTGAAAGAGTCTTACAAAACGAAATACAGCTCGGTGTTAAGCAATATGTTATTTTAGGTGCTGGTTTGGATACATTCGCTTTTCGACACCTCCACTTAGAACATGTATTAGAAATATTTGAGATTGATTTCCCAACCACACAAGCATTCAAAAAACAAAAATTACAAGAAGCGTCACTCAACCGCATCAATAATTTACATTTTGTGGCGATGGATTTTACGAAACAATTTCATAGTCAACCTCTTTTGGATCAAGGCTTTCAGTTTAAGAAAACATTTTTTAGTCTCTTAGGTGTCTCCTATTATTTAACGAAAGAAGAACTGGCTAGCTTATTAGACCATCTTTTTGCGCTAGTTCCAGCAGGTAGCTCACTTGTCTTGGACTATGCTGATGAATCGTTATTTAGTGAAAAGGGCATCTCTAACAGAGTAGATCATATGGTGAAGATGGCCGCCGCTGGTGGTGAACCCATGAGATCGTGCTATCGTTATGAGGAAATGGAGAAGATGCTAGATCAATCAGATCTACTTATTTATGAACATCTATCTCCATCTACAATTCAACAGCTTTATTTCCAGCATCGAACAGATTATCTATCAGCTTTTGAAACGGTCCATTATATGCACATTGTTAAAAAATAAGGTCTACCCCATTCATTTTTAAAATAATTCTTAATTTTCTATCTATTCCCCAGGCAATTAACTATTTCAATATAAGAATTATGTATATGATAGTAGTGTAAAGCTAATTAGCCTTACACCTCCTAGATTTGTTACTAGGGTCACTGTTTATAACAGTGACCCGCTTATGATTGGCAAACCCCTAATGGATTTCCATCTAGATCATAGAAGGTGAAAAATTTTGTTTCCCCTTCTTCTCCCATAGGATTTACGTTTACTTGTTGCTCTACTAGTGATTGGTAGGTCTCTTCAATTGATGAAGAAAGAAAATTGTAGTATTTCCCTACCCCAAAATGATTATCTGGAAAATGTAATGGTTGATGATTTTCCGTTTTTACTAAGCATACGACCGTAACAGATCGTTCCGCTATTTTCATGACCGCTGCGTCTTCTTCTATATATAAAAGCTTAAATCCAAGCTTTTCCTCATACCATTTGGCTGATAATTGAGGGTCTTTTATCGGGATAAAAATGGCCTCTACTCCATTTAATAACGATTGCATCTCTTTTCTCCTCCTATTTAAAATGATTTATATACTTTTTCTGTATATAGACTTGAATGTCCTCTAAAAAATTTCACCCTTGCATCTCTTCTTGTTTATTTTCCCTATTATTTGCTTATCCTAAATAGTATCGGAAATGTCTTTGCCCTTTTCCTAGAGGAGGTGCCAATCATTAAACACACGGTGTCATTTTTTCTCCTACTTCTAGTCGTTTTGTTGTTAACTGGGTGTTGGAATAAGCGGGAGTTAAATGAATTAGCCATTGTCACAGCTGTTGGAGTCGATAAAACGGATGAATTCATAGAGATTTCCGTTCAAATTGTTAACCCGAGTCAAATTGCGCCGAAGAATTCAACAAGCTTTCAAGTCCCTGTTTTTACCTATCACGCAAAAGGGAGAACCTTATTTGAAGCTATCCGAAAATTAACAACACTAACGCCAAGGAAACCCTATTATGCACATGTTCAAGCTATTATTATTGGTGAAGAGATGGCTGAATATGGTATGAATAGTATATTAGATTTATTTCAAAGGGATCCTGAGGGAAGAAGCGATTTTAATATTATTGTTGCTCATGAATCAACAGCGCAAGATATCTTAAGTATTTTAACACCATTAGAGGATATTCCTGCTAGTAAATTGTTAAAATCCTTAAAGGACTCTGAAGATGTATTGGGAACAACTGAATCAGTGATTTTAGACGATTTAATCGAGTCTTTAGGGAGTATTGATCATAGTGCTGTTCTGCCCTCCATTCAAATACTTGGAGATGCAGAAGCCGGAAAAAGGAGCTCCAATATAGAAAAAATGGATAGCCCCGCCAATTTAAAATACGGTGGACTTGCTGTTTTTAAAAACTATAAGCTTATAGGCTTCTTAACAGAGGAAGAAAGCAAATACTATAATTTCTTACACAACCATATAAAAGGGACCGTTCAAAAAGTGCCTTGTTCGGATAAGGGGAAAATATCAGCAGAAGTTTTAAATTCCTCTACAAAAGTTACTGGCAGCATAAAAAATGACAAACCTTCCATCCATATTCAGGTTGATCTTGAACAAAATATAGCGGAAATAAGTTGTCCAATGGATATAACAAAGCCAGAAACGATTGATGTTATTAATAAAGAAACAAGTAAATTAGTTCAAGAAAATTTAGAACAAACAATGCACACGATTCAAAAAACCTATCAAGCTGATATTTTAAAGTTTAGTGAGGTACTTCATCGTGAAGACCACCAAGCATGGAAACGTATCAAAAAAGATTGGGCCACGCTTTACCCTAATCTACCCGTGCATATTGAGGTAAATGTGAAAACAAAAGGTATTGGTACAGCTAGAAAATTAAAAGTAGATTAAACAATAAAAAATGACCAGACACTCCTTGAGAGTGCTGGTCATTGCTAATTAACGTATAGCTTCGAATGTAATAAATGATGAATGTTCATCAGGCTGTTGCTGAAATGTGTAATTAGCAGAGCATGTGATACCGGAAAAGCCTATACTTTGTAAAAGCAGTTTAAATTCTTCTAGACCGTACCAGCGTAATAAAAATTTTTGTAGCTCTGTATCAATCAATGTACCACTTTGCCATTTTTCATATTTTAAAACCGATAATGTATATTGGTCCATCCAATTAATCGCAATCGATTTCCTTTCAATCGATATCCCTTCATCTTCGGAAGTTGGATGATAACTTGTAGTAATTTCTCCAGTTTTCCAGTCTGTCGGTACGATTAAATCTACTAGAATACGTCCACCTGGAACAAGGTGATGATACATATTTGTTAAAGTTGACACGGCATCTTGATAATTTTCTATTAAACAGAAAGAGCCTGCTGGCATGATGATAGCTTCATATTGCTGATCTAATGTAAAATGACAAACATCGCCTTCATAAAGAACTGGTGTAAGCCCTCTATCGTGACATCGTTTACGACAGGACGCCAGCATTTCTGAAGAATTGTCAATCCCTTCTACATCGAAACCACTCTCCATGAAAGGAATATAGAAACGGCCTGAGCCGACACCTGCCTCAAGAACCTTACCTGTTAGTCCCTGTAAACGTTCCTTATAATATTCAATATCCCCACCAATAGAATATCCTACTGGTTTTGTTAAATCGTAAAGTTCCGTACATAACGGTCCATAATTACTATACATATTGTCTCCTCCGATTATTTGCGGAAGAATAATCCTTTTTAATTCTTCCGCACCTTCATATTATTTAATGGAAAATTAGAGCTGACTATCATTATGGATCACTCGCTTTCTTGTAAATTTAAATAAATTATACCTATATTTGTAATTCATTTCAATATATCTATTGATTTCGTTTCCAGTCCACTATAATGTACAAATTAGCATAAATTATCAAAAAACATTCCCATGCAAACGGTACGATGAAAATAAGAAAGGATGATCGTATGGATTATTTTGAAAGAATTCAAAACGCTATAGAATATATAGAGGATAACCTACAAGAAAAAATGTCGATCACAGATATTTCTTTGCAATCGTATTGTTCAGCCTTCCATTTTCAGCGACTGTTTCAAGCAATAACTGGATTTTCCGTACAGCAGTATATTCGCAATAGAAGGCTTTCTGAAGCAGCCGTTTTATTAATAACAACCTCTCAAGCTATACTTGAACTGGCAATTAGCTTTCAATACGGTTCTCAAGAAGCTTTTACAAGGGCATTTGTTCAGTACTTTGGGATATCACCGGCTAAGTACAGGAAGAGTGCAAATTCTATACCATTACAACACAAAATAAACTTTTTGGATTATAAAATGGATGGTGAACTCACTATGCAAAAACCAACAATTGTACAGGTAGGAAAAAAGTTAATCACCGGCTATCCCTATCAAACATCATTAAAAGATGAGAGGTATTATGCTGAAATTCCAGGCTTTTATCATGATTTTGGTCGCCAGCACTATTATGAACGTATTACACAAAAAGTGGCACCTAATATGGCCTATGGAATCTCTACAAGCTTTCAGGAGGATGGTGAGTTTTCTTTTATTGTTGGTGAGGAAGTCCAAATATTTGAGGAGCGTGTTCAGCAAGAATTTATCCATTTAGAATTACCTTCTGGTCAATATGCTGAATTTATCTTGAATAGTAGTGCAGAAGGTATACAGAATACAAGACGTTACATTTACGGGGTATGGTTGCCTAACTCTAATTACGAAAGAGATATGGGTCCTGATTTCGAAATAACAGATGTCATGCAATCTATCTATCCACATAATATGAAAATGAAAATTTACATTCCTATTAAAGGTTAAGAAAGGAAGCCAAAAAATGATGATTGAAAAGGTTTTTACTCAATTTCCTCTGCTACATACGACTAGTCTAACATTAAAGAAAATAGAAGCCTCTCATGTAGAAGAGTTGTTTGCCATTTATGATAATACTAAGGTTTTCGAGTTTTGTGGTATTATTCCAAAACACAACTATCAAACCGTACAGAAAATGATTGAGCATTTTGAAAGAGACTTCAAGAAGAAGAGTAGAATAAAATGGGGTATTTTTGAAGCGTCCCAAAGCGAGAAATTAGTGGGTATTATTGAGGCTATGGACTTTAATCAAAAAGTAAATATGGTGACAATTGGATATTACTTGGCGGAAGATTTTTGGAGAAAAGGCATTGCTACGAAGGCAGTTGAAATGGTCGTGAACTATTTTTTAGAGGAGGTTCAGGTGAATCGAATTCAAGCTGAAGTTATGCCATTAAACGAGCCCTCGAAAAAAGTACTACTAAAGAATGGCTTTATAAAAGAAGGTTTATTACGACAAGCAACATTCTGGTCCGGCAAAGGCATTGTTGATCTAGAAATATATGGATTACTGAAAGAAGATTATGTAAGCCATTCAAAAGACTAGACTTTTTTAGGAGTCTAGCTTTTTCTTTTATATGACAAGTAGATGGACATATTACCAACTCGAGATAGCTCTTTTACATAGATTAGAAATAGAAGACTAGCGCTAGAATTGACATTCAAACCATAAAGGAGCGTATCAAAAATGGATGAAAATCGATATTTAACACGATTGGATAGAAATTTAAATAATTATCATAAATTTTCTAAATGCTATTGTGAATCAAAGAACTATTGCACAGGTCACTATTACGGCTCGGATGATATGGCAGAAGAAGATTCATATCGCATCAAGTATTATAATAGTTCTCAGGATGGGAAAAAACAATTGGAGAGCCACGTAAAAAACAAAGATAAAAAACATTGTGAGGGTTGTATTTGTAGTCAGTTAGAATGTTTCGACCCGGGGACATTAGTAGATGTCTATCTTTCTGATGGCCATTGTTTTTGCGGTATTTACTTTATCTATCTCGATCCACATAGCTGCTGTGCCTATTTCCTTCAAATCGATGACACGGCTAGACCCGTTATTATTGACTGCCAGCAAGTGAATGCCATTAGCAAAACTAATACGGTAAGCTAGTGCATTGGCTCTTCTCTTTTGGAAGTAGCCTTTTGTAGGTGTTTAATAATGATCTTTCACCTACTTGGATTCCTGTTGATCAGCATGTGCGCAACGAATGATCGGACTCTCCTATCTTACCATAGGGTGAAAGATTTTCACCGTTAACGGCTATCTCCTTCCTATTTCTATATGAAAAAAAGAGCAGGATGATAACATATGTTACCAACTGCTCTAAGTTTTAAAAAATTATCCTTCGTTTATCCAATTAATGAGCTGTTCATCAAATGACTCAGGCTCTTCAAACATAGGGTTATGACCACTTTTTTCAAATATAACTTTCTTAACCTGAGGAGCATCCTCTATTGCCTCCCATAATGAAACAGGGGCAACTAAAAAATCATACCTCCCTAGTCCAACAAAAACTGGTTTAGTGAATGATCGAGTTAGTTGTAAAAGATTCTTCTCAGCGAAAGCCCTCCCCCAAAGATAATCTATAACTGCCATATTCGTATAAACGCCTTCCCACATAGCTGTAGCATTAAATGAATAATCATAGAAACTATGTGCACCCATACGAATACACATATGAACAAAACGTCGTTCAGGTTCCATCTTTAAATCTTGCGCTAAGAAAGCAATTTCGCGTTCAAATTGTTTTTTTCGCGCGACACTAGCATTAGCATCAAAAAAGGACAGACTTTGCTGTTGTCTTTCTTGGCTATTCGTTGTAGCTGTATTTAATAGAATCACCTTCCGAACATGCTGAGGGTATGTGTCAGCATACGCCATCGCCATAAATGCATGCCCTGAGTGCCCTAAAATAATGAAATGTTCCAACTTTAACAATTGTCGAGCTTGTTCAATATCGTCGACAATTTTCTCTAAAGTATAATCTTCTTGTTTTAAAGGACGAGGAGGCTTCACAAATCCACGATGATCTAAAAAAATAAGCTGAAAATGCTTGGAAAGGTTTTCTGAGAACAATCGCGGGTAATACACACTGCTTCCTACGACTAGAATAGGCTCACCCTGTCCCTTTATACAATAGTGCAATTCAAATCCGTCACAAATAATCTTTTGGTCTCTTGTCATTTTATATCCTCTTTTCTTATTAATCTATCACTCCCTTTCCTCTTTGCATTCCCGTGTCTTTTCCATCGAACGCTCTAGCATTCTATTCACCTCATGGATTTACTTTTACGCAAACAATACCATTACTTCTGGTTTCTAGCAAATTATTGATTATATAATAAGGGAAGCATCTAAAAAAGGGTGGGAGGAAATGAAAGAAAGTGTATTAGAACGTTTGAAGGTATTTCTACTCAATAAGGAACACCAAACATTATTAGGCGAACCAGCAAATTATCTATGCTCAACAGAGGCTCGGTGTACTATTCAATAAGGATTACGTGCAGTTCATGAAAATGTTTGGTGGAGCCTATGCAGGATTAGCAGTTCTTGCTTTTTCTAATGGTTCCAGTATAGGAAATGAAACAGTCATCGATTTAACACTAGCATTTCGTCAACAATTCAGTGAGGTCCTTTCTCCAACTAGCTATGTCATTTCGATGGATGGTGAAGGGAATCCCATTTTTATGGACTCATTAGGCAAGGTTTTTCTTTGTGATTATGGAATAAACCAATTATTAGCTGAATCTTTCGAGCAACTGATCGAAGAAAATTTTTTTGAATGGTAACCCATAGGATGCGAAACATTACATACAAGGGGTTTAATCAATGGATAAACAATTAGAGCAAGTTCTAACATTAAGAGAAAATGGCCAGCTTAAGGAAGCCAACCAATTAATGGTGGCATTGGTCGAAGAAGAACCTGAAAATGCTTACTATCAATTTCAATGTGCCTGGACCTACGATTCTTTAGGACAAGAAAAAGAAGCTGTTCCCCACTATGAAAAAGCCATTCAGTTAGGATTAGAGCCAGCTATTCTAGTGGATGCCTATCTAGGTTTAGGGAGCACGTATCGGACATTGGGGTTGTACGAACAAGCGAAACGGACATTGGAACAAGCTATGCACGAATTTCCTGAAGCCGAGCATGTAAAGGTTTTTTATGCCATGACACTTTATAATCTTGGTGAACATGCAAAATCTATGGAAATATTATTGAATACTTTAGTCATTACAACCAACCATCAAGGCATTAAAGATTACAAAAAAGCTATTCATTATTACAGTGACAAGCTCGATCAAATATGGTCTTAACAAAAAAAACAGGCTTCTATAAAAGCCTGTTTTTTAGCGTTATTTTGCGATATTTTGTTTTTTTACCGTTGACAAGAAGATCAATGCTAGTATGCCACTAAAGAAAAATAAATAGCTCAATGGGATTAAAAAGAAGTTCTTCTCCACAATTACTCCGTTTGCTAGCACCTCATCGCCAATAATTCCTTTTATAAATAAACATAAAACACCTATCACCATAGGTATTGTTGCTAATAAATATTTCTTCATCATCGTTACCTCCATATAATTTGACTATTGTTTGTGATTTATTTTCAAGCACATCTTCTGATTTGCTATTGCTATAATAATCCCCACCACATCTCAAGTCAATATTTTTTTATCGAAAATCAATAAATTGTTATTGTTTTCATTTCCGATTTATTCTTTCCCAAAAAGATAGAAAGTATGGTAAAATAAGAACATACATTCTATCTCTCTTATTTTTTTACGTGTGATAGATTAGTTATTTGAATAAATTTTAAGGCGAGTGGCATTAAATAATAATATAACGTAGTGTCGGATAATCTGTTGCGAAGTATTAATTGATTGTTTAAATTTATCTTTAACGATAGCAATTTCATACACATTTAGATGATAAACTTCGCTTAAAATGCTTTCAAAGTTCACATGCTGAACATCCAAAATGACACGACAACCACTATTCGTCTTTCCTGTTTTGTTTCTGGACAGGATAAATAGCTTGGATTGCTCCATGTACTTGAAAGCTGTAGAGATTGTGTTGAACCCAACCTCTAATTTGTTGCTCAAATGCTCTCGACTTACTTTGATAATGCCGTTGCCGTTGTATGTAAGATCATAAATCAATTTTTCTAGCACTCTATGTACTTTCCCTCCAGGATAAATACCTTGGGTTGCTAGTACTTCTTCTAATTGCCTTGGTTTGCTAGTACTTCTTCTAATTGCTGCAGGCGATCTTCTTTGAGTTGCCGATCTCCTTTTTGATTGCCGTATGTAATAAATGTTTGGACTGCTTGGTTTATAATAAAGATGAAAAAAATGATGAGAAATGGCAAGGTCGGAATCCAAAAGATGCTGGGAAAAGTAATCGAGAAATTGCTCGATTACTAGGTGTTTCTGAAGCAACTATTAGGAGACGGTTGAAGGAACTAAAATGACTGGATACTCTATGTAGAAAACATATAGAAACGAATAAACGTTTGTATAGAAAATATGTAGAAATGCACTTTTTTATGGGGACACCGAAATACTAGGCTTTGCCTAGTCTAACACCCCTAGTAATAGCAGATTTCCCTTATGACGTTTTATGGCTTTTCTTATGAACATTGTTTATACATCTTTTTATACAAACATCTTAAACGTTGGTATAACAGTATTTTTACTTGTTTGTTTTGTTCTTTGCTTTGCATAAAATCGTGTATATTTCATATGACAAATGTGGCCATTTCTTATTAGTAATGATTGATCCAGAGATTTCAGCTAAGTTGATGGTGTGAAAGTTCCTGAAAAAGCAAAAAATTGAAAATAAAAAGCCTCTGTTATATCGTTAGAGGCATTTTTATTTTCAATTTTTATTTCATCAC
This sequence comes from Lysinibacillus sp. FSL R7-0073, assembly GCF_038009065.1. NCBI lineage: Bacteria > Bacillati > Bacillota > Bacilli > Caryophanales > Bacillaceae > Lysinibacillus > Lysinibacillus sp. FSL R7-0073. The sequence goes on from NZ_JBBPAS010000001.1 coordinate 2,731,459, forward strand.
GATAAATATCAATATCATATTCTGAGTTGGTGTCATAAGCAAATTTGATAAGTTTTTGGTCGAAGAAAAGGCCTGATGTTTAGGGGAAAATAAGGACAACTGCTATTTTACATTTTAAATTAAATTCTTTTTGAAAGTGATTAATGATATTTACTTTATTTGTGAAAATATCAATTAGTTCATTAATTTGTAAAGTAGGATCACTTGTCAATTGGTAATCTATTTCGTAAGTCCATGATGTGGTATAACTTTCGTGTTGTGTCTTTCCAATTGTATAAATTTCTCCTTTTGTACGTGTTTCTGTTGGTGTTATTACTATTTTTCGTGTGAATTCATCTAATGGAAAATCATCTCCAAATATACAGAAATAAGTTCTTATATTAGTAGTTGGCTTTTGCATTTTTCCCCTTTTGATATTTCTGATTTTATGGAATATATTGAAAATAATTATAACACATACGTTAGAATATTCCAAAAAAGGGGTGTATTATTATAAAAAATGGAAAAAGTATTTTATAGTTTTTTCGCTTTTGTATTAATGTTAGCAATAATGATACCTTCAGTTAGTGCTAACACACCTAGTTCTTCAGATGAAGATTTTGCTCACCTTGGGCTAGTTAATCTTGAAGAGGTAGATGGTGAAGAGCTAAATGGCGAGGAAATAGAGGCTGCTCCATTTGCTGGCCCATCGAAACCACATTTTGAGCATTTCGGAGGTATAAGTGGCCTTACTCAAATGGGCTCTAGCCGAGCTGCTTCATTTGTTAAAGCAAATGGCTACAAGGATGCACATGATTAATAAAAACAGCTACTTCAATGAAAAGTAACTGTTTTTTAAACGGTTAAATAGAAGCTGACGCTTGTTTTATTAAGGCAGCAACCATTTTATCCATTTGAGCAAAGCGATCATCCTTGGTTTGCCCTTTGGCATAACGATAATAGATTTGCTGACAAATGACCGCTAATTTGAAATAGGCAAATGTACAGTAATATTGAATGTCTAAAATATCCCGCCCACTTTTTTCAGCATAGCGTTCAATAAATTGCTGACGGGTATAAAATCCTGGCAATACCGTAACGGGTGGGTCACCCAGTGCATGTAACAGCATTTTGGGATCATCCGCTTGCATCCAGTAACTCATTGCGACACCTACATCAGCAAGTGGATCCCCTACTGTGGTCATTTCCCAATCAAATAAACCAATCATTTCGGAATAGTCCTCAGAAAACATAGCATTATTCAATTTATAGTCATAATGAATAATGGTTGCCTCCTCATTATGAGGAATATGTTTTTTTAACCAATCTGTTAAAGCTTTTACTTCAGCGTACTCTGCTGTTTTAGCTTTATCATAGCGCTCGATCCAAGCATGTACCTGTCGTTCCATAAATCCATCAGGCTTCACCATGTCCTTTAATGGTGTGTTCTCATATGGAATTGCATGGAGTGCTACTAATGAGTCAACCATCTTTTCAGACAGCTGACGGGTTAGTTCCTCAGTCGGTTTTATTCCTTTTGGAAAATAGGTGTCGAGGACGATACCTTTTTTGCGCTCCATTAAAAAGAAATCACTGCCAATAATATCTCGGTCCTCCACATAAACATAAGGTTTTGGAACCGCAGGTAAAAATGGATGCAATGCTGATAAAATAGTAAACTCTCTCTTCATATCATGGGCCTTCTTAGCAACTGGGCCAAGTGGCGGCCTACGAAGGACCACTTCAAAATCAGCTATTTTCAAGCAATATGTTAAATTGGAGTGACCAGCACTAAATTGTGAAATTTCCAATTGCCCCTGTGGTAGTTCAGAAAAATGGCTTTCTAAAAAAGCGCGCAATTTGACTACATCTAGTCGTTCACTTGCCCTTACTTGCATTGTATCCATCTTATCCCTCCCTTAAATAATGGAGCTCATGCCCCCATCAACAACAATGACATCACCTGTCACATAATCTGATGCTGCCGATGCTAGAAATAACGCCACACCCTTTAAATCATTTTCGGAGCCAAGTCGTTTTAATGGTGTAGCGCCCATCAAATAATTTTGACCACGTTCAATTAATACATTAGACATTTTGGTTGGAAAAAAACCAGGGGCAATGGCATTGACATGGACACCATGAGGTCCCCATTTAACAGCTAAATCCTTCGTTAATGTTATAACAGCCCCTTTGCTGGCATTATAGGCAATAGTATCCATAAATGCAGGTAGTGTACCACCAAGCCCTGCGATAGAAGCAATATTAATAATTTTCCCGCTTTTCTGCTCTAACATCAATTTGCCGACTGCTTGGCTCATTAGGAATGTTCCATTCACATTGACATCAAATACTTTTTGCCAGGCTTCATACGGCATATCGATAGCAGGTGTTCCCCATGAGGCCCCACTGTTATTGACTAAAATATCAATTTTGCCGAACGTAGTCATCGTTTGTGCCACAACATTGGCAATATCCTCTGGTTTAGTCACATCACAGGCTAACGCTAATGTTTGAACCCCTAATTTTTCAAGAGCTGAAGCGACCTCCTCACATGCTTCCACTTTTCGCGAGCATAAGACAACATTGGCTCCAGCTTCGGCAAAGCCTTGGGCAATTTGCGCTCCGAGTCCACGTCCCCCACCTGTCACAATGGCTGTTTTCCCCTGTAAGCTAAATAACTCCATTACAGTCATTTCACCAGCTCCTTAAGTTTTTTCGCATGCTTTTTTAATTCCAGCTTGGCAACTGTATTACGATGCACTTCATCTGGCCCATCTGCTAAACGCAATGTTCGAGAATTTGCCCACTGTGCAGCAAGTGTTGTATCAGGCCCTACACCAGCAGCTCCAAATGCTTGAATCGCTCTGTCTATGACTCTCAGTGCCATATTCGGAGCAACAACCTTAATCATCGCAATTTCTGCTTTTGCCTCTTTATTGCCCACCGTGTCCATCATATAAGCAGCCTTTAATGTTAAAAGTCTTGCTTGCTCAATATCAATACGTGACTCGGCAATTCGTTCACGCATCACACCTTGATCTGCCAGAGGTCGGTGAAACGCATGACGCTCCTGTACACGTACACACATTTCCTCTAATGCCCGTTCAGCCGCACCGATAAGACGCATGCAATGATGAATTCTTCCAGGGCCTAAGCGACCTTGGGCAATCGCAAACCCTTTTCCCTCTCCCCATAAAATATTGTCTACAGGTACGCGCACATTCGTAAAGGTCACCTCTCCATGTCCCTCTGGTGCATGGTCATAGCCAAAAGCCGTTAACATGCGCTCCAATTTTACCCCTGGCGTATCCATTGGTACGAGAATCATAGATTGTTGCTCATGAATAGGGGCTGTTGAATCTTTATGTTTACCCATAAAGATAGCTACTTTACAGCGTGGGTCGCAAGCACCAGTTGTCCACCATTTATGACCATTTAAAATATATTCATCGCCATCTCGTTCAATACTTGCCTCAATATTCGTAGCATCACTTGACGCTACTGCAGGTTCAGTCATCGCAAAGCAAGATCGTATTTCCCCGCGTAATAACGGTTCAAGCCATTGCTTTTTTTGTTGTGAGGAACCATAGCGAACAAGTACTTCCATATTACCTGTATCAGGTGCATTACAATTAAACACTTCTGGTGCCAATAGTGAACGTCCCATAATTTCACATAATGGAGCGTATTCTAGATTTGTTAACCCCGCTCCGTATTCACTATCTGGTAGAAATAAATTCCATAAACCTGCTTCCTGTGCTTTCTGTTTTAGCTCATCCATAATGGGTGGAATCGCTCCCCAACGATCCTCCATCGCCTCGATTTGTGCAGCATAAACGGCCTCATTCGGATAGATATATTGCTCCATAAAATTCGTCAGCTTGTCCTGTAACTTCACAACTTTTTCACTATATGAAAAATTCATTGGAAGAAACCCCCTTTGCTTGAACTCCGAAAAAAATGAATCATTATTCATTTTTATTCTTACATTAAATGTTACCGCTATTTTTCTAGTAAATCAATTCCATTTCACGAATTTTCTAATTAAAAGGAAAATTTCATGTATATAGCAATTGGATTAATTTACATTGTTTTCGTTTCGAAAAACTGCAGTATATCTTTCAGCAATTGACGGATAGCAAATGGTAAATGGCGGTTTTTTAAGTACACCAAATAAACATTCCGACTTAGATTCGCTCCTTCTATTTCCTTTTTAACAATGGTTTTAGCTGTTGGACCCTGTAAATAGTTTTCTGGTAAGATGGTTATCCCTAAATTTTCTCTTACAAGAGATACAGCCGTTTCAAAACGTTCAATTTCAAATTGAATATCGATGCTCTTACCTGCCTGTTCAAAAGTATTCAAAATATCACGTCTTGTTTGAAACCCCTCTGTACTTATAATAAAGGGCTCTGCACTAATATCTGAAATCGATAAAGTCTCTTTCTTCGCTAACGGATGATGTAGTGGTAAAACCGCTACTAAACGTTCCTCATATAAGGTTTTAACTTCAAGCTCTGGATCATCCATCAACTGATTGGTAATAATTAAATGGGTTTTATAGCTTTTCAAGGATTTTTTTACACGCTTACTGCCTAAAATATCCACTAAATGGATCATCATTTGGGGATACTCTTTTTTATAGTTAGCAATTACTTTAGGAAGCCAATGCTTGATTGATTCCATTACACCAATAGTGATTTCACTTGTGCCATGAACAACGACTTCATCCATTTCTATTTTTAGCACTTCCATATTTTTCACAATAACTTTTGCACGTTCAAATAGCACCTCACCTGCTTCCGTTAACTGCAGATTTCTAGTATTTCTGTCTAACAAAGGTGAGCCTATCTCATGTTCTAGTTTTTTAATGGCATTACTTAAGGAAGGCTGCGAAATATGCAGTCTTTCTGCGGCTTTTGAGAAATTCATTTGCTCTGAAACAGCGATAAAATATTGTAATTGTTTAATATCCAATACGGTGATCCTCCCTCATTTATAGTTTAAAGCTATAGATTGATATTAATTATATATTAGTAATTATAATTATGTGAATATATAATGAATTACAACAATATTTTTTCTACAATAATATTTGCAATGGGGATGATAAGATTATGTACACAATGACAGATCAAAAACAATGGAAAGGCCGTATAGATTCAACAACAAATAAAAGCAGTTTCCGTTTGCATCAACAAGTAAAACGAATCGCGATTAATGATGTAAGCGCTTCAGATAAGAAAGGTGCTGCAATGATTGGCTTTATGTGCGATGAGGGTGTACGTCGAAATCAAGGTCGAGTAGGAGCAGCAAATGGACCAAACGCACTACGTGAAGGACTATCTAGTTTACCGTGGACGTTTGAGGAGGAACAACAAATTCTTGATGTAGGGAACATCATTTGTCTCAATCACGCACTAGAGGAGGCACAGCGAGAGCTTGGTGATGTGGTTAGCATCCTTTTACAAAAGAAATTACAATGTGTTGTACTCGGTGGTGGTCACGAAACACTGTACGGTCATTATTTAGGTGTTCGTGCGGCATTACCAAAGGAAGCAAAAATCGGCATTATCAATATCGATGCTCATTTTGATTTACGACCATATGACGAGCAGCCTTCTTCTGGTACAATGTTCCGTCAAATTTTAGAGCAAGACCCACATGTCGATTATTTTGTTGTTGGCATACAACGCTATGGCAATACAAAAGAGCTATTCGAAAAAGCAGATGAGTTACAAGTGAAGTATGTAGTAGAAGATGACATGACATCATCGGCTAACCTTCAGCCATTAATGGATGATTTACAAAAATATATGGATCAACACGATTATGTGCTTTTAACATTATGTATGGATGTATTAAACGCAGCATCGGCGCCAGGCGTAAGTGCACCTTCACCGTTTGGACTTGAACCGACAACTGTGCGTACGATTCTTCAAAAAGTAACTTCGCATCCGCATACTCACTCTTTTGATATTTGCGAGGTTAATCCGTCATTAGACGAAAACGGACGTACGGTGAAATTAGGTGCTTATTTTGTCTATGAAGCACTGAACAACTTACTTGGGGGGCAAGGTTCATGATCGAAATTAATCAAATTACAACGGTGTTTCTAGCCGTTGCACTCTTTGCATTAGGTGGCTTTCTCATTAATAAAATTGGATTCTTAAAACGTTTTTGTATACCAGCACCAGTGGTCGGTGGCTTGCTGTTTGCTGCACTAGCGACCATTTTAAAGACTACAGGAACTCTAGAAATATCACTGGATACATCATTACAAAGCTTATTTATGATTACATTTTTCACAACCATCGGCTTAGGAGCAAGCTTTAAGCTAGTTAAGCTTGGCGGAAAATTACTTATTATTTACTGGCTAGCATGTGGCTTCCTTGCCCTCATGCAAAATGTCATTGGAGTTTCTCTTGCGTCACTGATGGGAATTCATCCTCTGATCGGTATGATGGCCGGTGCCGTATCCATGGAAGGTGGCCATGGTGCTGCAGCAGCATTTGGACAAACATTAGAAGATTTGGGCATTTCCTCAGCAATGACAATCGGTGCTGCGGCTGCAACTTGTGGTTTAGTGGCTGGTGGTTTAATTGGTGGGCCAATCGTTAAATATTTAGTTGGTAAATACAATTTAACACCCGATGAACAAGAAGCTGAAGAAATCGAATATGAAAATAAACATGAACAAATTACATCTGATTCCTTCTTTACACAAGTCTTATTAATTACTTTCTGTATGGCCGTCGGTACCTATGTTGGAACATTATTCTCAGAAGCGACAGGCTTCGTTCTGCCAGGCTATGTAGGAGCTATGTTTGTAGCTGTCTTAGTCCGCAATATTATGGATAAATTTAAACCAGAAGCAATCAATATGAAGAGTATCTCATTAATTGGCGATGTGACATTAGGTGTCTTCCTTTCAATGGCACTAATGAGTGTTAAATTATGGGAAATTGCTGATTTAGCACTTCCATTATTTATCATCGTCTTTGCGCAAGTATTCTTTATTGTTATATTTAGCACTTTCGTCTTGTTTAAATTACTCGGCAAAAACTACGATGCTGCCGTGATGGTTGCTGGTTTCGCAGGACATGGTCTAGGAGCAACACCGAATGCCATGGCCAATATGTCAGCCGTTGTCCAACGCTTCGGGCCTTCTAAAAAAGCCTTTCTCGTTGTACCAATTGTAGGCGCCTTTTTAATCGACGTGTTTGGTATTCCTATTATTATTACAACTATTAATTTATTTAAATAAAAAACAAGCCGTACTTTTGTCTCTAAAAGACTAGTACGGCTTTTTCTATTATTATTCCCCTCACGTAAACTATACTCTAAAAGTTCTTACAGCTGAAATTACTAGAGCTGCGTGTCAATTGCCCCTATTATGTATACAAGGCGTCACAGTTCACTGAAAGGATTCATCAAAAAAATCTAAGTCAGATAACTATCAGACTTAGATTTCATCGAATATTATTGTAAAATCTCACTAACCGTAACAAATTCATAGCCTTGCTTTTGTAAGTAGAGAAGGACATTATCTAAACCATTGGCAGTCGTTTGATGGATATCATGCATTAAAATAATACTGCCGTCTTTTACAGATGCTTTCACATAAGCTAAAATTTTATCTGGATTATGATGCTTCCAATCAAGCGTATCAATTGACCATAAGATCGAAGGAATTGTCATTACCGAACGAACTTGATCATTTGTCGCCCCATATGGTGGACGGAAAACAGTTGGATACTGACCAATCGCTGCATAGATTGCATTGCTTGTGCCATTAACTTCTTGTTTGACACCAGCGATGGATAATGCAGTTAATTTTTTATGGTTTGATGTATGATTGCCAATTTCATGCCCACTGTCATAGATTTGCTTAACGATTGGAGCATTTTTTGAAACATTTTTCCCTACCATAAAAAATGTTGCCTTTGCATCATATTTTTGTAATGTAGCTAAAATTTGCGGTGTTACTTTGGCATCTGGCCCATCATCAAAGGTTAAAGCTACACGTTTTTTTGAACCCTTTGGTGCTGGCACCCCTTTATTATAAACTTTATTATTAGTAAGCTGGAAATTGGCTAATTCAGAAGCTTTGACATACCCTTTTTGGTCACCCGCTTCTACATAAGCCCATCCCGCAAGCGTTATGTAATGCTGCACAGTCATCTTATTCGCGATTGTTCCTAGAACTTCTCCATTTGGACTAGCCGTCAAGCGTAACACAGCACCGTTTGGAGCATTAATTCGTTTCTTTGTTGGTACAGGTTTCTTTAGTGCATTTGTTGCCACATAGCCTATATCCTCTCCATATTGGACGAAAGACCAACCACCAGGGCTGTACCATAGACATAGACCATGCGTCCTTCATATAGTTGACCAGCATGCTGAGCATTTTGACTTGGTGCCGTAAATAAAGTAGTGCCACCCTTCTGAATAACTAAGTAGCCCTCCGACTTTACCTTAACTAAAACGTCAGATGTTACATAGCCGGCCAGCTCTGGCGTTTGAATATGCGTCCACCCTTTACTTGCTTGTGTCACTATGATGAAGCTACCTTTCGCAACTTCACCGATTTCCGCACTATTTGTGGATGGCTCATCGTAAATAACCGCATCTTTATTGATCTTTTGAATCTTCTCTGATCCTTCAGCACTTGCTGACAGCTGCCCCACCATTAAGCCTAGTAAAAACGTCAAACAAAAAGCATAAGCATAAGGTAAAAATTTTTTCATTATTCTACACCGCCCTTGATGTCTTTCCATGTCTGTAAATTGCTAAGATTTAACTTTAATTATAGAGTAATCGTCTATACCAGAAAATAGTTATAATCAACTAGATTCCGAATTCAAGTTTTTTAGAAAGGCATGGATACAGTACTCCTACCCTATTTTCTATAAAACTATTCATTAATCAAGTTGATTTCAGCACCAATGTGTGTTACTTCGATAAAAGGACAGCGATTGCCTATATTAGTTGCGCTGTAACAATTCGAACAAACGGTTGAATGCCATGAGCACAAAAATTATGGTGCTACTAATTCAACCTTTATTCTATCAGGGTCCTCAAAAAAAACTGCATAATGATCTTCTCCTCCTCCAAATGGATGCTTATTAGCATATAGAATATGAACGCCCTTTTCTTCCAACTTCTTTGTCATATCATCAATTTGTTTCCTGGAACTTGCGTGAAACGCCAAATGATTTAAACCTACACGACTTCGATGATAAGCGATATCCAAAAACTTTTCGTTCGTTTGGACAAAAACAATATAGGTGTCGTCTATTTTCCAGCTCCGACCACTTTCCCATTCCTGATAAGGTTGATAACCCAATTCCTCTAAAAACCATCCCCAAAAATGTATGGTGTTTTTCAAATTAGAAACATTTATTTCTATATGGTGAATAAGTCCTTTTGACAAATGGATAATCTCCTTTTCAACAAAATTTTGAACTGCTAAATCTTCATTTATCTATCCATTCATATTGAATATCTGGTAAATTCTCTTCATTTTCATGTCCTCTTCCAATGATGGTAAATCCATTCTTTTCATAAAACCGTTGTGCGTTTTTATTTACTTCGAACGTAAATAGCGTTAATCTTCCACTTGATTGTTTTTTTACATGGTCTAATAATGTTTGGCCTACTCCTAATCCTTGATAATCAATATGAATATAGAGCTGACTAATCTCCTTCTCGTTATAAGCAATCATTCCGATTACTTGATTATCCATGAACGCTAAATCGATTTGAAATGCTTCAAGTAATATATGGTTTAAAAAATAAATGTGGCTTTCCATGCTATGCTGTTCTTCCTGCCCAATAGCCTGTTTCTTGCTGTCTCGCCACATCACCACTGTTTGTTCCGCATATATGGGATCATATGGGATGATTTTAAATGGGTGTTGGTTCACTACGACTCTACCTCCATAGCATTTGGTAACTGCTAGATAATTTCTTCCATTCCTTGCAAACATGTATAGTTTAACATAAATAGCCAATCATTCGTGAGTTATGCCCTATTAAAGAGCATCGTAGGCTGTCAAAGCATCTTCGATATGTGGGGGTGGTGTCCAAGCATAACCTGGAGCATTTGTCGTAATGAATAGAAATTTACGTCCATATTTTTCCATTAATGATGCTAGACATAACCCTGCTTCTGGCGTATATCCCGTTTTTCCACCCAAAATTGTTCCATCCATGCTAGGCATTCTCGTAAATAATGAATTTGCTATTAGCAATTCTGTTGGAACATGTGTCGTGTAAGCTTTCGAAGTAAAAATTTGATAAAAGGTCGGGTTTTCTAATGCATAACGGAGAAGCTTACTCATATCCTGTAAGCTTGATACATGTGCCTCATCATGTAGGCCGCTTGTATTGACAAAATGCGTTGCGTCCATGCCAAGTTCCTGTGCTTTATTGTTCATGTAAGTGACGAATTCATCCTCGCTGCCAGCTATGGCTTCAGCCAGTGTAGCCGTTGCATCTGCACCTGATGCAAGCAATGTGCCGTATAACAAATCTTCAATCGTGACAAAATCTCCTGCATGAAAGCCTGCCATAGAGGCATTTTGAGCGGTATATTTGGCAATTGTTTGAGGTTTGATGATCGTTTGCATTTGTAAATCATCCGTCATTTCAATTGCAACAATAGCAGTCATAATTTTTGTTAATGAAGCAGGATATATGATGGCATCCGCATTTTTTTCATATAATACATCGCCCTGTTCATTAAGTAGCAAAGCATTTTTACTATGTAAGGACGGTAGCTCAAGATGTGCAAACTCTTGTGTTTTGTTTGTATCATATAATACGAAAATCACGATAACCAAACAGCAAAATAAGACCCATTTTTTCATAAAAAAACGCCTCCTACACAATTATAATAGGCGGCAATTTTGAATATTCCTTAAGTTTGAATAAAAGCAAAGAAGGAAAGGCTCCAATACGCTTTAATCCGTTAATAGACATCTTCGAAATTAGAACAAATTCTTGTCACTTCTTGATTAGCTAATTTAAAAAACACATCTTGAGAAACCTCTAATTGAAGTGCATCTTCTTTATGAAGTCCTGCATAAATCCCTCGTAAAATACGACCTGTTAGACCGTGTGAAACAACGACTACCTTTGGATGATCTTGAATCTCTTTAAGCCAAGAGGACAGTCTGCTCACTACCGCTTCATAACTTTCCCCATCTGGCGCATGGAAATACCAATTAAAAGCATCTGTGTTCGTCAATAAATCTGGCCACGTTTGCTGAATGTCTGACATTTTTAAACCAGCCCATTGTCCAACTGCCACTTCTGTTAATCGTTGATCAAACTCCACCTTATTCTTATCGTAGCCAATCGTTTCACAAAGTATTTCTGTGCTCTCCACGGCTCTTCCAAGTGGGCTTGAAATAATTTTCCACTCATGAGCATGACCAATAAAGGTTTTCAGCATCCGAGCATTTTGTTGCACTTGCTCTCGACCAAGCTCCGTTAATGGTGAATCTAGTTGTCCTTGATATCTTCCCTGCGTATTAAATTCGGTCTCGCCATGACGAAGTAAGTAAATTATTTGCTGCATTAATTGGTTCCCCCTATCCAATAGCTTACTCTCATCATGTTAGAGGATTCATTCTTTTAAAGCAATAACAGGATATAGACGAAGCCCAAAAACAAACATAAGGGACTGTATAGCTTCGTATCATTTTTAGCAAATTGAGAATGCTTGATTGTTTTAAAAAAACCAACATATTTGAGATCACCAATTGCTCGTATACTAAATACAATGGCACAGACGATACTTCCTATTTTAGAATAGGTGGAGGCAGGTAGGGCTGTCATATATCCCCCTTGGACAAAAATGATAACACTCGCTAATAGAACTAGCAAAGCCACACAGAGTGTTCCCCATTTTCTAGGACTGAAAACTGCTTGTTGACTGCCTTCTCTAATGGGAATAGCTGCTCCAGTCCCCCATTGCCCACCGAATGCCCAATACACATGAATAATACTTATCAACCATAATAGACACACTGAAACTAGTGATAAAATTAACATAGTCCGTTCCTCCTTTTCCATCAATAACATACGCCATCGTATGTTCAGGGTATAAATAGGGTCCCTAAAGATTTGTTATACACCCTCTTAGGGACACAAAAAATTCTATAACAGCAGCTTCACCATTTTCTCTAAATCAAAATGGGGGTTGGCTTCATAGCGAGTCATCCAGCCAACATAGCTTAAATAAGCAAGCCTTGCTCGATCGTTTGATTGTTCTTCTTCTATACCTTTTTTTTGATAAAGCTTGGCGACACAGTCAATTCGTTGTTCTTCAATTCGAACAATTCGAGTAGCGACATGCGCATCATATTTAGACCAAGCATAGATACCCATTTCTATTTTCTTATCTTTATGAAAGCTTATGCGTAAGAGCTGCTCTAAAGTAGCCCCTTCCTGCTCCATACTTTCAATAATGGCTTTTGTCGCATGTGTTTCCCAATAATCAAGCATGGCATCTAATAGTTCTTGATGATCCCGAAAATAATGATAAAAGCTGCCTTTACTAATGTTTAAGGATCGAGCTAGTGCCTCGATACGTACTTTATGTATACCGTCTTCTGCTAATTGTTGTAGGCCGACTTTTATCCAATCATCTCTCGTTACTTGCATACTCATTCTCCTTAAAAATACGATGGCGTATGTTTTGTCTTATATTACCACTTCATTGATAACTCATCAACTTTTCTGGTCTTTCTGATGTACATTGATATGATTATTCACTGTAAGATTAATGGTGATTACACGTGGTAAGATAGCACACACTAGAAAAATGCCAATGAACTTTTTCATTCGCTTCCCTCTCTTCTTTCGGATTGTTATTGCTCTGGTATAAAATATAGGAACATCCGATTTGGACATTCCTATTCTCTACAGAATCCTTTTTAACAGTCGCGTTGCCCTGGCCAAACTCCTTGCATTTTACTTAGAAAGACGATTTGTCCAATATGATAGGCGTCATGCATTGCTATACTCTTCAGCTCAAGTACTAATGTTCGTTCTCCACGTACCTCTGTCTCTAAATCCACTTGTGTTGATTTTGCTAGTATTTTTTCAAGTTCACGGTGTACATACAAGTATTCTTCTTTTGTTTCCTTCCAATTTTGCAACGTCAAAGTTGGTAGACGGAAAGTAGCGTCATTATTTTCTGCCTGCGGTTCATTGTCTGTTTCATCAAGATATCGCATGAGAAGTCGTTTTTTATAGAAAAGTAAATGACAAACTATTTCCCAAATGGAATTCGTTGTCCCCTCAGTTGGTTTCCAAGTTGCCTGTTCAAGCGTAATATCCTCTAGCACTTTTTCAAGCGGTGGAAACCAGTCTTCTTGATCTAAGCAACTTGTCCATTGTTGTAGCAAAAGTGTCTTTACATCCATTTTCTTTTCCCTCCCATTTGGTGAATGCCCTTTATGTGTTGAAAAAGCTTTTAGTGAAAGTGTCTACGAATTAGGTTATTTTCTTTTGCCACTCGCTCTTTACATTTTTAATATGATTATCCGCTAGCCGACTTGCTCTAGAACAGACGTATAACCAAACTATCTTTAAAAAGTATTATCAAATAAATTTTCTGCCATGCCCAATAAGATGTCCTGCTCCTCAAATGTCATCAGCTGTTCTTTTGTTATCGATGCCTGTTGAATTAGTCGGTTTGATTGAATGGTTACCAGTTTTTCGAACAAGTTTCGAATATAACGGCCGTTCGAGAAATTAGGAATGCTTTCAATTGGGATTTGATCTAGCTGCCTTTTCATATGATGTGCAAAGGATTCACCATATTGATAGTCATTCGTTTGACAAAGCATAGCAAAAATCTCATAGAGTTCCTGCGTACTAAAGTTATCAAACTGTACAAAATGATTAAAACGTGATTTAAAGCCTGGATTAGATTGTAAAAATTCCTCCATAAGCTCTGTATAACCGGCAACGATGATTACTAAGTCATCTCGTAAATCTTCCATAGCTTTTAATAAACTATCAATGGCTTCCTTGCCAAAGGCATCTTGTTTATCATTGATCAAGGAATAGGCTTCATCAATAAAAAGAACACCTCCTTTTGCTTTATGGACCACTTCTTGAACCTTTAGCGCTGTTTGTCCCACATATCCTGCCACAAGCCCTGCACGATCTGTTTCCACAAAATGACCGCTTGATAGGACACCAAGATGCTTATAAATTTGACCGATAATACGTGCCACTGTTGTTTTACCTGTGCCCGGATTACCAGAGAAAACAAGATGATAGGTAATGGGAAAACTCGTTAAGCCATGATCCACCCGCAAACTTTGAATTTTAATAAAATTGATTAAATTATGTAGTTCCTTTTTGGCATTTGGTAGACCTACAAGGCTATCTAGCTGCATTTGCAGTTTCTCTATCTCTTGCTCGATTTCAGGTGTAATCCGTAGCCGTTCATCATCGATAAATTCGCCACTATAAATGATCTTTCCTTCTTCATTATAAAAGTCCCCTCGTCCATGCTTTTTGCCATGCACCAACTCCCCTTTATAAGAGGCCTGTCCATTTGCGTAATAAAGTACCCCTTGTCCTGTCATCGCATCCTCTTTAAATTGGCCTTCCGCTTCTAGAATTCCTTGCCGAGAATAGATTTTCCCTTTACCATGCTTCATATCCTCAAAGAAGTAGCCATCATATTGGAGCGCTGTCACACCAAGGGAAAGCTCCTTAGCTGTCGGTGATTCAGTAGGATAATAGAGCTTCCCTGCCCCCTGCATATGATGCCAAATAAAATCACCCTCGTATTGTAAAAAACCAGTTGGATAGTATTGTTTGCCTTTGCCCTTTTTCATGCCATGAACAAAATCACCCTCATACTGAGGCTGATTTAAATGAAGATATTGTTCTCGCAAAGCTTGATAAGGGGCAATAAGATCCTCTTCATAATATAAAATGCCGTAACCATCCATTAAATCATTTCGAAAATGCCCTTCATAATGAATGGAACCGTCCTTATATAAAATGCCATGGCCTTGTTTTTTATTTTGAATAAATTCGCCCTGATAAATAAGTTGCCCTTTTAAATACATAATGCCATTTCCTTGTTTCATATGATTGACGAATTCACCCTCAAATAATCGTTCACCATCTTGATCAAATAATATGCCCTTGCCATCATAAATATCGTGACCGAAATCATTTTTTTTGACACCACCTTGATACATGATCGTTCCGTCTGGGTAAAAAAGTTCTTTTTCTGCATGATTATGTGTCATTTTATTGCCTTCCTTTGTCATTTCAGTATATGCTCAATTATAGCGTGGATAAGAATACATATGTGCGAATTTTTAGAATTTAAGGAGAAGAGCATGAAAAAAAGATATAAAATACTTCTAGGCATTTTACTACCTCTACTAATTCTGTATATCTCTACAATGCTGTTAACGCGGGACACGGATTTTTCAAAGGAGGTTACGGAACGTCTAGATGTAGAGGAAATTAAGTCGATTGAAATTATTCGTGCCTCAGATGAAAAGACAATAACAATAACAGATGAAGCTGAAATGAATCAAATCATGCAGCAATTAAACGAGCAACCATTAAAAAAGGTTTGGTTTACTAAATCTAATTTTAAAGAGGCTTATTGGATCACTTTAGCGATTAATGGCGATCGAGAAGTTGGCTTACGTTTAGATGATGCCGAGCATTTATTCGTTTATTTATATGAAGAAAATTACATGAAGGATTACAAACTTACTAGTGATTTCGATACGTCATTCATTGAACAGCTTTTTCAGTAGAATAAACATAGACACCCCTCCATGCTAATGATGATTCATGTCAATGATATAAGTTCAAATACCTTTTGAATGGTGTATTAGATGACATGTAAACTTTTACTATTTCATTTTGTTTGTTGTTCTAATCGGTTGTAACCTAAGGCTTTGACTTTTTCAGACGAAATAAGAACTGGGAAGTACAGCTTGAGGTTACAGTGACAACAGAAACGTGAAATAAAAAAGGACTTTAATCCATTCGATTAAAGTCCTCATACTATTTATTTTAATCTGACAGCCGTGCCATATACTAATACTTCTGATGTGCCATCCATCACGGAAGACGTTGCATAGCGTACGCCAACAACTGCATCTGCGCCTAAATGCTTGGCCTCTTCCTCCATTGCCTGTGTCGCAATTTCACGAGAGCGCACTAGCATTTCAGCATACTCTTTCATCTCTCCGCCCACAATATTTCGAAGTCCAGCCATCATATCACGCCCAATGTTTCTTGACTGTACAGAATTCCCCTTCACTAAACCTAATGTTTCAACCACTTCTTTTCCTGCCACCACATCGGATGTTGCTAATAGCATCGTTTTTCCTCCTCGTGTTACAATTTTTGTATAGCCTCTACAGCCTCTTCAATAGTAGATGTAATAACACCATTACGTTTAATTAAGCCTATTACAAATAAATTACGGTAGACAAATTGATTCTCGAGCCCATCTCGTACCAATGCCTCTATTTTTTGCATATTGTCCCGTCCTTGTTGGCGAACATCTGTCATTACACCAATAATAGGACGATTCAGCATAGAAAACGCCCCAATTTCAGCGGCTACACCAGAGTCAATCTCAACCCCATCTAATACGGCAATTAATACATCACTATTTTGTAGCATTTCTAAGTCTGCCTGAGCAATCGCTAAACTATCCGCATAAGCCGACTTATCATTGATAGCCTCGTTCTCCTGTGGAACATATAAGGCAATGCCTGGGACAGCTTCACGAATTGCTGCTGCTAGTTGTTCATTTACTAAACGATCTCCTAAAGAAAATAATCCATTTGCTAAATATGCTTTCATGTTGAACTCCTCAATCTATTGTTTTTTCAAAAACGATTTTATGTCTTCCCTTTTCATCTACAAATGTGGAAGCAATATCAAAACCATGCTTGAGATTAGCGATGAGCATGGTTTTGAGAGTATTTCTGCCATATGTACGAACTTTGTCAAAGCCCAGTGTTTTAATATGTTCATGCTGTTTTATCATTAATTGGCTAGCAATCCCCTGACCTCTCTTCGTGACATGAACACCACCCAACCAACTATAAAAAACACCATCTGGATGTGGATATCCTAGTTTAAAGCCGATGACACTTGCATCCTCCACCGCCAAGAGGCAAAGTAGGCCCTCTTTCTTCGCTAGCTTTTCAACCGTTAGCTTAGCACCATCAAATACATGGGCGTGTAGTTCTTGCAATGACTCGATCCAATCATAGGGTAGACCTTCTATCGTCACAATATACATGTTCATCAACTCTATCTGTTTGATAGTATAACAGAAATACTCTACCTTGGTGATGCTTTAAAAGAAACCGATGCTATGCTGTTCTATTCCTTCATGGAAGGTCTATGTCATTGCCCACGCTGGAAGTTAGTTGATTTCAGCTAATAATTCCTTATAATAGAAAGATATCATCCATCCACAACATCACTAGAGGTGTATTTTTTATGTATTTTGGCATTATTCCACTAATTTTATTGTTCATTTTTCTCTTTTCTTATTGGAAAGACCCGAGAAGGATGATTAACGGACTACTATTTAATATGTTTGTCTGTTCATTTCTGTTATTCTGCTTCATTGTTTCCTTTTCATCCGATCTTTACTTATTAAGAATGGCTGTCGTTATTCCACTAATTGCCCTTTTTCTCCTTATTCCCTTTGCAATTATTGCTTTAATGTTTGGCCTGTTTTTAAATGCTAGAGTATTAATGAAACGGGAAGGTAGACGCTTGGCTAATTCATTAACCTTGCTAGTAGCTATTGGCATTTTATTATTTATTTTGTTACCGATTATCAATCCAGCTAGCTTGTTTTCAAGTCATCTCCAACCAATATTTGCTGGGGTATCCCTTATTACATTTTATTTCTTTATCCATTTATCTAATTTCTTATCAGCTTATTTTCTCTATCAATTTAATCGCCCCAAGTATAATCAAGATTTTATCATTGTACTGGGAAGTGGCTTAATTAATGATAAGGTACCGCCCTTGTTAGCTAGCCGCATTCAAAAAGCGATCGATTTCTATCATAGACAAGCTGCAGTAGGTACCCCTCCCACTATTATCTTTTCTGGTGGACAAGGATCTGATGAGAATCTACCTGAAGCAGAAGCCATGCAAAGGTATGCGATTGAGAAAGGGATCCCTATAGAGCATACGCTACAAGAAAATCTTTCTGTCAATACGTATCAAAACATGTTATTTTCGAAACAAATCATGGACAATATCAAACAAGGCGAGGCATATAACAGTATCTTTACAACAAATAATTTTCACTTGTTTCGTGCAGGAATTTATGCAAGACTGGCTGGCTTAAAGAGTCAGGGCATTGGTTCGAAAACGGCCTTTTACTATTGGCCAAATGCCATGATTCGTGAATATGTAGCGATTGTTGTTTTAGAACGGAAACGACATATGAAACTGATTGCCCCAATCATTATTATTACCATCTTATTAGCCCTATTCAGTTTTTTCTTGGTCTAATCAGTTGAAAGGATTCAATACACGTATTTGAATCCTTTCATGGTGTTTTATAGCAAGAACTCTGCCATCCCCTAATAGAAGCTCTTTATCAAAAGTAAAGGGTGTTTTCTATCCGCCCATTTGTTGCAAGCGGCTAATATCTAACTCTATTCTCTGTATGAGATAGGCAAGATTAGATGACCATTCTAGCCAATCCCCAGACTCACGCCATAGTTCTATAATTTCTCTTTCTCCGTACTGATCTGGAATCTCATTCTTAATGTCTTTCAGATATTTTAAAATAAATGCCAACGAGTCTTCATCTGCCAGCAGTTGCTTTTGTGAATGAACGTTTTTATGACCACAAAATTCCCCACTATCGAGATAGTCAATATAAAGCTCTGCACACGCCATGGCACTAACATCATAGAAAAAGTCGATATCATCTAAGGTCTCTCCAAAAAATCCTTTACTTTTCATTTCTTGTACAATGTTCGATAATGGTACATACTTTGATTCTTGATGATGTTCTATATAATCCTGTAACATGCCAACTACATCTAAACCTTCATCGCTTTCCAACGCTTTATAACCCCATGCACCCATCGTGTCGCACCTAGCCCTTCATATAGGATATTTTTAGTACTTGTTAAGCCAATGAAGCCGTCATTAAAAAGAGCCACAGCAAACAAGGCTTCTTTTTATAAATAAGAGCCAAAGTAGAAATTCACTTTTTCTTCTGAATAGCCGTCCTGACCTCTCCAAGTTGCCATAGCCATAAAATCAGTTCCCCGCCCGCGTTCCTTGCGATAATCATCTGTCGATTCTAATAGGCCAGCATATCCCCATATTTCCATAACGGCATCTCGCTCATATTGGTTGGACTTGAAAACATCCTTCCAACGCTTTTCTAATTGTCTAGCAGCATCCGTATTTTTACAGGACTTTATAGCCTCTAGCATCTGTTTGAGAATCTGTATATCTGCCTCACTAACTATTAATGACTCTTGTTCTTTTATTAAACATTCTAGATCGAGTAAACAATACACTAGCCAGTTTAAGCGAACACCTCCCCACTTCATTCTTTCAAAATTAAGGACATTTACATCTTCGTTTATATAGTTTTCATTCGACATTATTTTATGTTCATTACAATAGCCACAGGCACTGTAGGATACTAACTCTTCAAGTCGCTCATGATACGTATGGATCGGTAGTTGTGCAGTTAGAGCCCAACTTGATAACGCACTCCGTAAATATACCTTACGGGTCGAGAGGCTGTGCAAAAAAGCCTTCACCACAAGATCCTTAGTTAGCATTTCATCATGAAGCTGTCGCAGTCTTTGTATACATTCATCATGGGAAATCGTTAATCGTTCAAACATCAAGCCCATCCTTTTCGCATACTGAAAATCTTCCTCTGTATACGTATATTCCCCATCTCTCCATCTACCAGACTGCCAATATGTTTGCATTAAAATTTTCTTTGCCTTTTGATCCATTAAAAACTTCCTCCTACTAAAGTTCTAACTTGACCTTTAGTTTCTCCGCCATCTCTTTCCATTGCTGCTTCCAAGGCGAGCCATCCAGTTCATTTTCTGTTTGCTTGAGCCAATAATCACCCTCCATTAGCTCGAACATTTCCATAAAGGTTATCACCGCACACACCGGATTGTTTAAAGCCGCTATCATCGACTCTGGCCCATCATCCCAGTTGTAATGATTGACAATGGCATGCAAAATAATAGACGAGGAAACTTTGCTAATTTGTTGACACATTTTATCGAGATTTTGTTCATAGAGGATGGTATCCACTTATCGCTGTTCTTCCGAATTCAAGGTCAACCTGATGGCACCTGGTGTATCCATGAGTAAATCGGCTATTTCGCTATGCGCTCTTGCGGCATACCAGGCAGTGGCTGTCATTCCTTCTGTTGCCTGTAATAAAATGCCTCTAGCAAGTAGTAGTGAAATAACTTCTTGTTGCTTAAATTTCACGGCTTTTCTGAGTGCCGTATCACCGAGCTTATCTTCGTACCTCCAAGTCTATATTTTGCGCAAGCAGAAGCTCAATCCCTCCCATTGACATCCGATTTGTGATGAAAAGCATTAATGGGGTTCTTCCTTGAGCATCGTGTTCGTTTACATCAAGCTTGTTCACAGCTTCTCGCACCGTCTCAAAATTTTTGGATTTGCTAACCTCCGCCCATTTCATTTGGCTTTCCCTCCTAATTGATCCATTGTTGTAATTTTTCTAGCTCTTCCTTCCTTTCTGAGGTTTCTTGTTTTATACGCTGGGCAAGCTTCTTAGCACCGCCAAATATTCTGTACAAAACAAATTCACGCTCATAGCTTTCCCTAGTCTCTAACTCCTGAACAAGCGCCTTTAGTAGGTCTACTTCCATATTTTCAATCCCTTTTAGCGGCTTTGCTGATTCATTGGCACCAAGAAGAATGGCTACAAACATAGGAAGGAGCTCTACCGATAAGCCGTGAGCTTCAATAAAAGCCTCCCCATAGGAATCCTGCACAGACTGATGCTCGGAATCGACAAGGCTCATATAGCTTTGCACAAGCGGAAAATAATCCTGACTATATAGCCCTAATCCCAAAACAGCATAGGTTCCAGGCATGGCTGATTTTTCGCTTGGCTCTACATCCTGGTACCATGCATATTCCTTCATTGCCACTTGAGCATAGTCTGCTAATAAAGGAAAAAGGCTAGGATAGGCTAGGCAATTAGCAAAAAACTGATGAAGCTTTGATTTGGCTAGCTTTTTAAGCGGAAGGAAATTTTTCACTTTCGTCTTTAAAGTCATTTTATAGCCCTTCGGAAAGCCTTCCTGTAAAAGATGAATCATATAGTGAAGCGCTTCACGATAAGCCGCTTCCTCTTCCTTTTTTATTTGTATATCAATCGTTTGCAAAATATCATTTGCTCTGCCCTCAAAAAAAGCACTTTTGCGCTTACTTTCAAAACGTCCACTTCCATTTTGTAAATACTCTGTTGCCTGCTGTGAGCCAAGCTGTTTAGCAAGTCTGAGATATAGCAAACGAGTAGCTGGTTCTTTATAACCGATTTTGACCGCTACATAGAGAAAGAAATCTAGCTTTTCCTGCTCCATATAAGGTTCTATGTCTTCGTTTTTAAGTACCCACGTATTGGTGTAATCATCTGTTTGCTCAAAATAGCCCTTTAAAAAGTGGTCTTCTGCCCAATGTTTAAAAGCATTTGTAAAATAATGGTTCCACTGATCTAAACGCTCTTTATTCGCCAAATGTTTTTCCTGTAGCTGACGAATAATCGGTTCGATCGCCTCTGCTGTTTGTTGAAAAAAATGTGGATTGACTAAATGCTGTGCTAAGAAAAACTCATCATTGTCACTTGGACGCACAGGGAGCTCTGCCATAACTTTCATTTCAATAAAAGACACTAACTCTTGTTTCATGAACGCTAGCTTTTGATCATTAAGCAGCTCCTTTTGAAATTCCCCCATCGTCTCACCATACTCAAATTCAAGCAACACCTGAAAATGATAATCAAAAAATCGGGGACCATATAGCTGTGCCTGAAACATTTGCTCCATCTTTGTACATAAAGCAAAAAAAAGATCCTCAACATAGTTTTGTTCTATAATTTCCTGTATGTATGTCCCTGCATCCACCTTATAAGCACTATCACTCCAGCTAAATGGTTCATAGACATCTATATAAATAGTCCCGTATTGACTTTTGCCTTTTTTCCATGTGATTTTTAAATAGTTAAAGATACCTACTTGTAGTCGGCTTTGATGTTGAATACCATCAAGACGTTTACTCTCTTGCTGATAAATGGTGGTAAGTTGATCCCACACATCCGTTAAAAATAATTCTATAGACTGCTGCATATGCTTCATCCTTTCTTAGAGAAAAATCTCTCGCCAAATAATATTTAGCGAGAGATTACCTTATCCGATTGTTTTCACAACCGCTCCTTCTTGATTCTTTATATGTGTTTTCATAATTTGAAAACTAACACCATCTAAAGAAGATATGGCAAATTGCTTTTCTTGCGGCACTAGATTTTGACTTAACTCCTCAACTGCCTCTTTGTTCAATGTAATGGTAATTTCCTGTTCATTTTCCTGATAACCTACTATATTATCTGGTTTAAATACTATAGTTAACTCTTGACCGACTAAGCTAAGATTTTTGTCCTTTACGATTCGTCCACGTAATAATTTGCCAATGACATCTGCCTGCTTCGCTCCTAATTGAATAACATTGGATTGTTTGTTAAACAAGCCCTTTTTTCCTACTTGCCAAGCTAGTTGATCGACGAATAAAAAGCCTGTACTTGAACCATCTTCCATCATCCCTCGCTCTACTGCCTCAACAATCTCAGGGTTTTGTAATAGCGAGGGGCGTGTTAAGTCAGTTATATAACTTGGAATTTGGTTAATACCCGCCTGTAGCACACCTAGAGTTTTCCATGTCTGCATTGCTTCTAGTTCATCCTCTGTAATACCAACCATTTGGATAAACTCCACCTTGCCATTCGGCGTATCTATTTCAGCAAGCTCAGGATCATGCGTAAAGGCTAGCGCTGTTAATTGCGTATCAGCATCCAGACAGATCGGACCATTTGCATCCAAATAATCACCTGCTCTAAAAACATTCCCACTATTAAAAACATATCTACCCATATTCTGTAATAGATTCAACGCCCATGCTGGGGGCTCTTCCTCATCTTCGGAGCGCACTAAGCGAAACGTCAATTCAAATCCATAACCACTATAGTCTTTATTTTCAAGCTCTTTTTCATATAACTCCGAGAACCCATATGTGACAAAATGCCAATGGGGAATTAGAGTTTCACTTTTATAGGCACTTATACCATCCAAAGGGTCTTCTCCACCTAAAGAATAAGGAATCATGGTGCCATAATGCTTTGGCTCCTGTTCCCCATGCACCTGTGATACTGCTTCATCAATCGCATCCCAGCCTACCGCCATAACCTCTTCACTCATTTACGTTTCCTCCTTGCAGTTGTCGCTATCGACTCTACTAACCTATTCTTTATGATACCAACTTTATGGTAGCTCATTAACAGCATTAGGACTCATTTTCATCTTTCGTGCAACTAGGTTTATTTTCATTCTACATGAGGAAAATATTACTAACGCAAAAAAATTAGGCCATCTTCTGGATAACCAAAAAGATCGCCTGAATAACCTACTATTCTGCCATTTAAATTTATACGTTCTATCAATCAAAATAGGTTAGCCATACATCATAGCTGGCTCACGCACAACATGTAAATAGTCTGCCAATTTACCTGCAAATACTTGCTCTAAGTATGGTAATTGTGCTAGGCAATGAGGCGTCATTAATGCTGGATTTTGATAAATCTTTAAACCTCCCACTTTTAATAGCGTCGCTACAAACTGGGAACAAAAATAAGCGCGTTCTCTTCTTACTTCCTTTTGCATCATCACACCAAAAAGCCCGATAAAGTTGTATTTATAACGATCTCGATTCCAATACATATAACGCACGATTTTAGCCATTTCTAAATATTGATAATGAGAAATTCTACAGCGATAAATGACACAATCCGCTGACTCAAATAGTCCTCTTTCCGCATCCTCTCGCAAAAAGCCACCACTTAAAGGATTGTTTAATTGCCTACGTCCAAAGCTAAACATTTCGTATAGCCCATCATCAAATGCGATTGACGCATGATTCATCTCTTTCCCAGTATACATACCTATCGCTTTGGATAATAATGTCCCTGTTTTAGTTAATACTATGTAAATCGTATGTGCCATTTCTTCACCTACTCCAATATACTTTCTACAACTACCAATACGTTTTAAAACTTCAAATGGTTTCGTGAATTTCCTTTTTTTATAAGTATATACTATGAATCTTAAATATTTCCTTAGCAGAACCTGAAGAATTTCTTAAGTTTTAGTTTTATTGGCTAATATGCTGAGTTAGCAAACTAGGGTATCAACTTTTGAGCTACCTTTATTTATATGCCGTTAATTGTATTCTTATGTGAGTACTTTTGGGGTACAGAAGATTTTTTACTGCGGTACTTGGGGTACAGAAAAATAAACGGACAGGTAACTAGAAAACTATAAAAACTAAGTCACTCAGTTTTTGTAGTGAACCCCAAAAGTTAGATTTTTGGTCTAACTTTTAGGGTGCAGTACATTTTGATGTGACCTTAAATATTGGGTTTACATTAGATTTTTTTAGCTTTATGAAATTTGCTTCTGATTACTTTTTCAAAGGATTCATATTTGGTAATTCCATTTCCTATTAGTGTTAATTTCGGAATTGTAAAGTAAATTATTATTGCAGAAGTAATACCAATCGAAGCACCTACAATAACATCTAATGGATAATGAACTCCTACCCAAATACGTGAAACTCCGACTAATATCGCAAGCAAAATCCAGAGAATCCATTTTCCCTTTTTAAACAACCAAAAGGACATACAGAATGAAAAAAATAATATGGTATGATCGCTTGGAAATGAATTATTTATTGCTTTTTCTATCAACTGATTTGTATTTGACAGGACAGCAAATGGCTGGTGATTAAAATGTAATAACCCTGCAAATTTCCCTATAATTTCAGCCAAAACGAAAGCAATACTTGCGCAGATGAGCATTATTTTATTTTCTCTATCTTTGGTAAACCAGAACAGAATAACAAAAATAGCTAAGAAAATAACTGTGTATTCAGCAATAATAATCATTGGTAAATTGAAGAATTGAAATTCTTTCCCAAGACTATTAAGCATTCTGAATAAATCATCATTTATTTCCAATATATTCAAGACACTCTCTCCTTTATAGCTTTATAGAGCTATGTTAAGAAAAAATGTATCTTTAAACCATTGTAAAAGGTGACAATTAATAGTTTAAGCTAACATTATTGTCACTTTGGCTTGAAACTCTTTATGATTAAAAAAAGACTACCAATTTAGTAGTCTCAATTGCTTGTTTCCGACATACACGTACAAGCGAACGTGTTTATTTTGTATATTTTATTTTGTTAGTGCATTTCCGTGCACTTGTTACATAGTAAGTTTGACTGAATTCTATGGAAAGTGGACGAAGTTAACATATAAACCACTCCTTCAGTTTTATTAGCCTTTTATATTAATTAAGATAACTAATCTCTTAAAAAATATGGGCCGGCCGTGTATGTAATGCTCCGAACTAATTTGCTCGGCGCTGGTCGGTCGTCGGTCTGTCTTTACCTAATATTTA
Source organism: Lysinibacillus sp. FSL R7-0073 (assembly GCF_038009065.1). Taxonomy (NCBI): domain Bacteria; kingdom Bacillati; phylum Bacillota; class Bacilli; order Caryophanales; family Bacillaceae; genus Lysinibacillus; species Lysinibacillus sp. FSL R7-0073. The sequence continues at coordinate 2,757,252 of NZ_JBBPAS010000001.1, forward strand.
GGATTTTATAAATACCAGGAGAGGAAAACCTTACCGCACCGTCCTGCCTCCAATTTTACAAGATAAAATTTTAAATACCTAATCTATAACGAATGTAACGTATATAACGTTTGTAATAACATCTATCACATTTGTAACATGTCCAATTCTCTATACGCTTTTACAGATTCATAAGCCCCCATTGTTGCTTTAAAATAAAATTTGATTAAAGATACCATGAAAAAACAGATTTTACGTTATAAATAAAAAGAATCCATTTTGAAAAAAAGATTAATCAAAATGGATTCTTACCTATAAGTTTAGTTTTTATAAAAAGGGTTAATCACTTTCTTGCTGCCTAAAGTCTTTTTTATAAAGTAAGGGTAGACTTATTAAAAGCATAACAATACCTAGTGCTAAAAAATAAAGTGGCATCGCAAGGAGTGTTCCATTATGAAAAACGCTAATACCATAGGTTATAGCACTAACGAGTAAATAATAACCTAAGCTAAATATCGCACCCGCAGAACCAATGACATCTTGAAAGTCAATGAGTGCTAAGCTTAAACAGTTAGGTAAAGCTGTTCCTGTACCAAACAAAATAATAAATATGCTAACAATCATAGTTGGCATTTGTAATGAAATCGGTAAAAAGTGTACCGATGTAGCAAGCAGTGTACCGATGAGCATAATGACTAATCCGCGTACAATAATCTTCTCAGCTTTTATGTGGCTGACGAGTCGTTTTGATAGCATTGCGCCTGCGATAGAAGCGAGCGCAACGACAATGCCTAAAAAACCATACATCGCACTTGTTAGTGTAAAGTATTGCGTAAAAATAAACGGTGCTTCGGCATAATAGCTAAATAATACACCGTTAATACCACCAATTAATACGCCATAGCGCCATAGACGAGCATTTGTTATCATGCGCTTTACTATTGGTAGTAGAGGCTTTATCTCGATAGTAGCAAGCGCTGTTTCAGGTAAGCGTAAAAACGCATAGCAAAATACAGTAACACTCATAGCGACCAATACCAAAAATACCACTTTAAAGCCAAAATAATAATCGGCAAAGCCACCGATTAACGGGCCAACGGCTGGTGTGAAAGCCATGGCTGCTGAAATTTGAGCGAACAATTTGTGCCGTACAACGCCTGAAAAGCTTTCGCGTAAAATTGTTTGTGTCACGACAGAACCAACACTTGCACCAAATGCTTGAATAGAGCGCGCAACTAATAAAACCGCCATTTCACTTGCTACTAAACAAAGTACATTACCAACAAAATATAATATCAGCCCATAAAGCATTGCCTTGCGCCGGCCGATTTTATCAGATAAACGCCCAAAGAAGAATACCCCGAAGGCAAAAGCGATGAAGTATACACTCATTGTAAGCTGAGCATCACTCATAGAAGTTTCAAATGCTTCTGCGATAGAAGGTAATGATGGGCTAAAAATAGTTTCACTAATTTGTGGGAAGCCTACTAATACAATTAATAATAATAAGCTGGGTGTTTTGTTCCCGATGTTTTTCTTCAATATAATCCTCTCCTAGATAATTATAGGTTTGAAAGAAAAACATCGTAGCTTGGGAAATGGTGGCTTCACGAGTTTAATTTTTTCTAAATCCCTCATGAATTCACTTCCTTCTAATTTAAAATACGAATGGATTGTACCATCAAAGGGTAAGACAGTGCAACTCATTTAGGTATAATATGTAAAAAGTACATCTTTTTTTTGCGAACGGCACGACTTTATTTATTTTCTACACCCATTTTTCACCTCTCCTTTTATTGCACATTATCTTTCAAAGTCGTTCTTCTCATTCAATAACATCTCCACAATACCCAAATTGGTAACAATCCTAAAAACAGTTTAATATAAGAAGCTGAAAAAGAAGTGATGGATTTATTCTTAGCAGTTTACCGAAATGACTTCTGCTTCCTCGTAAATTCGTGCATTCTGTTGTTTATTTTTAATTTTCCTCCTGTACAATATCTTTCATAGGGGCATGAAGCCCCTACATCACGCTAGCATCTGTTTTACAATATTATCCTTAATACGTTTAATACTAGTTGCTGACAAAGCCATGTGCTGTCCTATCCAACGTTGGGATTTGCCATCTAACATCCAGTTCAACACTTGAACCTCTCTATCACCAGCAACTCTATCAATTAGATTTTGAACCTCTAAAAGCTTCTTCTCATACTCTGCAACACGTTTTTGTTCTTAGACCGTCTAATAGCTTCCCGCATAATTGGATCACCTACACCGCCTGCTACTTTTGGTAGTGTAGCTTCAATTCCATACTGTGCCGTTTTTGCCACTATAACCATTTCTGATCGCATTTTTTGATGGCGTTAACCATCCAGTGGTAGTCTGTAATCATTGAATCTAAAGCATCTGGTGTAATCGTTAGTGTTCTTTCTTTTAACATAGGTTTGCCCTCCTAAGTTATGATATAATGACTTATCTGACTAGCCTAAAAGGGCATAAACCAATTCGAGCTGTAGCGTGTGACGACGCTACGGCTTTTTAAATGTATAACTAGATAAAATTCGTGCAAATTATTTTGTGTAGTGGCGAACTACTTAAAGAGCTGCAGAGAGTTCACTCGCTGTGGCTTTTATCTAAAATGTTGAATCGCCTAACAAAATTGAAATTTGTTACATAAAATGTAAGTGTCCTGTTATTGTTTTAGATATATCACTCCTGCTAATCTTTGGGAATCTGATACTTCCCTTGGTATTTTTTTCAATAGTATAAGATTGCTTATACCTTGATCACTTTCTTAAAAAAGTGGTCCTTTTTATATTTCTAATTAGTTTTTTATACCTCATATCTTAAAAATCTTATTAATGAGTGAATGGGGATCCTTTTTTCACCCATACTAACCATGCTTTAGCCATAAATAAGAAAAGGATGTGTAAGTATGGGTATTCTTGGTGGAAATCCAAAAGATGAACCGTTACATTACGGAGAAGTTTTTGCTGTTTGGTCAAGCTTATTAGCAGACTATGGGATGATTTCAGGCTATCAAACATTTTATAATCACGCTGGTGATGAAGATCTAAAAAAAATTATTGAAGATATCATTGAACTTTGTAGAGATGAAGTAAAGCAATTAGAAAAAATTCTAAAAACGAATGGAGTTGCTTTACCTCCAGCTTCACCAGAAAGACCTGTAGCAAGAATGGAGGATATTCCTGCTGGTGCTAAGTTTAATGATCCTGAAATTAGCGCTGCCCTTAGTGCTGACCTAGCTGCAGGATTAGTAGCATGTAGCCAAGCAATGGGTACTTCCACTCGCGAAGATATCGCATTAATGTATGGTCAATTCCATGCAGCAAAAGCTCTAATTGGGGGCAAACTATTGCGTCTTAACAAAAATAAAGGTTGGTTAGTTCCACCGCCATTACATGTAGATTATCCAGAAAAATAATATTTTTACCTGACAAACCGTTTTCCCAGTTTTAAACTGGGTTTTTTATTTTGTATATTCAGAACGAGTTTATAATATTTTTATAAGGATAATGTTATAAACCCGATTAACATAATTTAGTTTTGGGATAGCATAATTTGTTTTTAATATCGCCCCACGATGTTTTTGTACTAAGCTATCCCATATTACATACAAACAATCAGCTGGAATGTGTGGTGCGGCTTTTTTAAATGTATAAGTCACCTTAAATTGTACACATTAAGTATGAGTGTATTCGCACGCACTTTAGCTATGGCGCTAGTTGACCGCCATGGCTTTTTTGGGTTTTATTTAAAGGAAATGAACTATAAAACCCAAGCGTACTAATCATATAAATATTAGTGTTAAGCTAAACTAGTTTAACAGGTACCTCCTGATTTGTTACTTAGGGTCACTACTATCCCAGATGACCTTTAAATGGTTTTATTATTTCAAGGACAAATCACTATACATAACCAGCAACCTCAACATAGTTATAGTAGTGTTAAGCAAATTAGCTTAGCAAACCCACACTGAACTGCCATTTCCAATTAGGGGATGGCTCTTTTTTTATTTATACTTCTATATGGTATGCCATCAAGACTTTGTCGCCACTTACTGCACATTTTCCTCACAATGTGCAGTAACTTAACCTTCAATAACAAACGATTAAATTTAGTCGATTGTTAGCCTATTGCCCTTTACTCCATATTTCACTCGAATAAAATACTACAAGTGGAGGTGAAAAAATGGATAACTGTAGTAATTGTAATAAACGTTCCTGCTTATGTGGAAGCCAAATAGGACCATTCACAGCCATTGATCTCTGTGGAATTACTGGTGCTATTCCTCCTGTAACACCAACAGCATGTAGTGGTCTTTGCGAATATGGATATATATATAATCTAGGTCCTGAAACTGTCGCTGTAGAGGCTGATGTTATTTTTGATTCAACAGGGATAGTTACTCCAGGAATTACGCATGCTCCAGGAACCTCTCAAATTTTTGTTACTAGACCAGGAATCTACGAGGTTACTTTCAGCGTATCAGGGGTTGAACCTAACCAATTCACATTATTTTTAAATGGTGTACCCCTTCCACAAACAGTCTATGGTTCAGGAGCTGGTACTCAACAAAACAACGGTCAGGCAATAATTGCAATACCGTCTGGAGGTATACTTACTCTTAGAAATCATTCCTCCGCTGCAGCAGTAATCCTTCAAACTTTGGCAGGAGGCACACAAACTAACGTAAATGCTTCTATTATCCTTAAAATGTTAAGTCCAATTGTCTAGAGATATAAAGACTCTCTTTGTTTCAAAACTACAAAAAATAGATTTCGTTGTTAGGAGTGATTAACCTTGTGCAGGAATTACTCCTTTTTTCTTTTATTTTGAAAATGGCTATAGCACTCTGCTTAAATTTTAAAGGTACTTCATAAATAAAAAGAAGTACCTTTAAGCTTTTATGAAGTTTGAGTATAAATTAAATAAAAAGTTTAGTTCAATGTCTTCGTTTTGAAATTTATCAACTAAAACAATACATGACTTTTTAGAAATTGTGATTTTATGTTCTCTTTGAGTTTCATTACATTGATAATAGAATTGTATACTTGATAGTTTTCCATCGACATTCGATTGTTCAAAGTTAGGACTTCTATCTACGTTTTCTCCATAATAAGCAGCAGCATTTACATTTGGTGTTGTTATAATAGAGAACCATGCACCAGTTACTGAATTTACTTTTCGAATAATTGTATCAAAATTTATTGTAAAGGGCTCTATATTAAATTTGTGATATTTGAGTGACTCACACTGTCTTTCCTTAATATTTAGATCTTAATAAAGGATGATAACCTTAAGGCACACCGACTACCTCTGAGTTTACATCCTATTTTCTATCACAAAACATGCTACATGTTCTACATTTGTGCAATATCTCTTTCTTTTTACATTATATATTAAAATTGGGTCCTACTCAGAGATGAGTATTCTGAAAAATAAAGTACTTGAAATTTTATTGCAGCTTCTTTAATACGTTTTTTCAGCTTGGTTATACTGTATTAGTAATAAAAAAGACATCCCTTTAAGGAATGTCTAGGCATTTATCTATAGATATCTAATAAATTTAATAAGTACATTTCTGTTTCATTGATTGAAAGCATTATTTCCTTATGCAGGTGATCCTCTATACTATCTTCAGAAATAAACTGTAAGTATTTATTTACTTCCACAAAGAATTTTTCAAACTCTTGTAAGAATTCATCAATTTTTTGATCACCAGGTGTTACAGATAGATAAATAGTTTTGAATAAATTAAAGTCACTATATGCATTACTTAAAAAATAGATAGCCAATATTTTATCGCTAGTGACATATGATTTTACAAAGGTCAGATTTTGTTTTAATTTATTCAATGAATTTATAAGATTTGTTGTTTGTTTTAGCATATTTGCAGTATTACTATACATCTACTAACCACCTCCAATTTAATAATAAGCAAAAAATCACCAAATTGGAATAATATTCTGCATTTTTCATCTTTTAAAAATATTATAGGATCTGCCATTGGATGATGGCATCGGTCCAAACACCAATGATCAGTAATACAAATACCCAACCTACAAACAGGATGTAGATTTTTAATAATGGGCTATCCGCAAATCCTCTTGAAAAGGGGCTCACCTTTAAAACATCATGAGGATATTTCAACAATATATACGAAAAACTGCCAAAAATGAACGTTACCCATATAGCGGTCATGAACATTTCCAAGTGTCACTCCTAAACATCAAGATTCAACTATCGCATACTTATTATATTGATCTCCCTACTCTCTTGTGCCATCAATGCTGTAATGCCTGCATCCTCATTTAAAACAAAATAAAAATGAGCTCGATCAAAACTTGAGCTCATAGATTCTTTTATCCTAATGGGTAATAAGGTTCGTAATTTGGATGCCAATAATACGGGGGTCTAACACCAATACTCGGTGTAAACCAGCTGTAATTTAAATAATGAATGTTTAATTGATTTACGTTATTTTCTAGTAACCTTGTCACTTCTGGGAAAAATTCAATCTCCATTCTAACAATCCCCCTGCGATTATAGTCGTTTCCTTGCTTTAACATAAGAAGGTAATTAATCATAGTATATGTTGAAAAGGAGGGATTGGTTATTAACAATCCAAGTGACGGGCCAGCTAAAGATAACCAAGATTTAATGGAACAAATCCGTTTATATCAAAAATGGTTTGAGGACAATAAAAAAGAAGATCCATACCCTCAATATCCTGTCTATGGAAAGATTACGCAATATAAAGAAGTACCCCTTACCCAACCTGAACAAAGGCAGCTTCGTCAGCCAGGTCTCGAAAGCTTAATGGTGCCGAAGCCTATCATTGAAAACCCTCATTATAAAGGTAGTGGAAAATTAAAAGGGAAAGTTGCCCTTATTACTGGGGGTGATAGTGGAATGGGTGCAGCTGCTGCGATTGCCTTTGCGAAAGAGGAGGCTGATGTAGCAATTGCTTATTTAGATGAGCATGAGGACGCTACTCGAACTAAAAATAGAATTGAGGAACTAGGAAAAAAATGTTTACTCCTTCCTGGGGATCTCCGTGAAAAAAAACATTGTGCAGATATTGTTTTTGAAACCATTCATACGTTTGGACGCTTAGATATATTATGTAACCATGTTGGCATTCAGTTTCAACAAAATGACCTGACTGACATTACAGATGAACAATTCGATGAAACGTTTAAACTTAATATTTATTCACATTTTTATACGACAAGAGCAGCCCTCCCTTATTTACAAGCTGGTAGCTCCATCATTGGTACCGCTTCAGTTGTAGCCTATGCTGGGGAGCCTTTATTAATCGATTACTCTGCAACAAAAGCAGCTGTCGTCGGCTGGACTCGTTCTTTAGCAAAGAGCATTGCTAAAAAGCAGATTCGCGTCAATGCTATTGCCCCAGGTCGTATTTGGACACCACTGATTCCCTCCAGTTTTTCCTCTGACGAAAACGCATTGCACGGAGGAAATCTTTTTAACCGAATGGCACAGCCCTTTGAGGTGGCCCCTACATTCGTTTATTTAGCATCGGATGATTCTAGACATGTAACGGGGCAAGTTTTACATGTGGATGGCGGAGAATCCACCCATTCGTAGCTCGTAAAGAAAACTCAGGCAACATTTAATCGTTGCTGAGTTTTTTAATGGTTCAAAAAAATATTTTAACTATTCAACTTTGCCTCTTTATTTCATTTACTTTTCAATTTATTGACAGTGGTTATGTTCATAACCACGACAACATACATTAATTGCGGGATAGCAACTTTAACATCGCCCCCAAGATGTTTTTGTACAATGCTATCCCACCTTTACATCGTGTATTTTTGGGGATCATATTTCTTTCCTATCCGCTTTATCAATCCATTCTCTTCGTTGTTATCCCTTCTGTAGTAAAGAATAGATCAACATATCTCTACATTCGCCAGTCACACTATGACATTCATATTGTCTTAAATAGCCCTCTTCTTTAAAATTGAACTTGGTTAGTAACTTCCTTGATGCTATGTTTTCTTCAGCAACAGTGGCTTGTATCCTCACTAACCCTAACTGATTAAATCCAATTGCCAATACTTCATTCATAGCTTCTGACATAATGCCCCTATGCCAATATTTTTCTGATAAATCATAACCTATTTCAGCTCGTTTACCTTCAAATTCACTTAAAAATATAGTGCCTATCACCTCATCTGACATTTTATCAGCAATAGCAAAACGAATTATCCACCCTTTTTCAAAGCCCTCATTCCAAATATGAATGACCTCATAACTTCTTTCGATGGAATCTGGGCCATTCCAATCCAAATAACGATAGACGTTTTCATTAGAATAATAATTGTATAATGATGGCGCATCGTCTCGTTTTAATTTTCTTAATCGAATTTGTTCTGTTTGTATGGTCGGAAATGACATGCCCAATAATTCAGTAAAATTCATAGCTCTCTCCCCTTTGACAATTTTTGTTATTCTTCCCTATAACAATATCTGATTATCATCTTTGATAAAACCTCAACATTCTTTCATAAAAGAAAATAAGCCACCGCGATTTAAAACCGCAATGACTGTTTGTTTGCTGCTTTTCTTTTTTCATTTAAAATGATTCTCTGGATGCTCTTTAGTGATAAATAATACTTTTCAGCTAACATTTCTCTAACCATTCCAGATAAAAAATCATTATAAATATTAGCATTTCTCAAATCCAATTCAGCTTTTATAGTGGTACGAGATCCCCAGCTCATTTTATGTTGTTCTTTCCGCGGGATATAAATATATTCGCCATCTATATATTCCTGAATGGCCACTAACAATTGTTCAGGTAAAATATGCTTTGCTTTTTTATAGCTCATATTGCACTCCTAAATGTTTAGATTTTTTAGGAAAAGCAACGGCTATGTTCAATTTTTTTATTGTCATAGCCATTGCTATGCAAACATCATATATTTCCTCACGCTACCATCACCCTTTCAAAACATACATTTATATCCATATCATATCATATAAACCAATATATGCAGGGCGTAATTGATAATCCGCTCTTAAAGTGATCCCTAAGGTGTTGGGGAAAAGACAATAAAAATGGCTATAGAAGTATATGATGTAGAATAAGATATTTTAGATTTTTAAATAAGAATTAGTATTGAATGGCTTGGTTCGCCGGAGATTGTACCAAGCCTATTATAATTGAAGTGCAAAATATCATTGTACCTTATGAAAGAAATTTAAGTAAACAGAACTACTTTTTAGAACTAGTGTTTTTTTATATTAAGAGATACGAATTCACAAAATATAAATTCAACGAACATTCGTTCTATTTTAGATAATGAGTTATAGGGCTTAACAACATTTTGAGCATTGGTTACTCTTGAAAGTGGGGCATTTAAAGCTCTTTTTTCTGTTCGGTATTATTCATTTTTCTTAATTTATGGTAGAAGTGAGATTTTTTAAGCTCAGCCAAAATTCCTTCTAAATCAGCTTTTTTAACTGGCACTTCATGTACGCCCTTAGATGCAATTATCGCTTCTTCAATAGCCAGTATCGCACTCCAGTGTGCTTGTTCTTTTTCCTTTATTTCTTCATCGAACTTTTCTTTAGCCATAATTTTTGGAACAATATAGAAAAGTATATATATCTACAATTGCTTCATATGCTAATAAGAATACTAATGCACAATATACAGGGATAAAAATCAGAAAAATACTTATGTTTTTTTAAAATTAATCACTGCAAATTTATCTCTTGGTAATAATCTCATATCATATGAATTGTAAGATAGGGAAGTGAAAATGGATATGAATAGACCTCGAATACTAACACTACCAAATACGATAGTTAATATCGGGATTAAACTTCCTGTTTTTTCTATTACTTCTTTAATCATTTACTACCCCAACTTCCATCTATAAAAATAGTTAATTTCACTTTCACCTATTATACTACAAGAAATATTTTCTATTAAATGAATTATTATGAATGTCAATATATCGAGGATATTTTAGAGGATACTTAAGTGTCTTTAACGTCTTTTATTGAGGAATCATTTACAAATCATGAAACAGAAATAAGGAAATGGCTTGACGCTGATTCAGTGTATTTCTATTTATAATAAAGTAGTTTTTCTATATATTATAAAATTCTTTTTTTACTAACAGTAAAAATACCATGTTGATTGCCAACATGGTATTTCCAAATCTTTTATTTAAATAGGTGGCTAATTACCTCTTTAATAACTTTTTTAACTGTCTGATTATCAATTTGTAATCCAACCGTTGCTAAAGATATGTTTTTCAAGGTTTTTTTCTAATCATTGAGGTATGTCTATTTTATATACTTAGATCGAACAATGGTTCTATTATATGGCTCACCTTGTAACGTTTCACCGGAAATATTTAAAGTAATATTATATACACCGGATTTTTTGTTATTTGGGAAATTCACCATAAAGTTTTGTTGATTAACGTTTTGCATTTGTAGAGAAGAAGCAATATCTTTACCTGTTGGATCTAGTACTCGTACATCGAAAGTTAGTTTTTGTAAATGTTGATTCGATTGTACTGTGATAATATTATTCGTTTCTAATGATACTGTTGGAATACTCACCTTAATCAAAGACGGACCTCCGTGTTGAACTGCCAGTAAATATGCATTATCTTCTGCCTGTGTGCTTATATTTATCTTCCATTCCCCAGTTTCAGAAATAACGCCAGTAAATGTATGAGGTGCTACGCCATTAAAGAAGGAGGCCTCATCCAATGTTTGTATTGTATGATTGGTATATTTTTTTCCTGAAGGTGATACCAACTCTATCTTATCACTAGTTAACCCTGTCCACAATTTAACATTATCAAGTGCAGCATCTACATAAAAAGAGTGTGTCACATCATTTGACGATTGTAACTTCCCTCCATAAAAATAATGAGAAACATCCAACTCTTGAAACATATCAGATTGAGTAAAGTATTCTTTGTTCATAATGATACCATCAGTAGAAGCGGACTGTAGATACTGTTCCAATCTAGAAAATACCGCAGATCCCATTCGAATATTATCATGGTCAAGTGAGGTATCGGTAAATAAATGTGTTCCGTAAGATAATTTAGTGCTTGCCTCTTTGACTAATCCATCATTTGGATCGGAAAGATATAGACCCCCCATCCAGAGTGCAGATAGAAATGGTCCTGTATTAGTACCGGCAATTGTATAATAGTTGTTCTTACTAACATTGGGGTGCTTGTCTATTAGTGAGCGAAAGTGTTCCATTTCACCAACTTGAAGTGAATAAGTTCCATCATCTTTTTCACCGAGTAATGAAGCTAGCCAACCTGCCCACCAGCTATATGCAAGATCAGCTAACTCTGACCCATAATGAGGGGATCCTAAAGTAAACACCCTACCAACGTACAGATGAGCATTATTAAGAACTAATGCTGCTTGGGTATCTGGCCCACCCTTACTATGGGCAACTATATTTAATTTTTTTCCGTGAAAATGTTGACTGATTTCTATTAACATAGAGGCTAATAATTTTCCATTATCGTATTGACTATAAGAACCTTTACCTGCCGAATCGTATAATTGAACAAATACAGTTTGATACCCTGCTTCATAAGCTTTTGTATACATGTCATTAAGACCGTGATATTCTGTATTACCATACCAACTAGTAGAGTTACCGTTTTTCCCTTGAACGAAAACAATAGGTGGTTTACTCGGATCAACATTAGATGGAGTTTCTCCTAGAAACCACTCTCCAGGTGTAAAACTTTCACCTGGTGGCTTCAATCCATATGGTTCAACCGAGTTTGATGCAAAAACAACTGGAGTAGAAAAAAGAATAATTATGACCATTACAAATAAAGAAACTATTTTTTTCAAATTGTTTTCCTCCTAATCATTATAGATTAAGTTCGTAAAGCTTTAGAAAAGCAATTTAGATCCCATAATTCCAAAAAAACTCTAGATTACTACATTATCGTAACAGTTTCCTTTGCTAGAAATATCTTGTGTATACCAAGTACTTTTAAGGTGTGTCGGTATTGTCTGTTAGTGCCATCTTTAAACACATTGAGAGGTAATCAGCTATATGTAAATCCTACAAAACCGGTGTTAAATAACAGATATTAATAATCTTGAAAGATGTATTTTCAAGTATAGGCAAATTACATCTTCCATTTATACCAATATTCTATAAAAAGGGAATGATTTCCTTCTGATTTAGACAAAAAAATATCGTTATCTTATACTTCTGCTAAGCTTAACTTTGAGAAGCAGCGAAATAGATTGCGTTGGCAAGTAAAATAGCATAGTGCGAAATGAATCCAAGTTCTTAATTCAGATTTATTTCTTCTTGAGCAATATGATTGATACTTTCTTGTGTAAGGTACATCCCCATATTCTAAATTTATCCCTTAAGGACGTGATAGCCTTTTTCTTCGACAAATGTCACAATTCAGATGTAATATCTTCATTTGCTAAATTTCGTGTAGCTTCTTCATCTTCTAAACTCTTTACGATTTTGTATACATCCATCGTGAGTTGACCTTTAAAAAGTGCTTCATCGTTTATCGATCCCCCAGGTATTTTTTCCCTGAGTATAATCCCATCTAAAAAGCCTTGCTTGTATATATCTTGAAATAATAAGTGCTGATAATTAAGAATTGATATCTGTATCGACTCAGAAATCTCTTTAACTTCTATTTCACTTATGCCTGAGAGAGTTTTGGATAATTTCTGTTTAACATCTTTAACCATTTCATTTTGGTGATTCATAAAAACCTTATTATGTTAAAGCACATCAATCCTTTCATCTATTAATAAAATAAGTGAAGATTCAAAGTTTCCGATAACGTTCAACCCCAATCTATTAGCGTACTCTTTTTTAAATTTCTCTCCTTAACAAGTTAGCATGACAATCGGGTGTAAATCTTTATAATTACCAAATTTATTATATGCACTTCTTTCCAGAGGGAAAACCCCACTAAAAGACAACTTATGCCATCATTCAGCAGGGTTTTCCTGTTGTTCATTAATTCTATTATTTACAATACTATAAAGTATCCACAATCATCATCGATATTGAAGAACTTTTCTTGCACACTTTCGTATGCTGCTAGACTACGCTTTTTCTTCAATATTATTTTCAGAAGAAATGTCGATTTCTAGTTTAATCGATCCACTTTGATGCGACTTCATCTTGTTCCAAAAGTCTTTCATAGCGTTAGCATACTTTTCAAAAGAAACTTTGTCGACATCCAACACTTCCTCAAGATTAGTCGTTAAATAAAGGTTCATCAGTTTTGTTTCATCTATTTTTTTGAATAGCTCAGGTCTTATTTTATACAACACTTTAGCCGAGTGCCCATTTCCATGTTTAAAAGTATTAGAAATTAAATTACACTCCCGAATACTCCGCCATATCTCGGTTTCTACAATAGGAATTTCTACAACTTCTTCAACCAAACTAAAAAGATTTTTCAAATCTTCATCTGACCATTCAACCTCAAGTGGCATAGTAAAAGTCAAATTCAATTCTTTCAATACTTTTGTTAACGCTCCAAATTGGCTATAAAATGTGCCGTAATCCTCATCACTTTTTAACGTGATTTCAATTTGATTTATGTACTCGTTATGCCTGTTTGTCATTTCTTCGAATAACCATTTTCTCAGTTGCTGCTCAAATACTTGATACAGGTTGCTTAATGACATTAACTCAAACTGATAATGCATTAAAAATTCTTCTTGTACGCGACTAACAATATATTCTTCAATCTCTTGATAATAATCACTACCATCATCATATTCATCAATGTAACTAGTAGAAATAGCTTCATATGCTTCTTGTTCAAATTTTTTTGCAACCTCTTTTGTATCTTCCCTAATTTCTTTATAAATAGCCTCATATGTACGTTTGTGGTTATTAATTAGCACATCGTAGACACGTGAATAAGTTTTTTGTATGTATGGATTTAGATAAAGTTCAAAGTGTATGTCGCGTATTTCAATGTTTGGATTAGTTGGTTTGCATGTACATTTCCAATTCTTCTTTGACATTTAATCACTCCAAAAAAGGTCGACTAGTTCACTTAAGCTTAATTTATGTGCCAGCGAATCCTCGTACTTCCTAACAGTTCCTCTAGGTCTTGGATGTGGAACATAATATATTTTTTCTTTTAATGCCAGTAAATGTTCATATGCATAGCATTTTAATCGAACATTGTATAAAGTATTCGCAACAATATTTTGTGATAACAACCAATTATTTATTCCTTGTTGTCCTTGAATCCCCCAACTAATAAAAATTATGTATGCATCTATCAAAGCACGTTCTATGAATGCCCAGTTTATTGTATCGAAAGTAAAGCTTTCATCGGGTACATCATTACTTAATCCCTCGATAAAACTTGATACATTAATAACCTGTAATGCATCACAATCATAAACCTTTGCTAAGCGTATCATTTGATTAACTGTTGCATCTGATTTATTATGAGCAGCTTTACTCGGATTCATCATAAAGGCTAGAAAAACCTTTTCCCCATCTCTCCACCGCTTTTCCAATATATAACGCTTAGTTAACAATTCATCAAATACAGCTATTCCATCAATATTATTATGTCTTCCGTCCTTTACTTCTAAATTATATTGGTCTGCAACATCATGAATCCACATGCTTAGATCCCCTTTTAATTGATATACTCAACCTATATTATACATTATTTCACATAATAGATATTCAAATAAAACCTTGCATTATTTTTCATCTGTTATAAAATTTAGCTACTTTTTGTTTGCATAACATCGCAAACACTCACTTACAGATAAAACCGCGCGGCCAAGATTATGCGCATAAGAAAATAACTGTTACATAGGCTTTCAATACCTATGAGCATTTCTTATGACTACTCTTTGGCTGCTTTTTTGCGTTCAAGCAAGCGTATAAAACACTTAAGAATAAAATTTATTAGGTAAAAACATAGGAGAACACTATTAATGAAACTAATACTTGAACTACCAGAGGAGCTTGAGCTCATATTAATGACATTGCAAGGTCAACATGATTCATTACATGGTTACTACTTGGTTTTTAAAGGTGCTGTTTTATCATTTTCTGAAGTGGCATTTAATTAATAATTATCTATTTTGGAAAATAGTGTTAAACACCCGATTTATTATCCGATAATTATAATGTGTTACAAATAATGTAAAAGAAGAAGTTGTATATGAAGAAATACTTACCAACTGTAGGAATTTTAGCAAGCGGTTTGCTGGGCTAAATACAGATGAGGCTGCTAAAATTAAAGAGGAATTAAAAAACAGTCAAAATAGTCCCGTTCTAAGAGGTCCAGCACCACCTTTAACATCTGTTTATATTGACAAAGTAGTATCTCAAGTTGGAACAAGCAATCAAGTAACTGAGGATATTGGCATGCAGCAAACTTCTCATGCAGTTTCAGGAACTGTTACTGTAGCAGTTATGGAAGTTGGCTATGGAAGTGAAAATCAATGGTTAGATGATGAGCGATTACATATCAAAATCGTGATTATAAACTTAATGAAGCTGCTATAAATTTTAATAATGACAAAATTATAGATGCGTTTTATCATACAGTAACTTTTAATTCAGACTTAAAAATTTCAAGTGGAACTTCTGCTTTATATAAGTTTAGATCTACTTCACAAAATTCCCCTTGGAGTACCATTGAAAGAACTATAAATATTCCACATTTATAATGTAGGAATACTATGAAGAGAGGTGTATTTAAAGATGGTTTCTATGGAAGATATGAGTATAAAGTTAACTATCCTTCAAGGAGCTTACGGATATAAAGGTTTTACTCAACAAACTGGCGAGAATATGTATAAAACAGACTTGAAAGCTTTTCAAGAAACAATAGAAAATGCAAAAGAACCGATTGATACGAGTAAAGTTTCAAAGTTATCATCTGATCAAATCAAAGTGCTACAAGGTGCTCCAAGTGGAAGTTGGTTGATTCCTTTGCTGAATAAAATGGGACAATTAGGGATGATGGATTTACGTGAGGGACTAGTTAACCCTAAAATATTCCAATATACCTCGACTATGAGTGCTTATAAAAGATCCATTTAAGCTAAGTAAGTAAAATAAAGAGCATTAACGAAAAGGATTTTCCCCTTCTTGTTAATGCTTTTTTATGTTGTTATGTAAGCTTTTTGCTGATTTGAAATAATATTTGATTAAAAAAATCCTACAAACAAGCATTTGACAATAATTATGATGATCCTATTAAACAAAGTAATAGGAAATCTGTTCGCGTTTCGATAGTTTATTTGTGTAAAATGCACAAACATTGTTTCATGTTTTTTCTAGTGAGCATTGTTTTTAAAATTACTTATATTTTAAACCCACTGTAAAACCTAATATATAAGATAAAGAAAAAATTATTTTAATATCCTTTTTTAGTAGTATTATGTAATAGTATAAAAGTATTTTAAAAGAATAATAATTTTATTCAAAAAAGGTGTGTTTTATAAAAAATGTTAGGTTTAATTATAGGTATAGTACTTATCATATTAGGTTTTCTAATAATTCCTATAGGTGTTGTTCAATTAAAAGATGAATTTGGAGATTATAGCGATAAGCCAATATATAAGAGAATATTTGTTTACACTATTGAAATTTTTAGTTTTTTAAGTCTTAGTAACGTCGTCGGTTGGTTATTAGGTATAGGGTTAATACTAGTTATTTCGGGTTTCTATTTTGTAATTTTATTTTTTTCTAAATTATAATACTAATATCTTTTTTCACATTTTAATTACATATTAGGTAAAAAATAGTTGAATATTTTTTTATAGTGTTATAGTCTAGGAGGTAAAATAAAATGGGAGCTATTTCATATGCAAAATCAACATTAGATAGTTGGAGTAATTCAAATACAATTACAAAAAATATTGTTTCCTCATCTGCTCAGGGAGCTGCAATTGGTGGTGTTGCTGTACAACGGTAACAGCAACTTTTCTCAGTATAATCTACTTTAGTAGCAAAAAAGTTTCTGGATTCGCTTATTTTGTTTGGCATTGAACAAGGTGCCTTGGTTTCTGTTAAAAGATCCTGATCCTGACCTATATTCTCATGATACCTTAGGCATTACCCTATGCTCCTTTGACCATTACATTCATATAATTATATTGAAGGGAGTGGCAATAGTGCCTTGGCAACATAAAATTTACTATTTAATCGGGCAACCGGTCGGTGTTTCGTTGACGAATGGGCAAGGAACATCTGGTGTTCTTTGTGGTGTTTCAGGTGGGAAGCTTCTTGTTCTCGAATATTTGTATCAAAGCCAATTTGCTTTAAAGCAATATGATTTTCATATGATTCAAGATGTTAATGGTTTTCCGCCTTGTCAAATGCAGCAGCCGTTATATTAAAAATATCCGTGTAGGATGTTTTTTTGATGGCACCATTTTAATACTAGTTACTTGGATGATTATCGCTCCTCCATTTGAATCTTATACATACAATAGATATGGAGAGAGGGGGTGTCCTTTGTGGGATACTGTGGAAATGTAGGTAATTTTAATAATTATTGTGGCGGAAATAATGGCAATGGTAACAGTTCAACTTTCGTGCTAATCGTTGTACTATTTATTCTTCTCATTATTGTTGGTGCAAGCTTCATTTGCTAATGGTCGTATTAAGGCTTTAGCTTCTGTTCATTTTTAATGATGAAGAAGCTTAAGCCTTTTTTATTCCCCTTCCTCCTAATTATTTGCCTGTTATGAGATAATAAAAATATTTCTTACGCCATTGAAGATAGATAACTATCTCCAATTGATAACTTATCATAATAATAGTATTGTAAAGTTCTTTCTACTTTACATGACACTCCTTTATTGGTTCTAGAGGTCACTTACATCCAAGTGGCCTCTTTTTGCATCCTTTTACTCTATTATAGATTTTATAGAAATATCGTTTTAGCAGAGAGGAGGAAACAAGTGGGAATTAATTTAAATTTCTGGTCCTTTATTTTATCTTTAGGTTGCATCCTATTATTTTTTCTATCCGGTTCCTTAAAAGACTTTTTTGTCACCTATGTCCATCTTCACCCATTGACACTGACATTGCTATTGTCAATCGTATGTTTCTACCTAAGTGTTGTAGGAATGAAAGATGTTAGAAATTTAGCGACCTTGCTGAGAGGTATTGTGACAATTGCTTTAACACTGATTCTAATTGTGAGTATTTCCTTTATTTTATTTTTTGGTAATTTATAAAGTAAAAGAACTCTAGCTTGCATGATTATTAAACAAGCCTCCTTGACGAACACCTGTTCTATAGATACAATAATAAAAAAGGAGGCTTGTTTATGCAAGACACAATTAACATTGAATTAGTACATTTTTCAGAAGACTATGTAGAGCAGTTAAATGAGTTTGAATTGCCAGCAGAACAACACCGATTTACTGCCTTACCAAAAGAGATTACAATCGAAAAAGTTGGACAGTACCCTATTGTGATTTTAAGTAATACAATACCTGTTGGTTTTTTCGTACTTCATGCAACCGAAAGAGTACAAGAATATTCTAGTAATCCTCAGGCGATGTTACTTACTGCTTTATCTATGGATCATAAACAGCAAGGTAAGGGTTATGCAAAAAAAGCAATGCTTTTACTGGCTGACTTTGTCAAGCATGAATTTAAAGAATTTAACGAAGTAGTGTTAGTAGTAAATCACAAGAACATCGCTGCGCAGAATTTGTATACCAACGTAGGTTTTGAAGATAATGGTGAAAGACGAATGGGACCCATTGGTGAGCAAATAGTGATGCAATTGCACCTATAAGGAGACAGTCACTCATTTGCGATGTTCAAATGAGTGACTTTGTCATCCGCTGTCATTCGTACCATTCATTATCAGGCACTAAATTAACTCACTCGATTTTGTATCAAATACCGCTATTGCCATCCACCTCTATATATGCAGCATAAATATATTTCAATGCGATATGTTTCGTTGTTGTAATCGTTTCTAGCAGAAGTTCCAACTCGTTCATCCCTTTAATAATGCCACCATATTGTACAAAATTAGCCTCTTCCCAAATAGTTAACATAATATAGTTACGTTCTGTTAATGCGCGTGTGATGGTTTGCTGTAATTCCTCCAGTTCCCATTCTGCACGTTCCCGTGGCGGTTCTGTCTGCACCTCTTGCTTCCACTTTTTCAAAAGCAGTAAATGCTCTGGAAGCATCATCGATGTCCATTTCATATTTCCTCGATCTTTAATCATATTATCTCACCCTTTCAGCTCAGTTAAGGGGGACGCTTGCGAGAAAATTTCAACATTGAAAGTCATGACTGCTTTGCTAAGATTTCCACGCCCGCCCTCAAAACAAAACATACGTTCTTTTTATTATACGCACATACGTTCTTTAATAGCAGTGGTAATTAAAGACAATTCCTCTAGCATGTGCTTGCTAAGAGTTCTAGACAAACGCTAGGCATTTGTATAAGTCTATAAACATTTCAATCATAATCTGTGATGATGATGAATATCACAATTTTAGTGAGAAAGGATGTAAGTATTAATACAAATGTCGATTATACATCGCCTTCTGCAGAGTTCACCTTTGATGTCAACAAAAGTACGCTTTTTAAAAAAGATGCACGAAATTACATTAATATCCTTGGCGTTGAACAATTAAATACGTTAGAAAATACCTCTTTACTGGATATTTTTTTAAGTAAAGACAATGTCATTGAGCCACACTATCACCAAAATGCAGCTGAGCTTGTCTATTGTATTTCTGGTGCAGCAACGGTTTCCCTATTAAATCCCTTTACAAAAAAACTTCAAAACTACCCGATTAAGCCTGGGCAAGTAGCCAATATCCCACAAGGCTGGTGGCATTATGAGATTGCCACAGAAGATAACACCCATTTACTTGCTATCTTTGACGCTCCAACACCAGAGGTAATTTTAGGCTCCGATATATTGAAATTTACACCTGCCAATATTATGGCGCATACCTATTGTTTAGATGAGGAACAATGGAAGAAAACCATTGCACCGATTGTTCCATCTACTTATATTGGGCCACCAAATGGCTGTAATCGAGTGGAATCGGCAACCGATAATTCTTCATGCAAGCAAAAGAAGCCATCCATGAAACCATGTCCATACCCAAACCCATACCCATATCCATACCATTACCCTTCCCCTTCCCCACATATGTATCCGTATGGCACCTATTATTAAAATGCCCCTTGTATTAAACTTTTATTGTAAAAGATGAATAGAATGTCATAAACTGTTCCATCCTAATCTTAGATAAATACTAGGAGTTAGGAAGTGTCACAATAACGATGATAAATGACAATCTAGCATCATTACAATTTAAGGAGATGTTTAGGCTTTGGTCGCAGCTCGGTGTCAATCAAAGCTATATTGCTTCAAGCCATGCCTTTTTTAACCATACCCGAGATAAAAAATTAAAGATTATGATTTTGGAATTCATTCAATGTTTAAAAGAGGAAAATAAACAGCTGACATTATTATTAAAGGAAAATGGGGTTCTTGCCCCCACTGCAACTATGGCATACAGTAAAATAAAAATGACGGATATACGTGGAAAATCCATCATTAATGATAGTGAAATTAGTGCCATTTTATCTATGAATATTGCTTCCTCCTTACTTGCTGTAAGCCAAGCATTGGAACTGTCAGTAAAGAAAAAGCACCTTGCCAAATATGGGGAACTCCATATGCGCTATGCTATACTTGGGTCTAAATTGATTGAACTGAGTAAAATTAAAGGCTGGCTTCTAGCACCAGCCCAATAAAATGGTTGGCTGAACGATCTAATCATTCATTACGTTGCACATTATTAAATCTACTTTTAATAGTGTGTTTTTTGTACATTTTAAGCTTACTATTAAACAATAACAAAACCACCTACTCGTTATATGTAGGTGGTCTTAACATTCAATTCTCTTCTATCGACTTCTTACAAACAGGAGCTTATACCATTGATTTACGAGGAACGGTAACACGGATAGACTATAAATAAAGCCTAATTGGGCAATTGTTAATGGAGCCACTTCAAAGACCGTTGTTAGCATTGGCATAAACAATACAATGTGCAAGCTTAGGACACCGATTAAAAATGCAATCCATGCATATTTATTCGAAAAGACACCAATCGTAAAGATTGATTGTTTAGCTCTGGAGTTAAAGCCATGTACTAATCTTGATAAACAAAGTGTTGTAAACGCCATTGTACTTGCCGTTAATGTATCGCCAGTTGATAATCCAATTTGAAAAGCAATGATGGTAGAGATGGCAATTAAAATTCCTTCTAGCACCACTTGTGTCGTAAATGATTTATTTAATAGAGGCGTATGAACATTTCTAGGCTTGTCCTTCATCGTTTTCTTATTATTCGGCTCTAATCCGATTGCGATTGCTGGAAGACTATCTGTTAATAGGTTGATGAATAATAGATGCACAGGTGCAAACGGAACTGGTAAGCCAAGTACTGTGGCATATAGCACTACAAAAATAGCTCCCGCATTTCCTGATAATAAGAACAAAATGGCATTTTTAATATTTGTATAAATGCTACGACCATTGGCGATCGCCTTGACAATCGTAGAAAAATTATCGTCTGTTAAAATCATGGACGAGGCATCTTTTGCGACCTCCGTCCCAGTCACTCCCATTGCCACCCCGATATCTGCTTGTTTTAGCGCAGGTCCATCGTTGACGCCATCCCCCGTCATCGCGACAACATGACCCTTATCCTGCCACGCTTTGACGATACGAATCTTTTGAGCAGGTGTAACACGCGCATACACAGAATAATCATCTATTTTTTCCTGTAATTCTTGATCTGAGAATCTTTCGAGAGCATGTCCTTCAATGGCTTCATCTGGGTTTTTTAAAATCCCAATTTGTTGGGCAATCGCTGTAGCCGTAATTTTATGATCACCAGTAATCATAACTGGCTTAATGCCTGCCTTAATACAATTTTCCACTGCCTCTTTGGACTCTTTTCTTGGAGGGTCCATCATTGCCACTAAGCCGACAAATATTAAATCTTTTTCCACTCTTGTATCGATTGTTTGCTGCGGTAAAACATCTTTGTAGGCAATGGCTATCACACGTAAACCATTCCTCGAAAAATCATGATTGACCGCTTCGATTTTTTGACGATACTGAGCTGTCATCTCAAAAATGCCTGTTGCCGTTTTTATTCTACTCACTTTAGGCAAGAGAACATCTAATGCCCCTTTAGTAATCATAACAGGCTTTTTATCTATTTGATTTACAGTACTCATAAGCTTTCGCGCCGAATCAAATGGAATTTCAGCCAGTCTTGGATATTGCTCGCGAATCATCAATTCATCTAAGCCGTACTGCTTCCCTAATTTCACAAGCGCTATTTCTGTCGGATCACCAATTTCCTTGTGATCACGCTCAACAGCATCACTACATAAAAGTGCCTTAACCATCAGCTCTTTTTCCACTGAATTTGTTGGGTTTAGCCAATCATGAGGAATTTTTTTCTGATCGACAAAGACTTCCTGTACAACCATTTTATTTTCTGTTAAGGTACCCGTTTTATCAGAACAAATAACAGATACACTTCCTAAGCTTTCTACCGCATAAAGCTTACGAATAATTGCATTTTCCTTCGCCATCTTCTGTGTGCCAAATGCTAAGACAATCGTAACGATGGAACTCAAAGCCTCAGGAATAGCTGCGACAGCTAGAGATACCGCAAACATAAAGGATTCTACTAACGCTCGTCCACGAATAAGGTCAATTGTAAAAATGGCTAAGCAAATGATTGTAATACCTAATGCTAATTTTTCACCAAATTTATCCAGGCTAATTTGTAAAGGTGTTTTCTTTTCCTTTGCCGTATCGAGTAAATTAGCAATTTTCCCGATTTCAGTCTGCATCCCGATAGCTGTAACCATTACAATCCCTCGTCCATTGGTCACGAAGCTACCTGAATACACCATATTTTTCTTATCCGCAATCGTAACATTGTTTTTTCGAATAGGCTCAGTACTTTTGGCAACGGCAATTGATTCTCCGGTCAGAGAGCTTTCATTGATGTGCAAGTTATGACTTTCCAATAGTCTGCCATCTGCATTGATGTAATCGCCAGCCTCTAACATAAGAAGATCCCCCACCACAATCTCCTCAGAAGGAATTTCCATAAGCTGATTATTACGCATTACTTTAGCAATCGGTGAGGTTAGCGCCTTCAGATTGTCTAAAGATTGTTCAGCTTTA
The DNA here is from genome assembly GCF_038009065.1 of Lysinibacillus sp. FSL R7-0073. Lineage (NCBI taxonomy): Bacteria > Bacillati > Bacillota > Bacilli > Caryophanales > Bacillaceae > Lysinibacillus > Lysinibacillus sp. FSL R7-0073. The sequence continues at coordinate 2,780,547 of NZ_JBBPAS010000001.1, forward strand.
ACATGCTGTACCGTGCCTAAAATAGCATTTAGAAAAACAACAATCATGATGACAATTGTACTTTCTACCTCTCCTAGTAGAAAGGAAACGAAGGCAGCGACCAGCAAAATAATGACTAATAAATCTTTGAATTGGCCCATAAAAACAGCCCATGTACTAGTCTTTTTACCTTCCTCTAATACGTTATAGCCATAGACTTGTTGCCTCTTTTGAACGTCCCCATCGGTCAAGCCTTCTGTGGTGACGTTCAATATCTTCATGACTTCAGTAGACGATTGTTGATGATATTCAGTCATAGGGTTCTCCTTCCATTCACAAGATTTAAAGGTTGTATACTATTTTCTGGAAAATAATAGGCACCTCAAAATCTCAAACTCCATAAGTCTGTGTGAAATTCATTAACTACAACAATCTATTCCATAGATAACTAGAGTATGATAATAAACTAGTGAGAAATTAATTTTTAAAGAGAAAACTCAAATAGATTCACTTAGACAAAAAAAAGCACTGGAATGGCTTACTTTCCCAATGCTTATAAATGCAGTTATGATTGTATGGGTCTCTCTTTATGAGCCACTAATAAGTAATCCAAGGCACTCATGCGCGTAAGTTTGTGCGTGAACTTAATGGCATCAGCATGAGAGGCAAATGTAAAGTGTTCGAGTTCGTCTGTTGGTATATAATGATCGACTGTTTTCCGAGTCAATTTTCGTACAGATAATGTGTGTGAATCCTCTTCATATAATATGATAGCACCTACATTTCTATAAAAAGTTTGATCAATCGTTGCGATGACTTTGACATTTTGAAAATCGGTTAAATCTACTTGCATCTATTACCAACCTCCTCTATCCTTACATTCGCTATCAGGCTGCTATTATCCTGCTATAGTAGGATCGTTTTTGGATAATTTCACCAATTGTTATGAATGATGTTGCGCTGATGAATAATCCGGAGAATGCTCTTGTGAGACAGGTGCTCTTTTAATGGAGAAAATAGCACATCCTAAAGCACAGAGAACTAATAGAGTTCCGAAACTTGCTAAGTGCATGACAGATCCAGTAAAGGCAAATACGGCACCACCCAGCGCTGAGCCGATGGAAATCCCGATTTGGAGCGCAGCGGTATTTAAGCTTTGCTGTATATCGGATGATTGAGGATCTGCTTGAATTAAATAATTTTGCAATGGCGGTGTTAAAGCCCAACTTAATGCTCCCCATAAAACAGTAAACAGTAAAAAGACCGGTAAGGCAATGACTGTATAAGGGATACTGAACAAGACAAGCGCAAATGTAGAGACGATTAGAATAAGGGCTTTACTTGTCCCAATTTTATCGCTCACCCAGCCACCTACAGCATTACCGCTAACAGAGGCAATACCAAAGATTAAGTAACAAATACTAATCCATGAGGCATTCATATCAAAGGCTTCCACTAAAAAAGGTGTTAAATATGCGTAGAGCATATAATGACCTGCTAGCATAAACAAAGTCGTTAATTGCGCTGTAAGGATTTTTAAATTCGCCAATGATTTCATTTGCTTCTTCAGTGGTACAACTTCCCCGATTGGCATTTTGTCTAATAACAAAGCTATTAAAACCATTGAGATTGTTGAAAGAATACTAATGCCTAAAAATACGGCTCTCCAACCGAAAGCTTCTGTAATAAATATCCCCATTGGCACACCGATAACAAGTGCAGAACTTACGCCCATAAAAACAAGCCCAAGTGCTTTGGCACGGTGTCTAGGCTCTACAATTTTCGTTGTAATCGTTAATGATAGCACGATGACTAATGCTGTACTCATCGCTGTAAAAATTCGGGCAATTAGAACAACGGTGAACGTTGTACTAAAGAAGGTCATCAAATTACCTAATGTAAAAATAAATAAGGATATAAGGAATAAGCGTTTCCGTTCTACCTTAGCTGTCAAAGATAGTAGAACGGGCGCGGAAATCGCATAAACAAGTGCAAAAATAGTGATTAATTGCCCTGCTGTTGCTAAAGAAACATTCAAATCCTCTGCAATATTTGGTAGGATTCCACCTACGATTAATTCAACTAAACCTACTGCAAAGGTAGTCACCGCAAGAATATAAACTCTCCAATTCATTGTAATCTCCCTTTCGTTACATTTCATTTTTATAGGAGATCTTTCAACAGCCTTGATACCTCTGTGTCCAGATTTTGCAGAAGAGCTTGCCACATAAGCTCTTCTGCAAAATCTGTAACATATGTCTGAGGTTGCATGAGCTTAATTCAGCAGACATTTCTATATCAACATGGGCTGCATCAAAATAAAAAATCCTGACTACAAAAATGAAACAAAATTTTGTAGTCAGGATTTTATGGTTCCTGGTAGAGACCCTCAATCCATATTATTGAGGTTATACAGTTCAAATATTTACTTTAGCTATAGTAGCACATGAAAAATTTATTGACAATACCTTTTTTTCATAGAATCTATTTCATAAAAATTTCGTTTACTCGAGAGAAAATTTCGATTTTCTGCTTATATTTTAATGAATTTGACCATACATAATAACATACAATAACTATTTTACGAGGTGATTGTTTGCGAATAGTAGGATTTGTATGCTATTTTTTATTACTATTTTATGGTGTTGAATTAGTAGCCGAAGAGCTCACAATCGAAGAAACAGCTCTCAACATGAGAAGTTATCAAACCCCTATTAAAGAAACCGTTGAAAATTCAATGATTTGTGTTTATTATCCCTCTTATAAAATATGTAAAGATGTAACATCAAATAAAGAGAAAGAGGCCACTTTTTAAGTAGCCTCTTAAACATTTCTTATTTTGAGCCAACGTGAAAATGCTTAAATGGATAGACGATTAATTTCGACTCCCCATAAACAGCATCCTCTGAAATTAAACCATAATGGCGACTATCACTACTTTTTAGGCGATTGTCTCCAAGCACAAAATACATGCCTTTTGGCACCTCTTTTTCATTGACTAATTGCTCTAATGTAAAGTTTTCAGTAATGCGTAATTGGTTAGGATCATCTGTTTCACGATTGACGTAATCTTCTTTGTAGGCTTTGCCATTCACATACAATACATCATCTTTCATTTCCACTTTATCACCTGGTACACCAATGACACGTTTAATATATAATTCATCTTCTACAGGTGATTGGAAAACAATTTGATCGAATCGCTCGATTTTACTTGTTTTACTTACAATTATAATATCTTTATCATGGTAGGTCGGGTACATCGATGCCCCTTGTACTTTAATGGGCGCAAATAAAAATTGCTTACAGCCAAACACGACAATTGCTGTAATGACAATAATTTTGATGTAAGATAGTATTTCTTTTTTAAAGTTTGTTGTTTTTTCCTCTTGCATGTTCATTCCCCGATACTGTTTTTTTAATAGTATAACATTTTCTACACTTCATTGACGAATGAATCACGCAAATTGTTTCATTCTCCATAAAAAATAGACAAGGCTACTATGTAGCATTGTCTAGAAATATCTGATTTTGTTCATTTGACAATTAAGAATGGTTAGATTGTGGAGCAACCTGTTGCTGCTCGTTCAATAAATCTACTGCTAATACGATACCCACTGGTAATGCAATTGCTAATAAAATTGTGCCTATAATCATCACAATCACTCCTTTTAACCATTTCTAATGTCAGTATACAACGAATTTTCTGACATTTCAAGAAATATAGATAAATGATTAACGTCAAAAAAATCATTCACCTAGGCATGCACCCTACATGAATGATTTTTTATGCACTACATAAACAATTTTAAACATAATACTTGTAGGCCTCTAATAGTTGATCGGACTGGATTTCTTCGCGTTTTACGTTTAGGTACATAGCTTTGCATGCAATGATTAAGAGCCGTATACCTAAGGACCTGGGTCCTCCCATTCATTCATCTCCCTCCCTTCATGGCCAAAAATTTTACATATATGTTATCACTTGTAGTAAGCAAAAGCTTACTTGCTTTGTAAATGGTTTTTTAGATCGGCTTGTATTTTTTGAAGCTCTTCCTCGTTCGGAATGTAGTACCAAATGCGGTTAATCCTTTCACCATCACCCTGTTCAAACGATAATTGCTCAATATCCTTATCCATTTTCTTATAAATACCCTGAAGCTGAATAAGCTCTTTTACAGAGAAATTCATGCGAACATTATCGCCTAAAACCGTCAGCATATCTGTTGCCTTTAATAATGTAGACGGAGTTGAGGCCTTTTTCATAACCGCTTCAATAATTTGTCGTTGTCGAATTTGACGTCCAAAATCTCCTCGTGGATCTTCATAACGAATACGTGAAAAAATAAGTGCTTCATTACCATCTAATGTGATTTCTCCTTTTGGGTAATGATATTCGTCATAGGTTAAATCCATATCATTGTTAATTGTCACGCCGCCAAGCGTATCTATAATTTGTAAAAAGCCCTCCATATTAATAAACACATAATAATCAATCGGTATATTTAGAAAATTTTCTACCGTATCTACAGCCATTGGAACGCCACCAAAAGCATAGGCATGATTAATTTTATCAACGGTATCATGACCGACAATTTCTGTACGAGTATCACGGGGAATACTAAGCATTTTCATTGTTTGCTTTTCCGGATTCACAGTAATCACAATCATCGTATCAGAACGTCCACTATCATCTTTTCGTTCATCTACGCCTAGCATCAGAACCGAGAAAGGTTCTTTTTTAATCACTGTTTTTTCTTCTAGCTGTGCTGCATCTGTTGTTTGTAAAAGTGGTGTATTTATTTTGTTCATAGTTTTTTGGATGGTAAAGTAGGCAGTTCCTATAAAAATTAAAAAAATAGTTAGTAGGCTACCAACGATCCACAGCCATAATTTTTTCTTGCTCTTTTTCTCTTTAGAGCGTTTCATATTTTTTTCCATACGTTAGTCCTCTCTTGCTTAACAATTTTGCCCCTCTTTTTGACGTATTAAGTTGGAAAAAAGTTTATCTAGTCTACTTATATGCATATTAGACGAAAAAAAGACGTACACTAGTATTTACTTTATTTACCCCAAACTATTCCCACATTTGTCATTTCATTACCTTTTCTATTGTATGTTTCCCCGCTTTAATAAATTGAAAATTCTTTATTATTGATTTATACTATTTTTAAGATACAACGTCTCTATATTAGAAACGTTTACTGAACTATTATTGCTTACTTTTAGGAGGAATCACCCTATGTTTCAAACAAGAAGAGAGAAGTTAGTTTCCCGTATGCAGCAGCAGCACATGGATATAGCTATTTTGGTACCCGGACCAAACATGCATTATTTTACTGGTCTACATCTAAAGCAAAGTGAACGTTTAACATTTGCTGTCATAACGGCTAATCATGATTTATATTTTCTTTTGCCACAAGTAGAACTAAATAAAGTTAATCCTAGCAATGGTGGCGTTATTTTATCCTATTCTGATGAGGAAGGGCCTACACAGGCGATTCAGCAACTAAAAAAGGAAATGGGAACATTGCAGACTATTGGTATAGAATTTGACACAATGCGTGTCCATGAACAGAAATCGATTGATATGCTTACATATAAAAATGTATCTGATATTGGTGAGTCCATTCGCGAATTACGTATGAAAAAAGATCAGCTAGAAATAAACTACATGCGACAGGCTGTACAAATTGTCGAGGAAAGTCTTGCAGCTACTTTACCGACGATTCAAGTGGGTGTGACAGAAATGGAAGTAGCAGCTCAATTGGAATATGAAATGAGACGTCGTGACTCAGAAGGAACACCTTTTGGCACTATCGTTGCTTCAGGTTATCGTGGTGCGCTCCCACATGGCAGAGCAAGTACTAAAAAAATAGAAGCAGGCGAATTCATTGTCATAGATTTTGGTGCTATTTATAAGGGCTATGTGGCTGATATGACTAGAACAGTAGCTTTAGGAGATGTATCTCCAACGTTACAAAACATGTATAGCCTTGTTAAACAAGCCAATGAAGCAGCAATAGACGCTATTAAACCAGGGACGACTGCCCAAAGCCTAGATAGCATTGCAAGAGAAATTATTCGGGATGGTGGTTATGGTGACTATTTCACACATCGACTTGGTCATGGCATTGGTTTGAGTGCTCATGAAGAACCTTACTTAATGCAACGTAACTCACTAGTGTTAGAAGAAGGTATGGCATTTACTGTGGAGCCTGGGATTTATATACAGGATGTTGGCGGGGTTCGTATTGAGGATAACCTAATAGTTACGAACAATGGTTACGAGAATTTAATGACCTTTTCAAAAGAATTAATCATTTTATAAGGCTGGTGAATGCAATGATGGATATGATGACCATTCAGAAGGATATGCCCCTTCTAGAGCAATATATTTATTTGAATACAGCTGCTGCTTCTGCCATGCCTCAGCCTGTAGTGAATGTTATGACAAGTTATCTTCAAAAGCAGGCGAGTATCGGCCCTTATTTACCTTCTTTTCGTAAAGAAACGTATGAACAGGTAGAGCAAATCCGGGAAAAAACGGCTTTATTTATCGGTGCCAAAAAAGAGGAAATTGCCTTTGTACCAAATGGGTCAATGGCTATTAATTATATTTCAGGTGGCTTAGATTGGAAATCAGATGATGAGGTTATCGTACTTGATACAGAAATGTTAAGTAATTATGTACCTTGGCTTGCCCTTCAGCAACGAGGAGTTCGCTTAAAAGTTTTGAAAACAAATGCGGACTATATGGTGGATTTACAAGAGCTTGAACAGCTCATAACGCCTCGTACAAGATTAATAGCCTTTGCCCATATGTCAAACGCGGCAGGTGCCCTTCAGCCTGCAAGGGAAATCTGTCAGCTTGCCCAGCAATACAGCGTGCTTACGTTAATTAATGCCAATCAAACAGTTGGTTTACTCCCTATTCATGTGGCAGAGCTAGGCTGTGATTTTTTAGTCGCTAGTGGGCGAAAATGGCTACGTGGTCCAGAAGGCTCTGGCTTTTTATATGTACGACAAGCCCTGATTTCAAGCATTACGCCCTTCATGATCGGCTGGGGTAGCACTAACTGGGATTATGAAAACAACGATTACTCATTCGTCGAAACAGCTAAACGTTTTGAGCCAGGCTGTCCTGTCATTCCAAGTATATTAGGGTTAGGGGCGGCCATCGATTACGCAAATACGATTGGTTTGCAGCCGATATATCAGCGTGTTCAACAGCTGACGAAGTATTTAATAGAGCAGCTTAAAACGATTCCAGGCATTGTCCTCTATGGCCCACAAAATAGCGAATATCGATTATCGGTTACACCGTTTAATATTGAGGGACTTTCTCCAGATAGTGTCACTAATTTTTTAGCGGATCGAGGCATTATTATAGAAGCTGGTACTTTTATGGCTAATACCATCATGGAGCGCAATCATATTCGTAAAATGGCTCGCTTTTCACCTCATTATTTTAATACATTTAAAGAGATCGATAGGGCGGTATCCAGTATCAAGGAATTCATTGAACTAACCAAAACAAAGGCCCCAGATAGTCATTAACTATCTCGGGCTTTTTTCATCCTTATTCTTGGTACAATTTAAAGCTATATTGATCGAAATATCGTTGAATATTCATCGCGCCGTACTGAAGAACATTGATCATTTCAGGTAGCTTCTCCTCTGTTGGTCTACGATAAATCGGACCCGCAATGGTTAGAGAAGCAATCACTTCCTTTTTGCTATTAAAAAGAGGGACCCCTACCCCAAATACCGAGTGAGAATATTCTCCCGTAGTAAAGCACCAGCCTTGCTGTCGAATTTTCTCTAAATCGGCTAACATTTGATCAGGGTCTGTAATCGTTTCTGGGGTTACTTTTTTCATGCCATGGTCCATAATCTCTTTTTTCTTCTCCTCTGGAAGAAAAGCCATGATTGTTTTACATGATGCCCCGATATGTAATGGGGTGCGTGTGCCAATCGACACAGAAAACTTAATAGTTTGAGAACTCTCTGCAATTTCTACTGTCACGCCATCTGTGCCATCTAGCCATGTTAGAAATACGGATTCCTTAATGGCTTCAGCAAGATTTTTCATAATCGGTAACACAAAATCAGAAAGATTTAATTTGTCCTTTACCATCTGACCGTACTCTAGAAAACGAAGCCCAAGTTCATACTTCTTTGTCTCAGGGTGTTGAATTAGAAAGCCCTGATTTTCAAATGTTGCTAAAATCCTATAAATAATAGAATGGCTAATGTTCATTTCTTTCGCTAATTCTCGAACACCCCATGTAGGATTTTCTTTATTAAAATATTTTAGAACCTCTAATGAGTTATCTAATGTTTTTAATGTCATCTTGCACCTCATATGTCTCTATAATAGAACCGTAATTGTATTATAAAATGAAGGCGGACAATTTTCAATAAATTCAACTATTTTACAAATAGGGGCTACTATTTTTTCTGCAAAGATTAAACAACATTTAGTAGATGACTAGATGTACCTCTTGGCTTACGGTCAATCCTGTTTATGGTATTTGACTAGCCTTGAGGCTATGCATTTTAGCCCGTCTAGTAAGCTAATCAATAAAAAAATCAACTCACCCCACCTCTAAAAAATTGATCGAGGTGAGGTGAGTTGATTTGGATAGGTCCTTCTTACATAAAATAAATTTTTAGCTATTCATTTTATTTTGAATGCCCTGTACTAGCTTCTCTTGAATCTGTAAATACTGGGCAATTTCTGTATTATCTAATACTTCAAATAGTTGTACAAAGACTTCTTTCCCTATAGATTGAGCCTTTGATAAGGCTACTTTTCCCTCATCGGTAATGTCAAGGCGAATAGTGCGGCGATCAGCTGGGTCATACAGTCTTTCTGCTAATCCAAGCTTGACTAATTTTTCAGCAATGCTTGTCATTGCTCCTTTTGTATAGCCAATGGTTTCAGCTAATTCTGCCTGTTTTTGAGGGCCTTTAACATGCAGCTCATTTAATACTAAAATTGGTGAAATTCCTAATGGATAAGGAAACGCCTTTGTAAAACGTATAATATTGGCGTTATTCACCTGTTCAATCATATGAATCAGTTTAAAAATACTTGTCTGTTTCAAAAAAATCCTCCTCAAACGCCTAGCATTAATGAAGCATTAATGAACCACCATCTACCATAATCGTTTGACCTGTAATGTATTGCGAATCGTCGGAAGCTAAGAAGACAGCTACTCGTCCAATATCCTGCTCAATATTACCAAAACGACCTAGTGGAATTTTACTTCTCACTGCTTCATAATACTCTGGCTGTGCTTTTGCCCATGCTTGTACACCTGGTGAATCTGCAAGTGGGCTAATGATATTAACGTTAATACCAAATCTGCCCCATTCATTTGCAGCAACACGAGAAATGCCTCGGATCGCTTCCTTAGCTGCGGCATAGGCTGCCTGTGTTTCGTGACCTTGAATACCTGCTCCAGATGCAAAGTTAATAATATTACCTTGTGTTTCTTTTAAGTGTGGTAATGCAGCCTGCATTAAATAAAATGTCGGATAAAAACCTGTTCCAAATGATAAGTCCAAATCCGCTTGGGTTGTTTCTTCTATTGTAACTTGTTTCGCAGCATGAGCGTTATTAACTAGCACATCTAGTTTACCGTATTTTTCTACAACTGTATCGATAATTTTTGGTAATTGATCTCGTTCCATTAAATTTGCTTGTAAGAACATAGACTTTGGAGAAATTTGTTGTAAATCTTTCTCCATTGCTTCGCCTGCTTCTGCATTTAAATCAACAATCGTGACAATGGCGCCTTCCTTTGCCATTGCTTTAGCCATACCACTACCAATACCACCTGCACCACCAGTAATAATGACTACTTTGTTATCTAATTTACCCATTCATACACATCTCCTTTTAGTCTATTCGAAAAATAGTTTAACATTAAACTATTTATTTTTAAACTAAATTATTTCAGATAAAAAGCCTATTCTGGAGAAGAGTTAATCCAAAATAAGCTTTTCTAAAATTGATCTTTCCTACATGATTGTGCCGATTACTCTTTTCGAGCGCTTTATTTCTGATTTGATATTACACCAAATATAGACCCTTTAATGTATGTTTGTCCTTGTAATGACTTCAACTGCTCTGGTGTACCAGTTACTACAGCCCCAGTTATTTTCACATCACTTTTCTCCATGGCTCCATTTTCCCCTACTAAAGCTTGATAAACCTGGTTTGTTTCCCACTCAAAGTTCTTGCTTTTGCGAAGAAGCTCAATATTTTGAATAAAGGTCTCAACCTCGTCGTTTGAAGAGCGTCGGGGTTTTGGTTTGGATTGCTCTGATTGGAAGCCGTAAATGTATGGGTCATTGGCTGAAATAGTATTCTGTCCTTGCTTAAAAAAATCTAGTGTATCATCTGTATATGCATCCACCCACCACCAATCTACTTGTACTTCAGAAGGAAGCTTGCTTTTAATTTCACCAAAACTATAGGAATCATCAAAAGAAATAGCTAATTCTACTAAAGTATTTTTCTCCAATTGATTCAGTTCACTAATATTATCTTTATAATGGTCGTAAGAAATTTTGGGATGATAAAAAAACATTTCTCGATCACCTGTGTAGTCATTAAACCGTTCGATTTGATAAGTTTCTGCCAGTGATTCTGAACCTTCTATTTGGATGGGGCTAGAAGTGGCAGTTCGTGTAAGCGTTCCAAATAGATTATAATTGCTTTTAATAGGCTTCCAAATATATGGCCGATGCTGAACTCCAAGCACCTTATAGGTTGTTGTTGTTATTTTCCCTCCCAACAAATTATCGTCATAAACCTGATTACTAATTTGTACATTGGGCGCACTTATTTCGTTAAATATATGAATATCATCCATTACTTTTTGCGCACTATTTAACGATAAAGTCCTCAGCCCATACCATAATGCTATTAGCACAATGGGTGTAACGACCAATGTAACCCCAATCATTTTGACTGTTGACCAAAACCTTGCCTTTCTCATTATTTTTTTCGTTTTTTTATCATCAAACAAAAATTCATCTTCTTTTTTATTCATCATGAATATCCTCCTTAAATCGTTCCGTAAATTCTTCTCTAGCACGTCTGACATGCGTTTTTAGTGTGTTTTCATTCTTATTCATCAAGGCTGATATTTCCTTGTACGATAATCCCAACTCATATTTCAAGATTAGTAATTCCTGATGCAAAATGGATAACGTTTCTAATGTGTTCTGTATGTCCTTTAATTTTTCTTTATTTAGCATCTGGATCTCAGGAATATGAATTAATGAAGTCAATTGAACTTCATCTAATACTGTTGTTGGATGACGTGTTTCTTTTCTCTTGAGATCATAAAATTGATTGGTTGCTACACGATATAACCAACTCATTACTTTGTCTGACTGAATTCCATTTTTATGTAATAAAAATTTATAACATGTATCTTGGACGATATCTTCTGCATCCTCATGGGCTAATCCACGTTTTCTCAAATAACGATATAGCAGAGTTCCTGCTTGCTGTAAAAACGCATTCATTGATTGCTTTACCATGTCCACCTCCCTTCTGCCTATACAACGCAGAACTCCATGAAAAGTTTACATATTACAAAAAGTTCCCATTAAATATTTTAGTTTAATGAAAACAAACAACATTTATTTTCAAATACATACAAGCATCATTTTTATTTGACATGAATATACTGTAGCAGCTAGCTAAATTCACTTTCAGGAAAGGAGTTGTTGAAAATGGGTGCTAAATGGATAAAGCTCTCAGTCTTCTATTTATTGATTGTTTTTGCTTTTGGACTGTTTATGCATTATACTGTTCAACTTCAATGGAAAGCGACGCATGCTCATATTGGTGTGGTAGGTTGGCTGACTACTGGATTCATTGGTTTAATTTATTCGACTTATAAAGATGCTGCGGAAACAGGTCTTGCTAAAGCACAGTTCTGGCTTTACAATATTGGTCTACCATTCCTATTGGTTGGAATGATGATGGTCTATCTAGATGTGCCACGGTGGTTATTTGAGCTATTTGTTTCAGGTGGTGGCATTGCTGTAGCCCTTTCCGTACTGTTATTCTTTGTCAATGTCTTTAAATATGTGAAATAAATAATATGCCCTAATTTAATAGAAGTGAGATTAGACTATAGATCAACTCTAAAATTTTTGAGTTGCCTATAGTCTTTTTTCTTTTTCATGACAATCAAGAGCAGTTAAACTCGTGAAGAAAACTACCATTCACCTCAGGAGCGTCCTGAAAGAAAATGACAAAAACCATCGAGAGTTAACTTCTCGATGGCTCTTGTCTACGGTCTGACCCGTAAGATTTTATTATCTAGATTATTGTAAGGAATTGGCTTGCATTTGATACATTTTTTCATAAATTCCACCAAGCTCAAGTAATTCATCATGTGTGCCATTCTCGACAATTTCCCCTCGATCTAACACTAAGATTCGATCTGCGTTTTTAATCGTAGAAAGTCGGTGGGCAATAATAAATGTTGTTCGTCCTTTTTTCAGGACATCCATTGCATGCTGAATAATCTCCTCTGTCTCTGTATCAATATTGGATGTTGCTTCATCCAATATTAAAATTGCTGGATCGAAGGCAAGAGCTCTTGCAAAGGAAATGAGCTGACGTTGTCCTGAAGATAATGTACTTCCCTTCTCGATTACAGGTTCATCATATCCATTTGGTAAATTCGCTAAAACACGTTCTCCTCCAACAGCATTTAAGGAATCCTTAATCTTTTCTGGAGAAATGTTTGGGTTATTTAAGCTCACATTGGAGGCAATGGTTCCCGTGAATAAATACGGGTCTTGAAGTACAATTCCCATATGCTCCCGCATTGTTTGACGAGGGACCGATGTTATATCAACGCCATCAATGGTAATTTTACCTTTCGACGGATCATAAAAGCGGAAAAGTAAGTTCATAATCGAACTTTTCCCTGAGCCTGTATGACCAACTAAGGCGATGGTTTCACCTTGATGTGCCTCGAATGAAAGGTTCTTAAGTACGTATTCATTATCTTTATAAGCAAATGAAACATCCTCGAAAAGCACATTGCCCTTATATCTTGGCAAACTTTTTTCTGAGACAGGCTCACCATCTGTATCTAGCACCTCAAACACACGTTTCCCTGCAATAAGAGAACGCTCAAGCTGAGAAAATTGGTTCACGATATTCGTAATAGGATTAAATAGCTTTGTTAAATAATCGACAAACGCATATAATGTACCCGCTGTAATCACTTCTGTGGCTGTATAGGATTGTGTACCAAAATAGACAATAAAGACTGTAAACATAATCATCCTTAACGTATTCACAAGGTTAAAGGATGTGGCTGAATCAAGAACTAAAAGCTTTCGCTCGTAAGCGTAATGCTCATTATTCATATCATCAAATTCCTTCGTCATTTGTTGCTCACGTCGGAAGGCCTGAATAATGGTCATCCCTTGAATAGATTCATTAATCATGGCATTAATATCAGCAATTTTCGTACGGATAACATCATTATATTTGGAAGCAAATTTTCGATATAAAATCATCCATAAATACACAATAGGAATCATCGTTAAAGCAAGCATTGCCATTTTCCAATTTAAAATAAAGAGTGCTATATAAACTCCAAAGATGGATATGAAGCTCGTCACAAAATTGGAAAGTACCTGTACATATAAATTCCGAACCGCCTCTGTATCATTTGTAACACGTGCAACAATTTTGCCCGCTGGTAAATTGTCAAAGTACTGGATCGGTAATGTTTGAATATGTTCAAACACATCTTTACGTAATTTTTGAACAACCCGATTCGCACCAATTTGTAAGTAAATATACATGAAATAGCGTAATATCGCTGTAGCAATGGCTAATAGTAAATAAACAATTAGTAACCACGTAATCGGTTTGATTTCAATATGACCAATCGTCATGTAATTATCAATAATATGTTTAGCAATAAATGGCCCGACAAGCTCCGTAAAAACGGCGATTGTTAAGAAGAATAAGCCTAGAAAAATAGGCTTTTTAAAATACATTGCATAGCGCATTAAACGTTGACTCGTACTCATGAGGCACCTCCTTCTAGCTGCTGACGGTCAAATTGCTCCTTGTACCATCCTTGTCGTGAAAGAAGTTCCTCATGTGTTCCTTGCTCAACAACTTGCCCATCATCCAACACGATAATAATATCAGCATGTTGAATACCCGATAATCGGTGCGTGGTAATAATCGTTGTTTTCCCATCACGCTCTCGCTGAATATTTTCAATAATTCTAGCTTCTGTCTTCGCGTCAACAGCTGACAGTGAATCATCTAGCATTAAAATTTCAGGATCTTTAATTAATGCGCGAGCAATGGATACACGTTGCTTTTGACCGCCCGAAAGAGATACACCTTTTTCACCTACAAGCGTTTCAAGACCCATTGATAGATTTTCTAAATCCTTTTCAAAATACGCCGCACGTATCGCCTGCTGCAATTCTGCTTGTGTCGCATCTTCTTTCCCGAATAATATATTTTCACGAATAGTCCGTGAGAATAACACATGGTCTTGTGGTACATAGCCAATCCAATCTAGAATCTGCTCCTTCGTTTGAGCAGTAATATCAATGCCGTCAATGGAAAGCTGTCCCTGACCGATTGGATATTCACGTAATAATTGACGGAGGAAGGTTGTTTTCCCCGCGCCTGTCTTTCCAACAATTCCAAGCGTTTGACCCTTTTTCAATGACAATGAAACTTGTTGTAGGTTTTTCACTTGGCTCATTGGATATTGGAATGTTAAATCATCAAAGCCAATCGCTTTAGGTGTCGCAATCATTTGGGGATTCGGAATATTTTGAACATCCGCCTCATAGTTTAACGTTTCCTGCACACGATCGAGTGATGCATTCCCTTGTTGCATGACATTGATCAGCTCTCCAATGGCAAATATTGGCCAAACCGCTAATCCTAAATAAACATTAAAGGTAACAAGTTGCCCAACTGTCATAGCCTCCGTCGCCACTAAATGAGCACCATACCCAAGCGCAACAACATAGCTGATTCCAGTGCCTACTTTAGTAATCGGGCCAAATAAAGCATTAATTTTAGCCGTATGAATATTTTTCTCATAAACGATTTCACTCATATCCGCAAAATTAGCCTCATCCTTTTTTTCCTGCACATAGGCACGCACTACTCGCACACCTGCGACTGATTCAAGGACACTGTCGTTTAATTCCCCAAAAGAATCCTGAGCCTTCATATAACGTTCATGAACAATTTTTCCTAAATATTGAATGAGGATGGCCATAATAGGAACAGGTAGCATGGCGAAGAGTGTTAACTTCCAAGAAATCATATAGCCCATTGCAAAAATAATAAAACCCATATAAATCGTGGAGTCAATCAACGTCATAATCCCAAATCCAGCCGTCGTGGAAACGGCATTTAAGTCATTTGTTGCCCGAGCCATTAAGTCCCCTGTACGATTTTTTTCATAAAAGGTTGGAGTCATACGTAAAAAATGCTGCATCAAATTTCGACGTAAAATTTTTTCAAGGTTAATAGCCCCTTCAAATAGTCGGAATTGCCACACAAAATTTAGCAGGTAGCCCCCAATAATAATCCCGACAAAAATAAATACATACTTTGTTAAAATAGCTGGCGTCATTTCCCCTGCAGTCAATATATCAATAATAGAGCCCAGTAAATACGGTGGAACAACTTCTAATCCACTGGCAATCATCAATAGCACAATCGCGACTGTATATTGTTTCCAATATCGTTTAAAGAACCAGCCTAATTTACTTAAAACATCAAACATACATGATAACCTTCTTTCTTCCGTGCTGTTGTGGCATTGCTACCCACTTTCTAGAAATTCCTTTTTGAAAATCATTCGTCGTACAGTGTTTCTCATAAACATACACTCCTTTTTGGTTTTCACTATAACCTTTTTAGGCACCAAAAAAGACACATACCCCTCCAAAGAGCATGTGTCTCTTATAAAAGGCCGGATCAAATCCATACCTTTATGTGCAATCTTAAATAAGCATTAGGCATGGACAATGTATGTAGCTGTGATTGAATATGATACTGATGAAATTAACATTGTCATGCCCTCCTTTGGTTTATTTGTTATAGTGTTCTTGAAGATTATCACACTATAGAAATAATTGTCAACTATCCCCCAGTTATTTTTTATCATTTTCAGGAAATAGTTAGCGCTTTAAAGCACTAAAATACAATTTTATACCAAAGGCCCAAAAGGAAAGCATGTTCGTCATTTATTGCTTTTAACATTACATTATTTTTTAATAGCTTACATTAACCTAAAGACTGAAATGAACTGGTAGTGAGAAAAAGATTGCTACGCGCCAGCATTCTTTTGAAATAGTAGCATTGCTCTTTTTCTTTCTAGATGTCTATATATCATCATTATTTTATTTATTTATTATTTAGTTATTTATTAATTAGTTATTAATTAATTAGTAGTGGCGGATTTTCCGTTACTGGTTTAGCCGTTTACGGATAACCCGTAAGCGGTGTTTTTTACATGTATTGCCTGTCACTCTTTTTTAGCTAGCAGCTTTACTACAAATTTTCTCAAACCAACCGTAATTCTATCTTTATATACTATATTTGTATATTATTTCGTTACAGCATAATCATTAATCATTCACCCTTTCTATAGTACGATCTATCAACTATATAAGGAGGCAAACACCATCTAGGGACATATTCGGTCATTTTGTTGGAAGTTTTTTAGATGTTGAAACTCTATTTATTGAAATTCCCAATATCGAATATTTCTAAAATTTTCTTCTCGTGATACACTTTTTAATAATAGTCATTTTAGTAAGGGGTCTTGACGTTGAAATCATTTTTCACTGTTGGAATTGGCGGCATTATTGGAGCCATTTGCCGATATGGCCTGAGTATTGCCGTTCCAAACTCGGAAGGATTTCCATCCACAACATTATTGATAAATTTACTTGGCTGCTTTTGCCTAGCATGGCTTTTCACTACTTTTACAAAGCGCACACCTATTGTACTTGGGATTGGCACTGGTTTTTGTGGAGCCTTTACTACTTATTCGACATTTTCCTTAGAAACATTATTACTCGTTCAACAAAATGAGTGGCTCCTAGCAGTTCTCTATGTTTTCATAAGTGTTGTAGGCGGTTTAATATGCGCCTGGTTGGGTATTCGTCTTGCAAGGGGGCGACAGGCATGATTTTTGTCGGGATTGGTGGATTTTTGGGCGCTATTTTAAGGTTTTATTTAGGTAAACTATTGGCCCATCCGTATCCGTGGGCAACTTTTATCATCAATTGTACAGGTTCCTTTGCACTCGGTCTTGTTTTTGCCCTCCATCTCAGTGATTGGTTATGGCAGCTGATTGGCATTGGCTTTTTAGGAGCATATACAACATTTTCGACTTTTGGATTTGAATCATTACAGTTAATTGAACAGCAAAAATGGGGGCAAGTAATAAGCTATATAGCTAGTACCCTGCTGTTTGGCATACTATTTGCCACCATTGGTTATTTTGCCGTGTAAAAGAGGTGATAGGAATGACACAGCCATCCAATGAGCTACTACAAGAATTGGAACTTGAAATTGAACAAGCACTCTATACCCTTATCGACCTAGAATTGGCAGAAAATTATGCGGCTATGAACACCCAATTTGCTCAACTACTGGCAAAGGTTCAGGCAGCAAAGCTAATCGACTATAAGCTTGATGTTCTCGTAGAGCCTCAAGCCTTTGCAACGGAGACTTGTATTCTACTACAAAGCTTAATAGAAGCGAAGGCAAGGCCTAATAAGCGACATAGATTATTAACACATCGAATGATATTAAAAATATGGTTACGTAAAAATCAACGATTCATAAAGGAATTTTTACCTCAAATGTTTTAGGCGTCTCTTCGTTTTATAAGGGCGCCTCTTTTAAATGTATAAGTTCTTTTATTTTACCATCCACTGTCGAATCAAATGCAGTTGTCTGTTGTGAATCTTAGCCTTTTTCATTCTGTCATCATGTGCAGTTGATTGACGTGATTTACCTCAAAACTTGACCCACCATATTCTTTTGCCCTTGACCTACTGAAATTGGGTCCCATACAACTTTCAACAAAAAAGGAAAAAGTTCGATTTGGTAAACAAATCGTTTACCAATCGAACTTTTAAGGACTTGAAGAACAAACACTTTTTATTTCGGGGTTCTATCATTATTAAGTGCTATTCTTTTATTGCTTCATACGTAAATACCTGTGAACCATTTGTTGGATATTTATTATACTCATAATCTGAAGAAATCGTTACATCCTTAAATCCAATATCTTGTAAAATTGCTCTAAACTCTTCTACTCCATACCACTTTAATGGGAAGATCTCTAACTCAGTATCAATTAGTTTGGTATTTTCCCATTTCTGGTATTTATTGTGAGTAATCGTAAATTGATTAATGTAATCCACATCTACTAATACTTCTTCCAATGTTATAGAGTCACCGTCTTGATTCTTAAATACTCTAGTTGAAACATACCCCTTCTCAAACGACTCAGGAAGGAAAGTATCTACTATTAAACGGCCTCCAACCTCTAAATGATCATAAAAACACTTTAAGGCTTTTAAAGAATCTTCTCTTTGATGCAATAATAGGAATGAACCAGTCGGAATAATAATCGCCTCATATTTTTGTTCCAAAGAAAAATTGCACATATTTAATGAATATAGATTGGGTGAAAGCTCACTTTCTGCACAATTTTTTTTGCATAATTGTAACATGTCATCAGAAAGATCAAAACCTTCAATATTTAGTCCTTTATGCAATAAAGGTATTAGGATACGACCATTGCCAACGGCAGGCTCTAATATCTTTCCCTTAACACCTTCTAACCTTTTTGAATAATACTCTACATCTCCAAATGATTTACCAATATATTTATCTATATCATATAATTCTGTAGATAAACTACCATAAAAGCTTACCATCACTATTCCCCTATCTAACATTTATTTGTTTTCTGTGCTTGTAATATTTTCTTTTGTTTTAACACATCTCTATTTTCTCTTTTATCCTTTAATGTCTCCGCTCCCTCTTCTTTATATCTTTCCCTTAATTTATATCGTTGAAGATTTGTAGGTACTAAGCTTTTCGAAGGTTCAGGCTCTAAAAGCTTTGAAATGCCTGTTGAGTCATATGATTTTAAATCATAAACTTCAGAAAAATAACTATCGGCTGTACCTGATTCATAGTGCTTTATCTCTGGATAAGAAGAAATAACGCCTTCATAATTTCTTAAAACTACTTTCTCAGGACTCTGGGAAAGTATATAATTTGGCTGTAACGCTATCTTCCCACCTCCGTTTGGTGCATCTACCACGAATGTTGGCACAGCATAGCCAGAAGTATGTCCTCTTAAAGATTCAATTATTTCCAATCCTTTAGAAATAGGCGCTCTAAAATGGCTAATCCCCTCAGACAGATCACACTGATAAATATAGTATGGTCTAACACGGATTTTAACTAAATCATGCACTAATTTTTTCATTATTGGCACACTATCATTTATCCCCGTCAGAATAACAGACTGATTCCCAACTGGAACCCCCGCATTGACTAACTTCTCGCAGGCTTCTTTCGCCTCATCAGTTAACTCGATCGACGTATTAAAGTGTGTATTTAGCCATACAGGATGATATTTTTTTAGAATCGAACACAACTCAGTCGTTATTCTTTGAGGAAATACGACTGGTGCTCTAGTACCAATTCGAATTATTTCAACATGCGGTATATCTCTTAAACTACTTAAAATATATTCAAGAATTTTATCGTTAATTAATAAGGCATCTCCGCCAGACAATAAAACGTCTCTAATTTCTTCATTATTCCTAATATAATCAATAGCTCTATCAAGCTGCTTTTTAGGTACTGCCATCCCCACCTGTCCAGAAAATCTTCTTCTTGTACAATATCGACAATACATGGAGCATTGATTGGTAACTAGGAACAATACTCTATCAGGATACCTATGAGTTATACCTGGTACAGGGGAATCTTCATCTTCATCCAATGGATCCTCTAGATCATAGTGACTCTTCATAATTTCAGCAGATAATGGCACAGACTGCATACGTATTGGACATCGTACATCATCAGGATTCATTAAAGATGCATAATAAGGAGTTATATTTAAAGGAATCGTTTGTAGAGAAATTTTAACTCCTTCTTCTTCTTCTTCAGTTAAGTTTACAACTTTCTTTAAATCATCTAAAGTTTTAATAGTGTTCGTTAATTGCCAATGCCAATCATCCCATTGCTCTTTAGTAATATCTTTCCAAAGTTCAATTTCCCTATAATGTCTTCTTTCACCTGGTTTAAGTTTAGTCTGCATGAATCACCCCTCCTTTGATGTTGGTATTAATATTCATGAGTTCCTGTCTCAACTCTTTAGCAGGCTCCTCATTCTCACTCAAGTAAAAATGACCACCATTAAAATACTTACACTTATAGTCATTGAGCGCCATTTTCTCCCACAGTTTAACTTCCTCATCAGGAACTGCTGAATCTTGTGTACCTACCCAAAGTTCCATTGGATAGTTGACCAATGCTTTATCATCGAATTTAAATGTATCGAGCAAATGGAAATCTCTGCCTGTAACATCCACTATTGAATTGAATAGCTTCGAGTCAGACTCAAGCTCATTTGGCACTCCACCAAGCCTTCTAATATCTGCTATAATACTTTCCCTCGTTCGCCTCGTAAACGGAGCTTCAGGATGCGTCGCATGATTAGCTACAGTTATGGGGGACCTAGCAGCTGAAATAATTATTTTTTTAATATATTGACTTTTCTCATCCAGTAAACTTGATAAAGCATAGACAAATAGTCCTCCTAAACTATGACCAAATAAAACGGCTGGGCGATCAATATAATGAAATACTGTTTTAAATAGATATTCTTTTGCCTCACAAAATGTTGATAGAAAGGGTAAATCATTTGTCATTCCTCTACCAGGTAATTCAAACAAACATACTTCTACATCTTCAGATAAATCTCTCACTAAAGGAACCATTGAAAGTGCTGAACCTCCAGCATGATGAAAACATAGCAATTTTAATTTTGCATGTGGATTTGGGTTATATACTAAATATCCTTTTTCTTGTTTCATCTTCACAATCTATGACCACCTATTATTTTCATAGCTTCCTCTACTGTAAGCTCGCCTTGTTTCACTTTTTCAAGTACTTCAATTTTGCTGTAAGATGGAATAGTACTTTCTGCAATAGGCTCTGCCTCTTTTCTAGCCGTAATTTCTTCAACAAACCGATTGATAGTTGGATATCGGAAAAGATCACCAACTACAAACTCATACGAAGGTAACACTTTTCGAAGTAAGTTATATAATTTCAGTACAATTAAAGAGTGGCCACCTTGATCGAATAGACTCCGATTCAACTGTACTTTTTTTCCTAAAACTACTTCCCATGTCTCTCTTACAATATCAACCATATCGCCTGACATTGAGATAGTCGACGTAGCGGTTAATTGATTCAGTAATTCTTCAGCTTGTTTCCTGAGCGACACTCTATCAATCTTGCCATTCGTATTGCGAGGTAGCTTTTCTAATGGAACGATTACATTCGGAATAGCAAAATCCGGAAGTATCTTAGAAATCCTACTATTAATTGTCTCAATACTTTGGTCTGTCCCACTGATAAAAGCAATTAAAGTATTTTCACCGTTATTACTTGGAAGACAGCTAACAAAGCATTCCATACCAGGTTGAAGTGATAATAACGCGTTCTCTACTTCTCCTAATTCTAATCGATAGCCTCGAATTTTTACTTGCTGATCACTGCGTCCATAAAATTCAATCACTCCATTAGCATTTAATCTTACTAGATCACCAGTCCGGAAATAGCTAACACCATCCAGAGTATAACAAGTGGAGGTAACTAAACCCTCCTCTGTTACATAGCCTTTTGTTACTTGTTTCCCTCCAATGTGTAATTCACCTATCATGCCAGGGGCTACAGAATTACCTGTTTTATCAACAATTCTCAGCATTGTTCCCGGTAATGGTTTACCTATTGGACAAAGTCCTGATTTAGAACTATCCTGATTGTTATTACACATATAAACTAGAGACTCAATTGTACATTCACTTAGACCATAACCATTATAAAAATTGACGCCTTCCCAAAGCATGTCACATATTTCATTCTTTTCTTCAAGTCTGAACGTATCAGCACCTACTACGATTGTTTTTAAATCTTTTAAGACCCTATTTTCTTCATTTAAAAAGTGGATAAATTCCCTTACTAAAACAGGTGTTGACTCTAAAAATGAAACATTATATTTAGCTGCCATTTCTGCTAAATAGGCCATATCAATTCTTTTTTCTTCCTCGCAAACAAACAAATATCCATTAGTTGACCATGCCTTCAGCAAATCACCTAAAAAAACATCAGATGTCCAACTCCCTAGTTGAAGAACATACTGTTCACTATCAAGGTGATAAAATTGTTTCCAGCTTTGTATGATTTGTGACAACCCTTCTGCTTTTAATGAAACGATTTTAGGTTCTCCTGTACTACCAGAAGTAGAAATATAATATGCCACATCTCCGGAATTAAATTTGTAGGCCTCACTCATTATTTCTTTATCATCCGTACTACGTTCAACAATGGTTGAAATGTTATCTAGGAATAATAATGTTTTTGGCTGCAATGTCTCTAATGTACGTTTAGTTCTTGCTTCAGGTATACTCGTATCAATAGCACACCATGCAGCGCCTATTGTCCAAGCAGCAAAAATACCGATTGCTGTTTCAATACTTTTTTTCCCTACCAATGCAACAGTATCCCCACTCTGTACTCCTTCTTTGAGTAGTTCATTAGCCACAATATTGATATATCTTTTCACATCTTGATAGCTTAAATTTCTTTGACCATCTGAAATGGCTAAAGAATCTTCCCTGTAGTCTCCTAAAATAGATTGAATCGAAAAATTTTCAGACGTTGCAGAAACATCTGTCGTTAAAACATTTTTTAAATATAGCTCTTCGATTTGTGTTAAGTTAATATTTTTAACCAACATATTATTATAGGTATCTATATTTTCAAATATATACTCAAGAGAATCTAGAAGTCTCATAAGCTCTGTTTGCTCATAACGTTGTTGATCCCAACCTAATCGTAAGCATATGGAGCCTTGTGTAATATCAAATGTTACTGATAAAGGATCAGAGCTTGTTCCATACTGGTGAACCAAATCACCATTCTTTTTATTATTTAAGCTTCCCTTGAAATTTTGGAAAATGACAGACGTTTTAAAGATTTCTGTATTTCCAGACACACCACCAAACTGTAATAATTTAGAATACGGAATTCCGCTATTTTCAGAAACATCTTGCAGATGATCCATTGTCTGGAGGCATACTTCTTTTAATGTTAGTTCATCTTCTATACCTATTTTGACTGGTAATGTGTTTATGAGCATCCCATTCATATCACTCGACTCTATTAATTGATACGGCCTTAATGCAAAAGTCGAACCTACGTATAGCTTATTCGTATGTTGATATCGATTAATCAACACGCCCCATATTGTTAAAGCGATGCTTGAAGTAGTCACTCTGTTCTTTATGCTATAGGCATGAAGATTTTCTGCCGCTCTCTTACTTAACTCTTTATCCAAATACTTAAATAATGGCTTTTGACCCATATGTTGCGACTTTTCTATAGCTAATGTTTCTGCTTCAGCTAATTCACTTAACACATTTCCCCAATATTTTTCCAGCCCTTTTTGATACATTGGATCATTAATATAATGTAAATATGGTTCGATATCTGGACGAATTGTTAATGAAGTGACATCCTTATTTAACAGCTTAAAGAAATCTTCAAGTGTCTGAGCAATTGACCAACCATCCATAATAATATGATGGTGCACCCATACTAATAGGTTTTTAGAAGGTTTCCAGTTTTGAATAAGGTAAAATTGTTGTGTCTTCTTTAGAAACGTACGCTGTAGCCTACCAATCTCACTTTTAAACCAATTCTCTATATTCATAAATTCATCTTGAATCCTTAAATAATTAACCTCTATTACATTAATTTCTTCTACATTGCTTTGAATAATTTGGATTGGTTCTATCTCTTGCTCCCACTCAAATTTTGTTCTTAATGCTGGATTGGCTCTGGCAGTATTTAACCAAGCTTCTTGAATCTCTTTGAATGTAAATGAGTTAGGAATTTCATAAGACAGAATTTGCCAATACGCTTCTGAATCTGGGTCTTTTAATGTTTCCATTAACATAACCAATTGCAATGGTGTTAACGGGAGTTTTTTTTCATTTTGTACCATCTATGCTAACCTCCTTCCACATTATTTAAGTATGAGAGACATCTCTGATACCGTAGGGTGCTTCAAAAAGTCTTTCGGAGTAATGTCAATACCATTGGTACGCAATTTAGATACTATTTGAAGTGATTTAATGGAATCTCCACCGATTTCAAAAAAGTTATCATCGATACCTATTTCGTTAACCTTTAGCACTTCAGCCCAAACCTCTACAATTGATTTTTCCAGTTCGGTCGTTGGCTCCCTAAATGTATTTTGAGCACCGTGTGCAAGGTATTGTGAAGCTTCTAAGCTAAGTAGTTTTCTGTCTCTTTTTCCGCTAGATGTTAATGGTAATTTTTCTAACTCAACGAACATCGATGGAATATACGTTACTGGTAAGTCTTTAGAAACAGCTTTTTTCAAATCATTTCTGCTTAGACTATCTTTCACATTTAAAGTGTAGAAGCAGACTAAGCATGGTTTGTTAGTTTGATCATGCCCTAATACTACTGCTGCATCTTTAACTTGTGTTTGCTGTATAACACAAGCTTCAATCTCTTCTATCTCAATCCTTACACCGTTTACCTTAACTTGTGAATCTTTTCTTCCTAGAAAATCTAAACTTCCATTCGCTGAAATTTTTACCAAATCGCCAGACTTGTAAAAGATTTTTCCATTTCGCTTTACAAAAACTTTATCCGTTTCGATTTCATTCTTGAAATAACCTTTTGCTAAAGAAGGTCCTCCAATCATTAATTCACCTGGAAAACCTTTTGGAACTGGTAGCCCGGCTTCATCGACCACTTCCATTTCTACATACGGTAATGGAAAACCTATATTATAATGATCTTTTGTTACCTGTTGAACAGTAACTTCAATTCCCGCCTCAGTTGGACCATATAAATTGAATGCTTCGACTTGTGGTAACAACTCATTTATTTTTTTAGCTAATGGAGCTGGTAGTGCTTCCCCACTTAAATGAAGATACTTTAATGGCAATTTGTAATCTTTTTGAGAGTCCATTTCATTAAGCATTAATTGCAACACAGAAGGGACAAAATGACACAAATCAATTGACTCATCACAAATAAATTTCAATAAACCTAAAGGATCACGATGCAAGTCTTTAGGAGCAACAATTAACGTAGCACCTGTACAAAGGGTATAAAATATTTCCCAAACAGATACATCAAATGTATATGGCGTTTTAAATAATGTTTTGTTACCAGTTTTAAGCTTATTTTGTTTTTTTTGCCATTCAATACGTAAAGAAGCCCCTAAATGTGGACATACTACACCTTTCGGCTCACCTGTCGAGCCAGAAGTAAACATAAGATATGCTGGATCATGAACAGAGACAGATCCCATTGCTTTTACATTATTTTTAACTATATTTTTTTCTAGAGTATTTACAATTTCCCATTCTCCATATGGTATTTCATCTATTGTATTTACCATTAAAACCTTTGGATTTAATCGCTCTAATAATTTCTGTGTTCTTGCTATAGGATGCTCCGTATCTAAAGGAACATATACTGCGCCTGCTTTCAGAACACCTAGTATTACTGCAATGGCATCTATTCCTCTGTCCATATACATAGGCACGTAATCGCCTTTTTCAATACCCATTGATAGCAGTAATGAAGAATATTTTTCTGCTTCTTGATTGAGTTGTTCATATGTTAATGCTCTATCCAGCTCTTGAATGGCAATATAATCCTTATATTTTTTCGCTGCCTCTTCAAATTGACAGTGGAGTGGCTTAGCCTTTTGTAATAGTTCCCCATTATCATTGGAGGATATAATGGAACCTTTAGTAAATGCAGTACCCCACAAATGATCTGGTTCATTTATTAATGAGGCAAGTAAACTCAAATAATTCTTCGCCAACAATTGAATCTCTACTTCTGTAAAATGGGCAAAAGAATATTCTATATGTCCTTTTACTTCTCCATTTTCCACATTGAAGAAACAACTTAAAGGAAATCTTGATCCACCAGTATCTTGCTCGATAAAGCTTGTGTTGATATTCTTTAAATCCATTTCAAGATTCACTTTAAGACTGAATGTATTATTTACTACATCAAGATACTCTCTTTTATCAATGTTAGCCGCAATATCAACAATTGAGAAATCTCCATGAGCAATATTTTCATGTACAGTGTTACTAATTTCACGCAGGAGCTCTTTAAAGGAGGCCTTTTTATTTAATGAAAGTGTTAAAGGAACTAAATTAACAAACATTCCAACATCATTTAAATTTTCATTTGTTCTGCCATGATAAGGAATTCCTATCGTTATTGTATCTTGCATGCAATATTTTGCTAAATTTAGTGCCCAAGCAGTTAGTAATATTGTAAACTGACTCAATTTCATTTCCTGTGAAAATTGATCAATTTTTTCACCTAGCCCTCTATTGCTTTCAATCTCTAAAATCTTTCCAATTCTTATATATTCTTCGGATTTCTCTTGAATAGGTAGTTGAGCAAGTTTAAATGCCTTAGATTGCTCAAACCAAAAATCTTTCAAATTTTGATCCTGTGATTTATTAACCAATTTATTGATATTATTATATAAATTTTCAGAACTACTTGATTTTATGTCATCTATAGTAATTTCCTCATTATAAACTTTAGCTATATTTTGCAGTATATTTTTTAAAGATAAGCCATCACATACAATATGATGAGATACAAGTACAAAAACAGCTCCTGCATTCTCTGTATGAATGACTGCCCCTCTAAACAATAAATCGCTCTCTAACTGGAAAGGTTGATTATAAATTGTCTTTGCAAGTGTGCGCGCCTCCTCCATATTTTTCACCTGTAAGATTTGTATGTGATGATCCACATGCTCTACTATTTCATCTATATTTCTAATTTTTTGTTCAATTCCATAGGAGGTATTTTCTCTAAAATTCACAAAAAAGGCGGCATTTTTCTTTATTATATTGATAAAGGCACTATAAAACTTATGTTCATCAAAAAGACCGTTAATCTGAAAAGTAGCGCCTACATTATAAAATGGATTTCCTTCATTTGTTTTCCACAAATACCAAAGACCTTTCTGCATACTCGTTGCAGGAAACCACTCGTTTTGATCAAACATAGTAGGTTCATTATTTGATGATAAGGCTGGTAAAGTAGAAAGAATATCCAATAAATTACATGGTTTTCTCTGTTGCTGTACTTGCCATGGTAAACAATCAACATTAAATGCTTTTGAAACATTCATAGCAATTTGTGCTGCGTCTAAGGAATTTCCTCCAACTTCAAATAAATCTGTTTGTGATGAGCATTTCAAGTTTAAGGTAGAAGAAAAAATATCAATAATTTTTTGCAAAGATTCACTTATATTCGTTGAAGATTCAAGTAATTGTTTACTATTGAAATATTCTATATGCTGTTTGTTCAACAATTCACGATCTATTTTCCCGTTTCTAGTCAACGGTAAATGTTTATGAAAAATAAGTTGAACTGGTATCATATTTTTAGGTAGCTTCTCTTTCAAATAGCTAAATAGTTCAAGTTCTGAAATCGAGGATTCCTCTTCTAATACAATGGATGCTGTTAATAGCGTATTTGAAGCTATATGTAATGGTAGTGCTATAGCTTGACTTACTCTATTATGTTTTTGAAGAGTACTCTCAATATCCCCTAATTCAATTCTCACTCCATTAATGCTTAATTGAAAATCTTCTCTACCATGGAAATTAAAATTTCCTTGAGCATCTCTACTTACGACATCTCCAGTGTTATAGACTCTTACATTTTCACCGTCAATTTCAAACTGTTTAAATTTTTCATTTGTCTCATGTGGCAAATTAATATACTCTCGTGCTAATCCATCACCAGATATCCATAGTGTTCCTTTTCTATCTACCTCATGAATGATTTGTAAATTTCGATCTAAAATAAAACACTTTACATAAGGTAAGGCTGAACCAATATGAGGTAGCTTTTTCGCCTTACCAACTGCTCTCTCTATAATCCCAGAAGTACTTACAACAGTCCCTTCACTTGGTCCATAATTGTTTACCACATGAAAAGGTAAATCTTTTGAAGGGTATTTTGTTAGTTTATCTCCCCCTACTAAAAGATATTTTAAAGCTACGTGACTATTATCCCAGTCCAGTTCCATTAGTCGCTCAGCAATAGGGGTAGATACAAATGAATGCGTTACTTGGTGCTTTATCCAAGTATTTTTTAGAAGCTCTGGATTAAGTCTTTCATCTATTGTCGTCATATATATGGACGCTCTTGAAGCTATTGCACCCCAAATCTCCCAAATGGAAGCGTCAAATCCAGGTGAAGAGGTTAAAGATACGATTGAATCTTTTGTCACATCAAACGTTTTTGTATGCCAATCGATTAAGCGATTTAAAGAATTCCATTCAACGACTACACCCTTAGGTTTGCCTGTAGTACCTGATGTAAAAACAATATAAGCAGCTGATTTCAAAGAAAAATGAATATTTATGTTAATTTCCTTATGATCTAAATTAAAATGCTGAAGAACATCATCAAGCTTAAAAGTGATCTGATCTTGAAAAGCATTTGCCTTATAAATATCTGGATGGGTAATGATTATGCTAGGTTTGATATCGTCAATGATGTTGTCGATTCTGTCCCTTGGTGTTTCTGGATCAATACAAACAATAACCCCACCAGCAATAAATGTTGATAAATGTGCAACAAGAAGAGCAGGTGACCTTCTAAGAACAATCAAAACCTTTTGTTCACAGCCCGGTTTAATCCCCTTCTCTTGCATAGCGGTTGCTATTTTAAACGATTTATGAGTCAATTGTTTTAAACTGTATTTTTTTTGATTGAACCATAAGCTTTGTCCGTCATAGTAATCAATTTCTTCACTAAAAAAACTTTCATAGAAATTTGACATTCTATTACCCCAATCTAACAAATTATTTAAAACTATTAATTTTTAGATATTTAGAATATAAATTCGGATTTGCGATTGATAATTTTAAAATTTCCAATGTTTCATTTTTATGAAATCCTTTATGCGTTAAAATAGAGAAAAATTGTTGAGATAAACTTGCCACTCTATGAGAATCTACTGTAATTTGTTTGCTCTCTTTCATCTCTTTCAATTCCTGTTTAATGAGCTGATAAGGAGAATGGATTTCTCTTTCAAAGTCTTGCTTATCGATTTTCGCTTTAAAAGGTGTCCCAATGATAACTCTTAAACAGGCTTGTAAAAAGTGGATAGTCTCTTCTACTTTTAACATATTCTCATTAAGATTATTTAAAATAGAATGGATGCCATTTCTCTCGTTAACCGGTATCGCTCGATAATCAGGATATTCCATCTTCATAATATCCGTTAGAATTGTTTTAGGACCCATCTCAATAAATGTGTCAACATCTTTATTAATGAGAACGTTCATAACTTTTGGCCATCTAACGCTCTCCGTAAGTTGTTTACTTAATTGATCTGCTATTTCGTCAGCCTTACTGTATAGTTGACCTGTAGCGCAGGAAAATATAGGATATTGACAATCATTCATCTGTGTTTGTTGTAGAGCTGCTTGAAATCTTATTTCTGCAGCCTTCATGAGTCTACTATGAGCAGGAACACTAACAGGTAGTATCTTTGTAACGGCTCCCTTTTTCTGTAACTCAATGGATGCCAGCTCCAATGCGTTTTTATGACCACTTAACACAATTTGATTTGTCGAATTAAAGTTTGCAACAGTTACATGATTATTGTCAGTATCTAATCTTTGACATACTTCCTCCACTTCTTCTCCATTAAGTCCAAAGCAAACAACCATACCGCCTTCTTGAGTACATTCACTCATAGCAGTTGCACGAAGCTTTACTAATTCAACGGCCTTTGCAAAAGGGATTCCGTCGGCAGCAACTACTGCCGACAGTTCACCTAGACTATGTCCAGTTAAATAGAGTTGTTTTACATCATTATTTTTTTTAAATATCTCCCAGCAGGCAATACTATAAACTAGAATTGCAGGCTGAACTATTACCGTATTACGAAGCTCTCCATTTTTGTTTTCACATGCTTTCAATAAATCGTAGCCTAAAATATCGCTAGCCTCATTATACAGATCGCGAGCTATTTGGTAATTCTCGCATAATTCTTGTCCCATAGAATCATATTGTGAACCTTGACCCGGAAATACAATTGCAGTGTTCAAACGATATCCCTCCAAATGTTAATAGTCATTTCCCTTTCAACTCAATGCTTATTCAATAATAGAGACAGTGCCTCTTCTGATGAAATATCATCACTTTCAAATGCATCTAGAATATCGCTTAATTCATCTTTAGCGTTATAAAAATGATCACAGTATACAATTTGGTCTTGGAATGTAGGATTGCTATATAAATCAGAAATTTCAAATTTTAAACCAATGAATTTATTTTTAAATAAATGAACAAATCTTAGAGCACTTAAAGAACTTCCTCCTAAACTAAAGAAATTATCAATTTCTTTAATAGTTGAAATGCCTAAAACTGTTTTCCAAATTTCACGTATATTTTCTTCAATCTCAGTTAGTGTAAACTCACTTTTCACGGCTTCTTCCATTGAAATACTTTCGTTTTGATTATTTTTTGAATGATTAAAGCTTTCTACTTCGCTCCAGAAACTCTCGCCAAATGGGATTTTAATGACTGGTTTAAGATAATGGACTTGCTCTAAATCAAAACGTGAAATTAAACTCCATTCATAGCCCTTATTGAAGAATAAGTTCAATGAATTTTGGAAATCTACAAAATCAATCGGAGGTATGGCCGTATCACTTCCAAAATCTTTTTTATCATCTAGTATTAACGTAAAGTTCATCGTTTTACCTTTTATTCCTTTTTGATTCAAATACCCAGCCATTGAGTCTAAATATTGATTCACAGCGCAGCATTCACTTGCAGATTTCGTCCCCATTAGAGAAGAGATTGAAGAAAATAGGATAAAGAAATCTAATGGTTCTGGATTTAATTCCTTTTCTACTAAATAGGTGCCGATTACTCTGTTATGAATGCCTTTTTTGAATTGACTAAGCTTTAACTCTTTTATCCATAGATGGTAAAGTTGTTTGACCAACATAAATGCACCATTGATTTCACCGAAATCTTGTCTAATTTTCGCAAATGTTTCTTTAACAGCGTGTTCCTCAGTCACATCACACTCCATGATTGTAACTGTAGAACCTCGACTTTCAATTTCCATAATTGATGTCAGCTTATAAATCAACATGTCATCTTCTGCTTGATTATTCTCAATAATTTTTTCCCATTCCATTCGGTCTGGTAATAAATTTCTAGCCAATAAAATGATATTGACGTTTTGCTTTTCACTTAAAAACTTTCCTAATTGAACACCTAAATATCCTGTACCACCGGCAATAACATAATTTCCATTCTCTCTTACTATAATTTCATTGCCATTAAAGTCATCGCTTTGTCTTTCAATAACTTTTGTATATCTTTTTGATTGTCTAAATGCCACTAATTCTGGTCTATGATCTTTATCTTGTTGTAACTCTTTTAATAATTGGGAAGCAATGTCTTGAGAGTTTCCGTCCAAATCATGATCGATAGAGTAGGATGAAATAGTCGGTTGTTCCTGCGAGATAACTTTCGCTAAGCCAAAGGTTGTTACCCTAGCAGGAATTATTTTTTCATTGTCCTTAACTTGCTCAGTTAATGATGATATGACATTTAATTGAATTGGATGTGTAACCTCAAACTCTAATAACATTTTTGTTATATTGAATAGTGAGAAAATACCTTCTTCTTGGGATTTTTCCATATTTTCTTTTGATTCCATTGTTTCATCTAAATGCTTAAATGTGTAAGAGTGGATAATCCCTTTTAAATTCCCTAATTCTTCCAAACCTATATTTTCAAACAACTTATACATATCTTTTTCAGAATTTATGTCAATACCATATTGTTCAGATGTATATTGCACAAATTTATCTGCATTAAGTACTTCAATTATTTTTATACCTAAAGCAGTCATTCTATTCTTTAGTGCAACTATATTTTCATCATCTTTATTCATAAAGTATAGCCAAGTCGTTCCTTCTTTTAATGCTTCATGTGTAGTCTCATTATCATGAGGATAATGTAACCATTTCTTTTCAAAGAACAGCTCTTTCGTCTGATTTTGGAATGTCTCTTTACTAGATGGCCATATTCTTTTTGTATTAAAAATACTGACTGGTAACGGTAGTAACTTCCCATCTTTAAATAATTCGCGACACTCCTCCATAATATTGTTACCTTCTAGGTATCGCTTAATAAGTACTTTATCTGCTGGTGATGTAGCGGTAAATTCATCTAAATTTTTAATACTATCGACTTTCGTTTCATGTTCATCAGCTAAAAATATACCTTGTGTATAAAAATTCTTCGGTACCTTTTCAAATGTTCTTACATTTAGTAATCTTTCGACTTTTCGAAGTAGTTCATGACAATTGCTTGCAAAAATACATACTCTAGACTGCTCATGGCTTCTTCTATTATTGAATGTATAGGCTAAATCTTGAATACTGTAATTTTCATTATTTTTAAGATGAGTAGCTAAGGTTTTGATTTGATCCCAAAGCGCTCTACGAGTTTTACTTGAAATAAACAATGGTGTCAATTTTTCAGTTAATTGCTCCTGTTTATTGTGTCGATACTCCTCTAGTATGACATGAACATTCGTACCACTTATGCCAATAGAATTCACACCTGCGCTTAAAATTTTATGTTCATCAAACGTTTTATTTTCTGAGCTAACTTTGAACGGCGTTTCTTTGAAGTTTATTTTAGGATTTTCTGCTGCAAAATGATTAAGACCTGGAACTGTTCTTTTTTCTATGGATAGTACAGCCTTTATTAATCCTGCAATACCTGCTGCATCACCCATATGGCCAAAATTCGACTTAATTGAGCCTAATTGACATTCCGTTGTCTTAGTTGATTTTTGTAGATAGGCCTTTTTAAGCCCCTCCACTTCGAGTAAATCACCTACTTGAGTACCTGCGCCATGCGCCTCAACAAAATCAATATCATTAAATGATAACTTTGCATCGTCCAGAGCATCCATTATTGCTTTAGATTGAGCGTCAGGATTAGGGACTTGCATTCCATTTGATGCACCATCACTACTTATACTCGAACCCTTTAACACAGCATGAATGTGATTGTTGTCCTTTATAGCATCAGATAATCTCTTTACAACAATAGCAGCAACCCCTTCACCTCCGATAATCCCATCTGCACTTTCATCGAATGGTGAACATCTATATTTTGTGCTCCTTACAACATAATCAGGTGCTTCCTCTTCCCAATACGGAAATAAATTCAAATTCACTCCCGCAACTACTGCTAAGTTACAATCCCCCTGCTTAAGCGCATTTTTAGCAACATGAACAGCAGCTAAAGAAGAGGAACAACTCGTATTAATAGTCATAACTGGACCTTTAAGATCAAATGCATATGATAAATGATAGCCCAGATTAGCAGGTATGTTTGAAATAAAAGCTCGTTCATCTTTTTCTTCAAATAAATTTAAATAATCAAATGCAGGATGAGGTGTATGTGCTATAAATACGCCAGTATTTGAATCCTTTAGATGATTTTCCTTGTAACCTGCCATGTATAAGGACTCTAATGCCACCTGTAAAAACAGACGCTCCGCTGGCCCCATAAATTGAGCTTCATGTTCATTCAATCCGAATTGTTCAGGATCAAACTGTTCAATGCTAGATAGCCATGAGCCATACGATCTTGGATCATTTGTTATATTATTTTTTAAATGGCTATACAATTCATGTAATTTAGGATTAGAATTAACAATCAATTCAAAACGCTCTTTCGAAAATTCAGTCACAAAATCCTTTTTATTTATAAGACCTGTCCATAAATCATCCAGATTTGAGACATTAGGAAATCTTAAAGACATACCAACAATTGCGAGTGGTTCACTTGTTTCTTTTTCTATTTCATCTAGTAAATTTAATGCTAAATTTGTATCTAATTTATTTTCTTCTACTAAACTTAATATTTTTTTAGACATTGTGCTGTACATCATTTTCTTCTCTCCTATCCAATTCTTTAATGTATTTTAGTTGAGCGAAAATTGCCACAGTTAATATAATTAAGCCTCCAGCTAGTAAGAGTAGCGTCCCATACACTCCTCGTTCTCCACTACCTAAATAAGGGATAATATTTACGTTTGAGGCAACTAATTTATCAGCAAGTATTCCTCCTATAATATAAGCGAGGGGTAATGAAATCCAAGCGAATGTTCTAGCAATTGAAAAAACTCTTCCTAATAATTTGGGTTCTGTATGGAGTTGAATTAAAGTAAGTGTACCTGTATTCACCACTGGCAGTAATAACCCTAAACCACCCCAAAAAACTGCAATTAGTAGCATATTATTGAATAACCCTGTTAGCGTTATAAATACACCAATACCAAAATTTGATATCAGTACTAACCATATTATGTGCTTCTTCAGCTTGATGAATGACATTAGTACCCCGCCTAATACCATTCCTCCGCCATATATAGAGCTTAGTAAGCCAAATTGTTCAACAGTTCCAAAGCTCAATATATATGGCTGTCCAACTACTTGATTGAACCCTAGTGCAAAATTTAAAACCGTGAATAATAACACTAAAGTTAGAAGAGATTTGTGCTCGATTAAATAATTGAAACCATATTTTAGATCACCTAAAATGGAGTTATTTTCATGGCTATCTTCATTGTCATTGTTCACTTTTACACTTAATTTTGTCCAAAGTATTAAGAGAATAGGAATGGCAATACAATAAGTAACTAGCTCTGCACCAATGATATAGACAATACTTCCAAACCCCATTATTACACCACCAATTACAGGACCCAGAACATCACTAGTCGAGGATGCCATAGAAAATACACCATTTGCTCTTGATAACATTTCTTTAGGCACTAGATTAGGTGCTAATGTTTGTAATGCTGGCGTCTGCATTGAGCTAACTATCGAAAGCGATATAGCACCTGCAATTACATGAACCATACTTATATTCCCTAATAAAAGGGAGGAGAAAATTATTGAAGAAATAATTAGTCCAATAATATCTCCTAATAATATTAATAATCGCGGACCTTTCCTATCTATCCATATTCCTATAAAAGGCGATAGCACAATTGCTGGAAGAAATCCTGCAACTAAAACGACCGCAAAACTAGATACTTGACCTGTACTTTGGTAGGCCCAGACACCAAGCCCAAACCTTGCAACAGAAGAGCCTAATAAAGATATAAAGTGAGTAGCTACAACCATTAAAAAGATTGTAAATCCTCTGTTTGTTGGTTTGCTAAAATAAGTTATCATGTATTTTGGGGCTCCTTTGCATTTCCACTACATTCAACCAAAGCTTCTTCAAATTTTGATAAGAGAAGTTGAGCTTTTTCATTACTAATAACTTGTGTATCTACCTCTAAGCTTAGATTAAGTTTTTCATCCAAAATAAAGATGTTTATTTCCAAAATATTAGAAAGTTCATTATCAGGATGAATAGCAGGGGCCTGAGGAAGATTTGAGGAGTATTGTAGCACCCCGTTCCCTCCATTTTTACTATTTGCAGAAGTACTAATATCGTTATCAAAATCCCCTAAATAATTGACCAATATGGATGGTTGAATATGCGTAATGTTGTTATTTTCTTTGATCCATCTTGCTATCATAAAGTCCAAACCACTGCCAATTTCGCTCAATGATTGTCCAACTGTGTAAAGCATTTCTTCTAGAGTATTAATTGTCACCTGTAGTGGATACATCGTAGTAAACCAACCTATTGTTCTACTAAGATCTAACGCTGATTGGCGACTATCTCGTCCATGCCCTTCAAAGTTAAATAACACATCTTGTTGACCGAATATTTGACTAAACGCTTGAGCAAATGTTACTGCAATAAGAACATCAGGTTTGTAAATTTCTGAATGTTTTCTAGCATTTAAAAATTGCTTTGTACTTTCATCACTCAGAGTCTTGGTTACATGATATCGATCCTTAAATAAATAATCTTTTCTGACAGGCTGAATGCATAATGGATGTACATTTTCCACATCTATATTTTCCCAATAAGAATGATTCGTGTGTAATTCTTTTTTATACAATTCTCCTATCCAATCAGAAAACTGCGTCATAGGGAAGCTGATTTTATCTTCACCATTTACTATAGCTAAATAATTATTTTCTAATTCCTCTAATAAAACCCTCCATGAAACTCCATCAACAACAAGATGGTGAATAAAGAATGTCAAAATAGGCTTCTTAGATGTTAGGAACACTACTGCTCCTATTGGTAATACCTTTCCAAAATTAAAGTTATTTTGTAATTGGAATTGAATTTTCTCAATTTCCTCTTTTAGCCTACTTGGAGGTGTTAATTTTAGATCCTTCACAATTAGCTTAAATGTGTTGACTAAGCTTGGTTCAACAAAAGCCTTTGGTTTGCTCTTGTTCACATCGAACCATGTCATCAAGCTCTCATTAACCGAAATAATTGATTGGAAAGACTTTTCTAAAGCAGCTACATCCACTTTCTCAGGCAGTTCTACTGACATTAATAAGTTCCAATAGTGGGCATGTTTAAATGTTTGTTGGAAGAACCATCTTTGCATTGGAGCAAGTGGAATCTCCTTAGAACTTAATTCCTGCCATTCTTTTTGAATGTCCTTTTCTTTAGTGGTGTTCATAGCTATTTTTCGAATACTTCTACAATTAAAGATATGGTCAATTTTCAAATTAATATTTTTTTCCTTTGCCTTTGAGATAAACTTTAATGCCTTGATGGAGTCCCCTCCAATTTTAAAGAAATCAGAATCAATGTTAAATTGACGGTCACTTAAAATCCCTTTTAGTATGGACAGCAATTCTCTTTCAATCTCTGTCAAACTACTAATATCATCCGTCTGAACTATTCTATCGTCGTATAATTCAGGACTTGGCAGTGAAAGTCTATCTACTTTTCCACTATTAGACATTGGAATTTGTTCTATTTTTTGATAATACGTTGGAATTAATGATTCTGGTAAATATCGTAAAAGATGTTTTTCAATATCCCTTTGATTAATTTCTTGTTGACTGACTAAGTAAGCACAAAGCTGTTCACCATCTTCATTTTTATATAGTTTAACTACGGCATCTTTAATACTTGGAATTTCTCGCAAATATCTTTCGATTTCTTCCAGTTCCACTCTGTGGCCGCGAATTTTAACCATATTATCCTTACGTCCATAACAAACAATTTTTCCGTTAGGCAATACTTGTCCTAAATCCCCTGTCTTATATAAATATCCTGATTGTAAATGATTAATATGGTTAGCTATAAACTTATTTCTAGTTAAAATAGGCTCTCCCAAATAGCCTAGGGCAACACTCTCACCACTTAATACGATTTCTCCAACCCCGTATGAAGGGACTAGCTGATTCTGATTATTCAAAATGTAAACAGACGTGTTATGAATCGGTAATCCGATTGGCGCATGAATATAATCTGAGTGTAAATCTTCCTCTGTTACTTCATGATAAATCGTTCCAACAGTAGCTTCAGTTGGCCCATATTCATTAATGATACGAGCATGAGGGAATTGATCTCTCAACGTTTTACATAAAGTTATATCTAAAGCTTCTCCCCCTAGGATGAAGCATTCTACATTTGGTGCAAATCTCTCATCCTCAATTAAATACTGGATCTGTTTAGGTGTACCCTTTATCGTTATGGTTTCTTTTATCTTGGCTACTCTTTCAAAAGCCTGATCGATTTCTCCTTCACAGCAAATAATTTTTCCGCCCGTTATCAATGGAATGAACATTGAAGTAATCGTTAAATCGACAGATATGGAAGTGAAAAATGGCATATCTAACGATTTTCCAGTAGGTGAATAGTATGCAGTAGCCCAGTTTAAATAATTATTAAGATTTTTACCTGAAACAACTACACCTTTTGGTTTTCCAGTACTTCCGGATGTAAAGAGAATATATGCAGGGGAAGTTTTAGCAAAAGAATTTAACTCAATTTCTACATGCTCATCTAGATGAATACCTTCACTTAGCATATTTTTAGAGCTGCTTTGTTTATATTTTTCGCCCTTATCTTTAACAATGATCACAGCATCAAATCTATATTGATTGAGCTCATTGCTTACGGTGTATGTCTTCTCAGAACATTCAATTTGTATATCAGCTCCTACATCACTGAGAAGCTCTTTTAAAATTTCTTCATTAATAAATAAATCTGTATCCCAATCTAATTTAGTATTCTTATCCATATTTTCTTCTTTAAATGCTTGTAAAGAAGAGACAAATTCATCTTTTTTATCAATATTTAATAAATCCCCCAAGAAAATTATTCCGCCCTCTTTTAAAGAGTCAATAGCTTTTTGAAGGACTACCTTTAAATAGCCATAGCTTGGGAAACAATGAATAACACTATTAATGACAACTGCATCTAATGCTGTTTCAAACTTCTTAAAGGCATGAGCCTTCGAAATGTCAAATTTAATATTGCTAAAGTTAGATTTCTGAGCAATCTGTTTATTCCTCTCGATAATGGAGGAAGATAAATCCATAGCTGTATACGTTTTTGTATATGGAGCAAGTGCAAATGTTGTCAAACCTGAGCCACATCCAAGCTCTAATACATTTGAATCTTGAGGTAAATACTTTCTTATTTTGTTTACTGCGTTTTCCGCATACTCCTGCATTTCTAAGGCACTGAAAGCTTCACCTGTATAACTACTATTCCAACCACTAGCCTCTATTTCTGTTTTCTGTCCTTCTGCAAAATAGTTCCACAAAGATTCGTTCATTAATTCACTTGAATCAACAACAGCACACTGATCTAAATCTGTTTCTCCTAACACCATAACCGTTTGAATATTCTTATTTTCAAATAACAGCCTATTACACAAGGAATAGAATTTCTTTTCCGAAATAATAAAGTTAGCTTGACTTTGTTTGATAATAGATTCAATTCTAGCTCTTGGGTTTTTAGGTGATACAGGTATAAATGTGACATTACTCATTAAACAAGATAAAATACCTAAAATTGCCGTTCTATTATTGTCAGAAATAATGACAGCATTTTTAATTTCGCTGTTGCTGTTCAACATTTTTTCTGCTATTGATTTACTTCTATCTACTAACTCTCGATATGTTAACGAACCTGCATTATCTTCCAATGCTGTTTTTTGTGGATTCTTTTCTGCCATCATTAAAATAGTAGTTAAAAAGTTTTTGCCATCTTCGACAAATTGACCATTTATAGCACTTTTACTTTTTTCTACCTCAATATTAGTTAATTCATGCTCATGTAAAATCATATCTAGTATTTTTAAATACGTTTCAATTAATGAATCAATAAATCTTGATGAATATACACCGTCATAATACTCAAGATTACAGAATAACTCTCCATTTGGTAATTCAACAAATTCGAATTCAAGATCCCATTTACTAGTTTTGTGTTCAGAAAGAATAGGTGTTAACTCTGCATCATCAAAAGCTGACGTCGTATTTTTAAATTTAAAATTTTGAAGTGCCACGTTTATATTAAATAAAGGTGAACGACTAGTATCCCGAGGTAAATCTAATTTCTCCACTAATAAATCGAAAGGATATTCTTGATGTTTAAAGCTATCCAATAACATAGTCTTAACATTTCTTAATAAAGTAAGGAAATTATCATGTTCTTCGTAATTAATCCTTAATGGGATAGTATTCGTGAATAAACCTATGATTTTTTCCAATTCTTCATTTACTCTTCCGGATACCGGTGTACCGATCACCATATCTGTATCACCAGTCATCTGATTAATAAGTTTAAATACACTCGACACTAAAACCATGTATAATGTACTTTCTTGTGTATTTGCAAAAGCTCTTAATTTATCTGCTAAGCTAGCACTAATATCAAATCTTTTAAGCCTTCCAGTATATCGGAAAGTGCTTGGCCTTAATTTATCGCCTGTTATTTCTGTAATAGGTAGACTTCCTCTTAATGTATCAAGCCAGTAATCTTCATGTTGTTTAAACCTACCACCTTCTATATTTTCACGTTGCCATGCAGCAAAATCTACATACGTATTTTCTATTTCCGGCAAGGTTTCATTATTATTACTATTGTACAAAGTGAAAAGTTCATCCGATAATAGTGATAATGACCAGCCATCTACAATAATATGGTGCATCATTAAAGCAAACAGACTTTTATTTTCTTCTGTTTTAT
Organism: Lysinibacillus sp. FSL R7-0073; assembly: GCF_038009065.1. Lineage (NCBI taxonomy): Bacteria > Bacillati > Bacillota > Bacilli > Caryophanales > Bacillaceae > Lysinibacillus > Lysinibacillus sp. FSL R7-0073. The sequence goes on from NZ_JBBPAS010000001.1 coordinate 2,821,150, forward strand.
ACACAAATACTCTTAAAAGTGGTCCCGCTTCTAAATCATACGGAGTTTCTTTCCAACGATTTATTTGATCCATTGCTTTTGCTTCTGCGTTATCTTCTATACTAAAATCTTTGTATTCAAATAAATAGTTTGGTTTTTGCAGTATTTTCTGTTTATTTCCATCCTCATGCTTTACAAATACCGTTCTTAAAGATTCATGTCTTTGTGAAAGTACATCGAATGTTTGACGTAACCTCTCAATGTCAACTAACCCGTTAACTTTAAAAATAAATGGAGTATTGTAAACCATTTTTTGGTCTGTTAATTGTTCTATGATGCTCAATCTGTTTTGACCGTATGATAGTGGAAATTCATGGTCTTCTACACTAATTTGAGGTATGACTTCTGTCGATTCTAAATGATCATTGTTTACTTGTTTACTTAGTTGTTCGAATGTAAGAAATACATCATCTAAGACAAAGTCTCTATTAAATTGTTTTTTCAAACGGGTAATAAATTGTAGTCCTGAAAGAGAGTTTCCACCTACTGAAATAAAACTATCCGTTTGCTTAATATTCTCAGTTTCTAAGATTATTTCCGCTAAACTAATGATTTCTTCAAGAGCTGTTTTTCCTTTTACCTCTATAGCTTTTACGCTAGCATCACTCTGTAACCAATAAGATTTTTCATCAAAGTAGTATGTAGGTAAAGAAATTTTATAATTATTCTCATCCTGAAATTGTTTATGCCAACTACATTTTTCACCTGTAATAAAATTTTCTGCTAATTTTTTGATAGTGTTATCGTCATCGGTTGTCCTATCAATAATTTTTTCCCAATTAGTCATATCAAGATTGACTAAATTTTTACAGGCACCTATTAAATCGTCCATTGTCTCAGCTATAATAGCTAATCTTATTTCATGATGCTCCCTACCTGTACACATCGTATATGCTAAATTACTTAGATTAATCATATCCCCAGATAAATTAGAGAAATGTTCAATAGTACCTCGCAAAGATAATTCAGATTTTGCTGAAAAAGGAATGACATATGCTTTTCTTTTATAATCTTTCTTATGAATTTCAGCCTTCGTTGGAGCTCCCTCTAATAGTAAATGAACATTTGTACCATTAAAGCCAAAGCAACTTACACCAGCTATAATAGGATCATTTTCTTTTTTATTCTCTTTAATGTTAAATGGTACTGTCGGAATAAAAACTGGAGAATTTACAAAATCAATATGTGTATTTGGTTCAACTAAATTTATTGTAGGTGGAACTATTCCTTTTTTTATTACATGTAGCGCTTTGATTACACCCGATAAACCTGCAGCTCCATCAAGTAAATGGCCAATATTTCCCTTCACAGAACCAATTGGTAAAAATTGCTTATCGTTATTGCTTCGTTCAACTGCTTCTTGAATGCCTTTTATTTCAATAGGATCACCTAAATGGGTACCTGTGCCATGCGCTTCAATGTAGTCAATTTGCTCAGGCTTAATGCCCGCTAAATCCCATGTTTCAGCTAATAAATCTGCATGTGCTTTAGGATTTGGCGCCGTAATACCCGCTGAAGTCCCATCATTATTTACCTTAGAGGCAATTATAACAGCGTGGATATTATCATTATCTTCTATTGCTTGATCTAAAGGTTTTAATAACAGCGCTACTGCCCCTTCTCCTCTTCCTATCCCACTAGCTGAGTCGTCAAAAGGTTTACACTTTTGTTGCTCAGACATAATACCCGCAGCATTCATAAACAGTTTTTCACTATTTATTGGATAAGGAAAAATATTAACACCGCCGACTAAAGCCGTTTCACAATCATTATTCATTAAACCCACACAGGCCTCATGAATTGCCAACATGGAGGAGGCACAGGTAGCATTCACAACATAAGACGGTCCTTTTAAATTAAAAATATAAGAAATTCTTGAAGCCGTAAACGCAGGAATATTCCCTGGAACACTTAATGGTGTGAATTCAGCCAATCCTTCAGAGTAATTGGTCATAGCTGCTGAAATGTAGACACCGGTATTTGAGTTTTTTATTCGACTCCCTGCGTAACCAGCATCTTCAAAACATTGATATGCGATTTGAAGAAATCTACGCTGTTGTGGGTCCATTACTTTTGCTTCAGCAGCTGAAATATTAAAAAATCCAGCATCAAATTTATCAACTTCATCTAGCCACGCTGCATCCCAAAACGGCTTCTCTTTTGAAATTTTAAGCTTTTCCATATTATTAACAAGGAACCCCTCACACAACGATCTCCTACTATCACTTAATTCTGTTATTTTGTCCTGTTCATTGCTTAAAACATTCCAAAATTCATCAAAATTTTTAGCACCGGGTAATTCCGCAGAAATGCCGATAATGGCAATCTTTTTATCAACTTTCGGTTTAAACTCTTTTTTAATTTCATTCACCGATTCAATGATTTGCTTCGCTGCATCTTTTGTTAGTTCTTTATTTTTAAGAAGATTTAAAACTTGAGGTATTAATTTACTCATAATATTTATCCTCCTCTAATATTAGATTATTCAAAAAAATTTTTTCTAAGGACGAAAACTCTTTTATCTTTAGTTGTTGCTCTGATGGAAATTCATTCATTTTACTACATACAGAAATTTTATAACCATTAATGAAGTTATATTGCTTGAAATAATAAGGATAAGGACTAATACCTTGTACAATTGAAATTCCATTATGACTAGTCTCTATGGAGAAAGAATCTAAAGGAATACTTAAACCTAGTCCAATATTTTTCACAAAAGCTTCCTTCAAAGTCCATAAATCATAAAAATGTTCTTTTTTCATTTCAGTTGGGGTTTGATTGTACGAAGCGTATTCTATACTTGAAAAATAATTTTTAATTATTTCATCTTCGTAATTAGCTTTCATTTCTTCAATATCGATTCCTACATCACAATTGCCAATGACACCTATAACCCATTCACCTGAATGAGAAATGTTAAATTCATAATCCCCATTGATACAGTATGGCTTCCCATATGTATTCGTTTGTATATTTATGTCGGAAGGATGACATTTTAAATGCTTCATCAATAAATATTTCATCAGCAATTCAGATAGTAAGGACCTATATGCATCTATTTTATTTAAGTAAGATTCTATTCTTCTTGCTTTTCTTGTACATACAAAATTCATTAGTTCAGAATAATTTGAAATATGTACAGGTACTTTAATTAAACAAATTTCTATCACATATCACGCTCCCAAAATTTTCTTTATAACCTCAGAATATAAATTCCTTAAAATTACATTAAAGGAAATTAAATTGAAAAAATAAACCTATTTTCCATTTATAATATTAAACACCATGGAATAAATAGTCAATAAATAACCTACCATATTTTATAAAAAATACCAATTCAGTTATATTTAACATTCATTACTCTTAGTCTACGAGTATTTCCATAGAGTCTTGTTAAAACTCTAAAAAATCACAAAAAAAAAGGATTCTACTCATATAGAATTCCTTTTAAAACAAAATTGTACTATGTTGAAAGTTATAAGCATGTATGTTTATTGAACAAATAGTCGAATGTTCGATTACTAAAATAAATTACCAATCCAACTCCAGCAGAGGAATATCCTTCATGATGAAAAACAACATCATAAATTAAACGTTTAAATCTCCCTTCTTAAAACCATTTGTACTAGATACAGCAAACATTCTTTCATTTAAAGCCACAAGGAAATTTGGGCTAATGCAAAAATTTCCAAGGAAGCTTCAATTTATTATTCACAGATAACATTCGAAGGACCACAATCAAAATAACAATAGCTGACAATTCAAGCGGGCTGCTCCATCCTACCCGGATGCAAAACCCACAAAAAAATGTCAAAAAACAGCATGGATTTCTTCTCTTAGTGCGTGCGGCGTTCTACCTGCTAACAAATCTCGGATCATGCCACCACCAACACCGGTAAACATGTAAGCTAGAATAATAATACCTAGATCATGATGGAGGCTTTGCGCTAACAATCCTCCTTGTATTCCAAAGGAAGCAAGGCCAATAGAATCAAAGAAATATCCCAAGCGGTTCCAGTGATGTATCCAATTCCTTTTAACAAATAAAATAGTCGTCAGTGTAACTAAAACGACAAGTAAGGTTTGCCGCTCCCATATATTGGACACAAGTATATCAAGTACAATGTTACGAATAATGGACCCACCATAAGATGTAGTAAGACCAAGCACAAATATACCTATAAAAGAATACTTGGCCTGTAAGGCAACAAATGCGCCGCTAATAGCGTAGGCAATAATGTGTAATACTGTCCATGTCACTTAATCCAACTCCTTTTTATAAACGAAAAAAGGCCCGCCATAAAATAGTTGCGTGTTATTACGCAAACTATTTTATGGCGGGCTAATATCTTAGCAGTTTTACCTACTAAATTATCCATCTCACCAAATCTTCATTCGAAATTTCATAGACATTCTGCAATGTACAGAAAACACAACGACCATAAAATTTCCAGGTAAAATTGTAATCCATTTATTCGAGAAATACAAACGATCATTAGAGTTACAGTGTTTCATAGATGACCTGCCCCATTTGAGAAACATCATAATCTCCTAATGCAGTCACTTCAGATTGGAAATCTGCTGAAGTCAAAATTTCCTTCACCGTATCAATTAATTGTTGATTATCAGGTGTTTTTAACAGCACAATATCATAGCGCTCTCTAATAACAGGAATAAAATCAACGTTTACTAGTTTAGCAATTTTCTCAACCCCTATGCCAACATCTGCGCGCCCATTTGCTACAGCCGATGCGACATCGAGATGGCTCATTTCTTCTTTGTCATATCCATCAATCATAGAAGGAGCTATGTGATGAATACGCAATTGTTCATCTAATAAAGTACGTGCACCCGATCCTTTCTCACGATTGATGAGCGTACAGGACTTTGTCTTAAAGTCTTTAAAGGATTCTAGTTGGAGAGGATTTCCTTGCTGAACATAGAAACCTGCTCTACGGGACACCACATTAATGAGCAAAAAAGCATGGCTCACAAAAATCTTTTTTACATAGGGTGTATTGTAGTCTCCTGTGTCCCCATCAAACATATGTAAACTGGCTATATCGCATTCTCCATTATACATCGCCATGAGACCATTAAAACTACCTTCATGAGATCTCAATACTTTACTAGACTGTCTTTTCTCCATGTATTTTGCTAATACATCTAACACTACATCTTGTCCACTAATAATAATTTTTGGAAGTTTTTTTGTTTGGCTGGCTACTACTGGCGTCGATGCGGCATTACCGGTCTTACGTTTTTGTATATAGTCCAGTAAATCAGCACGGTCCACCCTCATCTGGCGTCCTACTCGAAAAACGGGCAAATCTCCTTTTTTCACTAAATCATAGACCGTTAATTTCGAAACCTTTAATAATTGTGCAACCTCTTCAATTGTATAGGATTGTTCTTGTGACATATCATTCTCCTCCTATAAGCCTCTTCTTACATGGTAACTTATTTATTTACGTGTGAACATCTTGAAATTTTCTACCAATTACAGGTTTCTTTTTCACTTATAACTTATTATAATTAGTTATGTCTTGTTATAACGAGTTATAAAAGGAGAAAAATAAAGTGAAAAAATTTTATAGTTTCTTTGCATCCATACTCATTCTAGTTGGTCTATTAGCTGCTTGTGGAAACGAAGAAAAAGATCCGCAAGTAAAAGAGCCGATTGAATTAACCATATCTGCGGCTGCTAGTTTACAAGATGCCTTAGAAGAACTAAAAATAACTTATGAAAAAGAACACGATACAATTAAAATTCTCTATAACTTTGGAGGTTCAGGCGCATTACAGCAACAAATTTTACAAGGTGCTCCTGCAGATCTTTTCTTTTCTGCAGCCGAAGATAAATTTGATGCGCTTGTAGAAAAAGAGATGATTGATCCTAAACAGGGGATGGATCTTTTAGCAAATGAATTAGTATTAATCGTCCCTAAGAAAAATGACAAACAAATCCAATCCTTTGAAGATTTAAAACAAGCAGGAAAAATTGCATTGGGTACACCTGAAACAGTGCCTGCTGGGCAATACGGGGTGGAAACGTTAAAAAATATGCAACTTTGGGAGTCACTTGAATCCAAGGTAGTGTATACGAAAGACGTACGCCAAGTCCTTACTTATAGCGAAACAGAAAATGTAGATGCAGGAATTGTTTATAAAACAGATGCGCTTGTATCAGATAAAGTCGAAGTCGTTGCAACTGCAGATGATCAAACACACACACCTATTATCTATCCTGTTGGTGTCATTAAAAATAGTAAACATGTACAAGAGGCTGAAGATTTTTATCATTTCTTACAAAGTGATGAGGCAATGGAAGTCTTTAAAAAGTATGGGTTTAAAGGAGCGCAATAAAGGATGGGTACCGATTTTTGGTCTCCCCTTAGGCTTTCGATAGAAATTGCCTTTGTTGCGGGTATGATTGCTATATTGGCAGGTATTTTATTGGGCAAATGGATGGCGACTCATCATTTTAAGGGGAAGCTATTACTGGAAACGATTTTGCTAATGCCCTTAGTATTACCTCCAACTGTAGTAGGTTTTCTGCTCATTGTTATATTTGGGAAGAATAGTTTGTTAGGAAATCTAATTATCTGGCTTTTTGATCAGCCTGTCATGTTTACATGGTGGGCAGCCGTCATCGCCTCTACCATCGTTGCCTTTCCATTAATGTATCAATCAGCCAAAACGGGCTTTGCCTCGATTGATCGCGATATTGAACATGCAGCACGTGTAGATGGGGCTAACGAATGGCAAGTCTTTATGTTCGTTTCCATTCCACTTGCATTAAAGGCTCTTGTTTCAGGGGGCATTTTGAGCTTCACTCGTGCATTAGGTGAGTTTGGGGCTACGTTAATGTTTGCGGGTAATATTCCTGGGAAAACACAAACAACCCCATTAGCGATTTATATGGCGATTGATTCGGGGAACATGACCCTTGCCTGGACTTGGGTTTTGTGCATGATCGCTATTTCTTTTCTGATGCTTCTTAGCATTCATTTCCTAAAAGTATAAAAGAGGTAGCTGGTTTAAACCAGCTACCTCTTTTTCGTCATCCACCACTAATAGGTGGAATAAAGGCGATTGTGTCGCCCGATCTAACAATGGTTGTATCCGTTGCAAATTCCTCATTAATGGCTGTCATCATCTGCTGTAATGTCAATTGAGGATAGTGCTGTTCCATCCATTCTTTTACTTGAACAACCGTCACGTCTGACAGTTCTACTGATAGTGTTGACGCACCAACCGCTTCTTGTAAATGAGCAAATAATAAGATATTAATCACAATTTCCCTCCTCATCAATTGCCGGTTTTCCTTCAGGATACGGGACATTTTCTAATTGATCCCCCATCCATTGCGTACCATCTTCCCAATGTTCTTTTTTCCAAATGGGCACAATCTGTTTAATGCGGTCAATGGCATATTCATTTGCCAAATAGGCTACTTTTCGATGTGGGGATGATACAGCAATGACTACGGCTATATCCGTAATATCCAATCGCCCTATGCGATGTGTAATCGCTATTTCTGCTTCTGGCCATTGCTGTTTTAGTTCTTGTGCAATTTGCTCAAACATTTTAATTGCCATAGCCGGGTAAGCCTGATATTCCAAGTACAATGTTTTCTTACCTTGTGTGATTTCTCGTACAGTTCCGATGAATAGCGTAATCGCTCCAGCGTTTCGGCTAATTACTTTGTGCCGTACTTCCTCCACATCAATCGGCTTATCAATAATTTCAAACATAGCTGTCGTCATAGTTTTTCCCTCATTTCATTCAACAAAAACTCCATATATTCTGTTTCTTCATTAATAGAAAAGGCTGGAATCATTAGGTTTTGATCAATTGGATAGCTTGGCCAATAAATTACACAAAGGATATTAGACATTTGTTGTAGCAAAAGATGGTCCTTTGCTGTTCGTAGTAACACGACTTTCGGGTAAAGTTCTCTTTTATATCCTTCAATCAAAATAATATCCATTGAAAGGGTAGCATAAATCGCAAGTATATCTGCAAGTTGCCAGCTATGTTGGTGAATACTTAACCGTAAAGTACCTTTTCCTTCTACTGCTGAAACACGAGCACCTGCCTGTTCGTGTCGACTACTATCCTTCGAAGAATTTTCTACTGGCGCTCCACCATGCCCGTGATGTTTAATGGTCCCTACTCGTAGTCCTTCTTTCGTGGCTTGCTTGATCAATTGCTCCATCAAAGTCGTTTTTCCACTATTTTGATAGCCAACTATCTGTATGATTTTTCGATGTTGTTCCAAGGCCACTCACTTCCTTGCAAATCTTCTAGCAATAAAACTGCTACTTGCATGTCTTTTTCATAGCCACGGGAGCCACCAGGTAAGACAATAAATGCATTAGCTGACGCTAAAGACGAAACGGCACTCGATTTATCAAAACCAGATGGTACAGCCACTAGCTGACCGTTTTCATAGTATACACGAGCTCTTACAAAGCGAGTAAATGGATTGGGCTTTGTAAAATCTGCCCCTAAAATAGCTTGCTCTCTGCGGACATGTGGCTGTTGATTGCCAAATGCTGTGCGAATAATGGGGCGTACAAATAGCTCAAAGCCAACATAGCATGCTGAAGGATTACCGGAAAGTCCAAATAATAATTGATCATTCCTAGCAGCGACTGTTGTTACACTCCCTGGACGCATCGCCACTTTATTAAATAATACCTTAGCGTCAATGGCTTTGTAGATTGCTGGTAAATAATCGTAATCTCCAACGGAAACGCCTCCCGTTGTCAGTAAAATATCGACTTCCTGTAATGCTTTTTCAACGATATGAATACACAAATCAAGATCATCACTAAATTTGCCAAAGTATCGAACTTCTGCACCTGTTCGTTCGATTTGTGCCATGTTCATATAAGCATTGCTATTTCGAATTTTTCCGTGCTGTAAAGTTTCCTCTGGCTCTAGTAACTCACTGCCCGTAGCAATGACACCTACCACTAATTTACGGAATACAGGCACTTGCGTATAGCCAAATGTAGCTAGTATGGCCATGACACCAGGGTTAATATATTGTCCTCTTTCAATTAGAACAGTATGTTGCTGTACATCTTCACCTTTATAAGAAATATTAGTACCTGCTGCAAACGCCCGTTTAATCGACATAAATGTTTGCTGATGTTCCTCAAATGTCTGGGTTAATTCTAGCATTACAACTGCATCGCAACCTTTTGGTATTGGCGCCCCCGTCATAATGCGTACTGCTTGGCCATATCCGACTACATCCTCGTAAACAAAGCCTGCACCAATTTCTCCAACGACTTGAAATTTGGCTGGCTGTGCTGACGATGCTTCCTGACTATCGATAGAACGAATGGCATAGCCATCATAGGGGGATCGATCAAAGGCTGGTACATCATGATCGGCGACAATATCCTCCGCAATAAAGCGTCCATAAGCCTGTGATAATGGCACAAACTCCTTTTTGGCTTGAAAAGCATAATCCATTACACGATGTACAGCTTCCGACACTGGAATTGGTTGTCTCTTTTCTAACATTTGGCACACTCCTTTATCCTAATAAACGATAGTAAATGGTTTTTGCTTGTTGTATCTCCTGAATTCCATGAATCACTACACGCCCATCTTGAAAAATGACAATGCGATAATCTTCTGTTTGGCAAGATAGCAAATAAGGGTTAATATGAATATCCCCATAGGAACGAAGTTGGTCTGCCAACTGCTCTAAATTGTAGTGAGTCGGATTTGGCGGTCGGATTTGTACGGCATCACGACCACAAAGCACCTCTAGTTTTGTTTGATTTTCATAAGCTAAAGATGGATACGTAGGGTGGTGACCACAGGTTGGACAATCATCCTGACGTATTTTATCTACGTTGATTTCATAATGTTGATTTTGCCAAACATCAAACGTCAAATAGCTTTTTCGTAAGGCCTTTTCATCGCCAACTATCAGTTTTAATACCTCTGCTACTTGATATGCCGCTACTATTTGGACAGTAGGGTTAATAATTCCTACTGTATCACAGGTCATCCCTGTTTGAGGCATTACCTTCAGCAAACATCGTAAACATGGTGTTTTCCCTGGCACAATCGTATAGGTAGCCCCATAACTACTTACACAAGAGCCATACACCCATGGAATACGATACTGTTGTGCAAGATCATTCATCAGAAAGCGAACATCGAAATTATCAGTGGCGTCTACCATGACATCTATATCGTCTAGCAACGGTAGCAATGATTCTGTACAGGCATCCATAATAGCAATATGAATAGCCACCTCTGCATTAATTTGTTGCAGTCGATTTTTGGCTGCGATCACTTTCGGCAATTTCTCTTGTGCGTCTTTCTCCGTATATAATTGCTGTCGTTGCAAATTACTCCATTCCACATAATCTCGATCTATCAGCGTTAATTTTCCAACACCTGCACGCACGAGTGCTTCTGCGCTAGCACTGCCTAAGGCGCCAACCCCTATGATGAGGACATGTTTTTGTTTCATTGCCTGCTGACCTATTTGTCCAATAGGACTAAATAATTGTTGTCTCGAATATCTATTATTCATGAGCATTTTGCCTTTCCTTCTATGAATTTTCGTTTGACCTTTTCGTCGATAGCATTATAATAAAGTGAAACTTACTCAGAAAATTTTTCTCTATTTCGTGCTCGTTCTTCACTTCACGAATGGAGCTTTTTTGTGAAAAACTCCAATAACGCAAGAAAAGGAGGTTATTCTACCTTGCATCCTACACATCATCAACAACCCATCCATGCTGCCATTTTAACTGTGAGTGATACACGGACAAAGGGAGATGATATAGCAGGTCAGCGCATTCATTCTTTACTTCAAGAGGCTGCTTTTGAAGTAGTTGACTACCAAATAACAAAGGATGAACCGCTTGATATCTCAAAACTTATTCATCAATGGTGCAATCATGCCAACATCAATGCCATTATCGTCACTGGTGGAACTGGTTTTACACCAAGAGACCAAACCTACGACACCATTTTGCCTCTTTTTGAAAAAGAAATGATGGGGTTTGGAGAATTATTTCGAACGTTAAGCTATGAGGAAATTGGTCCCAAAGCTATGTTTAGTCGGGCCACAGCTGGTTGCCGCCATCAAACGGCTATTTATGTTTTACCAGGTTCTACTAACGCTGTCATCTTGGCCATGACCAAGCTAATTTTACCGACCGTACAACATTTTGTTGGAGAATTGAATCGCCTATGAATGTTGCTGGTGTTATCTTAGCTGGTGGTCAATCCTCTCGATATGGTCAACCGAAAATGTTTGAGACGTTTGCTGGGCTGCCTTTATATAAGCACAGCCTCAACGCCCTCCAAGAAAATCAACTAAATCCTTTGGTGATTGCTACAAACGCTAGCCTGCAACCAAGGTTTGGCCCCGAGAATGTGCAATGGATTATAGAACAGCAGCCCCATCAAGGGCCACTTTTTGCCCTGCATCATATACTGGCATCTTTTCCTGAGGTAGAATGGTTTTTTGTCGTCGCTAGTGATATGCCCTATATGAACGCACCGTTTATTGAAGAGATGCTAGGCAATATAAATGATTCTTATGATGCGATTGTTCCAAAACAAAATTCACGCTACCAGCCATTAGCAGCCTTATATCGACGCACTGCATTACCCATGGCAAAACAATTGATGGAACAAAACAAACGGAGTATGAAAGTGCTTTTAGATCAGCTTCGTGTTTGTTATGTTCCTTTTAATGAGAACTGTCCAACATTTATTAATATCAACGCTCAACATGATTGGCTACAAACAGTAACAAAGGAGTCTAACAATGAATAATTTTACCCACTGGAACGAAGCAGGTCGTCCCAAAATGGTCGACATATCTGAAAAAGAAATAACAACGCGCACAGCCATAGCACGCAGTACCATTACATTATCCAATGAGGTCTATCAGGCCATCCAACAAGGTGGTATCAAGAAAGGTGACCCTACACAAGTCGCTCAAATTGCAGGAATTATGGGCGCTAAAAAAACGGCCGATATCATCCCTATGTGCCACCCTATTATGCTACAGGGCACGGATTTGCAATTTGACTATCAAAAAACCGATCATGGTTATGAGCTACACATTCAAGCTACTGTCAAATGCAATGGAAAAACTGGTGTCGAAATGGAGGCCCTTACAGCTGTGTCCATCGCTGCCCTCACTTTTTACGACATGTGTAAGGCGGTTGATAAAACGATGGTCATTAAAGAAACCTATCTTGTAGAAAAAACAGGCGGAAAAAGCGGTACCTTTACGCATAAATAAACAGAAAAAATTCGGCGGCTTGCCGATTTTTTTCTGTTTTTCATGTTTACCCCCCGATATGAGACATTTCAACTTTAGCCTTTTTCCTGTTTGCCATCGTCTGTTCGTTCCGCTCGTCTGAATAGCGATCATTTCTTTCTGTCCATACATTTTTTATACAATTAATAATTGCTGTATCATCTTGTCCTGATCTTAATAGCTCTCTTAAATCCGTACCCTCTGTAGCAAATAAACAAGTATATAATTTGCCCTCTGCTGAGAGGCGGGCACGTGAGCAAGAAATGCAAAAAGAATCTGTGACTGATGATATAATACCAATCTCCCCTTGATTATCCTTGTATTGGTAACGTGTCGCCACTTCCCCTTGATAATTAGGAGCAATCGGTTGCAACGGTGAATGCTGATGGATTTGCTCAACGATGTCTTTTTTGGCCAACACATCATCCATGCGCCAACCATTCGAATTCCCAACATCCATATACTCAATAAAGCGTAAAATATGTTGTTTTTCTTTAAAAAATCGTGCCATTTCTAAAACATCTTGGTCATTTTTTCCTTTTTGAACGACCATATTAATTTTTACTTGTAAACCTGCTTCCGCTGCCTTTTCAATACCCTCTAACACAGTTGAAACCTTCCCTCGATGTCCATTCATCTCAAAAAAACGCTCGTCGTTTAGTGAATCTAAACTAATTGACACTCGGGATAAGCCTGCTTGTGCCAATGGCTGTGCATATTTTTTTAATAAAGTGCCATTTGTTGTTAAGGCAATATCTTCTACACCTTCTAGGCGATGAATTCGGGCAATTAATTCCGTTAAATCACGGCGTAATAAAGGCTCTCCACCTGTAATGCGAACTTTTTTAACACCTAATGAGACGAAGATTTTGACTAATCTTTCAATCTCCTCGAAGTTTAATATTTTTTCAGACGGTAAAAATGCATAATCTGGACCAAATACTTCTGCTGGCATACAATAACGACAGCGAAAGTTGCAGCGATCTGTCACGGATATTCTTAAATCTCTTAACGGTCTGTGTAGTTGGTCTTGTAGATCCGTCATTTAATCTCCTTCTTTCCGTACATTCTGAGCTGGTATAATGATGCGTTGTGGATGTGTATAAATATTCAATGTTTGTTGTCGAATAAAACCTACCGTCGTAATACCAAGCTGTTCGGCCAATTGCAAGGCTAATTCGGTTGGTGCTGATTTGGACAATACTATTTCGCAGCCTATTTTAGATACCTTTAGTAAAATCTCTGATGATATCCGTCCACTAAAAACAATAATTTTATCTTGCATACTAATATTTTGACGTAAACAATAGCCGTAAATTTTATCTAAAGCGTTATGGCGACCAATATCCATGCGACTTAAAACAATTCCATTGACATCGCATAGCGCTGCATTATGCACACCACCTGTTTTTTTAAATATATCAGCCGTCTCTTGCATTGCATGCATTAAACGAAAGCAATCTTCAGTCGTAATTTGCACATGAATATCTTCCATTTTTTTTGCTACTAAAGCATCGTTTGTGAAAACAAAGCCTTGTCGACTCATTCCACAACAAGACGTTATATAGCGTTTGTTTTGTGTTTGCTGATAGTAAGGATTGACATGCTTGGTTTTAATGTGCACAAAGCCTTCTTGTTCTTGATGCCAAATGTCCTCAATATCCTCGTAACTACGGATCACCCGTTCAGACGCTAAATAACCGATGACCATATCCTCGACATACTCTGGCGTACAAACCATCGTGACAAATTCTTGTTGATTAATTTTCACGGTCACAGCATATTCTGAGACAATTAAATCATCTATTTCCTTCACTTGCTGCCCCTCAACCCGCACAATCTTCCTCGTAACGGCTCTCTCCATAAGGCATCCTCCTTTATTCACTTATATGCTTTTCAAAAACAAAGACGGAAATCGCAAAATCCTCTTCAATTTTAATATCTGAAAATAAATGGAGTAATTTACTGCCCATTAATTCTTCCATGCCCTCCGGTGGCGATTGTGCATATAAATCTTGAATCATGCTCGTCCTTGCGGCATGAACCATTTTCAATCCTTCGGGTGAACCCGCAATGAATTTTTCAGTTGGGGTGATATTCCCGTATAAAGTGGAAACAGCCATATTTTCAACAAAAACCGTATGAATACGTTCTGGTCCTTTACCAAAAACTTCTTTTCGTAATTTACGAATCATATCGTTAAATTCATGAACTTTTTTAGACATCGTAACGATTCTCCCATCATCATTATACTTTTTTAGGCAATCACTATGGGGGTCACCCTTACAGTTTGTTAATCATATAGTAACTTTTAAAAAAATAAAAGGGAAAATGTTTTTGATAATTATTCTCATGTAAAAATATTTATGATTCATATTGTTCCTTTTGCGGGAAAGGGCTATAATAATAGCACAAATGGAATTTATGTATTTTGATCCCTATGTCGTCATCTACTTAAGTCGCATAGTGTTTATGAATATTTGAATTCTATTATGACCAAAAAATAAAAGCTGATTGAGTTTTTAGCAAGGCCTGCTAAGAATTTTATCCACCATGAATGTATTAGCATGTCTTGGACGTGCCATTTCATGGTGGATTTTTTTATTTTTTAATCCGAGACATGGATAACTTGCTATGTTCTAACAATTACCCTATTTTGAGGTAGCTTCAAGACCATTTGGGAATTACAATGATAACAAGACAATCTTTTCATCATTTATAGAAAACTCGCAATGTAATTCCCTTTTGTCTTAAGCCGTAACAGGTTGTCCGAGTAGTCTCATAGTGTAAAAGGAGGAAGTTACCTTGACTCAAATTCATATTAATGGCGTAAGGTACGATGTAAAAGAAGGAGCTACAATCCTTGATACCATTAATCAACATGACATCCCACATCCACAAATTTGTCATGTACCTACCGTTGATCCAATCGAGACTTGTGATACATGTATCGTTGAGGTGAACGGCCAATTAGTTCGGTCATGCTCGACGAAGGCAGTCGATGGCATGAATATATTATTAACTTCTGACAAAGCAAAGGCGGCACAAACGGAAGCGATGGATCGTCTTCTTGAAAATCATTTATTGTACTGTACAGTTTGTGATAATAATAACGGGAATTGTACGTTACACAACACAGCTGAGTTAATGGAAATCGAGCATCAAAAATATCCATACAAACCAAAAGTGGAGCCACATGAAGTGGATATGTCACACCCATTTTACCAATATGATCCAAACCAATGTATCGCATGTGGACAATGTGTAGAGGTTTGTCAAAGTTTACAGGTGAATGAAACGCTATCTTTGGATTGGGAGGCAGAAAGACCTCGCGTAATTTGGGATACTGGCGTTGCGATTAATGATTCTTCCTGTGTCAGCTGCGGTCAATGTGTAACCGTTTGCCCATGTAATGCGTTAATGGAAAAATCCATGCTTGGAGAGGCTGGATTTATGACTGGTCTTAAACAGGATATGTTAGATCCAATGATCAGTTTGATAAAGGAAGTAGAGCCCGGCTATAGTGGTATCTTTGCTGTTTCTGAGGTGGAAGCGGCGATGCGTAGTAAACGGACGAAAAAGACAAAAACAGTTTGTACTTTCTGTGGTGTAGGCTGCTCGTTCCAAGTGTGGACAAAGGATCGTAAAATTTTAAAAGTACAACCTTCCGATGGTCCTGTCAATGCGATTTCTACTTGTGTTAAAGGGAAATTCGGTTGGGACTTCATCAACTCTGAAGAACGTATAACAAAGCCATTAATTCGTAAAGAAGATGCCTTTGTGGAATCCTCTTGGGATGAAGCACTTGATTTAATTGCCACTAAACTGGGAGGCATTCAACAACAATATGGCCCTGGTTCTGTTGGCTTTATTTCATCATCTAAAATTACAAACGAAGAAAATTACTTAATTCAAAAAATGGCACGTCAATTGTTTAAGACAAATGATGTTGATAATTGCTCCCGCTATTGCCAATCACCGGCTACGGACGGTTTATTACGCACTGTAGGTATGGGTGGAGATGCAGGAACTATCAAAGATATTGCCAAGGCAGGTCTTGTCATTATTATTGGGGCAAATCCGGCTGAGGGTCATCCCGTTTTGGCCACTCGTGTCAAACGTGCCCATAAATTACACGGTCAGAAACTGATTGTTGCCGATATACGTAAACATGAAATGGCTGAGCGTTCAGACATATTTATGCGTCCGAAGCAAGGTACTGACCAAGTATGGTTAATGGCTGTAACCAAATATATGATGGATCAAGGATGGCATGATGAAGCCTTCATTCAGGAAAATGTCCTACACTTGGATGATTTTAAACAAGTACTTGAAAAATATACACTTGATTATGCACAAGAAATGACTGGTATTTCTAAAGAAACCATCATTCAGGTGGCAGAAATGATACGTGACGCAGACGGCACTTGCGTTCTTTGGGGTATGGGCGTCACGCAAAATACAGGTGGTTCTTATACATCAGCTGCCATTTCTAATTTACTTTTAGCAACTGGTAACTACCGTCGTCCAGGTGCAGGTGCCTACCCTCTTCGCGGTCATAATAATGTTCAAGGCGCATGTGATATGGGTACACTACCCAATCTATTGCCAGGCTATCAAAAAGTAACAGATGATGAGGCTCGTGCTAAATTTGAACAAGCATATGGTGTCAACATTCCACCACAGCCAGGTCGTAATAATATGCAAATGTTAGATGCGATTATGGAAGGTAAAATGAAAGCGATGTATTTAGTAGGAGAAGATATGGCGCTTGTCGACTGCAATGCTAACCATGTGGATGAGGTGCTATCCCAATTAGACTTCTTTGTGGTCCAAGATTGTTTCCTATCACGCACGGCGCAATATGCGGATGTAATTTTACCAGCTGCTCCTTCACTTGAAAAAGAAGGTACATTCACTAATACAGAACGTCGCGTTCAACGTCTGTATCAGGTTTTACCGACACTTGGTGAGTCGAAGCCAGATTGGGAAATTCTACAAGCAGTTGCTCGTCGTCTTGGTGCTGACTGGCATTACAATCACCCAAGCGACATTTTCGACGAAATGGCTAGCCTTTCTCCCCTTTTCTCACAAGCCAACTATAATGTATTAGAGGGCTGGGGTAGCTTCTGCTGGGGTAGTCATGATGGGAAAGATACTCCTTTACTATATGAGGATGGATTTAACTTCCCTGATAAAAAGGCACGCTTTGCATTAAATGACTGGGTGGAACCAGTTGAATTTGAGGCACAGTATGATTGTCATATAAATAACGGGCGTATGCTTGAACACTTCCATGAAGGCAACTTAACGAATAAATCAAAGGGTATTCAATCAAAAGTTCCTGAGATTTTTGTAGAAGTATCACCAGAATTAGCGAGAGAACGAGGCATTGAGGATGGTGCTCTACTCCGTTTAGTATCGCCATATGGTGCATTAAAGCTAAATGCTCTTGTCACAGATCGCGTACAAGGTAACGAGCTATTCTTACCAATGAACTCTGTTAGCAAGGATTCCGCTATTAATTTCTTAACGGGTCCAGCCGCAGATGTGAATACGTCAACACCTGCCTATAAACAAACGAAAGTTCGAGTAGAAGTGCTAAAAGCAAAAGGAAAATCACCACTTCCTCGAACAAACCCACGCTATAAAAAGCGCCATCCTCAAAATGGCGTCGAGGTACAACGAAAATGGAATCGTCCTGGCTACGTTCACTTAACAACTACTAACGAAAGAGAGTGAGAGCATGGCTGTCCCGATTACAAGCATAAAAAAGCAACAATTTACGGAAGAACAACTAAAAGAACAAAAATTAGATAATCTAAAACAACTACTTTCTGATCATGAAGAAGCAGTTCAGCAAGTATTTACCATTATGGCAGAACTAAAAGATATTGGAGCATTAGAAGCCGCTACTAAGTTACTTGAGGCGAAAGAGGATGTTGCTCATATAGCACTTGGGCAATTAACACGAAAGCCTGTGACGAATATCATTAATAATTTGATGGGTGTTGCAGGAGCCTTGACAGAGCTAAATCCTGACACAACAACAAAACTTATTGAAGGCTTAAATGCTGGGGTAGACGAAGCTAACAAAGCTCTAGAAACTGATGAAAAAGTGAGTGCTTTTAAGCTAGTTAAAATGTTAAATGATCCAGATGTTAATCGTGCACTCAATTTCGGTGTCCATTTCTTAAAAGGACTTGGCAAAGGCTTAAAAGATTAGGTGGTGTCTACATGTTAACGAAAGAAATTATACTCAACACCTTGAAACAGGTAGAAGATCCAGAGCTTCATCAAAGTATTATAGACTTAAATATGGTGCGCAATATTCAAATCAATGGTACAGAAGTATCGCTTGATATCATTTTGACTATTTCTGGCTGCCCTTTAAAAGCAAAAATTCAGCAGGATGTGGAGGAGGCATTAAAAGCGATTGGTGTCTCCCCTGTTATCATTAGCTTTGGGGCAATGACTGAACAGGAGCGCCGCACCTTAACCGCCTCTCTACAAGCGAAAAATGTGACAGATAAAGGGATGCCAAAAATGCTATTGCCCCATTCTGGTGTTCGATTTATTGCAGTAACTAGTGGTAAAGGTGGAGTTGGTAAGTCTACCGTAACGATCAACCTAGCTGTTGCTCTTGCTCGTCTTGGGAAACGTGTCGGTATTTTAGATGCAGATATTTACGGCTTCAGTATACCAACGATGATGAATGTTGACCAAAAACCGACCATGCTTGACCAAACTGCTATCCCTGTGATGGTTCACGGCGTCAAAATCATGTCGATGGGCTTTTTTACAAATGACAACCAGCCTGTCATGTGGCGTGGGCCTATGCTCAACAAATGGATTCGAAATTTCCTGGTCAACACACATTGGGGAGAATTAGATTATCTCCTCATCGATTTGCCACCAGGTACAGGCGATGTGGCAATTGATATGGCGGCGATGATTCCTCAAGCACAGGAAGTAATTGTCACAACACCTCATCTTGCTGCATCTCATGTTGCTTCGCGAGCAGGTTTAATGGCTCAACATACCAAACACACCATACTTGGTGTCGTCGAAAATATGGCCTATTTTGAAGGGGCAGATGGTCAAAAAAACTATCTTTTTGGACAAGGTGGAGCTGAACAATTAGCCGAATTATTGCAAACTAATGTTTTAGCACATATTCCTTTTGCTCAACCTGAAGAAAATACGGGCTCCTCCGTATACGATGCAGATACAATTATTGGCGAAGTGTTTACTCACCTAGCAGAAGATATACTCTATCAATAAAAAAGAATCCCTTGATTTGTGTATAAGCAAATCAAGGGATTCTTTTTTATTCCCTGTTATTTTTTTTCGAGCATTCACCGAATTTAACGGATCACTAATAGCCAGCCTTTTTTAATACTTGCATGAAATAAAAACGATACGTATTTTGGACAAATGTATCTAATGGAAGCCCCACATTCACCTGATATTTTGTAAAAATAAAATAAAATCGTTTATCCCAGTTTAAACGTAATAACTGCCCCGCCTCTTCACCATGCTTCCATGTAAATTCCTCAATTAAAGGTTCAATCATCGCAAAACAATAGTCTTTTAAACGAGCGAGAGCTTCGATATCTTTATCCCTTTGAAAGCGTGTAATCCAATCTATTATTTGCTCATTCATTAGCTTACTCCATCCTTATTTTACAGAGTTTCTTCCTATTAAATTATACCTTTTTTATTAGAAGCGAATAATGCTTTCCTGAGCTTAATGATTTTTTGCCATAAGTTATTTCAGCACACTGTCATTTATATTTCATCAATTGGTCGATTCCAACGTAGGTGATATTGAACAATCCTATCCCTTGAATGTTTGTCTAGGACTAAAAGCTGATCCCCTGTATGGATGATATAACCCTTCTCCACTGTTCGTACTTTAGGCTGCTGTTGATAGGAATTAATGGCACCAATCTTCTCTTCCCATAGCAATTGATGCTTTTTCATATCGTACAGCACGAGCATATGATCTGCACTCTCTCGCTGGGTCTCTCGATATGAAAGGAGGGCAGTGCTGTTGGCTAAATCTACATCTATTACTTTTGGCTCCAAATTTTGATAGTTTAGTATAGCTGGCTCTGACAACACCTGGTGACTAAAATCTTGAATCTCCTCATAATCTTCTAAAGGCTGATGATGTGTAGCAAAATAACCTGGCAGATCCGACTCAATAAAGAAACGAGCAGCTATATAATTTTTGGCATTATCATCTTTGTTTAAAATCTTACCATCATAATGATAAAAATGACCATCGACACCTTCTAAATAAAGTTCGTTTTGTAAAGCTATCAGCTGTTGCGCACCATTGCTCAAAATATCTATTAATGGCTGGTGCTGCTGGCGAAATTCCTTTTCAGAAAGTATTTCTTTTCCCGTTTTTATATCTAAAAGTGACAATTGCCCATATTCACCATCTCGATGGTGAACAAGTAAGCCACCCATAAAGTTTCCAATAAGCGTTTCTTTATAGGAAGCCGATTTTGTCCATTGTTTTTCACCTGTCTCCATATTCACAGCTACAATGAGATAGTGTGAAATCAAGTGTGTAATGCCATTGGATGTTCCATTATTTTCAGAGCCCTGCACCATTTGGACAGCTATTTTTTGTGATTCGTCTGTATAAATGGAGGAGTCCGATTTGATTGGAAAGCTTCGTCCTGCTAAACCGAAAACTATCATTAGTCCATTACTTACTACTAAATAAATGACGAGCAAGCTGATAGAAATAATAAGACGCTTTCGTTTAATAGCAATAAATAGTAGCAGTAACAATCCCAGTCCAAAGACAACCCCTAAAAAAATATCGTGAACAAGCCAGCCATTTAAGCGCCAAGAATACATGTACCGTTGAAGAAATTGTTCCACTTTAGTACCTCCTCTACCAAACAACCATTAGCTAAAATCTGAATAAAGCACATAGCGGTCACATTCCAGGCATTGAAATAAATACCCCTGATGATGCCCATTGTTCATTAAGGTAGCAGAAAGCTCTTCTAGCGAAAAGCCCGTATAATTGTCAAACTGATCGTCTATGCCTAGCTCCACTATATCACTCCAACCAACATAGCCAATAAATGCACAATAATCTGAACAATGGGCTACCCAATTATTCCCTTGCCAGCTCACATAACCTGGCGTTCGATACAGCACTTCCTCTGCTAATGTAGGATTTGAAATATGTTCATCATGAATTAAATCTTGCTGGTATGAACCATCATATTTTCGGGCGGCTTCTCCACTATGGATACAAGAAGGACAAAGATAATCAACATCCTCTATCGCGTAAATACCACCTGTATAATAGACATCCACTTCCTGTTGACAACAATCGCACACAACGATGTCATCTGTTTCAAAAATTTTCGATTCTAATGGCTTTGGTAAATATTTAAACGTAGGGATGAACGTTTGGATAGACCGTTGATCTCGTATCTTTTGTGGCATCAACGGAACCACCGAATTTGGTTGATTTATGTAGGTTTGTAGCGTTCCTAATTTTTTTCGATCTTTTTTATCATCACTATTCATAATAGCTGTAAATAGTCGATACGCCTCTGGATACATCCTTAGTAAACAATAGACCTCGACTAGTATTCTCAATGCTTCTTGCGTTTGTGGCCCATTCTTTAATTGCTCTTTAAAAATATGCAACTGGTTAACCGTTATTGGTTGAGAAGGATTAAAATTATTTCTAAGCTCTTGCCATTCTTCAGCAATTGTCATCAAAATCTGCCTCCTTCGTTTCCCTAATTTTAATGTTTAAAAGAATACTCTTTCATAACTTGGCAAATTTCAACTTGATAATGAGTGTACCATTTTTCTTTTCCTAATTGCTGGGCCGTTAAATGCTTGGCATTGGCTTTCCATGCTTGAATAGCCTCTAGTGATTCCCAATAGGATACGGTAATGCCCTTCCCTTCCTCCTCCCTTACACTTTCAACACGTAGGAAGCCAGGCTGTTGCTTGGCTAAATCATCTATTATTTCTGCCATCTTACCATAGCCCTCCCCATCATGTTCGGTTCTTTGTGAAGTAAAGATCACTGCATAATATGTTTCCATTTATTTCTCCCCCTCTATAACTCTTATTGTAAACGATAATGACTTTGACTAAAATCAAAATATAGTAAACGAAAGGATTGTGACACATGGGAATTAATCCAAATATGGCTGAAGTCGCAGCACTCCTCGCTGAAACTTCAAGAGCTACCATACTCGCTAGTATGATGGACGGTCGTTTCCATACGGCTAGTGAACTAGCCTATATGGCCTCTATTAAACCTCAAACGGCTAGCTTTCATCTAGCTAAATTAGTAGAAGGAAAACTAATAAAGGTGGAAAAACAGGGTAGACACCGCTATTTTCAATTAGCTGACGAGGAAATTGCTCAATTTCTTGAATCCTTCCTAGCCATTTCACCTCCCCCTGAAATACGATCTTTAAAACAATCTAGCCAAATAAAATTATTGCAGGAGGCTCGAACTTGCTATGACCATCTGGCTGGTAAATTAGGTGTTCATTTGACAGAATCGATGATGCGAGCGGGCTATTTAAAATTAGAAGAAAAGCAGTTTGTTTTAACAGAAGAAGGCGCATTATTTTTCACATCATTTGGTATCGACTTACCTGCATTAAAAAAGAAAAGAAGATCCTTCTCACACGCCTGTTTAGATTGGAGTGAACGGCGCTATCATTTGGCTGGTGCTCTTGGTAGTGAGCTATTCAATCATTTATTCCAGCTTGGCTGGCTTACTCGTGTCCCTTCTATTCGTGCCATTCAGGTGACGGAGAAAGGTAAAATTGGATTGAAAGACGTATTTCAAATAGAGATGTAAACAAGTATGGGACTTGAGGAAAAACGTTATGACCTCAAGTCTTTTTTCGACTAAACGTACGATTGACTAGGTAAATACCAGCTAGTATGAATAATCCCCCTCCCATGAAAGATGGTTGTAATGGTTCATCTAATAACAGCCAACCTGTTAACACACCAAAAAAAGGCGCTAAAAACAAATAGGCACTTGTTTTCCCAGGGTCACTATTTTGCAGTAAATAATACCAGCCTGCAAATTGGATGATGGAGGAAAAGAGGCTAAGCCATAATAAAATCAGCAATGATGATTGATTGACAATAAAAAACGGTTGCTCTAATAATGTACTCGCTAGCAAAAGAAGCAAGCCCCCAAACAGCATTTGATAGGCTGATAAAACCCAAGTATCAAATAACGCACCCCATTCTTTCGCTAATAATGTGGCAATCGCCCAAAAAACAGCCGATAAAAATCCAAATAGAAGTCCTATTTTCCATTCAACCTGAGCACCCATCGTGATGATCACACCGATTAAACCAAGAAAAACTCCTATCCATTGATGAAAACCGTAACGTGCTTTAGTAAAAATGGTGGCAAATATGACAACAAGTAGTGGGTTTGTAAATGTTAAAATAGAGGACTCACTTGCTGTAATGGTACGGAGGCTTAGAAATATACACCCCATCACTCCCGCCGTTTGAAATCCGCCAATGATTAATAACTTCCCCCACTCTTTTCTTGTAGTTGGATGCGGTCTTTTCAAGAGGATAACGGTGATAGCCATAATGATTCCTGCCAGTATAAATCGCAGGGCAGCCAATAATAAAGGGGGTGAATAAGGGTACCCTAATTTTACAACGGCGAAAGATGAACCCATTAAAAAGGTTGTTACTACTAATAAAGCTATAAATTGATAATTTTTCATACAACATACTCCTTAGCTGTTTTTTAATCACTCTATAAGGATTATATACAGGCAATGATTCAACATTTATCGAAGTATGGATTACATCTAGTATTGAAACATAAAAAAATCTTACCTCCATCATGCATAGAGGTAAGACGCTTTCACGATTAATGATCCATAAATTTTTTCAGGTTTTCAGCAATTTCTCGTGATTTTGTATGGTGTAAGTAATGATCTCCATCCATTATAATGACTTTGCCATGCACTGAATTTTTGACTTGCTCTTCATGGAGTGGTATCCAGTTTTTCTCAATTCCATCATTGTTGTTCGCCTGAACAAATAACAAAAGAGGTAGATCTTTAGGGAATGTAAGGTTTTCTGCTTCTTTAAATTTTTGATATATCCCCTTCAGTTCATTGGAAGTACTCGTATTATAAAAGTTTTTAAGGGTAATCATCCTAATTTGCTCTTTTGTTTCATCGTCATAGGGTAATCCAGCATATGGATCAGTTCCCGATAATTTTAGAGCTACTCGAGCAATGCCTGATTTTTTTAGAAACTGTAATGACTTAATTGGGAACTCCGTATCCATACCCCCCTGAGTAGGGACACTGCTATCAATTCCGATAAATGCAGTTACCTCATCCGGATATTTATTGACATAATCGAGTCCATAGATCCCTGCTATCGAATGTCCCATTAACATATACTTGTCAATTTTTAATGTCTGTAGCGCTTCATGGATCTCACTAACTATGTTCTCTGTGCTGCGCTCTTTCTCAGTATCATCGCTTAGTCCATAGCCAAAAGGCTCTACAGAAACCACCTTATAATGTGGAGCTAGTTCCTCAATTAGTGGCTTAAAATCAAGCGTTGGCGCCGCTGTTCCGAAGCCTGGTAGTAAGACAATGGTTTCTGTCCCCTTACCTTGAATAGTAATATTCATATTTTCTCCATCAACAGCAATGAGTTGACCATAGGGCTGTATTTTACCTTGTTCAATTTTGTTGCAAATAATGTTAACTGTAAAAACAATAGCGAGTAGTAGCACTCCAATTGCACCTATAATCGCTATCGATTTCAATAAGATTCTAGTAAATTTTTTCATATTTGACGCACGAGGGGGTTCACCTTTACTCGTGCCTCCCTCCTTTACACTGTTGATAACGGCTATAAGGTAGCTGTTATCAACAGTGTAAAGGACGAAAATGTCTTCCCCATGACGGTAATATGAACGCAATATGAACAATAAAAAAATGTTACGATATCCTATGTAAATAACTACATAGGTATCATAACATTTATCTTTTAATTGGCTGTGATTGGCAATGTAACAATAAATGTCGTTCCTTGTCCAAGCTCACTCTCCACCCGAACGTCCCCTTTATGCAAGGAAACAATTTGTTTCACAATAGCAAGTCCCATCCCACTTCCCTCATATTTTCTACTGTGGGAACGATCCGCCTTAAAAAATCGCTCGAATACTCGCTTCTGATCCTCTTGAGAAATGCCAATGCCCGTATCTGTTATGCGAACTAACACATGATGAGCCTCTTGTGACATGCTAATCTTTATCGTGTCGCCATTCTTTGAAAATTTAATACTATTCGTAAGAAGATTTGTCCAAACCTGATTCAATTGGTCGTAATCTGCCATGACATACATCGACTGCAACTGGAGGTTAAAATGGATGTTTTTAGTCATCCATTGTGGCTGGATCGCGACGATTACACGTCTAATTTGTTCGTCCAGGCTCAACGACACAAGTTGCATCGGCGGTGCCTTGGATTCAAGTAAACTTAGTTTTAGTAGGCTATCACTCATTTTAGACATTCGTTGAGCTTCAGCCATAATAATATCAAGATAACGGTTTTTTTCCTCATCCGTTAAGTCTACTTGCTTTAGTGCCAGAGCATAGCCAGATATCGAGGTAAGTGGTGACTGTACCTCATGGGACACGTTCGAGACGAACTCTTTCCTCATTTGCTCTAATTGCTGCAAATCGTAAGCCATTTCTTCAAAGCTTCTGGCCAAAACACCTAATTCTCCTGATTGCTTAATGTTGAGCTCGACATTGAAATCTCCACCTGCTATATGTCTTGTGGCTTTTGTTAATTTTTTAATTGGTCTCACTAAAAACATAGCTGCTATTAGAAATACTACACTACCTATGACTAGCGCATATGTTGAAAAATTTAAAATTAATGTGAGCGCAAAAGAGGCAGAGGAGACAGCTTTTGGTTCGATAAACATCGCTTTGGTTCCTTTGTCAGTTGTTAAAGGCATACCGACAAGTCCTGAGGAAACGCTCGGATTCACTTGCACAACTTTACCATCCAACACATCTCGAACCTGCTTCTTAGTCACGTCAACCAATTTATCGCTTTGAGCGTCTCCATAAGCTTTACTCTCCCCTGTTTCATCATAAATAAAGACATCATACGATTTCAGTTGATGCATTTGGCTAAGCAAATTGTCTGCTTCCCGAAACGGCATGGTGTCAAAAATTAAGACAATGTCCTGTCCAAAATTCAGCAAGGGGATTTGTAATTGTTCATTCAATTTATCTTTAAATAGCCATGTGGCTACGAAGAAGGAAACGACTGTACCACCAATGACCGCAACAAGAAATGTCAACACAACGCGTGTATATAAAGATTTGATCATTCATCAACCTCTAGCCTGTAGCCAAGACCTCGTATCGTCTCAATATGAAAATCAGCTATCATCGCGAAGCGTTCACGCAAGCGCTTTATATGTACATCAATTGTTCGATTATCGCCAGCATAATCTATTCCCCAAATTTGATCAATCAGCTGTTCACGTGTATAAACCTGTCCAGGTGTTTCGGCTAGCTTGTATAATAATTCGAACTCTTTAAGTGGCAACGTAATCGAATCCGTTCCCGTCAAAATTTTATAGGTCTGACGGTCAAGTGTAATAGCACCAAGCTTAATGGTCTGAGAGTAGCCAATCCTGTAGCGCTTTAATAAAGCCTTTACACGTACCGTCAATTCTAAAGGATCGAATGGCTTGGTCAAATAATCATCTGTACCGAGCTCAAAGCCTTTGACTTTTTCCCACGTTTCCCCTCTTGCCGTCAGCATGAGTAATGGGATTTCAGCATTCGCTCTCCGTAGCTCCTTACATAAAGTCCAACCATCCATCGTTGGCATCATAATATCAAGCACTACGAGATCAACAGGTGTTGAGTGATAGATGGATAATGCTTCCTTACCATCTTCGGCTTCCACTGTTGTGAACCCTTCCTTGCGCAGAAACAGGCATACAAGTTCGCGAATATTCGCATCGTCGTCAGCAACAAGTATAGTCGTCATACATCCGTTCCCTCTTTTCCAATGTAAAATTCAACCCTATTATACTATAAATGAACTTCACTTCTCGCCTACACGATTCACCTTTCTTAGAGAAACCCTTCCGTTAAGAAAAAGAATCCTTTCCCTTATTTATTCTATTTTACAGAAAATGAAACTTTTGGGTTTTAGGTTCGTATTAATTAGAAAATACTGATTTTTCTGGAGGTCATATGTTTAAAATTAGAGGCTTTTCCCTTATCTTTATATGCTTATTAGCAGCCTGCTCTCAGGAGAATGTAGTTCCTAAAAAGCAACTACAAGAAGAAAAAATTGATGAAAATATCGTGGTAACAGCAGATGGTAAACTTACCTTTAAAATTATGAATAACATCGATGCTCCCAAGGAAACTGTGGATACGATAAAAGGTGAAATCCAAAAGGCTTATGATGATATTATGCAATCCATCCATACATCATATGTTCCATCTGAGCAAATAACAGTATTTCTAAATGGGGAAGATACTGAATCATGGGGTTTAGCATCGAGAATAGAATTAGCTATCAGTCAAGAAGGTTATTATCCACTTGTTCATGAAATGACACATTCCTTACTTGGTTATGGGGGCAATTTTGATACTGATCATGGTTATTTTACACAAGAGGGTTATGCGGTCTATATGGACGAACAATTTAGTAAAAGTGAATATGATATTGAAAAGTATATGAAGTATTTTATGGATTCAGATAAATTAATTCCCATTAGCAAATTGATTGATCCAAATCAAGACGATGCCTATTTCCGCCCAGATCTTACAAATCTAATCGAATTGAATACCCTTAGATGGATGAGCTATACTCACGCAGCTTCATTTGTTGAATATTTAATTGATACCTATGGACTCGAAAAATTTGAAAAGATATACGATAAGAAGGACTTGGCAAATAAAATAGAAGAAGTATACGGAAAAGGTGTTCATGAAATTGAAATGGATTGGTTAGCCTTTATTAACAATCAACCAGGGTTTACCTATGAAGAAAAGTTTAAATTGCCTGATTTCTATGATACTAATACAATTATTCTCCAGCTTGATCCTACATATTTTGAAAAGTAGTAAAGAGACCTACGTTCAGCACAGAAAATCTAAGTTCGGACCATACCGGACTTAGATCTTTCCTTTTTGCCTATAAGTGGCATTCCATACCCTCAACTTCAATTAGGCAATTAGCTTCGCAAACCATGCCACATAATGAGCTCCAGGGATGAATAATAACTGTGCCACAATCGTTCCTAAAAATCTTGAAAACATCATCATGACCGAGGCTCTTTTTAAATCTGAATAGCTTCCCCTTTTATTAATTACATCATCGGCCAGAATGGAGATTTTTGGATCAATGAATAAAATTAACAGAATGGTTGCTATGCCATTAATTAAACCAGATGCCATAACGGCAGTTGTTTTTAATTCCGGTACTAATAAAGTTGCATACAGAGCAGATAAAACGCCGATAGTATAGATTGCCGTAATGACTATATTCGTAATAAATAATTGTAGCGGGATATCTCGTAATCCAATATCTTTTAAATAGGTAAAGCGGGGCTTATGAATATGCTTCAAGCCACGTCTTACATATTCATACGTAAAACCCTTTTTCATTAATGCTGGGATGGAGCCCCTTTCCTCAGCCAAATGGACGATAGCTCTTGAAAAAATGGCTACGAAAGTTGGGATGAGTAAGATACCTATGAGTGTACCAAGAGATGCCGCTCCAATAATTATTCGAAACTGCTGTTCTACATGTGTCAAGGCATCGTCCACAGGTGCAGTATCGACCAAACTACCCGTAAATGGCTGCTGCATCATATTAGCAAGCCGTGAAACCATGACCATTACATTAAAAAGAGCTAAAGCAGATGCTAGTAACCTGACACGCGCTCCAGATAAACGTACCGCATAGGCAAGCGTTTCAATGGCATGAATGATTAAAATAAACAAGGCAATCATTATCAATTTATTTGTTATTAACTCCACACTGTGTACCTACTCTTTGCTTTCTAACGATTTTACATACTGACGCAAAACAATCAAAATAGTTCCGATAGAAAAATCTTACCCTAAAAATGCAAGGGGAAGAATTTTTATCTATGTTAATTTTTGTCGTCGCTGATTTATTAGTATTTTTAATAGTTCTTCCTGGGTTATATTATTTGTCAGCAACGTTGAACCATTTACGCCAAGATATGCATTTGATTTCAACTAGGCCGTATGGAATCAATAGCATCTTTATTTATAATACTTCTTCATAACTCCTTTATCCGCCACTATTCAGTTGGTAAGTGTACGACTAAAAAGCCGCCATTATTGGCGACTCTTTCTATAATTGAAATTTATTCACTATATATTAATTTCAGATCAAATGAATAGCGAGCAGTTGGGTCATTTTGCGTAGAGTCGTGACCAATTACATTAAAGTAAACTTTCTCACCTGGACGCAAAATAATGTCAACTTTGTCTGTTCCTCCTGCCCCATTATCTGTAGCCAGCATTAACATATCTTGTTCCCCATTAGCCTTATAAGTAAGGAAAAAGAAGTCATAATTGAGTCCTGATGGCGATTCCAATATAGGACGAAGAACAAGACTTTTACCAGTGTCATTAAAGTAATAAGTCCATTCTGAATCAAAGGAGTTCTCAATAGTGGACCCATATCCGTAACCTGGCGGGATTAATACTGCAGTACTTTGAGTATCTCCCCATTCAATCTCAGCAAAAGCAGATTGCGAAACAGTCATAAGACCAGTAGAAACAAAAAGGATAAAAAATACCTTTTTCAACTTCATATGTATTCCACCTCTCTATATTTTATATCGGCCGACTAATATAATAATACCATTATTGTAAAATATTAGTATACAATACAATAGCTTTATATTAATTGTTATTTTATGGAAATATAATAGTTATAATGTCGATTTTTAATACGATTGATAATAAAAAAGCCGCCTATTGGCGACTTATTTTGTTAAGAGGTAACTTTTCGGAATATATTTCGGTTCAACTACTATTTATAGATGTTTAACTACAAGATTTATTACAGGTTAACTCAAGCTCTTCTAGACCAAATAACTACGGGAATGAGCAGTAACGACAATAGCCCCCCTGCCAAGGATAATGCCGCATAACTAGCATTCGCTACGACCATTCCTGAAAGAGCACCACCAGATGCCCCTGCCAATGCCACAAAAACATCCATTTTCCCTTGTGTTTTGGCGCGTGTAGACGGCTCGGTCGCATCCACGATTTGTGCGGTACCACTAATTAAACCGAAGTTCCAGCCTAACCCTAGTAAAGAAAGTGCTACTATTAATAAAATCATCGAATCGCTTGGAGCGAATGCCGCTAATAAACCCGCTAGTAGCAACGTAACACCGGCGGCAATACTCATGGCTGTTCGTCCAACTTTATCAACAAGAATACCTGTTACAAGCGATGGCAGATACATAGCACCTACATGAAATCCAATAACAATGCCTACTTCAGATAAACCATGTCCATGATGTTTCATATGTACGGGTGTCATCGTCATAATCGCTACCATGACAATTTGTGTTAAAACCATTACGGTTGCCCCTACCGCTAAGCCACGCTTATTCCCTATTGGATGTGTGGACTGTACTTGATGTTGTTGAGCTAATTTTTGCTTATGCGCCTCTATTCCTTTAGCAATTTCTAAGGGATCAGGACGAAGCATCACAAATAGAACAAGTCCTGCTACTATAAAAGCAGCAGCAGATAATAGAAAAGGACCAGCAAGCGCGGGAATACCAATCGATAGCGCCACTTTTCCCATCAATTCTACTAAATTGGGACCTAAAACTGCGCCGAATGTTGTCATAAGCATAGTCGTACTAATTGCTGTCGCACGTTGTTTGTCATTCGCTAAGTCTGTACCTGCGTATCGTGCCTGTAAATTGGTTGCAGTTCCAGCTCCATAGATTAATAGAGAGATAAACAGCATAATAACACTATTAAATATCGCAGCCATGACGACTCCAATGGCTCCTAGCCCTCCAACAATAAAGCCAGTAGATAATCCTGTTCGACGGCCATGACGTTGTGATAATTTACCAACAATGAAAGCTGCCCCAGCTGACCCTAACGTAAATAATGCAGATGGTACTCCTGCATAAGCATCAGTTCCAAGCATTTGTTGGGATAATAAAGCGCCTACTGTAATACCAGCCGCTAGCCCTGCTCCCCCAAATATTTGAGAAAGGCTCACTACTAGTAGTACACGCCTATATAAGCTTTTTAATTTTTCTGGTGACTCTATATATGATTCTATCGTAACTTCCACTTTTCCAGACATTCTTTACCTCCTCTTTCTAATTTGCACAAAATTTTATTTGCCCCTATCTTTCGCTCCAACTAGCTATCCGTTATTCTCCAGTCATCCTCTGCCAATCTAAAACCCCCTCTTCTAGCCGGAAAGCCTTGATCCCTTTTGCCTTCAACATTTTTACAGCTTCGGCTGACATTAAACAATAAGGTCCTCGGCAGTAAGCTACAATGTCAACATGAGTGGGTAATGTAGCTAATTGATCCTCTAACTCTTCAATAGGCATAGAAACGGCACCTGGAATATGTGCTTGTTCAAACTCTTCTTTTGGTCGAACATCGAGTAATAGCACTTCTCCCTTATCCATCCGTGTTACGAGATCCGAAAGCGTTAATCCCTCTATGCCAAGATGCTCATTAAAAAATTCTTCTTTTATTTGTTGAACCTGAATCAATTGCTTTTCAGATAGTGCATGTAAGGTCGTTAAAAATTTAGCAATCACTTCATCTGCTAATTCGTAAATGACAAAATTACCTTCCTTTGAAAACTTTACTAATCTAGCATTAAAAAGTGTCTTTAAATGCTGAGACACATTAGCAACGGACATATCTGTGCTTTTGGCTAATGCATCAACAGACTTTGCACCTTGAGAGAGAATATCAAGTATTTCTAATCGTTTAGGACTTGATAAACTTTTACCAATTCTAGCGAACTCTTGATATAACAAATCCTTTAAATGTCGCTCATGCAATTTTGAGTACCACCCTTCAACTATTCAATTAATTTATTGAATAGCTGAATCTTAATGCTTTATTTTACCATTGTCAATTACTTAATGTTACGAAGAAAACCATTGTTTAAGCACAAAAAAAGAACACGTTTTAAAAACATGTTCTATCGATAGAACTAGAGGGCATGCATAACGACTTTTTTCTTCTTAGAATACAATAAAAAGGTTGTCGTTAAGCTTAAACTGATAATGCCGAACACAAGTCCCATTCCACTTAAGCCAATTAAATCTAGCATCATACCTGTAGACAATAGCACGACCTGAAAGACGACCGAATCGATCATATTTCGGAAAGAGAAAAAACGCCCATGGAATTGTTTTGGAACCTGTTTCTGAAAAATAACCATAGTCGTTGGGAAGAAACAGCCTACTGTAAAGCCAAATACCCCAAAAGCTACTAAAGCAAAAAGTTTGATATCTGCTAGTAACAGTAGGAGCTCCATAGACCCAATAATAAATGCCAATGTAAAGAGGAGTGTGCCCATTTGCACTCGATCAGCAATTATTTTTAAGCCTGCAGCACCTAGCATAAAGCCGATGCCTTCCACTGTATACAACAATCCTGAGATCGTTGTAGATTGATGCATTTCCGAAATTTTCATAATGACTAAATTAAAAGAGCCTAAAAATAACGTTGGAATTAACATAAGAACCAATGTCATTAGCACCATTGGGTGCTCTTTCACCATCGGTAATACCTCTTTAAAGTTCCCTTTTTCTTTATTTGTTACTGTTGCATTCGTCGCTTCATCTAATTGCAATAAACTAGTAATAACAAACATGGCGATATAAACGATAAATGAAATGATATATAACCACTTTAATTCAAAAAAGCTTAGCATAAATCCTGCTACGGCTGTGCCGATGATTCTAGAAATAGTTCTAGCGTTCATTTGCCAGGCATTCAGCGTAATTAAGTCTTGCTCCTTTGCAATCATTGGAATAATCGATTGCAGTGCAGGCATATAAAAGGCGGCTGCTATTTGCAATGTAATTAAAAATAAAATCATCCATACGACCGAATTTGTATAAAGAGCGATAAACATAAATAAAACACTCACTATTCGCCCAATACTCGCCATTTGTACAACCGTTTTTTTCTTCGATTGATCAATAATGCGACCAGCCATAGGCCCTACGACCAAGCCCGCTAAAATACCACAAGAAATAATTAATGATTTGTGAAAGTCTGAAGGTACTACCTCTTGCATAAAGGCGAGATTTCCAATAATACCAGCCCACAAGCCTAGACCTACGACAAATTCACCTAATAAAATAATCCATACATTTCGATTTCGCCACATGCTGTTCTCCTCGTTGTTCTTCCAATGTCATAAAACCTATCGTAACAAAATTATAAATATTCGTACATAGCGATATAAAAATATTGCTAGTTTCTATGCCATTCCACCGAATTCAATCTTTTTTTAAGAGTATACTATTTTTCCTATAAAGAATACTCATCCAAAAGTTTGAATTATACAAGCAAAAAACAACGTTTGATGATAGTATCAAACGTTGTTTTTTATTAAGATAGTTCTAGTTTATGCACAAGCGCTTTTCTTTTACGCTCGATTATTTTTTGACTAATTAATGTAATGATAAATAGTAAGCCTACAATTGTAGCCATCATCCCTGCTATAGAGGTATCCCATAGCTTCGCTAAATAATAGCCAATTACAGAAGCACCAGCACCAAAGAGCATGCTGTAGATAAACATTTGCTTAATCGTCTTACTAATTAAATAAGAAGTTGCCGCCGGTCCAATTAACATGGCAACGACTAAAATGGCTCCTACGCTATCAAAGGCTGCAACCGTTGTAAATGAAATAGAGGTCATAAATCCATAGTGGAGAAAGACTACGGGTATACCAATTGTTGCGGCATAGACAGGGTCAAAGGTTGCAAGCTTCATTTCCTTAAAGAATAGTAGCAAAAATACAATATTGATGACTAATACAAGTAAAAGCATCCACACAGCCTTAGGCATTGCTAAACCTAAAATCGTCCATCGATCCCATGGGACGAAAGCAATCTCTCCCATTAAGACATGTTCTACATCCAAATGGACATTACTTGCAAATAATGTAATTAACAGCACACCCGCCGCGAACAAGGATGTAAATACCACCCCTATCGCTGCATCCTCTTGAATACCAGAAGAATGTAATAATTGTACGAGATAAGCAGTTAAAATACCTGCGACTGCTGCACCTATTAGCATCCAAAAGCCATTCAATGATTGGGTAATGATATAGGCCATCACAATACCAAACAGTACAGTATGACTAATGGCATCGGCTATCATAGACATTTTACGCAAAATAAGAAAAACGCCTGCAATCCCACATGTTACACCCACTAATAAGCCCGTTAATACAACCCAAAATTCTATCATCCTATATCACCCTGCTTTCGAAATTGCATTTTTCTACGATATTTATTAATTTGACCAGCAGGACTTATAAAATAGGAGATAAAGAATATACCTGCCGCCACTAGAACGATAATTGGACCGGTTGATAATCCTGTTCGAATCGCGCTAATAAAAGTACCTGTAACACCTGAGATACCTCCCATCGTTGCACTCAAAAGGAGCATCGTACTCAATTTTTTCGTCCATAATTTGGCGCTAGCAGCAGGAATAATTAATAGAGCCGACATTAAAATTACGCCTACAGCTTGGATACCTGTAACAATCGTCATGACAATTAACACTGTTAGCGTGGCCTTTAAAGCCTCAATCGGTAAGCCAATTCCTTTTGCATAAACAGGATCAAAGATGAGTAATTTCCATTCCTTATAAAAGAAAAGACTAACTAAAATAATTATGGCTGCACTGATGAACAGCCACATTAAATCAGCTTTTGTCATCGTTGCCGCTTTACCAAAAATAAAGTTATTAAGACCACTCTGGTTTCCAATTGGACTTCTGTTAACAACAGTTAAAAACACAACACCGATGCCAAAAAATACGGTCAGTACTAATCCAATAGCTGCATCCGCCTTCAACTTTGAAAAAGATACAATCCATTGTATACAATACACAGATAAAGCAGATGTAATACCCGCTCCGAGCATTAAAATTGGTAATTCCTTTTGCCCTGTGAGGAGGAATGCGAGCGCGATGCCTGGTAATGCTGCATGTGCCGCAGCATCGCCCACTAAGCTTTGTTTTTGCAAGAAGGAGAAGGTACCTGTTATGCCTGCAGCTATACCGAGTAACATAGTGCCACTAAGTACCCACAATAAGTTACCACTTATCATCATGAACCCTCCCTACGCATGCTGCATCATGAATAGTTTACCACCATATGTTTTTTGCAATTGTTCTGGTGTAAAAACATCTTCTGTTGCACCTGATGCTAGTATCGTTTTGTTTAGTAGAATTGTATAATCAAAATATTCTTTGACCGTTTGAAGATCGTGATGCACGACAAAAATACTTTTTCCCTGAGCCTTTAATTCTTTTAAAATATCAATGATCGTTTTTTCTGTTGCAGCATCTACGCCAGCAAATGGCTCATCTAAGAAATAAATATCTGCATTTTGTGCTAGAGCTCTTGCTAGGAATACACGCTGCTGCTGTCCACCCGAAAGCTGTCCTATAGAACGCTCTGCAAAGTCTAGCATCCCTACACTTGCTAGTGCCTGCCGAGCG
Source organism: Lysinibacillus sp. FSL R7-0073 (assembly GCF_038009065.1). Lineage (NCBI taxonomy): Bacteria > Bacillati > Bacillota > Bacilli > Caryophanales > Bacillaceae > Lysinibacillus > Lysinibacillus sp. FSL R7-0073. Next base: position 2,857,374 of record NZ_JBBPAS010000001.1, read on the forward strand.
ACTAGTTTATCTTGCTTCGTCGGTCTTTTAAATAAACCTGTATGGCCATATCTCCCCATCAACACGACATCGAGAGCATTTGTAGGGAAATCCCAATCAACCGCATTTCGCTGTGGTACATACCCAACTACTAAACTTTTTGGCTCAAATACTTTTCCTAAAATTTCTACTTTCCCGACTTTATTAGGAAGTTGATTTAAGATAGCCTTTAAAAACGTTGATTTTCCGGCGCCATTTGGGCCGATAATCGCAGCCAAATGACCTTTAGGAACTGTCACACAGGCATTTTCCAATACTGTTTTCTTATCATAAGCTACTGAAAGATTTTCCACTGTTAATGCATACATTTTATCCACCTACTTTAATGCATCGACAATCGTGTCGATGTTATATTGATACATCCCTATATACGTACCTTCTGTTGTGCCTTCCGCACCCATTGCATCCGAAAATAGTTCTCCACCGATCACAATGTCATGTCCCTTTTCTTTAGCCCCTTCAATAACCGCCTTCATCGCTTTATCAGACACACTAGATTCGATAAAAATTGCCTTGATTTTATGAGCGACTAAGAAATCAACCATTTCCTGAACGTCTTTGACTCCGTACTCTGAATCCGTACTTAACCCTTGTAAGCCACGCACTTCAAAGCCTTGACTTCGACCAAAATAATTAAAAGCGTCATGGGCAGTTACTAAAATCCTTTGCTGCTGTGGAATTTCTTCGACTCGTTTTTTTGCATAGCTTTGTAAATCATCCAGCTTTTTTAAGTAAGACATTTCATTCTGTTGAAAATCCTCTTTGAATTCTGGGTATTCTTCTTGGAGTTGCAAACTGATTGCTTGGACAACTCCCTTCCAAAGCTCAATATCGAACCATATATGAGGATCATGTAGCATGGCATCACTATCACTAGCAAGTAATTGCTTAGTATCTAATGTTTCCCCAACAGCTAACACGGTTTTATCTTTTCCCATTTGTTCAAAAATGTCGAGCATCTGTCCTTCTAAATGTAAACCATTGTAAAAAATAACTTCGGCCTTATCCAATTTCGATAAATCGCTTTGGGTAGCCTTGTATAAATGGGGGTCTACCCCTGGTCCCATTAATGCTGATACTTGTAAATGATCGCCACTAATTTCTTTTATTGCATCTGCAATTTGTCCTGTCGTGGCGACAACGATTCCCTTTTTTTCTCCCTCTGCTTCAGTTGAACAACCGAATAACAGAAGTGAGAGTGATAGTACGAATACACCTAACCATTGTTTCATTGACTTACCTCTACTTTCATTTTATTAGCCATTGCTTGAAAAAAAGCAGTCATGATGCACCATAAAGGGGGTGGCGGACCTGCCTATTAAATCTTTCGGCTAAGCCCGCCTTTTCAGACTTGCATCATTAATTGCATCGCTCTTTCTCATACAGCCACTTTATTTATATAATTTTCCGAATAAACTGGCGCCAGCTCATCCAGAAAAGGATTAATATTATGCCCGCTCCTACAGACTCTGTAAGTTTCCAAAGAATCGTAAGAATTAATAAAACAACCATTGGAAGAATCGTCAGCTTGAAATCACCTAACTCTTTCATTCACGCACTCTTCTTTCTTTAGAGATATTTTGTTTCCCTTAGGAAAAATATATGCTTAATACAAAAATAATTCAACCATTTTATGAAAATTTCTTTAAAAAAATTTTTTTCTATAGAAAAATTTACTTTCGCCCAAACAAAAAATCTCTAATGCTATGATTAGAGATTTTTTATAAAATAGTGATATTAAATACGGGTCAATCGTTGACTCCCAGTGGTTTTCCTATATATTCAAATGCATAAATATGCGTTCGAGTCAATTCAATGACGTCTTTTATTAAAGCTTCTTCTGATTTTTCATAGCCGCTTGCAATCCATTGCATCATTAATCCGTAAAAGCCATAAGAGGTATAATGTTTAAACATATCCATATTCACTGGTTGATTGTTTATGGTCTCAAAGTTAAATTGCTCTTGATAAATTTTCGTAATCGTCAAAGGCATGCGCGTATGCAATCCAGGAATCGTATCTTCAACATTTAATAGCTCAAAAAATGTACGATTCTTATAAATGTAATGAATAATATTAAATGAAGGAGCTTTGAGCTTCGTTGTATACACTCTTTCCCCAAAAAGGTATGGTTCACCTACTGCTTCTTCTAGTCCATTCAACATCTGCTCTAGCAAATTTTCTGCTAGCTCAAATTTATCCTGAAAATGCACATAAAAGGTACTACGATTATAGCCTGCTTGTTCTACAATATCCTTTACTGTAATTGCCTGAAATCCTTGTTTTTTAATTAAATCCACTAAAGTGCTATAAAAATGACGACGGGTTCTTTCTTGCCTTTGTGTCCATTTTGTCACTATTTCTTCCTCCCCTTTTAGACATTTTACATAGATATGTCTACTAGTTAGACACTTGCCCTAACATTAATGATTGTTTCCGTTGTATAGAGTTTTACAATAAAAGTACACCGTAATCGACGCAGTGTGCAAGAAAATTTACTTTTAAGGGAGTGTCATATATGGGGAAATTACAAGATAAAGTCGCAATTATTACAGGTGGTGCTTCTGGAATTGGAGCAGCAACTGCTGAATTATTTGTAGCAGAAGGTGCTAAAGTGGTACTTGTGGATCTTAATGAAGAAAAAGGTCAAGCATTTGCAGCCCAACTGCAGGCAGGTGGAGCAGAGGCTATCTTTATTAAAGCGAATGTAACAGATGAAAATGAAGTAGCCGCTATTTATCATACAACACTAGAGACATTTGGCAAGGTCGATGTTCTATTTAATAATGCAGGAATTGGGCGAGTAACGCCAACCGAGGAGTTACCTTATGCAGAATGGCGTCAAACAGTAAATGTGGATTTAGATGGTGTATTTTTAATGGCACAGGCAGCCATTAAGGAAATGCTAAAAGCGAATGGTGGGACAATTGTCAATACTGCCTCCATGTATGGATGGGTTGGTTCACCAGGTTCTGCAGCCTATAATGCAGCGAAAGGTGGCGTTATCAACTTAACACGTTCTCTAGCACTAGAGTTTGCTACGCGCGGTATCCGTGTCAATGCCCTTTGCCCTGGTTTTATTGATACACCGATTATTCCTGAAGAGAGCAAAGAGCCATTACGTCAAGTAACACCCATGCAACGTTTAGGTCAACCAGAGGAAATGGCAAAAGCCGTTTTATTCATGGCCAGCGATGATTCAACATTTATGACAGGCAACACATTAACGGTGGATGGTGGTTATACTGCCCAATAAATAACACTAAATAATCGCTTTCTCTGTAGAGGGTAGCGATTATTTTTTATTGAGAAAAATTTGCAGTTTTTATCCATTTCCTGCAAACTATTAACATATCGAGCAGGAAAGGATGAAGATGACAAATGAAAAAATTAATAGGTATATTATTATTTTCCATTCTTATCGTAGGCAGTGCAAGCAATGTACAAGCTGCTGGTTTTAAAGATGTGTCAGAGGATCATTATGCCTATGAAGCTATCTTATGGGCAGAAGAATATGATATTGTGAATGGTTTTGCAGATGGTACATTTAAACCGAATGCTACCATTACCGAACAGCAATTAGCTAAACTTTTAGCTATCTTTTACGAGCTTGAATCTCCCATCGATGAATTAAAAAAACAGACCCCTTCTGCCATCTGGTCGGATGAATTTTATAACCAGCTTGCTAGCTATGGTGTCCCTTTAAACGGCTATTTCGATAATCGGCTACGAGCTGCTACCGTGAAGCGTGGTGTCGTGGCACAGGCTATTACTCATTTAGCTAGTGGCAAAAAAGGATTAGATTCATCTATTCAATTTTTACTTGATTACTATATTTCATCTGGGCAAAATCCACAGTATGAAGACCGTAATTTACAAAAGTTTTATGGTGTGACCAACAATATGACACGTGCACAAGTTGTGACAATGCTGTATCGCATGGATGAACGAAATTTTTATGAAATTTCAGGGGATGCACAAGCTATTCATGACAATGCCAACAAATTATCGTTAAATACACGTGCTAAAAATGCCCAAAATCAGCTCGATAAATCATTGCAACAAACTACACCTAGCAAGAGTGCTTGGGAAGGCGTTTATACGTATTATTATAAATGGGGTAAAGGAACAAATGACTTTAACCGTCGAGATGCTATCATTTCAAACGCCACAAACAATAGCTTTTCCATTGCTTTAACTGCGAATGATGGGACAGCTACAGGAAAAGTCAACGGAACTGCCACGATAACAAGTTCAAATAAGGCATTAATGAATAAGTCCTCAAACGGCAATCGCTGTGTCGTCGAGCTAGAGCGATTAACGAATAATGCGCTGAAAGTTACGGAAGTGGATTGTCGTGCAGAGCGTAGTGAAGGCACCAATTATTCTGGTACGCTAAAACAACAATAGTACACAAGAGAGTCTGATTCGTTCAGGCTCTTTTTTGAGCACCCAAAATTTTATATTGCTCCTTGGCTATGGCAATAAAATCCAGAAGGCAAGGCTGCATATGCTTATCTTTATGCCAAGCAATGTCTGTAAAAATTGGTGCTAAGCTGATTGTCGAGGGAATTTCCTCTAATTGTCCATTTGCTAATTCCTTTTCTACGACCATTCTCGGTAAAAATGTAATACCTAAACCAGCTATCACACATTGCTTAATCGCTTCTATGCTCGCAAATTCTATCATTTGTAGCGGCATACTATTTTCCTGCTGTAGCTGTGCTTCTAAATGATTGCGATAGGAGCACCCTGTTTCCGTTAGTAGCATGGTTTCAGTTGAAAGATGAGAAGCGACGAGAGGCTCCCTTCTATCTTTCGAGGTACTCACAAAAATAAGCTGTTCTTCGAGTAAACGCTCTCGATGTAGCATCGCTGTTTCCTGATACGTATCTGTAATAAAGGCCATATCTAACTTACCTGATTGCAATAACTCCTTGGCAATGGCAGTCGTATGCACAGGCTTAAATATAATTTTCACATGGGGATGCGCCTGTTGAAATTGCTGTAAAATGCTTGGCAGTCGATAAACACATTGACTTTCCTGTGCCCCTACTTTTAACACCACTTGTTCTTGTTTATTGGACATTGCTTTTTTCATTTCACGATCTAGCTCTAGCATTTTTTCGGCATATTGTTGTAAACGCTTGCCTTCCTCCGTTAAAATGATCCGCTTCCCAAGCCTCTCAAAAAGTATAGCCTCTAACTCTTGTTCCAATGTTTTAATCTGCGCAGTAATACTTGATTGAGCATAGTCTAGACGCTGTGCCGTTTGTGTAAAGCTTAATGTTTCTGCTGCTGTTAGAAACGTTTGAAGCTGCTTTATATCCATTTCCTCACCTCTCTAATCAATTTTTCCGATATATCTTTATGGAACATTCACTTTTATCGATAATAAATCCAGTTTACACTAGCTTAGCAAGAGTGAACAATTTTTCAACCAAACGAGGTCCATTAAACAGAAAAGGATTTGGAAACTTTATCGTCCAAATCCCTTTTTAATCTCATGTTATTGTAGCTCTTTTCTAAGACATTCGGCTGCTGACATCGCTTTTAAATCTTGAACTATATCTCCGGGTTTATTTCCTTCTCCTAAAATATATCCTTCAAATGATGTCCCCATAAAGTCAAAGATATGTTGAAACTGCTGGATCATTGGTAGCCCTTTTATATAGGGCATATCACCACCAACTGCAATGACATACGCTTTTTTAGAAGACATGTTGTCCTTGAAATTGGGGTAATTTGAATCTCTTAAAGTTTGTGACCATCGATCAATAAAGTTTTTCATCGCCCCTGTCATGCTATACCAATAAATAGGTGTAGAAAATAATAGGATATCATGTGGAAGTATACGTTCAATGATGGAATTATAATCATCATTGACTTCAGAAAAGCCCTCCTCTGTATGGCGCTTATCTATTATAGGTTGAATTGAATAATCCTTTAGATAAATTTCTTCAACTTTTAAATCTTGAGTGACTAATTTTGTTAAAGTTTCTACATTCCCATTCGGACGATTTCCACCATAAATAACGGCTATTGACATGTTGTTGATCCCCTCTTCCTTAAAGTTTTCTAGTATTGTTCCCGAATAGTTTTATCTTATAATGATTTTACAAATCGATAAAGATGATTATTTCGATAAAATAAATCGAAAAAACCGATTTTATATTAAGAGGAAAGCAGATGTCTTTGGATAGGTTTTATTTTTGTTATATCGCCCTGGGAGAGAATAATCATTTTTAAAATCAGAAAAAACGTATTCTTAATTAATATCCCACAAAGATATTAAAAGCATCTTTTACATTTATTTTTCTTGTCAAATAAAAAACCAGGTACTCACTATTATCATAAGGCCTGGTCATTTATTTAATGCGATGATTCGATTAAACCTATTTTACAATTAGGTAGAACGAATTCCTTCGAAAGCATTTAATATTAATTGTTGGACATATGGTTCATCTAATGTGTCACCAGTCACAAGTAATCGATAGAAGATCGGACCATAAATTAAATCAATACATATATCAATATCGATACTTTTTTTCAATTCACCGCGTTGAATCCCTTTTTCCAAAAGACTCCTTGCTTCAAGTCGGCGGGGATGGAAATATCGAGTACGATAGGCATCTGCCAATCCTGAATCAAACTGTCCTTCACCCAATAACTGCGTAATTACAGTCCCCTCGCGACTCGTCAAAAACATAGTTAAATTTGTGGCGTGAGTTAGAATATCATTGTACGCCGAACCAGTATCAGGCACCGGCAATCTTTCAGAGGCAGCATAAAGGAAACCATCCATAACTACTGCAGCTTTGTTTGGCCACCATTTATAAATAGTTGCTTTACTAACTTGGGCGTATTCTGCGATTTTATCAACAGTAACAGCTTGAAATCCATTTTCCAACAATAAATCATAGGATGCGGAGAGGATTGATTTTTGTGCTTCTAAATTACGAGGTCTGCCTCTTTTTCCATTCATTATAAATACCACCTTTCTTCAGAAATTAATAAACTGTTTGTTCAGTATATCAATTATATAAAAAAACAGAAAGTTGAAGTTCCTTATTTACAAAACTGAACGTTCAGTATATCATATAATTAATTATTTTATATACTGAACGTTTAGTATATAAAATAAAAATAATTGACTAACTATGGAGGGAAACTACTCGACTTTTTAAATTATTAACTGTAAAACATTCTATTTCTCGTACAAGGAGTTGGATAAAATGACTGCTATAAAGAAACAAATAATCGAAAACAACATTCCTTCGTGGTTAACCATTCTTTTGGCTGCCGCATGCGGTATCATTGTAGCTAATTTATATTACGCTCAGCCTTTAGTTGGGGTTATCAGCTCATCAATGGGGTTGTCTCCAAATAGTTCTGGCTTAATCGTTACGTTAACGCAAATCGGTTACGTAGTCGGTTTGCTATTTATCGTTCCGTTAGGAGATATTCTTGAAAATCGGAAGCTGATTATCTCATCTTTACTTATCACGTCACTCGCCCTTGCAATTACAGCAATGACCAAACAAATTTTGCTGTTCTTAGTCGCTTTGTTAGTCATAGGTTTAGGTTCGGTAGCTACGCAAGTACTCGTACCTTTTGCTTCATATCTTTCTTCTGATTCTTCACGTGGCCGTGTTGTCGGCAATGTCATGAGCGGTTTGTTACTTGGAATCATGCTCTCACGTCCTTTGTCGAGTTTAGTCGCTGAGTTTCTTGGCTGGCATGCGATATTCATTTTGTCTGCCATAACTATTATGATTTTGGCTATTGTACTTTCAAAGGTGTTACCTACAAGAAAGCCTTCAACGGATACACGCTATATAGCTCTACTCGGTTCTATGTGGCATTTGTTACGAACAACACCGATATTACAGCGTCGGGCTGCATATCATGCAGGTGTATTTGCATCTTTTAGTTTGTTTTGGACAACAGTTCCACAACTGTTAACTAGCCCTGCCTTTCATTTTTCTCAGAAAGATGTTGCGTTATTCGCGCTTGTTGGAGTCGCTGGTGCAGTAGCTGCGCCTATTGCAGGACGAATTGCTGATCTTGGCTTGACTAGACCTGTAACAGGAATAGCACTTCTTACAGTTGTCATTTCTCTTTTATTGCCGCTTATTTTTCAAACTAGCTCAACTATTGGAATAGCTGTTCTCGTAGTTTCATCCTTATTGTTGGATGCTGGAGTATCCGCAAATCTTGTGCTCAGCCAACGTGCACTTTTCTCGTTGAGTCCCGAAGTTCGTAGTCGTCTGAATGGGCTATTTATGGCTATTTTCTTTTTTGGTGGTGCAATTGGCTCAGCGATTGGGGGATGGGCCTTCGCACTAGGTGGATGGGGTACTGCGTTATGGATCGGGATAATCCCACCTATACTTTCCATACTTTATTTTGCCACAGAGAAGAAGTAATTCTAAAAAATTTTAAAGAACCTCTTATCATTACTTAAAGAAAAAGAAGCGAATTCGGAATTATTATCTTCCAAATTCGCTTTATTCTTAATCATCCAAACTAATAGATTTTCATTTCTATTTATGATAAATAAACAAAAACGCTTTTCCATTCTTGATATTTTTTAGTATGGTTTCACTTTTCATTCTCTTTTTGCAACTCTTCTTTCAAAGACACATTAGAAGAGTCGAAAGCTTTTTTTACCCATTCAAGATATTCCCTCATATAGTGTTGCTGCTTAAAGCCATGATTCTGACCTTCTGCTACGATTACAGTGACATCCGCATCTGCAGTTCGTGCGGACTGAATATATTCCTGAGGGCCTTTTACCCCAACAGCTGAGTCCTTCGTTCCATAAGCAATAAATTGAGGGATATGAGCAGTTCTGAAATGCTTCGATAAATCGGTCTTATGCAAAAGCTCTTCACGTTTTTCTGGATTTCTAACAACTTTATCAGCAAAAGAAGCAAAGAGCATTGGGACATTATAGCGGTACGTCAATGCAGGGTAAATCATGGCTGCAGTTGCTACTTGGTCATCAACTGCATCGATAGCATCTAGCTGGTAATTTTTTGGTAGCATTTTTTCCCCCTGAACGAGATTAATAAAACTCCCTGTTTGAAAACCACCTGCACTAAAGCCTATCAATCCAATTTTATTAGGATGTATACCATAATCATTTGCATGATAACGTAAGTAACGGACAGCACGCTGCACATCTAATTGAGGAATGGGCCATTCATAGGGATTGGAACGATAGTGTAGAACAAACGCATTGATACCTGCCTTATTTAATGATTCAGCAACATCTTTTCCTTCAGTAGTTCCGCCATCCATTTCCTTAAAGCCATACCCCCCACCTGGAATGACAATGACAGCACTATCACTGTTTGAAACCGTATAAGGAATCAAATATGGCTCATCCTCATAGGTAGACTTTTCATAGCCTCCCTCCATTTCATGGACATATGTAAACGTATCAATAGCAGCCTCATTATCTTCATAGTCTTCTCCTACAATATTGCCGATAAATTTAAATGTAGCCAACAGTCTATTAGGATTACCTTTAATATTCATATCGTCTAGCTTACTTCCAGAATGATTACCTGCAACTTCTTCTCCCCAAATTTCAACCTTTCGTTCAATATCCGCAACTGGTTTACCTGGTTTATTGCCAAAGGGATTAATCTCAAGAAAAGCATAACCAAACCCTATAAACAAAACCAATATAACTAGCAATATTCCCACAAACTTGGCTGTTTTCTTCATTATTTTCATAATCATTAACCTCCGTAAGTAGTGAAAAAAGTTTGACACACTTCCACAAAATTACCTTTAGTTTAACAAATGGTTTTTCGATAACTCGATTGTCTTTTTAGCTTTAGCCTTCCTATTTTTTACTTCACTATATGTTCCGCAGGTGAATCCTTTTCAAGTCTAAAATCATATTTGTCCATGTTTTTATATTGAGGATCTAGATAACTAGATGTCACATCACTATTGGAAGCATTTGTAAACTTTTTAAACGAGTCATACTCCTTATCCTTCCATATCCAAATACCATTCTCCCCTTTTTCTTTATGAAACACATTCCTCGCCAATCTGTTTTTTTTATTACTAGTAAAATAGTTGGCTATAAATATTCGAGAAGATCCAGCTGTTAGTATATTTTTTTCTATTACATTATTTTGAGTATCATACTGTAATAAAAGCTGTCCTCCATTTAATTCCATCGTATCATTACGGTAAATAATATTGTGAGAGATGATCGAATTTTTCGTCCCTCCTCTTTCTTCATCATACCCACCAATCGATATTCCTGTAAAAAAATTATTATATACTGTATTATTTAATACTTTTATATTATCCGCATACTGATTAGCATGTTCAGATGTTACTTCAATTCCTATATCATTCTTATAAAGAGTATTGTTCTCAATCGTTATATTCTTTCCACCATCGACATATATTCCCCCAGCAGAATAATTCTCGCCATATGCTGGATTACCACAAGAGGAAATTTCATAAACTTGATTATTTTTTACAACACCGTTTCGTACATAGTCCATTTTTTTATCATTTGAAATTCCTTCAAACCCAATCAGATCAATTCCGATATTATTGCTCCGACGAACTACATTATTTTCAATTTTAAATCCATCAATGTTTCCATTCAGGACCAGTGATTCACTTGCACCTAACATTAAATCTTCCACTGTATTACCTACAATATTTATATCTCTCATTGAACCTGTTCCGTAGACAGCGATGCCATGTCCATTTCCATTCTCAGCAAAAGTTTTTATCCTTTTCACATGATTATTCGCTACGGTAATATGGCTACTGGAGCCTGTTACGTAGATTCCCATCACTGTTTCATCTAGTTGTTCCGTCGTTAAATCCTGGATAGTGAATCCACTAATGGTAATGTAATTTTTATTCTTTATCGTTACAAGAGTTGCATCATCGTCAGTATTTTCCATCGATTCTCCACTAAGAATAACTTCTTCATTTTCATACGCCTTGAAAATAACGGGGTTTAATTTTGTACCACTATGTATAACAGAAAGCTTTTCCTTATAAATGCCTTTCCGTATCAATACGGTTGTCCCTGCTTCCGCTTCTAATGCCGCCTTTTTTAATGTTCGGTATGGGCTTAATTTTGTACCATTATTGGAATCATCTCCATTGCTGTCTACAAATATTGTCCTATCCTGTTTTGTTTCTGTATCATTCGTCGTTAAAACGATCATCACAGCAGCTATAATCAAAAAAAATAAAATCCATTTTTTCATATAATCTTCCTTTTCACGATAATTTCTAAATTTTTTTGAAACGACGTTAAATGGTCGATTTTCTAATCACAATCTCTGCTAATACTAAATTAATCATAAAGGCTAACCACGCTCCTAACGAATACGAAAATCCATATGGAAGACCCGCTACATCATGCAATATCGTCACAATTATGTAAATAGTTAGATTAGCAAACGTTAAGAAAAAGCTTCTTAGCATCCAGCTCCGATGACGATGAACTAGTCCTTTTCTTATAAAACGATAACCGTTTATCGTTGTAAGCAACCAGAGCGTATTTAAAATGAAGAAACCAATCGTACTCCATATACCCCCATTTGCGTATAGCGCTACATAATATCCTGGAAGTATATTAAATATAATCACCGTTACGTAGATTCGACCATTCCAGCGGTGTAGAATAGGCTTTTTCATTCTTATCGCTCTCGAAAGACCTAATGGCCCAGTAATTAAAGCAATAATGGCTAACACAATATGTAGTTGGATCATGACAATCCATAATTTTGCATTCGGAAGTTCTATTTCCTTGTTTGAAAGAAATGCCGAAAATGTCGGGTCGACTATAAAATTTTTTGATGTTGTATGTAAAATCCACATTATAGCTATCACCGATAAACTAATGACTAAGCCTTTTCTACTTCTCATGTCCTGCTTCCTCTCTGTTTGTAAAAGTGACCTTAAAAATTGCGCTAGATACACTTGTGCCCGATCGATTTCGTTTCTGCAAGATAGACAGATCTACTTGTCATCATAGAATGGTAAATCTGTATATCTCAAAGTATCTAAAAACAGTCTATCATTAAGGACTCTTCTTCCGATACCAATCATTATAAAGCCGCTTGTTAAACTCCATTTAAATAAACTTCGGATTTGTTATTCCAATCTAATTTTTATTCTGAGACAGCTTTCTATCTTTTGTTATTAGACAATTTTAAGCGAAAAAAACGACCTAATCGCTCTCCGCAACTAGGTCGATTTTTTTGTCTATGCTTCCACTCCTATATGCTGGAAGGTTGTTACATCAAATAACCCTGTGTCTGTTAATTTTAAAGCAGGAATTACTGGTAATGCTACAAAAGAAAATGTCAGTAGAAAATGAAAATCTAAAGTTGGGTTGAGCTTCTGTAAAGCACCGTGTAAGCCAGCTAGCTGTTCCTTCGCCTGCTGTGCTGGTACATCTGTCATTAAGCCCCCGATTGTTAAAGGCATCTCCGCGAGTATTTCACCGTCCGCTACAATAACGAAGCCACCTTGGATTGCCTGAATACGGGAGAGCGCCAGAACCATATCCTCATCATTTGTGCCTACGACAAGAGCATTATGTGAATCATGGGCTACTGTGGTAGCTACTGCACCTTTTTGTAAACCAAATCCTTTCACAATGCCTAAGCCAGTCGTATGCAAATGATGATGGCGTTCGATAACGGCTAATTTCAGTAAATCTTGTTCTACCGATGGCACAAATACGCCTTCTTTCACAGGTACATCTATAACTAAATGATTGGTAATCAGCTGATTCGGCACAATTTCCATCACATTCGCCTTCGTTCCCTTGGTGAATGATAGTTGTAGTCTATCCTTTGTGATGCTTGGTAAATGAACAGAGTGATGAATATGGGCAGGAACTATTGGCTCTTGACGACTTGTCAGCATTTCCCCATTTTCAGCAACTTTATGACCATTCTTCCAAACTGCTTTTGCCTGCATTGTCGATAAATCATTTAAAAGTACGAAATCAGCCTTATAGCCTGGTGCAAGTACTCCTCGATCAAATAAACGATAGCATTCTGCTGTGTTCACGGTTGCTAATTGGATTGCCTGCAAAGGTGTCATCCCTTCCACTATTGCCATCGCAACATCGTAATTGATGCTACCTTCATCAATCAGCTCATCCACATATTTATCATCCGTACAAAAACCAAAGCGACGTGCAGTGTGTGGCTGAACGGCTGGTAATAAATCACGTAAATTTTTCGCTGCTGATCCCTCTCGAATAAGGACATACATCCCCTGCTCTACACGATCAATGGCTTCTTCGGCTGTCACACATTCATGATCCGTCTGAATACCTGCAGCCCGATAGCCCGTTATTTGCTCACTTTGTAAGCCCGCACAATGCCCATCAATAACTAGATCTGCTTCCTTTGATAATAAAATTTTTTGAAGCATCCCCTCTTCTCCATTTAACACAGCTGGGAAATCCATCACCTCCGCTAAGCCACGAACTTGTTCATGGTGCAGAAATGGCTCCAAATCTTGGGCTGTTAATGTTGCGCCAGCATTTTCAAACTGTGTCCCTGGTACACTTGAAGGAAGCATCACAAAAATATCCATATCAGCTTTTTGTGCATCATCCAGCATAAATTGGATTCCTTCTGCTCCTGCTACGTTTGCGATCTCATGTGGATCTGTAATCACGGTTGTAATACCATGAGGAATTAAGACACGACTGAATTCCCCCGGTGTTAACATCGAAGATTCAATATGTATATGGCCATCTATTAATCCAGGAATGACGTAGCTCCCCGCTGCATCCTCTACCACTTTTGCATGAAATCTGTTGTTAGTATCCAGTGCCACAATCATGCCATTCTTCACAACAATGTCCGCTTTCTTCCACGTTAATGTAAAGACATCGGCAACTTGTGCATTTTTAAGAATAAAATCTGCCTCTAATTTACCTTGAGATGATAATATATTTTGCGTTAACTGTTGTAATTTTGTTGTCATAGCCTATACTCCTTTTTCTTTTAAGAACTATCATGCCTGAAAGATGTCTATCATTGCAACTATTAATCGTCAAGTCAGTAAAAAACGACCATTGATTAATGGTCGCTCGAAAATTCTAGCTCTTTTGGTGATTGTCCTTTTTTATTCATCAGACGCATACGAATAGGTTCAATTTTTAAGGTCACCATTTCATCCTGATTGCCAATAAAAATACTCGTAAAAAATTCTGCAATTTTATTTTTAATTCCTTCTTCGTGTACTTCAGTGAGCTTGCCCTCTATTTCCACATAGGTATCACCAAAGCCTCCATTTTCATAGCCATATAAAATATGGGTATATGGATTTTTACGGAGCTCCTCCATTTTCTCAGAATGCTTATTCGTCACAGTATATAACACAAAATCCTCATGTTGGAACGTCATATAGCGCGAATAAGGTTTCCCGTTTTCTACAGTAGCCATCGTTCCAATTTTTTCACGGTTCAAAACTTCTAAAATTTCATCGCGTACAGAAGTCATTTCATCTCATCCTTTCTTCTTACCTATATTTTGCCCTCTCCACCTAAAGCTAAACGGTTTTTTTTGAAAAATGTGAAATGACAAACTTCTGGCAATTTGAAAATCTCTTGTTATAATAATTGGATGGACAACAGGAATTTACGGATGAATGAGGGTTAAAAAATGAAACAAGCTTTTTTTACGCGCTGTTTATTTTTCATAACAGGCATTATCGTGCTATCTTTTGGCATCACATTAACAATTAAAGGGCAGCTTTTTGGTGTAGGCTCTTGGGATGTTTTACATATTGGCTTAACTAAAACACTCGGGTTAACAATTGGTTCATGGTCTATTATTTTAGGACTGGCTATTTTAGCGTTTGATATGCTAATAACGAAAAAATTCCCATTGCCAGGAACTTTTATCGATATGTTTTTAGCTGGCATCTTTATTGATATTTTTAATTATTGGCTACCTGATATCGATGGCTTTTGGATGCAGCTTGTTTCTTACCTAACAGGGCTAGTATTACTGGGCTGGGGCTGTGGTATGTATATGGTGGCTAATTTAGGAATTGGTCCACGTGATACCTTAATGCTAATGATGGTTCATAAACTTGGCTGGAGCGTAACACGTTCCCGTACGACCATGGAAGTTACAGTCGCTGTACTTGGCTTCCTACTTGGCGGTCCTATTGGTATTGGTACGGTGATAATGGCCTTTGGACTTGGACCAATTGTACAATTTGCCTTAACTTATAACGAAAAATTATTTATGAGATGGACGGGCGTGAAAAGCGCCGTCATTTAAGCTTTAAGACAATGCAAAAATGCATTGTCCTTTTTTAGCGAAATAACAAGGAGCCATGTTGGAAAATGGCTCCCTTTTTTCATATTATGCTTCTGGCTCAGATGTATTTTTCCCTGTGGCTTCAATCACTTCAGGCGTGTCGTCCACAGTGTCATCTTCTTGAACATTTTCAGCAGATGGTGGTGTAATCGTCACGAGTGTGTAGTCATCTTCTTGTAAAATTTCAAATGAAAATTGTTGACGAATATCTCCCACGTATAGGGACGTCCCAATTGCTACATTCGTGACATCAATTTCAATTGTTTCGGGAATTTCTGTTGGCTTCACTTTAATACGAACCTCGCGATTAGGCTGTAATAGGAAACCTCCATCTGCTACTCCGATGGCATCCCCGATTACGGTTACTGGAATTTCTACTTCCAGCTCTTCTGACATATTGATCGATTTAAAATCAACATGTTTAATATTCCCCTTTAAAGCACAACGCTGAACTTCTGATAAAACAGCATTAATACGCTTTCCATCAACATCTAATTGAAAAACACTTTTTGTACCATGCGCTGCAAGCAATTTCGCAAATACTCTTGCGTCTAATGTAATGGCTGTTGATTCCATTTGAAAGCCATAGACAACACCAGGAATGGCGCCGTTTTGTCGAAGCTGTGTTAGTGAGGATTGACGTCCTTTTTGGCGTTTATTGGCTGTTAAAACCGTATTCATCGAATATTTCCCCTTTCATGGAAACTAGTCTCATAAATGGTTTTGCCCTTTCCTCGGTTTTTTATACCTGAATAACCTGTTCAAAAAATGAACAAAAAAAGCACCTCTTCGTCTATAGAACAAAGAAGGTGCCTGATCATTACTTATAGTGCTACTTTTTGATTCAGTAAGTCATGTAAGTCGTGCAATTTTTTAATTTCATAATGCGGTTCAATGCCGCTTGTGTTTTCAACATTGCGGATATTAAACCAACAAGTATCAATACCGGACTGTAAACCGCCCTTTATATCGGATGTCAACGAATCTCCAATAATTAACGCTTTTTCTTTATCAAAATTATCAATTCGTTCAAACACATAATCGAAAAAGTCCGGCATCGGCTTTTGATAGCCCGTTTGCTCCGAAATAAAAATGCCTTTAAAATATTGCGCTAAATTCGAATCCACAAGACGTTTATTTTGTGTAACGGTTACCCCATTCGATACTACATATAAATGATAATGATTGGCTAGCTGAGCGATTACCTCATAAGCACCCTCAACATAATGGTGGGCCTCACGCAAATATTTTTGGAAAAGTGATTCGAAATAGGTCCCATCGACTTCTATGCCAAATTCCTTTAAAGCAATCGAAAAACGGGTATTATGTAATGTATTTTTCGTTACTTCTCCACGCTCAAAAGCTCGCCACATCGACTCATTAATTTCTTTGTAACGTGCAATCATCTCGGAAGTAACTACTAAGTTTTCTTCTTTAAACATGCGGTCAAGTGCAGCATTTTCAGCCAAATCAAAATCTAGTAACGTATCATCCACGTCAAATAATAATATTTCATATTTCGTCATGTCCGTACCTACTTTCTATGATGCATTGTGCTATTTTCTCTATCCATGATAACGTTTTTTTAGAAAAATAACAGTAAAACCACCTTTTTCAGAATAGTAGGACTTGTGGGTGCTTTATCTCATCCATTTCGGAGTTAATGGATTTGCGAGCATTTTCCTTTATTGGGTAAAAAAATGTTCATCTAGTCCTAAAATAGCCCTTTCAGTAATTTCATATTTGAAATTATCGATGAATATGAGACAATAGAATGCTAGAAAGGAAGATGTACGAAAGATGACGACCTTACAAAAAATAACGCCTGTCTTTGATCCATGGGAAGCCTATTTAGATGTTGAACAACATGGACAAATGACTCTATCTAATATTGAATTTACAACAACTAACCTTTGTAATATGCGTTGTGCACACTGTGCAGTCGGCTATACATTACAAAATAAAGACCCTGAGGCATTGCCAATAGATTTAATTTTACGTCGCTTAGACGAAATACCTCATTTAAAAACACTTAGTATTACAGGTGGCGAACCGATGATGAGTAAAAAGTCGGTCCAAAATTATGTGTTGCCACTTTTGAAATATGCTCACGAACGAGGTGTACGCACACAAATTAACTCTAATTTAACATTGGAGCCAGCACGATACTTATTAATTGCCCCATATTTAGATGTACTGCATATTTCACATAACTGGGGTACTATCGATGAATTCGTTGAAACAGGCTTTGCCATGATGGAGCGCAAGCCTACTTATGACCAACGTGCAGCCTTATTCCAACGCATGATTGATAACTCAAAAATGCTAGCAGAGCATGGCGTTATGGTATCTGCGGAAACTATGTTAAACAAAAAAACTTTACCATACTTAGATCATATTCATAACCAAATCATCCATGAAATGAAATGTGCACGTCATGAGGTGCATCCTATGTACCCATCAGATTTTGCTAGTGCCCTCACATCCCTCTCACTAGAGGAAACTCGTAAAGCGATCCATCATCTACTAGATATTCGTGATGACAATACATGGATGTTATTCGGAACACTTCCATTTTACCCTTGCAGTACGAATGAAGAGGATCAACGATTACTTCAACGTCTTCGTACAGCGAAAAACGTCACAATGCGTAACGATCCAGATGGCCGTTCACGTTTGAATATCAATATTTTTACGGGCGATGTCATCGTTACTGATTTCGGTGATACACCAGCTCTAGGTAATATTGTACATGACGAGCTTCCAGCTGTGTTTGATAAATGGATGTCAACTGATTTGGCTAAATCACTCAATTGTCATTGTCCAGCTGTTAAATGCCTAGGACCTAACGTTTTAGTAAAAAATATGTATTATCAAGATCAAGCGTTTGTTAGTGGCTCTGGCCGCGTTTAAGCGACTTATAACTAAAGAAACTCCTTTTGAAGAATCTGTATCAAAATGGAGTTTTTTTTTATTGTTTAAAAAAATTTCTCAACTATGTATAAAAAATATGTCGTGGTCTATACTATTAAAGATTTCACTTCAAATCCTATGACTAGGAGGGTTAACCCGATGAGTGCGATTGATCGATAACTCAAAAGGACCATCAAAGCTGAGTAAAGTACAGTTCTTAGGAATATCTTAAGATTCTATGCGGAAGCGAGGCAGTGTGTCATGGAGTATTTAATGTAAGTGGTAATCGACCCGGAAATTTATTTCCGGGTTTTTCTATTTTATGTATGGTAAAAAGCAGTCAAGCCCAATAAAAATCACCTCGAAGCGTAACAACGAGGTGATTTTGTTCTATAATAATTCCTTCGCTAGGAATTTATAGGTATTTAAACGACTTGCTAATTCATATTGATTACAATTCAGCATGACTTCATCAAAGCCATAATGTTCTTGTTCTTTCATTAAAAATGCGGCAATTTCTTTTGGAGTGCCGACAAGATTTGCTTTGCGATTATTGGCGATTGTCATTTTATCCATTTCCGTTAATGGATAGTCCTTTGCTTCTTCAGGTGATATAGTTTGAATAATTTGCCCCTTCATCAGCTGAAGACGAGAAATATCGATTGGCTTTGCCAAGTATTCCGCCTCCTCTATAGTAGGTGCCACCGTCGCCGCATAGGTCACAATGATTTGTGGTTTTTCCATATAATAAGAAGGCGTAAAATAGGCTTTATAGGCATCAAAAATATCCTTCGACATATTGCCCGTGAAAAATTGGGCATAGGAATAACCTACACCTAGCTGCCCTGCCTGCATCGCACTTTGACCGCTTGAACCTAGTAGCCACGCCTCAGGTAATGATATATGAACTGGTGCCGCAACGACTTGATCATAGACATGTTCACCCGTTTTTTGGTTATTCATCAGCTTTAAAATAATTTCAAGCTTATCATATTGCTCAGTGAAGCGTTGTCTTCTTCCTTCTGCAAGCGCATAAATAGAGGCATGATCACCACCTGGCGCTCTCCCCACTCCGAAATCAATTCGATGAGGTGCTAATCCTGACAATGTTTTAAAAACCTCTGCGATCTTATATGGTGAATAATGCATCATCATGACGCCACCTGTCCCGATGCGAAGTCGCTTCGTTTTCGCAGCTAAAAAAGCAGCGGTTACTTCGGGAGCTGAACTTGCCAACGACTGACTATTATGGTGTTCAGCTAGCCACATACGATGATAACCGAGTTCTTCCCCTAATAAAGCTAGTTGTTCTGTACGTTGGAAGGCTTCCTCTGCCGAATGACCCTTTGGTATAGGCATTTGATCTAAAATACTTAACTTCATTCAAAACATCCTCTCTGTCTGTAAGCTCCCCCTTTTAACTGTAATATAGTTCTGCTTATTTACAAAGCAAAAAACCTTACTCATAAGCTAGTTGTTTCATTTCCCATGTTTGATAGACCATGCCGACGAGTTTCTGTTTTTGTTCAGCATTTAGAACATTTTCATTAAATTTCATCGCACGAAGGGAAAATTGCTTTGCTTGTTCGTCAACGACGAATTGTAAAATAGCATGTCCTTTTTCATCTTGAAACGTAATATCACCTGATAATTCTACAACTTGCTCCCCTGTTTTCGCTTGATAATATCGCCAATATGGTTCAAAGAATGCGTAGTTAAATGCATTACGAACTGTGACATCAGAAAAATTCTCCAAATAACCTTCTTTGACGATATCAATATACTCATGATCTGTTATATCTTTTTTTGCATTAAAGACATATCCAACAAGCATCCCCATAAACACAACACAGAGAAATACACGTATATGATTTGCTAAACTCATGTCATCACGTCCCCTTTACGTAAAAACACCATCATTTACATAATACATCAAATTTCTAACTTCAAGTAGAAAATATTTGTTTATTGTAGAAATTATATGAAAACTCTTTATTCAAGCTCCGCAAAACTATATAAAGAGTATTTACAGCCCAACCTCAGTTCGCTACTATCAGATTATCATGATAGAAAAGAGATGACCTGTTGTGCCATTTGATTTAGATTTAAATATTTTAGTCATTCTTATCGTTTTTGGTTTTTTAGCCGCATTTATTGATTCAGTTGTTGGCGGCGGTGGACTTATTTCTTTACCAGCCCTTATGTTTGTAGGTCTTCCACCTTCTAGCGCTGTGGCAACCAATAAATTAGCAGGTACAATGGGATCACTTACGAGTACTTTGACATTTTATCGCTCTGGCAAGCTTGATATTAAAGCGGTCTATAAGCTATTTCCATTTGTCTTTTTCGGATCTATGCTTGGAGCATGGATTGTCCACTTAATGGATCCTAGTGTCCTGAAGCCGCTCATGCTGATTATGCTGGCTGCCGTAGCTATCTATACGATCTTTAAAAAAGATTGGGGAAGCATCACTACCTATAAAAAATTAACACCAAAACGTTATCTATTTTTTGTAGTAGTAATTACAGTCATTGGTTTTTATGATGGTTTCCTAGGTCCTGGCACAGGTTCATTTTTATTATTTGCCTTTCTCATGGTTGGTTTTGATTTTTTACAATCAGCAGGTAATGCGAAATTTTTAAATTTCGGAAGTAATGTTGCAGCCCTTCTTATGTTTATATACTTAGGGCAAATTAATTATGCCTATGGTTTACCAATGGGACTTGCGCAAATTGCTGGGGCCATTGTGGGCTCCAAATTTGCGATTAAACGTGGCAGCGGTTATGTACGTAAGTTATTTATCGTTGTGACCATTCTATTACTCTTGAAAAATACATATGACTATTTCTCATAATCATCTGTTATGCTGACGTATGCCAACAGTATAGAAGGCTAAAACTTATCTCATATTGGGGTAAGTTTTTTTTATGGCTTTCAACTTTTTCCCTCATTTCGTACGTCTAGTACATGTATACAATTTGAAAATGTTAAAAAAGGAGCTTCTTTGGACATGAAAACAAGAAATGCATTTCAACATGAAGAGGTGTTTGTCCAATTCATTCGTGAACAAAAAGAGCGTTTTTATTTGCTCGCGTATAGCTATACAAAAAATGAACAGGACGCACTAGATGTTGTACAGGACAGTGTTCAAAAAGCCATGCTGTCATTAGATCGACTTGAAAATGTTGATTATATGAAAAGCTGGTTTTATAAAATAGTCGTTCGTACAGCCATTGATTTTTTACGAAAGCACAAACGCTTACAAGTAACTGATGATGATACTTTGCAATATTTAACCCCCGCTCAAGAGGATGTCTATGAAAACGTCGATTTAGAGCATGCGTTAGATGAGCTACCGCAAATGTATCGAGAGGTTGTGATTCTCCATTATTTCGAGGATTTAAAGCTCGCAGACGTTGCGAACATCCTTGATATTAAGTTAAGTACAGCCAAATCGCGTCTTTATAAAGCATTAAAACTACTAAAAATACAATTGGAAGATGTGAAGGGAGAAACTGCACATGGATAAAAAATTAAAAAATTTAGAAAAACAATATACAGATGTTTCCATTCCTGAGGAATTAGATTTGGTGGTAGAACGAGCATTAAAGCAAGGTCGAAAAAAGAAAAAGAACCGTACTCCTCAATGGTTGCTTGGCTCGGCAGCTGCAGCTATGCTATTTACTGCTAGTTTAAATGTGAGTCCAGCAATGGCTCGAACACTATCAGACATACCTGTTGTAGGAAGTGTTGTCAAAGTATTAACTTGGACAGAATATGAGGTTGCAGAAGATAATTTTGATGCCAATATTAAAGTACCTGCTATTGAAAATTTAGACAATCAAGATCTTGCAAATACATTAAATGAAAAATATCGTGCAGAAGGCAAAGCTCTCTACGATGAATTTATCACTGAAGTGGGTGATTTAAAAGCCAGTGGCAGTGGTGGTCATTTAGGCGTTGATAGCGGCTTTGAAATTAAAACTGATAATGACCAAATTTTATCGATTGGTCGTTATGTAGTAAATACTGTTGGCTCTTCTTCCACTGTAATGGAATACGATACGATCGATAAAGAAAATGAAATTTTAATTACTTTACCTATGCTGTTTAAAGATAAAAATTATATTGAAGCTATTAGTGAAAATATTAAGGAACAAATGCGTACACAAATCGCTGAATCCAATCAGGATAAAGTCTATTGGGTGAAAGGTGCTGGCATGGCTGATGAAGATTTGATGGAGGAATTTACAGCCATTCAACCTGATCAGCAATTCTATATTTCAGATAAAGGTAAGCTTGTGATTTCCTTTGATAAATATGAAGTGGCACCAGGCTTTATGGGCGTTGTGGAATTTGAAATCCCAACAGACGTCTTAAAGGATGATCTTGTGAGCACAAAATACATCCATTAATTAAATAGGACTTAACGAGGTATTTGACGATTACATCATCAAATACCTCGTTTTTTTCATGGAGATCAACCCATTTTTTGCTTATAAAGCTACTGTTTTTTGTCTAAGCTAATATGTATCAATCAATGTTAGAGGGTTTTCATCATGAAAAGTGTAGGATCCATCAGTATTTTACATGTAATCTTCCTATCAATGACCGTTATTGGCTTAAAAAATCATGTAACTATTATTCCTCCACTGCTAGATGCCGCCAAAAGAGATGGCTGGCTATCTGTACTATTTGCTGGGGGTGTTATTTTCTTTTGGTTATTTTTATTAGTTTACATCCAAAAAAAATCGAAACAGGAACCCATTCGAGACTGGCTCAGCGAAAAAATAGGACAAGTCGCTTCTACTACCATCATCTATATTGTCGCCATTTTTCTATTGATTATCGCAGCATTTACAATGGTGGAAACATTACAATGGGTAAATAGCACATTTTTACCTCAAACACCTGTCCTTATATTATTGTTTGTTTATACCATTCTTTGCATTTTACTAGTGACAACTAGCTTACAAACGATTGTTATTGTCAATGTCTTTGTATTATTTGGAGTTGTAATTCTTGGTTTTTTTGTCGCCTTTACCAATATACAAGTAAAAGATTATAGTTTATTGCGCCCGTTTTTTGAGCATGGTTTTCAGCCTATCATACATGGTATGATTTTTCCTGCTTCAGGATTTATAGAGCTATTATTGCTATTATTTTTGCAGCACCAATTTAAAGAACGTCTTCGTTGGTACCATTTCACTATTATACTGGCTATCTTAATTGGCCTTACATTAGGTCCGTTAATTGGAGCCATTACTGAATTCGGGCCAAGTGAAGCATCGAAACAACGTTATCCTGCCTATGAAGAATGGGGATTAGTGACCATCGGACGCTATATTGAGCATTTAGATTTCTTCTCTATTTACCAATGGTTAACAGGGACTTTCATTCGTGTAAGTTTCCTCTTATATATTGTGGCAGACTTATTAAAAATGACTGGCGATCCAAAGCGTATTTGGCAAATGCTCGCTCCACCCTTCTTCATCATTTGTTTACCGTTAATTATGTTAAATGAAAGCTTATTTTTAAAAGTTAAGGGACATTATATTTTAAGTGCTACGTTTATTTTCTTTTTTGCCTTATCAATTTTTTTCATTGTCGTTGCTTACTTATCGGATAAATCTTCTAAAAAGGGGAAAACTGAAAAACAAGACATGAAAAGTGGTGAATCATAATGTCTCAGCAGGAGCATGAGTTAGATTTAAATACAATAAAAAAACTATTTCAAAAATCCGCAGATATACAATTTCAGCAATATAACTTTAATGAACAAAAGGTACAATTTATAACGTGTGATGCCATGATTGATCAGCAAATGCTGAACGGTGTCATTATTCAGCGAACCCAGTATTTGTATGATCATTTGGATGACGTTTCATTTGAAGAAAATATAGCGAGGCATCTTCATATTCCAAGCCTTCAAAAAATCCAAGATAAGGAACAGCTTATTTCATCCGTTTATAGTGGCTTCCTGTTGATGTATTTTGAGCAAGATCATCTGTTATATGCAAGCAATATCGCTAAAAAGCCTAATCGTAAGCCGGAAGAAACACGTATGGAGGTTCTTGTTAAAGGGCCAAGGGATAACTTTATTGAAGATATCCGCGTCAATATCGCTTTAATTCGCAAACGATTACCGACCAATTCATTTTGCGTCGAAAAGGTGGAGCTCGGAAAACGCTCAAAAACAACAGTGGCAATCCTGTATTTTGAAGATATTGTGGATATGGACATTCTGCATGGTATTAAGAAACAGTTAGCTGCAGTCGATACAGATATTGTTTTTAGTGGTGATTTATTGATGGAACGCGTGAATAAAAACTCGAAATTATTTCCAAAGTTTGATTATACAGGGCGACCCGATTATGCCGTTCAAGCATTAGCAAGGGGCCGCTTTGTTATTTTCGTAGATGGTGTCGCTTATTGCATTATCACGCCTGTGAATCTTTTCTTATTATTGAAATCTGCCGAAGATAATGAATACCCGGTCATTTTTAGTTCTGTAGAACGAGTACTACGGATTCTCGGTATTCTTATAGGATTACTACTGCCTGCCTTTTGGCTTGCTTTAACAACCTACCATCAAAATCAATTGCCATTACAGTTACTGGCAACCGTTGTACAGGCCAAAGCTGGATTACCTCTCCCTTCTTCACTTGAAATGCTACTAATGCTTTTGATGTTTGAATTGTTCCGTGAAGCAGGGCTACGGCTTCCTTCAGTTATTGGGGGAACCATCAGTGTTGTAGGGGGAATCATTATTGGAGATGCTGCAATTCGAGCAGGTGTAACAAGCCCTGAGATGATTGTTGTCATCGCCATCTCTACCATCGCTTCATTTACATTGGTCAATCAATCCCTAGTGACATCCGTCAGCATATTACGTGTTGCCTTTATCCTAGCTAGCGCCTTTTTAGGATTATTTGGCTTTTTTGTTTCTTTATATTTTACACTTCTTTACTTATGCAATATTCGCATTTACGGTTACTCTTACATGAACCTTGCGACAGATTTAAACTGGTCCACCATCAAAAAATCTATTTTTCGTCTAACACCTAAAGGTTACACGGAGCGCAATAAAGCACTTGCTCCTCAGGATGCAACCCGTTCAGCTAATGCCCATATCGAAGACAAAAAAAGTCCAAGAAAATAACTAGCATCCCCTCACATATTGAGGAGATGCTAGTTATTTTTGGCTACATCTTTTGTATGCTCTCTTCGATGGATACTAACCTCGATTCCCAATATCGCTTCATTTCTTCTCTTATTTGTTGATCGGCAAGATGTTCCTGATGAAAGCTAATGGTCGTTTTATTATTTTCTTTGGATAGGATTCGAATTTGTACGGTAGAAGGTCGTTGCCATCCCTCTTTTTGCCAAGTTAGACGGAGTTGCAATAGTGGTTTGACAATCCGAATTTCTCCAGTTCCCACCATTGTACGATACTGATGACCAGGTTCAATAATTATATTTTCCCCTCCTCCTAACCATGCAATCAAACCTTCCTCCCCTGTAATAAGTGACCATGCTTGCTGTTGCGAGATTGGAAACGTTCTTCTAACCCCTACTTGATAACCAACTGTTTTGGTTAGTCCAATACTTTTGTGGCTCTCCATGTCTTAACCTCCATCTATTAATCTGTCATCGTCTATTCACTACTAATAATTCCTCCCTTCTTCTAAAAATCCTTGTCCTATTAGTACTTATCTTTTGTGATAAGTATATAAAAATAGTAAAAGGCAGAAATGCTCTCACACATTTCTGCCTTTTGATAATCGGGCTGACATTATGTTACGTCAGCTCTACATAATCATTTTGAATGCTTTGTTCGTTTTGCCCTTTACGGAATTGGATGTGATGGAGCTTCGCAAAGATACCATTGTGAGCCACTAACTCATCGTAAGTACCATCTTCCTCAATACCTTTTGGCGTCACGACCATTACCCGATCTGCGTTCCTAATTGTTGCCAGGCGATGGGCAATAACTAATGTAGTACGGTTTTCAGCTAGCTCTGATAAAGATTGCTGAATGATCATCTCTGTTTCTGTATCTAACGCAGAAGTCGCTTCATCTAAAATTAAAATTGGTGGGTTTTTCAAGAACATACGAGCAATGGCTAATCGTTGTTTTTGTCCACCGGATAATTTCAAGCCTCGTTCCCCAATTTGCGTATCATACCCATCTGGTAATTCTGCGATGAATGCCTCTAAATGGGCCTTTTTCGCCGCTTCTCGAATTTCTTCTTCACTGGCGTTTAGCTTTCCATAGGCAATGTTTTCACGAATTGTCCCTGTAAATAAGAAGACATCCTGCTGTACAATACCGATTTGAGATCGTAAGGAAGCCTGGGTCATATTGCGAATATCGATGCCGTCAATCGAAATAGCACCTTTTGAAACCTCATAGAAGCGAGGAATTAACGAACAAATGGTCGTTTTACCAGCACCCGAAGGACCAACAAAAGCAATAGTTTGTCCAGCTTTTACATCAAATGAAATATCTTTTAAAACCTGTTTCGAAGTATCGTAATTAAAGTGAACAGTATTGAAGGAAATATTACCATCTAAATGACTAATGACCTTCGCATTCTCACGATCTTGAATTTCTGGTTCCTGCTCAATTAATTCCCGGAATCGCTTAAAACCAGCCATTCCCTTCGGATAAAGCTCTAATAAAGCACTAATCTTATCAATTGGTTTAATGAGTACATTTGTATATAAAACAAAGCTCACTAGCTCCCCGTAAGATAATTTTCCATTAAAGCTTAGCCAAGCGCCGACCACTAACACCATTAATGTAAGGAGGCGTGTCATCATGTAAATACTCGAGTGAGTACCTGCCATTATTTTATAGGCATATAATTTAGCTGTACGGAAAAATCCATTTTGCTCCTTAAAGCGTTTGATTTCAAAATCTTCGTTTGTAAATGATTTCACAACACGGACACCGGACACACTATCCTCTACACGCCCGTTAACATCAGCAATTTTGCCATACATCGTTTTCCAAGCATTGTTCATTTTTATATTACTAAATGTCACAAGCCATGTTAAAAATGGCACCATGATTGCTGCAATTAAAGCGAGTGTTGGGTTTACATTAAACATAATGGCAAAGGCCCCAACAAAGGTCATAATGGCAATGAATAAATCCTCAGGTCCATGATGGGCAAATTCCCCAATATCAAATAAATCATTGGTAATACGGCTCATTATATGACCTGTCTTCGTATTATCAAAAAATCGGAATGATTGCCTTTGTACATGGGTAAATAACTCCTGACGCATATCTGTCTCAATATTAATCCCCAATTTATGCCCTAAATAGTTCACGATAAAGTTTAAAAATGTACTTATTGCATACACTAGCAGCAATAATACACTTATTTTTACAATCATTCCCCAATCGCCTGTTGGTAATAGCTCATCAATAAACCACTGAACGGCTAATGGAAAGGCGAGCTCTAAAATGGCTACAATGATTGCACTTGAAAAATCGATGACAAACAATCGTTTATGCGGCTTATAATAGGAAAAAAATTTTCTATACATGTTTGTCTCCTTTCTAAGTTGTAAAAATTTCGCTATCTTTTAATAGTACCATTTGTGCAAACGTAACGGAAAAGTATTTTTTCTCCATAGCAGTATATTTTTATTTACTTTCAGTTTTTCGCATGCTATGATTGGTGTAAGAATTGAATAGCTTTTGACTTTATTGTCAAAGGGGAGTAGCTAGCGGATGCGATCGAAGCATCTGATTCACATTCGTCATTACATGGTTTCGTACCATCGGGTGTGATGGCATAAATTGTCTCACAGAATAATTTCTGTGCAACGAACAGTAAATTGCTTAGCAAGACCTTTGCCTATTTTTTAGGCAGGGGTCTTTTTCTTTTGCTTAAAATTGGGAAGAATATGTTAGAAGCAACCATTCATTTCTGTTCATTAATTAAAGGAGGAAACAAATTTGGAGGCAATTATTTTAGAATACGCATGGGTACTCGTCGTATTAATTGTATTAGAAGGATTGTTGGCAGCTGACAACGCAGTCGTAATGGCAGTTATGGTTAAGCATTTACCAAAAGCACAACAACAAAAAGCTCTATTATATGGATTAGTGGGGGCGTTTGTTTTCCGCTTCGCCGCATTATTCCTTATTACAACACTCGTTAATTTCTGGCAAATTCAAGCAATAGGTGCAGCTTATCTATTGTTTATGTCTATTAAACATATTTATGATTCACGGAAAGCATCGCAAAGCTCCGATGAGATCCAAGAGCCGAAAAAGCAATCTGGCTTCTGGATGACAGTTGTAAAAGTAGAACTTGCTGATATCGCGTTCGCGGTAGATTCTATTCTAGCTGCGGTTGCTATTGCTGTAACACTACCACATATCGGTGATTTTGATATCGGTGGTATTAATGCAGGACAGTTCGCCGTTATGTTCTTAGGTGGTATTATTGGGGTCATCATGATGCGATTCGCGGCTCGTTGGTTCGTGAAAGTTCTTGATAAATTCCCTTCACTGGAAACGGCTGCATTCCTAATCGTTGGTTGGGTTGGTGTGAAATTAGCTGTGTTAACATTAGCACATGAAAAATTAGGCATTATTCCACATGAATTCCCACATTCTACAATTTGGAAGGCTATTTTCTGGATTGTCCTAGTAGCAATTGCCCTAGGTGGTTACTTAATTGGGGTCAAAAACCAAAAAACCCAAGAACAATAATGATTTTAAAAAATCGCCACGACCTATGTCGAGGCGATTTTCTATTTTATATGA
This sequence comes from Lysinibacillus sp. FSL R7-0073, assembly GCF_038009065.1. NCBI lineage: Bacteria > Bacillati > Bacillota > Bacilli > Caryophanales > Bacillaceae > Lysinibacillus > Lysinibacillus sp. FSL R7-0073. Next base: position 2,886,478 of record NZ_JBBPAS010000001.1, read on the forward strand.
AAGTAGTGATTTTATTTTTTAACGAGTGCCCTCCCCTATGCCAAACAAACAAATTTTCAAGTCATTTTCTACCTCACTAGGTTGCCCTATCCAACTTCCCTTACCAACACTTGACTATACATATGACATAATAGGAAAATGCTTAATTTCCTTGGTTCCAGCAGTTGAGACTAAATATAAAGAAGTGTAAATTCTCTAATTGAGAACGAATATCAATTAAGTTTTGCGCATTTTCCCATGAAATTTAAAATTTTTGTATGAAGAACCGTTAACACTGTATACTAGTGAAGAAGGCATTTACTGCAAAAGGAGGAAAACTTTTATGTTATCTGAAAAACTACACACAGCACTTAATGAACAAATGAATTTTGAATTTTACTCGGCTCATGCTTACATGGCAATGGCGGCATATTGCACAGACCAGGATTATGATGGCTTCGCTAACTTTTTTTTAGTACAAGCCGAAGAAGAACGCTTCCATGCGATGAAATTTTATAACTTCTTAAGTGATATGGGCTACCGTGCAACAATTCAAGGCTTTGAAAGCCCAGGCAATCATTTTGAATCGATTTTAGGTGCCTTTAAAACAGCTCTTTCTCACGAAAAAGAAGTGACGCGCCGTATTTATAATTTATCAGATATCGCTTTAGATGAACGTGAGCATGCGACAATGGCCTTTTTAAAATGGTTCATCGATGAGCAAGTGGAGGAAGAATCTACATTTGATACATTAATTCGTAAAATCGAACGTATCGAAAACGACTCCAACGCTATCTTTATGCTAGATGCAGAATTAGCTACGCGTACATTTACGCCTGATGCAGAAGCATAACATACTTAATAAATTAGCTAACCAATAACAAAGGCTACGAAGTTTCGTCAAAGAAGCTTCGTAGCCTTATTTTTAGTATTTAGATATGTTAATTCTATTGGTACAAATTATTATAAAATTCGTAACCTGCATAGTAAAGGAACCCTATTTCTTCGTTTGGTTTTAATAGCAGTAACTGCTCCGTTTCCTCTAGATAATATAATGGAGCATCATCATCGATAAACGGTTTTCCTAAATCATTATACCATTCTTCATTCAGCTGTTTAGGATATAAGTTAAACGAAATATATTCAATCTTATCGCTTATACCTATATAAGAACAATAATGCGTCTCTATATCTTTTTCGGTACTATCTTTTAGATAGTAAATATTACAGTCTATGTCACCATCTATTGATTCGAATTGTTTCCTCTTAGCAGGGTTTCCTAACTTATTAACTACGTCTTTTCTTGAATTACCTAAAGTAACCCCACTTACTATGAAAACATTCTTTTGTTTATCATGCTTAATTGTAAACCTATCTTGCTCAAATAATTCTACCAATGATTTATTATATTTTTCGGCAATGTCTTTAGCAGAGTCCCCATTACTATTGACAATATTTTTATCCACCTTATGTTTAAGTAGTCCCTCAACAGTTTTTTTATCCCCGTTTAGGATCGCTAAATACAATGGTGTTTGTCCTTGTTCATTAAGTCCATTTACCGCTGCTCCTTTATTTATTAACTCTGCCAAATAAGTCAGATTGTCTTTTTTGTGATTAAGGAGAATATGGATCGCATTATTTCCTAATTCATCAACCTTATTAAGATCTAATCCTTTATCTATAAATAGTTGAACTATCTCTTTATTTTGAGTAAGTATAGCTGTTGTGTATGTATTTTGACCACCTATATTCACTTTTTTCAAATCAATGTCCAAGTTTAGTAATTCCTTGATTAATGCTGTATTGTTTAAAGGCTGTAATAAGGCTACTTGAACAATATTGTTACCGTCATTATCCACTTCTTGAAAATTTACTTTCAATTCATAAATAAGGTATTCAAGTATCTCTCTATTCCCTGTCTGTATAGCAGAATATAATACATTATGTCCCATCTCATTCTTTACGTTCATATCAACTTCGAATTTATGTAGCTCTTTTAGTATTTCATATTGTTCATTTTTAACTGCAACATGTGCAAGACTATCCTCTTCTTTTCCTACTCTAATACTTCCCATTCCTTTATTCATTAAGGAAATAGCTAATTTTTTATTCGGTAATTCGATGGCTTTACTAATTGAATTTTCGCCATCCCTATTTACAAAATTAGCGTTGGCCCCATTTTCAATCAAAAAATTTATATCCTTCGAATTTTGATTTTTTACTGCCTCAATCAAAGCGTTATCCTTATCTTTTAATAAAAGATAATTATCCCATGAAAAAGTAAACTTTGTTATAAAACCATAAGTAGCTATACCAAAAAGAAATAGAAAACTGATTAACACAGCGCTATATTTTACTATTTTCTTTACCTTTTTCTGAAATATTTCATGTTGACGTTCTTTTTCTAGTAGCTCTTGCTTTTTTTCCTCTTCTATCTGTTCTTCATATAACTTAATATTTTCACTAATCGTTTTTTCATTCATATAAATTGAAAGAACATAATTTTTTTCTCTTTTGCAACGTTTACATATTTTCATATTCTCCAAGTTAAGGCGTCCGCATACACATGTCCATTTATCATTTATCAATTGTGAATAATATTTTGCATCATTTCCTTCATGCGTTAGTACAAACGTTAGTTGACCTGGATCATTAATTTGTTTTAGTTCTACTTTCTCTAGCTCTGATTCGGGTTTCGTCCATATTGTTTCATCACTAAAAAGTACTTTCTCAAAGACTACATCTATGCTTCTGGTATGAGAAAAACTATCTAATGCAATTTTTTCATTGTTCTCAAATGCTTGGTTAGGTTCTATTGATTCACTTAGATGCAGTTTATAATTAAAGCTAGTAGATTCCCAGCCAACTGGTTCACCAAATTGATCAAAACAATAAATAGTAGCATTTAAGCCTTTTATTCTTTTTTCTGAAATATTATTAAACTTCAATGAACAATAAACCTTACCTGTTTTCTTACTTCTATATAGCTGATACTTAAGCAATTCAACTGGACAATTTATATCAACTAACATTCGTTTCCTCCTATTAATTCAACAATTCGAATTCTTCTTCTTGAGGCTTATTTGTAACTTTAGAATTTATGTCTTGAAGCAATGCAATAATTTTTGCTATTGCAAGAAAGAATACTCCTGTTAACACCATGGATATTGTTGACACTAAGGTTGTTGTAAGGTGCGAGCTATATATATTTTTAATAGCAAAATATCTTTCTTCAATAAGGTTGTTATCATAATGTTCTTTAGCTGCTTCTTCCCAGTATTCCGTATCCTCTTTTTCTTCCTTTAAGATTGATATTTGAGATAAACTAAAAACTATAGCTGTAACAAATAAAATAAAACTTGATATCTGTAGTACTAGTTTCATTAGCACACCCTCCATATATTGAAAAATAATTAATATTATATACTAATTACCCATTATTTACTATAAAATTTAAAATAGCTAAGAGAAAATATTCATAAATATAAATTTCAAATATTACTTTCGAATTTATAAAAAAAGAAACGCTCAAAATGTTTCTTCTTGTTGCTCCATAAATAGTGTAGTAATGAAATCTATCATTTCAAAGCGGTCGTGGGTATGTACGTTTTCTCCAATTCCTCAAATTCTCATACTTTTATGACGCATTTTAATAACCAGATCGCTCAGTTCAATTTTAAATTCCTACATTAAAAAAGAAAAACGTCAACAATCAACGTTTCTCTTTTCTTCTTTATGATTCGTCTGGTTCTCGAACTTCTCCATCAAATGCAGATCGATAAATAGCATAAATATCCTCTCGTTCTAATAGCATAGGACTTCGTGCTAAAATTCTTGTTTGCTTTGTTGCATCGTCCGTTAATTGTTCTAAAGCTTCTTCTGGTATATTAAAACCCTTTAATGTAGAAGGAATATTTACATCTTGAACGAGCTGTTGTAATACATCCACACATTTATAGGAAGCCTCTTCTTGCGATAAGTAGGCAGATGATACACCCATGGCATCTAATATATCCTTCATTCGTTTTTCACAGCTTTGACGAATATACCCCATGACATATGGTAATAGTACGGCGTTGGAATCGCCATGGGCTATATGAAATTGACCTCCCAATGGATAGGCTAAAGCATGAACACCGGCTACTCCAGCATTAAAAAAGGCCAAGCCAGCTAAATAACTACCATAGCTCATATCTGAACGTGCCTGCTTATTTTCCCCTTCTAGTACAGCCGTACGAATAGAGCCACTAATTAGGCGAATAGCTTGTAGTGCAAGTGCATCCGTTACTTCATTGGCATTGACTGAAACATATGCCTCAATGGCATGTGTTAAAGCATCAACCCCCGTTGCAGCTGTTACCTTTGGTGGTAATGAAATCGTTAGCTCTGGGTCTACAATCGCACTATCCGCCAATAAGTAATCGTGTGTCACAACATCTTTTGTTGTGTCGAGGGACAGAACTGAAATATTTGTCACTTCTGAGCCTGTCCCAGATGTAGTTGGTATTAAAATTTTAGGTAAACCTTTTTGTTCAAGTGCTTTTGTGCCTGTTAAATTTAAATAATCCGCTACTTTCCCATCATGTACGGCTAAAACAGCAGCAAGCTTAGCTAAATCAAGAGCACTTCCTCCACCTAAACCAATGACCAAATCAAATTGATGTTTTCTAGTAAAATCAACTAGCTTTTCTCCAATAGCAAGTGGGGGCTCTGGGGCAATATCTGTATAAATGGTCGTTGCATATCCTTTTGAAAGCAAGGGCTGCTGGACTTTATCTGCTAGCCCTAATTCCTTTAAAAATGGGTCTGTGACAATTAAAATATTTGTAGCTTTAAATCTTTCTACTTCAGGCAGAAGCTGATTTAAACATCCCCAACCTGTATAGCTTACAGGCGTAAAGGTTAATTTATGCATGGCTTCTCTACTCCTATCTATTCATAGTATCCTTCTGTCGATTTTCTAAATGATTTAAATTGGACAGGGTCATGACCAAACCAAACCTGAGAATTTGTTTCATTGGCAAGTCTACGAATGTGTTCAACTGTAGAATTATAGCCAACTGAATCATAAATAATGCCTGGTGGCTTAACAGGTGGACCAAAGCTTTCCGCCGTGTAGATAGCATCTGAAGCTAAAATAATTCCTCCTGAGTCTGGCATATTAATGTGCAGACCGAGCATACCCCAAGCATGACCACTGCCAAAATTTAATACTTGAATGCCTTCTGCAAGCTTCACATTATCCTCACCACGTTTAATAAGGCGCCATTGTAAATTATTTTTAATCCACATATCAATGTCGCCCCAAATATAGGCACCGTCTTTAACATTTCTTGCATACGTTTGTAGTGTGCCGTTAAACTCATCTTCTTGTACAATGATCGTCGCATTCGTAAATAATTCTAAGCAGCCTGCATGGTCGAGATGCAAGTGGGATGCTACAACATATTTGATATCCTCAGGACGAATATTTAATTCTTCTAATCGATGATGTAAATAACATTCTTCTGGCATATTAATAGGGAACGCTTTTTGTGTAAATTCCCCCCAACGTCCATCAGGCCCCATAGCATTTGGATTACACGCCGTATCAAATAAAATTTTGCCCTCTGGATGATCGATAAGTACTGTATAGACGGGGAATTCTACAAATTCATTTGGTTGATTTGGATGATCGATTGTTGCTGGATTGTGCATGGCAATCATATAATTCTTATCCATTCGCATCGTACCGTTGTCCATTACATACAATTTTGGGTGTTGTTTGATCATTTTCATGTTTCCCATCTCCATTCGTGATTATTGGTTATTCCAAATAATGAGCTTCATTTCTGTCATTTCTTCCATTGCATATTTAATGCCTTCTCGACCTGTACCACTTTCTTTTACGCCACCATATGGCATATGATCTACACGATAAGTTGGCACATCATTAATAAGTACGCCTCCTACCTGTAATGCTTTGGAAGCTTTAAAAGCCGTCTCAATCGATGGTGTAAAAATACCTGCCTGTAGCCCATAATGAGAATCGTTAATAGCTTCAATTGCCTCCTCTATAGTAGATACTGAATTCACGATAACAACAGGTGCAAAAATTTCTTCACAGGATACCTTACTATGTGAAGATACATTCGATAACACAGTTGGCAATAAAACCTGATTGTCAATATGACCACCAGCGATGATTTTAGCCCCTTCAGCAACCGCTTCTTCAATCCACTCAAGGGCTCGTTGTTGTTCCGCTGCAGAAATCATCATGGCTATATCCGTTGTTTCATCGAGAGGGTCGCCAATGACTAGCTGTGCCACTTTAGCGCTGAGCTTGTCTAAAAACTCATTTACGATACTTTCCATTACATATATTCGCTGCAATGAAATGCATACCTGACCTTGATTTGAAAAGGCCCCCATAATTATTCGGTCCATAATCTGGTCAAGTTGAACTCCTTCGTCAACAATTACTCCTGCATTCGAGCCTAATTCTAACGTAACCTTTTTTAAACCTGCACGATTTCGTAGCGAAATACCTACGGCAGGACTTCCCGTAAACGTTATCATTTTCACGTGAGGATGTGCTAAAAATACATCTCCTACTAATTTCCCTTGCCCAGTCACTAGATTAAAAGCGCCAGCTGGTAAATTAGTTTGTGCCAATAGTTTTGCTAGAAAATGAGCGGATAGAGCTGTTTGAGTAGCTGGCTTTAACACAATCGTATTTCCCGCCGCTAAAGCAGGACCTACTTTATGCGCAACTAAATTTTGTGGAAAATTAAACGGTGTAATTGCTGCAATTACGCCGATTGGCTCTCGAATTGTATAGGCAAAGCGCCCTTCTCCATTTTTAGAAGCGTCCATTGGAATCATTTCGCCAGACAATCGTTTAGCTTCCTCTGCGGCAAATTTATAGGTTTCAATGGTGCGATCAATTTCAGCATAGGCATACTTGAGCGGTTTTGCTGATTCTAGTGAAATAATACTAGCTGCCTCTTCACGATTTTCCAAAAATAGTGTCGATAAATGCTCCAAAATTTCTGCTCGTTGAAAAGCCGTTAACGCAGCCATGCTCTTCGCTGCTGCCTGTGCACTTGCAACGGCCTCATGTACATCTTGTTCAGTGGCCATTGCAAAATGTGCAATCATCTCTTGCGAATGCGGGGCTTGAACCTCCATATACTCTGCAGTCATCTTCCATTCTCCTTGAATCCATAAGCCCCTTTTCAAGACTTATCTCACTCCTTTCTATTATGGTTACGTATTCATTTCTGAAAATAAAGAAATGAATACGTAACCATTTTAGTGTAAAAAATAAACTGACGTTAAATCAGTTCATTTTTACACGTTGTATTTCTTGGGAAAAGTTTAACAGACTCTGTTTGCTGGATGCAAGTACTTTTTTTCTCCATGACCTCAAATAATTTTTCAATCGCTAAAAATCCTAAGTTTTCTTCGGATGTTATCCCTACCGTTGTCAAAGCAATGGAATGATGTTTACTAAGCTCCACATTATCAATGCCGATCACATTGAAATCCCTAGGAACATGAAAGCCTCTTTCTAAACAAAGGTTCAAAATTTCTATAGCGATGGCATCTGTTGCTGCACAAATTGCTGTAGGTCTTCTATCCAGTTTTAATAGTTCCTCAAAAGCCTTTTCAATATCTTCCTTATTTGTGTTGGTAAAAAATGTTGGAACAGATTTAGCTACGATTTCATGATCCTTTAGTGCCTTTTCAAACCCTTGGTAGCGACCAAAAAATGTACTCATTTGATGTGGACCACCAATCCAACATAATGATTGATGCCCTAGAGACAACAGATGATTAGCGGCTAGATATCCTGCTTGCACATTATCAATTTCTACAAAATGTCTGTTTTCTTGATGCTTACGATTAAACATAATAAATGGAATTCCTAGTTTTTCTAATTTAAAAAATAAATCATCTCGATAGAGCATGGAAGATAATATAATGGCATCTGCCTTCGTTTCTAAAACTGCATTATAAATCGAGTGTAAATTATCTTCTGTACCAAAATAAACGTTAACTTTATAGCCACGGGCGTTGACATAATTAACGATAGCAGTCGTCGTATCAACAAAAAAAGGATTGTGTAAAGGACCTGATATTAATGTAATGATGCCTGTCTTTTTTTGAACAAGCGATCTAGCTATATCATTTGGAATATAGTTTAAGTCCTCAATCGCTTTCATCACTTTTTCAACTGTTTTTGGCTTTACTAGCTCTGGTGTATTCAATACTCTTGACACGGTTGTTTGAGATACACCAGCATGCTTTGCCACATCTTTTGAAGAAACCAAAAAACCACCCATTTCATTGTTGTAAAGCTATATTATACCATACATGCCTATTAATTATAGGGAGTTCGAGGGTCCCTTTCTCTCATAAGGCTTTGTCGCTTCACTCGCTTTGAAATTATAGACAGGTTTAACAACCTTAATAATATCTACTGTTTCTCCAATCACAGATGTAATTTCTGCCATAGGCTTATAGGCCATTGGTGCCTCGTCTAATGTTTCTTCATTGACTGATGTTGTCCAGACCCCCTGCATCGTCTCTTTAAAATCCTCCATATTCAGCGCTTTTTTAGCGGCACGACGAGAGTACATGCGTCCTGCTCCATGTGGGGCTGAATGATTCCAATCAGCATTGCCTTTCCCTATACAAATAAGTGATCCATCGCGCATATTCATAGGAATGACAAGCATCTCTCCTTTATTGGCACGAACGGCTCCCTTCCGTAGCGTCATGGTCTCCGTCTCAATATAGTTATGAATCGTATCAAATGTATCTATTAACTGCCAATCCATATGTTTTGCAATGGTTTCAGCAATAGTCCAACGATTCATCTGCGCAAATTGCTGCGCGATTTTCATATCATGAATATAGTCATGGAAATATTCGCCCTCTAAATAGGCTAACTCTTTCGGAACCGCAGGATGCTTTTCTTTATAGGCTTGAATCATCGCTTGAATTTCCTTTTCTCTCCCCTGTTGTTTGAAGTCCTCTATTTTTTCAGTCAAATCTTGCTGACGTAAATTGTCATAGGCTCTTTTTTGATGCCAGTTTGCTACTTTTGCCCCTACATAACGTGAACCAGTATGAATTAGTAAATAGTACTGATTCTCCTCATCTTTAGCCAATTCAATAAAATGATTGCCTCCACCAAGTGTCCCTAATGATAGATTTGTATACTCATCCTTAAAGCCACTTGCTTTGAACTGTTTCCCTTCGAACGCTAAAAATTGTCGGTCAGGCGATAGTTCCTTATGAACCTCTTGACCGCTCGGCACATACGTTCGAATGATAGTATCTAGTTTCTCATAATCAACCGTCGTTACATCTAATTTCGCTACAAATACACCACAGCCCACATCCACACCGACCAGATTTGGCACAACCCGCTCCTGTAGGTGAATGGTCGTGCCAATAACACAGCCTTTCCCTGCATGATAATCAGGCATAATACGTACCTTCGTACCTGACATAAACGGCTGATTCGTCAATTCTTGAATTTGATCGATCGCTGATGGCAATGCTGTTTCAGCATAAATTTTAGCCTCCGTGTAACGTCCTTTAATTTCAATCATTTTTATCCCTCCATACCATTTATACGTATAAATGGTATGATATGTTTCATTCCATAAAAAAACGCCCTAAAAGATTCATTCTTTTAGAACGTTTTGTAAAGTTTATTCTGCATATTGTATAGCTAGTTTATTTGGTATCTCTGGAATATCGTTCGATTTCACATCTTCTTCTTGTAACGTTAAGCATTGCTGTGGATACATTTCCTCCACATCAAAAGGTATAGCAATACTCTCCATTTTATTATTCATTTGACTACGTGCCAATAAACCATTCCTTGAAAGATCGATGCTCAAAATAGCCTGCACCGTTTCTTCAAGCATTTCTAAGTCCTTTGCTTTTAGTGGCATTTGTTCCTGCATTAAGAAAGGTTGAAGATGCTCCTTAATATAGCCCTGTGCTTCAATTAAACATGAAAATTCATTTAGTTTTTCAGCATAACGCTTTAATTGTCGCTTCTCTTTTGCACGTTGTTGATTTAATTCCTGCACTTTTTGTTCAATACGACTCATACGTTCCTTTACTAAATTGACTAAATAAGGTTGAATATCTCGAACTGCTTGCAACATCGACGTTTCTGCTTGCAGTACCTTGTCGTATTGAGCTACACAAACCACTTGTTGCTCATTTAATTTTTGTACACGCTCTTTGAAAAATTCATTTTGAGTATGCTGACCGAAGATAGCCTTCATAAGCCCTTTACCATGAATTTTTTTATGCTGTGCATCTAAGCGCTCATATTCTCGTGAATACTCACTGTGCATAGTACGATACTCCCGTAACATTTGTTGATAATATACAGCGATTTCAGTAAATTTTTCTACCTTCTCATCTTGTAAATAATCATGTTGGGAGATAGTTTGTAATAGCTGATAAAGGGTTTGAACATGTGTAAATGTATTTGCCACCTGCTCATATTCTTGCTCATATTCCTTAACTATCGCTAAGTCACGCTGATAGCGAGAAAACTCAAATTGGGTATCGCCTGCGTATTTTTCAATATTCTCAACAGCAGACTGAAATGGGTCACGTCGTGGAATTACAGTTAATTCGAAGCGGAACCGTTCAAGCCATTGTAAGAAGCGAATTAAAATGGCATAGGTTTTTTTTTCACTATTTTCAGCCACACGATGTATGTGAGCTATTAAATGATCATATTGACTTTTCTGCCAAAGCTCAAGGTTGTCCGTTTGCTTGGCTACCAGTGCATTCGTTGCGGAAATAGCTATAAAATCACTCATCAAATGGCCAATACGTTGTTGTTCAGCAGTAATAAATGCGTCTGCATGCTCATCAGCATCAATACCATTGATGACACATAAAGGCTCCACTCCTTTATGCTTTAACGTATCCATTAATAAAAGCTCAGCATCAATCGCCCTAGAGCCGGCACGTAAAACCCAGAATATTTCATCTACACGGTTCATCAGTGCTTCAGAGAAATAGGCCATTTCACCTCCCCCAGCTTCTAAGGAAACCGAGTCAATGATTGTCACAGATTTTAATAAATCATTTTTTAAATATACTTCTAAGTAATCTAAATGTTCACGTAAAATCTGCGAAGCAAATGTATCACCTGTTGTCAGTAGTTCTAATTTACTAAGATCAAATATGGCTACAACGCCATCTAAAAAATAGGCTTTAATCTCTTCTTGTTCGCCATATCGAATAAATGTATTGACACCTGTCGGATGTTGATCATTTACAGATAAAACCTCACGTCCGAGGAGTCCGTTGACTAGTGTCGTTTTGCCTACTCGTTGTTTACCGACGATTAAAATCATGGTTTGGTTATTAGCATCTTGAATAATACGATTTAAATGTTTAGCTGTATCTTTCACATATGTATTTTGGACAATAATACCGTACAATTGTCGAAGTTGATCAACAAATTGTGGCAATATATTATTCGCTGAGGTTGTAAATTCGATTGGCGTATGGTCAATGTTCGTCATCCTCAAAACCTCTTTTCGTATGTATCTATAAGACCATTATAAATGATACTAATGCTTTACTAATATATAGATCAACGAAAAGAGGACAATATACTTATGCATTTATACACCAAATAGGAATTCATCCTTATACCGATACAATGTCATTTCACATTTCATTCACAATTCAGACTAAAAGAAATAGTCAATTTTATGAATTTTACTAAAATTTCCAGCGTGATTACCCTTTGTTATAGCTATTTAGATCTACCTGTTCCAATTGATATACTATTCCCCTGTGCCCGCCATACGCGCGTAAACTTCCCCAAGTGTAGGCATGCCTCCCTGTGCACTAAATTTTTCAACAGACAATGAGGCAGCAAGATTAGCAAAGTACACTGCCTCATCCAATGATTGACCCTCTACTAAGGCATGAGCTAATGCACCGTTAAAGGTGTCACCTGCACCTGTTGTATCCACAGCTGTCGTCATATAGCCCGGAATATGAATGGGAAATGTACCATCAAAATAACGAGCACCATCACTACCTAGCGTTATAATGAGCTTATTAGGATACTTTTCTAGTAGGTGATCGACGGGCTCCTTAAAAATTTCCGCACATTCTGTTTCATTTGGCGTTAAATAGGCGATATCCTTCATCCACTGTCTATCAAAATTTGCCGCTGGTGCAGGATTTAACAATACTGGCACTCCCGCCTCTTTACATAGTTGAATGGCATATGCTGTTGTCTCTTTTGGAATTTCCAGTTGAATGATCACCATTTGGCTTTTTTGTATCAAGTCTTTGGATGCCTCAATATGTGAAGGTGCTAATTCATAGTTTGCGCCAGGCACCACTACAATTCGATTATCTTGATTGAAAATAAGAATATTAGCAATACCTGTTGGAGCTGTAGTACTATGCACAATGGCATCTGTGTTTACTTGTTCTTGCTGTAAACCCACACATAATGTTTCACCAAAACTATCCTGACCGACACAGCCAATCATCGCCACGTCACTCCCAAGTCGAGCAGCGGCTACTGCCTGATTTGCACCTTTTCCTCCTGGAACTGTTTGAAATGCATGGCCAAGAATGGTTTCTCCCTGCTTTGGAAAAGCATTCATTTGTACAACTAAATCCATATTTAAACTTCCTATAACTGTAATCATTGATTTCCCTACCTTTCTTCTAAACTCTATTTTAATGGAGAAAAAAGGTCACGGACAGGTTGTTTTAAAAGCATTTTTAAAGTTTTCCTAACAATCCTTTTCTAGCCTCACGTTCAATTTTACTATCACAATCTTCACAGGAGAATTTCCCTTTCATATTCCTTTTATACAAGGTATATTTCCTTGTCCCTTCCACAACCTCAAACGTCTTTTTGCAAAAAATACAGGAAACTGAATAAGTAATCATAATCTATTCTCCTTTCAAATAACTTGCTACTTCCACATTATCAAAAAAAACCATTTATTCACAATGTTTATATTCAGAATATTCTTGTTAAATTTACATCTATTCACATTCTATCCATAATTATTTAGGATAGATATTTGCTAACGCAAAAAAACTGAAGACAACTCTCACTTTGTCTTCAGTCTCCAAAAATATATTAATAGGCTACTCTCTTATCCTCATAAGCAGCAATATGGTTTTCGTATTTAAAAGTTAAGGCAATTTCATCCCAACCATTTAGCAATGTTTCCTTGTAGTACGGATCAATTGTGAAATGATAGACTGTTCCATCATCATCAGATACCGTTTGTGCTGCAAGATTCACTTCCACTGAATATGGATTCGCTTTGCCCTTCGCTAGAATTTCATCACATTCCACTTCAGTTAGCTTAATAGGAAGGATACCATTTTTAAAGCAGTTATTATGGAAAATATCTGCAAAGGAAGGCGCAATGACGACATTAAATCCATAATCCAATATAGCCCATGGAGCGTGCTCTCGAGAAGAACCACAGCCGAAATTATCCTGTGCCACTAGAATTTTTGACTCTTTAAATTCTGGTTTATTTAATACAAAGTCTTTTATTTCATTGCCGTCTGCATCAAAACGCCAGTGATAAAATAAAAACTGTCCAAAGCCTGTGCGCTCAATACGCTTTAAAAATTCTTTTGAAATAATTTGGTCAGTGTCCACATTTTTACGATCAAGTGGTGTAATTACACTATTTACGATATTAATTGGTTCCATTTTCAACATCCCTTCCGTGTAAAAACAAGCTTTACACAGTTTCCTTTACAAATTCACGTACATCTACAAAATGACCTGCAATCGCGGCTGCGGCTGCCATTGGTGGAGATACTAAATGTGTACGAGAACCAGCTCCCTGACGCCCTTCAAAGTTGCGGTTGGATGTGGAGGCACAGCGTTCACCAGCTGGGACTACATCATCATTCATTGCTAAACACATGGAGCAACCTGACTCTCGCCATTCAAAGCCGGCGTCTATAAAGATTTTATCTAAACCTTCTGCCTCTGCTTGTTTTTTCGTAGTATGGGAGCCCGGAACAACGATTGCTGTAACATCGCCATGTACCTTTCTTCCTTTAATAACATCCGCAGCTGCACGTAAATCGCTAATACGCGAGTTTGTACAGGAGCCAATAAAGACATGCTGGATATCAATGGACGTTAATGGTTGCCCTTCCTCTAAGCCCATATAATCAAGAGCTTTTTGAAGTGCTGCCTTATCGGATTCATCTTTATAATCTGCTATTGTTGGGACGTGGCCAGAAACACCCGTACCCATTGATGGATTTGTTCCCCATGTAATGATAGGTTCGATTTCCTCCGCATGAATAATACGGACTGTATCGTAGCTAGCATCCTCATCAGAAGCTAGGCTTAACCAATAGTTAGCTGCCTCCTCAAATTGTTCGGCTTGTGGTGCATATTTACGACCACGAATATAGTCTACTGTCGTTTGATCAGGGGAAATAAGCCCTGCCTTGGCACCAGCCTCAATCGACATATTACAAATTGTCATCCGTTCTTCCATGGACAGTTTGTGGATAGCCTCTCCAGTAAATTCCACAATATATCCTGTGCCCACTCCAATTCCGAACTTTGCAATAATGGCTAAAATAATATCTTTAGCGGCTACTCCGACTGATAGCTCCCCTTCAACACGAATTTCCATTGTTTTTGGCTTATTTTGCCATAATGTTTGCGTCGATAATACATGCTCTACCTCAGAAGTTCCAATACCAAAGGCAATTGCCCCAAATGCACCATGTGTCGATGTATGTGAGTCCCCACAGACAATCGTTTTACCTGGCTGTGTAAGTCCTAGCTCTGGTCCAATAACATGGACAATTCCTTGATCAGGATGGCCCATACCTGCAAGCTCAACACCAAACTCTTCAGCATTTTTGGCTAAAGTTTCAATTTGGTTACGCGCAATCGGATCATGGATGGTTGGTAAATTTTTTGTTGGAACATTATGATCCATTGTTGCAAAGCTTAAATCTGGACGACGTACTTGACGTCCATTCATCCGAAGTCCTTCAAAAGCTTGCGGAGAAGTTACTTCATGAATTAAATGAAGATCAATATATAACAGGTCCGGTTTGCCCTCTTCCTGATAAACAACATGTTTATCCCAAATCTTTTCAATTATATTTTTACCCATTGTCTTCACCTATTTCTTTAAATATATGTTGTCATAATACTTTGTGAAACAAAACTAGTATCAATTTCATTCATTACCTTGTCTGTCCATTCATTTGTTGATAAAACTCGACTGCCATCACGGGCAAGATCTGCAGTAAAATAACCATCATCAAATACCGCACTTACTGCACGTTCAATTTCTGCTGCTTCTTCCTTTAAGCCAAATGAGTATTGAAGCATCATCGCTACAGAAAGAATGGTTGCTGCAGGATTTGCTACTCCTTGCCCTGCAATCTCAGGTGCTGACCCATGTACTGGCTCATATAAGCCAAAATTATCTCCACGAATAGATGCAGATGGTAATACACCTAGAGAACCCGTAATAACTGATGCTTCATCACTTAAAATATCCCCAAACATGTTTTCTGTAACTACTACATCATAGTGTCCAGGATTTGTAATCAGTTTCATCGCTACAGAATCCACTAGGTTATGTTCCACCAAAACATCTGGATATTCTTTCTTCTTTGCTTCTACGACTTCTCGCCATAAACGACTTGTTTCAAGAACATTCGCCTTGTCAACAGAGCATAACTTGCCTCCACGTAAACGTGCTAGCTCAAAGGCATTTTCAACGATACGCTCTACTTCCGCTTTCGAGTAAACAGTTGTATCAATTGCGCCATTTTCAGTACGCATACGTGGTTCCCCGAAGTACACGCCACCTGTTAATTCACGAACAATCATTAAATCAACGTTTTCAGCTACTTCACGCTTCAATGGTGAAGCGTCTAGTAAACTCGGGAACGCCTTTACAGGACGTAGATTAGCAAATAAATCAAAGTGTTTGCGAATTCGTAATAATCCCTTTTCAGGGCGTAATTCAGGTGGATTCTGATCCCACTTTGGTCCTCCAACAGCTCCTAGTAGAACCGCATCACTATTCTCACACATCTCAATTGTTTCATCTGGTAGTGGATTATTGTGTTGGTCGATGGCAGCGCCCCCGATTGTTCCATACCCTAAATGGAAAGTATGATTAAACCGTTTACCAATCACTTGTAATACACGCACAGCAGAAGCAACAACCTCTGGTCCAATTCCGTCACCAGGAAGTACTGTAATTTTTTTCTCCATCATCAAAACACCCTTCTTTGTATAGCGCATTCGCTAATTTAGTAAAGACGCTCACCAAATGTATGAATGGTGAGCGTATTCAATTTTTCATGATTAACCTTATACGCCATGATTATTGCATCCGACTTGTGAATGGTACCTCACACATTTCACTACTTGTAAAACTGGACGATTATTTAAACTGGATGTGCACGAAGACTTTCTTTTATTAAATGACGGTTAATAGCATTTAAATAAGCCTTCGCCGATGCTTCCAAAACATCCTGAGAGGAGTTGCGGCCAGTCGTCGATACATGATCATAACGAATATTTATAACAGCTTCACCAAGTGCATCGCGGCCTTTCCCCACTGATGTCACACGGTAATCAATCACATGAACAGCACTTGGTACTAGCTGCTCTAGCGTGTTAAAAATGGCTTCTACTGACCCAGACCCCGTAGCAACTACTGTTTTCTCTAATCCCTCTGGTGTTAGCACAATGGCTGTGGCCGTCGGAATATTTTCTGTACCGTATTGCACTTGAACCATTTTCAATTCAAATACTGGCACATCTTCTAACTGAATTTGCTGTTCTGTAAGAAGAGTCAGTAAATCTTCCTCTGTAATTTCCTTTTTACGATCCGCCAATTTTTTAAATTCCACAAACGCCTTATTCAGCTTTTCATCCGATAGATCAAAGCCCATTGTTTCAGCTCGATCACGGAAGGCTGCTCGACCAGAATGTTTTCCAAGAACTAAAGGTATTTCTCCTTCACCGATAAGGGCAGGTGAAATAATTTCATAAGTTTCTGGATTTTTTAACACACCGTCCTGATGAATACCAGATTCGTGTGCAAATGCATTTCGCCCAACAATCGCTTTGTTTGGCTGAATCACAACGTTTGTCAATTTACTGACTAATTGGGACGTACGTTTAATCTCTTGCAGCTGTATCCCTGTCTCTACCTGATAAAAATCCTTACGTATATGAAGTGCTACGGCAATTTCTTCTAACGCTACATTGCCTGCTCGCTCTCCTATGCCATTAATTGTTCCCTCCACTTGTGCAGCACCATTTTCAATTGCCGCCAATGTGTTGGCTGTTGCCATTCCTAAGTCGTCATGACAATGGGCAGAAAATTTGACTTTATCAGCGCCTTTTACGTTTTCCAGCAAATACTTAAATAATGCACCATATTCGTAAGGGGAGGCAAAGCCGACTGTGTCAGGGACGTTAATCGTTGTGGCCCCAGCTGCAACCACTTCATTCATAATTCGTACTAAAAATTCACGATCTGAACGGAATGCATCCTCAGCGGACCATTGTACAAGAGGAAAGAATTTTCTCGCATATTTAACTGCTTCAACTGCTTGCTCGATCACTTGCTCTGGTGATTTTTTCAGCTTGTATTCCATATGGATCGGCGAAGTAGCTAGAAAAATATGAATATGTGGTTGTTGAGCTACTTTAATAGCTTCCCATGTCGTATCAATATCCTTTTGGATACAACGAGCAAGGCCCGTTACGACTGAATTTTTTACTGTTTCAGCAATGCGATGGACTGCATCAAAGTCACCGGGCGACGAAGCAGGAAACCCTGCTTCAATAATTGTCACACCAAGGCGCTCTAACTGTTTAGCTATTTCTATTTTTTCTGCTGTATTTAAATTGATACCAGCAGATTGTTCACCATCGCGAAGCGTAGTATCGAAAATATCAATTTTTCGCACTTGTCGCCACTTCTCTTACCACTTTTTCTTTACCTTCATTGATGAATGGCATCATCTCACGTAGTTTTGCGCCTACTTCTTCGATTTGATGGTTCGCACCAGCCTCTTTGAACTTTGTATATTCAGGACGACCATTTTCATTTTCTTGAATCCAGCGACGAGCAAACGTACCATCTTGGATATCCGTTAACACGTCTTTCATACGAGCTTTTACAGACTCATCGATGATGCGTGGTCCAGCCACATAATCTCCCCACTCAGCTGTATCTGATACGGAGTAACGCATTGTTGCCATTCCACCTTCAAACATTAGATCAACAATTAGTTTTAACTCATGTAGTGTTTCAAAGTATGCTAATTCTGGTTGGTAGCCTGCTTCCACTAACGTTTCAAATCCTGCTTTTACTAGCTGCGTTGCACCACCACAAAGTACTGCTTGTTCGCCAAATAAATCTGTTTCTGTTTCTTCTTTAAATGTTGTTTCAAGAAGACCACCACGTGCGGCACCAATGCCTTTACCGTAAGCAAGTGCTAAATCTTTTGCTTGACCCGTTGCATCTTGATGGATAGCGAATAAACCTGGTACACCCGCACCTTCTTGGAATTGACGACGAACTAAATGCCCTGGGCCTTTTGGCGCTACTAAAAATACGTCAACATCTGCTGGCGGTGTAATTTGCCCAAAGTGAATATTGAAGCCGTGTGCAAACATTAGCGCTTTCCCTGCTTGTAGATGTGGAGCAATTTCTGCTTCATACACAGCTTTTTGTCGCTCATCTGGTAGTAGAATTTGGATTACATCTGCTTCTTGTGCTGCTTCAGCCACTGTTTTTACGTCAACACCATCTGCTTTAGCAGCATCGAAAGATCCACCTGGGCGTACCCCTACCACTACGTCAAAGCCTGATTCTTTAAGGTTTAATGCATGTGCATGACCTTGTGAGCCGTATCCGATAATTGCAATTTTCTTTCCTTTTAATACTTCCTCGTTAATATTTTGTTCATAGTACATTGTAGCCATTGTTGTTTCCTCCTAGAATTTGGTTTATTTTCACAGCTCTAGATGCATGACATTTTGGTAGTGCCCACATCCAAAGCTATCAATTTTATAGGCAAACTATTTTAAAATAGAGAGCTGCGGATTTGAGATTTTTTGTGTTTCACGAACTGAGGCAGTTGCCCCTGTACGTGTAAGTTCTTTAATGCCATATGGTCGAATGAGTTCAATAAAGGCATCTATTTTTTCTGGGTGTCCTACGACTTGATACGTCACTACATTTTTAGCTGTGTCAATTATTTGAGCGCGGAACGGTTCGACAATCGAATTCATTTCCAAGCGTAAATTTGGCGGTGAAATAACCTTTACTAGTGCTAGTTCTCGCAGGACAATCGATTTGTCAGTAATATCATTAACCTTTAATACATCAATTTGTTTGGATAATTGCTTCACTAGTTGTTCAATTTTGCCCTCATCCTCTACGTTGACAACAAAGGTCATTTTTGAAAAATTCGGTTGCTCTGTATGACCAACTGTAATGGATTCAATATTAAACTGACGTTTCATAAGTAAACCTGTTAATCGGTTTAACACACCACTTTGGTTAATCACAGTTACGGTAATTACTCGTTTCAATTCTTTTTCACCCCAATCATTTCATGTAGGCCTTTGCCTGGTGCTACCATTGGGTATACACATTCAAGCTGTTTCACACGACAATCGATTAACACAGGCTCATCCGAAAGTAATGCCTCTCGGAAAATAGCTTCCGCTTCATCAATTGTGTTAATGCGATAGCCTTTAATGCTATACGCATCCGCCAATTTAACAAAATCCGGTTGGATTGGCATAAGTGAGGACGAATAACGCTCTTCATAGAATGTTTCTTGCCATTGACGAACCATCCCTAAACAGCTATTATTCAAAATCACTATTTTTACTGGTAAATTAAATTCCTGTAAAATGGACAGCTCCTGTGCGGTCATTTGAAAACCTGCATCTCCTACAATTGAAATAACTTTTTTGTCTGGCTTCGCAAATTGGGCACCAATTGCGGCTGGGAAGCCGAAGCCCATCGTACCAAGTCCACCAGACGTTACCCATGCATGATCGTTATTTAAATGATAATACTGCGCTGTCCACATTTGATGCTGGCCAACATCTGTTGTCACAATGGCATCACCCTCTGTAATCTTATGAACTAATCGCAATGCCTCTTGTGGTAAAATTTCCTGATCATGTTCATTCTTGCAATACCATAATGGATAATCATTGGCGTGATTTCTTAAATAGGCTAGCCAATCCGTTGTATCAGGACCATCAAAATCCTTTTTCAGTATCGCTTTCAATGCTTCTTTTGCATCTGCCACAATCGGAATATCTGTCGGTACGTTTTTACCAATTTCAGCAGGATCAATATCGATATGAACAATTGTCGCATTTGGTGCAAATGTAGCTAAATTACCTGTTAAGCGATCATCAAATCGAGCACCAATATTAAGTAGTAAATCTGCCTTTGTTATAGCTGTGTTCGCTGTTGCTGTACCGTGCATGCCGGCCATCCCTAGGAATAATTCATGTTCACCGTGGATGGAGCCTAAGCCTAGTAAAGTATTCGTTACAGGGATACGGTATTTTTCAGCGAATGCCGTTAATTCTTCACGTGCGTCTGCAAAAAGAACACCTGCACCAGCTAAGATGACTGGATTTTTTGCTAAAGAAATTGCTTGTATCGCCTTTTGAACTTGTAAGTAGTTAGGCTTATAGGTTGGTTGATAGCCTGGTAAATAAATTTCATCCGGTGCTTGAGGCGGATTTTCTACATCAAACAGCATTTGTGAAACGTCCTTTGGGAAGTCAACGACAACTGGCCCCTTACGACCTGTGCTGGCAATATGGAAAGCTTCTTTGACAATACGTGGGATGTCATTTACATCTTGTACTTGATAATTATGCTTGGTAATTGGTGTTGTAATCCCCATAATATCCGCTTCTTGGAAAGCATCTGTGCCAATAACAGAAGTTGCAACCTGACCAGTAAATACCACTAATGGTATGGAATCAATCATGGCATCGGCTATCCCTGTAACAAGGTTTGTTGCGCCTGGGCCACTTGTAGCAATGACCACACCCGTTTTCCCTGAAACACGCGCATAGCCTTCCGCCGCATGGATAGCACCCTGCTCATGTCTTGTTAAAATATGACGGATTGGATTTTTATACATTGCATCATAAATTGGTAATACAGCACCACCTGGATAGCCAAAGATGATTTCAACGCCCTGATCGTGCAATGCCTGCACTAGTACGTCGGCCCCGTCCTTTGCTTGATAGGTTTGCTCAACTGTTGCAGTTGTTGCTAATTGTTCTTTTTCATTGATTGAAACATTCGCACTCATCAATATGCCTCCTTTATTTCTTTTAAACTCACACATCAGCGTTGTAGATTAGTGAAGTGTCACTAGCTGGTTAGTCTATGCTCTCCTACCGAAGAAGAAGAGTATGCTCATTCCATTGTGAAAATAATAAAAAGCCTTTTTCTCCACACGCAAAGAACTACCTTACGTAGGGATGAAAAAGACTTTCCATGGTACCACCCTTTTTTATAGCAAATAATTGCTACCTCGCGAATAAATGACAGCATTTATGCACCTATGCGGAAGATATCGCATCCAATAGGGTGTCATAAAACATTTATTCATTAATAACGAGCACTTTCGAATATGCCCGGAGCTATCTAATGGTGTAAACACGTTTAATAGCTCACTCCGAGGGGATGTCGGATCTAGTTGTATCGCCGGCTTCCAGCACGACCGGCTCTCTGGTAGATACAAGGCTCTAGAACCTTTAACCTCATCAACGTTTTCATTTATCTAGTTTTAAATCTTCATAACGCCACCAGTGGAAGCGTTCGTCACTAATTTTGAATATCTTGCGAGCCAACCACGTTTGATTTTAGGCTCAAAGACTGGTAATTTTGCACGACGTTCAGCTAAAACTTCCTCTGAAACTTGTAAATTAATCGTACGATTTGGTAGATCAATTTCAATCATATCTCCGTCTTCGACTAAAGCAATTGGACCACCTTCAGCAGCTTCTGGTGAAATATGTCCGATTGAAATACCGCGTGATGCCCCTGAGAAACGCCCATCTGTGATCAATGCCACTTTTGTACCAAGGCCACGACCTTGAATCGCAGATGTTGGTGCCAGCATTTCTGGCATTCCTGGGCCACCTTTAGGACCTTCATAGCGAATGACGACTACATGGCCCTCTTTTACTATTCCATTATCAATATTTTCTTGTGCTGCCTCCTGTGAATCAAAGACGATTGCTTGACCTTTGAATACTTGGATGGAGGGATCTACTGCGCCGACTTTAATCACTGAGCCTTCTGGTGCGATGTTACCAAATAACACCGATAAACCGCCTACAGCACTATATGGATTTTCTTTCGTTCGAATGACTTGATTATTCGTAATGTGATGATCTTTAACTAACTCACCCATTGTCACTCCTGCCACTGTTGGACGATTAGGATGTATAGCGCCTGGAATAGACACCAATTCATTAATAATGGCACTAACGCCACCAGCTTTATTAATATCATCCATTGAAATATCGGAAGCAGGCATGATTTTTGCTAAATAGGGTACTCGTTCTGCGACTTTATTAATATCCTCAATGTTGTAATCTATTTCTGCTTCATTGGCAATGGCTAATGTATGTAGAACCGTGTTAGTAGAGCCGCCCATAGCCATATCTAATGCAAAAGCATCGTCAATTGCCTCTTTTGTAATAATATCGCGTGGCTTAATGTCTTCCTTCACCATACGAATTAATTGTTTCGCCGCTTCTTTAATCAGCTTATGACGCTCTTCAGAAGTAGCTACGATTGTTCCATTACCTGGTAAAGCAACACCTAGCATTTCCATTAAACAGTTCATAGAGTTTGCGGTAAACATCCCTGAACAGGAACCGCAAGTCGGACAAGCATTATTTTCTATATCTAATAGCTCTTCAGCAGACATATTTCCTGATTTATGAGCACCGACACCTTCAAAAACAGAAGTTAATGAAAGTTGTTTGCCTGAGGCAGATGTACCTGCCTCCATTGGACCACCCGACACAAAAATCGATGGTACGTTAGTACGAACTGCTGCCATAAGCATACCTGGTGTAATTTTGTCACAGTTTGGAATATAAAATACGCCATCAAACCAGTGTGCATTAATAACCGTCTCGGCTGAGTCTGCTATAATTTCACGACTTGGTAATGAATAGCGCATACCAATATGCCCCATTGCAATACCATCATCGACACCAATTGTATTAAATTCGAATGGAATACCACCCGCTTCAATAATGGCTTCTTTTACAACATCAGCGAACGTACGTAAATGAACGTGACCTGGTATTATGTCGATATAGGAGTTACAAACCCCAATAAATGGCTTGCCTAAATCTTTTGCTTTTACTTTGCCTGTTGCATATAAAAGACTTCGATGTGGCGCTCGATCTACGCCTACTTTTATCATGTCACTTCTCATTTTAAACGCCCCTCATTTATTGCTTTCCATACTATGTTCGTTGCTATATACAAAATCAAAATCTTCTGTCTATTTATTTTTTGTTTATAGATAACAGCTTTCTAGAGTACTACTGCTGTAACGAACGTGTTAAATTGTTGTTATCATAGTACGAAAAAAAGGTCTCGTCAACACTATTTTTTGAATTGTTTAAACAATTCAAAAAATCTGTCAAAATTGAAATCGTTTACATGCTGATTAAGCATCAGTTTTATCTCGTTTTGATAAAAATTTTGACATTTCGTTCAAATTTTAATTTTTTAAAAATATAGAACGATAATTTTCTAAATATGAACAGAGGGTTGGAAAGGACGGAAAAGGAGATAGCGCTTACAATAGAAATAATTTTTTTAAATATCTTGTAAAAAACACATGATTGGGATCATATTGGTGTCGAATGTTTAAAAACTTTTCAATTTCAGGATATAATTCATAAACCTTTTGAGCCGTTAAATGATGTTGTTTTCCCCAATGTGGACGACCTTCATATTTTTGCATCAACGTATGCACCCATTTAAAATAGGGCTCCTCTGACATTCCTTTATACATATGGAAGGCGATAAAGGCTGATTCACGCCCCTGTGTAGGGCTTAAAAAACCAGCTTCCCCTGCAGTTGTTCGACATTCTAATGGAAAATGAACATTAAAAACACCCTTTTTAAAGGTTGCATGAATTTCCTCTAGACAAGCTTCAAATTGAGATAATGGGATAGCATATTCACTTTCCTGGAA
Source organism: Lysinibacillus sp. FSL R7-0073 (assembly GCF_038009065.1). Lineage (NCBI taxonomy): Bacteria > Bacillati > Bacillota > Bacilli > Caryophanales > Bacillaceae > Lysinibacillus > Lysinibacillus sp. FSL R7-0073. The sequence goes on from NZ_JBBPAS010000001.1 coordinate 2,910,790, forward strand.
CTTCACACTACGAGGGGAAGGGTAAATTTCATAGCTTATACCTATTTTTTCACTTTCCACCACATTAGCCGCTGCTATTTTACTCATGGTACCACTTAAAGCTGGTTTCCACTTACACAGCTCAGACATCGCAAAAAAAGCACCATTTTCTACAATTTGTAACTTGAGGTTTTTTATTTTCTTATTCCACTCGCTTTGATAGACAGGGGCCACAACATTCATTCGCTTCACTTGAATCGTCTCACTACCAGGGAAATAGAACCATTCCACATGACGATGTTGTTGGATATCCTCTGCAAATCCAAAGAGTCCATTAGCTAAAGTATCTCTTGCCCCCACATAATGCAGACCATATAATGGCATGACTTTGATCGTTACTTTGACAAGAATACCGAGCATTCCTAGCGAGACATGAAGCGCTTCAGATAAATCGTCCATTCCTCGTCGATGCTCCTGATAAGTTCCCGTCCCATCCACAAACCCCCACGACATCACGGTCGAGGATAAGGAACCAAGTGTAATCCCTGTGCCATGTGTACCCGTTGAAACGGCACCTGCAATGGTTTGCTCCTGAATATCTCCCATATTAATTAATGCAAAGCCATGCTTTGCTAACATTGGTCCAATTTCATATAAATAGGTTCCAGCCCATAATGTAGCCTCCTGCTTTTCCTCATTCACAGCGATTAATCCGCGCATATTATGTAAGGAAATAGCTATATGCTCCGGCATTGCCACAGCGCTAAATGAGTGTGCTGCACCTGTAACACGAATCGTCTTTGCTGATTCACGTGCATGTTTAACAATCATTGAAACCTCTTCAATGGAATGAGGTAAATACATTTCACTTGGATAGGAAATAACATTCCCAGCCCAATTTGTCCATTTTTCTCCATTCTTCCACTTTTCTATAGAAAACATTGTCCATCCCCCCTGTAAGTTGTAAAAGGTCCTACATACTTGTCCCCTCGAACACCATGTAATAATTGGAATCGCTCACAAAGCTCCCCAGCCTTAGCATGTCGAAAATAAATGGTATCACCAATTTGAATGTTTTCCCCTTTGACCTTAATCGGTGTTTGCACCTCTCCGGCGCCTTCTAAGCTAAGATATGCAAAATTGGTAGGTTCATAGAATACAGGTAACCGATCACTACCAATCGCACCAGAAGCTGTATATCCCCCACCATGACAAACAACGATATTTTTTTCAGGCTGTCTCGTGACACGTAAGGCAAATCCAGCTGCTTTTTCAAGCTGCAAATGGGTAAATTGGTCAAAAAGAGCAGGGGCATAAAATGCAGAGCCAACCGTAATTTCAGTCACTTCTTTCTGTTGAGTTGTGTAAGTCATACTACCTGAGCCTCCTCCATTAATAAAACGTAAAGTTGGAAAGTAGGCTTTGATATGAGCTACAGCTAATCGACGAAATTGAGTGACCTGCTTTTTCGCCTGTGCTTGCATGGCTTCTATTACTCTACCCTTTAAAACATTCGCTGGACGATTACCAACACCAGCGATTTGCGCCTCATAGCCCATAGCCCCAACTACTTCAATAGAAGGATTATTTTTTATTGCTTGCAAAAATGGAGTTAACGTCTCAAGGGAATATAATGATGAACGTTTCGTACCAAAGTACAATAATTTAAAATCATTTGAAACATTAATATCAATGCAAACTGGGACACGCACACCCATTTCATTCCCTAACTTCGCTAATAGTTGGATATGTTCATGTCGATCAACCATAAACGTAACGGTTTTCCCCTCTTGAACAAAGTGCAATAATTGACGTATAGCCGTCTCTTCCATCACTGGATAGCCTAATAACAAATCATCGAACTGCTGCTGCAATAAAAAAATCGTCTCTGCTGCTGTGAAAGTCATAAATCCTATTACATTCTCAAGTTTGTTTTGAATATAGCGAAGCACCTCTACTGAACGAATCGATTTTGTTGCTAAACGAATTGGTTTTCCCCCACATGCATCCTGTACAATTTGAATATTTTTATCAAGTGCATCAAAATCCAACCACGCAAATGGCCGTTCCAAATGACAAAACGGTTGATCCCATCTTGTTGTCATTTAATCCCTCCCTTTTAAGTACTAAGTATTAGACATGTAATAGAATAATTCCTTTAATCAAAATAAAAACAACCGTGAGCAGTTAACTAACAATGCCTACACGGTTGTTTTAAAATGGGACAAACATTTCATTCACCTTTCTATTAAATTGGTTACGATGCGTATAGGAAATCCGCTGCTAGATTTAATAAAACTAACAAATGCAAGCCCGCTATTAGTAAACCTTGACGATTTAATCGTTTCATTACAGCCATATTCATATATACCACGCTCCTTTTTCACATTATATTCTTTTTTAGTTCATTTTTCAAACTATTCAAATAATGGAAAATTACCCATTTAAAAAGGCTACCTATAAGGAATGTGCTAAATAAAGTATGCATGGGCGATCGAGGTGATGAATCAAAAATATTTTTTACTAATGAATAGGCTGTTTTTGCAGATAATTTTAGAAAAGGCTTATTCATTTCTTTCGAAAGTAGGTGAATGTATTTTAGGTACGATTTGAAGGCGCAAACATACTATAGAAGTAAGCGATAATCGGTGTATATATCATATAAAAGCTGTTCTATGTAATGTAGGCATTTTTGCAACAATTTATGCAGATGATTTGGCTGTCACTCCAGCTAACGATCAATTGACATGGTGAAAGAGCTGCAAGGTTTGACGACAGCCTGATAAAAGCATGTAATTATTACTAAAAAAGATGGCAACGTTTAATCTGCTTCATTCAGGGTATAACTAAGTAATCGCCATTATATCTTAACTTTAAGGAGATGAGAAATATGATTAGCTTCATTTGGTATTTAATCATCGGAGGGATTCTTGGATGGTTAGCAGGCGTAATTTTAGGTAAGGATGTACCTGGTGGTATCATCGGTAATATTATAGCGGGGATTGTCGGTTCTTGGATTGGTAGTATGGTTTTAGGGAACTGGGGTTGGAGAGTTAGTGATTTCTACGTATTCCCTGCGTTAATCGGTGCTATCGTGCTGATATTTATCGTAAGCCTTATTCTCAAAGGTATGCGTAAAGCGACTTAAATATGCGATGAAGAGCCATCCAATGTGATGGCTCTTTATTTTTCTTGATGTAAAAGGACTGCCGCTTTTAACTCATCATGATAAGAATTGTACAATTGATAGTAAGACAACACATTTTCCACATATTCCTCACTGTGGTTATATTGAAAAACTGCCTTTTTAATGTCACCTTTTGCCGCACCATATTTCGACAAGTAATTAGCTGCACTAAAAACGGCATCCTCTATGTCATATGGATCTGCAATCCCATCCCCATTTGCATCAACACCATATCCCCCATATTTCGCAATGATCTGCGGGCTCATTAACTCTGTCTTGGAAATATTCCCCTTCCCTAAACCTGAGCAAGTGGGATGCTTCCAGCCAACAAATGTGCAAGGCATAAATTGCATATGCCCTACTGCGCCTGCTGACGATACCATCGTTTTCACCGTCGAAAAACGAGTCTCAATTCGATGGTGTGCAGCAAGTAGAGTCCACGGTACGCCATACTTCTCCTCCGCCGCTATGTATACAGGAATAAATTTTTCAGGAATGCTTATATCAAAATGCTCCTGAATTTCTTCTATTGCCTTTTCCTGAGCAAGCTTTTCAAAAATCGGTAAGGTTTGAAGCTCCTTCCAAGCAAAAAAAGTAAGGACATATACGGTTATTGCAATTGGAATCAATAATGCTATCATACCCAATTTTGTCGCGGGTGATAACATCGGTTTGTTATTCTTTTTTTTAGCCATAAGTCACACCTAATCTAGTAGTCTACTTCCATATTACCAAATTTCTCGAAATAAGTAGTGAAATTTTTTAAGTCATACAACCTAGCAGCATAGGACATCATTTCCACTACGAAAGCAGTTGAAAGACTTGGGAAAAATATAGTAAAATACAAATTGATTAATTTTAAGGATCATAATAGGGAGGAATTTTATTTTGTGGAAAGACTTTAAAGAATTTGCGATGAAAGGCAATATTATCGATTTAGCAGTAGCAGTTGTCATTGGTGGTGCTTTCGGTAAAATTGTAACCTCCTTAGTTGAAAATATCATTATGCCATTAGTTGGTGTGTTAACAGGTGGTATTGATTTAACAGCAAGCTTTGTCTATGGCTCAGGTGACGCTCAAATCAAATTAGGTGTATTTTTACAATCAATTATTGATTTTTTAATTATTGCGTTTGCAATTTTTATGGCTTTACGAATTATGACGAAGCTTACCAATAAAAAGGAAGAAGCAGTCGTGGAAGAACCAACTCCTGAGCTGGATGCCAAGGAAGAGCTTCTAAAGGAAATCCGCGATTTATTAAAAAAGGAACAAGCCTAATATCTATCGCTAATTCGAATCTGTCTCAATCCAATGAGGCAGATTCTTTTTCATTAGCAGAAAAATACCTCCAATGGCTTTTCTTCAAATCCACATTACTCCCTCAACGATTAATGAACTTACTTCCAGTGAAGCCGCATTGTCAGACATAGAAATGATCCATTCCCCACTATAACCTACTATTCCTACGTGATTAACATAAAATAATCTAGCTAATTTTCTGAAATCACCCTTGTTCTTCTTGAATATCCATGTTAAATTGGTAACAATTATTGAGATTACTACTATTAAATGAAAAGCGAATAGTCCCGCTTTACATAATATTGGAGAAAAGAGTGACGTCATGACATTAAACAGAAGCATTGAAACAAAACTTGTTCAACTAGGCAATTTAAGTGACCCAACAACCGGAGCGGTTAGTCCACCTATCCATTTATCAACGGCTTATAAACATGCTGGGATCGGGGAATCTACAGGCTTTGACTACACACGTACAAAAAATCCAACCCGTGCTCTTTTAGAAGCAGGCTTTGCTGATTTAGAGGGTGGAGATATGGGCTTTGCCTGTAGCTCTGGGATGGCTGCCATCCAATTAGTATTATCTATATTTAAACCAGGCGATGAATTAGTGGTGCCAGATGATTTATATGGCGGTACATATAGACTATTTAACTTCTTCCAAGAAACATATAATATTAAGCCTGTTTATTCAAAATTCGAATCAGTGGAGCAGGTAGAAGCATTAATAAATGAAAATACACGTGCATTATTCATCGAAACACCAACGAATCCGCTTATGCAGGAATTTGATTTACAAGTATATGCTGAGCTTGCACATAAGCATGGTGCATTGTTAATTGTAGATAATACATTCTATACACCATACTTCCAACGTCCTATTGATTTGGGAGCAGATATTGTGCTTCACTCTGCAACAAAATATATTGGCGGGCATAATGATGTCTTGGCTGGAATCGTGGTAGCTAAAGGCACAGAATTAGCGGAACGCATTGGTTTTATTCATAATGGTAGCGGCATGGTGCTTGGTGCTATGGATTCTTGGTTACTTATTCGTGGCTTAAAAACAATGCACCTTCGCTTAAAGCAACATGATGCCAATGCTAAAGCCATTGCTGCTTATTTAGAGGACGAGGCACTAGTTACCGATGTCCTTTATACAGGAAAAGGTGGTATGCTGTCATTCCGCTTACAAAAGCCTGAGTGGATTGACCCATTCCTTCGTAACTTAAAGTTAATTACTTTTGCTGAAAGTCTTGGTGGTGTGGAAAGCTTTATTACATACCCAGCGACTCAAACACATGCAGATATGCCTTATGAAGAACGAGTTGAACGTGGTGTTTGCGATCGTTTACTACGCTTCTCAGTTGGTATTGAGGAGGCAGAAGATTTAATCGCAGACTTACGACAAGTATTTAATATCCTAAGAAAAGAGGCATAATAATGAAGCAACATATTGAAACTAGCCTCATTCACGCGGGTGTTCGTGATGGCTACTCAAATAAAAAAGGGGCAGTCAATGTTCCTATGTACCTTTCCTCTACTTTCCACCAAGAGAGTATTGATGAGTTTGGCGAATATGATTATGCTCGTTCCGGTAACCCTACGCGCGATGCTCTAGAAAAAGCGATAGCAGAGCTTGAAGGTGGAGTTCGTGCCCATGCCTTTTCTTCAGGGATTGCTGCCGTCTCAGCAGCTTTAATGCTGTTATCACAGGGCGACCATATCGTCATGACTGAAGATGTTTATGGTGGAACATATCGTTTTGTGACAAAGGTATTACCGCGATTTGGCATTTCCCATACTTTTGTAGATTTCACGGATTTAGCAGCCGTGGAAGCCTCTATAACGCCTGCTACAAAACTGCTTTATATGGAAACACCATCTAATCCAACGCTAGGCATTACAGATATTCGTGGTGTAGTAGAACTGGCGAAACAACACCAGTGTCATACATTTTTGGATAATACATTTATGACTCCATTACATCAACGTCCGTTAGAATTAGGTGTTGATGTCGTTATTCATAGTGCGACGAAGTTTTTATCGGGGCATTCTGATATTATTGCAGGATTAACAGTCACAGCTGATGAAAAACTTGGACAGGACTTATACTTTATCCAAAATTCATTTGGCAATATTTTGGGTGTACAGGATTCATTCACACTCTTGCAGAACATTAAAACGACAGATGTACGCTTTAGTCGTTCTGCACAATCTGCTCAAAAAATTGCCGAGTTTTTAGCAACTCATACACTAGTTGAACAAGTCTACTACCCTGGCCTCTCCTCACATCCAGGTCATGACATCCATCAGCGTCAAAGTACAAGCTCTGGAGCAGTTTTATCCTTCCGCTTACCAAGCTATGCTTCGGCAAAAGCATTGGTCGAGGCAATGAAAATCCCAGTTTTCGCTGTCTCACTTGGTGGTGTGGAATCCATTCTTTCCTACCCGGCAAAGATGAGCCATGCCGCTATGGAGCCTGAGCAACGTGCCAAACGTGGGATCACAGATGGACTTTTACGTTTTTCTGTAGGACTCGAGCATGTAGATGATTTAATAGCCGATTTTGCACAAGCTCTAGAAGCCGCTGCAAAAGCTTAATCAAATAAACGTTAAAACCGCGCCAATAATGACGCGGTTTTTCAGTAAGTTCAATTTTTCACCTTAGCCAATACGCGATATAAATAATCGCCATGCCCCTTTGCTAACAAAGTATCTTGCTCAGCTGATATCCAGTAAAAAGAAAAAAGTAAATCTGCTTCATTCAACCCAGTAGGATAATGTTGCCAGGTTTCCTTTGTCTCATCGGAGGTAGTTAAATGATAAAAATAACGCTTCTGTAAAACACCTGATGGATGGTTAAAATAATCCTGTGCAATAAGCCCTTGAACAACAAGTGTTGTTAGGCCTGTCTCCTCCAACATCTCCCGCTTTACGGCCTCTAATGGTGTTTCCCCTTCTTCAATCGTACCTTTGGGAACTTGAATACCTGCCCCTACTGTATTTTGTTCAAATACGAGAACTTGAATTTGTTCCCCATGCTCTCTTGTAATATAGCCAAATGCTTTTTCAACTACTTGCATGAAGTCTTCCCCCTATCTAATTGTGCGGTACAATAAAGATAAAAATTGGAATAACAGGTGAAAAGTGTTGACACTTATTATACGTCAGATGCAAGAAAATGACATTACTTTTGTACAAGAAATTACTAGTCGAAGTCGGCATCATACCTCCCTCTAAAATCGCATCTAGTCCCCGATTTTAGAGTGTCTTATTGGACTATCATCATCAGAGCAGTGATTGGCATACATTTTTCAGTCTTATGCATTCTGCTATTTGCCCAGTACTCTACCACACGTTTGTATTTATGTAAGATTAATTTGTTCGGCCTGAATGACAAGCGCTGTTAATCCTGATATACTGCCAGATTCATGTGCTTGTCCTTGTTGCCAAAGAACGCCATCTCCTGTTGCAATATCGACTCTTTTTCCATCCTCACCACAAACCCAGCCTTCACCTTGAATAACAATAAATAATTGTGGCACAGGTGCTTCATGCATGCCTACTACACCATTTGGCTTAATATAGATAAATCCGATATTCGTGGGAACTACCGTTTTCATGATTTTTTGATAAAACGCATTGATGGACTGATATGAGTGAATTTGATTCGCTAAATCTTGAGTAAAATGAAATAGTTGCATCTAATTTGATTCCTTTCACGCTATGCTAATTCTTCCTGAGCAAATGCTAATAACGTCCCATCTTCTTTTTTGTAATAAAAAGCAAATGCATCATAGCCATTTTTTTTTACCGTCTCCCAATCTGTTGTTTCACCATTCATTAACTGTACATTTCCTTGTTCATCCACCTCATAGTCATCCGCTTCTTCATCATAATCAATGTTGTAGAAAAATGATAAGATAACTTCAGTGGCGGGCATATTATATGGCTGAAGAGGACGGTTGCCACGTTGTTCTTCCGTATAGTCATCACAAAACAACGCATTATAACCATGTAAAGTCGCATCAAAAAGCAAAATTTCCTCTGCTGTTAAAGGGTCCTTGGCAATGATTTTAGCAGTTGAACCTGAAATGAATGGTAAAACCTCCCCTTCTAAGGCTAATAAATCACCGTAATACCGAATTTCAAATTGCTTATTATTTGAACTAGAGCAAAGCTGTAATTGTGATTCGACCCCTTCTGGCTGTTGAATCCTTTTTGCAAAATGCTGTAAATAAGTAGGAATAAGATTGTTCATAGTTGGCTTCACTCCCCTTTTTATTCAATCCCTTTTCAGTATTATCATACAATAAATTTTACACAAAAAGAAAAGCCCAGAAAATTTCTGGGCTCGATGACACTTACTTTTCTAGCATGATTAAAACTGACGGGCCTTTGCTTCGCTTCGCAAGAGACGGTTATGAAGGGTTATCTCCGTTTCCCCGTTTACTTGCGATTTTGATCGCTTAATCCTTGACCAGTTGCGGTGGATTTTTTGAGATTTGGGGTCTAATTGTTCGAACCTACTCATTTTTCATCCTCCTCATCATTATAGATTTCATAAGTGAAATCTTTTTTATTATGACCAGCTAGGATGGAATTATACAACTTAAATAACCACTTACGTTTTCATATTATTTATTTTCTTTTAGCCAAGTTAATGCATATTGCACATATAATTCTGTTCCAATGCGTAAACCATCTTCGTCAATATCAAAATGACCATTATGATGGGCCCAGCGTGTATCTTTTTCTGTATTTCCAGAGCCTACTAATGCAAAACAGCCTGGCACTTCATCTAAGTAAAAGCTGAAATCCTCGCCACCCATTGTTGGGTCGTCTAAATGATAAGCTTCAGAACCAAAATGCTCAATCGCTAAACGTTCAACTAAGTCGGCACTAGCATTATCGTTATTGACGGCTTGTGTACCATATTCATAAATAACCTCAGCTGTCCCACCATAGAGTGTTGCGACTTGATCAGCATAATGGCGAATTTGCGCCTCAATATGCGTACGAACTTCTTGATCGAAGCAACGCACAGTTCCTTCCAAAATAGCATCTTCGGCAATTACATTGAAACGGGTACCGACATCCATTTTACCAATCGTTAAGACAGCTGGACGAAGTGGATTGACCGTACGCGATACAACCGTTTGAACATTCAACGCAAAGGTCGAAGCAATCATCACTGCATCGATAGCATCATGTGGCGCTGCAGCATGACCGCCTTGCCCTTTGAAAGTTACTTTAAAAATATCAGCAGAGGCAAACGCGGGTCCTTTATTGCACTGGATTTTTCCAGTGTCTATTTGAGACCAAATATGAATACCGAATGCGTTATCTACACCTTCCATAGCGCCTTGCTCAACCATTGCTTTTGCCCCTGTAGCTACTTCTTCAGCAGGCTGGAAAATAAATCGAACTGTCCCTTCTATTTCGTCACGTACTGCATGTAAAGTTTTAGCTGCAATTAATAGCATGGCTGTATGGGCATCATGACCACAGGCATGCATCTTTCCATTTGTTTTAGATCGATATGGAATATCCTCTCGAATTTCATAAACGGACAAGGCATCCATATCCGCACGTAGGGCAACTGTTTTTCCTTCTTTGTCCCCTTTTAATTCAGCAATAATACCAGTGGGCTCTGTTCGTCTATAAGGAATACCGAGCTTATCTAAATAAGCTGCTACATAATTCGTTGTTTCATATTCCTCCCACGAAAGCTCCGGCTCACTATGTAATTTTTGGCGAATCGCCACAAGCTCGCTGTTAAGATCTGCAATGATAGGTTTAATGTTACTCATGATTACTCTCTCCTTTTTATAACCAATTGACGAAAATACCCGCTAAAATAACCGATGTTATCGTTACACTAATGAAGCCTCCAACAAGCATAGGTGGCAACATACGACTTAGCAGCATTTCACGCTCTTTTTCATCCGTCGTTGATGATTTCACTACTTCATTCGTTAAAATATAATCTGCGGGGAAACCATATAGCGCTGTTAAGGAAACTGCAAACGCTAAGTTCGGGCTAACTTTTAATATTTTCCCTGCGATGAACGAGAAAATATACATGCCGACTACTGCTAGGGCAATAGAAACAACTAATGGCACAATAATTCGCATCAGCATTTCAGGGGTTGCCTGTTTTAAGCCATCGAATATAAAGAGCATTAAGCCCATAATGGCAAAGCCGAAGCCATTTGCTTTTTGTAACGGTTGTTTTTCTAAAAAGCCAAATGTTGAAGCAAGTACACCAAACACTAAGCACAGTACGAGTGCATTAACTGTCACAATTGGAGCCAATACAGTCGATGTACCGTAGGCCAATAAACCAACAAACGCCAATCGGAAAAATTTAAAGTATTCTGTATTATAATTTGCAGGTATCTTCCTAAATAATTTAGGCTGTTCAGTCTGTTCAGTAGCTGAGTTTTCTTCTTCCCGCACTTGTGAAATCGTATGTATCGTACCTTGTTGGTGTTCTTTTAATAAACGTTTAGCTTCACGTTTTAATACAATTGAAGTAATCGGATACCCTGCAAATCCTTGAATGACATAAATAACAATTGCAAAAACTGCTAAATCCTCTAAGCCAGCTGCCGAGGCACCTTCTGACATGACTAATGCAGCCACAACTCCTCCAACTAATGGTGGAACTGCCACAATCATCGTTTTCAAATCAAAAATCATGGCGCCAATTGTAAATAAAGTAGCAATAATTCCTACAATACCGGCCAATGAAATGACAATTGCTTTCCACTGGTTTTTCAATTCCTTGAGTGACAGAAGTGTCCCCATATTGGTAATTAATAAATACATTAACATCGTGGCAACTACTGGTCCGATCCCGGCAATACTAACAATATCTTCCGGGAAAAACGTCCAATATCCGATTAAAAATAATACCGCACAGACGAACACGGATGGAATCCAAGCCTTTGTTCTTGTTGCGACAATATCCCCGATGTAAAGAATAGCAAGTACTATCGTCAGTGCTAACATTTGAGACATATTAAATAATTCTCCTTACCTAGTAATTTTTTAATGTCCTCTATAATAATACTTATTATTCTAAAAATTCTATTTTTACAGAAAAGAAGAAAAATAACTCTTTTTCGAGCATATTCGTGACACTAATTTTATGGTTTCCTAAATATTCAGTTTTTTTAAGTATTTATAAAAAGTAGAACCATGCTTAATAGGTTCTACTTAATTTCCTATATTCTATGCTACTAATATATATAAAATAGTCATACAAAATGCATAAATTATTGTTATTAGGACCAAGCATCGCCTCTTTTTGTATAAAAAAAGGCATTCGTTGGCAATGAAAGGGCCGTATGCTTCTCCTTGTTCCATCATAGTAAAACGTATATCCATTATTTTAATGTACGTGTGATTCCACAAAAGTATATGGTCGCTTAATTTCATTGAGCTCATTCACTCCTTCTAGTTTTACCATTGACATGGCTCTAGTTTAACAGAATTCTCGATAAATGATAATGATTCTCATACAAAGAAGGACTTGTCGCTGTTACGATCAAGTCCTTCTTTGTATTTTTTATCTTTTAAATCGATTGCCTGTGTTCATAAAGATCATTAAAAATATCGTAAGTACTACGAAAAGAACAAGACCTACAATAAATAACCACTGTGTTTGAAATATTTCGTTCAGCACCCATAAAAGTACACAAAAACAGTAGCCATACATCATCTTCCCCATAAATTTTGCAAGTGCTATTTCGTCATACATATCTTTTTCGTCAGGTGACATTGTGTTAAAGCCAGTAATTAAAAAAGTCCCTTTCCCCTGTGATAATACAAGGGCAAAGATGAGAAATGGAAGCATGATGATTAAATATACAAAGACACCCACAGTGAATCAGCCTACTTTCCATTAATAAATTGTTGAATAGCTGGTAGTAAATCCTCATGTAGTGGAAGTGTTGGATCTGCATAGGTTGCTAAATTCGCGGCATAGTCTTCTGGTGCCTTTTTCAACACATGGTTCATCCCCTCCATATAAAGAAGCTTTGCATCAGGGTTACCTTTCTTTAATGCCTCTGCATCGGCTTCCTTCACTTGTAAATCGGTCGTTCCTTGCACAAGTAGTACAGGACTCTTTACTTTTCCAAGCTCTGCGGCTGGATTATACTTTAATACGGAAATAAGGAAAGGCTGTACAGAAGGACGGAAGACTGCTTGTAATTCTGGCGAAATACTTTTCACTTGCTTCCCTTGCTTTAGAGCTGTCAAAATGTCCTTCGATTCTTTGAATAAATTTGGTGCTAGCTGACTTTTTAATTGCTCAACTAATACTTCATCCATCGGACGCCCAGCACCTGCAATCGAAACAAAGGTTTCTACTCCTGTTTTTTGAGCCGCTAATAAACCAATTAATGAACCTTCACTATGTCCAATAACATGAACACTAGTATAGGCTTTATTAGCCTGCAATGATTGGATGATTTGCACTGCATCTTCAACATATTGGTCAAACGTCACATCTTCTTCTTTGGTCAAGAGCGCTTGATTATCCCCAATACCTCGTTTATCATAGCGTACAGTTGTAATTCCCTCCTGAGCCAAACCTTCAGCAATCATTTTTAAACTATTATTTTTACCAGCTAAAACTGAATTACCATCCTTATCTGTCGGCCCTGAGCCAGCTATAATAACTGCGACTGGTGATGGAGATGTTGTATTGGCTTTTTGAAGAGCCACTATTAGGTCACCTTGCTGAACTGGAATCTTTAATGGTTCATAAGTTACTGGTTCCTCTTTATATGCCTTTAAGATAAGTGGGAAGGTCCCACCATTTTGTTGAAATGTAGCTTCTATTTGTTCATTTTTGAAAGTACCATTAATAGCAATTACTGAGCCGTTTAAATGAATGGAAACCGTTACCTGATCACCTGTATATTTCACTCTCTTCAACGGGAAATTGGATATGCCCTGTGCTGGGACGGATAGAGTACCACTATCTTTCTGTAAATCAACAATGATTGGTATCTGTCCATTCGGTGTTTCAATATTGCCTTCCCATTTTCCAATAAACTGTTCGCTCATGGCACTTTCCCCCTTTGTTTCTTTATGTTCTGCAATCGCTCCCTTTTGTCCACAGCCAGCTAAAAGTAAAAGCGTACAGCATAGCACAAACAATTTCCTCATTATAATCTCCCTCCCTATGTGAAACTTAATTGATTATCCAATCAATGCCTTATTTTTCTGAGCTTACAAGGATGGATCGTATGTATTGGGATAAAAAATGCCTACTATTTATAAGCATAATACCCCTACTTCCCTTGTTTTAAAATTCGCTGGAACAATTTTGTCATTTGCTCTTTTTCTAAACCCCAAGCAATTGCACAGTTATTCCATTAATCGATTGGCTAATTGAAACCAAATAGAATCTGTTCTATATAGAGTATTACAGATTTTTTTCGTTGTCAATTGTAGGTATTTTTGGAGTTTAATTTGGTCACCTTCCTCCATTAATAAGTAGCATTAAAAAAGGACCCAGAATAATTCTGGATCCATGGACACTTATTGCTTCTATTTGATTTTTTACTGGGATGATTTACGCTTCACCTTAATCTACAGTGAAACAGAACTCTGCTTCACCTTTAGGCTTAAGTTTTAAGAAGCTTCAACCCTCCACAGCTGTGGCGGACTTTCCTGAGATTCTTGGTCTTTGGGTGTTTGACTATTACTCATTCTGCATCCTCCCCATCAGTTTAGATTAATAAGTGTTTCCGCTCTTATTATGAACCATTGCCCATTCGTTTATGCATGAATATAATCTTTTCTTTGGCGTACAATCATTCCTTATAGGATTCCCTCTACCATTACAAAATGTTGAGAAGCGACAATTATTAAGTGCTGATCGTGCATAGACACCGCCATTCGAAAATTCAATAATCATTTTACGTAAACCGATTCTATATCTACTTATGTTTTGTATTCGACCATCCTTGCTGCATCTTCCTTTGTGATCTTTTGTTTAATTGTTTCAAGCCCTTTAAAAAAACCTTCAATCATTTGGTCCTCTTACCACGTTTTCATACAAAAACCCCAATTCTGCGTCTCCAGAATTGGGGATTGTCCTTCACGTATGTAAGGTACTCTTTTTCACGTCACCCTCCGGCTCTGTTGAAAAAGGATAAGGTTTTCATAGCGCCTCACAGGACAGCTTTAATGAATATCTATGCAAAAGTCACGAGGACATGCACGCAAAATTAATGTTGGACGACTAGACAAGCTTGAGCTTTTTCAATTTGAATTTTGACTTGGTCAAAGCCAGTTCCCCCAAGAGAGTGACGGCGTCGAACGGCCGCTTCTGGCGCTAACACATCATAAATATCCGAATCAATTAGCTCGCTTTCAAGCTTCATCTCATCCAATGGTAAATCTAATAAGTAAATGCCTTTTTGAATACATGTGAACACAAGTTTACCTGTTACTTCATGTGCTTCACGGAATGGCATACCTTTTGTAGCAAGGTAATCAGCTAGTTCTGTTGCATTCGAGAAGTCAGTATGAACAGCTTGCTGTAAGCGTTCCGTATTGACTGTCATCGTACGAACCATACCTTCAAAGATTTTCAGAGAACCAAGAATCGTATGCACTGTATCGAACATGCCTTCTTTATCTTCTTGCATATCTTTGTTGTACGTTAATGGTGTCCCCTTTAAAACAGTTAACAAGCCCATCAGATTTCCATAAACACGCCCTGTTTTGCCTCGAATGAGCTCAGCCATATCAGGATTTTTCTTTTGTGGCATAATGGAAGAACCTGTTGAAAAGGCATCATCCAATTCAATAAATTTAAATTCATCTGTAGACCATAAAATAATCTCCTCAGCAAAGCGAGATAAATGTGCCATTAACAAGGATGCATTGCTTAAAAATTCTACAATAAAGTCACGGTCACTTACAGCATCCATTGAGTTGGCATAAACCTCACTAAATCCAAGCAATTCTGCAGATTTTAAACGGTCTATTGGGAATGTTGTCCCTGCCATTGCTCCTGCCCCTAATGGTAAAATATCAATACGTTTGATGGATTCTGTGAAACGTTGCTTATCACGCTCTAGCATCCAAAAATAGGCCATTAAATGGTGGGCAAAAGATATCGGCTGAGCTCGTTGTAAATGTGTATAGCCTGGGGCAATCGTTTCAATATGCTCCTCGGCTTGGACTAATAAAGTTTTTTGGAATGTAGCAATTAAATCAATCGTTTCCTGGACACGCTTTTTCAAAAAGAGATGCATATCCGTCGCAACTTGGTCATTGCGGCTACGTCCTGTATGTAGTTTGCCACCAACTGGACCAATTAAATCAATTAGTATTTTTTCTAAATTTAAATGTATATCTTCATTAGCAATACTAAATTCAAGCTCACCTGCTATTGCCTTTTCTTTCAGTTGGGCAAGACCACTAAGTATGGCCTCTACATCAGCTGTTGGTAAAATCCCTGTTGCGCCAAGCATTGTGACATGTGCAACACTACCTTCAAGGTCCTCTAACACAAGTTGTTGATCAAAGCCAATGGATGCACCAAATTCATCTACCCATGCTTCTGCTGATTTTTGGAAACGTCCACCCCAAAGTTTTGTCATGTCAGCTCACCTTTTCCTTTATTACTTTTTAAAAGGTGTAGGTCAAGCACAAAGACCCCACCACACCTTGCTTATTACGATTACTTTTTATTAACAGATGAGTTCACTACAGTTGGTAGACCCCATAGTTCGATAAAGCCTACAGCGGAAGCGTGATTGAATTGGTCTTCCTTCGAATATGTGGCTAATTTTTCGTTGTATAGTGAATTTGGTGATTTACGTCCTTCTACAATGGCATGCCCTTTGAATAATTTCACACGTACTGTACCGTTCACATATTGCTGTGATTGTGCAAGGAATGCTTCAAGTGCATCACGTAATGGGGAGAACCATAAACCATCGTAAATTAATTCAGATAGTTTTTTCTCAATAACTGGCTTGAAGTGTGCTAATTCTTTGACAAGCGTTAAATCTTCAAGCTCTTTATGAGCCGTTAACAGCACCTTAGCACCAGGAATTTCATAAACCTCACGAGATTTAATGCCTACTAAACGATTTTCAACGTGATCAATACGTCCAACGCCATGTGCACCTGCTACTGCGTTTAACTCCTGAATTAAATCAGCAAGTTTCATTTCTTTTCCGTTTAAAGCAACTGGTTTACCAGCAATGAATTCGATTTCCACATATTCTGCTTCATTTGGTGCGTTTTCTACTGAAACAGTTAAGCCATAAGCTTCTTCTGGTGGAGATACCCATGGATCTTCCATAATGCCAGCTTCATTTGCACGACCCCATAAGTTTTGGTCAATTGAAAATGGAGAATCTAATGTTGCAGGAATAGGTACATTATGTTTCATCGCATATTCAATTTCCTCATCACGGCTCCAGCCCCACTCACGTACTGGTGCTAATACCTCTAGATCTGGATTTAATGCTTTAATAGAAACTTCAAAACGAACTTGGTCATTGCCTTTACCTGTGCAACCATGAGCTACAGCATCTGCACCTACTTGGTTTGCAATCTCTACTAATTTTTTGGAGATTAATGGACGAGAAAGAGCTGACACTAATGGATACTTTTGTTCATACCATGTGTGTGCTTGTAATGAAATCAATGCATAGTTTTCTGCAAATTCATCCTTTGCATCCACCATATAAGACTCAATTGCACCTACTTGCAGAGCTTTGTTTTTTACAAACTCCAGATCTTTCCCTTCGCCAACATCAAGACATACCGCAATAACGTCCCACCCTTGTTCTTTTAACCATGGGATTGCTACCGAAGTATCAAGTCCTCCTGAATATGCTAATACAACCTTTTTATTTGCCATAAAAAATGCGCCTCCATTGCTCTATAGATATGTATGTTTATACATTCAATTAAAAGTTTATACACGAATAGTATCATGTTATAAAAATAAAAACAAGTGTATTTTTATAAATTAATAGACTTTTATTTTTCTTATAAAAAGTCACTTTATCTATACATTATTCTTAAGAAACTCAATGATATTTACTCGAAAAAACGTTTTTTTACTAAAGACATAAATGTATACTTTATAAATTACAACAAAAAAGAATCCAATGTATAAATTGGATTCTTGTAATGCTACTAATGGATAAATAAACGAACTACCCATTTTCATCTTAATGGGTCTTTGGGAGCCAATTGATCAATTGTTTACAAGCGAGAAGCACACACCCCGGCGGTAGTTTGGAAATCATCACATTGGCTTTTTGATGTCATTGGCTAGGTTTATTAGACCAAACCTTCTTTGGATTCATCAGTATAAGTAGAAAGGCTGCTATTGAATACAGGATAGCGTTATACATCATTAAAATAATTAAATTCTCGTTTATAATGCCTATAAAAAAATTGAAAAATTGATGGATCATTATAGGAATGATTAAATTTTGATTAATTGTATAAAAGGCTGTCATGATGATGGTCGTAGAAATGATGGAAAGCATAAAGAATACGATGTATTTCAGTAGCTCAAGCCCTGTAAACCCTGTAGTGAACCAAATAGGTAAATGCCAAATTCCCCACCAAAACCCTATGATGATCGCAGATTGCAGTGATCCGTATTTCTTTTGGAGCTCAAGCAATGCAAAGCCTCTCCACCCTAATTCTTCTCCTATAGGTCCTGACAACAAGTTTTTAAAGAAATAATAACTAAGCATCCCCCAGGAGGAAATAGTAAAAATCGCGTCAGCTTTAGCATTATTCATAACAAGAAGTAAGATGATCATAAAGATGGTGGCTTGAATGAGCAGGACAGACAGAATGACAGAAAATCGAAGTTGATTTTTAAATTTTTGTTTCACGAAATGTAAAAAATGCTGCCCTGGATAAATTTTTGGAAATAGTATGGCAAAGGCAAAAGTCGATGACCATGCTGATAGACAGCGGACTATATCGAATACCCATGTTGGAAACCCTAACATTTTGACGGCTCCTACAAGGCAAAAAAGTGGCAAAAAGATGATATTAGTCAAGATAATGAAACTCGCTACAGGTCTTTTTAGCTTCTTTTTCTTGTTCATATAATAAATCCCCCGTTTCGTTCTGAATACTTTCAGCTTAAACCTGGGGGTTGCTCACAGGTCAATACATATTTATATCTATCACTCTATTTTATGGGAACATACATTTCTAAAAAAATTCGTTCTAGTCCTCCCTCGAAAGTGGCTAGTAATAAGTTAATATAAACGAGGCCTAAAAGTTCATAGCCATTTTCTTTAGCTACTCTTCTAATTGTCGCTTCCACTTGATCGTCTGTATTTTTGCCCCCCGTCGACCATCTTCCATCTTCAATTACCGTATATAAACATTTTGGATGATATAAAACTTGCTCTTCTAAGGTTTTCTCGTTTTCTTCTAGCTTTCGCACAATCATAAATTTATCTTCCTGCATGCCTTGTTCATTAAACTGTATCACTCTTCTTAATGAAGTCAGGATAACCGCTTTTTTTAAACTGTCTGTGTTTTCTTTAAGTGCGTCATATTCTTCATAAGCTGTATAATGGTCTATTACTCCTAACATGGCTAGAGGTTTCATTTCTTTTATCGTATAGGTACCTAAATATTGTTGAATTTTTTGGCAATCTTCTTTAGTATTTTGGAGTTTTTTTAACAGTAGGTTTTTATAGGCTATCTCCTCTAATACCTGTTGTTCTTTCTCCTCTAATAGATGTTGGATTCCCTCAATGCTCATGCCTTTTCTAACTTCTTGTATTCGTTTAATTTCTAAATCCAATTCTCGATAGAAATTGACGGTTGTTAAATGATATATATCCAATTGATTATATGTTCGATAGCCATTTTCACTATTTTGTTGAGGCTTGACCAATTCCTTTTCCTCATAATATTTGATCGTATCTCTAGAAATGCCTAAAAATTTTGCCACTTGTCCAATTGTATACATAATAACCTCCTTTTCTTTGCCAGTATGAAAAAACTGTAGACATGCAAAGAACATGTTTACAGTAAGATGTTAATTATTTCTTATGGAAAAATGATTTCCCTAACAACTCAATGGTTGCAGGTGCCAGTGCATACAGTTTACTCGATAGCCCCATGATTTTTGGTAGGTTGACCTCTCGCACTGGGCGTTCAATTGTTTTAATTGTCGCCTGTGCCACTTCATCAGCTGATAATAAAAATCTACCTAAAGATTCGCGATAGCCACTTTGATCATTGGCCTTGTCTAAAAATGGTGTATCAATCGGTCCAGGGTGAATAGCCGTTACTTTTACATGATAGGGCGCAAGCTCCATGCGTAGTCCATTTGTAAATCCTACAATTGCATGTTTGGTAGCTGCATAAACACTTGCTTTCGGAGTGGCGACCTTGCCAGCCTGAGACCCAATAAAAATCAAATGCCCTTGATTTCGCTCCATCATCGTGGAAGCTAACCGTTTAGCAAGGTAAATAGGTACACTAATATTCAATTCAATCATTTGTGCAATATCCTCATCCATTAACTTTGGAGCCTCAGCAAACTTTCCAACACCAGCTGAAAGGATGGCAACATCAATGGGTGGAAGCTGCGCACAAACAGCGTCGAGTGTATGTAAATGGGTTAAATCAGCTTGAATGACTTTGGCTCCCAAACGTTCTAAAACTTTTAAAGCTACAGCATTGCGGCCTGTAGCATAAACGGTATGACCTTGCGCTACTAGTAACTCCGTTATTTTTAAGCCTACACCACTTGTTGCCCCTGTCACAAAGATCGTCTTACTATTCATATATAGTCCTACTTTCTTTTAAATAAATAGATACCTTCTTCTGTCTTCGTTGAAGTAATATAATTATTTGCCTCTAAATAATCTAAATGCCCCAACGTTTTGGACAGTGTTAAACCAAGCATATGCTGGAAGATAGCTGGATACAATCGTTTCGTCACTTGTACAACCGTTAATTGATCATCCCCTAGTAATTCACAAACTTTCATGGATTGCTGATGCTGTCTTTCTAGTCGATTATCAATTAATATCGGAATGTCTTGTAGCTCAGCCCCGTGTCCTGTATACATCATTTCGACAGGCAATTGACGTAAAATTTCTAGCGATTCATTATATTGTAATAACGATTTCGTGCGTCCTAATGAATGATCTAATGGTGGCTCAATTAAAGGGTTCGGCGTTATTTTTTCAAGTAATAAATCTCCGCCAATCACATGATGTGTTTGTTCATCCCAAAAAATAAAATGGCTTTGTGCATGCCCTAATGTTTCAATCGCCTTTAACCCTGGATGCCCAGGTACTTCATCTCCATCCGCCAAAATTTGTGTCAATGGACGTTCACCTACAAGCTCTAATTCGCGACGAACATGTACGCTTTTAGCAATATACTCTTGTGGCACCCCATGTTCAAATAAACGTTCACTGTAAAATTGCTCGTGATAACGTAAAAACTCTTCATCATGACGAAGCCACTTATCATTATAGGCATGGCCTAAAATTTCAGCATGTGGAAAAGCATCGACCCATCCCGCATGATCAGGGTGATGATGGGTAAGCACAACTTGTTCAACATCTCGCATATCGTAGCCTGCAGCGCGAATCCCCCATTTCAGAGCATCATAGGCTTCTACCGTTTTTGGTCCAACATCAAAAATGCTAAGTGCATCACCTTTCACAATAAATGCATTGACATCTCCTACTTCATAGGGTGTTGGTATTTCTATTTTGTATATAGACAAAGTTGTCTCCCCCTTTTTACTCGCTAGTGAATACTGATTCATTCTATTTTACAAGTTTTTTCTGTTTTCGTCATCTTCCTGTTGACAGGTTGCTTATCCATCACTATAATTTTGAATAATCTAATTATTAATGTGCGTTGAAGAAGCCGAGTACGTAATTGGTGAAGGTGTTAGAGAGTGTTACATTTGCTGAGAGTAACATCACCCACTCCCATTACCGAACCTATTTCTGAGCAGTTATGCAAACATAACCGTCTCCCTTGCGATAAAAGGGCTAAGAGTTGTGCCAATATTGGCAAACAAAGGTGGTACCGCGGAAACAAAAGCGTTTTCGTCCTTCTAAATAAGGACGAGAGCGCTTTTTTATTTTGAACTGGAGGTTTTATTCATGAAAAAAATTTTATTTATCGGTGCGGGCTCAATGGCAGAGGCATTGATTCAAGGGTGGATAAAGCAAAAGGTATTTTCACCACAGGAAATTTACGTCACCAATCGCTCTGACAAAGAACGTCTACATTTTTTACAAGAAACATATAGCATTCACTGCATGTTTGATCAGGCCATTTATCGTCAGGCAGATCTGATCATTTTGGCGATGAAGCCAAAAGACGCAATTGCAGCGATGCGTGAGTTAAAACCGAAAATTGCACCACAGTCTGCGATTCTGTCGATTCTAGCGGGTATTGGCATTGGTACGATTACTGAACTTTTAGGGAGCCGTCCAGTCGCACGGGTGATGCCTAACACGTCTGCCACGATTGGTATGTCCGCAAGTGGCATTGCATTCAATAACGAAGTATCCACCGCACAGCGTATTCTTTTTCTCCAGTTATTAGAGGCTGTTGGCTCTGTTATTGAAGTCGATGAGGATCAATTACATGCAGTCACAGCCCTTTCAGGTAGTGGTCCTGCTTATATTTATTATTTAATGGAAGCATTCGAGCGTGTAGGAACAGAGGTAGGTCTATCCAAAGATACAGTACGATTATTGATGACACAAACACTTGCAGGTACTGCCGAAATGCTCAAGCAATCCGTAGAGGAACCGGATGTTCTACGCAAAAAAGTAACTAGCCCAGGCGGAACAACAGAGGCGGGGATTCAAGCGCTAGAGCAATATCAATTTAATGAGGCAATTGAAGCTTGTATTAAAGAAGCAGAAGCACGATCTCGTTCACTTGCAAATGGATAACATTAGGTGCAAAATAGAGTTTATCACTAGGAATTAGGAGGCTTTATTTTGAGTAAATTATTCGAACCTTATCAATTACAATCCATTTCCTTAAAAAACCGTGTTGTCATGGCACCGATGTGTATGTACTCAGCCGAGGATGATGGTATGGTCACACCTTTCCATCAAGTCCATTATGCGACACGGGCAGCTGGGCAAGTAGGATTAATCATTTTAGAAGCTACGGGTGTTGTACCAGAAGGTCGTATCTCCAACAAGGACTTAGGCATTTGGGATGACGCGCATATTGAAGGCTTACGTCAATTAGTAGAAGGCATGAAAGCATATGGGGCTAAAACAGGCATCCAGCTTGGTCATGCCGGACGTAAAGCAGCAATAGATGGCGAAATTTTTGCCCCATCAGCAATTGCCTTTAGTTCAGACTATCAAACACCTACATCCATGTCTGAAGAGGACATTCATCATGTGATTGAAGCGTTTAAACAAGCGGCTATTCGTGCAGCAAAGGCGGGCTTTGATGTACTAGAAATTCATGGGGCACATGGCTATTTAATCAGTGAATTTTTATCACCTGCTACAAACAAACGTGAAGATCAATATGGTGGCTCACAGGAAAATCGCTATCGTATATTGCGTCAAGTCATCGATGCCATTCGCAGTGTTTGGGATGGGCCATTATTGGTACGTGTTTCTGCAGAAGATTACGCAGACGATGGCACTACAATGGATGATTTCATTGTCTTTAGCCGCTGGATGAAGTCACAAGGAGTAGATCTAGTAGATGTATCAACAGGTGGCGTTGTCCCTGCTGCTATCAATGTTTTTCCAGGTTACCAGGTTTCTCATGCAGAAGCCATCAAACATGGGGCTGATATCCCTACTGGTGCAGTGGGCCTTATTACAACAGCCATTCAGGCCGAAGAAATTTTGCAAAATAACCGTGCAGATTTAATTTTCTTAGCTCGTGTGTTACTCCGTGAGCCGTACTGGCCCCTCCATGCAGCTAAAGAATTAAGCGAAGAACTGCAACCACCCGTACAATATGTTCGTGGTTGGTAATCCTCTTTCCATAACAAAACAGCTTGTGCGTTCACAAGCTGTTTTTTAATTAGAACAGTGGATTTTGTTTGATTTCTTCATCAATAGCCTGTACTAATGCCTCCGCATCATCCGCAGTGACGATTTCTCCGTTCACAATAGCAAAAATACCTTGCTCACAGATTTCACAATGCGATGTACAACCCGATTCCTCCATCTCAATATCTTCACGTTCTAGTAAGACATCATATGCATCTGCCGCACCTAACGATAAATTCGTGATGCAAAACTCAACTCTATTTTTTAATGGCTGTGAATCTTTCTTCTTTTTAAAAAGAGAAAATACCATGTTTATTCCCCCTTACAAACTATCATCTATCATACCATAATGGGACACTGTCTATGAAAACCCTTACAAACATTTCACTCAGATTTGCCTCATTTTTGAACATCATGTGAATTATAAATAATTTCTAGTTAGTAAAAGCTCTAGTAAGTCATTTGGAACATTTGTCGACTCTTTATAGAACAAGTATACGGGTACATTTGGCAATGAAATACCTTCAAACGGTACAATATTAAAACGTCCCTCCATACGCTCTTTTCTTACGATCATACGAGGTAGAAAAGACATCCCTAATCCGTCTTTGATTAGTCTTTTTACGACATAGGATTGGGAAATTGATACTTGCCTCGTTAAAATATAGTTTTCTCTTAAATTATGTAAAAGCTCATTCCAAATAGTTGGGTGATGATGCGTAAATAATGTATATGTTTGAAATAGCTCTTCATAATCGATGTAAGCCCCTGTTTCATCGTCATAAGCATCTAATGGAATCACTAATTCTAACGGGCTTTCAATAAGCAGCTCTTGATGCCAATGTCTATAGCGAGTTGGTAATAAGGAGATACCTATATGGGCTTGATGCTGATGAACTAAATCTTCAATTTTAGCTGAATCCTCCACTAAAATCGAAATTTCCAATGCAGGGTGATCATTGATAAATTGATACAAAACATGCGGTAAAATAGTTTCCACCATTAAAGGGGTCATAGCGATAATAACCTTTTCGTGAATGCCTTTACTGACTAAACGAATACGTTCAATACTTTGCTCCCACTGAAGGACCATTTGCTGTGCCTCTAGTTGAAAAAGCTTCCCGGCTTCAGTTAATTGGACACGGTTTCTTTCACGCTTAAACAATTGAACATGCAAAAATTCTTCTAATTGTTGAATGTGAACGGTGATACTTGGCTGTGAAAGATGAAGTTGTTGTGCCGCTGTTCGAAAATTACAAGTTTGAGCCGCTACAATAAAGGACTGTAACCATTTAAACTCCATGTTTTCTCCTCCTTGATTACTATTTTTGATTAAGTTCATTACATATATTTAATTTACTAAATTATACAATAATAATAGACTGACTATTAAATAGATGATGCAAAAGGAGAGATATACATGTCTTATGCTACATTAAGTCGTCAATTTCGAATATTTGCCGAACAGGAATGTGTAGACTCTAGCCCCCTGTATGAACATTTAGCTAATAATATTGCTGTGGATGAGGAGCTATTAGAGATTGCCTCCATGATTCCACCCAATCAACCAGCACCCAATTTATTGTTGGCGGCTGTGCAATATTTATTGGGTTCCTTGAAAGATCCTTTAGCTAAGTATTACGCGTCTCTTACGGCAACTCCACTTCCCATTCAAGGGGTTTACCCTGTCTTTAAGGCATTTGTAATGGCGCATACAGCACAATTAAAATCATTGTTTCAAGAAAAACTTGTCCAAACCAATGAAATTCGACGTTGTGCCTATCTCTATCCTATGATGACTGACATTTATCACAAGCATCAACGACCATTAGCCTTCATAGAAATAGGAGCAAGTGCTGGACTTCAGCTTGGTATGGATCACTACAATTATTGCTACAATCGTCAATTATCCATTATCAATACGAACAATGGATGTACCATATCCTCAGAAAACCAAGGGGAAACACTTCCTGCGACTGTGTCTAAGCCACCTGTTGTTTGTCAAAGGATTGGCATTGATTTAAATCCTATTGATCTCCGGCAAAAGGAAGAAAGTCAATGGCTGCAAGCTTTAATCTGGCCTGAACACCACGAACGTCGATTGTTGTTGAATGAAGCTCTCCCTATCTTTGGTCAATTAGATATTCAGTTAATAAAGGGTGATGCAATCCAACTGATCAAAGAGCTTAGTCAAACAATTGCGCAAGAGGCAATGTTAGTCGTTTATCATACACATGTCGCCAATCAAATGCCATTATCATTACGGCATGAATTAATGGAGCAGTTAAAGGAAATAAGCATGGTGCGACCTCTTTATCATTGCTATAATAATCTATTTGACTTACAGCTACATCAAGATTTTATGCATCTTGGCACCATCGAGCCGATTCGTACAATGGAACGACCAGATGGGCATGCACGCTGGTTTAAATGGGCCAACTGCTAGCATGTACAATAAAAAGAAACGCTGTGCCCTATTGCTACACAGCGTTTCTTTTAATCTTTAAAAATCGTATTCAGCATCCTTTTTCGCACGAATTTCTGCAAATGCGTCTGTTACCATTACAGTATCCTCTGCTAACCGTTCAAGACGGAAAAGAACATCATCATTGACAATTTCTTTGCGTAAAAAGTCTTTTTCTTCTATAAATACATAGGTTGGCACAATATGGGCCTTCATGTAAGCAAGAATCGGCTTTAATTGCTGCTCCACCATTAAGTAGTGCTTCGACGTACCTGCTGTGACCACAACACTGACCACTTTATCGCGAAAGGCATTGACTGGTAATAAGTCAAAGATATTTTTCAATGTTGCTGGAATGGATGCCTGGAATGTTGGCGTACCAATAACAATAGCATCCGCAGCCATGATGGTTTCTGTCACATATTTTGTATCGCCCTCATAGTCAAAATAATTACGTCCATCACTAAATACTAGTTGATAGTCAGCGAGATCCAGAAGCGTCACTTCATGCTCCGGGTATTTTTTTTGGACCATTTCGACAAATTTATGCATAGCTGTTCTTGTTTTTGAGCCGATAATAGAACCGGCAAGTGCGACAATTTTCATGACTGTTCGCTCCTTATTTTGCTGTATATTTTTTCATTGCAGGAATAATGTCATTACCGATCATTTCAATATTTTTCATGATTTTATCGAATGGCACGCCTCCAAAATCAATTTGAGCCATAAATCGTTGCATGCCATAAAGCTCATATTGATAAAGTAATTTCTCAATAATTTGCTCCTTGCTTCCGACCATTAACGCATCCCGTGTATCTGTTGCTTGTGCAAATTGCTGCTTTGGATAGCCTCCCCCACGTATCGCTTGAAAACCACCATTTAAATGTGGATACATCCCTTGCAATGCCTCTTTTGTTGTATCGGCTACATAAAACAAGCTTGTTGTGGCAACTGGCAATTCATTTGGATCAAAGCCTTGTCGCTCTGCCGCTTCTCGATATGCATCAACTGATGGCTTAAAGTTCGCAGCCGGCCCACCAAGAGTCGTTAACATCATGGGAATTCCCATATATCCTGCTTTGATGGCACTCGCTGGCGGCCCACCAACTGCACGCCAAATCGGTAATGAGCCTTTTTTTGGCTGCGGTAATATTTGAGCATTATGAAGTGGGGCACGGAATTGGCCCTCCCATGTCACAAGCTCTTCATCATTGATTTTCATGAGTAGCTCTAATTTTTCCTCAAAAAGTTCTTCATAATCCTGTAAATCTACACCAAGCAAATGGTATGCTCCTACTCGCGAACCGCGTCCCGCCACAATTTCCGCACGACCATCTGATAATAAATCAATGGTTGCAAAATCCTCATAAACACGCACAGGATCTGAAACACTTAACACAGTGGCAGAGCTGGATAGTTTAATTTTAGATGTTGCTTGCGCGATAGCACCTAACACGACAGTATGTGCCTGTGTTGTAAAATACGATTGATGACTTTCACCAATTCCAAATACATCAATGCCCGCTTGCTCCGCTAATTGGCTAGCTTCAACTAGCTCTCTTAGTCGTTGCTGCGCAGAAATTCGTTCTCCTGTTAATGGGTTGGGAATATGGTCTCCTAAAGAATACAGCCCAAATTCAAGTCCTTGTGATTGATCAATACGATATTTTTCCATTATGACTTATCTCTCCTTATTCAAGCGGCTCTAAAATCGCTTCAATTTCTGCTCGTTTTTCTTCTAAAAATGGCGGAAGATCTAGCTCTTTTCCTAGTTCATCTACTGTGGAATCCACCGTAAACCCTGGGCCATCTGTCGCCATTTCAAATAGAATTCCGTTACGATCTCTAAAATAAAGACTTTGGAAATAATAACGATCGACGACACCTGTACTAGTCAACCCTAGTTCTTTAATTTTTGTATCCCATTCTTGAAGTTCCTCCATCGTTGCTACACGTATAGCAAGATGGTGAATACTCCCTTTACCTGGCTTTTCGCTTGGACCTTCTAATTCTTTAACAAGAATCTCACCAAGTACTTCTCCCTCTATCGATTGCAGAACTGTCCCTTGGTCATTTTCTGCAACAACTGTATAGTGAAATAAATCTTGTAGTAAATTTACAGTCCGTTGTAAATAACGCACCGTAATTTCAACTGTACCCATTCCTAAAATGCGATGCTCTTCAGGGATTTCATTGCCATCCCATGGTTGCCATTGAGTTGGCGTTTCCTGACCATGATGGTTTAATAACACCATTCTTAATCCTTCATGATCTTCAAAAAACAAGGCATCTTTCCCCGTATATGTGGTGATGTCACTATGTTCAACCCTGAGTTCTTGAAATCGACCTTTCCAATAAAGTAAACTCTCATAGCTTGGTACAAGTAGACCAATACGTGTTATCGCATTGGTTCCTCGCACTGTACGTCCCGCAACAGGCATCTCAAAAAATGTTAATTCTGTACCCGCCGCCCCTGTTAAGTCTCCATAAAATAAATGATACATAGATGGGGAGTCTTGATTCACGGTTTTCTTTACGCGTCGTAACCCTAAAATTTTTGTGTAAAAATGATTATTTTGTTTACCATTTTTCGTTAGCATGGAAATATGATGGTGCCCACTTAATTTGTTCATTTGACTGCTCCTCCTCTAAATCACTTGACTAAGCAAGTGATAGGGTAAAAAAAATTACGCAAGTGGCAATTTTTTTTCCTGACTATGCTTTTCCAGCTTTGTCATGACTTTATATAAAGTTTTCATTTCTTCATCTGTTAATACATCTTCAAAAAATGAGGATTGGAAGTGAAGCTGACTAGGTGTTGCTGCATCAATCATTTGCTCCCCTTTTGCAGTCAACGAAATCGCCTTCGTCTTCCAATTTTGCTTACGCTCAATCAGTCCCTCTTTTTCAAGTCTTGCTAGCATTCGAGACATTCCACCTTGTGTGACCGTTACTTTTTCTGCTAGTTGACATTGTGTAATAGGTGCATAGGTTTTAATTTGGATCAGCACATCAAATTGTGCTGTTGTTAGATCAAAACGTTTTAAAAATTCATTGGATAATTGATTACTTTGGGCTGTAAAGCGCATCATGCGAATCCAGGTTAAAGTACCTAATGTATGATTTTTCACGACTTTATCCTCCCTTCTGTTATCACTTTACCACGCAAGTGATAAAGTAGCAAGGAAAATATCTCGAATTTGAGATATTAAATACATAGGGAATACCCCTATATGATCCCATGAGTGGTAATAGGATATAGATTTCCTTTAAAAGCAAATGAGATTCTCCCTGTTTCTTCTGATACAACCATAACAAGTGCATCACTGACCTCACTTAATCCCAATGCTGCACGGTGTCTTGTGCCTAATTTCCTTTCACCTGTATAGCGCTCTGACAGTGGTAATACATTTGCTGCCGATTCAATTTGATTATGATTGACTAATACAGCACCATCGTGAAGTGGATTGCCCGGGAAAAAAATAGATTCTACTAACGAATGAGTTAAGTCAGCACCTATATGAATACCAGGCTGAACTAG
Organism: Lysinibacillus sp. FSL R7-0073; assembly: GCF_038009065.1. NCBI lineage: Bacteria > Bacillati > Bacillota > Bacilli > Caryophanales > Bacillaceae > Lysinibacillus > Lysinibacillus sp. FSL R7-0073. The sequence goes on from NZ_JBBPAS010000001.1 coordinate 2,940,315, forward strand.
ATTCTCCAAAGCGTCTTCTCGCTGAATCACAATTAATCCACCATGTCTTCTCAGCGACATATTTTGTACACTATGCGATAGTTCTGGATACTTTTCAGTAAACGGGGAAAGATAACAATTTAAATAAAACGTGGCTGCTTTCATTTCAATTGCCACAAATCTTTCTTTAATTTTTTCAAAATTGCCAAGGAGACAATTTGTATCAGTATCCATTTGTTGAACACTTTGCTGTAATGACATAATCACTTGGAGAAGCTCATCTTTTAATGTTTCTTTCATTGGTGAAAAATCACAATTTATTGGATTCACAAAAGGCACCTCTCTTTTTTATAAAAGTTTTTCTCTCTTAGTTTCCCTGGAAAAGCTATTTTTATGCGTCCCAGAAAGTTAGAGCTATGAAGCGTTCTTTTTCTCTAATAAGAAAGACAATATGAGTCCTATCATACTTAAAATGGTTGTCGCGAAAAAGGCTGAACGAATTCCATACAGCATCGCATTTGCGGTGCCCATCTGTAGCTGAAGCGTAGTGACTGTGCTCATGATTGTAACTAATAACGCAGTGACTAATGCTCCTCCAACCATACGCAATGTGCTATTCATTGCTGTTCCATGTGCCATCAATGCTAGAGGTAAAGCATTCATACCAGCCGTTGTCAGAGGCATCATAATCATGGAAATGCCAAATGAAATCGTAGTAAATAGAAGTGCCAGTAACCAAAGACTCGTATTCATTGATAACCCTATTAATACACTAGACCCAAGCAAAATACAGGTAAATCCTACAAGTGCTAAGCCTTTACCTCCAACCTTATCGAAAACTTTCCCTGTCATTGGTGACATGATGCCCATCACTAATGCACCCATCAATAACACCAACCCCGTTTCAAGTGCGGTCAATTGACGTACATTTTGAATATAAAAAGTTAACAGTATTTGCGTACCGATCATAAGTGCATAGACTACGCTTGATAATATAGTTGTAATCGTGAAAATGGTCGATTGAAACACACGAAATTCAAGCATTGGTTGTGGTAAATGGAGCTGACGTCTAATAAATAGGACAAGCATAATGCTTCCCACTGCTAATGATATCCATACCTGAATTGTTAGAAACCCCACAGCTCCCGCTATACTGAAACCATATAACAAGCCTCCCCAACCAAAGGATGAAAATACGATAGAAAGACTATCTAACTGCCCCTCTTTTTTCGTCGTTACATTTTTCATAAAAATAGTTGCTACTGTTAGGACAATAACGGAGACTGGCAAGACCGTAAAAAATAAATGTCTCCATGTAAGGTGATCTAAAATCCAGCCTGCTAATGTTGGACCCACTGCTGGTGCAAAACCAGTTACTAGGCCTGCAAACCCCATAATTGAACCACGTTTTTCTTTTGGGTACATCGTTAATATAATGGTTTGCATTAAAGGCATAATGATCCCTGCACCGGATGCTTGAATGATTCTAGCAATTAATAAAACTGGAAAGGATGGCGCAAACGCACCTAAAAATGTGCCTACACTAAATAATGTTAATGCTACGATTAACAATAATCGGTTGGAGAAACGGCCGATTAAAAAAGCAGTTATTGGAATGAGAATACCATTTGTTAATAAATAAACCGTCGTGAGCCATTGAGCTAAATTGGCATCAATCTTGAAATCTTCCATGATTGGTGGCATGGCAATTAGTAATAATGTTTGATTAAGAATAGATACAAAGGCAGCAGATAATAGAATCGCTACAATTAAATTTCTTTTGTCGTTCATATTACATCCTCCTATTGTTAGTTAGTGGTAACTAACATTTTATTTGAAAATATATAGCACTTTTAGTGAGGGAAAAGCTATACGCTTACTCCACTCACAAAAGTAGCTACGAATTGTTGAATAAAAGGTTCTTTTTGATCCTTTAAAAAATGATTGCCCCATAATGCATTGGTTACAAAAAAACCAAAGAGGCTCGTTAAAAAAACAATAGCCTGCCCATAAGTATCTATCTCTTTCAACGACCCTTGCGTAATTTGAGATTGGAAATAAGTAGACAATAACTTTTGTAGCTGTTGGGTTTGGGTATTCGAAATAGATTCCATTAGTTCAGGTAGTCTATCGCGATCTTGGGCTGCGATGAGAAAAATGGGTTTGTTTTTTTCCATATACGCTAAATATGTATGAGCAATTTGCTGAAGATCATTGACGAGATTACCAGATAACTCTTCGGCAAAAAAACGTTCAAAGTACGGAATATATGAATGGGTTTGAAGTACCGCATGAAGAATACCCATCTTTGTTTCAAAATGACGAAAAACGGTCATTTCACTAACACCAGCAGTAGTGGCAATATCTTTTACTGAAACATTCGAATAGCCTTTTTCAGTCATTAAATCTGTAGCTGCCATAAGAATTTTCTCTTTTGTATCTTTTTTCATGCTCAATCCCTCCGAAATGTTAGTCATGACTAACAAAAATATAAACAACTTTCCCCTCCTTGTCAAAAAAAACGCGTTACCTCTAGAACTAATTTTCTACAGGTAACACGTATGTGTTGGCTTACATATGTCCAGCCCGTATTTTTCTCACAATACTAAAAGTCGTATATGTAGCAGCTGGTGCTAAGACGACAATAAAAATGATCCAAACTGTTAGATTATTTGTTGCTTTCAAAGTTTCATAATTTGTTATGACAAACATGATGAGACCGAATAATAATAAATAGCTCAGCACATTTGGGAAGATAACGATTAGTCGTAATAGTGCTGGCGGCATCTTTTGCTGATTCATATTAACCACACCCCTTTTTTCAATTATAAGGGAAATAAGTGATTTATCGTACTACATTTTTCCTTTTAGATGCTATAAATATATAGCATAATAAACAAAAAACATCTATTAGCTGTCATTCCAATTAATAGATGTTTTTCAGATTAAAGCAATGTATTGTTTTGCCAAGTATAAATCGCTTGATCGGAAGTTAGAAACGTTTGCGGGAAAGTTTCCTGTGCCTCTGCCAAAAATGGAGGTAAATCTTGTGGAAGAAAGCGAGCACTTAAATGATTTAATAGTAAATATTGTGCCCCTGCTAGCTGTGCGACCTTGGCTGCCTCCAAATTGGTAGCATGACCATAATTGGCTGCTAAATCGGTTGTTGTGCCGTCAAATGTTGCTTCATGTACAATGATGTCAGCACCCATTGATAGTTGAACAGCTTCCTCACAATATTTCGTGTCACCTAAAATGGTCAGTGTAAAGCCTTTTTTGGCTGGTGCAACAACATCTTTCGCTTTTATGACCTCACCGTTATCAAGCACGACATCATGCCCTCTTTTCAATTGTCCTAAAAGAGGTCCCTGGGGAACACCTAAATCCTTGGCTTTCTCGATTAATAATTCGCCAGGTAAATCCTTTTGTTCAATACGATATCCGTAGCATGGAACAACATGACGCAATTCCTTCGCGTGTACCGTGAAACAATCATCCTCATATACAATCCCTTCTTGAACTTCTACAAAGTGCAAAGGATATGTTAAATGAGTCTTTGATAAAGAGAAAGTTTGTTCAATCCATTGCTGTAAGCCTGCTGGACCGAAGATTGTTAGAGGTTCATCTCCTCCTTGAAACGAACGAGAACTTAAAAAGCCAGGCAATCCAAAAATATGATCACCATGAAGATGCGTAATAAAAATTTTTGACACTTTCCGCGGCTTTAACGAGGTGTGTAAAATTTGATGTTGAGTTGCCTCTCCACAATCAAAAAGCCACATTTCACTTATTTCGTCTAACAGCTTTACCATCAGAGCACTCGTATTTCGTTCTTTGGAAGGCATGCCTGCGCCTGTTCCTAAAAAATGTAGCTGCACAAATGCCACCTCACTTCATGTTTTATCGTTTTATTGTACCTTATTGGGCCTCATAAGAAAAACCTTTGGTAAAAGCTTTCTCCAAAGGTTTTGTCGTTTATTTTGGTTGCCAAGAAACAAGGGCTGCATGAAAATCATGACGATAATAATAGCGACCATCTTTTTCTTCAATAAAAGGTTGCAGCGATTCCTCAACGTGTGCTTGTTTGACATCTGTATTTAATATTTTTTTACTTTGAGTCGTCACTAGCTGTTCATAGCTTTCATAAGCATAGACGCGCTCTAAAGGAATAATTTGACAATCTGCGTAAATATCCATTTCGTATAGTAGATTTAAAAACTCTATATAATCTCTTCGGGGGAATTTGATCGTATAGCCATACTTTTCATACAATCGTTCGTAGTGTGGCTGAATGGGCCCAGTCGTCATCCCTATGATGGCCCGTTTGGTCGCGAGTCGATTCATATGTGCTAAAGCAGCTTTAATTTCATACATACGGTAAAAACAATTGACGCCTAAGACGATATCATGTGGCTCAATCTCATCTTTTTCTAAACACTCCCATTTTGCATTTACGTAGGAAACGTGCTCCTGATGAGGCATACACTGCTGTAAGTACTGCAACATACTTTCGGAGCTATCCACACATGTGAGCTTGTTTACTCTATCTGCTAAAGGAAAGGTGTAATTTCCCCAGCCAGGTCCAATTTCTAATACAGAATGTTGGGGCTCAATACTTTTTTGAAGCTCCTGAAAAATGCGTGCAGCATACGGATCAGTTTGCCCCATATTTTTTCGTGCAACAGATTGTGCCCAAAATTGCTCTTCTAGCTGATCATTCACCATACGCTCAGGCATATGCCCATGCCAGTCTTTCATACCTTCTTGCCATAATGCTTCAAAATTAATGGCTAATGGTCCTTTTCTTGTCATACAGATACCTCTATTGATAATAATTCATATACTTTTTTCATATCAAGATTTGCTCGTACGTGACTAGCTAACATATTGTAGGCATCTTCTCTTCTTTCAGCATCGCTTTTTACCTCACGAGGTAAGGCAGCTAATCCTTTTTTTACACGGATGTCATTGATAAGCTGACGGGTATACGTACGGTTATGGAATAAACCATGGAAATACGTGCCAATCACCTGTTCGTCTTGACTAATAGCGCCATCCTCTCGACCATCCTCAAGCTGTAAAAACGATGTAACTTCATCACGTAAAATTTTTGTTCGTCCTAGATGAATTTCATAGCCGGTCAATAGGTCCTGTCCTCTTGTGCCAGTCATTTGTACCGTTTTTTTATTGCCTACAAAAATAGTTTCCATTGGCAATAAGCCAAGACCATAAGCAGATTCACCATTGCCCTCCACTGCATCTGGATCTAATAGCGTCTCGCCAAGCATTTGAAAACCACCACAAATTCCAATAATTTTGGTGCCATGCTCCCTTAATCGGGCAATGGCTTGATCGAAGCCCTGTGCCTTTAACCAGGCTAAATCATCCATTGTGCTTTTTGTTCCTGGTAGTATGAGCAAATCTGGCGTACCAAGTTCATGAACTTTTCCAATTAATCGAACTCCCACTTCAGGCTCATCAAAAAATGGATCGATATCTGTGAAATTTGAAATACGGGGTAAACGAATCATCGCCACATCAACAGCAAATTCTCCTGGTTTTGGCTTTTTAAAGCGTAATGATGATAAAGCGAGTGAATCTTCCGCTTCAATATTGACCTCTAAATAAGGCACAACACCTAGCACTGGAATGCCTGTTTCTTGCTCCACCCATGCCAAACCATCATCCAATAATTCACGCATACCTCTAAATTTGTTGATGATTAGCCCTTTCACTCGTGCCCGCTCCGCCTCATCTAGCAATGCCAGCGTACCAACAATCGAGGCAAAAACCCCACCACGATCAATATCGGCAACAAGGACAACCGCTGCATCTGCTAAATGTGCCATTCGCATATTAGCAATATCACGATCCTTTAAGTTAATCTCTGCTGGGCTTCCTGCCCCCTCTAAGACAATGACATCATATGTATTTTGAAGCGTACGAACTGATTTTTCGACGATGGGCATCGCTTCCTGGACAAAATTATTGCGATATGTTTTGGCATCCATATTTAAAAAATGCTTTCCGTGGACGATGACCTCAGACATCATATCTTGCTTTGGTTTGAGCAAAATAGGGTTCATATCAGTTGTTGCAACAACACGGGCAGCTTCAGCCTGTACTCCTTGTGCACGACCAATTTCTCCACCGTCTTTTGTTACAAATGAATTAAGCGCCATATTTTGCGATTTAAAGGGGACAACTTTAAAGCCATCATCCGAAAATATACGACACAATGCCGTACAAATCATACTTTTTCCAACATCGGAAGCAGTTCCTTGAATCATGATCGATTTTGCTGGCATAATCATTTTCCCTCCGTCATTATAGGTGTCACGCTGCCATATTCTGTTCCACGAGACACGGTTATTTGCCTTCGTTCCGTTAGTAATCACTCTTATCCAACATGCGTAGTTCACCTAGTTCAGAGTAATTCATCCACCCTGAAGGTGAAGGATGCTTTAAAATTCAAGCCCCTTCACAGCTGGAATACCTTCATCATAATAATGCTTAGTAGCATCAATCGTAGAAACTAAATCAGCCATTGCTAGCAACGCGGGATTGGCACTTCGTCCTGTCACCACTAAATGCATGGTCGATGGACGTTGCTGAATAGCTTCTATGACTTCTGCCAGTGGTAGAACATCATCAATTGGAAACTTACTTATAGCCAATGCATTGTTTAGCTCATCTAACACTAATAAATCAATGCTGTCATCTTGTAGAGCTGCCTTCGTTTTTTTCCATGCCTTCGATAAGGCTACACGATGCTCCTCTGGTGTTTTGGTCCAAGTGAAGCCAATGCCCATTTGTTCCATTTCCACACCTAGCTTACGCAGGGCAATTTGCTCTCCGTACGTACGCTCAGGTGATTTAATAAATTGCATATAACGCACATTTAACCCACGACCTACCGCACGTAATGTTACACCTAGAGATGCTGTCGTTTTGCCCTTTCCTTCGCCTGTATACACTAAAAACAAGCCTTTTCTTGCCATGCTATTAGCCTCCTTACAGCCAAGTTGTCTTTTCTTGAAATGATGTACGCTTCTTGTCGTTAAGCTCCTGTTCTTGTGGGTAGCCGATAAAAATCGTCCCTACCACTTTCTGTGCTTCACTTGCACCGATAAACGAATGCATGCGCGGATCATGAACAAGTCCAACACCACGTGTACGCCAAACAAAGCCAAGACCTAGCTCCTCTGCTGTTAGCCACATCGACATAATGGCACTGCATACAGCAAAAACATTGTCCTCTGTCGCATCGGCATCTCCCTCCACAACATCTGCTGTCACAACAATTGCGACAGGGGTTGTTTGTACAACCTTTAATGAGCTTTCCACTAAATTCGGCTTTGTCGGGAAGCGTTCCTGTAAATAAGCACTCGCCATTTCCTCATAACGCTCCATTGCTTCACCTCGAATGACGTAGAAGTGCCAAGGCTCTCTCATTCTGTCATTAGGGGCAAATGTAGCTGCTTGTAATATTTGCTCAATTTTCTCTTTTTCTACTGGCTGTGTTGTGTAATTCCGAATAGCTCGACGCTTTTTTAGTGCTTCGATGACTGTCATATTGCTTCCTCCTTCTGCTCTCTCAATGAGATGATTATGAAAAAGCAAGTCCCTGCTCTTCAAACCATTGAATTTTTTCACGTACATTGACGACATCACCTACTACAATCATGGAAGGATTATGATATCCTTCACGTTCAATAATGTTCGCAATTTCATCTAGTTGCCCTGTTATAGTTCTTTGTTGAGCAGTCGTTCCCCATTCAATCACCGCGACAGGTGTTGTGGCTTTACGTCCATTGTCGATTAATTTTCGAGCTATGTAGGCAATATTACCAACGCTCATATAAAAAGCGACAGTATCAATACCAGTTGCTAATGCTGGCCAATTTAAAAAATCCTGTCCTTTTTCTTCTCGGCCATGTCCTGTCACGAGGGCAAAACTTGTGGCAAAGTCTCTATGTGTCACAGGAATCCCCGCATAAGCAGGAGCCGCAATACCTGCTGTGATACCTGGCACAATTTCATAGACAATGCCATGATTTTTTAAGATTTCAGCCTCTTCTGCACCACGGCCAAAGACGAATGGATCGCCACCTTTAAGACGTGTGACAATTTTGCCTTCCTGCGCCTTCTCCACAAGTAATGCATTAATTTCATCCTGAATCAGGTGGTGTTTCCCTGGTAATTTCCCACAGTAAACGAGCTCCGCATCCTTTTTTGCGAAGTCTAGCAATGCCGGATTTACAAGACGGTCATACGCAATAATATCAGCCTTTTGAATACATTCCAGACCATAGACCGTAATGAGCTTTGGATCTCCAGGTCCTGCGCCAACGATATAAACTATTCCATCCTTCATTGCTTTTCTCCCATCAATAGTTGTTGTAAATAAGCTTCACGTCTATCAATCTCACCTTGACGTGTCCATTCAAGGATGTTTGGCTCTAGCAAGGCCTGTAATGCCGCACGTCTTTGTGGGCCTTTATCAAACTTTGCAGCAACCATTAAACGAGCTTGCTGCAAAAAGCATACGTAATCTTCATAGGCATCATCAAATTGATCCTCTAAGTCTGCTTTAATTTTACGTGCTAGCCCGGGACTTGCTCCTGATGTCGAGACAGTTAACACTAAAGGACCACGACGAACTGTCGCTGGGGTAATAAAATCACTTTCACTTTGTCTATCTGTTCGATTAATTAATTGCCAATGCTGTGCCGCCTCTTGCACGGCTTCGTTAACAGCCGTCACATTTGTGGCAGCAATAATAAGGATTGCATCATCCAAATCACGTGGTTCAAACTCTTTTCGTTTCCAAGTAATTTGCCCCAATTCGGCTAGTGGCTGTAAATCTTCATGCAAGGCTGGACTAACGATGACGATATTCGCCTTCGCTGGTAAAAGGGATGCTACCTTTTGTGTGGCTACATGACCACCGCCTACGATTACAACCGTTTTATATTCTAAATTAATATGAATAGGAAAATAATTAGTCATCATTCTTCACCTTCTTGCAAGCTGTTAACCAATTGTCAACTAGCTTTGGGTTTGATACAAAATGAAAATGCGTATAACCAGCCACCAAATTCCCTACTTGAAAGCCTTCTTGCTTTTTGCCAAAGCGTCCAATTGTTTCATAGGCAGGTGTATGATGGGAGCCGCTATACTTGGAATAGTGGAATTCATGTCCCTTTGCCTGTTCCTCTGAACCGATTAAGAAATTACCTGCTGTACCAAAAATTTCACGATAGCCAAGTGCTGCTAGCTTTGTTTGCATCGCTACTTCCCCTGGGATTACACCTACCATGTCATAACGCTCCCCATGGCTATCTGTAATAGCTTCTGTTAAATACATAAAGCCTCCACATTCAGCCAAAGTCGGTAGACCTTTGTTTATGGCTTCACGTATAGATTGTTTGGCAATCGTATTTGCCGCAAGTGTCTGCGCAAACTCTTCAGGAAAGCCACCCCCTATATATAAGCCATCTGCCTCTGCTGGTACTGGCTCATTGGCAAGTGGTGAGAAAAATTGTAATGTCGCACCTTTCGCCCGTAATAACGCCAAATTTTCTTCATAATAAAAATTAAATGCCGCATCTTTTGCTACAGCGAGACAAATATTTTGTGTAGGCTCTTCTGTAAATAATTTGCCTGATTCCTGAAGTACCGGGGCCTTTGTTATACGGAGTAATTGCTCTAAGTCAATGGTCTCAGCCATCAGGTCTCCTAGCTTGTCAAAAAATGAATGAAGCTCTCCTCTTTCAATAGCAGGGACTAATCCTAAATGACGACTTGGAATATCAATCCCTTCTTCGCGCTTTAAGTAGCCGATTACAGGAACCCCACATTCTTGTTCAATAGCAGTCTTGGCAATTTCATAATGGCCAACGCTACCAACTTGATTTGCTATTACACCAACGATATTTGGTTTATTTGATAATAATTGAAATCCTTTCACAACTGCCGCAACACTTCTAGCCATACTTGCACAATTAACGATTAAAATAACTGGACTCTCTGTTACTACACTAATATCTGCGGCAGAACCAGCATCTGATAATGGACTTTTACCATCATAAAAGCCCATTACACCCTCAATAATAGAGACGTCTGCATCCCTACTTGCGCGAGCTACAATATCACATACTGCTTCATGCGAGAACATCCAACTATCAATATTGCGTGAAACTCTACCTGTTACTGCCGTATGATAGGTTGGATCGATATAATCAGGCCCACATTTAAAGCCCTGCACGACTTTCCCTTTATTTTGTAGAGCCTTCATCAGTCCAATAGTAAAAGTAGTTTTACCTACACCACTGCCTGTCCCAGCTAGTACAAAGCGATTTGTTTGCATGGACTTCCTCCTTAAAATAGGTATCTAGCAACTGAAATCGTAGCATTACCTGATTTTTTCTTTTCTAAGATGAGTGATTTGACTTGAGCATAACGCATAGCCGCAGGTTCACTGACACCATATGCCCCTGTATATTTAAAGACTGTTTCTGAGGGTGATGGGAACTCAATTTCATTTAATTCTGTCGGTGAATAGGTAACGAACTCCCAATCATATTTTTGGGTAATATCTAGGAAGCATTGCTCATCTTTCTTCAGATCAATTGTACAAAGTGCCTTCACACTTTTTTTCGAAAGTTTAAGCTCTGCCAGGGTTTCATCAATGACTTGTTCAATCTCCTCAATAGAGGTACCACGATTACAGCCCATGCCTAAGATAATTGATTTTGGTCGATAAATGACACCATTTTCAAGCAAAACCTCTTCTTCTCGTTCGATTATACGGTCCGTTATTAACAATGTTGCATGAGGCTTAGCCTCTATGGCCGTCTGTGTAGATGGATAAATTTTAATATGCTCAGGCATTGGTGTATCACGCATCCACCAATCTCGTTCACCAGTTTCCTGCACAATTGCCACATGTTCCTCGTTGACGACAGAAGCGCTTACAGGCGTTAATTTATCGGCACTATCCCAAACCCATCCAAAACGTGCACCAAATAGATCGACAGGAATAGTCTTTTGCACATCGGAAGCTGTTGTAATAATAGGGTTGGCACCAAGAGCTGCCGCTACCTCATGTGTTAGTTCATTGGCACCGCCAAGATGTCCTGACAAGACACTTATTACGTTTTCGCCTCGATCATCAATAACCACAACACCCGGATCAGTCTTTTTATCCTTTAAAATGGGTGCGATCATTCTTACAACTGCACCTAAAGAAATAATTAAAATCAAACCCTTGTATTGTTTAAATAGAGTCGGCAAAAGCAAACGAACTGTTCCAGTAAACAGTTGAATATGCTTTTCCTCCTCATCGCCCTGTTCAAATTTACTCATATAATACAAATCACTAGCGGCAAACGTTTGTTGGAGACGACGTCCTATTTGAACACCGTGCTTTGTAATCGCTACAACAGCATATGCATTGCGCTGATCAACTTCTGGTAATATCCCCTCTTGTAACTCAATCACTTGTCTTCACACCTTTTCTAAAGCCATGTGTAAAGGTTGCATCATATAATTTCGAGCGATATTGATCCTTATCATGAATATCAGGATCTAGTGCCCAACCTGCTAGAATCATCGCATGCTTACGAATTCCATTCACGCGCATCGCTTCATCTAATTCTATTAATGTCGTACGAACAATTTTTTGATCTGGCCAAGAAGCACGCTGAATAACCGCTACGGGTGTATCATCAGCCCAACCAGCACTTTGTAGTTCTTTGACAATTTTCTTTGTAAGCGTCGCACTTAAAAATAGAGCAATTGTACAATGATGGCTTGCTAAATCACGTAATTTTTCAAATTCGGGTACAGGGGTACGCCCTTCAGCACGAGTTAAAATTAAAGTTTGTGTTAAATCAGGAATCGTTAGCTCAGCCCCAATAGCCGCTGCTGATGCAAAAACAGAGCTAACCCCTGGAATAACTTCGTAGCCAATGCCTTGATTTTTTAAGAGTGCTACTTGTTCCATAATCGCTCCATACATGGCCGGATCACCTGTATGCATGCGAGCTACTATTTTCCCAGCATGGACCCGATCAGCCATCACAGCGACCATTTCCTCTAAATGCATACCAGCTGTTCGAATAATTTCCGCATCTGGTCTAGCTTTCGCAATGAGATCTTCACTCACTAATGAATCTGTATACATAACAACATCTGCTGTTTGTAACATATGTAAGCCTTTAACTGTAATTAAATCTGGATCACCAGGACCAGCGCCGACTATATAGATTTTCTTCATTATTTACGCACCACCATTAATGTTAAATATTCTAAATCGACACCATCCAACTCACGTACATCCCAAATTACTTCTTCGTCAGATGTTACCTTTGTCACAACAGATGCTTTATCCAGTAAATCTAAATCACGTAGTACCTGAAGCATTAAATCAATTACTTTTGCTACTTTAATAAAGACCACAGCATCATGACTTTCAATAGCTTCACGCATTGCCCCATAATCATCATAGGCAGGAATAATTGCGACACGGTCATCACCATCTGCTAATGCAATGCCAAGTCGAGAAGCGGAGCCATTAAATGAAGATATCCCCGGAACCGTACGAATTTCTACATCTGGATGCATGTCCTGCATTAACTTCATCATATGGATAAACGTACTATATAATAACGGATCACCTTCTGTAACGAAGGCCACATCCTTGCCCTCCTGTAATTTTTCATATACAAGCTCGACTGACTTAGTCCATTCACGCTCAAGGACAGCTTCATCCTTCGTCATAGGAAATACAAGACCAAGCATATCTTTTTCTTCTGGATTAATATAAACATCTACAATACGATGGGCATAACTCTTACTGCCTCTAAGTTTTTTCGGATAGGCAATAACAGGTGACTCTTGAATCACACGAAACGCCTTCACTGTAATTAATTCTGGATCGCCAGGACCAACGCCCAAGCCATATAAAACACCTAAATTATTCATGATTTTCTTCCTTTCGATAAGCCGAAATAATAAATATTGGATTTAATGGCACAAAGCGTGTCATATTTAAGATCGGTTTGCTACGCGCAAGCTGTGCCTGTAAAATATCAACCTCAAAATCACAAGCCTTAAACGCTTCCACTGCTTTATATAAATTTTCAATTGTCGCTGCATTTAAAACAATGCGACCATTTGGTTTTAAGCGGTTACAGCACAATTGTAGTAATTCGACCATTTCACCACCAGTACCACCGATAAAAATGGCATCAGGGTCTGGGAAATTATCGAGTCCCTCTGGAGCTCTACTATGAATTGCTGTTATATCCACACGGAATTTTTGCTGATTGTGCAGACAGTTTTCTAAATCAGGTGCATTTTTTTCAACGGCGTAAACTTGTCCCTCAGGTGAAAGCTTACCTGCTTCAATGGCCATAGATCCTGTGCATGTGCCAATATCCCAAATAACACTATCCTTTTGAAGTTGCATCGCCTGTAAGCTTAAGACACGAATTTCTTTTTTGGTAATGAGTCCTTTATCTGGCTTTCGTTGAGAAAACTCTTCATCATCGATACCGAGTGTGTAGCGTTTAGGTTCAATGATTTGTTGTAAAATAACTACGTTTAAAGGAGAAAAATGTGTGGTCTCCATTTCATCTAACGAATACCAATCATATTTTTCATCTTCACCCTGTAGATTTTCGGCTACAAATGCACGATATTCGATCATACCAAAATGCTTTAAATAACGTGCGAGCGCATTTGGGCTATTTTCAGCATCTGTTAATAGAGCTATTTTCTTTTTCCCATCGATGCGCTGTGCCAAGCCTTTCATAGGTCGTCCATGAATACTTGTGACATAAGCATCCTGCCAGCTTTCTCCCATTTTCGCGAAGGCTAGCTGTACGGAGCTCATATATGGATAAACCTCCAAATCTAGCTTTTTCGCTAAATAGCCTCCCACGCCATAAAACAATGGATCTCCAGATGCGAGAATAATCGTATTTCTTGTTTCCTCTGACAATCTCTCAACAAGTGCTGAAAGACCTCCTTTGATCATGATTTTTTCCCCTGTAAAATGGGAGAAAAAATCAAGCACGCGCTCACCACCTACAAGTACCTCACAGTCTTCAATCCACTGGCGGTATTGTGGGAATAAGCTTGCTAATCCGTTATCCCCGATCCCAATTAATTTCATCGATCGATGCAATGTCATCAGCCCTTCCTAATAATTGTCCCTGCATCGAATAAATCGATGTGGAAAGCGTTAAACCGCCCTTTATATGATGAATGGAGGAATAGCAGCAGGCCTCACACATACGATGGAAAAATGATTCATATCCTTTTTCCATCATAATTTCACCTACTTGCGACGCTGTGTTGGCCTCTCGTATTTCGGTTATTGTGTCTGCATCTGCCCCTACATCTTCGGCAAGTTGTGCTAAAAAGTTAAAGTCAATCGGAGCACTTTTGGAATGCACCATCATTACCCCTTGTGCCACCTTTGAAAATTTCCCCATCATCCCGACAAGGGACACTTGTTTAATACCGAGTCGCTTACAATGCTTTAAAGTAAAGCCAACAAAATCACCCATTTCAACAAAAGCTTCTTCAGGTAAATGGGGGTATTGTTTCATCCCAAATTTTTCACTGCGACCACCTGTTGTCACTACTAAATGCTCACAGCCAGCCTCTTTAGCGACGCTAATGGCCTGTACAATACTAGCCATATACGCAGAACTTGAAAAAGGCACGACGGTTCCCCTTGTGCCTAAAATAGAGATGCCTCCAAGTATACCAAGACGACCATTTAACGTTTTTTTCGCAATCTCCTCACCCTTAGGTACGGAAATCACTACGTTAACCCCTCGTGTAATTTGAAATTCGTCCAATACACCTTGAACAGTGCTGTGAATCATTTTCCGTGGGACAGGGTTAATGGCTGCCTCTCCAACAGGCACTGGTAAGCCGGGCTTTGTCACACGCCCGACTCCAATCCCTCCATCTAAATGAATACCAGGTGTCTCTGCCCAGCTCACAGTACCGACGATGAGTGCCTGATGTGTGGCATCTGGGTCATCACCAGCATCTTTAATCGTTTCACAGCTGACGGCATTGTTTTCAAATAGGCATTTTTCAATGGTAAAGGTCGCATCCCTACCTATTGGCAAATGAATCGTGCTTGTTTCTTGCTCTTCATTTGTAATAAGGGCGAGTAAAGCTGCCTTTGTTACTGCAGTTGCACAGGCTCCTGTTGTATAACCGTGACGCATGTCCTTAGGATCCTTTTTTGGCTTCCGCTCCATTATTTTTTCGCCTGTTCATCCGCTAAAAGTGAAATGGCATTTAATGCGGCAACCGTCACTGTACTACCGCCTTTACGACCAACATTTGTAATGTACGGAATACCTTCAAGTTTTAGCAGCTCTTCTTTCGATTCAGCCGCAGACACGAAACCTACAGGCATACCAATAATTAAATCTGGTTTTGCTAAGCCTTCTTTAATTAAACGAATCAATTCTAGTAATGCAGTTGGGGCATTACCAATAGCATAAATACCGCCTTCATGCAATTTTGAGGCTTTTTGCATCGATATAATGGCACGAGTTGTATTTTGCTTTTTCGCTTCTACAGATACATCCTCATCCGCAATATAGCAATGTAAATCGCCACCATGTTTTTGGAAACGTTTTTTACCAGAACCACTTTCAATCATTTGCACATCCGCAATTACATGACGCCCTGCCAGAATAGACTTAACACCTGCTTCAAGTGCTCCTGGTGTAATAATAACGCTACGACCTAGCTCAAAGTCAGCAGATGCATGGATAATACGGCGCACAACCTTCCATTCATCCTCTGAAAAGTCATGCTCCCCCATTTCCTCCGCGATAATCGAGAAACTGTAATCGTAAATTTTATCTGGGTCTACTGTTAATGGTTTGAAATCTGTTTTAAAATCCATTGTCATTGCCTCCTAAAGTGTATGTTGTACAGCCTGTAACACTTCTTTAAAAGTGGAATATTGCTGGCCATATTTAATATTGGGTCTTGCAATAAGAATTGTTTCTATAGAACAGGCAAGGGCTGCCTCTAGCTTCTCATCTACTGAGCCGACTTTGCCGCTTTCTTTGGTAATCATTAAGGTCACTCCATATTGACGGAATAATGCTTCATTTAATTCCTTTGAAAATGGGCCTTGAATGGCTACAATATCTCGCTGTACCACACCGAGCGCCTCACATTTTTCCATATTGTCAAGTCGTGGGAGCATACGAGCAATTACTCTTGTATTTTCTAAGCCTTGTAAAACTTTCGTAAATGTAGCAAGCGTTTTACTACCTGTTGTCAGCATAATGACACCACGTTTTTCTGCTGCTAACTGAGCTGCTTCCTCATAATCTTTCACGACTGTAATAAGTGGGTGTGCATAATGTTCATGGGCACGTTCATAGCGAATATAAGGAACTTGCGCTTTTTCAGCTGCTGCCATGGCATTTTTCGATGCCTCTTCTGCAAATGGATGAGAGGCATCTACCACCAATTGAAAGCCTTGTTCCGTTATAATAGTCGCCATTTCTTCCGCTGTTAGTCGCCCTATTAAATGAGGCAAGCCAACGTCAGCAAGACTTGAGGCTGCAGATTCCGTCACAACAGTGGCAGTTACAGCATGTCCCGTCCTTTGCAATTCAAGGCCTAGATTCCTTGCATCACTCGTACCTGCTAACATGAAAATCATTTTACTGGCTCCTCTTCATGATGATGATGATGGTGGTGATCGTGTTCATGATCATGGTTGTGGTGGTGGTCATGTCCATGGTCGTGTTCATGATGATGATGATGTGCATGTCCATGAACAGCAGCGTAAGCACGATAATCTTCAAGATCTTTCATACCTGTTGATGTACCATTCACCGCTTGCTCAATACGTTCTAATAGAACATTTTGTAAACGTTCATGGTAGCCAAAGTAGTTGGCAATTTGAATCTCACATGCTGGAAATTGCTCATTGAATTTCTCACACATAACATGCATTCGCTCCATTAAAATACCCGTGAATAAAAAGTAAGGAAGCATGATAATTTTTTTAGCACCTAGTTTGACACAGCGTTCAATGCCTTCTTCAACACGTGGGTCCGTTACGCCCATAAAGGCACTTTCCACGTATTTAACAGGTAGCCTTTCCCATAGCAATCGTGTAATTTTATAAAAATCTCCATTTGCATAAGGATCACTGCCCCCTCGAGCAATTAATAAAATGGCTGTATCTTCCTGTTCTTGATCAGTATCAAATCCAATTTCAACTAAACGATCTTGCAATATCGCAAATATTTCTTCATGAATGCCAATTGTTTGACCATATGTGAATGTGATATTCGGATAATGTTCACGAGCATGCTCGATTTCTGCTGGAATATGTAGCTTAGAATGACCTGCATGAAGTAAAATAATTGGGATCACATGTACCTCTGTAGCACCCTTTTTCACACAGTTTGTAATACCTTCTTCGATGTTAGGAGAAGCAAATTCAAGGAAACATGTTTCCACTAAATATTGTTCATCAATGCGAGATTTCATTTGCTCGATAAATGTACGTACCTCATCATTTCCTGCTGCTAAACGGCTCCCATGGCCAACAAATAATATAGCTTTCATCTCTTTTCTCCTCACTAGTCGCCGCACGGAGCTGGCTCTATTTTTATTTTGGAAGACATATCTTGATACGTAAAATGCATTATCTTTTTCACACGCTTGAAGTATTTAAATAAACGTTCGTTTGGATGCGCATTGGCTTTATATTCTTCAATAATATCTGTAATTAAAGGGATCAATTGTTCAGGCTCCAAACCTTCTACAATAGGCTGTGCTGCATGAGCCGTACGCCCGACTGGTTTCGCTCCAATAAAGACATCAAATTTACTTTTGCGATAAACAATCCCAATATCATCAAACACGGCTCGATAACAAGCCATCCCACAGCCATTAAAGCCAATATTTAACGTTTTCGGTAATGACATACCACCGAGCTTTTCTTGGATTTCCTCCGCATATGGAATGGAATCTGCTTTTTCACCGTAGCAAAAATCACAAGCCTTCAACGATAACACATCACCAATTGGTGCTAATAAAAAGCCTACTTCCTGTAACTTCTCAGTGATACGTTCAGGCGTTGTTGTAGGTATTTTTAAATGGATTTGATGATCTGGTGTATATTCCATCGAACCATCTTCCCCTACGACCTCTGCTAACGTCATCATTTGCTGTGATGTGAAGAATTTATTGGCCACTCCAGGGCTCACTGCTAATTCAAAAATTGATTCTATTTTTTGTTGTACAAGCTTTGGAGTAGCCTTTATAGCACTTGTTCCCTTTACCATTGCAAGCGCCGCTGTAGCCATTTCAAGTGCTGTTTTTTTCGGCTTTGGCATAACGGCTATACTGGGTTTATTAATTCTCCCTGCATTAGGGTCTGCCGCAAAGTCATTTCGTGCTGTCCCTGTCTCTTGATTCATCGCCCATGGCTCATTTTCTTCCCGTAAACGTTGATGTGGACGTAACGGCTGTTTTTCCTCGCCAAGTGTATATTTACGTTGGTAGCCACGCGGTGTAATCATTTTATTATCATAGAAAAACGTAGATGAGTTTCCGATAATAACGGTTGTCAGCATACCGATATCATGTTCCAACATTTCTGCCAATGTTGTCATAGTCACTTCCTGACGTTCTCGATAGGCACTTTTTACAAGTCCTACTGGTGTGTCAGGCGAACGATATTCTAAAAGAATTCGTTGTGCTTCGACAATTTGTCTTGTACGGCGACCACTTTTAGGATTGTATAAAGCAATAACAAAATCGGCCATAGCTGCGGCTTCCACACGCTTCGCAATTAAATTCCACGGAGTGAGATGGTCACTTAAACTAATGGTACAAGCATCATGCATGATCGGCGCACCAAGTAAACTAGCACATGAATTGATAGCTGAAATACCTGGGACAATCTCAACTTCAATACCAGTTGCCTCTGTCCAACCTAGCTCAATTAATACTTCATAAACTAATCCCGCCATACCATAAACGCCCGCATCTCCACTCGAAATGACTGAAACTGTACTTCCTGCCTCTGCTTGACGAACGGCCTCCTGTGCACGTGATACTTCTTCTGTCATGCCTGTACTGACAATGGATTTTGCGCTGACTAAATCTTGAATCAGCTCAACATAGGTTTTATAGCCTATGATCATATCACTTTGTTGTAAAGCCTCTACTGCACGTGTCGTAATATGCTTAAAGTCTCCAGGCCCAAAGCCTACTACGAAAATTTTCCCTTTTTGCGCCATGTTTTTACCCCTCTTTCACCTTTTCAATCCCTTTAATGGCTGTCGTTTGCACTGTTCGCTGTAATGTCCCTTCCCGAAGTGTAAAAACATGATCGTTATATAAGGTTTCATGATGCAAATCCTGTACAAGTGTTCTAGCATGCTCCGTTGATGGTACACGATACCAATTCCCCTGGGGGTAAGCAATAACAACACAAGCATCTTTGCACCGTCCATTACAGCGCGTTCTAGTCGTATGTATTTCTTTATCTAGTGCGTTTCGCTGTATTTCATCTCGTATAGCTTGGGTAATTTCCTCCCCATCCTTGTTCATACAGCTACTGCCATTGCAAATAAAGAGATGTGTTTTCATCCCCTCTAAATTCCACGTTGTCATCTTATGTCTCCCCTCATTTGCTTTTGGAAAAAAGAAAAAACCTTTACTCTCCCGAAGAGTAAAGGTTTGTAGAAGCCAAATAAAAACGAATAGATTGAAAGAAAGATCCTCGCTTTTGCTTCAACTTCTCCCTCCGAAAAGTTTGCATGCACAATCTGATAAGCAGGTTTCCTGACTTAAGCTTCATTTTACTGTCGCACCTTCCCTAGTTTGCACAGGTGGCATTGCGATTTCATCAGCTATTACAGTAGCGGGGGCTGTATTGGACTTTCACCAATTTCCCTATTACCTCGAGTTCTTCGAGCACTTATCGACGTTTTATATGAAATTTTTAATCGTATATATAATAGAAAACTGTCTTAATCATATCTTATTATTTTAAAATTTCAATATTTCTTTAAAAAATCATGACAAATTTATCAATTTCACAGGAGGGTTAGAAGCTATTTAAAAATTGACTTTGCTTCCTTTAATCCTAAAAACACTAGTTATCAGAATTTTCTACATTGATATTCTATTTTAAATTTTTTATAAAAAAAGTATAGCATATTTATGGAAATTCGTGATACACTTTGTCGTGAAATCTCACAACTTACTATTTTTCGGTGTAAAATGCTCGTCATTTTGCTTAAAAGGGAAGCCGGTTTAAGTCCGGCGCGGTCCCGCCACTGTAATAGGGAGCTTTATAGAAAATGTCACTGTCCAATGGATGGGAAGACCTATAAAGTGTTGAACTAGAGCCAGGAGACCTGCCGAAAATATGTGATCGTTTCAACCTACGAGGATAGGTGTGCGGCTTAGCAGATGAGAATGTTATTTGCTTTTTTAGCTATGCACTTTTCCAACAACGGAGAAGTGCTTTTTTTATTACGCACGCTACATTCTAAAAATCTATTTACAGTTTGGAGGAAGAAAATTGAAGCTGTCTTGGTGGAAACTTAGTTACTTTTTATTAGCTTTTTTAATGGTGCCAAAGCGTGCCTTCGCCATGCATATCATGGAAGGTTTTTTACCAATCGAATGGGCTATTTTTTGGTGGGTAATCTCCATCCCATTTATTATTTTAGGATTGCGCTCTATTCGTAAAACAATTGAAGAAAACCCTGAAACAAAAATGATTCTGGGGCTGTCCGGTGCGTTCGCCTTTGTCCTATCAGCCTTAAAAATCCCCTCAGTTACAGGGAGTTGCTCACATCCAACAGGAGTAGGTCTCGGAACAGTCTTATTTGGACCGTTAGCGATGAGTGTCATCGGGACAATTGTTTTATTATTTCAATCTTTACTTTTAGCACATGGTGGGATTACAACATTAGGGGCTAATGCATTTTCGATGGCTATTGTAGGCCCGTTTATCGCCTACTTTGTATTGAAAGGGGCGCAAAAAATGGGGTTATCGTTTTCATTAGCTGTTTTCTTTGCGGCTATGCTTGGAGATTTAGGTACATATGTGGTGACTTCCATTCAATTAGCACTTGCCTTCCCATCTGAAGTTGGAGGCTTTATGGCTTCCTTTACAAAGTTCGCAAGTATTTTTGCCTTAACACAAATCCCATTAGCTGTGAGTGAAGGGATATTAACAGTTATTGTCATGAACTTCTTAAAAAAATATAATATTAGCGAATTAAAATCTTTACGTGTTTTCTCTACAAAGGAGGCGCACTAACATGAAACGAAATTTATTACTATTAGCAATAGTGGTGCTATTGGCCATTATTCCGCTCTTCGTCCAAAAGGGAGCAGAATTTGGTGGAGCAGACGGTGAAGCAGAAGCTGCCATTGGTGAGATCAATGCAGAATATGAGCCATGGTTTGATAGTTTGTGGGAACCACCTAGTGGTGAAATTGAAAGCTTATTATTCGTGCTACAAGCAGCTATTGGTGCTGGTTTTATCGGCTATTTTATTGGCTATATGCGTGGCAAGCATAAAGAAGGTTAAGGAATATGTTATTCATTGATAAGTATGCGTATCTCAATAAGTTAGCGTTCGTTCATCCGCTAGAAAAAATGATATTTTCATTAGGACTGCTTTTATTCACGCTTATTATGAGAGATGAGCGACTTTCACTCATTACATTTTTTGTAATGAGTGCTTTTATCATTTGGGGCGCAAAAATTCCAATAAAATACTATGCGAAGCTATTATTACTACCAGGCTTTTTCTTGTTCACAAGTCTCCTATCCATCCTACTTTCGATAGCGCCAGCAACGCATATATTACCAGCACATATTGGGGCATTTACGTATATGAACTTGACAATTTTTATTGGGAGAGCCAGTATTGCTACCGCGCAGCAGCTATTCTTTATCGTACTTGGCAGTATAAGTTGCTTATATTTTTTAATTTTAACGACATCTGTACAAGGGATTTGTTATGTGCTAAGACAATGGAGGCTCCCTCCTTTATTAGTTGAGCTAGTAGAACTCACCTATCGTTTTATTTTTATTTTTTTAGAAAGCATGCAAAAAATACATTTAGCCCAGCAAGCCCGCCTTGGCTACCATTCACCCATGCAATGGTTACGTTCAATGTCTATGCTGATTGCAGCGTTGTTTATTGAAATGTTTCAGCGCAGTCGAGAGCTTAATATTGCCATGCAGGCGCGTGGTGGTGAAACTGTTTATTGGCATCAAACAGGCACCTATAGCAAAAAAAACTGGCTAGGCATAACGGTTATTTTTATATTCCTCATCGTATACGGAGGGTACTTCTCATGACAGCATTTTATTTCAAACTTAACAACTTGTCATATGCCTATGCAGATGGAACGAAGGCTTTGACAGATATTACATTAAACATTCCAAAAGGGAAAAAAATAGCTATACTTGGTCATAACGGAGCAGGAAAATCCACTTTATTTCAACATTTTAATGGAATTTTGAAGCCAACAGCCGGAACTATTTCATTTGATGGGGACGAACTTCAATATAATAGAAAGGCATTAAAGGCTCTTCGCCAACAGGTGGGGATCGTCTTTCAAGATGCTGACAATCAGCTTTTTTCAGGAACCGTTAAGCAAGATATAGCCTATGGTCCAATGAACCTAGGATGGTCTACGGAAAAAATTGAAGAAAAAATAGCATGGGCTGTTGAACAAACTGAAGTGACAGAGCTCCTTGATAAACCCATTCACTTTTTAAGCGTAGGACAGAAAAAGCGTGTGGCCATGGCAGGTGTATTAGCGATGGAACCGACTGTCCTTTTATTAGATGAACCAACGGCGGGTCTTGATAGCTATTACGCTACACAAGTTTTTCAATACTTAGCCAAATTAGAAGACTATGAAAGAACGATTATCCTTGCGACTCACGACATTTCTCTTGCCTATGAATGGGCAGATCAAATTATTGTCATGGAGGCAGGAAAAATTATTTATAATGGTGATCCTGTCGCCTTATTTTATGAAGAAGAATTGCTAAAACGTGCACATCTTGAGCGGCCATGGGTATTCGAAATGGCCTTGGCTCTACAAAAAAAGAAATTATGGCAAGAAAACATTTCAGTTCCTCGCTCTAAGCATGACATACTGCAATTGATCGAACAGCTATTTGTTGAGGCGTAATGAGCATCATCAATAAAAAGTAACGGACAGTTCGGCCCATCACTGTTCGTTTTTTAAAGCGCAGAGAAAAATTTTCCTCATTTGCGAAACTTTTCTTACGTTTATCCGTATTAGTATAGTCGAGACATATTATAGAACATCAAGGAGAGATACAATTGAAAAGTTGGTTTAAAAAATCAGTCGCTGTCGTAGCATCCGCTGCATTAATGGTTCCAGTCGCTTCAGCTTTTGCTGAGGAGACACCACAACAAACTGCGAAGAACGTATTAGCAAGCAATTCACAACATGCAGGTAAGAATCTTAAAAATGAAGACAAATGGATGAGTAAGGATACGATTATTATCAAGCATTCTGGCCTTGATAAAAACGTACATAAAAAAATTGGCTCTAAGGTCATCCGCTCCATTCCTTCATTAGGCTATGATGTGATTCAACTTAACAAAGGTGTATCCATCGAAAAAGCCGTCTCTTACTATTTAAAGCAGCAAGGGATTACAAGTGTATCCCCTAGTTATGTCTATCATTCTTTCAACAAAGAAACTGACCCAAAGAAACAAGATATGTATCATCTAAGCCTCTTGCAAATGGATCAGGCATTAGCATTAGCTGGGGAACATGTTGTAACAGTAGCTGTCATCGATTCTGGTGTTGATTTTAAACATCCTGACCTAAAATCTCAAGTACTCACACCTTATAATGCAGCTGCTCCGGCAAATACATCTTATCCAGGTGACCATGGAACACATGTTGCTGGGATTATTGCCGCTGCCAAAGACAATGGGGTTGGTGGACATGGAATTAATCCACAAGCGAAGTTACTACCTATTGATGTCTTTAACGGAAAAGAAGGAGCAAATGATTTTATCATTGCACAAGGCATTCTGTACGCCATTGAGCAAGGTGTTGATGTCATTAATATGAGTTTAGGAGGCTATGGTGAATCCCCACTTATGCAGGATGCTGTTCAAAAAGCCATTGATAGTGGCATTACGATTGTCGCAGCGGCTGGAAATGAGTCGACTGATGAATATTCCTTCCCTGCTTCCTATGAAGGTGTGATTAGTGTAGGTTCCACGAATGATCGTAATAAATTATCAAGCTATTCCAATTATGGTCCCTCTGTCGATGTCGTGGCTCCTGGTGAAGACATCTACAGTACTGTACACGATGAGAAAAAAGGATCTTCTTTTGTCAAGTTTAGTGGTACTTCCATGGCATCTCCTGTAGTGGCAGGTATTGCCTCCCTACTTAAATCAAAATATCCGAATTTAAAGCCACATGAAATTGAAGCAATACTTGAACTGACAGCACAAGATTTAGGCGAAAAAGGTTATGATCTTACTTTTGGTCACGGTCTTGTCGATCCCGTGAAAGCCTTACAGTTCGATTTAAATAAACTCCCTAAACATTATTCAGAATCCAAAGAAGAGCGTATGAAAAATGCCAAAGTTCTTGCCAAAAATAAATTAAATACAGAACAAGGTGTTTTCGAACAGCAAGATGAAAAAAAATGGTACAAGGTTGAGTTAGAGGCAAATGAATATGCTCAGTTAACGTTAAAAGGCGCGGATAAATACGACTATGCCTTTGATTTATACTTTTACCCTAATAACGAGCAAGGTGAAGTAGAGCCTATTAAAGTTAATGATGTTCGTGTAGGAAAAAAAGAAGGTCACCTCTTTAAAGCAGATCAAAAAGGAACGCTGTTAATTGGTGTGAAAGATCATAATGGTAGTTATAGTTTAAAAGGCAAATCTACTTTTACTTTTACAGCACAAACTATGAAAGACTCAGACTTACCAATCGATGCATTAGATAAGTCTTCAATGGAGCCAATTAAAAAGTTTCCATACAGTACAGCAGGTAAAAACTACACCCTACTGTCCAAAGATCAACAAAAGGATCAAGATTATTTTACGTTTTCAGTAAAAAAACCAACAACATTGAAGTTTGATCTATCTGGTATTCCAGGTGTTACTGCATCTATGGATCTTTACTTAAAGGAGGATTTCAATCCGATACCACCTGAAGAGATGAAGCAAACTAAAAAAGAGGAAAGTGAAGAAGAGGAAGCCTACTCAATTCAAAGTTCTTACGGTTCAGCTAAAGGGGAAGCAGTTAGCATGATCATCGATGCTGTTCCAGACCAAGAATACATTTTAAGTGTATCTAATGAGAGTGATAGCGAGTTTTCAATGGAGATGTTCTTCAGTGGGGGCATTGAAAAAGAGGAAACCGTCAGTGAATCCATGATCCCATACACATTAAAAGGAGAAACTGTTACGCTCCCTCCAGATGAGGATGGTCTACCTTTAGAGGAAGCCATGTTCGAGGAAAATGCCACTGAAGATCAATTACCAATAACACCAAGTGCAACAAAAAAGCGGAATGAAATTGATGGCATTATGAGTATGCTTATGAATCCCTTTACAACAAACAATATAGAAAATGTTGATCCGATCATCAAGCAAGCTATTCGCTTTAACATCGGTGAGGATCAAAAAGCCTATTTCCAAACAGAATATGATGAGGACTACTTCTTATTTAAAACAAAGGAAGATGCCCTTTATAGTTTTAGCTTTAACAAAGGTGCGAACCAAATGCCTGCCGGTACTGTTTTTGAATATGATGAAAAAGCAAAGGAACTAATTCCCGTGTCATCCTTAACCAATGAATTAGGCTTACTTTCATTACTCCTAGGCTCAGCCGGTAATGAAAACGATGCAAAAGTAATAGCATTGAAAAAGGACAAAACATATGTAGTAGCCGTTGTGAATGCTGGTGAACGTTCTGCAGAACCTTATACGTTGAAAACAAGTAAAATAGGTGATATTCCAGCAGATTATAATCCAGAAAATCGTGAAGAAGCAAAAGCTTTAAAAATTCAACCAGGTACAACTTATAAAGATCATCTAATTTACCAAGATGATGAGGATTATTACTATTATAAGCAAGACGGTAATGATGAAATTATGAGTTTATTGATTTCCTCTGTTCCATTTACCAATGAACAATTAAATCAATTGCCAAAAGAGTTACAGAAGGACTTGAAGTTTGCAGGATCGATTATTGAAGATACAAATGGCAATAAGAAAATTGATCCGAAAGAAATGGAGACCGCCATTCCATTTGGACTGAGCGATAATATTCTTGAAATGCTTCTTGGCATGATAGGTACGACAGACGTAAATACATCCTTTAAAGCTAAAAAGGATCGAGGTTACTTTATTCAAGTTAATAGCACAGGGCTTGGCCAACTGTCCATTCAGCCCTATACATTAACGATGTTCGACCATAAACGAGCAGATGAAGATGCAGATTCTCAATTAGTGAATGGTGTACCAACCAAACCGTCTGCCCTCACGAAAAAAGACGACAAATGGGTAGCCACTCAATATTTAAATGCGGGTATTCCATTTGGTGATAAGGATTACTTTGAATTTAACAACGCCCAAAAACGAGATGTCTTCTTCTCACTTCAAACTGAAAAAGCACTAGACGGTGTGATTCGAGTAATAGATGCAAACGGAAAAACAGTGAAAACTTTAGATCTTTACGGAGCAGGAGATGCAGAGGTAGGTACAGTTGAACTGGATGCAGGTAAATACTATATTGAAGTTAGTGAATATTATGGCCAAGCAAGTACACAGCCATATACGTTAGAAATTAAATAATATCAATAAAATCCCCTAGATAACGAAATATCTAGGGGATTTTTATACATAAAAGCATCTTCATCCTAAAATAAAATGCTTATTACATAAAATATTTAACATAATTACAGTATTCATCTTGCTTCATATGAAGCTTTTCATACAGCTTACGCGCATTCACATTATCAGCTGCTGTTTGCAGTGTCACATAGCGAGCATACTGTTGCTCACAATATTGAAAAACTTTTTCCATCAATGCCTTGCCCACCCCTAGGCCTCTAGCATCTTCCGTAACATAAATATCGTTCAAAATATAGGCCCGCTGTAACGCTATGGAAGAAAACGTTGGATATAATTGTGTAAATCCAACCATCTTGCCGTCTACTTGCGCCATAAAAATGACCGACTCTTTGAGGGCCAATCGTAATTGTAAAAATGCCTTTGCGCTACTTACGTCCGATTCAATACCATAAAACTGACGATATTCATCAAATAGCTTTGTTAACTCTTCTAGTTCGTTCATTGATGCTTGAATTATTTCCATTCTTGTCTCCCCTTGTGTCTTCCCATGATTGTTTCTACCATTATAAAACTAGTTTTATTATATAGGAAAAAATGGCACAAAGAAAAGAATACTCCTCTTCATCGAGAGAAGTTCTACTTTATTTCATTTAAATATGCAGCGACATCTTTCACGATATGCTGCCAGTTTAAACCCTTCCGTGCATCAGCTTGTAGCTGAAGACAAGCATTTTCCAACAATGCTTCCTGATGAGTGACTTGCTGCAACGTCCGAGCAATACTTTCCCAATCATGTGTTTGATGAATGCGGCCAAAACGTTGTTGTTGGGTAATATCTGCAGCCCCATCCACATCGGTTGACACAATATAACAACCGTTTTTAGCCGCCTCTGCAAAAACATGTGCAAAGCATTCAACCGTGGATGTTAAGCAAAAGATTTTTGCCTTGCGATACTCCTCTTCTAGTTGTATCTTGTCAGAGATTGGCCCTACAATTGTGACTTGTGCAGGATAAGGATGACTGGCCAATATTCGTTTTATTTCCTGCTGAAACGATTCAGACATGGGTCCTACCAAACGAAGCTCCCAGTCTGTCAGCTGTGCAGCTAGAAAGGCTTTTATTGTAAAAATCGTCTGCTTCTCTGGTGCATCTAATCGGCCCACTGATAGAATTCTATTTTCTTTCTCATGAAACTGCACGGGCTCTGTGTGAAAATACTCATAAAAGCCATTTGGGATATGCTTAACATCTAATTGTGAAAACTCTCGAATGGCCGTTTGAATCGATATACATTCGGAGGTCAGAAGATCACAAAGCTGTAGCAATTCTAAAAAGTATGGATAGGTTTTTAATCGATTTAACCAAAATCGATTAACATCTAACTTCATATAGATTTTGCCATTAGGATTAAACTGCTTATACGTTTGAAGAATGGAAAGATAGGATGGGTACGGTCCTATAGCAAATACAAGATCAATGTTCTTGGCATGCTTCACTAAATAAGCATTCATATTGGCAACATAATCAATCCCTATTGGAACCTGCTCAAATTTAACAGCCGGAAAAGATTGTTGCAGAAGGGTTTCATTCATCTCTGCCGTCACTATACTAACTTCATAGCCTAAATACTCCCCTAGTAAAATAGGCACAAGACATAGATCTTTGAAAATGTGTGCATCGGAAAGTTTAGCTGATTCCACGCTACAAATAAATGCGATCCTTTTTGTCATCGAATCCCTCTTTCTTAAAAAGCGCTCTTTCCTAGTTTATGCCCACACCTGTCAAACGTGTATAACTTAGTAGAATGTCACAACCATCCCCATAGTTCTCTAGCAAAAATAAAGGCAATCCATAAAATTACTCTCTTAAAAAACTTATGATAACAAGCAATTGCCTACAATAGCCCCCTATCCACGCATATTGTAATAAAGAATCTATGAAGAACTATACTACTTAATCAGGATGGAGGGATAAAATGAAAATAAGCTTTTTATCACCTACTTACAATAGCGAAGAATGGATCCTAACAATGCTTGACAGTATTCCAAAAGAATATGCCTATGAAATTATCGTTGTAGATGACGGCTCCACAGACAAGACGTTAGCCATTTTGCAGGACTATCAAAAAAACTGCGCGGCCTTAAAAATCATCATCCATCCAACAAATCTAGGTGCAAGCGTTGCCTATAACCGATGCATCGCTGAAGCAACAGGAGATTATATTGCCATCATCGATAGTGATGACCACTATTTGCCTGCCATCCGTAATGTATTAGCACAGGTGGATGGTGAATTTGATATTTACTATTACAACATGATCATTAAGAATGGCTATGCGTTTATTAAAGATGAATCAAATCGTTATTCATTGCCAGGACAATTTAAAATCATACGAAGAAGCTTTATCGGGGATGCGAAGTTTACTATACGTAAGGATATTGCAGGAGATTGGGATTTTAATTGTGCGCTCATGGACAAAAATCCAACCAGTAAATATACCCATGAATACGCTTATTGGTACAACTATCCACGAGAAAACTCAGAATGTGATTTGCATGAAAGAGGATTGAAATAACATTATGAACGGACCTATGCAAGTGGGAGGTGTAACAAGCCATACAATGTTTAAAGATAAAACTTTACTGATTACTGGAGGAACAGGATCTTTTGGTAATGCGGTATTAAATCGATTTTTAAATACGGATATTAAGGAAATACGGATTTTTTCAAGAGATGAGAAAAAGCAAGATGATATGCGAAAGCTTTATCAGAATTCCAAAATTAAATTTTATATCGGGGATGTACGCGATTTACAAAGCCTCCACCCTGCCATGTATAACGTAGATTATGTGTTTCATGCTGCGGCACTTAAGCAAGTTCCCTCTTGTGAATTTTTCCCTTTAGAGGCTGTGAAAACAAATATTATAGGAACAGACAATGTTTTAACTGCGGCTATTCAAGCTGGCGTTAAAAAGATTATTTGTCTATCAACAGATAAGGCGGCATACCCTGTCAATGCAATGGGAATATCCAAGGCGATGATGGAGAAAACATTTATTGCTAAATCACGCATGGTAGACCCAAAGCAAACATTGATTTGTGGCACACGATACGGTAATGTAATGGCTTCAAGAGGCTCAGTCATACCACTTTTCATCGAACAAATAAAAGCTGGCATACCTTTAACCATTACCGACCCAAACATGACTCGATTTATGATGAGCCTTGAGGAAGCAGTTGAATTGGTATTGTATGCCTTCTCACATGCGCAAAATGGCGATATTATGGTGCAAAAATCACCCGCTGCTACGATCGAGAATTTAGCACAAGCTCTCCTTGAAATTTTCCAAGGGAACAATGCGATTCACATTATCGGCACACGGCATGGGGAAAAAAGGTATGAAGTATTATGTACAAAGGAAGAAGCAGCAAAAGCCATAGATTTAGGTAATTTTTATCGAATCCCAGCAGATAATCGGGATTTAAATTATGGAAAATACCTGGATGAGGGCTCTCCTAAAATTACCTTATCGGATGAATATAATTCCAATAATACACAAATGTTAAACGTGATGGCTATTAAAGAAAAATTACTAACCTTATCTCTAATTCAAGAAGAGCTTCTCCATTGGACTGGAGGAACACCATGAAATTTTTAGTGCTCGGCGCTTCTGGCATGGCCGGTCATACAATTTCTATCTATTTACAGGAGCAAGGACATGATGTAACAACGTATACGAGAACTACTTTCCCATATGGAAATAATATTACTGGTGATATTACGGACCTGAATTTTTTACGTTCACTTCTTCAAGACAATCAGTATGATATCGTCATTAATTGTATCGGTATGTTAAATAAGGCCTGTGAGGCAAATCCTGAAAAGAGTATTTTCTTAAATAGTTATTTACCCCACGCTATCGTATCTCTCCTTGAAAATCGCCAGACGAAGCTTATTCACATGAGTACAGACTGTGTATTTTCAGGTGAAAACGCACCCTATTATGAAAATAGTGTACAGGACGGAACTACCTTCTATGACCGTACAAAGGGTTTAGGAGAAATTGATCATACCAAGCATTTAACATTCCGTAATTCAATTATTGGCCCTGATTTGAAGATGGATGGAATTGGGCTTTTCAATTGGTTTATGCACCAAAAAGGCCCTATTCACGGCTATACTGGCGCTATTTGGACGGGAGTCACAACGCTCACCTTGGCGAAAGCCATGGAGAAAGCAGTCCAGGAAGGAATAACGGGACTCTATCATCTTGTCAATACATCGCCTATTTCAAAATACGATCTTCTTCAATTATTGAATAAGCACTTTATGGACCATACAATAAAGATTACTCCTCATCAGCTTATTAATGTCAATAAAACATTAATAAATACTAGAAACGATTTTTCCTTTACAGTCCCTAGCTATGAAGAAATGATGATCGACATGAAGGAATGGATTTTGCAGCATAAGAATTTATATCCTCACTATATTTCTTAAAAACTTCAACTCTATTATGAGTATCGTTATTCATAATGGAGTTTTTCTATTGAATGACTGTGCCCACTGGCAATTGCCCTTCCTTTATCCAATTATCTACAAAACGATTGAAAAACGCAGGTTGAGCTAACGATACTCCATGCCCTATGTTGTTCAAAATGATCCCTTTAGCATTGGGATGGCTTTGTACAAGCGCTTGTGCAGACTTTTTCATTACTTTTTTCTCTTGATTGCCGACAGTAATTAAAATATGCCCCTGTGCATTGTGGAAATTACGTGGGATCGAAAACGTCATATTTTCTTGTAAAACCTGAATTAATGCATCGTATGTCATCTTAGCGCTATCATGATAATAGCGGTCAAAATAGCGATCACCGATGTATAAGGTTTTCGCTTGAAGCTTTGCGAAGGCTTTATTTTTGATAAGCGGGAATGTTAGTCGGAGAAACGGCCGAATCATCCATGCTGTAGTAGGAGAAGGAATAACAAGAGCACTATTAATAATCGAAACGTGGATTAAACTAGGCTTTATGCTTAACATTTGTATGGCAATTTGAGCACCTAATGAAAAGCCAATCACAATCACCTGCTTGCCATTCGCCTTTTCCTCTAAGAGTTGCACGAGTTGTTGCGCACATTGCTCAATGGAAAATGAATGATCGGGCACAAGCTCAGGGACTACACAGTGGTAATTGGAGAAATGCTGAACTTGTTGTTCCCACATCCATCCCCCAACACCACCCCCATGAAGAAACATCATCACTGGACCGTCGATATGGCCATATTCTTTATATTGCATAATGGATACATGCACCTACTTTCATTAATGTTTAACTTATCAAAAGCTTGTTTGAGATTGATTGAATATTAGATTGTTCTGGTTTTTTGTATTTCCTGGGCAATTGTTAACGGATATCTTTCTCGTTGCGTAAATGAAAATGCCCCAAACCTGTCAAAATGCGCATCATTTACAAATGATCATCCCAAAAATCCTTACTAAAGCTCGTGTTTGCCTGATGCTTCCCTGCTGGCTTTACAATATCAGAACCTCTCAAAATGATACCTTTTCCAAATTTCTGTTCAATTTGATCTACCAATTTAATAATCGGTTCGTCTTTAATATGTTCTTCAAAATCAAAAAAAGTTAGCTGCTGAGTCATCTCTTTAATGTCACTTACATTTGAAATGGTCACACCCAACAATCGAACAGGCTCCTCATTCCAATTTTTATTAAACAGATTCCACGCCTGTTCAACTATATCCTCTTTTGAAAATATCGCGTTATTGACTGATTTACTCCGAGTATACGTTTCCCAAGAAGCTGTACGAATTATAATACTCACAGTCACTCCAGCAAGCTTTTTAGCCTTTAATCTTTCTGCTACCTTTTCAGAAAGTGTTGTCATTATTTTATATAATTCATCTCGGTCAGTCGTGTCATGTGATAATGTTGTTGAATTCCCTACACTCTTCGTATCATATATTGCTTCTGGATCAACAGGTCGATCATCCTCGCCATTGGCCTTCTGTTTCAAACGAAGTCCGTTGATGCCAAATTTCTGTTTTAAGGTGTATTCATCAGCTGCAGCTAATTCTCCAATTGTTTGTATACCCAACTCTTTCAACTTTTCTGCTGTGCTTTTACCAATCCCATGCATTTCTTTAACATTCAATGGCCACAAAACTGAAGGGACATCACGTTTACGTAATATTGTAATGCCCATTGGCTTTCTCATCTCACTGGCCATTTTTGCTAAAAATTTGTTTGGCGCAATGCCGATTGAACAAGGCAATTGTAATTCGTTCCAAATTCGATCTTGTATACCATGTACATGTTCTAATACATTTTGTCCATCGATTATAGGCAATTGTATGTAACCTTCATCTATAGAAACTGGTTGAAGTAATTCACTATATTCTTTCAGTAATCCAAAAAAAGATTTTGAAGCAGCTCTATATCGCTCAAAATTGGGAGGTAGCACAATTAACTCTGGACATTTTCTTCTTGCTTCACCGACATTCATGGTTGTATATACACCACTTTTTCTAGCTTCATAGCTACACGTAATAACAATCCCTCTACGTTCTTTTGGATTACCTGCAATGGCTATAGGTTTTCCTTTTAATGAGGGATCGTAAATTTGTTCCACTGAGGCATAAAAGCAATTAAGGTCAATATGTAAAATGATTCTTCCTTTATGCAATTTCGTTCACCTCATTTTAAATGTAATGTTAGCTATATTTTATCACAAATGATTCCTTTAACACTTAATCTACCGCCTAAGCAAAGCATGTTTTTTATAGGTTTCACAATAAAATAAAAAGGTTCTTTTGATGTAGACTCTCGGAAAATTGAGTGATATCAAAAAAACCTTCTATATTGATTACCTATTATCGAATAAAGAATCTTTATCCGAAGAGCTCCCTTATTACTGATTGGTAAATGGTGAGAAATCATCACTTGTTTGGTCATAATCTTCCATCCGCTTTTGAACCTTTATTTCATCAGAAGCTGCTATTCCTGTTATTAGTAGATTAAGTAGTGCAAAGGTTGGTGTAGTACCTTTTAGAGAAATAGGAGGAGGAGCAACCACCTTAAACAAAATGTCCGAGAGTAGCCCTAATGGGGATAATTCATCGTCTGTTATGCCTATCACTTGTGCCCCTTTTTTCTTTGCTGCTTTTACAAATGCATTCGTTTCTTTTGAATATCGAGGAAAAGAAATAGCCACCAATAATGTCTTTTCATCGATTAAGGATAATAAATAATTAACATCCTCTATTTCTCCACGGTATAAAAACGTATTTCCTACAACAACATTGAGACTAAACGATAGCCAGTTAGCAGGACCATATGATGAACGGAAGCCTATGACTATTCTTTTTTCAGAACTAATTAAAAGATCTATAGCTTTTTTATACTGGGTGTAATCTATTTGTTCTAACGTTGCACGTATATACGAAGTATCTTTCTCGATTACATGTTGAATTAAATTTGTATCTTTTAAAGACTTGGACGTAGATCGAAGCCCTTCAATTGGATCTGAAATGGGTGAAGAATCTTCTAATAAAGTAGCTTGAATTTCTTTTTGCAGTTCGCTAAATCCAGAATACCCAAGAGCATATGATAACCTAATCACCGTTGTATCGCTTGTTTCACTTGCAATACCTAGCTGCTTCGATGTTTGAAATGCAACCTCTTTTGGAAAGTCAACAATATATTTTGCAACTAATTTCTGTCTTTTTGTTAGTTCATTAAATTGTTTTCTAATTCTTTCATTATAATTATCCATACAGCCAGTCCTTCCAATGAGTTAATCTAGGTATGCTACTTATATAATACAGGTTCAGTAAATGGTTGATTACTAAAAAACCCTCCCATTTTACCATTCAGTATGCATCACTTTTATATTTTTTATCTGCCGGTGTAATTTATCCAATGAACAATTACTATAGTAGAAACATTCAATCTATTACGTAGGTAATTTGATAATTACACGAACCTTTTTTGTGAGTTTTATGTATAATTTCAGTTTCATATTATTAGCATATCCCGAACCCGGTAACCTTTTAATCCTAGATCCTAGGGTATTCACTATAAATATATTTAGTGTGAATACCCCAACATTAATTGATTTTTCAACAAGAAAATAATAACTTATTAGTTGTAACATCATCATACCATTTAGCTATGAGTTATGTTATAGTTGTATACTTTTTCATAACAGGTTATATTTATAAACTATAATAGCCTTTGGGTTTAAAGCTACACGGTTACTTTATTTAGAAAATGATTATAAGCAACTCTCGATAATTTAGATATAATACTAGCACCTTCAGCTTCAGTATTATTTCCTATAGAAAATACCGAAATGATAAAATTACCTTTACTATCAGGTAGCTGGACTATCCCTGAATCATTGACAACACTAGCAATGGTGCCAGTTTTATGAGCAACAACTGTATTTTGAGGTAATAAATAAGGTATTCTACTTCGAAACTGTTGCTTGGCAAGGATTTCAAACATATCATGACAAGCTTTTTCAGAGATTAATTGCTTATTTGCCATTTTTTCTAATAAAAGTGCCATATCAGCTGCGGTTGTTACATTGTTTGCATGACTTTCTTTAAATACAATTGAATGATGATCAATTTCACCATTTTTAAATCGACGATTAATGTCATTATAAGTGTCAATTGAAAATTTTTGGGGCGGTAATCCAACACATGAGCAAAGTAGCTCCCAGCAGCTGAGATTAATGTAAGTATTGCTTAGTCCAATTTCTTTCATATATTGATTTACATTTTCTTTTCCTAAAATGTTCAATAATTTATCTGTTCCCACATTATCACTAACAATTATCATCATAGTGGCTAAATTTTTTATCGTAACGTCGATTCCAGGAATTAACTCCTTAAATATACCTGATCCATTGACTAAGTCCTCTTCTTCCAACCTAATACGTTCTTTTAGTTCGACCTTCCCCATTTGAACATCACGATATAAAGTGACCAAAATCGGAATCTTAAAAACACTTGCAGTTTGAAATAAACGATTCTCATTTATTGCAGCAGTCTCTCCAGATTCCAGATGTTTCACATAAACCCCGAATGTCCCAGTAGCTTCTTGTATAATTTTTTCCAAACTCTCCTGTAATCCCATCATCAACATCCTCTCAAATTTCTATATAAGGAGTTCAATATGAAAATCTTGGAACTCACTAGTTAAGTGGTATATTTACCGAAACTTTAGGGAATTGTCTAAAATGATATGATATTCCGTATGCTTCACTATTATCATCTACTAGTATCTCAGCTATTTCTGTAAAGTCATTAAAATATGCTATAAACATGTTATCGCTCACAAAAGTTATTGGTATCTCTACATTTTGTGAGAGTAGAACTGGGTTTCCTTCCTTGATTTTAATGCACACTTTCGTCCCTTCATTCGATTGATATTCTCCTTGATACTGTTTAAGTCGTTCTTCTGAAATATCATATTCTTCAAAGGTAAGGTGATTGGCGTCTACCTCTCTTTCACTCAAAGCATTAAATGCAAGTTGCATAATTCGGGCAGCAGGTACACCTGCCAAGTTAGTTAATACAACACCTGTAACCCCTTTTTCAGGTAAAATACTTAATTGAGCTGAAATTCCCTTGAGCCCTCCACCATGTTCAATAAGAGTAGTGCCAAAATAATCGGGAGTAATCATAAAACCGTACCCATAGAATCTTCCAGGTTGTAATTGAATATGGGGTTTAGTCATTTCTTTTACACTTTCTTCCGATAATATTTGCTTACCATTTACTACACCAGCATTACGGAAAATTTCTGCATACAATAACATGTCTCTAGCTGTAGATTTCAAAAAGCCTGCTGCTCGCATTGAAGTAGAATCCCACCAAATTGGTGCAGCAAAAACGTGTTTTGTTCCATCGCTTTTGTCCTCTGTATAGCAAGTGGTGATATTTTCATAATCACCGTACTCCTCAATTGTGAAATAGCTGTTTTCCATACCACAAGGAGTGAGGATATGATCATATATATACTGTTCATAACTTATTCCACTGATGCGTTCGATGATTGTTCCTAACAAGGCATATGATTCATTGGAATAACTAAAATGTGTACCAGGTGCCCCCAATAATTCAATATCTTGTTCATCAATAAACTGCATAAGTTGCTCATAAGTGTCAATTGGTCCGTGCTCTTCAACATTAATATTTAAACCCGGATAATTTTTTACAGTTGGGTCAAGATCTAGTGACCTTTTCATTGCGTAAAATAACGAAGACATTGGAGGCAATCCTGCTGTGTGAGTCATAAAGTGATGAATAGTGATATCTTTGATAGCCTCTTTATTTTTAACATTGAATTCAGGCAAGTATTTACTAACAGGATCATGCACATTCAATTTACCGACTTCCTGCAGTTGCATAATAGCCACACAAGTAAATGATTTTGTTATCGACCCAATACCAAAAACTGTATTTTCAGTAACAGGTAGTCCATCGTCTACATTACGGAAGCCAAATCCTTTATGGTAAAGAATCTCCCCAGCTTCAGCAATTGCAACAGAAGTACCAGGAATCTTATGTTTTTCCGTTATCTTTTGACCAGCCTCTTCAAATGCTTTTAAATTCACATCTACTTTCATTTCTTTTCCTCCTTTAGAGTAGTTGTATATAATAATGTAGATCGAATCGATGATCTAACTATTATCCTCACATTATTGATTCTCAGTCGTTATTAAGTTCGAAAAATTTTCTATAGGTAAATGTCTGTTTATAAAATCGAGCATTGAATTCAATCTAGCTATTCTTAATTCGGGTTTTCCGTATTGGA
The DNA here is from genome assembly GCF_038009065.1 of Lysinibacillus sp. FSL R7-0073. Lineage (NCBI taxonomy): Bacteria > Bacillati > Bacillota > Bacilli > Caryophanales > Bacillaceae > Lysinibacillus > Lysinibacillus sp. FSL R7-0073. The sequence continues at coordinate 2,978,078 of NZ_JBBPAS010000001.1, forward strand.
GGAGCCCATGACTTGATTGTGGGATACGAACCAATTCTACTTCTCCTCCTCGACGCTTAATATGGGAATAAAACTGTTCTGCCTGCTCTATTGGACATCGTAAATCATCTTCATTGTGTAGAAGTAGAAGTGGCGTTTTTACATTATCTACATAGGCAAGAGGAGAGAATTTCCAAAGATTCTCCAAATCTGTCTTTCCAAGAAACTCCTGATCAATAAAATATGGTGCTATATCGCTTGTGCCATACATGGAAATCCAATTCGAAATACAGCCTTCAGAAACTGCTGCAAAAAATCTATCGGTGTGAGAGATGAGCCAATTTACCATGAATCCACCATAGCTAATTCCATTAACGGCTACCCTATTTTTATCAAGATATTGATTTTTTTGTAAGGCGAAGTCCAGTCCGTTCAAAATATCATTCATATCCTTTCCACCATAATCACCATGTACAGCATTGGTAAAATCTACACCGAATCCTGAGCTTCCTCGTGGGTTCGTATAAATAACTGCATAGCCTCGCGCAGCGAATAATTGCAATTGATGAAAATATGTGAAACCATACGCAGAATGTGGTCCTCCATGAATATCTAATAGAACAGGATATTTTTTCTCAGGGTCAAAGTTAGCGGGTTTTAAAATAAACCCTTGCATATACCAGTTATCAACAGATTTATAGGAAAAAACCTCAGGTTCAACTACGATGAGTTCGGATAATAACTTGTCGTTGCAGTCATCCAGACGAACTTCACTTTCAGGGAAAATGGGTACATGTAATTGAGGAAAAGCTTCTGTTGGATACCGATAATTACATTCGGCTGTATTCGTTTCATCAATTCTAATGGCTGATATCTTCCCAGGATGATTGACTGTCGAATAGGCCATACTGATCGTCTCTTCTCCATCAAATGAAAAATGAAAAATAGCGCGGTCTCCACCAGCAATAATTACCGGATGATCGTCATTTTTAACATTCGAGAATCTAACAATTTCATTTCTTCCTTCATGGGTACTAAGCGAATAAATATACCTACTATTATTAGACCATTGTGGGCGAAGTGCATATCTGAGATTACGCATATCTGTAAAAGTCATATCAAGGAGTGTGTCTTGATATTTTTTGCTTAAACATCTTACATCCCCTCCCTCTGAAGGTATGACTAACAATTCCTTCTGTTCTGCATGGTTGCCAAAAAACGCTATCCACTTTCCATCAGGTGAGTAAGAAGGTGAGCTTGCTTCTGTATCACTGTACAGCAACTCTGCGTCTCCTCCGGAAGACGAAACACGATATACCTTTCCTCCAAAAAGAAAATTTTCATTTTCTGCGTTTGAACTGAACACGATATATTTTCCATCTGGTGACACGTCAGGCTGATGAACTTCATTTATTCCTTTTGTTATCAAAATGAATGTTCCAGTATCTATATGAATAGCAACAATTTGACGTTTGTACGGTTTATGAAACCCAGTTCCATCATTTTTGTAATATAGATGATGATAGCGTTTAGCCCCATCTCTCCATAACTTATCCTCTTGTTCCTTCTCACTATTCGCTTCATGAATTGTTGCATTTTCATGAAAGGTTTCTAGTTCCGAATGTTCAACTACTGGTACCAATCCATATATCGTTTTACCGTTAGGAGCCCATACTATTGAGCTAATTCCTTGTCGAAACTTTGTCAGACACTGAGCCTCTCCACCATCGAGAGATAACAGCCATGCCTGCATTCCGTAAGCACGGTTCGAGATAAATGCTATAGTTTTTCCATCGGGTGACCAGATAGGATTGACATTCCTGGTGCCTGAGGATGTCAGAACTCTTCGCGTTTTTCCTTCTACATCACTTAAATATAAATGTGTTTCGTAATTATTTTCTTTCACAGCTATGGTTCTTTCATATACTACCTGTTGTCCATTAGGAGAAATGACAGGATTGCTTGGCCATTCAAATTTATAAATATCTTCTGGCACTGTAGTTCTTAACATTTTTTATCACTCCTTATTAATTAGAAATAGATAATTAATTATTGCTATTTTTCAGAAAAATATTTTTGCAATATTCTAATCTAGTCTCTTCCATTAATTGTAATTAATGCTATGGTTTTAATAACTTAATGGTAGTCATAGCAAGTATTTTCACACCATTTTGCAAAGCATCTAAGTTAAAATTCATATGAGGATGGTGCAGTCCAGGTTGTAAATCGGTTCCAAGTCCAATCATTGTAGCTTTAATATGAGGAAAATACTTTTTATAAAAATGGAAATCTTCCCCTCCAGGAGTAATGACTGGAGCAGCGATTGCGTCATTCCCTAGAGCTTCAATAATAGCTTCTCCCACTAGTTCCTCAAGTTGTGAACTAGGTTCCGCAGCAATCATCGATGCTAGTGTCTCTATTTCAACTATTGCCCCATTGGCTGAGCCCGAAGAAAGAACCGCATTTTCTACCTTTTTAAGTAAATCTTCCATAACATAGTTCTGTTGTGCACGGACATCAATACCAAATTCAGCATAATCGGGAATGATATTAATATTGTTTCCACCTGCCTGAACCATGGTTATTTTGGCAGATGAGGAGAATGTCGGATCTGTTTTAACTGAGTTAACAGCCTGAATGATGGCTCCAAGTGAATCAACAACATTTATTCCTAGATTTGGTCGTGAACCATGAGCTTGAATTCCACGGATCTTCCCTTTTAATAATGTTGTCGCGCCATGATAGATGGCAGGAGATGCTTGACCAAATTTTAATTCTTGAATGGGACGTACATGTATCCCCAGTAAACAATCCACATCATCCATAATGCCTCTATCTATTAGAGCCTTAGCCCCTAAACCGGATTCCTCAGCTGGCTGAAAAATAATTTTAATAAGACCCCTTGGTTGAAAACCTAATTTCTTTAGACAAAAAATAGTATGAAGAACCATCGTCATATGAGCATCATGACCACAGGAATGATTGGCTTTCCATTCTCCGTCGACCAGCTGCCATAACGCATCCATGTCTGCTCTAATTCCAATGGTTGGACCAAGTTTTTCATTTCCCCAATATCCAACAACTCCGGTATGCTCCTCAAACCTCTCAAAAGGTATTTTCAAATATTCGAATTGCTTACATAAGTAATCCGTTGTCTCTTTTTCTTTCCAACTAATTTCTGCATTAGAATGAAAATGATGATATGTTGATTTTATTAACTCTTTATTCTCATCAACCCAATTATTGATTTGTTCAATCATATAGGGGCTCCATGGATTTATTTTCAACAACATAAAAATGGATGTTGGCTAAATTTTTTTTTAACATTCCAGTTACTACAAAACCTTTTGAGAAAGCATCATTTACTGCATCTCTCAGCTTATACCTCCAAGCCCTCGCAGCTTCAAAATCCTCTTGTTTCAAAATCTGAAAATTAGCTGGAACAGGTATTAAATATCCCTCTTCATTCTTAATCGATTCTCTCTCATCGGGATATGGGATATTCTTACTATCACTATATGACAAAAGAGACTTATAGTGATTAACCAATGTATCCTTTTTGAGTACACCAGTAAGTGCATTCGTTACTCGGTTCGAACAAATATCCCATTCTACTAAAAAACGATCAGATGGTAGACCTTTATTCAGTTTATCGCTCATTTCACCATAATAAGAAGGAAAGTACGTTTGAGAATATGCTCCTAGCTTATTAAGATTAAAGTATGCATTTTTGGCTTCTAAAGGATCAAAAGTCCATACAATTTTTTGATAGCCGTAATCCACTGCCCACTCCCTCTGCTTAAGTTTTAGCTGTAAGCCTATCCCATAATTACGGTACTTACTATGGACGCCAGTCATATGAGAAATTAAATATTTTTTCCCATTCTTAAAGCCGGAAAAACCGTATGAAAACCCAATTAACTCACCTTCTTTAAACGCTCCAACGATGTTTCCCCCATTGTGAGTTGCAGCAACAAGCTGCGGAAGAGGCGTTACTACATCTTTATCCCAGATATCCTCTTGAAAACTAACTACATCTTGTATTTCCTTTAAACTTATAATACTTTTATAGATGATTGGCTGTGTGAAAACCATTGGTAAATCCCTCCAGACATCATAAATAAAATCAACTTGAAAATCATTTAGTAGAACTTTATTTTATCTTTAATAAACTCTTTCTGATTCACTGTAAGTTGATTAATAAATTCCTGATTAACCTCAAAACCAATGCCAGGTTGTTCTGGAACAATAATAGTGCCAGCCTTTGAAAGCTTTACTTCCGGTAAAATGATATCTTTATCAAAATAACGACTAGAAGCAGATGTATCACCCGGAATACTAAAGTTACTTAATGAAGCGATTGCAATGTTATGAGCCCTACCTATGCCAGCTTCAAGCATTCCACCACACCATACTGGGATATTTTTTTCCTCACATAGATTATGCATTCGAATTGCTTCGAATAGCCCTCCTACACGACCAACCTTAATATTAATAATTTTACATGCATTAATTTCAATTGCTTTCCTTGCATCTTCTAATGAATGAATACTTTCATCTAGACAGATAGGTGTTGTTAATAAGTTTTGTAATTTTGCGTGATCTATAATGTCGTCATGAGCTAACGGCTGTTCAACCATCATTAAATTAAACTGATCTAATTCTTTTAATAGTTGTGAATCATTCAAACTGTAGCAAGAATTAGCATCCGCCATTAGTGGAATTTGTTCTCCAAACTTTTTCCGAATAGCCTCTAAAGGTTTAATGTCCCAGCCAGGTTTTATTTTCACTTTAATCTTTTTGTAGCCATCCTCTAAAAAGCCTGCCACCTTGTTTAATAGAGTTTCTATGTTATTTTCAATTCCAATGCTTACGCCCACTTCAATCTCTGATCGTTTACCTCCTAGTGTAGTAGACAGCGCTTGCCCATTTTGCTTGCTATATAAATCCCAAATTGCCATTTCAAGTGCTGCCTTTGCCATGTTATTTCTACGTATATAGGAAAACAATTCTGAGAAATCTTTGGGCTCTTTAATTTCATTTTCTAATAGCTTTGGAATCAAGTAAGTTTCAAGCATGTGCCATACTGTACCTGTAGTCTCTTCATTGTATATAGGAAAAGGCATCGCGACACTTTCAGCAAAGCCAACTTTATCTCCACTATGAACCTTAACGATGATAATATCCTTTTCAGTCACTTTACCGAAGCTAGTTTCAAACGAAGATTTTAAGGGTAATTTAATTCTTTGTAACGAAATTTTATTTATATCCATTTGGTAATACCTTCCTTTTTATATAAAATTACTTTTAGTCTCTTACTTCCATTCTTTCTGGTTCAAACATGTGACAAGCTACAAAATGTCCCGGTTTAACTTCTATGTTTCTAGGTTTTTTTGTCCTACAAACCTCCATACATGCGAAGCACCGCGGATGGAAAGTACAACCAAGAGGGGGATTTATCGGATTTGGAACATCACCAGTTAAAATGATCCGGTCTTTTTTTTCACTTTCAGGATTTGGGACTGGAACAGAAGACATAAGGGATTTTGTATATGGGTGAAGCGGTTCAGCAAACAATTGGTTTTTATCGGAAAACTCTACCATTCTCCCTAGATACATGACCCCAATTCTGTCACTAATGTGTTTTACAACACTTAAATCATGAGCAATAAAAATATAAGTTAGTCCTAATTCTTTTTGGAGGCTTTGAAAAAGGTTTAGTATTTGTGCCTGTACAGATACATCTAAGGCAGAAACTGGCTCATCTGCTACGATAAGTGAGGGTCCAACCGCGATTGCTCGGGCGATACCAATTCTTTGTCTCTGCCCCCCACTAAATTCATGAGGATAACGATCTGCATGAAAAGCACCTAACCCCACCATTTGCAAAATCTCTATTACTTTCTGTCTTCTTTCTTTTTTAGTCGCTCCTATCCCATGTGTTAATAGTGCTTCTTCTAAAATAGAAGATATTCGTAAACGAGGATTTAAAGAAGCAAATGGATCTTGGAAAACAATTTGCATTTGTTTCCTGAGCTTTCTCAATTCCTGCTTGTTCAAGCTTAGAACATCTTTGCCTTCAAATAGGATGTTACCACTTGTTGGTTCAATTAATTTTAAAATACTTCTTCCAGTTGTAGACTTGCCACAGCCGCTTTCTCCAACAATTCCTAATGTTTCTCCTTTAAATAGCTTGAAAGTAACGCCATCAACAGCTTTAACATAGTCTTTATTTTTTGAAAAAAAACTTTTATTTATTGGAAAATAGGTTTTTAGATTTTGAACTTCTAGCAATACTTCACTCATGCGAATGCCTCCTCCTTACTATATAGCCAACATCTAACGGAGTGTTCGTTATTCGTTTTTATGAGAGGTGGGTTGCTTTCAAAACATTTTAAATGAGCTTTGGTGCACCGAGAAAAGAAAGGACATCCTTTCGTTACTTCCCCGATATTAGGTACATTGCCTTCGATTGGTTGCAGCTTATCCTGTTCATCTTCAAGACTAGGAATAGAATTTAATAGACCAATAGTATAAGGATGTTGTGGATTTTTATAGATCGTTTTCACATGGGCTTCTTCAACAATTTGTCCATAATACATGACCATAACCCGATCAGCCATTTCTGCTACAACACCTAAATCATGCGTGATTAATAATATGGCTGTATCGTAGTTAGTTTTGAGATCATTCATTAAATCTAAAATCTGGGCTTGTATAGTTACATCTAATGCTGTTGTCGGCTCATCAGCAATTAATAGGCTAGGATTACACGCCATCGCCATTGCAATCATGATCCTTTGTCTCATTCCGCCAGAAAGTTGATGGGGATATTCGTTAACAATTTTTTCTGGACGCGGAATTCCAACCTTTTTTAATATATCTACCGTTTGCTTTTTCAACTCATTTCCTGAGGCATCTGTATGAAGCTTAAGAACCTCACTAATTTGCCTGCCAATTCTATGAACAGGGTTTAAGGATGTCATAGGCTCCTGGAAGATCATTGAAACGTCTTTCCCTCGAATCGAACGCATTTTCTTTTCAGATATTTGATTAAAATCCATATTTTTAAAAAGAATTTTCCCTTCAATTTCACCAACACCATTTGCTATTAATCTCATAATGGAAAGGGACGTAACACTTTTTCCACATCCAGATTCTCCTACCAAAGCAAGTGTTTCACCTTTATTAATAGTAAAGTTAACCTGACTCACTGCATTTACAAAATCTTTCTTCCCCGTTTTAAATTTAATAGAAAGGTCTTCCACTCTCAGAAGCGCTTCATCTTTTATTCCCATATTTTTCACTCCCAAGCAGTTATTTTTGCCTTGGATCTAGTGCGTCACGCAATCCATCACCTAGCAGATTAAAACCAAGGACGACTAACATAATGGCCATACCCGGGAAAAGGGACATCCACCAAGCCTGCCCTAAAAAGGCTTTCCCGACGTAAGCCATCGAACCCCATTCAGGAGTTGGAGGCTGAGCACCGAGCCCCAAGAAACTTAACGCTGCAGCTACTAGAATACTAGTTCCAAATTGTAAGCTGGATAAAACAATGACGGGTGATAAGACGTTTGGAAATACGTGCTTTACAATGATTTTAAAATCTGAAACGCCAAGGGCCTTAACTGCCTCTATATATTCTTTTTCTCTTATTGATAAAACTGATCCTCGAACCACCCTTACATATGAAGGTATTGCCGAAATTGCGACTGCGATCATCGCGTTCGTTAATCCGACCCCAAGTACAGCAATAATAGCGATGGCAAGAAGGAGTGAAGGAAAAGCCAGTAAAATATCCATAACCTGCATAATATAAATATCAAATTTACGATAATAGCCTGCTATCACTCCTAAAATGACACCGATAACACCTGCGATTAGCACTGCAACAAGCCCCATCATTAAGGAAACCCGACCACCATATACTATTCTTGAAAAAATATCTCTCCCAAAATCATCTGTCCCTAAAAAATATTGTCCTCCTGGAGGTAAAAACCTTTGTTCGAAATTCATTACGTCAACTGGATGTGGAGCTATCCAAGGAGCAAGTAAGGAAATTGATACGAAGAACAATAAGATAAGGGCCCCACTAACAGCACTTTTGTTAGTTATTATTCTTTTCCCCACGATCGACCAGTATGTTTTAGACTTTGCTTCAGAATCTTTATTGTGAGGAGGATTGAATTTAGTTTCTGAATCTGTAAGTTTAGGAGCTGAACTACTCAAAATACTTGCCTCCCTTTCTAATACTTAATACGAGGATCTATTAGACTGTAAACGAGATCCACGATCATATTAGTTATAATAAAAAGAAATGCCATAAATAGAACTAACCCTTGTACTGTTGGCAAATCCCTTTTAGTAATGGCTTCAATAGAAAAACTCCCTAACCCTGGTAGTGCAAATACCGTTTCTATGACTACTGCACCTGCTAATAGAAAACCAAACTGTAGACCAATTAAAGTAATAACTGGGATCATCGCATTTTGGAGGGCATGCTTAAAAATCATAGGAATCATGGCAAGCCCTTTAGCTTGAGCCGTTCTCATAAAATCTTGTTTAATAACTTCAAGCATGCTAGACCTCGTCATTCTTGCTATATTGCCAGCTGAGCCTAAACCCAGTGTTATAGATGGCAAAATTAACGAGTAAAACCCTTGATATCCAGAGATAGGGAAAACATTGAATTGGTAGGAAAACATCCAAATTAAGAATAGTGCTATCCAAAAACCTGGTGCAGATATTCCTATTAAGGAAATCACCATAGCTAGTTGGTCAAAGATTGTGTTTTGTTTCACTGCTGCTAAAATACCCATTAAAATTCCAATGACGGATCCTATGATTAAACTATACAGTGCTAGTTGTACTGTAATTGGAAAGCGAGCCATAATCTCTTCACCCACTGTTAAGCCTGTAATATAGGAAGTCCCTAAGTTCCCTTGCAACACATTTTTAATGTAATCAATGTATTGAATAAAAAGCGGTTGGTCTAAACCTAAAGTCTTTTTCATTTCAACTATGGCCTCTTCTGAAGCAAAGTCTCCTAGAATATAAGTTACGGGATCACCCGGAATGAGATGCATCATCAAAAAGACTAAAATCGATACACCAATTAGAGTAATAACCATTGAAAGAGTTCGATTCAAAATATATTTAGACAAGTTTTAATCCCCCCCTTTTAATAAGGCAGTTAGCGATGAGCGGTCCCTAACTTTACAGGTTAATTTTTATTTCGAAGTGATATCATTGAAAATAATTGATTGTGAGTAAGGATTTTGTTTAAATCCATTAATGTCACGGTAAGCGGTTACATTTTCACGTACAAATAACGGAACCCAAGGAGACTCCTCCACAAGGAATTGCTGTGCTTCCTCATAAATTTTCATCCGCTCTTCCATATCCATCGTTTGACGTGCTTTAGTGAGTAAATTGTGTAATTCCTCAGGTTCGTAATGCATTCTTAATGAACTTCCTTTTCCAAAAAGCATATATAAGATATCTGGATCTGACCATCCGTACGTATTTAAAATGGCATCATGTAATCCCTTTGGTGTGTTTGCACTAATAGATGCTGGCTCTTGAACAGAAATATTAACTACAATACCAATCTCTTTTAATTGGCCTTGAAGAATTTGAACAATTCTTTGCATAACTGGTTCATCAGATAACCATATTTCAAATGAGAAAGGCTTTCCGTCCTTCTCTACAATGCCATCCCCATTTGTATCCTTCCACCCAGCTTCTTCGAGTAACGATTTAGCCTTTTTCACATTTTGCGTGTATTTTTGTGCTGCCTCTCCTTCAACTTTCTCACTATAACCAGGGATGCTTTGAGGCAGTGGACCAAAGAGGGGTTTTGCATAACCTTCCAAAGCAAATTCTACAAGTGGATCCCGATTGATACCAAGTGCGATAGCTTGCCTAACACGTTTGTCTTGGAACATTGGTTTTTTATTATTGAAGCCTAAGTAAGTTATGCCTTGTTCGAACATACGATCAATTTTCACACCTTCTGTTGCTTCAAGGTCTTTAATATAATTCGGTGGCACATTGGTCATAATTTGCGTGGTACCTTTCTTAAATTCTAGTACCCTCGTATCGTCATCCGTAATGAAACGGAACTCATATTGATCAAAACCAGGTGCGCCCTTATTGTCTACAAAAGGTGGACCCCAATTATAACCCTCATTTTTCATATAAGTAATAGAAGATCCACGTACTCTTTCCTCAAATTTAAATATTCCTGAAGCTGAAGGTTTTTTTCCAAAATCCTCACCGTACTCATCAAGTGCCTTAGGATCCATCGGTGCTAAATAGGCGGTAGTTAATCCACTGGCAAAAGGTGCAAAAGGCTCTGTGAAATAAACCATTAATTTTTGTCCATCAGCTTCCATTTTGTCCACTGGTCCAGCTAAAAACTTGACGGCAGAATACTCTAGGAACCTTTCAAATGACTTTTTAACCGCTTCAGCAGTAAGTGGTTCCCCAGAATGAAACCTGACATTTTCATCTAAATAAAAAGTCCAAATTTTACCGTCATCTGAAATGTCATATTTTTCAGCAAGACCAGGTATGATATTTCCCTCAAGATCTCTTTTTAACAATGTGTCATAAATATTAGCAGTTGAATTATCAACCCAAGTTGTGTTATGGACATCAATTGTATCCGGCTCACGAACAGAAGAGATGACTAATGTATTCTTTGATTTGCTATCACCATTTCCAGAACTTTGTTCATTTGAATCTGGGGTACAGCCTGCTAAAATAACCATGATCATTACCATAACGATTAATTTAATTCCGCTGGTTTTCTTTTTCACCTTCATCCTCCCCTTTACTTAACTTTATCTTTCTGTAAAAATTCAACATCTTTTTTAAAAGGGTAAACTTCTTTTGCAAGTCTTGTATGTTCAAAAGAAAACAGATTGAAACTTGATAAACCAGGTGAGTCAACCGTAATGATTGTATGGGCTAAGGGTTCAAATCCGGCACGGAAATGCTGACTTGATTTTAAAGCAACAATTTTGTAGGACTTAATATCAATCCCGTGTAATAAAAAGATTTGTTCATCCAGTGTTTGGGACCTTTTAGAACAAACAACAATATCAATGTCACCAACTACTAACCTCGCAGACTTACCATAATCTACTTTTGCACCTTTTCCCATCAGAGAAGACTGGATAAATCGGCCATCTGCTAGAGTTTTAACATAAGCAGTTACCTTGAGCGGTTTTCCATGTAAATCATCTGTTTTGCCGCCAAGTAATACATCTATTGAAGCTCCTACCCCACTGTTATGAGCAATATTCACTACTTCAGGGTCATAAATAAAACTGAAACAAGCATTTTTAAGATCTGCGTTTATCATGGCTGAAAGTAAATGAGTACCATCACCTGGCGTACCCCCTCCAGGATTGTCTGAAGTTTCGTTAATGACAATTGGCTTTCCTTCTATTTTTAGTGCTCTTTTAATTCCTTCATCTGGATTAATAATGTCTGGAAAGAACATCTCTTTTGTATTCCAAATCTCCAAAGCGATTTCTTCTGCAGTTTGATCTGCAAGCTTCTGGTCATTATTAGTGACGGTCACCACCGAAACTCCAACTTCAGGTATATTCGTGTAAGGAAAGCCATGAAAGAATGTGCAATCAATAATTTTTTCATTTACTTCATGTGCCCAGCACAGTTCATTGATATTTTTTGCTGGTGGTAAATTTGTAGTAGATGTAGGAATCATAAGTGGGAGTTTTTTTAGGCTCATTTTTGGTTGAAGCTCACCTGAAAGAATTTTTCGGGTAATATCGATTGCCTCGATTCCTCTTTCAAAACAATCAACATGTGGGTAAAAATTAACGCCCAATAGGACATCTGCTTCTTGAACCATCTGATCCGTTATATTTCCGTGTAGGTCTAGCGTGACGACAACAGGAATTTTATACCCGACAACTTCTCTAATAGCCGATAATATACCGCCTTCAAGATCATCAACGTCTTCCGCGACACCAGCACCATGAAGTGCAAGACAAATGGCATCATACTCTTTCACAGCTTTAATTGAATTCGTTAACTCCTGAAGAAGCACGTTGTAGGTTTCTTTTGTTATAACTCCAGAAGGCATGGCAAATGCTGAAAATAAAGGAATTATTTCTACTCCTGTTTCTTCAGCTCGCTCCATCATTCCACCTAAGTAATCTCTTACTTTACGATGTTTCTGTAAGATCTCGTCGCCATGAATCCATTCCCATTCCTTAAACGATTCAACAGTTGTTTTCTCATTAGCAAACGTGTTTGTCTCATGTGCAATTTCGCCTATCAAGATTTTCATTATTTTACCCACCCTTTTTTGAAGTATTTACTTTAAAATAAAACAAAAATAAAGTAAATGTTTTATTTTTTAATCATATTGATTTTGGGCAAAGTTGTCAATACAGTTATTTATTTTTTCTAAAATTTCAGAATTTATTTTTTATTGATACATGTACCTGTTCAGCCAGCGCTATCATCAAAACAGGACAACAATCTACCGACTCTTGTCCCGATAAATCTAAAAAAGCAACTGGACATAGCGATCGCCATGTTCAGTTGCAAAAAAATTGCTTATTTGTATAGAAAAGGCCCAGCACTTTTTTATCGAGAAACTATGTCTGGTCCATCAATTTTGTTTTCTAGCGCCAACTTCAAACCTTTTTGATAATATTGATTCATGATATCTTCAGGAACCATACTCCCCCCAGTTCCCCAAATAATATGTGTACTGTTACTCATTACTTGTTCTGTTAAATGAAGCTTGCTTAAATAATCAGCGCCCTCTTTAAATAATTTTATTGGTCCTAACATACCAGCTAGTGCTGATGGTTCTAAATGAATATCTTCATTATCGACAAGCTCCTTAAGTAACTTATACAATTGTTCATCGCTGACAGTAAAATTACCACTTAAAAAAGGTTCTATTGTCTTACCAACAAATCCAGAGGGTCTTCCTACAGCAAGTCCATCTGCCTCTGTTACATTATCAATACCAATATCTTGCACAGAAACCTGATCATGCAGTCCTGTCATTAAACCTAGTAGCATACTTGGAGAGTGAGTAGGTTCAGCAAAGAAACAGTGAACATTATCTTCAAATAATAACTTCAAGCCAAAAGCAATCCCTCCTGGACCGCCACCTACGCCGCAGGGAAGGTAAACCATTAAAGGATGGTGTTTATCTATAGTGATATTCAAATCATCTAATTGTTTTTTTAAGCGTGACGCAGCTACTGCATATCCTAAAAATAAATCATGTGAATTTTCATCATCCACAAAATAACATGTTGGGTCCTTTTCTGCTTGAATTCGACCTTCTTCCACTGCTTTACTATAATCAGCTTCATATTCAATAACAGTGACATGACTATTTCTTAGCAAGTCCTTTTTCCATTGCTTGGCATCTGCTGACATGTGAACACTCACATTAAAACCTAATTTTGAGCTTATAATACCGATACTCAGCCCTAGATTTCCAGTTGAGCCTACTGCAATAGAATATTGTGAGAAGAAAGTTCGGAACTTCTCACTAGCCAAAATTGAATAATCATCATCGACCGTTAATAAATTATGCTGAATAGCCAAATCCTCTGCATGTTTGAGAATTTCATAAATTCCCCCTCTAGCTTTTATAGATCCAGATATAGGAAGATGACTATCGCATTTCAGTAATAAATCACCTAAAATCGGCTGCTGGAAAGTATTCTGTAATGATTGCTTCATGGCAGGAACATCCACTAGAGGAGATTCAATAATTCCCGCTGTTCCTTCTGTTTCAGGGAAAACCTTCGCGATATATGGTGCGAAGCGTACCAACCTTTTCTCCGCATCCTTAACATCCGCTTCGTTCAGAGAGGATTTTTCAATTCCTGATTGGAATATCTCCATATTCGGATTTATCCAAAATACTTCCTCCATTAATGTAAGCTTGTCGAATAAAGGATATTGTTCCTTCCATATTTGCAAATCTTTTTTCATCATCTAGCTGATCCTCCCATTTTTCTTGTAGTAGGTCATGCAATAAAATATAATTAAATAATATTTAATAAAGTTTAACACACTTGTTGTTTCTATTAAATATAATTTAATAAGATTAAATCATTTTTAATTCATACGATAAGGAGATTCAAAATGGAGAATATTGATATTGGAAAGAAAGTTGAGAAATATAGAAAAATGAAGGATTTGACCAATAGAGAATTAGCAGCTTTAGCTGGCATTACCCCTTCCATGTTAAGCCAAATTGAACGCGGTCTAGCGAATCCATCCATTCAAACATTAAAAGTCTTAGCAAAAACTTTAGATGTTCCAACATTTAGCTTTTTTTTGGAAGAAACAAATACTGAGGCTTTAGTAGTGAGATCCAATAAACGCAAGAAAATGATTATAGATAACTTGTCCTATGAGTTATTATCACCCGATTTTACAGGTAATTTGGCATCAGCCATTATGACCGTTCCACCCAATACCTCTTCTTCAGAGAAACTTTTGGATCATAGAGGCGAGGAAATAGCAGTTATTATGGAAGGAAGCATAAAAATTTATTTGGGTGAGGAAGAATATCGTTTAGAAGTTGGTGATAGTGTGAAAATACCCGCAAATTTGAAGCATAAATGGGAAAATAATTCTAATACAGTGGCAGTTGTATTATTTTCTGTTACTCCTCCTATTTTTTAAAACATTAAAAGAGATATGTATGAATACTGACAAAATATATTTTTGTCTCAACTAAACAAATTTTAATATAGAAGGAGTTAGCATGGTAATTTCAATTAGAGAAATCACTAAAGAAATTATTTGGAGGTTTGTGAGTTAACAAGTAATAAAAATGGCAACTTACATTGTATGAAGAATTTATATGTAGTAATGCTGTATCTTTAGCGGAATCTGTGTATTCTTCAAATATGCATCCTATGTCCTTTTATAATGATGAGGTTTGAATAAGTTTCTTTATGTATGAATATAGCGAAAAAATTATATACATCTTATGGGTTTACGTTTACTGGGAAAGTAAACACTTTTACAGGGGACATGACAACTCATGAATATTATTATAGGCTAGATTTTAAAGTTTGGCTGTAAGTACATAAACGAGTCCGTAGACAAACTTAATATTTTAAGAGTTTGTCTACGGACTTTTATTTTTTTCTTCATGGATAGTAATGGCTAGCGCTCTTACAAAATTTTAGTTTCCTACAATTGCAATAGACTTGCCCATCTAAGAATCACGCACTCTTCATTAAGATCTTTGCACCTCTTCCTATGACTTACAGACTGTTAATCAACAAATACATAGTCACCATTACTTTCGAGAATATCCTTTAAGATTATTAATGCTTGCTCCAGCTGATACTCTGGAGCTGCTATAGCCATACGCACAGCATTCACTGGCTTTGCATTGCCGACCGCAAAGCGTTCCGCAGCATAGACCTGTACACCGGCTTTCGAGGCCAGCAATTCAAATTGTACGCCTGTGAATTTGTCTGGCAATAGGAGCCATCTGAAAATACATTCCTCATCACCAAGAATTTCATACTCTGCTAAGTAATGATTAACAAGTGCATTTTGCTGTTTTGCATATGCTCGATGTTTTTCCAATATCGTTTGCGCTACCCCTTCATGTATCAATCTTGCTGCAAGCTCTAGCATAATTGGAGAGACTGATATATTGATATTATAGAGAGTCTCCATTATTTTCTTTCGAAGTGCAGGAGGTGTGACGATAAAAGATAGTCGTAATCCTGGTGAGATCGTTTTCGACAGACTAGCAATATAGATCACTTTATCAGGTGCATAGGAAGCAATTGGAGCGTATGGTTTTTCCTTAAGGAAGCTATAAATTGCATCCTCAATAACAATCAAATTTTTCTGTCTAGCTACTTCTGCGATCATTTTTCTTGTTTCTACCGACATCGTATGTGTAGTTGGATTATGAAAATCAGGGATGACATAGATGCCTTTAATATGTTCATTTTTACAAGCATACAACAGTCCTTCTTTTGTCATTTCACCCTGGCATTGTTGAATAGCGACAAGCTGTATACCTAGCATATTTGCCGCAGTTTTCATCCCAGCGTAAGTAATGGGATCTGTCCCAATTCGATCCCCTGGCTGGAATAATGCCGCAAGTGTTCCGACAATGGCATTTTGTCCGCCCGCTCCAAGTAAAATGGGCTGACCTGTTTGAAAATTCACCAATTCGAAGAGCTTTAGCACGGCCTCATTTTGCCACGTATTACCCTCAGGTCGTCCATATTGAAATAGTTTATGAAAGCTAGGTTCGTTTACCATTTTTTTCATATAGCGAGTAATGTCCTCATTGACAAAGTTGTCTGGTAGTACGGAGCCCATTTCAATGATCGGTGTCGTACGGTTTGTTGGTAATAAAATTTTATTGCTAGCTGCATCCGTTGAAACAAATGTGCCACTACCAATAGAGGCATATATTAATCCCTTTTGTCCACAAAGCTTAAATGCACGTGTAATCGTGCTTAAATTCACATCTAAAAAATCAGCTAATTCGCGTTGTGGTGGCAATTTTGTTCCTGGCGTTAGCTTTCCTTCTTTAATGTCTTCCTCTAGCTGTTGTGCAATGGCTATATATAATGGAGCCGTGCTACTACTAATATCTGGCTTCCAACTCATAGGATACGCATCAAATGAATTAATAGGCATTCGCAAAGCGCCTTCTTTCTATTAATTTGCATACAATAGTTTAATTGTCTTGCATACAATGATAATATTGTATGCAACCGATGACAATGATATAATTTTTAAAAAATCAGAAAAAAAGGACCGATCATTATGCAATATTCTGAAAGAATCTTAAATACTCCATCCTCATTTATTCGAAATATTTTGAAAGTGACCGATGCAGAGGATGTCATTTCCTTTGCTGGTGGGCTTCCAAACCCAATTTCTTTCCCAATTGATGCGTTAAGAGCATCAGTAGATCAAGCTATTACAAAAAACGGTAGCCGCCTTTTTCAGTATTCTTCAACACAAGGTTACGCACCATTACGTGAGTACATTGCAGCGAAATATCAACGTTTACACGGACTTGATATCCATGCTGAAGACGTCTTTATTACAACAGGTTCACAGCAAGCACTTGAATTAATTGGTAAAGTGCTTATTAATAAAGGCGATGGCATCATTATCGAAGAGCCTGGTTATTTAGGAGCTATTCAAGCCTTTACATTAGCTGAACCAACCTTCCATGGGGTAACACTAGAAAACGATGGTCTTAATCTGGAAGAATTAGAGCAAGCTCTACAACAACCAAATATAAAATTTATTTACACAGTTCCAAACTTCCAAAATCCAACGGGTCTAACATACTCGAAAGAAAAGCGTGAGCAAATATACGAATTGGTTGCCAAATACGATGTTGCTTTAATTGAGGATGATCCTTATGGGGAGCTACGTTTCCAAGGCGAGCCTCTTCCTTATATCGGCGCTGGTAAATTAGAAAATAGTATTTTACTAGGTTCTTTCTCTAAAACGGTCACACCCGGCATGCGCCTTGGGTTTATCATTACTAAAAACAAAGAGCTTTTACAGCATATCGAAACAGCTAAGCAAGCATCTGATCTTCATACTAATATTTTCTCACAATATGTTATCTATGATTATTTAGCAAGTAATGATTATACGGAGCATGTTAATAAAATAATTAGCCTATATAAAAATCAATCAGAAGCGATGCTGGATGCGATGCAAGAGTTTTTCCCTGCACATGTCGAGTACACACGACCAGAGGGAGGCATGTTCATTTGGGCGACAATGAAAGATGGTACGCCAGCCCTTGATGTATTCCATAAAGCGATGGAACAAAAGGTTGCCTTCGTGCCTGGTGATCCATTCTATACATCCAAAACAAACGTGAATACAATGCGATTAAACTATACAAATGCAACACCTGAAGTAATCCGCGAGGGTATCAAACGTTTAGCAAGTATACTGTAAAAAATGAAACCGTATAAACGCTTTGAAGGCGTTTATACGGTTTATTAATGTGGATAGTATATGGTCATGCTGAGACGTGTTAAAGTCTCCCCGGGGTTGATATATGTGTGGGGGCGATCAGCTTTAAAACGGATTGCATCACCGCTTGCTAATCGATAGTCCTTATCTTGTATTCGAATAATTAATTCCCCATCAAAAACAGTTAGATATTCCTCCGTTTCTTCTCTATGCGCCTCAGCGTGTAATGTCCCATTTTCCTTTATCTCGATACTATAAATTTCAAAGCGGCTATCCTTTTGAAAAGGAAAATGAGGATAGACGATATATTTCCCGTTATCTTCCTCTAATGCATGAATGTCCTTGCCTAAGATGAGCTCTGTCTCTGCCTGCGGTTGATGAATAAGCTCTGTGAAAGAAACTTTTAACCCATTAGCTATTTTCCAAATAGTAGTTAATGTGGGGCTCGATTCCCCTCTTTCAATTTGTCCGATCATGGCTTTACTTACGCCACTTAATTGCGATACCTTCTCTAGGCTTAATTTCTCTCTCTCACGAATAGCCTTTAAATTTCGAGCAAAAATCAGTTGAATATCATCCATATTTAATCCCCTTATATACAATATAACGCACATAGTGTACAATAAAACAACCAACGTTATAATGTCTGTTTCGGACATTATAACATACAAATTGAAAGTGGTGATGATCCTTGCCTGTATTTTCCTTTTTAGTTTTTATCACGATTACAAGCTTCACTCCTGGCCCTAACAACTTTATGGCGATGGTATTTGCTAAACAGCTTGGCTTATCAAAAACTTTGCCCTTCTGTTTAGGTGTAGGGATTGGTTTTTTTATCATTATTGCTCTAAGCAGCTTTTTCAACATAGTCATGCTAAATATTTTACCGATCATTAAATTGCCCTTAACCATTTTTGGTGTCTGCTATATGCTATACTTAGCCTTTAAGATTGTAACAAGCAAAGAGCAGGAGGAAAGCAATGAGGTAGAAGAAAAACGGAACTTATTTTTTGTAGGAACTTTCTTACAATTTATCAATCCAAAAGGAATACTATTTGGGATTACCGTTGTTGCCACTTACATCCTTCCTTATAATTCTTCCTATATAAGCTATCTACTTTTCGCAATCTTTTTAGGCTTCGTTGGGATCATTAGTACATTTAGTTGGGCATTATGTGGGTCCGTTTTTCAAAAAGTATTGCAACAGCATCGACAATTATTTAATATCATCATGGCTTTATTACTTGTGTATAGCGCCTTTTCAATTGTTGTTCATTAAAAAAACAGCCCTCAACTGTCGAGGGCTGTAGTAAAAGAACTTTTATTTTGTATATGTTAAAACCGCATTTTTTTTGAATTTCGCCAAAGCTTCTGTTGCCTCATTTTTGTTTGCATACTCAAAAATTCGAACATCCTTTTTATCAAATACTGTAATAACCCACATGTAAAAAGCTCCCTTCTCTTATTTTTTGTACTATAACAATTACTAAAACTTGTGAGACTATTCGTCAACTGTTTTACAACAATTCCTTACTTGATTCTTATTTTACGCTGAATTTTTGAAAAAGAAAGCTTTATGTGAAGGTCTTCACAAACTGTTCAATTTCAAACCGCTTACATTGAACAATTTGTGAATTTCTTTATTTTTTAGGTATATAACCGGTTTGGAATGTTAGGATTATCCGTCACTTTTCGCTCTATATCCATTGCATTTCGGCTTTTATCCGTAGCTTCTTTCTATTTATCCATCCTCATTACAACTCTATCCATACTTAAGCAAAAAACCGTACGAATGTACGGTTTTCTGTAGTAGTAGATTTCATTTCTAAAACCCTAACAAAATGCTGCTTCTTGCTTTTGTGTTAATTCAATCTCAAAGCCTAAATCCTCCAACATACGATAATCACTATTTGCTTCCTGACCAGCAGTTGTTAAATAATCCCCAACGAATATACTATTCGCCGCATAGAGGCCCAGTGGCTGTAGAGAGCCGAGATTGATTTCACGTCCACCAGAAATTCGAATTTCCTTTGTTGGATTGATGTAACGGAATAATGCTAAAACCTTTAAACAATAGCGTGGATTTAAGTCCTTTGTCCCTTCCAGCTTTGTGCCATCAATCGCATTTAAAAAGTTAACAGGAATAGAATCTGCATCTAAATGATGGAGGGCACGCGCAATATTGACGACATCCTCCCTAGTTTCCTTCATCCCAATAATGGCGCCCGAACAAGGGGAGATACCATGTTTTTTAACGATCTCTACCGTATTGACACGATCCTCATACGTATGTGAAGTCGTAATGAAGGAATGGTGACGCTCAGAGGTGTTCAAATTATGGTTATAGCGATCCACCCCAGCCTCCTTTAATTGCTGTGCCTGTTCTTCTTTTAGCAAGCCAAGGCAGGCACAAACCTTCAAGCCATATTTTTCTTTAATTTCAGCAACTGCCTCACTTACGACATTGACATCCTTCCGTGTCGGTCCACGACCACTTGCTACAATGCAATACGTTCCAATCTTATTATCAAATGCTCGTTTCGCACCAGCTAAGATTTCCTCTTTCGTAATAAAAGGATATTTTTCAATAGGCGCTGTTGATTTAGAGGATTGAGAACAATAGCCACAATCCTCTGGGCAGTACCCGCTTTTAGCATTCATAATCATATTCAGTTTTACTTTTTTACCATAATAATGCCGACGAATAGCAAAGGCACCGTCCATCAGTTGTAATAGCTCATCATCCTTACTATTTAAAATAGCGAGTGCCTCCTCATTGCTAATGATTTTGCCACCAATTACTTCCTGTGCTACCTGTAAAAAATTCATATCATCGTCTCCCCTTCCCCTTGAGAAATACTTACTCTTCTAGCTGACTGAAATACTTTATACAATTTCTCTGCTAATAAGCCGGCTGTAATAGCTAAGCCAAAGTCAGCAATGATACTGCTTACAAAGCCAACAACAAAAACATGTGACCAGCTTGTTTTCATATCTAACCAGAAGTTTAAAGCTATATATAAATACGGAACAGCTACAGCATATACAATGAAAAGCCCCAAAATGGTGGCCCCAATAAAATGCTTTTTCGTTGGCTTCTCAATTCTCTCTACGATCATTCCAATTACATACGCGGCAAGAGCAAAGCCAATAAGATAGCCAAATGTGGGCTGTAATACATAAGTGATCCCTCCGCCCTGAGTAAAAACAGGTAGCCCTACTAATCCAACACCGATATAAACAAGCTGACTATAAAGCCCGTTGCGGCTACCTAGTAAACAACCTGCTAAAAAGACGAAAACAATTTGTAAAGTAAATGGGACAATCGGTAAAGGAATTTTAATAAAAGCCCCTATCGCCGTTAAGGCAGCGAACATAGCAATCATGACTAACGCTAATGTGGAATGACGTTTAATCAACTTCATTCCCCCTATCTTTGAAAAATTGTTCAATTGTTTCTTTCGTTGTATTAATCATAAAAGTCATTTCTTCATTTGAAATGATGTAAGGTGGCATAAAATATACAATATTGCCAAGAGGTCGTATGAGTAGTCCTTTTACTAACGCTTGTTGATAAATTTGGTAACCAATTCGTTCTTCACTAGCAAATGGCTCTTTCGTCTGACGGTCTACAACAAGTTCTATAGCCCCCACTAAACCAACTTGTCGGTATTCACCCACATATGGCATATCACCAAATGCTGCCATTGCTAGCTCTCGCATTTGTTGCCCCTTGCGTTGAATCATGTCCATTATTTGCTCTTCTTCAAATATTGTTAATACTTCCAACGCCACACGACATGCCAATGTATTGCCAGAATAGCTATGAGAATGTAAAAATGCTTTCATTGTCCCATATTCATCATAAAATGCGTTATAAACTTCATCACTTGTTAGGACAGCAGATAATGGTAAATAGCCGCCTGTTATGCCTTTGGATAAACACATAAAATCAGGTGAGATACTCGCCTGCTCGCAGGCAAACATTGTCCCTGTACGACTGAATCCAACAGCAATTTCATCAGCAATTAAATGAACATCATATTGTGAGCATAATGCTCGTAGCCTTTTTAAATAAATAGGTGGATACATTTTCATTCCTGCTGCTGCCTGAATAAGTGGTTCTATAATAACAGCCGTGATTTCCTCATGATGCATCTTGAGCTGTTCTTCTACAAACTGACTACATGATGCGTCACAGCTTTCTGGTAATTTCTGAAACGGGCAACGGAAACAATCCGGCCCCTGGGCACGTACAGTATCCAATAAAAGTGGCTCAAATACTTTATTGTAAAGTCCTACCCCTCCTACAGATAATGCACCAACGGTTTCACCATGATACGCATCTGTAAACGCTAGAAACCTAGTTTTTGTTTGTTTTCCAGTTTGCATATGGTATTGAAAGCTCATCTTCAATGCCACTTCAACGGCAGAAGAGCCGTTATCCGCAAGAAATACTTTATGTAAACCAGGTGGTGCTAAAGCGACTAATTTTTCAGCTAATCGAATAGCCGGTTCATGTGTAAAATTAGCAAAAATCGTATGCTCCAATGTAAAGGCTTGAAGACTTAAGGCTCGACTAATACGCGGATTGGCATGTCCAAATAAATTTACCCACCATGAGGAAACAGCGTCCAAATAGCGTTTATCATGCTCATCATAAAGCCACACACCTTGTCCTTTTTTTATGACGATTGGTGGAAATGCTTCATAATCTTTCATTTGCGAGCACGGATGCCAAATATGCTGTAAATCTCTAGCTTGTAATTCAGTTATTTCTCGTACCATTGCCATAAAGCCTTTCAAATAAAGTAGTGTGTGTAATGTTAATATTCACTAGCTGTGAAATGTCCTGAAGACGTGGAATAACCGCATAGGGCAAAGGGTGATACTGTAAAATCGTATTTATATTGTCCTGTTCCATCATACTGCCCGTGTCACCATTAAAAACAATGCCAAGAACGTCAATCTGGCGTGATTGCAATGCCTCCATCGTTAACAAGGTGTGATTGATTGTCCCAAGTGATGTCCTTGTAACGAGCACTACTGGCAATTTGCTGCTAACAATGACATCAAGCAGTGTTTTGCTTTGTTGAACATCTAAAGGCACAAATAATCCCCCTGCTCCCTCGGCAATAACGACATCGTAGGATTCTTGTAAGAATTGCATACGCTGTAAAAGATTTTCTACATCAATTTGCTGTCCCTCCAGTTGAGCAGCAAAATGAGGAGATGCGGCCTCCTTAAACGAATAGCCATTCATATGCTCTTTATTTAATGCTTGCAAGGAATACTTTTCATACATAGCTGTATCTGCATAATAGCTATGCAAATTGTCGTATACCTCTCCTGTTTGCACAGGCTTGAAAGGAGTAATGTTCAGCCCCAGCCTTTGCAATTGACACATCAACAGCGTGGTGACAATCGTTTTACCAACATCTGTATCAGTACCGACAACCCAAAAATGTTGCATTGTTAACCTCCCCCTCTTTTTAAGTTAACCTAATACAATTTAAAAGTTAACACATTTAATTTCTTTTTGTAAATGCCTATTCTTTAATTTCTCAGAAACTTGCACAAAAATAGCAAAATCTTGTCATAGCTTCTTGAAAATTTAGACCTTTCAAGGAATGCACTAACTGAATACGCTTTTTCATAAAATAAAGTAGGAGATACTTCTTAAATGAAAGGAGTTTTATCGAGTTGTGTAGTATTACACTATATGGGGGTGGTTGTATGTTTGGGATTTTTAAAGACGCAGAGAAAAGCATTGATACATATGAGCAAGTGCATACAATTTTAAAATCATTGCTTACCTATGAACTAAAAGAATTACCGACTCGCTATGAATTTTGGTATCGTGTAGCTATTCGTCAGGAGGAGTGTCGTAGTCTTCAAGCGGAACATCGTGCAAAAATTTCGATGACCTCTGCAGTAGGACGGTTTCATCAAAAACAATATGAAGCGATGACAAAAAAACTAGCCAAACTGGAGCGCCTAGCTGACATCTATAAATTATTTTGTCTGGAGGAAGAACGAGCGAATCTAAATCATCGACTATCCTTCCATCAAGAAGATATTGCCGCTCTATACGATCATATTCAGCATAAAGAGCTTTATACGTATTGTGACTCGGTTCAACTGCAATTTTGGGAAGCCATCCGTGATGACATTTTACAGGCAATCGCAGACCTCGATTAAATAAAAAAAGCCAACGTTTTTAATCAAAACGTTGGCTATATATATTTAGGCAAAATGCTTTGACATTCTTAGTTGAAGCAATTGTTTAAATTCTTGTGACTGGTCAACTTTAATCGCTACTTGATGATAGCTTTTTTTAATGCCTAACATAAAGGTCACTTCCACTGGCTCTTTCATTTTTAAAATAACGTGCGGATAAGCTTCACCAAAATCACGTGCCACGAAATCTATCGTATCCTTTGATAATTTTCCTTCTAATAGTACCTTATCCTCTATGATCTCTTCAATTTTATTAAAGTCTATTTCTGTACGCTTCATTAAACCTAGCGAAATATATATTGTTTCGTCTGTTACGTATACAGGATTTAATCGAATCGCCTGCATATCTGCGATAAAAAAGATCACTGAATACACATTAAAAATGAGCAAAACAATGGAAAGGATCATGGACTTCTCATGTAGCCACCAATGAATGCCAATTGTTTCAATCACAATACCGTGGATAATCATCAGCTGAAAAGCGATATAGCTAGAATTTTTATGCAAAGTGAAACCGAGTCGTTCTTGTCGCTTCCAGCTAGCAAACCCATAATAAAGGACAAGTAAATCCGAACAAATCATTTGAATGACAGGATGCTGTGGTATTTGTTTTTCCACAGCTTTTGAAAATGAAAATAAATCGGGTAATGAACTGGCACGTACTTCGGCAAGCACTCTTGGTAGATAACCTACAAGTGTAGCAATGAGTAAAATTTCTAACACGATCATAATGCCTTCAATGGCAAAGCCTGCCCACGTGACTGCCACAAAGGGCTGAAGATGCTCTAGCGGAATGATAAAACGTGCGGCAATACAGCCAACTGCGGCTAATAATATGGCTCGCTTTAATGAAAACTTCCCTTTATAAAGCATCCATAATACAGGTATGATGACTACTAGATCAATAAGGGAACCTAAGACAATTCCATTTGTTTCGATTGGCAAGATGGACGAACCAAGCCCCGTATTATAAAGCGTATAATTGCTGACTAACACGATGAATAAAAAGGCTAGCCATATATTTTGCTTTTTCCTTAAAACCATCATTCTAACGCCCCCTACATGCTATTCATTTCAATTTATTGCAAATGATGAATCATGTATATATTACAGGCATAAATGATTATACTTTTTCCAATTATGTTCAAGATTTTTTCACATTTTAATATTTTGCAGAAATTTCTTGCGATAAACATGTGGTGAATAGCCAGTATATTCTTTAAACTTCTCAATATAATAGCTGACAGTACTAAAGCCTGTATTGGCAGCAATGATCGTGACGGTTTGCTCGTCATCCCTCAATAATTCAATACTTTTGCGAAGTCGATATTGTAATAAATAAGTAAATGGTGTTAGTCCAATTATTTTCTTAAAATAACGGCTGCACTCTGTCCTACTTAAATACACGTGCTTTGCTAAATCTTCTAAAGTTATTTTTTGCTGAAAGTGCGTATGTAAAAAATTCAGCATCATTTTAGCCCGTTCTTGTTGCACAATGATAGAGGGGTCCATGATTTCTTCAGTCAGCAAGGATTGGGTTAACATCAATTCCCAAATGTATAGTAGCTCTCTCCATACTTTTAGTTGAAAAAAGGCATCTTGCTCTCGCAATATATCAGCCATACATGCCACCTTTTGTGATAACTCCTTTGTAAGCTTGACGTATGGCAGTCGATGATTCGTTAAATAAGGTTGAACATAATTAGTTATAAAAATACTGCCCTCATGTCCACCGATGATTATAGGATCTACGTTTATACAGTAAACAATAGCCTGCTCCATTTGAAAGGGCTTCGCCTCATGTAATTGTGAGGCGTTGATGAATAGCCCCTCCCCCTCCTCCAAAACTAAAACATTCGTTCCTATCCGATACTTAGCACGTCCACTTTTGAGATAAACAAATTGTATTTCTTTATGCCAATGGAGCGGTAAAAAATCCATACTATCCATGCTCATTGTTGTTTCATACAAGGCAACTGGAAATTCTTTAGATCCATGCAATGTTAGCTCTTGTAAATCTTTCGCAATTTTTATATGTGTTAAAGGCATCCTCATCACCTCAATATATTGATATTTTTAACGTGTTAACACGATATTTATTGTTTTTTAGATATTTTATAATCACTTTATATTGATAGTTTAGGAGATGTTCATCCATGAATCAAATCATCCCAAAAAATCGTACCCTCGGATTTTTACTAGTTATCCTCGGGGCAAGTTTTTGGGGAATCGGTGGAACCGTAGCCCAAAGACTATTTCAGCAGGAGCAAATAGCTGTAGAATGGCTAGTTTCTAGTCGTCTACTTTTGTCTGGTCTATTACTTATAGGGATATATAAAATAACCCATCGACATGGATCAATATTTGTAATGTGGCGGACAAAACAAAACGCAATGAGACAGCTACTATTTAGTTTACTAGGCATGCTTGCTGTCCAATATACGTATATGATGTCTATTTCCATTGGAAATTCAGCGGTAGCCACGCTTCTACAATATTTAGCACCGTTGTTTATTATGGCGTATTACCTCTTATCTAAACAAAGCCCGCTGACAAAACAGGATAGTATTGCTGTTACACTTACACTTGTGGGAACTTTTTTATTATTAACAAATGGGTCCTTTTCAACACTGTCAGTTCCTTTTATGGCGGTCTTCTGGGGAGTAGTATCAGGACTTTCAGTTGCCTTTTATACACTATACGCCGTTCCCCTTCTACAGCAATTTCATTCCTTACTTGTTGTTGGTTGGTCCATGATCATTGGAGGAATCGTTATGAGTTTTTTCCATCAACCATGGGCTATTGATGTATCAGACTGGACTGTTTCTACGATTTCCTATTTTCTTTTTATTATTATATTCGGCACAATGCTAGCTTTTTGGTTTTATATTGCTAGCTTGCATTATTTATCCCCGAAGGAATCAAGCTTACTAGGAAGCTTAGAACCATTAATGGCCGTCATCACAAGTGTATGGTGGTTAAAAATAAGCTTTGGAGGTTATCAGTTTATTGGCACTTTGCTAATTCTTCTAATGATTCTATATCTCACAGTGTTTCAAAAGAAACAGGATTAAACACCTAAATGTCTGATTTTTCTGATTTTTCATAGTCAATACCTCCTATATCGAATATTGAAATATATGAATTTATACATAAAATTTACATATTTCATATATCTTTTCTCCTTGTTTGTCTACTATACTGAAAATAATGACAACCAAAAAGGGAGGTATTATTGATGAATAAAAAAGTAATTTTTTTCGAGGTTGAGGGTGGCACAGACAAAGGACCTGATGGCTATCGTCCAGATACAATGCCAATGGTGGAAGCTTTAAAGCAACGTGGGCAAGATGCAGAGGTGCTATTTTTTGAAATTGCAAAAAAACAGCAAATTTTTGACTATGTGAAAGAACATGGTGCTGCCTATGTATCACGTATAAACCCTGGCAACTTACAGCATGAAGAACAATATTTTGCGATGCTTCGAGAACTTTGCCAAGTCGGCGTAATTGGTATGCCACATCCCGATGCAATGATTAGCTATGGCTCTAAAGATGTATTATCCAAGCTTACTGCTACAAATTTAGTACCTAATGATACGTTCGCCTATTATACGATTGAAGCATTTAAAGCACAATTTCCTACTTCACTAGCATTAACAGAACGTGTTCTGAAGCAAAATCGTGGTTCTACGGGTGAAGGTATTTGGCGTGTAAAATTAGTAGAACCTCTAGCCGAAGGAATGACTGTAGTTCCACTAGATGCACAAATTAAATGTACGGAAGCGAAAGATAATCATGTGGAATATTGGTCGCTTGGAGAATTTATGACATTTTGTGAGCCATATATTACTGGACTGAATGGTATGTTGATCGATATGCGATTTCTTCCACGTATTACAGAAGGTGAAGTTCGCTTATTGATGTTGCGCAATCACCCCGTTCACGTAGTACATAAAAAACCTGCCAATACCGAGGATGCCTTTAGCGCAACATTATTCTCAGGTGCGCAATATCGCTATGATCAACCAGAGGATTGGCAAGAGCTTGTCGATAACTTTTTATCACAACTCCCTCAAGTAACGAACTTATTAGGTGGTTATGACTTACCCTTAATTTGGACAGCTGATTTTATGTTAGATACAGATGAAGCTGGAGAAGATTGCTATATATTAGGTGAAATGAATTGTTCTTGTGTGGGCTTTACTTCAGAGCTTTCCTTAGCACATCAAGTAGCAGAAGAAATTTTGGCTTGTCTCCAAGAGCAGACAACAGTCGTTTCACCATCATAAAAAAAGTGCGATCTGAGAGATCGCACTTTTCATATATAAATTTTAATTGCTTGTATAAATTCATATATAAAATATCCAGCAAAGCCAATTAACAAGAATCCTGCCACAATCGTAAATGTTTTAATCATTTTACGATTCATAGCTTTACGCGTAACTGAGACAATGGTTAGTAAACCAAGATCATGGAGTAAAATTCCACTAAGGACGCCAGCAGCAATGATTAAAAAGCTTGTTTGCTCCCCTTGTCCGTAAGATTTAGCTAGAACCACACCGAATACATTGACCCAAAAAACAAGGTTACCAGGGGAGATCGCTACCAATAATCCATTAAAATAAGAGGCAAAAAAGGACTTGGTTACTTTTTCTCCTGCCAATGTAATATCATGATCGGCATTCTTAATAGAGTCATACCCTAACAAGAATAAAAAGCCCGCTCCAATGATCCACATCGGAAGCTGTACCATAGGCATTGCCAAAATGGAGGCTAATCCCATATATAAGGCAAAAACTAATACGATGTCAATGGTCATGCCACCAAGCCCTACAGCCCAGCCGTGCAGAAAACCATTTTTGAGTCCTTGCTTCGTCATTTCCACTGTAATAGCACCTACAGGCATGGCAATGGCAAGTCCCACTAATACATACGCTACATATAAACTCAAAAAAACACTTCTTTCATGTCATCGATAAGCTTCATACGTCCGTTTATAGTTTCATAATAGCATAAATATACTTAAAAGGAAATAATTATTAATAGTTTAAACGTCTCTTTTCTAGATTTATAGCATTTGCTTTTTCCATTGACTTAACACATCATTTGATTTCACGAGATCCATTTTCAAGGTAATTTGCTTGGTAGAACAGCGTTTTTTAGCTCTTTCCCAAGCCTCTTCTAAAGCAGGTAAATAGCTTAAATTTTTCGTAGCAGCTACTAGCTGTAAAAAAATATTACCTTGAATATAGTGCCAGCGAGGATTCATACCATCTAGCTGTATGGCTTCCTCAATGAGTCTAAGTGCTAAATAAGGGCTCCCCTCATGACGATTTAAAAATTGAGCAAAGGCACCCCAATAGAGACCTTTGTTAGGCTGTAATTTGATAGCCTCCGCAAATTGTACCATTGCTTTGTCATGTTCTTTAGTAAGGACGTAGTATTCAGCCATCGTATAATACGCGTTTGCCTGTGCTTCAATGGGCCCGGCTAATAATTCGTCTATTACCTTCCCAAACTGTTCCTCATCTTGAGTTCCGATATAGGCTGTAAGAACATCTCGCTCTGGGTACGAACCATCTGTACGTTCTGCACTTTGCATTACTTTTTCATCAGTCGTTTCGGGCATATTGGCATATCCATTTGCCTCAAGTAATGCAACATGTTGCTGAATAAGCTGATGGGTCTCACCTTTTAAATTTATCTGGTTGGCAAGTATCTCCTTTGCTAGCTGATAACTCTCTTTTACTTGACCACTTATAAATAAGTCATTCATTTGCTGTACTTGCTCATCCATTTGTTTTACCACCATTAAATCCTCACCTTCACCAAAAGAAAAATCTTATTGATAGTGTACCATCTTAGACACGCAAGCAAAAGCTAACTTATTCTAATTTTTCTACAATTCTTTTAATTTAAATGCTTTTACGTGTTGCTCTAGTGTATGTGCCATATGGGTCGTTTCATTCGAACCTTGCGCAACCTCATCAATACTTGCTGTTGTTTGCTGGGCTGCTAAAGTAATTCTATTCATGGCTCCTTCGATGTCTCTAATGGATTCAGTTAATTGTTGTATCATCTGGACAATTCGAGCTGACTTTTCATTTTCAGCAGTCACTGCATGAGAAATACTTATAATTTCCTCAACGGTCTTCGCTACAGCGTTTGAAATATTTCCTAACGATTGTGCTGTTAAACCGACAGTCTCTGTTCCTTTTTCAATATATTGCGTATTATCATTCGTTGACGACATTACTTGCTGAACATGTTTCATCATATCCTGAATAAGCTGTTCAACTTGTAATACTTCTGCATTGGACTGCTCTGCTAGCTTTCGCACTTCCTCAGCAACAATCGCAAAGCCTTTTCCTTGCTCTCCTGCTCTAGCCGCTTCGATAGAAGCATTCAGTGCTAATAAATTTGTTTGTGATGCAATACCAGCAATGGATGTTGTAATTGCCTGTATTTTAGCAGCAGACGTAACTAAGTTTTCAACAGTATGCTTCACTTCATCTGATCCGCTTTGAATTGATGCCATATCATTGTTTATGTCTTTGGCTAGCCTTTCTCCCTCTGTTGCTAGTTTCATTGTTTCTCGTGCATTATTAGCACTATCCGTAGCATTGTACTGGATTACCTGCAAGTCATCTGCTAAGGAGGTAAGCACTTCGGTAGCATTTTCAGCATGATGCATGCCTGCCGTCACAGTGCTTGTTACCTCTTCGATATTATGAGCGACCTCTTGAATGGTATTTGTCATATCGTTTAAGGTGCAAGCGGTTTCATCAGCATTATTAGCAAGTGTATTAGAAGTAGAACGCATGGTCATGATCATACTTTGCAGGCTAGCGGTCATACGATTTAATGTCTTCGCTAAATCCTCCACCTCATCCTTGCTATTTATTTTTGTTTCAGCTACTGCTAAATTGCCATTCGCAATTTCTTTGGCCTGTTGAATGAGAACACTAATTGGCTTCACTTTTCGTCGGATTAAAAAGCCTGTAATAATTGAAGCAATCAGCATAGGGAAAATACTAATTAATATCCCACTTCGCACAACATCCCATGTACGCTCCTTGACAATATTGGCGTCAAAATCGATCACACTGATGGCAATGATTTCTTTACTTGAATCGTGATCTTTGAAAATGGGCGCATAACCCGATAAGCGATCCATGTCAGCATACGTATAGGGCTGAGAGTAAGTTGGATGCTTATCTTGTAACAACCTATCAATCGCCTCTTGATCCAAATAGAAAGAATCCCCAGGGGCAAATCCTTTCTCGGCTAAATGGTCGTCCAGCGCTAACAATGTACCATCAAGGGACAGAATATATTGAGTTTGAAAAATATCTTTGTGTCCGGTTGTCCAGTTTAAGTCATTCCCAATCCGTTCCTGAGCTGCCTGGTCACCACGCATGGCCTTGTCCATCAGTTCAGGAGCAATTAAACCAGTCGTAATATTGGCACATCCATATGCCTCCACACCAGCAGCATCATAAAGTTTATTGTAAGCAGTTATGTATGTAGCGAACGATGTAATCCCTAGCATGACCACTAAAATACCAGCGATAATCGTTCCAAGTTGAAAAGTTAATGAATTTCGTAATTTCACGATTCATCTTCTCCCCTTTCTTGTAATAATCTATGAATTTTCCCTTTATTTTCTCATCATACTATAAAAAGATGTATTAAAAAAGCATCTTTAATTTTTCCTATAAAATAAAAGTATTGGATAAAAGTTCTGAATTATGCGATAATTGAAACGGACTAACTTTATTTTGAGGCATTTATCATTCATCTACAAAGGGGGGGCTTACAATGAATAAACGTTTTCATTTTGTATCGCTTATTACTGGAAATTTGCTAACAATAGGAGCCATATTCATTTATGCCGTGCAAAGCCAAGTACATGTAGCCCTCAGTACGTATGCACTAGTGATGGGATTTTTAAGTACATTACTTGTGATTTTCTTCTATGTATGGGGAGATGAAAAGCAACAAATATCCAGTCGTTTTTTAAAATAAAAAGAGTGAAATGATGTTCTGATGTTTCAAGCAATGATGTCCCTTGCTACCTTTGTAGAAAAGGGATTTTTTCATGTATTCCATGCTTTTTTCTTCTGATTACGTCTAATTGATGTAGAAAAATTAAATTTTTTGTAGAAAATTTTAAAACAATGATTGAGTACTATATCAAATTTCTGTATAATCAGCTTGTTTGACAATACTTTTATGAACTTGGGGGTAGACAATTGGGTAAAGCATTGATTATCGGAGCTGGCGGAGTTGCCAGTGTTGTGGTACACAAGTGTGTTCAAAATTCGGACGTATTTGAGGAAATTTGTATCGCAAGTAGAACTGTTTCAAAATGTGACGCTCTAAAAGAAAAACTAGACGGCGGAAAAACAAAAATTCATACTGCACAGGTAGACGCAGATAATACAGAAGAGGTTATTGAGCTTATTAAAGCTTTCGGACCAGATGTAGTGATTAACGTTGCCCTACCTTATCAGGACTTAACGATTATGGATGCTTGCTTAGCGACAGGTGTGCACTATGTGGATACTGCAAACTACGAGCCACCTGAAACGGCAAAATTTGAATATAAATGGCAATGGGCTTATAAAGAAAAGTTTGAAAAAGCTGGCTTAACTGCATTACTTGGTAGCGGTTTTGACCCAGGTGTAACAGGCGTTTTCACTGCTCATGCGCAAAAACACGAATTTGATGAAATCCACTATATCGATATCGTGGATGCAAACGCAGGAGATCATGGTTATCATTTCGCAACAAACTTCAACCCAGAAATTAACATTCGTGAAATAACAGCGAATGGTCGTTACTGGAAAGAAGGCGAGTGGGTTGAAACGGCACCACTTGAGAAAAAAGAAGTGTATAACTTACCAGAAATTGGACCAAAAGATATTTACCTTCTATACCATGAAGAGCTTGAATCACTAGCGAAAAATATTAAAGGATTAAAACAAATCCGCTTCTGGATGACGTTCTCTGAAAAATACTTAACACACTTAAAAGTATTAGAAAACGTTGGTATGACATCAATCGAGCCGATCGAATTTGAAGGTAAAATGATTCAACCAATCCACTTCCTGACAGCGGTATTACCAGATCCAGCTTCTCTAGGACCACGTACGAAAGGTAAAACAAATATCGGTTGTATCATTCGCGGTCTAAAAGATGGCAAAGAAAAAACGTATTATGTGTACAACGTATGTGACCACGAAGAATGCTATAACGAAGTGGGCTCACAAGCAATTTCTTACACAACTGGCGTACCTGCTATGATTGGTGCAATGCTTGTGATGAACGGCGAATGGCGTAAACCAGGTGTTTGGAATGTAGAAGATTTCAATCCAGATCCATTCATGGATGCATTAAATAAATGGGGTCTACCATGGCAAGAAAGCCATAACCCAGAGTTACTGGACCTTGATTTAGATACAAAGGAATTAAGCCGATGAAACCAATTGATTTTTCAAAAGTTCCATCCCCTTCTTATGTAGTGGATGAGCGATTATTAACAAAAAATCTTGAGCTTTTAAAATCAATTCAAGATCGTACAGGCTGCCGCATTTTACTAGCCCTTAAAGGGTTCTCTATGCATTCAACTTTCCCGCTAGTAGGGGAATATTTAGCAGGTATTACAGCCAGCTCCCTGCATGAGGCACGTCTTGGCTACGAAAAAATGGGCAAAGAAGTTCACGTTTATGCACCTGCTTATATTGAGCATGAAATGGACGAGCTTCTAGGCTATGTGGATCACGTCGTATTTAACTCATTTAACCAATGGGCTCAATTCAAGGATAAAGTAAAATCTACTGGTAAAACAATTGAATGCGGTATTCGTGTGAATCCTGAGTACTCTGAAATTGAAACAGCTCTTTACGATCCTTGCTATACGAATTCCCGTCTTGGAACGACTTTGGCTAACTTCGATAAATCCCAACTTGACGGCATTGATGGCTTACACTTCCATGCAATGTGTGAACAAAACTCGGATACGCTAGAGCGTATTATTGAAGTAGTGGAAGAAAAATTTGGTGATGTATTACATCAAATGAAATGGTTGAATTTCGGTGGTGGTCACCATATCACGCGTGAAGATTATGATGTAGAGAAGCTTGTGAACATCATTAATTATGTGCAAGAAAAATATAACCTGCTTGTGTATTTAGAGCCAGGTGAAGCAGTAGCCCTTAATACTGGTTATTTAGTTGCTACTGTACTTGATATTCAAGAAAATGGGATGGATCTTGCTATTTTAGATACGTCGGCAACATGTCATATGCCTGATGTACTTGAAATGCCCTACCGTCCAATGATTATTGGTTCAGGTCAAGCTAATGAATTTGCCCACACATATCGCTTAGGTGGACTAACATGTCTTGCTGGTGATGTTATTGGCGATTATTCATTTGAACAGCCATTAAAACCAGGAGATCGTCTTGTATTCACGGATATGGCCCATTATTCAATGGTAAAAAACCATATGTTTAACGGTGTTAACCTCCCTTCTATCGTTTCTTACAATGATGAAGAAGGTATTAAAATTATTCGTGAATTTAAGTTTGAAGACTACAGTGGTCGTCTTTCTTAAGAATACGAAAAAGCCCTTCCGTTTTTTGCAGGAAGGGCTTCTTTTTATAGCTGTATAGTCTTTTAACGATATTGGGATCGGTTCACATGTTGCCTTGTCCCCCATTACATTCTATTTGAACATAAGAAAAACGTAGAAGCCTAAGCCTCTACGTTTTCTTTTTCATTCTCAAGCATTTTGTGTAAATAATTGATAATTTCACGAATACCCTCTAATGAATTGACGAGTATTTTTGGGTCAACATACGTAATCATCCGGTTTTCAAGATTAGCTACAGCTGTAAAGTAGCGAGTTTTACTATAATTCACAAGTCCTAGCTGTTGAAGTATAGACTCATCTAAATCAAGAATTTCACGAGCTTCCGTAACAAGTAACCCATAGTTAACAACATCTGTATTCAATACAATCACCCGAGCAGTTGCTGTATTCGAAGAGCGATTATATAATATTCGTTCAAAATCTAGGACAGGCACAAGCTCCCCACGAATTCTTGTAAAACCTAAAAGATAGTTAGGTAAATGAGGAATTGGTGTTACCTGCTCTAATTTTTCAATTGAAATCGCTTGCTCTACAGGCACTGCATATTCCTCTGTACCACAAGCAAAAACTACTGCTTTTACACTTTCCATATGGTCACACCCTTCAAATTCGACTATTATTTTTTCGCAGATTCTTTGACGATCTCAACTAGTAAATCTGCTAATTTTTCTAATTCTTCAACGGGTATTTTTTCATTTGTCGTATGAATATCCTCATACCCAACTGATAAATTAACTGTTGGAATACCAAAGCCTGCAATCACATTTGCATCGGACCCACCACCTGAAATACCTAATGTAGGGGTACGATCAATTTGGTGTGCCGCTGCCATTGCCACTTGAACGACTTTGTCTGATTCGGTTACACGGAAACCTGGATACATAAGCTTCACTTCAACTTCAGCTCGTGCTCCTAATGAAGCAGCTACTTGTTCAAATGTCTCTTGCATATGCTTTGTTTGAGCATCTAATTTTGTTTTATCAATCGAACGCGCTTCAGCTAGAATAGTAACTTCGTCGCAAACAATATTTGTCGCCTGTCCACCCTCAAAGCGACCAATATTGGCTGTTGTTTCTTCATCTAATCGACCTAGCTTCATCTGTGCAATACATTTTGATGCAACTGTAATAGCTGAAATTCCTTTTTCAGGCGCAACACCAGCATGCGCAGTTTTGCCGATTATCTTCGCGAAAATTTTCGCTTGGAACGGTGCTGCTGTCACAATACCTCCAACTTTGCCATCACTATCCACAGCAAAGCCATATTTTGCTTTAATGATAGATGGGTCTAATTCTTTGGCACCAACAAGACCGCTTTCTTCACCAGCAGTAAGTATAAACTCAATATCTCCGTGAGCGATATTTTGCTCTTTTAAGCGTTTTACCATTTCTAGTAGTGCTGCTAGTCCTGCCTTATCGTCCGCACCTAAAATCGTTGTGCCATCCGATACAATATAACCATCTTCACGTAATGATGGCTTTATGCCCTTACCAGGAACAACTGTGTCCATATGAGAAGTAAAATAGATCGGTTCTACATCTAATGTGCCTTTTAATGTGGCAATTATATTGCCTGCACCATGTCCGTTACGTGTATGGGCGTCATCTTGGACTACTGTAAATCCAAGTGCTGATAACTTATCGACTAAAATTGGTGCGATTTCTTGTTCATATTTTGTTTCTGAATCAATTTGAACGAGCTCAAAAAACTCTTCCACTAAACGACTTGTCATGTTGTAAAACTCCCTTAGTTTACGTGTTTTTCCACGTTATAGTATAAGTATTATTTTAGCACAACGTCAGAAGAGTTGAAATCATTCAACAATACTACCCATATAAAAAGTCTGAGAAATTAATCTCAGACTCAACTTACGCATTGAAAATGGTTCCTTGTTCTTGTTCGATTGTTTGTAAATAGTTCGCTGCTTTATTATGTTTATCCTGTAAGCGCCAAATTGTATTATGTACATCATCTTGGACACGTGAAACCTGTTCTCTTGCGGTTGAAATTTTAGAATGGACCGACCAAGCTGAAAAAAGATCATCGAAGAAGTAGTCCGCAAATTTAACAAAACCATCTGTTTCGACTTGTAGTGTCTTTGTAGACATCTCATGAACATCTAATAACTCATTATGAAAACGTTGCAGCGCAATTTGGGCACTATGTATATAATTTTCTGATTGATCAAGTGCACCATGCTTTAAGTGTGTAGCGATAACTCCACCGCCCAAGAATGTATCCCAAGTCGAATATCCGTTGGCCGAATGAAGTGACGCAGCTGCTTGCCCCAACTTTGTCAGAGCTACCTCCCCTGCTCCTTCTGCTTCTTGAATTTCAGCAATGAGTTGCTTTGTGTGCATTTTTTCCTGAGCTAAATGCTCCAATCTCTCTGCCTGCCCAGGATTATGGATTTGTAAATAGCC
Organism: Lysinibacillus sp. FSL R7-0073; assembly: GCF_038009065.1. Taxonomy (NCBI): domain Bacteria; kingdom Bacillati; phylum Bacillota; class Bacilli; order Caryophanales; family Bacillaceae; genus Lysinibacillus; species Lysinibacillus sp. FSL R7-0073. The sequence goes on from NZ_JBBPAS010000001.1 coordinate 3,015,400, forward strand.
CTTCTTTTTTGCGTGAATTTCTCGAAGCTCATCTTGTAATGCTATTTTATCGATTTGAGCTAATTTCTGAGTTATTTGAACTTTATCTTCGTTTAAATCCGTCTGCATTTTCTTCGCTTCTTTAATTTTTAATTCAAGCACGGCTGCTTTATCAATTTTTTCAGCCCGTAATTCATCTTGTTGCCCCGTCCAAGTACGAATCATATTCATAAATGAGAAACCCTCTAATTTATGTAGTTTGGACCGAATTTGATTGAGTGTCCTAAAATGTTTGTTTATTTCCTGTTGTGTATGCTCAATCTGCTTGTCAATTAACAGTCCTTGCTCGTTTAGCCTTGCTGCTTTTCTTAGTTGTGTATGAATCTTTTCCTGCTCTTTTTGTAATTGCTTCCATTCCATTCATATCAACTCCTTATATATCAGTACGGTTGACAAGGAAAAATGTTTCAACTTTCATTGATAATATTGCATACTAATTTTTGGAAATTAAAAGCCTAGTAACTGCATAGCTACTAGGCTTGGACATTTTATAATGGAATATTACCATGTTTTTTCTCAGGACGCGTTTCCTGTTTATTAGATAACATATCAAGTCCTTGAATAAGTTTAATACGTGTATCTCTTGGATCAATAACATCGTCTACCATACCGCGAGATGCTGCAACATATGGATTAGCAAATTTCTCTTTATATTCTTCAATTTTTGCGGCACGTGTTGCTTCTGGATCATCTGATTTCGCAATTTCACGGGCAAAAATGATGTTTGCAGCTCCGGCAGCTCCCATAACTGCAATCTCAGCGTTTGGCCAAGCAAAAACAAGGTCCGCACCAATTGATTTAGAGTTTAGGGCAACGTAAGCGCCTCCATAAGCTTTACGTAAAATCACTGTGATTTTTGGTACAGTTGCTTCTGAATAAGCATAAAGAATTTTCGCACCATGACGAATGATTCCTCCGTGTTCTTGTTTAACACCTGGGAAGAAACCAGATACGTCTTCAAATGTAATGATTGGAATATTATAAGCATCGCAAGTACGGATAAATCGAGCTGCTTTATCGGAAGAATCAATATCTAATCCTCCAGCAAGTACTTTTGGTTGGTTACAAACAAGACCAACTGACTCACCAGCAATACGTGCAAAGCCAACTACAACGTTTTTCGCAAATTCTGCATGAACTTCCATGAATGAACCTTCATCCACTACTTGTTCAACGACTTTACGCACATCATAAGGACGTGTTGTTTCAATCGGCACAGTATCTACGATTTCTGGACGGTAGTCATCCCCCTCTGGTCGATCCTGACGAGGTGCTTTTTCTTTATTGTTTTGTGGTAAATAGCTTAATAGTTTTTTAATTTCTTGAATTGCCTCTTCTTCAGATGGTGCACGGAAATGAGCATTTCCACTTACTGCATTATTTACTTTTGAACCACCTAAATCTTCAGCCGAGATTTTTTCACCTGTTACAGTTTCGATAACTTTAGGTCCTGTTATAAACATTTGAGATGTTTTATCTACCATTAAGATAAAGTCTGTGATGGCAGGAGAATATACAGCTCCTCCAGCACATGGCCCCATTATTACGGAGATTTGCGGAATAACGCCCGAGTAAATCGCATTACGGTAGAAAATATGACCATAGCCATCTAGTGAAAGAACACCCTCTTGGATACGTGCGCCACCTGAATCGTTAATACCGATAAATGGTGTGCCATTTTTCGCAGCGAGGTCCATAACTGTTGCCATTTTTTTCGCATGCATTTCACCTAGTGCGCCACCAAACACTGTAAAGTCTTGAGAGAATAAGTATACTGGACGTCCGTTAATTTTACCGAAACCAGTTACAACACCATCACCAGGTCCTTCCATTTTCTCCATTCCGAAGTCTACTGTACGGTGAGTAATAAATGGGTTGATTTCAAAAAATGTGCCTTCGTCTAGTAACAAATCTATACGTTCACGAGCTGTTAATTTCCCTTTTTCATGCTGTTTTTCGATGCGCTCATAACCACCACCAAGTTCAATTACCGTCTTACGATCATACAAGTCATTGATTTTGTCGAACATATCCATATTAATCACTTATCCCCTTTTCCACTTTTATCACATAATTCATATAACACCCCGAACGAAGATTTAGGATGCATGAACGCAACCTCTGCACCTCCAGCACCAGGTCCTGGCTCTTCCGATAAAAGACGTACACCTTTTTCACGAAGCTCTACCATACGCTCACGAATTCCTGTCACACCAAAAGCAATATGGTGAATACCTTCTCCACGTTTTTCAATAAATCCATGAATGGCACTTTTTTCACTCATTGGTTCTAATAGCTCCAATTTCACGTTACCTGCGTCAATAAAGGCAACACGAACTTGTTGTGAATCTACTTCTTCCACTTTCATCAACTTTAAACCTAAAGTTTCTGTATAATATGTAATGCGCTCATCAAGATCGCGCACCGCAATCCCAATATGGTCTACTTTCTCCATGGTGACATCTCCTTCTGTTATGGTACATACTCTATTTTACAGACTTTTTTGTCAAAACTCTACTACTTGAGAAATTTTTCAGATTTGATAAACTATTTATAAGAAAAGAAGGAGCGAACGAGCATATGAGTAATAAAAAGTTTCAAAAAATCGTTGTTTATACTATGGTCGCAATCATGCTAATCTCATCTCTAGCATTCGGCTTATCAATGCTAGTTTAAGGCAAGGCCATAGCGTCCACACTACTGTGGGCGCTCTTTTTTTACCTTTAAACCCTTAAATGACTGCTTTATTTCTAAATACCTGTCCATTTCCTCGATAAACTGATAGAGTGCGGCTTGAGCGATAAATTGCTCATGGTTTTGCGGCAATGGTAGCTGAGAGAAATCATGTTTCACCTGCTCTAGCTTTTCCCGATAATGACTCGCTGTATTTCCAGAATGAATATGTCCCCCGAGGTCTTGTAAAAAATCTGCCACAATTTCAGCCTCTTGTACTATAACAGGTAAAGTTGTAATTTTTGGTAATACTCTTTCAATAATTTCTAGCTGCTTTTCTCGCATATCGAAATACATATAGTAATCATTTTTGCGTCTCGTAAAATGGTTTTCAACATCTTTAAATGCCAAGGACTTTGCATCATTTAATGTTCGAATAGCTTCAATGATCTCATGCCCATCCCATAACGTATCCCCTTGTCGTAAATAGCTAGCAATTTCTAAAAATATCTTGCTATATAGTTCCTCAATTTTAACTCTGTAGTAATTTAATTCCTTTTGAATATCTGGCATATACATATTGATGGCTATACCGGTTCCATAGCCGATAGCCATTAACGCCAATTCATTATAAACAAGCTCCATCGAAAAACTTTTAGCGGCGTAAATATGCATAATAATTACGACACTAGAAATAAATCCGTCTGCAACTCTCAAGGACACAATTGTTGGAATAAAAAGTATTAGCATTCCCGCTAGTGTAAGTGGCTGGTAGGAAAAAAGCTCAAAGCTTACAAAGGCAAAAAACATGGCCACTATACTAGCAACTAATCGTGTATAGGCTGCATGAATGGATTTTTTCTTCGTTGGCTGTACACATAATATCGTTAGAATACCAGCAGAGGCATACGAGGCTAAATTAAAATATTGAGCAATGGCAATCGCAAGTGCTGCACCAATTGCTGTTTTTAAAGTTCGATAGCCGATTGAAAACTTCTTCAGGCCGACTGCCTCCTATCTTTTAGTACTCTTCAGTGAAAATAGCTAATTATTTAGCCAATATTACAAAAATTTTAATGGTAATGCTGAACTATCTATACATGATAATTAAGTAGGAAGCCTGCATAGATCAACTTTCTATGAGGCTTTTCTACTTAGTTATAAAGGATTGCTCTTATGCAAGAATTGACTTAAAGCTCGTCACAATATTCTTCGAAGTTTGCTTGTAAGTTTGTCACAACTGACATCGGGTCATGCCCTTCAATTTCATAGCGCCCCACTTCAGCCACAACTTGTCCATCCTTTAATAGAATAAATGATGGTGAAGATGGTAGGTGATCTTCTCCAAAAAGATAACGCGCCGCTGCAGTCGCTTCTTTATCTTGCCCTGCAAATACTGTTACTAAGTGATCTGGGCGTTTATCGTAATGTACACATTGCGCTGCTGCTGGACGAGCAATACCACCCGCACAACCACACACTGAGTTCACCATAACTAATGTTGTACCTGGACGAGCAAACGCCTCCTCAACAGCCTCTGGTGTTTTTAGCTGTTCGTAGCCAGCCGTTTCAATTTCAGCACGAGCTGTTTTTAAAATTTCCTGCATAAATAAATCATAATCCATATTCATATAGCGATAGCTCCTTTCAAATCGCGTCAATTCAGCTTTTTATAGTAGGTATTTGACGCACATACATCTCTTATCATAGCAGTTTGCAACGAATTTGTGCACCCACTTGCTCATACATGTCAGTTGAATTTTCTAAGCTTTTAAAGAAACTAGTTTACTGATCTTCCTGTTCCTCGCTAAATAAACGATCTACACCTTGTGTAACCGTTAGTTGGCCACTTAAAATTTGACGTTCCAGAAGCTGTACCTGTGCTTTACGTTGTGGATTTCCATAGAACATATCTATTAAATGATCAGTAATCATGGATTGGAACCACTCTTTTGTTTGTTTTTGACGTCGAGTAGCCCAATAACTGTTTGATTCAACAATTTGTTTAAATTCTTCTATGGTTCCCCAAACCTTATCGAGACCCCGTTTTTCCAATGAACTAACTGGCATTGCAGTTGACATCCAGCCTGGTGTAGCAGGCTGTAAAAAATGCAGAATCTGTTTATATTCTGCGACAGTTTTTTTGGCAAGCCTCACATTATCACCATCTGCCTTATGCACAACAATGGCGTCTGCTAACTCCATAATGCCCTTTTTCATGCCCTGCAATTCATCCCCTGCTCCAGTTAAAACTAGAAGCAAGAAGAAATCCACCATGCCTCGGACATAGGTTTCACTTTGTCCCACACCCACTGTTTCAATGAGAATGACATCATAGCCTGCTGCTTCACAAACTAACATCGTTTCACGTGTCTTTTTATGAACACCCCCAAGGGTACCAGCCGATGGTGAAGGGCGTACAAAAGCAGTAGGCTTCTTGACGAGCTCCTCCATGCGCGTTTTATCCCCTAAAATACTCCCCCCTGATAAAGAAGAGCTTGGGTCAATCGCAAGGACTGCTACTCGTTTTCCCATGTCACAAAGCATTGTTCCGAAAGCCTCAATGAACGAGCTCTTCCCCGCTCCTGGAACGCCCGTAATCCCGATTCGAATACTCTTTCCTGTATACGGTAAAAGTTCCTGTAAAAGCTCCTGTGCTTGGACTTTATGAGTGGCATTCGAGCTTTCAATGAGGGTAATCGCTTTTGACAAATGTGTGCGAGAGCCTGCACGTACTTGTTGTGTAAGCTCTCTAATATTAACAGTGTCGGCTTTTTTCTTTCGGAATTTTTTAGGTGTACCATAGTGCATACCGTCGTGAGTCGCCTCGACCCCGTCCATCACAAATAGCGCACTTTCTTCCATTCCTTTGTTGTTGTCCATTATTCAGACACTTCCTCATAGCCTAAACGTTTGTAGATTTCCTCAATGATTTTCTGTGCGGATACAGGAATCACGGTACCTGGCCCAAAGATAGCTACTGCCCCAGCATTATAAAGGAAATCATAGTCTTGAGCTGGTATAACACCACCCACAATGATGATAATATCTTCACGCCCTAATTTTTCTAGCTCCGCGATCAATTCAGGCACTAATGTTTTATGCCCCGCTGCTAACGAAGAGACACCAATGACATGAACATCATTTTCAACAGCCATTTGCGCTGCCTCAGCAGGTGTCATAAATAATGGAGAAATATCTACGTCAAAGCCTAAATCAGCATAGCCTGTTGCGACAACCTTGGCTCCACGGTCATGTCCATCTTGTCCCATTTTAGCTACTAAAATACGTGGACGACGGCCTTCGTTTTCAAGGAATTCTTCTGTCATTTGCTTCACTTCTGAAATTTGCTCTTCATCAGAGAAGTTGGCAGAGTAGACACCTGAAATAGAACGGATGACAGCTTTATGTCGTCCAGAAACGGCTTCAATTGCATCCGAAATTTCTCCTAATGAAGCACGTGCACGAGCCGCATCAACTGCTATAGCTAGTAAATTTTCTTCGCCATCTTGCGCGGCCTTCGTTAAACGAGCTAAATGTTTTTGAACCTCAGCCTCATCACGTGCGGCTTTCATCGCTTCTAAACGCTCAATTTGTTTTTGTCGCACTAGGGTATTATCAATATCTAGAATATCAATTGGCTCTTCTTTCGTCAGACGATATTTATTTACACCAACAATCGTCTCTGTCTTGGAGTCAATTTTCGCTTGACGTTTAGCAGCGGCTTCTTCAACTTTCATTTTCGGAAGACCCGTTTCAATTGCTTTCGCCATACCGCCAAGTGCTTCAATCTCTTCAATCAATGCCCATGCTGATTTAGTAATTTCTTCGGTTAATTTCTCCACGTAGTACGAACCACCCCATGGATCAATTACTTTCGTCATTGCTGTTTCCTCTTGTAAAAATAACTGCGTATTACGTGCGATACGTGCAGAGAAATCCGTTGGAAGTGCAATAGCTTCATCCAGTGCATTCGTATGCAGTGATTGAGTATGTCCCATTGATGACGCATTTGCTTCGATTAACGTACGTGCTACATTATTAAACGGATCTTGCTCTGTTAATGACCACCCTGATGTTTGCGAGTGGGTACGTAAAGCTAATGTTTTCGGATTTTTTGGATTAAACGTTGACATCATCTGTGCCCAAATACGACGTGCTGCGCGCATTTTAGCCACTTCCATATAATAGTTCATGCCAATGGCCCAGAAGAACGATAGACGTGGTGCAAATGCATCGATATCAATACCTGCTTTCAAACCTGTACGCACATACTCCAAACCATCTGCTAACGTATAGGCAAGTTCAATATCATTTGTTGCTCCCGCTTCTTGAATATGGTAACCAGAAATCGAAATCGAGTTAAATTTCGGCATATACTTCGCTGTATATTCAAAAATATCTGCAATGATTTTCATCGACATAGCTGGTGGGTAAATGTATGTATTACGCACCATATATTCTTTTAAAATATCATTTTGAATCGTCCCTGCTAATTTTTCTGGTGTTACCCCTTGTTCCTCCGCTGCCACAATATAGAAAGCAAGAACTGGTAGTACGGCACCATTCATCGTCATAGAAACAGACATTTGATCTAACGGGATTTGATCGAAAAGAATTTTCATATCCTCGACAGAGTCAATGGCAACACCGGCTTTTCCTACATCCCCTGTAACTCGTGGATGATCAGAGTCATAGCCTCGGTGAGTTGCTAGGTCAAACGCTACAGATAACCCCTTTTGTCCCATTGCCAAATTTCGCTTGTAAAAGGCATTAGATTCTTCAGCTGTTGAGAAACCAGCATATTGACGAACAGTCCAAGGACGAGCCACATACATAGTAGGGTATGGTCCGCGTGTATTAGGTGCAATACCTGCTACATCATTTAAATGTTTAGCATCCTTGATATCTTCTTTTGTATAAATATCTTTAATTTCAATACCTTCATTTGTCATAAACTTATCATCAGATGCTTGAGGTGCATTAGCTGATAAAACTTTTTCTATTTCAATTGCATTAAAATTTGGCTTACTCATCGTTGGACCTCCTTTATGCTCGCGAACACTGACTGTAATTTTTCAATGATGTTCTGTCCTGCGAAAATAAAGCCGTTTAAGCCATTTGCTAACCAAGCTTCTTCTTCGTCTTTAAATTTCCCAGCAACATCTACAAGTACACCCGCTGGTTTGTCTGCTAAAATGGCTTGGACAAATTCTTTTGTATCCTCATCATTGCCTGCAATTACAACATATTTAGCCTCTGTTGCCTTTAGCCAAGCTATTGCCTCTTCAACAGTCGCCGCCGGTTCACTTTTTTCAGGAACAAGACCTACCGTATTTAAGAAACCAGCAATAAAATCTGCTCTTGGCTTGGAGCTTTTTAATGTACCTAATGCTAAAATACCCGTTTTCACATCAGCTACTGTCATTTCTGCACGAAGCTTTTCAAATGGAATAGCACTTCGTTTAATGCTAGCAAATAACGGATTCGTTTCACATTCAAGTGCATCAGCTGGATTGGCATAAATATTCGTTCCAATCAATGATTGCTTACGTGTTTGTGCAGCTTGAATACGAGATTGATACGATTTCTCTACTTCATCAGCGAGGTTGCCAGATGCGGTGTATTCATCAATGCCTCCAGCTGCCTCTATTGCTAAGAATAACGCCCATGCCTCTTTGACAAAGTCCGCCGTTAACGACTCGATAAAGTAAGAGCCACCTGCAGGATCGATTACTTTTAAGACGTTCGTTTCTTCTTTTAAAATTAATGACACGTTACGAGCAATACGTACTGACTGTTCTGTAGGTTTTGTTAACACATCGTGTGGATGAACCGTAAAGAGATCAGCACCGCCGATTAGTCCAGAAAGCGCTTCATTAGAAGATCGTAATAAATTCACGTAAACATCCAATTTAGAGAAGCTTCTTAAAGATGTTTCAGCAACTGTTGGGATTTTTACATTTTCTGTAACACCATATGCGGATGAGAACGCTTTCCAAAGTACTTTAAAAGCACGGAGTTTTGCAATTTCTGTAAAGAATTGTGTATCAACAGCAAAGGATACAAAAAATTTCTTGGAAAATACTTCGAAGCTTTCTTCCTGTTCTACAAACTTTGCTGCTAATGCAAGTGCATAGGCTAATTCTTGAACGGCGTTGGCACCTTCATTATGATAAAGAACTGTGTTAGCGCCGACTGAGCGCACGCTCGGAAAAGCTTGTAAAGAGATTGGTTCGTTCGAAACGATGAAGCCCTTCACAGCTTCTCGTTGATCCAAATCAATTTTGTCAAACACTGTTAATAATGGGTCTTTTGTATCTTTAATAGTAATTTTAAATGAATATTCTGAGAAATATGATGCTAATTTGACCAATACATCTTCTGTCCAGTCAAAATTAACACGACTATCAATTGTAATAACTTCATTACCTCTAGCTAAACTGTCATCAAGCTGTGCAAAAAACGCTTCACTCGTATCAGCATGAACTTGCTGAGCTACTTGAAATGCTTGACTATTTTGTAGGGAACGGATTGTGGCAACTTGTCGATCAAGCTCATCACCAAGCTTAGCTACTAAACTTTCTTGTGTGTAAATTGGCTGTAGTGTAACACCCTCATTTGTTTTCGTGAATAGAGACTCAAATGGTTTCCCCTTTAAAGCTTTGATTGCTGCATCTTGCCAGTCGGAATAGGCCGGCTTTTCAAATTCAATATTTTTCATGTTGTTTGACATGCGGACGCTTAATCAGCTTCCCCCCTTAGTAGTTTCTATTTGTTATTCTACATGACAAATTGCGACTCGGAAAGCATAAAAAAAATCGGAAACCCTTATACAGCAGGTTTCCGACAAGTCATCAGTAGACTGACGTTGAAGATTTATTTGTATTTTCGAGTATTTCTTTTACTCTATTTAGGAATTTACCACATACTAGTCCATCCAACACACGATGATCTAATGATAAACATAAATTCACAATATCACGAGCGGCAAACATTCCACCTGGTAAAACGACCGGTTTTTTTACAATACTTTCCACTTGGAGGATAGCAGCTTGTGGATAATTAATGATACCCATTGATTGAATAGAGCCAAATGCTCCCGTATTATTAACGGTAAATGTACCACCTTTAATATCATCCATGGCTAATTTTCCAGTTCGAACTTTGTTGGCAAGCTCATGAATCTCTTTAGCAATCCCTTTAATGGATTTTTCATCAGCGTGTTTTATAACAGGCACGAATAATGCATCATCCGTCGCTACAGCAATCGAAATATTGATGTCATGCTTTTGAATAATTTTATCCTCAGCCCACATCGAATTCATCATTGGGAATTCCTTTAAGGCCTGAGCCACTGCTTTTACAAAGAAGGCGAAATATGTAAGATTAAAGCCTTCTTTTTGTTTAAATTCACCTTTTAGGCTATCTCGGTAAGCAACTAAATCTGTTACGTCCACTTCCATCATCATCCAAGCGTGTGGAGCCTCATGAACGCTTCTCACCATATTATTTGCAATGGCACGACGGACCTTCGTCACTGGGATTTCAATATCTCCAGGCTGGGTAGGTTGTACCGGCGCTGCAGGCTTTTCTGCATGCTGTGCTTGTGCAGGAGCTGGCTGTGCGGATATCGCTTGAATCGCTGCTGGCGCTGGTGCCGCACTAGTTGCTGTTGGAATATTGCCCGTTTCAATTAGCTTTAACAAATCTTTTCTTGTAATGCGACCACCCTCGCCCGTTCCCGTAACTTGATCGAGTGCAATATCATGCTCCTGTGCAAGTCTTAGAACAGCAGGTGAGTAGCGTACTTTGTCCTTACGCACTTCTTTTGGAGCGGCTGAAGGAGGAGTAGAAACTGATTGTGATGCCTCTTGTTTCTTTTGAACACCTGCATTTAAAATGGCTGTGCTTACTGCAGATTTTTTTTCAGGTGGTGGTGGTGGTAATTCACTATCCCCTGCAATTTCAATCGAGCATACGACTGCGCCAACTGGTAATGTTTGACCTTCTTGTGCAATTAGCTCCGTAATAACCCCTTCAAACGACGATGGAATTTCTGCATTTACTTTATCTGTCACAACTTCTGCTAAAGAATCATATTTTTTTACTGTATCGCCAGGCTTCACAAGCCATTTTTCAATTGTACCTTCTGTTACACTTTCGCCGAGTTGTGGCATAGTAATATTTTGAACCGCCATCATTTATTCCTCCCATCAATTAAGCCTAGGCGTCATTGTACCTGATGCAGCGCTAAATTAATAAACGAAGATAGGCAAATAGACAGATTTTGACTTTCAAACGGCTAAGTCAAAATCTGTTCTTCCGTCTGAGGCTTTCATTTTTTCAATCAGCCTTGCTTGGTATGTTAAAATGCCGCAAGTTCTCGCATCGCACGTTCAACTTTATCAGGATTAATCATAAAATATTTCTCCATTGTTGGTGCATATGGCATTGCTGGCACATCAGGTCCTGCTAGACGTTGAATTGGTGCATCAAGCTCAAATAAACAATGTTCCGCTATAATTGCGGCAACTTCACTCATAATACTGCCTTCTTTATTATCCTCAGTAACAAGTAATACTTTTCCTGTCTTACTTGCTGCCTCAATAATTGCTTCCTTATCAAGTGGATAAACTGTGCGTAGGTCAAGTATATGGGCAGAAATACCATCTGCAGCAAGACGCTCAGCAGCTTGTAGCGCAAAATGTACAGCTAAACCATAGGTAATGACCGTCACATCATCCCCTTCACGCTTTACATCTGCCTTACCGATTGGTAACGTGTAATCGTCTAACGGTACCTCCCCCTTAATTAATCGATAAGCACGTTTATGCTCAAAGAATAATACGGGATCTTCATCACGAATAGCTGCTTTCAGCAATCCTTTGGCATCATACGGAGTTGATGGTATAACTATTTTTAAACCAGGTGTACCCGCAAAAAGGGCTTCAACGGATTGAGAATGATAAAGTGCCCCGTGAATTCCTCCACCAAAAGGTGCACGGATTACCATTGGACAAGACCAATCATTATTAGAACGGTAACGGATTTTAGCTGCCTCAGAGACGATTTGGTTGACAGCTGGCATAATGAAATCAGCAAATTGCATTTCTGCGATTGGACGCATTCCATACATCGCTGCCCCAATACCAACCCCAGCAATCGCACTTTCTGCAAGTGGCGTATCTAGCACACGGTATTCACCGAATTGATCGTACAGACCTGTAGTCGCTTTGAATACACCGCCCTTACGGCCAACGTCTTCTCCTAAAATGAAAACTCGTTCATCTCGTTCCATTTCTTCTTTCATTGCTAATGTAATCGCATCAATATAAGACATAACTGCCATTACACGTCACCTCCGTCCACTGGTGCATAAACATATTTCATAGCATCCTCTGGTTGTGCATATGGAGCCGCTTCTGCATAATCAGTAGCTTCATTTACTTCCGCCATCACACGTTCTTCAATTTCTTTACGTACTTTTTCAGTCATGACGCCAGCATCTGTTAGATACTTTTCGAATAACACAATCGGATCTTTTGCCTTACCTTCTGCAATATCTTCTGCCGTACGATATTGACGATCATCATCATCCGAAGAATGGGCTGTTAAACGATATGTGACTGTTTCAATTAAGCTTGGGCCCTCTCCATTACGTGCACGATCCGCTGCTTCTTTCACCACTTTGTAAACTTGTAATGGGCATTTCCCATCAACCGTCACACCTGGCATACCGTAGCCAATTCCACGATCAGAAACCTTCGCACAGCCTAACTGACGTTCAACTGGTACAGAGATCGCATATTGATTGTTTTCTACCATGATAATAACTGGCAATTTATGAACACCTGCGAAGTTTGCCCCTTCATGGAAATCCCCTTGGTTAGAAGAACCTTCACCAAGTGTCACGAAAGATACAAAATCCTCTTTTTGTAGACGTCCAGCAAGTGCAACGCCAACTGCGTGAGGCACCTGCGTCGTTACAGGCGAAGATCCTGTTAATATACGATTTTTCTTTTGACCAAAATGCCCTGGCATTTGACGTCCACCAGAGTTCGGATCTTCCGCTTTTGCAAATGCAGACAACATCAACTCTTTTGGTGTCATACCAAAGTGTAAAACAACACCCATATCACGATAATATGGTGCAATATAATCTTTATCTTTATTTAGCGCAAAGGCTGCCCCAACTTGTGCTGCCTCCTGACCTTGACAAGAAATAACAAACGGAATTTTACCAGAACGGTTTAATAACCACATACGCTCATCTAATCTTCTGGCCATTAACATTGTTTCGAACATAGCAAGTACATCTTCATTTGACAAACCTAAATCTTCATGTTTGATTTGAACATCTTGCATACGAACACCCCTTTCGTATTATAGAGAAATAACTATCTTATCCTATATCCCCACATTTGGATACGTTAGTTATGAAATTCAGAAAAATTTAAAAATGGATAGCACGACCATCAACTGCTAAAGCAGATTCCACTAATACCTCATTTAATGAAGGATGTGGATGAATTGCCTGACTAATTTCCCATGGCGTTGCATCCAATAATTTAGCTAAAGATGCTTCTCCAATTAAATCTGTCACGTGCGGCCCTACCATATGAATACCCAAAATATCATCTGTTTCTTTATCAGCAATAATTTTTACAAAACCTTCTGCTTCTCCATTTACCAATGCCTTACCAATTGCCTTGAACGGGAATTTACCGATCTTTAATGAAAAGCCTCTCTCTTTGGCAGCAACTTCTGTTAAACCAATGCTAGCAACCTCAGGATATGAATAAACGCATTTCGGTACGTTCAGATCATCTAAATGCTCTGTTTTACCTGTCGCTATATGCTCAATCGCTGACAGTCCTTCATGAGAAGCAACATGCGCTAACTGTAAGCCACCAATCACATCCCCAATGGCATACATATGTGATTCCTTCGTTTGATAAGAATCATTCACTTTAATGAAGCCATTTTCCACTTCGATTTCTGTATTTTCCAAACCAATATCTTGTGTATTTGCTTCACGTCCTACGCAAAGTAATAGTTTATCTGCCTCAAAGATTTCTTCCTGCTCATTCACTTTGGCAGAAATGAAAACGTTATCATTTTCTATTTTGAATGTATCTGCATCTAAACGGGCATTTGTCACAATGCGAACTCCCCGCTTTTCAAGCTGCTTTGTTACTTCTTTGACGATATCTGCATCCTCTGCAGGTAAGATAGTTGGTCCGTACTCTACCACTGTTACATATACGCCAAAATCGCAAAGCATAGATGCCCACTCAATACCAATGACACCACCGCCAACAATTAACAATGATTTCGGTAAATTATCAAGCTCCAAAGCATGATCTGAATTCATCACATATTGACCATCAACTGTTAATCCGGCCATACCTCGCGGCTTTGAGCCAGTTGCAATGACAACATTCGTCGGTACAAGCATTTCATTTTCTTCCCCATTAGACATTTCTACTGAGATCGTTCCTGGCATTGGTGAGAAAATAGATGGACCCAAAATTCGTCCTGTACCATGATAAACATCTATTTTACCTTTTTTCATCAGTGTATTCACACCTTGGCTTAATTGCTCAACGATTGCTTGTTTCCTAGCTTGAACTTTGTCAAATTGCAGTGTTACACCTTCAATATCGACACCATATTCACTAGCCGTTTTATTAGCCATTCGATATACTTCTGCACTTCGAAGTAAGGCTTTACTTGGAATACAACCTTTATGCAAGCATGTTCCGCCTAAACGCTCCCGCTCTACAATAGCTGTTTTCAAGCCTAGTTGCGCTGCTCGAATGGCCGCAACATACCCGCCTGTACCTCCACCTAAAATGACAACATCATAATTTTGAGCCATGTTTATTCCCCCTTTTGAGAAAAGTGCTAAAGTATTCTATCTATTAAACAATCACCCTATCAATTAGCTTACGGTCTATTCTTGCTTAAGAAGAACTTTAGCTTTACTACAACGATGCTCTTATTTGTTGGTAAAATTAGAAGAAGTCGACAATGCGACTTCTCCAAATTTTCAAACCTTGTATATTAGCGACCGTGTAAAATATTTTTTTCATTTTTTAAGAATTGGCTGCGAGATTTTGCCACACGCGCAATGCGTTCTTCAGCTAAACGATTCGCTGCCACATATGTTGGAATGCCATCTCGTTTTGAAATAGCAAAGATCTTTTCAATACTATCATAAATACCGTCAACGCGTTTCAAAGCACGTTCACGATTATAGCCATATAATTCATCCGCAACGTTAATAACTCCACCAGCATTAATGACATAATCTGGTGCATAGACAATACCTAATTCATGTAGGTAATCACCATGACGTGAATCTTTTAACTGGTTATTAGCAGATCCAGCAATTACTTTTGCTTTTAGTTGTGGAATTGTTTCATCATTTAATATAGCACCTAAAGCACAAGGTGAGAAAATATCAACGTCTTGCGCGTAGATTTCATCTGGAGCTACTGCAATTGCGTCAAAGTCATTTACAACTCGATCAATTGCTGCCTGATTGATATCTGTTACAACAAGTTTTGCCCCTTCATTATGTAAATACTCGCAAAGCTTGTAAGCTACATTTCCTAGACCTTGTACAGAAATTTTTAATCCCTCTAATGATTCTGAACCAAATGCTTCTTTTGCAGCCGCTTTCATACCACGGTAAACACCATACGCCGTTACTGGAGATGGGTTCCCTGATGAACCGAATGCAGGTGAAATTCCTGTTACATAATCTGTTTCCTCATGGATTAAATCCATATCTGTTACCGTTGTACCTACGTCTTCTGCAGTAATATAACGGCCATTTAAGCCTTGGATGAAACGACCTAATGCACGGAACATTTCTTCGTTTTTATCTTTAAATGGGTCACCGATAATGACCGTTTTTCCACCGCCAAGGTTTAAACCAGCTGCCGCATTTTTGTAGGTCATGCCTCGTGCTAAGCGCAATGCGTCTTCAACCGCATTTTCCTCTGAAGCATATGTCCACATACGTGCCCCGCCTAATGCTGGTCCAAGTGTTGTATCATGGATAGCGATAACCGCTTTTAACCCTGATGCTTCATCTTGGCAAAATACCAATTGTTCATAATCATACTTTTCCATATACTTGAAGATTTCCATGAAACTCGCCCCTTTGCTTTGGAAAGTGCATCCCCAAATGCCCGTCCCAATCAAGTTTTATCTAACAATTCTTTCCCTTGTTGTCCTCTTCTCAGCAAAATACTGAGCCCCATTTTCCAGTAGGTGTTTAGACCCTTATACAGGAAGAAAAAAATTGTTTAGTAATGGATAATATTGCTCCACTTATTTTTACAATACTGACAAATTCACAATTTCGCAACTATTATTACACATTCTTATTTAAGTAAGAATTTTCTAAACATTCAGTAACAAAAACCATTTTATATCCCGCCTAGCTTTGCGGAATAAATATTATATTGATGATACCCTTTCTTGACATTCCCCCATCCACAGGTACAATTAATCATAGGAATAAGGAGGGGTATACATGGCCCGTTTAGCTGCATTTATTGTAATGCTTATTCCAGGTCTTATGGCTGCAGGCGGCATTAAATTTATGCGTGATACATTATTTGGAAAGCTTCTTTCGCCTTTCCCATTTTTATGGCTACAATTTGTAGTGGGTGTTATTTTCTTTGTGATAGGCTTCGGCTTTTTCGCAGGATTTTTACTACATCGTGACCGCAAAAATGGAAAAGTAGCACCTCGCTTCCAAAAAAAATAAAAACAGCTATCCAAATAAGTCACAAGGACTTACTGGATAGCTATTTTTATACTCGCTGCTGTGTAGTAATGACTTTATCAGGGTAATCCGTAATCCAACCTAAAACAGCATGGTGTGGATTCGTTAAAAACGGTTCATTACCATCAATTGCATAAAAACGACAGGCTTTGCCGCTTGTAACACATGCTTCTAAATATCTTGGCTTGTAGTATCTTTTATGCATATGAACAGTATCAGCCGCTTTGTAATCAGCTAACAAATCCCATTTTAATTTTTTCGTGGCTATTAGCGCCGTTTCATATTCAGGCCTTTGTTTTTTCACAATTTCCAGTAATTCATAATGGAATGATGAGAAGTGGCTCCCTGTTGGTAATGAGAGCCCTTGTAGAAAATCTTTTAGTCCACTTTGATTGTCTAGAATGGTTGATTTTAATTCAATATTTAAAGGGAGCTTATTTGTTTTAGCCCATGCTAAAACTGCATCAAATGCTGGCATTTTAGCCGATGAAAAAAGACGCCTCCAAGGCTTTCCGAGTTTAAAGCGTAATAACTCTTCCATCGTACAATCACTCACCAGTTTATTGATACCTACTAATCTTGACAATTGTGGATCATGGTACACGATTGGACATCCCTCTTTTGAAAACTGGATGTCTAACTCAATGCCATCAGCCCCAAGCTCCAATGCCTTTTCGAAAGCTTTAAAGGTATTTTCAAGCGCATAGGCCGAAGCCCCTCGATGTGCAAACACTGGAATATAGGACAAATTAGACATTTAACTCACCAAACTCTAGCAGAAATTTCCCATTGGTCATTTTGCTTAATAAAGATGATTTTTTACCAATTTGAATATACGTCCCCGGATGCGCTTCCTTTGTTACAACAATCTCTTCTTTTCCAATATGACGCATTTCGTCCATTATCAGTTTAATTTCACGATCTAATGTAACAGCTTCTGCCTTTAATTTTGTTAAAGCTTGCTTTGTCTCTTCAAAGGATGCTGTTTGTTCTTTAGACATTTGGTTGAGGAATGGTAATAAGCTTTTCATTTTGGCCTCATGGGCTGCAATTTCTGATTGTAACTCTTTAAGCTGAACAGCTTTTTCCTGCATCATCGAATTATTTTCTTGTTTATTGACACTTTCAATAATCAAATCCGTTCGACGTTCCAATCTGTTACCTGAAATGGCAGTGACAATCGTATTTTTAGCTACAGCACGTCCTCCAATAATTTTACCTTTTCGTTCGTCCACAAAAATAGAATGAGCGGAAAGTTGTGACCCTAATGCATAGAAGCCTATATGGATACTATCCGCCGCAAATAAATTTGCTTCATTGACATGTTTGACAAAAATATTGCCGCCCGCTTCCACAACTGTTGAGCCCAGACCAAAAATGCCTCCGCGAATATAAACATCGCCTTCAATAGATTTAATTAGTTTGGCACCGCTTACACCTTCAGCACCATCAATGGAAATATCGCCAGTTGCAATTACCGTATAGCCATTTGTTACTGTTCCTTTAATACTAAGAGAACCATTAAATTCTAGATTTCCTGTTTCAACGCCCACATCACCGTTAATAGGTAGGTGTCTGTTTACACCAATCATACCTTTTACATCATCTAGAACACCAGCAATTTTCGAGCGGATCACAATTTTCCCGTCCTCTTCCACTTCATATGCTGATTTTGTATCGTATCGGATAGGAAAATCCCGTCCTGGTGCAGCAGCCACTACCTCACCTAGCACATTTTTCCCTGGTTTACCTAATGTAGCAGGAATCTTTTCACCTAGCCATGAGCCTTCTGAAATTTCTGAGATAAAATTCATATCAAAGTAATCCGCTTTTCCATCATCACGAATGACCGGTTTTCTCTCCGGTTTAGGTAAGTATGTAATTTGTGCATCCGTGCCAGCTATTGGTGGTTGCCCCTGTGCAATCAAAAATGCTTTTCCTGGTTCAGCCTTCGAAATATCAAAATCTAATATTCCATGCACAATTTCATTTTCAGCAAGTGTTTCTTGTACTTGCTGTGTTAGCTTTTCTTTATGATTTGCCATATATTCGTTTGTTTCATAGATAAAAATAGAGGCTGACATTTTATCACGGGCAATTTCAGCTTCTATATTTGGAAGCCAGCGACCAATTTCTACTGGACTTGTGTTTTGAGTAGACAGCACATTTTTTAAAATTGAAAAATTAGATAATTTAAGTCGCGGATGACTACGTAGGATGCTATCAAATTCTTTTAATGGGAATCCGGCACTAAAAGTAAGCATAAATACCTTGCCATTCTCTTCAGAAATTTCGAAGTTTTCATTTCGAACTAGAATCAAGCTACCTCCTCCTTCCCTCTATATGTAAGTATATACAATCCTCTTACATTTGTTTAGAGACCATTGTCACTAACGAGAAAGAAAATAGTACTACTTAATCATTAAAACATCCAACTATATTTTATTTCCAATATATATAAATAGGTGTATAATACTAAAAAAATGTTTATTATTTAATTTTTTTAATAAAATTACCCTTAAATACAAGGTTATTCTATTAGGATAATTTGAACGAATCGTATTCCCTCTCTATATATTATAGGATAGGATTGTCATAAAATTTAAATATTAAAGGGTCTTTGGAACTATAAAAATATCAGATATTAAGGCTCTTTATTCAAGATAACTCTTTATATTTCCAATTTGAAAGGTCGAACCAAGTTGTCCCAATTCCTCCTTGCTCATATATTGCATCCTTATTTTACCGTCTAATACGAGTCGGACTTCAAATAAATGTTCCTCTAGTTGTGTAATTTCTATTGAGTCCATTCCATCTAATTGAAAGTTGACACTTTTCATTTTGATCACCTGCTTTTAATTATTTCTTCTATGCGTAGTCCTTTGTCGACTGCTGATTGAATATAACCACTTGCATAGTGACTTTTAGGGACATCTTTAAATTGCGTTACTCTTTGAGTACCACCCAACCCTAAAAGATTTCCAATTTCTACAATTGATTCTGCACGATTTGAAATTTTTTCATTCACTTCTGAACCACTAAATGAAAGAATAGACAAAATTAATACAAAAAACAATGAACTTAACACTTTTTTTCATATGTATACCCTTATTTATACTTACATAGAAATCTAAAAACGCTATTACAAAAGTATCACCCTTCATAAGATTAGATTACCATCAAACCAAATTTTTGAAAGGGGTTAATGATATAAAAAAATACGCCTTTCTAAACAGTGGTCACACTGTCTAAAAATGGCGTTATAAAAACTCGAGGTATAATTGCTATATCAGTTTTTCTATCGTTTATTGCTAAAAATTATACGTTTAGCTAGCCATCATGTCGATGCGGATTTTGTCTGCAATCATGGCAATGAATTCACTATTTGTCGGCTTGGATTTCAAGTGATGGACCGTATAGCCAAACATCGATGAAATGGATTCATAATTGCCACGATTCCATGCGACTTCGATAGCATGACGAATAGCACGTTCAACGCGTGATGGTGTTGTATTGAATTTCTTCGCGATTTCCGGATATAAAATCTTTGTCACAGATCCTAATAATTCAATATCCTCAAATACCATTTGAATGGCTTCACGCAAATAAGAATACCCTTTAATATGTGCAGGCACACCGATCTCTTTAATGATAGCTGTAATCGTGCTGTCTAATTGATGTTGATTTAATTTTTGAGGGACGGTAGGTTGTAAAACGCTTGTCTTTTTAGGAAGTGTCGCCTTCTGTCCAGCACAATGTAAAATCTTTTGCACTAATTGGTCAAATTCAAATGGCTTTAGCATGAAATAGGATGCCCCTAGATCTACAGCCTGCTTCATGACATCTTCTTGGCCAAAAGCAGTTAACATAATTACTTGGACTGATGACATTTTCTCATTTTGATACATCGATTCTAGAACAGCTAAACCGTCAAGATGAGGCATGATTATATCTAGAAGTAAAACATCAGGTGTAAATTCCTCAAGCATTTGTAGACAAATTTTTCCATTTGAAGCCGTCGCAATAATTTCTATTTCGGCATGTCCCTGGAAATATTGCTCCATTGTTTTTAATAACTCACGATTATCATCTGCAATCGCCACTTTTACCTTTGTCATTTCAATTCCTCCTTCTGGACTTGCTTTGAACACTCCAAAGCGTTAACCTAACCCCTAAATGCCGTTTTTGGCACACTGTGGAATTTTCGACATTTTTGTTTAAAAACCTTTTTCATTTCCAAAAATGAGTATGTAGTCCGATACTTTCTTTTTATATCGACAAGTTGCGCTAAATATTGGCAAACTGTCGAAACGCTCTTATTACCTATTTTAGATAAAAAAATAAGATAAAACTACAGTTTTTTTAAATATCATGGCTCCTTTAGGTTATTATTAGAAATACTTGTTGAATTCAAGATGTTTATAACATAAAGATAAAAATCCGCAAGTCTCCAGCGGCACCTGTTCTGCCTGCGGAAAATGCGGATTTTTACCAAATGCCATCCCTATATTTAAGAAGACTTTCTTAACATTTCGGCTACTGTTAGAGCTGCTCCCTTTTTCGGCTCCTCCACAAACATATGTGTTACAGCACCGACAAATCGACCGTCTTGAATGATAGGACTGCCACTCATTCCTTGCAAAATTCCACCAGTTTTTTCAATGAGCTTTTCGTCAGAAACTATAAATTCAAGTCGTTCATTTTCAACCTTTGTTATTTCAATGGAAAAAGTTTCGACTTTTCGGCCTTCAATAGCTGTATATATTTCCGCTTTCCCTGTTTTTATATCTTTTTCATGCATAATTTCAATCGCTTTGGGTAATCTTTGTGGATAGCCTTCTTCCCAACGGCCAAAAATTCCATAAACAGTATTTTTATCTATACTGCCCAGACGTTCCTGATGTTTTTCAATGGAGGAAATTTTATAACCTGGTTGGCCAGGCGTACTTTTACGGATTTGTTGAATTGAAGCTAAAAATATGGAGCCAGCTCTAAATACAGGGGCCTCTTGTAGGGTTGAATCGACAATTTGATGACCTAGTGCACCATAGTTTTTTGTCTCTGGATCAATATAAGTCAGTGTTCCTACTCCATCTGTTTCATCTTTTAAGAAGGATATGATATGCTCTGCTTCTTGATTTTGTAATTCGAGTGTTACTTGTTTTCCGTCATTATTGATCGTCCATTTCTGTTGGCCTTCTTTAGCCATAGCTTGTTTGGCATCTGCCAGCGATTTTACAGGTATATCATTAATTTTTTCAATCACTGCGCCACCTTTCATCCACTGATTGGAAGCTAACAGTACATCATGCGCTACGAACACATGTGATAATTTAAGTTGGATTCCAATGGCTTCACCCATCGGTATAAGCTTTTTGGCGGCTAAAGCTTGTATAGGCATCACTAACAAAAAGATGAGCATAGGTAAAATGACTAATTGACGCCAACGACGATTCATACGACACCTCCTTTTCATTTTTGTCTTTTTACTATGTGTTGTTGTGGCGTTCTTATAAGCGGTAAATATTTGTGCAAAAAGAAAAAAACCAGAAACAGGGTTCAACTGTTTCTGGAATATGGTTAACGCATTTGTTTTTTTCGCTCTTCTGCCATTGTTAATAGCTCCGTTGCATGCTGTAGCGTTAAAGCAGTAATTTCTGTTCCAGACATCATACGGCTGACTTCTTCAATCCGTGCCTTTTGATCAATTTCTGATAAAGAAGTAAATGTTCGATCATGCTCGACTTCTTTCTTAATAAAGTAATGATGATCAGCCATCGCAGCAACTTGAGGTAAGTGTGAAATACATAATACCTGTGAATTAATGGATACCGCTGCAATTTTTTCTGCAATGGCCTGTGCCACTCTTCCACTAACTCCTGTGTCTACTTCATCAAAAATGATGGATGTGATACCATTAGAAGAAGAGAAAATGGTTTTCAGTGCCAGCATCATTCGTGATAATTCTCCTCCCGAAGCAATTTTCGGTAAGGACTTTGGCGGTTCTCCAACATTGGTAGAAATATAGAAAATAATTTGATCTTTTCCATTCGCATCGAAATATGGTAATTCTTCAAAATTGACAATAAATTTAGCTTTTTCCATATGTAATTCACGTAACTCTGCCATAATGGCTTCACTTAACTGTTGGGCAGCAGCTTTACGCACAGTAGAAAGTTCTGAAGCAAGCTCATTAAGCACCGACTCCATTTCGAGCACTCTTCGTTCTTTCACCTGCAAAATTTCATCGCGATTTAGCAGTTCATTTAACTCTGTTTTTATTTTTTCGAAATACGCTAAGATATCCTCCATTGTCGAACCATATTTGCGTTTTAAATTTTGGAATAGTGCTAATCGTTGTTCTACCTCATTTAAACGCGCTGGATCAAACTCCAATTCATCTAATACATTTTTGACCTGATAAGCCGCATCTTGTAGCGCATAAAATGCCGTTGTCACTGCCTCAGAAGCTTCTTTGAATTGCTCGTCCACTGTTGCTGCATCGTCCAAGGCACCCATTGCATTACCAATCCAATCAAGACCTTTTGATTCTCCCTGAATGGCCTCATAGGCAGCACTAGAACGTTCAAAAATTTTATTGTAATTCATGAGACGACGGCGTTCATCAAGAAGCTCATCTTCCTCACCTAGCCTTAAATTGGCTTCTTCTAGCTCTTTTATTTGGAATTGATACAAATCAATACGTTGTGCCATCAGTTGTTCATCGATGGAAATCGAGGCTAAGTCCTTTTTCAGCAATCGATATTCTTCATATTGTTCGCTATATGTTTTTTGAATAGGCAACAGCTGCTCTTCTGCAAACTGGTCGAGTAAATTGATATGTTGTTTTTCATCCATCAGCTCTTGGTTTTCATGTTGGCCATGAATATCAATGAGACTCGCACCAATTTCTCTCAGTACTGATAATGGCACAAGTTTACCATTTACACGGCAAATACTTTTACCTGAATCGTTTAAATCACGACGTAAAATAACTGTATCTTCTTCAATTTCAATGCCTGCTTCTTCTAATTTTTTCAGCACAGGATGCGTGGAATTCGAAAGTTGGAATAAGCCACCTAATTCAGCTTTTCTTGCCCCATGACGAATAAATTCAGTATTTCCCCGTCCACCAGCAAGTAAATGAACCGCATCAATAATAATTGATTTACCAGCACCAGTTTCCCCAGTAAGTACGGTCAAACCTCCTGAAAAGCTCACAGTCAAATCCTCAATGATAGCAAAGTTTCGAATACTAAGCTCTCTTAACACTAATTGTCACCTCTGAATCCATTTCCCCATTTTTTAAAGCATGTCTAGTAAGCGATTCTTTGTATTTTCC
The DNA here is from genome assembly GCF_038009065.1 of Lysinibacillus sp. FSL R7-0073. Taxonomy (NCBI): domain Bacteria; kingdom Bacillati; phylum Bacillota; class Bacilli; order Caryophanales; family Bacillaceae; genus Lysinibacillus; species Lysinibacillus sp. FSL R7-0073. The sequence continues at coordinate 3,039,261 of NZ_JBBPAS010000001.1, forward strand.
CGCTCATTTTCATTTCGACAAATAATTAAAATGGTATCATCTCCAGAAATTGTACCTAAAATTTCTGGCCAATCTAAATGGTCTAGTAAGGATGCAATGGCATTCGCATTACCCGGAAGAGCTTTCATCACTAAAAAGTGGGATGCTCCATCAATGCTTATAAAGGCATCCGCTAATGCCCGATGTAATTTTTGCACTGGGTTAAATCGTTGATCAGCGGGCAAGCTATACTTATAGCGACCGTCCTGTAATGGTACTTTCACCAAATGTAGTTCTTTGATATCTCGTGATACTGTTGCTTGTGTCACATTATAGCCTGCATCTTTTAGGAAATCGACTAAATCATCTTGTGTTTCAATTTCATGATTAGCAATAATATCCCGAATCCGTATATGTCGTTGTCCTTTATTCATCGTAGCCACCTCTAATAAATAATTAAATATGTGTATAATCACACTACCATTTTCAACAAAAAAGCACAAGAAAAAACACGGCTCTATAAGCGAGCACGTGTTATTTTAAAGAATTATGCGCTTCTTCAACGAGTGCATTAAAAGCTGTATATGCACGAATGTCTTCTTCTCCAATAGGATTCACTAAATGGAATAAAAATTCAATATTTCCTTCCCCACCTGTTATCGGGGAATAAGAAGCATCCTTCACAACAAATCCAATTTCTGTGGCCATTGCCGCTGTTTTTTCTAATACTTCGAGATGGACTTTTTTATCACGAACGATACCTTTTTTTCCAACTTTATCTTTTCCCGCTTCAAACTGTGGTTTCACCAATGCCATGACATCGCCACCTGGTAGCAATACTGTTTTTAACACCGGTAAAATTAATGATAAAGAAATAAAACTAACATCTATTGTAGCAAAATCAGGTAATCCTTCAGATAAATCTGCTGCCGTAGTATAACGGAAATTAGTTTTTTCCATGACGGTAACACGTTCATCCGATCGAATTTTCCATGCTAATTGATTGGAACCAACATCCAATGCATAGCAGTGTCTTGCGCCATGTTGCAACGCACAATCTGTAAATCCACCTGTAGAGGAGCCAATGTCAAGCATTAGCTTCCCTTCTACAGACATATCAAAAATTTGTAGGGCCTTTTCTAGCTTCAGACCACCACGACTAACATATTTTAAATCGGAGCCTTTTACTTGTAGAGGGGCATCGATAGCAATTTTTTCTCCTGCTTTATCGATACGTATTTCATTTGAAAAAACAAGTCCCGCCATAATGGAACGTTTTGCTTTTTCTCTTGTTTCACATAATCCACGCTCTACAAGTAAAATATCCACTCGTTCTTTTGGTTGTTTTGTCATTATTTATTTAAACCTACTTGCTGTTTTTGTTGAAGTAATACTTGCATACGTGCTACCGCATCCTCTGCTGTCATATGAATTTCTTCAAGCAGCTGATCGACGTTACCATGTTCGATATATTGATCTGGAATACCCATTCGATCAACAATTGCATTGAGATAGCCATGGTCGTGAGCAAATTCTAATACTCCGCTACCAAATCCGCCTTGTAAGACAGCTTCTTCAATGGTTAATATCGGTTTATGATTAGATAAAATTCGGTGAAGCATATCCTCATCCATCGGTTTGATAAAGCGTGCATTGACCACCTCGATATCAACACCTTGCTGCGCTAACATATCCGCTGCTTGCATGGCCATCGGAATCGTTGTGCCAAATGTTAAAATGGAAGCGTCTTTTCCTTCTCGTAAAACTTCCCAGCTACCGATTGGTAATGCTACAAGCTCATCATCTAGCGTGACGCCAATCCCATTACCACGTGGGTACCGTAGTGCAATTGGACCACCATCGTACTCAATAGCTGTTTTAACCATATGTTGCCCTTCATTCTCATCTTTAGGCATCATAATCGTCATATTTGGAATATGGCGAAGGAAAGCGATATCAAATACACCCTGATGCGTTTCACCATCTGCTCCAACTAAACCAGCACGATCAATACCGATAAAGACATTTAAATTAGGACGCGCAATATCATGCAACACTTGGTCATAAGCACGCTGTAGGAATGTTGAATAAATGGCTAAAAACGGCTTCATATTTTGTGTAGCTAAACCTGCTGCCATTGTTGCTGCATGTTGCTCGGCAATCCCCACATCGAAGAAACGATTTGGAAAATCTTGTTGAATACCTTGTAATTTTGATCCGACAGGCATAGCAGGTGTGATCGTCACGATTCGCTCATCTTCATGAGCAATTTTACGAACAGTTTCTGCAATTAAACTACTCCATGCTGGGCCTTTAGTCTCTGACTTAACAAAGGCACCATTTTCAATTTTATAAGGACCTGTTCCATGCCAATTTCCGATCGTATCGTCTTCAGCGGGTTTATAGCCCTTTCCTTTTTTCGTAATTACGTGAACAAGGACTGGCCCTTTCACTTTTTTTGCATGGGATAATGTCATTTCCAATGCTTCAAAATCATGACCATCAATAGGACCAAGATATTTAAAGCCTAACTCCTCAAAAAAGACACCTGACACCACTAAATATTTTAAGCTATCCTTAAGTCGTTCCGCAGTAGAAGCAAGCTTTCCACCTAATACCGGAATTTTATTAATAAGTGATTCTAGCTCTTCTTTGGCTTTTGAATACTCCTTGGCAGTACGCAAACGACCTAAAACACTGTGAAGCGCACCAACATTTGGAGCAATGGACATCTCATTATCATTTAGGATGACAATCATATTCGTTTTGGCATGACCGATATGATTTAACGCTTCAAGCGCCATACCGCCAGTTAAAGCGCCATCCCCAATAATAGGAATTACATAGTTATGTTCTTTTTTAATATCACGTGCTGCTGCCATACCCATGGCTGCTGATAAGGAAGTCGAGCTATGACCAGTTTCCCATTCATCATGTTCACTCTCCACGCGCTTTGGAAATCCACAAAGCCCTTTGAACTGACGAAGTGTGTCAAATTGACTCGCACGACCTGTTAAAATTTTATGCACGTAAGCTTGGTGGCCAACATCCCACAAAAACTTATCTTTTGGACTGTCAAACATTTTATGCAACATTATCGTAAGCTCGACTACTCCTAAATTCGGCCCGATATGTCCCCCTGTGACAGAACATTTTTCGATTAAGAAGGTACGAATTTCTTGCGCTACCTGCTCAAGCTCCTTCTTATTTAAGTTTTTTAAAAAGGATGGACTAGTTATTTTATTTAAATCCACCTTTCTCACACACCTTTTCAATAAAATATTCACCGCATTCGTTTTCACTATTATAGCAGTGTTATCAATATGCTAAAAGTACGAGCACTTCATTGTTTACAATTTGTAAACGTTCCCACCTATTCTAGCATATTCTTTTCCTTCAATGCCTTGATTTTCTCTTAGTTTTTACGATGAACAATATATGCCGCAAAGTATCGTAATAAGCTAGCATCTATTGGTAATTGATCGAGTGCATTAATAGCATGTTGATAATGCTCCGCAAGCTTTTCTTTCGCTCCATTTAGCGTTAAAAGTGCTGGGTAAGTACTCTTATCACTAGCTACATCTTTCCCAGCCGTTTTTCCTAGTTCCTCTGTTGTTCCTTCGATATCTAAAATATCGTCTTGAATTTGGAAAGCTAGGCCAATATGATGGGCATATTCCTTCAATGTAGCACGGTCTTGTTTAGATGCGTCTGCTAATACAGCTCCCGCTTCAATACTAAATCTTAATAAAGCACCGGTTTTATTAACATGGACTTGTTCCAGTTCAGTTAAATCAAGCTGACGCTGCTCACCTTCCATATCCAGTACTTGACCACCAACCATGCCCTCAGCACCTGCGGCAACGCTTAACAATTGAACAAGCTCAATTCGCTTTTCAGCCGTTAAATCCATGCGCGCTAAAATACCAAACGCCAATGTGTTTAATGCGTCTCCCGCCAGTGTTGCAAGTGCTTCTCCATAAACTTTGTGGTTTGTTGGCTTTCCTCTTCTAAAATCATCATTATCCATGCTTGGTAAGTCATCATGGATTAACGAATACGTATGAATGATTTCAATGACAGCCCCTACAATTAAACCATCCTGTAAATTTTTTTGATAAAGCTCAAGGACAGCTAATACAAAAAGTGGTCGTATACGTTTACCGCCTGCCTTTAATGAATATAGCATGGAGTCCTTTAAATCTACTGGAGCATCAATTTTTGAAACAAGTGCAAACATAGTTTCTTCAATTTGTGGTATGTTGCTTTCGATAAAGTACTTTAATGGCTCATTCATTTCCTAATTCTCTCCCTTTAGTGGATCAAATGCTGTTGTTTCACCTGTCTCTTGGACAATAGATACTAGCTGCTCTTCAGCATGCTGCAGCTTACTATGGCAAAACTTTGATAGCTCCATTCCTTGCTTGTATAAATCAATCGCATTTTCCAATGGCACATCGCCTTGTTCTAGCTGGCGAACTATTTCTTCCAATGCCGTCATAGCATCTGCGAAAGTTTGTTGTTTTTCTGTCACAACGATTCCCCCTCATTCTTTGGCAACATATCCTTCACTTCAGCCACAACCTTCCCATCATGGAAAGTCAATGTCAGAAGATCCTTCTTCTGCACGTCAGTGGACGATTTGATCATATGTTGATCTTTATAAGCGACTGTAAATCCTCTTGTTAAAATGGAAAGTGGATTTAATGCTTCTAATGTTCGAATGGTTGCCTCAAATTGTTGTTGCTGCTTCGCTACATAATAGGTTGTAGCACGTGTTAATTGTTGCATGCGCGCTTCTAGTTCCCGTTGATGGAAAGCAAGTGCTTTTTTTGGTGAATGTTGTGCCACCGTACTATGTAATTGCTGAAGCTGAGCACTCTTCTTCATCAAATCTACCTGCATAGCTGTTTGCAATCCTGACTCGAGCTGTGCCAATCTTTCAGTGAACGGTCGATAAAGCCTTTCTGGCATTGACAGTGGATAAGACTGTTGGAGCTTATTAAGACGTTGTCGTTCAGCCATAAGTTGCGACCTAACTACTTGATGAATTTGAGATTTTTGCGAAAGTACCCGTTGGAATAGCTCCGCTTGATCTGGTACTGCCATCTCAGCGGCCGCTGTTGGTGTAGGTGCACGTAAATCAGAAACATAATCGGCAATTGTCGTATCTGTTTCATGACCAACTGCGCTAATAATAGGGATTCGACTATCAAAAATAGCTCTCGCCACTATTTCTTCATTGAATGCCCATAAGTCCTCGATAGAGCCTCCCCCTCGTCCGACAATCAACACTTGACAAGTTGCATCTTGATTGGCACGTTGAATATTTTGCACAATATTTGGTGCCGCCTGTGCTCCTTGTACGAGTGTAGGGTAAATCAGAATTTCAGCTAGAGGGTAACGTCTCTTTAAAGTCGTACAAATATCTCGAATCGCTGCTCCTGTTGTTGATGTTAGCACACCAATTTTTTTAGGAAACTTTGGGATCGATTGTTTCCATTCTAATTTAAAAAGCCCTTCTTTTTGTAATTGCTCTTTTAATTGATTAAAGGCAACAAATAGACTACCTATACCATCCGGTTGCATTTCTTGGACATATAGCTGATAAGTCCCGTAGCCTTCGTAAACGTTTACATCACCACGGATAAATACTTGCATACCTTCTTTTGGTTCAAATGCTAATTTCGTGGCAGCCGTTTTAAACATGGTGGCAGCAATTCTTGCCCCATCATCCTTTAATGTAAAGTAAATATGGCCAGATTGATGAATTTTTACATTTGATAGTTCACCTTTCACATACACTTCGCGTAGGTGAGGGTCTGCATCGAATTTTCGTTTAATATATTTTGTTAATGCTTTTACAGTTAAATAAGAAGCAGAGGACATGTTTTCGGCTCCTTTACTAAGATCAAGTTTTTCACAAAAACTACACCTATCATAACATTTTTTACTGGTGTTGACGCGTTTAAATGCAGTTTCGCTAGAAAAAATGCCTGTCTTTTATCTATCAAAAAACAACTATAACATATTCATACACGTTCTAACTAATAGAAATTGACTATTCAATGAATAACAAAACAAGGTCCCATAACAACAATTGTTATGAGACTTTACATTTTAATAAAATAATAATAATAGTGTTCCTACAATAAAACAGTAGTACGTAAAATAGCTAAGTTTACCACTTTTCATAATGCCCATAAACCAACGCATGGCAAAGTACGTCATAATAAGTGTGGCTAGAAAAGTCGCTGCATAAGGAATCGCTAACGCACCTTTATTAGGCTCATCTAAAAAATCAGTTATTCCTAATACGACCCCACCTAAGCTTACTGGAATATAAAGCATAAAGGAGAAACGTAAAGCTGTATCCTGCCTCATACCTACTGCAATAGCTGAAATAATCGTAGCACCTGATCGGCTAATACCTGGTGTGAGAGCGACTGCTTGCCCTAACCCAACAATAATGGCATCCTTCGCACTTAAATCTGCATCTTTTTTCTTCCCACGCATATTACGAATCAACCATAATGCTGCACCCGTAACAAACAACATGAGCGCAATTGTCGTCATACTCACATTGTCAGCAATAACATCACTTAATAATACTCCTAAAACGCCCGCCGGAATAGAACCTATAATGATATACAAGGCAAAACGAAAATCAGCATTGTAGCGCTTCTCACGTGTTTTCAAGTACAAGAAGAAATGGGAAATCAATCGCACTATATCCTCACGATAAATATAAACAATAGCAAGTAACGACGCTGTATTGGTTAGAATGGCGAACGTAAACCCTTGTTCACCAAGCCCTAGAATTTCGCTGGCAATCATCACATGTCCACTTGACGATACGGGAATTGGTTCTGTAAACCCTTGGACAAGGCCAATAATGATATGCTTCACAATTAACACAATATCGATATTCTCCATAAAAACCTCCTACTAAGTATGTATGTCCCAAACGTTACATTAGACGTCAAAAATAGCATAAAAGTTCTGGAATCGATCCATAAAAAAAGTCATCCCAACACGATATTGAGATGACTCCTTGAAAAGGCTATTTAATAGCAAGCTTATTTTCAGCTGCTTGTACAGTGTTGAATAGTAACATTGTGATGGTCATCGGTCCAACACCGCCTGGTACAGGTGTGATATGAGACGCTAAACCATCTACTTCAGCAAAGTTTACGTCGCCGCATAATTTATTATTGTCATCACGATTAATGCCAACATCAATTACAACAGCCCCTTCTTTCACATGCTCTTTTGTAATAAAGTTTGCACGTCCAACAGCAGCAATTAATATATCCGCTTGTTTTGTAAATGAAGGTAAATCTGGCGTTTTGGAATGTGTATACGTAACCGTAGCATCTTTTTGCAATAGTAGTTGCCCCATTGGCTTACCAACAATATGACTACGTCCTACGATTACAGCATGTTTTCCTGCAATTTCAATTCCTGAATACTCAAGAAGCTTCATTACGCCAAAAGGAGTACAAGGTAAAAATGTTTCTTGGCCAAGCATCATTTTCCCAACACTGACAGGTGAGAAGCCATCAACATCCTTCTCGACAGCAATTGTCGCGATGACTTTATCCTCATCAATATGTTTTGGAAGTGGTAATTGTACTAAAATACCGTGAATATCTTCACGTTGATTTAATTGTTGAATTTGTGTTAATAATTCCTCTTGCGTCGTTTCTTCTGGCAATTTAATCAGTTCCGAATACATACCAATTGCTTCACAAGATTTTTGTTTATTTCTCACATATGTAGCTGAAGCTTGGTTGTCCCCAACTAACACAACCGCTAAACCAGGTGTTAACCCTTGTTCTTTTAAACGAATTACACGCTCTGCTACAGCATTACGAATTTCTTGACCAATCTCTTTACCATTAATAATTGCACTTGACATAAACCTTCGTTACTCCTTCCAATTCAACACATTATTCTTGTTCTGTAAATTTAGAAAGTACACCATTGACGAATTTAGATGAACTATCATCGCCAAATGTTTTACATAACTCGATTGCTTCGTTTAGTACTACTCTTTTTGGTGTTTCTGGCATGTATAACAGCTCGTATACAGCTAGGCGTAAAACAGTTCTCTCAATTTTGGGTAAACGGGCAAGTGACCACTTTTCAAGATGCTGTTCTAATGTAGCATCAATCTCCTCCAAATGTTCAGCTGTTCCAGTAACAATTTTTTCGTAGAAGGCATTTGTCGGTTGGCCTTTAATATGACCCATTGCTTCTTCAACTGTTAAATCTGTATTGTCTAGCTGAAACAAAACTTGCAACGCTTTTTCGCGTGCTTCATGTCGTTTCATGTAAAGCTCTCCTTCTTAAGTGGCATTAAGGTTTATAATAGCATAAAATCGCCCGAGAAACACGATTTCAAGCAAGTTTTCAATAATCTGAAACCTTTTTCAAGAAACTTTTTGCGCATCTAACAATTCGTGTTGAGCATTCCAAAATGATTGTTTAATTCACAAAATGTTATAATAAAGAAAATTGAAAGAATCTTCAGAGGTGTTCACAATGCAATATGAAGCTATTTGCACAAGCTGTAAAAAACCATTCAAGCTCCAAGAAGGTGAAGTACAATATAAACAAATGAAAGAACGTAAAGCTCACCTATTTTATTGCGAAGAGTGCAAGCATAAAATTCGCTTTGATGCCATCCGAAACTTCTTTAGCTACTACTAGTGGAGGCCATTATGAAGGAACATTATTATACAATCGGTGAGGTTGCCAAGCTGTCCAATCTATCCGTTCAAACTTTACGCTATTATGATCAGATCGATTTATTTAAGCCCGCATATACCGATACTTATACCAATTATCGCTATTATAAAGATAGTCAAATTTTCTATTTAGATATCATTAAATCACTTAAATATATTGGCATTTCGCTAGAGGATATAAAAAAAGCGCTCAAATTAACGTCTGAAGAACTACTTGACTTTTTTGCTCAGCAGGAGCTAAGAATTGATAATAAAATTTCACGCTTGAATGAAGTTAAAAACACGTTATTAAAAACCAAAAAGCAATTACAAGAACAAATTGATATCCCCTTCTTTGGTGAGGTGTATATACAGGTAGAGGAAGCAATGCCCATTCTACAAGTGACAACTAGCGAATTAACTCCAACTTCTAGTACCAATACATATTACGCAACACTTACAAAAATTATTGAGAAGGAAGGCAGTGTATTAAATAGTCGCTATGGTTGTATATATCCGCTCGCTCCCTATGAAGATGTGAATGCAATTATTTATGATGCCATTTTCACCCCTCTATTAACAGAGCGAATATTTTCGAAGCTATCGTCAAATATTGAGCAAACAATTATACCTGCTGGTACATTTGTCTGTATTGCATTTATCTACCACCCGGATACCTACTTTTCTTTTTATGAAAAATTAAGGAATTATGTCATGGCTCAGTCAGAAACTTTTGAATCTCAAGTTTATGAACTGTATATGCCTGCAACCCTTACTTTAGAGCATGAAAAGAAATTCATTGTTGAATTAAAGATTCGGAAAAAACAATAAAGATACGCTTTCCGGTTATGTATAACTCTCCACATTAATTTCCAAACTGATAAAAAATCATCAAATTGAAAACAAATCTTTTGACCCTATAGTTACTATAGGGTTTATCGTATTACATGGAAATATTCTAGTAGAATGTCAATTTCATGTATCGTGAACGAATAAAAGGAGAACATTATGAGCAAGAAGCAAAATATAACATTAGCAATTTTACTATCGAATCTATTCATTGCCTTTTTAGGTATTGGTTTAGTCATCCCTGTTTTACCAACCATCATGAATGAGCTTCATATTTCAGGCTCTGTCGTTGGTTATATGGTTGCAGCCTTTGCTATTACGCAACTGATCGTGTCACCCATTGCTGGTAAGTTAGTCGATAATATTGGCCGCAAAGTCATGATTGTTGCAGGGCTTTTTATTTTTGGACTTTCTGAGTTTTTATTTGGATTGGGACGTTCCATTGAAGTCCTCTTTATTTCTCGAATGTTAGGTGGCGTGAGTGCGGCCTTCATTATGCCAGCCGTCACTGCTTATATTGCCGATATTACAACACTATCTCAACGCCCGAAAGCCCTTGGCTATATGAGTGCTGCCATTAGTACAGGCTTTATAATTGGTCCTGGGATCGGAGGGTTTTTAGCCGAATATGGTACACGTGTTCCTTTCTATGCGGCAGGTGTCCTAGGTCTTGTAGCAGCAATCTTTTCATTGGTATTTCTAAAAGAACCAACACGTGCTGGAGATAAGGAAGATACACCAACATCAATTTTAGGGAGTGCCAAGCGAGTATTTAGCCCGCTTTATTTCATTCCATTTATTCTTATTTTCGTCCTATCATTCGGCTTAGCTGCATTCGAATCATTATTTAGTTTATTCGTCGACCATAAATTCGCCTTTACGCCATCAGATATCGCCATTATTATTACAGGTAGTGGGATTGTAGGTGCATTGGCACAATTATTACTTTTTGATTGGCTGACAAAGAAAATGGGAGAAATTAATGTCATTCGCTATTCACTGATCCTTTCAGCGGTCTTGACTTTTGCTATGACTATCGTGAATCATTATTTTGCCATTTTATTTGTCACATTCTTTATTTTTGTTGGTTTCGATTTAATTCGTCCAGCAGTCACTTCCTATTTATCTAAAATTGCCGGCAATGAGCAAGGGTTTGTGGGTGGTATGAACTCTATGTTTACAAGCCTTGGTAATATTTTCGGTCCTATTTTAGGCGGGATATTGTTCGATATTAACTTGAACTATCCATATTACTTTGCCACAATTGTTTTAGTGATTGGAGTCATCCTTGCGTTATTCTGGAGAAAACCAAAGCATATTGAATTATAAACGAACAGCGATACCATATTATGAATGAATTTCCAAATTAAAAAAGGATTGCCCACAGATTAATGTCATCTACGGGCAATCCTTTTAGTTTTATTCATGTACCACAGTTTCTTCTTTTTCGAAATGAATCGCTGTAATATGCACATTTACTTCTGCAGTTTCGAGTGCTGTCATATTAAAAATAGCTTGGCGTATCTGTGTTTGTACTTCCTTCGCTACCTTAGGAATGGCATATCCATATTTCACAGAGCAAAATACATCAATAGCGATTTCACCCGTTTCTGTTACACCTGATTTAATCCCTTTATTGTGTACCTTTTTACCGAAACGTTCCACGACACCTGTCGCAATATTACCACGTGTTGCAGCAATGCCTTCGACCTCATTTACTGCGATCCCTGCCACAACCTCGATAACCTCTGCCGCTACTTCAATTTTTCCAAGCTCTTCTTTTCCAGAAGGTGTTGGTTGTACGAAAGATTGTCCTACTTTCTCTGCCATACAAATATCATCCTTTCCCTTACACATCACAAACAAATGCTGTACTTACGCTTATTATACTATAAAAAGGAAGGTTTGGCTGTCGAAAGCCGTTATAATTTATAAAGAAGCTTTATGAAATAATTATTATTGATCCTGAACATCTATTAAATAAATCCCCTTCTCAAAGCCTCCGCGCTCTATTTTCTTTTGAATACGGAATGCCTCAAGCTCTTCATAGCTCACACCTAGTGCACTGATTGCTGTATGTACTAGCTCTAAAATATCTACTAATTCCTCAACCTCATCTTGTACAGTAATAGCTTCATGAAACTCCCTAGCTTCCTCGAGCATTTTTGCTTTCACTTCCATTAAAAGCTCATTTGGTTCTAGAGTACGTGCACGATAATTTACACCTTTTGCATCCATTATTACTAAAATATTATCTCTTATTAGCTTACTATATATAGGCATACTGATCCCCCCACCTCAACTGCTCTACCCAAATTATACGATGGTATAAACAAAAAACGAATGCTTACTTCACTTTTTCTGCGACACCCAATACAGCATTCTCTTCAAGGAACTTCGTTTCGAATTGTGCTGATTTAAAGACATCATTATTCATGAGTGCTTGGTGGTAAGGAATGGTTGTTGTTGCGCTTAGTTTAATAAGAATAGGATTTTCGTGAATGATGAATCTCATAGCTAGTCCTTTTTATGCTTTCAAATCAATCATAAGAACGCTCATAGGTGTTACAGTCGCTTCGAACACATCTACAAGATTTTGCAATCTCCATTTAACTACCAACTATCACTCTAATATGTTATGTTATTAAATAAAAAGAATTTTCTGTTATTTAAGGAAAAGATAGAAATATGATGGGGGAATGAAGATGAAAATTAGAACAGCAACAATTCAAGATGCACAAGGTATTGGAAAGGTCCATGTTGACAGTTGGAGAACAACCTATAAAAATATTATTCCTGATAGTTTTTTAGATAAATTATCCTATGAACAACGAGAAAAATTATGGGAAGGAAATATCAACAGAGAAGATAATTATGTTCTTGTCGCTGAAAATGAAATTGGAGAAATTGTTGGCTTTGCAGTTGCTTCAACTAGAGAAACAAACGTTGAACGTAATTCAAGTGACTTAACCTCGATTTACCTACTAGAAGAATATCAAGGCAAAAGGATTGGAAAACTTTTATTGAAAGAGTTATTTATGTATTTTAAACAGAAAGGGTATCAATCAATATTTGTAGAAGTATTAGCAGAAAATAAAACACGTTTATTCTATGAATATTACGGAGCGGAATATGTGAAAACGGTGCAAATTAATATTGGTGGAAAAGTGTTAGAAGAATACGTCTATGTGTGGAATGATATTGATAGGGTATTGGAAAAACTAAAATAGGGACTATGATCAACCATTCGACATTCAAAACAATAGCCATCATGGCTTGTGAGTATGATTCAACCTCATTACACACAAGTCCTTTTGCTATGCTCTCACAATCAACAGTGAGATTAATCCACTTGAACAAATCATCCACTAAACGTTTAAAAGTATAACTATATTCGCTGATTGTCACCTAACGAACGCCTGACAGACGCATTTGCTCTTTCATAATTAACAAAGCACTATTAATTTCTACACCTTTCTTAGCCTCATGTCATTCAGCTACATCAATCATTAGCTTTGGTGGAGTAATGAGCATCGTATCTTCCTCTTTAAACGTACCATCAAAGCTTGGTAACTGTATAGCTTCTGTCATATCTTCTAAATCAAAGTCCCTTGTACGCTGATCTTTTCTAGATAAACAAAAAACCTCCAACTGTAAAAGTTAGAGGTTTTTAAAATAGCGAACGCTTACTTCGCTTTTTCTGCAACACCCAATACATCATTCTCTTCAAGGAACTTCGTATTGAATTGCGCTGATTTGAACACGTCATTGTTCATGAGTGCTTGGTGGAATGGAATGGTTGTATTGATTCCAGGACCAGATACTTCAAATTCACTTAGCGCGCGATTCATTTTCGCAATCGCCTCTTCACGTGTATTAGCATGAACAATCAGTTTTGCCACCATTGAATCATAGTATGGTGGAATTGTATAACCCGCATAGACAGCAGAATCAATACGTACACCATAGCCACCTGGCGTTACATACGTATCAACAGTTCCTGCTGAAGGCATGAAGTTTTTATAGGCATTTTCTGCATTAATACGGCATTCAATAGCCCAACCATTTAATTGAATATCATCTTGAGTGAAAGGTAGTTTTTCACCAGATGCAATTTTTAATTGTTGTTGTACAAGATCTACACCAGAAATCATTTCTGTTACTGGGTGCTCTACTTGAATACGAGTATTCATTTCCATAAAGTAGAACTTGTCCTCTTGATAGTCATAAATGAACTCAATTGTTCCAGCACCTTCATAGTCACAGGCTTGGGCTGCTTTTACGGCAGCTGCACCCATTTCAGCACGGCGTTCAGAAGAAAGAGCTGGAGATGGAGCTTCCTCTACTAACTTCTGCATACGACGTTGAACAGTACAGTCACGCTCGCCTAAATGCACGACGTTACCATAGCCATCCGCTAAAATTTGGATTTCACAGTGACGGAAGTACTCGATGAATTTCTCTAAATACACGCCAGGGTTACCGAATGCAGCAGCAGCCTCTTTTTGCGTAATATCAATACCTTTGACAAGATCTTCTTCTGTACGTGCTACACGAATGCCTTTACCGCCACCACCAGCAGTTGCTTTGATGATCACAGGATAGCCAATTTTAGCAGCCCATTCTTTACCTGTTTCGATATCTGGCACAATACCAGTACCAGGAACAAGCGGAACTCCTGCTGCTTCCATTGTTGTACGTGCTACGTCCTTGATACCCATAATTTTAATGGAATCAGATGATGGACCGATAAATTTAATGCCAGCGTTTTCACAAGCTTCTGCAAAATCAGCGTTTTCCGACACAAAGCCATAGCCTGGGTGAATACCGTCAGCACCTGTTTTTTCAGCTACACTAAGTAGAGCTGGGAAGCTAAGATAAGAATCTTTCGATAGCTTCGGTCCAATACAGTAGGCTTCGTCTGCTAATTTCACATGTAATGCGTCTGCATCTGCTTCAGAGTACACAGCAACTGACTGTATGCCTAACTCTTTACAAGCACGAATGATACGCACAGCGATTTCGCCGCGGTTTGCAATTAAAACTTTTTTCATGGATTTGCACTCCTTACTCAGCTTTTACAAGGAATAATGGTTGGCCGTATTCTACTAATTCGCCATCTTTCACAAGTACTTCAACGATTTCCCCTTGCACTTCTGCTTCAATTTCGTTGAATAATTTCATTGCTTCTACGATACATACAATTGTTTCGTTCCCTACTTTGTCGCCTGCTTTTACGTAAGCTGGTGAATCTGGGTTTGGTGATTGATAGAAAGTACCGACCATTGGAGATACAATTTTATGTAGCGATGGGTCGTTAATCGCTGGTGCCGCTGTAGCTGGTGCTTCTTCCACTTTAGCTGACGCTGCTACTGGAGCTTCTGCTGGTGCAGATTGTTGTACAACAGGTGCTACTACTTCTTTTTTAGGTGCTACAGTTTCTGTAACAACAATATTATTCTTTTTTAACTTAACTTTTGCGCCATCTACCTCATACACAAACTCGTCAATTGAAGAAGAATCTACTAATTTAATAATTTCGCGAATTTCTTGAATTTTGAACATTTCTAACTCTCCTTATGAAATAAAATCTACTACAATAACTATTTTATATTTTTTCGAATCAATTTGAAACAGTTAAATGAAAATTAAGTAAATATGAACAAAATAAAAGGCTTTCCTTTACTAAGCGAAAGCCTTTTCATAACGCTGATATATAACAACGCTCTATAAATAAACTAAAAATTTATTATTTTCTATACTTTTAATAATTATTCGCGCTGAACTTTACTTGTACATCATTTGCGCCTTCCATCTCTGTTCTTACTAAGTATATAATTTCATTTGCTTGGGACTTTGATAATTCTTCAGCCATGACTGTAACAGACACTTTTTCTCCTTCAGCACGAACAAATGCATCAGAATAACCTAATGATTTAATGAGCATTTCAAGCATCGCTTCTGCTGATTCTCGTTTAATAAGACCATCCATTTCATTGAATGCCTCATTTTTTTCGTCAGCGGAAGATTCTTCTGAAGCAATTTTTTGTGTTAACTGCTCACGAAGTTGACTTCTCTCATCACTAACTTGCATACGCATTTCTTCAAATAAATGACTCGGTGAAGAAACTTCTTGTGTCACATCATTCGTTGCTTTTTGATCTGTAACACCACTTACAGCTGTTTGTTGTAATGTATCATCTGTAAAAATAGTAAGTCCATTGAACTGTTTTGCTGGATCAACCAAATAATACACTGAAATGACTGCTACTAAACTTAATAATGTCATAAACCAAACTGTTCTTCTACGTACGCGCATTTACTTTTCCTCCTTATTTTCCATTGGAACAATAATAATTCGATGAATCGGCAACTGCATCACTTGACTGACGACTGCACGAATTTCATTTTTCACAAAGATATCGGATGCACCTTCTGAAACAACTAGCATTCCTGTTACGTTTTTCGCGCCTTGCTCAGTCCCTCGAAAATATTGGCTGAATAGTTTATTGGCATCTTGATCATCTGTCATCTCTCCATAATAAAAATAGACTTTAACCTCCCCAACACCTTGCATTGCTTTCAGTGTTTGCTCAAGTTTTTCTTCATTAGTGAGCGGTGAACCTTTGTCGTTCGGTGAATTCGTTTGATACATAGGCAAAATGATGAAAATACCAACGGAGGCAGCTACCAGTATTAAAACCATTAATGACGTTGTTTTTTTTCGTGTCTTTTCCACATCACTTGTACATTGCCTCCTTTCATCTTCTCTTTTTCAAGTGTATGTACGCTTGTTTCTTCCTATGAATTGATAAATGGAATCTTTAATAGCAATTGCAAAAATACTAACGTGATGACCAATTTTGTAAGTGAAATTATTTCCTTATCATCCGTTAGAAACACAAATATCTGACAAACAAAGAGCAATGCCAATAAAAGAATCAATCTATCTCCCCCCTGCCATAACTTGTACGAACACAATGAGGAAAAAACAAGAGAACATAAATGAAAAGGCAATCAAAAATGATACAGCACATAAGGTAAATAGGGATTTACTTATTTGATCTAGTAGTCTACAAATATCATCAAAGGCAATTGGTTCTAAAATAGCAGCAAGCATTTTTAAAGAATAGGCACTGACAACAAGTTGAACTGTTGGAATAAACGATACGGTAATAACAGCAATGAAGGCACTAATACTAGTAAGGGAGGATGTGAATTGTGTCATATGCTGAAACATCGAAAAGCTATCAACTATAAACGAACCAACCACCGGAATATTTTCTTCGATTAATTTTTTGACTGGCTCAGCTACAGCTGCATTAACGCTAAACGCTGCCACTCCTCCTGCAGTCATCAATAGGACGTAGCAAATAACAGAGGCAGAAACGATACTCATAATGGTAAAGCGAATCAAATCCGCGATCCGTGTAAAAGATATTTCCTTGACAATCACACTACATACATCAAAAACAATGGCTAACAAAACACCTGGAATAAGCCACTTACTACTAATAATTGTGAGAACTTGTACAAAAAACAGTAAAAAAGGTTGCCAGGATGCAATGGCTGTAATACTACTAGATAACATAAAGCTTGAAGTCAAAATAGGATAAAACGCCGTAAATAAATGGGCTAGTCCTTGTGCAATTTCATCAATTAATGTAAAAGATTTAACAACAACTGGTCCTATCGTAGCTAACACAATTAGAAAAAAAAGGATTCTTGTCCCTTTTTCAAATTCTGGTAATATCATGTTGATGATTAAAATAATGATGACATAACTACAAAGCAACAGTGTCATCTTGAGCAAGAGAAAGAATGGGTCGATTAAAAACGATAGTATTTGCTCCTGCAATGGCTTCGCTCCTTAGTTTAGCCTTTGTAAAATGGCCGACACCTCCTGTAAAACAGCCAAAAATTCTTTGAACCAATACAATAAAATAACAATCTTTACTGCTGCAAAAACAATGTTCCCGAGCACTTTATAGTTATGTTCTACAAGCAGCAATGACACCCATTGCCCAACATAGAACATACTTGCACTAATTAAAATAGCCTTTGCATAAGGCAAAAACGCAAGCGTTTCTAAAAGTTGCTTGACGAAGGGCAATAAAAGTGTCGAGAACAGCATGCCAAAAAGCAAAAACGAAAACATCACACTTATTAGCGCGTGGAGTGGCTGTATGACTTCTTTTATCAGCAATAATAAAAGCAGCATGACAACAGCAACGATAACAATTTCCATTTACCCTACCCGGATGATGTCAGCCATTGAAAGAATGTGAGTATTTCGTTAAAAAATAGACGTAAAAATCGGAGTAATTCTGCTGTCATATATAAGTAGGCAATGAAAAATAGGAAAAATGAAAATTCCTTCTTCCCTGTTTGATCGAAGAAAACATGAAGAAGCGCAACTACTAGTCCCACTCCAGCAACTCTTAATACGTCTTGTAATTCCATTCCTACGCCCCCTCGTGTACAGCAATATATGTCGCTCTACAAAAAAAAAGACCTCTATACAGCTGTATAGAGATCTTCTATCTAAAAATTTTATAGCCATTTATCTACAATACTTTTGACCGTACCAGTGTGCTGTACAAGATGGCTATTTTCACCCATCCACATCGATAAATACTCCGCATTGCCCTGTTCAGCACTTTCCTTACGAATGGTTGTCGTTAAATAATTTTGCAACGGATAAGGTGCAACTGTCGCATCCTTCATACGGTTAGTAAAATCATTTGCTAAGCCCCTAGCAGGTTTACCCGTAAATGCGAGCGTAATGGTCGTTTCCTGTTCTTTTGATGCCAATACCGCATTTTTATAAAGCGGAGAAATTTCGCATTCTTCTGCCACCAGTAAAACCGTCCCCACTTGCACTGCCTGTGCACCGCTCTTTAAAGCCTTCTGAATATCCTCCTTCGTTACGAGGCCACCCGCTGCGATAATAGGAATAGCTATGTTCCCCGCTACCTGCTGCAGTAGGTCATATAAAGGGATTAATTGGAGTGGTGCTGTAAAGGAACCTCGATGACCACCAGCTTCTCCACCTTGTAGGACCACCGCGTCCATGCCAGCCTGCTCAACTAACTGAGCTTCCTCTAATGTAGTAGCTGTACCAATTGTATATACCCCGTGTTCCTTTAACTGTTGGAGCACCTCCGCTGAAGGAATACCGAATGTAAAGGAGCAGATCTTCACATTCTCCTCAATAACCGCTTGTACTTGTCCTGCAAAAACTTCCTTGGATACAACGCTTTGTACAGGCGATAGTCCAAGCTCATCATAAAAAGGTTGGAGTGCCATGCGGGCCTTTTGTAAAACCTCGATATCAATTTGCGGCTCCTCTTGTACGAAAAGATTGACCGCAAAAGGTTTTGTCGTTAGCTTCTTCACTTCCTGAATAAATTGCTTTGTCTGTTCACCATCTAAGTAACCTGCACCTATAGAGCCTAATAATCCTGCCTCTGTACAAGCTGCCACGAATTTAGGTGATGTTACACCTGCCATGGGTGCTTGAATGATTGGATGTTGACTATCTAGTATTGTTTGTAGCATAACTCTCACTCCTTACGATTATTGTAGACATTTCTCCCAATAATGACCATCTATCTGATGATAGAAACTTGGAGGGAGACAAGAAAAAAAGAGCCTGTTTCTCTATCCATTATCACAATGTCCCGATTGTTTCACAAGAAATGTATAAGAAAAAAATAAAAACCTACTCTTTCAATAAAAAAGAGTAGGTTGATTATCATTAATAATTAAGCACGAGAAACGTAAGAGCCTTCTTCAGTGTTAATGATTAGTACATCACCTTGGTTTACGAAGAAAGGTACTTGTACAATAAGACCTGTTTGAAGAGTAGCAGGTTTAGTACCACCTGAAGCTGTGTCGCCTTTAATGCCTGGTTCTGTTTCAGTTACTTCTAATTGAACAGTGTTTGGTAATTCAACACCTAGCATTTCACCTTGGTAAGATTGAATATGAACTTCCATGTTTTCTTTTAGGAATTTTAATTCATACTCGATTGCTGCTGAAGCTAGTTCAGTTTGCTCGTATGATTCTAGGTCCATGAATACATGGTCGTCACCTTGTGCATATAGATATTGCATTTTACGGTTATCGATTTGTGCTTTTTCTACTTTTTCACCAGCACGGAATGTTTTTTCATTTACTGAGCCGTTACGTAGGTTACGTAATTTAGAACGTACGAAAGCAGCACCTTTACCTGGTTTAACGTGTTGGAAATCTAACACGCGATATAATTGGCCATCAACAACAATTGTTAGACCTGTACGGAAATCGTTTACTGAAATCATTTGTGTTCCTCCAAAGTTTATAAAATAATGAGTTCTTTTGACGAATGTGTGAGTAATTCATTCCCTGTCTCAGTGATTAAAATATCATCCTCAATACGGACACCACCGATACCTGGTAAATAAACACCTGGTTCAATCGTCACGGCCATACCTGGCTCTAGCACTGCATCAGAACGCATCGATAAGCCAGGGCCTTCATGTACTTCAAGACCGATACCATGTCCTAAAGAATGACCGAATGCTTCGCCATATCCTTTTTCTTTTAAGTAGTCACGTGCAATAGCATCCGCTTGAATACCTGTTAATCCAGGACCCACTTTTTCAAGTGCTAACAGCTGAGAAGCAAGGACTGCATTGTACATATCTACTAATTTTTCAGATGGTTCTCCAACAGCCACAGTACGTGTAATATCCGAAATATAGCCATTGTATAGCGCACCAAAGTCTAATGTAACAAAGTCGCCTTTTTCAATCACTTTATCCGTTGCAACGCCGTGTGGTAATGCTGAACGAAGACCAGACGCAACAATTATGTCAAACGAAGACTGAGTCGCTCCTTGTTTACGCATGAAAAATTCTAATTCATTCGAAACCTCAAGCTCTGTTTTACCAGGCTTGATGAAGCCTAAAATATGTGTAAATGCGTGATCTGCAATTTCACACGCAGCCTTAATAATATTAATCTCTTGTTCCGTCTTAATCAAGCGAATTTTTTCAATTAGCCCAGAAATCGGCACTAAATCAGCTTGAATGTTCGATTTATACAGTTCATATGTGCCATAGCTTACAGTATCTCTCTCAAAGCCCAGTAATTTGATGCCCATATTCTTTACTTGTGTAGCAATTTCTTCAATAATCGTTGCTTCATGCTTAACAATTCGGAAGTCCTGAATTTGTGCGGCAGCTTGTTCTGTATATCGGAAATCTGTAATAAACACAGCATCATTTTGGGACACAATTGCTACGCCCGCTGTCCCTGTAAAACCAGTCATATAGCGGCGGTTATACCCATTCGTAACTAAAATACCATCGATGTTTTGTTCTTGAAGTGCTTTACGTAGCTTTTGTAATTTCAACATAATCAATTCTCCCTCTCGATAAATGTACGTAGTGCCAGTTCATAGCCTTTCGTACCTAGTCCACAAATTTGACCAAGGCAGGCCGGAGCAAGATAGGAATGATGACGGAAAGCCTCACGTTTATGGATATTGGAAATATGTACTTCGATTACTGGCACCGTAATCCCTGCAATGGCATCATGTAACGCGATGCTTGTATGGGTATATGCACCAGGATTAAAGATAATGCCATCATACTTTTCGTCTTCTGCTTCATGCACCCAGTCCACAAGTACCCCTTCGTGATTGGATTGACGAAATTCAACTGTGGCACCTAAAGAAGCCGCAAGATTTTGAACATTTTCTTTAACATCATCCAATGTTTCATGTCCATAAATATGTGGCTCTCTTTTTCCAAGTCGGTTTAAGTTAGGTCCATTCAAACATAATAACTTCACGCTTCTATTCGCCTCTTTCTATGTACTTGCCATTTATTTTATCATACACGGCGCATACAGCAACTAATTTCCTTTTTGCGCCGTATGCTCCCTCTGATGAAAATTGGCTGTTTCTAACAAGAAGCGTAAAAGGCAAACCACGACAACTATGAATGGAATCGAAAGTTTTTTAAAGGAAGAAAGTTGTAATGGTAAATCTAATGCAATCCACTCTAATAAAATCGTCACAAAAAGCCCTAGCAGTAGCGAAGAAAAGACCGCTGGAATGACATAGACATAGCGCATAGTCATATATACAAACAATCCGATGATGAATAGAAGAAATATAAAGAAGGTCCAGTGAAATAAATTAGAGCTTTCTTCAAACCATCCCCATTTTTTATAAAACCCAATTGGATGCCATTTAATAAGATTAAAATAATGCAAACCTTTTAAGCACAAGGCTAAAACAAGAGCATTTACAAGTGATGTTATTGTCCCTATTTTCACAATATTTCCTCCTTTGCCCACTAATCATTTCCTAAAATGTACGATTAGTGTAGCCATATAGAAAATTTACTATGCGTAACTGTAGAGGTTTTTGACTAAATTTAGTACAATGGTACAGTTGAAATATATAAAGAGAGTGGTGTTAGCCTTGAGCAATTCACCTGTATACGGGGGACAAGCACAATTAGAAGGTGTGATGTTCGGAGGAAAGGATCATACAGTTACAGCCATTCGTCGTAACGATGATTCCATTGATTATTATCATTTTAAAAAAGTACAAAAGCCTATTTTACAAAAGCTTAAAAAAATCCCATTTGTTCGTGGCGTTGTCGCGCTGATTGAATCAGCAGGCTTAGGTTCTCGTCATATGCAATTTGCAGGGGATCGTTATGACGTAGTACCTGGTGAAGAAGAAGATAATAAAGAAGAAGGATCCAAACTTCAAATGATACTTGGCGTTGCTGTAGTAGGTATTCTTTCCTTTTTATTTGGAAAATTTGCCTTTACACTAATTCCAGTTTTTATAGCTGATTTTTTCTCTAAATGGATTGAAGGAAAAACAGGCCAAATTTTACTAGAAAGCGGTATTAAACTACTATTACTGCTCACATATTTATATTTTATCTCGTTAACGCCTCTAATCAAACGAGTATTTCAGTACCATGGAGCGGAGCATAAAGTCATCAACTGCTATGAAGCTGGTTTAGACATTACAGTTGAGAACGTCCAAGCACAATCACGTCTACACTATCGTTGTGGTAGTAGCTTTATTCTTTTCACAGTCTTTGTCGGCATGTTCTTATATTTCTTTGTGCCAACTGACCCGCTGTGGCTACGTATTTTAGATCGTATTTTATTAATTCCAGTAGTACTAGGAATATCATTTGAAGTATTACAGGCGACAAATGCTTGCCGTAATATCCCTGTATTACGATTCCTTGGCTATCCTGGTCTATGGCTTCAATTGCTAACAACTCGCGAACCTAAGGATGATCAAGTGGAAGTTGCCATTGCATCCTTTAATATGCTACTTCAAGTAGAGCAACAACCAGAAATTGCAGCAACATTAAATCATGATTAAGTAAAAGGCAGTCCCAACGTATGTTGTTGGACCTGCCTTTTTTTATATAGATGCTAGCCTTGCATTTTTCTTTTAAATGTTATAATCGTAGCTAGATAAACCTATCCAAAGGGGTGAAACGTACAACTTAACTTACTTAAAATCTTTCCTATTGACTGTAAGTGCAGTAAATATACCCATCATACTAGGTAAAATACTGAATAATAAAAACAGCCAATTATTTGTTATGATCGAGATAATGGTAAAAATAAGTATAGATGCGACATTGATGCTTATACCTAACTTCACATAAGAAGGCTTAAAAGGTATTGGACTGTACATGTTAATAGTCAAAATGAGCCCAATGATCGCCCAGCTCCCTAAGTGTACAAATAAAAGTACAGCTAAAACCATGGCAGTGCTTAATTTAATCCCAAACACTACTAAAGAAAAGAAAATATAAATTGCTGCTAACGTCAAATACCATGAATAAGATTTCGCCTTTTGCCAAATATGGTCGTGTACTTCATCTAAGCCTCTATTTTTCTTCGCTTTCTTCCTTCCGAACCACCAGCCAAGGATGCCAAAAATCATCCCGCCGTACAGTCCCAAAATACCCCCTATAGAAAATTCCATTACGCCATTCCCTCC
Organism: Lysinibacillus sp. FSL R7-0073; assembly: GCF_038009065.1. Lineage (NCBI taxonomy): Bacteria > Bacillati > Bacillota > Bacilli > Caryophanales > Bacillaceae > Lysinibacillus > Lysinibacillus sp. FSL R7-0073. The sequence goes on from NZ_JBBPAS010000001.1 coordinate 3,062,862, forward strand.
TCTTCGAAAATAAAAACTTCCTCAATCGTGCAGTTGAACGCTTTTGAAATATTGTAGGCAAGCTCTAATGATGGATTGAATTTTCCCGATTCAATTGCAATGATAGATTGTCGTGAGACACCAACTACCTTAGACAAATCCTCCTGCGTAATCTTTTTCGATTTCCGCAATTCACGAATTCTATTTTTCATAATGCCTCCTCATTAAATGTAAAGTAAACTGTACATTTAGTAATAAGTAAAGTTTACTTTACATCTTTTGGTATGTCAAGCTAGCTTTACAATTTAATTTTCGTTTAAACAATGGAGATGTGAGGGGTTTAGAGTAAAAATCAGTCTATTATAACAGTAAATAAAAAAAGCGTGTTTTGAAAAATCAAAACACACTTGGAATCTCCACACTCTATCTCAACACTTTACTATGAATAATGTTTATAATTTTCTGTTGAGCGTCTAGTGCTTCGGGGATGGGCATGACAACAAACACATGGTTCATTTTAGGATAAACAAAGGTTGTAATATCAATCCCTTGCTCGCTTAGTTGTTCATCAAACTTTACTGCATCTGGATATAAACTTTCATGGGTACCAATAAAATGAGTAATACTCGCTAGACCCTGAAAATCACCATAAATTGGACTAATCAATGGGTCTTTTAAATCCTTATCAGCTGCCCATATGTTTGTGATGACTCCCATTCCTTCACTAGCAAGCATAGGGTCCTTTTCTTCATATTCAGGGATAAGAGGATTTTCTAGACTTAGGTCAACACAAGCTGAGAGTAAAATAATATCTTGCGGCTGCGGCAAATGGTTTTGCTTTAAAAGCTGGGCCAAACCAAGTGCTATATTGCCTCCTGCAGAATCTCCTATAATAGTTAATTGACTGGAGCTTTCAACCGTCTCTAAAATTCTATTATATAGATGAAGCATTTTTTGGTACGTATCCTTATGGTTAAAATGAGGTACTTTTGGATAAATCGGAGCAATAACTTTTGCCTGTAATGCTTGCGCCATTTTATCCATGAACAGCCAGTGTAAATTTAACGGTTGATTCGTCCAAGCGCCACCATGAATATAGAGAATCACTTTTTGTTTCGAGGACTTTTGATCATTTAATGTAAAAACTTGCATATCCTCAAAAGTTTGTTCGTCCCTAACACTTAAAAATTGAACATCTTCTCCAATGACATAAGGCTGATTATTCACAGTTGCTCTTTGTTCGATGAACTGTTTAGCATTTTCAACACTAGAAAAACTCATTTTATTACTCTGGGAAAATAACAACTTTTCAAATTGAACACTTTCTTCAGAACGCACTCCATTAAAAATTACTACACTCATTTCTTTCTCCCCTTTCAACATTTTTTCACCTAGGTGGATGTATGAGAACCCTTAACAAACAAGCCTTAAAATGAACAAGTCATTAGCAAGTACTTTACAAAATAGGTCTTGTCGTCAAACTTTATTACAATAGATCGGACATTATTTTAATTCCACATATTGGCGTATACTCCTTCAAATTTGCATGTTAAATAACATATCTATCCTCTTCTTTGAAGAAATAATGCTGAGTACAATGAATGTTGATTATTAATATCCCTTAATTATACGTATTTAAAAATCTGTCATTTTAAAGAAGATTGATCAAAATGACAGCTTTTTTCTATTTTTACTAACTGTATTAAAGATAGATTGATTATTTTATTAGTTAACAAAGAAATGGTCCTAATTTACATATAGATACAAAACATTTTCGTGTTTCTGATACATTCCCTTGATTACTCCTATTCCATCAATTGTAAGTGAATCGGCATTTTTAATAGGATTATTCTTTAGGATCAGATGTAATTTAATGATATTTTGAAGCTGATCTTTACAATAGGCAATTACAGGTTGCTGTACAAGATATTCTTCATTGTTAATTCTTACTTTTAGAAAATTTTTATGTAAAAATTTATATTCGAATGAGACGATATTCATCGGGTCAAAAGATTTAGCATCTATTTTACCTTCAATAAATAAATGAATTCCTTTTTGTTGTTCAAAGCTTTCAAATGTAGTTTTTCTACATTCTATAGCAAAATTAATTACTTCTTCTGTTTCAGAACTTATTTCTACCTGATTTATTTTTACCAAATTATCCGAAAGTTGTTTAATTATATCGTATAATGTTTCCTCTTCCCCCCAAAAACTTTCTTTCCAACCTGGTGAAAACTCATCTAGTAACAAACACATAAACAAACCTGAACTATAACAACTCTTCCGTATATTAGATGTGGACTCATATTTGTCCTTTAGGTTTTGCCCATATTTTTTTAAAACGGATTCGTAAGCTATCGGAGTTTTTTCTGCGAAAGCCTTGAGTTCAACATACCACGCGGGTCCTTCAATTGTTTCAATTAAGCTTTCATATAATAAATTATTAGGGAACTTATTAGCCCTTTTTTCTCTAAGAGCAATGAACGTATTAAGATATAGTTTCTTTTTAATAATATTGTTTTCTAGCACAGCACTAAAAAGGTTGATTCTTTCCTGATTTCGTAATTCCACATTTTCTTTTGATAACGGATATGTAATTCCCAAAATTTCATCTGCAAACCGCGTTTCACCTTTCACATACTGAAAACCGTGGAACAGTTCATGGACAAGAAGAGAATATAAACTTTCATAATTCTCACACAAATCCATATTTACAATTGCTGTTGGATAATCATTATAGAGAATAAGTGTACAACCTATAAATCGCTCATCCCAATTAAAAATCTGATAATGATTTTGTTCACTTCTTTTCATTCTAGGATGGTTAAATAAATAAACATAATTTTTATCATATAGTGCGTAAGCAACCGATTGAAATCCTGACCAATAGTGATTCAAATTTGAATTTATTAAGTCTTGAGAAATTCTGTTAAGATAGTTATTCATTTTTTATCCCCCATCTATTAATTCAATATATATATTCTATTTGAAATGAAAAATTTCCTTTTACTATTGATATTCAATATCGGACTACAAACTTTATTGATTTGCCAATGCCAGCATTACAACCAAAGTTCGTTAAGACATAAAAACACCCCTTTGGATTAAAATAATCTAAGGGGTGTTTCATCATGGCTTTATTTAAAGCTACAAGATAGCATTTTCTACGATTTTACAGGCCGCATTTTAACTGTGCGCCACAGTTTGTACATGTATTACAGCCGCCCATTTCTTCGACTGTTCCTTTACGACATACTGGACATGTATTTCCTACGTCCGAGCCAATTACCGTCGTGGACTCTAGTGCTTGAATCGTATCAACTAATACGACTGGACGTTTTGTATGTTCTTCTACTAATTCTTCTTCAAATGATAATTGATCCATATCATTTTCTTCAGCTTTTAGCGTAAGTACCTGTGAATCACGGCTACCATCCACATAGACCGTACCACCTTTAGCGCCACCTTTATATAGTCGCTCGTATACTTTTTCAACTTGTTGTACAGTATAGCCTTTTGGTGCATTTACTGTTTTAGAGATCGATGAATCAATCCACTTTTGAATAATACATTGTACATCAGCATGTGCCTCTGGTTTTAGCTCCATTGCCGTTACAAACCATTCTGGAAGCTCTTGCTCATTAGCCTCTGGATGACGATCTAAATATTCTTTTACAATTTCAGCTTTTACTTCAATAAACTTACCTAGACGACCAGAACGATAGTAAGTGAAGGAGAAGTATGGCTCAAGACCTGTTGCTACGCCTACCATTGTTCCTGTTGAACCAGTTGGGGCAACCGTTAATAAATGCGAGTTACGGATACCTGTTTCTAAAATTTGCTCCTTGATGTGAGCAGGCATTTTTTGCATAAAGCCTGTTTCTGTAAAAGCTTTACGTAAACGAGCTGTTTCTTCGTCCGTAGCACCTACTAAGAATGGGAAGCTTCCACGCTCTTTAGCAAGCTCTGTAGACGCCTCATACGCTGTTTCAGCAATTGTTTTAAAGATTTCATCGACTAAAGCATTACCTGCTTCAGAACCGTATTCTTTCTCACAATAAATGAGTAAATCAGCTAAGCCCATTACGCCTAAACCAACACGACGCTCACCTAGTGCTTGTACACGGTTTTCTTCTAAGAAATATGGTGTTGCATCAATAACATTATCCTGCATACGAACGCCTACACGAACCGTTTCACGTAGTGCTTCGTAATCTACAGTTTGGTTGTCTTTATTTGCAAATTGTGCAAGGTTTACTGCTGCCAAGTTACACACTGAGTATGGCGCAAGTGGCTGTTCCCCACATGGATTAGTTGCTACAACGCTTTGACCATATGCCTTTGCATTCGTCATATCATTCGCATTGTCGATAAAGAAAATTCCTGGCTCTGCAGAGTATGTTGCACATACGTTAATTAAATTCCACAATTCTTTCGCTTTGATCGTGCGATATGTGCGGATTTTATAACCCATTTTCTCCCATTCGCGAACGTCACCTACATTATGCCATTCTGTGTTGTAAGCGTGCATTTCTTCTTTCGAGTATTCTTCAACCGCTGGGAAACGCAGTTCGAAATCAGCATCGTTTTCAACAGCTTCCATAAATTCTTTTGTTAATGTTACGGAGATGTTTGCACCCGTTAAGAACTCTGAGTTATGAACAGTATATGTGCCACCATCACGTAATTTATTTTCAGCCTCACGAATAATTGCTGTATCAAATCCACCTAAACCTTCAATGCTTTTATAGTTTACAATGCCTTGATACATAGCTTCTTCCTGCATAGAAAGTGGCTTGAAGTTTAATTTTTCTTTAGCTAGACGAATGATTGTTTCATCCGTTGTATTTTCAATTAGGTAACGCAGAATACGTGGGTTTTGCATTTTCGAAATAATAAACTCCACAATATCTGGATGCCAATCGGCAAGCATAATCATTTGTGCTCCACGACGTGAGCCACCTTGCTCTACAAGATGTGTTAATTTAGCAATATCATCTAACCAAGAAACAGAACCAGATGATTTACCGTTTACACCACGTGCCAGTGTGTTGCGTGGACGTAATGTGGAACCATTTGTTCCTACTCCACCACCACGGCTCATAATTTCCATTACTTGCTTACGGTGATCACTAATACCTTCACGTGAATCAGCGACAAAAGGCATTACGTAACAGTTAAAGAATGTTACATCTGTTTCAGATCCTGCTCCGTATATTACTCGTCCTGCTGGAATGAACTTTAAGGACACTAATTGCTCATAAAATTTTTCAAACCATTCTTGGCGTTTTTCTGGCGTTTTTTCAACAACCGCCAGTCCTGTTGCATTTCGTTTAGCGATTTGTTCATAAAAAATCTCAAGAGGCTTCTCTAGCACGTCAATTGAACGCGTAATCACACCCGTTTCTTGCTCTTTTGGATCGTCTAAAGCACTACGATAATCTTCCTCAATCAAAATATCTGCTGTTTTTGTAGTCATGTCCAGCTTTTGAATTGTCCCTAAACCACGTGCAGGGAATTTTGGATCAGCTTTTACCGTTAAAACAACAAAGTCACCGGCTTTCAGTGTTTTCTTTTCTGTGTCTTTAAACGAGTAGCGATCGATCATGACAAGTCTTGATACACCTTTGTGCGTGATATGCATATCAGGCGTTACAGGGTGTACCTGCGGGAATTGTTCGATATCTTTGTTTAACTGTTCAAATTGATTGTTTACATCGGGTTGATGATTTGTGAGTACCATCGTTTTGCCTCCCTTACAAAATAAATACACAATATCATGTGTTGTTAAACACTACATATTGTGTATATGTCTTTTAAAAAGATACTATATATAGATTTTCAATTCAACTCTTGCTTTTTTCAATAGAATCAGAACTACTTGTAATAGCAAGGATTGAACGCTAAAAAATATTTTTTTATACCATTTTTTACTTTTTGAAGTTCCACTCATCAGATGCATATTTTTTTTCTTCTAATGCACGGACATATTCTAACTGCTCCTCAGAAAGTGTAAATGGTTTTAATTCAATTTGCAACGATTTTGCAAAACCATCTCGAAAAGCAGTGACACATTGTTCAACTGTCACAGGTTCTTCCACAAGACTGTTAATCGCTACTGCTTTTTCTGGTAATTTTCTGCGCATACGATCCTTCGCTTCTTCACTCGAAAAATTAAAGACCGATAATAACTTCTCCTGATCTAAATCTAATAAAATGGCACCATGCTGCAATATAACACCTTTTTGACGTGTTTGCGCACTTCCCGCTATTTTTTTCCCTTCGACTACTAGCTCATACCAGCTTGGAGCATCAAAGCATACAGCACTTTTCGGACTCTTTAAGTCTGCTCTTTTCTCCTCTGTATCAGGGACACTAAAATAGGCATCCATCCCTAGGTTATGGAAACCTTGCAAGATTCCCTCACTTAGCACACGGTACGCCTCTGTCACTGACTCTGGCATATTTGGATAGCTTTCTGTTACGATGACACTATATGTAAGCTCATGCTCATGCAATACAGCTCGTCCACCAGTTGGTCGACGTACAAAACCTAAGCCTTGCTCACGTACAGCATCTAAATTTATATCTTTTTTGGCCTGCTGAAAATAACCGATTGATAATGTTGCTGGTTCCCACTCATAAAAACGAATGACTGGTGGAATTAACCCCTCACTATGCCAATCAAGTAATGCTTCATCTAGTGCCATATTAAAAGAAGGACTACATTTCCCTGAATTTAAAAAATACCAAGTTGTCATATGTTCATCTCCTACAATTTATAAAAATACCTCAGGCCCCACCTGCGGTTCAACCTTAACGAAGATTACGTTACAGTTCAAGTTGTTGCTTTTGAAACGATATCGACGAATTCGCCACAATCTAGTTAATTTTATCAAACTCATTGGACTATCGCTAGCGCATCTTTTATAATAATAAAGAAGATAGAAAGGGGTAAGAAAATCTTGGACATACTTATCACAATCGGTGTCGTTTTAGTAGTCATAATTGCATACATCGGTATTAATGCACTAAGACTCAAAAAAGCTGTAACCAACTTAACACAAGAACAATTTATTGAAGGCTATCGTAAAGCACAACTAATCGATGTTCGTGAACAAAAAGAATTTGATGCTGGTCACATTCTTGGAGCACGAAACGTTCCTTCCACAACATTACGTCAACGTTATAAAGAAATTCGCCCAGATTTACCAGTATATTTATACTGTCAAAATACAGGCCGTAGCTCACGTGCTGCACTATTTCTTAAAAAACGTGGGTACAACCAAATTTACCAACTTCAAGGTGGATTCAAAACTTGGACAGGTAAAATAAAAGCCAAAAAATATTAATATTTCCCTAAAAAAGTCGTCTCAAAGAACTAGGAGACGGCTTCTTTTTATACAAAAAATTCAGAGTTTCTACTATATTATATCTATTGCAAAATTTTAAGTGGCTATTTATTGCATTTTACATATAATAAATGATCCGCTTCCTCTTCCCAGCACTCGTCCCATCATCATTTAGAGATTACTTTGATGGCCTTCACCCACATAAGCCTTTCGTATTTACCCATTTCCTCAAACTAGTGAAATCTTTGTATGTCCAAAAATACTAATTTTCGTTAGTAATTTTTATTTATGCACTACATTCTTCTATTTTTCTGAAAATAATATAAATTTATAGTTGAATAATTGTAAAAGCACTGCTAGGATATATAATATCTTAAAATAATATATAATTATAAAATTAATAAGCTATGAATGCTATGGATCAAACTATAGCAGGAGCAGTTCTGGAGAGAGCGCAATTTGCGTCGCCGAAGGGTTCACTATCTCAGGCAAAAGGACAGAGGAGTAATAACAGCTTTTTTAAGCGATGCCATACGAAGGTTAAGATGATTTGATGAAACATCCGTGATCAAATGGTATTTGTTATTCTGACGTTTTTCCGAGACTAGTGTCACAACTAGTCTCTTTTTTATTTTTCCAGTCATCATTTTTTATGCATCTTTGGGGGGATTAACGTGGAACAGCAACAATTAAAACGTGAATTAAAAAATCGCCATGTGCAGCTTATTGCCATTGGTGGGACAATAGGAACTGGTTTATTTCTAGGCTCTGGGAAAGCCATTGCGTTAGCAGGGCCTTCGATCATCCTTGCCTATTTAATAGTCGGAACGGCACTCTTTTTTGTTATGCGTGCATTGGGCGAACTATTATTATCGAATTCAGGGTATACATCATTTACAGATTTTGCCTCCGAATACATAGGGCCATGGGCAGGATATGTAACAGGCTGGACCTACTGGTTCTGTTGGATCATGACGGCGATGGCAGATATTATCGCTGTGGGGGTTTATACACAATATTGGTTTGATATCCCTCAATGGGTTCCAGCTATTGGTTGTTTAGTATTATTACTACTGCTGAATTTATTGACGGTCAAACTATTTGGGGAGTTAGAATTTTGGTTTGCTATCATTAAAGTGATTACCATTGTGGCGCTCATTATCCTGGGTCTTATTATGTTAGTGACAGGCTTTCAAACAAGCTCTGGGACGGTTTCAGTAGATAATCTTTGGGTCCACGGAGGCCTGTTTCCAAATGGAGTATATGGCTTTTTAATGGCCTTCCAGATGGTTGTTTTTGCTTTCGTCGGTGTGGAATTAGTAGGAGTATCTGCAGCCGAGACTGCAGACCCACAAAAAAACATCCCTTCTGCTATTAATAAAATACCATTTCGAATTTTACTCTTTTATGTAGGGGCACTGTTTGTCATCCTATGTATCAATCCATGGTATGAAATGTCTGCCGCAAGCAGTCCATTTGTCCAAGTATTTACGTTAGCGGGTATTCCAATTGCTGCAGGTATTATTAATTTTGTCGTGCTAACTTCAGCCGCTTCTGCTGGTAATAGTGGTCTATTCTCAACAAGTCGCATGCTCTTTAATCTTGGTAAAAATAAACAAGCATCACCGGCTTTTGCTAAGCTCAATAAAAATAGTGTTCCAAGTAACGCACTAGTCATTTCTGCAATTGTTGTATCTGCAGGGGCACTGTTAAGTAAGTTAATGCCAGAGAATGCCTTTAGTATCGTGACAACTATTAGTGCGATTTGCTTCATATGGGTGTGGAGTATTATCATCATTTCTCACATCATCTATAAACGGAAAAATCGTGCCCTACATGAGGCCTCAAGCTTCAAAGCACCATTGACACCTTTTATCAACTACGTAGTGCTTGCTTTTTTTGCTTTTCTATTAATTGTGATGTTTATTTCTGAGGCAACACGTACAGCACTTCTACTTACACCTATTTGGTTTATTGCCTTATTCATTCTATATAAAATGAAAAAAAGATGACTTCAGAGCTCACTCTGAAGTCATCTTCTACTCGTTAAAAAATGGTCATATCCCATTCTGTCGCTAAATGTTTCAGTAATTGGACACCTGCGACACTATTCCCGATAGGATCGATGGCTGGTCCATAAATACCTATTCCACAGCCAGCAGGGAATGGTGAATCTAATCCTGCATGGCCTGGGACAGCAGTAAGAATGGCACCAGAAACACCACTTTTAGCAGGAAGTCCAATAAATGCCGCAAATTTTCCTGAAGCATTGTACATACCGCATGTTACCATTAAAGCCTTTGCTAATTTTGCCACTTGTTTAGGAAATAATTGTTTCTTTAATAGTGGATGATGGCCATCATTAGCGATAACTAAACCAATCATCGCTAAATCGGATACATTAACTTCAATCGCACATTGCTTTAGGTACACCTCAAGAGCCGCCTCTACTGGGCAGTCCAAGAAACCAGAATCCATTAAATAGTAGGCTAGTGCTCGATTACGGTTAGCTGTTTGCCACTCTGATTGAAACACTTCCTCATTGATACTTAATTGCTTACCTATGATTTGCTCTAAAAATTGCAGGATTTTGTCAATCTTCTCTTGTGGTGAATGGCCAATCATCATAGAGGATACAGTAATCGCCCCAGCATTAATCATTGGATTAAAAGGCTTTCCTGGTTGATGACTTTCTAAGCGAATAATGGAGTTGAATGTATCCCCTGTCGGCTCCACATCCACCCGTTCTAATACATATGGCAATCCTCGATCCATACAGGCCAATATAAAGGTGATTACTTTGGAAACACTTTGAAGCGTAAATAATTCCGTCGTATCACCGGCTTTAATTTCATGCCCTTCAGTGCCAATAATAGCTATAGCTAATTGATTCGGGTCTTTTTTAGCTAATGCAGGGATATAGTTTGCGCACTGTCCTTCATTGGCGGCAGAGCGAAACTGAGTTACCCATTGTGCCACAAGCTGATCGTGACTTGGTTGTGTAGACATTACTGTGGACTCCTTTCAAAATGTGCAAAAACAGAGTCTTCATAGTTCTCCTATGAAGACTCTATCCATATTTTTGCTATCCTTTTATAGCTTTGGAGGCAATGTCCCCTCCGGAATTAACGATTCATACGTCTCCCCATCAAGACGTTCTTGCCATTCCTTTTTAGCTTCCTCAATCAGTACTGGATTAGCCAATAACTCAATCGCTGTACACGCCATAATTTTAGCAGCTTGTAGCATACCTTTATGGGCGATTGGCGTGACGCCTTGAGAAACAACTTGCCATGTATGCAGTGGCGTTCCTAATGCCATACATACTGTCGTACATTGAACAGTTGGCACATTCCAGCTAACATCTCCCACATCAGTAGAGCCACCCATGGTAAATTCAGGGAGCATACGAGGAATATGATCAGCAATAACTTTTCCTTGTAATTGTTGAACATCGCCTTTATGTAGACCAATTAATGAAGAGGCTTGTACGTCAGGAGAAAACGTATTGAAAATAGCCTGAGCATACTGTTCATCTTCTATTGTATAGTCTGGCATGCCAATTTCAAGTATTTGTTGATACATGACATCATAAAGCGTCTTATTCGTTATTAAATTTGAAGCTGCACCTTCAAAATCGATTTCTAGGGAAGTGCCTGTCATGAGCGTTGCACCCTTCGCAATATTTTCAACGCGCTGATAGATTTCTTGCACTTGTTGCTTTTTAGGTGCTCGCACTAAATAGGTAACCTCAGCATATGGTTGAACAACATTCGGAGATGTTCCACCAGAGTTTGTAATAGCGTAATGCACTCGTGCTTCTGGTATGATATGCTCTCGTAAATAGTTTACCCCAACGTTCATAAGCTCAACAGCATCTAATGCACTTCTTCCAAGATGAGGAGCAGCTGCAGCATGTGCACTTTTACCTGTAAACTTAAATGTAACAGCATAGTTTGCTAGAGAACTACAAGTCATCACAGTTGAAAAAGTACCAGGATGCCAAGAAATGGCGATATCTACATCATCGAATAAGCCAGCTTTCGCCATATAAGCTTTACCAGATCCATTTTCTTCTGCAGGGCAACCGTAAAAACGGATGGTTGCAGATTGTGGATGTTGCTCTAAATAATCTTTTACTGCAACAGCTGCTGCAAATGCGCCAGTTCCTAATAAATTATGGCCACAGCCATGACCACTTCCCCCATTTTCTAGAGGCTCATGAGTGGTAACACCACCTTTTTGGCTCAAGCCTGGTAGTGCATCATATTCCCCTAAAAAGGCAATGACTGGCTTTCCTGAGCCAAAAGTTCCAACAAGCGCAGTATCAAGACCCGCTACGCCAACCTCAGTTTGAAAACCCTCTTTTTCGAGTGCCTCTTTCATATATTGCATCGATTGTCTTTCTTGAAAATGAAGCTCCGGTACAGCCCAAATCGCATCGCTTAAGGCCACACTTGCTCTCTTCTTTGCCTCAATTAAAGTAGAAATTTTTTCTTGAAAACTCATTATTGTCCCTCCAATTTATTCATTCTGCTTTCAATAATGCTCCTTTTTGGTCGTTTAGCGTTACAAGCGACACAATACAAATGAGCGCGAATCCAATTAACATCCAAAAGGCTGCATCAAAGGAACCATTAAAGGCATCTACCATAAAACCAATAGCCATAGGCGTAACAAATCCCGCTAGCTGTCCGCCTGTATTTGCAATCCCCATAGCTGAGCCTGTTATAGACGAAGGCAATTTCTTTAGAACAATTACCGGTAGTAGCGTAATGACAAATGCAATAAATATAGAAACAACTGTTTGATAGCCAATAAATAATGTCACCGTTTTCGCAGTAAACATTAAATACAATAAAAGACCGATGACTGCACAGGAAATAGAGCCTAACACCTTTTCCATTCCTTTTGGAAGCTTATCGATGATATATCCACTACCATACACCCCAATAATCGTTGTAATGGCAGGGATCGTTTGTGCCCAACCTATGGACATTAAATCTAGTCCGCGATTTTTTTGAAGGTATGTTGGAATCCACGATACTAATCCCCAGTTCACCGCATAAATACAGAAATAAGCAATAATCAAATTCCACATGAGGGGTGTTTTCAATAGCTCTTTAAAGCTTACCTTAACTGCCGGACTACCTGTCTCAGCAGCATCTGCTGTTTCAGCTTTCGGGAGCTCAATGTATTTCCAATATAAATAAGCAATAATCGCTCCAATAGCCCCGATAATGATAAACATCATACGCCAGCCAATCGTTCCTAATAGATAAGCGGCTAACAGCGGTACAATTAGTGAAACAATCCCACCAGAAGTCAGCATGATCGACATCGCTCTTCCTCTTTCTTCTTTTGGGAAAATCGTGGCAATAATCTTAGAGCTTGATGGCTGGAATCCACCCTCCCCAATGCCGAATAAGAAACGAATAACAATCATCGCTGTTAAAGACCAGGCAATAGCCGTTAATCCGGTAAAAATGGACCACATGATGACAGCCATCAGCAAGATTCGTTTTGCGCCAAATTTATCAGCTAACCAGCCTCCTGGTATTTGCATAATGGCATAGCCTAAAAAGAAAGCGCTTAAAATGATACCCGTCGAAGATGCATCCAATTGCAAATCTCCTGTAATGGAAACGACCGCGTAGTTCATAATATAGCGATCTAAATTTCCTAAAGACCAGCCTAAAAATAATAGCGCAAGGATTACATTTCTAGATTTTTTCGTTACGTCATTTGTTGTCATTTATATCCCTCCCATGATCAAAAACCTTCTCTTTATGACAGTGACTGCATCACCGCTACTACAATCGTTCGTTACGATCCTTGCCCCCTTGCAAATCTAGTAAAATTAAAAACCCCTTTTATATACCGACATTTTCGTTATATATTCGTATAATAATCAAAGTACTCAAAAAAAACAATATTTTTTTGAAAATTTCTAATAGATAATCGTTTCTCCAGCTAGAATGACTTCCTCAAAAAAGCTCATAACTTGTGGGCTGATCTTTGTTTTATCGATCCAAAAATTTTAGAAAAAAAAATGTCCCAAACCATACATTGGTTTGGAACATTTTGTTAGATTCTAGACAAGCTGATACATTTTTATTGGTCTACCACGCGTATGCTGTAATTCTTCGCCACAAATTCTTGCTAAATCTACACTACATAAATCAGCAACAATACGCTGTGCATTTCTTTCACTCATTTGAAGCTGTGTCGCTAAATCCTTTGTCGTAAAATGCTTCCAGCGCATTTTCTGCACAAGCGCATGGATTTTCATATATGTTTTAATACTAATATTACCTTTTTTTAGCTTTTCTAAAATATCAGGATCTTCCGCTCGGTAAGAATAAGACAGCTCTTCCATATTTCCGACCGACTCAATAATCGTACCATCATCCTGAATCATAACGATATCGATGGCCTCATTTTCCTTAGTCTGCCTTAGCCCACGATGAGCATGTAGCTCTGCATTGAATACGGTCTGTGCAAACCCAATACCTGCAGTTACTTTTGCTTCCATTTCTATTGATAATTGAATCATTTTTTCCTGTAGAAATTTAATTTGTCCTTCAATGGCTCCTCTAGTACTAAAAATCGTATATTTTCCATTCCCCTCCTCAATGAGGGAACCGTCAATTTGTTCACAAAGTTGAAGTAGATTTTCCTTAGTCCGTAGCTCTAAATATTGGAGGCGATACCCTTGCTTCATACGCTCCTTTAAGGAATCAAAATCCTTGATTTCAAGCATTACTGCACCAATTTGAGTTTCTTTATAGTAGGACGTTTTAATTTTTTCGGTAAACAGCTGAACCGTATGGTAAATTTCTGTTTTTGTAGGAGATACCCAATAGGAGGGAACCCCTCGATCTTTCAGCTCCTCATCAACGGAAGGATAGCAAGTGATAGCAAAATCGATCTTTCCCTCCTGCCAAAGAGTATAGTGGAAATCAAACAACTCTTTTGGATCAATCGCCACATCAAATTCCTTTAAATACATGTTATTCACATTTTTTTGGATCTCCGCTAGACCCTCTGAAGCCATTTGTGAGGGAGAAGGTATAATATCGATGCTAACATTTTCAATAAACTTCTTTTGCCGATAGGATTGCTCTAAAAATCCTCTATAAATAGCCGCCTCCGAAAAAATGATATGAGCCAATTTATCCTGCGAAACCTTTGTTTGGCTCGCTATCTTATAGGGGATATAGCCAGAAAACAGCCAGAAATCCACATCTTGATCATAGGTCTCCACAAGATGCTTTGTCTCTGTCGCTATCGCATAAATATACGGAATAAATTCCATATCCTGTTCAATCTCTCTTGCTAAAGCAATAATTCTTTTGACGGATTTAACGGGTCCTACAACACCTATTTTATACATCTTTTGTTCCTACCTTCTTTGTGAAACTACAATAGTTATGTAAAAAATTTCTTTACTCTTCTGTTCATAGTATAGCGGACAACCAATTTACTAGACAAATAAAAAAATCAATACAGAAAAACCCCGAATTTCTCGGGGCTTATCTCATTTTATATCCTGTGGATACATGTTTTTATAAAGTAATTCCAATTTTTTGGAAAGTTTCCCATAAGCGGATTGCCAGGCTTTGATAGCCGCCTCATCGCCATCTGCTTTGTATAATGCATGGACGTCAGCAACCTTCTTCAAATCACTTTCGGCTTGTGTAAGCTTCGAGTAGTTTTTGACAATCTTTTTATCGTTAGCGCTCAAGGCATCATACTTAGTACGAATATCTTTTACTTTACCCTCTAGATCAGCTATATACTCACCATTGACGAGGAGAGAATTAATCGATTCAATTAAAGTCAAAGCATGTTCATTCGTTTGTTGTTGACCTTGTTGCTTTTCGCTAATCAATTTTCGAATATCAGAATGGATAAGGCTCACTTGCTTAGATGTAAGTTTTTCAAATGCCTTGATGACAGTGCTTGGATTAGGGCTAAATGATTTTTCATAGGTCTTCATAAAGGATTCTACTTTTTTTACATCCGCGATTGCCGCTTTTAAAATATCATAATTCGTTATCAGCTTTTTATCACTTGAGCTTAGACTACTGTATTGCTTAGAAAGTGTATTAATCTTATCGATAGACACTAGATATTGATCATTTGACACAATGGTAGCTATTTCATCATTCAATTGCTTTATATTCGGTGCATTTCCATCAATAATTTGATTCTTTAATAGTGCATCGTATTGCTCTTTTGCTAATTGTTGTTGATTAGCAGGTAATTTAGCATATGCTTTTTGCACAGACTCTATTTTTTTAGCTTGTTTAGCAGCATCCGTTTCTTCTTTAGCAGTTTGAATTTTTTTATAGAAGGATTTGACACCTGAAATGTCCTTCTGTGCAGCTGTTAGTAAATAGTAATTAGTTACGTATTTTCTTGCCGCCGAAGACAATTTTTTATAGGATTGTGCTGAAGCATCAACAGCCTTTTCTAATTGATCAAATGTAAATTTAGTGACATCCGCATATTTAGCAATATCACCCTTCAGTGCCTCAGCCGCAGCCTTATCATCAGGTACTTTCCCATCAACAGAACCTTTTGGGGTATTCAGTAAAAAATCGTCTGCATTGTAAACAAGCGATTGCTGTAAAGTCGTAAGCTTGTTAAAAGCTTTTAAAGTATTCGTATAGCTTGAATTCAATTTGCTTTCAGTAACACCTGTTGTGCCAGATAGCTTTTGATAAGCATCCATATCTTTAATCACTTTTTCAGCCGTTTTTAAATCCTTTTGTAAAGTAACAAGGCTGTCATACCCCTCTATTTGGGCTGCCGATGCTTTTGTTAAACTCTTATATTCTTTTACCATACGTGCCACATTGTTGACATGACTTTGCCAAGAACTAGCAGATGGATTTATTGGATAAATATCATCCCCAATATAGCTATCGATATCATTGTTTAATGTAGCAATTTGACTTTCTTCCGCACTTTCAGCTGTCGTTAAAAGCTGTACATACTTGTCTGGTACTAATTTTAATTGTTTATACGTTAATTTTTCATAGGTAGAACGAATAGACTTTGCAACCGTTACCTGCTTATTTGGCGTATTATTGGTTGATAATTTATCAAATGATTTAATAAATTGCTCCACTTTTTTAATATCCGCTTTGGCCTCATTTAGAATCGTTAGGTTTTGAACAGCCCCACGATAATTTTGGGATAATTTTGCGATATCTGCCTCAATCGTATTCACGACCCCTTGTAAGGAATCCTTATCAGAAGGAACATACTGTGAAATGCCATTCGAATAAGAGAGTAAATTAACGATTGCCTGATTAAGTCTTCTAACTTCTTTTATTTCCTCAAGATCATTTGGCTCATTTAAAAGGTTTTTAATGCTAGTATATAAAGCATCATTGACATCTAAGCTACGTTGTAATAAATCGAACTTATCGTATGCCGTTTCAATCTCTTTAATATATTTAGGCAAATCTTTGTCGTTAACTCCCTCTACCTTGTCCACTTTTTCATTTAATTTATTGATAAGGTCCACATCTTCAAGTGCTCGTTTAAGGACAGCATAATTCGATACATTCCCTTTAGCCGGGGCTGACAAAGCTTGATACTTACTTTCTAAAGCCTTTACTTTCTCCTCAAACGACTTTAAATCAGAAACATTATATTTGTTATCATTTACTAATAGATTACTAATGTCCTTTGTTAATGTATCTGTTGGTTCTTTTGATATAGAAATCACTTCAGAACGTGGAGATTCCACAAAAGAAGCGCCTACCTGAGCTTTGACTTTTACAATAATATCTTTGATTCCCTTATCTATCGCATCTTTCGGTATGGTATATGTGCTACCTGAAGCTCCCTCAATAATAGTGAAGGAATTTTCACCCTCGCCTAGGTGATAAAACCATTGATAACTATATGTAATTTGACCACTTGTTAATTTCGCTCCTGCCTTATCGGTTACAGTAACACCCGCTACTTTCACCGTTTCACCAGGTGCAACAAAATCTGAAGTCGAAAAGCCCTCTAACGTTGGCGTTGTAATCACAAGATCCAATTGATTAATGGTTCTTGGCTCACTTTGATATTTTTTTCCCTCAGTTGTAGTGGCTTCCACAAAAATGGTTTTACCCGCTGCTTCTACTGGCACCTTTAACGAAGCAGAAGTAGCACCTGCAATAGGTTTATTCGTGGACGTTTTTGAACCATCTTCACTAGCTACCTTTTCTAGATAATACCATTGGTAGGCATTGACTATGGCATTATTGGGTAATTGATGAACGGTTAATGTTTCATTCACAATATTCTGCCCCGTGACCGTGACCGTTTCCTCTGCACTTGCAACAGTTGGTACAATAAGTGCTACGGGTATTACTGCTGCTGTTAAAAATAATTTTTTATTCAAATCAGTTGACCTCCTCAATCCTTCTATTGAATTATATCGGCCACATCTCCCTGATTTCCTTTATTCAGGGGAAAGAATTCAAAAAAGTGTATATTCTCCTGTATTCTTATCTCTACAATAACAATATTTTGATATTATTTAGGCTCCCATGTTGTAGAAAAAAACAAAAGCCTTCTAATCCACACTCATAAAAATTATGAAGAGATTAAAAGGTGAAAATGTATGCATCTAGCGCTTTCTGCTTCATCTGATTATCCTCGAATCATATAAGTGGGTCGGTTCAGCGTACTATACACATAAGGATACGGATGTTGAGTTTCACTTACGCATATACGAATCATCATCCCTTCCCCTACTTTGCTGTTTAATGTGAATTTCCCATTAAACGCCTGAACCCTCTCTTGCATACCTTGAATGCCCATGGATTCGGCCAGTATAATGTCATCTAAATTACACCCTACCCCATCATCACTATACAAAACTTCAAAGCCTTCTTCCGTGCTTAGTAAATAGATGGTAACTGTATTGGCATAGGAATGTTTTAATGCATTGTTTAATAATTCTTGAAACAGTCGATAAATCATTAAATTTAAACGCTCGTCCTCTAAGTAAAGTCGATCAATAGTATATAACAATATAAAATTTGCCCGTTTTTGAATTTTTTGAATCAGCTTCTCAAGTGCAGCATTTAAGCCTAATGTATCTAATAAAGGAGGCTTTAAATTTTCACAGTATCCTCGTAAATCATTCAAGGAGGTAATCATATGCTCATGGAGCTTCCTAAGTTTAGTTGGTATATTTTCTGAATCCTTCATGTGCATCAGGACATCCATTTCTCTTGCAATATGAAGCTGCTCTTGTAAAATCGTATCATGAAGCTCTTGGGCTAACTGATACTTCTCCTCCTCAAAACGAAGCCAAAGTAATTTATTGAGCCAGGGTAGCTGACGATTATCTGCCTCTTTCATATGCTTTAACTGATCTAAGAGTTCCTCGACCATTTTAGTATTTTCAATAAAGTTATTTAAATATAACAGCAACAATTCCAGCCATAGCAATTCCTCATCCTTCAAATAAATAGATTTATTATGATCCACCACAAGGATACGTTTATAATTTGCATCTTGATGAATAAAGGCTATATAGAAATGATCTGTTTTTTTAATATCCCCTAATACTAATCGCTCAAGCAAAACTTCATCAATTTGATGTTGATTGTATTCTTTGGATTTGTTCGTTAACGTAACTTGGTGTGTTTGAAAATCATAGGTGAGAACATAAACGCTCTCCATCTCAAGTTGGAGCACAACTTCCTGGACAAACTTCTCCAATAAGTCCTCAATCTTCACAACTCTCCCTATACTATCGACGGTAGTATATAAGCGATGGATATAGTCACCTTTTGTAGAAAACAAAATCTTTCGCTTACGATAATCAACCCGCTCCTTAATGTAAAACAATGCCATTAAGGAGAGAAACGTAAAAAAGAACAGCTCCGTCATACGTGTAATCGATAAATCCGTCAATAAATACAAACCTCCCAAAAGCCAAATGGTAAAAGCAAATGAGAAATTAAAGTAATAGCGTATTCGTGATATAAAGTACTCCATATCAAATATACGTTCTGTGAGTTGTGTGAATAAGAAACTTAAAGGAATGAGCATTAGAAATAAAGAACATATATCAGCTTCTAATAATTGTTTATGAAATAGTATTTCAGGTAGTGCATAAAGAAATAAAAACGGCAAAAATGGAATGATAATACTACTTAACAATATTTTTAACTGTGGCGTTTTATATTTGATGTATCCTAGTATTATTATTCCTAGAATCACCAGCAATAAAAAGAAAAAAAGGCTTAAAACAATGAACGAATTTTCAAAATGAGTAGATGGATACAGATTGCTAAAGACACTTAGTACCACACCTGCGATTGGAATAGTATAAAACAAATTAATTTTTTTAGTAAACAACCATTTTAAATCCATAAACTTAAAATATATTTTCAAAAAGTGTAATAGTATAACTAAACAAAGTAGCATGCTACTTCGATTGATTATTATTCCTAATAGATTTAACCTAGCAGATGCCCCACTACTAACATAAGCTAAGGAAACAGTTAAGATAAAAAGAATCAATAAATTTAAGAGAATTGTATTTTTTTGTTTATAATATAAATATAAAGTGATAAATAATGTAAGAAGGAAGTAACAAAAAGGAACTATTAAAACATAAAAAAATTGTTCAGGTATATCATATAACTTAATATTTATGTTTATAACAGCCCCATTATCTTTCATTATTTTCAATTCTCTAGCTGCACGAATTACAGGTTCGTACTTTAAATCATGAAGACTATCAATCTGTTTTCCATCAACTTCTAAAATAATATCGCCTTTTTTTATTTTATGTTTTTCAGCCCATTCCTTATAATACGGCTCTATTAAAATCCATTGTCCATCCTCATTCTGAACATCCATACTTAAAACAGGCTTGCTGTATGTAACATTTAGTAAATAAAACCCAATTACCAAATATGTACTTACAGCAAGCCAAAACCACTTTTTATAATTAAAATTTAATACCAAATTGTACTTTCTAAACATACATCTTCATCAAACGAATCCAAAATTGCCATTTGTTCAAGTTCTGTTACACCAACAAGAGAAGCTTTCTTTTCTTTTAACAATGTTACCAACGACGGATTTTGCTCTAAATATTGAACCATGTTAATCATAAAATCGCTCCATTTCATTAGTTTTTTAGTTACTATTATTATCCAATAAAACCTCTGCGCAAAGGAATTATTAACCATATTTGTAACTATAAATTGATTATACCACCATTCACCTATAATTCAACATAATTTTCTAAAAAATACAATAATACAATAGAATATGTAATGAAATTCCTTAGTTTTCCATAGATTGACATAGAAAAAGCTTGCTCCTATTAGTAGGAACAAGCTTCTACACTTTTTACTTTTTCAATCAATATTAACCCTCTTGTAGCCACCTGTTTAAATGGGAAGAGACCAATATAGCATGTTGCGGATTCATATCGCCAACATCTACAACAAAAACCTGATAAGCTTCTTTCTCTAACGCCATTAAAAAGACCATTCCGCCTCCATCATCCCCTATGGCAACATAGCCTTTTGCATATTCATTCACTTCCCAAGTCTCATTTCTTTCCATTATTTCCTCGGTACCATATAGTAAAACACCATTCATAAGTGAAAAACCATTGGACTCTTTCAGGACGTTTTTATATTCCTGTGGAAGATGAATAGCCATGGTCTGTTCTATTAGCAGAATATCATGCTCACTAGCGGGAGGATTGGCAGTAAAAATATTATGTAAAGGAGACATTTTGTCACCTCCTCTTTGAAGATTTTTCATATCTATGCAAAACAAAACTTATAAAAAGCTTCGATTAAATCATCAATCTCTTGTTTTTTTACAATTGCGTTCAACCAATCAGTTGGAATTCCCTCCATTTGATGACACATACCTGCTAAAGCTCCCGTTATTGCCGCTATTGTATCAGTATCTTCTCCTAAATTGACTGCCTTTAAAATAGCTTCTTTGAAGGTAGATGCATGACCAACACTCCATATGGCTGCCTCCAGTGAATGAACAATATAACCGCTTGAATTAATTTCGTCTTCAGAGATACGTAAAAAGTTCTCTTCAAAAATTCTACTGTAGGCATTTAACTCTGTATGTAATTCATCCTGTAAATTATTTTGCAACAAGTTATATACCTCATTTAATGCAAGCTGAAGTGAATTATTTTTATATAAACTTAACAATAACTCAATATAAATGATAGACCCAACTATTGAACGTGGATGACTATGCGTGATCATGGTATATTGCTGGATCAACGCTTTTCTTTTCTTAAAATCATCTTCATTAATTAATACAAATACTAAAGGTGCAATCCTCATCAGCGTTCCGTTACCATTATCAAACTCGCCCGTTTTTCCACATTGCTCAGGCGCAACTCCCTTTTTATAACTTGACACAGCTTCAGCAGTAGTGATGCCAATATCAAACATTTCCCCAAAAGGTGTTAGATAGCCTTGCTCCATATATCGTACAAACTTATCCATTAAGCTTCGTGTATCGCCTTTTTCAATTATGTTTTCGACTAAACATAGCGTTAAAGAAGTATCATCTGACCATGTTCCCGGTGGTTGATTGTAAGTACCATACCCCATCACATCCTCTACATGAAAAGTCCCCCGCTTCTTAAACTCGACAGGTACGCCCATCAAATCACCAACTATCCCACCATATAAAGTGGCAAACAATCGTTCCTTCATCTTTGCATCTATCATAGGATTACATGCCTCCCTCCTCTAACTAACATACTATAAAGTAGACTATAATTGCAGATGCGAATTTCCCCCATCTTCTGTCCTAACTTGATAGCATTATGTTCGTTCTTGTGGTTTTGCTTAAATTCTTTCCAATCTATGACCACCGCCACAAAATATTGATTCTGTATGTATTATTTAATAGATTATTTGTTGGTAAACTTAATTCAGATGATGTTGTTTGCATTTGAATCCCCTCCTTCCACAAACCATCTAAGGGAAATTATAGAAAAAAATTCATATAAAAACCGCCCACTAAGAAAGTGAACGGTTTGTCAATTTTAAGCTTTTTGATAACGTAGTACAGGTGTACGAGCAGCACGTGTTTCGTCTAGGCGGGATACAACTGTAGTATGTGGTGCTTCTTGAACGATGGATGGATTTTCTTCTGCTTCTTTCGCAATTTGAATCATCACATCGCAGAATGCGTCTAATGTTTCTTTAGATTCTGTTTCTGTTGGCTCAATCATCAACGCCTCTTCCACATTTAATGGGAAGTACGTTGTTGGTGGATGGTAGCCAAAGTCTAACAGACGTTTTGCGATATCTAGTGTACGAACGCCCAATTTCTTTTGGCGATGACCAGATAAAACAAATTCATGTTTACAGTGACGGTTATATGGAAGATCGTAGAATGGCTCTAAACGACGCATCATATAGTTGGCGTTTAATACAGCATATTCTGTAACAGCTTTTAGGCCATCTGGACCCATTGTACGGATATACGTATATGCACGTACATTGATACCAAAGTTACCATAGTATGGTTTTACACGTCCGATAGATTGTGGACGGTTGTAATCGAAATGGTATGCGCCTTCTTCTGTTCTTACAAGTACTGGTTTTGGTAGGTACGGGATTAAATCTGCTTTTACACCTACTGGACCTGAACCTGGACCACCACCACCGTGTGGACCTGTAAATGTTTTATGCAGATTCAAATGCACACAGTCAAAGCCCATATCGCCAGGACGTGCTTTACTCATAACGGCATTTAAGTTTGCACCATCATAGTACACTTTACCGCCAACAGAGTGGATAAGCTCTGCCATTTCGATGATGTTTTCTTCAAATAAACCAAGTGTATTCGGGTTTGTTAACATTAAGGCAGCAGTGTCAGGACCTACTACTTTGCGAAGGTCTTCAATATCAACTAAGCCAGTTTCATCTGATTTAACTGTAATTGTTTCAAAGCCTGCTACTGTTGCTGAAGCTGGGTTAGTTCCGTGAGCAGAGTCAGGAACGATAACTTTGTTACGGTGACCTTCTCCATTTGCTTCATGGAAAGCACGGATCATCATTAATGCTGTCCACTCTCCATGTGCCCCTGCTGCTGGCTGTAATGTCACTTCATCCATACCAGTAATTTCTACTAATGACGTTTGTAGATCATAAAGAAGTTCCATGGCACCTTGTGCTGTTGACTCATCTTGTAGTGGGTGCACATTGGCAAAGCCAGAAAGACGAGCAACCGCTTCATTAATTTTCGGATTATATTTCATCGTACAAGAACCAAGTGGGTAGAAGCCAGAGTCTACACCATGATTTCTACGAGAAAGTGCTGTGTAGTGACGCATGATATCAAGCTCAGATACTTCAGGTAATTCTGCGGCCTCTGTACGTACTAGATTAGCAGGTAATATATCTGTTAGATCTACTTCAGGTACATCAAGCGCTTCTAAGCTATAGCCAACGCGACCTTCTTTTGAAATTTCAAAAATGAGTGTTTGATTTTCGTTATGCATGAAGAGCCCCCATTTCTGCAACTAGTGCATCAATTTCTTCTTTTGTGCGTAATTCAGTTACGGCAATTAGCACATGATTTTTAAGAGAGTCATAATTTTGACCTAAAGGATATCCACCGATAATACCTTTTTCAATTAAGCCTTTATTGATTTCCTTCACACATTTATTTGTTTTCACTACGATTTCATTAAAATGTGCACCTTGGAATGCTACTGTAAAGCCTGCTGCTTCAAAGGCATTTTTTGCATAACGTGTTTTCGCAATATTTTGTGTAGCCATATCGCGAATACCTTGTTTCCCTAGAGCTGTCATTGCTACAGAAGCTGCAAGTGCAAGAAGCGCTTGGTTCGAACAGATGTTAGAAGTTGCTTTATCGCGACGGATATGTTGTTCACGCGCTTGTAGTGTTAATACATAACCACGACGTCCTTCACCATCTACTGTTTCACCAACAAGACGTCCTGGCACCTTACGCATTAATTTAGTTGTCACTGCAAAGAAACCACAGTGTGGACCACCAAATGCTTCAGAGATACCGAAAACTTGTGCATCACCTACACAAATATCAGCACCTAGTTTGCCTGGAGGAGTTAAAATACCTAGGGCAAGTGGGTTAGACGATACTACGAATAAGCTTTTTGCTTCATGCGCAATATCACCAATTACTTGAATATCCTCAACTTGGCCAAAGAAGTTTGGATACTGAGCAATAACTGCTGCTGTATTGTCGTCAATTAGCTCTTTTAAAGCTGCAATATCAGTCACACCATCTTTATGTGGAATTGTAATGATATCAATAGATTGACCATAGGCATATGTAGCCACAACATCACGATATTCTGGGTGTACCGTTTCAGAAACTAAAATTTTCTTACGACGTGTATGTCCAGCAGCCAACATTCCCGCTTCGGCCAATGCTGTACCACCGTCATACATAGAAGAGTTGGCAAGATCCATACCAGTAAGCTCTGCAATCATAGTTTGGAATTCAAAAATAGCTTGAAGCTCACCTTGTGAAATTTCAGGTTGATATGGTGTATAAGCTGTATAAAACTCTGAGCGAGAAATAACATGGTCCACGATCACTGGCTTGTAGTGGTTATAAACGCCAGCACCTAAAAACGATACATTCGCATTTGTATCTTTATTTTTAGCAGCAAGTGCCGTTAACTCTTTTAATAAAGCAGATTCCGATTTTGCTGCCTTGATGTCATAAAGGCCTTTAAAACGTACTTTCTCTGGAATATCCTCGAATAATTCATCAACTGAGGATACACCGATTACGTCTAACATTTCTTTTTGATCTTGCTCCGTCATTGGTAAATAACGATGTTTCATAAATGTAGGTCCCTCTTTTCAACTATTATTTTGAACGCTTGTAAAACGGTGTTTCAACTGTAATTACTTTTAGTTGCTTACCACGGATTTCAATTTCTAATTCATTTCCGATTGTTGCGAATTGACTGTCAATTAACGCGTGACCAACATTACGTTTTGAGGAAGGAAGCTGTGTTCCTGTTGTAACTTCACCAATTTCCTTACCATCTTTAAACACTTTATAGCCATGGCGTGGAATCCCTTTATCGATCATTTCAATTCCGACTAGTTTGCGTGGAAGACCATTTTCCTTCTGAGCTACTAATGCATCATGACCAATAAAATCTTCTTTATTTAATTTCACAGCAAAGCCGATACCTGCTTCAAGAGGAGAAATGGTTGCTGATAATTCTTGACCGTAAAGTGGCAGACCTGCTTCAAAACGTAGAGTATCACGACATCCTAGACCTGCAGGAACAACACCTTTGTCTTGACCAGCATCTAAAATTTTACCCCATAGCGCTTTAATATCTTCTGGTGCTCCATATAATTCGAAGCCATCTTCTCCTGTGTATCCACTACGAGAAACTAATACTTTATGTCCTGCGACTTCTACATTTTCTTGGAATCGGAAAAATTTAATTGCACTTACATCAGTGGAAGTTAGGGATTGAAGAACTTCCTCTGCTAAAGGTCCTTGTAGGGCAATTTGTGCATAGGCTTCAGATTGATTTTCAATGGTCACATTATATTGATGTTGATTTTCCAGCATCCAATCATAGTCTTTTTCGATATTTGCTGCATTCACGCATAATAAATAATGTTCATCAGCTAACTTATATGTTAATAAATCATCGACAACACCGCCGTCCTCATAGCACATTGCTGTATATTGTGCCTGGCCAGTAGCTATTCTTGAAACATCATTGGATAAAAGATTTTGTAAAAAATTTAATGCATCGGGACCTGTTACTAAAATTTCACCCATATGGGATACATCAAATAATCCCGCACGATTACGTACTGCATCATGTTCATCTTTAATAGAAGAGAATTGAACTGGTAATTCCCATCCACCGAA
The DNA here is from genome assembly GCF_038009065.1 of Lysinibacillus sp. FSL R7-0073. Taxonomy (NCBI): domain Bacteria; kingdom Bacillati; phylum Bacillota; class Bacilli; order Caryophanales; family Bacillaceae; genus Lysinibacillus; species Lysinibacillus sp. FSL R7-0073. The sequence continues at coordinate 3,089,132 of NZ_JBBPAS010000001.1, forward strand.
GTCAACCGTCTTGGCACCGTATTTCGCATATTCTTCAAATAGAGGTGTACGTTTTAATTCATTCGTCATTCTTTTTTGCCCCCTTATTGTTAGTTACATTTTTACTGGTAGTAGTTCGTCTGCTTTTTGTATGGGTACAGTCATGACTTAGCAAAGTAGACGCTTCACGGAGTACCTAAAGACATAAAAAAAGACAGACGAACCCCTTTTCGGGATTCTCTGTCCTTGCACCTGAAAGTTACACCAGACTAACTCGCATGGTTGATAATGCCAATCAGTCGGCTTTCCCCTTTGGTGGCTGCTATTGTTATACTACAGCTCTCTCCAGAGTTGCGTCTTATACGAGTCCTTTTACCTGAGAGATTCATAGCCATTGCTACTTGCTCCTTCGGTGGCGTTTAATTACGCTCTCTCCCCGTACAATCATCCGCCCAAGATACATCTTGGTACTATTTAGTATTCAATGAACATTTAGTTACTTATTTGTCTATATCCTAACATTAAATGCATTGAAAAGGCAATCATTTTTTAAAAGATAATAAAACACGAACATTAATAAGTCGTATATCTTTCATCGTTCGTTTTTAAGCCTTTTTACTTGGAACACTAAATACTCTAAAATTTGACGAATGGTTCTGCCCTCTGTCAAGACCTGAATATGCCCTGCATCACGATAAAACTTCCTCCTGTAATGATACAGACTTTCTAGCTCCTCTTTTGTCGAGCTTTGTACGATTGGTCTGTTAGGATCATGCTGAACTCGTTTATAAATATCCTCAAACGAAGCATCTAAAAAAAACACTAAGCCACTGCGCCTCATAATTTTTCGATTTTCAGCATTAATCGCAACTCCACCGCCCGTAGAAATAATACAAGCCTCATCGCGGAAACTTTTCAAAAATTCTGTTTCTATTTTTCGAAAATGGGCCTCTCCGTACTTTTCAAAAATCTGCGGGATGGACATTCCTTGCTGTCTCACTATTTCATGATCCATATCATAATATGGCATCTTTAATAAAAAGCTTAAACGTCTTCCTAAAGCACTCTTTCCACTACCCATAAAACCAACTAAATATATTTTTCGCAATTCGAATCACCTTCTTATAACTACGATTCTACACTGTCTGACAAAATTTGTCCCAATAAATTTATCGTAGCTTGAACATTCAATTTTTCGAGCCCATCATATGTTTGAAATTGCATTTCATATGACATACAATACGCAAGAAGAAAAGTAGTTACAAGAAATAATAATGCAATTGCGATTAAAAAAATAGCCCCACTGTCATTTTTCAATAATTGGCACATAGAAGGTTCGCTCCTTTTGCATACCACTAGGCATTTCCACCGCTACCGTCAGCATATTTTCGCTATAGGTAAAGTGACATTTATTAATGCCAATTAGCATGGGAACATGTCCTCCATTTACTTGTTCACGAATGATGTTACGATAGCAATCAATATAATGGACAGATTCCGTGGTCTGGAAAGTGATTCTATTGTGATTATCCCGCACGGAGAACGTTAAAATATCCTTTAGCCCTTTATTTAAATCATACACAAACAGCTCCCATCTCGACTGTTCATCCGTTTGCATAGTTGAGGTCATTTCAGCATACCACAGCATAATTAGGACAAAAAGGTGAGAAATAAGCACAAACACAATTAATTGAAACATTGCTTCTAGTAAGGTATAGCCCTTTTCATTATTCATTGACATTACCTGTAAGGGAAATACATTTTTGGCGTTGCTTGAGTATATTGTGAAAACGAACACAAATCTCTCCACCATGAAACCCCCATTGATACTCAACCTGTTCAATAATTCTTGTGCCTTCAGTTTGTTGTATAGCTTGAAATAGTTTCAAGCCCTCGTACGCTGTTTCAGCTGCAATCATTTCCATTTTTTTATTCGTAAGGTTCGTTTTCATCGTATAGGTAATGGGCAATAAGGAGCTGCAAAGTAACATCAAGATGCCCATAGCCAAAATCGTTTCAACAAAAGAATAACCAGACTCATTCAATTCTCGCTCTCCCTCGCCCTAATGTAATGATTACCTTTTTCTTTCCGTGTGGCGTTTGAAACGTTAGGGTGCCAGCTGACCTGACATTGCCATTAACATTATAAACAATAGTATAAATAGAGCTCTCATCAGGCGAAAATTCGACTCCTTTAGGGAATGGCCGTTCATATAGATTGGAAAAAACATCTTTTTGAATAACGTAGCGCCTTGTAGAGCTTTCAAATTTCATCGCGATATATTGTCGCTTGTTCATGCTATAGGTTTGAATATACTGAATATCTAGTTGAATTTGAGTAAAAAAACGCTCTAATTCCTTTGACTCCGCTAATTTTAAAGTGAATTTGCTAACAATAGCTGTTAGACTCATAACAAGAAATAAAACAATCAGCATTTCGAGGATCGTAAAGCCCAACTCATTTTGTCGCTCTCTCATTAGCCATTCGTACCTGCACCTACATTTGCTAAGCGTACCTCTCCCTCAGTCGTAATAACTATTTCTTCTTTATTAGGACAAGTTGTTTCATTTTCTTTTAAATATCCTTCTTTCACTAAATCCTCCAGATTTGGATATGCCATAAGATCCACTCTATAGGCTTCTACTTGCCCCTGTACCATATTAATATACGCAGCACAGCCCTTCTCATCAATCGTAGCAAAGTGCTTCGTAACATTTGGAATTGTGATTAAAATAAGAATTGAAATGATTAACAAAACAATGAGCATTTCGATTAAAGTAAAGCCATTTTGTTGTTTGATTTGTTTCATCTTGCTCCTCCTAAACTAAATCAATCATATGATAAATTGGTAATAGTAAACTGACATAGGCCGCTAAAATACATATAGCAATAATAATAAAGAAACTTGGTTGGATGAAGGCGAGCACCTTCTGCAATAGTTGCTCCTGTTTTTCCATTAATAATTCGCTATACAATGTAAGTTCCTTCCCTAAATAGCCACTCTGTTCTCCATGTTCTACAAAACTAGCAAAATCCTTGTGAAAAATAGACATAATTTGTACTGCTTGCGTCAATGACTCTCCAAAGATTACCCTTTCTTTAATTCGACGTGACAGATGCTGTAGAAAAGGTTGAAAGGATTGTTCCTCTAGAATTTGAAGACTAGCCTGCAATGAAAACCCACTCTGCAGTAAACTACCTAAATAAGCAGCAAATTGTCTTGTCCATGATAGTCGGATATAGATTTGAAAAAGTGGGATTTTTAATAATATTGATAGTCGCAAAGGAATGGGTTGGCGTTTAAGATAGAAGTGTAAAATCAATAAACTGACTATTACAATCGAAGCTGTTACCATCATGAAATCGGGGACATGCAGTAAGATTTTAGATAGCGCCACGCTTGTCTTCCCACCTTCAATCGAGCGACTTGATACCATTTGCTTAATATTAGGTAAGAAAATTGTTCGGAATATAAAGAATAGCAACAATAAAAATAAAATTAGTATGACAGGATAAACAAGCAATTTAATTAACTTTTTCTTCGTCTTCTCACTGACAATCATTTGCTTTGCCATACCTTTTAATCCTTCAAGCATATGTCCGTTGTTTTCTGCCACTTTGATCGCTACTAAATGATGTTTAGCCAGCTGCAATGTTTCCAAAATACTTGTTACGCCTTCTCCTTGTCTAAGTTTTTCATCAATTTGTTGCTGAATTTCCTCATGACCATCTATATGATGAGGTAGTAGCATGGAGATAGCCTGTGGAAATAAGTAGCCCTCCTGCATTAATACAGATAAACGTTGAATAAATTGCGCTTGCTCCTTTACACGCCATTTGGTAGCTCTGTTGTAATATAATTGGAATTTATCGATGTATGTTTGTAACTGCATAATGGCTCTCCACTAATTCTTTTTGTCCCTTTAAGGTTAATTCGTATGGTAGATGAAAATTCCCCTTATCTAAAATAGCGGTAATAGCCTGATTTAGATGAACATCCGATAAAATTTCATACAACGCACGTCGATCACCCTGTAAGGCTGATGAATGAAAAAGGACTTGGGCAACAATACCAATGACAGTTTGCCGAAGCTCATCTATCGACACCCCTAAGTCCATTAAACGGTAAAGACAGCTAAGAGAATCCTTCGCATGAATAGTTGAAACAACTAAATGACCAGTCAAGCTCGCCTCTATGGCAATTTTCGCCGTTTCTTTATCTCGAATTTCTCCTATCATGATTACATCCGGTGAATGTCGCAAAATAGCTTTTAACCCCGTAGCGTATGTAACGCCTGCTCGTTCATTCACCTGAATTTGAAGTAAATTTGCTTGTTTATTTTCTACTGGGTCTTCCAAGGAAATTACATGCCTATTTAATTCGGTAGAACAGTAGTGGATTAAAGAATAGAGTGAAGTGGACTTACCAGATCCTGTCGCCCCTGTAAAAAACAAAAGGCCTTGTCGATTCTGTACAAGTTCCATTAATTTGTAGGCTGAGCTTTTAAAAAAACATAAGGAAGTTAGTGGAAAAGAATGATTTTGGAGAAGTAAGCGGATAATGAGGCTTTCTTTTAAAAATACGGAAGGCAGTGTAGATACTCGAAAAGCATATGGCTGTTGTTCCATTGCCTTTTGGAATGAGCCGCTTTGAGGTTTACGACGCTCACTTATGTCTAATTGTGCCAGAAACTTATAATAGGAAATCATCCGTTCCGCAAGATCGTTTGGTAGTTCACCTGCATGAAGAAGTTTGTCATATTTCCGAAAATAGATCCGATAATTTATATTGCTTGGCACCAATAATAAATCAGTTGCACCAAAATGATAGGCTTTTAGTAAAAGTTGCTCACATTTTTGTTCAACAACTATTTCAAAATTCTGCATATATGCACCCCTCTTCTAGTTCATTCGAATATGACCGCGTATTCGTTATTTCCTAGTATAAATAGGATCTTCTTACGAAGAAAGCCCTTTTCTGAAAATAAAAATTTGTTATAAAATTTCCTATCATTCATGTTTTTTGCTATAAAAATGTGGATAAAGTGCAATTTCCCACTAAAATAGAAGATCAATACATGAAAAAATTAATATTTATGCCGAAATGAACTGTATCTTTTTCAATAATGGAATATAATAGAATGAACATGATTATTTTCCTAACACTTGGTAGACGAACATAATTTTATAAAAAACTAATGAGGTGAAGCATATGATCCATCCATTGAAAATTACCAGCACTTTAGCTGATGAAACAAGATACTCTATTTATGAGTACATATTGAAAGAGAAAAAAACAGTGACCGTCCAACATATTGCTGATCAGTTTGGCATCCATCCAAATGTCGCTCGACTTCATTTAACAAAGCTTTCAGAAATTAATATTATTTCCGCAGACTATGTGAAAACGGGTAAAGGTGGTCGACCTGGACGCGTGTATAAGGCTTCTGAGAAAGGCGTATCATTAACTTTTCCTAGACGTGACGAAGAGCGTTTACTGAAATGGACAATTCAATTAGTGGAAGAGCTTGGACCATCTGTCTTAGAAAAATGTCAGGAAATTAGCTATCAAGATGGCTATCAGCAAATGAAACAAAATATAAACGCTGAATTGACAATCAATAATTCCCTTTCCTTCGACGAGAAGCTTCAACTATTAACTGACAATGCCGCATTAATCGGCTATGTTCCACAAATTCAACAAACAGAGCGTGGCAAAAAGGTTATATTCTCCATTTTTAATTGTCCATTCCAAGAGCAACTTACAACACATTCGGATATTGTCTGCTCATTACATGAATCCTATTTAAAAGGGCAGCTAGATGCGTTATATTCAAACAATGAATTTGTGCAAATTGAGAGTATGATACATAATTGCGATTTATGTAAATATGAAATAAACGTGACAGAAATCGATAGCTAGTTAAAAAATCCATTTGTTTGTCACAAAGACTGAGAAGTTCCAGTTTACAGACACCTTTCCTATCATTTATAATGAGTAAGAGATTATTGTGTCGTGGGCAAAAGGAGGGGAAATTTCATGGATAATATGTATAAAGTTATGGCATTCTGGACAGGTATTTTTGCCGTTATGTTCTACCTTGGTGGTATGAACGAGGTATCGCTATTATTCTTAGGTAATACAGGTTTATTCTTATTATTAGGCTTCTTAAACCTTTCAGAACGTATGTACATGTACATTTTCGGAGCATATTTAACTGTATTCTTCGCTGGCTTCACGTACTATACAACATTCATTCACGTACCTGGTGGCGGTCATTAATACAACTAAAAAAGCGTATCTCATTAACGAGATACGCTTTTTTTAACGCATGGTATTTTAAAATCCATTTAAAAACGGGTTTGTTTCCATTTCTGCACTGACAGTTGTATAATTTCCATGACCCGGATATATGATTGTATCCTCAGGTAATGATAATAATTTGTCATGAATAGATGCTAATAATATTTTGGAGGACCCACCAATTAAATCTGTCCGTCCTACACCCTGTTCAAATAATGTGTCTCCCACAATCGCAAAGCCGTCATTTTCAAATACATAAGAAATGCTACCAGGTGAATGTCCTGGTGTAAATACAGCTTGAAACACAAAGTTGCTCATTTCAAATTGTTGCTCTTTTTTAATGATAGTGTTTTGATCTGGTGTAGCTACCCTATAATCTGGTAATGCAGCATATTTACTAGAGCCATTCTTTTCTGGATCTCCTAGCCAGCTAACCTCTTTTTCATGGATCCACACAGGTACATTAAATGTTTCCCTTACGGCATCCACCGCACCAATATGGTCAAAATGTGCATGCGTTAAAAAAATGGCTAACGGTTTTAAACCATTGCTTCGAATTGTTTTAATAAGACGCTCCGCTTCTTCACCTGGATCAAATACGATACATTCCTTGTCTTTATTCGATACGATATAGCAATTCGTTTGGACTGGACCAAGAGAAAAACTACGTACGTTCATCATAGATATCACCTCATTTTTCTATTATACAGGCTTTGCCACAATTTGACGATAAATGTTCATAGTTTGCGCTATAATAGTTCTCGACAAAAACAGGTAGAACGATTACAATTAAGGAGGAATATTGTTTACGACATTCATTTTCTGATGTCGAAAGGAGTGTCTATTTTTAATGAACTTATTAATGGTTATTTTTGGTCTAGTAGCGATTTTAGCTGTAGTTGGTACATTCCAAGCAATTAAAGAAAAGAACCTTTTAAGCGTTGTTTTCAACTTATTAAGTGCTGTCGTTTTTGGATGGTTTGTCATCATGACAATCGTTCATAGCGGGTATCCACCAAAATTACACTAAAATTTAGACAGAAAAAAGAGCAGTCTCTATTAGAGATTGCTCTTTTTTTCTTGGACATCCTCCCATTTTACTTATTTAATTTTAGAAATCTCTTCTTACCAATTTGCAGGACATCCTCATTCATTAATACTTGAGATAGATCATCCACAGCAATTTTTTCTCCATTCAATGAAACCCCATTTTGTTTAATTAGCCTTAAAAAATCACTTTTACTCTGAATAAATTGGATAGAAATTAATTGTGGAATGATATCCGCTATTCTTTCTTTATCAATTTCAAGTAGCAATACAGGAATATTATCAGGAATAACTTTCTTTTGGAAAGCAGCTTCAAAATAAGATTTTGCATCCATCGTAGCAGCATGACCATGATATAAAGCTGTCACTATTTCTGCTAATTGTAATTTTAAATCACGTGGGTTCTCTCCATTTTGCAGCCTTTCTTGAATGGCTTGCACTTGAAGTGGATGCTCATCTGTCGCTAATTCAAAATATTTAATAATGAGCGAATCTGGTATTTCCATAATTTTTTTAAACATAACTTCAGGTGCTTCATTGACACCAATATAATTCCCCAAGCTTTTACTCATTTTTTCAATGCCATCTAATCCTTCAAGTAATGGCATAAAAATAGCAATTTGTTTTTCTAGCCCTCGATGCCTTTGTAAGGTGCGTCCCATGAGAATATTAAACGTTTGATCGGTCCCCCCTAATTCGATGTCAGCTTTTAATTCTACAGAATCATACGCCTGCATGAGGGGGTAGAAAAATTCATGTACGCCAATTGGAATTTGGTGGTGGTACCGCTTTTGGAAGTCTTCACGCTCCAAAATACGGGCAACAGATGTAGTGGCTGCCAGCTGGATGACTTCTTCAAACGTTAATTTTGCTAACCACTCACTATTGAAACGGACAATCGTTTTCTCTTCATCTAACACTTTAAAAATTTGCTCACAATACGTTTTGGCATTTTCCTTCACCATTTCATCACTTAACGCTACACGTCCCTTAGACTTTCCGGTAGGATCACCAATACGACCCGTAAAATCGCCAATGACAATGACTGCATGATGCCCTAAATCTTGCAGCTGTTTAATTTTTCGCAACACGACTGCATGCCCTAAATGAATATCTGGTGCGGATGGATCGAGCCCCAATTTAATTGTTAAAGGCTTTTGCTCTTGAAATGAGTGCTCCAATTTTTTTAGTAACTCGGGTTCATCAACAATTTTGTCTGCACCCTTTTTAATAATAGCTAACTGCTCCTTTGGTGTTAAAAACATACAAAACATCTCCTTGTAATATTAAAAAGTTAATATTGCAAGATCTATAAGAGTTTCTGACAGGACTGCTGTCGCCCCTAATTTGGCAATAAGAACGTCCAGATGCAAAAAACGCCCTTAGGATTAAATCCTAAGGACGTTCATGAACGTGGTACCACCTTTTTTCGAGAGCTACTCAAATAGCACTCCTCCATTAGTACAGCCGCAGCGATACTATTGCAATGATTACGGATGCAAACCCGTCGTAGCCTACTAAAATTTCGGTACGCAGCTCCAAGATGTATTCACTTTAATATCCCTTGCGCCTCTCAGCTACCGGCTACTCTCTGTCAGTTTTATTAAAGCTACTTGTTCTTTTCCATGCCTTTAACTCTTATACTCCGAAATGTGAAAAACAAATCTTCGTTATGCAGATATTTACACTAATTATAATCACTTCAACAAATTTGTCAATTGTGCAAAGTAAAAGAGAGATCTCATGGCGAGATCTCTCTTTGTTTACTTAACGGATTCTTGTTTTAAATTACCTGTCTTTTCATCATAGAAACGAAGAAGGTCTCCATTGATGATGGCGTCAGAATTTTCAAGTTCCATAGTTGCACGATCAGCGTATGGCTGACATGGCTCCACTTCTATTTCTTCACCTGTTGATTTATCATAGCAAGCTTCTCCCGCATACACATATTTATCTGTGATAAAGCGTCCGTCACGGAACACTACAAAGTTTTCATGTTCTGGAGAGAATAAATCCGCACCCATTTGCATATCTTTTGACGTTTCAATACCAAGCAGGTGTAAAATTGTTGGACGTAAATCCATTTGTCCAGCCATTTCAGTCATCTCTTTACCATCGTCAGATCCTGGAATATGGATGAATAAAGGTACTTCCTGTAACAATGCATTATCAAATGGTGTTATTTGTTCTTTTCCTAAATATTGTGCCATTGCTTTATTATGGTTTTCTGATATACCGTAGTGGTCACCATACATAACGATAATAGAATTATCATAAACACCTTGATCTTTCAATTGTTGGAAGAAATCTTTTAAGGCTTCATCCATATAGCGTACTGTTTGGAAGTAGCGATTTAATGTTCCTGAGTTTGAGTCATATTCAGGAATCATAATATCTTCCGGATCCAATGTAAATGGATAGTGGTTCGTTAACGTAATAAGTCTTGAGTAGAATGGTTGTGGCATATCTTTCATTAATGCTGCAGATTGCTCTAAGAATGGAGTATCTTTCATTCCCCAGTTCACAGCTTGCCCTTCTTCTACTGTATAAGAATCGATATCGTAGAACTTATTAATTTTTAAAGATTGATACATGATGTCACGGTTCCAGAACGATTTATTATTTGGGTGCATGACATTTGTAAAGTATCCATTTTCCCCAAGGCGTTCTGCCATTGAGTTATACGTATTTCCACCATGCGTGAAGAATACTGCTCCACGTCCTAAACCAAACAATGAATTTTCTACGATAAACTCAGAGTCAGATGTTTTTCCTAAACCTGTTTGGTGATAGAAGTTACTGAAATAATACGTATCTTTATCTTTTGTTAAAGAGTTTAAGAATGGCGTAACTTCATGACCATTCATGTCATTGTTAATGACAAAGTTTTGTAAAGACTCCATAGACACAACAATTAAGTTGCGACCTTTATATTTTCCAAACATTTCTGGGTTAACTGCTGCCTGATTAGAGCGAACATAGTTGTTTACTTCAACTAATTCACTACCGTCCGCTAACGCACGTTGGGCAGATGATTTTGTTTGAATATAAATATCATACAAATGGTAATTGTACGTACCAATGTTTTTTACAAGTAATTCACGGTCAAAACTACGTGTTAATAATTGTGGACGCTCTGTTTCAGCTAAACCTAAGTTTAAGAATGACATAGCGATTGCCAGCACAAAAAATGCACGGCGGAATTCCACATTAACTTTAAACGAATTTTTCATTTTTGGTATAAATTTATTCGCTAAGATTAAAATAAGTACATCAACAAAATACAAGACATCCCATGGCTCTATTATTGCTGCTACTGATGTTCCTAAGTCACTAAAATTACTTGTTTGGAATAATACTGGTAGGGTAATAAAGTCATTATAGAAACGATAGAACGCTACATTTCCATATAGGACTATTGATAAAATAATGCTGACTGTAATTAAATAACGATTTCTAGCTTTTGCTGATTTAAAGAAAAGTGCTAAACCATACGTAAATAGCAAGAAACTTAATGGGTTAATAAACAAAATAAATTGTTGCATTGCATTTTCAATTTTCATCTCAAAGCTCGTGTGGTAAACAATGACCGTTTTGATCCAAGTTGCTATAATTGCTAGTATCATAAATGAATGTTTAGGCCACTTTATTGATCTCATTCCTAACATCCTCCCTACTTCCTTACAAAAAAATAATAATTTTTTACATTTTGTTACGGAAACAAAATATATCTTAATCCATTTTTTACAGATAATCAACACATATCTTTTGGAAATTTTACTCTCCTCGCTCGTATATGCACCAGATATCTATATATACGTTTTACATTGTAAAAAGTTTCGTAAAAACATAAAAACAGCGGAAACCCACTGTTTTTAAGAATATTACATACATGTTACATTAAGTTTACAATACCCCATTACATTATATTTCAAACATTACTTTTTATTCTCTTCCATACGAAGTCTTGTTGTTTCTTGTCGAATTAGTAATAATGCCATTTGGTAATCTTTTATGTCTAGTACATTCGCTTTATAGAGCTCTTTTATTTCATCCTCCATTAACATCAAATCGCCAATAGGGTCCCGTGTATAAATATAAGTACCATAAGTTTTCAAGAGTTCATAAATATCTAACATTTTATCCATTTTCGTTCGCTCCTCGATGTGCTAGACAGTCAATACGTTCTGTCGGTGTCACTATGATGTCTACAGGGCAATCATGTTCTTCAGTAGGAACACGATTAACGATCTGCTCGTCAAAAAGTAATGACATCAATTTACCCTTTTTATAGTTTAATATATAGCGATCATAATAACCACCGCCATACCCTATTCGATAGCCTAACCGATCAAAAACAACCCCAGGTACTAAGATGATATCCATCTCATTTGCGTCAACTAACTCACATCTTTCGGGAATAGGCTCACGCAAATGCATATATACTGTTTCAAGCTGAGCAAATGATTCAATGGCGTAAAATGTCATTTCTCTTGTTTTGGGGTGGCACTTTGGCACAGCGACCTTTTTCCCAAGCTGCCATAGTTCTTCAATTAAAAGAATTGTGTCGACTTCTGGCTGATTCGAAATGGTAATGCCGATAGTATTTGCTTCTATTATATATGGTTCCTGTTGCACCCTTTGCACTACAGCTTTAGATTGTCTGATATAAACTTCTTCATTCATTATCGCAAGTGTTTCTCGTACCTTGTTTCGTAATGTTGTTTTATCCATCAGGCTACCTCCTATATAGTAAAACCTTAATCATTCATAAAATGTAGAAAGCCAAAACCACTTGTGGTTTTGGCTTAATGAGCGATTACTTAGTTTCACGGTGAAGAGTGTATTTCTTCTCGCGAGAGCAATATTTTTTAAGTTCAAGACGCTCTGGATTGTTACGCTTGTTCTTTTTAGAAATGTAGTTACGTTCGCCGCAATCTGTGCAAGCTAAAGTAATGTTTACGCGCATCATTAACCCTCCCACTCTATATCAAGAATTTAAATTTGAGCATGATTTATACGACTAACCTATTATAACACAAACTGAAAAAAAATCTACCTTCATTTCATATTAAGTTTGCATATGGTAAAATATCTTATAATTACATACTACAACGAGGTGAAACTATTGGATTTATCCATCATACTAATGAGTTTCGGGATTCTTTTGATTATAGTATCGTTCTTTTTCAAAAATAGCTCGAAAAAAGTCGAGAAAGATGTCGAAGAATTATCTATCTCCATATTCCAAGAAACGAATAATTTAAAGCGCCGTTTAAAAATTGTAGAGGAAGAGCTACTATTAGAACCAGAGTTTCAAGTAAAATCAAAAACAACACCTAATCCTAGCGTACAAAATCCTAAAGTTCAACAAGTCATGCAAGCTGTCCAACAAGCAGCACAAGCTTCAAAAATAGCGCCTAATCCATCACAAGCAAAGCCGATTCATCAAATTATCGTAAGTCAGGTGCTCGAATTGAATAAACAAGGACTTTCTGTAGGAGATATTAGTATCCGCTCAAATTTAACAGAAGAACAAGTTCGTCAAGTGATTGCAAACGGGGGTCGTTAATTTATGAACAAGTCTTCCATCCGCTCATTTGGTCTAGCCATTTTCCTAGTCGGGGCCATACTTGCTCTTGCAAGCCGCTTCGATGTGAACATTGGCCTGCCTGAAAAAGATTCTTCCCATAAGGTTGAAGAATTGCAAAATAAGCTCAATCAGGCCAATCAAGAAATTGCTGCGTTAAAAAAACCAGTCAAACAAGTACATACTACTGAAGAGACTACTACTGATTCTTCAGAACCGTCTGTTAAAGAAGATAACAATGCGGATGATACGACAATGATATTACAAATATATAGTGGGATTACACCATATATTGTGGCCCAAAAGCTAGAAGATGGTGGCATTATTTCTAACAGCATAGAAATGGAATTACTACTCGCAAACGCAAAATATGCACGAAGCTTACAGATTGGGTCCTATGAAGTCAATTCTTCCATGTCTTTAGAGGAAATTGCGAAGTTAATTACAGGTAAAAAACAATAAAGAAAAGCTGTCGCCAGAATCCAAATTAAGGAGGCGACAGCTTTTTTATTCAAGCAATACTTTCAAAGAAGGCTTGCATCATCCTACTTCCTTCTTTCGTGCCGATTGATTCAGGATGAAATTGTAGACCGTAAAGAGGATATTTTTTGTGCTGGATAGCCATAATCTCCCCGTCATCACACGCTGTTGCGAAAATGTTAAAATCACTGTGCAATGTAGGCTCTTCAATAACTAGGGAATGATAGCGCATTACTTGAATATCCCCATCTAATTGTGCAAATAAACCTTTTTGTTCATATTGTAGATGTGACAGCTTGCCATGCATGATAGTTTGAGCCTGTATGATGTTCGCCCCAAATGCGTATCCAATGGATTGATGCCCAAGGCAAATCCCTAATATAGGAAATTTTTGATATAGCTCCTTAATAATACTAACCGTGATACCTGCTTCGGCTGGTGTTCCAGGTCCGGGAGATAAAATAATAGCTTCTGGTGACATTTTTTGAATTTCTTCTATTGTAATAGCATCATTTCTCACGACTTTAACGTTTTTCCCAAGCATGCTTATTTGTTGAAATAGATTGTAGGTAAAGGAATCATAATTATCAATTAATAAAATCATTTTTTTACCTCCAATAGTGCTCGAGCTTTATTAAGTGTTTCCTCATATTCAGATAATGGGACCGAATCGTGAACAATACCCGCTCCTGCCTGTACATGGGCCTTCTCATCTTTAATGATCATGGTACGAATAGCAAGGGCTAAATCCATATCGCCTGTCGTAGATATATAACCAACAGCTCCCGCATACACGCCACGCTTTACAGGCTCTAATTCATTTATAAGCTGCATCGCACGAATCTTTGGTGCTCCTGACACTGTGCCCGCTGGTAAACAAGCACGAAGAACATCCAAAACATGAAGATCGTCTCGTAGGTCCGCTAATACCTCCGACACAATATGCATGACATATTTATAGCGTTCAATATTCATGAATTTCTTCAGCTTTACAGAACCAACATTTGCAATTCTGCCAAGATCATTGCGACCTAAATCCACTAGCATACGATGTTCCGCTACTTCTTTTTCATCTTCCAATAAGGCATTTGCAATGGCTTCATCCTGCTCCATTGTCTCACCACGAGGCTTAGTGCCTGCGATTGGATTTGTCGTCACCTGCCGATTTTTAACCTTTACAAGGCTTTCTGGAGATGTTCCTAAAATAATATAGGATCCATAATCCATGTAGAACATATATGGAGAGGGATTGGATGTGCGTAATTGGCGATATAGCGCAAATGGCGAGCCTGTAAACGAGGCTGAGAAGCGTTGTGATAGCACTATTTGGAAAATATCCCCTTTTAAAATGTGCTGCTTTGCACGCTCCACTAATGAGACAAATCGCTCCTTTGAAATCATTGGCTTAAAATCAAGACTATCTACTTTCATGGCATCAAATGTTGTCCCCTTATAAAGCTGCTGCTCCATCGTTGAGATAGCTGCTTCCATTTCCTCTAAGGAACGCCCTTCTCTAAATAAATCTATTGAAGCCAATGTAATTTCCTGTGTCACATGATCCAATACAATAAATGTATCATAGAAAAAAACATGGACATCAGGCATGGCTAATTCATCTTGTAAATATTCTCCGATTTTTTCTGCATAAAAAGCTGTTTCATATCCAAAGAATCCAATGACGCCTCCAAAAAAGTGGAATGGATAAGTTTCTTCATGGAATGGCATCACTTTCTTTAAATAATCGAGCACATTCCCATTCGATTTTTCCTTTTCCTGCCCTTTAAGAAAGGTATACGCATCATTAGTTCCTTTTAATTCAGCCACTGGATCAACTGCAATAAAAGAATAACGTCCACTTTCCTCATGCTTGGCTGACGATTCGAACAACATTTTATGCTGTCCTCTCAATGATTGATAGACAGAAATAGGGGTCATCATATCTCCCTGTAATACTTTCATGGCATACTTTCTAAGCTCAACTGTCATGCTCTTCTCTCCTTCTCTAAGCTCTGCTCTTCTACTCCAAATACATATAAAAAGGCCTTTCCATCACAAAAGGACGGAAAAGCCGTGGTGCCACCTTCATTGGTCTACTAAGAAGACCCTCTCTAAGCCTTATAACGTAGGCATACGCTAATCCATACTGTCATTCAGGATTAGAGCTCCGAAGTCCATTCACCATTTATTTGTACTAGTTTCCACCAACCACTAGCTCTCTTTGACAAATACTAATAGCTACTACTCTTCATCAACGCTGATTGCTAGATTATATTGTAATGCAAACTATCTTACAATTCAATTTATTTTTTCCTTCTCGGTCCTTCATCCTCATCAGGGGATGCTAAAGTAATGGAAAGCTCTTCCACGATTTGGCGTATGGCAAAGAAGATTTCCTGACGTACTTCTAGCATGACGGCTGTATCATTTGTAGCGACGTAGAAACGAATAAGCACACGATAACTATCATGATGAAATTCATCGATAAAAACATGGATCATGTCTTTCTCTGTTTTAGCATGTAAATAAATTTCCTTATGAATAGCCGATAGGGCACTGCGTAATGTGTCTTCTTCATTGGTAGCAGCTACATATAAAAATTGTTCGCACTTGCGCTTTTCTCGTCTCGATAAGTTGTAAATGGGACGATTAACCAAATAAGAGTTCGGCACATAGACAAGCCCTTTATCCCCTGTTTGAATTAAGGTACTGCGAAGATTAATATCCTCAATGGTTCCTTCAATTTTTTGATCTTCGGTCGCAATCCAATCACCAATTTGAAATGGATTATCAAGCGCCACGGACATACCACCAAACACATGGGCTAATGTATCTCGAATCCCAAAAGCAATTGCTACTCCCGTTAAGCCAATTCCTGTTAAAAAGCCATTCAGATTAAAGTTCCAAAATGAGGCGATTGTGAACATGGCAAAAATCATAATGAGTACTTTACCAATTCGTAGGAAAAAAGGTAGTAGTACATTTTGGTCCTCTTCACTGGTTAATTGAAGTGGCTGCTTTGTATAGAAATTTAATACGTCATATACGCCCTTAAAAGCAAAAAACACCATAATTGACAGTACAAAATTTTTCGTTGATTTATGCGTAAATAAAGGAACTTCTATTAAATAAGATAAGCTTAGCACAATGACTGCTGTCATAAATGCATAGCCAATGGCTTTACTAAATTGAGCAAGCACATTTGCTTGGAAATTTCGATGACGATTTTTTAAAAAGATCACTAGACGATTAATTATTTTTTTTATGATGAATCGTTGAATCAGCCAACCAACTATACAAATAATGATTGCTATTAAGACGTCCATCCAAGTGGGGACTGTAAATTTAGGTAAAATCCATTGTAATGAATCCATGTATATCTCCTTTAGTACCTATGTATCTCCAATAAAAAGGAGCTGACCTTACGTAAAGGTTAGCCCCTTTCTGTTATTGTATTGCATCATCTGCAAAAAAAGCCTTATTGGCAAACCAAAATTGTTGTTTATTAAAATTATCTTCATGCATCGCAATAACAGAAAACTCAGCAAGGTATTTTCGTTTCATTTCCTCCAGCATCGCTTTTGCTTGCTTACTAACGAGATGCTGTCCATCTATAGGGGTGCCCTCTGTAAATATAATAACTTCCGCTTCGGAGCCTAGTTGATTTTCATGCAGTAATGATCTGACAAACTGTAGAACTGGCAAAAGTTCAGCTTCGCCTTTAGCTTTATATTCAATAAAGTTCTTAAAATCCGCTAAATTTAAATGACCATTTTCAAAGCGATAATGAACATCGATTTGCCGATCATAAGGGATAATATATAAATCGCGTTTTTCGCGATGGGCATTCATAAATAACGGTAATATCATGCTTTTACACAGCTCAGAATAAGCTTCCATCCCAGTCGTCTGCTCTAAACAAATAATCATGGGTCCAGGATCCTGTTTATAGTCATGAAAAGGTACATAAAAAACATTGCCATTCTTTGTTGTTTGCTGTTTGAGCTTTTGACGTCTCAGCTCTGACCATTTCCGTTCGTAATACAAACGCTGCTCCTTACCATTTGCCAGTCTCTCAGCCTTCTCAATAGCAGGAATGTTTTCCCTAATTTCATGCAGAATGTCTGCCAATTCCAGTGCAAATGCTGCCATATTTCGTAATGGTTCACTCTTGAAGAAATAGTCGATAAAATAGTGTTGTTCCCTGTTGCTTAATTCCTCAAGATGTAAGTTTTCATAGAGAAAACGTAAATAATTACGTTGTTCTAGTGACAAATCTTGATCAAACTTTTCTATGAGTGATTCTATCGGATTTTTCACAAGCAGCACCTCCTAAGCACCACATTTTTTTGGATATTGTCTATAGTATAACCAAAAAAAAATTTTGACAATACAAAACACTCGTTATATAGACGCCACATAAAAACACAATGTTGCTGCTTATAATCGTTTTTTCAAAAGAAAAGAAGAGCTAGCAAGTAGCTCTTCTGCCTTAATTATTTAATTCATAATGCTTGCCTTTTACTAAGTAAAAAAGGTGTTCAGCGATATTAGTAGCATGATCTGCAGAACGCTCTAAATATCGGCAAATAAATGTTAAATGAGTAATTTGAGAAATATGTGCTGGGTCTTCAACGCCTGCACGTAGCAAAAGTGTAACCGTAGCTCCATATAAATCATCCACATAATCATCTAGCTCAGCGATTTCTTTAGCACGAACAGTATCTTCCTCTGTAAAGGCCTTCATGATGCTCTCTAGCATTTCTACAGTTTTATTGCACATCGTTTGTAGGTTTGTCATAGGGAACACAATCGGTTCTTTTCCAATTCGAATCGCTTCTTTGGCGATATTCACCGCATAATCGCCCACTCTTTCCATATCTGCTGCTGCTTTCACAAGGACCATGAGACGACGTAAATCTGTGGCTACAGGCTGTTGCTTAGCAATCATAAGGATCACATGGTCGTTTATTTCTTCTTCAAGCCGGTTTATGATTAAATCATCTTCAAGTATTTTCAAAGCTTTTTCTAAATTCTGTTCGACTAATGCCTCAAAAGCCGTTTTTAATGCGAAAATACTGCTATTGGCAAGTGCAATAAATTGCCCCTGAACTTCTTTTAACTCCTGTTCAAAACGTTCACGTACTACCATCGATTGCTCCTCCTTAGCCGAAACGTCCTGAAATATAATCTTCCGTACGTTGATCTGATGGTGTTTGGAAGATGATATCTGTTTTATCGTATTCTACAACTTCTCCGCTCAGGAAGAACGCTGTACGATCAGAGATACGGGCAGCTTGCTGCATATTATGGGTCACAATGATAATGGAATAGTCTTTTTTCAACTCTTGCACAAGCTCTTCCACTTTTAGTGTAGAAATTGGGTCTAATGCAGATGTTGGCTCATCCATTAAAATGACATCTGGCTCAATCGCTAAGCATCTTGCAATACAAATACGCTGTTGCTGACCACCAGATAAACCATAGGCATTTTGATTTAAACGATCTTTGACCTCATCCCAAATGGCTGCCCCTCTCAGAGACTTTTCAACTATTTCATCTAAAATCTTTTTATTTTTAATACCATGGATTCTTGGTCCGTAGGCAATATTATCATAAATAGATTTTGGGAATGGGTTTGGCTTTTGGAACACCATTCCTACGCGTGTTCTTAATTCCTCAACCGTATAGTTTTTATTTAAAATATTACGCTCACGGTATAAAATTTCACCAGATGTACGAACGCTAGGAACAAGCTCTACCATTCTGTTTAATGTTTTTAAATACGTAGATTTACCACAGCCAGAAGGACCGATAATCGCCGTTACTTCATTTTCATAAATACTTAAATTAATATCCTTTAGGCCTTGATGATCACCGTACCATAAATTCAAGTTACGTGTATCATAAACAATATTTTTCGCTATATCAGCGGAAGATTTCGTCGTCGATTGATTCAATTTGACAATTGTTTTTTCCTCTTTTAAATCTAGTACCATAAGGTCACCTCATTAATAACGTTTTTGGAATTTATTTCGAATAAAGATGGCAATAGAGTTCATCAATAGAAGAACAGTCATAAGCACTAAAATACCAGCTGCGGCCACATACTGAAATGCTTCTTGCGGACGTTTTGCCCAATCATAGATTTGCATCGGTAAAGCTGTGAATTGACTTAATAAACCATTCGGTAAAAATTGTAGAATGACTGGAATTCCGATTACGACAAGTGGCGCTGTCTCCCCTATGGCACGGGACATAGCCAAAATACTTCCTGTCAAAATACCTGGAATAGCGGCTGGAAGCACCACTCGTAAAATCGTTTGCCATTTTGTTGCGCCCATCCCATATGAAGCTTCACGTTGCTCATTCGGTACTGCACGAATGGCCTCTTGTGCCGCAACAATAATGACCGGTAAAATTAATAAACTCATAGTTAGGCCAGCAGCTAAAACGCTTTTGCCTAGTCCCATCATACGTACAAAAATAGTTAAACCTAGTAATCCAAAAACGATGGAAGGTACACCCGCTAGATTTGAGATATTCATACGAATAAAGTCGTTGATTCTATTTTTCTTGGCATATTCCTCTAAATATATTGCCGTACCTACTCCTAAAATAATGGATACTGGCGCTACAACTGCCATTAACCAAAGTGAACCTATTAGGGCAGCTTTGACACCTGCTTTATCTGCAAAACGTGATGCAAAATTAATTAAGAAATCAATATTTAAATAATCAATTCCTTGTGTCACAATGCGGTAAAGCAAAATAGCTAAGGTAACAAGCGCAAACGTAGTAGCTAAGAAAAATAAGGTTTTCCAAACTTTATTGAATGTAATACGCTTTGTCATTCGTTTCATGACGACTGTGTCATCCATATAGCGCATCTAGTAAACCTCCCTGAAGCGTTTCGAAATATAGTGAGCAAGTAAATTCATTACTAGCGTAAAGATAAATAGTGTAAATCCAACAGAATAGATTGAGTAGTAAATAGTTGTTCCATAACCTGCATCACCAGTTGAAACTTGTACGATGTATGCTGTCATTGTTTGGATAGAATCCGTAACATTAAGATCAAATTTCGGTGTCGATCCACCTGCAAGCGAAACAATCATCGTTTCCCCAATTGCCCGGGAAATAGCTAATACTATAGATGCGATAATGCCGGATAGTGCTGCCGGTAGTACTACCTTAATAGCTACCTCAAATTTTGTTGCACCTAGAGCTAAAGCCCCTTCACGCATACTATTTGGTACCGATGACATGGCATCCTCAGATAGAGAAGTGATCATTGGTAAAATCATAATCCCTACAACTATCCCTGGGCTAAGTGCATTGAATAATTTAAGTCCAGGCACAATTTCTTGTAATAAAGGTGTGACAAACGTTAAAGCAAAGAATCCGTAAACGATAGTCGGTACACCTGCTAAAACTTCTAAAATAGGTTTCACGATACGTCTTGTTTTTTCACTTGCATATTCACTTAAATAGATAGCTGAAGCAATTCCAAATGGTACGGCTACTACAACTGCAATAAGTGTCACTTTTAATGTACCAGCGATTAACGGCAAAATCCCAAACAACGGTTCATTCCCTGAAAACGGTAACCACTTCGTCCCAAAAAGGAAATCCGTTATCGACACACGTTTAAAGAATTCAAACGTTTCAAAAATAAGGGTGAAAACAATGCCAAATGTCGTTAAAATAGAGATAATTGCTGCAGAAAATAATAGAGCTGGCATTGCTTTTTCCACTATTTTCTTAGTTTTATGATTGCGCGAATTTGCAATTAATTGCTGCACAGATGATGTCTTATTTTCCTTTTGAGAAACCATTGGGAGCTCCTTTCAAATAAGGGAGGGAAAGAGCATACATCTCTTTCCCTCTATGCATGTCTACTTATTTTAAGCCTTCTAAAGTTTTTAAGCCTTCAGTATATTTTTCTTCAGGTAAACGAACATAGCCAACAGCTTCAGCCATATCACCTGCGTTTTCTAATGTAAATTTAATGAAATCATATGCCGCTTCATTATCTTTCATGGCACTATTTTTCACATATGTGAATAGTGGACGTGAAAGCGGCGTATATTCTCCTGCTTCAATTGTTTCATTATTTGGCTCTACACCATTTACTTTGACAATATTTAATTTATCTTTATTTTCTAGATAGTAAGCATAACCAAAGAATCCGATAGCGTTTTTGTCACCTGATACACCTTGAACTAGCATATTATCATCCTCTGATAATGTTGCTGAGCTTACTAGATCCGCTCCATCTAAAATGATTTCATCAAAGTAATCGTATGTGCCTGAATCAGTACCTGGTGAATAGTAAACGATTTTCTCATCTGGCCAAGATGGATCAATGTCAGACCATTTCTTATCTTTTCCATCTTCAATCCAGATCTTTTGTAATTGTTCTACTGTTAAATCTTTCGCCCAATCATTTTCTGGATTCACGACTACTGATAAACCATCATATGCTAGAGCTAGCTCTGTATAATCAATACCAGCTTCTCCTAGTTTAGCTTTCTCTTCATCTTTTATATTACGAGATGCATTTGAAAAGTCTGTTTCACCTGCGATGAATTTTTCAAAACCACCACCTGTACCAGAAACCCCTACTGATACTTTGACATCTGGTTGTGCGCCTGCATACTCTTCAACAACTGCCTCAATAATTGGTGCAACTGTTGATGAGCCATCTCCAGCTACAGAGCCTTGTAGCTTTTCATCGGCAGCTTCTTGTCCTGAACTTGCTGGTGCGTTCGTTTCAGCATTGTTTCCATTTTGTGCAGAATCGCTACCACATGCACCTAGCATTAATGCAGAACCCATTACTGCTGTCATCGTTAAGTACTTCCACTTTTTCATCTCATTTGCCTCCGTCATGAACTGTTTTATAGTTATTTGTCTTACAATCTTTACTATAATGACTGATTGTTGAAGTCGTATAAACGGTTCGTAAAAGAGATGTAAATGAATGTAATGCTTTGTAAACGATTGTAAAGACGCATTTACAATTAATTTTCTCTTTGCTATGACTGTGCCCAGATTTTGAACTTTCCCCTGCTTAAATCTGTACCATTTTCTCATCATGCAATTGAAGATTCGATATTCAACGAAAGATACCAATCCATATGTATTTCACTCTTCTATAAAGAGGTTAGAATTTGATTCCTATTTGAAAGATGCTATAATAGTCAATTGTGTCAGGAAATACTTTATCTTGATTCAGTAAATGTTTTTGTACCAACATATAAGCTAGGTACAACCCCTTTCTACAGAAAGGAAAGATAAAGCCTTCAGAGGATGTCACAGATTTTCAACTAGAAGATGTGGTCATTATATTGGTAAGGCGTAATGAATGAGGAGTTTGACCTTTGTCATGAAACATGCAAACGTACAAAATGCCGATTATTTTAAAACCTATCTATCACTAATAATGGAACATCGAGAATTTACACTTCAAGAGGCGATTGATTTTATGGTAGCTTCTTATTTCTATCATAATTTAGAACTGTATGGCGTAAAACCAAGAGAGCAATTTGAATTAGCCATCCGCCTGTTATCTGCATGAAGCCTATTTTCGTCCATAAAAAAATAACCGCTAGGCATCCCAGTGCCTAGCGGTTTTCTTATTCTTGCTCATCCTCGCCAATTTTTTCCTCTGTAATAGCTGGTAAAATTGGCTGATTCACTTTACTATCTGTTACTTTTTCAGCTTGATATTTTGCTTTTAATTCAAAGTACTTATCTAGAGAACGTCTAGCAATAAGGTTGTTATTGACTAAATGTTGATTCATATTAGTTGTTGCCCAAGGAATAACAACTGCATAAGCAATTTCAGGGTTTTCATATGGCGCAAAGCCAACATGTGTTAAGTTAATCGTGTTTGTACCAAAGTGTTCACGTAAAGGACCATAATAAACTACCTCTGCAGTACCTGTTTTCCCTGCTGCCGTATAAGGTGCATCACCAAATTGTCTTGTAGCCGTACCATATGATCCAGTATATACACGACGTAGCCCTTGTTTAACATAGTCAATCTCTTCTTTAGGATTATCTATTTGATTAAGAATAGTTGGTCCAATTTCAGTCACTAATTGCCCTAACTGCTTGCCATCCTGAGATGGATCACGAACTTCTTTCACAACATGTGGCTGAATACGGTAGCCACCATTAGCTATTGTTGAAATATATTGTGCTAATTGTAGAGGTGTATACGTGTCATACTGACCAATCGCTAAGTCGAGTGTTTTACCACCCGTTGTAGGACCTGATGGACCACGTACCCCACTAAATTCATTTGGTAAGTCAATGCCTGTTTTCACACCTAAGCCAAATTGAGCAAAGTTATTACGCATTTTGGGGAATGTATCATCCTTTAAGCGTAAAGGCATGCCATAGCTGTATGGTGTTCCATTAATTAACAGAGCAATCTTAAACATATAAGAGTTGGAAGAACGTTCTAATGCCAACAGATCATTCATTGGTACATAGCCATATCGATTAAAAATAGACGCTTTAGGTTCTGTGCTAGCTAATTTAATCGGTTCATCACCCATTGAAGTGCCCATCGAGATAACGTCTTGATTGTACCCTGTAAGAACTGTTGCTCCCTTAACAGATGAGCCTGCCTCATAAGCTGTCGTAAATGTTCCATATCCATAATCAACAATTTCAGTTTTCCCTGTCTCAGGATTCTTTTCTATTTTCTTACCAACCATAGATAGGACATCCCCTGTATTAGGGTCCATCATAATTAAAAAGGCACGATCTAATAAATACGATCCAGGAAGAGCTTTTAAATTAAGCAGTTCTTCTTCTACAATTTTCTCGGTTTCAGCCTGTAGCTCACTATCCAGTGATAAAATTAAATCTTTACCAGGCTCACCTTCATAAGTTGTAATAGTATCGACTACCTGCCCTTTTTTATTGGTAATATTTTTGACAACTGTTTTTTGACCTTGTAGTAGCTCTTCATATTGCGCCTCAATATAACTTTCCCCTACTCGATCATTTCGTGAATAATCACGGGCTAAATAATAATTCAGCTTCTCTTTTGGTATCCCTTTTGTTGGGACAGTTGTACGACCAAGAATCGATAGAGAAGATAATTTTACGCGTTTCCAATCTGTCGTTGTGTTAACTCCTGGCAGTTCCGTTAAACGCTCGGAGACACGTGCAAATTCTTCTGCTGAGACATCTTCACTTTTTATAATTTGAGGTGATAAATTATAGCCAGAAGTCATCTCTCTAAAGATTGCTAATACTTCTAAATCTTTCTCTGACAATTGCAAAAGTTCTTCATTCGTAATGCGTTCACGTACTAGTTTATCAATTTCTGCATTGATTTGACTTGTCGTAATATTTTCTTTTGCTCGAATTTTAGCTTCTTCTGCCTTTGTCACTTTTTCGTAGGCTGCATCATGATTTTTGATAATCCAAAAATCTTGTTTATCACGCAATGTGACGCGTTTCGTTGGTTGTTCAATTAATTGTGCCAGCTTTTCAGCTATATTTAGCATTTCATCTGTTGTAGTCGTTTGCATTTTCGTATACGTAATCGCATTTTCCGGGTGATTATCTACTAAAATACGACCGTAACGATCATACATTCTACCCCTAGGCACACTCGTATTGACAGGAACTTCTTCTGTACTCTCTAAAAGTCGTACATACTCTTCCCCTTTCACGATTTGCATATAACCCAGTCTAAAAATCAACATTGAAAATACGATAAATATTGCAAAGAAAAGGATATTCATACGAAATGTTAAATTAGAGTGATGTTTTGCTTTAACACTCGCTGCGCGATTTTTCCCTGGTGCTTTGCGCATATGTATTCCCCTCCTTATATTTTTTCATTTCAATACACGATACTTAGTATACCATTCGTAGGTTTGACAGGAAAGCATGCACTTGACAATTATTACGGAAAACATCATTTATTTGACGGCATCTAAAGTGGAAAGGTTGCCCTATTTGTTCTATCCATTTCTTTTGTACTTTTATCCAATAAAAAAAGGCTATGCCTTAGTGATTTCTCACCTTAGCATAGCCATCTCTATTCAATCATTATTTAGCAGCTTGGAATTTAGCTTCAACTACATCCCAGTTTACTACGTTCCAGAATGCACCGATATAATCTGGACGACGGTTTTGGTAGTTTAAGTAGTATGCGTGCTCCCAAACATCTAAGCCTAGAATTGGTTTTTTACCTTCCATTACTGGAGAGTCTTGGTTTGGAGTAGAAGTAACAGCAACTGAGTCACCATCCACGATTAACCATGCCCAACCTGAACCGAAGCGAGTTGTAGCAGCTTTTGCAAATTCTTCTTTGAAAGCATCGAAAGAACCGAATTTCGCATCAATTGCTTTTGCTACTTCGCCAACTGGAGTATTAGAACCGCCTGGAGCGATTACTTCCCAGAATAGTGTATGGTTAGCATGTCCGCCACCGTTGTTACGTACAGCAGTTTGTTTGTCAGCTGGAAGAGCATCAAGGTTTGCGATTAAGTCGTTAATGTCTTTTTCTGCAAATTCAGTACCTTCTACTGCTGCGTTTAAGTTTGTTACATAAGTATTGTGGTGTTTAGAATGGTGAATTTCCATTGTTTTTGCATCGATATGTGGTTCTAATGCGTCGTAAGCGTAAGTTAATTGTGGTAATTCGTAAGCCATTGTTAAGTTCCTCCCTAAAATAAGAAATATTTAGTACATCAATAGATTATCAAAATTGGTCAAACCATTCAATGAAAAATACTTCATTTAGAAGATTTCAGCCTTTTGACTGAAAAACCAATACGTATACTATCTTACCCGGTAGTCCCATACATTAAACCTCGCACGTAAACATTATATCGCGATAAAAAAAACAATGATCATTACGATTTGAATTACAGCCTTTACAATAGTAGAAGTTAAAAAGCCTACTAATGAGCCAATACCACTTTTCACAGCCTCACTAAATGTTCGCTTCTCTACAATTAATTCAGCGATAACTGCCCCTAAAAATGGGCCAATTAAAATCCCAGCCACAGGGATGACGAATGGGCCAAATAATAATCCAATGGTACTTCCCCACATTCCAGCATTGGAGCCGCCAAACTTTTTAATGCCAAATGCATTTGCCAATGTGTCCGCACCAAATAACAGCACTACAAATAATATTTCAATAATCCAGAACCACCAGCTTAACTCAGAGAAGGAGAAAAATAAACCATATAGCAGGAATCCTCCGACTAAAAATAAGACACCTGGTATAATCGGATAGACTAAACCAACAAATGAAATAATAAAGCAGGCTACTACTAAAATCCAGCCAACAACTTCCATAGAATTTCTCTCCTTTTTCGTACGTTGTCTTTCATACGGACAAACAAAGTGAAAAGTTTCACTTTGTTAATGGCGAATACCTAAAATTGAATCTGCAATATTAACCGCATGGTCACCAATACGTTCCAGATTACTTACAATGTCCATATAGACAATCCCTGCCGCTCCACTGCATTCATTCGTATTCAAACGTGCAATATGTTTCTGACGAAGCTTATCTTCCATATCGTCTATCAAGCTTTCAAGCTCCGTCACCTCTTGAGCTAAACTTAAGCTCGCTGTATCCAACGCCTCTATGCTTTTACGGACAGCCTCGATGGCTAAACTAAACATGCCAATTAAATCTTGTCTTGCCGATTTACTTAAGCTCACTTCATGATGATCCTTGTATTGTAAAAGCTCTAATATATTCTCAAAGTGATCACCAATTCGTTCGAAGTCTCGCACATTTGTTAATAATGTATGATGTCTTACTGAGTCTGCACGAGAAAGGGGCTGCTTAGACACCATTACTAAATAATCGGTAATTTCATTATCTAGATGATTAAGGCCTGCCTCTAATTGTAAAACTGTAGGAATATGTTCAGCTTCCCCTGACTTCATATATAGAAACGTTTCTTCTAAGCCTCGTAAAGCATGTTCACCCATTCGTAATACTTCCTCTTTGGCTTGGCCAAGGGCTATCGCTGGGGAGGAATCAATAAAAGAAGGATCTAAATGCTTAGTTGTGACATTGATATGCCCATCATGTCCTGGTATCAATTTCGTTACTAATGCTGCCAATCCTGCAATAAATGGAAGTTGAATCATCATATTAAATACATTAAATGAGCCGTGAGCAATTGCAATTTGCATACGAGGCTCTAAATGAAATAATCCACTGACCCATTGAACATATTGCATAAATGGGGTAAAAAAAATCATGAAAATAATTGTACCGATCACATTAAAGAGTACATGTGCAGCGGCTGCCCGTTTTGCATAAATAGAAGCGCCCAGTGACGCTAATACCGCCGTAATCGTCGTACCAATATTTTCCCCAAATAAAATCGGTAAGGCACTGTTCAACCCGATCAAATGCTCAGCATATAAGCCTTGTAGCACACCAACCGTGGCCGTAGAGCTTTGTACAAGTAAGGTAAAAACAGTGCCTAATAATATACCTAAAATGGGTTGATTACTTAAATGAAGCGTTAGCGATGCAAAATCTGCCAGTTGATGTAGTGACTGCATACTTGCACTCATTAACTCTAACCCTAAAAATAAGCCACCAAAGCCAAATAAAATTTGACCAATATGTTGGTATGTTGCTTTTTTTAAGAAAAATAAACAGCCTGCCCCGATTGCTAACAAGGGATAAAAATAGATACCAATATTAATACCAATAATAAATGCTGTAATGGTTGTACCAATATTTGCTCCCATAATTACGCCGATTGCTTGACGTAACGTTAAAAATCCGGCACTCACTAACCCTACAGTAATGACTGTCGTTGCAGAACTTGACTGAATGCAAATTGTTACAAATATGCCTACTAAAACTCCCATGATGGGGTTAGTTGTAAAGCGATTTAACCATTCTCGTAATCGATCATCCGCTGATTTCTGAAGCCCATCACCCATAAATTTAATGGAAAATAAGAAGACTCCTAACCCACCTAAAAATTGAAAGAGTATGCTTTGCCAATCTATTGTCAATTGTTTTCGCTCCAATTCCTACGTCTCTACTACTCTATTTCTAATCTTTAATTGATTACAAACAAAAAGTAAAGAAATCCTTTAACTTCTTTACATAATGTTAACATTTTATCATCAAGTCTCCCTTCATTAATACTTCTTTCATACCCTATGCTCTTTGAACATGTTAATATATTGATTGGAGGAGATATAGTATGAAACACTCACAGCTATTTATCGATAGTCTCATTCATCCTAAAAAACTAGCAGCCTATCGTTTACTACCTATCGGAAAAGTTATTCAGTATACTTTTCTACTCATTACCCTTGTAACTGTTTTCTCTTTAGGTAGATTTGCAGCGGGTATGTCTGTTGATACGATTGATATGAACAGTTTAAATGGTTTAACTGAATACATAGATGGCATTAAATGGCTCTTATATCCGTTCACGTTCTTAATGCTTTTTGTCTTTACAACCATGCTGATTTTTGCGCAAATTGCTCTCTATGCCTTAGCCGGTTTATTTATCTTAAAAGTCATGAAACGTCGTGGTGAATACCGGCATATTTGGCGGACAACAACGTTTGCCATTACGTGGGCAACATTATTGTCGATGTTAGCAGAATATTTACCGATTAACAGTACGATTATCTCTGTTTTTTCTTTATTACTGACTATCGTTCTATTAATTGTGGCCTTTACAAAATATCCAAAACAACCAATATCAAAATAATGTGCATGAATCCCCCCTCTTCTAAATATAGTGTAGAAAAGGAGGGGTTTTTTTGCGAGCATTCATCTTAACAGCTATCATTATTATCATCGCTTTTGTCGTGAAAGTAGATTTAACTGAGGGATCGATACCCCTTGCTGCTTTACAAACAAAAAGTATTAATGGCCAATGTGAACAGCAACGTGAGCCAAATTATATCACCGTACAAACTATTGAAGGAGATACTATTCATAGTTTATTTGCCTTACACCCTGCAAAAGTTCCCATGACATTCCCAGAACGCTTACAATTATTTTACAACTTAAACCCACACTTACAATTACAGGAATTAATTCCTGGTGAAAATATTAAGCTTCCTCTTACGTTTGAATTCGAAAACAAATGCGGAAAATGAAAAGTTAGCGTTTCTTCCTTGTCCTTATTTTCTTACACTGCTAAAATAAATGACAGTGACGGCTGAAAATAGTGGCCCGAAAAGGAGAGAAAGTTAATGAGTGAAATTTGTCACCGTTCAAATACACGTCCTGTACGTGTCGGTAACTTAACAATTGGTGGTAGTAATGAATTATTCATTCAAAGTATGTGTACAACAAAAACACATGATGTAGATGCAACAGTGGCAGAAATTCTTCGACTTGAAGAAGCAGGCTGTCAAATAGTTCGTGTTGCAGTTCCAGATGAGCGTGCTGCAGATGCAATTGCCGAAATCAAAAAACGTATCCATATTCCATTAGTAGCTGATATTCATTTTGACTATAGATTAGCATTAAAAGCCATTGAAAATGGTATCGATAAAGTACGTATTAACCCAGGTAATATTGGTCGTAAAGAAAAAGTGGAGGCTGTCGTAAATGCAGCTAAAGCAAAGGGTATTCCAATTCGTATTGGTGTAAATGCTGGTTCATTAGAGCGTCATATTTTAGAAAAATACGGTTATCCAACTGCTGATGGTATGGTTGAGTCTGCTCTTCACCATATTAAAATTTTAGAAGACTTGGACTTCCACGATATTATTGTATCGATGAAGGCATCTGACGTAAATCTTGCCATTGAAGCCTATGAAAAAGCGGCTAAGGCTTTTAATTATCCGCTACATTTAGGTATTACAGAATCAGGTACACTATTTGCTGGTACTGTAAAATCAGCGGCTGGACTTGGAGCCATCCTATCAAAAGGAATTGGTAACACATTACGTATTTCACTTTCAGCAGACCCTGTTGAGGAAATAAAAGTAGCACGTGAACTATTAAAATCCTTTGGTCTAGCTTCTAATATGGCAACACTGATCTCTTGTCCAACATGTGGGCGCATTGAGATTGATTTAATTTCCATTGCTAATGAAGTAGAAGAATATATTTCTAAATTGAAGGTACCTTTAAAAGTAGCAGTATTAGGCTGTGCGGTAAACGGTCCTGGTGAAGCACGTGAAGCAGATATCGGTATTGCTGGTGCGCGTGGTGAGGGCTTGTTATTCATGAAAGGGAAAACAGTTCGTAAAGTCCCTGAAGAAACAATGGTTGAAGAGTTGAAAAAAGAAATTGATAAATTAGCGGCAGAGATGGAAGAAAAACGTGCAGCAGAAGAAGCACAAAAAGCGAATGCCTAAGGAGGTACTAGCATGAAAAAGCCCCGCTTCGGTATTGATATTGATGGGACTGTAACATGTCCAAGTACGCTCATCCCACATATTAATAAACAATACAACGTAAATATTACGCTTGATGATGTTTGTGAGTATGATTTTTTATCAGCCTTTCCACACCCTGTTGATCGAAGTGCCTTTAACACATGGTTTAAAGAAAACGAGCCTTATATGTATGAAGTGTCGGAAGTGGCAGAAGATGCGAAAAATATTCTAACTGCTTGGCAAAATTCTTATGAGCTCTACTATATTTCAGCACGAGGCGAAAATGTAGCAGACATTACGATGAATTGGTTTAAAACTCAGGCTATCCCTTATGACCATATCGAACTTTTAGGAAGCCACGATAAATTAGCAGTTGCTAAAAAGCATCATGTAGAAGCTTTCTTTGAGGATAAGCACGATAATGCGGTTATGCTGGCTGAGGAGCTAAAAATACCTGTAGTGTTATTTGATACGCCTTATAACCGTCTTGCTGTTCCTGACAATGTTGTAAGGGTGTATAACTGGCAAGAAGCCAATCAATTTATCACAAATCATTTCAAATAATATAAAGGAGAGTCGTGTTCAGATATAGAACACGACTCTTTTTTTGGCCACCTGCGAATGACAAAGTTTTGAGCAGAAGCCGTTCAAACAAGCTCGTTTGACATTGACCTGCTTAATTGCCACTATACTTCCAGAATTCCTCGTATCCAACGCTCCACAAAGTTTTCAAAGGTAATGCCATAATTATCGTAGACGGCATGATAAACAAAATAAGTTCCTAAACGATCAAGAATTTCATCATTAATTTTCATCACAAACCGCTCCTTTTCTACTTGTTTTTCACCAAATCTTCATACTTCTATGCTTCCCAAATGACGAACAATCGAGTGGAGGTCGCATCGTTGCAAAACCGTCACAATCTACCGCTTTCATGCCCTTTCTTCGTATTTTTCTTTTCGATAAGATAGTAGTAACAACTTGCTAGACTGGAGGGACTACTTGTGAAATGGATGGCAAAATTAGCTTGTATGACTTGCATCTGCGCACTACTGACAGGCTGTGGTGATCGATTATCAGAAATTAAAGATGCAGCTTCTGGCATCAACACAGCGGCAAACTCCGCGGCTAGTGCAGTTAGTCGAGATGTACATGCTATACGCGCTATAGACATTAACTATAAAGATACATCTTTCACGGTTAATGACCTATTTAAAACTATTTTACGTGACATACGCTGGGATTATGACCCGGAAAAAAATGAGCTACATGTGAGAGGCACTTGGCAACCCCCACTATTTTCTGATCAGCCGTGGAATGATGAGTTGAAAGAAAAGCTTGCTGAGTCAGGCATTGTTGACGTTACATGCAAAATAATTGATGATAAAATTGATAGCTCTCAAACTACAACGACCGTTATTTTTAATAATGAAAATCTCTTACAAAAAAATGGAGAAGAAGCACTCCATCACCTATATGATACCTATTTACTGTCAACACACTAATAACGTTTCTGCCATGATAACTGGCAGAAACGTTTTTTATAATAAGTCTTACAATTTTGAAATATTAGGTGCTTTTATTTGAATAAAATAAAACCATCACGTTATAATCAAAGTACAACGTGATGGTTTGGAGGTGTTTGCATTGGGACAGAGAAATTAAAAATTGGCGAGCTTGCTGAAAAAACTGGCATTACAAAACGAACAATCGATTATTATACAAACATAGGTTTGTTGGTTGCAGAACGTTCTGCAACAAATTATCGCTACTATGATCCCTTCATGATTGAACGACTTCAATACATTGAACAGCGCAAACAACAAGGGCTTTCACTCGTTGAAATCCAACATGAATTAAACATCACACCCTATGAAGAAATTGATGTACAAATGCTTCGTTTAAAAATGCAAGATTTAGAGCATGATGTAGCTTCTCTACTAGAACAAATGAACCAGCAAGATGATAAAAAAATTGAAACCATTAAAAAAAATGTTTCACCTGAAAGCATTGCATTAATGCAATCTTTACTTTTACTTATTCATAATTAGGAGGTGACGTTCTGTTTTTACAGAACGACTATTTGGATACCATAATAAACTTATCGATTTTTACCATTTTATTAGCTTTAACAGGTTTTTTCGTGGCAACAGAGTTTGCTATTGTAAAGGTTCGTTCCTCAAGACTTGATCAGCTTATTGCAGAGGGAAACACAAAAGCCATTGCTGCCAAGCAAGTGGTCAATCATTTAGATGAATATTTATCTGCCTGTCAATTAGGGATTACAGTAACAGCTCTTGGTATCGGTATGGTTGGTGAAAAAACGTTTGAATTTATGCTGCACCCACTATTCGAAATGATCGGTATTTCAGATAAATATATGACGATCTTTACCATTGGTACAGCCTTTGCCATCGCTACATTTTTACATGTTGTTGTCGGCGAACTAGCACCGAAAACAGCAGCTATTCAAAAAGCGGAAACGATTACTCTACTTTTCGCAAAGCCGATTATGTTCTTCTACAAAATCATGTACCCATTTATTTGGTTCTTGAACGGCTCTGCGCGCATTTTGATTGGTTTTTTCGGTATGAAGCCTGCAAGTGAGCATGAGCTTTCTCATACGGAGGAAGAACTACGACTATTACTGTCTGAAAGCTTTAAAAGTGGTGAAATCAATAAATCAGAGCTTAAATATGTAAATAACGTCTTTGAGTTTGACGAACGTATTGCTCGTGAAATCATGGTTCCTCGAACAGAAATTGTTGGGATTGAACGAAATGACTCTTTTACAACTATCATCCATCATTTTGCCGCTGAAAAATATACGCGTTATCCTATTTATGATGGCGACCGAGACAATATTTTAGGGTTTATCAATGCTAAGGAATTGTTTACACACGGTTTACTTGAAAAGCTTACAGACGAGACATTAGTCATCGAAGATTTCATTAATCCAGTTATTCGCGTTATTGAAACTATCCCTGTTCAAGAATTACTTGTACGAATGCAAAAAGAACGTATTCATATGGCCATTTTAATGGATGAATATGGTGGGACATCAGGTCTCGTAACCGTTGAAGATATTTTAGAAGAAATTGTTGGTGAAATTCGTGATGAATTTGACGGTGATGAAATTGCAGATATTCGAAAAATCACAGAAAACCATTATATATTAAATGCAAAAATGCTTGTTGAAGATGTAGAAAATTTATTAAATATAACATTAGAAGCTGAGGAAGTTGAAACATTAGGTGGTTGGTTCTTATCCGTGAATAATGGGATAAAAGCATCCGCAAATATTGAGCTTGCCTCCTATGTCTTCAGTATTTATGAACAACAAGGACATCAGATACATTATATCGAGGTTCGACCTCTACGAATTAGTGCACCGGCGTCCTTCATTACAAAGGTACAGCCCTAACCTTATTATTTTGAAACCATTTTCGTTATTCCATTATTAGCCATTTCAAGCTATAATGAAAGTAGGAATATGATTCTAGTTTCAGGGGGCTATACACATGACATTATTTAAACTATATCATTCAGATGGTATACACATTATTACAGATGTAAAAAAACATAAAACAAATATTGAATTAAAAACAATTACAGGCGAAGTATTATATATTATCGTGGTAACAGATGAAAACTACACAGTGTACGACGATCGTTTTGCAGGTGCCTCTAAGCAGTTAAATTCTGTAGAAGCATTTGATATAGATGGCAGTTTCCGTAGCCTAGATTTCGATAATATGCGCTCTTTATTTAAAGAAGCCTTTACAAAGTTATTACAGCAAATCGCTGAGTGCGTTCAAAGTAAAGATGAGCTAGTCGATATTGACACACTCCGTCATAAAGTAAGTGCCCAAATAAAAGGCATCCATTTCCGTGTCATTTCTGATACGAAAAAATATGAAATTTAACCTCTCACAGACTGTTCATTTTGGACAGTCTGTTTTCTTTTCACCTCCCTTTCCAGCTGAAACAAAAACAAGCTTCTTGACTTTCATGTATAATGGGACTTAATAATCTGAAAAAAAGGGGTGTTCAGAATGAATCGTGAACAATTAATCACACTCATTTCAGAAAAACTGAAATTAATCCGTACTGAAAAAGCTTTTACCCAGGATCAAATGAGTGATTTACTTGGACTATCTAAAAAGACACTTGTCCAAATTGAAAAAGGGCGTATTCTGGCGGGATGGACAACTACTGTTGCCGTATGTACTTTGTGTCGTGACAGTACTATTTTGCAACACGAGCTAGGCGGTGAACCATTAGAGGTGGTGGATTTGATTGCGAATAATGGAACATTGCAGCCTAAAGATAAAACAATGGGTGGATACATATGGTGGAAAAATATACATGAGCATGGAGGGTTCCGACTACAGCAAAATATTATTAGCCTTCATTTCCGCATTTTAGACAACAACAATTTTCGTCTAATCTCAACATTTGATGAACAAGTAGCTAAACAAGCATGGGAAAAGCTACAGATGTAACTCTCCTCCATCTACTAAACTCCTTCCTAACAGTAGAAGCAGCATCCTTGCTTCTACTGTTGTTAGTTGTTTGCCCTCCTTCCCCCACTTATATCAATCACTATAGACAAATATATAAAGAAAAGAAATGACTTGTCATATGATAAAGAGAATGGATTCTGTAAAATTTCTATAAAAGATAGATAGTTGAAGCTAGGAAAGTCGAAATTTGCAGAAATATTTTCTATACTTAATAGTAACCGCTGTGAAATTGGAAAGGATGCGCATAAATGAATCGAATTCTAGCAATAAGTGATATACACGGAGAATTAGCGCTTTTTGAAGAGCTATTACTAAAAGCAAACTATAATCCAGATGAAGATCAACTTTTTTTACTCGGTGATTACATTGACAGAGGTCCAGCTTCAAGTGGCGTGTTAAATTTAGTGAGCGAATTACAAGGAAAAGGAGCACGAGTTCTCCTAGGCAACCATGAAGCCATCATGCTCAATGCATGCCGTTCTGGCCTTGCTAAACCATGGAACCATTGGGTAGGACTTTGTGGGGGGGATGCAACATTAGCAAGCTACGGCTACCAGCTGAGCGATTTCGAGGATGCTATTGCAAGCCATACATTGCCTAGCTTTATTAAAACGCTGCCAAAGCTAGAAGAGCATTTACAATTAATTGAAAACTTCGAAACATACATTGAATTAGAGGATGCTATATTTGTACATGGTGGAGTTGTACCAGGCGTTGCGATGGCAGAAACAGACCCCATGCAATTACTGTGGATCCGAGAAGAATTTCATGCAGGCTATCAAGGAGATAAAACCATTATCTTTGGACATACACCTACGTATAGACTTCACCATAACCCAACTGATTACAGTGTCTACTTTGGTGAAAACAATATTATCGGTATTGATGGTGGTGCTGTATTTGGTGGACAATTACACGCATTCGAATGGCCAAGTCGTCAAATATTCTCAGTCGAACATAAAAAACCAACAAGTAATGATTAACTTGTTGGTTTTTTTCCATTAATATAACTTGAAGATAACACCTACTAAAGAGTACACAATAACGGTTGTGAATAATATGGTCATATGGAGTAGTGAGAAAACAAACATTTTGGTAGCCCACTTCACTTGATCTTTATTACTATGATAGCCATATATACTCATTACTAGCCATGCAATACTTAATAGTAATGCAACGAGCATAATTCCCACACTTAAGGAGCCAAATAAAAAGCTTGATAGAATTAATAAAATTAAATAGAAATTTGTTTGATAATACGTACGGCGCATACCTTTAACAACAGGAAGCATCGGCACACTTGCCGCTTCATAATCTACACGTTTGCGGATTGCAATGGCATAAAAATGCGGCATTTGCCAAATAACCATAACAAAAAATAAACCAAGTATTGCAGGGTGTGTAATATCTGTCGATACGGCAGACCAGCCAATTAACGGCGGCACAGCACCACTAATACTACCAATTTCTGTATTATAAATTGTACGACGTTTTGTCCACATTGTATAAGGGACTACATATAAAAATACTCCTAGTAAACCGAATGCCGCTGCTAATGGTGACGCAAGCGCCAAGACAGCTAATCCGATGATTAACATAGCTATCGCTAATGATAGAGTCGATTTTGCTGACATTTCCCCAGTGACGGTCGGTCTGCTTTGTGTACGAGGCATGATCGCATCGATATCACGGTCATACACATTATTAAAGGCCCCTGCTGCTCCAATGACAAGGGCAGAACCAACTGTTGAGAAAATCATTTCTGGTATATTATCTATGAACGTCATTTTATTTTTGTACATCCCTAGCGTTAAACCAGCCCACATTGGTATTAAATTAGATTTGATAATTCCTGTTTTGACTGTTTGCGCTAAAATAGTAGAGCGGGACGATTTCTCTCGTGTTGTTCCGGAGGATTGCGGTTTATGCTCCGAGTTCAGATTTTGTTCCATTCATCTTAATTCCTTTTCTCCATAATTTCTGCACGCCACAATCGATAGAAAGCGACAAAATTTGCATCTAGCACATCAAATTATTATTTTACCCCTTTTAGTTCTGTTCTGTCTCTAAGTTCACATAAAGTACATGTTTTTATCTAGTAAAGCACGCTCATTCACAACATCTTCTATGATACCACCGACTGGCATGAATTTGAACCTTCTTGCTCGATTCTTATCATTACTATTCGAGAAAAATAAAAAGCCGAGGCAGAATTTTGCCTCGGCTTCTATTATTGAAGATCTCCTTGAAGTTGCTGGGCCAAAAATGCCACTAGATCACGCATATTATCTGGTGTTACCCCATGTCCATCTGGATACTGCTTAAATGTCACAGTAGCGCCGAATTGTTCGAAAGCCTCTTTGCTTTCCATTCCCCATTGTGATGGAATAACATAATCATAATCACCATGGGAAATAAAGGCTTGTAAATGTTCAACTGAGCGAATAGAATATTCCTCTGTTACAAATTTAGGTGTATAGCCACTTAATGCGACAATCCCCGTCACTAAATTCCCCATCACAAAGGCTAATGATTGTGCTAGTACGGCTCCCTGGCTAAAGCCTAATAAAAATACTTTATGAGGATCAACTTGATATTCGTCGATTGCCTCTAATATAAATCGTTGTAAAGCCACTAATACTTTATCGAAGATGGCACGATCTGGTTGCCCTACCTCTTGAATAGTGAAAAAAGCATAACCAGGTTTTTGTGTAATGGGTCCACGCAAACTAAATATATGACATTGTTCTTGAAAGTCCTGTACTAATTGCGGTAGGTCGTCTTCATTACTCCCCATACCATGCAATAAAAAAATAGCAGGGTATTTTTTTGTAGTGTCCATATTTGTAGGTGGTGTATGCTTAAAAGTAAATGGTGTATTCATGTCTTCAAATTCCTTTCACAGTAAATCTTTGTAACAAAACTATAGTAATTTTGTTTTATTGATTAATCCATCTGTATGGTAAGCAATATATCCATTGACAACACGAATGGTCTCTACTGGATCTGCGTCAAAAAGTACTTGTGATTGCTCGGGTGTGGACACCAAAACCGTTAATAAATCCATACGCATAGAATGCCCCGCAGAGCTATATGCATAGTCGTAGATGATCGCTTCCTCTGTCATGCCTTCTGTCTCATATTGTTGATGGAACAATTCCTTTACAGTATCCATCTGCTCTGCTACTTGTTGACGGATACGCATCTGATGCATCAATAATTCCTCTTCTAAAGTTGAGGGCTTTAACCATTTTTTAGCCTTTAGCATATTCAGAAATTCTTGTTCCCACGCCTGTTCATTCTCAGTAAAGTAGAGCATATTGATCATTAGCATGTCCCAGAAATCAACGGCCGTAGTTGCTGAATTCCGTTGCATTGCTATAGTTTCTTTAAATTGTTCTTCTACCTTAGTAATATTCATATTGCGAACTAAATGATTACATACGTTTTCAATAAACTTATTTGCCACTTCTTGTGCCATAAAAAATCCGTCCTTTATATCTACAAATCATTTTTTTCTATCTTATCATACCATGATTGTGAAATATGGCAACGAAGCCCTCTCTATAGACATTTCTCAAAAGGATGTCTACCTTTGTAAAGGAAGACATCCTGAATAAATTACGAGAAAACATAGCTATCCATAGTATCGATAGTATTTTGAATAGCATCTTTCAATGATCGTTGATGTTCACCACAGGAAGCTACTGCCTCTTCCAAAGCGATTGCAGCATTCGCCATAAACGGTGCCATTTGCAAATCCTTGGCCAACTGAATAAGAACTAATGCCTTATTCCATTTCCAACGAGGGTTTGTTGGATCTAAATTGATCGCCTGCTCCAAATAACCAAGCGCATCAAAAGGCATCCAGCCAAAGCGGTGCATTGTTTGGCCCGTCATTCCCCAATAGATGGCCTTATTTGGATTTTCCTTGACGGCTTGTTGAAAGCAATGGACACTTTCATTGTATTGATGGGCGAATAAAAACAGCTCTCCTTGAGTAAAGAAGGATTGAGCTTTTTCATCACCTGATCCTGTCTTAGCTACTTCTTCTAATTGCTTTATATTCATTGCAAACGCTTCTTCATCTTTGATCGCACGTATTGCTACAACCGCATCGGATTCTGGATAGCTTTCGTCCGCACGTTCTGCATGTTGTAATTCTCCATAAAGAGTCGGCTTTGGATAATGTGCGAAATCATACTCTTCTAATAAAATTATATATTTTTGCGCAAGTACTCGTTCCTCTTCATTTATCACCGTTTTTGCAGCTTCATAGCATTTCATTAGTTCGCCATTGTAAAAATAATCATCCATTGACATTTAAAAATCCCTCCAGTGTATAACTATTCAGTATTTTTAGTATACACTACAACATAAAAAGAGACTGATCAAAATTTTGATACAGTCTCCTTTAGTACTATTTCTTTAACACTACAGTATTTAAGAAGTTGCGTAAATCCTCTTCTTTTAGTGCCCCTACAAAACGGTTTACTTCTTTTCCATCTTCAAAACGGATAAACGTTGGCGTTGCTTCAATATGATATTTTTCCCATAGATCTTCATATTCATAGACATTCAATTGAGCAATGTCTACACCCAGTTCATCTGCAATTGGCATTAACTCAGGTGTAAATGCTTGACAGTGTACACAAATCGGGCTGAAGAAATACGCATTCACAGGTTCACCTGCTTTAATTTTTGCCTCTAATTCGTCTGGTAACATAATGTTTTGATAGTTTTTGTCATCTAATTGATCAATTGTTTCTTGTTTCAGCTTTTTATCGCCATAAGGGTTGTTTGCGCTTTCTAGTTTACTTTTGTTTGAGACATTGGTAAGCACAATGATTGCTGCAAATAATACAACAATAACGGAACCAATAATTAATAATTTTTTCACTAGAATAGTGACCTCCTTTTTTACACTAAAATCCTAATTTTAGTGTATCCGGATTGATTATAAATTGTTTTGAAAACCTAGTAAACTAATTCGCCTTTTAAAAAAGATATTTCACATTTATAACATAATTTTAAGTATATTTGGGAACATACATATTGAGAGTTCCTGCAAAATTTGAACGTGGGGTGATTATATGAAAAACTCGTTTCAGCATGTATTTCAAATTTATACAAAGGATATCCGGAACATTGTCACAAACTGGGTAGTAGCTATCATTGTGGGCGGATTGATTATTCTTCCTTCACTTTACGCCTGGCTTAATATCTATGCCTCCATGGACCCATACGCCCACACATCCAATATGAAAATCGCTATTGTCAACGAGGATACAGGAACCACCGTTCGAAATGAAGCGATTAATGTTGGAAATGAAGTAATCGAGAATTTAAAAACGAATGAAAGC
This sequence comes from Lysinibacillus sp. FSL R7-0073, assembly GCF_038009065.1. Classification (NCBI taxonomy): domain Bacteria; kingdom Bacillati; phylum Bacillota; class Bacilli; order Caryophanales; family Bacillaceae; genus Lysinibacillus; species Lysinibacillus sp. FSL R7-0073. Next base: position 3,129,801 of record NZ_JBBPAS010000001.1, read on the forward strand.
TTTACGTGGGAACTTGAAAACGAAAAGCAAGCCATGGAGCATTTGAAAAATGGAGATTATTTTGCCATGATCGTTATTCCCAATGACTTTTCACAAAAGCTCACCTCCATTCTGACAGAACAACCAACTAAAGCGCATATTGATTATTATGTAAATGAAAAAAAGAATCCGATTGCCCCTAAAATAACAAGTAAAGGAGCAAGTGTCCTTACTCAGCAGGTTTCTAGTGAATTTGTATCAACGGTCAACGGGACACTATTCTCCATTTTTAATACCATTGGTCTTGAAATGGAACGTGAAATTCCAGACTTCCGAAAATTTGAAAACTATATCTTTACCATAGAGCAGCATTTACCTGATATCAATTCATTTTTAGCACAGGCTTCCAGCCAAGGAAAGGATGCCGACCAATTACTCAATCGTGCGATCACACAAATTCCACAAGTGGAACAATTAACAACAAATGGTTTAACTACCATTCAAAAAGGTCTAACTCTTGTGAATGAAGCAGATGCTCTGTTTAATGAGCTATCTCCCCTTATCAAAAAGGATGTACAAACTGTTCAAAATATTGCGCAGCACTTCACTGATATTATTAATAAACTCAACAGTATTGATCTTGATTCAGCTTCTATCACTCAAACAAAAGAAACATTAAAAAATCAATTGTCGACGTCCAAAGAAAACATAACGCATAGTATTCAAACACTTGAGGCGCTACAGAAGTTGATTCAAGCAGATACTTTAACCCGAAATCAATTGCAGGATTCCTTAGATCGTATCATCGCATCTTTACAGCAAAGTAATGCCAAAGATAATCAGCAAATTATTGAACAGCTTACAGTTATTCGTGATGCCTTGCAAAATAATCCGAGCTTTACCGATTCAACTTTAAATGCCCTTAAAGATTTGCAACAGCTAAATACGTTACATGCGGATATCCTAGCAAAAATTGAACAATTACAGCCCATCGATAAAAACGTCATTCAACAAGACATTACAGCGATTCAAAACATTGCTCAAAATGCCACGGCTAATTTACAAAAATTTTTGGTCTACTATAACGATAATCTGGAGCCACAAATTCGCTCAACATTGTCTAGTGCTAAAAGTACATTAACAAGTGCTTCTGCCATGTTGACGGATGTAAAACAATTCCTACCTCAGGCAACAGATAAATTGACACAGGCTAAAAATACGTTAGGAACAGCTAATAGTGCTCTCCAGAAAATACAAGGCGAGTTCCCTACTCTAAGTACAAAAATCAAAGACTTAGCCAATAAACTTCGAACTTTAGAAAATGAAGCTGATATTTCAGAGATTGTGCAATTATTAAAGAATGATGTTAATGCCGAGCGTGACTTCTTTGAAGAGCCCATTAAACTAAAGGAGCATCGGATATTCCCTATTGCCAACTACGGAACAGCAATGACACCATTTTACACAGTTCTGTCCATTTGGGTAGGCTGTTTATTATTAATTTCACTATTATCCGTTAATCTTCATGGAAATTCACCTTATAGTATCCGTGAAATCTATTTTGGCCGCTTACTAACATTTGCAACTTTTTCTATTATACAAACCCTTATCATTACGATCGGTGATACTTTTTTAGTAGACGGCTCTATTCAGGCGCCCGCTTACTTTATCTTGTTTGGACTTTTGATTAGCATAGTATTTGTAACCGTTGTGTATACGTTAGTCTCGGTCTTTGGAAATGTTGGAAAAGCTTTAGCGATTGTGATGCTGGTTTTACAAATTGCGGGCTCTGGTGGAACTTATCCTGTTGAATTATTGCCAAAGTTTTTCCAAATCATTAACCCATTTTTGCCTTTTACGTATGCCATTGAAATGATGCGTGAGGCGGTAGGAGGCATTATCTGGACAACTGTATGGGTGGATCTCCTCTTCTTAACTGGTTTCTGGTTCATCTTTATCCTATTCGGCTTTTTCTTAAAAAAGTTACTGAGCGAGAAAATAGAACATTTTATGAACAAAACACGCGGGTTAGATATATTTCATTGATTTTCAACTAGGCTCCATGTAAATGTTTTTAAGAACGATGGTATAATGGAAGTACTGTAAACATGTAGGAGGCGCTATTGTTGAAGAAAACGATTTCTATTTTTATTGTTTTGGCGTTAATGTTATTAAGTGCTTGTGGAGAGAATAAGAAAAATGTTGAAAATGATCATGTAGCTACAGAAGGTGAAACTTCCCATGAAGGGGATAGTCATGCTTCAGGTGATATTCAGGAAGAAACAGCTTCAGCAAATGTTCTTCCAACATTTTTAGAGGATCAACAAGAAAATATTCGTTTAGTTTATCAAGTCGCTGGACAATCTACAGAAATTCTTGAATGGATGCCATGTTATTGTGGATGTGGAGAATCTGCTGGCCATAAAAGTAATTTAAACTGCTTTATTCAGGAAAAACGCGAGGATGGATCTATCGTCTGGGATGATCACGGCACTCGTTGTTTAGTCTGCTTAGAAATTGCTGTACAATCGGCTAAAATGCATCAGGATGGCAAGAGTCTAAAAGAAATTCGCCAAGTAATTGATGAGACTTATAAAGAAGGCTATGCAAAACCAACACCAACTGATATGCCGGCATAAAAAAGCAAAGTCCATCGAGAAGTTCACTCTCGATGGATTTTGTCATTTTTCTTCCTCTTTCATTTTCAATATTTGGTAAATTACTGTCGATCTCAATATACTGTTCGAACATAGTTGCTCTCTTAAGCTACTTCCCTATAAAAAAAGATGCCCAAATAAGGTCTATAGACCCATCAGGCATCCCGGATTTATTCTATAAAAACTACATTTTTTGTAATTTCCTATTTTAAGCAAAAATTGTTATTACTATTTTTCTTGACATGGACCAATGGTTTCAATTATAGCTATTACTTCACAAGCTGTAAGATTGTTTTAAAATGTTCATGGTCTGCTCGTTGCAAAAGCTCATATAAAATCATCTCCATACTTGTTGGATAAATACCAAGGGCACTCATCTTAGCTAATCCGATTTCCTTATTGGCTTTTGTTCGAGAAGAAACAGCATCTACCACTACCTCAACTTCAAATCCTTGTTCCTTCAATTGTCTAGCTGTTTGGTAAACACAAATATGCGTTTCAATGCCAGTGACAATAAATTGAGAACGTCCACTTTCCTTCATCGCTTTCACAAATTCCTCTTCCTCACATGCACTAAAAGCCATTTTAGCAATAGCTTGTCCTTGAAGATGTTGTGCTATATCGAGCGCTGTACCGCCTAAACGACTGGGATTTTGTTCTAGCCATAAAATAGGTATTTGCAGTGCCTGCATCGCTTGTATCATCTTAGCAATATTTGCAATCGTTGCTTCACCATCATCAACAATCGTTGCAAGCTTTCCTTGCACGTCAACGACTACTAAACAAGCTTCTTCTACTGTAAACATCGTGAACACCCCTTTTCTATTCTTTATTTATTATACAAAAACTCACTATAAAATGGGTTTATTTAAAATCTTATCGTACATTTTAATTCATCATCTGTATAATTAAACGTTATATTTTATATTCTAGCCGTTCCATATCTCCACGAGCATGCAATTATCCGCAGCTTTAAAATCCGAACATTAAATGGATTACAACGGATGAAATTTATTTTAATTACGAAAATTCCAACTTCAATACCGTTAAAATTGTACTTTTCGTTCGTATTTGAATTAAAAATTCCTGCTAATTGTGTACATTTTGTTGCGAGGTTGTCGCTATTCTGCTCAAATATTAAGAATTTTATTTTTTCTCTTGAAAATTAAGTTATAATCCAGTAAAGTTCTGTTATCCCGCTTTAATGGTCCTATAGCTAATGATGTCTCTTAGACGATTAAAGCTCGATCAGGACAATGTATATTCAGCAGTTCATAGCCACTGGATAAAAATTCACTTATTAACCAAACAAGGAGTGTACCCACTTTGACACAACGTGCATACAATTTCAACGCAGGTCCATCTGCACTGCCCCAAGAAGTATTAGAACTAGCTCAACAACAATTAGTAGACTTCCGTGACTCAGGAATGTCGATTATGGAAATGAGCCATCGTAGTGCCATTTTTGACGAAGTACATAACGAAGCTATCGCCTTATTGAAAAAGCTATATGCGATACCAGAAAATTACGAGGTCCTATTTTTACAAGGGGGGGCTAGCCTGCAATTTACAATGGTGCCAATGAACTTCCTATCTACTGACCAAAAAGCAAGTTATGTATTATCTGGCTCTTGGTCTGAGAAGGCATTCAAGGAAGCAAAGTTTTTCGGTACACCTGTGGAAGCTGCTAGCACAAAAGAGAACCAATACCGCAGTATTCCTGCACTTGCAGACATTCAATTTAATGAAAATGATGCCTATGTGCACATCACTTCTAATAATACTATTTACGGTACACAGTGGAAGGATTATCCAAATACAGGAAATGTACCTTTAGTTGCCGATATGTCTAGTGATATTCTTTCAAAACCAATTGATATTCAAAAATTCGGACTCATCTATGCAGGTGCTCAAAAAAACCTAGGTCCTTCAGGTGTAACAGTTGTCATTATTCGTAAAGATCTTCTTGAAAAAGCGAATGAAAATATCCCTACAATGCTTAAATATACAACACATGCTGATAGTAATTCTTTATATAATACACCCCCTACATTTGGTATCTATATGCTAGGTGAAGTGTTGAAATGGGTAGAATCTAATGGTGGAGTAGCTGCAGTTGAGAAGCACAATGAATTAAAGGCTAAAGTTATTTATAATGCAATTGATAATAGCAATGGCTTCTATAAAGGTCATGCAACCCCAGAAAGCCGTTCACTTATGAACATTACATTCCGCGTTGCCGATGAGGAACTTGAAAAACTATTCCTAGTGGAAGCAAAAGCAGCTGGCTTTGTAGGGCTAAATGGCCATCGTTCTGTAGGCGGCTGTCGTGCGTCAACATATAATGCTGTGCCATTAGAGGCTTGTGAAGCTTTAAGAGACTTTATGGTCGATTTCCAACAAAAACATCAATAATCTTATAAAAAATGACGATGATTTACGTTTCTGTAATGATTCGTCTTTTTTTGTTTGTCGACGATAATCTATCCCCACACAAATATCATTATTAGATTTTTATAGTAAATTTTTCATTTAGGGCTTTGCACATAGCCAATTCTTTTGAGAAAAATATAGATTTTTAAGTAGACTATCGGACAGATTACCAGCCTCTATCTATTTACCAAACATAGATTATTACTGTAAGGATACCCTTACGAAAATAGAGGAAGGGAGGTCTGGACGATGGAGGATAGACGATATACAACACAAATGAACTGGCAAGGTTGTAAATGTCCAAAAAAGGACGAGAAATGTTGTCCACGTAAAGAAGAAAAATGCCCTTGTCAAAAAGAAGAAAAATGCACACCAAAAATGAGCAGTAACTGTAGAGGCTGTATTTGCCAGCAATTAAGAAAATTAGAGCTTGCGACTAGACTAGATATCTTTTTATCTGGAGGTATTAGCTTCTTAGGTGTGACTTTCATTTCTTTGGATCCACGCAATTGCTGTGCTTACTTCCTTGAGGCAGGTGCGGCTGCTACTTCTCCTTTAATTGTAGACTGTAATAAAATTGTTGCGATTCGTAGAGTAGCAGTAGCTTAATAAAAATAGAGAGGGTACATCCTATTAGGAACTTCCCTCTCTTTTTACATAAAAAAACTCTGTCCATTTTTTAATGTGACAGAGTTTCAAGCTTACAATCCGGGCATTTCCCATATATTTCAAACTTATGATTTTCAATTTCATAGTCAGGAAGTTTTTCTCCTAGCATTTCCATCGGACAAAGGTTAAGCTCTTTAACATTCCCGCAATCCATACAAATAAAATGATGGTGATGATGTGCGGATTCACAATGCATTCGGAAATTACGTTCTCCCGATAGCTCTGTTTCCTCTAAAATCCCTAGCTTTACAAATGTAGCAAGGTTACGATAAATGGTATCAAAACTCATTCCCGGAAAGTCTTTTTTTAAAACATCCAATAAATCACGGGCTGTTAGATATTTATCTGTTGCAGCAAACATATCTAATATTAACTCCCGCTTATCCGTTTTTTTATAACCATTTTCTTTTAAAATTTCCCACGCTCTTGAAACATTCATTGTGCTACCTCCCCTTGCTTCGCAGCCATTTTAAATGCTACTTTCTTTCCAAGGATCACAAGTAGCAATATCAAAATCGAAGTGACAACAATCGTACCTCCTGGCGCTAAATCTAAATAAAACGCACTAATCAGGCCGATTAATACTGCCGTTTCTCCAAAAACAATCGCATAAAAGATAGTTTGCTTAAAGCCTTTTGCTAATCGCATTGCTGCTGCAACAGGTAACGTCATTAATGATGATACAAGTAAAATACCGACAATGCGCATACTTGCAGCAATGACAAGAGCGGTCACAATCATAAACAACAGATGCACCCAACGTGCTGGAAGGCCACTTGCTTTTGCATATTCTTCATCAAAGGATAAGACGAATAATTCCTTAAAAAATAAAAACAAAAAGAGAATAACTACTGCAGCAATTCCAATCACCACCCATAGGTCTTGGCGTGATACGGCTGATACTGAGCCAAACAGATAACTCATTAAATCTGTGCTAAAGCCGCTCGCAAGCGATATAAAGATAGCGCTTATGCCTATGCCGCCTGACATAATGATTGGTATAGCTAGCTCCTCATAGTGCTTATATAAACGTCTTAGACGCTCAATTAATATAGAACCACTAACAGATGCTAAAATTCCTAGATAAATAGGGTTGAGCAAAGCTAGGGCGGTCACTGATTGGCTAATATATAAGCTCCCTGCTATTCCAGCAAGTGTGACATGTGACAAAGCATCCGCAATAAGCGATAACCTTCTTACTACAATAAACACGCCTAATAGAGGGGCGAGTATGCCTATTAATAATCCAGAGAAAAAGGCATTTTGTAAAAATTCATAATGTAAAATTGCTTCAATCATTGTGCCTTCTCCTTCTAATGAATCTTTCTCACAGAATGGCCATACCAAGCATCTAGCGCACCCTGGGAAATATTATCAAATTCATTTTTGTAGCCATGGAAGTGAATGGTTTGATTTAAACAAGCCACATGACTAATGCGATTAGATACGGTATCGACATCATGTGTGACAAGAATCATTGTAATTCCCTGTTCCCGATTTAATTTCGCCAGCATATCATAAAATGACTGCACGTTCTCGTGATCAATACCAACAGTCGGTTCATCTAAAATAAGTAATTTGGGATCACTGACTAAAGCTCTCGCAATAAAAACTCGTTGTTGTTGTCCACCTGATAATTCACCAATATTACGATGTTCAAATGCTTCCATACCAACTGCCCTTAATGCTTCTTGAACCTTTCCTTTAGCTTCTCGTCCAGGTCTTTTAAAAAGCCCTAATTTTTTCGTTAATCCACTTTTCACGACCTCTTGCACGGTTGCTGGAAATCCTGAATTAAAGGCATTGGATTTTTGCGAAACATACCCGATCCATTCTCGATGTTTAAAAGTTGCACTTGGTTCACCAAAAAGCTTTATTTCTCCCGATAGAGGCTTCAATAAACCTAAAAGAATTTTTAATAATGTTGATTTACCCGAACCGTTTGGGCCGAGTAGCGCTAAAAAATCGCCGTCTTCTACACGAAAGGAAATATTTTTTAAAACTTGTGTATAGTCATATTGAAATGACACATTTTCAATGTCAATTAATGTTTTTTTCATGCATGATCGCTTCTTTCTAATTCAAAATCATTACGATTTACAAGTTGTAAGTATATAGGAAAGTGCAGTTTTTGTAAAGAAAAGAAGTTAGCTACTTTTTGAATGAGAAAAATGGCGACCGATTAAATCATTTGATAAACCCTATTATAAAGGAGGATTGACTTTGAGTATTCAATTTTTACAGCAATTGGCACAAAGCACGGATAAGGAAATTGTCGCGATTGCTCGTGAAGAGGGGTTTGACATTACAACTTCTGAAGTAAAAAAACTTCGGCCTTATTTGGAGCAATTCTCATTTTCCTGGCTTTTTTTAGGCATCCCAAAAGATATTTTAGTTGAAGTGGAGGCCGTTTTGGGAAGAAAGCGTTCTCGTCAGTTAATCGCACTTTTTACAAAATAACGTAATAAAGCCCAACATCAGCACTGTGGCCGAATGTTGGGCTTCTTTGTTAGCCTTTTAAAGCCTCGATAAGCTCAGGCTTAAATGTACTGCTTCGCAACATATCAATTTCTGCTTTGTATGGTGCTGATTTTGATTTGGCATCACTAGCCAATGGCACGAATGGTGTTTCTAAAATTTTAGGAATCGCCATCAATTGTGGATGGTGGACCACATAGTTCAGGGCATCAAAACCAATGTGACCAAAGCCAATATTTTCATGACGGTCTTTAGCAGCGCCTCGTACATTTTTTGAATCATTTATGTGCAAAACTTTGATACGATCAACACCTATTAATTTATCAAATTCGTTTAAAACACCATCGAAATCCTCCACAATGTTATAGCCAGCATCATGTGTATGACAAGTATCAAAGCAAACAGAAAGACGTTCGTTATGAGTGACACCATCTATAATTTTAGCTAGCTCTTCAAAGGAACGACCACATTCCGTTCCTTTCCCTGCCATTGTTTCTAAAGCAATTTGGACGGGATAATCTTGGGACAATACTTCATTTAAGCCTTCAATAATTTTGGCAATCCCTGCATCTGCCCCAGCACCCACATGTGCACCAGGATGCAAGACAATTTGTGTTGCCTCTAATGCTGCTGTACGTTCAATTTCCGACTGTAAAAAATCTACCCCAAGACGAAAAGTTTCTGGTTTTTCCGTATTGCCAATATTGATGATATAGGGAGCATGAACGACAATATTAGTCATGCCATGCTCTTTCATATGGAGAAGTCCATTCATTATGTTCAGATCAGCAATCGCTTTCCGACGTGTGTTTTGCGGCGCTCCTGTATAGATCATAAATGTATTAGCTCCGTACGATAATGCCTCTTTACTAGAGCCAAGTAACATTTCTTTCCCACTCATCGAAACATGTGAGCCAAGTAGCATGTAAAAAGCCCCCCTATTTTTTTCCTCTCGCTTTTAAGCGACGTTCACGTTTTTTAATTTTTTCCATTTCCCATTTCATATTACGCTTATAGCCTGGTTTCACCTTTTTAGGTTTACGTACCAACGCCTTCGCTTTCACATCTATTTCATTCTCTTGTTTAACACGATTTTTACGGGCATGACGCTCTTTTAACTCAGACCATTCTCCATCTTTAACGTCCATTTGCACAAATGGAATACCCATTTTTTCCACACGTACTACTGCATCCTCTTCAGATGGCTCAAATAATGTAATCGCTGTTCCTTTATTACCTGCACGAGCTGTACGTCCAACACGGTGAATAAAGAATTCTAAGTCCTCAGGAATTTCATAGTTGATGACATGAGAAATTCCTTGAATATCAATTCCACGTGCCGCCAAATCTGTCGCAACAATATATTGATATTCAAGATCACGGATTTGCTTCATCATTTTCTTACGATCACGCGGGCTTAAATCACCATGGATTTGTCCACAACGGATACCATGCTCATTTAAATAACCAGCAACATGCTCAGCCGTTTTGCGAGTGTTAGTAAAAATAACAGCCAAAAATGGATTGATGCCTTCGATGACTTCTAATAAACGTTTATTACGTGATTTAGAACGAACTGGTACAAGCATAAAATCAATGCCCTCTGCAACTGGTCGTTTATCGTTCATGTGAACATGGACAGGTGCGTCCATATATTTTTTTAAGAAAGGCTGAAGCTTTTCTGGGATTGTTGCTGAGAATACGAACATTTCAAGTTTCTCTGGCATTTGGGAAGCAAATCCATCAATTTCCTCAATAAAGCCCATATCGAAAGCTAAATCCGCTTCATCAACAACTAGAATTGGTGCCGTATGCACAAATAACGCTTGTGCTGAAACAAGATCACGAATACGTCCAGGTGTTCCAACAACAATTTGAGGTTGCGTTTTTAACTTATCAATAGAGCGTTGTTTGTCCGTACCCCCAATAAAAAGTTTTGCCTGTATAGCTGTTCCTTCTATTAATTGATTCAATGCATCAAAAATTTGCTGTGCAAGCTCACGTGTAGGAGAAGTAATAACGGCCTGTACTTCCTGTTTCTCTACATCAATACGTTGAACAATCGGAATTAAAAAACTATGTGTTTTCCCTGTTCCTGTATGTGCCTGTCCAATGGCACTCTTCCCTTTTAATATTAATGGAATAATTTCTTTTTGAATTGGTGTCGGTTCTGTAAAGCCAAGTTCTGCAATGGCGTCCTGCAAAAATGGCTGAAAATTATAATCAGTATATTTTGACATCATTCGTTCCTCCTAACATCTTTTTTCATTGTACCATGATTCGAACTTTAAGGTATATTTACATCCTATTCTTACAAGCATAAACATAATTTTATCGTTTTATGATCACCGTAACAAAGCCCTTATCAAAGGTACTTGAAATATGAAGAATATGCAATCAAAAAAGCGCTGTATCAATACTCGAAAAAGCTGGGTATATGTAAATTTTATGTCAATTTATAGGGAGCTAATGATTAGCATTATTCCCACATGTTATGATAGGGCTGTAAGATATTATAGGAGGTTGATTGAAGATGAAAGCAGCAAGATGGTATAAAGCAAAAGACATCCGTTTAGAAAATATTGAAGAACCAGTCATTGCACCTGGAAAAGTAAAAATTAAAGTACATTGGACAGGAATTTGTGGTAGTGATTTACATGAATACGCAGCTGGTCCAATCTTTATTCCAGTAGAGCAACCTCACTATGTAAGTAAAGATATCGCACCAATTGTGATGGGACATGAATTCTCAGGCGAAGTAGTTGAAATTGGTGATGCTGTTACATCCGTAAAAGTGGGAGATCCTGTCGTAGTTGAACCGATTCTATCTTGTGGCGAATGTGCTGCCTGTAAAAAAGGTAAATATAATATTTGTAAACATTTAGGTTTCCACGGTCTTTCAGGCGGTGGCGGAGGATTCTCTGAATATACAATGGTGGACGAAAAATTGGTTCACAAAATGCCAGAAGGACTTTCCTACGAGCAAGGCGCATTGGTCGAACCAGCAGCGGTAGCCCTTCATGCAGTACGCCAAAGCAAATTAAAAGCAGGCGATAAGGCAGCTGTCTTTGGAACAGGTCCAATCGGGCTCCTTGTCATTGAAGCGTTACGTGCAGCAGGCGCGTCCGAAATATATGCAGTAGAGCTTTCAGCAGAGCGTGCCGCTAAAGCATTAGAACTTGGTGCTACAGCAGTTATTAATCCTAAAAATGAGGATGCAGTAGCTCGTCTACATGAATTAACGAATGGTGGCGTTGATGTAGCATTTGAAGTAACAGGTGTTCCAGTCGTATTACAGCAAGCGATAGATTCCACAACATTTGAAGGTGAAACAATTATTGTTTCTATTTGGGAAACTGACGCCTCTATTCTGCCAAACAATATCGTACTAACAGAGCGTTCTGTTAAAGGAATTATTGCTTATCGTGATATTTTCCCAGCGGTAATGGAATTAATGAAACAAGGCTACTTCCCTGCTGATAAACTAGTGACGAAACGAATTGCTCTTGAGGAAGTCGTAACAGAGGGCTTCGAGGCATTAATGAAAGAGCGAAATCATATTAAAATCCTTGTAAATTCACAAGCTTAATATATAGAGTGACAGGTAGAGAGAGAAGCCCTCTACCTGTCTTTTAATCCTTATCTATACCCATCTTTTCCCTTATTTCCAGATTTGCCATAAGAACGTTCACCTTATCTTCTCCAAATACTCCTAATGTCCGTTTTTCTATATTTGCCTCTATGATTTTATTAATTTCTTCCTTTGAAAGCCCGCTTGCTTGGGCAATTCGATCCACCTGTATTTGGGCCGCCTTCACACTAATATGTGGGTCCAATCCTGAACCTGAGGCAGTCATTAAATCAGAAGGTATATCTTGTCGTTGTACGGATGGATTTGCAAGTAAAAACTTCTCGATATCTGCTTCTATCCGTTTCTGCAATTCTGGATTGGTTGGTGCATAGTTAAATGTACCTGAGCTAACACCACTGTAGTTCACTTGGCCCTTGTCATCTGGTAGCGTATCCTCTTTCGTGTAAACATTATAGTTAACGGATGAAACACGCCCCCAAAAATATTCTGGAGCAGTAAAATTTTGACCGATTAATTTAGCACCAACCACTTGGCCGTCCATTTCTATTAAACTACCATTTGCTTGTTGATGAAATACCCCTTGGGCTAAGGCTGTCACGGCGAAAGGGTATATTAAACCACATACAATGAACATGGCTATTGTCATAAGTAATGCCTGCTTAGAGCTATCAAAAATTTTTCGCATATAGCTTCCTCCCTATAATCCAACTATACGAAATAGTGGTCCTACTAGTAGATCAATGATTTTAATACCAATAAACGGAGCTAGTATTCCTCCAACACCATATACAAGTAAGTTTTTATTTAATAATTTTGCGGCACTCATCGGCTTATACTTAACGCCTCTCATGGCGATTGGAATTAGCAATGGAATAACGATCGCATTAAATATTAAGGCAGAGATAATGGCACTAGTAGGTGAATTAAGATTCATAATATTTAATGATTTCATCTCAGGTACAGCAACCATTAGCATAGCTGGAATAATAGCAAAATATTTTGCGATATCGTTTGCAATACTAAATGTGGTTAAAGCACCGCGAGTCATTAACAATTGCTTGCCAATCTCGACAACTTCAATAATTTTAGTTGGATTTGAATCTAAATCAACCATATTCGCAGCTTCCTTTGCTGCATTTGTTCCTGAATTCATGGCAAGCCCTACATTCGCCTGTGCCAGTGCTGGTGCATCATTCGTACCATCACCAGTCATCGCTACAACTTTACCTTGTGCCTGCTCATCTTTAATCACTTGAATTTTATCTTCTGGTTTACTTTCTGCAATAAAGCTATCTACTCCCGCTTCCTTTGCGATTGCTGCTGCAGTAAGTGGATTATCTCCCGTACACATAATCGTTTTAATGCCCATTGCACGAAGCTGATCAAAGCGTTCCTTCAGTCCAGCCTTGACGATATCCTTTAAATAAATGACCCCTAAAATTTTATCGTTTAATGCTACTAACAGTGGTGTTCCCCCAACAGAGGACACTTGTTGAACCAATTGATCCAAATTGCTAGGAATGCTATGGCCTGCTTTCATACATTCTTTTTTGATCGTATCAGAGGCTCCCTTTCGAACTTTAGTGCCATCGACTGAATCTAAACCACTCATTCGTGTCTGTGCGGTAAATGGAATATGCTCACTTGACTTAATAATTGTTTCTTCACCGTCCGTATTTACCCCTAATTCGCAGGCCAATGATAAAATAGATTTTCCCTCTGGTGTATCATCTGTTAGAGAACTAAGCCATGCCGCTCGAATTAAATCCTTACTTTCCACCCCTTTTACTGGTAAAAACTCAGCCGCCATGCGATTTCCATACGTGATCGTTCCAGTTTTATCTAAGATTAATGTATCCACATCTCCACATGCCTCTACCGCTCTACCAGACATCGCTATAACATTAAATTGCGTGACTCTATCCATTCCTGCAATACCGATCGCTGACAATAAACCACCAATCGTCGTTGGTATTAAACAAACTGTCAGGGCAATTAATGTAGCGATAGAAATCGGCACATTTAAATATATTGTCATTGGATAGAGTGACACTACAACTAATAGGAAGATAATCGTTAAACTTACGAGAAGCGTATTGAGCGCTATTTCATTTGGAGTTTTCCTTCGGCTAGCTCCTTCAATAAGCGTTATCATTTTATCGAGAAATGATTCACCAGGCATGGACGTAATTTCAATTATCAGCCAATCACTTGTAACCGTCGTCCCTCCAGTAACTGACGAAAAATCTCCCCCCCGTTCTTTCACTACAGGAGCAGACTCACCTGTAATTGCCGATTCATCTACAGTAGCAATTCCGTCAATGACTTCACCATCATTAGGAATGATCTCTCCAGCTTGAACTAACACAATATCGCCTTTTTTTAATTCATGTGCCAGTTTAAAGATTTCAGAGCCATCATTAAGCAAAACACGTGCCTGTGTCACTGTCTTTGTTTTTTTTAAAGTTTGAACCTGTGCTTTCCCTCGTCCTTCTGCAATCGACTCTGCAAAATTTGCAAATAGAATCGTAACAAACAGTATAATCGCTACAATCCCATTATATAATCGTGCATGTTCTCCACCGTCGTTACCAAACAAATTTGGAAAAAGAACTAATAGTAACACAAACAAAAATCCTACCTCTACGACAAACATAACAGGATTTTTCAGCATATATATCGGGCTAAATTTCTTAATAGCATCCATTAATGCTCTTTTTAGTATGACACCAGTCATAAAACTTTTTCTTGCTGTTTCCATATGTGTCTCTCCTCATTAAGAATAAAGTTGTAGATGCTCTGTAATCGGACCAAGTGCTAAAGCTGGTAAAAATGTCAGCGCACCAATCATCAAAACGATAGCAACGAGTAAAAAAGTAAAAGTAGTCGTATCCGTTTTTAATGTTCCTACTGAATCGCTATGTCTTACTTTATTAGCGAGTAAAGAGGCAATAGCTAATTGAATGATGATGGTTACATAACGACCAAAGAACATAGCCAGCCCTGTTGATACATTCCAAAAAGTTGAATTATCCGCTAACCCTTCGAAGCCAGAGCCATTGTTAGCAGAGGCAGAGGCGAATTCATATAGAACTTGTGATAATCCATGTGCCCCTGGATTCGTTATTCCGGCTATTCCAGACGGTGTTGCAACCGCAAGTGCTGAAAATAGCAAAATAATAGCAGGATGAATTAGAATACAAAGAGCAATTAATTTCATTTCTTTTTCTTCAATTTTTTTACCTAAAAACTGTGGTGATCGACCAATCATTAAACAGGCAATGAAAATGGTCAGCAGAACATACATCATCATGTTCATCAGGCCAACTCCTTTACCTCCAAACACAACATTGAGCATCATATTAAACATAGGTACGAGACCACCAAGTGGCGTTAATGTATCATGCATATTGTTAATTGACCCTGTAGTAAATGCGGTTGTAACAGTCGTAAATAATGCTGATTGTGCTACGCCAAAGCGCATTTCTTTTCCTTCCATACTTCCAAGCTCCTGTGTAATGCCGAGTTCACTAATGAATGGATTACCTGTCTTCTCTGCTATGTACACAGTCACTAATCCTACGAGGAACAATATACTCATCGCTGTAAAAATAGCCAGCCCCTGTTTTCCAAAAATAGTTTTCTTTTTTCTGGAGGCAACCATCAGACTAAACGCGACGACACATGCCCCTGGCAATAACATCATAGATAACATCTCTACAATATTTGAAAGAACGGTTGGATTTTCAAAAGGTGTTGTTGAATTCGCTCCGTTAAAACCGCCACCATTTGTCCCTATATGTTTAATAGATTCAAGTGAAGCAATAGGTCCAAGTGCAATATCTTGTAATTTGCCCTCAATAGTCTGTACTGTTTGATTGCCCTTTAAGGTTTGTGGTGATCCTTGTGAGACTAAAATAAGAGCCACAACAATGGAAAAGGGCATTAAAATACGAGTAATAACACGAACAAAATCGACAAAAAAATTCCCTATCGTATCTGTTTTAGCCACTACCCTACGACAGAAAGCCATACAAGCTGCATAGCCAGTAGCTGCTGATGTAAACATCATAAAAGTAATGACTAGCATCTGTGATAAATAACTGAGTCCGGATTCACCACTATAATGTTGGAGATTTGTATTCGTTATAAATGAAATAATCGTGTTAAACGAAAGGGTAGCTTCCATATTATTGATATTATTTGGATTTAAAAATAGTAATGCTTGAATGCGTAGTATGATATATCCCACAAACACCATCATGGCATTTGAAACAATTAATGAAAGTACATATTCTTTGCCCGTCATATCAACTCGTTTAATGCCGCAAACTTTAAAAATTACTGCGTCGACTTTATCTAATAAAGGATCGAGCCAAGTTTTTTGTTGTAATGTTACTCGATATAAATAATGTCCCGTTAAAATAACGAGCGGTAAATAAATTATGAATACGATGGCTATTTGCCACATAGTGTGTCCCCCCTGCCCTTAATAATTTTCCGGATAAAGTAATGCATGCCCTAAATAACCGAACAGAAATACTAGTACTACTCCCATAAAAATCCACAAATTGACTTCCTCCTCGTTACTCTTCTACTAGTTTGTAGCACCATACTGTTAACGCCAAAACACAAGCAAAGCTTATGATTAGTAAGCCCATCATAAAAAAATCCATCAATCGTAACACCCCTTCTCCTTAAGGATGCTCTCATCATACTGACTTTCAAATTAATGTAGTGTTAGGAAATCTTTTTTTCTATTAAGAAAGGATAAAGAAGTAAAATCTTTACACTTTCTTAATGGAAGTTAACGCTATAATACAAATGAGGTGAAAGAGGATGGAAAATATACGTCCAACTCCAGAGATGTTTCTTGCGAGGCTTCAACAGGAGGAACAATCTATAGGGAAATTAAAAATCTTTCTCGGCTATGCTGCAGGCGTAGGTAAAACTTATGCCATGTTAGATGCGGCACATCAGGCACAAAAACTCGGTAAAGATGTAGTGGTTGGCTATGTGGAACCGCATCCTCGTCCAGAAACGTTAGCATTACTAAAAGGACTTGAGCAAATTCCTACAAAGAAAATAACCTATAAGGGAAAAATATTTCAGGAATTAGATATAGATGCCATATTGCAGCGCAAACCAGAAATTGTCCTAATCGATGAATTGGCCCATTCTAATGTGCCAACCATGCGGCATAAGAAACGTTTTGGAGATGTTGAAGAACTACTTGCTAAAGGGATTCATGTTTTTACAACTGTAAATATTCAACATATTGAAAGTCTTCATGATTTAGTGGAAGAAATCACTGAGATTAAAGTGAGAGAGCGTATTCCTGATTATTTAATTGATCAAGCCGCGCAAATAAAAGTTGTTGATATTGAACCAGACGAATTAATTCAACGTCTGCAAGATGGGAAGGTATATGTCAAACAACAGGCAGAGAAAGCTTTGCATTCTTTTTTCCGTAAGCAAAATTTAGTATCGCTACGGGAAATCGCATTACGGCGAACAGCCGATACCATCAACTATCAACAATTAAACAGTAACGAATCTGTCAGAAATTATGTACAAATCGAAGAACACTTACTTGTAGGTATCAGTAGTTCTCCTACAAATGCAAAAGTGATTCGGACTACTGCAAGACTTGCTCAAGCATTGCATGGCAAATTTACCGCTCTATATGTTCAAAACATGCAGGCGCATGAAAGAAATCACGCTGATTCAGAACGCTTACAACAGCATATCAAGCTTGTTGAACAGCTTGGCGGTCATGTTGTCATTGTTCAAGAAGATGACGTAGCTGCAGCCCTTGCCAACTATGCTCAAATTAGTGGTGTCACTAAGCTTGTCATTGGTCGAACAAGTATGAGAAAAAAGTGGTGGCAGCCAAACACGAAAATTAGTGATCGCCTGAACGAATATGTGCCGAATTTATCTATACACATCGTGCCCGATCAAGAAAATGAACAATTCTACTTTCCTAATATCAAAAATAAACTAGCATTTGAATGGCTGGATCTATTTAAAATGTTTATCGTATTTAGCGTAATATCCATAGTCGGCCTATATTTGTATTCAATTGATATTAGCGAGCCTAATATTATAACCATTTATATTCTAGGTGTTCTCATTCTTGCTATTTGGTCATCAGGGTGGATAATGAGCATCATTAGTTCCATCATTGCTGTTTTACTTTTTAATTATTTTTTTACAGAGCCACGATTTTCATTTGATGCCTATCATCGTGACTATCCTATGACTTTTTTTATCATGTTTCTCTCTGGAGTAATTACCAGTAGCTTAACGAAAAAGATCAAGGCTCAAACGATTATAGCTATACGGAAATCTTATCGAATGGAAGTGCTGCTTGAAACGAATCGTAGACTGCAGCACGCAAAATCTATTGAGGAAATTATTACAGAAGGCATGACTCAAATTGTCAAATTAGTAGAAAAGCCTGTGCAATTTTTTGAAATAGACAATCAGCTAATTCGGGAATCTACTTTTTTTCGTACGGAGAAAATTTCTACAATTGAAAATCAAAAAATAGCTACGCTTTTTAATAACCCAAACGAGCATGGCGTTGTGAGCTGGGTGACGAATAATAAGCATGTAGCTGGTGTATCCACAGATATATTTCCTGAGGTGAATGCTTACTATATACCCGTTATTTCTAATGGAAATGTTAAAGGGGTTATTGGTATTGCACTGTCTAAACGATTGCCATTACCTGCATTTGAACGCAATATTTTGCATGCCATTATTAATGATTTTTCATTCGCAATGGATAAATGGTATTTACAGAAGCTCCACGAAGAAGTAGCGCGAGAAGCTGAAATGGAACAGATGCGAGCTAACCTTTTACGGGCTATATCCCATGACCTTCGAACACCGCTCACTGCTATTTCTGGAAATGCGGATATCTTACTGAACAATGCACCATTAATACCCGATATTGAAAAAAATAAATTGTATGAAGATATTTTTAACAATTCGAAATGGCTTGTACAAATGGTTGAAAACCTACTAGCTGTTTCTAAGCTAGAGGATGGGCAATTTGCTTTAGAAATGCAATTGGAATTAGTAGAAGATATTATTCAAGAGGCTCTTTCCCATGTTGTTCACCAAAATAGCTCGCATAAAATATCCTATCAAATAGAACCAGAATTTTTATTAAGCCTAATGGATGCTAGATTGATCGTACAGGTTTTCATCAATATCATCGATAATGCATTGACCTACACCCCCCCAGGTAGTGACATTACTATTTTGGTGAAGGAGTGTGATGGCTTAGTAAAGTTCAGTATTTCAGATAATGGGCCAGGAATTGATGATTCCTTAAAAAGTAACTTGTTTGAGCCGTTTACGACTGGCAAGGTACAACGCAGTGATAGTAGACGAGGGCTCGGTTTAGGCTTAGCCCTGTGTCAAACAATTTTAAAATTACATGGTAGTCACATCACTGTTACAGATAATAAACCTCAAGGAACAATTTTTAACTTTTCACTGAAAAAGGAGTAAAAATTTGATGAATAAACGAATTCTAGTAGTAGAAGATGATGTGGCCATCGCCAATTTAATTAAAATGACATTAGCTACCCAGCATTATGAATTCGACATTGCCCAAGATGGGAATAGTGCACTTCAAAAGGCTATTACCATGAAACCAGATGTCTATATTTTGGATTTAGGACTACCGGACATAGACGGTGTAGAGCTTATTACAAAAATTAGAAGTTGGACTCAAACGCCCATTATTGTCGTTAGTGCGCGCGGGGAAGAATATGATAAAATTAACGCCCTGGATGCAGGTGCAGATGATTATGTCACGAAGCCATTCAGTGTGGAAGAATTATTAGCAAGAATTCGTGTTGCTTTAAGGAGAGCAGCCTATGAACATCCACTAGAACAGGAGAATTCAACTTTTACCAATGGTTATCTTCAAATTAATTATGTAGATCATACGGTATTAGTAAATGGCAAGGAAATACATGTCACGCCTATTGAATATAAACTTTTAGTTGTTTTATCCAAGCATGTTGGTAAAGTGCTAACGCATAATTTTATTTTAAAGGAAATCTGGCACAATGCTCTGCAATCAGATATTCCAAGTTTACGAGTGTTTATGGCGACACTTCGAAAAAAAATAGAAGATGATCCAGCACAGCCTAAATTGATACAGACACATGTGCGGGTCGGCTATCGAATGCTTCGCTATCATGAAGATGAATAAGATAAAAGAATTGTAGCAGAAGGCTTATTTGCACTTCTGCTCTTTCATGATTGAATTAGCCTTATAAATTATCGCACCCTCCCATTAGCCTCTGCATATCATAGCTATAATCAGGTATGTCATCAATGAAAAACAAGTAGAAAGGAGATCATTATGGTATTTCGACCACCTTATCCATACCCTATGTATCCCGGTGGCATGAGAATGCCCATGCCAACACCACCACAGATGTCACCGCAGTCCTTTTTCCCGCCTGGAGGCTTCCCTGCTCAACCACGAATTCCAGGCGGCTTTCCAATGGCAAATGGAATAGGTTCCTTTGGAGGACAAATGCCGATGCCACCTGTGCAAGAACCATCTAAAATTGGTTCATTCTTACAGCAAGCAAACAGTTTATTTAATTCCGCTAAAACTTATACCCCTTATATCCAACAAGCGATGCCAATGGTTAAAAATATACCATCCTTATTAAAATTATATAAAGGATTCCAAGGACTACCTTCGGCGGGAGGCGGAGCGGCTGGCGCTGATCGTGCAGGCAGTGAAAGCAAGGCTGCTACAGGAAATAAGCGATCAGCAAGGCAAAGTACATCAGCATCATTTTCGCCTCCTGAACCAATTCCATCTAAACCACGTATTTTCCAGCCACCAATGTAAATGAACGTTTCTTTGTATTCGCCGCCCCTGTCCGTTATAATGTAGATAGGTAAAGCTTGAAAGGAGTCACAACCATGCAAGTATTAAAAATTAATCCACGTGGCTATTGCTACGGTGTTGTTGATGCGATGGTCATCGCACGAAACGCCGCACTTGATAAAACATTACCAAGACCTATCTACATTTTAGGGATGATTGTCCATAATAAACATGTCACAGACGCGTTCGAAGAAGATGGTATCATCACTTTAGACGGCGATAATCGCTTAGAAATTATCGAACAAGTTGAATCTGGTACTGTGATTTTCACAGCACATGGTGTTTCACCTGAAATTCGTGAAATTGCGAAGCGTAAAGGCCTAGTGTCCATTGATGCTACATGTCCTGATGTAACAGTTACTCACGATTTAATTCGTGAAAAATCTGCAGAAGGCTATGATATTATTTATATTGGGAAAAAAGGACATCCGGAACCTGAGGGTGCCATTGGCGTTGCACCTGATCATGTCCATTTAGTTCAATCTTCCAATGATATTGATGTGTTAAACTTAACGAATGATAAATTGCTTGTCACTAATCAAACGACAATGAGCCAATGGGATGTCGCCCATTTGATGGATAGTTTAAAAGAAAAATTCCCTCATATTGAGGTACACAAAGAGATTTGTTTAGCTACTCAAGTTCGTCAAGAAGCTGTCGCTCAGCAGGCAGGCGAAGCAGATCTATTGATTGTTGTAGGCGACCCTAAATCGAATAATTCCAATCGTTTAACGCAAGTTTCTGTTGAAATCGCTGGGACACCTTCCTATCGTATCGCGGACGTTTCAGAGCTAAAAATAGATTGGTTAAAAGGGATTAATAGAGTTGCTGTGACAGCAGGTGCTTCAACACCAACGCCTATTGTCAAAGAGGTCATTTCCTTCTTGGATCAATTTGATGAAAATGATCCATCCACACACGTTATCAAACGTACAGTAACATTAGATAAAATTCTACCGAAGATTAAAACACCTACACCAGTCGAGAAAATTATGCCCAATTGATTACTATAAAATAAATCCTGGTTGTCATGATGACAATCAGGATTTTTTTCTTTATTTACTAAAATAATAGTTTATCGGACGACCAATTCCACCATAATGGACATCCATCGTAATTTTCTCTTGTTTCTCTAAATAATCTAAATATCTTCTAGCCGTCACCCGGGCAATACCAACGCCACTTGCAACCTCTTCTGCCGATGCACCATCTACCGATTGCAAAAAGTGTACCACCTTTTCAAGCGTTGTACGGTTAAAACCTTTCGGAAGATTTTTTTCTGTTTGTAATAAGGAAGACTGTTCCAAAGGGCTGTGTCCATCACGATAATGGAATAATTGATCCAATTCGCCTTGTGTAAGCTCGCGTTCCGTTAGCGTTTGTTTTTTAAAGCGTAAATAATTTTCAAGTGTCCCTTTAACACGTTCAAACGAAAAAGGCTTCATAATATAATCAAAAACACCTAGATGCAATACTTGTTTCACCGTGTCCATATCATTCGCAGCCGTTACAGTGATGACATCTACTGGTAAGTCCAGCTCGCGAATTTTACGTAAACTAGTGATGCCATCTTGCTCCGGCATAAAAATATCCATAAATACTAAGTCAGGCTGATGTTGACGAATTTGCGTCACTCCATCTAAACCATTGGATGCTTGTCCAATTACCTGAAATTGATCGACCTTTTCAATAAACTGTCGATTTACTTCACGCACCATTGGATCATCCTCAATTAATAATACTTTGATTTGTACCACTATCAGCCCTCCATTCCCACGTTAATGCTTACGCATAGTAAAATGTTAGTAAAAAACTAGTCCCTTTATTTGGTTCACTGATGACTTCAATATCACCCTGTCCTTTTTCAACAATCTCTTTAATTAAAAACAGCCCTATTCCCCTGTAATTTTTCTCTTTTGTAGAATAGCCATTGTCAAAAATATGGCTCTTGATCTCATCTGTCATGCCAACACCGTTATCCGTGACAAGAATGGCTAAGACATCCTCGTCTTCATCGACAGAAACATGGATAACCTTTTCCTTCACCTGCATATCCCTTAATGCATCAAAGGCATTTTCTATTAAATTTCCAAATAGAATGACGAAATCATGATGATCTAAATTAGGTGGAAAAGATGTTAAGCGACTTTCACGGTCAATTTCCAGTCGGATTCCTTGTTCTTTAGCATAGGAAATTTTACTAAGTAATAGCCCTGAAATATTTTCATTCTTAATACGTTCATTTAAAAAGTTAGTAATTTCATCGTGTTCTTCCTTTACCTGCGTTAGGTAGGATAAAGCCTGATCATGATGTCCAAGTTGTAAAAGTCCGGCTATCGTATGCAGTTTATTTTTATGCTCATGTGTTTGAACACGAAGCGCTTGGACAAATGCTCGTACTCCAGTCAGTTCTTCAGCAAGCTTTTTAACTTCTGTACGATCTTTAAACATGGCCACTGCTCCAACAGTTTCTCCATTAACCTGTATAGGAATACGATTACTCATAATACTATGATCATTTATATATAACTCTCGGTTAAATAGCGGCTGATCAAGTTCCAAAATTTCAGGTAGTCTTGTATCCGGTAAGACATGAAAAATTTTCTGACCAATCAAATTAGGTGGTTTTTCGTCAACCCCAAGTATTTCGCAAGCTTTCTCATTAAAAATGGTAATGGTCAAATCATTATCGATAGCAATAATACCCTCATGCATCGCATTAAAGGTTTCCGTTCGTTCTACATACATTTTGGCAATTTCATGGGGCTCTAATCCAAACATTTGCTTTTTCATATGAAGCCCTAATGTTCGTGCACCCCATACGCTAAAGATTAAAGATAGTAGTAAAGTAATGATCAGCTCAGTTTGCATGGATTGCAGTAATTCCGCCACCGTCAAAACACTATATCCAACGACCGTAACACCTATTTGTTGTCCTTGATTGTTCATGATTGGTACAAACGCACGAACCATGTTACCATGCTCCCCATGCGCGATTGACGTATAGTAATGTTCAGAAAAAGCAGCGTTTAAATCAGCAGATTGCGAAATGCTACCCAGTTCCTTTCTATTTGGGTGAGAATACTTCCGTCTTTTCATATCCAAAACCACTATATATTGAGCCCCATTTATATCTCGGATTTCTTCTACCACAGGGTTAATATGTTGTACGGCTATTTCTATGTTTTCATGGGCAATATAGGTTTTGATTTCGGGAAGCTGCGAGACTGTTTTGGCTACAAGTAACGCTTGGTCACTAAGCTTGCTCTTTTGTTCATTCATCACATATCCCAACAAAAAAGTACCACCAATGCTAAAGGAAAGCATAAGAATAAAAAAAGTCAGCGACATAATTTTTCTTTGCATCGATAACTTCTGAAATTTCAAGATTATCGCCTCCCCCCTACTATATTTTAGCTCACTCCATATGTTAGAATAACAAAAACAATAGAAAATACGAATAAATTGGGTGTATTCAATGAAAAAATTTATTATTGGAACGATTGTAACTGTCTTGTTTTTAGTGATCACCATTAGTGTTCAACAAGGTTTACTTTTCGCGAACCCGCTTCCCTATGATGATGAGCAAAAGGGGTTAGACACACAAATTACCATCCATTTAAGTCATGTAGTAGCGGAAAATACGCCAAAAGGACAGGCTGCCAATAAATTTGCTGAATTAGTAGAAGAAAAGACAAAAGGCAAAGTCAAAGTGCATGTTTACTCCAACTCCTCTTTATTTAATGATGAAAATGAGTTTCAGGCTTTGCAAAAGGGAGAAGTCGAAATGATTATCCCAACCTTTTCTAAAATGACAACCTATGTACCGAATTGGCAAGTTCTTGATTTACCCTTCCTGTTTAATACAAATGAAGAGGTACAAGAAGTGCTGACAGGAACAATAGGTGATCAATTATTAAACGAGCTAGAACCTATTCATATAAAAGGACTGGGCTTTTGGTACAACGGCTTTAAGCATCTAACCTCTGTGGATCACCCTATTCATACATTTGAAGATTTACAGGGTTTACGCATTCGCACAATGCCTAGTAAAACATTGGAAAAACAATTTGAAGTTTTGAAAGCAACGCCTATTCCGATTTCATTTAGTGAGGTTTATACAGACCTAGAGAAACACGCCATTGATGCACAGGAAAATACAGCCTCTAATATTTACTCAAAAGGTTTCTACAAGGTTCAAAAACATATGACCATCACACAGCATGGTATTTTAGGCTATGCGGTATTAATGAATGAAAGCTTTTGGGATTCCTTACCAGCGAAAATTCAACATCAATTGGTGGAGGCTATGAAGGAAACAACGGATTGGCAGTTTGAACAGGCTGCCCGTATGAATGAAGAAGATATGTTAAAGCTTAAACAGCAAGATAATTTTGATGTTTCTACAATGAGTCTTAAGGAACGACAGCGCTTTAAGGAGCAGCTCGCCCCTGTCTATGATTTTTATAAGACCCAAACACAAAATGATGAGATCCTAGCTGAGATAAAAAAAATTGTTGCACCATAATACTTTTGGTCATTAATGATAGATCCATACATACAGTAGGGATCTTTTCTTTTGTATTATAATAGATTATCAAAATTCAAAACTACTATAAAACAGCTTAAAACCATTGCTATTACTGTATTTATCATCCCTCTCATTGAAAAATGAACAAAATGAACAATAGAAACATTACGGTCATAAAAACTATTGTCGGAAAATTTCAGCTATGATAACGACATGAAAGCGTTCACACAATCTTCATAGATATTGTAGGGGGAGAACTATATGCGTATAAATTTTAAAAACTTAACAGTACAAGTATTGATCGCTATCGTCCTAGGGATTATAGTAGGTGCAACGTTCCCAGAGTTTGGAGCTAAGCTAAAAATATTAGCGGATATATTTATAAAACTAATCAAAATGTTAATTGCACCCATTATCTTCTTAACGGTTGTAATTGGTATTGGTAGTATGGGTGATGTCAAAAAGGTTGGAAAAATCGGGGGAAAAGCTTTAATCTATTTTGAAATTGTTTCAACATTTGCCTTAGCAATTGGTCTTATAGTTGTCAATATTGTACAACCAGGTAAAGGTTTTAATACAGAAGCTGCCAAAGGAGCGGATGTCTCTCAATATACAGATGCAGCAGCGGCGGAACATGGTTTGGGTGCATTTATTATGCAAATTATCCCTGATAATGTTATGGGTGCTCTCGCAAATGGTGAATTACTACCTGTCTTATTCTCTGCTGTATTATTTGGATTAGCGGCGGCGGCGATTGGTGAACCAGCTAAACCAGTTATTAAATTTTTTGAACAAGTTGCGGATATCTTCTTTAAAATCGTTAATATGGTAATGAAAATTTCTCCTATTGGCGCATTTGGTGCCATGAGTTATACAATCGGCAACTTTGGGCTTAAATCTCTTGGCAACTTAGGATTTTTAATGTTATCCGTCTATATCACAATGTTTATTTTTATCGTTGTCATCATCGGATTCATTACACGTTACTTCGGTTTTAGTATTTTTAAATTTATTAAATACATTAAAGATGAGATTTTCATCGTTATTGGTACATCTTCATCTGAATCAGCGCTGCCTTCCATGATGCGTAAATTAGAAAACTACGGCTGTTCTAAGCAAGTTGTGGGGCTAGTTATACCAACAGGTTATTCCTTTAACTTAGATGGAACATCCATATACTTATCGATGGCAGCTATATTTATTGCCCAAGCTTACGGTGTTGATTTAGATATTTGGCATCAAATCACATTACTAGCCATTCTAATGCTTACATCTAAGGGGGCTGCGGGCGTAACAGGCTCTGGGTTTATTACACTTGCTGCCACATTAGCAGCATTCCCGATGATTCCCGTAGAAGGAATTGCATTACTAATCGGGGTTGACCGCTTCATGTCCGAAGCTCGAGCTGTTACAAATCTTATTGGTAATGGTGTGGCGACAGTAGTTGTTTCAAAAATGGAGAAGGAATTTGATACAGAGCAGGAAAAACGTGCTCTCTCAGGTCAAATCGCACAACCTTAAATAGTTAAAAAGGCTACTGAAAGCGAGATACTTGTCTCTCTTTAGTAGCCTTTTATATAGTCCATTTTTAGAAATTCATAGACACCACCATTTGTTGCTTGCATATAAGTATGAGCATCTTTAAATCCTACCTTGCGATATAGCTTGATTGCTCTTAGATTAAATGTGGCGACCGATAAGGTGATCATTTCACATGGATAGTTTGCCAAGACAAAATCAATAGCATTTTTTAAAAAATCAAAGCCTAGGCCTTTTCCTGTAAGACTAGGTTTCATGCCTAAGCCAATCTCCATCGTTTGGTCTCCAACCGTCATAATGCTAAAATAAGCAACTAGTTCTTGTTTTTTTAAGACCGCAAAAATAGAATTTCCTCTTGTATACGGATTGAGAAAAGCACGTAAATCCTCCTGATCAGCCTCCATATCATAAAAAGAATAGTCACCCTCATAATGCCAGTTATAGGCGATATCTTCTGCTTGTTCTTGTGAAATTGGTTGAAAACAATAGCTCAAAACTTTCCCCTCCTGTAATTTTGTGAAACCTCCTGGATGACATACTCGTATACATAATGAATGGAGGTTTCTTTATGGCAACATTTACACTTAACTATCCAAAGGCCTTTAAAAGCTTTTCTGATATTCCTATTACGAATGAAAACAACGAAACAGTGTGTGTGCTTCAAAAAGTAGAGCGTTCTTCTACTGGTAAAGTTTTAAATGCCGTATTATTAGTTGCGACACAGCAAACTTTACCCTATCGTTATGAAACACGAACAACATTAGGTGCCCCCCTTTTTCAAGTACAATCTACTCTGTTAACAAAAGGGGTTAGTCATCAGCTCATTATGCCAGATGGTAGCACCATACCGATTGTCCGAAAAACAGTTCAATTATTAGAATCCTCGTACACCTTTACAATGGACAATTTGGCATTTCGTTTTGAGAAGGATTTTACTGCTACCGCCTATTTATATTGTAATGAAGAGAAAATTGCCAGCGCAAGCCCGATAGAGACCGAGCTCATACGGACCGGACTAATGTTTAAACTTTTCCAATCTGACGACATGCACTTTGTTGCACTCCTCGCAACACTCTATCAAGCTTTATTTGCCATGAGTAAGTAAATGCGTTATTAATTAAGTTTCACATTAAGAAATTACATAGCAAAAAAGAAGGCATCAAGATTTAAAGTCTCGATGCTTTTTCAATTTATTTTTTCTCGCTCCCCATTTAATATATGAATGACATAGGCATCACTTTGATTCACATTCATTTGGACAATTTTTTTTACTGCGCCTTCCATCTTAGTCGCTAGTTGAAGTGCCTCCGCATTGTCACCTTTTATAGTTGTTTGAATCGTAATGGTTGTTCGATTCTCCAGTATTAAGTATTCGTATACATCAAAAGATTGTAACCCTTTAATTAAATCTTCAATTAATAGATTAATATCATTACCCATCGCTTTATTACCATCGAGCAATGATGTAAATTCCCATCTTTCAAAAACAATCGGATAATCCTTTAAGGCAGAAGTTTTTATAGCACTTTTAGCAATAGCTTCCATGTCTGTTTTAACCGACTGAACATACTCTTCTCCCCCTACAATTTGGATGACCAATTTCTTTTCCGCAGTTGTTTTAACATCAATACCGACGTATTTCTCAAGGAGCTTATCTTTCAATAGTGATAAACTCAACTCTTCTTTCGTAATTATTGGCCCTTTCTCGATAGTGGCTTCTAAAGGCTTACCATCTACATATTTATTAAACAGGATGATGATTGCGATAATGACCAGCATTAATCCTGTAACGACTCCTATCCGTTTCACAATGAAATCCCCCCTGTTAGGAAGGTATGAGCTCTGCAAATACAATATTCACCGTTTTCTATCACTGTTTTATCGCTACTATGAAATAGACCATTACTGGCATTGCTTAATTTCCCTCACATATTCCGGAACACGAAATAAATTTGCTATGTTTTGTCCTTTCTGTGTCATGATTTTTAAAAAGGAGTACACTAAAGAGGTAGTAATTCTATATTTTTGGAGGGTTTTAAATGGATGCAAACGCAGCAGAAATTAAAAATATTATGACCTTGGATCTACTCGTACAAATTCTAAAAGAGCGTGGAATTTTGACGGATAAGGAATTAAAGGAACGACTTTCAAATACGGTCAAACTATCCTCTATGGATGCAGATTTGAAAGAAAAAGTTATTGAAGAAATCGAACATTAATGGGAATGATTCCAACAAAAAACAACCGCTTCCATGCTGTTAATATAGCTGAAAGCGGCTGTCTATATGTTTGCTTTTAATAAAGACCATAAGCGCATTTAATGTGCCTATTGCCACAAAATTAAGATCGAATTGTTTTTAAAGCTGTTGACCAAGGAATAAGCTGATCTAACATTTGATGAACTGAATCTGCCTGCACTTCTTTTGGCTTAAAGACCGAGCCGTTTTCAAAATCAGTAAATAATGATAAAGCTGGATGAACTCGAACATCGGCAACTAGTAATTCTCCAAGAATCCCTCGTAAATGCTCCGCAGCACGTGCTCCTCCAACTGAACCATAGGAAACGATACCCGCAGCTTTATTGTTCCATTCTACTCGTAAAAAGTCTAATGCATTTTTTAGTGCACCTGTGATTGAATGGTTATACTCTGCTACAATAAAGACAAAGCCGTCACATGCAGCTACTTTCTCTGACCATGTCGCTACTCCAGAAGTATCTCCTCCTGGTTCTCCAAGAAACGGTAATTTAAAATCAGCGATATCAATTATTTCATATTCCGCATCACGGCGTTTTTCTGCAACTTCCTTTACCCACGCTCCAACTTGTGGGCTAACCCGACCTTCTCGCGTACTTCCTAAAATAATACCGATTTTTAACATATGACCCTCCTCGTTTTCCCATTCATTTTGTGAAATCATTGTCATTCCATGTACGCGAACAACACTCATACCATTTTGGTCAGATACAAACAGCTTTATTCATGGCCTCTATGTAGTCGCTTTGAATATTTCGAATTAAACAATCTTTAATTCAAGATTAAATTACCATATTTATTTATTTTCTGTCAATTATTTAAATTCGAGACTTTTGAACTCATTCATTACTTTAATTTAATGGGCTGTTCCAACGCCTCTAATTCCTCTTCCATGGAGCTAAACTGTCTTTCCACTACATATTTTGCGTCTGAAACTGCTGCATTATAAATATATGGGGCGATATTTTCCTTGATAAAATCTAACACACGCTCTGCTTCAAATTCACTAATGTCTTCATCACGATGCGTGTAGAAAAATCGCTGAATATCAGCTACTATCATTTCTTGCTGTTCTTTAGTTAAACGAATAAACAAGTTATATCTCTCCATTTCTGCTAATAGATTTCATGCTCATTTTATCATTATCCTACATTCTTGGCATACAAAAAGGATGAACACTACCTAGTAATGTTCATCCTTTTATTATTGTTTACATTCAAATGAATAACTCGTGGAAAGGAAGTTTTTTTCCTTTGATATGATGGCTTGACCGCCATCTTCTTCACATTGTACGGTCATGGCATCAATTTTCTTTTCATTCATCATATTCGTCATAACCGTCATCCCTATACCAAAAACAGCGATGAATAAACCGATTATAATCCACAGTTTACCAGCCTTATTGCCAGTAGGTCTTTCATTAGCCACATCTATTCCCCTCGCTTAAACAAATAAAAATGGTTCTGTATGGATAGTTGATTGTACAAATTCAACTACATATTTTTTATCCGCACATAGCTTCGTCATTTTCTCCGCCACCCCTGCAATCATCACTTTTTCTACATGATGACCTGGGTCTACAATTTGCAGATCCATCGCTTGAGCATCCTGTGCTGTATGGAAGTACATATCACCCGTTAAAAAAACATCTGCTCCTGCACGTTTCGCTGCATAAATATACTTATTACCATCTCCACCCACAAGCGCAACCTTTTTAATCATAGACTGTAAATCACCTACGACACGAACCGCTGGAACCTGTAACTGCTCCTTCACGAACTCTGCGAATTGTTGTAAGGTCATTTCCTTTGCTAAGTGACCTACACGCCCTAATCCCATTCTGTTCGTTTGCTGTTCAAGACGAATTACATCATAGGCTGGCTCTTCATACGGATGACTAGTAAACATTGCCTTTAAAACACGGGTTTTCATGGATTCAGGAAATACGACTTCTACCTTTACTTCTTCTTCAACATGTAATTCACCAATAGAGCCAACAAATGGATTTGCACCTGCTAACGCGCGGAACCGTCCTTCTCCAGCAGTTGTATAACTACATGCTTCATATTCTCCAATGCGCCCTGCTCCAGCCTTGGCTAGCATCTCGCGTAAATCTTCAGCATTTGCAGAAGGGATAAAAACAGCAAGCTTTAAAAGATGTTCTGAGTAAGTTTCTTCTAGTATCGTACGGTCCTGTAGCTGAAGCGCATCTGCTAGTAAATCATTGACTCCACCTTCAGCTACATCTAAATTTGTATGCGCCGCATAAACAGCGATATCATGTTTAATGAGTTTTTCATATAATCGCCCTGCTGGATGGTCTGTACGAATATTCGCTAGACGTCTAAAAATAGGAGGATGATGTGCAATGATCAGCTCACATCCTTTTTCAATGGCCTCATTCGCAACAGCTTCATTGACATCTAAAGTGACTAATACTTTGCTAACAGGTTTATTGAGTGTACCAATCGCTAAACCGATTGGATCATTCTCCATGCAAGCCAGTTTTTTAGGCGACCATGATTCGAATACTTGAATAATTTCTTGACCATTTACCGTCTTCATTTTACAAAACTCCTTCTACTAATTGAATAAGAGCCAATAACTCTGCACGTTTTTCTTCAATTTCAGGTGTTTGTTCTGCATCTTTTATGGATTGTAACACACGTTGCCAATTTTCTTTTTCACGCGTCCATTTTTTTATAAATGCTGGTGCTTTACGTGTGCTTAATTTAGGACCAAATAAAATCTCTGCTGGCGAAAGCTCCATTTGTGCTCTTTGCAACACAAGAATTTCATAGATTTTATCATCTTCCTCTAAAATTTCTTCATCGAGAATAGCCCAATTATGTGCTAAAGCCCACTCACGGATTACCTTGGCATGAATATTAGGTTGTAAAATGAGACGTGTGACACCTTGCAGCTTTTCAGGATGCTTCTCTAAAATAGAGACAATTAATGGACCGCCCATTCCAGCGATCGTTACTGTATCGACATGGTCAGTTAATTCTATTGCTGCTAATCCATCTGCTAGACGTACCGTAATTTCTTTGTTTAATCCTTCTTTTTGTACTTGTCCCACTGCTGATTCATAGGGGCCTGCTACTACTTCCCCTGCTATCGCTGAAGAAGCTACTCCTTGATGAATTAAATAGCAAGGCAGATAGGCATGGTCACTACCTATATCCGCTACTACCGCTCCTGTGGGAACAAATTTTGCTACTGTTTCTAATCGCTTTGAAAGTTTTTGTGCGTTCATTTTATACCGCCTACCTTAAATAGAGTCCATTACTAGTATGGATGATGTCGTGAAAAAAAACAAATGGAGTTGTCTCACAGTATTCATGTGGACAACCCCATTTCATGATTCTTTACATTTAAAAAGTAGCTGTACTATTTCAGTACAGCTACTTGTCAGTCATACTATTCTAAAGTAGAAATGTATTCAGCAATAGCTTTTGCTTCTGCTTCAGTTTTCATGTTTGGTTGCATTGGAGTACCTTCGATACCCTTTGTTAAAACTTCAACGATATGGGCTTCATCTAAGCCATGTAGGTTTGGACCCATACTACCAGTTAAATCACCACCGTGACAACCGATACAAGATTGTACTAGTGCTGCACCATCATCATTTGCGTCTGTAGTTTCAGTAGTTTCGCCACCGCCCTCATGTTCAGCAGCAATTTCTTTCTTGTTATCTGCACCTTGTAAAGACATGAAGAAAATAAGACCAATACCAAATGCCAGAATTAAGATGTAAGGAACGACTGGATTGTTTTTCATAAGTTTCCCCTCCTCATTTTAAGTCTACTTCTATTATAATATAGAATCAGTCAACATCTAATATTGTACTTCATTAACAAAGAAACGAAAAGCCCTATTCGCTAAGTTTTCCTTTGTTTGTAACAAATTCGACATTTCTGTATCTATTGGATAGAATATGTCTTGCCAAACCAAATTTTGGTCAATTTCACAACTTTTTTTCATACTGTTATCATACCCTTTGCATACATTCATATACCAAAAAAATAAAAAAATCCGCACACATGAAATAAAGTGTGCAGATCATTGATAAGGGTCAAAAAATTACAATAAGTTTATGATATAATAGCCAATCAGTGCTAGTAATCCTAAAACACCAGAGACTGTGAAATAGAGTAGCTTCATTTTAATACCTGACCAAAGCCAAATAAGACAATTGGCTGCAATCAAGCAAAACAAAACGATATTATCTCCACTAAAATATGTAGTGCACACACGGATAGATATACTAAATAATAGGATGGCGGCAAGTAAATGAAATATAGGAGCTAATAGATGTTTTTTTTGAGCCATTTGAAACGCAGCGATAAATAATATGCATGCACCTATACCTACGACAACGGTTAAAATCAGTGTTAATGATTTTATTGTAAAATAGATAGCCAAAACAGCTATTATAGCGATACATAGACTTGCTACCAAAAGTAGCATCTTTCTTTTTTCAGATGGCAAGATTGCTTGTTTAGGATCTTGAACCGGTTCTAACTCCTCTATATCAGCCCCCTCTGTATAAAGAGCTGCTAAAAAGTCACAATAGTGCTCTGGTAATAGCTTATTTTGCTTCCAAAACAAAATTTCATTTAGAATAATTTTTTTCCGGGGATTCGTCATAATGTTAACTCCAAACATTGCTTAATAATGGTTGCATTACAATTTTATCTCACACCTTTCGGAAATACATCTGTATAAAGTCGCAAATCTCCCATTCCCTTCATTCTAATTATCTATTATTAGCGGAAACAAGATTGGGGAATAACGGGGCTATTTACCTTTTCAATGGTATAAAAAAGGAGCTATCCAACTAGGTAATTTCACACTAGTAGGATAGCTCCATCTATTTACATTATTCTAAGAAGTCTTTTAGACGTTTACTACGAGAAGGGTGGCGTAATTTTCTTAGAGCCTTCGCTTCAATTTGACGAATACGTTCACGGGTTACGCCAAAAACCTTGCCTACCTCTTCTAAAGTTCTTGTACGACCATCATCTAAACCAAAACGTAAACGAAGTACGTTTTCTTCACGGTCTGTTAATGTATCAAGGACATCTTCTAGCTGTTCTTTTAACAATTCATAAGCTGCATGGTCAGATGGAGATTGTGCTTCAGAATCCTCGATAAAGTCTCCTAAATGGGAATCATCTTCTTCTCCTATCGGTGTTTCAAGAGATACTGGTTCTTGTGCAATTTTTAAAATTTCGCGTACTTTTTCTGGCGTTAAATCCATTTCTTCGCCAATTTCTTCTGGAGAAGGTTCTCGGCCAAGATCTTGTAAAAGTTGACGTTGTACACGTATTAATTTATTAATGGTTTCGACCATATGAACCGGAATACGAATTGTACGTGCTTGGTCTGCAATGGCACGCGTAATAGCCTGACGAATCCACCATGTAGCGTACGTAGAGAATTTAAACCCTTTACGGTAATCAAATTTCTCAACGGCCTTAATAAGACCCATGTTCCCCTCTTGAATTAAATCAAGGAATAGCATTCCACGACCTACATAACGTTTAGCGATAGATACTACCAGACGTAAGTTTGCTTCTGCAAGACGCTTACGTGCTTCTTCATCACCTTGCTCAATACGCTCAGCTAGTGCGATTTCTTGCTCTGCAGATAGTAAATCAACTCGACCGATTTCCTTTAAATACATACGTACAGGGTCATTGATTTTAACACCTGGTGGTACACTCAAATCATTTAAGTCGAAAGTCTCTTCGTTCGCTTCTTCTTTCATTAGACTTTCTTCTTCAAATTCTTCTTTTCCAATAATTTGAATGTCTTTATGCTTTTCAAGATCCTCAGCAAAATGGAAAATTTCTTCATTTTCCAATTCATAAGGTGTTAGTTTCTCTGAAATTTCTTTCATAGAAATTTCACCCTCTGTTTTTGCTTTTTCTTGTAGGAATTTTTTTGCATCATCTAATGTAATTTCTACTTCTATCTCTTTTGAACGTTCTGACTTGTCCGCCATAAACCTTCCTCCTTCTAAACAACCGAATCGGGTTAAATCGCCGATAACGATTTTCTTAAATGAATAATCTGTTGGGCGATTTCAAGTGCACGTGCATACTCATGCATCTTCTCCGCTTCCTTTGACTCATGCATCTTTTGATAAATTTCTTGCTCAATTCTATATTTTTGAAGCTGACGGATTGAGTCCACAACCTCTGCCTCTGCTTGATCAGGATCTCGCTCGACTAAAGCCGCTTCCATAACAATTTTCCGTAATTCAGCGTCATCCAAAATCTCCATAAAACGTTGATAATCAGGATGACCATATTCCTCATAAAATCCTACTAAGCGAACAAAAACAGCCATATAAGCATCTCGTACAAATGGCTCTTTTAGCTCACTCCGTAATACCCTGTCCACTACATCTATATTATGAAGCATATGAGCCAGTAATAAACGTTCGGCACGTTCAGCTGCATCCATAGGCTTTTGTTGTTGCGTGACTGGCATTGAAGGCGTTTGTGTCGGCATTTCTGTTTTTGCAGAACGTACCTGATTCGCCTCCAGTTTTCGGAATTGGGCATAAATGGCTTCTTCCGAGATATTTGTTTCATTTGATAGCTGTCGTATATACAAATCTCGTTCAACTGGCGACGATCTACCTATGAGCTGTTCAAGGACTTCTTGTATATATTGAAGCGTATCATTTTCAAATTGAAAGTTCTTATTTCGTCTAGCATGCATCATCATAAAAGCAATATACGCATGAGGGTTTTCCAAAATTTGTTCCTTAAATGCTTGTCCGCCTAACGTGCGAATATATTCATCAGGGTCCAATTTTTCTGGTAACACAGCAATATCTACTTTCATGCGCTCCGTATGCAAAAGCTGCGCCGCTCTTTTCGCTGCATCAAATCCAGCATTATCACCATCATAGCAAATCGTAATTTGCTCTACTAAGCGCTTAAGCTTTGTGATATGCTGATTTGTTAGCGAGGTACCCATTGTTGCTACGGCATTCATAACACCTACAGAGTTAGCTGCTAACACATCCATAAAACCTTCCATCAATACTACTTGACGATTTTTTCT
The DNA here is from genome assembly GCF_038009065.1 of Lysinibacillus sp. FSL R7-0073. Taxonomy (NCBI): domain Bacteria; kingdom Bacillati; phylum Bacillota; class Bacilli; order Caryophanales; family Bacillaceae; genus Lysinibacillus; species Lysinibacillus sp. FSL R7-0073. The sequence continues at coordinate 3,165,955 of NZ_JBBPAS010000001.1, forward strand.
GATAGAAGTTCGTGCTTTATCTAGGTTATAGAGCACTTCACTTTTCTGAAATATTGGTGATTCTGGACTATTTAAATATTTCGCTTCCTCACCCGTTGATGAAAGTATTCGTCCTGAGAAGGCAATAATTTTACCATTCTCATCTCGAATCGGGAACATGATCCTTCCTCTAAAACGATCAAAATAACGTTCTTCTCCCTCTCGCTTAATAATTAACCCACTTTCCGCCATCTCTTGTAAGTTATAACCTTTTCTTTCAAGCAATATTGTTAGTGCGTCAAAGCTTGGGAGAGACCAACCGATGTTATTAGATTCTATAAGCTCCCTTGTAAATCCTCTTTCTAGCAAATAATTTAAAGGTTCTTCGCCATCTTCTGTATTTAACAGTAGATGGTGGAAAAAATCTGCTGTAAAAGCGTGTGCTTCTTTCATCCTTTCTTCCGCTTTAGAAATCTTTTTTGCTCCCCCAGGAAAACTTGGCTCAACATTTAAATGTATGCCAGCTCGTTCTCCAAGTTTCACAACTGCATCAGGAAAAGATATGCCTTCAATGTCCATTACAAAAGTAATGGCATTTCCCCCTGCACCACATCCAAAGCAATGGAATATTTGCTTGTCCGTTGATACAGAGAAAGACGGTGTTTGTTCTCCATGAAAAGGACAGAGGCCAAACCAATTTCGCCCACGCTTGGTCAGCTGCATGTATTCACTAATAACATCAACGATATCCGATTGTGTACGAATCTGTTCAATTACTTCCTCTGGAATCTTCCCTGCCAAATCCATCATCACCATCTTTAATAATTACGTTCTAGAAACACAATTCGCTATTCGTTTTAAAATTCCTTTATTTCTCGACAAAAAATTAGGATTTTTCTCTTATAAATATTTTTACCACAATTTTATTATTATAAAACAAAAATTAGTTTTTATCTATACTAATTTCAAAATCCACTCAAAAAAACCGCCTCTATCACCGAGGTGGTTTATTTTTGTATAATTTATTTGCAAGTCAAAATATGTTCTATGATAGTATTTGCTGTCTCTTCCACAGCTTTATTGGTCACATCTATTACTCGACAGCCTATTTTGCCGACAATTTTTTCAAAATGTTGAATCTCTTCTAAAATACGATTATGTTGCGCATAAATGGCATCATCATTTAATCCGAGAGACATTAATCTTTCCTTCCTTATAGAATTTAACTTCTCAGGAGAGATGATTAAGCCAAAACATTTTTTAGGGTCTAACTGTAATAGCTCTTCAGGTGGTTCTACTTCAGGAACTAAAGGGACATTCGCCACCTTATACTTTTTATGTGCTAAATATTGTGAAAGGGGTGTTTTAGACGTTCGGGATACGCCTACCAACACGATATCAGCTTGTAATAATCCACGGGGATCACGACCATCATCATATTTAACTGCAAATTCAATGGCTTCAATTTTTTTAAAATAATCATCGTCAAGCATATGAACAATTCCAGGTGTCTCCAATGGATTTTCTTCCATAAAGGTTGCCATTGATTGTAATGCAGGACCTATTATATCGACTGCATGTATCTTTTCCTGTTCACATAAATCACGTAATAACTTTCGCATTTCTTGACGAACAAGTGTGTAAACAATAAATGCTTGTTGTTGTGCTGCAAGGAAAACAATCTTACGAATAAGCTCCTCCGATTGAATATGTGGAAATCGTCGGATAACAGTATTCTCTAGACCGGGTCGAAACTGGCTAATTACTGCTTTCGCAACTTGGTCGCCAGTTTCCCCAACAGAGTCAGATACAACAAATACGCGTAGTCTTTTCATGCAGCTCTCCTTCAAATTTAGTCATTTTGCGCAAGAGATAAGAAAGCTCGTGTAATCGTTGTTTTTGTAAGACGGCCTATAATTGTCAAACCACCCTCTTGTGGTTCGACTACTGGTAGCGAATCAACTTCTCGTTCAATGAGCTTGTTCGCAGCAACAACCAAAGAATCTGATCTTTCACAGTACGAAATATTAGGCATACGTGTCATAATTATATGTACAGGAATTTTATTTAAATCCTGCGTGCCAATACTTGTACGCAGTAAATCTTTGCGAGATAGTACGCCTGTCAAAAACTCATTCTTATCTACGACAAAGAGTGTACCAACATCTTCTGAAAACATAAAGCAAATTGCATCATAAACCGTCATTGTTTCTGGGACAACTACAGGGCCTGAATGAAAATCCTTTACTTTTAAATTGTGAATACTATCCATCAATGTAACGGATGCCTTTTTCCCTGAATAGAAATAACCAACTCGTGGTCTTGCATCTAAAAATCCCGCCATCGTAAGGATCGCTAAATCTGGTCTTAAAGTCGCTCTAGTCAGATTGAGACGTTCTGCAATATGTTCCCCAGTGATAGGGCCGTTTTCTTTCACAATTTGTAAAATGTTTTCCTGACGTTTATTGAGTTCGATTGGACTCACCGCCTCAAATCTAATAGTGTTATACTTATGCTCAATTATTATATACTATAGAATGATAGGTATGCAAAGTATTACACTAATTCTATACAAAAGGTGTTATAATAATGCTTTGCATAATTAAAGCAGTATTTCAATTATACAACATACTGCATAAAATAGCAGTAATCTGTGATCAGTTATGCGGATATGTGTAGTGCATTTTAGATTAAGGGTAATTTGTCATGAAGGCTACACGATTTGTTGAAATCAAATCGCTTATAAACGTGCAGCATTGACCATGATATTAAAAACATTCGTATTTCCAGAGAAGTTCCAAAACTAATTTTCAAAAAGCTTTAAGGCCTGTAGTCGGTTGTTGTTTACTACGGCTCTCATGCAAGCTTTCTTGTTGAGAAGTTGTAGTATTTTTTTGTTCTCCATAATAGTTCATATGGGTATTATCGCTACTTTGGCAAGAGTTCATTGGAGCTACATTATACAAAATTAAAAATACTTGTAAAAAACTTAAGGCCGTATTTTGAACGAATAAATTAAACCCATTGAAAAAAGTCTCCTCCACTTTGCATCTAAGCTGATATGAAAGCAAACCCTTCCGAAATTCACATTGTCGATTGTAACATTTTTTCACTTGTTCATACTCTGTTCATACTATCGTCACCGACAGTACATCTCCGTTGTATAAGCTTTCCTTAAGGCCCGATAAAAGGCCCCATTAACAGCTAATGAAAGGAGAAGATTCAAATGAGAAAGGCAATGAAAATGAAGATAGTCACTTGCACAGGTAGAAAAAGAACGTCAATCTTTTTAATCCTCATGTTAACAATACTAGCCCCCATGTCTACAATGGCCACAACTGCCATCAACAACAGCGATAGTCTTACATTTGATGCGACCAGAGAAGTAGGCATAGAAAAAGCTAAGCTGCTAACCGAAACGTACGGCGCTACAAGTTTGCAATACGCACTCATTGATGGTGGAGAAATTGTCATTTCAGGGCATGCTGGCAAAAACGATTTAAATGGCAATAGACCGCTTACTGCAAATACAATGTACGGTATAGGTTCTACAAGCAAAATGGTGCTCACAGCGGCTGTTATGAAGCTTGTCGATGAAGGTAAGGTAGATTTGGATTTGCCTGTGGTGAACTATATACCTGATTTTAAGATGAAAGACGACCGTTACAAACAAATTACGCCTCGTATGCTTCTGAATCATTCCTCCGGCCTGCTAGGAACTTCGTCGCTAAATACATTTTTATATGACGATAACGATGCGTATGCCCATGATATTTTGCTAAAGCATTTAGCCACTCAAAACTTAAAGGTTGACCCGGGAGCTTTTTCGGTTTACTGTAACGATGGTTTTACGTTAGCTGAGATTCTGATAGAGCGAGTGAGTGGCATGAGCTTCACCGCATTTATCAACAAGTATTTTACAGAGCCTCTAGAAATGAACCATACGAAAACACCGCAGAACCTTGTGGATTCTTTGAAACTAGCTGGTATCTACTCCCCTACCTATAACGGACAACTACCGCCAGAAAATACAAACATTATTGGAACTGGCGGCATTTACTCCACAGCTGAAGATCTCGTTAAATTCTCACAAATATTCACAGGACAGGTCGAGGATATTCTTTCTAGTAAATCGGTAGTAGCTATGGCACAAGATGAGTATAAAAGAGGCATGTGGCCTGAGGAAGCCGATCCGTCTTTCGTTGCTTACGGGCTAGGTTGGGATAGTGTTCGCTTGTTCCCATTCAGTGAATATGGTATCAAGGCACTTACAAAAGGTGGAGATACATTATCTTATCATTCTTCATTAGTTGTACTCCCGGAATACAACATGGCTGCGGCTGTTGTCTCTTCAGGAGGTCAAAGCTTAATAGATCAATTGTTAGCTAATGAACTTCTGCTTAGTTCACTTCTGGAAAAAGGTATTATTCATGAACTGAAGCCGAAAAAGTCTCATGGCGTGCCTATTAAGGCAGAAATGCCACAGGAATTATCGCAGCATGTAGGTATTTATGGTGGTATTTCAGGTGCGTTAATGAAGGTAGAAATTAATTCTCTTGGTGAATTGTCTGTATCTACGCTATCGGTCCCTAATAACCCTGTCCAAACGTATTCGTATACAGCAGATGGTTCATTTGTGAACAATGAAGGTACAGAAAAGATAAAGTTCATAGAGGAGAAAAATGGACACACCTATTTATGGTCCAGCTTGTATTTAAATGTACCCAGTCTTCCCCAAACAGCCGTTTCAGAGTATAAAGCTGAAAAGCTCGAAGGTAATATCTTAACGAAAGACGTAGCTGCCGTATGGGAGAAACGTGAAGGGAAAAAATATTATTTGATGAATGAGAAATTTTCATCGATGCTCTACACTAATTCTGCACCAACTGTAACAATAGATACGATTAAAGATGTTCCAGGCTATTTGTTAACTAATAAAATTATTGGAGCAAACCAAGCAGTTAACCAGCTGCAAATCCCTAGCATGGCTGGTCGAGATACTATGGAAATCGAATTCTTTAAGAAAAATGGAGTTGAATATTTCACAGTAGCAGGGGGTTTATATGGTCATGAGGAGCTTGTAAAACCGCTCTACCCTGGCAAACAATCTGTGACAACGATCCAAGCAGACGGCCTTGCCAAATGGTTTTCAGTCCCAATGAATGCAAAAGAAAAAATCATGACCGTTAAAATGCCATCCAAGGGCTCCTTTGCTGTATACGATCAAGCAGGTAATTGCGTGAACTACACTGTGGTGAGTGGTATGAACGAAGTTTTATTACCAGAAAACGGTATAGTAGTATTTGCAGGAGAAGTAGATTCCAAATTTGAGATTTCATTAAAAAAATAAGTGTTGGCTAATCTAAAAAGCTGTTCCTTTGGTCATTATTGACTTATGGGGCAGCTTTTTTGTATGACTAGAAAAAAGCCCGAAACAATATTTACCGTCCCCTCATGTGACGAGGTTGTTGGCCGTTAAAACTTGTTTATGGCCATCTGAACATCATATGTTTTCTATACAGTTTAATAATGATTGCGAATCAAAGAACTACGTGCTACAATGTTGACACATACGCTAGCTCTATTTATATTTTCGAGCAAATTGCGTTATACAGGCGATGATAGGAAAAAAGTATCTGTTCCATTCAAGAGCGAGTAGAAGATGGTGAAAGTCTACATAGTAACAGAGAAAAGGCACTCCTTGAGCTAACTTTTTGAAAAGAGGTTTTAAACGTTTTGTTTAAAACAATCAGGGTGGAACCGCGGGTATTAGCACTCGTCCCTGGGCATACATTGTGCCCGGAGACGGGTGCTATTTTCATTTAGTCTACACTGAATGAAAAGCTTTAGCGTTTTACCGCTAAAAAAGGTGAAAAATTTTGAAGGAGGCTATTTTATGGCTAACAAATCAATGGAAACAATTGTATCATTAGCAAAACACCGAGGCTTTGTCTTCCCAGGCTCAGAAATCTACGGTGGTCTAGCAAACACTTGGGATTACGGTCCTCTTGGTGTTGAATTAAAAAACAATATTAAAAAAGCTTGGTGGCAAAAATTCGTTCAGGAATCAGAGCACAATGTTGGTATCGATGCTGCCATCTTAATGAACCCAAAAGCTTGGGTCGCTTCTGGTCACGTTGGGAACTTTAATGATCCAATGATCGACTGTAAATCATGTAAGGCTCGCCATCGCGCTGATAAAATCATTGAAGACGCAGCGTTAGCAAAAGGTGATGAAATCATTGTTGATGGTATGACATTCGACCAAATGAAAGAAACAATGATTAAATACGATGTAGTGTGCCCTGATTGTGGTAAAGCTGATTTCACAGATATTCGCCAATTCAACCTAATGTTTAAAACATTCCAGGGTGTAACGGAGTCTTCTACGAACGAGATTTTCTTACGTCCAGAAACAGCACAAGGTATTTTCGTAAACTTTAAAAATGTTCAACGCTCTATGCGTAAACGTACACCATTTGGTATTGCACAAGTTGGTAAATCTTTCCGAAATGAAATTACACCAGGTAACTTTACTTTCCGTACACGTGAATTCGAACAAATGGAACTTGAATTCTTCTGTAAGCCAGGCGAGGATCTTGAATGGCACTCTTATTGGAAAGAATTCTGTAAAAATTGGTTATTAAACTTAGGCATGAAAGAAGAGTCTATGCGTCTTCGCGATCACGAGGATGATGAGCTGTCTCACTATTCTAACGCAACAACAGATATCGAATTTAAATTCCCATTTGGCTGGGGAGAGCTTTGGGGTATCGCTGATCGTACAGATTATGATTTGAAACAACATATGGAACATTCAGGTGAAGATTTCACTTATATCGATCCTATTTCAAATGAACGTTATATTCCTTATTGTATCGAACCATCTTTAGGGGCTGACCGTGTGACATTAGCATTCCTATGCGATGCATATGATGAAGAGGAGCTGGAAGGTGACGATAAACGTACTGTTTTACGTTTCCACCCAGCAATTGCGCCCTTTAAAGCTGCTGTTCTACCTCTTTCTAAAAAATTATCTGATGAAGCTACGGACGTTTGGGCAGAACTTCGCAAAGCGTTCCCTGTTGATTTTGATGAATCCCAATCAATCGGTAAACGTTACCGTCGCCAAGATGAAATCGGTACACCATTCTGTATCACATACGATTTTGACTCAAAAGAAGATGGCCAAGTGACAGTACGTCACCGCGATTCTATGACACAAGTTCGTATGCCAATTTCAGAAGTTAAAGCCTATATTGAAAAACATCTTCAATTTTAATAGTAAAAATAGTAAAGAGGGGGTCGCCATTGTTGGCAACTCCCTCTTCTTATGCTTTGTAAGTTGAAAATAAACGCTCTTGCATTTTTTCCTCAAATGAAAACTTTTTCACACTCATACCGATTAAACTAACAAGTAATTCCTCTATATCAGCTAATGAATAATAGAGAAAGGCTCCTTCTCGCATTGGACGTACTCGCTTTTCAACGGTTTGTTCATCCTCAATAAAATAAGCGACATTGACATCACAATGCCCCATTAGCTGTGTAATACGTTGATCATCACCTGGGTTTATGAAGAAAGGCACAATTTTATCAATATACAGAATACTTTGTACAAGCTTAATGAAGAAGTTTTCACGAAGGGTTGTTTCCACAACTAGAATGGTCGTTTTTTCATGCTGATAGTCCATATACAAAACGTTTAATTGTTCTTCTAATAACTTCTTTAAAATAGTAATAGAATTTCTATATTTCGTCATATCCGTTTGTATTTCTCTCGTTAACAGACGTAAAATGCGAAAAGCTGGTAAGAATATTTTTAGGACAATTTCTTTAGGGTGTAAATGATCAATTAATTTACTAAAATGCATTCTTAGACCATTTTCGTCACATCTGATTAATTGCTCTACGAATAGGTTAAAAATCTCTTCAAAGCTATTTGCACGATAATCAATCATTTTGGCTATTTTAACACTATAATTCAAGGGCAGGTTCATTGATGTTTGCTCATCTAGTAATTTTACCTTGGGCAATGTAGGAAATAAATCATAAACAAGCTCGACTTGTGCACTACGATTATCTGATAGCATCACAACAGAGTTAACGGGGTAGATGCCTAAACATTCTACAAATTTATGCATAAATTTTTCGTTATATAAATGTCGGTCCTTGTATAAAACAGCTAACGCATCCGTTGCTCCATAACCATCGTGATAGACTCGCTTAGACGTCATCGCAGAATACACATCAATAATTTGTAGCAACTGTACCCCTTCACTCATATCATCCGCACAAAGCTGATTGGGATAGCCTTTCCCAGCAAAGCGTTCATGATGATCTCGCGCTAAATAGGCGATATCTTTCTCGTTATTTTCGAGAAGAAGCTCATAACCCTTTGTTGTATGTGTTTTAACAATTTCAAACTCATCTTCTGAGAGTTTACGCTTTAAATTTAATATTTCTTGGGGGATAAAGACCTTCCCAATATCATGGAACAAATAACCTCTTGCTAATGTTTCGATATCTGTTAACCCCAAATAACGAGCAAAAATGGTTCCTAATACAAATACATCAAATGAATGAACAAAAGAATACTCATCCCATTCCTTTAAACGCATAAGTAACTCATAGCGATGTTTTTCTTCTAAAGTTTTTTCAAAAACACCGCGAACATAAGCGGTATCTTGTATGCTTTTTAAAATTTGACCATAACGCAATTCATGGACAACATTCTCTAGTGTTGTCATAAAAAGTTGATGAACGGTTTCTTTATAGTCATCGATTGGATCTTTTTCCTCCATTAGTGGTGAAAATAAATCTTCGTATTCTCTCGTTCGCTGAGCACTTAAATCATGGACAATCCGTACCGAATCCGATGGCAGATAGACAGATAATTCATCCACTTTTCGAAGTTTAAGTAAAGCAATAATTCGTTCCGTTAAAACTAAATCCTTTTTAGCTAATAAACGATAATCCGAAAAGATATCTTCCGCTAAAATATCATCTGCTTCAACTTCACGAATACTTAAGGTTACTTTTCGTAGCATATTTTCTGCCACATACGCAATGTACTAAGCACTATGTGACTCCCTCCTTCTTCCATAGGACTGCGTTATTCTGATAAACGTATAAAAATACGCTTTGCTGATAGAGGCTTGTTTTCTATTTCATAGGCATGTCAGATCTATATTAAGTACATTTATTTCGACAGGGGATTAAACGACTAAATTATATTAAAAAAACATAAATAAGAATATCTATATCAATTACAATATCATAGGTTAAAATACCTTTTCAACTAGTATATGGGACTCGAGTGATTAGTTTCTACTATTTATATATTGAAAACTACACAAAAACACAAGACTATTCTCACAGTAACTTATTCTTATATAAACGTTAAAGCGAAACATTGAGTTATATAGACTCATAAACTTAGTTTATAAATTTAAAAATTATTAAAAAAAACTAAATTTATGTAAAAAAATTAGTTTGTAAAAATTGAAATTTTATTCATTTACAGCACAACTTAATAGGAACCCCTGGTTCAATATTTTGATGATTTATGACCAATTACATAATTTAAAGGTTATAACTCCCTCTATTCGTGGTACCAAAATTTTAGTATAAATTAGGTGTTATAATTCGTATTAGCTATTAAATAACGAATCATTGAGAGTACTATAAAATTTTTCATACTACTATTCTCGGAGTATATGGTTGAAGTCTCAGCGTTTATTTCAACTAGGAATGGCATCAGCGCAGCAACATTTTGTTTTTGCAAGTCAATTTAAACAGGAATATACGATGGCCGTTTATGGTCATATTCCTGCAGAGGATTTACTCATATAGGATGGAGATGAGGTTATGTCGGAGGCTATCACAATTAATCCCCTAACTGAAGAAGGAGGAGGTAAATTAGTGATAACTGGATTTTCAGATAATTAAGAGGACTTTATAAATATCTTTTATTTAATATATGTAAGAAATTTAAATGGGAAGTTGTAGATCCTATAAAAAGCCAGAGGAATGTTAAGGTTCTTCTGGCTTTTCTTCGTTCACAGTGCGTATTTGTAATTCAGGGGTTCTCTCTAGCTGCTCGATGAACTTTCTCGTCTTAAAACGAATTCCGGTTTGTTCTTCATAGATTGTAGTTATAATTTTTTTTATAAAATATTTCGTTTCCTTTTTTAATTCAATTTTCCCGATTTGATCGATGGGAACTGTATAGAACATACGAATAAGCTTAAGCTGTGTCGGCGTTAGGCGAATAATATAGGGATCATGCTGATAACAGCGGTGGCATAAAAACCCGCCCTGTGCAAATGAAAAAGCAAATTCCCCATCTACAGCACCGCATGCGGCACATGCGTGTAATATAGGTTGGACTCCTGTGTAGGGTAGCATCTTCCATTCAGCAAAGAGTGTGATGGATTCAGGATCATAGCCATCCTCTATCGCTTGAAGTGCTTGCAGCAGGACATCAAAGGCGAAAGGCTCTGGTTTTCCTTCTTCTACGACCCTCTCCACAAGTTCCATAATATAGCTAGCATAGGCAGTGGCCATAATATCCTCACGAATATGACGCATTGAATTCAAATGCTCCCCTTGTTGTAATGTCCCCATACCAGTATGGTGTTGTACCATAAACATGCCATATGTAAAAGGTTGTGTGACCGACGCTAATCTACTAGAAGGCTTTTTAGCACCTCTTGCCATGGTTGCTACCTTCCCTGCCTCTCGTGTAAGCAACGTAACAATTTTATTCGATTCGCCATAAGCACGTACTTTTAAAACAATTCCTTCCCATTTATGAAGCATAGTCCCCCTCCTTTCCTATAAACTGTCCATGAAAATAGAGCTCTCCAAAATATTTTGGACAGCTCAAAGTAAAACTATATGACAGAGGGCATTCACACCGCCAATGCTGTAGACCTTAGTTTTTTGACGGTGTTACCCTAGCCAGAAAAGCATATTAATACTCATCATCTCGGAAACCGAAATCACGTAAATGTGTTGATTTATTACGCCAATCTTTTTGGACTTTTACCCATAGTTCTAAATAGACTTTAGAACCTAATAGCATTTCGATATCCTTTCGTGCACGTGTCCCTACTTCTTTTAATAGGGCACCACGTTTACCAATGACAATACCTTTTTGTGAATCACGTTCAACCATTATAGTGGCTGAGACATGAATTTTATCATTGTTTTCCTCATCTCTACGGATTTTATCAATAACAACCGCAATGGAATGTGGAATTTCTTCGCGTGTTAAATGTAACACTTTTTCACGAATAAGCTCAGAAATGATGAAACGCTCTGGATGATCCGTTACTTGGTCGGCTGGGTAATATTGTGGCCCCTCTGGTAAATACTTCGACAATGTGTCCAGTAAGCTTTCTACGTTATTGCCTTGTAACGCTGAAATAGGAATAATTTCAGCAAATTCATAGCGCTCCTTATAGCTCTCTATAATTCCAAGTAACTCATCTGGATGAATCTGATCAATTTTATTAATAACAAGGAATACTGGCGTCGAATTTCCCGCCAACATTTCTAGAATAAACTCATCGCCTTTGCCAAGCTTCTGCTCAGCATTAACCATGAACAAAATCACATCCACTTCACGCAATGTATTTTTGGCAACTTTTAACATAAAATCACCAAGTTTATGTTTTGGCTTATGGATACCTGGCGTATCAATAAAAATCATTTGGCTATCAGTTGATGTCAGTACACCTTGTACTTTATTTCTTGTTGTTTGCGGTTTATCACTCATGATCGCAATTTTCTGGCCAATGACACGATTCAAAAATGTCGATTTGCCAACATTAGGGCGACCAATAATAGAGATAAAGCCTGACTTATAGCCACTTCTAGTTTCCAGCATTCTCTAAATCCTCCGTTGTAAATGCAAACGGTAATAATTCGCCCACTGTCGTTACCGTAACATCACCTTTTAAATTCGTTAAATAAACAGGCATCGTCGGTGCACAAAATTCCATCATCACCTGACGACATGCTCCACATGGGGCGCATGGGCCTTCTGTATCCGCAACAATGGCAATAGCCTCGAATTCATAAGTACCTTCTGACACAGCCTTAAAAAATGCTGTACGCTCAGCACAATTCGTCATACTATAGCCTGCATTTTCAATATTACAACCGTGAATAACTTCTCCGGCCTTCGTTAAAAGAGCTGCTCCTACTTTAAATTTTGAGTATGGAACATATGCTTTTTCACGCGCTTTTTTAGATTCCTCTAGTAATGCATGCATATCAATTGTCATCTATAATATTTCTCCCTCACGTTAGTATAATACAGTTTATTTTTCATATCAGATACTCACTTCGATTACAACCATTTTGGTAGGAAGATAAGTAATCCGATTATAGCACTGAATAGCGCAAATACAAGCACAGCACCTGCTGCGATATCTTTTGCCTGCTTGGCGAGTGGGTGGAAGTTCGGTGAAGCCAAATCCACTACTCTCTCAATAGCTGTATTGATCATTTCCAATGCAAACATAAGTGCTATTAATAGTAGCACAATATACCATTCCGTTCGAGACAAACCTGTAAAATAACCAGCCAGTATGACAATGACTGCACTCACAATATGTGATTTTAAATTTTGTTCTTTACTTGCAGTTATAATGCCTTCAAACGCATAGCCAAATGATCGCAAGTATTTACGCAAATCCATTTAATCTCGTCCTAAACCAAAAGTTTGTAATATTTCATCTTGTTTTGTAAACATCACTTTTTCCTCTTCAGGCTCCATATGGTCATAACCGAGTAAATGTAAAAAGCCATGGACAGCTAAAAAACCTAATTCTCTTTCAAAGGAGTGATTGTATTCCTCTGCCTGCTCTTTTGCACGATCTGTAGAAATAATAATATCGCCTAATACACGGGGCATTCCTTCAAAAGTTACAGCTATTTCACCTTCACCTAGTTCCTCCAATGCAAAGGAAATGACATCGGTTGGTTGATCTTTCCCACGATACTCGCGGTTTATATCTTGAATCGTATCATTTGTGACAAACGTGACAGAAACCTCTGTTTCTGGCTCGATGTTTTCTACACTCGCTGCATGTTGCAAAAGCTTTTCTACAAGCTCTGTATGCTGTGCTGCAACTTCATTTGTTTCATCAGTAAAATCAATTGTTAAAATCATAGATCCTCCTACTTATCTGCCTTAGGATACTCAATACGTGAATGGAAAATTCCGTTCAATGTTTCGCAAAGTACTCTCTCTATACATTTTAACTCTTTTATTGAAATATCGCATTCATCAAACTGGTTATCTTGTACTCGATCGTCAATGATAGCTCTTACTAGCTTATGAATTTTCTCAGAATTCGGCTCTTTCATTGAACGTACTGCCGCCTCTACACTATCCGCCACACTTATTATGGCAGCTTCCTTTGTTTGCGGTTTAGGACCAGGATATCTGAATGTAGCTTCATCAATGGATTTCCCTTGTTCTTTCGCTTTATACAAGAAAAACTTTAACAGACTCGTCCCATGATGCTGTAATGCAATATCAATAATTTCCTGAGGCATTTTATAGCGTCTTAACATGTCAGCACCGTCAGTTGTATGAGCAATGATAATTTCTGCACTTGTTTCAGGAGGCAATGAATCGTGCGGATTAATTCCTGACATCTGATTTTCTATGAAAAAAGCTGGTCTCTTTGTTTTTCCGATATCATGATAGTAGCACCCTACACGTGCTAGTAACCCATCTGCTCCTATTTCTTCGCAGGCAGCTTCAGCTAAGTTTGCGACCATCACACTATGATGATATGTTCCCGGTGCTTCCATTAGTAATTTTTTTAATAATGGATGATTGGGATTGGATAGCTCAATTAAACGCAATGACGATAATAAACTAAATGCTGACTCAAAGAATGGTAAAAGACCCATTGTCAACGCTCCAGAAAGCAATGCAGATAACATTGCTGCAACAAAGTAAAACACTAATTCTGGTAAACCATAGGATGATTGTGTCATTAATAAATAGAAGGCGATAAAAGCCATATTTACAAGAGAGATAACCGCAACTGCCTGTAAAATATGTGACCGCTTCTCCACACTACGCAAAAAGAATAAACTTGCAAACCCTCCAAAAATGATATAAAGCGTAATTTCCATTTGCATAACGGATGAATAACCTTCTTGAAAAATAACGCCAGCCGAAGCAGCAGTCATAACTGTAACGAGGACTGCTGCTTTATCATCTGCCAATAGGCGCACAAGCATCGTAGCCAATGCCGTTGGGAAAAGGAAGGCAATGGTCACATCAAACCCGCCAGAAACTAAGCTAATAAATTTCATTAGCAAAATGGACAAACTATAAACAATCACTGTTACCAATAATGCATTTCGTTTTTTTCGTTCGTTAGCCTCCCAACGCTCGAATAAAATATACATAAACACCATTTGGAGCAGTGTTAAAATTATGAGTCCTGCAATTGGTTTTAAGGAAGCTTGATTACTGATCATCCCTAAAAGCTCTAATTGTCGAAATGCCTCTTTATCAATAATCTGGCCTTCCTGCACAATAATTTGACCTTGTAAAATTCTTGTAGGTTCTACACTTTCCTTCGCTTGTTCTTTTCTTATTTTCGTTTGCTCTTCGTTAACGGTTTCATTTTCAATAATGCTTGTACGGCCAATTAAAACAACCGTGTTGAATATTTTATCTGGATACCCTCTTTGTCCTCGAATTTTCGTCTCAAAGTCATTTTGAGCAACAAAGACATTTTCAGGTCGAATGGATTTTTGTAAGTATTCCTCTACCGTTTTGGATAATTGGATACTTGTTCTATTTAAATCCTCATCGCTCTGCACTAAAAGTCCTTCTAGCTGTGAATCCGTAAAGATGAGTGGCATTTGATCTTCATCGAGCGATTCAAATTTTTTGCGAAGCTGCCCTACTTGATCGGCAATTGCAATAGGTTCCTTACTATTTGCCACATCCTTTTTTACCTCAAGTACATAATCAAATAACGATGTGACAATCGCTGCTCTTTGCTTGGCGACATCCTCCGAAAATTGATAGACTGGGCCTACTGCAGTTGCGGCTTTTTCCCGCTCTTGCTGTGTCTTGTAGGTATCTTCTATTGTTTTAGTAGATCGTACGGTTTCAGGCGCTAGCTGTAAAGGTTTGAAATCATATGTAACTCCTTTAACATTGCCATACATCAAGCCAAATTGTAGGCATCCTGTTAAAATGAGAATGATGATAATAAAATAGCGAAAACCGATAAGCTCTGTAAACTTTCGAAGTTGTTTCTCCATCTGGCACCTCCTCTATCTACCTACTATCATACCAATTCAACATACATTTTTCTCGAAAAATGTATAAGAAAGCAAAAAACAGCTATACAAATTTGTATAGCTGTCACATTTTTTTCCATTTTTTGACCATTTTTTTAATTCTCATTCACAGGGCGGACTTTTTTAAACCCTGTTGCCCCTGTCGCTTTGCTTTCGGAGCAGAAATTCTAAAGTTGCTGTTCTTCGTAGGCTTGAATGATTTTGGCTACTATTGGGTGACGGACAACATCACCCTGTTCTAACACTTGGAAATGGATCGATTTTACATATTTTAATGTGCGTTCTGCTACGATCAAGCCAGACTCCGTATTTTTAGGCAAATCAATTTGTGTTTTATCACCTGTAATTACCATTTTCGAACCGAAGCCTAGTCGTGTTAAAAACATTTTCATCTGTTGATGAGTTGTATTTTGTGCTTCATCTAAAATAACGAAAGCATCATCTAATGTACGGCCACGCATATAAGCCAATGGTGCAATTTCAATAGTTCCACGTTCAATCAACCGTTGCGTCTGTTCAGCACCGTAGATGTCGTTTAAGGCGTCATAGAGAGGTCTTAAATAAGGATCTACCTTTTCCTTTAAATCACCAGGAAGGAAGCCTAGAGACTCACCTGCTTCAACAGCTGGACGAGTTAAAATAATGCGCTTGACATGCCCATTTTTAAGTGCCTGCGTTGCCATGACTACCGCTAAATACGTTTTCCCAGTACCGGCTGGACCAATACCAAAAACAACGTCTTTATGACGGATTGCTTGTATGTATTCTCTTTGACCAATTGTTTTTGCACGAATCGGTTTACCTTTTGTCGTGCGTGCTATTTCTTCATCATAAAGTTCTGCAAAATATTCAATGGTACCTTTTTGAGTCATTTCAATAGCTGTAGATACATCACGCTGATCAATATTAATACCTTTGCGAATGACCTTCAATAATGCATGCAGCAGAAATGTTGCCTGTTCCTTAGCACTTTCTTCACCCGCAAGTTGAATTTGTTCACCACGGGTAATGATATGAACATTAAGTGCTTCCTCAACCAGCTTCATATTTGCATCGGAAATTCCGAGTAGCATAACCGCTTCGTTTGGATTATCCACTTGTAATACAGTTAACTGTTCTGACATAATCATTCTCCTTGTAGGCCATGTATTGGACTTGCAATGTTTTCATTGACTAAAAATAGAACTTTCCCTTCAACTGTACCATTACCCCACTTTGCCTGTAAAAGGTTTTCTTTTTTGATGATGGATTTTGCAGGTAACGAACGTATTACTTTTTCATGCAGGAGTGGGATGAGTAAAGACTCGATTTTCGATTCATCAAGCTCCACCTGCATAGTTTTCGTTTGCTGTTCCTCCACAATTGAAACATAAGGGTCTAGCCAATTCGGTAAATCCTTTTTTTGCACATAA
Source organism: Lysinibacillus sp. FSL R7-0073 (assembly GCF_038009065.1). Classification (NCBI taxonomy): domain Bacteria; kingdom Bacillati; phylum Bacillota; class Bacilli; order Caryophanales; family Bacillaceae; genus Lysinibacillus; species Lysinibacillus sp. FSL R7-0073. The sequence goes on from NZ_JBBPAS010000001.1 coordinate 3,182,700, forward strand.
TCAACTTTTTCTTGATGAATACCTTTCACCAATACTCGCCATTGCTTTTGTTGCAAGGTTTCCATTGTAATCTTTGTAGGAATTTTAAATGTACATTCTAGCCAATAGTCTGCAAAAACCTCACCCTTTGCGCCAACAAAGACATGATTTGTTCCACTTTCAATCACTCCACTAACAAGGACATCCCCCTCATAGGCCGTATCATTAACTGAAATTTTCCGCTCCCCATTTTGGATATCAAAGTGAGTAATAATACCGCTTTTAGTTGCTACTAATTGCGATGCCAATTTTTCATTTGTCTGCTTCGTTTGTTTAGGCGATTCCTGTGGTCTTAGTACCACGCGTCCTCCATTTTTTTCAATATGCACCCATGAGAGCTCTCGATGCTGTTCTAATAGCTTTTGGCGTATAACAGTATTAGAAGGTAAATTTTTTTTAGAAAGTGGTGTTTCTAATTGAAAGGTATCATGAAAGGTTTTACCTAAGCGCTGCTCCAATTCAGGTGTCGCTGCATCTATGTCTACTTTCCAAATCACTTGCGCACCAAGTATTGGGATGGCAATCATCAAAGCCAAACCAAGCAAAGTCCAAACCTGAGCTCGGAAAACTTGCAGCTCATCCGCATAAAAAACAGCCATTTTCAAGCGAAAACCTCTTCTTATACGGCGAATTTTTGGCAAATGATGCATCGTTGTTTCAAATGAAACCTCTTGTTCTCTAAAGACAACACGCTTTAACGGAACATGTTGTGCGTGCAATGCTCGAATAAAAGGATGAACATTTTCATGACGCTTTATACGTATAATGATTGGCCGATTATTCCACATTTTTGCTCACACCCATATTCTTTGTCATTTTCATATGAATCTCTTGTAAGTTTTCAACAGAGAGATGAAGCATTTCTTCTTTTAGTGCATGAATCTTCACCAAATCCGCAGTAACAGTAATATGATAATCTGCATAAGCAAACGAACATGTCGTTGCATCTGCATGAATAAAACGGTAAGGTCCAATGATTTTTAATGATTCATATTCGGACAATTCAAGTAGTGGCGTTAATTGAAATAATTTTTTCATAAAAAAAATGCCTCCTTCTTCGGCAATATATGCATCGAAAAAGGAGGACATGCTAGTTATTTTCTTTTTGCTTTTGGAGGACCTAATATTTCAGCCATTACCACAGCCTGCATGAGAGCATTTTTAGATTGCGGAACTCGGAAAGGAGAATGAGTCCCAGTTGCTTTCACTTCTTCTTTCCCAGCTGCTAAGCGTCCTTTTTGCTCGCGGATAGACGAGCGGTGTGGCACATCAGCTGGAATGACAGGTGGCGCAACATAGCTTGGGACTTCCTTCTTCACTTGTTCCTCAACATATTTTTTAGTCTTTTGAACCTTTTCATTTTCTGGAATCCAATCCCCAATAAATTCTCGAGCAAAATCTTCAAAACTTTGAGGTCTTTGATGACGTTGCGGAGTTTCTTCCTGAATAGGTGACTCTACACGTGTATCCTTATTATTAAAAGGAGGCATCGGTTTTTGTGGTTTTTTATTTTTTGATTTTCCGAAAATAGAGCTGACTATGGCAATTATTGCAAAAATAATTAATTGTTCCATATGTTAGTTCCGCTCCTTTCCGTTATTAAACATTTGGTTCATTTGTTTCTGGTTTATCGTTGCTTACTTTTGAAATGGAATCACGCATAGCCGTATCAGCTTGAATGTTACGATAGTTCATGTAATCCATAATACCAAGATTACCTGAGCGTAATGCTTCCGCCATCGCTTGAGGTACTTCTGCTTCAGCTTCTACTACTTTCGCTTTCATCTCTTGAACACGAGCAATCATTTCTTGCTCATTCGCTACAGCCATTGCACGACGCTCTTCGGCCTTTGCTTGGGCAATGTTTTTATCTGCTTGCGCTTGTTCAATTTGTAATTCTGCCCCAATATTTTTACCGATATCTACATCAGCAATATCAATGGATAAGATTTCAAAGGCTGTTCCTGAATCTAAACCTTTTGATAAAACTGTTTGTGAAATCATATCTGGATTTTCAAGAACTGTCGTATGACTAGAAGCGCTACCAATTGTAGAAACGATCCCTTCCCCTACACGAGCAATAACCGTTTCTTCACCAGCACCACCGACTAAACGTTCAATGTTTGCGCGCACTGTAATACGTGCCTTCGCTTTTACTTCAATCCCGTTCATAGCAACACCTGCAATAAATGGTGTTTCAATGACTTTTGGGTTAACAGACATTTGTACAGCTTCTAATACATCACGCCCCGCTAAATCAATTGCCGCACAACGTTCAAATGTTAACTCGATATTTGCACGATGGGCTGCGATTAACGCATTGACAACACGGTCTACATTACCACCCGCTAAATAGTGACTCTCAAGCTGATTAATCGTTACAGGTAAACCTGCTTTATGTGCTTTAATCAACGGATTTACAATTCGAGACGGAATTACACGACGTAAACGCATCCCAATTAGTGTGAAAATGCTAACACGGACACCTGCAGCCAGTGCAGAAATCCATAGCGCTACTGGTACAAAGGTAAAGAATACCGCTAGTACAATGAATAAAATAACCAATCCAGCTATAGGACCAATTAATGCTAAATCAAAACCCATTTTCTATTCCTCCATCTCTTTTTCTGTTTGTCTCACGACAATACGTGAGCCTTCAACTTTAATAATTTCTACATGTTTATTTGCATCGACATAGCCGCCCTCTGATACAACATCAATGCGTTCACTGCCAAGAACCATTGTACCCGATGGACGTAATGGAGTAAGTGTAGTCCCTACTTTTCCTAACAATTCTGTGCGATTGACGTTGGATACATAGCCCTCTTCTGTCGTAGTTGCATCCATTAACACCAGCCTGTTTAAGACATGCAGTTTTTTCCCGAAAAATTTCATCAGAATCACCATTCCTATAATCGCTATTACAAGCGCAATGAGAATTGCTACTATCATTTGCATAATATTTGCACCTGCCAGTAATAAACTTAGTATTATGAGCACACCACCTAAAATACCGACAATTCCACCAGGAACAAAAAACTCTGCAACTACAAGTGCTAAACCAATAATAAATAACAATAAGGATTCATAGCCAGCAAAGCCCGCAACCATGTGTCCAAAGAAAAATAATCCAAGTGCTGATAATCCCATTGTACCTGGAACTCCAAATCCTGGCGAATAGAGTTCCATAACAAGACCTAGACTTGCAATGGATAATAAAATTGGAACAATGATTGGATTTGTAATAAAACGAGCCAATTTCTCAGAGAATGTTGGTTCGATTGGAACGACATCACTCTCTTGTAAGTCTATTTTCTCTAAAAGTTCCTGAAAATTTTTCACGGTACCCTCTGAGTATTCGACTTTTAATGCCTCCGATGCTGAAAGCGTTAATAGATTTTTTCCTTCCGCACGGTACTCCGGCAATTCATAACTCGAATCAGCCATTGCTAAAGCATACTTAGGATCTCGACCTGATGTTTCCGCTGCTGCCGACATTTGAGCAAGCCATGCACTATTTGCTTTCAAATCAGCTGCATTACCAGCTGAATCAATGACAGCTGCTGCACCAATTGTTCCATTGGGCACCATGTAGATTTCATCTGCATGTAAGGCTAAAAAAGCACCTGCTGAATGGGCATCCTTATTAATAAAAGCAATCGTCCGTATATCCGTTGCATCCATAAGCATGGCGATATCACTTGCTGCATTCACAAATCCGCCAGGCGTATGTATATCTAAAATAATCGCTTTCGCATTGTTTTCTTTAGCCTCATTAAAAGCTCGTTCTAAAAATGCGTGAAGCCCTCGCTCTACTTCATTATGAATAGGAACGTGGTAAACCTTACTGCTTGCAAAAGCCGAAGTTAATGGAAACGCTAACAAAAAAGTCATCCATATCACTAGAAAGTAACTAAGGATTCTCCGTTTTCGCACCTTTTTCCCTCCCTTCTAACATGCCTCTCCTCTGTATATACGGTCGAACATGTAAAAAGTTTCACAAATCTAAAAAATTATTTCGACTATAAGTGCATGTTGCTTATATTACTTAGTATTACACAAAAAAGCCGAATGAATCTACATGATATCCATCCGGCTTTCTCATATGTACGTAAAATGAGCAATGTAAAATACCTGAAATTAATTACAGCTGTAATTAATTTCAGGTATATCTTTGTCTGCTCAGTGAATCATACGATTGCGTGTTATGAACGTAGGGATTTTTAATGGGAAATTAAATTACCACTTACGTTTACGTGCAGCTTCTGATTTCTTTTTACGTTTTACGCTAGGTTTTTCGTAGAACTCGCGCTTTCTAACTTCTTGAATTGTACCACTTTTTGATACAGTACGTTTGAAGCGGCGAAGAGCATCTTCAAGCGATTCGTTTTTGCGAACGACAGTTTTTGACATCTCTCTTTCCCTCCCTCCGAACACACGTCAATACACAATTAGGCAAACCACCTTCTGTTGTGTACTAAAAAATTATATCGTATTGTCTAATAATGGTCAATAGAAAGTGTACGAAAATATCAAGTGAATTTTTGGTTTTATTTCTAATTGGAATTAGATGATCAAATTTTGCTCACAATAAAAAAATAATTGCATTTTTCACATTCAATTTAATACTGGCCAAATCTCAAACATTGAGAACGGAGGACCCAATATATTGGGGTTAATTCTGCAAATGCAGAAAGGATGAAAACTCTTCCGCCATCCTACCCGTCAGCTAACTTCGTCGGCTAAAGCGAAGGAGGTCCTATTCGACCACCATTATAGCATATTTTCTCCTATCCTTTTACATGCTTTTTTAGTTGGTCTTTTTTTATGCATTTTTAAAATCAAGTTATTTTACATCTATAGAGGAGAACAAGATGAACACTTTTAGAAACACATTAAATCCTCCAAAAATTCTTGTACTTGGCTTTGCACTTATTATTATCATCGGAACTTTTCTTTTAACGATACCTCTTTCAACAGAAGATGGAAAAGGACTTTCGTTTTTAAATGCATTATTCACCGCTACATCAGCAACTTGTGTAACGGGATTAATTGTTGTCGATACAGGTGATACATTTTCAGTTTTCGGAGAAGTAGTCATTTTATTCTTAATCCAAATTGGTGGTTTAGGATTCATGACATTTGCAACATTGTTATTTTTATTACTTGGGAAAAAAATATCTTTAAAAGAAAGACTTTTGCTTAAGGAAACATTTAATAATATTTCCATTGCTGGCCTTGTTAAATTAGTAAAGAGAATACTGCTCTTTACAGCATTGATTGAAATGATTGGTGGTCTTATTTTATCTATTCGTTTTTCTTTTGATATGCCTATAGGAAAAGCTGTTTATTTTGGCTTTTTCCATGCAATTTCTAATTTCAATAACGCAGGTTTTGATTTAATGGGCGGATTTAACGGAATGACAGCTTATGTAGATGACCCATTCGTTGTTTTAACAATTTGCGCTCTCATTACACTTGGAGGCTTGGGATTTATTGTCATGAATGAACTATATGAATATCGAGTTACTAAAAGACTTTCCGTCCATACAAAAATTGTTTTAGCGTCTACATTTATTTTAACGGTTAGCGCTACCATTTTGATATTTATGTTTGAATTTGGAAATGATGAAACACTCGGTCCTTTAACTGAATGGGGCAAAGTATTAGGCTCTTTTTACCAAGCTGTTACACCAAGAACAGCAGGTTCCAATACACTGGCTATTGGTGACTTAACACATTCTACATTATTTTTAATAATTCTCTTAATGTTTATTGGAGCTGGATCTGGTTCCACTGCTGGTGGTATAAAAATAACAACTTTCGCAGTATTAGTTGCTACGATGTGGTCACAAATCAGGGGGAAAGAAGATGTTGTTTTATTTAAACGTAGAATTGTCACTGAGACTATCTTAAAGGCTTTGACTGTCACAATGTGTGGAGTACTTATCGTTGTTGTTGTGACAATCATTCTAAGCATTACTGAACAACGCCATAGTTTCATGATGTATTTATTTGAAGCAACCTCTGCATTTGGTACTGTCGGTCTTTCGATGGGGTTGACACCTGAGTTATCCCCCACTGGTAGACTTCTCATTATTTTAACAATGTTTGCCGGAAGACTAGGTCCATTAACCATTGCTTTCGCTATTACAAAACGTCGAAAAACAGAAGCCTTTCGACATCCTAAAGGCAATATTATGATTGGATAACAAAATTAGAGGAGTGTGTTATAGCTATGGCGATTAAACAATATGCTGTTATTGGCCTAGGAAGATTCGGAACAAGTGTTGCTCGTAGACTACATGAAGCTGGACAAGAAATTTTAGGAATTGATATTAACGAAGAAAGAGTGGAGGATGCAGAGCCCTATGTTACCCACGCTGTAGTAGCTGATACAACTGAAGAAAAAGCCTTAACCTCTATTGGTATTGGTAATTTTGATTGCGTTATAGTGGCTATAGGTAACGATATGCAGTCAAGTATTTTAACGGTATCTTTATTAAAAGAACTAGGGATAAAAAAAGTTATTGCTAAGGCCCTCGGTAAAAGACATGGTCAAGTTTTGGATAAAGTAGGAGCTGATTGGATTATTTATCCTGAGCGAGATATGGGAGAGCGCGTGGCAAATCAGCTATTGTCTCCGAATATGCTGAATTATATCGAATTGTCTAAGGAATATAGTATAGAAGAAATTATGATCCCTTCAAAAATGGCTGGGCAAAATCTGCGAGATTTAGATTTGCGTGCGAAATATAACGTTAGTGTTATTGCCATTGTTCGAGAAGGAGAAATCATTATTTCCCCTTCCCCTGAGCAAAACATGGAACAGGAAGATATTTTAGTGATGATTGGCCATCGAAAAGAACTCGCTTTTTTTTCAAACATACAATAACAACAAAAAGGCTGTTTCAAGACCCCTTGATACAGCCAGCCACTTTTTCTTAGAAGATCTTCTGTTGATCTCTATCGTCTTTTAAAATTTCTACCGCCTCTCTAAAACGTTGAGAATGGACAATTTCACGTTCACGTAAAAACTTCAAACTGTCATTTAAATCGGTATCATCAGATAAATCAATAATCCATTGATAGGTGGCACGTGCTTTTTCCTCTGCCGCAATATCTTCATATAAATCGGCTATTGGGTCCCCTTTTGCCTGAATATAAGTTGCTGTAAATGGCACACCAGAAGCATTTTGATAAAATAAAGCTCTATCATGATTTACGTAATGGTCCCCTAATCCCGCTTCTTTTAGCATTTCTGGCGTAGCATCTTTTGTAAGCTTGTAAATCATCGTAGCAATCATTTCTAAATGTGAAAATTCCTCTGTCGCTATATCTGTTAATAAACCAACCACTTTGTCTGGAATCGTATAGCGTTGATTCATATAACGAAGTGCTGCTGCTAATTCCCCATCAGCACCCCCATATTGCTCAATTAAAAATTTAGCAAGCATAGGGTTACAAGTACTAACCTTTACTGGGTATTGAAGTTTTTTTTCATAATACCACAAGAATAAATTCCTCCTAATTATATGTTATACTTGCCACGGCCATGGGGTATCAACCCAATTAAAAGGATAATCTGAATAACTTCTTCCAAAATTCATTAATGGACCAAATTTTTGTTCAAAGTTTACTTTAAGCTTCATACTTTTTTCAGTGTTTTCATTAAATTGTTGAATGGCAGCATAATCATGTGGATGTGTGTCTAAATAGAGATTTAACTCAACGATGACGAAATCAATTGCCTGTATTTCTTCAAGTAAGGTATAAAATTCGGGCGGCATCTTTTTAGTCATGCATCATCCCTCCTTTTAATCGGAAATGGATAGGGACTAAATAATTGTGGCCATAGTGTTCCCGCCATAAGTGCCTCTCTTGGGGTTTGGAATTGGGGAAGTCCAGGTGGCTGAAAACCCATATATAATTGTGGTGGCGTAGCATAATACTTTACTTCGATGGGCTTACAGGGATCAAAGGGACTAATATAGGGCTTCCAATACTTATACTGTGTAAACATGACATCCTCCTTTCTGTATTCAAAATCATCAGTGGAGTATATGTGATGGTAGAAGGTATTATTCTAAATACAAAAAAGCCAAAAGCTTCTCACAGAGCTAGTGGCTTATATATACTAAAAGAAATGATTATTAATTAGAATCTGTAGTTTTGCTTCATTGCAAACTTAATAGATAATGGGTTGTAATCCCTTTATTTTAAAGCTTTATACCTTCTTTATGTATTTTTTAACAATGCAAAGTAAAGCATAAAATTGTATTGCTTTGGGGCTAAGTGGGGCTAATAAAAAATTGGCGAGCATGTGTACAGGAATGGGTGAGATTCAATTCAAAATTAAAGCTACCTCCTTAAGGTAGCTTTATAATATATTTTCAGTTCAACTATTTGTTTGATTGACTTTTCCCAGTTGGTTTGTTTCCACTTCTAGTAGCGTTCTCATGAAGCGGTCTTGGTCTTAATCTTGAAGGCGGTGGTGGTGTGCCACGGTTTTCATTATTCGACATAATCTATTCCTTACTTTTTATTTTTAATTTAATCCATTCATCGCTTTTAAAATCAGAACCATTAATTATTTCAACTTTATTTATTGGCTCTTCACCTTTTAAAAAGTCTGAAAGCATAAAACTAAAACTTAACAATAGTAAAATAGCTGCTATTAACTATCGATTGAGTAGATTTAACTAATTTAGTAACAGTTATATCGTTGGCTTTAGTAATAAGTGTTGAACATTCATTAAATATTTCCATCATCCGTTTTTCAAACTCTTTTTCTATTTCACCCTGATATTCTGGGTAACCTGCATAATGCGTTTCAGGTTCTCGGGTCCTCTTTCTATACTTTTAGGATTCGGTAAATAATCTATTGTTTTGCCCCACAAACAAAAGCCTATGTATAAAGTTGATCTAATCATAGCTAGTAAAGAAAAAAATATTAATATTAAAAAAATATATTTTCATATCAGAAGGTATTTTATGAATATTGTTTAAACTAAACAGTATTCCACCCATTACTATTAACCAAAAACTTATTATCCATTGTAACATTGCTGATATTTGTTCTTTACGCTCTAATTCTTTAAAATATAGTTCTTTATACAATTCTAACCTACTCATCAATCCGCCTGCTTTGAATTATTTATGATTCCAAATAAAATTATAAGCTATTGCTAAAAGGGATTAAATATGATCTTAAGTAGAAATGATCTCTCACAAGAATTTAGCTATTTGTGCCTTTATTTATTATTTAGTTGATAAAAACTTGTAGATTAAAATGATAATATTAGGATAATTAGATTGTTGATAAGGTGAAAAATCAATTGATGGATTTATTGAAAATTTCTCATTTTCAATATTTAGTGCCAGTTCCCCTTCACGTTTTGATAACCCCGAATTCATACTAAATGAATACTTCACATCTACATATTCAATTGGTCTTACTTCAACATTCTCTTCATCAAAAGTTACTTTGATTAGCTTTTTTTCACTAAAAATCAAAAATAACCTCCCGTTCTCATACTTTGCATTTGGAATATCTTACATCGTACTCATCTACATTACAACGACCGAAAAAATTTACTTCGACTAGTTGTTGAAGATAATGCGCATTTTCTAAAATCTCTAGAATATCCGTTAGTGCATCAACTGTGTTTATTAAGCCTAATTTTTTCACCTCTACTTTTTCCATATTCGATCTCTCCTAACTGTTGTGTTTTATAGTGTGATTAATAATAGTCATTGTTCACTGTTAAATGATTCGGTACCTTAGCGATGACATGGCACACCACTTAAAAGCCGTTTCGCATAGTCAAAATAGTTTTACATGAGAAATCGCTGCCCTACACACTAGGAAAGGGCGCTCATTAAATTAATAAGGTTAATAAAGTTAACGTCCACTAAATTGGTTCGCTAGATGTGTGTTTCAAACTATCGTGAAATTCAAGACGATCCTTATATGCTAGACAACTTAGGAGTTGCAAATTAGCAATGACCTTTAAAAGGGGGGCAAAGTTTCGTCTTCCTCTAATTTAGCTTTGTAATAAAGTTTGATTAAAGATATGAAATCAAATATATAAAGCATGTTTTAATCAATCTTTTTTCAAAACATGCTCATATATCCTTGTTGCACTAAAGCCCTCTGTTAGCCATCCATGTAGTGCAAAAACAGCGCTTCACCACAGAGAATGAAAGATTATTACGTTCTTTCATGAACTGTTCCGTGAATAATTCAGGTTTGAAGATATTTTTCTAATAAAGTTAAAAAGTGCTCGATATCATCTTTGCTAATATCACCAATGTTGGCTACCCTAAAAGAATTTAATTGATTAAGTTTTCCAGGATATATCGTTAATCCGTTAGCATAAAAAAAATCATGCATTTCTTTAAAATTATACTTCTCACTTTCGGGCTCTACTATTGCTGTAATAATTTTTGAATGGTGCTCGACGGGGACAAGATATCTTAAACCAAGTCTAGAGATGCCTTCTATTAAGGTTGCCCAACATTTAGAATATCGTTCATATCTTTCTTTCATTCCTTCTGCTTTTAATTCTACAATCGCCTGTTTTAGCGCATAGATAGTTTGTACGGGCGGAGTAAAACGCATCTGACCTGTCTCGATGAAATGGTAATATTGAGAATAAAGATTCAAGTAATAATTTGTCGGCTTTTTTGTTTTTCCTTTTTCTAGTTCACTTTTTTTAGCTATAACAAAAGAGACTCCTGCCATTCCTTGAAGGTTTTTATTGGAACTAGCTGCCAAATAACTTATATTCATTTTACTCATATTAATAGGAATAGCTGCAAACGAACTCATTGCATCTACCATCATATTAATCTCATTTTCTGCACAAATGGAGCCAATCGATTCTATATCGTTTAATAATCCCGTTGTTGTTTCATTATGCACAACAGCTAGATAAGAAACTTTTCGTGGAATTTTTTGAATGAATGAATGTAACTGATCTAATTTAATAGGTTGATCGGGTGGACTTAAAAACTCAATCCAATCCAGCTGATAAGCTTCTGCAATTTCGCACATTCTCTTTCCATAGGCTCCGTTATTAATGATTACTAAAACTCCATCAATCATTACTGAACTCAAGATTGATTCTACAGCAGCAGTACCTGAACCACCGAATAAAACGGTTGTATATTGATTCTCTTCTGAAACTAAACTAGTAATTTCAGATGTAACAAATTGCAATAATTGGCTGAAGTCATCTTCACGAGGGCAAATATCAGGGACCACTTGTGCGTATTTAACCGTATCTGTTGTAGTAGCAGGTCCGGGATTCAGTAATATATTTCTTTTAATTTTCTTCACGGTACTCCTCCCTTTAATTTTATTACATTTTTATACGCGGTTCGAATTATCTCTGTAAAGAGGTTCTTATAGGCAAGATCAACCTGCTAATATTTATTTTCAGAACAATTATTTAAGAAATTTCTGTAGACGAGTTTTAACTTCACTTGGAGTAACTTTTGGACGTCCTAGATTTGGTTTAGATCCCTTTGAGATTTTCAAATAAATAAAAGTCAGCCCTTTTGTCATTTTCCATTCTTGAATACACTTTTCAAGTTCATGTAAACTGTGGATATAGCATGACTTTTCATAACCGCAAGCTGCAGCAATATTGACAAGATCAATATTGTGAGAAACGGTATTTTGCCCTCCAGTTGAATCGTGAACATGATTATCTAGAAGAATGTGGAGCATATTTTCAGGTTGATAGTAGCCATTTGTAGATAAGCTTCCCATTCGCATAAGGAGGGAACCATCTCCATCAATAACAATTACATCTATATCTTTTCGCGTATAGGCTAAGCCTAAGCCTAAAGAACCGACACAACCCATGGAGCCAACCATATATAGATTATTAACAGAATCCTCGACCTCATATAGTTCTCTTCCTGTTTTACCAGTTGTGGCCATTAGTACTGTTTTCTTATCTTTGAGTCCATTTATCACTTTTAAAGTGTCAAAACGACTTGGCAGTTCATCTAAGTCAGTTTGTTCACTTTTTTCCTTATTTTTATGATTAAGACGTTGCTCTATCTTCAATTTCTCACTTTTAAAAGTTTCTTTTCTCACTACAAAAAAGAATGGTCGATTTGCTTCAATCCACTTGTTAGCTTCTTCAAGTTGTCTCTTTGCCTCACTATCATCAAAAGATAAAAATTGCCATTTTATTTGCATGAGATCTAGTAGTTGTGTAGTAATTTGCCCCATTAATTCATGCTGGGGCTCATCATTCAACCCGGGTTCTCCACGGAGACTAACAAACCCAAGTATAGGTATTTGAAAGGGGTAGTTTAAGGAAGTCAATGGAGAAATACAATTGGTTAGACCAGAGTTTTGCATTAAAACAACTGATTTCCTTCCCCCAAGGTATGCTCCTGAAGCAATAGCTACTGCATCACCTTCGTTGGCTGCAGCAATATATTCACACTCATTTATGGAATAGTTAATAAGATTCTTTAAAAATGAACATGGGACCCCACTGTAAAAGTTAAAACCAAGTTTTTTAAGCTCATTTCCAAATTCACTTGTATTTAACATACCATCACTCCGTTTCCGGTTTTGATTGATTATTAGTTGATGGTAAATATTTCTTCTCCGCTTTTTGAAGCTCCTCAGCATTTTGGAGTCTAAAAATCTCTTGTACACTTACGATTGATTTCTCTACTTGAATGAGACTCTCATCTTTTAGGATTTGTTTTGAGATGTTCTGCATAGCAGTGATCGATGCTCTTAAGTTATGGTTAGCCCAGATCGCAGTGCTTATTCCTACTTTTCTGAAATCATTTGTTGGAGTTGTATAATATTTTGTAGGCACAATAACCACTGGATGCCTTCTACCCCATTCCTTCATAAATGCTTCAATTTCTTTAAAATCTGATCTTTTACTATGCACAAGAATCGCATCGGCGCCTGCCTTTCTGTAGGCTTCCGCACGTTTAAGGGCTTCATCTAATCCCAAGCCTGCAATAAAAGCCTCGACTCTAGCTACAACCATAAAGTCTTCATCATCTTGCGTATCTTTCATTGCTTTTATTTTCCCGCAAAATTCTTCAATCGATGCGAGAAGCTGTAATTCTCCATTAATAAATGAGTTCGTTTTCGGAAAAATTTTATCCTCGATACAGACTCCAGCAATATTCAATTGTTCTAGTTTTCTAACCAACCTCCGAGCATTATTAAAATTTCCATATCCTGTATCACCATCTAATAGGATGGGTATTGTTGTCGAATCACTCATAAATTCAAGTATATCTAATACCTGCGTCCATGATGCTTCATTATTATCTCTTACACCCAATGATCCTGAAATCGATAGACCACTCGCCCAGACCCCTTTAAAACCGGCCTCCTCTACAACTTTTGCGGAAAGACCGTTATGGGCTTCCATTAAAAATTCGAGTTTATCTGAATATATTAATTCTTTTAATTTTTTAGTCTTTTTCAATATCTGCCATCTCCTTACTCGACATATCGTATTATCATATGACTAAAAGTAAAGATTAGCAGGGCAGATACATTAGAAACTAACGATTTTGAAATCAAAAAAATGAAGCATAGATAACAATCAAAATGCTATTTTCTGTGTAATATATGTGACTCTAACAGAAAAATGGGAAAGATTAATTGCGTTACTAAGTCACACCCACCCATGGAAGACAAATCTATTTACATACAATACAGTACCTTCATAAGAGGAGAGGACTACACTCTTAATACAAAAAAATAAAATATCTTACTAAATGAGGTGCGTTTATTGAAAAATGGACTTGGGAAATGGGAACAATTCCTACTATTAAATAAAAATCCTTTAACAACTAACTGCATTCCAGAATCAACACTTTACAGTCTAGAAAACCTCATCTATTTATTAGATAGGTATGAGTATGTTTTTGTGAAACATACTAGCACCGGACAAGGAAGAGCAATTTATAAAGTCTACAAAAGAAAAGATGGACACTATTGTTTTAATGGATTTACCATGCAAGGTAAAGAAATAAACAAGTGTGTGGCAGAAATTGAGGATTTCCATAAAATTCTACACCCATATGAGAAACACGATAGATTAAGCGGAAATTATATAATACAGGAGGGGGTCAAGAGTCTAACCCCTAATGAGGATTCTATTTCTATTCGTGTTCATGTTCAAAATCTAAAAGGAAAATGGATAATCGGTGGTATTTACGGAAGAATTGCATATGAAGATCATGGGATTGTGAATTCAAATCGTGGTTCTCAAGTAATACCGATTGATGAATTATTATCAGATTATATGATGATGGATAATACAAAGAAAAATAAAACAATAGCATCTCTAAAAAAAATTTCAATTTTAGCCTCTGAAGTAATAGCATCCCACTTTCCTTGTAGAGAATATGGCATTGATTTTGGAATAAATCCAAAAGGAAAACCAATTTTATTTGAAGTAAATACAACGCCAAGCATAAGTAGTTTTGCCAAAATTGATAAGACGATCTGGAAGAAAATTGTTGAGATTAGGAAAATGCAAAATGAAGGTTAAGTTTGAAATGTAGTTATTTTTCATGTTAGTCACCAGCATATTTCTATTCAGAATAGGCATACATCAAAAAATAACTTTCCCTCGGTTGAGTAACTACTACCGCCACCGCTTCCACTATATTACTTTTCGTAGTTACATTCGAATGCTTCCTGATTCGTCTTCTAGAACAGTCTGCTGTTTCTTCAAACTAAATTGAAGTTTTGATTTCTGAGACACAGAAAGATACTCATAAAGCTGTTGAATCAATGAAGTTAGTAACAGATGAAGTTAAAGAAGGGATTAAAACAACAGACAATACACGTACAACTTTCGCTTCAATTCAAAGTGCCATTCAAAGTGTTATGACACAAGTAGAAGAAGTATCAGAAGCAGTTGAGTAAATGGCAGCAGGAACTGAAGAAATTGTTGGTAGTATGAATACAATCCACTCGATAAGTAAATCTACCACTGCTGGTACAGAGAGTATTTCTGCTACGTCCGAAGAACAAATGGCATCAATGGAAGAAATATCATCCTCTGCTTATGCATTTGCAAACTTGGCAGCACAATTCCGAGTTTAATATGATTAGCACAGCACCACTTTTTTAACATTTAAATATGACATTACACACTCTCCAAGGAATAACAACATCATCATTCATATAAAAAAGAAGCGGCTAGATCATTTTTTTGATCTAAACCGCTTCTTCTCTTTTTAGCCCCCACTGTTCCTTTAAATTCGTTAAAAACTTCATCTTGCTACCATCGTCACCGTATGCACATCCGGATGAAACTTCTTTGATGCCATTCTGTAGATTTCATGCAACATCTTCTTTTCGTCATCTGTGTAGTTAATTTGTGAAGTTGTATAGTAACTACTATCATCACCCGAAAAGTTACTGTAGTTACGTTTGAAACTTTCCTCGTAACTACGTCTTGTATATTCGTCACCTATTTTTTTGTCAGCAATTACTTTTTCTAAGTATTTAGGATTCCTCAATTCACCAAACACGTCATAGCAATATCTATATGTGTCACTGACTGACAAATCAGTATTGAATTACTTTCTGATGTGTTTAAAAAGTTTGAATATTATTTGTAAAAACAATCAATAAAATCTCTCACCTATTCCTGTACACACGCTCGCCAAGCATGAAAGGAATGGACAAGGTGAAGTTATATAAATCAGCAAAAGAACCTGAAATTTATCACTATTTCAATGCGAATAAAGAAAAACTATGGATGTTTCGACATAAGTATTATGATGCTTCCCGGAAGCGGAGAGAAGAAGAAAAGTGGCTTTTAAAACAGAAAAAGCAGCATTGAAAGCCCTACTAGAAGTGAAGGCCGCAACGCTGCGCGGTGAAACTAAACATATTGAAAATGAAAATTTAACTATTAATAATTATGTAGATCTATTGTTTGAGAAGAACTGTAAAAAGAAAAAATGGAGCGCTAATTCAGTTCTAAAGCTATATGTCTTCATTTTAAGCCTCTGCTAGGACGCTATAAGCTCCAAAACCTTGATGATGTTATTTATCAAGAAAACTTTATAGACGTGTTAGCGAAGCAGTACAAGCCTAGTACAGTACATCAAGCTCACAATGTCTTTAAAACGATTATTAATGCGGCCATTAAAGAAAGAATATTGCTTCATAATCCACTTGTTGATATTGTGCTACCAGCTAATACAAAGCGAGATGAGACGGGTAAGAAACATGAAAATTACCTCACTCCAGTCGAACTAGTAACTTTTTTGAATGAAGCTAAAAAAAATGAAAACATCACAAACTACACTTTTTTACTCTAAATTGCATATACGGGAATGCGTTGCGGTGAAGCATGTGGATTACAGTGGAAAAATATTAATTTTAAAGAAAATACAATTACAATTGAACGGTCTAGGGATTATGGTGGCACCCATAAGCCTAAAACACTTAACAGCTACTATTCTAGTGGAAAAAGCTGTTATGAGGCAATTAGAAACTTATAAAAAATGGTGTAAGCAAAAATTGTTATCGTATGGACTAAAACTGATGGATGATGATGAATACGAGAATGATGATACATTTGTTTTTATCTAATATTTGTCAGGGGAGCCTATCGCACCAAACAACACAGCTAAAATCATGTATAAGGTTATTCAAAGAACCAGGCTTCCAAAAATAACTTTACATGGTTTACGACACACGCATTGTACTATTTTATTGAATCGTGGGCTGAATGTGAAGGTCATAGCAGAACGTTTAGGAAACACTCCTAAAATAATTTACGAAATATATGGTCATGTTCTTAAGGAAATGGAAGAGGCATCAGTAGTGGCCTTTTGTCAAAGTTTAAATGAAATTGGGGCTAAAAGTGGGGCTAGTTCATAACGAACAGCCCCGTAACACTTACTATATAAGGATTTTCATTACTATTAATAATTAGAATCTGCGATTAAACCATTCATGATGGCAACGCCAGAGCTTGCACCAATACGAGTTGCTCCTGCTTCCACCATGCTTTTCATATCCTCTAAGCTACGAACACCGCCTGAGGCTTTAACACCAAGATTAGGACCTACTGTTTTACGCATTAGGGCAATATCTGCTGCAGTTGCGCCACCAGTTGAAAAACCAGTAGATGTTTTGACATAATCAGCACCAGCTGCCACAGCAAGCTCACATGCTTTTACTTTTTCTTCATCTGTTAATAAACATGATTCAATAATGACTTTTACAAGTGCGCTACCTTTAGCTGCTTCCACAACTGCAGCAATGTCTGCTTGTACAAGGTCATAATGTTTATCTTTCAATGCACCAATATTAATGACCATATCTACCTCATTTGCACCGTTCGCAATTGCATCCTTTACTTCATATGCTTTCACAGCTGGTGTATTTGCACCAAGAGGGAATCCAATAACCGTACAAACCAACACCTCTGAACCTTGTAATAATTCGCTACTCTGTTTTACCCAAGTAGGATTTACACATACAGAGGCAAAATTAAATTGCTTCGCTTCTGCACATAGTTTTTCAATTTGTTCCTTTGTTGCCTCAGCCTTTAATAATGTATGATCAATCATACGCGCAAAATTTTGTTCCATTTTTTAACGCTCCTTCTTCAATCAAGATGTACGTACCTCTTCGAATCATATCATTTTTTCACGTTGGCGTCTAATTTCTTTCTATTGAAATGATTGTTGGCGTTGTTCTTGTGAAATTAGCTTTTTGTTAATTGATACATGAAGTTCAATTCAAGTAATGGTGTCCTTGAACAACTTTCATTTCCGTATAGTTTACCCACTAGGAAAACAATTAGTCCCCTAAAAAAGAGGACAAAAACATTCACAAAAAAATCTTTAAAGTATTGATTTTAAAAGGATTATGTTATCATAAATCACGTATCTAAAATAAGTACACTACAAAGTAATTTAAATGTGAAGAAACACAAGGTAATGTGAAGTTGAAAGGATGATATAAATTATGAGTAACGAGCGATCAAAAATCGTGAGTTTCCATACTCTAGGTTGTAAAGTTAACCACTACGAAACAGAAGCCATTTGGCAACTATTTAAAGATGAAGGCTATGATCGCACTGAATTTGATCAACAAGCGGACGTTTATGTCATTAATACATGTACAGTTACTAATACTGGAGATAAGAAGTCACGTCAGGTGATTCGTCGAGCAATTCGTCAAAACCCAGATGCAGTTATATGTGTAACAGGTTGCTACGCACAAACTTCGCCAGCAGAAATTATGGCGATTCCTGGGGTCGATATTGTTGTTGGTACGCAGGACCGCACAAAATTACTTGGTTATATTGACCAATATCGTGCTGAGCGTCAGCCAATTAATGCTGTACGTAATATTATGAAAAATCGTGTGTATGAGGAATTAGATGTACCAGCTTTTACAGACCGCACACGTGCTTCCTTAAAGATACAGGAGGGCTGTAATAACTTCTGTACGTTTTGTATAATTCCATGGGCACGCGGATTAATGCGTTCTCGTGATCCACAAGAAGTATTACATCAAGCACAACAATTAGTAGATGCAGGCTATCTTGAAATAGTTTTGACAGGTATTCACACTGGTGGCTATGGTCAGGATTTAAAGGATTATAATCTTGCCCAATTATTACGTGATTTAGAAGCCAATGTAAAAGGACTAAAACGTCTCCGCATTTCGTCCATTGAGGCTAGCCAATTGACTGATGAAGTAATTGACGTATTACGTGAATCTAAAATTGTCGTGAATCACTTACACATTCCAATTCAATCTGGATCGGATACTGTGTTAAAACGTATGCGTCGTAAATATACAATGGAATTTTTCGGCGAACGTTTAACGAAATTACATGAAGCTTTACCTGATTTAGCTGTTACATCAGATGTAATTGTCGGTTTCCCTGGTGAGACAGAAGAAGAATTTATGGATACGTACAATTTTATTCGCGATCATAAGTTCTCTGAACTACATGTTTTCCCATTCTCTCCACGTACAGGAACTCCTGCTGCACGTATGGAAGATCAAATTGATGAAGACATTAAAAATGAGCGTGTACACCGACTCATCTCCCTAAATGATCAACTAGCAAAAGAATATGCTTCTCGCTTTGAAGATCAGGTGTTAGAAGTTATTCCTGAAGAGTTTGTACATGATGGCAGTGAAGAGGAAGGCCTTTTAACGGGCTATACAGATAATTACTTAAAAGTAGTGTTTGAGGGTCCTGAAAGTCTCATCGGACAGCTTGTAAAGGTGAAAATTACACAAGCAGGCTACCCACATTCACAAGGACAATTTGTACGTGTTTTAGAGACAGTTAAATAATAAAAAATAAATGGGTTGCCTGGTAATATAGGCAACCCCTTTTATTGGTTGATTTGAATTTTTAAGTTAACTAGAAATTATTAAGGACTAGTAGGAGGCGTGAGCCCGAAAAGTACTGGTGTTATAACACTACTTCCAACGCCTAAACGGATTTGTTGAACTTGCAATACTTTTACAGTTAAATCTAATACAATTTTTTCACGTAATGTGCTAAATGTCCCTTCAGGTGCTGCCATCCTTGGTGAAAAATCAAGTTCAAAGAAGTTTGCTGCTACTAATTCACCATATGGTTGCTC
Organism: Lysinibacillus sp. FSL R7-0073; assembly: GCF_038009065.1. Taxonomy (NCBI): domain Bacteria; kingdom Bacillati; phylum Bacillota; class Bacilli; order Caryophanales; family Bacillaceae; genus Lysinibacillus; species Lysinibacillus sp. FSL R7-0073. The sequence goes on from NZ_JBBPAS010000001.1 coordinate 3,202,395, forward strand.
ATTGTATTTAACGAGATTTTGGAAGAATGCCTTATCTAGGCGAGCATCCATTTGGGTAACTTCATTAAGGAAGTTCGCTTCCGCAAACTCAGAAATTCCTAAGATTGGTGTAGAGCCTCCAATCGTTTGTGGGAAAGTAAGATCTGTAAATCCAGAAAACGGAACATCAGCAATTCTATCTCGAAGTGCCCCATTACATGCGGATGAAGCATATTCGATATTTTTACGAATATGTCCTGCAACAAACAATTTAGCTCTTGTTACTCTAAAGAAGTCAGTGCCAGCAATTCGTGCAAAGCTAACTGGTACCAGTTTCACTTGATTTAGGAAGACATGCTTTTTCACTCTTTTGATTTCTGTTGCTGCAGGAGTAAGCGTAATATCTGACTCCACAACGATTTGAAGTGTTGGTTCTGCAAGTACAACTGGTACTTTTATAGTTGGTGTCGTAACCGGTGTAGTGATTACTGGCGTAATCTCACTACTCAATGGGATTTGTTCAGTTGATGCTACTGGACAAGGTACGATTTGATTTTCTAATTGATCACTCAAAAAAATTCCCTCTTTTCATTTTTTTATTATTTGAGAGCTCTCCTATCGCTAGAATATGTAGCAATTAAATCTATGCATGGACGTATATATTAGTTTTTTATTGATTTTAAATAGGAATTTTTGAGCTGTGCGAAAAGAGTTCAATTATCTTCCAGAGCATGGGCTGCCATATAGGACTCGAATTTTTTGTACTTGTAGCATATGGATAATCAATTCTAATACTATATTCTGACACAAATGATTGGAGTAAATTACTGATTCATTTGACGTATCAGGAAACGTATACTCAATATTTTGCTGTATATAGCCTTCTATAAATAAATTTCCCTTTAATGCTGTACATGTTCCATTTCCCAATGATTTGGATAAATGAATAGGTATAAATCTACAATCGGTAAGCACTACCTTATTTGAGATCTCTTTCACCTCTATAATCCCTTTATCAAATTCAAGAAACTCTTCAAGACATATTTCAATTTTATATTCCCCGACTACAACGGGAACTCGAATATGTAAAAAGTGATCAATAGAGGATGAATTGATTTCTCCTTTTTCAATTGATTGCGGGTTATGTAAAGGAAATACCACTGATTTAAACGGATGATGCTGCAGATTATTTTTATCATTAGTATCCATCTTCATTAAAGAAATCATTTGATTAATGTTTGAGTGAACCAAACGACAATCAGGATACTCAGGATAATCCGTTATCGTATGGAAAAGCTTAGTCTCAAATTGAGGAGTTAAGTTATCGTTTAAATCAAGAAATTCAAATGTAGTATTTTGAGTATTTTCACCACAAATAGGAGCATGGAGAAAATCTTTGATCTCTACATAAGTAGAAAACGGACTTTTTTTGGTAATGGAGCATACTTCTCCTTGTACTGACTTTGGAATAGAATTATTTTTATCCAAATCCGCAGTATCATCAAGATGCATTTTATTTTCAACTTCGGATTCAGCATTACTGAAAAATTTACGATTACTGTCTGATTGAACTGCTAAATCTTGTTCTTCCACATGAGTCTCATCACTATCAGAGGAAAGTTCGATTTCGTCCTCAACAGTCGTTTCTATAAGTACGGGTAGATGCTCTGTTAAAGAAGATTCCTCTGCGGAGTTCTCATCGATAACTGAGAGTTTTTCGGTTTCTTCTTCATCATTCGTTTTGGCTGATACGGGGTGGTTCGTTGTTAAAGGGGATTCCTCTACAATGATCTCATCACTGTCTAGGGAATGTTCAATCACTTCTTCAACATTCGCTTCTGTAGGTACTGGTAAGTCTTGTTTAGAAGCTAATTGAGCTGCTAAAATTGTTTCATCTGTATATCTTGTTTCATCTTCTTTTATACCAAGTAGATGATTGCTTTCATCTCCATCACATGGAGGTTCTAATGGAACTTCGTCATCTATGTTAGTTTGATACGTCCAATCCATGTATTTATTTTGTTTAGAGGAGACTTCCCTCATCTCTCTAAAGTTAATCCATGGAGTTTTCATTCGTTCACTCCCTTAATATATTTTGACAAATAACGTACAACATAAAATTTCATTTCTTTTTTAATCGGTTATTAGCTATATCTTCTGTTTCGAATATGTTAGGTACTCACATGATGAACGACGTTATTTAATCGAAAGATTGCCATACTACTTACCATTCATATTATGCATTTTTTTTACTTTTGTCACAGTCCTCCTACATGGACACGGCCGATGTCTTTTAACATGCAAAAAAGCAGTTAAAAGTTCGAATAAATCGAACTTTCAACTGCTAGCTTAAATATTGATATTATATCAGAGCCTTCTTATTACCATCTTTGTTCCTCTAAATATACAAGGTTAACAAGATTCAGTAGGTGGAGGCGTAATAACTACAGGAGTGGCTGGTGGAGTAAGCCCTGGAAGAACAGGCGTTACTACACTACTGCCAGCGCCCAAACGGATTTGTTGAACTTGCAATACTTTTACTGTAAGCTCTAATACTATTTTTTCACGTAATGTGCTAAATGTCCCTTCAGGTGTTGCCATCCTTGGTGAAAAATCAAGTTCAAAGAAGTTTGCTGCTACTAATTCACCATATGGTTGCTCATTGTATTTAACGAGATTTTGGAAGAATGCCTTATCTAGGCGAGCATCCATTTGAGTAACTTCATTAAGGAAGTTCGCTTCCGCAAACTCAGAAATTCCTAAAATTGGTGTAGGGCCTCCTATCGTTTGTGGGAAAAATAGTTCCGTGAAGCCTGAAAATGGAACGTCAGCTATTCTATCCTGAAGTGCCCCATTACATGCGGATGAAGCATATTCGATATTTTTACGAATATGTCCTGCAACAAATAATTTAGCTCTTGTTACTCTAAAGTAGTCAGTACCAGCAATTCGTGCAAAGCGAACTGGTACCAGTTTCACTTGATTTAGGAAGACATGCTTTTTCACTCTTTTGATTTCTGTTGCTGCAGGACTTAACGTAATATCCGACTCTACAACGATTTGTAATGTTGGTTCTGCCAGTGCAACTGGTATTTTAATAGTTGGCGCCGTAACTGGTGTAGTAACTAGTGGCGTAAAATCATTTGTTAATGGAATTTGTTCCGTTGATGTTACTGGACAAGGTTGAATTTGACTATCAAATTGTTCACTCAAAAAAATTACCCCTTTTCAATTTATAGTTTTAGTGAGCTCTCTATCGCTAGAATATGTAGCAATAAAAACTATATATGGACATTGAACTTGTTCTCTTACATATTTTATTTGGAATTTTTGAGCCTGAATCTTCGAATAAATAAGACTGAATCCTTTTACCATAGAAAAGAGAGCATGAAAAAACCACCTAATTAATCTTAGGTGGCCTTACTCATCTTAAAAGATTGTACATAACAGCACAGCATTTATTCAAATTCATATGAGATGGCAGACAACGCATACAGTGGCGCTGTTTCTGCACGTAAAATTCTTGGTCCCAACGACATGGTTTGAGCACCTGCTTGTAACAAGGCCTCAGACTCTTTACGAGAAATGCCACCCTCTGGGCCAAATATAATAAGCATTGATGTTGATTTTTGATTATTCACAAGTCTAAGCTTGTCCGCAAATCTTGTGCGTTTCTCAGCTTTTGCATCCTCTTCGTCAGCGATAAAAACGGCATCAAATTGGTCTATATCTTGTAACAATTGTTTAAATGTAACAGGTTCATACACTGCTGGAATATGTGTACGATGGGCTTGTTCCGCCGCCTCTTTTGCAATTTTTTGCAATCTTTCTTGCTTTTTAGCCCCTTTTTTCTTGTCCCATTTCACAATAGAGCGTTCAGCTTCAAATGGCAGTAAGGCAAACATGCCAAGCTCTGTCGCTTTTTGTGTAATCAGCTCTAGCTTATCGCCCTTTGGTAAGCCACAAGCTACTGTTATTTGAATAGGTAGCTCCGATGAAGGAATAGTTTCGCCAGTAGCTTCAATCACTACCTCATCACCTTCAAATCCTATAATCGTACAAATATGAGCAATATTTTGTGCCACAACAACGATTTGATCGCCTTGTTTCATGCGCATCACTCGTTCAATATGCCGTGCATCTTCTCCACTAATACGTGCACTTTCTATGGCTGTCTCAATAAAATAACGTTGCATGCTCCACAGTCCTTTCTAGCAAGAAATGAAAGCGCCAAATCGCCAGCATATGGCCTACGATTTGGCGCTTCCTTCGTCAGGTTATAGTGGTCGACGGGCAATGATTGCTACCCAATCTTCCATTAATAATACTTCTTCAATTATAAAGCCTGAAGCTTCCAGAGCTACTTTAACATCATCGCGTTTGGCACCGATAATGCCTGAAGTGACATATAATCCACCTGGTTTCACAATTGTAAATGCATCGTCAGTGAAGGACATAATAATTTCTGCCAAAATATTTGCGACAACTACATCTGCGGGTTCTTTAACAGTATCTAATAGGTTACCGTGGAAAACAGCTACTTTGTCCTCGACTTTATTTAAGGCAACATTTTCTTGCGCTGAGCGAACTGCTACCTCATCTAAATCAAGGGCATGCACATTTTTAGCCCCAAGTAGTGCCGCTCCGATAGACAATACGCCTGACCCTGTCCCAATATCAACAACCGTATCGCCTTCTTTGATGACCTTTTCGAGGCCTTGTAGACACATCACTGTAGTTGGATGTGTTCCTGTACCAAATGCCATACCTGGATCTAATTCAATAATTAATTCATCCGTTGAGACAGGTGTATATTGCTCCCATGTAGGGACAATGGTAAAGCGTTCAGAAATTTTGACAGGATGGTAGTATTGCTTCCACGCGGTTGCCCAATCTTCCTCATTGACCTCAACAATGGATACTACATTTTCACCAATATCAATGTTAAAGTTCGTTAGATTTGTAATGGCTGCTTTAATTTCCTCGACCGTTTCATTTAAGAAACTAGACTCCGATAAATAGGCTTTAACAATGACGCCATCCTTCGGGAAATCCTCTTCATTTAGCGCATAAATTTCACCAAATTGATCTTCACGTGGCTTCGCAAATTCTGCAGAATCTTCAATAACAACACCACTTGCTCCTGCTTCATGCAAAATATTCGAAATTGCTTCTACCGCTTCATTTTTTGTATGAATGGATAATTCTGACCACTTCACGTAGCTCTTCAGCTCCTCTAATTATTCACCTTGGAATTTTTTCTTAATTTTATCGAATAATGAACTTCCTTGTTCTTCAGGGATATCGCCACTAATTTCTGCAAATTCTCGTAATAATTGCTTTTGTTTTTCCGTTAATTTCTCTGGGGTCATCACCTTCACGGTTACATACTGGTTCCCCATGCCATAGCCATGAACATTTTTTACACCTTTATCTTTTAAACGGAATTGAGCACCTGACTGTGTTCCAGCTGGAATGCGTAGTTTTACTTTGCCGTGAACAGTTGGTACTTCAATTTCATCTCCAAGTGCTGCTTGTGGGAATGTCAATTTCAACTCGAAATAAATATCATCCCCATCACGTTCGAAATCATTATGACCTTGAACACGGAACATAATATATAAATCCCCTGCTGGACCACCGTTTATACCTGGCTCACCTTGACCAGATACTCGAATTTGTTGACCATCATCGACACCAGCCGGAATTGACACTTTAATTTTCTTGCGTTTTTGAACTTTTCCTTCTCCACGACAAGTTGAACATTTTTCTTTAATGATCTTCCCTGTTCCATGACAAGTTGTACAAGAACGACGGTTCATCATACGACCAAATGGTGTATCCACTGCTTGGTTGATTTGGCCAGCACCATTACATGTCGAACATGTTTCAGGCTGCGTACCAGGCTTTGCTCCTGAGCCATGACAAGTTTCACAAGTTTCATCTTTAGGAATTTCAATTTCTGTTTCTTTCCCAAAAATAGCTTCTTCAAATTTAATATTCATGCGATATTGCAGGTCGTCACCTTTGCGTGGCGCATTTGGGTCCTGACGACGTCCACCACCGCCAAAGAATGAACTGAAAATATCCTCGAAGCCACCAAAGCCGCCGCCTCCAAAGCCACCACCAAAGCCAGCATTTGGGTCCTCATGACCAAATTGGTCGTAGCGTGATTTTTTCTGATCATCACTTAATACTTCATATGCTTCAGCGATTTCTTTGAATTTTTCATCTGCACCCGGCTCTTTATTAAGGTCAGGGTGATATTGCTTTGATAGTTTACGGTATGCTTTTTTGATTTCGTCTTTTGTTGCCGATTTTGTTAGGCCAAGCACCTCGTAATAATCGCGTTTTTCCATGATTCACACTCCGCTCTGTTTGCATAAAATCTATTGTAACATGCAGTCGATAAAACTGCCTTATTTTTTCGAGTAATCGCTCTATAAATTTGAGGTTTTTACTTCCTAGCAGTGTTAACGTATGCAAGTATTCCTTAATTGGTACCTTTACTAGTTCGATAACCTTACTTCATGACAAAAGCCAAAGCCGCAAGCGGTCTTTGGCTTTTTCACTTTACTGTGCTTTTAATTCTTATTTATCGTCTTTTACTTCTTCGAAATCAGCGTCTACAACACCATCATCTTTTTTACCAGCACCAGCGTCTGCTTCTCCGCCTTGTGCTGCTTGAGCAGCTGCTGCCGCTTGTTCATAAACTTTCATAACTAATGGCTGTAAAACACCTTCTAATTTTTCTTTAGCTGCTTTAATTCCTTCTAATTCGCCAGCTTCAAGTGCTTTTTTCAATTCATCACGAGCATCTTCTACAGATTTTTTCTCATCTTCTGTAATTTGCTCACCTAGATCAGTAATTGTTTTATCCACTTGGAATACTAATTGGTCAGCTTCGTTGCGAAGATCTGCCTCTTCTTTACGTTTAGCATCTGCGTCAGCATTAGCCTCTGCGTCTTTTACCATGCGTTCAATTTCTGCCTCTGATAAACCTGAATCAGATTGGATAACAATTGTTTGCTCTTTATTAGTACCAAGGTCTTTCGCTTTTACCGATACGATACCATTTTTATCAATATCGAAAGTTACTTCGATTTGAGGTACACCACGTGGTGCTGGTGGAATATCTGCTAATTGGAAGCGACCTAATGTTTTGTTGTCTGCAGCCATTGAGCGTTCACCTTGTAATACGTGAATATCTACTGCTGGTTGGTTGTCAGCTGCTGTAGAGAATACTTGTGATTTAGATGTTGGGATTGTAGTGTTACGGTCAATTAATTTCGTGAACACGCCACCCATTGTTTCGATACCAAGTGAAAGTGGTGTTACGTCAAGTAATACAACGTCTTTCACATCACCTGTTAAAACGCCACCTTGAACTGCAGCACCCATTGCTACAACTTCGTCTGGGTTTACACCACGGTGAGGTTCTTTGTTAGTTTCTTTACGTACTGCTTCTTGTACAGCAGGAATACGAGTAGAACCACCAACTAGAATAACTTGGTCAAGTTCAGAAGTTGAAAGACCTGCATCAGATAATGCTTGGCGTACTGGGCCTACTGTACGATTTACTAATGGCAATGTAATTTCATCGAATTTCGCACGTGTTAAAGAAATTTCTAAGTGTAATGGACCTGCTTCACCAGCTGTAATGAATGGTAAAGAGATTTGTGTTGATGTTACACCAGATAAGTCTTTTTTCGCTTTTTCAGCAGCATCTTTTAAACGTTGCATTGCCATTTTATCTTTTGATAAATCAATGCCATTTTCTTTTTTGAATTCAGCCACTAGATATTCGATGATTGCGTCATCGAAGTCATCCCCACCTAGTTTGTTATCACCAGCTGTTGCTAATACTTCAAAGACACCATCACCTAACTCAAGGATCGATACGTCAAATGTACCACCACCAAGGTCAAATACTAAAACTTTTTGATCTTGATCTTGTTTATCTAAGCCATAAGCTAATGCTGCAGCTGTCGGTTCATTGATGATACGCTCAACTTCAAGACCAGCGATTTTACCAGCATCTTTTGTTGCTTGGCGTTGTGCATCATTAAAGTAAGCAGGAACTGTAATTACTGCTTTCGTAACTTTTTCACCTAGGTAATCTTCTGCATAACCTTTTAAGTATTGAAGAATCATAGCAGATACTTCTTGTGGAGTGTAATCATTGTCTTCCACCGTTACTTTTTCAGCTGTACCCATTTTTGATTTAATAGAGATGATTGTGTTTGGGTTTGTTACTGATTGACGTTTTGCTACTTCACCAACTTGGCGTTCGCCATTTTTAAATGCAACAACAGATGGTGTTGTACGATTACCTTCTGGATTTGGAATTACTTTTGGTTCGCCACCTTCAAGTACAGAAACGCAAGAGTTTGTTGTTCCTAAGTCAATACCAATAATTTTGCTCATTAAAATTTCCTCCTATTAATTCGACGCAAAGGATGCGTTTTTTCACTAATTTTAATTGACTAAATAGTGCTAAGACTATTCGTTCACAGATACCATTGTTGGGCGTAAAACACGATCTTTTAAGATATATCCTTTTTGTAGCTCGCGTAAGACTACACCCGTTTCTTTTTCACTATCCTGTTCCTGCATTACAGCTTGGTGGATATTTGGATCAAATTGCTCACCTTCTGCTTTAATCACTTGCAGGCCTTCTTTTTCTGTTGCTTCTAGCAATGAGCGATACACCATTTCAATCCCTTTAATAATAGATGCAGTCTCTTCAGAAGATGTCTCCACCTGTAATGCACGCTCAAAATTATCAAGGACTGGCAATAAATCAGATAATAAGCTTTGCGCTCGGTACTTTTCAGCAGCCTCACGATCTAGTTGTTGACGACGACGCATATTATCGAAATCTGCACGTAGGCGTAGGTGTCGGTTTTCCTCGTCATCTAGCTTTGCTTGTAATTCAGCAAGTTTCGCCTCATATTGTTCTTCCACTGATAATTCAACTTCTTCTTGAACCTCTGTGCCCTCTACTTCTTCTGCTGTCGTTTCAGCTTGTACATCCTCTTGTACTAAATCTTTGTTTTCAGTTGTTTCCGTCACTTGAATCCTCCTCATTATCACTCACTACGATTCTTCGTAAATGCTTGTGTTAAGTCCAAGCGTATTACGTCTAATAATGCCACCACACGCTTATAATCCATGCGTGTTGGGCCAATAATAGCAATGGCTCCCTGTTGATCATCACCTATAGAATAAGTAGTGGTAATGACACTGCAATTTTCCATTTCTAGCTGTTTATTTTCAGAGCCTATTCGAATATGAATTCCTGATTCATTTGGATGGAATAATGACTGCACTTGGCTGGTCGTTTCCATTAAGTCCAATATCATACGGACTTTATTTAAATCATGAAACTCAGGTTGATTAAACATATTCGTTTTACCACCATAGAAAATCTTACTTTCTGTATTTTGCATTGTCGCTGTTACGAGTGCATGAATAAAATCATCCGCTGATCGAACATGTTGCTGTAAAACTGCCAACACTTCAGCTTCAAGGCTTTTATGGAGCTCTTCTAATGACACACCTATTAAGCGATCATTCAAGATATTAACCATTTTTTCTAAATCCGAAGCGGTAAAATCAGGTGGTAAATTAAATAAGCGATTTTCAACATGTCCATTATTTGTCACGATAATCGCTACTGCTGTATCACTAGACAGTGGTACAATGGAAAATCTTTTGACACGATGTCTTTGAACATCAGGTCCTAATAGTATGGAAGTATAAGATGTCAGCTCTGATAGAATATTGGCTGACTTTCGGATAATATGCTCTACTTCTACAAGTCGATCATTGAAAATCGATTGAATCTGTTGAATGTCTCTCGAGTTAATGCCTTGAGGACTCAACAAATGATCTACATAAAATCTGTAACCCTTTTCCGAAGGCACTCGACCAGAGGAAGTATGCGTTTTTTCTAAATAGCCTAATTCCTCTAAATCCGCCATTTCATTTCGAATTGTGGCTGGACTAAATGTAATCCCTTGTTTTTTGGAGATTTGGCGAGAACCTACCGGCTGTGCAGATAAAATAAAGTCATCTATAATTACTTGCAAAATCTGTAACTGCCGATTTGTTAGCATGATTATCACCTCTGTTAGCACTCAACTAAGAGGAGTGCTAATACTATTATTAAATTATCAAATCCCACAATTTATGTCAACGATATCGCTCATTCTTCTAGCAAAAATTGTTGAAACACCTCATTACCCACAAAACGCCCTTTTCTTGTAAGGCGAACACCCACATCATCATGTTCTAAAAGTCCTTTTGATACTAGCTCTTTCAGAACAGAATCATAATGGGCTACGATTGGTGTTTTCAACTTCTCTTCATATATTTTGTGCTTAACTCCCTCAGTTTTACGCAGTCCTAAAAACATTTGTTCTTCTCTTTTTTCAGCCTGTGATACTCCATGCTCATGGACAATTGGGATCTCCCCTGCCAAAACAGTTTCCATATATTTTTTTAATGGTCCATGATTGGAATAGCGTATTCCTGCTAGATATCCATGGGCACCAGCACCAAAGCCAGCATATTCGTCGTTATCCCAGTAGATCTTGTTATGTTCTGAGTGATAACCAGCCTTCGCAAAATTACTAATTTCGTATTGTTGAAGACCATGTAATTCCATTTGCTGCATTAAAACATCGTACATATCTGCTTCCAAATCCTCTGTTGGTAAAAGGAGCTTTCCTTTTGCGTACTGATTATAAAAAATCGTTTTTGGCTCCACAATAAGGGAATAAGCAGAGAAATGAGGTAAATCAAGGGCCAATGCTTTTTCTAATGAGTCCTTCCATTGGACCATTGATTGACCTGGCAATCCATACATTAGATCAATACTAATATTTTGGAAGCCGATTTTTTTAGCCAAGTTAATTGTTTCATACACATGCTCGTTACTATGTGTCCGTCCGATTTTTTGTAACAATCCTTGATCGAAGGATTGCACGCCCATACTTAGTCGATTGACACCGCCATCAAACAAAACTTGCAATTTCTCGGAAGACAATTCATCTGGATTCGCCTCTGATGTAAATTCTGTCACACTATTCATTGGAATATACGTATGAATTAATGTAAGTAGTTTGTCCAATTGCTGTGGCGATAATGCTGTTGGTGTCCCTCCACCTAAGAAAATTGTTTCGATATGACGAAAGCTTTCGGGATTTTTTTGCGTTGCAAGCGCCATTTCTTTCCCAAGTGCTTCTATATATTCATCCACTGGTTGATTTTTAAAATAAAATTTATTGAAATCACAATAATTACAGATTTGATGACAGAAAGGAATATGAATGTAAACACCTCGTGCCATAGCAATCCCTTCTTTCTCGTTAAGTCTTTTCCATTTCTACATTATAACGAATCAATAGAAGGAACGCTATGAAACCCTCTAGTGGGTTTACACATATTTTTTCCCCAATTATTTTTCTACAAACTAAAAACTAGTAAGCCAAAGAAATTCCTCTAGCCTACTAGTTAAATTCATGTATAACAAACAATACCGACCACTATACCTAAAAGCACCAATAAGTAAGGCGGCATCTTCCAGCGCATTAAACACCATAAAAAGACAGCGACAAAGACAATATCTAATCCGTTTTGAATAGTTTGTGTCACAATCGGATGGATAAAGGCAGCGACCAAAATTCCGACGACTGCCGCATTGGCTCCTGCCATTGCCCCCTTTAGTCGGGCATTACGGCTTAGGCTGAACCAAAAAGGGAGGGCTCCTATCACTAACAAAAATGCTGGCAGAAAAATTGCCAAAGTAGCTATAATTGCACCTGGTACACCAGCAATAGCCATGCCGATATAAGCTGCAAATGTAAATAATGGCCCTGGTACTGCCTGTGTCATACCATAGCCTGCTAAAAAGTCTGCAGTACTCATTTGTCCACTTTGAACAAACTGTGCCTCCAATAAGGGTAAGACTACATGGCCACCACCAAATACCAGTGCGCCTGCTAGATAAAACTTCTCAAGCATCGTTACCCATTCATGATTCCACAAAGTACTTATCATCGGTAAACCAAAGAGCAATATCAAGAAAAGGGTTAATAAAGCAATACCAGTGGATTTAGAAATAGGCATATGAATTGCTATTGGCACTTTGCCATCGTTACATTTTTTTATTTGTTGAAAACCAACACAAGCAGCTAGTAAAATCGCTGTTATTTGTGCCAACGGATGGACCCATACTAACACGATGATGAGCGCTATTATAGCGATCAACCAATGTAATTTTGTAGATAGTAATTTTCTACTCATATCAAATATTGCTTGTGCCACAATTGCCACAGCTACTAACTTTAAACCATGAATCCAATCCATTTTTAACTCTGTATACATGGAAAAATAGGCAAATACCATCAATAACAACACAGAGGGTAGCGTAAAGCCCAGGAACGAAAGGACACTCCCTAATAAACCACCCCTTAATAAGCCAATCCCCATTCCCACCTGACTAGATGCAGGTCCCGGTAAAAATTGGCTCAATATGACAAGTTGACTATAATCTTGGGCAGATAGCCATTTACGCTTTTGCACATATTCTTGTTGAAAATAACCTAAATGAGCTGTTGGTCCCCCAAATGACGTACACCCTAATTTTAATGAAACATAAAAAATCTCCCATAGCGTTCGCAAACTCTCAACTACTTTCCATATCTTTTTTTTAATCTTACATGGAAAGGTGATTCTTTCAGATTAAGAGTTTGTAAATTTTCATTCATCGCTAATCTTTTTTTATTTTAATGGTGGAATCAAGTTTACTCCCATCCTTATCGACAGGAACTAACGTATAATTTTTCTCAGATAAGTATAGTCCATCCACACGGCTTCCCCACTTTGTTCCTTCTTTATTTAAAGGATAGGGTGTTTCAAAAGTCCATGATTGCCCACCTTTAGACTGAATTTTAAAGTGTAAAGCATCATTAACGATACTTTTCTCCGTATGAAAATAAATGGTAGTTGAAATAGGGGTGGAAACTACACGATCAATCATTAACTCTTGCTGATCAATATGTTTGACTTTTTTTTCGATTGAAAAAATATGTCGATCTTCTTGTAATTGCTCTTGTGACGCCTCTACTTGAAATTCCCATGGCTTTTCAATGCGTGTTTCTACATTCCAATCTTTATACCGAATGTCCAATTCTAAAATTTCATCTGTCGGGAAATCATCCATTTTGATGCTATTGTAAATGGTATAAACATTTGCAGATTTTGCAATAGACTGACCTCCATTACGAACCATATAATCTTTACCGTTAACAAGTATTTGAGGAAAGAAAAACACCTGATGGTCTGGCTTAAACTCTTTAGCTGGCTCGAAGGTTGCATTCAGTAAAATTTGATTATCATCCATAATCACTTCATTTAACGTTAAACGCCCTAGACTATTGTTAGCTGTTTCCCCTACCTCTGTTTTATAAGCCTCAAAATCCACTTCTCTATCCCACAGCCAATACAGCAAAGAGGAACTACTAATTACTAAGACTAACAAGAATACAACAACAATTCCCCACTTTTTGCGTCCTCGATTTTCCTTATTTAAATCTACAACTCGAAAGATATCATCGGACAACAAGTACACCTCTTTTTTATAAATAGTTATGATTTATTGTAGTTAGTAAAGAGGCATTATATAACCTGAAAAGAAGGTTGAACAAAATCAATATGTATAAAAGGAATTATTCACTCCCTTTATTTTAGATGACGAACCTTATTTACTTCTTGCATTAAATAGTCCACGAATAAATCATCTCTTACTAGCCAAGCCCGATAATATCGCTTTACGTACCATTCGGCATCCTTAAAGCTCATAAAGGTTTGCTCAAGTGGAGTTTTATTTATTTCAATGATCCAATCCATTTCATTATTTGAATAGAGCATAAATAATTCATCATCGTGATTTTTATAGAAGGTTCCAAAGGTCGCGCCCTTAAGGTTATAGCGATTTTTTTTTGCGTCCTCAGGAATGGGCTCTAAGTGGAATGTTTCTAACACAAATTGCTTGTATGCCTCCACTGTCAATGAGCACCCAGCTGCTTTTTGATGCCCTCCTCCCCCAAACAAGGCTGCAATGGACGCCACATTAATATGATCATGTATCGTACGGAAGGAAACTCTTTTACTCCCCATGTTAATCATGGCAATATAATCAAGATGTACGTTTTCTTTTCCTAATTCATTGCCAAGCTCAGAATGATAAGATTCTGCATAAACAACCCCACCATAGAAGTCACCTAAATTTGTTTGAATAAGCTCACGTTTTTTTCGGCGAATATAACGTTCTATTTTCTCCTCTTCCATGCTTAAAATTTTCTTTTCGAATTCATCAAAGTCGAAATGAGGCTGACTTTTTAAACGATCCAGCATTTTCTCTTCGAATTCTTCTATAGACACTAAAAAAAAGAGTGCATTCAATCGTTGAGCCTGATAATTTCCGTTCTTTTCCCGTTCCCATGTATCATACTGTCTCACTAACTCAACAAACTCTGAAAGAACATCTGTTTTTTCTAATAGTCCATGCATGACAAGGTATTGATAAAATAATGATGTGGCAGACGTTAAAAGGCCTTGCTCATCTTCTATTACAACCTTACCCCACTCGTACTGATTGAGGTGGAGGGCTGTTTGATGATGGTCTAAAAGTTGCACATTCCCAGTAGCCTGAAAGTAATCATCAATCCTTTTTTCGTTCCCCTCATTCGGAGAAAGATCTGTAATAAATAAAAAAGTTTTGGACTGTTCATTTTCCAAAAAAAACTCGATCTCGCGGTCAAGTGCTGTAACAGAGTTATATCGTATTTTCACCTGATCGTTAAACGCTAGCTTGGCTAGAATCCCACAACCTACACCATCTAAATCGTTATGTGATAGTAATTTATACATGTCATCACCTCCGATATAGTATGGTTACTTTTTTGTTATTCAAACAAAAAAATGTCGTTGAAAAAGAATACGTGATCACATACATTTAAAACAATTACTTCAGCTACACAAATTCATATTAGAAGGAGAAATATAAATGAAACGTAAGCTCGCCTATAGTGGAATTGTCATTGTAGTAATACTTTTAATATTTTCAGCCTATAAACTAATGAATGCCCGCAATTATCAATTATTTGGAAACATAACCTCTCATGTTGAGACAAATGACAAAGTTGTTGCGTTGACATTTGATGATGGACCAACTAAAAATACTGATGCGATTTTATCGTTACTAGACGATTTTCAAGTGAAAGCAACGTTTTTTTTAATCGGAAAGGATATCAAAGAACATCCTGAGGAGGCGAGAAAAATTGCTGCGGCTGGTCATCAAATTGGTAATCATACGTATTCACACAAGCGTATGGTATTAAAAAGCCCTGCCTTTATCAAACATGAAATCGAAAAAAACGATGACTTAATAGCCGAAATTGGCTATACGAAATCAATCGTAGTAAGACCTCCATACGGCAAAAAACTAATTGGATTTCCGTATTACTTATATAAACACCAGCGAGAGACAATTACATGGAACTTAGAACCTGATACGTTTTTCACACAGGCTGATGAAAAAGTGAGGTATGTAAAGGAAAACATTCGACCAGGTTCCATTATTTTAATGCATCCTATGTATGATTCTATGGAGAATGAATTACAGGCCATAGAGGAGATTTTACAGACATTGTTGGACGAAGGTTACACATTTGTAACGATTGATGAACTTTTAACCATCAAAAATGATTAATAAAAAAACACTTAGGAATCTGTGCCTACTATAGGACAGATTCCTTAGTCAGTAATAGTCATGAAGCAGCAATATCATGTTCATTCACTATAATATTAA
The DNA here is from genome assembly GCF_038009065.1 of Lysinibacillus sp. FSL R7-0073. Classification (NCBI taxonomy): domain Bacteria; kingdom Bacillati; phylum Bacillota; class Bacilli; order Caryophanales; family Bacillaceae; genus Lysinibacillus; species Lysinibacillus sp. FSL R7-0073. Next base: position 3,218,254 of record NZ_JBBPAS010000001.1, read on the forward strand.
CATTATAGTATTTTATATTATTTACTCTCCTACCATCGTACCTTCACAAAATTTACACAGCCTTTATCCCCTTATTACAAAGTTAAACAACGAAATTTCTCAATGTTAGATTTTTCAGAAATGTTAATATATATTTTTTCAGTAAAATATAATCACCATCTCTGCTAAAATATGCTATTATACTTTTAGTATAAGGACCTATTTTCACTTAATTGAAAATAGAGGAAATATGAACTACAAAGGATGATGATGATGCAAAATATCCAACAATTATTCCAGAGCGAAGATGGAAATATTCAACAAAGAGAGAATTTTATATCCTTATTAGAGAAAATTGTTTCTTCATTAGATAAGTTAAAGGATCCAAATAAAACGACACTAGGTCCAATGAAAGAACGCTCTGCTAATTTTTATCAAGAGCTAATGCAGGACCATCAAGTACCAACAACTGGTGTTGGGCTCGATCAAGTGGTAGAAGAATTAACAGAATTAATGCAAGGGCATCCTTATCATACGCGTAACTTTGTCACAAATGTTTTGCCAATGGCCAGCATTCCTGGCATATTAGGCCAGTTTACAAATGCTCTGTTGAATGGCAATAACTTATGGGATGTTTATGGACCTGCTGCTGCTGAGTGTGAGGTAAAGGTAGTGGCCATGATGTCTAAATTAGTAGGCTATGATTACACGAAAAGCTTTGGCTATACTACATGGGGCGGTCAAGGGGCTGTTTTCAGCGGATTACGTCTGGCTATTGCAAAGCAATTCCCACACGCTAAAGAAGATGGTATTCCTAATAATTTATATTGTTTTGCTTCAGAAAATGCACATTATAGCCTCTTAAAATCTATTGAAGCAGTAGGAATTGGCAGTAAACATTTAGTACGTGTAAAAGCAGGCAAAGATCACTCCATGGATGTGGAAGACTTACGTGCACGCATGACTGAGGTCATCGAAAAAGGTGGTATTCCTGTCTATGTCGTAGCAACAACAGGGGCAACAGATCAATTTGGCATTGATGATGTAAAGGCTGTAAAAGAAGTTACAACTAGCCTAGAGCAAAAGTACAACCTACAACCAGTACATATTCATGCTGACTCTGCATTAGGTGGTTTTTATGCATTTTTCAATGATTATGATTTCAAAAAAAACCCACTTCAATTCGAAGAGAATGTATTACAAGGACTGTCACAAATCCATGAACGTATGCAGCATCTAGCAATTGCAGATAGCCTTTGCTTTGATTTCCAAAAGCTTGGACAAACACCTTATTTAACAAGCTTATTCTTAATTAAAGACGGTAAAAGCTTACAGCTATTAGATATTGAGGACTTTGATACACCTTATGTTGGTAATCGTGGCTACGGCTCCTATCATACAGGTTACACGTTAGAATGTTCCCGTATGGGTAGCTCTATTGCAATTTTGGCTGCTTTGCAAGCATTCGGTAAGGAAGGCTATCAACAAATACTTGCCAATTATGTACGTGTGAATTTAGCATTCCGTGCACAATTAGCTACAAAAATACCAAGCTTACAGGTTGTCAATGAAATGAATATTGGGCCAGTCACTGCCTTTCGTTTATACCCAGATGGCTTGAACTGGCAAGCAGAACAGGCTGGTCACTATTCACAAGATCAAATTGAACGTATTAATGCCATCAATGCTTCTTTATTTGAGATTATCGGAGAAGGTCGAGACGAAGTATTCTTTGGTGATACAACTCGAGTTTGCACAGTACATACAAATGATACAACACAACTTGTACCAGTGGCTGCGGCAAAGTTCTTCTCCATTTCACCTTATACGGAGACTGAGCATATCCCTAATATGATTCAATTCTTACAGAAAAAGCTTCAAGTATTGGAGGCGTCTCAAATTGCGTATCGTCAATAAATTTAAGAGTTCATTACTTTATAAATATATTGCTAGCTTTACTATTCCGATAGCCATTATTTCGTTGATATTTAGCATTGTATTGTTTGCAGTTTCATATCGTATTATCGACAATTTTGTTATTAAACAATTTGAATCGACATTAGAAATAACATCGAGCACTATATTTGAAAATATCGATAAAAATGATGTAAAGGCTGCGGATAATGGTAGTCCTGATAAATATAAAAAATTATTAGATCAATTGAATGCAACAATTAAAAAATACGATATTGAAAATGCCTATGTGCTTTCTAATGCAAATGGGAAAGAGCATATCGTCGCTTTAAGTGATACGGACAATCATCAACAAGATTATGAATTTAGTGTAGAAATGCGTGAAGCTATAAACACTGGAACAATTCAAACAAGTGATATTTATAAAGATGAGTATGGTATCCATAAATCTATATTCATCCCATTTAAAGATACAGATATTATTTTTGGTTTAGATATGGACGCTTCCTTTATCTCTAAACTTCAAACAGAAACACTTTGGATTTGTATTATTATGACGGTTATTTTTGTGATTTTAGGCATTATCGTTGCTTACTTCATTAGCGTAGGTATTACGAGACCAATCAAAAAAATGACTCAATATGTAGGACAAGTTGCGCAGGGCGAATTAGCAGTTGAACCGCTTTATATAAAGGGCTCTAATGAGATTGCTCAACTTTCATCTGGCATTGAAAATATGACAGAGGATCTACGTATATTGATTCAGCAAATTGCTCAAAATGCTGAGCAAGTGGCAGCGATGTCTGAGGAATTAACAGCAAGCTCTGAGCAAACAAGTGCTTCCATTCAGCAAATTACTTCTTCCATGCAAGAGGTCGCAGCCGGCTCAGAAAAACAAACCTATTCGATTGAGGAAGTCGAAAGTCATATTACATCCATCTCGGGCAAAATGTCTGAGGTTGTAACAAGCGTTACGGATGTGACTGAAAAGGCATTCAATGCGTCAGCTATTTCAGAAAAAGGCAATACTACGATTAAAGATGCCACTGAAAAAATGGCCGTTACATCTCAAGCTATTCAAGAATCTGCAACTGTTGTGGAGCGCTTAAGTACGTACACAAATGAAATTGGAGATATTGTAACATTAATTACACAGATTACTGATCAAACCAATTTACTTGCTTTAAATGCTTCGATTGAGGCAGCTCGTGCAGGTGAACATGGGAAGGGCTTTGCGGTCGTTGCAGAGGAAGTACGTAAACTAGCAGACCAATCATTAGATGCAACAAATAGTATTCGTACACGTATTGAAACGATTAAAGAGGAATCTGCCCAAGCCGTAAAATCAATGGCGATTAGCAGTAGCAATCTCGCTGAAAGCTCTACAACCTTCAATGCCTCAGGTGAAGCATTTGCTGATATTTATGCCCACATCACAGACCTGACGAAGGAAATGGATCATGTGAATAGCATTATGTCCAATATCAACGAAGGAGTTAGCAGTATTGCTGTTTCTGTTGAGCAAGTGGGAGTAGTAGCTGTACAATCATCAGGCAATATTCAAAACGTAGCAGCAGCATCCGAGGAGCAATCTGCAAGTATTGAAGAAATTACTGCATCCTCAAATAACTTAGCTGAGATGGCACAGGAACTTCGCCATATCATCCAGAAATTTAAATTATAAATAAACATAACCGCTATGCCTGACAAGGTGTAGCGGTTTTTTAGTAGAACAAAAAAATCTTCTACCAAGAAGGTAGAAGATTAAGCAATAATACTTTTCACAACTTTTGAAATCACTGCACCCTCAGCTTGACCAGAAAGTAATGGTTTAGCAATTTTCATAGCCTCTCCCATATTCATTCCTTTTTCAACACCAGCGGCTACTAATTTTCCAGCAATCTCCTCTTCCGATAATTGCTTTGGTAAGAATGATTTCAAGAGTACTAATTTGGCTTCTTCTTTCTCAATTAAATCTGATCGCTCAGCCTTTTGAGCACCCTCTAAAGCCTGATTTGTTTGTTTGACCTCTCGATTTACAATGGCCATTTCTTCATCAGCAGTTAAAGCCTCTCCCTTTTCTTTTTCAGCCATATCTAAAGCCGATTTTAAAAGAGATAATACACCCTTTGCCAAAATATCTTTTTCTTTCATTGCCGTTTTTAATTGATCAAATACCTCTGTTTTTAACAATACCCTCACTCCTTCAAGCCTTTATATTCCAAAAAATTATACCACAAAACTAGCCTGAAGACTTTTAATCAGATAACTTCACTTGATAATGGAGCATTCCCTTTAATTCCCCTGATAAGAAAAGAGCCCCTATTGAGCAATTTCCTCGCGCAATAAATCTTCTCCAATCTAGTCTAAAATTCAGGATGTTTGCCTAGTGATGTTAATGCGTTCTCCTTTTATTAGATTGTTAAAAAAACCTTCCCTATATTAGTATTGCTAGATTCAACAGTGTCTATGGCCTTGTGAATGTCCAATAATGGAAAGTAGGTATTTCCGTTCATCATTGTTAATGACCCATTATGTACGAGGTTTATTAAATATTGCATAAACTGTTGCCATTTTTCTGTTGTTGACTGATGTTGCCAATGTCGTAAATGAAACATCCTAGCCCGGACCTTTGTTTCCTTCACAATGTTTGCCCAATCCACCTGTACTCCTGATAAAAGACCAATGGCTAAAAAATTTCCACCAGGTTGCACACAAAATGCGAGTTGATTGCCAGCATCTCCTCCTATGGAATCAATGGCAGCATCTGCACCTCTTCCATTTGTTAATGCCATCACAGTATCATACAGGGGCATATAGGATGTATCAATGACATAGTTGGCACCAAGTTGCTGTAATACCTCTGTATGCTGACCATTTCTTGTAACCGCAATTAGCTGGAAACCTAATAATTTCGCAAATTGAGCATAAATATGTCCGATAGCTGAGCCACAAGCGTTCACTATTAAAACATCACTTGATCGTAATTTTAGAACCTCTGTACAAGTTACTAAAGCTGTAAGGGGATTAATATACATTTGTGCTGCAGTAAAATTATCCATGCCAGTTGGGATAGCTACAGCAAATTCTGCTTGGGTTTTCACCATTTCTTGCCAAGTCCCCTCTCCCCGTAGAGGTAGCACTCGCTGACCAAGAAGCTTGGACGAAACAAGCGATCCGACAGCCTCAACAATCCCAACGCCCTCATAGCCAGGTACTGTTGGTAAAGTGATTCGATGAGCATATTTCCCCCATATGGGTATAAGATCAGAAGGATTGATTGGTCTTGCTAGCATACGCACAAGAATTTCCTGTTGAGTAGGAGGTATTATGGTTTTATTTTCAACCCTTATTACCTCTTTAGGATTTCCATATTCATATATTTTAAGAGATTTTACTTTCACTATTCTTTCTAGCTCCTTTATGGATTAACTATTAAACAGAATCATTCCAAGGGCATCTGCATCACGTTCCTTAAACCCAAGCTTCTGATAAAATGATTACTTCTCTTTAGCGCAAAATAATTGAACCCACATAATATTTTCCTGCTGAAAATGCTCTAACAAGGTCTCCATCACCATTGTCCCGTCCTTTTCGCTGAAAATCCGGATGCACCATCACATCACAAATAAAGCTTTGATAGATGCCATCAGAAATAATACGCCCAAACCATTTAGACTCTCACTATCATAAATAGATGTACTGTAACAACTATTACATATTGCCTTGTATAACTGTTCATACGCTTTCATCGTTGGATTCGATTCACTTATTACATACCCTTCTTAGCATTTGAATAAATATACATTTTTTAATTATTTATTCTACTATCCATTTTAAGGTACTATCATTGTACAGTTAGATGACCTTTTTCATCCATTATTAATTGGAGAGAACCATTTATTTCTATACATATAGGGCTGACCTGCGCAATCTTATCAGAAAAATACCACGGACGGTCACTAGGTCCTACTAAAATATTGGCTCCATCTTCATAGTTGCCTAGAAAATTCAGGGACTCTTGTTGAATATTATTATTATTAATAGGCTTTATACCATATTCATTTAACTCTCTTGCTACTGCTAAAATATCATCTGTTGTTAAATTAATTTCACCAACATGTAACACTTGATCGATTGAAAAAGTGGTTGTATGGAGTTTTTGATTCACTTCCTGTCTAGAAATAAACTCCACTATATTTCCCTCTGGATCATAAAAATAACATGAATAGGCCTTTAAAAATTGAAAATAAACTTCATCCTGACCTTCTGAAAAAAGTAGGCCGACTCGTTCATTCGCCCAGTCCTTTGCTTGTTGAAATAAATTACATGGAATGTTTAAAGCAAAATGATATTGTTTTTGGATATGAGAAGAAACCTTTTCGAAGGTCATCTCACTCTCACCAACAGCTATTGTAAAATAATCCTCTGTACCTTTTACCAATACAAATCCCATTTGCTCGCAATAAAAATGCTGCATCTTTTGTACATCATGAACAACTAGTTTAACCCTCGTAATTTTCATTTAAATCCACCCCTTGCGTGTAATTAACCCTACTATACTAGGCAGGAAAGGCATTTACTTCGTGCAAAAGAATGAAGTTTTATCTAGATAACTTACAAATGCTCTCGATCTCCTTTACTAGTTGGCTGAGAAATAATCAGAAATTCTACATCCTCTTGCAAATCATTTCGCATCTGGTATGGCTGATTTGGTGGTATTTTCATGCTTCATTAATTCAATTCCTCTTTGTCAAATCTCTCATGTTAAAAACTCTGCTAAGCTTATTTTCTTTTTTTGATAATCTGCGCCAATCTGTTGCAGTTCTTTTTCTAATTGAACTGCACCCGCTTCGACGCCTCTATAAATTAATAACGGCGTCTGCTCTAAAGATTTTTTGGCTGTTGAATAATCACAGGACAATCTCTTTTTAAGCAGTAATAAAGTTTTAAGCTTATCCTTCCCATTGCCGGTAATATACATTTCATAGTAATTGTAAGAATGGTCTTCCAGCTGCTCTTCCTCTAAATTAGATGGTACAAGAACACTCTGAAGAAACGCTATGAGATTATCATAGGCCATTTCAAAATCCCAACTACCTGCACCATGATAGGCAGTGAAAATAGCCGTATCCCCTCTCGATAAATCTATACAATATGGATCTCCCTCATCGGTAGCGATGACTACATAATGTTGTGGCCAATCTGAAATGACTTCTTCTGTGACCGGATTATAATTGTAACCTTCCTGTCCTCGCACTAAATCCGTAGCCCCGAATATTTGTAGGTTTATATAGTCACCTGTATTCCATGTAATTCCTTCCACGACATAATGTTTCAAAAAGTAGATATATTCATCCGGTAATTGCCAAAGGCTGCCCATCAATCGACTACCATCATCTTCTAGTGGCTGGTGAAAAACCATCGGATATACGGCATAAAATGAAGGATCTTGTTTTTGAATCTCTAAAATAAAACTACGCATGTTCTCTATTACATCATCTATTTCCTTAAATACTTCATTCATAGGTAGTTTCCTCCTAACTGCTTTGCATTTTATCATACCCCATCATTACTCAATAAAGGAGAACATGTTATAATTTTAAAGTGCTCATCTATAATTATTTCGTACATTCGTCTGTATTCTTATGATTTTTATCTAAGCCGTCACCATACTAAAAACATAAACCAGATCTATTAAAAACAGTAAAAGGAGAAATCTCTTTTGAGAAAAATAATCATTAGACGCCCTGAGCCAGCAGATACTCCTGTACTACATAAATTCTTTTTACATGTCATTCAGGATACTTTCGCTAAAGAAGGTCTTGCCGAGCTGGTGGACGATCAACAACAGGAATGGACAACGAAAAAACAATACTTAGCTGCTGACTTTGAAAGTCAGGGCCAAAAAAGGTTTTTCTGGCTGGCTGAGGATGCCGAAACAAAAGAAATCATTGGCACCATCGAGAATGGTGAGTCAAATGAATTCATTCAAAAAACAATTACGGAAGACCTGTCAAATTGTCCAGAAATCGGGACCGTTTATGTTCATCCAAACTACCAAGGTTGTGGGATTGGAACGAGGCTTGTGAAGAAAATGCTAACAACGTTAGAAATGAAAAACATCCCTAGCTTTTGTTTAGACAGTGGCTATAAACAAGCACAACTGGTTTGGCAGAAAAAATTCGGACAGCCAAACTATGTGCTTGAACATTTTTGGGGAACAAATAATCATCATATGATTTGGAAACGCGATTTACCATTTCAACTAAAGGAGTAAAAGATGTCCTTACAAATCACACAACAATTAGATGCAAAAAACAAATCCTATGTTAATCACATGCTTTATGAATATAATGTAGAACACTTTCCAAAAGACCTACAAGGGCGCTATAAGGAAATTAATTTATTTCTAACAGATCAAGACAATCAAATTTTCGGTGGCATATTAGGGGAGGTTTGCTGGAACTGGTTAGAAATACACACATTAATGGTCGATGAAAAATTTCGTGGTCAAGGATATGGTTCAAAATTGTTAGCAGCCATTGAGGAAATTGCTTTAGAGAATAAGTGCGATTTCATTAAGGTTGACACCTTAAGCTTTCAAGCGTTAACATTTTATGAAAATCATGATTATGAAATTTATGGGACCCTCGATCAAGTAGGAAGAGATTTTAAACATTACTATTTAAAAAAGACTTTACAATATGATTTGGATGATGCTAGCCAAGATTAAATCTTTGATGATGATGAGTGAAGTTCAAAATCATTGACCATCCATCGATGTGAGCAGTCCTAAATATTTGTTATACTTTTCGATGAATGTTAGTATTGTTTATACAGATTTAGTTTTAAATAGTGAGATCGTTAAAAATATGTAAGTTTTAATAGTTTCAACAGTGACGTTGAGGCTTTTCTCTTTTCGAAATTTGTAAGTGCCTATACTTATTATGTTTGGAGGGAAATGAAATGTTAAAATTCATTGATGATTTAGCCGGTGCGGTTTTCGATGTATTTATGCTATTTTGTTATTTCTTGGCAGGCGTAATAATTGTAGGGGTCCCTATCTTTTTATTAGCTAAATTCTTTTTATTGTTTCAGTAAATATTGCAGACAAAATCAAAATGCTAAAAGGAATCGCCCGCTTTACGGTGATTCCTTTTTTTTCTTATTCATCTATGTTTATTGCTCAGCAAGCCCTTTAAACAATTCGACTCCTGTTACGATCAGGTCATCTTTAAAATCATATTCAAAGGTATGGATGTTTGGATAATCCTCTCCATTACCTATATAACAGTAAGAGCCCTTTGTCAGTTTTGTATAATGACCAAAATCCTCTGAAGCACGGAAAGCCTCCTTTAACTCGAGCATTGGTATATTTTTCTCTGCACAAACCTGACGTATTTTATTGGAGCTCTCTACGTGATTAGCCGTTTCAGGGAATTCATCCTGATATTCAAAACGAATTTTCAGCCCATATTTTTCTGCTTCTGCTTGTGCTAGATTTTCCAATTTATGCTGAAGTTTATCCATCTCTTCCTCATATAGAGCTCGGATAGTCAATCGTAATGTGCCCTTACTTGCATTGACACCAAATGCTTTCTCTCCGATATCTACTTGGACGACGGTACATAATACATTACCTTTATTCGCTGTTGAATCAATAAAGCTTGGAATGCTATCAATAATTTTTGCTATGGCAAAAGCAGGGTTTATGCCATTCTCGGGTTCACTTGCATGAGAAGGTACCCCCTCCATATAGATAGACATTCCTTTTGATGCATACTGAGCTGTTCCATTGATAACATAAACCGTATTTTCTTTGATGCCACTCATATTATGCCAGCCAAAAATCTCATCAATTTTCTTTTCTTCTATTAAGACGGCACATTCTACAGCACCATCACCAGTTTCCTCGGCATGTTGGAATAAAAAGAATATATTATTGTCAGAGCCCTTCTGATCGATTTCAAGGGCAAAGCCGCAAAGAGTTGCGGAATGTCCATCATGACCACATTTATGAGAAACACCAGGAAACTTCGAACCGTAAGAAAGTTCAATCGTCTCCTCAATCGGGAGGGCATCAAAATCAGCCCGAAAAGCAATATTTCTTTTGCCTACTTTTGAGTGATAAACGGCATAAAACCAACGCCCCTTATCTACGACTTCAAGATTTGTATGGGTTTTAAGAAACTCTATTAAATGCTGTTTCGTCCATGCTTCTTGATTTGATAATTCTGGATGCGCATGTAACTCATGTCGTAATTGTATAGCCAGCTGTAAATTATTCTTTTCCATTATTCTGTATCTCCTTTAACTCATCACAAATCTCTTAACATTCTGATTGTTTACTAGAAAAATGGATGCAACCAACGATCATGTCATTGATTATTTTATTTCTTTATCATGTATATGTGCTTCTAAAAATGGCTTATAGCTAGGATCATGGATTTTCCCTTTTTTATACAAATAAGTGCCCGCAATAAAGTACAGTATTAGCATAGGAACACCAATATAGAATGAGAATCTTGTTTCAGGACTATAAGCTGTATAAATGGCAATGGCTATTAAAGCCGCTAAACAAAGTAGCGTTGGAATTGGATAAGTACGCATTTTGAATTTTAGCTTATCGACAGACCCACCATTTTTCACTAACCACTTTCTAAATTTATAGTGGGAAAGATAGCTACCAAACCAGCCAAGTAGTGTATTAAAGCCTGCAATAGATGTTAACCAAATAAATACTTTATCTGGTGAAATAAAGTTCGTAATCAACGAAACCTGTCCAAGGAATAATGTCAAAATTACCGCATTCATTGGAATGCCTCGTTTATTGACCTTCCCTAATGCTTTTGGTGCTTTCCCTTCTTTTGATAGTGCAATCAGTGTTCTACTTAGGAAATAAACGATCGAGTTAGCTGCAGAAACCAAAGATGTTAGAATAATAATATTCATGATTGTTGCAGCTCCAGGAATGCCAGCTAAACCTAAAAGACCAGCATATCCATTACTTAGAACGCTTACATTTTGATAGGGTACAACTAAACCAATGATGGTAATAGATCCAACATAGAAAATTAAAATACGAAGGAAAATTGTATTAATGGCCCTTGGAACATTTTTCTGCGGGTTTTCTGCTTCACCTGCCGCAGAAACAACTGTCTCAACACCTAGATAGGACCAAACTACACCAGTCATCATAATAATGACCGCTGTCAGACCATTTGGAAACATTGATTCACTGTTCCAATTTGAAAATCCTATAAATCCTTGTTCTCCAATAACACCGAAAATCATTAGGACCCCAATGATAAGAAATACAATGATGGCAAGTACTTTAATACCGGCAAACCAATATTCTGCTTCCCCATAGGATTTCACATCAATTAAGTTCAAAAACAAAATAATAGCTGAAATACAAAGACAAAATATAAAGGTAGACGTACTTGGGAAAAATTGATTAAGAATCATCCCTCCCCCAACAATCTCAGCACCGAGCCCGAGGAATCCATTAATATATAAATTCCAGCCAACCATAAAACCTAGCACAGGGTGAACAAATAAACCTGAATAGGTAGTATATGCTCCTGGTATAGGCATGAAGGTTGACATTTCTCCAAGACCCTTCATTAACACAAATACTAAAATACCAATCACTAAAAATGCTATAGGACCTCCAAGAGCTCCAGCATTTGAAACAACATTTCCAGATGCAAGAAATAACCCTGTCCCAATGGTTCCACCAATTGAGATCATTGTAAGATGTCTGCGTTTTAACCCACGTTGTAAATCGTACTCTTTATTCTCCACTGTAAATCCCCCTAAATCTTTCAAATCATAGCCTTTCTACACCATTCATTACGTCTCCACATATGCCTCCGGTGTTTTTCAAGCTCACTTGAAAAGCTTCTCTAAAAACCGTCAGCATGATATTGCACAAGCACCTGCCGTAGAAAGGTTTTTTCCCCTTATTAAAGAGAGAGAAGTTTGTTGAAACAAAATAATCCCCTTTCTCCTTTGTTAAAAGACAATATATAATATTCAGTCTTTAATTCTATATATTATATATTTTATTTTATATGTCAATAAAAAAAGAATCTGTCTCATTCGAAACAGATTCTTAGTTTTTCCAATTTTTCTAGCAATTATAGCAATACTTTCTCCGCTCTTTCCATATTCCAGTGAACTTCTTTGAGGAATCTTTCTAAATCAATGGCATCTCCATTCTTGAAAAAATCAAGAATTTCCCGATGTTCATTGTTGAGCTGCGTTAACATTTCCTTTACTCGATCAGTAGAGTCATTTTCCCCTAAGTTTTTCATAAATTTTTTCTCTAATTGCAGTAAAAGTTCGATCAAACTTTTATTCGGGCATAGCTTATGATAAACACCATGAAAAGCCTCTTGCATTTTATCGTACATCCTGTAATTTTCTGTATTAATAGCTAAATCAATACTTTGAATATAAAACTCCATCTCTTTCATATCTTTTTCCGTTAAAAACGGCAATGCCAATGAAGCAGCTAATCCATCCAATGCCCCAATAATAAAATAAGTCTCTTTCGCTTCTTCCTTCGTTAAACTTTTGATGACAAATCCTTTACGTGGGATATTTTCTAGTAAACCTTCTGATGTCAGCTGAATGAGAGCTTCCCTTACTGGTGTTCTACTTACATTGAGGCTTTCACTAATATGGTTTTCATTCACCTTTTTTCCAGCCAGCAAGCTCCCATTATTAATTTGTTCCACAATATAATTATAAACATGGTCTTTTAGCGATAAATATTCCATTATGAATTCTCCAATACGTTATTTAATACAATATATTGTATGTATAAATTGATTTTAATATATACCCTATTTTTTCTCAATTAATTCTTTTCTTATCAATGGAAAAAGTACTAATTAACACAGAACATCCTAATAGAGGTAAAAAGAAAAAGACCACCCTTTAGGGTAGTGATCCTTTAAGATTGGAACTATTTATATTGTTTTTCAGTCAGCATTTTCACCACTTCTTTAATTTGCAGTTCTAATGTGATTGGGTCATTGCCCCAGAACAACTCTGGGTCAAGCTTGAACACTCGGTCATTCTTCACAGCGTCAAGTGATTTCCAAAGTCCTTGGCTCTCCCCCATACCTCTGAGATTAAATCACCTTGATCGATGAAAATATAGACGCCGGCATATTCAGGAATGACTTCATACGAAACTTGACGATAAGCCGCCTCTTTCCCTATCATTTCTTTCGCCTGTTTCGCAGGTGGCTTTAGTTGAAGATGCTTATAAATAGCTTCTCCGCCTCTATAGCCTCCGTCACTATAAAACCCTTTATCTACTACAAAAACGCCCATCAGCGTAAAAGTATCATCGGGTTTAATTATATTTGCAAGCTGTGCGCGTGCTTCCTCAGCTGTGTGATCTAATTTGCTTAATCCATTTTTCCCCTTCATCCTTTTTGTCCAAAGCATCGCCCAATAGACGCATAGTTTCATAAATATCTCCTGTTGAGCTATAAGGAATTGCAAGAGTTGGTGCAATCTTCTCATATTGCTGAAGGATTGCTTCATCACTCACCCAAGTAATGATTAAATCTGGTTTCAGTTGTACGATGGTCTCTAATGATCTCTCTCCAGTTGTTTCAATTCCATCAACCTGATCCTGGATTACTTTGTTCTCCAAATCCCATTGTGTAGAACCGATCGGCTTGACACCTAGTACAAGTAACTCTGGTAAATAACCGTCTGTCACAAGACGCTTTGGATGACTTGGCATTTCCAAATACCCACGTTATGTTTTAATAATCTTTGTTGCTGATTCCGACGTTTCGGCTGTAGAAGATCCTGATTTGTATTGGATTTAGTGCTGTCATTGGCATTGCCACATGCCGTAAGTATGGTGATTAAAGCAAGAAATAATATCGATATTAACAACTTAAGTAAGTACAAGATTGCACCTCCTTATTTGATAATGATAATCATTCGTGATGATATATTCATTATAGAGACAGTCTTGTACAAGAACAATGCCTTTAAATTGGATGTTTTATAGGGGAAATTGTTGGATTTAGTTTTATTTAATTAACAATTTTACCATTACATCCAGCTGAAGCTCCATTGAGAAACCATCATCAAACCAAAATTCATTGAGCTTCAGTAGATGTAATTGGCAGCCTTGCTCATACACTAATTGTTGCCAAATGGAACGCTGCATAAGCTGAGCACGGAAAGATTCCGTATCATCCGTTAGCACAATCAAAAACATATGACTAGCCGCATATACAGGCAAATCCTGCTCTGTCACTTTAAGATGCCTACCAGTTTGAAGTATCTCCTGTTCAATGGTTTGAGGAGCTCGTAGCCCTAATAATTCAAATAGAGTGTAGGCGGAGCACACTGATAGAAAAGGGATTAGCCATAAATTATCATGACTTAATTCAAAGATTCCAGCTGTTGTATCTGACTCTAAAAATGGTTGAATGACTTTTCTTGCTTCTTGAGCGGACTGTTGTAGTTTTGCAATCCACTCCTCAGCCTGTTGTGTACGCCCTAGTAGTGTTCCAAGCAGTCTTACCTCTTCTAGCTTGTCCAACTGCCCCCAAGGGATTGTTAAAACAGGGGCAAATTGTTCGAGTGTTTTTATTATATCAGGATAATTATAAAAATGAGTTGGTGCCACAATTAACTCTGGTTCGAGCTGGCGTATCTCTTCGAGTTGATCAAAGGACTCTATTTCCACAATGGTCGGCAATCGTTTATGCAATAGCTTAGAAGATTGAAGCAGCTCTCGTGTAGTAGCGAGGGGTTGAATGCCCAATGCTACTAATGCCCCAAGAAATTGTATACTAACTATACGATGAGAATGCCTCCTCTTACGGAAACTGCTAGGTGAAATATGAACATATTTAGTAAAGGTTTTCCCCAAATATGAACCGTCTGCGAATCCTGTTTTCAACGCAATATCCTGCAATTTGTCATTTGTCCCCAGTAGCAGAAGCTTTGCTTGGTCTACCCGAATTTGATTCACATACTCAGCAAAGCTCCACCCTGTTTCCTTCTTAAACAGCGAGGAGAAATAGCTTTCGTTAAAACCAGCATATCAGCCATAAAAGAACAGCCTGTTGAATCGCTTGATCGTTCGTCACAAAACTGTTATCAATACTCTTTCTTTCAAAAATGGTATCGAGTAATTCGTGCAGAAGCAAATGGAGCTTAGGGGTTGTATTCAGGTTTTGCGTTCGCTGGAACTGTTCCAGCAAATTTTTAAGCAAACCTTCTGCATACCGAGGAAATTCCATGATCTGCCCATGTGCAGGCAAATGCGTTAAATCAATCACATATAATAGCTCATCCTTCTCCCGTTTTGCCAACCGGTAACTATTAAATGAGATGCTGTAAACAGGTGCAAAGTCCTCCCTATCGCTTGGAACTAGATAGATATCCTGCTCTTGGTGTAAAAGCAAGACAAATTGCCCTTTACCTATTCGATAAATACCTTTCTCTGCTCGAATAGATACGGGCTGTGTCGGAATGATAGCCATAGGAAATGGACCTGCCAGCACAACAGGGCTAATCGTTCCCTCGTCTGCTAGAAGCATTGTGTCCAAAAGCTCATATGTCAGCATTTCATTAGATTCCCCCATCTTATTTTTCAAAACAATCTTCTATATGAAATATGTACAGTGTTGTCAGACAGCAAGTGTGACCCAATCAATGAGGCCAAACCAACTAAACTGTAATCTACCATAAATAAAACAAATCCAAAAGGGGTACAAAGCCAATTAAATGGGCTCATTTACAGTTTCTCGCCCATATATTTTAATTGATCTTGCTATTCATTTTATAAGAAGAAAATTGCGTTAGCTTATAAAAGCTTTGCTTCAATAATCACCTCAAAAAAGCCCAAGTTCCGTCCTAAAATGATCTATCTTTTATGATGGCCATTCATTTTCACTTCCATTACTAGTAATAAAATTTGAGGCAATCACTCCAGCGTCAGGATTCCTCCTTTTTGAATGTTCTACATAAAGAAAATGAATATTTTATCTTTGTATAAGTGTACTTGTCCATGGATTTTTCGACCTTCTGCGACCTCCTGAAAAGAAGTGTTCATATTCATTTACTATACATGAAGTTCACACGCTAGAATTATCTAATTTCTACACATACACAAAAACAACAGAATAAATTAATATGGCAGGAATTACGTAAGAGGAAATTCCCATTAAACTCCATTTGTCTTCATCAAGTGACCAAAGAAAAATAAATAAAGTTATCATAGTAATCCCAAAAGCGCTCATAATAATATTTAATAAACCAATAATCCCCATCCTCTTTTCTATCCTTTACATTACATCTAGTATATTCTTTAACCATTTAGACCATGCTAACCGCCTTCCATCATATTTGAAGCATCATTTACAATAGCGTTCCAGCCAATTTTGACAAGTGTCTCTTGCCAATTAATGAATAATGTCAGTGCTTCAATGGATATACATACCCATTCACTCAACTTCGTGCTACTATCTATTTTTATAACAAAAAAGTATTTGTCCTTTAAGGCAATATTAATACAAAAGAATAACTGCCTATCACGATGCAGCCTATAATAAACATACTATTTTCCGAGTGAGTCTATTTTTTTTAGAGTGTAAGTAATACTTGCTAAATAAATGACGTTCAATTCAATATTATAAAACGCTTGTTGAAAAAATTTGAAATAAACGAGGGATATTTAATTGAATACGTTAAATAATATCTTTAGGAGGTGTCAAAATGAAAAGAGATAAAAAAAATACAGAATTTGCAACAGATGAGCCAACAAAACAATCATTTTCTAAGGGAGCAGATCCAAGCAATATTAAAGAATCTAATGGGCGTAAGGGATATACTGAACTCCCTCACCCAGATAAAGAAGACCTTATTATTGATGAAAAAAAAGGTAAGTCCACTTCATTATAATTTAAGACTATTTAACGTTTTATCTATTCAGACCGCTCATTTGAAGTGGTCTTTTTTTACATTCGTTTATAGTTTTATTAATCTCAAAGGAACCTAATAATAACAACAGACATTGACATAGAAAGCGCCATAACAGATTGCTTTACACCTGTCTTCGTTCAAACCTTCCTTACTTCTTAACTCTGAGCATACGTTTATCAATTAGGTAGTCAGTTTTTTGCATTTAATTAGTCAATCAGCCTTAAGACTGAGACATATAACAGCCTACCGTACGTTTCCACTTATATGTAAAATTGATATAGTTAATCCACTAAAGAAAACTACAAGAATAAAGAGGGTGTTTATTTTGAAAATGAAAATATGGTGGGCTGCAAATAGTGTATGGATATTAGTTTTTGGCGCTCTTGCATTTTTTGTTGGCGCAAGAAATATTGATGGGGCTGGTGTAGTACAAACACCTGAAATTAAAATGGTAACCTACGCCATTTTGGGCATTGCATTTATAGTTGTGGTACTAGTTCAATTAATTTTTCTTTATTTTGTTAGAAAAACTAACAATTAAAATTCAATTGTAAGGCCATCTTGATTCAACTTTGATCTTTGTTATTTTTGTAAGCCACTTAAATTCAGCAGATGATATTCTTAAAGCATTCAAGATGCTGGTTTAAGTACAACTGAACCGCGAGACAATAGCCATAATTGCGTTAAACTTGAATGTACTAAATTAATTACTACAGAAGATTTTAGTATTTATGAATGGCCAAGTGTTGAGAAAGCCCAAGAAGTTAGTGCTAAGAAATTCGGAGATGCTCAGGTTGGTTCAATTATTATAAGAATGAATAATGAAGAACTTGATATACAAAAATATATAGATGCAATGAATAAGGTGGTAAATAAATAGTTTTTGGTCACTCAAACGAGTGGCTTTTTATTATTAATTAGAAATCTACAAACAAAATTTTGTTTACATCAACAAATATATAGTTTATATTAAAGGCAGTTACGTTGAAGATATTTAAAAATCGATTTGGAGATGATTATATGTATACGTTAAAAGATGTAATGAGTGTTCAAGAAGCCGCTGAAAGATGGAGTATAAGTATCGATACTATACATAGTAGAATCCGTACTATTACCAAGGATAATACGAAATTTGAAGGTGCAGTTGAGGCAGGATTAATCAAAAAATCATGCAGAACATGGATATTAACTACCCCATTAATGAAAATGTGGTTTGGTGCTGAAAAAGATATGAATAACATTGAATAAATGAAAAATAACCAGGTACTCAATTGAGCGCCTGGTCTTTATCTGTTTTTGTACAAGACATTTACAGAATAACACTTCATCCTATACAACTTCTGAACAAGAGTCCTTCACCTGTACAAACCGCGCGGAGCGATTTTTTCCTTGATTTAATATTATATTTATATTAGTAGCCATATGGACGGTAGTATGGTTGGCGGTAGTATGGTTGGCGGTAGTATGGTGGATAGAACGGAAAGAATGGAAAGAATGGGTAATATGGGTATTGATAACGGGGACGTCTTCTACGACGTCTTCCATAACTGTCATAATCATATTCGTAGTCATCATCGTATCTGTCTCTGTCATATTGATCATAATAATCGCGCATATTTTTTCCTCCTATCGATTTCGCTATAGGTTATGCTAAATTAGAATTGAAGACTATATATTTGCCTATATTTAACATTATCCATCTTGATCAGCCCTTTTAACAAGTTGTTCTTTCATCATCCAACACCTCTCAACAGGAACATTCGTTTGTATTATTTCAAATGAACGTTTGCATTTTGACAAGTATTAATTTGTGGAAATAAAAAAACAGGTACTCAATAAATAATGAGCACCTGTTAAGTGTTTGAATAAACCAGCAAAATTCAATAAATATTATTTATAATTATCAACTGTAAAACTAACAATTTTGTCATACATAAAATACTCTGTTCTTGAAACAATATTTCCAGTCGTTACATTTAATTTAAATTTATAATATGGTTTCCCTTGTCCGACTTCACGACCATCTCACCAATTCATAAACTGATCAATTTCTGATAAAGATAAATCATACTCATGAATATCTTTATTAGTCACAGTAAGTCTTAAAATTGCTCTAGTACCAATTTCTCCAGTTTCTGTTTCTTTTACTGTAACCTCAGCTGTTGCTGTTAAGTTACTTCCATCAGTAGTCTCTACAGTAATTGTTACTTTACCAGCTTTCTTCCCTATTACATTGCCATTATCATCCACTGAAGCAATCTCTGAATCGCTGCTTGTCCATATAACGTTTTTGTTTATTGCATTCTCTGGTTCAATTGTTGCTACTAAAGTTTCACTAGAACCTATTGTTAGTTCAAGTGTTTCTTTGTTTAGTTTTAATGATTCAACAATTCCTTCTGTATCTGGGTGAATAAGTATACCATTAGCATCAATGTCTATTGCATCTAAATTTATACCTTTCGTATAACCTTCTGCTATACGGATTATTACCTTATGTCTTTTATTTTCTAAACCTGTTACTTCAGCTATTAACGTCTGATTTTGTGTTGGCCCATGTATATTCTACTTTTTCAGCGTAATAATTACTTGTGTTCCATTTACGCACGATAATTCGAACTTTATCTCCTGTGAAATCAAATAATACAGGTTTATCATTTGCGGATGTATAAGAATAGCTACCGTTATACGGAGCACCATCTTTTGTGGTTTCGTATCCTTTTTTTATAATAGCTTGATGAGAATCGTCGTATCTTTTCCAACCAATCTCCGGTTCCTTTAATTGTTCTCCGGACCAACAGCAATACCCCAAGCTAGTCGTGACTTATGGTTACTGTCTAGTGTCCAAGTAACAATCTGCCCTGGTCTATTTCTCCCCTGTGCATAAAGGTACTTCTGTCGTTCTTGAGAGCGATATGTTTCAGTAATAAAGACGTTCTTAATACCTGCTTTAAAGCACTCTTGGAATAACAATCGACAGGCTGCTTGTGCAGTTGGTAATAGTTCAGAAATCTCTCGGCAGGTTGTTGTAATGCTTGTCATTTCACATCACCCTTTGGCTTGTCATAATTCAATGCTTGCTCGCTGTCTGAAGTACCTTTGGTAGTCGGGTCGATAAATAATACCAAGCAAGCCTAAAATGCTTAATACAGTCTCTGAAATGGCTGTAATTTGTGCATTGTAAATCGTAATATCGACATTAAAAATCCCCGCTGTTTGATTAGCGAGCACTAGTAGTAATGCGATTAATGGCACCCAAAATTGTTTATGTTGTATACGTACTTTCCAGTTAATTTTCATCTTACATCAATCCTCCTTTAATAATAAAAGCCACCATTGCACCAACTAGACCACCAATTAGTAATCTCAATATCCATGTTGTATTATCTTTTATGCCACCAATGTCTTCTCGAATTTCCTTAATATTCGATTCAGCTACAGCTAGACGCGTTTTTACATCGGTCATATCAGTTTCTAATCTTTCAATTCGTTGATCCATGTCAACACCTTACAAATAAAAATAACACTGCTCGGTACAGTGCATAGCTTAGTTCTTGTTGTATAAAAATAGCCCTCCACAGTATAGTGGAAGGTGAAATACTGTTATTAAAACATTCATCAATTATTAAAAGATTCTTATTTTGAATACTCGACCAACCATTTGAAAGCCAGTCCGTAATTATCGAAAAATTCAACAGACTCTTTTGTGTTGGATTGCTTTAAGTGGTTCATTATCTCTCCTTCTTCAAGGAGAAACGCAATTGCTTTGCTGTGTTTTAGAATGGTATTATTAAAAAACTTATCTTTCCATTCTTTCTGGACAGAAAAATGGTCTGGAAAATATCCTTTTCTATCAACCAACAATTTGTACTTTCGACCTTCAGAAATAAATTGCTGACACACCTTTTCAAAACCTTTAAACCAATCATCAACATCTTCAATTTTTATGTGACCTATTAGGTGAGTAACTATTATATCTCCTGAAACTTCGGTGTTGACGTTTTTTTCTATCAACTTAGAATCATCTCCCTTAGTTTCTATTATCCGTTAAAGCTCTATAAAATCAAATACTTACCATCTAATATTTAGACAATAAAAATAACGCTAAGCTTCTGCTTGCGTTTACTGTTCATTCATTACAGTTAGTAACCCTGTATATTCTGTATTTAATAATGTTTGTGCCTGCATTTCTTCAACTGTTGGTGTTGATTCAATTGATGTTGGTTCAGGTGGTGTAAATTCACCTGCGTCTCTATTGTAAATAATATCCAGTTCAACATCTAAATCATTAATTAAAATCATATGGTCAGCGATTACCTCACCGCTTAAAGAACTTATACTCATTACAACACTTTCGTCATTTATTTGTGCATATCTAAACATTTACCCACCACCTTAATAAAATTCAATAACTTGCCAAGAGTATTGACCATCGGTACCACCATACATTGTCATCTGATTAGCTGTTAATGCTGTCATTCTATTTATACCAGATTGATATGCTGGACTATCAATGAGAACCATACATTTACTAGGATTCACCATTGCAATCGTTATATAATATACCGATCCACTATCACCGTATGCTTCATCTCTTTGAACGCTCTTTACCACTCTCCCAGTAATTAACGTATTTAAGTTTGCAAGTAACCAATTTAACTTTGCATGAACTACTCCGCTTAAATTATCACTCGTTGGGGTAGCTGGTACTCCTAAATTCGCTGTAGTGATTACACTTAAATCTTGAAACACCTTTTCAATCTGTTCGTAAGTAGATAAATTTATTGGTGGCAGCATTACACATCCTCCTCATAAATGAATGATACACAGTTCAAAACTGGATACCGTTGTAATCCATAACTATAAATCTTATTGGCGGAACTATCCAGATACTTGTGAGGCATACTAGCATTCTTATAATCCTTTATCATGATAAATAAGTTCCCTGCTGCATCTTCACTCAATTTTCCTTTTACCGTTTCAAACCATGCATCAAAGCCGTTTTTACGTCCTTCCAACCTGTGTAATAAAGCTGTTCTTCTGCTTGTCTCCATGCTAGAAAATCTTGCTCCTGTGCATCAATCCAGTTCTCTAGTGCTGTTGTTACTTCTGTTTGCCATGTTAAAAATTCAGCAGCCTTTGTAACTGAATAATCAGTAAACCACTGTTGATATTGATTAAAAACAGTTGTTGTATCGACTTGATAAATCGGATCTATGCATATAACCCCATGTTAATCCTTACTTTGATTGGGTCCATTGTTCATCCCTTCACTTTTTTGGGGAATTTCTATTTGATTATTTACATACAATGGATTCGGAATAGCAAACTCTGACCTCGCCCATCGTTTTTTTTCTAGTTGCTATCCCTCATTTTAAACATAATAAAAAGCTATACCCTATTGTTGGATACAACTTAGTTAGTCCGTTAATTTTGTTCTTGATGATGACAGTTATCGCAACTCCTTTTGAAAATCATACATATAATAAAATTATAGAAAGGAGGTACATTATTATGTCCCAAAACTATGGCAATAACGGTGGTTACGGTAATGGTTCAGGATTTGCACTCATTGTTGTACTATTCATTCTTTTAATAATTGTTGGAGCTGCTTTCCTGTATAATTCATATTAATTTATAATGAATCAAAGATATTGATCCGTACCGTAAAAACAAAATCCTCCAATGCTGATTTTTAACTAATCCTTACACCTCTATTCTTTAGGGTCACTTCCCCAAGGTGATCCTTTTAATAATTCCCTCCACAATTCATAGTTCTACTTGCAAAGTCCATCTGATACATCCATCGGACTTCATGGCATAATAAAAAGCCACATCCATTAGGACATGACTTAAAATCTATATTTTATTTATAAAACTTCAATAGCACTTTTACACATAGGACATACATGAACTATGTGTTTTATTCAGGTGTTGATTGTCTCGATGGTTTCACCGTTATCACAAATAAGAAGCTTAGCTTTAAACTCTATACTTGTTGATAGTTTCTGCAACTTACTTAATTCGATAGCCAACTTTTCTATTTCAACCAATCCTTCACTTTGCAATTCAGTAATGTCCAGCTCAAGTTGTTTTAATGACTGTTGAATTAATTCTATATTCTCCTTATATTTTCCTAAAACATTTTCAGTATCCAATATCTCACCCTGATTGTTTGAGTTTTTAATCATTTGATCGACTCTTCCTTTCTCTCTATAAAGTCATCTTTACGGTGTGGTCTTTGACACACGAGATATTAATAAAAATCTTAGGAAGTGGTATGAAACCATCTCATAAATCGTATTTAATTAGCACTATTATAAAGTGGTTTAACTTATTTAACAATTTAATTTTATTCATAGTTAATTGCATAATAAAAAGTCATGCATAAACTGCACAACTTTAATAATTTGTAAATAGGTTCTATAATTTAATTACAACTTAACATTACATTAAGTTAGGTTTAGAATAGTATATTCATATTTTGCAGTAACTAACTTTCCAATCCCTTTTCTATAAGGCTCCTTAAAACCTCCGATTGGCTTGATCCATTTTCAATTAAATTTCCTATTTCACTCCAAACATCTTCAGAAAGAGTTAATGAAACTTTTTTAGTTATCCCAAACGCTTTGCGCCCAGCACCTTTTCTTTTACCACCACGTTGATTTTGGTTACTCTTTTCAATGGTAGTTTGAATCGAGTTACCTTTTTCTTTTATAACAACTTCGTTTTGATTTTGGTTACCTTTTTAGAGACTTATTCCCATTTCAAAAATAATAGAAGCATATAAATTACACATAGTAAATCGCTACGAACTTGCAGACTTCCTCAATGTTACAGAGGAGTTTTTAGATGCTGCCTTGGAATGGTACAAGAGTAAATACGGATTATGTGTATCTATCGATATTTTCACAGTTTGCTTTGAACCCTTGGGCGTCATCGAAATGTTTGAATGGCTTGATACACCAATTTCAATTTATGGCTCATGAATTAACATTATATATTTTTTACCCCGAAACAGAACATACTTACTTAAAAGGTGGTGATTACTATGTGAGATTAACTAAAAAACCACTAAATACGAGAGGAGATTGTATTATGAAAGGCGGAGTTCGTAAGCGTGGTAATAGGTGGTATTACTATTTTGATTTAGGTATGGTTGATGGCAAACGAAAAAAGATAGAACGTCCAGCTGAAGGTGCTCAAACTAAAGCTGAAGCAGAATCTGTATTAAGAAGAAAAACATTAGAGTATGAAAATACAGGTACTGTATTTAAACCATCAGAAATGACCTTACATGATTTTCTTATGTTCTGGCAAATCGAATATGTACAATTACGTTTAAAACCAAATACACAGGAAAACTATCGTATTACGATTAAAAATCATATTTTACCACACATTGGTAAATATAAATTGAAATCTCTTACACCACATGTTTTACAAAAATTCATGAATTTAAAAGTACGGGAGGGGCTTGCTAGACAAACAATCAGTATTATACAAGGAATACTCAACAAATCATTGAAGCAAGCTGTTTATCCTTATAAGTATATAAACGAAAATCTAATGCACTATGTTGAGTTATTAAAAGAAAAGGACCGTAAGTCAACTAAAGATGATTTAAAAATACAATCAAAAGAAAATTTAAGACTCTTGAATGAAAAAGTAAATGAGGATCATCCATTCTATTTACCATTTCATATAGGATTTCATTGTGGAGTTCGAGTCGGAGAATTATGTGGACTTGAATGGAAGCATATAAACTCCATGAAATGACAGTAGGAATTGAACAGCAATTAATTAATAAAAAGATTACAGATGAAAATGGAAAAGAATATTTTAAATGGGTTGTCGCTACACCAAAATCTAAATCCGGATATCGTACTATTCCAGTTGGGAGAACTTTAATGGAGATATTAAAGAAAACGAAAAAGAAACAAATTGAAAATCGATTAAAGTATGGAGAATTTTATCTTCAAGACCCTGATCATGATTTTATTTGTAAAAAAGAAAATGGAGAACATTACACCCCTGCCGTTATAAAGTATCAAACAAGAGAATTAATAAGAAAAAAATTAGGCATCGATTTCAATTACCATTCTTTACGTCATACTCATGCAACGATGTTAATTGAAAGTGGACAGCCAATAAAAACCGTCCAAAAAAGATTAGGACATAGCAGATCAGCAATTACTGAAGACCGCTATGTCCATTTAACACAGAAGATGGCAAGAGATGCCGCGGATATTTTCGATTCCATCGCTAAAGACTTATAAATTGCTGGCACAATTTTAATGCGGTGGAAAATCGGTGGCAATCTCCACCCAACTGATAAAAAATTATTTAATTAAAACCTTATAAACGCTGCTATTTCAACCTTACTTCGTATCATCCATCTTCAGTACAGCCATGAATGCCTCTTGTGGGACTTCGACTGAACCTACTTGTTTCATACGTTTTTTACCTTCTTTTTGTTTATCAAGAAGCTTTCGTTTACGTGAGATATCCCCACCGTAACATTTCGCTAAAACGTTTTTACGGATAGCTTTTATTGTTGAACGAGCCACAATTTTTTGGCCAACTGCTGCTTGAATTGGAACTTCAAATTGTTGACGTGGGATTAATTCTTTTAATTTTTCAACGATAATTTTACCGCGATCATAGGCAAAGTCACGGTGTACGATAAAGCTTAGTGCATCGACTTGCTCACCATTTAGTAAAATATCCATTTTCACTAATTTTGATTGCTGGTAACCGATTAATTCATAGTCAAATGATGCATAGCCTTTTGTATTTGATTTCAAATAATCAAAGAAATCATATACAATTTCTGATAAAGGCATTTCATAAATAATACTTACACGAGTTGTATCAATATAATCCATTGTCATGAAATTACCGCGCTTCATTTGACATAGCTCCATGACCGCTCCTACATAATCATTTGGTACCATAATTGTAGCTTTCACATATGGCTCCTCTACACGATCAATTTTTTGTGGATCTGGCATAAAGGAAGGATTGTCTACTTTGATGGAAGAGCCATCTGTCATATGGACTTCGTAAATTACCGAAGGCGCTGTTGTAATTAGGTCAATATTAAATTCACGTTCAATTCGCTCCTGAATAATCTCCATATGTAGTAATCCTAAGAATCCACAACGGAAACCAAAACCAAGTGCTTGAGATGTCTCAGGCTCATACTGTAGAGCCGAGTCATTCAACTCTAATTTTTCTAAAGCCTCACGTAAATCATTGTATTTGGCTGTATCGATAGGGTATAAACCACAGTATACCATTGGGTTTAAACGACGGTATCCTGCTAGTGGTTCAGTAGCAGGACGGTTTGCATAGGTTACTGTATCCCCTACGCGTGTGTCCCCTACATTTTTAATAGATGCCGTTAAATAGCCTACATCCCCAACCGTTAATTCAGTTTGTGGCACAACTTTTGGTGTATGTACCCCAACTTCAATGACTTCAAATTCCGCTCCTGTTGCCATCATGCGGATTTTATCTCCAGGCTTTACAGTCCCGTTAATAACACGAATTGAGATGATAACACCTTTATAGGCATCATAAATTGAGTCAAAGATTAAGGCTTGTAGAGGTGCATCTGGGTCACCTGTTGGTGCTGGTACCTTTTCAACGATTTGCTCTAAAATATCCTCAATCCCAATTCCTGCCTTAGCAGAAGCTAATACTGCTTCAGATGCATCTAACCCGATGACATCCTCCACTTCTTGACGTACGCGTTCAGGATCTGCTGCTGGTAAATCAATTTTATTAATAACAGGTAAAATTTCTAGATCATTATCAAGAGCTAAATAAACATTTGCAAGTGTTTGCGCTTCAATACCTTGGGCAGCATCCACTACTAAAATGGCGCCCTCACAAGCAGCTAAACTACGGGAAACCTCATATGTGAAATCGACATGTCCTGGTGTGTCGATTAAATGAAATGTATATACTTCACCGTTTTTTGCTTCGTACTTTAATTGAACTGCATTTAATTTAATCGTAATGCCTCGCTCACGCTCTAAATCCATTGAGTCGAGGAGCTGTGCTTTCATTTCACGGGATGTTAATGATTTTGTTTGCTCTAAAATACGGTCAGCAAGCGTTGATTTCCCGTGGTCAATATGTGCAATAATAGAGAAATTTCGTATATTCTCTTGTCGTTTTAAACGTGCTTCTCGGTTCATCTTTTCCACTCCTAATTAAACTATAATGAATTATACTATGAACGCTACTCAAAGTACAACAGCAACTAGACTAGAAACCCTATAATATCAATACTTTCAATGTTTACTACCGTTATTAAAATTCATAGTTTTAAGTAAATAAATACAGTGGGATTGGACTCCTCAATAAGTATTGATGGAAAAAATTATTTTATTCTGTGAAATAAAAAAAGTCAGCTACACAGACAAAAGCTGTGTATACTGACTTTTTTCATTAGTTTATTGGTTGATAGATTGTTGAATAAGATATGTTAAAACTTCTACACCTTTTCTCTCTAAATGAACACCATCTGGAGCGAAGTATTCTGGATGATTAAGGGCTGCCGCATGCCAGTCAATGAGTGTAATATTTTCATGTTCCTCTGACTTTTCGAGTAAAGCTGTATTCACTTTCCCTTCCCATGAACGAGGCACACGTGTATTCACTAAATAAATATCCGCATGAGCAAATGCAGCAAGAAGTGTATCTATTTGGTCATTCGTAAAATAGCCATTTGTCCCTAATTGGATAATTATCGCATTATTAGATTGATTAAAACTCGCATAATTTGGTGCTAGTTTGACAGCTTGTGAAACTTGACGACCTATCTTCCCATCAATTGTAATGTTTGGAAAAACCTTATGTAAGCTCGTTGCTATATCGATCATAACAGAATCACCAATTGCTAGTATGTTTTGATAAGCATCATCTTTCTGGGGCGCAACATTTGTTTCGTTTTCTTCTGGCTTTGGTGTTTCTATATCTGGAACATCAACTACTTCTTCCTTACTAGGTGAAGGATTGTCAGTTGTTTTGTCCGGTTCTTTTATTGGATTAGCCGTAGGTCCATCACCATTAATTTTAATGGCAGTTGGATACGAATCCTTTGAACTTTGCTGCCCTTCTCCCACGACTCCTGTAATCCCTGTGAAAAATACAAGAAGGAAAAGTGGAACCATGACAGTAGATACTTTTCTTGAAAATGTGAGGCTTGCCCATTTCTTTTTATTGAATACGAAATATTTACGATAATATGCCCAGAACCCTTCTTTACGAATCGGCATTTCAATAAAGCGATAGGAACATTCTGCAATCGTCACGATGAGTACTATCTGAAGCGCAATTCGCCAATAGGAGGGGTTTCCAATCTCATGTATAGGTGTGCCTAATACCATAACGGGGTAGTGCCAAAGATAAATTCCGTAGGATCGTGATCCAATCCAACATAGTGGTTTCCACGCAAGTATTCTTCCCAAAATACTAACTGGGTGACAAACACAAGCAATTAATACGGCTGCATTCAAGCAAAATAGGAACATTCCGCCTCTGTAAAGGAATGTTTGAAATTCATCCACATACATAATGCTAACAAGGAAAATAGTAAATGAAATAAAGCTAATAGCATTTAATTTCTTCATATGGCTTGTTGATAATTTTTGTGATGATAGTCTTTTCATTGGCCAAACAAGCGCTAACCAACAGCCAATTAATAATTCAAAACAGCGTGTGTCCGTTCCATAATATACACGACTCGGATCAGCACCTGGCTGGTAAAGTATCGCCATTAATAAGGCCGAGCAAATAGCTCCAATAAAAACAACCTTTGCTAGTTTACTTTGTTTTTTTACAACAAACAGTCCTATCATTAAAAGCAACGGCCAAATTACATAAAATTGTTCTTCAATGGCTAATGACCATAAATTCTTTAAGGGTGATGGAGAACCGAAACTATCAAAATAAGAAAGTTTATGAAAGATGAACCACCAATTACTTGAATAGAAAATAGAAGACAGTGCATCTCCACGTAATGTATGAAGGAGCTCTTTATGAAAGAGCATTGCCCAAACAAATGATGTAATAATCATAACGTAGGCAGCCGGTAGTAACCGTCTAAATCGTCCAATCCAAAATTTCTTTAGACTGACTGTTAATTGGTTGCCCTTTAAAGGTAAAATGGTAGAGGTGATTAAATAGCCTGATAGTACAAAAAAGATATCAACTCCTAAAAAGCCACCTCTAGCCCAACTGAAGTTAAAATGATAAGCAATAACTGCTAATACGGCTAATGCTCGAATCCCGTCTAGTCCAGGAATGTAACGATGATTTAATGACTTGCCTGACATACTATTCCTTCCTTCAATAATCTATAAAACCTATTATCAAGTAATGAGAAACCTTGATTGAAAATCATCCCCCCTCAAATGATTAGTTTGTTCACTTATATGTTTGACGTTTGAGAAACGATAAAAGTTTTAGAGAAATATTGAATGTCATTACTTTTCTAGTCTCTTATAAAATTCATTCTCTACATATGTATTTCTAAAAAGACATTACCATAAATGGTAGATACTACAAAAGCTCTTTCGCCCTGTTAGCATATGCCTTCATTCATTATAAAATCGTGAGCCAACTTGAAAATTATAAGGCAAGAATAGAGCAATGGAAAGCCTAATAATTAGATTTTTTTCTGGAAATTTTTATTATAATAAAATATCAAAAAGCGAGCCTAAATGAGACTCACTTTTTGACTACTATGTTTATTTTTTTGAATCATTAACAAATGCCTTTGATATGGCTTTCCCGATTACCGCGATCGTTCGATTTACCTCTTCTTCTGTATTGCCAATCCCACCGATTTCAATAATCATCATTTGCTTTGCTAAATCTTGATTATATCTCCCATCGACACCATCTCCACTTTTGGAAATAACACCTTTTGATATTTTCGGAACGATGGCATTTAATGTGGATGATAAACTTTCTGCATAGGCTGTGTTCCAGCGGTAATTAGCATGCTCTGCCCCAACGACGATAGCGATTTTCGCATAGTTTTCTCCATTATATGAGATCGTTGTAAGATCATGTTTTAATGAATCACGATGCAAATCTAGTATTAGATCATAATTATTGGTTTCTAAATGTTTACTAAGAAAAGGTCTTATCACATCATAGGATTGATGATAGCCCTTCCCCTGTGCTTGTAATTCCTTCATAGTATCTACATCAAGAACATCAGTCTTTAAACCATTTACATTAAAATGATTCACAATCTTATCCTTCAAACTCATAATGTTGACCGTTTCATGAGAAGTCGCTACCTTACCACTCACAGCTTTTACCATCGGTTCGTATGCTTCATGCGTATGCGTAAATAATACTAACACCTTAAACGGATCTAAATCTGGTTCGGGCTCTTTCGTTTGTTCAAGTACATTCTGTTCCTCTAGATTAGTAGCGGCAAACACGACTTGTTTATCTTCAGGTTGTTTAATCGGAGTCGATGCTTGCTTGTTGAACGGAAGTTGCCCAGCAATGACAGGTAATACGAAAAAGAACAATAATATACCAAATGACCATTGTAGTTTTTTTAGCAAAGTCACACCCTCCTCCCCATATCGTATGGAGGGGGGGTGTCATTTAGAACGTAAAAATTTTTCTTGATTTATGCATAAAACTAGCTAATTTTTATAAATCACTTGCCCAATTCATCAGCATTGAAGCGACTAAATTTGCGTAGCGATCAATCCAGTAATCCGCTTCTTTAGGCGTTACCATCAATTGTCTATGTGAGGCTGCAAAGGTTTCTTCAAACAACTGCTGACGTTCCTCTCTCGTCCATGTTGCCCATTCCCCGAAAATAGGTTCAACCAACGACATATCAAGCTCTTTGTCGATATTTGGCTGCCATGAGGATAGAGATAGCTTCGATGAAGGATTACTACGTTCAGCTACGCGAGCCGCTATTGATCGCAGCATAACTTCAACCGCATCAGCAATTAAAACAGGCGCATCTACCACTGTCGGTATACCAATGGCTGTTACAGGAATGCCAAGCATTTCATAGGAGATTTCTTGCCTTTGATTCCCTACACCTGAGCCTGGATGTATACCTGTATTCGTTAATTGAATGGTTTTACAAAGTCGATTACTAGCTCTTGTTGCAAGCGCATCGACGACAATGACTAATTTTGGCTTGAGCCGCTCAGCAATAGCTGCTACAAACTCTCCCGTTTCATAGCCCGTTTGTCCAGTGACACCTGGGGCATACATGACAAATTTATCATCAATTACATCTAAACTATGCAAATGATCAATCAGATACGGACCAATCGCATCAGGTGTAATAGTGCGATTACCCAATCCGATAATTAAAATTTTATCGTCTTCTTGCCAGGAGAGTGATTCATGTAATTTTTTAAAATTCTCTAGCAATTCTTGCTCGAGCTGTACAAATCCGTCATGGTCTTCTAATGTCAGTGTCGGAACAGAAAGGGTAATATATTGGCCTTCTTTTTTGCCAATTTGCTTCTCACCTTCTTCATCCACTAGGACATCCGTAATTTTCACTCGACCGGCTGTTCGATCTTCAATTTGAACGCCACTCGATTGTTTAAGCTTTTCTTTTTGCTCTTTCGTCTGATGGACAACTACCTCTTCAGATTCATCGATTAAATCTGTCCGATACCAGTTAAAATTTTGCATACAGATCACCTCAAGCAGTAGTTTGTTCAAACTGTCAAGTAAATATTCTTTGCATTTATCTATTGCAATTTAGCCAAGCGTTTGTTAAAATGATTTTTGTTGTATTGACACAAGAAATCAATGAGAAGATATCATCTCGTACCTAATTTAGGAGGTGAAATATATGCCAAACATTAAATCTGCGATTAAACGCGTAAAAGTTAACGAAAAAGCTAACATTGCTAATTCTCAAGCTAAATCTGCTATGCGTACTACAGTGAAAAAAGCTGAAAACGCTGTTGCTGAAAATGCTGAAAACAAACAAGATCTTTTACAAGCAGCTTTCAAATCATTAGATAAAGCAGCTTCAAAAGGACTTATCCACAAAAACGCGGCGGCTCGTAAAAAGTCTCGTCTTGCTAAAAAAGCGTAAGCGTAATTGTTTAAAGGATCAGCCACTCTATTAAGAGTAGCTGGTCTTTTTAATTTTTATAGAAAACATAAAAGCTGCCCAATAGCGGACAGCTTTTATATTAAAGTTGACGAAGTAAAAAGAGCTCCAAATACCTTTCACGATTTCCACCTGTTGACTTTAACTGTAAATCGACCTCCGCCAGTTGATATAATGCTCTCAATAAACTTTCTTCTGATGGACGATTATGTTGCTCAGTCATTAATTTGACACGGTACGGATGAATTTTTAAGTTTTTGGCGATTTGCTGCGGATGGTACCCTTTTTTCAACAAATAAAAAACATTCGACATCGTACGAACATTGGATGCCAATAGTCCAACAAGCATAATCGGTTCTTGCTTTTGTCGCAATAAATCATGATAAATCGACAAAGCGCTGACTGAATCATTGGCCAAATAAGCGTTGAGCATTTTAAAGGCGTCCTGTTCCAATGTTTTTGCCACTAATTCCTCCACTAGTGATACCGTAATTTCTCCGCCTTCACCAAGATAAAGAGTAAGCTTGTCTATTTCCATTTGTAATTGAAGCATGTTCGCCCCAACCATCGTCACAAGAAGCTCAATAGCATCCTGTGTAATGCTATTGCCCTGTGCCTTAACATTACTTTGAATCCAAACAGCTAAATCCTGCTCTTTAGGTGTTTCTACTTCGACCAGTAATGCATGCTCTTTCATCATTTTTGTCACTTTTTTACGCTCATCTAACTTTTCATATGGGGCAATAAAAACGGTTACGGAAAAATCAGAAGGGTTGGACAACCATGCCTCCAGTCGCTTCACATCATGGTCAATCTTTTCTTTCCCTTTCTCTGTTGCCTTTAAAAACGAAGCATTTTTGGCAATAATGAGCTTTTGTTCAGAGAAAAAGGGAATGGTATCCGCTTCATCCATAACAGCATCAACAGGCACTTCATCTAAATCAAAAGTGTTCATTTCCAGCTCATCTTCTGGTCCCATTGCTTCTTTTATACGCTTAATCGTCTCATCTATAAAATAGCTTTCTTCACCAACTAGTAGATATACTGGTGCCAGCTCACCTTTTTTTATTGTTTTCCAAACCGTTGAAATCATAATTTCCCCTCCATCTAGCAATACTATAAGTATACATGATTTTATCTGGATTGAGCAGGCTACAACCTTGTAGATACCATACTTATATGGCGTTCATTTGGTAGGCCAATCCAAGATTTAATTTCTGTCGAGCAATAACCAAGCCCTCTTAGGTGGTCCTGTAGTGGGTTTGACCGAATTGTGTCGATTCCTTGCCAGACGGGGAATTCTCCTTTTCGATATAGCTTTTATGTACATGTTGTCTTATAATAAATAACAGAATTGGAGGGATAACAATGAATCCATTTGAAGGAAAAAACATACAATGTCGACGTAACGATGCAATCGATTCAGGTGTTGGTTTCGGTGTATCATTTGGCGTTTTCACACTAATGTTTATTATCGCGACAATAGTAGAGTTCGTATCACAGTAATCAGACTTAAATACGAAGGAAAAAGACCTTGATCATTGGACAAGGTCTTTTTCTTTTGCTTTAACTGTCAAACGATTGCTCTGAATACGTACTTCGATTGTGCCATCCACCCCAGTTGTCCAAGTAGCTAAATTCCGATTGGTAAATCGCTCAACTACCTCTTCATGTGGATGACCATAACGATTTTGAAACCCAGCACTGAAAACGGTGACTCGGGGTCGTACGAGCTCTACAAATGATTCGATACTAGAAGTTTTACTGCCATGATGCCCAGCCTTCAGAAGGGTTAGATTAGCTATTAGAGGTCCATAATACATCATTAGCTGTTGTTCGCCATATTTCTCTAAATCACCTGTAAATAACGCTGTAAACGCCTTCTGACGCATGTATAAAACAAGGGAGTCATCATTACCTTCGTAATAGGTATCATGAGGCCATAAATAAGAAAAGCTAGTCTCGCCTTTCTGCCATGAAGTGCCCTTCATCTTTTCTTTTATAGGAACGTTTTGCTTTTGGGCTTCCCTTAACAAATCCCTCATAATAGGCTGTCCCAACGAACCAGGTGTAACGTGAATTTCTTTCATCCCAATCTCTTGTAAAATTTCCTCGGCTCCTTCCACATGATCAGCGTCTGCATGCGAAACAATAAAAATATCAATGGTTCGTATTCCTTTCCCTTTCAGAAATGGGACTACCACTTGTTTCCCCACCTCGTAAACTTTATTTGGCTTCTTCCATTGCTCTTGTTCAAAGCGCAAAAGGCCACCAGCATCAATGACATATACAGCCTTCCTAAACGGCAATTCAATCACAATGCAATCACCCTGCCCTACATTTAAAAACGTTATCTTTGTGTCACTATACAGCATTGGGTAAAAATGAATCCAGATCGCTGGAATGACTAAAACAATAATCGCATGCCCAAAACGTTTTGTTTCTAAGAAATAAAAACACGCGAGAACGCTTAGCATTGCTAAGGAACAAAGCCAAACGGATGGTTTACCTGGTGACCATAATTGAAAAGGCAGGGCTTGTATTGAAAAAATGACATTCGTTAGCCCATTTCGCAGAGGCTCATAGCCTGCAAATAAAAGGTTTGCTAATGGTAAGGAAATATAAGTAAGAACAAATGCCATAATATTAAAAGGTAAAATAACGAATGAAAACAATGGAACGAAGATAATATTGACAAAAAACGAGGAAATGGAAAGTTCATAAAAATGATGAAGTAATAAAGGATAGACGAGTAGCTGACAGACGAATGTGACGAAAAAAGAACGGGATATCCAATTGCTAGTCTGTGTAAAAATAAAACTAGAATAAATAAGACTAGCCGCTGCTAAATAGGACAGTTGGAAACCAATTTGAAAGATTACTCCTGGTTCAAGTAAAACAAACCCTGCAAAGCTGATAGCAAGTGCATCATCGATTGACAGCATCCATTTTAAATAACGGAGCAACATCATTAATTCCACCACTGAAACTGCTCGCCATACAGACGGTGCACCCCCTGCAATGACTCCGTAGATCGGTAGTAAAATGAGCAAGGCCATAGTGGCCACCTCTTTGCGAATACCTATGCGTAGTAAGCCTTCAAAAAATAACCATGATATCAGTGCTACATGTAAACCAGAGATTGCAAATAAATGAGTGATCCCTAGTTTTTGATAGGCTCGTTGTAGCTCATCATCCATTAGATCCTGCTCTCCAATGAGAAGTGCTTGAGCCTCTGCTATTAGTGTTTGGGGAAATGTCATTTCTATATGCCTTTTCATCTGTTGTCTATGTTTAGCGAGAAATATGGTGGGGGAATTGCGCTTCTCCATAAAGGTCCAACTAGTGATTTCAACTATACCAGTTGCACCCTTACTCGTTAAATAATTTGGCATAGAAAAGGCATAATCATGAGCTGATGGAGAAGGAGTCACAAGCTCACCTTTCGCTAGAAACGTCATTCCCGCTATAGATGTATGTCCATAATTAACTTTTTCTTGTTCAGAGGAAAATGTATATACTACATATAACTTTTGACCGTTTGTAGTTGTAGCAAAACCACGGAGCTTTTGACCGCTTATTTTATAGTCGTTTGACCAAGTTAAAGGGAAAGTGGATGGCAGTGGGGAAGGTTCTATTAATTGAATTTTAGAAAAAAAAATATGCGATAATAAGCCACTTATTAACACAATGATTGCTAAGAAACGTGACTCACCCTTTAAGATGAGCCACAGGGCTAAAAGAAGTACTAAAACGAGTAGCCATGCCGACTTGTGCGCTGCTAAGGAAGCGACAAGTACAGCGAGGGCTACATAAATCCATTTATGCCTTAAAGCTTTATACCAAATAGTGCACTCACCTTCTGTTCATACGGAAGCAATTTTTCGGCTGACAATCCGTTCTCGCGAAGCTCATGAAGCATCTCTGTATACAAGGCTAGTTTTTCATCTCGTAAAAAATCGATTTTCCGTTCATCAAATGGTACATGAACAACTGTCACACCTGCTTTTTCAAATAATTCCTGAGCATATGGATTATTTTTATAATCAGTTGCATAATAAACACGCTCAATGCCTGCTTGAATAATAGATTTTGTGCAAGGGAGACATGGGAAATGGGTTACATATAAATCTGCACCTTTTGTTGGTGTGCCGTATTTAGCACATTGTAGTAACGCATTCATTTCAGCATGCACCGTACGCACACAATGGTTGTCCACTACATAGCAGCCTTTTTCGATACAATGCTCATCACCTGTAATAGACCCATTATATCCCCCTGCTATGATCCTCTTATCACGGACAACAGTCGCTCCTACCGCTAGTCTTGTACATGTACTACGTAATGCGAGTAAATGGCTTTGTGCCATAAAAAATTGATCCCAAGTAATTCGCTCCATATGACTACCTCCAAAATTTTGCCTTACAAGTTTTGCGATCTTGTTGCTTTTCTACTATAGTGTAGCCCTTTTGGAAAAGGGGCGTCAATATCTCATATGCTATTAGCTTTACTTAACTGTAATAGAATCCTTTATTTTCTCAAATGTTTTTTCACCAATACCACTAATATTTTTTAAGTCATCAATGGTTTGAAAGCGTCCGTTTTCCTCCCGATAACTAAGAATACTTTGAGCTTTTGAGGGACCGATTCCTGGTAATGTGGCAAGTGTTTCCGTATCAGCAATATTAATATTAATTTTTTGATCCTTATTCTTGCTTTCCATAGGTGAAATGAACAGATTTGTAGATGCATCTTCAAGATGTTCACCCT
The DNA here is from genome assembly GCF_038009065.1 of Lysinibacillus sp. FSL R7-0073. Classification (NCBI taxonomy): domain Bacteria; kingdom Bacillati; phylum Bacillota; class Bacilli; order Caryophanales; family Bacillaceae; genus Lysinibacillus; species Lysinibacillus sp. FSL R7-0073. The sequence continues at coordinate 3,255,032 of NZ_JBBPAS010000001.1, forward strand.
TGATGGGAATATAAATGACCATTTCGTCCTGAACTTTTTGCGCATGATTAACAAGTTGCGTATCTGCATTTTCAATATAACCACCTGCAAGCTGAATGGCATCGATAATACGATTGTCTGGCTGAAGTTCATAGACGCCTGGATACATAACAGCACCCTTTATATCAACAAATATCTGCTGTTGGACCGCTACTTCAGCAGTAGATTCCACTTGATTTATTTCTTCAATAGGTTGGATGGTTTCGATGAGCTCTTCTTGGGGAAGTGAAGAGTCAGAACTCGAAAAATAGAAGTAAAAAAATAGTCCACTGATTACTAGTACGCCAGGGATTAGCATACCTTTTTTGTACTTTTGCCATAATGATTGCAACATAGTACCGTCCTTTCAACGCAAAAGGTCATCATATGGAGGTACCCTCATCATACACTAACAAACCTGGATTGCAAACCTGAAAGAGAGAAAGAAAAGCTCTCATTTGATCGTTGGATCGGCGATTTTTGTGGTTCCATCCGTCACTTTGCAACTCTATCCGTCACTCTCTCCCTCCATCCACCAGCTCTACAAAAAAAATCCACACTACCAATCGGCAGTGTGGTACTTTTCCTTATTTATTTTACCGCGCGGATAAAAATGCGTTCACTTTCATATTCTGGCGCTTCGTCAGTAAAATCTGATGTTACTTCCACATCACTAAAGCCAATATCACGAAGCCAAGTCATATATTGTTCGATAGGAAACGTACGTTGAATATGTTCCTCATCGAAGCGTTCATATAAATCACTTGTAGCTTCACGCACATAAAAGGTCATTTGATGGATAATAGAATGCTCAAAGTCTCCAGGCTCTGTATGCCATACATAACTAATGTCTCCATCGTCATACGTAAATGGACCATCTAAAAAGATTTCCGACATTTTAAATATTGAATGGACATCAAAAAATAGCTGACCCCCATCTCGTAATGCCTGATAGATCCGTTCTAATGTCGTATAGACTGCTTGCTCCTCTACAACATAATTCAGAGAATCAATGGCAATTGTGACCACATCTACTCCCTCAAAGCCATCGAGTTCGTCCATGGACATACAATAAAACGGACCCTCGTATCCTGCATCAGTAAAACGTTCAGTCGCAACAGAAAGCATTTCTTCTGATAAATCAACGCCGCTGACTTTGTAGCCAGCCTGTGCAAATAGCAAGCTAAGCACACCAGTTCCACAACCAATATCTAATAGCTTTTTATATTGGCCGCTAGGTGCATGCTGTACAACCCAATCTACATAAAGATTGTAAGGAATATCGGTTTGTAGCTCATCATAGACATGGGCGAAGCGTTCGTAACTACTCACTTAGGCCTCTGGCATGTCTAATTGTGGTGCATCGCCCCATAGACGCTCTAAATTATAATAAGCACGCTCATCTTTATGGAATACGTGTGCTACTACATCTCCTAAGTCTACAAGAACCCAACGAGCTCCATCAAAACCTTCTACACGGCGAATTTCATAGCCATCTTTTTCTGCTACATCCTGTAATTCACGTGCAATTGCTTGTACCTGACGATCTGAGTTACCATGGGCAATAATAAAGTAATCTGCTAAAAGAGAAATTCCTTGCATATTTAAAACGACAATATCCTCACCATGTTTGTCGTCGATCGCTTTGTAAGCTGCTTGTAATAAAGTTGAAGTCATCCTTCACTATCCTCTCTGTTCATCATATCGTTATAACATTCTATTGATAACGGATAAATAGGCTGCTTTGTGTCGATTAAAAATGCCAATGTATGACGGACACATGCACTCATGGCCTTATCCAAATTTTTTTGCGCTTTTTTGCGCAGACGATCCACACCATCAAATTGGCGATTCGGTTCAATCATATCTGCGACAAAAATAATTTTTTCTAAACGACTCATATTAGGTCGCCCTGTCGTATGGAAACGAATAGCATTCAACAGCTCATAATCTTTGATGCCGAATTCACTTTCTGCAATATATGCACCAACTGGGCCATGAAGTAGCTCACTGCCCCAGCCAATGAGGCGTGCATCTAACTTTTCCGTTCGGACGATTTGCTCCATCCACTCTATCTCTTCATATTTAGCAATATCATGAAGGATTGCCGCTGTTTCAGCCTTTTTCTCATCCTCGCCGTACTTTCTTGCTAGTTCGATGGCCGTTTCCATGACACCGATTGTATGAATATAACGTTTTTCCGGCATTCTGGGCTTAATCGCCGCTAAATACTGTTCGCGTTCCATAAAGACCTTCCTCTCGTATGAACGTCTCTACCGCTTCTGGTAGTAAAAATGTCACCGTTCCTCCAGTCGCCAGGCGTTCACGAATCAGTGTGGACGATAAATCGATTTGTGGCACCTCCACCATGCATATAGGGTACTCTGTAATGGCGGCCGATCCTGGACGCTTGACACCAACAAATTGGACAAGTTCTACTAAGTCATCTATACAATGCCATGTATGTAGCGAATCAATCATATCGCCACCGATAATAAAGTAGAATTTTACAGAAGGTTCCTTTCTACATAATGCCGAAAGTGTCTCATAGGAATAGGATACGCCACCCTTGTCTACCTCATACGACTCTACCGAAAAATAAGGAAATGGGCGAATTGCACGCTCAACCATTTCAAGTCGTTCCACATTACTGGCATCATAACGTGCATGCTTATGTGGCGGTATGGCATTCGGCATAAAACGTATTTCATCGAGTTGCAACGCATGAAATACCTCATTTGCCATTAATAAATGCCCCATATGTGGAGGATTAAACGTACCTCCTAGTAAACCGACCCTTTTCATCGTCTCACCTTATTTCGTTGCTTTTGGTAATACAATCTTTTTTTGATTGCGTGATTCTTTATATAAAACAACTGTAAGGCCGATTAATTGAACAAGCTCTGCATGTGCACCTTTTGCAAGTGCTTCTGCCACTTCATGTTTATCCTCTTCACAATTATCTAAAATACGCACTTTAATTAGCTCACGTACTTCCAATGCCTCACGAATTTGCTTAGTCATTTCATCATTTACGCCACCTTTTCCCACTTGGAAAATTGGTGATAAATGGTGTGCTTCTGCACGTAAAAAACGTTTTTGTTTACCTGTTAACATAAAAATTAGTTTCCTCCTAATTGCGCCTTTAGCTGCGCAATCATTGAATTTGTATTTGGATAGTTGCCTAACCAGTGCTCAAAAGAAATGGCTCCTTGATGCACAAACATCCCTAAACCTGTCACAATTGTTGCCCCTTTTTCTTCAGCCGCTTGTAAAAAAGGCGTCATTAATGGATTATACACAATATCCGCGACAATTGCTCCTTTCTCAAGACCATTTAAGGAAAATGGCATTGAAAAATTGCCCGTAGCAAGGCCTGCCGAAGTCATTTGCACAATGATGCTGAATTCAGCCAATGTTTCTTCCGCTTCCTTTAATGAAATGGCACGGCCATTACCCATTTCATCCACAATAGCTTGGGCATTAGCTACAGTACGATTAGTAATGGTCAAATCATTATAACCTTGCTGCTGCATAGCAAAGGCTATACCTCGGGCAGCGCCACCTGCACCAACAAGTAACACAGGCTTGTCTTTATGAGACGAACCTACTGCTTCTTCTAGTGAACGCACAAAGCCAACACCATCTGTATTATAGCCTTTCAGCTTTCCTTCTGTTGTTCGTACAACCGTATTCACTGCTCCCATTTTATGCGCCAACTCATCTAGCTCATCTAAATAGGGAATGATTGCTGTTTTATGAGGAATTGTTACATTCCAGCCACTTGTCCCTAAAGTTTTCAAGCCAGCAACTGCTGACTCTAATAGCTCAGAAGATACATGTAGTGGAATATATGTCGCATCTATGGACATTTCCTCAAACCAAGCATTGTGCATGGCTGGTGATTTTGAATGTTCAATCGGATCACCAATAACTGCAAACCACTTCTTCATTTCCTAGTCCCTCTTCTCTCCTTCATCCTTCACCTTCTATATAAGTGATGGACGTATTGAAACTTGTACACCTTTTGGCGCGTATGCTGCTACTACAACATTGGCGTGCTGTACAGTAATCCAGCCTAGTCCAGAAAATACAACATCTGTTTTAGCTTCTTTGATGGAGAACTCATGACGAACTAAAGGCGGAAGTTGGTCAATAAACTCCGCAGTTGGTGGTGCCAAAAGTTCTCCCTTATGTTCTGCATACAGCATATCTGCCTTCTCAAGCTTTGTTCGGTGAATCGGTAAGTCATTTGCCACATGGATTGTAAAGGCTGAACGGTCTCCTTGAATAAAATCAAATCTCGCCAAAGCCCCAATAAATAAGGTTTGTCCCGCATTTTGTTGGTAGACTTTCGGTTTGATTTCTTTTTTTGGCATAATATATTTTAATTCACTTGAATCAATATGATGGGCCATTTGGTGATGATTAATAATACCAGGCGTATCATATAATGCACTTCCATCATCCAATGGAATTTCAATCATATCTAATGTAGTACCTGGGAAATGGGATGTGGTAATAACCTCCCCTTCTCCTGTTGCCTGCTTAATAATGCGGTTAATGAATGTGGATTTTCCGACATTGGTACAGCCCACAACATAAACATTTTGTCCTCGTCGATATTCATCAATGGCTTCCATTGCTTCGGCCATTCCCTTGCCTTTATGGGCACTTACTAACAACACATCAACAGGCTGAAGCCCTAATGCTTTTGCTTCGCGTTTTAACCAATTGATAACTTTTTTCGGTTTAACCGATTTCGGTAATAAATCAGCTTTATTCGCAATCAAAAGTACAGGATTCTTCCCTACAAAACGGTGTAGGCCAGGTAGCCAGCTTCCATTAAAATCAAAAATATCAACTATTTTTACGATTAAGCCTTGCTGTGTACCAAGGCCATTTAAAATGCGTAAAAAATCGTCATCTGTTAATGACACTGGTTGAATTTCATTATAATTTTTCAAACGGAAGCAACGTTGGCAAATGACCACATCCTTTTCTAGTGATGATGGGGGTGCATACCCAACTGCTGTTTTATCTTCTGTTTGAATTGTTGTACCACAGCCAATACAATTTGGCATTTCAATCATTCTTGTTCCTCCCAAGTTATAATTCCTTTTCGTTTTAAATCATTAAACACTCGACGTTCAATGAATCGATTCAGTTTTGTTACAAGTCCATCAGACTGTGCAACAGGTTTTACAAGCACTGTATGCAAGCCTAATCGATTCGCACCCATTACATCTGTAAGAAGCTGATCTCCTACCATTACTACTTCATTAGGACGCAAGCCTAATTGAATAAGGGCATTATAAAAAGCATTTCGCAATGGTTTTTTTGCCTTATGAATATATGGAATACCTAAAGGCTCTGCGAAGCGTTTAACACGTGCCTCATTGTTATTAGACGCAATAATGACACGAATACCAGATTCCTTCATGATGCGCAGCCAGATGATCAGTTCTTCTGTTGCATCCTCACGATCCCATTCCACAAGTGTATTATCTAGATCTGTAATGATCCCTCTTATACCTAATTCTTGTAATTTTTCAGGTGTAATTTCGAAAATATTCGTCACAAATTCGTTCGGTAATAAAAAATTATACAAAATAGCGACCCCTAATCTTAACGTATTATTCGACCATTATAGCATATTTGCAAAGGCTTCACCCATTCGAATTGGGTTGCCCTGTACAACATTTTCCGTAAACTCAATCGAATCCTTTTCAAACAGCATAACAACTGTCGAACCAAATGAGAAATAACCGACTTCCTGCCCTTTATACCAGTTTGTTGTTCTGTTCGTGAGCACAATTGAATTCACGAAGGTCGCCCCCACTTTTATAAACGCTACTTGCTGATTATGTGAAGTTTTTAACTCTGTCACTAAACGGTAATTGTGGGAAATTGGCTTTTTACCGTATGTAAGACCTATTTGATTCACAGGATAAGATTTCTGACCAAGCGTATACTGTCTTAGTACTTCCCCATCAATCGGGCTGTGAATACGATGATAATCAGCAGGGCTTAAATAAAAGACAATAAAATGGCCGTCTGCATAGTTAGCCGCTCGCTCCGAATTACCAAGTAAATCCTCAAGTGAATATGGCTTACCTTTCACCAGAAAAGTCATATCCCATTCAATTCTTCCAAAGGATTCTACCTTGGCATCTACAGGACTTACATACACCATCGGATTTTTTTCAATCGGTCGTGCATCTTCTAAAAGCTCTCTTGTAAAAAATTCATGTAAACATGAAAATTGTTGTTGTTTTTTTGAAACTTCTTCAAGGTTTATATCGTATAACTTCATGTAGCTTGGAATTATACGTTTACTCCACTTAGCTTTCGCAATAGCTTGCAAAAGATTGGAGGATTGCTTACCATTCGTTAGTTCTATCAAGCGTTGATATAGTTTTTCTTTCATTAGTAAAACCCCTATCCATTAATTTAGACTGTCAATTTTTTCGCATTCGAAGTATAATGGTACAATATCTTAAGTGCAAAGGAGTGATCCCCCTTGTTTTTTTATCACAAGTTGGTGGATACCACGGTTAAGAAAATGAAATCGCACGCAGCTAACTTCATTACAATTAGTAATATGTCCTTTGGAGGCGCGGCTATTATGGCCACTTTACATGAATACTATAGCTATAGTGTCTTGTTTATCTTTATTGCAGCTCTACTTGACCGCTATGATGGTAAGGTAGCTAGAGCACTCGGACAAGTGTCTGAGTTAGGTAAACAATTAGATTCTATGAGTGATATTATATCATTTGGCGTGGCGCCTGCCTTATTAATGTACGAAGTTGTTCTAGTTGATTTTGGTTTTGTCGGCATGATGATGGCCGTCCTGTTTATCGTTTGTGGTGCGATGCGATTAGCCCGCTTTAATATTAGTGAAGCAAATGGCTATTTCACAGGTTTACCTATTACAGCTGCTGGTACGTTCTTAACTTTAACGTATTTTGTAGCGACTACGTTCCATCCGGCCTTTTATCTTTTCCTTTTCCCAATTTTAGCTTTACTCATGATTAGTACATTTACGTTAAAAAAAGTGTAACAGCACAATTGCTGTTGCACTTTTTTCATTTCCCACAGCTTTGAAACATATACTGTCGAAAAATGGGGAAAGGATGAAATCATTCAATGAGCGGAATTTTTACATCAATGTTGCAGTTATGGCTTGAGATCCCAGCGTTACTTGGCTATTTAAAGGGGCAAACATTCCATAAACCCTTTTCAAAAGAAGAGGAAGCTGCTTGTATTGAACGATTTTTAGGTGGCGACGAGCAAGCACGCCTGGACCTAATTGAACGCAATATGAGGCTCGTCGCGCACGTCGTAAAAAAATTCCATCCAAAACATGAACAACTCGATGATTATATTTCCATCGGGACAATCGGGCTAATGAAAGCAGTAGAAAGCTATACCCCGGACAAAAAAACAAGACTTGCCACATATGCAGCTCGATGTATTGAAAATGAAATTTTGATGCATCTACGCACACAGAAAAAAGTGCAAAAAGACGTGTCTTTATTTGAGCCAATCGGAACAGATAAAGATGGCAATGCGCTTCAAATTCGAGATTTACTCCAATGTGATGAAGAAAGTGCAACCGAGAAAATCGAACATAAAGAACATGTGGCACAGCTATATCATTACTTGCATATGCTTGATGAACGAGAACTAGAAATTGTGACACTTCGCTATGGATTAAATCAACAAGATGCCCTCACGCAAAAGGAAATTGCAGCTCGGCTAAATATTTCTCGAAGCTATGTATCTCGAATTGAAAAACGGGCACTCATTAAACTCTATCAATTATACAAACGCGACCAAAAGTCAATTGAGTAATATATTGTAAAATGTTCACTAAGAAAATTCAATGCATCTTTGGCGGAGAATGTGCCGATTCTATGGCATAAAAAAAAAGCCCTTTGCGACATTGCTATGTCGCAAAGGAACTTTTTACATTTTATGAATGTGCTGTTTCTGATAGTTCTGCCGTAATCAATGTACCTATTAAAGTAGTGATAATCACTACACCTACTGTTAATAATAGCATCATGAATGCCTCCCATTCTAATATGAAGAGATTTATTACAGCTAGTGTAGCATTTATACTATTCATTCACTGTGATTTTTCTCACATTAGAAACAACACATTTTGACCGTTTTGTGTATTATAGCGAGGCAATCGCTTGTAAGACAACTTGTGTCGAGTGTTTTGCAGCAACTGGTAAAAACTCATCAAAGCTAATATTTGACTCTTTACCTGCAATATCTGATAAAGCACGAATTACTACAAAAGGTGTAGCAAATTGATAACAAACTTGTGCAACCGCAGCCGCTTCCATTTCAACCGCCTTCATTTGAGGGAAATGATGACGAACAGCTTCTACACGCACAGGATCATTCATAAATGCATCCCCAGAACAAATTAAACCAATGCCATATTGATGCTCTCCAACTGCCTTAACAGCTTCCTCAGCTACTTTCATTAATCGTTCATCTGATTTATAAGCTGCTGGCATACCAGCCATTTGTCCAATTTCATAACCAAAAATTGTGACATCCACATCATGGTGACGGACTTCATCTGAAATGACTACAGCTCCCACCTCAAGGGCTTCATCATAACCACCAGCAGAGCCTGTATTAATAACAACATCAGGCTTAAACTCATGCAAAAGAATGGTAGTGGACATAGCCGCATTGACTTTACCAATACCACTTTTTAATAACACGACTTCCTTGCCTTCATATGTTCCTGTTGTATACTCACTACCTGCTATCGTTGTACTTTGTGCATTGCTTAAAGATGCTCGTAGTAATTCTACTTCCTGTTCCATTGCCCCAATTACTGCAATTTTCATGTAATGTTACTTCCCTTCTTTATCAACTCTATTAAAAATAATCAAAAGAGTGATTTTCGTCAATAGGCGCCTTCCAATGTATTCAGTTGCTCAAGCTTTACAGGCAACCATCCTTCATTATCCACCCATTCCATACTGACACGGTACATCTGTGATTTATCTTTTGTTGAAACTGTGGCAATTGAAGAATTAGGACCACCATTATTTTGCATACGCCAAATAATCATATTATCTTGACTAATACCGGTTACACCTGTAACAGTTGCTACTTTTTCAGACCAGTCTACGGATGAAGAATCGTAGGAAGACACATGTTGTCCCGTTTGAGTTGTAGGTGTTGGCTGCCAATTTTTATTTGTTATCACTTTTTCTACGTTTGGATTATCTGAAGTTGATTCTTCTGGCGCACCTTGTTCCTGCTGATTTTCTTCAGGCTGAGATTCATCCTCTTCCTCTGAAGCTTGATCTTCTTCTACAGCCAGATCCTTTTCATCCTCTTTCACAGGCTCTTTATCCACTTCTTTGTTGTCGTCTTTTTCCTCTTGAGCCGGTTCATCTTTCACTGTTTGTTCTGCATCATCTTGCCATTTAAACACATAAGTTGCTGTGATAATAATTAGTACAACCACTACACCAATTAAAACATTCAATAGTTTATCTAGCTTTTTATTACGAGATGGCTGCAAATGACGACTACTACGAGTTTGTCGTTCACTCATATTTCCTCCCCCTCTCTAGCAAATATTCTATCAAGTTCGACAGCACTTGCAAAACAATTATACTCATTAATTTACTTCGTGGCATTTTAGCCTGAAATATAAAAGCAGCTAGCCTCTCTAAATTAGAAAGACCAACTGCTTGTCCATTTACATATTATTTAATCGAAACAATCTTAACTTTCATTTCGCCACCAGGTGTTTGAACAGCTACTTCTTCACCTTCAGCACGGCCAAGTAAGCCTTTTGCAATTGGTGATTCGTTTGAAATACGGAACTCCATCGGGTCTGCTTCAGCCGAACCTACAATTGTATAAGATTCTTCATCAGTTGATGGTTTACCATTAATAATTTCTACAAATGTAACCGTTTTCCCAAGTGATACCACGCTGTTATCTGTTTCATCCTCAGAAATAATCACTGCATTGCGAATCATTGATTTTAAAGTTGAAATACGTCCTTCTAAAAAGGCTTGTTCTTCTTTTGCTGAATCATACTCAGCATTCTCAGAAAGATCACCAAAATCACGAGCTATTTTTATACGTTCAACGATTTCTTTACGTGTTTCAGTTTCTAATTTCACTAATTCTTCTTCTAATTTACGTTTTCCCTCAGCTGTCATAGGGTACTGTTTTTCATTTGCCAAAGTCCTTCACTCCTTGTTTCTTCAATATAAAAACATAAAACTCGACTAAATGCTAGTAAGGTGCATTTAATCGAATTTTATTATTTTTAAACGTTTTTCAAATTACGCTTTGACCTAATAGTATGCATGCTTTTTTTAAATATGCATGTAAATATTGTCAATACCACTCTATCTTATTACAATACGTTGTCGGTTTCAAGAATAGTTTTAATTTTCGTTACCATTAAATCAATTGCTACCTCATTATCCCCACCTTCAGGAATAATAATATCAGCATAACGTTTTGTAGGTTCAATAAATAAATTATGCATTGGTCGAACCGCCGATAAGTACTGATCAATAACTGAATCTGTTGTACGTCCACGTTCTTTAATATCACGCATGATACGACGAATAATTCGTAAATCAGAATCGGTATCTACAAATAATTTAATATCCATTAAATCACGTAGATCAGCATCTTCTAGCACAAGAATTCCTTCTAGAATAATAACATCTACCGGCTCAACATGGATCACTTCTGCTGCTCTAGTATGCTGCACGTAATCGTAAACTGGCTTCTCGATCGGTTGACGCACTAAAAGTTTCTTGATGTGCTGTATTAATAAATCATTATCGAATGCTAACGGATGATCGTAGTTTGTTCCTAATCGCTCTTCAAATGTTAAATGACTTTGATCTTTATAATAAAAGTCTTGTTCAATAACAACAACTGAATGCTCTCGGAAAACATCATAAATGGCGCGCGTCACACTCGTTTTACCTGAGCATGAGCCACCAGCGATACCGATAACAACAGGACGCTTCACTTCCATTAGTTATTCTCCTTTCGCATCATGTTATGCGGCATTAATGGTGTGTCACATTTGAATTTAACAATTTGTAATGGATGACGTGCTGCATCTAGGCTATTGCCATCTTCATCCCAAATTTCTCCCATTGTTAGACGGAAATTCTCGATTTCTGGGCCAAAGAACTCTACTTCGTCACCAGGTTTAAAATAATTTCGTTGCTGCATCGTAACCATTTTTGTTTCTGGATCATGTTCTAAAATTAAACCAGCAAATTCATATGTTGTTTTTCGGCCATGAATACCAAACATTTGCTCCTCTGATCCAGGTGCATCATGGAAGAATGCTTCAGCCGTATCACGATTTGCACATTTATCTAGCTCCTCTAGCCATTCACGTTTAATTTTAAAATTATCAGGATCAGCACAGTACGCATCGATAACTTTGCGGTATACGGATACAACTGTTGCCACATAGTGAATCGATTTCATACGCCCTTCCACTTTTAAAGAATCGATACCAAGCTCGATCATATGTGGAATGGCTTCAATTAATTTTAAATCTTTAGGACTCATAGCAAAAGATGCGTGATTATCATCAAACAGTGCTTTTTCTTCCCCATCTTCTAATTCATATAAATCGTAATCCCAACGGCATGATTGGCAACAACCGCCACGGTTAGAGTCACGAGCAGTCATATGGTTAGATAGAACGCAACGGCCAGAATAAGCAATACACATTGCTCCATGAACGAAGGCTTCGATTTCAATATCGACTTTTTCCTTCATCAATTTCATTTCTTCTCCGCCTACCTCACGTGCTAATACAACACGATGTAAGCCTTCTTCCTTCCAGTACTGCACTGCCTTCCAGTTGGACAATGACTGCTGTGTAGAAAGATGAATTTCAAGTTTAGGGGCAGATGTACGACATGTTTCAATAATTAGTGGGTCTGCAACGATGATACCTGTCACACCTGCCGACTCAATATCTTTTAAATATCGCTCCAAGCCTGCCATATTTTCATTATGTGCAAATATATTTGTCGTTACATAAATTTTCGCACCATATTGATTAGCAAACTCTACACCTTCACGCATTTCATCTATAGAGAAGTTATCTGCATTGGAACGTAGACCAAACTCTTGTCCCCCAATAAATACAGCATCCGCTCCGTAATGCACGGCTACTTTTAATTTTTCTAAGCTACCCGCTGGGGCAAGTAGCTCTGGTTTTTTTGTAATGACACGTTTACCGTCGACAATGTCACGGATTTTGTCATTTTGTTCTAACGCTAATGCCATGTTATTGCCCCCTCTTAGTAAACAGTTTCCTTGAAGATAAAGCCTGTATCTAATGGTCTAATGGCTGGTTGAATATCTTCAATTTTTGCTAATAATTCATCTTTTATGTCATCATATGCTTCTTCAGATTCGTCAAAATATGCATCAATGGCCTTACGATACGCCTCCGTCACAGTTACCACATATTCTGGAGTTTGTAGCACACCCTCAATTTTCAGGGCATCAATGCCACCTTCAAATAATTCGCCAAGCTCATCAATAACACACATGTCATTAGGACTAAAAATATGCGTACCGTTTACATCTTCGTAAATTGGATATTTATTGTTGCGCTCATCATCATGTAGGAACATGTTACGATTATCTTTACGATTTTCAATTTCCATCACTTTATCTTGATATAAGAAATAATGGCCAAGAAGCGGGCGTTTTGATTGGAACATACATGTCATACCATGTACTTGTACTTCAATTTCTAATTCCGCACTTTCTTTAATTTCTAATACCTCATCAAGAGAAAGCTCACGTGCTAACACTGCACGAGTCGCACCGCGTTTTCCCCAGTAATTAGCCGTAAACCAGTTTGTTGCAGTCGTCTCAGGATTCCAATGCAATGGAATTGTTACGCCTTGCTCACGACGAATAATTAATACTGCTGGGTCGCCATAAATTAAACGATCCACACCGATGCGTTGCATTTCTTTTAAATAGTCGGCAAGTGCCTCCAGTTTTTCATTATGGAAAAGGGCATTCACTGCAACATAAACTTTTTTACCCGCTGCGTGAATGAGCTTCGTTGCCTCTTCCACCTCATCTACTGAGAATTCTCCTGCTAGACGTAGACCAAATTGTTGTTCACCAATAACAAAAGCATCTGCTCCAGCTTCTAAAAGTGCTTTAATATGTTCTAATGATTGTGGTGTCACAAGCAATTCTGGTTTTTTCATAGTAGTCACCTCTTCAAACATAGTAATAAACCGTCACCTACTGGCAAAAAAGCACTAGTATAATCCGGGTGCTGCATTATCCATTCTGTGAAGTTTTTTAAATTGCGGATCATTGTACGTTTTCGACGTGGGACATCCTTCAAATCTAGATCTGACAAGCCATGCATATACATATTGTCGATATACAAGACTCCTCCTGATTTTACGAGGGGAGCGTACTTTTCAAAGAAGCGCTGATATTGTCCCTTTGCGGCATCGATAAATACTGCATCGAACTCTGTGTCAATGGCCTTATCGTCTACCTCTAAAGCGTCGCCTTCAATGACCTTAATTCGATCAGATACGGTTGACCGTTTAATATAGGCTTTAGCTTTTGTCACACGCTCTATATCGCGTTCAATCGTAACGATATGGACATTTGGTAAAGCTTCTGCCATTCGAATAGCAGAATAACCAATTGCTGTGCCAATTTCTAAAATTTTTTGCGGATTTTGAATGCGCAACAATTGATTTAAAGCATCAATACCTGCTAGTTGCATAATCGGTACATGATTCTCCTCCGCATATGCTTCCATTTCTAAAAGCAATTCATTACGTGGCTGTATAAATGATTGTATATATGCATCTGATAATTCCATTGTTTCACCCTCAATTAAAAGGCAACGTGCATGTAGCCGTTGTCCGTACTTCATCATTTATCAACAAAAAGAAAAAGACCAAACGTGATGTCTTGGTACTTTGCCATACAAAAATGAGCAATTGTTTTTGACATGCTCAAACAATTGCCACCACGCATATTTGTCCCGAATAAACGGATTGATCAAAAATCACACTTTATAATAGCATGAAAATAGAAGGAAAGCTATTTTTCTTTCCTTCTACTCTCTATGTTTGCTCTATGCCATTTACTCTTTTCTAACACTTATTCTTCTTTTCGTAAATATTTTGCTACTTTCTGTAAATGTTCATCATATGTTTTCGAGAAGTGGTTCACACCCTCTTTATCTGCTAAGAAATAGAAATAGTCTGTTTGACTAGGATTCAATGTCGCCTCAATAGAAGTTTTTCCAGCACCCGCAATTGGACCTGGTGGTAAGCCTTTATTTTTGTAAGTATTATACGCATTATCCACTTCTAAATCTTCATACAGCACACGATCTTTATGATCACCAAGCGCATATAAAACAGTTGGGTCTGTTTGTAGTGGCATCCCTTCATCTATACGATTATAGAAGACACTTGCTATTGTCTCTCGATCTGTTTGAGCCGTAGCTTCTTCTTCCAATAATGATGCAAATGTTAACAGTTGGTGAACGGACATTTGTTTTTCCACTAAAACATCACTATAATTTTTTACCACGTTGTTCATAGCCCCTATCATTTCTTCAACAATCGCTTCTAGAGATGGCTTTTCCTCATAGTACGAGTAAGTAGCCGGATATAAATAGCCTTCTAAATCATAGCGAATATTGTCAGCTAACACTGCATCCGTTACTAGCTCAGGATAGTTGGCCATCATTTGTTGAACAAATGTGTCACTCGTTACTAAATCCATAAATTCCTTTTGTGTATATGGTGTTTTCTTTTCAATAACTTTCCCAATTTGCTCAATTGTTAAGCCTTCTGGAATCGTCATCGTAAAGACAGGTTTTCGGTACACCTTCCCTGTTTTTAAGCTTTCAATGAGTTCATCAAATGTCATCGCTTGCGTTAAATCGTAATTTCCTGCTTGGAATTGAGATTCGTTTTTAAATTTTGCATAGTATTTAAAAACACGCGCATCTTTAATAACACCTTTTTTCTCTAATAATGTAGAAATAGAACTCAAGCTAGAACCGATTGGTACTTCTACTGCAATTGCTTTTGTTGCGTCAGGATCCAGTGGTTTTAAAGCACCCTTTACATAATTGTACCCAAATAAACCGACAATCCCTATAACGAGGACAAAAACAATTGCCACAATGGCAACGATTTTTCTCACGATTTTTACCTCTGATTTTTTTTCTTGCATTTTTGAAAACATTTCTTGTTTTTTAGTACCGTTATCCACGGGTTTCCCCCCTATCACTATCCAATATCATACTAGAAATCAACTATCACGACAAACAGAAATCGACAATTCAGGAGAATTTACATATATAAAAAAATCCGCAGGCTATTTTTGCCAGCAGATTGTTTTGCTAAAAGCTTTGTGAAATAGCTTTAATACAGTCCCTTTACAATAATAAAAGACTGTAATAATTGCTCCTCTAAGATGTTCGATTATAGTAATTCATGTGATTAAACTCTTGATAGAAAAATTCTATTACTAAAACAAAAAAACTCTGAGTGGCTCCTAACCACTCAGAGTTTTTATAGTTCGTTTAATATATCTTCAACGTACACCCATTCTTCATCTGTTTCTATTGGTAATAGCTCTTCGATAGAGCCGTCATTTCCAGCCAGATATTGAGATGCGAAAATTTCACGCTCATCCATTGGCTCATCTGTCGCAGGCACATATAATACATACGATTTACCAAATTGCTCGGATGCAAAAGTATGAATTACCTCACAAACTTGATCCGCTCCATCTTCATTTGTCACGGTAATAAGCTGTGGCTCTTCTTCAAATTCATCTAGAAGTGTTAATACCACCTCATTAATCATTTCCCATTCAGCATCTGTTTCGACAGGCTGTAGATTGGTCATCTCGCCATTGTTATCGTCATAATCGAAAGTCATCGCTGATAGATCTCCTGGAATTTCTTCACCATTGGCATCCAACAAAGAAAATAGCACATAGGATTTATCCTCTGCATCAAATGTAAAGACCACATGGCAACGTTGTTCCTTCCCATTTTCATCGATTATCATAAATTCTTGTGTTTCTTCATTCATTCGATTATCTCCTTCTGACAGTTTAATGTCATTTACTAAGTAGTTACTTCTACACGTACTAAATATCTTCGAGCAAATTCTCACCATTATTCGGATATTTACTAACAAACTAAATATACTTTCAATAAAAAAGGAACAAGGACTGCAAGCTGCGATCCTTGTTCCAAGCTTTAAGAAAGAAGATTAGTCTTCGTCTTCATCTTCTAAAGCGTTTAATACGTCTTCTACCATATCCCATTCTGCTTCAGTTTCGATAGGTGTTAGTTCACCATCTTCACCGTTATCAGACGGTACGAATGAAGAAACAAAAATTTCAACTGATCCATCTTCATCTTCTTCTGCGCCTACCATTGAGTAAAATACGTATGATTTTCCAAACTCTGGAGATTCATGTACGTGAATCACTTCACAAAGCTGTTCATTTCCGTTTTCATCAATCACTGTAATGTGTTGAACGTGTAATTCTTCTTCATGGTTATGCTCGTTTGCCATGTATAGTCACCTCATCAATTAATTTTTGCTATCTAAATAGCCTTGTAAAATCATCACAGCTGCCATTTTATCAATGACTTGCTTGCGCTTTTTGCGACTCACATCTGCTTCGATTAGCATACGTTCCGCTGCCATCGTTGTTAAACGTTCATCCCATAATTTAACTGGTAGTGAGAACGTTTCTTCCAATAACTTTTTATAGTTTTCAGAAGCCTCTCCACGCGGTCCAACCGTATTATTCATGTTTTTCGGGAAGCCTACAACAAATTCTGTTATTGCGTATTCCTTTACTAGCTCAGCGATACGATCGATACCGAACTCGCCATTAGCCTCATCAATTTTTACGGTTTCAATACCTTGGGCAGTCCAACCAAGTGCGTCACTCACAGCAACGCCAACGGTTTTCGACCCAACGTCTAATCCCATAATTCTCATTTCTAGTCCTCGTTATTCTTTTTGATATAAAATTTAACAAGCTCTTCTAGAATTTCGTCACGCTCAAGCTTGCGAATTAAATTACGAGCATCCTGATGGCGAGGAATATACGCCGGATCACCAGAAAGTAAGTAACCAACAATCTGATTGATAGGGTTATATCCCTTTTCCTCTAATGAAGAATGAACTTTCAACATTACCTGCTTGACTTCCTGTTCCATTGATTCTTCTGGAAAATTAAATTTCATCGTTTGATCAAATGAACTCATGACCAGCACCTCGCTTTCAGAAATAAGGAGATGTGCGAACAAGCTCATCTCCAATTTCTCTTTATTATAACATGTTTTG
Organism: Lysinibacillus sp. FSL R7-0073; assembly: GCF_038009065.1. Classification (NCBI taxonomy): domain Bacteria; kingdom Bacillati; phylum Bacillota; class Bacilli; order Caryophanales; family Bacillaceae; genus Lysinibacillus; species Lysinibacillus sp. FSL R7-0073. The sequence goes on from NZ_JBBPAS010000001.1 coordinate 3,272,491, forward strand.
GTGAATTAATTAAATGGATTTAACATAATCATACACAGAAAGTAGTGCTTCATCAAGTTTTGAAGCTTCTTTTGCTCCTGCCATCGCCATATCAGGACGACCGCCACCTTTACCACCACAAGCTTCTGCAACCATTTTCACGATATTTCCAGCATGGTAATTGCCACCAACTAATTCTTTTGATACTCCAGCACACAGCATAACCTTATCGCCATCCACTGCTCCAAGAACGATAACAGCCTTTGGCATTTTCGCCTTCAAATCATCCATCATCTGACGCAGTTGGTTATTGTCTTTTGCTTCTACCTTTGTAGAAAGAACTGTAACATCTCCAATTGTTTGTGCTGCATCAACAATTGCCCCAGCCTGAGCATTGGCAATTTTTTGAGATAATGCTTCATTGTCACGTTGTAATTCTTTGTAGTCACCTTGTAAGGCTTGTACTTTTGTGACGATATCTTTAGGATTTGCTTTTAACAATGCTGCCGCATCATTTAAAAGTGCTTCTTCTTCTTTGACTACTTCATAAGCCACTTTACCTGTAACAGCTTCAATACGACGAGTACCCGCACCAATTCCACCTTCTGAAACAATTTTAAAGAAACCAATTTCAGAAGAACGTTTTACATGGATACCACCGCATAGCTCGATGGAATAGTCTCCGATTGAAACGACACGTACAACATCGCCATATTTTTCGCCGAATAAAGCCATTGCACCCATTGCTTTCGCTTTATCGATGGCCATTTCTTCAATAACGACCTCTATATCATCCCACACTTTTTCATTTACAATACGTTCAATTTGCTGTAATTCCTCTTTAGTCACTTGACCAAAGTGAGAAAAGTCAAAGCGTAAACGATCAGGGCCTACATATGATCCAGCTTGGTTGACATGATCACCTAATACATCTTTTAACGCACGTTGCATAATATGTGTCGCTGTATGGTTTTTAATAATTAAATTGCGATCATCACGATTAACAATTGCTTGGACAGCATCTTCGACATGCATTTCACCTGATTCAACAACTACTGTGTGGAGCGGCTGACCATTTGGTGCCTTTTGAACATCCTTTACTACAGCGGTGAAGCTATCATTAGAAATGATACCGCTATCGGCAATTTGACCACCCATTTCAGCATAGAATGGTGTTTGAGCTAAAATAACTAAAGCTTCTTGGCCTTCAGATGCTACTTTTTCTACTTGACCATTCACAATCATTGCAGCAATTTCAGTATTAGCTACTAATGTGTCAAAGCCAACAAATTCGCTGGCAACCGTTAAGTTTGCTAATACTTCATTTTGTACTTGCATAGAGTCAACATCTTGACGAGCCGCACGCGCACGTTCACGTTGTTCCTCCATCGCCGTTTCGAAGCCTTCATGATCGACTTTCATTCCTACTTCTTCTGCATATTCTTCCGTTAACTCGATTGGGAAACCGTAAGTATCATATAAACGGAAAGCATCTGCTCCTGGGATAAAATCATGACCAGCCGCTTTTTGTGATTCTACAACTTCATTAAAGATTGCAAGACCACCATCTAATGTTTCATGGAAACGAATTTCTTCATTCTTAATAACGCGTTGAATAAATTCACATTTTTCCGTTACCTCTGGATAGAAGTCTTCCATGATTTTGCCCACTGTTGGGACCAATTCAAACATAAATGGTTTCTCAATTCCAATTTGTTTTGCATAACGTACGGCACGACGTAGTAAGCGGCGTAATACATAGCCACGGCCTTCGTTTGAAGGAAGGGCACCGTCACCTATAGCAAACGCTACAGTACGAATGTGGTCTGCAATAACTTTAAATGGCGTATTAATATCTTCTTCAGAGCCAAAAATTTCATTTAAATCTACTTCACTTGGGCGTTTGTATTTACGGTTGGCAAATTCCTCAATTTTTTCAATGATAGGCATGAATAAATCCGTATCAAAATTCGTTGGTACATTTTGAACCACGGAGACAATACGTTCTAGTCCCATACCAGTATCAATATTTTGCTTTGGTAGTGGTGTATACGAACCATCAGGATTATGGTTGAATTGAGAGAACACTAGGTTCCAAATTTCTAGATAACGTTCATTTTCTCCACCTGGGTACATTTCAGGGTCATTTTCGTCTGAGCCATATTCTACGCCGCGGTCATAGAAAATCTCTGAGTTTGGACCAGAAGGACCTTCACCAATATCCCAAAAGTTCCCTTCCAAACGAATTAAACGTTCTTCCGGAATACCAATTTCTTGATGCCAAACATCATATGCTTCCTGATCTTCAGGATGGATTGTGATAGATAGTAATTCGGGATCAAAGCCCATCCACTTTTTATCCGTTAAAAATTCCCAAGCATAATGAATAGCTTCTTTTTTAAAGTAATCCCCTATAGAAAAGTTCCCTAACATTTCAAAGAAAGTATGGTGACGCGCTGTTTTTCCTACGTTCTCAATATCGTTGGTACGAATTGATTTCTGTGCATTTGTAATTCGAGGGTTGTCAGGAATAACACGACCATCAAAATACGGCTTAAGTGTAGCAACACCTGAGTTAATCCAAAGTAAGGATGGATCATTGATTGGCACTAGAGGCGCAGACGGTTCATGGTGATGCCCCTTTTCTTTAAAAAATTCCAAATACATTTGTCGAATGTTAACTGCTTTCATTGGATAAATTCCTCCTATTTTATAATGTAAAATCACGATAAGAATTAGATCTTGACGACCCAACTATTCCCTGCCAGCAAGCTTTGGTACCAACCACTATAATTGGTTTTTTTTACTAAATGAAAATAAAAAAGCCCTCATCCCCAAAAAGGGACGAGGACTTATCTTCAGTCTCGCGGTACCACCCTAGTTGTAAGTAAAAATTCTTACTTACCTCTTTAGCACTTGTAACGTCAGTGAACGGCAGAGATTAACTGCACTCCGGAGTAGCTTTCAGCATTTGCACTGTGAGGATTTTTTCAGCCAAGAAATCCCTTTCTTCTACACGTGCAATTACGTACTTTTTCCATCGTCGTGTTTACTTTTTCTAACGAAAATTATAAGAAAAATCTATTCACCTGTCAATTAGCACTAGTATGACAAATTATAACTAAGCAATCATTCTTCTGAAGTATGCCCACATTCCCCATGTAAATAACACTAAAAAGGCAGTAAGTGCAATCGTTGTAATGGGTGAATCTTGATAAGGTAATGGTACATTCATGCCAAAGAAGCTAGTAATGACAGTTAAAGGCAACATAATTGTAGAAATAACGGTTAATAAGTTCAGCTTTTCAATAGACTTGCCACTAATAATCGAGTAATACGTATCTAATGTGCTGTTGACTAAGTCTCGATACGTTTCAGTGGAGTCGACAATGCGTTCAAGATGATCATTTAAATCCTTATAAAAAGGGATATTTTCCTCTTGTATATCAAATTTCCATTGTCCATTAATTGTAGAAAAGATTCTTCGTTGCGGCATAATGGCCTGACGAATTAAAATAATTGTTCGTTTTAATGAAAGGAATTCTTCTGTTACTACTTTCGGTTGATAATCATAAACTTCTTCTTCAAGCTCATCAATCCGTGCTCGAATTCGCTCTAACACAGGGAAATACTCGTCTGTAATTCCATCGATGATCGTGTGCAATAAAAAATCAGTGCCCTTTTCCAAATATCTCGCACTATTTAAACAAACTTTTTCTATATGGCCTAGCCACTGTAATTTTTGTTTATGGACCGTAACAATATAATTTGGTCCCATAAAAATATTCAACTCGACCGTTGTAATTTCATTGTTACTTTTTTCATTGTAGATAGGTGCATGGAAAACGAAAAATTTATAATCCCCATAACTATCCATTTTGGGGCGTGAGCCTTCATGTAAGCAATCTTCCACTGCTAGTGGATGAAAGCCAAATAAATCTGCTATATTATTTAATTCATTTTGACTATACGCATATAAATCCACCCATAATAAATCCTCGCTATGAATGGGAAGTCGTAAATCATTCATATTGAAATCGTGTTGAACTGTTTTGCTATTGTGATTGAAATAGTGAATTTTAATCATGATACTTCACCTCGTGTTTTATTATAAAAAGTAACAAAAGGTTAATTTTAAAACCTTCTGTCCGTGCCGGCGATAAGAAACGACGGCTGTCTCCATAAATTCTGACTACCTACCTCATGCTGATTCGGTTCAGGACTACTATCCATTTCTCATCACCTTCCTTTCATAACAAAAACACGCCTTCTACGAATGAAGGCGTGTTGAATACACATATCAAAAAATAGCAAAAAAACTTTGCATATTTGTTACCTTCAAACGTTGAGTTTTAGCACTATGCGGCATAGGAAATTTTCCAGCTACGTTAAAAAACACCTTATTTCGATGATTTCTGTTGACCCATTGGCGTCTCTCGACATTTTTGGGTAGTAGCGTATCTCCACATAGGAGCCTCACCTAACGAAGGGAGTCTTATTTTTTTATTCCTGTAAATAATAACGGATAGTTTCACAACTGTCAAACTTTTTATCAATCATTTTTCAAAAAGTCTTCTACTCTTTTCACTAAATGATCGCGCTTATACGATTGATAGAGTAGGCTTGACAGACGAACAGGATCTCCAAAGAAAAATCTTTCATATAGCGTTTGCCTTGTGCCAAAATTACTCATCGTTAAATCCCAAGCTAAACGGAACTTTTTAACTCGTTCTTCTCCTTTGTCTTGACATGATTGCAGATAATGATCAAGATCCCCATCATCCGTTGCAAAAGCTTTTGCACTCGGTATGGACATTAATCCACTTGCTCCCAGTAGCTGGATGATATCTGTAAAGGTAGGATATACTTTCGGGAAAATATGAATAGCGACCTGTAATGTCGATACGTCTGGTCGTATAAAGCCAAAGGAATCCCTTTGTGCCTCAATTTCTGATTTTAATTGCAATGCTTTTATCGTTTCTAATGCTACGATGACATCTACCACTTTTTGATGGACATGTTGGTAATCCCCAATATTTATGGAATCCACAATCGTTTGTACAACCCCTAGGATGAATTCTGTCTTAGCAATTTGACGTGACAGTACATGATGCAAAGTATACGCTTGGAAGCCACTAACATTCATAAATTGATTGGCTACTTCAACATTCTCATAATAAAATACCCGCTCCCACGGAACAACTACATCATCAAAAACAACAATCGCATCCATTTCTTCAAAACGTGCACTTAAAGGATGATCAAACCTAGAATCTCCTCCGACAAAGGATTGCCGACATAAAAACTTTAAGCCCTTTGTGTTACTCGGTATAGAAAAGCCAAAACCTTTTCCTTCATCATAGCCATTTGTTGATAGAACAAGAAGTTCATCCGTTATTCCTCCCTGTGTGGCTAGTAATCTAGCTCCTTTAATGACTAAGCCTTCGCCCGTTTTTGCAACAATTTTGGCAGCTATTGTTACTTCTTCATCCTCATAGTAATAACGCTTGCGGTTTACTTGCGGTTCTATAAAGGTATGTGTCATGGAAATATCATTCTCACGGGCATATTCATAAAACTTCAGCAAATGGTCTGGAAAACAATTTGGCTTATCTTTCAAAAAGTTCGATGCTGATGCTAAAGCCATCAATGTCGTATTCATGTAATCAGGACTTCTTCCCATCAAACCGTTTGTTTGTAAAGCCCATTCTCTTGCGGCCAAACGTCTTTTTACTAAATCCTCAGGACTCATGACTTGAAGGAAAGACATGCCGACTCTCTCTTTGCTAGTTGGCGATTCATATGTCATTTTTTCAAGATATGCTTCTTGATGTTGTAAATCAAATAGCTTTGCCTGACTTTGCATGATTCCCTTAAATGCAGGATGTTCTGACACCTTGCCCGTCACAACTTCCCCATCAATTGAAATATAGGTATTTAAAGCATCGATACGTTCCATATACTGCTGTCCGGTCATTATTGGCATGTTGTCACTCCTAAACATTTCCTATGTTTTTGTACTTATGTAGTATATGAAATGTCAAAATATTAGGTGACGATACAGCACATTAGAAAAACCCGATTAGCGAGAATCTAATCGGGTACAAACTTTACTTTTCCAAAAAATCATAGGGGGAGACATCATTCATACCAATCATGGGATGAATATAAGGGGCTGTTTCTACTGTTAATTTATGGTCCTTGATAGCTGTTTCTTGCACAACCTCTTGTTTTACTGGAACTGCCTCTACTTCAACAATCACTTCGTCGACATCCATTGGATTTAAACGAGCACGCAACGAAGTAAAACGCTGTAAATCATCTGTCCGCTGCAAGCCATCTGCCAGGACATCCGGTTCCCCACATAAAATCAAAAAGTTTTTCGCTCTTGTAATCCCTGTGTATAAAAGATTACGACGCAGCATTTTTGAATACCCTTTGACAACAGGCATAATGACGGTTTGAAACTCTGAACCTTGAGATTTATGAATGGAGCAACAATAAGCTAGTGTCAATTGATTGAGGTCACTTCGTTGATAGGTCACTTCAATGCCATCAAAAGATACGATCAGTAAATCTTGTTTTTCTACTGTCTCTTTTGCCTTAATAATACTAATGACTTCTCCCATATCACCATTAAAAACATTACTTTCAGGTTGATTGACTAGCTGCAGGACTTTATCCTTTATTCGATACGTTACGTCCCCAAAGACAAGTTCCTTTCTTGTCCCCGTTTCATTAGGATTAATAAGCTCTTGAATCATTTTATTTAAATTATCAATGCCAGCAGGACCTTTATACATCGGAGCTAACACTTGAATATTACGAATTTCCTGCCCCTTAGCGACAGCACTTTTTACTACCTGTGTCACAACATTTCCAACCTGATCGACGGAAGATTTAATAAACGAGCGATCAGTAGTTTTCGATGTTAAATCTTTCGGAATGGTTCCTTTTTTGATTTGATGGGCTAGTTCAATAATTGTAGAGCCCTCTGCTTGTCGATAAACATCTGTCAATTCCACCGTTGGGAGTTGCTTGGATGCTAATAAATCCTTTAATACCTGTCCAGGTCCTACAGGCGGTAATTGGTCTTGGTCCCCTACAAAGACAACCTGTACATCCTCATGTAAAGCTTTTAATAATTGATGAGCAAGCCAAGTATCCACCATTGACATTTCATCTACAATAATAAGCTTACCTGTTACCTCTCGTTCAGTCTCTTCTTCTTTTTCTTGACCTGTAAAGCCGAGTAAACGATGAATAGTCATAGCTGGTAGTTCAGTCGATTCAGCTAAGCGCTTAGCAGCTCGCCCAGTGGGTGCACAAAGGATAATGGGAAAAGGCTCCTCTTTTTGAGCATATTCTTTTGGATTTAATGATAAGCCATGAAGCTTCGCATAAACTTCAACAACCCCACGTACAACAGTCGTTTTACCCGTACCAGGTCCACCTGTTAAAATCATTACGGCTGAATTTAAAGCCTGTTCAATGGCATTTGCTTGTGTTTCAGCATAAGTCACATGGAGTAGTTCCTCAGTTTCGCCAATCGCTTTACGAATCTCATCTTTGCTAAAATGTTCAGCCTTACTATTTCGTTCAACAAGCGTCAATATTTTGGAGGCAATTCCTACCTCAGAAAAATAAAGAGAAGGTAAATATAATCTTGTTTCTTCCCCACAAATTTTTCCATCTTCTCGTAACTCGATACATGCTTTTGAGATGTCTTCAAACGGAATTTCCTGACGTTGACTTTGTTCAAGCATTTCTTTCACAAGTGGTAGAACATGCTCCGCGTCTAGATAAACATGCCCGTCAGATAATGCAGCCGTATTTAAAATATGTAAAATAGCTGCTTTAACACGGTCAGGATGTTTTCCGGTAATCCCTAATTTTGCACCAAGCTCATCTGCTCGAAAGAACCCTACCCCTTCCACATCTTCTATCAAGCGGTATGGGTTTTCTGTTAGTAATTCAATGGCTTCTGTTCGATAGGTTTGATATATTTTCATTCCAAGCTGTGGACCAAAACCCCATTCATTCAGCTGGATCATTACCCGTTCTAAACCAAGGTTTTGCTCAATCGTACGATGAATCACTTCTTTTTTTTCAGATGATAAACGTGGAACAGCATCCAGTGCACTCGGATCTTCTAAAATAAGACGTAATGCATTAGCACCTAGTTTTTCAACAATGGTTTCAGCTGTTTTTTTCCCGATTCCCACAAATAAGTCACTGGATAAATAATGAATAATTCCTTGTTCAGTAGCGGGTACCTCTTTTGTAAATGTCTCGATTTGGAATTGTGCACCATATTTAGGATGCTGTTTTAATATACCTGTAAAGCGGTATTGCTCATCCATTTGTAACGGTGGAAAATAGCCAACAACAATAATTTCTTTATCTTCATATTGTAAGTTTGTCTCTTGAATTTTCACTCGTATAATGGAATACATATTTTGTGTGTTATGAAAAATAGAGACGATCGGACGTCCGAGAATAAAAAATTTATTGAGTTCAAATAAATCGAGATGATCTGACATATTCGGTCCGCCCTTTCTAATTGTTTTCAATCTTTTTATTTTACCATAGACCTCTCGAAATATCGTTGATAAAAATTTTCCCCTTTATTATTTTTACATTATTTCGACAAATGACAATTCTCAGCTTTTATCCTTATTTCCATGCTATGATAAATAAGAATTAGTGGCACGGAAGGATCGTGAAGTTATTGGAATTTAGACCTTGCATCGATTTACATGAAGGCAAAGTAAAACAAATTGTCGGGAGTACTTTAGGTACTACCAATCAAACAGTCGTTGAGAATTTTATTTCTAGTTTTGATTCTAGCTACTATGCACAAATGTTTGCACAGGATCACTTAACAGGCGGACACGTCATCATGCTTGGTCAGGGAAATGAAGATGCTGCTCTAGCTGCTTTAGCTGCATTTCCACAAGGGTTACAAGTTGGTGGTGGCATTACTGCTGCAAATGCCCAAAAATATATTGATGCTGGTGCCTCCCATGTGATTGTCACTTCCTATATCTTTCATGATGGCAAGCTGGATTTAGAACGTTTACAACATTTAAACAAATTAATCGGTAAAGAACATCTTGTCATTGATCTCAGCTGCAAAATGCGAGATGGTAAATGGTTTGTCATGACGGATAAATGGAGAAAATTTAGTCACTTCGAAGTCAATGCAGCCTCAATTCAAGATATTGAGAATTATTGTGATGAACTGTTAATTCACGCAGTCGATGTGGAAGGAAAAAAAGGTGGGATGCAGGAAAGCTTGGTACGAGATCTTGCAGCCTGGACCTCAATCCCGACCACTTATGCAGGTGGCATTCGTTCAATAGAAGACTTAGAAAAGTTTAACCAATTAGTCAATGGAAAGCTTCATATCACAATCGGGAGTGCTCTCTCTATTTTTGGAGGAGAGCTGCCCTATACAGATGTCGTGAAATATTGTAAAAAAGGCGGGATTTTGTGAACCTCATTTATAAGGATTATGTTTTTCCAATTCAAGAAACAAATTTAGAACGTATCATTGATGGCAAGTATTTCAAAGTAAATAAAAAAGATCATTCTCTTGCAATCCATGTTCAACTTGATAATGAACAAATGCTACTAGAGTTTTCTAAATCATTAAAGGCAACTTGTGGTTTCCTACGCGATCAAGAAACAGAGCCCTATATAGGAACATATATTGACTTACAAATATTTGTGGATGAGTTTAATAAACGTTATAACTTAAATGCTGAAATTATTAGTTAACACAAAGGGGTAGTTTTCTCCCCTTTTTTTGCAACAACTCCTCCCTCTCCTTCACCTTTTACAATCCATTTTAGCCTTTTTGAAACCTTTTACCTCTTATGTGAGTTATATATGATGTAGAAAGGTTTTATCCTTATGAAAAACTATCCTAACATTTAAACCTTGTCAAACATTGGCTGCTATTTTATTGAGATGAAGGACTATTCTACATAGAATGAGAAGTGGAACATAAATAAGTGTCCACAGACATAAGGGAAAGGATTTTTTAAATATGAAAACCGAACTCGAAGTAAACTCTTTAAAATCATTTCAAACTGAGTTAACACGCTTCTTTCTAGCTTATAAATTTGCTTTACAGGAAGTGGAAACGAAAATTAATATTTTGCAAGAAGAATTTAAGCTTATTCATGAATATAATCCCATTGAGCATATTTCAACACGTGTAAAGTCGCCGAAAAGTATATTAACAAAGATGTTAAAAAAGGAACTTCCTCCAACGATGGAAGACGTACGCGAAAACATTCGTGATATTGCAGGTGCTCGCATTACTTGTTCATTTGTCGAGGATATTTATAAAGTAAGTGCCATGTTACAGGCACAGCATGACATTGAGGTTGTAGAGGTAAAGGACTATATTGCTAGTCCTAAAGACAATGGCTATCAAAGTTTACACCTTATAATAAAAATCCCTATTTTCATGTCTGACCATATGGAGAAGGTCTATACAGAGATTCAAATCAGGACCATTGCGATGGACTTTTGGGCTAGCCTGGAACATAAAATTTATTATAAATATAATAAAGAAGTGCCCGAACATATTCGTGTTGAATTAAAAGAAGCCGCACTACAAGCTGCTGAGTTAGATCGAAAAATGGAGCGCCTCAATAAAGAGATTAATATATTAAAGGAAAATGAGGCCGAGCCCACTTTATTAGACAGTACACCTATATCACAGCTTGCTAAATATTTTGCACAACTTCCAAACCTGAATAATAATGATTAGACACTTTTAGATTTTGTTGAACAAAAAATCCACCTTGCTCCAGCAAAAATGTCTGCTTGGAAGCAAAGTGGATTTTCGTTCATATTTAAGCCTTGTCTTTTGATTTCGTCACAATAAAGAAAGATAAAATAAGGGCACAAATGGCAAAAACTAAAGTTGTTATATATACATAGCTTACACCATTAGCAATGGTCCCCTTTAAAAAGCTTATTTCTTCTAGACTAAAGCCACCTTTTGCAAATTCACCATTTAGCTGAATTTCTCCTTTACCTAATGAAGCCATTTTTTCACTCGTTGCAAGGTTAAAAACCATCCCAAATAGGGCTGCACCTACCGCTTGACTAAATGTATTAGTGAAGGAGTTGAGGCCAATTGAAATACCCAGTTGCTTGGGATTAGCCACCTTTTGAATGGAAATCATCAGCATTGGCATAATAAAGCCCATACCAAGCCCGATTAATGAAGAGCCAAGATACACGCTTATATCACTAGAGCCTGAAGATAGTTTAGCAAGCATAATCGTTCCCGTAACTAATAAAATCGTCCCCATTTGGATAATTCGTTTATTCGTAAAACGTCCGATTAAATAGCCTGCTGCAATAGAATTCATCGTCCAAAAAATAGACATGGGTGTTAGAAGTAGGCCTGCTTGTGTGGCATTTTTCCCTAGAACACTTTGCGCATATATCGGAATATAGACCGTCACACCAATGACAATTGACATGGTACTTAATGTTAGTGAATTAATCACCATGAGACGACCATTTTTAAACAATGTTAATGGAATAATCGGCTCTTCTGCACGTAGCTCTACCCATATAAAAACGCCTAAAAATACCGCTGCAACGGCATACATAATGAGCGATTGACTCGATAACCATGCTTGTGTTTTACTGTTTTCAATAATTACATATAATAGCGAAACCATTCCGATCGTAAATAGGCCTGCACCTAAATAATCAATTTTCCGCTTCACTGCTTCAATCTGTTCTTTGTAATGTTTAACAATTAGATAAATAGAAGCTAAACCAAATGGTACATTAATGAAAAATATAAAGTGCCATGACACCTGGTCAACAATAAAACCTCCAAATAGTGGACCAACTACGCCTGATACGCCCCATACCATACTTAAATAGCTTTGTCCTTTAGCACGTGCTTTTTCAGTCGTAAATAGTTCACCAACCATCGTTAATGTAATTGGTAAAATCGAGCCTGCACCAATCCCTTGGATCGCACGAAAGACAATTAATTGTTCCATCGATTGTGCTAATCCACATAACATGGAACCCATTAAAAAAATAATGATACCTGTAATAATCATCCGTTTACGCCCAAATAAATCGGCTAGCTTACCAAAAATAATCGCAGCGATAGCAGATGCTAATAAATAAGCGGAATAAATCCAACTTATTAAATCTACGCCTAATAAATCTGCTGTTATACTTGGAATAGCTGTACTAACAATCGTTCCTTCAATTGCCGCAAGCGCTGTTACAAGTAATAGTGCAATAAATACTTTATTCATCGTGTCACCTATTCCTTTCCTGCATGACATACACTAACAAATTTAACCTAAAAATAAAAGAGGATGGGATAATTTTTACAAAAAACATCGAATGATAATAAAAAATTGATCTATAATCTATCGACACCCTACTATAGAACTGCATAAAAAAGCAGCAAGTTCATCAAATCACACTTGCTGCTTTTATCTATTAGTTAAATCGTTGAGCAATCATATCATAAATAAAACGAGCTTGATCGTATTCTGGCTGTAAGGTAAAGGCTTGTTTTAAATGATACATCGCATCTTCTGTTTGCTCTGTAGACACGGCATACAATACACCTAAATTATAGTGGGCATCTGCATTGTTCCAGTCCTGTTCAATTAAAAGATCCAGTTCCTTCTTCCCTTGCTCAAACATCTCTAATGCACATAGCACAATTGCATAGGCTAAACGGATCTGTGTATCTTCGGGAGCAATTTCCACGGCTCTTTGTAAATAAGGCAATGCTAATTTTTGATTCTCCATACGCTCAAAGCATTTCCCCATCATATAGTACACATCTGCGCCTTCGATATGATGCTTAAGTGCTTGTTCATAAAGCTTGACAGCCTCAGCATAGCGTTCTGCATTGTAATAGAGGTTTGCTAAGCCATAATAAGCTGTTGCTGCTGTCTCATCCACCGTAATAGCCTTTTGGAAAAAACGCTCTGCACGTTCTGTATCCTCTAATACTGCTAATAAATTGCCGAAGTTTACATAACCAATAGCATTTTCAGGCTCAGCTTCTATTGCCTTTGTAAATAGTTGTGCAGCCTCTTCATATCGCTTATCTTGAAACGCTTGAATGCCCTGTTCATTATAATTCATTATTTCTTCACCTCTATGTAGCGAAAGACTGCTTCCATGAAGCCATGTGGCAATAAAAGCAGTCTTAGGCGCAAGTTATCCAACATATGTTAGTTTTTCATTACTTTTAAAGACTTCATCTATCGTTCCGCCACCAATACATTCTTCTCCATCATAGAGAACAACTGCTTGTCCTGGAGTGATAGCACGGACAGGCTCTGCAAATGTAATATGAGTACGACCATCTGCTAATACTTCAACTTCTACTGGTGTATCCGTTTGACGATAGCGGAATTTCGCAGTACAAGAAAATTTCCCAGGCAATTTTTTTGTCGAAGTATAGTTCATTTTTACAGCAGATAATGAAGTAGAATATAAATGCTCATTGTCAAAACCTTGTCCAACAAGTAGAACATTACGCTCTAAATCTTTCCCTAACACAAACCATGGCTCACCGTCTCCACCAATACCAAGACCATGTCGTTGCCCAAGTGTATAATACATTAAACCGTCATGTTTTCCCATGACAACGCCATCCATTGTTTCCATATTGCCCGGTTGAGCTGGCAAAAATTGACTCAAAAATTCTTTGAAATTACGTTCTCCAATAAAACAAATCCCTGTAGAATCTTTTTTCTTCGCTGTTGCCAATCCTGCTTCTTCAGCAATTTTACGCACTTCTTTTTTCTCAATATCGCCAATTGGGAACATCACATGAGCCAATTGCTCCTGTGATAGTTGATTTAAAAAGTATGTTTGGTCTTTGTTATTATCCACACCGCGTAACATTTTTACTTCTCCAACACCGCTACGATCAATACGTGCATAATGACCTGTTGCTAAGTAATCAGCGCCGAGGCTCATCGCATGCTCTAAAAACGCTTTAAATTTAATCTCTTTGTTGCACATTACATCAGGATTTGGTGTACGTCCTGCTTTATATTCTTCTAAAAAGTATGTGAAAACTTTATCCCAGTATTGTTTCTCAAAATTTACAGCATAGTAGGGGATGCCGATTTGATTACATACTTTTATGACATCATCATAATCTTCTGTTGCTGTACAAACACCATTTTCGTCAGTATCATCCCAGTTTTTCATAAAGATCCCGATTACTTCATAACCTTGTTGTTTTAACAAATATGCAGCCACCGACGAATCTACCCCACCAGACATGCCGACAACAACGCGAATTTGAGAGGGGTCACGTGTTTCTTTCATTGTGGTCACCTTTTCTTTTATCTATTTACAGTTAATGCTTCATAAATTTTAGAAACCTAACATGTTCTTCACAAATTATCTTTTAGCTAGTTTTTTCACTATTTGTGCTGTTTTTTCAGCTGCGTCACGTATATTTTTTTCCGTTAAATCCTGACCAAAGCTAAATCGTATAGAGTTTCGTAATTCCTCTGTTCCTTGTCCAAACATGGCTACTAACACATGAGATGGATCAATCGACCCAGCGGTACATGCAGAACCACTAGATACACAGATTCCTGCCATATCAAGATTTACTAAAAATGATTCTACTTCCATGCCCTCAAAGCTAATATTTAAAACATGTGGCAATGACTGCTCTTCATCACCATTAATATGGAACGCTATTTTTTCCTGTGAAAATACATCAAGCATAATTTGCTTAAAGTGATTGTATAGTGAACGCTTTTCTTCACGCAACTTATTTGCAACTTGCACAGCTGTCGCAAAGCCAATAATTGCTGGTATATTTTCAGTTCCTGCACGACGTTTTTTCTCTTGTGCACCGCCTAATGCATAATTAGCTAAAGGTGTTCCAGCCTTTTGGAAAAGGAACCCAATTCCCTTAGGCCCATTAATTTTATGAGCTGACACACTCAATAAATCTACTTTTAATTGACCCACATCAATTTGTTCTAAACCATATGCCTGAACTGCATCTGTATGGAAAGTAGCTTGATGTCCTTGTAATAGCTCACCAATTTCAGCAATAGGCTGAATAGTACCGACTTCATTATTCCCATACATAATTGTCACTAAAATCGTATCATCACGAAGTGCTTTTTGGACATCCCCAACAGCTACACGGCCAGCCTTATCCACTGGTAAATAAGTCACATCAAAGCCATCTCGTTCCAGTTTTTCACATGTATGTAACACCGCATGGTGCTCTACTTGTGTTGTAATGATATGCTTTCCCTCTTTAGCTCGTGCGTAGACAGTGCCCAAAATTGCTGTATTATCAGCTTCTGTACCACCACTTGTAAAGATTATTTCTCCCGCCTGAGCACCGATAGACTTGGCTAATATGTCGCGTGCATCATCAAGATATTTGCGCGCCTCTCGACCTGCCCCATGGATACTGGATGCGTTGCCAAATACGTGTTGCATAGCAGACGTCATCGCTTCTATAACTTGGCCATTCATCGGTGATGTGGCCGCATGATCGAGATAGATATATGAATTCATGTTGAAAACTCCTTTTTAATAAAAAACGCTGGAACCCACATTATTTATCATAAATTTATGAAAAACATTCAGCATGAAATTCAATTCAAACAGCTCTAAGTGTTTGATTTCACCGTTTATTTTTCAACTCAACTATGATACGAATGGGGAGCAGCGCTTTAGCTTAAACATTTTAAATATAGAACATATAGCCTTCCGCTACATTTTCTTCTGTGTATTGTGCTAAATCTTCAATTGTTGTTGTATCTAACACATTTTTTACTGCGTCACGGATGCGCAACCATAACTCACGTTGTGGTGCTTCCTCGTTTTCAATACCCTCTACTGGTTGAATTGGCCCTTCTAGTACACTAATAACATGGGCTGCAGAAATTTCGCTCGGTGGATTTGCTAGCATATAACCACCATAAGCGCCACGTACACTTTTTACTAAGCCTGAATTACGAAGCGGTGACACTAATTGCTCTAAATACGCCTCTGATAACTCCTTTTCGGCAGCAATTTTACGTAAAGGAATAGGACCCTCTCCGTAATGCTTTGCTAATTCAATCATAATCGTAAGCCCGTAACGGCCCTTTGTTGAAATTTTCATTTTATCACCCTCAATTAGTCTAGTCAAAATTACTACCAACAGTATATCATAATCTCCTCTTGATGAACTCGGAAATACACCTAGAAGGATATGATATACTAAATAATGCGATTCAACATTGTTTAACGATCCACTATTAGCGCTGTATGTTAGTGCAAAAAATGGATAAATAAAAAATGACAACGGCTGAAAGGGGGAATTATTTTGCACAATGAACCACTTGCTTTTCGAATGCGTCCTTTAACACTTGATGAAATTGTAGGTCATCAAGATTTTATTGGTCCAAACACAGCTCTATATAAAATGATTCAAAATGAACATGTCCCTTCCATGTTGCTCTACGGAGAACCCGGCATCGGCAAAACCTCTATTGCAAATGCGATTGCAGGAAGCTCTCAGCTCCCTTTCTTTGCACTCAACGCGACACGAGCTGGCAAAAAAGATGTAGAAGATATTGTCCAAGAAGCTAGAATCTCAGGAAAAGTTCTACTTTTTTTAGATGAAATTCATCGCTTCAATAAATTACAGCAAGACACTTTGCTACCACATGTGGAAAATGGCTCGATTGTCTTAATCGGTGCAACAACAGAAAATCCATACCACGATGTCAATCCAGCGATTCGATCTCGCTGTGGTGAGATTTATCAACTTAAACGATTAACCAAGGAAAATCTAATGGAGCTTGTAGAAAAAGCACTTGCAGATGAAAAACGGGGTCTAGGTAAATATCATTTTATCTTAACAGATTCACAAATTGAGCATATTGCAGAGGCAGCGAATGGAGATGCACGAAAGGCATTAACTTTACTTGAATCCATTTATTACGCAAGTGATGAAGTAGAGGGGCAAACGGTTGCAGCAGACCATATTATTGATCACCTCATTAGTCGAATTGGTGTTTATGGTGATAAAAAGGGCTCACATTTTTATAATTTACTTTCTGCCTTGCAGAAATCTGTCCGTGGCAGTGATACGAATGCTGCGCTATATTATTTAGCACATTTATTAGAAACTGGTGATTTAGTGGCTGTCAGCAGACGTTTACTTGTCATGGCGTATGAAGATATTGGCCTTGCCAACCCTGAGGTAGGTCCTCATATGCTCGCTGCGATACAGGCAGCAGAACGACTTGGATTACCAGAGGCACGTATCCCACTTGCAAGTGCAGTTATTGAAATGTGTTTAGCATCAAAATCTAATTCAGCTATCCTTGCAATCGATGACGCGATAAAAGCGATTCATGATGGCAAAACGGGTGATATACCTCATCATTTGCGTGATGCTCATTACGCTGGGGCAACAGATTTAGGTCATGTTGGGTATCAGTATCCTCATAACACACCCATCGGAACATTTGGTGGCTGGATAGATCAGCAATACTTACCTGATGAGCTAGTAGGAACTGAGTTTTATAAACCCGTTATTGCCGGCGAGGAAAAACGTATGGCTAGTATCTATGAAAAGCTTAAATCTTTTCATCAAAATAAAAAGTAGCTTTCCAAGAGCAAAGTCATTACTTCTACCGTTAGAAGCGACTTTGCTTTTTTAGCGATACACTAAAAAAAGAACCCACGAAACTTTAATGGTTAAATACATCCACTTTCCAACACGTACCAGTGTTGAAAACCTAGAAATAATTACAAAAGTTCACGTAGATTCTTGTCGTATAGTCTATTTTCAGAAAATAGAGTGTCTTCAATTGTCTAGCTATTTAATTCATGATCAACAAATAATTTAAACTGTTGAAGACATTGCTTCACATCACCCTTTTGTACAAGCACTTCATTGCGCAACGTAGTCAGTTTTTCTTTATCATCTACTACTTCAGCCATAAGGGCAAAAATATCTGTTAATAATTGCTCATTTTCCTCTTGATCGATACTAGGTAAAGATGAAGCAGCAATATGTAATAACTTCTCGACTTTTTCAGGCGTCTTTTGTAAAGCATTAGATGAATAGAACGTTGAAGCCGCTAAAAAATAACATAACTTGGCACTACAGTCGATAAACAAATGCCAATAGGTATTTGCACTAGGAATCTCCCCTGCCCGATGATCGATATATTCCTTATAAAAAGTTGTCACTTGTATATATAAAGGATTTAATTCTCGCATCGCTTTCGGATAATTATCAGAAGTGTCTAAGTAGTCAAATACAATGGCATTCATTTTCTCTTGAAGCTTGACAATATCTAGATGATCTCGAATAATTTGAATTTCCATTTTCCCACTCTCCCATTTGTCATTTGTTGATTTCGAACTTCATGGCTATTTTTGATTAGCTCAAAGCATCCCAAACAAACTGATCGATTATCTATTGGAATTATTCAAATTATAGCAATAAACCAATTAGAGTAGTGGGGACATGAAAAAAATAAGACAATTTCGTGAATTAATAGCATTTTATGCACATAAGAAGAACTATTTTGGTAAAATTATAACCTTTGTACATATTCATCAAATAACGCTTGTTCTATTGTTCGATCAACAATTTCCACAATACTTCCCTGGACATATTTTTTAATACGTTTATTGGGGATATAAAAATAAGCATTGTTTTTTATTAACCATTCACTTAATGTTAGGTCGCTATCAGCTTGTTGATTCGTTAAAATTTTCTTATGCCGCAAAATATCGGCCATTTTATAAAAGCCATCTGACAACTCATAGGCAGATACATCAAAATTAAAAATGGGGCTTACAACCTGTCCAATATCATAAATATGTATCGTTTGCTTTTCTTCATCTATAGCTAACTCGACAGTGCTTATTTCATCGAAAAGATTTAAACCTCTATACTCCATTTGATAAATTTTTTCCATCCGTATACGCCTCCTTTTTATAACGGTCTTATTGTAACATAGAAAAAGTAGCCCCCTAAAAACAATAAAAGAGGCTACTTCTATGAAATTGATTCATTATGCTATTTTTTGAAATTCTATAGACTATTAACCTTGTACGCGTGTGATTTTCACATCTTTTAAGATCGTATTAACGACCCAGCTTGCTGCAATTAAACCAGCTACTGATGGCACGAAGGCATTGGAAGAAGGTGGCATCTTCGCTTTGCGAATGGCAGCATCCGGCTTCCCTACATGTTCAACAACATCTGGACGTACGACAATCGGACTTTCATCTGAAAATACAACGGTCACACCTTTATGAATTCCTTCTTTACGTAACTTTGTACGGATAATTTTTGCTAGTGGATCTGTATGTGTTTTTGAAATATCTGCAATTTGGAAGCGAGTTGGGTCCATCTTATTCGCTGCACCCATACTAGAAATAATAGGAATATTACGCTTTAAGCATTCTTTCATAATATGAATTTTATACATCACTGTATCACTTGCATCGATTACATAATCAATGCCTTGTGCGAAAAATTCTTCATACGTTTCTTCCGTATAAAACATATGCATATCAATGACTTCACATTCAGGATTGATATCTGCAATACGCTCTTTCATAATAGCTGATTTAGATTGTCCAACTGTAGATAGATACGCTACTAATTGTCTGTTTACATTGGTAATATCAACATTATCCTTATCGACTAATATAATTCGGCCGATACCACTTCGTGCACATGCTTCAGCAGCAAATGATCCAACGCCACCTACACCAAGAATAGCAACCGTTGTATTTTTTAATTTTTCGAGACCCTCTGTTCCTATAGCGAGCTCGTTACGTGAAAATTGATGTAACATCCTGACACTCTCCATCTATGAATTTTTATTAGTAAACCTAGTCATATACTAAGATAAAATCAAAACCTATATTACATTCTATCATGTTATTCATCAAGTGAAAATTATAAAGAAAAAAAGAGCAATTGAATCGATCCAATTGCTCTATGCTTTATTATACATAATTTTTTTGAAAGGTCTCTACAAAAGAACTAC
Organism: Lysinibacillus sp. FSL R7-0073; assembly: GCF_038009065.1. Taxonomy (NCBI): domain Bacteria; kingdom Bacillati; phylum Bacillota; class Bacilli; order Caryophanales; family Bacillaceae; genus Lysinibacillus; species Lysinibacillus sp. FSL R7-0073. The sequence continues at coordinate 3,292,554 of NZ_JBBPAS010000001.1, forward strand.
TAAACTGGACATTAATTTGTTGAAGGGCCGCAATAACAGCTCCTCCTATTGGAGGTAATGCAGGGGTTTTAAAACGAAACGGTAATGTTTCCTCCATTGCCATCGCTTGTAGTCTTGGAACAAAATAATTTTCATTCGTAAACACTCCCCCACATAGGACGACAGGTACTTTTTCTTGCCCCCATACCATCCGAAAATAGCATGCTTTAATGGCCTTAAAATAGTTTTGACAGGCTTCTTCAATGATTCTCTTGGCTACTAGATCACCATCATCAGCCGCTACAACAATATAGGCACTCAATGGCGCGATAACTGTGCGCGGATGCTCATCTCCATAAATACAGCCGATTAATTGTGGCACATAATCTACAGCGAAATGTTTCAGCACAGCTTCGGTCAATGCAGTACTTGGAGCTCTACCATCATAGCTTTGTAGCACAGCCTTTAGTAATTGGACGCCTAAATCATAGCCACTTCCTTCATCATCAAAAAGATACCCCCAGCCACCTACTCGATGAAAATGCTGCTCCTTATCATATCCCATCGTTATAGCGCCTGTCCCCGCGATTTGAACAATTCCTGCCTTTCCAAGTGTACCCGCATAAAGAGCGATCAAAGCATCATTGTCTACCGTAATGGAAGCGGAGCTACACACATATTGCCGTAATATTGATTCCACAACGCCCTCGGCTTGAAGCTCCTTGACACCCGCCATCCCCGCAAAGCAGCTAGTAACCTCTATCACTATTTGAGGATTTTGTTGCTGCAAACTTTGCATGATTGAATGGATGGTTGCTTCGAAATATGCTAGATCCATAGCAGTAGGGTTACTGCGAGTCGTCTCTATTTGGGCAAAGCATTGACCTTTTTCATCACAAATAACCGCCGCCGTTTTTGTGCCACCACCATCAATGGCTAAAACATACATAACATCATTTCCTTTCCCATAAAGAAAAGAGATTGATGACTCAATCCCTTCCTCTCTTATTTTCATTTCGTAAAACCAAATGACGACCACGGTTGAATGTGTGCTAGTAAAAACTGTTCTTCTTCGACAACACTTGCAACAACATTACTTGACCCAGCATTCGGAATTTCCTTTAGTACGATTTGTAGCTCACCTTTATAACGAACATCCAAATTATTATCGATCGTGACATCGCCCACCTTTAATGGTCGTGTATCATGTACAGGGAAGTCCCCATTTTTATATTTCACGCGAGATTGTGTACTCCGAATCACATATTCAGATACATCCCCTCGATTAAAATGCGGTTCCTTATAAAGGATTGTTTCCTCTAATATACTTGTGTCTGCTGACTGAACAAGCTTTAATTCAAGCTTCTGGCGGTTTAATTGTCCTAAAGCTCGTATTTCTTCTTCAGATGCATACATATTACCAATGATGCAATCGTCAATTAACCCCGTGTGCCATAAATCTTTTGCTTGTACCGTAACAGGAAGGTGACGGTGCTCCTCCAATGTTGGTAAACCTTGTTCCGTTACTTCCCATGGCCCAAACTTACCATGCTGAGAGGAAATCATCGCAGCGGTTCGAATATTATTTGCTTTAAACTGTTGAGAGGTTTGTAAAAAATGCTGACGAGATAAACCTGTAAATTGTCTTGGATAAAAATTATGACAGCCGATAATATTTTCTTTATTCGGACGGTAGGATAAAATGTTGTCTACATACTTCGTACCATTACTTATATTTAATTCAATTTTTAGATTGCTTTCATTAAGTGACATGAATGCTTCTTCCTGACCTGAGAAACCCATGTCTAAACGTAATGCTGCCAAATGATAATGCTCTTTCAAATAACCTATATCTCTATAGGTTAAATTTAGCTCTTGAAAAACGGCTGGGGCTATATCTGCAGAAATGTCAAAACCCAATTGCTGTGCAAATTGATTAATTTGCTGTAATTTCTGCCGTTCTTCTTCCTGCTTTAATGACATCAAACATGTAAAAATACGATCAAAACCGTTGTCATGAGCGAGCTGAACATAGCGCTTCATTTCATCTAATGTACTATGCTGTGGATATAGCGAAATACCTAATCTCTTCACTTCAAACCCTCCGTTAGTAAACGCTTATACTTCTACCTTTTGACCTTCTGATTGGGCTACAGTTGATTGTTCACTCTGCGCCGCTAAAGCAGCTTTTTGCTCGTTTTGCTTCGCCATGCGATTTGCCATTGAAAGGAATGGCAGGTAAATGCATATAGCTACAACGATTAATACGATACTCAATACGGCTCCACGCCAAGATTGTGTTACTAAGAAACCATTAATAATCGGTGGTGTCGTCCATGGAACCGCAATGGTTGCTGCAGGCACAAACCCCCATTTTGTTGCAAAGAATGCAATCGTCACATTGACCATTGGTGTTAAAATAAATGGTACAAATAAGACTGGATTTAATACAATTGGTAAACCAAATAATAATGGTTCATTAATATTAAATAATCCAGGAGCAGCTGATAGCTTACCTACTGTATTATATTGTTTGTTTTTACGAGCAATAATGAAGATGGCAATAATTAAGGCAATCGTTGTACCTGAACCACCCATATTAATAAATGCGTCAAAGAACGGTTTATTAATAATATACGGTGCTACTTTGCCAGCAGAAATAGCTGCAACGTTCGCATCGATTGCTTGTAGGTTAATGGATTGCATAAATGGCTCGATAATATTCGCCCCATGTATACCAAATGACCATAAAAACGTAGGAATGAAAGCTAAAATAAGACCAGCTACCCATGTATTTGTTAAGCCCATAAAAGGCTCTTGAATTGATGAATAAAACGATCCAATAATATCTGGTACATCAAAACCAGCCGAAATAATCGTCCGAACTAATGCAAATAATCCAATTGTAATAATTGCAGGCAGTAATGCAGCAAAAGATTTGGATACAGCCGATGGTACACCTGCAGGCATTTTAATCAATAGTTTAGAGTTACCAGATAATCGAGAGAACAGCTCTGCGGATATTAAGGCCGTTATGAGGGCAACAAATATTCCTCCCGTACCTGTCGTTAATCCCGTTAAACCACCTTCCCCAAATGTACCAAATGTCATATAACCTGCAAGACCGATAACCCCTCCGGATAATGCATCCTTGTCATAGCTTTTTGTCAAATGGTAGGCAACAGAAAAGGCTAATAATAGTGAGATGATTCCAAATGTTGCGCCCCAGACATTGCCTCCAAACTGTGTCCATGTCTCATGTTTCCAAATGGCATCGAGTGCATTTTGATAAAATTTGATAGGCAAATTGTTAATAAGTACAGCCAGTGATCCTACAATCGTCAAAGGCATGATCGTAATAAATCCATCACGAATGGCAACTAAATGACGCTGATTCCCAACCCTAGCAGCAACCGGTACAAATTTTTCTTCTAAAAAACGGAACATTCTCATACACTCCCTTTGCTTTTTATTGTGACATCAAAATTTGATGTTACTCCCCTTTGATTCGTTCATATAATTCAATCATTTCCTGTGCTAGATCACGAAATGTAATAGCGTTCATTAAATGATCTTGGGCATGAATTAATAACATCGATACTTCGACTTTTTCTCCCCTTGCTTCTTGTGATAATAAACCTGTTTGAGAATGGTGCGCTTCGATCAATGCCTCATTCGCTAATTTAATTTTTTCCTTTGCTGCGTCTATCTGTCCCTTTTTTGCCAATTGTAGAGCTTCCATGCATTCACTTTTTGTATGACCACTATGAACAATTAGCCCCATAATGGATTCCAATAATGCTGTTTCTTCCATCCCCCTTGACCCTCCTTTAACCTATTAATTGTAATGCTTGCTGCAAGACCTTTTCTCCATTCATCATGCCATAATCCGCCATATTAATAACATCGATTGGGAAATCCATGTCCTTGAATTTTTTTTCAAATGAGCCCTTTAAATAGCGTACTTGAGGACCTAATAACAGCACATCAGCTTTTTTAGTCGCTAGTACTTTTTCAACCTCGCCTTCTGCAATTGCATAAATATCTGCCTCAATATTTTGCTCCTGTGCAGCTTTTTGCATCTTGGATACTAATAAACTAGTACTCATACCAGCTACACACACTAACATAATATTTTTCATTTGAAACACTCCTTTTTTCATTTTTCAACAGTGTAATCGCTTACTTAATCTGAGAATAGCACCTATTGGTATATACCACAATATATTTTTTACATTAATTTTCTCTTTATGAAAGTGTTTACAAAATTGGGCTATTGCACTTTTATAGAAAAATAAACGATTCTACTTAACTGGTATAGTCCACAAAAGAATTCAAAAAATTTTTAATTTTCCCGACTATTCATTGCTTAAAAATACTCATAAAACGCTGGTTTTTCAGTAGGTAATGCCCACTGCCATTGCTGAATAATCTTCTTTTCTATAGGTTGATTGGCATACATAACAGCATCGTTTACTGATAGATAGCCAACCATCATTGCAGAAAAAAGATTAATAGGTAATGTTAACATATGCATGTCAATGATCGAATTTGTCTCAATTATTGAGACATGACCACTTTTATTTATTTGATAGATCTGTTCATTCCAATGACAATACTTATCTTCAATACGGACATACAATGTTTCATGAATATCCTTCCATGGATATTGCTTCATAAATGCATAAACATCTACTACTCTGACCATCACATCCTGTTTAACTTCCTTTTTAAATTGTGGCTCTTCGAAATAAAAGCCAAATGGCCTATGATTGGAAGTAACCCCTTTCATACTACTGACACTCGCTGCATGAGATGTCATGTAACGCCACATAGCTTGTTCTGCTGAATAATTTGCTACGATAAAATCTTGAATTTCAAACGTACCCTGCTGGATCGTATAACGGATATATCCCTCTAAATGATCCTCGTTAAAATAGGCAGCAAAATGACTATCCGGGCTCCTTCTTTCAATTCTTTTCCACCATGCATCATCACGGATCATACCACCATTTTGAGAAATAGCCATTGCCTGATGAAAATCCTTTATCTTCTCAAAAAGCTCGGAGTCTGGCCATTCAAAGCTCATCCGTTTGACGACATCTAGTTGCTTCCCAAATGAAGGGAACATCGATTGTGGTATTGTGTAATATAATTTCTCGAAGAACAACTCCCACCCGAAATGACGATAGAAGGACACAGAAAAAGGTGCTAACACAGAAATGGATTGCCCATTTTCACGCATATTTTGCAGGGCTTCTGTCATCAGTCTTTTTATAATTCCCTGCTGACGATACTCAGGATAGGTAGCGACAAATCCTATGCCCCCCATCTTGTAGCTGATACCGTGCACAGTCATATTGAGTGGCAGAATTAATAGCTGCCCCACTACCTTTTTGGCATCATAGGCACCTAGTGTAGAACTATGCTCAATCCAATAGTGAAAATCCTCTCTACGTGGCCCTGTATATTTATTTGGAAAACAATAATCTCGTAATTGATGGATCTGCCCATAATCGTTCGGTGAGACGATACGAATGTCCATATAACCACCCCTTTTAGTACTGAATATTCTTATAATTAAATAGCTATGAATCTGTTAAAGGAGATTCGTCTGCAGTGGCTCGTAAATCAACCACTGCTTGAATCCTTAAAGCATTTCCCCTATTTCCTTCGATATCATAATGTCTGTTATTGTTTGAAATAATTTTTCAACATCTGGTCCATCCGCTGATATTTCCACTACACTTCCTGGTTTTACACCTAATGACATAACACCCATAATAGACTTTAAATTTACTGCCTTCTCTTGAAAAGTTAAGGTAATATCACTTTCGAATGGTGTAACCGCAGTGACTAGTAATGCAGCGGGTCTTGCATGTATTCCTTCGGGTGTAGTAATTTTATACATTTTCTTCATTCACAATGCCTCCTTTTTCATGTAAAATCTATTCGATCTTGATAATTGGCAATCATTATCTCATTATGTGACCAATCGGAGTCTACATTATTGCTAACAAAAATGGGTAGCTCGGTTGAAGTCTTTGCAATTTCCTCAATAACTTCGCTGAATAAAGCATTTAATAGCAGCGAACCAATAACTGTCGATGCAGGTGCATATTGCATGTTTTGAGCATGTGCATGTAGAACACCATCACCAATAGGTATATGGGTGTTAATAACGAGATCTACCACTTCTTCCAGTCGTAGTCCACAATGATGACGTGTTGCCTGCTCTCTATAATCAAGTGATTGGAGAGATAGGACATAAACGTTTGCATTTTTGGCTAATAAAGCTGCATCAATCGGTGCTGAATTTCTTCCAGAAGTTGAAATCACAATGCAAATATCATTTTCACGAAAGTCAAATTGCTCTTTATGTTGTTCAATAATTGCTGGGTCCTTTTCGTTAATAGAAGAGGCCATGGCTCCTGCATGTAATGCTAGAGGTTCAATAAAAATCGGACGTACAGGTACTAAACCTCCCGCACGATAAAAGGCCTCCTGTGCTAATAGCTGTGAATGACCACAACCGAACAATTGGATAATTCCACCTTTTTGAAGGCGTTGCACAATAATTTGTGCCGCTTCCTTTATACAAGCAGACTCCTGCTCCTTCACAACCTGGATCAGCTTTTCAATTTCAGAAAAATATGCATCCATATAATCACCTTTTTATTTCACTTATAAATTTGTAACGATCCGCACGATACGTACTACGTACAAGCTCAAATGGCCGACCGTCAGATAGATAACTCGTACGTTTAATAATTAAAACAGGCGCTGTTTGATTAATTTGTAAAAATTTTCCATCTTCTTTAGACACAATTGCTGCTTCCATCTGTTGGACAGCATTACCAATTTTTTGATGGAATTTTGCTTCGATTAATGCATATAACGAGCCCATTATTTGCTTCTCATCCAACTCTGGATATACTTTCACAGGTATATACGTTTTTTCAATCGCCATTGGCTTTGAATCAGCATTTCTTATTCGCACGACAAAAAATACTTCTTCTCCGGGCTCCATCATTAAATCCCTTGCAATATCCACTGGCGGTATAATTTTTTCAAAACGTAATACTTTACTACTCGGTTCCATTCCTCTTGCTCGCATATCCTCAGTAAAACTTGTTAAACCTTTTAACGGTTGCTCTAATTTTGGATTGGCAACATAGGTACCTCTTCCTTTTTCACGATATAACAAACCGCTATTTACTAGGTTGGTAATGGATTGACGGACAGTCATTCTACTAACATCAAACTGTGCAGAAAGCTCTCGTTCTGAAGGTATTGTTTCACCAATTTTGTACTCTTCTAAATAAATTCGTTGTTTAATAATCTCTTCTATTTGTATATAGATAGGTATATGAGAATTTTTCTCTAACAATTCTTGCACCGTCCTTATCGCCTCATTTATGATTTCTCAAATACAACTTTACCTCGACAAATAGTTTTTTGCACATTTAATTTTTGATCAAGCAATACAAAATCTGCATCAAAACCTTCTTTAATTCGTCCCTTCTTGGACAACCTTAACTGCTCCGCGGCATTTGTAGAGGACATGGCGACTATTTCTTGAAGTGAACAATTTGTAACAGCCTTCATATTTTTTACTGCCTGTTCCATTGTTAAAGTACTGCCAGCTAATGCACCATTTGCTAAATGAGCACCTTTTTCACTCACAGACACTGTTTGCCCGCCTAAATCATATTCGCCATACTGTAACCCTTTCGCGCGCATCGCATCCGTAATAAGAATAATGCCCTTTGCACCTTTCAAACGATAAGCTAACATGACTGATTGAGGATGACTATGGACAAAATCGACAATGAGTTCAACTTTAATCTTGTCATCTAGTAAAGCTCCACCGACAACACCAGGGTCACGATGATGAAAAGGCCGCATTTGATTATATAAATGAGTGGCCTGATTTACCCCTAAAGCTACTGCCTTTTGGACTTCATCTATTGAAGCGTCAGAGTGACCAATAGATGGGATGACCTGAAAGTCCCTTAGTGCTTCAAGAAATGTAAAGCCACCCTCTATTTCTGGTGCCATCGTAATTTGTCTTATTTGATGGTTACTAATGTTTTGCCAATGGGCAAATTGCTCAATCGTAGGACTAATCATGTAAGCTACTGGCTGAGCACCAGCGCGAATTTTCGAAACAAATGGCCCCTCCACATGTATACCCAATACATTGGCTTCACCTTCATTACGTTGGAATTCTGCTACATTCAATAAAGCGCTTTCAATTTTTTCGACGGTTTGTGTCATCGTTGTAGCAAGAAAACTTGTAACACCATCTTGGACTAAAGAGCGAGCCATCGCATGTAAAGACTGTTGAGTAGCATCCATCGTATCATGGCCAGCTGAACCATGAATATGCATATCAATATAACCTGGGAGCAGAAGCCAATCCTGATCTGTACCATCTATATATTGAGCTGCCTCGATATTTAAGCTACGGCCTATTTGAGCAATTTTACCGTCCTGAATATAGAGATCACCCTCAAATGATCTCCCCTCAGGATTAATTATTGTGACATGAGAAATTAATAGCGTATCCTTCAAAATTTCACCTCCAGCTAAATTTTAAAAGCTTTGAGGAATTTTCATCATACCTTATAAGGTATAGTTGTCTATACCAATTATATGCTCATTCACCAAAAATAAAAAGCTATTTTTTCTATTTTCTAAATTTTTCATACATTGTTTTGTCCTTTGAAATAGTTCAGAATAAAAAGCTAATACACGTGAGGGTTGGTATATGTTCATTTGCACATAAAAAAGGAGCTTTTTTATAAGCTCCTTTTCAATCCTATGTATAGGACGAATCCCAATTGTGCCGTAATGCCAAGAAACATTCGTTTTGAACCCGCAATTTGCAGGGGGGTGCCTGCTTTGCAGCTTTAAACGTCCCGCTCCGCTAGGGGCATGTTTGCGACTACAAAATGAAGGCTCCCGATTCGATAGTGTTCGGTCAAAACTGTGAAGTAGAATTAGCAGTTAGACAAACACATCAGGATTCGTATTACAGTTATCATAGCACCACTTTTCTGATAATTCAAACTATTTTATCTAATAATCTATAATTTCTTGAGAAAACGCAAAAAATACCTAGATTCCCAACAATTTTTGCTAGGAAATCCAGGTATTTTGCATTATAAATTATTTTCTAAAAGGTTTAATTGCCAAGCTTAATTCGCTAAGTTGCTCAGAAGATACTTCACTTGGTGCTTCTGTCATTAAGCAGCTTGCACTTGCTGTTTTCGGAAATGCAATTGTATCACGTAAATTGTGACGGCCTGCTAATAGCATCACAAAGCGATCAAGACCAAATGCAAGTCCAGCATGTGGTGGCACACCATATTCAAATGCTTCTAATAAGAAACCAAATTGAGCTTGAGCTTCTTCTTCGGAGAAACCAAGTAATTCAAACATTTTTTCTTGTAGGTCACGTTCATAAATACGTAGTGAACCACCACCAAGCTCATAGCCGTTTAATACGATATCATATGCCTGTGCACGAACAGCTGCTGGATCTGTATCCATTAACGGAATATCCTCGTCAAACGGACGTGTAAATGGATGGTGAGCTGCATAATAACGACCGTCCTCCTCAGAGTATTCAAATAATGGCCAGTCTGTAATCCATAGGAATGCAAATTGTGATTCGTCGATTAATTCTAAGTCTTGACCTAATTTCGTACGAAGTGCCCCTAAAGAAGCCGCTACAACAGATGCTTTATCCGCAACGAATACTAGAATATCGCCAACTTCTGCACCCATTCGTTCAATTAATGCTGCCGCTAACGCCTCATCGAAGAATTTTGCGATTGGGCCATTTAAGCCTTCCTCTGTTACCTTTAACCAAGCAAGACCTTTAGCGCCGTAAATACCAACGAACTTAGTTAGTTCATCCATGTCTTTACGAGAGTATTTATCAGCCGCACCTTTAATATTGATACTTTTAACTTGTTTTCCTTGTGCCACTGTATCAGCAAACACTTTGAAACCGCAGCCTTCAAAAACATCATTTAACGCTACTAATTCTAATCCAAAGCGTACATCTGGTTTATCAGAACCATAACGATCCATTGCTTCTTGGTACTTCATGCGTTGGAATGGTGCAGGGATATCAATCCCTTTTACTTCTTTCATGACTGCTTGGATTAATCGCTCATTCATTTCTAAAACTTCTTCTTGTGTTAAGAAGCTTGTTTCAATGTCCACCTGTGTAAACTCCGGTTGACGGTCAGCACGTAAGTCCTCGTCACGGAAGCAACGTGCAATTTGGAAATACTTCTCAAAGCCAGCAACCATTAATAATTGTTTAAATAGCTGAGGTGATTGTGGTAAAGCATAAAATTCACCTTCATGGACACGTGACGGTACTAAATAGTCACGAGCACCCTCTGGCGTTGATTTTGTTAAAATTGGAGTTTCAACCTCTAGGAAGCCTTCGTTTTGCAAGAAGTTACGGATTGTACGCGTAACGTCAGAGCGCATTTTGAAAGTATCGAACATCACTGGACGACGTAGGTCAAGATAACGGTATTTTAAACGTAGATCTTCTGATACGTCAGTGCGATCTTCAATTTGGAATGGTGTAGTTTTTGCTGTATTAATGACGACTAATTTTGTCGCTTCCACCTCGATTTTACCGTTTGGTACATTCGGGTTGATTTGGTCCTCTGTACGTAGGATAACTGTTCCTTCTATTTCAATTACATACTCACTACGCACCTTATCCGCTAATGCATGCGCTTCTGCAACGTCTGGACTAAAGACTACTTGTGTAATACCTGTACGGTCACGTAAATCAATGAAAATTAATCCACCTAGGTCACGACGACGCTGTACCCATCCTTTTAATACGACTTTTTCGCCTTGTAACGTTTCTGAAAGCTCGTTACTAGCATGTGTTCTTGTAGCCATTGTTAAATTCCTCCAAAATATATTCAATTTATGTAGCATTCAACGAGAAATGCCATATCTTTGTTTAGGATTGTTGTAATAAATAATTGACTAACTCTGAAAATGCAACCTTGTGCTGCTCACCAGATTCCATATGCTTTACGGCAGCTGCTTGCTCTTCAAGCTCTGTTTCACCAAGGACAATTGTATACTTTGCCCCTAGACGGTCGGCTGATTTCATTTGGGCTTTCATTTTACGATCTAAGTAATCCATCTCTGTTGCAAGGCCCTTTGCACGGAAAGTACTAGTTAACTCTACCGCCTTTTGCTTTGCATCATCGTCCATGGCAATAATATAAACGTCTAATCCAGAAGCCGTATCTAATTCAACACCTTCTGCTTCAAGCGCTAATAACAAACGTTCAATACTTAAAGCGAAACCTATACCAGGTACATCTGGACCGCCAATTTCTTGCACTAGACCATTGTATCGTCCACCACCACAAAGTGTTGTAATAGCTCCGAAGCCAGATGCCGTTGACATAATTTCGAATGTCGTATGGTTGTAATAATCCAGTCCTCTTACAAGATTTGGATCAACCACATAGGTAATGCCTAGAGTATCTAAATATGATTTCACTTGAGCAAAATAAGCAGCCGATTCCTCTGTAAGGAACTCTGTTAATGCAGGAGCTGTTTTCATTAATGGGTGTTCACGATCCACCTTACAATCTAAAATACGCAATGGGTTCTTTTGTAAACGATTTTGGCAATCTGAGCAAAACTCAGGAATATGTGGCTCAAAATGTTGTAATAAAGCTGTACGGTGCGTATCACGCGTTTCTTTATCACCTAGTGAATTGATCACTAATTTTAAATCCTTTAAGCCAGCTGATTCATAGACATCCATTGCAAGAGCAATGACTTCTGCATCAATTGCAGGATCTGCTGAACCAATTGCCTCTACACCAAATTGAACAAATTGGCGATAGCGACCAGCTTGTTGACGCTCATAGCGGAACATGGGTCCTAAATATGACAGCTTAACAGGTTGATCTGGTGCGCCAAACATTTTATGTTCAACATACGCACGTACAACACCAGCTGTATTTTCAGGACGTAATGTTAGTGAGCGACCTCCACGGTCCTCAAATGTATACATTTCTTTTTGGACAACATCCGTTGTTTCACCTACACCACGTGCAAATAAATCAGTCTGCTCGAAAATCGGTGTACGAATTTCGTTGTAGCGATAAACGCGACAAATATCACGAATGATTGCTTCAACCTTCTGCCATTTTTCAGATTGACCTGGCAAAATATCTTGTGTCCCTCTTGGCACTTTAAAACTCATGTAATTCCCTCCTATATTGATTGCCTATGATTGAGCTATTTTCTCTCCATTTTTGGAAGAGATCACTCCACATTTGAGCCATTTCCATCGAGACTAAGCGGATTCCAGTTATGCTGAGCGAGGCTCCATCTGTCCCTCCTCCAACGTAAGTGGCGGACATTCTCATATTGAGTAAACTGCCTCAATAAAAGCATTCATGTTTTTGGACAACACAAAAAGCTCCCGTCACCTTGCCTATGCAAGGGACGAGAGCTATATAAGCTTCCGCGGTTCCACCCTAGTTGACACAATTTTATACATGTGTCCTCCTCGTAATCGGATAACGGCCGATTCCGTTTTTTCCTACTAAGCACTGCTTTTCAGAAAAAAGCCTCTCAAGTGTTATTCACGTCATACATTTTTGTAGGAAAGATTGCAGCCTAAGTCTTTCCTTCTCTGTTCCAATAGAGGTACACGCTACTTGCTTGGTCATAAGCGATTAATCATTTTTCGATTACCCTTTATGTTAGTCACTAGCTAACCCAATGTCAACTATTTTTGTATTTTTCATAAGACAGTAACGAAAATAACAAATTCCATTACAATTTTACCACGAATTTTTATACAAAAGCATGGTAAAATAGCACAAGGAATAGGAGGAATCTGATGAGGACAAAAATTTTACATAGTATTATCATCTTCGTACTAATAGTAACAATTGCGATTCCAAATAAGAACTTTATTCAAAATGCTTCCGCTGATACGAGTGACCTAAAAGTATCAGGTACGATTCTTCATTTACGTGAGGGTCCTGGATTGTCTTATCCAATTATTACGACTTTAGATGAAGGTGATCCTTTAACTTCGATTGCTCGTGAAGGTGATTGGATACAGGTAAAGGCAGGTAGCTATGAAGGCTGGGTAGCATCCTGGTTAACAACCTCTACAAGCACTCAAAAAACCATTGATAAAACTGTTATTTCACAGGTTGACCGTTTAAATATTCGCACTGATCCAGATATTTCTTCAGCTGTTCTTGGACAGCTTTCTACGGGCAACCAAGCAAACCTCATTGAGGAAAATAATGAATGGGCAAAAATTGATTGGAATGGACTATCTGGTTGGGTTTCTAAGGATTATGTGACGATTAACGACAGTCCTAAAAAAGAAAACGAGCCAAAAGAGGATTCTGTAGAAGTATCTACAACAACTACACCTGTTAATAAAGATACAACCTTTACTATTTTAGTGGATGCACTGAATGTTCGTAAAAAACCTGATTTGAATGCAAAAAAAATTGGCACAGTTACCAAGGGACAGGCTTATAAAGTACTTGCACATGAGCACAATTGGGTACAAATTCAGTACAATGATAAAAAAGCTGGATGGGTCTATAGTTTTTACGGTACTTTTTCAAATAAAGTAAAGAGTACCTCTAAATCGTCCTCTTCAAAAGATTTAGAATCCGTTACTATAATTTATAATGGGACAAACTTACGAACTGATGCATCAACTGCTGCTGAAGTTGTGGAGCGAGTAGATGCTGGTAAAACCTATCCTATCGTCGGCGTAAAAAATGATTTTTACGAAATTCAATTAGACAAAGAAACAGCGTTTGTTGCGAATTGGGTTGTTACAACGAGCTCCAATAAAACTTCTATCTCACAAAAGGATCAACAAGAGCCTCGTAAAAAGGGAACGTTAAATGGATTAACCATTGTTGTAGATGCTGGACATGGAGGCAACGATCATGGAACAACAGGTCAACGTGGAACAGAAGAAAAAGGGATTACTTTGAAGACAGCTACTCTCCTTGCTTCTAAGCTAAGTGCAGCGGGTGCAAATGTTGTTATGACAAGAGAGTCTGACGAATATGTGGCATTGCGGAAGCGTGTCTCGATTGCCCATCAGTATGAGGCAGATGCCTTTATTAGTCTTCATTATGATGCAACCGATGATAGCTCTATTAACGGCTTCACGTCCTATTATATGAATAGTAATCAAAAAGGGCTTGCGGAGGCAATACACGATGGACTTTCGAGTAAAATTGATTTGAGAGATCGTGGAACCCAACAAGGCAACTATTTAGTACTACGTGAGAATCGACAAAAAGCCGTGCTTATTGAGCTAGGTTACTTAAGTAATGCTAGTGAAGAGCGAGCCATCACCACGGCTAAATTCCGTGAACAGGCTACTCTTGGTATTTATCAAGGCATCTTAAATTACTTTAATGCGAATGAAGAATAATACAAAAAAGCTGTGGAATGAATCATTTTCCACAGCTCTTTTCATGTTTTAAGAAATACCTAATGCTACTGCAGCTATTAATGCTAAACATGCAATTAATGCCCAGCCAAGAATCATCTTCCAAATGAATTTAATCCACTTTTCATATGGAATACCCGCTACCGCTAAGTACGCCATTAATGCAGATGAAGTGGGAATAATTGAGTTTGTTAATGAATCTCCGTACTGGAATGCTAAGACTGCTACTTGTCGTTCTAATCCTAGTAAATCAGTAATCGGAATCATAATCGGCATTGTTGCTGCCGCCTGCCCACTACCAGATGAAATAAATAAATTTAAAAGGGCTTGAATAAACAACATACCGATTGCACTAATAGCATGCGGTAAATGCCCGATTGTCTCAGATGCTGCATAAACAATTGTATCAATGATTTTCCCTTGTTCTAAAACGACTGTAATAGCACGTGCAAAACCTACGATGAGAGCACCGAATGTTACAGCCTTTGCCCCATCAATAAAGGAGTCGAAAATAGTGCCAGGCTTTAAACCGCCAATTAGGCCTGCAATTAAGCCCATAATTAAAAATGAAGCCGTTAATTGTGTTAAAAACCAATCCCAATTAAAAACACCATAAATATTAAATCCAATGCCACACGCCATTACAATAAATACTAGCTTATGTTTCCCTGTTAATGAAGGAATGTCAATCGCAGACACATTGGACTTAGCCTGTTGTTCAATCTCATAAATCACACTTGCCTGAGGGTTCTTTTTCACCTTAAAAGCATAGCGAGATACATAGAAAATAGCAAAACTTAATACAAAAATATAGACAACTGCACGGAAACCAATCCCCGAGAATAAAGGAACATCTGCTAATGATTGCGCAACGCCAACCGTAAAGGGATTAAGCATTCCACCAAAAAATCCACTGGCTGCTCCTAATGTAATCATGGCAGTTCCTGTTACCGCGTCAAAGCCCATTGCACGAGCGATTGCTACGCCAATAGGTACGAAAATAATCGTTTCTTCCGCCATTCCCATTGTAAAACCGCCCACAGAGAATAGAATCATCGATAAAGGAATTAATAGCTTTTCTCTACCCTCTAATGCTTTTACACCTTTATAAACACCCGCTTCGATAGCACCTGTCGAACGAATAATGCCAAATACACCACTAACTAAGAAAATATAGAAGATAATTTGGGCACCTTTTTCAAGGCCCATCGGTACTGCTGTAAACATTTCAAAAATGGAAACTGGATTACTGTCAATATGATGATAGCTACCATCCACAACGAGCATACGTCCTTCTGGATCTTCTACTCGGTCAAACTCACCTGCTGGAATAATATAGCTTGCAATACCTGCTAGAAAAATAATAGCAAAAATAATCGTATATGTATGAGGTACTTTTAGCCAACTCTTCTTTTTTACACGTTGTTCATTTTCCAAAATATCACCAACCTATTGATAGATTTAGACACTAGCAAACTCTCAAAGCACCCCTTTCTAATTTGTCGCTATATGTCGTTAATTGAAAATAAATATACAATAGTTCAAATTTATTGTAAAGTATTAATTTTCTATTATTTCAGGTTTCCCATTTTGTCGTTGCCTTATAAAGCTTTCTCGGACGTCCCTGTTGATAAGGGTGCTCCTCTCCTGCAAACGTAAAATAGTTCTGTTCAATTAAACGAATAATAATGCGCTCAGCAGATCTACGTGACAGATTCATATAGTCTGCTAATTCAGCAGCGGAAAAGGGGCGATTATTTGTTACCAACATGAATTGCTTCATAACATTAATATTTTTAGCACTCATTTTCACTTTTTTAGCAATTTCTAAAATATGTTTACTATTGTTACTCAAAGCTACTTTATTATTATTTTCGAATAATGGTCCATGTAATCGATTCTGTTCATCCACCAAGCACATTACCGTAGAAGTCTCGCTATATTTTGTTGTAAAAAACAAAGCCTGAGATGAATGTGCTTCCGCCTCATGTAAAGAATAACCATAGCCAACACCCACTCTGAAAATAGTGCCAAATTGCTGTTCATACTGTTCTTTTAGCGAACGTAAATAAGAAGGTTCAAGCTTTTCAATTACCCCTCTAGTTGAAATAATTAAATAAGGCTCCTGCTGTGCTGGCATGACCTTTGCATGTAAACGATCGCTTAATGTTTCTAAAGTTTTTAGAAATACTGGTTGAAGGTGTGATAAATTTTCTTGGCAATAAATAGAGACAACGGCAATTTGCGAGGACGCCAATAATTTATGATGATAGGCATCTAAGGCTCTAGTAACCGCCGCTGTAAACGTTTGTTTGCTTTCAACCATATACTTCGCAGGTATCCCTAATTGTTGTAGCTCTATAAAAACAGCGTGAAGGCTAGTAAGAGCTAATTTAGTCTTTCCTGCTTCATACAACTCCTTATGATAATGGACATAATCAGCCATATTTAAATTTGCTATTTTTTCAGGTTTTTCATGGACAAATGCATAATCTTTTACATACACTTCTATGGATGCAATTCCTGCCTCCTTCATCACTTGATAAAAGCTATCTTTTTTAGGCAAATCTATCGATAATTTGCTCAGTTCCACTCGTTCATGATGGTGTAGAGATAATAGCGAAAGTGCCAATGTCAATTCATCAAAAGGGAGGTATGTCGCTTGTATAGAAGTTGCTTTTATTTTTTCATAGCAATAGTAATAGGGAATAGAACCAGCAAATAATACAATATCCGATTGCGATGCAGCTTCGTCAATAAAATCCACACATTGTTCAGGATGCGTGTAAGGAAAATGAATAAATTGTACTTGAGGAAATGCTGTGAAATGCTCCTTTATATTATTCCAAAAAAACAAAGAACCTAAAATCGCTATTGTTTGCATAATTTTCAACCTCTCCAATAAATCAAATATTCTAATAATTAAGTTCATTTATTATAACGTAAATAAATAAAAAAAGAACCTTCCATCATCGAAGGTTCACACAAACTCATTTTTTGGTTGTTTCCAATGTAACCCACACAATTTCCTCCAACTGTATGAAGAATGGTGTACGACTAATCTCTAAAATAATATGGTCAGGTAATATTGATAATAAAATACCCTGCTGAATATTTTTTTCTGTTTGCACTACAATAGCCTGACCAACCATCATTTTAAGAGTTTCGTATAAATATGGATTGGATATACTTCCTATCTGCGCCATGTTCTTGACACTCCCTCCTATAAAACTAACCATACTCTTTAGTATATGAAGGAATGATAGGAAATGTACCATTATTTTGACTCTAGAAGTATTGTTACTGGACCATCATTAATGAGTGCAACATCCATCATTGCACCAAAAATGCCTGTCTCCACATGTAAACCGTGTTCACGTAATGCTTGGTTAAAAGCTTCCCACAGCGGTTTTGCTACTTCTGGTCTTGCAGCACTTGTGAAACTTGGACGATTCCCTTTTTTAGCATCCCCATATAACGTAAATTGCGAGACGGATAAAATAGCGCCACCATGCTCCAAAATAGAATGATTCATTTTTCCATCGGCATCTTCCCAAAGGCGTAAATTGGCTATTTTTTTCGCTAAGTACGCGACATCTTCCTGCGTATCTTCCTGTGTAATACCAACTAGAAGAACATAGCCACTATCGATGGCTCCTGTGACAGTTCCGTCAACTGTTACAGAAGCTGTTTTACTACGCTGTAATACTACCTTCATACCTCAATAACCCCAATTCTAACTGTTGCTTAATTGATAACTCGTTGCACTGAATAAATATCAGGCGTTTGTTTAATTCGCTCCACAACCTTATGCAAATGCGAAATATTTGAAATAGAGATTGTTAAATGAATTGTGGCCATTTTATCACGATCAGCCCGGCCACTTACCGCTAAAATATTTGTTTTAGTTTCACTAACAATTTGCATAATCTCATTTAATATACCAGGTCGATCAAAAGCAGAAACTTCAATATCAACTGGGTATTCCTTTTTCTCAGGGATGACACCATGCTCCCACTCGACCTCAATTAAACGCTCCTGTTCATCCTCAATTTGAATATTAGGACAGTCTGCACGATGCACTGATACACCACGACCTTTTGTAATAAAGCCAACAATGTCATCTCCTGGAACAGGTGTACAGCAGCGCGAAAGTCGAATGAGCATATTATCAATGCCCTTCACAATAACACCTGATTCCGTACGTTTTTGCGGGATCGGATTTTTCATTTTTTGTTCAATTTTTTCTAAGGCTTCTTCCTGTTCACGCTCTTTTCGGCGTTTTTCAGCTAAACGATTCACTACCTGTTGTGCCGTTATTCCGCTTACACCAACAGCTGCATATAAGTCCTCTTCATTCGTATAATTAAACTTATCGCATACTCGTTTTAGATTTTCTGCTGACATTGTTTCCTTTAAATCGAAATCCTGGGCACGGATTTCTTTTTCAATCATCTCTTTGCCTTTGACAATATTCTCCTCACGTAAATGACGTTTGAAAAATTGCTTTATTTTATTTTTTGCCTGTGAGGATTGTGCTATTTTCAGCCAATCTCGGCTTGGCCCAAAGGATTGCTTAGATGTTAAAATTTCAATGATGTCGCCCGTTTTCAGCGGTGTATCAAGAGGAACCATTTTGCCATTAATTTTTGCCCCTATTGTACGATTTCCGACCTCAGAATGGACACGATAGGCGAAATCGATTGGTACTGAACCAGCAGGTAATTCAATGACGTCACCTTCAGGAGTAAAGACATAAACCATATCAGAAAATAGATCAAATTTTAAGGATTCCATGAACTCTTCAGCGTTGGAAGACTCATTTTGGAATTCTAATATTTCACGGAACCATGTTAATTTTTGGTCGACATTTTGCTTTTGATGGTCAACCTTTCTGCCCTCTTTATACGCCCAGTGTGCCGCAATCCCGTACTCAGCAATTTTATGCATTTCCTTTGTACGAATCTGTACCTCTAATGGATCTCCATACGGACCAATAACGGTTGTGTGTAAAGATTGGTATAGATTTTGTTTTGGCATAGCAATATAATCTTTAAAACGTCCTGGCATTGGCTTCCACAACGTATGCACGATCCCTAATACGGCATAGCAATCTTTAATACTATCGACCAATACACGAATGGCTAATAAGTCATAAATTTCATTAAATTGTTTCTTTTGCAGCACCATTTTTCGATAAATACTGTAAATATGCTTTGGACGTCCATATACATCTGCATCAATTTCAACTTCATTCAGCTGTGATTTCATTTCAGCCATAACATTGTCTAAATAAGCCTCACGCTCATCTCGCTTTTTCTTCATCAAACTAACAATACGATAATATTGCTGTGGGTTTAAATAGCGAAGAGCTGTATCTTCAAGCTCCCATTTGACAGTCGATATTCCAAGACGATGAGCAAGCGGTGCAAAAATTTCTAATGTTTCTTTCGAAATACGTCTCTGCTTTTCGGCCGGCAAATGCTTTAATGTACGCATATTATGAAGACGGTCTGCTAGCTTTATTAAAATGACACGGATGTCCTGCGCCATGGCTACAAACATTTTTCGATGATTTTCTGCTTGCTGCGCCTCTTTTGATAAATATTTAATTTTCCCTAATTTTGTAACTCCGTCCACAAGTACTGCAACTTCTTCGCCAAATTCCCGTACCAAATCATCCCGCGTAAAATCTGTATCTTCGACAACATCATGTAAAAAACCTGCCGCTACAGTTTCTGGGTCCATTTGTAATTCAGCTAGAATACCCGCTACTTGTACTGGGTGAATAATATACGGTTCACCAGAGCTACGGAATTGCTCAATATGGGCATCCCTTGCTAATTCATATGCTTTTTTCACGAATGCGACATTTTCATCATTCATGTAGGATTTGACTAACTCAAAAACGTCCTCAGGAGTCAAAATTTGCTCTTTCGCCATAACATGTCCACCTTGCTCGTCAAATTTTTCAGATTAGATATAAACTTAATTGTATAAAATTTTGTAGCCCATTGTAAAGAGACTGTGTCATTTAGTTTAGTTAATCTCGTGAACAGCATTAAAAATGGAAAAAATATTCTCCTTTTTAATAAAAAAGACCCTCTGCGACGTTATGTCACAAAGAGTCTTTGTTTCGACAAGAGAATTAATGTAATTGATTGAAAGCTACAGCAATTTTCGCGCCAACTACTGCATTGTTTTTCACTAATGCAATGTTCGCATCAAGACTTTTACCTTCTGTTAATTCTTTTACTTTACCTAGTAAGAATGGTGTCACATTTTTACCTTGAATACCATTTTCTTCAGCTTCAGCTAAAGCTTTTTCAATTATATTCGTAATAAACGCATGCTCTAAAGCTTCAGCTTCAGGGATTGGGTTAGCAATAACAGCTCCACCTTTTAAACCTAATGCCCATTTCGCACTTAGCATTTCTGCAATTTCGTCTGGTGTATCAAGCTGGAAGTTTACATCGAATCCACTTTGACGTGTGTAGAATGCTGGTAATTCATCTGTACCATAACCAACTACAGGTACACCTTTTGTTTCAAGATATTCTAATGTAAGACCGATATCTAAAATAGATTTTGCACCAGCACAAATGACAGCAACATTTGTTTGTGCTAATTCTTCTAAGTCAGCAGAGACATCCATTGTCGTTTCAGCACCACGGTGAACACCACCAATACCACCTGTTACAAAGATTTCAATACCCGCTAGCTCCGCACAGATCATTGTAGCTGCAACTGTTGTCGCTCCAAGTTTTTTTGTAGCAAGTAAGTAGCCTAGGTCACGGCGTGAAGCTTTAGCAACACCTTGTGCATTACCGAACATTTCAAGCTCTTCATCTGATAAACCAATTTTAATTTTCCCATCAATTAATGCAATTGTTGCAGGTACGGCACCATTATCGCGAATAATTTGTTCTACCTCGCGAGCAGTTTGTACGTTTTGTGGGTATGGCATGCCGTGTGAAATAATTGTTGATTCTAAAGCTACGATTGGTAAGCCCTTTGCTTGTCCTGCTTTTACTTCTTCTGATAATACGATGAATTCTTTCATGTTGTTATTCCTCCATTTCACTTTTTAACAAATCTACTGATAATTCAGGTCTTACTGTATAAGGAGATGCTAAGGTATTTTTGGCATTGGTTAACCCTGCATCAAGACATGTCGCAAAGGATTGTCCTGTCAGCCAGCCGTGAATAACAGCACTGACAAAGGCATCACCAGCACCTGTCACATCTTCAATCTTATCAATTACTTTGGCAGCAAAATGACAAGGCGCAATTGTTGTTGAAGCCGCATATACGCCCTTACTGCCAGCCGTGATAATTACATGCTCAGCACCTAATTGTAGGAGCTGTTCTAATGCTTTTTCATAATGACTCACGTTTTCAATTGTATGTCCTACAATTGTTTCTGCTTCATCCGTGTTACAAATAAACCATGTTACGCCTTGTAATGTTTCAGGTAGTCGATTCATTTTAGGCGAGGATACTGGCACAATGACCAGTGGAATGTCACGAGCAATAGCTACTTGCTGGATATATGCCACTGTTTCTTTCGGACAATTTAAGTCCAAAATAAAGCAGCCAGCATTCACAAGCATCGTTTCATGCTTTTTTAACAAGTTAGGCAATAATAAGTCATATACTTCCATGTTGGCTACAGCTAGTGCTAGCTCGCCTTGCTCATCCATAATGGCCGTATAAGAACCAGTTGAAGCTTCTGGTAACTGCTCCACATATCGTAGATTCATAAACGATTCTGAAGCATCTTGGATTACTTGCCAATCCGCATCTTTACCAGCGGTTGTGAGCAATGTCACTTGATGGTTTAATCGGCCTAAATTTTCAGCAATGTTTCGACCAACACCACCTACACTAAAGGAAGAACTAGCAGGGTTAGATGTTCCAAATTGAACATTGCCCTTCACGTGGAATTTTCGGTCTAAGTTAGCTCCACCGATACAAATAATTTCATTTGCCTCGGGTAAAATATAAGCTCGACCTACTATTTTTCCTTCCTTCGTTAAACTAGACACTAAATTAGCAAGTACGGGACGAGATAAATTCATGGCATCCGCCATCTCTTGCTGAGACATAAACGGATTTTGGCGAATTAAAGCAAGCACCGCCTGTTCTCTTTCATTCATAGCATCACCTTTTATTATATTTGTTTACATTATAAACTTTTGTTTGATTTTTGTCAAAAAAAAGTTGAACCTATCATACGGAGGTTCAACTTTTCATGTTTAGTTCGTTTGTGCTTGCTGAGAAGTTTGTTTTTTGACTATGATAACGAATAGGCTCGCCAATGCACAAAAAGCCCCTGCAAGAAAAAAAGCCCATGTATAGGAATTGAAAAATTTATAAATCAACCCACCACCATATGCAGCGACTGCCGCTCCCGCTTGATGAGAGGCAAAAATCCATCCGTAAATAATACTACTCTTTTGTACGCCAAAAGTTTGTCGGGCAATACTAATCGTAGGTGGCACTGTTGCAATCCAATCAAGTCCATAAAAGATAGTAAAAATAGTTAATAAAACAAAGGATCCCTGTGCCAAAGCATATGGGAGTAACAGGAGTGAAGCTCCTCTTAACAGATAATACCAAAATAATAACCAACGATTATCAAAGCGATCTGATAGCCAACCAGATGCAGTAGTACCTAGTAAATTAAACACACCCATAAAAGAAAGGAGCGATGCAGCGGTTACTAATGGAATACCAAAGCTAATGCAATAAGAGACAAAATGAGTACCGATTAAACCACTCGTTGAAAGACCGCAAATGAAAAAGCTCCCTGCTAACAGCCAAAATGTTTTGACTTTAACCGCTTCTAATAAGCCATTGAAGGCCATACTAATTGGATTTTTCTTGAGCTGCACATGGGGATTTTCAAATATCTCATCCTGTCCATAAGGTGTTAAGCCCAAATCCTGCGGTTTGTTTTTGATAAAAATAGCAATCATGATTAACATCACTATACTCAAAAGTAGAATAAAGCCGATTGCCCATCTCCATGAATAGTGGTCAATGATAATAGCAAGCACTGGCAATAAAATAAGCTGACCCGTGGCTGTACTAGCCGTTAAAATCCCTACTGCCAACCCTCTTCTTTTGACAAACCAATGATTGGCTACATAAGGGCTGAGCACCGTTAAAAAGAGGCTTGCGCCCAGACCAATGATCCCACCCCAAATAATGATTAATTGCCATGATTGATTCATGAAAAATGTTAAAGACATGCCTAGCACTAATGTAGACATAGCACTTATCATCATCCTTTTTAAACCTATCACTTCAAGCAAAGCTGCCATGAATGGTCCAGAGATGCCATATAAAAATAAGCTGACGGCAAATGCTAGCGCAATCGTCGACCGATCCCATTGAAATTCCCTTTCTAAAGGATCAATAAACACACCAGATGATGACAACGTAATTCCAGCAACAATAATGGAGAAAAACGTGACCACTAAAATAAACCAACTGTAATGAATCCGCTTCATTATTCCACCTACTTTTCTTGTCAGAATCAACCTAAAAACATGTATATACATGCTTTAGAGTATATTCGTTCATTTATATGTATATACATGTATAATGATAGTAACCATTCCATTAGATAGCTGTCAATAAGTATTTTTTAGCTCTTAGGTGTATACTTAAAATTAGTAGAATCCCCTTAAAGGAGTACTGACCATGAAAAATCAACAGAATACTATCGATTACACACAAATATGTGTTTGTGCGAACCTTCGAAAAAAAACAAGGGTCGTGACGCAGTTATATGATAAATTACTTCAGCCTACTGGTTTAAAAGTGACTCAATATTCTATGCTGGCACACATCGACCTTCAACAAGCTGTTTCCATTAGTCGTTTAGGTGAAATTTTATTGCTCGATCAAACCACCGTGACACGTAATATCAATCTATTAAAGCAATATGGCTACGTCGAGTTAAAGCGTGATCCACATGACGCTCGAACTAAAAATATTATGCTCACTGAAAAAGGATTAGACAAACTGCATGAGGCTGCACCCATTTGGCAAACGATTCAAGATAAAATAATTGATGATATTGGTGTCGAAAAATATGCTGATTTCTACGATACTTTGCGAACAATGCAAAAGATCATTCAGTCCTACGAAGAACAATAAAAAAAAAGCGCCCATTGCAATGGCGCTTTTTTCAATGCTCTTAATATTGAATAAGAGTTTTAATATTTAAGTCGCCAAGCTTGTCACGACCATTTAATTCTAAAAGTTCAATTAAGAAGGCACAACCAACTACTTGACCACCTAATTGTTCCACTAGACGAACAGTGGCTTCTACTGTACCGCCAGTTGCTAGTAAATCATCACAGATTAGTACCTTTTGACCAGGCTTAATCGCATCATTATGCATTGTTAATGTATCTTTGCCATATTCAAGACCATAGTCTGCACTTATAACCTCGCGTGGTAATTTACCCGGTTTGCGAACAGGCGCAAAGCCGATTTCAAGGGCATAGGCAACTGGGCATCCAATAATAAAACCACGTGCTTCAGGACCCACTACAATTTCTGCGCCTAGTTCTTTTGCATATTCTACAATTTGATCTGTCGCATATTTGTATGCTGGTCCATGATCCATAATTGTAGTAATATCTCTGAATGTAATACCCTCTTTCGGCCAGTTTTCAACCGTTGTAACGTATTGCTTTAAATCCATTTGATTGCTCCTCCTACGAAACGTTTTCGTCTAGTCATGTATTCGTTCATCAAACCATTGTTTTAATTCTATATAAGGAGCATAGACAAGCATTTGCTCCATTTCAATCTGTTCTGAACGTTGTTTGTACGACGGTGCCTCGGTCAATGCTTGTTTTGGGGCATCCACGTTGACAGTCGTCAGTCCACTCTCCATTTTAACAAAATCAAGCTCAAAAAACACCTGTGTCATAAATTTTAATGTTTCTAATGGCCATCCAGTATGCTTAGCTAAGTCTGCTACATGCATATCAAGTGGAAATGCTGGTCGATTTTTCAAGAATTTATAATACCATGCAAATTGCTCACGGGTAGGTAAAACATTAAAGTATTGTGAATCGGGCATATAAAAGTGCGCATAAATGCGTGAAGGGGCTGTCTTCTGTAAAACCTCTTCTAGCCTTTGAATATTTTCAGGCAAATCTAAAAGGACAATATATTCACTTTGTCCAATGTTTGAAAAAGTAGGATCAACTACTGTTATAGGAACATCAATTAACGATTGATAATAGGTCATTGTTGCTGGATGAAAGGCTATAAATGTCGCCTCTTCCTTTGGCACTGTATTTAGCCAGCGAGCCGTTTGACGAATACCACGAATATCAAAAAGCTGCCATTCAGTGGTTTGAACATCTTCAATCATAAATTGAGCTTTTTTACGACCCTGCCACTCGTTAATTTGCAAATCACCAATAAAGGACACTTTTATGCCATAGGTTAATTCATCATGTAAATGGCCCTTATGGAAACCGACACTATCTAATTTGTCATAGCCATTCGTTAGTTCCATTTTTATATGATTCTCAGCTGCTCCAATTTTTCGCATCGAAGATATTTCAACATCCTCAAGCACATAAACTGGCTTCGGAAAATCCGTGCCAAACGGTCCAAGAGTTGATATTTCTTCAATAGCATCTGCAGAAATTTCATCTAGGCTTAGAGGAATATCAATGTGTACCACTGGTGTTAACTGCTCTTCTGTTAAACATGCTCTTGCCTGTGTATCCAAGCGTGACCTTAGTTCATCCACATGCTCAATTGATAAAGTCATCCCCGCTGCCATCGGATGCCCCCCAAAATGAGATAAAATATCACGGTTTTTGGCTAATTCATTATATAAATGGAAGCCTTCAATACTTCGTGCAGAGCCTTTTGCTGTGCCTTTATCAGGGTCAAGTGAAAGGACAATCGTCGGACGATAATATTGTTCAACAAGACGTGATGCAACGATTCCTACAACCCCTGCATTCCAGCCTTCTCCTGCTACAACAAGGACTAAAGAATCGCTAATTTTCTTCTCTGCTTCAATTAGGGCAATGGCTTCATCCGTTATACTTTTGACAATATCCTTACGCTCGGTATTGCAGGCATTTAGCTGTTTGGCCAAGGCTGTTGCCTTTGCACTATCCTCTGCCATTAATAATTCGACACCTGGCGATGCATCACCGAGTCGACCCACTGCATTAAAGCGTGGACCAAAATAAAAGCCAATCGTTTCCTCATTAATTTTTGCTTGCTCTGTACTTGCAATATCACACATGGCTTGTACCCACGGGCTAAGAGAACAACGCATTTCCTCTATGCCTCGTTTAACGAGATAACGATTTTCATCCACTAATGGCACTAAATCAGCCACCGTGCCAATCGCAACATATTCTAATAAATGAGTTGGTAGTTCTCCGTATAGAGCATGTGCAAGTTTAAAAGCTACACCTACACCAGCAAGTTCTCCAAAAGGATAATGCCCTTCAGGTAAACGTGGGTGTAAAATGATATCTGCTGGTGGTAATTCCTCCCCAGCTTCATGGTGATCGGTCACAATGACATCCAGACCAAGCTCCTTCGCTACACGAATAGGTTCGATCCCCGAAATCCCATTATCCACAGTGATAATTAACTGCACACCCTCATTATACGCTTCCCGGAAAAGGGCCTCGTTTGGCCCATAACCATGAATAAAACGGTTCGGTATTTTAAAAGATACATCAGCACCAAGATCCAATAGAACATTTAGCATAACCGTCGTACTTGTCACACCATCGGCATCATAATCGCCATAGACTAAAATTTTTTCTCCATTATCAAGAGCTTGCTCAATTCGTGCCACCGCTTCCGCCATACCGTGCATGAGAAAAGGGTCATGAACATTCGCTTCTGTCATATTTAATAAGCTTTCTGCATCAGCTGTTGTTTCACAGCCTCTTGCTGCTAAAATTTTTGCTGCAATCGCAGAAAGTTGTAAGTCATTTTGTAATGCTTGTACAAGTTTTACGTCTGGGCGCTCCACTTGCCATCTTTTTTTCGATAGAATCATCTTCTCACTTCCTTACGAAAGCTATTATACCGAAATTCTACACGATACGCACTATCCGTAAGATTGATAGTTTTATCCAAGTAGGGCTATCTGCCAGTTTCGGCATGCCGCCACTTTCCCTACACTATCCGTCACTCTGCCTACGCTATCCATCACTTCCACCACTCTATCCACCACACAGAAAAAAAGCCTACTCTAGTAAAGAGTAGACTTTTCATACATGCCTTTTGAAGCGGCTATTAATGCTTCTACTGTTGCCATCCTGCCTTCATGTAAAGCCGTTACAACGGCACTTCCAACGATGACTCCATCTCCCAACATTCCCATACTATTTACTTGCTCAGGCGTTGAAATGCCAAATCCTGCTAGTACGGGGATTGGACTTACGTGACGCAAGCGTGCAAAATGTTGTTCTAAATTAGTAGCAAAATTAGACCGTTCTCCTGTAATCCCATTTACAGTCACTGCATAAACAAATCCTTGGCTTGCAGCAGCAATTCGAGCAATGCGTTCAGGAGGACTTGTTAATGATACAAGCTGGATGACATCAATGCTATGTGGATTTAAGGCCTCTCGTAAAATCCCGCTTTCCTCTAATGGCACATCGGGTACGATAATTCCTTTAACTCCTCCAGCTACACAAGCTTGAGCAAAAGCCTCCAAGCCATATGCTAATACTGGATTAAAATAAGTCATTATGACTAAAGGGACAGTTATTTCCTCTCTAAATGAAGCGAGAGTTTGTAATACTTTCCTCAACGTTACGCCAGCTGCCAATGCCCGTTCTCCAGCCCGTTCAATTGTTGGACCATCTGCAACTGGGTCTGTAAAGGGAATACCTACTTCAACAGCTGTTACACCAAGCTGCTGTAGTTTTAAGACCGTTGGCTTGATTGTTTCTAATCCTCCATCGCCTGCCATCATATAAGGAATAAAAGCCTTATGTCCTGCAAGCTTTGTCTGGTCAATCGCCTGTTGTAAAGTCGTCATTTCAGATCCCCTCCTAGTGCCGCACGAACTGTGTGTACATCTTTATCCCCTCGGCCAGATAAGCACACCACAATCATGCTGTCACTCGGCATAGTTTTAGCAAGTTTTGCTGTATAAGCAATAGCGTGGGAACTTTCAAGTGCGGGAAGTATACCCTCTGTTCGACTTAATAATTGTAAGCCTTCTAATGCTTCAGCATCTGTGATAGAGTCAAATTGTGCTCGACCAATTTCATGTAAATAACAATGTTCTGGCCCTTTCCCTGGATAGTCTAACCCCGCTGAAATAGAGTGCGCTTCTTGAACAAAACCATTTTCATCTTGTAGTAAATACATGTAAGCGCCATGTAATACACCCAATTGTCCACCTGCAATGGCTGCAGCATGCCGCCCAGTTTCTAGACCACTTCCTGCTGCCTCTACACCGTATAAGGCAACTGATTCATCGTCAACGAATGGATGAAACATACCAATTGCATTACTACCGCCACCAATACAAGCTACAACTGCATCTGGTAAACGACCTTCCTTTTGCAGAATTTGTGTCCTTGTTTCTACCCCGATAATACGCTGAAAGTCCCGGACAATTTTTGGAAATGGATGTGGGCCTAACGCAGAGCCTAAAATATAATGCGTATCATCCACATTTGTCACCCAATAACGCAAAGCAGCATTTACAGCATCCTTTAAAGTTTTTGATCCACTTTCCACCGACTGAACCTTCGTGCCAAGTAGTTCCATACGGAAAACATTTAACTGCTGACGTTTGATATCTTCTGCGCCCATAAAAACAACACATTCAAGATTTAATAAGGCACATGCGGTAGCCGTTGCTACACCATGTTGCCCAGCTCCTGTCTCCGCAACAATTTTCTTTTTTCCCATCCGTTTAGCAAGAAGTGCCTGGCCGATCGCGTTATTGATTTTATGAGCACCTGTATGATTTAAGTCTTCACGCTTTAAATAGATTTTCGCTCCACCAAGCTTCCTTGTTAAATTTTCTGCGAAATAAAGCGGGGTTTCACGTCCAACATAGTACTTTAAATAATAAGATAGCTCCTCTGTAAATGCTGCATCTTTTATTGCTTCCTCGTAGGCAGTCTCTAATTCTAGCAAGGCCGTCATTAATGTTTCAGGTACAAACCGCCCGCCAAATTGACCGAAACGCCCTTCCTTTGTTGGTACACTATTGGCTATCGAAATTGTCATTATCTATGCCCCCTCTTTGCCATTTGTAAAAATGTCCGTATTTTTTTATGATCCTTTATGCCTTCTGTTTCTACACCACTGGATACATCCACCATGTGAGGGTCTACATCTGTAATGGCTCCTTCAATATTCTCCGCCTTCAATCCACCAGCTAGTATTAATCTTTCCCGTGGAATTCCCACTTCATCGAGTAAAGTCCAGTCAAAAGTTCGACCACTTCCACCTTTAAAATCAGTTCCAGGGGCATCGAATAAATAATAGTCCACCTGATAATTAGCAGCGGCTTGCACATCCTCTTTTGTCCGTATAGATAATGCTTTTATAGCCGGATAACCTTGTTCTGCAATAAAGGCTGCTGTTTCCTCTCCATGGTATTGCACGTAATCTAAAGGCACTCGCTCAACCGCTTCCTGTAATTCAGCAGGAGTTGGATTGACAAAGACACCAATTTTCAAAATACCTTGTGGCACTTGCTTTGCTAACAGCTGTGCTTGTTCAATGGATACACGGCGTTTACTTGGTGCAAAAACAAAGCCCACAGCATCTGCTCCAGCATGAATTGCTGTTTGAATATGTTCTAATTCTTGTAATCCACAAATTTTAACTTTTGTCATACGGAAGTCTCCTCGGTTTGAACTTGTAAACGTCTGAGTGCTTGCCCTGCATCTCCGCTCCGCATTAATGCTTCTCCAACAAGAACGCCACTAGCACCCATAGCTGCCACTTGTTTCGCATCGTCCTGCGACCAAATACCACTTTCGCTAATTAATAGATGTTTCTCATCAAACGGAAAGGCTTCTGCAATCTCCTTTGTTCGCTGTAAATTGACTTCAAAAGTACGTAAATCTCGATTATTAACGCCAATCAATTTCGCATCGACTGCAAGGGCACGTTCGAGCTCCTCACTATCATGCACTTCCACTAAAATCTCTAAGCCTAAGCTCGTTGCATACCTATATAAATCACGTAAAGCTTCATCCGTTAATGCTGCTACGATCAATAAAATTATTGATGCGCCTGCTGCCTTCGCAAATCGAATTTGCACTCGATCCACCATAAAATCTTTACAAAGAAGTGGCGTATCCACAGCACGAGCAACTGCAGCTAAATCTTCAAAGGAACCTTTAAAAAATTCCTTGTCCGTTAATACAGAAATAGCGGCTGCTCCTGCCTGAGCATAAACTTTTGCTTGGGCAACTGGATCTGCCCCACCAGCAATTAACCCTTTGGAAGGCGAAGCACGTTTCATTTCTGCAATCACCTGCAATGTGTTTGCTTGCCGTAATGATTGGAATAACGAAGGGCGTTGCTGATTTGTAAAATTTGCTAAAGGATCAGGCTGCTCTAATAATGCTCCTACCTCTATTCTCTTTTGCTGAAGTATTTTTTGAAGAATATTCATTGTCCAACCTCCACTCCTTTTAATTGCTCACTATAAGCTACAACCGTTGCTAATTTTTGTAGGGCTCGCCCACTACTAATACTGTCTTTCGCCATAGCCACACCCTCTTTAATCGTTTCTGCCTGACCATGACCGAATAATCCAATTCCGACATTTAACAATACCGTATCTAAGTAGGCACTCTGCTCCCCAGCCAATAAATTTTTCATAATTACCGCATTTTCATCAGCATTGCCACCGCGAATGGCCTCTAATGGTGCCGAGCGAAGACCGACATCCTCTGCGGTCAATGAGAATGGAATCAAATCTCCTTTATCTAGTAAAACCAATGTATTTTGCCCTGCTAAGGAAGCCTCATCTAGCCCTTGAGGACCTGATACTACAATGGCACGTTCCCGTCCTAGCATTTGAAGTACAGAAGCATATTCCATGACAAAATGGGGACGATTAATGCCTGTAAATTGTGTTGAAAGGGTTACAGGATTTGTTAAAGGACCAACTAGATTAAAGATGGTTGGTCGACCTAGTGAACGTCGCACCTCCCCAATCCTCCTTAGTTTAGGATGGACATTCGGTGCATATAAAAAAGCAACTCCTTCTTTCTCCAAAAGATTTACAGTTTGTGGAATTGTCATATCTGTATGAATACCTAATGCCTCTAAAACGTCTGAGCTGCCAGAGGAAGACGAAATTTTACGATTTCCATGCTTGGCGATTTTAACACCAGCTCCTGCTAGCACGAATGCAGAGGCAGTGCTGATATTAAATGTATGAAGACCATCACCACCAGTGCCGCAATTATCCATATAACTCCCTTCTTTTACAGGGACATGACGGGCAAATGACCGCATGATTGTTGCTAATGCCGCTACTTCATGAGCAGTTTCCCCCTTTATAGATAGGGCTGTTAAAAAGCTTGCGATTTCAGCTTTAGGGGTGTCATCCTGAAATATCCATTGCGCCACCTCCAGCATTTCTTCATACATCAAATGCTCCCCTTGCAACACTTTCTGCTGTAAATATTTCATTCGTTTTGCCCTCCATTATTATCCAATAACTGTAAATACGCTCGTTCTTCCTCTTCCACCTGTTGTAAAACGCTTAATATGTCCGTATATTTTGTAACCTCAATGGTCGATTGCATATGCATTATTGCCTGTTTCACCACAATGGATTGCCCTGTTAAAGCAAAATCCAAATGCCCATTAAAACCAATGAAGCCGAGAGCTCCGCCAAAAATACTCGCAGGTTGATGCCATTTTTCAAAATAATGGGTTGCCTGTTCCTTAGCTATCCCTGTAGTTGAATATGGTGGTAGCATTGCTGCTAATACATCAAGGGCATGAAGCATCGGCAAAAGCTGTCCCTCTATGCTAGAAGTCATGTGTAAGACTTGCTTCGATTTCACAATGCGCATAGCATCGATTACCTGGACGGAATCCCGAAAACAAACAGACTGTAACTCTTGTTGCACTGCGCTCACAAGGACGGCATGTGATTTTCTAATCTCTAGATGATTGTATAGTTTGCGTTCATTTTCTAAGTCGTCACTTTTCGTTCCTCCCCTTGGGTATGTTCCCTCTGTCGGGGTTGCAATCACTTGTTCTCCTTTTACTCGTATTAGACTTTCAGGAGAAGTACCTAAAACTACATAATCTTCAAATTCTACATAATACATATAGGCAGCCGGCTTTTTTTTACGGAGCTGTCTATATAACGAAAAAGTGTCTCCCTGAAACTTTGCCAAATAGCACTTCGGTAATACGGCTCTTGTCATTTCCCCGTTTAAATTACGTTGAATGTTCTGTAGAGCATTTGAAAATTGATCCTGTGTAGAAGTATCAAGCGTTTGATACATGTAAGTTGCTTCTTCACTTGCATGCCCCTGTAACAACTGTTGGGCTAAATCCTCCAAGTCAGGCTCTTGTTTTTCCACATTTATATTTGTATGAATCAACGTCACTTCATCTGTTACATGGTCAAAAATAATGATCGTTTCATATACATGAAAATGAATATCTGGGAGATCCTTTGCATCGGTTTGCAGCATCGATGTTCCTCCATGACCTATATAACCAACGGCACCTCCAGAGAACGGAAATTCAGTCGTATTGGAAATGCGTGGCATGAGTCTTTTCAGTAGAGCAAAGAGCTCACCTTTATGGACATAGGTTTTTCCTGTTTGATAGGAATACTCCTGAATTTCTTGCCCCACACCTTTATATGTTTTTCTTGGATTCGCACCAATAAATGAAAACCTTCCCGCTCCCTCATGCTGGGCTGAACTTTCCAGCAAAAATTTATACTTACCTTGTAAACGTCTAAAAATTAAAATCGGTGTTAAAGAATCGCCATTGATGGTTTTCATTTTTGTTCTTGAACTCGTTGTTTGCATAGCTTTCAATCTCCTTTTTCAAAGATTCCTTGAGCTAATGTCTAGACGAGTAAAGAAAAACTGCACTGTTGAATGAAAATAAAAAAATCCCCTGCAAAAAGGATTATTCCTAATTGCAGAGGACGATCATGACCGCGTTGCCACCTCATATTAGAGCATTTTGCTCTCACTTTAATGCCTGCACCTGCTACGGTTCATAGCTAATAATTTCGATAGCTAGGTCCCATATATCGTTCAAGCATTCCCTATAACGTGGGGATTCACGTTCGCTTTTTAAAGGCGACTCTCATAAGCCCATTCACATAAGGTACAAATCAGTTCTCACCAGCCACTGACTCTCTAAATTGCACACTTATGCTACTACTCTTATTCAACAATTTCTCAGCTATTCTCATCTAAACTCAGCTCATCTGTTCTTAGGCTGACCACGCTCCCGTAGCCTTCTACCTTGACCGAACAAAAAGTTAGCCTTAATTCTATGCCAAACAAATATAATTGTCAATCAATTTTGAAGAATCAAGTGGTTTACATGGATTTCAGAAGCTTTTTATATAGGTATATAAACCTTTAAAAATACTATAAAAAGGGAAATTTTACTCCTGCAGTTGAAAATTTTCTGAGTATTGACCTTGTAAAAATATCAAGTTATAGTAATTTCAGAACATTTATTTTTTCCATATAACAAAAGAAGGTAGGAACGTCTATGTCCGTTCGTAACAAACTAAATCTGGGCTTCATTTCATTAACATGTTTACTCTTCATTTCAAGCATTGTTAGCTTTCTTCAATTTAAAGCTACGCAAAATGATCTAGAAGAAGTGCTGCAACATCGTATTGTTCAAATGCAATTAACAGTGAAAATTCAGCAAGAACTCGCATCACAAGGTTTATTTTTACGTTCCTATATTTTAAATCAAAAGGATGAAACAGCTAAAGCTAATTTAGAGCGCTATGAAAAGCTTTTACCAGAATCGGTGAATGAACTTTCAACGCTTGTTCGTTCTGATTACACCAAAAATATCATGCAGCAAATCACAGCACTACAAAAAGATTTACTTACTCATTCCGAAGAGGCGATCCAAGCCTTCCATAATGGGAATGTAGATTTAGCACTCTCTTACATAAATAATGATGTGACAAAAGATAATAAAGAAATCTTCCAATTGACGAAGGAAATGTTAGAGTATCATAATGAACAGCTTCAAAAGGTTGATGCTGAAGTTAATCAAACGGTTGCACGAGCAATTATTATTTCCATCACGCTACTATTAGCTAGTATCGTTATTGGCGTATACTTTATGTATTTTGTTAAAAGGTCGATTGTTCAGCCATTGCGTCAGGCTATTGATGCGGCTGATACATTAGCACAAGGAGATTTAACGATTGATGAGCTGACTCACCAATCCAAAGATGAAATTGGTACACTAGCTGTGGCCGTCAATACTTTAAAGTACAATCTAACTGGATTAATGTCAAACATCCAAGATAGTGCCTCCCACCTATCAGCTGTCTCTGAAGAGCTGTCTGCTAGCACGGAGGAAGTGACGGCAACTTCTGATGATATTGCACAACGAATTCAAGAAAACTCAACACATATCTTTTCATCCGCCAGTGCTTCACAGCAAAGTGCCATAGCAATGGATGAAACAGCAGCCGGTGTCCAACGCATTGCAGAAGCGACACAAAGCCTTTATTCCAATGCAGAAAGTATGACTCAGCTCGCACAAACAGGAGGAACAACCATTTCCACAGCGAAAGAACAAATGTCTATCATTTCTGTGGCTACTTCTGAAATTGCTACATTAACCGAAAAATTAAGTAAACAATCAGAAGAAATTGGACAAATTACAGCCGTCATCACGGCCATTTCAGAGCAAACAAATTTACTTGCATTAAATGCGGCAATTGAAGCGGCAAGAGCTGGGGAACACGGTAAGGGCTTTGCGGTAGTAGCTGATGAAGTACGTAAACTTGCCGAGGAATCTAATCAATCTGCCAATCAAATAGTTGCCATTACAAAAGAAATTCTGACAGATACACGCAATGTTGCAGCTGCCGTCGATAATGGTCTAGCTTCTGTCAAAGACGGCGTAAACAAAATTCATGAGGCAGGAGATGCTTTCTACTCTATCACATCAGCCGTGACTGCATTTACTGAGCAAATTGAAGAAATCTCTGCTACATCCGAGGAAATTTCCGCCAGTGCTGAACAGGTTGCTGCCTCTGTCACGGAAATAGCTAGCGTATCAAATCAATCAGCCAGCAA
The DNA here is from genome assembly GCF_038009065.1 of Lysinibacillus sp. FSL R7-0073. NCBI lineage: Bacteria > Bacillati > Bacillota > Bacilli > Caryophanales > Bacillaceae > Lysinibacillus > Lysinibacillus sp. FSL R7-0073. The sequence continues at coordinate 3,328,389 of NZ_JBBPAS010000001.1, forward strand.
TTCACAAATAATTGGAGAGTCTGTTGATGAACAAGTCGCAACAATGCAGCAAGTGAACGCGGTCGCTGAGGAGTTAAGTCAACATGCTCAGCAACTACAAACATTGCTTCAACAATTTAAAATATAAAAAAAGAAAATCTGCTGCTTTTTAGAAAGCTAGCAGATTTTTTTGCATAATAAAAGCAGGGTATAGAAAACAATTTGTTTTCTACCCTGCCCATTTAAATTATACAGTAGGTTCGTCCGTACCCCATTGTTTTTTCTCTTTCTTGTGTAGCTGTCCATCTGATTTTTTCATTTCACGAATTTTTAATGAATACCAGATTTGAGCTGCGATACAGATGGAAGAATACATACCTGTAATTAAACCAATCAATAACGCGATCGAGAAGTTTTGAATAGATGGTGCACCAAAAATTAATAAAGCTATAACAACAATAATAACTGTTAAGACTGTATTAACAGAACGTCCCATTGTTTGGCGTAGTGATTTATTTACAATATTCGCCAATACTTCTCGATCATTGATAGTATCATAACGATCTAAGTTTTCACGCATACGGTCAAAGGTAACAATCGTATCATTGATGGAGTAACCAACAATTGTTAACACAGCCGCAATAAACGTAATATCTACTTCTAAACGCATGAAGCTAAAGACAGCAACAATTAAGAATACATCATGCAATAATGAAACAATTGCTCCAATACCCATACGCCATTCAAAGCGAATTGCTACATAAATGATGATTCCAAGTGCTGCAATAGACAATGCCTTAATGGCATTCTTTACAAGTTCCTTACCAACTGTTGGCGATACGGTACTTACAGCTGGTTCATGGCCATATTTTTCGCCAGCTTCTTTTTTGAATTTTAAAATTTCTGCTTGTGATAGGTCATCTTTATAGCGAATAACTGCTGTATTACTTTTCTCTCCAGAGAGTATGATATCTTCTGATGAAAAGTCGATGCTATCTAGATACGTGGATACTTCTTCTTTTGTTAAGGTTTGATCAGATTCAATTTGGACACGAGTACCGCTTGAGAAATCAATACCTAGATTTAGGCGGAAAATACCTATAACCACTAACCCAGCCACTAAAATGGCTAAGGAGAATGTATAAAATTTCTTACGGTTATGAACAAAATCGAAACGATCAAATTTCGTTGATAAATCAAGTGTACCAATATTTTCATCCAGACTGTGCTGTTTGGACTTTGCAATACCAAACCATGCTGGATTATTGAAATAACCACTATTAACAAGTAGCCCTAATAGGACGCGTGAACCCCAAACTGCTGTTAAGAAGCTCAGTAGGATACTAATAATTAATGTTGTAGCAAATCCTTTAACAGAGCTTGTTCCCCATTGAAACAGTACTGCAGCAGCTAATAAAGTTGTCAACTGTGCATCCACAATGGCTGATAAAGATTGTTTAGACCCAATTTGGAAGGCTTGCTTAGTAGAATAGCCTACTCGAAGTTCTTCACGAATACGTTCTGCTGCTAGAATGTTGGCGTCCACAGCCATCCCTATACCAAGCACAATGGCAGCAATACCTGGAAGCGTTAATACGGCATTAATCCAATCAAATACAACCAAGACTAAGAAAGTGAATACAACAAGTGTAATGATGGAAATAAAGCCTGGTAAACGATAGTAAAATAACATGAATAAGAAAATAATTACTACGCCGACAATACCCGCAAAAATAGTACTTTTCAGTGCTGCATCACCAAACTGAGCACCAACAGAAGTGGAATAAATTTCATCAAGCTTTACAGGTAGTGCCCCAGCATTTAAAATATCTGCTAAATTTTTAGTTTCTTCAACAGAGAAATTACCACTTATCATAACGTCTGTAGTATTTAATGTTTGACTAACAGTTGCTGCAGATGCATATCGTGGTTTTGCTTTTTGCGACTCTGCTTTATAGGAATCAACACCCTCTTCAAAGTCTAACCATACAACTAATAAATTTTGGCCTGCAGGTTTCGCCGCAATTTTACTTGTTATATCAGCAAATTTTTTCGCATCTTTTAATGTTAAAGAAACAATTGGACGATTTTGTTGGTCAAAGGAGTCTTTAGCACCATTTGCCTTTAAATCGTCTCCATCCAATAATAAATTATCATCGACATCGCGGAATGTTAAATTTGCAGACGTAGACAATAATTTACGTGCGGATTCCTGATCCTCAACACCTGCTAATTGAACACGAATACGATTCTTGTCCTCAACCTGAATGCTCGGTTCACTAACCCCCATAGTATTTACACGTTCACCAAGCGCAGTTGATGTTGCTGTAACAACTTCCGGTGTGATTTTTTGTCCTTCTTTTAATTCATTTACCTCGTAAAGCACCTCAAACCCGCCTTGTAAGTCAAGACCAAGCTTAATGTCCTTTAAGACGCCGTTTACAGTCGTACTAATTCCAGCTACCAAAAGCACAAGAATTAATAGGAATGCAACTATACGACTTTTTAGTTTCATTGAAAATCCTCCTCGAAATGGTGTAAGGGTTGTCCTTACACGCCAAACAAGTAACTAGCAATACCTTTTGAAACAATTAATCCTCCTTTTCATTAGAATCATGTTACCTGTGTCTCAAAAAGGTAGCTTCACTTATTTCATTCGTTCATAACGCGCAAGTTTATCTTTGTATTATTAGGTACTAGCCTTCCTAATGCAAGTAATATCGCATGGGAGGTTTATGTAAGTATACAGTATTTCAAAATAAAAAAAGCGCAACACACTTATTATGAAACAGGTTGCGCTTGGTGTCAATTCAACACATATAGGTTTCTTTGAATTCTTGCAAGATTTGACACATCGTAATTTATGTTTTGACTGGACCAAGCAGTAATTGTAATTCTTCTGTATTCAGTTCTTCAAACCAATTATCACTTTGTAAAAACTCTACTTGATTAAATGAGACGATATCAGATGGTGATACCGAGAATATGGTAGCAATCACCTCATATAAGCGTAGTTGATCTATTTTCTTTTTACGCCATTTTTTTTCAACACAGTACCGCCAAAGCTCTTCTGCCGTTATAGCATCGTAATGAAAATACTTGAACTCTGCTATCTTACTATCAATTGCAGGACGAATTTTTTCAAATAGTTGCTCATATTGCATACTCATTTTGAATCATCTCCAATCAAAGTCGTAACGTAAGACATGCTTGCATACAAATAGTGTAAATGAATTTTTGCGGCTTGAGAAGGGACGGATGGCATGAGTTCTTTTGTACGGGGTACATTATTTTTAATGTTTGTCATTTTTTTATCTAAACTTTTTGGCTTCTTTTATAGAATGCAATTTATGCGAATTGCTGGTGAAGAGGCAGTCGGCATTTATATGACCGTCTATCCAGCTTTTATTTTCTTCATCTCACTCATTCAACTTGGACTACCTATTGCTGTAGCTAAAATTGTGGCAGAATTACTAGCTAAAAATAAACGCGAAAGCATATTTGGCGTCATGCGTACTGCCATTCTTTGGTCATTTATTGGCATGATCGTTTTTATGCCACTCGTTGCACTTACCATACCATATATTTCTACGACACTTTTACATAATGAACATACAACCTTCACCTTATGGATTGCACTCTTTGCTGTACCTGTATCAGTAGGATCTGGTTTATTACGTGCTTATTTACAGGGAATCGCTAAAATTACACCGACCGCATGGTCACAAATGATTGAACAAGTTGTACGTATTAGCTTTATTACGCTAATGCTTCCATATGTGGCTAACTATAATAATGCTGCTGTGACGGCAGCTGCCGCAATGGGTATTACACTTGCTGCAGAGGTAGTAGCATTCCTCTATTTATGGCTGCATTATATAATTTCAAAAAAGAAACTGATTGCGCGCAAGACAAAAATCGAAGGTTATCCTTCATCGCCAATGCTCCGTATAGCACTACCTTCCGCAGGCAGTAAGCTTTTTGGTTCTTTCACTTGGTTTTTAGAACCAATCATCTTTTTGAAGGCTTTAACAGTGGCAGGATTAACTGCATCTGCAGCTACCATTCTTTACGGTGTCATCTCTGGTGTGTTGGTGCCATTACTGCTATTTCCTGCGTTTGTGTCAACAGCTTTATCGATTGTTCTTATTCCAGCTGTTAGTGATGCCGTCGCTCGTCAGCATACTCCTTTGTTACAGGAGCGGATTTCGGTTTCCCTACGATTATCTTCTTTAGTGGGCTGTTTTGCCGCTACATATTTCTTTGTACATGGTGATGAATTGGCTATGAAGCTTTTCCATTTAGAAGAAAATCGTGGTTACGTAAAAATTTTAGCACCCATTTTTTATTTTTATTATATTCAAAGCCCTTTGCACTCCATCCTTCAGGCGATTGGCGAAGCTCGGGCTGCGATGATGAACTCCATTTATGGTGGCCTAGGAAAATTATTTGTTATGTTTGTACTTGCCTCTCAGCCTGGTATCCAAGAAAAAGGAGCTGTGGTAGCTATTGGCTTTGGCGTTTTACTAACGTCTTTCTTGCATATCGCAACTGTTAGACAACGGAAAAACTTACGAGCAGGCTTTAGAATGTTTGTGGTACCTTATAGTTGCTTTATTGCCGTTTGTATCGCCCAGTACTTCCTTATGCCATTACTATCACTACCATTTATTTTAAATAGCTTTGTCACATTATTTTTACTATTTACGAGTTTATTATTTACAAATCAATTACGTATAACGGATTTCCGCTATATCCGTAAATTAGCAAAGAAAGTTTAGCTTTCTTTTAATTGGATATACAGTCGCTCGTCTTCCCAAATACAAAAAAACACTGTCTCACTATCTGTAATATTATTTTTAGCTAGTTCATTCTTCAACCATTCCACATCTTTATGCATAGTTAATAAATGTCTTTCTTGAATATCTCCGTCAATAATCAATGGATAAACAAATGGTTTTTCATCTTTTTTGTAAACGGAAAGATTACCCGAAGGTTCTAAATAAGCAAATGCAACATCGGAGACAGAGGCGATACCACTTTCTCGCAATTGCTGACATAAATCATCCAAATTATAACGGTGTTTTCGCATTTCGCTCTCTAATATCACACCGTCTTTCACTAGTAACGCTGGATCACCGTCAACTAAGTCACGAATTCTCTTGAACTTCAACGATAAATAAGCACTTAATATTTGTATGAAGAGCAAAATAATAATGGGTAGAATAGCATTAAATAGAGGATTTTTATAATCATCTAATGCAAAAGCAGCCACTTCTGCAATTAATACAAATACAACTAAATCAATGACAGATAGCTCACCCACTTCTCGTTTACCCATTAATCGAAAGACGATGATGATAAACACATATAAAAAACAGGTTCTAAAAATAATATGGAAATATTCTTCCATTAAAATACACCCCCATAATATCAAGGTGACCTTATTTTTATTTTTTATACAGATTAATGGTGAGATATTGCTGAAAAATGATTTTATTCAAGGAATAGTCCATAGTTGTTCGTACACAATATAATGAACGACATACTTAAGACTATAAACAGCAAAGGTGAGAAAATGATACGGAAAATAATTGCTTTTGTTGTTGTTTATATCGTTCTGTTCACGCATCCATTTCCTACTCATGGATATCAAGAACAAACTATACCCGTTCTTATGTACCACCATTTAGCGGACAATATAAACAATAATACGGTTATTTCACCCACTAATTTTGATAAACAGATGAGAGCACTGAAGGAAGAAGGTTATCATGCGATTTCAGTCAAAGAATTACATGATTACTTAACGAACCAAATCAAATTACCCGAAAAGCCTGTATTGATTACTTTTGATGATGGCTATCTCAGCAATTATGAAATGGCTTATCCGATTTTGAAAAAATATGAACTACATGCAGAAATCTTTGTTATTGCAAGTCGAATTACCGACACAAGCAAAGAAATTGCCTATCCACATGAAATTGCCAAAATGAACTGGGATCAATTAAAAGAAATGCAGGATTATATAACGATCCAAAGCCATACTTGGGACTCGCATTATAAATTACCTTCAAAATTCGGTAGAATGAATGGTGCCATTTACGGTCCAAGCTATTTGAATGGACAATTAGAAAGTCAAGAGCAGTACGAAGCAAGAGTCAAAAATGATTTTATTCACTCCAGAAACATAATTAAAGAAAAATTAGGCTATGAGCCCATCGCCATTAGCTATCCATACGGTATTCAATCTGCAACTACCATTAAAATAGCGCGGGAGGCTGGCTTTAAAATGGGCTTTGTCATTCAAAATAAAAATGTCAAAAAAGGTGATGGATTATTTACACTGAGTAGAATCATTGTAAATGGCAATGATTCAGGTGCCGAATTAATTCATAAAATAAATACAATGAAATAAGAAGCAGGAGGAAGTTATCCCTTCTGCTTCAACTTCATAAGAAAAGGCTTACAATATAGCTATGCCTATTGTAAGCCTTTTTCCTTTTAATGATTAAACGTCTTTCTCAATTCGGCCGATTGCTTGACGGTCAAATTTAACACGTACATTATCAGCGATCTTTAATGTTACTGCTGTGTCCTCGATTGCATCAATGACACCATGCATGCCACCAATTGTAATGACTTTATCTCCACGTTGCAAACTGCCTTGCATATTTTGTGTTTCCTGCTGTCTTTTTTTAGCTGGACGGATTAAGATAAACCACATAGCAACGAACATTAATAATATTGGTGCTAAGCCTAATAATTGATCCATAATACTTCTTGCCCCCTTTCCAAATCTCACTTTTTTAGTATAGACTATTCCACCATTAAAAAGCGATGGACAAGCCCAAAAATTTTCTCATTTACTAATATTTTTTCTATGATTGACAATATTTTGCTAGAAATATTCACTTTTTACAAAGTTTTGAATGAGTTGGCCATACTATGGCTAGTCATTTAGGACATTAGAGGATTGCTAATGTCCTTTTCATGGAAAAATACCTCACTTTATTATCCCTACAAAAGTAATTGGTTAAAAGTTTTTGGCATCTGGTCCATTAAAGCCATATTTCTCGAAAAACTCTTCTCGGAAATCACCTAGGCGATCTTGACGAATTGCCTCACGTACTTGTTCCATTAGCTTTAACAAGAAATGTAAATTATGATAAGACGTTAAACGAATACCGAATGTTTCTTCTGTGCGAATCAAGTGACGAATATAAGCACGTGAATAGTTTTTACATGTATAGCAATCACAGTTCGGATCAATCGGCCCAAAGTCACGAGCATATTTTGCATTCTTAACGACTAAACGACCTTCTGATGTCATCAGTGTACCATTACGGGCAATACGTGTTGGCAGAACACAGTCAAACATATCAACACCACGAATGGCACCATCGATTAATGAATCTGGTGAACCCACTCCCATTAAATATCGAGGTTTATTTGCTGGCATTAACGGTGTTGTGAACTCAAGTACACGGTTCATAATATCTTTTGGTTCTCCAACAGATAATCCTCCTATAGCGTAGCCTGGGAAATCTAACTCCACTAATGCTTCTGCAGAACGACGGCGTAAATCCTCGTACTCACCACCTTGAATGATTCCGAATAACCCTTGTTCTTCCGGACGATTATGAGCTTCTTTGCATCGTTTTGCCCAACGTGTTGTACGATCTACTGATTGCAGCATATATTCATGTGTTGCAGGATACGGTGGACATTCATCGAAGGCCATCATGATATCAGAGCCTAAGTCATTTTGAATTTCCATCGCTTTTTCGGGACTTAGGAATAATTTATCTCCATTAAGATGATTACGGAAATGAACGCCTTCCTCCTCAATTTTGCGGAACTTACTTAGCGAGAATACTTGGAAACCGCCTGAATCTGTTAAAATTGGTCGATCCCAGTTCATAAATTTATGCAGTCCGCCTGCTTCCTTGACGATATCATTGCCTGGACGAAGCCATAAATGATACGTGTTGGATAAGATAATACCGGCATTCATTTCTTTTAATTCCTCAGGAGACATCGTTTTAACCGTTGCTTGTGTCCCAACTGGCATAAATGCTGGCGTTTCAAAGGAGCCGTGTGGTGTATGCACGATACCAAGACGTGCTCCTGTTTGTTTACATGTATGAAGTAATTCATAGCGAATTGCTGGCTGTGTCATAAAAATAAAAATCCTCTCTGATCTGAAGTAAAAACAGTACTCCGATTATTTCTTTTCTTATTCTTTTGGTCGAATAAACATAGCATCACCAAAACTAAAGAAGCGATATTTTTCTTCTACAGCTTGCTGATATGCACTTAAAATTGTTTCTCTAGTGGCTAGCGTACTCACTAGCATAACAAGTGTTGACTTTGGTAAATGGAAGTTTGTAATTAAACCATCCACCACGGTAAACGTATAGCCTGGATAGATGAAAATAGACGTCCAACCTTGCTCTGGTCGTACTTCACCACCATATTTAGAGCCAATTGTCTCTAATGTACGTGTGGAGGTTGTCCCAACAGCAATTACCTTACCACCATTACGCTTTACGCGATTAATCGTGTCTGCCGCTTCGTCCGTCACACTATAAAATTCGGCATGCATTTCATGGTTTTCAATCGAATCCACACTAACAGGACGGAATGTACCAAGTCCGACATGAAGAGTAATAAAGACAACCTCTATCCCTTTTGCCTTTACTTGTTCTAATAATTCTTCTGTAAAATGTAGACCCGCTGTTGGAGCAGCAGCTGAGCCACGCTCTTTCGCATAGACCGTTTGATAGCGATCTTTGTCTTCTAACTTCTCTCGAATATAAGGCGGTAATGGCATTTCACCAAGCTGCTCTAATATTTCATAAAAAATTCCATCGAAATGAAATTCAAATGTTCGTCCACCATGGTCAAGCTCACCTGTACAAGTAGCTGTTAACAACCCATCCCCAAATGTGATCACTGTCCCTACTTTTACGCGTTTTGCTGGTTTTACAAGGGTTTCCCACTCATCTGTACCTGCCAATTGCTTCAGTAACAATACCTCGATATGGGCACCTGTCTCCTCTTTTACACCCATTAAGCGAGCAGGTAAGACCCTTGTATCGTTTAACACAAGACAATCTCCCTCACGTAGCTCATCTAAGACATGAGCAAAATGGTGATGCTCTACTTCATTTGAGCCGGGTGTCACGACCATTAATCGACTAGCTGTACGATCTACTAATGGTGTTTGGGCAATAAGCTCCTCTGGTAATTCAAAATCAAAATCTTCTACACGCATGAAAAAAACTTCCTTCTTTATGTTTGTTGGGGATACTCATATCCAAAATGTTCGTAGGCTAAATGTGTCGCCACTCTTCCTCGTGGTGTACGTTGAATAAGCCCAATTTGCATGAGATAGGGTTCATATACATCTTCTATCGTCACCCGTTCCTCACCAATCGATGCCGCAAGTGTATCTAAGCCCACAGGACCTCCTCGAAAGCGCTCAATCATGTTTGTGACAAGTTTATGGTCAATATGATCAAGCCCTCTTGGATCAACTTGTAACAGCTCTAAAGCCTGCTTTGCAAGACCCTCCGTTATCATACCATCTCCAAGCACTTGTGCATAATCTCGTACTCGTTTCAATAGGCGATTGGCAATTCGAGGTGTACCGCGGGAACGTCTTGCCATCTCCATTGCTGCTATTTGCTCAATTTCTACCTCAAATAAAAGGGCACTGCGAGCAACAATTTCAGCAAGAGAACTATCATCATAGTACTCTAAGCGTAATAATACACCAAAACGATCTCTCAGAGGAGCTGACAAGGCACCCGCTCTTGTTGTAGCGCCTATAAGGGTAAAGGGAGGTAAGTCAAGGCGGACAGAACGTGCTTCAGGACCTTTTCCCACCACAATATCTAAACAGAAGTCCTCCATTGCTGGATATAACACTTCTTCAATGGCACGAGGTAGTCGATGAATCTCATCAATGAATAAGACATCGCCAGGCTCTAGTGAACTTAATATCGCTGCTAAATCTCCTGGTCGTTCAATCGCAGGACCACTTGTCATGCGCACATTGACACTCATTTCATTTGCGATAACAGCAGCCAATGTCGTTTTACCAAGCCCTGGTGGTCCATATAACAACACATGATCTAAACTTTCCTGCCGAAGTTTTGCTGCCTCAATGAAAATTTGTAAATTTTCCTTTACTTTATGCTGCCCTATGTATTGGGCTAACCTTTGTGGGCGTAAAGATAATTCAAACTGTTCATCATAGCCACTTGCCTCACTAGCCATCATACGTTCAGACATGCCTCTTCCCTCCTTTCCTTATTTTAATTTTAATAATAGTTGTAACGCTTGTTTCATAAAGGCATCTGTCGTTTCAAGCTTGTCGTTATCCTCAAGCTGCGGACGAATTTTTTCGAGCTCCTTTTCAGAATAACCAAGTGCCATTAAAGCAAGAATCGCTTCTTCTAATTCGTGTTTATAAGGATTAACGCCAAACAGTGGCAGTTCATCTTCTGTACTCGGCAGTTCAATTGTCTCTAATAAAGAGCCTAGCTTACCTTTTAAATCTAATATCATCTGTCGTGCGGTTTTTTTACCTACTCCAGGGAACTTCACTAAAAACGCTTCATCTTCCCGTTCAATCGCACTAATAACCTGCTGTGGGTTGCCAGTCGCTAAAATAGCTAGTGCCCCCTTCGGACCTATTCCAGATACTAAAATTAACTTACGAAACAGCTCGCGTTGATCTAGATTCGGGAAACCGTAAAGCATTTGTGCGTCCTCTCGTACATGCAAATGAACATAAATTTGTTGTTCAAGCGCTGATGTTCGAAATGCAAACGGATTGGGTGTATTCAATTGCCAGCCAATCCCCTGTTGCTCTAGCACAATATATTCTGGTGTAATACGAGTAATTAGTCCTTTTAAATAATCATACATCTATATTCCCTCACAATCATCGTCTTCGATTATAGCATATAGCGAACGAATGCTCGACAGAAAGTAGTATCCAAAACGCTGTTCAAGACAAAAATGACCGCCAAATGACGGTCATTTCTTCACAAATCTATCAATATCGTACCACAGTTTTGGCCAATAGGTGAGGGCTCGTTTAGTAAATGGTACTAAATAATCTAAAAATACTAGTTGCTGATCAAGTGGTAAATCCACAGCAAAAAGCCATTCTCGCAATAGTTCATTCGGATATTTTAAACGATGAAGCTTTCTTTTATCAAGTCGTTTCAGCTCTGGTAATTCCGCAAAAACTTTAGCTAAATCATAATCGACTGCGGGTAGTACCCGATGCAACCATAAAATATATTCGTCATCGGCTTCTCCAAGATGCGCCAAATCAAAATCAATTAAACGCAATTGTCCGTCCGTGCACCATAAAAAATTATGATGTACAACATCCCCGTGCAATAGTGTAATTTCCTTTTCAGCTACATCCTCCAGGGCAATTAACTGCAACGATTTATCACTATAATGCAAAATTTGATCGATTTCTTCTTTCGTTAAGAAAGCCCGGAACTCATTTCTTCTGCTTTTAAAACGCAGATGACGCATTTGCCATTTTAAAAGTTGTGAATAGGTATGCAAGCCAGGCAAGCGTTGCCAAGCGATTTTTTTATATGTGTCATGTAAAGCTATTAGTAGTTCAAGAGATTCCTTCCGATCCTTTTTATGAGCAAAGTTGGCACCATGGCTTCCTTCTTGCCATTCTTGCACAATGAGCTGCTCATCATCACTCCGGACTAATGGTAGGATAAGGTTAGGTTCAATTCGACCTAGCTGGCGATGAATCGTTCTTACCTTCTCTGCAATCTCTAGTTGTTTTGCTCGTTTGACAAAATAAGTATTCGATCGATATCTATATTTCCAAATATTTGATTTTACCTCTTCGACAATATACGCTTTTTCACCATCGATAAGGCGTCATCCCGCCTGGGAAATAATGCGGTGACATCCAAGGTCCTACTGATGACGGGCACGGCGGTGGACAATGCGTTGGGCATGGTGGTGGTGGACAATGACATGGATCCATTTGCCATGCAGGCATTGGCATCGGCATTGGTTGTGATTGACAGCCACAAGGTTGTGCTTCACAGCCACATGATTTGCCCATGTTCATTTCAGGCATCATATTAAATTGTGGTTGCATTTGTTGATGATTAGGCGTGTGGAAAAATGGTGACGTAGACTCTAAGAAGTCTTCCATCTCGCCCATTTTATTTTCTGGCATCTCAAAGGACATCGGCTGCTGCGGCATCATATACTGCTCGGCCTGTGGCTGCATTGGCATTGGCCACCACATTTGATGATGATAAATTGGTTGATGGCAGCTTGAGCAATGTGGTACCGCAGGCATATGTGGCATGATATGCATTGGCGGTGGTGCTGGTTGTGGCATTGGATGTGGCATTGGCTTCGCTACAGGTGGTGGCGGCGGTGGCGCTGGTTGTATTTGTACTGGTGGTGGTGTTGTGACCGTTTGCTCTATTTGTGGCATGACTACTTGTTGGTGCCAATTCATTTCTACAGGCTGTGGAACCCACATCGGTTGTTGTGGCATCTGCATTGGCATAGGCATTGGTATAGGTATTGGAATCATTTGTGGCTCTGGCATTGGCATTGGAGCTGGCGGTACAATTGGTGGTGGTGGAGGCATTGGCCTCTGTACCTCTTTTTTCGGAACTTCCTTAGGTGTCTCCTTATGCATTTGTGATTCCTTTTTTGGCATTTCTTTATGTGACTCTCTATGTGGCTCTTTGTTTATTTTTTCAGGCAAAATAATTTCCATGCCCGGGACAATATAATCTGGATTGGCAAGATGGACATTGAGCCGCTTCAAATCTTCAAACGAAATGCCGTACTCTTTCGCAATCTTCCACAATGTGTCTCCCTTTTGAACAATATGAATACGCAATTTTTTCCTCCCTTCCTCTCTAGGTATCATATGTTCAATGTTCCAATTGGATACAAAAATTTCAACAAGTTAGAAATGCTTCATGGTACACTAACCTATAGGGAATACTGTTTCCATTATTACGGGCAGAGGTGATCTCATATGAAAAAAATGTTAGGCGAGGAACGCCGACTGCAGCTATTAGCGCAATTAAAAAAAAGTAAAGCACCTATAACAGGGACAGACTTAGCTAAATTCGCCAATGTTTCTAGACAAGTTATCGTCAATGATATGACTTTATTAAAGGCAAGAAACGAACCCATTATCGCTACGAGTCAGGGTTATCTTTATATGCATCAGGAGCAATTACAGCAAACTGTTGAACGCACATTACCTTGCATACACACATCTGAGCAAACAGAAGATGAGCTAATGACAATTGTAGATTGTGGTGGCACAGTCAAAAATGTTATGGTTGAACATCCTATTTATGGCGAACTAACAGCCTCTATCATGGTGTCAAACCGTCATGAGGTAAAACAATTTATCGAACGGGTTAATGCCACTCAGGCTAATTACTTATCTGCACTAACGGGAGGCATTCATCTTCATGTCATTACAGCCCCCTCTGTGGAAGTATTAACATTAATTGAACAAGCCTTACAAAAAAAGGGCTATTTGGTGACAGACCAATAAAAAAAAGCACAGTATTTTCTCATACTGTGCTTCATTATTTCATTCGAGTATGACTCCATCCATTTCCTCAACCTATTAGGAGAGAAATCGTTGTCTTTGTGAATTGGTAGGTAAAAGACATTCCTTTTTTGTACCAAATAAACGATAACGGTGCTTAGCGAACAGTCTATATAACGCATTGCGAATAATTGGAGGCACCAGAATGAACAGATTATAGCAAGGCCAAATCTTCTCCAAATTTTTGGATATTTTTAAAGCTGCCGTCGATTCAACATATGCTTTCCCATCTTCAATGAGGATCACACTATCTATATTGTCGGATATATTAAACTGCCGGAGTAATGCTTGACCGACATCACTTTGTAATGACGCAAATTGAAAATAACCTGCTTGATCATGTTTGATAATAAATTGAACGGTGCTATCACAAAAGTTACAGATACCATCAAATAAAATGATCCCACGCATTATATTTCCCCCTTAGAGCTAGAGCTATTATGCTTCGTCAGATGTAAGATACGTAAAGTATGTACCTAATGACTTTACTTTGCAACCTAGTGCAGCAAGTTCTTCCATAGCACCGCGCATCATTGGTATTTTTTCATCGGCTAGCACATCTATCATGAAGAAATAATCACCTAGTCCTGTTTTCAACGGACGCGATTCGATTTTACTTAAATTCAGTTGACGCCATGCAAAGACAGAAAGCACTTGATGTAATGCCCCTGAACGGTCAGTCGGCAATGTAATCATTAAAGTTGTTTTCGCTTGCCCATCGGATAATTCTTGTGGCAAACGTTGGTTTTTCTTAGACAGAACAAAGAAACGAGTATGGTTAAAATGGAAATCATGGATATTGGACTCTACTATGTCAAGGCCATATTTTTCTGCAGCAGCTGCATTTCCAACCGCTGCAATACATTGTTCTGGGTTTTCGGATACATATTTCGCGGCAGCTGCTGTTGAAGATGTTTGTTGAAGTGGCACGTGACTGAAACGATAAAATAAATATTTATGGCATTGGGCTAGAGCATGTGGATGGGAGTAGACCCCTTCAATGGACTGCCAATTATCCTTCTGCGCTTTATTGACCATTAAATGCTGCTGGATTTTCAGTAATAATTCACCTGTTACATATAGTGATGCTTCATGGAATAGGTAATCAAGTGTGAGCGTAACTGAACCTTCTAAGGCATTTTCTAATGGTACAACGGCTAAATCTACCTTTCCCTCTGCTACTGCCTCAATACATTCTGGAATCGTTGCACAGGGTACAAGCCACTCATTTGGAAAAGTAGACTTTGTTGCTAAGTATGTAAATGATGCTTCCGGTCCTAAATATGCGATTCGATTTTCCCATTGTTGCTTTGTCATTGCAAAAACCTCCTTTATGGAATAAGGAGCAGTCCCTAGCGATTGATGTATCACTAAGGGACAGCTCCTTATTTGAGCTTTGGTATCGTATTATTACTCCAGTGCTTCAAGAACATAAGGATTATTAAACACGATAATTGTCATTTTTGTCAAAAATTAAAGGATCGAACACCTTACTGTGATTACAAAGCACCAGAACTAATGACTTCCGCTGACTCAACAAAATCCAAACGCTTTAATTGCTGGATTAGGTCATCAAGATCACATGTCATACTTGTTACATCTAATGATAATGTAACATTGGCACGTCCCTGAATAGGGATTGTTTGATGAATCGTCAATACGTTACAATGTGTAATTGTCACAGTTTCTAAAAGCTTAGCTAGTGTTCCTTTTCTATCTTGAAGCTGTAAAAAGACTGTTAAAATGCGTTCCTGCACAATTGAATGAAAAGGAAAAACCGCATCACGATATTTGTAAAACGCACTTCGCGATAAATCCACCTGCTTTACCGCATCCCAAATGGAAGATACTGAACCACTTGATAATAAGTGTTTCGCCTCCAAAGTTTTTTGCATTGCATCCGTTAAAACATCCTCACGAACTAAATAATATCGCTGATTCGCAACATTCTTCATACGCTTCCCCCTAAAACTCATGTCTTAATCGACAAATTCAAATTCAAACTCTTGTAGGCGAACTGTATCGCCATCCTGTGCTCCACGTTCACGTAGAGCCTCGTCCACACCCATTGCACGCAATTGACGAGCAAAACGACGTATACCATCTTCACGGCTAAAGTCGGTCATTTTAAATAAGCGCTCAATGGCATAACCACTAATAATAAATGTACCGTCATCGTCACGAGTGATTTCGAAATCTTCACCTTTTGCCTCATGCTTGTACATGACAGTTGCGTCTGATTGTTCCTCTACTTCATCATATAGTGGGAATTCAGGCGTTACTTCTAATAGATCCGCAATAGCAAACAGCAGCTCTTTTAACCCTTGACGTGAAACAGCAGAAATTGGGAAAATTTGAACGTCTTCTCCTACCTTTTGGCGGAATGCTGTTAAGTTTTCCTCTGCATCAGGCATATCCATTTTATTAGCTACAATAATCTGTGGACGCTCTGTTAAACGAAGATTATATTGTTTCAGCTCATCATTAATTGTTAAATAATCCTCATATGGATCTCGACCTTCCATTCCTGACATATCAATCACATGGACAATCACGCGTGTACGTTCAATATGTCGTAAAAATTGGTGGCCTAATCCTACCCCTTCATGAGCCCCTTCAATTAGCCCTGGTAAATCTGCCATCGCAAAGCTTCGGTGATCATCCGTTTCAATCATGCCTAAATTCGGTACAATTGTCGTGAAATGATAAGCACCAATTTTTGGCTTAGCAGCAGAAACAACAGATAGAAGTGTCGATTTACCAACACTTGGGAAACCAACTAAACCTACATCTGCTAAAACTTTTAACTCTAATATAACATTTAATTCTTGTCCTGGCTCACCTTTTTCAGAAAGTTCTGGCGCTGGGTTGGCAGGTGTAGCAAAGCGAGAATTTCCACGTCCACCTCGGCCCGCTTTCGCAATAACAGCTCTTTGCCCATGCTCGACTAAGTCAGCAATAACAGCATTTGTTTCTTCATTCATAACCACTGTACCTGGTGGAACTTTAACAATTAAATCTTCCGCATTTTTACCGTGCATGCCTTTACTCATACCATGCTCCCCACGCGGTGCTTTAAAATGGCGTTTATAGCGGAAATCCATTAACGTACGTAAGCCTTCCTCTACTTCAAATACGACATTACCGCCATGTCCACCATCTCCACCAGCTGGACCACCGTTCGGTACATATTTTTCTCGACGAAAGGCAACCATGCCATCTCCGCCGTCGCCACCTTTAACATAAATCTTTACGTGATCGACAAACATTTAGTTCACTCCCTATTTGCACTCAAGACATATTGCCAGCGTGTATTTGTCTGCTCAATTGTTTGAATGTCGAATTGTTTCAAACCTTTTTCGGTGAATGCATCAGCACTCCATAACCCATTTAGCGTGAATGTCACGGCAAATGTATGATCGTCAACACGTACATCAAGCGTGAGGATCTGCTCTGTAAATGGATCTAATGTATCATAAACATGCATAACTGTTTTGTTTAAGTAATCTACAATTTCCTGATCAATCTTATTGGTCACAGGCTTTTTTATGTCGCCGTTTATTTTCCAAGCTAAGGAAGGGAAACGCCATCCTGCTGTTTGGAGCCATTCGATTGTTTGTGGTAATTGTAGTCGATTGAGGATAGAAAACACTCTTAACTGTTCTGAAAAATGCTGAATAAGTTCCTTTGATTCATCAACTCTACCTAAATCTAAATTCATGCGAATCAATTGTAATTGATTCACAAAATCATGATTTGCAAAACGTAATACTTCACTAATGGTTAGTGATTGATTGTTCATCCCATTCACTCCAATAAAGTTATCTTTACTAGTATAACAAGTTTTACTGTATTTTTCCCTTAATTCTTTATTCAATTACGCTCAGGCATAATTGCGTCTGAAATCGCTCTTTTTTGGGCCAATGAGAAGTTGGTTAGTCGTTGCTACAGGACATGACGACCAAAGTCAGAATTCCTTTATTTCAGTGGCTTTTGACGCTACTGAAAAAATGAAAACTGCCTAAATTTCATCACCTAATTGCTGTGCTACACTTTCGATTTAACAGCCATCTCTTGAAAGTGGCTGAAATTTAGCCAAAAAAAGGACTGCAATAAATGCAGTCCTCCGCTTTATGATATCTTATAAAAGATTAAGCTTCTTGTGGTGCTGGGTATACAGATACTTGTTTGCGATCGCGACCTAAACGTTCGAATTTAACAACGCCGTCAACTTTAGCAAATAGTGTATCGTCACCACCACGACCTACGTTTGTACCTGGGTAAATTTTTGTACCGCGTTGACGGTAAAGAATTGAACCACCAGTTACGAATTGGCCATCAGCACGTTTAGCACCAAGTCGTTTAGACTCAGAGTCACGTCCGTTTTTAGTAGAACCTACCCCTTTTTTCGATGCGAAAAGTTGAAGGTCTAAAGCTAATAATAATTTCATCGAGTTCCACCTCCTACTTGGTTGTAGTTGATTTGGATGTATTGTCCGTAATTTTGCACCATAGAATACACTTGGGCAGTCATTACTTGAACAATTAACTGTAGTTTTGCATCTATTTCAGGTTCTAAATCTGTTGGTAAATCTACCTTAAGATAGCCTCCACCTTCAGCAGCTTGTTCGACTTCTGGCTGGATTTGTAGTAATGCATAAATAGCATTTACCGTACCAATGGCAATGGTAGATGCTCCTGCACATACTAAATCTTTCCCAGATTCATCGTACCCAGCATGTCCTGAAAATTCGAATGCTGACACATGTCTATTTTCATCGTGATGAATCGTAACTTGTATCATTCGCTACACCTCACTATTAAGCGTTGATTGTTTCAACAACTAATTTTGTGTAAGGTTGACGGTGACCTTGTTTACGACGGTAGTTCTTTTTAGCTTTCAATTTGAAAACAACGATTTTTTTCGCACGGCCTTCTTTAACAACTTTCGCTGTTACAGTAGCACCATCTACGAATGGAGCACCAACTTTAACGTTTTCGCCACCTACGAATAAAACTTTATCAAAAGTTACAACCTCGTCAGCTTCTACGCCTAATTTTTCAACGTAGATTTCTTGACCTGCTTCTACTTTGATTTGTTTACCACCAGTTTCAATAATTGCGTACATTTTACTGCACCTCCTCTTAAACTCAGACTCGCCTGTTTCATAAAGGTGATCTTATAGTAAGATACTTAAACCTTCCCAGAGCGGTTGTAGTAGCACGGGTGCTACAAACAATAACATTAAAATATTACCACATGGCTTTTTTTAAGTCAATCTATTCATAACATATTTTTCAAAAGCTATACGATATTTTCGATAACGCCATTCTTTTAAAACTTGAAGCCAAATGAATAAACAAATGATTGCTAAAAAAATAGATTGTGGTAAGAAATTTAAAGTTATCAGAAATAACGTCGTCGCAACCATGAACGACAGCCAATAATACATTTCCACCACTTGAGCTTTTGGATAATATAAAAATAACCATGCTAACAATATCCTGCCACCATCCAATGGTAGGATAGGTATTATATTCACTAATAATAACACAAGTTGAACACTAATTAGCTTACCTGCGATTAGTTCGGGCATAAAAAAAGCGAGGCCAATCCCTAAAATAGTAGCGATTGGTCCTCCTAATGCAATCCATAGGAGTGACGAGGCTTGCACAACCGCTGGATTTTCAAATTGAATTTCCCCCCCGTAAGGTGCAATAACACATGATTTCACTCTTACGCCACACAGTAAGGCTGCTAATAAGTGACCTGTTTCATGCCACATTAGCGAGAAAAAAATAATAGCGTAATAAGCAAGTTGTCCACTAAAAATCATGACAAATACGAGAGGAATACAGAGAAGATGTAATTTAATCTTCATGGGTCTCCATCGTTTCCAACCATTGCACAATTTGCTCTAAATCGTAATGAGTATCTCCTTTTTCAATGGAAAGATAAAGTTGCCCAGCTTCTTTCATACCAATCAAATCATTTACCTGTATGGATGTATAAGGTAGCTGTGCTAAGCTATCTAGCATGCCATAAGAGACGGTTGTACCATCATCATAACTGATGGTCATGGTCTTACCCGTATATTTTGTATGGCCTGTGAACACGACTAAACCGTTCTGTCCGGCATAAACTGGTAAGCCAACATCATACTGCAATAAATATCCCTCTTTAAAAACCTGGGCATTAGCAAAAGTTAAAAGATCTGCTTGCCCCACATCACTAGATACTGTAATGGCCTCATTTTCTTTATCGAACCAACTTTGCCCTAGCTCACTTAAGTACGTTAAATCTGCCGAGGTTGTGACCATCTTTCGAACAGGCGTATCAACTACACCTTGATCTTCTAAACGAATTACAAGCATAGTTGCTGCCACCAGTATTATCGTGACAAACCATTTCCATTTTTTAAACAAGCCCTCATCCTTTTTTCCACACTATATGTGATTGCATGTCCAAACATGCACAAAAAACCTTCTCGCACAAATGCACGAAAAGGTTTTAAATTATCTCGAAAACAATGATTTAAGTTTTGAAAACATACCTCTTTGCTCATCTTGAATAGCCATTAATGGAACCGACTCACCCAAAATACGACGAGCAATATTTCGATAGCCCAAAGATGCTTTATTAGAAGGATCCATAACGATTGGTTCTCCTTTATTAGAGGATGAAATAACACCCTCACTATCAACAATAATTCCTAATAGATCAATAGACAAATGGGTTGTAATTTCATTCACATCCAAAGTGTCACCGCTCTTCATCATATGTTGTCGAATACGGTTAATGATGAGTTTCGGAGCAGTTATGTCTTCCTGTTCTAATAAACCAATAATTCGATCTGCATCTCGAACAGCGGAAATTTCAGGTGTTGTGACAACAATCGCATGATCTGCACCTGCAACAGCATTTCTATAGCCTTGCTCAATACCTGCAGGACAATCTATTAATACATAATCATAATCTCTTTTTAATTCCTCAATTAAGCTCTTCATTTGCTCAGGGGTAACAGCATTTTTATCTGTCGTTTGAGCAGCAGGTAATAAAAATAGTTTATCATCCACGCGCTTATCTTTAATCAATGCTTGATGTATTTTACAGCGCCCTTCCACTACATCGACTAGATCATAAATGATACGATTTTCTAGGCCCAAAATAACATCTAAATTACGCAGGCCAATATCTGTATCAACTAAACATACTTTTTTACCTTGTAGAGCCAATGCAGTCCCAAGGTTAGCCGATGTCGTTGTTTTTCCGACACCACCTTTACCCGAAGTTATGACGATCGCTTCTCCCACACTAGCTTCCTCCCTTAGACACATTTAACAATGGTCGAATATTTTTTAAGGCGTGAATTTGATCGTACGTAATGCGTCCATCGTAACCAATAAATGCACAAGTCATTTCTGCTTGATTGATTTCTTTCACATGCTCATCTGACATTGCTTCCACCTGATCAGCAATCATAATATGCGTAGCCTCAAATCGAGAGGCGGCAATGATAGCTTCTTTATTGCCCTGCATACCAGCATGTACTATTCCTTTTAGTTTACCTAAGACATACACATTACCACCAGCCTCAACCCGACCGTTTGGATTGACATTTCCTACAATGATAATATCCCCTGATGAACGCAGAATCTGCCCTGATCTGACCACACCTAAATATGTATCTTGTTGACTTTCAATCATTTTCTGGTTGCTTTCATGGACAGTCAGTACTTCGCTTTGTACATTTGCTACAATGAGCTGCTCTGTTTCCTGCACAATATGGATAAGTTCATCGATCTGTTCATCAGTACAGTATCGATAGCCTAAGTATAATTGTACATCTACTTTACCATCGATACCGCCTTCTAACACTTTTTTCTTTAATTCTTCTACTAAATCGCTATAAGCACATTGGTCATCAAGACGCAGTACAAATCCGTCCTTCGTTCCCTTCATATTAACTAATTGTTTTTTCATGAATGCCTCACCTCACGTTGTTCTTTGTTAAGAAACCTCACGTGCTCTCTGTAAGACACGCGCATTAATTAGATACTTGAAGGCCCAACCAAGAATCATTAAAAATAAAGCATTTGCAATGATTGTTGGCAGTAGTCGTGAACGTAAGAAATCCGCTAAAGGTATTGCTGTAAAATCGATCAAGAAGAAAAATTGATAGAGTATAAATTCTAAAATGGCTACTAACACAACTGAAATAGTTGTTGTTACGACTAAGTGCTGATGTATAACTTTCACGATAGACCCTGCTAAAAAACATATAAGTGGATATAGAACTGAATATAATCCAATAATATCAATGTAAAACACATCATACAAGACACCAAAAAAAAGTCCATACATTACCGCGCGTTGACGGCTGTAATAGATGGAGATAAAAATGAGATATAAGATTAAAAAACGCGGTACTAGAAAATACACTTCTCCCTTGATTTCAATTGGAGAAAGCATCGCAAACTCTGGTTCTAGCAAGAATAGTAAAACCGCCACAGAAGGAATGAGAAAACGAACCATCATTCCGCCTCCTCTTCATTCGTATCTTGCGGGTTTGTTAAATCTTCGTTCGTTGAGCTGCCATCTGAACCATCAATGACTGTAGATGTACGCTTGGCAATAACAACATGCTCTAAAATCGAAAAATCAGCAGATGGTCTGACATACGCCATTTTTGTTAAGCCGTGATCATCTGTACTAACCTCTGTAATTTCTCCGATAGGGACACCTTTAGGGAAAATACCTCCGAGTCCTGAAGAAACTACCTGCTCGCCTTCTTTAACCTTAAAACTAGAATCGATTCGCTTCATAATGAGTTCATTACGTTCTTCATCAAAGCCCTCGATTAAACCGTATGCTTCTTCTTCACCTAACACCATTGCAGAAACACGATAGTTAGGATTATTTGTATTTAAAAGCTCTACCTCAGAAGTGAAAGGCGTAACTAGTATAATTTTTCCTACTAGCCCTTTCGCCGTCATAACTGCCATATTTTTTTGGACTCCATGAGAAGATCCTTTATCTAAAATGATTTTCTCTTCCCATTGGTCAGGATTTCTAGCAATCACTGTTGCTTGAATAGGATTAAATGCCTTTAAGCTCTCAGTTTTATCCAAAAGCTCACGAAGCTTATTATTCTCTGATTTTAAATCCGTAGCCTCAGCTTGTACAATTGCAAAATCTTCTAAGCGTGCTTTTAAACGTTTATTTTCTTCGTACGTGTTTAAGAGGGAGTCAATATTATTAAAAATACCATTAACATAATTTGCCGGCTTCGCAACAAGCGATTGTGCGACGCCGACAGTATCTTTAATAATTTGCTCTGGTAAAGTAGCATTCGTCCGATCACGTAATGAGAAGCTAATCAATGCCACAAGAAAAACCATGCCTACGAGCAGCAAAATTACTTTCTTATTGAAAAAAAAATGTGGCATTGCCTAAACCTCCTTACCCTTTAACCTGTTGTTGACGAATTAAGTCCATATGATCTAAAGCTTTACCCGTACCAATTGCTACACAGTCTAAAGGATCTTCTGCGATAAATACTGGCATATTTGTTTCTTTACTAATCACTTTATCTAAGTTTGTTAATAGTGCGCCACCACCAGTTAATACGATACCGCGCTCCATAACGTCCGCAGATAATTCAGGAGGTGTCTGTTCTAATGTTTTACGAACGCCATCAATAATTGATGAAACTGCTTCGCGTAATGACTCAGAAATTTCCTGTGAAGAGATTTCAATTGTTTTTGGTAAACCTGTTAGAAGGTCACGACCTCTAATTTCCATCTTCTCTTCTGGTCCTTCAGCTAATGCCGTACCAATTTCCATTTTTACCGCTTCTGCAGTACGTTCACCAATTGTTAAATTATACGTTTTACGGATATATGAAATGATAGATTGATCCATTGCATCCCCACCAACACGTACGGACTCACTTGTTACAATACCACCTAGTGAAATAACAGCTACTTCTGTTGTACCACCACCGATGTCAACTACCATTGACCCTGTTGGATCCCATACCGGTAAATTTGATCCGATAGCCGCTGCAAATGGCTCTTCGATTGTGAAAGCCTCTTTTGCGCCCGCTTGTCGAGCTGCATCAATAACCGCACGTTGTTCCACTGAAGTAATACCATAAGGCACACAAATCATAACATTTGGTTTTTTCCAATTGCCGCCAGAATTTTTAGAGGCTTCTCTTAAATAATACTGAATCATTGCTGTCGTAATATCGAAATCAGCGATAACGCCATCTTTCATTGGGCGAATTGCTACGATTGAGCCAGGTGTACGACCAATCATATTTTTAGCATCATTACCAACGGCAACGATATCTCCTGTTTTCGTATTTTTTGCTACTACTGAAGGTTCTCGTAAAACGATTCCCTTTCCTTTAATAAACACTAATGTATTCGCTGTGCCGAGGTCAATCCCGACATCTTTGCTTCCTAGTCCAAACAAATTGTGTACTCCCTTTCTATTTAAGCCATACTTTCGTTGACATCCATTATCTTTGACAGTCATGTATAGGAAATTGAATTGTATAAAAATACAATTGACTCCTCCGCAAAACCCATAGCACTCCGCCAAAGTTTTTATCTTCATCAGTTAGTGTTTCACACCTTGAAAAAACTACACACTTATTTAGCTCACCACCAATTTCGATGGGAGTCTTTCCTGAATCAAGATAAAATTCATACCGTTCATTATAACGGAAAAGCGCAAGAATTTGTAGTGTCACATACTTTATCTCACAGAAAAGATACTATTTTAATTCCCTCTTAAACTAAAAATAGTACGTATAGATTAGCATATAATTTTTATTCTCATAAGACAATGTGTATCAGGCTACCAATTTTTGTGAAGATAATATCAGTTTCTAGAATACATTAACGATTTGAATCGAAAAAGGTTCGCCATTAAACCACAAAAAAATACAAAAATTTTAGGAATATGCCTCTAATGTCATAGCATTAAGATATTTCGAGTTTTTACGTAAAGTTCCTCTGAGACATCTGCTCAAGATAAAAAAACTCTGCAAATTTCATGCAGAGTTAAAAATACCCTTTTTCCTTCAAACTGATGAATTGATGATCACCGATAATTAGATGATCAATTAATTCAATGCCCATAATATAACCAGCCTCTTCAATTCGCTTTGTGACATCAATGTCCTCCGCACTAGGAGTTGGTACTCCACTAGGATGATTATGTGCACAAATAATTGAAGCAGCAGACCGCTTCACTGCTTCTCGAAAAATTTCCCGTGGGTGCACGATAGAGGCATTTAAGCTGCCTATAAAAATCGTCTGTTTGTGAATGATTTGGTTTTTAATATTTAAAAAAAGAACAACAAAATGTTCCTGATTAAGTGAAGTCATGTCAGGCATTAAATAAGCAGCCGCATCTTGTGGAGAACGAATAGTAAATTTCTCATCATTCTGCTTTTGAGCCAGTCGTCGACCAAGTTCAATGGCGGCTAATAATTGTATAGCCTTCACCTCACCAATCCCTTTAATAGCGACCATTTCCTCAATGGTTGCGTGTTTTAAATGATGGAGACGTTCAAAAACAGTTAATACTCGATTCGCGAGGACAAGAACCGATTCTTCTTTTGTGCCTGTCCTCAATAAAATAGCAATTAGCTCTTGATTGGATAGACTTTCTGCCCCTTGTCGTATCAGTCTTTCACGAGGGCGATCTTCCAGATGAACATCACGTAACATCAACGTAGGCAAAGCCTTATCTAGCAAAAATGCTCACTCCTTCGCAAATTGGACAATTTGTAGGTTTACCAATTGCGAAAACAACGCTGCAAGTGGTAAGCCTACAACATTGTTATAATCTCCTTCAATTCGTTTCACTAAAAGTGTGCCTATCGTCTGGATACCATAACCTCCCGCTTTATCGAAAGGGTCTCCAGAATCGACATAGGCTTCAATCAAATCCTTTGATAGAGGATGAAAAACAACCGTGGTTTCTTCCACAAAGACGCTTTCTTTCCCAGTAGGTTCAATAATAGCGACCGCTGTCATCACGACATGTTTACGGTCAGATAAACGTAATAAATGAGAACTAGCTTCTTCACGAGTTTTTGGTTTATGTAGCAGCTCATCATTGTCGACAACAATCGTGTCAGCACCAATGATTGTTGCATTGGTTGCTTTTTTCGCTACATCTCGTGTTTTTAAGAGAGCTACTCCTTTTACATATTCCTGCATTGAATTAGCTTGTACACTTGTTTCTTCAACTTCACTTGTCACGACCTCAAACGGCAGTGCTAACATTTCCAGCAATTCCTTTCGTCTTGGTGAAGCAGAGGCAAGTATAAGCTTATGGTTTGTTTTTAACATGATCCGACCATCCTTCCTTATCTTTATGATACCGAAGAATGTTCGATTTGAAAATTTTCTAAAAATCAAGATAATAATGATTTACTATCTTTACTTTTAAAATTTCACTTGGAGACATGTATTTTTAGCCTGATAATGAGCAAAAACTTGCAAACGAATGACGCTAACATCATTGGAAATAGTAGAGGCAGCTGCTCCAATTGATTGCCAATCTTCAGGTAAAGTTGAATCCTTCCCGTCTTCCTTAAAATTTAATTTTGTAGCATTTTTATCTGCTAATGCCGTTGGCAATTCCACAAGGGTTGGCTTCTTACAGCTATCACCACTGACACTAAATGCTTTTTTAAAGGTTGCCGGTTCCTGTAAGAATTTAAGCTGACTTTCTTCAATCTCCATGCTTGTCCAAACATAAAACTTGCCATCAACCTCGACAATTGCGCTCTCTTTTAATGCAGGGTACTCGGCAACAAATGCACTTGCACTCTCATAGTTTGAATACACGCCTGCTTGACTAGCATAAAACATAGGTGCATTTGATGTACTAGTTGTCTCACCGGCAGTAGGAATGGTTTCTGATTGTGATTGATTAGTTGCCACATCACTACCATTATTCTTTATCGGTAACTGGGTACTGGCTTGTAAAACACCTAAAAAAATGGCCACACCTAACAAACCTACAAATCCACCAATAATCATTGCCCGAAATATTTGTTTTTTTATCACATGACTTACAATTTTCATCCATCTATCACCTCATCCTTCCACCTATCCGTACACGTTTCAATAAAACGAGATTTCAATATATAAAAGTATATGTAGAATTAGAAGTGTAAATGCGAATTTATTGAGATTTGATTCATAACAAAAACGGCATACATTCATAAAAAAACTAGGACTTCCTATTAGGGGTCCTAGTCATTTCATACTTTTAAGCTATTTCTTACTGCCGTTAATAAATATAATGAGCCCGATACGATCGTTCTTTGCTTGCTGTCTGATTGCATCTGTAAAAATTGTGCATAATCCAATAAGATATTTTTAGATGTCGCTTTGGAAAGCACCAGCAAATTTTGTGCAGTCATTGCTCGTGGATTATCAAAATCAACGAAATAAAATTCATCACTAACTTGCTCTAACAGGCGAAGAATTTGTTGAACATCTTTGTCTGCTAATATCCCCACAACAAATGTGATTCGCTCTCCAGGAAACTCACCCTTAATCGTTTCTACTAATTTTTCAGCACTCGCCGGGTTATGTGCCCCATCGACAATCACAAATGGTATGATTTCTTCAAAGCGGCCTAAAATAGCCGCTTGTTTCACAGCATTCTGAATTGCTGTTTGATTCACAGGCACCTTAAGAAATGCTGTCAATTCTAGGAATGCTGTAATAGCAAGTGCCATGTTATCGCCCTGATGAGTCCCTTTCATTGTACGTGTTAGATGGGAGAATTGGACATGTTGTTCGTCATTTCTATAACATTCTCCTTCACCCACTGAGTGTATTGAAAAATGATTACCTATTTCAAAAACTGCGGCTTTTTTTTGAGCAGCCTCTGCATAAACAACCCGCTTCGCATCTTCTGGCAAATTACCGATAATGACAGGGCGATTTTGTTTAATAATACCCGCTTTATGACGCGCAATACTGTCGATTGTATCGCCTAGAAATTTTGTGTGCTCTAAAGCGATGCTAGGGATTATGGATACGATAGGTGTTACCACATTCGTACTATCCAATAATCCCCCCATCCCTGCTTCAATTAAGGAAATATCAACTTCATAATTCACAAAATGTAAAAATGCTACTACAGTCAAAAGTTCAAAATCTGTTAGTTTCCCGCTTAAACCAGCGGCATGCATTTGTCGAAAAACAACATCCATATCAGCTTCGGTAATAGGTTGACCATCTATTTGAATTTGGTCGTGCACATCGACTATACAGGGTGACATAAATTTGCCCACACGTAAATCATGTTCTTTGGCGATAGCCTCAAGGAAGGTTAATGTGGAGCCCTTCCCATTTGTGCCAGCCAAGTGTACGACATGTAAGTTGTGCTGAGGGTTCCCAACTAATAACAAAGCCTTCTCCATCGCCACAAGACCAGGTTTTATGACATCATCACTGTGGACAGCCCATTTCTTTTTATAATGATCAAATCCTGGTATCATCGCCCTTCCTCCTGTAGCCACTGGCGAACACCCGCAATGAAGTATAAAGAGCCGGTAATCACCACAACATCCTCTTCAGCTCTTTCACGTAATACAGTTTGTACCGATTCCAACCAATCCTTATAGTACGATTTATTGGCATTCGTTGATAACACGACTAAGTCTTCAGCAGGCATTGCATTAGGTAGATTGATTTGTGTAAAAGTAATTGACGTTGCAACATCATCCATTAGTGCAATGCTATTTGCGTGATCTTTATCTGCTAATGCTGCATACACAAAACGATAATGGCTTTTTGGAAATACCTTTTTGAGTGTTTGGATAAGTGCCGCCGTCCCTTCAGAATTATGGGCACCATCTAAAACAATTTTTTGAGGCCATTGTTCGAAGCGGCCAGCCCAATGTGCATATTGAAGTCCATACCGAATGGATGAGTCTGATATAGTAATGGCGCCCTCTTCACGCAATGCAAGGATTGCTGTAATGGCCAGACTTGCATTATTGATTTGATGGGGACCAGCCATTTTTAAAGCTATATCAGTCATCACAATATTAGCTGTTTCATACGTGAATTGCTGAATGTCTGTACTTTGTAAAATATCTGAGACAGTAAAATCTTGTCCTAAAATGAAGCATGGCGCCTGTTGTGCATCCGCCATTTCATTTATAACAGCTAATGCTTCTTCATTCCTAACCCCTACAACAACTGGAACACCCCTTTTTATGATGCCTGCCTTTTCAGAGGCAATTTCGGCAAAAGTATCACCTAAAAAGGCCGTATGCTCAAGCGAAATTGTTGTAATAATAGCTAGTAGTGGCGTCACGACATTGGTCGCATCTAAACGCCCTCCAAGCCCCGTTTCAATAAGCGCTATATCAATTTTCTGATCGGCAAAAAATTGAAACATTATTAGTGTTACTACTTCAAAAAAGCTTGGAAAATCTCCATTATATTGTTCTTCTATAATCCTAGCTAGTTTATTGAAATAGTATAAAAATTGTTCATCAGAAATTGGCTCACCATTAATGGTCATCCTTTCATTGACTCGCTCTAAATGCGGGGAAGTAAATGCCCCTACTTGGTACCCAGCGTGCTGTAGCATTTCTCGAAGGGCATTCACTGTGGAACCCTTCCCATTTGAACCAGCCACATGAATCATGCGTAGTTTATTGTGAGGATTCTCTAAATGTGCTAGTACTTCTTTCATTAGTACAAGCGGTGCACGTTTATGATCAACGGCTTTTAGTGTAAAAATAAATTCCGTACATTCGTTCATTGTGTTAAACAAAAGAAACACTCCCTCTTACTGCAATATCTCTATTTTAGTACAAGTAACGTTTAATAACATAGATTAATTACAAAACAATAGAAAAAACACACAGCTAGCAACTGCGTGTTTGATAAGTATTTTTGTTAATGTACTTGTTGGGCCCCTAGCAAAGCACCCATATTGTCCAAAATAATTTTTGCATCATTGTTTAATAAAGGCATAACATCTGAACGTTGTACTAAATCAAAGGAGTTTTTTAATGTTCTTTTCAACATTGAAATATCAAAATTTGAGCAATACTCATTTATTTTATTGATGGTTAACAGATCTGCCCGTGATAGTTTTGTACACTCCTGTTGAGTTTGCCTATTTGCTAATACATGTTTAATAAGCACACGCGCACTTGTGTTTAATAAACGATAATATTTCGCTTCTGATAATTTCAATAGATTCGTTTCAATCAATACCCTTGCACTAACAAAATCAAAGTCATCACATGCTTTATTGACTTTCGTAATATAGGTTGTCATATTACCTGTCATTTTCACATCTCCATTCATACCATAAACCCGAAAAAAAGCCATTGCTTTGGTATAGCGATTCCATTACAGACCATTTCTTTTCCATCTACTTAACATTGCGTTAGGTTTTGTTTCCTACTATAATAACAAATTACCTCACTATTAGACTAATTATTCTAAATATTACTATATACTTTTACCCATTTCAATGCATAACTTTTGCCCCGTATAAAAAAAGCAATGGATGACTTTATCGTCATCCATTGCTCTACTATTACATCTTTTTTAATTCTTCTAAACGTTTTAATACAACCGCGTGCTTACTTTCATAATCCGCTAATTTTTCACGTTCTACATTTACTAATGCCTCAGGTGCTTTCGACACGAACTTTTCATTTGAAAGCTTACCTGTCACTAACTTCACTTCTTTTGCCCATTTCTCTAATTCTTTTTCAAGACGAGCGATTTCTTCCTCTAAGTTAATAAGCCCAACAAGCGGTAGGAAAACTTGAGCACCTGTAATAACTGCTGTCATCGATTGACCTGGTGCCTCTAAGGCTTCACCAATTGTTAACGTATCTGGGTTACAGAATTTCTCTAAATAGGCTTTATTCGCTTCAAGCACTGCCACTGTTGCAGCATCTTTTGCAGAGATAAATAACGGTACTTTTTTGCTCATTGGCGTGTTTACTTCCGCACGAATATTACGTACTGAACGTATAATATCCATTAGGAGCTTCATATTATCTGCTTCTTCAGCAAAATGAAGATCCGAGCGTACTGTCGGCCATGCAGCCACTGTAATTGATTCTCCATCATGCGGTAAGTGTTGCCAGATTTCTTCGGTAATGAATGGCATAAATGGATGTAATAGACGCATCGTTTGATCGAGAACGTACGCTAAAATAGAACGAGTTGTCTTTTTAGCAGCTTCATCCTCACCGTAAAGTGGTAATTTTGCCATTTCAATATACCAAGAACAGAAATCATCCCAAATGAAATTGTAAAGTTCACGACCAACTTCACCAAATTCATAGCGCTCTGCCAGAGATGTTACACGTTCAATCGTCTCATTTAAGCGTGTTAAAATCCATTTGTCAGCAACCGACTTTTCACCAGTTAAGTCGATTTCATCGTATGTCATTCCATTCATATTCATAAGGGCAAAACGTGACGCATTCCAAATCTTATTGGAAAAATTCCATACAGCCTCTACTTTCTCAGTAGTATAACGTAAATCTTGACCAGGTGATGAACCTGTCGCTAAGAAGTAGCGTAATGAATCTGCACCATATTGCTCAATAACATCCATTGGATCTACACCATTGCCAAGTGATTTACTCATTTTGCGCCCTTCACCATCACGAACTAAACCGTGAATTAATACATCTTTGAATGGGCGTTGTTCTGTAAATTCAAGACCTTGGAAAATCATTCGAGATACCCAGAAGAAAATAATATCATACCCTGTTACGAGTGTATTTGTTGGGTAGTAACGTTTGTATTCTTCATTTGCCTCGTCGGGCCAGCCCATTGTAGAAAACGGCCATAGCGCTGAAGAGAACCATGTATCTAGCACGTCTTCATCTTGTGTCCAATTGTCTGCATCAGCCGGTGCTTCTTTTCCTACGTAAATTTCACCGGTTTCATTATGGTACCAAGCCGGGATTTGATGGCCCCACCATAATTGGCGAGAAATACACCAATCACGAATATTCTCCATCCAGCGAGAATAAGTGTTTTCAAAACGAGCTGGAACAAAGTTTACTTTACCTTCTTGGTCTTTTTGAAGCTCTAATGAAGAATCTGCAAGTGGTTGCATTTTAACGAACCATTGTGCTGAAAGATATGGCTCTACAACAGCACCAGAACGTTCAGAATGCCCTACTGAATGCATATGTTCTTCAATGCGTATTAACACACCCGCTTCTTGTAAATCAGCAACAATTTGCTTACGACATTCAAAACGATCCATACCGTTATATTTGCCAGCAAGTTCGTTCATTGTGCCATCTTCATTCATCACAAGGATACGCTCAAGGTTGTGACGATTACCAACTTCAAAGTCATTTGGATCATGGGCAGGCGTCATTTTTACAACCCCTGTTCCAAATTCCATATCAACATAGTCATCAGCTACAATTGGAATTTCACGACCTACAATCGGTAAAATAACTGTTTTACCAATTAAATGCTGATAACGTTCATCTTTCGGGTGAACAGCTACTCCAGAGTCACCAAGCATCGTTTCAGGACGTGTTGTCGCTACTTCTACATATCCTGAGCCATCAGCTAAAGGATATTTCATATGATAGAAGGCACCCTGCACATCCTGATAAATAACCTCGATATCAGACAATGCAGTTTTAGCAGCCGGATCCCAGTTAATAATGCGTTCACCACGATAAATTAAGCCTTTTTCATATAATTGAACAAAAACTGTATTAACTGCCTCCGAAAGACCTTTATCAAGTGTGAAACGCTCACGTGTGTAGTCTAATCCAAGGCCAAGCTTTGCCCATTGATCACGGATATGCCCAGCATATTCTTCTTTCCATTCCCATGTTTTTTCGAGGAATTTTTCACGTCCTAAATCATAACGTGTAATATTATCCTCACGTAGCTTTGCTTCTACTTTTGCCTGTGTAGCAATACCTGCATGGTCCATACCTGGTAACCAAAGTGCATCATATCCTTGCATACGTTTCATACGAATGAGGATATCTTGTAAAGTTGTATCCCATGCATGACCAAGGTGTAATTTACCTGTTACGTTCGGTGGTGGAATAACGATTGAATAGGGTTCTTTCCCGCTTTCTGGCTGCGCCTCAAAAAATTTCCCTTGCAACCACCATTCGTAGCGACCGGCTTCAATGGACTGTGGGTCATATTTAGTTGGCATTGAAATGTTTTCTGTCATATTGACTCCTCCTAATGTTTGAAGACTATTGATAAAGTAATCACTTTACCAAATAAAAAAACTCCTCTCGTCTAAAAGGACGAAGGAGTTTTAGTTCGCGGTACCACCTTTAATTCCAGCAGCGGTTAAGGAAATGATCATCGAGTACATTTCTCAGCCTTATCTACTGGCTCTTAATTCGGTAACGGTGTTTAACCGGCTTTAACTACTGTTAGTTCACTAAAGCTGCTCAAGGGCTACCTTCAATTAAGTACAAATAGAAACTTCTCAGCTACCGTTTCCTCTCTGAAAATGTAAACATAATTTACTCTTCCCTATCATAGCATCTGTATTTGATTTTCCTTATTGTACCGCAAAAACGTGTAATTTTTCAAGTGATTTAGTCATCTTTTAATAAGAGTAAAGTAAATAGAAAAGGAAGTGAATATTCAAATGCGTCGACGCAAGTATAACCCCTGGCTTTTACCACCTTGGATTAGGCAAGTTCGTTTTTACTGTAGAACGATTATTGTGCCGATTTGTTGTTTTCAGTTTATCCGTGTCATTATTGTTCCAACATCCGGTGATTTAGTTTTCTTATTACTCTTGCTACTTCTCAGCTATTTACTTTTGAAAGACATCATTTGATACACGAACTTTAAGCGGTGTATATTCTTCAGTTAGATCCCAAATCATGGAAGGCACTTCATGCCAAGAGCTGGATTCACGTACAACAATATGACTTGAGGATTCTCTCAAAATTGTTTTTTGGTCAACTGTTGTAGTCTTCTCTTGGTGTGAAGCTGCTACTACTGCGGTAGTTTGTTTCTTCACTTGCATGCTTTCTTCTGGTACAGCAAATGTCTCTTCATGTTCAAAAGCACTGGCAGTAAAGGACTGATTTTCTAACAAATGGTCATTTTCAACAACTGGCTCATATTCATTAAAGATGCTAGTGACTGTCCATTCAAGCTGACATTTCTGATTCGTCAAGCTTGGGCGAATATCTTTGACCATTATATCCTTAAGGTCTGATTCCTTTGGTAAATCGACATGTAATGGCACGGCATACTCAAAATAACCTGTATCTCCTTGGACATCTAAGGCATCAATCGAAATTAAATTTTCATCGCCTGTATAAGCTTGCATATTTTGAAAATCGAAGCGTACATGTGCGGTGATATGATATATACCTATTAGTCGAAGTGAATCCTCTAACTGCATTGCCTGCCATTGTGGCTTAATTTGTACAGCTGCTATTTCTGTTGGGCAGCCGTACCCAGGAAAACAAAATGTTTCACTCATATTCCAAGTTTTATGTTCGATAATAATCCCTCCCTTTGCATCATATGACTTATGAGGGGATAGTATGCTAGAAAGCTTCCTATTCAACCGTATAAAAAAAGAGGAAATTCATATAAAAATGGCATGCTAGAACATTACTTCTAGCATGCCATTTTTAGGAATGTACTTACATCCATTACACATGTACTAATTTAATTTTATTCGCTACACGATCTGTTAACATTCGCGTTGCCTTTGGTACAATCGGTTTGAAAATTGGATTTAAAACAGGACCAGCTAATCCGCCAGCAATAACTTCTAAGAAGCCTGTCATTTTTGTGTTTTCAGCATCGATGCTTTCTGCAAGGAAATAGCCATTTCCTGTAAAATTATCCGAGAGACCTTTAAGTTCAAATGTCACTTTGGACGGGGATACCCACTCTAAAATAATAATTTCTACTTCAACTGTTTTTTTCAGAACTCCAACATTTCCTTTAAAAGTCCATGTTGAATGTTTGTCATCAATCATTTCATGTGCGTTATAACCTGGGACAAGCTTTGCCCATTTTTCCATATCACTGACGAAATCCCATACATGTTCAATTCCTACGGGTACTTCGACCGTATGTGTGCCTGTTGCCATATCAATTCACTACTTTCTTTTATGAATAGCTATATTATAAACGATATCGTCCACATTTTGGCTATGCTGAAAGATATAATTTTGACGAAAACAGGTCCTTCATCCAGTATAGATAATTGTCCCTGGTAGTTAATATATGCTATATTTTCTTTTTTGATCTTTTATTGCTCAAGTACTACAATGACTTCTAACTTATATCTAAAAAAGGGCATGCTAGATTTTATTCTAGCATGCCCTATCAATTTTACTTAGCTAATTGTGCAAATACTTTATGGAAGGCATCAACTGTTTTTGCGATATGCTCCTCTGTATGTGCAGTAGAGATAAATAACCCTTCAAACTGAGACGGTGGTAGGAAAATTCCTTCCTCAGCCATCAAGTGGAAGTATTCAGCAAATAAGGCTAAATCCGATGATTTAGCAGTTGCAAAATCAATTACCTCTTCGTTCGTAAAGAAGAAGCCAATCATAGAACCCGCACGATTAACAGTGTGAGGTATATTGTATTTCGTCGCCGCTTCACGGAAACCAGCCTCAAGCTGATCGCCTAGTTGTTTAAAGTATTCATAAGTATTGTAATCTAAACGTGATAACGTTTCATAGCCTGCTGTCATAGCTAATGGATTCCCTGAAAGTGTACCTGCTTGATAAATTGGTCCAGCCGGTGCTACTTGCTCCATAATTTTTTTAGTACCAGCAAACGCTCCTACAGGAAGGCCGCCGCCAATTACTTTCCCTAACGTCGTCAAATCAGGTGTAACTCCGAAATAACCTTGTGCACAGCCGTAATCGACACGGAAGCCCGTCATAACCTCATCAAAGATTAATAACGCACCATGTGTAGTTGTTAATTCGCGTAAACCTTCTAAGAAACCTGATTGTGGAGGTACAACCCCCATATTCCCTGCAACTGGCTCTACAATAACTGCAGCTAATTCTGCACCAAATTTTTCGAAAACAGCTTTAGCACCTTCTAAATCATTATAGGCTACAGTTAACGTATTACGAGCGATATCTGCTGGTACGCCAGGGCTATCAGGAAGACCCAGTGTGGCAACTCCAGATCCTGCTTTAATTAGTAATGAATCACCATGGCCATGATAAGAGCCTTCAAATTTTAAAATCTTATCCCGACCTGTAACACCGCGTGCTACACGTAATGCAGACATAGTAGCTTCTGTTCCCGAAGAAACAAAGCGAATCATTTCCATGCCTGGAAGACGATCTAACACTAATTGAGCTAAACGATTTTCTGTATAGCTTGGTGCACCAAAGGAAGAGCCTTTTGCCGCAGTTTCAGCAATTGCTTTGACAACCTCTGGATGTGTATGTCCTAAAATAAGTGGGCCCCAAGATAATACATAATCTATATATTCATTACCATCAATATCTTTAATGATAGCCCCATGGCCTGATTCCATGAAAATTGGGTCCATATTTACTGATTTGAATGCACGAACGGGGCTGTTCACCCCACCTGGCATTAACTGAACAGCTTCAGCATAGGCTTGTTTTGATTTTTCGTAAGAACGTGTCATTTATTTCTCCTCCAACCAACGTGCAACATCTTTTGCATGATACGTAATAATTAAATCAGAACCTGCACGTTTCATGCCTAACAATGTTTCAAGCACAACTTTTTTCTCTTCAATCCAACCATTAATAGCAGCTGCTTTAATCATCGCATACTCACCTGAAACATTATACGCAACAAGTGGTAATGGATAATTATTTTTCATATCTCGAATAATATCTAAATAACTTAGGGCAGGCTTAACAATTAAGAAATCCGCCCCCTCTTCGATATCAGATTCTGCCTCACGGAATGCCTCTAAACGGTTTGATGGGTCCATTTGATATGATTTACGATCACCAAATTGTGGAGCACCATCTGCCGCGTCACGGAATGGGCCATAGTAACTTGACGCATATTTCACAGCATATGACATGATTGGAATATGTTCAAAGCCCGCTTCATCAAGCCCAGCACGAATCGCCGCAACAAAACCATCCATCATATTAGATGGAGCAATTATATCTGCGCCTGCCTTTGCTTGTGATACTGCTGTACGAGCTAAAACATCTAATGAAGGGTCATTTAAAATTTGATCACCCTCAATTAAGCCGCAATGACCATGATCCGTAAACTCACATAAGCATGTATCCGCAATGACTAAAAGCTCAGGGTGACGCGTTTTAATTAAGCGAGTAGCTTCTTGGACAATACCATGATCATGGAATGCACCAGTTCCAACAGCATCTTTTTCAGCCGGTAAACCAAATAAAATTACAGCTGGGATTCCTAAAGCAACAACTTCATCAATTTCTGCTTCTAGCTTATCTAATGAAAATTGAAAAACACCAGGCATAGATTGTACTTCATTTTTAATATTTTCGCCCTCTATTACAAAAATAGGATAAATCAGGTCCTCTTTATGTAAGTATGTTTCTTTTACCAATGATCGCATCGTTGCATTGGCACGCAAACGACGATGTCTTTGAAATTGTAGTTTTGTCATGATTTGTCCCCTACTTTCATTAATTCTTCGATGACTGCTTGCATTGTATATACACTTGGCATAATATCCACAGTTGCACCGTATTGTTCAAGAGCTGCTTCCGTAATATGGCCGATGGCTGCAACTCTTGTTGCCTGCCACCCAACATGTACTGCTACACTTTTTGCATATACGTCAACAGCTGAAGGACTAGCAAAAATCACTGTGACGTCCTCATTGTGATGAATGCAATTAATAATAGCTGTTGTTTGATCTTGTCGTTCTACCGTTTCATAAACTGTCCATTCTTTCAAATTAAAGGGCAGTCCATCCTTCAACGTACTTTTCGCCTTTTCTCCACGAATAAACAGACAACTTGGATGGTCTCCAGCTATACTTGGAAATTCCTTGACGAAAATATCAGCACTAAATATGGAAGGCATAAAGCTCACTTGAAATCCTAGATTTTCTAACGCTGTTGTTGTTTTTGTACCAATGGAAGCAATTTTCGATTGGAAATTTTCAGCACTTAATTGATACCGTTCCATCTTATTAGCAAAGGCATCTACTGCATTTTGACTCGTAAAGATTACCCAGTCAAATTGAAGCGCACTGTTCAACAGTTTTGCATCATCGTTGTCCATACGTTCGCATGTTTCAATTAATGGGGCAATTACTGCATGGCCACCTAAAGCTGCAATATCATCTACAATAGCTGTTGTTTTAGATGTACCTGTTAAAAGTACCGTTTTACCTCTTAAAGGTAAATCATTTTGCATCTTGCTCTGCCTTCACACGTTGAATTAAATCGAAAGCTCCTTGTTTCGTTAAAATAGTAGCCAGCTCTTCCCCTATTTTTTGTGCGTCTGAACCAACTACTGTTTCTTTATACACAACTGATGCATCAGGTGCAGCAACAAGGCCTGTTAAAGTAATTTCATCCCCATTTGATGTGGCATAGCCAGCGATTGGCACTTGGCACCCACCATCCATAGCCGCCAAGAATGCTCGTTCTGCATGCGCCTCTTGCCATGTTAATTGGTCTGTTAATTTAGCTAACTCAGCTAGTAACTCGGTATCATCTCCACGGCATTCAATACCAAGAGAACCTTGTGCTACGGCTGGCAAGCAATCTTCCACTGATAAAAATTCAGTGACAACATCTTCACTCCAACCAAGTCGTTTTAAACCGGCTGCTGCTAAAATAATCGCGTCGTATTCTTCGGTCTCAAGCTTAGCTAAACGTGTATCAACGTTTCCTCTAATCCATTTAATTTCAAGATCAGGACGTACTGTTAATAGCTGTGCACTACGACGTAAAGAACTTGTCCCGACTACAGCTCCTGCAGGAAGATCAGCAAATTTAACATGTTCCTTCGAAATAAATGCGTCACGTGCATCTTCACGTGGAGGAATACAGCCAATTACTAAACCTTCCGGCAATACAGCAGGCATATCTTTCATAGAATGGACAGCAAAATCAATCTCTTTATCGTAAAGGGCTTGTTCAATTTCTTTAACGAACAATCCTTTTCCCCCTACCTTTGAAAGCTGTACATCTAAAATTTGATCACCTTTTGTCACGATTTCTTTTACTTCAAATTCAAATGGAGCACCAGCAGCCTTTAATTCATTAATGAACCAATTTGTTTGCGTTAGTGCTAGCTTACTTCTCCTAGAACCTACAATAATTTTTCTCAACAGTCTCCAACCTTTCCTCTAATACCATAAATGGAATCGTGATAAACTACTTCCTAAGAAGAAGTTCACAACAACTAATAAATAGGCATAAATATGTACCCATGCATAAGTTGTACCTATCAGCTTGCTTTTGCGATTCACATATAAGATAAAGCAATACAAAATTAAAATAATGAAGGATCCTATGATCTTCGCATCGAAAATCGAAAGACTCTCTAATGTTAATAATGCCCATTCAAACCCTAATATTAAACTTATAAATAACATCGGGATCCCAATAAAGAATGATACATTCATCCAGTTGCTCGTTTGCTGTAAAGATGGCAGTCTTGTCCATAGATGGGACCACTTTTTCTTCTTCAGTAATCGATATAAAACTAGATATAAAATGGCAAACACAAATGTTAATGTGAATGCTGCATATGACAATATCGCAAATGATATATGAATAAAAAGCATTTCCGAAATTAATGTATCTCCGACAGTTCCCGTAGGACGTTTAGGCATAAATGTAAATATACTAGCAAACAAAAACCCTAAAATATTTATAATAAATACCGGTAAGTCTACTCTTGCAATGCAATGCAGGATAATGGATAACGTCACAAGTAACCAGGAGTAAAAGAGAATCCCCTCTGACAATGATAAGATCGGAAAGCGTTTTGTTTCCACAAACGTTAAAATAATAATGGCACTTTGAATCATCCATACAAATGAAACAAGCCAGAAAGCAATGCGCCTTGCTCGTACTTGCTTATAAAAATAATCAGTAAAGTAAAAAACTAGACTGATCGCATACAAGACGATCATCACCTCATATAGCCTTGTCATGGTCAAATCAGCCAATAGACATCCCTTCTTTGTATTGAAATTGTACAGCTATAAGTAAGAAAACAAAAAACGTTTTCGTATCCTAAGTTTACCATACAGATACGAAAACGCCTCATGTAATATCAGTAGAGAATCCAATAGCGCAAAACCACTTCGTACAACTTCTGTGTACAAAACGCATTAGATAATTTAGAAAGAATACTTTGGTTCAGCAGAAGTTTGAGTTGCCTGTGCGCGTTCTTTACGCTCAAGCTCTTGCTTCGTCATCTCTTGAACTTCAGCTTCCACAGCTTCTTCTATACCAAAAATTTGTTGGAATAAACGTAACTGTTCATTTGCTTTTGGTGAATTAGCCATTTCTTTAGCTTGTAAGATTGGCTCTTTTAACAATTGATTAATAATTGATTTTGTATGTTTACTTAAAATTTTACGTTCACGTTCCGTTAAATCTGGCATTTTATTCTCTATACTAGTCATTGTCTCTTCTTGAATACGATTTGCTTTTTTACGTAATGCAGAAATGACAGGTACAACACCAAGCGTTGACACCCAATCTTTAAATTGGATCACTTCATGCCCAATCATATCCGTAATATCAGCAGCAGCGCGTTCGCGCTCAGCTAAATTAGCTTCGACAATTCCTTGTAAATCATCAATATCATATAAGAAAACATTTGGTAAATCGCCAACACGTGGATCGATATCACGAGGAACAGCGATATCTACCATAAATAATGGTTTTCCTTTACGTAAACGTTCCACGAATTGCATGAGCTCATAATCAATGACATAATCAGTTGCACCAGTCGATGTAATTAAAATATCTGCCTCTAATAAGGAGCACTGTAATTCCTTCATTGATTTAGCTTGACCATGGAAT
This sequence comes from Lysinibacillus sp. FSL R7-0073, assembly GCF_038009065.1. Lineage (NCBI taxonomy): Bacteria > Bacillati > Bacillota > Bacilli > Caryophanales > Bacillaceae > Lysinibacillus > Lysinibacillus sp. FSL R7-0073. Next base: position 3,369,101 of record NZ_JBBPAS010000001.1, read on the forward strand.
TTAGCGGCTAGGGTTTCCGCTTTTTCAAACGTACGGTTAATCACTGTTACTTTTCCTACTCCACTGCCGTAGAGGTTTTCAATCGCAAGCTCCCCCATTTTTCCTGCACCTAGAATAGCTACATGTTTGCGTTGTAAAGAGCCAAAAATTTTCTTTGCTAATTCTACTGCTGCATAAGAAACTGATACCGCATTCTCGCCGATAGCTGTTTCATTATGTGCTCGCTTTGCAAATGTTACCGCTTGTTTAAATAGTTGATTGTAAACCGTTCCTGTCGTGCCAATCTCTTGTCCACTTAAAAAGCTTTTTTTTACTTGCCCTAAAATTTGTGTTTCACCTAGAACCATTGAATCGATTCCAGCCGTCACTTTAAATAAATGTTCGACTGCCTCATCTTCTTCACGAATTGTTAAATACGAAGAAAATGTCTCCACAGGCAAGTCAAACCAATTAGCTAAAAATTGTTTCACAAAATGACGTCCAGTATGCAATTGATCCACAACAGCATAAATTTCTGTACGGTTACATGTCGAAACAATAACGTTTTCTAAAATACTTTTCTGCTTTTGCAGCGCTTCCATTGCCTGAGGTAGTTCACTCTCAATGAATGATAACTTCTCTCTTATTTCAACAGGCGCTGATTTATAATTCAAGCCTACTACGATGGTATGCATGAATAACACCTCACACGTTCTAATTCACAAATTTCATTATAGCACAGTTCGACAATAGTTCATCTATAATTTGTGAACATGTCATGAAGAACTGCATTCCGTCATCTACATTAGAATTATTATAAACTAAGTGTACCAAATTATACGCTTTGTTTCAAATTAAAAAACTGCCCCGCATAAGGAGGCAGTTTTTATCATTAATTGGTCATGGAAACAGTTTTCATCGCAATAATATTTCCATCTTTATCGTATGCGATAAACTCAATTTCATTATTAACTTTAAAGTCCTGCATAGTTTGTACTGTTTTCGTTAACATAAACACATGATCACTGCGTTTTTGTAATTCGAATTGTACATCACCACTAATCGATTTATAACGTACATTAATCTTCTCAACGTTTGGACAATTACCATCGATTCGAGCACTCATTGTAAGATAGCCTTTTCGTAATGACACAGTTGCTTCTTCAAATAAATCATCCGGGTTGATACAGCTTGATGCTGGAGTTTTACATAAAATAGCATCTATCAACTTTTGGAACACTTGATGCAATTGTAAATTATCAAGCGCATGATAATAAGCTCCACCTGTTTCTGTAGACAATTGCATTAACGTAGCATCGTTTATTTGTGATTTCTTGCCCATACTTACAGTGTATACTTTAACGCCTTGCTTTTTCGCGTCATTGATCACTTTTGTCATTTTTGATTTACTTGTTTTCCCATCAGATACAACCACAATAGCTTTAGCCGTTTTCGTATCGTTTGAGAATTTCGTTAATGCAATATCAATGCCTGCAAAAATATCCGTAGCACCTTTATCTTTAGATGCTTTATAGAGGTCTTTCTTCAATACAGCGTCTGTAGTACCCTCACCAAGAATTGTTGCTTTCGTGTTAGTCTCGATGACAATGTTATTTTTCGCCTTCAATTGATTGATGAATTCAATCATTTTTTTGCCACGATAATTGGTTGGATCAACAGCCTTCATAGAAGAAGAATAATCCACTACATAAGCAATTTCTGTTGCTAATGAACACGAGTTTTTACTGAAGTATGGATTAGTGAAAATATCTTTAGACACTGTTTTATCTTTTAACCCCTTCAAAATCGTTGCATAGCGAGGGTCTATTGGATTGACAAGGGTTGCTTCTACTTTAGATTTTCCATATATAATGGAATCAAAGTACGCAACAGCTGTACCTGGATTACCCGTATTATTCAATGGATCTGAAGTATTCGTTATAAATGAAGCTGTTTTTTCCACTCCATCATATTTAATTTTGACTGTTCCTTGATAATCTGTTACAGGTTCTCCACCAGGGCGAACTAAAGTGACCATGACTTTTGTATAGCGATCTTTGCCTGATGGTCTAGAGGCGGCATCAGCACTTTCTTTCAATGCCTCTACTCGTTTTTTATAAGCCTCTACTTGTCCAAGCAACTTCCCGCCTTGATATTTTAATAATACCGTACGGTCATAATTACTTAAGTTTGTAAAGATAGAATAAATTTTCATGACACTATCATAATGTTCTAGTGTCAATTTTTTCTCTTCCGGCATATGGTTCATAAGCTGGATGATAGCTCCAACTGGATTAATGTTTTCTACCTGTGAGGCGATATCATCATCAATCCCTTGAACACGATAAATCGGACGACCATCTTCTGAAATCATATACATAATTTCTGTTTTGGCTGGCGATGTTACAGAGTTATCTAAACGACGATTTAAAAGTTCCTCAAAAAGGTAAACAGAAATATTGTAGTTTTCGAATTGTAAAATAGCATTTTCATAACCTAGAGCTGGATATCTAGGGTCCGATCCACCATAACGTAAATAGACATTCTGTACATTGCCTAAAGCGTCTGTTACATTTGTTTGTTGCCCAATACTAAATAATTTTTTATCCCCATCATACTTAAATGGAATTGGCGAGTACACATCAATTAAGTTTTGTGTGAAGAACTCTGGCAATTTTTCATATGGGACATACGGCGGTGTCACACTACCATTATCATCATCCGTATTGGTAGGATCGTATACTTGGTAATCAATACGTAATTCAGGTTGTGGTGAATAACGCACTTCTGCATTTAATTTCTCCCCCACGAGACACTTCATTGCTGGATCGGTATTATTAACTAGTTCAAAAGAAATTGTATCACGTCCAGATTTTGTTAATTTTGGTGCTACAACAATAGCTGACACAGTCGAACCATCAGATTGGACGGTTTTAACCGCTTCACCAGAAGTATCGATAATCGTACCGTAACTAGACGTTACTCGGAATGTATAAGATTTATCATCCGCAATCGGGTCGCCATTACAGGCCTTTAACGATACAGTCACTAGTGTGGAATCCACTCCATTTGCAATTAAATCGGGGTTTTCCACTACAATACTTTGCAAGGCATTATTAACATACTCAGGACCCGTAAAATCATTGGTATTATCCTTTGGCTCTTCAAAATCCGCACTATTGGAGCCCATGAATCCTGGCGGCAAGGTAATAGTATCATTATCACGTCCAGCTGCACTACGCTTTAACCCTTGTACAGCAAAATTACCATTTTGAACTGCTCTGTATAAGAATGTAGCGACATCACCGCGCGTTAGTTTTGTTGATGGATTAAAGCTTGCAAATGTCTTTTTGGCTGAACTACTTGTCGATAAATCATTTGAATATAAATATTGAACTGCCTGTGGCTCATCTAAATCCAATCCTTTAAAAGCAGCATAAATTTGTGCAAATTGACCACGAGTAACAGCTTTGGATCGATTAGCATTTACATGTGTCCCATTAAACTGTAAATAAAAATCGCTATAAAAGTTATAGGCAACACTATCCGTATAAGATAAGGCGTAGTTACGATCTAGCTTGGCAAACATAAGGACAAGCTCTCGATCTGTCACTTGCTCATTCGGTAAAAAGTTATTGGCATTGTTCAAAGACATCAATTCATTATCAACAGCCCAAGAAATGGCTTTATAATTACTACTATTCGTCGAAACATCTCTTATTGTTGTAGCTGCTTGCGTAACAACAGGTGTTGCTGTCATCAAAAGAAGCATGAAACACAGCGTAGTGAGCACTGCTTTTTTTACATATGTCATGGTTGTTCAGTCCTTTCTTTAGTTAAAGAACAATATGTCATCACGATAATTTTGTTTTAAATCATCTTCCAAATATTTCAAGAATCGTTCTAGGACAACAGAAGCTTCTGCACGAGTCAGAGGTTTATTTGGATTAAAACGTCGGGCAGAATCGCCAATCATAAATCCAAGCTCATTGGCGATGTAGATGCCGTCTCTTGCATAGTTTGGAATTTGATTGTCATCCGTAAATTTTGTTAAATAGCCAGGATTTGGCGCTCTGTTTTCCAGTCCTAAGGCACGAACAAAAATAGTCGCAGCCTGTGCTCGTGTGATGGCACCATCAGGCATGAAATAATCTGCAGAAACGCCTTTAATGATCCCTTTATTTAAAGCTGATTCAATATAGGAATAGTCTTTAAGAGTACGTTTTAAATCCTTAAAAACACTTGTAGTAGGTGCTTTTTTTGATTTCTTTTCTTCAAATACACGTAAGTCCACCGCTTTACCAATGGCTGTAGTAAAGTCAATGCGTTTCATTGGCGTATTAGGAGAGAAGAAATTACTTGAATCTGAATAGATACCTAGTGAATAAAGCTTTTCAATTGCTTCTTTCGCATAATGACTTGTTAAATCACGGAATTTAGGAATAATAAGACGCTCTATAGTTGGCATATATTCTGTATCTAAATCAAGTGTACCTTTTTGTCCAGAAGATAAATTATAAGTGTACTCCGAGATAACATCTTTTTCACTGACTACCGCATAGCCACCTTCAAAGCTTCCTAGAGTACCTAAATTCTCCTCGTAATTAAGGACACGGGATTTACTTGTAGATAAACGGTTTTTTACATGGCTATTCTTGCCGTCGCTAAAAGAATAAACAGACTCTGTAATTTGTGTTTCAGTTGCTCCCCAAAAATTTTCATAGCCTGCATGTCTACTATCCGTATCAATTGTTACAGTATTTTGAACTGCATTTTTCCCTTTGCCAGTTTCAAAGGCATAAGTCTTTCTTGAAATAACATTCCCCGAGTAATAATCTGAAGCTGCGCGATTATCTGTAACAGTTCCTTGGGAAAATTGATAATCCACTAAAGAATAAGTAATTGATCCAATTGTAATTTTTTCTGTGTATTTCTTAACCTCTCCATTAGAAGTTTTTTGACCAATACTTGCATAATCCACAACATCTGACTCATAGGCAATGTTTCTTGTTAATGTAGCGCCATTGCTCCCCATTAACTTCATGCTATACGTTTCAGTTAGTTTGCCCTTTGATTCTTTTTGTGAAATTTTAATATCTTTACTTGTCCCTTTAAAAATAACGGGTGCTCCAGAAAGGAATACCGCTTCCTCATATGTATATTCATTTTTTACGGCACCTGTTGTTTCTAATGAAGCAGCAGATACATGGAATGGCGTAATCGAACTAATTACAAATATAGCCAGAACGACTAACACTAATTTTGACCAATGTTTTTGCATGCGCTTGTCCTCTCTTTCACTATGCATAAAGTGCATCATGAAGCCAGTTTTAATAATTTCTAAAACAAAAATCTGCTTATCTTTCGAAAGTATTGACAATTTAGCCCATAAGACCTAGCGAAGGTATCCTTTTTAGCTCATGAATATATCGCCTTTTTGCTAATACTATTCGCATTAGACTCGCAGATTTTAGTTTGTTATTTACACTAATCTACTAAAATAAAATGTCCTTTTACAAATCGATCTGATAATACAACTAAACGATCCGATGGCTGTAAATCAGATGCCTGAATCACTTTACCTGCTTTTATCAGTGTCGCTTGATCAATATTCATATTAATCATCTCACCTGCTTCATACCAACGGCCATTTTGCCATTGACTAACACTCTTAACGTTTATAACTGCAGGATACGTCGATTTCACAGATTGTAACTTCCCTGTAAGCATTAATGGTGCAACAGGTTTGGCATTATCTAAAATATGAAGTGCTTGTACATGTCCATCCTTCACATAGAAGTAACCATAATCACCTTCAGATAAATAAAGTTCAATATCAGGCATGACATTATATGTGTTATTTCCGTCATCTACCTTTGCCTTTGTTGAATTACTAACCGACAGAACTGTACGATCTGTTTTCTTGAAAACATTGGATTCTATTTTCATAGCATCATCAATTTCTATAAGGTATCCATCAGCTTGAGATAATCGTCCATAATATAATTCATGACCAGCTAAATTTGGAGACATAAAGCTATCACTTGTCACTTGCACTACCTGTGCATAGTGATCACGAGCAGCACCATCCGTAATTACAAATGCTGTACCATAAGCCATAAGCCCCGTTGGTTCAATTAAACGCCCATTACGGATTAAAATAGTTCCATTATGGAAATACATTGAGCCCGCTGTTTTAAGTTTTAATAGATTGTAATCTGTATCAACAGACAGCATTGGCTCATAATAAGTTCTTTCATTATTTTTCAATACTACAATTTTTTCAATAACCTCTTTCCCAAATTGTTTTACAGTCGCGTAGTAAGCTTCACTACCAATATAATTTTTCAGTTGACCTTTTTCTACCTTAGTATTTCCCACATATATCGGTACCTTGGAAGTAAAAGGCATTGTTGAAAGGTCTGCAGTTATTTGAGAGCCAAATTGCCAGTTAACAAAAGCATGCTGGTTTTTGACAGTTAATTTATTGGCATTAGGGTTAACTGCTTGTATTTCGCCTTTATATAGGTTTTCTACAAGAGTACCCGTTTCACTTATCGCTATTTTTGTAACAATAGAAGTATTTTTATTTTTCAAGCTCAATTTAATTCGATCTCCAACATACAGTGCACTGATATCCGTTGCTGATGAGCTTTTTTGATAAACGGTTTCTTTATTAATATAGTAAGTAGTCTCTGCACCAACATCTGACTTAACCATAATAAATAATCCATTAGGATCGATACTCGTTACGACACCAGCAATTGTTGTACTATTGCCTCCAGTTGATGGAACATTCGTTTCTGTAGGTATATTAGATTTACCTCGTAGTTCCACAACACTTCTTAAAGAAATGTCAGCTTCCACTTCCATGCCCATTTTAAAACCTTCTATAGTTGTGGACGTATTATTAATAAATAAGCGAGTGTTTTTACTAATATTGTAGGTTACAGAACGGCCCCGATCATTTTGCAATGTCACTTTACTCAGCTGCTTTTCTATCGTGCCATCTGGCTTTGTATATTCTGAATATGTTACATCAACAAAGGTACCAGTTACTAATTGGGCAGCCTTAGCTGTTTGGTTAAAGGAAAAAACTAGAACCATCAGTAACATAATCGATAATATGTATGAAATCTTTTTCAAAAATTCTGCCTCCTTGCTAAATTTTAGTCATGAATAGTATATCGTATTATTGGTAGTTTTTCTCATTCAAAAAGTTACAATTTCTATCAAACAATAACTTTAAAAGTAAAGGTAGCTTTCAATTAAAGCTACCTTGCCTGCTCAAACCTGAACATCAATTGTATGTCCGGCTGTCGGATGTGGAGCATCTAACATTTCAACTAATTGTTCTGTGTTTTGCTGTTGCATATCCATTGCTTGTTTTGCTACAGCCAAAGATACGTTTTGCATAAGTGTCGCTTGATTCATTGCTATCGATAAAGCCGCTATATCCATACAGTCCACCTCCTATCTACCTTATCGGCAAAATTTTTTATTTCTCAAGCATATTCTCCAACTTTCTCCATACCTTCATAAGAAAAATAAAAAGCATCTACAGTCCTAATTCATTAGAACCAATAGATGCTTTTTTTTACATTCTATTTTCGATAGTACGCCAAGCCTCTTCAAAACCAAGGCCTGATTCTGAAGAAAAGACAATAAGTGGATCATTTTTTTCCATCTCCAATGTCTCTTTGACAATTTTTTTATGCTTATCCCATTTACCTTTTGGAATTTTATCTGCCTTCGTTGCAATCACAATGCAAGGAATATTATAATGCTTTAAAAAATCATACATCATGCGATCATCTGCTGTTGGAGGATGACGCAAATCAATAATTTGTACAACTGCTTTTAATTCTTGACGCCCTGTAAAGTAACGCTCAATCATTTTTCCCCACGCTTCACGCTCTGATTTCGAAACCTTTGCATAACCATAGCCCGGAACATCTACAAAAAATAATTGTTCTTCGATTTTATAAAAGTTCAGGGTTTGTGTCTTACCAGGTTTAGACGAAATACGCGCTAAAGCTTTACGTCCGATCATTCGATTAATGAAGGAAGATTTCCCTACATTTGAACGACCAGCTAATGCAAATTCTGGCAGTCCATCTTCTGGATATTGGTCTGGTCTTACCGCACTAATGACCATTTCGACATTATGGACTTTCATTTTTCTAAATACCTCCGTCCAGTGCATAGGCTAATACTTCATCTGCCGATGACACTAGTTTAAATGTAAGTTGCTCACGGACACTGTCAGGAATATCTTCTATATCGCGTTCATTATCCTTTGGACAAATAATAGTTGTTAATCCTGCACGATGAGCACTTAATGTTTTTTCTTTCAAACCACCAATTGGTAGTACTCGACCACGTAATGTGATTTCACCTGTCATCCCCACTTCTCTGCGAATCGGTCGGTTTAGAATTGCAGAGACAATAGCTGTCGCCATTGTAATACCTGCAGATGGCCCGTCTTTAGGGACAGCGCCTTCTGGAACGTGAATATGAATATCATGTGTATCAAAATATTCTGGATCTACTTGAAGTTTCTCCATTTTTGTTCGCACATAGGACAGGGCTGTTTGAGCTGATTCTTTCATGACATCTCCCAGCTTACCTGTTAATTGCAATTTCCCTTTTCCAGGTGTTAAGGATACTTCAATTTGTAATGTGTCGCCACCAACTGTTGTGTAAGCAAGGCCAGTTGCAACACCTATTTGATTTTCCTTTTCAGCCTGTCCGTAACGGAAACGATGTTTACCAAGCAATTCTTGTAATGATTTTGAGTTAACCGTTACTCGTTTTTTCTCACCCGAGACAATTATCTTGGCAATTTTACGACAAAGCGTAGCAATTTGACGTTCTAAACCACGTACTCCAGCCTCACGTGTATAATAACGAATAATATCAATTACTGCTTCATCCTTAATAATAACTTGTGACTTTTTCAAGCCATGTTCTTTCAATTGCTTAGGAATTAAATGGTTATTCGTAATCTGCGCTTTTTCAATTTCTGTATAGCCCGCTATAGAAATTACTTCCATACGATCTAACAATGGTCCTGGGATGCTACTTAAATCATTGGCAGTGGCAATAAATAGGACATTGGATAAATCATATGTTTCCTCAATATAGTGATCACTAAATGTATTGTTTTGAGCAGGGTCTAAAACTTCTAGCATTGCTGCAGCAGGATCTCCTCTAAAGTCATTAGACATTTTATCAATTTCATCTAATAAAAATACCGGATTAATGGTACCAGCCTTTTTCATTCCTTGGATAATACGACCTGGCATAGCCCCTACATACGTACGGCGGTGCCCACGAATTTCAGATTCATCACGAACCCCACCTAATGAAATACGAATAAATTTGCGGTCTAAGCTTTCCGCGATGGAGCGAGCTAATGATGTTTTCCCCACTCCTGGTGGTCCCGCCAAGCAAAGGATCGGTCCACGAAGTGAATTCTTCAGCTGACGGACAGCTAAATATTCAAGAACCCGTTCTTTAACTTTTTCTAATCCATCATGATCACGATTCAAAATGTTCTCAGCATGATCAATATTCATACGGTCCTCAGTTGCATTTGTCCAAGGTAATGATATAAGCCAATCAATGTAATTTCGGATAACGCCACTTTCAGCACTAGCACCTGGAATTTTTTCATATCTATCTAATTCCTTCAGAGCCACTTCTTTTGTTGACTCAGGCATTCCTGACGCATCAATTGATTTACGTAACTCTGCTACTTCACCCGTTTTTCCTTCACGGTCCCCAAGCTCGGTTTGGATAGCCTTCATCTGTTCACGTAAATAATATTCTTTTTGCGTACGCTCCATCGATTGCTTTACTTTTGAATTAATCTTCTTTTCTAGATCGAGTACTTCTTGTTCATCGTGCAAACGAATAATTAAGTGATCTAGTCGTTTCTTCACATTCAGCATTTCCAGCACTTCTTGCTTATCTGCAATTTTAAATGGTAAATGTGATGCAATAATGTCTGCTAAACGTCCTGGTTCCTCAATATCCGCCACAGTGTTGATGGTCTCAGCTGTTATTTTATTAGAGGACTTAGCATATTTTTCAAAATACGTTAATAATGTACGCATTAAAGCTTGCGTTTCTACATCCTTACCTAACAAATCCTCTTTTACGTCGATATCAACAAATGTATAATTTTCTAAGGCACGATAGTTTTTCCAAGATGCACGCGCAACTCCCTCAACTAAAATTCGCAATGTACCATTTGGTAATTTTAACATTTGTTTGACATAAGCCATTGTACCAATCGCGTATAAATCTTGTTCTTCTGGCTGTTCATCGTGCATTTCCTTTTGTGTTACTAATAAAATCATCTGGTCCTCTAACATTGCCTGTTCTAGCGCTGCTACAGAACGATTTCTACCCACATCAATATGTAACACCATCGATGGGAATACTAAAAGTCCACGTAAAGGTAATAATGGTACATTTGTTGTTTTTTGTATAGTTACCATGCGGGTATTCACCTCCGTCAAAATTTTCATGTTCAATTCCCGCGCTACTAGTATGTGTTTAAAAAACTGATTCACACTAGTTATTGAAACGAGCCAAAAATTTCTACAAGTCAGTCGGCCAATATGTAAGAATGAATAAAAAGCTGACTGTCGATATGTGCGAACATTGCACAATCGAAGTCAGCTAATTACTCTTTATCTCATAACGGTAGACAGCCAAATCTATACGCTATGCTGAAGTTTTTGTGTCGCTACCTTCATCGAGTTCAGTGCCATCTTCAAGAAGCAATTTCGGTTTTTCTTTATCCGTAATTGTTTTTGCAGTAATGATACATTTTTTAACGTCTTCACGTGAAGGCAGTTCGTACATTACATCAAGCATCGTTGACTCAATTATTGAACGAAGACCACGCGCACCTGTTTTACGCTCAATTGCTTCCTTCGCAATTTCCGCAAGCGCACCTTCATCAAACTCAAGCTCAACACCGTCTAGTTCAAGCATTTTCTGATATTGCTTAGCCAACGCATTTTTAGGCTCCGTCAAAATTTGTACTAGTGCCGCTTCATTTAATTGCTCTAGGCTAGCAAGTACTGGTAATCGACCAATGAACTCTGGTATTAGACCAAATTTCAGTAAATCCTCAGGAATCAACTTAGACATGATAGAACCTTCATCTACGTCCACTATATTCGGGTCTGACCCAAATCCAATTATTTTTTCACCTTGGCGACGTTTAATGATGGATTCAATGCCATCAAATGCTCCACCAACAATGAATAAAATATTGGTTGTATCGATCTGTAAAAACTCTTGATGAGGATGTTTTCGGCCACCTTGTGGTGGAACACTTGCAACAGTTCCTTCTAAAATCTTAAGAAGTGCTTGTTGAACGCCTTCGCCAGAAACATCGCGTGTAATAGATGGGTTTTCTGACTTACGTGCAACTTTATCGATTTCATCAATATAGATAATACCTTTTTCAGCGCGTTCGATATCATAATCTGCTGATTGGATTAGCTTTAATAAAATATTTTCAACGTCCTCACCCACATATCCTGCTTCAGTTAATGAAGTAGCATCCGCGATAGCGAATGGAACATTTAATATACGTGCTAACGTTTGAGCTAATAATGTTTTACCGCTACCAGTTGGGCCGATTAACACAATGTTCGATTTTGCCAGTTCAACATCATCAATTTTACTGTTTGTATTGATGCGTTTATAGTGATTATAAACCGCAACTGCTAATGCTTTTTTAGCACGCTCTTGTCCAATTACATACTCATCTAAAATCGTTAGAATCTCTTTTGGTTTCGGGATATCTTGGAATTCGATTTCCTCTTCTACACCTAGTTCCTCTACAACGATTTCTGAACAAAGCTCAATACACTCATCACAAATATACACACCAGGACCTGCTACTAATTTACGCACTTGTTCTTGTGGTTTTCCACAGAATGAGCATTTTAAATTGCCTTTTTCATCATTAAATTTGAACAATATGTTTCACCCCTATTCAAGCAACAATCTTACAAGATTATTGAACCTTTATCAAATAAATTGTCTGCATCATTTATGCCCTCGCATTCATGCAAGTAGATTATAACATCATGTTGTTTACTTCATTCGCCGTCTGCAGCATATTTTTCAGGAACCCATTTGCGCGACCTTTTGTTTCTAAGGTCTCGGTTCTTCACTACTGACACATAAGATTCAAGCTGTCATCAACTACTGATATCTTGATCAGCTACATAGCTTTTTATTTATAAATCTACTACATTTATCTACCAAGGCTTTTTTCATTCGAAGAAATGTTGATTGTTAATGTCTTTATTATGATCTTACAGAATGAAGTAAAATGAGCATCGTGTAAAAATAAAAACAATACTATGTATAAGTGAAGTGTAAAGTGAGTCGTACTAAACTTTAAGGGGACTGATTTTTAGTTGATGTGATAAAACAAGGCACGGTTTAATGCCGTACCTTGTTTTTTTTAGCTATCTAATTACACAAAATCTTATTCAGTAATTTTAGCGTTTTCTACTAAAAATTCAACTGTTTTTTGAATTTTGATGTCGTTTTCAAGTACTGCTGTACCACCTAAAGCACCTGTAATTTGCTCTTTTGTCATGTTGAATTGAGCAGCCATTTTTTCTAATTCTGCTTCAATATCAGCTTCAGTTGCTTCAATTTTTTCAGCTTCAGCAATCGCTTCTAGTGTTAAAGAAACACGTACACGGCTTTCTGCTTCTTCTTTCATTTGACCACGTAAATCTTCTTCAGATTGGCCAGAGAATTGGTAGTATAAATCTAAGTTCATACCTTGTGTTTGTAGACGTTGACCAAACTCTTGTAACATACGATCAGTTTCAGAGTTAATCATACCTGCTGGTACTTCAAACTCAGCATTTTCAGAAGCTTTTTCTACTAGCTCATCACGAAGAGCTGCATCAGATTCTGCTACTTTTTGTGCTGCTGTTTGTTCTTTAATTTTAGCGCGTAAAGCTTCTACGCTTTCCACTTCTGAATCTAATTCTTTTGCGAACTCATCATTTAATTCAGGAAGTACTTTTGTTTTAACTTCTTTCACTGTTACTTTGAAAGTAGCTTCTTTGCCTGCTAATTCAGCCGCATGGTATTCTTCTGGGAATGTAACAACTACATCTTTAGATTCGCCAGCTTTCACACCTGTTAATTGCTCTTCAAAACCAGGAATGAAAGAACCAGAACCGATTTCTAGTGGATAGTCTTCGCCTTTACCACCTTCAAACGCTTCTTCACCTACGAAACCTTCGAAATCGATTACTGCTGTATCGCCTTCAACGATTGCTTCGTCTTCTTTAATTTCAAGTTCAGCTTTACGAGCTAATTGGTCTTGAATTTGAGCATCTACTTCTTCATCAGTTACTTCAACTGGAAGTTTAGCTACTTCTAGACCTTTGTAGTTACCAAGTTTTGGTTCTGGTTTAACTGTTACTTGTGCAGTGAATGAGAAATCTTGACCATGTACAAAGTTTTCTGTACCAGAGATTTCTGGGTAATCAACTGGCATAATTCCAGCTTCATCGATTGCCTTTGCATAAGAATCAGGAACGATAATTTCTAATGCATCTTGGTATAAAGATTCGATACCGAAACGTTGTTCGAACATTTTACGAGGCATTTTACCTTTACGGAAACCTGGTACGTTAATTTGTTTTACAACTTTTTTGAACGCTTGGTCCATTGCTGCATCTACTTCTGCAGCTGGTACTTCAATTGTAAGAGTACCGATATTACCTTCTTGTTTTTCCCATTTTGCTGACATGTATAAATACCTCCAAATAAATAATCAAGTTTAGGATGTTAGACAATTCATTCGTAACTACGATTTTGACAACCATTTTAGTATAACATAGATGTGTATAGTTTCAACTTTTTTCATACCTAATGTAGTTCTGTTAGCTTTTCTAACATTTGTAAAAAGTCTACGATTTCATAGTCCATTTCTTTTACATTCCCTAGCATTGATGATACAAAGTCTATATAACTATAGGCAACATCTTCTGCCTCAAATGGATGCCATTCAAAGGGAAATGTGACAATGGCATGTTTCGCCATTAAGTATTGTACCATTTCCAACGTCGTTGGGTCTTGTGCCAACTTACTTTCAACTATATTTTTTATTTCACCATATTGTGGTAATTGATTAGGTAAAGATAGTTGTGCGGGGTTTATCGTTTTTGATTGCCCTAATTTTGAAACCGTAATATTAATTGAAACTTCCTGTTCAACTAATAGGATTAAAGCCAAGCTTTGGACAAAAGGATGAACGGTCGTACTTTCAATAATTGCTTGCAACACCGTTTTTAACTGTCTTACATTGGTATTCATCAGACGATGTAATTTTATAGATTGCTCATTGGCAGTTAGTGCACTAAATTTTTCAAGCTCATATTCCTGCTCCTCTATGAACCGTTGGGCATTTTCTTTTTTTTCAAGATTTTTAGATACTTCTCTATTAAGACTTTTTAATCGTTCAAATTTCTCCACTTGATCACTTGGAAGTACACTTTCCTCTAGGAGGGTTGTAAGCAATGTTTCTACTTGATGGTATTCCTTCAATTGCATACAAATTGTAATATACAATTCCATCACTTCCACATACATCGTTGTCCCCATTGCAAAAAGCTGTTCACAAACCCCTTTTGCCTTGTCATAATCCTTTAATTCGTATAAAGCAAAAGCATAGGCGCTAAGCGCAAATTCATCACCAGTTTCATATATAAAGGCCTTTTCAAAACTTGCAATAGCTTTCTCGTATTGATAATTTTCAGCAAACATATGCCCTTCACGTATTAATGTTTGGACAGCGCCTGGAAATACAACAATATTGTCATGTTTAATGACATGACGCTTACGTTTTGTCAATTCCCTCACCTCCTCGGTTCTATTTTTCATTTCGATTATTTACTAAAAAAATCCACAAGTTTCTTATTTTTTACAAAAAATAATTGCTTTTTCATTCATATTTTGTAATAAAATGTATTATAATTAGAATAGTCTAAAATTGATTATAACTTGCAGACTTTCTACCTGGTTATCTGCATACAGAAAATCAAGTTCTTAATAAGGAGTGGAATACATGCAATTACTAGATACAATCACTGAATTTGACCATTGTATCTCACCTGCATTCGAGGCATTATCGATTAAAGTCATTTCATTTTCTACAACGGACGGACCTATTCAAGATAATCCGATCGAATTTGAATTTTTAACACGTACAAAAATTGATGTGTACACACAAGAAGCTAGCACTTATCTTTTACGTATTCTTGGAACAATTCCTGGTTCTATTGCACTTGGTCATCAAAATGAAACTCTTTCCATTATTCCTCAAAAAGTAAACATCGAATGTAATGACAAGCTGTTACATGTTGACAAAAAAGATATGCATCAAATTTTACAACATCCTGAGCCGAATCGCCATTACAGCGAATGGCTTATTGATGCTATAAAAAATACCAATATTCTCGTTGAGCTGAAGACAAACCAGCACTCACTGATTGAATGGCCAATCGGTATAAAATCAGCAGCCATAATATAGGTAGAGATAGACATACTTCATCGTATGTCTTTTTTTGTTACTCTTATTTAAGCCTTTCCATTTTATTGCGTTTCTATCATAACAACTTTCTATAGTTTCTGGAAATAATATTATATCAGCCACCAACATTAAAGTGTTTGTATTGTCGTTTCAAACAGCAAAAAGCTATCCGTCCTGCATTAGGATTGCAAATTGGTCGATTTGCTTGAAAAAGGAGCTATAATAATAAAACAAACCTTATGATGGAGGCGCACATAAATATGAATTTAAAAGAAACACTACGATCTTTTTCTACCATGACACTGCATGAACGTCAGGCAGTGATGAAGGACAAAGGAGAATGGCTCTTACAGGAGATGCTAACGCACATTGGTTCAACTGATGCTGAATTGCGCGATCATTTAATTTATCGTACGTTTGTTGATTTACTGAGTGATAATTTATTAAGCACACAACAATTACAATTATTATTTGAGACAGCAACAAGTGAGGAATTTTTATATGTACATATCGGAGAAGCACCAACAGACAGTGTCTTTACTAGGTCATTCTCCGCACTGCTTGTTGCAGGTTTACTTGCAAAGGATGCCGAGATGCTCGTTTTAAAAGACGACGAATTGCAGCCGTTCTTTAAAAAAATTGGACGCTATCTATTATTAGAACAAGATACAAGAGGTTACGTGAAGGATAAAGGATGGGCTCATAGTATTTCACATGGGGCTGATTTAGCCGCCATGACTATTAAACATCCTAAATTCGATTTACAATATGCCCCATCCATTTTACATGCACTAAAGCTTGTCACGTGGAAAGGCACAGTCTATATCAACGATGAAGAAGAGCGATTAATCAACATAGTAGATGCTTTATTACAACAAAACTACTCGGAGGAAGCTTTGATCGAATTTGTTGAACAAGCCTTTGATAAGTTTGAAATGCATTTAATGACGCAAGGATATAATGAAAGCTTTTTTAGTGGGCGTACTTGTACATTAAACTTCATGAAGACATTGTATTTTTCTTTAAAAATGAATAATAAAGCCCTCAAACTACAAAATACAATCTATGGGCACGTAGCCAAATGGCTCAAGCTTGGTGACTGATTAAAAAATGCTAATTCGATACGTATCTTTCTCAGAAACATAAAAAATTTCTACCATACTAGCAAACTAAGACACTTCTTAGTTTGCTTTTTGTTTTTCAAACAGAATATAAATATGTAAATTTATGTATAATCAAGAAAACTACTTGTTATATTAACATAATTAATAACACTCCCCATTTATTCCCTTTTCAATCATTCCTTTCATTGATAGTTCATCCTAATGTTTCCACACAATGCTCTTCTTCTACTCCTTTTATATAAAAAAGGCAAATAAAAAATATTATTATGTCCTTTGGTATACTGATTTTATTACAAAACAGCGTCCAAAATGTGAAATGCCATTTTTCATAAAAAAAACTATTTACTTAGTTAAACATGAAGAACGCAGTATTTTCAACGTTTCCACAGTGTTTAATAAACAAAACCTTAAAATACCAATACTAAAATAACGTTTTTTGTTCAAAAAATGTTCAAATTCAATGTATCTTTACTATCATTTTCATAACAAAATTATGTTTTTTCTTAAAAACAGGGCGTATAATCCAATGTGCAAACAACGACAAGATGTGACAATCGTAATAGACATGTACGTATGTGAAATGATTGCACAAATCATTGATTTTGCTAACGCTTGCATTAGACCAATCAACTTCAAGATTTATGTTTCATATTGAACCATGCCATTGTAAATTCTTAAGTTGTTGATTGGTACGCCAAGATAAAAGAGGTGACCTCAGTATCCACTATTTATAAATGTGAACTGACAAAAAACACATGAATTTTATGAATAGCCGTTCTATAGAAAGGAGTCAAACATGAAGAAAAAATTAAGTTTAATGTTTGTAGCATTGGGTGCCCTTGCGCTTCTTGCTGGTTGTGAGCCATTAACAGTGTTCAATCCTAAAGGACCAAATGCCGAAACATTATCAAACACAATTATTTTATCCATTATTACAATGGCCTTTATATTACTAGTCGTGTATGTGCTTTTAGCCTTTATGCTAACTAAATATCGTGCGTCAAAAGCATCTGCAGATTATGAGCCACCTCATGAAGAGGGTAGCCATCTTCTAGAAATCACATGGACAGTAATTCCTATTATTATTGTTGCATTCTTGGCTGTTGTAACTGTAAGAACAACATCTACTGTAGAGGCTCAGCCAGCAGGTTATGACGATAAAGAACCTTTAGTAATTTATGCATCATCATCAAACTGGAAATGGCATTTTAGTTACCCTGAAGAAGGTGTTGAAACAGTTAACTATGTCAACCTTCCAGTGGATCGTCCAATTGAGTTTAAATTATACTCATTCGGTCCGATTACAAGTTTCTGGATTCCTCAATTAGCAGGTCAAAAATATGCCATGAGTGATATGTTAACAACTATTCACCTTGCAGCAGATGAAGTGGGTTCATTCATGGGACGTAACTCTAACTTTAATGGACGTGGATTTGCAGAAATGGAATTTGAAGCACAATCTATGACACAAGAAGACTTCGATAAATGGGTTGCTGATGTTAAAGCAAAAGAAAAACCATTAACAGAAGAAAAATTTGATGAGCTATTAAAGGCTGAGCATGTTGGTCGCCAAAGCTTCTCATCTACACACTTAGAATTCAGCCCTGCCCCAATGGAACATGGTAAAAACATGAAAATGGGTGACATGGATCATGGTGACATGTCTGAAGAAGATATGAATAATGAACATTCAGGTCATTAATTTACATTTAACTTTGAACGAGTAGAATATTAATTTTTAATTTTGAAAGGAGCGCATCCAATGAGTATGGAAGAATTATTCCATCCAATGCAAGAACCGATGATTTTAGCGGCAGCTATTAGTATCGTAGTTGGAGCAGTCGTTATCGTAGCTGGCCTTACTTATTTCAAAAAATGGGGCTATTTCTACAAAAACTGGCTATCAACTGTTGACCATAAAAAAATCGGGATTATGTATATCGCTGTAGCATTATTAATGCTATTCCGCGGTGGTATCGATGCACTATTAATGCGTGCACAAACAGCTGTTCCGGATAACGGGCTTCTTGATGCACAACATTATAATGAAATTTTCACAACACACGGTTTATTAATGATTTTATTTATGGCGATGCCATTTGTGATTGGTTTAATGAACATTGTCATCCCACTTCAAATCGGTGCACGTGACGTTGCTTTCCCACGTCTAAATGCTGTCAGCTTTTGGCTATTTGCAGCAGGTGCTGGTTTATTAAACTTATCATTCATAATCGGTGGTTCACCAGACGCTGGTTGGACAGCCTACTTCCCTCTTGCAAGTACGGATTTTAGTCCGACTGTAGGGAATAACTATTATTCTTTAGCACTTCAATTATCAGGTATTGGTACATTGATGACAGGTGTTAACTTCATCACGACAATTATTAAAATGCGTGCACCTGGTATGAAATTAATGAAAATGCCAATGTTTACTTGGTCGATTTTAATTACAAACGTAATTATTGTATTCGCATTCCCAGTATTAACTGTAGCGCTTGCTCTTATGATGTTAGACCGACAATTCGGTACTAAATTCTTTGCTATGCAAGACGGCGGTATGGATATGCTTTGGGCCAACCTATTCTGGGTTTGGGGACATCCTGAAGTTTATATCGTTATTCTACCTGCTTTCGGTATTTTCTCAGAAATCATTGCAACATTTGCACGTAAAAACTTGTACGGCTATAAATCAATGGTTATGAGTATGGTTGTCATTTCTTTACTATCATTCTTAGTTTGGGCCCACCACTTCTATACAATGGGTCACGGGGTAATGGTAAACAGCGTATTCTCTATTACAACAATGGCAATCGCCGTTCCAACCGGTGTTAAAATATTTAACTGGCTACTGACAATGAGGAACGGGAAAATTCAATTTACAACACCAATGCTTTATGCACTTGGCTTTATTCCGATCTTCACAATTGGTGGGGTTACAGGGGTAATGCTAGCGATGGCAAGTGCTGACTATCAATATCATAATACGATGTTCTTAGTTGCCCACTTCCACTACGTTTTAATTCCAGGTACAGTATTCGGTGTACTTGCAGGTTACCACTACTGGTGGCCAAAAATGTTCGGTTTCCGTTTAAATGAAAAATTAGGGAAAACTGCGTTCTG
The DNA here is from genome assembly GCF_038009065.1 of Lysinibacillus sp. FSL R7-0073. NCBI lineage: Bacteria > Bacillati > Bacillota > Bacilli > Caryophanales > Bacillaceae > Lysinibacillus > Lysinibacillus sp. FSL R7-0073. The sequence goes on from NZ_JBBPAS010000001.1 coordinate 3,388,922, forward strand.
GTTCATTGCAATCAGCTTCAACGTAACATTCTTCCCATTATTCATTTTAGGTTTAGATGGTTATGCTCGTCGTATGTACACTTACTCAGAATCAACAGGCTATGGACCATTGAACATGTTATCATTTGTTGGTGCTTTAGGACTTGCAGTCGGCTTTGCGTTGATCGTTTATAATATCTACTACAGCTGGAAACATATGCCTCGCAATGAAAAGGCTGATGTATGGGATGGTCGTACACTTGAATGGGCTACTCATTCTCCAGTACCAGAATACAACTTTGCTGTAGTTCCAACTGTTACTCGCTTAGATGAGTTCTGGTTCGCGAAAAAAGAAGGTCGCGATATTACAGCAGGTAAAATTGAAAAAATTCACATGCCAAATAATACAGGCACACCATTCTGGATGAGTGGATTCTTCTTCCTTGCAGCATTCTTTGCTGTATTCAATCTATGGGTGCCAGCCATCATTAGTATGCTTGGTGTATTTGGCTTCATGATCCATCGTTCTTTCGAAAAAGACCATGGTCGTTATATTTCAGTTGAGGAAGTTATGGCAACTGAGAAAAGCTTGAGAGGTGATAAATAATATGAAAATCGATTCTTCACTTCCATTAGAATATAGTACAGAGGAAAATCGCCTAAAAATCTTTGGTTTCTGGATTTTCCTTGGCGCCGAGATCGTGTTATTTGCCACATTGTTTACTGTGTATTTCACACTTCACACACGGACAGGTAGTGGCCCGAATGGTGCTGAAATCTTTGAGTTAACACCAGTTCTATGGGAAACATTCTTATTATTAACAAGTAGTTTCACAATTGGTCTTGGTGTTCATGCAATGCGTATTGGTCGTAAAAAGGCAATGATGACTTTCTTCATCATTACCCTTTTACTAGGCTTAGGTTTCTTAGCTATTGAGATTGATGAGTTCATCACTTATGTGCATGAAGGTGCGACAATTCAAACAAGCGCATTCCTGTCATCATTAATGACATTACTTGGAACACACGGTGCCCACGTAACATTTGGTTTCTTCTGGGGCCTAGCTATCATTATCCAAGTAGCTAAACGTGGTTTAAATCCACAAACAGCGAACAAAGCATTTATCTTCTCATTGTACTGGCATTTCCTAGACGTTGTTTGGATTTTCATCTTCAGCTTCGTCTATTTGAAAGGATTGATTAGCTGATGAAGGAATTATTCCCAAAACAACATGTCATGGGCTTCGGCTTCTCATTATTATTGACACTTGTCGCTTTAGCCGTTGTAACCTTTGATATGAGTTATAAAATGGCATTCGCTATTTTACTTGTCACTGCCCTTGCACAAGCAACTGTACAGTTAGTGTTATTCATGCACATCGGTGAATCTGAAGATAAGAAAACGTTATATACAACGATTTTATATTCAGTTTTCGTAGGTGTTGTAACAATCATTGGTACATTATTCGCCATGATTTGGGGTTACTAAGGAATTACATGTAGATATATTCGAGCTTATTGAAAAGCTCCTCAAAAAGCTGTCCCCTACTTTCGTATTAAACGATTGGTTGGTGGCAGCTTTTTTATTAATTTTCATGCTTCTCACTGGTCGTTATTGCAAGATTATTGTTTTTTTAATAAGGAATTAGATATATTTTATAAAATAACGAAACTTTTCCTTTTCTTAGGCGTATACTAGTAGATAGTGTTTTTTACCAAGAATAGGAGATGAAAGTAATGAAGAAGATTTTTAAAGTATTAGCAGTTGGAACATTGGCATTGACGCTCGCTGCTTGTAATTCAAGTGCCACACCTACGAAAGACACAACTAAAACTAGCAATCTCACTTTAGAACAAGTGTATGACAAAGCAGTGGATCGTCAGTCTGACATTAAAAGTGCTAGTGCCAATATGGATATGACACAGATAACGAAGGTTGGATCTGGTGAAGAGGCTATGGAGTTCTCTATCAACTCAAAAATGGAAATGGACATTATCGTTGACCCACTTGCTATGCATTTATCGGGCTCTATGTCGATGCCAGATATGATGAGTGAAGGCCAAGAAACAACGGACATGCCTATTGAAATGTATATGAAAAAAGACGCTGGCCTTTTCATGAAAGATGTGACTACTGACAGCTGGTTAAAGCTTCCTGATGAGAACTTTGATGCAATTTTAGATCAAACGGCTACTTCTGCTGACGCTAAGGAACAGTTAGAACAACTCAAAAAGTTTATTAATGATTTTACCTTTGAACAAACTGATAATGAATATGTCCTTACATTAGAAGCAAAAGGTGATAAATTTAAAGAGTTAATTGATTCTGAGATTAATAAATCAATTGAGGACATGGGATTAGAAGAAAACCCTATGGATCAATTAACAATCGAAAAAATCAACTATGTGTTACACATTGATAAAGAGACTTTCGATACGAAAAAAATGGATATGAATTTTGATTTGAAAATGGCAGTAGAAGGCGATGAATTGTTAATGAATACAAAGTCAGTCGTTACTTATACTGATTTCAATCATCTTAAAACAATTGATATTCCTCAGAGCATTGTAGATAACGCCCAAACAATCGAATAAAAAACAAACCTGCTTGTCATCTATCTACAAGCAGGTTTGTTTTGTTTTTATCCATATAAATATGACGAAGATTTCCGTAAAATTATCGAACGATTAATACATCACAGTGAGCATGACGTACTACTTTTTCTGCTACAGACCCTAGCATCATTTTTTCCATTCGATTTAACCCTGTTGCCCCACACACGATTAAATCAACATGCGTAAGCTGTGTCAAAATCCCCTTTGGCGAACCCGTTTCTACTACTGACTCTACGCTTTGAACACCTATCTGAACCACTTGCTTTTCTAAGCTTTCCATTTTGCTCTTGTTTTCTTTCTTCAATTCTTCCGCATATTTTAAATCATATGCTGACACCGCTCCAAAAGATTTTGTATCAATCACATTCACTAATTGCAAAGTAGCATTGTGTTGCATTGCTAATTGACTTGCTCTTTCTAAAGCCTTCAATGATTGTTCTGAGAAATCAATTGCTACTGCGATTTTAAGATAGTTAGCCATTTTAGTCCTCTCCATTCTTCATGCCATTCCATGTTTTCACAAATATTATATCATAACGGTGTTCTGTATAGTTTATCGTCATCGGGTTGTGGATTTCCGCGTCCATCTGTATTATTACTGATAAAGTATAAATAGCTATCATCCATAAAAACATCTCGGATTCTTCCAAATTCCGATAGTAGTACATCTTGTTTTTTCATGTTCACATCAAATGTTAGCACTGCTGTCCCCCTTAGTGCTGCAGCATATAATTGATCATCTACTACAGTAATACCAGATGGCGCCCACGTATTTGTCGAGCCTGAAGTAAATAGAGGCGTTACCAAATGTTGCTGTTTGTCTGTTCCCTCCATAAGCGGCCAACCATAATTCTTCCCTTTTTCAATAATGTTGATTTCGTCATTTGCCGCATTGCCATGTTCGCTTGCGTACATCGTCCCATCCGTTGCCCATGCTAATCCCTGCGGATTTCGATGCCCATAGCTATACACATACGAACGAGGAAAAGGATTATCATTCGGTATGGAACCGTCCAAATTGAGACGTAAAATCTTTCCTTCCAATGCATCTAAATCCTGTGCTAAAGATGGTTGGGTGGCATCTCCGACAGTAACATACAATTTGCTATCGGGACCTATTTTTAAACGTCCACCATGATGATATGTACCGCTCTGTATTCGATCAATTAAGAGATCCGTTTCCTGCCACTTATTATCGATTAATATTAATGTCACAACCCGATTAAATTGCGCTGATCCCTCCTCATACGTATAGTAAGCATAAGCAATATTGGTTGTTGTAAAATCAGGAGCTAGCACAAATCCTAGGAGACCCGCTTCAGGAGCTGCCGATAATTGTTTCTTTAATAGGACCTGTTGTCTTTCAACTACATCTTCCGTAATCATCACAATATTTCCTGGTCTTTCTGTTACATATAACGCTGTATCGCTTTTTTCAATCGACCAAGGCGTTTGCAATTGCTCCGCTATTATTTCAACGTTTGGAGTGACTTTTGAGGGTTCCTCTTGTTTTACCTTCCTCTCATCCTTCCCCTTAGTAGAAGTACAGGCCGCACACATAATAATGGCTAACAGTAAAACGGGAATCATTTTCTTCATCTTGTCTCCTCCTTTTTTTGAAAATAGAAAAAGACGTCGGCCCTAGACGTCTCTTTTACTTATTTTTATACTTTCGAACATAATTATTTCACCAAATGTTTTTGTGTGCTCTAGCACTTTAAGATAAGCTTCTTTTCGATGGATGAGTCGTTCTTGTCGTAATTTTTGATAGGAATAATAAAAATCATCTATTGTTATTTTATCCATAAACTCACCTCTTATAGTAGTATATGCTAACACTATTATAAGGTTGGTAAATTCTTACGACAATTCTATTTTCTATTTTTGATTATAAGTTCCCAAAAATTGAAGGATAAAAGACATATGATTTCTCGAAAGAATATACATATTTATCTAATTAGTTGATAAAAAAAGGCAGTACTTTTTCTTCTACAACTTGTTCACCCGCCTGAATCCATCTACTTTTATCATGAATATGCCCATCCTTATCAAGCGGCGTCTGGAATTGACTAGCTCCTGTAGCCTCCAGTAAAGAACCTTCATCATAGTCTAAACCAACGTTAGCAACATGTTTAATGACAAACGGCTTTTGAAATCGAATTTGAGCATCTTCATTATCCAATTCCCCAGCTGTTACGATAAAGGGCACGCGCAAATATATCGTTTCGCCCCCGCCTCTCCATAGTACCGCGTCGAAGCTCCCTTTATGATATTCCCAATTTCCACCAATTGTAAAACCACGATGAATAATATGATCTCGCAAATAACCATAGCCTATCTCTTTTCCAACTATTTTTGAATCAAACTGTAGCATTTTGAAACCTCCTCCTTTTACTTGATAAAAGTCTATCCTAAAAAGAGGAATTACAAACTATTTCTCGCACTCAGCAAAAAAATCCCAAAGCCCTTTACTAACAAAGCTTCGAGACTTTAGTAAATAATTTATAAAGGAACTGAGACTGTTCGATTTAAAACATATTTAGCGGCTTCTACATATTCTGTAACAGCCCTTAGGCTAACTGCGGCAGTTGGCACTAAGCTTTCAAAGCCATGATAGCATCCTGGATATAAATGAAACTCAACATCTACACCTGCCTGGCAGAGCTTCGTTACATATTGTAACGTTTCATCACGGAACGGATCTAGCTGACCAACACATGTGTAAGTAAATGGAAGCCCAGTTAAATCATCGGCTCTTGCAGCAGCAGCATATTTTGGCACATTATCACTGCCGTTTTCTCCATTTAAATACATTTCCCATCCCTTTTGATTAAGGGAATGATTCCAGATCATATGACCAGTAATTTCTAAGGAGGATGGTGTATTATTACGATCATCTATCATTGGATATAGAGGCATTTGGAAGCTAAGCTTTGGATAATTGCGATCACGTGTTAGCAGTGCAAGAGCAGCGGTTAGCCCACCTCCAGCACTTGCCCCGGCTATCCCTATACGCAGATTATCAATCTTTAATTCGTCCGCATGATCTGCCACCCATTTTAACGCAGTATAACAATCTTCGAGCGGTACTGGGTAAGGATGCTCAGGTGCAAGTCTGTAGTCTACTGATACAACGACACACTTTGCATCTGTAACAAAGCGCTGACAAAGCAAATCATCGCCCTCTGGAGCTCCTAAAACATAGCCACCCCCATGAATCCATACCATTGCTGGGTAAATTTCACTTTGCTCTTTTGGCTGGTAGATTCTAATGCGCAATGCAACACCCTCTTCAGGTCCTTGAATCATTTTATTAGTAACTAAAATCTGCTCGTTTATTGTTGCTGGTACGGCTACAGCCGCCATACCATCTCTTGTAGCTTGTACATTGTCTAAGTCTAAAGGTGGGAAAACAGCTAATAATTCTTTTAGTTCTGGATCAATACGATGTTCCATTAAGCTTCATCCTCTCTTTTATCTGTTCTTTACGATGTAAGTCCGCCATCAATCGTCACAACTGCACCATTCATATAGGAAGACTCCTGTGAAATTAAGAAAGCGATTACATTTGCGATTTCAGTAGGGTTTGCTAATCTTCTTAGAGGTCCATTCTCCTCTGGGCTCGTTTCAAGTCCCTTTGTCATGTTTGTCATAACACCACCAGGGCATATAGCATTTACGCGGACACCGCTAGGTCCATACTCTATGGCAGCCGTTTTAGTTAGCCCAATGACACCATGCTTACTTGCGGAATAGCCACCCAAATAGGGTTGCCCTTGTATTCCAGCAGCTGAAGCGGTATTCACGATGACACCTGATTGTTGTTGTTCCATCTCTTTTAGTACATACTTTAAGCCTAAAAATGCCCCTTTCAGATTTACAGAGATTACACGATCAAACATCTCCTCATCTAAATCACCTAGTAACGAGGGTGGACTTAATATGCCCGCATTATTAATGAAAGCATCAATTCGACCAAATGCCTGCTTGGCAGCATCCACATACTTCCTTACATCTTGACAGTTAGAAACATCTGCTTGGACAAAGATGGCCTGCTGCTGATACTCTTTCACAGTATTTAAAGTGTCCTGACCACTCCTTTCATCAAAATCTACTAATATTAATGCCTTGTTTTTTGTCGCTAGTAGTTTAGCTGTTTCTCTACCTATTCCGCTTCCCGCACCAGTAATAATCACTACTTGCTGCTCCATATTTTTTATGCTCCTTCCTCGGACACTATGATATAGATTTTAATTTTAATAACTGAAAGCCTTCATAATTATTTTGGGCAACCTCCTGACAGCGTTTTGTGTAATAATTGAATCCACCTAGATAGATTAAGAAGCTACGTGGTTTCCCTGCAATATTTGCGCCTGTATACCACGAATCGCCTTTTACATATAATGTTTCATTTGCAATCTCTCGACAATGTTTACTCCATGCCTGCTCTGCCTCCGCATTTGTCTCCATGACATCGAAATCATGTTCACGTAAATAATCGATGCATTGTGCTATCCATTCTACATGTTGCTCTATAGCAATTGGCATATTTACAAGGACAGAAGGACTTTCTGGACCTGTAATCATAAATAGATTTGGAAAACATGCTGTAGCTAGTCCAAGATATGTTTGAACAGATGCACCATTTTCCCATTTGTCTTTTAATGTCACGCCATTCCTTCCACGAATATCTATTTTAAATAAAGGACCCGTCATGCCGTCATAGCCCGTTGCAAATATGATCATATCTAACTCGAAATGATCGGTAGCTGTTTGGATCCCTGTTTCAGTAATCTTTAAGATTGGCGATTCCTTTACATCCACCAGTAAAACATTATCTCTGTTATATGTTTCAAAATAATCGCTATCTAAAACTTGTCTTTTTGTGCCATACATATACTTTGGACATAGCTTTTCTGCAACGATTGGATTTTGAACAGTTTCGCGTATTTTAGAACGAATAAATGCCGCCGCCTTTTCATTCGACTGTTCATTTGTTAATAAATCCTTGTAAGTCGATGCAAAGGCAAATCCACCTTGCGCCCATGCTTCCTCAAAAACTTCCTGTCTATGATGATCACTATCCTCAATAGCAGATGGGTGGTTATAGGCAAAAGGTGTGCCTGAAACAGAATTTCTCATTACATGCTTCAGACTTTCGAAATTCCCCTTGGTCTCTCGTATAAAGCCTTCATCATACAGATGATTACGAGCAGGAATTGTATACTGTGGTGTTCGTTGAAAGACAGTTAAATGCTTGGCTTCTTTAGCAATTACCGGAATGGCTTGAATGCCACTAGAGCCTGTTCCAATTATACCTACTCTTTTGCCTGTGAAATCTACCTTTTCATGTGGCCAATGCCCGGTATGATACCATTCTCCACCAAACTGATCTAACCCCTGAAACTTAGGAACATTCGCTGCAGAAAGGCAGCCTATCCCTGTAATAAAATACTTCGCTAAAACTTGATGTCCATCATTTAGATAAACCAGCCATTTATTCTGTTCCTCATCAAAATGTGCAGCCTTGACGCGTGTGTTGAATTGAATATTTGCTCGCAACTTTAAACGATCTGCCACATAGTTTAAATACCGTAATATTTCTTCTTGCTCAGGAAATCTAGATGTCCACGTCCATTCTTCATATAATTCTTTAGAGAAAGTATAATTATAATAAATACTTTCAATGTCACATCTAGCACCAGGATATCGATTCCAATACCAAACGCCCCCTACACCACCACCAGTTTCATAGACGATCGTTGAGAATCCTTTACTCTTTAATTGATGTAACATATATAAGCCTGCAAATCCTGCGCCTAGAATAACTGCATCTACCTCTTTAATTGGTTGATTTTTCACATCATTCCCCCTCATCTAATAAATTCTCAAGTGAACATTAAGAAAAAAATAGCTTTTCTTAACATAAATGCTACAACTTACAGAAAATATTGAAAATTCCTTATTTTAAGCGTAGTATATACTTAAAAAAGGGGATAGGTCATGTCCAATCTCTATACCATTCAAAAACGTTTCAACACTGTGCAAAACTATTCCAATCACGAAGAGTTGTTGATTCACATTTTGCAGGTATATCTAGATTCTTTTCCGATCAAGGATGCTTATTTATTAAGGTATTCACCGATAGGCTTTGTCGCTGAAGGTATTATTTATTTAAATGAAGAGGGTGGCAGTCATATCGGAGAAATTCGTGAGGAAATACGTAGCTTCCCTATTATTTATTCAGCTATCGTCGAGAAAAAAGCTAAATTTTGTACGGGCATGGACTATTTAAAAAACATCAGTATTAAATATTCCATCCCCTCTCAAAACAACGCTTTTTTAATTGTTCCTATCTTTATTGGACATTATGTGTTTGGTTATATTTGCAGTACACAAATAGATATGGATGAAATAACTGAAAAGCTACTAGATGACTTTACAGCCTTTGGCAATGTGATTGGTCAGCTCATCATTCAAGCTAGAGACCCTAAAAAGGATAGTATACTTAGTAAGAGAGAATTAGAGGTCATGAGACAGATTGCTTTAGGAGATAGCACGAAGGAAATGGCTGATTTTATGAATTTAAGTGAATTAACAATCAATCAATACGTAAAATCCGCCATCAAAAAATTACAGGCCAAAAATCGCACGCATGCCATCAGTATTTTATATCAAGAGGGGGTTATTTAATAGGGGGAACAAATTTCTCCCCCTTTGAGCCTATCGAATTAGACATCTGAATCGAAAATAAGCAAATACCATATATTGTTTACATTCATTCCCAATATGCTTTCATTAAATCCGTTTACCATGCTGGCTGTTTAATAACTCCTTTCGGTAGGAATTCTTTCATAACTGGCTTCATGTCTATAATAGGCGTCCCATCAATTGCATCAAGCCTTTTTACAAACAATGTTCTCTGTTTGTCCTCTACCAATTCAACCATCGTAATTCCCATTTTATTTGGTCTATTTTTACCTCTTTGTGCGAAAATGCCGACTTTTGGATAGTTTTGATTATTTCTTGGGATGCCTCACTTCATACTGAATTTGATCGTCTGAAACCTGATCAAAATAAAAAATGATTTCTAAATGAGAAAAATCTTCTATTCCTTTCAACGACTATTCATGAAAATTTTCTGAGAGTTCAATGGTTGATATAATTTCTCACCAGTGATCCTCTTTGTTTTCCGGCTGTTGCTAACTGTAGCAATTGGTTGAATCATATATTGCATTCCATCATCCCTCATTCCATAATTCCCGTATATGGGAATAAATATAAAAAAAGGCGATTAACGTATTAATCACCTGACGTTCCATAATCCTTGATGGTTACGTTCACTTCACATTTTATAGGTACCTCACTAAATATTTCATCCCAATCTTTTTTTATCTTTTCCCATTCTTTTGGATACTTAATTCTTAATTTATTACCGAATCCTGAAACATCTGTTTGATATTCTTGTTGAAGCTTTTCAGACGTTTTCATCACTAATCTTTCAATTTCTTGCTCGATTGTTTTCTCCGCTTTTTTTAAAAATTTATTATTAAATGCTTTATCTGACAGTACCCAATGTTCAGCAATTCTTCCTTCAGTTTGAATTTTCACTGTAAAAGAAATATGGTCACCATCTACTTTTGGTACGATCTTACTTTTCATAGACATGATTTCATAAACGAGAGGTGAGCCCGATTCTTTATCAAAACTCTTTACTAAACCTCCTTTACCTTTTCCTGTGATCCATGCAATGCCCTCTAAGTCGCTTTCATTCAAAAAACCTCGAAGTTTTTTAGTTTTCCCATCAATGACAGCAGCGCCTACAAACTTTACTTCTCCATCTTCTGAAATAACGTTTTGTAATAAAAAGCTTGAATCCGAATATAATTTTCCTTCTAATTTCGCAATGGTCATAGGTGGCAATATTTTAGTTGTTCTTTCATGCCCCCCCATCATCTCGACCAATTGAAAGGCAGGGATTTTCGTTGGTTCATTCGTTTCAAGTGTCTCACTTGCCCGCCCCTGAGCAATAAGAAGAAGTCCGCTTGGTCGTATTTCGAGCTCTCTTAGAAAAAAATCCAACAATTGCTGTAAGTTAATAGTGCTGGCAAGATCCTCGCCAATAATTGTGACCTTGGAATGCTCTGCAAATGAATGTTTGTCTGACTTTAATAGCATATTTCGTAAAGTAGGTAAAACAACATCCCCTGTTTCAGAAACATTTTTATATGCCTTTTCTCGTAATGTTCCATCTTTCATTCCAGTAACAGTTGTCTCAGAAGTGACCAATTGATTCGTAACGGTAAGCAACGTTCTATTAGCATATTTAGCCTCTGTTTGTTCCTCAGTCGTAGCCTCTCCTGTTGCTAAATCCAATGAGGTACCAACAATCAATCCTAAATCCTCAATCTCTTTACTACTCCAGCAGCCAGTAAGTAGGAGAGATGCCATTACCACAAGAGAAATACGCAAATATCGATAGGGTCTCTTCATGTTTTATCGCCTTTCAGTTTTGATATAAGGAGTAAAGTTATGGGTAATACACCAAATAAAAATAACGCAGCATGACCGATCTTATGGCCAAACTTAAACAAGTCATTAATATTTTTAGGTGTCATCGCGATAATATAAATAATCGGTAATAACCCATATAGAAAAGGGTGTATGCTTTTCTTAAAAAGCTGAGCTAATCCTAAAGCGGCAGCATAATAGGTAATGGTGAAGGTAGCAAAAATTTGCATAATCCAAATAACAAGTAAAAATGATTCAAAGCGCTCGAAAATTAATCCTGGAATTTCAAAACTCCGCATAAGTTCGATTGTTGGCCATGTTCTTGTCAGAACCCCTTCAATGGAAAGAGCGCCTATCACCATTACAACTGTAATAACATAAAAAAGTAATGGAATCGCTATGCCCACTAAGACGACTTTGACTGCTTTCTTTTTATCAGATGGGTACATAAATGCCACTAAAAGCAGCATAATCTCAGGTCCTAGAAACGCTAATGTCGCCGTTTTGATTCCTTTCAACATGGGAACAACTCCCATCCCTAAAACAGGTCGAAGATTATCTATCTCAAAAATTCCTAAGCTTAAAAAAGCGACAAGTAAAAAAATCACAAAGGTAATGGGAAATATAATTTCGAATAATCGACCGATCGAATTAATCCCACCACTCACCAAATAGAGCCCCACCCATAAAAAGGGTAGAATAATAGCCCATGTGGGTGTTCCCTCCAATAAAAATAGGGAGGTTACTTCAGCCATGATTCGTACCTCAAATGCAGAAATCGTAAAGAAATAAGTAATGACAAGTGCACTAATCAACCAGCCTAGCCATTTCCCAATAATATCTTGATTGTATTGATAAAATGTCTTGTCTGGATATTGTTGACTTAGCTTGACGATAATCACACCTGCAATCATGGCGACAAGGCCACCTAAAAAAACACTAATCCAAACATCTGGCGTTTTTACCTTCTCTACCGAGGCACGAGGCAAGGTGAGGATGCCAGTTGCAAGAATATAATTAATAATAATGACCATTGTTTGGGACGTCGTAATTTTATCTTTTGGACTGGTGATCATGGCTATTATTTTCCTTTCCTCTTATTTCCCCTTTACGAACAGAGTCTTTTGGCTGTAATAATTTTGGTCGGCGTTTCATCATCATTAATGGCATACGTACCATAAAATCTTTCCAATCCCCTGCTCTATATGGGACAGTTGGACTAACATAAGGAACACCAAAACTTTTCAGCTTCACTAAATGACTGCAAAGGAACAGGAAAAATAAAATGACCCCGTAAAGACCAAATATTGCAGCGAAAAACATGGCAACAAATCGGAGCATTCGTAATGTAATCCCAGCGTTATATTGAGGGATAGCAAAGGATGAAATAGCGGTTAAAGCAACGACGATAACCATAATTGGACTTACAATTCCAGCTTGGACAGCTGCTTCTCCAATAACAAGACCACCGACGATTCCCATTGTGGGACCGATCGGCTTGGGTAAACGAAGTCCAGCTTCTCGTAAAATTTCGATTGCTACCTCCATAATTAGCGCCTCGATTAACGCAGGAAATGGAACTCCTTCCCTTGTGGACATCATGGACAGTGCTAGCTTAGTTGGGATTAATCCCTGATGGAACGACACAAAAGCAATATACATGGATGGACCAAAAAGTGTAATCCCAGCTGCTAAGTATCGTAGAAGACGAATGAGCGAACTAGCAAACCATCGTTCATAATAATCTTCTGGCGATTGTAGTAGCATATTAATGGTAACTGGTACAATTAAAGCGAATGGTGTGCCATCTAATATAATGGCAACTCGCCCCTCCATTAATGCCCCATATACTCGATCAGGACGCTCCGTGTTCTGCACTTGTGTAAAAGGGCTCAGAAAATTATCTTCAATTAATTGCTCTATATAGCCCGATTCTAATAGGGTATCAAGGTCGATTGTTTGTATCCGTTTTTTTACCTCCTCCACCAACTCTGGATCTACTATCTCATCCATATAGGCAATAACTAGCTCCTTTTTTACCCTCTCCCCCACTGCCATCTGAATGATAGATAATTGCTGATTTTCACCTTGCTGTCTTAGAAGGGCCGTATTGTCACTTAATCTTTCTGTAAAGCCTACTCTTGGCCCTCTAACAACCGCTTCTGAAATAGGCTCCTCAATATTACGCGTCTTGCCATTTATCGTACAAAGTAATAAAACATTAGGCATACCATCTACAAATAAAGCTGTATACCCTGTTAATACTTTACTTACTATTCCTTGCATCGTTGATTCTTCTAGTATATCCCCGATAGGTATATTATTTTTCATGAGGTTCTGCAGATTGCCGTTTTCTGTTAAAGTAGAGGCGGATGTGTCCGAAAAACGTTCCATAATCGAAGTCAAAATATGCTCTTCGATTTGCACTTTATCTGCCAGTCCTTCCAGAAAAACAATGGCCGCACGAATATCAGTGTTTCCTATGTGAAACTCTCTAAAGTGGGCATCCCAATTATGCCCAAGTTCTTTTTTTATTTGTTCAAAATCTTTGTTAAAATCACCTGTAATCGGGGCAACTGTTTCTTGACCAGATGGCTGATCTACTTCCTTTTGGTTCGAATATTCTTTCATGTCGATCTTGCCATTATTCTTTTTTTCAAGTAATAAACCATTAAATAATTTGAAAATTAAAAATGGAATAATGAATACTAAAAAAGCCTGCATAAAAACTTGCCAATGTGGTATGTAGAATATTATCCTTTCCCACATAATGATCACCCTCTTTAATACAATCGAACATAGAATTACTACATGTTTTTATCATTATCTAAGCGGTCCTATTTTAAACTTCTAAACGTCAACATCTTTCCATGACATAGTGCTAGCATTGGGATGTATTTTTAGCTTAATGATTCATTAGCTTTCCTCAGTCCTTAATATCCCCTTTTATTTATTCGGATCATTGAAATCTATAAAATAAGATATGGTATACTAGCTACTATGAAAAATTAGAAGGTGACATATATGCTAGAAGTTAATGAAAGTAATTTAGCCCACTATAGTATCCATTATTTGAGCGAGGCGACTCTTCTTTTAGGAGAAGAGGCATTTACACAGCCAGAGCTCATGTTAGAAGCTGCATTTACACAGCTTGCATTTAGTAAAATAGAGCTGGAGCAGCAATATGAATTTTTCCATGAAACAGATATTGCGCTAAATGAAGTTTTTGCCTATTCAAAAAAAATATTCGAGCAGGACAGTAGCTTTCTTGAACAATCTCAAAATATGGCGAAGCACTTACATAGTGTATCCCAGCACCCAAATATCAAAAGCGGAGAGCTATTTATTGGCTTGTTTGAAAATTGTTTTCTATTAAATGAGGTTAAAAAGGTCATTGCCATTGTTAAAATTGATGAAAAAGAAATGTTTTTAGATGTCAAAAATGACAATAACAAAATGATCATTCACGGTGTGGATGGTATAAATGTGAAAAAAATTAATAATATGGCCATCATCGTAGATGTGGGACAAGAGCAACCCCCTGCTGTATTTATAAAGACGAAGCGAAAAGAGGATATCGTCTACTGGCAAGAACGATTCTTAAAAATTAAAGCAGCAGATGAACATTATCATAAAACCGATTTAGCGCTCAATGAATGTAAGAAGTATATTTTAAAAGAAGAGAATTACTCGAACACAGAGAAGCTGGGCTTTTTAAATAAAACGTTAGATTATTTTAGAAATGAAGAGGAGTTTCAAGTTGACCACTATATTGAAACCGTATTTGAGCAAGCGGATGCTACCCAAAAGGATATCCTCGTCAATTCAGTCAAACCTTATGAAACTGTTATTTCTGACAGCGCACTAGAAAAAGCTGAAAAGAAATATAAACGTAAAATAAAGCTTGATTCCAATATTGAAATTCAAGTCAATATTCAGCATATCGATCAAATAGACGAACTGATTGAAGTTGGCTATGATGAGGCAACAAATCGAAAATTTTATAAAATTTATTTCCAGGATGAAATATGAATGAGAGAAGCTCACGCTCGATGGTTGTAGTGCTATAGCTTGACCGCTTAGTGAAACTCAATGGCTTACCCTTGTTTCATTATAAAAAAGGCATTCCCTTAAAAAGGGATGCCTTTTTTGCCTTAAAAACCACCATATTCTTTTTAAAGTTTTTTAAAAAAAGATAAAACTTTTTCATTTGGTAAAACGTCTAATAATTGGTAACAGAAGTTAACCTAAAGGAGAATGGATAAAGATGAAAAAACCTTTTAAGAAAACTTGGATTTTAGCTTCCGCATTAACACTAGGAATGGCCGTAATGACCCCGCTTCAAGCTGGTGCAACATCAGTTGATACAACTAAACAAGTCACTATACAAGTAGAACAAAAGATAAAAGGTACCATTAAGTACTTTGATGGCGATGGCCTCTCTATTAAAGGAGCCGATGGCAAAAATTATTTTATTGGCTTACACAAATTCTCTGACAAGCAAATCGAACAATTAAAGCTAGTAGAAGGACAGGAAATCGCTGTTGAAGGAAGCATTGTAGAAGATTACTCAGATTTCTATACATTTGATGTGTATAAAAAAAGCTTACCTAAAGAAGTTACAAAAGAAGAGTTAGTTCAATTAGAAAAGCTCTTCACTGACATGAAAAAGGCAGAAAAAGAAGAGAATTATGAAGAAATGGACCGAGTTTATCAGGCTATGAATAAAATTACAAGACCTTATGAATTGGCAAATTGGCAGCCTGAGCCTTTTGAAGATTTTATTAATGAAGCTGCTTTTGCTGAGCAAAATATCGTCATCAAAAAACAAGATAAAGAACAGCTTAAAGTACTTTATGCTGACTGGGTAAAATTCACTAAAGAAGATAAATCAGATGAGGCACAAGAAAAAATAGATAAAATCTTTACTATTTTAGAG
Organism: Lysinibacillus sp. FSL R7-0073; assembly: GCF_038009065.1. NCBI lineage: Bacteria > Bacillati > Bacillota > Bacilli > Caryophanales > Bacillaceae > Lysinibacillus > Lysinibacillus sp. FSL R7-0073. The sequence continues at coordinate 3,404,967 of NZ_JBBPAS010000001.1, forward strand.
GCATACTTCCAAGAGCTATATCCTCCACTAACTTTTGAGCAGTATATGGCTGATATGGATTTAGACATAACAAAAGAGGATCTCGTAAAGCTAAAGGCGATCTATGAGGAAGCTCAAAAAGCAGATAAAGATAAAAACGAAGAGCTTTCCATCAAGCTATGGGATCAATTCTACGAAGTCATTAATTCATATTATAAGCCAGTTTCCTTTGAAGAATATATGTCAGATATCGAATTTGACATTAGCGAATCAGATTACACAAAACTAAAACAGCTCTATGAGGAAGCAAATGCCTTAGATCAAAAAGGTGAAGATGAAAAGGCTGCTGCCCAATGGGAAGCCTTTTATAAAATTTTAGATCCATATTATTTGGAAAATAGAGACATTCTGATTTCGGCATCGAAGTTAATCATTCACGGGAACGATTTACTTCCAGAGCAAACAAAATAATCTTATTAGGGCTCTCCTATTTACTATAGGAGTAGCCCTTTTCTCTTATATGACAAAATTGTCATGTACTCCATGGAATAGTCATGTTAATCGATAGTTTGACCATAAATTGCTTGTTATAGTAATCCTTGTTGTAACAAGCAATTTATATGTTAAGGAGAAATGAGCATGACACTATTTATTAAAAAATCTGTTGTGATTGCTGTAATGCTAGTATTTTGTACGATGTTACCACAATTCGCACACGCAATATCCGATGACAAAATTCGTAAAATTGAACACTTTATTGAGGAACAACAAGCCCTTAGTAAAATCCCTGGCCTTTCAGTAATTATTGTTGATAAGGGGGTAACCGTATATCAACAAGGCTTTGGGTATGCAGATACGAAGTCAAAGACACCCGTTACTTCAGATACTCTTTTTGAGCTAGGCTCCACATCTAAAGCCTTTACTGGCCTTGCCATTCTTCAATTGGAAAAAAAGGGAGTACTGAAACGTTCAGATGATATTCAAAAATATATCCCATGGTTAACATTAACCTATAATGGAAAAAAGGAAGTTATAACAATTCAGCAGTTACTGTCGCATACAAGTGGGATTCCTTCTAATTCCATTGTTCAAATTCCCGAAAGCACAGCCAAAAATGCCCTTGAACAAACGGTCAAAACATTACTAAATCAAACATTAAATCGAAAACCAGGAAGCTCTTTTGAGTATGCAACGATTAATTATGATGTGTTAGGACTAATCATTGAACAAGTATCCAAACTACCATATGATCAATACGTCAAACAAAAGATTTTAGAACCTATTGGTATGTATGAATCGTTTGTAGGAATTCATCAAGTAGAATCCCCTCATATGGCATTGGGTTATAAAATAGGGCTTATGAAAGAGCGACCTTTTACACCCCCTATCTACCGTGGAAATATCCCCGCTGGCTATGTGATCAGTAACGCAAATGATATTGCAAAATGGTTGAAATTACAGTTGGGCAATAGTGAAATTTATTCAATTGATGCTAACACCATTAAAGAATCACATATCCCTGACCACTCTGTAGAGCCTTTTGATACAAATACTTATTATGCTACCGGTTGGGCAGTGGTTAAAAATGATAACAAGCCATACATTTACCATGCTGGAGAAAATCCGACTTTTACATCGTATTTCATTATGCAGCCTGAGGAGCAAATAGGGGTTGCAATCTTAGCCAATATGAATACAAGCTCGACAACTGCTATCGGCCAAGGAATCATGGATTTGTGGGAAGGTAAAACGACGGCTCCACAACATGCTAATAGCTATCAAAAGCTAGATAAAATCGTCACGATAATAAGTATCATTATAATAGGAATCTGTCTAATCCTTTGCTATCTTTTAATCAAAACTGCCACAAACATTTATAAAAAAAGACGCCAATTGACTAAGCTAACTTACAAGAGAATAATTATATTAGTTTCCCACTCATTACTCGTTGCCATACTGATAACAGCACTTTTTATGGCACCAGAAGTATTACTTGGCGGTTTAAATTGGACCTTTATTAAGGTGTGGGCACCAACCTCTATATCGGTATTATTGTATAGCCTTATAATGGCTTGTATTCTATATTTAACATGGGGGATTATACTCATTATGACAAAAAGAAAAGGGCAAGATTAATTGTCTATGAAATGTTTGAGAGTATGTAGATAATCAGGATGCCACGAACCTTTTTGATTATGTACCAACAATATTATGCTAAGTTATTCTAAAACAGAAAGGTTAGTGAGCAAATGTTATTAATAGATGTTGAAAAGGTCCATAAACAAAAGATGAATTTCATAGGATTTTCTACTAAGGCCAGTCTAAACGAGGACATTCATTTTAACATTGTAAAAAATCTACGAGAACAAGTTTTAATTCAAATCCCTTACATAAAAAATAGGATCGAGGATAGCATTTTTCTTATCCAAGTATATGATGAAGAAGAATGGACACCTGACACTCCTTATACACATATTGTAGCAGTGGGAGTAAGTGATTTTTCATTTGTACCAAACGATATGATTACACATACCATTCCTAACGGTGAATTTTTAGTATTTAAGCACCAAGGACCTGAGGAAGGTATCGATAGTACCTATATGGCTATGAATGAGTGGTTAGAAGACAATAACTATGTAACCCCGCGACCATTTGATATCGAACAATGGGATGATCTAGCAGCTATGAACAATCATGATCATATTATTAAACTCTATATACCATTATAATCTCCTTAACCACATGGATTAAATAAATAGCCAGTTACTCGAATAATAGTGAGTAACTGGCTATTATAAAAAAATGAAACGCTACAAAAAATGAATCTAAATCAAATCTGGAACGTAAAATTATTTAATAAAAGTTATATGATTCGACTGAATTTTGGGAAACGGGGTTTGTTTTATGAATGAATGGTGGCAAAGTAAGAGAAGAAAAACGAGAAAAAGCAAAGAAAAGAAGAATTACTCCCTATTTGAATTATTTCTAGATGTGCTTTTTTGGATACCAGAACTGTTTTTATTCCCATTCAGATTAGTTTTTTGGTTGTTAAGAGGTGTAGGCAAATTAATTGCAGATGTATCTTAATGTCGTGAACCATGACCAATGAAAATTAATGCTGAACATTCATAGCGCTTCGTTATTTCCCCCATGGCTGTTCACCATATCTTTTAAGCTTCACGACATCACCATCATTATTGATCAAACGATTGTATACATAATTAATTTTATATTCATTGTACTTTTCTAATTGTATTTTTTCGTAAAGGTTCTTTGATAAAGTCAACTCTCGGTCATCAATTAACAAATAATATTGGCCGTTCTTTTCGATAATATTTTGTTCTTCAAGTAGATAGGTGCTTTCAACTTGTACATTATTAATAGAATAAATACCGGCTACAAGCAAGCCTACAAATGCAAATAATAAGAACATCACAAAAAGCCTAGTTTTACTCAAGTTCTCACCCCATTAAGCTTAGTAATCATCCGATACTTACACAAGTCATTACGTAAAAGCTAGAGCAATTCAAATAATCCATCCGGAACTAATGTACATTTATTATTTGAGAAGTCACTAATGGGCTTCCACAGCAGTTTGAAGCGTATGCCATTATCTTCTTGCCCCCAAAAAGAAGCTTTTTCATAAAAGGACATTTCAATAAATTCCGCTTCATAGACAAACACTATTTCATGCCTATTATCACCATTATATGTAAATATATTTTCGATTGTACCTACATGCTTTAAGTTAGTAATACTCGCTTTGATTTCTTCCAATATTTCTCGCCTCACCGCTTTCGAACTCGTCTCACCAAATTCAATTTTTCCGCCTATTGGTCGATAATAAAATGTCCCCTTTACTTCATCAAAGCCTTCACAGACAAGTATTACATCTTCTTTTCTAAATACACAAATAGCTTTTGCTATAATTTGCTCTTTCTTCACCTTATTCCTCCAATCTCTTTTCAAGCTGTGTCATAGGTACAATTCTTTATTATATCAATTTGCTCATCGTAAGCAAAAGTCTTTTATGCGAATGTTTTGTACAGATATAGCTCGTATTTATGTATTGTTTTCAGGCCAGTCATTAACATGATAAACTAGTAAGAAGTATACTAGGAAGGAGATGGAACGTGAATGATGGATGCTAAGACTATTTTATTAGATCAACTTCTAGCAAATGCAAATGATCGTAGCTGGTATATGTCATTTCATGAAGTAGTTGAAGGACTATCTGAGGAAGAAGCATTTTGGAAACCCGATGAATCCAGTCATAGTATCGCTGAAATTGTCCAACATCTCATTTATTGGAATGAAACTTGGCAAATCAGATACAAGGAAAATCATGTCCAAGCCAGTCCACAAGTCAAAAGCAATGATGATACCTTTCTTCTTAGAGATGAGGTCACTTTCTTGGAGCTAAAGGATAAATTGTTAAAAACGCTACTTCAGTGGCAGGAACTTCTTGAAGAGGAGCAACTACTATCTGTTGTAAATGGTTATCCAGTGAAGGCCGAATGGTGGGCTATCATTTCAAATGCCGCCACTCATAATGCCTACCATATTGGACAATTAGCATATATTCGTAAGATGAAAAGATAGTATTTATTAGATCATATTTTGGCACCGAATATGTAAAGAAAACGAAACAAATTGCATAAAAATAAACCTCACCCTAAAGAGAGAGGTTTATCACAGGTCTATTCAACCATTCAAAGACAAATTGCCTCTCATCTGAGTGGCTTTTTATTTTGTGTCTGCTTGAAGTGCATCTACCGAATCCACGAATGCTGAAGAAAGACCTCGTCTAATTAAGTTTGCAGAAACTGGCTTTCTCCCAATCTCCCTAGCCCAAATTGATAATTGTCCTATATGGTGAATTTCATGTGCAATAGTATGGCGAATGATTTCACCCCATGTATGCGTCTCAATTGTTCCATCCTCTAATGGAAGATGAAGTAAACGCTCTTCCATACTAGCATCCCATTTGTTTACAAAACTTTCTACTTCTAAATGAAATTCAGCTGTTAATTTCCGAACTTTTTCAAGGCTTTTATAGTCATCAAAATTCTCCTGAAAATCCTCTTTACCTTGTAAAACGCGTATCCAACTCCACTCTACATCCACTATATGGAAGAGTGTATGTAGTATATTTCCCATACCACCTGTTCTATTTTCTAAAAGTTCTTCTTCACTCAACTCTTCACACCAACGGAACCAATCTTCTCTTACCATCCAATTATATTTAAACAATAATTGCAAAAGAATCCCCCTCTTGAAAAAAATATAAGCCCTTTACTACTTCTTCATATATGGATAGTTTTCCTCCATTTTCTCACAACTCCTGCTAAGACTCGTTAGTTTCATTAAATCACAGCATCTTTCCGGAAAAAGATAAAAAGCCTTACAATCTTATAGCTGTAAGGTTTAACTTATTTATTTTGGCAAATGCTGAATCATCAGGCATAAAAAAACAGGTCAAGCTAACGGTAAGATATCATCCGAGCACTCAAACCTACTCTCCTAGATACCTTACTCATTTTCTTAACCTGCCTAGCAAAGGATAACCATTAATGCGATTCTACATCGTCTTCTTTGGAGTAATTAAATTGAGAAGGATCAACTGGCGTATAGCCTGTTGGCTTATAGAATCTCAATAAGTCACCATTCACGACTTTATCAGATAGTTGCAATTTAAGATCTACTTCATTCTTAATTGTTCTCGCAGATTCTAATTGACTATCATCTAGTGGTAAACCTGTTTCATTATCATAAAATTTTTCATTAACTGAATAGATTTTAGGGCTGACAAAATCACCGTTTCTAAATGGCACAATTTCATGGTGCTCTTCTGACAATAGGTCAGATCCAAATTGAACAAATTGTTGCGTATCAATTCCTAGTAAATGTAATAACGTTGGAAGAAGGTCTGTTTGCCCACCATACGTATGGTTAGTACCACCCTCCATACCCGGAACATGGATGAATAATGGAACGCGTTGTAAATTAGCACTTTCATATGGTGTAATATCTTTTCCAATTACTTGACTCATGGCTGCGTTATGATTATCTGAAATACCATAATGGTCGCCATATAGAACAATCATCGAATGATCATATAAACCTGATTCTTTTAATTGTTGGAAAACTTGTTCGATTGCTTCATCTGCATAACGAGCAGTTTGGAAATAATTATCAACACTTGCATCGCCTGTATTTGCTTTATCGATTGTTACTAAGTCTTGATTCATTTTATATGGGTAGTGATTCCCAACCGTAATTAATTTTGTATAAAACGGTTGTGGTAAAGAACTTAAAAGACTTTGCGATTGTTCAAAGAACGGTTTATCTAATAATCCATATTCAGCCATGTCACCTGAAGTGCCCGTATTATAATAACTAGCATCATAGAACTTATCAAAACCAAAGGATTTATAAATCACATTTCTGTTCCAGAAGCTACCGTTATTACCATGGAATACAGCCGATGTATAACCATAATCTTTTAAAATACTAGGAGCTGCCTGGTACGTATTTTGTGCTTTTGTAATATAAGCAGAACCTTGTGGTAGCCCAAATAAAGAATTTTCTAGCATAAATTCTGCATCGGACGTTTTACCTTGTCCAGTTTGATGGAAGAAATTATCAAAATACAATGTATTTTTATCTTTTGCTAATGAATTTAAAAATGGTGTAACTTCTTCACCGTTTAATTTATAGTCGATAAGAAAGTTTTGGAATGATTCTAAATGTAAATAGATAACGTTCATTCCTTTTGCTTTACCAAAATAGTTAGCATTAGGCTTTGCATAGTTAGATTTAGTATAGTTAATCACTTCTGTAATATCACTACTATCCGCCAAAGCTCTTTGTGAAGATGCTTTCATCGTTTCTACTGAATCATAAATCGTATAGTTATACATTCCTAAATATTTCACAATATAGTTTCTATCAAAACCTCTTGTTAATAGCTGCGGACGATTAGCCTCCGCTAACCCTAAATTAAGGATTGAAATTGCTAATGCACATGTAATAATCGCCATTGCCTTTTTGTAGCCAAAACGATTAGTATCTTTTTGAATTCTTTTTGAGAATCGTAGGTAGAACATTACGAATACATCAACAAAGAACAAGATATCATATGGTTTTAATAAAGAAAGAACACTACCACCTAAATCACCAAAGTTCTGCGTTTGAGAAAGTGTTGGCAATGTAATGAAATCACTAAAAAATCGGTAATAAACAATATTAGCATACAAAAGAATAGACATCAGTGTGTACACTACTACAAGTGATGTATATTTTCGTTTTCCTCTAAAGATAAATGAAAATCCTAGAAATAGCATTGCAGAACCAAGTGGATTTAATAGTAAAAGGAACTGTTGAATAACTCCTTCTACGCCTAGGTCAAATTGTGTTTGTTGAGAGATATATGTTTTAATCCATAACATTAAAACAGCTACTACATATATTCCAAAAAAGTTGTTCAATAGGTCGTCTTTTTTACTTAATAAATTTCTCATTTCTTGCACCTACCTTTTACTTATTGAATGTAAATCTTGATGTATATTAATTTAGATTATAAGTATTCCATTAAATTTAAAATAATGTTACGTCACGATAGCTTTTTTCGCGACCAATGTATAGTACTCCCCATTTAGACTTCTGTCAAGTTGTTAGGTATCGCAATAGACAATTCGTATAATCATTACTAATTAACACAAATGTTGTCATAAAAATATCCGGTAAATGTTAGTTTTTTAACTAGCATTTACCGGATATTTTAAGTAGTGATTTTATCTTTTCTATTTCCGTTAAGTTCATCCATTTTTAATGAACATACTTTTATTCGATAACATTCATTTTATATATTATTTTATAATTGGTCACCTCTTGGACCGAATACTCCAACGGAGAACCCGCCTGTTTAGGTTTTGTAAACTGGCCTCAATCTCCTGATTTTCAGATTGTTATATTCATTAAAAACCTCCTAAAAAACTAAAAATAAGTAACTATTTCTTTCGACAACAAATATAGGAAGAAGTGTATGTAATTACTTCCGATTCCACCAGTTCAGTTTTGAATAAGTTCTTTACTATTCATAACAACAAATATCTCAAAAAATTACCAATTTTATTTTTTTTTACTTCAGTTTCTATTAAAACTACTGTGTTTATTTAGGTTAGATTTATAAATTATAATACAATTGAAATATTATGTTTATTTTACTTATATTTACATATATGTTATTGTTTAATTAGGTTTTATAGTTTTAAAGGTTGTAGGTTTTATAAGCAAAAAATCAAAGTGTGAAAAAAGAAAGGATGATTCGTATGAAGAAGAAAAAATTTATAAGCAAGATAGCCCCTATCGTGGTAGTTGCTGGAATTATGTTTTCTAGCATTCCGGCATTTGCCACAGAATTGTCAGAGCCGATTACTCCAGTAGAATTACCAGAATCAATTACTATGGATGGTAAAGTGTTTATAATGGATAAGTCTGCAGGTGGTGGAAGTGGTACTGCAACACCTGACAACAAAAGTATGAGTATCACGAGAAGTTCTTATAAAGTTACGGGCAGTGATGTTCGATGGTATGTTGATTCTTCACATGGACATGGCGGTGACCATTTTTCATCTGGCTGGGTAGATGCAACTGCGCCAAGATTCACTGCACGTGCAGAAGTTTGGTCAAATGGTCGACTGAACACTACTGGTAATAATCAATTGAATAGTGGGATTAGAGCAAATGCAACTTCTTTTCTAGCTACTGGCCTTGTTCCAAATGCTACACCTCGCATTTTCTATAATTGGTAATGAAGATAAAAAACTTATTGTTACGCTTTATAAGGCCTATTTATACAATTGTCGGAATTATGTTTCTCGTCGTGCTGACTGCATGTAGTGCAACAGATGATGTAAGTGTACCAGATGTACAGCAACCTCAAACCGAAACCGTTGAACCAGAAAAATCACAAACAACGGAACCAAAGCCAGAGTCGTTTGATGGTTACGAGGATTACATAGATTACATCTCTGATATACCTGAATTTGAACCGTACTATAAAACCGTTTTTGCTTTTGAAGAACTTTCAGATGGCATCAAATCTGTGCCGATTGAAGAAGTAAAGGCTATGTATGATGAAATGAAAACAGCTTTTAATTATGTTCTTGTAAATGAATATCCCTTAGTTTATAGAGGAAATTATGAGGGCGAAACAAGTTTTGTGGATGGATATGAAGAGTATCAAGCTGCTGGCAACGATAAGGTTATTTCTAACCCAGTTAATGTTGTTTCGCTTGATCAGGAAGGTAATGAGTTTTTGACAACACCTTTAAAAACGATTTTATTAGGTGAAGACACTTTTAATCACTTCGATAATAGTATTGATGTAGGTAGAAACCTTAAAAAGTCTGATTTTACACTTGAGGCACCAAACAAACCCATTAGTGTTGTGTTGGGAATTGCGTATAAGGATATTTATAAAATTGGCGATATATTTTCCTTGGAATTAATTTCTGAAGTAATGGATTTTCAAGTCGTTGGTTTTTATAAGTCTGGTGTTGGTTTTTCAATGAACGTTGGTGCCCTACAAGATGTGAACTTGGATCATACCATCGTTATGCCTCATTTTATACCTGATTACAAACCTGTTGGAGAAGCAGCTGTTTTTCAACATGCTTATCATATTGGTGAATTGCTATCGGGCTATATTCGTATACCAGAGTCAGTCGAGAAAATAAACGAAGATACTTATGAGCATACAATGGACATGATTGATGAGGTAGCGGAACGGAATAATATTTCCGGTCTCTATAAAATGCCATATTGGCCAGTGGGGTTTGTTTGGTAAGACCGCGAAATTTGCTATCCGTATAAATCTTAAAACTTATTAGAGATCTACTAATAATTTCAGTAAAAAGTGCTCCTCTCATTAAATGGTTTGGTTGTAGCAAACCATTTTCTACTAAAAGAGAGGAGTATTTTTTATTCTTCTTTCCCTTGGCTTTAGAAATAAAAAAGTCTAGCATGGCATAATTAAACAGCTTAGAAGGCTGTGGCAATGTTCATCATTATAACAGCCCTGTACATTGCTTTCCTAGCTGGCTCAAAAATCTTTGATTTAGTTTTTTGTTATAGTGATTGTATGATCTCACCTCTTTTTGATACAATAAAAAGCATCCAAATATGAGTGCTTAATAAGTTAAAATTTATCTAATTATTTGATCATACGTTTTCCCTTTTACTGTTAATATTGCTTTTAATGGTTTCCCATCCTTCTCTACTTGTTCTGGTACAGAAGCAATAAAATGTAGTGTACCAGTTTTAAGGGGTTCGATCGATGTAATATTGGTAAATGTGAAATCTGCTCCACCTCGATCTTCTATTGTTGAGAAAGTTGTGTATTCATATTTTCCATCATAAATAATTCTCACATCCACAAATCCATCAGATGATGACCTGTTGTTAGTAAACTTTTTACAGATATAATAGTATCTAAGTACACTTCCCCTTCCTCTTCATTTTGGTAATATGTATACACGGAACACGGATTGGGTGGTGAAATTTGTTTACCGAAATCATTGTTGTTAATTGTGATTTCTGCGTAATTATCAACTACTAATGTGTTACCTTTAGTAATCGTCAGAACTTCCACTACCTCTGTTTCATTTTCTTCATTATTTTCAGTTGATCTAACTTACTTGTTGTCATTTTCATTTAAAGCTTCTGGATAAACCATAGTATCAAATACTTCTCCATTTGATTCATCTTTAAAATTTATTGTGACTTTATAATCTTTCACGTCAGCACCATTAAATAATTGGTAGTACATACCTGCTAAAGCTAGCCCAAAAGACGCTATTGCATCGAAACTACCTTCAAACTTTTCTTTATTTACTGTGAGTGTAAACTCAGAAAATGATTTGTTATAAGCCACATCATTTATAGAAGCAAAATCTTCGCTAGTTTTTAGCTCTTCTACACTTTTTACAATTCCTTCTTTTAAATCCTTCATCATTTCTTTGTGCTCTGATTTTGACATTTTATAAGTTAAAGAACCATCATCATTTTTAGTAACTTCCTTAATTCCACTATTTTTTGCCTCAGAAATAATAGAATCTATATCTTGCCCCTCGTATAATGTAGCTGGTATTGTAACTTCAACATTTATAAGACCTTTATCAACTTTTAATGGTTCTTCGGATGCTTTATCAGCACCATCTGTTTTCTTACCACTATAATCACCGTTGCTACAAGCTATTAATAAAATACTTAGTAGCAATGTAAGTAGTAAAATAAGCAATTTATTCATTTGTTCAATCTCCCTTCCTCACAAATATACATGGATATCAAAGGAATTTCTATTACCATTTTCTTATTTTTGCATTTTTATCTTTACAATAAAAAAATCTAAAATTTCAACTATGTTTTTAACCCCGTCCCTTACTTAGAACGGGGTTAAGCTGGTTTGAGGTCATAAAATTAAATTTAACTATTAAAAAGCCCATTACCAATTAAGGTAATGGGCATGTGCTGTTAAGCGCTACGTTGTGCAATAATAATTTTTAATCCTTCAAAATCACCACTTGTCATAGTACCATTATCGAATTTCTCCAACCAAGATTTATCAATCAATCCTTTATCGACTGCTTGTTGAATGTAATCACGTACTGCAGCTTTGGCGGTTGTGTTAGTGAATTTCATCGTATCATCATCCTCTACTATTTGTTGTTCTGATTCATTTGACTCCATAGCTTTTTTAATTCGGTTCAAGAAACTATTCCAACGACCCTCTGTTAATATACGGTGTGGGCAATACTTACCGTTCCAATCCTGATGCTTCTTCACTCGCTCAATGCCCCACCCAAATTGTTTTAAAAGCTTTGCAATGTATTGAACAGCGTTTTCCTCTGCAACTCCATAACGAACGTCACCACTTTTGCTGTAGCAAATTTCGATACCAATAGAAAGGCGATTACCTTTCTTTAAAGCGTTAGGATCACTACTACCTCCGCCATCCCCACAATGCCAAGCGTTTCGATTAAAAGGTATTGCTTGAATAACCTCTTTATCATCTACAGCCACATGATACGAAATCTGATTGTTATTACCAATCATGTACGAAATTTCGTTAACTGCAGGCGCGTCATTGGCTGTATTGTGTACGGTAATGAATTGTGGTGCCATGATGAAAGGCGCCTTTATTGAATACTTGGTTGAAGGTAAAAGAGTTTGTTTGAATTTGTAGCTCATTTAACCTCACCCTTTGACCTGTCATATTTCAAGGCTCTTTCACTATCATTTATACCCGGCGTCGTTGGGTCACTCACTACTCCAAATAAAACTAGCAAAGCTAGTACAGTATTAAAAATATCGGTTACGTGATCATTATAAATTGTAGTATCAAAACCAAATAAAGTTCCAATTTGTTGAATTAATAACAACAACAAAGAAAATGTTCCCACTAAGAATGGCTTATGTTTTAAACGTACTTTCCAATTAATTTTCATGTGCAATTCCCTCCATTTTATCCAAACGTTTATGAGCTTGTTTACTTGATTCCTCTACTCGAATTACACGCTCTGATAGCCCTGTAACACGCATTTCCTGTGCTTTAATATCAATTCTAATCGATTCGACACCTGCATTAATATTGTCTAATTTGGTTCGTATTACAGCCGAATCAGACGCATCATTTTTCACATCTTTGTCTCGATTTCGATTATAGGTAAGTACAGTGATAACAGCACCTAACACTGTGCATAAAATACCTATTAAAGCTACTGTTTGACTGTCCATTACAACACCTCCTTTATACATAATAAAAAGCTACAGTCATATATTACTTGTAGCTTCTAATCTTTTAATATTTCTACTAACAATAATCCTAAACTTTTTTATTTTCGTTAATACGATCCATCCCTTTTTCATAGTATTCAGCTCGTAATTCAAAGACATTCCAATTGCGCCTACTTTGAGATTGAGAGGCTCCTTCTATGTGAGCCTCTTTTTTACTGCATAAAAATAACGCTAGTCCTATGCCTGCGTCTGCTGTTCGTCCATTAATTTACATAGATCTGAATATTGTTCTAAAATGTTCCTCAACAATCTGGCCCGTTAGTTTACTATTGAAATTAATGCTAATCCTACAACCCCAATAATTAATATAACTGCATTCACAGCAACATTAAATGATCAGAAGATAAACTTCGTGAATATCGGTGGTGCTATCATCAATAAACACATAATTAATAGTGTGTTGCCAGTATCAGTAGCACAAACAGAAATATAATAATCCCCTTCCTCTGTTATCACAGTGAGGAATGAGGGTTATCATGTTCACTGAATGTCAGTTCAAATAAACCATCGATGTTTTTCCTCACAACTGGTTTTACTCTGCAAACTAACGCCTCTGTTAAGGTTCTTCGTAGTTAGTGATTGATAGCATCTCATCACCTTCTTTCACAATAAAAATACGCTACTCGTTGTGAGTAGCGCTTACTGAACAATATGGAAAAAATAATCCATTATATTATATTTATAATTTAGCATTTGCAAACTTCATATAAAATAGTTTAATTCGTTCTTCGAGTTTTCCGTAAATATAAACACCTACGATAGGTATCACCAATCCGGCAACCAGATACAAATACCACCAATCCCAGTTAGAAGAAGGGAATTGAGCAATCATGTATGTCTCTTTATGGTTTAATTTAACATCAATATAGTTAATCACTTTAAAAGCTAAGAAATGTAAAGCCATTATATGAAATGATTTTTCTCCTAAATAAGCAAACATTTTAGATAAATATTTCACATTATTAATTAATTTAGCTGCATATAAAACCAAATAGATACCTGCGAAAGTAACAAAATAATATAGTAAGGAACTATTGCCAATTATTCCTGCAGCATAACTAATTTCTAAACCTCTCCGATAACTAACATAAAGAATTACAACAGAAATTATAGCTAAATACCATTTTAAAGGAACTTTGTTCCAATATAGCTTTGCTAAAAATCCTACATACACAATAGGCATAACCAAAAAGGCAATATCGGCTCTCCATGCTAATTTTAGAGAATTTAGTGTAAGATATGCTCCAATTCCACCCAAAACAGCAGCGAAAATTAATGAATAAATCTCCTTTTTTATACCAGTTAACAATAACAATTGTGATGTGTATCTAATGACACAAAAAGTAACCATCGTCACTAATAAAGGAAAAATAAACCACATTGCTCCTGCCATTTCAACTGAATACATTGAATTTAACAAGGCTTCAAATATCTTAGTAAGATGTTCGTTTCCTGAATATGCTTGTTTAGCATAAATCATAGGTTGGTCTATTACAGTACTATAAATATTCAATTTCAAAAATACGTTATGCAGTAAAATAAACACAATAACATATTTCATTGTTGGCCACCAAATGTCTTTTAATTTCCTACCTGTGTAAGCTAGAGGATCCGTAGAGTGTTTATCACTGTATAAGAATCCTGGTACAAAGAAGAAAATCGCTAAGTGGAAATAATTAATAATAAATAAAATCATAGGATTAGGTAGACCTGAATGACCTAATACTACTGTCATTATTCCTAGTCCTTTTACAATATCCCAATACCTATCTCTGTGTGTAACCGACATAAAATCCCGCATTTCTTTTTTACCTGTATTATATTACAAAATTAACAAAAGTTATAGAATGTATTTTTCCTATGTTGCTAAGTCTTACATAATAGCTAATTAATACATTTACATCATTTCAGGACCTACGCCATACCATACTTCAGCAACTCTTTTAATTCATGAAGGTGAGCATCCAAAAGTTATTCAAGCTCGTTTGGGGCATTCAAGTATTACCACAACATGAATACCTAAGGTTATTTATTAGAAGAAACAAATCAAAGAGCTATCGCTCACTTTGATAAGCTTTTTAATAAGATTGAATCGGACAAATTATGGGCAAATTTTAAAGCTATTCACATTTGTGTATAAAAATAAAAAGCCTTACAACCGTTTTGTGAACTGCCCCGTAAAAGTTGGACATCAATCTAACTTTTACGGGGGTTTTTTTTATGGCAAAAGTAAGTGTTGAACAACGTATTCAAGCAGTTCAACGATATTTAAATGGAAATGAACCTATGATCGAAATTGCGAAAGATATAGGTGTGACAGCTCAGATTGTCAGTGAATGGGTTCGCCGTTATCAAAAAAATGGCGTAGAGACTTTCTTAAAGTCCTATACAAAATATTCAGCTGACTATAAAATGAATGTACTTAATTATATGAACGAGACAGGTACATCTTCGAGAGACACAGCTGCACTATTCAATATTTCATCTCCTGGCATGATTCGGAATTGGAAGTTGAAGTTTGAAGTTGGTGGTTATGATGCCCTTGTTTCTAAGAAAAAGGGGCATCCATCTATGAAAAAAGAGACAAAAAGAACAACGAAATCAACACCAGCTGAAGGATCTGTTGAGGCGTTAGAAGCACGAATCAAACAATTAGAAATGGAGAATGCGTACTTAAAAAAGTTGAATACTTTAGTTCAAATGCAAGAAAAATTACCAATCAAATCAAAGCGCAAGTAATTTATGAACTAAAGGAAATCTATGAAGTAGTGGAATTAATCAAAGTCGCTGATATTCCACGTAGTACGTATTATTACTGGGAAAAGCGTTTGAATCGTCATGATAAATACGCTGATGTGAAAGTCGCAATTCAGTCCATTTATCATGAACATAAGGGACGTTATGGTTATCGTCGGATCACCAAAGAACTAAAAAAATTTGGTATTCACCATGATCCGAAAACGATTAACTGCTTGATGAATGCCATTGGCATAAAGTGTGAAGTCCGCATGAAGAAATATCGTTCGTATAAAGGTAACGTCGGAAAAATTGCCCCAAACATATTACAACGCGATTTTACAGCGGAAAAAATGAACGAGAAATGGGTAACAGACGTGACAGAGTTCCATCTATTTGGTGAGAAACGCTATTTATCACCCGTCCTTGATCTATGTAATGGCGAAATCATTGCATACACGGTTATGAAGCGTCCAGTGTATAAACTAGTCCATAATATGTTAGAACAAGCATTGGAGCGCCTCGAATCAAGTGATCAAGTTATTCTTCATTCAGATCAAGGTTGGCATTATCAAATGAAAAAGTATCAACAAACATTAAAGCAACATGGTATTACGCAGAGTATGTCCCGTAAGGGTAATTGTTTGGACAACTCAGTCATCGAAAATTTCTTTGGCTTATTAAAATCTGAACTCCTGTATCTACAAGAATTTGAATCCATGGCACATTTTGAACAGGAACTCAACGACTATATTCACTACTACAATCACAAACGAATGAAAGAAAAATTAAAAGACCTAAGCCCGGTGGAGTACCGAACTCAGGTCTTAGCAGTTGCTTAACTAAATATGTCTAACTTTTTTGGGTCAGATCATTTGGCTGTATGGCTTTTATTGACGTCCCAGGAGGAAGTATCCTATACCCCCGAAACGTTAGTATGACTGACTTTGTTGCGACAATTAAACCTTGTTTTTTTGCACTTAAATTACTGCTCTAACTCTACTAGGAACCACACTCTTTATCAATAGGAAATTATCCATTTTTTTGGCTTAATAGAGTATATACTTATTAATAGATAACTAGATAAGTTGTTTGTTTTTTATATGTACAATTCTCCCATAATTTCCTACAATAGAATTATTGAGGGAGGATTTTAAACTATGAAAAAAATTTTTTATATTGGTGTTTTGTCAGCACTTTTACTAACTGCATGTGGAGAAGAAACTGCTCCTAAAGAAAATACTTCAACTACTGAACAAACTGATACGAACACTAAACAAGCTGATACAAATACTGAGGTATTTAATTGGCAGGATGAAATTTCAAAAATAGCTTCAAATTCTGATACTGCTGCTGATAAGTTTTATGCACTTGAAAAAATGTTAATGGAATATACTGCAACTGATTCAGAAATTAAAGAATTTTCAACATTTATTGTTGACGACTATAAATCTGGCAACTACCTAAGTGAAATCGATAATCATGAACGTATGTTAACAAACATTTTTAAATCTTATTACGTTGAGAAAGATAGTGAAGGGGCAATAAAAAACTTCGCTTTCGATTACCTCCAGAACATGAAATATACATATCGTGGTGTCGATACTATAGATAGTGAAGCTGTAAAATCTAATGAAGAACAAATGAATGAAGCTCTTAAACAAATTCAATAATTTTCACAAGCTACTCAAATTAAAGGAGTAGCTTTTTATATGTTCTATTGGCAGGATTTTCTTTAAAATGAGATTACAAATATCTGTAAGGGGTGCATGACATGGATACAATTGCAGAAACTATTAAATTTGCTGGCTTTGGTAAGAAGAAAGCAATGGCTAAACAAATTCAAATGTTTGATGATCGCTTAACGGATCAAGGTGAAACTCTACTTGCTGTATGTGCATCTGTTAAAGGCATCAAACAGCTTTATGTAACTGACCAACGTATTTTATTACATGAAATCAAAGGGATTGTTTCAAACGATGAAAGAAGCATTCCTTTAGCTTCAATTAGCAGTATCAACATTTCTAATAAGCTTGTTTGCTCTAGTATCGAAATCGTATCTACAGGAAACAAAGCAATCATTGACGATGTGCCAGCGCATATTGCACTTGAAATAAAAAGTGGGATTGAGAACCTAAAGGCAATGGCAAATACGTCAACGGCTCCTACTAGTAAAGTTGAAAAGGACATGTTTGATGTAGCCGATGAAATTCGAGAATTAAAGGATTTATTAGACGATGGGATATTAACGCAAGAAGAATTTGACGCGAAGAAAAAGCAACTTTTAGGAATTTAGAAAGAGACAAGCAATTTATAAGCTTGTCTCTTTTTTAGTTATATAGTTGTAACTTGTTTTATGTCTGCTTCTTTCTTGAAGTATGATGGTAGACTATAAGGTAAAACAATCATTCCAGCTGGATTAAAGACTTGAGCAGAATAAGGACCGTTCAGATATGCTTGCCATACTATTTTTGAACAATACGTAGGATCTAATTTATGTAACGTAGTAGTTATACCATAGCTATACTTTTTACCTTTGTAATTATTACTAGCCCAGTTAGCCGCTTGAGATGCATCATATGAAGAAGCAATTCTATATACTTCCGTTTTAACGTTTCCACCCTTACCTTTGCCGTATATTGAAACCCAAGTATCTAAACTAACTACGGTAGGATATGCACCTGGTCCAGAAATGTGTAAAATTTCTGATGTGCTAATTGCAATACCTGCATGTCCAGTTAACCCAGCTGAACTAGTACCATTAGAAATTAATATATCACCAGTTTTTAACGTGTAAGCCGCTAAAGTAGATATCGTCGGTTCATCTACTCCTGATGAAAAGGCTCCACCCTCGGAAGACTCCGTATTAATTGAAACCCATAAATCATAAGAGATATCTTCTCCTAGTATCCCTTCATTGACTAATTTTTCGTAGGTTTCATAACTTAAATCTGGTGCATTAGATAATTCTTCACTTGCACTTGCTTTCTCTCCACCAAAACTAAATAGTAAAGTAAATGATAAAACAAACAGCATGAAAAACGCTAACTTCTTGAACATCGTACCATCATCCTCTTTCCATTTGTAATTAGAACTCAACATATGTTAGAATTCTAATTACATTATATACCAAAATAACTAAAAGGTGGTGTTATTTTGAAAACAACCAAATTTTTAACAATTTTGTTTTTAATAGTAATTTTTATTATAGCTGGCTATTCTTTTGTAAAATGGAAAGAACATGAGAAAACAGTTGACGAAGTTGATAATTTCTTAGAATCGCAAAATTACACGGTAGATATTAAATCAAAGAAAGCGAAATATAACTTCAAGACAGGAGATACTTACGTAATAGTCTTTTATAAAGATCTTCCGTCAATACGTTATGAATATTACTACAATTCACATCATAAAGAGGTACGTGGATATGCAGTATCTAATGAAAACAATGTAGAAGTAACAACAGATAAATATCTTCCTTAACGAAAAAAAGAATAATGGTAGATGTCTGTCCATTATCACTTAAACCTTTTTCTATGTAATAATTCCACTATATTTGTATATTGATAGTTTATAGAATGACCAGCTCAGCATAAATTCAGCTTTGCTGGTCATTGTTGTTAAGCGCTACGTTGTGAAATGATACTTTTCAAACCTTCAAAATCACCGCTTGTCATAGTACCATTATCGAATTTCTCCAACCAAGATTTATCAATCACCTTTTTGTCTACGGCTTGTTGAATGTAATCACGTACTGCAGCTTTTGCGGTTGTGCTTGTGAATTTCATCGTATCATCATCCACTACAATTTGTTGTTCTGATTCATTTGATTCCATAGCTTTTTTAATACGGTTCAAGAAACTATTCCAACGGTCTTCTGCCAATATACGGTGCGGGCAATACTTGCCGTTCCAATCTTGGTGCTTCTTCACTCGCTCAATACCCCATCCAAACTTTTTTAAAAGCTTTGCAATGTATTGAACAGCGTTTTCCTCTGCAACCCCATAGCGTACACTACCACTTTTGCTGTAACAGATTTCAATACCAATAGAAAGACGATTACCTTTCTTTAAGGGGTTAGGATCGGAACTACCTCCACCGTCCCCACAATGCCAAGCGTTACGGTTGAATGGTATAGCTTGAATTACCTCCTTATCATCAATAGCAACGTGATAAGAAACCTGATTGTTATTGCCAATCATGTACGAAATTTCATTGGCTGCAGGTGCGTCATTGGCTGTATTGTGAAGTGATTTATTGAGGCACCATTGTGTATGGCACCTTGATTGAATACTTGCTTGCTGGCAAGAAGGTTTGTTTAAAAGTGTAAGCCATTACTGCTCACCTTCTTTTTTTGCCGCCTTTAACAAATCAAATGTACCTGGCGCTATTAATCCTGGAATAAACCCAGCCATTAACATGACATACATTGAATATTCAGCTAACGGCCATAAAAAACCAAACCAATAAAAATACCAATCACTACCGATGTGATTGGTATGTACTGTGTATTAAGGTTAAATGTCTTTTTTAGTACCTCTGAAACTGCTAATACAATTGCAGCCATGATTGCTGCTACAGTAAAAATGTGCCGAGTCTTGAGTCAACATTACTTTTTATATACTTGTTCCATCCGTAAAGATTATGGATTTAATTTTGTAATTAAATGTCATATTCTCAAATGGCAAATTATAAAAACGCATATCTGCATCTTTGAATTGATTTAAATCAACAGCAGTATTGAAGTTTGTAGAACCATTTGCAGGAATAACATCCCACTCGTATTTGAAATCTAATGTGTATACCAATTCACCAAACATATCATAAAAATATGTTTCTGCTAAAAATCCTTTAATGTCTTTATCTTTATGGTTAATATATTTCAAAATAAAATTTAATTCATATCCATATACATTATGATCAATACTTGGGTCTCTAGGAATAACATCTTCTAAAACCAATGTCAAAGATGTATTTAAATGATTATCTTCAGCAATTTCTTCATTATTGGAAATTTTCTCGATACTTTCAACATCTTGATTTGATGTTTCTGCTTTTTCTTTTTCCACTTGATTTAAAGTTTCTACTTTTTCTTGTTCCTTCTCACCTGATTTATCAACACTTTCTTCTTTTTGATTACATGCTGATAAAATTAAAACATAAAATAAACTTAGTAATAAAAATAACTTTATATTACTCTTTTCCATAATAATTCCTCCAAAAATGTATTAAACTATATGGTATCATAAATAGGAAATTTCACTCAATACTAAATAATCATTTTTAATGTCTTATAGTACTAATCAAATTCAAAAAATGTCATCGAAATAAAGTCAAATAACTATATAAAAAGAAAATCTTACACCTATTTCGTTTATAAATATTCCTATACACATCACTATTTCCAGTGAATTGAAGATAGATCCAATCACACTAACATTTTTAATTTGGGCACCTCTTGGGCACCAAATAGTGAATTATACAATCATGAATAAAAAGAAAAAGCCTTACAGCCGTTATTGATCTGACCCAAAAAAGTTAGACATATTTAGTTAAGCAACTGCTAAGACCTGAGTTCGGTACTCCACCGGGCTTAGGTCTTTTAATTTTTCTTTCATTCGTTTGTGATTGTAGTAGTGAATATAGTCGTTGAGTTCCTGTTCAAAATGTGCCATGGATTCAAATTCTTGTAGATACAGGAGTTCAGATTTTAATAAGCCAAAGAAATTTTCGATGACTGAGTTGTCCAAACAATTACCCTTACGGGACATACTCTGCGTAATACCATGTTGCTTTAATGTTTGTTGATACTTTTTCATTTGATAATGCCAACCTTGATCTGAATGAAGAATAACTTGATCACTTGATTCGAGGCGCTCCAATGCTTGTTCTAACATATTATGGACTAGTTTATACACTGGACGCTTCATAACCGTGTATGCAATGATTTCGCCATTACATAGATCAAGGACGGGTGATAAATAGCGTTTCTCACCAAATAGATGGAACTCTGTCACGTCTGTTACCCATTTCTCGTTCATTTTTTCCGCTGTAAAATCGCGTTGTAATATGTTTGGGGCAATTTTTCCGACGTTACCTTTATACGAACGATATTTCTTCATGCGGACTTCACACTTTATGCCAATGGCATTCATCAAGCAGTTAATCGTTTTCGGATCATGGTGAATACCAAATTTTTTTAGTTCTTTGGTGATCCGACGATAACCATAACGTCCCTTATGTTCATGATAAATGGACTGAATTGCGACTTTCACATCAGCGTATTTATCATGACGATTCAAACGCTTTTCCCAGTAATAATACGTACTACGTGGAATATCAGCGACTTTGATTAATTCCACTACTTCATAGATTTCCTTTAGTTCATAAATTACTTGCGCTTTGATTTGATTGGTAATTTTTCTTGCATTTGAACTAAAGTATTCAACTTTTTTAAGTACGCATTCTCCATTTCTAATTGTTTGATTCGTGCTTCTAACGCCTCAACAGATCCTTCAGCTGGTGTTGATTTCGTTGTTCTTTTTGTCTCTTTTTTCATAGATGGATGCCCCTTTTTCTTAGAAACAAGGGCATCATAACCACCAACTTCAAACTTCAACTTCCAATTCCGAATCATGCCAGGAGATGAAATATTGAATAGTGCAGCTGTGTCTCTCGAAGATGTACCTGTCTCGTTCATATAATTAAGTACATTCATTTTATAGTCAGCTGAATATTTTGTATAGGACTTTAAGAAAGTCTCTACGCCATTTTTTTGATAACGGCGAACCCATTCACTGACAATCTGAGCTGTCACACCTATATCTTTCGCAATTTCGATCATAGGTTCATTTCCATTTAAATATCGTTGAACTGCTTGAATACGTTGTTCAACACTTACTTTTGCCATAAAAAAAACCCCCGTAAAAGTTAGATTGATGTCCAACTTTTACGGGGCAGTTCATTATGGCTGTAAGGCTTTTATTGACGTCCCAGGAGGGATTCGAACCCCCGACCGACGGCTTAGAAGGCTGTCGTACCTCATTTATACATTAATATAAGCTTATATAAACCTATTAAAATAACATCTTTTGGATTCCTTCTATATTAAATAAGACTACAAATCTTTTATCCTCTTATCTATTTTTATATCTGTTTGGGCAAATTTTGGGCAAATATTTAAGTCTTGCTGACAACACCTACCAGTATTGATACAATTTTATAGTATTACCATCATGTATTGGAAAGGAGGAAATAAAAATGTATGCAATAGAACAAATAAAAGAATATTTGAAACCTGAAGGTTGGGTACTTTTAAATAATTTCAAAAAAGAGATTAACCTTATTGGTGAGCAAGTAGATGAAGATGAAATCGTAGAGGGTGTCGCAATTCTTGTGCGTGGTATTGGTGGACTTAAACAATATCTTGGAGTTCTGACTTCAAAAAGATTTTTAACTACTGATAAACAAAAGAAATTTATTGGATTTAATTTCAATGAAATTCATAAATTTACTACCAATAAAAAGATTACTTCTACCGAAATTAGCTTTGCCCATAATACTGAAGCGATTTCAATCAATATACTTTCAGATGATTTGGGTAAACGATTCTTAAAAGACCTACAAGATAAAATTGGCATCCTTTCAGATACTCCAGTCGAAAATAATGATACAGAAACTAGACAAATTGTTCGCGTTATGAAAGCAATCAAAATGAACATAGAAATACTCAACGGCAAAGAACAATTAAAACAAAATGGTTCAGGCTATAAGTTAGCACAAGCCAAGCCTGGTACTGTGGAGATTTCAGTTGATTATCATGATGCTGAAACATTTAAACTTGTTAAATGGGAACGAGTTGAAAATGTTCAAAAGAGTGCTTCTAGTATAGTAGGTTGGACTGTAATTGGCAGTAAATTCGGTAATGCGGGAGCTATAGCAGGAGCTATGGGTGCTAATATCGGGAAAGATAAATCAATAGCTACCCTATTTTTAAAAAGAGAAAACGGAGAGAAAGTACCTTTAGTCATCAAATGCGATAAGAAGGACCTTGAAAAGCTTTCATTATTGATTGTTGCTGAAGAGGAAGAGACTACACAAGCAGCTGTCGCTCCCCCTTCTACAACATCTATCCCTACAGAAGAATTGATTAAACTAAAAGAACTTTTAGATGTAGGTATCTTAACTCAAGAAGAATTTGATACAAAGAAAAAACAATTATTGGGTATCTAAATCTCTAAGTGATTTACTTCATTTTCTCGTATACTCGGTTTACATATACTAATTCGCTAGGTATATGTACTGTATTAACTTGTTGTTCAGTACTTAAAGTGAGAAACGCTATTAAAAATTCATCTAGAGAGTCGTATCTTAATAGATCGATACCATAATTGTTTCTGATTTCTTCAAACATTGATGTAAAAGATGTTAAAGAACGTGGTTTGACTTTTGTTTCATTCATATGTTCCTCCTATTGGAAGCAACATCCACTTCATAAAGTAACATCAATATGCTACAATCTATTTGACAAAAGAGTTATGAGTAGATGTTACTCAAATTCATATCACAATCTAAGTTGGCGCTTAGATTGTGATTTTTTTATTTTCTTGAAACATTTATGATACCTCTTGGCCCGTTAGTAATGGAATTAACTCACTAAACTTAGATGGATAATACAATGGCTGTGTCTCTTTTGGATTTTGAGGACTTATTGCATTTAAACCATAATACTTGCCCTTATCTGTAACAGACTTAAATTCTTTAGTTCCACCCTTTGACGATGGACGGTATTTAATCTCAAGGATTCCAACAGTAAGCAGAATTTTATTTGCCTTAATTGCACTTATACCTACGTTATACTCCTTAAGTAATTCAGAAATCGGTTTCTTTAACTCTTCACTTTCTACATATACAGGTAGATGATTTGTTGGCACGCCGTGTTGGGTATGTGCAGCTTCAAGCATTTTGATTTTTGATGACTCGTCCACACGTAAAATTTCTGATGTATACTTCACTCCAATGAGCTGTTTTTCAAATTCGATTACATTGTCTCCTGGTTGTTTAACTTGTTGTTGGATATATTTTTTCATTCTCTTAAACTCTTGAATGAATTTCACTTTCATCTTCATAGCTTCTGGAGTTGTATAAGACATTGCTACTATGGCGAAACCATCCTCAGTTAAATTGTATTTAGGATACAATTGTTTATTTTGTGGATGCTGGTACTGGGTATCGCCAAAGTTGGCGACACCCCATTTTTCTTCGCCTGCTTCCTTCAATTTAGAAATTTGGTTTTCAATATCACGAACAACTTTGTTGTGATCTTTCCCAAACATTTCGGCAATCACCAAACTATCAGTTACAACTTCATTGTTTTCAACAAACACTAAATCTTTCATCAAACTGCCTCCTTTTCAATTTCGAATAATTCACCGACTTCACAATTTAAATAAATACATAAAGCTTCAAGAGTTTGAAACTGGATACCCTTAGCAGTTTCATAAAACAAAGCCCTTATCGTATTCCGAGAAAGGCCTGTCCCTTCTACAACATCTGACATTTTTATTTTCTTTTTTGCTAATATTACCCGAAAGTTATTTTGCACAAAAACAACTCCATTTCACTTTTTTTAGATAAATTCGTCCAATGTACTGAACAAATATATATAATTTCAATATAAACTACCATAGATTAACTGTCAACAACAAAAAGTAAAAAAACTTTAAATTTTGTTCAGACTACAATACAATAGTCAATAAGAGGTGATTAAATGATTAAATGCAATTTAGCTGTATTACTTGCAGAAAGAAATATAAAGATTAGTGAGTTATCTAAACGCACAGGAATATCTCGTACCACATTAACCGCGTTAAATCAAAACCAAAGTAAAGGAATTCAATTCGATACTTTTGATACTATTTGTTCATACTTAAAAGTGTCACCGAATGATCTTTTCATTCAAGAGATTTTCGAATACGACTTTTCTGTTGTGTATTTTGAAGAAAGACGAAATGACGTAAAAGTTGAATTATTAGCAGAAATTGAACATAAATCCAAAAAGTATAGAGAAAACATAAATTGTGTAGTAAATGTGCATACCCAGAATATGGAAATTGAATCTATTTCAATATCCCCAACTTACAATGATGTCGTTTCAGAAATCTTGCGTTCTATTCCCATCACTTTCAAAACTTCATTTGAACAAGAAATTATCGAGTGTATAAAGAGTGAAATTATCATTAAATACCAACTTGATAACGAAGAACTCGATGCCCGAATTTGGTAAAAAATCATTTGACATTCCAAATGAAATGTTGCCTTAAAAAATTAGGTAGAATATTTCTTTTATTTTTTAATATTCGCAACTAAATTTTGTAGTAAATCAATAATCCTTTGTTAACTGCTTCCTTAATGGAGGCAGTTTTTAACAATAAAAAACCCCAAGATGAAATAGACTATCACTTGATAATCAAAATCATCCCAGGGTCTTCCTGCGGAATCATATGTAATTAATAAATAAGAAATTGAATTAATCTTATAAAATATATTATTACATATAATTTTGGTTTTCAAGTGTTTTTCCAACTAAAAAAACACACCAAAAACGACGATTATCTTTCAATAACCTGTTCGCTCTGGGGTGCTTCTCTCAGTTCATATAATTAAGTTTTTTGATTACTAGCTTATTTTAAAGAAACTTTGCCACTCTTTAATGTAACTCTTCTAAAACTGTATTAATAGCCCTTACGTAATCATGCTCGATATTTTTATCTACGTTAATGCCAATAGGTATTAAATTTCTTTTTAATAATTCATCAGCATCAAAAGGGTGTAGATTTGGAACTATAATAAAATGTTCACCTTGTATAAATTCAAAAATTTTATCATAAAGGTCTTTAAAATATTCATCATTAAAAGAAAAACCAATAAACAATAATGTCTTATGACTCATTATTCCCGTTAAGATACTTTTAATCTTCTCACTTTTATAAAGTTTATCATAATCATCCTGAGTTACTATCATAGAATTAGGGATTTCTACATTTCCATGAAGGTGAATTACCTTTTGAGAATTATCATCCATTAAGTCCTGTAAATCATCTAGGTTTTCTAATATCTGTGGCATTATAAATTCGTCTCTGTAATCTCTTAAATAATCAGAAACTATATTGTCATAATTAGTTGTTAGTATAAAATCCGTATCAAGCTTTAAGATATCTAATATATTATGATAATTACTATTTACTTCTTTTACATAACGTTGTTTTAAAATATCTTTAATATCCTTTTTTATTATTTGTTCATTTTTGTATAAACCTGAATATAACTTTAAAAAACTAAGAGCTCTTAAATAGTCACCTTTATCAATTAATTCTTCGTATTTGGTTTTATTTGAACCCGTTAAACCCTTATTTAGTTCTAATAATAGTTTTGACCAGCTTGGTAATTTAAATGGAATTGATGAACCTGCACCAAGAAAAGGGATTAATTTATGTGTTCTATTCTTTAATCTATCTAAATTATGCCTGAAATCCTCAATTAGATATTTATTTAATCGTTCTTTTTTTTGTTGTCCAATTAAATTTATAAAATTCGAATTTAACTTATATGTTTCACGTATTATATGATTCTTTGAATCAAGTAAAACTTCCTTGCAATAGGCACACTGCTCATTTAGACTTACAGCAAAATCAACTTGATCAGTATTTTCACAATCGTAGGAAATATATTTCGAAGCATAACCTTCTCTCAATAGTTCAGTAAGAATTTTATCAAGTATCTGAATATCAATATTATAATTATTTAATCTTTCTTTCGGAAAGATCTCATTTTTCACCACCTCTGCCAAAATTGTTATTTGATCCAATGACTCTTCTTCACTTTTATGTAACTTTGTACTAACGGTTTGAATGAATTGTTCTAATGACATAATGAATAATCTCCTTTTCTAATGGTCTATCTGGAAGAAAAACTACTCTAAAATGGTTTTTTGTTGAATATATGGTAGTTTGTATAACATCTGTATCTTTAGGATTATTAAATTTATAATCAGTAAACCAAGAAATTGACCAAGTGTCTAAACCTAATGCTTGTTCAAAATTAAAATATAAACTATGAAACATATCTGAAGCCGATACAGGAGATTTTGAATTTGCTGATTGTGTAGAACCTCTACTTAATTTACTTGATGTAAAATTTATACGAGTAGGATACCCGACAAGTTTATCACTTTTTGCCTTTTTAACTAAATCATTTGGTGTTATTTTATAATCAATATAATATGATAACAGTAAAGCTTTTATCTTTTTTCCTAAATCATTTTTATCAGGATTTGTTAAACTTTCTGTTTTATTAAATAACGCATGGTTTAAATTTTTCACACTATCTTTAACAGCAATATCAATTCTGGAATCTAAATCTAGTCGAATATCTTCTAACAATTTTCCATCTAACATTCTACAAAAATTAAACATACCCTCACGATCTTTTGTTACTACAGGCTTTTTTAAAGTTATACCTAATTTATGAAAAAGTTTTTGTTGCACGGTATTATGTATTTGGTGAATCGTGGTATCGGTTTTTGAATTTTCTTTTTGTAACCCATTCACATTTTTCACCATAGTTAAAGCCAGGTTCTTCTCAAAATCAATTTCAACACCTGCAATATAATAAACTTGCCCACTCTCTCTTTTGGGAACAACTTCAACAAATAAAAATCTTGCATTTACCACTCTACCATCTTTTTCTTTAAAATCGTATCCTGCAATGAACTTAGTATTAGGTACACTAATATTTAAAGCATCCATTAAATAAAATCCATCTTCATTCATATATTTCTGAAGGTTTATAGGGATGGTATCTTTGAAATTTATATCCTTTATTAGTTCCTTTACACTTTTTTTAAAGGATTCAATCTCAAGGTTAAGGTGCCCTAAAATTTCTCCAATAAAAACATTCTTCAGATGACTGTAAAAGATATTTTCAAAAAATATTTCCCCGATTTCTTTTTTTTTATTAGGAAATTTCACCAATAAGGAACTGTAGTAATCTGGAAAATTCATCTTTTGAATATCCTCAGAAACCTTGAATTTTCCATTAATATCTTTTTTAATTTTATCCACTTCTATATAGTCAAGGAATTTATGACCATTAAATATGTAAACACTTTCTACTACCATATATTTCTTCCCCTCCCTTTTTGGTCTAAATTATAGCATAGTTTTACATACATTTTACCTAATATCGCAGAGACGATTTATATTAAATTATTTATCTTAATACTTTCATTAAAAATGAACAAATTACTTTTCTTAATTTTGAATATATGTTATTACTTGTTAACGCTGTTCTGGATTAATCATCTGCGTCCACCAACGATGCTTTTTGTATTTGATCAAAATTAATACGTTTTATTGATAAATCAGCATCTAAAAGTAGTTCTTTCCTATACAAGTCTGTTTCTGTTATTTTTCCTATTTCATCATGTAGCTTGTTATAGTCCCATAGTGTTAATTTAATTAACTTTTGCATTTTAAATGCTCGCTGTATGGTTTGCTCGATTTCTTCAAGCTCCCATTCTGTCAACTCACGCTTTTTATCGTAAAATTGTTCTCTCTTCCACTCCTTCAACTGAACTAAATGCTCAGGTAGCATTAATGATTTCCATTTCATATTCCCACGATCATGCAACATACAAATCACTCTCCATTAATAATCGATATCTGAAATTTTTAGGATATCTAAGAAATGTACTTTGTGAATATTCATGTACTTATCTTTAATATGGATTAATTTAGTGTTTGCATCCATTTTCGTTACTGTGCCAGTTAGTGGTTCTTCCCGTTTGTGAATTGTAAATGCTTTTGTTTTTTTGCCTTCTATTACATCTATCAATGTATAGGCCATTTCCTCAAGTTCAAATTCATCTTGATCTAGATGTTTGGGTTCTTTCTTCTTTGCAGGTGTTTTTGATTTTGCCATTTTAACCTCTCCTTTAACAGAACATTTGTTTGTATTAATAATAGAACAAATGTTTGTTGTTTGGCAATGAAATAAATTTTATTTTAAGGAAAATTAATGAAAATAACTATTGATTTTAAATACTAGTACTAGTATAATTAAAGTATAGAAAGGAGGTGAACAAAAGTGGATTATGATAAGGTTCTTGCTTATCTAGTAGGTATCGCAACATTCTTTAATCAACTAACTAGTGGATTAAAAAATATAAGCGATATGAAAAATAAGCAAAAGAAAAAGCGACGCCCCTCTACCAAGAAGAAACGTCGCAAATAACACACCGAAGGAGGTTAGCCCCTCCTTCACCCTTATCCTATCATATTTTAATAATCATAATCCATTCTAAGTATGAAGAAAATTTTCTTTAATATCATTACTTTTCTTGTGGCTATTTACATTTTGGTTGTCATGGTCAATTGGAAAGAACCTAAATTTTTCGATTACTCAATGATTATTATCTATTCATTATGCTTAATCTTAGTAATTGTAAACATCGGTTTTTATTTTAAAAAAAGGAAGGACTAACATGGATAAAAATTCACAGACTGAAGCCAATAAACGTTGGCAGGAGAAGAATAAAGAACGCTCTAAGTACATTAGCGCTCGATCAAGAGCTCGCAGCTTTATTAAAAACCACGCTTTAGAAGAAGATTTAGACGAGTTTATGGAGTTAATTTTAGAACGTAAACAAATATTAAATGAAATGAAAATAGACCAAGATAGCTAAATGAACTGCACCCCGTCAAGTAGACAGTGGAAATAATAAAAAATGTATTAAGCGGCTTGAGTCCTGAATTCTAACGGACTCAAGCCGCTTAATCTTTTCTGATAACGATAGTAATTATAAAAATGAATATAATCACCAATCGCTAGTTTTAACTCTTCATATGAATCGTACTTATGTAAATAATATTTCTCACACTTCAATGTGCCCCAAAATGATTCAATTGGTCCGTTATCAATACATCGACCAATACGGGACATACTCTGTGTCATATTGGCAGTTTCCACAATTCGCTTAAATTCCTTTGATGTATATTGAAAACCTCGATCACTATGTATTAATGGCTGTTCGCCTGATTGTAATGATTGAATAGCTGATTTTATTGTTTTGAAAACAAGGGAATTATTATTCGAATGACTGAACACATAACTCACAATTGAACCATCATATAAATCGATAATTGCACTTAAATAAGCTTTTTTCCCATTTCCATACTTAAACTCTGTGACATCTGTACACCATTTTTCATTGGGCTTTTTCGATGTAAATGCTCTATTTAATACGTTCTCCGCCACATGATGTGCTGGGGATTTACGATAAGGCTTGCGCTTTCTACGAATAACAGACTTCAATCCACTAATCTGCATTAGACGATAAATACGCTTTTCGTTAACCATCGTTTGATTATGTTCTTTTCGCTGACGATTGATGGTCAACGTTGTACGACGATAGCCGTAAATACCATCTACTTGTTGGTAAAGGAGATGAATGTCCTTTAAAATTGCTTCATTTTCAACTTCTCTGTTAGAGGGCTTGCGACTTAGCCACTTATAGTAAGCTGCACGCGAAACATCAGCTATTTCACATAGTAAAAGAATCGAAAGCTCTTCCTCTCGATGTAATTCTTGAATCGCTAAATAGCGTTGCTGTAGACGTATTTGGCTTAACGATGCCTCCTTTCGATTTCCTCTAACTTTTTTAAAAATAAATTTTCTGCACGTAAACGTTCATTTTCACGTTCAATACGCTGAATCTCTAATTTCAATTTCTCCTCAACGGTTAATTCGACTTCATCTTTTGTGCGACCACGACGATCACGTAATCCCTCTTCACCGTTCGTTTCAAATTTCTTCGTCCATTGATATACCTGTTGATACGAAACACCATAGGTGTGCGCTGCCAACTGATAATTTTTCTGGTGCTTCAAACAGTACTCGACAATCTCAATACGTTCTTCAAAAGTTGTCTTTCTTCCTTCTGTTATAGCTTGACTCATTCCTTTACCTGAATCTTTTATTTCACTATGACTAGTATACTTTTTTACCCAGCTTTTTAAAACGGAGGTACTGCTAATCTCGTATTTCGCCAACACCTCCATCTGTGAATAATTTCGTTGAATGTAGTCCTCCACAGCCGCTAATTTTAACTCTTTTGAATAGAACTTACATGAAGTAGCTTCTTGTAATCCTTCACGTCCACCTGCCTCAAATTTCATTTTCCATCTATGAAAAGTTTGATGATCTATTGAAAACCTTTCACACAATTCATTGATAGAATAGTGACCTTCTTCGAACAATTGAAGGATATATAGTTTCAACTCGAGTGGATGTTTGCTTCGCCCCATAAAAAATACTCCCCTTAGATAAACAGATTTTATTTTTTCATCTGTCTACCTAATAGGGAGCATATCAAAACGTCTTGGTCTTTACCTTTTATTACTACGCTGTGCAATATTAATTTTCAAACCTTCAAAATCAACATTTTTCATTCCTCTTTTTAAGAACATTTGTTCTTTGTATGGCATAAAAAAATAGCCAAATAGGCAAATTCATTAATATTCTCTATGTCACACATGGTTTCATCTTACATTGTCAATTGATAACAACTCATTTTCCTTATTATAAAGTAAATGGCTTATTCCAAGATAGATTTTCATCAACACTTTTTTACGTATGACATAAATCATCTGCTGGCTGTAATTCATTTCTTGGGCTACCTTAACTATCGTCCATCCTTTTATGTATCTAAAGTTTATAAATGTAACTTCTTTTTCTGGCAATATATCTAATAATTCACTAATACATATCGCTATTCTTTGATCTAAAGTCAATTCCCCTACTCTTTCTTTACTAATGTAAGGGTACATTTTTAGATGTTCTTCTACTAATTTATCAACTTCACGAGCGTTCATTTTCATATCCATTTTCCCCTTGCCCTATATGTTTGCCCTTTTTGATTTAGCCTCTGTTTAGCACTTATTCCTGGATCTTGAGTTCTTAAGTTCGTTTGTTAAATTAACAATAGCAATTTCTATGTTTTTCATACTCTTGTCCAATTTAACAAGTAAAAATGTAGAAACAACAACTGGAAAGCCTAATTCCATTATTGATTTAGTTAACTCTACATACTCCATGTAAACCACCTCCGCGAGAACATAAGTTCTCTTTTACTTAACTTCATTATACTGTATACTTAATATTATTTTCAAATTTTTACATTTAAGGGAGAGATAATGTGAGCCCAGAACAAATTACACAGATTTATTCGTTTTACTTCTTAACAACACCAATTTTAGTAAGATTAATTGTATTTAATTTTATTTTTAAAGAACACAAACATTTAATGGTTATTTTATTGGATTCATTTGTTTTAATATCAACAACTATTTGGTTAATACTGGTTAGGGATGTAATATTACCTCTACCTTCAATAACTTTAAATGGTTCTATTGTACTTTATATAATTTTGATTATTGACATAGCTTTTAATTTTAATCGATTAAAAAAAGCAAAAGCACTTAATTAATCATTAAGTGCTTTTCTTTTATTTATTTTGGATAAGTGATATATTTAGCAACTGTTGGCGCTGAAGTGTAAGTACCACCACTAAATGAATTACCAAATTTATCCTTATAAGGTTTTTGAACAAACTTGACTACTGTTTGTACTCCCCCGATAACAGGTGTATACGTTGTTGTCAGAGTATCACCTGCTCGTGGGTTAGGGAATGTAATTTTTGTTGATGCAGCTTGTCTTGTACCAAAGTATATAGAAAGAACCGAACCCAACATCGCAGCATACATTCCAATACCTGTGATAGCTCCTAATAGGAATAGTTCACCATCTTGAACTTTTTGCACATCTGCTGCTTTGTATGTGTATTTTTTTTCCTTTACAGCTTTTAAGAATACATTGCGATAAATAAAGTCGTACGTTTGACCATTGTTAGACTTAATATGAACTTTATATTCCCCAAAGTACGGAACTTCAAATGTGAAAGATCCCTTCTTATCACCTTGGTTATACGTCTTAGAATATACAATTTGACCATCTCCAGGACGTTGGATGTCAATACGACCATTATAACCAATACCACCACTACGACTCCATGATACTTTTAAACTCTTCTCCCCTGTTTGTGAAACGCTTAAATTAAAATCAGTATTTCCATTATTAATAGACATAAATAATTTCCTCCTTGTGTTGTTTAATTGGTACATTTTAATAATAGGCTTTTTAGAATATACAAAACTCTGCAAAAAATACATAATTATTACAATTAATATCTATCAAAACTCTATTTCAACAATAAAAAAAGCCCAGGCTCATAAATATGAGCCTGGGCTTTTTTAGTTACTACTTCGTTGTGCAAT
This sequence comes from Lysinibacillus sp. FSL R7-0073, assembly GCF_038009065.1. Taxonomy (NCBI): domain Bacteria; kingdom Bacillati; phylum Bacillota; class Bacilli; order Caryophanales; family Bacillaceae; genus Lysinibacillus; species Lysinibacillus sp. FSL R7-0073. Next base: position 3,438,935 of record NZ_JBBPAS010000001.1, read on the forward strand.
GATGATCTTCAATCCTTCAAAATCACCACTCGTCATAGTGCCATTATCGAATTTAACTAACCAAGATTTATCAACTAAACCTTTATCGACTGCTTGTTGAATATAATCACGTACTGCAGCTTTTGCGGTTGTGCTTGTAAATTTCATCGTATCATCATCCTCTACAATTTGTTGTTCTGATTCATTTGATTCCATAGCTTTTTTAATACGGTTTAAGAAACTATTCCAACGGTCCTCACTTAAAATCCGGTGTGGGCAATACTTCCAGTTCCAGTCCTGGTGTTTCTTCACTCGTGCAATGCCCCAACCATACTGCTTTAAAAGCTTTGCAATGTATTGAACAGCGTTTTCCTCTGCAACCCCATAGCGTACACCACCACTTTTGCTGTAACAAATTTCGATACCAATAGAAAGTCGATTACCTTTCTTTAAAGCGTTAGAGTCCGTACTACCTCCGCCATCCCCACAATGCCAAGCGCTACGGTTAAAAGGGATTGCTTGAATAACCTCTTTATCATCTACAGCAACGTGATAAGAAACCTGATTGTTATTACCAATCATGTACGAAATTTCATTAGCTGCAGTAGCATCATTGGCTGTATTGTGTACAGTGATATATTGAGGCACCATGGTGTATGGTGCCTTAATTGAATACTTGCTTGCTGGCAAGAAGATTTGTTTAAAAGTGTAAGCCATTACTGCTCACCTTCTTTTTTTGCTGCCTTTAACAAATCAAATGTACCTGACGCTGTTAATCCTGCAATAAACCCAGCCATTAACATGACATACATTGGATATTCAGCTAACGGCCATAAAACCAAACCAATAAAAATACCAATCACTACGGATGTGATTGGCATGTATTGTGTATTAAGGTTAAATGTCTTTTTAAGCACCTCAGCAACTGCTAAGACAATTGCGACCATCATCATTGCAATCATAAAAATATTTGTTAAATCCATTATTCATCATCCTTCACTTTGTTTTTATAAGTATGTTTTTCCATGCGGTCCATACGTCCTTCTAACGATGTTAAACTACGACTGATTCCTTGCATTGCAGTTGCTTGTTTACCTTGTGCTGCAGTTAAAGCTTCTAAATTTTCCGTTAGTTTTTGTTCTCGTTTTGCTGAATTCCAAAATACATATACAACTAAGCAAATGCACAAAATCGACCACACAACCTGCGAGTTTGCTATATGACTAGCTGTTGTTACTGCGGATACAATATCCATTCGATCACCAATCCTTTGCCCTATTTAAAATAAAAAGCCATGAGAAGCATCGAGATTCGGTACTGTGTACCGTTGCCCATCTCGATTGCTCTCATAGCATTAAAAATTTTAGCACACTTGTTTGAGCGTGCTAAAATTTTTAATTTTTTAATCAAACCTAATTCTCATGTATTCTTCATTTAAGAAAGTGATTACTTTACTAAAAGTTTCAAGTACATCTTTTCCTTCTAAATAATTTATATAGTTCTCCTTTTGTTCTGGATATTTACCATTCAATACGTCACCTGCTGGCATCCAATTTACTGTGATTTCATCTATTTCAATAGGAAAAGTCATAGGAAATTCTAAACCTCCATCTTTTCTGTGAATTTGGAAAAATGCCATATTATGCTTCAACATATTGAAAGCATGCCTCATTCCAAATATTATTTCCCCATCTGTATTTTTATTTCTTCTCTTTTTATAGTCTCCTAAGCCGTGGATTTGGTGCCATTCATCTGTCGTCACGACCCATAATAACAGTTCTCCAATCGCAGTGTATATATATTGATCATCTAAATTATCAGAAGTTATAGATTTTTCAAGTTTTTCAAATGATGCTCGAATAGAATTATGATTAAACATTAATCGAATACTTTGTTCATATTTTAACTTTTTCACAGAATCCCTCCCGTATATTTCACATTTCGACAAAAGGAAAGGATTTCCTGCTAGTATAGTCAATAAAAATAACGCTAAGCCTATGCTTGCGTTTCAGTTTGAGTGGCCGATACTGGCAACACACTAATTATGATGTGTTTATTGATGATGGCTCCTCCGATATTAACGAAGCTAATCTTCTGATCATTGAGTGTGGCCGTAAATGCAGATGCGTCAAACTCAGCATTCTCTAAATTAATCGCTTGCCCATTGTTTAGTTGTACTTGATAATTCATGATATCATTCTCCTTTTATGTTAGTTTTACTGATCCTACTGTTGAACCGTTCACCTGCACAAACAGCGTTTTGTCTGAATAAGAAATACCTATACCTGATGAATTAGCTCTTGCGACTCCTCGAACAGATGCGTATGAAAAATCTACAGTCCCATTAAAATCTGTAATACCACCACTCGTTCCGATTGTTATATCTGCAGAACTTAAGTTAATTTCTTGAGCGTTTAATTCCATACCGTAACCTGAACTATTGATGCGATTAGAATTGTTAAATACCAAAGATTTAGAACCGCCACTTTTACCCAAATACAAATTGTTCCCTACTGTAGCATCAGTGCTAATGTCAATTGTGGCACCTTCAATCCTTCCAGCATGTATGGTACCAAGATTCCCATTAATATCAGAAAGCGCATAGATTTCACCAATCCATTTAATTTTACCTGCCCTAATCAACACTTCAGAGGCAGTTTGATTTATCAAAGAAGATATTGTATTGCCATTGTAATCTGTTTGCGATACCTTACTACTGATCTGACCAGCTTGTTGGACAATCGAACTCTCAGCTGTACCAAGTCTTGAGTCAACATTAGACACCCTCGTTGATATTTGACCAACCTCGATAGACAATGATGAAACCTGTGTCTGTGTACTATCAGCTTTTCGTTCTACTCTGGTAACTTCCGCTGTTATGCTGTCAGCTCGAATGTTTAATTGAGCTACTTCATTCGTTATTCGATTGTTAACACTTAGATTGATGTTATCGGCTTTAATATCAATAGCAGCAATACTATGGTTAATACGTTCCACTTCTAAGCGAATATTCGAGTCCGTTTGTGTAAATGATGAACGATATTCTTTAATCGACTCTTTTAAGATTTCTTGTGTTTCTGTTAATTCATCAGATAATGTTTGAGGAATGGCATTACCGATGACAACGGCCACTGTCTTAAATTCGTCTGTCTCTTCATCGATTACTTGAGTGACCTCTAAAATACGAGTCTGCATTTCATAATCCCATGGCTCGTAAATTAGCCATATACGTTCCCCAAGCTGTTTATCTAACAATTCAATTGAATTCAACTCGATAGATATTTCTGGTTGATCTTTCAATGATTTTCGTGCCTTATCCATCAAATTTTCTGAGTCTGAAAATCGTTCATCGCTCATATCATCAGCATCGCGAATACCCCATTTAGCAGCCTGTGGCGAAGTGTAACGAACTACTAGACCTTCTTTACCTTTGGCACTAATACGAGTCCTTAGATTGTCTGTATTGACCGATTTAGATAGCTCAATAATGTTATCTCCATATTGATATAAGAAATCATTATCTGGACCAAGCATCTTACTAAAATGAATGTTACTGTTTGATGTGATCTCATATTCACATTCAAATGCTTCACATATTTGATTCACTAATTTAACGATGTTGTCATTCCCAAAAGCATCTATAAAGCCATCTTCATTAAAATCACTTGTGAAGGTCCAATTTGTATTACGTAATGCAAAAGTGGCAAATTCATTAAAGGTTTTATGGCCTCCGTTTGTACCCTCTTGCCTACGCCATATGTTGTCAAAGAATATATGCTGCGCCAATATTGACTTAACATTCCCTTTAGATTTCCGTTGTAATTGCTTTATCCTGAACTGAAAGCCACTTGCCTCGACAATGCTTTCTTCTGTAATCAAATTGAATGAATGTGGATTATCTTGTTGGCTTGCTTCCATTGTCAGTTCGAATAGACCATCAATGTTTTTCCTTACCACTGGCTTACCTCTACACACCAACGCCTCTGTTAAAGTACCTTCATAGTTAGTGATTGATAGCATTAAATCACCTTCTTTCGCAATAAAAATACGCTACTCAATTAAGTAGCGCTTCCTGAACAATATGGAACTGTCATTCACTTACTAGAGCCGCTATTTCACGTTCTGCAATTTCCAACTCTACAAAATGCTGCAACTCTGTCGGCTTAACATCTGCAATTGTCCTTACTTCGCCCATAACAGTTGTAGCGTAGGCTTTTGTTAACCGTTTCTGAGCTTCTGTTAAGCCTGCCAAATGTTTTTCGTCTGTCATTGCACTACCTCCAAATCTGTAAGCATAGTCAGTATCTTAATTTCTAGTTCTGCATCTGCAATTTCTTTTGGAGAAGGTTTTAATGATTCTAGTAATTGTCTTTCTTCACGTTCTGTTTTTTCCTCTTCTGTTTCACCTTCTACCCACTCCTCACCATCCCATTTTGGACGAATGTAAGGTAGAGGTTGTGGGAGCTGTACGTTAATAGCTGTACTTGGGACGGCAATATCACCGCCAACTAAATAGCTTTTAATAATAAATCCTTTTGTATCAATCGTATATGCGTACATATGATTCCTCCTTAGTCTGTACGGTATGTGACATCTATGAGAATGTTTTGACCTTGGTTAGTATACAATGCTGTGACAGTACCAGTATACCTAACCTCGAAGTTCACTACGCTTGAAGCTCCAGCCATACCGACAAATTCCTCAGACTGCATAATACGGTATCCTACAGGCATTGTAGTAACATCAGGTGTCATTTGTGAAACATTACGTACACGACCTTTTAGATGAACAATGCCGAAGCTATCTTTATAGTACCTAAGCGGTGGGTATCCGGCTATATTTTCCCAACCTGCGCCTAAAACTGCATTTGTCCATCCTTCCATCTTAGACGGTGCAAAGCTAGTCTTTTGAGGCAACCAAGGGTACATACCGTTACCTGAGGGATTCCCACTATCGAATACAACTACGTAGGAATCCTTCAGTAGGTTGTACATGGAACTTACTTGTCCTACCATAGTACCTATAAGTTCTACAGATATAGTCAAATGGTTATTTGCATTAGGTGCTTTTTTAAGCATAAGAGCGATTATTCCCACGTCTAGGTTAGTATATGCTCCGTAAACTAAGTAATCTTTAGCAAACTGAGGAGATATGGACGTTATTTCAAAAGAGTTAAGCCTTGCCTGAGCATGTCCTAAGTAGGCTCCCATCTGATACGTTACTTCACACCCTCCTATAGCTTCAGAAGTTGTCCAATAAGAAGTGTAAGTAACCTTTATTATGCCTGAGAAATTACCTAAGATAGGCAAGTTTATATCTAACTGCTCGACGTTAGTTGTAGACTTCCAGTTGTTAGCAGGGATATGAAATACACGTTTAGCATAATAAGGTGACACGTTAGCTAAGTCGTCAGGGTTAGCCACTCCTACCTGTCGAGCCTTGTCTATTTTAGTTCTGTCACCTGCTTGCAAGTGAACATCCTTATTGTTGATATGTCCTGTAGTCTTTTGGTCAATTTCATAACCAGCTCGTGCTGATAGAGCCTTTGTAGGATCTTGAGTAACGAGGTTATCTATTATCTCAACATCTTCTCCAGGATCTCCCTTGTCACCTTTATCTCCTTTTGGGCCTTGAATACCTTGGTCACCTTTAGGCCCTTTAATCTGCCCCACATTCTTCCATATTTCTTCATTGTCTTGCCAAACATAAAGATTCCCCTGCTCTCCTACCATATAAGCGTCTCCTGGTTCACCCAAAGGTGGCAATGCGCTCTCATTTAGTAACGTTCCTAGAATTCTTACCCCTGTACCTTGTTCGCCTTTCTCACCTTTTTGGACTAACATAGCCCAATCATCAGTAGATAGCACAGGGAATGAAGGAGGTCTTGTATTTGTGTTATCCCGCAAAGCCATGTACCCATTGCCTTCTAAAGTGACGAAATTATTCTTTTTGTAGGCGATCGTGTTTGACCATTCTTGCAAGTTCACAAGACCTGTTACATTTGGCAGAACCACATTAATTGCATTCGTAGCTGTTTTAGCATCTTGTGTAGCTTGATTAGCATTAGCTGTAGCTGTATTCGCATCTTGTGTAGCTTGTACAACATTAACCTTTAACTGCGATAGGTTAGAAGCTTCTTGATTAGCGTTATCTGCTGCCTCTTGTGCTAATACCGCCTTATCATTAGCATAGTTAGCTTTCTCTTCAGCAAGTAATGCACTAGCATTCGCTAATTCTGTGGCTGTTGTAGCTAAAGCTGTAGCTTCTTCTGCGGCTGTTTTAGCTGTTCTAGCATCTTGTGCAGCAGTTAAAGCTTGTTGAATAGAATCGGTAAGGCGCTCTAGTAATTCTCCAATGTTCTCACCAGTCAGCATATCGATTTGTTGCTGAAGGTTATAAATCTTTTCAAGCATTTCCTCTCTCAAGTTATCGGTTAGTCCATTGGCTTCACCAATTAAGGATTCTAACAGCCCGAAATTATAGTTTAAATCGTCACGGTACCCTTTATCTAAAGAAGCACCGATAACACGCATACGTGCCATTGTAGCCCTCCTCACTTGTAATAAAATTTGAATTTAAACGATATTAGAAATTGTGATACACCTGAAATTTGAATGGTGTTCCAACCAGGGTTCAAAACCAACACTTTACGATTTGTATCTTTGAAAATACTACTGCCGTTTTTAGTAAACCTAGTGGGCGTTTCAAGCTTTATAACATCATTAGCACCACTAGAACCGTTGTATTGCCATTGTGTACCGTTTGTAACATTCCTAATATTTAGGTTAGTACTAGCACCCCGAAATTCAATTTCAAAGAGCATGTCTCTTAAGTTAGTTTTTAGTGGCACATCACCAGCGTTGTAAACTTGAAAAGACGCTTCATTTTGGAATACATATTTTAAGGTTGTCGGATCCACAGCCATTAAGCCTTGCCCTGTTTGCCATATCTCTTTATCAAAGGTACGTTCCTCTAATGTAGTACCTGGTGATTCTGCATAGGGTATTTGATAGGTCTCAAACTCAATATCTACCTTTCCTATCAATCCATTTTGTTCAACTTCATTCATATTGGTGCGGATTACTTTGTAGCGTTTACCTTTAAGAATTTCAATGTTGTTTGGTAACTGCGGATTCTCGCCCCATGTTTGACCAGGTAACTCAAATTCATAAGTACTTGTCTTGTAGGTTGGCCGTCCCTCGTAGATATAAAAAGGCTCCAAGTCGCTAAAAATTGAAAACAATTTATCGCGTCTTAGAGCAAAATCTATTTCATCTGAAGCTATGAACAAAACAGGCAAGATTATCACCCTTGTTCCATGATTGACTGTTTCTCGTACTACTCCCGGTCGTCCATCCACATCTACACTAGATGATTTTTGATCAATAGGTCTTATTAACAAATCTTGTGTAATATACCCCTCTTTGACAAGGGAGAGTGTAGCCCCTGTACTGTATTCGATTAATGTGTCCATTGACTACACCCCTTAACCTAGAATTGTTCTTCTTGATGAAACTCTATTACTTTGGTTTCTATCAACGTATTCACTGATTACATCTCCATCTAATTCCACAACAAAGTCCAGCTTGCTAATTAATCCAGCAATCTGTTTTAAGACTCCCATTTGATCTTGGCTTGATGTTAATTCATAGCTGTTTAACAAATGTGAATCCATTCCACCATTTAGAGCTGTAGATAATCCAATAGATGCTGCTGAAATATCAGTCTGCATAATATCAGTTAAACTTTTTACAGCACTTGTTAGAATACCTTTTGTACTTGCAAGTCCCTGAGTGATACCTTGGCCTGAGAAGACACCTAATTTTTCAAGCACTCTAGATGGAGATTTAATTTGTAATGCTTTACGAATTGTTTTATCAATCGTATTTGCTATCTCGCTGGCTTGTGCTTGCAGTGCTGGCACTTGGCTAGCTAATCCATTACGCAAGCCCTCTATAGCATGGATACCAATCTCTTTCATGCTACTAATCATAGGGTTAAACTCGTTCTTCGTACCTTCACGAATTTGTTTGACTTGTTCAACCCATTCGTTTTGATATTGCGTTAGCTTAGATTTCGTTTCTGTTTGTAGCTTTTCGATTTGATCTGTCATGTCTTTTCGTTGACCAGTTAATTCAAACTGAGCTTGTTGTCTAGCAATCTGCGTTTTTTCTTTCCAAAGATTTTCGTACTCATTTAGTTCACCTGTGGAAAGTTTATTTAATGCAGAAATCTCAGCTTGTGCATTAGGACCAAGAGCTTGTAACTCAGCGAGTAAGCCTGTATCAATACCTTTAGAAGCTAACAATTGAAGATCAGTTGCCCAGTCACGCATTGCATCTACTTGGCCTCGTAAATTCTCAATCAGTTTGGAACCAAACACATCTGTTTTACGCTCAAATTCATCAAAAATACTTATCGCACTAGTAATCTCTTTAGTACGTGAATCCTCAGCATCTTGGTAAGCTTTTTGAAGTTCTTTTACGCCATCTATTTCAGCCTGTTGGACATCTTTAATTTTGCCAATGTATTCTTCGTTTAATGCAATCAGTCGGTCGTGAATCGCTTGCTTTGTCTCTGCTATTTTATCCTCATAGTAGATACGTTCCTCACTACCCACTTTGTAGGCTTTGACGTATTTTTCATAAGCAGCTAGCTCTTGCGTCAACGACATTAGGTTGTATTTCTTACGACGTTCAACGTAATCCTTTTCTTTGTTGAATTGTTCAGTCGTTAACTCGGCCATCGATTTGTTGTACTCGATTTGAGCTTTGATACGCTCTTCTGTGCCTTCTTTAAACAAACTAGTAGCGTACTGCCAATAAGCTGCTTGTTCCTTAGTAGACCACTTTTCTAACCCTACTTGATGTTCTGCATACTCTTTCAACTTATCGTACTGTTCTTTTGCAGATTTGGAACGAATAGCATCAATTTTCTTAGCTTTTTCTTTCTCGATTTTCTCTAACGCTGATTTTTCATCTTCATGTAATCTCAAAATCTGACGTTGTTGAGCAGCCGTTAGCTTTTTCTTTTTATCATTAGCTTTAGCATTAATGTCTGCCACTTTATTGTTAGCTTTCTTTGTAGCCTCTGCCTTTTTCTTCGCATACTCTGCTTCAACTGTTTTGATTTCCTTTTCAATTTCACTTGTCTTGGATGCGATGATCTTCTTAGCACTCTCCATCATATTGGTCGTAGCTTTTACAGTTTGTTGAAAGTTCGGTATAGCTGCTTTAGACATCGCTTCAGCAGATTTTTTTACATAATCGATATTGTTGTAAATACCAGTAGCTACACCTGCCGGAATCCACTTAGCTACGCTCGCCATAACTCTTGATGGTGAGTGAATACCAAGCTTTTTACGTAGCCATTCAGGAAGTAATTCAGCAAGCTCTGCAACTTTTGCTTTCACTTTACCAAACCAGTTATTAATTCCTGTCACTAAACCAGCTACGATGTATTCACCGATTTTCACTAGACTAATGTTTTCTAAAAACGATTTAGCTGTATTCCAACCATTAACAATGGCAGTTTTCACATTATCCATAGCAGTTGTAACTGTATTTTTAAAGCCATTCCAAATTGTTTCAATCACATTTTTTATGGAATTTAGTAATGTTGATACTGTATTTTTAATGCCTGACCATATACTTTTAATAACATTGGCGATAGCATTTAAAATGCTTGAAATGACATTCTTAATTCCGTTCCAAACTGAACGAACAGTACCTGTGATACTTGTAAACATATTATCTAAAAATGAAGCGATCCCCCGCCAGATATTCATGAAAATTGATTTGATACCTGTAAGAATGGAATCAAAGAATGACTTTATCCCTTTCCATATAGCCTTAATTGATGCACCCATTCCAGTGAAAATAGTGTCAACAGTATTTCTTATAGTAGCTAAAGTGTTAGTGAAAATGCCCTTAATTGCTGTCCAAATACCCTGTAAGAATGTCTTGGCTGTTGAACCGAATGCTTTTAATGGTCCAAGTAATTTCCCTACGAAATAAAGGTTAATTAAACCCCAAGCTGCTTGTAAGGCTCCAAGTAATATTTGCTTTACGCCATCCCAAACACCTTTCCAATCCCCTTGGAATAAAGATGTGAACACCTTTACAATGCCTAAAATTATGTTAATGGCGCCTTTTATAACATTCATTATTGCGTCCCAAGTAGAGACGATTAAAGCTTTTACTACTGGCCAGATAAACTGCATTATTGCTCCGATTACTGACATAACTGTTGTTACTACATTACCAATAGCGTTCCATATCGTTGATGCTGTCGACTTTATGCTTTCTTGATTTTCATTCCAGAATGCTGTTATCTGTGACCAAACAGACATGATTAAATCTTTAACTGCTGTTACTGCAATGGAGATACCTGTTTTGATAGCTGCCCAAGCTGTTTGAACTTGAGCTCGGAATTTATCGTTAGTTTTATATAAATGTACTAAAATGGCGATTAGAGCCACAATAGCAATTACAACTAAACCGGCTGGATTTGCGATTAAACCTAGTCCTTTTCCGAAGTTTTTAGCAAAGGAAACTACTTTAGGTCCCAGTGCTGCCATAGTTCCACTAAAATTAGTGAAAAATCCAGTAATGAATGGTATCGCCTTACCAATACCACCTGTAATTGCAGGTCCTAATCCTTTAAAAAGTTCTCTAAATGCAATTATGTTTGGAACAACTGCTAGTAAAACACCACCAATAGAAATAAAACCAGCTAATAGAACACCGATAATACGATTACTTTCCATCCCACTATTCATAAACTCTAGGATATTATTTACAATGTTCATCAGCCCTGCGCCTACTGGAGCCATACCGATCCCTAAGTTCACAAGAAACTTAGTCAAGTTACCTATTAACTGAAGAACACTAGGTGCTGTCTGTTGTACATAGGCCAAGAATGTTTGGAATCCTTGATTTTGAGATAAACTTGCTGACCACTCTTTAAATCGAGCCATCATAGAAACAAGTCCATCCATCATGCCTGATGATGATCCAGAAAATGCACTAAAGAAGTACACAACGCCTGCTGTTGCATCTCTGAAGATAGCTCGGATTTTTGGCATGTTCGTATTCACGTAGTCCATAAAGGATTGGAACTTAGAACTTCCTGAAAGACCATTTGACCATTCTGCAAAACGTGCTGTCATTTCCTCAAAGCCTTTTGCTGTTGAGGCTGTTAACGGTGCGAATGCTGTTAACATAGAGAATACACCTTGCATTAGATTTCCCATGGAACGAGCCACAGTTTTTAACATTTGTGCCCCTGATGTGTTTAAGTAATCCAAGAACTTTTGAATTGGTGGCGTACCAATAGCTGTGTTAAGTTGCGTCATTAAGCTTGATACTGCTTGAGCACTGGATATAAACAATGGTCTTAACTTTGTAAGTAATGTATTGGTTATTTCCATTGCACTTGTAAAAGCTTTCAGCACTGGCTTTTCTGTCTCTTTTACAAGTCCTTGATAGGTTGATTTCATGTTGTCAAATGAGGCTTTAGCGCTCTTTTGAGCAGAATTTAACTCTGCGTTTTCATCAAATAACTTTTTGATCGTTGGTATCGCTACAGCTGCAAACGCTCCAGCGGCTACCCCTGCACTTACAAATGCCCCTGCTAAAGCAAAGGTAGAACCTGCTAATGCACCGATCATTGGACCAAGATTAGCTATAGCTACTCCTATATTAGCTATTAGTGGTGCAATCATCGGTAGAACGGCAATCAATGAACCGGATAGAGTGTGCTGCATTAATTCACCAAAGGCCCGAATATCTGTTGCAATACGTTGTATTTTTCGTTGAAAGTTCTCTATTCGTGCCTCAATTTTGATGACGACTCGGTCTCGAGTAATTGCTGCTATACGAGCCCGGATTTCAGCCATACGTCGATTGAATTGGCTAATATCTGCCCCAACGTCAACACTTGCGTCGTTAGCCGAAGTTCTAATTGTCTCTCTGACTTGGCGCATACGAGCCATAAACTCTGTAATTCTCGCACCAATTCTAGCTGTAAAATTTCCGTTCATAACGTTCTCCCTTCTATGGCTTCCAGTTTTTCAGTGCTGCCATTGCTTTTGCGTGTTGGCGTTTCTTAACCTCTGGGTTAGGTCCTTTATGATGTAGAGATTTTCTTACTTTCTCTGCATCAAATAAGTCACTCTTTGGATTAATACGCTGTTTATTAGTTGCCACTCGATTAAACATAGCTGCATCAGCCAATGTTTGATAATGGTCAATACGTGCATCATTGGCGCCCTCTAAAAAGGCTTTAAACTCACTTGGACGCCAAGATAGAATTAACTCTGGATCATAGACCTTTAGATATCTTGCTGCGTCTCGGTAGATTTGTCGGATTTCACTAACGCGATCTGTTTGTTCCCTAATAATTCGACTCTCGCTGATTTCATCATTTCGATTCCTGCTTTGGCCTGTTCTTTTTCTTCCTCGGATGCTACTGATTCGAATAGCTCTAAGTTCTCCCAGAACGTCTTGACAGCTTTTTTGAAAAAACCTGATTCATCAATCTCTCGAAATGCTTCTTGGAATAATGGCTCAACATCGCCATCCTCTTCGATTCGCCCTTCCAATGCTGCTTCAATTTCTGTTTTGCTAGGTTGTTTAGATAAATGAGCAAGTCCACACATCCAAAATGCGCGTAAAGCATCTAAATCAAATTGCAATAAACCTTGATAGATCTGATTAAATCCACCTGGTCGATTACCATGAGCATCTAAATCATTGAATTCTTTATCTGCCTTATTTTTAAAAGCAAAAGTAAACTTTGCTGTAAAAGTGTTTTCACCAATTAGTAATTGAGCCATTTATAATCATCCTTTTCTGTTTGTTTTCAATAAAAAAAGAGAGCTAATTAGCCCTCTCGTTCGTTTATGCAGTTACTGTCACCGCTGTTGTTGCCGTAAATCCACCATCTACTGTAGTCGCTGTAATCGTAGCTGAACCCTCTGCTACACCTGTTACAACGCCTTGTGCATTCACTGTAGCGATTGAATTATCACTTGATGTAAATGTCACTGCTTTATTGGTAGCATTCACAGGAACTACATTAGCCACAATACTACCTGTAGCACCTTCAGCGATTGTTAATGCTGTAGGATCTACGGCCATCCCTGTGACTGGTACAACATCGTTTTCTTCACCATTAAACTCGCCAGTTTTTTCACCTGGGTTTTCGTAATCGTAATCTCCAAAGTTCAATACATCATCAGGTAGAGGGTTCATTTCACCTTTCTTAGATGTATTCATCACTTGTAATGTAGCCGAAATTTCTAAGAAATTATCTGTTGGTGCTGATTTTTCTAATGATTCTACGTATGTGTACGCAAATAAAGAATCGTGCTTACCATTCTTATTGAGACGCTTTTGAACTTCCCAAATTTTTAGTTGTGTACCCTTTTGAATTGCTTCTAACACTGCTGTTTGTCCAGGATCATCAGGATTTCCGTAGAAGGTAACATCCAAGGATTCTGATAACTGTCCGGGACCAAGAATACGTCCGAATTTCGTTTGTTCGTCCGTTAATTCCCTTTCATATGAATGTGTATGCTCGGTTTGATCTCCAATTAAAAAACCTTCTGCGCCTAATGCGTTATCAGAAGGTTGAACTAGTAATAGACTGTCTTTACCGTTTAAACGTGCCATTGTATCACTCCTAGTTGATTTGTACTTTGTAGCGTACCGTTAGTACGCCATGTTTAAGCCCTATTTCTACATCGTCAAACACTTGAGCCCCATTCCTAGTAACATCTAATACTGTAAGACCATTAATAGAGTACCTTCGCGAAATTAAAGCCTGTTGACAAGCGCTTAGGATCTTATAAAGGATTCGTTTCCCTGTTGATTCATCATTGTCTTTTCGCCATGCATGAATCGTGAAGGTGACTTGCTCACAATTATTTGTCTTTGTATCAAGTGAGTTGCTGTAAGGCTCCCCAATCGTTACGTAAGGATAAGGCGTGTTTTCATCAGGTGTATCGTATACTTCTACACCTAGTGTTTGTAAATGTGGGCTAGCTTTTAACTTCTGATAAATTGCTGTCTGTATCTCATAAAACGGAAGTATAAAATAACTCATAGCCCTAACCTCCGCATTTCTATTTCAAAATAATTTTTACCAGCATCAACAGCAGGACCCCAAAATGGTTGAGCTCTCATACCCTCAGTGGTTACATAACGCCCTAGCTTTGTGCTGAAATATGTCCAAGGTGTTCTACGACCATTTCCGTTCTCAGCGTAAATGCCTGTCCCATGCTCCACGTAAACAGCATAGTGGCTTCCTACTGTAACAACAGCGTTGTATTTACCTAACATCTTCATTTCGATTGAGTCTCGTAAGCTACCATCATCTACTGGCGCAAGAGCCTTTGCTTGAGATTTTATTAATCTGGCTGTCTCATACACAATATCCGATACTTTATCAAGTAGGCCTTCCTCGTACCTTTGTGCAGCCCTCATTAATTGGCGACCTGAGTAAGTAATCCTAGCCATTATTCAGTCACCAACTTTAATGCCACACGCATGATTTCGTGTTGGCCTCCTTGGTCTTCGGCTCGACCTGCAAATTCATATATATCGCCTTCATAGCGAAGTCTCATGCTAGAAGTCAAATCGGTTCTGTAAGGATAATACATATACCTTTGTAACGGATTGCCTAACTGTTGAGCATAATACTGCTCTTTACTTGTAGGTGTATCAACAAATGCCTCCATAGCATCTACTTGGAACCATTCTGTTTTAAAGCCACCTGCACCATCGGATACCTTACGTTTCTGAACTACTTCAACCTCATGAGGAAATTCATCGTAATGCATGGAATTTCACCTTCTTATATGGCCTTAAATAGGTCCAGATGGCTTTTGGGAACTCAGTATCATATGAATACGAAACAGTCCCCATAGAACGTCCTGTCAGACCTGTTGTTTGAGTATTAAACTGAATGGCTTTAGCAATGAACAACTTAACTCCCTGTGGCATTTCTGATAGTTCCCACTTGCCGTTACAGTAGTCTTTCGCCACATCAAATAAAACAGGAGCCATTGCACGATAAAATCCATCATGCTTAGCCCCTGTTACGTTATTCATTTGCTTTAGTTGATCTATTTCTTCTTGTGTTGGTTCCCACATAAGATCACCTACTTTTCTGTTTCATCTGATTCAAATTTCTTGGCAGGCGTACGTTTTGGTTTTGGTGCTTCTACCTCTTCAAATTCATCAGTACGTAAAAGACGGACACCATGTTCCTCAGTGACCGCCCAAGTAATATCTGTTTTTAAGTTTTTAACTAACACGAATTGCCCCTCCTTATTCTGGACGTTTAGCTGATAACACTGCTAGCGCTTCTGGACGTGTCACTTTGGCACCGTATAGGTGAAGTCCTTTTACTGCATCTGCAAAACGTTTCTCTGGGCGGTATCCCTCAACCTGTGCTGCTTGCTCAGCATACGTCCAAGCCATATTATGACCAGCAATGATTTTTGAGTTTGCTACTACTCCAGTGTCTGCAGCAATAGAAGGTGCATTATTGGATTTCATTAACAGGAAGCCTGCTGCTCGCCCCACTACACCATTTAATAATCTTTCGTCAGCCGGTAAAGCACCTGAGCCAACGAAACGATCATCTTTTAACAGTAATCCTTCAAACCAAGGTGGCAGAACAGCAAAGCGACCTTGTGTTGGTACGTTTGATTCATCAAGTTTTGTTGAAAGATCCACTAAATACTCGTAAGCATTTTCCTTTGTCACTTCAATTGGTGCAGCATCAGTACCAATAGTATTTGTAGCATGCACATAATGTGAGGCAATAAATTGATCAGCAACATTCGATAAAGCGTAAGCAGCCTCAGCCATTGCAGCATCCATCAACTTTGGGTTTTGTTGAATTTTATCAAGATCATCAATTTGGAAATTGAAAAATTTTGATTCAGTGATTTGAAGTGAGCGAGTATGATCTGTTAACTCTTCTGGATCACCCATATTAGAGTTTTTTGTATAGTCACCGATTGTTACTGCCCCAATACCATTGATTTTTACAGTATCGCCATAAGCCTTGATTTCGCCTTCATAATCACGATTGATTACACCTGTTTGTCCAAATACTAAAGATTTTTGTAAGTTGTGTAATAGTCGAGCAGACCAGATTGTTGGAATAAAGTTTGTAATTGCCATATTGTTATTTCCTCCTTACCGATAAACGGTTATAGTAATTTGTTTTTAACGATTTCATCCCAGTTGGCATTGATTTCATCAGGCGTCATTTTCAGTACTGCCTCTTTCGTCAATGTAGTTTGGTTGCCACCTTTTGGTGGTGGTTGCGTTCCCCCATCTTTGAAGCGTTTATCTACTTCCGCTTGTACAGCAGCATTAAATTCAGCTTCAAAAATACCTAGATTAGCAGTTGTCTTTTCTGCATCTTCACCAACAAAGAACTCTACTAATTTACTGGGCAGACTCTTTTCAGTTGCAGTGGATAGTGCTTGATTCACTAACTTTTCTCGTGCTGCTTCTTTTTGAGACTGCTCAAATTGTGCTTTTAAATCGCGTAACTGTTTTGCTTCCTCAGATTCAGGTGGATAACGCTTGGAAATCTCATCTTCTAATTTCTTTGGAAGAGTTTTAGTTTCATAGGTTTTAAGAGCATCAGTTACTCGAGTATCAGCAAATGATTGAAGCCATTTCTTACCCTCGTCATTGTCGTTTAGAAATGATTGAACCGATTCAAGTGTCAATGTAGCCCCTTGACCGTTTCCGCCATCTCCTGGTGGTGGGTTATCCGTCGGGGGAGTTCCTTCGCCACCGTCAGCAAGCATTTGAATATCTAAAGGTAATAGAGTTCTTAAATTGAATGGATTTTGATAATATTTCATGTTTTCCTCCTTGCCCAATTTAGTTATTCAATTGAATCCCTAAACTGTTCAATAGTGTATTTGTTCTCGTTCTTTATAGCGTCTACGAGAGTAAAGACAAAAATAAAAAGCCGTATGACTACGACTAAAATTACTCCAAATTTCATCTGGACTTACATTATTTAGTTAACTATCATAAAAATGAGGTGATACTTTGTCAGGCATTTTTAAATACACAAAATATATTCTTATGTTTATTTCTGCAATTCAGTTAACAAGGTTTAGTCCAGAATATTTAGAACCAATACTTCTTTATGAGTATCTAGTATTGATAGCGTCTTGTTTTTTTCTTGGCATACTGGAAGATTTTTTAAAGCCAAGTAAAAAAACAAATATTTTAGTGCGTGTAGTCATTATCATTTGTTCTCTTGTGTTATTAATTACATCACTCTCTCTCAAATCCACTGCTACAATTATTTTTTCAATATTAATGTTTATTGCTATCAGTTTCTCAGTTTATTTAGAGATTAGGCAAAAGGATTAAATCACCTTTTGCTTTTACTCCTCTCCACTGAATTGTTTTCTCCACTCTTCATAACTCATGAATGGAAATGTAACGCTAGGTGGTTGTACTTCTTTGTAAGCCTTATTAAAAGCTTGCCTATAAGTTAACCCTAAGTCAGACATGTAAGCATCAATACGAGCAGCCAATTGCTTCTGGTAGGTATCGTCCATGTAGTCTCTGCCTCGTCTATATCCGGGTAACTTGCCATTCACCATATAAATCGTATGACAACGGCACTGGATATCCATGGATGCAATGCCCCATAACCTCGGTGCTTTTGATTTACATTTACCATAATGATAATAGCCATCTTTATCAGCTTTCTGACCATCTAGCTTTCTATGAGACTTCCTTACCCTGGTATCAAGTGAGGACATCCAAACCTTGGTTAGCCGAGCTGATTTACTTGCCTGTTCCTCAATGGCTAAATCAACTTGTGATCTGACTCGACCACCCTCTGTACGAGCAACAAGGATAGCTTTCTTCCTCGTCCATCCCATAGCGTTTTCAATCCGTATAGCCATGTCTGTATAGCTTTCACCAGCTTGTAAGCTCTGTGCTATCTCAATATTCAAACGCCTGATGATCTCATTCCTATGAGCTTCAAATATCTTCGGAAGAGTAAGAAACTCAACAGGATTAGTTAGCGCTGCTTGAATCACCTCAGCAGATGGTATTTTAAAGCCCATTTCCTCGCCTGTAGACTGTTGTAAGAGATAAGCCATCAATAAGTATCTCTCAATGTAAAGATGTTCCTCTGAAGCTTGTATGAGCTTGATAATCTCTTTGTAATCAACGTTCAACTGTTGAGCAATCAACTCCATTTCTTGGTTAAAGCGATTATATTTGTTAACGTCAGTCCAAGTTGCTTTGCCATTTCTGCCAAACTTCCGATGCATGTCTAACATTTGGGCAAGAATAGTCTTTAAACGTCGTGCAAATACAACCTCAACGTCTCTCTCTGCTTTGGCTTCCAAATTATCTAAGATTCGATTGATCTCCTGTTGATTCATGACTCATCAACTTCTTTCGGACCTACGTTATCCTCGTTCAAAGGTTCAAGCTCATTGCCAAACAATTGTGCATCCTTCTGGATCTCTAAAAGTTCATACTCCACATCATCAACAATAGACAATTTAGAAAGACGTGTACGTTCAGAAACTAGACCTTTTAGAGCTTGAGAAGCTTGAGCCTCAGATAGTAAATCAATAGGAATGTTTCGTTTGTACTCATACCAAACTTTCAAGTAATCGTCCTTTGAGCAAATGCCTTTTTTGGCCCATGCACTACACAGCACCTTAAATTGATAACGTAGAGCAGTCGTAAATTTTCGCTCCATCGTCTTACATTTGTTCTCAAGTGCCATAAGCTTATATTTCATTGCTACGCCAGTAGCATTACCTGCAAACGATTCATCACTGAAGTTTACACTCTTTGCTAACCGCATGATATTCTCTTCAAGTCGGTTTAAATGGTTCTCAATCATTTGATCATTAACATCTTTAGTTAGATATTTAATTTCATCATTTTCACCCATCAACTCAAAGATGCCAGTTCGAGCAACCTTCTTCGCATCTTCGTCATCCATCCCCATTCCTTTAAGAACCAGATAGGCCAATCGGAACTGTTCAATTTCATTTGATGCATCGGATAGCGTTCGATCATAAGCGTCGATGAGGTTATACACCTTGTCTGCATCACCCTGTAATTCCTCATTATTGGGAACTCCGAATAAAGGGCAATAGTCGAATAAGTGTTTACGTTCATCTTTCAAAACAAAAGGTGAATCAGCATCAGCTCGAGTATAGAGTCTTTCAGTTGTTGCATCGTAAAACACCAGCTGCTCAATCTCTACTTTTTCTCCCTCAACATCTAGTTCAGCGCTTTTGAAATATCGCAAGGCATATTTCGGCTCGCTGACTTCCGCTGTTTCCGAAAGGATAATAGTTTCCCACGGATCAATGACTGTTGCTCTTTCATTTCCATCTGTATCAATGTAAAGCAGTCGTGCTGAATAACCGCAAATAGCTGTTTTCTTGCCTGACTCACTATCGAGATCATCGACAGAATTACGCAAATTAAAAAGCTCAATGGCCTCGGATAATTTATCAAGGCTTTGAGCTTGCTTATCTACTACGTATGAAATTGGATTACCGAACATGTAGCCAACCTTTGTATCTACTATTTCAGCGTCTAAAGGATTATTAAGTGTGTTATTCACCTTGTCGTCAACACGTACAACATTGTCATTACCTTGAGCGTAATCAGTTGGTTTACGTGTTAATATCGGTACTGCTGATAATTCTGCTTTATACCGGTTGTAGTTTAGTAGTCGCTTGTTTCTTTCAGCCTTTGTCTCATCTACTAGCTTATTAAGTAATAAAGGTGTAACACCCTTCTCGTCGATATAAGTAATGTATTCGTTCACTGTGCCACCTCCTTATCGGTTCTTCCCTTTTAGAATTGCTTTCTGATAATGCGTATAGATTCCATATCGAATCATGTCCAACACGTCATCCCAAAGCTTAATTGGTTCTCCAGTAGTGCCATTCCAAGCGTATTGATGTATTTCATCCTTGAACCTCTTTACTTTATCTTCAACGATAAAAAGCCGCCCTATTTTAAACATCTTGGCGACTTCCTCAATTCCTGCTATTACTTTTTTAATTGCATTAATGGCCCTTAACCCTTCGCGTCTAAAGCGTTGAACATGTTCTGGCCGTGCCGAATCACAATAGAAATTGATATTACCATAACGTTTTTTTATGTCTTTGGCGATGTCTACCCAGTAATCAATTTCTTCATGTTGCTTTGCATACTCTTCACATAAATAAACATTCCCATGCTCATCTTCTGCAAATACCCCGATTGCTCCAAAGTGCTCATAACCCCAGTCAACAGCAGCAAAGTATTTAACGATATTGAGTTTATTGAACTTTTCACTAGAAATATAATTTCGGTCTTTATTAAAGTCCTTGTATATAATCCCTTCTGCCGATACCCATAAGCCATGAATATCACGGTCAGTAAACATTCCTGTAGGTGTAGAAGCAATAATTGACTCGACATATTCAGGATCTAGAAAGATATTGTCAAACAAAGTGAAATGAAATACTTTAATATTTAACCTACCACTATCAAGTGTTTGACCGTCGTTATCAATAATGTCTGTCTTAACTGGATGCGCTGGATTTTCAGGGTTTGTATCTAGTAGTATTTGAGCTCCAGGATATGAACATCGTGAAATAACCTCTTTAACAAACATGTCATGTAATGCGGTGCCTTCATTCAAAAACCCACCTGCTGCCGTAAAACCACGAGCCTTTTTCCATGCATCTGCATTCGTGCCATCAAAGCAGTACACCCTATTACCAAAAACACGGACTGCATTGGTTTTATCCAGCTTTAATTCCTTGCCTAAGATGGCCTCCATGTCATTAAGCACGTTACGACGAATACTCGCTTGAGTGGAACCTCCGATAATAAAAGAGAGCCCCTGGTTTTCAAACTTAGCAATATGCATTAAAAAAAGCAGTATAAGAACAAACGTCTTCCCCGCCCTCTTTGCGCCACTAGCAGCCAATATTTTAGGCTTTTCATGAATAAAGCAGTCCATAACCTCTTTTTGTTTGGGTGTGAGCTCTGCCATTATTCATCACCTGCCATTTTACGCAGCATCTTAGCAATTTCGCTTTCTTGGGTTGTTGTATCTCCAGATTGAATCTTTTCGATTTCTAGTTTTGTTTTATCGATACCTAACTGCATCTGCTCGAGTTTTAGTCTGCGCTCATCATCTTGATCAGCCATTTCCACGAACTGACGAATAGAAGAACGCAACTCCCCGATTGCTCTAGATTGAGCAGTGAGTAGTTGCGCCTGTCGTTCCCATGCGAATTGGAATTCATATTCTTCTTCTGTTACAGCCTTTTCTACACCTCCACCATCCTCTTTAGAACGTGGATAATAATCGTATTTAGCCTTTTTAAGCTCTTTAACTATTTCATCTTTAGATTCGACGTACATAATACGTTGAGCACGAATGATTGCAGCATACTGTATCTGTATTTGATCCCAAATTAAATCGGCTGGAGAACGTTCATTCATCGCTTCCATGATTTCAAGCGTTTCCTCTGGTAGGAACTTCGAGAAGAAGCCATGTGTTGTAGCATTCTGATTTTGCTTAGGTGCACCATGGCCCTTTGCGTTATTGTTACCTATAGGAGCACCACGATTTCGTTTAGTAACGTTACCATTGCATTTAGTAACGTTACCTTTCAAATGGACATCCCATTCATCTTGGTTCTTCCACTTTCGAATTTGAGAATCGGATAACTCTAACTGTTCGGCTATATCCTTCAAAAGCATTTGCCCTTTACTATCTAGCCACATTTGAAACGCTTCATCACGTTTCGGATTTCTCGGTCTAGCCATATCTCATACACCACCACCTCCATCGTCATTTGTTTGTTTTGTAATCACCCCATTAGGCTAGTTGCTTGGAAATTAAAACAAATTTCTATACGACACATCGTTATGTCTAAAAATTTTATCTTTTATTTTTCTCTAATAGCTGATTTATTTTACTATTAGTATTAAGTAATACTTGTTTTATTTGTTTAATCTGATGTTCTTTTTGTAACATTTGCTCATACTTTTCCTGGAATAAAACTTTTATCTCAAGAAGATTTTGTATTTCTTCTTTTTTGAGTTTTTTATTTTGATCAGTATTTCCCGACCATTCAAAAAGCATTTTGATTTCTTGGAGTGAAAATCCAGTTTGCTTAAGTTTAAGGATTGTTTCAACTATATCAATGTCTTTCTTATTATATTCACGCTGCTTATTTTTAATTTCTGGATGCAATAAATCCATTTTTTCGTAATATCGGATAGTATCTTTACTAAGGCCTGTACATACTGCAAATTCAGCAATTTTCATTATTATCACCTTCTAGATTATAAATTTATAAACCATTAGGGCCATTATACAATGGAATATAAAGCGAACGATATGATGGTTATACGTAATCCGTCCATTTGTTAATAACCCTTCAGTAACTGCTAATATGTGTAACAGAATAAATGCAAGTATCAACAGCATAAACATCCAGTTTTTGTTTGGTATAAATAATATTAAAAGAATACTAATTGATACGCTAACAAACAAAAATGTTTGTACTTGGAATCCGATTTCTTTCCATTTTTTTAGTCCTGCAATTCCTATTAAAACTGTGTATAAACCAATTAATATATTTGTGACAATTACCATTTCCATCACTCCATTCTTTTATTTCATTCATCTTAAAAGATGGAGTTGACTCCATGTCAATAGATAATAAACAATTTACTTTCACTCTCAAAAGTAAGTACCGTTGCCCAACAGTCAAAGGGGAGGAAACTGCTCGATACTCACTTTTCAAGGCAAAAGAAAAACACCTTACAATTAAGGTGTGAATTTTTTGTAATATATTTTTCCTGTTATATCTTCAAATCCAACATAGAACTTACTTCTTTTATTACGTCTAGTTCCAAGCGCTTCACACTGCCTTTGAATATTAAAGGTAATTGTTTCAGTTTTCATTTCGCCAAATCCAATAGAACCAAGCAATATATTTTCACTATCAGTCATTCTTGTTATTCTATTCTTTTTAAATTTATTACCAACATAGAACCCTAAAGCTCTAATATGTACTGTCCTTGGTCTAACGTTCACTACACAAATGTCATAAGTATTTGGTTTAACACCATTAGATTCATATCGGAATTTATCATTAATAACTGTAATGCTTAATTTAATCCGGCTATCCTTTGTAGCTAAATATATTGCATAAAATAAAGCGCCTATTGTTCCGATAGCACTAATCCAATCTGCTAAATTTCCGAAATCATAAGTAATTGTTCTCATTATTATCCCCCCAACCCTAATCATAGTCTTTGAGCTAATGAATTGGAACAATTTTCTACAAATTCCACTCTCAAAACCACACCAAACTCTGCCCTCTCAACTCGTAGTGTTTTGGCTGTTTGATGCAGTTTTCAAAGCAAAAGAAAAAGCCACGCTCGTAAGAACGCGACTCTAAATAACTAAATTTAATTACTTACCGTCTGTAACTGTTGAGATTCCTCGTTGAAGCATACCTGCAAATCCTCCCATTGCTCGGTGAGCAGCAGCTTCACCTGTACGAGAATATGCCACGATTACAGATGAACCGTTAGTTGATTCTGAGCCAAGGAATACTGTTTCTCCAGCTGTTCGTACAGCTTTATCTAAGGCTACCAAGAAAGTCTGGTCGCCATTCCAAGCTAGAGTATATAAGTAACCCGTTGTACTAGCTGTGTGCGTAGCAAGCATCTCGTCAATTTCTGTTCGAGTATAACCTAAAGCTACAACTGCTTGAATAGTAGCTTCTGTTAACTTTTTACCTGTAAAGTCAGCTGGTTCACTTAGTTCATAAGCTTTCTTGTTTGGCTGAGCGTCAAATACACCTTTGTAGAAGTTGCCGATTTTCTTTGAGTCATTGATTAGTCGAGATCCAGGAATTGTTGATAAAGACCCTGTGTAAACAATACCGTGAGCTAACCATGCTAGACCCATTCCGACATAGCCATTATAGCCTGATGACGGGAAAAACTTACGACCGTATTTTGGAGGAGTATTAGCACCCCCGATAGCAATCGATGCTTTAGTACCAGTAGCATCAAGAGTTGCACATTTATCGAAAACATAAGTACCAAATTTATATAAAGCATTATACTTTGGATACTGTGATGCGGAAGTATGTGTTGTAATTAAATCAGAATATAACGCTAAGCCACCTGCATGTAGGATTGGTCCATTAAGCGCAAAATTTCCGTACTTCTGACTTCTCCAACTATTAACCGCTAAATCTAAAGCTGTATAGTTTGGATTTGAAGAACTATCAATCCAAGTTGCAATTTGATTTGCCATTGAAATTGTAGCTGAAGCCACTCGACTTTGATCAGCTGTCCCTAAACTGTAATAAACACCTTTACGAGCCATAACTAAACCAGCTAAAACAATACCACCTGCCGGTGCAGCACCTAGACCAGCATTAGTTGAAAGTAGTGACTGTCCATCTGTGTTTTTTAAACTTTCCAGCCCTGTTAATGTAGCAAGGATTGCACTCTTCACATTATTTTTTAGTGTAGTATCAGAAGATTTGTCATATAAACTTGCTAGAAATTGTAGTTGATTTCCTAAACGTTGAAATCGAAGATATGGTTCTAGTTTTGTGCCATTTGCCTCTATGCCATCTCGAATAACCTGAACTCTTGAGTACAGCGGTTTATATTGACTTCCTTCAGGGAATTGTTCGTTAAAAAATCTTGTTGCCTCAGTTAATGTACTAATTGTTGTCATGTTTTCTTCACCTCATGAAATATTTTTTGTATGATCCTGCTTTGTTGAATTACACTTTGATTCCTCCTTGTAAATAATTGAACAACTCTCTTTTTTCAATAGAAAAAACCACTCATAAATTTTGAGTGGTTTCATGTAATAAGAGACTTATGCCCAATATGATATGGAACTTTAGCGTTTTTAGCCTTTTATATTAATTAAGATACCTAATCTCTTAAAAAATATGGGCCGGCCTTGTATGTCACGCTTCGAACTAGTCTGTCAAGCGCAGGTCGGTCGTCGGTCTGTCTTTCCCTAATATTTAGGTTTTTATTAATACCAAAGGAGGAAAACCTTACCGCACCGACCTACCTCCGATTGTACATTATTATTTTTATCTCATCTAATGTTGAAAGTATGGCAAGTTTGGAAACTTTGGAATGTACAAATAAAAAATTATGTCCTTTTGGTGCTAATTGTTGTCACTAATCAGATCGCATCCCCATATCCAATGAAAGGATGTGATCTGATGTCATTAAAGTTAAAATACGAATCTAAACACAAAACTAAGAAGAAAACCTCATCATTTAAATTCGAATTAAAATTAGGGTCTAAATCGTTCATTAAAAGTCTAATAAAAAGACTCATGAATAAATGGTTGAAATGTAATTGAGTAAAAAAAGCTTATCCTACCATCTGTTCAACAATATTGTCCTTGATGTTCTGGATGTGCGTATGGCTTAATCCCATATTAGTTGCAATCCAGCGCTTAGACTTGCCATCTAACATCCAGTTAAGGACTTGCATTTCTCTGTCACCTGTAACCCTATCAATAAGCATCTGTACTTCTAATAACTTTCTCTCATACTCTGCAACACGCTTTATGTTCTTAGACCGTCTAATTGCTTCCTGCATAATTGGATCACCTACACTGCCTACTGCCTTGGGTAGTGTAGCTTCGATTCCATACTGTGCCGTTTTTGCCCCTATAACCATTTCTGATCGCATTTCTTTGATGGCGTTAACCATCCAGTGGTAGTCTGTAATCATTGAATCTAAAGCATCTGGTGTAATCGTTAGTGTTCTTTCTTTTAACATAGGTTTGCCCTCCTAAGTTGTGATATAATACCGTTATCTGACTAGCCTAAAAGGGCATAAACCAATTCGAGCTGTAGCGTGTGCAAACGCTGCGGCTTTTTTGATGTATAAGGAACTGTAATTTGCACAAATTATTATCGAGTGTATCGCACGCACTTGCTGTGGCGTTGGTTGACCGTCACGGCCTCCAAATTACTTAGGGTCACTACCAGTTGTGTGACCCTTTTTTAGTTTCTTTCCTCAAAACGTTCAATACCCTTTAAGCTATTCTACTTAAAATTATGCATATCTACTTTACTAGAATCGTTCATATTAGGATAAATGTTAGTTTTCTTCCTATCATCATTTTTTTCGATATACTTTTCTAAATAATAGTCAAGTATTTCCAATTCTTTTATCTTCCTAAGTAATAGTACTTGTCTTATAAGTATCCACGCACCAATAAAAAAAACCACAACAACGGAGAAATATACAACGTTAACAATATTTATTATCTTTTCATCAGGTGAATTTTTTATAAGGTATGTCGCTAATCCTACTTCAATTGGCGAACTTCCATCTTTTGTTGAAGAAAAGTAATAAGATGTATCGAATATAAAACTCCCATAAAATGCAATACTAGAAACTAAAATTGCAACCGCAGAGAAAACTATTGCTCCAATCTCTACTAGATTTGGGCTATTCGCTTGAAAAGCTTTTAAGCTTTTAACTTCTAATTGCAAAGCTTCGTAGTACTCTAATCCTCGAATCTCTTTGCTAATTTTAATTTTTAATTTCCGTTTCAGCCTAAAAATATTACTAATTAATATGTTATTATCCAAAAAAACCCCTCCTAAGTATAATTTACTAAATTAATAAAAGAGGTACACTATTTTTGTACATTCTGATCTAAAATAAGGAAGGGATTACTTTCGATCACCCAACTATATTTCCATAAGCGATTTCGCACAATATTCCACACTCGCCCATGACTTCATCTTCAATGTGTCCACGACCTGGCTCTAATTCGTCTAAATAAATGCCTTTAATACAAGTAGCACCTATTTCTCTTTCTAGTGCAGCCATTTCTTTAAAACGTTCTGGAAAATGCTTACGAATTATATTCCAGTAGCCCATACCGCCTTTAACGCATCCAACGCAATTGTTATTACGGAATCCTAGCTCATACATCAAAGGTCTTTTAATGCCCAATCGTTCGAGCAAGCCATGTACTTCATCTTTCGTCAGCATTGCATCAATTAGAGGAAATACATGTTCATGTTCTGGCGTTGTTTGCAATAACCGTTCTGCTCGATGCTTTTCTTCGCTGTCATAGCCCCATACATAGCGCAATAGATCATCTTGCGTCTGTTCCCAACGTTGCCTTACTTTGCGCTTTAATTCACTTGTACAAGGCGCTCCAGATGGACCATTGATATACCTGCGTTTACGTATAGTATCCATAGCGCTATGTGTTTTTTCATTTTTTATTATTGTAAATTTACGTCCAATTGCTTTCTCACAATCTCTCAAAAATCTATAAGTGTCTGGGTGTTGTTCTTTCACATCAATGAAATAAATTTCATCTATTTGATCTTTCAACAAATAAATTGATATAAAGCTACTTACACCACCACTAAACCAAGCAATAGTTTTAATTTTTGCTTCCCTCCTTGCTGCACAATATCTTTCAACTAACCACTTTCCTCTTACCTAACAACCCACCAGCCCTTGGCCCAATCCGGCCTGCCATTTCAAGGTCCATCACAATCAAAGCTACATTAGCGTTACTGATTAAAAACCTTTGAGCAATTTTATTGATAGCCACGCCTGCATTCTAAAGACTGATAAATATTTCGATCTGTTTGTTTGTAAAATCAAATTTCATATTTTCGTGAGCCTCACCAGTGAATAAGATGTACCGACTCTCTATTTTTGGTGCCATTCAATCGTCACCTCTGCCCTCGGATTATGCGAATACCACTTACGAGCAATTAACTCCGTTACTTGGCTATCATCACGCCATATAACCTTACTTAGACCATCTTTAATGCCTTTTGCCAGATTGTCGATGTCTGGGTTTAGTTGTTGGTCGCAACTCACCATTTAACGCTTGCTGTAGCTTTTTCTTGCTATTGCTGATAGCTTTTGGCATCTTACGATAAACATCGATAGTTAGCTTTATATCCTCTGTTATTAGTGTTTCTGGTGCTATTTGTGAAGCTACCAATCTTACAAATGATTTGTAGTCTTTGGATTCCTTCGGATCGAATGTGCCATTTCGTGTCACTCGCGGTCTTTGCTGTGCCTGCACATCTCCTGGTATTTCAAATGTGAGTACGTTCATGTTTACCTCCTATCAGCACTCTTAGAAGTCTGCTGATAAAACAACCTAATGCCGTTCTACCAGCAGCGTGTATTTAGTTAAATTAAACTTCCATCAATAACTAACAATTCTGGTTCCTTGCTTTGTAATTGCTCTAAAATTTCATCAATTGGAACTAAATTTCCGTGTTCATCTTTTGCTTGGCTAAACTTAACGATTGCATAATCTCTGCCGATTTCATCAAACTCTAAATCACCTTCGTCATCAGCCACCCACTCAACATACTTTTCTTTCGCCTGTTCCTCATTTTCAGCCATAATTAATGCGATATATGGATTGTAAAAATCAAAGAATTTCATAATGTAAAACCTCCGTTTTAGTTTTATTTAACTTGCTTGTGATTCTTCCATCACTTCATCAATCGTAATCTGGTTCTTATTGAACTCAGCCTCCGCTTGTTCAGCCTCATGTTTTTTCTTACATGTTGGCCCCATACCTACATCTATCGATTTCTGAGACTTTAACTTACGGTTGCAGCGTTCACATAGCTTCATCAATAACCACTCTCCTGACGCTTATGGTTGACCTTATTCTTTTGGAAATAAGCAGCCACTATTTGCTCCCAAGTAAAACCGAAGCCATTCATCCCAATGTTTAAGAACAAAATCCAAGCTGTTCTAAAGCAGTATTCATTGTTTAAATATCCAAACGAGTCCTTGCATTTAGCTTCTTCCTCCTCTGTAAATACTCGGATATATGCCATACTTAAGAAGTAATCCATTTCTAAGAACCAACTTGTTAAATCACCATTAAATTCATCTGGATCAAGTTGCTCTTCATACACCCAAAGTGAATCTTCCCAACCTTTCTGATTAGCGATTGATACAAAGAAGTGAACCGCATCGACGAATTCTTCTAAGGCTGGATTCTTGTCATTTGGTATAGAATGGTGTTCGCACATTATGCAACCACATATCGAATCAGCCTTAGTTCTCGGCTCCTGGTTATCGCTCCAATGTTTAAACCAACGTCCTTCATTAGCGAATTCAGCTAATTCAACTTTTAAGGCTAAAAATGTGTTAGGTGCTAACTCTTTACCTTGGGTAATTCGAGCATCAAGCTCTTTTTGTGCATCGATAATATTTTGTAAATTCATCCGTTTCGCTCCTTAGTTTTATTATTCAGAAGGCAAGCTATCTCACTTGCCTGAAATCAAAAGGGAGATCATCCTCACTAACCTCAATCGGTCCCTTACTATTAGCAAATGGATCTTCATCTGCTCTTGTATAACTTGGCTGTTTGTTATTACCACCATAATCGCCCTGTGGAGCCCCTTGATACTGTCCACCTGTATTTGTACTAGATTCGTAGTTTGATGTGCCCTGTGAGCCTCCTGAGCTGTTTCTTGGCTCTAAGAATTGGATACTGTCAGCTACAACGTTCGTAAAATAGATTCTTTGCCCATCTCTCTCATACGAACCAGTGCGTACAGATCCTGTTATCCCTGTTAAACTACCTTTCTTTAAGTAGTTAGCAGCATTTTCAGCAGTTTTTCTCCATGTTTCTATTTGGATAAAGTCAGCTTCATTCTCGTTATTCTGATTTTTGAAAGATCGATTTACAGCTAATGTAAAACGTGCTCTTGCAATACCTGATTGAGTGTACGAAATCTCAGGATCTTTAGTTAGCCTTCCGATAAGCTGCGTTTGATTCAACTTTTATTCCCTCCATATATTCTCTTTTGTACCTCTTTACTGTTGTTGTACTGATGCTATATTTCTTAGCAATATCAATATTTCTCGAACCATTTTTGAATTCCGTTTCTAATACTTCATAAGGAACCTTGGTTCTAACATCTTTATTGCTTCGTATTTGTATTCCGTGTTGTTCCAGTAGCCTTTTAATTGTTTTGCTATCACACCCTATTTGCTTCGCAATTGTATTGCAACCACTATTCCTGTCTTCTAAATAGGTCTGAATTATCAACTCTTCTTTATTCTTAATAGACCAATCTCTTTCGCCTGAACGATATGCGTGTACAAGGTTTTCTGAATGTGTACACCATTCCAAGTTTTCTACATTGTTGTTTAACGGATTACAGTCGATATGATTTATTAACTCTTTACCTTCAATCTGTGGAATAAAAGTAGTGGCTACTAATCGATGCACTCTAAACATCTTGTTTTTATTTTCTGGTTTAACTAATGTCACCCTCATGTAACCTGTTGTTGTTTTGGTTTGTTTTAATATGCGACCTTTCATGTAACAATGGATTTTGTTCCCTCTATAAACTGGTCTATCTAAAGATCGAACTTGCCCTTTGCTACTAACTTCATACAGCCCTTCATAACCAACAACAGGTTTCCAAATCTCATAATCTTCAAAATGAAACGCCAGTTGTTCGGTTAATGTCATGCAGCCATAACCCCTTCCATTCGTGAAATAAGATAATCTGTAGCTTCTTCAGCATCTTTCAGTCCTACTAAAGCTCTCAATTGCTCCAAACGCTTATAAGCCATGGTTTCGTTGTACTTGCCTCCAAAGCGCTGATGTTGCCCAAGGTACAAAATGATTTGATCAATTAAAAACTGTTCATTCATTTTGCTTCACCACCTAAAGCCTCTTGAGCAATTTTGTAAGCAGGTGTTTCCCAACCTTCCGCAATCGGTGCTTCGACTTCCATGACTTGCTCAAGTGCTTTGCGTAAACGCTGGACCTCATCTAAAAAGTCATTTGTAATGTTTGAAATCGCGCATTCTCGATCAATTACCAAACCTTCATTTTCACGCTTTAGTTGTTTTAGCTCTTCATTTTGTTGTTTGAGTGTTTTGGCTGCATTGTTTACTAAATCAACATCTCCTTTTTCAATTTCAAAGTTAAAACCTAAATCAAAGTGACGTTCAAAAATTGTTGCAAAAGATTGAAATTCTTCTATTTGTTCTTGCTTCATCACTCATTCACTCCCCACTAATTTGTTAAAAGCCTCTCGATTGCCAGTAGCCAAAGCTATGTCAATGGCATTAGCGATGTTAAACGCTTCAATTTCGCTCATAAGCTTGCCCATCTCTATTTCAAGTTGTGCTCTGTGAAGTTCATTAGCTGCTTTTGCTACATCGTTTACAAGCTTCCAAAAGTCCATCCCTTCACCCTCCATCAAGGGGCTGTTGCCCCTCACTTTAATCTGTAATTCAGCGATAAATCCTTATCGATTATTAAAAAATATCGTTTGCACATCTGATAAAGCCTTGTACCTAACGCTTCATCTAGTAGAATCATTTGGTCAAATTCTAGCTCACTGCTTAGGAAAACAGGTTTCTTATTCATGTATCGATAGTTAACCACTGAATAAATCTGTTTTATCTCCCATGAGCTAGCTTGCGGTATCTTTACTGGCTTATTGTCTTTATCCAATACAACCTCACCGATACGATCACGTTTGTTTACAGGTTTAAATAGGTCATCTATGAATAAAATATCCACTTCTTTCATGCGGATTAGCTTCGCTTGCAGCTTTTCGAAGTCATCTCGCAAGTCATCAAACCCTTCAACGTAAGGGAAATACAAGACAGACTTTAATTTCTTTTGCATCATGTTGTTACTAAGCGCTGATAACAAATGTGTTTTACCAAAGCCGGGTTGTCCAAGTACTGCAATACCAACAGCCATTTCCTCAGCCTCTGTAAGCCCTGTAATCGGCTTTTCAAAATCCTTAAAGTATTTCATCGCTAAATCCTTCGCTTCAACCACTAGACTGGATTGCCCCTCCGTGTAGTAGTTTGCAAATGTCATAGCTTTAAAGTTATCTGTGATTTCACTGGCCTTGATTAGCTTATTAGCAATCTTTTGCTTTTCGCATGAACAGTCAACCCATATTTGAAATGACTTGCCATAAGTAATTTTTCTTTCATCCTCATCAACCTTCATTTCAAAGAAACCACCAACATCTTTGCATTTAGGACAGGAGAACTCTTTTTGTTCATTCGTTGCTACTTCTTCGGGTGATAATTTTAGGTACTTCTCTTGTATTTTTTGAATTACTTCTTGCATCGGATCCACTAATCTTCACCTGCCAATCTGCATATGTTTTAACACCATCATCTTTTCTCCAGTTATCTAAAATGCCGAGTACATAAGCAAATGACTTACCACGCATTTCTTTAGCTATTTTAATGGCTTCTAAAATTAAGGCTGGTTCATAAAAATCAAGAGCTTCATTTAGCTTTGTAAGATCAGTATTTTTAGGTTCCCGAATACTTTGGCTAAAGGAATCTTTTATTTTTAAAAACTGAATATCAGTGACAGGACTGACCGACTGACTGACAACTTCTTCTATGTTGTTTATAGTCTCTGTTCTCTTAACTCTAGTCTCTAAACTCTGTTCTCTGTTCTCTGGTGGAAGTTTGTCGGACATTTGTCCATTTTCATTTGGACATTTGTCCGACGTTTGTCCAATTAATAGCTTTTTCTCAGCTTCGATAGTCATCCGAGCACGTTTTTTACGTTCAGCTTCTGTGGATGCTTTACCAATAAATAATTCAATATCGTTCATGTAAATAGTGCCGTTATCCAGTACTTCGATAAGCTCTAAATCTCTGAATATAGTAAGTGCTTTCTCCACTGTTCCAATCTGGTGACGTGTGATTGTAGCTATCATTTGAGCGTTGTAAGGGATTGTATCCTTGAACATCAAACGACCTTCATTTTTTAAACTTTTTAGATATAGTTTGATTAGAATATTTGAGTACAACATGCCCTCTGGCATTGATTCCAACATGACTAATTCTTCACTTTCGAAGAAATTTTCTTTTAGCCTCATGTAATAGTATTTCTTGTTGTCTGCCATTTGCCCTCACCTCTCCTACTTACGCTTTCTACGTGGTCGATTAAACGTTTTATGGTGCCACGCTGTCCATTTTGGTGCTGGTGGTAACTCTTTTGCCCAAGATCTAAAACCACGCAATAATTCGTCATACATACACAACCCTCCATATTTTCAATATTCAAATTTTTATTCACAGATTTATTCACAAAATCCACAATGTACACTTAAAAGTAAATCCGCATTTTCAAACATCTCCCAATTGTGTTATCCTTTTATAAGTTATTGAACCCAAATATTAGGAGCAGATATGCATTGAAAACACATTATTCTATAATTGAACATATCCTATTTGTTTTAGGTGCCCTTGTTCTTTCAAGTGGAATGGGAAGATTAACTGGTTCCCTCGACTACAATTCACTTATTCAAAATAAATATGTTGCGATAATATTCATCGTTATAGGAGTTTCTGTTATGTCCATTTACATTAGTAAATCCCGAAAGCAAAAATGATTTTACTTTAACCATATCTTCTATAAAAACTCTTCTAATCTGTCACAAACCGCGAAACTACCACTCACTTTGATAATTCGATAGTTTGGGTAACGCCTCATATATTCCAGCACCAAGCGCCTGATTTCATCGTTATCCTTCGCCTGCTCAAATATCCAAGCTAGCAGAAGGACTTTGTGGGGTACGTTATTCATCCATTTGCGCCGCCTAATCTAATAGATACTCAATTTCGAATGTCCCACTCAGTTTCTTAGTCCCTCGGCAAAATTCGCACTTGTCACATCGATGTGCATTTTTATGCCCTATCTTTGCATCTATAATGCTTGGTAACATTGATTGAACATATTCTTTCTCGAAGTCGAAACGCCCTGAATCGAAGTGTAAAACGGCTTTATCAGGTGGCGATTCTTTTGTAACTGCCACAATGTATGGATCATAATAACGTCCTGTATTTTGAAAGATAATTTCTCGATACACCCACATTTGCAGCACATAATCAAAGGCTTGTACGAATGAAACCCAAGTATTATATTTTTCACTCCAATAACGCTTTCGAAGCTCCTGCGTACTCTTTAAATCGCTGAAAAATCCACGTTCATGATTGATGTTATCGACTTTGATTTTCCACTCTACACCGAATAAATCGCCTGTATAGATGACCTCTTTTTCGCCCTGTAAAGCGAACATACAAAACTCGTCATTTTTGATAGTCTCTATCATGTCATCTGCTTTTTCGTAGTCCTTATACTTGTTGCCACGATTGTTATAAATGCTATCGTGGTTTAGTTCTAGAAATTCAGTTAGTGCAATATCACTTTCAAAAGCAGCGTGTAAGTATGAACCAACCATTAATGCTGTAGATGGAGGACGAGAAAACTCGCCCTTCACTTCTGCAAATGTTCTAGCCTCGCACTCCATAGCACTTTTAAACTGAGATACTGACATATAGTGCTGGTTGGCCTCATTCGAGTGATAGTTCTGACTGTTCAATTGGAATGTCGTTTGGTGCATCTTGTTTCACCTCTGGTTTTTGCTCCTCTTTAAATGCTTCACCTAAGCCACTAGATTGATTTTTCGCATCATCTTTCGGGAACCAATCCTCAACTTTTGACATGTTGTCTTTTAAGCTGTTAGCGATATTTAAAAGCTCTACATAATCGTACTCACTGAAAGAATCAGCATTGTAACCAAACTTTGTTTCTACCATTTCTTGTGTAACTCGGTAATGATCTTTGAAGCCTTTTAACATAGAAGCAATTCGGTCTTTTAAAGGCCCTTTGCTATTGCCAGCCAGCGTTTCTGTGCACTGTACAACTGCTTTATCTACAATGTCTCCAGGGATAACACCAAGGATACAAGAACGTAATCGACGTGCTCCATCGTTTGCTACTTTTTCATAAATGTCGCGTGGATCAGTTAATTGCTTCAAACCTTTTTTAGTACCAATAGCGTGTTTTACTGTAAATACTTTTTCCTGGCGTACATTTGTTTCAAGGTCCCAACAAAACGCTTTAGCTACTGATTCGCCATTACGCTGCTCTAGCTCTTGGATACCGTATGATAAGTTACCCCAGTTCTGAGCAATTGCTTCAGCTAATCGGATAGACGGACCGGTTACCTTTGTGCCACCTTTTGGATAACTATACATTGCTGTTTGAGCTAGTGCCGGACGTTTACATGTATCTAACACACGTTGTTCAGCTTGGAATACGTTTCTAGGAAACTGTTTCGCCATGAAAATTTGTCCTTTAACTTCTTCCATCTCACGGGAGGAACTAGCTTGTGCTAGTACCCCTTGTGGTTGTTGGAAAGGGATTGGATTATTAAATTGCTCTGCTAGGTTACTCATTGAAATTCCTCCTATAGTCCGCTATAATTGCTCTAATAATTGATTTGTAAGCCACTCTGCAAAGTGGTTTATTTTTTTGTGCAAAATTTGGCATTATAGTTATCCTCTAAATACGTATGGATGTTATCTAGATGAACGATATCCCCATTTGGAAATTCCATATAATCATCATTGAAAACTATTAAGCTCCCATAGATATCACGGAAATCTGTCTCTATATATTTAAATGTAGGTACATTATTTACAGCTTCAATTGTTCCTAACACCATCGGATTCTCGACTTCAATAAGTTGTCTCACGCTATCACCACCTTTTGTTTTTGTAAGACATCTGCATATGATTTTGTGACAAAGCTTGTGTAGCGTACATTTTCCTCAATTGCTACTAATGTAAGTATTATCCCGGTAAACTCACTGATAATGTCATACTCAGCAAATCGTTCCTCAAATACTTCTGTGTCTAATCGCACCTCTCGCATCTTTGGCTTGAATTGATCAATACTCATGATTCCCACCTACTTTCTGATGGTGTCCCATCAAGCAACTCACAGTGGCAAAGCTTTACTGTAGGGAGACAGTACTGTAAGCTGCTTGACGAGAGCGAGATAACACTCGCAAACGTTCAATTTTCATGCTATAATGTTTCTATATTCCATAGTTTATTGGCTGTTTAATCCCGCAATGATTAAACAGCTTTTTTATTGTCAATTAACTTCTCCAACACCCTCTTATCACAAAAGAAATGTACATAAATTAACCTCTGCTTTAACGTCATGTGTCGCCACGCTCTAGGCTTGATGCGCAAGTTTCTTCACCACCTGAACTAGTATTCCTCGTTGGTTTAAATCTGCTACTGTTGTCCATAACTCTTTTTTCTTATGAAGTTTTTCTAGTTGAGTTAACGAATTATGTAGGTCTCGCTCTAGTTGTTTTGCTATGTTGATACGACCTGCTTTTGCATGTAGTTTTATTACATCTGTTAGATCATCAATACAAGTTAGTTCACGTTCGATTTGTTCATCTATTTCAATCATTTAATAAACCCTTCTTTCTGTAAGTACTTATAGTGGTCCATCCAAACCCCTGTGTAACTAATTCCAAGGTGCTCCGTAGTTACTGCTATAAAATTCGCTAGTGCTGTTGCTGCCTCTACAGCCTCCTCAATCATGTCCATAATATTTTTCCGCTCATAATGCTCGATGGCATCACTTGGTTTGGCTAGGCTGGTACTAGTTATGGAATCCAAGGCTTCTTGAAGTTCTTCTATTGTTTTCTCACGCACACTACACCTATGAAGGTCTACATTTGGTCCGTTCAACCATATTGGGCCGGTGCCTGTATATTGATGTTGTACAGCAAGCGCAAACTTGGGATCATCGAACTTCTCTACGATGCTTTTACTTATATCTGCCGGGACCTTACTACGGCCGTTCTCATATTTGGATATGGCCTCTCTTCCTACTCCGAAATCAAATCCAAACCTTAACTGTGTTTCATTGCCCCTTATTTCTTTCATTACCTCGCCAACTAAATTTCCAGTAACAGTCATATTTCCATTCCTTTCTTTTTGAATAAGTCACATTTCATCGAAAAGTTAACTTGTAAGAGACCGCACTTTGTATAAATTCTCTGTATAATAATGGTTAAGAGGTAGTTGCCCCTACCTCTCGATTTCTACTAGATTGGTAGTTTGATTTATCTTGAGGCCATTTGCCCTGGCCTCTCCTATGCTCTTAATAATCTGAGACTTTCATTTTCACTCACATAGATACCAAGACGTGAGTTCATGTACATTACATTTTTGTCTCGCCATTCCAACACTTTATCCCTTGGATAACGAGCTGTTAGTGCATGACATTTTGGAAACCCATCCATACGAATTATCTTTTCTACGGTTGGTAATTCACATTGGAATATTTGAGCTACATGTTCTTTCCTTAAATTTGATGGTAGAGACAACTCAAATTTCATACTTTTCCTACAATCTTCAACACCTTGTTGATACGCTCGGTGTAAAAAATCAACTAGCTCCGCTTTAAGTAGCTCCGCTTTTAATTCTTCGATTGTTAGATTCATAGTTTCGCCTCCAATCTCAGGCGCTGCTATAGCGCCTTCCTCTATTTGGACTCTCGTTCTTGATGCTTTAATATATCGACGATAGCGTAATAAATTTCCTGTAATTCATCCGGTGAAAGAATTACACCAACTACACCAACTTCTTTAAAATTACTATCCATATCTCGTAAAACTACGTGAATGATACCTTGTTCACCATCACTTTCAAGTTCGAATAAAGTGTGACTTGCAGGACCTTCTATCGTTACTTTTACTTCTTTATTACTCATTGGTTATACCTCCATTAATCTATTTGTGGGAATACGCACCCTAAAGTCGTTAAAACATAATCCATGACACTTTCTAAATGCTCTTCACGGCTTGCAATATAATCGCGTGTCCCATGCTCATCTATAATTTTTGTTGGGTAAGCTTTGCGCCCATCACATAAAACGCTGTTCATAATGTCGCAAACCTCTTGCAAAACTTCTGACTGATCCTTTGTAAGGAGGTTGACTACTTTCGACATATCACTTCACCAACTTCAATTGCAATTGCGTGTTGTAATGTTCGATTTCAAGGCGCAATTCTGTTCTTGGTTGCCACATAAACAAGAATTTCAAACCATCTTCAAACTTGTTTTTTTGCAAATCTCTAAATTCATTAATATCAAAATAGTCTTTGAACTCGCCCCAACATGCGGAGAACAACTTTTTATTCAAATGTTTGTACGCCTTACTTTCTTTGCCACCAAGTGCTTCATATACTTTCTCTGCAACTTTTTTTCGGATTACTTTTGCTTGTGAACTTGTGATGTGAAGGTTGTCTCGTAATTCCTCGATGTCAGCCTTAACCTCTTTTACCTCCGTTTGAATCGTTTGTACCGTTTTACGAGTTTCGAGTGCTGCTTCTAAAGCTAGAGTAATAGGATCTTGTGGTAAGTTAGTTTGATTGATTACTTGTTTTTCCATTTCGTTGAAACGTTCGATGTATTGAACAGCAAATTGAGTACCCTTTTCACCAGTCATTCGAGTACCATATAATTCACAGCCTTTTTTAGTAAGTAAGAAGCAAGGTAACTCTTTATTTTGAGTATTAGTGTAAGTTGATTCGATGAAATAGGACTGGGGTAAATTCCCCTCTCCTAATTGATTAATGATACGACGTATATCTTTCAATACTTCATTGTGGTCACGACCAACCATTTCAGCTACCTCTGTACTTGGGATATTTCTTGTTAATTGATTCATGATAAAACCTCCTGATTTTTATTAAAGGTTCCCTTCTATTTTTGTCGAATATTAACAAATAGAAGGAGGTGTTAAGTTATGGATAGACAATATGTTTCATCAAGTCGTATTCGTAATGTTGGATGGGAAAATGGTGTTTTAGAAATAGAATTCCATGATGGCGCTATCTACCATTACTACGATGTTTCTGAATATGAGTACAGAAGCTTTATGAGTTCTAGTTCGCTTGGTTCAGAACTTTCAAGACTTGATAAAATTAAACGTTATGCGCCAGTACGATAATTTTTTGGAACGCTGATAACATCTTGAACAACCTTGATGGAATCTTGAGTGATTTCAATACGACAATACGGGTTGAAATTGTTGTGAAGAAACTTAATTAATGGAGCTACAAGTACCTCAAGTTCATCCATTAATTGAACTGGATCTTTTTCCGCTTTCTTTGCATTTGAATTAACCTTCACTCGTGCAGGACCAGTGAATTCATGAGTGCGCTGGTCTTGTACAACAACAAATTCCTCATAGAGTGCTACAACGATTTCTGTTACGCCTTCACGATTTGATAGTTCTTCGTGAAGTTGTTGAGATTTTTGTTCCATAATTGAACCTCCTATATTTTAAAATTTTCCAATCTGATAAACTATTGGTAGATTGGAGGTGATACATATGACAAATAAAACAGATAAAGAATTAGCAATTGAAGTTGCTATAGCTTACATTCAAGCTACAGGCGAAAGAAAATTACCTAATGGTGGTTCTGCTAACTTACTCAGTTTTGACAACTTAGAAACTGTAATCAAAACTGTTCACAAAACACTAAAATCATTAAATGATTGATGGTATGTTAGATTCCAACTGCTTGTACAGCTCCACCATTGCTAATGTAAGTAGAGGTAAATCTGAAACGCTTGCATCATTAGCACTACGCTCTGCTAACAGTTCCAGCTGTTGGCGGAGTATCTCTTGATTTGATACTGATTGGGTTAATTTCTGTTCCACATCCACACCCCCTTTTGCTTATGCAATCATATTAGAATCGCGTTTCGCGATTTTGTTATCAAAAAAAATTTCATCCAACGTCACACCTAAAAGCTCTCTTATTTTTGGTAAATATTTAGTTGGTAAAACACGATGACCGTTTTCGATTTGACAATAGTAGTTTGCTGAAATGCCAATTGATTTTGCCACAAATTTTTGCTGGATACCTCTTGTTTTGCGCAATTGTTTAAGGTTGTTTTGTACAATTGGTTTTTCTTTCATCATTAACACCCCTTTATTTTCGCAAATTGCGATTCGGTTACTTACACTTTAACATCGCAAAATGAGATTGTCAAACTTTTTTATCACATTATGCGAATATTAATATAAAAAATCGAGGATTGCGATATTATTTATAATAACGATCACATAGAAAGGTTGTTTTTCATGGGCGAAGATATTTTAGCTAGACGCTTAAGAGCGCTACGAGAAGAACATGGTTACCTCCAGAAATTTGTTGCTGATAAATTAGGTATTAAAAGCAATACTTTGTCCGGATATGAAAACGGAACAAGGTCGCCTGATCCATCAATGTTATCTGACTTAGCAGACTTGTATAATGTCTCTATAGACTACCTATTAGGAAGAACGGATAATAAAGAAGCTTTACATAAACAAGCTGGTATCTCAGATGATGACTACAACAATCTAAGTGCATATCAAAAAGAGGTTATTGATTTCTTTTTAACTAGAGAGAATTTGTTTTTCAAAAACCAACCTGAAAATTTGCTTGATGCTTTAGAGCAATTCGAAGTTTATTACGAGGTTTGGAAGAAACAACAGGAGAACAAGAAGTGATTTTACATCTTTGTGTAGATTTTCCAGATATTTAAAAATTCGCCTTTTCATCGGTGAATTTTTTTGTTAACATAAATAGAACATACGTTTGTAAAAGAGGGATGTTATGATTTTTGTTTATACTCATTTAGAAGATTACATAAAAGATCTATTCACTAGCATTAATGTTACGAATCCAAAGCAATTAGATCCAACGATAATAGGCCCTAAACTCGGTTATGAGGTCATTTACTTACCTTTCGATTCGGTAAGTTATGACAACATCATATATATAGACTCACGATTATCCCAGCAGGTACAATGGCAAGAATTTTGCCATGAGTTAGGACATGTAATCTCACATTCTGGCAACCAAACAAAAACCCACTATTTGTTTAGAGAGTACCAGGAAAGGAAAGCAAATAATTTTGCTCTGCAAGCATGTGTACCAACATTCATGCTCAATAAAATAAAACTTCCTATAAATGAAGAAAAGGCTATTAATAAAATTTGTCTATTATTTAATGTTGAATACGATTTTGCGCAAAAAAGGTTTAATCATTACCTTAACAATCATTTTTTTAACAATTGTACTCTTCTCGAAAGGAGTTGTTAGTATGGGATATGTAAAAAAATTAGGAAAAAACAAATACTCTTTATATGCAGACTTAGGTTATAGAGGAAAGAAACGAGTTCGTAAATATAAAACAGTTGAAGCTAAAAGCGAAAAAGAAGCCAAACGCTTACTAATATTATTCGAAGAAGAATTACTACGAAATAAAGAAGTCTACTTTAATAATTTGGACAGTATCACTTTAAATGATCTTTATCCTCGTTGGAGAGATGAGTATGCTGAGCAACATTATGGTATTAGAAATTTTAGAGATAATTGTAACCATCTTAAAAACCGTATCCTTCCTATTTTTGGGGATATAAAAGTGAGGGAAATCAAAAAAGTAGATATTATTTTCTTTGTTAATGAGCTTCAAAAAAATAATAAAAGAAGAGATGGTAACGCTGGAACCCTTGCTCCATCAACGGTACACAATATATACAAAGCTTTTTCAAGCATAATGTCCGTTGCTTTAGATTGGGAGATTATCGAAAGCAATCCTTGCAAAGATATCCCTTTACCTAAGTTAAAATACAAAGAAGGTAAAGCATATAGTCAAAATCAAATTGTAACTTTATTTGATCGGTTACATAAGAAAGCCTCTCCCGAAAGAAGGTTGCTAGTTGAATTAGCGATTGTAAGTGCTGCTCGACAAGGTGAGATTGTTGCTTTAGAAGAAAAGCACTTAAATCCTTCTAATAATACGATATTAATAGAACAAGCTCTTGTTAATGTTAAGGGTGACGGAATTGTACTGAAAGAGACGAAGGGAAAAAGAAAAAGAACAATTTCTATTCCACCCAATATTATGAGTAATCTCATTACTCTAGCAGCAGTTAAAAAATATCAACATGAACAAGCTGGGGATGAACGAGAATGGAAAGAACATGACTTCCTTTTTTCTAATGAATTTGGCAAACCGTATAGGCCGGATTCAATAAGCCAGTGGTGGGAACGTTTTATGAAAAGAAATACGGATTTGGAGACTATTCGTTTTCACGACCTACGCCATACTTCAGCAACTCTTTTAATTCATGAAGGTGAACATCCAAAAGTTATTCAAGCTCGTTTGGGACATTCAAGTATTACCACAACAATGAATACCTATGGTCATTTATTAGAAGAAACAGATCAAAGAGCTAGCACTCACTTTGATAAGCTTTTTAATAAAAAAGATTAAATCGGACAAATTATGGGCAAATTTTAAAGCTATTCACATTTGTGTATAAAAACAAAAAGCCTTACAACCGTTGTGGCTGTAAGGCTTTGTATGACGTCCCAGGAGGGATTCGAACCCCCGACCGACGGCTTAGAAGGCCGTTGCTCTATCCTGCTGAGCTACTGAGACATGATGTCGTTTCTTATGTATTTCATAGGAAGGACAATATTTATTATATGTATTTTATGGCGTAATGTCAACATTAATTTTACTATGTAGGCAAGGTTTCCCTCATCTATGTTTTATCATATGTTTTAGCCATATAGATTATACCACTTTTTTGCCTTATCGATAGGTCGAACATGAAAATTTTTGTTAAAATATTGGCTAGAAATCAATGGGAGGTATGTAGATGTTTAAGGATGCTGTTGTAGTTGTTACTGGTGGTGCACAAGGAATAGGCAAGGGCATTGTGCTGGCGTATGCACGACTGGGTGCGAAGGTGGTCATTGCTGATATAAATAAGGGATTAGGTCAGCAATTAGAGAAGGATTTGCTCGATCAGGGCTTCTCTGTCATCTTTGTTCATACGGATGTGGCGAAGGAACAGGATATTGTTTCATTGATGCGACGAGCGGTTGTACAATATGGGACGATTCATATATTCATTAATAATGCTGGAAAGTTTCGACATATATCCCCTTATGATATTACGTGGGAGGAGTGGAATGATCTCTTGCAAACGAATTTAACGAGTGCCCTTTTCTGTGCAAGGGAGGCTGCGAAAGTGATGAGGCACAATGCCAAAGGTGGCTCGATTGTATGTCTAGCCTCTACACGGGCTGAAATGTCTGAGCCTTTTACTGAAGCCTATACCGCTACAAAAGGTGGGATTGTGGCATTGACTCATGCTTTAGCACGATCGTTTGGTCCTGATCAGATCACTGTGAATTGTATTTCGCCTGGGTGGATTGAGACTGATAATTATGAGGAGCTTCGTCCGATTGACCATGCCCAGCATTTGTCAGGGAGAGTGGGTGTGCCAGAGGATATTGCTCAAGCATGTCTTTATTTAACAAATCCGTTGAATGATTTTGTTACGGGCATTAACTTAACGGTCGACGGTGGGATGACGAAGAAAATGATGTACGAGGATTGATGCTATACCTCCTCCCTTTGCCTTCTTTTCATACATAGAGCGACCCTAGAGTATGCTAGTGTAGGAAAAAAATGAAAAGGAGTGAAGTTTTGTACCCTTATTCAAATGGATTTTCATTAAGCCAGTTGTATCAATCCCCCTCTACGCAATACACAGCACCGATTCGTCACTTTTTACGTTCTTCTGATAATCGACGCTGTATTAGTAAAGCTGAGGCGGATTATATGGCGATGAATCGGTTACTGTGGATGGAGCATGTGAATTGGACACGGATGACGATTATTAGCATCGTTTTCAATTTGCCGGATTTACCCTTTGTACAACAGCGTTTGTTACGAAATGCAACCGATTTAGGTAATTGCCTCCGTCCCTTTTATGGTGACTCTATAGCGGATCGATATGCAGCTTTAATTAAAGAGCATCTTTTTATTGCAGCTCAGTTAGTGACTGCTGCTACTAAAGGAGATACTGCAACGGCTGAGGCAAAAGAAAGAGATTGGTATCGTAATGCAGACGATATTGCACAATTTTTGCATACGATCAATCCTTATTTAAGTATAGAGGCCGTACAAAAGATGTTTTATATGCATTTGGCTTTAACAAAGAATGAAGCCGTGTCCATGATCCAAAAAGATTATCAAGCCGACGTGGACATATTTGATGACATTGAGGCGGAGGCACTTGCCATGTCAGATATGATTGCCGGCGCTATTGTCATGCAATTTTGTTATCTCTTTTAAAATAAAAACAAGTTTTTCTCTCACTTACAAAAAAACAAGGTCTAATTTTGGATAGATCTTGTTTTTCGTTGTTCAATCACTGGAGGAAAAACTTTTGCCTCTTTTTTCTTTGCATAATGTGCAATGGGTCGTGTCCCCTGGAAGGTTCCCTTCATAAAAGAAGCTAACGTATTGCTTTGTATCTTTACTTCAGCCTGTCGTAATTCCCACGGTGTATGTTGAATATCAATACGAAATAATGTCTCGTTCCATATTGCCCATGAATGATAACGCTCTACAAGCCATTGGTCAAAATTAGTTTGAGTGTTGTCCCCTATTGTATAAGACACCCTCAATCTTTCATCCAACGTTTTGTAATAGCTTGTATAGGCGTTGTCGTTGTCCCTTTGCTTTCCTACAATTTTTGAATATCGATAGGGTAAACTGACTAATGCCGTTATTTTTGAGAAGACATAATTGGTCACATCTAAATGAAAAAAATAAATTCCTTTCTTGCCCTCATACTC
Organism: Lysinibacillus sp. FSL R7-0073; assembly: GCF_038009065.1. Lineage (NCBI taxonomy): Bacteria > Bacillati > Bacillota > Bacilli > Caryophanales > Bacillaceae > Lysinibacillus > Lysinibacillus sp. FSL R7-0073. Next base: position 3,483,592 of record NZ_JBBPAS010000001.1, read on the forward strand.
AACATATGTTCGTACATTCAATTGTAAGGAAGTATTCAAGCCAGGAATGGGTGGTAGAAATCGCAAGCGATGCCCATGGACTTTAAAAAGAACCGCACTCACCCAGGCATCATCTGCGAATAGATCTAGCGTCAGTTCTGGAGGTATATGTTTTTCTAGTTCTGGGGGTGAGACTGGCCAATGTAAAAATAGGACATCCTGCCAAGTCTGTGCTATCATCCACATAGTAAAACTCCTTTCTATTCTCATTTTTTCCTAGAAAGGAGTTATTCAAACAACAAAGGCTATTTTTGATCCTGCTCAGCCGCTTCTCTTTTTACATAGCGATAATATAAATTTCGTAATTCAGATTCTTTAAATAACCCTAGATGACTTTTAAGTTGTGGATGTACTAAAATGCCATGTGTTCGTAACTCTTTTACAAACCAACCTTTTGAATATTTATGCACCGAATCCATTCTCCTTTACCTTTATTCATACATAGCGTATGCGCTTGGTTTGTGTAGGGTGCCATTGCACAATAAAAAAACGAGAGGAGCAATTCCTCTCGTTGTCTTCTTATGTGCCACAAAAAGTCCGATATGGTTGACTAGACGGTTCTGGTAATGAAGCATATTCCTGTTGTTCATTCGTGTGGGCAAAGGGATGGGTCAGAGCTGTCATTAAGTTATTCATCACACTATAGTCTCCCCGCTCTACAGCTGCTTCCAATGCTTCCTCCACCCTATGATTACGTGGAATAACAGCGGGATTATGTTGGCGCATTAATTGTTGTGACATGTCTTTTGTTTGTGACTGTCTTGCTAATCGTGCAAGCCATTTTTGATGCCAGTCTTTAAATGCTGACGACTTCCATAACGAGGTTTTATCGATTTGGTCAAAACTTAGGGCAATGAACGTATTGGTATAATCCGCTTTGTCCTGTTGCATGAGCTGTAAAAGTTCTTCTATAAGCTTCATATCCTCTTGCTCTTCATCAAATAATCCTAATTTTTCTCGCATTCCTTTCAGCCAGTTTTGAACATACAACTGAGGGTATTGTTCTAAGGTAGCTTGAGCAAGTTCAATGGCCTGCTCTTGATTTTCATGAATTAAGGGAAGTAACGCCTCTGCCAAGCGTGTTAAGTTCCAACCACCAATGTTTGGCTGGTTACCGTACGCATAACGCCCTTGTCGATCAATTGAACTGAACACTGTTGCTGGGTCATAGGCATCCATAAAGGCACATGGCCCATAATCAATGGTTTCCCCACTAATGGTCATATTATCGGTGTTCATGACCCCGTGAATGAAGCCCACTAACTGCCACTTTGCTATAAGAGATGCTTGTTTTTTAATGACTTCCTGCAATAAATAAAGATAGCGATTCATGTCACCGTAATGATTTGGGAAATGCCGTTCTATTGCATAATCTGCTAAGATCTGGAGTTCTTCGTCTGTACCCCATTGTGCTGCATATTGAAAGGTCCCTACCCGTAAATGACTGCTGGCAACTCTCGTAAGGATAGCACCAGGTAGATCAGTTTCACGGATAATCGTTTCACCTGTGCTCACTACCGCTAAACTTCGGGAAGTGGGAATTCCCAACGCAAACATCGCTTCACTAATAATGTACTCCCTAAGCATTGGCCCCAATGCGGCTTGTCCATCTCCACCACGTGAATAAGGTGTTCTGCCAGACCCTTTTAGCCCGATATCCATACGCTCATTAGAGGGTGTTATTTGCTCACCATATAAAAGTGCCCTTCCATCACCTAACATATTAAAATGCCCAAACTGGTGTCCTGCATAAGCCTGCGCAATAGGAATACTATCCTCAGGGGATTTATTACCGGCTAATATGGCTAGGCCCTCTTCGCCTTTTAAAGCTTGACTATTTAATCCTAGTGATGCAACAACCGCTTCATTTAACAGGACTAATTTGGGTGAGCGAACAGGGTTTAACGTCATATCGGAATAAAAAATACTTGGAAGTTGAACATAGCTATTGTCCATATTCCAGCCAATTGTCTTTTCCATATTTTCTCCTTTGTTACCTTTTCCATTTATTTTTTCCACTTCAACATCATTCATTCCTAGTCAATTTTACCACCCAATATAAAAATCCGCTTACTTTAAGAGTAATGCGGATTTTTAAGTCGTATTAATTTCGTTGGAAAGTATGACTTGATATACATTGTTGATCATCCGTCAAAAATTCCACTGTAAAAGTCGAATCTACTATTTCTAGCACAGCAAAGCTTTTTTCTTTGTGACCCCGTGGCTTTAATAAGCTTCCTGGATTAATAAATAAAATATGATCCATCATTTCAGCCCCGAGAATATGAGAGTGCCCAAAACAAACTATTTGGGCATTCAATTCTTTTGCCCGATAGGTTAAAGACAGCATAGAACTTTTTACATTAAATAAATGACCATGAGTCACCAAGATTTTTACACCATCGACCGTAAAAATTTCTTCCTCAGGAAAAGCTTCCTCCCGATCACAGTTCCCTCGTACTTTTTTCATTTCTTTTAATGCATCATGCACATAAGGAAGCTCACTATCACCACAATGTATGCGAACATCTATTTCAGGATAAAAATTTCTGACCTTGTCGATCACATGACTGTCGCCATGTGTATCGCTCATGATAAGTATTTTCATGAATACCACCTCTTATTTAATAAGATTCGGCAATTGCTCCTTCAACTTACGAATAGCATTGCCTCGGTGAGAAATGGCGCCTTTTTCTTCTGGCGTAAGCTCAGCCATCATACGATCAAGACGTGGAACAAAGAAGATTGGATCATAGCCAAAGCCATTCGTACCACGTTTCTCGTGTGCAATCACGCCCTCGCAAGTACCAAATACAGTCGTCGTTTCAAAATCTGGACCTGCAATAGCAATACAGCAGCAGAATCGAGCGGTACGTTTGCCATCTTCTACACCTTGTAGGTTTTCTAACAGCTTCACCATATTAGCTTCATCATCATGATCACCAGCATAACGTGCAGAGTAGACCCCTGGTTCACCATTTAATGCATCTACTGCTAAACCACTATCATCAGCAATAACAATGGTACCAAGATTTTTCGCTAGGGCTTCTGCCTTTAAGATTGCATTTTCTTCAAAAGTTGTACCTGTTTCTTCTATCTCCATGTCTGGTGCTACTTCAAACATTGTGACAACTTCATAACCAAGTGGGCCAAATAATGCTTCGAAATCTTTAGCTTTTCCTTTATTTTTTGTTGCGATCACTACCTGTTTCATACTATTTCCCTCCGACCATGTTTGCTTGTTCAGCAAGCGCTGTTTTTTGGAGCTCAACTAATTGCTGGATGCCTTTTTCACCTAATGCTAGTAAATCATTCAATTCTTCACGAGAGAATGTTGCTTCCTCGCCAGTACCTTGTAATTCTACAAAGCGACCTGCACCTGTCATAACAATATTCATATCAACAGCAGCAGCCACATCTTCTACATAATTTAAATCTAAAACAGCACCCTGTTCTTCTACAATACCTACACTAGTTGCGGCTAAAAAATCAGTTACAGGAAACCTCACGAACGGCTTTTCTTCCGCAAATTTAGCAATTGCCTGTGTCATCGCAACAAATGCTCCTGTAATGGAGGCTGTACGAGTGCCACCATCTGCTTGAATCACATCACAATCGATCCATACTGTACGCTCTCCAAGCGCCTCCAAATCGACCACAGCACGTAATGCACGCCCAATTAGACGTTGAATCTCCATCGTACGTCCATTGACCTTCCCACGAGATGATTCACGTGGTGTACGTTGAGCTGTTGCACGAGGTAGCATCGAATATTCAGCTGTGATCCAGCCTTTCCCTTGCCCGCGTAAAAAGCCAGGAACTTTGTCTTCGATTGTTGCTGTACAAATTACTTTTGTATTTCCTACTTGAATTAAGACCGAGCCCTCTGGGTGTAGTAAATACTCACCATCCATTTTTACAGGTCGTAGTTCATCTGCCATTCTTCCATCAAATCTTGTCATATTTATTGTTCCTCCTAAAAACTTTCGCGCCCTCATCTTATCATAATTTATTTCTTCAAAAAAGTACTCAATGATTATGTAAAATGCTGAAAACGGCAAAAATCAGCCTAGCCCATTGCTAAGCTGATTTTTTATTTTAATGTAATGCGTTTTATGTCGAGAGTACCTTGCTCCAACCAATTTTCAGCGATTGAACGGAAAATTGGAACAGAACCAGTTGCAAAAAATTTATGAGCAGGCACTGTATTTGCATTTGCTAAAGTGCCATTATAAGCTAGCATTTCTTGAACATCCTTTGCTGTTTCTTCCGCAGAAGATAAAACATTCACTTCATCTCCTACGACAGCTTCAATTTGTTTTTGTAGAATAGGGTAATGTGTACACCCTAAAATAACCGTATCAAATTGTTGATTTTTCAACGGCTTTAAGCCTTCTGCTATTAACTTCGTCGCAAATTCACCTTTATACTCGCCACTTTCTACAAGTGGAACGAAAGTTGGACAGGCTAGTGGAATAATATGTGTTGACGTATTAAGTGACAGTAAGGCCTCTTCATATGCACCACTTTTAATTGTTCCTTCTGTTGCAAGCACAACGACTTCATGTCGCTTCGTTTTCTTTACAGCTGCACGTGCGCCAGCATTTATAACGCCTAGTACCGGAAAAGGCATATTTCTTTGTAAACTTTCGAGTGCTACTGCAGTCGCTGTATTACAAGCAATAACGAGCATCTTAACATTCATTTTTTCTAGCGCTTTCGCCATTTGCCAAGTGAAGTTCCGTACTTCCTGACGGCTTCTTGGACCATATGGACACCTTGCTGTATCGCCAATATAATAAATTGTTTCGTTTGGCAATCGCTTCATAATTTCTTTTGCTACGGTTAACCCGCCTACTCCTGAATCAATAACGCCTATCGGGGCATTCATACTTTCCGCCTCAATCCTGTTTCATGTGTACATGTAGTTTTTCTAGGTAGCTTGATAATTGCGCGACTTCTTGCTCATTAAAACCAACAAGCATCTCTTGCAAATATTGCTGTCTTTTTTCTATAACCTCTTGAATAATACGTTCGCCCTTTTCGAGAAGATGAACAACAACGACACGGCGGTCATTTTCATCACGCATACGCTTGACTAATTCATTTTTCTCCATCCGGTCCACTAAATCTGTTGTCGTGCTAAAAGCTAAATATAAACGGTTTGATAATTCGCCAATTGTAATATCACCAAGCTCTTCTAACCACTGTAATGCAACAAATTGTGGCGGCGTAATCGCATAGTCGGAAACAATTTCTCTTCCCTTTTGCTTCACGATGGCCGCAATATAGCGTAATTCCTTTTCAACCGTTGCAACGGTTTCAGGTGAGTGTTTTGTTACTTCATCCGACATATAACTATTTCACTCCTAAAAATACGTTGAATAGTTCTATTTTGTCGTTTTTTTCACGAAATAGCAAGTGTCCATTAGTCTAATTTAAATTCTTCTAAGCGTAACAGCTCAATTAACGCCTGAGATCGATTTGTTACACCTAGCTTTTGAATTGTATTGGAAATGTGATTTCGCACTGTTTTTTCACTAATACCAAGCTGCTCTGCAATATCTCTCGTTGTTTTTTCAGCTAATAAAAGCGCAAATATTTCACGTTCTCGGTTTGTTAATAGAGAACGATGATGAGAGCCATTCATTCAGTTACACCCTCCTCCCCCGCACGTATTGTAACTTATGTTAAGGGGCTTGAAGCGGTGACGGCTATTTGCATGATTATTACATGTTTCCTTAAAAATTTCGGAAATTGCTTCGACATTTTCATAAATTTTATGTAAAACATAATTCCTACTATTCTCATAATTATTTATGGCATAGCCCTACTCACTAATTAGGGATAATTTCCAGACTAATCAAATGCGCTCTTTCCTCTTTAGAAATCGGTACACTTTTGCCTGTTCGAGGGTCCATTTGCACAATTGTTCCTCGACCTGTGAAGCAAACTTCGTCCCTTTGATTTTTTGCTAAATAATGAATATCCATTGAAGAACTTCCAACTTTCGCTATCTTTGTGTAAATTCGTAGCACGTCATCAAAGAAAACCTGCTTTACATAATCACATTGTAAATCAGCTACAATCGGTATACTCTTCACATTCTCATCAGCTACAGATGGCATTAAAATACCTAAATGTCGGAAATAATCAATTCTCGCCTGTTCAAAATATGTAAAGCTTACAGTATTATTCATATGCCCATACATATCTGTTTCTGAAAATCTTACACGTACCTCACTATAAAAGGAAAAACCCTTTTCCCACTCTTGTAAATCTTCAATATAACTTGCTTTCATAATAACACCATCCCCTACAATTAATTTGCCATCTTTTTTAGTCTGGTTCAGACAGCCCATAAGTAATGAATACAAATTCATTATAAAAGAAAATGCTATATTATCATAGAAAAAACCAAAATTCCCTTATTTTATTGCTAAATCTCTTTTTTGACATAGTATGGTTTTCCTTGAAACATGCTAACTATGTTTATATCACTATAAAAAACTCCCTCACACTAAGTGTAAGGGAGTTGGGAGTTCAGCTTGTCCGATGTTAGTCTACGTAGTGGTCAGAACCGAAGAAGTTACGGAACATTTGCACTGTAGTAGCACGGTTTAATGAAGCGATTGATGTTGTCAAAGGAATACCTTTTGGACATGCAGCAACACAGTTTTGAGAGTTACCACAGTTCGCAAGGCCACCATCGCCCATAATAGCATTTAAACGTTCATCTTTAATCATTGCACCAGTTGGGTGAGTGTTGAAAAGACGTACTTGTGATAATGGAGCTGGCCCGATGAATGAAGCTTTTTCAGACACGTTTGGACATGCTTCCATACATACACCACAAGTCATACATTTAGATAATTCATAAGCCCATTGACGTTTACCTTCTGGCATACGTGGACCTTCACCTAAATCATAAGTACCATCGATTGGTACCCATGCTTTCACTTTTTTAAGCGCGTTGAACATACGTTCACGGTCAACTTGTAAGTCACGAATAACAGGGAATGTTTTCATTGGCTCCAATTTAATTGGCTCAGTCAATTGGTCAACAAGTGTTGAACATGATTGACGTGGACGGCCATTAATAACCATTGAACATGCACCACAAACTTCTTCTAAACAGTTCATATCCCATGATACTGGTGATGTGTTTTCACCATTCTCAGTAACAGGATTTTTTTGAATTTCCATTAAAATAGAAATTACGTTCATACCATGACGGTAAGGCACTTGGAATTTTTGCCAGTAGCTATTGCCGCCCTGTGTATCTTGACGTAAGATTTCAACTTTAACCATTCTTCCAGTATTAGCTGCGATTTGCATAACTTTTAGTCTCCTTTCGCAGAGTAGTCGCGTTTACGTGGTGGAATTAAAGAAACGTCGACTTCTTGGTACGTGATGATTGGGTTACCAGTAGTTGGGTCAAATTTCGCCATTGTTGTCTTCAAGAATTGCTCGTCATCACGGTTAGGGAAATCAGGTTTATAGTGCGCACCACGAGATTCATTACGTAATAATGCACCTTTTGTCATTACTTTCGCAAGCACTAACATATTTTTAAGCTGACGTGTAAAGTGTGCGCCTTGATTACTCCATTTTTGCGTATCGTTGATGTTGATGTTGTTCCAACGCTCAGTAAGGTCATCAAGTTTTTTCAATGTATCTTCAAGCTGATCATTGTAACGTACTACAGTCATTGTAGCAGTCATCATTTCACCAAGCTCTTTATGCAGTAAGTAAGCGTTTTCTGTGCCTTCCATTTTCATGATAGCATCCCATTTCGCTTGTTCTTCTGTTACGCGAGCATCGTAAATCTCTTGTGGAATATCTTCTGCATGCTTTTTAAGGTGTTTTACATAATCTACTGCGTTTGGTCCTGCAACCATACCGCCATAGATTGCAGATAATAATGAGTTCGCACCAAGACGGTTTGCCCCGTGTTGAGAGTAATCACATTCACCTGCTGCAAATAGACCAGGAATTTCAGTCATTTGGTTGTAGTCAACCCATAATCCACCCATTGAATAGTGAACTGCTGGGAAAATTTTCATAGGTAATTTACGTGGGTCATCTCCTACGAATTTTTCGTAGATTTCGATGATACCACCAAGTTTAACGTCCAACTCATGTGGATCTTTATGAGAAAGATCTAGGTATACCATATTTTCGCCATTGATACCAAGTTTTTGGTTTACACAAACGTCGAAAATTTCACGTGTTGCAATATCACGTGGCACTAAGTTACCGTAAGCTGGGTATTTCTCTTCTAAGAAGTACCAAGGTTTACCGTCTTTATAAGTCCAAATACGGCCACCTTCACCACGAGCTGATTCTGACATTAGACGGTTTTTGTCATCTCCAGGAATCGCTGTAGGGTGAATTTGGATGAACTCACCATTCGCATATGAAGCACCTTGTTGGTAAACGATAGAAGCAGCAGAACCTGTGTTAATAACAGAGTTTGTTGTTTTACCGAAAATAATACCAGGGCCACCAGTCGCCATAATAACAGCGTCTGCACGGAATGATTTAATTTCTTCTGTACGCATATCTTGCGCTACGATACCACGGCACACGCCGTCTTCATCGATAATAACACCAAGGAATTCCCAGTGTTCATATTTATTTACTAAACCAGCTACTTCATGAGAACGAACTTGCTCATCAAGCGCATATAGTAATTGTTGACCAGTTGTTGCACCAGAGAAAGCTGTACGGTGCATTAAAGTACCGCCAAAACGACGGAAATCTAATAATCCTTCTGGTGTACGGTTGAACATTACACCCATACGGTCCATTAAATGGATAATACCAGGGGCTGCATCACACATACCCTTAACTGGTGGTTGGTTCGCTAAGAAGTCCCCACCGTATACTGTATCATCAAAGTGGATCCATGGAGAATCCCCTTCACCTTTAGTATTTACCGCACCATTAATTCCGCCCTGCGCACAAACAGAGTGTGAGCGTTTTACAGGAACTAATGAGAATAAATCAACTTCAGTACCAACTTCAGCTGCTTTAATCGTTGCCATCAGACCGGCAAGACCACCGCCGACAACAATTATTTTGCTTTTCGCCATGATTATTTCTCACTCCTCTTAAAAAATTGCATTGATTGCATGCTCTATCGTAGCTTCTATTGAATTATACGAAAGCTAAAATAGCAGCAATACCAACTACACTTAGAATTACGAAAATGATGTTTGTTACGTAAGTAGCAATCTTTTGAGCCTGTGGAGATTGTGTAATACCCCAGCTTACTAGGAATGCCCATAAACCGTTAGATAAGTGGAAAGTTGCTGATAAAATACCAACAATGTAGAATCCAAGCATGAATGGATTAGCAACGATATTCGCCATCATGTCGTAATCAACGTGTGTGCCAAGTGCTTTTTGAATACGAGTTTGGAAAATATGCCATGCAATGAAAATCACTAGGAATACACCAGTGAAACGTTGTAATGAGAACATCCAGTTACGGTATGTGCTGAAACGTCCTGTGTTTGGTGAAGCAGTGAATGCAATGAACACTCCATAAAATGCATGGAACATCAATGGAATATAGATGACAATCCATTCAACTAGGATAAGGAATGGAATCTTTTCCATTACTGCGGTAGCATCGTTATAACTATCTGCCCCGCCTGTTGCTGTAAAGTTAATGAACAGGTGCATCGTTAAAAACAGACCTACTGGAATGATCCCAAGTAGAGAATGTAAGCGACGCCATAAAAACTCTCGATCTTTCGACAAGACTGTTACCCCCCTTAGTACTTAAAATAGCACAACAAAAGAAGTCATCATTTTGTAAATGATACTTCATTGACTGTGTATTTCATCATGGTACAATATTATGACATGTTTATTGTACTCTCAAGAGCTACGAGCGTCAAGGCAACTCGGAGTTTTTCATAGAGCTTATTAAAGAACTAATCTAGTGCATAATGCGTCGTTTTTTCTCGAAAAATCTACCATTACTTTATTAACGTTAAATTATAAGAAAATTCTAAGAAAGAAGGATAACAATGTTAAACACTCCATCTCCTACAATCTCATCCTTTGGTTATGAGATCATTCGCGATCATATTCTATCTTCTATACTAGGTAAACATGAGGATGATGTCCTTTATTGGGCAGGTAAAGAGCTTGCGCGCAAGTTTCCATGTAAAAGTCAAGACGAACTAATCGCATTTTTTGCAGATGCCTGTTGGGGTACATTAGAGCTAATGAAAGAATCGAAGGACGGACGCATTTTCCAGTTGACAAACGACCCTGAAATATTGCAAATCAAACAGCGTAGCTTCAGACTTGAGGCAGGATTTATAGCTGAACAGATTCAGCTAGCTAAAGGCTATTTGACAGAATGTTATGATGAAAAACGTGAAAAACAACATTACGTTATGTTTACAGTCAAATGGGATGTGAAGGAACGAATTATGAATACGATCCCAACAGAGTAACAAAACAGGATTGTCTCCCCATTCAATAAACGGGATGACAATCCTTCCTTTTATTTCGGACAATTACAAAAAATGCTGTTTCTTCTATTATTATATGTAAAGAGCCTGCTCTAAATTAAATTCATCATGCAATGCATTTGCTGCACGAATCATTTCATCCTGCGGTACTACAACAGACACTTTAATTTCTGAGGTGCTGACCATCTTCACAGGAATATTTTCACGACGTAATCGGTCGAACATACGAGCAGCGACACCTGGATTCGAGACCATACCGGAGCCAACTATCGAAACTTTCGCTAATCCAATTTCGAAATCAGCAAAGCTAAAGCCAAGTGATACTTTACTATCCTCTAAAACACGTAATGCTTCCGCAAATTCTTCTTTCAAAATCGAAAAGGACACAGTTGGTTTTAATCCATCAATGATTGCTTGAACAATAATATCCACGTTGATGCGATTTTCAGCAAGAGTTGAAAATATATCCGCTAATGAAGCATTAGAATAAGCATCATACCCAATTGTTAAACGAATAACATCTGATTCAAAGGCAACACCACGGACTACTAAATTTTTCTCCATCTCTACTTCCTCCTTCAATAAAGTACCTACTGACTCCACTAAACTAGAGCGTATGATCACTGGCATTTGAAACTTTTTAGCTAACTCCACTGCACGTGGATGAATGATGTGTGATCCTAAATGTGCTATCTCCAACATTTCATCATAGGAAATTTCCTGTAGTTTTTGTGCCTTTACAACAAAGCGTGGGTCTGCTGTATACACACCATCAACATTCGTGTAAATGTCTGTCCGCTCGGCATCTAATGCAACAGCAAGTGCAACGGCTGTCGTTTCGGTTCCACCTTTCCCAAGCGTTGTTATATTTTGGTCATTGTCAATGCCTTGATCTCCAGCAATTACGACGATTTGTCCTTGCAGCAATTGTTCATCGATACGGCTAACATTGATATGATGTATCCTTGCATGACTATGCATATGATCCGTGTAAATGCCAGCCTGCCAGCCTGTTAGTGACACCGCATTATAGCCAGCTTCTTGTATTGCAATGGCAAACACGGAGCTTGATAACTGAGAGCATGAAGACACAACTGCATCTAATTCACGTTTTGACACATCATCCGTGAAATGAAGTACGCTCATTTTCACATCCTGTATCGTTTGTCTCATCGCACCAACTACTACTACCACATCGAATCCTCTATCTCTTTCAGCAATTGCTTTTCGAGCAGCCTCTTGAATTTGTTCGGGCGATGCTAAAGCAGCCCCTCCAAATTTCATCACTATTCTAGACATTTCTTTTGTTCTCCTTTCCAGTCATGTAATTCACCTAAAATGAGGTGTAAAACAGCCTCTAGAAAACTAAAAAGGCAGCCTTCACAAAACGTGAAAGCTGCCTATAACATGTACAATAACGAAACTTGCGCATGTGTGATAGCTCTCCGAAACGTTTAGAATCGACAGTCTTACATTTTTTAAATGCAAAACCAGTACAACAGCGGAAACAACAATGCTGTACTTCGGCAAGCTCCCCTTTCACGCAATGTCTTAGGATTTGTTCATCCTCTTTTGCGCTACTTTTGAAACTTGCACCTCTATCATCACCTTAAAAGTGATTATATTAAATTTTTCCGCCCTCATAAACAAGTGGGCTGTTAACATTGGATCACAATGTTATTTACAACCTTAGCATATGTCTATTCCTTTGACAATGACTCCTGCTGAAAATAGGTATAAATATGATTTGCTAAATTAGCTGGCATCCCTGCTTCCTGTAAAGCTAGCTCACTAGCCTCACGTATTTTCTTCACGGAACCAAAGTGTTTCAGTAACTGCTGTTTTCGTTTTGGACCGACACCTTCAATTTGGTCCAACACAGATTGGATAGCATGCTTTTCATGCTGTTGGCGCAAGAAGGTAATCGCAAAACGATGGACTTCATCTTGTATTCGTTGTAGTAAATAAAAACCGTCACTTGTGCGTTTTAAAGCAATGACCTCGGGTGGATCACCAAACAATAGCTGGGATGTATTATGCTTGTCATCCTTCGCTAAACCAGCAATAGGTATAACTAGTCCTAGTTCATCCTCTAATACTTCACGGGCAACTTCCATTTGACCTTTACCACCATCAATTAGCACTAAATCTGGTAATGGAAGACCTTCCTTCAAAACACGAATATAGCGTCGACGAATTACCTCTTGCATAGCACCATAATCATCATGCTTGGCTGCTGTACGGGTTTTATATTTGCGATATTCCTTTTTGGCGGGTTTCCCATCAATGAAAACAACCATTGCAGATACGGCGTCTGTTCCATGCATATGACTATTATCAAAAGCTTCAATTCGTAATGGTGTCGTTATGCCCATTGCATCACCAAGTGCCTCGCATGCACCAATAGTACGTTCTTCCTGTCGTTCGATAAGCTGGAATTTAGCGGACACTGCAATTTCAGCATTTTTCGTCGCTAAATCTACCAACTCCTTTTTTTGACCTCTTTTTGGCGTAAGAACTTTGATACCTAATAATTCCGTTAAAATGGCACCATCAATTGCTTGGGGAATAAAAACTTCTTTTGGCTTAATATGTTCTGGTTTTTCATAAAATCGTCCCACAAATGTTAGGAACTCTTCCTCTGCATCTTGATAGATCGGGAAAATAGAAACATCCCGCTCAATCAGCTTACCCTGCCGAACGAAGAAAACCTGAACACACATCCACCCTTTTTCCACAGCATAGCCAAAGACATCGCGGTTAGTAGTGTCACTTGATACTATTTTTTGCTTCTGCATAACCGTATCGATATGGGCAATTTGATCACGAAACTCCTTAGCTCGTTCAAACTCTAAGTTTTCGGCAGCCGCAAGCATTTTTACTTCAAGCTCTTTTTTGACTGCTTCCACACCGCCGTTAAGAAACTTCGTCATATCCTCAATCATTTCCTGGTAAACATGACCCTCAATTTCTTTCACACAAGGTGCTATACATTGACCCATATGATAATACAAACAAACTTTTGAAGGTAGTTGCACACATTTTCTTAATGGATATAAACGGTCCAACAGCTTCTTTGTTTCACTTGCCGCATAGGCATTGGGATACGGTCCAAAATATTTAGCCTTATCCTTTTTTACTTTACGTGTCGTAATTAGACGAGGATGTTTTTCATTCGTAATTTTTAAATATGGATACGTCTTATCATCTGTTAACATGACATTATATTTTGGATCATGCAGTTTGATGAGATTCAGCTCTAAAATGAGTGCTTCAATATTTGATGATGTCACGATATACTCAAAATCTTCTATTTCGCTTACAAGTCTTTGCGTTTTACCTTCATGTGTTCCTGTAAAGTAAGAACGAACACGATTTTTCAGTACCTTCGCTTTACCGACATATATAATTGTCCCCTGTCGATCCTTCATCAAATAGCAGCCAGGCTGGTCTGGTAGAATATCCAGTTTACGCTTGATTAAATCGTTCATTACCTACCTGCCCCCTACGTAAGATTCCCCTCAATGAATCATTTTTTCTTTCTTTATTATATAACGAAAAAAAGCCGAACACATCATTTGATGGTCCGGCTTTTTGTGAACTTCATTCATTACGCATGTTTTGCGATAAATGCTTCTAAAGCTTCTTTCGGTTGGAAGCCTACAGTTTTGTCAACTAATTCTCCATCTTTAAATAATAATAATGATGGGATTGACATGATTTGATACTCAGCAGCAGTACCTTGGTTATTATCTACGTCAACTTTTACAATTTTAGCCGCACTACCTGCAGCGTCCATTTCTTCAAGAACTGGCCCAATCATTTTACAAGGTCCGCACCAAGCAGCCCAAAAGTCCACTAATACTAACCCTTCTTTAATATCGCTTTGGAACGTAGCATCTGTTGCATGTACAATTGCCATTTGAAATCCTCCTTAAACTTACTATGATTGTAGTATAGCATGGATAAATTCACTTGAGCGAACAATCTGCCTGTAATGTATTTTTTATGAAAATCCATGTCGAAATATTAAACGCTATCGATTAATTCTATTGATGACGGCCTTTCCATAAATAAGTTAACGTAATGAAAATATAGATTGCTAATGTAATACTCGTTACGATTATTGAAGTGGTAAAAATAATCCCAATTAAGATCGTACTCAACGCAATGATTGCTATCCAAGTAGTATAAGGATACCATTTCACTTCATACACACTTGAGTTGGCTGACTGTTTTTTTCTTGACTTTAGATGGGCTATTGCAATAATTAACCATATAAATAATACCGTATATCCAAGTGACCCCATTAGAAAGTCAAACGTCTTGCTTCCAGCATATAACGAAAGGATGACACCTAAATACAATGCTAATGTACACATCAAAATCGCATATACAGGAACATTTCTTTTGGATAATTGAGCAAAGATTTTAGGTACACGACCGTCTACCGCTTGCGTATAAAGTACACGTGATGAACCATAAAGGCCCGAATTCATCGAAGAAATAATGGCAAGTAAAACTACAGCATTCATAATATGATCCGCACCAGGAATCCCAATCATTTTAAATACCATTACAAATGGACTTTCTGGTACTCCATTCACTTCATTCCAAGGAATCAAACTAACGATAATAAAGAATGGCAGTAAATAGAAAGTAACAATACGGATTAATGTACTGCGCACAGCTTTTGGTACTACCTTTTCAGGATTTTTTGTTTCAGCTAATGTAATCCCAATGATTTCAGTCCCACCATAGGAATAGATCACCACAAGCATAGCTGCAATTAATCCCATTGATCCATTTGGGAAAAAACCACCGTGCGAAGTTAAGTTAGAAAAACCAACAGCACTATGATGTCCAAATGAGACAAGCAATAAAATTAGGCCTGCAATAATAAATACAATAATAACTGTAATTTTAATCAATGCTAGCCAATATTCTGTTTCAGCAAAAATCTTCACAGATAACAGATTAATAGCTGTCACTAGTACCGAGACAGATAACGCCAATATCCAAATTGGGTATTCTGGTAACCAATATTGAATAAAAATAGCAGCCACTACAGATTCTGCAGCAATATTTAATACCCACATCTTCCAATAAATCCAATCTAAAAAATAAGCTGGATATTTACCTAAGACGGATTCAACTAAATCTCTAAACGTCCTTGCCTCTTTATTGCGGACTGCCATTTCTGCAAGACCTTGCATAACAAATAATAAAATAATGCCCCCTAATAAATAGGCTATGAGCACCGATGGACCTGCCATATCGATGGCTGCACTACTTCCTTTAAATAATCCTGCGCCAATAGCACCACCTAATGCCATCATCGTAATGTGACGCGAGGTCATTGTTCGTTTTAATTGTTGTTGATTGTTCTTTTCCACTTTCTTACCTCCTAAAAATCAAAAAAGGCATACCGTCTGTTCCTTCATCATCAAATGAAAGAAGAGACGATATGCCATAAGCAAACCGCGGTACCACTCTAATTGGTTCTTTATGAACCCTACTTAAAACCTTGTAACGAAGGTTAATCGTCAAACAAATAGAATAATCAGACAATTCTATTTATCTTACCACTCCTAGGCAAGTTCAAAGTCTTATTGGTCTGCGTTGCACCAACCCGCAGCTCTCTTTACCTAATAATGACTTTTACTACTCCTAATCTTTGCGTTTAAAAACATTATGATTGAAAATTTAATGATTATTCAACACTATAATCGCAACTGTTAATTATGTCAATATTTTATTTTGCGATAATTTTCAAATAGCAGCTGCTTGCTTAAAAAATAAAAAAAGGCAGGAAGGATTCATCCCTTCCTGCTATAACCTTTATGCATTCACTTTTAAAGCCTTAAATTCCTCAATTAATAGCGGAACTACTTCAAATAAATCTCCAACGATTCCATAGTCTGCTACTTTAAAAATATTTGCTTCAGGATCTTTATTGATAGCAACAATCACTTTAGAGTTTGACATTCCTGCTAAATGCTGAATAGCACCTGAAATACCAGCAGCAATATAAAGATCAGGCGTTACAACCTTACCAGTTTGACCAATTTGAAGTGAATAGTCACAATATTCAGCATCACATGCACCACGAGATGCACCAACTGCACCGCCTAGTAAATCAGCAAGCTCTTTTAGTGGCTCAAATCCTTCTTCAGATTTCACACCACGTCCACCAGCAACTACTACTTTCGCCTCTGATAAGTCAACACCTTCTGAAGATTTACGAACAACCTCTTTAATAATTGTGCGAAGGTTTGTAATTTCTACAGTAACTGCCGAAACATCTCCTGTTTTACCGTCAACTTTTTCTAAAGGTGTAATGTTATTTGGACGAATAGATGCTAATACAATTCCGTCTTTTACTTTCACCTTTTCAAAAGCTTTACCAGAGTAGATTGGTCGGATGAATACAACATCATCGCCTGAACCTTCAATTGTTGTAACATCAGATACTAGACCTGCTTGTAATTTACTTGCGATTTTTGGCGATAAATCTTTTCCATTTGCCGTATGGCCAAAGACAATGCCAGCTGGCTTTTCTTGCTCAATAACAGCTAGTAGTGCTTGACTATAGCCATCAGATGTATATTGTTTTAAATGTGGGTGTTCCACCGTTACAACGCGATCAGCACCGTATTCAAATAATGGACCTGTTAAATTTGCTACAGCATCCCCTAAAAGTACCCCTACAACCTCGCCACCATCAGCGATTTGTTTTGCAGCTGCAATTGCTTCGAAAGAAACATTACGTAAGCTTCCTTCACGAACTTCACTTAATACTAATACTTTTTTTGACATAGCATATTCCCTCCGTTACCCTTTAAGATTCGATTTTTTAAACTACTTTTGCTTCTGTGTGAAGTAGATTTACCAGTTCTTTTACTTGTACAGAAAGGTCGCCTTCAAGAACACGGCCTGCTGCTTTTTGAGCTGGTAAGAAGATATCAACCGTTTCAATCTTCACTTCTACATCATCTTCATCGATATCTAAATCATCTAACTCAAGTTCTGCAAGCGGTTTCTTCTTCGCTTTCATAATACCTGGTAGAGATGGATAACGTGGCTCATTTAACCCTTGTTGAGCTGTTACTAATAGAGGTAAAGAAGTTTCAATTACTTCAGAGTCCCCTTCTATATCACGAACAATTTTTGCAGAAGTCCCATCAATTTCAAGCTTTGTAATCGTTGTTACATAATTAATATCTAGTAAGTCTGCAACACGTGGACCAACTTGGCCAGAACCACCATCAATCGCAACATTTCCTGTTAAAATTAAATCAGCATCTTTATCTTTTAAGTATTCTGCTAATAGATAAGCAGCAGCATTTTGGTCTAATTCATCTAAATCATCTTCCGTATTGATAAGCACTGCTTCATCAGCGCCCATTGCTAGAGCTGTACGTAATTGCTTCTCAGCATCCTCGCCGCCAATTGTTACTACCGTCACTTTACCACCTGCGGCGTCACGCACTTGGATTGCTTCTTCGATGGCATATTCATCGTAAGGGTTAATAATGAATTCTGCGCCGTCCTCTTGGATTTTACCACCCGACACAACGATTTTTTCTTCTGTATCAAACGTACGTTTAATTAATGCAAAAATATTCATATATCCATACCTCCTGGAACGTTTTATAATTCTAAGTAAACTTATAAATATTATATATATTTAGTTTCAATAACATCGATAACATACTTGCTCGTTGCTATCGACATATGGGAAAATTATTTGCCAGTAAACATAGGCTCACGCTTTTCAATGAATGCTTGAATTCCTTCTTTTGCATCTTCTGTGACGAACACTGTACCAAAGGATTTCGCTTCCGCTTCAATACCTTCATAAAATGAAGCATGTTTTGCATATTGCAATGTTTGAATAGCTGCCTTTAAAGCAATTGGGCTCTTCTTGGCAATACTCTTTGCAATTTTTAACGTTTCCTCTAATAGTGTCTCTTCTGAGAATGCACGGTTTGCTAAGCCCCATTGTACCGCTTCCGTACCTGAGATCGGTTCGCTCGTAAACATCATTTCAGCAGCCTTTGCTACACCAACATAACGTGGTAGGCGTTGCGTACCCCCAAAGCCAGGAATAAGGCCTAATTGTAACTCAGGTAAACCTAGTTTCGCTGATTCCGTAACAAAGCGCATATGACAGCTCATTGCTAGCTCAAGACCACCACCTAATGCTGCACCATGAATAGCTGCGATAACCGGCTTAGGAAATGATTCCAAACGCTCAAATACTTGCTGTCCATTGCTAGCTAGCTTCGTAAACTCTTCTCCAGATTCTACCCCAGTAAATTCTTTAATATCTGCACCTGCAGAGAAGAAACGGCCTTCACCATGAAGTACAAGGACTCTTACAGCATCATCATGTTCTACAGCATCTAGCACAGCATTTACTTCTGCAATAATACCGCGAGATAATGCATTTGCTGGTGGACGTGCAATTGTAACATTTGCTACCCCATCTTCCACTTTCCAACTTAGAAATTCCATTTCTCCACATCCTTTTAACCTTTAATGGCGTTCAGGATTAATGCCTGAACCTTCGGAACCTGTTCCATCAAATCATATCGATAGTCATTCATAACCCACGACGTAATAGTTTCATCGATTGTTCCAAAAACCATTTGACGTGCCAAGCGTACATCCATCGTTTGATTGAACTCACCTGAAAGCATACCTTCGATTAAAATTTGATCAAGTAAATGTAAATACTCACGTAATACCGAATTAATTTTTAGTCGTAAGTCTTTGTTTGATTGGCGAAGCTCTAGTTGTGTGACGGTTGCTAGGTATCGATCTGTCGCTAGAACATTAAAATGATTTTCAATCATTCGGGAAAGTTTGTCTTTAGACGTAATCCCATTTTCTATTATATCTTGTAATGACTCTACAAAAACAGCCATTTTTTCATTAAAGACAGAAATTAATATATCTTCTTTATTTTTAAAATATAAATAGATTGTTCCATCGGCCACCCCAGCCTGTTTGGCGATTTTCGATACTTGCGCTTGGTGATACCCATTTTCTGCAATAACGATGACAGCTGCATCAATAATTTGCTTATATTTTGGCTTATCTCGTTTCACTTTTATATCACCACCTAAAAAACATGCGCACGTCAACATAATCAAGTATGACGTGAGAACCTAAAAAAATACGAAAATATGAATGGTCATTCATTCATATTTTCATATTATATTTTACATCATTGCTTGTCAATACTTTAACACGTATTTATTTCGCTTCTTTATTCGCTATTTTCGTTTTTTCTTCTTCCACTAATGTACGGCGCAAAATTTTTCCAACGGCTGTTTTTGGCAGCTCATCTTTAAACTCATAATACCGTGGAACTTTAAATGCCGCTAGATGCTGACGGCAATATTTATTTAATTCGTCTTCTGTAATCGAATATCCTTCTTTTAAAACGATATAAGCTTTTACCGTTTCTCCTCGATATGGGTCAGGTATACCTGCTACAACGCATTCTTGGATTTCTATACGCTCGTATAACACTTCTTCAACCTCACGAGGATATATGTTAAAGCCTCCAGCAATAATCATATCTTTTTTACGATCCACTACATAAAAATAGCCTTGCTCATCCATATAGCCAAGATCTCCTGTTAAAAACCAGTCATCTGTGAATGTAGCGGCAGTATCCTCCGGGCGATTCCAATAGCCCTTCATTACTTGTGGTCCTTTAACTGCAATTTCACCAACTTCACCAACTGGCAATTCTTCGGTATCCCCTGTCCGCAAAATAATCGCTTCTGTATTTGGCCAAGGTAATCCTATCGAGCCAATCACCCGCTTACCCCAAATGGGAGTAGCATGTGTCACTGGTGATGTTTCAGTTAATCCATAACCCTCTACTAATTTTCCACCTGTTACCTCTTCAAACTTCTCTTGTACTTCAATTGGCAATGAAGCGGAGCCACTTAGGCAGGCCTTAATAGATGATAAATCGTAATTAGCAATGTCTGGATGATTTAATAAACCGATGTATAGGGTTGGCGCACCAGGAAAAAGTGTTGGCTTTTGCTTATCGATTGTCTTTAATGCTGTTTCAGCATCAAATTTCGGTAAAAGCACCATTTTATTTTGTGTGAAGACTGATAAAAGCATAACAGTTGTCATACCATAGACGTGGAAGAATGGTAGAATACCCATAATGACCTCTTCACCGTGCACACATTTATACATCCATGCATCACACATTGTCGTATTGGCGATTAAATTTTTATGGGTTAGCATGACTCCTTTCGGGTATCCGGTTGTTCCACCTGTGTATTGAAGTAACGCTAGGTCTTCTTCAAAATCAAAAGGAATATGATCCATTACCTTGATTGGTGCCGAACGCATTATTTCTGAAAACAAATGATTTTGTCCACTATGTTCAACCTTGACACTAAAGCCATATTGCTTTTTTTGAATAAATGGATAGACTAAATTTTTTGGGAATGGTAAATAATCTTTGATGGCTGTCACAATGACATTTTCTAGGGCGGTCTCTTTTATAATTTTCATCACTCTTGGGTACAAAATATCCATCACAAGAATAACTTTTGCACCCGAATCTGCCATTTGATATTGAAGCTCACGTTCAGTATAAAGTGGATTTGTTTGTACGACAACAGCACCTGCATACATGGCACCGTAGTAAGCGATTACACTTTGAGGCGAATTAGGTAACATAATTGCCACCCGGTCTCCCTTTTCCACACCTAATGATTGTAAATAGTTTGCGAATCTTAAAGCAGACTCATATAGTTCGGTGTACGTCAAATCCTTCCCCATAAAATGAATCGCTACTTTAGATGGATTCTTCTTATAGGCGCGTGTCAAAAACTCTTGCACTGGAATTTCTTCAAACGTTAAAGACGATGGTACTTCTTCAGGATAATTTGCTAGCCATGGTTTTGCTGTCATACGTCCTCTCCCCTTTGTCCCAAACTTTGTCAATTCTTAATTTTATTATAATGAAAAAGAAATGCACTTTCAAACAGAAAATAGAAAATAAACGCATTTTCGATTAATTATTATGCATTTAACAACATTATTATGACTAATTCTAAATAGGATTTGTATGGATAGATATGATGAATACTCATTCATTCACTGGTTTTTTAAATAGAAATAATCTATATATTTCTATATTTGAAAAATAATTTTTCCTTTCAAGGCTTTAGTAGAGTTTAGTTGAAGCCACCTACAATAAGCTCAATAAAAAACGCATCCCTTTAAAAGGATGCGTTAAAGTGTTTAAATAGTCATCATATAATAGACGCCCACTGCCAAAAATGCGATACAGACAATGATTAGTACTTTTGCTAATTTTTCCATGTCATGACACTCCTATGCAATACTTGCCCCAATTACAAACGATAGTCCAACTGAAATGGTAAAGGAAATGAATCCAACTGAGCGATTATCATTGGCAATCTCTTGATCAACATTAAAACGAGGTGTCATAAATTCAAATAAGAAATATGCAACAATTAACAACGTAAAACCAAAAAGACCCCAGCCAATCATTTCACTTAATGTACTATGACGAGCAATAGAAAAACGAAAAATATTACAAATTCCTAGTATTTTTCCGCCTGTTGCAAGTGCCACAGCAACATTACCTTTTTTAATTTCTTCCCAATTTTTATACTTCGTCACGACTTCGAACAATGCCATCGACACGACCAAACATAACACAACAACACTAAAGTATCCTGCCGTTTCGATAATTGGATATCGCCAAAAGCCAGAATTCAGCATTTTTCTCCGTCCCCTTTATAGCTTATTTCAATTCAACAACTGTGACGCCTAAGCCCCCTTCGCCGGCTTCACCAAAACGGAAGGATTTCACACGCTTATTGTTTTTCAAATAGCTTTGAATACCTTGGCGTAAAGCCCCAGTACCAACACCATGGATTATAGATACACGACCATAATTCGCAAGTAAAGCGTCATCAATATACTTTTCAGTCCTTAAAATCGCATCTTCATAGCGCTCTCCACGCAAATCCAATTCTAATTTCACATGGCCATTTCGATTTTTTACACCTGCTGTTCGTACAATAGGCTCTTTTTCAGGTTTAATATACTCCAAATCATTATCAGAGATTTTCATTTTTAAAATCCCCATTTGGACAACCCATTCTGCATTCGAAACTTTTTCTATCAAAGTACCTCTTTGACCATAGCTTAACACCTTTACCTCGTCCCCGACAACTAAGTTTTGCGCACGGGCTTTTACTTGTGCAGCTTTTTTTAATACTTTATTGTTTTCAAGCGGTGTTGCTTCTTCCAAACGTTTACGCGCTTCAATTAGTTCATGCTCTTTAACAACTTGGTCGGCATTTTTACGCATTTCTCTCAGCTCAGCAATAATGCCTTCCGCTTCATGTTTTGCTTCTTCTACAATTTTACGAGCTTTTTCTTTAGCTTTCTTATCAAGTGCCTCTTTACGTTCGTCATAGGCTTGCAATTTATCTTGCAACTCTTTACGTAAGCTCTCTGATTCTAACAATAATGCATGAGAACGCTCTGCATCATCTTCTGATTGACGACGTGTTTCCTCTAATGAAGCAATCATCGATTCAACCTCATGTCGATCTGTTCCTGTGAAGCCTTTAGCACGCCCAATAATCGATTCTGGGAGACCCAAGCGACTGGAGATTTCAAATGCATTCGAACGTCCAGGAACACCAATTAGTAGACGATAGGTAGGACTCAATGTTTCTATATCAAATTCTACACTAGCATTGGCAACACCAGGTCGGTTATAACCGTATGCTTTAAGCTCAGGGTAGTGAGTCGTTGCCATCACACGAGCACCGCGACCATGCACCTCGTCTAAAATAGAAATGGCTAAAGCTGCCCCTTCTTGGGGGTCTGTACCTGCTCCTAACTCATCAAAAAGAACAAGTGACTCATCATCAAATTTTTGTAAGATGTCAACAATATTGACCATATGAGATGAGAATGTAGAAAGCGATTGCTCTATAGATTGCTCATCTCCAATATCAGCAAACAATTTTTTAAACACGGCAAGCTGAGATCCATCCAATGCTGGTACCGGTAACCCTGCTTGAGCCATTAATGTACACAAGCCAACTGTTTTTAATGTTACCGTCTTACCACCTGTATTTGGACCCGTAATTACTATTGCCGTAATGTCTTTCCCAAACTCAATATCGTTTGGCACAGCTGTATCTATTGGTAATAGAGGGTGGCGTGCACGAACAAGGCGGATATAGCCATCCCGATTCATTTTAGGCATAGTACATTTATTGGCTTGGCCATACTTGCCTTTAGCTAAAATGACATCGATATCCCCTAATACCTTTACTAAGTTAAATAAATCTGGTGCTACTTCTTGCACCATTGCGCTTAATGCTAATAAAATTCGTTCAACCTCAGCCTGTTCTTTCATTTTCAAACGATGAATTTCATTATTCGCTTGGACAATAGAATCTGGCTCAATGAATAGTGTTTGTCCAGAAGAAGATTGGTCATGAACGATTCCACCATAATGATGACGATATTCTTGCTTAACGGGAATAACAAAGCGATCATTCCGAATTGTAACAAGTGTATCAGATAGCATTTTCGATGCATTACTGCCACGGATTAAGCTCTCCAATTTAGAGCGCACCTTTGCTTCTTCAGAGCGTAAGGATTGGCGAATAGTTCGTAAAGTTGAGCTAGCCGAATCTAAAACAGCTCCATTATCATCAATACAGTTATTAATTTCATGCTGTAAACCCGTTAATACAGGCATTGTTTCCTTTTTGGCGATGAAATGGGGAATCTCAATCACTTCATCGGCTTCCAAATCCTCAATAAAATTGCGAAGAATTCTACTAGCTCGAATTGTACTAGAAATTTCCATTAGTTCTATTGCTGCTAACATGCCTCCTATTTGTGCACGTCTTGCAGATGGTCGAACATCAAATATTCCACCCATCGGTACATTACCTTTTACACGTAAAATGGATAAACCCTCATCCATTTCCTCTAATAGTTGTACTACTTTATCAAAGTCAGTCTGTGGTACAAGCTCCTCGATGGCAGATTTCCCAATTGAAGAAGTACAATAGGTAGCCACTTGTTGCCGTACTTTATCGTATTCTAGTGTTTTCAATGCGCGTTCTGCAATCACTGAGAACACCTCCTCAACCTATTTATTTCGTCGTATGAACGCCTCAAATTGTTCGCGCGTCCATGTATTCACAATCAAATCTTTTGGCATCCATGCTCTATTGGCATAGCGAACTCCAATATCCATAAAACGTAAATGTGCCGTATCATGGGCATCCGTATTAATCGCTATTGGCACACCTGCTGCTAAAGCCATCTCTAAATGTTCAACACATAAATCAAGACGATATGGATTAGCATTTAACTCTAAAATTTTACCATATTCCTTCGCCCAGGCAATTAACTGTCGCATATCAGGATTATAGCCATCACGATCTTCAATAATTCGCCCTGTAGGATGGGCAATCATATGGACATAAGGATTTTGCATAGCTGTCAGTAGCCGTGCCATAATTTTATCTTGTGATTGTGTGAAACTTGAATGTATAGAAGCAATAACAAAATCTAATTCGCACAAAACTTGATCATCAAAATCTAAGCTACCATCCGGTAAAATATCCATTTCTGTACCTGTAAATAAATAGAATTCGGGATGGGCTTCATTAAATGCTTCAATTTCCACTCGCTGTTTTTCTAAACGCTCTGGTGTTAAACCATTTGCGACTTTTAGAAATTGGGAGTGATCCGTAATAACGCTATATTGATAGCCACGCGCTAGTAATGCTTTGCCCATTTCTGTAACAGAGTATGCACCATCTGACCACGTCGTATGCAAATGCAAATCGGCCTTAATATCCTCTAGTCGAACTAATTTTTGGATACTCTCTGTTTTGTCAAATTCTACTGTCCCTGTACGCAAGCTTGGTGGAATCCAAGGTAAATCAAAATGAGCAAAAAATGCCGCTTCATCTTGAAATGTTAGAACAGTACCATCTTCCTGCTCCACACCATATTCACTAATTTTTTCACCTCGTGCTTTTGCAAGTTGGCGCATGCGGACATTATGGTCCTTAGAACCTGTAAAATGATGCAAGGCAGTCGCATATTCGATGTCCTTCACTAAGCGGAAATCAACGCTGACTGGCTCATCTAAGTCCAAAATCACTGAGATTTTTGTATCTCCTGCAGCAACGACTTCTTGAATGGCTAATGTATTTATTAATTTTTCACGGACTGCCTCAGCTGCTTCTGTTACAACAATAAAATCAATATCTTTACTAGTTTCAGCTGCCCGACGGAAACTTCCAGCTACAGAAAAGCGTTCCACTTCCTCCATACTATCTAGAAGGGCTTCTATTTGTAAAACCACAGGCTCTAGCTGCCAAATAGGTAGACGTTCAGAGCGATTAGCTAAATTGGCAAGTTCCTTTAAAATTTTCTCCTCTGTTTTGGCAGCAAAGCCAGCTAATTCACGAACATTGCCTGCTTCACAAGCCGCCTTTAAGCTTTCTGCTGAGTCGATGCCTAGCTCTTGGTGAAGCTTGGCTATCTTTTTTCCACCTAAACCTGGCAACTTTAACAATGGCAATAACCCTTTAGGGACAAGCTCTTCTAGTTCCTTTAGCAAACTTGACTCACCTGTTACCATCAAATCCTCAATAACAGCAGCCGTCCCCTTGCCAATTCCTTTAAGTTTTGTTACATCATCCATTTCACTTAATGAACGCTCGTCTCCTTCAAGTGCCGCGGCTGCTTTTCGAAAGGCAGAAACCTTGAATGGATTTTCACCTTGTAATTCCATATACAGAGCAATTTTTTCGAGCGTGCGAATAATGGTTTTTTTATTCACCGATAATTCCTCCTATCGTAAAAACACTTCTCTCAAAACAGAGAGAAGTGCATAGTTACTATTGCATATAAATATACCACCAGTTTTGGAACATCTTTGTAATGACCGGTGTATGCTCTAAAATAAGACCACTTAACAATGACTTCGACATTAAATTTTGTATGCTATCAATCGGTAGTAGAGCGCATACGTATAGCAAAATAAACATAATTAAATAGTTTTCAATCATGCCGAATAACGCTCCAAGCCAACGATTTACTGTGTTCAGTACAGGTAAATAAGCGATAAAATCAAAAATCGATGCCACAATTTGCAATGTTATTTTTACAGCGAAGAAAATTACTGCAAAAGCAATTACACGATAGAATGTGCGGTCTAAATCTAGACTGTCTATCACGACACCAAGACTACCTGTATCAGTAACTCCTGGATACGGAACCCAAAATACAAATTTTTGTGCTAATGGCTTATAATAAATATACGCAACAATTAGGGCTACTATAAAGCTGACGATGTGCATCATTTGTACAATGAAACCACGTTTTGCACCGACACCAATTCCAGCTAAAAGTACCACTAATATGATTAAATCTAACATTCTCTTCAACCCTTTAATTTTTTCAATTCTTCTTCCAGCTGCTCCAGCCGCTCTTTTAATAGTAAATTATCATGTACTGTATTTACTGCTGTCAGAACAGCAAGTTTTGTGCTATCAAGTGAGGGATTATGTACGTTCATCTCGCGCATACGGTCATCAACAATCGAAGCAACAAGTCGCATATGGCCAATGGATTCCAAGCCGACCATTTTATATGTATGACCATATATTTCCACAGAAATTTTATTCTTTTCTTGTTTTTCCATAGTCGCACCCTCCTATAAATTCGATACACGCAAGATTTTTTTGCTTGCTAGCACCATCACACAAAAAAGCTATTTATTATCATACCATGAAAGGTATAAAATTGTGAACAATGAGGACAGAAAGGATCGATTAAATGTCAAATATTGTACTTTCCATTTCAACAAATATTCAAAAAGAGGTGATGGCATACTATGCATCCAACTATATTGAACGCAAGGCTGCTGGTGTAATCTTCGCCGCAAAACTACCAGATACCTCCATAACAATGTATAAATCAGGAAAATTAATGTTTCAGGGTGGTGGAGCTGAACGTGAAGCTGCCCGCTGGGGGACAATTGAAAAAACACCGAACCCGAAATCATCTACTATTGGGGCAAAGGGTGATACACTACCCGACCAATTTGCAATGATGTCCGTATTAGGCTCAGACGAAACAGGCACTGGTGATTATTTTGGCCCTATCACAGTAGCTGCCGTGTATGTACCTGCCTCCAAAATTGAACTGATCAATGAGCTTGGTGTCAAAGACTCTAAAATGTTATCAGATGATTACATGCGGAAAATTGCTCCTGATTTACGCGCAGCTTGCGTTCATAGTGTTCTCATCTTACGTAATGAAAAATATAACAGCTTACAGGCAAAGGGCTACTCCCAAGGGAAAATGAAAGCCATGATGCACAACAAGGCCCTACAAAACACACTGACAAAAATGGCTCCCGAAAAACCTGCATGTATTTTAATTGATCAGTTTGCAGAACGAGGTGTTTATTACAATTACTTAAAAAACGAACGAGAAATTGTACAGGAAAGCGTGTACTTTTCTACTAAAGCCGAGCAATTACATGTAGCCGTGGCTACAGCATCCATTCTAGCTCGTGCTGCGTTTTTAAAGGAAATGGATCGTCTAAGTGAAATGGCAGGTTTAGAGTTAACTAAAGGGGCCTCAAACAAGGTAGATATGCAAGCTGCACGTATTTGGCGTAAACAAGGGGAAGAATTTCTACGCTCCATTACAAAATGGCATTTTGCTAATACAGAAAAAGCGCGAAAGATGATTTAGAAAAACATTGAGCTCCAAACGAAAAAGATTGTCTAGATGACAGTCTTTTTTCTTTACCAAAATAAAGTAAAGGTTGTTTTCCATGAAGGGGACACTTTCCTTATGATAGTGTAAGAAATATGACAAAAGCCATCGAGAGTAAACTTCTCGATGACTTTTGACTAAGTCTGAGACTATCTAGTACGACAGTCTTTTAAATAAATTTTAGCGCACCTCTGTACCATCGATTGTAGCAA
Organism: Lysinibacillus sp. FSL R7-0073; assembly: GCF_038009065.1. Taxonomy (NCBI): domain Bacteria; kingdom Bacillati; phylum Bacillota; class Bacilli; order Caryophanales; family Bacillaceae; genus Lysinibacillus; species Lysinibacillus sp. FSL R7-0073. Next base: position 3,512,204 of record NZ_JBBPAS010000001.1, read on the forward strand.
TTGCTTTTAGTACTTTATTGTGTGCAGCTACTACTTCTTCGTCTGTTAACGTGCGTTCTGGGTCGAAGTATGTGAGCGAGAATGCTACGGATTTTTTCCCTTGCTCCATTTTTTCACCCTCGTAAACGTCAAATACGCGTATATCCTTCAATAATTTTACACCAGCTACATTAATAGCTTTAACGACTTCGCCTGCAGTTGTTGTACGGTCCATAATAAGCGCAATATCACGAGACATCGCAGGGAAACGAGGTACTGGTTTGTAGGAAAGTGGCGCTTCTTGATCAGTTGCATTTAAAAGAGCAACGAGATTCATTTCCATAACATACGTGTCTTTTACACCCCAAGCCTTTTCCTCTGCAGGATGTAGGCCACCAATAATACCAACTTGCTCGCCATCCAACAATATACTAGCTGTACGACCTGGGTGTAATCCATCAATTTGTGCTTTTTCAAATGAAATGCGATTTCCTAGGCCAAGCTTGCCAATAACACCTTCTATAACACCTTTTAAGACGAAGAAATCTACAGCCTTTTTCTCGCCTTGCCATGCGTGATCAAGCCATTTCCCTGTAAGGACTGCAGCAAGATGCTCTTCTTCGAAAGGCTGCCCTTCCTCCGATTGACCAAGGAATACTGAGCCAATTTCATATAGAGCTACACTGTCTGCTTGGCGGGCAACATTATAGGCTGCTGCTTCGATTAAGTGTGGAACCAGGCTTTGTCGTAATGTAGAGCGTTCTTCACTCATAGGCATTAGTAAACGTGTCACTGGTTCAGCTTTCAATGCAAATCGTTGTGACAAAGCATCAGATGTTAATGAATACGTCACTGCTTGATACAGACCAGCACCCTCCATATAATTACGAACAACACGACGATTAGCTTGGTAAGATGTCAAACTACCTACTTGCGTAGGACCTTCTGGTAATGTCGTTGGAATCTCGTCGTAGCCATAAAGACGAGCAATTTCCTCTACGATATCCTCTTCGATTTTAATATCCTGACGACGTGTTGGTGCATCGATAATTAATAAACCATTCGCAGCTTCTACTCCGAATTTTAAGCGCTCTAAAATAGAAAGCATATCCTCTAATGCAATCTTCATGCCTAAACGTTCGTTAATAAAATCTGGTGATACGACAACACGCGCTGGTGTTTTATCTAACTCGTCTACTACACATGTACCTTCTAATACTTCACCACCAGCTAATGCAGCAAGTAATGTTGCAGCACGCTCGGCTGCAGGTAAAACACGGTTCGGGTCTACCCCTTTTTCAAAGCGGGCAGATGCATCAGATCGAAGTCCAAGATGACGAGATGTTTGACGCACTGTTAAGCCGTCGAAATAAGCCGATTCAATGACAACAGTCGTTGTAGAATCTGTTACCTCAGAATTAGCACCACCCATTACACCAGCAATAGCAACTGGCTCTTTGCCATTCGTAATAATTAAATCTGACGCTTTTAATGTACGTTCTTGGTCATCCAAAGTTGTGATTTTCTCACCCTCCGTTGCTTTACGAACAACGATTTCACCTGTTGCAAGGCTATCATAGTCAAAGGCATGAAGTGGTTGACCATATTCCATTAACACATAATTCGTTACGTCCACTACGTTATTATGGGGACGTACACCTGCTGCCATCAAACGATTTTGAAGCCACATTGGTGACTCACCAATTTTGACGTTTTTCACAACTTTTGCGACGTACATTGGGTTTGCTTGCATATCATCCACACGAAGCTTTAGTAAATCCTCTGCTTTTTCGCTGGCAGCTTGATAAGCGATATTTGGATACTTTACTTCCTCTGACAGGATAGCGCCCACCTCATATGCTACACCCAGCATTGAAAGTGCATCTGATCGATTTGGTGTTAAACCAAGCTCTAGCACCGTATCGCGTAAGCCTAGAATAGCCAGTGCGTCCGTTCCTACTTCCGCACCTTCTGGAAGCACGTAAATGCCCTCAGAATACGCTTTAGGAACAAGCTTTCCTTCAATACCTAGCTCTTGTAATGAACAAATCATGCCATTTGATTCATGTCCACGAAGCTTAGCTTTTTTAATTTTAATACCGCCTGGCAAATGGGCACCTGGGCGAGCCACAATTACTTTTTGACCAGCATCTACATTGGGAGCACCACAAATAATTTGTTGAGGTTCTTCTTCTCCAACATCCACTTGACAAATATTTAATTTATCGGCTTCTGGATGTTTTTCTTTTGATACAACATATCCAACTACAACTTTATCCATTGCATTTGCACGATCAATGACCGCGTCTACTTCAATTCCTGAACGTGTAATTTTTTCTGCTAATAGCTCAGGTGCTAGGTCCTGTGTATTGACATAATCTTTTAACCATTCTAATGATACTAACATGTTTTATCCCCCTTACGCCTCTGTTCGCTCGAATTGTGATAAGAAACGAGTGTCACTTGTATAGAAGTGTCGAATATCGTCGACACCATATTTCAACATGGCAATACGCTCTGCTCCAATACCAAATGCGAAACCAGAAACTTTCTTCGGATCATAGCCAGCCATTTCTAAGACGTTTGGATGAACCATACCTGCGCCTAGTATTTCAATCCAGCCAGTGCTCTTACATACGTTACATCCTGCACCACCGCATTTAAAGCATGAGATATCCATTTCAACAGATGGTTCTGTGAATGGGAAGAAGCTCGGACGAAGTCGAATTTCACGTTCAGCACCAAACATTTTTTTTGCTAAAGTATCTAAAGTTCCTTTTAGATCACTCATACGAATATTTTCGCCAATTACTAAACCTTCAATTTGCATAAATTGATGTGAGTGCGTGGCATCATCATTATCACGACGGAATACTTTCCCTGGACATATGATACGAATAGATTCACCTTTTTTAGCCTCCATAGTACGAGCCTGTACAGGCGAAGTATGAGTACGTAATAATATTTCCTCGGAAATATAGAACGAGTCTTGCATGTCTCGAGCAGGATGACCCTTTGGTAAATTTAATGCTTCAAAGTTATAATAGTCCTTCTCTACTTCAGGACCCTCAGCAATTTCATAGCCCATCCCAATAAATAAATCTTCAATTTCTTCAATGACACGTGTCAATGGATGGCGATTTCCTACTTTTATTTCACGTCCAGGTAAAGTAACATCAATCGACTCACTTGCTAATTTTTCAGCAATAGCTGCTGCTTCAAGTACAGCAGCTTTTGACTCTAATACTGCCGTTACGTTCTCACGAACATTATTCACTAAAGCACCCATTTTTGGTCGCTCTTCAGCTGATAATTTCCCCATTCCTTTTAATAAATCAGTAATAGGTCCTTTTTTCCCTAAATATGCAACACGTACTTCATTTAATTCTTTTAGACTTGCTGCTGCTTCAATTTTAGCAAGTGCTTCTTGCTCTAATTGCTTTAATTGCTCTTCCATGTTAAAACCTCCTTAGAAAATTAATGCCTGTTTTTAGGCATAAAAAAACTCGCCCCTAAAAAAGGGACGAGGACATATTCGCGGTACCACCCTAGTTATTGCAAGGCCAATATCCTTACAATCACTTCATTGACATAACGACTTTATAAAGCCGGCTTACCTTTACAGCATCAGGCTGGTCCCGGTAGCTGCTCACGGGCTGAATTCAAAATTGCATCGGTACGGCGTTGGCTCTCAATCTCCGGCCACACGCTCCCTGTCGTCCATTCACAATTTTTACTACTTCCCGGTCATAGCATTTCATATTTAAACTTACATTTTAGAATTGATTATACAATAATGATCAGTTGCAAATCAAGGGGCAACTAGCGGAAACCCGCATGAATCTGTCAATTATTTCACAAAACCATATAAAACTATTCCAGTTGCTACAGCTACATTAAGTGATTCTGCCTGACCAAAAATAGGAATGATTATATTTTGGTCTGTCAATGCTAAAAGCTGCGGCTGAATGCCACTACCTTCATTCCCCATTATAATCGCAAATGCACCAGTATGCTGAATGTCGCTATATGGCACGGCGTCTTCATCCAATGCCGTACCAAATACTGGAACACCTTGATCCTGTAAAAAGTCTACACATTCTGTTAACTCTTCACGTACTACAGGGATGTGGAAATGTGAGCCTTGTGCAGCTCGTAACGTTTTAGGATTGTAGACATCGGCACAGCCCTTCCCTAAAATAACGGCATCTAACCCGGCTGCATCGGCTGTACGAATCATTGTCCCAATATTACCTGGGTCTTGAACAGCATCTATCAATAGCACTTTACGCCAAGATGCCTTCACTTCCTCTTCTAATACAGGCTGTTTACAGATAGCAAAAACACCTTGTGACGTTTCTGTTTCCGCAAATTCCTTCGCTACTACTGACGTCACCTCTACAATAGCGATTCCATCAATCGGCCATAGCATCGGTAAATCTACACCTTCACGTACAATAATTTGCAGCACTTGCTCTTTATTTTTTAATGCTTCTTCTACAAGATGAAAGCCTTCTACTATGAATTCACCTGATCGTTCCCGTTCTTTTCTTGTTGTCGCTAATTTTTTCCAATATTTCACTAGCGCATTTTGCGTAGATTCGATTCTCTTCATTGCTACCTATTACCGCCTTTTCCCTATATATTGACCATTATTATACCTTAGGAAATACTAAATTTCATAGCTATGTGAGAAAACTGTTATTTTCCTAAGACAAGTGTAATTTTAATGCAGTGTCTAACATCTTCACCATGCTATAATGATACATATTTCGAAATAATTTTACAGTATCGAGAAAAAAGGTGATAAGGGTGAAAAAAACAATACATGTAGTGGGTGCCATTATTGAAAATGATCGACAAGAAATTTTCTGTGCTTTAAGAAATGCTCATATGGTACTCGCTAATTATTGGGAATTCCCTGGTGGTAAAATTGAACCCGGTGAAACTCCCCAGCAAGCACTTTATCGAGAAATTCTTGAGGAATTCAATTGCATCATTCAAGTTGGTGAACCAGTGACCGAAACTCTTTATGAATACGAACAATTTTTTGTTCACCTAGAAACTTATCTAGCCACTATTGTTAAAGGTACTCCACAAATATCGGAACACGCTGATGCAAAATGGGTTCCTCGTCAGCAATTGCTGGAGCTTTCTTTTGCTCCTGCCGATTTACCTTCCATTGAAAAACTATTAGCGGAACAATAACACATATTTACTTCATATCATAAAAATGAGTCACTTGGTTACGTCCGTTTTTTTTCGATGCATACAAGGCATCATCCGCATTTTTTAGCAATGTCGCACCAGTATCTTCGGATGTGACGGTTGCCATTCCAATACTTATCGTCACCTGACCAGCTGGCCAATAATCTAACGCCACCGTTTTTCTTATTTGCTCCCCTAACTCTTTTGCTGCGGCAATATCAGTTTCCGGTAAAATCATGACAAATTCCTCACCACCATAACGAGCGACGGTATCTTCTTTACGCGCTCGTTGTGTTAATAGCTGTGCCAATTGAGCAAGAACATCGTCACCTACTTGATGTCCAAACGTATCATTAACCTTTTTAAAATGATCAATATCAAGAATACATAGTGAAAAAGGCTTAGCTAATTCATAATAACTATTGAGCTGTTGTTCAAGTTTATCTTGAAAGAATCTTCTATTTTTTAAACCCGTTAGTTTGTCTGTCTCCGATAATTCAACTAAAGTAGCATTCATGGCTAACAATTTTGCCTGTTGTTGTTCGATTTCTACATGAATTTGCTCCAAATTGGCTAATGCCTGCTCTTTTTCTTGGTAGGCTGCCTCTAGTAGCTTTTTAGCCGAACGTAATTCTTGTTCATAATCAATACGTTTTTGCATTTTGACTAAAATACAATCAATTCGCTCTACCGTATCTTCGGTATACAACCTAGCATTCATTAGAAATGGGATAGCCATCCCTTCCTTATGTTTGAGATGAATAAACAATTCCTCTACTTGCTGTTCTAAATTTATTATCGGATAAAAATACGAGTGAAAAATTAATTTATTAGCAGTAGATAGAAGTATCTCTAGATGTTGTTGCAGCAAATCTGCCTGCTCAAAGCCTAACCAATTTAATAAAGTGTGATTGACCTCTGCAATTACTCCTTCATGAGTGATGGAAAGAAAACCACATGGCGCATCATTAAGTCGTTGTTCCATTTACAATAATCCTTTCATTATTCTTCCCTACAAAAAACCCGTAATACACTGAATGGTTTCATTTGGGTGACTAATGTGAGGGTAATGTCCTTTCGCTTCCATTAAGCTAAAAGTACTGCCTTTAATATGTTTATGTAAATAATCTCCTACACCTATGGGCACAATACTGTCCTCGGAGCATTGTATAATTAAAACCGGGACTGTTACCTTTGATAATTCATTTCGATGATCCGATAAAAATGTTACCTCGGCAAATTCTCTCGCAATGACAGGGTCTGCAGATTTAAATGTTTGTTTGAGTTCATCGGTTAATGCTGGATTTTCAGGATTGCTCATTGCGATAGGAGCCATATAACTTGCCCAACCTGCAAAGTTCATTTCCATCATATCTAATAATTCCGAAATATCACTACGCTCAAATCCGCCAATATATTCACCATCATTTAAATAACACGGTGAAGGTCCAATCATAATTAATTTTTTAAAGTATTCAGGTCGTTGGATGGACGCAAGTAGTCCAATCATGGAACTAATAGAATGTCCTACAAAAATACTTTGCTGTAATTTTAAAGATTCAATAATATCCAATAAATCTTGCACGTAGCCCTGCAAATTTTGATATTTCTCTGATGTATAGGCATTTTTATCTGAGCTTCCAGATCCGACATAATCGAATAATATAATTTTATATTTGTCCATAAATGCAGGCGTAATAAAACGCCACATGTTTTGATCACAGCCAAAACCATGTCCAAAAATAATCGGTTGATCTCCTTGTCCAATTACTTTCACATGATTACGAACAACAATATTTTCCATCCTACTAACTCCTTTTTAGAAATATATGTAATAGTTTTATTGTGACCTTTGATACTGTAATTATCAAGATTAATTTCCTTTTATAGATCGGACATGCTTTCACTATAAAAAGCGAGCAGCAATGCATCCGCATACTGCTCACCTTATAGGCTATAACCATTTTCTAATAGGTGGAATACTTTGCGGAAATTGAAAAACATTAAAAGGATCATATTTTGTTTTCACTTCTCTCAACCTTCTAAAATTACGACCATAATAGGCTGTTGGCCAATCCTGAATAAATCGATCAGGAAAATTGACATAATCGCCTGTGGTATATGGAGATAAAGCTCTCCGTATGTCCTCCACCCATTCGATATTTTGTTTTTCTTCATCTGTTTTTTTCCAAGAGGTATTGTATTCTTGAGCCATAATTGCATTTCGGTAGAAATAGGCTGTGCGATTAGGCGTAATTTCACTGACAGCTCCTCGTAAGGATTGCTGCCAAATTGTCGTATTTGGATTAGGGGCATGCGTTAAAAACTCCTTCATTCTCTTAATGGCCTCAAAAGGAAGCGGTCTCTCAATAAAGGAACCTGATCTTTTATAGAGAACTGGTTGATTACCACTTGGTAGATCAAAAAATTCTACAGCCTTGATATAGGGTACTTCCTTTATCCATATATTTATTGGTGAACCTGCTTTTCTTAGTGGTCGAAGAAGTTTTTTTAATTCAGCTGCGGAACCCACAAATTCCCCTTGAGATACGATCTCCCCAACTTCTTTAGTCTTTAACTCAATTTGTGATGTCAGACGCATATCAGTAAATGGAGCCCATTTTTGCCATGTATCAAAAGCAAGCTCAAAATCGGTCCATCCCCATGTGATGGAAAAAAGCGAAACTTCGCTGATAGCATGTAGCTTAAATGTTAATGAAGTGACAATGCCGAAATTGCCACCACCGCCACCACAACTTGCCCAAAAGAGGTCATTATTGTTTTGCCTATTTGCTTGGATAATCTTGGCACCATCCTGCCCACCTGCAATCACTATCTCTAATTCGAGGAGATTATCACAAGTTAGTCCAAAAAGTCGTGACAGCATGCCAATCCCTCCACCAAGGGTTAAGCCAACAACGCCAACGCTACTTTCTGTACCAGCAGGTATCGTTACACCTTTTTCCCATAATTCTCTGTATACCTTTCCTAAATTGGCACCAGCCTCGATTTTGACCGACATATCTTGGAGATTAATCGCCATGTTATTCATATCGCTTATATCAATAACAAGACCCTTATTTAATAACGAATAATTTTCATAGCTATGTCGGCCACTGCGAACCCTGAAAGGTTCATTGTTTTCCCTTGCCCATTTTAAGGCATTGACCACATCTTTTGTTCTTTGACAAAATACAATTAAGCTCGGATATTTGGGATTATTTAAATTATTATTCGTCCGCGCTTGTTCATAATTCGGATCTTCAGGAGTAACAATTCTACCTGTAAGTTTCGCTTTCTTCACCTAAAACCCCTTCCCCTTCATATCTAATCTATGTCATATCCTATGCTAGGTATCCTGGGGAAAGAATTTGAAGCTTTAAGCTTTTGCATATCTCTTATAAAATACTCATTTCATGATTTGAATCATATGATGCAGTAATGAACTATCATTTAGGAGGTGTTCTATGATTATTCATGTAGTAAGTGCTGGGGAAACGCTTTGGCATATTGCCAATCGTTATGGGGTATCTGTTCAATCTATTACTCTGTTAAATGCGTTAGCTACACCAGATCAATTAGCCATCGGACAATCACTTGTTATCCCTTCATCGTATACCACATATACCGTGAAAAGCGGAGATACATTATGGTCGATTGCCCAACAATTTGGCGTTCCGCTACAAGCAATCATTGCAGACAATCATCTAACGAACCCTGATATGTTAACACCTGGTACTAAATTAATTATTCCACCAGTCATTCATATTGTGCAGCCTGGTGAAACTTTATGGCAAATAGCTCAAAATTATGATACGACTATCCAAGCAATTATTGCTGCAAATCATATTAACAACCCTAATATGATTTATGTGGGTGCTCAATTAATCATCCCTAGAAAATTACCACTTATCGAAGTAAATGCTTATTCTTACCAACCATATAAGGAAGCAATTGATTCCATTAATGCCGTTGGCCATCTACTTACTTATTTTAGTCCTTTTGCTTATAAAATGAAGGAAGACGGTACATTACAGCCTATAAATGATGAAGAAATGATAGCAGCTGCACAGGCTAAAAACATCATTCCTATGTTAACCCTCACTAATTTTACTTCAACAGAAGAAGGCTCTAATTTGGCACATGTTGTCTTGTCCAATGAAGAGTTACGTGTCAAAGTGATGAATAATGTTTTACAGGTGATGAAAGAGAAGGGCTATCAAGTTTTGAATATTGATTTTGAAAATGTTTTGCCTGCTGATCGAGAAAATTACAATGCATTTATCCAATTAGCAGCGGATATGCTACATCCTATGGGTTATCTCGTATCAACTGCACTCGCACCTAAAACAAGTGCAACGCAAGTTGGAACGTTATATGAAGCACATGATTACGAGGCACATGGTCGAATAGCAGATTTTGTAGTTTTGATGACGTATGAATGGGGATATCGTTTTGGATCTCCTCAAGCCATTTCCCCTATTAATGAAATGAAAAGAGTTGTTGAATATGCACTTACAGAAATACCTGCGGATAAAATTTTATTAGGCTTTGAGCTATATGCCCGTGATTGGTTATTACCTCATCTCAAAGGCCAAGAAGCCGAGACATTTAGTCCACAGGAGGCTCTTAATCGAGCCATTAAATATGGTGCCACCATCCAATATGACCAAACAGCGCAATCCCCATTTTATCGTTATGTCGATGAACAAGGAAGAAACCATGAGGTATGGTTCGAAGATGCGAGAAGTGCACAAGCTAAATTTGACATGGTCAAACAATATAATCTTCGAGGAATTAGTTATTGGGCTTTAGGTTTCCCATTCCCACAAAATTGGGTACTTTTAAATGAGAATTTTTCTATAAAAAAACCGTAGTTTTTTTATTGTGCACTCAACTAATAAAGATATGCTACATTTCCCGATTTTTTCCCATGATAAAAAGCTTATTTAAAAGCCATATTAAGATATACCAATTTGAAAGGAGCAACTCACATGGGAAGAGACAATAAACAAGGTCAAAGTAACAATAAAGGTTCATTACCTCAAACGCCAAAAAACCAGAAGATCGCCCCTAATAAGGTTAGTGAGGAATTTTCTCAAGAGTTCATGGAGCTGATAAATACAGTAACGCAGCACAATAAGAAGAAAAAATAAGGGGGGCTTCTGTTGGATTTTCAACGTGCACGTGAAATTGTCGCCTCACCGTTAGAATATGAAGTAAGCTATAATGGTGTATCCGTTTGGATCGATAAACTCCATGATGAGAAAACAGCGACTGTTCACCTACGCCGCTCTTTAGAGGAGCGGTCTGAAGTAGATATATCTGAACTGAAGGAAGAATATCTCGTTCACTAGAAAAGAAAGAACCTGCTTATCTTTACCTAAGCAGGTTCTTTGCATTGCTTTACATACTATATTGTTTTTTATATCGAAGCTGCGTTAAGACTTCATCTACATGGTAGTGTAAATCATGAAAGGTTTCCGAAATTTGCTGAGGTGAAATCGGTCTACTAAATAAATAACCTTGAATATAATCACACCCACCTTCCATCAGAAACGACAGCTGCTCAACCTCTTCGATGCCCTCCGCCACAACCTTCAAGCGTAAATGCTTTGCCATCGAAATAATCATCGACACAAGTGCCTCATCATTTGGATTATGTTGAACATTTCTCACAAAAGTACGGTCAATTTTTAGACAATCAATTGGGAAATCCTTTAAGTAGGATAACGATGAATACCCTGTGCCAAAATCATCTACTGCTATTTGAATACCAAGCGCCTTTAATTCATGCAGTAGCTGTGTCATTTGATCAATATTCATTGTCATACTTTCCGTAATTTCTAATTGCAAATAATGGGCATCTAATTTCGAACGTTGTAATATGTCACCCACCATTTCAACTAAATCTTGTTGAAATAATTGTCCAAGTGAAAGATTCACGGCCACTTTGATTGGAGGTAACCCTTGTTCCTCCCATTGTTTCGCTTGCTGACAGGCTGTTTCTAATATCCATTTGCCAAGTGGAATAATGAGACCACATTCTTCGGCAATCGGAATAAATATTTCAGGTGACACAAATCCTCGATTTGGATGTCGCCAGCGGACTAGTGCTTCAACTGATTCAATTGCACCACTTTTTAAATTTACCTGTGGTTGATAATCTAAATAAAATTCGTTATTGGCTAACGCATTATGTAAATCTTGCTCTAACAATATCCGATCTGCAATTCCTTTAGACATGTAAGGCTTATAGAAAAGAAATCTTTGCGGAATTTGTCTAGACTCTCGCATGGCTAATTGGGCATGCATCAATAGCTCTTCACCTGTCCACTTTTCCTCCTGTAAGGCGATTCCCATATTTAAATTGCCATTTAAAGAAAATAATTGTACTTGTAAAGGTTTTTTCATGGCACTTTTTAGATTTAAACAAAATTGTAATAGCTCCTCAACAGTCTTTACATGATGAATGTAAATGACAAATTGGCCCTCTTGTAGTTTGGTCGCAAAATAATGCGGTGGTAAAATCGTTTGAATACGTTCTGCCACTAGCTGCATCATTTTATTAGAATGACTGATCCCTATGGAAGAACGAATGGCTGCAAACCGATCGATCTCTATGGCAATGATCGCCTTTTGAAGTCCGTTTTCATGTAATTTTTCCTTTAATGTTTTAAGTAATAAATGCTCATTTGGCAATAGTGTAATATCGTCATGATAGGCTTGAAATTGTAGCTCCCGTTGTGATTGTTCAAGATCCTTCTTTATTTTTAACAGTTGTTGAAATGGTTTTTCAACAGATGTATAATAAATCGCCTTTAAGAAAAAGTAAAATGCTAAAAATTGATATATAAGGGCGGAGAAATCCCAAATCGCATGCGTATCTTGGCTAATAATAAAAAACGTATCACTTATAATGAGCGAGATAGCTGCACTGATGAGCCACATGGAACGCTTTGGCATTTTCTTAAAAAACCTACTAATAATGTTTATTGTTATCAGTTGAAGAACAATAGAAAATAGGTGTACCATATTATCAATATGATCTATCCATTGTACAGGCAATAATTTTGGTGAGATATATACTAGGAGAATACTTGCTATAACAAAAAGTAGAGAACCGCTATAACTAAGGGTTCGATGCTTCATTGTTAATTGTTTTTTAGGGTATAAAATAATAAATAAAAAACCGAGTGATAAATAAAAACGTATTAAGATATGCAAAGTTCCATCCATATAATCCCATTTAATGTAATGATTATGGCTAAAAAATAAACTGACTAATTCAAGTAATGCTAGAATAAAAAACACATTTCCTATGTATAAAGTTTGATTTGATAGTAAGTGGGAAAAAACTAAATAAGATTGTATGGCAATTGCCATTGTAAATACAATAATTAAAACTTGTATAATCAATTTTAAATTTGTATAAATCTCACCTTGAAAAACACCATATATTTGATTGCTAAAACTTAATAATGGTATGACCAGTAGTAATGGTAATACCATGTACCAAACCTCTTTTTTATCGATCTGATTAAACCATTTGCCCAACACAAACCCTCCATACTACTATGTAAAAAATCGCTAGGTATTTTTAACTATCACAATTGAATAATTTATGTAAAATTGTATTTTTCTTTGACTACTTACAAATCATAACACTTTTATCGTAATTTGTATGCATTCAAGTGAAGTATGCTAATATTCATTTTATTACAATATTAGCATACTTTTGATATATTATTGCTTTTTTCTCACCCTAAAATCCTTATTTCTTAACTTCTTAATGATTCTTTGCCTTCTTTTTTTACTGGCTGCTACGGAAAAACCAAGTATTTTAGCGATGTCTTGATCACTGAGATCTTCTACATAATATAGGTATAAGATCCTCCTTTCTACCTGTTTTAACTGGCATACCAAACTTTCTAGAAGGTTTGAACTTTCTGGATAGTTATATTCCTCCCACTCAAACTCACTACGAAGATAGTCAAGTGTTTCATCATCCACTGTAGCTATTTTCGCTAAATAGTTTTTTTCCTTTATTAATTCATTTAATATTTCTCCTTTTATGTTGGAATAAATATAACCAGATAATTGTCCTTTTGATGGATCTGCTTTTAGCCATGCTCTCCAAACAGCAATAGTCGCTACTTGACGATAATAATCATAATCTTTATAAATGCTCAAATTTGTAAGAATAGAGCTAATCATCGGTTGCACACTTTCCAAGATTTCCTCAAATGATTGGGTAGTTGTGAGCTTTCGATTGTTATGAATGGTCATATGTCTCTTCCTGTTGACTATGCACAGTCCAATATTCCTAGGTGACATTATCTTAATCTGGATATTTTTTGAAATCGAATGTTCACTTTTATCATTTGATTACTCAATATGGTTCAAATTCCTATCGTTTTTCATCCTAATTACAGCTTATTTTTGTAAATTTGATATATTTTCTTTGGCATTTCGTACATATATAAAAAGATACTTGGACAAATTACTATTAAGGAGGCGAAATAGATGAATTTTCAAATTAGAGATGCGATTACAGCCAATGTACACGGTCAATCTGCGGCAGAAATTAAAGATATTGTTGAAGATGCCATTAGCCGTGGAGAAGAGCATTTACTGCCAGGACTTGGGGTATTTTTTGAAAAATGGTGGAAGCAATCAAACTCCACTGAGCAAGAAGCATTCGTTCAAAAGTTAGAAAAAGCATTTGCAAACTGATTTTTTATAAGCAATGCATTCCATTTCCAATAAATGCATGATAATGTTTTACTTATCAGAAAATTTGGAGGGATTGGAATGACTGTTGCAGTAGAATTTATTGTCAATCAACTCAAACAGGTATTATTAGAAGAACAAGTGTCAACAAACGAAACGGTACGACAGCTACATGGTAAGGATGAATCCCATCATGCGATGAGCTTACCTGATATCGTTGTTTTTCCCCGTTCCACCGCTGATGTCAGTGCCATCTTAAAAGTCGCGCATGCACAACGTGTTCCAGTTGTACCATTCGGTGTTGGCTCAAGCCTAGAAGGAAATGCAATTCCCATTGCAAATGGTATTTCAATCGATTTCTCTGAAATGAATGCTATTTTAGAAGTTAGACCTGAAGACCTTCTTGTAAAAGTACAGCCAGGCGTCACACGTTCACAATTGAATAAGGAATTAAAAAAGTATGGGCTACAATTTACAGTGGACCCAGGTGCTGATGCCACACTAGGTGGTATGGCAGCTACTAACGCTAGTGGCACTACTGCGGTTCGCTACGGTGTTATGCGCGATCAAGTTCGTGATTTAGAAGTAGTACTGGCAGACGGCTCTGTAATCCATACAGGAAATTTGGCAGCAAAGTCCTCTTCTGGCTATCATTTAAACGGTTTATTCGTTGGTTCAGAAGGTACGCTCGGTTGCTTTACTGAGCTTACACTGAAAGTATATGGAATACCTGAATTTGTGACCGCAGGACGGGCTGTCTTTAATACAGTCGGTGATGCTGTCAGTTCCGTCACAGCATTATTACAGACAGGAATATCAATTGGTCGTGTGGAATTGGTCGATGAGGCCTCCATTCAACAAGCCAATATTTATAATGACACTGCCTTTAACGAAAAGCCGACACTCTTTTTAGAGTTCCATGGAAATGAAGCAGGTATGCATGCCGATATAGCATTTGCTACAGAAATTTTTGAGGACTTTCATTGCCTATCTGTTGAGTTTGAACACGATAATGCTGGACGTAATAAGCTTTGGGAAGCACGCCATTCATTGGCCTATGCTTATATGCATGCTCATCCTGGTAAAAAGCTTATGTCGACAGATGTTTGTGTTCCTATTTCCATGCTTGCAGAAACTATTTTATATGCAAGGGAGCAACTAAATACTGTTGGACTAGCAGGAGGAATTGTCGGGCATGTAGGAGACGGAAACTTCCATGCGCTGTTAATGTTAAATCCCGATGATGCAGAGGAGCAGACAAAAGCCGATCGCTTTAACGAGCACATCGTTCAATATGCTCTACTTCGTGGGGGCACATGTACAGGAGAACATGGGGTTGGAATTGGCAAGATGAAATATCAAGCTACTGAACACGGCACCTCCCTTGCTGTCATGAAAAGTATTAAGATAGCACTTGACCCCCTTAACATAATGAATCCAGGGAAAATTTTCTCCCTATAGCCATAAAGAAACCGCTGATTCCAACAATCAGCGGCTTTAATTTATAAATCATAGCGGAAGCTCTTTACTAATATTTCTCCCTTATAAAACTCCTTTGACTCGTCTCTTACAAAACCTAAAGATAAATAGAGATTAATAGCAGCCTGCATAATATCTCCTGAATGCAAATATAGTGCTTGATCCTGTCTCTTTCTTGCAAAGGCAAAGCTTTCATGCAATAATTTCTTGGCAACTCCCTGCCCTCTTCCTTTTGGATGGACCCCCAATAAACGCACGATGGTCGATTGAATATTAAGCTCAGGCAGCCCATATGCTTTCTCCGCATCGGTAAACAATTGTAGTCCACCTAAAATCTCATCTCCTCGTTTTGCAACTAGAATAGTTTCAGCGTTTGGATTGCCAACAGATGCTCGAATATCATTTAAATACGAAGCCCAGTGCTCTGGGTCCTTATAATCCTTTTCATATTGCCCATAGCTTTCTACTAAAACCTCAAGATAAGCTGCATAATCTTCCTCTTGTAAATGTTCAATAACAATTTCCGCTATTGTCATATATTTTCCCCTTTCTACTACAGGCCACTTTTACTATAGGCCGTTACTCTTTTTTCAATACGATGTGAGATCCATTCTGTAATAATTGAAATCCCCCAATAAATGATTCCAACCGCAATGAAAGCCTCTAAAAACTTCAAGTTCACAGAAGCAACAATGTTCGCCACTCCTGTCAATTCTTTAATGGACAGAAAAAAGGCTAATGATGTAGCATGTAAAAAACCAATAAAGACATTAGTAAAGTTAGGAATTGACTTACCAAATGCTTGGGGTAAAATATAACGTCGCATTGCTTGTGTAAATGTTAAACCTATTGCATAAGCCGCTTCCAATTGTCCTTTCGGTACACTTAAAATACCAGAGCGAATAATTTCTGAAGCATAAGCCCCTGCACTGAATGTAAGTGCAAGTATTACAAAAAATAATATAGGAATGGAACTGGATTGAAATGATAAGTGGAAAGTATTTGCCACAACATCCACTAGCATGGGTAATCCAAAATAAACAAGCATGATATGCATAATAATAGGTGTGCCTCTGAAAAAGGAAACATAGAAATTTAAGAAGGGTGTCAAAAATTTTATTTGTTTTATCCGCACAAAGGCTATTAGTATCCCTATTACAATACCTAATAAAACAGGTGTAAATGTCATGAATAGAGTTAGTGGTATTACTCTACTAATTTCTTGTAAAGCCACCAACACAAATGCAATATCAATGGTCATAGCACATCCCCCTAATGAGTGGCAACTTCTTTTAGCATATAGCGATTGAAATAACGTTCATTGAATTTGAATATTTTTTCAAGAATTAGGACAATCGCAAAGTAAACGATCGATAATGCCACATATATTTCAAATGCCCGAGTTGTGGACGCGATTAAAGTTTCTCCACGCCCAACCATATCCATTACACCTATGGAAAAAGCGAGTGATGTATCTTTTAATGAACTAATCATTGTGTTCGCTATATTAGGAAAAGCAACGCGGATTGCTTGTGGGAAAACAATTCGCAGAAAAGCCTGAGGACCGCTTAAGCCCACGGAATAGGCTGCCTCCATTTGCCCACGGTCGACAGTTAATATGGCTGCACGAAATATTTCAGCAAAGGCTGCCGCATTGCTCAAAGTATACGTAATAATGACAAAATACATGGCATCCATTCGAGTAACATCAATTTGAATGAGCTTTAGGAGTGCTGGTACCCCATAAAATACTAAAAACAACTGCACTAAAATTGGTGTGCCACGAATAAATGAAATATAAATTGTGATAATTTGCTTTAATCCTGCTATGTTTAGAAGCTTTGGTATAGCTAGCATTATTCCAAGCACCATACCAAAAAGTATGGAGAACACTAGTATTTCAGCTGTTACTGGTAAATACTGAAGCAATGTCGGAAGTACTTTCGCAATAAGTACAAAATCAAAATTATTATCCATACTTCTTTCTTCCTTTCCTAATTGTTAGAAGTCTACTGTGTAATCATCTCCTAACCATTTTTTACTTAGATCGCTAATCACTCCCTCTTTCTTTAGCTCAACAATGGCCTCATCTAAACGCTCTTGTAATTCCACCTCATCCTTATTTAATAAGAAATAAACCTTCGAATTTAATAATGCATCCCCAACGACCTTTTGCTGTGCCTTATTGCTTTCGTTATAATATTTCACCGCAAAGGGTGTCGTAATAATAGCATCAATACGACCACTTGCCAGTTGATTATTCACATCGACTGAACCTGAAGAATAAACGATATTCGCTCCTAAATGATGGTCCTTATTATATTTTTCAATAAAGACAGCAGAGTTACTTGTTGGAGAAACGCTCACGTTTTTCCCTTTCAAATCTTCAATAGATTGAATCTCATTATTCTTTTCATTTACTGTCACCTTTAATGGGAAAACATTATATGGTTCTTTATTAAATAAAAACTTTTCTTCTCGTTCACTATTAACTTCCATTTGATGGGCTATAAAATCTATTTTTCTTGTTTCTAAACTTAGTAATTAATTTGAAAATTCCATTGTTTTCAATTCAAATTCATACTCAGGTAGCTTTTCATCGATTGCTCGAACTAGCTCCACATCATAGCCAGTTAAGTTTCCTTTTTCATCTATAAAACAAATATTTGGAAATTGTGTACCTGTACCGACAATAATTTTTTGGACATCTTTCCCACCTTGTGCTGTTTTTTGTTCATTCGAATCTCCGTCCGATTTTTCTGAACTCGCACATGCTGTTAAAAGTGCCATCAGTAAAAGTAGCATATAAAATAATATTTTTTTCATAAAATTCCCTCTCCTCCTTCTATAAATGTGAGGGTAAGCCCACAGCAAGTGCATTCTTTACATGCTCTAATCCAATTTCTGTTATGGCTCTATAGACACCACTTTCGCTCGAGCCAATTTCCACAATCGGCACATAACGAACGCCATATTTTAAGTCAAGAATGTCTCTAAACGTATCATTATTGGTTACATCAACTGTTTTATAAGGAATATGTTGTTCTTGTAAATACGCTTTTATATCATCACAATAGCTACATCCCTGCTTCGTCCAAACAATGATATCTCTTGTCACTGTCATTAATTTTCCTCCTTAGATTACCGTTATTTGTTGCTGCAACTTTAAATGAATAGGACTTAAAAGCTCAAAGGAGCGTTGCCGTTCAAATTCCTTTCGTACAGGCGTGTGCAAAATGAATTCATCTATTTGATACTGCATATGAAAATGATCTAGTAGATCTTTAATTTCTTCTGGTGACCCATAAACAATATCCGCATCATATTGTTTGACCGTATATTCCTCTCCAGATTCCTGCCCAAATTTTTCTGCTAGCTCTACTGATTGTAAAGTCAACGTCCTACCGCTTGCCAAATGAACTTTTGTAATTTTTTGGTCTTCTATCAAGCCTTTTGCTTCTTTATTTGTCGGTGCAGCAACTGCTGCGATCGAGACAGAAAAGTGACCATTAGGATGATGTTCACGATAAATAGTAGACGACTGAGCCAATAATTCATTGTCGCTATTAATAAATCGTGCAAAGACAAATGCAATTCCAAGTTTCCCTGCAAGTTCTGCACTTTGCGGACTTGCCCCTAATAAGAATAGAGCCGGCTTTACTTTTGGAATGGGTGTTGCTTGCACACCATGAAGATCATGATTCGTAGGTACATTTTGTTCAATTAATTGCTGTAAAAATGTTAGTCTCTCCTCAAAGTCCTCGCCTTGATTGAGCGTGCCATATTGTAAAGCTTTTGTAGAAAGCGGTAAACCACCTGGTGCCTTCCCAATGCCTAAATCAACACGCCCCGGCTCTAATGATGCAAGGACATGAAAATTTTCAGCTACTTTGTATGGACTGTAATGCTGAAGCATGACTCCACCAGACCCAATGCGAATAGTCTCGGTTTTTGCAAGTAAATAGGAAACTAATACTTCTGGAGATGACCCTGCTAGTGCATCCGTATGATGATGCTCCGATACCCAAAAACGAGAGTAGCCTAACTGCTCCGCTTTCTGTGCCAATGCGACAGTTTTTTGTAATGTTTGTTCATTTGTAGCTCCATCAATAATTGGACTTTGATCTAATATGCCTAATGTATAACTCATACACAGCCTCCTTAATTTCACTTATTCAAATAACTTTACTTGGTTTTTAAACAGACTGCTTGATATACCGGCTTTCTTTAAATGGCAAACCTAAATTTCCACGTAATGTATCAGCTTCATAGTCTTCTCGATAAAGTCCTCTAGCTTGTAATATTGGTACTACTTTATCAACAAAATCTTCTAAGGCACCTGGTACCGTTACACCGATTATGAAGCCATCTGCTGCCTCCTTTTCAAACCATTCCTGTACTAGATCTGCCACTTGTTCTGCCGTTCCAAAAAATGCTGTTTTAGGAGTCGCCTCACGTAAAGCGACTTGACGTAATGTAAGTCCCTCCTGCTTAGCATAGCGTTTAATATAATCAGTCGTACTTCTAAAGCTATTGGCCCCTATATCACCTAGTTCAGGAAAAGGCGCGTCCACATCATATTGTGTAAAATCATGATGATCGAAATAACGTCCAAGATAAGCCAGAGCACGGTCAATGGAAACTAATTCAACAATCTCCTGGTATTTTGCCTCTGCTTCCTCAACTGTATCGCCAATGATTGGGGAAATACCTGGGAAAATTTTTACCTCATCTGGATTTCGCTCAAATGCTGCAATCTCTGCCTTGACTCTTTTATAAAATTTTTGTGATTCTTCAATAGATGCTCCATGTGTAAAAATGGCATCTGCATCCTTAGCAGCTAATCGAATCCCAGCATCAGATGCCCCAGCCTGGAATATAACTGGCTGACCTTGCTTTGTTCGTCCAATATTAAGTGGACCTTGGACTGAAAAATACTGCCCTTTATGATGTAATGTGTGCAATTTTTCCGGGTCAAAAAATTGGTCATTTTCGACATCTGCGATAAAGGCATCATCTTCCCAAGAATCCCATAAACCTTTGACAACCTCTAAATATTCTTCAGCGATTTGATAGCGTTCTGCATGACTAGGATGTTGTTCAATAGTTTTATTGTAGTTCAAAGCTGTACTTTCTAAAGGAGTAGTTACAACATTCCAGCCTGCACGCCCTGCACTAATATGATCTAAAGAAGCAAACTGGCGTGCCACTGTGAATGGTTCGCTATAGGAAGTTGATACTGTTCCAACTAGCCCAATATTGTTAGTTGCTACAGCCAATGCTGATAATATCGTAATAGGCTCAAAACGATTTAAAAAATGAGGAATCGATTTTTCATTAATAAATAAGCCATCCGCAATAAAAGCAACATCAAATTTCCCTTCCTCTGCCTTTTGAGCCTGTTGAATATAAAAAGGTAGGTTGACACTTTGATTGCTCGCTACCTTTGGATGACGCCAACTTGAAATATTACCACCTACCCCGTGAATAATTGCTCCAAAACGAATTTTGTCTTGTCTAGCCATATTAATTCCTCCTCATTTTTATTTTTTACTAAACATAGTGGTTAAGTATGTTTTTATGTTAAAAAAATATTTATTTACGATCATTCATAAATAAATTTGGATTGAGAATGATATTACAGTTCATTCAGATAATATGCAATAGGTTAAGTAATAGAAAAAATTTAGCGTTTAAATAAAAAATTTTATCACTCCATCATTTGTACCCTTTCAAAATCCTTCGCTGTATGACAAATTGTCTCCCAAAAAGCAGAAGTCAATGTATCTTTATTTTTATAAGTTAGGAAGATATGTTGATTCATATCCAGTAAATGCTTGATATCTACTTCAACAAATTCGCCGCTTTCAAGTTCATTCTTGACACAAAGCTGTGGTAAAAAGCTAATATAGTTTTTTGTGCGAATGAAAGCCTTAGCGATTTCTAAATGGTCTGTTCGAACCTCTATATTGGCGGCTACCCCCTCTACCTCGAACATTTTATGCACATAATTCCAATCGAACGCTCCACACTCAAAAAACACCATTTTCTGTTGTGCCAATTCTTTCGCTTCGATGCAATCATATTGTGGTAACGGGTGTTCACAATGCCTCACAAGTTTCACCGCATTATTTAATAATAACTCGTTGAATATTCCTTCTCTGTGTACATACTGAATGAAAGCTACATGAATTTGGTGACTCTCCAATTTTTCTAATAGCATAGTTGTTGAACCTGTCACCAATTGAAAACGCAAATTAGGAAATTGTTCTTTCCATTTAGGCAACGCATACGCTAAAAAATATTGAGCTGTTAGGCCATTTGCACCAATACATACATCATCTGTTTCCTGTGTCTTTTCCAATTGCTTCTTTCCTTGCTGAAACGTTTGTACGATTTGAGTCGCGAAAGGTAAGAAACCTTTGCCTTTATCTGATAAGGTTACACTTCGTCCCTCTCGATAAAATAACTCAACCCCTAGCTCCCGCTCCAATGATTTGATGCGTGCAGTCACGGTGGGTTGAGAAAGAAACAAGGCGTTGGCTGCCTTATGTGTACTCTTATAATGGACAACATATAAAAAAGCCTCGATATGGTCTATATTCATGTAAATTCCATCCCTTCATCCTTATTTACTCTATTATATAAATAATTCTTTATATTCTCTATATTTTATAGGAAAACTTAGTTTTTAGTCTTATATCCCTCGATACAAAAGAAAAAAGTAACCCAGCGTCTCCCAGGTTACTTAACTATGTAGCGATGCAGCCATCCATCTTGACAACAAGCATCGCGCGTGGTGAACATCCCTCTGTCTGCCAACCACTGTATGTTATTCACATGGGCACCCACTGTTGCACACGTAAACTCTATTTTACTTCTCAACCTGAAAAGTATAGGTCAAATCTTACGCTAAAATCGATGCAAGAACTGCTTTCTGTGCATGAAGTCTATTCTCAGCTTGCTCAAAAATATAAGAATTAGGGCCATCAATAACAGATGTTGCCACTTCTTCCTCACGATGTGCTGGCAAGCAGTGTAGGAACATGTAGTTCGGTTTCGCATACGCTACAAGCTCATCATTAATTTGGTAATCTGCAAAATCTTGCAAACGTTTTGCTGCTTCTTCCTCTTGGCCCATCGATGTCCAAACATCTGCATAAACAACGTCTGCATTTAATACAGCTTCCACAGGGTCATGTGTCATCATAATTGTGCTGCCATTTGCCGCGGCAATTACTTGTGCTTTAGCGATTACTTCTGCATCACATTCATAGCCTGCTGGTGTCGCCACAGCTACATTCATCCCAACATGCGCTGAAGCAACTATTAAAGAATGTGCTACGTTGTTGCCATCTCCCACATAGGCAATTTTAAGCCCCTTTAAAAAACCTTTGTTCTCTGCAATTGTTTCTAAATCCGCTAAAGCTTGGCATGGATGATAAATGTCTGTTAATCCATTGATGACAGGAATAGCCGCATGCTCTGCTAGTTCCTTCACCATTGCATGGGAATTTGCTCGGATCATAATGCCATCCAAATAGCCTGATAAGACATGTGCTGTATCGTAAATGGATTCACCACGACCTATTTGTAAATCACGCGCATGCATAAACATACTTTTCCCACCTAGCTGATTCATGCCGACTTCAAATGAAATACGAGTACGCGTTGAATGTTTTTCAAAAATCATACCAAGTGTTTTACCTTCTAGTAATCTTGGGCATTTCCCCTCTTTGGTAATCATTTTAAGCTGTGTTGCTAATTCAATAAGTTCTTCAACTTCTTGACTTGTATAGTCTAGCAAAGTTAATAGGTCTTTTCCCTTTAAACTAGAAACTAACTTTAGCTGTACTTCTTCGAGTAATTTCATGGCCTTCGCTCCTTGTATCATTGCTGTTGAAATTAGTATAACATGCATAAATATAAAATCAATTGAATTTTTATAATTTTATTCAATAATTATTAAATGTTACAAAAATTCGTCAAAACGAATATTTATGCATTTTAGTTATTTTTACGGCCGAATCCTTTGTAGAAATTCACTTAAAGAAAGATTGGTTATGAATAAAGAAGGAAAAGTGAGCGCAGTTATTGAAAGAACTTGAAAACGATAAAAACCTCCTAACAATAATTTGTTAGGAGGTAAAATTCTTTATAGTCATTACCTTTATATACTGCTACTTACTCGATACTACCAGTTGGGTATAATGTAGTACCTCCAATGGAGACTTTGATTTCATTAGACAACGGAACATTATATTCATCAATAACCGTTCTCCACCATTCCCATGCAAGACCTGTACATTCTCTAGCATAAATTCTTATATTTTTCGAATTAGCTGGAAGCGGTATTACTGTAGAAAAATGAGCTGTTTTGTCCTTCCAATTTCCATCCCAAGTTTTATGGGTTAATACTTCATTTCCATTTTCATCGTAAGAGAATTCGTCCCAAGCTACTTCAAATTGAGCAACGTATGCACCATAATGATCGAGGATGATCTTTCCTTTAGAATATTCCGTAGCTGTCGTCTCGATATAATCTGTATTATTATGAACAGCAGCAATTGAATGATCCTTTAAGAAAACACTTGTATATGAAATTGGATAGGCTGGGTTTTTAAGACTAAATTCTCCATTATCTTTAATTACATCTCTAATATCATTAAAGTCCTTTGAGACAATTTGATTATGCTTTTGTGAATCTCCGCCTAATACTACAGCCGTAAAGGAACTTTCCTCAAAAATATCTTTGTATTGTGCACTAGTTTCCACATTCGTATTAACATTCTTCAGTAATGCTTTAAAAGCAGCTTGTACATCCTTACTCTTAGAGCTTGTTTCTAATTTCACATAAATTGTTCTCCCATAGGCTACATTCGACACCATAACGGGAGGGGCATCATTGCTTACTCCTTTACGAGTTAACTCTGCAAAATTAACGCTATCATCGAAAAGTTCTGATGGATTGTTAGGCAGTTCGGCACTTACGGTATAAAAAATTTGTTTGTATGCCGCAACCATCACTTTTTTCTCTCCATTCGCAATCGCATTAAAGTCAATTCCCAGAGAATTGTCGAGAACTTGGGCGTTTACATTCAAAGCGCTTGCTATTTGAGATTTGCTATAAACCATAGATTCTGAATATTGTAGTCTTGCAGGCAACGTATGTGTTGTGGAATACTTCTCACTCCAAGTAGACACTAACTCATCCACTGCACCAGATACATTACCATATGTCGGATTATCCACAGTCAAAGTATTTTCCCTTTTCATGCCAGGTAAATCAATGCTAATATTTAGTGGTTTTCTTTTAGCCACCAATAAGTTAGGTTGATTGTCTACAAAAGCTTGGTTGGCAAGTTGTAATGCCCCTGGATATGTACGATTCGCCATAGAATCAATAATTGATATATCCACTGGTGAAGTTGTCAGTGATTTCTTGTTACGTTCCACCACTATAAATTTATCATTTGAGCTAACTCCTTCTTTAGGAACAAAGCTATCAACCCTGTCACCATTCACTGCTAATATTTCCATGTTGTTGTAGTTCAAGTTTGCTATACCCGTATCAATATCACTTGAACTATTAGTCACAAGTGTTTCAGCAAATGAAATACTTGGATAAGTTAGAAGGCATAAACTAATAGATAAACATATTAAAAACTTGATTGGTTTTTTAATTCCCAAATAAATCCACTCCTTTTATAGGAAATTATACCATATAAAAATAATTTTCAAATATAGTATTTTCGTTTCATTTTCATTGTGCTAATAATATGTACTTATGATCAATATTAATAACTATTATGTTAAATCGTTGTGGTCCCTTTCCAACGAAAAAAGCCTCCTAACATTTTAGTTAGAAGGCAAACCGCATATAATTCTAGTTAGTTTTTTCCATACAATTAATCGAATGTAATTTTATTCACTGCATCACGGTCTAATTTTTTAATGACTTCAACCATTAATTTAACAGCGTTATCATAATCATCACGATGTAGGATACCTGCATGTGAATGGATATAACGTGTCGCAATACCGATAGATAGTGCTGGTACACCATTTGCTGTTACGTGGATAGAGCCAGCATCTGTACCACCGCCAGCCATTGCTTCAAATTGGTAAGGAATATTGTTCTCGTCTGCTACGTCTAATACGAATTCACGTAAGCCACGGTGTGATACCATAGATGCATCATACACAACGATTTGAGGGCCCGCTCCCATTTTACTAGTTGATTCTTTAGCTGTTACGCCTGGAGTATCTCCCGCTACACCTACATCAACTGCAAATCCAATATCCGGTTGGATTTTATGTGTTGCTGTTTTAGCTCCACGAAGTCCAACTTCTTCTTGCACATTTCCTACTGAATAAAGAATATTAGGATGTTTTTCATTTTGTAAAGCTTTCATTACATCAATAGCAATGGCACAACCAATGCGATTATCCCAAGCTTTTGCTAATAGATATTTTTCATTTTTCATCACATTAAATTCGAAATATGGTGTTACCATATCGCCAGGACGTACGCCCCACTCAAGCACTTCATCTTTAGAAGCGGCACCAATATCAATAAACATATCTTTAATGTCTACTACTTTATTGCGCACATCAGCAGGTAAAATATGAGGTGGTTTTGAACCGATAACCCCAATTACTTCATCGCCTTTACGTGTCGTAATTGTAACGCGCTGTGCCAGCATAACTTGGCTCCACCAGCCACCTACTGTTTGGAATTTGATAAAGCCTTTGTCATCGATTTGTGTAACCATGAAACCTACTTCATCTAAATGTCCTGCCACGACGATTTTAGGTCCGTTTTCATCGCCTACTTTTTTAGCAATTACACTACCTAAGTTATCTGTTTCTACAGTATCTGCATATGGTGCAATGTATTTTTTCATGACCTCACGCGGTGCACGTTCATTGCCTGCAATACCATTTGCATCTGTTAAATCTTTAAACATTTGTAATGTTGGATCTAGTTGTGTCATCCTTTTGCCTCCTACGTCTTGTATCTATTTTATTATACTTCGTTTACCGAAATATTCCTAGCTTAATCGTCTGAAAATTGGTGTATTTCTTAATTATTTAATATCCTGTACGTTGACGATTATAATTTTCTTGGTTTTTTTCAATATACGCACGAACTACATCTTCGAAAGTAAAACCAAGATTGTACGCAAGTAAACCATAACATTGCCAAATCGCTATATATCGATCCTCTGTCGGTTGTTGGATAAATGCTAAAATAGCACTTTGTGTCTCTAAAAATGTTGAAGTTAAATGTCTCTGTTCTTCTATCAATGGCCATTTTTCGATTGTTGTATAGTTCTTTAATAAGCCTAGGGAAAGGATAAAATGAATAGAATCCACATATTCTTCTAAAATGACTTCTCGTGCTGAAGGACCTTTTGTACTCCAAAATTTAAAGCAGCGCGTTTCATTGGCTAGCTCCGCTAACTCTACCATTAATGCTAGTCCTTTTTCTTGAAATACATCTTGCTGAATATTTTGAGTTTGCTCAATGAAATCATCCAGCTCTTTTTGCATGATAAACAATTGTTGTATATTCATTTTTTTCTCCTAAATTTCTAAAAAATATTTAAATAAAAGTGAAACTATTTGACCTCCCTAATCGTATAGGAAAGAATAACCTTTCTTCAAGGGGGAAATTTAAACATGTTGCCGTTACTAATTCGACTTGCTGTAATTGCGCTTATTATTTATGTATTTTATAAAGCGATTCGTTATATAACTGATCCTAAACGCAAACTTGATGAAGCCTATGAAAAAGGCCAATATTACTTTTATGATGACGTTAAAAATGTCCGGAAAAATTTCTTTATTTCCTATAAGGGTGCTCTTTTTGAAGGCGAAAAATACTTAGGCACAACTGAGGATGCCTTCGAGGTTGTCACTATTTTTGTCGGCGCACGGGATACTGCAACATTGCAGGGCTTTACAAAAGGCGACTTTGAATATTTACAGCAAGAAATTCTATTGAATTATCCAAGTGCGAAAATTAATTGGAAACAGCCCATTGAACAGCTTATGCGTAACACATCCTCTTGATGAGGATGTGTTTTAAAATGTTTTCATTTATAACCAAAGCTGTACGATAATAAAAATTTGGATGGCTGCAAGTAGAGGAAATCCAAATGCAAAACTATTATGACGTGTTTTATGGCGGAATAAATACATGCCAAGCACTCCGCCTACTGCTCCTCCTACGATGGCTAGTGTAAACAAAGTACGCTCTGCAATACGCCATTCATGCTTTTTAGCACGCGATTTGTCCATACCCATTAAAATAAGTAACACAATCGATATAATACTCATATAAGCTAATAATGCTTGTCCCATTCTCTACTCCTTTATTAACAAACGTATATTATTAATCTAACACAAAAAAGACTGATGGAAAAATCCATCAGTCTTTTTTACACCTGTCGCATTCGCTTTGGGTGGAGAAACAATATTTAACTGACTCAAATATTATTTAGCTACAGCTTTTTTAGCAGCGTCTGCTAATTGAGTGAATGCAGTAGCATCAGTTACAGCAAGGTCAGCTAACATTTTACGGTTAACTTCGATACCAGCAACTTTTAAACCATGCATTAAACGGCTGTAAGAAAGACCGTTCATACGAGCAGCTGCGTTAATACGAGTGATCCATAATTTACGGAAATCACGTTTTTTCTGACGACGGTCACGGTATGCATATTGACCTGACTTCATTACTGCTTGGTTAGCAACTTTATATAATGTATGTTTTGAACCGTAGTAACCTTTAGCTAATTTTAATACTTTTTTACGACGTTTGCGCGTCACTGTTCCGCCTTTTACGCGTGGCATATGAATTACCTCCTGCTTTTCATTAAAAAATGAATGTTAGTATTTTTGTAGTCAATTATTTCATGTAAACAAGTAGAGATTTGATGCGTTTGAAGTCACCAGATGAAACGATGTTTGCTTTACGTAGGTGACGTTTTTGTTTCGTAGATTTGTTTGCGAATAAGTGGCTTCCATAAGCACGGTCATATTTTAATTTACCTGAACCCGTTTTTTTGAAACGTTTCGCAGCTCCACGGTGAGTTTTCATTTTTGGCATGTCGAATTCCTCCTAAACTGTTCGTCTAATATTATTTCTCGTTCTTTGGTTGAAGAACTAAGAACATGCTTCGGCCTTCCATCTTCGGTTTTTGTTCTACCGTTGATACTTCAGCACAAGCTTCAGCAAAACGATCTAACACACGTTGACCAATATCTTTGTGTGTAATCGCACGACCTTTGAAACGTAGGCTACATTTTACTTTATCGCCTTTTTCAAGGAATTTAATCGCATTACGTAGCTTCGTTTGGAAATCATGTTCATCGATTGATGGGCTCAGACGAACCTCTTTCATTACGATGACCTTTTGATTTTTACGAATTTCACGGTCTTTCTTTTGCTGTTCAAACTTAAATTTACCATAGTCCATGATACGAGCGACTGGCGGCTTGGCTTGAGGGGCCACAAGGACAAGATCCAAGTTTACACGAGTGGCGATTTCTAGCGCTTCATTACGTGTCTTTACACCAAGCTGGTCACCATTGTGATCGATTAATCGAAGTTCACGTGCGCGAATGCCTTCGTTTACATACATGTCTTTGCTAATAGTAATCCACCTCCAAGTAGTTGTCGCGAATACATGGTTTGGGCAAAGCCTTGCCCGGTTGAACGGTACATCCTCTTGTCATGTCCATAAAAAAAGGACGGACATTTTTGAAGATGTCCGCCCGCTATATGTGCATGCGCAAGTCTACGCAAAACAATTCAACGTGTCATACCTGTTCACAGCCTTTAAAGCGTTGTATCAGGTGAGAAGCGGGCAGCCTCTACTTCAACCACAAACTTTGTATTCATTAACCTTAATTATATTAGCATGTATATGATAAGCTGTCAAATACTAATTTTCTTATCATACCTAGATTGACCTAATATTAAATAATTTATACAACAGCAAGATTCATTTTATACAAAAAACCTCACTTATGCAAGTGAGATTTTTTATGAAAGATTATTTTGTAATTTCCGCTTTTATAGCTGTTAGGAAATTCTCAAAGCTAATTGTTTCGGAATCTTTAGAGCCATAACGGCGAACATTTACACCATTAGCTTCAACTTCTTTATCACCAATGACAAGCATATACGGAATCTTTTTCATTTGTGCTTCACGGATTTTATAGCCTAATTTCTCTTCACGATCATCCATTTCCACACGTAAGCCCGCAGCTGTTAATTGCTCTTCAATTTGTTTTGCATAATCGAAGTGCGCTTCATTCGATACTGGAATGACTTCTACTTGCACTGGAGCTAACCAAGTTGGGAATGCACCTTTATATTCTTCAATTAAGAAGGCAACGAAGCGTTCCATTGTTGATACAACGCCACGGTGAATAACGACTGGACGATGTGGTTTGCCATCTTCTCCAACGTAACTTAGGTCGAAACGTTCTGGTAATAAGAAGTCTAGCTGAACTGTTGATAAAGTTTCTTCTTTACCGATCGCTGTTTTTACTTGCACATCCAGTTTTGGGCCATAGAATGCTGCTTCACCTTCTGCCTCGAAGTAATCTAAACCAAGCTCATCCATTGCTTCTTTTAACATGCTTTGTGCTTTTTCCCACATAGCATCATCATTGAAGTATTTTTCAGTATCTGCAGGGTCGCGATACGATAAACGGAATGAATAATCATTTAAATCGAAATCTTTATAAACCTCTAAGATTAACTGAACGACTTTTTGGAACTCTGCTTTAATTTGATCTGGACGAACAAAGATATGTGCATCATTTAAAGTCATCCCACGTACACGCTGTAGGCCAGAAACGGCTCCCGACATTTCATAGCGGTGCATTGTACCAAGCTCTGCAATACGTAATGGTAAACTACGATAAGAATGCATGCTATTTTTGTAAACCATCATATGGTGAGGACAGTTCATTGGACGCATAATTAATGTCTCGTTGTCCATTTCCATTGGTGGGAAAATAGAATCCTGGTAATGATCCCAGTGACCAGAAGTTTGATAAAGCTCTTTTGAACCTAATACAGGTGTATAAACATGCTTATATCCAAGAGATAATTCTTTATCGACGATATAACGCTCAATAACACGACGAATTGTTGCACCATTTGGTAACCAAAGTGGTAAGCCTTGGCCAACCTTTTGAGAAGTTGTAAATAGCTCTAATTCCTTCCCGATTTTACGGTGATCCCGTTCTTTTGCTTCTTCTAGCATTTGTAGGTGATGTTTTAATTCTTCTTTTTTGAAGAACGCTGTGCCATAAATACGTTGTAGCATTTTGTTATCAGAGTTTCCTCTCCAATAGGCACCTGCTAATGATAACAGCTTGAACTCGCGAAGTTTACCAGTAGATGGTACGTGAATACCACGGCAAAGATCGAAAAACTCCCCTTGATAATAAATGGACACTTGTTCATCTGCAGGGATTGCTTCTAGTAATTCTAATTTATATTCATCGCCAATTTTTTCATACATTGCTTGTGCTTCCGCACGACTTACATTTTTACGTTCTACCTCTAGATTTTCAGCAATAATTTTTTTCATTTCCTTTTCAATTGCTGGTAGATCTTCGGCAGTGATTGGTGTAGGAGAATCAATATCGTAGTAGAATCCACCATCGATAACAGGTCCAATACCCAGTTTTACATCTGGGAATAAACGTTTAATTGCCTGTGCTGTTAAGTGGGCTGTTGAGTGACGTAAAATCTCAAGTGCTTCTGCATCATCTTGTGTGATAATAGCAATTGCAGCATCTTCTTCGATTGGTGTTTTTAAATCTACTAATACACCGTTAATTTTACCTGCGTAAGCTTTTTTTCGTAAGCCAGGGCTGATTGATAAGGCTACGTCATCTGTTGATGTACCTTTTACAAATTCCTTTACAGCGCCATCTGGGAAAGTTAATTTAATCATTTCTGACATATTCGTTGCACTCCTTTGTTTTTGTTGAATACATAATGATTGATGGAATGTTGACTAATGAATAAAGTGATACGGCTGCTTTTATGAGCGCTCTCCAACTCGGATTGAGCGAGGTCTTTCCACAAAAATAAAAAAAGCCCCGTCCCTCACGAAAGGGACGAAGCGTATGCTCGTGGTTCCACCCTTCTTCCTTCCGACTTATCAAGTCAGACGAAGCTCAAGGCTAGCTAACGGGCTAGGGACCGGCGAAAGATTATCCCTTTCGCTGCTCAGCAGGTAGTAAATGATGCGTTCATACTAGGAAGCTTTCAGCCGTTGACTTCCCTCTCTAGAAGCTGATACACAAAATTCATGTCCTCATCAATGCATATTGATATTTAGTATATGAGTCAGTATACGCTCGATTGTCGAAAAATGCAACTACCAATGTTACATCCTACGGTTATTGCCACGCATTTCAATTGGCTCTGTTAAGGCTTTTATACGCTCCATTATACGCCCTGCCTTGACAACCTCAATATCACCTTTTTGCGATTGGGCTAAATGGTGCTCTAATTCTCCATAATTAAAATTAGATGTAATAAACGTTGGCAATTGTTCAGCCATCCGATAATGGAAAATAGTCCCTAAAATTTCATCCCGTGTCCAGGCGGTCATTGTTTCTGCCCCTAAATCATCAAGCATTAAAACAGGTGCCTTTTTAATATAGTCTATTTTTTCATTCAATGTATTATCGCCAATAGCATTTTTCATTTCCCGTAAAAATTCTGGCACGAAGACAACAACTGAACGTATTTTAATAGACGCTAATTCATTGGCAAGTGCACCAAGCACAAAAGACTTCCCTACACCGAATTTACCGTATAAGTAAAAACCTTTTGATGGTAAATGATTTGATTCTTTTGTCGCTTTTACAAATTGTGCTGCTTTTTGGGCAATCATCACGCGAGACTCATCATCAATACTTAAATCGTGAATCGTTGCTTGTAGCACATCTTTGGGCATATGCATACTGGCAATCATATTCGCGACATCCCGACGCTCTTCTTCTCTGATTTTTTGCTCACAGCGTACATAATCAATTTCAACTGTATTCCGAACTACCCTTAAAGTAGGAAGGAAGCCTTTTAAATAGTTTGTACAATGTTCTGTGTTATCACAACCACAGCATTCCGTAGATTGACTAATAAATTCATGGAGCTTAGGTAAATTTCGTTCGATATTATCATAGCTTAATTCATCTGCATGACGTGCTAGAAATTCTTGTACGCGTGGATTTTCTAAAATTTCACGTCGCATGGCTTCATAGCGTTCTTGAAACGAGGGTACATTAATAGCTCGTTTTAATGGTCCATTTATAGGTTCGATTGTTGCTCACCTTCTTTACTATTCACTTTTCCCTAGCATCTCTAAGATTTTTTGACGTTCTTTTTCAAAATCTATCGTGCTAGAAGTACTTTCCTCTTGTTTCTCATCACGTTTATAAAACCACTCGGGGACTTTTTCTTCTCGTTGATGTCCTGAACGTCCCTTACCTCGCTGGCTTGTTTTAGTGGTTGTTTGAGGTTTGTTTTTCCAAGTTGTATATTTATCATGCTCTTGGCGTGCAAGTTCCATTGCTTCTTTAGCAGTTTGGATATTTTTACGAACCCAATGATCCGCAATTGTTTCCACATATTTTTTAGGTAACTTCATATCCGTTGTTAACATAACATACTCAAGTAACGCATTGACTACCCCAATCGGCATGCCGTGCTGCACAATTAAACTTTCTGCAAGTTGCACAGAGGTTTGCAAAGGTTCTTTCCCATTATTAATGTCACGCAACACTTGAATAGGAGCCGTAGTCTCTAAATAGTGTTGTAGCTCCTGATCCTTCGATTTTTGTCCGGTTTCTTCCACTGGCAACGGCTCGCTAACTCTCGCTATTTTGGGGGGCTCTTTTGACATCGTTAACTTGTAGAAATCAGCAGCTGCCTTGCGTAAGCGCTCCTGTGAAATCCCTAAATCATCGTCTAAAGCAAGAATTACTACTTTTTGCATATCAAGCGCTGTTAAATGATATAGAAATGCCAGCTTAGCAATAGCCTCACGAACTTCTAATGTCAGTAAATTGGATGGCACCAATTGCTCAGATAAACCTGCTTGCAACAGATCGAAGTCAAATTGCTCCAAATAAAAAGGATACACCCTTTGTTGTTTATCCTTACGATTCGTATCCACTTGTAAATCTGATGGAATATTGGAATGAACGGGCTTATAGACATCTATAAAGGCACGAGATACATCTTTAAAATCCGCGTCCCTCACAGGGGATATAAAACGTTGCCGTAAATTACGATAGGCCTGCTCTCCAATTTTGCTAAATAAAAACATCGATAACAACGGGTCTTTCATAAAGCTTTCCGCATCTAATGGGCGCTGCAGCTCATATAAAAAACTTCGCTCACCAGCATTTTCTTTTTTCCATGTACGTAGTAAACCAATCGCTTCAAGGGCTATACGCGCCTCAAACACTTTACCAATAGGCAGACCGAGCACATTCATTAAATAATAATGTGTCATTTGCGGCTTTGGTATCTGCTCTGCTTCTGCCCATAAAGTTAAATAAAGGCTTATAGGGTCTGAGCCCGTTAACGGTTGATAGAATAATGTTACTAATTGACGCTCTTGAGTAGAAAATGCATGAGGTAGACGAATGTCAAAAGGATCGCCAGGCTGCAATTCCTTAAATAAATGAATCAACGTCATTCATCCTCTCTATTTTCTATGATTTCTGCTCCGTTTGACGTTGAATAATATCTTTAATCTCCTCGATAAAGACATTGATATCCTTAAACTGTCGGTAGACCGATGCAAAACGGACATACGCCACCTCATCAATTTTGGCTAAGCGATCCATTACCAATTCACCGACATCTTCTGAGCGTACTTCTGAATTTCCAATACGACGAAGATCTTTTTCAATTGATAGGACAAGTTGCTCCAGTATATCAAGCGCAACTGGGCGTTTCTCACAGGCACGAATAAGTCCACGAAGTACCTTTTCACGGCTAAATTCCTCTCGTGAACCTTCTTTTTTCACTACAACTAATGGGGTCTCTTCAATTTTTTCAAACGTTGTAAAACGGAAGCCACATGACTCACATTCACGACGTCTACGAATTTCTTTATTATCATCTACTGGCCTCGAATCCACAACACGCGTTCCGTTAAATTGGCAAGATGGACATCTCATATAATTACTCTCCTGGTTTACAACAATTTAATATTTCTATTATAACAAATTTCCTACATATAAGAAAAGTGCATTCACGTAGTGAGCTCATGATAAACCTAAAGCACCTAAAGTACAAGGAAAGTTTTTTAAAAAAAGCACATTGAAATCAGTTAGATTTCAATGTGCTCAAAATGAAAATATTATGCGTTTACCGTTTCTAATGCATTAGCCACTTTTTTCACTAGGTCAACAACGCGTGCAGAGTAACCCCACTCATTATCATACCAAGCAAGTACTTTCACTTTACGGTTACCTAATACCATTGTGGAAAGTCCATCGACTGTTGATGAGTAAGTAGTTGTGTTGTAATCAGAAGATACTAGTGGTTCAACTGAGAAATTTAAAATGCCTTTCATTGGACCTTCTGTTGCAGCTTTTACGAATGCTGCATTAACAGCATCAACTGTTACATCTGTATTTAAATCTACCACAAGGTCAACTAAAGAAACATTTGGTGTTGGAACGCGAAGTGCCATACCATGAATTTTACCTTCTAACTCAGGTAGAACTAATTTTAATGCTTTGGCAGCGCCTGTAGATGTAGGGATAATGGATTGTGCACACCCACGTGCACGACGTAAATCTTTATGTGGATTATCTAAGTTCTTTTGATCGTTTGTATAAGCATGAACAGTCGTCATTAAACCATTTTCAATACCAAATGTATCATTTAATACTTTTGCTACTGGTGCTAAGCAGTTTGTTGTACAAGAAGCGTTTGAAATTACATCATGTTTAGCAATATCAAGTTTGTCATCATTAACGCCTAAAACAATTGTTACATCTTCGTTTTTACCAGGTGCTGTTAAGATAACTTTTTTCGCACCCGCTTCTAAGTGCATTGCTGCTTTATCACGTTCATTAAATTTACCTGTAGCTTCAATAACGATATCAACACCCATTGTAGCCCAAGGTAATTTTAATGGATCGCGTTCGCTAATAATTTGAACACGTTTGCCATTTACAACTAAAGCATCGCCTGCTGGTTCTACTGTACCCTCAAATGTTCCGTGATTTGTGTCATACTTAATCAAATGTGCTAACGTTTCTGCTGGATAGCTAGCGTTAATAGCAACAATATTTAAATTTTCTTGTACGATCGCTTGACGGAAAACCATACGTCCGATACGTCCGAAACCATTAATAGCAATTGATACTGTCATTTAAAAATCCTCCTGTGAGTACATACTCAGATTAATTATATACTTTATGGTGATTAGTATAACACAATTTTAAAAAAGATGAACATTATATACTAATATTATTAAAGTTCTTATTTTCTGAAAAATTATCTTTTATTATGGCATTCGCCCATAAAAAAATGTGTAGCAAGATTTACTTGCTACACATTTTTAGTTTGAAACACTTTAAATTACACCCCAGAAAGCTAGAATTTTTTTTAATTGTTCCTCTGTATTTTCCAGATTCTCATTATTATAAATAACTGCATGGGCTCCCTTTTCTTTGACAGACATAGGTAACTGTGAGTGCATGCGCGCTAAGGCATCCTCTTCTGATAAATGATTGCGTTCCATTAAACGTCGAAGCTGAACCTCTTCACTTACTGACACTACAATGATACGCTCTACAAAAGGCTGAAGCTTACTTTCAAATAACAGGGGAATATCCATAACAACATGCTCGTGACCGCCCTCTAAATAGGCATCACGTTGTCGTAGCATTTCCTTTCTAATGGCCGGATGCATAATATCATTTAAAATTTTGCGTTTGGCAGGCTCATGAAAAATAATATCTCCGAGCATTGTCCGATTTAAATTGCCATCCTCTAGTAAAATATCTTGGCCGAAGTTTTCTGCAATAAATGCCAATGTCTCCGTTCCTGGCTCGACGACATCTCGCGCTACAATATCTGCATCAACAATCGGTAATCCTAGTTCGAGCATCATTTTTGCTACTGTACTTTTACCGCTTGCAATACTTCCTGTAAGTCCGATAATCATTGTTAAATCCCCTTTAATGTTGACAATTTGGGCAAAAAACCGATGTACGCCCACCAATCGTCATTTGACTTGTTGCCGTTTCGCATGCTGGGCATAACTTTTTCCCATACATTTTCAAACGATTCTGCATGCTCCCAGCTTCCCCATTAATATTTCGATAATCAGAGATGGTTGAACCACCTGCTTCAATACTTTGACGCAAAACAGCAACGATCTCCTCAAATAATGCTCGTTTACGCTGCTCACTTATACGGTTCATTTTTCGAGCAGGATGAATTTTCTGAGCAAACAACGCCTCCGTTGCATAAATATTGCCACAGCCCGAAATGACTTGCCCATCCATAATCACTTCTTTTACGGCCTTATTCGCATATTTTGGTAATTTTGATTTCGTTATAAAAAAATCACACGCTAATTCATCAAACGGCTCTGGTGCCATTTTTGTTAATGGTACATGATCTTCAATTTTTGCCAGAAATCGTAGTTCACCAAAGCGTCGTATATCTGAATAAATTAAGTAACCACCATCAGCCATCTTAAATGTAGCATGTATATGCTTTTGGAATTTTGCTTCATCGATGTCTTCTGGTGAATTCACAACAAACCATGCGCCTGTCATTCCTAAGTGACTAACAAGAACATAGGGGACCTCATCTTTCAATAAGTGAAAGAAAATATATTTCGCACGTCGTTCCATTTTTGTAATCGTCATTTCAGACAACGTTAATTCAAATGCATCAGGCTCTGCTTGTTTAACGATACATTGTTTCCCCTCACTAAAAGAAAAGTGTACCCTTTCAGAAAGCTGAACATGTTGAATTGTACGTCCTTCAACCTTTGGCTTCAATGCCTGGACGACACCTTCTACCTCTGGTAATTCAGGCATTTGAACCCCTCCTTATTTTGCTTCATACCATGTCGAACCATGGTTAAAATCTACTTTTAGCGGTACGGAAAGCTCAATTGCATTTTCCATTACCTCTGGCACAATTTTTTCTAGCAACGCAATCTCTTCCTTAGGTGCTTCAAAGATTAACTCATCATGCACTTGTAAAAGTAGCTTTGCCTGCATATTTTCTTTTTTTAATCGAGCATCCATATCAATCATCGCTTTTTTAATAATATCCGCGGCACTTCCCTGAATCGGGGTATTCATCGCCGTACGCTCAGCAAAGCTTCTTAAATTAAAGTTCGAGCTTGTAATATCTGGTAAATAACGACGTCTATTTAAAATTGTTGTGACATAGCCATTGAACTTCGCATTTTGTACAATATCATCCATATACTGTTTAACACCTGGGAAACTAGCGAAATATTTCTCAATAAAAGTTGCCGCTTCCTTACGGGTAATATCTAAATTTTGTGATAGACCATAATCACTGATACCATAAACAATCCCAAAGTTAACAGCCTTCGCTGCACGACGCATATTACTATCAACTTCATCTTCGGCTACATGGAATACATCCATCGCTGTTCGTGTATGAACGTCCATCCCTTCACGGAAGGCCTCTACAAGATTTTTATCTTCCGACATATGTGCGAGTACGCGTAATTCGATTTGCGAATAGTCCGCAGAAAACAGTATCCAATCCTCTTTTGAAGGGACAAATGCTTGACGGATTTTACGTCCCTCCTCTAAACGGATAGGGATGTTTTGTAAATTTGGATCTGTTGAGCTTAGTCGTCCTGTAGCGGTTAAAGCTTGTTGGAAACGAGTATGCACCTTGCTATCCTTTTCATGGATTTCCTTTAGCAATCCTTCAATATAAGTAGACTGTAATTTACCAAGCTGACGATATAACAGAATATATTCAATAATGGCATGCTCTGATTTTAACTTTTCTAATACATCAGCAGCCGTTGAATAGCCCGTCTTCGTTTTTTTAATAACAGGTAAACCTAATTTATCGAATAAAATAACACCTAATTGTTTTGGTGAATTAATATTAAACGTTTCTCCTGCCTCCGCATAAATCTCTTGTTCAAGCACGACGAGCTTTTCATTAAGCTCTTGACCCATTTTTACTAGCGTAGCACGGTTAACGGTAACCCCTTCACTTTCCATCTCACCTAAAATGGCGGCCAATGGCAATTCCAAGTCTTTATAAAGATCAAATTGTTCATTTTCCTTTAATAATGCTTCTAGCTTCGGCTGTAATGACCAGACAGCATAAGCTTTTCGGCTAACATGCTGTGCAAGCTTATCTATTTCAGGTATAGCACGTTTAGCTCCCTTGCCATAAACCGTTTCATCGGCTTGTACATCATAATATCCAAGCTCCCTTGCAAGAGTGGCAACATCATCCCCACTAAGTCCAGGATTATTAATATACGAAGCAAGCACTAAATCAAAATCAACACCAGCTAATTGAATACCCGCTCGTTTTAATGCTGCTTGAGACGCTTTGGAATCAGACATATATTTTATTTTTGAGGAATCCTCTAACCAGCGACGTAGTGTTTCTGATTTTGCCACAATGTCAAAAGGAATGTATTGAGTCTTTGTTCCATCAGATAAGGCCATGCCTAGTAGGGCACAAGTGTGGTAATGTTCATTCTCTAGCTCAACATGCACAGCCATCACATCTTGTAAGTCTTCTTGTTGTACTTCTTGAACTTGTTCAAAATCAAAAGGTGCTTGCTCTTGCTCTTGCACAGTAAAATCACTTTTCTCGAGCAGTGATTTAAAGCCGAGCTCACGCCATACATTGATTAATTGTTCTTCATTCGGTCCATGGTACGCGAGATCAGTTAGTGAAATGGTAATTGGGGCATCTGTAAAAATCGTTGCCAGCTTCTTACTCATCTTGGCCTGCTCTTCGTTGGCTACCAGCTTTTCTTTCATTTTAGAAGCTTTCAATGTATCCATCGCCTCGTAAAGTGCCTCAACGGAGCCATGCTCTTTTAATAATTTGACAGCAGTCTTTTCACCAACACCTGGCACACCAGGAATATTATCTGAAGAATCACCCATTAAGCCTTTCATATCAATAATTTGTAGGGGCGTTAAACCGTACTTTTCTGCAATAAAGGCTGGAGTGTTTCTCTCAATTTCCGTAATCCCTTTTTTCGTAATATAAACCGTTACTTGCTCTGTCGCAAGCTGCGTTAAATCACGGTCTCCAGATACGATGATAACATCCATATCCTGTGATGAAGCCTCTTTTGCCAGCGTCCCGATAATATCATCTGCTTCATATAGGTCTTGTTCATATTGCTTAATTCCATAAGCATCAATTAGCTTGCGTATATAAGGGAATTGCTCCGATAATTCTGGTGGCGTTTTTTGTCGTCCACCTTTATATTCTGTAAAGGTTTCATGGCGGAATGTTGTTTTTCCAGCATCAAAAGCAACTAAAATTTGCGTTGGTTGCTCTTCCTCTAATATTCTTTGTAGCATTGTTGTAAAGCCGTATACAGCATTAGTATGAATACCACTATCATTCGTCAACAATGGCAACGCAAAAAACGCGCGATATGCTAAACTATTACCGTCCAATAATAGTAATTTTTCCTTTGTCATAATATTATCCTCCTGCGTTGTCTTCTACTTCTACTTTATCATAACAATACATTTCAAGTAAAAAAAGCAGACGGGTCATCCCCAAGATTATCAGCTACTTTTGATTCGCTATCCGTCACATTTCTAGTTTTATCCACTACATTTGGATTGCTATCCGCCACTTTCGTAGTTTTATCCATCACTTTTAGCTCGCTATCTGCCACTTCATGCTTTATCCATCACTTTTGGCTCGCTATCCGTCACTTTAAACATGCTATCCATCACTCCTGCATTTCAACCTATAGCGAAAAGCCAATCGCAAAGGGCTTTTTTAATAAATATCAATATTAGAAGCGAATGTGAATCTTTTATTGTGAAAATCAATAGCTGCTGGTAATAAGATTTCTTCTGTAACAGGATCAGTATAATATTGCTTCATTCAATGTAATGGTACCTTGTTTGACCTCAATTTAACATGGTAGATGATTCTTCTTATTCAGTGCATAAAAACAATAAAAAAACTCCCATTCGCGGAGAAAACTCCAGTGAATGAAAGTTCTATCATAGATATTATTGATTGGCTGTTCGGTGAAAAATTTCTTCATATATGATTGTTAAGATAAACGCATTCATAAAGCCAAATACTAAAAATAATGGCATTCCACCCAGTTGTGGCTGTGTTAACTCTTTACTAAATACCATCACAACACTAATTTGCGCTAAAAAGAAAATGAAGCCAATACCGACTTGCCAAATAGGACGCTTGACCTTTCGTTTTTCATACCAAAACAACTTTTTAAACAAATTTCTTACATCATTTGCAATAATAATACTCACTAAAAAGATACTTACAAAAAATACAGGTATATGATAAACACTCTTTGTCATCCATGCAAAATCAGACAGGCGGAAGAAAAGAGTCAATAACGATGCTATACTACAAGCAATTCCTACATTTTGGAGCCATGTGCTAATTCGTAATTTCACAGCTATTACCCCCAACAGTTCTTTTTTAAACATTATCATTCTATCAAATTATAGGCGGTTGGGGAATAGAAATTTGTAAGTTTCTATTATTTTCACAATATAACAATTCAATTGTAGGGATATTTATAATTTTCATAGTAACAAAAAAGTCGCCTTCCTAATAGGAGAGACGACTTTTTTATCAATTACTTTATATAACCAGATAAAATTTTCGCATATGGTGATGATGCTGGCAAAATAATGACCGTATCCTCTCCAACAGTTTTCTTATAGGATTCTAGCGTACGGTATAAAGAATAAAATTCAGGATCTTGAGAGAATGATTTATTGTATATTTTCGCAGCCTCTGCTTCTCCCTCAGCTTGAATAATGGATGCCTGCTTATTCGCTGTAGCTAACATTTCCTGCACCTGTTGATCCGTTTGGGCTTCGATACGTCGTTTATCTGCATCCCCTTCTGAAAGATATAATTGAGCCGTTGATTCACGCTCTGAAATCATACGGGTAAATACAGACTGCTCATTTTCAGCAGGTAAATCTGTTCGACGAATACGTACGTCCACTACTTCTACACCATACTTGTCATTTTGTAACAATTCATTAACTCGCTCTGTTACACGATCGTTGATGCTTCCTCGTGATGAATTTTCATCATTAATAATTTCATCGTATCGTAGTTGGCCAAGCTCTGTCCTTATGACGGAGTAAATAAACTCCTCCATTCGAGTCTCTGCCTTACTAAGTGTACCAGCATTCGATATTAAAGCTTTTGGATCCGTAATACGCCACACAGCATAGTTATCGATGATAATTCGTTTTTTATCCTTTGTATTAATTTCTTCTTCTGAAATATTGTAGGTCATCTGATTTTTTGGTAATCGTGTAACACTTTGAATAAAAGGTATTTTCATTTTTAAGCCTGGATCCCGTTCAAATTTCACTACCTCTCCAAACTGGCGAACCACGGCGTATTCAGATTCCTTTACAATATAAACATTCGCAAAAATAATGATGGCTGCTGCAAAAACAATTGTTAATGTAATGGCAATAGACAGATATTTTTTAGGGTTGAGCGGGCCTTTTTTCTCCATTTTCACGACATTGTCTCCCGAGTTATTGTCTGTTGGAGCCGCTTTTTTGCTTTTTCCTGATAAAAAATTGAGGAATTTATCAAGGTCCTTATTTTTTTGGTCCATTAATTACTGCTCCCTTCTTTTTTATCTGTTTGTGCCTGCTGCGGCTGTAATGGCTGTAGTGGTAAGTACTTCATCGTGCTGCCATCATCATTCATAATGTATATTTGCGCCTTCGGTAAGACGTTTTCAAGTGTTTCTAAAATTAATCGCTCTCGTGTAATTTGTTGATTCCCTTTATATTGCTCATACATCTTATTAAAGACAGCTACATCACCTTGAGCTTGCTCGATACGTGCTGTTTTTGCACCTTGAGCCTTGGAAATAATTGCATCTTTTTCACCCTCAGCTTCACTTTTACGCTGATTCATATATTTTTGTGCCTCATTAGTTTTTGTATTCTTTGTTTCACGTGCATCCGTTACTGCTGTGAAGGCAGCACGCACTTCCTTGTTCGGTAATTCAACGTCTTGTAACTTTACGCCTAATACGCCAATACCAATATCATATTTTTCGATTAAGGAAACTAGTAAATCACGTGTTTTTGCTTCAATTTCAGCCTTCCCATCTGTTAATGCTGCATCAATGGTAGAGCTACCAATAATTGAACGAATGGCGCTTGATGTGGCGCTATGTAAAATTTCTTCGGGGCTTTGTGCGTTAAATAAAAATTTACGAGGGTCGGTAATTTTCCATTGTACAACAAGATCAGTTAGTACAATATATTCATCTCCTGTAATCATCTTTGTCTCAGCATCATAGGCTTCTAAATCTCCTGCCTTATTTTGCTTATAGCCAAACTGTAAACTGAACGTTTCTTTCGATAAAATTTCAACTGATTGAACTGGCCAAGGTAATTTAAAATGAAGTCCTGGGTTTGTAACCATTTCATCGGCACGGCCAAATGTAATGACAACCGCTTGTTCTGATTCATCTACTGTGTACCAAGATGTAAATACGGTAATAAGTGCAATAACTCCAAAAATCCCAAGTCCAACCATCATTAGTGTCCTTTTCACACTCATGTCTGTTCCTCCTTTTTATTGATTACTACTGTTTACGGAAGAGTTTTATAAAAAGTTTCAAAATATAGTGAATTTAGCATAAAAAAATCCTGCTACCTTTTATGGTAACAGGATATTAATAACTAGATGTTCGAAGACTGGGAAAATGGTTGTGGTTAATACAATGCTAATTAAAGCAGCA
Organism: Lysinibacillus sp. FSL R7-0073; assembly: GCF_038009065.1. Taxonomy (NCBI): domain Bacteria; kingdom Bacillati; phylum Bacillota; class Bacilli; order Caryophanales; family Bacillaceae; genus Lysinibacillus; species Lysinibacillus sp. FSL R7-0073. The sequence continues at coordinate 3,555,673 of NZ_JBBPAS010000001.1, forward strand.
ACAATCATTGCTAAGCTGGCAAATGTACCCTCTAGTTCGCCAAATTCAAAAGCTCTAGATGTACCTGCCCCATGCGCGCCCATTCCTAACATTAAGCCTCTAGACGATGGGTTGTGGAATCGACATATTTTAATAACGATAGGTGCTAATAGGCTTCCTAAAATGCCTGTCGTCATAACAAAGACAGCTGTTAAAGTAGGAGAGCCTCCAATCATATTTGAAATGTCCATTGCAATAGGTGTTGTCACTGAACGTGGCACTAAACTATGCACAAGCTCATTGTTTAACCCTACTACTAAGGCCATTATGAAAGATGAAATAATGGCAACTGTTGAACCAACCGCAATACTTATAAAGATTTCAAATGCATGTTTTTTTAATAAATTGACATTTTTATAGATAGGAACCGCAAAAGCAACCGTTGCTGGTCCTAGTAAATTCGTTAAAACACTAGCTCCTGCATTATAAGATGTATACGGTATACCTGTTAGTAATAATAAAATAATAATGACGATCGGTGTCACCAGCATAGGTGTCAGCCATTCTTTTTTATATTTCTTATAAATTATTTTACAAATATAAAAAAGAATAATTGTCCCAAGTAAGCTAATACCAGCTATCCATAAACTCATACTGTATCACCCTTCTTTCGGCGCTCTAGCCATTGTGCTGTATAGCCCGTTACAAACATCACAATAATCGCGCTTCCAACAATGACCAAAACAACCTTCATGCCTTGTACACCGAATAATGCATCATAATCGATGACACCAATGGCAGATGGAATGAAGAAAAGTAAGAGTTCACTTAGTAATAATGCTGCCCCTAGCTCAATCCATTCAAGCTTAATAATATGAAACTGTAAAAGTAAAAATAATAGAACGAGTCCTATTATGCTCCCTGGAATCGGCAAGTGAAGTAGGCGTGCAATACTATTCCCAATCAATAATAGGAAATAAAGAAAGCCGATTTGCACGATACTTTTGACGATTTTCATGGTCATCCTTCTCTCATTTTTTTCTCTGCTTCAACAGTCAGAAAAACACGATTCAAATGAAAAGAAGTTATGATTTCACTGACTGTTCAAGCTTTAATTTGACAAACAATCTACTATGGATTGATGTTAAACTTTTATGCTACTATACTTTACACCTATTTACCCTCTCTGTAAAACAGAAAAAGAATCTAGTGCCTAATAATTAGACAATAGATTCTTCTATAGTGAAAAATAATGCAGTTATTAAAAAATCTGTCATCACCATATTAAGTGGTGAGCGCGATTTTTTAGGTTATAGTCTTAACAATCATATAAGGGGGTTTCTAGTTACAAGTATAGTTCCCAAATATGAATGTAACATTTTGCTCATGTAAAGGATTTGTTAATTTTTCGGAATCATCACAATCATTGTTGTCCCTACGCCCACTTCACTTTCTACTTGAATGCGTCCATGATGGGCCTCTACAAGATGCTTTACAATGGCTAAGCCTAAGCCTGTTCCACCTGAATTTCGGCTTCGAGCACGATCAACGCGATAAAAGCGCTCAAAGACTCGGGCTATTTCATGCTTTTCAATTCCGATTCCTTGATCTTCAATTTCAATAATGCCATGTGTTTCATTTTCCTTTAAACGAATGGACACCGTTGTATTTTCTGGAGAATAGGTGATGGCATTGGTAATTAAATTCGTCACGATCTGAATAATACGATTGGCATCTCCCATTACTTGTACATCACGGTCAATATCCACTTGGAAGCTCATATTTTTTTCATCTAATCGTGGCGCTGTTAGCTCTGCTCCACGAATCAGCACATCCTGCAAGCCCATTGGCATAATGTTGACCGTGAAGCCATGCTGTTCAATTTTAGAAAGCTCTAACAAATCCTGAATGAGCATTTGAAGACGATTACTTTCTTTATAAATAATTTCTAAAAAAGATATTAACATTTTTTCGTCTTTATAGGCTCCATCCAATAAGGTTTCAGAAAAGCCTTTAATAGAGGTAATAGGTGTTCGCAATTCATGGGATACATTGGCAACAAAATCTTTGCGAATTTGCTCTAAACGGACAAGCTCCGTTATATCATGCATAACAATGACAACGCCTAACCATCGTCCATGGTCCCCAATAACAGGTGCTCCATATACTTCTTTATTATAAAGCTCCTGCTTTATCTCCATTTTAATTTGCTGTCGATAAGGCATCTCTGTAAGAAATACGTGATCGATAAACTGCTCTAATGATTTTGGTAAGCCAATTGTCCTGAATACCTTCCCCTGAACTTCATCAATCTGCATTCCAAAACGTTCTAAAAATACGCGATTCACGATTGAAATATTGCCCTCACGCCCAATCATCATGAGAGAGCTACCCATATTTTCGATTAACGTTTTCAGCCTCTCTTCCTCTACTTCACGGACCGTCGTAATATCCTGTAAATTACGAGCCAAAATATTAATAGAATGACTTAACGGAATCATGCGTTCATATTCATTTTCCTGTGCACGTGCACGATAGTTCCCCTTTGCAAGTTCAAGAGCCGTTTCCGTAACATTATCGATTGGTGCTGTAAAATTCCGAATCATATAGCGACTGACAATCCCAATTAAAATCAATGTAATAGTAAAAAGAATGGCCAATATGATATAGAGTCTAGCTCGCACAAAGGTCAAAGAATCCTCTAGATCCAAGCTCTGTGATGCGAATAATGCTTCTTGATCTTCCTGTGAAAGCTGGAGTTCGCGTTCATCTATTACTTGAGTCATTGATGCTTGTTTATGAGTATTTGCATCCTCATTGTATTGCTTAATATAAACAGGAAAAAGCTGACCTATAACAATCATTAGGACAGCTAATATCGTTCCAAGTAAAAGCATGAATGTCAAAAATAAGCGGTTGCTCATTGATTTCATGACGTTTTCGGCTCCTCAAATTTATAGCCAAGCCCTCTGATTGTTTTAATAAACATTGGCTTACGGCTATTTTCTTCAATTTTATCGCGAAGGTGGCTAATATGAACATCCACAATTCGAGTATCGCCAGCAAAATCATATTTCCATACAGCACTTAATAGCTGATCACGTGTTAATACACGATTTTTATTTTCAAGTAAGTAAATAAGTAATTCAAATTCCTTTGGCGTAAACTCCAGTGCCTCATCTTGTAAAAAGACTTCAAAGCGTTCTGGAAATACACGCAATTGTCCAAACTCAAACATTTTCTCTTGAGGTTCATCTTTCTCATCTGATACTACATTTTGTGTAAAACGTCTTAAAACAGCCTTAACGCGTGCTAGTACTTCCCGTGGACTAAAGGGTTTAGTCATATAATCATCTGCGCCTAATTCTAGACCAAGTACTTTATCAAATTCGTCATCTTTTGCTGTTAACATTATGATCGGCGTATTCATACGCTGTTGACGTATTTGTTTGCATACTTCCATACCATCTAGTTTAGGTAGCATCAAATCTAACAGGATTAAATTAGGCTGTATGTCAATTGCTTTTTCCAGACCTTCTTGTCCATCTGCAGCTGTTTCCACTAAATAGCCAGCCTGTTCTAAATTATATTTCAATAATGTTGCGATTGAAAATTCATCTTCAATAACTAATATCGTTTTTGTCATAATATAATGCCTCCGTTAGTGATTTGAAACCCCCATTTCAAATCTCAAGACGTCTATAATGCAAGTGGTGGTGTCACCAACAACATACCTTCAATCACAAGCTGCTTTTGCTCATTATAAGAGTGTACAGACACAGTAACCGTATTTTCGTATTTATTGACTGCTGTTACCTCTAAAAGCGTATCAAACAATTCATAATGATAGAGAGGCCCTAAATATTTTAAATGTTGCTCAATAATTCGTGCACCTGGTCCTGGAATATACTTTGATACAGCTGATGTAATAATACCATTTAACATGATGGTCGGGACAATCGGTTTTTCAAAAGGTGTCATCGCCGCATAATCATGTTGAATATAAAGCGGATTACTATCGTTCGTGAGCCCTAAATACAACAACAGATCTCTATCCTCAATCTTTTCAGTTATATGGATCTTTTCGCCAACTGTAATTTCATCGATTGTCAGACCAAGTTTACTATTTTTTTGAAGCAAAGATACGCCAACCCCTTTTCTATCATACTACATTCATAGTATCAATTTTATGCCAAAAGTACAACGAAAAGCCGAGTACCTTAAGCCTCCCAATACTTATGCATAAAAAAACGAGCAGGAGTTACCTACTCGTTTTCTTAATTCAGCAAATACTCATGTACCGATATTGCAACTTCAGATATAGGGCATTGCTTATATTTTTTTCGATAGCTGACATAGAGAGAAATCGACATGCTGTCCTAAAGATTCTGGCCTAAAACGCCTTAAGTCGGACATCATTAATCTATACTAAAATTTTCATCACGTTGCGTACTGCATCTGCCGATTGGTCTAAAGCTGCTTTTTCTTTGTCTGTTAACTCAAGCTCAAAGATTTTTTCTATACCATTTTCGCCAAGTAATGTAGGAACACCCAGATATAAATCGCTATAGCCATATTCACCTTCTAAATAAGCAATAGATGGTAGAATACGCTTCTGATCTTTGATAATTGCTTCAGCCATTTCAATCAATGCAGCAGCAGGTGCATAATACGCTGAGCCGTTACCAAGTAAGTTAACGATTTCAGCACCACCATTACGTGTGCGATCTACGATTGCTTCTAGACGTTCAGCAGAGATTAATGTTTCTAATGGAATACCGCCTGCAAATGAATAACGTGTTAAAGGCACCATCGTATCTCCATGACCACCTAATACAAAACCAGTAATGTCTTTTACTGAGACATTCAACTCTTCTGCGACAAATGCACAGAAACGCGCCGTATCAAGAACACCAGATTGACCGATAACACGATTTTTTGGGAAACCAGTTTCCTTATAAACTGTGTAGGTCATGGCATCAACTGGATTGGTAAGGACGATAATTGTGGCATTTGGTGAATGTGCGGCAATCTCTTTGGACACTGTTTTCATGACGCCTTGGTTGATTTGTACAAGATCATCACGACTCATACCTGGTTTACGGGCTACCCCAGCTGTAATAATGACTACGTCAGAATTAGCTGTATCCGCATAATTTGATGTACCTTTTACATAAGCATCAAAGCCTTGTATTGGCGCTGCTTCCCACATATCTAGAGCTTTTCCCTTTGTAGGATTTTCTGCTTGTGGGATATCCACTAATACAACGTCACCAAGTTCTTTCTGAGCTGCTAAAAAAGCTGCGGTAGCACCTGTAAATCCTCCACCGATTACTGATAATTTTTTACGTTTAAGAGACATTTGAATACGCTCCTTTAAAATGGGTTTATATATTTTAAAAGAGGGAGGAGAAATACATCTCACTCCCTCGATTAAACAAGTTCATCGTAAATATTTTATTTAACGAAAATTCACTTTTACCCTAATTATATCGGCATTTAAAAGTATACTTTTACGTGAAAATTTCTATATCAGAATAGAAAATTATAAGTTTTTGATTAACTCATTAGCGAATTCTGAACATTTCACTTCTGTAGCGCCGTCCATTAAACGAGCGAAGTCATAAGTTACAACTTTAGAAGAAATTGTATTCTCAACAGATTTAGTGATCATGTCAGCAGCTTCTTGCCATCCTAAGTGTTCAAGCATTAATACACCTGAAAGTAATACTGAAGATGGGTTTACTTTATCTAAACCAGCATATTTTGGAGCTGTACCGTGAGTAGCTTCGAAGATCGCATGTCCAGTAACATAGTTAATGTTAGCTCCTGGAGCGATACCGATACCACCAACTTGTGCAGCAAGTGCATCAGAAATATAGTCACCATTTAAGTTCATTGTAGCTACTACATCGAACTCAGTTGGACGAGTTAAGATTTGTTGTAAGAAGATATCAGCGATAGAATCTTTCACTAAGATTTTGCCAGCTGCTAAAGCATCAGATTGAGCTTTGTTTGCTGCTTCTTCACCTTGTTCAGCTTTGATAGCATCGTATTGGTTCCAAGTGAAAGTTTGATCAGCAAATTCTTTTTCTGCTAATTCATAACCCCATTTTTTGAATCCACCTTCAGTGAATTTCATGATGTTACCTTTATGAACTAAAGTAACAGATGGGCGTTTATGTTTAATTGCGTATTCGATAGCAGAACGTACTAAACGCTCAGTACCTTCTTTAGATACAGGTTTAACACCGATACCAGAAGTTTCTGGGAAGCGGATTTGATTTACACCAAATTCAGATTGTAGGAAGTTGATGATTTTTTGAGCTTGTTCTGAACCAGATTCGAATTCAATACCAGCGTAGATGTCTTCTGTGTTCTCACGGAAGATAACCATATCAACGTCTTCTGGGCGTTTAACTGGAGAAGGCACTCCATCAAAGTGACGTACTGGGCGTAAGCATACATATAAGTCAAGTTGTTGACGTAATGCTACGTTAAGAGAGCGGATACCACCACCGATTGGTGTAGTAAGAGGACCTTTAATTGCAATTAAGTATTCATTAATTTTGTCTAAAGTTTCTTGTGGTAACCATTCACCAGTTTGGTTAAATGCTTTTTCACCAGCTAAAACTTCTAACCATTCAATTTTCTTTTCACCGTTGTAAGCTTTTTCTACTGCTGCGTCAATTACGCGTGATGCTGCTGCCCAGATATCTGGACCAATTCCATCACCTTCGATGAAAGGAATTACTGGATTATTTGGTACATTAAGTACGCCATTTTCAACTACAATTTTGTTTGACATTCTGTTGCCTCCTAAATTCATAATCATAGGACTGTGTTAGTGATAACACAGTCCCAAACATTCTAGCATATTTTCCAAATTAGCGCTCGCTGATTGGAACATATTTTTGCATGCCTGGTCCAACATATTCAGCACGTGGACGGATTAGGCGGTTATTTGCATATTGCTCAAGGATGTGTGCCACCCAACCTGAAGTACGTGATACTGCGAAAATTGGTGTGAACAGGTCATGATCAATACCTAAAGAATCATACACTGACGCAGAGAAGAAATCTACGTTAGCTGGTAATTTCTTTTGTTCAACGATCATGTCATGGATTTTAACTGACATTTCATAAAGCTCTGGTTTACCAGTTAGTTCAGTTAATTTTTTAGACATTACGCGTAAATGTGGTGCACGAGGGTCGCCTTTGCGATATACGCGGTGACCGAAGCCCATGATTTTTTCTTTGTTGTCTAATTTATTTTGAATGTAAGATTCAACATTTTCAAGAGAGCCGATTTCAGTTAACATCTTCATAACTTGCTCATTTGCTCCACCATGAAGTGGCCCTTTTAAAGCGCCGATTGCCGCAGTTACACCAGAATAAACATCTGATAATGTAGCTACACATACACGTGCAGTGAATGTAGATGCATTTAACTCATGGTCAGCATGTAATACTAATGCTTTGTCGAATGCTTCAATTTCAATATCTGCTGGCTCTTCGCCTTTAAGCATGTATAAGAAGTTTGCCGCATATCCTAGTTCAGGTTTTGGTGAAACTGGTTCTAAACCTTTACGAACACGTGCAAAAGCAGTTACTACTGTAGCAATTTTAGCTTGAAGACGAATTGCTTTACGGTAGTTTGCTTCTGGATCCATAACATCCGCTTCTTCATCGAATACACCAAGTAGAGATACTGCAGTACGTAGTGCAGCCATTGGATGTACAGTTGAAAGTGGGTATGTTTTGAATTGGTCGACAATCGCTTGCGGAATTGACATATTGTCTGCCAATTGTTGTTTTAACTCAGCTAGCTCGTCCGCTTTTGGTAAACGAGTATGCCATAACAAGTAAATTACTTCTTCAAATGACGCATTTTGTGCTAAATCATCAATGTTGTAACCAACATATGTAAGTGTGTCATCGATAATTGAACTGATTTTAGATTCCGCTGCTACGATACCTTCTAATCCTTTAGTTGCTGACATAAATTATCGCTCCCTCATATTTATATTTTGTTGTAAATGCGTTTTTTTCTTGCATTTACGGATTTTGCTCATATGAACCATTAAGTAAATCGCTTACATTGCTATTATAATCATTTTTGACAGCTTTGTGAATGAAAATCCTCTAAATAAAGAAAAAGACGTCCGAACGACTATATATTTGTCCTAAAGAGTTTTTATTGTATTTTTTGACATTATGATTTGAGGTGAATTTGTTAAAATGAGGAATTTAAAGTATTTTTCATACGAAAGAACCACAAGTATTTTACTTTTTATTTTTTATTTAGTCATACTTTGGTTTGTATTGCCAGTATCACTTGCGATTTTTTTGTCATTTTCGACGTACCCTGTCATAAATTTCTTGCATAAGTATTGCAGGATCGCCTATTGGATAGCAGCAATAATTGTGGAGGTATTGATTTTAACTTGTATTTTTTTGCTTGTCGTCATATCCATTAACAGTGTGATTGTCATCTTTCCAGAGATTCGTAATACATTACAAAACTTCCCACTTTTTAGTGAATATGAATCGATGTTTATACAAGTTTTAAAGGAGAAATCACTTTCTATTTTTGATTCGATCATCATATATACAGCTGATCTTTTCCAATTATTAATGAAACATGTCATTGAGGTTTTCATATTCTTGATCGCCTATTATTTCGCTCTCCTTGAAACACGTAAATCACGCTATTGGTTTTTTCAATATGTGCCAAAGAAATATCGTCATGAGTGGCAATCACATTTTGCGAAAATCATGCAACTTTTTCATTATTTTTTATTTGTGGAATTTCAATTATTTACAATAACCTTACTTATTCTTTGTGGAGGCTTTATGATCCTTCAATTTGAACAAGCTATTATTAAAGCTTTTATTGTAGCCTTCGCAGATGTCCTGCCATTTTTCGGTATCGGTGTATTTCTTGTGCCGATGAGTATTTATTTTTATTTCAATGGAAATACATTTTTATGTGTAGCTATTTTACTGTTGTATTTATTTGTACAATTAACAAGGCAGCTAGCTGACTCAATGCTTTGGTCCAACACGCTTCAATTACGTACATTCCATACATTTTTCATCAGCGCCGCCTCTATTCTACTATTTGGTTTTTATGGAATATTACTTAGCCCAATCTTTTTATTTTTAGCGGTTAAGCTAAAAGAAAACTCTATCTTTGAACGATAATAAATTGACCTTTTTTCATTTTTTTACGCATCCAATAATAGACAACGGGTTGGAACATTTTTCGTGAAAAAGGCAGAAGCAGTAGTAAGCCGATAAGATCTGTAATAAATCCTGGTAATGCTAAAAGTAGCCCACCACTAAAAGTTAATAATGTATCAACCAATGCAGATCCCGGAGCCTCTCCACGTGCTAAAGTATTTTTTACATTTTGGACAGAATTCATACCTTTATTTTTCATTACATAAACCCCAAGTACACTAGTGGCAATAATGAGTAATAATGTACTTAAAACACCAATGTTTTGTCCTATAACTATTAATAACGCCAATTCGGCTATTGCGTAGACAATGAAACCAAGAAAAATTTTTCGCATATTTTTCTCCTTCCTACTTGAAAAGGTATACCTTTTATACGTTATTATAGCCCATTTAGTTTCATAAAAAAATGAATGCCTCCCATCAAATAATACCAAATCACTTATCTTTCTTGATGGTGATATAAAAAGTAGCTTTCCATATAGCACGAAATATAGTTAATTTATACAACCCTTATTAAAAAGCTCTAGTACAACAAATCGCACTAGAGCTTTTTGTTTATATTTAAAGAACGCTAGCATGTCCTTTATAGATAACGCCTGTTTCAGCGTCCATCGTAATTTCTTGACCATGGCGTAATAACGTTGTTGCTTCTTTTACGCCAACAATTACTGGAATACCAAGACTTAGTCCAACTACTGCAGCATGACTAGTTAGTCCACCTTCTTCAGCAATTAGCCCAATGCAATTTTCTATTGCTGGCATCATTTCACGGTCTGAACCAACTGTTACAAGGATGCTTCCTTCTGTATCATAAGCAAGTGCTTCAGCTGCATTTTTAGCAATAACCGTTTTACCTACAACGGATGCCTTGCCAATCCCTTGACCACGAGCAAGTAAATCGCCAATAATGTGTACTTTCATTAGGTTTGTTGTACCCGCTTCACCAACTGGCACACCTGCTGTAATTACAACAGCATCACCATGTGTGACGAAACCGTGTTTCAAGCTTTCATCTACAGCTAATTCTAAAATCTCATCTGTTGTTGTAACACGTTGGCAAACAATTGGGTGCACACCCCACACTAAAGTTAATGTTTGAGCCGTATTTGTTGAGCCTGTTACTGCAACAATTGGTACACCTGGTCGATATTTTGCAATCATTCTAGCTGTATTACCACTTTCTGTTGGTGCTAATACTGCTTTAACACCTAAATTAATAGATGTGTAAGCAACTGCTTGTGAAATAGCTTCCGTCATATTGGCTTCTTTTTCACGACTACGTGTAGAAACAATCGATTTATAATCTAATGAATCTTCAGTACGTTGAGCAATTTTATTCATTGTTTGTACTGACTCCACTGGATATAGACCCGCAGCAGTTTCTCCTGATAACATGATTGCATCTGTACCATCGATGATGGCGTTCGCTACATCACTTGCTTCTGCACGTGTTGGACGTGGGTTACGTTGCATAGAATCCAACATTTGAGTAGCCGTAATAACTGGTTTCCCTACTTGATTACATTTTAGAATTAATTTCTTTTGTACAAGTGGTACTTCTTCTGCTGGAATTTCAACACCTAGATCTCCACGTGCTACCATCAATCCATCGGACACAAGGATAATCTCATCGATATTATCGACACCTTCTTGGTTTTCAATTTTCGGGATGATTTGGATATGCTCACCGCCATTTTGCTCAAGCAACTCACGAATTTCAAGCACATCTTTTGCTCGACGAACAAACGAGGCTGCAATGAAATCAACACCTTGTTTAATACCAAATAAAATATCTTGTGCATCCTTTTCTGTAATACCTGGAAGTTGTACAGAAACACCTGGTACGTTGACACCTTTTTTATTTTTCAATACACCAGCATTTTCTACAATCGTATGAATTAAACCTTTTTCAACATCTGTAGCTAATACACGTAATTGGATAAGACCATCATCAAGTAAAATAATTGAGTTTTGCTCAACATCTTCTACTAATTGCTCATAAGTAACAGAAAAGCTTGTCTCCGTACCTTCCACTTCAGTCATTGAAATATCAATCACTTGACCAGCTGATAAATGAAGCTCACCATTTTTCATATTATGCGTACGAATTTCAGGACCTTTTGTGTCTAATAAAATCCCTACTGGTTTATTTAACTTTTGTGCCACTTCACGAATTAAATGAATTCGTCCCGCATGCTCTTCATGAGAGCCATGTGAAAAATTCAAGCGGGCTACATTCATACCTGCTTCAATTAATTTTTCTAATGTTTCTGGTGACTCACTTGCAGGTCCAATTGTACATACGATTTTTGTTTTTCTCATTTTTGCCCACTCCGTTTATAACAAAATTATATTGATAGTTCTTTCATAAGTGTGTATAGACTTACATCTGCCTCATGATTTTTTTCAAAAGCCTCCGGCATATCGTAATCGATAACTTGATGATTGCGAATACCTACCGCTCGGCCATACTTGCCTTCCATTAGTAACTCCACTGCATGTGCGCCAAACTGACTTGCCAATACGCGATCACGTGCAGTTGGTGAACCACCACGCTGAATATGACCTAACACAGAAACTCGTGTTTCTTTTCCAGTCTTTTCTTTTATCAACTTAGCTAGTTCATTTCCAGACATAACGCCTTCTGCAACAATAATGATACTATGCTTCTTCCCACGTGCTGCGCCACGATCTAAGCGTGCCACAATATCATCTAAATCATAATCCTCTTCTGGAATTAAGACTGTTTCAGCACCGGCAGCAAGTCCTGCCCATAAAGCAATATCCCCTGCGTCACGACCCATAACCTCAACTATGAAAGAATTTTCATGAGAAGTAGCTGTGTCACGGATTTTATCAATGGATTCTACAACTGTATTGAGTGCCGTATCAAAGCCTATCGTATATTCTGTCCCAGGAACATCATTATCGATAGTTCCTGGGACACCTACAGCAGGGAAGCCTTTTTTCACTAAATCCATAGCCCCTCTATAAGAACCATCACCACCAATGACAACAAGTCCTTCAATGCCGGCAGCTCGTAAATTTTCAATGCCTTGTAGTTGCACGGCATCTTCTTTAAATTCTGGACATCTGGCAGAATTTAAATGGGTACCACCACGCTGAATAATACCACCAACTGAACCTAGATCAAGTTCTTCTAAATAACCTTTTACTAAGCCCTCATAACCATGTTTAATTCCGACAACATCAATTCCATGGAATGCTGCCTTACGAACAACCGCTCGAATAGCTGCGTTCATTCCAGGCGCATCTCCACCACTAGTTAATACAGCAATTTTTTTCATTGTCGAACCTCCTGCAGTTACTATTATTATTCACATTAACATGAAAAAACAAACTATGTAAGGGTTCTGGGGATACAAAAACATAACTTTTACATAAAAAATGAAAAGAATGCGCTTTCACACACTCTTTCCATCCAAAAACATCCTAAATCTAACATTTTTTCAAGAAGTCTGACGTTCAGATTGCGTACCTAGCTTCTTTAATTTTTATAGCTTTTTAATATGTTAAGTAACAAATTTTGTCTCTTAACGAGCAAATTCATATCCCCATTTTTTTGACGCTATCAGAAGATAGGCTTCCAAAAATGGTTTTATACTTCTGTATATTGTCCGATTTTTTTGAACTTCTCATAACGATCGTCAATTAATTGTTCTCCATTTAGAGAATTTAATGCATGAAGTGTAGTGCTGATGCATTCTTTAATATAAAGTGCCTGTTTTACTACATTACGATGCGCACCACCAATAATCTCAGGGATGATACCATCTATAACACCAAGCTCTTTTAAATCCGGTGCCGTTATACGCATTGCTTCAGCTGCCTGCTTAGCTAGGCTACCATCACGCCATAAAATTGACGCCGCTCCTTCTGGAGAAATAACGGAATATGTTGAGTTTTCTAGCATAAAGACACGGTTTGCAACACCTAATGCTAGCGCACCACCACTTCCTCCTTCTCCAATCACAATACTGATGACTGGGACTGTTAAGCCTGCCATTTCAACAAGGTTTCTAGCGATTGCTTCACTTTGCCCACGTTCTTCAGCAGCTTTACCTGGATAAGCACCTTTTGTATCAATAAAACAAATTATTGGTCGATTAAATTTTTCTGCTTGCTTCATCAAACGTAGGGCTTTACGATAACCTTCTGGGTGCGGCATACCAAAATTACGTCGTATATTTTCTTTTGTAGATTTTCCACGTTGGTGTCCGATTATTGTTACAGGTTGCCCTTCAAAAATACCAATTCCACCAAGGATCGCAGCATCATCACCAAAAGTACGATCTCCATGCAATTCAATGAAATTCTCACATATCGCTTCAATATATTGTAAAGTGGTAGGTCTTTCTGGATGTCTTGCAACTTGCACACGATCCCACGGCTTCATATTCGCATAAATAGATTGCTCTAATTGTGATAACCGTGTTTCTAATTTTTCTATTTCACCTGTCATATCTACATCTGCTTCAGTAGCTATTGTTTTTAATTCATCAATTTTTTCTCGTAATTGGATAACTGGTTCTTCAAACGCTAAATTTTTAGACATGTTGCACGCCGCCTTTCGTATGCATTTTTACAAGTAAAGAAACTTGTTTACGTAAATCTTTGCGAGGGAAAATGGCATCAAGTTGGCCATGCTCTAATAAAAATTCTGCTGTTTGGAAATCATTCGGTAGTTTTTCTCTTACAGTTTCTTCAATAACACGACGACCAGCAAAGCCAATTAATGCTTGTGGTTCTGCAATATTTATATCACCAACAGAGGCAAAGCTTGCTGAAACCCCACCAGTTGTAGGATGCGTTAAAATGGAAATAAACAATAAACCTTGATCGCTATGACGCTTTAAGGCAACACTTGTTTTTGCCATTTGCATTAAAGACAGTACACCTTCTTGCATACGCGCACCACCACTAGCCGTAAAGATAATAAATGGCACACCTAATTCAGTTGCTTTCTCTACTGCACGAGTAATTTTTTCACCCACAACTGAACCCATAGACCCCATACGGAAGTGAGAATCCATAATGGCAACAACAATTTCTTCTCCATCTAATGCACCAACGCCTGTTAGTACAGCTTCATTCAAGCCTGTTTTTTCTTGGTCAGCTGAAATTTTCTCCACATATGCTGGGAAATTCAATGGATTGCTTGTTTGTAAATGATCATCCATAGAAACGAATGAACCTTCATCCAAGAAGTAGTCTACACGTTCTTGTGCAGTCATTTTGAAATGATGACTACATTTTGTACATACTTTATGATTTTTTTCTAGTTCTTTCGTTAATTGAATATGGCGGCATTCAGGACATTTTGTCATTAATCCTTCTGGAAATGAATTTTCCTGTCCATCCTCTTTCTTTTTTCGATTACCACTAAATAAGCTACGTATTGCCATGTTTGACTCCCCCTTTGTTGTTGTCTAAGTGCTTTGTACAGTACTCATCCACTGCTCATAAGCTTTTAGTGCTTCTTTTTCGTACCCTAGCTGCATCGATTTCAACATGGTTTGAATGATTATTTTTTCATCTTCTGTTGAGTTTCGATTTAAACGGTCGCCATCATAAGCTGCCAATTGAAACCAGATTTTTAATGATAAACGATTACCTGTTGTGATTAAAAGTTCTCGCAATATATCACGACAATTAATCATACCTTCTAATTCTAGTTTCACAAAAAAACTATCCCACACAGGTAGTGTGCGAAGAATCTCTGTACAACTTATTACGCGAATAGCTTCCTTTTCATGAATTTGCCGCGTATATTCGACATCTTTTTTCGATTTTTCATCTTCTAATATAAACATCGACAGAATTTCTACAAGCTGATGCTTATGTGTGGAAGCAAGAAAAGTACCACCACCATGTCTCGTTTCAATAAGACCTAGCAATTCTAGACTTCGCAATGCCTCTCTGACAGAGGATCGCCCGACACCTAGACGCTCAGATAAGACTCGTTCTGAGGGAAGCTTTTCACCTGCTTGAATTTTTTCCATTTTTATGAGTTGACGTAGTTGTTGGACGATTTCTAAAAACACTTTTTTTTGTTCGGTTTTTTTATCCATACGACTAACTCCCCTTATCAAAAAAGTGGTCAGACCACTTTTTAACGTTGACTCTAGCTTACAAAATTACTGTTCAAAAGTAAAGAAAAAACTGCATAAAATTTAATGCAGTTTCTAAATTCTCGTTTCATTTTATATCTTTTTCCTCGTTTGCGCATGTTTTACTTTAATTTGTGGCTTTCCAAAACGTCTTTCTAAAGTTCCTTCTATAAACAGAATTTCATCTTCTATTAACAAGTCTTGAACGAATTGGAAAACTTGTGGAAATAACGTAACAGAAACAGTTCCATGCTCATCCTGTAATTGAACAAAGGCCATCTGCTCTCCTTTTTTGGTACGAATTTTTTTTACTTCATCAATGACACCAATCATCTTCACATACGTACCATCCCGCATCTGCTTTAACTCACGACATGTACTATTCACATCAGCCCAATATGGTCTTTCTTGCGTAACAGGATGGGCAGAAATGTAAAAACCTAAACTTTCCTTCTCATGTATCAATTTTTCTTTTTGTGGCATATCATCCACCTGCATATATTTGGGCTTTCCAAAGCTAAATTCTGTAGCAGTTGTTATATCAATATCCTCAGTTGGCCGTAAAAGTTCAGCGTGTTTTAAAGCAGCGTCAATTGTCATGATTAGTATTGCACGGTCTTTCTCTAGATAATCTAGGGCTCCTGCATAAATTAATGATTCTATTATTTTCGGTTTAAAATGCTGTGCACTTAATGCTACAGCTAAATCAAAAAGGTTATGCAATGCCTGGGGGTTCGTTTGGCGCAAAGTATTGATATTCTCAATAAAAGTATGAGGGACGCCTTTAATTCCTGATAAGCTATAACGTATTCCCTCTTGCTCGACAGTAAAATACTTTGTACTGTCCTTTAATGAAGGTGGATAAAATGGGATACGTTTGTCCTTGGCCTCTTGCACTAGCTGTTGAATTTTATCTATATTTCCCGTTGCATTAGATAATAATGCGGCGTAAAAGCTTTGAGGGAAATGAGCCTTTAAATATGCCATTTGATAGGAAATAACACTATAGGCTACAGCATGACTTTTAGGAAATCCGTAATCGGCAAAGCGGACAATTAATTCGTACACCTCTGTCGCCACATGTTGTTCATAGCCTTGTTTTAATGCCCCTTGCACAAAGGCAACCTGTTGCTCCTCTAGCACTTGGCGATTTTTTTTACTAACTGCACGGCGAAGTAAATCTGCTTGTCCCATTGAGAATCCTGCAAGCACAGAGGCAATCTTGATAATCTGCTCTTGATAGACAATTACACCAAAAGTCTCTTGTAAAATGGGCTCTAGCACAGGGTGAGGCATAACAACCATTTCTTTGCCGGCTTTTCGTCTAGCATAGACAGGTATAAATTCCATTGGACCTGGACGATAAAGTGCGTTTACGGCTACAATATCTAAAAAGTGTGATGGATGAATGTCACGTAATGCTTGTTTCATTCCTTCTGATTCTAATTGGAAAATACCTGATGTATCACCCTTTTGCAATAAATGAAAAGTCTTTTCATCATGCATAGGAATTCGTTCAAAATCAATCCATGGTCCACCAGCTTTATAAATGGACCAACGCATTTGCTCTAAAATAGTAAGATTACGTAAACCTAAAAAATCCATTTTGACGAGACCACATGCCTCTATATCCCCCATCGGCCATTGTGTGCAATAGATGCCTTCATGTCCATCCTCTATGGGGACTGTATTTACTAATGGAGAGGGTGCAATAACAACGCCTGCCGCATGGGTAGAGGAATTTCTCGGCAAACCCTCTAATTTTAGCGCCACTTCAAACCAACGCTGATGTTGGTCATCCTCAGAGAGCCAGCTCTGTAAATCATATGATTCTTCTATAGCCATTTGTAATGTAATGCCTGGTTTATTCGGTATCATTTTAGAAATTTTTTCCAACGTCTCTGCACCAAAACCAAAAACTCTCGCGACATCTCGAGCAACTGCTTTGGCAGACAATGTACCGAATGTAATGATTTGCGCCACATTGGCTTTACCATACTTTTGTGCAACGTATTGGATCACTTGATGTCGTTTACTATCGACAAAATCAATATCTATATCAGGTAAAGATATCCGCTCAGGATTTAAAAATCGTTCAAATAATAAACCATAGGCAAGGGGGTCTACTTGCGTAATAGCTAAACTATAGGCAACCAGTGACCCAGCGGAAGAACCACGACCAGGTCCAGTCAAAATTCGATTGTCTTTCGCAAAGCGCATAAAATCAGCTACTACTAAAAAATAATCAGCGAAGCCCATTGAACATATTATTTCAAGCTCATATTGTAATCGTTCTCGGTAACCATTTGGAATATCCATCTGGTTGAACCGCTCCTCTAATCCAGCAAATGCTTCTTTAACAAGTAAGCTTTCAGATGTCTCACCAACTGGCACAGGAAATTTAGGCATTTGTACAGACATTTCTGGGATGATAGCGTGACAGCTGGCAAGCATTTGTCCACAAGACTCTAGCCATTCTGGTCGATCAACAAACCAACTTTGCCACTCTGGTGCTGTAGGTGCATAATAACCTTGTAAATTAGCTGTTAGCATCGTATCGCCAAGCTTGTCTCCCGTATCGATAGCTCTTGCTACTTCGTATGCAAAATGATCATCAGGACGTAAAAAATAACAGCTTTGAACGGCTACAAGTGGAATCGTCTGTCCTTCACACCACTCTACAAGTTCTTTCTCATTAGCTTGCGTTACCCCTCCAGGTCTGGTAATTCCCATATAAAAATGATGCGGAAAGAGATGGGCTAAGGCAGAAACTAATGCATGACAATCTTCTAAATCACCTATATCATCTGAAGAAAGCAATGCCAAGCAGCCTGCTGCATAGCCCTCTAGCCATTTCCAAGGTAGCACTTCATCTTCCCTAATGGAAACCGCACTACTAATTTTCAATAAATGCTGGTAGCCCTCCTGAGACTGTGCATACAGCACAAGAGGAAACGTTTTGTCATGCCATTGCACCTTTACTGAAAGCCCAATGACAGCATGTATATTTGCTTGCTGCATGGCTTTACAAAAAGGCAAAAGCCCGTACAATTTCGTATTTACGATTGCACAGGCCTGTGTCTTTTGTTCTTGTAAAAAAGGAATCAATTGCTCAAGCCGAATTGTGCTTTTCAATAAATCCGCGCTCGTATGCATCTTTGTGTATACATGTGTCAAATGAATCCCTTCCTTTTCTTTTTAATGATACGCTTTACAAATCTCTTGTAATCTTATGATGACGTCATCTGCCTCTTTCCATGAATAAGCCGTAGCTCCAGAAGCCAGCGGATGTCCACCACCATTAAACTCTTTTGCTAATGTATTAATAATTGGACCCTTCGAACGTAAACGCACACGAATTTGATCTTCTTCTTCAATAAATACAACCCACGAACAAATCCCTTTAACACTTCCTAGGCAGCCTACTAGCAACGATGCCTCTGATGGTACAATATCATGTTCTGCTAATAATTCTTTTGTTAGCTTTACATGGGCTGCTCCATACTCATCCATTTTAAAGTTCTGATAAATATAACCTTGTAAATTGAGCAGTTTTTGCTCCATTTCATACATACCATCAAAAATTTGATTTCGATCAAAATCATATGTAATCAGGTCTGCGGCTACTTTAAATGTTTTAGCAGTAGTACTTGGGAATTGGAATCTACCTGTATCCCCTACAATTCCTGCAAATAATAATCGTGCAGCAGTATCTGACAGTTGCCAGTTAGCTACTTCCTTACCTTCCTCATACAGCTCGTAAATCATTTCACTGCAAGAACTTGCTGTCGTATCAACCCATAAAAGATCACCATAGGCATCATCATTTGGATGATGATCAATTTTAATCATCATTTTTCCCTTTGTATAGCGTTGATCGTCAACACGTTCTGTATTGGCTGTGTCAGTCACAATTACTAAAGCATGTTCATAAACGGCATCGGCTACTTGATCAGGCTGTGCCATAAATGTTAAGGAAGCATCATGGTCACCTACAGCAAAAACCTTTTTCTCCGGATAATTTGCTAAAATTAATTCTTTTAACCCAAGTTGTGAGCCATATGCATCTGGATCCGGTCGTACATGACGATGAATAATGATTGTTTCATAGGCAGCAATTGTGTCGATGATTTGTCTTTTCACAATAAATTCCTCCAAAATGATAGTAAGAACCGTTAGCATTTTTCTACAATTATCGTTACAATAATGTCTAGTTATGCTAGGAGGTTTACTATGCTCAATTTATTATTTGTATTTGCGATAATTATATCTTTTGTCTTTTATTTCTATTTTAAAACAAAACAGTTCCGTTCTTCATTACCAATCGCTAAAAATTGGTATAAAAGTAAGGCTAATATCGGCTTCGGTTCATTCCTACTGTTTTTCGGATTCAATCAAGCCTATTTATTCCCTAGCTTATATACATTTATAATTGTAGCAATTCTTGTCGTGCTAGGCATCTTTGTCGTAGTAGAAAATACGAAAAAAGCGCGTCATTATGGTCAATTTGTTGAGGAAGAATTTCGCATTAATCGATAATATGTAACAAAGGGATGACCAAGCAATTGCGCTAGGCCATCCCTTTCAATCCTTAACGTTCTAACAGCTGGAACATCATCATTGCTTTACCAACAAGTATTTGTTGATTATACACTTCAAAATCCATTTTCACAAACTTACGACTCATGTCTAAAATTCGTGGCTTGACTGTAAGTGTACTTTCCATTTGTACTGGTTTAATAAAGTAGATGGTCATATTCTCGGCTACTGCATCTCCACGTTTTCGACGCTTTAATGCAAATGAACCCACTTCAGCTAATAGAGTTGTGAAAGCACCGTAAGAAATCGCCCCGTATTGATTCGTCATTTGAGGTGTAACTTTAAATTCCACGACGAGCTCCTCATCACCAAGTACCTTCATCTCATTTTTCACTAAATCATCTATAGTTTCACCATGCTGGGGCTGTCTTTGAGCTAGCTGTAGTGCTTTAAGCACGTCCTGACGACTAATGACTCCTTGTAAAATGTTGTCATCATTTACGATTGGTAATAGGTCAATTCCTTCCCAAATCATACGATGCCCGGCTGAAGCAACACTCATTTTCATAGAGCCAGCAATTGGATTCTTCGTCATAACCTTTTCAACTAGCTCATTTTCCTCTCGACCAATAACATCTTTTACAGTAATCATTCCGACAAGTTTATTTTGATGAGTGACAACTGGGAATGCACCGTGTGTTGTGCGTTCATTTAACTTTTGGAAATGACGGATGGTTTCATCATTTTTTAACGCTGCTGTGTCAGTCATAGGAACATAAATATCTTCAATAAATAAAATATCCTTTTTGATGAGCTGATCATAAATGGCTCGGTTAATCATCGTTGCTACAGTAAACGTATCATAGCTAGTTGAAATTATTGGTAAATCCAACGAATCAGCAAGTTGTTTATTGGCATCCGTCGTATCAAAACCACCAGTAATTAAAACAGCAGCACCTGCTCGAAGGGCATTTTCATGGGCTTTAATACGATTCCCTACAATCAATAAGCTACCTGCATCTGTGTAGCGCATCATGTCTTCTAATTGCATGGCTCCTATGACAAATTTCGTTAACGTTTTATGTAGACCTGATTTTCCACCTAAAACTTGACCATCTACGATATTAACAATTTCTGCAAAAGTTAAGCGTTCAATATTTTCTTTCTTTTTCTTTTCAATGCGAATTGTTCCAACACGTTCAATTGAACTTACTAAGCGACGGTTTTCTGCTTCTTTTATAGCACGATATGCAGTCCCTTCACTCACTTGCATTTCCTTCGCGATTTGACGTACTGAAATTTTATCGCCCACTGGTAGTGACTCGATGTATTGTAAAATTTTCTCATGTTTTGTAGACAAAATATCACCTATTTCCTAAGCTTCAATTCTGCTCTTAGTGTACCATATTTTTTATAAAAATATTTAATATAAAGTGATCAAATTGTTTAAAAACCCCCACCATTTCAACTACCAGCGTGGTGTCAATTCATATAGTACAGCATTATCAACGATTAGAAACAGTTTACTTTCTCACCAGCTTTTAAAATTTGAACCTCTGAGTTTTGTACTAAATCAGCAAAAACCTGTGGATCTTGCTCGATAGGTGGGAATGTATTGTAATGAATTGGCACGGCAATCTTAGGCTTTAAGAATGAAACTGCACATGCAGCGTCTTCAGGACCCATTGTAAAATTATCACCGATTGGTAGGAATGCTATATCTATTGGGTGTCGTTCACCAATTAGTTTCATATCACCAAATAGAGCTGTATCGCCTGCATGATAAATCGTTACCCCTTCAACAAACAGTAATATCCCGGCTGGCATACCCATATAAATAATTTCATTTGTCTCTGTTACATAAGAAGAGCCATGGAATGCTTGTGTAAACTTCACTTTCCCAAAATCGAATTCCTTAGCTCCTCCAATATGCATTGGATGTGTTTTTACTCCTTGCCAGGAAATCCAATTGGCTAATTCATTTGGAGCAATGACTAGCGCATCTTTTTTCTTCGCTAGTTCTATGGTGTCTCCAACATGATCATTATGACCGTGTGTTAATAAAATAATATCTGGTTCTTCCTCAGCAACCTTTAAATCTGTTTGTCCATTACCGTTAATAAAAGGATCAATTAAAATTGTTTTCCCATTTGTTTGTATTTTGACAATAGAATGTCCATGATAACTTATTTCCATCTTAATGTCCTCCTTGATTTATTAATGAAAACCCCTCCAATTTAATTCGCTACTCATGCGCTTTTTCCCTTTTTTTGATATGCTTGTACAGAGAATAATCGTATCACTTTCTAACAATTTTATACTTTGTTAGATCACAATTATTCAGTGATTAAGAGGAACAGCCATTTTCTTTAGAAAGTCGAAAGTTCCTCATTAAAATTTCCCATGTACTAAAAAGGAGGACATATTTATGTCAAAGGTTGAAGAAATCCAAAGTTATTTGCAGCAACATCACATTGATGCAGCATTTATCACTACACCTGACAATGTTTTTTACGTTTCAGGCTTTAAAAGTAATCCACATGAGAGATTACTAGGTGTCATGATTTTTAAAAATGCTGAACCTTTTCTAATTTGTCCGCAAATGGAAATTCCAGATGCAAAAGCGGCTGGTTGGTCTTATGAAGTTATTGGCCACCAAGACACTGACAATTCGATGGAAATCCTTGCACAAGCCATTACATCTCGTGAAATTCAACCAACTACGTTTGCCATTGAAAAGGCACAGCTAATTGTGGAACGCTTAGAGGCCCTACAGCAATCCTTCCCACAAGCAAATTTTGTACGTCTAGACGAAAAAATTAATGCAATGCGCGTAATTAAAGATGAAAGTGAATTAGACAAATTACGCAAGGCTGCGGAGTTAGCTGATTATGCTATTGAAATCGGTTGCAAGGAAATTGCTGAAGGTAAAACAGAAATGGAAATATTAACAGCCATTGAAAGTGCTATTCAAGATAAAGGCTGTAAAATGTCCTTTGAAACAATGGTCTTGAGTGGACCTAAAACGGCCTCTCCTCATGGTCATCCAGGTGCACGTAAAATAGAAAAAGGGGATATGGTACTATTTGACCTTGGTGTCATTTACGATGGCTATTGCTCTGATATTACACGTACGGTTGCCTTTGGTGAGCCAAGTGAAGCACAAAAAGAAATTTATCATGCTGTGTTAGCAGCTAATCAAAATGCCGTTTCAGCTGTGAAACCTGGTGTCCGTGCTATGGACTTAGATAAAATCGCACGCGATACGATTACAGAAGCAGGGTTTGGAGAATATTTCACACATCGTCTTGGACATGGTCTTGGTATTTCTGTACATGAATTCCCATCTGTTACAGGAACAAATGACATGACAATGGAAGAGGGCATGGTCTTTACGATTGAGCCTGGAATTTATAAATCAGATGTAACAGGTGTACGTATCGAGGATGATGTTGTTGTAACAAAAGATGGTGTGGAAGTATTAACAAAATTCCCGAAAGATTTAATCATTCTATAATATAAAAAGGAAGCATCCGAATGCCCTCCTTCAGACTGTAGACAAACTCAAAAACTTTGAGAGTTTGTCTATAGTCTTTTTTCTTTTCCATTGAACTAAAATAAAAGCGTCGTTGATCTTTACTAGAGAAATGTTTGGAAGAAAAATAACAAAATCCTTCGAGAGTGAATTCTCGAAGGATTTTTCATTTTTACATGAAATTATTGAATAAGCTCATCCACATTTACATATGGAAGTCCTTGTGAATCTGCAACAGCTTTATATACTAGTTGTCCATCTAATGTATTGACACCTTTTTTCAGTGCAACATTGTCTAGACAAGCTTGTTTATAGCCTTTATTCGCAATTTGAAGTGCATAAGGAATTGTATTATTTGTTAAAGCAATTGTTGATGTACGTGGTACTGCTCCAGGCATATTCGCAACTGCATAATGTACAACGCCGTGTTTTACGTATGTTGGATCATCATGTGTTGTGACACGATCTGAAGAAGCAAAAATACCGCCTTGGTCAATAGCTATATCCACTACTACAGAGCCTGCTTGCATTGATCGAATCATTTCTTCTGACACAAGTTTCGGTGCTTTTGCGCCTGGAATTAACACAGCGCCAATTACTAAATCGGAAGTTTTTACAGATTCTGCAATATTATAAGGATTAGAAATCAATGTTTGAACATCACGGCCAAACATATCTTCTAATTGGCGTAAGCGCTCAGGGCTTAAATCGATAACTGTTACATCTGCTCCCATACCAACAGCGATTTTCGCAGCGTTAGTTCCCGCGATACCACCACCGATGACTGTTACTTTACCGCGTTGTACACCTGATACACCGCCAAGTAAAATACCTTTACCAGCATGATTTCTCTCTAAGAACTGTGCACCAATTTGTGTAGCCATTTTACCTGCTACTTCACTCATCGGTGTTAATAATGGTAGTGAACCATTTGCTAATTGAACTGTTTCGTAGGCAATCCCTACAACTTTTTTATTTAAAAGTGCCTGAGTCAATTCAACTTCTGGCGCTAAGTGTAAGTAAGTGAATAAGATTTGACCTTCATAGAAGTAATCATATTCAGAAGCTACAGGCTCTTTCACCTTCATAATCATCTCTTGTGACCAAGCTTCTTTAGCAGTTTGCACAATATGAGCCCCAGCTGCAATATAATCAGCATCCGTAAAGCTTGATCCTAAGCCTGCTCCAGTTTCAATGTACACCTCATGACCTGCATGTGTTAAAGTAACAACTCCTGCTGGTGTCATTGCTACACGATTTTCATTGTTTTTAATTTCCTTTGGAATACCAATTTTCATAGTTTCCTATCCCCTTCCATTACGTAAAAAATCAGCATCATTTATGTAATTAATTATTGATGCACCCCTTGCAATTCCATATTACCAAACAAATAAAAAAAAAGCTTTAATTAAAATAAATACAAATAAAATTTCTAACATTTCCAAAATACAAAATATTTAAACGGTGATTTTAGATAATAAATTATTATATTTATAAAACAAAAAGGAAAATTACAGCAATATATAACCTTCTATTACGAAAACCAAAATTACGTTTACACGTTGCTAATAGTGGGAATTAAGTAAATATATTTTCTTCATGAAATGCCTTCACTTTTTCATAATTTTTCTTCCGGAAAGTATTTCCTTTAGAAAATCATTTGGTATAATCAACATATACAAATCAGGGAGGTTTTTCAAATGGCTAATCATTATAAAAGCATTGTGGTTGCAGTAGACGGTTCTAAGGAAGCTGAATACGCTTTTCGTAAATCAATTGACGTGGCGAAGCGTAATGAGGGTTCTGTATTAAATTTAGTGAATGTTATTGATACACGTTCATTCGCTGCGATTGAAGCATACGACCGTTCCATTGCAGAACGTGCTCAAGCATTCTCTGAAGAACTATTAAATGGTTACAAAAAGCAAGCTGAAGATGAAGGTATCGCAAACGTTAACCTAATCATCGAATATGGTTCTCCAAAAAATATTATTACTAAAGAGCTTTCTAAAATTGTAGACGCAGATCTAATCATTTGTGGTGCAACAGGTCTAAATGCAGTAGAACGTTTCCTAATTGGTTCAGTATCAGAAGCAATTGTACGTTCAGCTAATTGTGACGTTCTTGTAATCCGCACACCTGAAAACTAATTTGCAATACATAAAAAGGTATCCTACTGTAGGATACCTTTTTGAATTCTATGAGCAATTACTTGCCCTCTTTCCACATTTTCACTTTTTCAAAGAATAAAGCAAGTGCCTGTTTGTTTTGCATATTAGGTACTTTTGCTAAAAGCACTTCTTTAGGAGATTTACATTCCTTCGATTGTTTTTGCAAAATGACAATGCTCTTTTCTAATGATTTATTGGCAAACATGGATTCAGGTAGTTGAATAATCGCTTGAATCCAAGCATGCTTTTGAATGTACTTATGAAGTTGCTTAGACTGCTCTGAATCAAAAAGATGTGATGGCGCAAGGAAAAATAAGTAGCCACCTTCCTTTGTATAATTCATAGATTGCTCAATAAATAAATGGTGGGCATAGCTCATTCCCTCAGGCGCGCACAATTCATACTCAAGGGCAATTTCTTCATTTGGATAATAGCCAACAGGTAAATCACATACTACTGCATCAACAGGATTTGCCAATAAATCTTGTAAGGCATCCTGACGATATAACGAAATCGGTTGCTCTGTTAAATCAGCTGTAGCTGCAGCCAAACGTATAAGTAGCTCATCTACCTCTACACCTGTAGCCTCCACTTTACCATCTAATAAATTCATAACTGTTAGTAGTAAATTTCCCGTACCTACTGCTGGATCCATAATCGAAATTTTGTCATGCTCAAGACGTTCAGCAAAGATTTGCTCAACAAAATAGCCCACTAATAACCCTAACGTATCAGGTGTCATTTGATGGTTTGGTTGAGAACTTTTACGCATTCCTTTTAGAATGGCAATTTGAATAGCCTTGCGAATATCCTCTTTTGTCGCATCTTTTTGTGAGAAATCCACTTCGCCATCAAGCCATGCCTCTAGCCCATCTAGTAACCCCTCTAACAAAGTTGTATTGTGTTCTTTTTCGATTTTTTCAGCATGCTCATTTAGCATACCAAATAATTTCTCGATGTTTTCCATAGATAACTTCCTTTCAAGCAGAAAAGAGCCGTGACAAACACTCGTCACAGCCCCTTTGTCTAGTATTATCTTAGCCTAAATGCAGGCCATTATGCTAGTGCTTTAACAGCTTCAATAGCCGCTTCATAGTTTGGATGGTCTGTTGCCTCAGATACATACTCAACATATGTTACTTTATTGTTTGCATCCACAACAAATACAGCACGTGTCAGAAGACGTAATTCTTGAATGTACACGCCATAAGCCTCACCAAATGAAAGGTCGCGGTGATCAGAAACCGTTTGAACAGCATCAATACCTGCTGCCCCACACCAACGTTTTTGAGCGAATGGAAGATCTACAGATACTGTATAAATCACTACATTATCACCTAAGTTAGCTGCTTCTTCATTGAAACGACGTGTTTGCGCATCACATACACCAGTATCTAATGATGGTACAACACTAAATAAACGAATTTTCCCCTCTGAATCTTTTAATGTTACAGGTGAAAGGTCATTCGCTAATACTGTAAAATCTGGTGCTGAATCGCCCACCTTTACTTCATTACCTACTAGTGTCACTGGACCATTTTTAAATGTTACTTGTGCCATATAAACGCCTCCTAATCTTCATATGTACATAATATTACTAAATGAAGGGAATTAATTGCAACTAAGATAGCTTACTTTATTCGAAGTGTGTAAGCTATCAATAGAAAAGACTGTCTCTTCGTTTGAGACAGTCTCTAGTTTATTGTTCATTTTTTTCTTCTAGTTTTTCTAGCTCAGGTTTTCCCTCTTGTTCAATAGAAGCTATATGCTCTTCCTTTTTCTCTATAGAAAGTGGTGCCAAATTCTTTTCAATATAGACTTTCTCATGGACCACTGTTGTATCGGCGAAATAATCATGCAACCCTTGATTGTCTGGCAAAATAACTACCAAAATATAAAGAGGCATCACAATATTATTAATAATACGCCCAATCCATTCACGGAATAACACATCCGACCAAGTAAGGTTATCATGCTTTAATGATATAACACGTAATCCAAATACCATCTTCCCTAGCGTTTGACCAAAAAATTTTGTCATAAGGACAAAATAACAGTAATAAAGAATCGCCGAAATAATGGAGATTGGGGCATACCAAACTGATTCTGATAAGGACCAATCCATTAAATAAAAGATAGGATTAATGAGTATTCCAACTACAGCAGATACAATAAATCCATCCAATAGAAATGCCCACAATCGAATCCAAAAGCCTGCCGTTTTTAATGTGTAGTTTTTTTGCCTTGTTGAATCTTCCGTGCCATTGTTAAAAAAGTCATTTTCCATTGAGGGTGAACCTTGCATAACAACTTCATTGTTTGTCATTGAACTCCCTCCTTAGTATTCCCCGTATAAATACATCATTTTAGGTGCATTGTAATCCGTCATAATTTTCATTAGCATTTTTTCCTCCGCAGAAGGACCGAACATAGAGCCAATTTTCATTCCGACAACAGATTGCCATCCGCCCATGTCATAGGCATATTCAAACAATACAGCATCTTCTAGTCCAAAATCTGCGCGTAAAGCTGCAATGGCAGCTTGTTCGTCGCCAATTTCATCAACTAAACCTGCTTCAAGTGCTTTTGTACCGCCTAGGATACGGCCATCCGCCACTTTCTTCACATCAGCTTCTGACATATTACGGCCTTGTTCAACGATATCCACAAATTCTTCGTATGTTTCATTGATCATATCCTGCATCATCGCACGTTCCTCTGGTGTCACATCACGCATTGGACTTAGCATATCCTTATGCTCGCCAGATTTAAACGTTTCGAATTTGACACCTACTTTTTCAGCCAATGCTTGATAATTAATAGATTGCATGATTACACCAATCGAGCCTGTTATCGTATCACGATGGGCAAATATTTTATCTGCTGGAGCTGAAATATAATAACCACCAGATGCTGCCATCGAATCCATCGATACATAAATTGGAATTTGTCGTTCTTCTTTAATCTTCAATAGCTTTTTATAAATTTCAGCAGATTCTTTTACCCCTCCACCCGGAGAGTTAACACTTAAAACAATTCCTTGAATCGTATCATCATACAAAATATTATCCAATTGTTCTAAGAAAAATTGATGATCATATGCAACAGGTTGCCATAGTGAACTTGATCCAATATCTTGGATTGTTCCATCTACCTTTAAATAGGCAATCCTTTTATCAAAATTATCTCCTTCAATTACATTTTCATATACATCTAGGTTATTTCCTGCCATTAAACTGTCAAAACTACCTAGGAAATCTGCTTTAAATAGTGCAAAAATGGTATTAATCCCTAATGAAAATAGTAAAAGAACACCTGCCACTATTAAAGCAACCCACCTTTTAACATTCATGTCTTTCCGCCTCCTTATCACGTAATACGTATGACTTGCTCGTTTGTTTCATTTTTTTGCAATAATATGCAAAAAGTTTTATTCTATTTATTTCCTCATAATACCTTACCTAAAAATAAAAAAAAAATCAAAGTTCATTTCTTTGCATGAACTTTGATTTTCGACATTATTTCCTAGGAAATGATTAATGTACAAGGTATTTTAATTCTTGTTGTCTTAATTCGACACGTCTAATTTTACCAGATGCAGTTTTGGGTAACTCTGTAACAAATTCAATAGCACGTGGATATTTATAAGGTGCCGTTAATGATTTCACATGATTTTGAAGGATTTGAATAAGCTCTTGATTACCATTGACACCATTATGAAGGATAATAAATGCTTTAACGATGTTCCCGCGAACCTTATCGGGGCTTGCAATGACAGCAACCTCTTTCACAGTCGGATGCTTCATCAATGCATCCTCTACTTCAAAAGGTCCAATTGTATAACCTGAGGAAATAATAACATCATCTCCGCGACCTTCAAACCAAAAGTAGCCGTCCGCATCTTTATAAGCTCGATCCCCAGTTATATACCAATCACCACGGAATTGTAAATTTGTACGTTCAGGATCATTTAAATATTTTTTAAAAAGTGCAGGTGTTTCTCGATGAACAGCAATATCACCAACTTCTCCTATAGCAACTGGCTCACCAAAATCGTCTATAATTTCAACGGTATTGCCTGGCGTAGGTTTGCCCATCGAACCAATTCTTGCCTCCATACCTACCATAGTCCCTACAAGAAGTGTATTCTCAGTTTGACCATAACCATCTCGCACTTGTAGATGGAAAGTGTCCCAGAATTTTTTAATGACTTCACTGTTCAACGGCTCACCTGCTGAAACAGATTGTCGAATTGTGCTGATATCATACTCCTGTAAATTTTCAAGCGCTGCCATAAAACGATATTCAGTCGGTGTGCAACATAAGACATTCATTTTAAATTTTTCAAGCAACGCTAAATACGTTGCTGCATCAAACTTTCCTTTATAAACAAATGCAGTGGCACCGCTCCCTAAAATCGCGAGAAACGGACTCCAAATCCATTTTTGCCATCCTGGTGCTGCTGTTGCCCATACAATATCACTTTCTTCTACACCTAGCCAATTTGGGGCTGTTGTCCGTAAATGTGCATAGCCCCAACTATGTGTATGCACTGCAGCTTTCGGATTTCCTGTTGTGCCACTTGTATAAGCTAAAAAGGCATGGTCTGTACTTTTTGTTGGTGTAGAACTTATGTAAGTTGTTGGTTGCTTTCGCATTTTGTCTAATAACGGCTGCCATGGCTCATGTGCATTTCCGATAACAAATTGCTGTATATCTTGTAAATTTCCTACTTGATTAAATTGCTCAATATAAGGCTCAAAGGCTACAACTGCTTTAGCATCAGCATGATGAATACGATACTCAATATCTTTAGTTCTTAGCATTTCAGAGCTTGGAATGATCGTTAAACCCGCTTTTAATGCAGCAATATAGACAATGTATGCTTCTACTGAGCGTGGTACCATTACTAAAATGACATCACCTTTAGTTAATCCATTTTTCGTAAAAACATGTGCCGCCTGATTTGCTCTTTCAAGTAAATGTGCATAGGTGATAAATTGTACATCAGAATGCTCATCATAAATAATCAATGCATTTTTAGTTAAATCCTTTGCATATTTTTCAAATTCATCTGTTATGTTATACCATTCTGGTGCTACTAATTCTTGTCTATTCATGGCAATTGCCCCCTTTTGTTAAGACACATTATACTCCTTTCTTAGTATTTTCAATGGTTTACACTTGATTTAAGTAAAGTCATGACAACTATCATGCTTAGCTATATGGCATCAGTCACGTTTTGTCGATAGGAAAACTCGCTATTGAATACATATAAAAAGTATGGTACATTTTGGTCAACTAAAAGCAAGATTGCAGGGGGACTCATAAAGAGTTGAGAAGGTAAAACCTGACCCTTTGAACCTGTTAGTTAATACTGACGTAGGGAGCAATGAACATCGTTTTTTCAGATGAAAGGCTCTTTTTCGTGCGTTTTTACACAAAAAGGGCCTTTTTTGCATGCTTACGTCCACCCATAAAGGAGGACAAAAATGATTTTTCAAACAGTTCGTCAACAACAACCGCTTATTCACTGTATAACTAATTATGTCGTGGCTAATTTCCAAGCAAATGGCCTATTGGCATTAGGTGCCTCTCCTGTCATGGCTGATGATAGCCATGAGGTTGAGGAAATGGTCGCCATTGCAGACGCTCTTTTAATCAATATTGGTACACTAAATGCTCGAACAAAAGAGTCGATGCTGTTAGCAGGAAAAAAAGCAAATTCCCTTGGCATTCCTGTTATATTAGATCCGGTTGGCGCAGGTGCCACAGTTTATCGCAAGGAAACCATACACCTATTACTTACAGCGATACAATTTTCAGTCATACGCTGTAACAAAGGAGAGCTTGCGGCATTAGCCAATGTGGAATGGCAACAAAAAGGTGTTGATAGTGGTGAGGGATTTATTGCCATAGAGAAAGAGGCTACATTATTGGCTCAACGCTACAACTGTATGGTCATTGTTACAGGCAAACATGATTTTATGACAGACGGTGTGCAGAGCCAATGGATTACTGGTGGAAATTCACAAATGACTGAAGTAACTGGTACAGGCTGTTTACTTAGTGCTATATGTGGAGCAGCCTACTCTGCAGGAGAAGATCCGTATAGCCAATTAGCGGAAACACTCACATACTACAAAAAAGCAGCTGAGTTAGCATCCGCATTTACAGAGGATATCGGGGATATTCAAATTGCTTTGCTTAATGCCTTACATCGTCTTTCAAAGGAGGGTGAGGCTTCATGCATATTGTAACGACAATTGCAGGCTCAGATAGTGGCGGTGGCGCTGGCATTCAGGCTGATTTAAAAACATTCCAGGAATTAGGGGTTTTTGGCACTTCAGTTATTACAGCTTTAACTGCTCAAAATACACTTGGTGTAACAGGGGTTTTCCCAATTGAAGTTGACTTTGTTGAAAAACAATTTCATGCATTAATAGAAGATTTTTCGATTTCTGCGATTAAAACAGGGATGCTTTATTCCTCGGAAATTATCCAAAGTATCGCACACATTATTGACGATTTAAAAATCCCACTGATTGTTGATCCAGTTATGATTGCAAAAGGTGGAGAAAGCTTATTACAACAAGAAGCTATCGAGGCCATGCGCATGTCTTTACTACCTCTTGCTACAATTGTGACACCAAATATACCGGAAGCAGAGGCACTTACAGGAAGAAAAATAAATCAATTCTCGGATATGGAGAAAATTGCTCAATGCTTTTTCCAACTAGGTGTTCAATGTGTCATCATTAAAGGTGGGCATCTACCCAATTCGTTAGATGCAATTGATTATGTATTTATAAAAAATAACAAATCCTTTTCCATGCAGTCTCCTCGTATTCCGACGAAAAACACACATGGTACAGGTTGTACATTTTCAGCAGCTCTCACTGCTTTTCTTGGTAAAGGGTTGACTATTGAAAAAGCTATTATCGAAGCTAAAAAATTTATACAATTAGCCATTATGCATGATTTAGCCATTGGTAATGGTCATGGCCCTACAAATCATTTTGCTTATCAGCTACATAAAGGTGCCTGCGAGGTGAAACTACTTGAAACGTGAAGATTTACAGCTTTATTTTATTATGGGTACAGGCAATGTTTCTCAACAGGAACCTTTAGCTGTACTCGAACAAGCGCTGCGGGCTGGCATTACTATGTTTCAATTACGTGAAAAGGGTCCTTTTGCATTAACAGGACTAGCTTATGAGCAATTTGCCCGTCAATGCCAAAAACGATGTCAACATTACCATGTGCCGTTTATTATCAACGATGATGTAGACCTTGCAGTTCGACTTGGTGCAGATGGTGTTCATATTGGCCAAGATGATGAACAGATTGCCATTGCACGTAAAAAAATGGCAAACCGGCTCCTTGGCGTTTCTGTACATTCACAGGAAGAACTACAAACGGCTATTGACCATCATGTGGACTATGTAGGAATTGGACCTATTTTTGCCACAACATCTAAAAGTGATGCACAACCACCATGTGGCACATATTTTTTACAGCAAGCTTCCAAATTACAACCTAACTTGCCCATTGTGGCCATAGGTGGAATAAATTGGACTAATGCTGATAGTGTTTTGCAAGCTGGTGCTGACGGAGTTGCTGTTATTTCTGCTATCTGTGGCAGTAAGGATATTGAACAAACAGTATCCATGTTTAAGTCTTTATCTCGCATAAAAAAATGATTGATAAACAAACTAAAACCAGTGCCTTTTACGGTCACTGGTTTTGAGTTTATAAATGCTTAGTTAGCATTTATTAGTTGTTGTTGTTTGGCATACCTTTTAATTGAGATTCTGCCATTTGTACAAGACGTTTAGTGATTTCACCACCAACGGAACCGTTAGCACGAGCTGAAGCGTCAGCCCCTAATTGAACACCAAATTCTTGTGCAATTTCGTATTTCATTTGATCAAGTGCTTGTTGTACACCAGGTACTGCAAGCTGGTTTGAACTGCGGTTGTTGTTTGAAGCCATGTTTCTCACCTCCTTGTGAATATAGAATGTGCGTTATTAGATTTTTAATACAAAAAAAATAAAGGTAATATGTACCTCTATTGGCATATGGCTAACTATACAAAAAAACCGTCTCAAATAAGCTATTTGAGACGGTTTTTGAAATTCTGATTTATAAAAGATCAGCAAACTTATCTTGCTTTTTCTCTTCTTCTTTCTTAGGGAAAATATAGACCTCACGATTTTTGACCGCGCGTGCTATAAGTTCATCAAAATCAGAAAAGCTTTCGTAATGCTCAACCTTTTCGAGCTTAGGCTTTGTTTTAGGACTAGCAGGCGTAAAGATTGTACAGCAGTCCTCAAAAGGCTGAATAGATGTTTCATATGTGCCGATTTGTTCAGCTAACTCGATGATTTCTAATTTATCTGATGAAATTAATGGTCGTAAAATAGGTGTATTCGTTACTGCATTTATTGCCGTTAAGCTTTCAAGTGTTTGACTTGCTACTTGTCCAAGACTTTCTCCTGTGACAATTGCAAGAGCACCGATTTCCTCTCGCACTTGATCAGCAACCTTCAACATCATACGACGAGTTGTTGTCATTGATACATTAGAAGGTACTTTTTCTTTAATCAGAACTTGTATTTCAGTAAAAGGAATAACATGCAATCGTATATTAGCTCCAAATTTAGTTAACTCATTTGCAAGCACTTTTACTTTTTCCAATGAATTTTGGCTTGTATAGGGCGGACTAAAAAAGTGAATGGCTTCTAAACGGACTCCGCGTTTCATCATTAAATAACCTGCAACTGGACTATCAATACCACCTGAAAGCATTAACAATGACTTCCCGTTTGATCCTACTGGCATTCCTCCTGCACCTGGAATGACTTGTGCCATCATATAGGTTGCATCATGGCGGACTTCTACACGTAACTCAATATCAGGTTGCTTCACTTTAACAGATAAATTATTAAATTGAGGTAAAACATATCCACCAATCTCCCGTTGAATCGCGTGTGATTCTAATGGGAAGGTTTTATCGGTACGTTTCACTTCCACTTTAAACGTATATGGCTTTTCTTTAAATGTCTCCATTATCGTAATCGCAAGTTTTTTCATACTTTCCATATCTTTTTCACATGCTGCAACAGGACTAAATGATTGAATACCAAAAATTTTAGGCAAACCTGTTACTAGTGTTTGCATTTGTGCTTCATCCTCTATCGCAATAAACATTCGATCACGCTCTGTACGAATATGGAGATGTCCTAAATCCGCAAAAGCATGACGGATATTTTCACGTAAACGACGGATAAAATCCATCTTGTTGCGACCTTTTGTAGAAAGTTCACCGTATCTAATTAAAATTTCTTTCCAAATCATTACTTTATTTCTCCTTTAAGCTCTAGCATTACTTCTGCTAATACTTGTTTAAACTTTTCTATATCTTCGGTTGTGTTATGTGCACCAAAACTAATACGGATGACACCTTTTTTATAATGCTCATCTAGATGCAATGCTTCGACAACATGACTTGTTTTAGTTTGCTTCGAGGAACAAGCACTTGATGTTGATACAATAACGCCTCGTTTTTGCATCGCATTAATGATGACTTCTCCTTTTAAATCGCGAACACTGAAAGATAAAATATGTGACGCTCCCTGCGGAGTCGATAAAATATGAATAGCTTCTCCATATTCGTGTAGCTGCGCAAGTATTTCATCATGCCATTGACGATAATTTTTTGCATGGTCATTCATGGTTTCAACCGCAATACGAGCTGCCTTAGATAAAGCGACAGCTTGTGGAACAGCTACAGTCCCACTACGCAATCCAAATTCTTGGCCACCTCCAAGTGCATATGGCTGCCATCTTATCGCTTTACGAAATGCTAATACACCAGAGCCTTTAAAGCCATGAATTTTATGTCCTGAGATTGAAATACAATCCGGTCCCTCTTCACCCTTAAAGGATACAGCTAATTTTCCAAAGCTTTGTACAGCATCCACATGTAAGGCTGCCCGACTCATTTCATGGATTAATTTAGCAGCTTCCTCTATCGGTTGAATAGCACCCATTTCATTGTTTACATGCATCATACTTACTAAAATTGTATCTTTACGTATTTTTGCACGAAGTTCATCCAACGAAATAATACCATGCTGATCAACATTTAAATATTCCACTTCAAAGCCCTCTTTTGAAAGCTGTTTAACAGTCTCTAAAACAGAAGGATGTTCTATTTCAGACGTTAAAATATGTTTTCCTATATGTGTATTGCTACGTGCTATTCCAAAAATCGCCGCATTATTCGATTCCGTACCACCTGAAGTAAATAGCACATTTTTTGCTTCTGTTTGCAAAATATCTGCTACTTGCTCACGTGCACGCATTAATAAATCATTTGCTTCAACACCCATCGCATGGATAGATGCAGGATTGGCATAATACTGCTCATTCACAACCATAAACGCCTGTAGAACTTCTTTTAATGGCTTTGTTGTGGCACTATTATCTAAATAAATTGTATCGTTCATTATATTTTCACACACTTTCAAAACGTTGATGTAACGGTTTTTATCATAACGCAATCTGTGGAGATTGACCACTAACTTTAACGATAATTCATATTTTAATCATTAGAAAGGATCGCACTTACAATTTTTTTAACATCGTAATAAATTCCGTTGGTGTACTAAATTCGAGCTCTTTCACAAATCCTAATTTTTCATAAAGGCATATAGCTCGCTTATTGAATTGGGCGACTGTTAAACGGAGTGGCATAGAGTATTCTTGATGGATATTCTTGATGATAAATGAAAAGAATTTTGTACCAAAACCTTTTCCCGTTAGCGTTGGCTTCATGCCAATACCAATATCTATATACTCTTTTGAATAAGCGTTAAAATCATGTCCTTTTGGCACTTGGGCAGCTGACCCCGTGCAATAAAAACCGATTAATTTCTCATGCTCATTAATAATGGCAAAATATGGATTGTCAAGAAATTCTCGCAAGGATTCCTCGGATAATTCATTATTATAAAAATCATAGGGCTTTTCGTATTGCCAACATATAATTTCCTGAGCATACGTTTCATTCATATTTCGAATTAATAGTTCCACCCGTATCACACCTTTTTCAAAATTTAAAAAGAAAGCTGTCTAAAAAGTAATTGCTATACTTTTTAGACAGCACAAATGTAGTTTTAATTTTTTGTCATAGACTGTTCTGCTACCATTTCTTGAATGCGTTTTAATGCACCTGGCTCCATTTCTTCCACTGCTGTCCCTGCTTCCTCTAATGCTTTGGAATAACGGAATTGATGGAATGCTTCCTCTGCCTCTTTTAAACGTGTATTTAATGTTGGATTGGATGCACGATGGCGATTACCATACTGAATAATGCGTTCAATGAGCATGACATTCTCTATTAATTCATGAGCTTTTGCTTTAACATCCTCTACACAAAGTGTCGCAGCATTTAAATTATTATGAACCGTTCCCATATTTAGCGGAACTTCCTGTAGACTTTGCATAACTACGTATATATGCTCTGCCGCTTCATCAAGTCGTGCGTCCATCTCCTCCGGGACTCCTGGAATATTCGCCTTATTTAGGAGACGATCTGTATCTTGTAATATTTTCTTTAAGTTTTCGACTTGAGCACGAGCCTTGTTTTCATCAATACGAAGTTTCTTCATTGTATTAGACAGATGACCTTGCTCTTCATGAATTCGTTCAAGCTCTTCACTTATTTCTATTAATTCTTCTTGCAAGCTTGAATACGCAGACTTTTCTTCTTTGACACGCATTGCTAATAAATCATAACGACGTTGCAGTGCTTCCAATTGCTTTAAAGCTGCTTTTGGAATTTCAGCATCCTTTTCGTTTAAGTGATAGCTTTGTTGTACATAGTTTGCCTCATCACTCACTGATTTTGTAGACGTTATAACATTTGTGATTGAGCTTAATAAACGGTCACAATTTTGATCCACATAATTTTTGGCAATAACCTCTTTTTCCAGTAAATCATAAAAATGATCAATTTCTTCATTTATTTCAGTTACGCGAGGTTTAACAACCATTAAATTTAGCTCTGCTAGGTCATTTTTTAACGAAGCAAATTCTTTTTCATAATTGTTTAATGCCTCTGCTAATTCTAAATGCTGCAGATAGTAGGATTGGTCTTCCATTTCACGTTGACCATTACGCAATTCCTGAACTGCTCCTGGGAGTTTAACTTGTAATTCCGTCAAAATTGTTGGGACATCATTAATATATTCGAATGTCTGCTGTGACTCTTGATTTAAGCTAATCACAATTTCTCTTGCTTGCAAGTAATTACCTTCATTCGTCAGAACATCAAATTTTTCAAATTTCTCAACAAATTCCTCTAGCTTTTTCTCCAGTGCAGGTAATGCTACACCAAAGGAATGCTGGTGTGCTAGCAATGTTTTTCTCGCAGAACGGTAATATTCCTTTAACTGTTCAATTTCAATTCTATTTTTTTCTTCGCTGCCAATTAATTCATTTAATTCCTCTAAAATTTTATCTTTATCTTGGTCACATTTTTCTATATAGTCTTCGATTTCACGTTCAATTAATGTCGCTTTTTTAAAACGAAGTCGATTAATTTGATCTTCTGCATCAAATAAAAGTGAATCGATTTTAGTCATATGTACATCGATGACTTCATCCCAAATATTGCGCCATCGTTCAAACATTTCTTCCGTTTCACCGTTCATGTTCAAAGATTTTACTTTTGAAATTTCTTCATTTATAGGTTTATGTTGTATTTGTAATTTTTCATTTTCAAGTTTTGCAATAATTGCAACATGTTTTCTTCGCATCATAAATCCTACTATGGCTAAAATTAATAGTAGGATAATCGGAATGATGATATACTCCATCGTAAGCCTCCTATTCTACAATAAACGAATTGGCTAGTTGTATTTATTATATACTATGTTTTCGCCTTTTGTACTAAAATTTAAGTGATTTTCAGAAAACTGTATTTTTGCTATTGTAAAATATTAAAATAGCGGTCTATAGATCTAAAGGAGTGGTACATTTTGAAACGTGATGGGCATATACATAGTCCTTATTGTCCACATGGCAGTTCGGACACGTTCATTCAATATATTGAAAAAGCAATTTCTCATAATTTCACAGATATAACGTTTACAGAACACGCCCCATTACCAGACAGTTTTATTGATCCTACCCCACAGCAAGATAGTGGGATGAAACCCGAGTATCTCATGCCATACATTGAAGAATTACAATGCCTGCAAAAACAATATGCCAATGATATTCGCATTCGTATCGGGTTAGAAGTTGATTATATCAAAGGTTTTGAACAAGAAACTCGTCATTTTCTTGATACCTATGGACATTTTTTAGATGATGCCATCTTGTCAGTCCATTTTTTACAGTGGCAGGATACCTTTGAATGTATCGACTTCTCTCCTGAATGCTTTATCAATTTCTCTAAGAAAGTTGGCTCTGTTGAACAGGTATATCATTTATATTATGATACAGTCCTACAATCTATAAAGGCAGACCTTGGTCCCTATAAACCAAAACGGATTGGGCACCCAACACTTATTCATAAATTTCAGCTAGCACATCATGAAAAAATAAATGACGACACTCGAATTCACCAAGTTTTAGACATTATGAAGCAAGATGGCTATGAATTAGATGTAAATAGTGCCGGTTTAAGTAAGCAATTTTGTCAGGAGCCCTATCCCCCATTTGCCTTTATCAATTATTGTCATGCTATTGAATTACCTTATGTATTTGGTTCAGATGCCCACTGTGTGGCGGATTTACATCAACATTATAATGTTATATTACCAATCTAAATAACTTTTAAACGAGGTGCTTATATGTTTACACAAATTAATTATGAAGGATCTATTGCTGACCAATATCTTACACTATCTAAGCAATTAGACGCACTACTAACGGGTGAAACGGATCAGATTGCAAATTTAAGCAATGCTTCTGCCATTCTAAATCAATTTTTAACAAATATTAACTGGGTCGGCTTCTATCTTTTACAAGAAGATGAGCTTGTACTTGGTCCATTTCAAGGTCTGCCTGCCTGTGTTAGAATTCCGATTGGCCGTGGAGTTTGCGGAACAGCAGTGGCAACAAAAGAAACGATTGTTGTCAAAGATGTTCACGATTTCCCTGGACATATCGCTTGCGATGCAGCTTCCCAATCTGAAATTGTCATACCATTAATGAAGCAAGGCGAGATTATTGGTGTACTTGATATCGATAGTCCTACAGTGAATCGCTTCTCTAAGGATGATCAAGATGGTTTAGAACAATTTGTTCAAACATTACTGCTTCATTTATAAGGTGCTAAAAAATTGCCCTGAAATGCATGGTCATTTCAGGGCAATTTATTTTATAGTACCATTTACATTAACTTCATCCATCTTATTGGTTTGTTTGAAAAGAACCATCATGGATGCAAAAACGATTTTTACCACTATTTTTTGCTTCATATAGAGCAGTATCGGCATGTAAGAAAACAGATTGGAATGCAGGTCGGTCTTGATCATTCCATGTAATGAGACCTGCTGAAATCGTTACTTGAGGGTCCGTGGCACTTGGAATTACTTCAACGATGGCTGCTGCTAATTCTAAAGCTTCTTTTTCACTTATATTAGGTACATATACAGACATCTCTTCGCCGCCCCATCTTGCACAAATCCCTCGACTACCTATTGTTTCCCTCAACTGAACGGCAATCTGCATAAGAATTTTATCACCTACTTGGTGACCATACGTGTCATTAATACGTTTAAAATTATCAATATCAATAAGTAAAAACATACCTGATTGATCATATTCAAGCGACTTTTCTACAAAATGATCTAGGTAACTACGTGCATACAGTTTCGTTAAATGATCCAAATCGACCATTTCCTGAAGCTGTGTTCGTAAAATAGAGTTTGCAATTGCTAAAGATGAGTGGTGGATTAAAGACTGCATTAATTTAAAGCTATCAAACGAAAAGAAATACGGCTCTTTATGTAATACAATACTAAAGCCATTGATCTTTTCTTCCATTAGAATGGGGATGGCCATTATGGAACGATAATCAATTTGTTTAGAGGTTAATCGACTAAAATCAGCTATAAACAGCGGATCGTTAGTTTGAGTAAAATGTTGTTCAACATGCTTAATATATGTTTGACCCTCTTCAGAACTAAATAACGAAGTACTTGCCCCCGTTACTTCAAAGGTGTCATCTTTTTTAAATGCGAAGCAAACTTCCATTGGTTGAAAAGATTTTAGTAACTGCTTTTGTAGGAAAAGTAACATTTCATGAATGTCAATCCTCATATTTAAACGATGTGATGTTTCATTGATAAGTTGTAAGTCACTGACGAGGCGATGCGACTGATGATATAACTTTGCATTTTCTAGTGCATTCCCTGACGCCTGTGCAAGCATCCGTACAAAATCTTTTTCAGTCGTTGAAAAAAGGTAAGTAGTTGGAGCACTTACTTGTAAAATGCCATAAATTGCCTGCCTTCCTTTAATAGGTGCATTTAATAATCGGCAATTTAAATCACTCGCAAGTTCTGTTGTTAACTCTCCTGATACAAAAGCCTCAATAGTTGTAGGTCTTTCGGATAAATAATCAAAAAGCTTAATATCGATGGTCGTGTGTCGGTCTTGATCATTCGATAATATAAGCTCAACATTAAATTCAGGGAAGTTATCCCTTATATTTTTTAATACATTTTCTAAAATTAAATCAATATCCATTGTTGAATGAAATAAATCAGTCATGTTATATAGTTTTCTATATTGGTCTTCATTTATTTTTACATCTAAATTATCTCTCATCATTTGAAGAACTTGAGAAAGTATTTCTATACATTTTTCGCCGTAATCTGAGGTCATAAAGTCTGTCCAAGACTCTGTTGCCTCCACAAGTAATACACCAATGGGATTATTGCCCTCTGCTTGGAAAAGCACCATATCTGTCATCATTGAATAGGCCTGTCTTGCCTTTAATATATAAGGAATTTTCACTACTTTTTGTTGATAAAAACTAGCTTCGATCATCAGCCATGACACAGCATTTAGCTTTGTTTCAATTGTTAATGAAGCCATCTCCTCAATAGGTATTAAAGAATTACCTTCAAAACTAAGAAAAGCTGCATTATCAATTTCCAAGTGTTTCTTAAGACACTGTTTTAATGAATAAAAATACCCATTAAAACTAGCTTGTTCTTCATTAGAACTCACCCAAAAGCTCAAAACATCAGATTTTATATATTTTAGCGTTTGTAAATGGTCTGTCATGAAATCACCTTTTCTATATAACGTCCAAATCAATTACTATTAACTTATAATATATTATACATAATTTGTGTCATTTTGACTATGTAAATTCTCCCTTACTTTTACATTTTAGATTTTACAGCGTATCTT
Source organism: Lysinibacillus sp. FSL R7-0073 (assembly GCF_038009065.1). Lineage (NCBI taxonomy): Bacteria > Bacillati > Bacillota > Bacilli > Caryophanales > Bacillaceae > Lysinibacillus > Lysinibacillus sp. FSL R7-0073. Next base: position 3,597,717 of record NZ_JBBPAS010000001.1, read on the forward strand.
TAACTATTTCTGACACATTAGGAATGTACAGAGAGGAATTTTCTACTATACGCCTATTATAAAATTTTAAATACTAATAATTGACGTACATGTCCTAAGCAGTTACAATGGAGGTTGTGTAAAATAAACGCAGCAGTGGTATAAGCTTATATTGTATTTTATTCCTCTATTTTCTTCTGTACAACTACTTAGATAGTCAACTATTTTAAAAATAGATGGTGTATTGCGTAACCTAACGGCTGCATAGGCGAAAATACATGAAAATAAAATGCGTGTAAGAATGGGTACTACTGGTTTTTGTTTTACAACAAAAAAACCAAATTTAAAGGAGGAGACAACAATATGTCTCGTTATACAGGTCCATCTTGGAAATTATCACGTCGCCTTGGTATCTCACTAAGCGGTACAGGTAAAGAAATCGAAAAACGCCCTTACGCACCAGGTCAACACGGTCCAAACCAACGTAAAAAATTATCAGAATACGGTTTACAACTTCAAGAGAAGCAAAAACTTCGTCACATGTACGGCATGAACGAACGTCAATTCCGTACATTGTTTAACCGCGCTGGTAAAATGAAAGGTGTACACGGTGAAAACTTCATGATCCTTCTTGAAACTCGCCTTGACAACTTAGTTTACCGTTTAGGTTTAGCTCGTACTCGTCGTGGAGCTCGTCAATTAGTTAACCACGGTCACATCTTAGTAGATGGCAAACGCGTTGATATCCCATCATTCAGTGTTAAACCAGGTCAAACGATTTCTCTTCGTGAAAAATCTCAAAACCTTGCTGTTGTAGGTGAAGCAATCGAAGTAAACAACTTCGTACCTGACTACTTAACATTTGACGCTGACAAAAAAGAAGGTACATTCACTCGCCTTCCAGAGCGTTCTGAGTTATCAGCTGAAATCAACGAATCATTCATCGTAGAGTACTACTCTCGTTAATTTTTTAACGGTAGAATTCTTCGGATTCTTAAACCCCGTAACCTTGGTATACCAAGTGTTTGCGGGGTTTTTGTTTTGTATTTCACTTTCGATAATTAGCGTTTTTTACTGGGGGTTTGGGGGTGCTAATGGGGGAGCGTTTTTTGCTTACTTAGTTTTTAAAAAACAAACAACGGACAGGTGTACTTTATTTTTATTTAACGCCCTAGGTATTTCGACTATTCAAAGTTAAGCATAATAATAACTAATAATTACTTTAAGCTTTTTACAATATGGCTTATTTGTTCTGTATTTTAAATAAGAGAATCATTTAATCTTACAATGTTTATTAACATATACTCTTTTATTTATTTCTTTATCATTACTTCTCTCGATAAATGATCCTTCTGCCCAATCAGCACGAATATATTCATTCCATTCCTTATAACTAATTAGGGGCACAAAGACTTTTTTAATTTTAAATTGTTCGACTTTCTGATAATCCATCTGTAGTGACTTTACTGCTAGTTCTATTAATAAGTATTTGTGTAAAAGCTGGCGTTGCTCTGGATTAATCATCAGCGTCTACCAATGACGCCTTTTGGATCATATCAAAGTTAATACGCTTAATTGATAAATCTGTTTCTAATAGTAATTGCTTTTTATAAACATCGATGCCAGTTATTAACCCTACCTGGCCTAGAAGTTTATTCTGGTCCCATAGCATTAATTTAACTAATTTTTGCAATTTAAACGCTCGCTGTATGGTTTGTTCTATTTCCTCTAACTCCCACTCAGTTAGGTCACGTTTTTTATCATATTTGATTAACCATCATAGATACTGCATTATGCATCGCACGCATCGGTTGACTTAAACGATCTTCAATCTGAATTGCTGTTTGGATGGTTGCCATGTCATCACATCCTTTTTTTGGCATAATAAAAAGCCACTCAAAGGTGGCTTTATTAATTAATTTAATTTTATAATTCCTGTTTCTGTACCCCAAAAACCTGTTTGTACTTGTAAGTCTAGACCTGTTAATCCAGTTGGAACTTCGAATAGTACGTTACCTGTAAGTGCTAATCCAGGATTAATTCCTTCAAAAGTAAAATATTTATCATCTGCTACGATAATAGTTGATGGTGAATATGATGCTCCATTAGCAGCTTTTAATTTAAAGAAACTCGAATCTGTTTGAATCATTTCTGTTCCACTATTTTTTACAGTCACATTTACATTCAAAAATACTGCACCTTCTGCATCAGGTTTATATTTCATGTATCCATTAGCAGCACTAATCTCATTAACTTCGTTTATTGAATTAACTTTAAAAATAACTTTTCCAACTGATAATTCTTCACCTATACTAACCTTTTTGTCCTTCCCAGCATCTGGTTTATCATTTTTTGAATCAGTGTTAGTTGATGCTGTAACTGGTTCTTTCTCTTTATCTGTTGTTTCTTTATTATCATCGCCAACAAACATCCCGATAATTATTAACAAGATAAATAAAGCAATAAAACCACCGCAACCTATTTTTAAAAATTTTTTCATTAAAATATCCCTCCTTATACACAAATATACATGGATAATCGAGGTAAATCTATTACTTTTTTCATATTTCTACATTTTTCATCACTCTTTTCATTGAAAAAACACCCTCAAATGAGAGTGCTTAATAGTTGTCTTTTTTCGATTTGCTTTATTAATAACTGGTTCATTCGCTTAAGATTTGGCTGATTGCTTTTAGAAAAGAAACCAAAATTTTTAAGATTCAATAACTGAGGTCGCTCATTTTTTCTACTGACTCCTGCCACCAATACCCTATGTTATTACACCCTTATTGAAGGATTACAAACCTTCAATATTTCGACTATTTCATCGTGTGTTTAAAGTTGCAGTTAATGTGGCTGTTGATGCGGAATTAATCCCTCGTAATCGTTTTACTAAAGTAGTTATTAACGACGAAGAACGAGAAGAACCTAATGTACTGAATATCCAGCAGCTTAATCGATTACTTGAAATTGCAGAATTAGCTGAACCTTTAACCTCTTATGCCATTAGAGTGTGGAGTTCTGGAATTCTATTAGAAGATGGTGAACAACTTAAAGAAAGTGGTTATGTATTTATTTTTTTTCACATACTAAAGAGCCGTATGCAGATAACTGTCTATTTTATGCATTCAAACGTTTATCAGAAAAGATGGGTATTTTAGTTTTTATTTTAGGGGATTTTTAAGGAGGAGGACAGAAGTATAATTATCTTCTTATTTATCCTCGAATACTTCAGCCTTTATATTATAACTACGCATTCTTACTTCAACAAAATTGTTTACTACTACAAGTATAAGTGAATAAAGGGTAAATCTGGTTGCAGTCCAGTCGCTTATCGATAAAAGAAAAACCAGAATGGATTTCTCCATTCCGGTTAAAGTCATACTTTCAGGGTTCACTATAAAATAAATGGCTTGATTACAAATTTATCTTTCCAACTATTTTTTAATTATAATCGCTCTAAATCTTGGTATTCTTTCATATAAGGCCCATCCTCTGCAACAAATGAATGGTACAAAGCCTTTACAGCAAAATTTTTCTCTAAACCCATTTCAGATTTTAGCTTTTTTAATTCATCATGCAACGCTCGATGTTCATTGATAAGCTTTAGCATAATTGATTTATTATATTTCATTACATCCATCCTTTTGTTTAAGTACAACTTTAAAATAGTTAAATTTTGTTTCTTGGTACTGCATTTAATCGATTGTTTTTCCTTCTAAATACGCATTAATGCACCATTAGGTTTTGGTAATTCTTGAGCTGATATCTGATTCATTTTACAAAAATGTTGAAAAAATTGTTGTGCCTGCTCTCGTTCATTTGGGTCACTTTTCAATGACATAATATCAAGTAAAATTTGAGCCATCCATAAATTTTCAAAATAACGGTATTTACCTGTATTCCATGTCATTTTTTCAGGAGATTTTTCATTTAAATAATATTTCCAGAAAAGTAACTGATCCGATTCTTGTTCTGTAAGTTGAATTCTGTATATTGAATGAGCAGGAATATATCCATCTTCACAAATTTTACCAACAAAATCTTCTTTCACCATATAGACACCTAAGATACGTCTGTCTTTTTCAAGCTTGCTGGAATCTACTGCTGTTAATAACACAGCGCTATTTGGATGCAAGCGGCTCGGCTTGTTTGGTTTTCCTTTGTTATTTCCACTTTTTAATACTCCCGAAAAAACTTTCCATTCTGAAAAAGAAGTATTCTGTTCTTCTGTATCACACCAAAAAACCATTTGTGATGAGGGATGAAGTTTATGGTTTTTCATAAGTTTTTCGTGTTCTAAGCGAAGTGCCAGTTTTTTTCGTTGGAGATTTTTTTCCTCTTCCTTCTTCAATTCCTCCTCTTTTCGTTCATTTTCCTTTTTTTGTATAATCTCTTCAAGTGACTTAGCATCACTTTTATCATGTAGCTTCAGATGCGTTCCAAATACATCAGGGAAAACAAACTTTTTATTTTCAGATGCGAAATGTATTTCAATACTAGAATCATTATGTTTAACGATACTACCTACGCCAAAACGCTTGTGCGTAACTTTCTTATTGATTAGATTCATTATTCTAGTCCTCCTTATGGAATAAAAACTCGGTTACTATTAGATAATAAATTAATAATTATTCAACTAACTTCCTTAAAAGCTCACATAACTGTTTTGATTTTTTCTTTAGCTTAAAAAAGATATTAAAAAAGTATCCAAATTCAATCTGTAAAAAAGGACATCGGATTTCGGAAATACGATTTCAAAAAATAATTATAAGACTATTATAACATTTTTTGAAAATTTCACAAATTTATTATTGACAATACATTTTATCATAAGGTAAAATTATAAATTATTCTCTGAATCACTTTAAAATAAAGGCCTCCAACAAGTCCCGAAACTTCTGAAAAATGCCCCTATCTTGTGATCAGCACCTCCCTGTAAAAGAAAACGAATTGTCTAAGGAAATGATTCCACAATTATGTACCATATAAAAAGACCCCAATTTTGCAAAAGGCTATTGCAAAAATTAGGGTTAGAATTTGTTTAAACCAAGCTTATCACATTTCTCAAAATTAGATAGCCGCTCATTTACTTGTTGTCGGTCTGTTTACACTACTGTAAATTTCTATTTGTAAATATCATTCCCCCTATACTCTCCTACGTGTTTACATCCATTTTTGAGACTGATCTGTCTGTGGATCTTCCCATTTGTAAATGTTTATAAGTTAACCTCGATTTATACATCATGGTTTCAGGTATTTTTTCACCCTTTAATCATAATGATCCTAATTCCTATGAACAATAATTCGAACCTACGTTTTTTCCACTTTTAATCATTAGCGCAGAAACTAAGCCAATACTAAGTGTTGCAGCAAGAAGAAGGAAGGCTACAGTAAAGCTACCAGTTTGGATTAAATAAACAGATATGAATGGTGCAACACTTGTTCCAGCAAATAAAATGACTGTATACATAGAGACTGCAATCCCTCCCATATTCCAGCCTAACTGACTAACAAGTGTTACTAATGAAGGAACCGCCAGTGCAATCCCACCGACAAATAAAATACTAATGATCGTTAAACCAGCTATAGTTGAAACAAAGCTCATCACGGTTAGTGAGATAATCGAAAGACATAAGGCCATTTTTAATACAAATAGCACATTAAAACGCTTCGCTAGTTTACCAGCAAATGGTGACATCACCATTCCTACTATCCCAAAGGCACGAATATAAATGAGGTTCTGACCTTTCATACTGAAGGAATCACTCGTTAAATATGCACCTAAAATAATGTACATACTGACAAATGACATTAATAATACAAACGCAATGATATAACTAAATATCAAATTTCTATTAGAAAAAATTATACCGATTCTCTTCAGAGGAGCCCATATATTTTTAGATTCGTTCTGAAGTACTCCCTTCGGTAAGATCCACACAACCAACAAAGCAGTTATCAGATACACCGCAGCAAGCACATAAAATATGACGTGCCAATGACTATGGTCACTTACATATCCACTAAACACCTGCCCAACTATACCTGCTACAAGAAATCCCGTACTGATAAAACCAATTGCCCCAACCTTTCGATCATTAGGAAAAATCTCAAGAGTATAAGCAAGTGCTACTGGTGAAAATGTTGCTGCCGCAAGCCCTTGTAATCCTCTCAATAAAAGAATAAAAGAAAAATCATTAACTAAACCTAGAAGTAACGTGATCATGCTTAATGAAAAAAGCCCGAATACAATGACATTTTTACGACCATATTTTTCTGATATCGCACCATAGAAAAAACAACCTAGTGCAAAACCAAGTGAAAAAACACTTGATGTAAAGCCTGCTTTAGCCAATGAGATATTAAAATAATCACTGAATAAACTAATCAGAGGTATTGTTAAATAGAGACTCGACATCACTACCATACCTGTCCAGGATAAAATAGTTGTCATTAAAGCATAATTTGCGCGATTACCTGAAATTACAATATTCATTAAATAATTCACCCTTTTTAGTTTGATTGACTTATAGTTAGATAATCTAATTAAACGATTGAAAATTAAACTGTACCAACATAGCTACAGTTTAACGCTCCACATTTAGTTTTCTTTGTATTGATGTTAATAATTTACTCACTAGCTTCTCAAATACTTTTCGTTCATCAGGCTCCAAATCAATTAAATTAGAAGCACACGACGACCAATATGTCGGTAAAACTTCAGCTATAAAAGTACGACCTTCATCCGTTAAACTTACATAGATCTTCCTCCGATCTTCCTTACTATGATTTCGTACAACAAGATTTCTTTTTTCTAACCAATCAAGCATTGACGTTGCAGATGCTCTCGTAATTCCCAGTCGTTTGGCTAAAGCAGACGGAGTCGCACGTCTCTCTCCATGTAATGTCAGTAATAGCAATAAGTCTAATTTACTTTCTGTAATACCAAAAGGAGCTAACTCATTGTCTGTTACATCTAAAACATAATCACTTAACCATAACAACATTAAACCCAATTTCGCATCTTCATGATTTGTTTCATTTGATGAAGACATCTGAATCAGTTCCACATACGGCTCTATCCCTAAGGCTGGTAAATCATCTTCATTCATGTACGTTTTTTTAAGTTTTGTCATTGAATCACCTTTTAATTAGATTATCTAACTATCAACCATTCTAACTATAAATTTAATTGAAGGCAAGCACTTTTATTCCCATAAATTTCTTTAAAATAGCAGCTAGTTTTTTAGCACAAACACAATGCCTCAATTATTATAATCAACGATCATGATCCCCTCTCATTTTGTGACAATTTTATGTACTTTAAAATAGTAATTACATAGTTTCAAAATAACATATTCACTACCTTAATATTAAAAAATAAATATCAGTTATTTACTATTCAAAGACCACTTCAAATAGAACCATTTCCCAAAAAATATATTTTATTTTTATAGTAAAACATTTTCCAAACCTTATTATAATCAATATTCTTATACAATACTTATTTTTAAAGAACCTTTTAACAAGCTAACTTTTTTGTAAAATAATAACAAGGGTAAAACGAACAATTTTAATAAAAATACGAGTTGAACTTTAACAAAAAATAGAATACGATGAATTCCGAAAGGTGGTTCACCATCATTCAAGCAATAATAATTTTTAAAAAGGGGTTGGAAGTATGTCAGACGTTCTAAAGCAATTTGTTATGCCGAAAACAAACTTATTTGGACCTGGAGCAATTCAAGAAGTTGGTAAACACTTAAATGATTTAGAAGTGAAAAAGACATTAATCGTAACAGATGAGGGCTTACACAAATTAGGTCTCTCTGAACAAATTGCAAACATCATTACAGCTGCTGGAATTGATGTAGCAATTTTCCCTAAAGCAGAACCAAATCCAACAGATCAAAATATTGAAGATGGTATTGCAGCTTACCACGCTGAAGGCTGTGATTCAATCGTTTCTCTTGGAGGAGGGAGCGCTCATGATGCAGCAAAAGGTATTGGACTTATTGCTTCGAATGGTGGACGCATTCACGACTATGAAGGCGTTGATAAATCACAAAATCCACTTGTGCCATTAATTGCTATTAATACAACGGCTGGTACTGCTAGTGAAATGACTCGTTTCACCATTATTACAGATACAGCACGTAAAGTGAAAATGGCCATTGTTGATAAACATGTGACTCCATTACTTTCGATTAACGATCCAGAACTGATGATTGGTTTACCTCCTGCTCTAACAGCAGCTACTGGTGTTGATGCATTGACACATGCTATTGAATCATTTGTTTCGACAAATGCAACACCAATTACGGATGCTTGTGCTGAGAAGGTACTTCAACTAGTTCCCGAATTCCTACCACGTGCCTATGCAAATGGAGCTGATTTAGAAGCACGTGAACAAATGGTATATGCACAATTTTTAGCAGGTATGGCCTTTAATAATGCTTCACTTGGCTATGTCCATGCAATTGCTCATCAGTTAGGTGGCTACTATAACCTTCCTCATGGCGTATGTAATGCTATTTTATTGCCACATGTTTGCCGCTACAACGTAACAGCACGTACTGAGCGTTTTGCTCGAATTGCTGAATTATTAGGTGAAAATGTGGAAGGATTAAGTAAGCGTGATGCTGCTGAAAAAGCTATTTCAGCGATTGAAAAGCTATCAAAAGATTTAAATATTCCTAGCGGCTTCCGCGAATTAGGTGCAAAAGATGAGGATATTGAAATTTTAGCAAAAAATGCGATGTTAGATGTATGCGCTGAGACAAATCCTCGTAAGGCAACACTAGAGGATATTAAACAAATTATTACAAATGCAATGGGCCCTATCGTGAAAAAAGAGGAATCACTGGAAGCTGTTGCTCTTTCATAATTAATAAAAAAACAAAAGGTGGAGATAAACAAAGCGTTTTCTCCACCTTTTTTTCTATGCACAAAGATGAAAAAAGAGGTACACACATTGTATAGAATGCAAACTCTCGCTATACTTTTCTTAAAAAGAATAGGAGATAACAATATGCGTTTAATCTCGATATGTCCAAGTAATACGGAGCTTGTAGCTTATTTAGGATTGACAGACCAGCTTGTTGGAGTGGATAATTTCTCTGATTGGCCATCAAGCGTTAAAGATTTGCCACAGCTTGGACCAGATTTATCTATTAATATGAACGATTTAGAGGATTTACAGCCTGATCTTGTTCTTGCTTCTTTAAGTGTGCCTGGAATGGAGAAAAACATCGAGGAATTGCAAAGAAGAAATATCCCACATATTGTTTTTAATGCTAACTCGTTAGAGGAAATTGCTCAAGATCTCCTTTTACTAGGGAGAGCTTGTCATGTAGAAGAACGTGCTAAAATAATAGCGGAAGAATATTTGCAATCGATTGACAAAATGCGTACGGTTGCAAACTCCCTCATGAAGAAACCAACCCTTTATTGGGAATGGTGGCCAAACCCAATTTTTACACCAGGAAAAATAAATTGGCTAACAGAAATTAGTGCTATTGCAGGTGGAGTCAATTTATTTCAGGATGTTGAACTAGCCAGTGTTCAAACAGATTGGGCAGATGTTGTTAAACGAAAGCCAGACTACATCATGATGGCTTGGGTAGGTGTAGCTTTTGAGCGGATACAACCAACCAACTTATTAAAGCGCCCCCATGCTAGTGAGCTACATGCCGTGAAAATGGAACAGCTCCATGTGATGGAGGAATGGCTTTATTGTCGCCCTTCTCCTCGTCTTATTGAAGGGGCTATAAAGCTAGCTAAAATATTGCACCCTCAACAATATGAAAAGATAGAATTGCCAAGTTTTTTATTATAAAAAAACAACATCCCCCGACAAAAAAGGGGGATGTTGTTTAATCATAACAATTACACAAACTTCACCATATGATATTTTTTCTTACCGCGACGAACAATGCTAAAGGCATCCTCTAGACGATCCTTTGCATTGAATACATATTCTAAATCCGTCACTTTTTCTCCATTGACACTAATTGCACCGTTTGAAACGTCTTCACGCGCCTGACGTTTCGATGATGAGATGCCAGCTTCCACTAGAAGGTCAATAATATTTTTATCTTCCTTAGCCATTTCAATAGAAGGAACATCTTTAAAGGCATCCTTCATTTCTTCAGCAGAAAGTGCTTTTAAATCGCCTGAAAATAAAGCTGCCGTAATACGGATAGCTTGCTCTAACGCTTCTTGACCATGAATTAATCGTGTCATTTCCTCAGCAAGTGCTTTTTGAGCCTTACGTAAATGTGGCTCTTCCTCTACAGAAACAGCTAATGCTTCAATCTCTTCACGAGTAAGGAATGTGAATATTTTCAAGTATTTGATCACATCTGCATCAGCAGCATTGATCCAGAATTGGTAGAACTCATATGGAGATGTTTTCTTACCATCTAACCAAACAGCACCACCAGCTGTTTTACCAAATTTCGTACCATCAGCTTTCGTTACTAATGGAATCGTAATGCCAAAGGCTTTAGTTTCTTCTTCATGAGTTTTACGAATAACCTCTAAACCTGTTGTAATATTACCCCATTGGTCAGAACCGCCTACTTGAATACGACAATTGTAGTGGTTGTATAAATGATTGTAATCAATCCCTTGAATTAATGTATAAGCAAACTCTGTGAAAGATATCCCCGTATCAAGTCGAGAAGCAATTGTATCTTTTGCCAACATGTAGTTAACATTAATTAATTTCCCGTAATCACGTAAAAATTCAATCGTATTTATATTGCCGATCCAGTCACGATTGTTCACAAGCTGAGCACCATTACCATCTTCAGCAAAGTCAAAAATACGTTCTAGTTGACCGCGGATACCTTGAACATTTTTATCGATTTGCTCCACAGTTTGTAATTGACGCTCTTCTGAACGACCTGAAGGATCTCCGATCATGCCTGTAGCTCCACCTACAAGTAAAATTGGACGGTGACCAGCTTTTTGGAAGCGACGTAATGTTAAAAGCGGGACAATATGCCCGATATGCATAGAATCTGCTGTTGGATCAACACCACAGTATAAAGAGACGGATTGATCTTCTAATAGTTTTGCCATACCATCAGCGTCGGTTTGTTGATATAGCAGCCCACGCCATTCTAAATCTTGTAATAATTCGTTTGTCATGATGATTCCTCCTATTGATTGAAATTCGCTACGTGCATGGACAAATTCATGAGATAAAAAAAATCCCTACACGCAAACAATTGCATGCAGGGACGTTAAATTGTAAATTAACGCGGTACCACCCGGCTTGAAGATGTCATCCACCTTCCACTTCATTCAACCGCCTTTATCGCAGGCGCGCACGTCTAAGCTCCAAGCACGTAATTCATCTCTACATTATGACCAGTTTTCACCAACCACTGGCTCTCTAAACAGGGAATATAGAAACTACTCCAAACTCTTCATCACTAGAAAACTATAACCATTATTCTATACGAATCTATTTCAAAGTCAATAACTATGTTCGAGCTAAAACAATATGTGCTATAATAAACAAGATTTTAGGAGGTCGATACATTGAAAGATTGGATTGAAAAAATCAATGCAAAGATCGATACATTAATTGAACAAAAATGGATGAAGAAATTACGTATTTCAGGTAGCGTTACCTGGAACTTATTTTTACTATTTTTAGTCTTTGCATTGGTTGGCACTGTATTTGTCGGTTCAGTAGGAGCTGGTTATTTCGCTTCTCTTGTAAAAGAAGAGCCCTTACGCTCAAAAGAAGAATTGCGAGATCAAATTTTTAGCTATGAAGAAACAAGTGAGATTTATTTTGCCAACGATATTTATATCGGAAAATTACGGACAGATTTAGATCGCCGTGAAACTTCACTTAAAAATGTTGCACCAGATGTTCTTAATGCTGTACTAGCAACAGAAGATGAATATTTCCGTGAACATAACGGAATCGTACCAAAAGCGGTTATACGAGGCTTATTACAAGATGTTACGAATTCTGCTACACAGACAGGTGGCTCTACCCTTACGCAACAACTTATAAAAAACCAAGTATTAACCAATGAAGTTTCCTATGAACGTAAAGCAAAAGAAATTTTACTTGCTATGCGTTTAGAGCATTTTATGACAAAGGAAGAAATATTAGAGGCTTATTTAAATATTATTCCATACGGTCGTAACTCTTCAGGGCGCAATATTGCAGGTGTAGAAACAGCCGCGGAAGGGATCTTTGGTGTGAAAGCTAAAGATTTATCACTAGCGCAAGCAGCTTACATAGCTGGTATTCCTCAGGCGCCATTTGCTTACACACCTTTTACAAATACGGGTGAACTGAAAAGTGAGGAAGCGTTAAAACCAGGTATTGATCGGATGAAAACAGTTCTTTATCGTATGAAAGAAGCTGGTTATATTGACGATGCCCAATATAAAGAAACACTTAACTATGATATCGCTGCTGACTTCCGTGGTCCAGAAATGCGAGCGGAGGATCGTTATCCATGGCTTACATATGAGCTTGAGAGTCGCGCAAAAGATATTATTGCAGAAAAACTCGCAGAAGATGACGGTGTTGACCCAGAGCGATTAAAAACAGAAAAGAAATTAAAAGATAAATATAAAATCTTAGCAGATCGTGATGTTCGCTCAAAAGGTTATCGTATTTATTCAACCATTAACAAAGATATGTATGATGCCATGCAAAAAGCTGCTAAGGACTTCCAATATTATGGCCACACGTATACTGGTAAAGGGAAAGACCCTGTAACTGGTGAGGAAGTTGATATCGAAATGCCCGTACAAGTGGGTAGTATTTTAATGGAAAATACGACGGGTCGAATTTTAAGTTTTGTAGGTGGTCGAGACTTTAATACAACTCAAGTTAACCATGCAACACAAGCTTATCGTTCAAATGGTTCTACGATGAAACCATTACTTGTATACGCACCAGCTATTGAGTATGGCGTAATTGGTGCAGGTAGCCCGCTCGTTGACGTAAAATTCTCAATTGGTTCATGGAGCCCAAGTAACTATATTACTAGTGATGAGCGAGGACTTATTCCCGCGCGTGAAGCTTTAGCAGACTCTCAAAACATATCAGCGTTACGTTTATATAATGATATTATTAACAAACGACCTGCTGATCTATTAGTAAAAATGGGGTTCACAAAATTACACCCCGATGATTTCACTAACCTAGCAACTGGTATCGGTGCTTTAAGTGAGGGGACTACTGTAGAAGAGAATACGAATGCCTTTGCTACTTTTGCAAATGGTGGTCAATTCGTTGATGCTTATATGATTGATCGAATTGAAGATCAAGAAGGAAATATTATTTACAAACATGAAGTAGAGCCCGTTCAAGTATTCAGTCCAGAAACGTCCTATATTGTGACGGATATGCTACGTGACGTGTTAACAAAAGGAACAGGAACTCTTGCACGTAACACATTAAAATTCTCTTCAGATTTTGCTGCAAAAACAGGGACTTCTCAAGAGTATAAAGATGTTTGGTTAGTTGGCTATAATCCAAATGTATCTCTAGGTGTTTGGATGGGTTACGACCAACCTCGTACATTGTACGCATTTAATAATACGTACCAACAGCCAAGCGTTCGTGTCAATAAACTATGGGGTACTTTAATGAATTCCGTTTACGATGTGGCTCCTGAGTTTATTGATCCACCAACAAGCTTTAAGGCACCTAAAAATGTGGTGACCGCTTCGTTCTGTGGTATTTCTGGGATGGCACCTTCTGCAGCCTGTGCAGACGCAGGTTTAGTCCGTTCAGACTTATTTAATGCGAAAGTATTTTTACCTACACAACCAGATGATAGTTTAGCTGCTTCAAGTGTTGTAACGATTAAAGGAAAAACTTATAATGCATTACCAAGTACACCAGCAGAATTTATTAAATCAGGTGGCGCAGGTATTAATCAAGCGTTCATTAAACGCATGTTAGGCCGTCTTGGCGGTAATCCAGCAAGTTTATTACCAAAGAATTCAACTTTATCAAATTCATCTGTTTCAGCAGTTGATTTCCCTGCAGATGGAAGTGCACCTGCAGCGGTAACGGCATCCGTAAATGGCTCAACTTTATCTTGGACGGAGTCATCAAACGATGTAGTTGGTTATCGAATTTATAATGTTACAAATGGTGGCAACACATTAGTAACGTCCGTTCTTGAATCTACACAAAGTATTACGGTTGCTAGTGGACAAGCCTATGTTGTAGTGGCTGTAGATATTACAGGCTTAGCATCACCACATTCTAATGTAGCCTCTACTGGTGGTAGTGATGATGAACCTGACCCAGAGGATAACGGTCAAGAGACAATTCCACCGACAACACCGCCTACAAATGGTAATGGGTCTGGTAATAATGGGAACGGTTCAAACAATGGAAATGGATCAGGAAACGGCAATGGATCTGGTGGCAACGGCAACGGCTCCAACAACGGCAATGGGTCTGGTGGCAATGGTAACGGCTCTAACAACGGCAATGGTTCCGGTGGTAACGGCAACGGCTCCAACAATGGCAATGGATCTGGTGGTAACGAATCAGGCCAACCGGAAGATGGCTCAAACGGCGGAGACAACAGCAATACTACTCCCCCAGAAACATCAAGCCGATAATCAATTTTGTTTCAATGTCAAACAGACTTACTACAATTCACTTTTGATTTGTAGTAAGTCTGATTTTTTGTCATTATTAAGAAGACTACTATTTTGAAGGAGAGGGAAAATATGAACATATTAGTTTTAGGTGGCACACGTTTTTTTGGAAAAAAATTAGTGGAACTTTGCATTATGAATGGACATGATGTAACGATTTTAACACGCGGTCAAAGCGGCAATCCTTTTGGAACAGCTGTCAAACAATTAATAGTTGATCGGGATGACCATGACGCATTAGAAAATGCTCTCGCCCATACAACGTGGGATATTGTTTATGATAATATTTGCTACTCTCCTAACGAAGCACATACCATTTGTGAGCTTTTAAAAGGGAAAACGAAAAAACTTGTCTTTACGTCTACTCTTTCAACCTATGAAGTAGATGGCAAGATGAAAAAGGAAGAAGATTTCGATCCTTACCATTATCAAATTCTTATGGGGGATCGAGATGAATTTTCCTATGGAGAAGGAAAACGACAGGCTGAGGCTGTGTTGTTTAAAGAAGCTTCATTCCCAGTTGTTGCCGTACGTTTCCCAATTGTTATGGGCGAACATGATTACACACGTCGCTTGCATTTTCATGTTGAACGTATTTTACATGATCAGCCAATCTCATTACCAAATATCGATGCACAGATGAGCTATATTACAGATGAGGAAGCTGCTGAATTTTTATATTTTGCAGGCGTTACTCCTATAGAAGGACCGTACAATGCTACTGCTTCTGGTGCCATTTCATTGAAAGAACTTCTTGCATTGATTGAGAAAGAGAGTGGAAAGCGCGCAAAAATTTCGCTTGTTGGTGGCGATGAAGAATCACAATCACCATATGGTGTACCTGCTGATTGGTATATGACGAATGCGAAAGCAGAGAAAGCAGGGTTTACATTTAGTCAACTTCATGATTGGTTACCAAAACTAGTTAAAACATTAGTAAAACAACTTCAATAAAAAAGAAAGACAAAGAGTCTGCTAAATAAGCAGCAGATTCTTTGTCTGTAGATTAATATAATATAGTCTTTAAAATAGCTACTGCTTCGTCAATCTCTTCCTTCGTTACAGTTAATGGTGGCAATAAACGAATAACATTTGGACCTGCCCCCACTAACAAGAGACCCTTCTCCTCTGCAGCTGTGATATAAGCCGCTACTTCTGTTTCGCCACAGCTAATTCCCAGCATTAAGCCCTGACCCTGAATAATGTAGTTAGAAGGTAAATGCGCTTTTAGTTGTGCTACAAAATACGCTGACTGATCTTGTACTTGCTGTAAGAATGCTGGCTCAAAAACATGACTCAAGACGGCTTGAGCTACATTCATCGCAAGAGGGTTGCCACCAAATGTAGTGCCATGTGTACCTGGACTAAAGGTTGAATAAAGCTCGGCAGTTCCTAGCATTGCCCCTACTGGGAAGCCACCACCTAGGCCTTTCGCTAATGTCACAATATGTGGCTTTAACACAGTTTGTTCAAAGGCATAGCGTGTTCCTGTTCTTCCAATTCCTGTCTGGACTTCATCGATAATGAGTAATATCCCCTTGTCATCACATGCTTTCGCAATCGCATTAGCGAATTCTAGCGATACACAATTAACGCCACCTTCTCCTTGAATCATCTCCAGCATAACGGCTGCTACAGAGTCATCAATAGTAGCTTCTAGGGCGGCAGCGTCATTGAATGGCAAAATCGTAAATTTTTCAACGAGTGGTCCAAAGCCGTTATGTATTTTGCCTTGACCTGTTGCAGACATTGCTCCGAATGTGCGACCATGAAATGATTTTTCGAAAGTAATAATGTGATTTTTCCCTGTATGTTTACGCGCTAACTTAATGGCCGCTTCATTTGCCTCCGCTCCACTATTACAGAAAAAAGCATGTGCAAAATGCGTATGAGCGATTAATTTTTCAGCCACTGTTTCCTGACCAGGGATATCAAAAAGGTTCGATATATGCCACAGCTTTTCACTTTGCTCTTGCAGTGCCTGCACGATGGCTGGATGAGCATGCCCCAGACTTGCTACTGCAATACCACTAGTAAAATCTAAATATTGTTTTCCTGTAGAATCCTCTACGACGGTGCCCTGCCCTTTGACGATTTGCGCACGACGTTTACCGTAGTTCCCGAATAAAGCACTCATGTTATCATCTCCGCTATTATTTGAAATGGTCTTCTTTCAACATCTATACTTTTAATAAGCTCTTATTAGAACATTAGGTAGCATGAAGTTTATCGGAAGTGACAATTGTAGTGCCAATCAATGTCTCTCCGACAATTTGCACGGAAGGTATACCTGCACGTAAACAATCGATAGCTCCTTGTACTTTCGGAATCATCCCCCCATATAGATGCCCTTGTTCTATCCATTGGTCAATAAGAGAAGGTGTTGCCATTGTTTGATATTCATCACAGACTCGAATACCACTTACATCTGTAACGAGTAATAAACTATCTGCCCCTAAGGCTAATGCCATTTCACTTGCGACTGTATCACCGTTAATGTTTAAAGCCTGACCTGCTTCACTTGCTCCAACACAAGCAATAACAGGTACAATTCCCACTGACAATAAAGTTTCAAGTAAGGCTGTATGGATGGCTTTTACTGCTCCTACAAAACCATAAACATCTTTATCTAAATAATCTGCCACCATTAATTGACCATCAAAACCGTTTAGCCCAATGGCTTTAACGCCGGCACTTGTTAATTCATGAACTAAAGTAGGGTTAACCTGCCCAATCAAAGTTGATTGGACAACATTCATAGCTATCTCATTTGTCACACGTATACCATTTAATGTATGCGATTCTATGCCTCGAGCAGCTAATTCACGATTAATAGCTGGGCCACCGCCATGAGTAATAATAAGCTCCACACCGCTATCTTGAAGCTTTTTAAAATTATTAAAAAAATCTTTATTTAAGCCCTCTAGTGTACTACCTCCGAGCTTGATCACCATTCGTTTACGAGCGGTATGATGCGTTGATTTGGACGTAGTCATACGTTAAGTCACATCCCCAAGCATGCCCCTTACCTTCACCCATACCAAGGGACACATATATTTTCACTTCATGCATTTTTAAAATTTGTATTAATTCATCCTCTGAGAAAGGAATTGGCTCACCGTTTTCTACCATTGTAGCGCCTCCAATTTGAATCGTAATTTTATCCGGATCTACATTCGCACCACTATACCCTACTGCTGCAATAATTCGTCCCCAGTTCGCATCACAGCCAAAAACAGCAGTCTTTACAAGTGGTGAACCTACGACGGTCTTCGCAATTTTTCGTGCCTCTTCATCTGAAACTGCGCCAACAACTTCTACTTCAATAAGCTTGGTTGCCCCTTCTCCATCCTTGGCAATCATTTTTGCTAAATCTTCGGCTACTGTTTTCAATGTGTAATAGAAATTTAACCAATCTGGATGCTTAGGTGTTAACGGCTTATTTCCGGCGAAACCGTTCGCCAATACAACAACTGTGTCGTTTGTAGATGTATCCCCGTCGACTGTAATGGCATTAAACGTGAGATTGGTAATATCGGATAATGCACTTTGTAATACATCAGATTCTATTTGGGCATCTGTCGTAATAAAGCCCAACATTGTTGCCATATTTGGTTCAATCATGCCTGAACCCTTCGCAACACCAGCGATAATGACTTCCTTGCCATCTATCGTAGTACTATAGCTTGTGTTTTTCATAACTGTATCTGTCGTTAAAATCGCCTGTGCAAAGTCAATAGCACTTTCTAATTTGTCCTTCGGTTCTAGCTGTTGAATACCGTTTATTACTGGCTCCAACTTCATCATTTCGCCAATGACACCCGTTGAACAAACTCCCACCAATTCAGGTGCAATCCCTAATTTTTTAGCCGCTTGCGCCTGCATTGTTTGGGCATCCTTCACCCCTTGCTTCCCTGTACAAGCATTAGCATTACCCGAATTCACGATTATCGCCTGCATTTTTTTTGTTGTGTAAACAACTTCCTTTGTTACTTTTAATGGGGCTGCCTGCACAGCATTTGTTGTAAAAACACCAGCAACACTAGCTGGTACCTCACTTAATAAAATCGCTAAATCTTTCTTCTTATGTTTTAAACCACAATGTAACCCAGCTGCCTTAAAGCCTTTTGGTGAAACAATATTTTTACTTGATAATTTTTTCATTACATTTATTGATGTAGTAACTGTCATCCATAATTCCTCCTTATTTTTTCATCAAACTAAACGTGGAACTGTTAAATAAAGAACGGTACGACATCAAGGCCTGTCGTTTGTGGTAAGTCAAATTGTACATTCATATTTTGGATAGCTTGCCCTGCAGCCCCTTTGACTAGATTGTCAATCACACTAACGATTGTGGCACGATTTGTACGAGAATCTACTTTCACCAAAATATCGCAATAATTGGAACCCTTGACACGGTTAGTCCCTAAACTAGTAGCATCTGTAACAATTCGAACAAAAGGATGTTTTTCATAAGTCTCCTGTAAGCAAGCAATCAACTGAGCCTCTGTAACACCTGCCATTACAGGCGCATAGGATGTTGCTAAAATCCCACGTGTCATAGGTACTAAATGAGTATTGAAAGTAATATTTTTTTCTACATGAGCAAACATGGATAAAGCCTGTTCTATTTCTGGTATATGTTGATGTGTATTTACTTTATAGATAGAGAAGTTCTCATTCGTCTCACTAAAATGAGTTGTTTGTGACGGCTTATTGCCAGCTCCTGAGATGCCACTTTTTGCATCAATCACTAAAAAGCTTGGATCAATTAAGCGTTCTTTCACTAGCGGTAGTAATGATAACAACACTGCTGTTGGGTAACAACCTGGATTAGCAATAAGAGTAGCTTGCTGTATCTGCTCTGAATTCCATTCCGTTAAACCATAAACACTTTGCTGAACTGTATTAAATGGTGCTGCTTTTTTGCCATACCATGCTTCATAGCTTGCAAGATTTTTTAACCGGAAATCACCAGATAAATCTATTAGTTTTGGACCCTTGTTAACCAATGATGGTAATAACTTACTTGTTACGCCAGATGGTGTACTTGTAAAAATTACATCAAACATCGCTAAAGTATCTTCCTCTATTTTTTGTAACGGCCTATCTACAATCGTCAAAAGATGACCAAACTTTGAAGAAAAAAGAACTCCCTCCTCGGAAGAAGTAAATAATGTTAGCTGCTCTACAGCCGGATGATTATGTAAAAACCGAATAAGCTCTAGCCCACCATAACCTGTTGCTCCAACAATTCCTACTTTCAATGCACTCACCTCTAAAATAAGTTAAAAATAGTATACGTCTGCATAAATATTAAGTCAACTGAATTTTTATTTAATTTTATTTTTTTCCGTACACCATAACTTCCCGTTAAAATATCCCTTCAGCATTGTGAAATAAAGAAAAAAGAAGACAAGAATCCTTTCATTGATTGAATGAATCCTTACCTTCTTTTCATGCATAGATTGTATAAAAATTAATTGATGTCCTTTACTTTATCAGTCTTCCATCGTCGATAAGTCACCCGTAGGTAAATTTAACTCCCATGCCTTCAACACTCGACGCATAATCTTACCACTGCGTGTTTTTGGTAGTTTTTCCTTAAATTCAATTTCCCGTGGTGCAGCATGAGCCGATAAACCTTTTTTAACAAAATCTCTTATATCCTCAATTAATCGATCAGAAGGTTCAACGCCCTCTCGTAAGGATACAAAGGCTTTTATGATTTCCCCTCGGACTGGATCTGGTTTTCCAATGACTCCTGCTTCAACAATATCTGGATGCTCCAATAGCTTGCTTTCCACTTCGAATGGTCCTACACGCTCACCGGCTGTCATAATGACATCATCCACTCGACCTTGGAACCAGAAGTATCCGTCATCATCCATATAGGCAGAATCTCCAGATACATACCATTTCCCTTTTAAAAAGTAAGATTCATAGCGCTCTGGATTGCCCCAAATTTGACGCATCATAGCTGGCCAACCTCGTTGAATAGCTAAATTTCCCATTGTAAACGGTGGTACTTCGTTTCCAGCATCATCTACAATCGTCGCATGAATACCTGGAAGTGGTTTTCCCATCGATCCTGGCTTAATATCCATCGAAGGGTAATTACAAATCATATGCGCTCCTGTTTCTGTCATCCACCATGTATCATGGATTCGATGACCTAATTCTTCTACTCCCCAACGAATCACTTCGGGGTTCAATGGTTCACCGACAGATAGCACATGACGTAAAGATGATAGGTCATAGCTTTCAAGCAAGCCACTCCCTGCCCCCATCAGCATACGGAATGCAGTTGGTGCACTATACCATACCGTAACACTATAATCTTCAATGGCTTGATACCATGCTTGCGGTGAGAATCTTCCTCCAACGATCACCATTGTTACCCCATTTAACCATGGCCCAAAAATACCATAGGCTGTTCCTGTCACCCATCCTGGATCAGCCGTACACCAATAAATATCTTCCTCACGTAAATCAAGAACCCATTTCGTAGATTGGTATTGTTGAAGCATAGCATTATGAACATGTAGCACTCCTTTTGGAGCACCAGTTGATCCAGAGGTATAGTGAAGAATCATCCCATCTTCTCGATCTACCCACTCCATATCAAACTGAGCAGAAGCCCCTTTCAATCGTTGATTAAAGTCTAGAATTTGGGCTGTTTCCTCAATATCTTCACCTATTAAAAAGATATGCTCGAGATGAGGTAATTTAGCGATAGGTACACGTTCAAGTAGCGCCGGTGTAGTAACTAATACTTTCGCCTCACTATCTGCTAGTCGATCATACACAGCACCTTCCATAAAAGCTTCAAATAATGGTCCAACAATAACCCCCATTTTCAGCGCACCTAATAATGAAAAATAGAGCTCAGGAGATCGTGGCATAAAAATAAATAAACGATCACCTTTTTGTAGATTAGTAGCTGTTTTGAGCACGTTGGCAGCCTTGTTCGTTAACCTTTTCATTTCATTAAATGAATACGCCTCTTTACGTTTACCATCATTAAAATAAAGGGCAACTTTATTTTTACGATGTGTTTCTGTATGGCGATCAATTGCCTCATACGCCATATTCACTAAACCTGTTTCGTACCAGCTAAATGCTTTTTCCGTATCAGCCCAATTATGAGACTTTGCCACTTCTTCATAATTCATTAAATGGTGCTGACCAGCTAAAGCCGTTAACTTCTCCTTCATTTTCATCTCCATGAAACTACCCCTTTCTTTGCTTTTGCTTCAAACTGTTCATTTTTCAACAATCCCCTCTGCTGAAATAATAAATTTACGTTCCAAGCAAAATATATATGCAGCTTTTGTTATATAACAGTTTATCACATTACAAATGACATAATTCTTAATTACACTACTTTTATCTGTTAAATAACAGAAGCAATATATTATATTTTACACGAATCCAAATAGATTGTCTTAATATTTTTACTTTTCCGAAAATACGGGTATATTTTGCAAAAATAAGCGTTTTTACGCAAGAAATCAGCTATAATGGAATTATTAAACTCAGGTGGTGGCATTATGGAACATAAAAAAACTTTTTTTTCTGTCAAAAGGGAAACTAAGCATGGTACTGTGTATGTGGAAGGACCTGTTCCTCCAGAAAAATTAGCAACATATTCTTTCCATGAGGGCTTGGTTGCTTTTAGACCTCCAAAACAGCAACAACAAGCTATCATTGAAATTGCAGGGCTTCCTGAAGGGCGTATTATTATTATTCGAAACGAAGATATCGTTGTAGGCTATGTGACCTATCTTTATCCTGATCCACTTGAACGATGGGCGGAGGACCGAATCGATGACATGATTGAATTAGGGGCAATTGAAGTGATTCCCGACTATCGCGGAACCGGTTCAGGAAAGGCATTACTAGCCGTTTCATTTATGGGTGATGAAATGGAAGATTATTTAGTGATAACTACCGAATATTATTGGCATTGGGATTTAAAGGGGACTGGCTTAAATGTTTGGGACTATCGCAAAATGATGGAGAAGATGATGAGCTCTGTCGGATTCGAATATTTTGCTACGGATGATCCAGAAATTACATCACACCCAGCAAATTGTTTAATGGCTCGCGAAGGTAAACGCGTGCCTCCTGAGACAATCGAAAGATTTGATAGGCTTCGTTTTAGAAATCGTTTCATGTATTAAAACCAATGCAAAGGGGATGCGTATATGATCGTAGAAGAAATTATGAATGAGGAACCTTACACATTAGCTCCTACCAATACCGTATTGGAGGCACTAAAGCTAATGCGTGACAAAAAAGTTCGCCATTTACCAGTTATAGATGATGAACGTCACGTTCTAGGAGTGATTACAGAAAGGGACATTAAAGAAGTTTTGCCATCATCTTTACAAGATGAACCTAAATCTCCTGTTTTTCATGCAAAAGTAGAAGAAATAATGGTCAAGGATCCGCTTGTCGGTCATCCACTTGATTTTGTTGAAGAGGTCGCTCTTACCTTCTACGAATCCAAAGTGGGTTGTTTACCTATTGTCTCTGGAGGGAAATTAGTAGGAATTGTTACTACAACGGATTTACTCTATACATATATAGAGCTGACCGGTGCTACGGAACCTGGCTCAAAAATTGAAATTCGAGTAGCTGACACGCCAGGTGTTTTATTTGAAATAACAAAGATATTTCATCATCATCATGCCAATGTCCAAAGCGTCTTAGTGTATCCTGATTCTGAAAATACGCAAAATAAAATTTTAAGTGTCCGAGTAAAAACACTGAATCCTTTAGCTATGATTAAAGACCTTCGCAAAGAAGGATTTGATGTACTCTGGCCTAATTTACCAGGTGTTTCGTTATAATGAAAAAGGCAGTATTTGTTTACTCGCCTGAACAACTCGGATATAAATTTTCAGATACACATCCTTTTAATCATAAACGCTTGACGCTAACGATGGATTTACTAAAAAAAATAGATGCTCTCGATGATATAGATATTATTCCAGCACGTGTTGCAACAGAAGAGGAGCTACTGCTTGCCCATGACCCTAAGTATATTGATATCGTAAAGAAGGCAGGACATGGAGAATTATCGGTAGCCCAATGTGAAAGCTATGGTATCGGCACAGAAGACACACCAATTTTTAAAAATATGCATGAAGCAAGTGCCCAATTAGTCGGTGGGACATTAACTGCCGTTGATTATGTAATGGAAGGAAAAGCTGAGCATGCGCTCAATCTTGGTGGAGGGCTACATCACGGTTTTCGTGGTCGCGCATCAGGATTTTGTATTTACAATGATAGTACAGTTGCGATTCGATACTTACAGGAAAAATATAATGCCCGTGTATTATATGTCGATACAGATGCGCATCATGGGGACGGTGTGCAATGGAGCTTTTATGAGGATCCAAATGTTTGTACATTGTCTATTCACGAAACAGGGCGCTATCTATTCCCTGGAACAGGCAATATTACTGAACGAGGCAACGGACAAGGGTATGGTACCTCCTTTAATTTCCCTATGGATGCTTTTACAGAGGATGAAAGTTTCCTAGAAATCTATGAACAATCTATGAGAGAGGTTTTCGAATATTTCAAGCCAGATGTTGTGCTCACGCAAAATGGAGCAGATGCCCATTATTTTGATCCTTTGACACATCTTCATGGCACTATGAATATATATCGTGAAATTCCAAAACTCGCACACCAATTAGCCCATGAATATTGCGATGGTAAGTGGATTGCGGTGGGTGGAGGTGGCTATGATATATGGCGAGTAGTTCCACGTGCTTGGTCCATGCTCTGGTTAGAAATGACTGACCAGGCGTTACCATCGGGACCTCTTCCACAGGTATGGCTTGACCGCTGGCAAACTGAAGCTCCCGTTCCTTTTATTCCAACTTGGGAGGACCCATATCCTTTATATGAGCCCATTCCACGGAAGACAGAAATAGAAGAAAAAAATGCTCAAATGTTAGCAAAAGCACTACACCTTATACGCAATGAAAAACGAGATTAACACCTTTCCTCACGATTTTTCGTGGGGTTTTTTTCATTGGTTTAAAGCCACATCCCCCTGCGCTCCATTTTAAATAAAAAACACGCAAATCCTCGATAAGATTTACGTGTTCCTAAATATTATTTACTTTTGACGGATTGTCGATGTTCAATACGATGGGGTAAAATTACCGCCTCATCTTCGACCGGTTCCTTACTCATCAATTTAGTAAGTAGGCGCATAGCAACAGCACCAATGTCGTACAGTGGTAATGCAACACTTGTTAGTTGTGGACGAACCATTCGTGCTAATTTAGAATTCTCAAAGCTAATCACTTCGATATCCTCTGGAACATTTTTACCGGCGTCTTGTGCACCATGAATTAAACCAATTGCCAATTCATCACTGCCCGCAAAATAGGCTGTAGGTGGTTGTTCAAGCGCTGATAAAATCTCCCAAGCTTCTAAGCCCATGTCATAGCTAGATTCTTCAGCAGCAATTAATGCTTCATCTATTGGCAAGCCAGCATCCTGTAATGCTTTCTTATAGGCTGCTAGCTTGAATTTTCCGTTAATTGTATACGAAAGTGGGCCCGTTACGAAACCAATGCGTGTATGACCATTTTGAATCAGTAAAGATATCGCTTCATAAGCCGCTTGGAAATAGTCAATATTGACAGTAGCTATTGTTTGCGATTCATCTACAGAGCCTGCTAATACAATTGGGACCGGTGAATGATCCATTGTTTGTTGCATCTTTTCTGTTACTTCATCACTCATCATCACAATACCATCTACTTGTTTGCCAAGCATAGTATCAAGTAACTGTAACTCTTTATCTTCATGTTGATCTGAGTTGGCTAAAATAATATTATAACGGTACATTGTGGCTATATCCTCTACACCACGAGCCAGCTCTGCATAAACATTGTTTGCAATATCTGGGATAATCACGCCAACTGTTGTTGTTTTCTTACTTGCTAATCCACGCGCTACTGCGTTTGGACGGTATTCTAATCGTTCAATTACTTCTAGTACTTTTTTTCGTGTTGCTGGTTTTACGTTTTGATTACCATTGACTACACGAGAGACCGTTGCCATAGAAACATTTGCTTCTCTTGCAACATCATAAATTGTAACAGTCATCGTACGTGCCTCCCTTTTTTCCTATTATAGCCTTATCATACGATAATTTTCATATTATTTTCAAGAAGAACTACGTAAAAACCAAGTACTAATAGTCCTATTCTAGACATTATTTTGTCACGATATAACAAACACCGCCTGCCAAAGTAAGCAAGCGGTGTTAGCTGTTAACAATTAAGCATGGATTTCATGATTTTTCATGAATTTTTGTAGTGTTTCATAGAATGCGTCGAATGTTGGGATGTCCATTTGTTGTTGTGAATCAGAAAGTGCTACAGATGGATCTGGATGCACTTCTGCCATAACACCATCAGCACCGATTGCAATGGCTGCTTTGGCACATGGTAACAATAAATCACGACGTCCTGTTGAGTGTGTAACATCTACGAATACTGGCAAATGCGTTTCTTGTTTTAACACTGGTACGGCAGAAATATCTAATGTATTACGAGTTGCTTTTTCATAAGTACGAATACCACGCTCACAAAGGATGATATTTTCATTTCCTTTAGACATAATGTATTCCGCTGCATGGATGAACTCATCAATCGTTGCAGCTAAGCCTCGTTTTAGTAGGACAGGTTTATTAGTTGCACCTGCTGCTTTTAATAATTCAAAGTTTTGCATATTTCGTGCACCGATTTGAATCACATCAATATAATCTAATGCTTCCTCTAAATGACCTGGCGTCACAATTTCAGTAATAACGCCTAAACCATATTCCTCAGACACACGTTTTAAGATTTTTAAGCCTTCTAATCCAAGACCTTGGAAGTCGTATGGAGAAGTACGTGGCTTATAAGCACCACCACGGATTAGCTTTTCACCTTTTGCCTTAATAGAAGCCGCTACTGCAGCTACTTGCTCATAAGATTCAACGGCACAAGGACCAAATACGAAAGATGGCTTCCCTTGTCCAATTAATTCACCATTAATATTAATGACTGTATCTTCGGATTTCTTCTTACGAGATACAAGTAATTCTTTCTTCTTATCAGCTTCAAGTTGTTTTAAAGCTGTTTTAAAGATTTGTTTAAATATATAATCTACCGTCATTTGGTTTAATGGACCTTGGTTGTGTTCTTTAATAAGATCAAGCATGTGTCTTTCACGCAGTGGGTCATAGCGATTTACACCTTGTTTTTCTTTAATTTTACCGATTTCATCAACTACAGCTGCACGTTCGTTAATAAGACGAAGAATTTCTAAGTTTAATCCGTCGATTTGACTACGTAAGCTTTCTAAATCTTTTTGGCTCATGCTTTCTTGCTCCTCTCCTCATGACAGACACTTTCAGAACTCTGAAATGTATGTTACATTTTTAGATAATAGCAATATTATAATCAATGTTGTTCAGAATGTCACGCATTTTTAATTTAGCGCTTCAACTCGCTAAATTAAAATTGAGATATAACGCGGAAGGAAGCGATTACATTGAGTTCTAAATTATTTGCACTTGATATTGGTACACGCTCAGTGGTCGGAATTATTCTTCAAGAAGAAAATGACCATTATCATGTAGAAGATATTGTAGTGAAAGAGCATAAAGAACGTGCCATGGTGGATGGTCAAATACATAATGTCATGTATGTGGCAGAATTAATTAATACAATAAAATATGAACTTGAAGAGAAACACGGTCCCCTGACGAAAGTAAGTGTTGCAGCAGCGGGCCGATCCTTGAAAACTGAACAAGCTAGCGTGACGATCAATATACGTAATCGTCCTATTTTTACAGAAGAAGATATAAGTCGCTTAGAGCTCCAAGCAGTTCAACAAGCCCAACAGCAACTTTTACAACATAAAGAAGATGCCAAAATAAGCCACTATTACTGCGTAGGCTACTCAGTCCTCTACTATCGCTTGGATGGTGAAGAAATTGGCAGCCTCTTGGATCAACAAGGAGACGAGGCACAAATCGAAGTCATCGCTACGTTCCTACCTCGTGTTGTAGTCGAATCACTAATTGCCGCTTTAAAACGAGCTGATTTAGAAATGGAAGCTTTGACATTAGAACCTATTGCAGCTATTAATGTCCTTATCCCTTCCACGATGCGTCGTTTAAATGTGGCTCTTGTCGATATAGGCGCGGGTACTTCTGATATTGCCATTACCGATAAAAGTACTGTTGTAGCCTATGGTATGGTTCCAACAGCAGGCGATGAAATAACAGAGGCTTTAAGTGACCATTATTTACTAGACTTTCCTGTTGCCGAAATAGCAAAGCGTCAGCTTCAAACAGCAGAAGAAATATTAATTCAAGATATTCTTGGTTTTGATCAGTATTACCCTAAAGCTGAAGTTTTATTAGCAATTGAACCTGCTGTCAAGCAGCTTGCAAAGTCCATTGGAGAAGAAATTTTACGACTCAATAACCGTGTGGCTCCAAAGGCTGTTATGCTTGTTGGCGGAGGTAGCTTAACACCTAACTTAACAACAGAACTTGGACTAGTCCTTGATTTACCAGCAAACCGTATAGCTGTTCGAGGCATTGATGCTATTCAAAACCTGACAAAAGAAGAGCATATCAAAGCATCGCCAGAGTTAGTTACGCCAATCGGTATTGCCATAGCAGCGAAAAAAATGCCTATCCAATATATGAGTTTAACGGTAAATAATCAGGTGGTTCGTCTTTTTGAGCTAAAAGAAATGACAGTTGCAGATGCTTTTTTAGCGGCTAATATCCGCGCTAAACAATTGTATGGAAAACCTGGCCACGGCTTATCTATTAGTGTTAACGGACAAGATATATTCATTCCTGGTGGTCATGGACAGCCAGCTGAAATATTAGTCAACGGACAACAAGCATCAACGAAAACACTAATTAAAACAGGCGATGCCATTCAGCTAGAGGAGGGACAAGATGGACAGCCAGCCACAGTAACGGTGAGAGATCTTATTGATCATGCTGCAATCAAGACCATAACTATTCAAAATACAAAATATGTCATTGAGCCGAAAATTTCAGTCAATCACTCACCCGCATCGCTGGATACAGTTTTGAATGATCGTGATAGTGTCGTTTTTGAGATAGCTGAAACCATTGAGGAAATTTTTAAAGTCACAAACAACTGGCATTTATTGAAGCAATTTGAGTCTTATACAATACATGTCGATGGACAGCCTTTATTTTTACCTGAGTTTTCTTCCCAATTAACGATTAATGGGAAAACTACTAAATTGAGCTATGCTGTGCAAGATGGTGACATGATTAACTTTCAGCAGCAATCATTGCCAACTGTTCAGCGCATTGCAGACCAAATGAATCTTTTGCTGGAAGATAAAATCATCATTCATTTCCAAAATGAAGTAGTGGAGCTTTCCAAAACAGTACATGAAGCACTGGTCAATCAAATGATTGTAGCTCCTCTTTCAACTGTGCCCAATGGAGCCACTGTATTATTTACAGAGAAGGATCGCAGTCGTTGGATTTATCAAGATGTATTTCGCTTTTCTAATTGGCAGCTCCCAAGCACATTCAAAGGAAATTTTACGATTTTAAGAAACGGCCAGCCTGCAAGTTTTGATATGGAAATTTTCGGTGGCGATCGACTTGAAATACTATTAGCTGAAACCCCTATCGTATAAAAAAAAGGGATACGTTACACGATGATCATGTAATGTATCCCTTTTCGTTATGCATTATGCACGTACTTCTTCATTTGAGTCTTTTGTTTCGTCTTTTTTCTCTTCTGCTTTTACTTCTTCGTTAGGAATAAAATCCTCAAGTGGTTCTTCACCCTCAAAGGAAACCGTCCCATCATCAAAAACTGTAGGAGCCTTTGCTGTTTTTAAAGTTTTTACTTTCTCCACTAATTGTGTAGATTGTTCTTGAATTTGTTTAGAAAGTTGAACCGTTTTATCTTTTGCAGTTGTCGAGAAGTCTGCACTCTTATCTTTTAAATGAACAGCTTGTACAGCCACTTCACTACGTAAATCTTTTCCTGATTTTGGAGCCAACAGTAGACCTGCTGCAGCACCTACAATTCCACCTACTAATGCGCCAATCACAAAATCTTTCATGTTTACACGCTCCTCTTCATAAATCGAATCTTGCGAATGATAAAGCTGAGGCAATGAACTTTCAAGCTGTTTTTCCTTTACTTCATTAAAATTTGGCTTTTGAGTTGTCATGCAACAATTCCTCCCCATCATATTATCAATTTTGTCTAGACAGGTTGTCCATCTACTTTTTACAGATGCATGTTCAACTTATGTCCAAGACTTTATTTTTATTCAGACCGTATCATGTACTTACTGAATAATTTTTACTATTTACGACCCCATTTTCTTTTCGGCTTTTCTACTTGAACCGTTTCAAAGCCATACACATCCTCAGATACAGTTTCTTGCTCTATGATTTTGCGCTTTTTCCATTTATCAGCAATGCCCATTGCAACATTGCTCCACTGTACTACTTGCGCAATTTTTTCTTCATTTTGTTCTACACTTTTAGAAACAGAAGAAGTAATTTGCTGTACAGAATTATTTAAACCATTAACAGAATCACCAATACCTTTAACAGCTTGAACCACTGAATTTAACTGTTCAGATTTATGTTGAATATCCTCTGCTAAGCTATTTGTTTTGGATAATAAAGAAGTTGTTTCTCGTGTGACCCCTTCCATTTGGCCTTCAATACCTGATAAAGTACCAGATAAACTGCTTAAGATGGACTTGAGCGAGAATAATGTCATTCCTACACTCACACATAAAATTAAAAACCCGATTGCAGCGATAATGGCTGCAATATACAAAATCACTTCCATAAGTTGACCTCCTGCTAGTAAATTCTCTTTACTATTACTTTCCCTATCTTCGACAAAAAAAACGGAATTCCTGCTCAAATTTTAAAAAAACAGCTTAACCCCTACGGACTAAGCTGTTTCATCGTTTTTAAGCACGGCTTCAAAAGCATCTTGGAATTTATGAACATCTCCAGCACCCATAAATAAGAATACTGCGCCTTGATGTTTTGTTAGTATATCAATTCCTTCAGTGGTAATCACTGCACTGCCCTCGATTAATGACGCCAAATCTTGAATAGAAAGTGCGCCTTGCGTTTCTCTTGCAGAGCCAAAAATATCACATAAATAGGCTGTATCTGCAAGGCTTAGACTATCTGCGAAATCTTGTAAAAAAGCTTGTGTACGTGTAAATGTATGTGGTTGGAATATAGCAACTAGCTCACGATCTGGGAACTTTTGTCGCGCTGATTGAATGGTAGCACGAATTTCCGTTGGATGGTGGGCATAGTCATCTATTAATACATTATCCCCTATATCTGTTTCAGTAAAACGTCTTTTTACACCTTTATAGGTGTGCAAACGATCCTGAATAATATCAGGTGAAATTCCTTCATATTCACATAGAGTAATGACCGCTAATGTATTTAAAATGGCGTGATCCCCAAATAATGGAATGAAGAAAGTGCTATAAAATTCATTACGAACAAAAACATCGAATTTTGTACCTTCTGTCGTTTTTTCAACATTACGAGCTTCGAAATCATTCTCAGATCCAAATCCATAATAAACAACCGGAACTTTTGCTTGGATACGTTGAAGTTGTTCATCATCGCCACATGCAATAATAGCTTTCTTTACTTGTAAAGCTAATGATTGAAAAGCAGAATAGACATCATCTATATTGGCAAAGTAGTCTGGGTGATCAAAATCAATATTTGTCATCACCGCATAGTCAGGATTATATGCTAAAAAGTGTCGGCGGTATTCACACGCTTCCATCACAAAGAAGTCAGCATTCGCATGACCAGCACCAGTACCATCACCAATTAAATATGATGTTGGTTTATAACCACCTACCACATGTGCCATTAAACCTGTAGTTGAAGTTTTACCATGTGCACCTGTTATGGCAATGGATATATAGTTACCAATATATTCTCCTAAAAATTTATGGTAACGAATAATCTCTACGCCGATTTCTCGGGCACGAATTAATTCTGGATGATCATCAGGAAAAGCATTACCTGCAATTACAGTCATGCCTTCTTTAATATTATCTGCATTAAATGTAAAAATTGGAATATTACGTTCACGTAACGGCTGCTCCGTGAAGAAATATTTATCGACATCTGAGCCCTGTACTTGTTCACCAGCATCAAATAAGATTTGTGCAAGTGAACTCATGCCAGAACCTTTAATGCCTGTGAAATGAAAAACTGTCATTAATTAAACCCCCCGGGAATTTCAATATCCCATCTATCATCTATTAGGTGTAACGTATTATTTCACGATTGATTAGGTATTAATACCTTCACAAGTATTAAAAAATACGTACTATTCAACACATCTTGTCTATTATAGCACTTTTTATGCATAAGGATAGATGTGTAACTTTTCTAAAAAAACTAATTTCTACGTAAATTAGATAATGTAGACGAAAACAAGGCAATTCTTATTCAAACATAGTAATTAAATCTTCTTCCGTAATGAAACTTTCACGCGGCTTACTACCTCTTGCCTCTGAGATAAAGCCATGTGATTCCAACATATCAATTAAACGAGCAGCACGATTATAACCAATATGATATTTTCGTTGAATCAATGATGTAGAAGCTCCGCCTTGTTCAAAAACAAAACGGCAAACATCTTCAAACAAATCATCCTGTTCTGCGGATACCTCTGTTTTTTTCAATAGCTCCTCTTGATCAAAAATATAATCTGGCTCTCCTTGTTCACGAACATGCTCGATGATCGCTTCAATTTCATCGTCTGTAACAAATGTACCCTGGAGACGTACTGGTGCTGACATACCGTTACCTAAATATAGCATATCGCCTCGTCCAAGTAACCTTTCTGCTCCCTGCCCATCCAAAATTGTACGAGAATCAATTTGTGAAGATACTGCAAAGGCAATACGTGTAGGAATATTGGATTTAATTAATCCTGTTATAACGTCTACAGATGGTCTTTGTGTTGCAACAATTAAATGGATTCCACATGCACGTGCCTTTTGAGCAATACGGCAAATTGCCTCCTCTACATCTGCTGGAGACATCATCATTAAATCCGCTAACTCATCAATAACAATTAAAATATATGGCAATTTCAAGCTATGTTCATTATTTTTATCTGCTATTGCATTATAACGAGTAATATCCCTTGCCCCAGCATGCGCAAACAGTTGATATCGACGTTCCATTTCCTCTACTGCCCATTTAAGAGCTGCCGTTGCAGCCTTCACATCTGTAATTACAGGGCTAACTAAGTGTGGGATATGGTTAAATGGCGCCAGTTCTACCATTTTAGGGTCTATCAACATTAGTTTTAGCTCATGTGGTGCAGCTTTATATAATAAACTAACCAAAATAGAATTGATACAAACGGATTTACCTGAACCTGTCGCACCAGCAATTAAACCATGAGGCATTTTTCGTAAATCTAATGTAACAGGCTTACCTGTTAGATCAAGACCTAAAGCTGCCTCTAACGGTGAATCTGATTCAAGGAAGGATACACTATTCGTCACTTCTGATAATCGAACCGCTCTTGATACTCGGTTTGGAATCTCAATACCAATCGAACTTTTCCCAGGGATCGGTGCTTGAATACGAATATCCTTTGCTGCTAAAGCAAGCTTTAAATCATCTGCTAAATTTCTGATTTTGCTTACCTTCGTACCGTGACTCACAGTAATTTCAAATTGAGTAACTGCAGGTCCCTGCATAATCGATTCGATTTGAGCAGAAACCTGGAAATAAGAAAGTGCTTCCACCAATGTATCGCCCTGCTGCTCCATCCAATCTGTATCCTGCGTTTTTTCCTCTGGTGGCTCTAAATATTCGTCAGTAGGTTTTTGATAAACGTGCACAGGTATTGCTTTTTCCTCTACTTGTAGCTCCTGTTCCGCTTCTAAAACCTGTTCTTGAATTTCCATAGGTATTACTGGAGAATCCTCTACAATTTCAGGAAGCACTTCAGTGACTGAAATTATCTCTGATTCTAGCTCTGTCGTTGCAGCAACTTCATCTACACTAATTCTTTCAATTTCTGCTCCTTCATTCGTAGATACACGAGTCATAGTTGTTACAGGAGCCATTGTAATAACTGCTACTGGATTTTCTGATTTGGTTTCTGTAATGAGTTCTTGTCTTTCATCGTCGTGTCCATTGTATTCGACATCTCCTTGAATTTGACTGAATAAAGCAGATTGTGAATCGCTTTCTTCCTCTAGCTGTGGTTCAACTAGCTGTATAGCATCTGAATCTATGCTCTCCGAAGGCAGGGATTGTTCCTCTTCTTTAGCTTCCGTCGCATCCATCAGCACATCTTCTACCGCTGCCAGATTACTTTCCACACGAATAGGTTGTGCCATTTTCATTTGCTGTTGAATCCGCCATTTTTCTTTATCCGTTTTTAACATTAAAACATTGAAAGGAATGCGACTTTTTTCTTCCTTTGGCAAAGCATCAGATGATTGTTCATCAATATCCAACTGATAGTCCTCTTCATTACTAGAAGGCTGTACGACAGTTACCTCTCCAATATGAATGGTAGAATTTTCAATTTGGACTTGTTCCACAATCAATTCTTTAACATGAATCTCTGACTGCTCTGCAGAAAGCTGCTGTATGGTTTGATCTTGCATAGCTGCTTCCTTCACTTGATCTTCAAATGCCATGGCAAAAGGTGTGGTTTGTGGCACCACGATATCCGTTGGCGCACTGTCCGGTACACCCTTTTCTTCATCCAATACATCAGCATCAAATGTAATAGGTTCGACAGTCGGTTCATGGAATTCTTGTTCAATTTCAACATGATGTTCTGTACTAGGCGGCTCTTTTTCTTCTAGTATATTTTCATTAGCTACATTTGTTGTCGCTTCTTTTAATGACTGATGAATTGTCAATACATCAGAGGTTGTCCTAGCCGTTTCTTGTAGCTCCTGTTCTTCTTTTCTTTTATCCAATAATTCATTGATAGGACTTGGTTTCGCAAATCCATAAACGGGTGAAGGTACATCCGTTGGGATAAAGCGTTTACGATTTTCAAGAAAATCGCTATCTACTTTTTGAACTTTTTGTTCTTTCCACTGTGGTTTATCTTTTGGTGCAGATGTTGTCTTAGGTATGATTGACTCTTCACGATCTTGTGCATCTCGGAAAACTAAACTCGCTCTTGAACGGTGTTCCTGTTCAACTGGTTGACTTTTCATAGTTGTTTTTCTACCAGTGCGTTTTGAACGATTCGCTAATAAATCTCGAATCCCTGATACATCTACATCATAAACGCTGGAATCAACAATATGATGATTTAAATGCTTGGGTAAGGATAAATCCTCAATTTGCCCATAATAATCATCATTTTCTACCTGATTGAACATTTCTTTTGGGGGCGCTTGTGATACAACGCCTTCCTCATCATCGTCAATCAATGGGAATCGGAAAGTTTTTTGCTTAGTCATCGGCGCCTCTTGCTGAATATGTAACTGTTCTGCTTGTTCCTCACCGTAGTCCTCATAAAATTCTTCATACTCGTATTCATTTTCATCTTTATTTAAAATTTTAGTTATTTGTTTTTTTAACCAGTTCACTTCGTTTCACTCATTTCTCTTACACTTCATTTATAGCATTGTCTAGTATTCCTCAAATCAATAGCTCAATGTCTATATCAAAAGCATACCATAAAAACGGTCGCGAAACTTGCATTTAGAGGCTCATTCTACACAAAAAAATCGTTATGTTACTAGCATATTAGTAACATAACGATTTAGGGAATTTCACCTTGATACATTGGATAATATCATGATAAAAATTTAAATTTTTAATAATTTTATTTTTTAAAAATGAGTTTATTATTTACTCATTGATTCAAATGCACTACCTACGATAGCATCTTCAGGCAAAACTAAAATCCCTTTTTCAGATGGAGCATTCGGAATAGCTAGCTCACGTGCTGAACAAAGCATGCCAAATGAATCTACACCTCTTAAATTCCCTTCTTTTATAAGCATTCCTGAAGGCATAACTGCACCAATTTTTGCAACAACCACCTTTTGTCCTGCTTCTACATTAGGTGCGCCACAAACAATTTGTAAAGTCTCATCTCCAACGTTTACAGAACAGATACTTAATTTATCAGCATTTGGATGCTTCTCTTTTGTCTCTACAAAACCTACGACAAACTTCGGAGAAAAATCAACATCTAGGCTAATGTTAGCACCGTTCTTCTCGATTGCTGCTGCTAATTGTTCAACTAACTCAGGTGTTACCTCAACTAATCCTTTTGCATCTGTTTGTACATATTGGCTCGCGTTAAATAAATTAAATGCTTTAACTTCACCTGTTTGAGCTTCTTTTAAAATAGCAATATCTCCAGCACGCTCTACTGCTGTATTAACGATAGACTCCGTTGCTAGTTGAACTAGTAATACATCTCCTACATGCTCTTTGTTGTAAAATACGTTCATTGTTTTTCTTGCTCCTTTTTCACTCTATTTTTTGCTAAGATAAAGATCGGTTCTAATTCCCCATCTTCATAAATAAAAGATAATGACGTGATTGGTACTGTACCAACTGCAAAGAAATGCATAGTCATCTGCGCTAATACATCATACCCTGTTTCATTCCGAATATCACCTATAATTAGCACATCTTGATGGGGCACAGACAATGTCATATCCCCCTCTATTTGAGTACGCATTTCTTTTAAAAAGCTCTCATTTAAAATTCGGCTTGCATCATAGCCATCATTCATATTAACAAAATAAAAGATGTTATTGGCGACCTCATCCTTTTTATAAGAGGTTGGTAATTGTTTAACTGAAAAACGTGCCATTTCACGAATTTGCTCTACACTTAATTGTAAAGCTTCCAGCATAGATTCATCGATAAAACGATAGGTTTTGCCTAAATCAAGCGCATAAAAGATACGTGTTTCCGCTGTATGGTCTGTTGTAATAAACGCATGTCCCTCTTTTGACGCTTGAGGATATGATGTCGCACGAATAACAGGATAAATGTGTGTATCCGTTTGGAAACCCTGTTCTTTTTCTTGTTCCATCGCATTAAAAGTTTGCGTAATCGTATACACAACCTCATCAATAGCTGACTCTTGCTTATCATTGTATTTTGCTAAAATTCCAGGTAACGAAAGCTCCATACCTTTTTCAATCGTCTTATGATTTAATCTTAATTTATCGTGCTTTTTATCGAAATGAAAATCGTATTTCTCTTCGTTTAATCGTTTTCTTAATAGCTCTACAAGCTGCTCTGATGTCAATTGCTTCATTCTTTCTCACATCCTATCTTCAAAATGAAACGGCTCACATGTTTGTGAACCGTCTTGTTCAATCTTGTTTATTTACTTCATCTTAACCGAATGAACGATTTTCGTCATCTCACGCAAATTATCTTCTATATGTTTGGCCTTAGAAATCGTGGTCATTTTCACGCCACCACTACTCACAATGAGCTCCATTTCATTCTCATCATCTGTTTTTAGTACCGCTGTAAAGCCAAAGCGACCATCTTTATCATAAGTAGTCTCCTCAATGATTTTATCAGCTTCATTTTCTTTTAAAAGATGATAATAAAGTTTACTATCTTGTGCTTCTCTATCGTTAATGAAGAGGATGTAGCTTTCTTTTCCTTTTGAAATAACAATATTGTAAGCATCTGAACTATCTTCAACTTTAAAATTTGAAGGTAAGTATAAATTAATATCCCCAATTTCCTCGGTATGTTCTTCAGGCTCTTCTGCAAAAACCGTTTCTGTGATTTGAAGCCCGTTGGCAATTTGCTCATCGATCGATTGATTGCAGCCAGAAAGCATCAGAAGTAACAGCGTCAGGCCAATAGCTTGTAGCCATTTATATGACATGTCTCTCTTCCTTTCTCTTTCACTACTAACTTTTTTTCTATTTTAAAAAAATTATTAGGAAGATGCAACCTCTCCGCATGCACATCACTAATTCCATTTAACTATTTTTCAGAAAATGTGAACAAATATTGACCAACCAATAGTGATACAATATGCTCAAACATCATTTGTCGGCTTACTAAACCTTGTGTAAAAATCCCTACTGCTCCAGCGCCCTGACGAATATCTCTGCGCTGTGTATACTGCTCCATCAGTGGGCCAAGCTCTCCACCAGATCTGATTTCCTGGGCAATTTCTTTTGGTAAAATAATTTGTGCACCTGCCGCTGTAAACGTTGTTCCATCGGATACTGTTAATGCACCCCAATTACACACATACATATCGCCTTCTATTTCAGTTACACCACCTTCTAAGCCAAAGGATAATGATGCATCTGTTGTTATCATGGCATTTTTGGCACGGTTTATGGCACCTAATCTCGTTTCCTCATTCGACATAGGTTGATCTGATACTTCAGAAGCAGCTTTCACATAGGTAAAGATTGTATCCTCAAAATATTTTTGAGCTACAGCTTCAACTGCTTCAGTTTTCGCTTTATTAGTAGTTCCAATTGCTATTTTCATCAAACCCCTACTTTCTTCCCATAGAAAAAGATGCCTTTACAGGCATCTTTCCAACTTCTTATACATTAGCGCGAATAGACTCTAAAGTCGAACGATCTGCTTTTTTCACTAATTCAACAATTAATGCTTTAGCAGCAGCATAATCATCAATGTGAATGATAGACGCAGATGTGTGAGTATAACGTGAGCAAACACCAATTACTGCACTTGGTACACCGTCGTTAGCTGTATGTACTCTCCCAGCGTCAGTTCCACCCTGTGATACAAAGTATTGGTAAGGAATATGGTTAGATTCAGCTGTATCTAAAATGAATTCTCGCATACCACGATGTGTCACCATTGTAGGGTCTAGAATACGAAGTAATGTTCCTTTACCAAGCTGTCCAAATTGATCTTTTTTACCGGATGTATCATTTGCAGGTGATGCATCTAATGCAAAGAATAAATCTGGTTTAATCATGTTTGCTGACACTTGAGCACCACGTAAACCAACCTCTTCCATTACATTTGCCCCTGAATATAAATGAGATCCAAGCTTATCATTTTTGACTTCTTTCATTAATTCAATTGCTAAACCACAGCCGTAGCGGTTATCCCAAGCCTTGGCCATAATTTTTTTCGGATTGGCCATTGGTGTAAATGGACAAACAGGAATGATGGATTGTCCTGGACGAACCCCTAATGCTACCGCATCTTCCTTGCTGTCAGCACCAATATCGATTAACATATTTTTTATATCCATAGGCTTAGAGCGTTCTGCATCCGTTAATAAATGCGGTGGGATAGATGCGATAACACCAGGGATAGCCCCATTTTTCGTATAGACTTCTACACGTTGTGCAAGCATAACCTGGTTCCACCAGCCACCTAACGTCTGAAAACGGATCATGCCATTATCAGTAATAGAAGTAACCATAAACGCTACTTCGTCCATATGACCTGCAACTAAAATTTTTGGAGCATCCGCAACATCACTATGCTTTACACCAAAAATCCCCCCCAAATTGTCTTGAACGATTTCATCTGAATACTTTTCCAACTCAGATCGCATGAACGCGCGAACAGCGTGCTCATTACCAGGAGCGCCTGGTAACTCTGTTAATGTTTTAAATAATTGCAATGTTTCCTCATTCATGTTGACTCTCTCCCCACGAAGTAGAATATTCTTCCTCGCCTATTGTAACATATTTATTTCCGAATTCGAAATATTGATACATTTCCTAAAACTGTTATCGTGTGAACGTGCATTCACTCTATAGGCTATGCTAAAATATAGGTACAGAAAAAGGAGGAAGATGTATGAAATTACGTGATTTTTTAATTGGTGTTGCAACTGGCTTAGCTGCCGCAGTCATTATTAAAGAAGCTAGTGAAAAAGTTTCTCCGTTCGTACCTGCAGGACAAGTACTTGAAAACATAAAAAAAGAATTTAAAAAGGATGCTCCGATTGACGGTTCCTGGATTTTTATGAAAACAGAAGATTATACAAATGGTATCATTACTATTCCTGTTTATCGTGGAGGAATCTCGCGCATGCATGAGGGTGACATGCAAACATTTGAATTTGCTGCTGATGCACGCTCTGGCGTTGTAGTAGAATTAACAGAGGTTTAACCCTAAAAAAATGCAAAAGAAGCCATCTCATTTTGATCTGACCCAAAAAAGTTAGACATATTTAGTTAAGCAACTGCTAAGACCTGAGTTCGGTACTCCACCGGGCTTAGGTCTTTTAATTTTTCTTTCATTCGTTTGTGATTGTAGTAGTGAATATAGTCGTTGAGTTCCTGTTCAAAATGTGCCATGGATTCAAATTCTTGTAGATACAGGAGTTCAGATTTTAATAAGCCAAAGAAATTTTCGATGACTGAGTTGTCCAAACAATTACCCTTACGGGACATACTCTGCGTAATACCATGTTGCTTTAATGTTTGTTGATACTTTTTCATTTGATAATGCCAACCTTGATCTGAATGAAGAATAACTTGATCACTTGATTCGAGGCGCTCCAATGCTTGTTCTAACATATTATGGACTAGTTTATACACTGGACGCTTCATAACCGTGTATGCAATGATTTCGCCATTACATAGATCAAGGACGGGTGATAAATAGCGTTTCTCACCAAATAGATGGAACTCTGTCACGTCTGTTACCCATTTCTCGTTCATTTTTTCCGCTGTAAAATCGCGTTGTAATATGTTTGGGGCAATTTTTCCGACGTTACCTTTATACGAACGATATTTCTTCATGCGGACTTCACACTTTATGCCAATGGCATTCATCAAGCAGTTAATCGTTTTCGGATCATGGTGAATACCAAATTTTTTTAGTTCTTTGGTGATCCGACGATAACCATAACGTCCCTTATGTTCATGATAAATGGACTGAATTGCGACTTTCACATCAGCGTATTTATCATGACGATTCAAACGCTTTTCCCAGTAATAATACGTACTACGTGGAATATCAGCGACTTTGATTAATTCCACTACTTCATAGATTTCCTTTAGTTCATAAATTACTTGCGCTTTGATTTGATTGGTAATTTTTCTTGCATTTGAACTAAAGTATTCAACTTTTTTAAGTACGCATTCTCCATTTCTAATTGTTTGATTCGTGCTTCTAACGCCTCAACAGATCCTTCAGCTGGTGTTGATTTCGTTGTTCTTTTTGTCTCTTTTTTCATAGATGGATGCCCCTTTTTCTTAGAAACAAGGGCATCATAACCACCAACTTCAAACTTCAACTTCCAATTCCGAATCATGCCAGGAGATGAAATATTGAATAGTGCAGCTGTGTCTCTCGAAGATGTACCTGTCTCGTTCATATAATTAAGTACATTCATTTTATAGTCAGCTGAATATTTTGTATAGGACTTTAAGAAAGTCTCTACGCCATTTTTTTGATAACGGCGAACCCATTCAC
This sequence comes from Lysinibacillus sp. FSL R7-0073, assembly GCF_038009065.1. Taxonomy (NCBI): domain Bacteria; kingdom Bacillati; phylum Bacillota; class Bacilli; order Caryophanales; family Bacillaceae; genus Lysinibacillus; species Lysinibacillus sp. FSL R7-0073. The sequence continues at coordinate 3,638,905 of NZ_JBBPAS010000001.1, forward strand.
TGACAATCTGAGCTGTCACACCTATATCTTTCGCAATTTCGATCATAGGTTCATTTCCATTTAAATATCGTTGAACTGCTTGAATACGTTGTTCAACACTTACTTTTGCCATAAAAAAAACCCCCGTAAAAGTTAGATTGATGTCCAACTTTTACGGGGCAGTTCATTTTTAATTGAGATGGCTTTTCATTATTATTCTGATAAACCTTTATTATTAAAGTATTTTTTATATTTACGATAATAATTTAAGTTATTGAGTGTTAGCTTCACCCAACGCTTGGTATTCATATCTGCATTATAGTAAAGGGAGTTTGTGTATTTACCCTCACTAATTAATTTTTTTGCCTCTAATTTAAGCTTTTCGTTCGATGCATATTTGAATAATACACCTTTTGGAATAACCATCCACAGATGTTTGTCCTCCACATAAGTAACTTCTTGCTCGATGTTTAACATATGATCATCAGCAACATACTTCATTAAATTATGGCCACTTGCCGTTACATAATAGCTGGATCGTCCATTACGTAAATTAATTTCAAACAGCTTGTACTGTTTATCACGAATATCGTATTTCATATCGAAATTGGCAAAGCCTGTATAGCCGATGTCCTCTAAGAAGAAACGTACTTGATCCATTAATTCTTTATCGTATGTTGTAACAATTGCTGCATAACTTCCGATTCCTTCAGGTGAATGTTCTTCTAGAATAGGATTTCCTAGACACATTAGCTTGACTTTCCCGTCTTTGCCCACATAAGCGTTAAGCACACGCATATAAGAATCATCACCAGGGATAAATTCTTGAATAATCATTGTATCTTGATAGCTTGAGCTATAAATCGCTTTTAAAATAGCTGTTTTTTCTGCCTCATCATGCGCAACAAAAACCTTTTTCTTCCCTGGGAATTTACATGCCCAGTATTCAACCGAATTTGACGCCTTTAAAATAATTGGATACTCAAATGGAGGCGTAAAATTTTCATAATTATCTGCTGTTACAGTCGTTGTCCCTGGATATTTAAAATCGTATTTATCACACATCTTGTAGAAATTCTCTTTGAGTAAGATTTCATCCATTAAAGACTCATCAATGTAAGGCACTGTGAAATGCTCCTGTAGCGCTGGCTTATTTTTAATAATAAGCTTGGCATAATCGTCACCACACGCTAAGAGTAATAGTTTTTTATCCGCATATTGTTTTGCAACTTGTGCAAGGGCAGGAGCAAATACATCCTGCTCATTTAAACGGTCGATTTCTTGAAATTGTAAGATATGACTATCTTGTGTGGCTGTTAAATGAGAACGTCCTAAGACAAGTGGTTTAATTCCATATGCTTCATAAAATGCACGGGCCATCCCATATGCATTCATATCTGATCCTAGTAAAACTGGTAAAAATGGTTGTTCAGTTGCCATGTTTATTTCAACTCTCTTTTATTTTTTAGTTTCGTGTTTAGTGTATCATATTTTCTATCATCATCACGAACAAAAAAGCGAGGTATCGACATTTTACATGTCAACTACCTCGTAATTGTTAGAATGGAATAACAGCTTGTCTACTACGTTCGAGCTTAGCCTTGATTTCTTTCCCAGTTTCATCCCATTTAATCATGCGGTAATAGGCATCATGGTAGAAAATAAAGCCATAGTTATTGGCAAGAGCTTCTTTCATAAGACGCTCTTTGGCAAAAACACTTGTCATTGGATAGTCATCATAAGCTAAAACCCATAATGGATTTTGATGAGCATGAGTAGGCATAATGTCTGCCATATGCAAAAGTACTTCGCCTTGTTGGGTAAGTTTAATTACAGCATGTCCTTCACTATGCCCACCTGTATGAATCAGCTCGATTCCTGGTGCTACTTCCAACATACCTTCATAGGTTTCAACTAAGTGCTGCACAGGCTCCCAATTTTCTTTCCAGTACGTATTTTTCGAGCGAATATTTGGGTTACGCATCTCATCCCATTCAATTTTTGTCGCGAAAATTTTAGCATTTGGGAAAGTAGGCACAAGCACATCATCTTGCCACTGAGTTAAACCACCAGCATGATCAAAATGTAAATGTGTCATTAGCACCGCATCAATATCTGCTGTCGTTAAGCCAAGCTCTTGTAAACTATCCGCTAACGAAGATTCCTCAGTTACACCAAAGTTTCTTAGCTGTTTTTCATTTAATTTATTAAAGCCAACACCCGTATCAATAAGATAGTTTTTGCCCTCATATTGAATAAGAATTGGTTCTGTTGGTAATTCAATTTGATTTTTTTCGTTGACTGGATATTTGCGCGACCAAAGTGGTTTCGGTACCACTCCAAACATCGCACCACCATCTAGGCACGTAACACCCCCGTTAAGCCATGATAATGTCATATTGTGAAACTGTAACTGATCCATCCATATTCCCCCTACAATTTAGTAATAAATTGCGACTCTAAGCGATAAATCGGCTGTCCTTTGGCAGAGAATTTCTGCTCATATTCAGTCATCACATTATCCTCTGGCATGTTTGCATGTAGGTCGAGTGATACATATTTTAGTAACATACCATATTCAGATATACTGATTAATGAAAATTCAAACAAACCACGGTTATCCGTTTTAAAATGGATTTCCCCATTATCCACCAAAATCGACTCATATAATTTCAAAAAATCCCCATGCGTCAAACGTCTTTTGGCATGACGTGTTTTTGGCCAAGGATCTGAGAAATTCAAATATACACGTGCTACATCATTTTTATTAAAGAATTTATTTAAATCAGCGCCATTTACTTTAAGCAAACGTAAATTGGCTGGAGATTTTGCTTCTAGAACTTTCTCTAATGCACAAACGATTACACTATCATAAAGCTCAATCCCTATATAATTAATATCTGGATTTTGCAAAGCCATTCCCGTAACAAATTGTCCCTTTCCAGTACCAACTTCAATATGAATTGGGTTGTCATTTCCGAAAACAGCCTGCCAATTTCCTTTAAAGTCTTCAGGATTCGGAACGATTACCTCTGGATGATTTGTAATCATTTCCTCTGCCCAAGGCTTATTTCTTAATCTCACTATTGTTCCTCATTTCTTTCTTATAAAATTATTGATTTTTTTATAGTATAACGTATTCCTCTTACATTCGCATAAAATTATTGCGCAATGATATTATTTAAGAACTCTTTGTCATTATGTTCCATGCACTCTGTTGCACTGTACAGTGGATGGTAGAACCCTGATGAACACGTCCACTATAATTACCATCCATATGACAATCAACCTTGTGGTCATTCACGATAATATCGAAATGTTGTCCTTGTAAAAATGTGATTTCTTTAAATTTCGTATGCTTTTCAAAAAAAACAGTAACAAAAATAAGTAATAATTTTAAACGCGAAATATCATGGACGATTGTAATATCGACTCGTCCATCATCTGCTTTTGCAGCTGGTGATATTTTCATACCTCCGCCGAAATATGGCTGATTGCACATGGCGACAAACCATGCTCGTTGGAATTGCCACTCTTGATGATCGGAACGTATCGTGACGTTAAAACATTCAAAGCTAAATAAGCCTCTAATGACAGCAATAGCATACGACAGCTTACCCAATCCTATTTTATTGAGGTAAAATTTAAGGCGAGATGTATTAATCGATTTTGTTACATAAGCATCAAAGCCTATGCCAGCATTGTTGACAAAGATTTCATCCCATCTATTGCCGAGCTGAATGCTTCCCGCATCTATTTTTGTATAGGCCGTAGCAGCATTCATTACATAGTCCTCGATTTGCTGAGCATTGTAAAATGTGGAAAATGAACGCGCAAAATCATTACCAGAGCCAGCACGAACCACACCAAGCACTAAAAATTCATTATGTACAACACCACTAAACACCTCATGGATAGTGCCATCTCCACCAACAACTATCAGTAATTTTTGATCCTGCTGTTGTCGAGCCCATTGTTTGGCAAGTTCTCGTCCATGTCCCTCATATTCTGTAAAAGCCACTTCATAGTCTATCGTTAGCTGCTTTCGAAGTTGGGACCATACTTTCTTACCTTTTCCATTCCCTGCAGCTTCATTGACAATAAATAGAATTTGCATACTCAATCCTCTGTTGTTTGTGGAGCTTGCTGCCAAATATCTCTATTAAACGAAGTAGTTTGTACAGTATTTAGAATCGCTTGAGCCGCACGTATTTGCATATGCTTCATTGGAGAGGAGGCCTTTCGCAAATGCTCCATCCATTCTCCGTAATTTCGGCGATCAACAAAACGAACCCCATACGGTGAACCCGGATAATCAAAATAACCATTTCGAGTTAATACAACTTTTCTAATAGGCATATCTATATTCTCTTCTTTAAACAATTGGGATAGTACCGATTCCATACGGGCTAAGTTTATCGTTGGATTCAGAACTTTAGAATCCTTTGTCCCCACCTTTTTCATCCAAAAGCGATCACTTCCTCCAACATATACAGCTTGATTATCTGCTTCCAAAACGGTAATACAAATACACTCCGTTGGAGACATTAATACGACATCAAGCTCAATCGGTGCTTTTCTTATTTGTAGTATAGGATAATAAAACAACAAGAAATTATCTGGTAAAGTTTGTAATAAAGTACGTAGTAACGAGTCCCGCATGAAGCGAGGATCTACATATGATTTTTCACGTAATGTTGAACTAGCCCATTTCATTTGGAAATGGAAGAATTGATCAATAAACATTCGCTTCAATTCATGAATGGATTGCGGAGCATACACAATCTTAGGTTCAAATGTTAGTGTTGTTTCTTCTTCTGGAATGGTATCCTCGCTACTTATGAGCTCGTTTGATATTTCTATATCTTCCACGTCTTCTGCTGCTTCTTTTTGTCGTCCTGTAAATATTTTTTTAATAAAGGAAAATCGCTCTTTCTCCTCGAAAGTATCCGTTTCCGTCTCATTATCAATATGTTGCCACTCGCTTATATCTTCTCCCAATTCCCATTGACGCTTAATGCGATCCCATTGGCTTTTCTTCAAGCGTACAAATTGTGTAGGATATCTCGCTAAGTCAATTTGATAGCGAGAAATATAATCTTGTATTTTCACTAATTGTGCCATGTAAAGGTCACTCCATTCTTCCTTACCATCTCGTTAGTTCTCTCTTTTTTCAATTGCTTAAGATAAAAGTGTCATGCATTCTTATGTATTCATTACATCGACATTTGTTCTACAAATTTCAATCTGTAAGATTATGCTACTATCCTTTTCATTTTACATGACGAGACCTAACATTACACCATAAATAAAGGGAACTATCCATACAGATAGTTCCCTACAAGGTCTTTTATTTTGTATTGATTGAAAGTGGTAATTTCGCTTCAAATGTTTGCTGTAATTGACGAGTCCATTCACCTGGAACTCCAGCACCAATTTGGTTGCCGTCCACATCAATGACTGGCGTAACCTCAGAAGATACAGACGACACAATGATTTCATCCATTGTTAGTAAATCCGCTTTCGTCATTGGCTCTTCGATTACGGGTAAATTAATTTCTTCCGCACATTTTAAAATAACTTGACGTGTAATACCATTTAAGATGAAATTATTAGCTGGATGTGTATAAAGTTTTCCATCTTTAATGCCGTAAACATTTGCTGAAGAGCATTCTGTCACAATATCTCCGCGATGTAAGATCGCTTCATAGCAACCTTTTTCAGCAGCTTCTTGTTTTGCTAAAACTGCACCAAGCAGGTTTAAAGATTTAATGTCACAACGTAACCAACGAATATCCTCAACAAAAGTGGCTTTAACACCCTTTTCAAAGTTTTCATATGCACGTTCACCCGCTTTTACATTACCAGTTAATACTGCTGGAATACTTGCATCCGGGAAAACGTGATTACGGGAGTTAGCTCCACGAGTAATTTGAAAATAAACATGTCCTGTTTCCAAATTATTCTTTTCGATTAGCTCATGTAGTAATTTGTGTAAAACATCTTTTGTATAAGGAATAACAAGGCGAATTTTTTCGGCGCTCGCATAGAAACGATCAATGTGCTCTTGTGCTGTAAACATATTTCCGTTATATACTTTGATTACTTCATAAATACCGTCACCGAACTGATAACCTCTGTCTTCTGGTGAGATTGCAATAGATCCTTCTTCAACAATTTGATCATTCCATAATGAATATGCCATTTTCCGTTCATCCTTTTCGTCTTTATGTTATTTTTTTCCCGCAAGCTCAACAATTGCTTCCGCATAAATAGCCGCTGCTTTTACAAGATTTTCAACCACTACAAACTCATCCGCCCGATGCGCCACATCCTGCTCCCCAGGGAATAACATGCCAAATGCCACGCCTTTTTTCAGCACACGTGCATACGTCCCACCACCTGTAGATAATAACGGTGTTTCTGTATCACCTGATTGACGTCTATAAATGGACGCTAATGTTTGGATAAATGGATCATCTTCACTGACATAATGAGGCTTGGAGTCGTCTTGAATATCTAATGAAAATCCTCTTTTTACAACTAAACGTTGAGCCTCTGTAATTTTTTCATCGAATGGATAGGACACAGAATAGCGCATACTAATTACTAAACTGCCACCTTTACTAACATCATAGCTAACAATGCCTGGATTTAACGTCGTATGACCAGACATGGCATCTTCAAATTGTAATTCAAGCTGATGGCCATAATGATCCTGATAAAAAACATCTGCGATAAAGTCGACAAATTGTTTACTTGTCTCTGTCGTCAACTCTTGTTGTAAAAACGCAGCAAGATAAACAGCTGCATTGACACCTTTTTCTGGTTCCATTGCATGGGCTGCTTTACCTTTGATAGTTATTATATAGCGAGAGTCCTCCATAAATAAAGAGCCATCTAGCTGATTTTTGCTTAAAAATGTTTGAAAATTCTGTTCGAATTGCGCTGATACATGCTGAACTTTAGCTTGGGCCAAATCTGGTACCATATTTGGGCGCTTTCCTGCATTAAATAATAGTAGTTGTTCTTTCGTTGCATCACCCACTTTATTTTGAGAGAACACAAGCTCTGCAATGCCTTTCTCAGCATTAATGAGCGGGAAATCTGCATCGGGGGCAAAACCGATTGACGGCATTTCTTCCTGTTTGAAATAGTGGTCGACACAGCGGAACCCTGTTTCTTCATCCGTACCAACGATCATTCGCACTCTTTTATCCAATTGAATACCTGCATCTTTGACAAGTTTCATGGCCATCCATGCCGCAACTGTAGGGCCTTTATCATCAATTGCACCACGTGCATACAGCTTACCATCGGCTACAGTGCCGCTAAATGGTGGGTATGTCCAATCAGCTTCATCTCCAATTGGAACAACATCAACGTGACATAAAATACCTAATAATTCTTCACCTGCACCCATTTCGATATGTCCAGCATAGTTATCAACATTTTTCGTTAGTAACCCTTCTTTTTGGCCCTTTGCTAGTAGCCATTCAAGCGCTTGAAGTGGACCATTACCAAAAGGTATCTCAGTAGTTTTCGTATCCTCATCAAGAATACTATTAATTTGCACAAGCTCCTGTAACTCTTGTACTAATTCATCTTGCCTTTCTTTTGCAGCCTGTAACCAATTCATACCATGTACCTCCTTCAAGTATTAACATTATTCTACACCTTACAACATATATGACAATCTTCTTTCTGACAACTATTTTCAGCAACTTGTACTGACACTACCACATATAGCATGTTTTTCACGTATTCCCACAAAATACAGTAAAAATTTTATGTTTCTATTGTAAATTTCTATTGCATTCACTAGAAAATCATGTAGTTTTTCTATATAATGAAGTTATCAGAATAATTCTTCTGACCATAAAAATTAGAAAAGGGGATGTCTAAGGCAGCTACTTAATAGCCTAAGTGCACTCCGCACATATTGTCGTCCGCTAGTCTTTGCCAAGAGAATTAAGATGAAGGAGTGGTTCATTTAATGAAACCAACTACTGATCGAATGCTTAATCGTATTAAAGACGTGTACATGTTTATTTTAGACAAAGGAACCGTGTCTACACAGGATTTAGTCGAAGAGTTTAGTATCACTCCTCGCACCGTTCAAAGAGATTTGAACGTGTTAGCCTTTAACGATTTGGTGACGAGTCCAAGTCGAGGCAGATGGACAACGACGAAGAAAAAAGTAAAATTGACGTCTTAGTTTTACGTAGAATGCGTAAAGCATTGTGTATGGAAAAGAATGACCTTTCGTCGGGGTCATTCTTTTTTTGTTGTTAGAAGATTATTAGATATTGTTTATCCTGTTGGATAAATCGAAGACCAGCATTATTTTGCTGTTTCATTGGCAGTGGGAATAAGATAATAAATTGAAAGCCCTTCTTGCTCCTTGAAATAAAATGAAGCTCGTTCAGTCATTTCTAGTGTAACTTCACGGAAACGTATCTTCCGAGAATATTTTGACTATTTACAGTTGCTTAACAATCCGTTAAACTCGAAACATTCTAAATTGTTGAGAGGAGGATTTTTTATGAAACTGTCAAATTTGTTTCATCCATTAGTTTGGATCATTTTGGGTGGAACAGTTTTCACACGTATTGCAAGCTTTATGGCAATGCCTTTTTTAGCTATTTATTTACATAATGAAATTGAAGCCTCTCCTTTACAAATTGGATTGACGATTGGGATTGCACCCCTTATTTCTACTGTTGGCGGGTTTTTCGGTGGATATTTAACCGATCGTTTCGGAAGGAAAAGCATCATTTTATTAACGATCATTGTGTGGAGCCTTGTTTTCTTCGGCTTTGCCACTGTCCATACGGTTTGGTTATTTATTCTATTCAACGCCTTGAACGGTCTTTGTCGCTCATTTTTTGAGCCTTCCACTCAGGCATTAATGATTGACTTTACACCTGCTGATAAACGGAAAAGACTTTTTTCATTACGTTACACGGCCATTAATATTGCCGCAGTCATTGGTCCAATAATAGGCGTCTATATCTCGCAGTTAGCAAGTCCTAGTATCCCCTTTATGCTAACAGGTATTATGTATATTATTTACGCCATATTTTTATTTTTCGTGTTAAACCGTTATCAAATGCAACAACAAAAAGCTGTTACGCAAACAAAAATTTTGCACACTTTCACAATTCTTTTAACAAATCGTGTGTTACTTAGCTTTATTTTGGGGGCGATCCTTATCAATATCGGATACTCTCAATTTGATTCGACATTGCCACAAATCATTGAATTAACCGTTGAAAATGGGACAAAACTGTATTCCCTATTGATTTCACTCAATGCAGCGGTCGTCTTATTATTACAATTGCCTATTAGTATTGTGTCTGAACGATTTTCATCATCCGCGACTTTATTAGTCGGTATTCTGTTTTTTGCTATCGGACTATTCATGTTCGGGTTCTCCGACAACTATACGCTCTATATCATCGCGATGATTATTTTTACGATTGGAGAAATCTTTGCCTTCCCTACAATGAATGTCATGATTGATGAAATTGCGCCTGACACTCAAAAAGCGACCTACCTTGGCGCTGCGCAATTTAAAAATTTAGGGGGCTTTATCGGACCCATTATAGGAGGTTGGCTATTAACACACTATATAGATGCCATGTTTGCAATTATAGCTGTCCTTGTATTATGTAGTTGTATCTTTTATCGATCTAAAACATCAACACATTAAAAAACGCTCCATATCTATCCAATAGCTCATTTTGCTATTTATAGAATGGGGCGTTTTTTCAAATCTTGGCGTCTTTGTCAGCAGCGACTTCGTTGTAGCTAGAGTATTGGTCTTTACCAGCATTTTTCGATTGATATAGTGCTTGATCCGCTCGCTCAAATAAGATCATTTCTGAATCATCTTCGGGATGATGATAAATAGCCCCTCCCATACTCACTGATAGTACCGACCATTTCTCAATAGCATGACCTTCCAATTTGAGAGTCCTTATTTGCACCAAAATGGCATCTGCTATCTGTTGCATATGATGCTCTGTTGTATCATACAAAACGATGGCAAATTCATCTCCACCAAATCTTACGACAAAACCATCTTTTTTCACTACTTTTTTTAAGATTTTGGCCGTTCCAATTAAGATATGATCGCCTTCCGCATGGCCAAATTGATCATTTACTTGTTTAAAATTGTCTAAATCGATTAACAATAATCCAGGCCTATTTATTTTTCGTTTCTTTAGTAAGCTATCCATTTTTCGTATATAGGTCGCACGATTATAAACACCTGTTAACGGATCAAAAGTGGCGAGATAGATTGTTTTAGAGAGTATTTTATTAATAACTGACAGCATTACAAAGGCTGTAACTAAAGCAATGGCTAGTAAAACCCAAAACTGTTTTGCGTTTTTTTGAAGCGCTTCCATTTTTGTGAAATTAGCATATTTCACATAAACAATTCTTTTGGAAGACTCCCCTCTGACCGTCTCTGCTTCATAGGGTAAAAAAAGATGCGTTTCAATATAACCCTGATCAATTGCTTTTTGATACTCGACAGGCTGCAGCTTCTTCCTTGCTAGCTCAAAATATTTCTGAAACTGTTCGGATTGTTCTTGAACGGTGATCCGCTTCGATTTTGAATCATTAAAGAAAACCCCACCAGCACTAATCGTTTGCACTTCTACTAAATCAACGTATTTCGCTACCAAATATTCTGAAGTTTTCTCAAAATTAAAAGTTTGAAAGACTGGATTTTTTAATAAGTCTATACTTAGTTCAAGAAGATATTTCTTATCATGTGTAGCAAGGTAGGCAAATTTCCTGTATTTTCCTGTAGTTGTAGAAATGTCTATTCCATCTGTGAAAAATTCCCCACTCGCACGTCTTTCATCCAATAATGCAGAAAAACGCTGACAGCACTTAGAAAAATTGAAACCAATATCTTTATCAAATGTTGTGTATATCACTGTATTAGTCTGATCTACTATGTATATATCCATATCATGTTTATTTTCCATTTGTTGTAAATCCCATGCAGCAACATTCGGATTCTCACGATAATAGTTTTTTAAAGCTCTCAGTTCATGCTCCATTTTGTCTGACATGTTTTCATCAAAATATAAATGAGCATTATCTACTGTTCGCATATCTGTAAGAATATGATTTTCTATTAACACTCTATTTCTGGCAACTTGTTCTTCTATATCATCAACTAATATTTGCCTATTCACACTTGAAATTACAGCAACAAGTATAACTGCAAAAGCTATTAAAGATAGTAATAATTTAATTCGCAGGTTCTTCATTTATTGGCCCTCTACTTATTTTCACCATCATTTTTTAAAAATATTTTAGACAATAATACGTTTCTTCACTATATTAAGATAACTCATTACATATTATACAGTTACTGTCACAAGGCTGTATATAAAAAATCCCCGATGCTAAGTTAGCATCGAGGAACATGTTAAGGGGTATTTTGTAAGCAGTGTAATTCTTCTGCAGTTAGCTCACGATATTCTCCTAACGCCAGATGATCGTCTAATTTTAGATTCCCCATAGATATACGCTTTAAATAGGTTACACGTTTACTTACAGATTCAAACATCCGCTTCACCTGATGAAATTTGCCCTCCTGAATTGTTAGCTCAATTTCAGATTGTGGCGCAGATTTTAGAATAACAAGCTTTCCAGGCTTTGTCATATACCCATCATCTAGCTCCACGCCATCTGCAAATTTCTCTACGTCCTCTTCCGTTACAACACCTTCAATATGTGCGTAATAAACCTTTGGCACGTGTTTTTTAGGAGACAATAAATTATGAGCTAGTATACCATCATTCGTTAATACCAGTAAGCCTTCTGTATCTTTATCGAGTCGGCCAACCGGAAAAGGTTTAAAATGCTGGTCTAATGGCTCCAATAGATCAATAACTGTTTCATCTCTTAAATCTTCTGTTGCAGAAATAACACCTGGTGGTTTATTCATCATAAAATAGACAAACTCTGTATAAACGACACGCTCTCCATAGACGGACACATTTTGCTGTTCTGGGTCGACATGCATAGCAGCATCTTTGACAGAAGCTCCATCTACTGTGACAGCTTTTTGCTTTAATAGCTGCTTAACTTCCTTCCGTGAGCCATATCCCATATTTGCAAGTAATTTATCTAAACGCATCTTACCACTCCTATTTCATTCCCAGCTTGCTCATAATACGAGTCAATCGTTCACCTAATAGCTTCTGTGCTAAACCTATACGGAGTGACAAAAAGCCATAGACAGCTACGCCAACAACTGCACAAATAACAGAGAACAGTAATGCTGAGAATTTACTATCAACTGGACCCATTAGTAATTCCAGTAACTTATGGACAATCAACACACTAATCGCCATTGCCATAGTCAATAATGCGATTAACACAACACGTCGAACGACCATCTCTGATCGATAATTTAACGTTTTACGTAACACAAGAATATTAATAATAATAGATACACTATACCCGATTGCAGTTGCTACAATAGCGCCATCTGCCTCCAACAAACGGATTAACGGGATATTTAGCGCTAGCTTAACGAAAATACCTGATAATAAGCTGAAGACAATCCATTTTTGAAAATCAATTCCTTGTAATAGGGCAGCTGTTACTTGGAATAACGCAAATAAAATGGCAACAGGTGCATAATGGGCTAAAATCATCGAACCCATTTCACTTTCAGAATACAGCATAAAATAAATTTCATTTGCTAATAGAGAAATACCAACTACAGCTGGCAATGTAATGAAGATTAAAATTTGATAGGTTTTATCCATCGCATGACGTAGCGATAAATATTCGCCCTGAGTGTAATATTTTGTAATTGTCGGGACAAGCGCCATTGAAAAACCTGTTGCTAGCATGACAGGAATGATGACAACCTTATGTGTCATAAAGTTAATCATCGATAAATAGGTATCTGTCACCTCAGCTAAGCCAATGGATGTCATAGCCCCATTAAATGTAAGCATATCGACTAATTGGAATAGTGGATTGGCTACACCTACAAACACCATTGGTATGGAGTAGGTAATAACTTCTTTATAAATATTGGACATTGGCAGCTGTGTAGAGGTTACACTTTGACTGCGTAATAAGTTAAATTCAGGCTGATATTTTTTCCAATAATAATAAAGAACACCTAAGCCACCAATCGCTCCTATAAAGGCTGCAAATACTGCAAAAGAAATGGCAGTCTCTGGCTTACCTTTGAACACAACAACCACGATGAAGGAACCGCCTAGTAACACGACAATTCGCACAATTTGCTCCACTAATTGTGAAACTGCGGTAGGCTCCATTTTGTCATAGCCTTGGAAGAAACCTCGCCAAAGACTCATAAATGGTACAACAATTAAGGCAAAACTAACCCATCTTATGACCGAAGCAATCTGATCTACTGTAAAAACTTGTTCTTCACTCTTAATCACTAATCCTGCTATAGGTGTAGCAAGGAAGAAGAGTGCAATAAATGCAGCAAAACCTGTCATCATCATAATGAGTATGCCTGATTTCATCAGCTTTCGACCTGATTGATAATCCCCCATTGCATTGTATTTAGAAACAAATTTGGAAACAGCAATGGGCGCACCTGATATGGCGATTGCCAGCATAATAGAATAAGGGATGTATGCATATTGATAGAGAGCGATATTTTTCTCTCCGACAATTGCATAAAACGGAAAAATATAAATTAATCCGAGCACCTTAGATAAAAACATCCCCAATGTTAATATCGCAGTACCTTTCATTAAATTGGACATCATACCCATCCATTCATTGTAAAATCAATATTATAGTTATACTTTCAGGTATACTTATAAAAATCTTTTCGTTTTTTTAAAGTCACAACATGCAAGCGCTGTCACTCGAAAGTTTCATAAGTAAACCAACTGTAATCTTAACATATTTATAGGAAATGAGACGCATAAAATCATCAAAAAGTTCATTAAAAAGTATACTTGATGAAAAAAGACCTGAAAATAATCGGTGAGGATTACAAAAACCCCCACCGATTAAAGCCCATTTCTTTATTACATGTCCACAAAGAACTTTTTATACCACACTAGGAATACATAGGCTGTCCAAATATAACGGCCGCGGTTTGCTTTTCCTTCATAGTGTTCATCTAAATAGCCAACTAATTGTTTTGTATCAAAGAATTCATCGGCAAAGTCAGTAGTAAACATTTCTTTTACCTTGTTGTAGTACTTTTCTTCACGCAACCAGTGACGAATTGGCACTGGGAAGCCTAGTTTTGGACGTTTAGCCCATTCTTCTGGTAATTCTTGATGTGCAGCTTGGCGTAGAACATATTTTGTATCAATGTCGTTGACACGATATTGAGATGGAATATTTTTAGCTAATTCCATTACTTCTTTATCTAAGAATGGTACTCGTAGTTCAATCGAATGCGCCATACTCATCTTGTCAGCTTTTAATAAAATATCGCCTGGCATCCAAAGATTTAAATCTAAGTACTGCATTTTCGTCACATCATCTTCGCCTGGTACTTCGTCATAAATACGTTTTGTAATAGATTTTACAGATGGCGCATTTTTATAGTCAGGTTTTAATACATTAATCGCATCTACTTCATCCCAAACTACAGCTTCCCCTATAAAGCGTTCCTCTACCGTTTGACCACCTTTAATAAGGAAGTTCGTATATTGGCTTTTAGGCAGACCTTCCGCTATTCCACGTAACGTTTTACGAACACCCCATGGAAGTTTTTCATATTTTTGCATTCTTCCTGAGTTTTGATACCAAGAGTAGCCACCAAAAATTTCATCCGCGCCTTCACCTGATAGTACAACTGTTACATCTTTAGAGGCTAGCTCTGAAAGGAAGTACAGAGGTACAGAAGAAGGGTTCGATTGTGGCTCATCCATATGCCATTGGATTTTTGGAAGAGCTTCAAAGCACTCATCTGCCGTAATATATTTACGTTCATTTTGAATATTTAACGTATCTGATAAATCCTTTGCTAGGTTCGTTTCATTAAACATATCTTCATAGTCAGCAAACCCAACTGAGAATGATTTATCTGGACGTAATAAAGACGTAATATAACTTGAGTCAATACCACCTGATAAGAATGAACCAACTTTTACATCACTGATTTTATGTGCTTCCACTGATTCTTTAACAGTTGATCGAATTTCTTCAATGTATTTTTCAATGGAAGCTTCTTTTGCATGGAATTTTTTATCCCAATATTGCACAATTTGCTTTTTGCCATTTTGAATAAGCATATAGTGTGCTGGTGGTAATTTAAAGACCCCTTTAAAGAATGTCTCATCCATCGCAGAATATTGGAATGTTAAATAAGGACGTAATGCCTTTTTATTTAATTCTTTAATAAATGAAGGATGTGGTAAAAATGATTTAATTTCAGAGCCAAAAATAAACGTACCATCTGTTGTATGTTCAGAGTAATACAATGGTTTAATACCAAAACCATCACGAGCAATGAATTGTAAATCATTCTTTTTATCCCAAATACAGAAAGCAAACATACCACGTAGCTTTTTCACAAAGTCTACACCGTATTCTACATAGCCATAAATAATAACTTCACTATCTGATTGCGTTTTAAAGGTATGTCCTTTTTCAATAAGATCTGCACGTAGCTCTTGGAAGTTAAAAATTTCACCATTGAATACAAGCACGATATTGCCGTCTTCACTATATAATGGTTGATTCGCTACATCTGATAAATCAATAATACTTAATCGTCTGAAGCCTAACGTTACTGTATCGTCACTGTGAATACCACCACTATCTGGCCCGCGGTGAATAATTGTATTCATCATATTTTCAATTGTTTGATGATGATCAATCACATTTGTTCCATTAATATAACCTATAAATCCGCACATTCTATTTTTCACCTCATAATTTAGTGCATAACCTTTACCATAATAGCATGAAAAGACATTCATTTCATGCTGACAATGCTAATAAAGGAAACTTTCATCGATATAATTGTATAACAAAATTTATTGTGTTTCATTCTACTATAAAATACCCTTCTATACGAAGGAAGGGATAAAGAATTATAAAACACTTTGCTATTATTTTCAATGTCAAAGAAGCCCCTACTCTATATAGACTTCATGTATAATAGGAAAGATTCCTAAATTGAAAAGAAAGTGAGTTTCTAACTATGTATGATGTAATCGTGATCGGTGGTGGCCCATCTGGTTTAATGGCGGCGATTGCTGCTGGAGAGCGGAAAAAGAAAGTTTTATTGTTAGAAAAAGGTGCAAAACTTGGCAAAAAACTAGCCATTTCTGGTGGTGGGCGCTGTAATGTGACTAATCGTTTGCCTGTTGAAGAAATCGTGAAGCATATCCCCGGTAATGGTCGTTTTCTTTATAGTCCTTTTACCGTTTATAATAATGAAGATATTATCGCATTTTTTGAAGGGCTTGGTGTCGCTCTAAAAGAAGAGGATCACGGTAGAATGTTTCCTGTATCTAACCGTGCACAAGATGTTGTCGATGCGCTAATTCGCCAGCTTCAACGTTTACATGTTGAAGTTCGTTTACACACAGCCGTTAACAAGCTTGTTATGGATGAAGAAAAAATTCTCGGTGTCCGTCTTGCAGATGGCTCCGAAATTCGTAGCCAAGCAGTCATTGTGGCCGTTGGTGGCAAGGCTGTCCCACAAACGGGATCGACAGGTGATGGCTATCCATGGGCAGAGCGGGCTGGCCATACAATCACAACATTATTCCCAACAGAAGTCCCTGTTATATCGAAAGAGGACTTTATTCAAGCACGTGAACTACAGGGTCTAGCCTTACGCGATGTTGCTGTCTCTGTACTAAACAAAAAAGGTAAAGTACTCGTTACCCATCAAATGGACATGCTCTTTACACACTTTGGCTTAAGCGGACCTGCCGTTTTACGCTGTAGCCAATTCGTTGTAAAAGAATTAATGAAAACAGGCTACGAGCCCGTGACAATGCGTATACAAACTTTAACTAATTATAATGAAGAAACCTGTCTACAATATTTAAATAAGTTGATTAAAGAGGACCCTAAAAAAGCTGTGAAAAATGTTTGGAAAGGCATCGCCCCTGAACGTTGGCTATTATTTTTATGTGAACAGGCAAATATCGATGTACAAGTAACGGGTGCTGAATTATCTCAAGATAAAATTCGTCAGCTAGCTCATTTACTCGTTAACTTCACTTTGACAGTAAGCGGCACGCAATCACTTGATAAAGCATTCGTTACAGGCGGTGGTGTTTCCGTAAAAGAAATTGAGCCAAAAACAATGGCTTCAAAGAGAAAAGAAGGACTATTCTTCTGTGGTGAAATTCTGGATATTCACGGCTATACGGGAGGCTATAATATTACCTCCGCCCTTGTAACGGGACGTATTGCAGGAATGAATGCGGCTTTATAACAATAGAAGAAAAAGCGTGTCCGAACAAAACGGACACGCTTTTTTAGCTTTCACTAGACATATATACTTCTTCAAATGGCTGGATAATGACAAAGCCCTCACCCGAAAACGCCATCTGGATTGATTCGCCACTCCCACGACCGATAAATGTACGGAAGCTGATATCTGTTTTAAACTCAGGTGTTAAATTACCTGACCACGCGACAGTAGCATGCGGGTCAGTATAAACCGTTTCACCTGGTTTTACTAATAATGTTAATGGTTCGAAATGTGTTGTAATCGCCACTTTCCCTGTCCCTTGTAACGTTACATTAAATAAACCGCCTGACATGATGCCAGCCATTTTTCTCATTAAACGTATATCCCAGTTAATGCTAGGCTCAAAAGCAAGTAGATCATTCCCATTTACACAAAGACTGTCGTTTTTCAAATCAAAGACGGTTACTTTCTTACCTTGATCGGCTAAATAAAGTCTGCCCTTTCCGCTCGCTTTCATCAATTGTGTACCTTCACCTGTTAAAGCCTTTTTAAACATCTTACCAAGTCCGTGCTCCAATACGCGCTCACGTTCAAATTTAATGTCTCCTGTATAGGAAATCATTGCGCCCATTTTGGACCATACTTCACCGTTTAAATTAACCTCTAATACACGCTCAGTTTCCAATTCAAAATAATCATTTTCTTGATCATCCTGCTGTGTTTTATGAACAAATTCATCTAAAGAAAATTTCCCCATAGTAGATCCCTCCCTAATTACTTTATATACGATTACTTTTGAGAAAAGATTCAAATTTTAGCTGTTTATCCCTTATCTTGTCTTTCGTTATAAATTTTCTCTTTTAATAACGAAATCTTTTTATTTCCAGTAATGGTATTGACACCAGATATGCACTGTTATACATTAAACAAGGAACAGATAATTGTTATATAACAATCAATACAAAAAAATAACTATATAAGTGCCATGTGCGAAATGACACCTATACAGTTATCGCAAAAATATATTATTGAGTAGCGGAAACGTCTCCAACATTTTGTGCCGCTTTTAAAGCAGTTTGTTTACGTACATCAGCACGTAATGTTATTGAAATGATTAATGAAGCAGCGATTAACCCTGCAAATACATAAAATACAGGAATATAGCTTCCATAAGCATTTTTAATTGTGCTTACTAACAACGGTCCGAAAATACCACCCAATGACCAAGTTGTTAATAAATAACCATGAATAACACCAAGTTGCTTCGTTCCAAATAAATCACTTGCAAAAGCAGGTAAATTTGAGAACCCTCCACCATAGCAACTAACGACTAAGAAAATAAGTGCTTGGAAAATAATCACGTTCGTTGTATGTGGTAAAACGATAAATGTAATTAGCTGTGCTGTAAAGAAAATAACAAAAACATTTGAACGCCCAATATAATCAGACACAGCGGCCCAAATTAAACGACCACCACCATTAAATAACCCCATGATTCCTACCATCGCGGCTGCTCCTGCAACTGATAGCCCAACAATTTCCTGCGCCATTGGTGAAGCAACAGAAATCATCATAATTCCTGCTGTAACATTGACTAAATGCATAGACCATAGCATCCAGAAATGCTTTGTTTTGACAGCCTCACGTGCTGACATAACTGCTAAATCTTTTTTTACTACTTCTTTGCCGTTATCTGCTGCTGCCTTCATATTAGCTGGCATATAACCAGGCTTAGGCGGCGCTATATAAGAAGCCCCTAAAATCATTAACGTGAAATAACTTGCCCCTAAAATAAAGTATGTTGTAGAGATGCCAACTGCCTCCATTAAGTTGGCTGCGACTGGCGCTGTAATCAGTGCACCAGATCCAAAACCAAGTACGGCCATCCCTGTTGCTAGACCTCGTCGATCTGGGAACCATTTTACAAGCGTTGATACTGGCGCAATATAACCAATCCCCATACCTAATCCACTAAGTACGCCATATGTTAACCAGTACAACACAACAGAATCCATTGAAATCGCAACACCTGCACCAGCTTGTCCTGCTCCAAATAAGACAGCTGCTACCATCGCCGATTTACGTGGTCCCATTTTCTCTACTAAACTACCAAATAATGCAGCTGAAAACCCAGCAAGTCCCATCATAATGGTAAAGGCAACCGTTACCTTTGTTTCACTCCATCCCATTTCTGTGACAATCGGTAGCTTGTATACACTGTATGCATAGGCTCCACCGATTGAAAGGTGAATAGCGATTGCAGATAATGCAATTAACCATCTATTTTTATTCATAAATTCTCATTTCTCCCCTCTTTTGCTACCTGTGAAAATTCTATGAACGTCCATGTAAAACAATTTACCACTTAGAATTATTCAAATGCAAGATGTTTTTCTAAAAAATATTATTTCTCCAAAAAGTATTTTGTTTTTCTATTAATGTTTTTCATCAAATAAACCTTACATTCTCTAAGCAGAACAGCGTTTATCTTACAAAAAACATAACAGCTTTTAGCTATTATTACTTTTCCACTCTATTTTACAAATAACAACAAATTATATTAATATAATTATTTTTGTGCATAATTTCACATTCACTAGATGCATACGTCTCATTTTACCATTTCTAATAGGATGACTATAACACTTAAAATGCAACAAATGCATTAGATATAATGTAGAATTTTTTAGAATAATAGAGAATTTTAGAACAGAAACGGACAGAATTTTTATTTTTAAAAATAAACTTAAAAATGTAATAACACTTCTTTTTTTACTTAAAATTGTAAAAAAATATTTTTATAACAATACAGTGAATGTATAATTTTTAAACCGCTTTCAATTTTTCTTCATTTTTATTATTTAAATATAAATTTTTTTCAACTAAAATTGAACGGTCAACACTCTGAATCATAACCCCATGCTTCTATCAGGTTATAAATATGCTAGAACAAGTCCATTTTTCACGAAATATTATTTTTGTGAAAAAACAAAACATATACAAAAAAAACAGCATGCTAGAAATATTTCCAACATACTGTACAAAATAATAGATTTTTTAAGTCGTTTTTCTTTTCATAAAAAGTAAAGTTCTTATTTCCTTATAGTAAATACACAGTAGAATTCCTAATAAAATCAATAAGGAGCCGTATATTTGGACAGTTGTAGGAAATTGCTTTAAAAAAATCGCACTTAACAGCATAGCGATAGCTGGCTCAAAATTCAATAATAGCGAAGCATTCGTTGAGCCAATCTCCTTCATTTTTTGATTCCAAAGTAAATTACTAATTCCATGAATAATAACCGCTGATAAAATGAGTAGCATCCAATAAGGGTATGTTACTTGCCAATTTGTTCGTGTCCACATCGTCACCGAAAATGGTAGAAGCACCAGCAAACCGATTAAATTTGTATAAAAAGTGATGGACTGTGCTGACAATTTCAGACTGAGATGATTCACAATAATAAGGAATAAGGCAAAGCTTAACATCGTAATTAAACTTAGCACCTCCCCCTTCCCAATAGAAATCGTGATGAGGGCTCCTTTAGTAATGATGAGGCCAACTCCTATAAATGAAATGATTGCCCCTAACCAAAAGATACCGTTTCGTGATTCATGATAAATCATTTTATTAAGTAAAGATGTGACAATTGGTGCGCAGGCTAAAATTAATGCCGCGGTAATAGGAGAGGTATGCTGAAGACTTGCATAAAAGCTATAGTGATTGATGGAAACACCTAGTATTCCTGCAAAGATCAGCAACAGTAGGTCATTGCGTGTAAACGTTGTACGGATAATAGCCTTCCAACCAATGCAGCCTAAAAATAGGACAATGACCATTAATCTAAAAATGGCAACCATGATTGGAGACCAATGGTCAATTAAAATAGTGCCAATAATAAAGTTACTGGCCCAAAAAAATACACAGCTAAATAATATCAAATAGATCGTTAGTTGCTTCATATTTATTGCACCTGTATATAAGAGACTTCTACATAGTTAATGATCAACTCTTTTAAAAATCTACTTCCCTTTCTTGTATTTCTTCCTAACTATTAAAACATAAGTATAGCAAACTAGAAAATCTCTAGTTTGCTATGTTATCTAAATAAGGGGGATTTAGATTGATACTTAATTGATAAACTTGCCTTTTGACATAACCACCCGTTTTGATGGTTTACGAGCAATGACTTCAGCGCTTGAAACGGCGTCAAAGAAAACAAAACTTGCTTCATCTTGCACGTTTGGCCAAACCTTTTGACCATTTGCATCCAATGGTGTGACACCATTTGTAATGTATTTTAAAGTTTGTCGAATAGAACGCTCATCTAGCTTACGTGTATTGTCTGCAAAAGTCGTTGCTTTTTCTAAAATATCTCCCGAGCCATATGGACTCCATGAATCATAAAAACCATCACAGCCAAAATGAACATCTACTCCATGCTCTGTTAGTAAATCAATCGGTGGGATTAATCGTCTCAAATCAAATGGCACCGTTGACATAATCTTTACTTGCTGTTGTGCTAGACGATCTGCAATTTTATGCTGTTCCAAAGCTGATACATCTCCAAGAGAAAAAGCATGACTAATAGCCGTTCTCCCTTGATAGTTTGCATCCTCTACAATATCTATCCATTTATCGATTGTATAATAACCAACATGACCACTATCATGTAGGTGAATATCAACATCTACGTTAAATTCTTGTGCGATATTCATTACTTCATAAAGAGAAGGCTCAATCGAATTATCAATGCCAGCAGGATCTAGCCCACCAATCATCGTTGCCCCATTACGTAAGGCTTCACGTAATAATTTAGGCACATCGTCTCTTAGTAAGCCATGCTGTGGAAAGGCAATAACTTCTGATGTCACAACATCTTTATACTCTTCCAGTGCTCCTAGTACACCCTCTAAGTTTTTTAAGCCAATATAAGGATCAATATTGACATGTGTACGAATATGATTGGCACCATTTTTGAGGATTTTCTCAATCATGGCTACTGCTCGTTGTTTCCCAGTCGTTGCAAGGACCGATAATTCTTGTGCTTCACGATCCAAGCGTTCTTTTAAGTTCTTTACAGGTACGCATGCTTTCCACGGTAAAGATAAGTATGTCTTATCTAAGTGATTATGCATTTCTTTAAAAGCTGGTAATAGCAGCTTCCCTTTCATATCTGTTACTTCATCTAGAGAATCAATATTTTCTGTTGCTGGTACAATTTGAGAAATAAAGCCATCCGTAATTTCAAGGTGAAAAAGCTCCACCTTTGTACCGACAGTATCATTTTCTTTTAGATATTCTCCTGTTTCAAGTAGAACATTTGTAAGCCAGTGCTTCATCTGTATTCTCCTTTCAACTCTCCAACTTCCTGTTGGTGAATAATATGTCCTTGTGAAATAACTGTAGAAATAGGGCATCTTCTTGCTACAACATGCGCCGTACTAATTCCATCTACTAAAAGCATATTGGCTTTATCACCAACCTGTGGCCAAACACGTTCTCCTACATCATTCAATGGTGTAATGCCACCTGAAGCATATTTCCAAGCGCGACTTAATGAATATTCATCAATAAAACGGAATCTCTCTGCCATTACATTTAATTTCATAATGGTGTTTCCTGTACCATAAGGAGACCAATGATCAGTTAAACTATCATGTCCAATAGAAACTTTTACATCATTGTTATAAAGATACGGAATCGGTATCGTCGAGCGATTAATATCGGTTGGTACCGTTGTTGTAACATCCATTTGAACAGCAGCCATCGCCTGAACTAAGTTCTCTAATCTCGATTGTTCTAAATCTGCAAGCGCCATTGCATGACTAATCGTAACTTGTCCTTCTTTTTTCGCCTGTTTTGTTAATTCGATTAGTTTATAAAATTCAAATTCTCCTAAAGTATTAGCTGTATGAATATGAATATCAATCCCTGCCTGATAATCTTGAGCAATAGCCATCGTTGTTTGCAATGACTTCTCAATATTTCTATCTACTATGGATGGGTCAACTCCTCCAACAAGCGTTGCGCCCATTGCCATCGCCTCACGGATTAGTCCTTCCACATTCGAGCGCAGTAAACCATGCTGTGGGAAAGCCACAATATCATAAGTAATTTGATCTTGATATTTTTCTAACACTTGCTTTGTAATTTCAATATGCTTGGTCCCTATTTGTGGGTCCACATTACAATGCGACCGTATATGTGTATGTCCTTGTGAAATTAACCACTTAACCATTTCCTCAGCCCGATAAGCCGCGGTCGGTAATTGTTTAGGAAGCAGTGTTTTTTCTTCCTCGATGCGCGTTAATATCCCTTTTGTAATAGGTCTTGGCGCCTGCCACTCTCCACCAAAATAAGTTTTATCAATATGAATATGCATTTCTCGGAAAGATGGTACTAATAATTGCTTTTGAGCATCTACTATCTCTACATCGCCATCGACTACTATATTCTTATCTATTTGTTGAACATATCCATCTACAATTAGAACATCATAAATAGCAGTACGAGTTGCAACAATGCGTTCATTTTCTTGCTCAAATGCCTCTTCTAATCTCACATTTTTCAGCAGTAATTTATTCATAGTTTCCTCCTCATTGGTATTTTTAGGTTTCACCAAGTTTGATTATTCTACAATTTCAACGCCACTGATCATCGTATAGTTTGATGCATCTAACCAGAACCCTTTGACAGCATTACTGTAAACAGCTAAATGCTCATAGTTTCGAACTGGAATATACACAGCATCATCTAACTCCATTTGCATTGCTTTTTTGTAGATTTCATTACGTGCCTCTTGATTTGATTCAGAACGTCCTTGCTCAATTAGCTTGTCTATTTCTGGATTTGAATAGTAGAAATGGTTTCCTGGAGGTCCCATAGAAGCCGTATGGAATAGGTTAAATTGGTTATAATCAGCATCTCCAGTTGCATTACCCCAGCCACTAATAAATATTTGGTGTTGTTCTTTCGTAATTTCAGAAATAAATGCGCCGTATTCCATTACTTGAATTTCAACGTCTAGACCAATGCCCTTCAATTGAGATTGAATAACCTCTGCCATATTAATACGCTCTTTACGGTCGCTCGTTAGTAATTTAACTTTTGTTCCTTCTTTAACACCTGCTTGTTTTAATAGTTCTTTTGCTTTTACTACATCATAATCATATGGTTTTGTTTCACTAGAGTAACCGATAATTTTAGGACTCATTGCGGAATTGGCAAGTGTGCCTACATTATCATAAATACCGCTAATAATTGCTTCACGGTCCACTGCATAACTAATTGCTTGACGTACTTTAACATCTGATAACAGTTCATCTTTTACATTGAAACCGATGAATTCTACTGCCAATCCTTCTGCGCGGAATAGATTCATAGTTGGTGAATTTTCAATACGATCGATTTCAGTTACTGGTACTTGCTCAGCGATATGCGCTTCTCCACTTTCAATCATCGCTAAACGTGTAGAATCCTCGGGTACTACTTTAAATGTTACTTTATCTACTTTTGGTACCGTACCCCAATAGTCTTTGTTTGAATTTAATGTGATTTCTTGACCTGATTTCCAAGAATCAAATACAAATGGACCTGTCCCTACTGGATGTGTTGCTAATTCATCTGCCGCTTCTGCAATAGCTTTCGGGCTGATCATACTACCTTCCTGACTTGCTAAAATTGATAAAAGCGGTGCATATGGCTCTTTTAATTTCAACGTGACAACATACGTATCATCTACTACTACTTCACTAATCATTGATAATTTATCACGCTGCGGTGACCCAGTCGCAGGATCTAAAATGCGATCGAATGTAGCTTTTACAGCCTCCGCATTAAAATCAGCTCCATCATGGAATTTAATGCCTTCATTTAAAGTAAACGTCCATGTAACATCATCTTTTTGTTCCCATTCTTTTGCAAGTAATGGAGCAATTTTACGATCTCTATCAAAAGCAACAAGTGTTTCATATACTTTGCCATGAATAATATTCGCTGAAGGGATATCTGTAATAAAGTGAGGATCAAGGCTTGTTGCATCTGATGCTCTTAAAACAACTAATTCCCCTCCTACACTTTTAGATCCCTCATTGGAACCTTCAGCACTCTTATTACTAGCAGTTGAGCATGCCTGCAAAACTAGAACAGTAATTAGTGTCATCAATAAAAAAAGCTTCATTCTCTTCATAAACATTTCCTCCTTTTGTGTTTTGGTCCTTACATTTCGAATTATAAAGAAATAAAATTCACTTGTTTTTTAAAATCTTTACTTGTTTTTTAAATTTTCTGACTAATACCTTCTGAAATATTTACATTCTTTACGCTTTTCACTAAATTGAAATCAAATCAAATAGAAAAGGAGTTTCATTATGGATAAAGTAACTACTACTATCGACCATGCTGTTTTAGTGAATGCACGTAAGGCTTCTAGAAAAAAGAATCTTGTCTCGTTCCTAAACAAAATCAAGAAAAATAAGGCTGCTGTCGCAGGGGGGATCATCATTCTCCTATATATTTTGATGTTTCTTATCGGGCCAATTATAGCTCCTTATGATCCATTCGATGTTCAGTTAGATCAAAAATTGCAAGGACCCAGTTTAGATCATTTAATGGGTACAGATGACAAAGGACGAGATATTTTAAGTCGAATATTATATGGCTCCCGTTTATCTCTTGGTGTTGGTATTTCAGCCGTGTTATTTGGTGGAACAATTGGGACAATCCTCGGCCTTATCTCTGGCTACTATGGAAAATGGATTGATTCGATTATTAGTCGTATTTTAGATATCATGCTTGCCTTTCCAGGTATATTACTAGCTTTAGCGATTGTCAGCGCATTGGGACCAAGTCTTATTAATGTAACTATTGCTGTTGGTTTCTTCTCGATCCCTATGTTTGCCCGTATTGTACGTGGATCTACAATGGAAGTAAAAAAATTAGAATATATCGATGCTGTTAAAACACTCGGTGCGAATGATATGACCATATTAATCAAACATATCTTCCCGAATATTTTATCACCTATTATTGTCCAAGCATCTATGCGTTTAGCAACAGCCATTTTATCTGCTGCAGGTCTGTCATTCTTAGGATTAGGTGCACAACCGCCATCTCCTGAATGGGGTGCCATGCTATCTAATGGTAGGGATTTTCTTTTTACGGCCCCATATATGGCCCTTTTCCCAGGTATTATGATTTCCATCCTTGTTCTAGGATTTAACCTATTCGGAGATGGTTTACGAGATGCTTTAGATCCAAGAATGAAAAATTAAAGGAGAGAAGTTATATGACATTATTTATCCTAAAACGACTTGCTCAAATTATCCCCGTGACGCTCGGTGTAACGCTTGTTGTTTTTCTAATTATGCAAATGATTCCAGGCGATCCAGCCATCATTTTAGCTGGTGAAGGAGCTTCACAAGAAACCGTTAATGAATTACGTGAAAATTTAGGACTGAATAAGCCTTTAGCCATTCAATATACTGATTACATTAAAAATCTTTTACAAGGTGACATGGGTCATTCTTTAAAAAATAATCAACCTGTATTTGAAGAAATTACGGCTCGTCTACCAATTACAATTGAACTGGCCTTTTATAGTATTTTAATTACCATTGTTCTCGGGCTTATTGCCGGCATCATCTCAGCAATCCGCCCTTATTCCTTCATGGATGTTGGTTTAATGATTGTAGCATTATTAGGAATCTCCCTCCCTAGTTTCTGGTTAGGCATTTTATTAATGTACGTTTTCTCCGTACAGTTACATTGGCTACCTGTTGCAGGCTGGGACAGTGCTAAACATATCATTCTCCCAGCGGTTACACTCGGTGCAGGTGGTGCTGCCATCGTTGCACGTATGACACGTTCAAGTATGTTAGAAGTCGTCAATCAAGATTATATTCGAACGGCTAAAGCTAAAGGCTTAAAAGGTTACATTATCATTTTAAAGCACGCATTACGGAATGCCTTAATTCCAGTTATTACTGTAGTAGGCTTACAGTTTGGTAGTTTACTTGGCGGCACAGTATTAGTAGAATCTGTTTTTGCCGTGAACGGATTAGGTCGAATGATTGTCGATGCGATTCGTACACGAGATATACCAATCGTTCAAGGAGGCGTTCTAGTCGCTTCATTAATATTCGTATTCATCAATCTTTTCGTCGATATTTTGTATCGAATCTTTAATAAACGGATGGATTTAAACTAGGGAGGGAAAAAACAGATGAAACAAGATACAGTGTTAGAAGTAAAAAATTTACAAACTTATTTTTATTCGAGTGAGGGAGTCGCTAAAGCTGTTGACGGTGTTTCCTTTACACTTCAAAAAGGAGAAACACTAGGCATTGTGGGGGAATCTGGTTGTGGGAAATCCATGACTTCCCTATCATTACTTCGATTAGTCCCTTCACCCCCTGGCAAAATTATTAATGGTGAAATTCTTTTAAACAATACAGACATCTTGAAGTTATCCGATGAAGAATTACGTAAAATTCGAGGCAATAAAATCTCAATGATTTTCCAAGAGCCAATGACAAGCTTAAATCCTGTGCTTTCCGTTGGCGAACAAATCGCTGAATCCATTCGTTTACACCAAGGTTTATCACGTAAAGAAGCATGGCAAAAAGCGGTGGATATGATTCGCCTAGTTGGAATTCCAGCCCCTGAAAAAAGAGCGAAACAAGAGCCTTATCAGCTAAGTGGCGGGATGCGTCAACGTATTATGATCGCCATGGCACTTGCTTGTACGCCTGATGTTTTAATTGCTGACGAGCCGACGACTGCCCTAGATGTAACCATTCAAGCTCAAATTATTGATATTATTCAAAATTTGCAAAAGCAGTTAGGAATGAGCATTATCTTCATTACCCATGATCTTGGTGTTGTAGCTGAGATTTGCGATAAAATTGCCGTTATGTATGCGGGGCAAGTTGTAGAGGAAGGCTCAACTGATAGCCTTTTTGAAAAACCATTACATCCTTATACTAATGGTTTAATTCAATCCTTACCAAAATTATATGAGGATCAAGAGGAATTATCTACTATTCATGGAACCGTTCCAAGCCCGTATCATTATCCAATTGGCTGCCGCTATGCAGAACGCTGTCCATTTGCTACAGAATTATGCCGTGAAAAACAGCCTGAACTTCTTACGATTGAGCCAGGGAAAAAGGTAAGATGCTGGATGTACAGTAAGGAATGGCAGGGAGCAACACTTATGGAGGAGATGACCGTATGATAAAAGAGCAGCAAGCACAGCCACTATTACAAGTAAATAATTTAAAACAACATTTTTCCTTAAAAAAAGAAAAACTCTTCGGTCCACAGCAGGTGGTTAAAGCGGTGGACGGTGTTTCCTTTGAGATTATGCCTGGTGAAACACTTAGTATTGTTGGAGAATCTGGCTGTGGTAAATCAACGACAGGCCGCTCTATTTTAAGATTAGATGAACCCACATCTGGAGAAGTGTTATTATTCGGCAAAAATTTAGTAACTATGAATAAAAAAGAGCTGCGAGTAGCGCGCAAGGACATTCAAATAATTTTCCAAGATCCGTATGCATCTCTGAACCCAAGACGCACCATTCGCAAAATGTTAACAGAGGCCATGTCTATTCAAAAAATAGTTCCTCCAGAGCAGCAAGAGGCACGCATGATTGAATTAATGTCACTTGTCGGACTGCGACCAGAATATTTGGAGCGTTATCCACATGAATTTTCTGGTGGGCAACGTCAACGTATTGGGATCGCCAGAGCACTTGCCGTCAATCCCAAAATTATTATTTGTGATGAATCAGTTTCTGCCCTGGATGTGTCTATCCAAGCACAGATTTTAAATTTACTGAAACAGCTACAAAGAGATTTAGATTTAACCTTTTTATTTATCTCACATGATTTAAGTGTAGTGCGACATATATCAGACCGGATAATGGTTATGTATCTTGGAAAAGTCGTAGAAATTGCTGATAAGCAATCCCTTTTCACCCAGCCGCATCACCCTTATACAAAAGCACTATTTTCGTCGATTCCAGTCATTGATAAGGAGCATCGTAAGGAGCGTATTATTTTAAAGGGAGATCTACCATCACCGTTAAATCCGCCTACAGGCTGTAGTTTCCATACACGTTGTCCGTTCGCTACAGATAAATGTAAAGCAGAGGTGCCCGCTTTACGGGAAATTACGGCAACCCATAAGGTAGCTTGCCATTTTGCAGAAAATTTAGTTTAATGTAACTTACACTTATAAATTCAATGGAGAGGTCATTATGTTACAACTAGAAACCTTCAACATATATATTCTCCTATGTGTAATCGCTCCAATTATTGGAGCTTTTCTGCTTACTTTTATATTTATTTTCGAAAAACAAATTGATAGCCTAGAGGAAGAAAAAAGAAATTTAGAGCTGAAGCAAGATTTACAAAGAGCCAATATTCTTCAGCTAAATCAGCAAATACAGCCCCATTTCTTTTTTAACGCATTAAATTCATTACTGAGTCTAGCCCGCATCAATCGAAAGGAAGATTTGGTAGCGGGCATTGAGGCCTTAGCAACGTTTTTTAAATTTAAATATAATAATCATGAGGTGTTAATTGCTTTAAAAAACGAGGTGCTATTTGTCGATAGCTATTTAAATATTCAACAGCTACGCTTTGGACATCGTTTGACGGTCCATAAGTATGTTGATGATGCAGCATTATCTGTTCTAATACCACCATTTATTCTCCAGACCATTATTGAAAATGCATATAAACATGGCTTTGAAAAGCATATAGGACCTGCTGAACTTTTCATTTATATAAAGAAAATGGACAAGTTTTTATTAATAGAAATAAAAAATACACAACCATCAGAAAAGATAGAATCGGCTATTGAGCAAGTAGAAGATGAATTGCAGCAAGGTTATGGTCTTGAAAATATTAAAAAACGTCTCGAGCTTATTTATGGACTCGAAAGTATTTTATTTTCAATTCAAAATGATCAACATTTTTACACTATAACGATCCATGTTCCCGCTTAGGCTTTCTACTAATTTGAATATAAAAGGAGAACCTCAACATGAATATATTAATCGCAGATGATGAGCCTTTAGAGCTTGAGCAAATGATTTATTTATTAAAGCCACATTTCCCTAATTGGACATTCCATACTGCTCAGGACGCTTCACAAGCTCTGCAATTAGCTAAAAAGCACCGTATGACTATCGCCTTTTTGGATATTCAAATGCCTGGGAAAGATGGAATCACTTTAAGTAAAGAGTTAAAAGAACTTTATGATGTAGACATTATTATGGTAACAGCTTATCAAACCTTTGAATATGCGCAGCAAGCGTTACGTATTGGGGTAAAGGACTATCTAACAAAGCCTGTTATTGCTAGTGAATTAAATGCTATTGTGGAGAAATATAAAGTATGGAGCTCTAACCATGATGCGATCCAAAGCGCCCTTTCCTATATTCATGAAAACTATCATGAAAAACTGAGTTTAAATATCATTGCTGAAAAAATCCATTTGAACCCTAGTTATTTAAGTCGTAAGTTTTTGGAGGAGCAATCCATCGGCATTAATGAATATATTAATAATTATCGCCTAGAGATGGCCGTGAAGAAAATAAGTGAAAATCTGGATGCTAGCATGTCAGCAATTGCGGAGAGCTGTGGTTTTAATAGCCAACACTATTTTAGTGTAGCTTTTAAGAAAAAATATAATCAATCACCTCGTCAATACAAATCGTCTAAAACGAGTAAAGGTAATTGAAGATATGCTAAAGAAATTTTCATTGCTCGTACCATTTGCAAGTTTAAGCACAGCAGCAGGTGTCATCATACTTTTAGCGAGATGGATTAATGGTAATTTACTATTGTCCTCTCCTTCTGCCCTTATTTCGTATGGCTTTATGGCGGGCATTTGTTATACATTAGCGACAGCTATTTCTTTTGTCATACTGGGCTCATTATTAAAAAAGAGTGATTACACACAAAACCAGCATACACAAAGCTTTTTACTCTTTACGATACAAAAAAAATTGAGTGGTATGAATTTAAAAGTCATACGATTTTTTTACCTTTTGACAGGCATTGAACTTTGGTTAATACAATTAATAAGCATTAGTGTGTTATCTGAAATTATGTTAACCATACCAGTCCCCATCACAATTTTTTTATTTTTGGTGGGAATGTTACTTCTGGATCGCATTATGTCTGTGAAAAGTATATTGTGGCTAGAAATATTATTTATCATCGCTTTATTTTCTTTACTTATTTTTATCCCTATTTATTATTTTGTACAAAATGGTGCTAGCACCGTTTATGAAGGCATTCGCTTGTATCACCCTTATTTATTTTATTTTAAAAATAGCGAAATCCTGCTGTTCTATGTCATTATTCAACTAGCCGTTTTAGGACAAGTTCTCTTTGATAAATCAACATGGTATTTAATCGCATTTATCAAGCCCAAAAAAGTACGTCGCAGCCTGTTTTCATCAGGTGTGATTTTAGCTTTATTAACGCTATCCTTTACAGCAATTTTAATGATTGCTTTATACAGTGGCTCATTTGGTCAGTTTCAAATTTTAATTTTTACGTTTTTATATGAAGTACAGCCTGGGTTTCTGACATTTGCTTTCCTTGTCATTGTACTGTTGGCCATTGTCACAACCTTACTTGTGGATTTGCGGGCAACCAAACGATTTTTTGTGAAGAAAAGACCCTATTATTTTTATTTAATTGGTTTACTCATCCTTTTATTTACCTTCTTCTTATCTATAGATTTAACGATTTTAGGAGTTATTTATTCATTCGCATTTCTTCATATTACCATGCTACCGTTTATGTTTATTCTTTTATTTACGAATCGTCATATTCATAAACATAACTGGCTTGTCATACTGTTTTCCATCATCATAGGGATCGGTGTTGGTTTAAGCTTCAATGCCCTTTATGGATTAGCAGCTAGCTTTATAATTTCGAGTATTTATCAATTAATGCTACAGACTGAAACAGAAGATAAAAACGCCTGAACTCGCAAAATAGCGGGTTCAGGCGTTTGTCTTCTTTTAACTGATATAAATAATGAATATGCCAAATAATAGTAGACCAACAATGGCTGAACTAATGGAAAGATAATGTCTTTTTTCTTCTCTACCATAGTAATAGTCAATGAAAATAGAACTGACAACTATAACAGTTAGGTAACCTATTATTACGACGGTAAATAAGATCAACCCTTTCAGTATGAAAAAACAGACCAAAACAATATTTACAATTTTAATGATCCAACTGACTCGCCGATGACCTTTATTAACATACCCTTTTGGAATGTTGAACTTTTTTCTCATTAATTTTTCGACAAAAAAATGACTAACGAATAAGACTACTAGAAATATAGATAAGCCCTTCATTCCAAAAGCTATATCATCTTCTTTTAGGGCAAGGCCTAAATAAGCCTTTGCCAAATCTTCATTATTTACTTGATAAAAGGATTTATTGTGATAATCCTCTATAACGGTATACTCCTCGTTTAAAAATATTTTCATTTTAACTACTTGGCCATTTTCAAACTCTGCCCATACATCACGCATGGCTTGAAATCTAAATGGATTATCCCCATTTATCTGTGTCACAGTTGCCTGCTGTAATAAATGTTGTAATAAATCCTTGTCATTACTTTGCTCAAATATTTTTTGGCCAATCGTCCATCCAGGTCTCCCTGCCATAAAGGTCTCCATATCCGCGTTGTAAATCATTGTATACCTTTTTATTGTTTCTTGCTGTGCTAACTCTACAAATGAAGCATTTTTAGCTTGATCGCTCCTTCCTAGTGGACCGAGTTCTATGATAAACAAAAGCATGACAATCGTACCTAAAATAATCAACGGATATTGCCAGCGTCTTGTTGTAGGATTTGCTTGGTGTACCTGTTGTGAAATATTCTTCTGTAAAGCCTGTGTAAATCGTGGCGTTGTGCCAAGCTCTTTATCCAACTTCTCCTTAAAAGCTGTCATCCATTAACACCTCCCAATCACTAGGGTTTAATTTAGACTGTAACATTTTCCTTGCTCGACGGAGCCTAGTTTTAACTGTATTTTCTGCACATAAAAGTATGTCAGCTATCTCTCGAACCTTTAATTCCTGATAATAATAAAGAATAATGACTTCTCTATAAGTAATAGGTAATGCAAATAATGCTATCGTCAATGTTATTTGCTCATCCTTAGCTATAATGTCATTTCTGGTGTACATTTATTTGCACCCATATGTATCTTTTCTAATAATACATGTCGCTTATTTTTCCAACTTCTTAAATAGTCATGACTTTTATGTACAGTGATTTTTACTAAATACGTCTTTAGAGAGGATCTTTGTTCGAAGCGATCCAGTTGACGATAATAGGCAAAAAATACATCTTGAACAATTTCTTCAGCTATCGTCCAGTCCTTTACATATAAATAAGCCACTCGTAAACAATATTCTCCATGCTCCTCCATGACCGCCTCTAAATGCTTACTCAACGTAACATCTCCATAGTCGTAGTAATGGAGCATTTAGTTTCCTAAAAAGAAATAACTTTTCAATATATATGTTTAATTTAAACGATGGACATAATATTTTAAAAACATCACACAATAAAATGTGTTTCAACTTTTGTACGTGATGACATTTTGAATGTAAGTGAACAACTTTGTGCAAGAAGTAGTTTTGAGTTCATCCATTCAGGGAAATCACCGTTTAAGTAAGTCTTATAAAAGATTTTAGTTGTTTTTATACTGGATTTGTCCTTTTCGTATGCCAAGTCGCATACTTTTTTTCTTTTAACTCTTGAATAGCTAGTTAAAAAACTGTTATAGTGAGATTGTTTGTCTGACGTCTGACAAATTAAGATCATTGGTTGTTCTACAAATTTTTAGATGGAACATACTGAGCGAAAGAGTATTTGTTGTCTTGGATTCAAACGCCCTAAATTATACTTATGGAGGAATTTATGAAATACTTAATATCCCTTTGTGGATTGCTACTTGTTTTTGGTTTAGCTCTGTTAATGAGTAAAAACAAAAAAGAAATAAAATATAAATATATATTGATTATGTTAATCATCCAATTTATATTAGCGGCTTTACTATTAAATACAACGATTGGTTATGTACTAATCAAAGGAATAACAAATGTATTTGATCATTTATTATCCTACGCAAATACAGGTATATCATTTGTTTTTGGTGGCATAGCGAATGAAGGAGAATCTCCCTTCTTCTTAGGTGTCTTATTACCAATTGTCTTTATATCTGTGTTAATTGGGATTTTACAGCATTTCAAAATCCTTCCTTTCCTTATGAAATGGATCGGTTATTTTTTAAGTAAAGTAAGTGGCATGGGAAAATTGGAATCCTATAATGCTGTTGCTTCAGCAATGGTAGGTCAATCTGAGGTATTCATTACAGTCAAAAAACAACTAGACAAGGTTACTCCTCAGCGTATGTATACATTATGTGCATCGGCGATGTCGACCGTCTCTATGTCAGTTGTTGGCGCGTATATGACGATGATTGAACCAAAGTATGTAGTAACGGCGATTGTTTTAAACTTATTTGGTGGTTTTATAATTGTTTCCATCATTAATCCGTATACCGTAAAAGAAGAGGAAGATATATTAACCATTGAAGATGAACAGAAGCAAGCTTTCTTCCAAATGCTTGGTGAATATATTATGGATGGCTTTAAGGTAGCCATCATTGTTGGAGCTATGCTGATTGGTTTCGTAGCATTAATGGATTTAATCAATTCATTGTTTGATATGATTATCGGGGTTTCTTTCCAAGAAATATTAGGGTATATCTTTGCACCAATAGCTTTCCTAATGGGTATCCCATGGGTAGATGCTGTTTCAGCTGGAGGAATAATGGCCACTAAATTAGTAACGAATGAATTTGTTGCTATGATTAACCTTGGAGAAGTTGCGAACTCAATGAGCGAACGTACGCTAGGTATTATTTCTGTATTCCTAGTATCTTTTGCTAACTTTTCATCCATCGGTATTATTTCTGGTGCAGTCAAAGGGTTAAATGAAAGACAAGGAAATGTTGTTGCACGTTTCGGCTTAAAGTTGCTTTATGGAGCGACACTTGTAAGTATTTTAACGGCAATAATTGTTGGTTTGATTATTTAAGTGGTTAGTCATTTTATTGCTTACACTGCAGGTGCAGTTTTTTTATAGCCTTATGATTTTCTCCAATCTAAAAAAATGTACATCACTAAAATTTAATTTAGTCATGTACATTTTTATCATTTATGTCTCTTTATTTAACGACAATATTTACAAGTTTGCCTGGAATAACGATAACTTTTACTAAGCTCTTCCCTGCCATATATTCTTGTACTTTTTCATCAGCAAGCGCTATTTTTTCAATGTCTTCTTTTGAAGCGTCTTTAGCTACGACGATTTTTGCACGCACTTTACCAGCAACTTGCACCGCTACTTCCACTTCATCATCCACAAGTTTTGACTCATCGTATGTTGGCCATTGCTCATAAGAAAGTGTTCCTTCATGACCTAATAGCTTCCAAAGCTCTTCTGCGATATGTGGAGCCATTGGTGCCAACATTTTAACAAAGCCTTCCGCATAAGCTGTTGGAATTACTTCAGCTTTATAGCAATCGTTGATAAATACCATCATTTGTGAAATAGCCGTATTAAAGCGGATGCCTTCATAATCCTCTGTCACTTTTTTAACTGTTTGGTGGTATGATTTTTCTAATGTTTCATCATTAGACACTTGAATTTTCTCCGAAATAGTTCCATTCTCTTCATTGACAAGTAGACGCCAAATACGGTCTAAGAAGCGACGTGCCCCATCTAAACCATTTGTAGACCAAGCTACAGAAGCTTCAAGTGGCCCCATGAACATTTCATATAGACGTAATGTATCTGCACCATGTGACTCAATGATTTCGTCTGGGTTAACAACATTGCCCTTAGATTTAGACATTTTTTCATTACCTTCACCAAGAATCATACCTTGGTTAAATAATTTCTGGAATGGCTCTTTCGTATGAACAACGCCTAAATCATATAACACTTTATGCCAGAAACGTGCGTATAGTAAATGCAATACAGCATGCTCCGCTCCGCCAATATAAATATCAACTGGTAACCAGCGTTTTAGTAATTCTGGGTCTGCAATTGCTTCTGTATTGGTAGGATCGATATAGCGTAAGAAGTACCAGCTAGATCCTGCCCATTGTGGCATTGTATTTGTTTCACGGCGTCCTTTTTTACCTGTCTCTGGATCGACAACATTCACCCATTCTGCAATGTTAGCTAATGGTGATTCACCCGTGCCTGAAGGACGGATATTATCTGTTTTCGGTAGCATTAACGGTAATTCCGATTCTGGAACTGCTGTTATCGTACCATCTTCCCAATGGATCATTGGAATAGGTTCTCCCCAGTAACGCTGACGAGAGAATAACCAGTCGCGCAGACGATAAGATATCTTCTTCTCTCCAACGCCTTTTTGCTCTAACCATTCAATAGCTTTAGCAATACCATCTACTTTATTTAAGCCATTTAGGAAATCAGAGTTAATATGTTGCCCATCACCTGTAAACGCTTCTTTACTAATGTCCCCACCTTCAAGTACAGGAACAATGTCTAAGTTGAATGCTGAAGCAAATTCATAGTCACGTTCATCATGGGCAGGAACCGCCATAATAGCACCTGTTCCATAAGACACTAATACATAGTCTGCAATCCAAATTGGAACTTTTTTACCGTTAATCGGATTTACTGCATAGGCACCTGTAAATACGCCTGTTTTTTCTTTTGCTAAATCTGTACGCTCCAAATCAGACTTCATTTTAACTTTTTCTAAATAAGTTTCTACCGCTTGACGCTGGTCAGCTGTCGTTATTTGTTCCACTAATTTATGCTCAGGTGCAAGCACACAATATGTAGCGCCAAATAATGTATCAGGGCGAGTTGTGAACACGGTAAAGTTCTGATCAGTCCCATCAATACCAAATGTTACTTCTGCACCTTCTGAACGTCCAATCCAGTTGCGTTGCATATCTTTAATAGATTCTGGCCAATCAACTTCCTCTAAGTCGTCAATTAAACGATCTGCATATGCAGTAATTTTAAGCATCCATTGCTTCATTGGTCGACGTTCTACTGGGTGCCCACCACGCTCTGATTTGCCATCAATTACTTCTTCATTCGCCAATACCGTACCAAGCGCTGGACACCAGTTAACAGCTACTTCATCCACATAAGCTAAACCTTTGTTATAAAGCTGGATAAAAATCCATTGTGTCCATTTATAATACTCTGGATCAGTCGTGTTAATTTCACGATCCCAATCATAGCTGAAACCTAGCTCTTGGATTTGACGTTTAAATGTCGCAATATTTTTTGCTGTAAATTCTGCCGGATCATTCCCCGTATCAAGTGCATATTGCTCCGCTGGTAAACCAAACGCATCCCAGCCCATTGGATGTAATACATTATAGCCTTGCATACGTTTAAAGCGTGATAGAATATCTGTCGCCGTATATCCTTCTGGATGTCCTACGTGCAGTCCAGCGCCAGATGGATATGGGAACATATCTAATGCAAAGAATTTAGGCTTTTCTGTTTCATTTTCAGTTTTGAATGTTTTGTTATCAGCCCAATATTGCTGCCACTTTTTTTCAATTTGTTGATGATTAAAACTCATTTTTTTTCCTCCTTCAATGAATCTTGCTGCTCTTCATTAGAATTGACAAAATATTTAAAAAATAAAAAAACTCGCCCCTTCCTTATAGAAGGGACGAGAGAATTTGCACTCCCGCGGTACCACCCAAATTAGTGATTACACTCGGCTCAAGCTTCCTTAACGCGGAAGAAACGACACGCGCTATTTTACGCGAGCAGACTCAGTAGGCGAGTTCGATTTGCTTTCCTACTAGCTCTCACCAGCCGCTAGCTCTCTAAAAAGAACCACAAATCTACTATTCCTCATCACAGTCTTTACATGATATTGCATTTATTCTAATGGAAAGTATTGAAAAGCACAAGCCTTTGTTTACAGGTTACCCATTACTGAACAATTAATTCCTTTTTTTCCTCAGATTTAGAGAATTCTTTGCATTCATGAAAAGCAAAATGCTGACATCCGATACATCTATTTCTGTCCAAATAGTTGAAGGCTCTTGTAATCGCTTCTCCTGTATGCTGATAAAAATGATGGGCTCCTATTTTATCGTAAAGGCCATTTTGCTGGAGGGCTATCTTTAAGTCATCCTGCACCCCTGTTACCAAAATGTTACCACCCTGTGCTGTAAAATTGTCAATGATATTGCTAAAATATGCTTCACCCGTAGAGTCCATAAAGGGCACTTTCCCCATGCGTAATATCAAAACTTTAGATTGCTGTTGTAAAGTGATTGCTATCGTTTGTTCAAATCTTTGTGCTGCACCAAAGAACAGTGGACCTTCGATGGTGTACATGCTTATTTGTGGACAATCATGCTGTTGGTGAACGACATGAGGCTGTACCTTCTCGCTTTTATTCGAATGGTCTGGTAGTACCTTTGTCACAACAAGCTTTTCACTCATTCGTTTGGCAAACAATAGCACGGCTAACACAAGCCCTACTTCTACAGCTAATGTAAGGCTAGTAAATACGGTTAATAAAAAGGTAATTAATAAAACGAGCGAATCACCAGATTTCAATTTTAAAATATGAGCAAAATGCTTACGTTCACTCATATTCCAGGCAACAACCATTAATACGGGTGCCATACTTGCTAAAGGTATATGGGAAGCATATGGTGCTAATAACAATAATGTGATTAACACAAACACACCATGGATGATACCTGACATTGGGGATACTGCCCCTGTTTTAATATTAGTTGCTGTACGAGCAATCGCTCCTGTCGCAGGTATTCCTCCAAACATCGGCGTTACGATATTAGCAATTCCTTGACCGATTAGCTCTCGATTACTATTATGCTTGCTATTCGTCATCCCGTCTGACACGACTGCAGATAACAATGACTCGATACCTCCAAGCATGGCGATGACAAACGCAGGTCCAATGAGCTGCTGTAGGCGCTCGAATGTAATAGTAGGTATAGCGAAATTGGGTAATGTATTAGGTATTTGACCATAGGCTGTGGCAATCGTAGCCACTTGTCCTGAAAAAAAGAAAGTCGCCACAAGAGTGGAGACAACTATCCCCACTAATGCCCCGGGAACCTTTGGAAAAAATTTAGGTGTCATCATTATTGTTATGAAACAAATGACTGCCGTTAAAATACTGAAAATATTAGTAGTATCAATTTGCTTTCCTATCTCTTGAATATTCGCTATAAAATACTCATGTCTTGTCATATTGGTTAGACCTAAAAAATTGGCAATTTGACCTGTAAAAATAATTACTGCTATACCTGCTGTAAAACCGATTGTTACAGGACGGGGAATAAATTTTATTAAAGTCCCCAGCTTAAAAATGCCCATTAAGCAAAGCAATACCCCAGCCATTAAACCTGCCAGTAATAAATCCTCATAGCCATACGTTAGGACAATTCCTAAAAGAATCGGCACAAAAGCCCCTGTAGGTCCTCCAATTTGATATTTTGATCCACCAAAAATGGAAATCAAAACACCTGCAATACAAGCCGTATAAATACCATATTCAGGCTTTACACCTGATGCAATAGCAAAGGACATAGCAAGTGGAATAGCAACGATTCCAACAATGATTCCGGACAATAAATCCTTTTTAGCATGATGGACTGAATACCCTTCAAAACGTCCTGTAAACAGTGACTTCATCGATAAATCTTCCCTTCCCAATAATAAGTAAAGCATAACTTTTCCACATTATGGAGGTTACTTATTTTCTTCGTCACTATCATTACTTGTCATTTCCTCTAATCTTGAAATGGTATGAACTAAATGGTTATTAAAAATATCCTTGGCCACGCCAAGTAATTCACCAATCATTGGATCGCTTAAAGAATAGTAAACTTTCTTGCCTTCTTTCACTCCATAAACGATATTTTTAGCGCGTAATACACTTAGCTGCTGAGAAACAGCAGAGCCCTCTTTCTCTAAGCAATCTTGAATCTCATTGACACTCTTCTGACCTTCTACAAGAAGTTCCAGTATTCTTATACGTAATGGATGTGCTAACGCTTTAAAAAAATCAGCCTTAAACTGCTGTAATCCTTCTTCCATAAAATAAATCCCTCCATACAACTACATATTCAAATATTTGAATATGTATGATTGTAAGCCTATATCGTTAATTTTTCAATATCCACTATGAAAAAAAGAGCAAACCAAGTGTGTAACACTCGTTTTGCTCTTTGCATTTATTCACTATTAATCTACTACTATGTTGTTCTTCTTGAGAGGATAATCATAAATAAGACATGGTATAATCGCGAACAGCACAATTACTACTAAAGTTAAAACGAGAGGAATCATGCCAAATTGATCCACCATAATACCGCCAAATAAAGGACCAATCATACGTCCACCAGTCGCAGCACTGTTAATAATACCCTGATAGAAGCCTTGTCGACCTTTTGGCGCAAGTTGATTTGCAATAGTTGGTAATGCTGGTGTATAAAACATTTCTCCGAAAGTTAAGACAAGCATGGCTACACCAAACATTTTAAAATCACTCGCAAACGCGATAATACCAAAGGATATAGCGATTAAGATGACACCAAAAACCAATTGACGTTTTAACTGATGCTCCCAACGTTTGATAAGTGGTGCAATGAGCGGCTGCCCTATCACAATTAGCAGACCATTAATCGTCCATAGCAAACTATACTGCTTTAATCCTAAACCTAAATCTTGCGTATAAGATGAAATCGTTGCACTCCATTGCGAATATGCTAACCAACATAAAACGGAGGATGAACTAATAATTAATAAGGCATAGAATGGTGCCTTGTTAATGATTCGCTTACTTTCACCAACCACATTCTTCGGTGCAATACTCCCTACCTCTAAACGTTTAAATGTCAGCAAAGCAATGATAAAGAATAAAATATACATCCCTAAATTGACCTTAAACACATAGTCAAATTGATAATCGGCCACCACACCTGCGAGTGCAGGACCCACAGCTACGCCGACATTTTGAGCCAAATAGATGGCATTAAAGGACTTTCGTCCACCCTCTGGCCAGGCTGCTCCAGCCAATGCGAACATACTAGGAAAAACAATACCCCCACTAAAGCCTAATATCGTTAAAAACCATACATAATGTGGCCAACCGTGCCAAAGCGTTAAACCTATTAATGATGCAATTGTTAAAAGGATTCCAAGCATGATGGCTTTATAACCACCTATTCTATCAAATAGGTAGCCACCTAATAGATTGCCTAAAACACCTGCAGCAGAATTTAACATCAGCACAAAGCCAGCCATCGCCAGCGTTTTCCCTAAATAATCATGCATATATATGGCATTTAAAGGCCATAAAAATGAGTTACCTGTTGTGTTCACAAGCATTCCGATAATTAAAAACCAAACACGTTTTGGCATTTGATGTCCTCCATTATTTCGCGTCTCTAAATAGCTAGTTTATGCTGAAATACTTAAAAGTACAAGGAAAATAATTTTACCCTTTTTACAATTTATTAAATGCTATAAATAGCTATAATTAACTAGATACAAGCGAAAATTAGAGCATCATCTTTCATGATAAATCCTTACCCCATGACGGAACGAGATGCTCATGATAAAATAAGTCGTTAGAGGAGTGAAATAAATGACAGAAATAAATTTTCCTTTTCCTTCTGAAGGGAAAAGATACTATACATGGAATCGCTATTTACGCGATCAATTTGGTCATAAAGTATTTAAAGTAGCATTAGATGCTGGCTTTGATTGTCCAAACCGTGATGGTACGGTTGCCTTTGGCGGCTGTACATTTTGCAGCGCTGCAGGCTCAGGTGATTTTGCAGGCAACAAGGTTGATCCGATTGATATTCAATTCGCTGAAATCCGAGACAAAATGCACCAAAAATGGAAAGATGGCAAGTATATGGCCTATTTTCAGGCCTATACGAATACACATGCTCCGCTCCCAGTTTTAAAGGAAAAATTCGAAGCTGCTTTAGCGCAGGAAGGTGTTATAGGTCTTTCTATCGCTACTCGACCTGATTGTTTACCAGATGATGTTGTAGAATATTTAGCAGAATTAAACGAGCGTACGTATTTATGGATTGAGCTTGGTCTTCAAACCGTTCATGAAAAAACTGCCAATCTCATTAATCGTGCACATGATTATGCAACCTATGTGGAGGGCGTTGAAAAACTTCGGAAGCATGGTATTCGTGTTTGCTCACATATTATAAATGGTCTACCACTTGAAGATTATGACATGATGATGGAAACTGCACGAGAAGTGGCAAAGTTAGATGTCCAAGGTATTAAAATCCACTTACTTCATTTATTAAAAGGGACACCCATGGTGAAGCAATATGAAAAAGGGATGCTTGAGTTTTTAGATCAGGATGTTTATACAAAACTAGTCGCTGATCAGCTAGAAATTTTACCACCTGATATGGTCATTCATCGCATTACAGGTGATGGACCTATAGATTTAATGATTGGTCCAATGTGGAGCGTTAATAAATGGGAAGTATTAAATGGCATCGATGCCGAATTGGAGCGCCGTGGTAGTTGGCAGGGGAAATTTTATAAGGCTGAGGTTGCTAAATGAAACTACAACGAGTTTTACAATATGCTCAACAGCTATTAAAAGATAGTGTGAAAGAAGGAGATACAGTTGTTGATGCCACTGCTGGAAATGGCCACGATACGCTGTTTTTAGCACAGCTAGTCGGAGATGAAGGACAAGTTTATGCTTTTGATGTACAAAAAGAAGCAGTGGACGCAACACTACATCGTCTACTAGACCATGGTTTAGAACATCGCGCCCTTGTTTTAAATAAAGGGCATGAAGAAGTAGCCAATTTCGTACACAAGCCAGTAGCCGCAGCCATCTTTAATCTCGGCTATTTGCCGGGTGGCAATCATGATATTATTACCAAGCCTACTACAACGATTCAAGCTATTGAAGACTTACTTAAGCTTTTAAAGGTTGGCGGTTTAATCATTCTTGTTATTTATCACGGTCACCCTGGTGGCAAAGAAGAGCGAGATACTGTAATAGGCTTAGTCAGCCAACTTCCACAAAAATATGTCCATGTTTTAAAATACGAATTTCTCAATCAGCAAAATGATCCTCCATTCGTCATTGCGCTAGAAAAGATGAAGGATTATCCTAATTTATAGACAATTTAAAAGGCTAACTAATAGTATAGTAGGAACTATTAGTTAGCCTTTCTCTTTACCTATTTATTTTTACGTTTTTCATTATAGTCTATCCAAAAATCT
Organism: Lysinibacillus sp. FSL R7-0073; assembly: GCF_038009065.1. NCBI lineage: Bacteria > Bacillati > Bacillota > Bacilli > Caryophanales > Bacillaceae > Lysinibacillus > Lysinibacillus sp. FSL R7-0073. The sequence goes on from NZ_JBBPAS010000001.1 coordinate 3,682,716, forward strand.
GCACCTTTAATGCCTAGTTTACGAGGATCAAAGACAGGGTCTTTTCCTTCTTTTTTCTGTTTCTCGTAATCTTTTAAAGCAACAATAGCCGGTTTCATAATAATTAAAATGGCTAGAACGTTAATCCATACCATCAGACCAAGGCCTACATCCCCCATTGCCCAAGCAAGTCCAGACGTACGGATTGTACCATAGAATGCTGCAACTAAAATCGCTATTTTCGCAATCCAGATGAAGACCTTTTCGGTACTACCTCTAAATAAATACGCCACATTTGTTTCAGCGATATAGTAATAAGCCATAATTGTTGTAAAGGCAAAGAAGAATAGTGCGATAGCTACAAACGGTGCACCAAGTCCAGGTAAGGATGATTCAACTGCATATTGCGTATACGCAGCACCTTCCTGAATACTTTTAGCAAATGTCATTTGCTCATCACCCGTTAAACCACCTTTATTGAATTCCCCAACATGGATAAATGGATCTGTTCCTTCGGCTGCCTTTTCATCTTGTACATTATACATACCTGTAAATAAAATCATAAAGGCTGTAGCTGAACAAATTAATAATGTATCAATGTATACAGACGCTGCTTGGACAATCCCTTGTTTAGCAGGGTGGGATACTTCTGCTGCGGCAGCAGGATGCGCCCCAGTCCCTTGACCAGCCTCATTTGAATAGATTCCTCGTTTCACACCCCAAGCAATTGCGGAGCCAATAATACCTCCAAATATTTCTTGTGCCCCAAATGCACTTGAGAAAATTAAAGCGAAGACAGACGGTACCTCTGAAATATTCATAGCGATTATAATAATAGCCATAATAATATAGGCTATTGCCATGAACGGTACAATTACCTGTGCAGCGTTGGCAATCGATTTAACGCCTCCAATAATGATAGCACCAAGTAAAACAACAATAATTAGTCCTGTAATCCAAGTTTCAATACCGAAAGCGTTTACAACAGCTCCCGCAATGGCATTAGATTGCACACCAGGCATAAGTATTAACATAGCAATCAAAGCAGCTACAGCGAAAATCACTGCAAACCATTTTTGACCCATCCCTTTTTCTATGTAATAGGCCGGTCCACCACGATATTCAGTATCTTTCTCTTCTTTATAAATTTGCGCTAATGTTGACTCTACATATGCGGTAGCCGCACCAATAAAAGCAATTGCCCACATCCAAAAGACAGCACCAGGTCCACCCATCCCAATAGCTGTTGCAGTACCGGCAATATTCCCTGTACCTACACGACCTGATAGTGCGATAGACATTGCTTGGAAGGAGGAAATCCCCTTTTCTGATTTCTCCCCTTTAAACATTAATACAAACATATCTTTAATAAGCCTTACTTGCAGGAATCTTGTAATGATTGAGAAAAAAAGCCCAATCAACAAGATACCATAAATAAACCAAGGTCCCCATAATATGTCATTCAATTTACCAACAACTACATCCATCTTACCCCTCCAATTTGAATTACCTTACTTTAAGTCACTATATTATTACACTTTTCAGAAAATTACAACATTATATTCAAGTAACAATAATTAAGTAAGTATCCTATTATTTGGAAGTTTTCGAAACTATTTTATTATATATCCAATCCGTCTAAGAGCATTATTGATAAAATCTCGAATATACATAAAAATCTCTTCACGCTCTACTTCATGAAATAAATTATGATAACAATTTGCCCATTCTTTAAATTGAAACTCCGTTAGCTCTTGTTCATGAAGCCAATTGCGCATTTGTCGAGTTTCCGTAATTTTATCTTTTTCAGCTGTCATAATTAACATAGGCATATTAGGAAATTCATGCTTAGGTAGCATAACTAAATTTTTCATCATCTGTTGAAGCTCACGATACCATTTGACTGAAACAACAGACATAAATGGTATATCATCCTTCATTTCCTCTCTACCCTCAACACTGCGCGTTAATGTCTCAAATGTCAGGTCATGAGTCAATTTAACATTTGCTGTTAATGCACTCAAACTCGTTAAAGCATTTGATAATTTACCTGGTAAAAGCTTCAAATGCAGCCAGGGTGATGTCAAAATAATACCTGCACACTCATACTTTTTCTTTTGCATGGTATGAAGAACTAAAGTAGCACCTAGTCCATGCCCTATTACAAAGGTTGGTAAATTATATGAAAAGGCATTCTCAATGAGATTTCTTGTATATTTATTGTACAATTTGAAGTCCTCATCATGGACACGCGCAAATCTTGCATTGATGCCATGATTCGGTAGATCCCCCATGACTATGTGGAAGCCTTCCATTCTTAATTTTTCTATAAGCCATGCATACCAACGGTGGTTTTCATAAGCACCATGAAGAATAGCAATCACAGCCTTTGCTTGTCCATCAGCTTCCCATTTCCACATTCACATAGTCCTCCTAAAAAATAATTACACTTTGATTATATCGAAATAACAGCACATTTTAATTTTATATTTCCTTAAAGTTGTGTATTTGATACGATAATACTATATCTACAGAAAGAAAGAGGCGATTCTCATGATTTATCCATTTAAAGATAAAACACCAAAGATCGATCCATCTGTTTTTATTGCCGATTATGCAACTGTTACTGGAGACGTAACAATTGGAGCTGAAACAACTATTTGGTTTAATACCGTGATCCGCGGTGATGTTTCCCCAACAATTATTGGTAAACGGGTAAGTATCCAAGATCTTTGCTGCTTACATCAAAGTCCTAGGTTTCCACTCATTATTGAAGATGAGGTAACAGTAGGCCACCAAGTAACTTTACATAGCTGTACCATTCGAAAAAATGCCTTAATCGGTATGGGCTCCATTATTTTAGACGGAGCAGAGATTGGAGAGGGTGCATTTATTGGAGCCGGAAGTCTCGTGCCTCCTGGTAAAGTCATACCTCCAAATAGCTTAGCATTAGGTCGTCCAGCGAAAGTTGTCCGAGAATTAAACGCTGAGGATAAAGAGGATATGGAACGTATCGTACGTGAATACGCAGAAAAAGGTCAGTATTATAAATCTCTACAAAAATAAAAGCTTATAAAGAAATTGATCCATTATAAAAAATCCCCGCTTTCCATGACAATTTTCAAGGAATAAAGGCGAGGCATTTTTGCAAAAAAACAAAAGGGGCAGAAAAGCCCCTTTTGTTCATAATACATTAGAATAATTTTCTAACGACTTCAGCACTTTAGCACAATAGTTTACAGACGTGCTTTTACGCGTAATGCGTCAGCTTTATCAGTTTGTTCCCATGGTACATTTAAATCTGTACGACCAAAGTGACCATAGGCTGCAGTTTGTTTATAAATTGGACGACGAAGATCAAGCATTTTAATAATACCTGCTGGGCGTAAATCAAATAGCTCACGAACCCATTCTACGATTTCGCTTTCCTTCACTTTTCCTGTACCAAATGTATCAACAGCAATGGAAACAGGCTGTGCCACACCAATTGCATAAGCCAGTTGTACTTCAGCGCGTTCTGCTAAACCAGCTGCTACAATATTTTTAGCTACATAACGTGCCGCATAGGCAGCTGAACGGTCAACTTTTGTTGCATCCTTACCTGAGAATGCACCGCCACCGTGTCGTGCATAGCCACCGTATGTATCAACAATTATCTTACGGCCCGTTAAACCAGCATCTCCTTTTGGCCCACCAATGACGAAACGGCCAGTCGGATTGATAAAGTATTTTGTGTTTGTATCTAATAATTCGCTTGGCACCACAGGAGCAATCACAAGTTGTTTTAGATCAGCCTGAATTTGTTCAAGTGTTGCTTCTTCATCATGCTGTGTTGAAATAACAATTGTATCGACACGTACAGGTACGTTATTGTCATCGTACTCAATTGTTACTTGTGTTTTACCATCGGGGCGTAAATAAGCTAGCTCACCAGATTTACGAACTTCAGTTAAACGACGTGCTAACTTATGAGCTAAGCTAATTGGTAATGGCATTAGCTCAGGTGTTTCATTACATGCATAGCCAAACATTAAGCCTTGGTCCCCTGCACCAATTGCTTCAATATCTGCATCTGTCATAGAACCCTCACGAGCCTCTAAAGCTTGGTCAACACCTTGAGCAATATCTGGAGATTGCTCACCAATTGCTACAAGTACCGCTAAGTTTTCAGCATCAAAGCCATATTTTCCACGTGTATATCCGATTTCTGCAACAGTATCACGTACAATACCTTTGATATCTACATAAGTAGAAGTAGTAATTTCTCCTGCTACTAATACTAATCCTGTTGTTACAGTTGTCTCACACGCTACACGTGCATTTGGATCTTCTGCTAAAATAGCATCTAAAATGGCATCCGAAATCTGGTCACAAATTTTATCTGGATGCCCTTCTGTTACACTTTCTGATGTAAACAGTCGACGTTTTGTCATTTAGTTTTCCTCCTATTACTCTTACAAAAAGTATTTGAATACGGTACTCATTACCCATGTCAAGTCCGCTCCTAAGGATTGAACTCTCAAGCCGCTGTTGTTGTCATTTCACTTTACGTGAAAAAATAACTGCTACTTTTAACACGAGGATTTCGAAAGATCCGTCATTATAATAAGGAAAGAACTACATATACTTACCTTTACATTGATTTTTAACAATAAAAAAATCCTTTACTCACGTTACTATACATGAGGAAAGGAATAATGACTTCGTTACCTTTCACTCTTATCGTTCAAGGGATTTTCCCTTGCATCAGGTTGGCACCAACGCATGTCGTGAAATAATTCATGCAGGTTGCCGGGTTTCACAGGGCCTGACCCTCCACCAGCTCGGGATAAGAGTATCCGTTCAATTTTCATGTTACTGAAAAGGTAGAACGTTGTCAAATATTTTCTTATGTATTACTGTATAGTAAGGAAGGAACAAATAATCGCCATAAAAATTTTCATTCTTGGGTGATGATGTAAACAGAAGAAAATTAATCCCTACAACATACCTAGCATCTTGTGGTAACATATGTGTGGCTCAAATTTTAGACAATTTACTGTAGCATTGAATGTTTTCTACTCGAAAAACATTATTTTTTGTCAGTTTATTGAAAAGTAATAAAAACTCTAAAATAATTTCTTAATTAGTATAGATTATTTAACCAATTGTGTTATACTATTTTTGAAATTAAGAAAAAATCCCTCTAAATCAAGGGAATACTATAAAAAAGGATGGTATTTAATCGATGAATTCAGTAGAAATTGCAAACGAACTGAAGGAATTATTAAGCGGCGGTAACATTAACGTTCAACTTTCAGTACCACAATTAGCAGAAAAAGCTACTTCTCGTGGTGAGGCAATGTTAACAGTAGATGGCGCAGTTCGTGCAGAAACTGGCAAATACACTGGTCGTTCACCTAAAGATAAATATACAGTAGAAGAAGAAAGCACAAAAGATCAAATTGACTGGGGTAAAGTCAATCAACCAATTTCCTCTGAAGTGTTCGATAACCTGTATGTAAAAGTAATAAAATATTTAAAAGAACAAGATGAATTATTTGTATTCAAAGGCTTTGCTGGTGCTGACAAAGATTCACAATTAAGCATCCAAGTTATTAATGAATACGCTTGGCACAACCTTTTCGCTCATCAATTATTTATCCGTCCAACTAAAGACGAATTAGCTTCGCATGTTGCAGACTTCACTGTCATCTCAGCTCCTAACTTTAAAGCAGATCCTGCGGTTGACGGTACTGCTTCTGAAACATTCATCATTGTATCACTTGAAAAGAAAATTATCTTAATTGGTGGTACTGAATATGCTGGTGAAATGAAAAAATCTATTTTCGGTATTATGAACTACTTATTACCACAACAAGGTATCCTTTCTATGCACTGTTCAGCAAACGTTGGTGAAGCTGGCGACGTAGCATTATTCTTCGGTCTATCTGGTACTGGTAAAACAACATTATCCGCTGATCCAGACCGTAAGCTTATCGGTGACGATGAACACGGCTGGTCTAATAATGGTGTATTCAATATTGAAGGTGGTTGCTATGCAAAAACGATCAACCTTTCTGCTGAAAAAGAACCAGAAATCTACAATGCAATCCGCTTCGGCTCTGTTTTAGAAAACGTAGCTGTTGATCCAGAAACTCGTATTTGTGATTATGATGATGGTTCATTAACAGAAAATACACGTGTAGCTTATCCGATTCAATACATCGAAAACATTGTTGATCCATCTGTAGCAGGTCATCCAAAAACAATCATCTTCCTAACAGCTGATGCGTTTGGCGTATTACCTCCTATCAGTAAATTAACAAAAGAGCAAGCTATGTATCACTTCTTAAGTGGTTTCACTTCAAAACTTGCTGGAACTGAACGTGGTGTAACAGAGCCAGAACCAGTATTCTCTACTTGCTTCGGTTCTCCATTCCTTCCACTTCCTGCAACAGTTTATGCAGAAATGTTAGGTCAAAAAATTGACGAACATGGCGCACAAGTATTCCTAGTGAACACTGGTTGGACTGGTGGCGAATATGGTACTGGTAGCCGTATGAAACTTTCTTATACACGTACAATGGTACGCGCAGCTATCGATGGTAAATTAACAAATGTTGAAACGACACAAGATGCTGTGTTTGGTTTACACATCCCAACAGCCGTTGAAGGTGTACCTTCACAAGTGTTAAATCCTCGTGAAGCATGGGCAGATAAAGCTGCATACGATGCAAAAGCTGCTGAACTTGCAGGCTTATTTAATGAAAACTTTAAGAAATTTGCAAACGTTTCTGAAGCCATCACTACACTTGGTGGCCCATTAAAATAACGACTAGAACAAGAAAAGGGAACGATATGATTCGTTCTCTTTTTCTTTCCCATAAAACATAAATGAAGCTAATTTAGGGAGATACATATGAAAAGAAAATACAAATTACTAGTAACAATCATTACTATATTATTGGCATTATTTATTGGTGCTGGTTTTTTTGCAGGCAACTACTTTTATAATCTGGCATTAAATCCGGATACTGATAAGACAGCTGTTCTAGATGCCCCCCATAATTTAATCGATAGCAATTCAAATGAAGCTAAAGAGAAAGAGGAACGTGAGCAATGGTTTAACAAGCATTATGAGGAGAAGTCAATTCAATCCTTTGATTCTCTTAATCTGCATGCATACGCTATCCAAAACAGCCAGCCCACGGACAAATGGGCAATTATCTTCCATGGCTATTCAAGTGATGGTACACAAATGACTAAGTATGCTAAACAATTTTACGATATGGGCTATCATGTGCTCATTCCTGATGCAAGAGGACATGGTCAGAGTGAAGGTGATTATATCGGCATGGGATGGCATGATCGTTTTGATGTTGTTTCGTGGATTGACAACATTGTAAACGTGAATGAAGATGCTGATATCGTGCTATTTGGGGTTTCGATGGGAGGCGCCACTGTGATGATGGCTTCAGGCGAGGATTTGCCCTCACATGTAAAGGCAATCATTGAGGATTGCGGTTATTCTTCCGTATGGGATGAATTTTCCTATCAATTACAAGCAATCTTTCACTTGCCTTCATTCCCAATTATGCAATTCTCTTCAGTCGTGACTAAACTAAAAGCAGGCTATACTCTAGGAGAAGCTAGTGCTGTTGATCAAGTAGCAAAATCGAAAACCCCCATGCTGTTTATTCATGGAGACAACGATACTTTTGTCCCTTCGACCATGTTGAATGACGTATATGAGGCAGCAAATGGTCCGAAGCAAAAATTACTTGTTGAAGGTGCTGGTCATGGCGAGGCGGAAAGCGTAGCTGGCGAGCTCTATTGGGAAACGATTCAACATTTCTTGGAAACTTATATGAAATAATAAAGTGCCCCTTCCTTTAGAATACCTATTCATCTCCGGATGATAGCTATTTAAGGAAGGGGCTTTAATTTTTTCATTTTCTAGTGCTGCTTCATCCATTCACAAAGAGCACGTACGGTTTCACGATTTTTAGCTGGCGGGTATTGATGTGCATAATGAAGGTCAAACCATGTTTCGTATGTTTTATTTGCATCCTCTAAGAAAAATGCCAATTGTCTAGCATGCTCTATATCCACATTCTCATCCTGATAGCCATGAATAATTAACACTGGAGCTGTTATATGCTCTACTTCGAACAAAGGTGTACGAGCATCATAGGCCTCCGGTAAACGGTTTGGTGTTCCTCCGATAACGCGTTTCATCATCCGTCGCATATCAGTACGTTCCCAGTAAGTGGCCGTTGCATCAGAAACCCCAGCCCATGTAACAACAGAAGTAATATCCCTTCGTAAAATTGCTGTCCACAGAGCCATGATACCACCACGCGAAAAGCCAAAAACATGTATATTATCATTGCAAAATTGCTTCAGTACATCGACAGCATAAACAGCATCATAACGGTCTGCCCCTGCAAATTCATCTTTACCTTCACCACCTCTATTCCCACGATAATATGGTGCAAAGACGATAAAGCCTTGAGCGGCAAATTGGGCAATACGTGAGGGTCTTACCATACCTATGCTTTGCATACCCCCTCTTAAATATAAAAAGCCATCATATGTACCCTCAATCTTCGGCTCTGCTAAAAGTCCTTTTATTCGCAAGCCCTGTGACATATAAGTGATTTCTGTTAACCGTATTGCTGGATTGGGTGAAGGATAGGCACGCTTTTCAACGATATCACCATTTTTTGTCACGTCGTTTCAACTCCTCCAGCATTCTCTTCATTCCCTCATCCTTCATATGAAAGCTCAAGTTTGGATGTTGGGTAAATTTCTCATCAGATAACCACAGCATACCGGATGTTTCTAAATCAAATTCAACGTCCTCCTGCCCAGCAAATTGGGCAGTAAAAACCGCTTTACAAAATAATATGTCATCATGAACCGCATATTCTGCAAACCATTGAAGATTTTTCACACGAACACCAGTTTCTTCAAATACTTCCCTTATGGCTGCATCCTCTAGCGTTTCGCCTTTCTCCAATTTGCCTCCTGGCACCTCGACACCACGTCGTTTATGAATAGTACATAGCCACTTATTTTGATGCTTTAAAAAAACAAGGACATGTTTGGGTTCTACGGTAAACTCCCCTCTCGTAAAACTCAAATCTACGCGCAGGCCATGTAAATCTGTAAATGTTAACATATCTTCAACCTCACGTTCTTTCATGCTGAATAACAGAAGTCATTTTTCATTGCCTTCACTTACAGGCATCGGTGAATTCCTAATTTCTGTTTTGTTGGGATTGCATTTCCACTCCAGTTCCCTCTATCTTACCTAAGTTAACTATAGAGTAATCATACAGAAACAAGCAACTTTAAATATAGTTCAAGCAAACAAAAAAGCGCGCTTCAAATGAAGACACGCTTTTCATTAAATTACTCGTTCACCATCGAAATAAACAATCGGATTTTTCACAACACAATCAATATGGACATCCGCTGCATTCGCTCCACCGAATGGCACATTGCTACCGAATGCGATATGGATTGTCCCATAGACCTTCTCATCCTCCAGTACATTACCACATAACACGGCACTTTTATTAGCTCCAATACCGAACTCTGCAATGAGCCGACCATTCTCTTCGCCAAGTAACTCCAGCAATCGAGGACCATCCGGACCAATTGCTTCTACCAATCGTCCGTTTGAAATTTTCAATAATAATGGTTCCTTTAAGACACCAATATTAGCAATAGAACCATCCACTAAAATTTCACCATTTGCCGATGTTTCTATTGGCGCAATATAGGATTCACCCGAGGGAATATTACCATGCTCCCCTGCTTGGCGAATAACGCCAGTTGAACGAATACCTAAACGGTTTTCTACACTAAAAGTTAGCTCATGACCATCTTTAACAATTCGAATTCCTGCGGCCATATCAAGAAGCTGGACATATTTTTCTACCATTTCCTCAATCTCTTGCGCATCTGCATGAAGCGCACCTTTTTCAAGCATCTCTAATGTAATACCTGGCATTGTCGCTACACGACCACCTTTTTCACAGGCATTTTTACGGGCTGCTGTATGTGTCAAAGAGTGAGAGGTCAAACAAAGTGAGACATCAGCATTTGCCATAAGCGATGAAACTGCATGAATAGGCTCCTGCCCTGATTTTTCCAATAACGGCATAACCAGAAGCATTGTATTAGCCGTAATTGTTAGCCCAGCATCATAAAAGATTGTCGCTAAGTCTTGCTTTTGAACATCTGTCAAAATTAAAAGCGTTTCTGACGATTGAACATTTAAATTATTTTTTAATACCCTCAGTGCAATATCATGTAAATGCTGCATAGTAGTACTCCTTAATTAAAATTTAAATGATATCTACGAATGATTCCTTCTATTTCATTCCTAGCCTCCGTTAAAGGCCCTAAAAATTCTGGTACTCGTTGTTCAGTAAAACGATAGATGGGGCCAGAAACAGTGATAGAGGCTACGACCTTTTCATCACTATTAAATATAGGCATAGCAAGTGCCAATACATCGACGGAATATTCACTGTTACTGAGCGCATAGCCACAGCTACGAATTTTTTCAAGCTCTAACCGTATGTCATTTGCATTCGTCATTGTATTGGTCGTATAAGCAGTTAGCGGTTCATCAATAACCTTAGAAATTTGGTCATCACTTAGGAAAGCAAGCATAGAACGATAGGAAGCACCTACATAAAGCGGGGATCTACTTCCTCTTGAAACAGTAAACTTCACCTTATTCACAGGCTCCGCTTTTAGTAAAGTTAACGCTTCCAATCCATTCAAAACTGTAAATATGGCGGTTTCACCAGTAACATCCTTTAAGTTATCAAGAACAGGCATACATAGCTGATCTATGTTTAATGAATCATACATATTCATACCAATTTCCCATAATGCAATACCCAAGGAGTACTTTTTTGTTAAAGGATCCTTTGTAATAAACCCATTATTCTCAAATGTTTCAAGAATGCGATATAAATTTGTATGATTCATGTTCATCGCCATCGCTAACTCTCGACCACCCCATACAGGCTTTTCCTTTGTAAACATTTTTAAAACCGCAATTGATAAATTTAACGTCTTTAGCATATCTCTCATCCTTTTGATCTATTTATCTGTACAAACGGCTGCAAATCCCTCGCTTAAGGGGGAGTTAATTGAAAGATATAACAGCCGTAAGCACCTGATATCACTTTATCAAAAGTAAGAGAGAAGCTAATCTCTTACTTTTGATATAGGAAATCAATAGCAGCAGTAATATATACTTTTGCACAGCGTACGATATCCTCAACACGCACTTTTTCATTATACCCGTGAATACTTGGTAAATAGGCTGGCCCATATTGTAAAACCGGAATATCATACTGTCTGAAGTGTCGAGCATCACTGCTTGCCCATTGCATAACACCATAAGCTTCTAATCCTGTTACAAATGAAATATTATCCACTATTGATTGGCAAACAGGATTTTCAGCAGGGGTATAGTTGGCTACACTTTTGAAACCAAAACGTCTGATCGAATACTCAATGTCTAAGGCATCTAATTTATTCTTCAGGATTTCTGTTACTTCTTCTTGTGTAATACCGAATGGTAAGCGACAATCGACCTGTACCTTACAATAATCTGGGATAACATTGGACTTCGTACCCCCCTCAATTGTACCAATATTTACAGTAATTTTCTCTAGTACTTCTTGATATTTCAGACGGTCTTTCTCCACTTCACGCATGTATTTTTTAGATACTTCTATTAGTGGCTGTACTTCTTCAGGAATGACGATATTCATGTCCCATAATGTGCGAATTTCTTGAATAGCTCGGATTGCATCATTAATTGCATTACGACCTGCTAAAGGTGATAAGCTTCCATGTCCAGGTTCCCCATGCACCTCTAATTCAAACCAGTAGGAACCTTTTTGCCCAATTGTCGGATTTAATGGAGATGAAGGCTCTGCAATTAAACATCCATCACCCTTTACTAAACCACGCTCCAACAACCAAGGAACACCAAATTCGCCACCAGTTTCTTCATCAGGGACAATGGCTAAAGTTAATTTCCCTGGCAATTCAATATTCAATTTCTTGAGTAGTTTTGTGGCGAAAATAATACCTGCTAAACCGGCTTTCATATCGCTTGCACCACGACCAAGCATCCAACCATCCTTCACTTCTCCAGAGAAAGGATCAAAATCCCATTTAGATAAGTCTCCAACCGGCACAACATCTGTATGCCCACAATAAACGAGTTCTTTGCCTTCATCATTTCCAATAGAAGCTACTAAATTAAACATTTTATCCGCAGCCTCATATTTTTGGTAAGCAATGCCTACATCATTTAGATAGTGCTCGATAAAAGCTGTTATTTCAGTCGTATCTCCTGGAGGATTGACACTCGGAATTTGAATGAGTTTCGAACAAAAATCAATTAACTCTTCTTGATGATTTTCCACTTCATCTACTAGTTGCATTTTTAGTGCTTGTAAGTCATTCATGTGCTTGTACCTCAATTCCTTTAGTTTGTAAATGCTTCATGCTACCGTATAAATTCTTCATATGTGTGAACTGCTTTTCATCAAAGAAAGAGCATTTATGTGCACCATATGTTTTCGCCACTTCTAAGACAAATCGAACAACATTCTCTACGTCTGTAACATGTGTTGCACCTGTTGCACAGCCTGCCACGATAGATTCGGTTGTAATTGCTACCCCTACAACAGGACTTGATGTCGCCACAGCGGGTTGTAAAATACTATTGATATGGAATAAGCCATTCCCATATGGGGTAATGTCTTGCATTGTCAGTGGCAGTACAACTGGTGCAATACCTGCTGATTGCGTGTAAATTTGCAGCAAATCATCACTAATTTTTAATATGTAACCTTCTTTAACTGTTGGTGTAATGGCAAATCCTTTATGGTTACATACTTGATTACCTTTTGTTGTATCAATCGAAAGAATAGCATCCATTGTTTCTTCCACTTCATTCTCGTTCATGACGCTAATATCGACTGGAGAATTCATAAATGGCACTGGCTCATGTGGTAAAGTGGGTGCAGTTGGACAAATATGAGTGGAGAAAATTACATCCCCCTCTAACTGGTCACCTTTTAAAGCCATATCAATGGCTTTTGCTGCGCCGGCCATACAGGCTAGTGCACCATCTCCATCCGATACAAAGCCCGTCATTTCGGGGCGTGCCCCGATACCACCTAAGCGACCGATGATGCCTAATGTAGGCGCATGGCCACCTGAGGATTTACCATTCTTTCCTTTCACTAGAACGCGGACAAAATCGGTTGAGCCATTTTCACCTTTAATTGTTTTAACTACTACATCTGCTGCTGGATTAATATTGTGTAAATACTCTTTGATAACCTCACCATTTACATACATACTATCCATTACCTCGTATAACTCCATAACATGCTTCAATGACATAATTAGTCCGCTCCTTTTTTCTATCAAAAATTCTTATTCCTTAAAATTTATAAGATTTTCATCTATATTGTAGATACTTCTTGCTGAATAGCTTTCCATAAATGACATGATACTTGATGGGTTGCTGTCACCGTATCGAGTGTTGGTTGCTCTTCTGAACATTTGTCTGTGGCAAAACGACAACGTTTATGGAAAGCACAGCCACTCGGAGGATTCACAGGGCTTGGAACATCCCCTGTTAAAATAATTCGATCCTTTGTATCAAAAGGATTTTCCTTAGGAATAGCCGATAACAAAGCCTGTGTATATGGGTGTTGAGGGTGATCATAAATTTCTTTATATGTGCCCATTTCAACAATTTTGCCTAAATACATCACAGCAATGCGATCACACATATAATTCACAACATTGAGATCATGTGAAATAAAAATATAGGTTAAACCAAAATCTTTCTGTAAATCTTTTAATAGATTGATTACTTGTGCCTGTACAGATACATCTAAGGCGGAAACAGGTTCATCACAAACAACTATATCCGGTTGAAGTGCAAGCGCCCGTGCAATATTAATGCGCTGCCTTTGTCCTCCTGAAAACTCATGAGGATAGCGCTTTGCATGATAAGCACTCAACCCTACTGTTTCAAGTAGCTCCATGACACGCTTTTTACGTGATGATTCATCACCTATCCCATGTATCACTAATGGTTCAGCAATTAAATATTCAATCGTTTTACGAGGATCTAGTGATGCATAGGGATTTTGGAAAACCATTTGTATAGATTTTCGAGCAGAGCGAATATCCTTTGTATTTAAGCTTGCTAAATCGGTTCCCTTAAACTCAACTATACCCTCGGTAGGTGCTATTAATTGGTTGATTAAACGAGCAACCGTCGATTTCCCGCAGCCCGATTCACCTACAATCCCAAGTGTTTCTCCTTTAAATAATTCAAAGCTTACTCCATCTACTGCTTTCACAAATTGTGTGGACTTTTTAAAAGGAATTGAGCTTTTAATAGGAAAATGCTTTTTTAAATTATTTACCTTTAAGATCAATTCATTGGGCTGTTGCATGAAAAACCCCCACCTTCCTAGCGACAATTTGATCTTTTGATTGCAAATGGCAGGCTACAAAATGATTGTCCTGGACTTCCACTAAATCGGGTATTGTACTACGGCATATATCTGTTGCTAACGGGCAGCGAGCTGCAAAATGACAACCACTATGTGGCATTGTTAAATCGGGTGGACTTCCTGGGATGGCTGGCAGCCTTTGCTGGCCTTGTGTCCCCATCGTAATCTGCGACTCTAATAATCCCCAAGTATAGGGGTGTAATGGTTTTTCATAGAGCTGTCTTGTTGTAGTCGACTCCACTGTACGACCTGCATACATGACATTCACTTTGTCACAAAGCTCCCAAACTACACCTAAATCATGCGTAATCATAATAATGGCTGTATCGTGTTCTTGCTGTAATTTTTTCATCAAATCAAGAATTTGGGCCTGTACAGTTACATCCAATGCTGTAGTGGGCTCATCAGCAATAAGTAGCTTTGGATTACAAGCAAGCGCGATAGCAATCATGACACGTTGACGCATCCCACCTGAAAATTCATGAGGATACATTTTCAAACGCTTTTCTGGCTCAGGAATCCCTACCATTTTCAGCATATCCACAACTTTTATTGCTGCATCCTTCTTGGATATATGCTCATGCGCTTGGATCACTTCTAAAATTTGATTGCCCACTGTTAAAACGGGATTTAGACTCGTAATAGGGTCTTGAAAAATCATCGACATTTCATTACCTCTGACATTCCGCATTTCCTTTTCTGAAATCCCTATTAAATCGCGCCCATTAAAACGAATTACTCCGTTCGTTATTTTTCCTGGCGGAGATGGAATTAAACGCATGAGAGCAGTGGCTGTAACACTTTTTCCCGATCCAGATTCACCAACAATTCCTAGCGTTTCTTTCTTATTTAATTGTAAATTAACTCCATTAACAGCTTTCATTGTAGAGCCACCACTTTTAAATTCTACTGTCAAGTTTTCTACATCTAGTAAACGTTCAGTCATGACGCCACCCCCTTTCATTAAACTTTCATTTTCGGATCTAATGCATCACGTAATCCATCTCCTAAAAGGTTTATACCAAGGACTGTTAACAAAATACAGATACCTGAAAATGTCGCCATTTGAGGATTTAATACTAAAAAGTCTTTACCATCCTTTAAAATGCTACCCCATGAGGCTGTTGGAGGCTGTACCCCTAACCCTAAAAAACTAAGTGCAGCCTCCGAAATAATAGCGCCTGCTGTACTCATCGTTCCATAGACAATCAATGGAGCTAAACAGTTGGGTAGTATATGACTAAAAATGATACGTGAATGTGTAGCCCCTAAAGAATGCGTCACCTCAATAAACTCTTCTTCTTTAACACTTAAAACCTGACCACGAACTAGCCTAGCAAACCCTGGTATATTGGCTATACCAATAGCGACAATAACATTTACAAGTCCTTGTCCTAATACCGTCATTAGCGTAATAGCTAATAAAATGAATGGAAAGGCGAAAAGACCATCCATTGTGCGCATGATAATGGAATCACTACGCCCCCCAAAATATCCCGCAACAAGACCGAGTAATGTCCCAAACACAGCACCAAATAACACTGCTGCAATTCCGACAATCATAGATATTCGGGTTCCATAAACTAAACGACTAAATAAATCTCGACCATAGTTATCTGTTCCAAGCAAATGTCCTTCGGTATTCATGGGTAAAAATGATTTACCAACAGTCATTTCATTTGGTGGGTGGGTAGCAATTAATGGAGCGAAGATAGCAACAATGGCCATCAAGGATACAATCACTAACCCAATTGTTGCTAATTTATTTTTAAGCAACTTTCGTAACAACGTATTTCTTTTTTTAGTTTCATTGACAACTGCTTGAGTCATTGTTATTTCTTCCCTCCATTCGATTCAAGATTGACCTTTGGATTCACAACCTTATACAACACATCAACGATTAAGTTAATAAGGACAAAGATAAAGGCAATGAAAATAACTGTACCTTGTACAACGACAAAGTCACGTTTATCTATAGCATCTACAATCAGTCGACCCATCCCAGGCCAGCTAAAAATCGTTTCTGTTAAAACGGCACCACCTAGTAAATTAGAAATTTGCATACCTAGTACCGTTAAGATTGGCGTTAAAGCATTTTTAAACGCATGCTTCCCAATAACCAAATATTCTTTTATGCCCTTAGAACGTGCTGTTTTAAT
The DNA here is from genome assembly GCF_038009065.1 of Lysinibacillus sp. FSL R7-0073. Taxonomy (NCBI): domain Bacteria; kingdom Bacillati; phylum Bacillota; class Bacilli; order Caryophanales; family Bacillaceae; genus Lysinibacillus; species Lysinibacillus sp. FSL R7-0073. Next base: position 3,699,424 of record NZ_JBBPAS010000001.1, read on the forward strand.
ATAATCTTGTGAAATGACCTCTAACATACTCGAACGTGTAATACGCGCAAATGTCGCCATTGGAATTGTTGCTAAAGCAAAGGCTGGCAAAATTAAATGCTTTACATATGGCCAAAAACCTTCACTCATATTCCCCATTCCAGTCGCAGGGAACCAGCCAAGATTGACACTAAAGAATAAGACAAGCATGATTCCCAACCAAAAAATTGGCATGGATACTCCTACTAGTGACACAAGCATGACCACATAATCAATGATCGTATTTTGTTTTCTAGCTGCCAATATACCTGCTGGGATGCCTATTACGACAGCTATTAATAAGGCTGCTAGTGCAAGTACAACTGTATTTGGGAATCTTTCAATAATAAGCCCCAACACAGACTCGCTATAAGAATAGGAATAACCCAAATTTAACTGGGCTAAGTCACCTACATATGAAATAAATTGTGAAGGCATTGACTTATTTAATCCCAGCTCTTCTCTTAAATTCTCTACATCTTCCACACTAGCCTGGGGACCAAGCATGACAGTAGCTGGATCACCTGGAATCATTCGCGTAATAATAAATACGATGATACCAACTACTAACAGTGTTGGAATAAGGTTTACTAACCTTCTTAAAATAAATGAGCCCATCTTATTAAGACCTCCTTTTCATTATTAGAATCAGTGGTTCATATTGTGAATAATTAAATACTACACCTAGCGATAATTATTTGTAAATATATTTTTTTCTGAATCTTTTTAATTTTTTATTTACTTCTTGTTTACAAATGTGCTACTTTTATTTCGAACCTACCATTTTTGAATCAACGGTTCATATTGTGAAACAAAATAAAGGAGGCTAGCACGGATGAAGAAAATAAACGTAAAAAAATCTTTCCTACTTTTCTTTTTAACTTTAATGATTGCTGTTTTAGCTGCTTGTGGTGGGAATACAGAAAAAAATAACTCAACAGATGAAAAAGATGGAGAAGTTACTTCTGGAGGCTCATTAAATGTTGGTCTTTCAGCGAATGCCAAAACGTTTGACCCGATCAAATATACGGGGGTTTATGAATCACAGGTAATGCGTCAAATGGGTGATACTTTAGTTGTTTATAACAAAGATCTGTCGGATATCATTCCCTCTTTAGCAACGGAATGGAAAGTATCAGATGATATGTTAGTTTATACGTTCAAATTACGTGAGGGTGTAAAATTCCAAAAAGGACAATACCAAGATGGTCGTGAGATGACAGCTGAAGATGTGAAATATTCATTAGAACGTTCTGCTAAAGGGTCGGCTATGAATCGTCTTAGTGGCGTGACAGAGGTTAAGGTACTATCTGATTATGAAGTAGAGATTCACTTAGCTACTCCTAATGCTGCCCTACTTGCTATGCTAACTGATGCTGGGAATATCATTATTCCAAAAGAAGAGATTGAAGGATGGGGCGATAAATTTTCTGAGCATTTCGTTGGTACTGGTCCATTCCAGTTAACAGAGTGGAAAAAAGACCAAGAAGTAAAACTGGCGCGCCATGAAAATTATTGGGGGGACAAACCACATCTCGATCATTTAACAATGAAATTTATCTCCGACCAAAATATGATGACCAATGCATTACGTTCAGGTGATATTGATATCGCGATGGACGTAAAAGGCCAAAATCGAGAAATTATCAATCAAGATAGTAATCTTGAGCTTTTAACAAATCCGGGCTTATCCATTGTTTACCTAGATCTTAACAATAAGGTTGGTCCAACTGCCGATAAACGTGTACGTGAAGCCATTTATATGGCAACAAATGTTGAGGAAATCATTTCTGGTGTTAATCAATGGGGTGGCGGTGACGTCTCATATTTACCATTACCTCCAGGTTCTTGGGGCTATGATAAATCCTTAGTCGATATGGTACCGAAATATAATCCTGAAGAAGCTAAAAAATTATTAGCGGATGCCGGCTATGCTGACGGCTTCAAAACGGAGATTTACGTATCAGAGGCACGTGTCCCTTACGCAACGATTTTCCAAAGTCAATTGAAGAAAAATTTAAATATAGATGTTGAAATTAAAGTACTTGAATGGGGTACTTACAGTGATACAGTAGCAAAGGGCAATGCTCCAATGAATATTGGTGGTTGGACTTGGTATCCAGATCCATATTTCTTCCTCTACCAATTATTTCACACAAATCAAATAGGAGCGTTAGGTAATGGTAAAGGCTACAGCAATCCAGAGGTTGATAAATTATTGGAGCGTGCTGTATCCGAAACAGTCGTACAAGAAGAACGAGCAAAATTATATCAAGAGGCATTAAAACTTATACTAGCGGATGTTCCACGTATCGAATTAGAAGCAACTCAAACTGTTGCAGGCGTGAATAAAAATGTGCAGGGCTTTGAAGTTTCTGCTGATAACTCTGTTCAAATTGTTCATCCAAATGGTACAAACGTATCCATTTCAAAATAACTCAACCAGAAAAGTGGAGATTCTTGTCTCCGCTTTTCTCTTCATAAGGAGAGATCTGATCCGATGACTCGATATATAAATGGGCTTGTATTTAACTCTGACACTCGTAGCTTTGCCAAACAGTCATTCCAAGTACAAGGAGAGTATTTCGAACAAGCTACACATACTGATGAGAATGAAATAAATTTGGATGGCTATTATATTACTCCTGGCCTAATCGATAGTTGTTCACAAATTGGTTTAGCTGAAATTGGCATTCGTTGGGAAGGTGATGATAGTTATGAATTTGATTCGCATCTACAATATTCAGTTGTTGATGGCATTTACCCGTTTGATGTAGCCTTTCAAAAGTCTGTCTCACATGGGGTTACAGCATCTCATATTGTTCCTTCTCCAAAAAGCTTAATTGGTGCCAAAACGGCTATCATTCATCATACACATACAACTGTAGATGAAATGGTGATTGCAAAAGATGTCGCTTATTCCTTTTCTATAGGGCACCAGGCAAAAAGTACATTTTTTGCTGAAAAGAAAAAGCCACTGACTCGTATGGGCATCGCTAAAATCTTAAGGGACACACTTCAACAAATTCAACAACAGGATCCTTCCATCCATAAAATTGTTGTGCGGGCACATAAAGCTGTCGATATTGAACTAATTCATCGACTACAACAAGAATTTAATAATGCTTTTGACTTTCATATTATTCATGGCACGGAAATTCCTCTTCTTGAGGAGACAGCTTTCCATACGGTTATAGCTGGACCAACATTCCGTTATATTGAGCATAATGAGATGATGGAGCTGTCGCCAAAGCTGTATCGTCAGCTATTCACTCAAACAATTCCATTTGTTTTTTGTACAGATCATCCTGTTAGTAGCACATCTCATCTGACATTAGAAGGTTGTTTAGCCGTTAGAGAAGGTATGTCACGCTCCGATGTTCTCTATTCATTGACAACGGGTGCTGCTGATTTCCTTGGCATTGCCCATAAAACAGGTGCTATTCGTGATGGCCTTTATGCTGATTTTGTGATATGGGATAAGCACCCATTAAATTTAGACGCACAGGTTATCGCTACTTTTATTAAAGGGGAAAAAGTTTATGCAACGGAAGAAGGTATGTCAAAATGATAATTTATCATCATGCAACGTTTCTCACAGTCAATGAACAAAATGATACTTTTGACCAGCTATGGGTTGAAAATGGTCGCATTGTTTATGTAGGGTCAGCCAAAGAAATTCCCCCTCATGCGCACGTAATCGATCTACAGGGAGCTTATGTCACACCAGGATTAATTGATATCCATGCACATGTCGGAACATGGGCTGAAGTAACCGAAGATATTAATGATGCTAATGAATATAGTGAGCCATTTACGCCGCTTATGCATGCTTTGGACAGTGTTGATATTCGCCATTTCTCCTTTCAGCATGCACTTGAAGGTGGCGTGACAACAGTACAAACTGGTCCGGGTAGTGCCAATGTTATTGGTGGTATTTGGAGTATCCTAAAAACAGCAGGTCCTACCCTTGCTTCTCGTGTCCTAGTAGAACGAAGTGGATTAAAAGGAGCATTAGGGGAAAATCCAAAGAACGTCTTTGGTAATCAATATAAACGAAAGCCAATGACCCGTATGGCGATTGCTCAGCTGCTACGTGATGGCTTCCAACGGGCTAGCCTGCTGAATGAACAGGAGCAATCTGAAGAAGTATCCCAAAATACCGAATTACGACCATTTATTGAGGTACTTCGTGGTGAAATGCCCCTTCGTCTTCACTGCCATAGAGCAGATGATATTATGACCGCTATACGAATTGCCAAAGAATTTAATGTGAAGCTCCATTTAGAGCATTGTACAGAAGGGTATCTCATTGTTGATGCAGTAAAAAATAGTGGATTCCAGGCTACGCTTGGTCCTTATATGTTAACCCCATCTAAATATGAAACACGGCATTCTACACCAGCGATTGCTGCCATATTTAAAGAGCATAACATTCCTTTTGCTATCATGACGGATCATCCCTTTGTACCGATTCAGTACTTAAAGTATTGTGCCTCTGAAGCAATTCGTTATGGGTTAGATGAACAAACAGCCTTAAAAAGCATTACGATACATGCAGCAAAGCTTGTACAGCTTGATCATCGAATTGGTAGTCTTGAGAAAGGTAAAGATGCTGATTTTGTTGTTTGGTCTCACCCTATTTTTGAAACCGAAGCGAAAGTACTACAAACTTATGTAAACGGAGAAAAATATTATGAAGCGGAGGAAGTCCAATGGAAAACTCAAAAATTGCCATTGTAACTATTGGTCAAGCCCCTCGCAAAGATATGGCGGAGGATATTCAGCAATTAAGACAAGGAGGCCTTCATGTTCATGAATTTGGTGTCCTTGATTCTCTTTCACCATCTGAAATTGCTGCGCTATCTCCCTCACAGGAAGACAATGATGTTTTAGTGACTCTCCTGACAAATGGTCAGCAGGTAAGGTTAAGTAAAGCAAAGCTCATGCCCCATATTCAGCAATGCCTTCATGATCTCCATGACTTTACTTGGATTTTACTGATGTGTACAGGCGATTTTACCAATAAACTATCCTTTAAAAATCTTTTACTCCCCGATCGTATGATGACTAACTTAGTGAAGGGCCTTCATACGGAATTAGCCATTGGTTTAATAGGTCCTGAGCCTGAGCAACAAATAACTGTTGAAGAAAAATGGCAAAATGCTCATTTTGACGTGATCTTTTCTGCAAGTTCACCTTACCACTTTAATGCACTTGATTTATTAGCAAAGGCACAGCAATTAGAATACGATGGAGCTGATCTGCTCATTCTTGATTGTATGGGCTATTCGACACCTATGAAAAATATGATTAAACATCAACTGAATATACCTGTAATCGTCCCACGTGAAGCTGTTTTTACTATATTAAAGGCAATATGTTAATACCCTCTACTAAGGTGATTGATTTTCACTGAGAGTGGCGACACTCAAAGTGAAAATCAACCCCATTAGACACGCTTATTAAAATAAGGTAGCTGCTCCACAAAAGCCTTCGTTTCCTCATCTCCATACTCATGAACTAATGCATAAATTTTCATCAATCTTAAATCAATTTCATCATTTTCTCTATCTAAGTGATATTGGATATACGGTAACTGTGCACGCCATGCATTGGAGATTTCTAACAACTGCATTTGCTGAAAAATTCTCTCAAAAACATCTAATGCTTGTCGATCCACATTAAGTTCAAAATTCCAAGGTCCTGCATATGGATTAGTATAATAGGTTCTATTGGCAAGTGAAAAATATACACGCTGACGATCCATCTTTACGATTCACTCCTTTTCCCATAGTATGGAGAGAAAGGTGTTGTTTTATTCCCTGGAATGTCAAACTTCCTTCACAATTAAAATGTCATTTTAACTTATAATAAATATGATGAACAAAGAACGGAGTGAGTATGATGAGTTTAACTACGCTCTTAATCGTCGCAATCATCATCGTTATTATTATCACTATTGCGACAGTTATCAGTGTCAACCGTGCCTATGCTTTTAAACATACCGTTGATGAAAAACCTAAACAAAGCTATCATCAAGAGGAGAACTAGCAAGTCATTCATTATTTATACATTTTATTAATTGAATTTGGAGTGAAAGCAATGGGTGTGCCATTACCAATTATTATTATGATTGCTATGATGATGTTAATGTTCGGTCTTTCTGTCATTTTCATTATCAAGAAAAAAAACAATATCTTTACGCAAACAATTGACGCAAAGCCAGAACAATTTACATCGCAACAAGAGGAAGAACAACGATGAAATATCCCTTTATTTGGCTCATTAAGTTTTACAGAAAATACATCTCACCTATGACGCCACCTACTTGTCGTTTCCATCCCACATGTTCTTCTTATGGCCTCGAAGCTTTTCAAAAACATGGGGCGCTAAAAGGATTTATTCTAACTATTACGCGTATATCCAAATGCCATCCATTTCATTCTGGTGGCTTTGATCCAGTGCCAGAAAAATGGCCTTCGAAAAAGAATTAATTTTCGGAGGTCATTTTTTCTTGTACTTTTTGAAGTTGTGCGTTATTATAATAACTGTTCTAAAAAATAAATCGTAATGGTTACTATTTAAAGAAGGGATTATATTATATGAAAAAAGTTTATGTATTATTGCTAGTCACAGTTCTTGCCCTGTTTACCGCTGCCTGCGGAGACCAATCATCTACTACCCAAAAATCTTCTAATGAGAAAGATAAATTAACAATTTATACTACTGTATATCCTTTAAGCTATTTTGCACAGCGTATTGGTGGTGACTTTGTGGATGTTTCTTCTATTTATCCTGCTGGTGCTAATGAACATACATTTGAACCAACACAAAAGGATATGATGAAATTAGCAGATGCTAATATCTTTTTCTATATTGGCTTAGGACTTGAGGGCTTTGTTGAAAATGCTAAAAAGACCTTAGCCACTGAAGATGTCACAATGGTGGCAACTGCTGATGAGGTGTCTGATGAAAAATTAGCTATCAGCACAGGTCATGTTCATGCTGAAGATGATGACCATGAGCATGCTACAACAGAGGAAGATCATGCTCATGCAGAAGATGAACACGGTCATGACGACCATGAGCATGGAGATATCGACCCTCATGTTTGGCTGTCTCCAACAATTAGTCAAGATTTAGCACTTGCTATTAAAAACACGTTAGTGGAAAAAATGCCTGCTGAAGAATCTACTTTTAATCAAAATTACGAGACATTGGTAAAAGAATTACAAGATTTAGATGGTGAGTTTAAAGCAATGGCTGATCAAGCACAAAATAAAACATTTTTTGTATCTCATGCAGCATTCGGCTATATTGCAGGTCAATATGGTCTAACACAAGTACCTATTGCTGGCTTGAATTCTCAAAATGAACCATCACAAAAAGAACTAACAACGATTGTTGATAAAGCTAATGAACTGCATATTCACTATATTTTATTTGAACAAAATGTCTCTTCTAAATTAGCAGAGGTAATTCAAAAAGAAGTTGGTGCAGAATCCCTTGTATTGCATAATTTAAGTGTATTAACGGCAGACGATGAAAAAAATAAAGAAACTTACTTTACATTGATGAAGAAAAACATTCAAACATTAGATAAAGCTCTAAGCATTCAATAATTGATTGAAAGAAGGAGGTGCCCCGAAAATGGATGGGACACCTCCTTTATTATGACGTATTTTTCTTGCGGCATTCGTTTTTCTGTTCGCTCTATCGATATGAACCGCTTCGTTGTTTGGGAAACTTGAATATCCTTTGAATGAGGCACTAGGAAAGCCACCATACTTTCTACTAAAATCGTTGCCCATCCATTAAAGCCAAACGGAACTATAGTGTTTGACTCATTTTGGTTTTGTGAAACAAGTTTTGTAGGCTTTTCTATGAATGGTTGGTTGGCAAGCCTATTTCCGTCCAGTATAGATATACCCCTATCTGGATTGAAACCTTCATGCAAAGGCGTTGTTATACTTTGTCTTTTTGTTACTTCCTGCATATCAGAATATTTCTCACTTGTTGCAGCTGGAAAGCTTGCATAATCCCAGGTATGGTCCTGTGATAATTGGCGATCCGACACCAAGAAGTATTGATAACGTACTTCCCCCTTCTGGTCAGGTAATGGATCATCCCATGTCACATCGATATGATACCAATTATGATCAAGTTTCACTAATACCCACGCATGGAGCTGTTCGCCCACTTTTCCAGGTACATACTGCACCTCAAAGCCCAGCATTTCTAACATTCGATAAAGCACTAATGCATATGCCTGGCAGACTCCCTTATTTTCTGTCAGTAGTGTGTAAGGGGAATATTGACTTCCTTCTGTTTCCTTGGAATATTCCGCAGTTAGAACAATAAAATCATGTGCAGCCTGTAATTTTTGTATGTCGCTTAATCCTTGCATAGGTGCAATGATATCTGTCAATGTTTGCTCGACAATTGCTTCTTCTGTTTGTGAAAGATGATAGGTAAATGTAAAAGCAATAGCAATATTATTGCTATAACCATCATACTTCCATTTAAAGCTAGAAATATTAGTATAAATATAAGAGTTTTGAATCGCACCTTTCGTAATGTCTGTTAGTTCATCTTTAATATCAGATATGTCACCAGTATAGTGAATAGAGAATTCCGTTGATAGCTGCATAACTTCTTTATTAATGAGAGATTGTAGTGTTTTAATTGAATGAGCAGTTGCTACATCATCTTTTTCATAGTTTGCAAAAACTTGCACATGACTCATTTGTAGAACAAATAATATAATGACAGCATTATATATATATTTCCTCATATGAGTCATTCTCCTTTACTAAATAGTTTATGCCTCTCCTTTTTTATTATGTTAATGAATGATTAATTTCATGCTAAAAGTTCAAATATTTACAAAATAAAAAGAAGCCTAGCGTACAAAAGGCTTCTTTTTTACAAGTATTTTATTTACAAGTATTTTATTGTAGTAATTTTCGTCTAAGCAGCTTATCTGCTCCGTTTCGTGGGAGACTGTTTGTAATAATAATTTCCTTTGGCAACTTATATTTAGCCAGCTTCTGTTGACAGAAAGCTTGTAATTGTTCGACTGATACTTGTTCATTCAACACAACAAAGGCAAGCGGTACTTGTCCCCATTGCTTATCATCGACACCACATACCCCTGCTTCCTTTACAGCTGGATGCATGAGCAGCACATTCTCTATTTCAGCAGGATATATATTTTCTCCACCAGAAATTATCAAATCTGCTCTGCGATCTATGACAAATAAATACCCATCTTCATCTAGATAACCAATATCTCCTGTATGCAACCAGCCATCGCGCGTGGCGCTTTTTTGTGCAAAACGGCCGATATAGCCAGGTGTAACATGTGGCCCTTTAATGCAAATTTCTCCTTCGCCTTGCACGTTTGGTTCTACAATTTTGATTTGATTAAAAAATAAAGGCTTTCCAGCGGAGCCAATTTTCCGTATCGCATCCTCACTTGCTAATGTAGCTGTTTGTGAGGAGGTTTCTGTCATTCCATACGTTTGAGCTACAGCTAAGTTTAACGCATGTGCTCTCGCTAAGTAATCAGCTGGCACTGGCCCTCCACCAGCAAGCATTAATTTAAAACGGGAGGAAGCTTTACCTTTGTGTTGCTCCAACGTATGTAAGATTCTTTCCAACGTCACAGCTACAACTGACATATGCGTTACTTCACCATTCATAATATGATGCGTAATAGCTTCTACATCAAAATGATCATATAAATAGACTTGATTGCCATATAGCAGTGAACGCACTAATATCGAAAATCCACTAATATGGAATAACGGAACAGCACATAGCCAAACATCATCAGCGTGTAGGCCAATATTTAAAACCGAGGCCGTTGCACTTGCCTGATGGTTACCTACCGTTTGACGTACCCCCTTTGGAAAGCCTGTTGTCCCAGAGGTATACATTATCGTCGTTGTTTGGTCCAAAGGCCATTCCTTTCCTATATCGAATGCACCTTCTTCCCCCTCTTCAATCATTGAAAATAAATAATGAGCGGTATTTGCAGGCAACTTATTTACATCCTCATCCGCAATCAATACGGCAACTGCCTCAGAATCCGCCAACTGGTAACCAAGTTCATCCTGTGACAACCTACGATTTAGCATAACCATCTCACATTGCAGATGCATGCAAGCATACATGGTGATTACAAGCTCTGGTTTACTTGGCCCCATGATGGCAATCCGATCTCCCTGCTGTATACCCAGTCCCACTATTTGGCGGGCACGTTTAATAGATAAATCATTCAACTCTAAAAAAGTCCAACTTTGTTCTTTATAAGTTAATGCCTTACGTAACGGTGTTAAATAGGCACGCTGTATAATCCAATTCGGATACATATTTGTCACTCCAATCATCCTACATCTTAACGCTTTACCCTAGCCCTTGTCTATTCATGATACATTTGCTTTTAAACGTTATAATTTTGCTTTTATCGATTACTTTTTTGTTTTATCCGTCACTTCACTTTTATCCATCACTTTCCCCGCTCTAGCCACCACTACCAATTTTCCAGGCATACAAAAAAGCTCGTATCTCTAAAAGATACGAGCTTTACAAGCACTCTAGCTAAATCAAGGGAATCTTGGGAATTGGCCAAAGTCTGGTTGACGTTTTTCTTTGAAAGCGTCACGACCTTCTTTTGCTTCATCTGTTGTGTAATAAAGAAGTGTAGCGTCACCAGCCATTTGTTGCAGACCTGCTAAGCCGTCAGTATCTGCATTCATCGCTGCTTTTAAGAAGCGCAATGCAGTTGGAGACATTTGTAGCATTTCTTCACACCATTGAACAGTTTCATCTTCTAATTGGTCATAAGGAACCACTGTATTAACTAAGCCCATATCAAGCGCTTGTTGTGCATCGTATTGACGGCAAAGGTACCAAATTTCACGAGCCTTTTTATGTCCAATAATACGAGCAAGATAGCCTGAGCCGTAACCAGCATCAAATGAACCTACTTTTGGACCTGTTTGTCCAAAGCGAGCGTTGTCAGCAGCAATTGTTAAATCACAAACAACATGTAATACGTGTCCTCCACCAATTGCATAGCCTGCAACCATTGCCACTACAGGTTTTGGAATTACACGGATTAAACGTTGTAAATCAAGAACGTTTAGACGTGGGATTTCATCGTCTCCTACGTAGCCACCATGACCGCGAACTTTTTGATCTCCGCCTGAGCAGAAGGCATGTTCACCTTCACCTGTTAAAATAATTACACCGATATTTTTATCATCGCGTGCACGTGAAAATGCATCAATCATTTCCATAACCGTTTTTGGGCGGAATGCATTACGCACTTCTGGACGATTAATCGTAATTTTTGCGATTCCGTTATAGAACTCATACTTAATATCTTCATAAGTATGTAATGAAGTCCATTGACGTGTCATTGAATTGCCTCCTATATTCTAAATTCGTCTCGTTATTATCGAGGCGCTAACGTAACAATAATATTACGTTATATACTCCTCTACTATTGTAGCAAACTCAGCGGGATTTTCCACATGAATTGCATGTCCAGCATCAATTACTGTCATATGCCTAACAGTTTTTAATAGCGCTTTCATTTCTAGTGCAATTTTACAAAATTTCTCATCCAATGAACCCGTAATCAGTAGCACAGGTATTTCTAGTTTGTCCAAGAGGTGCCAATTTGAAGGTTGGGTTCCTGTTCCAACACCTCTTAAGCTTCCTGCCAATCCTTCTTCCTTCTGAGAAAGTCTTTCTGCACGAATGGCCTTTCGCACAGTGTCAGAAAGATGACGCTGTGATGCAAAAAGCGGTATATTCTCCCATGCATTCACAAAAGAGACTAACCCATTAGTGATGATTTTTTGTGCTAATATGTCATCTCGCTCACTACGTTCACGTCGTTCCTCTACTGTTCGTAAACCGGGAGATGCACTTTCTAGAATAAGCTTTTGAATACGATTAGGAAACGCAATGGCATAAGATAATGCAATCCTTCCCCCCATTGAATAGCCCAACAATGTAAATTTCTCAATATGAAGCTGACAAAACAGTTCCTCTAAGTCCTGTAACTGTTCCTCCATTGAAAAACGCTTAATTTGTTCTGGAGTAGCTGTATGCCCATGCCCAATTAAATCAATCGCAATTATACGGACATCCGGCAGAGCTTGTGCTAGATTGTTCCAGGTAACCGTGCTTCCCGTAAATCCATGTAAAGCTACTAATGTATGGCTACCGTTTTCATTCCATATGTCCACATGGGTTTTAAGTCCACGGATCAATAAGCTCGTCATGCTTTTAACTCCGCATTAATCCGGTTCCATAACGCTCGATGAGCCTGAACGTTTTCCGCTCTATTTGTAAATATTTCAATTAAGCGTAAAGGCCGTGTTTTGTCTGATGAAAACTTCTCTGATAATTCAGAGATAGTATCTACTCGTACATACTCCATATTATACATATGGGCAATATCATGGAATTCAAGTGCAGTCGGTGTGCCAAAAAGATCCTCGTAATGGGCTTCTACTGTCGATTGAGGTAAATAAGAAAAAATACCTCCACCATCATTATTCATCACAAGAATGGTTAAGTTACATTCTTGGTATCTAGAAGCAATCAGCCCATTCACATCATGTAGAAAGGCTAGATCACCAATCAATAAATAGGTTTCTCGGTCATTTCCTTCACTGAAGCCCAATGCTGTTGATACTACGCCATCAATCCCATTCGTCCCACGGTTCGCAAAGAAACGGATATCCTTCGGTGTTGCTAATAAAAATGTATCAATATCACGCACTGGCATACTACTGCTAACGAATATATCGCTACCATCAGGAATCATTTTCAATAAACGACTGACCATCGCTCCTTCATCTTTTTCTACCTCTGAATATTGTTCAATATAAGTAGCAGCCAACTGATTGGCTTTTTGCCATTCGGTTAAGTATGCTTCCTCAAATGCCGTGTTAGTAATGGCTAATTGTGTTAACCATTGGTCGATATTTGCATGAACAAAATGTGTAGATACGCCAGTAGCATCTCTAAACATTGGATCTTCATCAATAATGACATAAGCATTTGGCTCTGTTTTAGTAATAAATTGCATTATAAATTTAGAAACAGGCTGTGCCCCTATACGTAAAACTGTATCCGGCTGAACAAGTGCCTTAAAATCCTCACTCTTCATAATGGCATCATAGGTTGTCACGAGATATGGTAAGCAATCCTCTGGTACAGCTGCACGCATATTTGACAAGCTTTCCACTATGACAGGCCATTTCAACTGACGTACAAATTCCCAGACAAACGCTAGATTCGTGCCAAGTGCTAATTCTCCAACAATAATAAAGCCTCTTTTAGTCGACTTTAAAATAGCGGAAAGTTCCTGCATAGCAGCGCTTGTTGGGATTAATTGTCCCATGCTGCTATGTTTAAATGTCATGGTTGGCAATTCATCCTGTAAATCAATTAATAAAGGCTCTCGGAAAGGAACATTCATATGCACTGGTCCAAAAGGTGCACTTGTAGCAATTGCTATTGCTCGTGCAATATGACGTTCGATAAAAGGCAATGTAGGAGCAGCACCATCTGCTAATGGAAAATCTACACTCCATTTCACATGTGAACCATATAAATGAGGCTGATTAATTGCCTGCGGTGCACCTACCTCACGTAGTTCATGTGGTCGATCAGCCGTGATGACAATCAGCGGCACACGAGCATAGCTTGCCTCAACAATTGCAGGGAAGTAGTTTGCTGCTGCTGTACCGGATGTACATAAGAGAACAACAGGCTTAGCAGTAGCTTTCGCAAGCCCTAAAGCAAAGAAAGCAGCTGAGCGTTCATCTACTTGACGATACATTTTTAATTGTTTTGTAGAAGCGACCGCGTAGGCAAGAGGTGTTGAACGTGACCCTGGACTAACGACAACAGTTTCTACCCCAGCTTGTACTAACGACGCGACCATTTTATAAACATAATCTGTTAAAATTTTCCGTTCACTCATGTAATTGTCCCCCTAGCGCACGAAGCATTGGACGGAATTTCACTAATGTTTCATCATATTCAGATTGTGGTTCTGAATCTGCTACAATACCGCCACCGGCATATAAATAAGCTTTATCATGAAGCAATGCTGCTGACCGTATCGCAACTGCAAATTCACCATTTCCCTCTGCATCTAACCACCCAATTGGCGCAGCATACAAGCCTCGATTCATCGGTTCATACTTACGAATAGCCGCCAATGCTTCCATACGTGGTACGCCTCCTAATGCTGGAGTAGGATGTAAAGTTTTTGTGAGTTGTAGTATCGTAGCATCCTTATTTAGCTGTCCCTCGACAGGTGTGTATAAATGTTGAATATCTCGTATTTTTAATAGACGTGGACTTTCAGGGAGGGTTATATCCACACAATTTTTACGGAATGTGTCTGCAATCATATCGACAACATATTGGTGTTCCCCTCCGTTTTTGGGATCATGTAACAAGCTTTGTCCATAAGCCTCGTCTTCTACTGCTGTTTTTCCTCGCTTAATTGAACCAGCAACACATGAAGAAAATGCTCGACCATCCTCCACTTTTACAAGACGCTCAGGTGATGCTCCGAAGAATAATAGATTTTCATGCTCTAAGCCGAACAAATAACTTTCTGGTTGTTCATGGATAATTTGCGACAGCACTTGTGGAGCAGTTACTTGCTCTTTAAATTGCAGTGCAAGTGATCGTGCAATAACAACCTTATCCGCTTTCTTTTGCTTAATTAAAGCTGTCACTTGGTCAATAGAAGCTAAATAAGGGTCTTTATAAGGCTCAAAGTAGCTTGATATTTCAGGCTTTGAATACGTTTTCACTTCCTTAACCTGTGCTGCATGAACTAAATGATCTCGCTCTTTTCTCAATGCCTCAAACTTAGCCTCACCATCCTGATCCGGTGTCAGAAGATGAATGCTAACATATGCCTTATCATCGCGTATGACAAGCTGAAATGTCGCTAATGCAAAATAAGACTCTGGAAAACCCGTCCATTCCCCAGCAACATTATTTTGTGGATCAAATGTAAAGCCCCCGAACAAAATAGGTTGGAGCTCGCTTTGTCCTTTCGGACAGTTTTTCGTTAAACTTTTCCATTCAGCTTCTACAGCATCAAAACGTTCATTTTTTTTATTATTTTGAATGGTATGGGCATGTCCTAGCCCAACTAATGTCATTGTTTTTTCTCTATTTTGCCAATAAAATCGTTCACCTTTATAGCACTCTTCACCTGCTGCATAAAACGCTAATGCAGATAGGTGACTCACTTCCATTGTTTCCATATAAAAATGAAGGCTTTGGCCCAAATAGTCCACTTCTACTTCTGTGGCTTGGTACCACTTCTGTTGCATGAAAATTACCTCCGTTGTTGCAGTGTACATAATAAATGATGGCGAAATTACATCATTTTGGGGGCTGGCAACCGTGTCATTCGTACTGTTGCTATTCACCCTATTTTTATTTTCAGTTCATAAATGCATGTTCTATTGTATCACTTTTTTTCATTTTACAGTATGTAATAAGCTGTGAACCTACCCATTTTCTCAATCTTCGTTTAAAATAAGAAGAGTCGACAACATTTGAAGGAGAGAAAGACCTTATGACCAAAGTCATTGAAGCTGATAGGGGTTTTAAAGTTTGGTGGCATTTAACACGTCCACATACTTTAACCGCTTCATTTGTTCCAGTATTCCTAGGAACAGCAATTGCACTAGCAATTGAAAAAGAAACAATTGATTTTGGACTATTTTTTGCTATGCTCATTGCAAGTATGCTTATTCAAGCAGCAACGAATATGTTCAATGAATATTACGATTACAAATTAGGATTAGATAACGAGCATTCTGTCGGAATTGGGGGAACGATTGTCCGTCATGGTGTACAACCAAAAACGATTATGATGATTGCGCTAAGCTTTTATGCTATTGCCATGCTACTTGGCATCTACATATGTGCCTCAACATCTTGGTGGTTAGCTGCTGTCGGACTAGTTTGTATGCTTATTGGTTTTTTATATACAGGTGGGCCATATCCAATCGCCTATTCACCTTTTGGAGAAATTATTTCTGGGGCAGTAATGGGAATGGGAATCGTTTTGATTGCTTTCTATATTCAAACGCTTACAGTAACACTTGATGCCATTTTACTTTCCGTTCCAAGTATGATTTTAGTTGGTGCTATTATGCTATCCAATAATATTCGTGATATTGTTGGCGATACAGAAGGTGGACGCAAAACATTAGCCATTTTGGTAGGACGTGATAATGCAATCTCCGTGCTATCAGGATTTTTTATCGTATCATACTTATGGGTGATCGCCCTTGTTGCAATTGATGGCATTACTTTTTGGGCTTTGATTATTTTCTTAAGTATTCCTAAACCATTACGTGCCATTCAAATATTCAGAGATAAAAAAGAAGCCAAAGAAGTGATGCCTGCGATGAAATATACTGCGCAAACGAATACAATCTTCGGCTTCCTATTAGGAATTGGTTTATTAATTGATTATTTCTTTTAAAAAGTGCGGCAGCCTTAACGGGTTGCTGCTTTTTTTACATACCGTTTGAAATTTTGACTAGCGATGCCATGTACTTCTTCTTCTGAAAAGCGAGTTCGTAATGCCTCTAATAAATTTTGAGTCTCTCCCGCATGCGCTAATCCTTTTACGGTCACACCTATGCCATCAAAATCTGACCCTAACCCTATATGCTCGACACCTACTAAATTGGCTAAATGGTCCACATGATTTACCAATTGTTCTAGCGTTGCATCTTGACCACCAATAAAGAGTGGATAATAAACAACATGGATATGCCCTCCATGTTTTACAAGAGCCTTCGCTTGTGCATCTGTTAAATTACGAGGGTGATCACATAATGCTCGTGCATTACTATGACTAGCAATAATATGTTTCGCTAACGGTAACACATCCCAAAAACTTTGTTCATTTAGATGGGAGACATCAATAATAATGTCACGGTCATTTAATACTTGAATGACTTCTTTACCAAATGGCTTCAATCCAAGACTTGCATCTTGATCCGCTCCATGTGCAGCAGTATTTTCTTCATTCCATGTTAAACCGACTAATTTGACACCTGCATCAAGTACAGCAATTAGCTTTGTTAAATCTTCGCCAATTGCACTACAACCTTCTAAGCTTAAGATAGCTCCTATTTCATGGGGAGCCAATTGCTCTAACTGGGCCCAATCTGTAATATGCACCATGCCCTCTGTTTGTAAAACATGGGTATGAAATGCTTCCATTTGGCGTATGACTTCAAGAAATTGCTGGTTTTGCGGGATTTCTGGGTCAATAAAGATGGCGAATACTTGAGCTTTTATTTGCCCTAACTGCAGTCTTTTTTGATTGACGTGTATACGCACATCCTCTGCAAAACTAGCCGCTTCAAGCGTTGTTAATTTCAAAAGTGCATCACAATGTAAATCAATAATGTTCATCTTCTCACCTCTACAGCTATTATACTGCTTTGGTCAGGAAAATACTTACTGATTTTTGTCCTGTGGTGTATCAGAAGAGCCAAATTCTTCAAGCTCTATAAAATCATCCGATCTTGGTGTTGAAGAAAGCACTTCCTCTTCCACTGGTCGTAAATGATCCTCTTTCTTTTCTGCATGCTCGACACATGTCAGAGCTTGAGGCATAGCCTCTAAACGTCCAATTGGAATCTCTTTACCACAGACAGCACATTTGCCATATGTTCCGTCTGCCATTGCTTGAAGAGCTTCTTTTATTTCCTCTGCATTGTCGCCACGATGCTCATCAATAGCCATTTCTGTAAGCTGATCCGTTAAATCACTAGCATTATCAGCTGGATGATTATCATAATTAGATAGCTCTGTCGCTTGGGGACGCTCTGATTCATCTATTCGCTTTTCGATTTCTTGTAATTCTTGCTCCAATTGTCTTTTTAATTTTTGCATAACTTGTTGATCCAAAAAAATCTCCTCCTTATGCTTTTATTTTTTCCTAATTTATTATTTCTAAAACATCAGCATAAGGAAGGTTTATTTATTTATTCGTATAAGCTACGATTGCATCGTGTAAAAACTGTGCAGCTCCCACTACACTACGCTCGTCGTAATAAGCGGTGAAACGTTCATCTGCTATATACATTTGAGCGAGTCCTACATGTGCCTCTTTAGAATATTCTTTCCATGTAAAGCACAGCCATCGTTTATGGAGCTCCGCGACTTCCATTGCAATATCATTTGTTGCGTCCCCCTCCTCGATTGCTTCTGTTAAACGTTCAAACATTTGCTGCTCCAATTGCTGCATCGCCTGAAATTGTTCCTCTGTCATATTCATGAGCTTAGCATTGGAAGCATCTACCGTTTTATCTCCATATTTGGCGCGAATCTCTTGACCATATTTATGTTCATTATCCTCGATTAACTTTTCTTTAAGTCCATTAAATTTTTCTTCATTTGACATAGGTCTTTCCCCCTCAATTGATAGTATCGTTTTTTCTACCGTCTGTAAGATCGTCTCAAGCTGTTCTTTTCGTTTAAGCAGAGCAGCTTTATGTGACTTTAGCGCCTCGGAATGTTGAAAATGAGGAGCTTGAATAATATCCTGAATAGTTGCTAGCTTCATATCCAATGCTCGGTAAAATAAAATCTGCTGCAGCAAATCGACTTCCGATTGACCGTAAAATCGATAGCCCGCCTCATTGGTTCTAGCTGGTTTCAGTAGCCCAATTTCATCATAATAACGCAGAGTTCTCGTACTTACACCAGACAATTGGGCAAGCTCTTGAATTGTATATTCCATGTTTTCACCTCCATTACTGCTACTGTAAACTTTGACGCAACGTTAAGGTCAATAGGAAAAATAAATTTTTTCTCTTCCTATAATCATCCTCTCCGTTCATATAATTCCATAACTACCTATAAAACTATATTTTCCAACCGATATAAATAGTAAATATTTCACAGGAGGGTAATAGGATGAAATGTCCAAATTGTCAACATGAGAATCTAAATGACAGTAAATTTTGCTCGGGTTGTGGTACAAAATTGACAAATACACCCTCAAAACAGGGTATCTCAACATGGGCCATTATCGTATTGTCCGTCTGTTTCATTGCACTTGGTGGGCTGGGCTATGCCTATTGGGATTTCTTCTCCAATAAAAAAAGTAGTTCAGCCACCTATTCGGAAATAAATGACAATCAGAATTTAGAGACAAAGCAAGTTTCCTCTGAGGAACTGACGAAAAAGCAAGAAGCTCATGCACAGCAGGTTGATCGTGTCACTCTTATAAAGGAGATTCAGCAAAAGGTATTCACTATTCTAACAAACAATGCGCAAGGTTCCGGCTTCCTCTATAAAAAAGGGGGGTATGTTATTACTAATGCGCATGTTGTCCAAGGTGAAGTCGAAGTAATGGTTCGAAATTCTATGGGCCAAGAATCACCTGGTACAGTAGTCGGTATATCTGATCGTTACGATATAGCTTTAATACATGTTCCTAGCTATCAAGACACAGCACCATTAGGTATTGAAAGATCAGAATCACCTATTGGCTTAGAAGTCATTGCCTTTGGAAGTCCACAAGGCTTTGAAAATTCAGCCTCCATCGGCTATATAACAGGCAATAAACGGGATATGAAGCTTGAAAATTTTATATACAAACAAATATATCAGGTCGATGCACAAATTGATAAAGGTAGTAGTGGCGGTCCTTTGGTGGATGTTAATACAGGAAATGTAATTGGGATTAACTCACTACTTTACACAACCGAAACAAACACACACTTCGCCTTCTCTATCCCTCTATACAGTATGGTAGACCAATTTGATGGGTGGATTGCTCAGCCCCTTTCTGCAAATGAGGTTCGTTCTGTTGCTAATCTATACGAAAGTAGTCAACAACCCGCTAGTAAAACAGAGACTACTACTGAAGCAGACAATTTGTTAGCAGGTCAATTCGTGCAAGCATTCCGCTTATACTATGAAATGGCCCTAAATGAGGGTGATTTTTATTGGATTGTCGATATGCTTGCGCCTAGTAGTTCTGCTTATAAAGAACTGGAAAAATATATTAATGAAATTGCGTATCAGGGCAATTACTTCTATTTTACAAACAATGAAGTGCTTGATGTACAATATTCGAATGGCAAATACTATGTTGATATGAATGAAACCTTTGATTTCTATGATGCCCAAGGTAATTATCAATTTTACGATCGGTATAAGACGTATACTGTGATTACAGATGAATACGGTGCTTATAAAATCGCCACTATTAAAATTCACTAATATCGTCTTTTCTTGTACGATGAAAGCCATCGGGAGTAACTTCTCGATGGCTTTCGTCTAAATTGTTATTAATATTTTCCATGCCACACTATTTGTCGATAATTTTCTTTATCCGTGTCACCCTCTGTATTAATTAATAATACTCTCGCATCGCTATTTAACTGTAACATCTCTTTTAATTGTCTATAACGATCATTTGTCATGATTTCATAAAGACAACCAAATGGAGCTGCTCCCGATTCTCCTGCTACAATGCGTGTGTCTGTGTTCAATGGATTACCAAGGATACGCATTCCTGCTGCTGCAACTTCTTCCCCACAGCTAATGCTTACTTTCGTATAGGCTTTTAACAGTTGCCATGCCTGAGGATTCGGTTCGCCACACGCAAGCCCTGCCATTATCGTTTGCATGTCGCCGCCAACAGTTACAAATTCATTGGTCCCCGCTTTAAAGCTTTTATAATAACAATTAGCTACATGCGGCTCCACTAAAACAATCGTCATTTCCTGCTTATAGTATTGTCTTAAAAAGGCAACTACTGCTGCTGCAAAAGACCCTACTCCAGCCTGTAAAAACACATGAGTCGGTGCTTGTTCTATCTCTTCAACAACCTCTTGTATTAGAGTTGTATAGCCCTGCATAATCCATAATGGGATTTCCTCATAGCCATCCCACATTGTATCCTGAATTAAAACCCAACCATGCTCTTCAGCTAGCTGCGAAGTATAACGAACAGTATCATCATAATTCATTGCGGTGATTTCACCATAGGCTCCCTCATTGATAATGTTTTGTAATCGTTCCTTGGCGCTACCAGCAGGCATATAGATTCGTGCTTGAAAACCTAGCTCTCGAGCTGCCCAAGCTACCCCTCGACCATGGTTCCCATCAGTTGTTGAAATAAACGTTAACTCACCCAACTGATCTTTTATTTCTGAAGACTTTAATTGTTCAAAGGAAAGATCTTCAATATCTTTATTGAGCATATTGGCAACATATTGTGCGATAGCATAAACGCCTCCTAGTACTTTAAAGGCATTCAAACCAAATCGAAACGATTCATCTTTTATCCAAATTTTTTCTACATCCATATAGGATGCCAATGATGCTAAATGATGGAGTGGTGTCTTTTCAAACTTCTCATATGTACGTAGGAATTGACTAACTTTCTTTACTTGTTCTAGTGTAAAATTCGAAAGTAAGGCTGTTATTTGTTCATCATTATCTTGCCCTACATCATGTTGATTAGGAACCCATTTTAATTTTTCACTCATATCTATCCCCCCTCTACCACATCTTAGTCTATCTCGCTAAAAAATACAAAACGCTCTTCCGGAAATAAAAAAACTATACACTCATCTTATTTCGATGAATGTATAGCTTATCCATTAATTATTTCGCAAAGATTTCTTCTACTTGATCTAGCATAATATCAGCAGCTAGAATTCCTCCAGCTGTATTCCAAATGACATCATCTACTTTATGTGCGTTGCCTTTTTGGACAGCAGAAAGGTTTTTCCAAAGAGGATCTTGTGTCCACTCTTGTTCAGTTGCTAATGCTGAATCATCACCTGTTGGCATGTATGTGAAGTAGAAAATAACATCCCCATCCATTTGAGGAATTACTTCTTTCCCTACCTCTACAGCTAAGTTTCCTAGCTTTGCATTATCTTTAAATAAATCTGCTTGCGCTGGAACACGTTTAAATCCTAACGCATCAAAAATAATACCTGAGAATGAATCTGTGTAATAGATACGAGATTTATCTGCCATAAAGCGGACAAATGAAACTTCTTGGTTTGTTTGATCACCAAGTTTTTCTTTTAACGCTTGTAGCCTATCATCATAAGCTGTTAACACTTCTTTACCTTTTGATTCTTGATTTACTGCTTTTGCGTATAACTGAAAGTTCTCTTTCCAATCACCACGTAGTGTTTCAGAGAATACGGTTGGCGCAATTTTGCTAAGTTTCGCATAATCCTTTTCTTGTCGTAATTTATTACCAATGATTAAATCTGGTTTTAATGAAGCAATTTTTTCTAAATTAATTTCATGCTCAATGCCGACTACTTCGACACCTTCCATCTGGTCCTTAATATGGTCATACCATGGATTACCCGTCCATGATTGTACCGCACCAACTGGCTTAATACCTAACGCTAAAAGCGCCTCTGTTCCTTCATTTGTTAAAACCACAATGCGTTTGGGTGTGTCTTTTACTTCAGTTGTCCCCATTGCCTGTTGTACACTGTAAGCGTTGCTTTCTTTTGAACTTTCTTCTTTCTTATCATCGTTAGAATTACCGCAAGCTGCCAGAACAAAAATAGCAACAATAGCTAGCAAAACTAAGAGTTTTTGAAATCCTTTTTGCACCTTTTCTTCCCCCATTGTATATGATAAAATGTTTAAGCATAATTGACGAGAATGAAAATCAGTTTCATTTGTCTCTTAGAACGTTACTAATCTTATTGTATGAACTTATCAGTGTCAATACCTATTTTAATAATTATGAAAGAAAAGAGTATAGTTTAAACATGATTTTAAAAAATAATTATTCTAAAACGTTCGCTTTAATCATAGGGGTTTTGCTACTACTTCTTTGCATGGGCATAAGTATTGTCTATGGCTATGCAAATACTTCTATTCAAACTACCTTTGAATCTTTTTTTCATTTTAACCATTCAAATGAGCATATTATTATTCAAAATGTTCGTATTCCAAGAGCACTTATAGCCAGTTGTGTCGGAGCATCGTTAGCTATTACAGGTGTACTTATGCAAACTTTAACGAAAAATCCTTTAGCTTCTCCTGGAATATTGGGAATAAATGCTGGAGCAGGATTTGCAGTTGTCTTTGCCATGATTTTTTTCAATATCTCAGGTTTACAATCATTTGCATGGATCGCCTTTCTAGGTGCTGCCATCGCGGCACTAGCTGTTTATGCAATCAGTTTCTCCGGAAGAGATGCCGTTACACCTGTGAAAATTACTTTAGCAGGCGCTGCCATTAGTGCACTTTTTGCATCATTTACACAAGGGTTACTCGCTACAAATGAAGCAGAACTTGAGCAAGTATTGTTTTGGCTAGCTGGCTCTGTACAAGGGCGAAAACTCGAAATTCTGCTATCAGTTCTCCCATATTTAATCATCGGGTGGTTAGCTGCTCTAGTCATTTCCCCTAAAATGAATACTCTTGCGCTAGGAGATGACGTGGCAAGAGGATTAGGATTACGTTTAGGGTTAATGAAAATAACTGTAGGTTTGATTGTTATTTTTTTAGCAGGGGGTGCTGTTGCTATCGCTGGCCCCATCGGTTTTATTGGCATTGTAGTTCCTCATTTTGCGCGTAAGTTTGTCGGCACAGATCATCGATGGCTTATTCCGATGGCTGCCTTACTTGGAGGCATTTTATTATTGTTAGCGGATGTCGCAGCTCGATATATCATCATGCCACAAGAAGTACCAGTCGGAGTCATGACCGCAATGATTGGCGCGCCATTCTTTATTTACCTTGCGCGAAAAGGTGGAAAAAAATAATGAAAAACATAAGAACAGTCCGTTTATTTCACAAAAAAATATCTTTTTTATTAGATGTACAAGCTACGAAAAAATTACTGGTGATTAGCTTTCTAACACTAGCAGTTTTCTTTCTTAGCGCATCATTCGGTGATTCTTTTATTAATCCTTTTAAAGTTTTACAAACTCTCTTCGGCCAAGGCTCTGATTTTGATCAGTTGATCATTATTGATTTTCGAATGCCCCGAATTTTTATGGCTATGTTTACTGGCATGGCGCTAGCCGTAGCAGGTGCCGTTTTACAAGGAATCATTAAAAATCCACTGGCCTCTCCCGATATTATCGGAATATCTGCTGGTGGCGGTGCAGCAGTTGTTGGTTTCTTAGCCATTTTCAGTGACTCTAATCACTCTTTAACAGTCAGTATAGAATGGATGCCATTAGCAGGTTTTATTGGTGCTACTGTTGTTGGGTGTTTGGTTTACCTATTTGCATGGAAAGAGGGTGTTACGCCAAATCGTCTTGTTTTAATCGGTATTAGTGTATCCGCATTGATGCAAGCCATTACGACCATGCTAATGATTATTGGTCCAATCTACCAAGCGAGTGAAGCGAATAAGTGGATTACTGGGAGCGTCAAAAGCGCAGACTGGGATCAAGTTCAAATCGTTGTGCCCTTAATACTAGTACTCCTACTTGTCACCTTCTTTACTACACGACAGTTAAATGTACAAGAATTAGGTGATGATACAGCGGCAGGATTAGGACAATCCGTTCAAAAAACTCGTCTATATTTAATTCTTTTATGTTGCTGCTTAGTAGCAAGTGCCATTTCCTTTGCGGGGGCAATTGGATTTGTAGGGTTGATGGCCCCTCATATCGCACGTCGTATCGTTGGTTCATCGTTCGGAGTACTTGTGCCAACATCCGCAGCCATTGGAGCATTGCTCGTAATGATTGCTGATATTATCGGTCGTACTGCGTTTAGCCCTTTAGAAGTGCCAGCTGGTGTCTTTACTGCTGCCATCGGTGCTCCTTATTTTATCTATTTATTATTTAGAAATCCTAATAAATAAAGGAGTCCATACAACATGACTGAATCCTTATTAACTAAATCCCTAACATTAAGTTATGGTGATTCCAATATTATCGAAGATCTCAATTTATCTATCCCTTTGAATGAAATTACTGTCTTGATTGGAGCGAATGGCTGTGGTAAATCTACACTTCTACGCTCCATTGCTCGATTATTAAAACCAAAAAAGGGATCTGTTTTATTAGATGGCGAAGATATTTTTAAACTATCTACAAAGCAAGTAGCTAAAAACCTTTCTATTCTTCCTCAATCACCAGTAGCACCAGAAGGCTTAACGGTCCTACAGCTTGTTAAACAAGGGCGATTTCCTTATCAAAGTTGGCGCCAGCAATGGACGGTGAAAGATGAGGAAATTGTGCTAAATGCCTTAAAAGCTACAGGAACGGAGCAATTACAAGATAGACCAGTGGACGAGCTATCAGGTGGGCAACGTCAACGTGCATGGATTGCTATGACACTCGCTCAAGATACAGATATTATTCTGTTAGATGAGCCTACAACCTATCTAGATCTAACTCATCAAATAGAAGTGCTAGATTTATTATTTGAATTAAATCAACTGCAAAAGCGAACAATTATTATGGTCTTACATGATATAAATCTCGCTTGTCGTTATGCTGATCATATCATTACTGTGCGTGATCGTGGAGTTTATCGTCAAGGTAAGCCTGAAGAGATCATGACAACAGAATTAGTTAGCCATGTATTTGATCTTGAATGTCAAATGACATCAGATCCTATCTTTGGAACACCTTTATGTATTCCTTATGGTAAAGGACGAAATATTACGTAAGTCTTCAAAAAACAACGAGCCTTCGCAGATTCATTATCTGGCGAAGGCTTTCTTGTTACTTTTTCTTTTCAGCTCATAAAAAAAGTACAGTAGATGTAAATTCATCTACTGTACTTAGTATGACCCGTACGGGATTCGAACCCGTGTTACCGCCGTGAAAGGGCGGTGTCTTAACCACTTGACCAACGGGCCCATGGCGGAGAAGGAGGGATTTGAACCCTCGCGCCGGTTACCCGACCTACACCCTTAGCAGGGGCGCCTCTTCAGCCTCTTGAGTACTTCCCCACAAAAAAAATGGCTCCGAAGGCAGGACTCGAACCTGCGACAACCTGATTAACAGTCAGGTGCTACTACCAACTGAGCTACTTCGGAATAATGATGGGCCTAAATGGACTCGAACCATCGACCTCACGCTTATCAGGCGTGCGCTCTAACCAGCTGAGCTATAGGCCCTTGGAGCGGGTGATGGGAATCGAACCCACGACATCAGCTTGGAAGGCTGAGGTTTTACCATTAAACTACACCCGCATAAATGGTGGGTCAGGACGGAATCGAACCGCCGACACTTAGAGCTTCAATCTAATGCTCTACCAACTGAGCTACTGACCCATTTCGTCCATGCTAAGCTTGCTCACTCTTTGCTTCTCATGTCTATAAAAAATGGCGGTCCCGACCGGGATCGAACCGGCGATCTCCTGCGTGACAGGCAGGCATGTTAACCGCTACACCACGGGACCATTTGGTTGCGGGGGCCGGATTTGAACCAACGACCTTCGGGTTATGAGCCCGACGAGCTACCACTGCTCCACCCCGCGATAATCTTATTGTCTTTTCGAGTTTTTAAAGCACCATTTATGAATATAAACTGGAGGAGGTAGAGGGATTCGAACCCCCGCGCGGTGTTACCCGCCTGTCGGTTTTCAAGACCGATCCCTTCAGCCAGACTTGGGTATACCTCCGTAACAATATATAAATGGTGGACCTTGCAGGACTCGAACCTGCGACCGGACGGTTATGAGCCGTCTGCTCTAACCAACTGAGCTAAAGGTCCTTTAAGATGGCGGCAGAGGGGATCGAACCCCCGACCTTACGGGTATGAACCGTACGCTCTAGCCAGCTGAGCTACGCCGCCAGGATCTTTATACTGGTTAATTACTATGGTGGAGCCTAGCGGGATCGAACCGCTGACCTCCTGCGTGCAAGGCAGGCGCTCTCCCAGCTGAGCTAAGGCCCCATAATATTTTTTGGAAATGGTCGGGAAGACAGGATTCGAACCTGCGACCCCTTGGTCCCAAACCAAGTGCTCTACCAAGCTGAGCTACTTCCCGTTCGTTTTATGGCGCGCCCGACAGGAGTCGAACCCATAACCTTCTGATCCGTAGTCAGACGCTCTATCCAATTGAGCTACGGGCGCATAAAATGGTGCCGAGGACCGGAATCGAACCGGTACGGTAGTCACCTACCGCAGGATTTTAAGTCCTGTGCGTCTGCCAGTTCCGCCACCCCGGCACATTTGGAGCGGAAGACGAGGTTCGAACTCGCGACCCCCACCTTGGCAAGGTGGTGTTCTACCACTGAACTACTTCCGCATGTGCATAAGTTTTTTTATCTGGCATATTGAAAAATGGTGCGGGTGAAGGGAGTCGAACCCCCACGCCTTGCGGCGCTAGATCCTAAGTCTAGTGCGTCTGCCAATTCCGCCACACCCGCTTAATATGGTTGGTACTTATAAATGGTGAGCCATGAAGGACTCGAACCTTCGACCCTCTGATTAAAAGTCAGATGCTCTACCAACTGAGCTAATGGCTCGTCTGAAATGGTGCCGGCTATAGGAATCGAACCCACGACCTACTGATTACAAGTCAGTTGCTCTACCTGCTGAGCTAAACCGGCAAATGGTGGAGGATGACGGGCTCGAACCGCCGACCCTCTGCTTGTAAGGCAGATGCTCTCCCAGCTGAGCTAATCCTCCTGGGTATTATGCCTAGCGACGTCCTACTCTCACAGGGGGAAGCCCCCAACTACCATCGGCGCTAAAGAGCTTAACTTCCGTGTTCGGTATGGGAACGGGTGTGACCTCTTTGCCATCATCACTAGACTGCTTTATTATGTATCTTGTTTTGAAGTTATTTACCTGTCCTTCAAGACAAGAATTATTGTATAACGTTTTCTCATATTGTGCAATACTTTTTTATAAAAAAAAGAAATTATTACTTTTAAGAGATATTTTTGTTAAGTAAGAGAAAATATTGCCCTGCAAAATATTATATCAATAGTTGTTTCAAAAGAAAACAATTATTTTTTATCTATATATTTTCAGCTTATATCTTGCTTAAAACTTTCTACTAAATAGTAGCAAGTTCCATAGTCAATCTATCAATTTCTTTAAATGTTGTTGAATCTCCGAAAGATATTCTAAAGAATTGGCGTGCCGCTTCCTGTGAATAATTCATAGATAAAATGGCTTTTGTTCCGGATTCGCTATGAATATCACACGCACTTCCTGTTGATATACTGATCCCTGCCTCGTTTAATTTTAATAATACATATTGCCCCTCCACTTTACTCATCATGACACCACAAATATTCGGCAATTGCTGCTTACACTCTATTAGTTGACCTGTTTTAGGTAGACGACTTTTAAAATAACTTCTTAATTTCTCGTAATGCTGTCTTTCATAATTATTATTTTCAACCGCTACCGCAAAGGAAACAATTGAAGGTGTATCTAAAGTCCCCCCTCTTAATCCTCTTTCATGAGTTACGCCTGGTGTTAGTGCTGGAACACGGATTGCAGGGTTTATATAAATAGCACCACATCCTTTAGGTCCTCCTATTTTATGTGCGGAAATTGTCAGAGCGTCTCCCCCTTTTGGTATAGTTAATTTTCCAAAGGATTGTACACAATCTATATGACAGTAAACAACGGATTCTTTTGCTGCTTCGATTATTTTTTCCACAGGTTGAATAGAGCCAATTTCTGAATTTACATGTTGAATAGAGATTAATGCTGTATCTTTTCGAATGGCATTTAGTAGTTGTTCTGAGTCAATACAGCCATCTTTTTGCAACGGTAATTTTGTCACTTCAAAACCCATTTTCTCCAATGTATTCAAAGCTGCATGTACAGACGTATGCTCAGCTTGTGATGAAATAATATGTTTTCCTTTTTTAGAGGCTAATGCTAATGACAAAATGGCTATAATATTTCCTTCCGTTCCGCTTCCAGTAAAGATAACGCCATCACTATTGACGCCGAGTTCATTGGCTATAATCTCTCTTGACTGCTGGATAAAATAATGAGCTTGTCCCCCTAAATCGTGTAGACTTGCGCTATTTCCATAATAACGCTGCGCCACCTCTACATATGCTTCAAGCGCTTTCTTCGTCATTGGTGATGTTGCTGCGTAATCCATGTAGATCATCGTATTCTTCCTCTCTCGTTCAACAGGTCTTGTTTTCTTTTTTATTTTATGTAAAGATAGGTGTAAAGACAACTGTAAAGAAGGTATAACTATGGATGTAAAGACAGACGTCCTTATAATTGGCAGTGGTATTGCAGCACTTCAGGCAGCTCTACTACTCGAAAAACATTTTAAAATACAAATAGTTACAAAATCATCCGCCCTTACGAGTAGTTCCTATCGTGCACAGGGTGGTATTGCCGCCGTGACAAGTGAGGAGGATCATATTGATTGCCATGTTGCGGATACATTGAAGGCCGGAGAGTTTCATCATGAAAGTAGACATGTCCAAACGCTCATAGAGGAAGGCGCAAAAATAATGCGTAGCTACCTTAAAGCTGGTTTTCCTATTGATCGACATAGCAATGGAGCACCTGCTCTAGGTCTGGAGGGGGCACATAGCCATCATCGTATTCTTCATGCAGGTGGTGATCGTACTGGTCAAATTTTCATAGATTACTTGCTTCATAAACTTTCACCTAATACAAAGGTAAATTGCTATGAAATGGCCTATGAACTTTTACTAAATACTAATGGTGACTGTGTAGGTGTACTTACAAAAGGAAGCGAAGGCACTAAACGCTATTTTGCCCATCATGTTATTTTAGCGACAGGTGGTGCAGGATCACTTTATTCAAGTACATCTAATTATCCAACAAATACTGGTGATGGAATTGCTTTAGCCTTTCGAGCTGGAGCTGCAATCAGTGATATGGAATTTATGCAGTTTCATCCAAGTCTGCTTTGGTGTGAAAACGAGGCAAAAGGGTTGATTTCTGAAGCAGTACGAGGAGCTGGCGGTATCTTTGTCGATGCCCAACGTCGTCCAATTATGAAGGGCATTCATGCACAACTTGACTTAGCGCCAAGACATATTACAGCACTCACACTATTTAAGAAACGGGCTGCTGGTGAGGAAACATTCCTTGATATATCCTCCATCCAAAATTTTGATGTTAAATTTCCATCAATCACACAGCTTTGCCGTAACAACCATGTTGACTTACAAGATGGCCTGATTCCTGTTTCACCAGGTAGTCATTTTTTAATGGGCGGTATTATCGCTGATGATAAAGGAAGAACCACTATAGCCAACTTGTATGCTATCGGCGAAGTGGCTTGTACAGGGGTCCACGGAGCTAATCGTTTAGCTAGTAACTCCCTATTAGAAGGAATTACTTTTGGTCAAAAAACGGCACATTTCATTATTCAACAAGGCTGTAGCCAAAAAGATTTCTTACTTGCTAACGATAAAAATGTCGATTCAATGCCTTCATTATTTAGCAAACAACAATTACAGCAACATATGATGCAGTACTTAGGTATCGTTAGAAACGGTAACGACTTGCAATATTCCCTTCAGCAATTACCCTCTATACAAGCACTTCTCCATGCAAATTTAAAGGGTTTGCAACAGACTGAGCTGGAACTATATATGATGCATGTTGTCGCTACATTAATAACCCATGCGGCCTTTACAAGGACTGAAACACGTGGAGCCCACATTCGTAGCGATAAACCCGCAATGGAAGCACAATGGGCAAACCGATGGATTATTTTTTCGCAAGGACAAATGAAAGTGAGGAATTCATTGTATGAATATCATCAAACTCGAGGAAATGCTCAAGCAATTTTTTAATGAGGATATAGGTGATGGGGATTTATCGAGTGAATATATTTTTTCTCCTAAAAAGCAAGGAACTTTTTCTTTTTATGCCAAAGAAAGTGGCATTTTTTGTGGCGCACCTATTATTGAGCATGGTTTTCACTTATTAGATCGGTCTATAAAAGTAAACCTTCCTAAAAAAGATGGGGAAGCCGTAGAGGTTGGCGACGTCATTGCCATTATAAATGGCCCCTTACAAAAATTATTAATGGGAGAACGCGTAATTTTAAATCTTATACAACGGATGTCTGCGATAGCTACGGCGGCTCACCTAGCAGTACAGGAAATTGCAGGAACGAACACAAAAATATGCGATACCCGTAAAACGATTCCTGGCTTGCGTATGCTTGATAAATATGCTGTTCGAATCGGTGGTGCTTTTAACCATCGCAATGGTCTATATGATGCAATCATGCTAAAGGATAATCATATTGCTTTTGCTGGTAGCATTACAAACGCCATTCAGGCTGCTAGAGAGAAAGTTGGTCATACCGTTAAAATTGAAGTGGAAATAGAAACAAAAAAACAGCTAGATGAAGCCATTTTAGCTGGAGCAGATATTATAATGTTTGATAATAGAAGTCCTGAAGAAATACGTGCATGGCTGCCTGCTGTTCCTTCTTCTATCACGACTGAAGCGTCAGGAGGCATAACTCTTGAAAATATAAGAGCTTATGCTCAAACAGGTATACAGTGGATTTCACTTGGTTCTCTAACCCACTCAGCCAAAGCCTTTGACATTAGCGCTCTCGTACAAATGAAAGGAGGCTATTCCATTGTCCATCACTAGTTTATTACAGCAGACGACGTTACTTCCTGAGCATTATCGGGCATTATCCGTAACGGAAATGGAATCTCGTATTTTATCAATCAAAAAAAAATTAGGATCCAAGCTTTTTATTCCGGGCCATCACTATCAAAAAGATGAAGTTATTCAATTTGCTGATGCAACGGGAGATTCCTTACAGCTAGCTCAATTATCCGCCGCAAACAAAGAGGCGGAGCACATCGTATTTTGTGGTGTGCATTTTATGGCTGAAACTGCTGATATGCTAACATCAAAACAGCAGCATGTGTATTTACCAGATATGCGTGCAGGTTGCTCGATGGCTGACATGGCTGATATCTATCAAACTGAACAAGCATGGCCCATTTTACAGCAGCTCTTTGGTGATACGATCATTCCACTCACCTATGTTAATTCAACAGCCGCTATTAAAGCCTTTACAGGAAGACATGGTGGTGCATGTGTAACATCCTCTAATGCGAAAGAGCTTGTTCAGTGGGCATTTACACAAAAACAGCGTATCTTCTTTTTACCCGACCAACATTTAGGCAGAAATACTGCTTATGACTTAGGTGTTCCACTCGAAAATATGGCCGTTTGGAATCCACATAAGAATATAATTGAAACTAAACAGCCTCTTGAGAACATCCAAGTTATTCTGTGGAAGGGTCATTGCTCTGTCCATGAAGGATTTACAGTTCTACATACAGAGGCTGTTCGTAAGGGATACCCAGCCATGAGAATTATTGTTCACCCTGAATGTAGTCGTGAGGTTGTAGACGCGGCTGATGATGCTGGCTCAACTAAGTACATTATTGATACAATTAATCAAGCACCTAGTGGATCTGCATGGGCAATAGGGACAGAAATGAATCTGGTCAATCGTATTATAAAGCAGCATCCAGATAAACAGATCATCTCTTTAAATGAAAACTTTTGTCCTTGCCTAACGATGAATCGCATTGATCTCCCCCATTTACTATGGTGCTTAGAAAGTATTGAACAAGGTCAACCACATAACCGTATTCAAGTTGATGGTCATACTAGCACTGAAGCTCTTAGTTCTCTGGAAAGAATGTTAGCAAGAAGATGAATTATGATTTTAAAGCAGAGATGTTGTAAAAAACAATATTTCTGCTTTTTATTTGCTCATAGAATTAAGTATCCGGGTTATCTTCTGAAATTGACACCCATTTATTTTTTATGATAATGTCGATTTGGAGGTGATAAGAAATGTCTTTTCAATCGAAAAATATTTTCATTAATTTACCAGTCAAAAATGTAAAGAAATCCACGTCGTTTTTTCAGGAGTTAGGTTTTGAGTTCAATCAACAATTCAGTGATGAAACGACTTCCTCAATGATTATTAGTGAAAATATTTTTGCTTTACTAATGGTCGAAGATCGTTTCAAAGGATTTAGTAACAAGGAAATAACGGATACTTCTGTTTCTGCGGAAGCAATTTTATGTCTATCTGCAGAAAATCGGGAGCAAGTAGATCAGCTAGTAAATAAGGCACTTGCCTCCGGGGGTAAACCTTATAGTGATCCACAAGATCATGGATTTATGTATGGCTGGGGTTTTCAAGATTTAGATGGGCATATTTGGGAAGTTGTTTATATGGATGAACATGCAATAAATCAAGAGTAAATCGTTTATCTTACATTAGTTTTCTATAAAAAAAACAGTAGACGCAAATGCATCTACTGTTTTTTGTTTTTTGTATGACCCGTACGGGATTCGAACCCGTGTTACCGCCGTGAAAGGGCGGTGTCTTAACCACTTGACCAACGGGCCCATGGCGGAGAAGGAGGGATTTGAACCCTCGCGCCGGTTACCCGACCTACACCCTTAGCAGGGGCGCCTCTTCAGCCTCTTGAGTACTTCCCCACAAAAAAAATGGCTCCGAAGGCAGGACTCGAACCTGCGACAACCTGATTAACAGTCAGGTGCTACTACCAACTGAGCTACTTCGGAATAATGATGGGCCTAAATGGACTCGAACCATCGACCTCACGCTTATCAGGCGTGCGCTCTAACCAGCTGAGCTATAGGCCCTTGGAGCGGGTGATGGGAATCGAACCCACGACATCAGCTTGGAAGGCTGAGGTTTTACCATTAAACTACACCCGCATAAATGGTGGGTCAGGACGGAATCGAACCGCCGACACTTAGAGCTTCAATCTAATGCTCTACCAACTGAGCTACTGACCCATTTCGTCCATGCTAAGCTTGCTCACTCTTTGCTTCTCATGTCTATAAAAAATGGCGGTCCCGACCGGGATCGAACCGGCGATCTCCTGCGTGACAGGCAGGCATGTTAACCGCTACACCACGGGACCATTTGGTTGCGGGGGCCGGATTTGAACCAACGACCTTCGGGTTATGAGCCCGACGAGCTACCACTGCTCCACCCCGCGATAATCTTATTGTCTTTTCGAGTTTTTAAAGCACCATTTATGAATATAAACTGGAGGAGGTAGAGGGATTCGAACCCCCGCGCGGTGTTACCCGCCTGTCGGTTTTCAAGACCGATCCCTTCAGCCAGACTTGGGTATACCTCCGTAACAATATATAAATGGTGGACCTTGCAGGACTCGAACCTGCGACCGGACGGTTATGAGCCGTCTGCTCTAACCAACTGAGCTAAAGGTCCTTTAAGATGGCGGCAGAGGGGATCGAACCCCCGACCTTACGGGTATGAACCGTACGCTCTAGCCAGCTGAGCTACGCCGCCAGGATCTTTATACTGGTTAATTACTATGGTGGAGCCTAGCGGGATCGAACCGCTGACCTCCTGCGTGCAAGGCAGGCGCTCTCCCAGCTGAGCTAAGGCCCCATAATATTTTTTGGAAATGGTCGGGAAGACAGGATTCGAACCTGCGACCCCTTGGTCCCAAACCAAGTGCTCTACCAAGCTGAGCTACTTCCCGTTCGTTTTATGGCGCGCCCGACAGGAGTCGAACCCATAACCTTCTGATCCGTAGTCAGACGCTCTATCCAATTGAGCTACGGGCGCATAAAATGGTGCCGAGGACCGGAATCGAACCGGTACGGTAGTCACCTACCGCAGGATTTTAAGTCCTGT
The DNA here is from genome assembly GCF_038009065.1 of Lysinibacillus sp. FSL R7-0073. Classification (NCBI taxonomy): domain Bacteria; kingdom Bacillati; phylum Bacillota; class Bacilli; order Caryophanales; family Bacillaceae; genus Lysinibacillus; species Lysinibacillus sp. FSL R7-0073. Next base: position 3,734,179 of record NZ_JBBPAS010000001.1, read on the forward strand.
GCGTCTGCCAGTTCCGCCACCCCGGCACATTTGGAGCGGAAGACGAGGTTCGAACTCGCGACCCCCACCTTGGCAAGGTGGTGTTCTACCACTGAACTACTTCCGCATGTGCATAAGTTTTTTTATCTGGCATATTGAAAAATGGTGCGGGTGAAGGGAGTCGAACCCCCACGCCTTGCGGCGCTAGATCCTAAGTCTAGTGCGTCTGCCAATTCCGCCACACCCGCTTAATATGGTTGGTACTTATAAATGGTGAGCCATGAAGGACTCGAACCTTCGACCCTCTGATTAAAAGTCAGATGCTCTACCAACTGAGCTAATGGCTCGTCTGAAATGGTGCCGGCTATAGGAATCGAACCCACGACCTACTGATTACAAGTCAGTTGCTCTACCTGCTGAGCTAAACCGGCAAATGGTGGAGGATGACGGGCTCGAACCGCCGACCCTCTGCTTGTAAGGCAGATGCTCTCCCAGCTGAGCTAATCCTCCTGGGTATTATGCCTAGCGACGTCCTACTCTCACAGGGGGAAGCCCCCAACTACCATCGGCGCTAAAGAGCTTAACTTCCGTGTTCGGTATGGGAACGGGTGTGACCTCTTTGCCATCATCACTAGACTATAGTCGGCTTTCAATATACTTCGCATTTCTTCGTCAGCTTCTGTCGTTCAGTCAGTCACGTACTTGAGTACGCTCCTTCCCTCTCTCCATTGCTTCCTTGAACTACTCGTATCTTGAAACCCTTCATAAAAGAAATTATTCTTTCAAAACTGGATAAACGGTTCATTGAATGCTTCAAACTTTTTTTGGTTAAGTCCTCGATCGATTAGTATTCGTCAGCTCCATGTGTCACCACACTTCCACCTCGAACCTATCTACCTCATCGTCTTTGAGGGATCTTACTTACTTGCGTAATGGGAAATCTCATCTTGAGGGGGGCTTCATGCTTAGATGCTTTCAGCACTTATCCCGTCCACACATAGCTACCCAGCGATGCCTTTGGCAAGACAACTGGTACACCAGCGGTGTGTCCATCCCGGTCCTCTCGTACTAAGGACAGCTCCTCTCAAATTTCCTACGCCCACGACGGATAGGGACCGAACTGTCTCACGACGTTCTGAACCCAGCTCGCGTACCGCTTTAATGGGCGAACAGCCCAACCCTTGGGACCGACTACAGCCCCAGGATGCGATGAGCCGACATCGAGGTGCCAAACCTCCCCGTCGATGTGGACTCTTGGGGGAGATAAGCCTGTTATCCCCGGGGTAGCTTTTATCCGTTGAGCGATGGCCCTTCCATGCGGAACCACCGGATCACTAAGCCCGTCTTTCGACCCTGCTCGACTTGTAGGTCTCGCAGTCAAGCTCCCTTGTGCCTTTACACTCTACGAATGATTTCCAACCATTCTGAGGGAACCTTTGGGCGCCTCCGTTACCTTTTAGGAGGCGACCGCCCCAGTCAAACTGTCCGCCTGACACTGTCTCCTGCCCCGCTAAGGGGCATGGGTTAGAATTTCAATACAACCAGGGTAGTATCCCACCGACGCCTCCTTCGAAGCTGGCGCTCCGAGATCTCTGGCTCCTACCTATCCTGTACAAGTTGTACCAAAATTCAATATCAGGCTACAGTAAAGCTCCACGGGGTCTTTCCGTCCTGTCGCGGGTAACCTGCATCTTCACAGGTACTATAATTTCACCGAGTCTCTCGTTGAGACAGTGCCCAGATCGTTACGCCTTTCGTGCGGGTCGGAACTTACCCGACAAGGAATTTCGCTACCTTAGGACCGTTATAGTTACGGCCGCCGTTTACTGGGGCTTCAATTCGCAGCTTCGCTTGCGCTAACCACTCCTCTTAACCTTCCAGCACCGGGCAGGCGTCAGCCCCTATACGTCACCTTACGGTTTTGCAGAGACCTGTGTTTTTGCTAAACAGTCGCCTGGGCCTATTCACTGCGGCTCTCATGCGCTTGCACGCTCAAGAGCACCCCTTCTCCCGAAGTTACGGGGTCATTTTGCCGAGTTCCTTAACGAGAGTTCTCTCGCACACCTTAGGATTCTCTCCTCGACTACCTGTGTCGGTTTGCGGTACGGGCACCTCTCACCTCGATAGAGGCTTTTCTTGGCAGTGTGAAATCAGGAACTTCGTCCATACGGACTCGCCATCACAGCTCAACGTTACAGTGTGCGGATTTGCCTACACACACGCCTTACTGCTTGGACGCGCATAACCAACAGCGCGCTTACCCTATCCTACTGCGTCCCCCCATTTCTCAAACGGTGAGGAGGTGGTACAGGAATATCAACCTGTTGTCCATCGCCTACGCCTATCGGCCTCGGCTTAGGTCCCGACTAACCCTGAGCGGACGAGCCTTCCTCAGGAAACCTTAGTCATACGGTGGACGGGATTCTCACCCGTCTTTCGCTACTCATACCGGCATTCTCACTTCTAAGCGCTCCACCAGTCCTTCCGGTCTGACTTCAACGCACTTAGAACGCTCTCCTACCACTGACATCGTAGATGTCAATCCACAGCTTCGGTGAATCGTTTAGCCCCGATACATTTTCGGCGCAGCGTCACTCGACCAGTGAGCTATTACGCACTCTTTAAATGATGGCTGCTTCTAAGCCAACATCCTGGTTGTCTGTGCAACGCCACATCCTTTTCCACTTAACGATTACTTTGGGACCTTAGCTGGTGGTCTGGGCTGTTTCCCTTTTGACTACGGATCTTATCACTCGCAGTCTGACTCCCGTGTATAAATATCTGGCATTCGGAGTTTGTCTGAATTCGGTAAACCGGGATGGCCCCCTAGTCCAAACAGTGCTCTACCTCCAGTATTCTCATCACGAGGCTAGCCCTAAAGCTATTTCGGAGAGAACCAGCTATCTCCAAGTTCGATTGGAATTTCTCCGCTACCCACACCTCATCCCCGCACTTTTCAACGTGCGTGGGTTCGGGCCTCCAGTAAGTGTTACCTTACCTTCACCCTGGACATGGGTAGATCACCTGGTTTCGGGTCTACGACCACGTACTATTTCGCCCTATTCAGACTCGCTTTCGCTGCGGCTCCGCCTTCTAAAGCTTAACCTCGCACGTAATCGTAACTCGCCGGTTCATTCTACAAAAGGCACGCTATCACCCATTAACGGGCTCTAACTACTTGTAGGCACACGGTTTCAGGATCTCTTTCACTCCCCTTCCGGGGTGCTTTTCACCTTTCCCTCACGGTACTGGTTCACTATCGGTCACTAGGTAGTATTTAGCCTTGGGAGATGGTCCTCCCGGATTCCGACGGAATTTCACGTGTTCCGCCGTACTCAGGATCCACTCAGGAGAGAACGAACTTTCGACTACAGGGCTTTTACCTGCTCTGGCGGACCTTTCCAAGTCGCTTCATCTAACTCGCTCTTTTGTAACTCCGTATTGAGTGTCCTACAACCCCAAGAGGCAAGCCTCTTGGTTTGGGCTCTTCCCGTTTCGCTCGCCGCTACTCAGGGAATCGATTTTTCTTTCTCTTCCTCCAGGTACTTAGATGTTTCAGTTCCCTGGGTCTGCCTTCAAGACGCTATGTATTCACGTCAAGATACTACGCGATTAAACGTAGTGGGTTCCCCCATTCGGAAATCTCCGGATCAAAGCTCACTTACAGCTCCCCGAAGCATATCGGTGTTAGTGCCGTCCTTCTTCGGCTCCTAGTGCCAAGGCATTCGCCGTGCGCCCTTAATAACTTAACCTATCAGCTTTCAATACACATCACATTTCGTTGTCAGCTTCACTCGTTCATTCAGTCACGTACTGAAGTACGCTCCTTCATTTACTCGATTGCTTCCTAGAACTGCTCGTGTCTTGAAACCTTTTAATGTTATTAAGCCTATAAAAAAACTTAAAAAAATAAATGTGTTTGTTACTATTTCAATGTCGTTTTATCCAGTTTTCAAAGAACAAGTTTTGAAGTATTTCATTCAGAAAGAATGAACCTTCAAAACTGAACGCAAAACGTAATCTTACAAACCCTAGGTTTGTATTCCGAAAATATCCTTAGAAAGGAGGTGATCCAGCCGCACCTTCCGATACGGCTACCTTGTTACGACTTCACCCCAATCATCTATCCCACCTTCGGCGGCTGGCTCCAAAAGGTTACCTCACCGACTTCGGGTGTTACAAACTCTCGTGGTGTGACGGGCGGTGTGTACAAGGCCCGGGAACGTATTCACCGCGGCATGCTGATCCGCGATTACTAGCGATTCCGGCTTCATGTAGGCGAGTTGCAGCCTACAATCCGAACTGAGAACGACTTTATCGGATTAGCTCCCTCTCGCGAGTTGGCAACCGTTTGTATCGTCCATTGTAGCACGTGTGTAGCCCAGGTCATAAGGGGCATGATGATTTGACGTCATCCCCACCTTCCTCCGGTTTGTCACCGGCAGTCACCTTAGAGTGCCCAACTAAATGATGGCAACTAAGATCAAGGGTTGCGCTCGTTGCGGGACTTAACCCAACATCTCACGACACGAGCTGACGACAACCATGCACCACCTGTCACCGTTGCCCCCGAAGGGGAAACCATATCTCTACAGTGGTCAACGGGATGTCAAGACCTGGTAAGGTTCTTCGCGTTGCTTCGAATTAAACCACATGCTCCACCGCTTGTGCGGGCCCCCGTCAATTCCTTTGAGTTTCAGTCTTGCGACCGTACTCCCCAGGCGGAGTGCTTAATGCGTTAGCTGCAGCACTAAGGGGCGGAAACCCCCTAACACTTAGCACTCATCGTTTACGGCGTGGACTACCAGGGTATCTAATCCTGTTTGCTCCCCACGCTTTCGCGCCTCAGTGTCAGTTACAGACCAGATAGTCGCCTTCGCCACTGGTGTTCCTCCAAATCTCTACGCATTTCACCGCTACACTTGGAATTCCACTATCCTCTTCTGCACTCAAGTCTCCCAGTTTCCAATGACCCTCCACGGTTGAGCCGTGGGCTTTCACATCAGACTTAAGAAACCACCTGCGCGCGCTTTACGCCCAATAATTCCGGACAACGCTTGCCACCTACGTATTACCGCGGCTGCTGGCACGTAGTTAGCCGTGGCTTTCTAATAAGGTACCGTCAAGGTACAGCCAGTTACTACTGTACTTGTTCTTCCCTTACAACAGAGTTTTACGAACCGAAATCCTTCTTCACTCACGCGGCGTTGCTCCATCAGGCTTTCGCCCATTGTGGAAGATTCCCTACTGCTGCCTCCCGTAGGAGTCTGGGCCGTGTCTCAGTCCCAGTGTGGCCGATCACCCTCTCAGGTCGGCTACGCATCGTCGCCTTGGTGAGCCGTTACCTCACCAACTAGCTAATGCGCCGCGGGCCCATCCTATAGCGACAGCCGAAACCGTCTTTCAGTGTTTCACCATGAGGTGAAACAGATTATTCGGTATTAGCCCCGGTTTCCCGGAGTTATCCCAAACTATAAGGTAGGTTGCCCACGTGTTACTCACCCGTCCGCCGCTAACGTCAAAGGAGCAAGCTCCTTCTCTGTTCGCTCGACTTGCATGTATTAGGCACGCCGCCAGCGTTCGTCCTGAGCCAGGATCAAACTCTCCATAAAAGAAATTTGATTAGCTCAAATTGTTTTGCTGGCATCAATTTTGATGTCCAAAATTTTGTTTCGTTCACTAGCAAAACTAGTTACTAAAAACTTTATTGATTACGTTTTGCTTGTTCAGTTTTCAAAGTTCATTATTATCTCAGTCGTTTTCAGCGACTTCATTATTATAACTCGTTTATAACAAGGAGTCAACAACTTTTTTGTTTTTTATTTTCAAAGTGTTTCGTCTTGTTAAGGACAAGTAATAATATATAATATAGCATTTTAAAAATCAAGCATTTTTTGAAAAAAAGTTAAAAATCTTTTTTATATCAATAACAAACAATAGAGCGCTCCCTTCTAAAACAATATATAGCAGTACTAACAAGTTTCAATCATAGTCAAAAAAACAAGTAAACAAAGTATGGACAAATAAGTTAGTACTAACACTATTAAGAAAAACCTACCCCATCCCTTATAAGGTCCACTTGATCTTCTTTATATTATAGATCAATTAATTGATGGTACTATCAACATCATCAGCCATTATCCAACGCTCATCGCATACGTATATTCCGTCCTATTATATAATAAGATCTAGCAAGTGAGTGCATCCCACTTTTCTCAACACTTATTGTTGTCGAAACTTCAAATGAACATTTTGATTTAACGAATATTCAATCGTTATCTTCAATCTGGATTTTGGAATATCTATTTATATATAGAAAGCATACGTCCAATATAATCAAAGGTGCTTCTCGCATGCCTTGTATCCTATAAAAATTTAGAAATGTACTCATTTCCAATTAATTTGAGTAATTTAACAATGCATGTTATAATTTTTCATGAAGATGGATATAAAAAAAGGACCACTTGGTGTGTCACCACCAAATGGTCATGTAACAGACGAATCGCTTCAAAGGCGATTTGCATAATGAAGGAGTAAACCACTCACATGCTTGGAGGGCAGGGGCGGTTTACTTTTTTTTCTGAGAAAAAGTAAATGACAGAACAATTACCGAAACAATCAATCCACTAAAACTGATCATTAAGGACATTGACTCGTAAGTTGTCATTAGCAACACCTCCTTCCCCTCCAGAAACCTGAAGAACGGGTGAAGAATGTATGCTTACCGCCCATGAAACCTCTATCTAGTTACCCCTTTATTATACCATTTTATGTGAATGAAATATAGTTTTTGGAAATTTAATTAGGATATAAATCTGGTCATAACCTCTCTTCAATTCTTGTTACAAGCTCGCCGTTTGCTTCATCTCCCCTTAACAATTTTAGTATTATCTAGGCCTGGTGCGCAATTAGGTTTCCGAATCCGATCAGCATTCTTTATTGAAAATGCGATTAAAAACTTTCCTTATAATTAATCTCTTATTTTCCCCTATTAATAGAGAAGAGCTCTAATCTCATTCCCTAATATCATTAACCCTTTTTCCATTCCCCTAAAAACAGAGTCGCCATCATCAAATTAGAAAAGAGCATACGGAAAAATGCAATGATATCCGCTTCCACAGATACTTATTTTACATATATAACCGACCTAAAATCAAAGTGATATCAGTTACGAAATGGATGTATTGATGAATTTTAGATCCTTATAAAATAAAACACATATATTTCCTTACTTCCATGTTGTACAATACAAAAAAGTAATACACATATAATAATGACTGGTTGCATATCTCTTAGCAATGCGAAATATCTATGGAGGGTCGTGTATGGGAACATTATTGGAAAATATGATTACATATGAAGTTGGCATAAAATTAGTTTTAGCAGCCACATTAAGTTTAGTAATCGGAATTGAAAGGGAATTAAAGAAGAAACCAGTTGGATTAAAGACAAGTTTGGTCATAGCAACATTCAGCTGTTTGCTAACCATTATTTCCATTGAAACAGCTTACTCCACCCCTTCTAGAGAAGATATAAATATTACAATGGATCCCCTTCGCTTAGCAGCCCAAATTGTCAGTGGGATTGGATTTCTAGGAGCAGGCGTAATTTTAAGACGCGGCAATGATAGCATCTCTGGTTTAACGACTGCAGCCATGATATGGGGAGCTGCTGGCATCGGAATCGCTGTAGGCGCTGGTTTTTATATGGATGCAACGTTAGCTGTCATTATCATCGTTTTCGGAATTGAAATTCTCTCTCCTTTCCTAATGAAAATTGGACCAAAACGTATTCGCATGAGAGAGATTTTACTAAAGGTTCAAATTGATGATGACAAACATACGGAATCTTTTCTATTATTCCTTAAAAACAACAATATCATCATCGAAAACATCCGTATTAAAGATGTACCTTTAAAAAATGATAATGTTTTACATGAGTTGGATTTACGTTTATCCTTAATTGTTTCTGATAATTTACTGTCGTTTTACCGTTCATTAAGAACATTATCATATATTGAAAAAATCGAAATGGAAATTTTAAACTAGTTGGAGGATTTTTATGGCAGAATTATTTAAACTACTAAAGGATGGTAACAAACCTTCCCTGATGGCGGCTTGTGTCAATGCCTTTTTAGGTATTATTAAAGGCATTGCCTTTTTCTTAACAGGTAATGTGGCTATGTTCGCAGAAATGATGCATTCACTTGGAGATGCAGCTAACCAATTGTTCGTGTATATAGGCTCCGCTCTATCGAAAAAAGCACCTACAAAGAAATTCCCTAGCGGCTTCGGCCGTATTGTCAATTTAGTATGCTTATTTGCAGTTATTATTGTAGCAATTCTTTCCTATGAAACAATCAAAGAAGGATGGCATCATTTTATCCACCCTACTGGTGAATCAAGTGGGGTACTAATCGCACTTGGAGTTTTATTTATAGGTATTGTTTTAGAGGGCACAGTACTTGCTAAAGCAGCAGTAGAAGTATTACATGAAGCTGGACAGGAAAAAGCAGGTATTACATCTATCCCAAAAGCTTTCAATTATTTAAATCGCGCAAAGCCTGCGACTAAATTAGTTTTTATGGAAGATTTAGTCGCTACAAGCGGAAATATTTTGGCCTTCGTTGCTATTGTTATCGCTCATTTTACAGGTTGGACTAGAATAGAAGGTCTTGTTTCCATGATTATTGGAGCAATGATGTTTTATGTTGTTGGTAAAGTATTCTTAGACAATGCTAGAGGTGTAATCGGTGAGACAGATGAAGAAATGTTAAATCATATCGCCCATCTTGTGATGGATGATCCAAATATTAAAGATATTGTACGCCTTGAAGTCATTAAAGAAGGGGAATTTTTACATGTTGAGTTAGTGGCAGAAGCTGACCCTAAACTATCCTTAGCTTTTTTAGATGATGTTCGGGATCATTTAACTGAAGTTATTTTAAGTCAGAAAGGTGTATCGAAGGTTGCCATTTTATTTGATGAAGATGACGGAAAAGCTAGCTGGACACATCTTGGCGAAAGACCTGAACATTAAATCTAGAAGCTATAAAGCCAATTGCCTTGTTTCAGGCAATTGGCTTTTTGTTAAACTGATATTAAATGATCCCGATCAAAATTAGTTTCCCTTAGATTGTCAGGGATGGACTCGTAGCTTACAAAGATTTGATTGGTTATCATAAATGTTAGGAATTGATTACTAACAACAGTCTTCTTTGTACCATTTTGTTGAATGACTATTTCTGAAAATATTAAAGTAGCTTGTCGATTGGCTAAAGCATATTCTTGGGCATTTAGAATATCTCTACCATCCACATGACAACCTAAAACAAAATGACCAGCAAAAGAATCTTTTAATACGTTAGGGTGCATGGATTGATAATGCACTTCATAAATTGAATCTTCACGATTCATGTATTGATGGGCTACCAAATAATGCTTTAAAGCACCTTTTAAATCAATTGCGATAACTGTATCTGCTAATATTGTTCGAAAATAAACCGGAACAATTTCAGCATCTCCTAAATAAGGTTTTACCTCTATCACAATTTCCCCAGAAGGACGGACAAATAAATGTCCACTTGCTTTATTTACACCATCCGAAAAAGTAATGTTCGTTTGCCCAAAACGTAAACTCTTAAAGAAAATACTTTGATCAACAATGTAACCCGTAACAATGTTATCATTTTCAATTTGTATTGATCTTGTTTCAATTCCCAAAACTTCTACACAATTTTGTATTTTATGAACATGCTGCTGAAATGGTATCTCTTTACAACTTAATGTAACCACACGATCCTTAAGCAATTGCTTCAACATTCGATCCCTCACCTCTTTGTTTAAGTCATTATTTTAATAAAGGTGGCTAAACAGTTTCTGAACAATTAATGGAGCTATTGCGACAAATACCATCATTTCTCTAGCAATCACAAGTCTAATATGTATTAAAATATCCAATTTAAGTTGAATATTTTGATTAAAATTATGACTTTTTTCACTTTTCTTAATGAAATTAATCATTACACTCATTTAAATATCTAACTATTTCATTATATTGTAGGTCTTAAGAAACTTCTACGACAAAATCCAACATGATTCGTTAATTTTTTTTAACCTTCAATAAAAAAGTGTGAGGCTAACTACACAGCCTCACACTCAATCATTATTTTAAAGAGAATTTTGTAAAATTGTACGTACATCTTTTTCTTGTAACTGATGGAAGTTTCCAAAAGGACCATTATGCATTGCATGCTCTACAATCTGTTGGAATTTCGAATCATCGATATTATAATCGGCTAAACGATTCGGTGCCCCTAACGATGACCAAAATGCTGATAAGCGATCTATCCCTTCATAAGCAACCTCTTCTACCGTTTTGCCTTTTGCATCCACCCCGAATACTCGTGTTGCTATCCCCGCAAAGCGTTCAGGATTCACCGGCACACTTAAACGCATCCAATGAGGCTGTAAAATAGCTAAACCACCTGCATGCGGAATATCATATACCGCCGATACAGCATGCTCAATATTATGTGATGCCCAATCCCCACGAGATCCGATTGATAAGAATCCATTTAATCCAATCGTTCCTGCTAATAGAATTGTTTCACGTAACTGTGTATTCTCTAGATCCTCTAATAATTGAGGTGCTGTCGTAATAACCGTACGTAATACACCTTCACACATTTCATCAGTGATTGGTGTATTCGTTGTATTATGGAAATACTGTTCGAATACATGTGACATCATATCAACGATTCCGTAAACCGTATGATTTTTAGGTACAGACACCGTATACGCAGGATTCAAGATTGAAAATTTCGGGAATGCTGCAGGGCTACCCCAGCTTAATTTTTCTTCTGTAGCAGCATTAGTAATAACAGATCCAGAGTTCATTTCAGAACCCGTAGCGGCTAATGTTAATACAGTTCCTAATGGTAAAGCTTGTTCTACAAATACCTTGCGTTTAACGATATCCCAAGCATCCCCATCATATTTTGCACCAGCAACAATTAATTTGGAGCAATCGATAACAGAACCACCACCAACTGCAAGAACTAAGTCGATTGTTTCTGTTTTACAAATTTCAATACCACGTCTAGCTGTTTCCACACGCGGATTAGGTTCTACACCACTTAATTCAAAAATTGTTTTATCTGCTTGCTGTAATTTGTCAATAACAGCGTCGTAGACACCATTCGTCTTGATGCTACCGCCACCATATACAACCAATACTTTTTTTCCATACTGCTCTAATTCCTTCGGTAACTTTTCCAGCGCATCTTCACCAAAGTGTAGTTTCACTGGGTTATAAAATGTAAATGAATCCATTTAATTCGCCCCTTTCTAGTTGGATTTTCTCATATTTCTGTTTAAGAAAGCAAAGATAAACGTTTGGGGTTGTATCAGCAAAACAGTTTAATTAGATTCTGTTTGGACGATTTATTGAAGGGTTAAGTAAATGGATTGCACTCTTAGATTTCTAAAGAGATGAAAAAAACGAGTCCTCCCATTAAAATAGGAGAAACTCGTTGTAAATTGAACTTATTCTTAAACCCATCCACGGAAGCGTGAAGCTTCTGCAGTGCGGCGAACACCTACCATATAAGCTGCTAAGCGCATGTTAATGTTACGTGTTGTAGCTGTTGTATAAACATTATCAAATGCTTCAACCATTTTTTTGTATAGACGTTCTTCAACTTCTTCTTCCGTCCAATAATAACCTTGGTTATTTTGTACCCATTCAAAGTAAGAAACTGTAACACCACCAGCAGATGCTAATACGTCTGGTACAAGTAAAATGCCACGTTCTGTCAAGATTTTAGTTGCTTCAGCAGTTGTTGGACCATTCGCTGCTTCTACTACGATATTAGCTTTAATATTGTGTGCATTGTCAGCAGTAATTTGGTTCTCAATTGCAGCAGGTACTAAAATATCACAGTCAAGTTCTAATAATTCTTTATTTGAAATTGTGTTTTCAAATAAAGTTGTTACAGTACCAAAGCTATCACGACGATCTAATAAGTAGTCGATATCTAAACCTTCTGGATCATGAAGTGCACCATAAGCATCCGAAATACCGATTACCTTTGCACCTAAATCATGCATAAACTTCGCAAGGAAGCTACCTGCGTTACCAAATCCTTGAATAACAATACGCGCACCTTTAATATCAATACCGCGTTTTTTCGCTGCTTCTTCGATTACAATTGTAACACCTTGTGCTGTCGCACGGTCGCGACCTTGTGAACCACCAAGAACTAGTGGCTTACCTGTGATAAAGCCTGGAGAGTTGAATTCATCCATACGACTATATTCATCCATCATCCATGCCATAATTTGTGCATTTGTAAATACGTCTGGCGCAGGAATATCTTTTGTTGGTCCTACGATTTGACTTACAGCACGTACATAACCACGACTTAAGCGCTCGATTTCGCCCATAGACATTTGACGAGGATCACAGATGACACCGCCTTTACCACCACCATATGGTAGATCGACAATACCACATTTCAATGTCATCCACATTGAAAGCGCTTTAACTTCCTCCTCAGACACTTGTGGATGGAAACGAACCCCACCTTTAGTTGGTCCTACAGCATCGTTATGTTGTGCACGGTAACCAGTAAATACTTTTGTTGTACCATCATCCATTTTCACCGGGATACGTACTTGTAGCATGCGAAGCGGTTCTTTTAGTAATTCATACATTGCTTCATCATAGCCAAGTTTGTTTAGAGCATCTTGAATGACATCTTGTGTTGATGTGAAAAGATTTAAGTTTTCAGACATTATTAAATCGCCTCTTTGTTTTATTTAATGATAGTATATCGGCATCATTGTAACATACTTCCGAATTAAAATGTGAACATTTTGTTAAAGATTAAATACTTTTTCAATTTGTTCGATTGACCAATCTAAATCCTCTTGCGAAATAACAAGTGGTGGAGCAAAACGAATAACTGTATCATGTGTTTCTTTACATAATAAACCTAATTCTTTTAGCTTTTCACAGTATGGACGAGCTGCCTCTGTTAATTCCATACCAATAAATAAACCACGACCACGTACTTCTTTAATAACTGGGTTGTTAATTTCTCTTAACTTACCTTTGAAGTATTCACCAAGTTCATGTGAACGTTCAGCTAATTTTTCATCTAATAATACTTTAATAGATGCAATTGAAACTGCACAAGCTAAAGGATTTCCACCGAAAGTTGATCCGTGTGAACCTGGGTTGAATACACCTAGAATATTACGGTTTGCAGCTACACAAGAAATTGGGAATACACCGCCACCTAATGCTTTACCTAAGATATACATATCCGGTTCTACTTCTTCCCAATCACAGGCAAACATTTTACCAGTACGTGCTAAACCTGCTTGGATTTCGTCAGCAATGAATAATACGTTGTTTTCACGGCAAAGTTCGCGAGCAGCTTTTAGGAAGCCCTCTGTTGGGATAACAATACCAGCTTCACCTTGAATTGGTTCAATTAAGAATGCTGCTGTGTTTGGTGTAATAGCTGCTTTTAATGCTTCAAGATTACCGTAGTCTACTAATTTAACGTTTGGTAACATTGGACCGAACCCACGACGGTATTCTTCATCAGAAGAAAGAGATACAGCAAGCATTGTACGACCATGGAAGTTACCATTACATGCAATCACTTCTGCCTTGCCTTCTTCTACGCCTTTTACATCATATGCCCAACGACGAGCTGCTTTAAATGCAGTCTCTACTGCTTCAGCACCAGTATTCATTGGTAATACCATTTCTTTATTTGTTAACTTTCCTACTAGCTCATACCATTCACCAAGGTTTTCACTGTAAAATGCACGTGAAGTAAGTGTTACTTTATCAGCTTGCTCTTTTAAAGCAGCGATAATTTTTGGGTGACGATGTCCTTGGTTTACAGCTGAATAAGCTGATAACATATCTAAATATTTGTTACCTTCTGGATCTTTAACCCAAGCACCCTCAGCCTCTGAAATTACGATTGGCAGTGGATGATAGTTTGCTGCACCATAATTTTGTGTTTGTTCAATAACTTGTTGAGTTTTTGTCATATTCTATTCTCTCCTTACTAAATGATGATAAAAAATCTATGCAAGAAAGGACTATGTATTTCTGTAAGTAGAATAATTAAGAATTTAGCAACAATTCAAACGATCAACTTGCAAACTCACCCCAAGTATACTACCTCATTAGTGGCTACTGTTTTAGCCAGCGATAGTATTACTTGGAGAAGTTTCACAAATTTTGTCACAATGCTTCAATTACTACTTATTAAAATAGCCCTAACATCGATGTAAAATTAAAGCATTTCTGAAGTTGTTTTTGCTTGCATGTGAAGTTGTAGGTAGTCTGGGCCACCAGCTTTTGAGTCTGTACCTGACATGTTGAAACCACCAAATGGTTGGTAGCCAACAATCGCACCTGTACAGCCACGGTTGAAGTAAAGGTTTCCAACATGGAATTCTTCACGTGCTTTTTCTAAGTTTACGCGGTTTGTCGTAATGACAGCACCTGTTAAACCGTATTCTGTATCGTTAGCAATTTCAATCGCATGATCGAAATCTTTTGCTTTTGCGATCGCGACTACTGGTCCGAAGATTTCTTCTTTCATAATTCGTGCAGAAGGCTCTACGTCAGCGAATACGGTTGGTTGTACGAAATAACCTACTGAATCATCAGCTGTACCACCAGCTACTAGACGACCTTCGCCTTTACCGATTTCGATGTATTCCGTAATTTTATTGAATGCCGCTTGATCAATAACCGTTGCCATGAAGTTGCTGAAATCTGTTGGATCTCCAACTGTTAAAGCATTTGTTAACTCTTCTACACGGTTCACCACTTGGTCATACACATCTTCTACGATAACAGCACGAGAACATGCTGAACATTTTTGACCTGAGAAACCAAATGCTGATTTCACGATCGATTGTGCAGCTAATTCAAGATCTGCTTCTTTATCGACAACGATTGTATCTTTACCGCCCATTTCAGCGATCACTCGTTTGATCCAAATTTGACCATCATTTAGGACAGACGCACGTTGGTTAATACGTAAGCCAACATCACGAGAACCTGTGAAGCTGATAAAACGAGTTTTTGGGTGATCAACTAAGTAGTCGCCCACTTCAGCACCTGAACCTGGTACAAAGTTAACAGCTCCTGCTGGAAGACCTGCTTCTTCTAATACTTCGATAAATTTATACGCCACTACTGGTGTTGTAGAAGCTGGTTTTAGTAATACTGTGTTACCTGTTACTAAAGCAGCTACTGTTGTACCAGCCATGATCGCAAATGGGAAGTTCCAAGGTGAGATAACGATACCAATTCCAAGTGGAATATAGTCGTAACGGTTGTATTCACCTGGACGGCTTTCTACTGGTTGACCGTTTTTAATACGTAGCATTTGGCGACCATAGTATTCTAAGAAGTCGATTGCTTCTGCTGTATCTGCATCAGCCTCAGCCCATGGTTTCCCTGCTTCTTTTGTTAATAATGCTGAGAATTCGTGTTTACGACGACGAATAATAGCGGCTGCTTTGAAAAGAACATCAGCACGAATAGCTGGATCTACCTTTTTCCAAGTTTTGAATGTTTCATCTGCTGCTTGCATAGCTTTTTCAGCTAAATCTTTGCTCGCTTTTGACACACGGCCAATAACTTCTGTTTTCTTTGCAGGATTGTACGAAACGATTTTATCTTCAGTTGTAATACGCTCGCCACCAATAATAAGTGGGTAGTCTTGCCCTAAGTAACCTTCAACTTTATTTAAAGCCTCTACATAAGCATTGTAGTTTGCCTCTTGTGAAAAATCTGTGAATGGTTCGTGTTTGTATGGAATCATACTTAATCCTCCCTTGTGAGATATATTTGGGTATGCAAAAAACATTGACGCAAAATATCTTTGCGTATAAAATATTCTTACACTTATTATAATGCAAAATTTCGTTGCATATTTCAAGTAAAAAATTTTTGAGGTGCACATTTTTATGAAAAATTCTGAACCTTTACTACCTTTTTATGAGTTTATTGCAACAAATGTATCCGTTGGTATTCATGCAGTAGACCTATCCGGCAAGACGATTATTTATAATACAAAAATGAAAGAAATTGAAGGATTCCATTTTGATGAACTTGCGGATCGTTCGATTATTGAAATGTTTTCCTTCCGTCAGCACGAAAGTACATTAATGCGTGTATTACAAACAGGAAAGAAAGAAATTAATGTCAAACAATCCTATTGGAATAAAAATGGCCATGAAATTACAACCATTAATGATACTTTTCCACTTATTGTAGAAGGAAAACTGATTGGGGCAATAGAATTTGCGCGTGATATTACATCATTAGAAAAACTTGTTTATCAACCCCTTCGTCGTTATGATGAGCCTTTGACGTTCGACATGATAAAAGCTGAATCTGAAGCAATGAAGCAGGTCATCGAAAATGCTAAAAAAGCAGCGGCTGTAAAATTACCAGTATTATTAATTGGGGAATCTGGGACAGGCAAGGATTTAGTGGCTGAAGGTATTCACCACGCCGCTTCACCAGATCCTGAAGCCTTTATGACTCTCGTTAGTCGTCGTTCCGCTCAATCGGTGCTTGACAAATTAAATCAGCTTTTAGAAGAAGATAAAGACTATACCTTTTTCTTTGAGCGCATTGATTTTTTGAGCTTAGACATTCAAGAGCAATTATTAGATATACTCCAATCCCTACCGCAGTCCAAGTATATGTTAATTGGTAGTGTAGGTAGCGACCCGATTACATTAATTGCTGAAAAAAAGCTGTCCAAATCCCTTTATTATTTCTTTGCAACGATGGCTATTACTATTCCCCATTTAACTGATCGAAAAGAAGATATTCTTCCATTTGTGGATGATTATTTTAGCCGTCATCGAGAACGATTTGCTTCACAGGTTACAGAGCTAGCGCCAGATGTACAGGAATTATTCTTACAATATGATTGGCCTGGCAATTTAAAGGAACTCGAGTTACTATTGGATGAAATTGTTTCATTTATGACGATAGAGTCTACCGTAACCTCTGATTTATTGCCGCTGCATTTTCGCTTTAAGGTACAGCAGCAAGATACCAACAATCGTGAACCAGAATTCTTTATGTTCCATCAAAATCATGATGTCATGCCATTAGATGCTTATTTGCGCGAAGCCGAATCATATTATGTGCAAAATGTCTTAAATTTATATGAGGGCAATATTACAAAAGCAGCGAATGCACTTGGAATGAGTAGACAAAACCTTCAATACCGAATCCGAAAAATAAAAAAGCAATAACATAAAAACGAGGATACCTTCACTCTGAAAGTATCCTCGTTTTTTATTGTCCAGATTGTTCAATCCAGTCCTGTAATTTATCTTTTAAGGAATTAAAACCATTTGCATCCGATTCATCTACACGGTCTTGCAATGATTTTCGTGGTGGTGCTTCTTTTTTTCTTACTGTTGCCGGGCGTTCCTGTAGCGCTCTCATCGATAAACTAATTTTTTCGGCCTCTTCATCGATTTCAAGTATCTTGACCTCTACTTCTTGCCCAACAGCTAAAAATTCACTAACGTCCTTTACAAAGCCGTATGTTATTTCCGAAATATGCACAAGGCCTTGCGTATTGTCATCTAATGCAACAAATGCACCGTATGGTTGAATACCTGTAACTTTTCCGGTCAACACGTCTCCTAATTCATATTTTTTTACCATAACCTTTGCCCACTTTCTTTTGGTTTGCTACGTATATATCGGTTAAATTATAACATACGTGTAAAATCGGGGCAAAAAATCTCCTTACTCAGAAATGGCTGTAATGATGCAACGTTTTTCACCTTTTCCTGTAGTCGCTGTACCTAACTGGAAGGTTAAATGCTGACCAATCAGTTGAACTGATTCTGGCTTAACACCCGCTTTAATGGTTGTTTGAGAAGCATCTGTTGCATAAAGAATTGTAAAATGTTCCATACCCTCAAATTGAACCATTTTACTCAAATCTACTTCTTGAGACAATAACCGTTTAGCTGTTTCTTGATCACCTTTTCCGTGTGCATATAAGAATAGGCTAACGACGTTCATTGGGTTTAATGAATCTAGGATGGTATCATCTTTGCTTGTTATATAGGAATTGTATAGTGCTTCCGTTTGGTAAATCCATCGGAAATCAATACGTAAACCTGCTGAGCCGTCTTCTGTTTCTATATAAACTTTGTCTCGTAAATTTAACAACTCCAACCAGATATCCTTTGTTGTAAGTATGTCTAATGTTTTTGATTGTTTATTTGCGTTATATTCTTCAACTATAAATTGAGCGGTCAAGCGCATCGATTCTCCATACTTTCCATTTGCAGCTGCAGTTAAAAACTCGATATGTTCGGGCGAATATCTACTCATGTCTTTAGTACCTTTTAGAAGTACAAGCCACGTATTTTCGAATTCTTTCTTTAAATCCCGTAATAGGAAATCAAGTCCTGCTATTGATAGGTCCATTATTAAAGTTCTTTCGTATAATTTTAAAATTCGAACAGTTTCTTCTGCAGAAAACCGTAAATTTTCACCTTCCAATAAAGAGCCAGTAGCCAAATATTTAAAAAGACCTAATATATCAGAGTGAAGACGTTCAGCATATGCTGGTGAATTTTTCTGAAAAATAGGATTTGCTCTAAAGCTAAAGTTATTCCCATCATTAGATAACTCAAAATACTGTTTTTTAGCCGTAGCGATTAATTGATTTAGTTCTTTAGGGTAATTTTTCTCTTTTTGTGCTAGTACACTCGTATACGGAGAAAGCTGATTTGTATAATATTGCAGAACATCTTTCGTTGAGTAGAAATAATTGCTAAAGAAATATCTAGATTCTTCATATGACATAGAGTTTTCAAATGTGTTGAGTTGCTCTATCAGCTCCCGAGGTGTTTGCAAATTATCTAGTATTTCTTGCTCCAGCTCCACTAAATATTTTGGATTATCCATCATTCTATTAACAACTAGTTTTTTATTTCTAGCTTTATCATTGTATCTATTATCAGCTGTTCCAATAAACGATAGTTTCCTAAAATCTTGCTCAGGTATATTGAGCTCCTGACGTGTTTTTTCGCGCTTTTCTAGATACTTTTTTTGTAAGCTCAAGAACCATTCTTCATAGCTACTTTCTATCTTTTCTTCATCTGAATGCACGGCTGTTGACGGATGGAACATATATGACGACATTAGAATTCCAACTAATAACACACTGGCGATGCTAGCAATCCAAACAGCATGCTTTTGCCATTTTGTTGAAGATTTTGGAACCGTATTATTGATTTCATGAGATTCCCTTATGGCATCCTCATTTTCAACTTGCTGAATAACTTGTTGTGGATCTAGCTCTGATTCCATTCGCTCATAGGATTTTTTCAGTAGTGCCATACGTTGATTAAATTGTTTATCATCCATTTTCTACACTCCCCTCTTGCATTAATGCTGCCTTCAACTTTTCTTTCGCACGTAATAACCGTACCTTAACCGTTGATAATGAAATATTTAAAACCTCTGCGATTTCTTCATATTTTAACTCGTGAAAATAATACAGTACGATAGGGTACCTATATTTTTCATCTAGGGCTTGAATAGCATTGTGTAAGAGTTTATCTTCTTCAAATAATAGAACATCGTCTTCAGCAGAGAGGAAAATAGTTTGCCTTTGCGCATTAAGCTTGTCCTCTTTTGCCAGTTCTCTCTGTTCCTTACGATAATAATCACGTGTAGCATTCAATGTAATTTTATAAAGCCACGTTGTAAATCGATCCTGTTTAAATTGATGTAAAAAGCGATACAGTTTAACAAATACCTCCTGTGAAACATCTGCTAAATCATTGCTATGTACGCCACACTGAAAGGCAAACTTTTCAACTGTTTGTTGATGAATTCGAATAAGATCGATATAGGCTTCTTTGTCTCCTTGCTGTGCCCTCGCTATTAATTCAGCCTCCTCCAAAGCAATCCCCTCCTTTTGTTTATGGAACGACAGAACCTCCCTAATTGTTACATATTAAGGATGTTATTTACTCTAAAAGGAGGAACCTTACTAAAACTCCACCACACGCTATATAAATTGGCTCTTAATGTAGAAATCCCCCCAATCAATATTCAGATATTTGCTTGTGTTATGGAAATATTGCGGTAAAATAAAACTTTAGTACAAGGAGGCTTTATTTTTGTGTCATCGAGAGATCAATTTACAACTAAAATTGGGTTTATTTTAGCTGCTGCCGGAAGTGCTATAGGGCTAGGAGCCATTTGGAAATTCCCTTATATGGCTGGTACGAATGGTGGTAGTGTCTTTATTTTATTATTCATTTTATGTACATTCTTTATCGGCTTACCAGTACTCATTGCAGAATTTATGATTGGTCGTCGTGGACAAAAGGATGCTGTCACATCCTTTAAAGAACAAGCGCCAGGAAAGCCATGGTATTTAATTGGTTGGGGTGGTATGGTCATTGCTGGCCTTATCTTATCTTTCTATAGTGTTGTAGGTGGTTGGATTTTAAGCTATTTGGGTCGTGCCTTTACGTTTAAGCTAACGAATGCAGGTTCTAACATCAACTACGCAGATTTATTTGGCCATATAATTTCGAGTCCATTAGAAGCCGTGCTTGTGCAAGGGCTATTTATGATATTGACAGTAGTCATTGTGTCAGCTGGCATTAAGGGTGGCATTGAGAAAGCCAGCACATGGATGATGCCGCTCCTATTTATTTTCTTCATTATATTAGTCATACGCTCTTTAACATTGGATGGTGCAATGGAAGGCGTTAAATTTATGTTTGTGCCTGATTGGTCTTACTTGAATGCAGAAACATTTTTAATGGCATTAGGACAAGCATTTTTCTCATTAAGTGTTGGTATTGCTGTGATGATTACCTATGCTTCATATCTATCAAAAACAGAGAAGATTGGTAACTCAGCAATCAATGTTGCATCCATGAACATTATCATCTCTTTACTTGCTGGCCTTGTTATTTTCCCAGCAGTATTCGCACTTGGCTATACGCCTGATCAAGGACCTGGCCTTGTATTCATTATTTTGCCGGCTGTCTTCGAACAACTGCCTCTCGGTGGTCTATTCTTAACCATTTTCTTTATTTTATTATTATTCGCCACAGTTACATCTTCCATTTCTATGTTAGAAATTGTCGTGGCAATTGCGATTGGAGATAAACCAGAAAAACGAAAAAAAATTGCCTGGATTGGTGGCATCATTATCTTTATTGTTGGTATTCCTAGTGCATTGTCATTTGGTATACTATCAGATGTGAAGATGTTAGACCGTTCTATTTTTGATTTTGTTGATTTTATGACCAACAATATCGGAATGCCTATTGGCGCTCTGCTAATATCAATTTTTACAGGTTATTATTATACAAAAGATATTTCTCGTAAAGAGCTAGCCGCATCTAATTGGACGTTTACAATTTGGTACATGTTAATTCGTTATGTGTCCCCAATTGCTATATTAATTATTTTCATTCAGGGCATCTTACCAATATTTAAATAAGCATATAGAACCTCTATTATTACAATGCAAAAAAGAGGTTGTCGTAGGACAACCCCTTTTTTTATAGGAAATATGCAAAATATTTTAAATAATACATTTTGCTTCAAATTTAATAGCAATCAGTTTGTAAGAGATGGATACACAATCTTCAAAAGGAATCCATTGCTCAAACGAATGCTCATATGTTTCTTGAATTACTTTTGCAAGCGTCGATGGATCATCGATTCCTTGCAATGCCGCTACAACATCTGCCGTTTCCGTATCATAATGGTCTGGACCTAAGTGGAATGGATCCCACTCCTCTAGCAGATGGACAGCTGCTTGATTCATTTTTACATTTTCCAAAATACTCACCTATTATCCTTTGATCATAATCGTATGATACCATAGTAAATAAAAAAGAAAAGAGTGATTTACTTGTCTATTTTTGATCAAACTATCAAACGACGTTGTACAAACTCCGTAAAATGGGACGCAATGAAAATGGTTTATGGACTAAACGATGCGTCCGATATTCTGCCAATGTGGGTAGCTGATATGGATTTTGCTGCTCCAACGGCCGTTTCAAAAGCATTGCAGGAACATGCTGAACGCACTATTTTTGGTTATAGCTTTATTAGCGAGGAAGCGATACAGTCAATCGTGGACTGGCAAAATACTCGTCATGATTGGCACATTGACAAGGATTCCATCGTATTCTGTAATGGTGTTGTTGCTGCCTTAGCAAATAGCATTGTAGCCTTTACTAATCCAGGAGATAAAGTCCTTATATCTACACCTGTTTACCCACCATTTTTTAACATCCCAAAAAGCAATGGGCGCGAAGTAGTAAGCTGCCAACTAGTTGAAAAAAATGATGGTAAATTTATCGTTGATTTTAAAGCTTTTGAACAGGCATTAGCTCAAAATGTGAAAGCCTACATATTATGTAATCCTCACAATCCTGGCGGTTATGTATGGGATGAAGCTACTTTAAAGGAAATTGTACGACTCTGTGCTCAATACGATGTCCTTATTATTTCAGATGAGATTCATGCTGATTTAATGATAAATGGAGAAAAACATATTCCTATTGCCAAAGTAGCAGGCGATGAAATCAATCGTATTATAACGTGTATGGCTCCTACTAAAACATTTAATTTAGCAGGTATTCAGGTTTCTTATATGATTGTGCCAGATAAGAAAAAACGTCTACAGCTTGAAGCCGTGAATATGGCAAGTGGACAAGGCTCATTAAATACTTTTGCCTCTGTAGCATTGCAAGCTGCATATACGGAAGGCTCCCCTTGGTTAGATGAATTGCTGCCGTATATTTCAGCAAATATGGATTATGTTAAAGAGGAGTTAGAGCAGATTCAAGGCATTCGCATCTTTAAACCACAATCCACTTATTTAATATGGATCGATTATAGAGAGCTTAAGCTTGAAGAAAAAGATATTATGAACAAACTTCTCGAATTTGGTAAACTAGCATTAGAGCCAGGGACAAAATACGGAGAAGAGGGTCGAGGCTTCTTACGTATGAATGTAGCTTGTTCATTTGAAACAGTACAAGACGGCGTAGAACGCTTTAAAAAAGCGTTTGAACAATAAAAAACAAGAGAAGGAATCCCGATTATTTAGGATTCCTTCTTTTTATATGTTTAAAATCCTTAATATGTGGAAAAGTTTCTTAACAATCGGATGGAAAAAGGGGTGTTTTCAATGGACTTAGTTCCTTTAAAAATTCAGCGTGCCTATATGACATTCTTATTTCCTTTCGCCTACCAAACAAAAGATCGGCAAAAGATTGGTAATATCCTTTTAGAAGAAGAGTTTTCTTTTTTTGAATTGAACAATGCTACTCTTGAAAAAGCCTTTTATGGAGACATAACAATCATCCATGAAGAACTTGCCCAGTTTTTTTATCCCTTTCTTGAAGACAAATTATTTCCAAACAAAATGGATAGCCCAGACTTTCTTCGTTTCTCAAAAGCATTTTATACACAAGGGGCCTTACACCATCAAGAAAATTGTATAAACTATGAGCTTATGAGTATCGATGTAACGCTATGCCCTTTCGGCAATGGCATCGTCACTGTACGAACAAGCATAGACAACCCTTATGACATTAGCGATATTTTAAATTTCATTCATTACTTTAGGGTGCTGGAGGCAAAACTGCGAGAGGAAAAGGGCGCAAGTCACCATTTCTCGTTCGGTCAATGTGATTCTACGAGTGAACTATTATTTAACTATTTTATCCCCTTCTTAAAGCCTTTTTTACAGCATCACCAAGACCATAGCTATGAAGGATTACCCTTTTTTGAAGATGAACGAATGTTTTCCTCAGCCTATTTAATTTGTGATGAACAAGCAGAACTTTTACCTGAGCATCTTTTTCGATTAGGGCAAGTAGATGGAAGAACACCTGATGGCAAACCCTTTATTTCAAGTACAAATCCTAAGTATATTTCAAACTATGTGCAGGAACACGCCCATACACGATGGGCACCAAATAGTTATATTATCTCCTCAGCGCAGGCGCAAATGACACTTACAAATAAGGCATTTAAACATTGTTCACATAGCATTCAAGAGTTTATGGGGACTCACTATTATAATTTGTTCATTCATTATTTTTATAAAATGATGCTCTTAAAGCTTTCCTATGAATACAGTGAAATAAAGTGGGGAAAAGATAAACAAATTGTCAATGAATTAATCGAACTAATCACAAAGTTTTCTGCACGATATTATTTCGAAGAAGTTGTTGTTCGGACTGAAGGTAGGGAAATTTCTCAAATGCTACGAAAGCATTTCCGTATCAATGAACATTATGTAGAAACAAAAGCGACATTGAACAGCTTGTATCGAACACAAGAAGATCAGTCTGATAATCGAAGTAATAATTTATTATTTATTTTAACTGTATTTACGGTTATATCCGGTATTTACGGAATGAATTTAGTCATTGAAGAATGGAAGGACAGTAGTGATCTAGATAGTGTTTGGAGCTATACGCCGTTCGAATGGGTTGCTTTTATTACAGCCATGAGCGGGATTGGCCTATCCATTGTACTCGTTTGCTTCAATGCCTTCAAAACTCTACAAAACATAGTTCGTCGTTCTAAAAGAAAAATTTAAATAAAAGAATCTGTCTCCATTAGAGGCAGATTCTTTTTAATTAGACATTTTGTTGGTTGTTTGTACTTTTCTTTTCTGCTAGTATACGTGCTTCAATTTCCTTTGACTTAATTTCCTGTTTCTTAGAAATTTTACGGAAAAGCGTAAACACGATTATACATAAAATAAGCATGATTAAAAATTCAAATGCTGCTGGAATATATCCTGATTTATCTTCAGGGAAATATAAAAATTGATACATTAAGTTTTCCATGCTCTACACGTCCTTATAATTATTATTCAAAGACTGTAATTGACTCAATTTTCACATCTTCTAATGGTTTATCACGGGGATCTTTTTCTACATCCGCAATTTTATCCACAATATCCATTCCTTCTACAACATGACCGAATACAGTATGTTTATGATCTAACCAAGGTGTACCGCCATTTTGTGCATAAGCTTCGATAATTTCCTCTGGGAAGCCTGCTCCTTGTAATTGACGAAGCATATCGCTTGGAAGATGTTTCATCTGAACGATAAAGAATTGAGAACCATTTGTGTTTGGACCGGCATTTGCCATTGATAGCGCACCGCGTAGGTTAAACAATTTATCTGAGAATTCATCTTCAAAAGAATCACCCCAAATTGACTCTCCGCCCATACCTGTTCCAGTTGGGTCACCACCTTGAATCATAAAGTCTTGAATAACTCGGTGGAAAATGATGCCGTTATAATAACCTGATTTAGCATGACCCAAAAAGTTTTCAACAGTTTTTGGTGCAAACTCTGGGAACAATTTAATTTTAACTGCCCCTAATGTTGTGTTCATTTCTACAAGCACTTCGCCTGCTTGTACGTCTGTTGTTAATTGTGGAAACATGGAAGTCTCTCCTTTAATGATAATTTTCAGTTTCAATGAAAAAGATGACAATTCATCCTTCTTGACCTCATTTTAGTCTAACATACTTCCGATTGGTTTTCTTCATCAAAGTATTGACGATTTATGCACTTTTAACTTCCTTTCTCAAAATAAAAGAAATAGGTCTGACCGAGTATTTGGAATCAATCCAAAATATGTTATTCTGTTGAAGGATTCATAGAAAGAGTGGAGGCACACATGAAAAAGGCTTTTGGTTTTTTTATTATACTTCTTTCCTTACCTGTTTTATGGTGGATTAGCACAAACATACGAACAGAAATCAATACGGCACAAGCACATGAGGAACAAATTACACAGGCTATTCATTTACCTGAAGTACAACCTCAGCTTCCTGTAACACTTAAGGATCAAAATGGCCAAACATTTAGTGAAGAATATGTCGAATGGCGGCAGCCACTAACATTACAAGAAATTCCACAAATTGCCCAGGAAATATTCATTGCAAGTGAGGATGCCGACTTTTACGAACACATCGGCTTTGATTTAAGTGCTATTATGCGTGCAGTAGTCGCCAATTCAAATACGAGTACTAGCTCACAGGGTGGCAGTACAATTACACAGCAGCTTGTTCGGATGCGTTATTTATCTGATGAAAAAACATATGAACGAAAATTAACCGAACTTTTTTATGCTTATGAATTAGAAAAAGAGTTCGATAAAGAAGCAATTTTAACGATGTATCTTAACGAATCCTATTTTAGCAATCAAGTTTACGGAATTGGTGGAGCCGCAACTTATTATTTTCAAAAGCCACTTCAGCAATTATCAATAGCTGAAATTGCTTTTATTGCAGCGATTCCCAACAACCCCTCCCTTTATAACCCTTTAAAAAACTTTGATCAAACTAAAGCACGTCAAGAACGCTTATTAGATACACTTGCCGTGAAAGGTAGCATTACAAAGGAAGATGCAACGGCTTATAAAGCAGAATCTATTACATTGCATATTAAGGATAAAATACAAAGCTATCCTATGTATGGCACTTACGTTCTTCAAGAATTAAAATGGTTAGTTGCAGAAAAAGAAGGCTATGCGGATCGACTTAACAATACAGAAAATGAGGAAGAAAAGAAAAAAATTAAGACACAATTAGACAATCGACTTGATACATTATTTCAAAATGGACTCATAATTAACACTGCATTGAATCCACAAAAACAGCAGCATGATGAGCAACAAATGACCGCTACCTTGGGTGCCGGTTCATTGCAAGCAGCAGGTGCTGTTATTCAAAACCAATCCAGAGAAATCGTTAGCTTATATGCAGGAAAAAACTATGAAAAGTTTGATTATCATCGCGCATTTCAAGGAACACGTCAGCCAGGTTCCGCCTTTAAGCCACTAGCTGTCTATGCTCCTTTTTTTGAAACAACAACACATACACCTGATTCGATTGTAAATGGTGGTAGTTATTGTGTTGGATCCTTCTGCCCTCAAAACTATGGGGGCTACAAGTACGGTGATGTGTCGCTGCGCACTGCGTTTCGACATAGCTACAATACATCGGCACTGCGGCTGTTCCAGACAGTTGGCGTTGATACAGCATTTCAATATTTAGATCGTTTCCATTTCCGCTCCATTGTAGAAAAGGATCATAATTATGCTGCTTCCTTGGGCGGGCTTACTTACGGTGTAACAGCATTAGAGCTAGCAGATGCCTATACAAGCTTTATTGATGGATCTTATGTTCTAGCCCATAGCATTCGTAAAGTTACAGCTTTAGATGGAACTGAACTCTATAGTTGGGAAACACAGCGTGATCAAATTTGGTCTCCTAAAACAGTAAAATACATGCGTGAGCTACTTGCCGATGTTGTGGCGAACGGTACGGGACAGGGAGTCTACAGTAATAGCAGCTATGTTGGTGCCAAAACAGGGACAACGAATGACTATCGAGACTATTGGCTTGCCGGACTTAATGATACCTATACAGCTGCCGTATGGATTGGATATGATAAGCCTCAATCCATGCAAAAATTAGAAGAATACAAAATTCATCATCAATTATTTAATGTTTTACTTGAGTAAGATAGTGGTTTGGATGTAATGATCGCAAAAGGGAGCAGAAAGAGATGTTCTGCTCCCTTCAGACTGTAGACAAACTCGAAAAAGTTGAGAGTTTGCTTATAGTCTTTTTTCATTTACATTCGAATAAAGTAAGCCATTGATTTCCACTACGGGTGGGGTGGGGTGGAGCTGCTTCCTTTGCTTTGTTGCTGCCGCTTCACTTTCGCCAGAAAACATCCGCTCAGTCCAGAATCTCGACTTTCCCACTTTTCCCGCTGAAGTCACCGCCCTTCGTTCTAAACAACTTCTACATAAAGCACTTCATTGTTGCCATGAATGGAAAGCTTGGACGTGACAGGTAAAATAAGAAGTTGCCTATGCTCGAACAACATGTAGTCATTCACCAAATAGTAACTTGAACATAACAAAAACCATCGAGTTTGTGAACTGCACCCCAATTGTTAGACACATCTAACAATTGGAGGTGCAGTTTTTTTAATGGCTAAATATACTGCAGAGGAAAAATTACAAGCAGCTTTACGATACTTAGAAGGCAAAGAAAGTTCACATGAAATTGCTAAATCGATCGGGACAGATAATAAGGCAATTCTTATTTGGGCTAAACAATATGAGTATAACGGTGTAAAAGCGTTTATAAAATCGTATACAAACTATACAGCACAGTTTAAACTAGACGTACTAAACTACATGATTGAACACGGTACGTCCTTAATAGAAACAGCAGCTATCTTTGGTATAGCAGCTCCATCGTCCATTATTCATTGGCGAAAACAGTTTGAAACAAAAGGATTCGATGCCCTTCAATCAAAGAAAAAGGGGCATCCATCCATGAAAAAAGAAACCAATAAACAACCACAACAAACACCAGTAGAAGGCTCACCGGAAGCACTTCAAGATCGTATCAAGCAGCTTGAAATGGAAAACGAGTATTTAAAAAAGTTGAACGCCTTAGTTCAAGCCAAGGAAACATCACCAAAGAAGACAAAGTAAAGGTCATCTATGAATTAAGGCATAAATACTTGGTGAAGGCACTTGTCGCATTCGCACAGATTCCACGTAGTACGTATTATGACTTAGTGAAGAAACTGAATCGTCCAGATCCAGATACCGACTTAAAGGCCGAAATTCAATCCATCTATAACGAACATGAAGGCCGATACGGATACCGTCGCATTCGTGATGAACTCGCAAATCGTGGACGAAGAGTGAATCATAAGAAGGTACAACGTATCATGAAAACACTTAATTTAAAGTGCATAGTCAGAATGAAAAAGTATAAATCATATAAAGGGGCAGTCGGTAAAATCGCACCGAATATTTTAGACCGCAATTTTACAGCTGAAGCCCCTAATGAAAAGTGGGTAACAGATATTTCGGAGTTTAAATTGTTTGGTGAAAAACTCTATTTATCTCCTGTTCTAGACTTATTTAACGGAGAAATTATTACTTACACAATTGGTCATCGACCAACGTATTCACTTGTTTCAGAAATGTTGGAGAGAGCATTAGAGAAGTTACCAGAGGAACGCCAATTACTGATGCATTCCGATCAAGGCTGGCATTATCAAATGAAGCAATACCGTCACGCGCTTGCATCAAAAGGCATTGTGCAAAGTATGTCACGTAAAGGCAACTGTTATGACAACTCGGTGATGGAGAATTTCTTTGGGATTTTGAAATCGGAATTCCTTTATTTAAAGGAGTTTGAAAGTATTGAGCATTTTAAATTGGAGCTCGAAAACTATATAACGTATTACAACACGAAACGAATTAAGGCAAAATTAAAACTGAGTCCGGTACAATACCGAACTCAGTTTACCCAAGCTGCCTAAATGAAATAACCGTGTCTAACTTTTAGGGGTCACTTCATTGAGCCTCTCGATGGTTTTTTTGCCTACAATTTAGTGGGCAAATGGAAGACTTGCTAAAATACCATTATATAGTTTCAATACAACATAAACGATGAATGTTAATAGAATCGTCCACATAAATAGTTCAAAGATTAATAGGCCGATTGTGCCGCCCATTGACATGAAATGACTCATTTTGTAAATAAGATAAATGAAATATGTAAAAACAGTTAGGACAAAAATTCCTATTAACACATAAATAAATTGGATGGCAAATGCTGAACACATGGCACCAATAAACAAAATAATATAGCCGCCTCGCGCTTGGCTAACAGTTGCTCCATCGTTGTCTTTTGAAAAAAAGAGCATTCCTAACTCATGGATGGTTTCTCCTACTAGTTTGAGTGCTGAAAATAGCATAAAAAAAACAACTGCAAACACTATGAGTAAAAATACACGTAATTCAACATCAGATAAAAATTCTCGCATTCCTGAATATACACCGATCGCTCGAAAAATCTGTAAAGATTCTCCAACTGCATACATACCAAATGTCAAACTAAACAATAAAATTGTAATTAATGGTAAATAACCGTAGATATATGGATTCTTCATAAAAAATTTTTTCCTCTATTTTTATTGATAACTTCCTATTTATAATATAACGAAAATTCTTCCACTACCGCAAGCTAAATCCCAATAGTACGTATGCATTCCCAATTAAAGTACGTTATAATTGATTTACTTACCTGCATAAAGGAGGGTTTTTTTGTTACAAGTACTTTATATTTTCATTCCAATGCTTGCTGCAATCTTTGTACCATTTTTATATAAAAGCATAAAAAATATTCATACTGGCTGGTTTGTTCTCGCTGTTCCAGCTACGCTCGTAGTTATTTATGCATCCTATATTGCACAAGTAGCTAAAGGTGGAGTATTTACCGCTAAACTTCCTTGGATTCCATCGCTTGATATTTCCTTCGTCTCCTATTTGGATGGCCTTAGCTTATTATTCTCGCTATTAATTACTGGAATCGGGTCTTTAGTTGTCCTCTACTCCATTTTTTACTTAGATAAACATAAAGAAAAATTACATAATTTTTATGTTTACTTACTGTTATTTATGTCTGCCATGCTTGGAGTAGTACAGTCAGATCATTTAATTACACTGTATTTCTTTTGGGAATTAACGTCCATTTCCTCATTCCTGCTCATTGGTTATTGGTATAACCGTGATGCATCACGCCTTGGCGCACTGAAGTCAATGATGATAACAGTTGGCGGCGGATTAATGATGCTAGGTGGATTCGTACTTCTCTACTTAATGGGAGGAACTTATTCCATTCGAGAGCTAATTATTATGGCACCAAATCTAATCGATCAACCTTTATTTACATGGTCGCTTGTTTTATTACTTCTAGGAGCATTTACAAAATCTGCGCAATTCCCATTCTACATTTGGCTACCAGATGCAATGGAAGCACCTACACCAGTAAGTGCATACCTTCACTCTGCCACAATGGTCAAAGCAGGTATTTATTTAGTAGCACGCTTTACCCCAATATTTGCGGCTTCCGAGCTCTGGGTATGGCTTGTAACAGGTATAGGTATTGTAACTTTATTCTGGGGTTCCTTCTTTGCAGTCAAACAAACGGACTTAAAAGGGATTCTAGCCTTCTCGACAGTTAGTCAACTTGGACTTATTATGTCACTACTTGGGGCAAGCGCAGTTGCGTTTCATGCTAATGAATCAGTAGATACAATTAAATTCGCGGCATTTGCTGCCATCTTCCATCTAATTAATCACGCAACATTTAAAGGTAGTCTATTCATGATTGCAGGGATTATTGATCATGAAACAGGGACACGTGATATTCGAAAATTGGGTGGGTTAATGAGTATTATGCCTATCAGTTTTACAGTTGCAGCGATAGGAAGCTTATCGATGGCTGGTCTTCCACCGTTTAATGGCTTCTTAAGTAAAGAAATGTTTTTAACAGCCATGCTCTCCCTACAAAAGTTTGAGCTCTTTGGCTTTGATACCTGGGGTGTGCTCTTCCCAATCGTCGCTTGGATTGCTAGTATTTTCACATTTATTTATAGCTTTTATTTTGTTTTCCGAACATTTAATGGCAACTACAAAACAGATCAATTACCTCATAAACCACATGAGGCACCTATTGGAATGCTAGTTTCTCCAATGCTTTTAGCGGGATTAGTTGTGTTCATATTCTTTATTCCGAATTTTATTGGCGATACATTTGTCAAACCAGCTGTTCTAGCGATTCAGCCATTTTTATACGAAACACCACAAGATATTGACATACAAGTAGCAGCTTGGCACGGGATCAATCCCGAACTTCTGATGACGATAGGAATTATCATTATAGGGGTACTGCTATTTGTATCACTACCGAAATGGCAAGGAATGTATCAGCGATTCCCAAAGGCTTTCACCTTGAATAATGCTTATGACAAAATTATGCAGGGGTTAGATGTTGGCTTAAATCGCCTCTCTCGACTCTATATGACGGGTTCAATGCGCCATTATTTACTCTATATGTTTAGTGGTATTGCTATTATCGTCATTGGTTCTCTTTTTGTGAAAAATGCCTTTAGTCTTTCAGTCCAAGGGACCGCTCCGATAAGACCATATGAAATTATTTTAGTCGTGGTTTTATTAATTGGAACAGCTATCACCATTCTAGCCAAATCGCGGTTAACGGCCATTATAGGTCTGGGCTCTGTTGGTTATACGGTAGCTCTATTCTTTGTTATTTTTAACGCGCCTGATTTAGCCTTAACACAGCTTGTTATTGAGACCATATCTGTAGCCCTCTTTTTATTAGCATTCTACCATTTACCAAAGCTTGGTAAACGAGAAGAACGTATGAGATTTCAATTAAATCGAGCTGTTATATCCATTGCAGTCGGTGTCATGGTAACACTTGTCGCACTATCTGCCCATTCGCAAAAACTCATTCCTACTATTTCTAAGTACTATGAGGAAACCGTTTACTCTTTGGCGGGCGGAGGAAATATTGTCAACGTAATATTAGTAGACTATCGTGGCTTTGATACATTGTTTGAAATTACAGTACTCGCTATTGCTGGGATGGCCATTTTTGCAATGATTAAATTGCGTATGAATAGAAAGGA
The DNA here is from genome assembly GCF_038009065.1 of Lysinibacillus sp. FSL R7-0073. Lineage (NCBI taxonomy): Bacteria > Bacillati > Bacillota > Bacilli > Caryophanales > Bacillaceae > Lysinibacillus > Lysinibacillus sp. FSL R7-0073. The sequence continues at coordinate 3,766,812 of NZ_JBBPAS010000001.1, forward strand.
GAAAACACATGAAAACAAATGATGTGATAATACAATTTACGGCTAAAATTGTATTCTTCATTATTTTCTTCTTCTCCATTCATATTTTTTTAGCAGGTCATTACACGCCTGGTGGTGGCTTTGTTGGAGGGCTTTTAACCTCCAGTGCCATCGTGCTATTAGTATTAGCCTTTGATATCCGTACTGTACGACATATTTTACCTATTAATTACACGTATTTAACGGCTATTGGTTTATTATTAGCCCTTGCTACTGCGGCATTCCCTATGTTTGTGGGCGAACCTTTTTTTACACATTTCTTTGATTATTTCGATTTACCGCTTCTAGGCAAACAGTCTTTACACACGGCTATGCTTTTTGATAGCGGTGTCTATCTGGTTGTTGTTGGTGTTACGATGACCATTATTCAAACGATTGGAGAGGATGAATAATGGAAATAATTATGGCCTTTGTCATTGGCTTCCTCTTTATGGCAGCTGTCTATTTAATTTTATCAAAAAGTTTATTACGAATTATTATTGGTACAGGACTTTTAAGTCATGGTGCTCATCTACTTATATTAACGATGGGTGGTCTTGGTGGTGAGGCTCCACCCGTGTTAAACGAAGGAGCCAAAACTTTTGCAGACCCATTACCTCAGGCACTTATTTTAACTGCTATTGTAATTAGCTTTGGCGTCACAGCGTTTTTCCTAGTGCTGGCATATCGTTCCTATCAGGAGCTACAAACTGATGATATTAGCTTAATGAGAGGAAGTGATGAGGATGAATAACTTCCTACTGCTGCCTATCATCATTCCGTTTTTCTTCGGTATGATTTTAATGTTTGGGCAAAAAAATCTATTTTATCAACGAACGTTTTCATTACTTGGAATTGGGATCTCCTTGATCACTGCTATTTCACTTCTAATGAAAGTGAAACATGATGGTATCCAAAAGGTCACTTTTGGAGATTGGCCAGTTCCTTATGGTATTACGATGGTTTCTGATATGGTATCTGCATTGCTCGTGACAACGACATTGTTAATTGCCTTTTTTGTTGTTTGGTATGGCTTTGGTTCTATTACGAAGGAACGTGAACGATTCTTTTATTACCCTGGTATCATGTTTATTTTAACTGGGGTTAATGGGGCTTTTACTACAGGTGATATTTTTAACTTATTCGTTTTCTTCGAAGTATTATTAATGGCTTCTTATTTACTGATCGTCCTAGGTGGCGAGAAAGGGCAACTGAAAGGATCGATTAAATATATTTTAATTAATGTTATTTCATCTGCCCTATTCGTCATTACTGTAGCCTTTTTATACTCGGTTGTAGGAACATTGAATATGGCTGATATTGCCGTTAAAATAGCTGAAATCAATCAACCAGGTATCATTACCGTTATAGCTGTACTCTTTTTAATGGTATTTGGATTAAAAGCAGCCATTTTCCCATTGTATTTTTGGCTTCCTACTTCATATGCAGCGGCTCCTATACCTGTACTAACATTATTCGGTGCACTGCTCACAAAGGTAGGTGTCTATGCAATTACACGTACCTATACATTATTCTTTGTACACGATTTATCCTATACTCATGATCTATTGATGGTACTAGCCATTGCTACAATTGTGGCTGGATGCATTGGGGCACTCGCTTACTTTGATGTCAAACTTATTATTATCTACAATATTGTCATCGCCGTAGGAGTTATTTTATTTGGTGTCTCACAAATGAATGAAGCTTCCTTAAAGGGAGCAATGTTTTATTTAGTACACGATATGCTCATAAAGGCTGCACTCTTTATGTTAATCGGTATGATCATCTACATTACAGGTACATCTGATTTGCGTAAGATGGGTGGTCTGATGAAAAAATACCCGGCACTTGGTTGGTGTTATTTAATTGCAGCATTTGGCTTAGCGGGAATTCCACCACTTAGCGGATTTGTTGGTAAACTATTGATTGTTCAAGGTGGCTTTGAAGCCGGAAATATGTGGAGTAGTATTTTCATATTAGCGTCATCACTGCTCGTACTACTTTCCGTAATTCGTATCTTTATCTATGCCTTTTGGGGCGAGGAAAAAGAAACGAAGGTTATCGTTGACAGATCTATCTACAAGATGCTGTTTATGCCTTCAGCCCTTTTAGTACTTATTTCTGTCGCATATGGTGTCGGTTCCGAATGGATGACACCATTTATGGACGATGCAGCAAAACTTTTAAATGATCCATCTATCTATATAGATGCTGTGATGAAGGGGGATTAACGCTGTGGCATTTCAAATGATTTTAAACTTTGTACTTGCCTTCGTATGGATGTTCCTATCCTCTAATTACACAGCAACCGGCTTTATTATTGGGTTCATAATGGGCATCATTTTACTCATAATAATGCGAAGATTTTTTAAATCTCGTCTTTATGTCTACCGCCTATGGGCCCTTTTAAAATTAACTTTGCTGTTCTTTAAAGAGTTAGTATTAGCGAATGTGCAAGTACTGAAGGTAGTATTAAAGCCTAAATTGGACATGCAGCCTGCCTTTTTTGCTTATCCTACTGTATTAACGGAAGATTGGGAAATTACATTATTATCCAGTCTTATCACTTTAACGCCAGGAACTGTAGTCGTACATGTATCGGATGATTCTAAAACACTATATGTACATGCTATTGATATTAGTGATGTGGATGAGGCTGTTGCTTCCATTCGAGATTCATTTGAGAAAGCGATTTTGGAGGTGAGTAAATCATGACAACATTTATTATAACGGTCATTGTAGTGATTTGCTTATCGATGATTGCGGTCATTTATCGAATGATCAAAGGACCTTCAGCATCTGACCGTGTAGTCGCTTTAGATTCACTGGGTGTCTCACTTATTTCCTTGATTGGACTATTTTCGATATTAGTGGAAACAAGCTTCTTCCTTGAGATTATTTTATTGCTAGCGATTTTATCATTTATTGGTACAGTTGCTTTCTCTAAATTCATAGAGAAAGGAGATATCATTAAACGTGACAATTCTCGCTAATAGTTTAGTTATCTTTTTCATTTCTGTTGGAGTACTTTTTATTGTCGTCACAGCTATTGGGCTTATCCGCCTACCTGATTTATATACGCGAGCACATGCTGCCTCAAAAAGTGCTACACTTGGTGTCATGTGTGTACTAATTGGTGTATTCTTACACTTTTGGCTAATTGAAGATCATTTTAATCCACGTATATTACTAGGGATACTATTCCTCTTCATCACTGGCCCTGTTGGAGGACATATTATGACCCGCTCCTCTTATATTGCTGGTGTAAAGCCTTGGAAAGGTACAGTACGTGATGAATTAGGTCCTGAAATTGACAGAATGAAAAAAGAACAAGACGCACAATAAGACATATAAAAAATCTGCTCAATCGTTCTGAACGAGCAGATTTTTTTATTGGTTTATTATATATACCCTTTGGAAGTTAAAATACTAGTCAACTGTTCCACACACTCTTCTATCGTATGATGTTCTGTATCTAAAATAATTTCTGGGTTTTCTGGTTCCTCATAAGGGGCACTAACACCAGTGAAATTAGATATTTCTGCTTTTCTCGCTTTTTTATATAGACCCTTGGGATCCCGTTTTTCACATGTTTCTACTGAACACTTTACAAAGACCTCGATAAATTCACCATCTTCAACAAGCGCACGGACCACCTGACGATCTTCTCGATAAGGCGAAATAAATGCCGTTAATACAATTTGACCACTTTCTATAAAAAGCTTCGAAACTTCCCCTATACGACGAATATTTTCTTTTCGTCCTGCCTCATCAAAACCTAAATCCTTGTTTAGGCCATGACGGACATTATCGCCATCCAACACAAAGGCTTGGTTGCACCTTTCATATAATTGACGGGCAAACGCATTGGCTATAGATGATTTTCCTGAAGCAGACAAGCCCGTAAACCATAAAATAAAGCTTTGATGTTTATTTTGAGATCGACGCTCCTCTTTTGTAACGGAGGCCTCATGCCAAACAATATTCGAACTCATTTGACTACCTCCTTTTGCATGCCTTTTATTAATACTTCTACTACCTCTTTACGGCTAAATGTACTTGGTGGTACTTCCCCATTGCGTAGCATCTCTCGTACTTTTGTTCCTGATAAAATAATATGGGCAGAGCTATCGTGTGGACAAGTTTTTGTAGTAGCCATTCCTTCACATTGCTGACAATAAAAACTATGCTCGAACTTTAATGGAACAATCCCTAATTCATCTTCCGTAAACTGTTCAAAGATTTTTTGTGCATCGTACGTTCCATAGTAATCCCCTACACCTGCATGATCTCGTCCGACGATAAAATGTGTACAGCCATAATTTTTCCTTACAAGTGCATGAAAAATGGCTTCTCTTGGTCCTGCGTAACGCATAGCAGCCGGAAACACTCCTAATTGCACACGATTTTCAGGATAGTAATTTTTTAATAGAATCTCATAGCTCTCCATGCGGATAGCCGCAGACACATCATCCGACTTTGTTTCACCAACAAGTGGGTTTAAAAATAAACCATCAATCGTTTCAAGTGCTGCCTTTTGGATATATTCATGCGCTCGATGCACCGGGTTACGCGTTTGAAAGCCAACAATGGTTTGCCAACCCTTTGAAGCAAATAGTTGACGGGCTTCCACCGGATCAAATGAATACGTAGGAAACTTTTGTGCCAGACGTTTGATTAAAGTAATTTTCCCTCCGACATATAGGGCAGGACGTTCATGTAGCTTGTGAACGCCAGGATGTGCGAGATCCTCAGTACCATATACAAGTAATGCCTCTGTTCGCTTATTCGGCTCAAAAATATCAGCCACCTGAATAACGCCATAAGTTTCACCTTGGTAGACTAATTTTACCTCTTCGCCAGGTTGTAATGTTGCTGCCTTCTCTTTCGTCACAGGGAGGGTAATTGGAATACTCCATACTATACCTGATGCTAATCGACTTTTTTCCACTACTGATTCATAATCTGCTTGTGTTAAAAAGCCTTCGATGGGGCTGTAGCCACCTATGGCAATTAACTCTAAATCACTCAAAGAAATGGCATCCAACTCAATCTCCTTATGAATAGTTGTCATATCCTTTTCGGGATGAAAAGCTTGCACAAGAAACCCTCCATGTGGTTGTAAACTCATATAATCTCCTCCTAATTCTAGTTAAATACTAAGTTTAATAGTTGAAATGTATGAAAGATCAATATCAATGATGTTCTAATACTAGTGAAATTAAATACCCTCTCCTGCATCATATATGGATTGCTCTTCTTCTCGCATTGTACGCATTAAACTAATAACCCCAAGCGTTCCAACGATAATGCTGCCATTCAAAATAATCGCATAAAGATCTTTTTCTAAAAACAACTGCACTAAAAAATAAGAAATGGCTAATGAAAAAATTGGGGATACAACCCATATACGAATAATCTTTTTCACAATATGCTTATGGAAAATTTGTTTTCCGTTCTTCGCCATGCCCATTCCAATAATAGAGGAAGATGTTACTTGCGTTAGTGGCACTGGAAGTCCAAAAATGGAGCTTATACCAACAAGGAGCGCACCCGTACTTGAAATTAAAATACCCTCTGCCTTTTGAAAACGTATGATTTTCTTACCGTTTGTTTCAAGAACTCGTTTTCCAAGTAGGATGGCTCCTATAGCGACAAATGCACCCCCAAGCATAATGCCGATAGTAACATCCATCATGCCAGCACCTACAAGCGGTCCAACTGCATTCGCAACATTATTCATACCTGCCGAAAAGGCTTCAAAAAATCCTGCTAATACAAGTAGAACCGTTAAAATTGGATGATCTTTTAGTAGCCCCCTGTGCTGTAATTTATATAACAACTTCCCACATATAAGGGCCATAACAAAAGCTATAAGTGGGACGATAACCCAAAAGGACATGATAACAAGTAAAGAATGGACGAATAGCACTTTATAAGCCATTCCCACACCAACGACTGCACCGACGGTCACCTCACTCGTAGATAAGGGGATGCCTAAAAGATTGGCAAAAAATAAACTGCTTGTTGCAGAAATTAAAATAATGATGACAATTTTCACCGTAATATATTCCTGAGGCATAATGCCTGAGCTAATCGTTTTGACTACTTCTCCTCCGCCTAAAACTGCTCCACTATAAACTCCTATGGCGCATAACAGTAATGCTTGCCAAGCCTTTTTTATAGCTCCGGCCCCATAAGCAACTCCCATCGAAGCCGCTGCTCCACTTGCACCAATATTCATTGCAAAAAATAAACTAATAGCTATGGCGAAATATTCTAGCATGGCATAACTCCTTTATTCATGTAACCCACATTCCGTCTTACCAGAGCCTTGCCACCTACCTGAACGTAAATCATCCATCGTAAACGCCGGCTTTGTACAATGCTCACAGCCGATACTTGGATAGCCTTGATCATGCAAAGGATTGTATGGCAAATTGTGTTTTGAGACATATCGCCAAACATCCTTCCATGTCCAATGGATAAGTGGGCAAACTTTAATCGACTTAAATTTATCATCACGATTAAGAAAATTTGTCTGTTGACGTGATGGCGATTGTTCACGACGTAAACCAGATATCCAAGCCTTTGTACCTGAAAGGGCTTCATGTAAAGGCTTAATCTTACGTATAGCACAGCATTGATTTGGATCTGACTTCCATAGTTCATCACCATATTGGGCCGCTTGTTGTTCAAGTGTAAGTGCAGGCTTTTTCATCACAATATTTAATTGTGGATATTTTTCCTTTACACGCTGGATCGTTTCATAGGTCTCTTTAAAATGGACATCTGTATCTAAAAAGACAATGGTTGCATCTGGCTTTACCTTTGAAATGAGATCAATTAAAACTATGCCCTCTATCCCAAAGCTACAGGCATAGACAATTTCATTCCCATACTCTTGATAGCTCCACTGTAAAACCTCTAATGCTCCCTTATACGTTTCATCAACTTGAAAATTAATGTTTGGCTCTTGCCAATTTGCATGTGTTAACATTGAATCCCCCTCATAGCGAAAAAAGGCGTTCTAACAAAAGACACCCAAAAACATGTCTTTGTTAAAACGCCTCTAGTTTGACTAGCCAGCTCATTATTCAACGATTTTTCACTAGTAATTGCTACCTCATTTTATAATCGTCTTTTCTTATTACCAAATATATACTAAAGTACACCAAGCAGTCAACTAGGCTTTTGAAATATATTATGCAATTAACCCATTTTTGACACTCTTAGTTGCATAAGATAAACGATAGCTAAGTAAATCACCGTTATTTTCAACATTCCACAATTCCTTGTTGACTAATAGGAAATATATGTTTAATGTATTATCTACAAATACTAAAATGCTGATCAGAGGATCTGAAGGCCATCTACCTATGACGAATAATCGTGATAGGGGATGGCCTTTTGCATTCTTTAGCCGAAAAAGGAGCGAAATGGAATGAAGAAAAGGAAGAATGTCTTTCAATCTTTGGCACTGCTAGCTGTATTAACTTTATCTGTAACAGGATGTAGTAGTGCTACCTCAAATGAAGAAGCAAGTGGCCAGAAAGGTAACAAATCAGTAGAGCTATTAAATGTATCCTATGATCCAACACGCGAGCTTTACGATGAGTTCAATCAAGATTTTATAAAAAAGTGGAAGGATGAAACAGGACAGGATGTCACGATTAAACAATCTCATGGAGGCTCAGGAAAACAAGGTAGAGCAGTGATTGATGGCCTCGAAGCAGACGTTGTCACGCTTGCTCTCGCCTATGATATTGATGAAATTGCCCAAACTCGTGAACTGCTGAATAAAGATTGGCAAACAGAATTTGACCATAACTCTACTCCATATACATCCACTATTGTCTTTTTGGTACGCAAGGGCAACCCGAAAAATATACAAGATTGGGATGATCTCATCAAAAAAGATGTATCCGTCATTACCCCTAACCCTAAAACATCTGGTGGTGCAAGGTGGAACTACCTAGCTGCTTGGGGATATGCTGGAAAGTTATATAACAATGATGAAACAAAAATAAAAGAATTTATGAAATCACTATACAGCAATGTTGAAGTACTAGATTCTGGTGCCCGAGGTGCTACCACAACTTTTGTGGAACGAAAAATTGGGGATGTCTTAATTGCATGGGAAAATGAAGCTTACTTATCACTTCATGAATTAGGAAAGGACGAATTCGAGATTATTACTCCATCATTAAGTATTTTAGCGGAGCCACCAGTGGCGGTCGTTGACAAAATCGTCGATAAAAAAGGAACACGCGAAGTAGCCGAGGCATACTTACAGCATTTATATAGCGAAACAGGTCAAGAAATTGCTGCCAAAAATTATTACCGCCCTCGCAATGAAGCTGTTCTAGCTAAATATAAAGACCAATTCCCTCAGCTTGAACTTGTTTCTATCGATGATTTTGGTGGCTGGACAAAAGCACAAGCAACTCACTTTAAAGACGGTGGTACCTTTGATGAAATCTACTTACCACAATAAGGAGTGTTCTGATGAGTAGTTTAACCTTGACGAAGAAATCACGTCGGATTATTCCAGGATTTCACCTATCTCTTGGATATACGATGTTATATGTTAGTTTATTAGTGTTATTACCACTTTCTATGATTTTTTTCCATACGATGTCCTTAAGCTGGACTGCGTTTCTCGATATTATCACCGATCCTCGTGCTGTTGCTTCCTATAAAGTGAGCTTCAGCACAGCCTTCATTGCAGGTCTATTAAATGTACTTTTCGGTACAATTATCGCTTGGGTTCTGGTTCGCTACCAGTTTCCTTTTAAAAGGATGATTGATGGATTAGTAGACTTACCCTTTGCTTTACCTACTGCTGTAGCGGGGATTGCTTTAACATCACTCTATGCCCCCAATGGTTGGATTGGCCAATTTTTTGATTTTAAAATTGCCTTTACGCCCCTTGGTATTATAATTGCCTTAACTTTTATTGGTCTCCCTTTCGTTGTACGGACAGTACAGCCAGTATTGCAAAATATTAGTGCTGAAGTCGAGGAGGCTTCTGCTAGCCTTGGGGCCAATCGTTTACAAACCGTTCGTAAAGTGATTTTACCAGAGTTACTACCAGCCATATTAACGGGCTTTTCATTAGCCTTTGCCCGTGCTCTAGGAGAGTATGGCTCAGTTGTTTTCATCGCTGGAAATATGCCGATGAAAACCGAAATTACCCCTTTAATTATTATGACTAAACTTGAGCAATACGATTATGCTGGTGCCACTGCAATTGCAGTAGTAATGCTTGTTACTTCATTTATTTTATTATTAACCATTAACGTCATACAATGGCTAGCCAATCGTCGGTTTGTACATTAGGAGGAGCTATATGGAACAATCAACATTTATTCAACAGGCTAGTACTGAAAAAAATAAGGTGTCTAAGTCTGCCGCCTTACAGGAGCCTCGTGTTATTCGCTATACGCTTACATTTATTGCATTAGCCTTTTTAGCTTTTTTTATCGTCCTACCATTAGCTTCAATTTTTATTACAGCCTTTCAAAAAGGTGTTGATGTTTACTTCGCAGCTATCACACATCCAGATGCATTAGCTGCTATTAAACTCACTTTAACAGTTGTAGCAATTGCTGTGCCTCTAAATGCAATCTTTGGCGTAATGGCTGCATGGACCCTTACAAAATTTAATTTTAAGGGGAAAAATCTTTTACTAACCATTGTTGATTTACCTTTTGCGGTCTCCCCTGTTATCGCAGGTTTGGTATTTATTTTACTATTTGGATCGCAGGGATTATTTGGTGATTGGTTATTCGCCAAAGATATTAAAATTGTTTTTGCCCTACCTGGCATTGTCCTTGCGACTATATTTGTCACACTGCCCTTTGTTGCTCGTGAGCTAATACCTCTAATGCAAGCACAGGGTACGTCTGAGGAAGAGGCGTCAATTTCGCTTGGTGCAAGTGGCTTTAAGACATTTTGGTATGTCACCTTACCTAATATTAAATGGGGTTTATTTTATGGTCTAATTTTGTGTAACGCACGAGCTATAGGAGAATTTGGTGCAGTTTCAGTTGTATCTGGCCATATACGAGGCATGACGAATACAATGCCCCTTCATATTGAAATTCTCTATAATGAATATCAATTTTCAGCCGCCTTTGCTGTTGCATCCTTAATGAGTGTCATAGCTATCTTTACATTAATTTTAAAAGACATAATTGCATGGAAGTCCAAATCTAGTTAAAAGGAGATGATCAACATGAGTATTCAAATTCAAAATGTCTCGAAAATATACGGATCCTTTCAAGCATTAGAGGATATTTCTATTCATATTCAGTCAGGGGAGCTTGTTGCATTGCTCGGCCCCTCTGGATCAGGAAAAACCTCTCTATTACGTGTTATTGCAGGGCTGGAAACCGCCGATACGGGTGATATTTTTTTTGATGGACATTCCATGACGGATCGGCATCCAAAGGAACGTAATGTAGGCTTTGTGTTTCAGCATTATGCCCTATTTCGTCATATGACAGTCTTTGAAAATGTCGCCTATGGCCTAAAGGTTCGCCCTCGGAAAACTAGACCTACTAAGCAAGAAATACGAGACAAAGTGATGGAATTGCTACAATTAGTGAAACTCGAAAATTTCTCTGACCGCTATCCTACACAGCTTTCAGGTGGTCAAAGACAGCGTGTGGCACTTGCAAGAGCACTTGCAGTAGAGCCGAAAGTTCTTCTGCTAGATGAGCCATTCGGGGCACTCGATGCAAAAGTGCGCAAGGAGTTGCGTCGCTGGCTACGAAAGTTACACGATGAATTTCATATTACAAGTATTTTTGTTACGCATGATCAAGAGGAAGCATTGGATGTGGCAGATCGTATTGTTGTCATGAACAATGGCAAAATCGAGCAAGTTGGGAGTCCCGATGAGGTATATACGCATCCCCAAAGTCCATTTGTCTATGATTTTTTAGGGAACGTTAATCTTTTTAAAGGACGCTTACATAACGGTAAGCTGATGCATGGAGAAGTTGCACTGGATGTGCCTGATGTACAATCACATACAAAAGATAATGTGATTGGTTATGTTCGTCCCCATGATATACAAATAGAAAAGGTAAGTATTCCAGGTACGGTTCCCGTCAAAATCAATCATATCCATCTGTTGGGACCAATTGTCCAAATTGAGCTACGCCGTGAAGATTTAGATGAATTTTTAGAGGCAGAATTATCAAAAGAACAGTTCTATCATCTTCAGCTTGAAGTGGGCGATCATGTATTTGTTAGGCCGAAGCAATTAAAGGTCTTTATCCCCGAAGATTACTCCATTTAAAAAACCATGTAGCAAATTTCTTTGCTACATGGTTTTTCTATTTATTATATGTGAAATTCTTTACCATCATATACAGCCGTCACATATCCAGCACGAATGACAAAATCACCAAAATGTTCACCGTCTAAACGTTCCTTCGCATAATGTACAAGAATTGGTCGTAGCTCCGCTAGTATCTCTTCCTCACCTATATTTTCACGATAGATTTTATTCAATCGATTACCAGTAAAACTTGCCCCAAGATATAAATTGTATTTCCCAGGACCTTTACCGATAAAGCCTATTTCAGCCATCGCTGCTCGGGAGCAACCATTTGGACAGCCTGACATCCGAATAACAATTTCTGTATCATTTAACCCAGTTTCATCAATGATTGTTTCCATTTTTGTAATAAGAGATGGCAAATAACGTTCCGCCTCCGCCATGGCTAAACCACAGGTTGGTAAGGAGACACAGGCAATGGAATTACGGCGCAATGCGGAATAATGCGCACCATCCGTCAGCTTATATTGCTCTATAATAGCATCAATCATTTTCTTTTTCTGTGGTGTTACATTACTAATCATTAAATTCTGGTTAGGAGTTAAACGGAAATCACCTGTATGCACCTTAGCTATTTCACGTAACCCTGTTAACAACTCATAATCTTGAAAATCTTTAATGCGGCCGTTTTGAATAAATAGCGTATAATGCCACTTACCCTCTGCCCCTTTAATCCAACCGAACTCATCTCCTGTACGTTCAAACGTATAAGGACGCGCTTCTTGAATACTCCAACCCAAACGTCGCGTTAGTTCTTCGTTAAACCATTCTAGTCCTCTTGCATCAATCGTATATTTGAAACGTGCATTTTTACGAACTGAGCGATTCCCATAATCCCGCTGAATTGTTATAATCTTTTCTGCTGTTTCCAATAGTTTATCTGGTGTAATAAAGCCAATTTCACGCGCAAGCTGTGGATAGGTAGCATGATCGCCATGCGTCATCCCCATTCCTCCACCAACAGCTACATTAAAGCCAATCAGCTTTTGATCTTCTACGATCGCGATTAGTCCGATATCTTGTGAAAACACATCGACATCATTACTTGGCGGAATCGCAATGCCAATTTTAAATTTACGGGGTAAATATTGTTCTCCGTAAATCGGTTCAATTTCTTCATCCTGACTGTCTATTACCTTTTCTCCATCTAACCATAATTCATGGTATGCACGTGTACGAGGTAGTAAATGCTCACTTAGTTTAGCAGACCAGTTATAAACTTCTTCATGTAATGTTGATTGATTTGGGTTTACATTACACATAACATTACGGTTTACATCCCCACAGGCGGCAAGAGAGTCCAATAACACGTCATTAATTTCTTGCATATATTTTTTGACATTCCATTTTAAAATACCGTGCACCTGAAACGCTTGACGTGTAGTTAGTTTTAAGGAGCCATTGCCATACTTTCTAGCCATTTCATCCATTACAAGCCATTGTTCCGGCGTAGCCGCTCCTCCAGGTGTTCGTACGCGTACCATGAATTGATAGGCAGGCTCTAGTTTTTGTCGTTGTCTTTCATTGCGAAGGTCTCGGTCATCCTGTAGGTAACTACCATGGAATTTCATTAAACGATTGTCATCTTCAGGAATACCAGAACTTAATGGGTCATTCATAGTCCGTTCGAGTGTCCCACGAAGATAATTACTTTCCGTCTTAATACGCTCTACATCACTTGGTTTCCCTGACTGTGGAGGCAAAACAATTTTCTCAGTCATTCTTTATCGCTCCTTTAATCCATTACACCTCTCCAGAGGCTTTGCTTGCTAGCAAATAGTCATCTGCCTACGAGGAAGAGTTTTTTTCTTAATAAACATCCCGTTGGTATCGTTTTTGTTGCTTTAGTTCTTGCACAAGGGCTTTTGCTTGCTCAGACGTTTTCTGCCCCTGCTGCTCTATAATACGGTGAATGGTTGCATCCACATCAGCTGCCATTGATTTCTCATCACCACATACATAAATGACAGCACCTTGCTCAAGCCATTCATAAAAATTAGCTGCATTTTCTTCCAATTTGTGTTGAACATAGACTTTTTTATCGGTATCACGTGAAAAGGCTATATGCATTTGGCTTAATGTGCCAGAAGCTAGCCAGCGTTGCCAATCTGTTTGATAGAGGAAGTCCGTGACAAAATGCTGATCACCAAAAATAAGCCAAGATTTTCCCTCTACCCCTAACTCTTCTCTTTCCTCTAGGAAAGCTCGATACGGTGCTATACCTGTGCCCGCGCCAATCATTATTATGGGTGTTTCCTTCTGCTCAGGTAATCTGAAATTTGGATTTTTATGAACATAGATTGGTAATGTAGCGCCAATTTGAAGTTCTGCCACACTGCCTGAACATACTCCCAGACGTTGTCGACCGTTCGTCTCATAGCTTACCTTGCTAATCGTTAAATGCACCTCATCATGATTCGCCAATTGGCTACTTGCAATGGAATACAGTCGTGATGGAATTTTTCGCAGAATGTCCACGAATTGTTGCGCACTCCATGTGAAAGGAGCAAAATCCTCTACTACATCAAGTAAATCCCTTCCCTTAGCATAATCCTTCCATGCATTAGGTTCTTCTAATAACGATGAAAATTCATTATGTTCTGTGTAAGCTTTAATTTTTTCAAGAACTGGCTTAGATAACACTGTAATTTCCAATTTTTTTTGTAAGGCATTCTTTAAGGACACTGTTTCATCAAACACAGTCACCTCAGTAGCTGGATCAAATTGTAGTACTCCCAGTAATACATCGACTAATGGCTCACTATTTTCCGGTTGAATCCCAATACTGTCTCCTGGCTCAAATTGAAAATTAGCCCCTTCAATGGATAACTCTAGATGACGTGTCTCTTTGTTGGAGCCGCGACCATTTAGATTAATATTTTCTAACACTTCAGCGTAAAATGGATTTTTTCTTGAATATGTAGTAGCTCCTTGTATTTCATCGCTCTGTGTTGAAGTAACCGATATTGTAGTAGCCTGTTTGAGAAATTCTTGTTGAACAGCTGAGAACCATTGAGCAGCAGCGTCATCATAATCCACATCACAATCAGTACGAGGAACAATTCTTGTTGCACCTAGTTTGGCAAATTGCTCATCAAAGTCTTTACCTGTTTTACAGAAAAATTCATAGGAGCTATCCCCTAATGCAAGTACCGAATATTGAAGATGCTCTAGTTTTGGTGCTCGTTTACTATGCAAAAATTCATAGAACTGGATCGCCTGATCAGGTGGATCACCCTCACCATGTGTACTCACAATAAGTAATAGATTGGTGATTTTCTTTAAGTTACTTGCTTTAAATTTCCCTAATGATGAGACAGTAACGTCTACGTTTTGAGCCTTTAATAGAGAGGCATATTTTTCAGCTAGCCCTTGACTATTACCTGTTTGGGAACCATATAAAATCGTCATGGTTTTCGTAATAGGGGCTGCGGCTGGGATCGTCTCAACTACGGCCTCCTGAGTAGCTTGTGGTGCACTTAAATAACCGTTTAACCAAATTTTTTGCTCCAGTGTTAATTGAGGTAAAAGTTCGTTTAATAATTTTACCTGCTCTTCATTAAATGGACTGTTTATAACTTGCAGTTTCAATCTTTGCCACCTCGCGAATCGTCATCATTTCATCCTCTAAAAAGATTTATCGGAGTCTTATTTTTTCTTTCTTTTCGATTTGAACCACATAAGAGTTTTGAACAATCAATGTAATCGAACCATGGTTCACAGTATTTAGCATTTGGCGGACATTATCTAATGCTAGATTTACATTTTCAAGCTTTTTATCTGCCATTATGAAACACCTTCCTCTTTGAAATGTAGTAATTCATCAATACGTTCCACTAACACTTTTTTTACATTGACGTCATAACCTAAGCTTTCACATAACATCATGTTGTTGTTAGATAGTCCTTGTAATCGCTTTGTAATGCTTTGCCGTAAAATACCTGTAAATAAGAGATACGGCACAATAAAAACTTGATGCTGCCTCTCTTTTTCTTGCTGGAGCCAGTCATCAAAACTCGGACCCATCCCATATAAGAAGCAAGTATCTACTGTTTGATAGTTGTATTTCATTCGCAATCTTGTTGCAATTTCAGCTAAATCTCTCTTTACGGTCGGATCACTACTGCCACGTCCTATTAGTAAAACACATGCTTCGCAGTTAGGCTGCTGCTTTTCTAAAATCCTAGCCTGCAACGTGTCAATGATTCGTTCATGAATGCCTAATGGTTCACCATAGGAAAATTTGATATGCGGATAGAGCTTTTGAGCTTCGGCAATTTCTCTTGGAATATCTTGCTTCGCATGCTGTGCAGCTAGCAATAGAATGGGCATAACAGCAATCATAGTTGCCCCTTGTCTAACACAGTTGGCAACCCCCTCTGCAATGGTAGGTGTTGCAAGCTCCAAAAAGCATATTTCCTGAATAGATACATGAACCTCTTGTTGAACGCCTTCTAGAAAAGCTACAGCTTGATCTGTACCTGCCTTAACACGACTACCATGAGCAATATATAAAATAGCCTGCATAAAGTCACATCACATCCTTACCCCGTAACTTGGATTGGTTGTGGACTGTTATGCTCGAACCATTGTATCGTTTCTCTTAATGCCACAACCTCTCCAACTAAAATGATACTCGGGTTCTGAATATTTTCTGTTTGAACGATTTCTTCAATTGTTGCTAAAGTGCCCGTAACCGTTTTTTGCTTAGCAGCAAAAGTTCCCCAATGAATAACGGCTACAGGTGTTTCTTCCTCACGTCCATATTTGAGAAGTTGCTGTCGGATGTACGGCAGATTACCTACCCCCATATAAATAGCAATCGTATCGATTCCTTTTGCAAGACTTTCCCAACGTATTGCGTCATCTTTTCCTTCCTGCATATGTCCCGTAACCATGGCAAAACTAGAGCTTAGATCCCGATGTGTCACAGGAATTCCTGCATATGCCGGGGCTGCTATACCTGAAGTAATCCCTGGTACAATTTCAAATGGAATATGATGTTTGGCTAGCACTTCAGCCTCCTCTGCCCCTCTTCCGAAGACAAATGGGTCACCTCCCTTTAATCTTGTAACGATTAACCCTTGCTGTGCATAACTGACAAGCGTTTGGTTAATATGCTCCTGAATCATGGCATGTTGCTGTGGCAGTTTTCCGCAAAATATTAATTGAGCGTCTTGTCGAGCATAGTTTAATAGCTCTTTATTTATGAGTCTGTCATATAAAATGACATCTGCACATTCAATACAACGTAAACCCTTGACCGTAATAAGATCAACATCCCCAGGACCAGCACCAACGATATATACTTTCCCCATTTCATTTCACTCCTTCTATCCGTTGCGCCTTCGCGTCATGGTGTCCAGTTTTTAGTTGACGGAGTAGCAACCGTCACGCCCTTTGACAACCGCAAGCGGTTGTATCTCCAACTGGTGGCGTTTGAACAAAGCTTTTGACTCTCCCCTATAGAGGAAAAAGATTGCTGTAATCAAGGTAAAGAAAAAAGGCCAATATTATCCCTAGGCACAAAAATGCCCATGAACAATAAAAGCCTCTAGTTTGCTAGTCAGCTACTTATTTAATTCTTAGTAATATAATAAGAATAATAAATAATTTAGTATATTCTGTCAACACAAAATTTGATACTTCCTCAACACAACAAAAAACCAGTTGCCGTTTTTGACTAGGCAACTGGATTATTTATTTTATGTTCTTACCAGCGTCTACGATACCGTGGTCCTGGTCGGTAAAATGGACCAGGCGGATATGGCCGATAGTTTGGATAATATGGATTGTAAGGATATTGATTAAATTGAGACCCTAGGAAACTTCCTAAAAAGCCACCGAAAAACGGTGCACCGAATGGCCAAATACCTCCTCCAAATCCTCCTCCTGGGTAACCTCCGAAATTACGCATATGCTACCTCCCTTTTTATTCTATCGTATGAAGGAAGATGCATCTATCATATGTACATTGCCTAATCTATCGGGATAAGTGCTGAAAATACAAAAAATCAGCGGAAAGACAATCCCGCTGATCAAAATGCTCTATTATTTTTCTTCTCCTAAACGTTGGACAAAATTAGCGAGTGTACGTACCATTACGCCTGTACCACCTTTAGGACCTAGATCATGGACAGCTACTGCATCGGATGTTCCGGCAATATCAAGGTGAATCCAAGGTGTTTCACCAACAAATTCTCCGACAAAGCCCCCACCAAAAATCATATGACCATCACGACCAGGTGAGTTGTTTAAATCTGCCACATCAGATTTACGAATTCTCTTTTTATCATTCTCTGTCAAAGGCATACGCCAAACAAATTCATCCGTTTCCTCTGCCGCTTCCATAAATGCTGCAAAAAATTCATCATCATTAGAAAGAGCACCTGTTTTATCCATACCTAGCGCAGTAATGACGCCTCCTGTTAAAGTAGCGACATCAATTAGCGATGCAGCCCCTTGCTGCTTCGCATATGTAGTTGCATCTGCCAGAACTAAACGTCCTTCTGCATCCGTATTTAATACTTCGACTGTTTTCCCACTATACGTTGTAATGACATCATCTGGTTTAAATGCTGTGTCAGATACCATATTATCAGTAGATCCGATAACGGCTACTACATTTTTATTTGGACGTAATTCACCGATAATTTTCATGGCACCAAGCACTGCTGCTGCACCGCCCATATCGCCTTTCATCCCAACCATCGAGTCTTTTGGTTTTAAGGAATAGCCACCTGTATCATATGTTACACCTTTACCTACGAGACCAATTGGATTTTCAAAATCATCAGTCGCTTTATATTTTAATGTAATTAATCGAGGTTCTTCGTAAGAGCCTTGGTTGACACTTAAAATGCCGCCCATTCCCAATTCTTCTAATTGCGCTTTACCTAGAATCTCTACTTCAAAGTCATATTCACTTGCCAAAGATTCCGCATAGTTTGCTAAATCAGTTGCCGTTAGTAAATTCGGTGGTAAATTAATTAGACTACGTGCCTCATTCACTGCATCCGCATAAATGACGCCGACCTCAAAGCCTGCTACAACTTCGTCTAAATCCCCTGCTGACGTCACTAGATGAACAGCATCAATACGTTTATCCACTTCGTTTGAAGTTGTTTTGTAATGAGGAATAGAATAATAGCCTAGACCAGTTCCTTCACCCGCTAAAAAGGCTACATCAGTCACTGAAATTGTTTCTGTTGTAAATGATTCAAGCCAAATGGAATACTCTTTTACTTTTAAAGCTCTTAACTCTTTCCCAACTAAACCAAAGGCTGCTCGAATATCCCCTTCTGTTAGGTTTTTACGCTCATCTAGCCCTACAAATAAAATACGTTTTAAATTGGCATGATCCTTCACAAATGGCAGCTTCGTTAGCTTCTTAAGCTCTGTTGAAACGTCTCCCGCGCTAACCCACATATCAAGTGATTCACCATAAAAAGATGAAAAGCTTGCCCAATCCTGCATTTGCTCACGGTGTTTAGTGACACCCACCACTAATAATTCAGTAGAAATTGTTTCAAATGTCTTTGCTTCTTTTACAATATTCATGTAAATTCCTCCATTCCATCTACTATTATAACGAAGTTTCTGAAAAGCGCGTAATATTTGCCTATATCTTCTTTTAGAAAATAATGAATGTTATAATAAAAGCAATTATTTGCGAAGGTTGTGATGAATTTGAGTTTACTTCAAAATACCCCATTACTGATTGCCCTCTTTTCGGTTATCTTTGCTCAGTTTGTCAAGATTCCTATCCATTTTCTAATGACCAGACAAGTGAAATGGAGCCTCTTTACTTCAACGGGCGGAATGCCTAGCTCTCACTCCGCTTCTGTTACTGGACTGGCAACATCTATTGCTTACGAGACGGGTTTAGCATCCCCAATTTTTGCCGTAGCCGCTATGTTTTCCATTATTGTTATGTACGATGCCAGCGGTGTACGTTACCAAGCTGGGCAACATGCTGCGATTTTAAATCAATTGCGTAAGGATTTCCAAACACTGCTTCATGATTTAAAAAAATGGCCTCAAATGGATGGGCAAGAGAAAATGGAGGAATTAAAAACGTTATTAGGACACAAACGAAGCGAAGTATTTTTTGGGGCGCTCACTGGTATTTTTATCGCCATCATAACCTACGAATTTTTCATATGATAGCTAAGACACATCCTTTTATGATGGAGGATGTGTTTTTTATCGAATAAAAAAAGTACTCTTCTTTCAGTCAATAGAAAGAAGAGTACTGAGCAAATTAGAACATGCGATATCCACTTTTTCGTAAAAAAATCATCACAATACCTGCCACGATGGAGCCTGCAAAGCCTCCCGATAAAATAGCAATATCTACAAACTGAAGGGCTTGTAATTTATCGATTAACGCTGGAAATGCAGAACCTGGCTTGAAAATATAATCTAAGAAGCTTACTTCATCCACGATAAAGATCACAACAATTGGATATACAATCGCCATTAACCACGTCATACGTAACAGCATGTTTAATAAGAATCCGATACCAAAGAACATGACAAAAAATAACAAAATAGATATGATTAACTGTACTAATGAAACTGGACCATCCATGTATGTATAACCTCCGTTTTCCTCTCATTAGTTTACATGATTACGACAACGCTTTCAATGAACATATCCTTGTTTTCGCTTGTTCGACATATTTAGGAAATCATTTTTGTTGATTGTGATTGATCATGGATATTTCATACCAAAAAATACCATAAAAAAAAACTATTGAAGACCATTTCTTATCTCCAATAGTTTCTTTTATTACATTATGAAGTTGATTGAGTTAATACAAACTTTGGAGATTTCCACAGCTGTGCCCATTTTTTAAAGGCTGAAATAACAATGAGTAGCCCTAGCATCAGCATGATAACGGATAATATGCCATTTAACATATTAAAGCCGGCAGCTGCGGGATTCCAATAAACATTTTTAATCATCCAATAACCTGCCACATTCACAGTGATGTATAAATAAGTTAATGGGATAAAACAAGTTAGTGCATAGATTCGTTTATCTGCCACCTTCAGTACCATCGTCACTCCACATACTAAACCAATTGCCGCCATTAGCTGATTAGAAACCCCGAATAATACCCAAATGGAGCTGATATCTCCTGAATACAATAAATAACCCCACATAAAGCAAGCAAGTGCACTAGCGAAAATTGTCCCTGGTATCCAATTAGTACGCTTCAATGGCTTATAAACATTGCCCCCAAAGTCTTGAATTAAATAACGTGCCACTCGTGTTCCCGCATCTATCGCTGTTAGAATAAACACAGCCTCAAACATAATGACAAATTGATAGAAATAGGAGGATAACTCCGCAAACCAAGGAATACCTGTAAAAATATCCGTCATTCCGACAGCTAATGTCACGGCTCCTCCTGTTCGTCCCTCTAAGTCCATTCCAATACTTTGAGATAATGCTTGTAAATGAACAGGCTCCATTCCTAATGTAGCAAAAACTGCTGGCGCTGAGTTAATGGCAAAATAGTCTGCTGGATGCAGGGCTGTAGCTGCAATTAACGCCATCACACCTACTAACGACTCAACTAACATTGCTCCAAAGCCAACGATTCGAATATCTTCCCAACGGTCAATCATTTTAGGTGTCGTTCCTGAGCCTACAAAGGCATGGAAGCCGGAAATAGCTCCACAGGCAATCGTAATGGACACGAATGGCCAAACAGGACCTGCAATTACCGGACCTCCACCATGAATAAACTCTGTAAATGGTGGGAACTGAATAGCTGGGTTAACGAAAAAGACACCAATAATTAAAGCGATGAACACCCCAATTTTCATGAAACTACTTAAATAATCACGTGGAGCCAATAATAGCCACACAGGTAATGCCGCTGCAAAAAATGCATAGATAGGTAAAATAATTGCTAATGTATCACGATCAAACGTTAAAAAATCACCAAATGCAGTTCCTTGAATAAGCGGCCCTATAAATACGCCAATCATTAATAAAATAAACCCAACTGCTGACGTAACAAGTAAATTGCCTGTTTTACGATAAGCAATACCCACAAGCATAGCAATTGGAATGGTAATCCCTACTGCAAACGTCCCCCATGGATTGCGTTCCAAAGCTCCTAAAACTACCATAGAAAGACCTGCCATTGTAATTGTAATAATAAACAGCATGGCAAGGCCTGTACAGAAGCCAGCAATCGGACCGAGCTCTTCCTTCATCACTTCGGATAAAGACTTACCACCATGGCGCATAGAAGCAAACAATACGACTGCATCATGGACAGCTCCTCCAATGACCGCTCCTATTAATAACCATAGAAGACCAGGTAAATAACCGAACTGTGCAGCTAAAATTGGTCCAACTAATGGTCCCGCAGCAGCGATCGCTGCAAAGTGATGCCCAAAGGTTACCCATTTATTCGTCGGAACATAGTCTTTACCATCTTCCAAAGCATGGGCGGGCGTGGGCGTATCATCCTTTATTTTCAATACCTTTTTTGTAAAAAATATGCCATACAAACGATAGCTAATCACCAAAACACAAATAGAGCCTATCACAATTGTAATCGCATTCATGCAAACACCCCTTTTACTTTTTCCACATCATAGCAAAGGAATGTCCATGATATTCATAAAATTAACTGAAATGTCAGAATCAAAAGTTGAAATGTAGTTTTCTACCGTTGAAATGCAACTACCTCGATAGGTCAAAAATTTTCCGCACATCCTTCATATAGAGCCTACTGACAGGAATGGAATGTCTGTTGTGCAAAATTAAATTATATTTAGAACTACTCCAAGGCTCTAGCTCCACAATATGCTCTAAATTTACGATAAACGCACGATGGACACGCACAAATCCTTTTAATGTCAGCTTCTTTTCTAATGCTGCCAATGACTCCGAAGCAAAAAACCTCCCTTGCTCTGTGACAACCACCGTTTTACTGTCCTCCGATGTACAATATAAAATATCCTGTATTTTAATTAATAAAATTCGATCATTGACATAAACCGTTAATTTATCAAGCTTGTCAAGCTGTGATATCTTTATTTCTTCCATTGTTTTCGCCTGTGTAGCTATTTTTTTAGCTACTAACTTTTCTACAGCAGCCTGTACTCTCTGTGCTTCAAAAGGTTTCAGAATATAATCAAAGGCATTCACCTCGAATGCCTGTAATGCGTATTCATCAAAGGCAGTAGCAAAGATAATTTCGGGTCTTTGTGTATGCAACAGTAATTGTTTAGCTAAATCAAGTCCATTATTCATGCCTAACTCAATATCTAAAAATACACAATCAACCTGTTCATACTGTGTCGTGTTGTAAAAATCCTCCAGACTTTCAGACTCACCACAAACATTTACTAACGCTGTTTGCTCTAATAAATAGCGCAATTCAGCGCGAGCCAACGGTTCATCATCCACAATAAATACATTCAATCTCTTCTACTCCCATCTAGTCGCCTTTAACGGCAGTTGAATCATTATTTTTGTTCCTACATCCAATGTACTCACTATATGAAAATCAGCGTCAGAGCCGTAAATTTCATGAATACGTTGATAAATATTCCATAACGCCGTTCCAGTCCCTTGCTCCGATTGCATAATCTGTTTACCGAGCTGCTTTACCTGCTCTTTTCTCATGCCACAACCGTTATCTTCGGTTAACAAGACTAGCTTATCGTTCGCTCGTTGTACTTTGACAATAATCTTGCCTTCCTTACTATTTTTAAAAGCATGATAAATAGCATTTTCAACAAGAGGCTGTAATGTAAATGGTGGAATCTGCACATCGAAAAGTGATTCATCCATAATAAACTCAACTTCGTAACGCTTAGGAAATCTTGTTTGCTCAATGGATAAATAAGCCTCAACATGATCTATTTCATTTTTCAATGGAATAAGCATTTGCCGTGCACCTTGCAAATTGCTTCTAAAAAATGTACTAAGCTTGATCAATAATGCTCTTGCCTCATCTGCATCTGTACGGATCAAGCTTGATATCGTATTAAGGCTGTTAAAGAAGAAATGAGGATGAACCTGTGCCTGTAACGCTTTAATTTCAGCATCCTTTAATAACTTTCGTTGTTGTTCAATTTCAGCATATTCCAGCTGTGAAGAGAATAGTCTACTTAAACCCTCCGCAAGCTCCTTCTTCACCCCTGTTAATGAATCTGCTTTGGTGAAATACAGCTTTAGACTTCCAACCGTGCGATGCTGTACCATTAAAGGCAAAACAATGGCAGCGCTTAAAGGACAATCATCATGTGGACATTGAATTTCCTTTGCCGAAGTAGCCATTAAAATTTTCCCTTCCTCTAGTACTCTCTTCGT
Source organism: Lysinibacillus sp. FSL R7-0073 (assembly GCF_038009065.1). Lineage (NCBI taxonomy): Bacteria > Bacillati > Bacillota > Bacilli > Caryophanales > Bacillaceae > Lysinibacillus > Lysinibacillus sp. FSL R7-0073. The sequence goes on from NZ_JBBPAS010000001.1 coordinate 3,790,535, forward strand.
CAAAGCCGTCATAATTTCCCGATGAATTAAATGATGGTCTTCCCCAACGCCAACATGTGCTAATACACCGTTTTTATCCGTAATGGCGACCGCCTCTACATTAATTTCTCTTTTAATAATTTCAGCCACCGTCTGACAGGATTCCTCATTCAAGCCTTTTCGGAAATGCTCAATCGTTTGTTGAGCAATTGAAAAAGCTTGATGTGTTTGCAGTGCCTTTGCTCGTTCTTCTTCATCGATAAATGTTTTTATAATCATGAAAAATAAAAAGATTCCAAAGGCATTCATCAAAATCATTGGCATGGCAATCAATGTCACTAGCTGCAAAGCTTGCTCGAATGGCTTCGCAACTACTAAAATCACTAACATTTGAATCGTTTCTGCACAAATTCCAATGATAACAGCTTTCTTATAGGAAAAAGTTTGACGTATTTTGAAACGGTTGCTTAATCCACCGGTCATAAAGCCTGCTAAAATCGTCGAAATGCCACAGGCTATCGCTGTAAAGCCCCCAAGTGTCATACGGTGAATCCCTGCAATAATCCCTACACATACACCAACAAGGGGTCCACCGAAAATGCCTGCAATGGCTACACCAATTAATCTTGTATTAGCAATAGCCTCCTCAGCATTAATCGTACTATGTATCATCTGATTTAACGGGTGTATCGTACCGCTTTCAATTTTAATCCCTGTATAACTACTAATAATACATAAGCTACTAAAGATAATGACGAGCCATATTTTCTCCTTCGTCCCTTGCTCCTGAAACAGCTTCTCTCGAAACAGTCTCCATCTTGACATTAAAAAGGCAAACACAATGATCAGCCCGACGCGCTCTAACATAAATAAAAACAGCTCCATCATAGGTCCCCTCCCGAAGTCATATCATTTTTTAAAGAACAGTCGATACGAGGTATACCCAAAAATATCGCCAGGATTAATCCCCTCTATCGCTTCTAACTGATGTTTTTCGAATTGATTGGATGCCATTTCTTTTAACATAACGGAGGTTGTTTCATCTTGTGCGAGCTCCTGAGGATACAACCATTTGGCTTCTAGTATTTCTTTTTCCTGAATGCATACCTGCTGTTGTTCATCTAGCATACGACAATAAAAAATCGCCATATTATCACTGATATCGTCACGGATAACGCCTGTACGAAATCCAATTAAGCCTGATACACTGCAATCTATTCCTGTTTCTTCCTTTATTTCACGTATGACCGCCTCATCCACGGTTTCACCTGCGTTAACAAATCCCGCTGGCAATGACCAACGTCCTTTCAATCCGCTATAAGCCTTTTTCACAACTAACCATTGTCCAAGCTCATTCACCGTAACACCGGATACACCCAACCATATTTTCCCTCGATCTTTTCTCATAACCTTCACCTCTATATAACTATTATACCTGCTCGCTTTCAGTGGAATGAAGCTTTTATTCAGAATTTTAAGACCAATCTTTATAATTCAAAAATGCATAGACAATCCTTATTTGTAAATATGTTACACTGAGTGCATCTCATCATTTTAATAAGAAAGGAGATTTTATGTTACATGCACTATCAGTACGAGCAAAATACTTTGTAGCAGCTCCTCTTATATTAGCGATACTCACGCCTTTTTTAGCCTTTTTTACGCCTCTAACCATATCGCAGACATTCTATGCCCATAGAGAGGATGTCGTCCTGATGACACCACCTAGCAACTTTATTATGCTATTAATAGCCTTAGGCTTGATCTTCGTAGTTTTCATTGTACTCGGATTAAAAAGGAATCCAAACATCTACACCCTTGCATGCGTCATCATCTTAAGTAGTATCGTATTAGGTTATTATTCTTTATTAAGCTATAGCGCCATACAAAAGGATCAAATCGTTTTTCAACAGTATCACCATCAAACTATTTATAAATGGCAAGATTTACATGAGGTTATCTATGAATACGAAATAGGTACGTTTGGAACCTATTACTTTCAAACTAAAAGCAATGAACACTTTGTCATTAAGGAAAATGGACAATTTGGTCTTGATGAAAAGAGGGCCATCTATAAGCTAGCAGTTTTAAACGGCGTAAAGTTTATGGAGCGTGAAAAGTCTATTTAACTCCATGCTAAAAGGGTTCTTCCATCACTATCAAAAGAAGCCATTTTCTTATTTTCACTTTGTTCCACTATCCAGCAATCGGGGGAGGAGATATAGATTTTCAGAAAATAAAAGCCATCCAACCTACCACATGGTTGAATACAGAAAGGGAGAGTAAAATGATCATTAAAATGACTCCATCTACTATGAAGGATTTTAATAAATCAAATGACGGTTTTATAGTCTCGGGGAAAATTATACCGACATTCAAAGATAAAGTTTGGACATTTACAGAGGAAATATGTTCGGAGCCTTACTTCAAAAAATATGAAGAAGATGTAATTGATCTCAGTTACATAGAAGATATCGAGAAAGCTGTATTTTTTTATTATATTGACAACCACTGTGTAGGACAGATTAAGATGTGCTCTAACTGGAACGGATATGCACTTATTGAAGACATCGCTGTCGCAAAAGATTATAGAAAAAATGGCGTTGGCTCTGCCTTACTAAATAAAGCCATTGAGTGGGCAAAAGAAAGAAACTGCTGTGGTCTCATGCTTGAAACACAAGATATCAATGTTTCAGCTTGTCATTTTTATGCCAAAAATCAATTCGTAATAGGTGCAGTGGATACAATGCTATATTCAAATTTTCCAACAGCTAATGAACTAGCAATTTTTTGGTATTATAAATTTTAAATTATTAGAGTGCCTTGTTTAATTATCTAGACAAGGCTTTCCTTTAAGACTTTTATGTTTTCAAAACAAAGTAAAAGCCTCTTCAATTTGTTGTTTTCAAAACATACAAATCAAAAAGGCTTGGTATTCACAACTAGTTCAGATTGTGTTTACATATTATCAGGATTGACTTCTACATTTATATCACGTTTAATTATTCACAAATCTCAGGTGTACCTTCACGCTTTGCTGTTTTGAAAGATGTACCGCAGCCACATGATGCAATGGCATTTGGATTATCGATTGTAAAGCCACCGCCCATTAGCGATTGTTTATAGTCAATTTTTGTTCCCATCAAAATCGGCGCATCTTCACGGGAAACAAGAATTGTTAAACCATGTTGTACATCTACAAAGTCATCCTCTTTTTTCTCTTGATCAAAATGCATACCATAGGATAGTCCGCTACAGCCGCCACCGTTTACTACTACACGTAAAAAAGAACCTTGCTCTTCATTATGCTCCATCATCTCATTAATATGAAAGGCGGCAGCCTGTGTAATTTCAATAACTTGCTTTGTACTTGTCATCCCCATCACCTTCCTTCTTACCTAATATCATATCAATTTTGACCATTGTATGACAAACATTCAGCTTCAAGGTAAATTTTAGTGATAGTTCTCATATTTTTCACATGTTTAGGAATTTTTGTTCATGTTTCTACTAGCTCCATTGGTATAATAGTTACAATGACTTCTATGTAGGGGGTAATATATATGGATATTTCACCGTATTATGAAAAACAAATTCAATGTTTGAATTGTAAAAAGGATTTTCCGACGTTAAAAGTTCGTTCCAAATTTATTAAAGTAGAACAAACAGAAACCGATTTCCACCCTATTTATACGGATGATGTGAATGCACTTTATTACAATGTCTTCGTTTGCGAGCATTGTGGCTTTTCATTTACAGAGGATTTTACAAAATATTTTGCACCAGGTATTCAAGATGAGATTCACACGCAGATTACAAAAAAGTGGGTGCATCATGATTTTAAGGGAGAACGTACTGTTTTTCAGGCGATACAGGCGTATAAATTGGCTTTCCTCTGCGGCACGATAAAAAAAGAAAAACATGTCGCTATTGCTGGTTTAGCTTTGCGTCTTGCTTGGCTCTACCGTTCTCTCAAAAATAGTGGGCAAGAGGAGCGCTTTATGAAACTTGCGCGGGATCATTATATGGAATCATATTCAACAGAAGATTACAGTTCTACACAAATGTCTGCTGTACGTATCATGTATATGATTGCTGAATTATCAAGAAGAATCGGAGACATTGAAAATGCGACACGCTTCTTCTCTAGAGTGATTGAAAAACAAAGTAGCGGTGGTGAGGCAAAAATTATAGATATGGCAAAAGAGCAATGGGCTATCATCCGCGAAGAAAAAGAGCATGCGCGCCACATATAAATAAAAAAAGTTCTAGTCTGAGATTCAGCTAGAACTTTTTTTATGTCTTAGAATACTTGCTCTACTTCCACAATACCTGGTACTTCTTCTAATAATGCGCGTTCGATACCAGCTTTCAATGTAATAGTAGAACTTGGGCAACTGCCACAAGCACCTAATAAACGTAATTTTACAACGCCATCCTCAACATCTACTAATTCACAGTCTCCACCGTCACGTAGTAAAAATGGACGTAATTTATCTAATACCTCTTGAACTTGGTCGTTAATTGTTGCTTCAGCCATTTTATCTCGACTCCTTTCCTTATAATGATTATAATGTTAGCAACAGAAAAAATCCAATATTGAATCACAAGGAGAGAAAATACGATGCAACCAACTAAACCTATGATTGAAATTTATGGAACAGCTGTAATTTGCGCTAGCTGTGTCAATGCTCCATCTTCCAAAGATACATATGAGTGGCTACAAGCAGCTATCGACCGAAAATATCCAGATCAACCCTATGATATTCGTTATATCGATATCGAAGGTCCAATTGAGAATGATAGAGATCAAGACTATGCGACACGTATTCAGGAAGATGAATTTTTCTACCCTCTTGTTCTCATTAATAATGAAGTCGTTGGTGAAGGCTATGTACAGTTGAAACCGGTATTCACTGCACTTGAAGGTTTAGGGTTTGTTCCAGATAAAACAGTTTAATCAAACCAAGGGATTGTTTCAAGTAGAAACAATCCCTTTTACTAACTAATCATTTTGACGTTTGTAATACCATAATAATCCAGATTTCATTAAACGAGCGATACGACCTGTAACTGTTGTATCTGCCAAATAGACAAAACCTTGTTTTTTACCAAGGGCACCCATGAAACCTTTTAATTTAATATCTGGCATTTTTTCAGGTAATTGTTCGCCCTTCCAGCGCATACGAAGTACTTTTACAATTAGCTCTGCTTGTTCCTCTGCTAACTGTGCAGTTGGAGGTAAATCTGAGGAAGCACAATCTCCAACAATATATACATGTTCATCGTCAAGTACATTAAAGTACTGTGTTACTAGTGGACGACCCTGTTTATCCTTCTCTACATCCATATCACGTACGATTTTGACAGGCTGTACGCCAGCTGTCCAAACGACCTTATCGAGTAAAATTTCATCTTCATGATTAAAAATTTTACCTGGTTCCACTTTAGTAATATTGGAATTGGCAATAACATCAACGTTATGCTTAACGAACCAATCCTTTACATATTTACTTAGTTTTTCAGGGAAATCCTTTAGAATACGTGGACCTCGGTCAAATAGCTTTATTTTTAAATCAGATCGACTTTCACGTAGCTCACTTGCAAGTTCGATACCACTTAAGCCAGCCCCTACAATTCCGACTGTAGACCCAGCTGGTAAACCACATAGAGCTTGAAGTGTAGCACGTGATTGTCCCATTGTTTGAATGCTATAAGTGTACTCCTCTGCACCTGGTACACCATGATATTTATCTTCGCAACCAAGACCAACGACTAAATCATCATATTCAATACGTTGCCCATCTTCTAAAACGACTACTTTTTCCGCACGATTAATTTCAGTGATTTCTCCATATACAGGCGTTAAACGTTCATGCTCAGGGAAGCTTACACGAATCTCTTTATCTGTAGCAGTACCTGCTGCTAACGCATAAAACTCAGTTTTTAAACTATGGAAAGGGGCTCTATCTATTATGACTACCTCTCTGTCTAATGGCAGACTATTTAATAGACGAAGCATGACACGCATATTGCCATAGCCGCCACCTAAAAGTACTAATTTACCCATAATATTCTCCTTTAATATCTCTTTTAATAATTGTTCACAAAGTATCCACAAACGAGTATACCCGATTGTGAGAAGTTTCACAATATCAGAATGAAAATTTGTGAAGGATTTCACAAAATAAATGAAAAGATGTTCATTTCGATAGATTTTTAATCAATTAATAACGGTTTTCCCTTAAAGTTTTATATAAAAACGCTTCTTTACCTTCAATTTAAATAATTGACGAATTTCGTAAAACCGAGTAGCATTACTTTGGTGAGGTGACATGGATGAATCCAATGGTTGAATTTTGTATTAGTAATTTAGCAAATGGCTCTCAAGCAACTTATGAAGTACTCGAACGCGATCCGAATATTGACGTTTTGGAATATGGCTGCCTCAGTTATTGTACAAAGTGCTCAGAATCTTTTTATGCTATTGTCAATGGTGAATTAGTAGAAGCTGATTCTCCAGAAGCATTAACGAAAGCCATTTATCAGTTTATTGAAGAAAATCCTTTATGGTAGTTTGCTAAAACGCCTATATGAATAAATTTGAACAAAAAAAATGGATGTTATGCTAAAAAATCTGCATAACATCCTTTTATTTATTGTAACGCTTCCACTACATATGTAGGTTGAAGTTCTTTCTCTTGTACAACCTTTGTGGGCGTAACGCCTGTATTCACATGGATTGTATCACAGCCAAAATTAATACCGCACATAATGTCCGTATCATAATTATCACCAATCATAACCATGTCTTCTTTAGCAAAATGATGTTCTGTCGCAATCACTTCTAGGATAGCAGGTGATGGCTTACCTATATAAATAGGATCAACGCCTGCAACCTCTCCTACTAAACGAGCAAAAGAACCATTCCCTGGTAAGAAGCCATATTCTGTTGGGAACTTAATATCCTGATTTGTGGCAATAAAGACTGCTCCTTTTTGGACAAAGATAGTCGCTCTAGCAAGTGCCATATAATCAAGCGTTCGATCAATTCCCATGACAAATACATCCGCCTCATCTTCAACAGGCACAATATTTTCACTAAGTAATGCCTGACGAATACCATCAGAACCCATCATAGCTACTTTTTTACCTGCATAATGGAGTGCCACATACTTCGCTGTGACGGACGCACTTGAATAAATATGTTCTAATGGTGCACTAATCCCTATAGACATTAAAGCATCTTGCAGTTGTTCACGTGTTTTAGAAGAGTTATTCGTGACATAAAATGGCTCGATTCCTCCTTGCTGTAAGCGATGAATAAAAGCAACAGCAGAAGAAATCCCTTCCTTTCCACGGTAAACAGTGCCGTCTAAATCAAAGCAATAGGCCTTATAATCTCTCATTGATGATCCTCTGGTAAAAAGGCAGAAACTGGACCTAGCTCATTTGTTAAATAACTATGGACTGCAGGCGAGAATTGCTTTAATGCTGATAAATTGGCTGTAAGTACGTGGACAACTTCATCGATATCTACCTCTATAAACTCGCGTACAAGCATTTTACGCAAGCCAACAACTGCTTTATATGGTGCCTCCATTTCAGCAACTACGACTTTTTCATCGACTAATATATCAATAATATCCTCGTAGCTTCCTGGGTCGCGCATTATGAAACCGTCAATCATTAAATTTCCTACATCCATCATTGACTCCATAATGTTGTGACCAATTCGCTCGATAGCTAATTTCTTTATATCATTTTGAGACCAATTATTCTCTGTCTCCAAAATGGCTAATAGCCCATCTAAGTACTGTAAATTTTTTGTGATTTTATTACGATCTACAAAATACACAAGGAAAGCCCCCATTCAAATCTTTAAAAGTTGATAGTCTTTTCTCTTCTATAGTACCATAACTATAGGACTGGAAGGAGATTAAAAGATGGAACGTTTTTTTTTATATGATGATGTAGAAGATACAAAAACTCGCTTTGTTAGCTTTGCAGGAAAAAAATTACGCTATGATTTAGCGATATTACAATCTGGCCGCTTCTTTGGGAAAGTGCTTGTCATGGATATTCAATTTGGTCGCTTTGCGATTATTGGTCCTGATGATGTAGAAGAGCCTGGCTACTTAGAACATGTATACAATCGTACAGAGGACGAAACAGAAGAACTTCGGGAATATTTACGTGAGCTATTGAACTAACACCCTTTTTACAGGGTGTTTTTTTGTAGGCCATCATTAAATTGCACGAGCATTTTTTGTGAATCAATAAATCAAGATAAAAAAATTTCGCTCACCAGTTGGCTTTTGCGAAATCTTTTAAGGTCGATTATTTATTGAGCGTGGATGGATTATCTTTATTATGTGGCTTGTCTTTATTTTCATTATCATTTTGCTTTTTCGCTTCGTTATTTTGACCAATAACGCCTAAATCATCTACACTAATATCAAAACCATATCCATATTCTTCACGATCTAGGGGCTTTTTATTGCGCTTATCCTTCGTCAACATCATCACCTCCACTCATAAATTATCCTTTTTTCAACGTTTTATACTTCTTGTACCTTCATTTCTCAAGCTGTTGCATCCTTAATTATCCACCGCGTTGCACTCATCAAATCAGGAAAAATTGCATCTGCTAATGGGTCATCCCCACCTAAAAACACGCCCTTTGTACCTGCTTGTTTTCCAGCTATAATATCTGTATCCGTATCACCAACCATATAGGATTTCGATAAATCAACGTTATATTTCTTTCCTAAATCAATAATTAGTTTACTATTAGGTTTCCTACAGGCACAGCCTGACTTAGGTTTATGGGGACAATAAACTACTTCATGAATAATGGCACCTTTTTTCTTTAGCTCCTTGACCATATGCTCATGTATTTTTTGCAAGCCACTTTCGCTCATAAAGCCTAAACCAACACCACCTTGATTTGTCACGACAAAAATATAGTCAAAGTGTTTATTTAATTTGCGAATAGCTTCTGGAACTTGTGGTAAAAAGTATAAATCTCTAGGTTTATTAACAAATTTCACGCGTTTTGTTAATACTTCATTGATTACACCATCACGGTCTAAAAAGACGGCTCTTTTCATTTGTATCTCACCTTTAATTAGCTGTTTTGAGCTTTATTATTCCCCAATCATACAAAAGCTAATAAAAACAAAGAAAAAAACTTGATGCACATCACATCAAGTTTTTTCTTTTTATTCTGCTAATGGTTCTTGGTCGGTTGGTTCCGCTATTATTTCATTAGCATCCAACACCTCTGGCTGTTTCATAACTTTCCCTGTTTTACGTAAGACAAAATAGGCGCAGCCAAAATTACAATACTCGTATAAATAATCTTGAAGCGTACTTATTTTCGTATCAAAAGTCGACTTTTGATTTTTATCATCAAAAAAGCCCTTTAATCGTAATTGGTTATAGCCCCAATCACCTACTATATAATCATATCTAGCCAATATATCGGAATACCTTTCCTGAAAAACTTCCTCCTGAAAGGCTTCACGAAAATCTTCTAATAGTTCATATTCTAATCCTTCAACTATGATCAAAGTGACACCACCCTCTTGTTCATCCTTGACGCTTAGAGCTCTGCTTGTAACTGACGTTCTTTTGTTGCAGCATTTACTTGTTCGTCAGCATGGTAACTACTACGTACAAGTGGGCCAGCTTCACAATGTTTAAAGCCTTTTTCCATAGCAATTTTTCGCAGTTTCCCAAACTCTATCGGTGAATAATATTTTTTAACTGGTAAATGCTTTTTCGTAGGCTGTAAATATTGACCAATCGTCATGATATCTACATGATTTGCTCGTAAATCATCCATTACCTCTAAAATTTCATCATGAGTTTCTCCTAAACCAATCATTAAAGATGATTTCGTCGGAATATCTGGTTGCATTTCTTTAGCTAGACGAAGGAACTCCAAAGAACGCTCGTATTTTGCACGAGCACGTACTCTCGGTGTTAATCGGCGCACGGTTTCAATATTATGATTTAAAATGTCTGGCTTCGCATCCATTAACATTTGAAGGTTTTCCTTCATACCACCTAAATCGGATGGTAATACTTCAACAGATGTGAAAGGACTTTTACGGCGAATAGCACGTACTGTTTCTGCTAAAACTTCCGCTCCCCCATCTTTTAAATCGTCACGTGCTACCATAGTAATGACAACGTGCTTTAGGTTCATAATTGCTACTGAATCTGCAACACGTTCTGGCTCTGCCAAGTCTAATTCATTGGGTAAGCCTGTTTTTACTGCACAAAATCGACAAGCACGTGTACAAACCGAACCAAGAATCATCATGGTAGCCGTACGTCTTTCTCCCCAGCATTCATGAATATTTGGACAGCGAGCCTCTTCACAAACTGTATGAAGATTTTTCTCACGCATTAGCTTCTTAAGACCTTTATATTCATCATTAGTGTTTAGTTTTATTTTTAGCCAGTCTGGTTTTCTTAAATGTTCTTCCTTACTTGTAGGTTTACAAGATGTCATACGGATATCGCCCCTATCAAAAATATGCATTTTTTATATTAACTATCTTCACTGTTGTCAATGTAACATAATAAATGAACTCCAACAACTATCACAGTAAACATTTCTATTTAAATGGCACAGGTATTTCAATGGAAGGTTGAGGCGCATCACTGCTATTGGTATAGATGTTCGGTACTGGTCCTCTAGTTAACCCCATAGCTACAGGAATATCCTGTGCAACGGTTGAAGATTTACTTGCAAACGGAACAATAATTTGGACATTTACCTCTAAATGAATGCCTACTTCAACATACGCACTATTGATCCCAAATTCTTGAATGGATGAGGTCACATTACTATGGACATTTCCTATCACATGAAATCGTATAGGGATTTTTGGCCCTAAATTTCCGAGCAAAGGAATATTCGCGGCTTGCCCCAGCGGTACAAAAAAGACAATGCCATCGCCTTCCTGAATTCGGTTAATATCATATTCAACATTATCTAATTCAGGTAAATGTGATAGTTCTCCTTGTTCTGCCTGCTCTAAATACATTTTTACAAGCTCTAATGTCTCCGCTCTAACACGATTAATAATTTCCGTATTAAACTTTGTTGTCATCATATCAGAACTACCTGGAGGAATATCTTCAATGATATCATTTACATCTAATACATTGGAGGTTCGTGAGTTAATGGCTTTACTTACTACATATGATGCAATTTTTGTAGTTTGTACCTCTGCATACTGCAAATATGTGGGCATGAGCCGTTCATTTAAATAATAAATAAATAATATAAGACAAACAACCATACTAACAATTAAAATGGTTAATCGATTAAGACGTATTCCCCGTTTATTATACGAGCGCAATTTCATCCTTTTTCGAGGGAAAAACAAAAAAATCTCCTCCTGTTCCATAACGTATGAACAGGAGGAGTATTTTATTCTACCTTTGCAGGAACCATATAATCCGTCTCAACATTTTCAATTAAAACATTTGGATAGTCCACTAAATTAACCTCATATGTAGCCGCGAGCAGTTGATTTTGCTCCTCAAAAATACGAATCCATGGTAATGCTGCATCCAATGGGTTTTGTCTAGATACAATGCCACGTCGACCATCTGATAATTTTAAGATAACACCATTTGGATAATGAACGACAGCTCTTTTTAACGCTTTTACGATGCGAGCATCATATAGCGTACCGGAGCCTGCCTCTACAATAGCTAGTCCTTGTGAAGGAAGCATTTTTTCACGATATACTCGATTCGTTGTAACCGCGTCAAAGACATCGGCAACGCCAATAATCTTGGCAAATGGATGAATTTCAAAATCAACTAATCCTCGTGGGTAGCCACTTCCGTCAATACGCTCATGATGTTGAAATGCACAATGAGCCACTAGCAATGATATAGAATGTAAATTGCGTAATAAATCAAAGCCATATCGGGCGTGCATTTTCATCGCTTCAAATTCTTCATTGGTTAGGCGACCTGGTTTTGTTAGGATATCTTTTGGTACCATTAGTTTACCTACATCATGTAGTAATGCACCAATCCCTACTAACCGTAAATCCTCAGCAGAGTAGCCGAGCTCTTTGGCAATGGCTATCGAGTATAGTGTCACTTGGAAGGAGTGTTGATATAAATACTCATCAAATAAATAAGCATCTGTTAATATCGTTAAAATTTCATCATTTCCAGTAACAGCAGAAAGTAGTTCATCTACAATCGAGACAATTGTTTTTGATTGTTGATCTAATATATAAGAGGCATTTACTGAATTTAAACCATCGATTGATTGAAATGAATCTTTAATTGTTGTAATGACTTTATTTCGCATCGCAGGTGGAACAGTTTCTTCTACCTCAATGCCCTCCGAAATATCATCGTCAATGTATAGGTAATGTGTATTTAACTGTTGAAGTCGCTGAATAATTCGGTCATTAATGATGACATCCTTCTTTAAAAGCGGATGCCCCGCCTCATTCCAAATGGTTCTGCCTAATACCATTCCTTCTTTTAATACATCGATTGAAATTAATCGCATGATTTCTTCCCCAATCTATTCTTTAAGCTAACACTATTACTTAAAGAAACTTTGACCATAATCTATCATAATGTTTCGTAAAAATTCTGGTAATATATATTGCTTCTTTGCATATTTGAAACTTGGATAAAAATATCCAAAAGTAAACAAATCTAATGTTACAAGTTTATAGATGTGATCATCATTTGCCAGCTTTCCATTAATTAATAACTGACGATTGTCGTTCATGGAAAAACCATATGTCAATATTTTTCCAAAAATCACACCTCTAAACCCTAATCCCTTTAATTCAATATAGGGCCATTCTTCATTCTTGGATTGCATATAAATTTCCTTCATTTCCGTAACGGATAATTCAATTGTACATAAATTAATAGGATGTGGAAAAATCCGATGTAAATCTAATGCAGTCACAGTTCCTTTTGGAAGGCCATCTAAAAATATTCCAGCATTAAACAAGGCACAGTCAGCACCACTTTTTTCTAAAATAGCATGTGCAAATAAATCAGATAGCTGTGAGTAGTGGAACCATTCCTTATTATAAGATTTCTTCGTCGTAAATACTGGCGTATCCAATATTCTAATTCCCTCATCCTCTAAGGATTGTACAAATTGCTGCTCGTTATGGATATTTGGCAAGTCCTTATTATGAATTAAAGTATCCTTTTTTTCAACAATTTTCCTCATTTTTTTATCGTATTCGATAACAAGATGTCCTGTATATTGTCCAAATTTACCTCCACCTGTCAATAAAACACCATTGACGCGTTTCCCTTCTGGCAAGACATGATGTGTATGTGAACCGAATATAACGTCAATTTCTGGACATTCCTCCGCTAATAGCTCATCTTCGGTTATCCCTAAATGTGATAGGCATAAAACAATATCAACCTCTTTACGTAGTTGATGGGCTAAACGAAGAAGTGTGCTGCGCGCTTCAACCATCTGCCAATTTAACGCCTCATAATACACTTCAAACATAGCCGTGGCTGCAATTATCCCTAGCTTCGTCCCCTTCTCCGTTGTAAGCACAACATAGGGCTTCAGCCAGGCTGGATTTCTCCCCTGATATGCATCAATATTACCTACAACAACATCAAAATTTGCATCATCGTATAAATGAAAAAGCTCATCATGAGACAATGTAATGCCCTCATTGTTCCCAATTGTCACTACATCGTATTCTGCTTCGTTGAGTAGTTGTACATTCCCCTTACCGATTGTCGCTTCGGTATAAATATTAGAGCGATCTAAATGATCCCCCACATCAAACAAATAACTCGTTTCCCCTATTCTCGCTAGACTGTTGCGCTTCTCTTTCACATAGCTTTGCATTCGTGGCCAATACTTAAAATGACTATGCAAATCATTTGTGTGAAAAATATGGATTTTTTCAAGCATTAAAGCCACCTCATTTTCATTAGCTAGTATAGCCGATTAAGCCAATATCCCTTCAACAATGGAACGAATTCCTAATAGTAATAAAATAATTCGAAGAACCATTACAAGCGTATCTGATTTAATTTTTTTATTTAACGCCGCACCTAGCTTCGCCCCAATAAACGCTCCTGGAATCACAGGAATTGTATAAAGCCAAGGAACATGCCCTAAATATACATGGCTTGCCGTATTAACAAGTGACGTTAAAAAGACTAAAAACATCGAAGTTGCTACTGCTACATGTGGTGGAAATAAGAACAATATAATCATAGCCGGCACAATCATTGAGCCTCCACCTATACCAAATAGTCCTGAGGCAAAGCCCACTCCGAATGTAAATAAAATCGCAAACCAAATCGGATATCCGTAGACAAAGGTTTTCCCTTCGGCATCAGTAAATTCTTGTTGCAGACCATTTTTCACAAACCATTTTACAGGCTTTAATTTGTCGCGTACAAGTAAAATAATCGATAAAATAATAAGCAAAATACCAAAGTATAAATTGAAGGATGGTAAATCTAATCCTTTATTAACCCATGCGCCCAAAATAGAGCCTGGAATACTGCCGATAAAAAATATATAGCCAGTTTTATAATCCACCGTTTTTGATTTCATATAACTTAATGTGGAGGCAAGTCCTGTAAAAATCATCATTACAACAGATAAACCAACTACTTTTTGTGGTGTTATATCTGGAATCATTCCAAGGTTTAAACCAATATATAAAGTTGCTGGCACTAATACCACGCCACCACCAAGCCCAACCAATGAGCCAAGGAGACCAGAAAATAATGCAATAATTATTAATAAAATAAACGCCATTATAATTCCCCTTCAAACATGTTTAATTGTTTAGGCGCTAACCCAACATCTTTAATATTCAAAATAGCCTGTAATTCCTTCGCGTTTTTCGCTGCATGATTACCTGAATTGTTATTAAATAATATAAAAAGGTCCTGCACCTCTGTCTCAAGCTTGAGAATTTGCTGTCCAAGCTGTTGCAATTCTTCTTTATTATAGTCATATAAAAAGCGCACTTTGCGCCAATTTTCTGCATTCCCTGTGTTGCGCCAACCATGTATATTTCGACCATGGATACGCACCAGCGCCTTATTGGCAGTCACTTTAGGATAAAAGGGAACCGATCCTATACCCGCCTGTGGCTCATCACAAATCGTATGAATAAATTGATGCTCTCGTAAAAAGTCCATTGTTTGTTGTACTACATTATCTCCATACCATGTTTGATTGCGAAACTCGATAGCCACTTCGAAATCCTTTAGTTGTTGACGAATATACAATAAATATTGAACATTTTTCGACTGACAATCAAACCAAGGTGGAAACTGAGCTAAAACCATTCCTAGTTTTCCAAAACGTTTAAATTCATGGGCACATTCAATAAAAGCATTGAACATATCATTCTTTGATTCAAAAGGAATATCTCCTCTCAAATGTCCCGTCATGCCTTGATAGGCCTTCACTACAAAACGAAAATTCTCCGGTGTATTCTCACACCATTTACAAACATTCTCTTTGGATGGTATGGCATAAAAGGAAGTATCTACTTCCACCGCTAAAAAATGACCTGTATAATCAAATAATTTATCCTTTGAAGTAGTCACTCCACTATAAAGTGAAGGGTGATCGCCCCATCCAGTTAATCCAACTACAATCATGTGACATCCTCCTCTATCTACAACATAATCATAGCATACAGTCTTCTCATACAATTAATTATCCTGTAAAAAATCTAGCTTTTCACAAAGAAAAAGCATGAGTCCTTATACGATTGAACTCATGCCAAACAAGTTATTTATCAAGATTTTGTTGGATTGCCTCTAAAAAAGTAATACGACTAAACGCTGGTCCACCTTCCATTAGTGGGTCCACAACATTAACAAATACTTGCTCATTTTTAAAAGCATTGATATTTTGGATAATTGGATTCTTTTTAAAATCTTCTAACGCATTAGGAGCATCCGCATTTTCATCGGTTGAAAACTGCAAAAATAAATAATCTGGATTCATATCCGCTAGTTGCTCAACAGAAATCGCTTCTTGTGATTTCGCCTTAGCTATTTCAGCAGGAACCTCTAAACCAAGCTCACCATATATAACAGGATTCAAAAATACTTCTTTTGGATAGACATAAGCTTGTCCTCCACGAATTCGAATGGCTGCTACTTTTTTGCCTTCTAGCTTTTCTGTTAAGCTAGATTTTGCTGCTTCAATATCCGCCTTGTATGTAGATAATATTTTTTCTGCCTCTGCTTGCTTGCCCGTTAATTCAGCTAATAAGTTAAAATTAGATTCCCAATTCGTAGAAATATGCGAAACTAAAATGGTCGGAGCGATTTTTTCTAATTTACTTTGTACTTCCTCTGGAAACTTTGTTGAGCCTAAAATCACATCTGGGTCTAATTCTAATATTTTTTCAAAGTTTGGCTTAATCTTCTCCCCAATCGATTCTGCCTTATCTGTAATAGCAGCGTACAACTCAGGGAATTTACCACCAACCGCAATTGCTCCTACTGGATGAACATCAAGAACAACCATATCTTCCATGGCCTCCATCGCACCCGTAACAACAATTCTTTCGACCTTTTCGGGCACTTCATAGCTTTCTCCAAGATAATCAATGGTTCTTGTCCCATTTTCATTGCCAGAATCATCTTGTGTTTGTGATACTTCCTCTTTCGTAGAATTTGTGGACGTATCTGTTTTCTTCTCTCCGCATGCAGCGAGGATTAGCATAAATACCGCTATCATACTAATAAATAGAAACTTGTTTCTCATGTACTCATCATTCTCCTTCTCTTAATTGATATTGATTCTCATTATCATTTTAGTATGTCTCATTATAAAAATCCACTATTATTGCAAATATATTAAGAAATTTTTTTCCATACAAAAAAAAACCCTTGCCACAATCATAGTTGTGACAAGGGTTAATTAATAAAATATTCGATAGAACCTTCCTTTTTCATAAAATTCAATTAGACCAAAGGGTTATAATAAAGGGCTTAATAAGTCCCTAACCTGATGATTGATAAAAGCTTTGAACTATTGCTTACTAAAGGGATAAGGCTTGCGGTGCTTCTTCTCCTTTTCTAAGCATTTATTCTCCCATCACAAAAAGCTTGAAAATAGATACTCCTAGAGCTTTAATTGAGTGCCCCTTAAATTTTATCGAAGGATATAAAAGCATCCTCTACTTCCTCATAGAAAACGTAAAAAAGGAGCAGATATTAGAATCTGCCCCTTTTATTTTAATTTTATCCGATAGAACCTTCCATCTCGAATTTGATAAGACGGTTCATTTCTACTGCATATTCCATTGGTAATTCTTTTGTGAATGGCTCGATGAAGCCCATTACGATCATTTCTGTCGCTTCTTCTTCAGAGATACCGCGAGACATTAAATAGAATAATTGTTCTTCAGATACTTTTGAAACTTTAGCTTCATGCTCTAAAGAAACGTTATCATTCAGAATTTCGTTGTATGGAATTGTATCAGAAGTTGATTGATTATCCATAATCAGCGTATCACATTCAATGTTGGCACGAGCACCGCTAGCTTTAGGACCGAAACGAACTTGTCCCATATACGTAACCTTACCACCTTGTTTAGCAATCGATTTAGAAACGATTGTAGAAGATGTGTTAGGTGCCATATGAATCATTTTTGCTCCAGCATGTTGATGTTGACCTTTACCTGCTAATGCAATAGATAATGTCATACCACGAGCACCTTCACCTTTTAGGATACATGCTGGGTATTTCATTGTTAATTTAGAACCAATGTTACCATCAATCCATTCCATTGTACCGTTCTCTTCAACAACTGTACGTTTCGTTACAAGATTGTATACGTTGTTTGCCCAGTTTTGAATTGTTGTATAACGGCAGTAGGCATCTTTACGAACAACAATTTCTACAACAGCTGAGTGTAAAGAGTTTGTTGTGTAAACAGGGGCTGTACAACCTTCAACATAGTGTACATGCGCGCCTTCATCCACAATAATTAGCGTACGTTCGAATTGCCCCATATTCTCAGAGTTAATGCGGAAGTAAGCTTGTAAAGGTGTTTCAACTTTAACACCTGGTGGTACATAAATAAATGATCCACCTGACCATACAGCTGAGTTCAATGCCGCAAATTTATTATCTGTGTATGGGATTACTTTACCCCAATATTGTTTGAAAATTTCTTCGTTTTCGCGTAATGCTGAGTCTGTATCTTTGAACACAATACCAAGATCTTCAAGGTCTTGCTTCATATTATGATAAACTACCTCTGACTCATATTGTGCAGATACACCCGCAAGATATTTTTGTTCTGCTTCCGGAATCCCTAATTTATCAAAAGTCGCTTTGATTTCGTCAGGTACTTCATCCCATGATTTTTGTGTAGCTTCTGATGGTTTTACATAGTACGTAATTTCATCAAAGTCTAAATCACCAAGATCGCCACCCCATTGTGGCATTGGTTTTGCATAGAATGTTTCAAGTGCTTTTAAGCGGTACTCCAGCATCCACTCTGGCTCTTGTTTCATATTTGAAATTTCACGGACGATTTCTTCAGTTAAACCACGTTTTGAACGGAAAATTGATACGTCCTTGTCATGGAAACCGTATTTGTAATCGCCGATATCAGGCATTTTTTTAGCCATCTTTTCTCCTCCGTTCATTGAGATGTATTGTTCGAGGTATTCGACCCTTGCCTTGAGTGAAAGTATGTCACTTTCACCCAGCCGACAAGGCAGTATGATTTATTTCACACCTTTTTCCATTGCTTTCCAAGCTAATGTTGCACATTTAATACGTGCAGGGAATTGTGAGACACCTTGCAGTGCTTCAACATCCTCTAGGTCATATTTATCGCTATACTCTTCACCCATCATCATTTTAGAAAAAATATCAGCAAGCTCTAAAGCTTCATCTACCTTTTTCCCTTTAATCAGTTGAGTCATCATAGAGGCAGAAGACATAGAAATTGAACAGCCTTCACCTTCAAATCTGGCATCCTCTACAACACCGTCAGTCACTTTTAATGTTAAGTGAATACGGTCTCCACATGTCGGATTGTTCATATCAATCGTTACAGCTTCACCTTCTAAAGCACCCTTATTACGAGGATTTTTATAGTGATCCATAATGACTGAACGATATAGTTGATCTAAATTATTAAAAGACATCGCCAAAATACTCCTTCGCAGAACGTAACCCTGCGACAAGACGGTCAATATCCTCCTCTGTATTATACAGATAGAAGCTTGCACGCGCTGTCGCTACTTGCTGAAGACATTTCATTAGTGGTTGTGCACAGTGATGACCAGCACGAACAGCAATACCATTCATATCAAGCACCGTTGCCACATCATGTGGATGGACATCATCTAAGTTAAATGTCACAAGTCCACAACGTTTCATTGGGTCACGTGGGCCGAAAATTTTTAAACCGTCAATTGTTTCAAGCTGATCCATTGCGTAGCCTACAAGCTTATGCTCATGCTCTGCAATATTATCTAACCCAATCTCAGTTAAGAAATCAATAGCGGCACCTAATCCTATTGCACCTGCAATAATAGGCGTTCCACCTTCAAATTTCCACGGTAATTCCTTCCACGTTGAATCATATAACCCTACAAAATCGATCATTTCGCCACCAAATTCAATTGGCTCCATCTTTTCAAGGTGTTCCTTTTTACCATATAGTACACCTATTCCAGTAGGACCGCACATTTTATGCCCAGAGAACCCTAAGAAATCTACATCCAAATCTTGCACATCGATTTTCATATGCGGAGCAGCTTGAGCTCCATCAGCCACCATAACAGCACCATTAGCATGTGCAATTTGGGCAATTTCTTTGATTGGATTAATAGTTCCAAGTACGTTTGATGCCATTGACACCGACACAATTTTTGTTTGAGGTGTGATCGTCGCACGTACTTTTTCTAAACTAATCGTTCCATCAGCTTCTAGCTCAATGTATTTCAATGTCGCCTTTTTTTCTTTGGCTAACTGTTGCCAAGGAATAATATTGGAGTGATGCTCCATTTGAGTAATGACGATTTCATCACCCTCAGCAACATTTGCACGTCCATAACTGGCTGCTACTGTATTTAAGGCTGTCGTTGTTCCACGAGTAAAAATAATTTCTTGTGTTGATTGAGCATTAATAAACTTACGAACCTTTTCACGTGCACCTTCATATTTATCTGTAGCACGGTTTCCTAATGTATGCACACCACGGTGAACATTGGAATTATCGAATTCGTAATAAGCTTTGATTGCTTCAATTACTTGAACAGGTTTTTGAGATGTCGCTGCACTATCAAGATACGCAAGTCTATGACCATTAACATCCTGATTTAAAATTGGGAAATAGCTTTTAATGTCTTTATTCATCATTAGCGAACTTTCCTTTCAATAACCTCCGTCAGTTGCTTTTGAACGCCCTCAATTGGTAATTGCGTAACAACTGGCGCAAGGAATCCATGGATAACAAGGCGCTCTGCTTCTGCTTTCGAGATACCACGGCTCATTAAATAGTAAAGCTGTAATGGATCTACTCGACCAACAGATGCTGCGTGTCCTGCTGTTACATCATCTTCATCAATTAATAAAATTGGGTTTGCATCCCCTCGAGCTTTTTCAGAAAGCATTAATACACGTGATTCTTGTTGTGCATCTGCTTTCGTTGCACCATGTTCGATATAGCCAATACCATTAAAGATAGATTGAGCTGCATCTTTCATGACACCATGTTTTAAGATATGCCCGTTTGAGTTTTTACCCCAGTGACGAACCTCTGTAGTGAAGTTAAGTTTTTGTTCTCCACGACCAACAACTACTGTTTTTGTATCTGCATGAGAACCGTCACCAATTAGATGAGTAATATTTTCTGAGATTGTATCTGAGTCATTCATTAAACCAAGAGCCCAATCTACTTTTGCGTCACGCGCTAAGCGTGCACGACGATTTACATATGTCGTAAAGCCTTTTGCAAGTACATCCACTGCTCCATATGTTACTTGCGCATTATCTTGGACAACTACTTCCGCAATAATATTTGCTTGGCCTTTTGCTTCTTCAACCGTTGAAATATATGTTTCCACATATGTTACAGCAGAATTTGCTTCTGCTACTACTAATACATGGTTGTATAATGATGCTTCAGCATTATCGTTTAAGAAAACAACTTGAAGTGGTTGCTCGATGACTACATTTTTTGGTACGTAAACAAATACGCCACCGTTAACAAGTGCTGTATGAAGCGCTGTTAACTTATGCTCATCCACTTTAACAGCTTCAGTCATAAAGTATTTTTGAACAAGCTCACCATGGTCACGAACTGCTGTAAAAATATCTGTAAAAATAACACCTTTATCAGCAAGCTCTTGTGATGTTTTAATGTAAGCTGGTGTATTATTGCGTTGAATATAAAGGTTTTCTTGCACTTCAAGGTCAATTAACCCTTTTGCTTCTTCAGGTAAAGCATCCAATGATGGAAATGCCTCACTATGAACTGTAAATGCTGGGAAGTTCATGAAATCCCATTTCGTAATATTAGTTCTATCTGGTTTTGGCAAATCTAAACCAGTTACTTTGTCTAGTGCTGCCGCGCGAAGCTCTGTAAACCAAGTTGGTTCACCATTTGCTTCTGAGAACGAGCGCACGTCCTGTACTGTTACAGGCAAGTTAAGTTCCACTGTCATGCTAGTTCGTCCTCCCTCTTATGCTTCTTGTTCTTCTGTTTCTTCTTCAATACCTAATTCTTTTTTGATCCAGTCATAACCTTCTGCTTCTAAGCGTTGTGCAAGCTCTGCACCACCTGATTTCACAACACGTCCTTGCATCATTACGTGTACATGGTCTGGTGTAATGTAGTTAAGAAGACGTTGATAGTGCGTAATCATTAAGCAGCCAAAGCCTTCACCGCGCATTGCGTTGATTCCTTTAGATACTACTTTAAGTGCATCAATATCAAGACCAGAGTCAATTTCGTCTAAAATAGCGATCGTTGGTTTAATCATCATTAATTGAAGAATTTCATTACGCTTTTTCTCACCGCCAGAGAAACCTTCATTTAAATAACGTTGTGCCATATCTTCGTTCATTTCTAGGAATTCCATGTTTTTATCTAATTCACGGATAAACTTCATTAATGAAATTTCATCGCCCTCTTCACGGCGAGCATTAATAGCTGAACGTAAGAAATCAGCATTTGTAACACCAGCAATTTCAGAAGGATATTGCATAGCTAGGAATAAACCAGCTTGAGCACGCTCGTCTACTTCCATCTCAAGTACATCTTCGCCATCAAGCTCAACAGTACCTGAAGTAACTTCATATTTAGGGTGACCCATAATAGCAGAAGCTAGTGTTGATTTACCAGTTCCGTTTGGTCCCATGATTGCATGAATTTCGTTTGTATTAATTGTAAGATTTACGCCTTTTAAAATCTCTTTCCCGTCGATAGCAACGTGAAGATCTTTAATAACTAAAGTTGACATGAAATTACCTCCATAGTGTTCAGTGAATGGGTCAACCATTCCTTAATTATCATCATTCTAATCTTAACTGAAAATCGTTCTCTATGCAAACCATTTCAATTACTTTCCTTCTACTCAAATAAAATCTTGAAAAATAAAGGCTTTGTAAGCATTTTCAGATTATTACTATTTGGAATAGATATTGAGAATAGACTTTCTTCATTTTCAATGAATTATCTCTAATTGAGAATTGATTTCATCTAGCTACATAGTGGAAACCTCATGAAAAGGGCTAATTGTAGAGGTTTTATGACAAATTTGCATAAACAACCATAACTATACTATAACCTATTTCATTAAAATGGAATCAATTAAAATGAAGATATTTTCAAGGCAATCTCTTTTACACCCAAAAAAATTCTATTATACAAGAATACTGAATACTTAAACTTTTTTCTGTATTTACAGTCACTTTTTATCTTCAATACTATATAATTGAGCTATAATCAATCTTATTTTTAGATTAATAGAGGTGAAATGTTAGTGGAGTTACGTCAATTACGCTATTTTGTGGAGGTTGCTGAACGCGAGCATATATCAGAGGCCGCTGAGCATCTTCACGTAGCTCAATCAGCCATTAGTCGGCAAATCGCAAATCTTGAAGATGAATTAGGTACTCCGTTATTTGAACGAGTGGGTCGTAATGTGAAATTAACCCCGATTGGGAAGACATTTCTTGAACATACCATTACAGCATTAAAGGCCATTGATTTTGCTGCCAAACAAGTAGAAGAATATCTTGATCCTGCTAAGGGCTCTATTAAGATTGGCTTTCCAACAAGCTTGGCTAGCTATGTACTTCCAACCGTTATCTCAGCCTTTAAACGAGAGCATCCAAATTTACAATTTCAGCTACGACAAGGATCTTACCGATTTTTAATTGATGCTGTCAAAAATCGAGAGTTAAACCTTGCCTTTTTAGGTCCGCTTCCTCCTAAAGATGAATCTATTGAGTCGACTATATTGTTTACAGAAAATATTGCAGCTCTTCTACCTGCCAATCATCCATTAGCGAAAAGAGAGAGTATCCAGCTCGCAGAATTGAGAAATGATCTATTTGTGTTATTTCCAGATGGCTATATATTACATAAAGTGGCAATGGATGCCTGTCGTGCTGCAGGATTTTTGCCTAATATTATTTCAGAGGGTGAAGATTTGGATGCACTTAAAGGCTTGGTAGCAGCTGGAATAGGCGTTAGTCTGTTACCAGAAAGTTCACTTTATGATTCTGCTGCTCGCTTTACTGTAAAGGTGCCCATCGAATCACCTTCCATCCCAAGGACGGTTGGCATTATTTCTCCAGTCAATCGAGAAATCGCTCCATCAGAAACCATTTTTTTAAATTTCGTCAAAGATTTCTTTTCACGTCTGTCCCAATTTCAATAAAAAATCGCCTTAACTGGCGATTTAAACTGTAGGCAAAAGCCATCGAGAAGTTCACTCTCGATAGCTTTTGTTGAAATTCTCTTTATTGGTGATTTTTTTGGGGAGACGAACGCTCTCCAGTTTCTTGCTCACTAATCCACTGTAATGTTTTGACACCTAATCCACCTGCACGCCACAACACTACATCATGATAGCTTTTCCTTTGGACATATTTGACCCATTTTTCAAGTGTTTCTTGGTCAGCATACCAAACCTCATGACTAACATTGCTAGAATCTGTATACGTAAAATAAACTGCTCCACTTGCTTTATCACGTTTTTTATTTGCGTTTGTTTCAGCTAATACTTTCTCAGCCTCAAGCTCCGTTAATGCAACTGTATTCCCTTGAGCTACCCAATCGAAACCACCTGTGGCAAAGGCGATGGCTAATTTTTGATTGGATTTTTTGATTTTTTTTATTAAATCATTGAGGAAGGTAAAAGTAGCTTTCGCACCTGGACCACTATGATAACCATGTACATTATAGGCCATTACAGTGTAGCTAGGCCCATTTGGTAGCTTCACATCAAACGGAAAGCTTGGCTCTAACACGACATGCAGTGTAACATTCTTTTTGGCAAGCTCTCGGTAAAGCTCCTTTAAAAATTGAACATATTTTGAAAGGTCTTCTTTAGCTATCTTTTCATAATCAATTTCGATGCCATCCGGTTGGTATTGATCAACTACCTGCAAAATATTATTGATATGCTTTTTTCTTGCTGCGGAATCCTGTAATAGCCTATGCAAAAGTGTACTATCCTTTTGAACAGATGAAGCATTATCTGTCACATAATCATTAATAAGCGTTAGGATCACATGATGTGATTCATTGTATTGATGCTGTGTCTGTTGCAACATATCGACTGCACTATCCGTTAACAACAATTCATCTTGATGATTAAAATATGCACCAAAAACGCGTATATCTTGTAATCCTTGTTGAGAATTTTGGACATCTTCTAAGGCTAATTGATTTTGCCATTCAGGTAACCACATAGATAAACGGAGCTTTGCTTTATCTTTCAATTCTTCCTTTGCTATAGCCGGTGGTTCTTTACTATTACTACAAGCAGTGATAAATATTAGGGCTATACAGATAAATAATATAAAATTTTTCACTTGTTTCAAATTTCACCCCAAATTAGAAGGTTTCTATAAAGAAATCCACGACATGATTAAACAATGTTGTACTTTTATACTTAACCTTCTCGAAATTCGTATATTGGTTTGTAAAAATGGTTTGATCTTTTCTATCTGTAATTAAAATATCTTCTATTAATGTATCGTATATATCATCTGCATACTGTTCATGGGACGTATCTTTATGACTAAACAACGCCCCAAATCCTATTTGTGATCCATGAAGGCTAGGATTAATTTGAATAGTTTCAGATAATACATTATCTACATCTATGTTTATTTTATCCTTATTTACTGCAATGTTAAATACTCTATTTTTTCTTAAGTTTCTTGGGTATTCTTCTTCAACAATCCGCGATCCCTTTTGGGTATCCTGATACGTATAGACGGTCGCCTTATTAAATGCATACTCCTCTTCATTCCACTTAATCTCATTCAACGGAAAACGAGCCTTTTCCACAATGTCTGAAGCTGGTAATTTTTCACTCACTACAAGCTCATTATCGATTAAGGCAATGCGTAAATAGCTATTTGTTTTATCATCATAATTTACGTAGAATGCTTGTTCACCCACAACATTCCCTTTAAATGTAAAACCTACATTATATTGTTGTGGCATTGTTTCCTTTAAAAGAATCCTACCTTCACTAGAAGGAGCAGATGTTAATGTGACCTTATTATTATCAAATTCTGCCGCCCCATTAATTGTATGCCATTTTTGGGCTAAAGCAGGATCTCCTATTTTAAACTCTACATTTTGATTACTAGCCTGTCTGATTTTCATCATTACATGATTGGTTGACCAATAGGGAGAAACTTGTAATCGATTCAAGTTATAAAGATCACTATCTCTATCATTATAGGCACTCAATTCTAAATTAAAGTGCATAAGAAACTTGTCTTTAATTTCCTTGTCATTGGCACTCTGCACCAGTGGGTCCATATTGTTATACAATGAATTAGCATGCATAATGGCATAGGCTTTGGGAACTTTCCCAAACTCTTGCTGATAGATATCCTGCATAAGCTTGTAATCTTTCTTAATTCGAATTTCCATCTCTTGTCGAGTTTCACTTGGAATCATATATTGATTACGAATAAAATCCATTAAATAATGGTTATAATATTCGATTGTTGTTTTATTTGGTATATTATTTTCATCAATCATACCTAAGGACTGCCCTTTATCATTAAAAATATTAATATAGGTTAGTCGGTACCCGTTAGAGCCTAATTCCCAATAGCCACTTTTCTCCATCAACTTCAAATCTTTTGGTTTTAAAAATTTTTGATCACGAGTATCCATTTTATTGGCATACGTAAACATCGTAGCCTTGTAATTTAATTTTTCCATAATATTTTGTGCGAAAATACTAGAATCCGTACGTCCATCCTCAAATGATAAGAACAATGCTTTTTCAGGTAATGGTTTGTTCTTTTGATAAAAATCCAATATATCCTTTTGTGTAATAGTTTGATAGCCTTGTTTTTCAAGCAATGTTAATTGTTCTTCTAAATTCTTCTTTGACACATATTTAGGGGAGTCATTTCTACTCACCCCAAAATAGGAAAGTGCAATAAATCCTTCTTTATTGTTTAACGGTACTGCCTCAGCAAATCTCTTGTCTGTCAGAAAAACGGCTTTAATTAACACGACTGCTAAAAAGAGAACAACGATTAATTGTATGATCGAGCGTATAATTTTCCTTCGATTTTTTTTAGCTGGCTGTAAAATTACATTTTTCTCTTTCATTCCTTCTCACCCATTTTTCTAATTTTCAACATTGAAAATCGGGATTTTCGTAATTTTTGCTTTTCCATTTTCTTTTCTTTTGCCAAAACGTCTTGTGGTGTTTCCCTTGTTCCCCATGTTGATTTCCAAAATGTTACCCATGCAACTGGCATTTGCCAGAGCAAAATAAATTCATAATACAGAACGAAGATAAACCCGAATAACCATAATTTACTTTTTCTAAAGAATAGATGAGCCAAACTCATTAGCATGGCCATTAAAAGTAAGCCTAATAAAAAGGTAGTCGGAAAAACGCCATACATGATTGGCACATAGATTAAGTTGTAGACGACGACAATGGGTGCTGCAATTGGCACAATTAAACCTATGATGAAGAAAAGGAACATGAAGGGTTCTTTTTTCCACATAAATAAAAATGCTCGTAAAGATTCTCTTAGCCAAGAACGTTTCCATCTCATTTGCTGAGATAAAAAAACCTTTGTATCAGAGGGGACAATCGTCGAACAAATAGCATTATCCTGATAACCTGTTCGATGAGTTTTCAAAATGTAGTTTGTCATACTACGATCATCACCAAATGTAGCAGGCTGCCCAAGAAATTTTTGATTGAGCCAAGCTGTTTCATTTTTTAAAATAAGTTCTTTTCGATAACAAGCTAAGGGTCCTGATAAGCAAGTCACCGTATCAAACCAAGATTCAGCCGCTTTCATTATACGAAAGGCAATATAATAACGCACTGTCTGTAGTTTGGTCAGGGCATTAGTAAATTTATTTTCTACCTCTGTCCGACCAGCTACACCACCCATTTTAGGATCTTGGAAAGGCTGTACTAAATTGCGAATTGCATGTGGCTCCAAAAAACTATCTGAATCCACAAAAACCACTAAGTCATGTTTGGCTTGATGAACACCTGCTACTAGCGCTTCACGTTTTCCACCATTTTGAGGAAGCTTAGAAAACTTTAAGCGATCCGTCGTTTTAAAACGCCCTCCCTCAAAATGAATAAGATCAATCATTTCCTTAGCTTTTTCCTCCGTCCCATCCGTAGAGCAATCATCCACGACAATCACTTCTAACTTATCTACAGGATAGTACTGATTAATACAGCTTGAAATCGTTCGGTGTATCCATTCTTCCTCGTTAAACACAGGGATAATTATGGATACACCTGGCTCATAGTGCGGGTTGATTGGTACATTTTTATAGAAAATACCAAATAGGTATCTACTTAATAGAAACGTTGCCGCAATAATACTATAAAGATATAAAAATTTATTAAACCTAAAATAAATAACACTTTCAGCTCTCATCAGCATGACAATAAGAGTGACGACCAATAAGAATAAACTCGCCATAAAAACAGAAATGCCCCACCGCTTTTTTACCATATATTCATTTAAGGGTTGGAGAAATTCACAAGCAAAGTAATACAGCGTTTGACCATCCACCTCTTTAGTAAAATGTCTGACCACCTTTGCCTTTAACTTTACTTTTGCCTCATATCCCTCGGGCATTGCGCCCCCTGGAATCGTAAAATTCATTTCTAAAATTTCATCTTTTAATAATTGTTGAGGCTGTTGAGAATATACAAGGATTCCCGTAACTGAAATATCTTCCGCATAGTATTTGTCTGAACTTCTTTTATGCCTTGCTCTTCTCACCAGTACTTCAAAATGAGTTTCATAGCGTAAGCTAAGCTGTTGGAGACGATAAATTTCATTGACATCTGTCGGATCAATTTCTTCTTTCTGATAAGATGCACCTCGACGATTGACAAGGTTCCGGACATTTTCGGGATCAGGAATATTTGATAGAATCCGACGGTCTGATCGCGGTACTGTTAAAACCTCTTTTTTCGTTTTTATCATTTATTCACATCCCTATTTGCATCTTCTTCAATCCAAGTTGACATTTTACTAAAGCTATAACCATCTTGTTGCAGCTTTTCAATAATTAATGGAAGTGCCTCAACTGTTTTAGTTCCATCTAAGATGTGCATGACAATAACCTTTCCTGGCGCTGCTCTAGATATGACCCGATCATAAATATCCTGAGCACTGTAATCTAAATTCCAGTCAAAAGAAGCAATGTCATACATGGCAATGGTTTGAATTCCTGTAGCAGTAATCACTTTAGCAGTTCGCTCATCCATGATTCCTTGTGCTGGTCTAAAATAAAGTAAAGGTGGTTCCTGTAACGCATAAGTGAGTGCCTTATGGGCCTTCACTAAATCATCCTGTATTTCCTCTGGCGTCATCTTAGTAACATCTAAATGGTAATAGGAGTGACTTGCTACTTCATGACCTTCCTCTTGTATTAACTTTGCTAATTGTGGATTTTTCTCCACCCCACTACCGATTAAGAAAAATGTACTTTTAATATTATATTTTTTTAAAACATCTAAAACATCTTTCACTTGCTGTTCATGTGCCCAGTCATCAAAGGTAATGGCAATTTCTTTTTTAGATGTCTCTTTTCGATAAAATAAATGTGGTTCGATATTTTCATAATTTAAGTTAGGTTTGATTGCATCATGACCTGCTATTTCTTCTAACGACTTTGTTAAATAACGCTCATCTAACAAATCATTTAAAGTAGTAATTGTGTAATCATGCTCTTTTGCTAATTGTGCTAGTAAAGGAATGGTATCTATAATGGCAGGATTAATATAAGTATTAAGATGAATAATAGAGCCTCTATCAATATATTTGTCAATATAATCAATCAATTCTTGGGCACTTTGCATTTTTCGATCAAGTGGATTAATAGATAATCCTATCACTGCATTCATATCCAGTGCAGCAGCCGCTAAGCGCATATTATCTGTAATATCACCGGAACGACTTCGAACATATTTCGGCTTATATCCTAAATGCTCCTCAAATATTTGATTCGTTAAATAAATCTCCTCATAGGTTTGATCATAGTCTAAAGCGGTGACATCTGGAAATGACAAGGTACCGTTTTGGACTTCATGGCCTCTTTTTAAAATGTCTTGAACAAGCTCCGGCTCCTGTGCCACTCGTAGCCCCTCTAAGAAGAAGGTAGCTTTCATATTAGATTCATCTAATTTCTTCAGTAGTAGCTCCATTGTTTGATTATCCGCAAAGCCATTAAACGTTAGAGCCACTTTTGGCTTAATAATATCGGCATGGCTGATTGAATCACTCATCGTACCATCAGATTCCTTAATCTCTATAGTAGAATCAATTGGTTGAATAGTTTTTTGAGGAGTGGATTGACATCCTGCTAAGAACATCAGGAGTAGAAGCCCACATATTTTTAGCTGTTTCATGACCCACGAACTCTCCTTATAACTTGTAATAATATTTATTCTTAAATAAAAAATGGGTATTACGTGTATCAAAAATTAATGACGCTTGTTGATCAATTAATGAATAATCAATGTTGGAATGGTTGGTTAAAATCAATACTGCATCTGCATCTTTAATAATTTTTTCTGTTAAAGGAACTGTATTGAATATGGATTGTTCTACTGGGAATGTTTGAATATAAGGGTCGATAATCTGTAATGAGCACTGATTATCTAGTAATTGTTGAATGACACGTAGTGCGGGAGATTCGCGTGAGTCATTTATTTCCGGCTTATACGTGACACCAATAATAACAATTTTTGCTTGGCGCAGCTCGGTATTTTGAATACGTAAGTACTGCTCAAGCCTCTCCACAACAAAGTTAGGCATCGAATCATTAATTTTATCTGCTGCTTCAATTAATGTTGCTGAGACACCATGCTGTTGACCCGCCCACAATAAATATTTAGGGTCCACAGGGATACAATGTCCACCGACTCCTGGGCCAGGTTTAAATGGCATAAATCCATAAGGCTTTGTTGAGGCGGCATCGATGACTTCCCAAATATCAATGTTCATTTTATTGCAAATTTGACTTAGCTCATTGACAAGAGCGATGTTGATTTGGCGAAACGTATTTTCCAATAATTTCTCCATTTCGGCAACTTTCGGACTTGTTACCGTATATACACTAGTATGAATGACTGTTTCATAAAAAACCTTTGAAACTTCCAAGCATGTGGAAGTGACACCGCCAACAACTTTGGGTGTATTAGAAACTGAAAAATTACTATTACCAGGATCCACTCGTTCTGGTGAATAGGCTAAAAATAAATCTTGACCAACAGCAAAGCCATGTTTTTGCAAAATAGGCTGAACAATTTCCTCTGTTGTCCCAGGATAGGTCGTACTTTCAAGAATGACTAGTGCATTTGCATTAATATGGCACCCAATATCGTGAGCTGCTTCTTCTATATAGGAAATATCAGGAGTACCATCCTCAGTTGTAGGGGTTGGCACACAAATGATGACAACATCAACAGATGCAAGTTTGGAAAAATCATAGGTTGCTTCAAATTGATGTTCCTTTAATAGTAGTTGTATATTTTCTTTCGGGATATCAGCTATATAGCTTTCACCGTTTTGCAACAGGGCGATTTTTTCTTGATTTTTATCAAAGCCTAAAACATGAAAACCTTTTTGAACAATTTCAATGGCAAATGGTAGACCTACATAGCCGAGGCCAATTACCCCAATTGTCGCTTTTTTTGTTTGAATTTTATTTAATAAAGCTGAGCTCATTGATTTCGTGTTTATGTTCATAACAATAACTCCTTTGGCTAAACTTTCATGTAATTTTTATCGCCATTTTTCCGTTTTCTATTCATTCTACTTATATATGCCGAATATTCTGCAACGTAATAGGTTATTTCTCATTGCCATTTTAACCAAACCCCTTTCATCTCCACATACTTAAGTATGATTTTTTTTGTCAAAATAGATGATTAAAATCTAAATTTCACAAAAAACTTTTCTAACAATTATATAGTACTACTTGCAACTAAACAATTTCTAAATAATTCCTTCATTCACGATAAAACACCTACTTTATTAGTATTTAGAACAAAAAAATTCATTATTTATTCAAATTTTTAGTAAATATATTCAGAGTCTTTTTATAGTGTAGATGAAAAAGATGCTAAGTAACACTGAATAATGTTAATAAATAGAAAATTAACATTTTTTTCTTTCTTGAAATCTCTAAAAAATCCCTCCAGCATTGGTTTTAACCGATACTGGAGGGATTAGGTAGAACAATACTTTGAAATATGTAGAATAGGCACTACATGAGCTGTTGTAAATAATTTACATAGCTATTTTTATTTCCTCGGAAATCGACAACCTGTAAATAGTCACTATCCGAAAGCAGTCAAAATTCAGTTAAACAGCTTCAAAGAAAAAGAGTACATAAGTAATTCACTACTTACGTACTCTTTTGTTTAGATTATTGAACAGGTACTACTGCACCTTTCCATTCTTCTAAGATAAAGTCTTGGATTTCTTTAGACGTTAATACTTCTAATAATGTTTTAATTTCTGGTCTTGATTCATCACCAGCACGTACTGCGATGATGTTTACGTATGGCGACTCTTTGTCTTCAAGAGAAATCGCATCTTCGATTGGGTTTAAGCCATTATCAATAGCAAAGTTAGAATTGATCAGCACTGCGTCCCCTTCGTCGTTTTCGTACATTTGTACAAGCATTTCTGGTGCAGTATTCGCATCAAATTTAAAGTTTTTAGGATTTTCTTCTATATCCTTAATTTCTGCTGCTGTTTTATCAATACCATCTTTTAATTTAATTAAGCCCTTAGCTTCTAATAATGACAGCATACGACCATGATCTGATACTGAATTAGAAAGTAAGATTGTTGCACCTTCAGGCAGTTCCTCTAAAGATTTATATTTTTTAGAATAAATACCGATTGGCTCAATATGAACACCACCAGCATTGACGAAGTCATAGCCATTGTCTTTAATTTGCAACTCTAAATACGGAATATGTTGGAAGTAATTTGCATCCAAATCTTTTGATTCTAAATCTTGGTTTGGTAGCACATAGTCTGTATATGTTTCTACTTTTAGGTCAATACCTTTCTCAGCTAAAATCGGTTTTGCTTTATCCAAAATTACTGCATGTGGTGTATTAGAAGCTCCCACTGTTAAAGTAACGTTTTCTTTACTATCTGTTTTATCACCAGATGCTGAATTTGCATCCTCTTTTTTATCAGTACCGCAAGCTGCTAAAGCTAGTACAAGTATTGATAAAAATAATCCTGCTAATAACTTTTTCATTTATGACACTCCTTTTATTTTGATAAAAATATGTTAGCGGCAAGAACCGGAATAACCTCAGTTTTATTAACGTTTATCAATTTTTTCTGTAATGAAATCACCAATCCATTGGATGATAAAGACTATTACTAAGATCAAAATAGTTGCCATTAATGTCACATCTTGGCGATTTCTTTGGAATCCGTCTAAGAAGGCTAAGTTTCCAAGACCCCCTGCACCGATTATTCCTGCCATTGCTGTATAACCGACAAGTGCTACAGCCGTAACTGTAATACCTGAAATAAGTGCTGGTAAGGATTCAGGGATCAGAACTTTCCAAATAATTGTGGCTGTTTTAGCCCCCATTGAACGAGCTGCTTCAATAACACCCTTATCAATTTCTCGTAACGCAATTAATACCATACGCGCATAGAACGGAGCTGCACCGATAATTAAAGCTGGTAAAGCAGCATTAGCTCCACGGATTGTACCTAGTAAAAACTTAGTGAATGGAATTAATAAAATAATTAACACGATAAATGGGATAGAACGGAATATGTTAACGAGCGACCCTGTTAAAAAGCTAACAATTTTATTAGCCCATAACTGATTCGGACTTGTTAAAAATAGGACGATCCCAATGGCTAACCCAAGAATAAATGTAATAACTGTAGAAATGGCCGTCATATATAATGTTTCATACGTAGCCTGCCACATGCTATCCCAGTCTACATTCGGAAAGAGATTAGTTAGCATCTGCAATCACCTCCGTTTGTACTTCCACTGTATTTAAATAGCTTAAGGCTTCAGTCACGTTTGCTTTGGACCCGTCAATTTGCACAATGAGGGTACCATATGCACCATTTTTCGTTTGTGAAATATTTCCGTGTACAATGCTTACTTCCACATCGAATTGCTTTACTAGATGTGAAATAACTGGCTGTTCTGTTTTTTCACCAACAAAAATCAATTTGACAAGTTGTCCAGTTGGATAATTTGCTTTGATTTGTTCTACTGTATCCTGTGTTTCCTTTGTATTTGTAATTTGAGCTACAAATTTCTTAGTAATGGCAGCCTGAGGAGCCTGGAAAACTTGCAATACTTCTCCACGCTCTACAATTTCGCCTGCCTCCATCACTGCTACACGATGACAAATCTTGCGAATGACATGCATTTCATGAGTAATGAGGACAATCGTTAACCCTAAACGTTCATTAATATCCACCAGTAAATCAAGAATGGCATCTGTTGTCTCAGGATCTAGTGCAGATGTTGCCTCATCACATAGTAAAACCTCTGGATTATTTGCTAATGCTCGTGCAATCCCTACACGTTGCTTTTGTCCACCAGACAGCTGCGATGGATATGCTTGCTCGCGACCCTCTAAGCCAACAAGTGCTATCAATTCCTTCACCCGTGCCTCACGTTGAGCTTTTGATACACCTGCAATTTCTAATGGGAAGGCAATGTTTTCTGCAACTGTTCGCGACCAAAGTAGGTTAAAATGTTGAAAAATCATACTAACCTTTTGTCTAGCTGCTCTAAGCTTTTGACCTTTAATCGATGAAAATTCTTGATTGTTCACCGTTACTGTTCCTGCTGTTGGTTTCTCTAAACCATTAAGTAAACGAATCATGGTACTTTTACCAGCGCCACTATAGCCGATAATGCCAAAAATTTCACCCTTATTAATAGTAAGGTTAACATCTTTGACTGCCGTTAATTCGCCATTTGCTGTTTTGTATTTCTTCGTTATATTTTGAAGCTGTATCATAGCGAATACTCCTTTTCTTATATAAAAAAACCCCTTCACTCATAGACAAGTAGAAGGGGTCACGTATTATACGTTGAACCGTTCTCTCATCTTTCAAAGAAAAATCTTTGGGTGATTTGGCACCTTTTCACTATGTGATGGTTGCCGGGCTTCATAGGGCACTTCCCTCCGCCGCTCTTCATAAGAGTTCGATATATTTAATGTTTTAGTAATATATTTGTTACTTTACCACGCTAATAAAGTTCAGTCAATTGATTTTTTTAACAATTCGTACAAAAATGGTACGGATTGAAAAGCATAAATCTTTTCTGTCACTTTGCCGCCATCACAAACAAGTAAACAAGGGACGCTTTCAATTTGATGTTCAATAGCAATTTGCTCCAAAAAATTAATATTTGCTTTCCCTAGTTTTAGGTGAGGTAATAGTTGTTCTACAATTGACATCATTTTCGATGCCACTGCACAAGTACCACACATCTGTGTATATAAATAAAACGCAGCTTTTTCTCCCGACTGTAAAGCCGTCTCCCACTGCTCTTTTGACCATTCTTCCATTTAGTTCACGCAACCTTACAAAATATATTCATTATGGATTGAGAAATGCGCACGCAGTAAAATCATTGCTAACACTTTTCTTGGTGTCGTTTCTACTTCCTTATATGTCGGCATTGTACGTAAATGCTCTGCTTCCGGATAATGTCTGTCCATTAAAGCGCGTAGCTTATCGCCTGAAGTATCAGCATCAAAAAAAGTAAATAGCTCGTAGCCCTCATAGGGGTCTATTAGCTCCTCTAATTGATGCACTCCAATTGTTCCATTCGTACATAGTATTGTAACATTCTCGTTCAAAATTGGCTCAATTTGTAGCTTATCTGAGCGTCCTTCTACTATCAAGCATTTCCCATCGAACATTACGCCACCTCCATTTAGACATACCCACTTATACATTATTATATAATAAAAAACGCCGGTAGTTTCCGACGTTTTTTTGATTATGGCTTGTCTTATTCTGCAGTCATCTCTTCGTATTGTTCTGCTGTCATAAGTTTATCAACTTCTGATGCATCAGCAGGCTCTACGACGATCATCCATGCTTTTTCATATGGTGATTCATTTACGAATTCTGGGCTATCTTCTAAATCTGCATTTACTTCCACTACAGTACCTGAGATTGGTGCATACAATTCAGAAACAGTTTTTACTGATTCTACGCTACCGAATGGATCATCTGTTTTGATTTCATCGCCAACTTGTGGAAGTTCAACGAAAACGATATCTCCTAATTCAGATTGTGCGAAGTGCGTAATACCGATACGTACTTTTCCATCTTCTACTTTTACCCATTCATGCTCTTCAGAGTAACGTAAGTCTTTCGGTGTGCTCATGCAAAAAACCCCTCCATAATTATGTAATATATTCACTTTCAGTGTGCCATACTTCTCCTATAAAAACAAGGATAAAAACGGTTATAACCAAGCTTGCTCAAAATCGGATTCTTTAAACCCTAAAGTTACTTTTTTTCCATCTGTTACGATGGGACGTTTTATTAACATACCATCCGTAGCAAGTAGCTCAAGCTGTTCTTCCTCAGTCATATCAGCTAGCTTGTCCTTCAAACCAAGGTCACGATACTTCATGCCAGAAGTATTAAAAAACTTCTTCAAAGGTAGTTCACTTGCTTGCCATAAAGCTGTTATTTCATCCTTTGTTGGTGGCTGCTCTACGATATGTACCTCTTCATAGGAAACGTCATGATCATTTAACCACTTTTGTGCTTTTTTACATGTTGTACATTTTGGATAATGGAAAAATTGAATCGTCATAAAAATGCTCCTCTGCTCTCTTTTTCTGTAGTATACCATCATAATCATTTAGAATGGTGGAACTTCGCTCATTTACGTAAGTCTATCCATCGGTTTTGTATTTTTATCCGTTACTTTCACAAATTTATCTGGAACAAAAAAAACTAGCTACCCATTTACGGATAGCTAGCGTTTTTCATACGATTAAACGATATATTTTTCTGCTTCAATTAATTTCACAGATGCTTCACGTTTCTTCGTAATTAGGTTGTATGGATTGTTACGCGTTAATTTCCGTAATGCAGATAAAGTCATACGTGCTGCATCACCATCTGCGGACGCAAGAATTGTATCTTTTGCTTCTTTTTCGATTTCAGCAAATGCTTCTTGGCAGAAAATTTGAGTGTATAGCAATTTTTGATGTGCTTTTTCAACGCCATCACGAGCAATCGCTTTTTCTGTACGTAATACAGCTGATTCCATTGCAAATAATTGATTAGCGATATTAGCAATATTCACTAAAACTTCTTGCTCTTGATCTAACTTCGCACCAAAGCGTTGTGCTGCTAAGCCTGCCGCTAATACAGCAATCTTCTTGGCATTTTTCACTAAGTATTTTTCCTGAGCTAGTGGCTCTGTACCGATATCCTCCGGCATTAACATCAGAAGCTCTTGCTGTAGATTTTGCGCAACATGTAATAATGGCAGCTCACCTTTTAGTGCCTTTTTCATAAATGTACCTGGTACAATCATGCGATTAATTTCATTTGTACCTTCAAAAATTCGATTAATACGAGAATCACGGTAAATACGCTCTACCTCATATTCAGCCATGAAGCCATAACCGCCGTGTAACTGTACCGCTTCATCTGCAATATAATCTAATGTTTCTGATCCAAATACTTTAGCAATTGAGCATTCAATCGCATACTCAGCGATAGCACCTGCAATCACTTTTCCTTCCTTTTGCTCCTCTGGACTTAGCTGGCTTAAACGATCTTCAAATAAACCAACAGTACGATAGTTTAATGATTCGGATGCATACAATTGAGAAGCCATCGTTGATAATTTTTCTTTTGTAAGGTTGAAGTCAGAAAGCTTTGTTTTAAATTGCTGACGTTGGTTTGTATATTGTACCGCTAACTCAAAAGCACGTTTTGATCCACCAATTGTTCCAACCCCAAGTTTATAGCGACCGATATTTAAAATATTGAAGGCAATGACATGCCCACGACCAATTTCGCCTAATAAATTTTCTACTGGCACTTCTGCATCTTCTAACACTAGTGTACGAGTAGATGAGGATTTAATCCCCATTTTCTTCTCTTCAGGACCCACTGAAACACCATTGAATGCACGTTCCACAATAAAGGCAGAGAACTTGTCGCCATCAATTTTAGCGTAAACAACAAATACATCTGCAAAGCCCGCATTTGTAATCCATTGCTTTTCACCATTTAAAATATAATGTGTGCCTGCATCGTTTAGTTTCGCAGTTGTTTTTGCCCCTAAAGCATCTGAGCCTGATCCCGGCTCTGTTAATGCATAAGCAGCAATTAATTCACCTGAAGCAAGCTTAGGTAAATATTTTTTCTTTTGATCTTCGTCACCGAATAGCACGATTGGTAATGAGCCAATTCCAACGTGTGCACCATGGGTGATGGAGAAACCACCTGCTACAGACATTTTTTCTGCAATTAATGCTGAAGAAACTTTATCTAAGCCTAGTCCTTCGTATTCTTCAGGAACATCTGCTCCTAGCAAGCCTAATTCACCAGCACTTTTAAGGAGACGTACTGAATGCTCAAATTCGTGGTGCTCTAAATTTTCAACTACAGGTAAAACTTCATTTGCTACATATTCTTCTGTTGTTTTGGCAATCATTTTATGCTCGTCAGTGAAATCTTCTGGTGTAAACACACGATCTAATTCCACATCTTCAATTAAAAATCCGCCGCCTTTAATGAAATCCGTTGTTTTTTCAGTCATATAAATTCCTCCCAATATATCTATTTTGATAGTCTAATCCCCTATTGAATGATGCCTCTTCCAAATCTGTGATATTTGCTAGAGGCTTAATCTTTATTCAGCATCTTCTCCAACCATATAGAGAAGATTTCTTACACTACAAACCTCTTGCTGAGTAAAGACAAACATATATAGAAAAGCTTGAAATATACATGCTCGGAGGCAACCGGAAACAGTACACCTCAAGCTGATCTAGTGAAAATTATAGAATTTCAAATACTCCAGCAGCCCCCATGCCGCCACCAATACACATAGTTACTACACCATATTTTTTGCCTTGACGCTTTAATTCATGAATAAGTTTTAGTGTTAAAATAGCACCCGTTGCACCAAGTGGATGTCCTAATGCGATAGCTCCACCATTCACATTGACCTTATCTTGGTCAATGCCTAAATGACGAACAACCTGTAAAGATTGGGATGCAAATGCTTCATTGATTTCCCATAGATCAATAGCATCTACTGATAAACCTGCTATTTCTAATGCTTTCGGTACCGCCACAATTGGACCAATTCCCATTACTTCAGGTGGTACACCACCTACTGCAAAGCCTAGGAATTTTGCCATTGGTGTTAAACCTTGCTTGACAGCCTCTTCACGATCCATCACCAATACAGCTGCTGCACCATCGGAAGTTTGAGAAGCGTTCCCTGCTGTCACACTCCCTTTCACATGGAAAGCTGGACGAAGTTTCGCTAAGCCTTCAACCGATGTACCAGGACGGACACCTTCATCCATGCTGAAAGTGAATTTTTTCACTTGTGGCTTATTGTTCTCGTCAACATAATGTTGTTCCACTTCTATTGGTACAATCTCATCATTAAATTTACCTTCTTTGATCGCCTTTTCAGCAAGTTCATGTGAGCGAACAGCAAAAGCATCTTGATCTTCTCGACTTACATTGTACTGTCGAGCTACTTCCTCAGCTGTATGCCCCATTCCCATATAATATTGTGGAGCTGTTTCAGCTAATGTTGGATTTAAGCGGGGTGTGTTCCCCACCATTGGCACCATACTCATTGACTCTACTCCACCAGCAAGAATGGCCTTTGAATGCCCTAGCATAATTCGTTCAGCTGCATAGGCAATCGCCTGTAGACCTGAAGAGCAAAATCTATTAATTGTTAGAGCCGGAGTTGTATCTGGTAATCCGGCAAGTGCACCGATACTACGAGCTACATTCATCCCTTGTTCTGCTTCTGGCATAGCACAGCCTAAAATTAGATCATCTATCGGTCCCTCATAGCCTGCTCTTTTTAATGTTTCTTTGACAACGGCAGCACCAAAGTCATCTGGTCTTACTGTTGCTAAAGAACCTTTTTTTGCTTTTCCAATTGGAGTTCGTGCTCCTGCTACAATAACGGCTTCACGCATCGTATAATCCCCCTTTGTTTCATGTGCAAGTTTTGTCTATTTCGTCCATTAGTTACGAAGTGGTTTCCCCTTTAACAGCATATGTTGCATTCTTTGCTGTGAAAGTGGATCAGCAACAAGGCTAAGGAATGCCTCACGCTCTAAGTTTAATAGATACTGTTCATCGACTAATGTGCCATATGGAACCTTACCACCCGCAATAACATAAGCTAGCTTTTTAGCAATTTTCAAATCATGCTTACTGATAAAGCCTGACTCATACATACCTTGCGCACCAATGAGTAATGTACCGTAGCCTGATGCACCAACCACAGGAACTTTTGTTGGCACAGGTGGTTGATAGCCTGCTTCGTAAAGTGCCAAAGCCGCTTGCTTCGCGTCATATAATTGATGATCTTGGTTAACAGAAATCCCATCTGCGAAGTTTAAGAAGTTATTTTCACGTGCTTCCTCACCAGATGTTGAAACCTTCGCCATCGCAATTGTTTCAAATACTTTATTTGCAATATGTTGATAGTCTATCTCAACACCATTTGGTAGGCCCTTTAGGAATTTTTGATAAAGCGCTTTATTACCTCCGCCGCCCGGAATTAACCCAACGCCTACTTCCACTAATCCCATATATGTTTCCATCGTTGCCTGGATATGTGCAGCAGGTAAACAAACCTCTGCACCGCCACCTAATGTCATCGCAAACGGTGCTGCCACAACTGGCTTACGTGAATATTTAATTTTTTGCATCGCATCTTGGAATGCCTTAATGACAAAATCTAGTTCAAAGATATTATCATCCTGCGCCTCGACTAAAATCATTCCTAGATTTGCTCCAACACAGAAGTTTTTCCCCTGGTTTCCAATAACTAAGCCCTTATAATTAGCTTCTACCTCGTCGATTGCAAAGTTGATCATTTGAATAATATCTAAACCAATAGCATTCGACTGGGAATGGAATTCTAATAATGCAACTCCATCACCTAAGTCTATTAAACTAGCACCTGTATTAGATTTAATTACGCCATGTTTTTTCTTATACCGTTTTAAATCAATTTCCTTTTCATTAGCAGGCACTTTGATATACTCCGAACCATTATAGTAAGCCAAGTCACCATCGATATCTGAATAGAAAGTTTCAAACCCATTTGCTAACATCTCTTTTACAAAGGCAGGTACTTCTCGACCTTCTGCCTCCATTTTTGTTACAGCTTCTTTCACGCCAATAGCATCCCAAATTTCAAATGGTCCTTGTTGCCAGCCAAAGCCCCATTTCATCGCATTATCAATAGCTACAATATCATCTGCAATTTCACCGTATAGCTGAGCAGAATAAATTAATGTAGGAGCAAATATTCCCCATAATAATTTACCTGTACGATC
Source organism: Lysinibacillus sp. FSL R7-0073 (assembly GCF_038009065.1). Taxonomy (NCBI): domain Bacteria; kingdom Bacillati; phylum Bacillota; class Bacilli; order Caryophanales; family Bacillaceae; genus Lysinibacillus; species Lysinibacillus sp. FSL R7-0073. Next base: position 3,831,902 of record NZ_JBBPAS010000001.1, read on the forward strand.
TTTTGCATATGTTAAAGTCTTCACTTTATTAGCCAATCCACGAGTTTGTTTCGCCATTTCAATGGAAGGTGTCTTTAATTTTTTCGCAGGACTGTAGGCCAAAGTTGTTGGGTCAATTTCATGAATCTCTTTTCCTTGCTTTATGAAGAAGCCTTGGCCTGATTTGGCACCGAGCCAACCATTCGTGACCATTTTTTGCAAAAATTCTGGGACAGCAAACACCTGCTGCTCCTCACCTGTTGTTTGATCGTATACATTTTTAGCTACATGAATAAATGTATCTAATCCAACAACATCGAGCGTACGGAACGTTGCCGATTTAGGACGGCCAATAAGCGGACCTGTCACGGAATCTACTTCCCCAACTGAGTAACCACCTTTTAGCATTTCCTGTAACGTGATGAGTAACCCATAAGTGCCGATGCGGTTAGCAATAAAGTTAGGTGTATCCTTTGCAAGCACAACGCCCTTACCAAGCACATCTTCACCAAATGTTTTCATGAAGCTTACTACTTCAGGTGCAGTTGTATTAGCTGGAATCACCTCTAATAGTTTTAAATAGCGAGGCGGGTTGAAAAAGTGTGTGCCAAGAAAATGCTTTTTAAAATCATCTGAGCGTCCTTCTGCCATCGCATTAATACTAATGCCAGAGGTATTTGAGCTAATAATTGTTCCAGGTGTACGAACAGCATCGATTTTTTCATACAGACTTTGTTTTATAGGTAAGTTTTCTACAACAACCTCAATAATCCAATCTACATCTTTTAGTTTCCCTAAATCATCCTCAAAATTGCCGACCGTTAGTAGTGATAAATTTTTCTTAGAAGTAAGTGGTGCTGGCTTTTGCTTTAATAACTTTTGCAAAGCTCCGTTTACAAGACGATTTCTTACAGCCGGGTGCTCTAAGGAAAGACCTTTTGCCTCTTCCTCATGCGTTAGTTCCTTCGGTGCAATATCTAATAGTAATGTTGGTATACCGATATTAGCTAAATGTGCTGCAATTCCAGAGCCCATCACCCCAGAACCTAGAACAGCAGCTTTTTTAATGTTATAAGTCACAAGCAATTCCCCCTTATTCTTCCATTGAATGAATAGCCATTCATTTTTTAGTCAAAAAAATATCAAGTGTACCTTAGTGGATTTTTGTCCCTCTGCTGAATGAATATTTACTAAATTCAATAAGCACAACTAAGGTTTATCTCCATTTCAAAACATTGCTAATGAATGAAGATAAAACTACTTTTCTGTTTTTAGTGTAGATTATTTTGTCTAATTTAGCAATCTTTTTTCAAGAATTATTTTTGCAATATACATCTTTTTTTGTCGTTTACGAGCTAAATGAAGACAATAAGTAGCGATGACTATAGCCAAACAGAAAACTTTCAGGATACGCGAAAAATGTGTAGAATGGTAAGCAAGGAGAGTGAATACTTAATGAAAACAATTACTACTGCAGAACAATTTAATGAATTAATCAATGGCAACCAAAAAGTACTAGTGAAATTTTACGCTGGCTGGTGCCCAGATTGTACACGTATGAACATGTTCATCGATCCAATCATTGAAGAGTATAACCAATTTGATTGGTATGAGCTAAACCGCGACGAGCTTCCAGAAATTGCAGACAAATATGATGTAATGGGCATCCCAAGTTTATTAATTTTCCAAAACGGTGAAAAGCTTGCTCACTTACACAGTGCCAATGCAAAAACACCTCAACAAGTAACGGAATTTTTATCTGCTCAATAATAACAATAATGAGAGCTGCATTTCTTCATGAAATGCAGCTCTTTTTGAAAGGAAATACCATTATGCGCCAACAATTGGGACTACACGGAAAATCACAATATGATGCATCGATTGCGCCAAACTATCGTAATTCTGCTTGTGGTCCTACTACAGTACACGTTATTTTAAATTATTTGAATGGGTCAGCTCCTTCAATTAATGAACTCTATAAACAGCTTGGTAGTACAAAAATTGGTTTATTCAAATGGCGATTGATTCGCAAATTACGCCAATTATATCCATCGTGGGATGTTCGTACTTGTTCATTAAAAGAAGCTTTGCAGGAAATTGATGCAGGGCGTCCAGTTGCTATGCGCTTTGATCGTTATTTTAGTTTTCGTTGGCGGGATCAAACCTCTACTTTCGCCTATCATTGGGTACCGCTAATTGGCTATGACATTAAAGATGATAAGCTATGGTTAATTTTTCATGATAACGGTACATCAAATTGTGATAGCCTCATTCGTCAGGCACTCTATCAAAACAACGAAAAAGTATTATCCTTCGTGAAAATGGTTCCTCACTAGAGCAAATATCGATTAGCCTACTATTTGCTCTCTATTCTTTTCCTTAAAAAAAAAAGCAGAGCATATGAATATACTCTGCGATGGTTGATTAAATAAGCGAATACAAAGAACGGGCATGCTTGGCAATAAGCGTGTAGCCTCTCTCTTCGATCTCTTTAAATATTTGCGGCTCATAGTTTGGTAATACAAGGCTTGAAAGGTCTGCTTCAATAGGTACATCGGTTTGAATCGTTGCGAGCTCATGCGATAATTTCAGCATATCTATATTGTCTTGGATTTTAGTTCGTTGACCTGGCTTTAATTCACCGAGCGACGCTAGTACACTATCAATCGAGCCATATGTTTGAATTAATGTGAGTGCTTGCTTCGGACCAATACCTTTAACGCCTGGATAACCATCACTTGTATCTCCCATAAAAGCTTTCACCTGTGCAAACTGCGCTGGCTCAATACTATATTCCTCTTTAAAACGTCCATGTGTATAAATATCATATTCTGTGTAGCCTTTTTTCATAAAAGCAATCTCTGTAGAGGGTCTTAAAAGTTGAAGTAAATCTTTATCCCCACTAATCACAGTAATATCAGCCTCGTCCTGCCATTTGCTAATCATAGAGCCAATTAAATCATCAGCCTCCATGCCCTTCACGCCAAAATTTTTCCAGCCCATTTGTAGGGATAAATTTTTTGCCATATCGAATTGAGGCAACATTTCCTCTGGTGGAGCTGGACGATTTGCTTTATAGCCATCAAATAAATCATTGCGGAATGTATGTGCCCCCATATCCCAGCAAACTGCCATATGTGTTGGCTTCATTAAAGATTGTGCAGTTAGTACATGTCGTACAAAGCCTTGTGCTCCATTCGTTGGTGTGCCATCCGCCAAGCGAATAAAGTGACCCATGGCAGCCGAAGCGAAAAATGAACGGAATAACAATGCCATACCGTCAACAATCAGTAGTTTTGGTTTTGTTGTCATCATAAATTTCCTCTCTATAACCGTACAAGTTTGTATAAATTTTTTATACCTATTGAATAGTATAGCAAACTTTCAACAATGAGCATTGTCAATACACGGCAATATGCTTACTTACACTGTCACTTTTCCTTTTTTTGAGATGCGATTGCGATGATCAAGCTGAATACCTGTTAGCCATTGTAAAAATGCCGTCACACCAATTTTAACGGTTTCTGGACGTAGCGTTCCTTCCTTAGGATCTGCATAAACAAAATCAATATGGCGAACCCCTTCATTTTCACCTATAAGTTTGAGGATATCGAATAATTCATAGGCTGTTAGACCGCCTGGTGTGGCAGCGGGGACATCTCGTGCAAACATAATATCAAGTGCATCTAGATCCACTGAAACATAAATTCGATCAACCTCATACATAAGCTGACGTAACATTTCACGTATTGTGAGCTGAATACCATCACGTCGCATTTGCTTTAATGTAATCATATGAATGCCCTGTTCTCTTGCATAATGAATCATTTCAGGGGAATTGAAAAAACCATGCAATCCGACATTATATATATGTCTCCCTTCCACAATCCCTGAGGCAATCAATTGATGGATCGGAGAATCTTGAGCCAGGCCAATTTCCTCTTGGTTTCTTGCATCTAAATGTGTGTCAATTTGAATGATGCCAATACGATCCTGCGGAAAGGCATTTTTTATTCCTTTTAATGAACATGCAGTAATAGCATGGTCTCCCCCAATCAAGCAAGTAAAGCTTTTTTGAAAAGCTATACTCAAATTTTCTGCTGCAGCCTCGATGGCAGATTCAGAAAGCATTCTATCTTGTTCATGAATCGCCACATCGCCAATATCAACGACTGATAGTGCGCGTAAATTTATTTGCTCATCTAAGTTATATGATTGAAAGCTAGGCCATACTTTACGAAACGCAGTTGGATATTGTGCTTTTGCAGATGCTTCTCCTGCATACGATAACAGAGCCCCATACACAACAATATCCACATCATTTGGGTTTGGATTTGTTTGCTGCTTAATCCATTGATGCATGGCCGATCCATTCTCTTGCTTCCATTGGCATTCCGGTTCTATAAACATATACATCTACCACCTTTATATCTTTTCTATTCAAGTTAAATTAACCTATATTTTCTCACATGCCCCTCAAATGTCCTATCCAATCTTCTCTCTATCTAATAGTACCATTCGTACATTCATCTTCGTCATTGTTTTTCTCTTTTCCTCTTTTCTTTTAAATTTTCTATTGGAAACATAAAAAAGCAAACTAGAAATCAGTTTGCTTCAAATTTCTCTATGAGTTGGCGCTTTGTTCAGTGAAGATTTCATTAGGCTACTTTTGTTGTTTGGAATGATTTTCACAAAGTTCAGCTACCTCATACATGGAATAGCTTTGAAAATTGTATTGACTGCGTAATTCTTGAAAATAAAGTAATAGCTCCTCTAACATGGCTAAATTTTTAGCTGTATTCTTCCCAAAATTATGAGGATGCCACCATAGATGGTAAAAGGCTTGGGCCTTTGCAGCCTCGAGCATGCTTTCCTTTATGCGTTTTACCTTTGAACCCTCGAATACGTGCAACGGACGAAAATAGGGTCTTAAAAAGGCACTTGAACGAATATTAATCAGTTGCTCGCCTCGCATTTCCTCCAATGTTGCCATATGATGGCCAGTAAGATTGATATAGCTATCTAGCCATTTTTTCGCTCCCAAAAGTCTGCCTTTTTTCGTAAACTTTTGAGCATCATACAATGGATGATTTTCAGTTCCTCTGTAACAAACATAGCCCGCTTCTACACATGCTTTAAAATAGTCAATATTCACTTGATTTCTTGGAAAAACAATGGACTTCATTGGCGAAATATAACCCTCGCTTATGGTCATTGTTGCGTCTAAATCTGCATAAAAGGCAGCTTCTGTTTGACCTTTTTCCAAGCAATAATAATGAGAAAAGGTATGGCTACCTATTTCCTGATGTGGTGTACGTTTAATCTCCTCTATTAAAGATTTACCAAAATGTAAGAGGTCCTCTTGTTCGTTTTCGCCTACTTTAGCTAGCTGGCTATGTGCTGCATAGCGCATATTTTCATACTTAACAGGGATACCTCGTAAATAATGAGCCATTTCAGCCTTAGATTCTGCAAACAATAGTCCGACTGTCGCCCAAGTTGCATGAATGTCATATTGCTCAAATAACGCAAGTATGCTGGGCAAGGCTTTCCGTACACCATATAGGTTTTTATTGTATTGTCCATATCGAAATACATCATGGACGCCCCAATTCAGCTCAAAATCTAATGAAATAACGAGACCCCCACCATTCATGTTGCTACTTCCTCCATTTTTGCACGCCTAGTAACAGTGCACGTATTTTTGATTGGGTAATGTAGCCTGAGTAAACATTGACAACCTGTCCACCAAAGCTTAGTTTGAAGGCACGTACATTTCGATTATCCGTTAATTCACCCATATCATATAAAACAAAACCTTGCTTCTTAAAATGAAGAAGATTATGCCAGATTAAAAAACGATTGGCATAGCGGTGTGGTCTCTTTAAATGTGGAGATATGGCTGACGCCGCACAAGTCGCTTCATAATAAGACATCGCTTTATTCCCATGTACAATATCCAGTCGATAGCATAATGTTTGTCCACAAATACTTTGAATTTCAGATAATAATAATGCTCCCTGTTTGTTGAGAAGCATGATCGTTTCCATTTGAGATTTACCAATACCCTCAAGCTTTTTTCTTTTAGCAAAATGATTATAAAATTGCTGAAAAGCTCGTAAGTTTTCGACGGAAGGTTCTTTATATAAAATAACTTGATAATATTCTTTATGTGCGCGTCGTAATATTTTACGATTTCCTTCAGAAAGTGCTAAATACAATGACAGCTCATGCCCTTGGAGATCAATATGAATTGTTTCACTTCTAACAAGCTTTCGACTTGGGACAAGGGAATTTGTATAGCCTATTACTTTCATGGATTTTCGAACATTGGCTGGCTTTTCTAGAAAATAAAAATGCTGCATCGCAATATTCCACCGCTTACTTTTAATGGACAGAATGAACATCGCCCCCACTCTCCGTATTTTTTTGTACATGTTGTCGCTCAAAACGAGCTACTTTATAATGTTTCATTCGAGTAATAGGTTTATAGCCTAGCTGTACTAAGCGCTTCCGTTTTCGCCATTGCCAAAAGCTTGCCGTTACCCACAATGTTTGTCCAGGTTTGATTTTTCTGAAATAGGCCGTTATAATATCGATTTGCTTGAACATATCATAGGCTAAAAAATAAGTTTGCTTCGGTAATGCTTCTACTATTTGCAGTGAATCGACACGCCAATTTGTAGCGTGTAATGCGAATGCTGGCTTATTTGTCTCTGCAAAGGAGTCCTTATAAACCGTGTACCCTTTATAATAGAGAGAAATGACTTCTTCCTGATCAAGTTGCATCGCTTCCTGAATAGTCATTTCCTCAAATAAGTTGCCCACAGGTTGCTGTGGTGACACATCCTCTGCTGGAGATAATTCATAGAGCTCCACTTGCTTCAAACGAATAAACCTATCTACGAATTGTTGTCCATATTCTAGCCAATCTTTAAGCTTTCCATACTTTACTAAATAGCGGAAACGTCCAAGTGTGTTACGCTTCCAGTCTACAAATCGTTGATTACTTTTTACGTATTCCTTAAGCCACTCCTTCAGTAGCAATGAACCTGTCACTAGCCTCGCACGTCTCGTACCGCTACTGGCAAGCATTCGTCTAGTAAAATCGATATTCGTACGCCAATCAAATTTATAAGGCTCATAGCCAATACTCATATCAAATAGGCGATAATTAGCAGCGAAAGTTCGCTGAATAGATTCCTGATTGACTATACGTCCCGGACCAAATACATTAAATGTCGGTTCGTGAGCCAGCGCATAGGTTACATAGCGTCCACGACAATAAAGTCCATATGTGAAAGCAATCCACTGATTTTCAAAGACAAGTGCATCGACCTCTACTTGGAGCGCCTCCCCATGAAGCATTGTTAAGCGCTCAAAAAAGTCTCTTTTCTTCCCTTTTGTAAAGTCACTCGTATCCAGTTTTTTTGCCCATCGTCGATCAAATAATCGAAACATTTGCCATAGCTCGTCCTGTGCGGGGACTCGCCTTGTTAATGCCCCTAGCTTTCGTAGCTTTCTTTCGCGCCGATCAACACCATGCATTTTTCGGCGTTGCTGGAAATGTTGGGGAAAGTCTACCTCGGAAAAAGCGAGATATGGAGTGACCACACGGAAGATACTTGTTCGTAACTGTCTTTCCACGAAATATTGTTCGAGGACTTTAGTAGACTCTTTACTTTCCAACAAGCCATGCAGTGAAAAAATTACGTGCCGATGTTTTTTTAGAAGCTCATCGAACACAAAGGTTGTTGTGTCCATTAACCATTCTTTTTTGGCAACAACCCCTGTATAATTGGCAATACTTTCACCCGCAAAGGTATACACCCTAATCCCCCATCGACTAGTCACCGTAAAGGGGAAAAAGGCCAAAATGATTCCTTTATGTTCCACAGCGAAGAGCTCTACTCGTTCTTTTCGCCCTACTATTTGCCACCAATTATAAAACCAAGCAAATTCAATAAATGGATTATCATTGTTCTCTTCCTCTAAAATACCATCCCAAATTTCCTTGTACCACATGAGCTCATCATCTGTTCTAATGCGTATTAATTGCAATTCAATCCCCTTTCTTTACGAGTTCTGAAACAGCTTGCTGATAGACCATTAATGTTTTTTGGTACATCGGAGTAAACGTAAAATGCTGTAAATAACGTCGTTCGCTCGCATTACCCATTTTTTTACTTAAGGTAGCATCCATTAATAAATAGTGAAGCCTCTGCTTCAATAATTCTTTATCCTCACGCTCCACTAAAAAACCATTGTCATGATCCACCACTAACTCTTTAACACCACCCACATTTGTTGCAACTATAGGGAGACCTATACACATCGCTTCAATAATAGAGATGGGCAAGCCCTCCCAATCTGACAACAAAACAAATACATCACTTTTCTCTAAATAGCTGTGTACGTCTAATTGATCACCCAAAAATGTTATGCGATCTGTTAAATTATGCTGTGCAACAAATTCTTCTAAAGCTGGCCGTAGAGAACCATCTCCAATCAATTGAAGCTGCCATGGAACATCTGTCAGTTCTGCTAACGCCTCCAGCAATAGATCCTGTCTTTTTGGCACTTCAAAACGAGCAACCATCATTATGACAGGCTGCTCCGTATATGTCTTTTCTGTTGATGAATTTCTATCTATTGGGGCAATACCATTATGAATAGTTAGCAGTTTATGAGCTGGAGCAACCTTTTTCATGAGTGCTAGCTCCCGATCATAATCAGATACCGTTATTATTTTTGTGGTGAATCGTTGAACCGATTTTTCCATTCGATAATAAAGCACCTGTTTCTTTTGAGGAACACCTTCTGTAAAGCTCCAACTATGTGCGGTAAAAACAGTCGGGATACGCAGTAAACTTCCCACTATACGACCTATCACACCTGCCTTGGACGAATGTGTGGCAACCACATCAGGTTGTATGCTTTTAATGACGGCTCTTAATTGCCAAAATGCTTGGAAATCCTTTGTTAGATGAATAGCACGTTGCATAGCTGGAATACGAATAACCGTAATTTTTTCCTCTTGTAAGCGCCAAAGGGATGGCTGATAGGAGCCTGTCACGACAGTCACTTCATGACCATCTCGCTTGAGCTGGATCGCTAATGCCTCCACATGCTTTTGCGCTCCACCGATTTTATCCATTCGTGTAATAAACTGAACAATTTTCAGTACGGCCACTCCCCATCATTTAATAGGCACCCGTTCTTGCTACTACTACATAAAGAGTTTTCAAAACAATTTGGATATCCATCCAAAAGGAGTAATGATCCACATATTCAATGTCATATGAAATTTTTTGTCCATGGGAAATATTAGAACGGCCGTTAATCTGGGCAAGACCTGTTAAACCTGGTTTTACCTCTAGTCTCCTGGCCTGTAAATTGTTATAGGCATTTGTAATGGTTGGAACCTCCGGACGAGGCCCCACAATGCTCATTTCTCCTTTTAATACATTTAACAGCTGAGGAATTTCATCAATACTTAGCTTTCGAAGGACAGCACCTACTTTGGTAATCCGTGTATCCTGTTCTACTTTAAAAAAATAGTCGTCTGGAATACCATCGGTACATATAGCTGGCATATTGACTGGAACTGCCTGTATACACATTGTGCGTAGCTTCCAAATAACAAAGCGGTGATGATCGAGGCCAGTTCGTATTTGTTTAAAAAAAATGGGGCGACCTGTTGAAATGAGTAAAATGAGGAATACAGCTAGCATTAGAGGGATTGTCATAAAAAGTAATAATAATGCCCCGATAATATCAAATATTCTTTTGCCATACTGACCATAGAATGTGAGATTCTTAGTTGTCGGAACGTGCACTTCACCATCCTTTGCATTTTTTTACTACTTAACACTATATATTCATTTTGAACATTTCTAGAACTATTTTAAGAAAAGTGCTTCTAGATGAAAAAAAGAGTTATACCAGCGGCACTTGCTGAATAACTCCATTTTTCTTATTATATGCACGCTCCTAAGATTTGGGCATCACATTCAATTACTACATTGCCTTTTAATGCTTTGCTAATCATACATGTTTGTTCCGCTTTTTGTGCGAAGCGAGCAATTTTTGTTTCAAGTTGTTCTGTTAAATTGGCAATTACTATTGTAGGCTTATGAACAATTTTTTCATAAGTAAACACACCATTTACTACACTGACATACCCTTCAGATTGCAGAGATAAATCGTGTACAGCCACTTCTGATCTTTCGAGAAGAGCAGCTAATGTAATTAAATAACAAGTCGCTGAAGCCCCTAATAACATTTCATCCGGATTTGTACCAATGCCTGGTCCATCCATCTCCTGAGGAATAGAAATTTGCGTTTTCAGATTGCTAGCATTGATAGCTCCCGTACCATTTCTTCCATCCGACCAAGTTAAGTCCATTGTAAATTTATGCTGAACCATTTTAAACCCTCCTTTACATATGTATGACTATGAAGAAAAATGCCCATTCTCCAAAGAAGACGAGCAGTTCTCCGTCAATAATGTTTAGCAAGACGCTTGAACGATAATAGCGCATCCACTTTCGATACTGCTGTCTATAACTCTACCACATTCTAAACGGTATGCTCGAAATAAGTGGATCGTTTTGAAATAGGAAAATTTTACTTCGCTAAACAAAAGATAACTATTATTTTACAAAAAACAATGTGACAAATTTTATGGTAGAATAGAATAAATAATTCTTTAGGAGATTTTAAAATGATTTTAACCAAGCAAGAAGCAATTCAGGCACTTAAAAAGAACAAATTTATCGGTTTTACTATTGCAACAGGTAATATTATTATGAAAAAGATGAATAAAACCGATTATAATATTTTTGTTTTTGAAGAAGGAAAAGAGAAGCCTTTACGTTATGTTGGCTCGATTATGAACGTTATGGCAACTATGAGTGATAAAGCATCGAATAAGGATTTTGTCATTGTAGAACAGCTTCCAACTCAAAATAACGTTGCTGAAACACAAGCATCAGAAAACGAAGTGACAGTCGAAGAGAAAGCTGTAGCATCAAAGGTAGAAGAAGTAGAAGTCGTTGATGAGACAGAAGAAGTTGTTGTAGCTGTTGATGAAACAGAAGAGAGTCGTGCTATTGCAGGCTATGAAGATCTATATAAAATGACGGTAAGTGGTCGCATTATTACGGTACGTGAAAATCGTCCATTAGCTCGTTGTAATGATGAATACGGCTTCCATATTGCACGACTTACAAAGGACGGAAAGGCTTCCAGTCATAATGTCTTTGAACTGTGGAAGCAAACATTCCCTGAATTAGAGCAAACTCAATTCAAAGGTGCTTTAAAAGCAAAATACGGGACAGGTTGTAAGCTAATCGATAAACCTGGTATCCATTTTTAATCTAATTCACTAAAATGTCTCAACAACAACCCTCAGTTGAAAACACTGAGGGTTTACTGTTTATAAATGAAATTCTTTTCGCCAATTGAACAACTTAACGATGTTAATTTGAGCCACTTTATGAAATCCAGCATGCATCAGCTTTCGTCGTCTGCGCCTCTCATACCATGGAACTAATGTACAGACGGATCGCCCTTCACTTTGCACTTCCACAACTATTGCCTCTAATAGCTGAGTGTCATATTCTCTGATGAAAGACATATTGGCGGATAGCTCATACGTATAGCCACTCTCCTCTTCGCGTGCTATTTGATCGTGCCTTCTATATACGATTTGATCTCCATCGCCAAAAAATTGATTTCCCTTATAAAAATGCGCTATATAAGCAGGCCGCTTATTCATTGTCATCATATCCTTCATTTGTAGCTCTTGAAAGGACCTATATCCTTGATCGTGTTTTTGCTCCGCGATATAGATGTCTACTATATAAATAGCTACGATTCGTTGAAGGGCTCCTTTTATTACTCGGAACCATTCTCTTATTCGAGCATGCTTTAGAAAATACAACAATTCCCCTAACCTGTCCCTCTTCCATTTCACAAGCTGGTGATTGTTTGTTAATTTCCCTTTTACTCGATCTCTTAATACCATCCATGACCGAATAAGGCGCTCAGTAGTGCCTTTCGTACTCATAATAAATTTTCGTGTAAAATCAATATCGGTATACCATTGAAACTTATAGGGCTCATAGCCACTACCAAAATCATAGTAACGGAAGCCTAAATCACGTGCCTTGAACATATTTTCCTTTTCTATTAAACTGCCGGGGCCAAACCTATTGAAATCAGGCTCATGACCCATAGCCTGACAAAAATTACGATCTCTACAGCATAAATCAATGGTAAAGCCAATCCAATGCCCTTCAAATTGCAAGCTATCAACCTCGACTCTAAATGCTTCATTAGAGACATCGGTCAAACGTTCATAAAACAATCGAGTCTGTGCTTCGGTAAATCTGCTTTTGTCCAATTTCTTGCGCCATCTTCGCTTAAAAAGCGTAAACATTTCTTGAAAATGACTGACGCCAACATCCTGAAAGTCAACGTGCCCAAGTAGTTTTAATTTCTTTTCATAACGCTTAATACTTTTAAACGTCTTACGATGCTTTTTCAAAAAATCATCAAGTGTCATTGATTGAAAATCTATAAATGACGTTACGGTTCGAAATATAGAATAAGGCATCTGGTATTCTATCGCATATTTCTCAAGCTCTTGGGAAGTATCTTTACTTTCAATTAGACCATGAAACACGAGCAAATAACGCTTGTATTTTTGCGTGAACACCTTCAATATATAATGAATAGCCCGCTCCAGCCATTGCTGCTCTGCTATCACTTCCATATAAGCCGCATACCCTTGTCCTAAAAAACCAAAGTGATGAATTTTACCGAATCCCACAGAATGAACTAACGGAAAAAATGCCACTGCCGTACCTTGATGTTCGACTATAAATATTTCTACATTATCATGTATACCAAGCGTTGCCCACCATGTCGTCACCCATTCGTATTCAATAAAAGGATTATTATTTTTTTCCCGTTCAAGTATATCTGACCAAGTACTTCGATAGGGCTCTAACGTTTTCATTGAAGTGATTATTTTATAATCTAGCAACGCACTGAATCGCTCCCTTTTTCGTTATCATCACCACTTATTCAGTAGCCACTATATTCCAAGCAAGCAAATATTAGAACAGTCCATCAACGTGAAACCCTCCCCATTCAATTGAATAGGAAGGGTTTCGTCCACACTATACCTTTAGAAGTGGTTCCTCTATTTTGTTTACAGCATTGGCCATATGTGTAGTCGCTACATAGCTAAGTGTCATGCCAGGTCCAATCGTTGCGCCTGGTCCAGGATAGGTTTCTCCCATAATAGACGCTGAGCAATTACCTGATGCATACAAGCCCTCTATTGGTTGACCATCCTTTTTCACAACACGAGCAAATTCATCCACTACTAATCCACCCTTTGTACCAATATCTCCAGGATAAAGACGCAAAGCATAAAATGGAGCTTTCTTGAACTCTGCTAAATTAGGGTTGGGTAATGTCGGGTCTCCGTAGTAATTATCATAAGCACTATCGCCCCGATAAAAATCATCATCATGCCCATTCTGTGCAAATATGTTAAAACGATCTACCGTTTCTACTAAGCTTTCTACTGGCACATTCATTTGCCTCGCAAGATCCTCAATCGTTTCGGCACTTTTCACGATCCCATGGTCATACCAGCTTTTCGGGAATGCTTGTCCGGGAAACAGACCTGTAAAAATATAACGGCTTTTAGCAGTAGCACCAATAAGAATCCATGAAGGTACAGCCTGTTTCGTCTCCTCCTGATGCTTGTACATTGTATCTACAAACTCATGATAAGGTGCTGCTTCATTGACAAAACGTTGCCCTGCACTATCTACAACCATCATATTTGGAACGCCCCGATCAGCCACAAGGAAGAATGGTTGTCCTTGTGGATCTATAACAGAAGGTGCTCCCCATACTTTATCCATTAAATCGAGGGTAGCTCCAATTTTCACACTAGGCTCAATGATATCCCCTGTTTGCCCCATAGGTGAAGAAGTCCACGCAGCATTAGTAGGAGCAGGCAAATATTTTTCACGCAGTGCCTGATTATGTGAAAAGCCACCTGATGACAAGACAACGCCTCGCTTTGCCTCTATCCGCTGCTCTTGTCCATCACGTTCAACTATCACACCAACAACTCTTCCATTATTCATGATGAAATCTATAAAAGCCGTTGATAACCAAAGCTCTCCATTTGCTTCGGCAAGTGATAATCGTAGACGTGCCACTAATGCTTCACCTAGCGCTACTAGTTTGCTCTTTGTTACCTTGGATTTCACTAAACGCATTCCTAATTTCAACGCAGTCGTTTTCCCTTTGAATGTTCGCGTAATCATATTGACCTTATGAAACTCGTAACTATTCATCGTAAAGCCTTTGGTGGATAGAGTTGCTCGACGCATATGATAGGCCAGTGAGCCCATTTTTGTTAAATCAAAAATAAGAGGTTCAATGGAGCGTCCCTGCGACAAACCGCCCAATTTTTCAGGATAATAATCGGAATAGCCTTTGGCATATCGGAAGCGCATATGATTCGTTTTATTGTATAAAAATCGCAACATTTCTGGCCCTCTTGTAATATAAGCTTCCTTTAACGCTTCAGGCACACGATCACCTATTGTGGAATCTAAATATTGGCGTGCAAGTTCATGTGTATCTGGGACACCTTCACCTTTAATAACATGATTATTGGGAATCCATAAGGCGCCACCAGAAATTGCAGAAGCACCACCGTAACGATCTGTTTTTTCAATCACTACTGATTTCAATCCTTGTAATTTTGCTGTTAAACCTGCTGTCAATCCCGCTGCTCCAGAGCCTACTACAACTACATCAAAACTTGCATCCCACTTCATTCAACCATTCCTCCCCTATGAGCTAAATCGATGAATATAATCTTCCTATTAAAAAGTATAGAATTAAACCAATTTTCAGTCAATTTAATATGTTCGCCATTTTCCTACATAAAGCTGGCATTCCATGTCAAGAAGTTTGCTACAAGCATATTCAACTTTACTTAGCATATATTTGGAAAAACGACTTTAAGTTTATGATGAGGCGGGGGATTTTACAGGTGAGTGCAATGATACTTGGTGGATTTCTATTTTTCAGTGTGAGCATTGGTGGCGCAATTGCCTGGATTTTCTCTAAGCTATTTCAACATACAACTCAAGGGCTGTCATTATTATGTGGAGGTTTTCTAGTAGGCTTACTCGTTCTAGATATCATTCCTTCTTCATTTCAAATCTATCAATCATTTGGAATTATACTAGGGATTTTTATTGGCTATTTCATTTTCCAACTATTAGATACTGTATTTCATGCTTCTCATGCGCAAAATCCCTCTGTCTCTCTACTAACCCTTGCCATGATTATTCATACCATACCGATTAGTCTTACTGTCGGCAATTTACTTGGCAATGCAGCACTAAGTATTTCTCTCACAGCCTCCATTATTCTTCACCATGTTCCTGAAGGTTTTGCCCTATCCACCGCACTCATTGCTCAAGGCGAAAGACTATGGAGACTTTTTATTTATTTCTTTATCTTTTCTATTTTTTTTAGTATTTTTATTTGGTTTGGGCAATATTGGGCCTTACCCGAAAAGGCACAGGGTATCTTAATGGGCATTTCTATAGGTTTGATTGCCACAGCCAGCATTTCTGAATTCATTTTGCATCAACTAAAGTATGTCTCGTTTAAATCATTTTTTATGTATCTCATTTTAGGCTATATGCTAAGCTATATTTTCCATACACTAGTTGAATAGGATACGAGTTGTAAAAGAAAAAATGACAAATAAAAAGCAATCCATCATCAAAAAGTGGATTGCTTTTTATTTTTATTCCTCGTCACTTAATTTCTTTAATGCAAGTGTAAGAATTTTTGAAAGCTTCTGCACGAATAAGATTTCCTTTCAGATTAAACTTACCATTCGTACCATTTAAAATGCCTAATTGCTGCAATATGCCAATAGCCTCTACTGTTTCCTTGTAACAGGTTTTTTTGGCTCAAACTTACTACCATCGAAAATATCAATTAAGCCATACTCTTCTAAAACTTGCCCATTTGGATTAAAAGTTGTGGCAGATGAGCCGTTAATAATATCCGCTTGATAGAGCAATTGAATAGAACTCTCCGCCCAATGTCCAATTGCATCCTTGAAATACCCACCTGGTTTTAACTCCACATCTGCACGGGCAAAAACTAGCAACATCATTTAAATCTGCGCACTAATTACATCCCATTTGTTTGCTGTATAGATTTCGCTCTTAAAGCCATTTCCAGTTTGGATAATTTTAATTTGAATTGCATTACCGATTCTCCTTTTGGATAAAGGTTTGTACCATCTTTATAAGATTGAAGAATTGCCTCTAGTGAAATTTTTACTTTATATTCGTATTCGTTGTGACGATTGTAACTTCATTATTTTCAAAGCCTACTTTAGATAGCAATACTATTATTGCTAAGACATGGACAGCTTAGTTGCTGTTCTTTTTTATTTCTACAGTTATGTTTAGTCGATATTGGGTACATACTTGAAAAGGAGGAATCCCACAAACTTTATATCATTATAATAATAGTAGCTATTATTTGATTTTCTATTACTTAAAGAAGTAGTATGGGATTGTAACGAAGGATTTTTTACATATCCACACTATTATATTAATGTAACAATTTCAAAGGAGGAATTTCGATGAATTATCAAAACATTACGGTCGCAGGTAGCGGCGTCTTAGGAAGTCAAATTGCTTATCAATCTGCTTTTAAAGGTTTTCAAGTAACCATTTACGATATTAACGACGAGGCGTTGAAAAATGCACAGGATCGCATTACAAAATTGAAACCACTTTATCAACAAGACTTAGGAGCTACACAAGAAGAAGTAGATGCTGCCTATGCTCGACTAACATTTAAAAGCGACTTAGCACAAGCTGTTGCCGATGCTGATCTTGTAATTGAAGCAATCCCTGAAGTTGTCCAAATTAAAACGGAATTTTATACGACCCTTGGCAAAGTAGCACCTGCAAAAACAATTTTTGCGACTAACTCCTCTACTTTATTACCTAGCCAATTTGCAGAAGCAACAGGCCGTCCTGAGAAGTTTTTAGCGCTACACTTTGCCAATACTATTTGGAAAAACAACACAGCTGAAATTATGAAACACCCAGGCACAGATATGAATGTATTCGATGAGGTTGTTGCATTTGCACGTGCAATCGGCATGGTTCCACTACCATTATATAAAGAGCAACCGGGCTATATTTTAAACTCCTTGCTCGTACCATTTTTAGATGCCGCTGAATCTTTATTAGTAAAAGAAGTGGCAGATCCAGAAACAATCGATAAAACATGGATGATCGGCACAGGCGCACCACTTGGCCCATTTGCCATCTTAGACATCGTTGGTATCAACACTGCTTATAATATTGTTGAAGCAAAAGCAACGGCTACTGGTGATGAAAACATGAAAAAGCTAGCCAACCTACTGAAAACAGAGTATATTGAAAAAGGTAAGCTTGGTCGTGCAACAGGAGAAGGATTCTACACATATCCAAACCCAAGCTTTGCTGAACCAGATTTCTTAAAAGGTTAATGAAGAAAGAGCAATTGTCCACAAACAAGGATAATTGCTCTTTTTTTTGGCTTATGTGAAGAAATCCCAAAAGCTAGGAGTATTGATGAATTCCTTAGTCGCAAGTTTTTCAATAATCTTTAATTTAATCTCCTGTTCCAAGTCTTCTCTTTCCTGATAGCTTGTCTGATGGAGACATTGTTTAATTTTAGGTGAAAAATTCTCAATGAATAGAAGTGACTCCTCATTATAGTTATTTTCCCTGTCCATCCGTTATCCCTCCTCTTTACGAAGCTTTTGTTGTAGTTTTTGTAATGCCTTTCGATGAAGATTCGATATATTTTGGGATGTTGTTTGTAATGCTTCAGCAATCGCCTTTATCGAATAATCTTTAATATAAATCATTTCTAAAATTTGAAGCTGCTTATCCGTTAAGCTCTTCAAGGATTGAAATAGCTCTTCATTTTCAACAGTATCTAGTAATCCTTCTTGAATGATTTCGTCCTTTCTCATCATCCCTGTCTCAAATAGTCCATCGTCTACAATTAATAAAAAACGGTCTTGCAGTCTTCTCCTTTTTTTATCAAAATCCAAGCTATAGAAATAAATTAAATTACTGACATATTTTATTTTTTGAACATTTATATAATGTAATTGAAACGTCTCATCAACCCTTTTCATATTACAATCGGTTGGATATAAAATCGCTTTTTCAACTAAATAAAGATTTTTAGCATTAGCCAAAAAGCTTTTGATAATTGGATTTTTTATCTGTTCCATATTCCTGTAAAAAAACTCTTCGATCTTGTAGTTATCGTTTTTCATCATCATCACTCCTATCTATCCGCCTTCTTGCTAAATAAAGTGACTATCATATATCTATTATAAACCAAAATAAGAACAAATGTTCCCGAAAATCAAATTCATATTGATTTTATTTAACTTAAAATCACTTTTACATACGTAAGACACAATATTGGTGGAGGAGGAAGATGTTATGCTAACACTCGAAAATATTCAAATGTGGATAAACCTAATTGGTAATTCAGGATTCCCAATTGCCATCACCATCTATCTCTTTGTGCGATTTGAAAAAAAAATCGAAAATTTAGAAGCTGTCATCATAAGAAGTTTAAATAAAAATGAGGAATAGTAAAAAAATACGGCAGCATCCTTTTAATGAATGCTGCCGTGTGATTTCGCATTGCTCGTGCATACAATATATGTAAAAATAAATATTTCTGTGATGGGAGGGGATTATGATTACTCACAATACAATGGTATCAGCCGATATAGCCATGACCATTTTTTTCATGCTAGGCATTACTTATAATTACTTTTATGATTCATTCCCCATTCAAATTGAATACTTGGGCAATCTTGTATTTTGGCTGATACTCCCATTATCAATCATTATTGTTGTGCTAAGCATATGGTTACTAAAAAAGAAAGTAAGCATGGTTAGCTCTTTATTAGCACTTTTTTTAGCGGTCATTACTATATTTATTTTATGGTTATATTGAAGTTCGCATACAAGCCTTTGAAGATTTGATTACTTCAAAGGCTTTACATATAGAACCATATAATCTTCATCAAAGCATTGCTGGTCTATTTTTAAAGCTCTCTTCTCTGTCCCAAATACTTGAAAACCTAATGATGTGTACAGTCCTTTTGCCGAATCATTAGAAGATACTACGGTTAAATTGATTTGCTCTACATCTGCTAATTGTTTTCCTTGATTGATTATTGCTTGCATTAAACGTTTACCTAAGCTAAGCCCTCGCTTTTTTGGAGACACATAAACGGCAAAAACACTCGCTTTATGCTTTAGCTTCATTTTGCTTTCCTGCACCAATGTAGCAACCCCAAACAATTCATCCTGATCAAATGCTCCAAAGGTAAAAGAACCTTGCGCTTCCAGTCTACTTGCAAACAACTCAAGCGTCATATCTTTTTCCTCTTCAAAGCTTGCACCAAATGCCTCAGGATTTGTTTGTAATCCCTCTAATCTTAATGTCCGATAAGACTCAGCATCTTGTGCTGTTAATAACCTAATTTCCATATATCTTCTCCCCCCATTTTTATTTATCGACTAACAACGTTTTGAAAACGGAAAAAAATTTCTAGAATAACATCCGTAAAAACTGTTCAAAATGCACGCCTGCCTCGCGAGGCACTTGCTCCTTGGAAGTCGCTTCAATAGCAGCCGCTAAAAACGTCTCTGCTAGCTTCATGGACTCCACTAAATCCTGCCCACGCATCATGCCGCCCATAATAACAGACGCAAATAAATCACCCGTGCCCGAGTAGCTTTCACCATTATAGTCACGAATACTATGGAAAGAACGGTTCGCATCGATAAACATATTCCCGACATAGCGCTTTCCCTCCACTACAGGTGGATTTAAGCCAGTAATAATGACATTTGCACCTGTGGTCAGTTGGAGCTGCTGCCCCGCTTCCTCTATTGCCTGAATATAATCTATTTCATGCTGATAGCTTTGCAACCTCTCAAACGACAAGCCTGTGAGCAAACAACATTCCGTAACATTAGGCGTAATAATATCTGCACACTTTACTAGCTCCTTCATCCGTTCCAGTAAGTCGCCCGTAAACATTTTATATACCTCACCATGATCGCCCATTACAGGATCAACTAGCAAGGTCGTATCCGTTGAGTGAAACACGCCTAAAAAACGGAAAATATTATCTATTTGCTCTTTACCTGTGACAAAGCCCGTGTGAATACCGTCAAAGCTAGCCCCAAGTTTGCTCCACTCATCCACAAAGTAGTCCATCTTTGAGGTTAAATCCTCACAATAAAAGCTGGAATACCCTGTTTGTGCCGTTAGAATGGCAGTTGGCAATGGCACAGCCTGCGCGCCCATCACAGATAATACAGGCATTGCAGCCGTTAGCGAGCATTTCCCAAAGGATGACATATCCTGAATTACAGCCACTTTTTTCATCATACATTCCACCTAACTCATCCTGATTATACTCACCTCATCGTATCACAATTAGAAAGATGCGAAAATATCCTCCAACTGACCTCTAACTATTTTATAAAATTGACACTTTTATAACAGTCAGTCCTTTGCTAAAGTAAAAATCATCAAAATATTCATCATAGTGAGGAAGATAAAGATGCAAAATATACAAAGATCATCTTATACAAGACCACGCACGAAAACATTTGATTTAGTCATTACAGCCATTTTAGCGGCACTTGTTTTCGTTGCTACCATGTTTATTAATCTTAAACTACCATTTGGTCAAGGTGGACTAATTCACTTAGGGACATCGATGCTGTTCATCTCAGCCATTTTATTTGGACCAAAAAAAGGAGCACTTGCGGGAGCCATCGGAATGGGCTTATTCGATATCGTAGGGGGCTGGTTAATTTGGGCACCCACTACTATTATTTCACGCGCATTACAGGGCTTTATCGTTGGTAAAATTGCCTGGTCAAAAGGATATAAAGGCGACCATATTGGTTTAAACATTTTAGGGGCTGTAGTATCCATGCCCGTAATGATTGCCGTCTATTACATTGGGCAAGCGATTATGTTCAATAGCTGGATTGCACCGTTAGCATCCATTCCTGGTGATGTTATTCAAAACATTGTTGGCCTAATTATCGCTATCCCCGTATGTGTCGTACTGAAAAAAACACCCTATTTCAAAAGGAATTTTTAATAAAAACACGCCATCTTGCTCCTTTATTTTGCAGCACGAATGGCGTGTTTTCTTTGCTTATAAATAGAAAAACAGGTGATTTTCAGGATAAAGTGAAATTCGTCTCGATCATTTTCATACTATATGGTGGAGGTGGTAAAAATGCCAAGAGTAAAATACCGTGATGCAGACGTTGCTTTAATGGCAAGGATGATGCGAGCTGAGGCTGAAGGTGAAGGACAGCAAGGTATGTTGTACGTGGGCAATGTGATTGTCAATCGAGCTGTCGCATCTTGCTTGGACTTCAATGATGTGAGAACTATCGAGCAAGTCATTTATCAAGTACAAGGGGGAAACTATTCGTTTGAAGCCGTTCAAAAAGGCAATATGTTTTACCAACGTGCAAGGGAAACGGAAAAAAGATTAGCCAAACAGAACTTAGACTTCTGGCGTCAGCACCCAGCCAAATACGCCCTTTGGTACTTCAACCCATATGCCCCATGTCCCCCAACATGGTACGGTCAACCATTTACAGGTCAATTTAAAAACCATTGCTTCTATGAACCTGCACCAGATACTTGTGAAAGTGTTTATATGGGGTAGCTCGTAAATTCTATTAGTTGGCATAGCGTTTTTTAATTTAATAACCACTCGACTAACTACTAGCAAGATTATGTCACTGTATGATACTGCAGGAAAAGAAATAAAAGGGAACATCTAAGGTCCAGATGTTCCCTCATACATTTACAGATAATATAGAGTAGTGACACTAAAAAAATAATTATTTAATCTTGGAAACTTGTTAATATTCCATCTTCAAAATAAAGGTATTGTCCATTTCCATACACCCATTGTTCATAAGTTCCATATTCTGTTACAGTTCTATTCACATCATAAGGTTCACCCCAAAGTGATGCTAATACTTCCTCGTAGGTCATTCCAAGCGAAGGATTACTCCCTCTAGCGCTTTCAATTTTTTCTTTTCTTTCTTTTTCTGCATTAGATATTCTTTCCATAGTAAATAAATTATTTCGGTATTCTCTTTCTATCCAATTCCAATCGTCTAGAGATATTGGTCCAAATGTTAATGGACTGGCATATGAGGTATTTGTAATTCCTGCTACTATTTCCTCTCTCATTCTCCCATGATATTCAGGGTCAACAGCTAGTGCTAAAGCTCCCGATGCCTCATAGGAATTCTGATCAGTTTGTAAATATTGAGCATACTTATACATCGCTGAAAAATCGGCATTATCTTCTAGCCCTTTTGCATGATCATATAATTCTTGTACTTTTTGGAAGTCATTATTTCTAACTGCTTGTTCCATTTCATCTAATCGTAACTCTTTTTCTTGTTCTACAAATTTTACAACTTTAGTCCAATCATCACGATTCAAGTTGATTCTCATTCTGTTATATTTCGAATCCAAGAATTCAAAATTTTTTTCTTGGATTAATTGGTCTACAAATTTAGTGCCTACTGCTCTTACTTTATCAGTTTCTGATTCTGATAAATCGATTGTTTCCATTTTAATTAAAAGGTCCTCATACTTTTTTTCTTTCAGAAGTGTTTCTAATGTTAAAATTTCTGCCTCAATTTTGCTTTCATTATCTTCTTTTACAGTTTTTTCACCACTACATGCTGATAAAATTAATAGCAATCCAATTCCGATAGTAAAATGTTTAACTTTTATCACTGTTAATAACTCCTTTTCGCTGTACTCAATATGTATAATTCATTTACTAAAAACTCATTTGTATAAAATGAGTAAAAAATATCCCTACTACTAATAAGTACAATGTCTAATTATTTCAAAATCCTAAATATTAAATACGTTACAAATTCCCATATATGTCGAACCAACAATACAGTTAAATTATACCAGGACTATTATAATAGCCCAAGTATGATTTACAAAAAGTATAAAAAAAGGGAATGACCTATATTAAGGTCTTCCCTCAAATTCGTATGCCCTAGTTTAGTAATGATATTGTTTTAATTACCTGTTCTCACAAACTTTTCTTTCAATAACAGTACTCCCATCAGGCCAATGGCGGAAAATACAACTGGGATGATAAATCCATAGTAGTACCCATCTCCTAAATAACCTGAATTCGATTGAAAATAATCCAACACATAGCCAAAAATAATTGGTAGTAATGCAGCGCTTAAAAAGCCTCCTGTATTCGCAAAACCAGAAACGATACCAGACTCAGTGATAGGAAAAGTTTGACGAACAGCCGCGAACGTTAAGGCACTTGCTCCATACCCAAAGCCGATGATGAAGAATAGTACGATGAGCCAGAAAATGGACGGTTGCCCTTTATACAAAAGAAAGGAAAACCAACTCAATAAAACAGCGATATGAACAACAATATATGGTCTTTTAATCGTTTCTAACCAACCTGCCAGCCAACTCGTTAAAGGAGCCCCGATAAGTGCTCCAATAAGACCAACCATAATTAGCTGACTCGCCTCTGACCGTGTCATCTCATACATATTGATTCCATAGGGCACAGCCCATGAACTGATAAAGCCAACATATCCCCCAACAACCCCGAAATGGCAAAAAAATAATGCCCAAGCTTGTCGATTTAAAAATATTCTTCGCAATAAAACAGACGTTTTTTCTCGTTGTACTACCTCAGGTTCAACTATCGCTTTTGCTGAAAAGATACGTTTCGTATTTTTAACAAGTACAAAATAAAGAAGAACACCACATACACATAATAAGAGTCCTGTTGAAAAAAATGAAATTCTCCAACCAAATAGAAAAATCAAAGTAGCAAAGGGCACCGTCGCCAATAAGAAACCTAGACTCCCTGTCATACCAGCAAAGCCTATTAAACGCACAAATTCCTTCTTCTGAAACCATTGTGCCAAAATAAGCACCATATTCACCCAAATAGTTGCATCGCCTACACCCGTAAGTATTCTAGAAAAAAATAGGATAAATTCATGTGTACCTAGACTATATAGAATCGTGCCTAGCCCTGTAAGGATGGCACCTATTATAAGAAAAAAGTTCGGCCCAAAGCGATCAGCTAAAACCCCCATCGGAATTTGTAAACTCGTATACACAAAAAACTGGATACTCGTCAATAGCCCAATCGTCGATGCCGTCACCCCAAAATCCCTCATCAATTGGTCTGTAATTAACCCCGGAGCAGTTCGTTGACTGGCCATTAACAAATACGTAAACAATACAGCAACAAACACAACCCATCTATACCTGTGATGTTGTTTGTTCAATAATCACTACTCCTATTAGTTTTTACTTTATGTATATGAATTGGTCGATGGGGGAAAGACCTGTTTCTTGTCGTAGTGTATACGCATGATTTTAAAGGATACCGAAAACGCACCCCGTCTACACTTTTGTCATGACTGGAGTGCGTTCATGCTCATCTATACTGCTGGCTGAGGCTGTGTTGTACTTACATGTACAGCAGGTTTACGATCTTTCCAAGGCATGGCTTCTTCTAACTGTCTACCAAGCTGTAATAATGTTAATTCATCTGCAAATTTACCTGTCATTTGTAGTCCAATTGGTAAACCTGATTGACTTTCTGCCAAAGGCAATGATAATGAAGGCTGCCCTGTAGCATTAAATAAATTTGTAAATGGCGCATAGGTGAATATTTGCTCCGTCCATTCAACAGCTGAAATGTTAGGATTATTCGCATTTAATTCGCCAATTTTAGCAGGCAATGTACCGATTGTTGGGCTCAATAAAATATCGTAGTCTTCAAAAAAGCCTGCTACTTGACGAGAAACAAGGGCATTGATATTAATGGCATCTAATAATTCGGATGCTTTTAAATTGCCACCATATTCATAGCATTTCCAAATGGCCGCTTCAATATTATCCGGAGAGACTGCTTTACCTGTCCCCTCTGCCGCACCCTTAATCATTTTATAAATATTGGCTGTCCAAATATCGACCGTAGCCTTTGTATATGTCGCTTGTTCATATTTCGGACGTGCTTCCACTACTTCATGCCCTAAGTCCTTTAAAACTTGAATGGTTTTATGAACAGCTTCTATACATTCTGGATCTACAAATGCGCCAGAATTCGTTTCAGTTGTCCATGCAATTTTTAAAGGGCGGACATTTTCATGAATTAATTGTCCATAAGGAGCATGAGTTACTTCTAATTTTGAATAGCTCCCTACATCTGGGCCTGCTACTTGATCCAGTAAAACCGCCACATCACGAATCGTACGGGTCACTGCAAATTCAATGGCAATCCCATTTAAAGGCTCGCTATTGAAGGGGCCAGTAGGAACTCGTCCACGCGTCGGCTTTAATCCAACTAACCCACTACAGGATGCGGGAATACGAATGGAACCGCCACCATCATTCGCATGAGCAATTGGTACAATACCACTTGCCACAGCGGCTGCTGACCCTCCACTCGAACCACCAGGGCTATGGTCTAAATTCCATGGATTCCGTGTAGCACCATAAATAACTGCTTCAGTCGCTGCATTATAACCAAATTCAGGCGTTGTCGTAGTCCCCGCTAAAATTAAACCGGCTTTTCTAAAACGCACCATTAACTCACTATCTACAGGTATTACTGTATTTTCGCCTATACGGCTCCCCATACTATGCGGGACGCCCTCCGCATGTAAGACAAGCTCTTTAATTAAAAACGGAACACCTGCAAATGGGGCATTTTTATCCACCTTTTCAATGGCTTTGTCCGCTTGCTCCTCTAACACACTGACTACTGCATTAATAGATGGATTTACTTTTTTGATTCCTTCTAACGCAAGATTTTTGAGCTCTTGTGGTGTTACCTCTTTTGATTTTACTAGTTCTGCTAAGCCTATTCCGTCATATGAAGCATACTCATGTAAATTCATATCATCACCTCATGTAGAATTAATCTTACAACCATAATGTACTGAATATTCTAAAATATTTATATTACCCAAAAGGATAATTGTTCTCAAAATAGAATATAAGTGCTTAATAGAGAAATGAGGTGTTTTCATGTTTTATGAAGGTGATGTAGAAAAAATTCTTAAGGCGAGTTATCATATTTCCAACTTGAATGTGAAACAAAGTAATGAGAGCTTTAAACATGAATTGTTACATACATTAAACCAACATCTCGGTTATCATCATATGTTATTTTGGGAACTGTCAAATAACGAATTAAAGACACCTGTACTTCTTAACATCGAGGTTCATACGATTAATGAATATTTACACCTATATAAAAATTTTGACCCACTACATCCTCAAAATATAGATACACAGCATGCCATTCAGTTGCTCAATAACAATAAAGCCATGTGCCTTCAAAAACAATCACATTATAAAGACGTATTTTTAAGAGAGAACCGTTATGAAGATGAAATGGCATTGTACTTAAAAGTAGACGATAGACATGTTGCTGTTATCGGCTTTTTAAGAAAAATAGGCGAGAAATTATTTAATGAAAAAGATGTTTTAATGTTAGTGTATTTGAAAAGAAATATAGAAAATATGTACGCCTTACATTTACATTCACAGCCCTCTATTCTGTTTGAAATGACGGCACGAGAAAGAGAAGTGCTGAATTTTGTTTCCAAGGGTCTGAAAAATGTAGAAATTGCCCAGCAATTAATCGTCAGTGAAAATACAATTAAAAAACATCTTCAAAACCTCTATCGAAAATTTCAAGTAACAAATCGCACCCAGCTACTAGCTAAATGTTTGAAATATATGGACCATGTTTAATGTCGAGAATATAGAACAAAAAAACACCAAAAGACCTAAACCATATGTAGAATTATAATGGATGGTGAAAAATCAACTACACTGGATGGTCTAAAAAATATTAAACCCTTTAATATAAGTCATGTGGGTAGCTGAACATCCCCACAGAGCTTTTTAGTAGGGAAACATATTTTGAAGCCGGAGATGATATATTTATGGACTATGCAAAATTAATAGACCACACATTACTTTCACCTAATACGACAGAAAAAGAAATCATTCAATTATGCCAAGAAGCAATACAATACGGCTTCGCATCTGTATGCGTGAATCCTACATGGGTAAGCTTATCTGCAGATCTATTACGTGAGTCAGATGTGAATATATGCACAGTAATAGGATTTCCTTTAGGTGCAAACACGACTGAAGCAAAAGTTTTTGAGACTTTAAATGCTATTGGTAATGGGGCTACAGAAATCGATGTAGTATTAAATATTGCAGAATTAAAAAATAACAAAAACAATATGCTAGTGGAAAAAGAAATTGCAATGGTGGTAAACGCTGCAAAAGGAAAAGCGCTAGTAAAAGTGATTATAGAAGCATGTCTATTAACGGATGAAGAAAAAATTCGTGCATGCGAATTATCCGTAAAAGCTGGCGCCGATTATCTTAAAACCTCCACAGGTTTTTCACTGCACGGCGCAACTGCTAAAGACGTTGCGATAATGAGACAAGCAGTCGGACCAAATGTTGGCGTAAAAGCATCAGGCGGTGTAAGTAACATGGAAGATATCCAATTAATGATAGATGCGGGAGCCTCAAGAATAGGCACTAGCTCGGCTGTAAAAATTTTTAGTTAAAATGTGAAAAAAACCGTCCAAATGGGCGGTTTTTCATCACTTAGCTGACTCGTCTCATTTTCAGATGAACTCACAATTTATCTGACCTCTTTCAAAAATTCTCTTAAGCCTTCAACGATTTCGTTTGCCTTAGTACGATATAAATAATGATCCCCATCAAATGTCACCACTTGCCCATAGACAGAATCTTTTATTTGCTTATGATGCTCGGGTACCCACCTGTCAGTGACTGGATGATCCGCTTGAATAAAGAATATAACAGGTAGATTTTTGGGGAATGACAAACTTTCAGCTGCTTTAAAATTTTCATACATCATTTCAGCCTCATTTAACTGAGTGGAATTATACATGTTCTTATGCTTAAGCATTCTCAACTGTTCCTTTGTTTTTTCATCATACGATAGTTCGGCGTATGGGTCATCACCTAGCTTCACCTGCAATCGAGCTAAACCCGATTGTTTAAGAAACTTTATAGTTCTAATGATGGAAGAACCAATCTTTTTCTCACTGATTGATGGAACACTGCTATCAAGCCCAACAAATGCACTCACTTCATTTGGATATGTATTCACATAATCCAGTCCATAAAGACCCGAAATCGAGTGGCCCATTAAAATATACTGTTCAATCTGAAGCTGCTGTAATGCTTCATGCACTTCACTAACTATATTTTTGGTACTCCGTTCCTTCTCGGTTGAATCACTTAATCCATAACCAAAGGGCTCCACGACAACAACTTTGTAAAATGGAGATAGTTCATCTACTAAAGGTTGAAAATCAAGCCCTGGTGCCGCCGTTCCATAACCAGGTAAAAGCACGACCGTTTCCTCGCCCTCGCCCTGAATGAAAAAATTCATATTTTTCCCATCTACTGTTACAGACTGACCATATGATTCTATTTTTCCTTGCTCTATTTTGTTGCAGACAATATTAACTACGAATACAATCAATAAAAAGAGTACTAGCGCTATCACTAAACCCGCTATGATTTTACCTATAATAGTTATCGTTTTTTTCATTCTATTTGCACGAGACTATAAAACCGCAAGTGCAGACCGCTTTAACTGCTCGTGCCACTCCTCCCTTTCATCATCAACTTCTTATCCGGCCACTTCCGCAAACCGTTTAGGATAGCTTACAAAATGAAGATGTCCTCCCTATGACAACAATATGAACGGAGTATGAACAAATTAAAAATGCTGGGGCGTGTGAAATCAATTAATGAGGAATAGATACCTGAAAAATAAACTCTACGATCAATTGAAAAAAACATAGGGAGATTTTAATCTTCCTATGTTTTCATTCATATTATTGATCTGCTTGTTCTTGCTTCTTTTTCAAATACTCTGCACGTATTTTCTCAAGTTGCTGCTTTTTATCAAATTGAGCAGGCTTGTGTTTTTCATGATACTTCGCCACAGCCGCCTTACCTTTAGTATCCAATTGATATTTCCCCATTTTGGTTCACCTACTTTTCCTGTCTTAAAGAAAATCTATTCAACAAATATAATATACCTTATTTTGCTCATGTATACATTTTTACTTTATTGATGTACCGCCTAACCATGCATATATCACCTTCATTTTCTGTAGCAACTGTATCCCCGTCTACAGCCTATTTTCCTTCAAAATAAAACTAACCAGTGAGAACCATCTATATAGTATCGAACGCTTAACAATACTCTAGTATGAATTAGAAAACGGCATTTCAACAGTATATTAATATGTTATGTAAACAGATGAGATTACAAAATCTTAGATATTATGAAAGATGTTTGTTAAAAAATCACATCATTTTCACACTAAAAATGTCAATCTATAAAAGATTGATGAATGAATAGACGTTTGCAGGACAATTAGCCTCATATAAAAAATAATTTCGATACCATTGAATTATGAAGATTACTGTCGAAATATACCTATATATAGTTGTGGGAGGAAGCAAATGATGAAGAAAAATTTACGGTTACGAAGCATCTCTGGGAAGTTAATGCTACTAATCACAATTATTATACTTGTAACAGTTGTGATTATCGGCTCAACAAGCTATTTGGTTGCCAAAGATCAGCTCTTAGAATCAGGTCAACGAGAACTCCAAAGCATTGTCAAAGGGGCCTATACTTCAATAGAATTGATTAATGAAGAAGTGGAAAATGGCAAAATAACACTAGAAGAAGGAAAAGAACAAGCCAGAATTATTCTAAATGGACCCGTCAATGAGATGGGAGAGTACGATTATCAAAAGTCCAATTTTACTTACAAAGAAAATGGCTATATATTAGCTTTTGACGAGGATTTAGTGTTACAACTCCATCCTTCTAAAATAGGTGGAGCTCCTGCCGATGACCTTAACAGAAGTAATCGTGAAATGATCATTGCAGGCGGCAAGTCCAAAAATGAATCAGATCGCTTTGTCATTTATTCTGATAAACAACCAGATGGTTCTTTTAAAGATAAAACAGCCTATACAGAATATTTTGAGCCTTGGGGTTGGACTATTGGAATTGCTGTCTTTCAAGATGAATTTTATGAAGGGTTAAACATTTTACAATATATTATTTTTGGTGCAACAGTCATACTTATTATTTTAAGCTCACTGGTGTTTTATTTAGGTATTCGGAAGAAATTAAATACTTTAAAAGAAGTAGCTGAAGCCGCAACAAAAATTGCTGATGGTCATATAATGGTTACCCATCTACCTGAATCAAATGACGAAATTGGACAACTTGCTACTGCTTTTAATAAAATGTCACAGCAATTACGCACGCTCGTCGAAAAGACTAAAAATACAAGTGAACATTTATTGGATTCAGCGACTAACTTATCAGCTGTTTCAGAAGAAACATCTGCTAGTAGTGACGAAGTTGGTAGAGCAATTACTGAAATTGCTACTGGTACACAGGAACAAGCCAATGATTTGGACAGCATAAACCAAACAGTAGAGCTATTATCAAGTTCTATAGAAACCACGGAAAAACAAAGTAAAGTTATGTACGACATTACAAAACATGCAGAAAAAATATCATCCGAGGGAATTGAAATAGTACAACAATTACAACAGTCCAATACTATTTCACTAGCAGCCTCACAAGAAGTCAGTGATGAAATTAAAAAATTAAATGATCAAATAAATCAAATCACACAGGTGATGGAAACCATTGAAACAATCGCAGAGCAAACCAATTTACTAGCTTTAAATGCGAGTATTGAAGCTGCAAGAGCAGGTGAATATGGTAGAGGATTCTCAGTGGTTGCCGATGAAATAAGAAAACTAGCAGAACAATCGAAAATGGCCACCCACCAAGTACAAGGAGTGGTTTCATCCATTGTTTCAGAAACGACTAAAACAGTTGAAACTGTAGAAGGAACAATGGAGACTGCTAAAAAGTTAAATGATGATGTAGTCCTAACACAAAGTAAATTCAATCAGATGTCTGATTCTGTTAAACAAATTGTAGAATCCATATTAGCCGTTAATAAAGAAATGGACGTGATGACATCCTATAATAAGTTGATGAGTGAAGGAATCGAAAGTGCGTCCAGCGTATCAGAACAAACGGCCGCTTCCGTACAGGAAATTGCTTCTTCCATCGATGAGCACATTAAAGCAATTACGGATGTAGCTCATGCTGCTGAAAAACTAACGGAATTAAATCGTGAATTAAATTCTTTAATGGAGCGATATACTATATAAAGGCTAGCGATGTTATGAACATTGAACATGGTCTAATCCGATAAGGATAACCGGTTTAAATACTTTACCATTACTGAAGGGATTCCAGAGTGTTTGGAGCTTTTGATGAAACATACACTAGATTGTTAAACAAAAGCATCGAATCAAATGATTCGATGCTTTTATTTTTTGGTAGGTTGACACGTCAATTTTTAAAAATGAAATCCATATTCTTTTGGTGTTGTTTAACACTGTGGCTCTCTTGTTGAAAAACAACTTTTTTATTAATAATACACTTTTTTATTGAATTACCTAAGAAGTGAATAATATTCAACTATAAAATTCTAAAAAGTATAAACTTTCCATAGAAAATTTATGCTTTAAGTCACATGGGTGTCCATGAAATCCAATAAGTTTGTATGATGATGGAGACGGCGGGAATCACACCAACTGTCTCGAAATGTTGTTAAATCAATGGTTGCGGGGGAAAGCTATTTTATTGACTATGATTTTGACTATATTCAATAAAAGTACATGTTTATTCGCTAACGGCTTACTATTAAGCTGTATTTATTTTCTCTAATACAGCTTAAATTACTACTCCTCTTTCTATTTATGTATAGGCCTTTCCTTCAATTTCTCTATATCGTTCTTCGTCACATCCATGGAATGCATCATTTCTAGCCCTACTGATATTCATCATCTCATTAAAATCTTCATCTTTTAAAATTTTGCAATTTTAATTTAACTCCATAGTTCCACCATTTAATTTTATCAATTGCATTTAGCTAAATTTAAACTCATTGCATGATTGATACTAAACAAATTTTTTTAATCTGTCTAATAGTATGATTATTATCATTAACACTAAAATCATTTTTTGATTTGATTTTGACATCAATATATTCTTTCAACTGATTTTTAAAGCTTTTCCTAATATACCTATACAGTAGTATGCTGCTTTCCGCTTAAAAATGAGAGTACCTGGCACCTTACTTATACCCAAAATATAAATTATCAATTTATTGTAATTTTTATAATTACATGTAAAATCAAACTGTAGAGTTTTCAAATCAACTCCTTTATCAAAAAAATTATGAGGTGATTTAATGTATGTAAATGCTGCTTTAGTGGGAAGAACAAAAGTTGGGAAAAGTAAATTCGCAGGCATGTTTGCAAAAAGTTGCGGATTACTGGAAATGATTTTTTCTAAAAAGGGTAAAGATACTACTGATTATAAAGTTGAGTATTCTTTGTGGAAAAAGGACATCAAAGTTTCTCCAAAAGTAACTATCAGGTATAAGGATGGAGAAGGAAAATATCAACATTTAGATATCGATTTAACAAAAGACAATGTAGAAGAGATATCTAGACAGATTGATATAATTCATAAAAAATATGGCATTCAAGAAATTTCAGTTTATGATGAGTTTAGTCCATTTGCATTAAAAGTTTTACCTGATAAATGTAACTTTTTAAGATTAATAGACACACGTGGCTTATCTGGAGAAAACTCTTTAGTAAATATTCCTCCGGTTGATTTATATTTTGTAATACTTGAAGATGCAAATGAAAATGAACTTATCGATTCTTTAAGCAAAATTAAACACTTACTTGTGGGCTCAGATGTTGTATATCTATATCGTGAAGGTACACGTATTGATAATGAGGCTGATTATAATGAAGCACAAGGAGATTTAAAGCCTGCCATTGATGATTATGAAAAAATTATTAATAATATCATAGAGGACAAAACCCTCATCTCTCTATCATCAATTTTCAAATTACAAAACAATGTAATAATGTACCCCTCACTGCCACCAAATAAGAAAATAACTGAAGAATTTTTAACGCAAGATCTACCTTTAAAATTATTTTCCAATGACTTAAAATCTATACTTTTAGATAAACTTGATAAAGAGAAAGTAATTCGAAAAGTTCAAAATTTAATAAAAGAAGATACCAAAGTTAAAGAATTGTTCGAAAAATTCATATTAAAAATAGTAAGTAATTTATTATCTACATACAAGTTTGAAAATGAAGACTATTTTACAAAACCAAAAGTAGATAGCTTAATTGGTCCTCGTAAAAAATGGAGAACTATTTCCAGAGATGGTTATAACATGGCTGACAATGTAGATAACGCAGAACGATATTTTAAAGATCGTTTATATAATGCTATGGCAACTATAATTGAAGAGTTTGAACGAGAAGGATTAAGTTATAATGAATTAAAAGAATTAGAATACATGTTTAACTATTTAACATTTGCCTTAACAGGAAGTTACACTATGATCGTTGGTGGTCATCATTCAGAGGACTATACCTTCCGAACAATGCAGGGTTACGAAGCTTTGTATAGCCACTTATCTGAAAATCTCTTCTCAACTAACAATTTTGCTAAGGCCTATGAAGAATTTTATAAAGACACAATTGGTATATATTCAAATTCTTGGCATTGTTTAGAAATTAGGAATTTAGAACATAATTCTTCATATTCAAAAGTCTTAAAAGAAATTCATGAGCTGCGTAAAATTCCTTTTCTAAATAACAGGAAAGTAGATTCAATAACTGAAGCATTAATTTTGAAAAAATTTATAGTCCAAATTATGGCCGCATATACATTACTATTTAAAAATTTTGTAGATATTCTAGATAAAAGATAATTAGAACATACGAATCATTTTTATATAGGCTTCTTTTCTATCACTAATAATAGAAAAGAAGCCTTTATTTGAGTTCAAATTACTTGCAAAACTCATGTTTATATCTCATATTCCAGTCTATTTTTTAAACAATATCCAAATTCATCCATACGAAAATATAATAAATACATATGACTTATAATATTTGATAAAATCTAACATCGATCTTACTCAATTTTAAAAGGAGTTTATTGGCATCTAAACATATTAAATTACTAAATTAATACACAAAGAATCAACATGAAAATACTTCCAAAGTTAGCCCGTATTCAAACAACACATATAAACACGCAGCACCACCCGATACTACAAAGGTAGGGGGTGCTCCCTGTCAAGTAGACAATGAAAATAATAAAAATACTTTATGAGGCTTGATCCTAGAATTTTAAAGGGCTCAAGCCTTTTACTTTTCTTGGTAACGTTCATTGTTGTAAAACGAAAAATATATCTCAATGGCTGTTAATAGTACAAAGTACGTATCATATTTTTTAAATAATATTTTTCTGTTTTAAGCGTACCCCTAAAAGCCTCAGTTGGTCCTTTATCAATGCATCTACCAACACGAGACATACTGTGGACCATCTTCGAATCTTCTATCATTTGCTGTGTTGTGGCAAAACTTATCTATGATAAAATTGTCCAATACTTACCCCTTATTCATTCGGCTCTTTTGCCTCATTTAATACCCTTTCCCATTCAAGTTCCAAATCTTTATTTAACGATTCAAAATCGATTCCTTTAGAGAGATAAATAGCTCTTTCTTCTTTAAATGCGGCAATTCCAAATCTAGTCCAAGCTACCATATTTAAACGACTCGCAAATAGTAATGCTACTCCCCCCGAACGAATCGCTGCATCTCCTGCATCTACCAAACATAATGCACCATGACCCACTACTAACATTCTTCGTAATTCAGGCTTATTCCCAATAGGTAGGGAATTTTTAAAGCTATTTTTATGATAAAACAGACTTTTTATAGACCACATTAATTTTATAAGTAATTCATTTATTACTACTGGAATTGCCATTGTTGCACCGAAACGTGCGTCATACCCTGCCTCAAAAACTTTAGTTGAGAACTCAGCAATTGTCTTATTATCACCGTTTACTTTTATTGACCCTAAATCACAAAGCTGAAAAAGGTTGTAGAAAGGAATAGGGATACCTGCTCCTCTTCTTCCCTCATCATGGCCTCTTGTACCACTCGAACCTGCAACATCTGACATTAGATGGCCTAACCAGTTTGCAAAGCCTGCGAATAATTTTGAAATCAAAGTGTTACCTTGTAGTTGGAATTTATTTGTCCCTTCTACTGGTTCAACACGAATAAATTTTCCATCTGAAATAAAACTAGCTTCTCCTGTAAATTGATCTAAAATAGAGAAAAATAATCCGATTATATCTGGAGAATGGCCCAGTGATTTCAAATGATGATTACTAGGATTCATGTTTAATGTTTCCCCACTTAAGTCCAAATCACTGGCATACCTTGCATCATAATTTACTTTAAAACGCCTTTCTAAATATCCTATAGCAGATGCTAGTCCGCTTGGCTCAGTACGAATATTTGCACCATTTGCCTTATCAAATCTAAAGACTGTTTTTGCAAATTTTGTTACTACATTATCAACTTGTCCATCTGTCCATTTACCAAGAACACTCGAACCAGGTGCCCCAACTAAATAAGCATCTATTAAGCCCGTTACAATTCCACAATATGATGCAATCATATAATCATACTTATCACATTTCCCTGTCTTAAACTTATAATCGTCCTTAATACGATTTAAAATATCTAACTGATGTTGCTGAGTTAAAAGGTTTTTCATTGGATCATCAGATAGACTCAGTTGATGATCCTTAATATAACTATTTACACGTTCAAAATATTCATCCCAAGTTCTTCCGCCTATAGCTTCTGATGATAGAGTATGGAGTTTTGTAGCAGAAAACTCTAATTCCTTTTGATTAAAAAATTCTTGGTCAAGAGTATCTATTTGTACTGTATCTAAAATATCTGTTCTTTCTAACTCATTTAATAGCTCTCTTAATTCAGCCATTTCTGTCTCTGCATTTTGAATTAAAGAATCTTGTCGATTAGATTCTTGATGTAATTCACCAACAACTTTCTTCATAGAATCTGATTGCATTTCCATTTCATGTAGCTGAAGTCTTTGAACTTGAAGGCTTCTTTCAATTTCTTTCAATTTCCGCACCTACTTTACGACTAATTTTAAATCTGAAGATTTAGATTTAATTTTAGTTAAAGCTTCCTTGTAAAGCTGCATTTCTGCCATTAGATTTGCAATTTTCAGCGCATTTTCTTCATAATTTTGTGAGAGTCTATTTAATTCCTCTGTAAAATAATTGATGTCATCAATTAATGCGTTGATCGTAGCTTGATGTATTTTAATTACTTCTTGAATCATTTTTTCTCTCTTAGAATTTATTTTTCGTTGCTTTCCACCTGTAAGATACTTAACGCCTGTATAAACTGCCACTCCTCCAACAATAAGAACTCCGATTCCTGTAACCATACTTGAAAAACCTAATAGTCCACCAAAACCAAAAGCAGCTAAACCAGATGTAATACCCGCTGCACTTAACCCTACTACACTACCACTGATATAAATAGCAGCAATAGGTACCCCAACCGCAACACTACTTGCAGTAAAATTTTTTATATTTTTTTCAAATTCTTTTTCTGAAATCTGTCCATCAATTAATTTTTCATCATTAATAATTACGGATTCAATAAAATCAATCTTTTCTTTTAAATTCCCAGATAAATTTAATAGACCACCTGCGTAAATTAAATTTTCATTATTACTCGCCTTTGATTTATCTCGAGAGCGGGTTAATCTAATAATATCTTTTAACAATGAATGTTTAACATTATCAATATTACCGTAAGGAGCTGTCATAACTGTCATCCGTATGGCTTCTTCAAAATCTGCATTATCAGATAC
Source organism: Lysinibacillus sp. FSL R7-0073 (assembly GCF_038009065.1). Taxonomy (NCBI): domain Bacteria; kingdom Bacillati; phylum Bacillota; class Bacilli; order Caryophanales; family Bacillaceae; genus Lysinibacillus; species Lysinibacillus sp. FSL R7-0073. The sequence continues at coordinate 3,869,079 of NZ_JBBPAS010000001.1, forward strand.
AATAAACCTTTTAATCTCTTGTCTCATTTCTTGCTTAAAATTCAATTGTGTCATTAACCCTAAAATTTCTGCCAAAGGTGCAGATAAAAGATTCTCCATTACTTTTTTTTCATAAGCAACTAACGTTTTCAAATAATTAATTTGAACTTTTACATCCATTTCTTCTAAAGCTAAAATTCTATCTGTTGTACATTTAACAGATAATTCCTTCATTTTCTCATATCTACTTTTCATTTCATTTAAAAAAACTCTCGTTTCAGGAAGTTTAAATGTTGTACTCGACAAATTAACAGTCTTACCTAAACAAGTAACTGTCAACTTTTTATTTTCATTTGTTAATTCAATTCGCTCAATTTTTTCAAAAGGAATATGGATTGGGTTTGCTCCAAACTCTTTATAATATAAACTAGAAGTAGTAACTATAAATCCGTCATCCCCTTTACCGAACACTGTAGTGTCAACATATACACTAATCATATTTTCAAAAACGCCTGGGGAGATAGAAGTTAAAGCAACTTTAATTTTTTTTTCTGGGATACTATCTCTATAATATACCTTTCCCATACTATTAATTTGAGGTACATTTTTCTTAATATACTCAACTAATTTTCTTTCTTCTTCGTGCATCTCTAACACCTCTCAACAATAATAATCTATAACTATTTTACTACGGTTTGAAAACATCTATATTTTTCTTTAACTTAACAACCATATTATACAAATTATAACAACTATAAAGGTCAAAATATGTAGCTTATAAAAATTTACTTCCATAAATCCTTTAAATTTAGCCCATCAAATCATAATTTTTACATAATTTTTTAAATATTATATTTATATACAGTAAGCTAAGGATTTAAAAATAAACGCACATTCTCAGTGCCCATGACGAATAGGTGATTTGTATTTTTCGACCAAGGCATGTAATCTTGTAAGATCTCAGGCTGTTGTTGAATTGGTAAATTTGTTAGATCTGTTAATAGCTTCGAGGTACTGATAGTAATCAATGCCATTTGTTGTTTTGGCTGTTACCTTCAAACAGATGGTATTTGCTTTAGCACTGGATTCACAAACAGAAAATAGCCAGTTCTTGCGACGATCATGGTTGGGTAAACATTTAAATCAAGAGAATTGAGCAAAATAAAATCCTCGCGAAAAAGGAGTCTCCATTTCGCGAGGAGTGATATACTAAAAACACTGTTTTTTTCCAAAAATATAAACAGTACAAAAACAACTCCATATAAATTAAATTCCTTTTAAAACCATTGACTCCTTAAGATTAATAAATTCAAAGAAACTCATGAAATCTTCCTGTTTTTCATAACTAGCAATTAAACCACGATCTAAATACATGTTAAATTCTTCACACGATATTTCAGAAACATAGGTACAGTTATGACATGAAGCGCCATTTACATAATCTCTTCCCTGACCCTTTTCCATACCAATTTCATTACATATTGGATCAGATGAACACCATCTTGCACTTTCAATTGCTTTATTTAAAATTTCTGCAATTGATACAGTCTGTCCTAGTCTTACAAGTCCCCCCATTGTTCCTTCAGAATCACCCGTGGCAGTATAAATTAAAAATCCGTTCATATACTTGTCTTGATTTAGTCCAACATAAATACGCTCTTTTAAAGAACTTGAACTATACCCACAACTTAGTACAATTTCCTGAATAAACAAGTGAGATAGTGTATGTAATAACACATATCTTGGGGTTACGTCCTCTTTTACTTTGATTCCACTATTGTTTGCATTCCTTAGTCTTTCACTCAATTTACTAAATCGTTTGGAACCAAAAAACTTATCTTCCCAAGTGCTTAATAATTCATTATCAAATTCTATAAATATACCTTCACCATATACTTGGTAAGCAGGTAACCAACTATGCTTTTCAGGATGCCTAAATAATTTATGTTTCCCTTGTATAAGGATCTTATCTGGGTTAATTGAAAGTGCAGGAGGTTCTTTAATGCGACTAAATCCGTATAGAACACGAGTTTCAATCAACTTTGGTATTAGGTTCACTTGTGAAATCCCGAATTTATTTAATTGATTATCTCCATTCTTCGAATTGTAAGAAGGGACTATTTTTAACTTATCACTTGTGTCAAATGGTTCCTCTTTAGCTAAATAATCATACTCTACTAATTTTAAATTTAATGCTTCTTTATTATCTTCCTCAGTATGTGGCGAACTATATATATCAAGTGCCTTTTCTAGTAAAACAGTATCATATCCTTTGAGTTTATCTGGAAAATCAAATAAAAGTTCCTCGATAATTTCTTCTTTTGTATAAGATTTTTCTGTATATTTAATTATTTTTCTTTCAATACTCTGTTCACTATAGTGTTCAATTATTTTAGTGACCTCATATTGATCTACAAGAGGTATATAGATAGCATTTAACACTTGTGGATAATAAGCATTTGTCGCATTTTTTAATATTGGCTGTGGGATACATTCACAACCTTCATCATTTGGACTATTGCTCCCAAACCAAGGTTTTCGACCAGTACATTTATACTTTTTTCCTTTTTCAAGGTTTTCATAGAGTTTTTTCGAATCTCGAGTTGTTAAATGTTCTAGTTTTCTTTTGCTATTACAAGCTGTACATACTACTTGCATGGAACTAAGTGTTGCACCTCCTGTGGATAGAAATTTAAGTGGTCCTTTACAAACAGAATTTAAATCTTCATGTACCCATTGTTCCCAAGGAAAATCATCCAAATGTCCATTCTCACAGGCAACGATCAATGGTACTTGAATGAGCCTTGCAAATTTATTATTACAAGCAATACACAACAAGCGACTATCTTTACTAAAGTCTTTCTGTTTACTCATAACCCTACAATGTGAACAATAATAATAATTTGGGAATCTAAGCATCGGAATCTGAATATTTAAGTTTGATTCTTGTTCTCTCTGACGATTGTTAAAAGGCACTCGATAATCGGGCGGAATGCGAAATTCCTTAACCTTAAATATATTTTTTAAACGCTCTTCTTTAATCTGATATTCTTCAACTTGGATCTCATCATGAAACCAAAAATCTAATGCTCCAGGCATCATATTGATCCCATCACTATTCGTTGTAATTGCACCAACTCCATTTGGAGATATTAATTCTGAACGACGTAATGGAATTTCAGCTTCTTTAGGTCTAATCATGATTTATAACCTCCAAATCTTGTGAATTATAAATATTCGAAATTGTGCCCATGCAAGATGCATCTACATTCCGCAGAGATGTTAAAATTGGTAATGCGTTTTTTTTATAACTATTTGGAACATAGGAACCAAATGAATACATATAAAAATAATCATTACTTTTATAGTTTTGTTGCCATAAAGTACAACTATCACTTAATAACCGATTTTTAATTTCTTCAAATTTTTCTTCAAAGTAATTTAAGCTTGATGATGATGAATCAATATTAATCAAGCGATTTCTTATTTTTGAATACATATTATCAAAAAGATGTGTAAACTGTTTAATCGTAATTGGCGATTCACCTAAAGCCTCATCACCCAACTGTCTCAACCACCCAATCATTATCCCAGCTAATGCACGATCTATCGATGGCTCAGAAAATGGTGTAACACTTGTTGCTTCAACATGTTGATATAAACTTTGATGATACTCTTTAAAATGCTCAAAATGAGATTTATCTCGTGACATCGATAATTTATATAAAGTCATAACTAACCCAGGACGTTCAAACCAAGCACGACCTACCCTACCACTAACCTGAATGTATTGTGCTGTATTTTTAGGTTGTCCTACAATAGACATTAAAGACAATCGTTCAACATCAACTCCAACTTCAATAATATTTGAAGCCAAACACACATCAATCGCTTTTGGTTGATCAAACGGTGTTTTAAGTTCATTCAAAGCATTTGTGACCTGCCTATTCTCTAAACGTGAAGTTAATTCTTTAATCGTATTAATAAATCTTCCTTGTTCTTTAATATAATGCTTATTTCTAAATTGTAAGAAATAGTTTGACATATCAGTTTGGAATAACGTTAAACTTCCACCTAATTCTCTTATGCTGTTATAAAAGGCAAGTAAAGTCCAATATGCGTCAGGATTATCAAATTGTTTGACTATTTGTAAAACTGTAGTATACACTTTTACCTGCAATTGCTGGATCCCAATAAAATGACTGGCAATCCCTATATACTTCCTCCCTCTAGATGGTCGTAATTCTTTTGTTATTGGATCTTTCTCCATATGAACCTGTGCGAAGAAAGAATCTTTATGAGACAGACCTGGACTAGGAAACAACTTGATTTTATCCGTTTCGCGGTCAAAGAGAGCCTGAATCTGTTTTTTATAGCCTCTGACTGTCGCTGTCGCACAAATAATTTTAGGTCTACCTTTATCAGTTGTACGATAATCTGTACATAATTCTTCTATTATTGTTTCATATATTCCTACAGTTGAACCTAAAGGTCCTGAAATAAGATGTAACTCATCTTGAATAATTAATGAAGGTGGCGCAAGATATCGATCTCCATTTTTACCAATTCCAAAGATACTGCGGGCTTTAGGCTCCCAAGCAAGCATGGCAAATTTATCAACCGTACCAATGATAAAAGTAGGTGAGTTTTCATAAATCTGTTCATCCACTAAGTAGATTGGGAGCTTTTGGTGAAATGAACAATCTTTATTTGGGCAGTAGATAAAAAAATCACTTGTTCTTCTATTGCTTATACTTCTGTATCCAGTAACCTCATATTCCTTATTACCTTTTACTTTTGCTTTTTTCTCATAACGCGTCATTTCGCAACGACATAACGGGCAATGATTAATAAGAAACTCATATTTTTTATAGCCTGTAGTCTTCAAATTTTTTAATTGTTCTATCGCATCTTTAATTTTATTCGGTGTATTACTTTTCCCTACCCATAAACCAATTGAAATTTCCTTTTTGCCAAAAAGCTCTGTATGATTCATTCTAATTAAATCTAAAGCACAAATTAAACGTGCAGAACGTTGGAACTGATCGGCTGTTAATAATCGCAATGTATAACGCATCAATACCTCAGTTCCACAATCATCAGCATTTACTAATCGTCTATATAAAATAGTTGTGGCTGCAACCGCTAAATATGCCTCCGTTTTACCTCCCCCTGTAGGAAACCAAATTAAATCAGCTATTTCTCTTTCTTTAGTCGCTTCTTTAGGAAGTGAAGGTAATGACATCAGTAAAAAAGAAATTTGAAATGCACGCCAGTATCCTTTACGATTGTTAACATATTTATTTCGTAATTCTTCAACCGCTGGTAATTTTAAAATTGTTTCATCATCCAATTTGTAAAAAAGGTTGCCTTCTTCTATAATAGCTTGTTGAATAGAGCCACCTGATATTTGTTGAATAAACATTGCTAAATTTGCATATTGAAATGCCTTTAGAATTGATTCATCCTCTAATGCTAAAATCCCTTTTTTCATTCGGTTAAGAGCAAATTCACACTCCTCGAGATGTTTCTCAGCAATTACATGGAGATTTATGGGGTAATTGGCGATTTTACACCTTTGCGTACCAATCCATTTTTCATAACTAGATGTAATTTTCGATAACATCTGTTGAACATCTTGTAATGAGCCATCAACCATATCTAGCATTGATATCTTCAATTCCTGATCGTTTTCAACTTTTATATCCGGTGTGATATTTGTTATTTCATGTTCAGGAATAAAGGTTGTTTTAAGAAAACTTGCTTTATCATCCCAATTTACAGAACAACCGTGCCCTAATGCATATGTTTTCACATCATGGTAGAGTAAAGAATTGCTTAAATCCTCTTCTGATGATTTAGAACTTAGCATTAAGGAAGTAGGATATGGATCAAAACAGTCATTATTTTTATATGTAACCTTTAGACAACATTGAAACAGTGCATTTTTATATATCTGTGAACGTTCATTTGACAAGTTCGTTAAACTGACTGTAACAAAATACCCCTCTTTTTCGATACTTTCAATTTGTCTAAGATTAACTCTTAAGTCTAATAATAGTGTGTCATGCTTAAACTGTTGGCTATACATCAATTTTGATGAATGAAGTTGCAAGTCTGTGATAACATTTACTGCTTCTCGATTCCACCAAACGGTCTGGTAAGGATTGTACTTATTTTCTTCATCAATTAAGCGGACATTTACTTTTTTGTAAATACCTCCTGTTATTTCGAATGATAACTGGGATAATTGCTCTTTAGCTGATACATAAAATGTAAACGCCATACTAGAAGGAATCTCATCACTCATAGAATAGCTATTATCTTCAATCGTATCTTTTCTATTTGAACGATTAGCAATCTTTTCGATATCTTCTTCATTTACCAAAACTTCATCATTTTTTAAGGCATTTAATGGACTATCACTATCAGAATCATCTAAATCAACTAATTCTTGATTATAAGGCAATAATATACCTGCAGAATATTGAGTAATTGGAGAGTTTCCATTATGAATAATTTCATCTTTAGTTTGAATGTTATAATAAAATTTCTTCTGTTTATCTTTAGCACTTGAGTAATAAATATCTTTTATAGATTCATAATCAACATTAATACCAATCATTGTTTCTTCATCAATTTTGACAGGTCCTATTAATTCTTGCTTGAGCGCTTCTACTAAAATATCTCTATTACCTATATTTCCCTGTAATATGTCCATTTAAATAACCTCCTTATTATATAAATCTAAAGGTATACCAACCTGACTTATAGGAACTTGATATGTTTTATCAGATATTCTTTTCACTCTACATAATTTCACCTTTAAAAATTCCATATTTGGAATAGTAATATTAGAGATACCATCAATATCATCAAATATACTTGGATTAGAGTCTAAATAATCCCGTAGTTGCTTTCTGACAATACGACCTAACTGATTATGGTATTTTGATAGTCGTTTGCACGCATAAAAAAATTTATCTGCAGTTTTCTCTTTTTGTGTAATGTGTCTTAATAGTATTTTGAATTTCGTATTATCTTGTAATTTAAATGATTCCTTTTTTGTGAGACCTATAACTTGATACTCTTTAAGTTTAAGGTCTAACTTTTGATTTAAATGTTTTGTATATCGTTCAACACCATATCTTTCAATTTGTTTTTTCAAATAATCCTTTAATCGTGCTAAGATTTTCCTATCATTAAGAATCCCTTCTTTTTCAAAATAAAGATCCGCAATCTCTTTCCGATCATCCCAATTATAAAAATCAACTAATACAATGAATTCTCCTACAAAAATCTCATTTAAATGCTTTCTTTCAAAAATAAAATCATTTGTCACTACATCACACTTGGCTCTTTTGCCAATTTCCTCTAAGAGAACGTCATTACCTTCTAACTCAATTAATTTACATTCGACGAGTAAATCGTTATTTTCTGAAGTTTCTTTAGAAATCAAAATGGAAATAAAGGATTCTGGAATTGTTGGTTCTTCTAAGGTAAATATGTTGTTTGTTGTTTCTGTAATTTCATCTTCATTTAACATATACGTATTCTCAATTTGTTTGTGATTAACGAGAACGGGATTTGGTGTACCAATGACTCTTTCATGTTCGATCCAATTATCGAATTTTAGCTGTGAATAGTAACAACTGAATGTGATAAAGTAAAAATGGTTTGCATTAATATGTTGTAGAACATAATTTGAATATACTTTAGGTGAACCAATAAAGATAACATTATCGTAAGCCTTAACGTCCTTCACAAACTCAGTATAAGTTTTAAAATCAATGGATAATTGATTAAATAAAGAGGTAACTTTTTTAGCAAATTCACTATGTAAAGGTTTTTTAGTAATAACCACATAACGCATTGATGAGTACATTATGATTTCTCGTAAGGCTAATTCAAATGGATGGTAGGTAAGTTCATACACCTTCCAAAAATCTTTAACAAGCTCCCCTAACCGGGACGAATCACCTAAAAATTCCTTAAATTCTGTATTTATCCTTTCTATTAAATGCATAAAATAGTCTTCTGGAAATTGTTCATATAAAGGAATAATAGTTGTACTGTAAGAATACAATATATTCCTGATTTCATAATCTAGTAGAGCTATATTTTGATGTAGTATATTGCTATTTAGTATATTTTTAATTTGATATAGGTTCTTATTTATCCGATTTGTAACATTATCATTTATGCTAATCTGTGAAAATTTAGGTGTACGCAATATATATTGGTTATATATCTCAGAGAATTCCTCTAGTTTAGTCATTTTTTCACCACCCAAGTTCCCATTTCAATACCCTTAGGAATATTAGTAAATACAGCATCTTCTATAAGTTTGCTAGAACCATTATCATCCATTAAGTCTACTACCATTGATAATGCTTCAATCTCTGTTGGATTACTTTCAACAGAACTATAGAGTACAATACTCGAAAAACAATTTAATTCTTCATAAAAATTATAAAAGGCATCTAGTGAAGTATAAATAACAACTGTAGATCGGGGTAGACCATTTAAATCACCTTTATATTTACTTGAATAAATATCTGTCAAATAATAAGACTGTAGATGTAAAAATGGGCGCATTAATAACCAACTATAAATTTCTATATTATCAATTTTCTCTTGAGCCTCAAGTTTTAATTTTCTCTCATTACCAATTAATAGAATACGATGATTGTTCGACCTTGCTAAACTATCTAAATTTCTAATTGGATAATAATCTTTCAATATGTTAATAGTTTTATTTTTTAAAGTACGATTCCTTTTGTATATAACCTGTTCATTGGCAATCCTAATTTTGTTTTCCCAATTTTCACCCAACTTTGTTCTTGTTGAATACCTTTTTTTATCTTCAATAATAGGATACCCATTATCTGTAAAATCAATAAAAGTATGTGGTGTCTCAACCTGGTTAACTGATGGTTTATAATAAATTAATAATCCTGGTTTCAATTTACTTTTTAAATCATCAATTTCGGTTTCTCCACTTGGCTTACAATAAATTTGGTCAGCAGTTCCAAGACTTAAAAGGTGTGGAATATAACTAGTATAGGGTACTTTAATAATGGTATTATGTATAAGTTCATCTTCTAAAATTTCTTGGCCATACAAACGACCCAGCTTTAAAAAAAATTGAGCCCAATTAAGCGAGCCTGTTGTCATTTCTATATCTTTAAAAAACAAGGCTATCACTCCAATAAGATTAATATATACATTTTAACATCTTTTATAGAAACTGGGTCCAGCAATAAATTAATAAGTAAGTTTGAAAATATTTTATTTCAACTATAAAAGAAAAAACTCGCAAAAGTCGAAATACGTTTTGCGAGTTAGAAAGATTTTGAAAATATTATGTTGTGCACAAAATGTAAAGGTGTTTTAAAATTTTAAAAATCCCTAATCCAAAATCTTAAATTCACATTTATATGAGTATAATGTTTAGATTGGATTGAGAGTTTTTCTTATTAACCTTACGAGGTAAACATTGAACCTTGCTCCAAATGTAACAGATTAATTAACATTTAATATATCAAAACTTACTAGTTAATTTTTCTTATCATTTGATTAATAAAATCGAATCTTTCCTTACCAAGATAACATTGCATCGCTAAAAAAGTATTAATCTTATAAGCTTTAATATATCCTAAATCCATGTTCTCCTCAATACTGACTCTACCTACATACTTTATTGGATCGAGGTCACCTGAAGGAAAAAGAAAGGAATTTTCTACCGTTTCTAACTGTTTAATTCTTTGGTGCATTTTCGCATTAATATTCCTAAAAATAGTAAATCCATAAAAAAATTGTTTTACAATATCCGACCAACCAGGTAAATTAGTATCAATATCGTAATATTTCGCATCTAGGATATAGATTGTTTTTTCTTTTATAAAAATTATATCTGGTCTTTGAGACTGGACCTTTGCTGAGCTTTCAATTTCCCACTTAGTTTTCGGTATCAAAGACCTAAGTCCTTTATATTGATTTTTAAAGTTAAAACTACAAATTACTTCCCAAACATTATGAAAGTATGGTGTAACCATTATTTCTATTTTTTCAAATCTATCAAACTCAATTCCCGATAAAAAATCCCTTAGTATTTTAACAACTTTCATTTCTCTATCAACAAACGTACTGTTCAACTCTTTTGTTAAAAAGTTTATACCATAATTGATATCACATGGTAGTTCAAGAAATTCTTCAACATTTTCTAATGATAAATCAAATAACCATCCATATTTTTCTATACTCTTATTAACACAATAACGATATATTTGTAATAATAAGTGGTGGTGATCTATCATGTTTTTTTTAGAAACTGTATCATTATAAATAACAGATCCTTCAGAAAATATAGGCTGTTTTTTATTTATTGTCGCTGACCAGTCAATTCGTCCAGAATATGATGAGGATTCTATTCTAATTTCTTTCTTCAAGGGACCGTTTTCAATAAAATCCGAAATAATTAGATAAGAAGTATAATAACTCTCTTTATACTGCCCATCCTCACCACCAAGTAACTCCATTTCCTCAACATTTAAATTAGATTCCTGTTTATACTTTAGTAAGACTTGGAAAAGAACTTGCGCATGTTTTAATAAATCTTTTTCTTCACGTGGCACGTTATAATTTTTGGGGAAAATAATGATAAAAGTATTTTTATAAATTATAAAACCAGTTACTTTAAATTTTATTTTATTATTTTTAACGCTACATATTTCCCTATTAATAAGTTGAGTCACAAAGTCGTTAGGATAGTCATTGTCATACTCTTTATATTCAATTGCAATAATATAATTCGTTTTGTGTTTCACTTGAACACACCACCTGATTCTACTCAATTTTATTCTTCAATTAAGTCTTCCTCAGAAGAAATTTCATCACCTATTCTCACTTGTTGTTCTTGCTCTTCCATTTCCATTTGAATAATATCATCATGGATATTCAAAACATCCATACCATTGTTAAATCCTACGACAAGATCAGAATAAGTTTTTATCTCTGTACCAAAAAACTTTTCTCTGTTGTACCTTACTACATCATCCCACAGATAAATTAATAACTTAGACGAAATATTATTGTTATCAGCAATTTCTTCAGGACTAATAAAATATGGACCAATGAGACGGTCTTCGTTAATTCCTAAAGTTTTCAGCTTGTTATTTATACAAGAAATTATAAATTTCCAAGCATAACTTTCCCCTGTGTAAATGACAGGACTGTTTTCGTGTACAAATCCACTTTCCTTTATTTCCATATATTTGAATTTCCATCTTCGTTTAAAAGCAGAATCAAGCACATATACACCTTGATCAGCACTGTTCATTGTAGCAACGATATTCATATTGCTTGGGATATATAAACCTTCTTCAAAAGAAGACCTTACATCTTCAAGGGACATTAAGTAGTTATGTAAATCTTCACTTGGCCGGATACGATATTGACTACTTCCATCAAATTTTCTGTCGAGAAGTTGGAACATATCGCCAAATACTGCTGGTGCATTACCTCTATTTATCTCTTCAATTAGCAGTGTGTAACTAGAGGTAGGATTTCGAATAGATTCAATCAGTACACTGATAAAAGGGCCAGGAACATATTGATAATCAATTATCGGTTCTCCACGATGAAAACTCTCCCCATTTATCCTATGTATAGTTATATCAGTCTCTTTATATATCGGAACCGGTTTATAATTACCAACAAAATCGAAATATGAATACTCAGAGTGAAATACTATTCTAGTAGTATTAGTGTAATTTTCTTCTAAATACTTGCTTTTCCCAGTTCCTGGTGCACCATAAACTATCAAATTTTCAGAAGGTGTTTGAGTTACAGGGCTAAATCTCTGTTCACGTAAATTTAATGCACTATTCATAAGGTTAGAATTTGAGGCCAAATAATACACAATTTCTGCAACATACGCCTGACTCACATTAACAAGTTCAAGCAAGTTCAGTGTAGGTGAAACATAATAATCTCCCCTATCTACTGTTTTACTGCCGTACCACCAGTTATAATCCGTAATAAACCTACATAAATATTCGGCACTTTCTTGGTCGTCATCAAAATAATTATAAATTGCATCTTTTATATAAGGTGCGACATCATCAATGTTACTATATTCTTTTAACTCTTTAACATTATCCATAAATTTTTTTCTTGACATTCCATTAACATTGGATTCTGCGATTTGCTCTACAACGCTTTTATACTCTATCAATTCTGAAACAAATTCCACCGCAAATGTAGCTAAATAAAACCACTGGTTAGGACAGAATATTTTCATATTTGTACTTGTATGGATTTCTGCAGAATAATCAAAATATTGAATTGTTATATTTTTGGCTGCTAATACTTCTGAAAGACGTTCCTTAAATTCTCTATTAAGTTTAAAATCTTCATTTATAAATGTACTTCGGTAATTCTCTTTAGTGATTATCGCTAAATCATTTAAATCTCTAAGCATCTTTTTACCTCCCATAATAAGTATAAGGTAATTATATCTATTAATCAGCTATATTGACATACGAATATTCGTTTGGTAGAATCGTGTCAACAAGAGGACATTTAGACCTCTACAATACCCATAAAGAGGTGCTTTAATGGTTAATAATTTAGAGATAAAACAAAAACGAGAGAGACTTGGACTAACACAAAAGGAGTTTGCTGATGCACTTGGTTTGGGTAAATATGGTGATAGAACACTACGTAGATGGGAGAATGGAGAAAGTACACCTTCCGTTCTTGAGTTAGCTTCTATAATTAATTTTCCAGAAAAACCAAGATTCCCAAATCCTTCAATAACGGATGCAAAATTTTTAATGATAGATTTATTTGCAGGTATAGGTGGAATAAGATTAGCTTTTCAAAGTCAAGGAGGATATTGTTGCTTCACTTCAGAATGGGATAAGTTTGCAGCAAAAACTTACAGAGCAAATTTTGGCGATGAACCAAATGGTGATATTACCAAAATAAATGAAAAAGAAATTCCTGATCATAATATTCTATTAGCTGGATTTCCTTGCCAAGCTTTTTCACAAGCTGGATTAAAGCAAGGATTTGAAGATACGAGAGGTACTTTATTCTTTGATGTAGCTAGAATCATTGCAGAAAAACGTCCCGATGCATTTTTACTAGAAAACGTTAAAAATTTAAGAAATCATGACAAAGGAAGAACATTCACTAAAATAAAAGAAACACTAGAAGAACTAGACTATACATTTGAAGCCAAAGTGCTTCGTGCAGCCGATTTCGGTGTTCCTCAAAATCGTGAGCGAGTTTTCATGGTAGGTTTCAATAAAAGAATAGGTGGTGAACTTGTGCCTTTTAAATTTCCTGAGCCATTAAGTACACCAACACACTTAGGAGATATACTTTTCAAAAAAGTTGATGAAAAGTATACAATTTCTGATAAATTGTATGAAGGTCATCTACGAAGAAAAGAGATGCACAAGCAAAAAGGAAATGGATTTGGATTCTCTTTATTCGATGAAAATAGTATCTATACTAATACGTTAAGTGCTAGATATTATAAAGACGGAAGTGAAATACTCATAGATCAAGGTGAAAGGAAAAACCCAAGAAAACTCCATCCACATGAATGTAAAAGACTGCAAGGATTTCCTGAAGAGTTTGTCATTCCGGTTTCTGATACACAAGCATATAAACAGTTTGGAAATTCCGTTGCAGTACCAGTAGTAAAAGCAGTAGCTAAAGAAATGATAAAAGCAATGGATACAGTACAGTTTTTTACAGACTATAAAGCTAATCTATTAAAAGAAAAGACTTCTAAAAAAGAGTGCATTTATAATTAATGAACTTTTCTAATTAATTTTTAACCAAAGCTTAATATAAAGGCAAAGCAATATTAACTCATAATTTAGTAAAATCCTTAATGAAAAAGGTGAGTCGAATAGAGAATATAGTAATATATTATCAGCAGAAAAAAGATGAAATTAATAAGCAATCTATTGCCTTTATAAAAAGTTTAATTATACAATTAGAAAAACAATATGTTATTAAGGGAGTATTTATTGATCAATATAATGACAGAAGTGAATTTTATAATTTTATAAATACTTCCCCTAAAAATATTAGTGTTATTTTTATAAGTTTACCTTTAGATAAATTTGATCAAACCTTATTAGATGAAGTCGCTAAAGTAGGTAATTTATACATAACCTATAACTCCGAATACAATAATTTATAGTATCAAAAGGTAACTAGTCAACAAGTAAAATTAAAGGATAAATGTAGTACAATCCAGTATGGTTTTTCTTCGGAAAAAGTTGAAAATTCTATTCATCCAAATGTGATTGGTCACAGGAACTAGCTTTTTTCTGTTAGTGAAACTGAGACTAAAGCGAATACGATCTGTTTATGTTTGGTTGAAACAGTAAAAATAAATGGTATTGACTTTTATTTATTGACATTAATGACAGATTTGCCTAATTTACCGCTCCATCAGCAACCAGATGATCTAAAAATATCCAAGTGATATGTGCAAAATTACCGTTTATCTGAATTTTTCCCAGATAAACGGTCATTCGTTGTGCGTACAGAAAAGGTTGCTTTGTTATATATAGAACTTATTTAATACTTCCAATCATAATAGAAATGCAGATACTCATTAAAATCATGAACCTAAGTTACGCTTTTTGAAATCTTTTATCTTTAAAACCATTTTCGACTGTGAATTATCATTAAATATGGCTGGATCAACACCGCAAATTTCACCAAGCATTTTAGGAGTAAGATATAGCTGATATTGTTCCGCTAATTTCATAGGTATTTCATGCCCTTTTAAAATATTTTCATCCATCAATAATTCTAAAGATTGCTTAAATGCTACTGGTAATGTCATTTTTGTATCTAAATCAAACGGCTCTGGATTTCTCCATTTTCGATAGTGCATTTGTTTATATAATTTCATTTCCTGCTCTGGAGAAATTAAATTTAAGTCTTTAACCCGCTTTATCATAGCAGCCATTTATACATTCCATTTCTTCTTTAAATTGTAATAAGTTTCGACTTCATCTACAATTAACCCACTTAGTTCTTGTCCAAATGAGACACTTGGCATTAAAAAGGTAGAGGCAAATTTGTTTGCTTCATCCTCCATTACCTTATATTCATCTTTATCTAATTCTTGTGGGTTTAAAGGGGCTATACAAAAGTTTGTTAGCTATTTAGAAGGTTAAGTTTTTGACTTAGTTTTGACTAGAAATTGACTAGATTTGAATGAAAACAGGTGAAATTGGATGAAATTAAAAAAGTGCCAAAACCCTGTATTATCAAGGGTTTTGACACTCTGTGAAATCATTTGATTTCAGAAAATGGAGACGGCGGGAGTCGAACCCGCGTCCAGAAGCTCCAATACGCCTGCTTCTACGCGTGTAGTCTACCTATTTACAATTCGCGTTTCCTTATGCCGACACTTAGAACGGCAAGGATTGCAAACTTTAAAGCCGCGCTCATTTCAACTATTTTATCCACTAGGGAGTATTACATATTTACGAACTTGGTTCAAAGACCTGTCTACTATAAGTATATAATAATTAATTCAAATGTTGATTGCTACTAATTTGAAGTTTTTTCAACATTGCTATCATTGCAATAAATAATCCAAAGTGAATACTCGGAATCCATATCCCCTTTTTATATAAAGATATAAACACTATAGAAATTATTATTGATAAAATTACAAATCCCCATGACCATATATTATTCTTTATTTTCTTTTCTTGAATCAAGCTACCAACCAATAACACATAAAATAGGAAAAACACCAAATTAAATATCATTTGAAGTAAATAATATTTATCAAATAGAGACTCTACAGAGGATAAGGCAAAACCTAAAAATCCAATAATCAAAATAAAAGTTAATGAAATAAATGTCATAGTAGTTGACATAAACACATTACTAAATCTCGTCCTTAATATATAACCCACATTATCCACTATGTTATCAGTATTTACCATAACGATTGAGCTGTCTTGATTACGTTTAAGTCCTTCCAGTTCGATATTTAATAATTTGATTAATTCCTCCATTTCAACATCTTCAATAGTAGGAGTTATATTATGAAGTTTATCCCCTAATTTATATGAAACATATGGGAATGCATTTATTATTTTAAGTTTAAGTTGTTCAAATTTTTCTTCTGTTTTTAACAAATTTTGATATTTTATCAGCTCGAACTTTAGCTCTAACAAACTTTTCAAAGCTACATCTAATTGTTCTCTTTTTAAAGCTGATTCATCAGCAATTTTATTTTTAAATTCTTTAAAAAGTAAGATTGCTATCAACATTAATCCTAAATAAAATATTAAACTGAATTTATCTTCACCAAAAAGACTATTAATTGTATCAACTAACATTTCACCTAACTTGTCCATAAAAACTCCCTCTCACTTCCACTTTACCAATCCATATTTATTTCTCTATCCCAAGCCTCAAGTGCATACTCTAAATATTGCTCTAACTTATCGTCTGATTCCAGCGCTTCATTATAAGTCTCAAAATCCATAACTGTATATCTAATATCCAACCCAGATTCAATTATTTTCATCTTTCTAGACAATACAGGTGTATCTTTAATCCAAGTATGAAATTCATCAATAGTATTAATAATTTCTTCTAATGTTTCACTTTTAGACAATCTAGTATAAAAATGCCCATCACTTATATTTGTAGGTACATATCCTAAGCCTTCAATATAAACTAGCATATAATCTAATGACTTATCGAAACCTCCATGAGCAATAGGATTTCTATAGTTATTTTTAATACTTACGAGCGCATTATAGTAACTCTGAATTATTTTATCTTTTATATCAAAAATGATTTTAAATTTGTCTTGCCATGTTAATTCAATAAAATCTTTTAAAGATACCTCGCTTTTTTGAAATGCAAATAAGAGGACTAATACATGTTCTTGAAAACTAAAATATGCCTCCAACATTGCCGTGGTATTATAGAAGCCTTCTGTAGACAACCTTTGTCTTCTATTAATTAGATTACTCTCCGATTTTATACCCTCTTTAGAATAACTCTCTATGGCCTTACTCTTAAAATACTTGTATCTACTAAACAAGCGATATGAACTGTTTTTAATTATTACTTGTCCAGAATCAACACTTTTTTCCAAGGGCTTTTCTAAAAGATTGTCCGCTATCTTACCTAAATTCCATAATGTTCGCATTAGGCTCTTTAAAAAATCAGAATCATTACTATCTGTATAAATGTATGTACCAAATTTCCTTATTGAATAACAACATTCAATTTCTTTATATCTGAAATGAATTTCACAAAATACTTTTTCCATTTCTTTAAAATGTGATTCGCATTTTAGTAAATCTACTAATAAAAAGACCATTAAATGTTGAGGAGGAACTTTGTAACCAATCGCTTCTAGTTCATTACTTTTAAATCTATATATACAATTATTAAAATTCACATTGCTCTTTGAAATCTCTCGAGCAGCCATATCTAAATACTTTATTCTTTCATTGCCTTCTTCAATAAACCTTTCTCTCCAATCTACACTCATTTAGTTACCTCCTAAATAGACAATTAGAAATTTTTACATACAGTCTACTTTTCAATTTTATTTACAAAAGGTATGTAGAGAAATCCTTCTGAAATAATATTTTGAACTGTTCCACTAGACGCCCTTGTATTAAATTTCATCTTTGGTGAAATGCTTACCATATTTTTATTATAAAGATTAGTAAATCTAATTTTTAATACTCCCTCTTTATCGAACAACTCTTCATTATATGGTATTTCGATACCGAAACATTTACCAGTCTCTATATATTTATTATCTTTCTTTAAATACTTAAACTCTAACTTCGTACATTCACGCTTTGAATCAATACATAGTACAACCTCATTAATTCTTATATGTGGAGAAGCGTCATTTAAAATAATAAGCTTATTTGGAGCATTTTCTTCCATTCTCGAAATAGAGGTTACATGAAACCATGGTTGTACAGAATATTGTTGACTTTCTTCTGCCTGCTTCGAGTTAGTTAAGCTTATTTTAACAGTAAGTAAAGCTATAATACTTGCAACCGCAGACGAAATTGCCCCTACAGCTCCCCAATTGACGTTAGAAAACCAATCTAACCAATCCATTATTTCATCTCCTTTTAAACTGTGCTCTTAGTTGGTCTATAGTAACAAATTCTCCATCTAATTTTTTATGTAACATAGCATGGCAATTCGGACATACAGGAACTAAATCCCTCTTATAATTTACCTTATATGAACCGCCTACTTCATGCAGAGGGATAATATGATGAACATGAATAAACCCTTTACCAATCTCTCCATAAACCTCTTCAAAGTTCATATTACAAACAGCACAGTTTAAACCATGCTCTTCAATACATTTCTGCCTCGCAACGGAGCTACGTTCATATTTATTAACGGTGATTGTTCGTCTATGTCCTTCTTCTAAATCATTACCAACTTCTTCTGGAAAGACACCTTCCGAATAATAATCATTAAAATTGCTCTCTAAATACGCTTCGAGTTGCTCCCTTACTTTTATTGGACCTTGTGGCGCAGCTTTTAAACCATTCTCCTTTAATTCGTAAAGTGAAAGCTTCTCACTATCTACACGTTCAATTAATCTCAATCGAGCATATTTTCCCGATAAAGAGTTTTCATATTCCTCTATATCATACCAATACTTTTTATCATCTGTTATCTCATCTGATGAAATTTCAACCTTTTCTACAATGGTTTTAAACATAACCTTCATATATGGCTTAGTAGCGTATATATAGACAGTATCTCCTACTTCATAGTTTGCTTTTTGACGCCAGTCTATATATCCAAATTCATCAAAAGCTCCTACATGGTTGTACATTTTACCATTTGCAGATATTAACCACTTCATAAAATAACACCACCCATTTTTGTACTATTATACCATTTTCAAAATTAATAATAAGGAACTATGTGTCACAAATATTGAAATATAATCCAAGAATAACTCATTAGCAGCTACTACCTAGCTTAGTTTACGGAACAGACAGGGAATCAATGGTACTCATTGCTCTCACTTTCCTTTATAGAGGGTACCCCGTGATTAATGAACGCTTGAAGCACTTTTAAGACGAGGTATCTCTTGTGAGATACGGGAGATTTTTTTGTGAATATCTAGGTTCCTCCACTAAAACTAGCTTTTTACTTAGCCGCGCCTTCTCTACCTGTCTAATAGCAAAATAATTTACTGTATCAATTCAATAAATACACTAATAACCTCTACCACAATACGTTAATTCATTGCATTAACGTTCTTATAATAACCATAGATACAAGAACAGGAGGCGTTGTATATGGAGAAGCTATTAACCGTTAAAGAGGTTAGCGAGCTATTCGGAGTTACACAAACAACGGTGCGAAGATGGGTTATGGAGGATACTATTCCAAGCTATTTAATCGGAGGAGCAAGGCGATTTTCGTACTATGAGGTTATTAATCACGTTAAAAAAGGAGCGAAGAAAGTATGAATTACACTTTAGAGCAGACAGGACGAGTTCTTTCTCGTTTAAAAATGGGAGTGTCTACACAATCAGCTAAAAAGCTCGTAGACAATGGTAAATTAAAGCGCGTTCAAAGACCTCATTACTGCCCAAACACAGCGGACCCATTCGTAGTATGCGTTGACAGCTTGCAAAACTACCTCATTAACGAAGTAGGGTTAAATGCTAATGTCGTTTACGAAGCGGTATATGGTACAGGAGGCAATCAATAATGGTAACAGTAGAACAAGCAATTAAAGTTTTAGAATTTGAGGGTTTTGATAGCTCAATGTTAAATAGAGCTATCAAAGCCGGAATAATTGAAACAGTAAGCTATAAAGGTTTTTATAGTGCATACAGGTATGCTCTTGTTAAAGATTCGTTCATTGACTATCTGTATAAGATTGGACTTCCCGAACGGAAAATAGATAATATTTCCGATAATATCCCAACCGTTAGTTAACAAACTCTACCTGCTCGGTACTATAACTATGAAAGGTTTATATATACAGCCGCCACTTTTAAAGTGTAGCGGCTATTACTTTACTATTTAGGAGGAATTACATATGAGTATTGTAGAATCAATGCGGGCATTAGACGGTAAACGGATTGTAGATGAGAACGGAGAAGTCTTCGACGCTAGAAGTGTATTTGAAGATATTCTTCAAGAACAAGCTCAAAAAGCTCAAAGGCAACGTGAAGGTCTCAAAAGAAAAGAAACTAAAAATTACATACCTCCAGAATATGGAGGACTAACTGAATTTATAGGCTGTTTTAGAAATAGTATGAAAGATATTGTTCTCGACCTTTCGCCAATGGAATGTGGTGTTTTAATTACTATTCTAATTAAAATGAAGAAAGGTAAAAATGGTTTACTAATTAGTGGTGGTAAACCTATGAATAATAAAGATATTGGAGAACATATCGGAAAAGGTCGTACAAAAACGAATGAATACCTTACTAAGTTTGTTTCATTAGGTATTTTGGAAGAAGTAGAAAATGAAGAGGATAAAAGGGTAAAGAATTATCGTGTAAACCCTCATTATCACATTATGGGTAAATTCCCCGATTCTACAGAGGAAAATCGTTTCATAAAACTTTATAGAAATAAACTTGTAGAGATGATTGACGGTCTAGAATTATCAGAACTAGTGTTTATTTATAAGTTACTCCCTATTTGTCATCATGCCACTTTCGAACTCGTACATAATCCTACAGCTCGTTATACCTCTCCTGTGATAGAATCGGAGGAAACTATCCAAAATGCTAGCCTAGAATACTTTAATATAGAGGAATTAGCAGACTTTACGAACATGAAACTATCTAGCGTTAAAAGACTGATAAATTCATTATCTCAAAAAGGCTTTCTAATGGTGTCTAAATGTAGTGGTATTGATTCATACACGTTACACCCTCATATTGTTTTCCCAAAAGGAACAAAAACTTATAAACGTATTCAAGACATCTTAGACCGCTTCGAAAACTTTAGGAAAGAAAAGTTACGTAGAAGTAAAACAAAGGTCTCGTAATGTATCAATTCTTAAAAATTTTTGTGCAAAAAACCGAACATATCTGTGCAATTTTGCGCAAAAAACCGAACATATTAAAAAGGTTATAAACGTATATATAACAGCGTTCACAGCCTTTTTTAAGGTAAATCTACTCTTATATATCTGTCTTTATATTAAGTATTCTGTATTTCAATTAGAGACTAGAATTTATTAAAAATAAGATTATGTTTGAGAAACTCCGCTTCGCTCCGTATCTCAAACATAATATAATCTCTAACAAATTCAGTAAGACCAGCTACGCTGGTCTTATTATAAGGGAAAGTAAAATAAAGTATCTTTAGTAAAATCTCTTTACTAGAAAAATAATAAGGAAAGTCTGCTCCCCTTCCTTTTAATCCTCTTTACCCTTTATACATAAGGAGTAAAGTTTCTAGGTCAATATCAATACCACAATTAGTTAATTTAGATGCTCTTCCATTAAAAAGTAATTCTAAAATAGCTTCTGATTCTAAATCTATTGCGTGATGAATTAAACGATGACAGTTGGGACATAAAGCTACAATATTAGCGTGTACATCTAAACTTGCATTCGGATATTTATATTGGTACTTCATTGGAACAATATGGTGTGCTTCTACATATGGCTTTTTATACTTTTTAGAAATAAAAGTATCATGTGCTTCATCAACTTCACATTTAAACTTGGCTTCTAAAATAGCCTCTGCTGCAATTTTAGGGTTTCTTCCATACCCACATTTTCTCTCTCTTATCTTGTCAGAATAAGCTGGTGTCTTCACTTCATCTACTATTAGTAAGTCAGTCTCTTCATTTAATGACTGATTTAAATCTTCATCTACTTCATCTAAATACAATGAATCATTTTCAAACTCTTCTCTATCAATTCCATTCTTTAAGTGAGTAATAATTTTTTTCAAGTTTTCAATATCACCGCGAGAAGACTCTTGTACAATTAATTTTTCTAGATGCTCAATTCCTTCTTGCAATGAAATGTCTTTGAAAATACCGCGGAACATAGCTTTATTATTAGCATTTTTCCCCTTAATTCCATAATAATAAAGAATATTTGCAGACATTCTACCTTTAGTAGAACCATCTATTTTGCCTAGAACTTCTTTATCTAACTCTCTATGGTCTTTATCAAAGAATAAATGCTGATAAATTACTTCTTCAACTTTCTTTAAACCGAATTGCTTTACCTCTCTATCTCGACCAGAACTATCTTTTAATAACGGTAAAGAAAAATTCAATAAATCTGTCATAAAATATATACACCACCACTACTAAGAATTAATACCTATTATATTATAAAAACTCTCTCAAATCTTTCGCCACTTCTTCAACATCAAGCTCTAGATACTGTGTTGTAACCGCTAAATCGCTATGTCCTAGCGCTTTACTTATTAAGGCTATACTAGCTCCCTTCTCTAGTAAACTCTTCGCGTATGTGCGGCGAATCGCGTGTGCATTAATATTCTCTAAACCGAACCGCTTCGAATACTTACTTAATTGCTTAGAAATAGCACAGTTAGACGATTTACTGTTATTCATAGGTGTACCATTTTGAGTGATAAATACATGGCGGTTGTCTGTACCAAAATGAGCGCGGATACCATTGTTTAATTTAATAAGCAGCTTTAACATTTCCGCTAGTTCTGTATCAATAGGGAGCTTTAAAAACTTGTGATTCTTTAGCGTAGAGCCATCTAAGTTTAAGCATAGGTTTTCAAAGTCTATATGACGTTCTCTAAGCTCTCCTAACGTTCGTATCCTAATACCTGTCTTGTACATTAATTTAATCGCGGCGGCGTCTCTAAAGCCTATAAAAGTAGTTTGGTCTATTAGTTGCAGGAGCTTATCTATATCAGACTCCCGCGCTCCCTTCTTTACTTCCTTATCAATCTTAATTTGAATATTGCTCCAGAAGCGGTCTTTTAACCAACCGTTATTGTAGAACTTACTTAGCACAGCTTTAATGGACTTTAAGCGTATTAGTTTAGTCGCAGGAGTAACCTGTAAAACATCTAAATAGTGATAGAGCTTATCTAAATCAATTTCCTCCACTACTACGATTCCACAAACCTCTACAAACTGCTTAAAGATGTACTCATAGCTTTCAATTGTGCGCGGTCTATTCCCTGCTATACGCATTTGTTTAAAGACTGTTTCAAGTGCAACGCTAATGTGCGTACCTTCTCTTTCTACCGCTTTATCACTTGATAGCAATACTACTTCACTATTTACCGCGAATATACCGTGTTTTCGCTTCCTATTAGACATAAAAAAAACCTCCTAATATGTTTTATTAGAAGGTCTTTGAATAAGCTTAAAATATGTAATTTCCTTAGGGATAAGAAAAGGGATATTGCACAAGAGTTCAACTCTCGTTCAATATCCCTAGTCCTATAAACGCTGATATATCAACGTTTTACGTTAAAATTTTATGGAGACGGCGGGAGTCGAACCCGCGTCCAAAGACTCCAATACTTCAGCTTCTACGCGTGTAGTTTGCCTATTTACGATTCGCGTAACATTATGCCGACAAACAGGCGTCCTGTACGCTAACCTGGAAATCTCTTGCCGATGACTCAGGTGGCACCATCGACCGTATCCCACTAAAGTTGGGCCCCACGTTCTCTACATGGGCGATAGAGAGGCAGAGCGCTTACGAGCTTACGCTGCGAAAGCTAAGTTTTGTTGTTTGCCAGTTATTATATAACTGTCGTTGATGACGGAGCCGAGCCCTCCGACGCGCGACTAAAGCTTGAACCATCCCTGTCGAATCCGTAACGTCCCCTTGATATATGAACCGAAGCGGTTAGGCCTCGTTCAAACAAAGAGCTAGAATTGCTTCTAGTACGGTGGGAGCTTAAAAGTACGCTTCCATGAAATCTGGCAATCAGTAATACATATTATAAAACAAAATCTGCGATAGTTCAAGTGTCCCGCTATAATAGGAAAAATTGGCTTGGGTAGAAATGCTATCCGTCACTTCCGAGATTCTATCCGCCACGCGCCGCACACTCCAACCAAAAGCAAAAAGCCCACCAACCATGTAGTGAGCTTTCTCCCAATCTATTAATATTGATTTTTGGATTTGAAGGTGCGTTCCATTTCGCGTTTGGCTTCTTTTTTGCGCATGTCGTTACGTTTATCGTAGTCTTTTTTCCCTTTGCCGACGCCGATTAAGAGCTTGGCATAGCCGTCCTTGATGTACATTTTCAATGGGACAATTGTGTAGCCGTCACGTTTAACGGCACCAACTAGCTCGCCGATTTGCTTTTTATGGAGAAGCAATTTGCGGGCGCGTAGTGGGTCGTGATTGAAACGGTTACCTTGATCGAAGGGGCTGACATGCATATTGCTAATCCATGCTTCGCCATTGGTAATTCGGACGTAGGAGTCTTTTAGTTGGGCCTTTCCTGCACGAATGGATTTGATTTCTGTACCGGTTAGGACCATGCCTGCTTCGATTGTCTCTTCAATAAAGTAATCATGTCCAGCTTTTTTGTTTTGTGCTAATACTTTTCCTGAACCTTTTGCCATATGATTCACCCTCTACTTAAAGGTTGAGCTTGAGCGAAAGTATCCTTTCTGAGGACACTTTCGCACATGCTTATTTACGTTTTGATTTTTTCTTTTTGTTTTTCTTTGCAATGCCTTCATAGAATTTTTGCTTTTGTTTCACGCGTTTTTTAGGACCTGGGCTGCTTGAGTCATCTTTGCGACGTCCACGTGGATCACGGTCACCTTCACGGCGTTCACCGCGTTTAGTACCACGACTTCCACTTTCTTCTTCTTGGTGACTGCTTCTACGGCTGCCACCACGCCCGCCTTTTTCGTCGTCGCTACGTGTGCTTCTGCGACTGCGTTCACCTTTATTGTCGTTATAATTTTTACGTGCATGAATAACAGTCGGCGCGGCTTTGCGTGTTCGTCCATATGAAGTTACCATTCCAACGATTTCAAAGTCAATGGATGACTCCTCAATAATGACATTGGCAACACGGACTGTTACTTCATCACCAATACGGAATTGACGATTTGTACGTTCACCGATCATGATCATTTGACGATCATCGAAACGGTAGTAATCATCTGTCATATTGCTAATATGGACAAGTCCTTCAATCGTGTTTGGCAACTCCACGAAAATACCGAAGTTGGTAATGGATGACACGATTCCTTCAAATTCTTCGCCAATTTTATCAGACATATATTGTGCCTTTTTCAAAGCATCTGTATCACGTTCTGCATCTACCGCACGGCGTTCACGCTCGGATGTGTGGTCAGCAATTTCATCCATTGCCATCCCCCACTGTGCGACCGTTTCTCGAGAAGTATCCTTATTAATTAAATACGTACGAATTAATCGGTGTACAATTAAGTCCGGATAACGGCGAATTGGTGATGTGAAGTGTGTATAGAAATCAGTTGATAGGCCAAAGTGACCTAGGCTTTCTGGGTAATATTTTGCCTGTTGCATCGAGCGTAGCAGCATCGTTGAAATAACAGGCTCCTCTGGCATACCTTCAATCGCTTTCAGAACATCCTGTAATGCTTTAGGATGCACGGTATTGCCTGTACCTTTAATTAAAATACCGAAGTTCGTAACAAATTCAAAGAAGCGTTGAAGCTTTTCTGGTTTTGGATCTTCGTGAATACGGTATAGGAACGGTACATTCATCCAGTGGAAGTGCTCCGCTACCGTTTCATTGGCAGCTAGCATGAAATCTTCAATTAGCTTCTCCGCTACTGTACGTTCACGTAGCTCAATGTCAACTGGCCAACCTTCCTCATTCACGATGACTTTAGATTCTTTAAAGTCAAAGTCAATGGCACCTCGAGATTCACGTTTACGACGTAAAATGCCAGATAGCTCTGCCATATTTTTAAACATCGGAACAAGTGGCTCATAGCGTTTGATTAACGCTTCATCTTGCTCCTCTAAAATTTTGTAGACATCATTATACGTCATACGTTCAGTCGTTTTAATCACACTTTGGAAAATTTCATGTGAAATAACATTTCCATTCGCATCGATAATCATTTCACAGGATAGTGTTAAACGGTCAACCTGTGGATTTAATGAACAAATGCCGTTTGATAGTCGATGCGGAATCATCGGGATAACACGATCTGTTAAATAAACACTTGTTGCACGGTCATAGGCTTCAAGATCGATGACAGAGCCTTGCGTTACATAATAACTAACGTCTGCGATATGTACGCCAAGCTTATAAGTACCATCCACATTTTTTGTTACGGTTACTGCGTCATCCAAGTCCTTTGCGTCAGCCCCATCGATGGTTACAATCGTTTCATGACGTAAATCACGACGACCTACTAAATCAGCCTCTGTAATATCATCTGGCACACGTTGTGCAGCAGAGATGACTTCGTCTGGGAATTCAGGCGGTATATCGTGCTTATATAGGATCGATAAAATATCCACGCCTGGATCATTTTTATGCCCTAAAATTTTTGTAATATAGCCTGTAGCAGATTTTAAATCTTCAGGCCATGTAGCTACTTCAACCACAACTTTATGTCCATCAACAGCGCCTAATGTATCCCCTTTTGCGATAAAGATATCCATTGGCAGCTTTTTATCGTCTAAGACAACAAAACCAAAGCCACGGTTAGCTTGGAATGTGCCGACAAAGCTTGTTTGACCACGTTCAACGACCTTAGTTACCGTCCCCTCACGGCGATCACCAAATGATTCTTTTAACACACGAATAAGAACGATATCTCCATTTATAGCGCCATTAATTTCATGCGGTGGGATGAACACATCATCCATGCCCTCAACATCAGGTGCTACAAAGCCGAAGCCCTTCGCGTGACCGATAAATTTACCTCTTAGTAAATTCATACGTTCTGGTAGGCCATAACGATTGGAGCGAGAACGCACAACTAAGCCCTGTCCTTCCATACGAACTAATGTTTTGACAAGCTCCTTAAATTCTTCCGCATCTTCAAAGCCGAATTCATCCTCGATTTCACCGACAGTTAATGGTTTGTAATCATCTTGGCCGAAAAAAACGAGTAACCGACTTTGTAGTGTATCTTTTTGGTCTTTCATACATATTCCCTCCTTCATGAGAAAATCCTATTTATAATTTTATTGTGCCCAATTTAGGCTTTCTAAAAAGCGATAAATGTCTTCATGTAATTGATCTTTTTCTTGATCTAACGTAATAACATGTTTTGAGTTTTCATACCACTTAATATGCTTATCAAGTGACTCAGTTTGATTATATATAATGTTGGCAGATTCTGTCTCTATTACCTCATCATTTGTAGCCTGAACGACAAAAATAGGGGCATAAATCATGTCGATTTCTTGACGAGTACGTACAATAAATTCACGTAGCTCTTGGAGAGACGGCATGCCTTTTTCAGCAATGAGTGCTACTTCTGTTTCGATTTGTTCCTCCTGTTTACCTTGGAACTTTTTATAGTCTTTAGCATATTTCAAAACACCCTCAAACATGACGTCTGTAGTACGCATAGTCATAGGTGCACACATCGTAACAATTCCTTTAACAGGGTTGTTTAAGGCAACGTTTAATGCCATCACACCACCTAATGAAAGGCCGGCAACAGCAATTTCTTCATAGCCAGCATCCTGTAACTGTTTATAGGCGGCCAAGACATCTTGCCACCAGTCTGCTGGACCTGTTGTGATTAGTTCTTCTGGTTCCACACCGTGACCTTTATAGTGAGGTGCTAAAGTAGTATACCCTTTTTTCTCTAAAAATCTACCAAGCATGCGGACGTCTGCCGAGCTACCTGTAAAGCCATGTAGTAATAAAACGGCACGGGGTCCTGCTTGAAAGAAAAATGGCTGTGATAATGATTTATTCATGGTAAGCACTCCTTCATCCTAAAACGCTCATATATACTATACCCATTATAGCCCTCTCGATGATGCCTCGAGCACAACATTTGGCTATAACGTTACATTTCAATTTTTACTCCATCGAGAAAATTTTCCATTTGGTTATGATAAAAGAAAACGCCCAACCAATGTGGTTAGGCGATATATCTTCAACTATTAGATTTTTGTAATAGCGATTGCTAAAATAAAGAATAGTATAGCTAACACAATTGTTGCACGGTGAAGGATTAAATCCATACCACGCGCTTTTTGCTTTCCAAATAGTTGCTCAGCTCCACCCGAGATGGCACCTGATAAGCCTGCACTTTTACTAGATTGAAGTAATACCACCACGATCAACGCTAATGATACGATAACTAATGAAACTAATACTACTGTATGCATTCACTGCACCTCCCGAACTTTGAAACATCACAACAGACTACATTATAACAAAAAAAGGTTGCCGTGACAAACTTAGCTTTCTGTTTAGTAGGAATTTTTCCTCTTCACGTACATCTATTTGCCGGATTATACGACTATTTGTGGATAACACCTCCTCTAATTTTAGATTATAATGGAAAAAATGATATTTTATTGGAGGATTTATGTATTGAACAAAAAATTAGCACTGCTTTTATTATGCTGCACCATTCCCTTTTTTACAGCATGCTCAAAGGCAATCGACATCCTACTACAAGATGAAGAGGATGTCACAATGACAACAACTTTAACAGAAGAACCAAATGAAACAAATACTGATATAAAAATACCAGAAAACAAAGCATTATCTGCCTCATTTTCACCTACCGATTTATTTTCAACCACTTTATTTAAGGATGATCCGGCTTTACTACAATTTGCAAAAAAAGTGGAGAAGCAGGTTGCTCAATTTGAAGAGCACTTTGAGGTTTCTTATACAGGGAAGCTGGATTTTGAGGATTTTGAAGTACAGCTCAATGATTTAAATAACCTGATTACCTTCGTTGACCCTTATACAGCTGGTTATTTTTTATATTATGAATGGGTAGCTTGGGAAACCGATAATGGCTATTTAGTAGAATTGTCCATACAATATTTAACCGATGACAAGAAGGAAAAAAAGGTAGACCAATATGTGGAGGCGTTCGTGAATCAATATATTACCAAAGACATGACAGACTTTGATCGTGCGAAAGTCATTAATGATTATGTTGTCCAGCTAGCCACATATACGGAACAGGGCTCTACTGAAGGTCAATCCGTTTTCGAATTAATTAATGAAGAAACTGCAGTATGTCAGGCTTATGCTTTACTTACTTACCGTCTATTAGTACCATCTGATCTCGATGCGAAATACGTCTATGGCTATAGTGAAGATCAGCTACACGCCTGGAATCTAGTCCAGGTTAATGGCAATTGGTATCATCTTGATACAACTTGGAATGACGTTGCCCCTACCGAGCCTTTTACAATTTCCTACGAATATTTTTTGGTCAATGATGAAAAACTAAGCCAAGATCATTTATGGGCCAATGAAAACTATTTTGCCGCTACTAGTAACGAATATGATTTTATGCATGATATGTGGTATGCCAATACAGTAGATAGTGTAATCTATTATAACAGCATGAGCGATAGTACAGTTTATTCCTATGACTTAACGACAAATGAAAATAAGCAAATTACTGCAACTGCCTGCTATTATTTAGTGACTGACCAACAATCTATTTATTGTAGTGACTATGATAATGCAGGCTATTTAACAAAAATAAATGTCCAGGACGGTTCCGAGGAGGTATTATTCGAAGACGAGGTACTGAACTTGAACATTCAAGATGGTATTTTGTATTACGAAACGCTTGACGGTTCCAAGCATCAACAAAATTTGTAATCCTACATTGAATCTGTGTGCGGATTCCACACAGATTCTATCTCCCTCTCCTTCAGTTGGCCAACCACAGCACTATCTCTTCACATTTACAGTATTACCATATTTTATTAACAAGTTTTTAACGGTAGCTTTACACCCTTCCTTTACACTTACAGTTGATCATTCACCTAAAGGAGGAAAATCATGAAATACGCAAAAAAATGGGCTTCATTACTATTAGCAAGTGCAGTGACTTTATCCGCAGTTAGTATTCCACAGCAAGATGTACAAGCAGCTGAAGTAAAAAAACCAACAAATGTCATTATGCTGGTGATGGATGGGAGCAGTAATAATGCTGTAACACTTTCCCGTTGGTATAAAGGGGAAAGTTTAGCAATGGATGAAATTTTATCGGGTGCGATGCGCACATATTCTGCTGAATCTGCCATTACAGACTCTGCCCCTGCCGCTACTGCGTTAGCGACGGGACATAAATCGAATGATAAATATGTAGGGGTTCTCCCATCTGAGATTAATTCACCTGGATTAGCGCAAATAGATAAGAAGGATGCCTTTAGACCTGTAGCCAATGTATTAGAAGGTGCTAAACAGCAAGGGAAAGCTACTGGCTTGATTTCTACCTCTGAAATTCAACATGCGACGCCTGCCGGTTTCTCAGTACATGCTAACAATAGGAGCCAATATGGAGATATTGCTGAACAGCAGGTTTATCAAAATATTGACGTTGTCTTAGGTGGAGGTTTAGAATCACTTACACCAGGTACATCTAAAAATGCCCGCAAGGACGGCGAGGATTTAATTAAAGTATTGAAAAATAATCAATATGATTTAGTGCATACTCGTGATGAGTTATTAAATAGTCCCTCATCAAAAATTTGGGGAAGCTTTGCACCAAGTGCCTTGGCGTATGATTTAGATCGTGCCAAAACTAGGGAATCTGAGCCTACACTTGCTGAAATGACGAATAAAGCAATCAACACGCTTAAAAAGGATAAGGATGGCTTCTTCCTTTTTGTTGAAGGTAGTAAGGTAGACTGGGCTGCACATGCCAATGACACAATCGGTATAATAAGCGATATTTTGTCGTTTGATGATGCCGTAAAAGAAGCCATTGATTTCGCGAAGGAAGATGGGAATACATTAGTCATCGCAGTCACAGACCATGGAAATAGCGGAATTACGATGGGGAACGCCAATACTACTAGTACCTATTCAAGCATTCCTGTTTCAGCTTATATTGATCCATTAAAAAAAGCTTCCATGACCGTAGAAGGAGCTTTAAGCCAACTAAAAGAAGACCGTTCCAACATAGTGGAGGTTTCTGCTCTGTATGGATTAGATCCATTAACGAAGGACGAGCTTTCTACATTAAAATCAGTGAAAGATGTCGGTAGTGAAATGGTAAAAATGCTTGCAAAACGTGCGAACATTGGTTATACGACGGGTGGTCATACGGGTGAAGATGTCTTTCTTTATTCATTTGGCCCTTCTAAATTAACTGGACTAGTTGAAAACACGGATTTAGCTCATTCAATGGCACAATTTATGGGCTTCGACCTTAAGTCACTGACAGATGATTTGTATGTGCCTGCGACAAAGGCATTTACAGAGAAAGGCTTTACAACAAAAATAGATCTATCCGATAAAGAAAACCCAACTTTCGTTGCTCAAAAGGCGGATGTAACAGTGAAAATTCCTGTTAATAAAAACACAATGATTTATGAACAAACTTCAACGAACACAGAAAAAACCCACACATTCAATACCATTAATGTTTACAATGGCTCTGAATTTTATGTTTCTAAAAAAGTTATAGATGCCGTGAAATAAAAATAAGGGCACGAACATAAGTTGAGATTATTCCCTTATGTTCGTGCCCTTTTTACATAAAAATAGCCATCAAACAGTTTGTAACTCTTGTACATTCCCCCAGAACCTTAAATTTACCTTAAATTAATCTTATGATTTAATGAATTCACCTTAATCCAGCAACATTTTTCTCCACATTCCGTCAAATCAGTGTTAAAAACATAAGGTAAGGATTTTTAACTAGTAAATTAGTATTTTTTGAAAGTTTAATCCTATACTTTTTTCATTGGAGGTGGACAAATGGAATCCATCAAAAATAATGAGTATCTACGCTTTATCGGATTCACGTTATTTTATTTGATCGTTTTGGTGCTGTTGTTTCTAATACATGGCTTTCATGATATGAACGCTGGACCATTTATATATACGGAATTTTAAATAAAGGAGTTTTACTGATGTTAAGTATTTTAGCAGCTATTGAACGTGTGGCCATCCAACAGCCACAAAAAACTGCTTATCAAACCTACAATGCCTCCTTAACATATGGTGAGCTTTGGCATTATTCGGATTGTCTAGCCGATTATATCATGGCACATCATTTGCAGAGACAGCAGCCCATTGTCGTTTATGGACATATGTCCCCTTTACAGATTGTTGCCTTTTTGGGTGCAGTAAAGGCGGGACACCCATATGTACCCGTTGACTCGTCAACACCGTCTGAAAGATTACAGTTAATTTTAGAGGCATCGAAAGCTTGTCTAGTATTCACTACAGAACCATTACAGATGCTAACAAACATACCTGTAGTAACAGTGAGTGATGTGTTAGACTCACCCTCCCTCCAAGACAGTCCAGCATCAACAAGCTGGGTGCAGCAGGAGGAGATTCATTATATCATTTACACTTCTGGCTCGACTGGACAGCCAAAGGGCGTCCAAATAACTGCCAATAATTTAGCTCATTTCGTTACTTGGATGCAGGAGCATTTTCCAATACAGGAATCAGGCGTATTTTTAAATCAAGCTCCCTATTCTTTTGACTTATCCGTCATGGATCTCTATCCAGCTCTTGTAGGAGGGCATACGCTTTACGCAATTACACAACAAGAAATTGCCAACCCTCGAGCTTTATTTGACTCATTAGCGTTGTCCAATACTCGTGTTTGGACGTCTACCCCTTCCTTTGCCAAGATGTGCTTAATGAACAAGGAATGGGAGCAAAAGCTCATGCCTGCATTAGATACCTTTTTATTCTGCGGTGAAGTTTTACCAGTACCTGTCATTAAAGAGCTCATGCAACGTTTTCCACAGGCCACAATCTATAATTTATATGGACCTACTGAAACGACTGTCGCTGTATCCTATGTAAAGGTAACGAAAGCATTAATAGAACAATTTGAGCAATTACCGATTGCTCCTATTTCTGAGCCAAATGTTTCTTTATTAGATGATGGAGAAATTGTTATTTCGGGGCCAACTGTCAGTGCAGGTTATTTAGGAGCACCCGAGTTAACAGCTAAAGCCTTTCCAACTGTAGCTGGTCATCGCATCTATCAATCCGGAGATATGGGCTATGAGCAAGATGGGTATTTGTTCTTTTTAGGTCGCAAGGATTTCCAAGTAAAACTACATGGTTATCGCTTAGAGATCGAGGAGATTGAGAAACAAATTAGTAACCTACCACCTGTTTCAAGCTGTGTAGTAGTTCCTGTCTACAAAGATAAAGAAATTGTTTCTCTAAATGCTCATATCGTTTTACGTGAGCCTTTAGCGGACTCTGCTTTTAAAATGACGAAGCAGCTGAAGACCCTATTATCGGAGTATTTACCTGCCTATATGATACCTAGAACGTTTAAATATATGGACGCTTTACCGCTAAATCCAAATGGTAAAGTCGATCGTAAAGGATTGGCGGTTATGGAAACAGTATGACGCCTTATGGAAATATAGCATTCTTTCTCATTATTGGACTATTATTGCTACCTACCATTCTATTAGGTTTACGTGGCAAGTCTGCGAAGCATTATAATTTATTAGTTTCGTTGATTGTTTTAGCCCTTATCTTTGGACACTCATTGAACGGATCCATTTCGTTAATATTGTTTACGGTCTTTCAAATAGTCCTTATTACGACCTATCAACGCTATCGACAACAGCAAAATAATGGACCTGTTTTTGTCATGGCTGTGCTCCTGTCGATTTTGCCGCTTGTGCTAGTGAAGATTTTGCCTATCCTTGGTCTACATCATTTATTCGGCTTCCTAGGTGTGTCCTACATTACATTTAAAGCGGTGCAAATGATTTTAGAAACACGCGACGGCTTAATGAAGGAAAAAGTCTCTATCGTCGAACTGGCCTATTTTTTACTGTTCTTTCCTACAGTATCGTCGGGTCCTATCGATCGTTGGCGCCGTTTTACGAAGGATTTTCATTCGGTTCCCTCTTCGGAAGACTATCAAAAGCTGTTACTAAGTGGCATTAACTATATCTTTGTGGGCTTTTTATATAAATTTATATTGGCTTATTTAATCTACAACTACACACTTATTTATTTGCCAAACCATACGTATAACTATTTGACACCTTTCCAAGGACAGCTGGCGTATATGTATATGTATAGCTTTTACTTATTCTTTGACTTTGCAGGCTATAGTGCATTCGCAGTAGGTGTAAGCCGAATAATGGGCATTCAAACACCTATTAACTTTAACCGTCCATTTGCCAGTCGCAATATTAAAGACTTTTGGAATCGTTGGCATATGAGTCTTTCCTTCTGGTTTAGAGATTATGTTTATATGCGCTTTGTCCTTTGGATGACGAAGAAAAAATGGCTGAAAAATAAATTCGCCATTTCATATATAGGGTTCTTTTTACTCTTCTTTTTAATGGGCATTTGGCATGGCCTCGAATGGCATTTTGTCGTTTACGGCCTCTATCATGCCTTATTAATTATTAGCTTCGATAAATTCGAACGCTGGAATAAAAAGCATAAGCTTTGGCCAAAAAATAAATGGACGCATGCCATTGGTGTATTTATCACGTTCAATGCCGTATGTTTTGGCTTCTATATCTTTTCAGGAAAATTATTTTAACTAAAGGCTTTCTACAAATAAAGCCTGTTCAATAAAGGAGAATTATTAATGGATAAACAACAAGTTTTAGAAATGCTAGTGGAGTTATGTGAAGATGAAATTATTGTAGAAAACCCAGATATCGATCTATTCGAGGAAGGTCTTCTCGATTCTTTTGGTACCATTAATTTATTGGTAGAAATTGAAAATCGCTTTAATATTTCTGTACCTATTACTGATTTTAATCGTGAAGAATGGAACACGCCGAATCGTATTGCAGGGAAATTAGCTGAAAGACAATGATAAAAAAAGGCTTTCTATCACTATTTATTGCCTTAGCCCTGTTTTCCGGCTTTGTCTTCTTTCCAAATTCTTGGATCAAAGCATGGATATCAGAAGATGATGTGGAGCAAGCCAAAACAAATATGTCTCCACTCGTTTTTCAAGGCACGTATTTACAGGAGCGAATGTTACAGGAACCTACTTCCATGCC
The DNA here is from genome assembly GCF_038009065.1 of Lysinibacillus sp. FSL R7-0073. NCBI lineage: Bacteria > Bacillati > Bacillota > Bacilli > Caryophanales > Bacillaceae > Lysinibacillus > Lysinibacillus sp. FSL R7-0073. The sequence goes on from NZ_JBBPAS010000001.1 coordinate 3,904,277, forward strand.
TTTATACGGTTCCTCTGAATTAAATCGATTTGACCCGTTTCACCCTTATAATTATGCCCGAGCAACAGATGCCCCGTATACGACATTTATGATTGGTCGTGGTGGGATGCAGTCCATTACGCATTTCTTAAATTTTGCGGCGCAAGAGAAAAATTTAGAGGGCAAAAAATTAGTCTTTATTATTTCACCCCAATGGTTTACGGAAAAAGGCATGGGTGAATTCCATTTTTCACCGAATTATTCTATGTTACATGCCTATGACTTAGCGTTTAATCGTGACATGGATGCTAATCTCCGTAAACAGGCTATGGAACGCCTGTTAGAATTTGATACTGTTGAGCGAGATCGTCTCTTAAAAACGATGTATCAATATCAAATGTCTAATGGCAAAAAACATCCTGTTACAGGACGTATGGCTATGGTAGCGGGCCGCTTTCACAAGGAATTACTAGAAAAAAAGGATCTCTACTATTCGCTATTCCCTCGCAAGGGGCATTCATTAAAAAATAATGATAAGCTCGTTGCGGACCAAAGCTTTGAACAGCAAATAAAGCATGCTGAAGCCTATGGGGAGAAACGTGTCTCCAATGAATATATGATTGAAAATAGAGCTTACAAGCGACTGGTTAACGCTAATTTTTCAAAGTTTAAGAATATGCGCAAGCATGAAGATTATACGGAATCTCCTGAGTACAAGGATTTTCAGTTAGTTATGGATGTGTTAAAGGATGCTGGTGCTAAGCCATTATTCGTCTCTATTCCCGTTAACGGCTATTGGTATGATTATAATGGCTATCCTAAAGAACGTCGTCAACAATATTATGAGAAGATGGCACAACTATTAAAGGATGCCAATGTCGACTATGTTGATTTTACAGACCATGAGTACGATCCTTATTTTATAATGGATACGATTCATATTGGCTGGAAGGGCTGGGTTTATTTAGACCAGAATATGGATAAATACTGGGCACAGTAATAATTTAATAGTAAGTGGAGAGTCAGTCTGAAGTGTTAGCTCACTACAGACTGACCTTTTTTATGTTCATTAACTTTCCTCTTCATTAAATGAGAAAAGTCTAAGTTCCTCAGAATCATTGGAAAATTGGATGACCCTTTCAAACTGCAAGCCAATTCTTTCGAGTAACTTAGCTGACGCATGATTATCTTGGGTAGTAATAGCCACAATTCGATTAAATCCTAGTGTATCTAGACCATAGGCTAAAACGGCTGATGCTGCTTCATAGGCGTATCCCTTTCCCCAATAATTAGGGAGAAACGCGAATCCAATATCTACATCCTCTAAAGTATCCCTTTTGACGAAACCGCATATTCCAATCGGGGTTTGATCTTCCTTTTTTTCCACTACATATAGGCAGAATCCGAATTGCTCATACATACGTATTGCACCATTTTCTATATAATTAGCCGCCTCCTCTACGGTCTTCACACCGCGGTCACCGATAAATTGTATCCATGAGGGATCATTCACTAGCTCAAGAATAAATGGCGCATCATCCGTTGTTTGTAAGCGCAGTATAAGTCGTTCTGTTTCAAGAATGTACATTGTCACTCTGCTCTCCTTTCGTCTGGAGCTTACTGTCAAATTTACTGCTCTCCCATTCAGACGCTAAAATAGAATATTGATATTCATCCACCCATTGCCCTTTTGACATATAGTTTTGTAAGAAATGACCTTCACGTCTCATCCCTACACGTTCAAGTACGGCAATAGATTTGTTATTTCTTACATCCGCAAAAGCAATGACTTTATGTTTCTTGAATGAGTGGGAAAGATAATTTATTAACGCGCAAACCGCTTCCTTTGCATATCCCTTCCCTTGATGTTTCGGAGAAAGGGTAAATCCAATTTCTACAATGCGTGGTTCACTTAAAGGCGTGTGAAGTGCGCAATCTCCAATAAGCTCATTCGTTTCCTTCAAAGCAATGGCGAATTGGTACCATGGGCTGATGAGGAACATGGTTTATTTGGTGATGCACGAACGTTTTTGCTTCGTGATACTGATAATTCTCCCACGATTGATATTTAGCAATTTCAGGATCAGCTCGATATGCATAAAAGCTCTCAATATCATCCGTCTGAAATTTTCTTAAATGAAGACGATCTGTTCCAGCAAATACTTCCATATTTTTCTCCATAGTATTTTCCCTTTCATAACTTTCTTTCATACATATTATTATAATCATATTAAACGATGGATGCTTTGTTCATTTTTCATGAACACATCCATCCCAATCATTACATCCATAAAAAAATCGCCCCAAAAGTATGTTTAACTTTTGGGACGATATACATATCAGTCGCTTATTTTAAGTTATAGAATGATTTTAAACCAAGGTACTCAGCTGTTGAACCAAGTTGATCTTCGATGCGAAGAAGTTGGTTGTATTTAGCTACACGGTCTGTACGTGATGGCGCACCCGTTTTAATTTGGCCTGCATTTGTTGCTACGGCGATATCAGCAATTGTTGCATCCTCTGATTCACCAGAGCGGTGAGAGATAACTGCTGTGTAGCCTGCACGTTTTGCCATTTCGATCGCTTCAAATGTTTCTGTTAATGTACCGATTTGGTTCACTTTGATAAGGATTGAATTTCCTACTCCTTGCTCAATGCCTGCAGATAATTTTTTTGTATTTGTAACAAATAGGTCATCACCTACTAATTGAACACGACTACCAATACGTTCAGTTAATAGCTTGTGTCCAGCCCAGTCATTTTCATCTAAGCCGTCTTCAATTGAAATGATTGGGTATTTGTTTGTTAACTCTTCGTACCAATCAACCATCTCTTCTGAAGTTTTGACAACACCTTCACCATCTAAGTGGTATTTACCATCTTCTTTATTGAAAAGCTCTGATGAAGCTACATCCATTGCAAGCTTCACTTCTTCACCTGGTTTGTAGCCTGCTTTTTCAATCGCTTCTAAAATGACTGTAATCGCTTCTTCGTTAGAGCCAAGGTTTGGTGCGAAACCACCTTCGTCACCTACTGCTGTATTATAGCCTTTAGCTTTTAGTACTGCCTTCAGGTGGTGGAAAATTTCAGCACCAATACGTAGTGCATGGCGGAAAGATTCTGCACCGACAGGCATAACCATAAATTCTTGAATATCTACATTGTTATCTGCGTGTGCTCCACCATTTAAAATGTTCATCATTGGTACCGGTAATTGTTTAGAATTAAACCCACCAAGATATTGATAAAGAGGTACATCTAAATAATCTGCCGCAGCATGTGCAACTGCCATGGATACACCTAGAATTGCGTTAGCACCTAGCTTGCCTTTATTTTCTGTGCCATCTAGCTCCATTAAAGCTTTGTCAATAACAACTTGGTCAAGAACAGAATAGTTACCTTCTAATTCTTGTGCAATAATTGTGTTAACATTTTCAACTGCTTTTAATACACCTTTGCCTAGGTAACGAGAGTTGTCACCATCGCGTAATTCTACAGCTTCGTATTCACCTGTTGATGCACCTGATGGTACGATTGAGCGTCCGAAAGCGCCCGACTCTGTAAATACTTCAACCTCTACTGTTGGGTTCCCACGTGAATCTAAAACTTCGCGAGCATAAACTTGTGTAATAAATGGCATAATTAATTCTCCTCTTTTTCAATTAATGATTGACCTGTCATTTCAGTAGGCTGTGACACCTGTAATAATTCTAACATGGTTGGAGCCAAATCGGCTAAAATACCACCATTTCTTAAAACAACATTTGTTTTTGTCACAATTACTGGAACAGGATTTGTTGTATGAGCTGTCATAGGCTCCCCTGCTAGTGTTATCACTTCATCAGAGTTCCCATGGTCAGCTGTAATAATAGCTGCACCACCTTTTGCAAGAAGCGCATCTACTACTTTCCCTAAGCATTCATCCACTACTTCAATGGCTTTAATTGTTGGTTCAAGCATTCCACTATGACCTACCATATCAGGGTTGGCAAAGTTAAGAAGAATACCATCAAATTTTTCAGCCTCAATTTCTGCAAGTAAGGCTTCTGTCACTTCATAGGCAGACATTTCAGGTTTTAAATCGTATGTGGCAACCTTTGGGGATGCGATTAAAATACGTTCTTCACCTAAGAATTTTTCCTCACGTCCACCACTCATAAAGAAAGTAACATGTGGATATTTTTCGGTTTCGGCAATGCGTAGCTGTGTTTTACCATTCATCGCTAACACTTCACCGATCGTATTTTTCAAGTTGTCATTTTCATAAGCAACCTGTGCATTAACTTCATCACTATAATGAGTAAATGACACAAATTTTAAGTTTTTTGGATGCTTGGCAGATACTGCAAAACCATCAAAGCCTTCATTTGTGAATACTTTTGACAACTGTATAGCACGGTCAGGACGGAAGTTAAAGAAAATAACTGCATCGTTATCACTAATCGTTGCCACTGGCTCTCCATGCTCTTGAATGCTAAATGGAATGACAAATTCATCTGTCACTTCACGCTCATAGGATGCTGCTACACCACTTTTTGCACTTTCCGCTGTTTGACCAACGCCATCTACTAGTACATTATAAGTAAGCGCGACACGATCCCATCGCTTATCGCGGTCCATTGCATAGTAACGACCGTGAATAGATGCAAATTGACCTACTCCCATTTCAGTCATTTGTTTTTCTGTTTCTTCAATATAGGCTAAAGCTGTTGTAGGCCCAACATCTCGACCATCTAAGAAGCCATGAACGAAAACGTCCGTTAAATCTTGCTGTTTTGCAAGCTTTAATAGAGCAAACATGTGCTCATAATGACTATGAACACCACCATCTGATAAAAGCCCCATAATATGCAGCTTAGAATTATGTGCTTTCACATGTGCCACAGCATCTAAAAATGCTTGATTTGTAAAGAAGTCCCCTTCACGTATCGATTTATTTAAGCGCGTTAAGCTTTGATAAACAATACGACCAGCACCAATGTTTAAATGACCCACCTCGGAATTACCCATTTGTCCTTCTGGTAGCCCAACGGCCTCTCCAGATGCTGTTAATGTAGCGTGTGGGAATTGGCTCCAATATCGATCAAAATTTGGCTTATTAGCCTGTGCTACTGCATTTCCGAATGCTTCATCACGAAATGCAAAGCCATCTAATATAATTAATGCTACTGGCTTTTTAGGCATTTGCTGCCGCCTCCAATAATGTTAAATAAGTTTCTGGTTGTAAGCTTGCTCCACCAACTAATGCTCCATCAATATGCTCTTTTGTTAAAAGCTCATGAATGTTGTCAGGCTTAACGCTGCCACCATATTGGATGCGAACTGCATTAGCCGTTTCAACATCAAATAATTCCTCAACGACCGAACGAATCGCTCCGCAAACTTGATTGGCATCATCGGCAGTAGCCGTTTTACCTGTACCGATTGCCCAAATTGGTTCATAGGCAATGACCATGTGCTCTACTTGCTGCGCTTCAAATCCAGCAAGTGCCGCTTTAATTTGGCCCGCAACCTTTTGTTCTGTTGTTCCCGATTCTCGTTCCTCTAGCGTTTCACCACAGCAAATAATCGGTACAATATTATGTGCAAGCGCTGCTGCTACTTTTTTATTAATAGCTTCATCTGTTTCATTGTAGTACTCGCGACGTTCTGAGTGTCCTAATATGACATAGTCCACGTCCACACTTGCTAGCTGTGCAGGACTAATTTCACCAGTAAAGGCCCCTTCATTTTCATAGTGCATCGTTTGGGCACCAATAGCTAGCTCCGATTCACTAGCAACTTGCACAAGTGTAGGTAGGTAAAGTGCTGGTGCGCAAATTACAGCGTCTACTTTCTCATTAGAAGGAAGTTTATCCTGTACGGCATCTACAAATTGTATAGCTTCTTCAAATGTCTTAAACATTTTCCAGTTACCTGCAATAATTGGTTTACGCATCGTCTTGCCTCCGATTTTTTATTTGGCTTATTTATCGTTTAGTGCAACAATTCCTGGAAGCTCTTTACCTTCCATTAGCTCTAGTGAAGCACCGCCACCTGTAGAAATGTGATCCATTTTATTAGCTACTTCAAACTTTTCAACTGCCGCCGCAGAGTCACCACCACCGATTACTGTATAACCGGATGTAGTTGCCATTGCGTCAGCCACTGTTTTTGTACCATTCGCAAATTTATCCATTTCAAAGACACCCATTGGTCCATTCCAAATGATTAATTTAGAATTTTTAATGACCTCTGCATAGTGAGCAGCTGTTTTTGGCCCAATGTCTAGTCCCATCCAATCGGCAGGTATACCGTCTACATCCACAACTTTTGTTTCCGCATCTTGTGAAAATTCATTAGCCACTACCGCATCAATTGGCATATGTAATTGCACGCCTTTTGCTTTCGCTTTTTCAATAAATGATTTTGCTAGCTCAATTTTATCTTCTTCTAATAAAGATTTCCCAATATCGTAGCCTTGTGCCTTAATGAACGTGAATGATAATCCACCACCAATAATTAAGTGGTCTACTTTTTCTAATAAACTTTCAATTACACCAATTTTATCTTTAACTTTGGCACCACCGATAATCGCTGTAAATGGATGTTCAGGATTCGATAGCGCTTTACCAAGTACATCTAATTCCGTTTGCATAAGGAAACCTGATACTGCAGGAATATGCTTGGCGATTCCTTCTGTAGAAGCATGTGCACGGTGAGCTGCACCGAAAGCATCATTGACATAAATATCTGCTAGCTGAGAAAATTGCTGTGCTAAAGCTGGATCATTTTTTTCTTCGCCTGCATGGAAACGAACGTTTTCAAGAAGTAAAATGTCTCCATTCTGCATGCTCGCAACAGCTTCTTCCACTGCTAGCCCAATGGATTCATCTAGCTTCGTAACTGGTTTGCTCATTAGCTCCGCTAAGCGAATACCAACTGCTGTTAGACGCATGTCCTCTTTTACTTCACCTTTTGGACGACCTAAATGAGAAGCTAAAATGACTTTTGCCCCTTGCTCTACTAAATATTCAATTGTTGGAATAGCTGCTCGAATACGTGTTTCATCTGTAATGGCCCCATCCGCCATTGGAACATTAAAATCAACACGTACAAAAACGCGTTTACCTTTTACATCAATATCTTTCATTGTCTTCTTATTTAACATGAAGAAACTCCCTTCAAAGTTGTTTTAGTCTTACACCCTTGTGTTTTACCCATCTTGGCTCCACACCATGCTTCCTAAATCGAAAAGTCATCTTGGTACTTTTTCGGGGTCACCATCTAGTATGCATATGATTCTCCAACTTTTGATAATGGACCCTAATACTTGTTTTTATAGTAGCAAAAATACCCTTTTATGTCTTGCAAACACCATGTATCAATTACGCCTTAGTGTTGGAGCCCTAACAAAATCTGTGACATCCACCGAGCTATTGATGTAGTTGGTGGTGTTTGGACACCCACTCCCACTCCATTAAAGAGAGCCATTTGTGTATTCATCACATCACCTAAAGAGGTGGGCGTTTCCTGCTGAATTTAGACAAAAAGGGAGTAAGGGTTATCCCTTACTCCCAATACCCTTGTATATTATATCTATTCGATATTATAAAGGCTATACTTTTTGTGCATAAAAAGCAGTATTATGTCACACTTTTTACTCAAAATGTTGAAATATGATACTTATTTATTGTTTAACCCTTGTTCAGCAATGTATAAAGCTAAGTCCATTAAGCGAGTAGAGTAACCAATTTCATTATCGTACCAAGCTAGAACCTTCACCATTTTGTTTTCTAATACCATTGTTGAAAGACCATCAACAGTAGAAGAATGGTGGTTACCGTTATAATCAATAGAAACTAATGGTAGTTCATTGTAGTCTAAAATGCCTTTTAATTCATTTTCAGATGCTTCTTTTAATACCGCATTAATTGCTTCTTTCGTTACATCTGCTTTTAATTCTACAACTAAGTCCACACATGATACGTTAGGTGTTGGTACACGCATAGAGAAGCCATCTAATTTACCTTTTAATTGTGGTAATACTTTAGAAACGGCTACCGCTGCCCCAGTTGTTGTTGGAATCATAGATACCGCTCCTGCACGCGCACGACGTGGATCAGAGTGTGGGAAGTCTAAGATTCGTTGATCGTTTGTATAAGAGTGGATTGTTGTCATCATACCGCGTTCAATGCCAAATTTCTCATCAAGTACTTTCGCTACAGGCGCAAGACAGTTTGTTGTACAAGAAGCATTTGAGATAACATCATCTGTTGCTGGGTTATAGTCTGTATGGTTAACACCCATCACAAATGTAGGCATTGCTCCTTTTGCTGGTGCAGAAAGGATTGCTTTTTTAGCTCCTGCTTCAATATGCTTACCTACTTCTTCCACTGAACGGAAATGACCAGTACATTCAAGAACTACGTCTACACCTAATTCACCCCATGGTAATTGTGAAGGATCTTTTTCAGCATATACTTTTATACGTTGACCATTCACTACGAAAGAATCTTCATCTGCATTGACTTCAGCATCATAGATACCGTGGACTGAATCATATTTCAATAAGTGTGCAAGCTGACCTGCGTCTGTTAAGTCGTTTACAGCTACTACTTCAAATTCATTTTGCTTCATTGCCTCACGAAATACTAAACGTCCAATACGTCCAAATCCATTAATTGCTAATTTTAATGCCATTGTTAATTCCTCCAATAATGTGTAATGTCTGCCTCCATTGAAATAGAGACGTTAAATTGCTTTTATGCTCATTCAAAAAGTGCTTCAACACTTTTTGAGATCGAGTGACATGGTAATGCTCACACCCATCATTCAAGATGGCTGTCAGAAGATAATGTAGCAGCAATGGCTTTTGCAGCTGCTTCATCTGTAATAAAAATCGTTTGCTTTGGCGCTACTTTAAAATAAGAAAGCATCGCATTGACCTTTTGTTTTCCTGCTGCCACAGCAATAACTTGCTGGCTATTTTTTACCTGTTCAAGCTGAATGCCAATCGTGCGGATACGATGTACGATTTCACCATCGGCATTAAAGTAATAGCCAAATGCCTCACTTACCGCACCCTTCTCCTCAAGAATTCGCAAATCCTCAGAAGATGAATTACGTCGAATCGCCATTTCCTCTGCCGATCCAATGCCATGGATCACACAATCTGCTCGATCATAAAATGCCATCATTTCAGTTACCATAGGCTCAGTTAACATAGCTTGATAAGCTTGCTCACTTAAATGCTCAGGTAAAAATAACGTACGGTATTGTTCCTCCATCTGCATGGCAAATGTTGCAACAAGCGTATTAGCTTGCATTTGCATTTCATGACCAATTCCTCCACGTGCAGCAACAAATGTAATATCTTTTTGTCCATCTAATGGATGTAAAAATTGAGCTAGCGAGGCAACTGATTTTCCACCAGTGACCGCTACAACTTGTTCATCAAATGCAGTAGACATAAATTGCAATGCTGCTTCCTTGCCAAGCATGGTTAGGATTGTATTGTCTTCACTATAATCACCTGGTACAACAACAACATGTTGTATACCAAAATGGTTTTCAAGCAATTTTGCAAGCTGGGTTAAACCAGACCATTCATAAACGATGGCTCTCAGTTTTTCAATCACTTCTTCACCATCATCTGTACATACCATACCCGACTTTTGTGAATCTAATAACCCTTGTTCACGTAAAATGTCAGTTTCTTTACGAATTTCTCTCTCTGTCATTTTCAAAGAATCTGCGAGTGTTCGACGCCCGATAGGTTGCATGAGTTGAACGGCTTGCAAAATACGATATCTAGATTGCAGAAGCGGATACATTTCAGGAAGTAGCCTTTGCTGTGCCTCTGGAATAGTGAACATATTTATCTACTCCCTTGTTAATAGAGGTGGGTTGTATTTCATCCCACTATATTATTTTGTGTCCCACTTATGATTTTATTATAATACGCATATTTGGAAAGCGCAAGTAATTGTATAGTTTTGGATTAAAAAAAGCCCCGTAGCTTAGTAAATAGCTACGAGACTTTGATTTGCTTATTTTGTGAAAGATAAAATTGCGTTTTTCTTGAATCCTTCTAAAGCTTTTGTTGCTTCATTTTTATTTGTAAATTCAAAAATACGAACGTCCTTTTTTTCAAATACTGTAATAACCCACATTGTAAAATCTCCCTTCACATCGCTTTTGTAATATAACAACCACTAGAACTTGTGATACTTTTCATTATCTGTTTTATAACAACGTCTTACTTGATACCTATTCTACTCTGATTTTTATAAAATAAAAGTCTAATGTGAAGGTCTTCACAAACTGTTCAAATTCAAACCGCTTTCATTGAACAATTTGTGAATTGTATGAATGACAACTAACAATAGAGCGATTTTCGCCGTTAATATCTTTTTAAAGACCTGTAACTTAACTGCCCAAGTACTCCATCAATGTGGCATAATCCAAATTGCCGTATTGGATAACGACCCCATCCTTTTCTACTACAGGTATCATTAACATATATTTTTCGTGTATGCGATCATCCTCTTCAATATTAACTATCTCAATATCGAACGCTACATCTTCCTGTACAAGCTTTAATGTATGTAAGCCCTCTACACATAATGGACAATTAGCTCGACTAAAAAATTGAACAATCATGGATGGCACCTCCTGTTTCTATTTTAAACGAAGTGTTTTTGCTTTCGTTTTTTCATGGTTGAACTTTAACAATGAATCTAACAAGATGACAATGATAGTTACAATGATTGTAAACTATGTGGTGGATTGATTCAAAAACTTACTAAAAACATGAAAGGCATTGAGTGCGAATAACAAGCGCATCAATGCCTTTTGGTTATTATGTTATTTTAAATGATGATCAAGGAATTTCAACATGGCATTATAGAATTCGATTCTGTTTTCTTCATTCGCGAAGCCATGGCCCTCATTATCCTTTAACATATACTCTACGTCTACACCTCTAGCACGTAAAGCTTCTACAATTTGGTCGGATTCCGCTTTGTTGACACGTGGATCATTTGCGCCTTGTGCAACAAATAAAGGTGTTTTAATTTTATCTGCATGGAACACCGGAGAAACCGCTGTTAATAATTCTTTATCTTTCTCTGGATGGCCTACTCGTTCATAAAACAGTTCTCTCATAGTTTCCCAGTATGGTGGAATTGTATCTAATAGTGTGAAAATATTAGATACACCTACATAATCAACTGCTGCTGCATATAAATCTGGTGTATACGTAATACCAGCTAGTGTTGCATAACCACCAAATGAAGCACCGTAAATACCGATACGTTTAGGATCAGCAATACCTTGGTCAATCGCCCATTGAACGCCATCCGTTATATCATCTTGAATTTTCAAGCCCCATTGCTTATTACCAGCTTGCAGGAATTCCTTCCCATACCCAGTCGAGGAACGGAAGTTTACTTGCAACACTGCATAGCCACGATTTGCTAATAGCTGTACTTCTGGATTAAAGCCCCACATATCGCGAGCCCACGGTCCACCATGTGGGTTTACAATAAGAGGAAGATCTTTAGCATTTTTATTTTTCGGCAACGTTAAATAACCATTTATAATTAATCCATCACGACTCTTATAAGAAATAGGATGCATTTCTGCAAGTTCTTCAGCTTTTAACCAAGGACTTAAAGTCGCTAATTCTGTTAATTCATCTGTTGTTGAATCATAGTAATAATATTTTCCATAGATGGTGTCACTCGAAACGCTCACAATAAATTTTGTCATTTCTTTATTGTAATCATTTATACCAAATTCGCTTTCATGTACACCAAGCTTGTTTTGAATTTGACGAAATAACTTTTCAAAGTCCTGATCAAAGAATTGATAATGAATTTTGTCTGTAGCATAAGCACCATATAATAATTTATCTTTTTCAGCATTATACAATACACCGGAAACATCGACTTCATCATTGGACATGATTACTTCTTCATTTCCTTGTAAATCATATTTTACTACTTCGACTTTATCTCGACCTTTATTGGATGTAGCATAGATAAACTTATTGTCCTTTGAGAAAGCTAGCGGCATGACTTCATCCCCAGCGCCCATTTTAATAAATGGTCTGAATTCATCCTTTTCTGAATCTCGATAAAGGACAGCACCTTCCACTCCATCAGTAGCCACAGCTACACGTACATTGCCATTACGATCTGCTAACCAGTTCGTAATATTACCAGGATTTTTGGCAACATGAGTCGTATTCCCCGTCTTTACATTTAGCTTGTACACATCAAAAACGGTAGCATCCTCTTTGTTCATCATAATAAGAATTTCGTCTTTCACACCTTGTAAGCTATCCAATATCCCTACAGTCACGTTAGGATAAGGTGTTAAATCTTTTTCCACAGAACCGTTAAATGTTGTAGAATAAATATGGAAGTTTTCATCTCCACCTTTATCTTTCAAATAAAGTAAAGCATCATCCTTCCAGAAAAAACCTGCAATATCTCGATCCTTTGAATTTGAAACACGAACAGGCTCACTATTATCATTCATTTTTTTCACGAAAACATTCGAGCGGTTCTCCCATGCAGAAGCAAATGTAATATAATTACCATCTGGGGACAGTTCGTAACCAAAATTTCCTGGATTTTTCATAAAATCTTCCACGGAAATTTCTTTTACCCCTTCATTATTGGAACCATTTTTTATATGTTTAACATTGTTAAGGAGTTTACTAGCATCTTGTTTCGTCATAAACTCAGTACTTGAGGACACTCCATTAAAGAAACCAAGCTTATTGGCTTTCTCTAAATACTCTGTCAGTGACGTTTCTTTTTCTTCTTTATCAACAGCTCTGACTAAAATCCGAGCTGCTTGATCACGTTTAATAGTAGCGCTTAAATCTGAAATCTCCCCAGCCTTTACCCATTGATCTTTAAACTTTTGACGCATTGAATCGGAGCCATGCTGGAATGTTAAAGCTGTTACTGCTAAATCTAGAAACTCCTGGGCTGAAAGATGTTCCTCTTGTGCTAATACAACCTTTGTTTCATTGGCAGCATGTACTTCCTGCAATGTTGCAGGAATAACCGTAGCAGTTGTTAAAATAATGGCTAATGATGCAGTTAAAAATCTTTTTTTCAAAATGATTCCTCCCTATATCAGTTTACGTTATATCGATAGTCGATATACACAAATTATACCATTATTTGTATTTTTGTCAATATTTTCACATTAAAAGCGAACTAAACAATTAGCTCGCTTGTCATTAGTATTAAAATTTCCGGCTTGCCCCTCCACCTGCTGAAGATCCGCCACCAAACCCTCCAAAACCACCACCACCTGAACGTCCGCCACCAAAGCCGCCAGGATAGCCGCCGTAGCCTCTCCCACGAGGTCCGCCTCCTCCACCTTTCGAAAAGAATGAAGAAAAAATGAGGATCATAATAACGATGACAATAATGAGCCAAATGGGCATTCCTTCATCTTCATTTGCACCTGCTGGTAATTCACCATTCCAATTATACTCTTCAGCTACAGCACGAAAGACCTCAGCATATGTAGCTAGAAAGGCTTGATCATTATCACCTTCACTTGCGAAAGGGTAAAATGCATTATCTAAAATACGTCCTAATTTACCGTCTGGTAATGGTCCCTCTAAGCCTTGACCAACAGCTATCACTACATCATTTTGGCCTTTTCCCTGTCCAAATGTAGCGAGTAGGAGAACACCATTATTTTTCTCTTTGTCCCCAATGCCCCAGGAACGAATCATCTTTGTCGCATACATTTTCGCCTCCTGCCCATGAAGGCTATCGAGGGTTACGACCATGATTTCAGCACCTGTCCCTTTGTCTAACTGCTCTGAATAATGGTTTAGCTCTTGTTTTACATCTAAAGATAAGACATTCGCAAAATCATGGATATACGTGTTTTTCATGGGTGACGGCATTGCTGCTTTCGTCATATTCGTGCTAAAAAGAAGGACTGAGCAAACGATAATCAGCTGTATAATACAACGCTTCATCACTCTGTACCTGATTGACTAAAATCAATAGACGGCGCTTGTTCGGCACCCGCAGCGGCTTTAAAGTATTCTTTTTGTTCAAACCCAAACATTCCTGCCATTAAATTTCCAGGAAAGCGTTTAACATGTTTATTGAATTGTTGTACTTCATTATTGTAATCCTCCCGCGCAACTGCCAATCGATTTTCCGTGCCAGCAAGCTCATCCATTAACTGACGAAAATTTGCATCTGCTTTTAAGTTAGGGTAGTTTTCCACGACTACTAGTAAACGACTAAGTGCACCAGTTAAAGCATCATTCGCAACAGCTTGCTGCGCGGGAGTATTAGCATTGCTCATTTGAGCACGTGCGTTGGTAATATCCGCAATGACCTTTTGCTCGTGATTCGTATACCCTTTCACAGATTCAACCAAATTGGGAATTAAATCATAGCGGCGTTGAAGCTGGTTTTCAACTTGCGCCCATTTGGAATCTACATTTTCCTCAGCTGTCACTAAACTGTTATATTTAGGAATCAATACTAAGGCTAACACGATAAGAATGATAACAATTATCCCAATAGGTCCAAACCATTTCTTCATTTTTAAAATCCTCCTTGACTTGCATTTCCTTTTGTTAGTCTACATTTTTGCCTTTGCATTTATACCGTATGAAATTCCTTTGGCTTGACATACTAAATACTGCATCAAAAATTATATGAGGAGGCGTTTTTTTTGTCACAATCGTTTTACAATGAATCATCATCCAATCAAACAAATTTCAATCAACAACATAGTCTAAATCATGGTGGACACGAAATGATGGACATGCATGAAGCAATTGGTGAAATTATCGCTGGTATGAATCAAGCGATCATTTTACGTCCACAAGTAAAGGATCAAGAATTACTCAGCATTTTGGATCGTCAATATAATTTTACATTGGGTATGTATAATACAATTGTTGAGTCCTTTAAAACAGGTCATGATCCATCTGTTCCTACAGGGCGTTACCAAATGGAAACAGGAAATGACTTTAAATATGGCTTAACTCCAGGGCAACCTAAAAAACCAATGCAAAACGCCAATGAAATTAATGATGAAGCCATTTCTGGTTTCTTACTAGGCGCTCAAAAGGGAGTAGCAAAATGTATGACGGCTGCTGCAACAGAAACGACAAACCCTGTTGTTCGTCGTGTTGTTGCGGATAGTATTCCCAACTGCATTGAAATGGCCTATGAATTATCCATTTACCAAAATAAACATGGTTATTATCAAGTGCCTCAGTACTCTCAACAAGATATGCAAACGATGCTTAATGCATACGATACAACCTCTAATCCCCTTCATTAAAAATCAAAAGGCAGTCCATAGTGATGAATTCTCATCATGGACTGCCTTTTCTAATTATAGTACTTTTCCTAAAAATGCTTTAGTACGTTCATTTTGTGGGTTTCCGAATAGTTCCTCAGGCAAACCCTCTTCCACAATATAGCCACCATCCATAAAGACTACTCGATCACCAACTTCACGAGCAAAGCCCATTTCATGTGTGACTACAATCATTGTCATCCCTTCAGCAGCTAGATTTTTCATAACATCTAACACCTCTTTTACCATTTCTGGATCAAGAGCTGAAGTAGGCTCATCAAATAAAATGGCCTTTGGCTTCATGGCTAACGCACGTGCAATGGCTACACGTTGCTGTTGTCCACCTGATAGCTGTTCAGGATAATTATAGGCTTTACTGTCGAGACCCACCTTTTTTAAAAGCTCATGCCCAAGCTCTTCAGCTTCTGGACGACTCATTTTACGAATTTGCATTGGTGCCATCGTGACATTATCGATGACGTTCATATGAGGGAATAAGTTAAATTGTTGAAACACCATTCCAACCTCTGCACGAATCTCATTGATATTCGTTTTCGGATCATTGATCTTCACATCTTCAATATAAATAGCACCATCCGTTACTTCTTCTAGCATATTAATGCAACGTAAAAAAGTACTTTTCCCTGAACCAGAAGGCCCAATAACACAAACAACTTGTTTTTCTTGGATTTCATAATCGATCCCTTTTAATACTTCTAGCTTACCAAAATATTTGTGTAGGTTCTCAATTTTTATCATCTTGCTTCCCGCCCTTCTGCCTTACGAGGGACATAACTATTGCTAAATCGCTTCTCAATAAATGCAACAATCTTCGTTACACCATAAGTTAATATTAAATATAATAGTGCAGCAACAATGTACGGTTCCCAGAAACGGAAGCTTGCACCTGCAACAACTTTACTAGCATATAGAATATCTGGTGCAGCAATGACTGTTACTAGTGAGGAATCCTTTAATAATGCTATGAATTCATTCCCTAATGGCGGGATCATGCGTCTAAAGGCCTGCGGTAAAATAACCTTACGCATCGCTTGATTATGTGTAAGACCAAGAGAACGAGCGGCCTCCATTTGCCCCTTTGCAATACTTTGGATACCTGCACGGAAAATTTCTGCGTTGTAAGCAGCACAGTTTAAAATAAGCGCTGTAATCCCCGAAACCATATATCCTAAAGAATGACCAAAAATGGTTGGAATAACGGCTAAGTGTATTAATAAAATTTGAACTAGCATTGGTGTTCCGCGGAATAAATCAACATATAATTTTGATGGCCAATAGATCCATTTTTTACTTGATAATTTCCCTAGTCCTAAAAACAGTCCTAGAAGAATACCGCCAAAATAACCACTAAGTGTCAAAATAAGTGTTACGCCAATACCTCGTATAAACATATCTCGGTAGTTCCAGACAATGTCCCAGCGTAGGTCAAAGATGTCCATCCGAAAACCCCATTTCCCCTTTAAAGTCATATCAATTAAATGAGTCGCAAGCATATTGCTTCGCGAGTGGCATTACCATTTTATTATTCGAAATCAGTACCTGTAATTTCTTTTAATTTACCGTTTTCTTTAATCTTTTTCAGACCTTCATTTAATTTATCTAATAGCTCTTTATTCCCCTTTTGAACCATAAAGCCATAGTATTCTTTTTCGAATGCGTCATCTTGAATGACTTTAATTTTTTGATCTGGATGCGCTTTAATATATTCGTATACTACCGCATTGTCTCCAATAGCTGCGTCAACATTACCATTTAACATCTCTTGAATTGCGATTGGCTGACTTTCGAAAGCCATGATATTTGTACTTGCTTCACCTTGTAGCTTTTTAGCTGCCATATGACCAGTAGCATTAATTTGTACGGACACCTTTTTATCTTTTAATTCATCTAATGATTTAATCTTTGAATCTTCTTTCACAACAATTAATAATTGAGATTCATAGTATGGCTCAGTAAAATCAAATGATTCTTTGCGCTCATCTGTAATTGTAATCCCTGAGGCACCAATATGTGTTTCACCATTTTTAATTGTTTGGAAAACTGGTTCCCAACCAATATTATTCCACTCTACTTCGAAATCCATTTCATCAGCAATTGCTTTTAAAATATCGACATCAATCCCCACAATTTTTCCTTTATCGTCAACAGATTCAAACGGTGCAAAAGTTGCTTCTGTCCCTACTTTATATACTTTCTTTCCATCTCCACCTTCTGAAGGTGTACTACCCGAAGAGGCATTGTCCTTTGTGCCACATCCTGCAAGTGCTAAAGTTAGCGCTGCTATAATCATAAGTAACATCCAAGCTGTTTTTTTCATTACATTTCCCCCTATTTCGATAATTTTCCATTCTGCGTATTATTTTTCGCAATTCGGAAATGTTAGACTATTAGGTCAATTATATTAATATTATAGTATTTGTACAACAACTTTTCGCATAAAACTAAATATTTTTTCATATTAATTAATGGTAAATTCATTTAAGTAGAAAAAATAAGCATTAATAACAATAAAACGAACCAAAAACTAATATATATACAATAGAAGAAATGCCAAATTTCGATAAATTTAAACAAAAAAAAGAATCCCCTCAGAAAGGATTCTTTTTTTCGGCTATTACTAGCCTTCACGGACAGTATGTTCACTAAAAAATAATTTGGAGTTGTTGCTTTTTTGAAGGTTTGAAAGGAATAAATAGGGGAATAATGCCAACTAGGACAGTATTCCCATTACTTTTCCTCTCTATCTCCACTAAGCAGGCTGCTAAACTACTTATTAGGAGATTGAGCTATTACAGTATATCAATATTCAGTAAAATGGCGCCCTCGGAGGGAATCGAACCCCCAGTGCAAGAACCGGAATCTTACGTGTTATCCATTACACCACGAGGGCAAAAAACACAAAAAAAAAGTACTCACCCTAGGCTTACGAAAAGCATGATGTAGATAATCCTCATTTTGAAGCATACCTGCAAAATAGTGTCCTGTACTTTCAAACTTACAACCTTACCTATTATACAAACGTATCACATATAATTCAACCATAGAATGCAAAAAGAATTTATTTTTTTTATTTTAATTAATTTCACTTTAACAGGGTTAATATTTGACCTTCCCTGACTATAATGTGTATGATAAGGTTACAGCTGAAATAACAATGTAGATTTCAGCAAAGGTAATCGAATTTAGTTTTTTGAAGGAGGATTTAACATGAATTTAATTCCTACAGTTATTGAACAAACAAGCCGTGGTGAACGTGCATATGACATTTATTCACGTCTACTTAAAGACCGCATTATCCTTTTAGGAAGTGCTATTGATGACAATGTGGCAAACTCAATTGTCGCACAGCTACTTTTCCTACAAGCAGAAGATCCAGACAAAGACATTTCTCTTTACATTAATTCGCCAGGTGGATCAATTACGGCTGGTATGGCTATTTATGACACAATGCAAATTATTAAGCCAAAAGTTCAAACGATTTGTATTGGTATGGCTGCATCAATGGGAGCATTCTTACTTGCTGCGGGTGAACCTGGTAAACGTTTTGCATTACCAAATGCAGAAGTAATGATTCACCAACCACTAGGTGGCGCACAAGGTCAAGCGACAGAAATTGAAATTGCTGCTAAACGCATTTTATTCTTACGTGAAAAATTAAACGGCATTTTATCTGAACGCACTGGTCAACCACTTGAAGTCATTGCAAGAGACACAGATCGTGATAACTTCATGACTGCTGAACGTGCAAAAGAATATGGTTTAATCGATCACATTATGCACCGTAGTACGGATAATAAATAATACTAAAAAGCCTCACAGAAATTACTCTGTGAGGCTTCTTTATTTGTTTGTTAATCTTCATTTTCAATAATTGTAGCTAATGCTGTAACCGCTTGCTCAGCATCATTGCCTTCACTACTTAACGTTACTTCGGTACCTTTCGCAACCGCTAAGCTCATGACACCCATTATCGATTTGGCATTCACTTTTTTTTCATCTTTTTCTAGAAAGATATCCGCACTGAAACGATTGGCCTCCTGCACAAATAGTGCCGCTTGTCTAGCTTGTAGTCCTAATTTTAATTTAACCTGGACTCTTCTCTCGATCATTCTCAAAACTCCCCTTCACTACCGTTCATCTATTAGTTTTATCTTACCTTACTTACTAGCAAAAGAACAATAAGCGATTACGCATGACATTCATACCTGAAAAGTATGATAACTTAACCACCTATTTTTTCACCGCGTCTTAATGCATCTGCTATTTCGTCTATTTTTCTTAAACGATGGTTGACACCTGATTTGCTGACGGTACCACTGGATACCATTTCACCAAGTTCTTTTAATGTAACATCTTGATACTCTACTCGTAATCGTGCAATTTCACGAAGCTTTTCTGGTAATTGGTCAAGACCAATTGAATTTTCAATAAATCGAATATTCTCTACCTGTCGTAATGCTGCTCCAATTGTTTTGTTTAGATTGGCCGTTTCACAGTTCACAATACGATTGACACTATTGCGCATGTCTCGCAATATCCGAACATCCTCAAATTTCATCATTGCCTGATGGGCGCCTACAATATTAAGGAAATCAGAAATTTTTTCCGCTTCTTTTAAATAAGTAACAAAGCCTTTTTTGCGTTCAATTGTTTTGGCATTGAGTTCAAATTCATTCATTAAATCCATCAATGCCTCGCCATGTTCTTTATATAAAGAATAAATTTCTAAATGGTAGGCGGACGTTTCTGGGTTATTAACAGAGCCTCCTGCTAAAAATGCACCTCTTAAATAGGCTCTTTTTTGACCATTTCTTTTAATGAGCTTTCTTGAGATCGTATGATTAAATTGAAAGTCGTCTGAGATGATTTCTAAATCAATTAACAGCTCGCGTGCTCCTTCTCTTACACGGCAAATATATACATTATTTTTTTTCAATCGCATTTTCTTACGAACTAGCAATTCCACATTGTACGGATACAATTTTTTCATAATCGTATATAGTCTTCTTGCAATTGCAGCGTTTTCAGTTTGCACGTCCAAGCTTAGTTGTTTATTCGCAAAGGATAATGAACCATTCATACGAATTAGGGCAGAAACTTCTGCTTTCATACAATGATTGTCCGCTTCTATTTGGGTTAATTCCTTTTTTGTTTCAGAAGCAAAAGACATATCACGCCCCCCTTTCAATCATAATTTCTATGTATATGTTCATCTTACCATATACAATAAACACTTTATGTTTCTATTATCGGTTCTCTTACCGATCATAAATACCGGCATAATCTACCAGCCATTCTGCAACATTCGTAGCATTATGTCGAACCGTACCATCTGATCGAATTGTAGCAATATCGCGCCTTATAACCTCTAATCCCATACTTTCAAGCTTTGCCACATCAAACGTCACTGGCTCTGCTCTTTCTTCTTTATACAATTCTTTTACAGGATTCGGCAGTTCTTCATCATTAACTAAAATCGAATCAATAAAGGAAGCGCCAACATGCTTATGTATGGCTGATACATGATCACCTGCTGTATAAGAAATGGTTTCACCTTTTTGTGTCATTAAATTACAAACATATATTTTTCTTCCTTTTGCTTTTACAACAGCTTCCCCAATCTCTTTGACAAGGAGATTCGGAATAATACTTGTGTATAAGCTTCCTGGGCCAATTAATATATAGTCTGCACGCTGAATTGCTCGAATAGCTTCTGGTAACGGTTGCACGTTTTCGGGTACTAAAAAAACGCGATCAATGCGTTTTGTCGCTGTTGGGATTTTTGATTCACCTTCAATGATTGAACCACCCTCTAACACAGCATGTAAATTAATTTTTTTATTGGCTGCTGGTATTACACGGCCATGTACTTTTAACACCTTCCCCATCTCACTTATAGCATGGTTAAAATCACCAGTAATATCTGTAAGTGCTGTTAGCATTAAGTTGCCTAAGGAATGGCCACGTAAATCCTCTGACGCTGAAAAACGGTATTGAAACATTTGTTCCACTAGCGGTTCAATATCTGATAATGCCGCAATGACATTACGAACATCACCCGGTGGTGGGATATCATAATCATCTCGTAAACGTCCTGAAGAGCCGCCATCGTCTGCTACCGTCACAATAGCAGTAATATCAAATGGATGGTGCTTGAGCCCACGAAGTAATGTTGATAGTCCTGTTCCACCACCAATTACCACAAGCTTTGTTTGCTTTTTCCCCATTCACTCAATCCTTTCTACGATTAATATCACGATGCGTAATAACCGTATTCTCTTTGCTGGCTAGATAAGCCCCAAAAAACTCTGCTAAAGTTACTGAACGATGCTGACCACCAGTGCAACCAAAGGCGATAACAAGTTGTGATTTACCTTCTTGTCGATAAAGAGGAATCATAAAGTCGAACAAATCCGTTAGTTTTTGTATCAGTATTTGCGTATCCTCCAAGGCTAAAACATAAGAGGATACTTCTGTTTGAAGACCCGTCTTCGGACGTAGCTCCTCTACGTAATATGGATTTTTAAGGAAACGAACATCGAACACCAAGTCTGCATCAATTGGCATACCATGCTTGAAGCCAAAAGACATAATGTTTACGGTAAAAATAGTATCTGCTTCACTGGAAAATTCTTTAACTATCTTTTCACGTAATTGCTTTGGTTTCATGTTAGATGTGTTATAAACAAAATTAGCACGGCCCTTTACTTCCGATAAAAGTGCTCGCTCTTGCTTTATACCATCTAAAGGTAAGCCGCTTACTGCCAATGGATGGGCTCTTCTTGTTTCTTTATAGCGCCTTACTAATGTGGCATCGTCTGCATCTAAAAATAAAATACGAGCTACAATGTCGCCCTCTTTTAGTATATGGTCTAACGCCCCAATAAGCGCATCAAAAAAGTTGCCTCCACGCATATCCATCACTGCTGCAATACGTGTACTATTTTTTCCAGAATCTCTTAGCAGCGTTAAAAAAGTTGTAAGTAACGCAGGTGGTAAATTATCAATACAGTAATACCCTAAATCTTCAAAGCTTTGAATAGCTACGGTCTTCCCAGCTCCAGACATTCCTGTAATAATAACCAATTCATGTGTACTTTGTTGGCCTTCAACCACCACTGTCATGCAACTCCTTTATTGATCTTTTGATATTTGTATTTTCTGGTGAAGTAATTCAAAATTCGTTGTATAGTCAAACGTGCCATACTGAATACCTGATTGCGAAATAGCAAATTGCAAATTAGTGCGATCTCCTTCAGCCATTGGCAAATGTGCTAAATCCTCTACTGGGTGCCATGCAAGTTTACCTTCTCTAGTTTCTACAAACGGTACACCGTCTACATCCTTAGCAACAAATGTATAAAGCATCCATTCATCTACGACTTCATCATTTTCTTTAATGACCATCGTATATACACCCTTTAGGTGTACATGTAAAGGTTTAACATTTGTCTCTTCCTGAAATTCACGAATAGCAGCCTCAAAGATGGACTCACCGCTTTCCATTTTTCCACCCGGAGCAACGTACCAACCACGTCTTGGTTTCTGAAGTAATAATACTTTACCGTCTTTTACGGCAATTAAATTTGCAATTCTTTGCATAGGCACACCTCTAATCACTTTTGCATTCTACTCTCCATTATAGCAAGACACTGCAAGATTTGTCCTCATTTACAACTCTCATACGTAGACATTTAACAATTTAGTTTTATCCAAGAATTTATTGAAAAAAAGCTCATGCTCTTTTCATGATCTATATAAATAAAAAAGTAGGTTGTTCCCACCTAATTGAGGCGGAAACAACCTACTAAACAAAATAAAAGGGGGATTGCTAATTACACTTTTAATCATACACCTTTTATATGTCATTCAAGTTACAACAATATTAAAACCACATTAAAATTGTATTTTTTTCCTTAAAATAGCCAAGTTATGCATTAATTTTCTCTAATAGTTCTTCTACATAATGCTGAACAGCTTGTGCTGCAATACTGCCATCGCCTGTCGCTGTAACAATTTGACGAAGTGATTTTTCACGTACATCTCCAGCTGCAAAGATACCTGGAATTGTTGTTTCCATATTATCATTTGTCAAAATATAACCAGCATCATTTAAAATACCTAAAGATTCAAACGGCTTTGTTAAAGGTAGCATACCGATATAAACAAACACACCATCTGTTGTAAACTCTGACTCAGTTCCATCCACAGTTGATTGTAGTGTAACACTGCCCACTTTACCATTAGCTTCATTAATTTCTTTTACTGTAGCATTCCAAATGAAATCGATTTTGTCATTTGCAAAGGCACGATCTTGGAGGATTTTTTGTGCACGTAATTTATCACGACGGTGGACAATTGTTACTTTATCAGCAAAGCGTGTTAAATATACGCCCTCTTCTACAGCTGAATCTCCCCCGCCAACAACTACAAGATTTTTTTGTTTAAAGAACGCGCCATCACAAACTGCACAGTAGCTGACACCACGGCCACCAAGTTCTTTTTCACCAGGCACACCCATTTTTTTATACTCTGCACCAGTTGTAATAATAATGGCACGTGTTTTATATTCTTTTGTACCTGATTTAATTGTTTTAAATTCTTCCCCGTCGATGATTTCTGTTACATCGCCATAGGCATACTCAGCACCGAATTTTTTAGCATGGTCAAACATTTTTGTAGAAAGCTCAGGTCCTAAAATTGTATCGAAACCAGGATAGTTTTCTACTTCTTCAGTGTTGGCCATTTGTCCACCAGGGATTCCTCGTTCAATCATAAGCGTTGCCAAATTAGCACGTGATGTATAAACAGCAGCTGTCATCCCAGCAGGACCTGCACCAATAATGACTACATCATAAATTTTTTCTTCCGACATAAATACTTCCCCCTAAACAGAATACTTTTTATCTTCATTCAACAAATAGTAGTGAAAGTGTAACGTCACCTACATATGATCCCAACTTACAATAGAGGGGATGAAGATAAACCATTGGCAACTAGCAAGGAGTAACACTCAAACGCAATGTTGCCAGGGCAAATTCTTGATAACGTTAGTATGTTCATCGTATGTGAAAGTATAAAGTTATTCAACTATGTTGCTCACACACTAATTATGACTGTCTGGTAAAAAAGCTAAAATTTCTTCAATATACTTCGATAAAGTGGCAACAGATACTCCATATTGTTGAGCTATTTCTTTTTTTGTCACCTTAAGCATTTGAGAAGACCTAAATAAATAATCATTTGCTCCTGCAATCGCTACAGGATTTGTAAAACGATAATTTTGAATTAAAGCTTGTTCACACAGGACAAACCACATTTGAAACATAGGTACAATCAATGATGATAATTTGCCATATTGCTCTAATAAAATTTCTGGCACATTTACAGCACGTAAAAAGCTGGCCTCTACTTTGTTTTTCTTATCAAATTCATGACCAAGTGCATAGGCTAAAAATAATTTCTCAAATGCACCGAATTGCTCGATATTGACCCATTTAGGATGGGCGATTATCTCTTGCTTATGAGCAGTATCCTTCAATAAAAACAATCCAAAGATACGCTCACTTGAATAGCTACTTTCTAATTTTTCAACGATAAAATTTCGATCATGTTCCAACGCGTCCAGCGCAAATTCGTTGTCATGTTGGCGCCAAGGTTCAAACCCCTCTTTATCTGGGTCTACCTCTAGCAGTTGACCCCAAGCACTTTTGGAAACCTCCTCATGCCCTGAAAAATAGGCAGCATGGGATAACCAGAAATAAAAACCTGCGTCTCCTACATAGCCTCTTTTTTGCATACTGCGCAACCATTTATAGGCTAATTCATATTGCCCTATTAAAGCTAATGTAGCACCTAGTTTATAACGATGCTCCCATGTATATGGCTGAATTTTAACAAGGATATTTAAAAGCTCTTGCAGATCTTCTTCATTCTTTTCGTAATACGCAATCACCGTTAAGTTACAAAGTGCATGTAAGTTTCCCTTATTTTCACGTAGTACTGTATGTAAGAGAGCCTTCGCCTGTTCCTCTTCTCCAACATAAAAATAAGCAAGTGCAAGATTATTATAGGCCGACCAAAAGGCTGGTCGATCTTCAATTAAATCTTCTAAAATAGTAATAGCTTCAGGAAAGTCGCCCTTCTCCATATGACGGCGAGCCTGCTCCTGACGATATAAATCCTCACCAGATCCTTCAAGCTCCTCAAATTCATCCTGCTCGAAAGCGACAAATTCCAATATTTCTGCTGCTTCATCTGCATAAGCACCTTCAGGCTCTAGCTGCAAATACTCTTCAGCAAAGCGTTTTGCATCCTGCATGATTCCTATACAACCTGACACTTCCGCCATGTAAAAAATAATTTCCGGATTATCGGGGTCAATTTGATAGGCACGACGAAGCAGATCATACGCTTCTTCAAAACGTTGACCTTCTAACTCTACAATAGCAAGCTGCAAGATTATCATAGGATCATCTGGGCTAAGATCAACTGCACGCTGCAAATATTTATAGGCTTTATTCATTTGTCCGCTGTTCATAGCTTGAATTGATTTTTTATAATAATAGTCGCCTGTTGGAATGAACGACACTATATTCGATTGGTTCTTATTTTGACGTTTCTTTTCCAATACATTTCCTCCGAAACAAGAAATAAGGAACGTATTAAACGTTCCTTTACACAGTAAACCCTATTATACCATACAATTAATAATATGCTGTTATTTCTCCTCGTGACGTTTTTTCAACACATGAAGGACATCATATATACTTACCTTTTGTTCTTGCAATAATACAAGTAGGTGATAAATTAAATCAGCTGCCTCCCACTTTACTTCTTCTGTATCGCGATTTTTGGCCCCAATAACAACCTCTGTCGCTTCCTCGCCAACCTTTTTACAGATTTTATCGATGCCCTTGTCAAATAAATATGTAGTATAAGCTCCTACAGGCATTTCCTGTTCTCGTTTTTCAATAACACGGACAAGTTTTGCAATCATTTCTACAGAGCCGACCTCAGCATTTTGCTGTACCACCTCCGTAAAGCAAGAAGTTGTACCATTATGACAGGCTGGACCATCAGGTAAAACTTCCACAACTAATGCATCTTGATCGCAGTCTGTTTTAATTGCTACAACCTTTTGTGTATGACCACTTGTAGCGCCCTTATGCCAAAGCTCTTGACGTGAACGAGAATAAAACCAAGTTTCACCTGATTCCATCGTTTTAACTAATGACTCTTTATTCATATAAGCCACTGTTAGCACCTCTTTCGTATTGGCATCCTGTACTACTGCCGGTACAAGACCTTTCTCATCAAATCGAATCCGCTCTATCATCTCACTGCCACTCCTTTTTCACGTAAGTATTCTTTCACTTGGGCTACACTTGTTTCTTTATAATGGAAGATGGAAGCTGCAAGTGCTGCATCTGCATCAACTTCTTCTGCCAATACTTCGTAAAAATGTTCGGCATACCCTGCTCCACCACTTGCAATAACAGGGACTGTCACAGCCTCTCGTACCGCTTTTGTTAATCCCAAATCAAAGCCAGATTTTTCTCCATCTTGATTCATACTAGTTAATAAAATCTCACCTGCTCCTAAGCGCACCGCTTCCTTTGCCCAGTCAATAGCTGACCAAGTAGTTTTCTTACGCCCACCATGGGTATAAACCATCCATGTACTGTCCTCTTCACTATAGCGAGCATCAATTGCCACGACGATGCATTGAGCACCAAAGAAATCGGAGCCTTCTTGAATAAGGGCAGGACGCTCTAAAGCGGAAGTATTGACAGAAACTTTATCCGCACCAGCGCGTAAAATACGCTTCATATCATCCAACGTCCGAATACCTCCACCAACTGTAAAAGGAATCGCAAGTGTGGCAGCGCTTTGTCGAACTACATCTATCATTGTTTCCCGACCTTCATGTGAAGCAGATATATCTAAAAACACAAGCTCATCTGCACCTTGTTCATCATAGAATTTTGCTAGTTCCACTGGGTCACCAGCATCACGAATAGATACAAATTGTATCCCTTTTACAACGCGTCCCTCCTTGACATCTAGACAGGGAATAATTCGTTTCGTTAGCATGCTTTCACACCTTTCAGCCATTGCTCTAATAAATATACGCCCAGCTCACCTGATTTTTCAGGGTGAAATTGCATACCTGTCACGGAACCTTTCGCCACAATACCGGGAACTCGTATGCCACAATAGTCTGCATATGCAACAAGTTCAGACTCCTCAATATCAGTAGCATAAAATGAATGAACGAAATAGACATGCTTTGCAGGGGCACTATTTTCTAACCAAGCAGGACGATTCGCCATCATCAATTCGTTCCACCCCATATGTGGCACTCGATATGCTCGTCCCTCATTTGTTCCACTAAATCGCTTAATATGTCCTTTAAAAAAACCTAAGCCATTTGTTGATGTAACCTCATCACTTTGTTCAAACAATAATTGCATCCCTAAACAAATGCCTAGAAGAGGACGATTTTGGCTTTGGGCTTTTTGTAGATAACGATCTAAATTAGTCTCTGCTAAACGCTTTCTAGCATCAGGGAATGCCCCAACTCCCGGTAATAGTAGTGCATCTGTAGCATCTAGCGTGTGTTCATCAGCTGTCACAACCACCTCACAGCCAAGTCGATTTAATGCTTGTACCACGCTAAATAAATTTCCCATACCATAATCAATCACACCTATTTTCACGTTAACAGCCCCTTAGTCGATGGTACTCCTTTAACACGTGGATCAATTTCTATAGCAACATCAATCGCCCTAGCTAATGCTTTAAAAATTGCCTCAATAATATGGTGCGTATTATGTCCATAGGGTACAATCACATGTACATTCATTCGTGCCTCTAAGGCAAATTTCCACAAAAATTCATGCACTAATTCTGTATCAAAAGTACCCACCTTTTCTTTTAAAGCGGGTACACGGTATTCTAAGTGTGGACGATTCGAGCAATCTACTACCACCTGTGCAAGTGCATCGTCCATTGGCACAAATGCCGTTCCATAGCGTTTAATGCCCTTCTTATCGCCAAGTGCTTCCCGAATAGCTTGCCCTAACACAATGCCAAGATCCTCCGTTGTATGGTGATCATCTATATAGGTATCCCCATTCGCATGGATGGTCCCGTCAAAAAGACCATGCTTGATAAATAAATCCAGCATATGGTCCATAAAACCTACGCCCGTTTTAATATTTGCCTTCCCTTCACCATCTAAATCTATGGCTACTGAAATTTGCGTTTCATTAGTTGTTCGCTCTATTTGTGCAAATCGTTTCTTCTCCGTCATTGTATTATTCCTTCTTCCATCCTCGAGATTCCACCGCACGTGCATGCCCCTCTAAACCTTCCATACGTGCAAGACGTGCAATTTTTGGTGCATTGTCTTGCCAAGTTTTTTCACTGTAATAAACAACACTTGATTTTTTTACAAAATCATCTACGTTTAAGCCACTAGCAAAACGTGCAGTGCTATTGGTTGGTAACACATGATTGGTCCCCGCAAAATAATCACCAACTGGCTCTGAACTATAACGACCAATAAAAATACCACCTGCATGCCTTATTTGTTCAGCTATAGCCTCAGCATTATTTGTCATAATTTCTAAATGCTCCGGTGCTAATGAATTAATCGCTTCTACTGCATCTGATACCGTTTCAGCTACATAAATGACCCCGAAATTTTCGATTGAAGCACGCGCTACTTCTTGACGTGGTAAAGTCCTCAATTGCTTTTCAACTTCTTCTGCTACTTTTTTGGCCAATTGCTCTGAGGTCGTAACGAGAATAGCACAAGCCAAAGGGTCATGTTCTGCTTGTGATAATAGGTCTGCAGCAATTTCGTCTGGAAATGCAGTGTCATCAGCTAGTACCGCAATTTCGCTTGGTCCTGCAATCATATCAATTGCAACCTCTCCAAATACCTCTCGTTTGGCAAGAGCTACAAAAATATTTCCTGGGCCTGTAATTTTATCGACTGGGGCGATGGTCTCTGTGCCATATGCAAGAGCAGCAATCGCTTGTGCCCCACCAATTTTATAGATTTCTTCAATTCCTAAAAGCTGAGCCGCCACTAGGACACCTGCCGGTATTTTTCCATTGCGGCCTGCCGGTGAAGCAATCACGATACGTTTTACACCAGCTACCTGTGCTGGAATCACATTCATTAGCACGGATGATGGGTATGCAGCTGTACCGCCAGGAACATATAACCCTACTGCATCTAGAGCTGTTACACGTTGTCCTAGCCAAGAACCGTCTCCTAGATCAAAGTGATAACCCTGTCGTGACTGTTGTTCATGATAAAGTCGAATATTCTTGGCCGCTTCCGCCAAATCCTGATAGAGTTGTTGGTCAAGAGCATATACGGCTTCTTGTATCTCTTCCTTCGTGACCCGCAAGCTTGCAGGCATATACCCGTCCCACCGTTCTGTATAGGCACGTAACGCTACGTCTCCCTGTGTCCTCACATCTGCTAGCACCTGTCTTACAACTTTTAACTGTTCCTCATTTCCTCCTTCAAGTGGTCTTTTTAAGGAAATACCCTTTGCTAATTTTGTTATTTTCATACAATTAAACCCCTTCAGTTACTCATATGTAGCTAGATATGATTACTTTATTGTTCATTCACACATTTCTTTAGTCGTCTTACAAGGTCAATAATGCGCTCACCCTTCATGCGATAACTAACCGGATTGGCAATTAACCGAGATGAGACAGCCGAAATAAATTCATATTCAACTAACCCGTTCTCTTTTAATGTGCGTCCTGTAGAAACAATATCGACAATTCGATCTGCTAAGCCAATCATAGGGGCTAATTCAATAGATCCATTAAGCTCAATGATTTCGACTTGCTCCCCAATGCCTTTATAATATTTCATCGCAATATTCGGATATTTCGTTGCAATTCTTGGAGCAATCTCATTCATCTCTGTATTCGGTAAACCAGCTGATGCAATATAGCAATTACTAATTTTCAAATCCAGTAATTCATGTACCTCTCTCTGTTGCTCTAACAAAACATCCTTCCCAGCAATACCAATATCCGCTACTCCATGTTCAACGTAGACAGGCACATCTATTGGCTTAGATAAAATAAATCGAATTTTCTCTTCTGGTATTTCAATCATTAATTTACGTGACATTTCGACCTCTTCTGGTAAATTAAATCCTGCCTCTAATAGCATTTGATAGGCCTCTTCAAAGATTCGCCCCTTTGGCATTGCAATTGTTAATTCATTCACTGCCAACTTCCTCCTGTCCAACTACAACTACTTCAGTAAAGAGTGCTAAAAAGGCTTCTTCATCGACTAGGCTACTACGCAACTGTAAGGTAGCAAATTTCCCCGTTCCCCTTAATGTGTTTACCTTTAATAAAGCTGCCTCATACTGTTCTTCCTCAAACAGCACAACAGTTGCTTCTTGTTGCTCCACTGATTGACCATTTAATGTTTCCAATAAACGATCGACACGAATGCAAAAGCCTGTAGCACCAGCTTTTGATCCAAACACCTCTAACAATCCATCGTAACGGCCACCATTTCCTAATGGAAAACCACTGCCTAAGGCAAATACTTCAAAAAGCATACCTGTGTAGTAACTCATATGACTCGAGAGTGTAAAATCAAACGTAACATGATCAGCTAAGTCAGCCATCTCCAATAGCTGAGCAAGCTGTTGCATGTATACTAATGCATCATTTTTACGAACATATTTTTCAATATCGCGAATGTCCTTCACATCCATTGCTTCTTCAATAAATTGGAGAAGGGCATCCGCCTTAGCTTTAGGCAAATTAAATGACTCTACCGCTTCTTCAAATCCAACATAATTTCGCTGGACAAGTAATGTTCTAAGTGTAGCTTGCTGCTCAATACTCTCTGTGTAATCTTGTAAAATGCAGTTTAGTATTCCTGCATGCCCAATCGTCACTTTAAACGCTTCTAATTTTAAGTGTTTCAAAAGCTCCATTGCTGTCACTATGACTTCTGCATCAGCAAATACGGATTGGTCGCCTATTAATTCAATGCCCATTTGATCGAATTCTGCTGGTCTCCCACCTTCTGCTTCTTGTGCACGAAAAACGCTTGCGAAGTACGCTAAACGTTGAGGAATCATTTCTTTCAATAATTTTGAAGTGGCCACCCGAGCAATGGGTGTCGTCATATCCGGCCGTAGCACTAATGTATTTCCCTGACTATCCACAAGTTTAAATAAATGAGTATCAGCGATCGCGGAAGCTTTTCCGACTGTATCAAAATATTCAACAGCTGGTGTTTTGATAAACTCATATCCTCTTTTACATAAAAAATCTTTGCCACTCTGTCTTACTGCTTCAACTTTTTCAAAGATCTGCGGAAATGTATCACGCATTCCAAGTGGTTTTTCAAACATTTTTATTGACGACATATGAACACTTCCTCACATTCACTTTAATTCACTAGAGTGTTAGAGAATTAGATTATGAAAGAATTCTAACTTATTTCTTTTCAACAGTCAACGCAATTCCCCTTAATTATCTAAATCTTTAATTTACTTTTCATTTGAATAATATATAAAGGCAAGTTGCAATTTGAAGATAATCTACATAAATCGGCTTCATGATACCAAAAACAAAAGCTACTCCCAAAGATTGTTGGGAGTAGCTTTTTAAACTTATGGACTTTGTTTATTTTTTAGGTGTACACCATTGCACAACTTCATGACGCTTACGCTCTGCCATTTGCTCTGCTGTATAAATAATTTGCATCGGATTTCCCCCTGCTAGGCAGCCAGCCGGCACATCCTTATGTACAAGAGTAGCGGCCGAAACAATGGCGCCATCTCCAATTGTCACACCAGGTAAAATTGTAGAATTCGCACCAACCATTACTTCATGACCAATATGGACATCCCCTAAACGATATTCCTCTATTAAATATTCATGAGCTAAAATGGTCGTATTAAAGCCAATCACTGTATTATCTCCAATAAATATACGTTCAGGATACATAGTGTCTGGCATAACCATTAAGGCTAATGTCGTTTTTTCACCAATGGTCATTCTTAAAAATGTTCGATAAAGCCAATTTTTCACACGTAAAAATGGTGTGAAGCGTCCAATTTGAATGACAATGAAACACTTCATCACCTTCCAAAAGGACACCGTGTCGTAGATTTTCCAAAGAGAATTTGCTCCTTCGACACGATAACGTTCTGTTTTACGCGCCATATAACTTACCCCTCTTTCACAATATCCAATAAATCCGTCATATGATGTAATATATATTCTGGTTGATACTGCTGTAAGTACGCTTCACCTTTAATCGCCCATGCGACACCAGCTGCTCTAACTCCTGCACGATGTCCCGCTTCAATATCATGCGAGTTATCACCGATCATAATTGCATCATCTTTGTCGATGCCTAAGCGTTCCAATGCAAGTAATACTGGTTCAGGATCAGGCTTCACATTTTTCACATCATCTGTTCCAATACGCACATCAAATAGATGTGCTGCTCCAAGGATAGATAACCCACGATCAATCGTATCATTCCGTTTTGTCGAAACAATCGCCAATAGTATGCCTTGCGCTTTTAATTGCTCTAATGTCGAAACAACATCAGGGTATTGGCTAACAAGTTCATCATGATGCTCTATATTCCAAGCTCGATATTTGGCTATTAAAGCTTCCTCTTCACCTGGTGCAATGTCATTAAATGTCTGCTTGAGGGATGGACCAATGAATTTCAAGCAATCTTTTGGCGAAAATTGCCCGGGAAATCTTTCATTTAAAACATGCATAAATGTTTGAATGATTAATTCATTTGTATTCAGTAAAGTTCCATCAAAATCAAATAGTAGTGCCTTTACAGCCATATGTTACATCCCCTTATTTATTATCTAAGTATTTCATGGCTGGTTTAACCTTTATTCTCCGATAAATAATGGCTCCAAGACCTACTACAATACCTATAATAGATACAATCTGTGCTGAGCGTAAATCGCCAACTAGGTAAAGACTATCTGTACGCATTCCTTCAATGAAGAAACGACCAATGGAATACCAA
This sequence comes from Lysinibacillus sp. FSL R7-0073, assembly GCF_038009065.1. NCBI lineage: Bacteria > Bacillati > Bacillota > Bacilli > Caryophanales > Bacillaceae > Lysinibacillus > Lysinibacillus sp. FSL R7-0073. The sequence goes on from NZ_JBBPAS010000001.1 coordinate 3,937,707, forward strand.
ATTAAATAACTGAAGAAAATTTCCCCACGATTTAAATTTACTTTACGTAATATTAGTAAGATAATGAGCCCAATTAGATTCCAGACTGATTCATACAAAAACGTAGGATGTACATAAGTACCTAATTCTTCAATATACATTTGATTGATAATCCAATCTGGTAACATTAAATTTTCTAGAAATTCCTTTGATACAGGACCACCATAAGCCTCTTGATTCATAAAGTTGCCCCAGCGACCGATAATTTGTCCAATTAAAATACTAGGCGCTGCAATATCCGCTACTCGTAAAAAGCTTACATTTTTAATACGAGTAAATATGTAAGCCGTCACAAATGCACCAATTAACGCACCGTGTATAGCAATACCGCCATTCCATATCTCAATGATTTTACCTGGATTTTCACTATAGTAATCCCAGCGCATTGACACATAATAAATGCGCGCACAAATGATGGATATCGGAACCGCCCACAATAATAGGTCTGCAAGAAAATCCTCAGGCAATCCTCGCTTTACGGCCTCTCGTTGACCCACCACATACGCTAAAATAATACCCGATACGATAAGCAGCCCATACCATCGAACTGGAATTGGCCCTAAATGAAAGGCAATCGGGTTAATTTGTAAAAGTAATAAATCCATCTTTTGCTCCTCTCCAACTAGCTGTTACCAAAGAACGGTTAACTATTAATCATCTAACACATCGTTCGACGATATAACTTCATCTAAACGTCTTGAAAATTCTTCAGCCGCATTTACGCCCATTTTCTTTAATCGGTAATTCATAGCTGCCACTTCGATAATTACAGATACATTTCGTCCTGGTCTTACCGGAATTGTTAATTTCGTTAATTCCGTATCAATAATTTTCATCTTTTCTTCTTCTAAGCCTAATCGATCATACACTTTTTGTGGGTCCCAAATTTCCAACTCAATAATAAGGGTAATACGTTTATACGGGCGGACTGCACTTGCACCAAATAGTGTCATAATATCAATAATGCCGATTCCTCGTATTTCCAATAGATGCTCTAATAGAGGTGGTGGACTACCAATTAGTAAATTCTCTGATTCTTGTCGAATCTCAACACAATCGTCGGCAACTAAACGGTGACCTTTTTTGACAAGCTCAAGAGCTGTTTCACTTTTACCTACACCACTTTTACCAATAATCAGGATACCGATGCCATACACATCAACAAGTACACCATGTGCAGCTGTCATTGGCGCTAAACGGCCCTCTAAATAGTTGGTTAATCTACTTGAAAATTTGGTTGTTGTCATATGTGTTTTAAATACAGGAACATGCTTTTCGTTGGAAGCTTGAATCAGCTCCTCAGGTACTTCTAAATCCCGAGAAATTATAATTGCAGGTGTATCCTGGGAACAAAGTAAACGCATCCGCTCAAGCTTGATATCAGTTGGTAACATTTCAAAAAAGGACAGCTCCGTTTTGCCAAGCAATTGTACCCGATTAGCTGGATAATGTGTAAAATACCCTGCCATTTCAAGTCCTGGTCTTGAAATATCACTTGTCACGATCGTTCTGCCGATTCCTTCCTCTCCTGCTAATAACTCTAACTTAAATTTCTCCATAACATCTCTCGTTAATACTACGACCAATTAAAAAGCCTCCAATCAATGGATAAGGTTCTCCTTATTTTAGCATGTCTATGTATAAAAGAAATGTATTTACTCTTCACAAAAAAAACTAGCAGCTCTCCAGCCCGCTAGTTTTTGAAGTATTATTTTTGAGTAGCTAACCATTTAGCAACTGCTTCAGCATCTGCGCCTTTTACAAGTCCTCCAGGCATGCCATTTTTACCATTATTAATAATATCTAAAATTTCCGATTCCGATAAACGAGAACCTACATCGTTTAATGCTGGTCCATTGGCACCTTGTAGCTCGCCACCGTGACATGTCACACATGATTTCATTGCGATAGCTTCTCCATCTGGAGCAGTGGCACCTTCATTGTTAGTTGCCTCTTTATCTCCGCCTCCACAAGCTGCTAAGAAAATTGCTGAACCGAACACTAATGTTAACATTGCTTTTTTCATTAGTACCCCTCCTCATAATCGATAAATACCTTACGCCGCCATTATACCAAAATTATGCACGTTTGAAACCTTCTCCTAATACCTCATAGGCATCCGAAACGATGACAAACGCTGATGGGTCAACGCTTTTAATGAGTTGTTTCAGCTTTGTGAATTCTGTCTGATAAACAACAACCATAAGAACTGGTCGCGCCTCTCCTGTATAGCCCCCAAATGCTTGTAACTTAGTTACACCCCGATTGATTTCAGCATAAATGGCTTCACGTACTTCATCTTGTTTCAACGTAATAATATAGACCATTTTTGATTGGCTAAAACCTAGCTGAATAATATCAATCGTTTTGGTTGTTACATAAAGTCCAATGAGGGCATACAAACCTTTCTCTAAATCAAAAACAACTGCTGCACTAATCGCTATGATTCCATCTATTAACAGTACACTTGTACCAAGCGTTAATCCAGTATACTTCGTAATGATTTGCGCTAGTAAATCAGTGCCACCAGTAGAAGCATTCCCTTTAAAGACCAGTCCTATTCCTAATCCCACTACTATTCCGCCAAAAAGAGCTCCAAGCAAAGGATTGTCCGTCCATGGCTCCCAGCTATTTGTTAGCAAGACAATAAACGGTAATGTAATCGTACCAATAAATGATTTTATGCCAAATTTTTTGCCGAGTAATAAAACACCAGCAATAAATAGTGGAATATTAAAGGCATATTGCACAATACCCGGATTCCAGCCAAATAATCCATGCAAAATCGTACTAATTCCACTTACCCCTCCGGAGGCAACCTGATTTGGTAATAGAAAGACATTAAAACCAATAGCAATCACTGCCGCTCCTACAATAACATACACATAGTCCACAATGTTTTCCCTAACATCATGTCTCATTTCCCCACGCCCACTTCAACTATCAGAATTTTTTTAAGACGAGATGATTATAGCAAATACTTTACACATTGAGAACTTCATCTTGATGAAGAGATTAGCTATTGTGGAGGATAAAAATAAGCTATCTTATACTGAATGTAAGATAGCTTTTTGTACGAAATATTGGCACTTACTTAAAATGAATTTTCTGCCCATTCCATTGCCTCATAATATAAAAGATCCATATCGTTGAGCGGGATATTTAATTGAGCACCTAGCTCCTCTAAACGTGCCCAATCCAATTTGCCAAGAGCGATACTAAATTCTAGAAATGGTGTCATCTCTGTTTCATGTCCTAGGATTGTATTTGTAATATCTTCTGAAAATGGTAGCTGATGCAATATGCTGCTCATAGGTCTTTGCAGTAATGTGTCAATGAGCGAAAACATACCTACAAGGAAATATTCCGAAAAATTCTTTTTGTAGGACAGCTTGGCTAGCTTCTCACAAACTTTTGCTCGAAACAAGGACATACACATTACTTCTTTGAAAAGATCTGAATCCCCATCAATATCAATTTCTCGCATCGCTAATAGATAAATCCATTTTCGTAAATTGGATATCCCTAATAACACAATTGCTTGTTTAATGGAGCGTACTTTAGATTTTGAACGCTTAGAAGAATTATTAATCATTTGCAATAATTTATACGTCAAAGAAATATCTCGTTCGATGTTTTCTGCTAATAATTGAATATTTGGTTCTTCTTCTTTTAGCAACGAGATGATATGAATATACTGAATCGTATTAGCAGGTATATCTGTTGCTTTTATTATTTGAGGTTGTTCAAAGAAATAGCCTTGAAATAAGACGTATCCAGAAGATTTAGCCACTTCAAATTGATGACGAGTCTCTACTTTTTCAGCGAGCAATTGAATATGTGGATAATTTCCCTTTACTTTATTTTCAATCTCCATTCTTTTAACCATCGATGTTGCTAGAAAATCTACTTTTATATAATCAACTTGTTCAAATAATTCATCATAGATTTCAACATGTTCATCCATAATAAAATCATCTAATGCAATTTGAAATCCATATTTTTTTAGCTCCACCACGCGTTTTACTAATTGTGATGTCAGTGGAACATCCTCTAAAATTTCAATGACAACTTGTGAAGGATTTAAAAATTCATGGATGGAGCTCATTAATAAGTTATCAGTAAAATTAACAAAACCCGGCTTACCTTTCGTTACTTCTTCAAAACCAATTGAAAGAAATGAGTTCACCAGTACATCAATAGTTGCTGCATCTGAATCAACCATAGGAAAGGCATTAACGTTTTTGCTACGATATAATAATTCATACGCAACGACCTGTTCGTGAAGATTAAAAATAGGCTGCCTGCCAATAAATACTTCCATTTCGTTGCCCCCATTTCTCCACATTCTAGTAATTAATAGTATAGCATTTTTTACGACCTGATGCTTATACTTCAATATAATTTATCAACACCATTATAGATTTACTAGATCTTTTTTCTACCTAAAAAAGACAGTCCCAGTGATGTGGCATCACGTTAGGACTGTCCAAATTATTTGCCAACTTTGGCTTTTATCGCACCAATTACGGCAGGTACAACAGAGATAAAAATAATCAATATAAGCACAACTGAAAAGTTATCTTTTATAATAGGAATATTACCAAAGAAATAACCAAGTAATGTACAGCTGAATACCCATAAAATAGCACCTAAAATATTATAAAGTAAGAAGTAGCTATAATTCATTTTACTTGCTCCCGCTACGAATGGGATAAATGTACGAATAAATGGCATAAAACGAGCTATCACAATTGTTTTTCCGCCATGTGTATTGAAGAATTTTTCAGCTGCTTCCATACGTTCTTTTTTAACAACTCTTCCGAGAAGACTCTTTGGAGGAATCGATGTTCCAACTTTATGACCAATATGGTAATTCATTGTATCACCTAAAATGGCAGCTGCTAAAAACACTGGTATTAATATCCACATATCAAAGGCTCCCATTGCAGCAGCCAATGTACCACTTGCGAATAGTAATGAATCACCTGGTAAGAATGGGAAAATAACGACGCCTGTTTCTACAAAAACAATCGCAAATAAAATAAGATAACTCCAATTGCCAAAATCACGAATGATTTCTTCTAAATGCACATCGATATGCACAATAAAGCTTATTAACTCCTGAATGAGTTCTATCATGTTTTTGTATGCTCTCTTTCAATAGTATTTTTACCTAAAAGCTTTGACGTAGCCTTACATCAAAGGGTTCCAGTTTTGTACGTCTTTTTACATTACTCCCTCACTATATGACAAGCTATTGAAAAGTATGTAGAAGATTTCACAAGTTTGATTTTATCACTTACAGATAACTTACCTCAACTCATTTTACTATTATACGAATAATGTACACAAAAAAAGAGCTACCATTTTTCAATAGTAGCTTTTTTCGTTTTATACTTTTTCTTTTAAGGAACGGCGAAGTATTTTTCCAGTCGTATTTTTAGGTAATTCGTCCAAAATTTCAATGACCTTTGGAACCTTATATTTCACCATATGCTTACCACAATACGATAGAAGATCTTCCGTCGTAGTGGCCGCCACCTCTTTTAATACAACATATGCATGAACTGCCTCTCCTAAGTTAGGATCAGGGAATCCAACTACCGCTGCCTCTACAATGTTATTATGGGCAAACAATACTTCCTCGACCTCTCTAGGATAGACATTAAAGCCTCCTACAATGATCATATCTTTTTTACGATCGACAATGTAAAAATAGCCTTCGTCATCCACTCTCGCTAAATCCCCTGTATAGAGCCAGCCATCGCGGATTGCCATAGCTGTTTCCTCTGGCATTTTATAATACCCCTTCATTACGTTAGGGCCACGTACAATTAACTCCCCAACCTCGCCAACAGGTACTTCCTGACCGTTTACATCAACAACTCTATTTTCCACATTGCTAATCGATGTACCAATAGATCCAGCTTTACGGTCACGATCCAAAGGATTAAAGCATGTCACAGGTGATGCCTCTGACAAGCCATATCCTTCTGACACACGCACATTAAATTTCTGCTCGAAATTATGTAATAGTGCAACAGGTAAAGAAGCTCCACCTGAAATAGCTAAACGAATTGTCGAGAAATCTTCCGGATTGCCTTCAGGTAACTGGTATAAGAAATTATACATAGTTGGTACCCCAGCAAAGACGGTTGCTTTTTGCTCTCGTGCTAAAGCAAAAATTTCTGTAGGGCTAAATCTAGGTGCTAGTAAAACTGTTGCTCCACTTAATAATGGCGCATTTACAACAACTGTTAAAGCAAAGACATGGAATACAGGTAAAGTGGCAATGACACGGTCCTTTTCTTGGATACCTAAATAATGGGCAACATCACGAGCATTTGAATAGACATTTTCATGCGTAAGCATCGCTCCTTTTGGAGTGCCAGTAGTGCCCGAAGTATATAAAATAATAGCATTGTCATCATCTGCCACTTCAACAGGTTGTAAAGATTGAGAAGTATTCGCGACGATTTGTGTAAATAAATGGGTTTTTTCTTGCGCACTTGGTGATAAAGTCGCTACTTTTTCCGCTACATCTGCCGTTGTTTCACAGACTACAAATGCTTTTACCTGTGGAAATGCTTGTACACCTTTTTCCACCAATGGCAGCAAAAGATCCAGCGCAATGACCGCTTTTACATCGCCATTATGCAAAATATAAGAAATTTCATCTGGTGTATAAATTGGGTTAACAGGGATTGCCGTTGCCCCTAAACGCATTGTTGCATACAAAGCAATTAAATAATGTGGTGTATTGCCGAGTAAAAACGCCACATGATCCCCTTTTTCAACTCCTAAATCTTGTAACCCCTTTGCAAAACGACCAACTGTTTGCTCGAATTCTCCGTATGTCGTATCTTTCCCCATAAAATGATACGCAACTTTATCCGGCTGTTCTGTTGCCTGTTGACGAACACGTGAAACTAAATTCAATTACACCATCCCCTTATCGTATAAAATGAATCGTTATTCAGTAATATTATATAAGAAATATATGTAAAAAACAATGAGTCTTTTTATTTCATGTCATATATTACGTTAAATATTTCATTTTTTTCTCTTTTAAACAAATACATTACGAACGAATATGAGAAATGTATCGCCAACGAATTAAATAAAAATACACTACTTGTATTAATACAAAAAAGCCAAAAGCAAAGAATACTTCTTTGACAATAGAAATATTCGCGATATCTTTCAAAATGCCCTGTACCATTAGAAACGCAAAGGCACTGTGCATCATGGCAACGCCCCATGGTAAGAAAAATTGAGGAAATAAATGGCGGTTAACAAGCTTCTTTAACTCTATTTCCGTTAAACCCATACGCTTTAACACATCGAATTTACGCTTTTCTCTCTCTAGTGACGTATGCAATTTAAAATAGATAAAACTTCCTGCAGCTAGTAAGAATACGGTAGCTACTAAAACCCCCACTAATGTAAATAATGAGTAGGTAGCTAATATATAAGAATAATTTAAACCGGCATTTTCAAAGTAGAATGGACTAAATTTATCCTTTTTAAGAAAATATAAATTGGATTCTAAATAATCTATGTCCTTACCGACTTCTTTTGTTTCCATCCACTGTGGAATGACAAATGTAAATAAATGATAGCTTGGTTGAATAATGTTTTTCTCAGAAATAGGATGAATAAGCTTTGCAAAATCCTCATCACTAATAACGATCGAATTCACGCTTACAATTGAACCAGGAAACACAATCTTTGGATAAACACTATCAATCGTAATTGGTATCGAATTTTCTTCAAGCACTGTATGCACAACTCTATTTTTTAATTTTTTTAGAGAATCCTCTGAATAAGGAATAAATACCGCTTCACCGGAGCCAAGATTTAGAAGTGGATAACTATAGGAAGATAGCAAGACATTCATATCAGACTCACGAAAAACCTCTACTTCATTTTGTGTGAAAGAAGATGTTTGCTTAACAACAACAAAGCGGGACAGCTGATAGGATAACCCCTTGTCTTCTAATTGCAGACGCAAAGAATTTATATGCTCTCGCTCATAAGGATTATCGATATCTCCCTTATAAACTAAACCCAATGGATTTAAACGATCATATTGAGTTGTGTAAGAAGACATTGTTGCTAATACACCTACAGATAAAAATGCGAGTGTGGACACCATAGTAACAACAAAAAACATTTTCACATTATCCATCATAATATGAGTTTGCTCAGCAAGTGAGAGCAGACGATAACGTTGCCAATGAAATTTACGTTTACCCCGTGCTAAGTCTAAAAGACATGGAACAGAGTCGCTGAAAAAATAATAAGTACCAAATGTTGCTGAAAATGGTATTAATAGCGTTAGTCCTATTAAAGATGTATGCCCCACAACAAACGCTAGAATATAAGTCCCTAAAATTAAAGTAATACCGTATATAGCCCGAATTTTGGAATAGGTTGTTAAACTATTTAAATAATCGCTACCTTTAATTAGATCTCGTAATTTCCTCTCTCGTGTAAAATATACACTAATAAAAGAAATCACGACAAAGGCACTTGTGAATACACCTATTGTCAGTAGGAATGGCTGCCAGGAAACATACAATGGTAATTCATCCAAATGTAAAATTTCCCGCACAATCATGAAAAAGAATTTTGAAAAAGAAAAGCCAAAAACAATTCCCACAATGATGGAGCCTGCCCCAATAATCATTGTCTCAAGAAAGACAAGTTTATTCATCTGACGCTTTTCCATTCCTAGATGCAATAAAATCGCAAATTCATGTGATCTAGCCTCTAAAAACGCACTCATAGAATAGTATAGAAAGAATAACGTAAAAAGGACGAGTACAATTTCAGCACCCACCATGCCAATAAGTGATACTTCTCCTAATATTCCGCGTTCAATATCAGGATGAAACATCAGCATTGAATAGATAAAAAATACAGCCACAGAAAAAAAGCTCGCCATGAAAAAGGCACCATATATCCGGCTGTTCCGTACGACATTACGGTAAGCGAATTGTCGAAAGGTCACCTACTTGCCCTCCTCCTAGTAAGCTCAAAACATTTAGTATGCGTTGGAAAAACATTTGACGACGGTCATCTCGGTAAATTTCGTTGAAAAATTCGCCATCTTTTATGAATAGCACTCGATCACAGTAACTTGCTGCAATTGGATCATGCGTTACCATCACAATCGTCGTGCGTTTATCTTTATTTACTTTCGTTAAAAGTTCAAGTACATCACGTGAAGAATTTGAATCTAAATTACCTGTTGGCTCATCTGCTAAAATGAGGCTCGGATTATGAATAAGTGCTCGACCAATGGCTGTTCTCTGTGCTTGTCCACCAGAAATTTCGTTTGGACGCTTGTGCAAGAAGGGTGTCAAATCTAACTTATCGACAATGTTAGCCAGCCGTTCCTCCATTACCTCTAATGGTTGCTGGTCCAATGTTAACGGCAACACAATATTCTCCTCAACTGTTAGCATATGCAGAAGATTGAAGTCCTGAAAGACAAAGCCTAGCTGCCTTCTTCTAAAATAGGCTAGCTCCGTTGCATTAAGCTTATGAGGATTCATGCCATCTAAAATTATCTCACCACTCGTTGGTTCATCAATAGTAGAAATAATATTCAATAATGTTGTTTTACCACTTCCGGAAGGGCCCATAACTGCTAAAAATTCGCCTTCTTCCACCTCAAAGCTCAATTGATTTAAGGCGCGATGTGTGACCTTGCCTTCATAAACTTTTGTCACATCATTAATTTGTAATATAGGCATGCTAAATTCACCTTATTTCTTCATTAATTCTAATGATTGCGGTAAAAGCCACTGTAATACAACTTCAAAGCCGATTTGAAAATACGGCTCTGTTAATCCTAAAACGGACTCTTCCGCTACCAAACTAAAACAATGCTCTCCAATAATGACATCCCAGGCATCCATTTCTCCCTCTAGAATTTCACCATATACAGTGTAATGTCCACTATACATAATCTGTTGACCATCTACAGGAAACGCATTTAATAATGTTGGTTGTTGTAAGTTTAACCCAAGGATATTTGAAAAATGCAGTAGTTCTTCATTTAGCACTTCATTTGCCATGACGAAATTTTGATAAGATACTTGATCACCCTCTTGCAAATGTGTCATATAAAGAGACTTTGTTTTCTCCTTATCAATATTTAATAGCCAGCCTTCAAAGCTTACTTCTGTCATCCTAGCTCCCCCTAATTTGTAAATGTCACTGTAACAATCGTCCCTTTTCCGACTTCTGATGAAATAGCCAATTCATGTCCAAGCTTCTCGCAAATTTCCTTGGCTAAATAAAGGCCCATCCCAGTAGACTCCCCTGTTTTTCGCCCATTTTCACCAGTAAAAAAGGCCTTTGTAACACGTGAAAGGTCGGAAGCCGGAATACCGATTCCCTCATCGCAAATGGCTAGCTGTACATAATCATCCTTTTTAATAGCAGAAATGACTATTTTTTTATTGGCTTCAAATGTGTATTTCACTGCATTGGTTACAAACTGACCGAGAATGAAGCGCAGCCATTTCGAATCACTCGCCACAATAAGATCATCTTCAATATGAATTTCAGGGAATACTCTTTTCGTAATAAATAAACGTTTATTCTCATTAACAGTTGCAGTCACTATGGCCTTTAATGCAACCTGCTCTACTTGCATATCATCTTCGAAGTTTTCTAATCGTGCATTTACAAGCACCATGTCTAAGCCTCTACGTAAACGATCAATTTCCTCCTGCACATTTTTCTTATCTAGAGGGCGATCATCCTGCAACAGTAACTCAATGACAGCGATGGGTGTTTTCATCTGATGCACCCACTGATTCATAAATTGATCATGACGTTTTTGACTGGCGTATAATGAATGCAGTTCATGTTGATAGAGTCGATATAACTCATGCATATATTTCTCTGTTTGCATTGCTTCTGGCGTTTTGGCGTTTTTTTGTAACACATCCTCCATTGCTGTTGGAAGCTGGGATATTTTCAACAAATAACGTTGTTGCATTAAATAGCGAACAAGTAAAAATGAACATAGCAGCACCAGACTGATACAGAAAGAATATATAGCTGTATCGATATTTCTGAATCCATCTAGTCCATATAAGACCATGATGAAGCCAACTAATAAGAGCTGAAATACAATAAATGATGCATAATCACGTAAAAATAATTTCAAACCCACTATAATTCACCCGCACTCAATATGAATCGATAGCCTGCGCCACGCACAGTTTCAATAGTTGATGCAATTTGATAATCCGCTAATTTTTTACGGACGCGAGTCATATTAACATTCAACGTATTTTCATCGACAAATGCTTGATCATCCCAAAGTTCCTCTAATAGTTGCTCCCGTGTTACTACTTTCGGGGCATTCCCCATAAGCAATTCTAAAATAATGCACTCTTTTTTCTGGAGTGGGATTTCTAATTCATTTTTATGCAGCTCCATCCTCTCTAAATGAAGAATAAGCTGCCCTTGCTTTATTGTCCGCTCCTCTTGCCTTGTAGCATACTCACCATATGTACGACGCAAATGACTACGAATTTTAGCCAAGACAATTTCATAATTAAAGGGCTTTGTAATAAAATCATCGCCCCCATTTTCAAGTGCAAAAATTTGGTCCATTTCCCCTGAACGAGCAGAAATAAAAATAATTGGACACGTTGTATGTTGACGTAGCTGACGGCACCAATAGTAGCCATCATATGAAGGTAAATTTATATCAAGCAGCACCATATGTGGATTAAATGCTGTAAATTCTTCTATAAGATGATCAAATTCTTGAATGGTTTCAACTTCGTATTGATATTTTCTAAGCGTTTCCGCTAGTAATGATGCAATCTTCACATCATCTTCAACTATGAATATTCGATGCTTTTCCATACCAACACTCCTTTCTAACTATATTGTATCAAAAAAAGGTTCGACGACATAATTGTCAGCGAACCTTTAGGCTAAATCATTTCATGACATCGAATTTTTCTTAATAAATTAATTGTAAAAAGTCTTCTGTTGAGATTCCACCAAAATATGTAGGAATATCAATATCTGCTAATGCTTCTGCTATAGCCGTTCTATCATGGTTTGTCCCAACTAGGCGTTGTTCTATATCAGTCATATCCCCTACACCAAAGAAATCACCAAAAATATGTGCCTCTTCGATGACACCATGATTAACTTCAAGGCGAATATCAATACCTCCTGTTGGGAAACGGTGCGTCTTTTGAATATTAAAGCGCGGTGATTTACCATAATTCCATTCCCATGTTTGATAACGTTCTGCTGAAAGCTTATGAATATTTTCCCAATCTTTATCCGTCAGTTCATAATAACGAATGTTTGCTTCCCCACCGAAAATGGATTTTAAAATTTCAAGACGGAATTCTTCAATCGTCATCTTCTCTTTTAAAAACTCCGAAATGTTTGCTACTCGGGAACGAATGGATTTAATTCCTTTAGATTCAATCTTATCCTTTTTGACTTTCAAGGCTGACACAACGGCATCTATTTCAGTATCAAACATCAACGTACCATGACTGAACATACGGCCTCGTGTAGAAAACTGAGCATTTCCGGAAACTTTACGCCCCTCTGCCAGAATATCATTACGTCCTGATAGCTCTGCATTCACACCCATTTTTGCCAAAGCATCTACTACTGGCTGCGTGAATTTTTTATAATTCATAAAGCTATCGCCATCATCGTTTGTAATAAAACTGAAATTAAGATTTCCTAAATCATGGTACACTGCTCCACCACCAGACAAACGGCGAACAACAATAATGCCATTATCCTCTACATAATCCGTATTAATTTCTTCAATGGTATTTTGATTTTTACCGATAATGATGGATGGCTGGTTAATATAAAAAAGTAGCACTGGCTCCTTTTCAACATCCATTGTTTTAAGTAAATACTCCTCAATAGCAAGGTTAACACGCGGATCATGGATCCCTTTATTATCAACGAAAATCATAGTTTACGTTTCCTCCTTCACAAAATATCCATATTTATTTTAACGCAAATTAGGCGTTTTGTGTTGACGAAAAGCATCTGTTATAATACACTAGAAAATATCATAACAGTAATAGTACAGATGAACTTAAAGGAGGAGTCCACAATGTTAGAAAACGTAGTTGAATTTTTCAAGAATTTGCCTGCTAAGCAATGTACAGAGTGCGGTGAAAAAATTGAAGAACAAAGTGAATGCTACTGCAACACTTGTGAAAAATGTAACCACCTATAAGCATTTGCCTATTCTGTAATTGTCATTTACGTGCCCCACACGTAGTAATAATGACACTCTTCATCATATTTTGATGAACCTTTAATTAAATCTCTTACACTTACAAAACAACAGCTGATACGCTCATATCAGCTGTTGTTTTTTGCCGTTTAAAGACAAAATAAAGCACCCACCTCAGTTGGTGAGTGCTTCAACTATTTTAGTTTTCCTCAGCTATTTTAGAGTAACGTTTGTTATGCAATAGCATGAAATAACCGAATGTGATGGCTAAGAATGCTACTAAGAAGCCAGCTAAAACTCCATAGTTTTGCATTAAGAATGACGTATCGCCAGTAGAAATGCTAGACTTAAATGCTTGAACCGTATAAGTCATCGGTAATAATTTGTTAAATACTTGTAATGGTGATGGAATTAATTCAAGTGGGAAAGTACCTGCACTTGTTGTTAATTGTAAAATCAATACAACAATTGCCATGAAACGTCCTGGATCACCAAAGATTGAAACAAGCATTTGGATTAAAGCTAAAAATACATAGCTTGTTAATAATGCTGTTAAGATAAAGTAGCCCATGTTATTTACTTCAAGTCCTAGACCCCATTTAACAATAACTACTGTTAGTACCGTTTGCACTAAACCTACGACTGCTAAAACAGTCACTTTACTTGTGAACCAAGATGCGCCATTTTTTGGACGGATAGCTGGTTCAACAAGTGGGAACACAATTGAAATTAATAATGCACCAACGAATAATCCTAGAGAAATAAAGTATGGTGCAAAACCTGTACCATAGTTAGGAACATGGTTGACTGATTCTTTTTCAACTTCAACTGGACTACCTACCATGTCGTAAGTGTCTTGATTAGCTTTTACTTCATTTGCTTTTTCACTTGCCTCACCTAACTTACCTGATAATGTAGACGTACCGTCAGCAAGTTCGGTAGAACCATCTGCAAGTGTTGCTGAGCCTTGTGCTAGCTCACCAGATTTTGAAGCAAGGGTAGATGTACCTTGATTTAATGTCGTTGTACCATTAGCTAATTCATTTAATCCAGATGCCAATGTTTTAGAGCCAGTTACAGCTGTATTCACACCAGCATTTAGTTCCCCTAATTTTGCAGCTAATGTTGCATTACCTGCTTGTAGACCTTTGGCACCTTCTACTAAAGCATTACTTTTTGCTGTTAGAGCATTAGCACCTGCTAGCACCTCAGCTTGCCCTGCTGCAATTTGACCTGCACCTGAGCTTACTTGATTAGCACCAGCTTGTAATTTTTCTGTACCTGCAGATAATGATGTTAAACCGTTATGCACACTAGCACTACCTGCTTGTAGCTCTGCTAATGTTTGCTTTAATGCCGCTGCTTGTTCCTCTGGCATTGAAGCCATCATCGTTTGTAACTGGTTGGATAACGCTGTAATGCCTGCTTCCACCTTAGCAGAACCAGCAGTTAATTGGTTCGCTGCACCATTTAATGCACCTGCATTTTCAGCAATAGAAGCTGCACCTGCACTAATTTGTTGCTGTTTATCGTTTAAAGTGTTTAAACCTGCCCCCACTTTTGCAACACCTTGTGTATATTGTGATAATCCTTGTTCAAGGCTAGTTGCACCATTGGCAGCTTGCTGAGCACCTTGTTGTAATTGTACTGTACCATCTTGAAGTTTAACTAAACCACTAGATAAATCATTTGCACCTTTTGCAGCATCTCCAGCACCTTTTGTTAATTTATCTGTACCATTTGACAGTTCAACTGTACTTGATGCTAGCTGTTCAAGATAACCTTTTAAATCTTTTGCACCGTTCGCAACTTTTTGGGCACCTTCATCAAGCTTATTAGAGCCATCAGCGGCTTCTGTAAAGCCATCACCAAGTGTTGCGATAGAATCAAATAATTTTTCAGCGTAAGTTGCTGAAACTTGTGAATTTACTTCTGCACGGACACGATCCATTGCAGTCTCACCAATTTGAGCACCAAGGAAGTTAAGTCCTTCGTTTGGAATGTAGTTCATAACCAATTTTGATGGTTTGTCATCTAATAATGTTGTAGCATGCTCAGAGAAATTTGTTGGAATTTCTAGAATCATATAATAATCACGGCTATTTAAACCTTTTTCGGCTTCTTCTTTTGAGACCTCTATAAAGTTAAACTGCTCGCTATCTATCAACTTATCAACTAAGGTGTCCCCTAAGTCTAATTTTACGTCATCCATCTCAGCACCAGTATCCTCATTAACAACAGCTACTGGAAGATTAGGAAGCCCTGCATAAGGATCCCAAAACGCCCATAAAAACATACCCGCATACATTACTGGAATAAATAATACAGCAATGATTGAGACAAGCATTTTTCTTGTTTTAAAGATCTTCAGCCACTCAGCTTTAATCATATAATATCCTCACTCCTAAACTATTTGACCGAAAACGTCACTCGGTCATTTTTGTTCAAAAAAAATATAAACCCTTCAACCTTTGCAAAAAGAACACTTGATTCGACACTTTTGTGTATATCGAAATCGAATCAAGTTAGAATTAAACCTCGAAAGATTGTCTCCTTGAAAAGATTAAGAATCTTCTCTTCAGGGATCACATCACCGTGTAACTCATGCCAATCGACAACAAACGCAAGATAGGCCTTTAACAGTAAGTAACTAACCAGCTCTGCATCACAATCTCTAATTTCACCTTTATTAATACGTCGCTGAATTAACTCTGCAACATACGATAAAATTTCTGTCTCGATGCGTAGGAGCACCTGTTTAACAGCTGGTGTACGTAGTTCTTTTTCTTCCTCTATTAACTTTGCAAATAAAAGATGTTTTTCACGGAACTGTAGCATTTTCATTAAAGCATTATGTGCATTATCCATAAAGCTTGCTGATGCATCCAACACTGCATCCGCTTCACCCTTCATCTCTCGAACTAGTGACATAGCGATTTCCTGAAATAAAATCTCTTTATTTGCAAAGAATGTATAAATCGTACCTTTACCGACATTAGCTATCTTTGCCACTTGCTCCATTGTTGTTGCTTTGTAGCCAAACAATGTAAAAGATTTTGCAGCTGCTTCAAGAATTTCCTGCCTACGATCCATTAGTAACACCCTTTCTTGTTAGGTTATGTACATCAAAAGTACACTTTCATAAAAATGACCAGAAAACCATTTCGGTCATCTGGTCATTATCATATTCCTATTTTAAAAAAATTGCAAGTGTTTAATGATGATTTTCTTCATCTTTTTTTTCTTCAGCTCGATCAGTATCGTCAGATGTGCCATTATCATGGTTCATCATGTTATTATCCATACTATTATTGCTCTTTTCATCTTCTGGCAAAACTTGTGTCATATCAGGATTTCCTGCAATAATTTCTTGCTTAGGCATGTTATGAACACCATTTGCTGTTGTATGGGCATACATATAATAAACCCCATCATGATCAAATGTAGTTGTCGCTTTATATACGCCATCTTTGTCTAATTTTCCATCAACCATTTGGCCTTCATCACGTTTCCCTGATTCCCACACTTCAAACTCTACTACAGCGTCATCAACATTTTTACCACCCTGCTCAACATGGGCTGCTAGCTCAATTGTTTCATTAAGTGCTACTTCTTTTGGTGTTAAAATTTCAACTTCTGGTATTTGTGGAACTTCAGGCTCTGGTAAAGCCTCTTCTTTTTTTTCTCCACAGCCTACCAATAAGGCAGGAACCGCAATTAGTGCAAATAACCATTTTTTCATTTTTTAATCCTCCATTAATGGCAATGTAATCTTAACGATTGTGCCTTTTTCAATAATACTTTTTATTTCCAATCTTCCCTGTAGCTGTTTTAATAATTGCTCTACAATCGATAAACCTAGTCCACTACCGCCATCTGCTCGACTCCGCGCCTTGTTAACACGGTAGAATCGCTCTGTTACGTGTGATATATCCTCTTGTGGGATGCCGATTCCATAATCTTTGATGGTGATTTGCGCACTTCCGTTCTTTTCAAGAGCAACCATTTCCACCTTCGAATTTTCATACGAATAATTAATAGCATTTTCAATAATATTGATGAAAATTTGTTTAAGCTTTACCTCATCTGCTTGAATAATTAAGGCATCGTCCACATCTAAATGTAATGTTATGTTCTTTTTATCAGCTTGATGTGTTAAGATTTTTTGAACTTCTCGTAAAGTCTCTCCCAGAGGAATTGGATACACTACAATGTCTGTTTGTTCATTTTCAGTTCTGGCAAGTTGCAGTAATTCATTCGTCAATCTCTCCATACGATTAGCCTCACGAACAATAAGCTGAATCGTTTCCTCTTTTTGATTTTCTGTGATGATGCCATTTTGCATTGCTTCACTATAGCCCTTTACATAGCTAATTGGTGTTCGTAACTCATGAGAAACAGTAGCTAAAAATGTTTTTTGTGCTTCATCCTCTTGCTGGATTGCCTCAGCCATTTTATTAAAGGTACTTGATAATTTACCGATTTCATCTCGCGAATTTACAGGTACACGTGTCTCATAATTCCCGTAAGACATCTGTTCCACAGCAAGTTGCAAATCGTTTAATGGTCGCATAATATGCCGAATACCTTTATAAATTAAATAACTTACAACCACCAAAAATATGAAAGCACTAATAAATAACAGAATCACTCCACTATTAGCTAATTCACTGATCTTGGCTAGAGGGAAATAAATGTAAATGATTCCTTCTAATCTATTTTGATCGACAAGGGGCAAGACTACAGAAATTAGCTGTCGATCGAAACGAGGTTCATAGCCAATTTTTTGCACATAACTACCAGAAAGTAATTTCTGTCTTTCTTCAGGTCCAATTAATGTTTCATAATCTATATCAAATGGAACACAAGCACTTAATTCACGTGGATTTCTTACTGCAAATATATTTAAATTTGAATAATCGTTAAAACGTTCAATATCTGCAATAAATTCATCCGTTACCTTTCCATTGTTATACATTGTCTGTAACTTTAGGCCAACCTCAACCATTGTATCTTCCGTATCTTGTACATATAAACGTTGGTATAAAAAATTCGTGAGGACATACATAAAAACAACAGTAATAATTAAAAATGCGAAAATTAACAACCAAATACGTGTGGCTATCTTTTTCATTCGCCAGGATCAAAGCGGTAGCCGACTCCCCAGACCGTTTGAATATGTGCAGCCGCTTCCTTTCCAAGCTTGATGCGTAAGGTTTTTATATGAGTGTCGACTGTTCGAGTCCCACCTACATAATCAATATCCCAAATGCGTTCTAATAACTGCTCTCGTGAATAGGCATTCCCTGGATTTTTCATAAATAAATGGAGTAGTTCAAATTCTTTTAATGTAAGGGGGATGCTTTTTCCATCGACCGATACTTTACGTGCTATTTCATCTATTTTAATGGGGCCAAATACAACATATTTTTGCTGAAGCTCCTCAATATTTGCACCACTTCTTCTTAATACTGCGTAAATTCTAGCGACAAGTTCATCATGTGTAAATGGTTTAACAATATAATCATCACCACCAAGAGTAAGACCCTTCACTTTGTCCTCATTGGCGTCACGTGCTGTCAGGAATATAATCGGAACATTGGACATAGCGCGTATACTTTGACACACAACAA
Organism: Lysinibacillus sp. FSL R7-0073; assembly: GCF_038009065.1. NCBI lineage: Bacteria > Bacillati > Bacillota > Bacilli > Caryophanales > Bacillaceae > Lysinibacillus > Lysinibacillus sp. FSL R7-0073. The sequence continues at coordinate 3,956,646 of NZ_JBBPAS010000001.1, forward strand.
AGCCATCCTCGTGCGGCATCATTACATCAAGCAGCACTAAATCAATTTTCTCACGTACAATTATATCGTATGCCTCAGTACCACTCGCAGCAGTAAATGTTTCAATATCAGAGTTATTGAGCATCATTTCTATTAGGTTCCGCATATCTTGCTCATCATCAACTATTAATACAGTTGTCATTGTTTTTCCTCCCTTACTAACAGCTGAAAAGCACCTTTCCCGACATCAACTGTTTTTTCTTTCTGGCCATCTTTTATAAAGTGCAATTTGTGATCGTCATAACCAGCGACAACAATATACTCTTTAAATTGATTGACCACAAAAGGGTTTGCCCCTACTTCCTGCTGCCATTTTATATGACCATCAAAGTCAGCAACATATAACTCATTATGACCATGACTTACAACAAGTACAGCATCCTTTGTCTTTTTTAACCCTACTGGCATCAATGGCATGTTTATTTCACCATGCAATTGACCACTGCTCAAATCATATTTTTTAACCGAACTATTTGGCTTACTTCCTTCTCCATGTCCACCTATCCAGAGTTCATGTGTCTCATCTACAATGGCTATTCCATGTGAAGACTTTTGGATCGGCCACTCCTGTTCAATTTGTAAATCCTTCATATTTAAAACAGATAATTTTGTATCTTTGAAATTTATCACATACAGCTTATCCTTATACGATGCCATTGACATAGGATAATTACCTAGCCGCTGGGAGGCCAGCACGTTTCCTTCATGATCAAAGCTTGTCACTGTATTAGTTTTACTATTCGTTATAAAAAATTGCTTGATATTGTCATCATAATACACATTTGTCGTACCAACCTCTACTTTTTGAGAATAGAGCTTTTCTCCTGTTGATAATGTATAGACGTCAATAGTATTTAATTGGTGTCCGTATAAGAGAACTTGATCATCCCCTAGTAATGTTGCCCCTGAGTAAGCTCTATCAAATAACCACTTTGCTAATACATGGCCATTTTCATCAATAAAGTCCAATGATGGCTCTTGAATATTTAATGAAGCTATAAAATTTCGATCACGCTCAATCGATTCATACGATTTTTCAGTACAACCCGCTAACCAAACTATTTGTAGTAAAGAAAAAATGAAGAATGCCCATTTTTTCAACGTTATCACCTCTGCCCCTTTACTATACTTCACAATTGTGAAATTCGGGTGAAACTTGAAAGGTAAATTTATGACAAACCATAAAAATACATTTCACAATTCAATTGTATTCATCCAGCCAATACTTCCTTCTATACATATATTACAAGGATAATGGTAAGGAGGAATAAAATGTGGTTTCCATCAGCTTATGTATGATTGTGAAAAATGAAGAAGATGTCATCGGAAGATGTCTTGAATCGGTTAAAGGTTTAGTAGATGAAATCAATATTGTAGATACTGGCTCAACAGATCGTACAAAACAAATTGTTGCTCAATTTACAGATAGAATTTTTGATTTTGAATGGATCCATCATTTTGCCGCTGCCAGAAACTATGCCTTTCAGCAAGCAACGATGGATTACATTCTTTGGTTAGATGCAGACGATGTTTTTTTAGAAGAAGATCAAGAAAAATTTAAAGCGTTAAAGAGTTCTCTTTCCCCTACTATTGATGCCGTTTCAATGAATTACAATCTTAGCTTCGATAGTGAAGGTAATGTAGATGCTTTAATAAGAAGAAACCGACTAGTAAAGAAAGAAAAAAGCTTCCAATGGATTGGTGCTGTCCACGAATATTTGGAAGTAGGTGGCGAATTAATCGATAGCGATATAGCGGTTAGTCACCTACCATTAACTCATGACCATTCACGTAATATTACGATTTATAAGACATTAGTTGAATCTGGTGAAACATTATCACCACGAGATACATTTTATTTTGCCAATGAGTTATTAGATCACGGTCAATTTGAAGAAGCCATTTACTATTACGAATTATTTTTAACGTCAAGGCTTGGCTGGGTGGAAGATAATATCCGTGCTTGCTTTAAATTAGCGGATTGCTATACAAATTTAAATGATCCGGAAAACAATTTTAGTGCTATACTAAGAAGCTTTGAATACGATGTACCCCGCCCTGAGGCCTGTTGTCGACTAGGTTATCATTTCATGGAGCAATATAAGAATTATGAAGCTATCTTCTGGTACGAACAAGCACTTATGATTAAACAAAATCCTAACGCTCCTTTTCAAAATAAAAGCTTCTCAACATGGCTTCCTCACCTACAGCTGTGTGTTCTATTTGACCGTCTACAACAATATGAACTCGCAAACGCACACAATGAATTAGCCGGCTCCTTTATCCCTAACGACGCAAAAGTTTTACACAATAAAAAGTATTTCGAGCAAACCTTAAAAAAACAGGCTGATTCCTAAAAATTCTAATTGCTAGAATAAACAGGACAAAAGAATACTTATTAGTATTTAGCAGGACTTTAAAAATCTTCAAGCTTTGTTAACAAATCTTCTATTTACTATTATTAAATAGTTATGTGTCTACCCCTTCTATCATTTCTCAGAATACGATATTTGAGAGGGGAGGTGAGACTTTGCATTTTGGAAATTATCTAAAACAAGTATGTAGTAAATGTAATTCTTTTCCTTGTTGTTGTAGAACTGGGCCTATTCCAAGTTGTCCAATTTGGCCTGTAAAACCTACCGGACCTACTGGCGGTATTACTGGGGCTACTGGGGCTACTGGGGCTACTGGGGCTACTGGTGTAACAGGCGCTACTGGGGTTACTGGCTCTACTGGTATTACTGGAGCTACAGGTACAACTGGCGCTACTGGTATTACTGGAGCTACAGGTACAACTGGCGCTACTGGTACAACTGGCGCTACTGGTATTACTGGAGCTACTGGTACAACTGGCGCTACAGGTACAACTGGCTCTACTGGTACAACTGGCTCTACTGGTATTACTGGAGCTACAGGTACAACTGGCGCTACTGGTACAACTGGCTCTACTGGTATTACTGGGGCTATTGGACTTACTGGTTCCACTGGGGTTACTGGAGCTACCGGCTCTACTGGCGTTACTGGAGCTACCGGCTCTACTGGGGTTGCTGGTTCCACTGGACCTACTGGGGCTACCGGCTTTACTGGCGCCACTGGGGCTACTGGGGCTACGGGACTTGCTGGTTCCACGGGGGTTACTGGTTCTACCGGCTCTACTGGCGTTACTGGTTCTACTGGGGTTACTGGTTCTACCGGCTCTACTGGCGTTACTGGTTCTACTGGGGTTACTGGTTCTACCGGCTCTACTGGCGTTACTGGTTCTACTGGGGTAACAGGTGCTACTGGCGTTACTGGTTCTACTGGCGCTACTGGTTCTACTGGCGCTACTGGTTCTACTGGCGCTACTGGGGTAACAGGAGCTACCGGCTCTACTGGAGTTGCTGGCGTTACTGGTTCTACTGGGGCTACGGGTGATATTGGACCTACTGGTTCCACTGGTATAACTGGAGCTACCGGCTCTATTGGCGTTACTGGTTCTACTGGGGTAACAGGTGCTACTGGGGTAACAGGTGCTACTGGGGTAACAGGTGCTACTGGTGTTGCTGGGGCTACTGGGATTACTGGAGCTACGGGTGATATTGGACCTACTGGTTCCACTGGTATAACTGGGGCTACTGGGGCTACGGGACTTGCTGGTTCCACTGGGATTACTGGTTCTACTGGGGTAACAGGTGCTACTGGCGTTACTGGTTCTACTGGCGCTACTGGTTCTACTGGCGCTACTGGTTCTACTGGCGCTACTGGGGTAACAGGAGCTACCGGCTCTACTGGAGTTGCTGGCGTTACTGGTTCTACTGGGGCTACGGGTGATATTGGACCTACTGGTTCCACTGGTATAACTGGAGCTACCGGCTCTATTGGCGTTACTGGTTCTACTGGGGTAACAGGTGCTACTGGGGTAACAGGTGCTACTGGTGTTGCTGGGGCTACTGGGATTACTGGAGCTACGGGTGATATTGGACCTACTGGTTCCACTGGTATAACTGGGGCTACTGGTATAACTGGGGCTACTGGGGCTACGGGACTTGCTGGTTCCACTGGGGTTACTGGAGCTACGGGTGTTGCTGGGGCTACTGGGGCTACTGGGGCTACTGGGGCTACCGGACTTACTGGTTCTACTGGGGTTACTGGTTCCACCGGCTCTACTGGCGTTACTGGTTCTACTGGCGCTACTGGGGTTACTGGGGTTACTGGGGTTACTGGGGTTACTGGAGCTACCGGCTCTACTGGGGTTGCTGGCGTTACTGGTTCTACTGGGGTTACTGGAGCTACTGGTGATACTGGACCTACTGGTTCCACTGGTATAACTGGAGCTACCGGCTCTACTGGACCTACTGGGGTAACAGGAGCTACCGGCTCTACTGGACCTACTGGGGTAACAGGAGCTACCGGCTCTACTGGAGCTACGGGTGATATTGGACCTACTGGTTCCACTGGTATAACTGGGGCTACTGGGGCTACGGGACTTGCTGGTTCTACTGGGGTTACTGGTTCTACTGGCGTTACTGGTTCTACTGGGGTTACTGGAGCTACCGGCTCTACTGGACCTACTGGGGTAACAGGAGCTACCGGCTCTACTGGGGTTGCTGGCGTTACTGGTTCTACTGGAGCTACGGGTGATATTGGACCTACTGGTTCCACTGGTATAACTGGAGTTACTGGTTCTACTGGGGCTACGGGTGATATTGGACCTACTGGTTCCACTGGTATAACTGGAGCTACCGGCTCTACTGGCGTTACTGGCGCTACTGGGGTAACAGGAGCTACCGGCTCTACTGGCGTTACTGGAGCTATAGGAATTACTGGTGCTACTGGACCTGCGTTTACTGAAGGATTCTCCGCCTTTAAAAACACGTTGGCTGTTAGTGGATCTACTTCAATCACTAACTGGAGTGTCGCGTCACCATACTTTACAACACCTGCATTCAATCCAACAACTGGCATATTCACTGTACCAACTACAGGTAGATATTCCTTTGAGGCAACCATTAACTACTCCACTACTGCGGCAATTACTGTTACTTTAGGAGCAGGAATAAACCCTTCATTTGCAATAAGGCAAAATGCTACTACAAATTTAATTAGCGGCTTGTTCCCTGTACTAAACGTCAATGTGGCACTTGTATTAACTTTACGAGCAGTTCTTGGAAATGGCACAATCACTTTAGCAGGAGAAGTGAATTTAAATGCTGGCGATACGATTGATTTATTCTATGAAGCTAATGGATTGACTATCCCTCTTACACTAGGTGGAGCAAACTCTGGTGGTATCGTTTGGTCATGTCATCGAATTTCTTAGAACTAGGTTACCTAGCAAATTTTGATGTATAGTTGTGGAAATAGCAAACTATGAAATAGCTAGTTTGCTATTTCTTTTTGTATTTTGAACTTACTTCCATACAAAAAATAGTACAAACATAATGTTTGTACTATCGTGCTTCTACTAATAAAAAATTTCTGCCAACACTTCATCGGCAACATGTTTACCTTGTTGCACACATTCTGGGATGGATATTCCTTCGAATGAGCTACCTGCCAATTTTACAGTTGGAAAATGTTCTCGTAATTCCTGCTTTATGCGTTGGACCTTCGCCTCATGTCCAACGGTGTATTGTGGCATCGCATTTTTCCAACGTGTAACTACTGTCGTTATTGGTTCTCCATCTATACCGATAGTTTTATTTAAATCCTGTAGCACTGTTTTTTCAATCTCAGTATCTGATAATGCTACAATCGCCTCGTCACCCACTCGACCAATATAACTACGTAATAACACATAATCATCAGGTGAGGTACCCGGCCATTTTCGATTCATCCACGTACATGAAGTGATTGAAAAATCGCTATTTCGAGAGACATAAAATGAGAGCGCGTCTAAATCACCAAGCTGCTCCTTTTTAAATGCCATTGTAACAGTTGCGATAGTTGCAGCTTTCATTGTCCCTAGTTCATTTAATAAATTATACTTACTGAACATCTTATCCGCCATATTAAAGGGTGTAGCAATAATGACCGCATCCGCTTTAATATGTGAGAAATTGTTTAGCATTACATGTACAGACCCATCTTTTCCATGCTCAATTTCTTCGACCTTGACACCTTTCATCACTGTCCCCGGAAGTAGAGATTCCTCAATACTCTCGATTAATGTTTCAAGCCCATTACTAAAGGTTTGAAAAATCCCTTTATTTTCATCAATAAAATCATTACTCAAGAAATTTGTTCCAGCCTTTTTCATCCCTACTAATAAGCTACGATATTTTTGCTCTAGATGATAAAGCTGTGGGAAAGTAGAGCTCATACTTAATTGCTCAATATCCCCTGCAAATGTCCCTGCTAGTAATGGTTCCACTAAATTTTCAACAACCTCTGCCCCAAACCTTCTTCTAAAAAATGCCCCCAATGGTTGATCATCGTCTTGTACTGAACGTGGGATAAAAAAATCACCTGCCGCACGAACTTTACCGCTTAGTGAAAACAAGCCTGATGTAATAAATGACGAGATATGTGGTGTTTCTCCTGATAATAGATGGCTTGGGATTGGGTATAACTGACTTCCAACAGCAACATAGTGAGGTCCTGCATTACTTGTCATGATTTTATGTTCGATACCGAGATCCTTTGCTAAAGCATTTACATAATTTTCACGGTCAAAAAAGGATTCTGGCCCACGTTCAATAATAAAACCATCTTTTCTTAGTGTTTGAATTTTTCCGCCAAGACGTAATGACGACTCGACAAGTACGATATCTAATGGCAATTCTTTTGTGCTTGCTTGTTTTTGCATATAGAACGCAGCTGTAAGGCCCGTAATACCACCGCCTACAACAACTACCTTTCGTCTTTTCTGAGTCACCAACATCATCACTTTCTTTTCGCTTAGCTTAATTTTTTATAAATCGCATCGACCATTGCATCAATAAATAAAGGATGTGTATTTGGCATCGATGGACGATAATATTTTGCGCCTAGTTCATCACAAACAACTTTACATTCAAAATCATTATCATATAACACTTCTAAATGCTCTGTTACAAAACCTACTGGTGTATAAACAAATGAACGGAAGCCTTTTTCTTCATAAAGCTCACGTGTTAAGTCTTGAACATCTGGTCCAATCCAAGGCTCTGGTGTCTGTCCTGCTGATTGCCAGCCGACCTCAACGTTTTTCAAACCAGTTGCCTCTTGAATAAGTCGGGCTGTTTCAATTAATTGATCCTCATAAGGGTCACCTAAATCTTTAATCTTTTCAGGAAGTGAATGAGCTGAAACAATTAAGCATGCTGTTTCACGTTCTTCTTCAGACATTGACTTAAATGTATCATTAACTTGTTGTTTCCAATACTCAATAAATTTAGGTTCATCATACCAAGATTCTACTGATGTAATCGTTAAGCGATCTCCTGCTGCTTCCACAGCACGGCCATTATAAGATTTAATAGAGAATGTTGAGAAATGAGGAGCTAAAACAATTGATACCGCTTCTTTGATGCCCTCTGCCACCATTTGCTCTATTGCGTCCTCAATAAATGGATGAATATGCTTTAAACCAATAAACAATTTATATTCTACAGCATCCTGAACTTCATTTAAACGTGCACATAATGCTTCAGCTTGTGCCTGTGTTGCTGCTGCTAAAGGAGATAAACCTCCAATTGCTTCATAGCGACTACGTAAATCTTCTAAATGCTCTTCCGAAGGTTTGCGACCATGACGAATATGTGTATAGTAAGGTTCAATATCCTCTTCTTTATAAGGTGTTCCGTATGCCATTACCAATAAGCCTTTAACTTCTTTCATTACCCTTTTCACCTCTAAAATTGTTTTATGTTTTCATACATTATGTGATAAAAAGAAGCTGTCCAATCTATTATGTTGGACAGCTCCCTTTCTATGATAAAAATTACGAACATAGAAAAGGACATATTTCACATTTGATTCGCTTTTTTTAAGAACGAGCTTGAATTTGTTGAGCACTATATTCATGAATAAGTGTCGTTAAACGTTTTAAGACCTCTGGATCAACCTCAGGGAAAACACCATGACCTAGGTTAAAGATATGACCTGGCATTTCTAAACCTTGATCGATAATATCTTTTGTACGTTTTTCAATGACTGACCAATCTGCCAATAATAGCGATGGGTCTAGGTTACCTTGGACTGGTTTAGTAATACCATTCGCACGTGCTTCTTTTATTGGTAAACGCCAATCTAAGCCGACAACATCAATCGGTAAATCATTCCATTCTTTCGCTAAATGACTTGCACCGACACCAAATTGAATCAATGGTACGTTTTCTTTTTGTAATTCCGCAAAAATCCGCGTCATAATTGGTTTTATAAATACACGGTAATCTTCCACATTTAAAGCACCCACCCAAGAATCAAATACTTGGATTGCTTTTGCACCAGCTTTAATTTGGGCAGTTACATCTGCAATAATCATGTCAGCAAGTTTATCCATTAACGCAAACCAAGCTTGCGGTTCTGACACCATAAATGATTTTGTTTTGTTATAATTTTTAGAAGGACCACCTTCAATCATGTAGCTGGCAAGTGTAAATGGTGCTCCAGCAAAACCAATCAACGGGACATTTAATTGCTCTTCTGTCAAGATTTTAATAGTTTCTAATACAAATGGTGTATGCTCTTTAGCATTGAATTCACCTAAATTATCAACATCTGCAACTGAACGAATTGGATTAGAAATAACAGGACCAACACCTGCTTTAATTTTTACATCTATGCCAATTCCAGGAAGAGGTGTGACAATATCTTTGTATAATATAGCTGCATCAACATTGTAATTTTCTACAGGTAGACGAGTGACATATGCACATAGCTCTGGTTGATGTGTAATTTCCTCTAATGAATATTTTTCTTTGATGGCACGATATTCTGCCTGAGAACGTCCTGCCTGACGCATATACCATACTGGCGTGTGTGTAGTTTTTTCTCCACGAGCAGCACGCAGAAGTGTATCGTTAAAAGTTGTCATGAATAATTCCTTCCCCTCGATAAATTCATTACTATCCATACGCCCTGGCGTAATTGTGTCCAGATTTCTTACTGTTTACTCTTCTCTTCAAAATCTGCAAAATCGACCAGAGGCTTTATCTTGAATCAGTGGGTTCACCACTCTCTATAGCGGAAAGAGTCTTCTGTATCTTATACTTCGATTTCAGTACAAAAAACATTTGCTGAATCAAGAAAAAAATGTATTATTTATTCCTTTATTATTGATATCCGTCTCCAATAGTAAACGCTTCCTCTGTTATTGTATAGTTTTCCTAGTGAAATGTCATAAAATTGTTCATTCTAGACAGATTCTTTTTAGACAAAGCGTTAGACTTATGCTGAAAAGGGTATAATCACGCTATAATTAGTAAGATTCATAAGGAGGATAAATTGATGAATATTTATTTAACTTCTGGTACTGGTGATTTTTTAGAACAATTGAAAAATAAGTATCCAAATGAGCATATGATCTTAATTCATGGAGAGGGAAATTCCGTATTAATTCATGAAACTGAAGGAAAATCCGTTTTTGCCACACCTCGCAAATTTGAAGTGTTAGATTCAGTAAACGAGTTAGAAGAACGTGGATTCTTTGTTCTTAATAATATTCCCGTAACAGATGAAGGACGCCCTGTTTTCGAGCATCGTTTTTTACAACGCTCACATGCCATTGAGGATGAGCCGGGCTTTGAGTCCTACCGATTACTTCGTCCCATCAAGGATGACACTTATATTGTCATGACTCAGTGGCATGGACCACATTCATTCGAAGCATGGAAAAGCTCTAAAGCCTTTGAAAATGCGCATGCCAAAAGAGATGATTCTGGTGTAAATCAGCAGAACATCTTCTCGGCAGCTTCCTATGTAACAACTTATAGTGCCATGCCAAAAGAGGATACAGAATAGATCTACAACCAATAAAAGCTCATCTTCTCAGCACGGTACTGGGAAAATGAGCTTTTCTTTATTTAGATACTTTCGCAGTCAATTCACTCATTACTAAAACAATGACAACTACAATATAAAACATCGGTTGTGTAATCGCACATAATCCTACGATTATCGCTTGTGTAATCATAGCTATGCGTACAATTTGCTTCACAGCAAGTCGACGAGCATTATCCGGCAACGGAAACAGCATGTCCATGCGGAATTCCCCACTTGAAAGTAATGCTTGTTTTAATTGGATAGTCGTTGCAAAGCTTAGTGCCGCGGCAACAATCCATGTAACTATTGGAATGTCTACAAAGGCTGCTATTACTGCTGAAATGGCCGTAAGACGGAGCCATAAATAAAAATGATCATCTGTACGGACAAAAGTGCGAAATACTAAATACTTTTGAGCGTTATTTTTACCATATGGAACGAATTTATAGAGCCAGTCCATCCAGCCTCGACGTCGGATGCTTCCGTGTAAATGGGGTACATCTGTAAAATAATTGGCGAAACGGTAAAAACTCATCATTCGATTTTGCTCAAGCTTTACAAAATGTTCGTAAGGTACTGGTTCCCCTACAGATTTTTTTCTAAAGACAATAATATAAATGACACTTATGACTGTAGCCACAATTGTTAGGAGTAACAGAGCTTGCAAACCCATATATACAGCTGAAGCAAATATAATTGCTCGAATCAGCCTGTCCACCCAAACCATTTGACCTCGTTCACTATATCGATAGCTGAATTCCCCTCGAACACTTATATATTTCAGCACAATCACAAGTAGCAATATCGACCAGATATCAATCGTTGTTAAATCCGTCACTGCTTTTAATAAAGGGATACTAACAATGTAGACGATCGCTACAATCCAAACCTGAGACCAGAATGTCCAAGCTAATGCCTTGCTAAAATACAGCGACATTTTTGATTCTAGGGGCAATAGGTACACTTGGTCTGGCTCTCTCAATAGCGTAGTAGGGTGACTAAAAGCTAATAAAACGCCTATAAAAACAGCAATAAGTATTTCAGCTGGGAAATCTGTCTGTACAACTTTCAACCATTCACTATATTGGTAGCCTCCCGCTCCAATTAGAAATACAAGTACAATGGCAATATGCCCTGTAAAAATAAATTGCATATATTTTTGTACTTCTCCTATATAATGCATGAAGCGAGAGGACCATACATCACGCAAGTTCTTCATGGTCCCGCTCCTTTGTCATTGCAATATATAGATCGTCCAATGTTGCATTGGGCATCGCAAATGTTTGTCGCAAATCTGCCATCGTTCCTTGCGCTCGAACTCTTCCTTCGTGCAATAATATAATTCGATCACAATGCTTTTCAGCTGTCGATAAAATATGCGTAGACATTAATATGGAAGCACCTTCTTTTTTCTTCTCATCCATTTGATCTAATAATGATTGAATTCCGAGTGGATCTAACCCCACAAAAGGCTCATCAATAATATAAAGACTAGGATTCACTAGAAAGGCACACATAATCATAACCTTTTGACGCATTCCCTTTGAAAAATGTGATGGGAACCAGTTTAATCTTTTCTCCATTCGAAATTCCTTTAAAAGTACTTCAGAACGAGCATCTAGAGTTGCCTTATCTATACCGTAAGCCATCGCTGTTAATTCTAAATGTTCCCTCAATGTTAGCTCATCGTAAAGCACAGGGGTTTCAGGGATATAAGAAAAGGCTGTACGATACTTGTCCGTATCTTCCTTTAACGTTACCCCATTAAGGTAAATATCCCCTTCTTTTGGCAACATTGTTCCTATTATATGTTTAATCGTTGTACTTTTACCGGCCCCATTCAAGCCAATTAAGCCAACAAGCTCTCCTTTTTCAATAGTAAAAGATAAATCTTTAATAACAGGTTTTCTTGTATATCCACCTGTTACATGCTGTACCTCTAATACTGACATAACCTCACTCCTCTTCTTGTTTTATATTTTATCAAAAATTAGCAAATGATACAGGTTTGAGTATGATAGAATGAATTTACATATACGATAAGGGGGAAATTCTCATGAGCGATTGCCTATTTTGCAAAATTATCGATGGATCCATTCCAAGTACAAAAGTTTATGAAGACGATCATGTCTATGCATTTACAGACATTTCACCAGTTGCAAAAGGTCATACTTTACTAATACCAAAGCATCACTGCCAAGATCTATACGAAATGCCAGAGGATGTTGCACGCAACTTATATGCTGCGGCACCGAAAATTGCGAATGCCATTAAGGCTGCGTTTGAGCCAATCGGTTTGAATACGATTAATAATAATGGGGCAGCGGCTGGACAAACTGTGTTCCACTATCATCTACATTTTATTCCGCGTTATGACGAAAAAGAAGGCTTAGGTTTAGTTTGGCAAACACAAAAATATTCACCAGAACAATTGGCTGAAGTGGCAGAAAGTATTAAAGCCAACCTCTAACGATTTTTGTCATATATTAACATTTTAATAACCCACATACTGTATTGCAAATATAAAAATTTTAGCGTACAATCACAAATAAGTTTCGCTAACGGTCAAGAGGACACGTTGGGAAACTAATAGATTAGCTCAGTCGAGGAGAGATAAAAAATGAATACAAAGAATTTAGTATTAATGGCCCTTTTAGTTGGGATCGGTGCGGCACTATATGTCGTTACACCAGGAATGATTAACGGCATGAAACCCGATTTCATGTTAACAATGATGTTTATTGGCATATTATTGTTTCCTACAGTGAAAGAAACGTTTTTACTTTCGCTAGCAACAGGTGTACTTTCAGGTTTGTTCACAACATTTCCTGCCGGTCTAGTTCCAAACATTATTGATAAAGCTGTAACAGGCTTTGTGTTTTTAGCTGCTGTAATTGTTCTAAAAAAGATAGCAAATAGCTTCGCTGTCTCTGCAGTTTTAGTTGGTTTAGGTACTATACTATCAGGTACAGTCTTTTTAGCAGTGGCACTTTTTGTTTTCAATGCAAATGTAGGTGCAACGTTTGCGATGCTCTTTATTGGGGTTGTCCTTCCAGCGGTAGCATTTAATGTCGTTGCTTTTGCTATTATTTACCCTATTGTTGCAAAATTAGTGAAGCGCTCTAAATTTGTGACTGCCATTTCTCAGATTTCATAAATACTAACTTTAAAATAATCGAAAGAAACTGAACGGTGATGCTCTATCACTTGCTCAGTTTCTTTTTCTTTTTGTATTCATGCAATTCATGGTTTAATAGTAGTTAATCATGACAAGAAATGAGGTATATAATATGAAAGCAAAACCTTTCTTAATTGGACTAGCGACAGGTATTATTGGAGGAACAGTTGCTGTGCTGTTCTCAACCCCACAATCAGGCCAGCAGTTACGCACAACGTTAAAACAAAATGCTGACCAAACAAAAGGTATGCTCCTTGATGTTAAACAACAAGTAGGGACTGTGAAACATTCTGTCAATACATTAACAAACGAAGTTAAAAATAATATCCCACAAATAATAAATGATTTAAAACAAACAATTACGACTTTTACAGAAGAAATAGAGCCAAATAAAAATAATTTGCAACAAGAATTAGATGCTTTACAGAATTCGATAAGCGAAATCAAGAAAAACATTGCACAATTCACAGAAAATAAGAAAAAACCGCAGGAAAAAATTAGCGACTAAAGTCCTCTTTAGACGCAAGTTAATCTATTTTTCCACCAAAAACTATTGCTATAATATTATTTTTTAACCACTTTTCAATTTTTTAATTTTTCTAACTTTAAACTTTTTTTCTTTACTGCTATAATATTTTTAAAAATGTGAAAGAAAGCAGTAGGTGATGGTTTTGTCAGAGGAATTATACACACAAAAAGAAGCAATGCTTTATAGTCAAAGAATCGCACAATTATCGAAAGCATTATGGAAAGCGGTTGAAAAAGATTGGCAACAATGGATTAAACCATATGATTTAAATATTAATGAACATCATATTTTGTGGATTTCCTATCATTTAAAAGGGGCATCCATTTCCGATGTAGCAAAGTTTGGAGTTATGCATGTATCTACAGCATTTAATTTCTCCAAAAAATTAGAAGAACGTGGCTTCCTTAAGTTTTCGAAGCGAGATGACGATAAACGTAATACGTATGTTGAGCTAACTGAAGCTGGTACAGAGCTCATTGTAGAGATGAATAAAAACTACCATAATACTTATCATTCTGTATTAGAAGGATCATTGGCCTTAAAAGACTTATATGGCCGTTTCCCAGACTTTTTAGACGTAATGGCTGTCATTCGTAATATTTATGGTGAGGATTTCATCGATATTTTTGAACGCTCCTTCCAGCATTTCCGTGATTCCTTTGACACGCTTGAAGAACGTCCAACTGTAAAAGGATAAAATAAGGCTATCGTACAGATATTTCCTGTGGATTCTAGCTGTTTATTCAGGAATAAATCATGTGAAAGGAGGTATTTCAGAAATATTTCTGAAGTACCTCCTTTCTCTTGCATTCTAAGACAATTCAATTTACATTAAATAGGACACTTCCTATTTTCGGAGTTGATAATAAACCATGCACTGTTGGAAAATTTTAAATCTTGAACATCATTATGGCACTACGCGTATTATTATAATGGGTGTCATTACTTTCTTATCCGTTTTTTCAGTATCGTATGTGACGTTTAATTTATTCAATGAAGAGCACTATACAGATCGTTTATTCTGGCTCTTTGTAATAGCTGTATTAACACTTTATCCGGTTCACAAGTTTTTACACTTTCTGGCTCTTTACGATTTACGCCAGCATCTTAAATTGCGTGTCCGTACGCAATTTTATCTAATTCCGGTTTTACACATGCGTATTCATGAGCCTTTATCCAAAAACCGATATATATTAGCACTTCTTACACCTTTTATCGTTCTCAATACTAGTATTATAATAGGCACTTGGCTACTACCAGCATACACACATTATGGTACATTGCTGTTAGCGTATCACTGTAGTCTATGTTTGATTGATATACTTTACGTGAAATATTTATTGCATTCTCCAAAAAACTCACAAATTGAAGAAACACCAAAGGGCTATGAAATTTTAGTTCCACCAACTGTTCACTAAATTGCTTGTACTTGTTTTTTAATGGCGTTCTTTGTTATGCTATTACTATTGAAAGAGGGGAGGAATAGACTTGCTATTAATGATTGTAGTTCTATTCTCGGTATTCTATTTATTTCAAATTAACCGTATGACATATGCTCTATGTATGCGACGTGAAATTCCCGAAGAAAACCAGCCAAAAATATTCCGAACTATAAATATACTTATTACCATTTTACTTGTCTCATTTTATATTGAAATTTTATACGCAGTATAACAACTGAAAAGTAAAATACATTCACATCCGCACGCTACAAGATAAGTTGAGTCCCCATAAAACAACTTACTCAAACCATTACTAATGGCTTGGATCTCTGGCATGCGGCGTGAATGCTAACATTGTTAAGAAAAGCTAAGAGTTAATGGAGCTCTTAGCTTTTCACTGTTTTATTAATTAATATAGGAACGCTGCACCAACGATAATTAATAAAATAAATAACACAACTAATAAAGCAAAGCCTGAGCCGTAGCCACCGCCACCGTATCCTCCGTTGCCCATAACTTCACCCCCTTTCTTTTCTATATCCTATGCGCTTCAAAAATTGAAATATAGGCAATACTCAAGGGGGAACCATTTTGTTTTTAAAACGTTTATGTTATAGTAAAAAATGGACGAAACCATGTTAGGAGAGAATATCCACTATGAAAAAGACAGTTTTATCTTTAACTTTAGCTGCTTCTGTTTTAGCGCTTGGTGCGTGTAGCGGCGGAGATAGCAAAGCAATCGTTACTTCTAAAGCTGGCGATATTTCAGTTGCTGACTTTAATGAAAAAGCCAAATCTTTAACAGGCTCATATGTATTACAACAAATGGTGACTGAAAAAGTATTGTCTGACAAATATGAAGTAACAGATAAAGAACTTAAAGAAGCTTATGATACTACAGCTTCACAATTTGGTGATGGTTTTGCACAAGCACTTGCTGAAAGTGGCTTAACAGAACAAGGCTTTAAAGATTCTTTACGCGTTCAACTTCTTCAAGAAAAAGCTTTAAAAGATCAAGCTATTAAAGAAGAAGATGTGAAAAAATACTACGAGCAAATGAAAACAGAATTAAATGGTCGTCATATTTTAGTAGCAGATGAAAAAACAGCAAAAGAAGCCATTGAAAAAATTAAAGGTGGCGCTAAATTTGCTGATGTAGCAAAAGAGTACTCAACAGATACAGCTTCTGCACAAAATGGTGGAGAGCTTGGTTGGTTCTCTGTTGGTTCAATGGTTGATGAGTTTAACGATGCTGCTTATGCGCTTGAATTAAACACTTTAAGTGAGCCAGTAAAGTCTAGCTTCGGCTATCACGTAATCGAAATTACGGACAAGCGTGACGTGAAAGATGTTGGTTCATTTAAAGATGAAGAAGAAAAAATTCGTACATCGATGTTAAGTAAATTGAACCAAACAGGTGAAGCGCAAACTATTCTAAAAGACATCGTTGCGAAAATGGCAAAAGATGCAAATGTTAAAACTTCTGATAAAGATTTAAAAGATTCCCTAGAATTCTTTACTACAACAAGTGAAGAACAAGCTAAAGCAGCTGAAGAAGCAGCTAAAAAAGCAGAAGAAAATGCTTCTAAGGAAGAATCTAGCGACAAAGCAGAAGATACAGATAAAGAATCTAAATAATTAGGATGATTGACCTTTTTCATTAAAGGAGCGACATCCTCAAAAAAAAGGGAGCATCTCAAAATACGGATGCTCCCTTTCTCTTTTGCTATTTTACTTTAAATTGGCTTATTTCGGCTTGTAAGTCATTCGACATTGTCTGGAGAACATTTGCTGCACTTGCAATTTCCTCGTTAGAAGCCGTTTGCTGCTCTATAGAGAGCGCGATATGCTGTATACCTGAAGATGTGCTATTTGCAATACCAACAATTTCTTTCGTTGCATAATCTGTTTGGCTGGCCTTCTCATTTACACGCAATACTATATCCGTAACTTCCTTTGTACGATGGCTAATTTGTTGTAAATATTCTACAATATTTTTAAAGGCACCGCCTGTTTGTTCAACAGCCTCTCGCCCTTCCTCCACAAATTGTGTACCACTATTAATAGCATAAACTGCGCTTGATGTTTGGCTTAAAATATCATCTACTAATGTTCTAATATTGTCAGCAGCTTTCCCAGATTCCTCAGCTAGTTTTCTTACTTCATCGGCGACAACCGCAAATCCTTTTCCTGCTTCTCCTGCACGTGCTGCCTCAATGGAAGCATTCAATGCAAGCAAATTTGTTTGATCCGTAATGCTTGTAATGAGTGCTACAATTGTACTAATTTCCTTCGATTTTTCCCCTAATGCATTGACAACTTCTGTTGATTGGTGAACAGATTCATTAATAGTATTCATTTTTCCAATCGTTTGTTCAATTAACTGTAATCCTAAATCAGCCTTTTGATTCGTTTCATTCGCTATATCTGCAACTGCCTGTACTGCGGATGAAGCATGTTCCATATCTTTGGAAATTAAGTTAGCAGAGTCGGATAATAAATCCATTTGCTCCAATTGACCTTCCGCACTAGCAGCAATTTCTCGAATCGCAACAGAAATGGTTTCAACTGTGTTACTACTTTGCTCTGTAATTGTCGTAAATTCATTTGTATAAGCAGAGACATCCGTAGATGCTTTATTCGCCTTTTCAATAACTGAGCCAATTTGCTCTAACATATGATTAAATTCAGTCGATAACTGACCAATTTCATCTTTCAATTTATCATCAATACGTACTGTCAAATCGCCATCCGCAGCTTGCGTCATTGCTTTTAACACGCGCTTTACACGCTTTAAGACGATATATCTTGTACATAAAGAAATAATTACCGTCCCAATAAATAGCGAAATAAAAGTATTGATGGCAACACCCGCGCTACCATTTAACTCCACTACTTTTTCGATTTGTTGGCTGACGAACTCAGAAATATGTGAGCTAATAAATAAACTGATACCAATAGCTAGTATCATCTTGAAAATCAAACTTTTCCAAAATTTTATTTTACGTGAAACAAGTTCCTCTTTATCCATTGTTTTTCCCCATTCCTATAAATTCTTCCTATATTCTAAAATAAATACAGTATTGGTACAATGGATAGGTACTGAAATTCCACAGATATATAATTAGACTTATATAAAAGCTCGCTCACACAGTGATTTAGAAACAAAAATTTCACAAACAATATGTTGAGTGATTAAAATGTTGGCTTATAAAACGATCGGTTATCCAGAGGGAATAGTCGCTCTGTAAATTCACCAGGTGCCGTTTTACCTAATGCTCTAGTCAGCATATTCATCTTAGCATCGATGTTATCAATATAATGTAAAATTTCTGCTTCTTGAACCATCGGCTTTTTCGGGCTACCCCACTCTTCCTTGCCGTGGTGAGATAATACCATATGCTGTAAAAGCATCACTTCTTCACCTTCGATTTCTAGTTCACTAGCAATCTTAGCAATTTCATTCACCATAATCGTAATATGTCCTAATAGGTTGCCCTCCACTGTATACGTCGTAGCAACTGGTCCAGACAGCTCCACAACTTTTCCAATATCGTGCAAAATAATACCTGCATATAACAGGTCTCGATTAAGAGTCGGATATAAATCAGCAATGGCCTTACCTAGTTTTAACATAGACACCATATGATCTAATAAGCCAGAAGCATAATCATGATGATTTTTAGTAGCCGCTGGAAAAACTAATATGGCGTCTTGATGTTTTTTAATAGCTGCTCTCGTAATACGTGAAATATTTGGATTTTTAATATCAAAGAAAAATTGATTCAACTCTTCAAATAGTTGTTCCTTTGGTGTTGCAGAGGAGGGTACTAAATCATGAATGGCAATTCCTTCTTCTGGCTTTGCCACACGAATGGCTTTGATGCGCAATTGATTTTTCCCTCTGTAGTCGTGAATTTCTCCACCGACACGTACAATGGCTTCAGCATGATACATCTTTTCATGATCTTCATTTGTATCCCAAAGCTTAGCCTCAATATCTCCACTTTTATCTTGTAATATTAGCGACATAAATGGCTTCCCAACAGTAGTAACTCCTTTTGTCGCTTGTTTAATTAATAAATATTGATCAACCGATTCTCCAACCTGGAGCGTTGTAATTCCTTTCATGTTGACGCCACTCCCCTTTCATTTGCTAGTGCCCCTACATCAATAATTTGCTCTTTCGGCCAATGTTTGAGCATTTCGTCATGGCAAGTAAAATATAAAATTTGACGTTCATATCCTACTTCTTTCATTAATTGTACCATTTTGTCTGTACGGTTTCGATCAAAATGGACAAACGGATCATCCATAATAATCGGGAATGGCGCTGAGGTCATCAACGTTTGCGCAAGTGCCATACGTAATGCAATGTAGGCTTGCTCCTTAGTCGCCTGCGATAATTCGACCATTTGATAACGGAGTCCCGCCACATCTTTCGCAATAAAGTAACCCTCTTCATGAATCGTAAGTTGATCGTAGCGCCCTCCTGTAAGTAATTGGAATATCCCATTCACCTTCGATAAAACATGTGGCAATTTTTCTTCCCGAAGACGAAATAATGTTTCATGAATAGCAGTCGCCACCGCTTTTTTCGTTGCCCAATGCTCAATCAGCTGCTGTAACTCCGACTTTTCCTGTTCAAACTGCTGAAGCATTTGGCCATATTTTTCGTCATTTAATAACTGTTCTTTTTCAATTTGCAAGGCAGCACGATGCTCAAGACATCGGTCTATTTCCACTTGCAAAGAAGTTTGCTCCTGCTCTAAAATACGCATATTCTCTATAACAGAGTCCTCTATTAACTCATCGTGTTTAGATAAATTCAACGAGGCTAATTGAGCCTGAACCGTTTGAAGCTCTGTCGTAATTTTCCTCTGCTGCTCAAATTGCTCATATCTCTCATAATAAGCTCTCTCGTTTTGCACCTGCGCTTCGTTCAATAGCTTTGTCATATCAGCGGTATAACGATCTATTCGTGTTTGTCCATTTTGTAGTTTAATCTTGATGTCAGCTAGCTGAGCTTGTGCTTGCTGTACTTGCTGTTGCTGTTGCTGCGCTTCCAGGTAGGCTGTGCGCAAATACATATATATTTCATGTTCATTATAAATTTCATTTAGTACTTGTTGAAGCTGTTCATAAAGACTGTTCTTTTCATCCTGAATTTCTTGTAAAAGGATAATTGAGCCGTCCCTTTTTACCGCCAATTCTTGCACATTTCGTATGCGCATAAATAATTCTGGCATTAACGTTCTAGCTATCGTACCTTGTAATCGATAGCGTTCTAAAAATTGCTGCAATGACTGCGTAGTTTCTTCACTCTCTATTTCTGCTTGCTGAATTTTATATTCCAATTGGGCATACTGCTGCTCCTTATCACTTTGCTGCTCATTGACATGTAACCAGCGATTTTCCAAGCTTTGTTTTTTTAGGAGTATAGTTTGTACAGTCATTTCATCTTGCTCTAATTGTCGTAAGAGGTGACTATTTTCTTTATTGGGCGTCTCAGTCGCTTGTCTAACAAACTTTATCAACAAAATTGTTATGATTGTCAAAACTACACCAATAATGGCTACTGCCACATTTTTTTGCATAACCCCATAAACAAATGACAATAAACCAATCAATAAAATCATCCAAGAAAAATAATTAGGCTGCCTTTGTTTAGTCCGTTGCGATTTTGCAGCACGCAATTGCTCTAGCCTCCGCTTTTGTTGAGGCCACTGTGCTAAAATATGTTCTTCTTCCTTTGTTAATGACTCCTGCTTTAGCCTTTGCTTTTGTTGCGTTATGGCGTCTAATTCTTGATGGACTTGCTCTAGCGAACGTAAATGAAACTTTAGCTCATCCTCCGCTGCTTCCAGCTTTTTTAATTGCTGTTGAAATTGCTGTTCCTGCTGTAAGGATACTGTTTCTCCAAGAAGAATGTTCTGTGCCTCTTTTTCTTGCACACCCAATAAACGAAACTGCGTATCAATTTCTTGCTCGAGCATAAAGAGATCATCTCGTAAGTTTTTCTCCTTCACGATCAACTGATGCCATGTTGCCTCTTTTTGCATGAGAAGGCCCATTTCATTTATGGTTTGCTCATTCACAGTAGCTAGCACTTTGTCCTGTAGCAATTGATATTGTTCTTTTAATTGCAGCAACTGCTGACTTTCGTGTAAAAGACGGTCCTTTACTTGTTCATATCGTCTTACACCTTCTGCTGGAAATTGAACATGCTGATCATTCCCTAATGCTTGCTGCAACATCTGTTGTTGCTTGATAAGAGGCAAGGCCTGCTTTTGAACCGTTAAATATTGCCATTGTTGTTGTTGCTTTTTTTGAGTGGCATAAAGTTTCTCTAGGTTTTGCTCAAGGAGTTGCAATTGTTGTAATTTATCCTCAAATGTTTGAATCTTACCTTGCTCGAGTCTAATCGTTCGCTCCAGTTGCTTTAACTGCTCAATTTTTTGATTAATTACTGGAACTTTACCTGTCTTCTTAAATAACTCGTTCGCCTCTTTGTCCATTTTTTTCTCAAGAGCAGACAGGTGCTGAATACCTGTTGTGCCAGAGGAGAGGAGAAGATGTGTTAGTTCCTCCTCTGACATTTTTTCAATACCTTGAAGCTCATGCAATGAAAAGGAAAAAATGGATTCAAAGGATGCTCTAGAATAGCCATATAAAAGCTTAGCTAACAACTCCTCCTGTCCCGTTGTACCATCTTCAAGATAAACAGTAACATCACCTGCAGCCTTGCCCTTCACACGCTCAATAATGCATGAGCCATAAATAGGGTGTAATAGTGTCAGTTGACCACCAAACTTCGTCGATGCTTTTGGTTCATATTTGCGCTGTGTCTGCTGCCTTGTTGGAAAGCCAAAGAGCATCTGTAAAACAAATTGCTGAATCGTTGTTTTTCCTGCCTCATTTAATCCATAAAAAATTGTAACGCCTTCATTTAAGGGAATCGTCAGGTTTTCGTGCTTACCAAAGCCATAAATTTGTAGTTTTTTGATTGTTAGCATGTGCATCACGCCCTTTGAATTTCTTCCGCCAATAGTGACTGTGCGTTGTGCGTTAGATTCTTTATATCCTTTTCAGATAAAGGCTCGATCAGCCTAGCGCCACCAGCATACTGGTATAAGTCTTTTAGTATATCCTTCCAGTCATTACTATCCCATTGCTCCATTAAACTTACGACTGATTGCGTGGCAGCAGAATATTCACCATGAATCGAAGGTTTTTGTAACACCATTTTTTGTACCCAACACATTGGCTCAATCCCCTCTTCTGCCTCTCGAATGGTCTCCAGCCACGCGTCCACCGTCGCATGCTCAAACAAGGCCTCTGTCTGCTCATCAATATTTTTTAAATAAAGTTCCACTACCGCCGCTCCCAATGAAGTACGATTGACAGCAATTGCTTCTTCGCATCTTTTAAGTAATTCATTAGCATGTACGATATTCGTACAATCCACCTCTATCGTGTTATAAACAATGGCGGAGGTAGGCATAAAATCAAGTTCACATGTTGTTTGAGATAAAGTTACATCATAGAAACCTTTTATTCCTTGTTCTTTACGATGACGACTTTGAATATTGCCTGGATAAACTATAGGGGGGTTTTCATGTAAGAGCTGTCGTTTATGAATATGTCCCAACGCCCAATAATGGTAGTTCTTTTCAAGCAGCTGCTGTTTTGTAAATGGAGCATATAAAGCATGTGAAGTATCGCTAGCCTCACTGCCATGCAACATGCCAATATGAATTGCATGAGAATCTTGAGCGATTGGATAAGTATCAACAACCGACTCCTTTAAGTGGCGTTCACTATAGCTGAAGCCATATATACAGACTTGCTGACCACGGATTTTCAAATGGACAACACTTGTCTCAGCCGGTAATTCATAAACATTGCTTGGTAAAGAAAAACGTGTCCAAGTTCCTTTTAAATGATCATGGTTCCCATAGCTAATAATTACAGGAATATTGTGCTGAAAAAGTTTCTCCATTGCCTCTTGAAATTTTCTTTGAGCTTGTAAACTGCGATTTTCACCATCGTAAATATCTCCGACAATTAATAAAAAGTCGGGCTGCTCCTGAATCGCCTTTTGAATAATTTTATCAAAAGCATCAAACGTACTTGATCGAATTTCTTTCAAAATGTGTTCAGGTAAGCCAAATAAGCCCTTAAATGGACTATCTAAATGTAAATCTGCCATATGGAAAAAACGAATTGCTGACATCCAATCACCCCAACTATAGATAATTCCCACCTCAGTTAGTTACTACAAACTATCAACCAAGGCAGTCATATGATTACAAAACCGAATATTTGTTCTATTTTATCATACTTCCCTATTTATGAAAAATGGTAATGCTAAAAAAAAAGTGCCGACTTACTTTTTCCACAATTTTCGTAATTTATCAAATAGTTTACTAGTTTTACCGTGAAGTTTATAAGTCTTCTATGTATAATAGATATATATTTCAATAAAAGGGTGGGGTTTGTATGGAGAATTATCGTTTCACAGCTTTCGAAAAAACAGGGGAAACATTGTTTGATGAAACATGGACTTTTGAAAATGATGAGGCTGCTAAATTAAATGGCCAACAACAAATAGAAGAAAAAGGTGTTGCCAACAAAACTCATCGTCTTGTAAACGCTTCAGGTAAATTAATTTTATTCCATGTTTAATAATTGAGAAAAGGCACGTAGGATATCTACATGCCTTTTCTTATTTTTATTTCCCTACAAAGACAGGTGTTCTTTTCTCTACAAAGGCATGAATTCCTTCTAAATGATCTGTCGTTTTACGCATAGTTGATTGACCTTCCGCTTCCATTGCAAGGATATTTTCGAGCTGTGGTAAATTTTGAGCGTGTAAAATATTTTTTGTCGTAATCATAGAAGAAATAGGTGAGGCAAGCATTTTACCAACTAGCTGATCTGCCATTGCAAATACAGTGCCGGCTGGTGCTATATAGTCAATTAATCCTGCATCTAATGCTTCTTGTGCTGTAAGGACCTTACCTTCCCAAATCATTTGTTTCGCTTTCACAGTCCCGACACGTTCCTTCATAAAGAAGTGACCACCTCCATCCGGAATCAGCCCTATCCCTATGAAATTCATAGCTAGCTTACTATTTTCACATGCCACAACAATATCTGCCCCTAGTGTTAAACTAAAGCCAAGACCTGCCGATGCACCATGAACTGCCGCAATGACAATCATTGGTAGCTGATAATAGGCCTTAACGATGCGTGTAAGATATACCATCGCTTCATCAATATTTAGAGGCTTATTTGAATCAAGCATCGCCTTAATATCGCCTCCAGCAGAAAAGACCTTCCCTTCTCCACGAATAACAAGTACTTGTATATCTTTTTCCTGTTGCAAAGCCTCAAAGCATTCAGCGAGTTCTCGCATCATAACGTCATCCATCGCATTCATCGCCTGAGGACGGTTCAAAGTTACCGTTGCACGGCGATCTAACATTTCTAAAGTAATCGTTGAAAATTCCATCTCCATTACCCCCAAATATGAATAGTCATTCACTATGTACTATTCGTGTTTTTTTAGAAAACTCCTTCTCCGCTAAACAAATTCGCTTTTGTTATGCTATATTAAAGGACGAATATTGTTATAAAGGTGGTTACACATTTTGACACAAAAAGACTATCGTATATTACTTTATTATAAATATGTTACGATTGAAGACCCTATAGCATTTGCTGAAGAACATTTAGCATTATGTCAAGAACTCGGACTTCTTGGCCGCATTTTAGTTGGTTATGAAGGAATTAACGGAACTGTTTCGGGGACTATTGAACAAACAGACGCTTACATGAATCATATGAAGGTAGATCCTCGATTTAGCGATATCATGTGGAAAATTGACGAAGCTGATGGGCATGCTTTCAAAAAAATGCACGTTCGCCCTCGCCGCGAGATCGTTCACTTGGGTTTAGAAAATGATATTAATCCATTAGAAATAACAGGAGAATATTTATCTCCAAAGGAATTTATGGAACAAATGCAAGAAGAGAATACAATCATTATTGATGCACGGAATGACTATGAATTCGACCTTGGTCATTTTAGAGGCGCTATTCGACCAGATATTGAAAATTTCCGTGACTTACCAGAATGGATGGAAACACATAAAGAAGAATTTGCTGATAAAAAGATTTTAACTTACTGTACAGGTGGAATTCGTTGTGAAAAATTTTCTGGTTGGTTAAAACGTGAGGGCTATGGAAAAAGTGTTGGTCAATTACATGGTGGAATTGCCACATACGCAAAAGATCCTGAAGTAAAAGGTCAACTCTGGGATGGTCAAATGTTTGTTTTTGATCGTCGTCGCAGTGTACCAATCAATCAAGTGGAGCATGTCGTTATCGGAAAAGATTATTTCACAGGTGAGCCTTCCGAACGTTATACGAACTGTGCAAATCCCGAATGCCATAAATTAATGCTATGTGAAGAAAAGCATGAATACTTTTATATGCGTAGCTGTTCTGATGAGTGCCGTCGTGCCAAACGTAACTTCTTCGTTGAGGAGCATGGCTGGACGGTAAATCAAATCGAAGAGCAAATCGCTAAAATTGCAAATGTCCAAAACGCAAATTCATAATAGACGTCACTCCATTACTTGGCGGCAAAAAGAGCATCGTTTATGACGATGCTCTTTTTACACTAAACTTCTGCTAAAAAACGTCCTACCTGAATACCACTAAATAAACAGCCACCAACAAACGTGCCTTCTAAAGCGCGGTAGCCATGAACACCACCGCCTCCGAAGCCACTTACTTCCCCAGCAGCAAATAATCCTTGAATAGGCTGACCATCTATCCCTAACACTGCCCCATTTAAGTTTGTTTGTAAGCCACCTAAGGTTTTTCTTGTTAAAATATTTAATCGTACCGCAATTAATGGCCAATTTTTAGTATCTAAAATTTTATGTGGCTTAGCAACACGTACAAGCTTATCCCCAATATAATTTCTGGCACCGTGAATGGCGTTCACCTGTAAATCTTTTGTAAACTTATTATCCATTTCTCGATCCCTTGCTAAAATTTGCTCTTTAATTTTCATGAAATCGAGTAAATTATTGCCTGCTAGTTTATTCATTCCATCTACTAGTTCTCTTAAATCATTTGCAATCACAAAATCCTCACCATGGTTTTTAAAGGCTTGGATTGGAGCAGGTGGTCCGGGCATGATCCTTTTTAAAACATCGCCAATGCTTTTGTTTGTTAAATCCGGATTTTGTTCCGAGCCAGATAGAGCAAATTCTTTTTCAATAATTTTTTCTGTTAAAATAAACCAGGAATAGTCATAGCCTGTTTTTTGAATGGTTTCTAGTGTACTGAGTGTATCGAATCCAGGGAAATTAGGTGCATGAAATCGGTTACCTTCTGCATCAAACCATAAGGAAGAGGGACCTGGCAAAATTCGTATTCCATGATTAGGCCAAATCGGATCCCAATTTTTTAATCCTTCTGTGTAATGCCACATACGATCACGATTCACAATACGTCCCCCTGCATGCTCTGTAATTTCTAGCATTCTCCCATCTACATATGCAGGGACACCACATACCATATTTTTAGGAGGGGTCCCTAATCGTTCAGGCCAATTTTTTCTCACTAAATCGAAATTCGCCCCGATACCCCCACTTGCCACAATAACGGCTGCAGCCTCATAAGAAAATTCTCCGACTCCTAATCTTGAGCTTTTTTCCCCTCGACTGATAAAGGTTTCTGCTAGTACTGTTCCACTTATCCCCATAATCTTTCCGTCTTGCTGAATAAATTCATCCACACGATGTCGTGGTTTAAAATCAATATAGCCATCTTTTATTGCCTGTTTGACTTTATCCACAAATGGCTTAACAATGCCTGGACCTGTTCCCCATACAATATGAAACCTCGGCACTGAATTTCCATGTCCACCAGCAAGAGAACCACCCCGTTCTGCCCAGCCAACAACAGGAAAAAATTTAATCCCCTTCGACTTCAACCAATCATATTTTTCACCCGCAGCAAAATCGACATAGGCCCTCGCCCATTTATATGCCCAGGAATCCTCATCTTCTAAACGATCAAAGCCTGCTGTCCCTAACCAGTCCTGCCATGCCAGCTCCTTACTATCCTTAATGCCGAGTCTTCTTTGTTCAGGAGAATTTACTAAAAATATGCCACCAAAGGACCAAAATGCCTGTCCCCCTAATGAATTTTCAGGCTCTTGATCTACTAAAAGTATTTTTTTCTTTGCATCGACTAACTCGCAGGCTGCCACTAAGCCTGCCAGTCCGGCACCAACTATTGCAACATCGTATTTCATTACTACACCCCCAAATCAATCATCCTTAATTTAAATTCTTCTCTCATAGTCTATTTACCTTCTAAAACTCAAAGTTTTGTCTAAAATGTGACAAGGCAAAATGTTCGTTTTCTTTCATGAAACAAACTAGTTCTAACTTAGAACAATTAATTAATCCCATTTAATTGCCATATAATATTTTTGCTATAAGCTTCATGGAACCTTGATACAATCAGTCTTGTTAAATATCGTTAACGCTTTCATTGTACACCCCTAAAAGACGAACATTACAAAACTTAAATACATAAAATATTCGTGTATTGGTATTTTTCAGACTTTTGAAGTCAATGTATTTTTAGTTTTTTAGAAATATCGTTGACAAAGGTGAACAATAGGGATTATGATGTTAACAAATTTAATCATAAAAAATATAACGACGGAGACACACTAGTCGAAAGAAAATCCAAAGAGAGCTGATGGTTGGTGTAAATCAGTGATTTCTACGATAATAGTTCCACTCCTGAATAGTTAAGCTGAACCATCTAAGTAAGCTTATCCGTCTCATGCACGTTACGCATATTGCTAAGACTGCAAGAATAATTTTTTCTAGCAGTGATTAAGGGTGGTACCGCGAACCAATGTTTATACAGCCTTTCGCCCCTTACAACACAATAACTGTGTTTGTAAGGCGTGAAAGGCTTTTTATATTGCTTTCGATTCGGAAAGGAGATTGTTTGCATGCTGTAAGATGTTAGAATTTTACAAATTTCAGACCGTCGTCACTAAGACCACAATTAACATTTATTAAAAAGGAGCTAATTATAATGATTACTGCCACAAAAACAATTAACGTATTTATTGCTGACCCACTAAGTGAGGATGGGATTTTCCCATTACGCCAGGAACAAGATTTAGATTTAAACATTATCGTAGACACTGGCCTAGCACCAGAAGAATTAATCGCTAAAATTGCAGATGTAGACGTGTTACTTGTTCGTTCACAAACTACTGTGACACGTGAAGTAATTGAAGCGGCAAAAAGCTTAAAATTAATTGGTCGTGCTGGTGTAGGTGTCGATAATATTGACCTTGCTGCTGCCACTGAGCATGGTATTATCGTTGTCAATGCTCCAGATGGTAACACAAACTCAGCTGCTGAGCATACAATCGCCATGATGACATCACTTGCACGTCACATTCCACAAGCTTTTAATACATTAAAAAATGGGAAATGGGACCGTAAATCTTATGTTGGAGTAGAGCTAAAAAACAAAACATTAGGTGTTGTAGGTTTTGGCCGAATCGGTGTTGAAGTAGCTTACCGTGCAAAAGGTCAACGTATGAATGTTATGGCATATGATCCTTTCCTAACTGATGAGCGTGCAAAAGAATTAGGTGTCACAAAGGCGACAGTGGAAGAAATTTGTGAAGCAGCAGATTTCATTACTGTACACACACCACTTCTTCCTGAAACACGTAATCTCATTAATAAAGAAAAGTTTGCAATGATGAAAGATGGCGTACGTATCATTAACTGTGCACGTGGCGGTATTATTAATGAGGACGATTTGTATGATGCTATCGTAGCTGATAAAGTAGCAGGTGCTGCACTGGATGTATTCGTATCTGAACCAGCGACAGACCATAAGCTTCTTACTTTACCTCAAGTAATCGCAACACCTCACTTAGGTGCATCTACGATTGAAGCACAAGAATCTGTAGCTGTTGATGTATCAAATGACATCATTAAATTTTATAAGACAGGTACTGTAACAAATCCAGTGAATATGCCATCTATTCCGAAAGAACTTCTTGCACAAGTCGAGCCTTTCTTTGAATTAGCGGAAAAACTTGGTTCATTCTTATCACAAGTAACAACAGAGCCTGTAAAAGAAATCAACTTATCTTATGCTGGGGATGTAGCAAACTATGATGTCCGTCCATTAACTTCTAATGCATTAAAAGGTTTATTAGCTAAAAACCACGGCAATCATGTGAATGATGTCAATGCTCGCTACCTATCTGAGCGTATTGGTATGAAAATTATTGAGCATAAAACGACAACAGCTAAAGGCTTTACAAGCTTAATTACGATTGAAATTATTACTGCAAATGAAACACATACCGTAGCTGGTACATTATTAAATGGCTTAGGTGCACGTATCGTCAAAGTAGAAGACTATGTTGTAGATGTTATTCCACAAGGACATCTACTATATATTAAAAACACTGACAAACCAGGTGCAATAGGTCGTGTAGCCACTAAACTTGCAGAAAAAGATATCAATATCGCAACTATGCAAGTTGGTCGTGCCCAAGTTGGTGGAACAGCAGTTATGATGTTAACGATAGATAATGTTGTAACAGATGAGGATTTAGCATTTGTTGCACAGCTTGAAAATATCGATGAAGTAAAAGCTATTAATTTATAATAAGGAAAATGAAAAGCAGGGAGTTTTTACTCTCTGCTTTTTTGATTACTCTTTAAAGGGGAAGCTAGTGATCGTGATATTGGTGATAGCGTTTCTATTCATACGCTTGGCATAAAATATAAAACTTTTCCAATCAAAAAAATGTACTGCATCCATGAAGGAGCAGTACATTTCTCTAAAGTTTTTCCACTAGTTGTAATAAGTCTGTCAAGGAGACTATCTCATAGGTAGGTGTCACAGCTCCATTGGCTATATTATTTTCGCGATTAATCCATACGTTTCGCATCCCAACGCGAGAAGAGCCTAGAATATCAGTATTAAGATTATCGCCAACCATAATCGCCTCATCTGCTGTAATGCCTACTCTCTCCATTACATGCTCAAAAATAGAAGCGTCAGGCTTACCTTTTCCAAAGTCTCCTGAGATAATAATATGATCAAAGTACGGAGCAATTTCTGGCGTAATTTCCAACTTTAAATTTTGCAAACTAGGTGCGCCATTGGTAAGTAAAACAAGCTGGTACCTCCCTTTTAATTCGTCTAACACAGTAAATGTATCTTCGTATAAAAATGGTGAGGCTTTGCGCTCAGCTACAAAACGTTCTCCTAGTTCTGTTCCGAAGTTTGCATCCTCTATACCAAGAGCAGCTAAACCTTTTGTCCATGCTGAAGCACGATAGCCCGGAACAAGCCCCTTCATTGTTTGAAAAGATTCAGTCGGGTCATCAAAAGTTCCCCATAGTCCTTCGAAAGGATTAATACCAATTAATACTGTATAGTCGTATGTTACATAACCTTCGTATAACGCACGAGCCTCTCGACGAACCGCTTCCTCTAGCTCAGCAGAATTCACATTATGTATCGTAGCAGCATAGTCGCACGTTTTTTCAAAAGCAGTTTTTACTGATTTTTTATCCCATAGTAATGTATCATCTAAATCAAAAATAATAGTGTTTATCGACATTTTGTCCGTCCGCTCCTAGGTTCTGATTAATACTATTATTTTAGCATATTTTCAAAATATTTAGGATAACAAATTATGTCCAATTCCTCTCAAATTCCACCCATCTACAAGACATTACTGATTCAAAAATAAAAACAAGCTGTGGATAACTTACTCACAGCTTGTCACCTTTTATTGATGTTTATGACGTAAACGGTCCATTAAATTCTGGATATCGGCTCTTTTTCGTTCCGTTTCTTCCCTTAAAATTTCAATATGGTACATGCCGTCGATTTCTTCTATCTGTACACGATCCCCAACAAGCACGGGCTTATTCATAGCTGACTGTAAAATAATGATTTGTTCTTCTTCCTCAGGATACTTTAAAAAAACAGCATAACCGTCTTCAATACGATCTAAAGTATATTTAGTCGAGCTCACTAACAAGTTCCCCTTTCTCATTCCGTAATTGCGCAGCATCTCCACCGTTTAGCCATATCTGTTTAGTGGTCCATTTTAAATAATTATCCCCTTCACGAGCATTAGCCCCGCTAGTAATATAAATGATCTTACCAGGCTGTAGTGATAAATTAGGAAAATTAAAAACTTGATTTCCTTCCAGAGAAATAAGCTGCCAATCGTTTAACGAAACAGCTTGTTGACCATTATTTTTAATGCCTACAATTTCTGTCACTAAATCTTTGCTGACGATCTCAACAGCTGAGGAAGGTAAAACAATGGATGGAGTTTTTGGAGTTACAGCTCTGGAAGCCTCCTTTCCATTCACCGTGTAGTTTACCCCATCTGTTGCCACCATAATCGTTCCTAAGTCAGCAGTAGCATAGATGTTACTCCCAATTGCTTGCAATCGATCCACTACTTCAGCATGAGGATGTCCATATTTATTATCTTCACCATAGCTTAATATAGTGACTTCTGGCTTCACTGCATGAATGAATTCTTCTGAGCTACTTGTATTAGAACCATGGTGTCCTGCCTTCAGAATAGTGGCTGTCACATCATTTTGCATCATTTCTTTTTCTAATGATATGCCAGCATCCCCCGTTAATAAAAAGGATACGTTGCCATAAACAACTTTTAAAACAATCGAAGCATCATTATTATCTGTTGCATGTTCATTTGCATTTAAAACCTTCACCTGTACATCCTTATCAAATTCAATAAGGTCCCCTGTTTTCGGTACATAATAAGGTATGTTTTTTTCATCAATCGCCATCAGCATTTCTTCAAAGGTTTGAGAGGTATGTACTTTGCCCGAATCATAAAATTGCTCAATAGGGATTGCCTGTAACACTGGAATGAGCCCACCTATATGGTCAGCATCGGGATGTGTTGCCACTACCTGATCAAGTTTATTCACACCAAGTTCCTTTAAATAAGAAACTACCCGCTGTCCTGCACCTTTCACGCCACCGTCTATAAGCATTGTTTTCCCATTAGGCGATTCAATTAATATGGAATCTCCTTGTCCCACATCAATAAAATGAACTCGCATCTCATGGCCAGCCGATACAGGCACTTGCTCTGTCTTAACTGCTTCTGTACAGCCTGCTAATAAAAAAATACAAAGGAGTACTACTATTAATTTTTTCATGTTACTAACTTCCTTTCTATCTTTCTATTATACAAAAAAGAGAGCTTACCATGGGCAGCTCTCCCCGTACTTTAAACAAATATCCACCATAAAACCATTGTAATCATGATTGTAACAATACCTTGCAATAATGTTGCAACGGTTTGTGCCTTATAGGCTTGTGTAACTTCCATTCCACTATACTGTGTAATTACCCAGAAGAAACTGTCGTTCACATGACTAACTGTCATTGCACCAGCTCCAATGGCCATTACTACTAATGCTAACGGGACAGCTCCCTCAATGCCAAGTGTCACGAGCATTGGTGCAACTAAAGTAGACGTAATAACAAGCGCTGTCGTTGAAGATCCTTGGGCGGTTTTTAAGGCAGCAGCTACTATAAATGGCACTAGCAGGAATAAAGTACCTGACGCAAACATCCCCAAATCCATTTCCTGCAGCATTTCTCCAACACCAGCATTTTTAATAACGGTTCCAAATGAACCGCCCGCTCCTGTAATAAGTAAAATGGGAGCAGCTTCTTTTAAACTCTCTCCAATCCAACCCGTTAAAGTCGTTTCACTAATTTCAGGTAATAATAAAAAGGCAGCAGCTACCCCTAAAAATAAAGCTACTGTTGGTGAACCTAAAAACTTAAAGATCGTATTGAATGTTGATTCCGGATCACCTACTAATGATGCTATCGAACCAAGACCAATTAAAACAATTGGGAGGACGATTGGTAAAAAGGCTTTAAATGTTGAAGGCATTTTTCCAAAGGATTTAATGACTTCCTCATAATCTAATGCCTCCACCTCGTCTTCGGGTACTCGAATTTTGGTTGCAACTTTCACTGACCACATATAGCCTACGAATGTAGCTGGTATAGCTACTAATAAACCAATGACAATAACTGTCCCTAAATAATCTGCCGCCCCAATATTTCCTGCTGCTGCTATGGGACCTGGTGTGGGGGGTACTAATACATGTGTCGCAAATAAGCCCGTTGCTAAAGCTACTGCCATTGATGCAATCGTTACGTTAGCCCGTTTTGCTAATGATTTTTGCAAACTCGATAAAATAATAAAACCCGAATCACAAAATACTGGGATGGATACGATGTAACCAATTAAAGACATCGCAAGTTGTGGCCGTTTTGGACCGACGATTCGTAAAACCACTTCTGCCATTCGATAGGCAGCACCTGATTTCTCTAATATTAAACCTATAATAGTTCCAGCGATAATCACTAAGCCAATGCTCGTCATTAAACCACCGAAACCAGTGTTAATACTTTCTACCACTGTTAATAGTGGCATACCTGAAGCAATTCCAACGAAGAAGGCACTAATTAATAACGCCAGAAATGGATGTAGCTTTAATTTGGCTGTGCCCAATACAACAAACAATACCCCTATTAAAATAATAATGAACAACATCTAGTCAGCCCCCTTTTGTATGTAAAGCTCTAAGATTTTCTTAGTTTTTAAACGAATAAAATGAGCAGGTTCTTGCATTGCCTGCTGAGTAGTAATCTCCTCATCTACTAATGTTTCTACAACGCTAAAATACTTTTGAAGTGCAGGTTTAGCCGTACTATCAATGTCTCCCGACAATAAAACTGCATCTACATGTGCTAACGCAGCGGCTTTCGCAACCCCCAATGGAGCCTTACCATGTAATGTTTGGAGATCCGATTTTCCTTCACCCGTTATTACTAACTGTGCGGCTGCTAAATGATCCTGTAACTGGACAGCATCTATGACAATATCAATTCCTGCATGAAATGTCCCATTTAAAAATGCGATTAACGCGCCTCCCAATCCTCCTGCTGCTCCCGCTCCTTGATAATCATGCAATCGAATAGAAAACTGTTGTTCGACGATATCTGCAAAATGCTTTAAACAGTTATCAAAATGTGTGACTTGATCATCCTGCACACCTTTTTGAGGACCAAATATAGCTGTTGCTCCTCGTTCACCAATAAATGGATTATCCACATCACAGGCAATGGTAAATATCGCTTCTGTTAATCTAGCATCCAGTCCACTTACATCGATTGCAGTTAACTCCAATAGACTAGAAATTCCATCCTCTAAATCGGAGCCATCTTCCTTTATGAATCGCACACCTAATGCCTTGAGCATACCAATCCCTGCATCATTTGTGGCACTTCCACCTATACCGATAATAAATTTACTAAAGCCACGGTCGAGAGCTGCTTTAATAATTTGGCCAGTACCATACGTTGTGGCAAATTCAGGATTTTTTTCGTTGTCTTGTAGCAACATGATGCCTGATGCCTGAGCCATTTCAATCACACATGTTTCTTTATCACCCAAAACACCATATTGTGCTTGTATATCTCTTCCTATTGGATCTAATACATCCACTGAAAAATATTGACCATTCGTAGAGGCAATAAGCGAATCAAGTGTCCCTTCCCCACCATCTGCAATTGGTAGAATAATAGTTTCTATTGATGGATCTGCATCCAGAATTCCCTTCTGCATGGACTTCGCTACTTCAACTGCTGACAGAGTACCCTTGAAGGAATCTGGACTAATAATGATTTTCATATAATACCTCCACTTATGTCGTCCATTGACATTTACGTAAATTTTAAATTCCTAAGTTAAGCGCTTACAAATTATTATAATGACAATAAATTCAGAAAACATTATAATAAATGTACAAATTATCTGTGCTATAACAGACCGTTTTTTATCCGAGGTGTATAAACATGTTGACCAAAAAATTAGCAGAAGATATCGTCCATCAAACAATGTTGCGCTTACGTCACAATATTAATGTCATTAGCCCTACTGGTGTTATTTTAGCCTCTGGAGACAAGATGAGGGTGGAGGATATTCACGAAGGTGCAGTTTATGTAGCACAAACAAAAAATACGTTGATTATTAATGAAGACAATATAGAGTTATATCCAAATACAAAGCCTGGCATTAATATGCCTATTATGTATCAGGATGAAGTAGTAGGTGTAATTGGTATAACTGGAGATTCAGAAGATATGCTTGAAATCGCTAATCTCGTTCAATTAACGACAGAGATCATGACACATCAAGCACTCGTTGAATCTAAAAGCGAATGGCAACGGAAGAATAATGACTACATATTCGAGGCACTCGTTCATGGAAGTAAGCTGGATACTACGTTAAATAAACGAATTCAGAAATTACCCTTCTCACTAATAGCACCCTTCCAAGTTATTTTAGTGAGTTTACATGAAACATCTTATTTAGAAAATACGATACCCTTCTTTTTTGAGGATTTATTTTATAGACAGCCCATTCTAGCTGGACATAGCCAATTACAGGAGTATTATATACTGCTAACCCATTGTCAGGAACAAAGCCGTCAATCTATCATAAAAGCTCTCAGAAAGAAAAAACAAAAACTACCTTCCTTACAAATTGGTATTGGTCCAGTTGTCCAGCAACTTTCACTACTTCCTTATAGCTATCAGGGAGCTAGGACAGCACTTGAATTTGCTAACGTCCATAACGAGATTACTTTTTTTGAGGATGTAGAGTTATTTTCTCTTTTTAAACATCGTGAATCAGAGGAGGTACAAGCCTTTCATCACCGAATCCTTAAAAATATCAATGCAAAACAGCTGGAAACATTACAGTCGTTTTTTGATTGTAATTTACAGTTAAAGCTTTGTGCACAGCAACTAAATATTCATCGCCATACACTTACTTATCGATTAAATAAAATAAGAGAGTTAACTGGCTATGATCCACAATATTTTGAAGATGCAGTGATTTTGCAAATGGCGTGTACATTACGAACTCTATAAATAGTAAAGGCAATCTGAATCACTCAGATCGCCTTTATTTTATAGTTTGTATAGCTCATCTAAAAACTCGATTTTTTTCCCAATAGCCTCTTCAAAGGTCATAATATATGCTGCAGGATCTTTTGGGTTGTGGAATTGCGTAATTTTTCCTGTTTCAGGATGAACAAATTTAGAAGATGCGCCACAACCAATCCCTAAGATTGTCTGTACCTCTTCCATGATCACAATATTATAAATACTCTCTTCACCAGCTTTACTATAGCCGACATTTTCGAGATTACCTAAAATATTTTTTTGGCGATATAAATAATATGGAACATAGTCATTTTCCTTTGTCCAATCTTGTGCCATTTGCATCATTTCAGCGACCGTATCACGATCCGCTACTTTATATTTATCTTTATTGCGAGTCATTTCAGATGCTCGTTTAAATGATAATGTATGAACAGTTAATGATTCTGGCTGCATCTTAGCCGATTCCACTAACGAATGCTGGAATTCCTCAATACCTTCATTTGGTAAACCAATAATGAGGTCCATATTAATATTGTTCATACCGGATTCACGGGCTAGCCAAAATTTATCAATTGTTTCTTGAACTGTATGATGACGACCAATGGCCTTTAACGTTTCATCTGTATAAGATTGGGGATTTACACTAATACGATCAATTCCCCATTTTTTAAGCACTTCTAATTTTTCAGGTGTAATCGTATCTGGTCTTCCTGCTTCAACGGTAACCTCTCGAATTGTTTCAGGGTTCGGGAAGGATTCATACATCGTTTGATATAAGGCGTCCATTTCATCTGCTTCAATGGAAGTTGGTGTACCGCCCCCCCAATAAATAGAGGTGATTTTCATATTATTGTCCTTGAGCCAATTTCCCATTTCACGTAATTCAATATGCAAGCCATCTAAAAATGTATTTACACGACCTTGCTTACGATTACTTCCGATCGCATAGGCTGGGAACGTACAATAGGCACATTTCGTTGGGCAAAATGGAATGCCGATATATACACTAATCTCTTGCCCAATTTGATCAATATCTGGAATGGTTACTAATTGTCGTTCCACGATATCCTTTAGAAGTGCTACCTTCTCCTTAGACAAGCGAAAATCTCGAATTAATAGCTCAGCAATTTCTTGATCCCCTTTTCCTTCTTTTCTAAACTTGTGATAGAGCTTAGTCGGACGGACTCCTGTTAGAATCCCCCATTGCTGATGTACCCCTGTATGCTGCTCAAGAACATCTAAAAATACATGGGATAATGCTCGTTTCATTCGAATATTGAGCTCACGACCTGTTGCAGTTGATTCGTATTGGATGCTGTAATCATTTGTATATTGTTGTCCATCTACAGTCAATATCGCTTTTGTAGCTATTGAAAAATTCTCTCCAACGTCGTACGTAAATGAAACCGACATATCAGCTTCCTCCGGCTCCACTCGCAGCTTGGAATCCTCAAAAAATAAATTCGCTATATGATTTAATACGCGAATCCAATCCTCAGGATATTTTTGATCTATGTGAATCATTTTCATATTGTTTCGCTCTCTTCTTTTCTTATTCCATATATATTGCAGATTTAAGTTTAACAAATTTCTATGACTATAAGCAAAGTAACAATAAGAAACGATTGAAAACAGAATATTCAGTCTACATATAGACAAACTATTTTTTTGTCATTATAATTTTTTACAAAAGGTGGTGTTGATAGTGTTTCTTTTAAAAAATAGTAATCGTCCATCCATTTCGAGCTTTATTCATCAAGTAGAGGTAGCATTCCACCATTTTGACTTAGCGCGATGTGATGAAAAAACATTATATGTCACCGTATTATTTAAATATGGAACATATAATGTGATCTGTGACTTTATCTACATCATTGACCAACAAGAAATGTACGGAGCTATATCTATCAACAAGCACTACGAGAAAGCTAGGGCATTTGTTAAACAGCACTTCCAGCAATTTTTATTGTATTCAGATGAAATGATATTAGCTAAAAATTTTATGAGTACTGTTTCTTTCAAGCAATGCCTGCAGCAATTTGCAAAAAGATATCCTTCCAGAATAGTCTCTTGAAAAATAAAACTAGTATGCCATAAAAGTTGGCATACTAGTTTCAAATTTATTTCAAAAATTCTTCAATGAATTCAACAGGGATATATGTTTTCGTGTCTTTCAACGTTGGTGCCACTGACAAAGTGCGTAATGATTTGTTATAACCAAACGTTTTATCTCCACGTGTGATTGTATAAGATCCATTGCCCTTTGTTAGGATAACCGTTTTACCTTTTGATTCAACTTTAAAGCCAAGCTTTTCTGCAATCTTACGTAATGGCACCATTGTTGTTTCTTGTACCATATAAAAATCTGCGGCGATGATTTTATTAATTTCCTCATCTACTGGATTCAAAGAACTTTCCGAATTGTCATCTAAAACAATCACTTTCGAAGGTGTTGTTTGTGCTGGAATACTCTTAGTGGATGCTGTATAGAAAACAGCTAAATGCTTCTCTGCTAAATCTTTTGACGTTACTTTTTCACCATTTGCATTAAGTAGCTCTGTTTCTTTACCAATATTTAATTTTAAAATATCATATGTGTTTGTTAAATCCTCAAAGAAATAATCCACTTCTACAAACCCAACTTCTTTTGAATCTACAATGACAATTTCTGGATTGAATTGCGGTGGATAGATATATTTTTGTGGTTTATTGGCAAATGTATAGGCTTCTACTTTATCCCCTTCTTTAAGCTCTACTTTTTTACCCGTATTATCATATACAGGAGTATCTTTAGTAACTTCTAGTACATTTGTTTGCTCTCCGTCTTTAACAGTGTAATATGTAATATCTTTAGCAACACGAACATCTTCAACTGTTCCATGTGTTTGATTGAAAATGTGTACTGGATCAATTTGGATTTGCGGAATTTCAACTTCATCCTTCTGCTCATTTGCCGAAGCAACAGGTATGACAACACTTCCCATTAATAATGCAGACAAAGCTGCTGGTGCTAATTTTTTCATATACATAAAATATCTCTCCTTATTGTTTGGGTTCATAGGAGTAGTAGTTTCAAAATGGAAAAAGTTTCATTACCTATAGAGAATTTAAAAAAAGAGGTGACAGTAACTACCGACACCTCTTTCGATTTATTCTTTTACGAGTTCACTCAAACCTGTAATATCTATACCATTTAATGCTTGTGTAGCAAGACGGTCTGCTTCTGAATTGTCCTTGCGAGCGATTAGCTGGTAGTCCGGTTGAATAGTAAGCTGTGCTAATTTGGCATCGATCTTATCTGCCCAACCTACTAAATCCTTTTCTAATGCTGCCCATTCCCCACTTAATTGATTGATAACTACTTGGGAGTCTCCTTTAATTTGGACAGGTAGATGATGGACGTTTAGTAATTCTAGCTCCACTAAACCTAAATAAAGCGCAGCATATTCTGCTTCATTATTAGATTTAAGCTCGGATGAAAAAGCATTTCTTCTTAAACGATAAGGCTTGCCATTTTGTTCATAGTAAATAGCACATCCAAGCCCTGCCTGTCTTGTCCCCCGATCAAAACCTCCATCGAAATAGACAATGATATTATGCGGCTCTGTATCTATTTCTTTTAAATAGGCTTTTAGCTCTTTTAATGTCCAACTTGTATCTTGACGATCCAAACAATGAATGGACTTGACTCTTCCGGTCTTCTCCATATCCTCTGCTAGTAATAGCGCTTGCGCTGCAGGCATTTCTTCAGAACGTAAAACAGTTGTTGCTCCCTTCGGTGTTTTATAGGTCCATTCAATGAATACATGCATAGTTATAACCTCCAATACAATCGACTGGTGTATATAAAGGAAAAACGTGATCCGATTAGCGGATACACGTTTTCCTCTTACTTGTATATGTGCAATTCCTGAGACAATTATTCCTTACAATATGGATGATTTATTGAATATCTTCATATAGGCCTTGAATTGGCTTTATTAAAATACGATTCACTTCTTCAATGACTTTACTTAACTTCATTTCTGCCTCAAGCATAGCTGAAATCTTTTCATTTTGCTGCACAAGCTGAGATGCCTTTTGAGCATAAACAAGTTCATCCTCCAATAAATCCTCTCCAGCTAATTGTTTCTTTTGTAATTCAATTTGAATTTTACGGAAGTTTTTAAAGACATTTAACGCCTCTTCATCACTCTTTACAACTTCCACCGCCGCTTGTAAAGCCTCAAACTCTGGGGTCTTACGGAAAGTTGCCTCTAGCGCATTAATGTCGTTATAAATATTAACCATTTATACAGTCTCCTTTTTAAATAAAGTAAACAATTAAACCTTGCACAATACCAATCAATCCACCAAGAACTGCACCTAATACGGTAATCATTTTAAATTCACGTTTTGAAATACCTAATACAAGTTCCTCTAATTTCTCTACAGGGAAAGAGTCCACTTGCTCACGAACAACTTCTTGTAAATTTAAACGTGTAAGTACATCCTCTAGTTTTTCCTCTGCCTTGACAAAAGCTTTTTCAATCGCCTGTGGGATGACCGAATTTTTCATCCATTCATTACCTTCAGGCCAATAATAAGAAATTGGTTGATTTAAACGTTCAGCGACAGCTAATTGCTCTTTTACATACATTTGTAATTTCGATAAAATTGGATCAAACTGCATGTCTTGTAAAAAGTCCATCGCTGGTCGATCTTTTAATTTTTCCCATTCTTGTGTAAATATTTTTGTTAATAATGTTGACGTACCCGGAGCTTGTAAAAACTTGACGAGCTCACGTTGAACTTTTCCTACAAGGGACGATGAATCACCTAAAAACATATTGATCATACCACCAAATGATCCTTTTGATGATAAGAAGTCATCAATCATTGCTTTAATTGTCATTTCACCTTCTGGTGATAAAAAGTAATCCTCGCCTTTTTCTAGTATATGACTGACTGCTACAGGAATCTTGGCATCAAGAGTATCCTGCATATCTGAAGATAGCAGTGTACGAATTGATTTTGTTGATAGTGTATTCTTCACTGATGCAAATTGTCCCTCAACAATAGCTTCAACTTTCTGCTCAATAGTAGCTGGCATATGAGCAAACCCTGCAATATTTAACCAATCTTGAATCGTTTTATCGTTTGTAAAGATGGTTTCCTCTACTTTTGTTTGCACAAACTGTTCAACCTTTTCCTGAATATCCTTAGAGAAAAATTTCTTTCTAAATGTTTCAGGAGTTAATAAATAATTTACAACGGTAAGACCAAGCTGTTTTGCTAATTCATCGCGTCGTTTTGGAATAAGACCAGGTGTAAATGGAACGCGCCAGTTTTTAATATATAGTGCGTTATGTGGACGAAAAAGCATTTTAATGGCTAGGTGATTGGTAACGCCTCCGATTGCTGCGCCAATAATTGCCATAAAAAGTAATGTCACTATAAAATTGTCCATTAGTATCCTCTCATTTCAGTTGAATTCACGATTGGCGTTATTTGTCGCCTTCTGCACTTATTATAGCAGAGCAATGATTTCCAACGAAAGAAATACCCTCTTTAGATTTCAGTATAAAAGTGAATAGTTGCAAAATTACCATTATCCTTGAATAATATGAACTACATACTATAGAAATGAGGTTTGATGATGATTCAGCATTTCAGTTTTAAGCCATTATTTGAAAATACTCAACTTCCAGGATGGACTGTTTCATTTTTTTATCAGCGTGAACGCTACTCTGCTGAATATTTAAAAGATGGCACTATTCAATGGACAGGGCCAACACCACCAAATGAAGAAGATGTTAAAAAAATGATTCATGAGCTAATGCTATTCCATGTGTATGATTAAAAAATATAGTAATTTTTTCGCTTAATTCCCACATAAAAATACCTATATTTACTGTATATAGCACGTCCTTTATGCTAATTATGTTGATACATGTTGAAATTCCTATATATTTCTTATACATTAGGGTTAGCAATTTAATAGTATATGTTTTTTATGCAGGGGGCCATTTCAATGAGTAAAGTCACGCTTTCCGATGACTTAAACAGTTATCATTCAAAAGCATTAATACGTGTAAAAGTAAAAGAATTTTTTTCAGAATTTTCCGCGAAAATATTCGAACTAGCTGACGAAGCTGGTAAATTAGATAACAAAAAATTTGAAGCCATTTCTGGCATTAATGGCGATTTCTATAATGAATATTGTAGTCAACTCAAAGGTTTCTTTGACTCTTCTGCTAGCACTTTTGGTAAAAAATCAATTAAAACAATGTACTTTACTTATAACGGTAAAAATTACATTTTGACTCAGCAAGGTATTACAGAAAAAGCACCAATATCTATAGCACCATTTACGGGGAATTTACCTTTGAAAGAATCCTTTCATGATGTAGAGAAGGCATGTTTAAAATTACGTTTCCAACAGGAATAAATTTAGAAGGAGCAGTCTACAGATGTGACTGCTCCTTCTAAATTTTTTTATCACACAAAAAAGGAAAGTCTCAATTGATGATCGAGTCTCTCCATTAGCTATAAAAATAATTCATTTAAAAAAATCCGCAAGTAAAAGCATTCTTGAGATTTTTGACGTGTCGTAATATATAAGATGCAAAATGCTTCTTTCCCTAAACAAACTATCTTTGCTCAATTTAAGTTAGCATATTGCAATCGCGTTTACAATCACTTTGCTTTTGAATCTAGCTACTTTTTTAAACAGGGATAGAAAATCAAATGAAAAAGTTGTTGTCAATATTTGTGTTTTTCTTTTAAATAACTTATTATTGAAACATCCAACAATTTTTTAAATCATAGGAGGTGTACACTTTGTTTACTTCCCTCATTTGGGCGGGAACAAAGGAATTATTTGGACGGAGACATATTGGAGATAACCATTAGGTTGGCGGCATTCGCCCTACTAATTATAATGACAGGATTTTTCGTTGCAACAGAATTTGCAATCGTTAAAGTGAGAACTACCCGCATTGATCAATTGCTCGCAGAAGGGCATAAGAAGGCGAAAAATGCAAAACGTGTTGTTTCAGATTTAGACGAGTACTTATCTGCATGTCAGTTAGGTATTACTATCACTGCACTCGGTTTAGGTTGGTTAGGTGAGCCTACATTCGAAATTATTTTGCACCCAGTGTTTGAATTTCTAAATTTGAATGGTAGTATAACATCTATCCTTTCATTTATACTTGCATTCTCAATCGTAACGTTTATGCATGTTGTTATTGGGGAATTGGCGCCAAAAACATTAGCCATCCAAAAAGCAGAATTTGTCACATTAAACTTATCTGGCCCATTAATTTTATTCCACAACATTACGTATCCAGTCATAAAGTTATTAAACGGATCTGCCCGTGGCCTAACTGGCCTTTTCGGCTTAAAAATGATGTCTGAATCAGAAGTAGCTCATACAGAGGAAGAACTACGTATGATTTTATCGGATAGTTTAAAGGGTGGAGAAATTAATAACGCAGAATATGAATATGTAAATAGTATTTTTGAGTTCTCAGATCGTCTTGCAAAGGAAATCATGGTACCTCGAACAGAGATTGTCGGCATTGAAAAAGAACTGACAATTAAAGAGGTATTTGATTTAATGGGTGTTGAACAATATACTCGTTATCCGATTATTGATGGCGATAAAGACCATATAATTGGTTTAGTTAATATGAAGCACTTATTAACCGCTTACATTAAAGACCCGAAAAATGGGGATAAACCAGTTATTGACTATATGCAGCCGATCATTCGAGTGATGGAAACAACGCAAATTAACGAATTATTACTCAAAATTCAACGTGAACGTATTCATATGGCCATTTTAATGGATGAATATGGCGGAACATCTGGTTTAGTGACGATCGAAGATATTAT
Organism: Lysinibacillus sp. FSL R7-0073; assembly: GCF_038009065.1. NCBI lineage: Bacteria > Bacillati > Bacillota > Bacilli > Caryophanales > Bacillaceae > Lysinibacillus > Lysinibacillus sp. FSL R7-0073. The sequence goes on from NZ_JBBPAS010000001.1 coordinate 4,000,786, forward strand.
TGAGGAGATTGTCGGCGATATTCAAGATGAATTCGACGAAGATGAAATCCCGGAAGTACAAGAAATTGCAGATAATCATTTTATTTTAGATGCCAAAATGCTCCTTGAAAATGTGAATGATATGCTAGGTACTGACATAGAAGATGATGATATTGATACTATCGGTGGTTGGTTTATGACAAAGCGCTTCGATGCAGTCGAAGGGGACAGCATTCAGGAGCAAGGTTATGAATTTATTGCAAAAGAATTAGATGGTCACCATATTTTATACTTAGAAGTTCTGAAGTTACCTGAAAGTGATTTATCAAATGAATTTGACGCTGTTACTGAGTAAGATTCATAAATATGGACTTTTCCTCACACCTTATATAGGTGGGAGTTAATACCGTGATAATAGATATAAACGACTCCCTTTTAAAAAGGGAGTCGTTTTCTAATGTCCGAAAATTTTGCGAGGGGGAAACAAAATGGAGCTCTATACAAATTTACGTGAAGGGGAAAAAGGCGCTTGGTTATCCATTGGGACTTATTTAATTCTAAGCTCCATCAAACTAACGATTGGTTATATCGGCACCTCTGAGGCGTTAAAGGCAGATGGTTTAAATAACACCACGGATATTATCGCCTCTATCGCCGTCTTGATTGGCTTACGCATTGCTCAAAGACCGCCCGACTCTAATCATCAATATGGGCATTTGCGTGCTGAGACCATTGCCTCTTTAGTAGCATCATTCATCATGCTTGTTGTTGGTCTCCAGGTTTTAATTAATTCTTTAAAAAGCTTATGGGCACCACCTGGCACAACTCCTTCCCTCTTAACAGCATTTGTAGCGATAGGTAGTGGTGCTGTCATGTATATCGTTTATCGCTATAATTTGGCACTATCTAAAAAAATAAAAAGCTCCGCTGTCAAAGCAGCCGCCTTTGATAATCGCTCAGATGCATTTGTCAGCATTGGCACTGCAATAGGTATTTTTGGTGCGATTTTTGGTTTTCCCATTATCGATTCTCTAACAGCTCTTATCGTTGCCTTTTTAATTATTAAAACAGCAGTAGAAATTTTTTGGGAAGCTGTTCAAAGTCTTACAGATGCATTTGACATCAATGAAGTGGAAACATTATCAGTCCTAATTCGTAATGTGGACGGTGTGATCGAGCTCTTAGACTTTAAAGGCCGAGCTCACGGTAATATGTATTTTATCGACATAACCGTAACTGTTGACCCCTATTTAAATGTTTTTGACAGTCACCGCATTACTGAAGAAATCGAACGTACCATCTTGCGAGAAAATCGCTTTTGTCAGGTTCTTGTGCATATCGAACCACATATTGAAATAATTCCCCCTCAAAACGATGAAAAGTCTCCTACCAATTGATTGGTAAGAGACTTATTTTTATTTAATAGCGATATAAACTTCCACCTGTGCCTCTTGTGGGTTTGCACAACGTTCATCATACAATTCAAAATCACCAGTATATGTTCGTTCCACCTCAGAATTTACAAACCATGCCCAAATTTCTTGCCATGTTTGGATAACAATCTCCGGCATTTTTCCTTTTTGTGATGTGAATACTAAATATTTGGCTGCTGGAATAGTCTTGATGACTAATTCAGAAGGTGGTTCGTTCAATGGGCCTTCTACACCAAGTGTTATGGAATAATTGCCGTTTACATCAGTTTCATAGTCCGAATACAAACCGTACACGCTTTGATTATCCAACGTAGAAAGTTGGCAAACAATATTTTGCTCATAAAAATCATGCCATAATTGCGGGATTTTGGCTTGTGCTGTCATTTCATTGGCATTGCTTGTTTCCGCCGAAATTCCTATGATTTGAAATGCCTCTCTGTTTATAATTTTTGGTTCTGACCATTCCTGTTTTCTCCATCTTTTTAAGCTTGGCAAAAAAGATGTGAGCATATTACGGGCCTCGTTTTCAGGCATGCCATCTCCCTTTAGATGTGGCACGCAAATATCAATCATTGCTTCTACGGTTAAATCAGGTTGTTTAAAACTCCCCTTCTCATAACAATATGTACAATAGTCATGATTTTTGTGACCTTCTTTTTCCGTTCCTAATAAAGCCTCATCTGTTAGAGGCACTCCACAGCTTTGACAATAGCTTTGCATCATGGTTGATTCCACCCTTCGCTTTATTTGTCCTTACTATAGCAAAGGAAACCTGACAACTGTCTGTCAACTATTATCCGGATTCTTATATATTTGAAAAATTTCCTGCGCACGTTTTTGAAGAATACCTCTAATGTGAGGTGGTTCTATAACTTTTATGCGATTGCCAAAACTAAGTAAAAAGCCGTACAGCCACTCATCCTCTGGTATAGATATATTAATTTTGGCCTGCTCCTGATCAACATATTCTACTCCAAAGGATTCTTCCACTAATGTCGTCACAGCCATATCAAAACTAATGACTAAATCGACTACGTTTTGTGGCTGATACCATTCTTTCCCCCATGGAAGTTCACTTAAATTAATTTCCTTCCGCTCAAAGTGTAGATCTACTTGCATTAAGTTTTTAATCCTTGCCAGTTTAAAGAGACGAAAGTCCATTCTTAACGTACAATAGCCATATAAATACCATGTCTTCCCTTTTTGAACCAATGTATGCGGTTCAACTACTCGCCTTGTTAACTCTCCATGTGTCGTCGAATACGTAAAGCTTACACAAAGCCTATTTTCTATAGCACTTTTTAAAATCGTAATATGTTCCTTAAAAAGAATATTTGGCCCCCATGGACTCAAATCTACAAATAAGTGATCCATGGATTGTTTGACATGATCATCTGCAATACTTGTTAACTTCTCAAGAACAGCTTCTGCATGTGAATCTTCATAGGTAGTCAAAGCACTTTTAATGGCAATTGTCAGAGACGCAAGCTCATCCTTTGTTAAAACCTGTTTATCTACACGATAACCATCTATTAAGCTAATTCCTCCGTGCACCCCTTGTTGGCTAATAACAGGTACCCCTGCACAGCTTAGTGTTTCAATATCTCGATAAATAGTACGAACCGATACATTAAATACTTCTGCTAATTCTTGTGCGGTAACCTTTTTTCGATTGATTAATATCATTATCATTGTTAGCAGACGCTCTAATTTCATAGAGAAGCCCCTTTCTTAATAGATCTTATTTTTTTCTCAGTAAAATGCATTTTAATTACTATCATCCTATATTTTTAAGTATTTTTTAAGTACTTTTTGAGTTTTATTTAAGACAAATGTACTATAATAACGCCTGATTAATTATTACAATCATTATACTATTTTTACAATATAAGAAAAAATATTACTTTTTAAAGTCGATCTCTTACAGCATTTAATTCCTACTAAATATAGACTGTTTCAATTTTTTATAAGAATAGTTTGATACATAAACGCCTAAACAATTATTTCAATTCTCTTAACACAAATAAATAACTTCTTTCTTCTATATAATGAACGGCGAATACTTTCTAAGAAGGGATTTGGCGTGATGTGACACCCCCACAGGATTACTAACTCTCGCCTGTGGAAGACCTACAACAAATTGCTTTATTTTAGTATCAAATTTTTAATAGAGAAATTAAGTGATTTTAACTTTTCATGCCCTTTCAGTATATATAGAAAGCCTTTTCAACCAAAATGAACTAAAGTTTAATGGTTTTCAATTTAATTGTAAAAAGGAGAGTTTGATGTGATTCGAGCCGTTTTAATAGACAATGAACCTTTAGCTTTACACTATTTTCAAAATAAACTACAAGTATTTCAACAAATACAAATTATTCAAACCTTTACGAGTGTAGAAGTATTTCTTAATGAGCTGCCCTCGATAGAATTTGAGGTTCTATTTTTAGAGGTAAAACTCAAAGAACTTTCTGGTCTTGAAGTAGCAGACATTATTAAAACAGAGCGTCCACATGTCAGTGTTGTTTTTATTACTTCCTATCATGAATTTGCTTTACAGGCTTACGAAATTGGTGGTCTTGACTATTTATTAAAGCCCATCAGCCATGCTCGTTTAGAAAAAACGGTGACTCGTATTGAGCATGAATTTTCTATACAGCAAATGCTTCAACAGGCAACTCAAACGTTATTAAATGTACAATGCTTTGATCAATTTGCTGTTTATAGCAATAAAAGCTTAGTGGCATTTAAAACTGAGAAGACGAAGGAATTGTTTGCTTATTTTATTTTGCATCCAAATATTCCTATTCACCGAGATTATTTAATTGAAATTTTTTGGCCAGATTTAGATTATGTAAGAGCCAAATCAAATCTTCATACAGCTTTGTCGTACTTAAGAAAAACATTAAATACGATTGGCTATGAAAACTGTATTGTTTTTTCAAATAAGTACTATATCTTTGAAAAACCAAGCCTCGTGTGTGACTTATATGATTTTCAAAAACTTCATGAGGATTTTTCACGATTAGAATTTCCTTCTATTTCTTTAATTCATCAATGTCTAGCAATTTATAAAAATGGTTTATTTGTATTTGATGATTATGAATGGGCAAAAGCCTATAAGGATAGATTAACGAAATCATACATAGAATTATTAGAAAAAGGGTTCCAAACTACAGTCTTTTCAGATACTGATAAAGCAATCGAATTTTTACATGCTTTATTAGAAAATGATCCCTATAATGAACAAAAACTTGAGCACTATTTATACACATTAATTCAGGCAGGTCTTCATGAGCAGGCACATAAAATTTTCCTAACGTATAAACAAAAACTAAAAGAGGATTTAGCATTAACTCCAAGTTCTACTTTATTAGAGATATCAAAAAAATTATTTGTGGAAAGTAAATAATCATACTAAAAACGACGGGCTCCTACAATATTGTAGAAACTCGTCGTTTTTGCTTTAGCTACCACTACCCTCTGTCAAACCATGCTTAACCGCATATAGAGCAGCCTGGGTACGATCTTGTACTTGTAATTTTGTAAATATATTAGAAATATGAGTTTTAACTGTTTTTTCTGTCACAAATAATGAGGAAGCAATTTCTCGATTACTTTTCCCTTTTGTTAGCTCTGCCAGCACATCCTGCTCACGAGGCGTCAATGGATTTAACGAATGCGGGGCATTCTGGGCCTCCTGGCGATCCATTTCAAGTGTCGTTGTAGCCTCTGGGTGTAATGTATTTTCGCCACGCATAATGCGACGAATAGATAAGACCAATTCATCTGGCTCAATATCTTTCAATTGATAGCCTGCTGCCCCAGCCTCCATTGCAGGGACAACATGGTCCCGATCTGAAAAGCTTGTCAGCATTAAAATCTCTATTTTTGGAAATTTTGCTTTAATGCGCTTTGTTGCCTGTATGCCGTCCAACTCAGGCATCACTAAATCCATTAAAATAATGTCTGGTTGGATACTTTCTGCTAATGATACGGCTTCATGTCCATTTTTTGCCTCTCCAACAACCTCAATATCTTTTTGTGTCTTTAAGAAAAACAGTAATCCTCGACGCACTACGTGATGATCGTCTGCAATTAATACACGTATCATGTCCTCTCCCCCTTAATATGGCAAGCGGATTAGCAGCTCCGTACCTTTGCCCATTTCACTTACCCAGTCAGCAGTGCCACCCACTGATTTTGCACGGTCCTTAATGGATTGTAAGCCCATTGACAATAGCTTCGTATTATTGTCAATGACAAATCCTCGTCCCTCATCGCGTATAACTAATAAAATATCTGTAGATGTGACGGTAATATAAAGTGCCGCCTCTAAAACACCTGCATGGCGTCGAACATTATTTAAAGCCTCTTGAGCTACTCGAAATAATGTCTCTTCAATACGCGATGGAAATTGTAGAACTCCTGAAACCGTAACATGTAATTTTAAGCCAAGCATCTCAGCATATACTTTTATCGCTTCCAGTAAGCCATTTTCCAATCCCTTTGGTCGCAGCTGCCAAATCAATGCCCGCATCTCTGTTAGCGCATCCTGAGTTAAATGCTGTATCTCTTTAAATGTTTCTTTCACATCGCTATCCTGTGTCATTTCAATACCAGCCCTCGCCGTTAGCGTAACCGAGAATAATAGTTGATTGACAGAATCATGTAAATCTCTTGCTAGACGGTTGCGTTCCTTTACAAGGGCCATTTCTTGCTCTTGTTTCGTCAGTAAAATTCGCTTTATAGCAGAACCCATCTGAAATGCTACCGACTCCAATAGGGCTAGCTCCTCCTCAGAAAAGCGTAAAGTATCCTTTGAGGCAACATTTAATACACCAAAACGTTCTTGTCCAGATTGAAGGGGCACCGTGGCATGATGGGTGATTCCTTCATGATCCCCAACATTTGCTGCAATCGCACTTTCAATGCGTTGACATTCAATAATATTAGATGCCTTTTTTAACTCCTCATTACGATAACGCGATACACACCAACAGCCACCTTTTTTTAAATAATGACAGTTGTTAAATTCCAATGCCTCAGGTAAATTTTCATGAACAACAAGCTCCGAGCGTCCCTTTGCATCAATAAAAAAGATCCAACCTGTTTCAAAATTCGTGCCATTTAAAAATTTGATAAGGGCCCCTTTTAGCATCGTAACGATTTCAGTTTCTTCATTTAATAGTTCTGCAATTTCCTTCAATATACTTATATTGGAGTGCTCATTTTCCTTCACGAAAACACCTCTTCTTTAGCATTACTATTGTTAATGATACCATTAAGGCATTAGGCTCGTCTGCATTAGCCATTCATACTTTAGACTGAAATTATCGTCCTTATTTTGCGTAAGTTAATTTACATATAAAACTAGAACAACTATAATCGTACAAGTAGTGTTTTTATAAAGGGGAGAATCGATATGTCTAAAAAAGAGGAAAATGGCTTATTATTTATATGGATAGTTTCTGCTGTAGCTACACTAGGTTCATTATATTTTTCTGAAATTCGTCATTATGAACCGTGTAAATTATGTTGGATACAGCGTATTTTTATGTACCCGATCGTCATTATGGCCACTGTAGCCTTTATACAAAAAAATGCTCGTATTGCTGTCACAACAGCGGTTTTCTCAGTTATCGGAGGCTGTATCTCACTCTATCATTACGGCATTCAAAAGCTTAGCTTTTTAGCGGATAATGCCCCTTCTTGTGGCGCCGTATCATGTACAGGACAATATATTAACTGGTTAGGCTTTATCACTATTCCATTTTTAGCATTAACTGCATTTATTTTAATTGCAGGGGCAAGCTTCTATTTAATAAAAGCTACAAAAGCTGCAAAATAATCAAGGGACCGTGTTCTACCATTGGAATACGGTCTTTTCTACGGAGGAAGATCAATGTTTCTTTATACATTTAATGAAGATCACTTAACGATTGAGGAACTGTTACGTAATCATTGGCGACTAGGCAAAAAGCTCGTCCATGAACTACGGATGGCAAAAGCTATTACATTAGAAAATGATGAGCTTGTTCAATGGAATACTCCTTTACAAGTAGGCACTATTGTTAAATTTACATTCCCAATCCCAGCGTCTAGCTATAAACCAACACCTGTTTGTGCGATTGATATAGTTTATGAGGATGATCATTGCTTAATCGTATCCAAGCCAAAGGGTATGGCAACGCACCCTAATGATGACCGAGATACCCATACATGTATGAACCACGTTATGGCGCATATCCAACAACAAGGCGGTATGTATGCAGAGCATGTCCATCGACTAGATAAAGGGACACAAGGTTTATTACTCGTAGCCAAGCATCCTTTAGCGAAATCAATTTTTGACCGAATGATTGAAGAAAAATCGATTATTCGGACGTATGCGGCAGAAGTACAAGGAAATATACGCTCCTCATCAGGTACCATTTCCGAATCTATTGGTAAAGATCGACATCATGCTTCTAGACGTGTCGTGTCCAAAACTGGTCAGCATGCAGTGACACATTATGAAGTCGTATCACGCTACAAAAATTCTTGTGTGGTCCATTTGATTCTTGAAACGGGTCGAACACATCAAATTCGTGTCCATTTAGCCTATATCGGCCATCCCATTATTGGTGATACTATGTACGGTGCAAGAGAAACGGCTAGTGATGACTATGAACTCCATGCTATCCAATTAGAATTTGACCATCCATTTTTAAATAAACGCATTACAGTCAAGGACGATCAATAATTAAAAAATCCCGCTTCTCTGTTACGAGAGCGGGATTTATATATAGAACTAAAAATCAAATTTGAAATGATCAGGATCTTGCCCAAATCGTTGATTACGATTTAATGACGCTATCTTATCCATTTGAGTCTGTGTTAATTCAAAGTCAAAAATCTGTGCATTTTCTTCAATTCGACTTGATGTAACCGATTTAGGAATTATCAATGTGTCATTTTGTAAATGCCAGCGTAACACTACCTGAGCAGCCGTCTTGCCGATCTCCTTACCAATTTCTACGATAGTTGAATCATCAAGTACCCCACCTCGTCCTAACGGTGACCATGCAGTAACTGCAATCTCATGTTCATGGCAAAATGCGCTTAATGCTTGTTGTTGTAAATATGGATGCATCTCCACCTGATTAACCATTGGAGCAATATTGGCCTTTGCCAGTATTTTTTCTAAATGATGCTCATGATGGTTCGACACACCTGTTGCACGAATTAGTTTTTCATCATATAGGCGCTCAATGGCACGATATGTTTCCTCAAATGTTTCTGGAACAGCCCAATGTGTTAAATATAAATCTACGTAATCCATATTAAGTTTCTTCAGCGATACTTCAAAGGCGCGTAAGGTTTCATCATATCCTTGGTCATTATTCCATACTTTTGTTGTAACAAAAATATGTTCACGTGGTACACCTGAATGACGAATTGCTTCTCCTACCTCAGCTTCATTCCCATACAATGATGCCGTATCGATAGCTCGATAACCAACCTTCAGAGCTGTATCGATGGATTGTAATGTTTCTTCATGATCTGTCATTTTATAAACACCTAAGCCTAAGCGAGGCATTTCTACTCCATTTAATAATGTTTTCGATGATTGTAAATACATGAATCACAACCCCTTTCTTTTTCCTAGTCCATTATACAAAAAATTGGATTTAAGAAAAATAAAGAAGCTACCGTTCTTCACCACTATTCATCCTTTTCTTCGATACTTTCCAATTGAATAGGGTCAGCAATACGCTCATCCTCCGCAAGCTCTAGACCATCACGTAAATGTTCCATTTGTTTGCCCAAATCTTTTAATTCCTTCATATCTCTCGCCATCGTACCATTTTCAATGTTTGGCACTTTTTTTTTCATACTAATCACCTCCTTAATAGTTTTCCCGATAACTATACGTTTGAACCATTTCTGACATATTTTATTCAGGTATGTCGTTTCATTTTCACAGTAGATAGGCTATACTAAACAGAGATGTCTTTATTACATGAGGAGGGTTACTTCCATGAAACTATTATTAATCATTGGTGTAACAGTTGCTTTCTTAACAGCTATTTTTACTGCTGGGTACGAAGGCGATTACAAAGCGGATAAATAATACCTCGAGAAAATCACTGAGCATTAGACGTGCTTAGTGATTTTCTTTTTTTGTCAAACAATAAAATTACTTACTTGACTTTCAGTTATTATTAAAATAAACTAACTTACATAAAGTAACTAAATAAATAAAAATAACTTACTGGAGGTATTCTATATGCATTTCCATGAAAAACCCAACACATATGTAACAAATGTTGAAATAAAAGTAAGCAATCTACAACGTTCTTTAGCATTTTATCAAGACGTCATTGGCTTCAACGTTTTACACGAAGGATCACATAAAGCTACTTTAACAGCGGATGGGCATACTGCACTATTAACAATAGTCCAACCAGACACAGTGGAAGAAAAACTGAGCAGGACGACTGGACTTTATCATTTTGCACTACTCTTGCCAACTCGTCGTGATTTGGCAAATATTATCAAGCATTTTCATGAAAAAGGAGTATATCTTGGGGCTTCTGATCATGCTGTCAGTGAAGCACTCTATTTAAATGATCCTGATGATAATGGTATTGAGGTATATGCAGATCGCCCTGAAAATGAATGGGGATGGCATATGGATCAAGTGCATATGGTGACAGAGCCACTAAATATTCGTTCGATTTTAGAAGAAGGTGATGAAAATTGGAATGGCCTTCCTGCAGGTACGGTCATGGGACATATTCACTTATCTGTTTCTAACTTGGCAGAGGCTGAACAATTTTATACAAAGGGCTTAGGATATGATATTGTGGCGCGCTATGGTTCACAGGCATTATTTATTTCTACAGGGCGCTATCACCATCACATTGGCCTAAACACTTGGCACTCAGAAAATGCTCCAAAGCTTGGCGAAAACCAAGTAGGCTTAAAAACGTACTCACTGCGTTTAGATAATGAAGAACAAGCATCAATGATGAAAGCGAACCTTCGTGCAATGGGTGCACCTGTTATCGATATAGACGGTGGATTCCAAACTGAGGACCCGGCTGGAAATGTCGTATTATTAAAACTTTAGTAAAAAGCAGTTCTCACAAGTTGAGAACTGCTTTTATTAATGTAAACCTGGATATCCTTGTTGTCGTAATGCCTCATATATAACAATCGCAGCCGTATTAGATAAGTTGAGTGAACGGACATGATCACTTTGCGGAATACGTAAGCACATATTACGACGTTCATACGCAAATTCTTTCGGCAGTCCTGTTGTTTCTTTCCCAAACATAAAGTAAATATCACGCTCTTTATCACTAAAATCATGCGTAGTGAACGGCTCATCACTATAAGTTTCGATTAAATATACGTCTCCATCTTTAGAATACTCTATAAAATCATCCAGTGAATCATGATAAACAATGTTCACACTATGCCAATAATCTAAGCCTGCCCGTTTTAGCATTTTATCGTCGGTTGAAAAGCCTAGTGGACGAATTAAATGTAATGATGTATTTGTACCAGCACAAGTACGAGCAATATTTCCTGTATTCGCTGGAATTTCTGGTTGATATAAAACGATATGCAATGGCATAACAATACACTTCCTTATTGTCATAATTTCTTTTAGTAGAACTCATTTAGTTGAGTTGTTGTTCTCTTCATTCATCCAGAAAAAACTTCAAACCTTTGTGAATTTCATGCAATACTTCTTCGTCCTGCTCATTAGCTTCCGCGTCATATAAGGCAGACTTAGCCTGTTCTCCGCCGATCTTACCTAAAGCCCATGCAGATGTGCCTCGAATGACTGGGCGATTATCGTTTTTCAAAAGGTTGATGAGATCTGGTATAGCCGCTTCCTCTTTAAAATGAGCAAGGGCGAGGATCGCATTTCGTTGAATGGGCTTTTTACCTCGCCATGAACCAGAAACGTGGCCAAATTTTTCCTTAAAATCTCTATTGGAAATCGTTAATAGTGGTGTTAGTAATGGCTTGGCAAGCTCTGGATCAGGCATAAATTCTTCATGAATCCAATTAATTTTCCCTTTATTTTTGGGACACACAGTCTGACAAGTATCACAACCATAGAGACGATTACCAATGTGGTTTCGAAACTCTTCAGGAAGTGTTCCCTTCGTTTGAGTGAGGAAGGCAATACAGCGTTGTGCATCCAATTGCCCTCCTTGGATTAATGCACCTGTTGGACAAACATCCAAGCATAGGCGACACTCACCACATTCATCCTCCATTGGCTTATCTGGCGAGAATGGAATATTGGTAATAAGCTCTCCTAAATACACATAAGACCCAAATTCAGGTGTTATAATCGAACAGTTTTTACCGCTCCAGCCTATGCCTGCACGTTCTGCTACTGCACGGTCTACAAGTGCACCTGTATCAACCATTGACTCAATACGTACACCTTCGACACGCTCCTCAAGCCAAGCAGATAATAACTTCAAACGTTCACGTATTGCTGTATGATAATCGACTCCCCATGAAGCACGGCAAAATATCCCACGTCTTGCTCCCTTTTTGCCAATGGGTGCATTTTGCATACGTGAGGGATAAGCAACCGCGATCGAGACAATACTCTCTGCCTCATTTAATAATTGCAGGGGTTCGGTACGTTTCTCAATATCACTTTCTTCAAAGCCAGACTGATAGCCAAGCTCCTGCTGACGACGCAGTCGGTTTTTTAATTCTGTAAAGGGAGCTGCTGTTGTAAAACCTATTTTATCAACGCCAATGGATATTGCATATGCCACAAAGTCGCGTTGTAGGTCATGTATGTTCATTTTATTTCCAACTCCTTACATGGTACAATAATAGAAATAGATAAAGTAGGTGATGTTCTTTGGAAATTTCCATTAACGAATCTCTATTAACACAACATCCCGAGCTAAAAATCGGCATTATTCATTATACCAAAATTGTTGTAGCAGAATCCCCTCAAATGATTAAAGGTCGGATGCAATTGTATCAAGAAAACCTTTTTCTAGACATGCAGGACCTTCCAGTGAACCAGCGTGAGGGCATTGCAGAATGGCGAGCACTATGGAAAAAGCTAGGTGCCGATCCAAATCGTTATCGTCACTCAGCAGAAAGTCTTATGCGTCGAATTAGTAAACAAAACTATTTAACACCATTTCATTCTGGTGTAGATTTAAATAACTTCTTCTCTCTTCAATATGAAATTCCGATTGGCCTATATGATGTAGCCCTTATAAAAGGGTGCGTAGAAATAGCTCTTGGCCATGAAGACATTGGTTATGAAGGTTTAAATGGGCGTTTTAATACATTCAACAAAATCCTCTTTAGTCGTGATGAAAAGGGAGCATTTGGTTCTCCATTTGTCGATTCTAAACGTACAGCCGTTACAGAAGATACGACTGAGGCGCTACATATTTTTTATCTTAGACCATCATTAACACATGAAGCAGCGAATGACCTTTTGGCGTCAGCAGGCAAAATGTTTAATCAAATTCACGGTGGTGACTATCAAATTGCCCTCCTGTCAAATAATTCACCATCTACAACACTTTAAAAAGGACGTGGTTTCGTGATCAATCTTGCAGAAGCTGTTAAACTAAAAAGTATTTTAGGAAAGAAAACGCAAGAGCTTATTAGTGAATTACATCGTAGTGCTTTTGTGACAGTAGAAAAGGGACAGGCTCCTAAAACAAGTAACCGTGCACTCTCTCTTATTGAAACGGAATTGGCACAAGTTCGTGAAGATATGCGTACGTTAGATCGTTTAGTGTATGAAGCAAACATTCAAAACACAGTAAATTTTAAAGATCAGAAACTAGCACTAGTAGAAGCTATCGAATTAGCTACACAGCTTCGTGCTGAGGCTGAACTATGTAAAGAATTTAGTATGCGGGAAAAAGAAAGTGTTCGTTTTGGCTATGGTGATGGTGCTATGTTATACGAGATTGCATTATATGAGCCTGATGACTATCGAGAACGAGCAATGAAGCTCGAAAAAGAGGCACATAAACTATCCAATCTTATTAATTCAAAAAATTACAGCATACAAATTAACTTTGATGATTCCCGATACTTCTAATCTCGGGGCGGTGAGACTCCAAACCGAGTTGGATGTGCTGTTTTCAAATTTAGCTATTCGGCTAATTAGATAAAAACCAATAACAAGTTACCTGTTACTGTATGACCGATGACTAATGACCAACTATAGGTAAAGGCCATACTCAAAAAACTTGATTCCATTTGAAAACGCCATCCAAGGCTCTCCTACATGTATGTATGGAGAGCCTTTTTATCAGCAAATATGTAAAAATTCCCTATGTCTAGATTGCCCCTTTCAAGGACAAAATGGAAGTAACTATTGGAAAGGGGTCATACTATGACGCAGCAAAATGATTCAACACATGAGCAAGATACAACATTGACAAATCGACAGGGGCATCCCGTTACTAACAATCAAAATTTACGAACAGTCAGTAATCGCGGTCCTGCAACACTTGAGAATTATGATTTTCTAGAGAAGATAAGTCACTTTGACAGAGAGCGAATCCCAGAACGAGTTGTTCATGCTCGCGGTGCTGGTGCACATGGTTATTTTGAAACATACGGTGTAGTAGGCGGTGAACCAATTTCTAAATATACTCGTGCAAAAGTCTTTCAGGATAAAGGGAAAAAAACGCCAGTATTTGTGCGTTTTTCAACGGTTATCCATGGTGGACACTCGCCTGAAACATTACGAGATCCACGAGGCTTTGCGGTAAAATTTTATACAGAGGATGGCAACTGGGATTTAGTCGGTAATAATTTAAAAATCTTCTTTATCCGTGATGCCATGAAATTCCCTGACATGATTCATGCATTTAAGCCTGATCCTATTACTAATATTCAAAACGTTGAACGTTTCTTTGATTTTTGTGCTAGCTCACCAGAATCCTTTCATATGGTAACATTTGTATACTCACCTTGGGGTATACCCGCTAACTATCGTATGATGCAGGGTTCTGGCGTCAATACGTATAAGTGGGTTAATCAGGAAGGTAAAGGGGTCCTCGTCAAATATCATTGGGAGCCACTTCAGGGCATTAAAAATTTAACACAAAAAGAAGCAGAAGAAATTCAGCAGAAAAATTTTAATCATGCCACACAGGATTTATATGATGCAATTGAACGTGAAGAATTTCCTGAATGGGAATTACATGTTCAAATTATGGAGGATGGTCCACATCCTGAGCTTGATTTTGATCCATTGGATGACACAAAGCTTTGGCCAAACGATCAATTCCCATGGTATCCAGTCGGTAAAATGGTATTAAACAAAAATCCTGAGGACTATTTTGCAGAGGTAGAACAAGCTACTTTCGGTACGGGCGTACTGGTCGATGGTTTAGATTTCTCCGATGATAAAATGCTGCAAGGTCGTACATTCTCCTATTCGGATACACAACGTCACCGTGTGGGAGCCAACTATCTTCAATTGCCAATTAATGCGCCTAAAAAGCGTGTAGCAACCAATCAAAGTGGTGGCCAAATGATGTATAAACGAGATTTAGCACCTGGTCAAAATCCACATATTAATTATGAGCCATCCATGTTAAATGGCTTAAAGGAAGCTACACAGGATGGCAAGGAATATACTCCGTATGTTGAAGGAAACCTTGTTCGAGAATCCATTGATCGTCAAAGTAATACCAAGCAGGCTGGTGAAACTTACCGTAACTTTGAGCAATGGGAGCGCGATGAGCTGCTTGCCAATTTAATTCGTGATTTATCCGTCTGTCATATGGATATACAAAATGCAATGATTGCACTAGCAGAAGAAGCAGATGAAGAATATGGTCGTTTGCTAAAAGAAGGGTTGCATAAGGCAAGAAAGGAATCCTCTCCTTCAAAGCCACTTGGCAATATTGATGGAAATCATGCCCCTCAAGATGCGATAGATAAAGGACATAATGCCGACCCTTATTAATTCACACCCAAAAAGACATTACATATTTTTGTAATGTCTTTTTTGCATTATTGTTCATAGGCCTTATACCAATGATATGGTTGTATCTCTTTTAACGTTTTAAATATTAGTGTACCGTCTGAATTCGTAACTGCTGCCTTCACATTCTCTCCCCAATAAAAGAGTCTTTCTTGGCAGACCCCACAAGGTGTGAGCACTACGAATTTGGATGTTTCATTTTCTCTAGCAACACAAATCGAATGGGTCACCTTTGTATTCAATTTATGCGCCTCTAAAATAGCACCCGTTTCCATACATAATTCAGTTGCTGCATTGATGACCTCTGGTGCTACACTAGTTAAAATATGCCCGTCCTCAGAATACAAAGCGGCCGCTCCGCCCCATCCTGAGGGATATCTTTTCTCCACTAATTGGACGGCTGCTTCATAGAGCTTTTTCTCAATATCCATACCATTTAACATCTCCCTACAGTTAATATACTCCTGGTAATATTTTTAATACTTTTTCCTCTGCATCTAAATACGCATCTACCCCCAGAGGAATGCCTACATTCGTTGATTCATGTCCTATTTTAAAACCTGCCACAACAGGAATGCCTAAGTCTGCAAAATACTCTTTCATTAAATTGTGTAGTGCTGCTTCATCCGCTTCTGTTTGTGTAAAGGAGCCAATGACAACACCTGCTAGCTGCTCTAATTTTCTAGCTTGCTTTAATTGCTGTAGCATCGAATCAATGTTAGGAATCGATTCAGCTAACTCCTCTATCAATAAAATCTTACCTTCCGTCTGTATCTCAAATTTAGTGCCTAATGTGCTGACAAGACGATAAAGATTTCCTCCTATTAATTCACCACGTGCCATCCCACCAGCAATTGTTGTTAAAGGAGAAATTGACTCCGTATATTGTATTTCGATAGGGGAAAATAATTGTACAAACATTTTCTTCGATAGTTCATCCATTGTATTAGCAGCCATTAACATAGGTCCATGGAATGTTACTAAATTGGCGTACTCATTGATGGCACAATGCAAATATGTAATATCTGAAAAGCCCCAGAAAATTTTTGGATTTTCCTCTAATAACGTATAATCAATTTTTTCAGCTATTCGAGCAGCGCCATAGCCACCCTTTACACAAAAAATCGCTTTCACTTCAGGATTCTTTACCATTTCATGAAAATCTGCTAACCTGATTTCATCACTACCCGCTAAATAATCATGCTTTGCATGGATTGTATCCCCTACGATATAGTTAAGACCCAACTCATCTAAAAAAGATAATGCGTCCCCTAGCTTCTCAGGATCTACTAGACTCGATAGAGCAACTACACCTACTAAATCTCCCTTTTGTAAACGTGGTACGGTATTTTTCATGTTCATTCCTCCTCTTATTTTTCTTATGCTGCCTCTAGTTGGTGCGAGGCATTTATCTATTATTGCATCTTCTTCCCATTATTTTATACGGTTTTTTTCTACCTAAGGAGAAACTATCGACATTCTACAATTGCAACCTTCAGACATTTAGACAGTAGACTTTACCTTCAACAAGGGGGATTTAATTGTTATTGTAGCAGTAATTTTCTGGAGCGTATATTCATTGCTCATACGTTTATCAGGAAAAACAAGAAAGCAAAGACTTCAGACATAAGAAGGCTTTGCTTTTCATTGTTAATTTGTGCCGCCATAAATAATCGTGACGTTAGGATGTTTCAATAATTGACTTGCCGGGAAATCTTCTGTTATATGGCCACTTTTCAATTTTTGGATGGCCGCCAGCTTCTTCTCACCAAAGGCAATCAGGACAATTTCCTTCGCCTTCATAATAGATTGAATACCCATCGTAATGGCATGTGTTGGGACTTCGGCTTCATCATCAAAGTAAATCGCATTTTCTGTTCTTGTCGACTCCGTTAATTCAACAATATTTGTCATAGAATCGAACGGAGTACCCGGCTCATTAAAGCCTATATGACCATTTATGCCAATTCCAAGAAGCTGTAAATCAATACCTTCTGCCATATCAATTCTTGCATCATATGCCATGCATTCAGCAGCTAAATCCTCTGCCTCACCATTTGGCAAATGTATATTTTCTTGTTTAATATTTACATCATTAAATAAATTATTGTGCATAAAAGTCCAGTAACTTGCAGGACTTGTTCGCTTAAGACCTACATATTCGTCTAAATTAAAAGTTTTTACATCCTTAAATGATAATTGACCAGCTTGATGTCGCGCTACTAATTCTTTATACATTCCTACAGGTGAACCACCAGTTGCTAATCCGAGCACACTATTTGGCTTCTTCTGTATTTGCTTTAAAAAAATATTTGCGGCCACTTCGCTCATTTCGTCATATGTATTGACTTCTATCCATTTCATTTTCCTTATCATACCTACCTTAAATTCTTATTCATTAACTATATTGGAAAATATTTCACTTTATAGTAGCTAATATATTAATTCTACAAGTTATTTAGCTATTTTTCTATCATTTCCCTCGTAATATTATGCGTGTATTCTGATGCTGTTTCGGTTATGTTATAAATAAGGAAGTGAGGCGATTTTATGAATGCACAGATTCAGCAATATTTACAACATATTCAATTTCAAGGAACTTTAGAGCCTACCGTCCAACTTCTTGGACAGTTACAGACAAAGCATCTATTGACCATTCCCTATGAAAATTTAGATGTTGCCTTGAACCTCGGTATCTCATTCTCTATTCCTGATTTATTTCAAAAGATTATTATTGAGCGACGTGGTGGCAATTGTTTTGAACTAAATATTTTATTTAGCTGGCTTTTACGGGAGCTCGGCTTTTCAGTTACCAATCGCTATGCTCAGTTTTGGCGCAACGTTGAAGAACATACTCCTCCTGAAGATATACCCATGCATCAGCTATTACTAGTAAAGGATGCGAAACAATCCTATATTTCAGATGTAGGCGTTGGTGCTTTAGCACCTTGTAAACCAGTACCATTAATTGCAGGATATCAACACCGAGAAAATCGAGAATTATATAAAGTAGAGTATGATGAAGAAAATGGTTGGATGCTTTTTGAGCAAACCAAGCAACAATGGCGTTTGCTCTATTGCTTTCATAATGACGCTAATGATGCAAAATTTGCCCCACGACTCTCTAAACAAAAAAATAAAATTGCCATGATTCGAACGGCTCGTGGTCGTCACACGATGATGAACAATGAATTTAGAATTTACGAAGGACAATCCCTAACTACCTATACGACAAACACTGAGAAGGAATGGTTGCAGGCTCTGCAGCGTTTTTTTCATATCTCTTTACAACAATAAAGGAAAGCGAGTCCATCAATGGCTTGCTTTCCTTTTCTGATTATTTCATTGTCCGATTGAGCAATTCAAACACAACCAGATCATTGTGCATCTCCTTGACTAAACCAATATCATCTACGAAATAATAAGTTTTTACCACATTACTAAATTCTGACCTTTTCTCTACTATTATTACACCCGTATATTGCACTTCACCAGCTTGTACTGTGCCGTTAGTTGATTTTACAGTTACTCGTTCTCCTGCAGTAACCCCTGGATCATCTTCATGTAAAATAACACCTACTCTAAGTGGTAGTTCCATATATAAATCATAATGTGTGTTTGCGTCACCTGCAATGGCTTGACCATATGCCCGATCATGACCATATAAAAGCTCATTAGAAAAAGTTTGTCCTGTACTTACATTTTTGACGGTCCATACATCATTTTTACCGTCATGTTGCTCATATTGATAGCTTAAAGTATAACGCTTATTGTCACTTAAAGAATAATAGGCATACGTATATACAAATGCTGGGTCCTTTAGCAAGTGTGGCTTAGAAAGAGTCATTGCTCGCGCCAAAAATGCTGAGAATTGTGCACGTGTAACAGGGTTATTAGGTTTAAACGCACCATCCCCATAGCCCCTTACTAAATGATTATGAGCCAGTGTTAAAATTTCTTTATAACCACGTGTCTGCTCCGTCACATCTGTAAAATAATACGGATCTGAGCCTTTTAATTGAAATGCCCTATTTAGCACAATAGCCATTTCTCCTCTAGTAATCGGCGCATCTGGATTAAATTTATGGGCTGCATCGAATATCCCTTTGTTTTGTACAGCAGCTATTTCTTTGTAGTATTGATTAGCCGATGTTACATCTTGATAGTGGGGGTTTTCTATGTTGATTGTATTTAGTCCTAAAGCACGTGTGAGCATGACAGCTACTTGTGCTTTCGTAACAAAGTCATTTGGCTTGAATAACTGATTTGAATAGCCCCTCACAATATCCTGCTCCACTAAATAATGTATTTCTGTCAGCAAAGTATCATCCGTTAAATCTCTAAAGCTGGCTGCCTGCACTTCCTTCGGTATTATGCCAATCGTTATCAGGAAAAAACATACTAATTTCAATATGTTCCTCACATTATCCCTCCTTCACCGATTCTTTACCCATAAAGACGTGTAGTTATGCTTAAAATGAAAAAAGACTCTACTGAAAGAGACTTTATGCGTTATTTTTATGTTGAATTAATCCGATTCCTAGACCAGTCGGATCCACCAAATAAGCAAGATAAAAGCCATCAACCTCCATTTTCTCACGCAAAATAGTAGCCCCGTTGCTTGTTGCCTGTTCGACAACTTCGTCAATTGCATCCACTTCAATTTGAATTCGTGTACATAGTCACTCGGACCTTTACTAATGCCACCATTAACCCCAATTTTGCTTTTTTGCCCAGTTTTCACTGGCCAATAATCCCAATTCGGGGCCGCTACCTCCCAGCCAAACACTTTGCTATAAAAAGCTGCCGCTTTCTCCGGTTCCTGACTATTTAATTCAAAACCAATTACTCTTCCCATACATATCCCCCTTTTTATTTTTGCATAACAAATAATTCAACAATTAATTGGATTTCCCTTCCAACTTTAGAAATTTGACAGTATTTAGAATAAAAAATTTAACTATTTAATTAGCTAGAAAATTATGTATAATTAAATTAGAACGATTGTTCAAATCATTAAAGGAGTACAACATTGAATAAAAGACGCTATGACAGTGACAAGGCAAAGATTGAAATTATCAAACATGCCATCCAATTATTTTCTCAACATGGCTATAATCAGACATCTGTTGGTGATATTTCGAAAGCCTCTGGTTATAGCAAAGGACATATTTATTATCATTTCGAAAATAAAGAAAAGTTATTTGTGATTTTAGCGCAGCAATCGATGAAAAATTGGCATGACAAATGGTTGCAACAAGAATCTTCATACACCACATCAACAGATAAATTATATGGTATGGCCATGCATGTCCTCTATGAGTATCAAACACCTTTACTAAAATCAGGACAAGAACTGGCATCTAACCCTAAATCAAGCCCCGATTCTATACAGCAGTTATTCAATTTAGCTATTACACCAATGAATGCTTATCGCGCAATTCTTCAAGAGGGCATCGACCAAAATGAATTTGTTCATGGCAATGTAGATACATGGACCGTCTTACTTGGCACATGGCTAGGTGGATTATGTCAGCTGACCAATACTCAAAACTTGAAATCATTGGAACCACTCTTTCAACAGGCAATAACGATTTTCTTAAAAGAAATTAAAAAAGGTGGGATTTAAATGAAAGTTTGTTTAATAGGTGATAGCTTAACAGAAGGTCGTCCAGGCGTTTCATTTTATAATCTATTGAAACTTCAATATCCTCATATTTCATTCGATAATCTTGGAAATCCAGGCGAGACGATTAAAAGTTTATTTACTCGCTTGGAAAAAGCACCACTCCGATCTTCCTATGATCTCCTTATTCTTTGGATAGGCGTCAATGACGTCTATTCAAAATTATTAAAGGTGCAAGCACAACCAGTGGCGAAGGATCATATTGAATTCGAAGAGTACTGCCTAAAAGTATTAGAGAAAGCACATGTCGCTTCTAAAAATGTAGTGTTAGTATCTCCAGCATTAGTAGGAGAAGATCTTCAAAATCACTCCAACAAAGAAATAAAAGAGCTAACGTCCGTTATGGAGTCCATTGCATTGAAGTCCGGCAACATTTATTTTGTGAATATGCAAAATCTCTTTAAAGAGCATTTAGAACATTTGGAGTGCTCAGGCTTTGTTAATACGAATGTAATGAGAGTTCTACTAGATGTTTTATTTTACAAAAATCCTTTTCGTATCGATAAATTATCTCAAAAAAGAGGGCTACATGTAACTTTGGATGGCGTTCATTTAAATAGTAAAGGTGCTCATATAGTGGCACAGCAATATAGCTCTATCATTGAACTTTATGGAGAAGAAGGAGACACAATCGGGAGGTCCTAAGATGAGAAAGATTGCTGTTGTTACAGGTGGTGTATCAGGGATAGGAAAGGCTATTTGCCAAGAATTAATTGCTCGCCATATTTTTGTCATTATTGCTGATATTCAAGAACATGAGGGTCGTATGTTAGAAGCAGAGTTAAATAAAGATGCTGTCCATACAAAATTTGTACCTCTAAATGTAACCAATTACAAAAGTGTAGCATCTGTCATTCATGATGTATTTGAAGAATTTCACCGTATAGATTATCTGTTTAATAATGCTGGTATTGCTATGTATGGGGAGATGGGTGAAACGACTATTGAGGATTGGAAGGAAATTATGGATATTAATTTATGGGGTGTCATTTATGGTACTCAAATAGGCTATCCGCTTATGAAAAAACAAGGTTTTGGACATATCGTCAATACCTCCTCTGCTGCAGGGTTAGGACCCTCTCCTTTTTCTACTGCCTACGCTACTACCAAACATGCTGTTATAGGACTAACAACCTCCCTACACTATGAGGCTGAGGAATTTGGGATTAAGGTGAGTACCTTATGTCCAACGTTTGTGGATACACCCATTTTCGATAACGCCAAGGCGATTCATATGGATAAATCAATTATCACCAAACAATTAAAGCAGCAAAAAATGATCTCACCTCAGCGAATTGCAAAAATGGCTATAGAAGGTGTTCATCAAAATAAGCCTATCATTTGTCCAATGCCCATGCGCAAAACAATGGATGTTATTTTTACTATTTTTCCTTTTCTACACAAAGCGTTAATGAGAATGGTTTGTAAAGTGAGTCGTAATGCACGTTTAACCTAACGTTACACAAGGCTCCCTACTAGTGGGAGCCTTGCCTATTTTATAATACGACACCATCGCTCATTTTAATAATACGATCTGTATAACCCAACATTTCTTCGTCATGCGTCACTAATAATGTTGTTATATTTAAAGTTTTTGTTAATGTTCTTAACAACAACATAATTTCTTTAGAGCGCTGTGAATCTAAACTTGCTGTTGGCTCATCTGCAAACAATACTTTCGGTTGATGAATAATGGCACGAGCAATCGCTACACGTTGCTTTTCTCCACCCGACAAGGAAGAAGGATAAGCATGTTGACGATGAGCTAACCCAACTAACTGTAATAAACGATTTACTTCATGCTTTTTTTCATGTTTCTTCAGTGGCGACCCAGCAACATCCAACATTAATAGCAGCTGCTCCGCTACGGTAAGAAAAGGTACAAGATGTGCAAACTGAAAAACAAAGCCAAATTTACTTGCACGCAGCCCTCGTACCTGTTCTTCGTTCATAGCCGTTAAATTATGTCCCTCAAAAAGGATTTGTCCATCTGTTGCTGGTTGTAGTCCAGCAGCTATAGTTAATAGCGTGCTTTTCCCTGAACCAGATGCACCTACCAATGCTGTAATTTCTCCTTCTTTTAGGGATAAATTAATGCCTTTTAAAATTTCCTCTTCGACATCACCATTTTTAAACGTTTTTCTTACTTCATCAATCGTAAATAACGTCATGACTAAGCCTCCCCTTGGTGTATTGCTTGTAACGGTTCGATTTTTTTAATTTGTAGACCTGACAGTGTAGCTCCCACAAAACCAATGACAAGGAACACTAACGATAGTTGTATTGTTGTACCTAGGTTTAACGTAAATGGCATCTCCTTTGGCGCAACTATATTGAATAATTGACTAAGGCTGACTGATAATACTAATGAAATGGCAGTAATAATCACCATCTGTGTCCAGATCATGTTAAATAACCTACTTGTTTTTAATCCAATCGCCTTAAGAATTCCATATAATCCAATCTTTTGTACATTCATCATATAGAAGAAAATAGCAAATAGCATACCACTAATGACAACTAAAAACCAAATTATCATATTTAAAGACATCTGTTCCGCACTGTAACTCGGGATAGCATTCAGAAATTCTTTATTGCTATAAGACTGTAGCCCCTCAAATTCCTTAGCCGTATTTTGGGGAACGAAAATTAATTGCATATCCTTTACCCGATACATTTCCTGATAAGCCTCTTTACTTATATAAGCAACAGGGGCATGGCTATATTTTTTTTGCTCCACAAAGCCTTTCACTATAAACTCTCCACTATATTGATTGTTCGTTAATATATCTCCAACCTTAATTCCTTTATCCTGTAGCGAGCTGTCTAACAGCACCTCACCATGTCGTACATTTCTAAATAGTGTTGATTCCGTCGACGTGACAAAGGCCACACTTTGCTGTTTATCATCCTGATCACTTAAAAAGCCCATTTGAATAGAAAAGGCAACTGCCTCCTTCTCCTCAGTCATGACTTCCTGTTGTAGATCGCTAGAGATTCTCGAAAGATTAAACGTCCCATCTGCATCCTCCGTCATGTAAAATTGCCCATGAGGTAAGTCTTTTATTAAAGCTGCATTATCCTGCGACAAGCCATTTGCCAAACCTGAAATAATAAACGTTAAAAAACTAACTAGGAAGATGATGGAGCCCAAGATTAAAAACCGTATTTTATTTTTCTTCATTTCTTTCCAGGCAAGATTCATCCTTAACCCCTCCATTTCTTTGATTATCCTTAGCTTAAAATTGTTACATGAACAGAGTATGAACTAATCGTTAAAAATGTAGGGGAAAACAAATAAACCGCTCTGAAGGAAAGTAATTTATCCTACAGAACGGTTTAGATCTTCATCTAAAAAAACTCATATAATCCATTTTTAAAGTAATTGAACTCGTTTTGATTAATTAACTTTCTCCCATACCCTTCATAAAAAAACTGCCTGTCTCTTTCAGTTTCAAAGGCATGTGGCTTAGGTCGTACAGCTAGCGCAAAATCGTATCGTGGATCACCGAATGCTCCACCACTCCAATCAATAATACCCGATATTTTCTGATTATGAACGAGAACATTATCGATTGTGAAATCACCGTGTATAAATGTTTGCTGAATAGGTTCTGGTTTATTTCTTTTTAAGTCATCTAACAACTCTGAAGTACCATCCACCTCAAAATTTTTAAGATTAAACTCTGCCTGACCTAACATATCATCGATCCAAACTGCAATTGTACCCTCCTTTATTTCATGTGGGCATGGCGTCGAATGAATTGCTGCAAGCACCTTTCCATAATGAAAGATGATTGCATGCCTGTTTTCCTCTTTAGTTTCATTCTCTAACGCCTGTCTAATCGTGCTACCTTCTATATATTCCATCAATGCCCATGCCTGATCGTCTGATGGTTGTTCAACAAAACAATATAAACGGGGGACAGGTAAAGTAGAATTAGATAGATATTTTAGGACAGTCACTTCTTTCTTTAACCATGAGCCATATTGCTTTCCTTTGGTTCTCTTTAAAGCGAAAGTGCCTCTTTCAGAAAAAAGGATTCCAACATCCGATGTATGCCCCTGTCTTGGAAAAGAAATGTGGGTAACTCCACCAACATAATCGAGTATTTCTTTAGGTAATTCTATAAGCTGTATCGGCTTCAACATGATCACCACCTAGTTTAAAAGTTAGAACAAATATTGTCATAAAAAATAAGAATGCTAATAGAAAGATTCTTGTTTTATTTCAAAATTTTTTAGTTAACTTTGTATGTCCAATCGCTAGCCTAATTAACTTTAGCATTTCAATAGTTTTCTTTTAATCTTGTCCGTTTTATACGTTTATAGTGTTTTTATATACTTTATGATGTTGCTGATATTTTCAGAATTATATTCCGTCTCTGATAAAAGATAGTATCCACTTTTCGAAAAATCAATGTGA
The DNA here is from genome assembly GCF_038009065.1 of Lysinibacillus sp. FSL R7-0073. Classification (NCBI taxonomy): domain Bacteria; kingdom Bacillati; phylum Bacillota; class Bacilli; order Caryophanales; family Bacillaceae; genus Lysinibacillus; species Lysinibacillus sp. FSL R7-0073. Next base: position 4,026,315 of record NZ_JBBPAS010000001.1, read on the forward strand.
CCGAGTAAACTTTTTAAGTATGGAGAAATTAAAACCAAAACGCCATCTTTTTCTAATAATTCCTCTGGAGATTCAAATCCATGAGTAACTTCTACGTTAAAAGAACTCAAATGATTCTCTTTCAATGAAATTTCTATACTTTTTTTTAATCTCGCTGACCTTTTCTTGAAGAAGAATCCTTCTCTATCTAAACCTGTGGCAAATCCCCTAAACCCTATTGCTAATTTTGGATAAATATATATTGTTTTCATTATGATCACTCCTTCTGAAAAGATTTATACCCCTTTAATACTAGTGCTATTAGTTATTGCGCTTTAGATTAATTTAATTTAATATACAAATGGTAACTAAACAACCAGTAACTTACAAGTGAAATTCTAAAAATTATTATTTGGATTCTTTATCCTAAAATCGTGTGGAGAAGTTTTTTAGATAGCAAGTTTACGTATAAAATACAAGGAGGGGGAATTTTATGGATTTTATCAGGAAATAAACCGCTTGGACATAATTTATTCCTTTCTGCTATTCCGGATTGTCTCTGATTCTATCTGTCCCTTATAGTAAGGGAAGAGCGGTACGGAAGAAAACAGTAGAAGTCCTTGAAAAAAGTAGTTCAGAAATTTTCTAGTAGGAGCGTGTAAAATGAATTTAAAAGAAAAGTTGATATTAATAAAAGAAAATGGATACCAAGCACCCCCCGATACATTCCAGTTGACACTAGAAATGATAAATAACATCGGTTCGTTGGATGCCCAACTACGTGATGAACTAATTTATACAACCTTATCACATTGGATTCCTAATAATTCTCTAACAGCAAACGAACTAGAACAACTTCTACCGATTGTTTTGGATAAAAACCATTTGCTTTTTAAGCTTGGTGAAACAAATTCAGACTCTGTCTTCACTCGATCTTTCTCCATGCTAGTCATACCGCTCCTCTTCACGAGGCATAGAGAATCACCATTTCTCTCAAGAGAGCAAATTCATCAGATAAAAGAAAAAGTATTTTACAATGTACAAGAAGAACGAGATTACCGTGGGTATGACGAAGAAAAAGGCTGGGCTCATGCTATAGCCCATGCAGCAGATGCTTTAGAAGATTTGGCTCAATGTTCCGAACTGGATAAAAATGACCTCTTAACTATCCTTGATTTGGTTTATGAAAAGATGACCATAACAGATCGAATTTACTCCGATGGGGAAGATGAGAGAATGGTAAAATCCATAATTAGTGTTTTAAATAGAAAAATACTTAGTCAGACTTATGTAGAGCATTGGATTCAAAGTTTTGGTGATGTGGAGAAAAATTCAGAATTTCTCCCTGCCTTTAAACAAAAAAATAATATAAAGAACTTTTTGAAAAGTTTATACTTTCGAGTTAAATTTTACAAAGTGGATGCCGTTCTCTGCTCTACTATCGAGCATACATTATATAAAGTAGAAAAAGTATACTATTCCTAATTTTTAAAAATGAGGCTAAAAATGTGGTAACAGGCAAACAAGAGCTCTCAGTAGTCATTTTTACTTCACTCTTTTCACAGAAAATTTGATGTGCGGGGATTCAGATGGATCACCGTTCTACATGGCGTCAAAGGAACGTTGAGGGTTAAAATTATCTTTGAAACAAACGTATGCAAACCTACAATAATTACGAGGTGCGGATAACTCACTCTCGTCCCCCAAAAAATAAGCACCTCCAATAGATGTTAGGATACATTACCCTAAATTCAATTGAAGATGCTTTTTTGTTTTGTCTAATCCGAAGGGGTCAGTTCAAAAATAAACATGGTCTTTTCTGTTTTGGTTCCCTTAATCACTGATCGCAGCTTGTGTAAAAACTTCTGTAAAATGAACCTGTCTGTATGTAAAATTTCTATAAAATGGTTTCGATTCTTACCGTTTTCTATCGTAACCCCAAAAACAAAAAGCTCACAAATCCTCTATTATCAAGGTTTGTGAGCTTTCTAAATTTATTAATCGTGACGTATATGTACGTGATGATACCGGTGGTCGGGGTCGAACCGACACTCCAAAGGAACACGATTTTGAGTCGTGCGCGTCTGCCAATTCCGCCACACCGGCATAATGGAGATAAAAAAAATCGGATAAACCGATTAGCAGTTAAAATATGGAGGCGGCAACCGGATTTGAACCGGTGATAAAGGTGTTGCAGACCTGTGCCTTACCACTTGGCTATGCCGCCATCATACTTGGAGCGGAAGACGAGGTTCGAACTCGCGACCCCCACCTTGGCAAGGTGGTGTTCTACCACTGAACTACTTCCGCAAAAAAATGGCTGGGGTACTAGGATTCGAACCTAGGCATGACGGAATCAAAATCCGTTGCCTTACCGCTTGGCTATACCCCAACTATGGGGCGACTGATGGGAATCGAACCCACGAATGCCGGAACCACAATCCGGTGCGTTAACCACTTCGCCACAATCGCCATGATATTATAGTTATTATTATAAAATTTACTTTATACTTGAATGGGGCGACTGATGGGAATCGAACCCACGAATGCCGGAACCACAATCCGGTGCGTTAACCACTTCGCCACAATCGCCATAAAATAAATTGGCAGGGGCAGTAGGAATCGAACCCACACCAAAGGTTTTGGAGACCTCTATTCTACCGTTGAACTATGCCCCTATTTTCAAAATAAAAAAAAGAAAACTGGTGGAGGGGGACGGATTCGAACCGCCGAACCCTAAGGAGCGGATTTACAGTCCGCCGCGTTTAGCCACTTCGCTACCCCTCCGGGAATACATGGTGCCGGCGATAGGAGTCGAACCCACGACCTACTGATTACAAGTCAGTTGCTCTACCAACTGAGCTACACCGGCAAAAAAATGATGGGTCAGGACGGAATCGAACCGCCGACACTTAGAGCTTCAATCTAATGCTCTACCAACTGAGCTACTGACCCATATACTATAAAAATGGCGGTCCCGACCGGGATCGAACCGGCGATCTCCTGCGTGACAGGCAGGCATGTTAACCGCTACACCACGGGACCATTTGGTTGCGGGGGCTGGATTTGAACCAACGACCTTCGGGTTATGAGCCCGACGAGCTACCACTGCTCCACCCCGCGATAATGATATATGTTGTTTTTAAAAATGGTGGAGGATGACGGGCTCGAACCGCCGACCCTCTGCTTGTAAGGCAGATGCTCTCCCAGCTGAGCTAATCCTCCATCTGGGTATAAAAATGAATGGTGACCCCTACGGGATTCGAACCCGTGTTACCGCCGTGAAAGGGCGGTGTCTTAACCACTTGACCAAGGGGCCTTCGTTTGGAATAATTAAAGTGCTGGCGGAGAGTAAGGGATTTGAACCCTTGAGACAGTGTTAACCGCCTACACGATTTCCAATCGTGCTCCTTCGGCCACTCGGACAACTCTCCAAGAATGGCTCCGAAGGCAGGACTCGAACCTGCGACAACCTGATTAACAGTCAGGTGCTACTACCAACTGAGCTACTTCGGAATAATTTTAATATACAGCCTAGCGACGTCCTACTCTCACAGGGGGAAGCCCCCAACTACCATCGGCGCTAAAGAGCTTAACTTCCGTGTTCGGTATGGGAACGGGTGTGACCTCTTTGCCATCATCACTAGACTTATTTAAAAGACAAGATTTATTATAACATATGTAGTTATAAAACGCAAGTTTTTTTAAAAAACTTTCTTGTTCTTTCAAAACTGGATAAACGCTTCATTGAATGCTTCAAACTTTTTTGGTTAAGTCCTCGATCGATTAGTATTCGTCAGCTCCATGTGTCACCACACTTCCACCTCGAACCTATCTACCTCATCGTCTTTGAGGGATCTTACTTACTTGCGTAATGGGAAATCTCATCTTGAGGGGGGCTTCATGCTTAGATGCTTTCAGCACTTATCCCGTCCACACATAGCTACCCAGCGATGCCTTTGGCAAGACAACTGGTACACCAGCGGTGTGTCCATCCCGGTCCTCTCGTACTAAGGACAGCTCCTCTCAAATTTCCTACGCCCACGACGGATAGGGACCGAACTGTCTCACGACGTTCTGAACCCAGCTCGCGTACCGCTTTAATGGGCGAACAGCCCAACCCTTGGGACCGACTACAGCCCCAGGATGCGATGAGCCGACATCGAGGTGCCAAACCTCCCCGTCGATGTGGACTCTTGGGGGAGATAAGCCTGTTATCCCCGGGGTAGCTTTTATCCGTTGAGCGATGGCCCTTCCATGCGGAACCACCGGATCACTAAGCCCGTCTTTCGACCCTGCTCGACTTGTAGGTCTCGCAGTCAAGCTCCCTTGTGCCTTTACACTCTACGAATGATTTCCAACCATTCTGAGGGAACCTTTGGGCGCCTCCGTTACCTTTTAGGAGGCGACCGCCCCAGTCAAACTGTCCGCCTGACACTGTCTCCTGCCCCGCTAAGGGGCATGGGTTAGAATTTCAATACAACCAGGGTAGTATCCCACCGACGCCTCCTTCGAAGCTGGCGCTCCGAGATCTCTGGCTCCTACCTATCCTGTACAAGTTGTACCAAAATTCAATATCAGGCTACAGTAAAGCTCCACGGGGTCTTTCCGTCCTGTCGCGGGTAACCTGCATCTTCACAGGTACTATAATTTCACCGAGTCTCTCGTTGAGACAGTGCCCAGATCGTTACGCCTTTCGTGCGGGTCGGAACTTACCCGACAAGGAATTTCGCTACCTTAGGACCGTTATAGTTACGGCCGCCGTTTACTGGGGCTTCAATTCGCAGCTTCGCTTGCGCTAACCACTCCTCTTAACCTTCCAGCACCGGGCAGGCGTCAGCCCCTATACGTCACCTTACGGTTTTGCAGAGACCTGTGTTTTTGCTAAACAGTCGCCTGGGCCTATTCACTGCGGCTCTCATGCGCTTGCACGCTCAAGAGCACCCCTTCTCCCGAAGTTACGGGGTCATTTTGCCGAGTTCCTTAACGAGAGTTCTCTCGCACACCTTAGGATTCTCTCCTCGACTACCTGTGTCGGTTTGCGGTACGGGCACCTCTCACCTCGATAGAGGCTTTTCTTGGCAGTGTGAAATCAGGAACTTCGTCCATACGGACTCGCCATCACAGCTCAACGTTACAGTGTGCGGATTTGCCTACACACACGCCTTACTGCTTGGACGCGCATAACCAACAGCGCGCTTACCCTATCCTACTGCGTCCCCCCATTTCTCAAACGGTGAGGAGGTGGTACAGGAATATCAACCTGTTGTCCATCGCCTACGCCTATCGGCCTCGGCTTAGGTCCCGACTAACCCTGAGCGGACGAGCCTTCCTCAGGAAACCTTAGTCATACGGTGGACGGGATTCTCACCCGTCTTTCGCTACTCATACCGGCATTCTCACTTCTAAGCGCTCCACCAGTCCTTCCGGTCTGACTTCAACGCACTTAGAACGCTCTCCTACCACTGACATCGTAGATGTCAATCCACAGCTTCGGTGAATCGTTTAGCCCCGATACATTTTCGGCGCAGCGTCACTCGACCAGTGAGCTATTACGCACTCTTTAAATGATGGCTGCTTCTAAGCCAACATCCTGGTTGTCTGTGCAACGCCACATCCTTTTCCACTTAACGATTACTTTGGGACCTTAGCTGGTGGTCTGGGCTGTTTCCCTTTTGACTACGGATCTTATCACTCGCAGTCTGACTCCCGTGTATAAATATCTGGCATTCGGAGTTTGTCTGAATTCGGTAAACCGGGATGGCCCCCTAGTCCAAACAGTGCTCTACCTCCAGTATTCTCATCACGAGGCTAGCCCTAAAGCTATTTCGGAGAGAACCAGCTATCTCCAAGTTCGATTGGAATTTCTCCGCTACCCACACCTCATCCCCGCACTTTTCAACGTGCGTGGGTTCGGGCCTCCAGTAAGTGTTACCTTACCTTCACCCTGGACATGGGTAGATCACCTGGTTTCGGGTCTACGACCACGTACTATTTCGCCCTATTCAGACTCGCTTTCGCTGCGGCTCCGCCTTCTAAAGCTTAACCTCGCACGTAATCGTAACTCGCCGGTTCATTCTACAAAAGGCACGCTATCACCCATTAACGGGCTCTAACTACTTGTAGGCACACGGTTTCAGGATCTCTTTCACTCCCCTTCCGGGGTGCTTTTCACCTTTCCCTCACGGTACTGGTTCACTATCGGTCACTAGGTAGTATTTAGCCTTGGGAGATGGTCCTCCCGGATTCCGACGGAATTTCACGTGTTCCGCCGTACTCAGGATCCACTCAGGAGAGAACGAACTTTCGACTACAGGGCTTTTACCTGCTCTGGCGGACCTTTCCAAGTCGCTTCATCTAACTCGCTCTTTTGTAACTCCGTATTGAGTGTCCTACAACCCCAAGAGGCAAGCCTCTTGGTTTGGGCTCTTCCCGTTTCGCTCGCCGCTACTCAGGGAATCGATTTTTCTTTCTCTTCCTCCAGGTACTTAGATGTTTCAGTTCCCTGGGTCTGCCTTCAAGACGCTATGTATTCACGTCAAGATACTACGCGATTAAACGTAGTGGGTTCCCCCATTCGGAAATCTCCGGATCAAAGCTCACTTACAGCTCCCCGAAGCATATCGGTGTTAGTGCCGTCCTTCTTCGGCTCCTAGTGCCAAGGCATTCGCCGTGCGCCCTTAATAACTTAACCTATCAGCTTTCAATACACATCACATTTCGTTGTCAGCTTCACTCGTTCATTCAGTCACGTACTGAAGTACGCTCCTTCATTTACTCGATTGCTTCCTAGAACTGCTCGTGTCTTGAAACCTTTTAATGTTATTAAGCCTATAAAAAAACTTAAAAAAATAAATGTGTTTGTTACTATTTCAATGTCGTTTTATCCAGTTTTCAAAGAACAAGTTTTGAAGTATTTCATTCAGAAAGAATGAACCTTCAAAACTGAACGCAAAACGTAATCTTACAAACCCTAGGTTTGTATTCCGAAAAAAATCCTTAGAAAGGAGGTGATCCAGCCGCACCTTCCGATACGGCTACCTTGTTACGACTTCACCCCAATCATCTATCCCACCTTCGGCGGCTGGCTCCAAAAGGTTACCTCACCGACTTCGGGTGTTACAAACTCTCGTGGTGTGACGGGCGGTGTGTACAAGGCCCGGGAACGTATTCACCGCGGCATGCTGATCCGCGATTACTAGCGATTCCGGCTTCATGTAGGCGAGTTGCAGCCTACAATCCGAACTGAGAACGACTTTATCGGATTAGCTCCCTCTCGCGAGTTGGCAACCGTTTGTATCGTCCATTGTAGCACGTGTGTAGCCCAGGTCATAAGGGGCATGATGATTTGACGTCATCCCCACCTTCCTCCGGTTTGTCACCGGCAGTCACCTTAGAGTGCCCAACTAAATGATGGCAACTAAGATCAAGGGTTGCGCTCGTTGCGGGACTTAACCCAACATCTCACGACACGAGCTGACGACAACCATGCACCACCTGTCACCGTTGCCCCCGAAGGGGAAACCATATCTCTACAGTGGTCAACGGGATGTCAAGACCTGGTAAGGTTCTTCGCGTTGCTTCGAATTAAACCACATGCTCCACCGCTTGTGCGGGCCCCCGTCAATTCCTTTGAGTTTCAGTCTTGCGACCGTACTCCCCAGGCGGAGTGCTTAATGCGTTAGCTGCAGCACTAAGGGGCGGAAACCCCCTAACACTTAGCACTCATCGTTTACGGCGTGGACTACCAGGGTATCTAATCCTGTTTGCTCCCCACGCTTTCGCGCCTCAGTGTCAGTTACAGACCAGATAGTCGCCTTCGCCACTGGTGTTCCTCCAAATCTCTACGCATTTCACCGCTACACTTGGAATTCCACTATCCTCTTCTGCACTCAAGTCTCCCAGTTTCCAATGACCCTCCACGGTTGAGCCGTGGGCTTTCACATCAGACTTAAGAAACCACCTGCGCGCGCTTTACGCCCAATAATTCCGGACAACGCTTGCCACCTACGTATTACCGCGGCTGCTGGCACGTAGTTAGCCGTGGCTTTCTAATAAGGTACCGTCAAGGTACAGCCAGTTACTACTGTACTTGTTCTTCCCTTACAACAGAGTTTTACGAACCGAAATCCTTCTTCACTCACGCGGCGTTGCTCCATCAGGCTTTCGCCCATTGTGGAAGATTCCCTACTGCTGCCTCCCGTAGGAGTCTGGGCCGTGTCTCAGTCCCAGTGTGGCCGATCACCCTCTCAGGTCGGCTACGCATCGTCGCCTTGGTGAGCCGTTACCTCACCAACTAGCTAATGCGCCGCGGGCCCATCCTATAGCGACAGCCGAAACCGTCTTTCAGTGTTTCACCATGAGGTGAAACAGATTATTCGGTATTAGCCCCGGTTTCCCGGAGTTATCCCAAACTATAAGGTAGGTTGCCCACGTGTTACTCACCCGTCCGCCGCTAACGTCAAAGGAGCAAGCTCCTTCTCTGTTCGCTCGACTTGCATGTATTAGGCACGCCGCCAGCGTTCGTCCTGAGCCAGGATCAAACTCTCCATAAAAGAAATTTGATTAGCTCAAATTGTTTTGCTGGCATCAATTTTGATGTCCAAAATTTTGTTTCGTTCACTAGCTAGGCTAGCTATTAAAAACTTTATTGATTACGTTTTGCTTGTTCAGTTTTCAAGGTTCATTTCGAAGTCGTTTTTCAGCGACTTCTTTATATTAACATCTCGTTCAAAACATGTCAACCACTTTTTTGAAAAAGTTTTTTATGTTTTTCATCGAGTTATTCGTTATGTCTTAGCGACAATTAATATAATACAATACCAATATGTTATTCGTCAACTACTTTTCTAAAAAAATATCGAGGTATTTTTTAGATACCTCGATTACAAGCATACTACAGTCATTGACCGATTTCTAGAGCATCTTTATTGACCTTATAATGGCGGTGAAAGATCATCTCGTTTTTCGCAGTAACTGGCTCTATATGAATATACCCCTTATCCACTAAGTATTCGACAAACACTTCTAAATCAACTGAGTAATTCATGAGTTCATGATGGTCATGTAGCTCTTGAATAGACCAGGTTTCCTTTGTTTGCATCACTTCTAATATATGTTGTGCTCCATCTCGTGTACGAGAATGTATTAAAAACTCACTTGCTAAAAATAAAAGTTCTAGGCGCTTTTCTATTGGCTCATTACTTGTCACTAGCTCTTCGTATAGCTTATAAATGGCTGGTTCAATTTTTTTCACTTGTCCCCATACAGTTACTTCAGGGTATAAACCACTATCAATAATCGATAAACGACCCAAATGGTGTAAAGAATCGACTACATGATTATATGCATCCAAATAACTGCCCTTATCAAAGTATTCTTTCCCCTCCAAATAACGACGGATTAACTTTGAGAATTGAATGCCCGTTTTAATCTTACGACCACTATACGGAAATTCCTGTAATTCTATTTTTAATTTATGCAGAAATTCATTTCGATCAAATAGTACTCTGCCAAAGAAAATCCAATCGACTACTTTCTTATTAGAACCGATTAGGAGCCATTTTCGTATTAATTTTTCCGTAACCGTATGTAGAGCGACTTTATTTCCTTCATATAAGTAATGTTTTGAAAAGACTGGCTGCTCTGCTTCTTTTACAATAATTAATAAAACAGTATCAAATGTATCTGTAACGTTACTTTGCTCCTCACGCTTTTCTACTAAAATAACGCCTAATGTATTTGACTGACTCGCACGTTCTTGGTATATAGGACGCAATACTTGCTCCATGTTCAGCCCCCCTTTATTCATATAGCTTCTCTTGTTCCGTTAAAAATTCGACATACTCTAAAAGTATTCCTTCTTTGATTTACCTCAAAGCTAAAATACTTTGCCCTTATATGTTATAGTAGATTTTAGATTGGGAGGCAAGATAAATGAAACCTTATAAAAGTAAAATTAATAAAATTCGTTCATTCGCTTTAGCACTAATCTTTATTGGTTTTATTGTAATGTACGGAGGTATATTCTTTAAAAATAGCCCAATATTAGTTTTAATTTTCATGACATTAGGTGTTTTATGTATTATTGGTAGTACAGTTGTCTATGCCTGGATAGGTTTATTATCAACACGGGCAATTCAAGTTGAGTGTCCAAATTGCCATAAGCATACAAAAGTTTTAGGTAGAGTTGATATGTGTATGTATTGTAATGAGCCATTAACGCTTGATCCTACTCTTGAAGGCAAAGAGTTCGACCAATCCTATAATCATAAAACGAAAAAATCCTAGCCCGTAAAAGAGCTAGGATTTTTATTGTACTTTAGCAGTAACACCTTTACATGATGGACATGTGCCGTATATCTCTAAACGATGCGAATGCACATCAAAGTCAGTTACCTGTGATGCAAAATGCTCTATTTCATCGAGACCAGGATAATGGAAATCGACGATCTTGCCACAGCATTCACAAATCATATGGTAATGATCATTTGTCACGAAATCAAAGCGACTTGAAGCATCTCCATAAGTAAGCTCTTTCACAAGACCAACCTCACGAAATACTCGCAGGTTATTATAGACCGTCGCTACACTCATATTAGGAAATTTCCCTTCAAGTGCTTTATAAATTTCATCGGCAGTAGGATGTGCCATAGATTGAATTAGATATTCCAAAATAGCATGACGCTGAGGAGTAATACGTACACCAGTTGTTTTTAACGTGTCCAGTGCATCCTGTAAATGCGTTGTAGACATCGTCATGCACCTCTTCCATAAGTATTATTAATTTATAATTGTTATAAATAGTGTATCCAATTAGCGCTACTTCGTCAACAATCACACATACTAATCCTCTAATTTCATCGTTTTTTTCTTAATATCCTCTCGATAGCTCCATGACATTTTCTAAATCTCTGTCACCTTTTAGCCATTTTGTTAAGCTTGGCTTGAAAATTTCTAAGCTTCGTTCCACATAACGAGATGAATGGCTTGAGACATGTGGTGATACTATAACATTTGGCAATGCCCATAGTGGATTGTTTGATGACAGAGGTTCTTCTTCGAATACATCCAAAACGGCATATCCAATTTCCCCAGCCTCAATCGCCTGTATGAGTACCTTTTCATCAACCAAATTCCCTCTGCCAAAATTCATGAAAATCGCACTGCTCTTCATAGCAATAAAATGTTCTTCATTTAATAAATGCGTTGTTTCTTGTGTTTTTGGCAGGACAGAAATGACAATATCCGCACTCGGCAAAGTTTCTTTTAATTGCCCAAAGCTAATCATCTTATCCATGTTTGACGCTTCATTTCCAGAACGATTGCAGCCAATAGTCTTGACACCAAAAGCTTGTAATAAGCGACCCACTTCCGAGCCAATAGCGCCTGGACCTAAAATAAGCGCTGTACTATCTCGCAATTCAGTTTGTTTGGCTTTTTTGGACCATTCACTTTTCTTTTGTTGCTCATACATCCAAGGTAAAGCGCGTTTAATGGCTAAGATATGGGCTAGCATTGATTCTGCCATAGGTGTTTTATGAATACCTCTTACATTAGAAACTAAAATACCCCGTTCCATAATAGCTTGGGTAGGCATTTTTTCAATACCTGCTGATGCAACAAAAATCCATTTTAAATTCGTCGCCTGTTGAATGCTCTCTGTTGTTAAATCCTCCCCATATGTAACTAATACATCCGCTTTTTGAAGCTCTTCATTTGTTATTCCGCTTTCAAATATAAAATCGACTTGTGGGAACTCTGCTAATAATGGTTCACGTAAATCTGGTCTTGGTTCAAAAGTAAAATAGATTCTCATGTTGTCGCCTCCTGTTCTGCTAAATAGGCATAAACTTCTTCAATATGATTTTTCACACGTACTTTACGCCAAGCTTTCATTAACTTACCCTCCGAATCAATTAAAAATGTTGAACGCTCAATACCCATAAATTCACGTCCATACATTTTCTTTAAGACCCATACACCGTATGCCTCCGCTACAGCATGATCTTCATCTACTAATAAAGAAAAAGGCAAGCCATGCTTATCAATAAATTTTGTATGTTTGTTTGCATCATCTGGACTAACGCCCAGAACAACAGCGTTTAAATGACTAAAGTCCTCAAACTTATCTCGAAAATCACATGCTTCCGTTGTGCAACCCGGTGTCATATCTTTTGGGTAAAAGTATAAAATAACATTCTGTCCTTTAAAATCCGTTAGCTGTACCCTCTCTCCCTTTTCATTTATAAGAGAAAAATCGGGCACCTTCTGTCCTTCTTGCAAAGTCATAACTATCTCCTCCCTTGTACGTTCTATTTTACTCCAAGTAACAAATCAAGTCATATTCCTTAATTTCTTTGGATTTCTTACACTGATAGGTCTACAATAGATTACGTATAAAAAGTTAGGAGGCAATACTATGAATCACGCAAAATCTGAAGCAGTACACGCAGAGGCGTTACAACATATCGTTGGTGGTGTAAATAGCCCTTCTCGTTCATATAAAGCAGTAGGCGGTGGTTCTCCTGTGGCAATGGTTCGAGGAAAAGGGGCTTATTTTTGGGATGTAGATGGCAATCGTTATATTGATTATCTTGCAGCATATGGTCCTATCGTAACAGGCCATGGACACCCTCACATTGCTAAGGCCATTACACATGCCGCTGAAAACGGCACATTGTTTGGAACGCCGACTGAATACGAGGTTACTTTTGCAAAAATGCTAAAAGAAGCCATTCCGTCTATGGATAAAGTACGCTTTAACAACTCTGGTACAGAAGCTGTTATGACAACTATTCGTGTTGCACGTGCCTATACAGGACGTACAAAAATAATGAAATTTGCCGGATGCTACCATGGTCACTTCGATTTAGTATTAGTAGCTGCTGGTTCAGGTCCTGCTACATTAGGAACACCAGACTCAGCAGGTGTAACGACTTCTACAGCTGAAGAAGTTATTACGGTACCTTTCAATAACCCTGAAGCTTTTACAGAAGCAATGAATAAATGGGGCGATGAAATTGCAGCTATTTTAATTGAACCAATCGTAGGAAACTTCGGTATTGTTGAACCGAATCCTGGCTTCCTTGAATTAGTACACGCTACAGCCGAAGAAAAAGGAGCCTTAACAATTTACGATGAAGTTATCACGGCTTTCCGCTTCCACTACGGTGGTGCCCAAAACTTACTTGGTCTAACACCTGATCTAACAGCACTTGGTAAAGTTATTGGTGGCGGTTTACCAATTGGTGCATATGGTGGTCGTAAAGAAATTATGGATACAGTCGCACCACTAGGCCCAGCTTACCAAGCCGGAACGATGGCCGGAAATCCAGCATCTATGCAAGCAGGTATTGCATGCTTAGAAGTCCTGCAAACACCAGGCATTTACGATGAAATGGATCGGTTAGGTGGGATTTTAGAAGAAGGAATTTTAGCTGCAGCTAAAGAGCATGGAGTGACAATCACGTTAAATCGTCTTAAAGGCGCGCTGACAATTTACTTTACAGATGTGAAAGTAGAAAACTATGAGCAAGCCGAAAACTCTAACGGTGAAATTTTTGGCCGCTTCTTTAAACTAATGCTTGAGCAAGGCGTTAATCTAGCTCCTTCTAAATATGAAGCATGGTTCTTAACTACAGAACATACAGAAGCAGATATTCTTGAAACGATTAAAGCTGTGAATTACGCATTTTCACAATTATAATAATGAACATACGAAGGCGACTTTCTATCATAAGTCGCCTTTTTCTTATTCCTGCATACAAATCTATGTATTTTATGAGCACTTCCTTCTATAATGTAAAGAAGCTAAAAAATATTAGACAGAAAGGACATCTTTATGAAATTAGGTGCCCGCGTATTTAAAACTGGTGTCGCTATCGTATTTGCCCTGTTTATTGCAGAGTTATTAAAACTACCTTCACCTGTTTTTGCTGGAATTGCAGCTATTTTTGCGATTCAGCCTTCTATTTATCGCTCTTATCAAACCATTGTAGAGCAAGTTCAAGCAAATATTATAGGTGCAACCATTGCCGTCTTTTTCGGCTTGCTTTTTGGCCATCATGTGGTTGCCATTGGCATAGCCGTCATCATAGCTATTGGTTTAATGTTGAAATTTAAACTAGAAAAATCTCTTTCGTTAGCGCTGGTGTCAGTTGTGGCCATTATGGAGTTCCAAGGAGAAGACTTTTTAACATTTGGTTTAATACGCTTTGTTACTATATTAGTTGGCGTGTTAGCAGCATTTGTCGTTAATCTTGTTTTCTTACCACCGAAATATGAGATCAAACTATTCCGCAAAATTTATATTTTGCAGGATGATATTATTCGTTGGACACGACTTGCGGTACGCCAGGCTTCTGAGCATACATCCACAAAGGGTGCATTAAGTAAATTTAAAAGCCGTATGTTACGAGTGGATACGCTGTATGATTTATACAAAGAGGAGCGTAATTACTTCAAAAATAAAAAGTATGTAAAAGCACGTAAATTGGTCGTCTATCGTCAAATGATTTTAACTTCCAAAAAAAGTTTAGAATTGTTACAACGATTGCATAATCACGAAAACGAATTAGCTAAGCTACCTACGCAATTTCACTTAATGATTCAAGAACGGCTTGATTCCTTATTAACGTATCACGAACAATTGCTCTTAAAATATACAGGGAAATTAAAGCCTGAGCATTCTGAGTGGAGTAAAAGCATCGACTATGTTCAACGCAATGAACTAATGGAAATTTTCATCAAGCAAGTAAACTTTGCTCGCGAAGAAGGCGATACGGAATTTTCTAGCTATCACTTACTCTATATTTTATCGAGAATTTTAGATTACGAGGAAAATTTAGAGCATTTAGATACACTGATCGTTTCATACCAAAGCTACCACGGCCATGAAATTAATGTAGAATTTGAAGAAGAATTTATCTAGCAACCACGTAAGCGACAGATTAATGCACAATGAATCTGTCGCTTTTTACTACACGAAAAAACCTCTAAGTAAAATTCTACTTAGAGGTAAAATTAAAAACGGAACGCAAGCAATTGCTGCTCTGCTTGCTTACGTTTACCTGTCTGTTCATTCCGTAAATGCTGATAATTAGCAATACCGGTAACAATGGTATCCCACATTTCTTCTAGCGTCTGTGTTGTATCCGCTTGCTGAGCAAGAGCTGTGCTTAGGTGAACCGCTTCATTGCTAGCTTCTCCAAATTGCTTCACTCGATTTTCAAAGGCTGATGCTGATTGATTTTGTAATTGTTGACGTCTTTCATTCACAGCATTCATCAGCCCCATTTTAAAAACAGGAATGGTTTTAACAAATGCGCCATTAATCTGTTCCATCAACTCACTATTTCCATGACGTAGCATCTCAATTTGTGGAGCTGTTAAAATGGCAACCATTCGTGATTTTTCTAATTCATCTATTTTTTGTTGAAGTATTTCAGCAATTGCCTGTAAACGATTAAGCTCCATTTTGGCTACCTGATTACCTGCCTCACCCTGTTTCTCATACATAGGAATTAATGTGGTTTGCACCTCATGTAATTTCATATCAGCTGCTACGATATATTTTTCTAAGTCAAGGTAAAACATCAAATCTTCCTTGTATAATCGAGCAAGTAATCGATTATCCTTCGCTAATTCCTCTTCCATCAGTACAAATTGGTAATGAATTTTCTCAATATCTCTACCGAGCACATTGTATTTCGTATATACATCATCTTCACTTTTGGATTTACGTGTAAATAGTTTCTTGAGGAAACCCTTTTGCTCAGTAAAATCTTTTTTATCAAAGGTCAGCATTATGGCCTCGAGCTGTTTAAATAATGCATTGGATTCAAAAGTAGCAGATTGGGTCACTATATCTAAAATTTGATCTGCAAATTTTGCTAATTTGGTAGCTGGTTCTTTTCCCAACTCCATTAGCTCTAGCTGATTTTTTATATCAATCTGATGAGCAATTTGTTGTACCTCTACATGCTCTCGTAATTGTTGTTTGACGGCATCTGCTGTTTCTTGTGTCAGCTGCTCAAGCATCATTGGGATGTTTGACATGGTCGCCGCCTCCTTCCTATCATCAGAAAAAGCGATTAAAGAGCTTTTTAATAATTTTATCCGGTGCCGTTTTTTGTTGCTGTGGTTCTTCATAGGGCAAGTCAAATAACATATGCTCTAAACGATGTACATCATAAGTGTCCTCTTGCAGGTGCTTTTCTAAATCTAATTGACCTGTTGGATTATAAAAAACGATATCCATACCGAACCTATTTAAAAACGCTAGTAAGGCAATATCTTCACGCGATAAGACAGGTTGCTGTGGCGCTTGATACAAAACAATCTTCGGTATCTCTTGTGAATAGTCGAAGCTTTGCAATAATCTTAGGATCTCTTGAGGAATCATTGTTAACTGCTTAAATAAAAATAACTGTAAATCATATAAAGTCTCATTTGGCTGTTGTTTTAACATTGGTTGCTCACAAGATGTTTTGATCGTATGCGCAATGGCTTGCTGTAGCTCCAACGATAATTCACCATACTGCCACCAATCACTTTGTATAATACGTTCTACTGAAAGTTCACCATTTACTAAGCAATGTTTATAATGAAAATGAAAGTTGGCCTTGCTCGTTTTTGTAAAAGGGAATTCCTGCACGAAGATAGTTTGTGGGTTTATTAATAACTGATGCATTAAGTGCCAATATTCCTCACGCTGGCTTGAGACTCCACTGATTTTAGCAAAGATGACAGGGATCACTACTTCATTTCCATTGATATCAAATTGCGGTCGTACTAATGCTTTTTCCTTCGCGTAAATAAAAATATCATCATATGTCATACGCAAAGTTAATGAGCGTGGCATAAAGTCTTTAAATTGCCACGGTCTATAGACTCCTGATTGCTGGTCATGCATTAATTGTTCAAAGTGCTGACTAGAACGATACCCTACAGTTGCCTGACGATCACGAGGCTTGTCAGGAAATGGCTGTAATGTTGTTTGGCTCGTATAGGAATAGCTGACGGAAAACGCATCAGTAGGATCTAACTCAGCAAACTCATCGACTTTTGCTGGATGAAATATTAATACGTCACAGCCCAGTTCCATTAGCAGTAAAAGAAAATATCGCTGACTAACAGTGGCTTCTCCATACCAAACAACTTTAGGAAAATCATCAGTAGGCTTCAGAGCTTTAGCCCATTGAATCCAATGGTTTTTTAACCACTTCACCAGATCAATTAAAAAACGGCGAAATTCATTGGAAAGTAAGCCTAGCGATTGTTGATGTTGAAATAATTCTATAACCTTAATAGTCGTTAGCTGTAAATGTCGATTCATAATGCTGTCATCATGTTTGGGAATCAGTTGATACCCATACATCATCGCAACTAAACGATTAATAGTAAGCCCTTTAGGTGTTTGCTGATGCTGCGATAAAATATGTTGTATAGCTTGAAAGTCTTTCTGTTCAATATGCTTATTTAATTCTTCACTTAAAATATGAATATTTTGGTTTTGAGATAAAGTATATAATGAATTAAAATACTCATCTTCCTCAATTGGTACTCCTAAAACACGTAGAGCAATACGGCTAAAACTTATTTGTTGCGGTGTTTCCTCATAAAATGCACGATTCTTTGGTGAATCTTGAAACGCCTGTAGCCAATCATCTGGATTACGCTCGACTATTGATTTAATTGTGATTGTTTGCATACAAACGCCACCTCCTAAAAAAATCATCCTCAGTATATCCTTAAGCAAAATTCAACGGGTATATAAATGAAATTAATATTATTTTCCTTATTATTGTTGAAAAGGTATACCCAAATAAATCCAACCTAGTATCCCCAAAATGCAAAATGGTAAAATATGAATTCCACTTTCATGGAGTTAATTCCACCCTTACTAAGTAAAACTCCTGTAAAAAAACTAAAATGATTGCCGTCATAATAACTTGATTTTATGCTAACAAATGTGGATGTACTTTATGAAAAATTTCGTTTGTCATCCAATAATTCTATCCTATGATAGCGAAAAATCTTGTTGTGTTGCATGCTGTAAAACAGTCTGAAGCAAATGTTTGGTAAATGCTTCCCCCTCATACGGCGAGTATGTTGTATTAAGTAGTATTTTCGGCTGTTTATCCTTTAAATCACCGTGGTTTGGTGTAAAAGCTACATCAGCCATCATCAGCATTCCATAATCCATCATAGAATCGCCTGCTGCTATATGCACATCGTATGTACAAAACTCCATCATATATTCTATTGCAGCTTCCTTGGTCAAAACCTTTGGCATGAAATATAATTTTTTTCCTTGTAGAAAAACGCACCAACCATGGGCATCAAATTCTTGAACAATGGCATGTAAATCATCCTGCTGTAATACATCCAAATTTACATGATGGACATAAAAAAGATCGTCTATATAGAAGGAACGTTGTAGCCAAGTATCCGATTTGATGGTTTGAAATAGTTGTGACATATCCTCTTGCGGAATTGAAGAATCTTCAATACGTCTAGCTAATGTTTTCGTCCATTTGTCGTATGGCTGACCCTTCTCTAATATTGTACCCCCATTACTCGTAATTGCAAAAGCAGGGTTCAAGTCATTTATAAAATGAATTCTTTTATATTGATGTAACGCTCTGGTTGTAACAGGGACAAATTGTGTTTGCTGATGCACTTGTTGCAATAAAATAGCCGTTTCTTTTGTCATCATGCTCATCGTTTCATTAGCCTTCTGTTCAACGACCACTTTATCTGAAATAGGCGGAAACATTTCCATCATACGTTTAGAATAAATCAATGTTCTATCTAAATCTGATGTGAATAATATCATTTTGGGCTCCTCTACAATTCTTTTATTAAGCCGCAACATCCGTAGGACATATGCGAATATTCTTCTATTACTACATTTTTTTCATGAGCTAATAATAAAATATGCTCTAGCTCATCTGTATACTGTGGATTAATTAAGATTTTCCAAGGTACTCGTCGCAATAAAACCCTTGTCGTTTCTCCAACACCTGGTTTAATAAGGTTAATGTTATCTATGGCAAAATCCAATTGAATATTTTGGACCGATTTCATACCTGCCCATGTAATAAGAGAAGTGGCTTCATCCTGAAGTTGACTGATAATCTCACTCTGTACTTGTTTGAAGCATGCGACTATACGATCTATGTACAAGTTCGATACATCTATATCTTCTAATTCTTTGTAGTATTTTGCTCCATGGAAGTCGTGCTCATCCATAAACTGCAAATTTAAAACGGTTCTACTCACCAAGCCAGAGACAGTTGAATTTAAACAGGCCGATGGAATTAAAAAATCTTCCCGAGTTCCATAAATCCTCGCACAATGCCCTGGATCTGCTAATACAGCTAAATCGGCTTTTAACTGTGCTTGATATTGTCCATTAAATTTTTGGCAAGATTGGATCAATTCTTTGGTTATAGCACCCTTCCCCGTCCAACCATCAATAAATTGAAGACAGCCTTGTGGATGTTGTGACAAAATGTAACGTATCGCCACCTCATCAAATCCACGACCACGCAAAATTGAAATCGAATAATGTGGCACATCCACCTTGTAGTTCATCGATATGTAACGTTTGATTAAAATGCCGATTGGCGTACCTGCTCTAGCTAAACTAACAAGTATTAAATTGTCTAACCCTCTACTTTTGATGATTCGTTCTGCTACTATCCCAACGGCTATCGCTATTCTATCCGCGGAAGCATCCAAAGTTTTATAAAATAGATTCATATATGTTTTAGATGGTTGATATTCCCTTGGTAACATTTCAGAATAATGCGTACCTGCTTGAATAAGCTGCTCCCGTTTTTCATTACCCATCTCTAGAAAAACATTTCCAATATCACGCAATAAAAAAATAACGTCCTCTCGTGCGTAGCTACCCATTCTATCTGGCTGTAAAGTCGATTTCATCGTGCTCCCTCCAACTCATGCATACAAATAACATATACCTTTGCTTCACTAATTGACTGCAGAGCTGCCACCATCCTAGCTACTACCTCGTTACTTGCTATACGTTCCACTAGTAGAAAAAGTTCCGTATACGGTTGGCTTTGGACATTATATAAATAATTTTCAACCCCATTATTCTCGGGACTCTCAAATACTATTTTCTCTGTAATCGTATAATTTAAATCGTCTGTACAATAGATCGGACTGCGAGTTGTTGATTGAAAATAAACATCATTCCCTAAATAAGAGGCAATTTGCATAGGCACATACATAAACTCACCAGTCCCAATCACAAGAGCTGGTCCGTCCGTTCGTAGCTCCTTTAATTGCTTGGCGATAGCCTGTAACATGTGATTTTGTTCAAAATGCTGTTTAGATGTTAGCATAAATCTCCCAGTTGCTTTAAGGTACGGCTGACTGTTCATTTTGCCATTCTCTGCAATTGAATGATAGAAAAGACGATCATTGGAGTCTTTGTTGGGCAATAGGTTGATGTCGCTTGCAGCAATAGTCGTAATGTTCGGCTGTATACCTGTTAAACTAGGTACTCCTGTACAATTGAATGACCCACACATAATGGAGATGAATTCAATAGAAATTCCCCATTGCTCTTCTAATTGCTGAAAGACTATTCGCTGCTGGTCTGATCGCCAATCTAAAATCGATAGGACTGCGTACTGTTTAACATCAGGAAACTTCTTTTTTAATGTTTCAATTATGTTGATGACCGTATTCCCAGTAGTAATTTCATCATCTATTAACACGATGCGCTTAGCTTGCTGTAAAACATCAGGTTCCTCTGTATAAATTCTATGGCTTGTCGCATGGGAATGTTCTTCTTCGAATGTGACAAATGGTTCAATATGAGGAATGACTTCACGAGTGGTATGGATATACATAGCATTTGATTGAAATGCATTAAATACAGCATGTCCAAGTGCAGTGGCTGTCTCCGCGAACCCAATAAACAATGTCTCTTGTGCTAACTCTACGCTTCCTTTCACAGAATTTTGTAGTTCCTCTATATTTATTCCTTCTTTTAAAGCTTGAACAACAGACGATATTGTATTGACTTTTTGACTACTGCCTTGCTTGTCGTACATCATAGCTAATAGAGCTCCAGTTAACAAAGGAATTTGCGGACGAACAGCCAAATGCTTGCCAAGCACAGTACTTACAAATAAAAATTGTCTCTTCTTATTTATACGAGCTGCCATTTGAAATAAATCTGTTAGCGCAAAATTGTGTGGGTTATGGGTGATTTCAATGTCTATTGAATAATTTGGTAAAATAGTAAGTTTACTCATTTGTTGTTGCATACATATGACCACCTAGTTCAGAATTTAATAATAGTGAGGCGAAATCCATAGATTCATGATAAACGCCATAGACATGTGCCTGTTTTAAAATACGTTGTGCCCATCGCATATGTGGTTTGATTTCATTCATTTTATTAGCATAATGACTTTTCATCACACCTTTACTACCATCATTATTTTCAACAATACTAAGTGCGTCTAAATACTCTTCATACGAAATAGCGTATAGTGCATGCACAACACGGATATGACTTGGATGAATAACCGTTTTACCGACAATTCCATTTTGTTTATCCATTAAAACTTCCTTCATTAGTCCATCTAAGCAATCGTCTAATAATGCTTTCCTCGTTTCAAGCGCACCTTTTTCACTAAATGGTGTCATGCGTAATGCCGGTTTTAACACACGCTGATTACTAAAATACTCCCACACTGGCCCAGATATCACAAAGCCGTCTTCCTCACGTCCTAAAATATTCACTATATCAGCTATACAATCCCTTATTACGCTAATATCATATATGGTCGAGTCCATACGGCGGCGAATTCCATAAATTCCACAAAAATCAGTAGCACCAATTCGTATATTCAACACCCTTGATTTGTGCTGCAGTAAAACCGATTTAATGGCTAATAATGCCTCCATCCGAGATTCTTTATATAGAACCTCTCGACTTTCTAAAATCGGCATCCCATATAAAGTAAGATTATTTTCTTGAATTGTTTGCTCAAGAAGCTCAAAATAACGTGCTCCCTGTGTCGCTGTGAATTTCGGAAAGACATAACCAGTTAAAATTTCCTGCTTCTCTTTTAATCTAGAAGTTAAATAACTAAATTGTTCAACATGACGCACACGAATAAAAAGTAAGGGGATATCTTGGAGCTGCAATTGTTTTTGTTGATAGAGTTTGTATAATTCGCTAATGTCCTCTATCAATTTTGCCTCACAATCACCTAATTCTGAATCCCCTACTGCATCCTCTAAATCAATGACAAGTGACGTAAGTTCTTTATATTTTTGTGATTGGATCAAACCTACAATATTAGGCATGGAAGCGGGCATATACAAAGTAGCACCTAATGCATAGGATAAAATATCTGGCGTTGCCCATTTCGTAAAAGGCTGCGGCTTCTTATAAAAAATCGTCTCTGCTTCTGTTGCAAAGTGTTGCATCTAATCCACTCCCCAATAATTATGCCTTTTGTGAAAAAAGCACTGTATCAGCCTGTTCCATACAGACCAATACAGTGCCATGTTACACTGCTGTTTTCTTATTCATCTTTGTACAACAAATGTCAATAAGAACGCAGCAATTAGAATAATGAAAAATACTTCATGTGGTGGATGGAATCCAAAAATACTCCCAAACATTTTCAGTACAATAAGCGGATTTAAAATATATGCAGTCGTTTCAAACTCTGACACTCGCTCCATTAAGTACGCATCATAAATATTCCTAAAATCCCGCCTACTAATAGAACCTATACTTTAATGTGCATATGTACTTAATCATTTATTAAGTACATCACACAAGATTTTCATCATGTACCTGCATCTACTAGTTACTGTAGGCCATATGCGCTGATTAATGCTGCTAAGCCGCCTTGATAGCCTGAGCCTATTGCGGCAAACTTCCAATCGCCATTATGACGGTACAGCTCACAAAATACTACAGCTGTTTCAATACTAAAATCTTCGCCTAAATCATAACGCAATACCTCTGCTCCTGACTCTTCATTTGTCAAACGAACATAAGCATTTAGGACTTGTCCAAAGTTTTGATGACGTCCCTCTGCATCATAAATAGTGACCGTTACAACAATTTTGTCAATTTGAGGAGATACTTGCTTTAAGTTGACGAGAATTTTTTCATCATCCCCATCCCCTTCGCCTGTGCGGTTATCCCCTGCATGAACAACAGATTGATCTGGACTCGATAAATTATTGTAAAAGATAAAGTCTTGTTCGTTACGACACTTGCCCGATGCATCTAGTAAAAATACAGATGCATCAAGGTCAAAATCTTGCCCACCATCAAATTGTTTAACATCCCAGCCTAAGCCGATGCCGATGGTGTTTAAACTAGGGTCTTGCTTCGTTAAATCAATTCGCTGCCCTTTACTTAATTGAATAGCCATTCAAAAATCTCCCTTTCTTTCCAAAGATGAAATTTTAGTTTACGTTCAAGCCGTAGTCATTACATAGAGCAGCTAAGCCACCCTGATAGCCAGCACCAACTGCGTTAAATTTCCATTCTCCGTTATGACGATATAATTCACCAACTACAATCGCTGTTTCAATACTGAAGTCCTCACCTAAATCATAGCGAATTAGTTCTTGGTTGGATGCAGCATTTACAATGCGAATATATGCATTCGATACCATGCCGAAGTTTTGATTGCGTGACTCTGCATCATGAATAGTTACAGTGAATGCTAGTCGTTGAACATGTGCAGGAACTTGAGTTAATGCGACTTTTACCACCTCATCGTCACCTTCTCCAACACCTGTTAAATTGTCACCAGAATGTTCAACTGATCCGTTACCACCTGTTGTATTGTTGTAGAAAATGAAGTCATTTTGATCTGCTACTTTTCCTGTATCAGCAAGTAAAAATACAGATGAATCTAAATCGAAATCATTTCCACCATCATATTTATTTGTATCCCAACCTAAACCAACAATTACATTTGTTAATCCCGGATTTGTTTTCGTTAAATCTACTTTTTGACCTTTTTGTAGTGAAATGCCCATACTTTTTATTCCTCCTAAATAGTCGTTTATTTTATTGATATCTTCGAACAACGTCGCCAAGTTTGAGATCGTTTGTTCCTGAACCAACTGCTGCGAATTTCCATTCAGTTTGATGACGGTAAATTTCACCACAGATTAACGTCGTTAAATTCGAATAATCATCACTTAAATTATAGCGAATTAGTTCGCTTCCTGTCCTGTCATCATACACACGAATATATGCATTTCGAATCATACCGAAGTGTTGGTTTCTACCTGCCGCATCATAGATGTTTACGACAAACACTAGCTTATTAAATTGTGTCGGAACAGACGAAAGCTCAATTGTGATGACTTCATCATCCCCATCGCCATCTCCCGTTAAATTATCGCCAGAATGTCGAACAGAACCACAGCTACTTGTTAATTTCCCAAAATAAATGACATCGTCCCCAGCTAAAACTTTATCATCTTGTAGCATTAATACGGAGGCGTCACAGTCAACGCTTCTACCACTGCCACTATTTCTACTAGAAAATAAACCACCAAGGAATCCACCACTTTTTTCTTGGCCGACAGGGTCCCACCCTAACCCTACTTTAATCTTATTTAATCCTGCATTCCCTTTTGTTAAATCAACACGTTGCCCTTTTTGTAAATTAATCGCCAATTTGAACACCCTCCTAAAAATATGTATTTCAATTGAAAGACTATATGTAAAGTCATAATCTACCCATTTAGATTGCCTTTTTCAACAATACTTTAAGTCTAAAATAACGTGACAAAAAATTCAATAAATGGCTCCGAAAGGTTCATCTTTTTTATTTTGTTTTGTAGGAATATTTCTATAAAGGACGCTTCAACTGTAAAAGAGTTCCTTTTCAAAACGTCCGAAAAAAAACCTTCTAGCTTGTAGAAGGCTAATGAACTCTAATCACTAATTTTTCATTTTCGGATCTAGTGCATCACGTAAACCATCCCCCATTAAGTTAAAGCCAAGAACCGTTAACATAATCGCTATACCTGGGAAAATCATTGTCCATGGTGCATTTAATAAAAACTTCCTTGCATCCGCAAGCATTTTTCCCCATTCTGGTGCTGGGGCTTGCGCGCCTAGACCAAGGAAACCTAATGCCGCCGCTTCAATAATGGCTGTTGCAATAGCAAGCGTCCCCTGTACAATAATCGGAGTGATTGAATTCGGCAAAATATGAGAAAACAGAATTCGTGAATCACGCATGCCAATTGCCTTTGCTGCTACAATATATTCCTCTTCTTTGACACTTAATACTTTAGAGCGGATTAAGCGTCCAAAGTTCGGTACATTAATAATGGCAATAGCAATTAATGCATTTTGTAAAGAAGGACCTAGCACTGATACTACTGCAATCGCTAGTAGCATACTCGGGAAAGCTAGCATAATATCAAAAATACGTGAAATAATCGTATCAATCCATTTCCCATAATAACCTGCAATGATACCAAGTAAACTACCAATTATAACGGATAGAATAACGGAGAAAAAGCCTACCCAAAGCGAAATTCTTGCGCCATGAATGATTCTCGAAAAGATATCCCGTCCAAAATCATCCGTTCCAAACCAATGATTACTGGATGGTGCCAGTAAACGCTTTGTTAAATCTTGTTCATTGATGCCCTGTGGTGCAATGAACGGACCAATGACAGCCAGTAAAACGAAAAATATAACAATCCCTGCGCCTACTAGTGACACTTTGCTCTTTTTAAAGCTACGCCAGCCTTCGAGCCATGGACCTACTGCCCTTTCTGGAATGGGTGCTGCTTCTTTCTTTATATCGATTGCTCCAGTCATCATTGCAACTCCCTTCTATTTGTATTTAATACGCGGATCGACGACTGTATACAGTAAATCCACGATTAAGTTAATCATGATGAAAATAAATGCAACGATTAAAATTCCTGATTGAATAACAGGATAATCCCTGAAGCCAATCGCATCATAAATATAACGACCAATTCCTGGCCAACTAAAAATCGTCTCTGTTAAAATAGCCCCACCTAGCAGTAATCCTGTTTGTAGACCAATTACTGTTAACACAGGAATAACCGCATTCTTCAAGGCATGCTTATAAACAACAATAAACATTTTTTGGCCTTTTGCTCTTGCAGTGCGGACATAATCTGAACGCATAACTTCCAGCATAGAAGACCTTGTAATTCTGGCAATGATAGCCATCGGAATCGTTGCAAGTGCGACACCTGGTAATATGAGTCGCTTTAGGACTTCGACGAATTGATCAAAGCGACCTTGAATGAGCGTATCCAATAAATAAAAATGGGTTATGGCGGTTATAGGATTTCGCACATCTTCTCGACCAGAGGTAGGCAACCATCCAAGCTTGCTACTAAATGTCCATTGCTCCATCAAACCAAGCCAGAACACCGGAACAGAAACACCGATTAATGCGACAATCATCGCTGTATAATCAAACCACGAATTTTGGAACCACGCAGAAATAATACCAGCATTTACACCGATAACAATTGCAATAATCATCGCAAAAAAGGCTAGCTCAGCTGTTGCTGCTAAGTATGGAAAAATTTCATCTGATACAGGTAATTTTGTACGTAAGGAAACCCCTAAATCTCCCTGAAAAATGCCTGCCAAATAACTAAAATATTGTGTATACCAAGGTTTATCTAATCCTAAACTTGCGTTTAATGCCTCGACCGCCTCTTTTGTCGCCTGTTGTCCCAGTATAACTTGAGCGGGATTACCAGGTATTGCTCGTATTAACATAAAGACAATAAAAGTCATTCCAAGCAAAACTGGGATTAGTTGAAGTAACCGTCTCCCCATATATTGAAGCATGTTCATCACCTCTCTATGATTTTCATAATCTACTTTGAAGTCTTATATTCTGTTGAAAGGTTGAGCCTTCACCAAACGGTTTTGAATGTTTAGATGAGTGATCTTTCATACAGGAGAAAATAATTTGGTTTTCTTTTACTAGAAAAGAATCTGCTAGAATTCCACGGCTTACCCGCAGAAAAGCAAGCAGATTCTCTTATTCTCTTATTCAATTAAACATAAAATTACTATTGAATATCTACCGCATCTAAACGGTCAGAGCCAGTAGGATGCGCAATATAATTTGTAACCTTCTTGTTGGCAGCTAAAATTGGTGTAGAGTGAGCAAGTGGAACCCATGGAGCATCCTCAGAAATAATCACCTGAGCTTGCTTATAAAGTTCATTACGCTTGTCCTCATCGATTTCAGTTTGAGCAGCTGTTAATAACTTGTGTAATTCTGGATTGTCATAGAATGTATAGTTATTAGAATGGATATTATCGCCGTCTAGTAATGAATATAAGAAGTTATCCGCATCCCCATTATCACCGGTCCAGCCAAGTAAGAATGCATCGGCTTCACCCTTTTCAGCTTTATCTAAATAAGTAGCCCATTCGTAGGAAACAATTTTAGATTTAATACCCACATCCTCTAAGTTCTTTTGAATCGCTTCTGCCACTTTTTGACCGTCTGGCATGTATGGACGTGGTACCGGCATTGCCCATAATTCAATTTCCTTACCATCATAACCTGCTTCAGCAAGTAATGATTTTGCTTTTTCAGGATCATACGTATAGCCCGCAACTTCATCGTTATAGCCAGAAATTACTGGTGGCATTGGATTTTTCGCAGGTTCAGCTAGTCCTTCATAAAATGCATCCACTAATGCTTGCTTATCAATAGCATAGTTAACTGCCTGACGCACTTTTACATTATCAAATGGAGGGCGTGTTACTGTTAAACCTAAATAACCAACATTCATAGATGGACGTTCAATTAGTTGTAAATTGGCATCCCCCTCAATTGTCCCTTTATCGGATGGACTTAAGCCATCAGCTACATCGATATTACCTGCTAATAAATCATTTAAACGAGCGGAGTTATCTGGAATAGAGCGATAAATCACTTTATCCAATTTAGGATAGCCATCAATATAGTAATCAGGGTTTTTCTCAATTGTTATTGAATCATTACGTACCCAGCTGACAAATTTGAATGGACCAGTTCCTACAGGATTTGCTGACAATCCCTCTTCATCTTCCTCAAATGCTGTTGGCGAAGCGATCGCAAATGGAGACATTGCTAAATTTTTTAAGAATGGTGCTTGTGGTTGGCTTAATTTAAGGACAAGCGTGTAGTCACCCTCAGCAGTAGCTGAATCTATAATTTGCTTGTCACCAACGACAAATTGCGTTTTAAAATATGGATATTTATCATTGCTTGATTTCCAACGTTCAATATTCTTAACAACAGCCTCAGCATTGAAATCTGTGCCGTCATGGAATTTCACATCTTCTTGTAGCTGGAATGTATATGTTAATCCATCCTCTGTTGCCTCCCATGATTTTGCTAGACCTGGTTGAATCGTTACATCTTGTTCACCAAAGTTTACTAATGTTTCATAAATATTAGCTGTCACCGTAAAGGATTCACCATCTGTGACAACAGCAGGGTCAAGTGCTACAGAATCTCCTCCACGACCATACACTAAAATTTTTGGATCACCACTGCTAGCTGTATCGCCACCAGTTGAAGTATCTTTACTACCCGTATCCTTTGTATCAGAGCCGCCACAAGCTGCTAAGATCGTCGAGAGAATAAGGAGCAGCATTACACCTAAAGTCCAGAGCTTCTTTTTCTTCATTCAATTTCCCCCTATGTGGTTTTTATATCATTTAATGTTAGAGTGCCTCATATAGATGGCAAGCAACATAATGACCTGGTTTCACTTCTTGCATGCTAGGTACTACCTGTGAGCATTGTTCCATTTTAAAAGGACATCGCGTATGGAATGTACAGCCACTCGGCGGATTGGATGCACTCGGAATATCTCCAGTTATAATGATTTGTTCACGTTCAAACGTTGGATCTGGCACTGGGACCGAAGATAAGAGTGCTTGTGTATATGGATGAAGCGGTTCAGCATATAAGTCCTCACTCGCTGTCAACTCTACTAATTTACCTAAATACATGACGCCTACACGATTGCTAATATGGCGCACAACCCCTAAATCATGAGAAATAAAAATATAGGTTAGCTTTAAATCCTTTTGCAGCTTTTGCAATAAGTTTAATACTTGTGCCTGTATGGACACATCCAATGCCGATACAGGCTCGTCCGCAATGAGCAAACGGGGATTGGTCATTAACGCACGCGCGATGCCAATTCGTTGCCTCTGCCCACCACTAAACTGGTGTGGATAGCGTTTGATATGATATTCATTCAATCCAACAATCTCAAGTAGCTCCAACACTTTCTGTTTTCGCTCCTTGGCATTACCTATTCCGTGAACGATAAGAGGCTCTTCTAAAATTTTACCAATGTTATGTCTGGGATTTAGAGAGGCATAGGGATCCTGAAAAATCATTTGAATATCTCTACGTGCCTTCCTCATTTCATTGTTGGATAATTCTGAAATCATTTTACCTGCGAATTCAATGTTTCCTTCAGTAGGCTCTAGTAACCGCATTAGTAAACGACCTGTTGTCGATTTACCACAGCCTGACTCACCAACAATCCCTAATGTTTCTCCTTCAAAGACTTCAAAGGAAACATCATCTACTGCCTTTACATCCCCTGTTTGTGTATTTAGAACTCCTTTGCGGATCGGGAAATATTTCTTTAAGCCATCAACCTTTAATAACACTTTCGACACGTTGCTTCACCTCCTGCTTCTCTAGTAAAAAACATCTCGATTTATGCTGCTCTGCTGCCTCAAATAAAGGTGGTGTTTCCTGTAAACAACGTTCCATTGCGTATTCACAGCGTGCTGCAAAACGACACCCTACTTGAATACTTCCTGGTTTTGGTACACTTCCGGGGATCGAATATAAATTATCCTTTTTAAAACGCATATCAGGCACTGATTGAATAAGACCTTGTGTATAGGGATGCTTCGGATTAGAGAATATTTCTTGAATTGGTGCTTCTTCTACAATTTGTCCAGCATACATGACAATCACACGCTCACATGTTTCTGCTACAACGCCTAGATCATGTGTAATTAACAGGACTGCTGTATTCAATCGTTTATTTAAGTCCTTCATTAGCTGTAAAATTTGAGCTTGAATCGTAACGTCCAAAGCAGTTGTCGGTTCGTCCGCAATTAAAACCTGTGGATCACAGACAAGTGCCATAGCAATCATAACCCGTTGTCGCATTCCACCCGACAGCTGATGCGGATAATCCTTTAGCAATTCTTCAGGACGTGGTAAACCTACAAGTTTCATAATTTCAACAGCTCTGGCAAACGCTTTCTTTTTCGACCATTTTGGATTATGGATTAAAATGGCCTCCTTTAATTGATCACCAATTGTAAACAACGGATTTAGTGAAGTCATAGGCTCCTGAAAAATCATAGCTATATCTTTTCCACGTATTTTCTGCATTTGTTTTTCTGTACAATTCACCAGATTTTTACCCTCTAGCAATATTTCACCACCTGTTATTTTGCCTGGGGGTGATGGAATTAATCCCATGATGGACAATGACGTAACACTTTTACCACTTCCCGATTCGCCGACAATCCCTAATATTTCTCCTTCTTGGACAGAAAAATCGATATCATCTACAGCAGGAATTTGTCCATTATCTGTGAAAAAGGTTGTTTTTAAACCTTTTATTTCTAGTAGCTTTTTCCTCATGCGCAACGCCCCACCCTACCTAATATTTTACTTAATTGTATAAATTTTATTAAAAGAATACTATAAATTTTGTTAAATTCCCTATTTTCAGATAATTCTAACTAAAAATCATCACTCTTTCAATCATTAATATTCTGCAATTTACGCAGTTTTTCTGCATCATTCGCCTTCAGTATTAATTACATCTTATAAAGTAATATTTTTATATAGATTTTCAAAAAAAAATAGCCTTCCATTTAAAAATAAATGAAAGACTTTTTTTGAAAAAAATTTCACAATTGATGATTTCTGTATAATTTCACTACTATTACTCCAAATGTTGCACTTGGAATAAATCATAATATGTCCCTTGCTTTGTCATTAATTGCTCATGAGTACCGCTTTCGATTAATAGACCATGGTCTATTACCAAAATCTTGTCAGCATGAGTGATGGTTGAAAGACGATGCGCAATAATTATGGTTGTTCGCTCATGAGCTAGATCCTCTAATGATTCCTGAATCAATGCTTCACTCTCTAAATCGAGCGCTGAAGTTGCTTCGTCAAGAATTAAAATCGGAGGATTTTTTAAAAATACGCGAGCGATGGCAACTCGTTGTTTTTGCCCACCTGATAGTTTTACTCCTCGTTCACCTACTTTAGTGTCATAACCATTTGGCAGAGTCATAATAAAATCATGGGCATTCGCCGCTTTGGCAGCCTCTATCACTTGCTCATCTGTAGCATCTGGTTTTCCCATTAAAATATTTTCTTTAACGGAGTCACTGAAAAGTATATTATCTTGGAGGACAATCCCTATTTGAGAACGTAGTGAATGCAATGTAACATCTCGTACATCCTGTCCATCAATCGTTACGACACCATCGGTTGCATCATAGAAACGAGGAATTAAGCTAATAATCGTGGATTTACCGCCTCCACTCATTCCAACGAAGGCGACAGTCTCACCAGGATTTATAGTGAAATTAATGTTATTTAAAATAGATATGCCTTCTTTTTCATATTGGAAAGATACATTGTCAAAACGAATTTCTCCCGTAGCGGATCGTAAATCACGCGCATCAACTTTATTTTTCACTTCATATGGTTCATCCATTAAATCAAACATTCGATCCATGGATGCAATGGATTGTGTCAGCGTTGTTGAAGAACTAACAAGGCGGCGAAGTGGGCCATACAATCGTTCGATATACGCGATAAAGGCAACCATTGTTCCAACAGATAAAGTACCATTTATGACTTCATAACCTGCATAAGCAATAACTAGTAAAGGCGCTACATCTGTAATAGTATTCACCACAGCAAAGGATTTAGCATTCCACTTTGTTTGGTCAAGGGCCTTCTCTAAAAACTCCCCATTTGCTTCATCAAATAATTTTTGTTCATGCTTTTCTAGCGTAAAGCTTTTTATAATACTCATACCAGCTACTCGTTCATGTAAATAGCTTTGTACACCTGCAAGTGCTTGAGAACGTTTACGTGTTAAGTCCCGCAGTTTTCCAAAAAAGTACTTCACACTCAATGCATAAAACGGGAACGCTAATAAGGCCACTAATGTGAGCTTAATATCCATTGTGAGCATAATAATTACTGCAATCACAATGGTTGCAAGGTCTAGCCACACATTCATTAAACCCGTCATCACAAAGTTCTTCGTTTGCTCAACATCATTGATGACCCTAGAAATA
The DNA here is from genome assembly GCF_038009065.1 of Lysinibacillus sp. FSL R7-0073. Classification (NCBI taxonomy): domain Bacteria; kingdom Bacillati; phylum Bacillota; class Bacilli; order Caryophanales; family Bacillaceae; genus Lysinibacillus; species Lysinibacillus sp. FSL R7-0073. The sequence continues at coordinate 4,058,722 of NZ_JBBPAS010000001.1, forward strand.
ACATCACCAGCACGTGTATTGGCATAATATTTTAAACTTAATCGTTGTAAATGTGCGTAGATTTCTTTCCGAATATCAAACAGCACCTTATTACTAACATGTTGTGCAAAATATTGACGATAGTACTCGATTGGTGGACGAATAATAAAGAACACAATAATCGTTCCGCCCAGCCAATATAACAGCTCTTTTGTTTTTTCTCCATCTGTTAAGTCGTCCGCAGCAATAATATCATCCAACACAATTTTAATGAGTAATGGAATAAATAATGGAATAGCAAATTTAACTATACCAATAACAATCGTTAGAACGATTTCCCAAGAATAAGGTTTTACAAAGCGCATATATCGCTTTATGCTTCCCAAATTTTCATCACATCCTTACAAAAAGAAACAGGCATCCATTGATGAATGCCCTATGTATTATAGCAATATTTTGATTAAAATACAGTTATGATGACTTTACCGCTAACTATTTTGTATGTGCCTTCCCTAACAGTGTAGAAGATGCTCATTAAGAGTGGCTAAAAAAGGCAATATAAAACACCTATTAGTTAACTAATAGGTGTCACTAACAATCATCTGACTGCATATCAAGCTGGAACTTGTAACGATTTGTCCAAACATTGATGAAATCGGGTGCAAATGGTCCTTTTTTTTGTTGAATCCAGCTTATTAGCTTATCGACATTGCGCTTTAAAATTTTATCAATCACATCAGGATAAGACATTTCCTTACGATGAAGCTCATATTCATCCTCGTCTAAAAGCGTATAAGACATGTCAGGAAAAACTTTAATATCTAAATCATAGTCGATATATTTAATGGCATTATTATCGAACACAAATGGTGAGCTTAGATTGCAATAATAATACACGCCGTCTTCACGTAGCATACAGATGATGTTAAACCAGTGTTCCGCATGGAAATAGCAAATAGAAGGCTCCCTCGTTAGCCATGTACGACCATCGGATTCTGTCACAAGTGTCCGTTCATTCGCACCGATCACAATATTTTTTGTTCCTTTTAAAACCATCGTTTCTTGCCAAACACGGTGGATGCGGCCATTGTGTTTATAACTATGTATTTGTATCGTTTCTCCTTCTACTGGTAATGCCATTTTGAAGCCCACCTTTTCGTCTATGCTACCTAAATCTAGCAGTCTCTAGTATATTATAGCAATGTGTACGCGAAAGGTGTAGTTAGAAAACCACAAATTTCACTACGCTATTTTGAATTTGTATAAAATTTCGTTAACTTTAAGCGAAATTTAATAGTAGTTCTACCATTTTGGTATTTATTGGTTTTTTAAATAAATATAGAAAGGAGCTGTCTTTTTCATCTTTTCGGATTTTTAGACAGCCCCTTAGAGGTAAATGCAATTATGCAATTACAAAGTGTTACTCACCTAGATCTTGGTTAGTTTTAGAGAAACGACCTGAAGCTGGAGCTTTCTTTTGCTCTGCTTTAGCATTTTGCTTTTGCACTTCATTTACGTCCGTTTCATAACCAAATTCTTCACTTTGACGTTGCATGTTTTTATTCGGTTGGAAATTTTGGTTGTTTTGCTTTTTCATTATTCATTCACCTCCACGCTAATTATTGTGTACCGAGGTGATGAATTTTATGCTCACTAATTTATTGTTTAAAGTAGGATTTATTTTCCTGTTTATTGTTTTACCTCTTCCCAAATTTTTAACATAGGAACAGGCATCGGCAATTGTTCTATTTGTTCTTGAGTGAACCAATCGCCTATCGATGTGGATTCACACTTCATAAAATAGCTATTTATATGCCATGTTAAATGTGAAAACACGTGCTTAAACGTAAGCAGTTCATGCTTAGCTTGTACACTGATGGAACATTCCTTTAAGAAGCTTTCCACTGATACCTGACTAGTATCAATCATTGGGAATTGCCAAAGGTTAGCTAATAACCCTTCTTCAGGACGTTGCTCCATTAAAAAACGTCCTTGTTCATCTTGACAGACAAGAATATCATAACTCAAATTCTTCATCTTTATTTTTTTCGATTTAACAGGCAGTTTTTCCGGTTCACCTTCATTAAACGCTGTACAATACTCTCGCACAGGGCATAGTAAACATTTCGGTGACGTAGGTGTACAAATAAGTGCCCCTAGCTCCATTAAGCCCTGGTTAAAGGAAGATGCATTAGTAGGATCTATAAGCTCCTCAACTGCAGCTTCAAAAATTTTTTTGGTTTTTGGTATGGCTATGTCTTCACTTATATTCAGCACTCTGCTTAATACTCGCATAACATTGCCATCTACTGCATGTTCGGGCTTGTTATAGGCAATACTTAAAATAGCACCAGCGGTATAAGGACCAACACCTTTTAATTTTGATATTTCGTGGCGATTATCGGGGACCACGCCTCCGTAATTTTCTAAAACCTCACGTGCACCTGCCTGTAAATTACGCGCTCGTGAATAATAGCCAAGTCCTTCCCAATGCTTTAATAAATAATCTTGCGGAGCTTCTGCAAGTAAATCTAATGTTGGAAAACTTTCCATAAAACGATTGTAATAAGGAATAACTGTGTCGACACGTGTCTGCTGTAGCATCACTTCAGAAACCCAAATTTTATAGGGGTCCGTAGTATGTCTCCACGGTAAGTCGCGTTTCTCAGCGTTAAACCATTCGACTAAAGAATGTCGAAATTCTGTTACATATGGGTAATTCACAGTGACCTCCAAAGTTTTTACGATTTAATTTATGTTAAAAAGGGTATACAATTAAAGAAGAATGAACATTCGTCCATAACTGACAATATTCGTCATTATCGAATGTCACCAGACTAAAAATTGAATAAAGTTATTTATAAATGAAATAAAGATGTATGCACATTGTACTCGATTTTACTGCATACTAGGAGTGGATATTTTTGGATTCAGGTACACATTTCGTTATGGGTATTGCCCTTGGCGGTCTTGCATTAGCTGACCCTATAGTAGCAAATCACTCAATGACCTTTACTGCCGTCATGGCAGGTACGATAATTGGCTCACAAGCTCCGGATGTTGATACTGTGTTAAAACTACGCAATAATGCCATCTATATTCGACATCATCGTGGAATTACACATTCACTACCGGCAGTAGCTATATGGCCGATCTTAATTACAGCTGTTATATCCCTTATTTTGCAAGACGTAAATGTGTTTCATTTATGGCTTTGGACTTTTTTAGCTGTCGCTCTTCACGTCTTTGTAGATATTTTTAATGCATACGGCACACAAGCAATACGGCCTTTTTCCAGAAAATGGGTTGCTCTAGGTGTCATCAATACATTTGATCCAATTATTTTTTCCTTACATTGTTTGGGTATTGTATTATGGGCTTTTGGAGCCAATCCTGTTTGGACATTTGGCATCATGTATATCATTATCGTGATTTATTATATGTTGCGATTCGCTGTTCAAAAAGCAGTAAAAAATGCTGTCCACAGTACAATACAAGATGAAGAATATGTTATCGTAGCACCAACTATGCGCTTCTTCCATTGGCGAATTGCCGCCAAGTCTAAAACACATTATTATGTTGGCCGGGCTTATGGCAGGACTGTTAATATTTATGATAAATTCGAAATTAAACCTTTACCTAAAACTGCCCTTATTCATGCAGCCATGAAAGACCCCAATTTAGCTGCCTTCGTGTCGTTCTCCCCAATGTACAGATGGGAGATTTCTGAGCTTGAAAACGGCTTATTGGAGGTACGTTTAATCGACCTGCGTTATCGTAGTGACAATCGCTACCCATTTGTGGCAGTAGCACATTTAAATGACGATAATGAAATCGTTACATCTTACACAGGTTGGATTTTTACAGAAGATAAGCTTCAGAAAAAATTACAAATTGGTGCAAGTAATTAAGCAGTAAACCCTGACCAATAATGGTCAGGGTTTTATTATTGTATCATATCATCGCTAGCATCTAGGAGGTGGGCATATTTTGGATTGCGCCCTGCAAAGGCATGTAGTTTATCACCATAGCTTGTAATTAATTGGCGGACAAGATTCTCTGTATAATCTGCCCCTCGATAATCATATCCTGCTTTGGCTGAAGTTGATTCAAAGTCGCTCCATAATAATTCAATCCAGACACGGGCACGTCCAACTGACATTTGTGGATTTTTTGCAAGCAATTCTGCTGTCAATTTTTCAATTTTTTCTTCCACTTACTTGCCCACCTTTACAGGAGACAGCATAGATACAGGTAGTGCCTCTTGGTATTTGTCACCGCCTAAACGATGTCCCCATGCAAAGCGTCCCTTTAAATAATCGACTTGGAAAAATTCATTATCTGAACGATCAATACGATACATTTCTCCAGGAACAATTGTGTCTAAATCTACTAAATAAGCCGCTGCCATTAATGCTTTACGCTCATATACAGCAAATTCATTAATGATTCCAAGCTGTTCTGCCTTTCTTGCCTTTTCTTTTAAAAACGCAATTTCCTCACGCAGTTCATGCTCAGACATCGCAGCATAATTCTTTTCGTTCATTCCTCATTCTCCTTCTCTTCTATAAAACGGTCTATTACTTCTATAGGAAAACCCTTTTGATAGAGCGTCTGCTTTACCTTCATTTTTAGCTCATAACCAGTATACTTCGATACGTACTTTTTCCAAACTTTTTCGCCTTGTGCATCGAGTAATGGTTGCCAGTTATCTTCATCTTGCTCCAGCTCTATTTGATTAAGCACCTCTTCTACAATCGGAAATGCATAGCCTTTTCTTAACAGATAATCCTGAATTTTAGCCTTTACTTGTGCTGGCGTCTTTCTTTTTTCTGAACGTACAATTTTTTCCGCCAACTGCAAGGCCAATTTGATTTGTTCTTCAAAACTATATGTGGCAAGTACCTCATCTTGAAGGTTTTTATCAATTCCTTTTTTAATGAGATCTTGTCTAATAGCTCTCGGCCCCTTTTTCATTGTCGCCTTTTTTGTATCAAGTAAAGCTTTGGAATAGTTTTCATCATTTATAAAGCCATACGATTTTAATTTCTGAATCGCTTCTAAAACTACCGCTTCACCAAATTCTAAGGTAAGAAGTTTTTTCTTAACCTCGTGCTCACTTCGCATTTGATAAGAAAGAAAGTTTAATCCTTTATTAAATGCCTTCCGTATTTCATCCTCGTAGGCAATTTCCTGAATTTCAAATTCATCGAGAACCTTCCCCTTTGTTAAACCAAATTGAAGAAGAATAGCCTCGTCAACAGGAAATGCATATTCTTCATTTAAATAGATATTATAACGTTCAGGATTGTTTTTTTGACGTGCAATTTTCGTAATCATACGCATAGCCAACACCTCACCCGTCCATTATAACATTTCTTTTTATGGTATCTGTTATTCGATGCTATTCATCCCTCTTCTTCTAGGGTCACTTTAGATGTTCGCATACGTGTTAAATGATACACTTAGTAGTAAGTGTAATTTTGAAAAAAGGGGTGCTTTTTATGAAAATTGTGATTGCGGGTGGAACTGGTTTTGTGGGAAAAGCTTTTATCAAGCTAGCACTGGAAAACGGTCACAATATTTTTGTCTTAACTCGGAGTCCATCTTCCGAAAAAAATGGCATTCATTATGTACAATGGTTGCAGGATGAGTCACTACCAATAGAGGCATTAGAAGGAGCAGATGCCTTTGTGAATTTAGCGGGAGTTTCTTTAAACACTGGTCGATGGACAAAAAAACAAAAGAAGGATATTTATTGGAGCCGGATGCATGCGACACTTGAAATAGTGCGCATAATGGCAGAGCTCACGAAAAAACCTAAAGTACTGGTTAATGCAAGTGCCATAGGTTTTTACCCCCATTCTTCAGAGGCTATTTATGATGAAACATTTACTGATGCGGCGAACAATTTTTTAGGCACGACCGTTCATGATTGGGAACGACATGCGAAACGAGCAGAACAATTAGGAATTCGTGTTGCCCTTGCACGCTTTGGGGTCATTTTAGGTAGAAAGAGCGGTGCATTACCACCAATGCTGTTACCATATCAAATGCATGTTGGCGGAACAATCGGCTCTGGTAAGCAATGGCTTTCATGGGTACATATTGAAGATGTAGCACGTGCTTTATATTTCGCCATCCTTCATGAAAATATTCATGGACCTTTCAATGTAACAGCACCTCATGCTACGTGCATGAAAGAATTTGGGCAAACAATCGCAATGGTCATGAGCAAACGACATTGGTTGCCTGTTCCTAGTTTTGCTATACGTTTGGCGCTTGGAGAACAGAGCACTCTTGTTTTAGAGGGTCAACATGTACGACCAGCAGTGTTAGAAAAGCATCATTTTACATTTAAATATCCGCATTTAACAGAAGCACTTGAAGACTTATTAATTGATCAGAATTAGTGGATAATTTATAGCTATTTTACGCATCCTAATGAAAAAGAAAGGATGCGTTTTTTATGTGGAAACAACATATTGTAGGTGCGGTAATCGCTACGTTTATTATTGCCGCAGGTATTAGCATTAATCCATATTTTGCTGCAGGTTCTGATGAACATCATTGGGGTTTTAAGCGTGCAAAAAATGGTGAACAGGCAGAGGCTGGTGCACAGCTAGATCAATTACTTGATAAATACGGGGCTATTTATAAAGGGAAGGCAGATAAAAAAATTGCCTACCTAACATTTGATAATGGCTATGAAAACGGCTTTACCGAAAGTATTTTGGATACATTGAAAAAAGAAGATGTACCTGCCACTTTCTTTTTAACGGGGCATTATTTAGACAGCGCCAGTGACCTAGTAAAACGTATGGTAAAGGATGGGCATACTATTGGGAACCACTCGTATGGCCACCCTAATATGGCTCGACTTTCACCAGAAGGTATGCGTGCAGAATGGCGAAAATTTGATGGAAAATTACGTGAATTGACTGGCATAGACCGCACAACCTATGCTCGCCCACCAGAAGGAACCTTTAATGCAAAACTGCTAGAAGTAGGAAATGCGGAAGGATATCGTCATATATTTTGGTCTGTTGCCTTTAAAGATTGGATGAAAGATGAACGACGTGGTGCAGATTATGCCTATAATGCGCTCATGGAGCAATTGCATCCAGGTGCCGTTATTTTAATGCATACTGTTGCACAAGATAATGCCGAAGCTTTGCCAATGTTCATAGCAGAAGCCAAAAAACAAGGCTATACCTTCTTATCACTTGATGATTTAGTATTAGAATATGAAGATTTCCCTGTTGCTTTGCAATCGTCTGCTCCTTCGTTATAATGGGGAGATGACATTATAAAGCAGGGACGTGGAACGTTTGACGCAGCAAACAACAATGACCGTGGGACAACAATTCCCACTAATAATAAAAAGACTAGGGATCAACGGAGAAGGTGTAGGTTTTTATAAAAGAAATGTAGTATTTGTCAAAGGAGCTATTCCTGGCGAAGAAATTACAGCTCAAGTTACGAAAACACAACGTAATTTTGCTGAAGCTGAGATTTTATCCATTCGTAAAGCCTCTAAGCACCGCCAGGAAGCACCTTGTCCAGTCTACAATGAATGTGGTGGCTGTCAACTTCAACATATGACATATGAAAAACAGCTAGTGGAAAAACGTGATATTGTCATCCAAGCTTTAGAGCGTTATGCGAAACCTCTAGCTGAAACAGTGGAAGTACGAAAAACACTTGGAATGGATAATCCATGGCATTATCGTAATAAAAGTCAATTCCAAGTACGTAAGGAAGGCAAGCGAGTATATGCAGGCTTATTTGTTGAAGGCAGTAATAAGCTACTAAATATTAACGATTGCCTTGTACAGCACCCTGTCACTTCTAAAATTACTGTTGCAACACGTAAGATTTTACAAAAATTAAATATCACTATTTATGATGGACGAACACTTGATGGCTTAGTGCGTACGATCGTAGTACGTACAGGGATACGTACAGGCGAAACACAAGTTGTACTTGTAACTACTCGTAAAGAAATTCCTCATTTAGCTGAACTGATTACACGGATTAAAAAAATCGATCCTAGCATTGTCTCCATTGCACAAAATATTAATCGTGAGAAAACTTCTTTAATTTTTGGCGATGAGACAATAGTTCTTGACGGTAAAGAAACGATACATGAAGAGCTTGGCGAATTGGCCTTTGACTTATCGGCTCGTGCTTTCTTCCAGCTTAACCCCACACAAACAGTTCATCTATATGATGAAATTAAAAAAGCAGCTGCATTAACAGGTAAAGAATCAGTAGTGGATGCATATTGTGGAGTTGGGACTGTGGGACTTTGGCTAGCCGATCAAGCGCAAGAAGTTCGCGGGATGGATATCATTCCCGAAAGCATTCAAGATGCCCGAAAAAATGCTCGCAACCATGGTTTCAAGCATACCAAATATGCTGTTGGTACTGCTGAAAGTGTTTTAGCAAAATGGCGCAAAGAAGGCTTTACACCAGATGTTATTACAGTAGATCCACCACGTACTGGTCTAGCACCCGAGTTTATCCAAACCGTGCTTAAGCTTAAACCAAAGCGTTTTGTTTATACATCTTGTAATCCATCTACATTAGCAAAGGATTTACAGCAACTATCGAAGCATTATCATGTTGAGTATATTCAACCTGTTGATATGTTCTCACAGACAGCGCAGGTAGAATGTGTTGCAAAGCTGGTATTGAAAAATAAATAATCATAAAAAGGACGTCTCAAAAGAAATGGAGACGTCCTTTCTTTATGTTGCACAGCACGAGCAGCCTGGTGGATGACGGACGGTCCAGAAAAGTCGATACCTCAACCATTACCCCAGGATTTAAAAGATTTTTAAAGCTTCAATTTTCAGCTTTTATAGAAAGATGTTTGACACGTAAACTTTATACTTTTACCTTTAACCTTTAAGCCTTTAGGTTGTTTTTATTGTAAGATTCATTTGTGTAAGGCATGTTTTATGTTTAAACTCACACACATGCCTTGAAGCGCGAGCGACTCTTCGTTTTCCGTTTTCGCAAGGCCATGCATATCCCTTTAAGCGTGGACTTCAATAAATGTTGTGGCATTCGATTCAGATAAGACTGCATCGACCTCTGATTCGAACTCTTCAATCCGACTACTTAATGTCTCTATTTGCTGTTTGACATTTAGTGGATCAATGATTTCAAACTCATTTCTTTTCATAAATGTGTCCGTATGTAATTTTACTTCTTCCGGAGATTGTTTATCTTTATTGCCTAATATATTAATTAAATACGTTTCCAGTTTAGCCGGTAATGCATCATTTTCTTTGGCGACTGTATGAATAGCGGAACGATATTGATGTTGCATGACTTCTAGCAAGTTCTTTTCATATTGAATAGATTGTTTCCGCTCAATGGCCTCCGCGACAGTCATTTCGTCCTTGCCAACGATTACCTTTGTGCTGGCATTCGATTGTACAACTAAAGCTTTTATTTTATTTCTATAGCTAATTAAGCCCATTACTTTATCGTAGGATGCTTGCATTTGTTTTTCATACTCAACTATTTCTATTCCATTTATTTTCTGATTACTTTTACGATTGGCTACTACAGAGCTAACCTCATTTGTTGCCCCTTCAATGCGTTGCTGTAGCATTTTTAATTCTGTTAAAGCGCGATGAATAGATAGTTTTTTCTTTTCGGTCATGATAAAACCTCCTTCTTAAGCAAGTGTTCTTTCATTATATTTAAAAATAGTAGTAATGTCCAAAATATCCCTTTTTATTTTTATTGATTTCATAAGAATTTATCTGTATAATTCTTTTCTAGGTGCCAAACCTATGTAACTTGGACGGAACATCCTTGTTACGCAAAAAACGCCATAACAGCACGGATTTGCTGGGCGTTTTTTTGTTTTTGAGCGGGAGATGAGCCCCGCTCTTTTTATTTTGCCATTGATGTCTGTTTGTTCATTTGACGTCCAAATATGAGTAATATGAAAGCCACAACTAGCAACAGCATTGCTACAAGTAAAAGGAAGCTATAGTTTTTTACATATTCTAAATAAACTCCACCTAAAAACGGTCCAGTTAAACTACCTATACTTAGGGCAATTCCACAGAGTAAATTCCCAGTAGGTAGTAGCTCCTTTGGCGTTAAATCTGCCATAAATGTAATCCCCAAAGAGAACATCGAGCCAACTAGTGTACCCGTTAAGAAAAACGCTATAGCGACAGCCAATTGTGAATGTTCTAAAAAGCTGGCAATTGCGAAAATAATAGCGCCACCAAATGACCCTACCATCAAAATATTCCGTCTCCCAACTTTATCTCCCAGTGCACCTAATGGTACTTGAGTTAAAATACCACCAAATGTAAAGACTGATAAAATAATTGGAATCATGCCAACCTCAAAACCTTTACGCAGTGCATATACGGGGAATAATGCATTTAATGAAGATTCGAGGAACCCGTATACAAAAGGTCCTAAAAAGGCAATCCAGCCAAATAAAATAGCCATTTTGTAACGCTTCCACCCTCTTGCATGTAAATCACCTGTTAAGCGCTCAGGTTTTTCATTTTGTAAGAAGAATACAAAAGACCACGCAATTAAACACATGACTGACGAAACAATAAATGGTAAAGCTTCACCTATTTCAATCAACTTTACCATCAGTGGCCCAACAGCAAAGCCTATACTAAAGGACAAGCCATAGATAGCCATCCCTTTTCCCAAGCTTTTATGATCAGCAGTACTAGTAATCCATGTTTGGGTGGCATAATGCAAGGCATGGTCCCCAACACCAATCAGTAAACGAAGCACAAACCAAAATGTGACGCTTTTCCATAAAGGAAATGCCAATAAGGAGATAAAAACAAGTGCGCCACCAATTAAAATAATCGGTTTATAGCCCCATTTTCGTAATGGCTGCTCGATAAATGGTGAAATTAATAATGTCCCTATGTATAAGCCCGTTGCATTTAAGCCATTTAATGCTGAGGAAACGCCATCACGTTCAAAAATTATAGAAATGAGCGGTAATAGCATCCCTTGCGAAAAGCCCGATATGGATACAATTATTACTAATATGGTGAATCTTTTTTTGCTGTAGTCTGAGAAGTATGTCATCTTTTCCTCCAATCAATCTCCCAAAGAACAGCATACCAAAAAGCCTTAGCGCTCACCACATGTGATTTTACGCTAAGGCTTAACGAATACTTATTGTCATTTAATTGTATAAACACGAAATTCGGCTTTTGATTATTACCGAGTACTTGTTTAAACTCCCTCCTTTTCGAGTTAGAGTATTAAAGATGTTTTCGATCAACTCCTTTACTTTATCTTAAAACAACTTTAACATACATACTCAATATTGTAAATATTCCGTCTACTTATTTTTAAAATTAATCGCTTAGTCCTAGGTGTCTACCTAAACATTGAAATTTCAGCCTAAATCAGCTACGATGAAAGGGATGAAATGAGGTGTATGTATGTCCAAGCCAATCACTGATAAAAAACAGCAAGTAACCTATTTAAGAGAGCGTCTTGAAATGTTTTTAGAAGTATTAGATGCCCTAGATCCTGAAACAGCAGAATTAGATGATATTGATCGTTTAATTCAAATGATGGATGACTTAGAAGATAAAATGGAGCAATTTAATGCTCGTGAACAATAAAATTTAAAAAACAAGCGAGCACAACGTATGCTCGCTTGTTTTTTAATGACAGTCCCAATTGTAAAGAACATTGCTAAAATCCTTATTTTTTAATTCTTCCTCAGTAATAAAGAAATTGCCAACCCCACAATCGCCCCATAATATATCATCCCCCACACTATCTATTTGCAATAGCAAAATTGTAGAGTCTGTATAATCACCGTATGCACGTGGATCTTCTTGTGTAAAGAAAGGATAACCACCTATTTTATGTCCATCCCCAGTTAAAGCATCATAAAAGGCATCTTCTAATGTTTCGTTATCTTCAACCGTCGTTATGATATTACTGTAAATTTCATTGGCTTTGTAATCATCAATCGATAAGGGTTCAAAATCTGTTTTAAAGGATAATGTCATTTCACGCTCTACTGGAAAATACATTTCCTCATCTTCCTTTTCTACAAAAGAAAAATCTTGTATAAGCTGCGCTTCATCATGTATAACGGTATCATGAAAAATGACACGGAAACCTTCTTGATTTTTTCCATTATCAAAGCCCATTCCTAATACATCGTCATAGCCATCAATATAAAACTGCAATATCCCTTCTTCTGGGAAATTCGGCAAATGCTTCGGCAATTCGGCAAAATTAACCTGGGCTAAAAGCTTTAGTGGTTGTCCACTTGCATTTTTAGGATATTCCATTGCAATTGGGAAATAAGGATCCCCCGCAAACTTACTTTGAAACAAGGTTGTTTTCCCAGCATCCGCATCAATAAGGACAACAGGCTTCATTGTTTCCTCTATTAGCGGTCTGTATAGTTCAAATTCTTCCGGTAATTCAAGTAAAGTTTTAGCAGACATACAAATTCCTCCTAATTGTGGGTTATCATTATTATGGAACAAACGTTCTGAAAAATCAACTCTCTATTAAAATACTATTAAACTATGCGTAAATTTAGCCCTCATAAGTAAGGCCTCTTTTTTTCATTAGTTGAAAAGAGTATAATGTTACGTGGAAATAATCAAATTTTCTATGGGGGGCAATACACGAATGAATCTACAAACTTTGGAAAAAAGTCTTTATGATTTAATTACTGAAACATCCACGAATTTACCTAAGGATGTACGTCGTGCGATTAAAAAAGCAAAAGAAGCTGAGAATGCTGGAACACGTGCGGCAATGAGCTTAGACACAATCTCAAATAATATTATTATGGCAGAAGATAATGTATCACCTATTTGTCAGGATACTGGTCTTCCAACTTTCAAAATTTATACACCAGTGGGCGTAAACCAATTAGAAATTAAAGCTGCGATTAAAAAAGCAATCAGTGATACGACAGCGGATGCAAAACTACGTCCAAATGCAGTGGATTCATTAACTGGTGCCAATAGTGGTAATAACCTTGGCGATGGTTTACCAGTTATTAAGTTTGAACAATGGGAAAATGATTACATTACGATTAAATTAATTCTAAAAGGTGGCGGCTGTGAGAACAAAAACATTCAATACAGTCTTCCATGTGAAATAGATGGTCTTGGTCGTGCAGGTCGTGACTTAGATGGTATCCGTAAGTGTATTTTACACTCTGTATACCAAGCACAAGGTCAAGGTTGTTCTGCTGGTTTCATCGGTGTTGGTATTGGTGGAGATCGTTCTTCTGGCTACGATTTAGCAAAGGAACAATTATTCCGTCATGTTGAAGATACGAATCCAAATCCTGATCTTGCCAAATTAGAAGAGTATGTGGTGAAAACTTCTAATACATTTGGTATCGGTACAATGGGCTTCGGTGGTGAAGCAACATTACTAGGATGTAAAATTGGGGTTATGCACCGTATCCCAGCTTCCTTCTATGTATCTGTAGCATATAACTGCTGGGCTTACCGTCGTATGGCTGTAGACATCGATCCTCAAACAGGCGAAATTATAAAATGGCACTACCAAGAAGGTGAAAAAATTACTTTCAAGGATGAAGTGGCTGCTACAACAGAAGACAACACAACAAATGTAGTAGAACTTACTGCACCAATTACAGAAGAACAAATTCGTTCACTAAAAGTTGGAGATGTAGTTTCTATTACAGGACGTATGTATACTGGTCGTGACGCTATCCACCATCATTTAATGAGCCATGATGCACCAGTGGATCTAAATGGACAAGTTATCTATCACTGTGGTCCAGTTATGGCAAAAGACGAGGCAGGCAATTGGACAGTAAAAGCAGCTGGTCCAACTACTTCTATTCGTGAAGAGCCATATCAAGGCGATATCATGAAGAAGTTCGGTATTCGTGCTGTCATCGGTAAAGGTGGTATGGGACCAAAAACATTAAAAGCTCTTAATGAACATGGTGGCGTTTACCTAAATGCTATCGGTGGAGCAGCCCAATATTACGCAGACTGCATTAAAGGTGTAGATGGTGTTGATTTAATGGAATTCGGTATTCCAGAAGCTATGTGGCACTTAAATGTTGAAAAATTCACAGCAGTTGTAACAATGGATTCACACGGCAACTCGTTACACGCAGATGTCGATAAATCATCTTTAGAAAAACTTGCATTGCACGCAGAAAGAGTTTTCTAATTAAATATAAGTAAGCAGTAGCCCTTCTGACTGCACACTTTTATAAGGCACAGAATATTCCTAGTGAATAGACTGTGCCTTTTTCTGTTAATAAAAATCCCCTTTTTTTTAGCTACCCTCTTTATTTCTATAAATTCCTTTGTTATAATAATTCTAAATAATATATATGGTAATTGAAATCCATTTTCAACTACACACCATATTAAATTGTTTATAATTAAAGGTTTTGATATTGATTTTCATTATCAGGAGGGATATGAATGGAATACTCTAATCGAGAAAATATAAATTTAATTGAGAAAACAAAAGAACATGCAGAATTAATCGCTGCGTTAATCGCTGGTGTATTCATCTTACTTGCATGGCGTTTAGATACTAGCGGACAAACAACCGCTTCTGTTCTTCTTTATGTCATTGCATTTTGTGTAGGTGGATTTGCCAAGGCAAAAGAAGGTATTGAAGAAACAATAGAAGATAAGAAATTAAATGTTGAGCTACTAATGGTATTAGCAGCTATCGGTTCCGCAGCCATTGGTTATTGGACAGAAGGTGCTATTCTTATTTTCATCTTTGCAGTAAGTGGTGCACTTGAAACTTATGCTATGAATAAAAGTCATCGTGAAATATCTACATTAATGAATCTTCAGCCAGAAGAAGCCTGGTTAGTTCGAGGCAACTTTGAGCCAATGAAAGTATCCGTTTCTACATTACAAATTGGTGACCATTTATTAATCAAACCTGGGGAGCGTATTCCAGCCGACGGTATTATTTTTAGAGGACAGTCTTCCATTGATGAGTCAGCTATTAGCGGAGAACCATTACCCGTTTTAAAAAGTGAAGGTGATGAAATCTTTGCAGGTACCGTAAACTTAAATGGTGCGATTACGATGGAAATGACGAAGGCCAATTCAGAAACACTTTTTCAAAAAATTATCCAGCTTGTTCAAAGTGCTCAAAGTGAAAAATCTCCGTCTCAACAATTCATCGAAAAATTTGAGGGAACTTATGTGAAGTTTGTTTTACTTGGTGTAGCCATCATGATGTTCCTTCCCCATTTCGTACTTGGTTGGGATTGGACAACAACTTTTTATCGTGCCATGGTTTTATTGGTTGTTGCATCTCCATGTGCACTTGTCGCAGCCATCATGCCTGCGACACTTGCAGCCATTTCAAATGGCGCCAAAAATGGTGTGCTATTTAAGGGTGGCTTACATTTAGAGCATCTCAGTGTTTTAGGTGCATTAGCAGTCGATAAAACAGGAACATTAACACAAGGTAAACCGGTCGTGACAGATTTTATTGTCCGCGATGGATTCGAATCTCAGATGGCTTTAGCTATTCTTGCAGGAATTGAAACACAGTCCAACCACCCTCTTGCTCAAGCCATTACTTCCTATGCAAAAGCGGAAGGAATTACGGTCTTACCACAAGCAACAATTGAGGATATTCCAGGTTGGGGTATTAAAGGGACCGTTCACAACAAGGAATATCAAGTTGGTAAACCTGAATTTGTGAATGCTCAACATGCCAATGATTTTGCAAATGGCGCTGCGGCAAAACTTGCTGCACAAGGTAAAACGGTTATTTTCATCCGTGACCAAAAAGGAATCGTCGCGTTGACAGCCTTAAAGGATACTGTCCGTACCGAAGCCAAGAAAGCTGTGTCATTATTAAAAGAGCTTGGTATTCAAGTAGTCATGCTTACTGGCGACAATGAAAAAACAGCAAAAGTAATTGCAAAAGAAGCTGGTGTCACAGAGTATGTAGCGGAGTGTCTACCTGAAACGAAGGTAACAGAAATGAAACGTTTGCTGTCGCAACATCAATTTGTAGGAATGGTTGGTGATGGCATCAACGACGCGCCTGCATTGGCTACCGCAACTACTGGTATTGCGATGGGTGAAGGTACAGACGTTGCGTTAGAAACAGCTGATGTTGTATTAATGAAAAACGATCTATCTAAAATCGCTTATGCCGTTCGCCTGTCTCGTAAAATGCAGCGAATTGTCAAACAAAATATTATCTTCTCAATTGGGGTAATTATTTTGTTAATTGCCTCTAACTTTTTACAAGTAGTCGATTTACCTCTAGGTGTAATTGGACATGAGGGTAGTACCATTCTCGTTATTTTAAATGGCTTACGCATGCTGAATAAAAATGTTTAATCACAAAAATGCCTCGCTTCTCTCCTACGAGAAGCGAGGCCATTTTTTTAATCCGGTCAATTCCTTATCTATTAATTTCCTTTTGTAACGCCCTTTTCTGCATTGTAGCATTCAATACTCCACCAAAGATTAAAATAATTCCCGTAAAATATAACCAGAGCATTAAAATAATAACGCCACCAATACTACCATATGTAGCAGAATAATTCGCAAAGTTATTAATATAGAAAGAGAAAGCATATGTGACCACTAACCAGGCAAGTGTAGCAAACACCGCCCCTGGCCAAACACCCAATATTTTCAACCTTGGGCTTGTATTAGGCACGAACCAGTAAATACCCATTAAAACAATAAAAATAAGTATCGGTGGTATTGACCATCTTATATTATGCCAGACCGATTCAAATTGTTCCTCTATGCCAACGATTGAAAATAGGAAATGACCTATTTGCTGGCCAAATACTGGCAATAGAAGAGCGACTGCAATGACAATAACAAGAGCCACAGTAAAAACAAGAGATAGCCCTCTATCTAATATACCCGCTCTTCCTTCTGTGTCGTATGCTTTATTCAAAGCTCGAATTAGTGCGTTAATACCTTTAGATGCCGACCATATCGTACCTAGTACCCCGATGGACAATAAACTACTGTTACGGTTTGTTAAAATTTCATTCAACGTATTTTCAATGAGCTTATAAACTTCATCTGGCAATACATTTACTAAAAATGAATAAACCTGCGTTGTCTCCAAATTAAGATATGGTAGTAATGTCACGAGGAAAATAAGTAATGGGAAGAATGATAGTAAAAAGAAATAAGCGAGCTGTGCGGAAAGCGCTGAAATTTCTACCCGCTTTAACCGACCTATCAAATCTTGGACAAAGCCCTTGGATGTCATGACATCAATCGCTTCCCCCTCAGGAGACACGAATGATTTGACGAATCCAAAGGCATTTTGCATTGTTGCCTTTTTCTTTTCCATACAACTCCTCCTAAAACTACAATTATTCTTTATGAGGTAAAGTAAAAGCTGACTTTGTGTCATCAATCATACTTTGAATCGTAGTTGGCAATTCTTTAAATTCCTCTACCTTCTCTGCAATGGTGTTGACATTATCTGACACACTTTCACAAAGCACCTTCGCAGCCAGTACTTTCTCCTCCACTAGAACCTGTAATTCTTCACGATTTGTTGCATAATACGTGACAGCTTCTTTCATTTTCTTAGTTGTGTCGATTGTTTTTTCACGAGTAGTGCGATCGAGCATGCTTAATGCTGCACCAATTGCTGCTCCTGCTACGATTGATACTAATAATTTACTTTGACCCATAATAAAACCCCCTGCTTGTGTAATTGCATATTCCCTAATATTTCATAAATAAACTAGTCTTCTGCCCTTATTCTACCCAATAACAGTCTATTTTTAAAGCAATGCCCAAATACGGAGTTGACATTTTTTTTATTCAATGAAATGATATGTGCGAGGAGTATGAAAGGTAGGCTAAAAAATGGATTTGTCAGTCCCGTCAAAGGAAAACGTTATTTATATGATTGATCAAATGAAGGATAAACTTCGCATGGTAAATGTCGATGCAATGAAATCGGAACATTTCGATGAAGCAAATTACGAAGACTTATCGTATTTATACGAAATGGTTATGAAAAGAGAAACATTTAGTCCAAGTGAAATGCAAGCAATTGTTGCAGAATTGGGCGCATTACGTAAATAAGCAAATAAAAAAGCTATTAGCATGAGACAAACAGTCAGTGCTAATAGCTTTTTTAATTTATTGTGTATTCTTTGCTTCTGAGCCATCCTCAGTCACTAGCGGTTGAATAAGTACTTCAACACGGCGGTTCTTTGCACGACCTTCTGCTGTATCATTAGGTGCAATCGCTCGGTTTTCACCGTAGCCTTTTGCACTAAAGTTCTCAGATTTTAATTG
Source organism: Lysinibacillus sp. FSL R7-0073 (assembly GCF_038009065.1). Lineage (NCBI taxonomy): Bacteria > Bacillati > Bacillota > Bacilli > Caryophanales > Bacillaceae > Lysinibacillus > Lysinibacillus sp. FSL R7-0073. Next base: position 4,077,030 of record NZ_JBBPAS010000001.1, read on the forward strand.
TGAATTACTGTCTAATAAAACCATATAAAAATTAGATGCACGCATTAATGATAGCTCTAAATTTGATGAGAAGTTAGGACCCGCTGGAACATTATCCGTATGACCAGTAATAACAATATTACGTGGCGGATTGGATACTAATACATCCGCAAGCTCCTTCGCAATAGGAATATACTCCGGTTTAATCGTCGCTTGTCCAGGATCAAATAAAATACTATCACGAATTGTGACTAGTAAGCCTTCATCCGTCATTTCTGTAGCGAATTGACCTTCCATTTCATTGACAGCGATAAAATTATCGACACTATCTTTAATTTCAGCCAACTCCTGTTGATCCTTTAAGTAGGCTGAATTTTGTTGTGGTGTTTGGTCGCTATCTGCATTTGGACTAGGTACTGGTGCAGGCTGCTCTAAAAAGCTTGTTCCGCCATCAAAAACTTGACTAAAAACGGCTGACATTCTATCTAGCTTTTCTTGGTCTACTGAACTTGAAGCAAATAGTATAATAAACACAGCTAAGAGCAATGTTAAGATATCGGCATATGGTACTAGCCAAGACTCATCTATATGCTCATCATGCTTTTTTTTCTTAGCTTTCTTTGCCAAGGCCACCCGCCCCGCTTTCACCAGAAATTTGACGACGTTCTTCCATCGTTAAGTATGATGACAGTTTTTGTTCAATAACACGTGGAGCCTCCCCTTCTAATACTGAAAGGATACCCTCAATCATCATTCTCTTTTGTTTCACTTCTAAAGCAGATTTACGTTTTAATTTGTTCGCAAATGGGTGCCATAAAACATAACCAGTAAAGATACCGAGTAATGTAGCCATGAAAGCTGCTGAAATAGCGTGTCCAAGCTTTTCGATATCATTCATATCAGCCAATGCGGCGATTAAACCTACTACTGCACCAAGAACCCCAAGAGTAGGTGCATATGTACCTGCTTGTGTAAAAATGGCAGAACCACTAGCATGACGCTCTTCCATAGCTTCTACTTCCTCTGTTAATACATCACGGATGTAGTCTGCATTTTGTCCATCAATCGCTAATGTAAGACCATTTTTCAAAAATGGATCTTCAATTTCTGATGCTTTACTTTCAAGTGCTAATAGCCCTTCACGACGAGCTAAGTCAGCCCATTGCGAAAACATCTTAATAATTTCAATATCATTTGCTAATTTAGTTTCTTTAAAAAGAATCTTAAATAGCTTTGGTACACGCTTTAACTCTTGCATTGGAAAGGCAATTGTTACTGCGGAAATAGTACCAAAGATGATAATTAGGATAGCTGCTGGGTTATAAAAAGCTGTTAAACTTACACCCTTCATTACCATCCCTGTTAATAGCGCTATAAACGCAATTATTAACCCTATGACCGACGACTTATCCATTCTAGAACCTCCAAATCTACTATTACTCTTAATTTCGTCTATTTTTCCATATTTTAAATATATAATGCTAGTATAAATGTATTTTAAATATTTTTCGATGTAATTAATGCTTTTTATTCACATTTCGACCATTTTTGATTATATTGAATTAAGAATATTACACTAAACCGTCTTATTTCGAAAGGGGATATGAGTTTGTTATTATCATTTAACACAAAATTACTAAAATATGCCGAATTAGCGGTAAAAGTAGGAGTAAATATCCAAAAAGATCAATATCTTTATATAAGCTGTTCGACCGATAACTTAAAATTAGCTCAAATTATTACTAAAATCGCCTATAAAAATGGTGCAAAACAGGTATTTGTCGATTTATCTGATGACGAACTTGTTCGTGCTCGCTATGAAGGAGCACCGAAAGACTCATTTGATTTCTTTCCACCTTGGAAAGTTCAAGAACGCGAATGGCTGGCTGAAAATGGTGCAGCTTTCCTAAGCATTAGTTCACAAAACCCAGATTTACTAAAAGACATTGAGCGTGACAGAATAATGGCGTTCCAAAAAGCGTCTGGCCAAGCATTAGCGAACTATTATCATATGTTACAATCTGATAAATTTAGTTGGTCAGTTATCGCTGCTCCATCCAAAGCGTGGGCAGCAAAGGTGTTTCCTGATTTACCAGAGGATCAACAAATGGATGCCCTATGGGAAGCTATTTTTGCGGCGACGCGTATCGATCTTGAACATTCAGTGGAGGCTTGGTTAGCTCATGATAAGGAATTACATGACAAAGCCGATTATTTAAACAGCAAACAGTATAAGTCCCTTCACTACACGGCTCCAGGCACAGATTTAACAATCGAATTACCTGCACATCACATTTGGACAGGCGGTAGTAGTGCCAACGTACAGGGTCAAACATTTATGGCGAATATGCCTACTGAAGAAATTTTTACTGCACCGTTAAAAACAGGCGTGAATGGGTTTGTATCCAGCACTAAACCGTTAAGCTATGGCGGCAATATTATTGACAATTTCACATTAACATTTAAGGATGGCCGTATTATTGAAGTAAAAGCTGAGGAAGGTCAAGAAATTTTAGCTTCTCTCATTGAAACAGATGAGGGGGCGCATTATCTTGGTGAAATAGCATTAGTGCCTCATCAATCCCCTATTTCACAATCGAATTTATTATTCTACAATACATTATTTGATGAAAATGCCTCTAATCATTTAGCCATTGGTAGTGCTTACGCATTTTGTATTGAAGGTGGTAAAGAAATGACTTCAGATGAGTTAGCAGCGCATGGAATTAACCAAAGTTTGACACATGTAGACTTTATGATTGGTTCCAATAAAATGAATATTGATGGCATTACCCATGATAATCAAAAAGACCCAATATTCCGTGATGGAAATTGGGCATTCTAAATAATCCATTCTTACTAATAGTATTCTAGGCTAGTATGTTATGGATGTCATAAATTATCCTTAGATTTTCCTAGTATCCTATTGTATAATTAGTTTAGGGTAATTAGTAGATCATTTAAGTAGAGAGGAGCTCTAAAAATGTTCATTACAACTGTTATTGGATTTTCAGCAGTTTTATTAATTTCAACTGGATTCTTCATCCACTACCTACAAGTTGGTTTAGATAGCAAGTCTTCAGTAACTGTAGATCCAAAGCCAAGCGAAAAATTTTAATGTAAAAAAACAGCTACTGTAAAGGTAGCTGTTTTTTTATAGTTTCAAAGTTTTTAATCTGCTAAAGTGTATGAAGTTTGCTTCTTTATTGTAAAAATTGTCTGAATAAAGTCTTTATTGTTTGCATAATTAAAGTTTTGCTCTAAAATATTTTTTGTAAGGAAGGGAGCAATTTTCATGACAATGTTACAAGATATTTTAGAGTTTAACAAAGAGTTTGTACAAGAGAAAAAATATGAACCATTCATCACTACAAAATATCCTGATAAACGTATTGTTGTTTTATCTTGTATGGATACTCGTCTTGTAGAGCTTTTACCAAAAGCGATGAATCTCCGTAATGGCGATGTAAAAATTGTGAAAAGTGCCGGTGCATTAGTAAGCCACCCTTTCGGTGCTGTAATGCGTAGTTTATTAGTTGCTGTCTATGGCCTACAAGCAGATGAAGTTTACGTGGTTGGACATTATGACTGTGGTATGAGCGCAGTTGATCCTGATGCGATGTTAAGTGAAATGGTTAAAAGAGGTATTAACCCAGAAACCATCAAAATGCTGGAGTATTCTGGTTTTGATTTAAAAGAATTTTTACGCGGTTTTGGTGATGTAGCGACAAGTGTTAAGAAAAGTGTCGACACGATTCGAAATCACCCATTAATGGTCAAAGACGTTCCTGTACATGGTTTGATTATTGACCCAAATACAGGTCATCTAGATTTAATTGAAAACGGTAACCATCAATAGTTTATCTAACTTGATTTATAGCAAATCAATAAACAAGTGCCTTTCCTTTGAAAAGAAAGGCACTTGTTTATTTATTCATCCTCTAAACGGGCATACATATAATGATCGACCCAATGACCATTTATATACAAAAGCTTTCTTAAAAGACCTTCCTGTTGAAAGCCCGCCTTCTCTAAGACACGCATAGAGGGATTATTTTGGGTTGATACATATGCCTCCACTCGATGTAGCCCAATTTGATCGAATGCAAACCGGACTACCATATTCACTGCCTCAGTGACAATTCCCTTACCAACGTAAATTTCATCCATAGCATATCCCACAAATGCACTTGAGTAGGGTAATCGTTTTACAGCATATAGTGCAATATGTCCTATTAGATTATTAGTACCATGCTCAAAAATACCAAAAGTAAATTCTCGCTTTGAATCCATTAAATATAAACTTTCTTGAATTTTTTTATATTGCGCGTCGATTGTATAGTATTCAGGTCTTTGTAAAGGCTCATAGGTTGACCAAAAGTATTTATTGCGGCTTACGAGACCTGTTAAACTTCGTGCATCATTTTCTTGGAATGTGCGGATGTAGCATTTATCCCCCTTTATTGTTACCACATTCCCATCCTTTTTTCTTAATAAATTCCAAATTTTAAACACCATTTCTCCACACTAGCCTTCCAATCAATATCGATAACAACTTTTACTACTTTCTCAACCACCGGAAATTAAGGGGGTTAACCCTAGTTTTACCTTATTGTATGTAAAAAAAGATGCTGCTACAACTAAAACAGCTTATGTCTTAAGTCATAGCACCATCATTTCACATTTTATTTTTCACTTCTTTTTCTCATTTAATATGTCCAGGCTAGATGACTCAGCATCCTCTAAATGTGCCTTGTCCAATACATTTGTTAAATGAAGCCCACGTTTCAGTGCCTCGCGTTCAATATGTGCAAGCGTTTCTTGTAGCACCTGCACACGCGCATATTTTTTATCGTTTCCAGCTACTAAAACCCACGGAGCATTTTTCTTATCGGTCTTTTCAAACATTTCATTGGCAGCCTCAATATATTGCGGTGACTTTTCTCGATTACGCCAATCTTCGTCTGTTAACTTCCAAGATTTATATGGATTTTGTTCTCGTTCCTTAAAACGCTTTAATTGCTCTTCATCTGAAACATGTAGCCAAAACTTAATAATTATGTAGTCTCCCGCGGTTAAAATCTTTTCAAAATTATTAATCTCCTCATAAGCACGAGACCATTCGTCCTTCGTCGCGAATCCTTCAATTCGTTCTACTAATACACGACCATACCATGAACGATCGAAAACAGCGATCTGCCCGTGCTGAGGTAGCTTTCTCCAGAACCGCTGTAAATAGTTATAGCGTAATTCATGTGGCTGTGGAGCTGAAATTGGATGGACGACATAGCCACGTGGATCGACACGTTCAATTAAACGTTTTATCGCTCCTCCTTTACCAGCCGCATCCATACCTTCAAACACTAAAATTAAACCTATTTTATTTTTTAATAAAAATTGTTGGGCATTTAACATTTCATATTGGAGTACTTTTAATTTCTTTTTATACATCTTTTTATCTAGTTCAATAGATAGGTCTAAATTTTTTATGTTTTGCGTCATAAAGCTTCACTCCTTTAATCTGGATATATTCTTATTGTACTAAAGAAATAAATGGATGCCTATTGAGATGGTAAATTGTAGATAGAATTAGCAAAACAACACGATACATTGATGGAAATTTCCGTTATAATAAATTGAGTGACGGTACTATACTTATTTGTCTTTTCCCTATACAATCTAACTCGAAGGGAGAGGAAAGCATGCCTCGATTTTTATTGATGACAATTTCTTATATTGTCTCACTCATCCTAACCTTTTCATCCTTTTTCACGAAACTTAACGGTCAATCTTTTTTAGAAATTTCTAATCGTTTTTCGGTGGTATTTGCACCTGTTGATGGAAGTCATGTAATTTGGATTGTCATTTATTTATTCACCGGTTATTGGTTAGTGATGAACATCAAAAAGACATCTATGAAACAGTCTGCGCTCTTTAGTTGCATAAATATTTTACAAGCATTAACGATATACGTATGGCATCATGAATTATTTATTGTTTCTCTCGGCATTACCTTACTCTTAGTCTTGTATTTATTTATGTTGTACAATACGTATCCACTTCATGACAAATCACTGTCGGGGCGTATTCCTTTCGCCATTTATTTTGCATGGATGACATTTATTTTTATCACAAATATTAGCTTTACGTTAACAGCTTATGGTTGGAACGGTTTTGGTCTAAGTACTCCTCTTTGGGCAGTTATTTTACTGACATTAGGTGGAGCCATTGCGCTACATATCCGCTTTCATCACTTTGATATCATGTATCCAAGTGTTTTTATATGGGCTTATATAGGAATCGCTTTACATAATGGTTTTGATGAGCTACTCGTAACAACAGCTGCGTTATTTTTATGTGGTGTACTCTTAGTTGGTATTTTATTCATTAAAAAAAATCCTGCCTACCAAAAGTAATTTGGTGTGCAGGATTTTTTTGTAATCCTATTCTTCGTCTAATGAAGTAAGGATAATTGGTTTTTCTTTTGTAACAATTACTGAATGTTCAATTTGAGCAACAAGAGACTTATCAGGTGTAATGAATGTCCAACCATCACCAGCTTCTACAATATGCTCTGCTTTTGCTGAGATAAATGGCTCAACTGCAAGAACCATGCCCTCTTTCATAATCGTAGAGTCCCATGCATCATAATAATTTAAAATGTGATTTGGCTCATCATGTAAAGAACGACCTAAACCATGGCCTGTTAAATTCATGATAACTGTTAAGCCATTAGCATTCGCTTCTCGCTCTACAGCTTTACCGATTTGATTTAATTTAGAGCCAGCCTTTACCTTTGTCATAGCACGATCAAAAGCATCTTTGGCAACACGGCATAGTTTTTCTTTGTCTTCATAGCCATCACCAACTACAAATGAAATACCCGTGTCGGCAAAGTAACCATCTAAAGAGCCTGAAACATCGATATTGACGATATCTCCCTCCTGAATAACACGTTTACCTGGGATACCATGCGCTACTTCCTCGTTGACACTAATACAAGTATATCCTGGGAAGTCATATTCTCCTTTTGGTCCTGAAATGGCACCTGCCTCAGCAAACATTCGGCCAGCAATTTCATCTAGTTCAAGTGTTGTGACACCTGGTTTTGTAGCAGCCTTCATCGCTTCACGAATCTCTGCACAAATACGTCCAATTTTTTTAAAAGCTTCAATTTCTTCTTGCGTTTTTACAATCATGTATAACGTCCCTTTCATCTAATATCTACTCTTTAATATAACATAACTTTTTACGCGTATAACGCTAAACGCTTTAAATATTGTATGCCTGCCTCCTTGGCAAAGTGCTATTCTATTGTGACTACATAAAAAAACCCCTTCACCAATATGAAGGGGATGGCATTATGCTTTACGTTGCATTAGTTGTGGAGCCGCTGTGAATAATAACGCTCCCACAATGGCTGTTAATATTGTTGCTGGCAGCATATAGGTACCATTATAAATAATCGAGTAGATCCACGCATTTTGATCGCCGGCATACTCTGCAAAAAATACCGCTCCAGCAGTAGTATGCGCTGCATATCGCAAGAAGCCTGCAAACACCGTACCTACAATAATATAAAGCGCCATTTTTGTTTTGTTTAGTTGACTTGCTGCTTCAAGTAAAGGTCTGCGTACAATGGCTGCTAACCCTACAACTGTGAAAGCAACGCCGTAATCTAATAAACCTTGAAGCCAGTGTACAATATAAGCTCCAAACATGGTTTGCATAACACCTACAAGTAAGCCTGTTGTTAGGCCAGCTACTAAGCCCCAACGAAATGCAATTAACATAATTGGTACCATGACAAGACTAACAGAGCCACCTTGTGCCCATACTTTAAAGGAGACCTGATCGAGCACAAGGCCAATCGCAGAAAATATTGCAATCTCCACTAGCATTAATAGTCTTTTTTTGTCCATACATATTCTCTCCTTTGTTCCGATGTAGGATACAAGAGCAGGAATAGAAATGCGCTGATTTGATTCTCTCTGACATCTTTTTATTCTTAAGAATGAAAAAACGATGTCAGGACAGAGCCTCACATCGTACAAGTGTCGGTTTCTATCCACATCCCTACGCAAGTGTTAGCTTACAGGTTCAAAGAGTCAAGGCATTACGTGCCCAGTCTCAGCTGACATCATCAGCTCCCCTTGTGGTCGTTACATCTGAATTTAATTTGAACACTTTCATTGTACGCAAAGCACGGAATGATTACAACCTCTTCCATACTTAATTTTTGAAACTTTACTGTTTTCCATGCGTAAATATTAAAAAAGGAGGTACAACTATGGAGAACCAAAAAATTTTATCTGCCTTTAGTTATCTCAGTATTTTCTTTGCTCCTTTCATCGTACCATTAATTGTTTACTTCGTTACGAAAGATGCTGACATCAAAAGACATTCTATTCGAGCACTAGTGTCTCATCTAATTCCTTTTGTATTTGGTATCTTATTTTTCATTGTCTTTGTCTTTTCTACATTTAGTTTAGACCCCACTTCAAGTAATAGTACAGTAATGATCATTTGGTTCATTTCGTTCGCCATTTACGGAATTGTCTCGCTCGGAATCGTAATATGGAATATTATTCAAGCTGTTCGAGTTATCCGCTAATGTTTCATTTTTAAAATAAACAGGTAGAAGTAATTAAAAAGGAGCTGTGTTTTTGATGAAAGTATCAAAAGTAGTGAAAACCGCTGTTAAATTAGCGCCTATTGTTATACCGATCGTAAAAAAAGTGATGGCAGCAAAAAAAGGGACAACTTCTACAGTCAATTCTCGAAAAAAATAAAAGGAAGGCGTATTTCCTTAAGCCGGAAATACACCTTCCTTTATTTTATTTCAAAATATGTTTGACTATATCCATTCAATGTTTTTTCGACATGTAAAACGGCTGGCATCGCTGATTTTAATTCAGGCACATGAGAGATGACACCAATCATTCGTCCAGAATCTTGTAAATCTATTAATGTGTCTATTGCTTTATTTAATGATTCTTCATCGAGCGAGCCAAAACCCTCATCAATAAACATTGTTTCAATATAAATATTACCTTGGAAGCTTTGAATAACATCAGCCATTCCCAGGGCAAGGCTTAATGATGCATTGAACTTTTCACCACCGGATAATGTTTTGACATCTCGTAATTGATCTGTGTAAGCGTCATATACATCAAGCCCAAGTCCACTTTGCTTGGCATGCTTTTCAAGCCTGTCCGAACGTCTAAGCTCAAATTGGCCATTAGATAAATGATAAAGACGAATATTGGCTGCCTCTGTAATTTGATCTAAATAATTAATTTGAATATATCGTTCAAAGGAAAGCTTTTTCGAATTTTGCCCATTTAATAAGCCATACAGCTCCTTCACGCGCCCTGCCTCACTCTCAAGTAAACGAAGCTCTCTCTCTGTTTCTTCTACTTTGTTGATAAAGCTTTGACATGATTTCGCAAATCCATCTATTTGTTGAAGTTGTTTAAAAGCATCCTCATAGGCGATTCGGAGACTTTCTAAGGTTGCCTCCATCAGGGCTAAATCTTGCTCCTCTTTCCCTTGAAGATGTTTTTCTCCTTCTGAAATTTGAATTTGTAACGTATGAACATGTAACGTGTAGTCACTGCATGCCTTCCTAAGTTCTTCTAATTGAGCGGCACTTCTTTTCGCAGTTGCATAGTCTTCATAGTTCACAAAGCCTGCTTCCTGCATGCTTATTGAAAACTGCTCACGCTTGTCATTCATTTTGAGCTTTAATTCTTCAAAATTCTGTTTGGCGATTTCCACAGCTAGTTTAGCATTACTGGCAGCTTCCTTTGCGGCATGTAAATCATGCTGGCTTTCCTGCCATAATTTTTGTAAATCCATTTTCTGTTTACTAACATCGGTAAGTGTTTGTTTTAATTGCTGTAAGGTTGGAATAGTTGTTGGCATTTGCTTATGCTGTTCTTCTACAATTGCCTGCAGTCTTGTCCAGCTCTTCATCTGCTCAGTTAAATATTCCTCAAGTTTGACTTGTTTATGTTGCAAATGCTCTATTGCTAAACGCTGTTCCTTCTGGTTAATCCTTGTTTGAGCTAACTGTTGATTGATAATCTTTAAGCTAGTAATCTCTTGTTCCATTTTTTCTAAGGAAGCTATTATTTGTGCTTGATCCTGTTGCTTCATCGCGTATGCTTCTAATTGTGTCAGTGCCTCTTGCTGAAGCTGTTGTGCGGATGTTAAAAATGCCTCTTTTTCCAAATACAAACGCTCGTCTGAAGAAGCTTTTCTCCTTAACGTTTCCACCTGAGCAAGCTCAACAATTTCCAATTGCTCACTATGTGTTTGTTGATGAGTCGTACTCCCACAAACCGGACAAGGTTGCCCTTCTTTAAGCTGTTGAGCTAAAATGCTTGCTTGGCTTGTCAGCCAGCGTAGCTCTAATTGTTGAAGCTCCTGTCTACTGTCCTGAAAATGAGCTTTAGTAGCGATAACATCCTGTTTCGCTATCTCTACCGTTTTTGTATATTTCTCCACCTGCATGAGCAAAGCTACTTGCTCCCGCAGTTTTGGTAGTTGCTCTAAATAACCTTCATATGGTTCCAATTGTTTTTCAAAGTGCTCAATTGATTGTAAAAGCTCCTCTAATTGCGCGCTTTCTTTATCGATTAGCGCTAGGTTATCCGCTGCCCCTTGTTTAGCCGTTTCAACATATTGCTCAGCAATTTGCAGTTGCTGTACATTGCTGTCATAAGCCTCGAACTTAGGAAGCAATGCTTGGAGCTGCATTTCCTGCTGCAAAAGCTGTTGACGTTCTGACTCTTTTGCCTCTTCCGCTTCATATTTTTCTTGGGCTCTTTGTAAAAGCTCCTTGGTTTGTAGTTGACTACTGTTGGCTTGTTGATAGGCTTGTTCTTTTAAATTTTGTTCGGCTCGTAAATCCAAACATTGTTGTTCAAGTAGTAGTAAACGCTCCGCTTGTTCTGCTAAAGCTATCTCCCGTTCCTTTGCACGGTAATTGTCTTGCTCCTTTAACAGCAGTTCTAGTCGTTCTTGACGTTTGGACTGCTCCTCAAATTGTTCATTAAGCGTTTTAGCTAAACGGTAAAACTCCTGTTCTTTTTGATGATGGTTATAGGCTTCCTCATACTGGCGCTGTTCATCTTCAAAACATTTTCTATAATAGGTAAGCTCCTCTTCCAGTGCTTGCTTTAGCTGAAACATATTTTCCGTATTATTAGCAATTTGTTTGAACAAAGGAGAGGAACGATATGGAAGAGCACCAACAATTTGACCAAGTAGATGTTCTTTTAATTGCTTGGCACGTTCAAGATCACTTTCTGCCTCTTTTCGTTTCGCATCAAGCAGTTTTGTCATAACACCAAAGCGATCTGTTTTGAAGATTTTTCGTAATATGACCTCTTTGTTTGTAGAATCCGACGTTAATAATTTGCGGAATTCTCCTTGAGGTAGCATCACAATTTGGCTAAATTGATCCTTTGTCAGACCTATAATATCCTGAATCTTTTTATCGACTTCAAGTGTTTGCTGCTTTTCGACAATGTTATAATCGAGCTTTCCCTCTTTTACTTCCGCTAACTCCACTTTTTTACCAGTAGCTGTTTTATTTTTTTCCTTTATATGTCCAGGCTGACGTAAAATCTGATAGACCCTTCCATGCATTTCAAAAATAAGTTCTACTGCTGTATACACATCATCATCAGCAAAACCACTTCGTAGTAAAGCCGTATCCTGGCGATCCTCACCACTGCCTGCCCCATAAAGTGCATAACAAATCGCATCAAAAATCGTCGTTTTTCCTGCACCAGTTTTGCCAGAGATGGCGAACAAACGATGTTCCCCTAACTGTTCAAAATCAATTATTTCTGTATTTTTATAAGGACCGAATGCCGTAATCGTTAACTTTAATGGCTTCATTTTACTGTTTCTCGCTCCTTATCTAATAATTCCTGTAACATCTCCGTAAACAGACGCTCGGTATCTTCATCTGGTTGAACCCCAATTATATCTGTAAAGAAAGAGCGGAATAGATCGATATCTTCTAGCTTTTCAGCTTCTACTACTTGAAGTTCACTTGGTTTCTCTTGTCGTATAATCTTACGTTCAACATGCATGGCATGAGGAAAAACGGTACGAATACGTTCCATTGGTGAAGATACGGACGTAGCATCCGTCAATCTAACAAATACATAATCATCACTTGGTGGAAGCATTAATAGCTCCTCCAACTGTCCTTCCACTACACGCAAATCTCGTCTTGGCACGAACTTTCTTTTAGTTACAGTACTATTTCCGTGCTCATCAAGATCGACGATTAAAAAGCCCTTTTCATGTAGATGCTCAGACAATGAGTATTTTAATGGTGAACCAGCATAGCGAATTGTTTCATTTAAGACAAAATGTGCCTTATGTAAATGTCCGAGTGCTGTATAATGAAATCGTTTAAATAAAGCAGCATTCACACAATCTGAACCCCCAATAGAAAGCGGACGCTCTGAGTCACTAGTATTGGCTTCTTCCTCACCGTATTTGGTCACAAAGGCATGTCCAACAAATATATTGCGTTTACTTGTATCCATACCTGCTGTGATATGTTCAATAATTTTCTGCATCGCATCATGGTGAGAACGAATGGCCTCCTCTTCAAAAATACTGCGAATAGTAGCAGGCTCTGCAAATGGTACAAGATGAAAATGCACCTCTCCATATTGATCATTTATAATAATGGGTGCATGATCTTTCGTAAACTGCCCCTTAATATATAAACCACTATCACGCATCAAACGACTACCAAAGTTTAATCTGCCTGCACTATCATGATTCCCTGCAACGGCTAAAACAGGAATCTTCTTCTCTAAAACTATTTTTGCTAATATATCATTTAGTAAATTCACTGCCTCTATAGGGGGCATGGAACGATCGTATAGATCACCTGCTATAATAATTACATCTGGCTTTTCTTCATCGATAGCTTGTATAAATTGTTGTAGGATATATTGTTGATCTTCTGTCATATAGACACCTTGAACGAGCTTTCCTAAATGCCAATCTGCTGTATGAAATATTTTCATTCCTGTACCTCCTGTCCTTTTACTATTTTATCATGGCTAGTAACGGATTGTTTTTTCCTTTGTTTGGGGAATTTCGTTTGCAAAAAAAAAAGCATCCTCTAAGATGCCATTAACCATCATTATTTATCTCTTTTCTAACTTTTCCATAAAAGCTGTATAGCCGTGAAAACCCTGAATAGAACGTACGTTCCTAACAGACTGGGAGGATGTTACCTTTTGTTGTTTAGGCTGTGTGGAAGCTCGTTCTTTTAAAATTTCCTCAAATGATAGAGGATTCGGTTTCGGTAATTGTGATGAAGCAATATTTAAGACATCACTACCACTATATGCCTTAAAAAATGCGTTGGCCATTTGCCGATAGCCTTCCATATTCGGATGGACATCTGCATAGTTTGGTAAGTAGTTAGTGGCATTCAACCCAAAGCTGTCATACACATTTACATAAACAGCTCCGGCTAGCTTTGCCTGTTGCTGTAAAATCGTATTTAACTTCACAAGCTGTGCATTTGTTCCTTCTTTTTGAGTTAGATGAACAGCTGGATAAGCAAAATAATAGCCTACAACATATACCTGAGCCTTTGGCGCAACTTCTCCCAATTCATTTAATATAGCTTCCATATTTTTTCTCACCATATTTAAGGCGTAATCTGATTGAAGTTGAGAAAAAGTTAATGTTCCAGCCGTTGGATTTAGCCGGACAAGGCTTAATAAATCATTGGCACCTGCCGAAACAGTAACTAAAGTGGCATTGGCTAATAAATTTATTGCTTCCTCAGTTTTGATTCTTTCTAATACATTAGCTGTTGTAAAACCTGGGAAAGCTAGTTCCTTTGTATAGAATTTTAATTGATCCATTGCCTGTAATCTCATAGCAATTAAATCACTATACCCAGCATCAATTTGTTGAAAAGGGGTTTGACCAGCAGCTAGGGAATCCCCTATTGCTACATAGCTTTCAGTTTGAGCAAAAGCAGATGAACCCCAGCATGACAGCAATAAAATAAACATCCCGATCAAACTACCTATGCGCTTCATCTGCTCTCCCCCATTCTCGATTCGAACTACGTTTAGAAAGCCCAGCTACCTTTGCGGAATATCGGCTCTACAGTTCCATCTGGTAAAATACCATCAATGTCCATTTCACCATTACCAATCATAAAGTCTTCATGTGTGACAGAAATATTTGCACCTAATGCTTCTAGTTGACCGTTTTCTAAATCTCTACCGCCCTCTAAGCAAGTCGGGTATGCTTCTCCAATTGCTAAATGGTTTGAAGCATTTTCATCGAATAATGTATTAAAGTATAAAATCTCTGATGCTGAAATTGGTGATTCATGCGGAACAAGTGCTACTTCACCTAAATAACTAGAACCCTCATCTACTTGAATAAGCTCTTGTAATAAATCTTGACCTACTTCAGCTTCCGCCTTAATAATTTTTCCTTCTTTAAATGTTAATTTAAAGCGATCAATGATATTACCTTGATATACTAAAGGCTTTGAATTACTAACGTAACCGTCTACCCCTTGCTTCATTGGAAGTGTATAAACTTCTTCTGTTGGCATATTGGCAATAAAAACATTGCCTTCAGGCGTTTTACTACCACCAGTTAGCCATTTATGCTGTGGAGCTAAAGCAATTGTTAAATCTGTTCCTGGTGCAATATAGTGTAACTTCGCATACTTTTTATTATTTAAAAGTTCAGCACGAGATTCTAAATTCGTTACATGCTGATGCCAATTATCAACTGCATCTCCTTCTCCGATATGAACTGTTTTAAAGATAGCATCCCATAAAGCAGGTACTTGCTCCTCGGCTGTCAATTGAGGGAATACCTTTGCCGCCCACTTTTGCGAAGGAACGGCAATAATTGACCACGCAATCAAATCCTTCATAACCGCATTTCGGTAGTTTTTCAATGCCGCTCCTGATACCTTTTGATGAGTAGCTAATCGATCAGCCGAAATTCCTGTTAATTTATCAGGATCTGCGGCATCAATCCATAATAATGCCCCTTTACGTTCAATGAGTTCATCACGCATTCGTACGACCCATTCAGGGAAACGGTTAAATTCTTCATCAGAGGCATGTTCAAAATAGGCACGATCCATTTCATCATCTGAAAAATTAACATGGACACGTCCAGCACCAGCCTTATACGCCTCTTTAACGACCAAACGAGCAAAATCTAAAGCATCAACTGATGTGTTGACTAACAAATATTGACCTGGTTGAATGTTTACTCCAACTTTTACTGCAAGTTCTGCGTATGCCTGTAATTTTTCTTCAAATGTCATATTATTTTCCTCGCTTTTGTCCAATTGTTTTAGAATTACCTTCCATTAGCTTACCATCGCGCCATATTTTCTGCACTGGCTTACCAGGAACTTCTCTTGTCCATTTTTTATAGGTTTTTTCGTCTTGATAAGATAGTAATGTTAATACTTCTCCATCTGCACCTGCACGACCTGTACGACCCGAACGGTGTAAATACTGCTCAATTGTTCGTGGAACGTCAACATGAATAACATGTGTTAAACCAGCAATATCTAAACCACGTGCAGCAATATCTGTCGCAATTAAAATACGTGCGTCCCCTTTGCGGAAAGCATCTAAAGCCTTTTTACGTTCTTCCTTTTTCATGTCAGAATGAAGTGTAACGATTGGTGCAGAGCGATACTGTAGCTTGGTTTCTTTCATTAATAATTGATCAATATTATTGACGAAAGCTAATGCTCTCAGACCTTCTGTATGCGATAAACGGCGAAGAAACTCTGTTTTATCACGTTCTTCCACCTTCACAAACGAGTGGATAACTTTGCCAACCTTTAGCATATCCTCGGGCTTAATTTTAAAACGAACTGGCTCAAACATCATGCGACTTGCCACTAATTCAATTTCCTCTGTAATAGTAGCTGAAACAACTACAACTTGTCGTCCGAAGGCAGAACCTTCAATAAAGGATTTAATGACCACACGGTATTCACGACTTAGTAATTGATCACATTCATCTAAAACAACTGTTTCAATTTCCTTAAGCTTTAATTTACCTGCACGTGCTAATTCATTTAAACGACCAGGTGTTCCAACAACAATCGTTGGCTTTTTCTTTAATTTTTCAATTTGACGAGCGGAATTGGCACCACCAATAAGCTGCTGAACCGTAATATCCGTACCTGTCGTCCACTCACGGATAACTTCTACAATTTGCATGGCTAGCTCTTGTGATGGAGCTACGATGAGACCTTGTGTTTGCTTTTTCGCCCCGTTTACTTTATTCAGCAATGGTAAAACATACGCTAACGTTTTACCAGAACCAGTAGGTGATTCCGCTACGACATCCTTTCCTTCAAGCATCGCTGGTATCATTTCCTCTTGAATTTTCATAGTTGCTTCAAAGTTCCATTTTGCTTGTAATTCTTCTTTTAATAAACTGATTACTGACATGTTATTTCCCACCTTCTATCTGCTTGACACTAGTTTAACACACTCGGCAGCTTCCTACTTTATATGTACGCAAACCTTTGTCTAAACGTTTCACCAAATGAAACTTTCATCCATAAAAAATCTGCCTAACTCCACACATGGAAATGTAAGCCCGTCCACAATTTTTTGAAGACTTACAGCCTACCATGTAAAGCAAGCAGATTCTTTTCTATACATTCCTAATCGATTAACTCATAACCACATGCTAAAATTGCACACTCCGCTAAAACGATTAATGAATCGATATATATATTACTTAATTTTAAATCTCTATTGACAATAGATAGCTCCGTACAACCCAATACGAGACGGTCACAGTTTAGAGCTAACATGGCATCTTCAATTGGTTGCCAATCATCCTGTGTGACATCCTTACCAGCTTTAACATAATCGTAAATGATGGTCATCACATGGGCTCTCATCTCATTATCTGGTACAACTGGTGTAATACCATATTCCTCCAATGCATCTTGGTACATGCGTGAAGTCAATGTACCTGTTGTCGCTAAAATACCAACACGCTCTGCTCCCAATTCGGATGCACGCTTCGCCGTTTCACGAATCATATGCAAAACAGGAATCGGGGAGCCTTCCTGAATCTCGTCATAAAAAGTATGAGCCGTATTACATGGAATGGCAATCATATCAGCTCCTACAGAAGCTAACTTTTTTGCATCCTCAATTATAACAGGCACTGGGTTTTCTTTCGTATTATCTAAAATAAAAGCCGTACGGTCAGGAATATTTGTATCATTATCAATAATGGTATGTAAATGCTCCTGATCTTTTTGCGCCTTTGTACGTCTTACAATCATTTCACCAATAAACATGGTTGCTAGTGGACCAACTCCACCTATTATACCTAAAGTTTGTTTTTTCATGAGTTAGACAGACCTTTGTTATTAAAATATTTCTTATATTTGCGATAAAAATTTAAATTATCAACGGTTACATTCAACCAACGTTTGGCATTCATATCCTTATAATTAAAAATAGAATCTGTCGCCATTCCTTGTCGAATTAGACTTTTCGCTTCAATAATAAGTTGTTCATTTTGTACATATTTGAAAAGGACACCATTTGGTACGATTGTCCAAAGATGTTTATTTTGCACGTATGTTAGTGGCTGTTTACTTCCTCGAACATAATCGTCTGCCACATATTGCATAAGGTTATAGCCACTAGCTGTCACATAATAATTGGAAAGCTCATTATGTAATTCGATACTTAACAATTTATAGTGTCCATCACGCTCATCATATTTCATATCAAATGTAGCAAATCCATGGAATTGAATAGCTTCAAGAAATGACTTCACATTTTCCATCAAAGTAGGATTATAGGCTGTCATAATAGCCACATAACGACCAATACCTTCTGGTGAATGCTCTTCTAAAATCGGATTTCCTACAGCAAGAAGCTTCGCCTTCCCATCTTGTCCTACATAAGCATTGACAACACACATATTCGCATCTTCTCCAGGAATATACTGCTGAATCATAAGATCATCTCGATAGGCTGATTCCTTATAAATAGCATGCAGTATGCTATCCTTTTCTTCCTTATCATGTGCAATATATACTTTTTTCTTTCCAGGAAAAATACATGTGGCATACTTTGTCATATTCATCGGTTTAATGACAATTGGGTAGTCAAATGACATTTCGTACTCTTCATAATCATTTACTGTGCATACATGCATAGCTGGGTATTGAAAACCAAATTGTGCACACAGCTCATACATACTTTCACGAGTTAGCAGCTGATGTGCAAGAGTAGTATCCACATAAGGAACTAAAAAATCCTCTGTTAATTCATCTTTATGTTCTACGATTTTTTTGACATAAAATTCATCACAGGCTAATAGCAGTAATTTTTTTTCTGGGAATTCCTGCGCTATTGCCTTTAGTGCCGTCACAAATCGTTCTTCTATATGAAGTCTCGGCACTTCACGGAAGGTCAGTAAATCACTTTGTTGAATTTTTTCCATATTCGTATGATTTAATGCAAGTGGCTTCACACCATAGGCTTCGTAAAATGCTCTGGCCATGCCATAAGCATTCATTTCATCGCCTAGTAAAACCGGTAAAAAAGCGTGCTCAATGGCCATTCTACTCAACTCACTTTTTACGTTTTTATTAGTGTAACATACTTCCTAATAGCTAGTTTATTTATGTACAGCTACTGCCTGTTCACCTAATTCATGATAGCTTTTAAAGAACTGGTCCACATTATAAGTGACATAGCCCTTTAACGGGTCCATTACTACTACCTTATCGCCTAAATGTCCAGTTAACACAACAGCGTGTAAATTCATAAAAGCGTCCTGCGAAGTAGTCGCTCCTTTATAAATCCAACCTCTATCTGCCCTTTTTTTAGGCTTCGATAAATCCAGCGTCACCCATGTCACGACAGGAATTCCCTCACGAACAAGCTGTAAAATATCTTCCTGTGAGGCATTTCTCATATCTGTCACACGTAAATCAGCTTGTTTATCTGCAATAGCTGCCTCCGCTGCCTTGACAATTGGAGCAGCAAATACATACATACCATGAGCTTTATCACGAGGATTACCCGCAAAAGCCTCATTTGGATTTGGTCCAAAACGTTGATTACCTACAATACGTATTTCTTGCTTTGGTAAATAGTTATCAGCCATTTCAAGCTTTGACACATTCATTCCATAGTAATTTAATACAGCAGTGAGTGAAGTTATTTCACAGCCATGTGGAAGCTCAGGATTTTGCATCACCACTGGAACATCTAGCTCTTGTTCGTCTCTTGTAAAATGGGTCTGCAATCTGAAGTATGGTTTTGTCGTATCATACGTAAAATTTTCGATGGTTGTATAGCCATCATTTGCCGCACTATTTTCAAGAGTCGTTGCCGCAATAGCATATTCTCGTCCCTCTTTTAGCTTCGAAAACATAGCTTCTCCCTCTTCAGAACCAATAGCTTCCTCTACAACATTACCTGTCTGTACATCTGTGACCGTGATATAAAGATTAGCAATTGGTGCACCACTATTAAATTCTACTGTTAATACTGTTAATTGATTTTTGTTTTCCGCATCTTGCTGTGAAAATGGCTGACAGCTAGAAAGTAACATTATGATCAACATGCCGATAAGTAAAAGGCGTTTATACCCCGTCCACAAGACAAATTCCGCTCCTATTCTAAATCGAAGGGTCACCCCTTCTCCATTCTTTTAATTTAATTTGTCGTAGACTTTATTATACGATACTTTGAAAGAGGTTCCTATTTTATCTTGTTGCAGAAAACTTTGTTGCATCGAAAACGAAGCTTCGAAGAAAGTTAACTGTAAATACTTTTTCTCAAATCGTACTTACTTTAGGTCGTAATGTATGCTTTAGAACCTTACCAGAAGCATTGCGCGGCAGTTCAGTTAAACATTCTATTTCATACGGTACTTTATATTTGGCAAGCTGTGATTGACAATAGGATAAAATGATTTCCTCATCGAGAGACCTACCTTCCTTAAATACGACAAAGGCTTTAGGCACCTCTCCATACACTTCATGCGGTAATCCAACCACTGCTGCCTCTAAAATTTCAGGCAATTGATACAACACTTCTTCCACTTCGATTGGGTAAATATTTTCACCGCCTCGGATGATCATATCTTTTTTCCGATCAACAATATATAAATAACCTTCCTCATCAAAACGCCCTAAATCTCCTGAATAAAGCCAACCATCTATAATCGTTCTAGCTGTTTCTTCAGGATTCCTTAAATAGCCCTTCATCACCTGTGGTCCTCTTACACATATCTCGCCTACTTCACCTGCAGGAACCGGCTTTCCTTCACTATCAACTACTCGAACCTCTGTCTGCCCTAATGGCTTCCCAACAGAGCCTATTTTCGTTAAGGCATCCGTATCTAATAAAGATGTGGCTGCAGGTGTATTTTCTGTTTGACCATATAAATTTTGAACGTTCACATTTGAAAATGCCTCTTTCACTTGTTTAACAAGCTCATAGGGCATTGGGGCAGCCCCGTAACATAATAAACGCAAATGGTTAAAGCTATGTTCCTTAAATCCTGGCGTATTTAAAATGATCGTATACATGGATGGAACACCAAAGAAGATGGTTGCCTCTGTTATTGCAATCTGCGCTAATGTTTTGGTTGGTGAAAAGGCTTCTTCTATCACGACTGTCCCGCCTTGATAAAACATTGGCAGGGCAAAAACATGGAGTCCCGCACAGTGAAATAATGGTGTACAAATAAACATCTTGTCCTTGTTAGACATTTTCATGGAAGATGACCAAATATCGGCTGTAGCCACAATATTTTCATGAGTGAGCATCACGCCTTTCGGTTTACCGGTTGTACCTGAAGTGTACATAACAACCGCGGTATCATGGGCCTCCAACTGTACTACAGCTCTTACTAAATTAGTATTTTTAAAGATGTGATTCATATCTTTAAATCCAATAACATGTTGGAATGAATAGGATACATCCTCTAGCGCTTCGGTTAATCTTTCATCATAAATGAGTCCCTTTGCTTGTGAATGTTTAAAAATAAACTCAACCTCTGGAGCTGCTAATTTAGTGTTAATTGGCATAGCAATGTAGCCGGCTAATTGCACACCTAAATAAGCGATTAAAAATAAATCTGAATTGAGTGTATATAGTGCAATGACATCGTCTTTTTTATAATTTTGCTCCTGTAAATAAGCTGCAAATCTTTCGATACATTTGTAAAACTCACTATAACTTAGCTTTTTACCATCATATAATGTCGCAATTTCACTAGGCTGTTGCACAGCATATTTCTCAAGAATATCCGTCATGTACATCGTCATTATAAGCCCTCCAAAAATTCATTTTTTACTGCTGGATAGAGTCAACATCAATGGCAAACTACTAGACTACTTAAATTTCAGAAAATTATGATTTTATTTTATCAAGCATTGAATTCCTTGGCAATTTTTCCATACATTCAAAGTATGTAAGTAAACTAACGAAATATTCTTAGACGTTTTACTTTTCTAGCAATTTCTATTAGGTGTATGATATTTATACGATTATTTATAGGAAAGGCCGGGTTTGCATGCTTTATGCACTTTTAGGAGATTTACATTCTAATATAGAAGATACGAAAGCTGTTCTCACTCATATTCAGCAGACAGCAAAGGAAGCAAAAATCATTGGATTAGGTGATTTATACGAATGCACGATTAGTAAGAAAAAAGCCCAAACGATGTCTGGGTTATCTTTACAAAGAGCAGCGATCGTTGAAAGTAAATTTGAAGAACTGTTAACCTTCCCCTCTATACGGGGCAATCAAGAAGAGCGTATTACACAGGTGACTGGCATTGAGCGCTTCAGGGCGTTACCTGAAACAATGGAGATTGATGGCGCCACACTTATACATGGGCACCAATTTAAATGGAGTGTAAGTTGGCAGCCAACATTCCTATCCTTTCAAAAACCATTGTTCTTCTTTGGTCATAGTCATGAATCAGGTCTTTATCATCAGCAGAAGAAATTACCGATTCGCATTCGCTATGGACAACCAATTGTATTACAAGATAAACAATACGGCGTAAACGTTGGCTCCGTTGTAGATCACTGTGAATGGTGTCTGTATGATAGTGAAAAGCGGACCGTAACCTTTATGTGTGTTCCTTCTATTGATAAAGGAACCGTGTCCTAAACCTAAAAAGAGCAAGCTAATAATTCTCTTAGCTTGCTCCACGTTTTTAATGAATATATTGTTTTTTCCCGTCCAATAGAATTTCCTTTAACGCTTTGAGTTTGTCAATGACTACAAAGGATTCTTCCGAAATTTCCTTCAAGTATTTTTCCGCCTCATTTTTACGTCCTGCATTATATTCACGCACGGCTTTTTTAGCAATTTCATGTACAAGAATAAATGGCTGTTCTAATTCTACATACGCACGTTCATTACCTAATAGCTTTTTGCCAGTGCCATAATACCACTCACCAAGACGTGATTCTTTTGGCGAACCTACATCTTGCTCTGTCATCGTTTCAAAGCCTAGTAGTAAATTATAAATTTTCCAGCGCCATAATAAATGGTCGGTAATGGCTAGTTCAATGATATCCTCTTGGCTAATAATAAAGTTTTTAGAAATCGTTGAAGAACGGTATCCATCGATCATTTTACTTAATTTATAAATAGCAGAGCCCATATCAAAAACGATGACTTTACTTTTTTGCATACTTTCTGTAATTGTATGGTTCCGTTCAGAAATCGTTGTAGCGGATTGAGCTTGTACCTTTGTTGTTGTAGCTATTTCCTCAAAGCGAGCCCCTTGCTGCTGTAAACTCTTATTTAACTCTGCAAGTGTTTGAGTGATATGTAGTGTATCTGTAACACCTTGATGTAAGTCTTGTGAAAATTGAATCGTTAATGAGCTAATATTGTTAGTAATATGAAGTAGCTCCTGTATATCTGTATGTATGGATTTGACAGATGTGCTTGTATCATCGGCAAGCTTCCGAACCTCTTCTGCAACGACAGCAAAGCCCTTTCCTGCTTCCCCCGCGCGGGCGGCTTCAATCGATGCATTTAAAGCTAATAAGTTCGTTTGATCTGCAATTCTTTGAATCAATTCCATCAGCTTCGCAACACTATTTACACGTTCAACGAGACGTTTAATATCCTCCTGCATGGATTTATGTCCTTCATCCGTTGTTTGTAGGATCGTTGATACTTGGTGTAACGAATCTAAATCCTGGTTTAATTTTTTTAAAGCAAGCTTTGTTTGCTCTGAAATATCGCCTACAGATGTAGCAATATCTTCAATGCTTTCATCTAGTTCATGCATTGATTGATCTGCTGCAATGATTTCCTGTTGCTGTATTTCTTGAAATTCGATGAGTTCCTTCACCGTATCCAACTGTGTGTTATACGTAATGATTTCACCTAATCCATTCACTACGGAACCGGCTTGAATTTCTATATAGGTTTCTAAAATAATTTGCTGATCGATTGTTACTAGGCTATCATACGACAATAGGACATCCAGCATCTTCTCTTGATCACGTGATAATTCTTTTACAATTAGCGGAATAATTAACTGATTAATTAATGTATAGGCCGAAATCATCCAATTCGGTAATACGCCTATCCGTGCATGTATATACGCTATTTTACGTCGCTTAAATACATAATCTAAATCTAATTCATCGTCAAACAGACTAATAAAGTGTGAATCGAATAACCCTTTTAAACGTTCGACTGTTGAATGTGTATGTATTACTTGATTAAATTCTGGTATTTCCAGCAAACGATCATAAAAATTATCAAGTATATGCTGTCGATTGTTTTCATAAATTTTACGTAAGAACCCAACAGATTCTCTTCTAATTCTTGATAGCGCTAAAAAGTCCAATTTTTCTTTAAAGCGCTCATTCGCCTCAATGTCAGAATTTTTGGCGGCTGAGAAATAATCATAATTTTGATTAATCTTCTTCCTTTTGAACATAATAACCACTCCCGTTTGTCTAAAGTAAATGCATGTAGAAACTACTATTTGAAAACGAATAATTGAACTTCCTTCATTACCTTCATCTAATAAAACATATATATTTTACCAACATTAGAAAGACAAAAATAGATTCTCAAAAAATTCTTTACACTATCTTATTTACCTTGTCCACTTTATTGACATTTTTCTTTGATAAACACTATTTTCATGCAGAAAAAGCGCTAAAACCATGATTGATCTTAGCGCCTTCTTCCTATATAAACCTTTAATTAATACTAGCACTCGCAATCGCAATTTTGTAAACTATCCAGTAACTTTTCCATAGCCTCTAGTTGTTCACAAAGCGTTTGAATCATGCATTTTAGAATGGGGATTAATTCTTGGCAAATACAAAATCTCAGCACATTTTGCGCTAATCGTATTCCTCCCTGATGATGGACAATCATTTCCCTTAAGTAGTTGATGTTAATGCTATTGGAAACTGGTGGTGCACACATTGCATTAAACATAGCTTCCGTAATTTCTTTATACGCACACATATACTCGTATAATTCATACTCTGAATTTTGTACAACACAGCATCTATTTTGTAGCGCTTCAAGACTTTCAAGCATTTCTGTATGTGTTCGGATGATTTCTAATGCAAGATTTTGTACAGGAATATTTGTTGTGAAGCGTAAAACATTTTCTGACATTTGAATTGCTGCTATTTGATAAGGGATGATTTGCTTTATAAAATTTTCTGAAATACTACAAGTAATGGTTACATAGGTCATGCCCTGCATCATCTTTTTGAGGATGCGTTGATATTCCTCTAAATATATCTGTGTAACATTACTAAGTTCAATAGGTCTAGCCATTAGACACACTCCTTTCAGAGTAATGTATGCCCGCTAGGTTGTTGTGCGATAGACAATTGTACCAATTGCGCAATTTTTACAGGAACGTCATGATAGTTATAAGTTATACTGACTCTTCTTTATATGTATCCAAGCATGCTTGGCAAATACATGTATTCGCTTTTGTATTATTTAACAATTGCTCTGGAAACTTCCGTGTCATACACCAACATTCTTTTTCCTCTTTGGCGACACCACAATGATTTTCTTTCCCACATCGTGGGCATCTCTTTTCCGACATAGTCTAGGGCCTCCCTTTCTTTTCCCATCATTGTAAAGGAAAAAAGGAAGAGCCCTCAAGACCTTACTCCTCCCCAGTCACTATTGATGCTTGTGAATTTCTTGTTTCACTTCATCAATATTTGTGTCACTATATATAGCCGTCCCATGTCCGCCCTGTTTAGCCAATAATGCTTTGACTTCATTGTAGGATAATCCTGCCTCGGTATTTTTCTGCTTCACTTCATGAATATCTGTGCCCGAAACTGTGAATTGACCTTCTCCATTTTCTCTATTCATTGTTCACTACCCCCTACAATTCATCCGGCTGTAATTCAATCAATTCATCGCCTTCTCTTTCCACCCTCTTATTAAGCTCCTTAACAGGGATAGCATCAACAGTTTGCATATCTTCATGCAAATCGAAAAGACTTATTGTATCTGATTCAACCATGTCAGGTTTGTCTTTACTATTTAAATTCATAAATATTTTCTTTTCATGTGGTATTTGTTCTTTATCCATCATGCCACACTCCTTTCTTCTTTAATGTGTGTAAAGATGAACAGATTATGTGTCTTTCCTATTAGCACTTTTATCGATGCGATGATATTCAGAAATTTGAATGACACGTACATGCCTGGTATGCAATTCATGATAAATGCCTCTGCTATCTGTAAAGGAGATATATTGATCGCGTTCACTCTTTACCAATTTCTCTGCTTCTTGCTGCGACTCGATAAAGATAAACCTTCTGATATAATGTATTTCATCAAAAAAATACGTAATTTTAAATTCCCTCATGAGATATGCTCCTTAACAATACGATGTTATTACTTATTCTATCCAAAGTCCTTAACAATCCATAACATCATTCATAAGTAGCATATAGTATAATCATAACCTGTATAAAGGAGGGATGGACGTTATTCATACCGTTAAACCCGGGGAAACATTAACTCAAATTTCTCGTGATTATCGTACACCAATGTCTTCCATTATTGCAGCCAATCCAGGCATTCAACCAGACATTCTTTACGTCGGTCAACAAATTATAATACCTGGCTTTCCTGATCCCGAGACGATCCCATACCATATTGAAATTTCTACAGAAAATCGTTGGCTACGCCTCTATAGAAATAATACCCTTCAAAAGCAATACCCAATAGCAGTTGGACGTATGCTACACGAAACACCCGTCGGCAGTTTCATTATTATTAACAAGGATCCAGATCCAGGCGGCCCATTTGGTACTATGTGGATGAGTTTATCAAAGGAACACTACGGGATTCATGGCACGAATGATCCTAGCTCCATTGGGCATGCTGTTTCTCATGGTTGTATCAGAATGCAAAATCCAGATGTTGAAGAATTGGCTAGTATTGTTCCTATCGGGACTGAAGTAGTGATTCATCCATAATAAATAAGGCTATCTATTGTGTGATAGCCTCCTCGCTTTCATTTATCCTTCTCCTCTTGACTGTGCAAGCTTCATTAAGTAGTATTGCTCTTCACGCCACATATGATCCGCCATAGGTGCGGTAAATGTACCTAAAACCTCTGCACTCAATTCCATCTCTTCTAACTCTTTTAAAAATGTTTTGAATAATGTCATTTCTAACTCAACATCCTTATTAAACCTGCTTAAAGCGGGGAAGGAATGCATATTCGTTCGTAAATAACCTGTTAATTCTACTGCTTTTAAATAAAATTGTTCAAAGTGTTTGGCAAACTCATTACTCTTTTGCCTCAATCTTTTTTCGACCCCATCTAAATCATCATGAATAATACCTGCGTGTCCTGAGGCATCCAATAGCCAAATTAAATGATGGTGAAGCTCATGAAATATTGGTGGTACTTCGCCTTTTTTTAAATAACTGAGCACATTTTGAAATTCTTCAAGTTCATTAACCATATGATTGACAAATGTTGGTGTTAAATGAATCCCAATATCTCCTGACAATTGATGCCTCAGTAGATGGAGTTTAAATTGTTTAAACTGCTCGACATTGTCATCAACGGTTGTCGAGAAAGAGATTGCATTGGCACCATCAATAGATGGCACATAGGTAAGCAGTCGAGTGAATTGTTGGATAAAATTTGTTGCCCTTTGAATATCATCTTTTTCAGAGGGATATAAAGCATCATGAATAAATTGCGCATGATTTTGCATGATTTCTAGCCAAAACCTATGCTCGAAAATTGCATGTTGCACAAAATTAGACAGGGTTAAACCTCCTTTGTTTTCTTAACTTTAAAAGAAGCATGATGCTATCGTGCCAATTTTAAGTCCCCTCCATTCTATTCTTCATGAAATACAAATAGTAGTCTTCAGATCATCATGATCCATTTCGTATAGGATGAAACACTAAAAGCTATACTACCAATGGCTAAAGAAATTATTAGATGGAGTTACAACTTTAGGAGGGAGTATTTTGTCCACAAAGAAACAGTTATTATCCATTTTTGCCTTAGGTGGCATTAATGAAATTGGCAAGAATATGTATGTAGTTCAATATGCAGATGATATGATCCTTATTGATTGCGGAGCAAAATTTCCAGATGAAACGTTGCTCGGTATTGATTTGATAATCCCTGATATTACCTATTTGCTTGAAAATAAAGAAAAAGTTAAGGCTTTAATTGTGACGCATGGACATGAAGATCACATTGGGGGTATTCCATATCTCTTAAAAAAATTAAACGTTCCTGTTTATGCTACTCGCTTCACTTTAGGGCTGATCGAATTGAAGCTAAAAGAACATAAGCTGCTCAGAGAAACTGATTTAATTGAAATACATGCTGATTCAGCACTCCATTTGGGAGAAATTGGTGCAAGCTTCTTTAGAACTAACCATAGCATACCCGATTGCTTAGGAATCGTCCTTGCCACACCTGAAGGAAATGTTGTGCATACGGGCGATTTCAAATTCGACTTAACCCCTGTAAATAACCAATTTGCAGACATTCATAAAATGGCAGAAATCGGGTCAAAAGGAGTGCTGGTTCTAATATCAGAAAGTACGAATGCAGAACGGCCAGGCTTAACACCCTCAGAGCAACTTGTTGGACATCATATTGATGAGGCCTTTTTCCATGCTGAGCGCAAAATCATCATCTCAACCTTTGCCTCAAATGTGAATCGTATTCAACAAATTGTGCATGCAACCATTGCTGCTAATCGAAAGCTAGCCTTATTAGGTCGTAGTATGGTAAATGTTGTAGATGTCGCTATTGAACGAGGTTATTTATTTGTTCCTGATGATCTGTTAATTGATGCGCGTGAAGTCAAGTACCTTCCCCCTGAGGAGGTAGTAGTACTATGCACAGGTAGTCAAGGAGAACCGTTAGCAGCACTCGCTCGTTTAGCAAATGGTAACCATCGGGAAGTTAAGGTTTTACCTGATGATTTGGTTATTCTCGCCGCGTCTCCTATTCCAGGCAATGAAAAAGGAGTTTCTCGCATTGTTGATCATTTATTTCAACTTGGCGCAAAAGTCATATATGGTTCTTCCAATCATACGGGAATGCATGTTTCAGGACATGGCTATCAAGAAGATTTAAAACTTATGCTGACATTTATGAAACCACAATTTTTTATTCCAATTCATGGTGAATTTCGTATGTTGCATCAGCACCGATTATTAGCTGAGTCTGTTGGTGTTCAAAAGGGTAATACGTTTATTATGAAAAATGGTGATGTTGTGGATATTGAAAATGCCACAGCAAGACAAACACGCAAAGTTCCATCTGGGGATACGTATGTGGATGGAATCGGCATAGGTGAAGTAGAAGGTATTGTTCTGCGTGATCGCAAGCAGCTTTCTGAGGACGGAATGTTGGTCATTGTCTTGACCCTTAGCAAAGCAGATGGTGCTATTATTTCAGAGCCTGATACTATTTCTCGTGGCTTTGTGTATGCAAAGGATTTCGAGGAGCTATTAAATAAAGTGAATGTCCTGACTAAAGAAATAATCATCGAGTTGCAGCAAGAAAGTAGACAAATACATGTCTTAAGGCGAGAAATAAAAAAAGCAGTAGGTCAGTATTTATTTACACAAACAAAACGGAAACCTATGATTTTACCTATCATTATTGAAATTTAAGCAGTCGGTGCGAGGATTTTTAAATCCACTACGCACCGACTGCTTTATGTTATTTGCTACATAAGCTCTGAAAAATATGATACTGTTGCAAATCATTCAAAAAATCACCATTAAAAATATAATCTAGCATAGCTGTATAGAGATAATTCAATTGCTCAAATCCTTGGTGTAAGCTGTCGGAATGCTGCTTTGCTTGTCTGGAAATATTATCAAAATGCTTTGGTAGTTCCTTAACTGCAGTGATTAATGAACCCTTATTCTTTAATAATTGTTCAACAGCATTTAATAATTGAACTACTTTATGCTGAATGGCTATAGAAGGTAAATCAATCATTAAACTATAGACATTACATCTCTCATTATTGTTCTGATACCATTTAATAAAATGAAATAAATAGTCACCGATTAGAATTGATTCATTCGGTATGATTGCAATGATATCATGGCTAATACATACATCTGTTTTACATTGATATATATACGTTTCCTTTAAATTCATTTTATTTAGAACGATACTTTGAGCGGGCACAAGTGAAAAAGAAAATTGTTCTTTCAACGTACTATCAACCTTTGGCAAATGACTAGTATCATCCTCCATCGATAATTTCTTTAGCGCTTCTTCAGTTATATAAGGAATACCATCCCTAGCAAAACGTTTTTTACTCGTGACCACCTTCCCAATTTTAATTTTTGCTACCTCTTCTAACAAATATTTCACCTTGCTTTCATCCTCCAATCTTACGTCCTACTTTGTAAACTGCCCTATAAACATTCACTTTCGATTTAATCCTAATAGCTTCGATTAGGCCATTTGACTAAGGAAAGTGACTACTCTAAAATTGTACCATTTTAATGTAACATTTTCTCTATTATACCACTATAATAGTATAGTCATTTCCGCTATTTTTCACTAGCTTTTAACATAGAGGTGAATCATATGTCAGACTTTTTAAAGCTAGTAGGTGAACAACTCCGTATTATTAGATTATCTAAGGGGCTAAGCCAGGAAGAAGTGGCCGAAAGAACTGGGAAATTGGGTTTCAGTAAAGGGAGAGTTTCCAATATTGAGCACGGACAATCTAATATAACCCTAAGTACATTAGAAACACTTATGAAGGCACTAGATATCCCTCCTGAGGAGCTTTTTAATTTTCAAAAATTATCTGGCGTTACTGATATTGAGGAAAAGAACCTCATGCTAGACATTCATCGATCATTATTAAGAGAACGCAATTTAGACGAAGTTAAATATGTAGTTCGTATTACAAAGGATTTTTTAGATACGATTGATTCACAGTCAAAGAAAAACAGCCCCAATGGTCAATGACATTGGAGCTGTTTCTTCACCTATATAAAAATTACATACCAAACTTTTGACGATAGCCACATTTTCTACAAAGCTCTTCAACAGCCTCTCTTCTTGAAAAGCCATCGATTATATTATTAGCACGTTCCCCGTCCACTATTTCTGAGAACGATTTTTCATGAACATTTCCTAAATTAATGACCCCTTCGCCATCTAAGCAGCAAGGTACTACGGTACCATCTACAAGAATCGCAGCCTGACTACGAAGTGCGTGACAAAAGCCTTTGCCTTCATCTTCTGGCTCCAGTAAGCTAGGCCATCTAAATTCATGATCCTGATTCAAATAAATATTCGGGCCGATTTTCACCCCCTTACCAGGCTCTACTTTTTCCTCGATGCGATAATCAAGATTATACTCATTTTCTAGTATTTCTAATGTTTCGCGGTTGCGACGTGCTGCAACATCCGAAACATGGTCTTGTTGTAAATTCCATAAGCGGTAGGAAATAATCGTTTTGTATTCTCTAGACTCCCGTACAAAGTCTAAAATATCCCCTAAATATTTTTCTCTGTTTTCCGAACCTTCATGCCCATCAAAGCTATGTAGAGAAAAGTTTATTTGACGTAATGCTGGTTTTCCTAATATTTTTTCACGGTTTTTCTTAATTAACGTACCATTCGTTGTAATATTAACCTTAAACCCTTTCGCATGAGCCGCATCCAATAATTGATCAATCCGTGGATGTAAAAGGGGTTCTCCCTTTACATGCAAATAAATATATTTTGTGTGTGGTCGGATTTCGTCCAATATTTTATTAAATTGCTCTACTTTTATGAGTCCCTTTGCTCGCGCTGTAGGTGGACAAAAACTACATGCTAAATTACAAACACTCGTTATTTCTATATAAACCTTTTTAAATGTTTTCAACTTTCCTTCACCGTTCCAGTTCACTAGATATTCAAATCCCATTCATTTTAACAAATTTATAGGATAGATAGCAAAATTCGAGTGTTTCTCTCTAGTGATTATGGCTACACGTACAAATGAACTTTAAAAACTGTAATATCTTATTAGTATTAGTATCAATAGTCGAAAGGAGGACAAACGATGCAAAGTTTCAATTCTAGAAAATTTAATGAACCTGAGGAACCCGAAAACGATTCTACTGAAAAACATGCTAGAAACCATATTACATTCAATTTTACATTCAATATAGGAAATACAGACTTCCATTTTGAGCAACGCGCAGAAGGCGGAGGACAAATCAATGAGGATGTGGGGACAAATGCCAATCAAGGTGGTCAAAATGCTAGTCATGGCAGTCACACACGCAATGTAAATTCTCAGTTCACAGATGGTAATCGCCGTAGCGGTATAGCTGGGAATGATAACAACGAAGCTGGTGAACAACAAGATATAAAGGTACGGGACAGCTTAGTAACTGATAGCGATATTCATTCCTCATCTAATCATAGTAAAAGCCATGAAAAGGACAATGATTTATTAACGGAAGAATAGAATTAAAAACTTCTATCTGTTCATTCACACGCTCAACAGATAGAAGTTTTTTGTTAAACATTTCGTTTATAGTTTTTAGTCCCATCATAGGAATACAACATCGGTTTACCATCCACATATGTCTCTAAATGCACCGGACGGCCCCACAACTGATATATATAAGGTAACACATTTTCTAAATAGTGAGGATCTAGCTCCATGCCTTCATAGCCATGCATTAAATAGAGCTCTCCATTTCGTAAATAATCTCCATTTTTCACTAAAATATAGGGGAATCCACCGTTAACCCGCATTGAAACAAGCTGATCTCGAACCGTCTCATGATCTTTGTCGGTAATCCGATATTCATTCCCTTTCTTTTGAAATAAATATAAATCCTCACGCTTCGCTAAGTCTTTTGATAAATAATTACGAATAAAGGAAATATCTGACTCAATCTCTCTTACTTCAAATATTTTTTCCCGTCCCGTGTTCGGCTGTACACCTAACCGCTTCATCTCATCAGTCGGGTTGTTATAGCGATTTTCTATATCCTCAAAAATTTTAATGCCAAGGTAATATGGATTAATGGATGTTTTAGAGGGCTGCACAACTCCTGCATTTAACTTGGCATATTCGATAGTTTCTGGAGTTGTTAGGTTCAACTCCCGCATAATTCGTTGATGCCAAAAAGATGCCCAGCCCTCATTCATTATTTTCGTTTCTAATTGCGGCCAAAAATAGAGCATCTCTTCACGCATCATTGTTAATATATCTCGTTGCCAATCTTCCAGCTCGCGGCTATGTTCCTCTAAAAATAATAAAAGATCTTTTTCTGGTTTTGGCGGGAACTGCTTTAATCTCCGTCTAATTGGTTTATACACTTTATCTTTTTCTTCTAAGCTCCATAAATCATCATATGGTGATTTTATTGGAGCCTTTTCTTCCTCTAGCTCATCTTCCTCACTCCAAGATAGCTTCGGTCTCATAATAGATGGATCAATATGTTCCTGAATAGCTAAAACGGCATCCAAAAACTGCTCAACCTCATCCTTACCGTATTCTCTTTCATAGCCGGCAATTCGTTCAGCCGTCGCTGTCATACTCTCTACCATATCTCTTCTTGTGTTGGAAAAACGTACATTATTCTTAAAGAAGTCACAGTGTGCTAAAACATGGGCGATAATCAATTTATTTTGCGTTAATGTATTCGTATCAAGTAAAAATGCATAGCATGGGTTAGAATTTATAACGAGCTCATAAATTTGACTAAGCCCTAAATCATATTGAAGCTTCATTTTATGGAATTGTTTTCCAAAACTCCAATGGGAAAAACGAGTAGGCATTCCATAGGCGCCGAATGTATAAATAATATCGGCTGGACAAATTTCATAGCGCATTGGATAAAAATCTAAGCCAAAACCTGAGGCAATTTCGGTAATTTCATCTATTGCTCTCTGAAGCTCTTTTGTGTCCATTTTACGCCCCCTCCCTTGAACGTTGATACTAATACAACTTCCATATCATTCCTCATTTTTCTTAAAAAAGCTCTTTAAAGCATCATAAACATCGCCTTTTTTTCTCAAAATATGATATCTAAATTTCGGATCATCAATTTTTTTATAGGTATACATAAGTGTCGAGAAGCGATTATGTTGATTGACTTCTCCATACCCAAACATGCTGGATACATCCATCAATTCAGCCACTAGTTTCAAGCACTTTTCATTATCCATTGAAATATTTTCACCATCTGAAAAATGAACAGGATAAATATTGTAGCGTGATGGAGAGTATTTTTCCTTAATTAATTCCAGTGCTTTTTTGTAAGCCGAAGAACAAATAGTTCCTCCACTTTCTCCCTTTGTGAAAAACTCATCTTCTGTAACTACCTTTGCTTCTGTATGATGGGCAATGAACTCAATTTCAACCGTTTCATATTTGGATCGTAAGAATTTTGTCATCCAAAAGAAGAAACTGCGAGCACAATACTTTTCAAATGCTCCCATCGAGCCACTCGTATCCATCATGGCAAGCACTACCGCTTTCGACTCTGGCTTTACCACTTCATCCCATGTTTTAAAACGTAAATCATCATTATGAATAGGTGTAATTTCAGCTTTACCGTGCATCGCATTGCGTTTTAATGCATTTAAAATGGTGCGCTTTTTATCCACATTACCCATTAACCCTTTTTTTCGAATATCATTGAACTCTATTTTTTCAGTGACGATTTCTGCCTTTTCCTTCTGCTGCAAATTAGGTAGTTCCAACTCGTGGAATAAGACATTTTGAATTTCCTCAATACTGACTTCCGCTTCATAATAATCTTGGCCAGGCTTGTCACCTGCCTCTTTTCCTTTACCTTGTGCTTGGTTTGCTTTACTGCCATCCCGTGCCACTACATCACCAATATTGCTATCTCCTTGTCCTTGCCCTACATGCTTAGAGTTATCATAGTTATATCGAATTTTAAATTCATCAAGTGACCGTATAGGTATTTTTATAACCTCGCGTCCATTAGACATCACAATACTTTCTTCACTAACTAAATCAGGTAAATTGTTTTTAATCGCATCTTTCACTTTTTCCATATGTCGTTGTTGGTCCTGGTGTCCTTTACGATGGAGGGACCAATTTTCCTGAGAGATAACAAAGCGTTTATTTTCGTGTTCAGTCATTTTTATCCTCACCCATCTATCAAATTCGCTTTTTCTATACTATGCTTGAGAAGCACTTTCTTGAACGTTTTTTATAAATTCAATAATTCATTCCCTAAAAACCCTTCATTTTGATAGTAAAAGGAGTGCCCTAATTGGGACACTCCTATCTGACTTGGAACAATAATAATTGTTTATCGATTCAACAGGCTTCCTACATATTGCAGCAACTCGTTAGCAGATGTTGTATTATAGCCATGCTCATCAACAAGTCTTGCGACTACCTCATTAATCTTCTTGAGTTGCGATTCATCCGGCATTTTTGATGAAGTTGTAATTTTCACTACATCTTTCAAATCGGCAAATAATTTCTTCTGAATGGCTTCTCGCAATCTTTCGTGAGAGTTATAGTCAAAACGTTTTCCTTTTCGTGCATAGGCAGAAATACGAATGAGTATCTCCTCACGAAATGCCTTCTTAGCATTTTCTGAAATGCCAATTTGCTCTTCAATCGAACGCATTAATTTTTCGTCTGGGTTCATTTCCTCCCCAGTAAGCGGATCAAATAATTTATTTTTATTACAAAACGCCTCTACATTATCAAGGTAATTGTTCATCAATGTTTTCGCTGATTCTTCATAGGAGTACACAA
The DNA here is from genome assembly GCF_038009065.1 of Lysinibacillus sp. FSL R7-0073. Taxonomy (NCBI): domain Bacteria; kingdom Bacillati; phylum Bacillota; class Bacilli; order Caryophanales; family Bacillaceae; genus Lysinibacillus; species Lysinibacillus sp. FSL R7-0073. Next base: position 4,112,387 of record NZ_JBBPAS010000001.1, read on the forward strand.
AAGCCTTCTGTACTTCATTCTTCGCAATTTCATCATACTCTCTGCGGGCAACCGCAATATAGTTCATGTATTTCTCACGATCCTCTTGAGAAATGGAAGCATGCTGATCCAATCCATCCTTCAAAGCTCGTAAAACATCTAATGCATTAATAGATGGCACCTCTTTGCGGATAATTGCCGATGAAATACGATTAATAATATAGCGCGGATCAATACCGTTCATGCCTTCATTAGGAAACTCCTTTTTCAGTTCCTCTAAGTCAACGGAATTAAATCCCTCCACATTTTCTCCGTCGTACAAGCGCATTTTCTTAATCAGATCCACACCTTGTTTTTTCGGAACCTCCAATCTTGTAAGAACCGAAAAGATTGCTGCGGCCTTTAAAGCATGCGGCGCAATATGAACATGGGACATATCACTCTCTTTAATCATCTTTTCATAAATATGCTCTTCCTGACTCATCTTTAGGTTATAAGGGATAGGCATAACAATAATACGGGAATGTAATGCCTCATTCTTTTTATTAGAAATAAAGGATCGATATTCGGTTTCGTTTGTATGAGCTACAATTAACTCATCCGCACTAATTAATGCAAATCTTCCTGCTTTGAAATTGCCCTCTTGCGTTAAAGATAATAAATTCCACAAGAATTTTTCATCCAGCTTCAGCATCTCTTGGAACTCCATCATTCCACGATTAGCTTTATTGAGCTCCCCATCAAAGCGATATGCACGGGGATCTGATTCAGAACCAAATTCGCCGATTGTGGAGAAATCAATACTTCCTGTTAAATCGGCAATATCCTGGGATTTCGGATCAGAAGGTGTAAATGTTCCTATCCCTACGCGTTTATCTTCAGAAAAAGAAATTCGTTCAATCATCACGTTTTCAATACGTCCTTCGTATTCCTTTTCAAGACGCATCGTATTTAAAGGCGATAAACTTCCTTCAATTCTTATGCCATACTCCTCAAAGAAATCATTACACAAATGATGTGGAATTAAGTGCAATGGGTCCTCATGCATTGGACATCCCTTAATTGCGTAGACCGCACCCTCGTCTGTACGAGAATATTGCTCTAACCCGCGTTTCAATAAAGTAACAATTGTTGATTTACCACCACTAACTGGTCCCATTAATAATAAAATACGCTTTCTAACATCTAGCCTGCGTGCTGCTGGATGGAAATATTCCTCCACCAGTCTTTCTATTGCTGTTTCAAGCCCAAAAATTTCATGTCCGAAAAATTTGTACATTTTTTGCCCATCGCGTTCCTCTACACCAGCACTTTTTATCATATTGTAGACGCGTGAATGGGCTGTTTGAGCAACTTCAGGTCTTTCCCTAATAATGTTTAAATACTCTGCAAATGTACCTTCCCACTTCAGCCTATTTTCTTCTTCGCGATAGCTTTTCACTTTATCTAAAATGTTAATAGCCTTCCCTCCATTCAGGGCTTGATTTATAACATAGTATGAAGTAAATGACATGATGATACCGATTACTTTTTCTTTAGTGAAGTTTCTTCTTATTATGGTTTTTTTTATTGCCAAAAAAACCGGGAAAACATTGTCTAAATCGTAAGGAAAAAGCTTTCTGGAATGAAGATAAAAATTTCGGTTATTCTAAACTTTAGAAAGGAGGTCTATCATTGCATCATCATTTTAAGTTGTTTTTAACATTCATACTTTTAGGAATTACACTCTACCCGACTGCCTCGTTTGCAAAGGAGGAAGCAACGGAAGAAGAAATTATGCAGCAGCGTATGTCTTATTATGTACAATTTGATGAATTGCTCATCCCTTGGCATTTTTTAGCTGCTATTGATCAATATGAGAGAAATTTACAATCCGTTCGAAAAGATATCCCTAAGCGAGATGGCTATTTGTCCATTCAATTTTCTGATGAATATTGGTCTGGCGCATTAAATCCTGTAAAGGAAGACAGCAAACCCGAAACAATTAGCTATTTTGGAGGAATGGGCCTAGACGGAAATAATGATGGAATTGCTAGCCCTAAGGACGATGAGGATGTCATCTTCTCAATGGCAAGTTTCTTAGCTAAGTATGGAACAACTGATGAGGATTTTAAATTAGCCTTATGGGAGTACTATGGCAGCGAAGAAGCAGTTAATCAAATTTTTACCATTTCTACTTTATACAGACATTATAAAACCATCGAGCTTGATGCACATACCTTCCCACTTAATATCCGCTCTACTTACAGCTATCGAGGAACATGGGGCGCCAATAGAGGTTGGGGTGGACGTCGTATACATGAGGGAACTGATATTTTTGCCAATTATGGAACACCTGTATTATCTACCTCCTATGGGGTTGTCGAAGTAAAAGGTTGGAACCAATTTGGCGGCTGGCGTATCGGCATTCGTGATAATCATAACTCCTATCACTATTATGCCCACCTTGGAAGTTATCATAAGGACATTGAAGTAGGCACAATTGTGGAGCCCGGCACTGTGCTCGGCTATGTTGGAAGCTCTGGTTATGGCAAAGAAGGTACATCTGGAAAATTCCCACCTCATCTTCATTATGGCATCTACAAATTTAATGGAAGAACTGAATGGGCATTTGATCCTTATCCTTCTTTACTACAGTGGGAGCGGCAGGCAAAAAGTAAAAAACAATAAATATATGATTCAAGACACTTGAGGCATTTCGCTTCAGGTGTTTTTTCTTTGCAATTAGGAAATTTCACATAATTATGTTAATCAACCGTCTATCAGCTGTACATATTTTACTATTCGTAAAAGAAAAATAATTATACTGTTGAACTAAAAAACTATTTTTAATTATTTTTACCAAATGGCTTATTAATCTATCTAAATAGTTATAAAATAAAAGTTGTTATTCAAAATACTCTATATGGAGTTAGGTAAAGGGATGGGGAAATGAAAGGCATTTATCAGTTTAAAACACTTAAAGCAAAAATTTTAAGTGCATTTATACTTTTGTTAGTTTTAGTCGTTAGCTTTACAGCTTACACTTACACTTCCAATACAGCTATGGAGAAACAAGCAAAGGCTTTAGTAAAGGAAGATTTAGTAGTACTCAATGCAAGTAACAATTTAGCACTCTCTATGAGTGTCCGATTGTCAGCAGCCTTAAACTATGTGTTAACCGGCGATGAAAAATATAAGGAAACGTTTAATGAGTATCGTCAAATAGCTGAGGATAATAATGCGCTTCTAGACAAATATGATACATCTGAGGAACGCACTAAAACTGTAGAACTTGCACGTGATTGGAGCCAAATTGTGAAGACAGAAGTATTCGATGTCTATCAACAGGGCAATAAGGAACTAGCTTTAGAAAATTTAATGGATACACAAAATCTCGTGTCGAGCGTACGTAATGGCTATGAACAGCTCGCTAATGACCGTGAAAAAGCTATTACAGCTGTTGGTAATGATGTTATAACAACGAGCTCTACCAATCGTACGATCGGTATTATTTTCAGCTCTATCTTAACGATTATTGGTATTCTAATCGCCATTGTTACAGCTAGTACGATTTCTAAGCCCATTAAGGTAGTAGCAAATCGTATGAAGGAACTAGCAGATGGTAATTTACAGCTAGATCCATTAACTGTAAAAACACGAGATGAAATTGGAACGTTAATGTCTTCAGCAAACGAGATGAATGTTCAATTAAAGCAAACCATTCAATCCATCTATACGGTTTCTGAAACGGTAGCAGCAAGTAGCGAGGAGCTAGCGCAATCTTCCAATGAAGTACAGGCAGGTACTGAACAAATTACAGTGACTATGCAGGAGCTAGCTTCTGGCACAGAAACGCAAGCCTCTACAACAGGTGATTTAGCAGAAACGATGACAGCGTTCAAACGTAGTATTCAAGAAACAACACAAGAAGGTACCGAGCTAAAAGAGCATTCTAGCCAGGTTCAAGATTTAACGATTAGTGGCAAAAACTTAATGATTCAATCTACACAACAAATGGCCGCTATTAATGAAATAATGTTAGATTCCGTGAAAAAGGTGGAAAATTTGAATGATCAGTCTGCTGAAATCTCCAAACTGGTTTCTGTGATAGATGATATTTCCAGCCAAACCAATTTACTCGCTTTAAATGCAGCTATTGAAGCAGCACGAGCAGGTGAACATGGGAAGGGCTTCGCCGTTGTAGCAGATGAGGTCCGCAAGCTTGCCGAACAAGTACAATTCTCAGTAACTGATATTTCAACAATCGTCAACCGTATTCAAGGTGAGACAGGTACTGTCACTACTGCCTTACAAACAGGCTATGAGGAAGTCAAAAGAGGAACAGCACAGCTTGATCAAACAAGTGAAACATTTGAACAAATATCTAGTGCTGTAGAGGATATGATTGATAATATTACAACTATCTCGGATAATTTAAATCAACTAGCTGATGGTTCAGAATCGATCAATGCTTCTATTGATGAGATGGCCTCCATTTCACAGGAATCCGCTGCTGGAGTTGAGCAAACGACAGCGACTGTGGAGGAAACGGCCGCTACTATGGATGAAATAGCTCGAAGCGCTAATCAGCTCGCTGGATTAGCCGAGGAATTAAATGGCCAATTAAAACAGTTTAAAATTTAAAAGAACGATGTTAAAAGCTATCTCAATTTTTTCTAGATTTGAGATAGCTTTTTTTGTTTTCATTATTGCCAATGTCTAATTGGAACTCTTTCCAGCTCATGGCGCTTAATAATGACACTTATCTTTTGAAACCATTTCTCACATAATTCCATTGCTTCTTCATATTCTTCCTCATCTCTCGCTATAGGATGTTCACCCTGATCCATAAATATATACTCTAAAATAGGCTCTGATAAATGATCGACTACAAACTTTAATGATAGTTGTGAAACAGTATCATCCTCATCATCTTCCTCTTCTTCTGCTAAATCTTCCTCTTCCCCTAACAACGAGCTGCTCATTAAGTAATTTTTAGTTCGGAGGACGAACATTTCATCCTCCATCATAGCTACTTCATAGATTTTACTAAACGGAATTTCTATTATTTTAAGTTCATCCTCTAATTCTTCCCTTTGAGCGAAGATGAGCATATTTGTATGTTCGTTTAACAATAACCCCTTTAAAGCGTCCTCTGATAATAGGCATTGAGTGTGAGGGATCGCCTTCATCTCCTCCTCACTAGCTTCCTTCATTTGTGCATACTTTTGTGATTCCACATAACGCTCTTTTATATACCGAATAATTCCTATACTCACTAAAGCTAAACCGATTAAAAAAAAGAGCTGCTTAATAACAGCTAGTTCAATCGCATTTGCTAGAAAAAGATAGATGATCCCTAATAAAATGAAGAAAATAATTATCAAGTATATCCCGCCTTTATGAAGATAATCGCTAGAGAAATAGTTTAATGTACTAGCAATCTATTCATGAATCTATCTTTTCATACTTATTTCTTCATCATAAAAAAACATGAGATCGATGAATGTACAAGGATCTCATGTTCTCTATTAGCGACCGACTAATTCTTCTTTACTGCTTACGTCGTCTAGTGTTTTATCTTTTTCTATTTTGTGCATCTCAAGGACATGCTGTGATGGTGGCACTAGTAGGCTTACGACTACAATAGTAATCCCCGTTATAACAACGCCCGAAAATACAGGTGCCTGCCATAATTCATTTAATAGACCAATGAATCCTTCTGATTGAATGGTCAAACTAGGCACAAATGTCAATGAAGTAACAATGTAATAGATTAGGCCAACGGAAATACTTGCCCATACGGCAGGTGTACTCACACGTTTCCAAAATGGTCCTAAAACGATTGGCCAGAATATCGTTACAAAAATAACATCCCATGCTAAATACGCTAAATCAATAACCTTTTGAAAGCTTACCGCTAACACTAGCCCTAGTAAAGCACTTGATAGAATGACAGAGCGTGAAAATCTTAGCAGCTTTTTAGGATCAGGGTTACGATTAATAAAATCTAAATAAATGTTCTTTGTGACAATTCCCGAAGTCGCTACATAGCATGCGGCTACCGTAGACATCCCCATAGCTGCCATGGCTGTTAAAAAAATTGCTGCCAAAAGCGGTGGGAAATAACCTTGTGCAAAGGTAAGCATCAATGTTTCTGGGTTAGTACTATTAGGATAAATAGATTTGAAAGCTTCACCTAACATTCCTGGAATCCAGCTGATAGCAATAACTATAGTTCCCGCAATGATCATACTGCGCTGAGCTACTCTTGGACTTTTCGCCGCTGCTACCCTTTGACCAAGGTCAACAGCCGGAATGTCCCCAAGTGCTAAGACAAGATATAGCGTCCAAAACTCGGCTCCTGCCTTCTCAAACAATGTATGAATATTCCACCACTCAGGGTTAAAGGTCACGTCTGGATAGTAAAATAAAATAAAGATAGTAATTCCTAGAATCCCTGCTACGGCAAGTGCACCCTGTACAATTTCTGTATAAGCGACTGCCCATAAACCACCTATAACCGAATAGATGGCTGTTAACGATACAAATAGAAGTGCTGCAGGAATGAAGTCAATTTGTAATAGCTGCTGAATAATATATGTACCACCGACTGTTAATGCTGCCGCATTAAACACACCAAAGGCAATGGCCATTACGATACCTGTATAGGCGCCTAGTTTTTTACTACCATAGCGTAAGCCATAGTAATCTGCTAATGTCCAGCCCTTTAAACGACGTAGTGGTTTTGTCCAAATGATTGCACCAAGAATCATACAAGTTCCTAAGCCACCCATTGTTGCTGAACCTTCAAAGCCTCCACTCGTATAGCCTGAGCCAACTGCTGCAAAAAAGAATGGAGCAGCTAATAAAGCCGCGACTAAACTTCCTGTGACAACAGAGAGAGGCATACTCCATCCAGCAACAATTAAATCCTCTGCGGTGTTGACACGCTTGTACCCTTTATAGCCAATATAATAAATAAATAGTAAGTATAAGCTAAAGATGATTATATTTAACATGCTCGTACTCCTTAGTTTCCATTATCCGTTCATTACAACGCCACCATTAGGTGTTAATATTTGACCTGTATAGAAATTAGCATGCTGAGAGGCTAAAAATAACACACTTTTGGCTATTTCTTCTGGCTGTGCTAAACGTTTTAATGGGTATTTTGCCGATTCTTCCTCCACATAGTTGTCTCCAAACTCTTTTAAAATGTCCGTAAAGGTACCACTTGGAGCTACTGCATTGACAAGTATCGACGGTGCTAATTCTCTAGCTAAAGCTTTTGTAAAGGCATTAATAGCACCTTTAGCGGCAGAATAATGCGTAAACTCTTCACAGCCTAAGCTCCCTATATCAGAAGAAATATTAATGATTTTCCCTGTATCGCGTTCTTTCATTCTTTTAGCAGCTTCACGGCAATTATAGAAGCATCCATATAAATGAACCTTAATCATTTTGTCCCATTGCTCATCCGTCAAATCAGTAATGCTTGATGCCTGTGCAAACCCAGCATTATTCACAAGAATATCAATTTCTCCAAAATGCTTGTCCATATATTGATACATGTCTTGCACTTCCTGAGATTTAGAAACATCTGCATGGAAGGTCAACGCTTTAACACCAAACTTTTCAGCTTCCATACGAACTGCCTCTGCCTCATGCTCATCCCCAATATAATTGATTAAAATATTAGCCCCATGTTGGGCAAAGCCTAATGCAATGGCTTTGCCGATCCCTTTACTAGAGCCAGTAATTAAAACATTTTTCCCTGTAAAATTAATATTCATCTTAATCATTCTCCAATTTGAATTTTGTCACAAGTGCTTGAAGCTCTTCTGCTGTTTGTCCAAGAGCTGAGGAAGCATCTTTCACTTCCTGCATTGTCGTTAACTGCTCTTGTGTAGATTTGGAAACATTAGAAGAAAAATCAGCCGATAATTCTGCAGATTGTTTAATGTTATTAACAGATGCAGCCACTTCCTCCGAGGAGGCAGAGATTTGCTGAGAGGCTGCCGAAATTTCACGTATTTGATTTGCCACTTCTTCAGAGGAAGTAAGAATTTCCTTAAAGATCTCTCCCACCTCATTAGTAAATGTCATACCTACTTTTACATCTTCTTTTCCTTTTTCCATAACAGTAAGAGAGGCATTAGAATCTGACTGAATCGAACTAATTAAATTATAAATTTCAGTTGCTGACTGTGAGGATTGCTCAGCTAGTCGTCTTACCTCATCAGCTACAACAGCGAAGCCCTTCCCATGTTCTCCTGCTCGTGCCGCTTCAATGGCTGCGTTCAATGCTAAAAGATTTGTTTGGTCTGCAATAGCCGTAATTAAGCTGACAATGTCACTAATTTTTTTAGTATTAACATGTAAGCCGTTAATCGTTGTGCCAATTTGCTCAACTGATTCATTGATTAATTCCATTTGTGCAATGACTTGATGCACAACTTGATTGCCTCGTTCAGATGCTTGTGATGCTGAAATAGAAGATTCTGCCGCTGTATTAGCCGAGTCAGCAATTTGTTGGATACCAGTTGCAGTCTCCTCCATAGCAGCTGCTGTTTCCTCTGTCATTGTCATAGAAGCTTCTGCATTTTGGGTAATTTGCTTCACATCATTGGCAATATTAGTAGAGCTGTTATATGTCTCACCAGCGTTGACCGTTAATTGAGTCGCTGCTGAAGAAACGTGATTCGAAGTATTTCTGATGTTTAAAATAATATGTTGTAAATTAGCAACCATTGTTTGAATAGATGCTGATAAATTGCCGATTTCATCTTTAGTAATATCTAAATCAACATTTATTAGCTCCCCATTTGCTACTTGGTTTGCTACATTTACAACTTTTTGAAGTGGCTTTAATAAACGATCTATAATTATGTAAACTAAGACTAATAAAATTAAAATTCCGATAATTGCAATGACAATTTGCTTAATAACACTTGCTTTAATAATGGTATTGATATAGTCCGCAGAATAATCAATTCCTAATAGCGCTATCAATTGACCATTATCATCGTGAATGGGGCTGAAAACTGTTCTCCAGGAACCAAAAGGATCCTCGAATATATCTGTTACTTCAGTACTATTATTTTGAATAGCTAATTTTGCTGTTTCAACATGCTCATTCGCTAAATCGGTAAAAATTTCTCCTGCTTCATAGACCTCATTCAAATTAGATGTATAGCCAATCGGATTGACCCCACCTTCATCCTGTACATCCCAAATATAACTCCAACTCATAATACCTTGTTGTTCTTGAATCATATCGAGTTGTTTTTGTATCTTCGTAAATTTGGCGTTCGTTTCTCCTTTTTCAGACAATAAATCCTTCACTTCATTACTATCTAAATTCATTGCTGTTAACAAACCAACGCTTTTTAATTCTTGTTCCAAATCAACAGTCATTCGATTGTTTAATTCTTTAATACTTTGAGTAGTGATGACGGCTATAAGCAATAACACAACAATGGAAACCGTCAGTAAAAGTTTGTTTTTTAATGAGATGTTTTTCCATAACTTCATGACTTTTTTCCTCCTTATACGTTTTTTTGCAAATAAAAAGCCTATTCCGAAAGAAATAGGCATAAAAAGAACTAAAACTAGAATTTAATGGATAAAACTAGCACTCTTTTGCAACCTAGCCATCTAAGTAATTATTCCCTTAGACCTGTAGCTTTGCATCTTTACTTTTTAGTAAATTTGCCTATCTTTTCCCTCCCAAAATTAACACAATGGGAAAAAGTAGTCAATGCTACCAATATAAAATATACATATTTTATACTACTTCATTACTTGTTATTCAAATTTATTGGGCAAAATAAAAACAGCTACAACATGTATTCATGTCACAGCTGCATATTTTCCACTTACCCCTAAGTGTTTGAATAATTCATACGTTTTGTGTAATCAGTAATACGGATGGTATAAAGGAAAGAGTAAACATAGCCATATACCATAATGAAGTACGTCTTAATGAAAAGCGAACTTTTTTTCGTTCTGCATAAAAAATATCTAACATAACCGCAACAATAAAAGGCATTGTAACACATGCAATAGCTACTAATAAGATGTCAAAATAAATCATACAAGCACCCCTTTGTTTGTGAACATTTTTCATCTTTTTTGTGAACATTTTGTGATAATTTGATTGTACACAATTCCGTCACAAAATGTCAACTAATTTAAAAGAAAAAAATGGTACTTTATGATTGATTCTCGCTATATTAGCGCATTATTCTCTATATTTATATGTTAGGCCTCTTAAGAAATTACGAACAAATGAATCGCCACATTCTTTATAATTACGATGACTTGGGTTTCTTAAAATCGCACCTAATTCACCTTTTGTTACTTTAATCCCTCCATCATATAATATTTCAAGCATGTCCTCCGTTGTTAAAGCTAAGGCAATTTTCACTTTCTTTAAAAGCATATTATTTGGGCTTTCTTTCCCCGAGACAGGTAATGGACCTTCTGGCTGTCCTTCCTTTGGCTTTTGAGGACCTCGTTTAAAAGTAATGAATCCATTCAAAAAGGCTTCTACCATTTTATTATTACATTTGATGTATTCTTCTGGTGCTTCTTCCTCATCATTAACCTTAAGAAGCATGTTTAATATTTCTTCCTTCGTATAAGCCATGCCACCTAGCTTAAATATTTCCACCATATCTGCATTTTTTATATCTAACGCGTAGCGTAAACGAATGAGAATATCATTATTCGTCATTGATAAATTCCTCCTTTTAATCAACCTTCTTTAGCAAAGAGCCAGGCTTTATTATAACAGACAGTTTGCTCATTTTAGCTTGATTTCCACAAGTTGTTGCTGTTAGCAATTAGCGTGTGCGTTTCCTTCTTTTAAAATGTATGAAAAGTTTGTAGGCAACCATTCTATATGCAAGGAGGTGAGAATAATGGCTAATAATAATCGTAGCTCAAATAAACTTCTAGTACCTGGTGTACAAGAAGCCGTGAATCAAATGAAATATGAAATTGCACAAGAGTTTGGCGTTCAGCTTGGGCCAGAAGCATCTTCTCGCGCTAATGGTTCCGTTGGAGGAGAAATTACAAAACGCCTCGTGGAAATCGCTGAGAAACGTTCAAAAGGTTTATTATAATAAAAAAACTAACAAGAAAAGAACGAATCCCTCTCCTTTTGAAGAAGTGGAATTCGTTCTTTTGTAATGGTTAGGATTAAGCTGTTTGCAAGTCCTCAGTCGAGCCTTTTAGCGTTAGCATGACCATAAAGGAAATGCCATATAGCGCTGCTAAGTAAATCATAACGACTGTCATATCATAGCTTTGTAAAATATAGCCGACAAATATTGGTGAGAATCCTCCTATTGCTCGACCAAAGTTAAAAATTGTATTTGTTGCTGTACTACGAATTTGCACTGGATAGAAGCTACTAATTAATGCACCGTAGCCAGCAAACATCCCATTAGAGAAGAATCCTACAATTGCACCACCTATTAATATAGCTACAGCTCCTGTCGCAAAGGAGTATAGAAATACGGCACATGCAGAGGCCAATAAAAAGATACCAAATGCACGTTTCGCACCAAAACGATCCATAAATCTTCCGAAAGCGAGCATGCCGATAATCATGCCGACTGCAGTACTAATTGTCCACAATGCTGAGCTTGAAACAGATAAACCTTGCGATTTTTGGAGCATGGATGGGAGCCAGATCATCAGGCCATTATAGCCTGCAATTTGAACAGTTGCCATTAATATTAAGGTTAGGGTCGTCATAGTGACACGAGGTGTTGCAAATAGCTGTGCCAATTTCCCTTTTTTCTCCTTATTACTTTGATTGTTTTGTGACGCCAGCCATTCTGGTGATTCATGAAGATTTTTTCGTACGATAAAGGCAAAGATCACTGGTAATACGCCAACAAAGAACAGTGCTCTCCATCCTAATGTCGGTAAAATAACGGCGCTTAATAAAGCTGCTAATATGACCCCGTATTGTGCCCCTACACTCACATATGAAGATGCTCTTCCTTGTTTATTTTTTGGCCAAGCCTCAGCGACAAGCGCCATTCCGATACCGTACTCCCCACCAGCACCTAGTCCAGCGATAAATCTATATACATAAACTTGTTCAATACTTGTTGCTACTCCTGTTAGGGCAGTACCGATTGCAAACAATATGATAGTATATGTGAATACTTTTACCCGACCATACTTATCTGCAAGCACACCAAAAATAATCCCACCTAAGAGCATACCGATATTCGTGATGGATGAAATTAATCCACCCGTTGCCAGATCAATGTTAAATTCTGCAATAATCATTGTCATTGCAAAAGAAATAAACATAATGTCCATTCCTTCTAGCGTTAACCCGGCCACTGAAGCGACCACGGTTTTTTTTCGATAATCCATTCTTTCTAACCTCCAGATTTTTGTTATCTCTCTCTTTTAGCGTTCGAGTGAATGGATTAAAGCTGTCCTGTCCATTCTCTTTTGAAGCCTCACGGGACTTCCTTTAAAAGAGGTGTATTTGAACAAAAATAAAAGCCCTTTAGTCAGAGAAGACAAAAGGGCATGCCAAAGCAAAGATATTATAAGCCTAAGAATATCATGTAGCCCTTTTCAGCCTCTCTGGACCGTATTAAAGGTAATTTATTTCGTTCATTTATACCGTTCTACATTCTATAAGATTATGCATAAAAAAGCAATGGTTGAATAGTGGAAACTAACTAGGTAACTCAATAAAGTTTTGAGCAAATTGATAGATGACATGAGCTGGTACAGCCAAATTAAGATTCTGACCATCATCAAAACCAGCTGTAATTAAACCGACCAACCTCCCTTGCATATCCAATAAAGCACCACCGGAACTTCCATTTGAAATAGCAGCTGTAAATTGAACCATAGACATTTTTCGTATATCCCTAAATCCCGCAACAATTCCATCAGAGACCGAATTAAATAAACCGAGAGGACTACCAATCGCTACAATCTTTTGTCCTCTGACTAAATGACCATCCATTTTAACAGGTAAAGGTTGGCCTGTTCTGTCCACTTTCAAAATAGCCAAATCATGTATATCATGATACTTCACAAATTGATGAGTAATATATTCGTTTGGATCATTTTCATATAGCACAGAATAATATTTCCCACCACCTACAACATGCAAGTTCGTCAAAATATAGCCATCGCGATGGAGAACAACTCCAGAGCCAAAACATAACAACTTACCATCTTCGTCAAATGTCTTTATCATGACAACAGACGTCGCTAAAGAAGCCAACTGTTCATAACTACACTCTTCTGAAGTAACCATGCTAGAACTAGGGATTGGGATAATCGTCGGTTGTTGTGGTGGTATGCTTTTCATCGAAAGCATTTTAGGGATTATGAATTCTTTTTCATAGCAATCAGGACAACTCTGCAAATTAGATGATGCTGCTATGATAGGATACAAATTAGTGATATCTCCTTTAGGATTCATATAGCATATATCGCAGCCAAGTGTCGATAAGAAATATAAGAATAATGATTCATGCTGCGTAATGTCACCTATAAAAACAATTTTAGAGGATGCTTGATTTTCCTTAGAAAAAATTTGTGGTAAATAATAATCCATCCAATATAAAAATTTAACTGCAAAGTTTTTTAGTAAAGTGTCATTAGCATGCGGCTGTTGTTCTTTAAAAAGATGGAGAATGTTTTTAAAGCTAAGCTTTTTTGTCCATTCAAGTTGATCATTCGCTAATTTACCGCATAAAGATGTCTCATACAGTAATTGCATACTATCAGCAGCAGCCTGCCAATCTTCCCAAAGCTCCGACAGTCTATCTGCATCTTTCTTATTATTGATGACCTCAAGCCTATGTAGTCGTAAATAAAATACGCTTTGCTTTGTGAAATACTCATCCATTTTTAAAATATCTTCTTTATAAAGATCTACAGAATCAGGTATACCAATATAACGTAGAAAGACTACTTCCTTCGTAAGGGCATTGTTGTTAGGACTGATCTGCATAAACTCCTGAAAAGGATTAGCTAACTTTTTATACTTAATTTTTAACGGTCTCGTTGTCACAACCATTTTCATACAACTCCTATAAGCACGTCATTACATATAATGGTACTTATATACAATTCTCTGACATCTCTCTAAATCCTCTATTCTTAACCACAAAAATGCACAACTCTATAAAGAATTGGACGTTTTCTTCACCTTTCTCAAATAAAAATATAAAGAAATACTTATCACAAGTATGACTAGTGGTAGGGCTTATATAAATAAAAAGCCGTGCATACAAACAAGAACCCCACCACAGCATCTGTAGCTAGAGCACCAATAGCTAATGCAAATGGCAAAACAAACTGTTTGAAAAGAAATTATGCCAGAAGAAAATGAAAAGGAATTAGCATTGGAAGACCTCGCTCAAATAATCGAAAAATTGAGGACTCATTGGACATTAGCTAAGAGCTATCTGGAGACAGCATAAAAAATAGAGAAATCCAAATTTGAATGCATTCGAATTCGGATTTCTCATTAATTGAAGCTAGTTATGTCTCAGCCTCTCAAATGATTTGCTTACTTAAATACTTGCGCTGCTTCAACAGCCTTTTTCCAGCCTCCATAAATTTTATCACGATGGTCATTACTCATATTTGGTGTAAATTGACGATCTAAATTCCAATACTTGCTGATTTCCTCTGTCGAATGCCAATAGCCAACTGCTAAGCCAGCTAAATACGCTGCACCTAAAGCGGTTGTTTCATTAATAATTGGGCGATCAACAGGAACATCCAATAAATCAGCCTGGAATTGCATTAAGAAATCATTGGACACAGCTCCGCCATCTACACGTAATTTGGCTAACGGAATATTCGAATCTACCTCCATCGCCGCTAATACATCCTTTGTTTGATACGCTAATGATTCTAGCGTCGCACGTACAAAATGCTCCTTCGCAGTTCCTCGTGTTAAGCCAAAGATAGCTCCGCGCACATCAGAATCCCAGTACGGTGTTCCTAAGCCAACAAATGCCGGAACAACATAAACACCATCTGTTGACTCTACACGTGTTGCATATTGCTCTGATTCACTTGCATGACGGAACATACGTAAACCGTCACGTAACCATTGAATCGCAGAACCTGCTACAAAAATACTGCCCTCTAAAGCATATGTTACTTTGCCATCTAAGCCCCAAGCTAATGTAGTCAATAGGCCATTATCTGACTTCACTGCCTTTTCACCAGTATTCATTAACATAAAGCAACCTGTGCCATATGTGTTTTTAACCATACCTTCCTCAAAGCATGCCTGACCAAATAGGGCTGCTTGTTGGTCGCCTGCAGCTCCAGCAATTGGAACAGCAGAGCCAAAGAATAATGCCTCCTCTGTATAGCCATAAACTTCAGAAGAAGGACGTACCTCTGGTAGCATAGAGGCTGGAACTGTTAAAATGTCTAATAGTTCTTCATCCCACTTTAAATCATGGATATTATACATCAATGTACGAGAGGCATTTGAATAGTCTGTTACATGTACTTTTCCGCCGGATAGCTTCCAAATTAGCCAAGTATCAATTGTGCCGAATAGCAACTCTCCTGCCTCGGCTTTTTCACGAGCTCCCTCAACATGATCTAAGATCCACTTCACTTTTGTACCTGAGAAGTAAGCATCTATTAATAAACCTGTTTTATCACGGAATAAATCATTGTAACCGCTTTCCTTTAATTGCTCACAAATTTCATTCGTTTGACGTGATTGCCAAACAATTGCGTTATATACAGGCTTGCCAGTATGTTTATCCCATACTACGGTTGTTTCACGTTGATTGGTAATCCCAATCCCTGCAATTTGATTTGAACTCACACCTTTTTCTGATAACACTGTTGCAATACAAGATAGAATAGATGACCAAATTTCCTCTGCATGATGCTCTACCCAGCCTGCTTGTGGAAAATGTTGTTGGAATTCTTGTTGTGCTGTGTGTACGATTTTACCCGTTTCATCAAAAAGAATAGCTCTTGAGCTTGTAGTTCCTTGGTCTAACGCTAAAATATATTTTTTTTCTGACATAGAAATCCCTCCAAATAAATTAGTCTTCTACTTGAACATTCTTAACCGTTAATTGTGCTCCTATGAAAATAGCAATCACAATTACTGCAACAATCCAAAATGCTATACTATTTTTTCCTTCAAATATTTGTTGGAAAAACAATGCACCAAATGTACCTCCAATAATTGGACCTACAACTGGTACCCATGCATAGCTCCAGCCAGAATCACCTTTGCCTGCAATCGGTAAAATAAAATGCGCAATACGTGGACCTAAATCACGAGCTGGATTTATGGCATAACCTGTTGGGCCCCCTAAAGCCATCCCAATTACAATAATTAACATACCAACTAAAAATGGATTTAAACCATCTGTAATAGTATTTGTACCTAACGCTAAAATTCCTAAAACTAAAATAAATGTTCCTATCATTTCTGATAAGAGATTTGATAAAGGATGCTTAATAGCTGGCATTGTGGAAAATGGCGCTAATTTTACATCGGCATCTGCTGTTGCCTGCCAATGTGGTAAATACATAAAGTAAACTAGTGTAGCCCCTAAAAATGCACCAATCATTTGTGCAGCAATATAGGCTGGCACATCTGCCCAAGGAAAGTTTCCAATCGTGGCAAGGGCAATTGTTAATGCAGGATTTAGGTGAGCACCACTGATTCCACCTACTGCATAAGCTGCCATTGCAACCCCAAGCCCCCATGCAAAGGTAATGACGATCCATCCACCACCAAAGCCTTTTGATTTGTTTAACACGGCACCTGCTACTACGCCGCCACCAAATAAAATAAGAATCATTGTGCCGACCAGCTCAGCTGTAAACGTAGACATAGTTTAATCCCCCTTTGTGATAATAGCCCATAGAAAACAAAAAGGAACCCACATCCAATCAAACTACATTAATACATGTAGATGAACAAATGTGGGTTCCTTTTCCTAACCACGTGCGTATGAACTTATGTCCATTTTAGAGAAAAAAACATACAGAGTCAACTATTTTTTGAAATTTTCCCATAATTGTCTATTAGATGTTGTAACGGCGATAGCACCACCAGCTAGTGCTTCTTCAATATTGTCCACTGTACGCACTAAGCCCCCTGTAATAACAGGGATTTGAGTACGCTCATGGATTTCCTGAATCATCGAAGGAATAATGCCAGGTAATAGCTCAATATAATCAGGCTGCGCTGTTTCAATCATCGAATAACTTTTTTCAAGAGCAATCGTATCAATCAAAAACACACGTTGAATAGCCATAATTCCACGCGCTTTGGCTTTCATTAGCATATTGGAACGCGTTGAAATAATGCCAGCTGGACGAATATCATTACATAAAAAGTCCGCTGCAAAATTATCTGTTTTTAAACCATGAATTAAATCCGCATGAATAATTAATTTTTTTCCATGTCGATGTGCCTCACGCTTTAAAGACATTAATAAGCTAATGTGCACCTCCAATAGCACAATATAATCGAATGGACTTGCTATTATCTCGTCAAATTGCTTGACGGTACGCGCAGCAGGAATCACCTGTTGATTATCAAAATGCATTCCATTCTCTCCTTCCCTTATAATACAGTGTGAACACTCACCCTTATATTATGTTGAGAGTAACTACATCATTATAGCGCAGTTGTCGCTCGTTTTATTTCTTTCTTTACATCTTCTTCATATTGTGTCCGTTGCTGTGCTGTCCAGTTGAGTTGCTTAGCCATTTCATCTAGAATTGCCTCTTCATATTGTTGAACAATTGCCATTTGAAAGAACATATATCCTGTCCGGCGAACCATAAAGTCATTTGGATGAACGACCATTTCATGATGAATACCATACATTAATTGCGCATACAGCCATGAAGGTAAGATTGGGTGTCCTTCCTTTACATAATTAAAAACAATTTCTACATTGCTACCATAATGCTGTGTTAAAAATTTGGCCTCTTCCTCAGATAAGCCTATTTTCTTGCCTACTCTTGTATAGTCATATAAGAATGCATAAAATTTACTTGAGCCGCCAATATGGCCACCAGAAATCGGAATATTTTTTGTTGTACATGGAGAGGATTTAATACCAAATTGTTGCTCTAGCTCTTGTGTAATCGTATTTAATACGGTTTCAGCCATTTTACGATAGCCGGTTAATTTCCCACCTGCAATTGTTACAAGCCCCGATGGCGAAATCCACACTTCATCCTTACGAGAAATTTCAGATGGATTTTTTCCGTCCTCATGAATCAATGGACGAACGCCTGCCCAACTTGATTCAATATCCGCATCGGTCACCTTCACACTTGGGAACATATAACGAATAGCGTTCATTATATAATCGCGATCCTCTTGATAAATATCCATATTGCGAGCATCGCCTTCATAAAATGTATCTGTTGTCCCTACATATGTTTTTCCTTGTCGAGGGATCGCAAATACCATGCGGCCATCAGGTGTATCAAAATAAACAGCTTGTTTTAATGGAAATTTGGATTCATCAAAAACAATATGCACACCTTTCGATAAAATTAAATGCCTCCCTGCTTGCTTCCCTTCAATTGTGCGCACATCGTCCACCCATGGACCAGCAGCATTAACAACAGCCTTTGCACGAATTTCGATTGTATGATTTGTTAATAAATCCATTGCAACAATACCATTTATTTTTTGCTGTTCATTATATAGGAAATTTTCGGCTTTTATATAATTAAGTAATGTTGCCCCTCTTTCAATAGCTGCCTTCGCTACTTCAATGGTTAAACGAGCATCATCAGTACGATATTCTACATACATCCCACCGCCAAGTAATCCCTCAGTTTTCACTAATGGCTCCTTCTCAATGGTTTGACCTGTACTTAACATATAACGGCGTTCTGCACGTTTGACTCCTGCTAAAAAATCATAGACACGCAAGCCGAGATTTGTAGAGTATTTTCCAAATGTCCCTCCCTTATGAAAAGGTAATAACATCCAAACAGGTGTTGTCACATGTGGACCATTTTCATAAACAATGGCACGTTCCTTCCCTAACTCTGCTACCTCTTTTATTTCAAATTGCTTTAAATAACGTAAACCGCCATGCACCAACTTTGTCGAACGGCTAGAAGTCCCTGCTGCAAAATCCTGCATTTCCACTAATGCTACAGAAAGACCGCGAGCAATAGCATCCAGTGCAATACCACACCCTGTAATTCCGCCACCAATTACTAATAAATCGTACTCCCTATCTTGAAGTTCCTCTATTGTTTGTTGTCGTTGTAACGCAGAAGCTGTACTCATCATTTATTTCCTCCCTCTTCATTTTAACGATAAAAAAAGACCATCAAAAGCATATGTACGCTAGGCACATATGTTTTCAATGGTCTCTCAGTTACTCAAACCTGCTATTAACTTACTTTTTATTGTAATATGCGCATTCCAAAAAGGCAAGTTTCTGTTTAGTGACAGAATACTGCTTACCTCATCCTAATAAAGTAGGATTCTTTGTTACTCAACATGATTTGCTTCAAAGCGATCAAGCAATGCACGCACTTCATCTGTTGATTTCGTGTTCATCAATTGGCTTCTTAACTCACCGGCACCTCGGAATCCTTTGACATATATTTTGAAAAAGCGATGAAGTCCTGTGATAGAGCGTGGAAGTACTTCCTCATATTGATCTTGAAGATCGAGCTGCAGTCTTAAAAGGTCAAGATACTCTTTACTGCTATGCTCCTTTGGTTCTTTTTCAAAAGCAAAGGGATTTTTAAAAATACCTCGTCCAATCATTACGCCATCAATCCCATATTTTTCGGCAAGCTCTAGCCCGGTTTGTCGGTCAGGGATGTCTCCATTGATCGTTAATAGCGTATTAGGTGCGATACAATCGCGTAATTTTTTGATTGCCGGAATGAGCTCCCAATGTGCATCAACTTGGCTCATTTCCTTTCTTGTGCGTAAATGAATCGACAGGTTCGCAATATCTTGTTTGAAAATATGCGTTAACCATTCCTCCCATTCCTCTACATCCTTATAGCCAAGTCGTGTTTTCACACTGACAGGCAGTCCACCCGCTTTGGCAGCTTGAATCAATTCTGCCGCCACATCAGGACGTAAAATAAGACCACTCCCTTTTCCCCTCGATGCCACATTTGGCACAGGACAGCCCATATTAATATCGATACCTTTAAACCCTAGCTCTGCCATGCCAATACTCATTTGACGGAAATATTCAGGATTATCCCCCCAAATATGTGCCACCATCGGCTGTTCATCTTCTGTAAAAATCAAACGACCCCGCACACTTTTCTGTCCCTCTGGATGACAATAGCTATCCGAATTCGTAAACTCTGTGAAAAATACGTCTGGTCTTCCGGCTTCACTGACTACTTGACGGAAAACAACATCTGTGACATCTTCCATCGGTGCCAGTACAAAAAATGGACGCGGCAAATCACGCCAAAAATTATCTATCATGTTAATCCCAAATCCTCTCGCTATCTGTATAACTTTAACTTAGACTCAAAAACAACTGTATGAAAAATTATAAAAAGCAGATGGTATAGAATTTTTCTATATCAACTGCTTTTCTATTATACCAACTCTAACCACGCAACCGCTTCACAATGTGTGGAATGCGGGAACATATCTACTGGTTGAATTTCTTGTGTTTGATAGCCGCCATCCTCCAAAATACGAAGGTCGCGTGCTAGTGTGGCTGGGTTACAGGAGACATAGACTACTCGTTTTGGACGTTGCTCTAAAATAGTAGCTAAAAGTGCCTCATCACAGCCTTTACGTGGTGGATCAACTACCAGTACGTCTGCTTCCTTTCCTTCCTTATACCATCTTGGTATAACTTCCTCAGCTGGGCCAGCCTCAAAATAAGTATTTGTAAAACCATTGAGTACTGCATTGCGTTTAGCATCTTCAATCGCTTGTGGGACAATTTCAACGCCCATGACTGCCTTTGCCTTTTGCGCAAGGAATAAAGAAATCGTACCAATTCCACAATACGCATCAATCACTCGTTCATCCCCTTGCAAGTTGGCATAATCAAGTGCTTGTTTATAGAGGACCTCCGTTTGCTCTGGGTTGACCTGATAGAAGGAGCGAGCGGAAATTTCAAAGCGGACATCGCCAATTGTGTCAATAATGACGTCCTTGCCCCAAAGGTTCAGTGTGTCATCACCAAAAATTACATTCGTTTTCTCATGATTCACATTTTGCATAATTGAAGTGACGTTCGGAACAAGCTTTTGAATTACTGCAATGGCCGCTTCTTTTTGTGGGAATTTTTTCTTTTTCGTCACGAGGACAACCATGACCTCACCTGTTGCCCGTGCTTTACGAATGACAACATGGCGCAACATGCCTTCGTGGGAAAGTTCATTGTATGGTCGCATGCCTATCGCTACTAATTCCTTTTTCAAGCCTGCTAAAATTGCATCTGCTTCTCCTGTTTGAATCAAGCAACGCTCCATATCCACTATGCTATGCGTCTTTGTTTTATAGAAACCAGCAATAGCTTGTCCTGCTTCATTTTCAGAGAAAGGAATTTGTGCTTTATTACGATAATGCCAAGGCTCTTTCATTCCTTTTACAGGCAGAACAGGTGCATCAATTTTGCCAATGCGTTGCATCACATTGCGCACCATATTTTCTTTCCATTTGAGCTGGCCCTCATAGGATAAATGCTGTAATTGACAGCCTCCGCATTGCTTAAAGTAATCGCATGGAGCTTCCACTCGATCGGGTGATGGCTTAATAATATCTACAACTTTTGCAAAGCCATAATTTTTTAAGGTTTTCATCACATGGATTTCGGCTGTTTCGTTCGGAAGTGCGCCTTGTATAAATAATGGATAGCCATCTACCTTAGCGACACCATTGCCATCATGTGTTAAGTCTTCTATATAAACTGAAAGTCGTTCATTCTTTTTCACGGGTGCTGACATTCGTACATCCTCCATTTCAATCTCCTTATTGTAGCATGTGTTGGCGAATGAAAAAAGAACAAGACTTACCTGTTATGTCGTTCTCCTAACTACTTGAAAAAAGAGCCGCTATTCGCGACTCTTTCCTTGCTCTTTTGTTATATGATAATCCCTTGGTGCCCACCAAAATGCACACAAGATTCCAAGAATGACGACAATAAAAGGCGCATAAAAAATTAAAAAACTTTGCATATACTAATTTCCTCCTATGCGTGATTGTCTTCTTTTCCGGTCACATAGTTTTTATTGAACAAGAATAATTTCATCAATAAATAAAGTGATGGAAGTAGGAGACACAGTCCTAAAATAAAGGCAATGATTAAAGCAATTGCCATTTGTGTACTTGTGAAGCCATCATAAATCGTTAAATATGGATACAGTAAATATGGGTATTGCGCAATACCATAAGCGAAAAATGCTACCGCAAATTGAGCAATCAGAAGTGCAACTGCAAGCCCATATTTTTTACGCATTGCAATGAGGAACACTGTAATCATAAATAATATGGCTGATATTGCAAACATCCACCATAAATTCACCATGTGACTATAACTTTCAGGGTTAATGGACTTCATCTCATACATAATGCCTAATGCGCTGATCATTAAAGGAGCTGCCCACAAAAGTGCATATTTTCTCATTAGCTTCGTTGCTTCTTTGTCATTCGCTTTATGAGCATACCAAGTTAAGAATACTGCGGAAATGTAAAGTACAGCGGCAATACTCAGTACGACAATGCTCCAAGCAAATGGACTCGTATATAAAGTCCAATAGTTTAAAACAGGCTGCCCGTTAACGAGATCCACATACCCTCCACCAGCAATGGCAAAGACAACAGACAACGATGCAGGAATTAATAAACCTGCTACACCATAGGTCAGCGTGTAACCAATATGTCCTCTCGTACCATACGATTCAAAGGCATAATAGGAACCTCGAATGGCTAATAGTACAAGGGAAATACTGACGGGTATAAGTAAAATGGTTCCGTAGTAAAAAGCAGTTTGCGGGAAAAATCCTACGATCCCTACAAAGAAGAATACCAAAAAGACATTGGTTACTTCCCAAACAGGCGATAAATATCGTTTAATAATATTCGTTAAAATATGATTCTTCCCAATCAATAGGCTATAGGCGTTAAAGAAACCGGCACCGAAATCAATCGATGCGACAATGACATAGCCAAATAGGAAAATCCACAATACTGAAATACCTAGAATCTCTAATGTCATAGAATGTCACCGCCTTTTTCAGAGTGGCGATCTTCAATCTCACGCTCAATAGGATTCTTTTTAAACATTCGCACCAAGACGACAACACTTCCTACCGCTAATACTGCATATACACCTGCAAACAACAACAGCATTAAATCCACATGATCACTCGTTGTGGCCCCTTCTGGAGTTCGCATCAAGCCATAAAGAATCCATGGTTGACGTCCAACCTCAGCAAGCCACCAGCCCGCTTCAATAGCAATGATAGAAAGTGGCCCCCCCGCCACAATGATCCATCGATACCAGCGTGAATGAATAAACTGCCAGCCCCGTGCTTTCCCTACAACATACAGTAATGAAACTAGCACCATAAACATACCTATGGACACCATAATATCAAAGAGATAATGAATATAGAGTGGTGGTAGATCCTCTTCCTCGAATTGATCTAATCCAATTACCTCTGCATTAGGATTAAAATGTGCAAGAATGCTTAAAGCATACGGAATTTTGATGGCATATTTCACTTCTTCTCCATCTAGCACGCCAAATAAAACAAGAGAAGCCTTTCCTTCCGTTTCAAAATGCCATTCCGCTGCAGCTAATTTTTCTGGTTGATATTCCGCTAAGTATTTTCCTGAGAAATCTCCAATCACAGCTGCTGCAATGGAGAAAATTAAACCAATTTTCATCAGTAACAGTAATGCTTTTTTATGGTATACATGTTTCGATCCTTTAAGCATTCGGTATCCTGCTATAGCAGCTAAAACAAATGCAGATGTCATATACGCTGTTACAAGTACATGCGCCACCTTTGTTGGCATAGCAGGGTTAAACATCGCTAAGAAGGGTTGAATATTAACAAGGTTCCCGTCGACAATATCGAAGCCTCTCGGGGCATTCATAAAGGCATTCACGATTGTAATAAATACAGCCGACATCGATGCACCTACTGCAACTGGAATTAACAATAGCATATGCTTTTTCTGACTATCGAAGCGGTCCCAAGTATATAAATAAATGCCCAAAAATATAGCTTCAAAGAAAAATGCAAACGTTTCCAAAAAAAGTGGTAATGCAATGGTTTGACCAGCTAGTTGCATAAAGTTGGGCCATAATAATGATAGTTGCAAGCCAATTGCCGTTCCAGTCACAACACCCACTGCAACCGTAATGACGAAGCCACGTGCCCAACGTCTTGCCATTAAAATATAATGCTCATCATTCTTTTTATACCCAGTCCATTGAGCAATCATGATCATTAACGGGACACCGACTCCTATCGTTGCATAAATGATGTGGAACGATAAAGTTAACTCAGTTAATGCACGACTCCAATAGACTGCTGATTCGTTTATCATCTCATTGCCCCCTAGCTCCCAAATATTCTTCCAAGAATGGAAAGTAGCATAATGATTGCAACACCAAAGCTTAGCCAAATAAGCTTCTTCTCCTGTGACTTATACAAAAGCAACACTTCCTTTCCCTTATCCATACCCCATTTTCCACTATTACAACGAAAAAAACCTTTATAATGGACCGAAATTTCAGCCTATTAATAAGGTTTCAAATTTTGTTCAAGTAATATACGCACATTTGCCAAACATTTTTCTTAATTCGTTCACAATCCCTAATTCTAAAGGTTGGACTTACTACATATTGAATTGTTCGCTGCTGGTTATTTGATTTAGTCTATTATCTTTTTAATCGTTTGATCCGAAAGTTTAGGTAGAGTTTTCTAACCGTACTCTGATTCATTTATACAAAAAAGCTCATCCTCGCTAAAACGAAGATGAGCTTTTCCTGTATTATATACGGTCCTCTTCGCGAATATCTGCAAGAGGGACAAAAATTTCTATATGACGCTTTAAATTTTCAAAGGTAGCTGGAGCGTCTCCACCATATTCACCATCTAGATTAAGATGTACTTCGTTTTCAGTAGTGACTTTGACAACACTTGCTTTTTTGTAGATGACACGGTCATCATTTAAATGTTCGCCTCTTAATGCCATAGCCGCTAGTTGAATAAACTCAGGTAGGCTAACTTTCTTTAACACTAATAATGTAAAGTAACCATCATTAATACTTGCATCTGGTGCAAGTTTTTCAAAACCTCCTACAGAGTTGGTTAAACCACATAAGAACATCATGGCATCACCGTCAAACACTTCCCCATCATATTCTATACGCATATGGGAGGCTTTGATGGATGGAATCATTTCTACTGCTTTTAAATAGTAGGCTAACTGCCCAAGCATTGTTTTCATTTTACTTGGTACTTCATATGTTAGTTCCGTAATCCGTCCGCCAGCAGCAATATTGATGAAGTAGCGTTCGCCATTTAATAGACCGACATCCACTGGCAATGTATCGCCTTGTATAATAATGTCTACCGCCTCATCAATATTTCGCGGGATATGCACGGCACGGGCAAAATCATTTGTAGTGCCCATTGGAATTAGACCAACTTTTGGACGGTTTTCAAATGGACTTACACCTGAAACAACTTCATTTAAAGTGCCATCTCCACCAACTGCGATGATTATATCAAAGCCACGGTCTACTGCATCTTTTGCTGCAAGTGTTGCATCGCCTTCACCGGTTGTTGCGTGACAGGATGTTTCATAGCCTGCTACTTCTAATTTTTCCAACACCTCTGGTAGATGTTTCTTAAACGCTTCGCGTCCAGATGTAGGATTATAAATGATTCTTGCTCGTTTCATAACATACCTTCCTGCTTCATAAGATTCTATTTCATTCAACGATTTACTCGCTAAAATGTTGCATTACGTTTGTTACTTTTGTAACGCGTTTGTCACTTGTTTTTTAAAGTCTTCATAGACATACGTCCAATATGTTTGGTTCGTTATATTTTCCTCACGAATCTCCGCATAAAGGGCCTTTTGAGCCTCTTCAAATGTCGGATCTTCTTTATCTGGTAAGCTTGCACGCTTCGTTACAACCAGCTCTTGTAATTCAGGTGCACGTGGACCCCATTTTCCAATAACCTCACCAGTGCTATCTAATAGCAAGTAAATAGGAATAGCACGACCACCATTTGTTAAATAACGATCAATTAGATCTGTATCTGCATCACGGAACACTGTACGCATGTCCAATCCAGCTGCTTCAGCAACACGACGAACAATTGGATTGTTTAACATAGCATCTCCGCACCAATCTTCCGTAATCGTTAAAATTTTAGGTTGCTTGTCTTTTAATAATTCAATAAAACCATCGTTTGTTGGCACTGCAAAGTCGTCATAAATGCGGAAGCTCTCTTCTTTAAGAGTCGTCATATTGTCCATATATTGTTGAATCGAAATAGCTTCATTAAAATATTGTTGTTCTGTTTTCATCGGTTCTCGTCCCCCTTATAATTATCTATTCTATATTTTGCTATGAATGCTCCTTTTAAACAACTATTAAGTGTTACAAATTCCAATTTTGTTACATTTATGAAAAATAATAGCCAAGAAAGCAATTAAGCTCTCTCGGCTACTATGTTACAACGTTTAATTATCGTTTGGCAATTTCTTGTTGCAATAATTTATTGACCATTGGTGGGTTCGCTTGACCTTTAGTAGCTTTCATAATTTGACCAACTAAGAAGCCAATAGCACGATCCTTACCATTTTTGAAATCTTCGATAGACTGTGCGTTGTTATCTAAAACTTCTGTAACAATTGCTAGTAAAGCACCTTCATCAGAAATTTGAACTAAGCCTTTTGCTTTTACAATTTCCTGTGCAGAACCGCCATTTTCAACTAATTCAGCAAACACTTTTTTACCGATCTTAGAAGAAATAGTACCATCCGTGATTAATTTCACCATTTCAGCAAGGTTTTCAGGTGTTAATGCAGTATCCTTTAAGTCTTTTTGTTCTGCGTTTAAATAAGCAGAAACATCACCCATCAACCAGTTAGCAGAAAGTTTTGCATCTGCACCGTTGACGATCATGGACTCGAAGAAGTCTGAAATTTCTTTAGAAAGAACAAGAACTCCTGCATCATATGGTGTTAATCCTAGCTCTTCAACATAACGTTTTTTACGAGCATCTGGAAGCTCAGGAATTTCTGATTTTACTCGCTCTAGCCATGCGTTATCAATAGAAAGACGAACTAAGTCTGGCTCTGGGAAGTAACGGTAATCATCTGTTCCTTCCTTCACACGCATTAAAATTGTTTTACCCGTTTTTTCATCGAAACGACGAGTTTCTTGGTCAATAACGCCACCTGATAATAATACATCTGCTTGACGTAATTCCTCATGCTCTAAACCACGACGAACATAGTTGAAGGAGTTCAGATTTTTAAGCTCTGTTTTTGTACCAAACTCTTCTTGACCATAAGGACGAATAGAAATGTTGGCATCACAACGAAGTGAACCTTCCTCCATTTTACAGTCAGACACATCTGTATATTGGATAATTGATTTTAATTTTTCTAAGTAAGCATAAGCTTCATTTGGCGTACGAATATCTGGCTCAGATACGATTTCAACAAGCGGCGTACCTTGACGGTTAAAGTCCACTAGTGAGTGATCTCCAGCATGTGAAAGTTTACCCGCATCTTCTTCCATATGAAGGCGAGTAATACCGATACGTTTTGTATAACCATCTACTTCAATATCAATCCAGCCGTTTTTCCCGATTGGTTTATCAAATTGTGAAATTTGATAGGCTTTCGGATTATCAGGGTAGAAATAGTTTTTACGGTCAAATTTTGTTTCTTGTTCGATTTCCATATTTAATGCAAGAGCTGCACGCATAGCGAAATCTACCACATTTTTATTAAGAACTGGTAGGACACCAGGATAACCTAAATCGATTACTGTTGTGTTTGTATTTGGTTCAGCACCAAAGTGAGCAGGTGCTGGTGAGAAGATTTTTGAGTTGGTTTTTAACTCAACGTGTACTTCTAAACCAATGACTGTTTCAAAGTTCATGTTATTTTCCCTCCCACATTTGAGGAACTTGTTTATGGAACTCAGTTGCTTGTTCAAAAGCATGAGCTACACGGTAAATAGTTGCTTCATCGAAGTATTTACCAATTATTTGTAAACCTAGTGGTAGTCCGTTGTCCAAACCACATGGAATAGAAATAGCAGGTACGCCCGCTAAGTTCATCGGAATTGTTAAAATATCGTTTGCATACATTGTCATCGGATCATTCACATTTTCACCAATTTTGAAAGCTGGTGTTGGTGATGTAGGTCCAATGATGACATCGAAGTCTTCAAATACTTTGTCATAGTCTGCTTTGATCAGTGTACGTGCTTGTTGTGCTTTTTTGTAATACGCATCATACGTACCTGCGCTTAATGAATAAGTTCCAAGCATGATACGGCGTTTTACTTCATCACCAAAGCCTTGTGCACGTGTTTCTTTATAAAGGTCCATTAAATTAGTCACGTTGTCTGCACGGAAACCATAACGGATACCATCGAAACGAGATAAGTTAGAAGACGCTTCAGATGAAGAAAGGATGTAGTACGCAGCAAGTGCATATTTCGAATGAGGAAGTGACACTTCTTCTACAGTCGCACCTAAGCCTTTTAATACCTCTAATGCCTCCAGCACTGATTGACGTGCTGCTTCGCCAACACCTTCACCAAGGAATTCCTTTGGTACAGCGATACGTAAGCCTTTAATATCACCAGTAAGAGCTGCAGCATAGTTTGGCACCTCTACGTCAGCAGAAGTAGAATCATTTGGATCTAAGCCTGCAATAGCCTCAAGTAATAACGCATTATCTTCAACATTGCGTGTAATTGGTCCAATTTGATCTAAAGAAGAGGCGAATGCCACTAGACCAAAACGAGACACACGACCATATGTAGGTTTCATTCCTACAACACCACAGTAAGCTGCTGGTTGACGGATTGAACCACCTGTATCTGAACCAAGAGAGAATGGAACTTCTCCTGCTGCTACTGAAGCTGCAGATGCACCTGAAGATCCTCCTGGCACGTGATTTAAATTCCATGGATTTTTTGTAGTTTTATAGTATGAGTTTTCATTAGAAGAACCCATTGCAAACTCGTCCATGTTTAGTTTACCAACTGTAATCATACCGGCTTCACGTAGCTTGTTGACAACAGTTGCATCATAAATTGGCATAAAGCCTTCCAAAATTTTTGAGGCACAAGTTGTTTCTAAGCCTTCTGTTACAATATTGTCTTTCACACCAATCGGAAGACCAAATAGCGGTCCACGCTCTTCAAATGGTACTTTATCCATTTCAGCAGCTTGTGCAGTTGCTTTTTCTTCGTTTGAAGCAAGGAATGCTTGTACATCGCCATCAAGCTTTGCAATGCGCTCGTATGCTTCTTTCGTTAAGTCAGCGATTGATAAGTTACCTGCTTTAATTTCCGCTTGTAACTCCTTAGCTGAACGTTCAAATAACGTCATGAGGAATCCTCCTATGTTTTAGTATTACATGATAGCTGGTACTTTTACTTGACCATCTTCTTGTTCTTTTACATTTAACATCATTACTTCACGGTCTAGACCTTTTACCGCAACATCTTCACGCATTACATTGACTAATGGTAAAACATGCGTTGTAGGTTCAACATTCGCTGTATCTAGTTCGTTTAATTGCTCTGCAAAGTCTGTAATTTTACCAAGCTGTTCAGCAAACTTCTCAGCTTCCTCTTCAGTAATTGCAAGACGTGCTAAATTTGCCACGTGCTTTACTTCTTCTTTTGTTAATTTAGCCATTTTTTACACCTCCGAATACTTGCTCCATTTATTGTTTTTATTGATAACAATAGGGTTGGATAAAGTTTTAACCATGCCAATAATCATAACATTTTTCCTATTAAAAATCACAACTTTCACCAAAAATATAGAAACTTTCACTACTATAACGAAGTGTTGTTAATCTATACCAGTTGTTTTCCTTTAAGTATCTCTATCTACATAAAAAAATAGTCAGCACAAAGGCTGACTATATTATTCATAGACATGTACATAAGGATCCGTATCATTGGCCTTTTTATTGATTAATGCCTCCGGACCATTGACAGAAGTAATACTCACCTCAACATGAATATTATTAAATCGATTGATTAAAATACCTGTCAAATATTGTGTAAATCCAATGATTTCTGCTTTACCGAAAAATTGAATAGGAATTTCGATCGTCAGTTTTTGGATTTCTTTATTGCGATAGAAACCTGTACCAATAACACTTGTATAATTTGAGAAATATTTATCAACATCTTGCTTAAAGATTTTGAAGTTTTTACTCACGTCTCGATAAACATCCTGCGAATCATCTGTTGGGAATAATACATAATTTTCATCTATCCCTTCCCAATCAGCAATGTTGTTCTGTCCAGCTTTTGCTACACCATAGCTGAAATAGGCGCCAGGAATAATCTGATTGCGGGCTTGTTGCTTAAACAAGCCAACAACAATTGGTATATCCTTTAGCTCATCACGTGTACGTAAACGTGAAACGATCTCAGCAGCCATTTTTTTGCCTTGTTCAACAAGCTCAGACTCTGATATTGGTTCCTCGTAATATTCGCCATACTGCTCTTTCTGATAATAATAAATGGAGTTAAGCGCAAGTCCTATTGAAATTCCACCTAATTTCACTTTATTATCTTTAGTTTTTGTTAAGTAATTTTGCTCAACAATATGAGATAAGTAAATAGGCGCCTTTTTTGCTCGCTCTTCAGGTGTCATTGTATCTGTTGTCGGTGGATTTAATCCATCTTCTGTCTGAGAGCTTCGAGCCAGCCAAGAGCTCACCGTACTTTCAGCTAAATATTGACCCTCTTGGAAGTAATAGTTTTCAGTGTCAAACTCATGGTGAGAAAGACGCATTAAACCTGCTTCCACTTCCTTCATATCATATTTCGTATAAATATTAGATACAACTAGACCTCTACTGGCACTCTCTTTATAAGGAATAAGTGTCTTATAATAAGATTCATCAATTTGTATACTGGGGATAATAGTTGTTTCAGTTTTTTCATTTTGTTGTGTTTCCTGCGTAAGCTCTGTTCCCCCTTCATTAGAAGGTACACAGCCGACTAACATTGCAGCTGCTACAAGTGCTGGAATGAGTCGAAATGACTTCATTTTATTTAGTGCTCCTTTACTCATAATCAATTTGGTTCGACGAATCACTGATAATCATAAGCGTAACTCATATTTTTCTTGAGGGTATGTTGTCAGTGTATTTATTAGATAAGGTTAAGTTGTTCAATTAAGTTTTCTTCATTCCAAACTTCAATACCTAATTGCTCAGCCTTTGCTAGCTTAGAGCCTGCATCCTCGCCTGCGATAACAAGGTCCGTTTTTTTGCTGACACTGCCTGTGACAGTCCCACCTAACTCTTCTATTTTCGCCTTTGCTTCGTTACGTGTCAATTGCTCAAGTTTACCAGTTAAAACAATTGTTTTTCCTGCAAAAGGATTATCGCCTACCACTACTTCTACTTTTTTTCCTTTAAAGGTCATATTCACGCCTACCTCAGCAAGACGTTCAATGACTGCACGTGCGTCATCATTGGAGAAATATTCAACTAATGAAGATGCCATTTTATCACCAATCTCATAAATAGCCACAAGTTGTTCCTCTGTTGCTGCCATGACAGCTTCCATCGAACCAAATTGCTCTGATACGATTTTTGCAGCCTTTTCACCAACATGACGAATTCCTAGACCAATCAATAAACGCTCCATCGAATTTTCCTTCGATGCTTGAATCGCATTGACTAAATTGGTTGCAGATTTTTCGCCCATCCGTTCTAGCTCAACCAATTGCTCTATTGTTAAATGATATAAATCAGAAACATCATGTATTAAATCTGCACGCAATAACTGCTCAACTACTTTATCACCAAGGCCATCAATATTCATAGCATTACGAGACACAAAATATTTAATGCTTTCTGCAATTTGAGCAAAGCATGCAGGATTTACACAGCGTAAAGCAACTTCACCCTCAATACGAATCAATTCACTATCACATACCGGACAATTTTTGGGCATCTCAAACGGCACAGAATTTTCAGGACGCTGCTCGATTAGCACACCAACAACTTGCGGAATAATATCACCAGCTTTTCGAATAATGACCGTATCCCCAAGGCGTATATCTTTCTCTCGAATAAGGTCTTCATTGTGTAACGAAGCTCGTTGCACTGTTGTCCCCGCTACTTGAACTGGCGTTAAAATAGCTGTTGGTGTGACAACCCCTGTACGCCCTACTGTTAAATCAATATCTAGTAATGCCGTGACAACTTCCTCTGCTGGGAATTTATAAGCAATGGCCCAGCGCGGACTTTTTGCCGTATAGCCTAACTCATCTTGTTGAGCATAGCGGTCTACTTTTATAACGATTCCATCAATTTCATAGGCTAAATGTGGACGGTTTTCTGTCCAATGCTCGATAAAAGCCATTACTTCTTCGATTGTAGAGCAACGCTGACGCTCTTTATTGGAAGGAAAACCTAGATCTTCTAAATAATCAAGCATTTCTGCATGTCCGTCGATACCATAGACCTCACCATCACCGCCAATGGCATAGATGAAAGTTGATAGTTGGCGGCTAGCTGCAATTTTAGGGTCTAACTGGCGTATAGAGCCTGCAGCAGCATTACGTGGGTTAGCAAATAGTTCTTCACCATTGTCAGCACGTTGCGCATTTAATTTTTCAAATGATTTTTTTGGCATGTACGCTTCACCGCGTACTTCTATTGTAATCGGTTCTTTTAAACGAAGAGGTATAGCATGAATGGTCTTTAAATTGGCTGTAATTTCTTCCCCTACAACACCATCTCCTCTTGTTGCTCCTTGGACAAACACGCCATTTTCATATTTTAACGAAATGGCTAGACCATCTATTTTTAGCTCACATACATAGGAGAAATGATCCCCAATAGCCTGTCGAACCTTACGATCAAATTCTTGTAAATCTGCTTCGTTAAAAGCGTTTGATAGACTTAGCATCGGGTAATCATGTGTCACCTTTTTAAAGCCTTCTACAACTGTTCCTCCAACACGCTGAGTAGGTGAATCGGGAAAAATAAGTGATGGATTGGCCTCTTCTAAGGCAATCAATTCATGCAATAATTGATCATAAACACTGTCAGCAACGACCGGTTTATCTAGCACATAATAGGCATAACCATATTCATGTAATAATTTATTTAACTCCGCTATTCGCTGTTCTATTTCGTTCATTTACGTTCCTCCGCTTACGCTTTTTCAATTGGTGCAAATTGTGCCAGTAATCGCTTAATACCAATTGGTTGTGGAAAAGCAATATCAAGCTCTGTACTATCACCTTCGCCTTTTACACTTACAACCATACCTGTGCCCCACTTTTTATGGACAGCCTTATCTCCAGCCTTCCAGCCATACTGATCTCCGCCTGTTGATTGTAAGCGAGCTGTGGCAGGCTGAGTTTGTTGAACGGACCCAAGTGTACGTTTTTGAAAACCACCTGTTGAACGATTGCTAGTGGCAAACGGTACATTCGTTTTAGCACCAGCTTTTGAAATAGACTCGGTAATATCTTCGGAAATCTCACCTAAAAATCGGGAAGCATTATTAAAGCTTGAACGGCCAAAAATCGTTCGGCTTTGTGCACATGTTAAATATAGACGTTCCTCTGCACGCGTCACACCAACATACATAAGGCGACGTTCCTCTTCCATTTCTTCTTGATCATCAAGGGAACGTGAATGCGGGAAAATGTTTTCCTCCATACCGATAATAAAAACAATCGGAAACTCCAAGCCCTTGGCAGCATGCATCGTCATTAAAATAATATTTCCCTTGGATGCATCCTCTTTATCAAGAGCATCGATATCAGCTATTAATGCCAAATCCGTTAAAAACGCTATAAGACTTTTATCATCACTGCGCTCCTCAAATGCTTTTGTGACAGATAAGAATTCTTCAATATTCTCTAAACGACTTTCAGCTTCAATCGTTTTTTCATTTTGTAGCATTGTGCGGTATCCAGATTTATCAATGACTTGCTCAACTAGTTCAGTGACCGATAAATATTCTTGCATTTCTGTAAAACCTTTAATCATTGCATAAAATTGTTCTGCTGAGTTTGCCGCTTTCCCAGATAGACCCATGAAAATGAGATCATTCATAGCATCAAAAATGGAGCGATCCTGCTCAATAGCATAGCGAGCCATTTTCTCAAAAGATGTGGCGCCAATACTACGTTTTGGTTCATTAATAATACGTGCAAGTGATAAATCATCGTCATTATTAGCAATAAGGCGCAAATAAGCAAGTAAGTCTTTAATTTCTTTTCGGTCATAGAACTTTGTCCCGCCAACAATTTGATAAACCATATTGGATTTAACAAGTACTTCCTCCATCACACGAGACTGAGCATTCGTACGATATAATATGGCAAAATCATCAAATGTACGATTTTCCTTTTCCATCAACTGTTGGATGGTTTGTACAACAAATTGTGCTTCTTCCTGCTCATTATAAGCTTTGTATAACGCAATTTTTTCACCCTCTGCATTTTCTGTGCGCAGTTCTTTTGGATAACGTGTTGTATTATTTTGAATGACGTCATTTGCTGCTTGTAGGATGCGTTTAGTTGAACGATAATTTTGTTCAAGCATAATCACCTTAGCATTCGGATAATCCTTTTCAAAGGAAAGGATATTACCGATATCTGCACCACGCCAGCGATATATGGATTGATCAGAATCCCCTACAACACAAATATTTTTAAATTTTTTAGCTAATAATTGCACAAGTAAATATTGGGATTTATTAGTATCCTGATATTCATCTACATGTATATATTGAAATTTATTCTGATAGTATTCCAGCACTTCTGGTACTCGCTTGAACAACGTAATGGTTGTCATAATTAAATCATCAAAATCGAGGGATTGGTTGCGACGTAATCTTTTTTCATAGCCTTTATAAACATGTGCCACGGTTTGTTCATAAGGGTTTTTATCATTCATTTGACCCGTATAATCATCTGCTGTAATACACTCGTTTTTGGCTGCACTAATAGCATTTAAAATAGCTCGTGGCTCAAACCGCTTCGGATCGATATTCTCATCCTTCATTACATTTTTGATCACCGATAGTTGATCCGTAGAATCTAGAATGGAAAAATTACGAGATATGCCTAGTTGATCGATATTGCGGCGTAAAATTCTTACACACATGGAGTGGAAAGTTGATACCCACATACTATCGCCAGTCCCATTGCCGAGAATACCGTCAATACGCTCTCGCATTTCACGAGCAGCTTTATTAGTAAACGTAATAGCTAAAACTTTGGATGGATATACTTCCTTTTCTATGATTAAGTAAGCAATACGATGTGTTAGTACTCGTGTTTTTCCTGATCCAGCACCAGCCATAATCAGTAGTGGTCCCTCAGTGGTTTTGACCGCTCTTTCTTGTTCAGGATTCATCCCTGCTAGTAAATTTTTTGTTAACTGTTCCATTTCGCACCGCCTCACAAACATTTGTTCTAAAATTATAACGTATTTTTCACAGCCTTAACAGTCGCAAGTGCAGCTTTTAAATCTTCATAAATAATATTTCCAACTACAACCGTATCTGCGAATTGGGCCATTTCCTCTGCCTGCTCGGCTGATGTAATTCCCCCACCATAAAAGAGCTTAGTTTGCTTCAATTCATTTTTCACAGCACTTACTACCTCTGGATCCCCGTAAATTCCACTGTACTCTAAATAAAATACAGGAAGTTTAAAGAAATTTTCTGCCATACGTGCATAGGCTACGATATCGTCAATTGATAAATCTGTTGTAGCACCTGTTACTTGTGCCACTTTACAATCAGGATTTAAAATACAATAACCTTCTGCTACTAATTCATCCCACACCATGATATCTCCAAATTCTTTAATGGCAGCATGATGCAAATTTTTAATCCATTTTGGATCATCGCTATTTAAGACCGTCGGAATGAAGTAATAGTCATAACCCGGTGTAATTGCATCAATCGTTGAAATTTCTAAAGCTATCGGGACTTCGAACCTTCTAACACGAACAAGTAAATCTAATACCCCATCCAATGTCACATTATCTGTGCCACCGACTAAAATAACATCAGTTCCAGATTCACAAATTTTTTCTAAGTCTTCATCTGAAATGTCCTTTGCAGGATCTAACTTGAACACATGTCTCCATTCTAAATAATCCATTTATTTTACCACCTATCGTTTTCTATCTATTCGTTTACAAGTATAGCTTATGATGGACGACAAAAAAATGAAAAAGACTGAGTAGAACTTCTACCCAGTCTCATTTTCAACTATTCTTTTGGTGCTTGAAACGGTTTCTCATCAGGATACAAACGACCTAGCATTTCATCATATGTATCGTTTCCATAATCAAAGCAACGACGAACACGTGAAATCGTTGCAGTACTTGCACCCGTTTCCTTTTTAATGGATTCATAGGTTTTCTTTAAACGCAATAAATGTGCAACCTCAAAGCGTTGTGCCAACGATTGAATTTCACTAATCGTACATAAATCATCAAAAAACTTATAGCATTCTTCGATGTCTTTCAGCTCTAACACTGCTTTAAATAATTGATCTGTTTGATGCCCTCGAATTTTTTCGATTTGCATGCAATTTTCCTCCCTTTAAGGCTGCGTTTTCACCATTGCTTGTAACCCTGGTGAAGATGGTACAAAATGGACCCAAGACTTTCCTGGTACTAGCTTTACAGGCTCCCCTGATTGCTCAACAGCCGTTGGTATTCCATTCACATTAGCCCATTTGACTTCCCTCAAATAGCCATTTTGAAATACATACGCATTTCCACCAGAAGTTAAATCAATTGTTTGGCGGCCAATATCATCAACTATTTGGTGATCCATTTCAAAAAATAGAACATTTGCCAATGTTAATGCTTCGCCGGTTAACATATCTTTTGTGTCCACGCCAGCCGATTGTCGTTCATAGTGATTACTTTGATGATCATACACATACGAATTGTGGAAATCTTCATTATTTCCGTAGTAAATGTCAACTTGACTTGTTTCAACGCCTATTTTACCACGTTCATCGGCTTCATAAAAAGCCTGAAGTACTTTTTCACTGTAATTCATTGAAGCGCCTACCATTTCAGCACCTTTTATTATCTTTTCTGATGTAATATATGAATTGTGCGGAGCAACTCGTTCACTTGAACGTTTAAAAAGTATACCATCATAAGCCATTCCATTGATATTGTCGACTACTCGATTATCGAGCATAGT
Organism: Lysinibacillus sp. FSL R7-0073; assembly: GCF_038009065.1. Lineage (NCBI taxonomy): Bacteria > Bacillati > Bacillota > Bacilli > Caryophanales > Bacillaceae > Lysinibacillus > Lysinibacillus sp. FSL R7-0073. The sequence continues at coordinate 4,149,847 of NZ_JBBPAS010000001.1, forward strand.
TTTCGCCTCTGGACTATAACCATGAGCTACATAAAAGGCATCGAATCCTTTTGCCATATCGATAAAATAGGAGCGTGCACTACGAACAGGTCCTATATTTTCAGGTAGCTCACTTTGATAAACTGCTAAAAAGCGAGTCACATTACCTTCTGCCAGCATCTCATAAATGATATCAGCTGCAGCTAACCCTGATTGCGGGCGGGCGGCTGGATGATTATTAATCGTCACGATAATAGGCCGCTGGGTTATTTCTTCTTGTATTGCCTCTCCTGTAAGCGGGGCTACGAATGCTGGTTGCTGCACTTGATCATCCACCACGGTTTCTTCCTGTGCTACAGTCTCATCTTCTTCTTTGACCTTTGGTGTATCCTTCGAGCATCCTCCGATCACTAAAGCGCTAAATGCCATAGCCATTAATAACTTCCTTGATTTGAACACAAGCATTACTCTCCTTTGAACATTATATATGAAAGTAACTGTTTACACTTTCATACATTAGCGCATAACAGCAGGTAATAATAACTTATTCTTCATCACATCGAAAATCCCTTTTGGTGTTATACGAATATATGGTAAATGAGTGGACTGTAAAAATAATAGTGTGTAAATAGCATCACCTAATTGATACCCACGATCAGCTAAAGCTTGCTTTAAAGCTTTTTCTTTCTCTGTTAGCGTCAATACATCCCCATCATATAAAAGTCCACCAATGGATAATGGTATATCTGCTATGACTTCCCCTTTTTCTACAAGGACGATACCACCATTCATGGCCTTCATTTCTTCGAAGGCTGTGATCATATCTTCTTTATTTTTTCCGATTAATAAAATATCGCCTGTGTTTGAGTAGGACGATGCAAAGCCTTGAACACCTGTTGCAAATCCTTTAATCATTGTATTAACATGCCAGTGACCTTGTCGGTTTATTAACATTAAATAGCACTCATCGTGATCAGCCAGTTGCCCTTCTCTAGTAATTAATGAATTATACGGTTTTGTAATGACATCATTCACAAGCTCAATTCCAAAAGGCATTGAAAACTGGAAATCTTGTGAGTCTAATGAAAAATCTAAATTGAACGCAGGGATAGCAGAATAATCAATTGTTGCCAGTCTATGAACACGTTCTCCATCACGTTTTAGCCAAACACCTTTTGATAGGACACTTTCTGGTACAGGATGATATTCATCTTGTAAAATATTTAGTGAGGCAAAGCGGCCTGTCGCGATAAAACCATGTAAATTGGACATATTATAATAGCGTGCGACATTATACGAAGCCATTTGGTAGGCATCAATTGGAGAAACTCCTGCATCTAAGGCTACTTGAATGCATTTATCCATCACTCCATCCTCATGGAACGAAGGTGGTGAACCATCTGTTGTCATCATTAGATGATCAAAAATCGGAAGCTCTTTTTCTACGATTCCTTTTAATAGATGCGGTAAATCTGGTCGAATGGATGAATGACGTAATGTAACAGCATAGCCTTGCATTATACGACGTTCCACTTCTTCCACTGTCATCGCTTCATGATCGCCATCTGCACCAAGAAGTTTCATACGAGCTAAAGTTCTCTCTGAGGCTCCTGGGAAATGACCTTCGATTTTTTTACCTAGTCCCTTTGCCATTTGCATGCGATACAGCATTTGATCGTCCCCATGTAACAGCTTAGGCCAGCCTGTCAACTCCCCACCAAGCAAAACATCGCTTCGCTCTAACCATTCTAATATAGATGTGTTAGAGAATACCTCTTCCTCCTGCTCCAATTCGGTTTGCGAATCAAAGCGAGTCCACCAATAAAAAGAAAACGGTAACTTTTTCAAATGATCTAAAATTGAAAACGCTTTCTTATTTTCTAAATTTAAAACAAAACTTAAATTATCGGAAATAAAAGTCGTTGTCCCTAGCTGACCACAAAAATCTGCAAAGGATTGTGGATGATACAACTGGAAAGGATGCACATGTGGCTCAATATAGCCTGGTACAATTGTTTTTCCTGTACAATCCACTACTTCTGTTCCTTCTATTAAAGGAGGCATTCTGTCACCAGCATAGACAATGCGGTCCCCTAAAATCCAAATGTTCCCTACTATCCACTGTTTCAGCATACTATGCAAATACCTTGCATTTTTCAACACAATATCAGGTGCCTTTTTTCCATCAATTACTGCTAATTGCTGACGTATTTTTGTAATTTTCCATACTGGATCCATGCTATTCGCTCCTTCCTAAAATTACGTAATTTTTCATTGTGTAAAACCAATTTGGAATCACATACTACTATTGCATATCGCATACTTTCATAAAATTTATGCTTTATGCAATCATCTTGTTTCAATCGTAACACAGCACTTTCATAAAGCAAAGTGCACCTCGCTTATTTTTTCCACAATGACTAAAGGAGGAAGTATTATGATGCAGCAAGCAAATTTAAGCGAAAAAAATGCATTTTGTCGTTTTGCCATGGGTACAAGTTTGACAGCATTTGGTATCGCTAAAGTTTCAAGAAATCCTAATTGTACAAAAGGTCGATTGATGATTGCATTAGGAGCCATGAAAATGGCAGAAGGACTCTTTAAATATTGTCCTACCAAGGCTCTCATGAGCACTAATATGCAAAATGCCATGAATACCTCTATGCAAAGTATGTTCAGTGGGCAAAATTCTATGTCTTCTGAGCAAATCGATAAGCTCATGAAGGATTTCTCTTCTGCAATAGCTGGCAATACTTCAGGTTCACAAGCTACCGCTTCAAAGCAATCTGATACCAGCGCTTCAACCCAAAATTCCTCAACAAGGAGCAATTCTACATCGAATAATGCTCAAAACCCTTCTTAGTCAAAGGAGCCGTCCCAATCTAATTTGGAGACGGCTCTTACCTCTTACGTTTGAAACTTTAAGAGGTTTCATAAGAGGAGTAAAAATATTTTAAATTTTAGTGAAAATAATGATTATTTGAATGTACGCCAGCCAATATCTTGACGGAAGAAAAAGTGATCCCATGTTTCTTTAGCAATGCCATCGTATACTTTTTCCTGTGCTTCCTGTAAAGTAGGCGCTTTAGCTCCAACTAACAGGACACGACCACCATTCCCAACAAATTGTCCATCCACTAATTTTGTACCTGCATGGAATACAGCATATGACTTTGATAGTTCCTCTAAATTCGGTAATGCTTTGCCTTTTTCAACATCGCCTGGATATCCTTCAGCTGCAATGACGACGCCTAGCATAGTATCTTCTGACCATTGCAAATCAAATGGCTGCTCGTTCATCAATGCCATCATAAATGCACCAAAATCGGAAACCATTCGAGGTAAAACTACTTGTGTTTCTGGATCACCAAAACGTGCATTAAACTCAATAACCAGAGGGCCCTTCTCCGTTAAAATTAAGCCTGCATATAAAATACCTGTAAAGGAAGCGCCATCCGCCTCCATCCCTTTAACAGTTGGCTCAACAATCGTTTGGTAAGCAATATCTACAACTTCTTGTGATATTTGTGGTACTGGTGAGTAGGCACCCATCCCACCTGTATTAGGTCCTTTATCACCGTCATACGCACGTTTATGGTCCTGTGCAATCACCATAGGATAAATTTGTCCTTTATGCACAAAGGACATAAAGGAGAATTCTTCCCCGTCTAAAAATTCTTCGATGACAACGCGAGAAGATGATTCACCAAAGCGTTGATTGCCAATCATATCTTGTACAGCTTCAATGGCTTCTTTCTCTGTCATGGCCACAACAACACCCTTACCAGCTGCTAAGCCATCCGCTTTAATAACAATGGGTATGCCCTGTTCTTTAATATAGGCAATAGCTTGTTCTGCTTCAGTAAATGTTTTATGGGCTGCTGTTGGTATATTGTATTTATTCATCACTTCTTTTGCATATGACTTACTACTCTCTATTTGAGCAGCCGTCTTTGTCGGACCAAAAATACGTAATCCACGAGCTGTAAAGAAATCGACAATGCCTTCAGCAAGTGGTTGCTCTGGGCCGACAAATGTTAAAGCAATATCATTTTCCTTGGCAAATTGGGCAAGTCCAGCAAAATCCATTGTGTCAATACTAACAACCTCTACCTCGCCTCGCATTCCGTCATTTCCAGGTGCTACAAATACTTGGTTAACGGTTGGAGAAATGCTAAATTGTCTAGCGATAGCATGCTCACGACCACCACTTCCGATTACTAATACATTCATTTTAGAGAATCCTCCTATTTGTGAGTAAGACCGAGATGAACCCACATCTCGGTCTGTTTTGTGTCAATATTAATTAGTGTTTAAAATGGCGAACGCCAGTAAATACCATAGTAATACCATATTCATTCGCTTTATCGATTGAATCCTGATCTTTAATTGATCCACCTGGCTGAATAATAGCTGTAATACCAGCTGCGGCTGCAGCCTCAACAGTATCACTCATTGGGAAAAATGCATCTGATGCCAATGCAGCTCCTTTTGCTTTTTCACCAGCTTGCTCAAAGGCAATTTTAGCAGCACCAACGCGGTTCATTTGACCAGCGCCTACACCTAGTGTCATTTGAGAATCCGTTACAACAATCGCATTTGATTTAACATGCTTAACAACAGACCAACCAAGTTGCAATGCTTCCCATTCCTGTTTTGTTGGTTCACGATCTGTTACTACCTTTATCTGTGCATTTGCAAAACCATAGCGATCTGGTTCCTGTACAAGAAGACCGCCCTCTACAGATACTACATTAAACTGATCTTGCTTAGCTTGCTCGAACGGAATTGTTAATAGGCGAATATTCTTCTTTTTCGTTAAAATATCGAGTGCCTCTTGTGAGAAAGCAGGAGCAATAATAATTTCTAGGAAAATATGACTTAGCTTCTCAGCAGTTGCTGCATCCACTTCCATATTAAGAGCGATAATTCCACCAAAAATAGACGTTGGATCTGCTTCATACGCTTTATCAAATGCTCCCTCTAGTGTGACACCGGTTCCAACTCCACAAGGATTCATATGCTTTACAGCTACTGCAGCTGGTATTTCAAACTCTTTCACGATTTGCAAAGCTGCATTCCCATCTTGAATATTGTTATAGGATAACTCTTTACCATGTAATTGCGTTGCATAAGCTAATGAGAAATCAGAGCCAAGACGTTTTTGATAAAATGCCGCTTTTTGGTGTGGATTTTCACCATAGCGTAGGTTCTGCTTTAATTCATACGTCATTGTTAAGCTCTCTGGGAACTCTTCTTCTGTCAAATAGTTCGAGATATACGAATCATAGGCGGCTGTGTGACGGAAAACCTTTGCAGCCAATTTACGACGTGTCTCAATTGTTGTGGCACCATCAGCTTTTAGTTCCTCTAATACTATTGCATAGTCATTGCTGTCTACGATGACTGTTACATATTGATGGTTTTTTGCAGCGGATCGTAACATTGTAGGGCCACCGATATCAATGTTTTCAATTGCATCATCCCATGTTACATTAGGCTTTGAAATTGTTTCAACGAATGGATAAAGATTAACACAAACAATTTCTATTGGCTCAATTCCATGCTCATTCATTTGTGCCTGATGAGAGTCATCATCAAATTTCCCTAATAAACCACCGTGAATCATTGGATTTAATGTTTTAACACGGCCATCTAAAATTTCAGGAAACTTCGTTACTTCATCTACTGCTGTTACAGCTACTGCATTGTCCTGTAGCATTTTTTTAGTACCGCCAGTTGATAAAATTTCATAACCTAATGCTACTAATTCCTTTGCAAATTCTAAAATACCATCTTTATTGGAAACACTGATTAATGCACGTTTTGTCACAACAATATCCTCCTAATTTTTATCGTGCTCTTGCACGAACTAACTTGCTGTCAAAGATTTATAGAGTTAGGTGTTGAGTAAGGTTCTCGACCTAACTCCTCCTTCAGTTATTGTAATAATTGCTGTAAAGCCTTTGTATATAATAAATGTTCTTGCTTATGAATCGCAGCTTCTGTTGCCTCTCGATTTCCTTCAATGACAGATACAGCAGCCTGTGCAATAATTGGGCCAGTATCCATTCCTTCATCAACAAAATGCACCGTTACGCCCGTTATTTTCACCCCATGATTCAATGCTTGTCCGATAGCATTTTTCCCAGGAAAGGCTGGTAATAAGGAAGGATGAATATTAACAATTCTCTGTGGAAACGCCGCTAATAATACATCACTGATTAAACGCATATATCCTGCAAGCACAATCCATTTCACATCGTACTCATGTAGAGCATTGACAATTGCTGTCTCGTAAGCTGCTTTCGAGGCAAAATCTTTCGGGTTCAAGGCTAACACTGGAATTTCAAAGTGTTCAGCACGTGTCACTACATATGCACCGGGCTTATCAGTCACAACTAGCTCAACCTTTGCATGCAGTTCCCCACGTTCAATAGCCTCTTGAATGGCTTGAAAATTACTACCGCTTCCTGATGCGAACACGGCAATTTTTGTTGGTGCAGTCATTACACTAAGCTCCCATCATGTGTTCCATTAAACACTACTCCGTCGCCTTTAATAACACGCCCGATTGTATAAGCCTTTTCACCATTTGCTTCTACTGCTTCCTTAACTTTATCAGCTTCTGCTGCTGGAACAGCTATGACAAAACCGATCCCCATATTAAACACATTATATAAATCTTTATCCTCTAACTGACCTTTATCTTTTAGGAATTCAAAGATACGTAATACTGGCCATGAACCTAAGTCAATTTCTGTAGCTAATCCTTCAGGCATCATACGTGGCAAATTTTCATAGAAACCTCCACCAGTAACGTGGGCACAGCCGTGTACATCTGCTGCTTTTAAAGCTGCTAATACAGGCTTAGCATAAAGCTTTGTTGGCACTAATAGCGCCTCGCCGATTGGTCCTAAATCTTCATAGTTTTCTACAATGGCATCCACCGCAAATTGATGATCTGCAAAGACAATTTTACGCACTAAAGAATAACCGTTTGAATGCACACCACTTGAAGCAATACCAATAAGTATATCGCCCTCGACAATTCTTTCTCCTGTCACAATGGCAGACTTTTCACAAGCCCCCACTGCAAAGCCAGCTAAATCATATTCATCTTCTTCATATAAACCTGGCATTTCTGCTGTTTCGCCACCAATTAGAGCTGCACCAGATTGCACACAACCATCCGCAACCCCTTTAACAATTTGCTCAATTTTTGCAGGCTCTGCTTTCCCAAGTGCTACGTAATCTAAAAAGTATAGCGGCTCCGCTCCTTGTGCAACGATATCATTCACGCACATTGCTACACAGTCCACACCAATAGTATCGTGCTTGTCTACCATGAATGCTAGCTTTAGCTTTGTCCCTACACCATCAGTCCCTGAAATAAGAACAGGTTCTTTTAGGTTTAGTTCTGACAAGTCAAACATACCACCAAAGCCACCAAACGTTCCCATGACACCTAGACGGTTCGTACGTTCAACATGAGATTTCATTCGTTTTACAGCTTCATAGCCCGCTTCAATATTTACACCTGCTTGTTCATATGCCTTTGACACGCAGAGTTCCTCCTTATCATCTAAATCGCCTACGAGTATCCTAGAATTCATTTTTCAATCTTCTAGTAGACACAATCCACTGCGATGTTTTTCTTAACGTAAAAGTTCTTTTTCATGTGGTAAGATGGTATCCGGGAAAATCTCTGTTGGATATTTACCTGTAAAGCATGCAAGGCATAGTCCACGGTTTTCATCTTCATATGGACGTGCAATGGTCTCAACCATACCTTCAACAGAAAGGAATGTCAGAGAATCTGCACCAATTACTTCACGAATTTCATCCACTTTATGACTAGAAGCAATAAGCTCTTCATGTGTAGACGTATCAATGCCATAATAACAAGGATTTGTCATAGGTGGGGACGAAATGACCACGTGAACCTCTGCTGCCCCAGCGTCTTTTAACATTTTGACAATTCGACGTGAAGTTGTTCCGCGTACAATAGAATCGTCCACCATAACTACACGTTTACCTTTGACAACTTGAACAACTGGTGAAAGCTTCATTTTCACACCACGTTCGCGTAATTCCTGTGTCGGTTGAATAAAAGTACGTCCTACATAACGATTTTTAATCAGACCAAGTTCGTAAGGAATACCACTTTCTTCTGCAAAACCGATGGCAGCTGAAATACTAGAATCTGGTACCCCTGTTACAACATCAGCCTCAATATGTGCACATTCACGAGCAAGCTGTTTCCCCATACGTTTACGTGCCATATGAACATTAATACCATCAATATCCGAATCAGGACGTGCTAGATATACATATTCCATCGCACACATAGAACGCTTTTCCATATCAGCAAAGCGGTCTGACTTAACGCCCTCATCGTTAATAATTAATAACTCACCTGGTTCTACAGAACGAACGAATTCCGCTCCTATTAAATCAAATGCACAAGTTTCAGAAGCTACTACCCAGCCTTCTCCTAACTTTCCAAGAGAGAGCGGGCGTAAACCATGTGGATCACGTGCAACAAGCATTTCATCCTTTGTCATAATTAAGCAAGAATACGCACCCTTTAATAATGAAAGAGCATTTTTCACCTTAGCCCGAAATGGTGAATGCGAACTTTTCTTAATAAGATGCGCCAGCACTTCTGTATCAGAGCTAGAGTGGAAAATACTACCTTGTCGCTCTAAATACTGTTTCAGATGCGTCGCATTGACTAAGTTACCGTTATGGGCAATGGAAAGGCTACCAGTTGAGGAATGGAATAATAATGGCTGTACATTTTCAATACCGCCACCACCAGCAGTTGTATAACGAACATGGGCAATTGCTGCTTTGCCGTTCACTGCCTTTAATTTATCTTCGTTGAAAACATCATTAACTAGTCCTTCACCTTTTACCGCGCGAAGGTGCTGACCATCGGAAACGACGATACCTGCGCCTTCTTGACCACGATGTTGGAGAGCATGAAGCCCGTAATAACTAAGGTGTGCTGGATTTGGGTTACCCCAAATACCAAACACTCCACATTCTTCATTTAAGCCTCTGAGTTCAGCAAGCATGGGATTGCTCCTTTCCAATTAGAACGGAATTCCTCCACTGTACCTTCTACAAGCACACCTTTGTCCCCGTTGATTTTAACAATTGCATCGTTTGTTACGACACCAATTTTATGAGCATCTTTGATGATTTCGACAAATGTAGCTGCATGTTCTTCTTTAACTGTGACAACAAAACGTGATTGACTTTCACTGAATAACGCAGTTGTAGCAGAACCCGTTAATGTAACCTCAACACCAAGACCATTTGCACTGAAAGTTTTTTCTGCAATAGCCACTGCAAGACCACCTTCAGCCACATCATGTGCAGACTGCACAAGACCAGCTTTTATAGCTTTTAATAAAGCCTGCTGACGTGCTGCTTCCATCTCTAGATCGATAGCCGGAGCTTTCCCAGAAATAACGCCATTATTTAATAATTTTTGAAGCTCTGAACCACCGAACTCAGTAGTTGTTTCACCAATAACAAATACCATATCTCCTGCAGCTTTTACTCCCTGTGTTGTAACATGCGCTAAGTCTTCAATTAGACCTACCATACCAATTGTCGGTGTTGGATAAACGGCTTCACCTGAGCGCTCATTATAAAGCGATACGTTACCGCCAATTACTGGTGCATTCAATGCTGTACATGCAGCCGAAATACCATCAGCAGATTTTTCAATTTGCCAGAAGATTTCTGGCTTCTCTGGATTACCGAAGTTTAAGCAGTCTGTAATTGCAAGTGGTGTACCACCAGTAGCAACAATATTACGAGCTGCTTCAGCCACTGCAATAGCGCCGCCCACTTCTGGATCTAAATAAATATAGCGAGAGTTGCAGTCTGTTGTCATGGCTAAACCTTTATTTGTACCACGTACACGAATAACTGCAGCATCTGAACCTGGTTTAACAACAGTTGACGTACGAACCTGATAATCGTACTGATCGTAAACCCATTCTTTCGAAGCAATTGTCGGTGCTTTTAATAAAGCATTTAATGTTTCTTTATAATCTGTAACAGCTGGCTCTGTATTTTCAATTGCTTGGAACTGAGCATAGTAAGCAGGTTCAGCAGATGGTTTATGGTAAACTGGTGCATCCTCGGCTAACGCATCAGCAGGTACTTCTGCCACTACTTGTCCATTGTGTAAAAGACGAAGCATTTTATCATCTGTTACACGGCCAATTGCTACCGCATCTAAATCATATTTATCAAAAATCGCCTTAATTTCATCTTCGCGACCCTTTTTCACGACTAACAGCATACGTTCTTGAGATTCAGATAGCATCATTTCGTATGCTGTCATACCTGTCTCTCGTTGAGGCACTAAATCTAAATTCATTTCTACACCAGAACCAGCTTTTGAAGCCATTTCTGCTGAAGAAGAAGTAAGACCAGCTGCACCCATATCTTGAATACCAACTAGAGCATCAGATTTTACAACTTCTAAACATGCTTCAAGTAAAAGTTTCTCCATAAATGGGTCCCCTACTTGTACCGCTGGACGTTGGTTTTCTGATTCCTCTGTTAATTCTTCAGAAGCAAATGTCGCACCATGAATTCCGTCTCGCCCTGTTTTCGCACCCACGTACATAACTGTATTTCCAACACCTGCTGCAATACCTCGTTGAATATCTTTATGATCAATTAAGCCTACACACATCGCATTAACAAGTGGATTGCCTTCATAGCAAGGATCAAATTGAATCTCGCCACCTACTGTAGGAATACCGATACAGTTACCATATCCAGCGATCCCAGCTACGACTTCTTCAAATAGATATTTACCGCGCGCTGATTTTAATTCACCAAAGCGTAATGAGTTCAGCATTGCAATTGGACGTGCCCCCATAGAGAAAACGTCACGGATAATACCGCCAACACCAGTAGCAGCCCCTTGGTATGGCTCAATTGCAGATGGATGGTTATGAGACTCCATTTTAAACACTACAGCTTGTTCATCACCGATATCAACAATACCTGCACCTTCCCCAGGTCCTTGTAAAACTTGTGGCCCCTTTGTAGGGAATTTACGTAATACCGGTTTTGAATTTTTGTATGAGCAGTGCTCAGACCACATTACTGAGAAAAGACCTGTCTCTGTCCAATTAGGTAGACGTTCTAAAATACCTTCTACCAATGCAAATTCTTCGTCTGACATCCCCATACCAGCGTATAGCTTTTCATCTTTAATTTGCTGTGCTGTTGGCTCAAACTTAGTTGTTGACATGATTTTCCCTCCACTGCTTCACAATTGATTTAAATACTGCTAAACCGTCTGCGCCACCCACCAGTGCATCAACAGCTCGCTCTGGGTGTGGCATCATCCCTAATACATTGCCGCGCTCGTTTATAATCCCTGCGATATCTTCTAAAGAACCGTTTGGATTGTCACCTGAGTATGTGAATACGATTTGATTATTATCTTTTAGTGATTGTAATGTTTCCTCGTCACAGTAGTAATTCCCTTCACCATGTGCGATTGGGATATGAATAATTTGACCTTGCTCGTATTGGTTTGTGAATAATGTATTGCTGTTTTCCACTTTTAGCTGCACTGTACGGCACATAAATTTCAAGTTTGTGTTGCGTAATAAAGCACCTGGCAATAGCCCTGCTTCTGTTAGAATTTGGAACCCATTACATACACCTAGTACAGGTTTACCAGCGTCTGCTGCTTTCTTAACTTCTGCCATAATGTTAGATTGATTAGCCATTGCACCACAACGAAGATAATCTCCATATGAAAATCCTCCAGGTACTAATACGCCATCAAAGCCACTTAGATCTGTTGCTGTATGCCATACATATTCTACTTCTTCACCTAGCTCGTCTTTAATCGCATGATACATATCGATATCACAGTTTGACCCAGGGAATACGAGTACTGCGAATTTCATGATTAGTTAGCCTCCTCGACTTCATAACGGTAGTCCTCAATTACAACGTTCGTTAAAACCTTTTCACACATTTCTTTTACTAGAGTATCAATGTCACGCTCTGTATCTTTAATTGATAGTTCAAGATATTTACCGATACGTAAATCCTCTACTTCACCGTAGCCCATTTTAACTAAAGAACCCTGTACTGCAGAGCCTTGTGGATCAAGAATGCTCTCACGTAATGTTACATAGATTTTTACTTTTTTCATTGTTATTTGCCTCCGAGTCTAGAAAGTATAATAGTATAAACTTCAGTTAAATTACCAAGGTCTCTACGAAAAACATCTTTGTCTAACTTTTGCTTCGTTGTTGCATCCCAAAGTCGACATGTATCTGGTGAAATTTCATCAGCCAATAATACATGGCCATCTACATCACGGCCAAACTCTAATTTAAAATCAATTAGTGTCACATTGACATCAGCAAAGATTGGCTGTAGAACTTTGTTAATAGCTAGTGCCTTATCGTAAATAGCCGATACTTCAGCAGACGTTGCAAGCTCCAGAACATCTATATGCTCTGTTGTGATGAATGGATCACCTAACTCATCGTCTTTATAGTAAAACTCAACGATTGGTCGTTTTAAAGGTGTGCCCTCTTCAAGACCAATTCGTTTTGCTAAACTTCCTGCAACTATATTACGAACGACTACTTCAATCGGAATAATATCTACTTTTCTTACAAGTTGTTGCGTATCAGATAATTGTTTTACGAAATGTGACGCAATTCCGTTTCCTTGTAATTTTTCGAAAATTAATGAAGTAATGCGATTATTTAAAATGCCCTTACCTTCTATTTCCTCTTTCTTTTCACCATTGAATGCAGTCGCACTATCCTTGTACTCAACAAGCAGCACATTCGGCTCCTCCGTTGTATACAATTTTTTTGCTTTACCTTCATACAAAAGTTGACCTTTAGTCATTCGTTTTTCCCCCTGATATTATGAGATACGCTTTTATGAATGATCAGAATCGAACCGTGTTCCCCACGGTTCAATTCTGAAGCATTTACTGGTGGCTCTAACATTTATTTTGTATTGGCGAAATAAATATTAGTTAAGTCCTAGACGTTCAAAAATCATATCCACATGCTGTAAGTGGTAGTTGTAATCAAAACACTCGTCCAGCTCTTCTTTTGTTAAATAAGATGTGATTTTTTCACTTGCATCGACTAATGTGCGGAACTGTACCTGCTCGTCCCATGCTTGCATAGCTAAAGGCTGTACAGTATCATAAGCTTCCTCACGTACTAATCCTTTATCAATTAATGCTAACAAAATGCGCTGAGAGTAAATAAGACCATATGTGCGAGTCATATTACGTTTCATGTTTTCAGGGAATACTGTCAAGTTTTTTACAATATTACCGAAGCGATTTAACATATAGTTAAGAGTAATCGTTGCATCCGGTAAAATAACGCGCTCTGCAGAAGAATGAGAAATATCACGCTCATGCCATAAAGCGACATTTTCATAAGCTGTCACCATATATCCACGCATTAAACGAGACATTCCAACCATGTTTTCAGAACCGATAGGATTACGTTTATGTGGCATTGCTGATGATCCTTTTTGACCTTTTGCAAAAGCTTCTTCCACTTCACGCGTTTCAGATTTCTGTAAACCACGAATTTCTGTTGCAAATTTTTCAATGGAAGTAGCAATTAAAGCTAATGCTCCTAAATATTGCGCATGACGATCACGCTGTAAAGTTTGTGTTGAAATTGGTGATGCAGCCAGACCTAGTTGATCACAAACATATTGCTCAACGCGAGGATCGATATTGGCATATGTTCCAACAGCGCCAGACATTTTCCCTGTTTCAATTACTTTAGCGGCTGCTTCAAAACGTTCCAGGTTACGCTTCATTTCCTCATACCATAAACCAAGCTTTAAACCGAAAGTTGTTGGCTCTGCATGGACGCCATGTGTGCGGCCCATCATCACTGTATGTTTATGTTCTTTTGCCTTAGCAGCAATAATATCAATGAAATTCACGATATCTTTACGTAAAATATCATTTGCTTGTTTGATTAAATAAGAAAGTGCTGTGTCAACTACGTCTGTAGAAGTTAAACCATAATGTACCCATTTACGTTCTTCACCAAGTGTTTCCGAAACGGCACGTGTAAAGGCTACTACGTCATGACGAGTTTCTTGTTCAATTTCTAGAATACGGTTCACATCAAATGAAGCATTTTCACGAATTTTAGCAACATCCTCTTTCGGAATATCACCTATTTCTGCCCACGCTTCACAAGCTAGGATTTCTACTTCTAGCCAAGCTTGATATTTATTTTGTTCTGTCCATATTGCGCCCATTTCGGGTCTTGTGTAACGTTCAATCATTGCGTATCTCCTTCTATTCTGACCAAATGCCAGAACTCTCGATTTGTTGTAATGTTTCTTCTAAGTTTTTTGTCATAATCGTTACATGGCCCATCTTACGGTTGACCTTAGCTTCAGCTTTCCCATAAAGATGGATAGACCATTCAGGATATTTAGCAATGGAGTTACTCAATGGCACGACATGCTGCCCTAATACATTGATCATAATGGATGGTGCCCAAAGTTCTGGCTTACGTAATGGCCAACCACAAACAGCTCGTATATGCTGATGGAATTGTGAAACATTACACGCCTCTATTGAATAGTGACCTGAATTATGAGGTCTTGGTGCTAATTCATTAATAACAATGCCACCATCTTCTAACACGAACATTTCTACCGCTAACGTTCCTACTAAATGTAAGTAATCAGCAATTTTTAAAGCTTCTCGTTCCGCAGCCTGAGCTGTGCTTTTTGTTATGCGAGCAGGCACAATTGTTTCATGCAGAATATGATGAACATGAATGTTCTCTCCAACTGGCTGACAATACGATTCACCGCTACCATTTCTTTGAACAATGACCGATACCTCTTTTACGAAGTGCACGAATCCTTCTGCTATACATGAAGAATGCGTGAAGAGTTCTTTCGCTAATGGAAGATCTTCAGTTGATTTTAACAGTTGCTGTCCCTTGCCATCATAACCACCTCTTGCTGTTTTGACTATACAAGGATAACCAATCGAATCAATATTGGCTACTAATTCTTCATAAGTTTTTGCAACAATATATGGTGCTACTGGGCAACCAGCTTTCACAATAGCTTCTTTCTCGGTTATACGGTTTTGTGTAATGCGTACCAACTCGGCCCCCTGAGGAACATAAGCCATTTGTGATAAACGTTTTAAGCCTTCATAATCAATATTTTCAAATTCATATGTGATAACATCACTAACTTCTGCAAGCTCTTCTAAAGCAGCTTCATCGTCATATGGAGCTACAATACGAACATCTGCTACTTGCCCACAAGGTGAGTCCATTGCTGGTTCAAGTACAGCAATTTTAAAACCAGACTCCTTTGCAGCAAGAGCCATCATTCGACCAAGCTGTCCCCCACCTATAATACCTATCGTTTGTCCAGGATAAATAATTTTTGTCACACTAAGTCACCTGTGCTTTCTAATACTTGCTGTTTTGTAGCTTCACGTCGAGCATCTAATGTTTCAGCAAGTTCTGCATCTGTCGTTGACAAAATTTGAGCCGCTAGTAAACCTGCGTTTGTTGCTCCCGCTTTCCCAATAGCTACAGTTGCTACAGGCACACCACCAGGCATTTGAACGATGGATAACAGTGAATCAAGCCCATTCAGTGCACGTGATTGAACTGGTACACCGATTACAGGTAAAGTTGTTTTAGCTGCTACCATTCCAGGTAAATGTGCAGCTCCACCTGCCCCAGCTATAATTACTTGTATTCCCCGCTTACGTGCTGTTTCGGCATATTCAAACATTAGATCTGGTGTTCGATGTGCAGATACAACCTTCTTTTCGTACGGTACTTGTAATTCGTCTAAAATATCACATGCATGTTTCATTGTTTCCCAGTCACTTGAACTACCCATAATGACACCGATTTTCGGATTCATAAATTGTCGCTCCTTTTAAACGATAGAAAAATGATCAATTATTGTGCAAGCCTCTATATGAATAGCTCTGCAATTTTTAACTTTTTACAAAGAAAATCCCCAAATAAACTACTCTCTACCTTTACGCGTGAAAGCAGCTTACTTGAGGACTTATTAGGCAAGAATTTGTCAATGTACAAAACCGTACATTGATCTTCTCATAAAAGCCAAAAGTGCTTTCCCGCATAGTCCAGCATTTACGGTGCCGGGTAGAGACACTAGAGCCAATCCTCTAGCATATATGTGGGATTTATTTGTTTTTCCTTATCACATTTTAACAAGGGATCGTATTATCGTCAATGCAAAAATGCGAACATTTTTTAAAAGCTTAAAAAAAACGTTCGGATTTTAGTCAAAATCATTCCGTATCTTGAGTAGGTATAGCTTTAAATTGAATTTTTTGACGTAATAATGTGGGTTCACCATCGACTAAGTGAAAAAGTGGCTCTTCTTTTCGGCCAATAGCCATGTACCCATCATGTCGCATTCTTTCTAAACATTCTTCAATGGACTCGTTTTCTTGTACTTCATACCAAATTTGTTTCTTTCCCAACTGTTTCTCCCTCTCAATAACTTAATTTATTTCCTAGTACTTGTTACTTCATTATACCTTGAGTTGCCTTAGGAAGTGTGCAAGAACTAATTAATTGTTTGTTAAATATAAAAAACTGCAGATGTATATCCGCAGTTATGATTGCCGTTCAGCTAAATCCATACAAAGCTTTTATATAGATGACTAGAAATAGCAGCAATAAACATGAATGTAGGACAACAAGAATGAAACGATACTCTCCTTTAATACCTAAAAGGGCACTAACAATACCTATTCCGCCTAATATAAATGGCATTAACATGCTTATGTCATAGAGGAATTTAAAAAAACTCCCATACCATTTCGTAGAATCATAACCAAACATTAAGAATGTTAGTAGTAGACAAAAAATCGAAAGAGTCGAAAAGATAATCTGCCTCATTTTCATTCCTCCGTCATTCTGATCATGTATTAGTAGGAAGTGCTGTCTATTTTAGTTATCTATTCATCTGTATAAATTTAACTTTTAGTGCATTATACCACTATTTTTTTAGTTGATAAACTAAAAAAAGCCATGGAATATATCCAAGACTTCATAAGTGCCTAGCGACGTCCTACTCTCACAGGGGGAAGCCCCCAACTACCATCGGCGCTAAAGAGCTTAACTTCCGTGTTCGGTATGGGAACGGGTGTGACCTCTTTGCCATCATCACTAGACTATAGTCGGCTTTCAATATACATCGCATTTCTTCGTCAGCTTCTGTCGTTCAGTCAGTCACGTACTTGAGTACGCTCCTTCCCTCTCTCCATTGCTTCCTCGAACTACTCGTATCTTGAAACCCTTCATAAAAGAAATTGTTCTTTCAAAACTGGATAAACGGTTCATTGAAGGTTTCAAACTTTTTTTGGTTAAGTCCTCGATCGATTAGTATTCGTCAGCTCCATGTGTCACCACACTTCCACCTCGAACCTATCTACCTCATCGTCTTTGAGGGATCTTACTTACTTGCGTAATGGGAAATCTCATCTTGAGGGGGGCTTCATGCTTAGATGCTTTCAGCACTTATCCCGTCCACACATAGCTACCCAGCGATGCCTTTGGCAAGACAACTGGTACACCAGCGGTGTGTCCATCCCGGTCCTCTCGTACTAAGGACAGCTCCTCTCAAATTTCCTACGCCCACGACGGATAGGGACCGAACTGTCTCACGACGTTCTGAACCCAGCTCGCGTACCGCTTTAATGGGCGAACAGCCCAACCCTTGGGACCGACTACAGCCCCAGGATGCGATGAGCCGACATCGAGGTGCCAAACCTCCCCGTCGATGTGGACTCTTGGGGGAGATAAGCCTGTTATCCCCGGGGTAGCTTTTATCCGTTGAGCGATGGCCCTTCCATGCGGAACCACCGGATCACTAAGCCCGTCTTTCGACCCTGCTCGACTTGTAGGTCTCGCAGTCAAGCTCCCTTGTGCCTTTACACTCTACGAATGATTTCCAACCATTCTGAGGGAACCTTTGGGCGCCTCCGTTACCTTTTAGGAGGCGACCGCCCCAGTCAAACTGTCCGCCTGACACTGTCTCCTGCCCCGCTAAGGGGCATGGGTTAGAATTTCAATACAACCAGGGTAGTATCCCACCGACGCCTCCTTCGAAGCTGGCGCTCCGAGATCTCTGGCTCCTACCTATCCTGTACAAGTTGTACCAAAATTCAATATCAGGCTACAGTAAAGCTCCACGGGGTCTTTCCGTCCTGTCGCGGGTAACCTGCATCTTCACAGGTACTATAATTTCACCGAGTCTCTCGTTGAGACAGTGCCCAGATCGTTACGCCTTTCGTGCGGGTCGGAACTTACCCGACAAGGAATTTCGCTACCTTAGGACCGTTATAGTTACGGCCGCCGTTTACTGGGGCTTCAATTCGCAGCTTCGCTTGCGCTAACCACTCCTCTTAACCTTCCAGCACCGGGCAGGCGTCAGCCCCTATACGTCACCTTACGGTTTTGCAGAGACCTGTGTTTTTGCTAAACAGTCGCCTGGGCCTATTCACTGCGGCTCTCATGCGCTTGCACGCTCAAGAGCACCCCTTCTCCCGAAGTTACGGGGTCATTTTGCCGAGTTCCTTAACGAGAGTTCTCTCGCACACCTTAGGATTCTCTCCTCGACTACCTGTGTCGGTTTGCGGTACGGGCACCTCTCACCTCGATAGAGGCTTTTCTTGGCAGTGTGAAATCAGGAACTTCGTCCATACGGACTCGCCATCACAGCTCAACGTTACAGTGTGCGGATTTGCCTACACACACGCCTTACTGCTTGGACGCGCATAACCAACAGCGCGCTTACCCTATCCTACTGCGTCCCCCCATTTCTCAAACGGTGAGGAGGTGGTACAGGAATATCAACCTGTTGTCCATCGCCTACGCCTATCGGCCTCGGCTTAGGTCCCGACTAACCCTGAGCGGACGAGCCTTCCTCAGGAAACCTTAGTCATACGGTGGACGGGATTCTCACCCGTCTTTCGCTACTCATACCGGCATTCTCACTTCTAAGCGCTCCACCAGTCCTTCCGGTCTGACTTCAACGCACTTAGAACGCTCTCCTACCACTGACATCGTAGATGTCAATCCACAGCTTCGGTGAATCGTTTAGCCCCGATACATTTTCGGCGCAGCGTCACTCGACCAGTGAGCTATTACGCACTCTTTAAATGATGGCTGCTTCTAAGCCAACATCCTGGTTGTCTGTGCAACGCCACATCCTTTTCCACTTAACGATTACTTTGGGACCTTAGCTGGTGGTCTGGGCTGTTTCCCTTTTGACTACGGATCTTATCACTCGCAGTCTGACTCCCGTGTATAAATATCTGGCATTCGGAGTTTGTCTGAATTCGGTAAACCGGGATGGCCCCCTAGTCCAAACAGTGCTCTACCTCCAGTATTCTCATCACGAGGCTAGCCCTAAAGCTATTTCGGAGAGAACCAGCTATCTCCAAGTTCGATTGGAATTTCTCCGCTACCCACACCTCATCCCCGCACTTTTCAACGTGCGTGGGTTCGGGCCTCCAGTAAGTGTTACCTTACCTTCACCCTGGACATGGGTAGATCACCTGGTTTCGGGTCTACGACCACGTACTATTTCGCCCTATTCAGACTCGCTTTCGCTGCGGCTCCGCCTTCTAAAGCTTAACCTCGCACGTAATCGTAACTCGCCGGTTCATTCTACAAAAGGCACGCTATCACCCATTAACGGGCTCTAACTACTTGTAGGCACACGGTTTCAGGATCTCTTTCACTCCCCTTCCGGGGTGCTTTTCACCTTTCCCTCACGGTACTGGTTCACTATCGGTCACTAGGTAGTATTTAGCCTTGGGAGATGGTCCTCCCGGATTCCGACGGAATTTCACGTGTTCCGCCGTACTCAGGATCCACTCAGGAGAGAACGAACTTTCGACTACAGGGCTTTTACCTGCTCTGGCGGACCTTTCCAAGTCGCTTCATCTAACTCGCTCTTTTGTAACTCCGTATTGAGTGTCCTACAACCCCAAGAGGCAAGCCTCTTGGTTTGGGCTCTTCCCGTTTCGCTCGCCGCTACTCAGGGAATCGATTTTTCTTTCTCTTCCTCCAGGTACTTAGATGTTTCAGTTCCCTGGGTCTGCCTTCAAGACGCTATGTATTCACGTCAAGATACTACGCGATTAAACGTAGTGGGTTCCCCCATTCGGAAATCTCCGGATCAAAGCTCACTTACAGCTCCCCGAAGCATATCGGTGTTAGTGCCGTCCTTCTTCGGCTCCTAGTGCCAAGGCATTCGCCGTGCGCCCTTAATAACTTAACCTATCAGCTTTCAATACACATCACATTTCGTTGTCAGCTTCACTCGTTCATTCAGTCACGTACTGAAGTACGCTCCTTCATTTACTCGATTGCTTCCTAGAACTGCTCGTGTCTTGAAACCTTTTAATGTTATTAAGCCTATAAAAAAACTTAAAAAAATAAATGTGTTTGTTACTATTTCAATGTCGTTTTATCCAGTTTTCAAAGAACAAGTTTTGAAGTATTTCATTCAGAAAGAATGAACCTTCAAAACTGAACGCAAAACGTAATCTTACAAACCCAAGGTTTGTATTCCGAAAATATCCTTAGAAAGGAGGTGATCCAGCCGCACCTTCCGATACGGCTACCTTGTTACGACTTCACCCCAATCATCTATCCCACCTTCGGCGGCTGGCTCCAAAAGGTTACCTCACCGACTTCGGGTGTTACAAACTCTCGTGGTGTGACGGGCGGTGTGTACAAGGCCCGGGAACGTATTCACCGCGGCATGCTGATCCGCGATTACTAGCGATTCCGGCTTCATGTAGGCGAGTTGCAGCCTACAATCCGAACTGAGAACGACTTTATCGGATTAGCTCCCTCTCGCGAGTTGGCAACCGTTTGTATCGTCCATTGTAGCACGTGTGTAGCCCAGGTCATAAGGGGCATGATGATTTGACGTCATCCCCACCTTCCTCCGGTTTGTCACCGGCAGTCACCTTAGAGTGCCCAACTAAATGATGGCAACTAAGATCAAGGGTTGCGCTCGTTGCGGGACTTAACCCAACATCTCACGACACGAGCTGACGACAACCATGCACCACCTGTCACCGTTGCCCCCGAAGGGGAAACCATATCTCTACAGTGGTCAACGGGATGTCAAGACCTGGTAAGGTTCTTCGCGTTGCTTCGAATTAAACCACATGCTCCACCGCTTGTGCGGGCCCCCGTCAATTCCTTTGAGTTTCAGTCTTGCGACCGTACTCCCCAGGCGGAGTGCTTAATGCGTTAGCTGCAGCACTAAGGGGCGGAAACCCCCTAACACTTAGCACTCATCGTTTACGGCGTGGACTACCAGGGTATCTAATCCTGTTTGCTCCCCACGCTTTCGCGCCTCAGTGTCAGTTACAGACCAGATAGTCGCCTTCGCCACTGGTGTTCCTCCAAATCTCTACGCATTTCACCGCTACACTTGGAATTCCACTATCCTCTTCTGCACTCAAGTCTCCCAGTTTCCAATGACCCTCCACGGTTGAGCCGTGGGCTTTCACATCAGACTTAAGAAACCACCTGCGCGCGCTTTACGCCCAATAATTCCGGACAACGCTTGCCACCTACGTATTACCGCGGCTGCTGGCACGTAGTTAGCCGTGGCTTTCTAATAAGGTACCGTCAAGGTACAGCCAGTTACTACTGTACTTGTTCTTCCCTTACAACAGAGTTTTACGAACCGAAATCCTTCTTCACTCACGCGGCGTTGCTCCATCAGGCTTTCGCCCATTGTGGAAGATTCCCTACTGCTGCCTCCCGTAGGAGTCTGGGCCGTGTCTCAGTCCCAGTGTGGCCGATCACCCTCTCAGGTCGGCTACGCATCGTCGCCTTGGTGAGCCGTTACCTCACCAACTAGCTAATGCGCCGCGGGCCCATCCTATAGCGACAGCCGAAACCGTCTTTCAGTGTTTCACCATGAGGTGAAACAGATTATTCGGTATTAGCCCCGGTTTCCCGGAGTTATCCCAAACTATAAGGTAGGTTGCCCACGTGTTACTCACCCGTCCGCCGCTAACGTCAAAGGAGCAAGCTCCTTCTCTGTTCGCTCGACTTGCATGTATTAGGCACGCCGCCAGCGTTCGTCCTGAGCCAGGATCAAACTCTCCATAAAAGAAATTTGATTAGCTCAAATTGTTTTGCTGGCATCAATTTTGATGTCCAAAATTTTGTTTTGTTCACTAGCAAGCTAGCTACTAAAAACTTTATTGATTACGTTTTGCTTGTTCAGTTTTCAAGGTTCATTTGCTAGTTACTTTCAAGTAACTTTTTATAATTTAACATATTGTTAACTTGTTGTCAACGTCTACGTTAATATTTTTTAAGTTGTTCGTTTGTTTCGTAACAACGTGTTTAAATATATCATCATAAAATAAAGTTTGCAAGTGTTTCATTAAAGTAAAACTATTCTTATTATTAAAAAGTGAGTTTCTTCTATATAATGGTGAAAACAACTTTATATAATTTGTTAAAGTTATGCTTATTTTAAATAGCAAAAGCGACGAATAGAATAACAATAAAAGTATTTAATTATTTACTGCTCCTAAGCCAATAATAAAAAATCACCCCCATTGTTAAAACTACTCCTTAACAATGGGGGTGATTTTCAAAGTGTTTTTATTTATCGTACCCAGATGAAATAAGCCAGGAAGACAAAGAATAAACCATACATCATAGGGTGAATTTCTTTTTTGCGCCCCGCTAACAACATTGTGATCGGATAGAACACGAAGCCAATTGCAATACCAGTAGCAATGGAATAACCAAGAGGCATCATTAATACGGTAAAGAATGCTGGTACTGCAATCTCAAATTTATCCCAATCAATTAAACGTAATGATGATACCATCAGTACTCCTACAATTACTAGAGCAGGTGCTGTTACTGCTGGCGTTACTACTGCTAATAATGGAGAGAAAAATAAAGCTACTAAGAAAAGTACTGCTGTTACTACTGCTGAGAACCCAGAGCGAGCTCCAGCTGCTACCCCTGAAGTTGATTCTACATAGGCAGTAGTCGTAGATGTACCAAATAAAGAACCAATTGTTGTTGCAAGTGCATCTGCCATTAATGCGCGACCTGCACGTGGTAATTTATTATCTTTTACTAACCCAGCCTGTGTTGCCACAGCCATTAATGTACCTGCTGTATCAAAGAAGTCTACAAACAAGAACGTTAATACAACTACTAAAAATTTCACGTTAAATAATGATTCAATATCTCCAAGTGGTTGTAGTGCCACCATGAATGTAGAATCCACACTTGGAATAGCAGAAACAATTGCCGTTGGAGGTTCAATAATACCTGTCACCATACCAATAATCGCAGTAATAACCATCCCTAAGAAAATACCGACACTGCGTAATTTAATAATCAGAATAACAGATAAAACAATTCCGAATACCGCTAACAATGTAGCACCAGTGAAAGTTCCTAGAGTTACTAAAGTAGCTGGACTATCTACAATAATTCCTGCACCTTGTAAACCTACGAAAGTAATAAACAATCCAATACCTGCCGAAACAGCATATTTAAGTTGTACTGGAATTGCGTTAATAACTGTTTCGCGAATACCTGTTAGAGATAAAATAATAAAGATAATCCCAGAGAAGAATACGCCAGTTAGACCAGTTTGCCATGGAATACCGTAAGCCCCCACTACAGTAAAGGCGAAGAATGCGTTTAATCCCATACCAGGAGCAAGTGAAATTGGGAATTTAGCGAAAATACCCATTATTAAAGAACCGACTGCTGCAGCTAATGCTGTTGCTACGAAAACAGCACCTTTATCCATCCCTGCATTTTCTAGAATACCTGGGTTAACAGCTAGAATATATGCCATCGCAAGGAAGGTTGTAATACCACCTATTATTTCACGGCGGTAATTAGTTCCTAATTCATCAAACATGAAATATTTTTTCATTATAAAAAAATCCTCCGTATGGTCGTCTTCAATATCGAAAACAAAAAAAACACGCTGACTAATCTACTAGTCGCATGTCTACGATATATTTCATCCACATTAATGTGTGAAATAAATTAGGGTTTATACATTCATATATAAACCTCAATCGTAGTCAAGTTATTTACGGTAACTTGGTAGAAACTCACGGGCCTTATTCCCGACATTATACGACGACTTATTTAATTTACATTCGTAATATATCATTTCACTTTTTAGATTTCAACCCTATTTCCGAACAATTTTATAAAATAAAATACGAAAGTTCGTGTAAAATTCTTATTTAATGTTCATATTTTAATAAACAGCTACTAAAAAGTCCAAGTACTGAACATTTCACTGAAAGCAATAATATAAAAAAACCCTTAGAACTCACTCAAGTTCTAAAGGATTTTAAAACAGATTTCCTTGCCGATAATTTTTAATTCATCACTTTACTTTGCAAGACCTGAATTCTTTTTTCTAACTTCTGTTTCCAATCTTCCGCCAATGCATCAACTGCTCGGATATGTTCCATCGCGCCCGCATCTTTATTTTTAAAATATACTTCGTTGCAATACAACACAGAAACTTTGGCAGGATGCTTTTCTACTAATTCAATATTCGAGTTCGCACAGATTGTCCCCTCTTCTAGTACGCGCGCAAGGAAGCCAGTATAACCAGTTTCAATCATACGTTTGAGCAATGTGTTTGATTCAGTATATTTGTCGATCGTACTACATGGGACACGCCCTTGTGTAATCTGAATGACAGCATCTCCTATTTTATAAATATCACCAATACAAATATCCTCTTCTAGCATATTTGAAACCGTTAGATTTTCACCGAAAGCAGCAGTTGGTAATGGTTTACCAAGTTCTTGTTCCCATTGTATGTAATGCTCCGCAGGATATAAACAAACTGCACGATCAGGTCCACCATGATGTTTTTTATCAGCAACATCATCACCGTCGAAGCCATGAGCTGACAAATAAACTTCTTGCATTTTTTGCTTTTCAATACCTGTAATCATCGAACGCCCTTTACTATCAATCAATTCTTTTGGCATCCCAACTGCTAATGTATGAATTATTGGTTTATTTTTCTCCATTTAAATCCCCCCAAATCTGAATAGTATAAGTTCTTTTGCATTCATTTAGTTTACTACACACAATACTTTACCAGCAATTTTTCCATGTTGAGATACTTTATTTAGCCATAAATTCAGAAATAATTAAATCAAAAAAGCCCTAAAAACCTCTCAGAGTTTTTAGGGCTTTTGCTACTATTCCCACTCAATCGTTGCTGGTGGCTTAGATGTAATATCATACACTACGCGGTTAACGTGTTTTACTTCGTTTACTAGGCGGACAGAGATTTTTTCTAGTACATCCCATGGGATGCGTGCCCAGTCAGAAGTCATACCGTCGATAGATGTTACCGCACGGATACCGATTGCGTAATCATACGTACGTGCATCGCCCATAACACCAACTGAACGGATATCAGGTAATACCGTGAAGTATTGCCAAATGTCACGATCAAGGCCAGCATTGGCGATCTCCTCACGTAAGATGAAATCAGATTCGCGAACGATTTCTAATTTTTCTTCTGTTACTTCACCAAGTACTCGGATACCTAATCCAGGACCTGGGAACGGTTGACGCCAAACAATTTTTTCATCCAGACCAAGTTCTAAGCCTAATGCTCGTACTTCATCTTTGAATAAAGTTTTTAATGGTTCGATTAATTTGAATTGCATGTCTTCTGGAAGTCCACCAACATTATGGTGTGATTTGATTGTTTGTGCAGTTGAAGTACCTGATTCAATAATATCTGTATAAAGAGTACCTTGTGCTAAGAAATCCATACCTTCAAGCTTTGATGCTTCTTCATCAAATACGTAAATAAATTCATTACCGATAATTTTACGTTTTTTCTCTGGATCTGATACACCTGCAAGTTTGTCCATGAAACGTTTGCGAGCATCAATTTTAATAAGATTCATATCAAAATCTTCAGTAAATGTTTTCATCACTTGCTCAACTTCACCTTTACGGTTTAAGTTGTGGTCTACGAACATACAAGTTAATTGGTCACCGATTGCTTTGTGAATAAGAACCGCTACAACTGATGAGTCAACACCACCTGAAAGCGCACATAATACTTTTTTATCGCCTACAATTTCACGAATTTTTGCGATTTCAAGTTCGATGAAGTTGGCCATTGACCAATCACCTTTTGCTTCACAAACATCGAAAACGAATTGACGTAATAAATCATTACCATAAACAGAGTGACGTACCTCTGGGTGGAATTGAACAGCGTATAGTTTACGTTCTACATTTGCCATTGCTGCAATCGGACATGATGCACTCGTTGCGATAACTTCAAATCCAGCAGGAACTTCTGTTACATGGTCACCATGGCTCATCCATACGATTTGCTCAGTTGGTAACTCACCAAATAATTTATTGGAAGCAGTTACTTTGATTTCAGCTTTACCATATTCACGAGTTTCAGCGCCTTCTACTTTACCACCATTTGTATGAGCCATTAATTGCATACCATAGCAAATGCCTAGTATTGGTAGGCCTAATTCAAAAATGGCTGGATCCACATGGAAAGCATTTTCATCATAAACAGAGTTTGGACCACCTGAAAAAATAATACCAGCTGCGTTCATTTCTTTAATTTCTTCTGCAGTTACTGTATGTGGATGTAATTCACTGAATACACCAAACTCACGGATACGACGAGTAATTAATTGGTTAAATTGGCTACCGAAGTCAAGTACAACGATTTTTTCTTGCTCTTTTAATAAAGGGCTAGCTGTCAAAATTTCCACCTCTTCTACTATTTTTAAAGGATATTTCATTTGTTCAAAGAAAAACGCGAAGAAAGTAAAATCTTTCTACGCGTTCAAAAAGCTCATGATGATTTATAAAGGCGAATGCGTAGCAAAGTAAAGTGATTTACTATACTTCTCACCTAGCGAATACATCCGCCTTCATAGAGAAATCATTTATGGTGATTTCGTAGAAACATCCGAACCTTATTATCGAACTTATATGAAAGCAATCCTTGCATTTAATTTTTTTCATTTTACTCTTTGTCTAAGTTAAAATCAACCGATAGTGCGATTGATTAAATATTCCCAACTTTCTTTCAGCTTCATGAAATCCACTTCTTGTTTATCCTTCCCATAAACATGTTGCTCATAAACAGCCGTTAGCTTTTGCATTTTATCTGTCTCTAATGATGCATCCACACGTTCTGCAAACATGTGCAACGTTTCCCCATCTCTCATACGCAATCCAATACGTGATAATTGCTTAAGAAGAATCTGATAGGAGGAATCAAAGGTAGACCAATTGGCAGTCTTTTTACGATATACTCGAACATGCATTTTAGGAAGCCAAGTTTTGCGCTGCAAGTATAAAGCAATCCCACTGATAATCAATAAAACGAAAACGATTATCCAAATATAAGCAAACTTCTTCAACCAAGTCCATAACATATCCAGGCTAAACATTGATTTACTTTGTTCTTTATTAGATACTTGTTCCTGCTTTTGCGGTTGCTCAGGTTTTTGCTCTGGCTGTACTATTTCCTCCTGTTCGGATGTATCTAATGGTATATCATAATCAATGTTAACGTTGCCGCTAAAGCCTATTGTAGGTTCAAACTCCATCCACCCTGTTCCAGGTATATATGCCTCTACCCATGAGTGTGCGTTGTCATTGGTAATTCGATACTCTCTCAGACCATCTGACATGGGTCCTGCAGTTCCAGGCGCAAATCCTTTGACCCAGCGAGCTGGAATGCCTATTGAACGTAAAAGTACTACCATTGAAGTTGAGAAATTATCACAATAACCTACTTTTGTATCAAATAAAAACTGATCAACATAATCTTGATTTTCTGCAGGAATAGCCGCTTGTTTTTTATCATACCTAAAACCGTTTGTCCTAAAATAACCTTCCACTGCCTTAATTTGATCGTAAACCGTAGTTTTATCCTGTGTTATCGATAACGCCAAATCTCTTACTCGCTGTGGCAATTGCGCTGGCAGCTGCATAAAGCGATCAAATGATGAATCTAACGTTTCAAGTGTGGCGGGGAATGATAATTGCAGCTGTTCCATACTATAGACAGGCTCACTATACGATAAAGTATAGCCTGATAAAGATGTAGATGTATCATTCTGCTGCTCTATAGTCATCTTTTCTGTCTGCTCGTCCTGAATAAATAATGTGGAATCTTGAGCCGAAACAGATAACAAGCCATATGTTTGAATTAAAAACGGCATCGAGGTCGCAATGTCCAATTGAATTTGACGTTCGTTTTCAGGTGGGCCTACTTGTAAAGAGGTCATAATCTGCGCATTTGCCTCATATACATTTTTTCCGAAGTTCCCCTCTGACAAAATCCATCCCTTTGATGTATAAGTATCTTTCGTTTCAATACGCCAATAATGACGATCACGTGAAGACGCAGTAAAAATTAATGTATTATCCCCTTGGAAAGGTCCACCTAATTGACTATCATCTTGACTATAGCCGACTGATTTCATGCCTGTTCCATTTCCATCTTGTCCAGTAACACCTTGAATAAACGGCACAGGATCTGCCCATGTCGGCCCTGTCTTTGGTAAAAAGAAGGCGATAGTCCCGACAAGTAATATGGATACAAGCATTGGAATAACAATTTTCCATCTCCCAAACGTATTGCTCGTTGTACCCACTTGAAGCCATAAACGTTTGACAAATAGGACACCTGTCATCATTAATCCTAAAATAACCACTTTAACAATAGCTATTTTCCCATTGTATTCACTAAACGTGTCTAACGTAGCAATAAAGAATACTGTCATGGCAAAAAAGTAAAATATATTTTTCCTTACGGAGACCCAATGGTGGATTAAGTAAACAAGCATCCATATTAATACTAGAAATAGCACTGTTCTAAAGGCATCGGATACTAGACCAAAATCACCTGATAGAATAGCGGCCATATTCCCTTTCCATTCTGCTAATAAGAAGGATATGGACTTTCCAGAAAGCACTGGGCTTTCGCTATAAATAAAGACAATGCACCAAGTAATATAACCAAACTTTACAATCCCTGATAATAAAGGATGTACTCGGAATAAACTTAAGGCTAGGGACAAGCCAATAAAAACTAGGAAGAGATGAAACCCTCCTGTATTAGTTAATTGCATAATTGGTATTAGCCATTCACGCAAAATAAAGAAGACAATAATATAGGCGACCGCTAACTCTAAAAATTCCCCTACTGTTTGTTTCACGGCTTCTTCACCTCCGTGAATACATGATAAAAATCTGTTGGATCTACATAGACAATTTGAATATGTTTATAACGCAATGTAACCTTAGACTGCACAGGTGGCTGTTTTGCCACGACAAAACAAATACAACTTTTCACTATATTCGCAAGAGTATGTAGGAATTCTTCTGATATTTCATTAGTCACATAAAGCAATGTCGCTACTTGCTTAAAGGCTTGCTGGTCATAAAATCGAAATTTTACATTCTCAGTAGATTTTATAGCTGCCAAATGATACATAACCTGATCTAACTGCTTTTCACCTTGTATAACAGGGAATACCTTTGTCACTTCTCCAGCAGAAATAAAGGAAATATCACCAAGTTCCTGCACGATCATCTTGAGCATAGATGCTACTAGCTCAATCTTATCCTCAAATAACGTTGATTTCTTGGCATCAAGCACTAACATTAGCTCAGAAGATTGTCTATCCTCAAATTCCTTAGATTGTAAGGTTTGGGTTTTCGCGAATGACTTCCAATGAATCCATGAAAAACGATCCCCAGGAACATATTCTCGTAACCCAACGGCCATAGTAGTATCCTTTACTATGGAATAAGGAGACATCATTGGCCCAACATCATATTTTGTTTGAAGTGCCGAATATTTCATTTCTCTTAGCCTTGGGTACACTAAAATAGTTTGTTCTTTCTCGGCCACCACCATTTTTTTTGCCCAACCAAAAAAATCATAGAAAGCGACGGTAACACCCAAATAACGGTGTTCGCCACGAGGCATATTTACTAATTCATAATGCCAGTTAAATTTTTTTCTAAAGCCAACAAATTTTATAGCCGTTGAACTTTGTAGCTTCGCCTGAACTAACCCCTCACTATCTACAAGTTCCTCCATCAACATATAAGCAAAAGGAAAACGTGTTTTTCTTTCGATCGAAATCATGACCTTTGCTGATTGACCACGTTCTACATGTGCTGGCTCGATTTTGCGCTCTACTACTAAGATACTTTCTCTAACAACAAAGAAAAATAAGGCATACACTAAAAATGGACTTACCGTAAAAAACACAAACCAACTAACAAATCCACCTTGGAACATCGCATAACAAAACGTTACAATCATTAAGAAAACTACTAATAGGAAATGTTTACTTTTCTCTAAAAAAGCTTTCCATTGCTTCATTGTTCTGCAAACCTTTTTGTTGGTACTGGTGTTTTGGCAATGATACGTTCAATAATTTCACTTGCTGTTACATTATCATAGCGAGCATCTGGTTTTAAAACTAGGCGATGGCTAAAGACAAATGGGACAAGGTATTGGACATCATCAGGTGTTACATAGCTACGCCCTTTCATAAATGCGTAGGCTTGAGAAGCCTTCATTAAGGCTAGTGTCGCCCTGGGACTTACGCCTAAATAAACATAGCTGTTTTCTCTAGTTTGAGTAGCAAGCTCCACCATGTAATTTTTTACTGAATCTTCAACGTACACTCCTTGAACGAGCTCTTGTAACTCAATTAATTGAGCTACCGACAATACTGCATCGATCTTTTCAATCGCTTTGCCATTTTCCGCGCGACGTAAAATTTCCACTTCTTGTCCTCTACTAGGGTAGCCCATTTTTATTTTCAGCAAAAAACGATCAAGCTGTGCTTCAGGCAATGGATAAGTTCCTTCATGTTCTATCGGATTTTGCGTGGCCATTACAAAGAACGGCTGATTAATTGCAAGTGTTTTACCATCAATAGTAACAGAAGCTTCTTCCATTCCCTCCAGTAAAGCTGACTGTGTTTTTGGCGATGTACGATTTATTTCATCGGCTAAAATAACATCCCCCATGATGGGTCCTGGACGAAATTCAAACTCCAATGTCTTCGGATTATAAATAGAGATTCCCACTACATCGGAAGGTAATAAATCCGGCGTAAATTGGATTCGCTTAAACTGAGCATCAAAGGATTTTGCTAATGAACGAACCATCATTGTCTTCCCAACGCCAGGCACATCCTCTAACAATACGTGCCCCCTCGCTAATAAAGCAACCAGGCTTAGCTCAGCCACCTCTCTCTTTCCAATCATCACTTTCTCTATATTTTCTAGCACATTTTGTATTTGAGAATTCATAAATTAAAAAACCTCCATTTCATCCAACAATTGTGTGAATTGCACGATAACTTATCATAAGCATATCGAAATATGTCTAGTAAAACAATTATCAGAAACTTCTTCCCTTCGATAACACATACTAAACAAGGCTTGCCTGAACGTAGTCAAACAAGCCTTGTTTAGTATATAACGTCACTATTCATTAGAATGTTACAATTTTAATCTTTTTAACCATATTTCTTCCAAAGATGTAGAATTTTCTTGTGTGAAAATTTCAGTGATTTCACCAGAAATAATAATTTCACCATCATGTAAAACTAATACATCATCTGCTATTTCTTCAGCAAAAGACAGCAAGTGAGTAGAGAATATGACCGTATTTCCTTTGTTCTTTTCCTCTAACATTACATTTTTTAATTGCGCTATCCAAAATGGATCAAGACCATTTGTCGGTTCATCCAAGATCAGCAAAGATCCACTTCCAAGTAAACATTGCGCAAGATTTAATCGCTGAAGCATCCCTTTAGAGAATTGTTTAGCTGGTTGATTACGAACATCCCACAAGGAAACACGCTTTAATATGCACTCTTGTTCATCTTGATCTACTTGCTTTAAAGAAGCTAGTAGATTAAAAATTTCAGCTGCCGTTAGCATGGTTGGAAAATTTACGTCGTCAGGCATATAACGAATGACATCTGGTTTGTGCCATATCATTTCTCCGGACTTTCCCTTCTCTTGACCCGTTAGTAAACGGATCAACGTACTCTTTCCAGCACCATTGCCCCCAACCAACGCTAAAATTTTACCAGAATGTAATGTAAAGGTAGCTTCTTTTAAACCTCTACCATTTTCATAGACATTGGCTATATTTTTGGCTTCTAAAAGAATCATCGCTGTGTGACCTCCTTTGAAAACTTAGTAGCTAGCAAAAGTGGTAGAAGGATCCAAAGAAGCGTCACCACCACATACAACACATGACCTACAGTTGACGAATAAAACCTAGTGATACCATAAAATGCTGGACCAAGCACACTAGCCTGATTGGTGAATATAAAATAACCAAAGCGTAGCCATTCTACGGGATTAATATGTATCGACATAATGGTAAGTTTTTGTAAAACATGACCCGCTACAACTGCACCTAGAGCCATTAACGCATAAGAAATGAGCAGTAAAAAAACGGACCATACAACAAGTGATAAGGCTAGTGCAAATAATCTTGTTTTAGCCATTGCCCCCAGTACAATACCTAATGAGACAAATATAAAGATACATAATAACGTAAGGATCACTAAAATAATCGGTAACTGGACGCCGCCTAATAGACCACCTATTGCTAAGACAACGCCAAATGCCACAAGCACTACTAATAAAAAGGCAAGTGATATAGCCACATATTTCCCTATAATATATTGCCATATTTTCATTGGATATGTTTTTAATAACGAAAACCAGCCAGATTCAATATCGCCGGCTATACTCATACTTCCAATGGTGATAATAAATAAAGGTAATAGAAACAATAACACATTTAAAAATGATGCCGTTTGACGTGTAAAGCCCTCCACATCAGGTAATGCCATTCGCTGAATGACAATAATGGCTACAAATACAAAAGTAAAAAGAAAAGCTACTAGTTGCATCCAATGGCTTCTTAAAATTTGCTTCAACTCTATTTTCACAAACATCATTCATGAATCCCCCATTTAAACGTCAGCAAATCTTGATAGGCTAATAATTGCCCCTCTCCTTCATTGATCATCCATTCCTGCGCCTCATCCTTCGTCGCAAATGCAAGTACTCCATAGTTCATAGGAGTCCAATAACCTTTATTGTATACATAGGTGGCTTTATAAACGTCAATCCATTCATTATTTGCATTATTTTTAATATAGGCTGCGCCTATTTCACCCTCACCATTTAGCGCCAGATAATCCATCAAACAGCCAATATCATCAAAAATCTTATAATCTCCATTTGTGAGCACAATTTGTCCAGCATATTCATGATGAACGATACTCATATTACAAATTTCACAAATATCTGTTTCACTGATAATATCACGTGGGTTATACGTCTTTTCGCCGCAACCGCCCAATATTGTACTGCATATAACTAAAATGGCTATCCACCTCGTCATACTTACACCCCTCTTTTCCACAGCCAAAATCCACTCATAGATACAACTAAACCAATAATAAATTGTAAGATGTTGATTGAAAACGACTTCTCTTTCGTATGGCTAATTAATCTTGGTTCGTTATCTACAAGCAAATTTTGTTCTGTTTTATTCACTTCCTGATCAAGTGACGTCAGAATCATAACACTCGGTGATGCCACAAAAAATTGATAAACTGGTTGTCTCACCATCCATTGACCAAAGCTCGACACAGCCACGTATGGAACATCTCCGAAACCATCTCCCGCAACATCTATCCCTCGGTAATCATCATAAAAATTGCGAACTAATCGCAAGCCTTGTTGGTCTGATCTTGCCGTTAATATATTTCCAGTAAACTGATTATCATTGATGATAGAGTGATTATCTACCTTTGTTCCTTCTAAGGCAGTCTGATTCATCTGAAACCCATTTTCTTGTATTTGTATGACTGAACATTTTTGCATTGCTACACCTACCCGATTATTTCGAATACTATTTTTTCTCACCTTCGCCTGTTGTGTGTCATACATTAAAAGGCCATAGCTATTGAAATCATTATGGTTACTAATTGTATTGCTCGCTATTTCTAAGTCCGTAGTCATCATTACCATAAGACCTGTCACATTATGTAAATATGAATTAAAAAGCACCTTCACATCACTTGAATACATAAAATGCGTTCCATAACGACTGTTTGTCACTTCGTTTTGTCGCACATTGATATGTCTCACTTCTTCTACATATATCCCATCTTGCACTAAATCAATTGCATTGTGTTCAATAGCAATGTCCTCACTTTTAAACACAGCAATCCCATTGCCTTTTTCAGCATAATGTAACTGATTACCAACAACCTTATTTTCTAATAGTTGAATATGCTTAGAACGTTGAATATGGATACCCACTTGTACATCCTTTATTTCAATAGCTTTCAGTTTTAAATTCTCCACTTCATTAACAACAATCCCTTTGTTTTTGGCAGAAATCATTATATCTTCAACAGAGACATTAGCCGTATCGTCTATTTTTAATGCAGGTTCAGTATTTTGGGAATAAAGTTCAACGCCTTTTTCTCCTTGGAGTTTAATCGATTTCTTTACGGTAAAATTTCCTTGGTAACGACCGGCAGGAATATGAACAATCTCTCCAGGTTTCGCTTGATCAATAGCAAATTGAAGATCAAACTCCGCATTTGCTGTTTGACATGTCCATAGAAAAAACAATACGAACCATCCTATTCGTTTCATTACTGTCCCCCCTTATTCAGCATGAAAAGACTAGAGTAAAGTTCCCCTAGTCTAAGCTTTTAATGACCATGCCCCTCTTGCCCATGATTCATATCACTTGAATGCATAGAACTAGAATCTCCATTCTCTCCCTCAGCCTTTTTTTTCATCATTTTCTTACGTCGTTCCAATGCGTCATCTTTAATTTTTTGTAGTTTCTCAATATAAGCATTCGAATTTTCTTGGATGTATGTATCTGCTTCCGCTTTGTTCACGAAGTAAATATATCCCCAGTTCATCGGAGATTTCAGCTCTGTTTTCACAATTGTTACATCTTCGACCTTCGCCCACTCCTTCGTCACAAAATCACGGACAAATTTTGCATTGTTCTCTTCATTAGCAACCTCTGCATTCAATAAACAGCCAATATCGTCATAAAAAGCAATAGTCCCATCTTCTTTTATCGCTTGCGCTGAAAATATGCCCATTTCATGATCCTTCATGTAAACCTTCATATTACACATTTCACAAACTGTATCCTCCTCCGGCTCTTGTAACCGCGGATCTACAAGTGAAGCAACATGTACAGAATCATCCATTACCTTCGTTTCTATTTCAGTAGCGCCTTGCTCTGATTCCTTCTCCTTTACCTGAGGTTTTTCGCTAGTACATGCTGCTAGTACAAATAATAATATTAATGCTGGTAACCATAATTTTTTCACAACTATTCCCTCCAAATTTAGTTTTCTGTTGCCATATTCAACAATACAGATTAGTTGTGAAATTAGTAAAAAATCGCGGTGAAGAATTGGAAAAATTATCTTGAACAATCAATGAACATCTTCATTTCAAATAATTTGAATTCAGCACTTCTTTTTCACTCAAATACAAAAAAACTCCCCACATGTTTGGCTGTGGAGAGTCTGGTCTTTATATGGAAGAACGGTAACTATTAAGTCGCTTCTTTTGTCTGCTTAAACGACTAAGCTTTACCGCAGTTTCATTTAATTCACGACGTATTTGCAAATCATTCGTACTATCCATATGGATAGGCACTGTATGTTGATGCTGTTGCTGCTGATTTGGCGCATTTATTGAACTGCGCTTCTTCTCTTTATTTCTTTGCAAACTATTTTTAAATAAATTTTGTGGATTTTGCCCAAAATTATGGCTAATATCACCTGCATGTAAATATTGATTTTCCTGACGAAAAACACTACTTGTCGTTGCATTTACTCTAGAAGTCCTCATATTTAGTTACCCTCCCTTACATTTTATAATCCTTATAGGTAATTATATCGACATTATATGATGATATTTAACAACATAGAACCAA
The DNA here is from genome assembly GCF_038009065.1 of Lysinibacillus sp. FSL R7-0073. Taxonomy (NCBI): domain Bacteria; kingdom Bacillati; phylum Bacillota; class Bacilli; order Caryophanales; family Bacillaceae; genus Lysinibacillus; species Lysinibacillus sp. FSL R7-0073. The sequence goes on from NZ_JBBPAS010000001.1 coordinate 4,186,027, forward strand.
ATTGCATAAAAAAAGAGAGAAAAGAGCTATTTTCAAAAGTGAGATTCACTTTTATAACTCTTTTCCCTTATTTTACTTCCAAAAAACATCAAATATTGTAATAGGCATATGGCGTTTATGTTGCGAACGTAAATAATATCCTTCCAGTAGTTGGCGAGGTTCTTCTCGGATTTCCTTCCCCTCTAAATAATCATCAATTTGATCATAGGACACCCCAAGAGCCACTTCATCTGGCAAAGATGGGCGATTTTCCTCCAAATCTGCTGTTGGCACCTTCATATAAAGATGTTCAGGACATTTGAGCTCTGCCAATAACTGCTTCCCTTGTCGTTTATTCAAACGAAAGATTGGCATTAAGTCCGCTCCTCCATCACCAAATTTAGTATAAAAACCTGTGATGGCCTCGGCTGCATGATCCGTTCCTAATACGACTGCTCCATTCATTGCAGCAATCGAATATTGCACTTTCATACGCTCCCGTGCTTTTTCGTTCCCTTTGACAAAATCATTAAGCTGAACACCTGCATTTGCTAGGGCCCTCACACTCGCATCGACAGCATCTTTTATATTCACTGTATAAGATCCCGTCGGCTTAATATAGTCGATAGCGTCCTGACAATCTTGCTCATCTGCTTGCACTCCATATGGTAAGCGAATCGCCCAAAATGAATACTTCATTTCCCCAGCTTCTTTATTTAGCTCGTCAACAGCTAGTTGCGCTAGCTTTCCTGTTAATGTTGAATCCTGACCACCAGAGATACCAAGAACAAATCCTTTTACAAAACTATAATGTTTCGCATATTCCTTTAAGAAATCAATGGATTTACGTATTTCCTCGTGCACATCGATAGTTGGTTGTACACGTAATTCTTTAATGATTTGTTGTTGTAAAGTCATTGTTTCCATCACTCCCTTTTTACATTTGCTTAACCATGTTATGAACTTCCTCAATATTGCGCATTTTATTATCCCAGCATTTTTGACTTAAATCGACTGGATACTCTTCAGGATTCATCGCACGTTTGTATTCATCCCATAGCAGCTCTAAATTTCCGGCTGCATAATCACGCATTTCCTCAAGCGTTGGGTTATGATAGTTAATTTCTCCATTATGAATTACATGCTGATGTAAATTTTTCGCTTCGAAATTCGTGACAAACTTAGAGACAAACGTGTGAATTGGGTGGAACATTTTAATACGTTCCTCCTCCTGAGGGTTTTCATCTTGCATCGCAATGTAATCTCCCTCTGCCTTGCCATTCTTTTTATCGATAATACGATATACATTTTTGAGACCTGGCGTTGATACTTTTTCAGCATTCGCTGATATTTTAATGGTATCCTCCATTTGACCATCGCTGTTTTCAATGGCAACCATTTTGTAAACAGCACCTAATGCAGGCTGATCATAAGCTGTAATAAGCTTCGTACCGATTCCCCACACATCTACTTTTGCCCCTTGAGCTTTTAAATTTAAGATCGTGTATTCATCCAAATCATTTGAAACAATGATTTTTGTATCATGGAAACCTGCAGCATCTAGCATGCGACGAGCCTCTTTTGATAAAAACGCAATGTCTCCACTATCTAATCGAATACCAATAAAATTAATTTTGTCTCCTAATTCTTTAGCTACTTTTATAGCTGTTGGAACTCCTGATTTCAAAGTATTATACGTATCTACAAGAAAAACACAATCGCTATGACGTTTTGCATAAGAATGGAAAGCATCATAATCATTTTTATAAGCCTGTACCAACGCATGTGCATGTGTACCAGACACTGGGATGTTAAACAGTTTACCTGCTCTTACATTACTAGTGGAAGCAAAACCACCTATAAATGCTGCACGTGTACCCCAAATAGCTGCATCCATTTCTTGTGCGCGTCGTGTACCAAATTCCATAGCCACTTCATTTTTAATGATTTGTTTAATACGACTAGCCTTCGTCGCTATTAATGTTTGATAATTAACAATGTTCAATAATGCTGTTTCTATAAGCTGAGCCTCCACTAATGGAGCTTCTATTCGAACAATCGGTTCATTGGCAAAAACAAGCTCTCCCTCTACCATCGAATACATATCCCCTGTGAATCGAATATCTTTTAAATACTCAATAAAATCCTCTTTATAACCAACTTCATCACGTAAATACGCAATATCAGAATCAGTAAAATGGAAATTCCGTAAATAATCCAGCATCCGCTCTAGGCCAGCAAATATTGCGTAACCATTGCCAAATGGTAATTTTCTAAAATACAACTCAAAAACTGCTTTTTTATTATGTATCCCATCAGCCCAATAGGATTCGGCCATATTGATTTGATATAAGTCTGTGTGTAGCGCTAAGCTATCATCTGCATAGTTTGATCTCACAAGAAACCCCTTCTTCCGCTTTGATAATTAGTCCTAGTATACACTATATACCCAAATTCTTGCGTGTGACATTCACACTCTCTAATGTAAGGTTTTCTAACATTAATAATCAGAAAATTTAGAACTGTTCATATTTTAGACACAAATTTTAGTACCGCTTTCATTCCCATTCTAAAACCTTTTTTCAGCAACTATTTCGAGAATAAAAATAATCTGTGTAACAAAACATAACATGGATTTCAAAAAAGTAATTGCACTACTGTTTCAGGCGATTTAACATGTAAATTAAAATTACGCAAGGAGCTGGTACAGATGAAAAAAATCGAAGTCATCATTCGTCCTGAGGTTTTTGGAGCAGTTCGGGACGGTCTGGCACAACAAGGGATTGCAGGACTAAGCGTATCTGAAATCGCAGGTTGTGGCCGTCAATTAGGGAGGACTGGTTTATTTCGTGGTAATACGTATGAAATTGAGTTTTTACCTAAATTGAAATTAGAAATGATTGTAGATGATAGTAAAGTGGATGGCATTGTAGAAATACTATTGCGCGAAGCAGCAACTGGCAAGGTTGGTGATGGGAAAATTTTCATTTATCCAGTAGAACAAGCGATTCGTATCCGAACAAAAGAAGTCGGATCGATTGCAGTAGAATAAGGGGGCGATATAGATGGATGAACTATTGTTATCTGTTAATTTAATTTGGGTGATGTTAGGCACAATTTTAGTATTTTTTATGCATGCTGGATTCGCTATGGTAGAGGCAGGATTTACGCGTTCAAAAAATGCTGTTAACATCATTATGAAAAATTTTCTAACTATTTCCCTAGGGGGAATTGTCTATTTTTTATGTGGCTACGCAATTATGTTTGGTGACACTGTAGGTGGTATTTTCGGCATAAGTGGCTTCGCTTTAAACGGAGTCGATGATCTCTCATTCTTTATCTTCCAAACAATGTTTGCTGCAACAGGAGCAACTATTTTATCTGGTGCTGTGGCAGAGCGTACTAATATTTTTGCTTATATCGGAGTCATTATACTTATGTCATTAGTCGTTTATCCTGTTGTAGGCCATTGGGTTTGGAGTGGTCAAGGTTGGTTGACTGATTTAGGCTTTGTGGATTTTGCTGGCTCAACAGTCGTTCATTTAACGGGAGCTGTAGCCGCCTTTATCGCCGCAGTTATGGTTGGACCACGACTAGGTAAATATGAAAATGGTCGAGTAAATGTTATTACAGGTCATAGTATTCCATTAGGAGCATTAGGCGTATTTTTACTCTGGTTTGGTTGGTTTGGCTTTAATGGCGCATCCACTTTAGCTGCAGATCCTGAACTTGTTCCAAATGTCATCGCAAATACATTTTTTGCAGCGGCCGCTGGTGTCGTAGCAACCTCCTTCTATACGAAGTTCCGTTATGGACATATTGACGGCTCCCTCACATTAAATGGCGCACTAGCAGGGCTAGTAGGAATTACAGCGGGTGCAGCGAATGTCAGCATTATTGGCTCTATTATAATCGGCCTTATCGCAGCTCCATTACTTGTTGAAGGTGTACGATTCATTGAATGGAAGCTAAAAGTAGATGATCCAGTTGGTGCAATTGCTGTACACGGTATTTGCGGTGTATGGGGCACACTAGCCGTTGGATTATTTGATAGTAACGGGCAAGGCTTATTTTATGGTGGAGGCTTGAGTTTGCTAGGCATTCAAGCGATCGGTGTTATTGCTACAATAGCCTGGGTTAGTGTATCTGTAGCAGCTGGTATATTTATCATTAAAGCTTTTGTACCTTTACGTGTAACGGCGGAAGAAGAAATTGCTGGTTTAGATGTCATGGAACATGGAGCTCCCGCCTACGAATTCCAAGATATTTTTAAGAGTTCTGCGGTTCGAGGAGAAACCTTTGCCCATCGTTTAACACACTTCGGTAAAACCCAAAACAATGTCCAACAAGAAGAACAACACATATAGACAAAAGAAAAATCTGCCCTGCTATTAATAAAATAGCAGGCAGATTTCTTTTTGTTGAACTAATGGTTAATGAAAGTATTAAGCTTTCTCTAGTTCTAATAAAAATTGTTTTACATCTAGTCCACTACGAAAACCTGTTAATTGACCATTTTTGCCAATGACACGATGGCATGGAATAATGGCTAATATTGGATTTGCACCAATAGCACTACCTACAGCCCTGACTGCTTTGGGGTTCCCAATACGTTCTGCGATGCTTCCATACGATGTTGTTGAACCATAGGGTAATTCTTTTAGGGCGTCCCACACAGCTAATTGAAAAGGTGTCCCCTTTACATGGATAGGTACATCAAATTCTGTCAGTTCCTTGTTAAAATAGGCTGTTAATTGTTCCTTATATGGTTGCAATTTTTCTTTATTTTCTTCAAAGCTATAACCTTTAAAAGGCTTTTTTGCCCACTCCTTAACCTCATCAAATGATGCATTAGGTGTTCCAATATAGGCAAGTCCATCATTTGTGGCTACAATGTACATAGCACCTTGTGCAAACGTTAACGTATCGAAATACAATATCTCCATTCCCTATTCTCCCTTCATTTCTAAAAGCTTATATTTAAACTGCATCTTTCCTTCATTTCATGCTACAGTTATTTTACTGACTATAGCAAAGGAGTTTCACGACATGAATACGCTATACGAGCCTGCCATTCACTTTCAACAAGTTCAATTCTCAGTAAATGACAAAATGATATTAAAGTCAATTACTGGGTCGTTTCCGAAAGGTCAAATTACCACTCTCGTCGGCCCTTCTGGTGCAGGTAAAACAACCCTGCTTAAATTATGTAATGGCCTTCTTTCACCGACAAATGGACATATACTTATTGATAATGAGCCCATCTCAAATTATGAGCCCTCAGCATTACGAAGACATGTTGGTATCGCCCTACAAGCTGCTCCTATGATTGCTGGCACTGTAAAGGAAAACCTCGCACTTCCACTGACATTGCAGGGGAAAAAACTTTCTCAACAGGAGGCCATTCAATATTTAGAGGATGTTGGCTTAGATGAAAGCTTCTTACACCAATCCACAAATGAATTATCAGGAGGACAGCGTCAAAAGGTTTCGATAGCAAGAACTCTTATTAATCAATCCTCTATCTTATTATTAGATGAAATAACTTCTGCACTGGATCGCCAATCTGTTAAGGAAATTGAAAAGCTCATCTCCACTATTAATAAAAAATATAATGTGACGATGATTTGGATTACTCATAATTTGCAACAAGCATTAACGATCGGACACTATACATGGGTCATGATGAATGGGGAGCTAATTGAAACTGGCAAGAGTGCTTTACTTAAAGCACCGACTAACCCACGCGTAGCAGAATTTGTACAGGGGGCTAACATATGACTTATACGTCTTTATCACTAACATTAATTTTCGTGTGCATCCCTCTACTGCTATCCAAAACATTAAAATTAGGACTTGAAAAAGATACGCTTATTGCAACCCTTCGGTCTATCGTTCAATTGCTCGCTGTTGGCTATATATTAAAATTTGTCTTTGATGCAAATAGTTATGTATATATTTTTCTTATGGTTGCGTTAATGATACTAATCGCTACGTTTAATGCTCGAAAAAAAGGAGAAGGCATTAAAGGGATCACCTGGAAAATAGCACTGACACTTGTGATGATAGAAATCATTACACAAGGTGTCTTGCTTGGCTTTAACATTGTGCCAGCGACCGCTCAGTATATTATTCCCATTAGTGGTATGCTAATTGGCAATTCAATGGTGTTATCCATTTTATTTTTAAACCGATTTACGGCTGAAATTACTAGCCATAAAGATCAAATGGAATTAATTTTGTCTCTTGGAGGCACACCCAAACAAGCTGTTCATCGACAACTTATCAATGCCGTAAAGGCGAGTATGATCCCCACTATTGAAAGCCAAAAAACAATTGGCTTAGTACAGCTACCAGGTATGATGAGCGGCCAAATTATTGGTGGTGCCGACCCCATTCAGGCTGTACAATTTCAACTTTTGATCATCTTCGCTCTCCTAACAACGGCGACATTATCAAGTATCATGATTGGTTTTTTAAGTTATCCTGCACTTTTTAATGAGCGTATGCAAATACTTGAAATGAAATAATTGTTAAGCAGATTTAATATAGATTTAATAATTTATGATATACTAAAAAGAAAATGCAGTTAGGAGAATGACCATGTTATTACGCGATTTTTTCATCCAGCTTTCCGAAAACCAACTATTGAATAGTGCTGCAAAGAAATATGGCCTAAAATTAGGAGCACAAAGTGTAGTAGCTGGTACAAATATTGAAGAAACAATTGCAAGCATCAAAGAACTGAATGCACATAATATCTCATGTACAGTAGATAACCTTGGTGAATTTGTTTCAAGTAAAGAAGAAGCAACTGCTGCAAAAGATAAAATTCTCTCTGTGGTAGAAGCTATTCATGAAAATGATGTAAAAGCACATATCTCATTAAAGCCTTCTCAATTAGGCTTAGATATTGATGTAGATTTCTGCTATGACAATCTGTATGAAATTGTTGAAAAAGCGGCTGCTTATGATATATTTGTTAACTTCGATATGGAGGATTTTGCGCGTCTTCAAACATCTTTTGATATGGTAGAAGAATTGTCTAAAACATTTAATAATGTTGGAACTGTGATTCAATCTTACTTTTACCGTGCAAAAGACGATATCGAAAAATTCAAGGACTATCGTTTACGTATCGTAAAAGGAGCTTATAAAGAGCCTGTTGAAGTTGCTTATCAAGATAAATTGGATATCGATTTAAACTTTATTGAGTTAATTGAATATCATTTACTACATGGTAAATTTACGTCCATTGCTACACATGACCATAATATTATTGCTCACGTTAAACGCTTTGTAGCTGATCATAATATTCCACTTGATAAATTCGAATTCCAAATGCTTTATGGATTCCGTACAGATATGCAAAAAGAGCTAGCTAAAGAAGGCTATAACTTCTGTGTATACGTTCCATTCGGCGAAGATTGGTACGGTTACTTTATGCGTCGCCTAGCTGAACGCCCTCAAAACCTTAACCTTGTCACAAAACAAGTGTTTACGAAAAAGACGAATACAGTTCTTGCGGTAGCTGCAGGTGCATTCGTTCTTGGACGTTTAACAAAACGCAATAAATAAAACAGAAAAGAACCTTGCCGCAACCATGCGATAAGGTTCTTCTCTTATTTATTCCATCCTTTTTCTTTAAAGCGTGCAATGGCTTCGATACGATTGCCTACGTTTAATTTTTCTAAAATCGTTGAAATATAATTACGAACGGTTCCAGCTGATAGAAATAGCTCTGCGGCAATTTCCTTCGTTGTTTTGCCCTCTGCCACAAGAGTCAGCACCTGGCTTTCTCGCTCAGTTAATGGATTTTCACTATCATCCTCATACACAAAATCAACGAGCTCTGGGGCATAAATTCGTTTACCATCCATGATCGTACGGATTGCAGAAACCAATTCCTCAATAGGGCTATCCTTTAATAAATATCCCCTTACACTAGCTTTTCTAGCACGCTCGAAATAACCTGGTCTGGCAAATGTAGTTAAAATAATGACTTTACAATCCGAGCCAGAGCCATGAATTTCTTCTGCTGCATCAAGGCCAGTTTTAACCGGCATTTCAATATCCATAATACAAATATCAGGCTGGTGCTCTTCAACAAGCATCAATGCTTCCTCACCATTTTTTGCTAAGCCAACGACCTCCATATCCTCCTCCATACTAAGTAAAGAGCGAAGAGCGCCTAATAGCATCCCCTGATCTTCAGCAATCACAATTTGTATCATGTCACAAGCCTCTTTTCTATATGTTCTTCAGATTTTCTTTCACACTTTGATGCGTAATAGCCACTGGAACAGTTACTGATAATGTCGTGCCGTCCACACTTTCAATTTTGAAGGAACCATTGATGAACTCTAATCGCTCTCGCATTCCTTTTAACCCGTTCCCAGTTTTCCACGCTTGTTTTTTCGTAATTCCTTGTCCATTATCACGAACTACTAAGTAAACTTCTTTAAAATTTTGATGGAAAGCTATTTCGCATTTTGTCGCACCACTATGTCTCACAACATTATTAACAGCCTCTTTTAAGCACATAGACAAAACATTTTCTACAAGCGGTGGCACTTGCAAGGCATTTTTATCGCCCTCAAAGACAAATTCCATTTCTGCTGCCTTTAATATTTGAGAAATACGCATAAGCTCATCTTCAAATTTTGCTGTACGCATGTCTGAAACCAATTCACGAACCTCTTTTAAGGCAATACTGGCAGTTTGACGTATATCCTTAATCTCAACTAAAGCTTGCTGTGGATCACGCTCAATCAACCTTGATGCTAAATCACTTTTCAAACCGATCATAGACAATTTTTGCCCCAATGTATCATGTAAATCACGTGCAATACGTTGTCGTTCTTCAAAAACAATTAACTCTGCAATACGCTCATTGGCCGTTTCTAACTGTCCTTCTAAGTTCTCACGTTTATTCTTGGAATAAATCGTAAGCGGTAAAAGAACAACAGCTAAAATAGTTAACACGACAAAAGGTAATTGTGATAAAAATAAGTGAAGCTCAACAAAAAAGCCAGCACCTGTGGATATGACTGTAAAGCCAATATGTAGACCGTACATAATATAGAAACCAACTGGTCTTCGTATGTTTCCAATAAAAAATGCTGTGAAAATGGAAAGATAAACATAACCGTATAAAATCGTCATGACAATATTAATCACCATTTCAAAGCTGATCCACATATATACTAGTCCGCTTTTCGAATTCATGGAAAATCGATAGAAAATAAAATATAGCATTAAAAACGTAATGCCTATAGAGATTTCTATATAAGATGATTTTCTAAAAATGAAGAAAAACGGTAGAAAGCAAAAAATAATCCATAAATATATACTGAGCATTGGACTATTCGGAATAATACTATGCCATTTCCTCAACATAATCTCACGCTCTTTCCTACTTTTCCCTTATTATAACAAGAAAATTATTTTTTTGCCCATAATGCTTATTTTCTCGACTATATTTAAAACAGCCATCTCTCTAATTGAGATGGCTGTTTTTAACTAAGCAGCAATGCTACCTTTTGCTTTACGTTTTATAATTAATTCGACTTCTTTAAACGTTACAAATTTACCTTGTTCTTCATCATAAAGCTTATAACGCAATGATTCTAAACTTGTACGTAAAGTAATCGTTGTCGCCGTGTGTAATGGCGGCGTTTCATTGTGAGCCTTTTCCAGATTATAGTTAGGTACACGAGGAGACAAGTGATGGACATGATGGAAACCGATATTTCCAGTAACCCATTGTAAGATTTTCGGCAATTTGTAATACGAGCTACCTTCTACTGCAGCTTTCACATAATCCCACTCAGAATCATGTTCAAAGTAAGAATCTTCATATGTGTGCTGAATATAAAACAACCAAATTCCTAAAGCACCCGCAATAAATAGTGTTACACCTTGGACTAATAAAAACGCTTGCCAGCCCATAAAGAAGATTAAAGCGGCACAAACTCCGGCAATGACAATATTCGTTAACATTGTGTTGGTACGTTCCTTTTGCTTTGCATCCTTACGATTAAAACGATTTAAAACAAGTACCATATATAAAGGTCCTAAACCAAACATTACAAACGGATTACGATAGAAGCGATACCATAATCGTTGACCCTTTGAAGCTTGCATATATTCTTCCACAGTCATCATATCAATATCACCGATACCACGCTTGTCTAAGTTTGAGCTCGTTGCATGGTGAATTGTATGCTCACGTTTCCATTTTTCATATGGGAATGAAGTTAACACCCCAGTAAAAAATCCAACCCAGTCGTTTGCCTTTTTACTTTTGAAAAATGACCCGTGTGTACAATCATGAAAGATAATAAAAGTTCTTACGACAAAACCAGCTGAAATAACACTTAAACCAACTGTTAGCCAAGGTGAAACATCAACTAACAAGTAACCTGCCACCCACAAAGCAATTAACGGTACAATGGTATTGATCATTTGAAAAACACTTTTACGCGTATCTGATTTAGCAAAAGGCGCTACATCCTGGCGTAATTTTTTTGTTTTTTCTTTAATTGTTGCCATCTTTTACTCCCTCGTTTCCTTTTCCTTTTCCTTATGACCTCATCATAAAACAAGAGTATAAGTCAGCAACAGACGCAAACATCACAAAAAGGATATGACATTTGTCATATCCTTTTATGAATTGGGTCCAGTCAGATGCAGTTGGTAGAACACAAGATCTAGCCATTGTTCAAATTTATAGCCTGCATTTTTAATGGTTCCTGCATATTCAAAGCCTAGTTTCTCATGTGCTTTAATACTACCAATATTTTCTCCATCTATACCAGCAACCAATGTCTTGACCCCTTGTTCTTTTGCTTTCTCTATTAGCTTAAGCATAAGATTCGTTGCAATACCTTTTTGATAGTGGTCCTTATGTACATAAACGGAGTGCTCCATTGTATATTTATAACCCGGATAAGGACGGAATTGACTATATGTTGCAAAGCCAGATATCATCCCATTATCGTCATAAACAAGCAACGGATTTCCTAATACTTGCTGTTCCCTAAACCATTTCTTTTTTTCAGCTAATGATTGAACTTCATATCGATAGACTGCTTTGCTCGTTAAAATAACATCATTATAAATTTCTAAAACCTCAGGTATATCTTTTTCTTCCATCAATCGAATCATTTTCCTCACGTCCTTCCGAAATTATCTTATCTTCATTAGCAAGAAAAGAAGATATAGATAGGCAATTAATCCACTATCTATATCCACATATTTTATGCCTTATACATTGAAGTATCGAGCATCAGGATGTGCAAAAACAATCGCCGATACAGATGCTTCTGGCTCCATCATAAAGCCTTCCGTTAAATGAACACCAATATCTTCAGGCTTTAGTAAGCCAAATAATTTTTCTTGATCCTCTAAGTTTGGGCATGCTGGATAACCAAATGAAAAACGTTGTCCCTGGTACTTAGCCGCAAAACGATCGCGCATCGTGAAGTCTGTTACGTCTGGGAAGCCCCATTGATCACGAATTTCTTGATGCATACGTTCAGCAAAACCCTCTGCTAATTCTAGTGCCGTCGACTGTAAGGCATGACTTTCAAGGAATTTACCTTCTTCTTTTAGTTGACGAGCTTTTGCCATAACTCCTTGCCCTGCTGTCACAACCATAAGTGCAACATAATCCATTTCTCCACTTTCTACCGTTCTTAAGAAATCAGCCAGGCATAAAAAAGGTTCGACCTGCTGACGCGGGAAAGTAAAACGTTCAATTTCTGTCTTGCTATCCGCTGAATCATAAATAATTACATCATCTCCATCTGCTTGGGCAGGGAAGAATTGATATAAACCTGAAGGCTTTAATAGATCACTTTTTAAATAATCATCCACTAAATCTTTGAGCTCTGTTGCTCTTGGATCGCCAGCATCTAATAATGGTTGAACTTGCCCTTTTAACCCCAAATGATGCCCCAGTAATGTCCGCATATTCACATATGGATATAAATGTGAGACAGCGTATTCTTTCTTTACATGACGGCGCAAATCAGCTGGTAAAAATACTGATGCTTCCTTTACTGTACGAGCAGGCTTTATTGTAACTTCTTTGACAGGACGTGCCGCTCGTTTTTCATCTGCCTCTAAACGTTTTTGGCGAGATTCCGCTATTTCTGCTAAGAAGTTTGCACGTGTCCCCTCACCCATTAATAAATTTGCCTGCTCTAATCCCTGCATCGCATCCTTTGCGTAAATAACAGGACCACCATATTCATCTGCAATTTTTGTTTCTGTAAAACGTCGAGAAAGTGCAGCTCCACCTACTAAAATTGGTACATCAATTCCTGCCTCTTTGAAATCTTGGGCGGTAGTGACCATTTGCTGTGCTGATTTAACTAATAGACCCGATAACCCAATGAAATCTGGCTTTTCCTTGCGAATAGCTTCTATCAATTGAGCAGGAGTCACCTTAATACCTAAATCTACAACCTTATAGCCGTTGTTACTTAAAATAATATCAACAAGGTTTTTTCCAATATCGTGCACATCACCTTTTACAGTAGCAAGCACCATTTTCCCTTTACCCGCACTCTCCTCGTTCTTCTCCATGTATTGCTCTAAATGGGCAACTGCAGCCTTCATTACCCCAGCAGATTGTAAAACCTCTGCTACGATCAATTGGTTATCATTAAATAAACGACCAACCTCAGCCATCCCATTCATTAAAGGTCCATTTATAATATCAAGAGGTGACTCAAATATTTCCCGAGCAGCCTCTAAATCAGCAATAAGTCCTTCTTTGGTCCCTTCCAATATATAGTAGGCTAAGCGCCCTTCTACAGTTTTCGGAATATCTGCTTCGGTCTTTTCCTTCTTTTTATCACGATAAAAATCCGTAAATACAGCTAATGTTTCATCATTTGTATTAAATAACAAGTCATTGGCTAGTTTAATTTCCGCTTCTGGAATCGATGCATACCGTTCTAGCTTTTCAGTATTTACAATGGCATAATCTAAACCAGCCTGTGTACAATGATAAAGATATACAGCATTGAGAACTTCGCGTCCAACCGGTGGTAAGCCAAACGAAATATTACTAACTCCAAGCACCGTTAATGCACGGGGCATTTTTTCTTTAATGAGACGAATTCCTTCAATTGTTTCAAGTGCTGAACCAATATATTGCTCATCCCCCGTTCCTACTGGGAACATTAATGGGTCAAAAATGATATCTTCAGGTTGCATTCCCCATTTTTCTGTTAGTAATTGATAGGAACGTTCGGCAATTTCAAGCTTCCGATGACGATCGACTGCCATCCCTGTTTCATCGATTGTTCCCACAACTAACGAGGCACCGTACTTTTTCACTAATGGCATTACTGCATCAAACCGTTCTTCGCCATCTTCTAGATTAATAGAGTTAATGATGGCCTTCCCTTGCGAAAACTTGAGTGCCTCTTCAATAACCTTTTCGTCTGTGGAATCAATAACAAGTGGAACCTTAACTTTTTTCACGACCTCCTGCATAAAGCCACGGATATCTGCTAACTCATCACGATCTGGGTTCGCCAAGCAAATATCTATAACATGTGCACCATTTTTTACTTGTGCCCTTGCGATCTCAGCCGCTTCCTCAAATTTCCCATCAATAATTAAGTTTTTGAATTTACGAGAACCAATAACATTTGTTCTTTCCCCAATAAATAAAGGACGCATAGAATCATCGTATAAAAGTGGCTCGATACCTGATACTGCGTGACCATGCGTTTTTTTTGGTAGCTGACGAGGCTTTTCATCTTTTAAAACTTCACGAATAGCCGTAATATGAGCTGGAGTTGTACCACAGCATCCACCCACAATATTGAGCCAACCCTTTTCCGCAAATCCCTTTAATTTTTGTGATAAAGATTCTGGAGACTCATGATAACATCCTTCTTCATCAGGTAGGCCTGCATTCGGATAACAGCTAATATACCCCGTTGACAGCTCTGCTAATGAACGGATATGATCCGTCATAAATTCAGGTCCCGTCGCACAGTTTAAGCCCACTGATAATGGTTGAATATGCTCGATGGAAATATAAAAAGCATCAATAGTTTGTCCTGCAAGAGTAGTACCCATAGGCTCAATTGTTCCAGAAATCATAACAGGTAGCTCTTTACCAGTGACCTCGAAAGCACGAGTTACCCCAAGGGTACCTGCTTTTACATTTAACATATCCTGACTTGTCTCTAGCAATAGCACATCAGCCCCTGCTTCAATCAATGCCTTTGCCTGCACAAAGAAATTCTCTTCTAATTCATCAAATGTAATACCGCCTGTTACTGACAACGTCTTAGTTGTTGGGCCCATTGCGCCTGCAACAAAGCGGGGCCAATCTGAAGTCGTATAATTATCAACCGCTTGGCGAGCAATTTCAACTGCACGTTTATTAATTTCTTCCGCTTTTGCACCTAGATTATATTCATTTAATACAAGAGGTGTTCCACCAAATGTATTTGTACAAATAATATCTGCCCCTGCCTCTAAATACTGATGATGAATTTTCTCAATGACATCAGGTCTAGTAAGCACTAGATTTTCATTACAACCATCTAGGTCCTCCCCTCCAAAATCATCTGCTGATAAATTTTCATTTTGTAGCATTGTTCCCATTGCGCCATCAAGAATTAGTATTCGTTTATCAAGTTGTTCTTCAATTAAGTGCTTAGCCATTTATACTTACCCCTTTTTTCTGTTCATCCAATTTCTCTATATATTTCATTAATTCTAATGTCACATCGTAGCGTAAAAATGGTGTAATAAGGTAAATGCCGTTGAAATATTGCGCAGCCACTTCTACTAATTCCTTGGCAATTGCAATGCCCTCAAGTGTGGCGCGTTCCTTATCTTCACCACATGCTTTCATCCTTGATAAAGCGTCTTCAGATAATTTTATGCCTGGCACCTCATGATGTAAAAACTCTGCACTTTTATAACTCGTAACGGGCATAATACCAAGATAAATCGGTGCTTGTAAATGCTTCGTTGCTTCATATATTTCTATAATTTTTTCCTTTGTATAAACAGGCTGTGAAATGAAATAGTCTGCCCCATGCTCAATCTTTTTTTCTAAGCGTGCCACAGCACGATCTAAAACACGAACATTTGGGTTAAATGCAGCAGCCACAGAGAAGTTTGCCTTTTTCCGTAGTGGTTTCCCTGAGAAAGAGACCCCTTCATTTAATTGCTTAATTAGTTGGATAAGCTCCATAGATGAGACATCGTATACGCTAGTGGCACCAGGAAAATCTCCAACTTTCGTTGGGTCACCCGTAACAGCTAGCACATCATGAATTCCTAAGGCATTTAACCCCATTAAATGCGATTGCAGACCAATTAAATTACGATCTCGACAGGTAATATGTGTCAAGGGGCGTACGCCATTAGTACTCTTCAATAAGGCCCCCATTGCAATATTGCTAATACGTGGAGATGCCAATGAATTGTCTGCCATCATAACTACATCGGCACCTGCCTCATATAGTTGTTTGGCCCCTTCAAGAAATCCGTCTATTTCTAAGTGTCTAGGTGTATCCAACTCTACGATGACCGAGCGTTCACGCTTTACTTTTTCATGAAGTGGTTCAAATTTAGCTGGCTCGGCATCACGAACAATCTCAATCTTTGCAGGCTTCGCATGCTTTTCACTAACTGGTGATAGCTCTTCTAAATACTTTTTTGCGGCTGCAATATGCTTTGGTGTCGTACCACAACAACCCCCAATTAGGCGAACACCCTGATCACGCAGTTCAACAGCAGCGCGACCAAAATAATCAGCCTCCGACTCATAAACAACACGCCCGTCCTCTAAATCTAATAGCGAAGCATTTGGATAGGCTGACATAAATGCCTTTTCCGGAAGTTCTACACCCTCAAACGCTTGAATCGTATGATATGGACCTAGACGGCAATTGACACCAACAATATCTGCACCAAGAATCTCTAACTCATGTAGCGCATGATTTAAAGACATACCATTTTGTAAAACACCAGGCTCATGCATAGATACTTGAGCAATTATCGGTATATTAGTTTTGGTGCGTAGCATTTTTAATGTCGCTGTTAATTCTTCAAAATCATAATAAGTTTCGAGTAAAAGGCCATCAGGATTTCCTGCAAGTAACACACTCGCCTGTTCTTCAACGGTCGCTAATATGTCATCTAAAGTTGCATCGCTTTTACGAATGCCACGAATTCCACCAATTGTTCCTAAAACAAATTGACCGCCATCTGCTGCAGCTCGCTTGGCAATAGTAATAGCTGCTTCATTAAATTGTTGGACACTTGATTCTAATCCATAGCGAGCTAATTTAATGGCATTGGCACCGTACGTATTCGTTTGAATAATATCAGCACCAGCTGCGATATATTCTCTATGAATCTTTTCAATTAATTCAGGTCTCTGAACATTCATTTCCTCATGACAATACTCCAATCCATAGCCATACAACACTGTGCCTATTGCACCATCTGCCGTCAATACATGTGTTTTTAATCTTTCAAGCAATCCCATAAAACTAGCCTCTCTTCCTCTATTTCTGTATAATAAAAAGCCTTCTTTTATATAAAAAGAAGGCTTTAACGACTCATCATTATTGTTCCTTCTCATCTTCGACTCAACGGTCTTCTGGATTTAGCACCTGACAAAAAGTTGGTTGCTGAAGCTTCAATGGGCCAGTCCCTCTGCTTCTCTTGATAAGAATTATTAAGTATGAATTTTTTAAATAATTAAAAGAATCATATCGTTTACAGACGAATGAGTCAAGACTATTTCACATAACAAAGAAATTTTTCGTTTAAAAACTTAGAAGTTGGATAGTTCTTCCGCAAGCTCTTCACCAATTTTTTTCCCATTTTGAATGCAAGCGCCGATACCTACTCCAAAATAAGAGCAACCCGCTATCGATAAATTCGGATAGTTTTCATTCAGCTCTAGTAGTAAACCTTGCAGCGCTTCCCGGTGAGCTAGGTCATATTTAGGCATTTGATCAATCCACTTTGTGACATTCACAACGGTAGGCTTTTCATCGATTCCTAGGCTTTTTCGAACATCTTCTAAAGCGATGGCTGCCAATTCTTCGTCAGTCATATTACGTAACTGCTCATACGCCGGATTAATACTCTTATAGAATAGGCGGACAAGTAGTTGATTGTTTTTCGATGTATGTTTCCACTTACGGCTCGTCCAAGTTGCTGCATTACAAGTGACATCAGAATTATGCGATACAATATAGCCTGTTCCATCCGCAGGTAAGTTTGCATCAGGCACATCAAAGCCTAGATAAATAGTAATGGCTGATGCTGTAGTAAACTGATCAAAATAATGTGTTAAAGAGTCATCCTGCAATATACTTTGAACCGCTTCATTCGGTAGCGCTAGAACAACATAATCTGCCTCAATTTTTTGTCCATTTGCTAGGGAAAGCAAATATTGGTTCCCCATTTTTTGGACATGATTTGTGGCTACCCCTTTAATGATGTCTACATCTGTTAATGTCTGTTCTAATCGCTCAATTAAAGAGGATAATCCATTTTGAAATGAAATAAATTTTTTATTAGCAGCTTTAACAAATTGCTCACGATTCGCATCAAAACCTTTTATGATACTTCCATAGTCATTTTTATAGTCAATTAAATACGGTAAAGTGGAAGCAATAGAAAGTTGATGTAAATCACCAGAATAGACACCTGCTAGAACAGGTGCAATTTGATTTTCTACTAGCTCTTCGCCAAGATAATAAGTTAAAAATTCCCCTATCGAGCTTTCTTTTGTAAAACCTGCATTGGGTAACGTTAAATCTTTTAAAGCTTCTTGTTTGGCCTGATCAGAGATAAGTGTGCTTTCCTCAAGAGATGCCAAACTCATAGGTATACCGAAAGTAGAATCCGCTGGAATGGCGTGCAGCTCGTTATTTGTATAAATATAGGATATACCTGTTTCGTTGTAAACGAGATGATCTTCAAAGTCTAGCTCTTGCACTAGCTCCATTACACCTTTATGGCGAGCTACAATAGAGTCAGCACCAGTTTCCATAATAAAACCTTGTTCATAGGCTGAATATAATTTGCCACCTAAATATGTATTTTTTTCTACGAGCACTAGCTGAACATCTAAATTTTTTTCCTTCATTTGACGCTGTAGATAATGCATTGTGCATAACCCAGTAATACCGCCACCTAATACAACAACTGTTTTCATAGTAAACCGCCCCTATTTTTAGTTCTGTCTACAGTATAAACTTATTTTCATTGAAAATTACGTTAAACCCTTTACAAATTTAGCAAAAATAGAGCTATCTCAACCGTGAGATAACTCTAAATCTAAAAATTATGCTTACTAAACACACATTATAATGAGTACTATAGTGTTTAATATAGCTACTAGTGATCTAGTTTTTTAAATTTTGGGCAAAGCTAGCTAATTTTTCTGCTGAGTTCGTTACTTCAGTAAAAGAAGTACCCAGCCCACTTAATATACCTGCGATTGCTTGTATTTTCGTCGCCATGCAATCATTTTGATCTTTTGCTTCTGTCATTGCCCCTACTATATTTGTAAATTGTCCTTCCGTGTGTAACATATTATCCTCACCAGATGCCACCTCATCTTGGATATGAATGAGAGATTGCTCTAATTTCCCTGTGCGTTCACTCGTTTTTTGCAACAATAATGCAACAGCGGTGACAGATTCCTTTGTTTGAATGGCTAATTTACGTACTTCATCAGCTACTACACTAAATCCCTTCCCTGCTTCTCCGGCACGGGCTGCTTCAATAGTGGCATTTAAGGCCAACAAATTGGTCTGATTGGCAATATTGGTAACGACACTCATAATCGTTTCCATTTCCTTCGACATATCAGATAATTGTTCGATATTTTCTTCTATATCATGAAGAGATTGAATAATATTATGCATATTTTGTGATTGTTTCTTTAAACATTCCCGTCCATCCAATGCTTGGTTTTCAGCCAGAGTAGACACTTCTAGTGATCTCTTTGCCAATTGTTCAATTTCCCCAGACTGCTCGCTTAGTCTGCAAAATGAACTATTGGTTTCCTGTGAAATGGTTGCAAGCAATTCCGAGGACTGTACAATTTGTCGTTCAATTGCTTCTTTTTCTTGTTCCATGTTTTCTTTATGCTGTTCAACTGTATTTTCATATGCCTCTAAAACAAGTTGCTGCTCGAAATTGCAAATTTTAGAAATAGCTCTTATTGTATTAAACTGATCTCGTGGATGATCGATATGCTGTTCAACCAAGTCTATAAATGAGAGAGATAAATCTTGAAACGCGCAAATATACCATTGTGTTCTAAGCCCAATATGAACGTGCACCTTTGCAATTTTCACACGCCTTTGGTAAAACACCTCATCAATCGTTCCGTTAAACATTTCAATAATATGCTGCCGTAACGTTACTTTAAGCTTTTCTACAGAACTATGATGACTAATAATATTTACCAAATGTTGCTCGGTACCGATCATATTGTAAAAACGGTTTACGATGTGATCAACATTGTCCATAACATACGGTTGGAATGCTTTTAAATATTGCAAATCCTCCTTCGTTACATTCAGCATTTCAATTTGTTTCACCATTAATTGGCGATTAGACAGGTCCATTTTCACCGTATATTGCTGTAAATCCAACGCCTTCGTCTTACTCTGTTTTTGAAAAATCACTTATCTTCCCTCTTTCGTTCCGTTTACTTTATCAGGCTGAGAAACAACAAATACCTTTTAGCATATTGATTGATACAACAAAAAATACCGATTAATAGGCTTACCACATTACTATGATCCCATTTGCTTCAGCTATTTCATTTGTCACACTTCTTCCTCCAAAAGCAGTCACACAATGTTCTATCATGAATAAAAGGTGAATTGCACTCAACGAACAGATCTTCTCTATACATTGACTACAGTCGATTTATTTATGTATGATTCATTTCAAAATTACTCATTTACCTTAAACATTTTAAAAATTACTGTCAATTTTATTAATACCATAATTTAACATAATATGTATATAAAGTCCTTGCTGTTACATTGTCTGAATATCATTAACAAAAAGCTACCACAATATTATTGGTAGCCTTTTGTTTCATTTGTTTGTTTAATTATGCTTATTTTTTTATCTTTTTTCTATTTTTCCATCGATCATCATTAAATTTCACTATATTAATATTTTATACCCTTATTCCGAATAATCATAAATACTCATAAATAAACCCTAACACAATACAAAAGGATCATTAAGCGAGATCATATAAATAATCTTAATGATCTACAAAATTTTAATATAAAATTTACAATCCCTTAAGTTCCTCTACTATTTTTGCGGCTTCTTCTATGCCAGCATCTGCTGCAAGTCCATACCACTTAATAGCCTCCTTCAGATTTCTGGCGACTCCCTCACCTTTATTATATATATGACCAAGTTGTAGCTTCGCATCTGCATCCCCTTGCAGAGCAGCCTGTTTAAACCAATGAATACCCTTTTCAATATTTCGAATGCCTGTTAAGCCTTTACTCCAAATAAAACCTAAATCATAAAAGGCATCGATATGAAATTGCTCTGCTGCTCTTTCATACCAAAATAAACCTCGATTTATATCTTTTGCTTGATCAAGACGCCCCTCTAGATAAATACCCCCTAGACGATATTGCGCTTCCACATATCCTGCTTCGGCAGACTTTTTATACCTATTAAAAGCTGCATTTGTATCTTTTTCGACTCCTAATCCTTGCTCATAAATAATTCCTAGCGTAAACATAGCCTCTGCCACATTCTTACTAGCTGCAAAATCAAACCATTTTCTTGCTAGAGTAAAATCCAGTGGCACACCCTCTCCATTAAAATACATATCCGCTAAATTATTAGCAGCATCGGCATGCCCTTGTAAAGCAGCCTTTTCATATAAAGAAAAAGCCTGAGTGTAATTCTCCTCAACACCGACTCCCTCAAAATAAAAATTACCTAGCACATATTGAGCATCTGCATTTCCTTGGGCTGCGGCTAATTCGAACCATTTTAATGATTTTTCAGGTTGAAAACAATTTCCTTCCTTAGCATTGTAATACTCCCCTAGCTGATATTGTGCATCCGTGTCCTGATCCTCAACCGCCTCTTTATATAAATCAATCATTACCTCATGATCTAAGTCTTCTTCATCTAAAATCTTGACTTGATTATCCTGATGGCAGAAATACCATTCAACTACATCAAGTACATCATCTACCACTTCTACTCTGCAGGTTAACCTTTCGAGGGATGAAATTTGCCAAATGAGTATATAGATTGGTTGTGGAATAGCATCACGCAACACATCATCATACTCTGCTAACAGCGTTAATACATTGTCCTGCACAGATTGAGTTTGATCTGAATGGACAATTTGCAAATGTCGCTGTTGCTGATCTTTTAATAACCCTCGCACTACTTGATACAGTATTTTTTGCAAGGCTGTTAAGTTAACTTCCGTGAATGTTAGCAATTTTATATTTTGAGCAAACCATGTATTTTTTGTTTGTATAATTTCTTGTAGGGAATGAATGCGTTCCTTATTGCGCTTAGCTAAAATTTGCTCGTACATTGTTTTCCTCCCTTGCACATTATGTAAAAAACTGCCTTGCCATTATTATATGGAAGACAGTTGGATTTTGGTTACACATATGCTCGCAACAGTAAGCCTATGAATAGTGTAATAATTAGAAAAACTGTAATATGGGCCCATTTATTCATTTCTAATAAGCCAATAAATTCTCTTGTAAATGCATTAGGAACATAGTAAAAGGCTGTTTTTGAGCCAACCCCTTCTGCATCTAGTTTTGCTTTTTTTGCATAGAGACTTGCGCGAAATACGTGAAAATTATTTGTCACAAATATGGAACGATATTTTTCTCCTTGAGCATGTTGATCCATTATGCTTTTCGTAAAAATCATATTTTCTTCTGTGTTGGTCGACTGATCTTCCATTAGAATTTTATTAGCGGGAATATCATGGACATCTAATAAATATGTTTTCATAGCCTTGGCCTCTGATACCTTTTCATCAGTCCCTTGACCACCTGAGACAAGGATAAACGGTCTTTCCCCGTACTTTTTGTATTGCTTTACCGCTTCATTTAAGCGACTTGCTAAAAGTGGTGGAACTCTATCGCCAATTAATCCTGATCCTAAGGCTATTATATAATTTGGTTCATAGCGTATAGGTGTGAAATGATACAATACAGCGTATGCTAGGACACTTGTGTATAAAAACATTGTATAGCCAAAAATTAAAAACGCATAGAAGTAAAGAATATGCCAAAGCACATTTTCAATCTGAATAAAAATGACGAATACATACCATATCATCATAATAACAAAACTAAGCCCCATAATAGCTAACATTAAATTCCGTACTTTACGTCCTTCCTTCTCTAACAAAACCTTACTATTGAAAAACATGGCTATAGATAAAATAAACATGATACTAGGAAAGCTTCCTAGCATAATAAAAATCCCCATTTCTGAAATGATTCCCTGATCATTTGGCAGTAATAATGGATAATGGATAATGAACGCTCTGATTATATATACCCCTATCAAACCAAGAGCTACCGCGTTGAGGAAACGCCTTTTTTCTGTCAGATACAGCAATAAAAATATGGAGATGAAGATTATTAATGTGACTAGCATCGTTTCACCCCTTTCTATTGTATAATTTTCTCAAATACTTCATCTGTCACTATTTGTTCAAATTTTTTGATATTGCTCATTTATAGAAGGTATTGGTTTTATTTTTTAATAAAGTTCATGTAATATTACTATATAAGAACTAGTTTATGACCAAACCAAAAATTATATTGGAGGAATGTAAGTAATGAAAAAAATTCTTGCCGCTCTATTTGCAGCGACACTGATATTTTCCACAGTTGGTGCAACATTATTCATCTCTGATACACCAACAGCAGAGGCTAAGTCCTATAAATCAGGTAAAAAGGGCTTCTCAAATAATAACAATAGCTCAAATATCCAGAAGTCTCAGGACACTTCGAAAGATCAAAAAAATGCTACAACAAATAAAAACAACACAAACTCAACAAATAAAGCTGATACAACTAAAAAAGGTGGTTTTTTCTCGGGTGGCCTTATGAAAGGATTAATGCTTGGGGGACTTGCAGGTTTATTATTCGGTAGCTTATTTAGCGGTATGGGTTTACTTGGAAATATTTTAGGATTGCTCATTAACGTAGCTGCAATTGCCGTTATTGTGATGCTAGTCGTAAAAATTATGAATATCTTTAAAGATAAAAAACGCAAAGAGGAAGCCCAATGGCACAAATAATTAACGAACAAGATATTATTAACGCTATTTGTTTATCTCAAGCGTATTATAAGAGCATTCGCCCAGAGGATGTTATCGTAGAATTGACATATGATGATGACACAGGCTTCGGTGCGGAGGTTGAAGTAAATGGTCAAATCGAAATACTAAATACAGGAGCCATGATTGGTGCCTTGCGTGTTTGGATAAAAGATGTTCTACATGGTGATCCTTTTTCAACAGGTATTGAACTTGTTTTAGACGATGAAGAAGGCATTATAGCAAAACTTTCATAAAATATAGCCGTACAATGAATCTTTCATCAGATTCATTGTACGGCTATTTTACTTTTTCAAACGTTTCTTAACCGCAACCTCTTCCTCCTCACTTAAGGAAAAGTCTACGATAGAGCGACCAAGCGTGAGCAACATAATAAACATGACGCCCGTACCTACAATAAGATAGATCATTGTAAAAATCTTGGAGAATGAAGTTGCTGGATATAGCCCTGTTTCTACGCCTGTTGGAATCAAGCTGACTACAGCAAAATACATAGCATCTAGCCAATACCAACCCTCTGTCCCCTTGTAAAACAAAGTACCGGATAGAATGATGAGGAATAGTGTTGTAAATAATGATAGAAACTGTGGTCGCTTAAATGACCGCCACAATCCTTTAACTAATCTTTTGGCAGATAAAATAAATGATAACATCCTCATTTTCCTCTCTTTTTTACTATATTCAGCCTAGTAAGACTATACTTTGTTTATAGACATAACGTCAAAAGGTAGAGATGTTGTTTCACCTCTACCTTTTTATTTTATTTACTGAATAATTGATTCAGATTCACCATCATTTTAGCTGCTTGCCCTCTTGTGGTTGAAGCTGCCGGTGAGTACTTCTGTCCATCTCCCGACACAATTCCTAGCTCAAATAACATCGTAATGGCATGTTTTGTCTCTGCATTATAAGATGCAATATCTGTAAATGGTGAGCTTCCTTGGACAATATAAGGCTGTTTAAATTGTTGCTCATACGCACGCTCAATCATCACTGCTAATTCAGCGCGTGTTACAGGTCTTGCAGGGTTGAACTTCCCATCCACTCCCTTAATAATGCCATGTGCAAACGCTGCCGCAATTTCCGACTGTGTTTTCGCATCAAAATTAGCGATATCTGTAAAAGGCGCCTTTTCCTGCGTTGTTATCCCCAAACTTCTCACTAGTAGAGAGGCTACTTGTGCGCGTGTCACATTTTGATTAGGTTTAAATGTGCCGTCTGGATAGCCATTCATCATCCCTGCTTCTGCTGCTTGTTGAATATAATCTTTTGCCCAATGATTTGCTGTATCTGTAAAACGAATCGTTTCTCCTGTAGTGAAAGTCGCTGTTGGATTTTGAACACTTTCATTACCAGCGGCATCAATTGCTTTTACTATAATAGTGTAGGCTGCATGGTCAGTCAGATCTGTAAGTGTCGTCACGGTTGTATCAGCAGGTAATGTTGAAGTTAATTTGCCATTTACATATACTTTGTATTTTTCCACGCCAACATTATCCGTCGCTTCTTGCCAGCTTACATCCACAGTTTTACGATCTTTTACATGGACTTGAATAGCTTTCGTTACATCCCATAAGGTACTAGTTTTTATGATTGGTAAAAATGCCTCATTTGCTACTGCAAAATAACCTGCTTCACTTAAATGAATATTTTCTGGATTTGGAAGATAGCTTGGAACATCCTTTGCCACAACATCAGATGTAGGTACAAAAAATGCTCCAGCCTTTTCAACTGTCGTTTTAATAGTTGTATTCATTGTTGCCAAAAGTATTTTAAATTGATTTTGTAAACTCTCACTATAATATGGGAACGAATTGTAATAGCCCATCACATAAACTTCTGCTTGTGGATTTAATTTTTTAATTTCAGTTAAAATTGCTGCAATATTGGTTACAGCCTCTTTTGTAGCCTTTACGATGGCTAGTGTATCAATTCCAGCTGTCTGTGATTCTTTTAATATTGGCAGTAAATCATTAGCGCCAACAGTTAACGTAATAATCTCTGCCTCTTTAATAGATGCTTTTAATTTAACTTGTTCAATGGGATAGCCAAACCCAGCCACTGTTTTTGCAACATCATTTTGTATATCTGCCAACACATTTTTTGTTGTATAGCCTGACATTGCAAAGCCTTTATTATAAGAAGTAATGAAACCCTCTTTTTGTAAAGTTTGTGCAACAAAATCTGTGTAGCCTAATCCGATTGCACCGACCTCATTCATCCCATGTGCAATTGAATCACCTAGAGCTACATAATCTGCCTGAGTAGTCCAACTTGGTGCTATGTAATCTCCTGTTTCTTCAGCATTCGCAACGACAGGTATTGTTAACTGTAATGCAAGCATGCTTGTGGCTAAAAAACGGAATTTCTTTGAAAATTTCATACATTCTCTCCCCTACCTAAAAATAGTAATTGTTTTAACTATTTTACTAGAAGAGAGTTAAAAATAGGTTAAAAACCCAATAATCTTTTTAAATCATTTTTCTATTCAATGTGTACCTTCCCATAAATTCCACCACCACCAACTTCAATATTTAAATGACCGGTTCTCGCAGCATCCATTAATTTGGCCATTTTTTGTGGCACAATTTGTTCGAGCTGTTCAATGGTAACTCGATGTAAAATATTCATCTCTGTTCCAAAAGCATGTAGTAATCGTTCCATCATTTTGGGGCCAAGACCAGGAATAAAATCGAGCGGTACTTGATGGATATACGGTGGTCTATTTTTTTTATGTGAAAAATCCTCTGATAATTCCTGAATACGTGAAGCAACACCCTTTATGATTTGCGTACTTCCACAGTTCGAACAAATTATAGCTTCGTTACTAAGTTGTTCTCCGCACTTACCACAAACTGTTTGATGATATTTACCAAGTAATGGATTTAATCCATAGTTGGCGATGATTGCTCGTCCCTGTTGTTCACGGAGAGCCATTTGTAATTCTACAAAATTTGCGTCTGCTAATCGTAATTTTTGATACTCACGTGCGAGTTTCCCAAGAGAATGTGCGTCAGAATTACTCACGAATGGATATGCTTGAAGCTCTTTAATATGGCGTACCATGTTTGTATCTGAGCTTAACCCTAATTCAATTGCATCTATTAACTGGGGATCAAAAACTTCTGTTAAACTGTGCTGTACACCTTTGCCATATAAACTTTTAAAGGGGGTAAATACATGCGCAGGGATAAATAGTCCTCCTAGCTCGTGGACTTTTTGTTGCAATGTTCTTCCATCACAGTAAATTCGTTGTGAGCTTAAATGAATATTTTTCATATGCTGAGACATCCAATCCGAAAATTGCTCCATGAGCAATAATGTTGGAAAGTAAGCAAGCACATGAATGGGGCCATAGCAATGTTGATCATAGATTTCTATTTCTGAACCTGGAATCAGTGTCGTTTCTTGAAAACGTAGTCCACCCTCTGCCAGTTCTACAAGTTCACCTTGGTCAATCATCTCTTTCATTTCTTCTATAACCTCAGGTGAATGACAATCAATAATACCAATGATGTCCAGTCCTTTTCTTGCACTAGCAGTCTCTAATATGCGCGCTAATGTCAACGTTTTACTACCAGTAATTTTCACAGCACGCCCTTTAGCTGTGCGGCCAATATGAATATGTAAATCAGCATAGAACTCTTTCATGTACATTCACTCCTTAAACACTACTTAAAATGAAAATACCTTACATGACTGCAAGGCATTTCATATTTAGTATGATGGATGATTATTGGTTGTGCCATTATTTTCTTCATAAGCTCCAGAGTTATTTGATGGCATAGATGATAAATCGTAGGCAATTAATGTGACACCCATTTTTTTCTCTAGTTCATTAATTTTCGCAAGTTGCTGTGAATCTAATTGTGCAAATTTAAAATCTTCCATTGTCATCAATCCTTTCAAACATAAAGTTCCCTGAAGTTAAAACAACTATACTTACCAAAAATGACTGACTATCAGTCATTTTTCATTGACATTCATTTTTCTCTCCTGTAACATACTAATAAGTAAGGCAAAAGTGAGGGATATCATGTCAAAGGAAGAAAAAATTATTCAAGCAGCCATTGAAGTATTTCGAGAAAAAGGTATTGAAAAAACAAAGGTTTCAGATATCGTAAAGGCAGCTGGTATTGCACAAGGAACTTTTTATCTTTATTTCCCATCGCGCCTTTCGGTTATGCCTGCTATTGCAAAAAATATGGTAGAGCGCATTATGGCTACTGTCGAAGAAGGTGTTTCAGATCATAAACCCTTTGAACAGCAGCTTGAAGAAGTGGTTGAGATGATTTTCTTAATTACGAAAGAATATGGAGATATCGTTGCACTCATTTATGCGGGTATTGCACAAACTGAGCATTTGAAAGAATGGGAAAATATCTATTCACCCTACTATGCTTGGATGAGTAATTTTTTATTAACGGCTCAACAACAAGGGGTCATTCGAGATTCCATCAACCCATCGCGATCAGCCAAGCTTATCATTGGTCTAATCGAATCTGCTGCCGAACAAATTTATTTGTTTGACGATAGCAAGGATGAAACCATGCAACAGCTTAAGCTTGAGCTTCTAGACTTTTTATATCATGCACTTGGCCTACGTCACGCATAAGTGGCGTTCTCTTTCACTCCAAAAATGACTGAATGTCAGTCATAATATTCTACTACGGAAGGAATTTATTTATGCAAAAAGAATGGATGTATGTTGGACTAACAAGTTTATTTGAATTGTTTTGGATATTCGGCTTTAATGTAGCAAATTCATGGTGGCATTGGATCATTATTGTATCTATAATCGCTGTTGATTTTCACTTCTTATCGAAGGCTTGTGAAAAACTTCCTACGGGTACTGTCTACGCAATTTTCGCTGGAGCAGGTGCAATCGGAACGACATTAATGGATATCTTTATTTTCAATGGTGACTTTAATGCGATTAAGGGGATATTTATGGTTATTTTAGTGTTGGGCGTTATTGGCCTAAAATTGGCGGATAATCCATCGAAGAATCCTAGTACAACAAAAGGAGTGGATGCATAATGGGCTGGTTATTCGTTCTATTAGCAGCATTGGCGGAAATAGTCGGTGTCATTGGTTTACGCTTTTATAGTCAACATAAAACCGTACGAAATTTATTATTATACGTCGGAGGCTTTGGTTTATCTTTTGCACTTTTATATGCTTCCTTCGACTATTTACAGCTAAGCATCGCCTATGTTGTTTGGGTTGGTATTGGGACTGTAGGTGCCGTGCTTGTCAATATTATATTCTTCGGGGAATCTAAAAACCTCGCACGAATCATCAGTATTATTGCGATTATCATTGGAGTTGCAGGTTTAAAAGCAGTATCTTAATAGTAGATGACAAAGGGCGCCCTCTTAAATGAAGTGGCGCCCTTTTTTATTAGATGAAGTTGAATGATCGAGGCAAACTAAATAGGGTGGACCCCTCTTGCGAATTGTTCAGGGACATATGTAAGATACGGTTTACCTGTCAGTGAATGTGTTTGAATATCTGCAAATACTCCAAATACTTCTCGCAGCAATGATGGTGTAAGTACTTCTTCTGGTGTACCATGGCAAACAATGCGTCCGCGCTGTAAAACATAAATTTGGTCACAGTACATGGCGGCGATATTCAAGTCGTGTAGAGCGGCTACTACTGTTAGATGTAAAGTTTGAATTAAGTCCATCAGCTGAAGTTGATGTTGAATATCTAAATGATTTGTTGGTTCATCTAATATAAGTACCTGTGCTTGCTGAGCGAGTGCTCTTGCCACCATGACACGCTTCTTTTCCCCACCAGAAAGTGAGCTAAAGCTTCGTTTCGCTAGATGCAGTAAACCTGTTTGCTTCAATGCATCTTTAACAATTTGAAAATCTTGTTCCTGATCAAGCTCTAATAGCTTTTTATGTGGAGTCCTTCCCATACTGACTAAATCGTTAACAGTAAAATCAAATAATACAGGTGTTTCTTGACTAACAACGGCTAAATTTTTAGCAATAGCTTTACTAGACTGCTTTAAAATATCTTGTTCATTTAACAAAACTGTCCCACTTTCAGGTTTTAGAAGTCGATACATATTTTTAAGCAAAGTCGACTTCCCACTACCATTAGGGCCGATTAACCCGACAAATTGCTTTTCCCTTATTTTTACACTCACCTCGTGAAGTATGCGTTGATCGTAAATGGAGAATGATACTTGTTTTGCTTCTAATGTCATGGAAGTTAATCTCCTTCACCGAAAGAATAATTGTTACGACGGAGTAACCAAATGAAAAACGGTCCCCCACAGAAAGCTGTAATAATACCGATCGGCATTTCCTGTGGAGCAATAATAATTCGAGCTAATGCATCTGCCCAAACTAAGAAGATCCCTCCTAATAAAGCACTGATCGGTATTACATATTTATAGTTAGAGCCGACAATTAACCGTACTATATGCGGAATGATTAATCCCACAAATCCGATAGAACCGCTAACTGCTACAAGTACCCCCGTTAAAAGTGAGACAAGTAAAATGAGCTGTATGCGAAATTGTTGAAGATTGACTCCTAATGTTACAGCAGCCTCTTCCCCCAGTAATAGCAAATTTAAATTTCGATAGAATAGCCATAAAAGCCCGAACACAATGAAAAAGATGGCGGCCGGAATAATAATATTATTCCATTTTGCTCCCGCTAAGCTACCTAGCATC
The DNA here is from genome assembly GCF_038009065.1 of Lysinibacillus sp. FSL R7-0073. Taxonomy (NCBI): domain Bacteria; kingdom Bacillati; phylum Bacillota; class Bacilli; order Caryophanales; family Bacillaceae; genus Lysinibacillus; species Lysinibacillus sp. FSL R7-0073. Next base: position 4,216,101 of record NZ_JBBPAS010000001.1, read on the forward strand.
CAAAACATAACCGCCTTTAAAGCCCCCTCTTGCTTTGACATCATTAATATAAAATTAGAAATGGCTGTTAATATAAAGGAAACTGCCATCCCTGCCAATAACAAGCGGAAAATCGAGACCCTGCCACCTACGCGCGATAAGAAAAACACTAACCCAATCGCGAGCAAAGACCCTATAAAGGCTGACACAGAGAGTGCGTAAATACCTAAAAATGAAAAAGCACCTAAAATAATTACAGAAGTTGCTCCAACGGCTGCTCCCGAAGAAATTCCTAAAATATATGGGTCTGCAATGGAATTTCTTACAAGTGCCTGAATCGCTGCCCCTGCAATGGCTAAACCCGCTCCTACAATAGCCGCAAGGATGACACGGGGTACTCTTATTTGCCAAATAATAATTTCCTGTGAGCGACTCCAATCTTGCTCTATCGTGTGTTGTATAAAGGGTAATTTCGACAGAATTACTTTCCATACATATAATGGCGTCACAGAAACAGATCCAACCATTACAGCAAATGTCATAGATACAATTAATACTAAAAGAAGCACTAAAGAAAATAACATAAATTTTTTATTCATTCATTAAACTCCTACTAAGATGATGAATGAAGCAATTAATTATACTTTTGCATAATTTAGGTCAGATGATCTTACTTCAGTTGGCACTCAATAAAAAAAGGGCATTTCATGCAAAAAAACGCACAAAAATACCCTCGAATAAACAAAGTCAGAAAATCCAGCTATTGTCCGTAATTGCTTGCATCCTCGTGGGCATTACAGGTATTACTTATTGGCAGGTCTCCTGGCTTCGTTTCATCATCCTATAAATAGCCTTCCCATTTTTAACAGTGGCAAATAAACATAATAGGACTCCTCGTTACAGTTGCGGGACAGCGTCGGACTTCCACCGACTTCCCTTTTAAGCGACATTGTTTAAAATGTCACACCAATAGTATGTAAAGTTATAAAATTATGACGATTCTATCATACATTTTTATAGATAGTTAGTCTACAAGGAATTTCCAGCACACTTTAGTTAACCTAAAACTAAAATAAAGTTGACACAAATAATTTAGTTTTTTACACTAACGATAAGTACTTTGAAATTAGAGGTGAAATCATGTCAACAGTAACAGAACAAAGTCATCAAAAATTAAAGACTGTAGATATTGCATATATTGGATTATTTTCTACCCTCATGATGATCGGTGCCAATATAACTTCCTTTGTGCCCTTTATGATAGTAGGAGGAGTGCCGATTACTCTACAAACCTTTTTTGCCATTTTAGCAGGACTTATTTTAGGTAGTAGGAAGGGGGCGCTTGCCTGCACAGTCTATATGTGTATTGGATTAGCAGGAGCACCTGTCTTTGCTCGCTTTGGTGGAGGGTTCAGTCAACTATTAAGTCCCACATTTGGATTCATTATCACCTTTATTTTAGCAGCATTTGTTGCTGGATTAATGGTAGAGCGAAGTGGTACGAAGAAAAGCTATATTCTAGCCGCATTCATTGCAACTGCTATCAATTATTTAGTAGGTACAAACTGGATGTTTATTGCGTACAAACTATGGGCCAGTGCGCCAGAGGATTTTTCCTATAGATTAGCTTGGCTTTGGATGATCCCCCCACTTCCAAAAGATATTATTTTAGCTATTTTCGCTGGTATTTTAGCGTACCGATTACAAAAAACATTGAATATCATGCCCATTCAATAACGCTTCCATCAACTTCTTTAGTCAATAGACTAAAGAAGTTTTTTGTAAAAGTTAATGTCCATCATTTCTGCATATTTGTTTGTTACAGTAAGGGCAAATAGAAAGGAGGATCTCATATGACATTCAAACGAAGATGGTCAGGTGGACTATTATCAGCAGTTGCTTTACTTACTTTATCAGCTTGTTCTGAAGATAAAACAGAGCCTTCATCAACTTCAGAAAATACTCCTGAGACTGAGCAGCAAACAGAAATGGATCACTCCACAATGAACCATTCTAGCTCAGCGGAAGTACCAGCTACATTAAGAAAAGCTGAAGATCCAGCATTTCCGGTCGGGAGTACCGCTTTGATTACAGACGAGCATATGGAAGGGATGAAGGGTGCCGAAGCGACGATTGTTGGTGCATATAAAACTACAGCCTATATAATTTCTTATGATCCAACATCAGGTAGCGAACGTGTAGAGAATCATAAATGGATTATCCATGAAGAATTAATTGATGTAGGAGAAGCGCCACTGTCCCCTGGTACAGAGGTAAAAACGACTGCTACTCATATGGAAGGCATGAAAAACGCAACCGTCCGTATTGAAGAAGCTGTACCAACCACTGTTTATATGGTTGATTACATCTCTACCACAAATGGTGAAGCAGTGAAAAATCATAAATGGGTAATAGAAGATGAGTTAACAGCGCAATAATCCGAACAACCTCTCCCAGTATATTTGGCAGAGGTTGTTTTCTAGTTTTTATGTTCTAAAGGCTTTCGATCCGCAAACTTATGCCATTTATAGCCTATTCCCCAAACGGTTTGCAAGTAATCATCAGCAGGAAAACCGCTTTTTCTTAATTTTTCACGTAAATTACGGACATGGGAATCGATAGTACGATCCTCAATGGTTACATGATATCCCCAAACTGTGTTAATAAGATGTTCTCTTGAAAACACTTTATTTTGATAATCTAGAAATAAGGACATCATGGAAAATTCTTTTGGTGTTAATGGGATTGCCTCTTGTTGAAAGTATAATTCAAAGGATTCTTTATCTAAGCGTAATCCCTCAAAGACAACCACCTTGTCTTCTACCTTGGTTCTCCTTAATACAGCATGTATACGTGCTAATAGCTCTTCCTCATCAAAAGGTTTTAATATATAATCATCTGCCCCAATATTTAAACCTTTTACAATATCCGAATGCTCTCCTTTAGCCGTAAGCATGATGATAGGTACATTCCAAAACTTCCTGATTTCTTCACACACTTGGAATCCATCCATCTCTGGCATCATAATATCCAAAAGAACTAAATCCACATGCTCTTCTTCTAGATAAATGAACGCATCTTGAATGGACGATATTGCGCTACATCGAAAACCGGGCTCTAAGTAAAGAGTCAATAAATCTAACATTCTTGGTTCATCGTCTATGCATAAAATGGTTTTCATCCGCTCCTACTCCTTTAAACGATAATTCAAAAACAGTCCCTTTATTTAGTTCACTTTTAACCGTCACTTCTCCTCCATGGGCCTGAACGAGTTCCTTGACAATTGCAAGTCCTAGTCCAGAACCACCTAACGCACGACTTCTAGATTTTTCTACACGGTAAAAGCGCTCAAAAATAAACGGTAAATCCTTGTTGGGAATCCCTCTTCCTGTATCTCGAATAATGATCGTTAAAACACCATTGACCTTCTTCACATTTACCGTGGTAGTATCTCCCTGTCCGCAATAGGTCAATGCGTTATTTAATAGATTGATTATTATTTGCTCTAATCTTGCCTCATCTGCCAATAACGTTAATCCCTTTTCACAGCACACATCAAAGTGGATATCTTTTTCTTGAAAAGCAGGACTTAATTTCCCCTTAATACCAGTAAAAAAAGCCTGTAAATCTAGATTTTGTTTCTCAATAACAAATGAGTTTTCATCCATTTTAGCTAAATCAAATAAATCCTTTATTAACCGTGAAAGTCTATTCGTCTCTTCCAATATAATAGCTAAGTATTTTTGACGATCTTGCACTGATAAATCACGTTTATAAAGAATATCGGTATAACCTTTAATAAAGGTTATTGGTGTACGAAGCTCATGGGCAATGCTAGATAAAAACTCTTTGCGCTCCTGCCTTAAATGATTTAACTCATTTGATAATAGCTGGATGGCATTCGATAAATCTCCAAGCTCATCTTTGCCATTTGTAGAAAGAGCGACCGTAAAATCCCCTTTACTCATTTTCAAAGTGGCCTCTTTCATCTGAATTAATGGTTCAGCAAGCTTTCTAGATAACACAATGATGACAGCAATGGTTACTAAGCCAGAGACAATGCCCACGATGAGGAAATGTTTATTTAAGCGTTTCATTAAAGCATGGATCGAATCTGTATTTTGAAACATAAATACATAGCCAATCGTTGTCTGCTCTTTTTGCATTGGACTAATAGTAGCTATAGCTTTTGCCTGTTGCCAGTTATTTTGTAGAATCTTTCCCTCGTATGGTATAGTTCCATCTAATTTCTTTATCAGATTCTTAATTTCAGGATGCAGTTGCGAGGAGGCTAAAATGGTTCCCTCAGCATCTGTCACTACTACATCTGTAGATTCTTCCGATTCCATCAAGACGACATGTGCCAATGTTTCCTTATTAAAGTTCTGTTCTAATATTGTGCGATGTGAGTTTCCCCTCGCTTGCAAACTTGCTAATTCTTCTTCAACTCTAGAATTAGTCAATGAGGCGTGTAAAAAAAACATCATAAATGTTTCAATACAAAATAATGTAATGAAAAAGATGATGCCTAGCTTTAGTGATAATTTTCTCATCTGTAACCACCATTTTAGAGTTTCTTATTAGTATATCGGCAAAATATGAAGATTTCATGCAGAAAAAATCTCTATCCAAACAGAAAAAGACCCATAAGTATAGTATATACTCATGGGTTAACTTTTAATTTAAATGTATTTTTTTGCCCAGTTTAAGAAGTTATCGATGACTACATCCAAGAATTTCACTGTACCTTCATCCGTCAAATTACCTTCTGCATCAAATTTAGTATGCACAGCACCAATATAAACATCATTGCCGCTTAGTAATGGTGAGTTAATGCCAGGAGAGAATAAAATATCACGTAGATGCAATTGTGCTTTTACAGTACCTAGGTTACCCATTGATGCACCCATTATAATAGATGGCTTGCCAATCATTACTTTATCTACACGAGATAACCAATCAATTGCATTGACCATTACACCTGGAACAGTTCCATTATATTCTGGTGTTACCCATAACACTGCGTCTGCAGCCTTTACTTTTGCTTTAAAATCAAGAACTGCTTGTGGTGCTTCATTTTCGATATCTTGATTGTACATTGGTAAATCCTTCAAACTTAACACTTCTAGATCCAATTTCTCAGTATAACGTTTTTCAATAAATTGAGCTAATTGCATATTATAAGATTCTTTACGGATACTCCCTACGATGGCTACTACTTTCACGATGTTTCCTCCTAAATGTACATAATTCTTAGTATTTAAATAACTATTGTATTTTATACAACTTTAATAATAAGTGGCAAATTCTTCTACTGGCTTACGATAACCGCGTAAACGACGACTGCTTTCTTTTTCTTTCCCAATAGTAATCATGAGTGCTATTTCTTGCTCTTCTGATACATTGAAAAGGTCGCGCATTTTTTGATTATCGAAGCCAATCATTGGACAAGTGTCCCAGCCACGATTTTTCGCAGCTAGCATAAATAACATGGCAGACAAAGATGCATTTCGAATCGCTTCATCTTTCATAAATGCCTCGCCACGGTCTTCATAAAAGTGAGTATTCTCAGCAACTATTTCTTCTAGCTCATACGTTGTGATAATCCCTAAATCCACCATACCTTGACTTAGTTCTGCCGTATTTTTATAAGCTTTTTTATCACCTAATACAAGAATGACCCCAGAAGCTGAATGCACTTTATATTGACCATATGCAGCCTCTCTTACTTTTTCCTTCATAGCTTCATCCAACACAACGATGTAATTGGCATGCTGTAAGTTAAAGGCCGATGGAGCGAGCTTGACATCCTCTAAAATTGGACGTATATCTTCCTCAGTCATTTTAACGTCCGTTAAAAAGTTATTCGCCGAGCGACGCTTATCAATCAATTTGGAAAATTCCATTCATTAAACCTCCAATTCAATATGTAACCATTCAGTAGAGAAAAAATTTCTCTACTGAATTAAAAATATTACTCATATTCTTTATCGAACGTAATGGAACTTCTTACAGTTTCTATAGGACGAACAAGTCCTTCAATTTGTGTACGTTTTGGTTCTAGGAATGGTGGTAATGAAAGTTTTTCTCCTAAAGTTTCGTACGGTTCATCTCCCATAAATCCTGGCCCATCTGTTGCTAACTCAAATAAAATTTGTGGCGCTACACGTGCATATAAGGATTCAAAGAAATGACGATTTACATAGCCAGATGTGTGGAAACCAAAGCTTTCAAAACGTGCAGTCCATTCATCTAATACTGCACGATCCTCTACACGAAAGGCCGCATGGTGAACCGTACCAAAACCTTGGCGAGCTACTGGTAACACAGTATTGTGTTCTACAATCACTTGCGCTCCATTGCCGCCCTCACCTACTTCAAATAGATGGAAATCTCCGTCCTCCCGAATCTTTGTAAACAGCATTACTTTTTCTAACACATCTTTAAAGTAATTAAAATCAGCTACTCGAACAAATACTGGCCCTAAACCTGTAATAGCATATTCAAGTGGGATAGGTCCATCCTGCCATGGCGTACCTGATGCGATACCTGTATCATGCTCATCAGAAATAAGCTGGTACTGCTGATCATCAAAATCCACGAATGATAATGTTTTTTTACCAAACTGTTCTTTAATACCAGTATGTTTTACATGCAATCGATCGAAGCGCTTTTCCCAATATTCTAAAGAAGCATCCGTTGGCACACGGAAGGAAGTCTTTGAAATTTCGTTTGTACCGTGTACACCTTTTGGAATGTTAGGGAAATCAAAAAACGTCATATCTGTACCAGCACTACCTTTATCATCTGCAAAGAATAAATGATATGTTTGAATATCATCCTGATTTACTGTTTTCTTCACTAAGCGCATTCCTAATACATAGGTAAAGAATTTATAATTTTCCTCAGCACTGCTTGTAATAGCCGTTACATGGTGTACACCTTTTAAATGATTCATACAATGCTCCTCCCACTTATCTCGAAATCGAGATATTTATTTAAATTTTTTTAATGTCCATTAGCATTTTTGCCAACCTTTTTAAGGGACAAAATCATTGTATCCAGCTCATGAGGCCCCAATACTTCAAATATCTCATTTATTTTTTGTTCATGCTTAGGGAAAATCTCTTCCATTAGAGTCTGTCCCTCATTCGTAAGCAATACATAAGTGACACGTCGATCTCTAGGGCATGATTTGCGATATACATAGCCTTTTTGTTCAAGCTTATCAATTACATACGTAATACTACTGCTTGCAATTAATATTCTTTTACCGATCACTTGAATGGGCTGCTCGCCACGATGATACAGAAATTCAAGGACCGAAAATTCGGTTTGATTTAAGTCAAATTGAAGTAAATCCCTTTTTGTTGCTTCCTGAATCGTTTGATATGCTCGGAACAAGACCGTAAATGCTTTTAAGTTACGATTGTCTTCCTTCATACGACTCCCTCACTTATTTCGAATTTAATTATCTTTAATTCGAGATAATAATAACATATCCATTTTTAATCAGCAATCATTTTGTTTCGTATTTTACGCGTTAGCTGAAAATGTTTGTGAACATCCTCTGCGGGTAGAAGGTAGTTGTAACTTATAAAGGAGGATTCTATATATGAAAAAAGAAATCAATCAAAAACAACAACAATTAGAAGCATTCCGAGTAAGTGATAAAAATCAACCACTCACAACCAATCAAGGACTAAAAATATCAGAGGATGAACATTCTTTAAAAGCTGGCGATCGAGGTCCTACTTTACTAGAGGATTTTCATTTTCGTGAAAAAATGACGCACTTCGATCATGAACGTATTCCAGAAAGAGTAGTACATGCACGTGGATCGGCAGCACATGGGATTTTTGAAACCTATGAATGTGCAAGTGATATTACAAAAGCACAATTCTTAAATGGTAAAGGAACAAAAACACCAGTCTTTGTTCGTTTCTCTACCGTTGCAGGCTCAAGGGGCTCAGCCGATACCGTCCGTGACGCACGTGGCTTCGCTACAAAATTTTATACACAGGAAGGTAATTATGATTTGGTCGGAAATAATATTCCGGTATTTTTTATACAAGACGCTATTAAATTCCCCGATTTCGTACACGCAGTAAAGCCCGAACCAAATAACGAAATTCCTCAAGCGCAAAGTGCCCATGATACATTTTGGGATTTTATTGCGAACAATCAGGAATCTGCCCATATGGTTATGTGGCATATGTCGGATAGATCGATTCCACGAAGCTACCGAATGATGGAAGGTTTCGGTGTGAATACTTATCGTTTCATCAATGCCGAAGGAAAATCCCACTTTGTTAAGTTTCATTGGAAGCCAGTTCTTGGTGTTAAATCGTTAGTATGGGATGAGGCACAGATCATAGCTGGTAAAGATCCTGATTTTCACCGCAGAGATTTATGGGATTCCATCGAACGTGGTGATTATCCAGAATGGGAGCTTGGCGTGCAACTTATTCCGCTTGAAGATGAATTTAAATTTAGTTTTGACATTCTCGATGCTACCAAAATATGGCCAGAAGAAGAAGTTCCTGTCCGTATCCTTGGCAAAATGACGCTTAATAAAAATGTGGACAACTTCTTTGCTGAAACAGAACAAGCTGCATTTCATGTAGGACATGTTGTACCTGGCATTGACTTCTCAAATGACCCTTTATTACAAGGTCGCTTATTTTCTTATACAGATACACAGTTAATAAGACTCGGAGGCCCAAACTTTCATGAGATCCCTATTAATAAGCCTATCTGTCCTTTCCATAATAATCAGCGAGACGGCTATGGTCGACAAACGATTAATGTTGGGCAAGTTAGCTACCATAAAAATTCCTTAGCTGACAACACACCATCCCCCGTCCCTGAGGCAGAAGGTGGTTATACACATTATGAGGAAAAAGTAGAGGGTCATAAAGTACGCGCACGCAGTGAAAGTTTCAAAGACCATTTTACACAAGCTAGGTTATTTTGGTTGAGTATGACCGATATTGAAAAGGAACATATTATCAATGCCTTTAGCTTCGAACTTGGTAAAGTAAAAAACAAAGGCATACGAAAACAAGTTGTCGATATGTTTGCCCATGTCAGCCACACACTTGCAACAGCAATTGCTGATAATATCGGTATCGTGCCACCCGTACAAGTGGAGGTACCGAACATTATGCAAACTTCCCCTGCTGTTAGCCAAATCTTGAATGCTGTAGAAAGTGTCAAAACTTTTAAAGTAGCCGTGATCGTAGCAGAAAATACGGAGGAAAACCTAAATGACCTGATTGCTACACTCTTGAGCAAAAATATAGTTGTAGAATTAGTTAGTACAAAACAGGGCTTACTAAATGGCTTTGAGATTCATGAAACATTCGCCACTGCTTCTTCCGTACTTTACGATGGAGTTTATGTAACTGGTTCCTACCATGATTCACATCAACAAATTAAAGCAGAACAATTTATTGAAGAAGCCTACCAGCACTTTAAAACAATTGGCCTTGCTAAAAATATATCGTTTTCACAGCATATCGCCAATAAAAATGGGGTTGCTAATACCTTACCTTCTTTTATTCAGCTCCTTTCAAAGCATCGACATTGGGAACGTTAACGTTCATACATGTGAAAGCCAGCTAACGTTTTTCGTTTAGCTGGCTTGTCTCATTTTTAAGGTAGTCGTTTAAATTCCTTTTCATTTCCGTCCATAAACTCTACTTCGACTTCAATGGACTGATAGTTATCTTCAATATTAAAAACTTTAATTACTTGATCAATCACTTCATCATTTGGAGTGGTAGAATCAAAATTTAACTGCTTAAATAACGGCTCTAGTTTTGTATAGGCTTCATCACCTTGTAACTTTACATTTTGTCGATCATCCTGTAATTTCGCTGAGATTCCTGATTTTTTATTTTCATACTCTACCTCGTATGACTCCGTTGCAGAATAATCAACATCCAATGAAAACTCTAAAAAATTGAATGTCACTTGGTCTGTAGGCGTATCACCCGTCTGTTGTGAAGCATTCTGATCTGCTGGTGCATTAGTAGGCACATCCTTTACCTCATCTTTATTACAGCCATAAAGGATAACCATTACGAAAGAAATCGTTAATAATAGTTTTAATTTCATCCAATTGTACACTCCCTTCTTTTCATATTATTTCCCCATTCTGCTATAAACTAACCAAAAAAGGACATCTCCTCAAATGAGGAAATGCCCTTTCGTGACATACAACTTAATAATAGAAATTGCGATCAACTTTATTTTCTTGAATAACCTTTGCTAAACGGACTGTTGAGACAGCCAAATCAGCGTATGACACACTCTTCGTAGCATTAAAGTTATTTTGCTGTGCGTCAATTAGACCCAGACCATTTGCTAATGCAATATAGCCTGTATACGCTGGATCAATTGAAGCTGCATCAGCAAAGTTTAATTTATAAATATCTTTATATTTAGCAACATTGTCTAATTGTAATAGTTTGATCGACCACTCTGCGAACTCTTGGCGAGTCAGAGTAGCATCTAATGCAAATTGATTAGCAGGCTGAATGATGCCCATTTTAACAGCTTGCTCTACTACCACATAGAGAGGATGTTTTTTATCAATATTTGTGAAGGATTGCTTTTCCCCATCTCTGTTACCGTAGTAACCGTATGTTAACGAGTGTAATAAAATTTTCAATGCTTCTCCTTTTGTTATAGCAGCGTCCGCATTAAAGTTGGCTATATCTTTTACATCTAACGCATTTTGATTGAATAAATAATTTAGCTCTTTGGCAGCTGTTGGATGAGAAATAACTGGTTTCTCCTTGGATTCATCTGCGTTATATAACCATTCACCAGAAATAGCATCGATCTGGTTATATAAACTACCACTGTAAGTAGGTGCGTATACTAAATCGTAATGTAGTTTACTCTCCGTATCTTGTTTTGAATATTGGAGTTGCAATGTAAGTGCTTTGCTATAAGCTTCTTTTGCTTTGTCAGCTGATATGACATTATTAATTGGCTGCCAGTTATCTATCTTTTGCTTATATACACTTAGTGAGCGTAAAGATCCATCAGAGCCAATCCCTACATATAATCCATCTCCTACAACTGCAATTCCATTCATAATGCGTGGGAAGGTGAAGTAATATTCCTTACTATATTGATCATATACAGCTTCCTCAATTGGCATTGAATATTCATGTAAATACGAAGGGGCCCATTCCTTCAAGTAATTAGTTGCCCTCTTCAATGCAGCATCCTTAGAAATAGCGTTTACTTGGTTATCTGTTAAAAAATCTCTCGATAGGTCATGATACTGAACTAGTTCACCTGTCGCCTTATTAATTTCTAAAGAGCTACCAGATCCATTATTGCCAAACATATACGTATAGTTTACAAAGTATATCGTCTCACCATTGTCATTTTCTCTTTCATCTACTAAATCGATAGTAAGCTTTGCTTTACTCTCATCAACTTTTAAGAAATCTTTCGCGAATTCTTCAGCTTCAGTTACCGTCATACCGTTCTTTCTTGGTGGTAACGGTTGTGCTGAAATTTTTTCAACACTCTTTGTCTTCGGTAATTGTTCAGTGAAACCATTTGCTGTCTGCCATTGCCCATTTAGAGCATGTACACCGTTGAACCCTATGGCAGGCGCATAAACCAGTTTCACATTACGTTGACCAGATCTGTAATCGTAATCAATATAATAACGAAGTTCAACAGCTAGATTATCACGAACTTGAGCCAGCATATCATCTTCTTTCTTTTTTTGATCTAAACGATCAAAAGAAGCTTTACTAATAGACTCTGCATTGTTAGACATTCCCGTAATTTCACCATTTGCCAGAACATTAATAGTAATACTTTGATCTCCTATAAGAACCCCATTATAAATTGGTGAATAGACAAAGTAGTAAGTAATTGGTTCTGATAACGGCCTAGTAATATTAAAACCATATTCGTTATGATCATCACGAAGTTTGTAATTATCTGAATTCGCAAATTTATCCATGAACTTTCGTGCAATTTCTTGGGCTTCACTCTCTGTATATTTTGCTGGATAAATTGCTTCTTCCATATTTGCAGGTTGATAATAAAAGTTTTCTAATTCTAAATCGTCGCCCTTAAATACAAAACTACCATGTACATCTTTATCTTTAATTGTTTTATAGAAATTTAGTTCATATCGAACCGTTTTATCATCTCTATAGAAATGTCTAGGTCCAGAATTAAAGTCTTGATCCGCTACAAATTTGAACTCTTCCGGGAATAGGGAACGTAGCTTTTTTATCAGCATATCTTTTGTAATTTTTGTCTCAGTTGAAGCAACCTGAATTTCAATACGCTCCGTTGCTTCTTTTACATTTGCTGATGCCTGCGATATGGGTGCTAAAATACCAACAGAAAATGCCGTTGATGTTAATATGATTCCTAACTTTTTAAATTTATACAAAATATACCTCCTATAATATATTTCACTATTATCATAATGTATTTTCCAATACTTAGAAGCCACTTGACAGATAATTACCAAATCAGAAGAAAATACGTTGGGTAAACTCTATTCTTCTGCCTCGTGTCATTTCTTCACCACATCAAAATTAGCACCAATTAATACCCAATTTTGAGGGAAAGGTAGTCCTAATTTCCAATAGCCAATGCCACGAAGTTTATATTGTTTGACAAGATTAAATTTAGCTTGAATGGATCTTGCATCTTCAAACCATACAATATGCGCTCTACCCTGTTCATCATAGTATTCAAAAAACGGAGCTTGTGCTCTCCAATCATACTGAATTGCCGCATTATAACGTTTGGCAATCTCAATAGCTCGCTGAGGACTCAATGCTTCAGCAAATGGCCCCCCTTGAACAAATGGTAATGTCCAATCATAACCATATAAATTTTGCCCCAGCAGAATTTTGCTTGCAGGTATTTCACTCACCGCATACTTGACAACGGCCTCCACTTCAGGAAGTGGTGAAACGGCCATTGGTGGTCCCGCAGAATAACCCCATTCATAGGTCATTAATAAAACAAAGTCCACTATCTCACCATGTGCTCTATAATCATGCCCCGCAGTCCATGGACCACGATCACTTGCACTTGTTTTTGGAGCCAAAGCAGTAGATACCGTATATCCTTGAGCATGGAATTTCTCCACAGCTCTTCTTAAAAAATTGTTATAGGCTTCTCGTTGATCACCTGGTAAATTTTCGAAATCAAAATGGATATCCTTAACGTCCCCTAGCTTTCTAGCCTCCGTAAGAATATTATCAAAGAGTAAATCCTGAACAGCTGTACTTTGAAAAATATCTCTCGCTAGATCTCCACTAAAACTGAAATTCTCCAGATTCGTAACGACCATTGCCAAGGAGGCACCAGTGTCATCCGCAATTTGAGTTACACCTTGATTAGGCGGTATCCGTAAGGTGCCATCTCGTCTGGCTTCGTAGCTAAATAAAGCTAAATATGTTAAATAGGGACCCGCTTCCCTAGCTTGATTCAAAAGTACCTCACTAACCGAAGTACCTCTTGGCTCTAAATATGCTAATGTTTCTGCCCTTGTTTTTGGTGGTTGCGGAATATATAATCTCATCCCAACAGCTAATGGTTGATTTGGGTTAATACCGTTGACTTGCGCAAGTGTTACATAGTTAATACCGAAGCGTTGTCCAATTGACCATAAACTATCTCCTGGCTGTACATAATAAAAACTACCAACAATAGGTATCACAAGAGCTTGCCCCACGACTAAACGATTTGGCTCTGGAATTTGATTGGCATCTACAATACTTTGAACTGTAGTCCCATATGCCTGCGCAATACCCCATAAAGACTCGCCAGCCCTTACAACATGTATTTGAATGATCTTGCCTCCTTCTAGCTTGATAAATCATACCTATAAAGTTTATGAGATAAGGAAAGAAATAATGTCTTTCTAGAAACCACAGAAAAAATCCATTCAACATAGTAGCAAAGGATTTTACCGGGGTTTATTTTGTCATCTTCTAGCTTTATAGATTAGGCAAATAAATGTTCAATTATAATATTTTTAGCAACATCATTTCGTTACATTTTCCACACGTTTGATAAATCCAAGCGTTAACTTTCTATTACTCTCTAATGGTAGAAGTAGCCTGAAAAATTTTCTTGGGTAATAACCTCTGCTTTCCATAGTATTTGTGTTATAGAGCGCAAATTGATACATACCTCAATGAAAATAATCGTACAAACGTTCTACTTTTAACAGATTCTTTAGCAAGGCTTTCCCCTCTTTCTACCTTACTAATAATCCGTAGCATGCTATTTTTTGTTACACATTTCCCAAAAATATTTATGCAACTAGCGTCGTATGCCTTATTCTTTTCACAGTTATCACTCTTGTATAATGAAATTATTGTAAGGAGGTGTTAGATTGCGTTTATTTTACCAACAAAAAGTAATCGGTAAGAAATCACGTAAGCTTCAACAGATTCCATTTTTTATCGAAGATCCTGTCATAAATTTACAAGATTTACTTATAAAACTTGTCACACAACAGGTACAACAATATAACGAGAAAATGGTTGATACGCCACTCCATCTTTATTTAACCGATCAGCAATTAGATGATGCGGCTCAGCATGGTAAAGTCCATTTTGGAGAGAAAAAATGTGATTCATTCCAACCAGTAGACCAAGCTGTTTCTACAATGCTTCAAGCTTTTCAAGATGAGCTTTTCTTAGTACTTCACAACGAAGAATCTATAAATTCGCTTTCCTCACCACTAACTGTACAGGAAGACGATGTTTTTACATTTATTAAATTAACAATGCTTGCAGGACGAATTTGGTAAGGAGGAATGTCTCATGACACTATCACATGAACAAAAAACACATTTTCAAAGTATAGTTGACATAGCACCGTCAACCATACAGCCATTAGCAGCCGCATTATTAAAGTATATGGACAATCGTGATTACGATATTGAAAAGCTTATTACAGAACAGCACGTTCAATCACTAGAGGAGCTATTTAGCGGACCATTATTAGAAGTGCTTACACTATTATCTTCACAGGAACGCGCGCTCCACATTAAAAAACTAGCTTTACGTTTTGATGCTACGATGTTCCAAACTGATATGTTACGTCGATCATTTCGTTCAGCACAGCCCGTACAAGACCATCTTTTTCAATGTCTACAATTAATAGAAGAAATGCTGACATTTGAGGAAATAAGTCTGGAGGATTTACTAGCTCACCATAGCCAATATGAGCATGGTACCTACCCGAACTATAGCTCCTATGTATTGAAAAATGAAAATGAAAAAGTAATGGGCTTTCATGTATTTGAGCAATTGCTTGCTGAAGAGTTATCCTTAGAAAATCCTTTAATTGAAGATAAAGTAGAAAGTATTTTATTTGATGAGCACCGCAGTAGCTTTTTCGGTCATCCACTCATTCGTGGGATTTTTAAATCAAGCAATAGTCGAATGCATGAAGCGCTTGGTAAATTATTAGTAGCAGCTGCACGTCAAGAAGGACTTCGACAAGCGATTGTAGAAAATATTGACCATGGGAATCTAGATGCACAGCTCAAAATGATGAAGCTTATTCAGGAGCATCAACTAACAAGGTTCTCCTCTGTTATTCGAGCGGTCGATACATGGATGGGGCTTGGCTATAGTAGCTTCGAAAACCAAAAAATAACGGAGGAAGTTTTGTCCTTAGCCATCCAAGCGATGGAAGATGACCATTTCACCGAACAACTGCTAAAAAGTGAACGTACCATTGATATTTATGTCGCATTATGGGCGACTTCGACAAAAGATTATACGAAGCTAGATGTACTGTTGGCTGATCTCTTAAAGCGAGACAAGCATATTCAGCTTACAACACTAGCTTTTTTGAAAAACCTATCGAAAATACCTTTTACAGCGCCTTTTGTAAAAGAATTAATTTTAACAACGAAGGATATCGAAATATTTGCATTTGCATGGGATAATTTCCTTCATGCCAACCACTATATCAATAGTGAATATGCAAGAGATAACGAATGGGATAAAACACTTCAAAGCTTCATGAAAGAAAATTCACAGCTGCAGGACATAGAATATCCTTTATTTGAACAGCTTGAATGGGCAAAAAATGAAATGACCAAAGATGGGCTATCCATTACAGGCAAGCCTCTATCCTTTGTCTTTGTACACTTGTCATTCGAAGACTTAATTTCAACACAAATTATTCTTGCGCATCATCTACAGGATGAAGAGTTATTCCAACGAATCATCGCGCATGCAGATGCTTATCCACCATCAAGTAGGATCGGCCTATTGAATATTTATTGTCTTGATCCAATCACTCAAGGACAGCGTGAGTTTCTATTCAATTCATTACGCGATCGAAGCTCTATCAATCGTTCCCTTGCATTAAAGAAAATACATGCATTGACACCAACCAAAGAAGAAATAGCAAAAATCGAGGAT
The DNA here is from genome assembly GCF_038009065.1 of Lysinibacillus sp. FSL R7-0073. NCBI lineage: Bacteria > Bacillati > Bacillota > Bacilli > Caryophanales > Bacillaceae > Lysinibacillus > Lysinibacillus sp. FSL R7-0073. Next base: position 4,232,537 of record NZ_JBBPAS010000001.1, read on the forward strand.
CTTTTAGCCAATAAATCTGGGGCTCTCCGGAAAGAAGCTATTTCACTCTTGAAAATTCAACCACAAGATCATGTATTGCAAAGTGCTGAACGATTAATAAAAGACAGTAAGCAGCTAAAGAGGCTTGGTGGTCTTGAATTATTGTTAGAAGCCTCTAAGGACTACAATTTAGCGAGCGAGCAAATTACGACATTGTGCTCCCTATTACCAAAGATAACAAAAAATGAACAAGTACTATTAGAACAATTAGTAGCAAGAGATGTACCCGAATATAACGAAAACAATGGCTTTGGTTTATATAAACCACATGCTCCTATTCCATACGATCGCATTGCCAATAGCGCGATTAAAATGAATGGTGAAGAACCTTGGCAACAGCTTGTACCTTTATATGTACAAACGCCTACACCTATTGAAAAATTCTTTCAATATGATTTAGATAAGCTTCTCTCCAAGCTAGAACAACTTATTCAAATACTTGATGAATATGCTAATTTTGAATATGAAACTTATCAATGGAATGACACTAAAATGACTACTACTTTAGGGCAAAAATACAGTATCTTGGCCTCTAAAACAGACAGTCAGCGAAATGCCAGTCTAGATGTTTATCCTATTCCAGAAGCCATTGTTCAGTGGATTAAATCATCATCCTTTAGCGGTGAAGACTTAGCTTATTTCAACTTTTATAATCAACTATCAGAATACCCTGGTGCTAATGACCTTTCTGAAGCAGCCCATATTCTTATAAAACCATTCTTTCAGTATGAAGGAATGAAAAAATATGTTGCTCAATTTAACTCCTTGAAATATCACTATACGCTTCAGCAAATCTTTTCAGTTTTGTCGCAAGATATCAAAAATATTTCAGGAGAGACACTATTGCATAAAGAAGCAGTTTCATTACTAGAACGACATGCACCAGCATTTAATAGCTTTGAACAGGCAACCGGTATTGTGCTTCAGCTATTACATCAAATCCCTGCTGATCAGTGGCGAGTGGAAGTAAGAGATAAAGGCTATTACTACTATCAATCTACCTCTACAATTGTCGACTTAGATATTATTGATGCATTTGTCGATCGACTATCTAATTATGCAACTTATGAAGGCTATGTTAAAATGCTTGCCATCAATGAAGAGCTAACAAAGCGTATGCAAAAAGAAAATTATAGCCCAAGTCTCTACGATCTATCATTATTCCAATATTTAGATGCATTTAAAGTGGGCTTATTGACGCAAGACCATTTATATGAAGCTATTTTTACGAACACTCTTGCCTCAGAAATATTTACTGAACCAAGTAAACTGTTGGATCGCTATCAATCATTTGAAGACTTAGCTGATTTCCTTGCCATTCGTAATCAAGCGATCGATCGCATCTTAGCTATCGAGCTAAAGCGTGGCGATACTCCTACAGCTGTTACCAAGCTTGCTAGTAGCATTTCTTACTTTGAAGGAATCGATTATTTCCTTCAAATTTTACAGGCACTTGATGGTGAAAAGCTTTCACGAGGCTATATATGGCAGGCAGAAACGAAGAAAGATGTCTTCTCTCGCCTTTTAACTAGCTGCTATCCTCAAAAAGAAGAAACCGCACAGCAGTTAAAAGAAGCATGGCAAAAAACAGAGATTTCTAAAGAGCGTTTAATTGAAGCTATGATGTATAACCAGCATTGGATTGATCTTGTCAGCGAGGTGATTGGCTGGGAAGGACTAAAGGAATCTGCTTGGTATTTTATCGCCCACACTACAGATTCTTTATCAGACTTTGCCAAAGATCAAATTGCCCTCTTCTCCAGCATAACGGCAGAAGATTTTCGGGATGGCGCCTTTGATCTAGCATGGTTCCAAAGTGCTTATCAAACACTAGGCTCGAAGAAGTTTAAACTTGTATATGATGCAGCCAAATACGCTTCAGAAGGAGCCAACCACCGCCGTGCTCAGCTTTATGCAGATACAGCCATTGGCACACTTAGTCCAAAGCCATTAATGAAAGAAATTCAGGAAAAGCGCAATAAAGATAAACTGCGAGCACTTGGACTTATTCCATTAAAAACAACAGATGACAAAGATGCTCTACATCGTTACCAATTTATTCAACAGTTTTTAAAGGAAAGTAAACAATTTGGAGCTCAACGTAGGGCAAGTGAGTCACGAGCAGCTAGTATTGCACTAGAAAATTTAGCCCGCAACGCTGGGGACGGAGAAGCTACTCGCTTCATATGGAGAATGGAACTATCAGCCTTTAACGATATTCAGCATTTATTTAAAGCACAGTCTATCGAACAAATAACAGCGCATTTACAAATTGAAGAAGATGCCGCTATTACAATAATCGTTGAAAAAGATGGTAAACGTTTAAAAAACATACCTGCTGCTTTAAAAAAGCATGCTGATGTTGTTACTCTTCAAGAAGCTCGTAAAGATTTACAAGAACAATATAAACGTGCACGTCCAGCACTAGAGCAGGCAATGGCATTAGAAGCCATATTTTCAGCGGAAGAGCTAATTAACTTGTTAGCTCACCCGATTCTTGCTCCTCTTTTACAAAAGCTTGTCTTTATTAGCGGCGAGCATGTTGGGATGATGACACCAGAGGGCTTACAGGTACTATCAGGTAATGTCGTGAAGCTTGCTCCGACAACCCCCTTAATGATTGCACACCCTTACCATCTTCTTGAAAGTGGTCAATGGAGACAATGGCAAGCCTATATGTTCGAACACAAAATACAACAGCCATTTAAACAAGTGTTCCGTGAGCTATATCTTATAAATGCAGACGAAAAGGGTTTAAAACAATCATTGCGTTATGCGGGGCATCAAGTTAATCCATCTCAAACAGTAGCCTTGCTAAAAACACGAGGCTGGCAAATTAGTTATGAAACTGGACCTCGTAAGGTGTATTACAAAGAAAATATAGTGGCATCCTTGTATGCGCAGGCAGACTGGTTTACTCCAGCAGAAATTGAAGCACCTGCAGTCGAAGGTGTTTATTTCTACGATCGTTTAACAGGAAAAGATATCGTCTTAGATGATATTCCAGTTGCAATCTTCTCTGAGGTTATGCGGGATATGGACCTCGTTGTCAGCGTTGCCCATGTTGGTGGTGTCGACCCTGAGGCCAGTCATTCTACCGTTGAAATGCGGACTATTATCGTTGAAGAATTGGCAAAATTACTAAAACTTCTCAACGTAGAAGTGAAGAAACACCATGTCCTTATTGAAGGTAAATTAGCAAACTATTCCTTGCATTTAGGCAGTGGTGTGGTCCATCAAGTCGGTGGTTCAATGATACCGATTGTCGCTGTCCCATCTCAGCATCGTGGACGCATATTCTTACCTATGGTGGATGATGATCCACGAACAGCTGAAATTATGTCAAAGCTATTAATGCTAAGTGAAGATACTAAAATTAAGGACCCAGCCATTTTAGCTCATATTCGTAGTTATGAACAAACGCATTAAGAGGTACAAAAACAGGTGACGAAACTACATACGTCACCTGTTTTATTGTACATCTGTTTTTATCATTTCAAATAAAAGAGGTACATTCGTTCCTCGCTGTAATGAATGGCCTCCTTCCATTAAAAACGACCAGCTTTTTTTCATTTTTTCCCTATAGGGTAGTTCAGCATCGACTGGCAAATAAGCTTTTAAATATTCTTCGATCGTACCAGACAAGTTTTCTATAAACTTATCCGCCTTGTGGATTTTCTCCGTTGGGATTTCATTGCGCTCATCCCATAGTACATGTTCTAAGTTTGTAGAGAAATAAAATAATTGATAAGGCACTTTCAAGCGATTAATACTAAAATAGTCATTCGCAATTAAAATTCGGGCGTTCCTAGCCTTCATCTCATTGCGCTGTTCAATTTGCTCTTTACGCTTATCGGACTTCACTAAAATGGCATCCTCTGTATAAAATAATTTTTGCTCGATATTCTCATCGACCCTGACGCATTCTGGTGCGATAAAACAACCGTCTGCATCTGTTATATGAACAACAGCAGTTAAATCCTTCGCTAAAAATTTATATTTATCTAAATAACTCTGGATTACTCGTATAACACTGTTTTTAATATTCGGGATGCGTTTATGGGCATCCCATTTTGTCAATACATCCTCACGCTGGACATCAAAACGTATAGTTGTATCCGCGAAGTGAGCATCCAAATAATCCTCTAAAATAATTTGCTCCGTCTGTCCCTCAACAATGATTAAAAGTACCTTTTTAGTCATGTTGCACACCTGCTTTACGAAAAGCACGCTTAATTTTAAATGTTTTGGTCTCCTTATAAACCTCTTCATCCTGTCCACCAAGCTGAATAGCTCGCAAGTAGACATCTCTAGCATTATTTATTTCTTTAATGCCCTTTAACTGCATATAACGTTTATTTTCATTTGTTGTCGTGAACCATAAATTTTTAATAGCTAGCACCTCTAACACTCGTAGATTATGGGATGTGAAAACAAGCTGTCCTTTTCCATCCTCATCTATCACTGTTAACAACTCACCTAGCAAATATTCAAAAACGCCTGAATCTAATTCATCAATAACGACACAAGCATTTGGATTGTTATATACGGCAATCAATACACTAAGAATCGAAATAATCTTTAATATCCCTTCTGACTCTGTTCGCAAGGGTAATTCCTGCTCTCCACGCTGCGATAAAAATTCAAAACGGATGCCTTGTCCCCCATCATCCATTGTCTGCTTTGTAATGATATTAATCTTAATAGTCAGACCTGGAATAATAGCAGCTAGCACTCGGTTACTCTGTTCAATCACTTCACATAAAGCATAGAATTCATCCTCTGGCAATAAGGCAGGACCCTTTAAATCATATGGAATTTGCCCTCTTGTTTTCTCTAAATGAATACTAAACGGCATGATCCGTTCTTCAAATAACGGGGCAATATTTTGGTTATTCACTACATGTAAATCTCGATTAAAATCAACAGCTATATTTTGGATTAGCTGAATCTCTTGTTCGGTCAGCCGTTCCTGTAATAATGGCTTCAAATCTTTATGGAAAAGAAAGGATCTATATTCCTTTCTTGCTAATTGTTGAATAACAAGCAATTGAATACGTGCTTGTTCACTCATATCAGGCAACTTTGAGTGACGAATTTGGATACCTTTCTCCGTCATAGCTATTAACACCTTTGACCGTTTTCCTTTGTCATTTTCTCTATACGTGAGACGTTCCAGTGTTGTATAGAGCCGATGCTGATCCTCCTGCAGCTCCACATAATAATGGACAAAGAATGTGCCAAATTGGTTCTCAACTAAAAATTCAAAATCAAGACTGGCTGTATCCTCGCCCGCTAAAATTAGACGCTTTTCTTGCGGGGGTAGCTTCACTTCAGCAAGCCAACCTGAAATAAGGGTCTTCAATAAACCAAATGCATCTACAATAGTTGTCTTCCCAGAACCATTTTGTCCATATAGTCCAACAACATTTGCTTGTAAAAAGGTCTCGAAGCTAACTGCCAAAGTAACCTCACCATGTCGTACATTCCGTAAATTTTTTAGTTTGATTTTTTTTACTTTTATGATTGCCATCTGCTAAACACCCTTTAGCTCTTTTCCCCTATTATAATGAAAATTGTTATATTTTATAACAAAATCTCATTAAATATCAATTAGCCTATTGCCTACAACACTCACAGTAGGTAGGCATATGTTAAAGAAAAGTGAAGAAAGGTGTGTTTCATTGGTTTATCCTAGATTGGCTCCTGAAGATTTTAACAGTCAATTCCGTCCAGGTATGAAAATATGGGTAACACTTCCTACAGGGACTTATTCAGGTACATTGATTCGAACATTTGGCACAGGAGGCAGAACAGCCGAAATCCAATTAGATAACGGTCAGTTGGTGACTGTTGATGTTAGCCAAATAACAGCTGCTGGTACAGGAATACCTCCTGGTAACTCCTATCCACCGCCCTATCCACCACCTTATCCGCCACCTTATCCGCCGCAACCGTACCCACCGCAGCCTTACCCACCACAACCACCAAGACCATATCCACCGCAGCCTTATCCACCACAACCACCAAGGCCATATCCGCCGTTTCCAGGAGGACAATTCCCCGGCTTCCCACCTCCATTATTGCCGGGACTCCCAAACATATTGCCAGGTATCATCGGCAATCCCAGACAGCCATAAAAATAAAAGGCTTTCTCTTTGTTCTTTTACGAATAAAGAAAAGCCTTTTTTTACATATTTATATTTTATTTCCATAATAAAAACTAAGTAAGACAATAATATTTTCTAGAAGAAATGACATTCCTTAATAGGCAAAAAGACTTAAAGAGAAATAAAAAAATAAGATTTTAGCCAAATTTTAATTAAACTAAAATTGACTCAGTTTTGAGCATACTTGTTTTTTATATTATTTCCCCTTTGAATTTTCATAAAAATATCGTCTAAACTTCAAAATACATAGACTATAACACTAAATATCTTCGTTTACCTATTAAAATCTACACTGCAAATAGTAGGTTTTTTGGGTTGTGAATCATTTTTTTTGGCAGTATAGTAGTTTATTGTTAGGGATAATTAGATTATTTTTAACTGGTACATATTTATTGAGAATGCATCTGGAATTCTATGAATGGCATCTAGACTTTACATTGAATTAGCTTTTATTTCATCGATAACAATACCTATTTCTCATCCTTAACATGAAATAATCGGTATATTATAATTAGGAGGAAAAGCATGAAAAAACGTAAGAAGCAGCATATGTCCATTAGTAAAAAAATAACCGCTATAATGGTAAGTATTTTATTACTGTTTGGGTTAGTTACTTTAGGTCTTTCTTATTATATAGTAAGAAATAGTAATTTAACAGATATGAATCAATCGCTTGATGACAAAGGTATGATCTTAGCCAAAACAATTGATGTGAACACATTGAAATCGATCTTAGATAATCCTTCAGATAGTAACTCTGATGCAATTCGACTGACGAAGGAAATGGATGCTATTAATGATTATTCAGATAGCATTACCAATCTTTTTTTAATTACAGTTGATGGTGAAAATATTAATGCACCTGTCCTATCTTCTAGTATACTTGAACTAGGAGCTGAGTATAATCAGGACATGATTGCTATGGGTTTATCACCTGATTTTCTAGCTAGAATTAAAGAAGTCTTTGAGACAAAAGAAGCTACAGCTACAGATATCTATAGCGATGAATTTGGTAGCTATAAAACTGGCCTTACACCAATTTTAGATGATGATGGAACTATGTTAGCTGCATATGCTATTGATTATGACGTTTCGATGGTGACTGGCAAGGCTATGTCTGAGGCACTTTGGACATTGGTAGTAACGGTTATTTTCTTAATTGGTTCATCCATTGCTGTGTACACACTTTTAAGAAAAAAATTAACACCTATTCAACAGCTTTCCCTACAGTCTAAAAAAGTAGCAGAAGGTAATTTAGAGCTTGATCCTCTACCAGTTACTTCAACGGATGAAGTAGGAACGCTTACTCAAAACTTTAATTCGATGATTGAAAACTTAAAAACTGTTATTAAGAGCACAACAAATGTATCTGCACGTGTTTCAAACACAGCCAATATTTTGTCTACGAACATGCAGGAAACTTCTGATTCCTATAATAATGTAGCATCTTCCATGCAAGAAATTGCGAGTGCAGCTGATCTTCAAGTTCAAAGAGCCAATGAAAGTACCATTACAATAGAAGAAATGAGTATTGGAATTCAACGTATTGCAATGACATCCAATCAAATTTCGGAATCTTCTATCTTAGCATCAGAGGAAGCAGAAAGAGGGAATGAATCGACTAATAAGTCTGTCGCTCAAATGAATGCGATTAGTCAGGCAGTCAATCAATCAGCAGCATCTGTTAAATTGCTTGGCGATCATTCTAATAAAATTGAAGAAATAGTCGGCATTATTACCGGAATTGCCTCTCAAACAAATCTCCTAGCCTTAAATGCAGCCATTGAAGCTGCTCGTGCAGGAGAAGCTGGTAGTGGCTTTGCCGTTGTAGCTGATGAAGTACGTAAGCTAGCTGAACAGTCTGAGGCCTCAGCCCGAGAAATTTCCACGCTTATTTCTCATATTCAGCACGATACGAATGAATCTGTGAATATCATGGTTCGCGCGGTAGAGGAAGTCGATCATGGTATCGTCATGATAAACGATTCAGAACAATCATTTAGTCAAATATTAACATCGATTCATCATGTAACAGGGCAAATACAAGAGCTGTCCGCAACTATTGAAGAAATGGCGGCTGGCATGGAACAAGTTACTTCCGCGGTTAAAGATATGGAGGACTTCTCCATCAACTCTAAAGATAGTACAAGGGCAGTAGCTGCAACTTCTGCCTCTCAGCTAAATACAGTACAGCGAGTGTCTGAAGAAGCTCAAGTACTATCCGAGTTATCTGAAGAATTATTGAATGTTGTCAATACCTTTGTAGTGAAATAAAAAGAGAAAGGGCTGCCCTTATACGGTGTTTTTGGTCCCTTAGCTTCTACAGAATACTTTCTGCCGGGGCTAAAGGACTTAAAATTCCCTACATAAGTGACTGCCCTTTTCTAAAATAGGAGTTGTAATGATTGAATAATAAACGAAAATTTAATTGTCCTACATCACAGTTTAAAAAGCATTTTTCTAAACAAGATACGCTACTATCCAATCATACACATCTATTAAATGAAGAGGATACTTTAGCCTATCAAACATTAAATTGTACAATGGCTGACTATGATAAAAATATCACGATACCGCAAGTATTTTATCAAGTAGCACAGCAGTTTGCAGACCGTATCGCTCTATCCTATGAAGATGGCAAGATGACCTATCGTCAGTTAAATCAAAAATCTAATCAAGTTGCACATATGCTAATGGCCAATGGTCTACAAAAAGGTGACTATGTGGCAATTATCATGGACCGTAGTAAGGAAACTATCATCAGTTTGTTAGGTGTGCTAAAAGCTGGTGGTGTTTATGTTCCTATTGATCCTAGTTATCCAAAAGAACGTTGCCAATATCTCTTACATGATACTGGCGCACCATTTATCATAACGAAAAACGAGTATAATGACTTACTGAATGACCTAATACATAATGAGTTCCAATCACGCACAGTGCTTACAATCAATCAAATGGAAAGTGGCCTTTCACAAGACGATTTACCATGTAACCTACTTCCATCCGATTTAGCCTATATTATTTATACATCTGGTTCTACTGGTAAACCTAAAGGTGTTTTGCTTAAACATACAGCCGTTATTAATCTAATAACCGATAATCAAAGAATTTACCATTCGACTGAAAAAGATGTATTTTCTCAGTTTATTTCTTACAGTTTTGATCCCTCTGTAACAGAGACTTTTACCGCTTTCTTTTCTGGTGCAAGACTCCATATGCTCACAAGTATTGAGCGTCTTTCAATAGAAGCATTTGCCGAAATGATTGCACGAGAGCAAGTAACAACTGCAACTGTACCGAACGCTTTCTTTACACAACTAGCCACACATTTACCTATAGATTATCGGGACAAGTTGATGACGCTACAATATCTATCAGTTGGCGGCGAAGCCTTGTTGCCTGCCATTGTCCAAAAATGGCAAGAAAAGTTCGGATATTCTACAGAAATTATTAATGTCTATGGACCAACTGAATGTACAGTTTTAACCTCCTACTTCAAGATAAAAAGTCAGTTAACAGACATGCAATCAAGTATTCCAATTGGCAGACCGATTGCCAATTATGAGATGTATGTTGTGAATAAGGATGAACAGCTTTGCCCGGTTCAGGTAACAGGCGAATTGTGTATTGCTGGAGCCGGCCTAGCAGCAGGATATTTACATCAACCTGAGAAAACATCAGAGGTCTTTGTCCCTCATCTATTTAAACCAGATCAAAAAATGTATCGCACAGGTGATTTAGTCCGCCTATTACCTAGTGGTGTCATTGAATTTGTAGGACGGAAAGATTCACAAATTAAAGTAAGAGGCTTCCGTATTGAACTTGGAGAAATTGAGACCGTTTTAAGCAATCATCCTATCATTCAGGAATCTGTGGTCGTAGCTAAGAAAATGTCGGACGGCCAAAACCATTTATTTGCTTACTACACAGCGGCAAATGGTGTACAGCTAGAGGAACAAGTTTTAAGAGACTACTTAAACAATCTTTTACCAGATTATATGGTACCTGAGCGATTCATCGAATTGCTAGAAATGCCGTTATCCCCTACTGGCAAAATCGATCGCAAGCAGTTGGTCACAATGGATGTATCATTATCACGGAGTCATCTATACGTTGCCCCTGAAAATGATACGCAGCTTTTACTAGCGAATGCATGGGAGTATGTACTTGGCAACAGTCCAATAGGCATTCACGATAACTTCTTTCACATTGGCGGACATTCATTAAAAGTACTTGAAATTCTTGTACAAGTGAAGAAGCATATACCATTCCTAAAGATTCAGGATTTTTTCCAATATCAAACGATTGCTGAATTAGACCAATATATTCGCAACTATCAGCCTGAAGATTTGGGCGTGCAAATGCAGCCTAAAAACCTTGTCTATAAGGATTTGATGGAACCTAGTAAGCTACCAGTTTCACAAATGGTGAAGCCATTACAGATGACTACGGTTTTATTAACAGGTGCGACAGGTTATTTGGGAAGTCATGTGTTATACGAGCTGCTAGTCACAACAAAAGCGCAAATCTATTGTCTTATTCGACCAAGTGAAAAGGCTACTTTAGAGGATAAGCTAAAGGAAAGTATGCAATTTTACTTTGGCCATAACATTACTAGACATATGGAGGATCGAATAACCGTCATTCAAGGCGATTTAGGAAAGAAGGACCTTCATTTAACTAGCGAAGATGAACAGGTTCTTATAGAAAAAATCGATGCCATCATCCACTGTGGAGCCGATGTACGTCACTTCGGAGCGACGGATCATTTTAATAATGTTAATGTAAATGGGACACGTTATTTACTTGAATTGGCAAAGCGTAAACCTGGTATTCATTTTCATTATGTATCAACAATCGGCATTCCAGAGGAGCTCGCTGCCATTCAATGGGGCCCTGATGAGGCTAAAGGTGATTTCAACTACGATATGCAGCTTCATAGTGTCTATACACAAAGTAAGCTGGAAGCAGAAAATCTCGTAAGAAATGCTGTGCATGACGCGATTCCTACTTCTATCTATCGTGTAGGTAATTTAAGTTGTCATTCTGAAACAGGAAAATTCCAACGAAATATCGATGATAACGCCTTTTACCGTATGATTAAAGCTATGCTTTATTTAGGTAAAACACCTTCCGTACAATGGCATGTAGACTTCACACCGATTAATTATGCTAGCCAAGCATTAGTATGTCTAGCTAATCAGCCAGCATCAAATGGACATATATTCCATATATGTAATCCTGTATCACTTACTTATTTAGAATTAGTCGATATGATAAAGGAATTTGGCTATGATTTACAAGTCATGACCAAGCAAGAGTATACAAATTGGCTATTACATGATGACCATTCTATAGACGTACAGGAATATTTAGCTTTAGCTATTGCACAGCTAGAAGGTGATGGAGCTAGTGACTCACCATTTATCTTTAACTGCAAAAAAACGATTGAATTTCTAGCAAACGCAAGAATTGAATGTGCTGTACCAAATACAGCATTTATTCATCAAATGATTGAATATGGGATAGAAACAGGCTACTTTCCTGAGCCCAGACAAGTCAATATACGATGAACACAAATGATATACAGATTTTTGCACTCCCATTAGGGGGACAGTTAACTTCGGAAGAATGGAATGCGTTTAACAAAATGCTCCCTTCTCATGTCCAAAGTAATATCAGGCAGTACAAACAGTGGCAGGACCGTCAAAGAGCCTTGCTAGGTAACATGCTTATCAGGTGGGCGCTCCTCCCATTCATGGATAAGGCAGTATTCCATATTACTCAAGACATATATGGTCGTCCGAATGTAGCGAGTCATCAACATTGGGAAGGCGATTTTAATCTCTCTCACTCTGGTGATTGGATTGTCCTTGCCCTAACAACTAACGGACGAGTAGGAATTGATGTTGAAGAAATAAAGCCAGTGAATAAAGATATTATGCACTATGCATTATCTAATCAAGAGTTCCAGATGGCCCTTCATCAGCCTTTACATGTTTTTTATGAACTTTGGACATTAAAAGAGGCTCTTTTTAAAACAGGTTTATTTCCTAACTTATCGCCTCACTTACTTGATACTACTGTTATTAAAAGGACAAGAGCTGATCTTTCAACACAATTACTTTATCTCGATCAACGTCATCCAGTCACCATATGCTGGAATAATAGCTCTACCAATGTAAAACTAACAACATTAAATAGACACCAGCTTCTAGAAGAATAAAACAAGGAGGAGAAAACTATCATTTCTCCTCCCTTTTTTATGAACAGAAAAGCTGCCCAATGTGTCTGTTTTATAGACCACTGGGCAGCTCCCATACAGTTTATTTAAATAAATCTGGATACATTTCTTTCGCTAAGGCTTCCATACCATCTATTGTATTATAGCCATAACCAAACATATAATTGTAATCTACAATATAAATTTGTTTGTCTTTAATAGCCTTCATGCTTGAAAGCTTAGGGTTAGCATAGATTTCTTCACGAACTTTTGTCAGATCAGAGCCATCCCAGTTTGGAAGAATTAATACATCTGGATCAGATGCAATCAATGTTTCCACACTAACATCTCCTGTTTCATCTTTGAAAATATTATCTAGCTTAACCATTTTGAATGCGTCGTTAAAGAATGTTTCATCATGCGCTGGGTAGACAAAAAGTTCCTTTGGATCATTTGTATGCAAATAAGCAAATGTTTTTTCTTCTTTAATACTTTCTAATTTTGAAGTAATGTCTTGTTGTCGATCTTTTAATTCTTTAATAAAGCTAGTTGCCTTGTCTTGAACATTAAAAATTTCACCGATATTTTCGATGTCTTTATAAATAGAATCATACGTGCCACCTGTGATTGATGATTCTAATACAAATGTTTTAATACCCATTGTATTTAGTGAGTCTACTGTGCCTACTCCCCATTCAGCATTATCAAATAAGCCACCACGACCAAATACTAAATCTGGATTAGTTCCTAATGTAACCTCTTTCCCTACATATTCATCACTTAATATATTTAATTTTGAGTATTCCTCTTCCACAGATTTATCGACAGCACCAAAGTTTGCACCAACACCGACGATTTTATCGCCTAGTCCTAAATGCAATAATAATTCCGCTGCTGGGCGTGTGTTTGCCATAATTTTTTCAGGTGCCTTATCGAATACTTGATCTTTCTTTTCCCAAGTCGAACCACCTTCAGCCTTTGTAAAGTTTTCGATAGTTAATGGATAATGCTCTTTTGTTTGTGCTTCTTCTGAAGTATTTTTGGTAGTATTACCGCAAGCTGTTAACGTTAATAAAGCGGCCAAAGCAATTCCTAGTAATAATTTCTTCTTCATGTTGTTGCTCCTCCTATAGTCCATATGCAAAGCCTAATCCATTCGTCACTGGATTAGTAAACGTTTGACACTTGATATGATATAAAGCTTCTATTATTTCGGGTGTTAAAACTTCCTCGGGCGTACCATGCGCATAAACCTCACCATCTTTTACTGCGTAAAGATAATCACAGTAATGTGCAGCCATTTCTAAATCGTGAAGTGCTGCTAACACACCAATATTTAAGCTTCTCACACAGGATAGTATTTCAATTTGATAACGAATATCTAAATGGTTCGTTGGTTCATCTAAGATCATAAATTTAGGCTGCTGGGCGATTGTTCTCGCTAAAATAACCCGTTGCTTTTCGCCACCAGATAATGATAGGAAACTACGTCCCTTGTAAGCTTGTAAATTCGTGCGTGCTAATGCCTCTTCGACAATATCAAAATCCTTTTGATTATCAGACTCTAACATTTTTTTATGAGGTGTTCTGCCTAACATCACCATTTGCTGTACGGTTAAATCAAAGTGCATTTCATTGAATTGCCCTACCACCCCTAAATGCTGCGAGATTTTCTTTTCTGGGCTTTTCAAGACGTCTAAATTATCTAAAAAAACCATCCCTTTTTGTGGCACTAAGCTTTTATAAATACTTTTCAATAAAGTTGATTTTCCGCATCCATTTGGTCCGATTAAGCCCACAAATTGCTGCTTGTTTACTTGAATAGATATGTTTTTTACAATTTCCTTCTTTCCAATCTTTACTTCTATTTCCTTTGCTACTAATTCCATTGTTCTACCCTCCGAAGTTGTAACCTTTTTTTACAATCATATAGATAAATAATGGTGATCCAATGACAGAAGTAATGATGCCAATCGGTAGTTCAACATTCTCGATTAATGTTCGAGACAAAATATCTGCCCATATCATGAAAAGTCCTCCTAAGAGTAACGTTCCTAGCATTAATCGTTTATGATCCGCTCCAAAAATCCCTCTCGTAATATGCGGGATAATTAAGCCGACAAAACCAATCATACCTGCATAAGCAACCATCGTTCCTGTTATTAGCGATGTTAGAATCATATACAATTTACGGTAAACACTTAAATTGATACCTAATGTGATAGCAGATTCATCTCCGAGTAACATCGTATTCAGCACACGATGTTGAAAAAGAAATAACGCAGCTCCTAATACAATGACGATTGCTAAAATCGGTGTTTTATCCCAGCTCGCAGAGGCTAAACTTCCCATAGACCAAAAAGTAACAGTTTTTATGCCCTCAGCATTATTGGCAAAAAAGATAATAAGACTTGAAAATGAGCTACATAATGCACCTATAACTACACCAGATAAAACGAGCTTTACCGATGTTGCTTTACCGCCAATACTAGATAAAATTAGCACGGCCATAGAAGTAAGCATGGCTCCTGTAAATGCGCCAAAGGCAACCCCAAATTGTGCCAGCAATGCACTGCTGCCAAAGCCAACTAAAATGGCAAAGGTTGCACCCAATGATGCCCCTGAAGAAATACCAAGTATGTATGGATCAGCAAGGGGGTTTTGTACAACTGCTTGCATTACAGCCCCACATAATGCAAGTCCAATACCGATGAGCAATGCAAAAATAACACGTGGCATTCTGACCTGTAAAATAATATTCAAATAGGACTCACTATCCACACTATCGAGTGTGCCAAACTTTCCATTAGATACAGCATGCAACAAGATATCCATTGATTGCTTGAAGGGTATACTGACCTGACCAATTGATACAGAAAAAACGGCAGATATTATAATGGAGCCGATTAATAGCAAGATTATGACATAATATATATTGCCCATCCCTATTCTGTTAGCTTCCTGATTATCCAAAATGTCACCTCTATCTATCAAAATTAACTATTAATGATAACGATTATCATTATCATTTTGTATTGTAAGTGATATCTTATAGAAAAACAACAGGAAAAAATTTTTTATTTAATTTTCTCATCAATAAAAAAACCAGCTCTCAATTTTTTAACTGAGAACTGGTTTTATTTTTATACGTATGTTACTCAAATAGCATTTTGCGTTCGATTACATCATTCCTGGCATGCCGCCCATTCCGCTCATATCTGGCATACCTGCGCCAGCTGGTTCTGGAATGTCTGCAACTACTGCTTCTGTTGTTAAGAACAGTGCAGCTACAGAGGCAGCGTTTTGTAGAGCTGAACGAGTTACTTTCGCTGGGTCTACTACGCCTGCTTCCATCATGTTTACCCATTCGCCTGTTGCTGCATTGAAACCAATGCCAATTTCTTCACGTTTAAGGCGATCCACGATGATAGAGCCTTCAAGACCAGCGTTGTTAGCAATTTGGCGAACTGGCTCTTCTAAAGCACGAAGAACAATCTTCACTCCTGTTGCTACATCGCCTGCTTCAGATTCAGCCACTTTTTCAACTGCTGCATATACGTTAAGAAGTGCAGTACCACCACCTGATACGATACCTTCTTCAACAGCTGCACGTGTTGAGTTTAAAGCATCTTCAATACGAAGTTTACGCTCTTTAAGCTCTGTTTCTGTTGCAGCCCCTACTTTAATAACTGCTACACCACCTGCTAATTTCGCAAGACGTTCTTGAAGTTTTTCTTTATCGAATTCTGAAGTTGTTTCAGCAAGTTGTGCTCGGATTTGGCCAATACGTGCTTCGATTGCATCTGCACCGCCTACACCTTCAACAATTGTAGTATTGTCTTTTGTCACAACTACTTTTGCAGCACGACCAAGTGAAGAAATATCAGCTGATTTTAAGTCTAAGCCTAATTCCTCTGTAATCACTTGTCCACCAGTTAAGATAGCGATATCTTCTAGCATTGCTTTACGACGATCACCAAAACCTGGTGCTTTTACTGCTACAGCATTGAATGTACCACGAAGCTTATTCACAACAAGTGTTGCAAGTGCTTCTCCTTCAACGTCTTCAGCAATCATTAAAAGTGGACGACCTTGTTGTACCACTTGTTCTAATAACGGTAATACTTCTTGGATATTTGTAATTTTTTTATCTGTAATTAAGATATATGGGTTATCTAGAACTGCTTCCATTTTATCTGTATCTGTTACCATGTAGTGTGACGCATAGCCACGGTCAAATTGCATACCTTCTACTACATCAAGCTCTGTTGTGAAGCCTTTAGATTCTTCAATTGTAATAACACCATCATTACCTACACGCTCCATCGCTTCAGCAATAAGTTGTCCAACTTCATCATCAGCAGCCGAAATAGCAGCAACTTGTGCGATTTCATCTTTATTGCTTACAGGTCGAGAAATTGAGTGTAATTCCGTTAATGCCGCAGCAACAGCTTTATCAATACCTTTACGGATACCTACTGGGTTTGCGCCAGCTGTCACGTTTTTCAAGCCTTCACGAATAATTGCTTGTGCTAGAACTGTTGCAGTAGTTGTACCATCACCAGCGATTTCGTTTGTCTTAGAAGCAACCTCAGCTACTAATTTTGCTCCCATGTTTTCGTATGGATTTTCTAGCTCGATTTCTTTTGCGATTGTCACACCATCATTTGTAATCAGTGGTGAGCCGAATTTTTTTTCTAATACTACATTACGTCCTTTAGGACCTAATGTTATTTTTACTGCATTTGCTAATTTATCTACACCTTGTAACATTAATGAACGAGCGTCTTCTGAGAATTTAATATCTTTTGCCATGAGAATTTACCCTCCTGAAATGGAATATTCGTTAAGCTTCTTCAATATATTTATATCAATTTCATCTTATTGTCACTTTTTGTTCAAGAAACAATAAGCATTCACCTTAATTTAAGGTGCATCAAATATTATCCAATAATTGCAAGGATATCACTTTCGCGTAAAATTAGGTATTCATTACCTTCAAATTTAACCTCTGTACCAGCGTATTTAGAGAAAATAATGTGGTCGTCAACTTTAACGTCAAGCTCTACACGTTGTCCGTTCTCTAAAACACGACCTGTCCCAACTGCTACAACTTTACCTTCTTGTGGTTTTTCTTTTGCAGAGTCAGGTAGTACAATACCGAATGCAGATTTTTCTTCTACCTCGATTAGTTCAATTACAATACGATCTCCTAGTGGTCTTAACAAGTGAAACAACCTCCTAATAATAATAATTGTTGAATTTATTAGCACTCTATATCATCGAGTGCTAATACAATTATTATGATAATCAATCACACTTTTTTTTGCAAGTCAGAACTTCGAAAAATTTTGTTTTCTTTCCATATTCATCTACAATAGAAAGGAAGCCTATGAATGGAAAGGATTTTGACTGTGACTAATTCTCCAAAAGTAACAAAACATAAAAAAACAGCTCTATATGTTTTACTGATTTATATCCTCATGCAAATCTCGAGCAGATGGTTGCTCTTACCGTTTCACAAGCTCGTTATGAAGATGACTGGCCTAGCTTCTGAGCAAGCAGCACCGATTACTCAAGGATGGTATATTGCACTTAGCTTTGCCGTGGCGCTCATTTTAAGTTTAATCTTAACATCCCGTGATAAAGCCTTTTGGAACGTTTATCAAGGGAAAAAAGAAACGATACCACTCACAATTGTTTGGGGAATTCTTGGTTTCTTCCTTGTATTTTTTGGTCAAATGATTGGAGCAGCTATTGAAACGGCAGTTTTTGGTATAGAAGGAGGTTCCCAAAATACCGCTGATATTGTCGCTATAGCTAAAGGAGCTCCTATTGCCATATTAGCGATCGTTGTATTTGGTCCCATTTTAGAAGAGTTCGTCTTCCGTAGAGTTATATTTGGATCACTTGTCCAAACAACAAACTTCTGGGTGGCGGCAATAGTAAGTGCTATATTCTTTGCGATTATCCACTTCGACTTCTCTCATATTTTACTTTATACAATTTGTGGTTTAATCTTCGCCTTTTTATATCACAAAACAAAACGTATTTGGACTTCAATTATTGCACACGTCATGCTGAATGGATTTGTGACACTTGTACAATTCTATGCAGAACCATTGCAAAAGTTTCTTCAAGAACTAGAAAAAATGCAATAATTTTTTGTAAAGCTCTATAAAGTTGTCAAAAATACAAAAGCTCGGTGCCTTTATGTAGGCAACGAGCTTTATCTATTACGGTTTATTTAATTCTTCTATTTGTCGTCGTTGCTGCTCAAGTGCCTCTTCAATCTGGCGCTTTTGCTCAGCTTCCTGCTCTTCTTTTAATCGAATCTCCTCTGATTTCAAATATTTCCTGTAACCAACTCGAGATATCATAATACTAATTTCATACAGGATAAATAGTGGCACTGATACCATTAAATGAGACGCCAATTCAGGCGGTGCAATGAGAGCCGCACATACAAATAGACCAAAGTATGAATATTTACGAATACGGATTAGTAGATCTGGACTCAATATTCCTATCCGTGAAAAGAACAATACTACAATTGGTAATTGGAATAGAAAACCGAATGGTATTGTAAGTTTAAATAAAAATGTAAAATACTCATGTATTCCAATTGTTTGCTTAATATCTAAATCATTTGATAAATTCATCATGAATTTGATGACATACGGGAATAATAAAAAGTATGAAAAAGATAACCCTGCGATAAACAATAAAAATGAATACGGTATATAGCTTAAGGTTGCTCTTCGCTCTACTTCCCTTAATCCTGGACTAATAAACGACCATAATTGATACATTAATACTGGCGATGAAAGAATAAATGCAATTAAAAAAACAACTTGAATATAAATTGCTAGTGGTGTTACTACGTCAAATGCATGGAGCTCAATATTATATTTTGCTCCTGTGGTTTGAAGGTATTTAACAAGTGGCTTTGCGACAAAAAAGGCGCCGGCCATAGCGAGAACAAAGAAAACGGCAACAATGAACAGCCGTTTTCTTAATTCTTCTATATGCTCAATGACAGTTAGATCTTTTGGATTCATTCCTCAACATCCTAACTTACTTATCTAGTTCTTTCTTTTTCTTGTCATCATCATCTTCGTCGGCTAAACCTTTAGTAGCATTTTTGAATTCACGTAGTGTTGAACCAAATGCTTTACCAAGCTCTGGTAACTTTTTAGGACCAAAAATTAGTAACGCGACAACTCCGATAATAATGAGGCTCATAGGACCAATACCGCCCATTACAGCCACCTCCTCTTATATCCATCATTTTAACGCATATTTCGCCATTTTGCTAACTAATTATATGTGAAAGTTTTTCGTCACTCTTACTGATTTTACTTTGTTTTAATGAAAATTACTATTTGACAGAAACAGTGAACTCCACTATAAAATATGTAAAATTTTCACACTTCCTGATTCCGAATTAAATAAATAAGCGCTTGCAATTCTACCGATAAATCAATGGTTAATAGCTGCATGCTATCTGGGACCGTTAAGCGCTCGGGCGTAAAGTTTAAAATCCCCTTTGCATTCATAGCCGCTAAACGATCTGCCATTTTTTGCGCAGAGCGTGGTGATACTGTCAATATAGCTAGCTCTGCCCCGTATTCTGCATACTTTTCTTCCAGCAAATCAGGATGAAAAACAGGAATGTTACTAATCATTTTGCCATCCTTCGGAGCTTTCGAATCAAATGCTACAACAATATGAGTGTTGTGGTTTTTTTGAAAATTATATTTTAATAATGCACTGCCTAAATTCCCCACGCCAATTAACGCTACTTTTGTTGTTTCATGTTGATCAAGCGTCTGGCTAAAAAATTGTAATAGATGCTGTACATCGTAGCCATAGCCTTTCTTTCCAAGAGCACCAAAATAAGAAAAGTCACGGCGAATGGTTGCAGAATCTATTTTCATCGCTTCACTCAGTTCCTTCGACGAAATACGTTCCATACCTTCTTGTGCAAAGTTTTGAATAAATCGATAGTAAAGAGGAAGTCTTTTTGTAGTGGCTTGTGGAATTTTTAATTCTTGTTTCAAACTTTCTCCTCCTTATGATGAAACTCAATCAATTTTACTGTACTAATTTTAATACATTTATCCTTAACTATATACAACATTTTGCAATCCACTAGCGTATTTCTCTTTAGTTAATGGCGCTTTGTACGCAGCTAACTAAAAAGAAATCGTTTCAATCTTACATGACTGCTTGGAATAAGTAAAGCACCGACATTGCATGCAAATCGTTCATCCATTACACTAAGGTAGAATTGAGGTGTCAAGAATGATTGTTTTACAGGTCAATCAACTAACTAAATCCTTTCTTGCAGATGAAATTTTAAGTGGTGTGAAATTAGAAGTTCAACACCGTGATCGCGTTGCCTTAGTAGGGCGTAACGGTGCAGGTAAATCTACTTTATTAAAAATAATCGCTGGTCAAATGTCCTATGACTCAGGGGATATCATTATTCCAAAGGGCATCCAGGTTGGCTATTTAGAGCAACATGCCGGATTAAATTCTACGTTAACTATTTGGGATGAAATGATGACCATTTTCGAACCCCTTTTAGCTCAAGAACAAACGCTCCGCTCGCTCGAACAGCAAATGGCAGATCCTACCGTTTATGAAAATCCTACTCTGTATGCGAAAGTTATGTCGGAATACGATCAACTACAGCATACTTTTAAGGATGCTGGCGGCTATCAATATGAATCGGACATACGCTCAGTGCTTCATGGAATGCAATTCTATCCGGAAGACTATGGTAAACCTATTAGCTCACTATCTGGTGGACAACGAACACGTTTAGCACTAGCTAAGCTTTTACTGAGTAAACCAGACCTATTAATTCTCGATGAGCCTACGAACCATTTAGATATTGAAACATTATCTTGGTTAGAATCTTATTTAAAGAGCTATGAGGGCGCTATTTTAATTGTTTCCCATGACCGCTACTTCTTAGACCAAGTTGTTTCCATTGTCTATGAAGTTTCACGCCATCGTGTCACAAAATATACAGGTAACTACAGTGCTTATTTAGATGAGAAAGCTAAAAACTATGAACGTGATGTCAAACTTTTTGAGCGTCAACAAGACGAAAAGACCAAGCTAGAGGATTTTATCCAAAAGAATATTGCACGTGCCTCTACAACAAAAATGGCACAAAGTCGACGGAAGATGCTTGAACGAACAGAGTGGATGGAATCGCCGGATGGTGATGAGAAATCCGCTAGTTTTGGTTTTACGATTGAACGTCAAAGTGGAAATGATGTCTTATCCGTTGATGATTTAACAATAGGCTATAACGATCAGCGCATATCAAGTGGTATTAAGCTACGTACTTTTCGCGAGGATCGAATCGCTCTTGTTGGACCAAACGGGGTTGGTAAATCGACATTATTAAAAACAATTGTAAAAGATTTAACACCTTTAGCAGGTGATATCCGTTATGGTACGAATGTACAAATTGGCTATTATGATCAAGAGCAAGCTAAACTTTCGAGCAATAAAAGTGTCTTAAAAGAGCTATGGGATGAATGGCCGCTTATGAATGAAAAAGATATTCGCACCGTTTTGGGACGTTTCCTATTTAGTGGAGAAGATGTGGATAAAACCGTCTCTTCTTTATCAGGCGGCGAGAAAGCACGACTGGCACTTTCCAAATTAATGATGCAAAAGGCCAATTTTTTAATTCTCGATGAGCCTACAAACCATCTAGATTTAGATAGTAAAGAGGTGCTGGAAAATGCTTTGATCGATTATCCGGGAACGCTTCTATTCGTCTCCCATGACCGATACTTCATTAATCGTATCGCTACAAAAGTAGTGGAGTTGTCTGGAACTGGGTCGTTTGAATATTTAGGGGACTATGATTATTATGTAGAAAAAAAACAGGAGCTGTTGGAGCTAGCACAAATGAAAAGTTCCTCCCAACCGCAACTACAGCAGGACCTACCTGATAAGATCTCTACCTCCAAAATTGATAAAGAGGCAAAAAAACGCGAACGGCAAATAAGACGTACTATCGAAGAATTAGAAGGCAGGATGCAAGAAACGACTGCCTCCATTGATAGATTAGAGGAAGCTCTCTGTGACCCTGCAATTTTTACAGATCATGAAAAAATTGCCCTACTGCAAGACGAATTGGCTACCGAAAAGGAACAGCATGAGCTTTTAGAATTAGAATGGCTAGAGTTAAATGATGAATTAGAAAATATAAATATGTAATTTTATATAAGCCGTGTGCATTGTCACATGGCTTTTTCTTTACTCCCCTTCATTTTTCATATATATTGGTCAAGTGCTATTTTTCGACAAAAAATGCCCACAGTTTTATTCACACCATAAATATAGTAATACCAACATATCAACAGAGTTTTCCACACTGTCCACAATTAAAAATTATTTTATCCACATCATCCCGTGTAAAACGTGCTACTATATATTGAATAATCACAAGTTATGCACAAGTTATCAACATATTGTGCATAAGTACGCGTGTTCGGTATTTAGTTCGCTCTATTACCTGTGGATAATTTTCTGAAAAATTTGTCAATTAAAGTATTTCACTTTATAATTCTCTTCGCTACTTTTATTTTTTATCAACAAATTTTCGACAATAAAAAAGAGATATCTTTAATAAGATACCTCCTTCGTTTACCACTACACCCAGGATTTTAACTCCATGCCTGGACGACCGTTCATCATTAATTTTCCTCGGACACCCGCTTCATACATTGGCATCGCTACTGCTCCAATCATTGCTGCATTATCTGTACACAATTTGAGTGGTGGTACAAAAAACGGAATCCCTTCCTCAGTGAACACTGCCTCTAATGAAGCACGTAAGCCTTTATTGGCTGCTACACCACCAGCTGCAATGACCTGCTTCACCTGATATTCGCGAGCGGCACGCAATGTTTTAGTTGTTAGTACTTCGACAACACTTTCCTGAAAGCCCTTTGCTACGGCTGCTGGTGAAATAGCTTCGCCACGTTGATCCATATTATGTTTATAATTGATGACCGCTGATTTTAGGCCACTAAAGCTAAAATCATAGGATCCTTCCTCTAACCAAACTCTTGGAAAAGGAACAGCCTCTTCCCCCTCATGAGCAAGCTGATCAATGCGTGGGCCACCTGGATAAGGTAAATTTAAAACTCGTGCCACTTTATCATATGCCTCACCGGCTGCATCATCTCTTGTTTCACCGATAACCTCAAAGGAGCCATGTTCCTTCATATAAACAAGCTCCGTATGCCCACCTGATACAACAAGTGCCAACAACGGAAACTCCATTGGCTGGACTAGAGCATTGGCATAAATATGACCTGCAATATGATGAACACCGATAATCGGTAAATTGTTGGCAAATGCAAACGCCTTAGCCGCGTTTATGCCAATTAGCAGCGCACCGACTAAACCTGGCCCCTCCGTAACTGCAACAGCATCCAAATCGGCTGGCTTTATATTCGCTTGTGCTAATGCTTCCTCAATAACCACTGTAATTTGTTCAACATGATGACGTGAAGCGATTTCAGGAACTACTCCACCAAATCGCTTGTGGCTTTCTATTTGTGAAGCAACAACATTCGAAACAATTTCATGACCATTTCGAATAATTGCTGCAGCTGTTTCATCACAGCTCGATTCTATTGCTAATATCAATCCATTATTCATTATAAATTCACCCACATGACAAGGGCATCCTCCCCGTTATCAGTATAATAGCCTTTCCTTATACCACCATCTTGGAAATGAAGCTTGCGATAGAGATTTTGTGCAACCGCATTTGTTACACGTACCTCAAGCGTCATGACCTCCATTCCATTAATACGCGCTATATGCATCGCCTCACGCATTAATCCTTCACCTATCCCTCTGCCACGCGCCTGCTCAATCACAGCTACATTTGTTATTTGAGCTGCATCTATGACCATCCACATGCCACAAAAACCAATAATACTACCATCTTCATCTATAGCCAGCACATAATGCGCATACTGATTTTCATGCACTTCGTAGTAAAAGGAATCTAACGTCCATGGTACTGGAAATGAAGCCAATTCAATTTCATAAACTGCTGGCACATCGTCAGAAACCATTTTTCGATAAGTTACATTCCTACTCATATTCCTTCTCCTTCTGTTCTTTCAGCCAGTTCGCCTCAGCCTCGGCTATCCGTTTATATTGTGGAACGAAGTGATGGGTAGCTTCGACACTCGGTAACTCCATTTTCGTCGCTATATGAATGACTTCCGTTGCGCGTGGCAAATCAATACTAAATGGTGTACGTACTGCATGATCACCAAGCATTTGCACAATAGTCTCCCAAAATATATCAACATCTGTTCCTACAAATAGAATAGGTTGCTCTAATGCCTTTAAACGCACTAATAAATCATCAATATGTGCATGATGATCCTCCATAAGTGCCTCTAATGTCACTCCTTGATAAACTGCCGTATAGACATTGCCTCTTCTAGCATCAAAAATTGGACAAATCAACCCGTTATAAAGGGCAGCGTTGGCAGCCAATGTTTTTAAACTAGATACGCCCACTAAAGGTTTCTGCAATGTCCATGCTAATGTTTTTGCTAATGTCACACCTATACGGACACCAGTATAAGAACCTGGTCCTTCGGATACTGCAATCGCATCCAAGTCATTTGGTTTTACATCTATTCGTGCCAGGATTTCTTCAATCGCTGGCATCGCACCTGCAGAATGCGTTAATTTTATATTTTGTACCATCTCGGCGACTACTTTGCCGTCCTTTACAACTGCAATGGAAAGTGGTGTATTTGCTGTTTCTATTCCTAACCAAATCATTTCATTAGCTCCTCACATAGTGCCTCATAGCGTTCTCCACGAGGTATTAACACAAAGCGTCGTTCATTTTCTCCGATTCGGTAAATCTCTATCGCTAGGCGATCCTGTGGCAAATCCTGTTCAATTAATTGCGCCCATTCAACCACTGATACCGCATCTCCATAAAACAGCTCGTCCCAACCAAGGTCTTCATCACTTTCTGCTAACCTATATACATCTAAATGATTAAACGGTAATCTTCCTTCATACTGCTTAATAATCGTAAATGTTGGACTGTTGACTGTTCGTTTGACCCCAAGCCCCTTTGCCAAGGCTTTCGTAAATGTCGTCTTGCCCGCGCCTAGATCACCTTCTAATGTAATCGTATCTTGAGCTTCTAGCTTTTTCGCAAGTTTGCTGGCAAAACGTTCTGTATCATCAACTGAATTCATGATTATTTCATACATATTCTTTTTTCCTCTCATCACTACATTACCTCTAGTTTACCTAAACTAGTGGAAATGTTCAAAGCATCCAATACCATTATAATTTCTTTGATTGTGCTCGTTAAAAAGCTCTTTTAATAACAGCAGTTAGGTGACACGATATAAACAAAAACACGATTTCTTATGAAGACGTGTCAGACTGTACAATGAAATAAAGTAAAGCCGCTGATTTCCACTACGGGCGGACGCTTTCCAGTGAAGGTGATAAGAAGGACAAAAACCATCGAGAATGAATTTCCCGATGGCTTTTGTCTACATGTTGAGATACCTTCTTTTACAAAAACATTTCATAATTATCGATTGGAATGGCCTTTTACAGCTATAATCTCTTTAGCAATTAATTTGTCATCCTTAAATTTCACTATATAAGCCTGAGTCAACAAAGTTTCATCATTCCAACGGTATTCATTATTTTTCACCTTTTTACCTGCGCCGCCTGCTGTCTCTACTACCTCAATATATGACATATCATTTTTTAATTTCTCAAATTCTACTTCGTTCATATTTTTTTGCCAGTGATACGTATTTGCTTCTTCAATCTCTATAATAGGATCTCCACAGCCTACCATCATGATCATGGAACCAATAAGCAAAGGTAAATAAAAATGTTTTAAGAAATGGTCTTTGCTCATGTAAACACCTCCGTAGCCAATCCAATTACTTCTAATTTTTACCCGTAGATTTAATTTTAGAAACATATCTCATTTTACCTTATAAGATCGCCATCATTTATCGGCAATTTTTACTATCTTTAGATAATGTTAAATATATACAATTCATTAGCTTCATTTCAATAATACAATTGAATTCATTGGGATTTGGCATTTTTCTAGTGACAGTAGCGGGGCCATTTAGGGCAATGGATGTTATTTTGTTAAAATCAATAGGAGGTAGGTCATAAAGCCTTCACCAAATGTAAAGCTTTTCACCTCTATGTTTCTACCCTGTGAACTGGGTCTTCATAAAGTGACATTTTCACAATTGAAATAAATTTTATGGTTGACGGATAAGCAGCAAGAAAAATATTATTAAATGCAAAAAAGCTCTTATGACTGTAACAGTACATAAGAGCGAACATATCAAATTTAAATGGCGGTCCCGACCGGGATCGAACCGGCGATCTCCTGCGTGACAGGCAGGCATGTTAACCGCTACACCACGGGACCTCTTTAAGACATTTATAAATATATCATATAAGAAAAAGGTATGCAATATATATTTTCATATTTTTTCTTCTCCTATTTTTCTAACAATTGGCATCAATCTTGCAAATAAATTAATAGTTTCAACACACTATTTAGTAGGAGGTTGGTGCCATGGTTCGGTACATATTTACACGAATTGGATATATGATCCTTACGCTTTTTATTATTATCCTGCTGTCATTTTTATTAATGAAGGCTTTGCCAGGTTCACCATTTAATGATGAACGCCTTCCAGAGACGCAAAAAGAGCTACTTTACAAAAAATATGGATTAGACAAGCCGGTTCCTGTGCAATTTGGTATTTATTTAACGAATCTTGTACAAGGAGATTTAGGTGTTTCTTTTGTCTTTGATAATCGACCAGTGACTAAGATTATTCAAGAACGTATTGGTGCATCGGCTATTTTAGGTTTTCAAGCCATTCTAGTAGGTACAATTATTGGACTTTTTTTAGGCATTATAGCTGCTCTAAGACACAACACTATTATTGACTATGGCGCTACAATACTAGCCGTACTAGGCATATCAATTCCATCCTTTGTTTTTGCAGGTTTTTTACAGTATTGGGTTGGCGTTAAATTGGGCTGGTTACCCATTGCCTTTTGGAATGGCTTTGAGTACTCCATTTTACCAACAATTGCTTTAGCAGTTGGAGTAATTGCTACAATTGCTCGTTTCACCCGCATTGAAATGCTAGAAGTCCTTAGTCAGGAATACATTTTAACCTCAAAAGCAAAAGGATTATCAAAGCCTATTATCATTACAAAGCATGGTATTCGAAATGCCATGATCCCAATCGTCACTATTATTGGTCCGTTAACCGTTAACACTATTACTGGTTCACTTGTTATTGAAAAGATATTCAGTATACCAGGTTTAGGTGAGCAATTTGTTAATTCAATTATTACGAATGATTATCAGCTCATTATGGGTACGACTATTTTTTATGCGGTGTTATTTGTAACCGTCATTTTAATCATCGATATTTTATATGGATTGATTGACCCCCGAATTCGTGTGGCAGGAGGCGATGAGGCATGACCCTAAAACTGACAGATGGTACAACTAAGAGTCCTCCAAAGGAGCTATTTGAATATGCACCGCAATCTAATATTACGGATGATTTCACCTATCGTCCTGAGCAATCATTTTGGCAGGATGCATGGCGTGGCTTGCGAAAAAATAAAGCAGCTATTGTTGGGTTATGTACTATTATCGTTGTTCTATTACTTGCCGTCTTCGGGCCTTTTATGAATAGCCACGGCTATGACGAACAAAATATTGCGCGTACCAATTTGCCTCCAAAAATTCCTGTCCTTGAGAATATTCCTTTCTTAGGTTTGAATGGTGTCGATAGCCGAGGCATAGACCAATATAAAGCGAAAGGTATTGAAGAATATTTTTGGTTCGGTACAGATGAATTAGGGCGAGATCTTTGGACACGTGTATGGGAAGGAACAAGAATTTCTCTTTATATTGCTTTTTTAGCAGCAACCATCGATCTAATTATAGGAGTTGCTTATGGGGCTGTTTCAGCATTTTATGGTGGTCGAACAGATACTATCATGCAACGTATTATTGAAGTGTTAGTTGGTATCCCTGGACTAATTGTGAACATACTCCTGATTCTTATTTTAAAGCCAGGGATTATTTCAATTACGATTGCAATGGTGATCGTAGGATGGATTAGTATGGCTCGAATTGTTCGTGCACAAATACTGAAGTTGAAAACATATGAATATGTTCTTGCTTCACGAACACTTGGTGCTAGTAACCAGCGTCTCATATGGAAACATTTAATTCCCAATACGCTTGGGCCAATTATTGTTGCGACTACATTTACAATTCCAGGTGCTATTTTCACGGAGGCTTTATTAAGCTTTATTGGATTAGGGCTACAACCTCCAACAGCTTCTTTGGGGACAATTGTTAATGATTCATATAAATTACTAAGAATTTATCCACATGGCATGATTGTTTCATCTATTGTCATTAGTTTAATTATGATTAGTTTTAATTTACTCGGTGATGGACTACGTGATGCATTCGATCCAAAAACTCGTAAATAGGAAGGTGCTCTAAATGAAAAAAATAGTAGAGGTGAAAAATTTAAGTGTTTCCTTCAACACGTACAATGGTGAGGTACAAGCCGTACGCAATATATCATTTGATTTATTTGAAGGTGAAACCTTAGCCATTGTAGGCGAGTCTGGCTCTGGAAAATCAGTTACTTCGAAAAGCCTTCTTCGCCTCAATCCAACCGAATCAACAATGATAAAAAGCGGACATATTTTTTATAACGGACATGATATTTTATCTTCCAGTGAGCAAGAAATTCGAGCAATACGCGGAGCAGAAATAGCTATGATTTTTCAAGATCCAATGACTGCCTTAAACCCTACGATGACGATTGGTCACCAAATTGCAGAAAGTATAAAAAAACATACGACTTTACGTGGCCGACAAATAACTAACCGTGTTATAGAGTTATTGCAGCTTGTCGGTATTAAAGAAGCTGATAAACGATATAAACAGTACCCACACCAATTTTCTGGAGGTATGCGCCAGCGAATAGTCATTGCCATGGCTCTTGCTTGTGAGCCACGTATCATCATTGCTGATGAGCCTACCACAGCACTAGATGTTTCGATCCAAGCACAGATTTTAGAATTATTAAAAAATCTACAACAAAAAATGAATTTATCTATTATCTTTATTACCCACGATTTAGGCGTTGTCGCTAAAATGGCCGATCGTGTTGCCGTGATGTATGCTGGAAAAATCATTGAAATTGGCTTAGTTGATGAAATATTTTATCATTGTCAGCACCCTTATACACAAGGGCTACTCGCAGCCATGCCTAATCCAGATATTCATACAAACTCATTGTATGCCATTCCTGGAACGCCACCAAACCTGCTTCATCCCCCTACTGGTGACGCCTTTGCAGCTCGTAATAAACATGCCTTGAAAATTGACTTTATAGAGGAACCACCTATGTTTCAGGTCAGCGACACTCATTTCGCTGCCACTTGGTTATTGCATGAACACGCACCGAAAATAGTACCGATTCACCAACAGCTTGCTCAAGTACAGCAAGAGAAGCGTCAGGCACCAGCTATCTTTGATAAAGAACATCCCTATTTATCATTAAAAGAGGTTAAGCAGCACTTTTCTTTAAGTAAAAACACGGTTAATAAAGCGGTAGATGGCATTACTTTCGATATTTATAAAGGAGAAATTTTTGGTCTTGTAGGAGAATCCGGATGTGGTAAATCGACAACGGGACGTTCCATTATTGGACTCCATGCGATTACTAGTGGTGACATTCACGTTGATGGCCGTAATATCAATGACCATCAAACAAAAAAAGACAAGCTTGCCTTCAATAGCAAGGTGCAAATGATTTTTCAAGATCCCTATTCTTCTCTCAATCCACGTATGAAGATAATGGATATTATTGCAGAAGGATTGGCCATCCATGAAGTACCTAAAAGTGAATGGAAGTCAAAAATATATGAGCTATTAAACATAGTCGGATTAACAAAGGAGTATGCAAACCGTTATCCACACGAACTTAGTGGTGGCCAGCGTCAACGTATTGGTATTGCACGAGCTCTAGCTGTAGAGCCTGAACTCATCATTGCAGACGAGCCTATCTCTGCATTGGACGTTTCCATTCAGGCACAAATAGTGAATCTGCTAAAAAAGTTACAGCAAGAACGTGGGTTGACCTATCTTTTTATTGCACATGACTTGTCGATGGTGAAGTATATTAGTGATCGTATTGGTGTGATGTATCGAGGGAAAATCGTTGAGCTAGCGGACAGTCAAGAGCTCTATGATCACCCCTTACACCCTTATACAAAATCATTATTGTCGGCCATCCCATTACCAGATCCTAAGCTAGAGCGAGAACGCAAACGCATTATTTTTAATGAAGCTACCTATCAAGCTAACCGAAATATTGAAAGTGAAAGCTTTGTTGAGATACGGCCTGGTCACTTTGTTATGCTGACAGAGGAGGAGCTTGTCCAATACCGTTCAGCACAAGAAGGAGGTATATTACTTTGAAATTAAAGACCTTCCTCTTACTTGCTAGCTGTATAATCATAGTTTCCCTCAGCTATACCTGGCTCCTCCACCAACCAATCACTTTTTTAACGCTAATTAACAATATTTTCCTTGTTTCACTTACTTCTACAATTGTAGGTGCTTCATTGGTTGTTGTACAAGGTGGGCTTTTTAATGGTATCGCCTATAGTTTCAAACGTTTTTTTGCACGTGTTACTAAAAATGGTGTCTATGCCTTTGAATTAGATGGAGATTTAGAATATGTTTATGCTCCGACCTACACCTTCACTTATCCGCTCCTGTTGGTAGGTATACTTGGCTGCTCCGTGACAGCCATTTTATCTATAGTTTTCTATCTATAAATGAAAAATGCTGTCCTCTCGAGAAAAGAGGACAGCACTTTTTATTTTACAATTTCTACCCATTTATAGCTTATGTCAGCTGAGAATGGATGCTCATATAAGTTTTTCACATATGGTTTTGTCAAACGACTTAACCCTTTTTGGAATGTTGGAGCAAATGCTACATCTTCCATCATTAATTTTTCGGCTTGCTGCATATGTTCCCAACGCTCGGTAACATTAGAGGTAGTTTTTGCTTGTTTAATAAGTGCATCAACTTTTTCATTTTTATAGTTAGACTGATTATAATAAGCCGTTGACTCAAATAATTCAATATAAGTCATAGGGTCTTGATAGTCAGGGCCCCAGCCACCATAGTCTAAATCAAAATCAACAGCCCCTTCTAATGCAAGCTTTTGCTTATTTGGCTGCATATTAATTGTTAGCTCTAAGCCTTCTAAATTCGTCTCCAATTGGTTTTTAATAAATTCAGCGGCTTTTTTAGATTCTGCACGGTCATATGTTAAAAACTCCAGCTTTACTTGGTCTACACCAAGTTCCTTTAAGCCAGTAGCCCACGCTTCCTTCGCTAGCTCGATATTTGTTTTATTCATATCGCCATTGCCATCACGGAAATCATTCCCCTTGTCATCTGTTGATAATCCCTGAGGTACTAAATAGTAAGCAGGAATGGAACCATCCTGTAATATCACTTCAGCGAATCCTTGTTTGTCCCATGCCATATCAATGGCTTTACGAATGTTTAGATTAGATAAATATTTATTGTCATGATTCATACGAATAAAATACGTATTTGGCTTTAAAAACGTTGAATACTCTTGACTGTCTTTATATTGAGCAACATATTCACTAGATAACTCGGCAGTGTCTATTTCACCAGCTTCATAGAGATTGACAGCCGTTGCCGTATCTTTCACTATTTTCTGCGTGATTTTAGTAAGCTTTACAGTGTCCTTATCCCAATAACTTTCATTTTTGACGAACGTCCATCCTTGCCCATGTTGCCAAGACACCATCATGAAAGGACCATTATAGATCATATTATCCGCTTCTAGCGCATATTGATCACCTTGGGACTCTGTAAATTCTTTATTTAATGGGAAGAACGGTGCATACGTTGTTAAGCTAATAAAGTATGGGATCGGCGCATTTAGCTGCACTTCTAATGTTTCATCATTTAATGCTTTAATACCGATTTCCTCCACCTTCCCATAAAGGGGGTCTTCTTCTGTTTGCACATTGGCAGCATTTTTTATATCTAACATTAAGTATGAATAAATTGCTTGAGTTTCGGGATTTATAGCTCTTTTCCATGCATACTCAAAATCATGTGCTGTCACTGGAGTCCCATTACTCCACACAGCATCTTTACGTATTTTAAATGTATACACTGTACCATCCTCAGAAACTTCATGTGACTCTGCCATACCTGGAATTGGTGTATTTTCCGGACCTATACGATATAATCCCTCAAATACTGAGTTCATTGCCGTCACAGCAAGTGCATCTACACTCCCCAAAGAGCTCATCGTCGTTAAATCTCCTGTTGCCACTAAATGAAGTTCCTGTGCAGTAATATTGTCATCCCCATCAGAAGATGCATTATCTGTTTCATTACTATTTGTAGTATTTCCAGAAGTGGTTTTATCTTTGCCGTAACAACCGACCAATACAACGAGCACTAATGCTAACAATACGAAAAGCCATTTTGTTTTTTTAGCCATCCTCAAAACCCCTTTAATTTTATTGCACGAAAAGAAATCGCACTATAAAAATCTATGCAATTTCCATGCCGATTCTAATTTTTCAAAAATTGGCACAGATTTTGCATTATAATTTCATTAAAGGGGGAATGACAACATGTCAAAACTAGAACAATTACGAAATGCTCTACAAGCACAAGGTACAAGCGCAATGATTATTACAAATGCTCAAAACCGTCGTTATTTAACAGGATTTACAGGAAGTGCAGGAACGGTTGTAGTAACTAACACACGGGCACTTTTATTGGTGGACTTCCGCTATATACAGCAAGCAACAGAGCAAAGTAAAACATTTGAGGTTCATGAGATTGATCGCAGCCGTTTATATGAAACGATTCAAGAAATTTTAGAACAGGAATCCATTCAAACTGTTGGCTTTGAACAACATCACGTCACTTACTACACTTATCAATTAATAGCTAATAAATTAACAGCAACATTAAAGCCTTTATCTACTATTGTGGAAGATTTACGTATGATTAAGACACCAGAGGAAATTGAAATCATTAAGAAAGCAGCTTGGATTTCAGATGAAGCATTTAAGCATATTTTGACATTCATTAAACCTGGTGTTACAGAAATTGAAATTGCCAATGAGCTGGAATCCCATATGCGTAAAAATGGTGCTACTGGCGCTGCATTTGATATGATTGTTGCTTCTGGTCATCGTTCTGCTCTACCACATGGCGTGGCATCTTCGAAAATTATTGAACAAGGTGATATGCTTACACTTGATTTTGGCGCTTATTATGAAGGCTATCGTTCTGACATGACAAGAACTATTGCTGTCGGTGAGCCTCCTGAACAATTAAAAGAAATATATCAAATTGTTTATGACTCCTTGCAACATGCTCTTTCTAATATGAAGGCTGGTATAACAGGACAAAATGCAGATAGCTATACACGTGACTATATTACAGCTAAAGGCTATGGGGAAAATTACGGACATGGAGCAGGTCATGGCATCGGTCTAGATATTCACGAAAATATTTTCATGTCGACAGTTTGTGAAGACGTTTTAGAGGAGAATATGGTACTTACAGTTGAGCCAGGCATTTACGTCCCACAAGTTGGCGGTGTTCGTATAGAGGATGATGTCATCATTACAAAAGATGGTGTTGAAGTAATCACACACTCGCCAAAAGAACTCATTATTTTATAATTTCTTTACACTCACCCTATAAATGTTTACTTTTTTTTACACCTTTTAAAACCATTAAGTTCAACATTTTGAGCTTATTATTGAAAGCTAATGATTCATTTCGTTGCACATGTCAAAGTTTCTTGTCACTATATTTTTCTAAGTTAGTTAGATAGATTGATAGAGAATCGAGGTTTAAGTATGCAACTTTCTATTAAACACACACAAGAATTACAAATCGTTATGTCTACCCAACTTCGTCAGGCGATCGAGCTACTCCAATATTCAACTCAGGAGTTAGAACAATATATACGTGAACAAGAGCTCGTTAATCCGTTAATCGAACTAAGTGAACCTACACTTAAAGAGCATTTACAGATTCCAAAAACGAGTAGCAAACACTATAACCATTTGCATCTTTCTACAAAATGCGAAAAAAATATTCGAGATGAGCTGTTTCAGCAGGTCAGGTTAACATTTGATAATGAAAAGGACATTCAGCTCTTAAAACATATTATTTATCATTTAGATGACAATGGTTATTATGAGCAACCTATACGAACTTCTTATAATGACTCAGAAATAGAAAAGGGCATTCATTTGTTACAAACGATTGGTCCTTTAGGAATGGGTGCACGCAATTTAAAGGAATGTTTACTATTACAAACTATTTATTATCCTAACAGCCCTATTCATGCCGATACCATTATTTCTAATTATCTAGAAGAGCTCGCTCATAATAATTGGAAGAAAATATCAAAAGAGCTGGATATATCATTAAATGACTTACAAATGATTTATCTTTTTATACAATCATTACAACCAAAGCTAAGCTCATTATTTTATCAGGAATTGGTACATACGACGATACCAGATATTATTGTTGATATTGTTGACGGTGGAATTACCTTTTCGTTGAACGATTATTATTTACCAAAGATTAGTATTCACGCTGACTACTTTCCTTATATAAAAACTCATTCCTCAGAAAAGAGTTATTTTAAAAAACACTTAGCTGACTACCACTGGCTAGTGAACAGCATTGAACAACGTCGAAATACAATGATCAACATTATGAAGGCCCTTATTGAAAAGCAAAAAAGATTCTTTCTAGATGGCTTCGACGCCATGCAACCACTTACGTTGCGTGAAATTGCTGACCAAATAGATGTTCATGAATCAACGGTAAGTCGTATTACAACAAATAAGTATGTACAAACTGCTTTTGGCACATTTGAATTAAAGGAATTATTCAGCTCTAAATTGTCGACAGCCAATGGTCAGAGCGTGTCACAAATAAAGGTGAAGTCTTTACTGTCCGACTATATCAAATCAGAAAACAAGGCTAAGCCCTTCTCTGATCAAAAAATAGCTGAATATTTTAACTCTGCTTTAGGCATTGAAATATCTCGGCGTACCATAGCCAAATACCGCGAGGACATGAGTATCCCGTCCTCTGCACGGCGTAAAATAATACCCTTTCAATAACGAGAAAAGGAGCTACCTATTGAAGATAGCTCCTTTTATTTCTTTAATGCAAATTCACTTATTATTGCTTCATATTAACAAATACACTTTTCACCTCAGTGTAATTGGACAATCCATATTCACCGCCCATTTCACGACCAATACCTGACTGTTTGTAACCTCCAAATGGCATCGTTTCCCATTCTAACCCAAAATCATTAATCCATACTGTCCCTGCTTGTAGTTTACTAGCAATATAATGTGCCTTCTTTACATTTTCAGTCCAAATACTTGCAGCAAGTCCATATTTACTATTATTAGCTCGTGCAATTACTTCATCTACTGTTTCAAACGATAGAATGGACATAACAGGTCCGAAAATCTCTTCTTGGGCAATTGTCATCGTGTCCTGTACATCAGCAAAGATAGTTGGTTGGACAAAATATCCCTTTGGCAGTGCTCGATCACCACCAGCTACTAAGCGAGCGCCTTCCTCTTTTCCTTTTTCGATGAAATGAAGAACAGTGTTTAATTGCTTTTGTGACACTAATGGACCCATATCTGTTTCTGGGTCTAAACCGGGCCCTACCTTCAATGCTTTAGCCTTTTCAGCGAGTCGTTCAATAAATTGATTGTATAAACTACTATGCACAAATACCCGTGTACATGCGCTACAGTTTTGGCCATGATTGTACATCGTCCCAGCAAATGTTCCTTCTATCGCTTCCTCGACATCTGCATCTGGTAACACAATAGCAGGAGATTTTCCCCCAAGCTCTAATGTTATACTTTTCACATCATCAGCAGCTTTTTTCATCACGTGTATTCCTGTCTTTGTTGATCCAGTGAAGGCTACTTTTGCTACACCTTTATGAGTAACAACCGCTTCGCCCGCCTCTCCCGTACCTGGTACAATATTTACTACACCGTCTGGAAAACCAGCTTGTTTCATTAATTGCCCCACATATAATAATGACAATGGCGTTTCAGCCGCTGGTTTGATAACAACCGTACATCCGACTGCTAACGCTGAACCTAGCTTCCATGCCGCCATGGCAAGAGGAAAATTCCAAGGAATAATTTGACCTACAACTCCGACGGGCTCATGTACAATGTAATTTAAGTAATCCTTTGACACTTGTACAGTCTGGCCTGTAATTTTTGTTGCCCAGCCCGCATAATAACGGAAATGTTGAACTGTACCATCCACATCATCTGCAAGAGCAGTTTTATATGGTTTTCCATTGTCTAGTGATTCAAGCTGTGCTAGCTCTTCACGATGTTCTTCTAGTAAATCTGCCAATTTATAAATAATTCGTGAGCGTTCAGCTGCCTCCATCGTTGACCATTCACCATCAAATGCTTTTCGAGCAGCTTCTACTGCAAGATCAATATCTTCTGCCTGTGCTTCGCTTACTACCGCAATGACTTCTTCATTAGCAGGATTTAAAACATTCAATGTTTTACCTGATTGAGCTTGCACATATTCACCGTCGATATACAAGCCGATCGTGGACTGTAGAAATTCCTTTACTTGTGGTTTTAATGTCAACACTGCCTCCATCGTTCATCCCCCTTTACATTAATAATGTTCTATAGCCAGTACGTCTAAATTAGTCATAATTGCTTTAAGTTGGGCATCTTCTTCCTCTGTTAGTGGGAGTCGTGGTAGACGACAAGGCCCTCCTGCCCATCCTTTTAGTTCCATTGCACGTTTAGTAATTTGTACATATTTACCCGATCCCTCTAAAAATGCACATAAAGGTAATAAGCGATCGTAAATTGCCCAAGCTACCTCTAAGTTCCCCTCTTTTACTTGACTATATAATTTTGTCACAAGCTCTGGCACAATATTTCCAGATACAGAAATCCACCCAACAGCCCCAATTAAAAATGATTCGATAGCTAAATCCTCTGAGCCACAAAATACTTTTATATCATCTTGGCCTTGACGTACGATATCACGCGCTTTTCCAATACTGCCGCTTGATTCTTTAATATGTGTAATATTTGGAACATCTCTACCTACTTTTAAAATCGTTTCTAAGCCAATATCTACCCCCGAAGTAAACGGATTATTATAGATCATGATGGGAAAGTTTACAGATTCGGCTACTGATTTAAAATGAACATATATTTCATCATCTTTTGGGTGTGCGTAATAGGAATTAATTAATAATGCTGCATCTGCACCAGCCTGTTCTGCCTGCTGTGTATAGATGATTGCCTCTGAAGTTGTTTCAGCTGCTGTACCAACAATCAATGTAATTCGCCCTTTAATTTGATCTACAGCTACTTCTACTGCATTAAACCGTTCTTCTTTCGTTAAACTCACAAATTCACCTGTACTACCATTAATAGCAATACCTGTGACCCCAGCTTCAATAAAATGTTCAATATTTTGACGGAAACCATCCCAATCAATGTCTGTTTGATTTTTCATCGGCGTTACTAATACGGGAAATACGCCTTCTAGTTTTTTCATCTTTATTCCTCCTCTATCCTCTTTTATTACACAATGATAAATCCATGCTGCAAAGGATCTTCACGGTCCACTACAAATTGATGGATTCCTGTGATATAACCTGTTAATGCAATTTCGTAGCCAGCTTCATGCTTTTGTATAATTTCAATGCTGCTACCAAAAATACTGTCATTTTTTTTAACAGCTTCTTCCCCTAAAACCGCTATTAACGCCAGTGTACTATCTACACCAGGTGAACGTAATATATAGCCATCTCGTTCAAAGGTAACTGACCTGACAGAGCCATCTAATTGTTCATACATAATGATCCCATCTGCCGTACTATATTTCTCACTTTCTAGTAATCCCCACGTGCTGATTTCTGCTAATTCTTCTAAAATAATGGCTTTAATTTGCCGTGGTTTTTCAACCACCATGTAGCGTCGCTCATTATCAATAATGACTTGCTCACCTTCTAAATATGCTGGCTTCAATATTAAATGAACGGATAATACTACATCTCTCTTTTCAGAAAGTTTGGCATTAGCTTCATAGACACCTTTGACTGTTTCAATAGAGTAAGTATTATTTTTTGAAAGTTCTACTGTTCCTTGCTCAATCAATGCTGTCAATGTGGCTACAAGTGCCTCATACTTAAAACTTGTAGAAGCTGCATGCTGGAAAAATAATAATCGATAGGAAGCAATAGCGGATGGGAAAACAAGGCAGCCATTCATTCCACGATGTCCTCTAGGCTCATTCAAAAGCTGTTGCTTTGTATCTTCAAATTGTGTATTTAACTGATGATCCGCTTCCAAAATATCTTCATGCATAAGCATGATTGGGGATTGCACAATGATGCGAAAGGCTTCTCCCACTACTTGTGTATCTATCGTTTGAAAAGACTTATGAAAATTCATGTTTATCCTCCCTTAGTGATCCATTGGCGGAATCATCAAATAGCCCTCTTTTAGTGGGTCCTGATCATTGTAAAAGAATCGATGCATTCCCATAACCCATGCTGATCCTGTTACTTCTGGAATAACAGCTGTTAAACCACTTATAGTTACTTCTTCTAGTACACGTGCTTTAAACATCGTTCCCACAATACTTTCATAAACGAAGGACTCATTGATAGCGAGCTTATTTTTTGAGTAGAGTGTAGCGATTTTGGCAGACGTACCAGTGCCACAAGGAGAACGATCAATTCCTCCTGGCGGAACAACAACAGTGTTTTTTAAATCAGCAGATGGATTGACTGGATCTGTATAAAACTCAATATGTGTAAGCCCATGGATAAAGGAGAATTCAGGATGGACAATATCCTCCTCAGCATTCACAGCATTGCGGAGTCGAATAGCCGTGTTAATAATCTTCGTCGAATTGTCTACAGCTAAGTCTAGATTGATTTTTCTAGCATCAATAATGCCGTAAAAATTCCCTCCATAAGCTATTTCACATTCCACTACACCTAGTTCAGTATCATCGATTTCAATCGTTTTTAATAAAAAAGATGGTACGTTTTTAAAGGTCACTTCCTTCGCTACTCCATCCTCTACTTTAATTTGCACATCAATTAAACCTGCAGGTGTGTCCAATTTTATGTTTGTATATGGTATAGTGACCTCTATTAAATTTGCTTCAATAAGTGCTGTACAAACACCTATTGTGTCATGTCCACACATTGGTAAGTAACCACCTGTTTCTATATAAATCACCCCAATATCGGCTTCGGGATGGCAAGGATCTGTAATGATAACGCCTGACATTACGCTATGTCCTCGTGGTTCATTCATAAGAAATCTTCGAATCCAATCATAGTTCTCTTGCATAAATAACATTTTTTCTGACATAGTTTTGCCTTCAAGCTTGGGCATACCACTTATTAATGAACGTGTTGGATTTCCTCCCGTGTGGG
This sequence comes from Lysinibacillus sp. FSL R7-0073, assembly GCF_038009065.1. Classification (NCBI taxonomy): domain Bacteria; kingdom Bacillati; phylum Bacillota; class Bacilli; order Caryophanales; family Bacillaceae; genus Lysinibacillus; species Lysinibacillus sp. FSL R7-0073. The sequence continues at coordinate 4,272,703 of NZ_JBBPAS010000001.1, forward strand.
TATCAATCGTCGTAAATAGTTTTTGAAAATTCATTTATGAAGGACTCCTTTCTGAAAACGACTAAGATGAACCGGTTCAGTAGGAATGCATGCATCTTTGTGCTGGAGTAATTCTTGGATAAGCTTCCCAGTAACTGCAGCTAAGCTAATGCCATCTCCTTCATGACCCGCTGCAATATAGAAGCCAGGTACTTCTTCTACTTCACAAATAATAGGTAAATGATCTTCTGTCCATGGTCTTAATCCTGCATATGTACGAATAATCGACATATCAGCAATTTTTGGATAGAAACGTACCGCCCGTCTAGCGATCATTTTTGCCACATCATGATTCACCTTCGTGTCAAATCCTACAAATTCACGACTACTTCCTATTAAAAAATTCTGTGCCTCTGTCGGTTCAAACACTAAGGCTACTCCATACTTTTCAATATCCGCATCCACCTTACGCTCTCCACCAAACTTTGAAATTAAATAACCAAATTCCATAACTTTTCTTAGCCCAACTGGTTGCTGACGTGATGCGACCAGTATATGACCTTTGCGAGGTTTAATGGGAATATCAACACCAAGCATTTGTCCAATATACGGCGCCCATATTCCGCAAGCATTAATGACTCTATTGGCGGTTATCCATCCGTCATTCGTTTCAAGCAAAAATGTATGATCTGGCTGTTTCTTAATATGTTTGACCTCTGTCTGTTTTTTTATCTTTGCCCCTAACTTCTCAGCTGAATGAAACATAGAAAATGTCAGCATGTATGGGTTCACTGTTGAATCAGTTTTACATTCCAATCCACCGTATAAGTCATCTGCGAAGTATTTTGATTCATTCCGCAAATCCTCACGATCTAACATCGTAAAATCTAACCCCGCCTTTTGTTGGCGATTAACCCATTGCTGAGCAGCCTCCATCTCTAGTTCACTTTCACAAACAAGGATGCTACCCGGATTTCGGTATTCAAAGCTCATATCTAACTCTCTATTTAGCTCATGAACCAATCTTTGACTGACTAAAGACATTTGACTGTCAAAGCCAGGATCTTTATCAATAGCTAAAATATTGCCATCACAGCGAGAAGAAGTCCCACTCGCAAGTTCATTTTTTTCAAGTATTGTGATATCTAGGCCGGCCTTTGTGCAATAATAAGCTATTGCTCCACCAATAATGCCACCACCAATAATTACGATATCGTGATGGGATTTCTTCATATCTCCCTCCTCCTCTCTATTCATGACTGTATGATGCAAAAAACATGCCAATCTATCAAACTGGAATTTGTTTGATAAACTAGGCACTATGTGTCAAAATTATTTATATTATTCAAAATAATTGGACAAATGAACAATAAGGGGGGACTTATCTTGCATCCATATCATTTAATAATGAATAAAATAGTAAAATGTAACTTTGCTATTACAACTACTGAAGACATTGTGTCCAAAATAAACGATGCTAGCAAACAGTTTTTTGTGATTGAAAATAATAAACCCTATGGAGCAGTTCGCGGTAAAAGAAAAAATGATGTTCACTATGTTGCCTGTCTTACCATCCAGTCAAATTGCCCGCTCAAAATTGCCATTGAATATATGAAGGACTACGAATTTTTACTAGTTTGTAATGAAGAGAAACAATATTTAGGATATTTATGGAGAGAGTCCTTAGCATACGATCTTGCCTATGAATTAGAATGTGGAAATGCTTATTTACAAACCATTTTAAATACAATTAATGAATCATGTACGGTCATTGATGCTGAACAAAATGTTGTTTATTGGACGAAAGGAGCCGAAAGTATTTTTTCAGTATCCGGAGAAAATATTATCGGTAAGCCAATCACCCATTTTTTCAAAGAAGATCAACTAGAAATTTTACATACATTACAGCATAGAAAATCTGTCTATCAACAACAGCATTTCCCACGGGAAGATCTCGTCGTTATGATTAACTCTAATCCTGTTATGCTGCACGATAAGACAATTGGGGCAGTCGTTGCTGAAACAAACATTACCCATGTCAAAAAATTAAACGAAGAGCTTCATATTACATCTGAGAAATTATTAAATTTAGAGAAACAGATGAATACTAATGGTTTAGCCTTTGACCCATTCACCCTAATTCGTGGTAATAGTCCAAAGCTTAAAGAAGTATTAGAAAAAGTAAAAAAGGTCGCAGAAACCGAGGCTAATATTTTAATTTACGGAGAGAGTGGCGTTGGTAAAGAACTGTTTGCACGTGCAGTTCATGCTATTCGAGAAAAGTCTGAGGCACCCTTTGTTGCTATCAATTGTGGTGCCATTCCAAGCGGTCTGTTTGAAAGTGAGATTTTTGGCTATGAAAAAGGAGCTTTTTCTGGTGCCCATCAAAAGGGAAAAAAAGGTAAAGTAGAGCTTGCACGTGGAGGTACTTTATTTTTAGATGAAATCGGTGAGATGCCGCTAGAAATGCAAGTCAAGATTTTAAGATTGCTACAGGAAAAAACTTTTTACACAGTTGGCGGTACAAAGGAAATGGACGTCGAATTTAATCTAGTAGCAGCAACTAATAGAGATTTGAAGCAATTAGTGGCAGAAGGCAAATTTAGAGAAGATTTATATTATCGACTGAATGTGGTGAATTTCACAGTCCCTCCTCTTAGAGAACGGGCATCAGATATATTAGAAATTAGCAATTACTTCTTATATGAAAAGTCGATTAAATATAATCGACCTATTCAAGGAATCCCAACTGAAATAGCAAATGTACTTTTAAAATACCACTGGCCAGGCAATGTGCGTGAATTATCTAATGTTATTGAGCGACTCGTTGTTTTTTCTGATGAGGGGGCCATTCATATGGAAGACCTCCCTACTGATATTTTAGCGATAATGCCAAAAGATGAAGCATTGGACGTTAAGAGGGAGTTTCCTCAAGGGACAGAGCTTCACAATCAGCTTGAACATTATGAACGAGAAATAATATTAGATCAGCTTGCTAAAGTAAATGGTAATAAAAAAACATGCGCTAAAATTTTAGGTATTACTCGTGCCACTTTATACAACCGATTAAAAAAATTAAACATAGATGTCTAATTTTTTTAAATACATGTCAATATTTATATACACATATTTCACATCAACCTAGATTTTCATTTCGTAGCTATTTCTTTTCTTTGGCATAGTTTTTGCATTATGTACTATGTTAAGTATTTTTTATAGTAGAGGTGGAACTATGCTAAATAAATCTATGATTGTATGCCGTTGTGAAGAAATTAGTTACGATGAATTAGTTGAAAGTGCATCAAAATATAAGTGTTCTGCACGAGAACTGAAATTAAGAACGCGTGCAGGTATGGGCTATTGTGGCGGTCGTACATGCCGTACTATGGTAGATACTATTGCCAATCTTCATTGTCCTCGTAAAAATAATGAGGTTTCATTAAAACATCAAGCCCCTATTCGACCAGTACGATTCTCCGATTTAGGGGAGGTTAAATGATGACAGAACGTATATTAAACCATCCCATTTTAGGGGACTTAATACAAAGAGAAAAAGTGACCTTTACTTTTAACGAGCATGAGTTTGAGGGTTACAAAGGTGAGTCCCTAGCTGCTGCCTTGCTAGCACAAGGAATACGCACTTTACGTTTGCACGAAGAAACTGGGCAGCCTCGAGGCATTTATTGTAATATTGGACATTGTTATGAATGCCGGGTCAATGTAAATGGCTTAGAGGGGGAACGAGCATGCTTAACCCCACTCTCAGATGGGATGGTTGTAAAAAGTGGACAGATACTTCCTACGACAGTAAGAGACTGGAGGAAGAATTATGAACAATAAAGTAGTTATTATTGGAGCTGGTCCTGCTGGACTTGCGGCGGCTATTACATTAGCGGAAAAAAATATTGAAGTCCTTGTTATCGATGAATATTTATATGCGGGAGGGCGATTACTGGGACAACTATATGAAGAGAAGCCAGGAACATGGTGGAATGGTATTGTAGAATCTGAACGTTTATTAGAACGAGCTAAAGCAGTCCATGTTGAATTTTTATTACAAACAAGTGTATCAGACTTAGAAAAAATAGATCGAACGTGGATCATCCATACAACCAAAGGTGTATTTCGTACCCAACATCTGCTATTAGCTACTGGAGCTGCCGAATCGCCTTTTCCAATTCCAGGTTGGACACTACCAGGGGTAATGTCTGTTGGAGCAGCACAAGTTATGACAAATGTGCATCGTGTGAAGCCAGGTAAACGTGGCGTCATTGTCGGAGTTAATGTACTTTCTTCAGCGATTGCGATGGAATTACAATTAGCAGGTGTTCAAGTAGCCGCTATTACATTACCCCCTGCTACCTTGTTAACAGAAGGTAATAGCCATCCTTTAGAAGTTATGAACTCATTATTGCATGTAGCTCATATGGCTCCCTCGCCCTTTGTAAAAATGGGTAGCAAATTCATGAAAAATGACTTTATGAAAAAGCTCGGTATTACCTTTTATCCCAAAAATGGTGTGAAAATGTGGGATATCCCTATTATGTTGAGGAAAGCGGTTATTGAAATCGTAGGTAAAAATCAGGTCGAAGGGGTCGTTTTAGCAACAGTGAATACAGACGGCTCTATTGTGAAAGGTAGCGAACAACGTATTAAAGCAGATTTTATTTGTATCGCTGGTGGCCTTTACCCTCTAGCAGAGCTTGCTTCTTTAGCAGGTTGTCCATTTCATTATATCGAACAATTAGGAGGGTTCATTCCTTTACATAATGAACAAATGGAAACTAATTTAGAGGGATTGTATGTAGCTGGAAATATTACGGGTATTGAAGGAGCCAAGGTAGCATTAGCGCAGGGAGAGGTTGCTGCCCTTACGATTGCTCAACGCCTCAATGGAGGAGCATCCAATCATGATATTAAGCTTGCCATCCAAGCTGTTGAAAAAACAAGAGCCATTGCACATATTCAATTTCATCCAGAAATTTTAGCTGGCCGTCAGCAGATGAAACAAATTTGGAATGAATCTGTTGGGTCTTTTACTATTCATTAAAAAAAAACATCTGAAAGTGTAAAAGTCTTTTTCTCGTCTTCATGAGTAAAAGGCTTTTTTTGCTTTATGGCATAAAACATGCAATACATATGATGAGCTTAACATGCATGAAGGGAGGTTTTAGCTATTTAAACATTCATCTAAACTAAAGCTGTATCCACACTGCGATTATATTGCAGTGACAGGATGAGTGCTGATGATGTATAGTACACAATTTTTAAAGTGGGAATTATGGGGTTTTGATTTAAGAAAACAAGGGGGAAACATCTATGGAGACAATCGTTAATACAATGGTCGATTATATTTGGGGAAATACACTTGTATACTTAGCATTAGGGGTAGGTCTTTATTTTACCGTCCTAACAAAAGCTGTTCAATTTCGTTATATTCCTGAGATGATTCGATTATTACGTGAACGTAAAGAGTCAAAAGAAGGAATTTCATCGTTCCAAGCTTTTTGTATGGCATTGTCTGGACGGGTTGGTGTTGGTAATATCGCAGGAGTGGCTACGGCAATTGCTGCTGGTGGACCAGGTGCAGTATTTTGGATGGGTTTTATGGCATTTCTAGGGGGTGCAAGTGCATTTATTGAATCAACACTTGCCCAATTATATAAAGAAAAGGCTGATGATCAGTATCGCGGTGGTTCGCCATACTATATCGAAAAGGGTTTGAGACTAAAGGGTTTTGCTATATTTGTTGCGTTTGTTATCTGTCTTTCATATGGTGTTCTAGTGCCAGGAATACAGGCGAACACAATTGCCACCTCATTTAATACAGCTTTTCATATTCCGCCCTTTATAACAGGTGCCCTAATTGTTATTCTTTTGGGATTAATCATATTCGGTGGTGTAAAACGTATAGCACGTGTTGCAGATAAAGTTGTTCCTATTATGGCACTTGCCTACGTAATTTTAACACTCATCATATTAGGAGCGAATGTAAGTGAAATTCCAGGTATGGTTAAACTTATACTGACAAGTGCCTTTGGTACGAATGCAATTTTTGGAGGTATAGTGGGGACAGCAATCGCCTGGGGTGTAAGACGCTCGGTATTTTCAAACGTAGCTGGGGCAGGAGAAGCAACATTTAGTTCTGCTGCTGCTGAAGTATCTCATCCGGCTAAACAAGGTTTAGTTCAAGGGTTTTCCATCTATATTGATACAATCATTGTCTGTACGGCTACAGCTTTAATGATTCTCATAACAGGTATGTATAATGTAACCCCTCCTGGAACAACGACACCGTTAGTTGAAAATATCCCGGGCGTTGTAGCAGGTACTGCATATACTCAAGCAGCAGTATCTACAGTATTCAAAGATTTTGGAAGTGGATTCGTAGCTATAGCGATATTCCTCTTCGCATTCACTACTTTAATGGCATATTACTATATTGCAGAGACAACTATTGTTTATTTAGATAAAAAGCTTCGCTTCCCGTTTTTAAAATTAGTATTAAAAGTGATCTTCTTACTAGTTGTTTATGTTGGAAGTGTTCAATCTGTCAGTCTTATGTGGGGACTTGGAGATATTGGATTTGGGAGTATGAGTTATTTGAACTTTATTGCTATTGTTTTATTAACCAAACCAGCCATTCGAGTTTTACAAGATTATGATCGTCAAAAAAAGGCTGGCCTCGATCCTATTTTTGATCCAAGAGAAGCCGGAATTAAAAATGCCGAGTTCTGGATAGATTATAGCAATATGCATAAAAGGAATGAATAGAAATAAAAAAACAGTCAGCTGTGTGCTGACTGTTTTTATGTGCCTAGCGACGTCCTACTCTCACAGGGGGAAGCCCCCAACTACCATCGGCGCTAAAGAGCTTAACTTCCGTGTTCGGTATGGGAACGGGTGTGACCTCTTTGCCATCATCACTAGACTATAGTCGGCTTTCAATATACATCGCATTTCTTCGTCAGCTTCTGTCGTTCAGTCAGTCACGTACTTGAGTACGCTCCTTCCCTCTCTCCATTGCTTCCTCGAACTACTCGTATCTTGAAACCCTTCATAAAAGAAATTGTTCTTTCAAAACTGGATAAACGGTTCATTGAAGGTTTCAAACTTTTTTTGGTTAAGTCCTCGATCGATTAGTATTCGTCAGCTCCATGTGTCACCACACTTCCACCTCGAACCTATCTACCTCATCGTCTTTGAGGGATCTTACTTACTTGCGTAATGGGAAATCTCATCTTGAGGGGGGCTTCATGCTTAGATGCTTTCAGCACTTATCCCGTCCACACATAGCTACCCAGCGATGCCTTTGGCAAGACAACTGGTACACCAGCGGTGTGTCCATCCCGGTCCTCTCGTACTAAGGACAGCTCCTCTCAAATTTCCTACGCCCACGACGGATAGGGACCGAACTGTCTCACGACGTTCTGAACCCAGCTCGCGTACCGCTTTAATGGGCGAACAGCCCAACCCTTGGGACCGACTACAGCCCCAGGATGCGATGAGCCGACATCGAGGTGCCAAACCTCCCCGTCGATGTGGACTCTTGGGGGAGATAAGCCTGTTATCCCCGGGGTAGCTTTTATCCGTTGAGCGATGGCCCTTCCATGCGGAACCACCGGATCACTAAGCCCGTCTTTCGACCCTGCTCGACTTGTAGGTCTCGCAGTCAAGCTCCCTTGTGCCTTTACACTCTACGAATGATTTCCAACCATTCTGAGGGAACCTTTGGGCGCCTCCGTTACCTTTTAGGAGGCGACCGCCCCAGTCAAACTGTCCGCCTGACACTGTCTCCTGCCCCGCTAAGGGGCATGGGTTAGAATTTCAATACAACCAGGGTAGTATCCCACCGACGCCTCCTTCGAAGCTGGCGCTCCGAGATCTCTGGCTCCTACCTATCCTGTACAAGTTGTACCAAAATTCAATATCAGGCTACAGTAAAGCTCCACGGGGTCTTTCCGTCCTGTCGCGGGTAACCTGCATCTTCACAGGTACTATAATTTCACCGAGTCTCTCGTTGAGACAGTGCCCAGATCGTTACGCCTTTCGTGCGGGTCGGAACTTACCCGACAAGGAATTTCGCTACCTTAGGACCGTTATAGTTACGGCCGCCGTTTACTGGGGCTTCAATTCGCAGCTTCGCTTGCGCTAACCACTCCTCTTAACCTTCCAGCACCGGGCAGGCGTCAGCCCCTATACGTCACCTTACGGTTTTGCAGAGACCTGTGTTTTTGCTAAACAGTCGCCTGGGCCTATTCACTGCGGCTCTCATGCGCTTGCACGCTCAAGAGCACCCCTTCTCCCGAAGTTACGGGGTCATTTTGCCGAGTTCCTTAACGAGAGTTCTCTCGCACACCTTAGGATTCTCTCCTCGACTACCTGTGTCGGTTTGCGGTACGGGCACCTCTCACCTCGATAGAGGCTTTTCTTGGCAGTGTGAAATCAGGAACTTCGTCCATACGGACTCGCCATCACAGCTCAACGTTACAGTGTGCGGATTTGCCTACACACACGCCTTACTGCTTGGACGCGCATAACCAACAGCGCGCTTACCCTATCCTACTGCGTCCCCCCATTTCTCAAACGGTGAGGAGGTGGTACAGGAATATCAACCTGTTGTCCATCGCCTACGCCTATCGGCCTCGGCTTAGGTCCCGACTAACCCTGAGCGGACGAGCCTTCCTCAGGAAACCTTAGTCATACGGTGGACGGGATTCTCACCCGTCTTTCGCTACTCATACCGGCATTCTCACTTCTAAGCGCTCCACCAGTCCTTCCGGTCTGACTTCAACGCACTTAGAACGCTCTCCTACCACTGACATCGTAGATGTCAATCCACAGCTTCGGTGAATCGTTTAGCCCCGATACATTTTCGGCGCAGCGTCACTCGACCAGTGAGCTATTACGCACTCTTTAAATGATGGCTGCTTCTAAGCCAACATCCTGGTTGTCTGTGCAACGCCACATCCTTTTCCACTTAACGATTACTTTGGGACCTTAGCTGGTGGTCTGGGCTGTTTCCCTTTTGACTACGGATCTTATCACTCGCAGTCTGACTCCCGTGTATAAATATCTGGCATTCGGAGTTTGTCTGAATTCGGTAAACCGGGATGGCCCCCTAGTCCAAACAGTGCTCTACCTCCAGTATTCTCATCACGAGGCTAGCCCTAAAGCTATTTCGGAGAGAACCAGCTATCTCCAAGTTCGATTGGAATTTCTCCGCTACCCACACCTCATCCCCGCACTTTTCAACGTGCGTGGGTTCGGGCCTCCAGTAAGTGTTACCTTACCTTCACCCTGGACATGGGTAGATCACCTGGTTTCGGGTCTACGACCACGTACTATTTCGCCCTATTCAGACTCGCTTTCGCTGCGGCTCCGCCTTCTAAAGCTTAACCTCGCACGTAATCGTAACTCGCCGGTTCATTCTACAAAAGGCACGCTATCACCCATTAACGGGCTCTAACTACTTGTAGGCACACGGTTTCAGGATCTCTTTCACTCCCCTTCCGGGGTGCTTTTCACCTTTCCCTCACGGTACTGGTTCACTATCGGTCACTAGGTAGTATTTAGCCTTGGGAGATGGTCCTCCCGGATTCCGACGGAATTTCACGTGTTCCGCCGTACTCAGGATCCACTCAGGAGAGAACGAACTTTCGACTACAGGGCTTTTACCTGCTCTGGCGGACCTTTCCAAGTCGCTTCATCTAACTCGCTCTTTTGTAACTCCGTATTGAGTGTCCTACAACCCCAAGAGGCAAGCCTCTTGGTTTGGGCTCTTCCCGTTTCGCTCGCCGCTACTCAGGGAATCGATTTTTCTTTCTCTTCCTCCAGGTACTTAGATGTTTCAGTTCCCTGGGTCTGCCTTCAAGACGCTATGTATTCACGTCAAGATACTACGCGATTAAACGTAGTGGGTTCCCCCATTCGGAAATCTCCGGATCAAAGCTCACTTACAGCTCCCCGAAGCATATCGGTGTTAGTGCCGTCCTTCTTCGGCTCCTAGTGCCAAGGCATTCGCCGTGCGCCCTTAATAACTTAACCTATCAGCTTTCAATACACATCACATTTCGTTGTCAGCTTCACTCGTTCATTCAGTCACGTACTGAAGTACGCTCCTTCATTTACTCGATTGCTTCCTAGAACTGCTCGTGTCTTGAAACCTTTTAATGTTATTAAGCCTATAAAAAAACTTAAAAAAATAAATGTGTTTGTTACTATTTCAATGTCGTTTTATCCAGTTTTCAAAGAACAAGTTTTGAAGTATTTCATTCAGAAAGAATGAACCTTCAAAACTGAACGCAAAACGTAATCTTACAAACCCTAGGTTTGTATTCCGAAAAAAATCCTTAGAAAGGAGGTGATCCAGCCGCACCTTCCGATACGGCTACCTTGTTACGACTTCACCCCAATCATCTATCCCACCTTCGGCGGCTGGCTCCAAAAGGTTACCTCACCGACTTCGGGTGTTACAAACTCTCGTGGTGTGACGGGCGGTGTGTACAAGGCCCGGGAACGTATTCACCGCGGCATGCTGATCCGCGATTACTAGCGATTCCGGCTTCATGTAGGCGAGTTGCAGCCTACAATCCGAACTGAGAACGACTTTATCGGATTAGCTCCCTCTCGCGAGTTGGCAACCGTTTGTATCGTCCATTGTAGCACGTGTGTAGCCCAGGTCATAAGGGGCATGATGATTTGACGTCATCCCCACCTTCCTCCGGTTTGTCACCGGCAGTCACCTTAGAGTGCCCAACTAAATGATGGCAACTAAGATCAAGGGTTGCGCTCGTTGCGGGACTTAACCCAACATCTCACGACACGAGCTGACGACAACCATGCACCACCTGTCACCGTTGCCCCCGAAGGGGAAACCATATCTCTACAGTGGTCAACGGGATGTCAAGACCTGGTAAGGTTCTTCGCGTTGCTTCGAATTAAACCACATGCTCCACCGCTTGTGCGGGCCCCCGTCAATTCCTTTGAGTTTCAGTCTTGCGACCGTACTCCCCAGGCGGAGTGCTTAATGCGTTAGCTGCAGCACTAAGGGGCGGAAACCCCCTAACACTTAGCACTCATCGTTTACGGCGTGGACTACCAGGGTATCTAATCCTGTTTGCTCCCCACGCTTTCGCGCCTCAGTGTCAGTTACAGACCAGATAGTCGCCTTCGCCACTGGTGTTCCTCCAAATCTCTACGCATTTCACCGCTACACTTGGAATTCCACTATCCTCTTCTGCACTCAAGTCTCCCAGTTTCCAATGACCCTCCACGGTTGAGCCGTGGGCTTTCACATCAGACTTAAGAAACCACCTGCGCGCGCTTTACGCCCAATAATTCCGGACAACGCTTGCCACCTACGTATTACCGCGGCTGCTGGCACGTAGTTAGCCGTGGCTTTCTAATAAGGTACCGTCAAGGTACAGCCAGTTACTACTGTACTTGTTCTTCCCTTACAACAGAGTTTTACGAACCGAAATCCTTCTTCACTCACGCGGCGTTGCTCCATCAGGCTTTCGCCCATTGTGGAAGATTCCCTACTGCTGCCTCCCGTAGGAGTCTGGGCCGTGTCTCAGTCCCAGTGTGGCCGATCACCCTCTCAGGTCGGCTACGCATCGTCGCCTTGGTGAGCCGTTACCTCACCAACTAGCTAATGCGCCGCGGGCCCATCCTATAGCGACAGCCGAAACCGTCTTTCAGTGTTTCACCATGAGGTGAAACAGATTATTCGGTATTAGCCCCGGTTTCCCGGAGTTATCCCAAACTATAAGGTAGGTTGCCCACGTGTTACTCACCCGTCCGCCGCTAACGTCAAAGGAGCAAGCTCCTTCTCTGTTCGCTCGACTTGCATGTATTAGGCACGCCGCCAGCGTTCGTCCTGAGCCAGGATCAAACTCTCCATAAAAGAAATTTGATTAGCTCAAATTGTTTTGCTGGCATCAATTTTGATGTCCAAAATTTTGTTTTGTTCACTAGCAAGCTAGCTACTAAAAACTTTATTGATTACGTTTTGCTTGTTCAGTTTTCAAGGTTCATAACGTTGTCGAATCAGACAACTATTAAATCTTATCAAACAACCAATAGGTTGTCAACACTTTTTTTGGAGCGGGTGATGAGAATCGAACTCACGACATCAGCTTGGAAGGCTGAGGTTTTACCATTAAACTACACCCGCATTATTTTAATGAAAATATGGCGCGCCCGGCAGGAGTCGAACCCACAACCTTCTGATCCGTAGTCAGACGCTCTATCCAATTGAGCTACGGGCGCATATAAATTAATTGACTTTGGTGCGGCCGAGAGGACTTGAACCTCCACGGGGTTGCCCCCACTAGGCCCTCAACCTAGCGCGTCTGCCGTTCCGCCACGACCGCATTCGATTAGTAACTTTCTTATTATACTATACGTCAATAGAAAGTCAACCTTTTTCTTAAAAGAGATGAGCCATGAAGGACTCGAACCTTCGACCCTCTGATTAAAAGTCAGATGCTCTACCAACTGAGCTAATGGCTCAAATTAAGAAATGAATGGCTGGGGTACTAGGATTCGAACCTAGGCATGACGGAATCAAAATCCGTTGCCTTACCGCTTGGCTATACCCCAATAAGTGGCGGTCCCGACCGGGATCGAACCGGCGATCTCCTGCGTGACAGGCAGGCATGTTAACCGCTACACCACGGGACCAATATTATTTGCAAAGTAAATTATGAAAATGACCCCTACGGGATTCGAACCCGTGTTACCGCCGTGAAAGGGCGGTGTCTTAACCACTTGACCAAGGGGCCATGGCTCCGAAGGCAGGACTCGAACCTGCGACAACCTGATTAACAGTCAGGTGCTACTACCAACTGAGCTACTTCGGAATAATGAGTGTTATATTGTCGTCGTTATCTTGTCGACTTTTACTATTATAGGGATAACTCAACAATACGTCAATCTTTTTTTAATATTTTTTTACTCTAATAATTTAAGCCTGCCCAAACACTTGCTACAACAGTACTTTTCAACATTCATTTTAATTTTTCTTATATATAATTGCTGGCAATTAATACATGTATATGTGTAGCGTCGTTGTTTTTTAATAGATGATCTAGAAGTATGTAACGCTGAACAGAAACGAGGTGCCTTTACTTTTTTTAATAGTTCCCTGAATTCTTTATCCCGATGCTGATATCCCTTACCTTCAATATGTAAATGGTAATGACACAGTTCATGAAGTACAATGCCTTGAATTTCTTTAATACCATATAACTCAAAGGCTTTTGGATTGATCTCAATATTGTGCGTTTGTAAAAGATATCGACCGCCCGTTGAACGTAATCTTCCATTAAAGTAAGCCTGGTGTATAAATGGCTTTTGAAACTTTTCCAAAGAAATTCGACATACAAGCTGTTGTAGTTCCTCATTGTCCAACTTAATCACCTCCAACAACAAGAATACCACACTGTGTAGTATGCACAGCGTGGTAAAAATTTATTACTCAATCTATTAATTGATTTTTAGGAGGGAGCATTGTTAAAGAAATCCGCCCTTTACTAACATCAATCTGTTCTACCCAAACTGTTACAATATCTCCTAACGCCACAACTTCTAATGGATGTTTAATACGTTTATTTTGAAGTTTTGAAATGTGCACAAGTCCATCTTGCTTCACACCAATATCAACAAAAGCTCCAAAGTCTACTACATTTCGCACAGTTCCCTGTAGCTCCATACCAACTTTTAAATCTTCCATTTTCAATACATCTGTTTTCAGCGATGGCTGTGGGAACGCATCACGTGGATCACGGCTTGGCTTCATCAAAGTATCTACAATATCTTGAATTGTTACAACACCAATCTCTAGTATTCCACTTAATTGTTGAATATCCAAAGCAGCAATAGCTTCTTCTGCTTTCTTCGTTCCAAGTTCTTTTTTATCGATCTTTGCCTCTGCTAAAATCCGTTCTGCAAGATGATAGCTTTCAGGGTGGATACCAGTAGCATCAAATGGATTTTTCGCCTCAGAGATACGTAAGAAACCAATGGCTTGTTCATAAGTTTTCGCACCTAATCTTGGAATTTTCTTTAATTGCACACGGGTAGTGAATTGACCATTTTCTTCTCGAACCTTCACGATATTCTCTGCAACTGTTTTAGACAAACCAGAAACGTATTGTAAAAGTGATGAAGAGGCCGTGTTTACATCAACTCCCACTTGGTTAACAGCTGTTTCTACTATAAATGTTAATGATTCATTTAATTTTTTTTGAGATACATCATGCTGATACTGCCCCACTCCAACTGCTTTTGGTTCAATCTTCACTAGCTCTGATAAAGGATCTTGTAAACGTCGGGCAATTGACACGGCACTTCGTTGCTCAACCTGTAAATCAGGGAATTCAGTCCGAGCAATATCCGATGCTGAGTACACAGATGCTCCCGCTTCATTAACAATAACGTAGGCTATGTCAGTAGTTAGCTCGTTTAATACATCTACAATGAATTGTTCTGTTTCACGGGAGGCTGTCCCATTACCAATAGCAATTATACTTATTGGGTATTTTGCTAAGATTGCTTTTACAACAGCTTTCGATTTTGCCACATCTGGTTTAGGTGGATGTGGATAAATAGCGGTAACCTCTAGCATTTTCCCAGTTTCATCAACAACTGCTAATTTACAACCTGTACGATAAGCTGGGTCAACACCCAAGACATATTTGCCTTTCATAGGCGGCTGTAATAGTAGATTACGTAAGTTTGCAGAGAAAATATGAATAGCCTGAGTTTCTGCTTTTTCAGTAAGCTCATTACGTATTTCTCTTTCTATAGAAGGTTGAATTAAACGCTTGTACGAATCCTCGATAGCTAGCTTCACTTCAGCAATAGCAGGAGATGTTCCCGTTGCTGGTATCCATTCTTTCCACATGATCATCAATACGCGATCCATCGGAACATGAATCGAAACTTTTAAAACATCTTCTTTTTCCCCACGATTTATCGCTAAAATACGATGCGGAACAATTCGATTAACAGGTTCCTCATACTCGTAGTACATTTCAAATACATTTTTCTCGTCTATTTCTGCATTTTTCACACTCGTTACAAGTACGCCATCTTTCAATGAATACGTACGAATTTTCTCACGAATAGCAGCATCATCAGCAAAGCGTTCTGCTAAAATATCTCTCGCTCCTGCTAACGCGTCTTCAGCATTGGCTACTTGATCATTATCGACAAATTTAATAGCTAGTTGCTCTAATGTATCGTGACTAAAAGCTACTAAAAGATCTGCCAGCGGTTCTAAGCCCTTTTCTTTTGCAATGGTAGCCTTAGTACGTCGCTTTTGCTTGTAAGGTCTATATAAATCCTCTACACGCTGTAGAACTGTTGCTGAAAGAATAGATTTTTCTAATTCTGGTGTAAGCTTTTCTTGCTCTTGGATTAATCGAATAACCTCTTCTTTACGCTGTTCGAGCTGCTGTATGTAGTGATAACGATCCTCTACAGCTTTAATTTGCACCTCATCCAGAGATCCCGTTACTTCTTTTCGATAACGCGCAATAAACGGAACTGTATTTCCCTCTTCTAATAATTTAATAACAGCATCAACTTGCCCTGGTTTAACCGCTACATCTTTTGCAATGAGCTGTAACATTTGCTTTTGTTCCACATCATCACTACCTTTTTCTTTTCATTTTACCATTACACTTTACTAAAAATGCAAAAAAATAGTCTACTCAAACGAATATGAGTAGACTATTTTCAAACATTTAAAAGGTGTTTAGTATGATTCACAGCACACCCATTGATGGATTAGAGCGACACACTGCCACTTGCTAGAATAGCCTCTTGTAATTTCTTGATTGCTTTTCTTTGTATTCTAGATACATGCATTTGAGAAATTCCTAATTGTTCTCCAGCTTCTTTTTGACTTAGTTGCTCTAAATATGTAAGCTGAATGATTTGTTTTTCTCTTTCATTCAAAACAACCATTGCCTCTGAAACAATCATTCGTTTATCAGTCATTTCATAGCCATCGTCTTCCCTACCCAAAATATCGAATAGTGTAACGGTGCTACCATCTGAGTCTGACTCTATTGAATGATCCATAGAAAGCGCTTGATAACTACGGCTCATTTCCATAGCCTCTAATACTTCTTCCTCCGCTACCTCTAAACGCTCTGCAATTTCTTGAATGGATGGAGAACGCTGCAATTCAATAGTCAGCGCCTCCACTGTTGATTTGATTCTCGGCCCTATTTCTTTTATGCGTCTAGGCACATGAACATCCCATGTTTTATCACGTAAAAAGCGCTTGATTTCTCCAACAATTGTTGGTACAGCAAATGCTTCAAAACTACGGCCAACATTTGGATCAAAACGTCTGATTGCACCTAATAAACCCAGCATCCCTACTTGAACAATATCATCATAATAAGATTTACCATTCGAATATTTGCGTGCTATTGATTCAACTAGATACCGATAATGAATCACTAAATTCGTTTGCGCTTCATCATCCTCCGTTGATTGGTACAATTCAATCCACTTTAATACATCTTCCTTGGATGAAGATTTATGTAGTGATTCTTTCGACATTTTTTTCCACCTGCTCCCTAGTGACATACTTTGTCATAAAGACAGTTACGCCACCATCGTTATTGATCATCACCTCATCCATCAAAGTTTCCATTAAATAAAGTCCTAACCCACCTTCTCTTAGCCCTGCAATATTTTCCTCAGGATGGTACGGTCCAATCTTAGTCTTAATCTCCTCAAAATTAAAACTATTACCGTAGTCAGCAATCATCAATTCCATTTTATTGTCGTATAACGCACATCCGATGACGATTTCACCTTCTTCATCTTCTTTATAAGCGTGATGCACGACATTAGTGACAGCCTCACTTGCAGCAATTTTTAAGTCTTCGATATCATCATAATTAAAACCAATCCTGCTTGCTAAGCCAGAGACAGTTAACCGAATAACACTGACAAATTGCGGTTTAGCAGGAACTCTAATTTCAATATAGTCAAATTCCTTCATTATCTTAATTCCACCTTTTTATCAGTTTCGATATCCATCAAATCACTCAGTCCTGTAATTTCAAACAATCTTTGTAATCTAGTCGATAAACCAACGAGCTTCACTTTGCCATTTTCACGTAATGTTCTTTTATAAAAGGCAACAAAAATCCCGAGCCCTGTACTATCCATGTAATTTACCTTTGATAAATCAAGTTCAATTTCCAATCCTTCTGTAATCTTTACAGCTTCCAATTCTTCACGTAATCCTGATGCCGTAAACGTATCAATTTCACCTTCAACAAAGCCAAATAATTTATGATCAATTTCTTTAAAATGTATTGTAACGTCCATATAGCACACCTCCACCATATTTGTTAGACTATTTTCTGTTCCCTGTTTCATTAAAACGTAAACCTATTTTTTTAAAATAACTACAGTAAAATCATCGGTCAATTTAAAATTCTGTACTTTCTCTATCTCTCTATATAGAAGCAGACACAATTGTTGAGCTGATAAATACTTATTTTCTTTTATGAGTGCTGAAATAATTTCTCTTGAATTTAAGTCATCCTGCCCTCTAAATTCTGTTACTCCATCGGTCATCATGATGATCAAATCATCTTCTTCTAAAACAAGTTCATGAAAAGTATATTTGGTTTCGGACAACACTCCTAGTAATAAGCCTTTAGCTTCTAAAGAAACAAATTCATCTTGCTTGGCTCTATAATGCAAAGCCGGCTCATGTCCTGCAGAAGCATAGGAAAATATGTTTTGGCGAATATCTAAGCAGCCGTAGAACATAGAAACAAACATACTATCATCAACACCTTTTTCTATTACCCTATTAATGACTTCTAAAACATACGAAGGATCTTTATAGGCATAACCCAATGTCTCAAGTCCATATTTAACCATAGACATACATAAGGCAGCAGGTACTCCCTTTCCTACAACATCTGTAACTGCCATACTTAAATACTCTTCTCCATCATGAAAAAAATGAACATAATCACCATTCATTTTACGAATAGGAATAGAAATCATTCCTATATCAATACTTTGTAGCTTGGGCACATATGACTTTAATAAGGTCTTTTGAATATTAGTCGCAATTCTCATTTCCAATTCATACTCAGCCTGTTTTTGAAGTAAACTTTGATGCTCCCGATGTGCCATACCATAATGCACCATAACTTCAATAAGAAAATCATACGCTGGCTGCGATTCACCCATTCGATTAGGAAATATTGCTTCTACAGCATTTTTATGAATACTAACAACATCCTCCGGGGCTATACTTTTTTGAATTAATTGACGTGTGAAATTTTGAGCAATATATAAATTTTTTTCTGTTTGATTCAACATATAATCTGACAATATTTTTTTATACTGAGCTTCTAATTGTTTCAATTTCTTCACGTCCTAACGCAGCCATTTTTCGGTCCTTATTGTTGTACCCTCTCCAATGACAGATTGGATGTGTAAGCTGTCCATTAATCGCTTAACCCCTGGAAGGCCAGCACCTAGCCCTCCCGAAGTAGAATAACCATCCTCTGTTACTTTACGAATATCCTTAATTCCAGGTCCTTGATCAGTTGCAATAACTACTATTTTCTTTTCAGTATTTGTCTCAATTCTTTCAATTTCAATCATACCTATACTCGCATATAAATAAATATTTCTTGCTAATTCACTAATAGCTGTGGTTATACGAGCTTGATCAACAGTGCCAAATCCAAGTGCCTTTGCCTCATTACGCCCCAGTTGTCTTGCTGCAATAATATCCCCCTCTGTAATAATTTCAACCGAAGACTTACTTGTCACTGCTGTCCCCCCATTCCCTTACCCTTTTACTTTTAATCGACATACTACACACAAACTATATAGAATTTATAAATGGAATATTCTATGTATATCTTCATATACCTTTAAGAATTTTTTCAATAATCTATTTTTATTAAAAATCTTGTGTATATCTTAAATCTTTTTTTATTATTTATCAAATACGTCTTAGCATAATGATGATGAGATTTTTGCTAACTTAAACATTTCAACATATTTCCTATGTTGGAATGACATAAGAATTTCAAATTATACAAAATAACTGAAGGAATAGAAAAGACAAAAAAGCATCGAGATATCAGTTATCTCGATGCTTTCTATACATATATGTATATCAAAATTTAACCAGACCTAAACTAATCATCAACGCACCATCAACTTTTTCCATCACAGCATGGTCAAGTTGTGTAATACGATCTGTTAATCTTGACTTATCAATTGTCCGCACTTGTTCTAGCAAAATAACCGAATCACGTTCAAAACCATACTTTTCAGCATTGATTTCAACGTGTGTCGGTAACTTTGCCTTTTGAATCTGTGCAGTGATAGCCGCGATGATGACAGTCGGACTAAATCGATTGCCAATATCATTTTGAATAATCAGCACCGGCCTAGTACCCCCTTGTTCAGAGCCTACTACCGGTGATAAATCTGCAAAAAAAACGTCACCACGTTTTACATTCAAAGTGTCATCCCCCGCTTACGAGACGCTCCACCATATGTTGTGCTTCATATTCTGCATGCAAGCATTCACTCGCGATCATTAAATTAATATGAGACATTTCAACATATCCTTTAATCATAGCTTCCCGTATTTGATTTGGTTGCTCCTGCATTAAATTTTTGCGCGCTAAAGAACGCACAAAAGATTCACCTTCAATTACTTCCTTTGTTTGTAGAAATAGTCTGTCTTGAACAGCAATTGTAGCTTCTCTTAACTTTTTTTCGTACACAGCAAGCACCTCCAACGGAACCATACACTTTTCATTACTTCCCATTCTATCATTGAAAGATATTGTTGAAAAGACATGAAATGACAAAATATCTGACAATTTGAAGTACAAATTGTAAAAATATGTTGGCTGTCGAAGGTATATGACGAATAATTATTATTGCAACTTATTACCAATTATGTTTCATCTACCATTTGGAAAAGAAATAAGTTCTCCAGTGCTTATTAATTAACCAAATTCTTCATACTGGCATAAATTGAAAGCTAAAATATATCGGCATAAGTGTGTTCATTAAAAGTATATTCTAGGAACTCTTGCTGTGATCATGCATGGTATTTCATAATTAATGGTTTCAAGCTTAGTTGCCCATTCATCGATGGAAATCCTATTCTGTCCTTGTTGGCCAATAAGTGTTACCTTCTCACCTATAGCATATGCTTTTGGTAGGGCAACCATACATTGGTCCATACAAATTCGTCCAACAATCGGTATTCTCTGTCCATCAATTAAAGCCTCTTGTCCACCCAACTTACGAATAACACCATCTGCGTAGCCTATGGGAATCGTTCCAATCCACATATCAGTTGGCGCAACATATGTAGCTCCATAGCCTACAGATTCACCTTTTTTTATTTCCTTCACATGAACAAGTTCACTTTCGAGTGAAAATGCAGGATGTAAGGCAAAAGGTAAGATACTCTCCACATAGGAGGACGGTGATAAACCATACATCGAAATCCCATATCTAACAGCATCATACTGCAAGTTAGAATTCTTTACTAACGAAGCTGCTGTATTAGATGCATGAACAAGTGGCGGCTTTATCGGCAATGCTGCTAAACAGCTTTCAAAAAATTGTACTTGCTGATCAAAATAAGTTGTATCTTTCTCATCTGCTGTTGCAAAGTGCGTAAATATTCCGTTCAACTCTACATTATCAGTAGACTCAATTGTTTGATACAATGCTAACAAATCCTGCTCAGAGCGAATGCCAATTCTACCCATACCACTATCTATTTTTATATGTAGTTGTAAAGGAAGGTCTTCATTAGCTATAAGTGGTGCTACTTGCCGTACCCACTCAATTCCATACACAGTAAGCATAATACGCTGTTGAGCTGCGAAAGGAGCAAAGGAAACTGGAGATGCACCTAATATTAGTATGTCTGGGTCTTCAAAATGTGCTCGAATATGTAATGCTTCATCAGGCGTTGCCACTGCAAGTATTGTGGCACCAGCCTCAAGAGCTGCCTGTGCTACGGCTACATCTCCATGACCATATGCATTCGCCTTTACTACAGCAATTATTTGAACATTAGGTCGTATAAATTTTTTTAAATTTTTGACGTTTTGTTGGATTGCTTGTAAATTTATCATTGCTTTCGTTGGTCGAAAATATTGCTGTGTCTTCATAAGAATACCCTCTTTATTTTTAATTAAAACATTATGTATTACATACATATTTTTTATTTAGCTTGTACAATTATACGTTTATTAGTCCTGAAACGTTTACTTTATAGACAATCACTTAACATTTTCTAACCCAGGAATTTTTATATTGTCAATAAGCTACAGCTTTCCTGAACTAGAAAGCTGTAGCAGAAAAGTTACTTCATACTACCTATCGTCATGGATGTAGCAACTTCAATCATTTCTTCACGCGTTAGTTTACTGGAAGCTACAAAGAATTCAACACCATCTTTTTCCCAACTAATCGAAGTATCTGTAATCGCACCTATTGTAAATCCTAAATCAACTGGATCACCAGGCGAAGATACTGGTAACATAGAGTTTTCCTTTGTCACTGGCTGTTGCATAACTGTAAAGGCTTTTTCTCCTTCAAATGTTAGGATAACGCGTTCCATACCACTTTCTTGAACGACTTTTTCATTCGCCAATTGTGCCCAATTCAATACTGGGTAGCTAGTTTGGAACTCTTGATACTCTACCTCTGCACCAACTGCTTCTTTGTCATCTTTGTCTTCGTTACCATCTTTCTCTGCTGGTGTAGCTTGTTCACCTTTAGTGTTATCTTTATCTGTAAATTGCTCAACTGCATACTCTTTGGCAGCATGCTGCACACCTAATTTAATTTTCTTAAATGTAATTCGAATTTGTTCTTCTTTCACATCATTCATAATGACAACAGAAGTAGGTAGTAAAGTTTTCTTATCTACTGTAATTACTTGATGAGGCATACTGTTTTTATAGCTATTTCTAGTAGCCGCTTCAAATATATATGCTTTTTCTTCCTCTTTCATGACAAGATTTTTATCTTCTGCTAAATCTTCTGCTAGAGCTCCTATTAGATAAGCTTGACTATTCTTCTTTGGCCAATCACTTTGGAATTTATACATTTTGTTTAATGTTGGTGTCACAACAAATACGCCATCCGCATTACGCACAATCATTTGAGAAACATCTTTTCCACTTTCCATAACTTCTACCCGATAGAAATCAGGTTTAGTATGCCATACTGTTACATTATAATTTCTAGGCTCCCCACCAGATTTAATCTCCATCGTAGCATTTAATTCATAGCCATTTGTCTCTCCCCATTTACCATTCACTTTCTTCAACACTTTTTCCTGTGAGGCTGCACCACATGCCGACAGAAGTAATATCGTACAAAATAAGACGAGCCATTTAACTATTCGGTTGCCCACGCTTTCACCCTTTCTTCTTTCAAATCCACTACGACAATATATGAACCGTATTTGTCAGTTATGTCATTTGTAGAAAAGGCAATATATTTAAATTTACTGGCCAACCTTTTTAGACAACTTCATCCCTATTCTAATAAGATTACTTGAGCAGCTGCATATTGCTTGGAATGCGTAATACTAACAAAACCATTGGCAAGTTGCTCCTTAAAATATAAAACAGGATTTCCAGCCTCTCCCCGTAATATCTCCATATCATGTAGTTTACATTGTTCCCCAATGCCAGTACCCATCGCTTTCGAAAATGCTTCTTTCGCAGCAAATCGTCCTGCTAAGAATTCTATTTTACGAGTTTCTGAGTAACCATCAAATAATTTTTTTTCCCTTGTTGTTAATATGCGGTCTTTAAATTTATCTGTACGCTTCATCGCTTTTTCAATACGGTCCATTTCTACAATATCAAGACCAATTCCCTTAATCATGTTACCTTCTCCTTTACCTATTTCCAACAAGGCATGTATAATAATTGTAAATTGAGGTGGAGCCATGTTTAGTAGAACAGAAAATTTTAAGCAATATACAAAGTATTACCCTGTTGTGTCAACGTTAATAGCAATCAATTTAATTCTTTATGTATTGTCTCTTTTACCCGGTGTAGGAAATCTTTTGTGGAATTACGGAATTCAAGCGAATTTCCTGGTTCAAAAAGGTGAGTGGTGGCGTGTATTCTCTGCTATGTTTTTACATGCAGGATTTATGCATATGTTTTTTAATATGTTTTCCTTATATCTCTTTGGACCAGAGCTTGAAAAAATTGCAGGTAAAGCCCGTTTTATTACAATTTATTTAGTATCGGGTATTGTAGGCAACATGGCAACCTACATATTCTATGATAGTAGTTATGCGAGTCTTGGTGCAAGTGGGGCTATTTTTGGAATTTTTGGTGCTTTTGGGGCATTAGTGTATTATACCCGTAGAACAATGCCAATGCTTCGTAAGCTTATTTTACCAATCATCATTATCAGTGTCATTATGACTTTTCTTCAACCGAATGTAAACGTTTTTGCACATTTAGGTGGGCTAGTAACTGGATTCATTCTAGGGCTCATTTATTTACATCCAAAAAGAATTTTAAGTTGGCGCAAACAAAAAATGTCGGGTAGACCATAATTTAAGAGAGGAGCAGCACCATGGGTTATAATTAGATCCCATGGCACTGCTCCTCTTTATACGAACCCCTTTTTATAAGGCGACCGTAGCTTCATTGGTCATCTTGATTTTTTTCCATTCTGCTGCCGTTATACCATAAACCACTTGGTCTACATGATGATCATACAGCCACTCTGCATCCCTTAATCGCCCTTCTTCATGAAAGCCCAACACTTTTGGAATCGTACGGCTACGAATATTTCCGACCGCTACCCGTACTTCAATACGATGTAACTTCAAGTAATGAAAGGCATAGTCAATTAATGCTTTCATTGAATTTGTTACAAGCCCTTTACCAACAAACTCATTCCCTAACCAATAGCCAATGCTTGTCCATTTATGTTGCCAGTTGATTTGATGATACCCAATGACACCCGCGAGCTGTCCGTCATAGTAAATCCCTGCCTGTATCCCATTGTTATCCGCATATTGTTGCATAGCTTTTTTTACAAATACCTCGGTATCTTTAACTGTTTGAACACCATCTACAAAAGGTAACCATTCGCGTAATGTATCCCTTGAACGATCAGTCAATGCAAATAAATCATGAACATCACTTAAATCCAATAATTTCAAATAAGCGTCTTCATTAATATTATATTTAAACATAGTCCCCACCCCTTTTGTTCTATTTATTTTATTATAAACCTCATTACCAAATATTTGTATGTAAAAAAGCTAATTCTTCCATAAAATTGAAAGAATTAGCTGTACATTAATGTTCATACCAAGATAATATCGTTTCAGCATCTTGTTGTTCCAAACTTGAAACACTACCCGTTGTACCGGATGCTCCGGACATGACAGTCGCTTTTATAGACATAACGTTTTTTCTTTTTTGAAAATACGATTGTGTACTTCCCATCGATTGTATACGTTTTTTCTCCACTATCAATGTTATTCGACTGAATACTCTATATTGTAAAGCCAGTTGTTTTCCATCAATCTGATAGCCTGCTGTTTTATGCTGCCAAACCCCTAGTAGTATCGTTAATGGAATTAATAGCAATGACAATAAACCATACGGATAAAAGAAATAACTACATGCACCAATAATAGGGACAAGCCAAATAAAATCTATGCGATAAAAGAAAGGCCTTGCTTTTTTAGGTGATCGAGTAAAGGAAGGATTCCAATTCATATCTGGGAAAAGATCCTCTAATGTCTGCATACAATCTTGTTTCTTAATGAGTGGAAATAAGGTGATTTTTTTATCCTTCCCCTCTTCACCATTACCTCCAGCACTCTCAACAACAACCGTTGCAAATCCTGTTAATTGACGCACTGGATTTTCAACAATACGAATAGCTTGGATTCGGTTTAATGGTAAGGTTATACGCTTTTTCTCTAAAAGTCCTTTAGTTATGATCAGCTTATCTTCTTCGATACGGACTGTATAATCATAGTAATTAATCAGGGTAATAAGGACAGAAACAACCCAGGCTACTATTAAAATTAACATAACCGATATCGCTATTATAAAGGCCCCGACTTTCACAAAATCAGCCAACTCATGGAAAACAGTTTCATAAGGAATAATATCTGAAAACTGAGAGGCGATAGCAGCAAGACCAGATAACACAACACCAATCCCACCAGAAGTTGTGGCTAACACTAATAAGTCACGTATGGACATCTGGTAAATAGTTGGCGCAGAAATTGAAATTGAATCGTCTACGACCTCCGTCTGTTCAGCATGTTGTTGGTTTACTACTTCATTTTTGGCACGACGCATTTCTAATTCAATAACATCTGCCGCTTCTTTACGAATTGCAGTAAGTTCTACTTCCGGCTTGCCACCTTTACTCCCTGCTGTTTCTACCTGAACTTTGACTAATCCAAAAATACGGTGAAAAATTCCTTCATTATAGTTCAAACTTTGAATACGTTCAAACGGAATATAACGCTTTTTTTTAACAAACAATCCATATTTGATACGGAGTTCTCCATCCTCAAACCAATAAACAAATGTCCGCCATTTTATAATGCCCCCAATCAATGCAAGGAGTGCAGCTACTCCCCATACACCAAAGAGTAAAATGGTATCAAAAAAATGATCACTACGGAAATTTAATGAAAAATTAAAGCCATTCGTTATGATAATGATCGCAATAGGTAATATCATACTTTTTAATGCCTTGACGCTCGTAATTACTGCTGATATAGGATGTAAACGATTAATCTCCTTAGACATCATCTTCCGCCACCCTTGCTAATTCAGAGATACGAGCACGAAGTGAATCTGCTTCGTCCATGATAAGTGCAGGAATTGTATGTACGGTTGCTGCCGTTGATATGGAGATGTTACCTAAATCATATTTCTTTAAAATCGGTCCCTGTGTCGTATCAACATGTTGAACACGAACCATTGGTATGAGCGTACGTTTTACTACAAATAAGCCATGTTGAACTTCAATTTCATGTTCCCGTACCTCATATCGCCATCGTTCCCATCTAATTTTAGGAAAAATAAAAACTGATAGTACAGCACTTAATACTACAATTGCTCCAGCTATGTAGTAAATAAACGTTGGCCATTCAAAATAATAAGTACCACAGCTTACGATCACTGCTGCAATTAATAGCACCACTGTTTGTATGACACCATATAAACGCCATACAGTTAACCCTTTACGGGAAATTTGATGCACTGGTTGAGCTCTCATTGTCGTTCCCCCTCTTTTCTATATTAGGTTATACGGAATTAATGACCGTTTTGTTTCAACTATATACGAAAAAAAACCTTACAGCCAGTATGACTGCAAGGTTTAAACACTTACGAAAATTAATCTTCGTGGCGTCGAGGAGAACGAGAACGGCCTTGACCTTGTCCACCTTCACGACGGCCTCCCTCACGGCGACCACCTTCACGACGACTGCTACTATTACGGCGATCTCCACCACGAGAGTCACGACGTCCCCCGTAGTTACGATTATTACCACCGCGACCACGATCACCACCGCCACGATTACTGCTAGAGCGTTCACGACGCATTGGTAATGGACGTTCTTCTGAAATTGTTACCGGTGTATCATCTGGCTCTTTCGTTAATGAGCGAAGAGCAGCTGCTACAACATCAATTGCCTCATGATTATCAAGTACTTCTGACGCAAGTGTACGGTAATCACCTAAGTTGTTATTAGCAATTAGACCTTCAAGAGTATCAAGAGCTAATCGTTGTTGACCTACTAATGCTTCATCTGTTGTTGGCGGACGAAGTGGAGTCATACGTTTTTTCGTAGTTTCTTCTACGATACGTAAGTAACCCATTTCACGTGGCGTTACAAACGTAACAGCAAGACCTGACTTACCTGCACGACCAGTACGACCAATACGGTGAACATAAGATTCAGGGTCTTGCGGGATATCAAAGTTGTATACGTGTGTGACACCAGAAATATCAAGACCACGTGCCGCTACATCCGTCGCAACAAGGATATCAATTTTATTTTCTTTAAATTGACGCAATACAGAAATTCGCTTAGCTTGGCTTAAATCACCATGAATACCTTCAGCAAGGTAGCCACGAATTGATAGAGCTTGTGCTAGCTCATCTACACGACGTTTTGTACGGCCAAAGATAATAGCAAGTTCTGGTTGGTGAACATTTAATAAACGAGATAAAACATCGAATTTTTCACGTTCAGCAGATTTCACGAAATATTGATCAATATTATCAACAGTTAATTCTTTTGCTTTAATTTTTACGATTTCTGGATCACGCATAAATGTCTCCGCAATTTTACGAATTGCTGGCGGCATTGTTGCTGAGAACAGAAGTGTTTGACGTTCAGTTGGAACGTTTTCTAGGATGGAATTAATATCATCGATAAAGCCCATATTTAACATTTCATCTGCTTCATCCAGTACTAATGTTTGCACATCTTCTAATTTTAACGTACGACGATTAATATGGTCAATAATACGTCCTGGCGTACCAACAATGATTTGAGGTCTATTTTTCAGTGCACGGATTTGACGGCCAATTTCTTGTCCACCGTAAACTGATAATAATTTCACACGTTTATCATAGCCAATCTTGTAAAGCTCTTCAGATACTTGAATAGCTAATTCACGAGTTGGAGCAATAACCAATGCTTGGATATTAGGGTTTTTTGGGTCAATTTTTTCAATTAGTGGAATCCCGAATGCGGCAGTTTTACCAGTACCCGTTTGCGCTTGACCTAATACATCGCGGCCTTCAATAGCAAAACGAATAGTACCTTCTTGGATTGGTGTTGCTTCTTCAAATCCCATACGCTTTACAGAGCGTAATGTAGATTCGCTAATATTTAATTCTGAAAAATTTGTCAAACTTCTCAATCTCCTTTTTTTCCTTTTAAGTTGACAAATGGTTACATTTTCAGATGAAGTTGTCGGCAAATTCGAGCCTGTGTAGTGGAACGTTTCCGTTACTTAAAAATTCTCTCTACATGATCGTTCATATAGAGCTCTCTTATATGAAAAGGAAAGCCCGGTCTTTACCGAGCGGTTCGATTCTGTCGTAATTATTCACTTTAGAATAAAACCGTTGTGTTCAAAAAAAAGTACTCTTCAACCAAATATGAAGAGTCTTCGCACAAAATGTATCCATTGCTTACACTAGTCTAACATGGCTTTCATACGTATGCAACGATAACGCATGAGTCGTAATAATCTGACTACTTCAAGTATTCTTTAAAAACAGCAAAACCCGCGGAAACCAATCGGAGCAATCTTCCTCAAGACATATATGATGCCTTCCGTTATCAGAAAAATACAAAATTTTATTAGTAGAAGCCAACTCATCATAAAGAAATTGTGCTGTGTTAAATGGCACAATTCCATCCTGTTTCCCTTGCACAATAAAGACAGGAATTTGGATATGCTGATAATACGGTTCCACAATTCGAACCAATTTCATAAATTCAATTGTTGAAGCTAATGGCACATTATTAAACTTATGTCGATAACGTAAAAACAGCTCATTATTCGTTAAATTATGATGATATGCATCTGTAGCAAGCAGTTTGAAATCAATGACTAGTTGCTTGGGACTAATATATTTTGCAGCAGCACTCAATAATACTAGCTTTTTTACCTTATAACGTTTTGCCAAATATAAAGCTATAATGCCCCCCATTGAAAATCCAACAACGATGATCTCATCTACTTTTTTAGCTAATGACCGTATGGCTAGCTCTGCATCCATTAACCAGTGCTTTGCAGTAAATCCATCCATATGCAAGGCTTCACCGTGCCCCGATAATGTTGGTTCTACAATGAGCCAATCTGTATGCATCCGTAAGTATGTTGTAAACGGCTCCATCTCATAGGGACCACCTGAAAACCCATGTATACATAGTACACCTATTGACAAATCCCTCACCTCGTTTAACAAAGAAACCTCTTAAATAAGTGAATCGGTGAGCATTTTATCCCACCGATTCAATGAAAACTATGACGTAAAAGCTTGTAAAATTGTCTCTAATTTCATACCACGGGAACCCTTCAGTAAAACAATAGATGACTCATTAGCAAGTTTTAGTTTTTCAATAATAGCCGTATAATCATCTTCGGCATATAACAATCGTTCTGCTTCAAAGTGCTCTTTTAATACTTTATGAAGATGAGTCATTCGAGGTCCAAATAGACAAACGTAATCAATTTCTTGCTCATCTATATCCTCCGCTAGCCCTTCGTGGAAACGTTGTTCATCTAGCCCAAGTTCTAGCATATCCCCTAATACAAGCCATTTTTCAGGTCGAATAGTTGAAGTAGCGATAAATTGGATTGCCGCTTTTACAGAGGTTGGTGCAGCATTATAAGCATCGTTAATAAATAACGCACCATTTGTACCTTGTACTTGTTGCATCCGCATATCTGTTAATACTACATGCTCTAAGGATGTACGAATTTGCTCATTATTTAAACCTAGTTGATGAGAAATTAACATGGCGACCAAAGTATTTTTTACTTGATGCTTTCCAAGTACGGAAATAAAGAAGTCACCCTCTATCGTACCGTGTGTAGTAAAGCTACTACCATTAGCATTAGCATGAATGTGATCAGCATATAAAAGGTTATATGGCTCTAATCCAAACGCTACAGCATTTAAATGCTGTTCCTTAGCCACTAATTCCTGAAGCAATGGTTCATCTCCATCATAGAATAATAGGCCATCCGGCTGCATTCCTTGAATAATCTCAAACTTTGCCTGTGCGATACCTGCACGGGACCCTAAGTCCTGCATATGGGCCTCACCGATATTTGTAATAACTGTCATATGTGGCTGAGCAAGCTTTGTTAAAAATTCAATTTCCCCGAATCCACTCATTCCCATTTCAAGGACAGCTACCTCTGTATCTTCATCAAGCTGTAAAATGGTAATCGGTAAACCAAGTTGATTATTAAAATTCCCAATTGTTTTTTGAACTTTAAAAAACGGTGCGAGTGTACCCGCTAAAATATCTTTTGTTGATGTTTTACCGTTAGAGCCTGTAATACCAATAAATTTAGCTTTATGTTCCTTCCGATAAGCTCGTGCCATTTCCTGCAAAGCTATTTCTGGATCATCCACAAACAATAAAGGTACACCTTTTGGCGGATTAGGTTCATCCTTTTGCCAGAGAGAAGCACCTGCACCTTTTTCAATTGCCTGAGCAACGAACCGGTGTCCATTTGTTTGCTCACCACGAAATGGTACAAATAAATCCCCCTGTTGAATCGTTCTTGTATCAATGGAAATTCCTGATACAACCGTATCATCGTAAGCCGACATATCCTCATTTAACCATGCAGCTAATTGTTTTAATGTTTTTTTCACAATAATCCCACTCAGTCTTTTTTATAGTGAAGCTGTTGTTTTTCTTCGAAACGTTCAATGGCTAACGTAATCAAACGATTAATTAGCTCTGGATAGCTTACATTTGTATGTTGCCAAAGTAGTGGATACATACTTACTGGCGTGAAGCCAGGCAGTGTATTTACTTCATTAATGTAAACGCTATGATCAGCTGTTACAAAAAAGTCGGCACGAACTAAGCCGCTACCATCAATCGCCTTAAAAGCCCGTTTTGCCAGATCTTTTAAGCTTGATTCTGTTTCCTCTGGTAGCTCAGCTGGAATAATCAGTGCTGTGGAGCCATCCTTGTACTTAGAATCATAGTCATAAAACTCTGTAACAGGTTTAATTTCACCTGGTACCGAAACTTCCGGATAATCATTTCCTAAGACGGCAAGTTCAATTTCTCGAGCGATAATACCTTGCTCGACAACAATTTTACGATCGTATTGTAAGGCAACCTCAATTGCTTTTTTTAATTCATCACGGTTTGTTGCTTTGCTAATCCCAACACTAGATCCTAAATTTGCAGGTTTCACAAACATTGGCCAAGTCAATCTTTCTTCACAGCGTTCAATGATAGCTTGTTGTTCATTCTTCCACTCACTGCGAACAAAGTACGTATAGGGCACTTGTGGTAAACCAGCAATCTCGAATAATTGCTTCATAACCACTTTATCCATACCAGCAGAAGATGCTAAAACCCCATTTCCTACATAGGGCAGATTTAGAACTTCTAGTAAACCTTGCACGGTTCCATCCTCACCATTTGTTCCATGTAGCAATGGGAAAATAACATCGAACTGCACTGAATTGCCATGTTCATCGATTAAAAAATCAGTAATATTATTTTCTAAAATTGTAGTATTATCACCAAATTGTAGTTCTTGGATAGTACTTACAGGCTTTTCTAAACGATCTCCGCGTCGCCATTCTCCTTCAGATGTTATGAAAATCGGATATACTTCATACTCCTCGAAATTCAAAGCACCAGTGACTGCACGAGCTGTCGATAATGATACCTCATGCTCCGCTGACTTTCCGCCGTATAATAAACCGATTCTTTTTTTCATTTTTGTGCCCTCCACATACTTCTTGAGTACTATTAGTTTATCACGAAACGTCTTGACAAATGACATAAAAATCCCACCGTAATTTTCGACGGTGAGATTTGAGTGTATATTTCGTTAAATAATATAAATCAATTCATCGTGCTCAGTTTTCAAAATGGTATTTAAATCGTCCCAAACTTCATCAGGAAAAGAATATTCTGACAGATTGCGAACTTCTATCCCATAAGCCACTTTTGGTTTTTCAATACGATACAACGATAATAATGCACCGTCTTTAGCAAAGGATCGATAAGAACGTAAGAAATCAGGTGAAATGGTAGGGATACTCGATTTTACTTTTCGACGCCAAAATCCAGAGCTACGTTCCTTTTCTCGAATTAAACTATTAAAAACATTTGCCACCAATAAATCCGAATCACTTAAATGTCGGAAATAAATTTTTGTCATTTTTTCTAAATCTGAAGAGTAATAGACGAATCTATTTTGCAATTTGTTAAAAAATGCAGATGTAATCGGTTCTTTTTTATGACTTATGTAAAGCAATTCCCCTTGTTCCATCGGTGTTAGATGGTCCAGCCTCTTCTCATCCATAAAATCGACCCAACATAATTCCTTGGACTCAGCCGATTTTTTTACAAAATGGGGTACTTCTTCATCCAATACATATTCAAATTGTGTATGCATATTAAAAGAACCGTCTTCATAGGAATGTTTTAATAAAAGTAAGTGATGCAGTGGTTCAAGCGAAGCCGCAAATTGAGAGAATTTCAACCCGCTAAAAATGACAAATTTTTCGACATCATTCATATGAACATAAATATGATACATAAAATCATCAGCTGACTTTAATTTTTTAGCCACAACCATCACCCCATTCTCCACTACATTATAAGACTAAACTCGATTTTTTTGAAACATTTTATGTTAATTGTCGTCACAACTATATACGCAGGCATAAAAGTGTTTTTTGCGTTATAATAGGAATGTTAAACATGCATTTGCATATAGGTTTTCAATTACTCAATGAGTTAAAATATTTGCTTAAAAGTTCCATTGACAACGTTCAAAGCAAATTGCAATCTTATCAGTAGACATTCATTCTTTCTGATTTTGCATTTGCTTATTCTTTCAACATTATAAACGAAAATGGGAGAAACGCATTATATTTACTCATATTGAGATACTATTTTAATTTAGGTGGATTTTATGGAAAATAAACGAAATTTCGCAAATCGTTTTGACTGGACTCTTGCTTTTATTCTTTTCACTTTTCTAGTCATTAGTTTGTTAGCTATTGCATCTGCCCAAACATCCGGTCAATATGGCATTAACTACGTTCCAAAACAAATGCAATGGTATGTAATTGGTGCAGTAATTATTGGCATAGTGATGTTTTTTGAGCCAGATCAATATAAAAAAATGTCATGGTATATGTATGGAGCAGGGATTGCCTTATTGGTACTGCTTATTTTTATGCCTGAAGGAGAAGGCCAAATCGGTGCACCAGTCAATGGGGCAAAAAGCTGGTACCATACACCGCTTGGAAACATTCAGCCTTCAGAGTTTATGAAAACATTCTACATCTTAGCACTGGCACGATTAATTAGTAAGCACCATGAAGTCTACTCATTAAGATCATTAAAAACAGACTTCTTATTATTAGGAAAAATCGGTTTAACCCTTATCGTTCCATTAGCTATTATTATGAAACAACCAGACCTTGGTTCAGCACTTGTATTCTTTGCCATTACCGCTGCCCTTATTATTGTAGCAGGTATTTCATGGAAAATAATATTACCTACATTTTTAGGTGGCGTGGTAGCAGGTGGTTCATTACTATGGATGGCTCTCTATATGCAAGATTTCTTAGAGAAAACATTCGGTTTTAAAACGTATCAATTCGCTCGAATCTATTCTTGGCTCGATCCCTACTCCTATTCTTCCAGTGATGGTTACCATTTAATCACATCGCTTAATGCTATTGGATCAGGTGAAATTTTCGGTAAGGGCTTTCGAAACCGAGAAGTATATGTTGCAGAGAACCATACCGATTTCATTTTCACTGTAATCGGTGAGGAATGGGGCTTTATTGGGGCAAGTATTGTTATTTGTATTTTCTTCCTACTAATTTATCATTTAACAAAAACTACTCTTTTATTGAAAGATCCATTTTCAACATATGTTTGTGCTGGTATTATCGCTATGATTACATTCCATGTGTTCGAGAATATAGGAATGACGATTCAATTATTACCGATTACCGGTATTCCACTTCCATTCATTAGCTATGGTGGTAGTTCATTAATGGGGAATGCTCTAGCTATCGGACTTGTCTTTAGTATGAGATTCCACTATCGGACGTACATGTTTACTACACATGATGAAGATGAATAAAAATAGAAAAAGGGAAGCCTCTATTACAGAGACTTCCCTTTTTCTATTTTAAACGAGTTAAGCTTGAACTTGCGGTGTCTGCGTTGGTGGTGTTAGCACTTTTAAAAGTTCTAGTCGAGACTTTGTTACAGTGGCTGTTACACCCAACTTAGATAAATTCGAAACAATCTTTTTCAAATCTACTTCTTTCCTCATACATTCCACCTCAATCTTTCCTCGATTTTATATAACGTTTAATTGGCAAAAAAGTTTCATTTTTCTATGAGTATGATGTCTGACAAGTTTATCATACCATTTAACTTCGCTTTGAAATTTTTCTTTTTTGTGACATTGTAATTTTTTATACCCTGCCATGTTCACCACCAAACATTTATAAACTAACCTAAACACCCATATTTTATTCATTTACTTTATTTCACAACAAAAGAAAAGTCGCCTATCTATGTTTCTCCCTCCGTTTTCTTGTAATAGCAAGAACAACGGGGTTAGAATATACATATTGAAATATTGTATGAAAGCAGGGAACTGTATGAAAAAGGCAATTTTATTATTAATGTCAGTTCAATTCCTCGTTTACCTAGGATTCGGTATTATTATCCCAGTCTTACCAGAGGTTATTGTGCAGCAAAATTGGGATAATCTCCATGTTGGTGGCTTACTGACCGTCTATTCATTAGCTAGCTTTTTCACTGCGCCATTTTGGGGCATGCTATCAGATAAGGTAGGTCGTAAACAGCTAATCTTAACGGGACTAATTGGTTTTAGCCTAAGCTTTGTTATTTTTTCATTATTTATTGATAACTTAGCTATTTTATATGTTTCCCGCGTCGTAGGAGGATTATTTTCTGGAGCTTTATATACAGCTGTAACAGGATTTATTGCAGATATGTCTAGCGAGGAGACACGTAATAAATATATGGGCTTTATGGGTATGTCCATCGGTCTAGGATTTATTTTTGGCCCAGCAATTGGTGGAATGCTAGGGCATTATAGCTTGCAATTACCGTTTATCGCATCAGCTATATTAATTGGACTATTATTTATTTATGCAAGTTTCGTCTTAAAAGAACCTGAAAAACGAAAAGATTCAAATAAACGTGCTATTGTGCCAAAAGGTGCTGGGAAAATGCTACGATACCGTGTACGTTACTTATTTATGTTTTCGTTTTTAGTAACATTTATGTTGGCAGGTGTAGAAGCTACTTTCCAACTGTTCCAAATTGAAAAAATTCAAATTACACCATTACAAATTGGTTATTTATTTATGTTTAGTGGTTTTGTTGATGCTGCGATACAAGGTGGTGTCGTTCGCCGAATTAAAAACGGCAGTGAGACAACTTGGCTAATCGGTGCACAAATTGTAACAGCCGTAGGGATGCTTTTATTCACGTTAACCGCCAACCTATTTATCGCAGGGCTAGCATTATGTGTCTTTACAGCTGGAAACGCACTTGCGAGAACATGTGTTGTTTCGCTATCCTCTAAAGAATCTGGCGGACAATATGGTACAGCGGCAGGACTATCTTATTCCATGGATAATCTAGGACGGATACTTGGCCCACTATTTTTCACCTGGTTATTTACAATGCATGCAAGTCTCGGTTACTATACATCAGCAGTAATCGCCATTCTTTCCATTAGCTTAATTTTTATTTTTAAAGCCTCTAATAAATCGTTGCGTTTTGATTAACATTCATCATGGCTACGATAGAATGATTAACAGGCAATTCGGATTATCTCTAATAAGTCATAGAGATAATCCTTTTCTATGCTAACTAGCTACTTAAAATCTTCTTTCCTCATTTGAAGTAGGCTATACTAAGTTATGTTATTATCAATAGTAAAGGCAGGTGTAGGAATGAGCATTTTTACAGATATAGAATATTTAGTTCCTTTAACTTTATTTTTTAATATTTTATTAGCCATGACTATCATTTTTTTAGAACGTAAAGATGCTACATCTACATGGGCATGGATTCTCGTACTATTTTTCATACCATTAGCTGGGTTTATTTTGTATCTATTACTTGGAAGACAGTTACGAAAAAAACATTTATTCCGTTGGGAAGGGCGTAAAGATATCGGTATTGATACGCTCATCAACTATCAAATGGATGCCAT
This sequence comes from Lysinibacillus sp. FSL R7-0073, assembly GCF_038009065.1. NCBI lineage: Bacteria > Bacillati > Bacillota > Bacilli > Caryophanales > Bacillaceae > Lysinibacillus > Lysinibacillus sp. FSL R7-0073. The sequence continues at coordinate 4,308,774 of NZ_JBBPAS010000001.1, forward strand.
TCGTGATGAAACATTTGAGTTTCGTATTTCAAATGCAGAGAATTATCAAGAGATGATTTACATGCACCTTAGAACAAACAATGCCGTTTTAACGCAGGACAACCATCTAGATATTTTTGATGATGGGGCCAATAAATTTGAACAGCTCCTTAAAGATATTGAAGCGGCTAAGGACCATATCCATATTCAATACTATATCTTCCGCCTAGATGATTTAGGAACACGAATCGTTCAAGCACTAATTAAAAAGTCACAGCAAGGTGTCAAGGTACGCCTCCTCTATGATGAGATGGGCTCACGTAATGTGAAGAAACGTCATTTTAAAGAATTACTTAATGCCGGAGGTGAGGTAGAAGTGTTCTTCCCTTCCATCTTCCCACTACTTAATCCCCGTTTAAATTTTAGGAATCACCGAAAAATCGTTGTCATTGATGGCCGTATTGGCTATATCGGAGGTTTTAATGTTGGGGATGAATATTTAGGCTTACAAAAAAAGTTTGGGTATTGGAGAGATACACATTTACGCATTGAAGGTAGTGCCGTACATCCACTCCAAACACGCTTTTTATTAGATTGGAATCAAGCAAGTTCCCAGCAAAAGATGGGCTATTCGGACCGCTACTTCCCTGCTATTCCGAAAAAAGGTGATGTTGGTTTACAAATTGTATCAAGCGGACCTGACTCCGATTGGGAACAAATTAAGATTGGTTACTTAAAGCTGATAAATATGGCCCAAAAGTATATCTATATTCAAACGCCTTATTTTATTCCGGATGTAAGCTTCTTAGATGCCATTAAAATTGCGACATTGTCCGGTATCGATGTTCGAATTATGATCCCTAACAAGCCAGATCACATGTTTGTTTATTGGGCTACATATTCCTATGTTGGACAGCTACTTCGAGCAGGAGCAAAAGTATATATTTATGAAAAGGGCTTTATTCATGCCAAAGCCATTATTATCGATGATGAAGCTTCCTCTGTTGGTACAGCTAATATCGATGTTCGAAGCTTTAGCTTAAATTTCGAGGTTAATGCCTTTATCTATGATGCCAACATTTCGCATCAGCTGGCGGAGCTGTTTGAAAAGGATATTTTTGATTGTACAGAGCTGACGTGGGAGATGTACCAAAACCGTTCATCATTGATCAAATTTAAAGAATCAATATCTCGGTTATTAACTCCTATCTTATAAAATGAAAAAGGAAGAGAGCTTGTTCGTGTAGAACGGCATCTCTTCCTTTTTCTTATTTCACGCCTAAATATTCTTCTAGCGTAATACTTTGCTTAGCAATTTCTTTAGCTATATCCTTACCAACATAACGATAATGCCAAGACTCATACATATAGCCTGTAATTTCCTCTTTGTTTTGAGGGAATCGTAGAATAAACCCATACTCTTGAGCGTGTGCAAATAACCATTGCCCTGCTGGTGTTTCTCCAAATTCCTCTGTCAGCCATAAATCTTCTTTTCCTCGCTCTCCTATATCAAACGCTAAGCCTGTTTGGTGTTCAGAATAGCCTGGACGAGCACTGTATCGATCTGCCGCTGCTTGTCCATCACGATTAACATAGTTGTTATAAAGTGTTGTTTGATATTCAAAAGAACGATAACCACTAAAAGCAACTAAATCAAACCCTTGTTGCTTGGCAGCCTCTAGCATTTGATTTAGCGCTTGTCTTGCTTCTGGATTTTCCTCAGGTGCAAAGGTAGAAGGAAGCGGATAAATTTTATTTGCTAGCAGAATGCCTTTTATATAAGTTGGTTCGGTAGGTAATGTTTGATTAGGCAGATAGCCATTTTCGTCTGGTTGCTGCTCTGGCTTTTCAGGTGTTTCAGGTGTAGTGTCTGTCTTCTCTGTTGTAGAAGAATCTTGCCCTGTTGATTTATTTGTTTCTGTAGATTTTGGTTGCTCATCAGATGCACTATTTACTTGATTATTTTTATAGTTGTAAACTACAAAAATAGATACGATTAACGCAACAGAAATCAAAGCACCCATGATGAGCAAAAGACGATTGTTTTTCACTATTTATGCCCCTTTTAAAAATAGCACATACGAAAAGAGTAGGTCCTCCCTCTGTAAATACTTATCTTATTTTATTACTTGATTAATATAATCTCATTTTAGCACTGTTCACATTTTCAGGTGTGAAATTCACCTGTTATTTTGTAAATATTAGTCTGTAAGAATAATGATGAATACGCTGATTGAAGCTATCGCAAAAAATATCGCCATATACTTCATCCATTTCGCTTCTTTTCCATACCCTTGTTCTTCAAAACTTTTTGCTCTAAAGCCATTTGACATGGCAAACATAATCGTCATTGCAAGTACTGCAAAATTGAATTTCCCTATAATAATAAATACAAGTGCCGCAATACTAAAAATAGCGACTAAAATGGATGATAGCCATTTTCTGTTCATCATGTTGTCCCCCTAAAAAAATCGAGGCAACAGAGGCGCCTCGACATGAATAAATTATTTTGCTTTTTCTGGATGTTGCGAATAATACTTTCGCCCAATATATGTTTGTAGAATTAACAACGCACCGCTGACAGACCAATATAAAGGTAATGCTGCCATAGATGACATTGAAATAAAGACAATCATAATTGGTGAAATATAAATAAACATTTTCATTTGAGCTTTTTGCTGCTCAGGTACAGTCCATAATGATACTCGTGCCTGAACGAGGTACACAATCCCCGCTACAATCGTCATGACGATATCAGGTGACCCTAAGCTAAACCATAAAAATTCATGTGACTTCACATCTGTTGAATATAAAATCGAGAAATAAAGACCCATAATAATCGGCATTTGGATTAGCATTGGTAAGCATCCCATATTTAATGGATTAATGCCATGCTTTTGATAGAGAGCCATCATTTCTTGTTGATATTGCGTTTGCTCTTCTTTTGTCTTAGCTTCTTTCATTTTTTTCTGAACTGCTTCCATTTCAGGCTTGAACGCATCCATTTTTGTTTTCATCAATTGTTGTTGACGATAATTTTTCAACATAATTGGCATTAAGACTAAACGGATTAGAACAGTAATCGCAATGATTGCTAAACCATAACTACCTGCAAAGATATCGTTCCCGAAAAATTCCAGTAAAAATTCCATAGGTTTTACAAAGATACTATAGAAAAAACCTTCTTTGTTTTGCACTGCTTGACAGCCACTAAGTACAAAAACAGCTAGCCCAAGCATTGAAAATAGTTTCAAATTTTTCATTTTTCCACCTACTATAATTTATCAACTACTGTGAAGTATACCTTATAGGGTCTATCTTTATCAAATAGCAAGTGCTACTATTTATGTTTGTTATTTTCATAAAAAAAGGTGCGAGCTATAGCAGTATAGCTAACACCTCCGCACCTATTATTTTTCTATGCTCAAAAGCTATGCATTTTGCAATTCTGTCTCAGTCATTTCAAATCGGTAAAATTCATGATGAAGCTCATCTCTAAAATGCTTCGGCGTAACACCAGTATACTTTTTGAAAATACGTGTAAAATAACTTTGGTTACAGAAATGGAATTGATCAGATATAGATGTAATACTTTTGTTTGTATGTCGTAAGTAGTATTGAGACTCTTCTACACGTCTAACATTTAAGTATTCAACTAATGTAATACCTACATGTTCTCTAAAAATACGTGATAAGTGACTAGTACTTATATGGAAGTTGTTAGCAATACTTTCCACAGTTAAATCATTTTCTAATTCATCATTTATATACATGATCACTTTGTTGACAGTCTGATGACGGAAAGTCGGTTGTTTGCGATCTGCAATAAAATAAACAAAGAAATCAATTAAATCATCGGCAAATTGCAAAAATTCTGCGTCTTTCATTTGGTTTTCGATCATATCATTACAAGCGATATTGAAAGCAAATGCCTTTTTCGAAGGTACTTGATTGTCTAGCAATTTTCGAGCAACGATCGAAGACAAAACGGAAAAATAACCTCGAACAATTTTAATGACCTGTTTCCCAAAACGAATTGAAAGAATATCAATTAATTCATGTAAAGATTTCTTCGCTTTGGTGGATTCTAAATGGTAAATTTCAAAAATTAATTTCGACTCAATATTAAAAAATTCTTCGACGCCGATATATTGATTTATATTATCGATTTCTTGGAAGTATCTTTTGGAAATCGTTTCTGACATAGAATGTTGATGTAGTTGCATAATCTTCCCCATCTTTCCTCAGAGTGCACGAACTGCATTACAATATTTGACATCAATCCCAATGAATAAAAAATAAGAAAATAGTATTTATTAATTTATCTTGAGAACTGAGTCCTATTTCACATTTTTTTTAAAAAACAACCTTATAAATAACCTAACTTAAACACCAGAACACAAGAAAATAGACTATACAGTGAATTTTACCATATTCTGCGATTTCCTTTCAACCAAATTTTAATTGCTACTCTAGTTCTAATTTATCACATAGGCATAGTAGAAACCTTGTAAACTTATTCCTAACAATTAAATTTTACCATATACGTATCAAAATAAATTAGTAATTATATAAATGTATTTACAAATTATACAAGACAAATTTCACCATTCTAATGAGTCAATCGACATTTTTCTATTTTATTCCTAAATCTTCTCTATATAATTTATATGATTATGTAGTAAAATAGATGATAATACTATTTTTAAAAGTTTAGACGAGGTGTATAAAGTGGAACCAAAACAAATAGAAGAAATTATGGAGATTATTAAGGAATTCTTCCCTGAAAATACTTCCATTGCTATCTCTGATACCAATGAGTATTTGTATTACCAGCCAAGTAAAAAAGTTGATTTAAAAATTAAACCTGGCGATCCTATTAAAGAAGGTTCAGCGGCTCATAAAGCCCTAAGCTATGGCCAAAAAATTAGCTCATACATCGAACCTGATGTTTTCGGTGTAGCATATTACGGTATGAGTATTCCTTTAATGGAGGAAGGCGAAACTAAAGGAGCTATTACTGCTATCTTCCCGCAAAAACCATCAGCATTCTTAACAAACTACATTACCATTAAAATCGATGATTGCTGGTACCCAATTAAGCATGATCAAGTGATTTATTTAGAAACACAACTCCGTAAAACATTTGTTAAAACAATGTCTCGTGAAGGTTATCACCGTTTAAACCTAAGTGATTTAGAGCTATTTTTAGCACCCGATTCATTTATTCGTTGTCACCGCTCTTACATCGTTAACATTGACTACATCGATGAAATTCAACCAGATTCTCACTCAACGTTTTTATTAATTATGAAAGATGGTACTCGTATCCCTGTTAGCCAACGCTATGCAAGCTATTTCCGTCGATCTTTAGGTTTCTAATTTTAAGTACAGCGAGCAATGTATGTGGATTGTTCGCTGTATTTTTTTATTCCTAAAGAGCCCCCTCTTGTCCTCTATTAACAATTTTTGCATAGTTTTTATGTAGAAATTTCCTATATTTATACAGCTCTACAATAAAACGTTTTCTCTGTCGAAAAATCATCTTAATGCTCGATTTTCCTTTTTTTACTCAATTTAATGCTATTCATAAAGTAATTGTGACAATTTGGTGATAGTATTATTCAAATGGTTGGAGTCATACTACAACTGAATAAACAGAAAATTCTCAAATGTTTTTTCTAGTTTTGTAATCGGTTTCCATCAAAATTATTTAGGGGAGGATTTTTTTATGGATGCAAATGTTCAAAAACGCCTAGGTTTAAAAGAACTTGAGAGTAAAATTGTCACTGCTGAAGAAGCAGCAGCGCTTATTTCTAATGGTGATGTAGTTGGGATGAGTGGTTTTACTCGTGCTGGGGACGCAAAAGTTGTGCCAATGGCATTAGTTGAGCGAGCAAAAAATGAAGAATTCAAAATTGATGTATACACAGGTGCATCTTTAGGACCAGAAGTGGATAAGTACTTAGCAGAAGCTGGTGCCATTCGAAAACGTGGACCATTCCAAGGAGACGCTGGTATCCGTAATTTAATTAACTCTGGTGATGTTTTATATGTAGATGCTCACCTTTCTCATAATGCTGAGCTAGTGCGCCAAGGAATTATCGGACCAATCAAGTATTTAATTCTTGAAGCGGTTGCTATTACTGAAGATGGGTTAATCATTCCAACAAACTCTGTAGGTAACTCACCTATCTTTGCAGAATATGCCGAAAATATTATTATCGAGTTAAACATTTCTCATCCTGAAGCTTTAATCGGCATCCATGATATTTATGTACCTGGCGAACAAGGTAAGCGTGAAGCTATTCCAATGACAGACGCTATGCAACGCCTTGGTGATATCGGTATTAAAGTGGATCCAGCTAAAATTAAAGCAATTGTTATTTCTGAAGAGCCAGATGCTCCTTCATTAATCGTACCTCCAGATGAAGAAACACAAAATATGGCAAACATTTTATTAGACTTCTTCCGCGATGAAATTAAAGCAGGTCGTTTAACAAAACAATTAATGCCATTACAATCTGGTGTTGGTTCTGTTGCAAACGCTGTACTTGATGGCTTTGCAGATTCAGAATTTGAAGATTTAATTGTGGCATCAGAAGTACTTCAAGATGCAGTATTTAACTTAATCGATGCAGGTAAGGTTAAATTTGCCGCTGCAACTTCAATTACACTTACTGAAGAATTACAGCAAAAAGTATATGGCAATTTAGAAAAATATGCTGATAAAATTTGCTTACGTCCACAAGAAATTTCTAACCACCCTGAACTTATCCGTCGTTTGGGTCTTATCTCAATCAACACAGCTCTTGAGTTAGATATCTATGGTAACGTAAACTCAACACATGTCTCTGGTACTCGTATGATGAACGGTATCGGTGGTTCAGGAGACTTCGCTCGTAATGCACGCCTTGGTATTTTTGTTACAAAATCATACGCAAAAGGTGGAGCAATTTCTTCTATCGTGCCAATGGTATCTCACGTTGATCATACTGAGCATGATGTAGATGTTATCGTAACAGAACAAGGTATCGCTGACTTACGTGGTCTTGCGCCACAAGAACGTGTACCTTTAATTATTGAAAACTGTGCACACCCAGATTATAAAGAGCAATTATGGGATTACTATAACCGTGCTGTCGAAGCAACTGGTAGCCATCAAACGCCTCACCTTTTAGAGGAAGCACTTTCTTGGCATGTAAACCTTGCTAAAAACAAAACAATGAAAAAAGAAGTTTCAAAAGCTTAATCATCAATTTTCTGGACGCCTACTAAGTGAAAACTTATTGGGCGTTCTTTTTTATTGGAAATGTTATAATAGAATATATGCAACTAACTTACTAATTTGTTCTAATTCATGGGAGGAGCTATGAAAAAATTTATTTATGTAATTATTTTCTTTTCTTTTTTCGACCTTTTTACCCAGCTACCTGTTATGAGTACATATGCAGAGTCTTTAGGCGCATCGGCATTCCTTACAGGTCTTGCAGTAGGTATGTATTCGTTATCCAATACATTTGGTAATATCATTTCAGGCTTTTTAACGGATCGCAAAGGACCTTTTATCATACTCATCGTTGGTCTCATAACAACTGGTTTATCGTTAACACTTTATAATTTAGTAGAGGAGCCTATTGCGCTTTTAGTAGTCCGTTTTATTCATGGACTTGTTGCAGGCTTCATTGTCCCTGCCGCCTTTACATTTTTAGCAAATGCTACTGAGCAAGAAAAAAGAGGTAAGGGTAGTGCTATTTCTGGCGCATTTGTTGGTATTGCTGCTATTATTGGCCCTGCTTTTAGTGGTATTCTAGCAAGCCGGACAAGTGTCCCATTTGTTTTTAATATCTCTGCAAGCTTCATGCTTTTATTAGGTATCCTTTCTTTCTTTTTACTAAGAGCAAATCAAGTAAAAAAAGAGAAAGCGGCACCAAGTACATATATTCCGATAAGTGTATTCTTTAATAATACAGGAACATTAAAGGCATTTTCAGGAGCCTTCTTTTTAATGTTTTCACAAGGTGTAATTGCATATCTTCTACCGCTCAAAGTTCAATCTCTAGGCTTTGACTCCCGTTTAAGTGGCACATTGATGAGCACATTTGGTATTATCGCTGTACTTGTTTTTTTATTACCAACTAATCGTATTTTTGATAAGGTTAATCCTCTAAAAACATTGTCACTCGGTATTGGATTAATGGGATTAAGCCAATTATTAATTAGCCAAGCGGATTCTAGCTCTTTGCTTTACCTAGCAATGGCATGTTATGGGGTAGGGTTTGGATTCCTTTTCCCTTCCGTCAATTCACTTTTAATAGATTCCACAACTGCTGAAATACGAGGAAAAGCATATGGTTATTTCTATGCATTTTTCTCTCTCGGTGTAGTATTAGGTTCTTCCTTGTTAGGATGGCTATCACTTGGAGTGATCAGCGGCTTTATCTTTACGGGAATTGTATTATTAATATTTGCAGGAGTAATCCTATTCCCACACAAAAGACCTTCTCATGCATAGATGAGAAGGTTTTGTCATTATTTTTCCTTATCTTGAATTTCCTCATTATAGAAGTGGACACCAGTATGTCCTCCACCTTCAGCGACCATTTCATTTGAGGCGATCTTCGTTGGAGAAGTACCAGCCTCTGTTGCTACCTCTGTTGATACGCGTTCTGCAATATTGTCGTGCATATCAGGACCTGTTGTCAGATAGGATTCTAATCTTGATTTCATATTATTAAACATCGATAGTGCTTTATCACGGTTCTCTTTTTTACTTAAATAAGATGCTGCTAATCCCGCTAATCCTGCAATGACAACACCTGTTCCTTTTCGTTTAGCCATAATTTATTACCTCCTAAAAATATAGAAACTAGCTCTGTACTATAGTTTTTCCCTATTCTTAGAAGAATAAACATTTATTTTTTTATCTCTATCTGCATATATATAAGAATAAGAAATATACTTGCCTAAATATCCGCCGTACTAACCATTCTTCTATTAACATTTAGCTTAATTTTCGACATTTATTATAATTATGTAATTTTTTATGATTATAAAAGGCAAGTAAAGGGAATTAATAAATTAATACTAATAATAGGAGCGTGATTATGATGAAGGAATTCGATTTAGCGTATGATTGGATAGACATGGCTTCATTAGTAGGTGGGGCAGGCCTTTTAACCGTACTAATTTATGGTGTTATTCTTCTGTAAGGAGCTACTTGAATGAGTTACTTTAGCAATTAAAAGGCAATCCGCTTACCCTATAAGCAGATTGCCTTTATTTTATCGTTTTACATCATTATAAGCATCTGATTTGGCAAAGGCCGCAACTACATAGGAACAAACCGCTTCCATCTTATAATCATGTTCTCGCGCATACTGTGCTGCCTGATCAAGCAATTGTTTGGCCACCCCTTGACCTCGGAGTTTATCTGATACATATGTGTGATCCATTACCATTACTTGCCCGTTTTGCTGCCAAGTAATTTCTGCAAGTCTTTCCCCTGCTTGCTCATTCAAAAATGCAAATTTATTCCCTGCTAATTGCTGTAATTGAAATTCCATTTTTCACCACTCCTTTTATTCATAGTACCATAGCTTTTTGGATTTTCCCAAAACTTGCGACTCTTCTAAACAAAAAGAATCTGTCCACTCATTCAAGTATATGAGTATGACAGATTCTTTTATTATTCATTATTAGTTAAACCAAGAAGATATAGTATCTTTTAAATTAGCAAAGAAGCTTTTCACACTCTCCCAGAAGCCTTTATCTTCCATAAGAGAGCCAAACTTTTCCTGAATCGTATTACTAATATCGTTTAATTGTTCAGACCATTTACTGAAATCAATATCCAGCTTACTGATTTTATCCATTAAATCTACAAGCAATTGACGGTCCTTTTCACTTAAATTGATTTCAAGCTTGTTTAATTGCTCTTGAACGATTTTTTCAACGTCTTCACGTGTAGCTGGCTTTAATTCAGCAATTTGTTTTTTAATTTCTGTTAGTAATTCAGCTACCTTTGCATCATCCACACCTGCAGATTCAGCAATAGATGTCGCAACTGATAACTCCTCATTTGCTACATCTGTTCGTTCAATATCAAGCGTTTCACCTGTAGTGACCTCGTATGCCTTGTAAATACCTACTAACGCCGAATGCCCTGTTACCGCCTTAGGTGCAGCCACCTGTACTGTAGCATCTTCAATCCCCGCCGTTAACATTGCATTCGCGTACATTTCAGATGTCACCTGTGTAATATTTGTTGGTGTGACAATTTCTATTACTAGACCTTCCCCTGCATCTCTTCGTGTAATTTTAGCAGAAGAATACATGCGGGAACTTGAATTACTATCTTTAATGTATTTAACTAAATCCTGACCTGATACCGTTATTTCTTCGATTTCAGGTTCTTCATTTACTTTCAATGATTTCTTTACTGACTCTTTTTCAGCTTCAGATAAATTTGCCCCATATACAATGATTGGTACGCCTAACTTCTCATCAATTGCTTTCGGAGGCGTATTATCAGATGCAAACCCTGTCGCTGGTGCCATCACACCAAATACCAACATAGTAGCTGTTAGTATTTTAATCCAAGTTTTTTTCAAATCGTGTGACCCCCTTTCGATAAAACCTCATAATTAGCCTGTATAATGTATACCACTATACAGTTATTAGTACGTAAAAAAGAAGAGAAGGTTTCAAGGATGTCTCTTGTCGCTATTTTTTGGTTTATTTTTAAACGTTCACTAGACTTCCTCAGTCCAGCCGTCCTGTTGCTTCACTTTACCAGCTTTCATCAATGTTCCTAAGGCACGTTTAAAGGCACCCTTACTCATATGAAACATTTCTTGAATTTCTTCAGGAGAGGATTTATCGCCAAATGGCATTTTGCCCCCAACATCCTGTAGATAGCTCAAAATTTGCTGCGCATCATCGGAAAGGCGCTCGTGTTTTCGAGGCAAAAGAGAACCGTTCATTGAACCATCTTCTTTTACATCAATAATTCGAACTACTACATCTTGTCCCAAGCGTGGCTCCGCATTGAGCTCTGATTCATGCACAAAAATACGATATGGATGTTCTACACCTAGCAAAAACGAGCCAACTGGTAACAAACGATATGGACGTGCCTGAATGTTTTTATTATGCAAATCTTCAAATGCACCTTCATATAGCTCAGAAATCTTTTCTTCTGTTGCTAATCGTCCAAATAAATCACCGTTACGATCTGTGCGTAGTGTCATAAATAAATGATCGCCTGGAACCGGCCACACCTCTTTTAATGGTGGTAAATCCTCTGCTTTTACTAATACTTCACGGGAGGAACCAATATCTACATAAGCCCCTTCACGTTCTACTACTTTTAGCACTCTTGCCCAACCATATTCTCCTTGTGTAAAAGCTGGGATAGCTGTTGTAGCAGCCAGATCCCCTCGTCGATCTACAAATAAAAATACTTCAAGGCGATCACCTACTGTTAGCGGCTCTGTTACCTCTGAAGCATTTAAAGGAAGTTCTTCAACTCCATTTGTTAAAATCCATTTTGATGTTTGTTGCTCTAATACCGTTAATGTAACGACTTCACCTGATTTTAATGCGTCCATATTGTCTCCCTTTCCTTCACACCATCATTTTATAGATTGTGCTGTGTCTTTGATGCCTCTAATTTTTTCACGATGTCTGGATTCTCTTCCATTACTTGCACAAGGTCTGCTATACGATCGATTGAATTCCAACTTAAATGATGCTCTATTCCTTCAACATCATTATATATTCGCTCTTCATCCACACCAATCATTCGTAAAAACTGCTCGAGCAATTCATGGCGCTGCACAAGACGCTTTCCAAGCTTTTCGCCTTTCGGCGTCAATGTCAGTCCACGGTATTTTTCATAAACTAAATAACCATCTTTATCTAATTTTTGAACCATTTTTGTAACAGAAGAAGGAAGAACAGATAATGCTTCAGCAATGTCAGACACTCGCGCATATCCTTTGTTAGCGATTAGTAAATAAATTTGTTCGATATGGTCCTCCATACTAGGTGTTGGCATATCTTTTTCCCTCTCTTTCCTTTTCTTACTCTCTAGTTTACTACAAGCTTGGCTTAAAAGTTAACTGAAAATACATATGCCAGAAAATCACTACCTGTACAACTTAAAAAGAGCCTCTTCATTTAAGAAGTAGGCTCCACTTTGTGTCGAGGATACTTATTTACCACATGTAACGCGTGAATAATCTCTTTGTTAATGCGCTCAATACTTTCAGGAGTATTCATTTCCTTAAATGCCGCGTCTCTAGCTTCCATAGATGTAACATACTTACTCGGCAATGCATTTAGTGTAAGTGCCACCGTGTCTAGTTCACAGATTTCGCATTTACAAAATGTTTGATATTCCGGTCCTCGTAGTAAAAAGCTTACTAAACCACGCACAATCTCTTCTGTAACGTTTACTAAAATAGGATCTGACTTATTCAAACTTTCGCCTCATTTATATTGAATGGTTACATTACTCCTGAAACTATAATAGCTTTTAAAAAGTTCTTTTTCAAGAATCACTAGTAGCATCTATTCGCACAAAATTAGTAGTGTCAAAGTAAGATTAATCTCCTACTTTTTACAGTAAAATCACATCTTACCTACTACTTTTTTGCTTTTATTAGTCTTAATGAATTAAAAACAACTAATAAGGTTGCACCCATATCTGCAAAAATTGCTATCCATAATGTCAGCCATCCTGGGATAACTAGCAATAACGCAATTAATTTTAAGGCTAGGGCAAAAATAATATTTTCTTTAATAATGCGTAGTGTTTTTCTGCTTAACCCAATTGTGTATGGGAGCTTTGTTAAATCGTCACCCATTAAGGCAATATCAGCTGTCTCAAGGGCTGCATCTGTGCCTGCTCCTCCCATTGCAATTCCCACATTTGCAGTGGCCAATGCTGGCGCATCATTAACGCCATCCCCAACCATTGCTACGGCTCCAAACTGTGCACGTAAATCTTTAATCGCCATTAATTTTTCCTCTGGTAATAAACCAGCACGCACATCTGTTACCTGTAATGATGTAGCAATTGCCTTAGCAGTAGGCTCTGCATCTCCTGTTAACATCACCATATGCTTTACTTTTAGGGCATTAAGTTTTTTCAATACATCCTTACTTTCATGACGCAATTGATCAGCAATCCCAATTAATCCAATGAGTTGGCTTTTCGAAACTGCTGCTACTACTGTCTTACCCTGTTCCTGTAGTTTTTTAACCTGATTTTCTATATTTTTATCGATAGAAGCTAATGTGGATACCCACTTCATGCTACCTACGTAAATAATCTGCTGATCAACCGTTGCAAAGGCTCCTTTGCCTGTGACTGATTGGAATTCTGTAGGCACTAGCTCAGATAAATTTTTATCGTGTAATCTATTTAATATAGCTTTTGCCAAAGGGTGCTGGGACTGTTTTTCTACTGCTGCTACTAGTTGTAATACATAGTCCTCTGACCAACCATCCATTGTCACTATATCCGTAACGGCTGGCTGTCCTTCGGTTAATGTACCTGTTTTATCAAAGGCTACCGCTTCAATATGTCCTAATTGTTCTAAATGAATCCCGCCTTTAATAAGTACACCTTGTCTTGCAGCATTCCCAATCGCAGTGACTATAGCCACCGGTGTAGAAACAACGAGTGCACAAGGACATCCTACCACTAACACCGCTAAGCCTTGGTAAATCCAGTGCTGCCAATCGCCTATAAATAAAGGTGGAATAACAGCTACTAAAAAAGCAACAATTATAATAGCTGGTGTGTAATACTTGGCAAAGCGATCTACAAATTGCTGAGAAGGTGCTTTTTCTGCCTGTGCCTCTTCTACAAGATGAATGATCTTAGCAATTGTTGTATCTTCTACTCGCTTTGTCACGCGAACTTCAAGCGCACCCTCTTCATTTAATGTACCTGCGAATACTTCATCATTCACTGTTTTATTCACCGGAATGGACTCACCTGTTATAGCAGCTTGATTCACTGCAGATAGCCCGCTAATGACAATGCCATCCATCGCAATCTTTTGCCCAGGCTTTACAAGTAAAATATCCCCTATCTCGATATCTTCCGTCGGCAGTTCAAGCTCATGAAAATGCTCGCCATGTGCTCTTTTAATAATAGCTGTTGGTGGAGCGATATCCATTAACCCTCGAATAGATTGTCTTGCCTTATCCATAGAGTAAGCTTCAAGTGCTTCACTCACCGCAAATAGAAAGACTACAACTGCCGCTTCTTCCCATTCCCCAATAATAGCAGCTCCAATAATAGCGATTGTCATAAGGGTCTTCATATCGAATTCAAAGCGAGCTAAATTACGGAAGCCCGTTTTAAAAATACCAATTCCCCCTACAAGAATAGCTATGATGAACATGGCTATTGGGATCGGGTTTGTTTCTCCCTGCATAGAAACAAATAAATATCCTAGAATGACAAAGAACAAAGATATCCCTGCCAAAATATTTTCTTTTTTACGGTAAAAAGGTGTAGATTTTTCAACTGTTCTCACTGCTGATTGCGACACCTTGATCCCATCAAAGGCACCTGCTTCTTCAATTTGATTCACACTAATGTTGCCGACTACCGTTATTTTAGAAGCACCAAAGTTGACTTGTGCATCCTCCACCTCAGGAATAGACTTTACATTTTTCTCAAACTTCGCTGCACAGCTAGCACAGGAAAGATTTTGCAATCTGTATTCTTGTTTAGTTGGCGTCGCTACCATTCGCAATCCCCTCTTTCGCATGTTCATAGGCAATTGTTACAATTTGAAATACATGCTCATCCGCTAAAGAGTAATACATCTGCTTCCCTTTGCGGTGTGACTTTGCTAAATTATTATCTTTTAAATAACGTAAATGATGTGATGCTGTTGCGACTGACGAGCCAATAATCGATGCTACATCACAAACACATAATTCATCCTCTACCGTTAAAGCAAAGGCGATTTTAAGCCTTGTTTCATCAGATAATGCTTTTAAAAACTTTGCTACCCCTGATAGATCAGGCATTTGTTGTTGTACCTTAGTGACTGCTTCTTCATGTACTTGTGTCACCTCACAAATTTCTTTTGGCATTGTACCTCACCTCATTCAAATATTCGTTTGATTGTATTCAATGTAACATATTATTCCATCTTATTCAAATGAATATTTGAATGTTGTGATTTATATCCTAGTAAAAAAATTAACGTACTTTAAAAAAGTACGCTAATCTTTTTTGTTACTTCGCTTTTAATTTTAATGTTTTACCTTTAATATCTTCCTGTTTTACAAAAGTTTGATGATAATCACCATTTGCCCAATCAAGTACTTGGTCTTGGTACCAATCAGACTTAACATGACCACTTTGACCAGGTCCAACAATATGATAGCCTGAAGTTAAATCACCCACATCCACAACAAAACGCCAAGAAGCACCATGATCCACATTACCAGAAAGATCATTATCAGCGGCCTGTACCGTCACTTTGGAGCCTCCAATTGGAACCTTTTTAGCATTAAAATAGGCAGCTAAAATTGGAGAAGCACTACCTAAAGTATGATTAAAAGTGAGTTGGTGGAAATCACCCCATTGCCACTTGGATGCATTTTTACCAAATTGATCTTCTAATTGTGCAATGGTAAGTTCAAGTGCCTTGTAAACTGTTGCATCAACTCCACCTTGCTCTTCTATCCAAATACTCTTCCCCCCTGCATAGGCAGTGCGTAAAAGCTGGTCCGTAATATTAAATTTACCATGCATAATGTCGTACATATCTGCAGGCATTTGATCTTTAAACAACACTTCCTGTAATTTGGTCATTAGCGTATGGAATACGAGTGGTGCTCCTGATTCCTTAGCATCCACCATATCCCAATTCTCCAGCATGGTAATAATCTCTGCGTACTTACCATCCTGATCTTGCGCTTTCATAGATGTTAATAAACTAGGAAGGAATTCCCTTGCATAGAGATTATGTTGATCCATTTGCAAGTTCATCATATCCTCCACCGTTATCGAATCATTCGCCACAAGTACTTCTTTAATTCGTTCAAAACGGTAAGGCTGAGCCCAGAAATCTGTAATGTGATAAGGATAATCTTCTCCTACTACTTGATTATTGGCGGTCGCAATAAAGCCTTCCTCTGGATTCACTATTGTTGGTAGCTCATCCCATGAAATAAAACCATCCCAACCATAGTCACTAGAATCACCTGGAACTGGCAATTGACCATCACCTTGCTTACGAATAGGAATTTGACCATTTGCTTTATAAGCAATTGTGCCATCCTTCGAGGCAAAAACGAAGTTCTGCGCAGGTGCTTTAAAGTCTTCTAAAGCTTTTTCAAAGTCATCCCAAGATTTCGCCTTATTAAAACCAATTACTGCACGTAATTCTGCAGTTGATTGAAGCGCTGTCCACTGCATTGAAAATTGTGCAGTTGGCTCAGTATCTTTGAATGCTAGATCCGTCATAATTGGACCATGGCGTGTCACCACCACTTCAAAGTCTACGGTTTCTCCGTCCTTCACCTTAATAGATTCATCACGAACCTCGGCCTGCTCCCACTTTCCATCGTAGCGGTATTGCGTTGGATTATCGGGATTAGGTATTTCAATATATAAATCTTGCACATCTGGGCCAACATTCGTCACACCCCATGCTATATCATCATTATGACCTAAAATAATACCTGGGATTCCTGCAAAAATGACACCACTAACATTTTGTTGTGGGGATTGCAGATGCATCTGATACCAAATAGATGGAGTACTTAATCCTAGGTGAGGATCATCCGCCAAAATAGGTGTACCTGATTTAGTTTTATCACCAGAAACAACCCAGTTATTACTGCCGTTAAATTCATTAGGCAATAGATCTGCATTAAATTGTCCTGCTACCACTACAGGATTTTTAATATTTGCCTCGATAATAGAAGAGGCATTTTCAGGGTATTTAATAAATAATTCTTTCGCCTTTTCTTCATCAAAATTTTGTAAAGCCCAGTGACGGAAGGCAAGTGTATTCCAATTCCCTCCCAAATCATATGCCATATACTTCCCAATCGTTAAAGAATCCACGACTGTCCATTCCTCTGGCTCGTAGCCCAATAATGAAAATTCGTAGCTTAAAGTTTTATTTTCCTTAGCTTGCACAATAAATGCATTTACCCCTTCTGCATACCACTCCAGTACTTGCTTGCTTTCCTCATCATAGGCTGCGAGTGATTTCTCAGCGGCATCACGTAAGCTAAATGTACGAAAGTGTTTGTCCGTATTTATCGTTGCTTCCCCAATAATTTCTGATAATCGACCACTCGCCTGTCTTCGCGCTAAATCCATTTGGAATAATCGATCTTGTGCCTGAACATAACCTTGTGCACGATATAAATCAGCATCTGTCTTTGCAAAAATATGAGGAACCCCTTTGTCATCCCTTGTAACCGACACATCCTGCTCTAAAATATTGACAGCTAATTCACCATCAATCATCGGCTTAGATTTATTCATAAACCATGTAAATCCGATAAAAGCTACGATAGCTAAAGTCGCTACGATTCCAGTAAGGACGATGAGCCACTTTCTCCATTTGAACTTTCTCTTTTCCACCTCATTACCCCCTCTGTGCACTATATTCTTTACTACCTCTTAAAATCCTTAAAACAAGGACTAAAAGATTACTCCGAGCGAATATCCGTGTTTTATGTAAGTAAATCCATCTTTAAATACAAAATTTTGTCATCATTCGCTATTAGATTAGTATAAACAATTGGCTATTCGAAGGCTACAAAGCATTGTTAAAAACGAATTTCATAGATAAATGGCTTTCCTTTAATTAGTTGCCTTTTTTTGAATGAATTACCTAATTCTATTATTATTGCAAAAATAAAAAAAACGTATTTTCCAAATAGAAAATACGTTTTTTAATGCTAGCCATGTAGTTGTAATTCAATGGGACAATGGTCGCTGCCCATGATGTGTGGGTGAATAGTCGCTTGATCAATTTGATTTTTTAATTGCTCCGAAACTATAAAGTAGTCGATGCGCCAACCAATATTTCGTTCCCGTACTTTATTCATATAGGACCACCATGTAAAATGGTCAGTTTCATTAGGATGCTTGTATCTGAAAGAATCTACAAAACCACTGGCTAAAAGCTCCGAAAATTTCGCACGCTCCTCATATGTAAATCCGGAATTTCCCATATTCGATTTAGCATTTTTCAAATCTATTTCAGTGTGTGCAACATTTAGATCACCACAATAGACAACAGGCTTCTTGGTATTCAGGTCTTGTAAATAGCTGGCTAAATGATCTTCCCAAGTTAGACGAAGTGGTAATCTTGCTAGATCTCGCTGTGCATTGGGGGTATAAACATTTACTAAATAGAAATCTTGATATTCTAAAGTAATAATTCTACCCTCATCCTGAGAATCTTCATTGCCAACTCCATACTTAACAGACAATGGTCTATGCTTTGTAAATATAGCCGTTCCCGAGTAGCCTTTCTTTTGAGCATAGTTCCAATATTGTTCATAACCATCTAGTGCAAGCTCTACTTGTCCCGCCTGACATTTCGTTTCCTGGATACAAAAAAAATCTGCCTCTATTTGATGAAAGAAATCTAGAAAGCCTTTCCCCAGGCAAGCTCTAATTCCATTAACATTCCATGATATAAATTTCATCTCATTCTCACTCCTTAAAAAAACGCCCTTCGACTCAAGCGAAGAGCGTCACATTATAGATCATCACCAACAATTTTAACTTCCGTTTCTAATTCAATACCAAATTTTTCTTTCACAATCCGCTGTACCATTTGAATAGTTGCAATATAATCAGAAGCAGTAGCATTTCCTTTATTGACAATAAAACCAGCATGCTTCGTAGAGACCTCTGCCCCGCCTACCCCTTTGCCTTGTAAGCCACTATCTTGAATAAGCTTACCTGCAAAATGACCTGGTGGGCGTTTAAAAACACTTCCCGCAGATGGATATTCTAATGGTTGCTTAGATTCTCGCTGAAATGTTAAGTCAGCAATCTTCGCATCAATTAGCTCCTGTACGCCAGGAGCTAATTGAAACTCAGAGGATAACACGTAATAGCCTTTCTTCGCAATAATGCTTTTACGATAACCAAGCTCAAGCTCTTCCTTTGACAAGGTTAAAATTTCTCCCTCTTTTGTTAACACTTTAGATGAAACTATTATATCTTTAATCTCACCGCCATAAGCACCTGCGTTCATAGCCATTGCACCACCAATTGATCCAGGGATACCACAGGCAAACTCGAAGCCTGTTAAAGATGCTTTTGCAGATAGTTTCGACACATCTTTAATCAACGCTCCACTTTGGGCATAAACATGTTCACCATTAATACGAATCTCATCTAAATTTGAAAATGTTACAACGATTCCTCTATGACCACCATCACGAACAACCATATTAGATCCGTTACCTAACATTAATAAAGGAATATTATTTATATATGCATAGCGAATTACAAATGCTGCTGCTTCTTCTGTATCAGGAAGAACAAAAACATCTGCTTTGCCACCTAATTTTGTCATTGTATATTGTTGTAATGATTCATCTAACTTAATATTGGCAGGATTAATGCTCTTCGCTAAATCCTTTGCCCATTGTTGTTTTGTCATGAGAGCTAATTCCTTTCTAACGTCCTTCTTACTCTACACCAGTATGGATTTAGAACCCCAATTTGACAAGTAAAATGAAGGGTATTTTTATCACACATAAAAAGACAGGTAAGTCCTGTGCAGAGATGATGAATATTATAAAGAAAATTGACAGTCATTCCAAGTGTCGTTTTTGGCACAATACTACCTAAAGAACAAGCCATGCACTTTAAAGCCAGCTACTTGCCCATGTTTCAATATTACGGATAGCGCCCTCTAGTGCTTGCCCTTTATCTGTTAATGAATATTCAACTCGTACTGGGACCTCAGAATACACTTTACGTTCAACAAGTCCTTCTTTTTCCAATTCCTTCAAACGTTCTGATAATAAACGCCCACTAACAGGTAATGCAGACTCTATTTCATTAAAACGCTGTGGTCCATCTAATAATTGATATAATATTAAACCCGTCCATCGTTTTCCGATTAAATCCATTGCTTTAGCTAAACGAGGACATAAAGTTGTCTCATTCATATTTCTTCACCTCTATGTAACTATTGTAACGATTATTGCAGGGAATGTAAATTTAGAGTAACTTATTTACATAACATAATTAATATACTTTTATATACTTAATTACAAATAGTAACTTTGATTTTCAGTCTTTTTCAATTACGGTGGAAACTTCCATCGTTAACCATCCGTCCTCCTAATAATAAAATGCCCTATACATCAGTAATATGACTAACTATTTATTTTAAGTCTTGTAAATGTTCACAGTTTACACTTTAATTAGTGATTATCCTTTCCTATTTATGAAAAACCCATTGAATATGGTATTTGTTTACTTTATTATTCGTTGTAGAATGCTGTTTTAGGGGGTTTTCAAATGAAAAAATACACTATTGATATCAGTCATTCCACACTAAGTTTTTCTGTACGACATATGATGATATCTAGAATTCACGGTACTTTCGAATCGTACAACGCTGAAATTGCTGCAGCCAATATTGAGCAAATGCAGGATGCAAGTATCTCTATTACCATTGCAGTGGCTAGTGTCTCCACAAAAAATCATGACCGTGATGTACACCTTGTTTCTCCAGATTTTTTTGATGCAGACGTCTATCCAAAAATAGTTTTTACCTCTACATATATTGATACACAAGATGATAAAACTTTTTTGATACATGGGGATTTAACGATTAAAAACATAACAAAACCTATCGTATTTACAACATTATATACAGGAAACGGTATTAATCCTTGGGCACAAGAAGTATATGGTTTTCAGGCAAAGGCACAAATTGATCGTCGCGATTTTAATTTAGTCTATAATACAATTTTAGAAACAGGCGGCGTATTAATCAGTGATGAGATTGACATTGTGGTAGATGTCGAGTTAAGCCCCCTTTAGCTATTGATTTACCCTTAAGGAAAGAGGAAACTTTAAATGCTATGGTTTGATAACGGAATTACATTTGAATCGAGCTTTATTACAATGGTCTTTTTTATTGTTTTTGGTAGCATCGCCTTCAGCCTTATTAAAGCTATTGTCATTTGGTCTAAAAACAACCACTCACAAACCTTAACTGTACCCGCTAAGGTTGTGACAAAACGCACGAATATTCGAGGAGGCTCTAATAATTCTGCGGCATATACTTCCTATTTCATCACATTTGAAGAACGAAATGGGGAGCGTCAGGAATTAAAAGTGAATGGTCGTGATTTTGGACAGCTAGTAGAAGGTGACATTGGTCTTCTAACGTATCAGGGCACACGTTTCCATACATTCGAAAGACAATAAAGGGAGAGTAGCGATTTAATCGTACTCTCCCTTTTAGTTTTATTTAATTAAATATTTTGCAAATCCTGCCTCTGTATCTTCTAAATATTCAATGTTGCTATCTGCTGAGATAAATTTTTGTGCATCTTTCGCAGATAGATAAACAACTTTCGTCTTGGCTGGGAATGGTACAAATGACCAGTTGTTATCCGCAGCAGGGTTAATTGTTTTATTTGCCATAATATAATCAACTACAGCTTGACGATTTTCATATGCATAGTTAGTTATATTCGAGCCGTCCGTATTTTTAAATGTCGCTCCATACGAACCACCAACACGGTAATTATTTGTAATGATAATGAATTCTTGTTTTAAATCAATTGGTTTACCATTATACTGTACATTTTTAATACGGTTCGCCTTTTCATCAACAAGATTACCACGACGGTCATATTTAGATGGAGATGTCACATCAATTTGATAGGTTAAGCCATCTAACACGTCAAAATTATAGGAGCGTGCTTCTGAATCAATGATATTTTGCTCTTCCGTCTTATTCGGGTCAATCGTTGCAAAAATACCTGCAGCCATCTCTAACCACTCAACGGCTTGTGCACCTGTTACTTTAATTGTTGCTACAGTATTATCGTAATGATAAATGTCCGCCATATTTTTAATGGCAAGTGGACCAACTGGAATGTTTGTATAATCTAATGGATTATTTCGTGAACCTGCTTTAAAAGGCGCCCCAGCAGAGAGAATCGGAGTTTTTTCATCAGCCGTCCCCTTTAATTCCTGTTCAATAAACCATTTTTGTGCTTGTGTTACGATTTGAATAGAAGGATCATCTTGCACCATTGAGAAATAACTATGGATTGGCGCAGTTGTTTCACCAACAGGCTGGCGAATATAAGTTAAAGTGCCTTCATGTGCTTGTTTAACAGCTTCTAATACCATAGTGGATGGTTGTAAACCTTCTTGCTTGATTGATTGCAATGACCCACTACCATCTACTACAACCCACTCTGATCCTTGTTGTTCTAGTTTTAGATCAATGACACCAAGATGGCTACCATAGCTACCTGCCATAACTGTTGGAACACCGTGAATCGTTCCCTTCTCTTGATCTACATCTTTCAAATCTTTGTAGTCACCTGGGAATGTTAAGTGGGAGTGCCCTGTAATCAAAGCATCAATTCCATCAATTCCAGCTAGTTGATAGCCAACATTTTCAGCGCCTTCCACGTAAGTGTCCTCACCAATACCTGAATGGGAAAGAACAACAATTACGTCTGCTCCAGCCTTCTGCATTTCAGGTACTACTTCTTTTACTGCTTCAACAGGTTCTTGCATGTCAACTTTACCAGCTAAATGAATGGCATCCCATTCAACAATTTTTGTTGGTACAATCCCTGTCACACCAACTTTCAGTGTATGCTTCTTACCTGCATTGTCCACTACTTCTTTATCAAGAATGACATAAGGTGTAAACATACGCTTTTTTGTTTTAGCATCGTAAGTATTAGCATTTACGACTGGATATTTGGCATCATTTAAGACTTCAGTTAAGAAATCTAGACCATAGTTGAATTCATGGTTTCCTAAAGTTCCACCATCATATTTTAAAGCGTTAAGAGCTGCAATAGCCGGATGTACTTCCCCTGGCTTTAATACACTTTCTAACGCTTTATAAGAGCCGAGTGGCGTACCTTGAATTAAATCTCCATTATCGAATAGTAATGTGTTAGGGTTTTTAGTACGAGCTTGTTCAATTAATGTAGCTGTATTAGCTAAACCAACCTCAGATGATGGAGCATCTAAATAGTAATTATAATTAGCTAAATTTGTATGAATATCTGTAGTTCCTAAAATTTGAAGATCTACTGACACTCCATTAGATGGTGCCTTGTATTCTGCTACAAAGCGCTCTACAATACTTTCCATTTGCTCATGTGTTACATAGTCACGAGGACGGATCGTATTATCCTCAAACGCTTGAAGAATATTTGCTGCGACAGCATTAGCTAAATCTTGTTTATAAGCTTCAGCAATTTGATCAGCATCCTTAAATTGGTCTAAGACCACAAGGGAAGCGTTTTCACTGACAAGTCCACGAGCCGATATAACAAATGCTTGTTGACGTGTCAATTTATCGTTTGGACCAAATGTAGTTGCCGTTTTTCCTTTTATAAGTTTTAACTGTACAGCCTTTTCTACATATGGTGCTAAATCCTTAGAGACATCCGTAAAAGTAAGGGAAGAACCATCACCTATCTCGACATCTAAGCTTTCTACTAATTCTTTTACATAATCAGCACGTGTAACTTCATTGGAAGCAGCATTAGCAGTGAATCCAAATGGTATCAACGCGAATAAAACTAGTAGCATGGCTAAGAATTTAGTTATTAATTTCTTGTTCATACAACAACCTCCTTATTCATCTAGTATTTTCCTACAGATACTATTATATTAAACTAACTCTATTTTTTACTGAATAATTAGTCCTAATTATATGTATTTATAAAAGAATGGGTTATTACTTTCCTATAAAATCACATTTTTCTATCATTTTTATTTTTACATCTCCAATAGAATGTTAGGAAATGTAAATTCCGAATATATAGTTAATACCAATATATCCGACTTCTATACGACACCATACCTCTGTTCGCAAAATAAAAAAAGGCCTCTCAAATTTGAGAGGTCTTTTATTAAAAAATATTTTTTACGCGTTTACTGCTTGAAGTGACTGAGCTACTTTTTTCACTTCTTCTAGGCCATTTGCAATAATTTCTTGTGCTTTATCAGGTGATGCATTGTGACCTTCAATAATTACTTCTTCGATAATTTCCATACCAAACACGCCGCCTACTACATTTTTAATGTAGTTTACTGACATTTCCATTGGCTGTGCTTCTGGTATTGAGTAATAGCCACCACGAGCATTTAAGATAATCGCTTTTTTATCAGTCATTAAGCTAACCATTTGGCCATCTTCACCGTATTTGAATGTGAAACCTGCTTGGTACACATAGTCAATAAATGTTTGTAAAGGTGCTGGAATAGTTAAGTTCCAAAGTGGGAAAGCAAATACTACTAAATCAGCTGCTGTTAATGCATCCATCGCTTTTTGTTTTGCAGCTAAAAGACGTGATTCGATGTCTGTTAACTCTCCACCATTTTGTACTTTACCAAATGCATTGAAAAGATCTTGCCCAAAGTATGGCATATCTTCTGCAAATACGTCAAAAGTTGTAACGTTTACACCTTGTACATTTTCCATAAATGTATCGTACATTTTTGTTGAAATACCGTCTGGACGGTTGTTTGCTTTTACTACTAAAACGTTCATTATATAAAATCTCCCTTATATCTCATAGTCTATTATCTCGAATTCAAGATATAAACTTATCTTAAAAAAATTCTTCTAAAAAGTCAACGATACTTTCCTCAGACTTTTGACTGAAATATTTGATAAAACTTTTATTTAAAACGAATAAAGAGGCTTGTTATGTCAAGCCCCTCAGTAATTAGAGTAATTTTAGCGCTATAATTTACAGTTATCATCTGTACAAACACCAGCGTCACCCGTGCCAGCCATTTTTAGACCAGGTTGTAAGCCCTCTTCCTCAGCCACTTTACGTATTGTATCTTCGAATACTTCTTGTGGCTGGGCACCGGAAATACCATATTTGCGGTTTAAGACAAAGAATGGTACCCCACGAACTCCAAGCTGCAATCCTTCTTGAATATCCGCTTCCACCTCATTTTTAAATTCATCCACAGCAAGAATTTTTGCCACTTCCGCGCGTTGCAATCCTACTTGTTCGGCTATATCTAATAATACATCTTCTTGTCCAATACGTTTTCCCTCTATAAAATGACTGTGCAGTAGAGCTTCAACTAATGCTGTAACATCTCCCCGCTGCTCAGCCCATTTAACAAGTCGATGTGCCTTTAACGTATTCTCTTCCATTAGATTACTAAAGTCATAGTTTAAGCCTACTTCTTTCGCACGGGCAGTAACGCCTAATGTCATTTCTTTGGCCTTTTCTAAAGTCATACCATATTTCTTCGCTAATGATTCATACACAGTAATATTCGAATCTACTGGGGTATTAGGATCAAGTTGATAACTTCTATAAACGAGCTCCACTTGCCCTCCAAAGCCAGTATCTTCAATCGCTTGTTCTAATTGTTTTTTACCAATATAACAAAATGGACATACATAGTCAGACCATATTTCAATTTTCATTACTCACACTCTCCTTTTGATACATTGTAGCGATAGATTAAATCGCAAGGCAATTTTTATGCTTCATCGCATAAATTCTCCAATACATCTACATACTGAACATAAAAACATTGTGAGGTTTATCTATGACTCAATCTCTTTGGCTCGCTACTTCCGAATCTGTCTCACTATCTTCACTTACTTCATCAACAACATGTGATGTATGTATAGTCGGAGGAGGTTTAACCGGTCTTTATACAGCCTATGTCTTGGCAAAAGCAGGTGTTGATGTACTCTTACTTGAAGCGAACACCCATTTTGGTCATGGTACTACTGGCCACTCCACAGGCAAATTAACTGCCCAGCATAGTATCGTTTATGCTAACCTTTTAGAAAAACTATCCGTTGATGAGGCACAGCTCTATTACCAACTCAATCAACAAGCCATTGACAAGGCAACACAATTATTTCCCAAAGGTAGTGTAAAGCAAGTAGATTCACTATTGTATGCTCAAACAAAAGAAGGGTATGCGCAATTATTAAAAGAATGGAACGCTTATAAGGTGTTAAATATACAATCAAAAATCACCACAGAAACAGAGCTTCCCTTCCCCATTACAAAAGCTTTGTGTATGTCCAAGCAAGCTCAAATAAATCCTGTAGAGGTAAGTAATTTTCTTGCCAAAGAAGCACAGGCGATGGGAGCCAAGCTTTATACAAATACGAGAGTTCAGCAATTAAACATAGCTCAAAATAACTTACATACCGAAAAGAATATGTCGGTTCAATATAAGAAGCTTATTTTGTGTTCACATTATCCCATTGAGGCTTTTAAAGGACTAAAGCTGTTCAAACTGTCAAATAGTCGTTCTTATATGGTAGCTAGTAAAATTTCAGAAACGATGCAGGGGCAATATCTATCCGTTGATTTCCCTTCTCGTTCCATTCGCACAGCTACCATTAACAACGAGCATTTTTTAGTACTTGGTGGAGCGAATCACATCGCTGGGGAAACAGTCAATACTGAACCGTACTATGATGCCATTTCAAATGAAATGAAAGAACATTTTGAGCAAGAGCCCCTTTATCGATGGTCTGCCCAGGATATCGAAACTCCTGACATCGTTCCTTATGTAGGAAGAATTACAAACTCATTGCCAAACGTATTCATTGCTACTGGCTATAGAAAGTGGGGCATTTCTAATTCCTTTGTTGCCGGTGACATTTTATCCAGCCTGATTACTGGATCAAGAAGTGAGGATGGTGCCATTGCACTCTATTCGCCATCACGTACAAAATTCGGTGCTCAGTTTATGCAAATGCTTAAAGTTGGCGGCTTTGTCGCAAAAGAATTTATTACTGGGTATATGAGACATGCCAGTGCTCCAACATGTACTCACTTGGGCTGTAAGACGAAATGGAATGAAGCGGATGAAACATGGGATTGTCCTTGCCATGGCTCCCGCTTCAATGCTCAAGGAGAAGTACTGGAAGGACCAGCAGTACAACCTTTGAAATTAGATTAAAAAAGAGGCTGTAGAAAAACTCTCAATAAATTTTGAGTTTGCCTACAGTCTTTTTTTACAATGAAATAAAGTAAAGCCGTTGATGTCCACTACGAGGGAAAGCTTTCCGCTAGCGTGGTCGTGCTTCTTTCCAATCAACTTTCTACATAAAGAACTCCCTTTTCATATGTTGATAAAAAGTAAAAAATCTATGCAATGCGCAAAGAAAAAGCATGGTCTGTGATGGACAACCTGTAGAGATCCTAAAAAATTGCCCATAAGGCGATGCTTTCTTTTGCTGTCATGGATTTAAAAAACTGTCTACTGGACGTGGAGTATCTTAAGAGATCAACTATGCTCGAAGAGTATGTTGGATTCAGCAGATATTTACCTAATATTATAAATTAAAGAAAAATAACAAAAGCCATCGAGAGTGTGAACTTTTCGATGGCTATTATCTACAGCCTAAGTGGCTGTCTTCATGTGTAAATTACTTTAGAGCTTCTGTTAATACTGGTACAATTTGCTTTTTACGAGAAACAACGCCTGGTAACACAACACGGTTGTTGATAAGCTCAGCACCGAATCCTTTTGCTGCAGCTTGTGCTACTTGTCCAATTGCTACAGCTGTAGAATCGTTATTTAGAATATCTGTCACAACGAAGAAGAATAAATCTAAACCATTTTCAGCAACATTTTTATTTAATAAAATCTCTAATTCCTCTTGTCGATTAAGTACATCATTAATATCAACAGCATTAACCTGTGCAACTACAGATTTGTACTCACCGAATTGGAACTCCTTAGCATCTAAGGATAACAGATCTTCTAAAGATTTATCAGATAGGTCTGCACCTGCTTTTAGCATAGCTAAACCATATTCTGCAACGTCAACATTAGCAATTTTCGCTAGTTCTTCGCCGGCTTTTACATCTTGCTCTGTGCAAGTTGGTGATTTGAATAATAGTGTATCTGAAACGATAGCTGATAACATTAAACCAGCAATATTCGCTGGTATGTCTAAACCGTTTTCGTTAAAAATTTTCTTTAGAATTGTAGCTGTACAGCCTACTGGTTCTGCACGATAATATAGCGGATCAGCTGTTTGGAAGTTAGCGATGCGGTGGTGATCAATTACCTCAGCAATTTGCACTTCCTCAATACCATCAGCCGATTGCTGGAATTCATTGTGATCTACTAGAATAACTTTGTCCGCTTCTCCAACTACAGATGAGATTAAACGTGGCGCTTCAAAGCCAAATTTATCTAAAGCAAACTGTGTTTCATTATTAACATCTCCAAGACGTACAGCCTCGGCTTCTTCTCCAATTTGTTGTTTTAAATAAGCATATACAATTGCAGATGTGATTGTGTCTGTATCTGGGTTTTTATGTCCAAAAACTAATACTTTACTCATTGAATTTATTCCTCCTAAAATGACCTTACATTTATCTTTTATTTTATCATATCTTATGGACTAACAAATGATAAATTGAAACATTAAGTAAACTATGCTCATTCATTTAATATACAATAATAATTACCCACTTCCAATAACCAACTATACAAATATGAATTAAGAATAATAGACCTTTAAACTGTCACATACATATATTTTGTGCACACATCCTCTTTGTTTACATTATCTTTTTTTACCATCCTATTTTTAACATTCAATAGTAAAAGCGCATCTTTTTCTAATATTAATTATTTTACATAGATATTTAGTTGGATTTTCATATTTATGTAAGCATAATTTTATGCTATTATCAGATAGTCTATATTTTTGGATATTCAGGAAATGGGGATTACGATGACAAAGAAGATGGAAAAAAAGTACATTCCTTTAGCAAATTATTTTGAAGTAGCTTTACAACAAGAAATCACTTTATCCTTTAGTGAAATAGAAAACATTATGGGACAAGCCTTACCGAATGCCGCCTACTTAAATAAGAGCTGGTGGAAAAAAACCAAGCCCCCTCTATCACACTATTTGTCATGGACAAATGCAGGTTATCATGTCATTGATGTTAGACTAGGTACTAGTATAACTTTCTCATGCACGCAAACTAAGACAACAGTAAACAATCTTTCAAAAAATGAAGAGAACCCATCTGCATACATAATTCGAGGGATTGAAGCATCGGATGCTAGATCATTTATTCTTTTACAGGAGGAAATTTTTCAACAAACCGACTTCATGTATAATGTTCAAAACGAATTAGATCTAACTGTCCAACAACTTCGTAAAAATTTAACCTATTGGAAACAACTAAAAAATCGTACTATATTACTTTGCGTATTAAATGGTATTTTTGCAGGCTATGCAGTTGTACATGGGTATAAACAAACGAAAGCTAAACATGTTGCCTCTGTTCGCTTAGCTGTGAAGGAAGAGTACCAACAAAAAGGCATTGGCTCTGCGCTAATGAAGGCTGTGGAAGGTTGGTCAAAACAGCGTGACATATCCAGATTAGAATTATCAGTTATGGAACATAACAATGTTGCTTTACACCTCTTTACGAAAATAGGGTTCAAACAAGAAGGCATTCGACAAAATGCTATTAAATTAAATGATACTTACATTAACGAGTATAACTTGAGTAAAATTTTATAAATCACTTTGCCTAGATGTCTAAAGCGTATTTGGACATCTTTTTATTTATTTTGACTATAAAAAATGCATAGAAAAGTAAAATAACACTTTTCTATGCATAACATTAAAATACCTGTTTCTCTCTAGCAGCATCCAGGAATAATATATTACTATCTACATGCTCATAGGATTTCTGATATTTTTCATACTGCCCCTTGTCTAGGCTAATCATTTCCTCCAATAAAGCATGTAAGAAAGAAAACAAAACGGGCACTATATCTAGCGAGGAATGCTTGTTTGTTCCAAGCGCAAACAAAATATTAGCATATTCACGAACGGGTGAAAACGCAGTTCCAGTAATAGCAATAATTTTTACTTTCTTCATCCTTGCAATTTCAACAATCGTTTGAATATCCTTTAACTGTTTATCAAACGATATAACAATTAATGTCGTACGCTCTCCCATGTTATTAATTTGATTCATCATTTCATCCGAATCTATAAGAAGCTGCTTAATATTAGAGCGTAGTGTTTTTAATGTGTTGGATAACCAATTTGCTACAGATGCAGCTTGACGAGTACCTAGAATATAGATATTATCTGCTTCATGCATCCATTTTGAACTTTTTTGAATTTGTTGATCGCTAATTAATTGAATTGTTTCCTGAATGTTTCGGCTATCCCGCTGCATTATCTTACTAAAATTTGAATTAGTTAGCACTTTACCTGTATAGGTAGATTGTAGATTTGTTCCTACATCTTGGGACATGACATAGCCCCTTATTTCTTCTTGTAGTTCCACATATCCTGATAAATCCATGGCATAGCAAAAGCGAATAACCGTTGATTCACTTACATTAGCCAGTCTGCCTACTTCTGCTGCTCCATTAGCAATTACTGTATTGGGATTATCCATTACAAATTGTGCTACTTTACGCTGCCCCTTTGACAGTCTTACAAACCTTTTCTTTATATCCTCATGAATGCACATTCCTAACAACCTTTCTTTCAATGACCTTAGCACGAATGGGAGATTGTTTCCTACTTACTCAAAATTCGATTAAAAATACAGTATCACGATTGCAATTTGAATACAATGACTTTTCTGAAAAATCTTCATCGCATTAACCTGCTAATATAACGGCTTTTTATATTTTTTATATTGGTTTGTCATTTTACCAAATTTATTAGTAAAGTCGAATAAAAATTAATAATTTCTAATTTTTATGTAATACACTAGCGAATAAAGACAAAAATGTCCTGGATTGATTACTCTTATCCAGGACATTTTTTAGTTATTATTCTAATTCTAGCTGCTTGGTTTCCTTCCCAAGGAAAATGACACCAACAACACCTATAATAATGGCTCCACAGAAAATGGCAAAAATGAAGCCTATATCATAACCAGCTGTTAATAAAGAACCAACTAGTAGCGGTCCGAAAATACCACCAATTCGTCCAGCAGCTGCTGCCATCCCTGCACCAGTACCACGAATAATGGAAGGGTATTGCTCGGGTGTATAAGCATATAGCGCCCCCCATGCTCCTAAGTTAAAGAAAGATAAAAACATGCCTGACAATAATAGCACTACAAGTGTTTCAGCATTCCCGAAAATGAACGCACTCGCTGCAGTACCAATTAGATATGAAACAAGCACAAATTTCCGTCCAAATTTTTCAATAAACCAGGCTGCAGTAAAATAACCAGGCAATTGAGCTAAGGTCATAATGAGAACATACTTAAAGCTCGTAATCATATCAAAGCCCTTACCAACCATGACACTTGGAAGCCATAAGAACATACCGTAATACGAAAATACAACTGTAAACCAAAGCACCCAAAGCATCAATGTGGAACGTGCATATTTTTTTGACCAAACTTCTTTTATATTTTGAAGGATGCTACGTGTTTTGGCCTCTTGCTTCACCGTAAACTGTGGTGAATCCGGGAGATGCCATCGAAGATAAATAGCATAAAATGCTGGGAGTGCTGTTAAGATAAGCGCTACTCGCCAACCCCACGTTGGAATAACAAAATAGGATATTAATGCGGCAATGAGCCACCCAGCTGCCCAAAAGCTTTCTAATAAAACAACTACGCGTCCTCTTTCTTTTGCTGCCACGCTTTCAGATACTAAAGTTGATGCAACAGGTAGCTCTCCGCCTAGACCCATCCCTACTAAAAAACGTAGCATTAAAAATGCCGTTAATGTTGTCGTAAAAGCGGATAGACCACTTGCAATGGAAAATAGGACTAGTGTCCACATAAAAATTTGCTTTCTCCCTACTTTGTCAGCAAAAACCCCGAATACAAGGGCTCCTACAGCCATTCCAATTGAGTTAATACTACCAATCCAGCCAGATTGACTTGGTGTCAGTCCCCAATCAGCTGCCAATGCTGCGATGACAAACGATAATATTCCAACATCCATTGCATCGAAAAGCCACCCAATCCCTGCAACGCCCAATAGTCTATTTCTAGAAATAGCATGCTGGGATTTATTTGATTCTACAGTATTTGTCGCCATTCAAACCACCTGTCTTTACACTTGACTTTACATTACAAGATTACTATACAGTTGTTTCAAGAAAGTGACAAGCAAAATTCAAATTACCGAATAGTTTCGACAATTTATGAAATGCTATTGAAATATTAGTGTGATTTGCGTTAAAATGTCTTTTATACAAAAACAACTGTTCTTTCTAAGAGAACAAAAGGAGATCGTATCTTTATGTGGAAAGGCCTTATTGAAGAATATAAACAATTTTTACCTGTAACAGAGAATACACCTGCATTAACTTTAAACGAAGGCAATACGCCTCTTATACATTTAGTGAATTTATCCAAGAAATTAGGCATTGAGCTTTACGGTAAAATTGAGGGTGCAAATCCAACTGGCTCTTTTAAAGACCGTGGTATGGTATTTGCAGTGGCAAAAGCTATTGAAGATGGTAGTAAGTGTGTTATTTGTGCCTCAACAGGAAATACCTCTGCTGCTGCAGCGGCTTATGCTACAAGAGCTGGTATTCAATCCATCGTTGTAATTCCTAAAGGAAAAGTTGCCCTTGGTAAGCTTGCACAAGCAACTATGTATGGTGCAAAAATCATTGAGATTGACGGTAATTTTGATGATGCTTTAAGCATTGTTCGCCAAGTAAGTGAAACAACTCCTGTCGCGCTTGTGAACTCCGTCAATCCATACCGCATTGAAGGTCAAAAAACTGCATCATTTGAGATTGTAGATGCCTTAGGCTCAGCTCCTGATTATCTATGCATCCCGGTTGGTAATGCAGGAAATATTACTGCTTACTGGAAAGGATTTAAAGAATATCATGCTGCTAAAGATTCTGGTCTACCAAAGATGTATGGCTTTGAAGCAGAAGGCGCAGCAGCAATCGTCAAAGGAGAGCCTATTGCAAATCCGGAGACAGTTGCCACTGCTATTCGAATTGGTAACCCAGCTAGCTGGAAATTGGCAGAAGCAGCCCGAGATGAATCTGGAGGTATGATTGACTCGGTAACAGATCAAGAAATTATTGCTGCTTATAAATTAATCGCAAATACAGAAGGTATTTTCGTCGAACCAGGCTCTGCCGCATCATTAGCAGGTGTTATTAAATCAGTGGAGATCGGAAAAATTCCAAAGGGTTCAAAAGTAGTGACAATCTTCACAGGTAATGGACTAAAAGATCCCGATACAGCCATGGATGTATCCACAGTCGAAGTAGTATCCCTTAAAAATGACGAAAACGAAATTCGAGAATATATTGAGGGAGTACTATGAGTAAAGCATGGCAAATCTCAGTTCCAGGAAGCACAGCCAATCTAGGGCCTGGCTTTGATTCCATAGGACTCGGCTTGTCTCTATACTTACAATTAACAGTTACTTTACAAGATACATGGGATATTATCCATCTTGATGATAACGGTCCTAAAGAGTTTGAGCTTGAAGAACATTTACTATACGTCATTGCAAAAAAAGTGGCTGATCAATATGGTCAACAATTACCTGCATGTCGTGTGGAGATGGCTAGCGAACTACCATTAGCACGTGGGCTTGGAAGCAGTGCTGCTGTGATAGTTGCAGGTATTGAACTAGCCAATCAAGTATGTGGGCTTAACTTAACAATACAAGATAAACTTAACTTATCATCCCAAATTGAGGGACACCCAGATAACGCAACCGCATCTGTTTTAGGAGGCTTAACCATTTCTTCTATGGATGAAAAAGGTAATGTTGATACTTTTCATATCAATGAAATTGATGCTTCCTTTGTGGTATATGTACCAAATGTCGAATTAAAAACGAGCGAGTCTCGATCTGTATTGCCAGAGCAATTTGATAGAGCCTATGCTGTTCATGCTTCAGCAAATGCTAATATGCTAGCAGCTTCACTAATGGCCCGTGATTTCCAGCGTGCTGGTCGTTATATGGAAGAAGATCTATTCCATGAACCGTTTCGTGCAAAGCTAATACCCGAGTATACAGAAATTCGTACAGCTGCAAAGGCGAATGGTGCGTATGGTACAGCTTTAAGTGGAGCTGGCCCTACATTGATTTCTATCATTCCTTCTACCATTGCATATGATTTCGTTCAAACTATGAAAAATCAATTTCCTGAACATCAAGTGATTTTAACAAAAGCTGATGAACAAGGTATACAAGTACGTGAATATATGAAACGTCTACTATAATAGTAGGCGTTTTTTCTTGAAAGCAAGTGTGGATAAAACTAATATTATAGAAGTATATGATTTGCCTTGAAACACCTATTATTAACAACTAGGATGTGTGCTTTTCTAAGGAGGAACTATCTTGAAGCCAATTATATTCTGTGATTTCGATGGCACAATAACAGAAACTGATAATATCTTTTCTCTGATGACAGAATTTGTTCCACAAGAGTCTGAGAAAATTGCAAAAGCTATGATGGAGCAAACCATTTCTTTTAAAGATGGGCTCTCTGCCATGTTTCATTTACTTTCTACACAACAAAAAGATGAAGTCATTCAATATCTTATGGATACAGCTATCATTCGTGAAGGTTTTGGAGATTTTGTTCGATATGCTCAAGATCATGGCATACCATTTTACATCGTAAGTGGAGGGGTCGATTTTTTTATTGAGCCTTTAGTAGATAAATACGGTCCTTTCTCAGGCATTTACTGCAACAAAGCTGATTTTTCTGGTGAACAAATTAAACTAATTTATTCCAATAGCTGTGATGAGGAATGCACAAAATATAGCACTCAAGGGTGTGGTTGCTGCAAACCTAGCGTTATGCGGAAAGTGGCGAATGAAGATCATTTTAAAATCGTTATCGGTGATTCTCTTTCAGATTTTGAAGCTGCCAAACAAGCTGATATTGTTCTGGCTAGAGACCATCTCATTCAACACTGTGAAGAGCTTCATGTTCCATATAAACCATTTATCACATTCCACGACTGTTTAAAAATGGTACAAGAACTTATGGAAACCAAACATACTGTACAAGCAACTTAATGCGCGACTATAAAAAAAGGGAACCACATGAATGGCTCCCTTTTTTATAGACTTATACTAATAGCACGAGGCTGATGGCCATGACAGCCATTCCTGCTACCAAACCATACATAGATAAATGAGTTTCATCATACCTCTGTGCTGCTGGTAATAATTCATCCAATGAAATAAAGACCATTATGCCTGCCACTCCAGCAAAAATGATGCCAAACATAACGTCTGTTAAAAATGGCATAAGGAGCAAAAATGCTACTAATGCACCGACGGGCTCTGCTAACCCCGATAAAAATGATAATTTAAAAGCCTTTCGACGATTACCCGTGGCAAAGAAAATCGGGACAGACACTGCTATCCCCTCCGGAATATTATGAATCGCTACTGCTATAGCAATGGCAATTCCTACATTTGGGTCATTAATAGCTGACATAAATGTAGCTATCCCCTCCGGAAAGTTATGAATTCCAATTGCTAGAGCTGTAAAAATACCCATCTTCATCAAATGATCTTCATTGACCTGTGGCTTTATTGCATTCACATCTTCCACTAGCTTTACTTCATGAGGATTTGTTGATTTTGGAATGAATTTATCGATTAAAGCAATGAATAACATGCCACCGAAGAATCCGGCAATTGTCATCCAATAGCCATTCGTAGTCCCTAATGCATTCGTTAAAGCATCTTTAGCCTTAACGAAAATCTCAACAAGTGAGACATAAATCATAACGCCTGCAGAAAAACCTAATGCTAGCGATAAAAATTTTGTATTTGTTCGTGATGTAAAAAACGCTATTAAACTACCTACCCCAGTTGCAAGCCCTGCAAATAGAGTCAGTCCAAATGCTAGTAAAACGTTTCCGTCCATACCCTTCTTCCTTTTCCCTTTTTTTTATTGTACTCATCTTAACGCAGAAGTTTCCTAAGAGCAATTCTTTTTTACAAGGTAAATATCAACCTTGCTCTTCCTTTATCCTTTTGCACACAAAAAAGCAGTATCAATTCCGATGAATTTTGATACTGCTCTCACTATCTATTTATGATTCGATTGGAATGTTCTTTTTCGACGTTCATACCAGATGACACAAATGATAAACCAAGTATATCCTATACTCCAGCCTGCGAGTACATCCGTAGCAAAATGTCTAGCACCAGCTATACGAGATAATCCTATAAGCACCATCAGGATCGTAGCCCCAACCCACAATAAGATTTTACGACTTTTACTGTTATTTTCAGCTAATATATATGCAGTTGCAAACAAATACAGAATCCCCGTCATAGCATGTCCAGATGGAAAGCTATAAGATGTTAATTGATCTTCAATTTCAGGTCGTACTCGTTGGATCCACTTTTTTAATACTTGATTTAACACATTCCCAGCAGCAAATGTTAAAACAACAAATAGCATGCCTCGATAATTTTTTGTCTTCCATGCTAAATATACAATCAAAATTACTGCTACAATGACAACAAATACAGGTTCTCCTATATAATGGAAGACTTCAATAAATTGATTTCCAAAAAAGACATCTGCCATTTTCGCATCAAATTTATTCATCCAGTCACTTTGAAAAGTAAATTTTAAAAAAATAAAAATAATTAGTGTGATGATTGCCAAAGGATAGGCCCATTTTTTCATACGTTCACCTCAAAAACATACTGCTATGATCTTCACATCATAACATAATTATGTCCGAACTAGAGGGAGAGAAGCATTAATTTTTATAAATACATCCTTACATTCTTCAGTGACAATCATGGACTGTTCATTAGGCTTGTTAAAATAATTAGAGACGACCAATGCAACAATGAATAAAATGGCCACGATAGGTAGAATTTTTCTAAATATCATCAACACACCTCTGTTCCACATCTATATTATTTGATGAGTACTGGATCAAATAGCCAATCCTTTGGACCAAAGTTTCGATCTTTTTCTCCTCTTACTTCACGGGAGACTCCATGCTTTATAATCACTTCTCTAAATCTTTTACTAAATAAAGTTTTTTTATAAAGATATCTTCCATCATGACTCCATTCAGCTGAGTAAAAGACATCGCCTTTTAACGCTGCTAAATTTTCCTGATGATAAATATCCGGCCCTTTGATAACTCCATTTAAACCACAGCTACATGGAGGTTGTTCAGTTGCAAAGTATAATTTCACACTATCTTGGCTACATGCAGGTAGAATTTGTGTAGGAATAATTTGATAAGCTTGCTGTTTTCCTTGCTCAGGTCCCTGATGGATTACCTCTAAAAATTCAAAGCCTTCTAGTTTTTCATTTTTCAATAATGCTACCAGTTCCTCTGAAGCTACCCAATATCCACTTACATGAACTAAATGGCGTCCATTCATGTGTGAAGTATCAATAACTATAGGAGATAATTGCTCTTTATCCATAAGTCCGCAATTCTTACAATGAGTACTTAAAGAAAATAATGTCCCTTTATCCTCTAGAAACATTTCGGGTGAATTTCCTGTTGAATTTAAAGTAAACAATGGTGCCCGTTCATATTCCAAATCAGAAAATTCAAAGTAGAAACGTTCTCCTATTGAGACAATGCCAAATTCACGTTCTAATGACTCGTATACGGCAGCTACTTTCTCATATGTTACGTCTTCATTTAATGTAAAAATAGGATTAAATTTTGTTTTTAAATTTCTCTTTCTAATTTCAGGCGCACCAATAGCAATACCATGACGATTATAAACGTTAATCACTTGATCTTGACTAGATTCATCTATAGAAAACAAATTTTCGAGTTCTACTTTCACAATACACGCCTACCTTTATAAAGTTTTATGGTGAAGTATATTGACTGCTAGTTACCATTCTATAATCTACCTTTTACTTAGATAGTCAGGTTACTTTATTTTGAAGAAAATCATTCGTATTATTACTCACTATAGCAAATCTACTTAACCACGGTAATTTAAGCGTACCAGTACTTATACCGATATTTCAACTTCGGGTTTACGCCAATTTTTTGGCGTGATTCTTACGAAAATATGGCGTGATTTGGCGGACATAAAAAACACCGCCACTTTTTTGGCGGTGTTTGAAAAATTTATAGTAAATACAGCTTAAGAATAAGGTGCATTTTTACATAAAATTATATGAGAAGAACTTTTGTAATAAAGTACCTATTAATAGAAAAATACACCAACAGTATAGCATGAAATTTTCTTAGAGTAAATTCATTCTTTCAGCAAGATTGACAGCCTCTGTTCTTGAATCTACATTTAGTAAAGAAAAGAGCTGTGTTAAATATCTCTCTGTAGTTCGCTGAGGAATATTCAGTTCAATAGCAATGGCTTTATTTGTATGACCTTCTGCAATCAGTCTTAAAATTTTCTTTTCTTTTTCATTTAAATGAATATCTTTAGCACTTTGCAATTTAAATTTATCATCCAGAAAATCTAAGAAATTTTTCGGTAAAACAAATTCACCATTTGCAATCGCTCTAACTGTCCGTATGATCTGCTCCTTAGAGGCTGTTTTCGCTAAAATGCCTTCTATTTTTCTCTCTAAAATGAGTGGATAATAATCTGTTATATCGTCTCCTGTATAAAGGATAACGGAAGCATCAGACTGAATAGATTTAATATTACGGGCTAAATTAATACCGTTTTCCAATGGCATGTTAATATCAATCAGGTAAATAGCGTATGGTTTATTTTTTATTCTTTGAATGACACATGTGGCATCACTTTCAGTATCAATTATAATATCTTCATTCTCGTGAAATAAATTTTTAGTTCCCTCTAAAACTATAGGGTGGTCATCCACTATGAGCATGGTAATCATGTGTTTCACTCCCTTCTTTAACTGCTATTCTTATAGACATCCCTTGGTTTAGTTGAGAGTCAATATAAAAATGACCATTAAAGGCTTTTACACGCTCCTGCATACCTCGGATGCCCATTGACTCTGCTACGATAATTTCCTCTACATGACACCCTACACCATCGTCACTATAAATGATTTCAAAACCATCAATCATTTCCTTTAGATGGATTTCAACAGCTGTTGCATATGAATGTTTTAAGGCGTTATTCAGTACCTCTTGAAATAATCGATAAATCATTAAATTCATACGCTCATCTTCTAAATACAGACGATCTATTGAATAAATTAGCACAAAATTAGCTCTTTCTTGAACCTTCCGAATTAACTTTTCTAATGCAGCATTTAAACCTAATGTATCCAGTAATGGAGGCTTTAAATTCTCACAGTATGTTCGTAATTCATGTAGAGAGTCAACCATTTGCTTATGAATTTTCGCAAGTTTCTCCTGAATGTCTGTTGTATCCTTTGCATTAACAAGAACATCCACCTCTCTTGCAATATGAAGTTGTTCCTGCAAATTGGTGTCGTGTAACTCTTGGGCTAACTGATATTTTTCTTCTTCGAATCTCAACCATAATAGCTTATTAAGCCACGGCAATTGACCGTCATCAGCTTGCTTCATATGCTTCAATTCCTCTAATAGTTCTTCTACCAACTTTGTATTTTCAATAAAATTATTTACATACAATAGGAGCAATTCGAGCCATAGAAGTTCCTCATCTTTTAAATGAATTTTATTGTTATGCCCCAACACTAATGCTCGTTTATAATGTGCATCCTGATGGAGAAATGCTAAATATATTTTATCAATCTTACGTATTTCTCCTAATCTTATATCATCCATTGTATCTGGATGTATCAAAATTCTTTCCCCACTATTTGTAAGAAATTCATTCGTATCATAGTTATAAGTTAAAACAAAAACATCCTCTAGCTCCAAATGAACAGAAACCTCATATGCGAATTTTTCTAAAAGCTCATCAATTTTAATAGTTTTCCCAATTTTATCTACAGCCGTGTACAGCTGATGAATATAATCACCTTTTGTTGAAAATAATATTTTCCGTTTACGATAGTCAACTTTTTCTTTTACATAAAAGAGTATTACTAACGAAGAAAATGTAAAGAAGGATACGCCTGACATGACAGTGATTCTTAAATATTGACCCGCAATGAAGTACAAGCCAACAGTGAACCATAAGGTAAATAGTAAAGAAAAAATAACATAGTAGCGCAATCTAGTAATATGATACTCGATATCAAATAGTCGTTCTGCTAATTGTGTAAAAATGAAGCTAAAAGGTATCAGTAATAAAAATAAGGAGCTAATCTCAGATGAAAGGATATACGTATGAAAAAGGATTTTTGGAAGTACATATAAAAATAGAAATGGTAAAAATGGAATCATTATACTACCTAGTAAAATTTTCAACTGAGGTGAGCTATATTTGAAATAGCTTATTAATAAAATACTTAAGATAATGATAAGCAGAATAAGGA
This sequence comes from Lysinibacillus sp. FSL R7-0073, assembly GCF_038009065.1. Taxonomy (NCBI): domain Bacteria; kingdom Bacillati; phylum Bacillota; class Bacilli; order Caryophanales; family Bacillaceae; genus Lysinibacillus; species Lysinibacillus sp. FSL R7-0073. Next base: position 4,349,393 of record NZ_JBBPAS010000001.1, read on the forward strand.
ATAATAATAAAACAACATTCGAAAGTATATCATTAGAAGCAGGGAAAACAGTTCCAATACAAGCCAAAATAAAACCAATTGAAGGCATTAAATAAAAGAACCGGATATTATTGGTAAACATCCATTTTGTTTTCATAAATGAAAAATAATTTCTTAAAAAATGTAATAAAATCACTAAACATAATAACATAGTAGTACGATTTACAATAATCCCTATCCCATCTAACCTACCCGAAACTCCACTACTTACATAAGCTAGCGAGACAGTTAATATAAAAAGAATTAGTAAATCTGTTAACCTAGTATTTCTTTGCTTGAAATATAAATAAAAAGCAACAAATAACGTTAATAAATAATAGCAAGCTGGGACTATTAATACATAAAAAAACTGCTGAGGAATATCTAAATGTTTAATATGTATATTTATTATTTTCCCATCTGGCTTCATAATTGTAAGGTCATTGGCAGATAATATTTTTGATTTATATTTCAATTGATTTAGCTCAGCAATCGGGCCATCATCTACGTTTAAAATAGTATCACCAATGGATATATTCTGCCCCTTAGCCCAATCTTTATAATATAGTTGAGATACTAGCCATTTACCATCTTTTTCTTCTACCCCAATTTCAATATATGGCGCGCTATAATTCACAAAATTTAAATATAAACCTAACACTATATAAAGAACTATAGCGGGCCAAAAAAACTTGTTAGGCAAAGTTTTTAGTTCCAAATTTCACTTTCTATATTCATTTCATCAATAAATGCTTCTAAAATTGCCATTTGTTCTATAGATGAAATTCCAATTAATGAGGCTCTTTGTTCTTTTAATAATGCAACTAGGCTTGGGTTTTGTTCTAAGTATTGAATTACATTAATCATCCAATCACTCCTCATCACTTTATTAATTTTTGTAGGTAGTCTTTAGCTAAATCATTTAATTCTATATTTTCAAGATCATTTATTGCCTTAAATTTATAGACATTTTTCACAGTAACTGCATAGCGTATTGCTCCGCCATTTGTCAACTCATTTTCTGCTTCTTTATGATCCAAAATTGTAACTATATCATCATTATAATAGTCAGCTACAGTTTTTGAAACATCATTTTTCTGTGATAAAAGATAAATAATTGGCAAGGAGAATCTTTTATTTAGTAGGTCATTTTTAGGTCCCCATGCTTTCAAACTTTGGATATCATTTTTAATTTGTTGAATAATGCCTATGTAAGTTCCATAAGCCCCTACTTCTTTGGATACTTCTCCTTTGGCAAGAACCTCTCCTATTAAGCAACTCATCGCTGTTAAGGAACCAGATTTAAGCGTAATCATTTGTACATAAGAATCTTCATCCCGGCAATTATTTAATAAGTCCAATTGCTGACCACTAATACTTTTTAATGCGCTTTCTTCAAGTATTGTTATAGCAGCTCTTTTGTGTACAAAGGAAGTTTCGTCAATTGTTTTTGAAGCCATAATCAGCATAGCTAGAGCAACATTTAAAGAAAGTTCTGGCGTCCTACTCCAACTATTATCTGAATCCTTATCTTGAAGATCATCAATAATATCAAAAGACAGTATTAAGAGTTCAACCGCTGCAGCGATTTTGTAAATGTCGTCATTTACACTATCTGAAAATGCCTCATAATGCCAATAGCATAATTTACCAAACGAAAAACCTATTTCTGTTTTTTCTTCTTTAAAGCTTTTAAACAGCGATTTTAGCTCATGACTAAGAAATGTTTCATTTTCAATAAGAATGTCTAATGATTTATTAATACACTCATCCAACCCGTTCAATAGTCCTCGCTCCCTCCAGATATATTAATAAATATTATATATATTAGTGGGAATTAATACTAGCAGAGCCAATGTTTTATACATATAATTCCATAGTTTCTTATATAAAGAATAATCCCGCCAAAAATTGGCGTTAATTATCCAAACCACGCCATTTTTTTGTTAAATAATAGTTATAATATGGCGGTAGAGAACTATGTACCGCCATAAAATTGGCGTAAACCCACCATTGAAATGGCGTTATGACAAATGTTACGCTTATATTAATATAAATTGATTTTCTCATTGTCCTGATAGATTGATGAACATGAATTTTTTTGTACTGGGAGTGTTTTAAAAATGAAAAATGGATTTAACGAAACTGTTTTCATACTTACGGCTACTTTTTCATGTAATATCTCTGTCTCAGCTGAAGAAATTACAATTAAAAAGCCTACCGAGGAGCAACTACGAATTGAACAGATTATTATTCAATCTGAGTTAAAAGCTTATCAAGAAACCCTAAAGGTCTATAAAAAGCTTTCAACCCTTTCAAACTTAATTAGTGATGTTCCTGGATTTGAAGATACATTTCAGCAAAAAAGAGATTACTATATTCAGCAATATGGCATTATTAAAATATCGAATGACAACTTATCTTGTATGCCATCCGTCAATCCATTAACCTTTGGGTTAAATATAGCGTCATCTACCGTTTACATGACAGCAAATTACACGATTATTAATGCTAGAGGGCTGGCAGCAGTGACAGAATCATCTATTACTCATAAACTAGATGAAAATACAAGCATCTCCGGGCTTTCCATTAATGAAAGCACCATTTCCTTTAATATGGATGCTACATTTTGTAGTTCAATAAAAACACCGATTACCCATTAGTTTGAATAAGCAGATAGCAATGGCATCCCTTTTTCGATCATTGTTATCTGCTTTTATGAACAACAAAAAGGTGCCTCAATCGCTTGAGACACCAGTAGGATATTAACCTTTTACATAATAAACTTCTTGTCCGCTTTCAATGACATGATCAGGCTTTGGCTTACCTGCGCTTGCCTTATGACCAGCAATATGCTCCGGGCTCTTCTCCCAATTCTTCCATGCTTCTTCTGATTCCCAACGAACCATTACTAGCACTTCCTCATCACCACGGCGAACTTTCTTAACAAGTACCTGTTTATCAATGAAACCAGGTTGTTGTTCAAGTAATGATGGTCCGTTTGGATTAGCACCAAAACGTTCCACCACTTTATCCGAATTCCCTTCCGTCACAACGATACGTTTAATTTGTACAAACATATTAGTTAAACGCCTTTAATACATCTTCAACTTTTAGCGTTTCAGATTGTAAACCGCCACCTGAAAGGTACCAAACTTCTGGATCTAAGTAGAACACTTTATCGTTCTTCACAGCATTAGTTGCACTTACGATTTCGTTTTCAATCGCAGCTTTAGTACCTGACTCGCCGTTTTCATTTACTACTGCATCACGGTCAACTACAAATAGAATATCAGGGTTCGTATCACGAACATATTCAAAACTTACATTATCACCATGTGTTCCAACTTTAACTTTCTCATCAGCAGCTTTCACACCAAATACATCATGGATAACACCGAAACGTGAACCAGAACCATATGCTGATAACGCGCCTTCGCTACCTAATACGATTAAAGCTTTCTCTTCTGATGCAGTTGCTTTGCCTTTTACTTCTTCAACTTTTGCTTCATATGCAGCGATCGCATCTGCTGCTTCTTTTTCTTTACCGAAAATTTTACCAGCTAATTCTGTATTAGCATTGAATGATTCTAGGAAGTTTTTGTTATCTACACCAATGTAAACTGTTGGTGCAATTTTAGATAACTCAGCATATGCTGCTGACGCACGACCAGAGATGAAAATAATATCTGGGTTGATTTCAGATAATTTTTCATAATCAGGCTCGAATAAAGTACCAGCGTTTACATAAGTGCTATCTTTATATTTACTTAAGTAAGATGGTAATGAATCTTGTACTACTGCAGTAGGATTAACACCTAATGCATCTAGAGTATCTAGGAAACCATTATCAAAAACAACAACTTTTTCTGGGATCTTATCAAGCTTTACTTCTTCAAACGTAGTATTACCATCGCGTCCTTCAATTGTGCTACCTGGAATAGTTAGTGGATATGCTGAAGACGCCTCGTTTTGTTCTTCTGCCGGTTTGTCAGTTGACGTACCTTTATCTTCTTCTTTTGCTTCATCTTTTGAGCCGCAAGCAGCTAAAACTAATAGCATCATCGCCATTAATACCGTTAGTAATTTCCATTTTTTCATTTTAAAATTTCTCCTTTAAAATTTATTTTATAGTTAATGGTCGGTTAAACCATCTGTTACTATTTCTAAGAATTAAAATAAACACAAATTCGGCAGCCATCCTGCTCTTGAACAGGGATATCCATATCATAGATTTCCTTCAGCGCGTCCGAGTTAATAATGTCGTTGGTAGAACCATTTTTCACAACACGGCCATCTTTTAATGCAACAATATTATCTGAGTATACTGATGCAAAATTAATATCATGTAGTACTATTACAACTGTTTTTCCTAACTCATCCACTAGCTTTCGTAAAATCTTCATAATCTGAACAGAATGTTTCATATCTAAATTATTCAATGGCTCGTCCAGTAAGATGTATTCTGTATCCTGAGCAATAACCATTGCGATAAAAGCACGCTGACGTTGACCGCCTGATAATTCATCTAAGTAATTATGTTGAATATCTTCTAAATTCATATATTGAATAGCTTCATCCACTTTTTCTTCATCTTCGGGTTTTAAATTTCCTTTTGAATAAGGGAAACGACCAAAGGATACAAGCTCACGAATCGATAAGCGGACATTCATAAAGTTAGATTGCTTTAATATAGAGACACGCTTGGCAAAATCATCTGATTTCCAGCGTCTTACATCTGCTTTGTCGAGTAGCACTTCACCAGTATCTGCATTCAGCAAACGGCTCACCATTGAAAGTAGCGTGGACTTTCCTGCACCATTTGGTCCAATAAAAGATGTTATTTTCCCTGAAACAATGTCAACACTTACATCTTGAACGACAGGTTTTTTCCCGAAAAACTTCGTAATTTCTTTGACTTGTATCATCCTGCTGACCTACTTTCTCTTAATAATAAGTAGATGAAGTATACCCCACCCACGAAATTAATAATGACGCTTAGTGTAGTACTGAAAGTGAATACTCGCTCAACCATCCACTGCCCACCGATTAAAGCAATAATACTCATTACACAAGAACCAGCAATTAAGACGGAATGCTTGTATGTTTTAAAATACTGATACGATAAATTCGCAACAATTAATCCAAAGAATGTAATTGGCCCAACTAGCGCTGTCGAAACAGAAATCAAGATAGAAGCTAAAATTAACATGCGTTGTACCAGTTTATCGTATGGTACACCTAAATTAATTGCTGTATCTCGTCCTAAAGACATGACGTCTAATTGATTCATATGGCGCCAACCATATATAAACGTTAGTAAAATGATCACACCAGCAAGCCAAACTAAATCTGAATTAACATTGTTAAAACTAGCAAACATTTTACTTTGTAAGCCTAAAAACTCATTAGGGTCAATCAAGACTTGGAAGAATGTTGTGATACTTCCTAAAAAAGTACCGACAATCATACCAACAAGTAGTAAGAAATATATTGGTCGCTTTCCTTCTTTAAACAAAACTCGATAAAAAATTAAAGCGAAAACAATCATTGATACAATAGCAAGAGTAAAATTATAGTAAATATTGATAACTAAAATAGATGTAGAGCCAAAGAAAAAGTAGATGAATGTTTGAATCAACATATACAAAGCATCTAATCCCATAACACTTGGCGTTAAAATCCGATTATGGGTAATGGTTTGGAAAACCACTGTTGAATAGGCAATAGCTATACCCGTTAGTGCCATCGCTATAACTTTTATAACACGTCTCGGAAAAGCATAGTGATAATTCCCATTTAACTCCCAAAACAGATACAATAAGATAGCTATCACGGCAAGACCTAGTAAAATGAACATTCTTGTACGATTACGCATATGCTCTCCCCCTAAACAACATGACTAGGAAGATGGCACTTCCAATTACACCAACAGTCATACTAATTGGAATCTCATAAGGGAAAATCAGTACGCGTCCTAAAATATCGCAGAATAATAAGAATGACATACCAAGTAATGCTGTATGCGGCAATGTTTTTGCCAAATTATCACCTTTAAACAGTGAAATAATATTCGGTACGATCAAGCCAAGGAATGGAATGACACCCACTGTTAGCACCACTGTTGTGGAGATAAGAGCCACCAATACTAAGCCTAAATTCACCACAAACTTATAGGATAGACCAAGATTTTTAGCAAAATCCTCACCCATACCGGCTACTGTAAAACGATTGGCATAAATATAAGCTAAAATAAGTACTGGTACACTTATGTATAACAGTTCATAACGGCCTTTCATGATTAATGAGAAATCCCCTTGTAACCATGCAGAAATGTTTTGGATAATATTTGCCTTATAAGCAAAGAACGTTGTTACAGAAGACAGGATATTACCATACATTAAGCCAATAAGCGGTATAAAAATCGCATCTTTAAACTTAATTCGATTTAATATTTGCATAAATAATAATGTGCCGGCTAAAGCAAATATGAAAGCGAAGGAAATTTTTTGGAAATACGTGACATTTGTGAAAAACATCATGGAAATCAATACACCCAGTCGAGTGGCATCTAATGTACCTGCTGTCGTTGGTGATACGAACTTATTCCTACTTAAGCTTTGCATAATTAAACCAGCAATACTCATACCTGCACCTGCTAGCAAAATAGCAACAAGTCTAGGTACACGACTAATTAAAAATAGTCTAGTTTCTTCTGATTGGAAGTCTAATAGATCACTTGGTTTAATATCTACTACTCCGATAAATAGCGAGACTATAGACAACACAACAGTTGCTGTTAAAAGATATCTTATTTTCATAGTAATCCCCGGTAGATTTCAATTTTGTGTGTAATGAATGTGTAGTGAAAATGATTATCATTACTCACGATTTCCATTATAGTCATGTTTTCATTCTCAGTCAACCTGCAAATGAGAATTATTCTCGGTTTATTTTAAAGGAACTAGAAAACGTGTCTAATTAATGAAATATTAGTGTTTTCGGCAAATTTTATACCTTAAATAATTCACTATTTCTACAATTTTTTTATCCAAACAAAATGGTAATTGAGAACATCCCTGCGTCTCAATTACCATTTTTATTTGTTATATTATTCGTCTCACTTTTCTTAACCATGCTGAAATAATGAATATGATTAATACCAAGCCTACATATCCCATTACTGCATAGAGCTTAGCTACAAGCGTCGTAAATCCAGCGAGACTGGCTAAAAAGCCTAAAATTCCTATAAAAACAACCGCTACTTTAAAGCTAGGTCTATCAGGCTTAAAGAATCTTACCATAAAAGAATAGAGCATCCCTACTGCAGTATTGTAAATCATTCCTAATAGAGAGAATGTCATTAATAGCCCAACCAATGGATGAATTTCATTTGCTAAAGCTAGCATAGGAATATCTAATCCTATAACAACGTTCATTTTTGCAAGAAGAGAAAAATTAATAAGCAGAATTAAAGCGCCTAATAGAATTCCGCCAATTATGCCCCCCATTCCAGCTATCTTATCATTGCGCACCGAGCCGCACATCACCGTTAATAATGAGAAACTTACCCCAATATTAAATGACATATATAACAAAGAGGTCACCCACCAACTTTTCGAACTTATTTGTGCCTGCTGGGCAATTACCGCTTGTTCGACAAAGGTAAGATCCATCGTAGCAATGGCATAGATAGCAATAATAGAAACAATAGCTAATAAGTACGGAGTTGCTAGTGCAATAATATTAATAATACTTTTAACATCCATCATCACTGTGGCTATGGTTAGCAGTATCATACATATACTCCCTAGCCAAATAGGTAGTCCAAACATTTGCTGTAATGTTGCACCCGCACCAGCAAACATAATAACAGCCACGCCAAATAAAAACAGTGATAATAAATAATCCAATACAAGACCAACAGCATTACCAGAAATCTGATAAATCAAATCCTTGTGGGATGCAGTGCGTAATCTTGAGCTAACCTGGGCTACACACATACCAACAATAGAGAAACCAACCATCGCTAAAAGGGCACCATAAACCCCTTTAAAGCCATAGCTTGTAAAATAGAGGACAATTTCCTGTCCAGATGCAAATCCTGCACCAACGATAATTCCTACATAGGCACCGCCGATTTGCAAGCTTTTTTTCAATCAGTTCTCTCCTCGTTTTTTCCTTTATTGCAAATGATTTTTATTGATAGACCTCTTTGCTAATCGTTAGCTTATCAATAACAGCCCTATTAGGTGTATAACCAATGCCGATTTCTTGAGGTACATCAATATATCCATTTTTGACAACGACTTCTGGCATAATAATATCCTCATACCAATAATGACTAGAGCCTGCAGTATCTCCAGGCAAAATAAAGTGACTAAGCGAAGTTAAGGCAATATTATGTGCTCGTCCGATTCCTGCCTCTAACATTCCTCCACACCAAACGGGAATTTGATTCTCCTTACAGAGGTCATGAATCCGTTTCGCCTCTGTTAAACCGCCAACTCGTCCAATTTTAATATTGATTACACCACAGCTCCCTAGCTCAATTGCTTTACGAGCATCTTCAAACGATGTGATACTTTCATCTAAACATACTGGTGTTTTTATGTTTTTCTGTAGGGTTGCATGATCCACTATATCATCAGTAGCTAATGGTTGTTCGATCATTAATAAGTTGCAATCATCAAGCTGCTGGAATACGGCGATATCATCCAACGTATAAGCTGAGTTCGCATCGACCATTAAAGGTAAATCTGGTAATTCTGCACGGATTGCACGCACCACTTCTACATCATAGCCAGGCTTAATTTTCACTTTCACCCTTTTGTAGCCCTTTTCCACATGGCTTTTTATTACTTCTATTAATTGAGCTGTTGAAGCTTGAATACCTACGCTGACCCCAACTTCAATACGTTGTTTTTGCCCACCTACAGCACTTGCAAGTGATTGCTTTGTTTGTTGGGAATAAATATCCCAAATAGCACCTTCTATCGAAGCTTTCGCCATGCAATTTCTACGAATAGGAGCAAACAATGTAGTCACCTCATCAGGATGCCCAATCTCTTTATGTAGCAAGATGGGTATTAGAAAATCTTTCAGCATATGCCATGTCGTCTTTAAAGTCTCCTCTGTATACCAAGGCGCTACAAAAGCTACCGTTTCTCCCCATCCAGTAATCCCAGATTCATCTTGTGCTTCTATTAATAACAGTTCTTTTTCATTGATTGTGCCAAAGCTTGTTGTAAATGGTGCTTTCATCGGCATTTTAATATGTCTTAACGTTATCTTTTCTACTCTCACAAACTTCACTCCTTATAATTATTATAAGGCTAATAAGGAGCGTCTGACTAACAGATAGCTATGGACATATTCTGGTTGCTTCTTGACGCGTACAATTGCATAGTCTTGATTGAATAAAGTTGTTAAGATTGTTCTAATTTTATAGCGCCAATCCTCAGCTAGTTTAGGACTTTCAACTTTCACTTTCTGCAAATATTGAGGAATCGGTAATAGATAGGCATCCTGATGAAAGGATTGTTCCATTTGAAATGTATTATCTACGTCTAGGACTGGCAAGCCATCGACAGTTAGTGTCCACGGTACGATTTCATCTGCGATCTCTTCTAATTCGTCAATGCTATCCGCCATTTGCTCTCGCTCTATCCACCACTCTACAACTAGCCTATCTGATGGTAATCCTTCATTAAAGTCATCTTGAAGAGCGCCGTAATAATCATTTTCGTATTGATAACTGAAAGCATTTAGCTTTAAAAATGCTAAATTTGCTAAACTCACCTCCAAAGGCTCAAATAACCATCGAACCAGCTGAAATCCATTTTCTTTTGCATATTCTTGCTGAGCGTGCTTTAATAACTCACCTACACCTTGTTCACGATATGCTTTCTTTACACCAATCATGTGTGAATGTAAGTATATTTCTCTATCATGATAGCCCACAAAACAATAGTTGAAGCCAATTAGCTTTTCTTCTAAATAAGCACCTAAAACTAAACCGCCATTTTGTACAGCTGCTAGTAATTGATGAGAGGGTATTGCTTGGCTTCCCCATATTTCAGCATTCAACTTTTGGACCTCTGCAATTTCTATAGGTGTCTTTACTTTGCGAATATGCACTTGCTCTAACATTATGCTGACGCCTCCTTTGTATCCGTTGATTCCAATGCTAACAAGACTGCTCTCGTAAGAATCTCCACGCCCGTAACAAGTCTTGCTTGTTTAAACTTCATTTTCGGATGGTGTAACCCTGGTGATAACCCACATCCTAAGCCCAACATTGTTGTTTTTAAGTGTGGTCGTTTTACCGCATAATGATGAAAATCCTCTCCACCAGGTGTGTGTACCGGCTTTCTTAAATTTGATAATCCGGCAGCTTGTATAATTGCTTGTTCCATAATATATTGTGCACTCGTATCAACTTCTGCGGCTACAATATTAGCAACAGTACGTAATTCAATCTGCACCTTATGCAATAACTTAGAGGAATCAATAACACGTTTGACCCCTTGCGCTAAATCGTCCATAACATTATTTTGTTGGGCTCGAATATCAATCGTAAATGAGGCATTACCAGGTATAATATTGCCTGATTCTCCCCCTGCATGAAACTTTGTCATCTTCACCGATACAGGTACCATTGGATCGGTATGAATGGTTCGTAAATCTTCAATGATGGTAGCCCCTACTTCGATTGCATTAATGCCAAGGTGTGGCCTTGCAGCATGTGCATCTTCTCCAATGATCTCCCCTTCAAGTAAACGAGAGGCACCATGATACAAGGCAGCACAGTATGTACCATCCTCTAGCTCATGGACTGGTCTTACATGAACTCCAAATAAATAGTCGAGCTCATCAATTACCCCTTCTTCTAAGACCGCTAATGCTCCAGTCCCTTTTTCTTCAGCCGGTTGGAAAATGACACGGATTGTACCATTAAATGATGGCTGTTGTTCTTTTAATAATAAGAGTGCACCAATAGCCATTGTCATATGTCCATCATGCCCACAGGAATGGTTGGCACGGAAATGGCCATCAACCTCCTGCCATAATGCGTCTATATCTGTTCGTAAACCTACTTTAGGACTACCATGACCCACATCCACATAAAGACCTGTAGAATTTTTAAAACGAATTGGCGAAAATCCTTCTTCAGTTAATAAATCTACTATATAATTAGTTGTTTCTACCTCATGCCAGCTAATTTCCGGATTGGCGTGTAAATACGTAAAAATCTCCATTAATCTTGACCTCAAACGGTCCAATTCTTCTTTCATAACATCCAACCCCTTAAAATTTTCTTATAATTATGATTATTATAGCGAAAATAATGATCTTCTACATAGAAACTTATACCCATACTCAATAAAATTACTACTTAAGATAATATATTTCGCGCTAGACTTCATAAATAGACATTTATTTAGATAACAAAAAAAGATGTAAATACAGCCCATTAGTCGGACTATATTTACATCTTTAATTTAGTTAATACCTTTCATTGCCTTTGAAATAATCGGCGATAAAACTAACAATAATATACCAATGACAATTGAAAGCGATCCTAAGAAGCCAAAGTATGTGAATTCGCTTACAACTTCATAAACCTTTACTAACTGCGCATTAATTGCTTGTGCTGCCGCACTTGTTAAAAACCATAAAGACATTGTTTGTGCAGCAAATGCTTGTGGTGCCAATTTCGTCGTAGCAGATAAACCAACTGGTGATAATAATAATTCACCTACAACTACTAAGAAGAATGACAATACTAACCACCAAGGACTAACTAATGTTTCTCCGCCAGATAAATGTGCTGGAATCATCATGACAAGGAATGATAAACCTGCAAAGAATAAGGCGTAAGAAAACTTACGTGGTGTAGTTGGCTGCTTGTCTCCCCATTTAAGCCATAACATCGCAAATAATGGTGCCATTGTTATAACAAATAGCGGGTTTAATGACTGGAACCACGAAGATTGAAGCTGAATGCTACCAATACTTAGTTGTGTACGTTCGTCTGCATACGTAGCCAGAATTGTTGCCCCTTGTTCTTGAATCGCCCAGAACATAACGGCTGACAAGAATAATGGAATATAGGCAAGAAGTCGAGATTTTTCATCTTTTGTTGTCTTTTTACTACGATACATATAAATAAAGAAGACTGTTGGAATTAATACACCTAGAGCTGTAATGATTAAACTGAATACATTCATTGTTAAAGTACCCGTTTTAATACCAATAGCACCAAGAATAATAATCAGTAAAGCAACAATACCAAATTGCGCAAAGACTTTTTTACGTTCTTCAGGCTTTAATGGGTTATTAACTTGTAAACCCGCTAAGCCTAAGTATTTTTTCTCTGTCAACTTATAAACAATTAACCCAATGAACATCCCTAAACCAGCTAAACCAAAGCCTAAGTGGAAGCTATACTTTTGTCCAATTGTTCCGACAATAAATGGTGCAATGAATGCCCCCATATTAATACCCATATAGAAAATAGAGAAGCCTGCATCACGACGGCTATCTGTTTCAGCGTAAATATCCCCAACAATACTTGAAACGTTTGGTTTTAATAACCCAGTCCCCATTACGATAAATGCCATTGAAGCAAATAGCATCGTTACACCGCCAGGCAGTGCTAGCAATAAGTGACCAATCATAATTAACACGCCACCATAAAAAATAGTTCTACGTGTTCCTAATACTCGGTCAGCAATCCATCCACCTATAATACCTGACATATAAACGAGGGAACCATAAATGGCCATAATAGAGTTCGCTGTTCCGCGGTCTAGACCTAATCCACCCTGATTCAATTCGTAATACATAAAGAAGATGAGAATTGCTCGCATACCATAATACGAGAAACGTTCCCAAAATTCTGTGAAAAACAAAGTAAAGAGCCCTTTAGGGTGTCCAACAAAGCCATTTTGAGGGACAGATTTTACAACTTCATCTTTACTAGACATACAATACCCTCTCCCAAATAAAAATATTCTCTTGAAAAAACATTATTACCCTAAAATAAGGATTAAAAAACTGTGTTTCATCATACTAAAGTGTTTTTTTAACTTTAGCAAGAGTTTTAAAAAATGTTGAAAATTTATCATTTTTCTTTAAATTCTGACTGTTCATTTTGATAATTATTAAATCCTTTGATATATCTAAGTTTTCTCACACTTCCATAGCGCAAACTTGTTTTCTGAACATTAAATTATTCTAAAATATTTAAAATTCAGATTTACAACTTTTTATCCAAATTTAAACTATCTTTTCTAAAAATTATTAAAATACGTACATGCTGTTGTTCTAGATTCTATATTCCCCTTAATCACAAAAAGCATGCCAAAATCTTTTTGGCATGCTTCAGGGTATTTTTTCATTTTATTAATTTACAACGTATTGCTGATATTTTGCATAATCCGCTTCTTTAACTTCAAGCGATAATAAAGTACCGCCCTCTTCGTATGCTGTATTAGAAACAGAGGCATGTTCATTTAAATAAGAAACAATATTCCCTTGGTCATAAGGTATGAGCATTTCACACGTCACATAATCGGAGAAAATGTGTTGACGAACTAATTGAATTAATTCTTCTAACCCTACCCCTTGTTTTGCTGAAACCCAAATATTATCCCCACTTACAACAGGGTAAGGCACTTGGGCAAGATCAGCTTTATTGTAAACATAGATGGTTGGGATACCTTCAACTCCTACCGCTTTTAACGTTTCATTTGTAACGTCCATCATAAAACCATGCTCTGAATTAGAAACATCTACGACATGTAATAAAAGATCTGCATCTCGTGCCTCTTCTAATGTGGAGCGGAACGCTTTTACTAGATGGTGAGGCAATTTGCTTACAAATCCAACTGTATCCGTTAATAAAAATGTCTTTTTATCAGGTAGCTCTATCTGACGAACTGAGGTTTCAAGCGTAGCAAAAAGCATATCCTTCTCAAAGACTTGTTTATGCTCTTCTTGTCCTATCTCTGCCAGCAACTGATTCATAATCGTTGACTTGCCAGCATTCGTATAGCCGACAATAGACACTACCGGAAGGGCATTTTTTCGTCGCTGTTTACGCTGCGTTTCTCGTTGATCTTTGACCTGCTCTAGATCCTTTTTGATTTTCGCTATTTGATCTTCAATTTTCCGACGATCCAATTCTAGCTTTGTTTCCCCAGCACCTCGGTTTTTAAAGCCACCACCTGTACCTCCGCCTTGACGGCTTAAAGAGGCATGTAAGCCCACTAAGCGTGGGAGCATATATTGAAGCTGTGCTAGTTCTACCTGCATTTGTGCCTCTCGTGTTTTCGCACGTCGGCCAAAAATATCTAAAATGAGCATTGTTCGATCTATAACTTTCGTTGCTAGATCACGCTCTAAATTACGAATTTGTGACGGTGATAGCTCATCATTAAAAATAACGAGATTTGCTTGTGCTTCTTCATAGAAATTTTTAATTTCTTCTATTTTACCTGTACCAACATAATGGGAAGGTGTCACGCGCTCTAAATTTTGCGTAACTACCCCTACAACCTCCACATTGAGAGCCTCTGCTAAATTTTGAAGCTCTTCCATTGAATAATCAAAGTGCGCATCATTCCGTAAATTTACGCCAACGAGAATAGCCTTTTCAATTAATACATCAACTTCCTTAATTCTATCCATTAGAAACCTCCCACCAAAGCCTCGGTGACCCTACGACAAATTTTCTTCATCTTACCATAAATTACACCTGTCCGTATGTTCGGAACGTTATGAAAAACGTTTCAAAAAATGCGCCTCTTAGAAAAGGCGCATTTCCTTTATTTTCTTTCTTCTTTTAATAATACTTCCGAACGGTTAAACTCTTCTTCAATTTCTTCATTATGTCTATACGTCAATAGACTAACAATAACCGCAACGATTAAACATACAAAGAAGCCTGGCACAATTTCATATAGGGCACTTGATAATGATTCAACTTTCCCCCAAATAAATGCTGTTGCAGCACCCGTTACCATTCCACTTAAAGCTCCGTAATTCGTTAACTTTCTCCAATATAAAGAAAGTAAAATGACTGGCCCAAATGCTGCACCGAATCCTGCCCATGCAAAACCAACTAAACTTAAGATCGAGCTATCTGGATTCCAGGCT
The DNA here is from genome assembly GCF_038009065.1 of Lysinibacillus sp. FSL R7-0073. Lineage (NCBI taxonomy): Bacteria > Bacillati > Bacillota > Bacilli > Caryophanales > Bacillaceae > Lysinibacillus > Lysinibacillus sp. FSL R7-0073. The sequence continues at coordinate 4,364,576 of NZ_JBBPAS010000001.1, forward strand.
AAAATTGCTGCAATAATCGCAACAACTAAAACAGCCATACGCCCTACAAAAACATAATGTTTATCAGTTGCTGTTTTGTTAAACAGTGCTTTATAAATATCCTCTACAAGTGCCGAAGAGGTAACGATTAATTGCGATGAAATGGTACTCATAACAGCAGCTAAAATGGCCGCTAGCATAATTCCAGCTATAAATGGATGGAACAAAATTTGTCCAAGTACAATAAATACTGTTTCAGCGTCTTTTAGCTCACCTGCATTTTGTTCATAATAAGCTACCCCTACTAACGCTGTCCCAATGGCGCCAAATAAACTTAACATCATCCAGCCAATACCAATACGACGAGCCTGCTTTGTTTCCTTTACAGAGCTGATGGCCATAAAGCGCACTATAATATGTGGCTGCCCAAAATAACCTAATCCCCAAGCAAGTGAGGAAATAATACCGGCAGCTGTTGCAGTGGCAGGTAACATGTTTAGAAGATCTGGGCTAACTGCTTTAATAGAAGTAATTGTATCCCCTATCCCACCTGTTACAAAAAGACCGAATAGTGGTACAGTAATAAGTGCTATAAACATGATAAGTCCTTGTAAAAAATCAGTATAACTTACTGCTAAAAATCCACCGAACAATGTATAGGCTACTACTACTGCCGAAACAATTAACAAACCTGTATGATAATCATAACCAAATGAGCTATCGAAAAATTTGCCCCCTGCTACCATCCCTGAAGATACATAAAATGTAAAAAATATTAAAATAATGATACCTGAAGCAATTCTGATTAACTTCGTATGATCTCGTAATCGATTATCCAAATAACTCGGTATTGTAATGGAATCATTGGTAACCTGTGTATAAACGCGTAACCGTGGCGCTACTAATAACCAGTTTAAATAAGCGCCTACTGTTAACCCAATGGCAATCCAAGCCTCAACAAGACCTGATAAAAAAATGGCACCAGGTAAGCCCATTAAAAGCCAGCCAGACATATCTGCTGCACCCGCACTTAGAGCCGTTACAGCCGGACCTAAGGAACGACCCCCAAGCATATAGTCTGTTAAATTGGATGTTTTAACGAATGCATACCAGCCTATCGCTAGCATGGCGACCATATAAATAATAATTGCTAATAATTGATACATATTATCTGACATACTTTTTCCTCCTATTCAGTCTTTAGTATCACCAATTCATAAAGAAATACTATACATAAAGATACCATGAACATACAATTCTACCTATAATTACTCAGAATTTTTGTGAAAATTTTTTCAAAAACATTGTTCGTTATAAAATGTGTTAAACTAGTGCCATCTATTACACAATAAAGTAGGCGAAAATGTATGACATTTGAAGAAATGAAAGTTCATCTCATAGAAAGAATTTTACAGCAACAGCTAGTTACTGCCACAATCAGTCAACCTCGCATGAAATCTAATGAAGTTAAACGCATTAAGTTAAAGCCCTTAATGTTAAAGAATAGTTATCATATACAAATTGAATACCAATATGAACGAATTTTAAAACATGAAAATATTCAATTGACCGAATTTCCCGTTAAGATGGAGGCTATTTTCGAAGATTATCGCCAAGCCCATGTTGATTTTATTGATGAAAAAGTACAAGTACAATTATCAAAAAAGAATAAAGTACTTTGGAAATCCGATCAATCGGCTACGCCTAAGCAAGTTAATTTGGCACATAATCGTAAAAAAAATTACTTACTTTCGGATGATCAACCTTACCCGTTTTTAATTCGGCTTGGCGTGCAAACAGAGGATGGAAAAGTTAAAAAACAAAAATACGATAAATTTAAGCAAATTAACCGCTTTATTGAATTTATTGACGATGCTTTATCCTACTTACCCAAAAATCGGCAAGTTCGTATTTTAGATTTTGGATCAGGCAAATCGTATTTAACGTTTGCGTTGTATCATTATTTAAAAATCGAAAAAGGTCTAGATATACGTGTAACAGGCTTAGATTTGAAAAAGGAAGTTATTGAAGAGTGTTCAAGAATAGCACAGGATCTAGGCTATGACCAGCTTGAATTTCTTGTAGGAGATATTAATGATTATAATGAGGAATCCGCTGTAGACATGGTCGTAACACTGCATGCGTGCGATGTTGCCACAGATATGGCTTTAGCCCGTGCCGTGAAATGGGGCGCAAGCGTCATATTAAGTGTACCTTGCTGCCAACATGAATTGAATCGACAACTAAATACCCCTTCATTGGACATTATGTTACAACACGGTCTTGTCAGAGAGCGTTTCGCCGCCCTTGCTACTGATTCCATTCGAGCTGAAATCTTGTCCCTTGTGGGCTATGAAGCACAGCTTCTTGAATTTATTGATATGGAAAATACGCCTAAAAATATTTTAATCCGAGCATACCGAACAGGAAAAAAAGCAAGTGTAGAGCAACGTGCTAACTATGATGCTTTCTTAAATTTATTACATGCAACACCATTTTTACAAAATGAGTTAAAAGATTATTTATAACATACAAAAATGGCAATCGGACCACCTCGGACTATAGACAAAATTTAAGTGTGGCTATAGTCTTTTTTCTTTTACAGTGTAATGAAGGAAAGCTGTTGTTTTCCATGGAAAACGTCCAGCGAAAATATTCACTCCGTCCATGGTTACCTTTGAACAGGCTACAAGCGTAGAGCAAATTCGTTGTCACCAATAATAAAAAAAACCATCGAGAGTGAAAACTTCTCGATGGTTTTGTCTACAATCTAAGGCAAGCAAGCCAACCTTATTATAGCTCTTGTCGTAAAGCATGGATGACATCAATTTTCGTCGCCTTACGAGCAGGACGATAACCTGAGATCATCGCTACTCCAATACTAATAGCTGCTGCAATAACGACTAACTGCCATGGAATAAGAGAGAATGTAATATCATTTGTAGCAAAAGCATCTTCTCCCGTCGCTGCTTTTAGAATCAAAGGTAGCACTGCATTTGCCGCAAAACTAATGGCATATGAAATGATAACCGCAATTAAGGTACCTAAAAGCCCAATAAACGTACTTTCCATTAAAAATAAACGTTGGATTAGTTTCGGACTTGCACCGATCGCTTTTAATACACCTATTTCACGAGTTCGCTCTGTCACCGCCATTGTCATCGTATTGAAAATACCGATGGAAGCAATAAGCACCGCAATCGTACCAACAAATATCAAACCGATTTTTAATACTAAGAAAAATACATTCATTTGATCTAATTGCTCCGTCACTGAATAGACACTGTAGCCATTATCTTTGAGTTTTTCTAAAATTGGCTTTACGTTTTCCATTGTATCAGCAAAAATATTGAATTCTGAGTAAAACAACTCCTCCTCGGTTGTATCACCAAGAGCGGAAAAATTCTCAAGTAATGCTGGCTTTTGTGCTATGTCCATATGAATAGTATTATCAATCATCCAATCATACGAAGGTTTCTCCATTACACCAACAATTGTATAGGTCAATTTTTCTGTTTCCTCATTGTTACCAGTGTTAGGCAATAGTGATATGTTAATGTTCTGTCCAATTAACGAATTTTTATAGCCCTCATCACTTCCATTATAATAGGTACCGTCTGCTTCAGCCTTTTTGCTTTTTTCTTTAATCACATTGCGATCGGCCTCATTCAATAATGTTTGTGCAAAATGATAGCCTACCACTATTTCATTTGGTTTTGATGGATAAGCACCTTCCGCAAGCTTGCCATTCACCTGCTCAAAATCCTTCATATCGTTCAAAACTAAACTAGAAGTTGTATCACGATCACCTAAAAAAGAATGTGTAGAGGCATTCATGCCCACCGTTTCAAGTACTGTTTCCACATGATCTATCTTTTTAATTTCTTGGACCTGATCCTCTGTAAATTGTTTATCCCCATACACTTGAATTTTCGTAACTGTTTCATTTGAAAGAATTTCATTACGTAAAGATTCCTGTATTCCAAAACCTACGGATGCTAATACAATGAGGAAAGCGCAGCCCATCGTTGCAGCTAGAACCGTCATAAAAACTCTCAATTTATTTTTCTTTATATGCTGCGTGACAAAGTCTAATTGATCCTTAAATAACATATTAAGCTTCCTCCTTTACCAGTTCGCCATCATACATACGGAAGCGTCTATGTGCGATCGTCGCCACTTCTTCATCATGAGTAATAATGACAAAGGTTAACCCAAACTCACGGTTTAAACTTTGAATAAGCATTAAAATATCTTGCTCTGTTTCTGAATCCAAACTTCCTGTTGGCTCATCTGCCAGCAATATAGGAGGATTCGTGATGAGCGCTCTTGCAATACTTACACGCTGTTGCTGCCCACCTGATAATTCATTTGGGTAATGATCGGCAACTTCTGTTAGTCCAACCTTGTCCATTATTTTTTTCACTTTTTCTTTTCTCATTGCTTTGCGCGATCCTTGTAGCTTCAAGGGTAACTCAATATTTTCGAATGCCGTCAAGCCAGGCATTAGTTGAAAGTTTTGAAAGATAAAACCGAATTGTCTCAAGCGAAATGCTGCACTTTCTGTTTCATTTAGTTGTGCTGTTTCTTTACCATTCACTTTAATAGAACCCTGCTCAACCTTCATAAATCCAGCTAAAACTTGTAATAAAGTTGACTTTCCAGAGCCACTTTTTCCGACAATTGCTACAATCTCTCCTTTATTAACCTCAAAGTTCACGCCTTTTAAAACGGGAACCTGCTTTTCCTTTCCTTTTTTTCCGATTAAAAATGTATGTTGTAAGTTTTCAACTTGAATCATTTGTTAATAAACACTCCTTTCTCACTCATTTCTCATTGTAGAAAACAATTCTTAATAAAGAGGAAGGATAAAAATGAAGATATTCTTAAGAATAAGGAGAGACTCCTACTAAAACAAATTGAATTTACACTCCCTTTACAATTCAAGTAGTATTTTCACTGATTTTCATAGTAAATCACACAAAAATCTGTACTAAACACTGTTAGTAGTTGCAAAAAACCAAGTAACAAAGGGATTTATCTGTACTATTAAGAACAAACACAGTTTAATCTCCCTTTATTTTGTGAACGAATTGTATATTACAGCAATGTAAATTTTTATGTCGAATATAAAATTTTTATGTAGATAAATTAAAGATTTTGTTATGATAGTAAAGTTTAGAGGTCGATTAATTTATTTATATCCAGGAGGATTCGATTTACATGCTTAACTCAAAAAAACAAGACCCTTTCTTTATTGCATTGCATAAAATTGCTGAAAATATGAGAGAGGCTGTGCATTACGCAAATGATTTTCGTATTAACAGTGTAGCTGACCTAAAAGAGATTAGCATTACAATGAAAAATTACGAAACTGCTGGCGATAAGCTCATTCATGAACTGATCGTAATGCTAAACAAATCATTTATGACACCTATTGAGCGTGAAGATATTTTAGAGTTTGCCATTCGTATGGATGATATTTTAGATGGTACAGAACATTGTATTGCCCATTTTGAAATGTTTTCACTCACAGAAATTGATGAATCCATGCGCACTTTCCTAGGCTATATTTCTAAAAGTGTGGATGAAATTGTCAAAGCAACTGAAGAGTTAAAGAAAAAGAATCTAATTGGTATGCGCCCTCACGCTATTCTAATTAAAGACTATGAACGTGAATGTGATGAAGTACAACGTTCTTCCATTAAACAACTGTTTTTAAACGAAAAAGATCCGATTCGCCTCATTAAATTTAAAGATATATATGAACAACTTGAAGATATCGCTGATCATTGTCAAAACGTAGCTAATACTATGGAAACAATTATCATGCGTAACGCATAATTAGGAGATGGGCACTTTACAATGAATACAATCATTATACTAACCGTACTGGTCGTCATCTTTGCCCTAACATTTGACTTTATCAACGGCTTCCATGATACTGCAAATGCTATTGCAACGTCGGTTTCCACTCGAGCATTGCCACCTCGTGTAGCGATCATCATGGCCGCAACCATGAACTTTATCGGCGCTATCACTTTTGTAGGGGTTGCTAAAGCTTTAACAAAAGACATTGTAGATCCGTTTTCTTTAAATGCCTTTGAAGGAGACACAACCGGTTCAGTCGTTATTTTGGCCGCACTAATTTCAGCTATCATTTGGAATTTACTTACATGGTATTTCGGTATTCCATCGAGTTCTTCCCACACATTGATTGGCTCTATAGCAGGTGCTGCTGTCGCATCTGCTGGCTTCGATGTATTAAACTATGGCGGCTTTACTAAAATCCTTATGGCGTTAGTGTTTTCTCCAATACTGGCTATTTGTGCTGGTTTTATTATGATGACACTATTTAAATTATGGTTTAAAAACCTTAACTTATATCGCACTAATAAAGGTTTCCGTACGATGCAAATTTTCACCGCAGCCATTCAATCGTTCACACATGGTACGAACGATGCGCAAAAAGCAATGGGGATTATGACAATGGCTTTAATCGCTGGAGGGTTGCATAGCGGTGATGAAATACCTTTCTGGGTACGTGCTGCTGCTGCCACAGCTATGGGTCTAGGTACATCTATTGGTGGTTATAAAATTATTAAAACCGTTGGCGGTAAGATTATGAAAATTCGTCCTGTTAATGGGGTAGCGGCAGACTTAGCGTCAGCAACAGTTATTTTTGGTGCGACGTTAATCCATCTACCTGTATCTACAACACATGTTATTTCTTCATCGATTATGGGTGTTGGTTCTGCACAGCGTGTACGTGGCGTTAACTGGGGAATGGCCCGCAAGATTGTTACTACTTGGGTTATTACAATGCCTATTTCAGCCGTAATGGCATCCGTTATTTATTTCGTCCTATCATTATTCTTTTAATAACAAGGCTCCTGTCTAATAAATGGACAGGAGTCTTTAGTTTGTCACACGACAAAATGTGACACATCCTTTAAACTAATTGAAAAGGGGGATACATAAACAACTATGAAAACTTTTTCAACTTTTATTACCACACATGCAAAAGCAATCGTAGCTCTGTGGATTATTATTTTTCTAGCCATGGCTTATTTTGCTTTACAGCTTCCTGGTAAGCTTCAAGGGGATGGCTTTTTTGTTGAAGCGGATCATAACTATGTCACAAAAGAGCTAGCAAAAACATTCGATATACCAACCAATACAATCTTGGTTGTGTTCGATCCAGCTCAGGATAAGAAAATTGAAGATACTTTAAATAAACTCGATCACATAAAGGAAATACATTCCATCCAGTCACCTTTAGAGGACTCTTCTTTACGTAAAGATGGGATTGCCTATGCTATGGTCCATTTAAAAAACGATGCTGAAAACCTTTCTGAAATCGTTGAGGATGTCCGTTCATTAATTGAAGAAGACGGAGTTCATATTACGGGTGGACCAGTTATTTCTGCTGACATTAATACAGCCAGCCAAAAGGATTTAGCATCTGCTGAGGCCATTGGGTTACCTATTGCCATTATCGTCCTATTATTGGCTTTTGGTACGGTTATTGCTTCTATTTTGCCCATTATCATTGGGGTTGTTACAGTTGTAACCGCCTTTGGTATTATGACATTACTTAGCGGTAGCGTGAATCTATCCATTTTCGTTTTAAATATTGTTCCAATGCTTGGTCTTGCTTTAAGTATTGATTTCGCACTATTGTTTATTAATCGTTACCGTGAAGAGCGTGCTCACACATCTATTACACAAGCTATTCAAATTGCCATCCAGACAGCAGGACGCTCCATCATCTTTTCTGCAGTATGTGTCATGATTGGTTTAGGTGCAATGATCGTCATTGATGTAGAAATATTCCATAATATCGCTCTAGGAGGCACCATAGTAGTTCTATTAGCTGTTCTTTCCGGCTTAACCTTACTCCCTGCGACGATGATGCTTTTAGGCGACCGACTCAATAAATGGCGTCTATTACGTGTTAAACCAGGAGGCGCAAATCGTTGGCGGAGCTTTGCAGGTTTTGTCATGAAACATCCAGTAACAATCGTAATTGCTGCATTATTAATACTTGGTATCGGAATGCTCCCATTAAAGGACATCCAATTAACGATTCCTCAGGTAGATTCCCTACCGACAAAATATGATGCACGTGTAGCGTACGATAAATTAGATGAAACGTTTGGACTCGGTGAAACATCTACTTTATATTTGTTAGCTGAACGTAAAGAAGGCTGGGAGGATGCTGAAGCTAGGGAGCTGATTTACACTATTCAAGAAAAGTTATTAAAAGATCCACTTGTTACTAATGTTTCAACTATCTATACAGCCGCAAACATTCCAACACCTAAGGAACTTTCTGCTTCTTTAGCAATCCCACAGGTGGCGGAGCAATTAAAACCGGTTATTCAAACCTTTTCAAAAGATACAAAGCTATTCATCCCAATTACCATTGATGCAGCTGGTTCTTCCACTACTGCCCAAAAATTTGCACGAACTTGGATGGATAAAGATTTAGGTGTACACTTTGCACTTGGAGGACCCGCAAAATTTAACCAAGAGATATTTGATGAGATCGCTAATAAAATTGTTTTAGCGATAGCCATAATCATCGTGTCCACTTTCTTTATTTTAATGCTGGCATTCCGTTCAGTATTAATTCCGTTAAAGGCCATTATTATGAACATTATTGGGCTTTCCTCTGCCTTCGGAATACTCGTCTATATTTTCCAATACGGACATTTTGGCATTGAGGCAGGATCGATTGTATTGATTATCCCAGTTATTGTTTTCTGTCTTGTTTTTGGCTTAAGTATGGACTACGAAGTCTTTTTAATTTCTCGTATCCAAGAGGAATATTTAAAAGGCGCCAACAATACACACGCTACAATAGAGGGACTGACATCCACAAGTCGGATTATTACTTCAGCAGCGCTCATTATGATTGTTATTACAGGAGCGTTTGCCTTCACAGATGTCATGCCTGTGAAACAAATTGGTGTTGGTATAGCCATTGCTGTTGCTATTGATGCCACAATCATTCGTCTTATGCTTGTACCAAGTCTCATGAAACTATTTGGTGATTGGAACTGGTGGCTTCCTTTCGCAAAGAAAAATAAATAATAAAAAATCCGCCTCCTTGTTCAAGGAAGCGGATTTTTTCTCTATGCATAAATACTGTTATACCACTCTTTTGCTGCGTGAACTTCAGGAATCGTTAGCTGATGTCCGAAATCAAACCAGTTCGTCGTCACAGTCGCACCCGCCGAACTTAAAAGAGCCTCTAAATCCTCTGATTCTTGTGCTGTACACATCGGATCATTTGTACCTGCACCTATAAAAACAGGGATAGCAGATAGCTTAGGTAGCTCTATCCCTCGTCTCGGCACCATTGGATGATGTAATATAGCCCCTGCTAAAACGTCCTCGTAGTGGAATAATAAGCTAGCCGCAATATTAGCACCGTTTGAATAACCGATAGCTACAATTCGTTGACGATCAAAGCCATATTGCTGTGACGCCTCGTTCAAAAATTCATTCAGTTCCTTTGTACGAATGATTAAATCCTCTATATCAAAGACACCTTCCGCTAGTCGACGGAAAAACCTTGGCATTCCATGTTCTAGTACATTACCTCGTACACTTAATATATTGGCTGTATCATCAATTTCCTTGGCAAGTCCAATTAAGCTTTCTTCATTACCACCCGTGCCATGCAACATCAATAGAGTTGGTTTTGTTTCGTCTGTACCTTTATAAAAAATGTGTTTCATTGACAGTCCACCTCTCAATTATCTTGAATTCGAGATAATTGTAGCCTGTGGCAAAATTAAATTCAAGCTCTTTGACTTATTAATTTCGCGATTTTCACGATTTGGTTGTTCCTCATGGTTTTTATAAAAATTAGTTATAGTAAAAACTGATAGTAAACACGCCACAATCACAACAACAATAACAATTCCCACTAGTTTTTTCCCGTTCATTTTATGATAATCCCCCGTATTTATTATTTCTTTTTACGAAAGCCTTCTTCTAGCAAATATTCTTTTGCTGCATCATACGTACCAAACGCCTCTTCAAGATTTTCCCCATGGTAGACATTCCAAGAACGTTGTTCAAATACTAGCTGTAATTGATCACCCTCTCGACTATGCCAAATCTCGATAATCGGTTCTTCCGTCTCTACCTCTTCAGATAGATATTGAATAGCATCCGCAATAATCTCACGAAGTTGTTGCTCATCATAATCACGGATATTTACTAATCCTTTATTAGCCTCTTGCTCATAGCGCAATAAATCTCCAACAAAGATAAAGCCATTGCCATTCGGATGTAGCTTTTCAACTACAATTGTCTTTTCATAAAGACTGTCCATAAAGTGATAATTTAAGCGTTTTAATGATATTTCCTTTTTCGTTAGTTCAGAAAATGATTCAATAATTGCTTGTTTTTGTTCAAATGTTAGCATATAAAAAATGCTCCTTTTCTTTACAATCTATCTAACAGTATAACTTATTTTTTCCTGTTATATTGTGTACATTCTCATCATTTTTACAAAGAAAATAGGATAAGCTATTTTCTAGCTTATCCTACCCAAATTAGGGTGTTTGATTAAATATTTTCTCACGCGCAAATTTGATCACATGTGCAACATACAATTCTCGATAAGGAACAAATTGTGCCGTTCCAACTGGTCTGACAATTTTCACACGTTGACCATCAGGGAAGTATTCGTATCCTTCAATATTAAGTGTCGTCGTTTCTCCCAAGAAGAAAGCTTCGGCCTCATTCAGTCTTGCTCTTACTACACCTGATACTTCCTCATATTGTAAAGCAAAGGAATTCCAATCATGCTCGAAAGGATATATGTAGACATGGCAAAATTCATTATCAATCATATTTTCAGAAACGATACTACAAGAGGTCATGCCCATTTTGACAACATCTTGGACATCTATTTGGAGCCCTAATTCTTCTTTTACTTCTCGTATACCTGATTCCACTGTTTCAACAGCTAAAAGATGGCCTGCTGCTGTAATATCGAGTAAACCTGGATAATCCTTTTTCTGCGAGCTTCGTACTTGAAAATAAATATAGTCCTCATTGACAAGCCAGCAATGAAATGTCTCATGCCAAAGCCCTTTTTCATGTACTTCCGACCGCGTAGCTGTCCCAATTTCCTCATGCCGTTCATTAAATACCTTTACAATTTCTTGTTCCATTGTTTCGACTCCTATACTGATTTCGTCGCTTTTTTCTTAATTGCATTACGTTGATCATAAATATTGGATACGATAACTTTCAATACTGCATAAAATGGTACAGCAATAATAATTCCTATAAAGCCTGCAATATTCCCTGCTGCTAGAATAATTGTAATAACAGTTAGTGGATGGATATCGAGCGATTTTCCCATCACGTTAGGTGTAATAAAGTTGCTATCAATTTGTTGAGCAACAAGTGTCACAACGGATACCCAAACAACTAAAATAGGGTCCTGAATAACCGCTACAATTAGGGCTGGCGTAAATGCGATCCACGGCCCAATAAATGGAATCATATTCATAAAGAATGCAAAGATTACTAATAATAACGAATATTCTAATCCAATAATTAAGTAACCCACATACATAATTAGCGCTAATAAAAAACTAATTTGCAGTTGGCCCTGAATATAACTACGTAAAACATCATCAATTTCACTCAATGTTTTCTTTACCCATTGCTGACGTTCGCCACTGAAATATTTATAAATAGATGGTGCAAATTTCTCATGATCCTTCAACATAAAAATAAAGAAGAATGGAATTAAAACAGCTAATAATGATACAGACACAATGGATTGTAAAAAGGAAATAAACCCTTTACTCGCCACCATTGCAACATCTTGCACAGAGTTCGCCATTTTTTCAATTACATCATTTACCTGCTGTGGGAAGTTATCTTTATTGAGTAGTACATAGTCTGTTAATTGCTGAATACTCGTACTAATACTTGAACTAATCATAGGGGCATTCTTCACTAATTTATTGACCTGCTCGGCAATCGGGTTCCCAATAATCCAGCCAAAAACCCCTGCAATCCCTATGAGGCCGAACACAATCGTCAATATGCTTGCCCATCTAGGGAATTTACGCTTTTCTAAAAATCTCTGAATCGGTTCAGTCACATAATAAAAGACACCCCCGAGTAGTAAAGGGATAAAAATGGCTTTTAAAATGATAACTAGAGGTGAAAAAATCCAATGAATCTCTATAAAATATTTAATAATTAATAGTGTAAGTAGTATCCCTACACCTACTTGAAACCAAACCTTCCTCGTCACTTTCATTCACTTCCTTTAATCGCCGTTACTCAAGATACTACTGATATATTAACCATTTCGCAAGTATCCTAGTATGTTTTGACTCAATCAATTTTTTCTGTGCGAATTTAATACCAGATTTTCACGTTTACTTATAAAGTTCCCTTCAAACAAACTAAAAAATTCGCTCACTTCCACTATACTAGTCGTGGAAGTGTAGCGAATTTCAGTATTTATTATAGCGAGGAATCGTCTACAGAATTTAGGTATGCCTCAATCTCACCAATAACTGATTCGACACAGCCATCTTCAAATGGTGAAATTAAGCCTGCCTCTTTTACAAGCTTTGTAAATGACATGGATCCACCTAAACCACATAGATGAATATAGTCTTTCCAAGCCGCCTCAAATTCTTCACGTGAACGCTTCCAGAATTGGAAGGCACAAATTTGTGCTAGCGTGTAATCAATATAGTAGAACGGACTAGCATAAATGTGACCCTGACGTTGCCAAATCCCACCTGCTTCGAGGTAGCTATTGTGATCATAGTCACGATGTGGCAAATATGTTTCCTCAATTTTCTTCCATGCTGCCTTACGCTCAGCTGGTGTCATTGTAGGATTTTCATAAATAATATGTTGGAATTCATCAACTGCAACACCATATGGTAAGAATAAAAGACCACTACTTAAATGTGTAAATTTATATTTTTCTGTATCTTCTTTAAAGAATAGCTCCATCCATGGCCATGTGAAAAATTCCATACTCATGGAATGGATTTCACAAGATTCGTAAGTTGGCCATAAGTATTCAGGAATGCCGATGTTACGGCTTGAATAAACTTGGAAGGCATGTCCGGCTTCATGTGTTAACACATCGATGTCACCTGAAGTGCCGTTAAAATTCGAGAAAATGTACGGAGAATGATAGTTTTCGATAAATGTACAATACCCGCCACTCTCTTTTCCTTTCTTCGCCACTAGGTCCATAAGGTCATGATCGATCATAAAATTGAAAAACTCTCCTGTTTCAGGTGATAGCTCTTCATACATCTTTTTACCATTTGCCACAATCCATTCTGGATCACCCTTTGGCGTCGCATTGCCTGATAAAAAGTTCAGTGCTTCATCATAGAATTTTAAATCGTCAATCCCAATACGCTTCGCCTGACGCTCATACAGCTTTGTCGCTACAGGAACAATTAAGTCGCGAACTTGATCACGGAATTTCTTCACCATCTCAGCGTTATAATCAATACGATTCATTCGAATATAACCAAGCTCAACATAGTTGTTATAGCCTAGTTTAACTGCAATTTCATGGCGTACTTTTACAAGTTCATCGTATAAGCGATCAAATTCCTCTTCATGCTCCGCAAAGAAACCAAAGCGTGCATTTGTTGCTTCTTTACGTGTAGCTCTATCTGTAGACTCCGCAAACGGTCCAAGCTGAGCAAGTGTTAAAGTCTCACCATTAAATTCGATTTGTGCCGATGCTACAAGCTTATTATACTCAGAAGCTAGCTTATTTTCTTTTTGCATCAAATCAATGACTTCTGGTGAGAACCCTTTAATTTGATAGTTAGCGAGATCGAATAATTGTTGACCCCATTTTTCTTCTAGTTGCTCACGGAAAGGTGAGGCAATCAATGCTTTATAATATTCTGTTGTTACTTCTTCTAGCTCAGGACTAACTTCATCGAAATAGTCGCGCTCTGCTTGATAAAATTCATCGTTTGTATCGATCGAAGCACGAATATACACTAAGTTAGCCATTGTAGCAAAGTCATTACTGATAGCATTTAATTTTTCAATGATGCTACTTTGTTCGTCCATCGATTGCGCTTTTTTAAATTGGTCGACGAGCGCTAATTGTTGCTCTTTCATCCCCGCAACATGTGGACGGTTGTACTCATAGTCTTTAAACGTTTTCATTGAAGTCCCCTCTTTCTGTCATATACCCCGTGATATTTCTATTATATGTCAAATCTTAGCTATTAAGAAACAATTTTTTAATAACCTACAATATATGTTTTTAGTAATGCCGCTCGCTCTCTTATTTTTAGTTTAGCTTCTACCGACTTTGGCGTTTTAGCTGACACTACATCTACTTCAAAATCTAAAGACTCGGCTAAATATTTTGCACGTTTTAGGTGGAAGTCATTTGAAACAATCGTAATTTTCTTTGTTTCCTTTGGTAAAAGTTCTTTAGAAAACACTAAATTTTCATACGTGGAGGTGGACTGATCCTCCTCGATAATTCTTGTAGCATCAATACCATTTTGCTCGAGATACTCTCTCATTACAGATGCCTCCGTTCGATCTTCATCTCGTCCTTGTCCCCCTGACACAATGACCTTCACTTGGGGATACTTTACTAAATATGGAACGGCCACCTCTAATCTACTTTTTAAAGAAAGTGATGGTACACCTCCTGGTTTTACTTTCGCTCCCAGTATGATCATATAATTAGCCGAGCCATCTGCCTTTGCTTCCACCCCACGTTCAATTTCCTTTCCCAACCAAATATAGAAGACAATTGCTATAACTATTAAAACAACACCTACTCTAATCAACCATTTTTTCACAAATCAACCCTCCCTTACCTTTTATTAACGTGACTACAGAAAAAAAGGATGCTTGATTACCAAGCACCCCTAATAATTTTATCTTAAAATAAATCGTTTAATGGATTCCTGTAACGCTGTAATCTCATCTGTTAAATCATTGGAAGATTCACTAATAAGCTGAATCGCTCGTTGTTGCTCATCTACCGATGCTGTCACCTCTTCAGAAGCAGCGGCATTTTTTTCACTGATCATTGCAATACTTTCAATGGATTTCATCATATCATTCTTAGCGCTATTTACATATTCTACGCCATCGGTCATATCTCCAATAATTGAAATGATTTTTTCCACAGCCATTTTGATTTCTTTGAAGGAAGACTCTGTTACCATGACAGAATCATTTTGTTGACTTACAATGATGTGAGTTTTCTGCATTTCATCATTGACTAAATTTGTTTCACTCTCAATCCCCTTTAAGGTAGTGCGAACTAGCTCCGTTGCTACGGATGTTTGATCAGCTAGCTTTCGTACTTCCTCTGCGACCACAGCAAATCCTTTGCCATGTTCACCTGCTCGTGCAGCCTCAATAGATGCATTTAGAGCAAGGAGATTGGTTTGATCAGAAATCTCTGTAATTGTCCCTACAATGCCTTCAATTTCGCGTACCTTCACAATTAAACTTCCAAAAACGGACTGAATATTCTGAATAAGTATTGAAGATTCCTGCGACTTATCCTTTAAACTAGCGATATTAACGATACCCTCTTCATTTGATTTTTGCATATGTTGTGATGCATCTAGCATTAATTCATTTTTATCGTGCAATCCTTCAATTTGTTGAGCAAACTCAGTAGCTGTTCGATTTGTATCTTCCGCCTCTGATGCTTGTTTTACGGCGCCATTCGATACTTCATTAATAGCTTTAACGATTTCATCGCCATAAGCATTGGTTTCTTCAGCAACCGCGGTTAAATTTGACGATGTCGATTGAATTTCTACAATTGCTTCTTCTACATCTGAAATTAGTGTTTTTAATTGATCAACCATTTCATTGAAGCCCTCATTTAACTGGCCAATTTCATCTGTACGCTGTAAATGCTCAATATCTACAGTTAAATTGCCCTTTGCTACTTCACGTACGCGTTGCGATAATTTTTTGACTGGTAATGCCAAATGCCTAGAGACTATAATAACAACCATAACACCTATGATAATAGCACCCGCTAACGTCAAACCAATGACTACTAGTAACGAGTTTGCCTCTGCATTAAAATCCTGCATATATGTACCTGATGCAATAATCCATCCCCAATGTGGATCTTTTGCTGAATAAATAATTTTATCCGCCAATACATTCTGGCCTGGTAGCTCAAATTCGTATTTAGTAAAACCTCCACCATCCAATGCTCGGTCAGTTACTTCCCGAATAAAGTAATTTCCACTACTATCTTGATCGTTCCAAAGATTATCACCTTCTCGAGTAGGGTGTGTTGTTAATGTTCCCTTATCATCTAATACATAGATATAGCCGTATTCCCCCAAGTCACCTGGATAATTAATTGGCCGCTTCCCTTCACTATCCTTAGGTCCCAAGAAAGCCTCGCGTACCCGTTCCTGTGCTACATCTAAAGGTATATCTCCCTTTTCGACACTTTCATTGGCGAGTTCAATTATTTGCAAAGCAGATTGAACACTATTATAAATTACTTGCTCTCCTATATCCTCCATACCATTCTTCGCCTTACTATAACTAACCACGCCAATTATTAAACTTGGAATAATTAGTAGTGCCAATGAAATAACGACTAGTTTCCCCTGTATCGAACGTAAAAACCTCATACTTTAGCCCCCCTTATTCTTCTCGTTCAAAGAGTATATTAACTTATATTATGTTATGATTTGGAAGTTTCCGCAATGGATAAAACGCAAATTAATTCCCCTATTTGGTTTATTTCGACAAATATACGCTCATTATATTTTTATTTTTCTCCAACTAGCGTAAAAAACTATTTTTCTACAAGACTTCTTCTCATAGAAAAATAGTTTACAATGATCATAATTTGAACGTATTGATTGTTTCAGTTACCTCTTTAGATGTTTGATCTAACATCGCTACAACTTCATTTAATTCTGAAACCATTGTTACTTGTAAGTCAGAAGCCATTGCTACTTCTTTTGTTCCTTGCACACTATGCTGAGCAATATCATTCATCTGTTCTGTAGTAGCTAATATTTCTTCAGAGCCCGCTGACATTTCTTCAATCACAGCTGAATCATCCTGAATCTTATTATTTACCTCAACAACTGATTCTAATATTTGTTCTAGGCTTTCACCAATACGTTGTACAGCCCTATTACCTGCTTGTACATCTACCGCGCTACCAGACATTTCATGTAATGCTCGTTCTGTAATGGTCTTAAAGCTTTTCAGATGTGTATGTATTTCATCCGCTGATGCTTTCGACAGTTCAGCAAGCTTCCGTACTTCATCTGCAACGACTGCAAACCCCTTACCAGCTTCCCCTGCCCTCGCCGCTTCTATCGCCGCATTTAATGCCAGTAAGTTGGTTTGGTCAGCAATGCTCGTAATAATTGTTACCATCTCTTCAATAGAGCCGAATCGATCTCCCATTTCCTCAACATGTTTAGCCGTTCGTAAAACGGAGGATTCCACGTTTTGAATTTGAGATATGACCTCTTGAGAATGATTCACGCTAGTTTCCACTAGACCTGTCATAGTTGAGGATGATTCAGCAATCTCAGAAGTTGTATCAGCCAGTCGTTGAATACCTATCGACATTTCATTCATCGTTAAGACAACTTCTTGATTGTTTTGCTGTTGCTGCTCACTGCCAGCAGCGATTTCAACTATACGATCAGCAATTTGAGCATTTGATGTTTCAACATGTTGTGTAGTTTCATCAATCTTTTTCACAACACTTTGTAAGGCGAATGTTTGTTGCTGAATGGTTTGGAATGTTTCTTTTAATTTTTGTAAGGACTCCTGAAAGGCTCGTGCAAACATAGAAATTTCATTTTTCCCTCTTAGCTGGATTTTTTCAACCTCCATTGTTGCCTTCGCGATATCCCCTTGTGCAAAACTTGACACCGCTTCCCCTAAATTTGCCAATGGCTTTAGTGCTTGATTTATGTAACGGTACATTATAAGCATAACAATTCCTGTTAAAACTAACATTACTATAATTAATGCTGGCAAAATGGCTGTCAATACAGCATTCGTTACAGCACTTACCTCGTTAGCCTCTATATCTACCCCTATAAACGCCACAATATTTCCTGATGCATCCTTTAATGGTACTGTACCAGACAAATAATCCCCAAAACCGCTATGTAAAATATCAGAGTAATAACTTCCTGTATTCATTACTTTTTCAATATCTTTATATAATGTAGAAGAAGACTCCTCTCCTATAACACCTGCATTTTCTTGGTCATCTGCTGGCATACCATCCACTAAAAATCGAACTATTTGATCTTCCTGTGGAACGGCAAACGTATAGGCATACAGGACCCCATTTATTTCACGCAATTCATTCAGTTCTTCTCTTAGCTGCCAATATAAATTTGATTCCCTTGGGTCCTTTGATAGTTGTTCATAGTCCTCTGGGTTTAATTGCTTCGCAATGTTTTCTGCTACCGCGACAGCCTGTGCACCCATTGTTTTATTGACGGATGATTTCGCTGTGTAGATCGTTGTGATAATAAAAAATGCTAACAAAGCTACTAACATAACAAATGACATCAACACGATTCTATTACTTAATTTACCTGTTGCTCGCATGCTTACCTCCTTTAACATACTACTAAGTTAATCTATTAACTATTGTACTATTATTTTAACTATTTCGACAATAAAACTATGCTAATAACGTTATCCAAATAACTAAAGCAATTAAAGTAGCGAATAATGTCGGAATGGTAAGAATTATGCCGAACTTAAAATATTGCCCCCAGCTAATTTTAATCCCTTTTTGAGCTAAAATATGAAGCCATATTAATGTCGCAAGTGAACCGATTGGAGTCATCTTTGGGCCAAGATTAGTACCAATTATATTGGCATAAATGAGTCCCTCTTTCATCATACCTGTTGCGCTTGTTTCAGAGATTGCTAATGCATCAATCATGACTGTTGGTAGATTGTTCATGACTGCTGATAAAACCGCAGCTACAAATCCCATAGTCATGGTCGCTACAACGAATCCTTGCTGCACAGCATGTTCTAGTAAACTAGCTAGTATACCTGTCATCCCTACATTTTTCAGGCCGTAAACAACCACATACATACCAATGGAAAAGAACACTATATTCCACGGTGCCCCTTTGACAACTCTCTTTGTATCTACAAAAGAACTACGATTTGCCAGCCATAAGAAAATAGCGGCTACACTACATAAAATAAATGACACTGGAACGTGGAACATTTCGCCGATTACAAATCCCACTAGTAAAATTACTATTACATACCAAGATATCGCAAATAACTTCGGGTCTCTAATCGCCTGCTTAGGTTGTTCAACTGCATCGAGAGAATAGCACTGTGGTATGGAACGACGAAAAACCACATACAGAACAGCTATACTTGCAATTAAAGAAAAGAAGTTTGGTACAACCATATGAATCGCATAATCCATAAAGCCTATCTCAAAAAAATCTGCTGATACAATATTTGTTAAATTACTAATAACAAAGGGTAAGGATGTTGTATCTGCTATAAAACCACTAGCAATAATAAATGGAAAAATCATTTTTTCTGTCATATTCAATTTTCTAACCATCGCTAAAACAATTGGTGTTAATATTAACGCCGCCCCATCGTTAGCGAATAGCGCTGATACTATTGCTCCTAAGCAAGTAATATAAACAAATAAACGTATACCACTTCCTTTAGCAAGTCGTGCCATATGCAGGGCAGCCCATTCAAAAAAGCCGATTTCATCTAAAATTAGGGAAATTAAAATAATACCAATAAACGATAAAGTAGCATTCCAAACAATTCCTGTTACTTCCAGCACATCCTGCCATGTAACTACTCCAATTATGAGTGCGATGGCAGCTCCTATACAGGCTGACCAACCAATCGATAATTTACGTGGCTGTACAATAACAAAAAATAAAGTCACTAAAAACAAAATAATCGCTAATGCAGTCTGCATGATTTTCCTCCCTAATTAAAAACCAGTAGCTTTTTGTGCTACTGGTTTACTCAATCAATAAAATATTGGATTATTCACCTAAATCAGCATTGTGGAAGACATTTTGTACATCTTCTAGATCTTCTAATGCATCGATTAATTTTTCGAATTTTGCAACATCGTCGCCAGTTAATGTTACCTCAGTCTGCGGTAGCATAGAAAGCTCAGCTACTGTGAATTCTTGTATGCCAGCAGCCTTTAATGCCTCTTGTGTAGCAAAGAATTGATCTGGTTCTGCATAAATAATAACCGCTTCCTCTTCTTCCAGAATATCACGAGCATCTACATCTGCTTCCATTAAAATTTCTAGTACTTCATCAGCTGTTTTACCTTCTAAACCGATAACTGCAGTAGAATCGAACATATACGCAACAGATCCACTAACACCCATATTTCCGTTATTCTTACCAAATGCTGCGCGCACATCAGATGCGGTACGATTTACATTGTTTGTTAAAGCATCTACGATAATCATTGTGCCGGCTGGACCAAAGCCTTCATAACGTAATTCATCAAAGTTTTCGTCACCGCCACCTTTTGCTTTATCGATGGCTTTTTCTATAATATGTTTAGGAACACTATATGTTTTTGCACGTTCAAGCACCACTTTAAGTGCACGGTTTGACTCTGGATCTGGTTCGCCTGATTTAGCTGCCACATAAATTTCTCGCCCAAATTTAGCATTGATACGGCTAGTGCTTTGATCTTTAGACGCTTTCTTTTCTTTAATGTTATTCCACTTACGACCCATTGTTTCCACTCTCTTTCAAAGGATAGATTTATAAAAAAATAATAGATATGCAGTTGCACATCTTAAAATGGTAATTAAATACTTATCGTATCTTTACTCTGCAAATAATAACATAATGATGCTTACAAAGCTAGATATACCAATGTTTATGCTTATTTTTTCTGTAGCAATAGCTGTAAAAATTTACGCTATTTAGCATCCTTCTATAACCATTCCTCTTTAATTTTATCTAGTAATGCCGTACAGCCTTCTAGCACTAAATCATAGGTTTCTTGAAAATCCCCTGTGTAATAAGGATCAGGAACGTCTTTACAATGTTCTGTTAAATCTAAAAAACGAAAAATCTTTGGTGAAGTAGGATTTCCTAAGATCGTTCTGATATTGCGAATATTGCTCTCATCCATACCAATAATGTATGTGAATTTTTCTAAATCAGCCTTTTGTAGCTGTCGACCTACCATTCCTATTGTAGAAATACCATATTCTCTAAGCTTATCCTGTGTGCCTCGGTGAGGAGGTTCATCGATATGCCATGAGCTTGTTGCGGCAGAATCCACAGCAATTTTATCGTCTAAACCCTCTTTTCTCACCAGCTCACGCATAACCGCCTCCGCCATTGGCGAGCGACAAATATTGCCTAAGCAAACAAAAAGTACTTGAATCATTACGATTATCCTCCTACAACAAAGCACCCAAAATCAATTTGATTCTGAGTGCCACTTCATTTTATTTTACTGAAATACGATTTTCCAATTCTTCTGTTAAAGCGACTAGTTCACGTTCAAGATGCTGAGTAAATTGCTCCCGACCTTCTTTTCCTTTACCCGTTACATAAAACGGCTCGCCATAAATTAAATAGCCTTTACCGCGCTTCATGACATCTCCTGCATTACGTGCACCAACGTAGGCAGCCGGAACAATTTGCGCCTTTGCCAATTGAGCAATTGTAATGGCTCCTTGCTTTAAGTCCGTTCCTTCTGAATTACGTGTTCCAGATGGGAATATCCCCACTACTTTTCCCTCTTTCAATAACTGTGAGGGAATTTTAATAACGCTCGGACCTGGATTATCACGGTCCACTGGGAAGGCATTTAAATGTTCAATAAGCCAGCCAAGACCCTTCATTTCAAATAATTGCTTCTTCGCCATAAAGTGAATTTCCTGAGGGTACATGGCAACGCCGAGGTTTAAAATATCTACATAGCCTGTATGTGTACAAGCTATAATATATCCACCTTCTTTTGGCAAGTTTTCCTCTCCATACACACGGGCCTTTGAACCCATAAGTTTTAATATTACTTTAACAATATTTGCTACTAATTTATACACTGTCACATTCCTACCTTATTCAATAGTTATTCCCATTGTAATCGAAAAGACTAGTATACTGCAATTGTAGGTGACCATCTTACATCTTTCCAACCAACAGATCTACATCAATCGTAATTTCACTTAATACAATGTCTGTCTCATCTTTTTTATGCCAGCCCATCGGTGTCATCTCCAATAAAGCAGGGACAAGCTCCTGAGCAAGTGGCAATGTATAAGTTACTCGTTCTATATTCACTTCGCCAAAACTATCTTGGAAACGAGCAACAATTTGTTCATTAGAATATGTTTCCTTACTCGAATCGGCATATAATTGAGCACGCAGCTCCTGTAAATAGCCGCTTTGTGGCACAACCTTCACAATACAGCCATTAGGCGCAAGAAGCCTTTTAAATTCTTCATAATTTGCCGGTGATAAAATATTTAAAATAGCGTCAAAGCTACCTTGTGCAAAAGGACTCTTAGCTAAATCGCCAACACACCAAATTTGCTGTGGATAATGTCGAGCCGCAGCCAAAATACCCTCTTTAGCTATATCAATACCGATGCCTACCCCATTCTTTTTCTCATTCATAATACGGGCTAAATGCGATCCCTCTCCACAACCCGTATCGAGCACTGTATTCGCAGAGTTAATAAGCTCCACAATCTTTGCTTCTACAACATCATAAATCCCGCTATCAATAACAGCTTTGCGAGATTCAAAAAGATCTTTACTATATTTAGAAGTAGAGCCATGTGTCAGCATATTGACATAGCCCTGCTTGGCAATATCAAAAGAGTGATTGGCAGAACAAACGAGTCTCCCCTGCTCATAGACATGCATAGATTGCTGACATAACGGACATGCAAAATGCGCAATATGTTGATCTATCAATGCTGCCCCTATTGCACGTTTTGAAAGTGCTCCCATTGCTATTCCTCCTTCCGTTCATTCGGTGAAACGAGGGCAAAACGCTCCCATTTTCGGCTTTTCCATCTAAAGTATACGATAATTGCCCTTACCCATTCATCTGCAGAGATAGCTAACCAAATACCTACTAAACCCCAATCGAGGACGAATACTAAAAAGTAACCTAATGGGAGGCTCATACAAACCATCGACAGAAAACCGATTTTAACAGGGAACCTTGCGTCTCCTGAGGCACGTAAAGAGTTAATGACGACTATATTCATCGTCCGACCAGTTTCTAGCACTATACTTAATGCCAAGACAGATGCTCCGATAGCCATCACCTCGGGGTTATCTGTAAAAACATGCATAAGCTGCTTGCGGAAAATGGTCACTACACCAACCATAATAATGGTAAAAATAAATGCTGCTCGGACACTTGTCCACAGCTGATGATAAGCCTCAATCTTTTCACCAGCACCTACATGCCTACCGATAATGATGGCCGTTCCTGTCCCAATCGCAATAGCGAATAAATAGGTAAACATAGATATGTTCATAGCATATTGTCTCGCCGCCAAAGTTTCTGCCCCTAAATATGTGGCATAATATAAAAATATGATCTGGCAAAACTGGTAAAGAACCTGCTCAAAGGCAGACGGTAAACCAATGTTTAAAATTTTTCTTACATATTCCTTGGAATACTCAAAGTAGTAGTGTAGCTTTACACGTACTTCCATTACTTGATAAAGCAACCAGAAAAACACGATCATCGCTAATCCTCTACTAATCACTGAAGATATGGCTGCACCTTTTACACCAAGCTCTGGTAAACCAAAATTCCCAAAGATCAGGCCGTAATTAAGTACAACATGCAGTACATTCATGCCAAGTGATACATACATCGTCTGTTTCGTCCAACCATGAACACGAATAATTGCTGCAAGGGCATTAATGATTGCTTGAAGGAAAATAAAACTTCCAATAATAACTAAATAACTTTGAGCATAATGAAGTACCTCACCTCGCAAGTTCATCATCGACATTAAATGACTAGCAAAGAAGAAAAATAGAACACTCATTATAAGTCCAACTGCCAAATTCATTGTGACTGCTAGAGCCGATATTTTAGCCGCTTCAAAAAAACGTTTCGAACCTAAATATTGTGATACAACGATGGACGCACCGTTGCCGACTACCTCAAGAATTAAAATAGCGATATGAATATATTGATTGGCTGCACCTACTCCTGACACAGCATTATCTGATAGAGCACTAAGCATAAAAGTATCGGCTAGTCCCATCAACATAAATAAAAATACTTCTAAAAAGATAGGCCATGTTAAATGGAATAGACTTAACTTATTTGTTTCTTTTATTGTGTCTGCCAATACCTTCACTTCTCCTATACTTTTCTTAAAAATCTATTGTATCTTATCATAAATTTTCAGACTGTAAAGAGATTTATAGGAAGACAGCGCTTCCACATAAAAAATCCCTCTCACTAATTTGTGAAAGGGATTTTATTTAGATTAAGCAATGTGACTGTAATTGCTCACGCTTATCAGTCGTTAGACCAAACTCCTGCTCCAAAAAAGCTGTCTTTGAGCCATAACGATGATCCATAGCATCTAGTGCTGCCTGTAAATAGTCTTCACGAGCGGACATTAAAGCATAAAATTGCTGTAATTCTTGTTCATTATATTGGTGCTGGATCGTTTGAGCCATTCTTTCTACCATGGGACGCAAATGAATATTCGTATCTAAATAATCTTCCATAATGGTCTCTTCAGGTACGTCTAAAGCCAATAAAATAAGAGCTCCGCCAATTCCTGTTCGGTCTTTTCCAACTGCGCAATGATGGACTAGCCCTAAATTATTAGGGTTTTGTATAGTCATCATTAATTCCTTAAAAGAGGGATTATGAAAAGGCATTTGTGCATAAAAGTCCTTGAACATATCAGCGTTAACTACTTTATAAAACTCTCTACCACCTGTATTGGTTGGCATTTCAAAAGCATGCTTTCCCTTCGCAGGGATTTGAATATATCGAGTTTGTGGAAACACAGGATTAGGATTATGTTGTACTTCATTTGTGTCACGATAATCAAAAATTGTTTTAATACCTAATGTTTCAAATAATTCTTTATCTGTCGCTGTCATTTTACCAAGTGCGGCAGAGCGATAAAATAAGCCATTTCTTATAACGCGCCCATCCCTCGTTTGATATCCCCCCATATCTCGGAAATTATAAACAGCCTCAAACTGAATATTTTTTTGTACTTGCTTCATTGAACTACACCTCCCTATATTAATAAGCGTTCTTACCTTTATTCTATCGAACAAACTACATGAATACCAATTTTCACACTAGGTAATAAAATAGAAAATGCTAGCTGTAATTAACAACTAGCATTTTCTACGATTTTATTTATATAACTCTGGATACACAGCTTTAGCAACGAGCTCAACTGCTTCACCAATACGCGGACCTGGGCGATTTGAGATATCTGTGTCAAGGGACTGAACTGCCTTGTTTTGAATAGCTGTTACCGTATTCCACCCATCACGAGCAAGGATTTCTCCAATTGGATTTTCTGTATAGTTGACTGTTGTTAAAATGACGTCTGGATTTCTCGCAATAACATCTTCCTCAGATACTTGCTTCCAGCCATCTAAATCTTCAAACACATTCTTTACATTTGCAGCATTTAATATTTCTTGTTGGAAAGTACCAGAGCCTGCTGTATAAATTTCAGGCTTTGGACTAATTTCTAAATAAATATTTTTTGGTGTTTTTACTTCTTTAACCTTTGTTTGCACATCAGCGATTTTTGCTTTAATTTCCTCGTTTAATGCCTTTCCTTTATCCTTAACATCCATAACAGCTGCAATTTGTTCGATATCTCCATATACATCATCGAATGTACCCGCTGATTGAATAACAAACACTTTAATTCCTGCATCTTCGAGTGGCTTAAGTGCATCCTTCTCACCAATCGTATACGCAATAACAACATCTGGCTTTAACGCTAAAATTCGCTCACTGTTATAATTCACAGTATCAGAAACACGTTCGATTTTTTGGGCAGCTTCTGGATATGTATCATATTCAGTGGCACCTACAATTTTATCGCCAACCCCTAGTGCAAATAGAATTTCTGTGTTACTAGGCTGTAAAGACACAACTGTTTTTGGCACTTCCTTAAACTCTATTTCGACACCACGATCATCGGTTACTTTATAACTTGTTTGCTCAATCTTTTGTTCATCTTCGGATACATCTTTATTTTTTGTATCTTCCGCGGTACCACAACCTGCTAAAACGAGCACTAGCAATAATACCGATAGCCATTGTAAATTAAATAGTTTCTTCATTATTATTCACCTTTTTCTTTTTCATTGGATATGATTTACTCATAAACGGAATTTCAGCTATTCCAGCTTGTTGATTCGTATAGACAGCCATTACAAAACATACATTGGCTAATAAGCCTAAATAATCGAAGAGAATATTAGGTACCTCTCGTTCTTCCGAAACCGTGTGTAAAGTTCGATATGATTTTTTCGCCTCACTACGACAAAGATGTAAAGCAGCAGCCGCCTCTGTTCCTTGAGGTAAAACAAAATTTTGAATCTTTTCCTTCACATGACTTACATAAAAATCATAGCGCTCACTTAACCAAGATAGATCCTCATCTGTAACTGCTAGCTTTCCACGAACCGAGCCATTCACATGATAAGCCATAGGTAAAACCTGGATTAAATCATCTACAACAACCTGGACATTCTCTTTCTTTACTATAGCTAGCGCAACCCCTAAATGCGTTGTTAAACTATCTGTGCGAATCTCAAAATCGACAGTTGAAGCCTTCTCTCGCATAAAAGGATAACAAGAATAACGTGCATCTTTTTTCAACCTGCTGTCCCCCTTTTTCATAATGAAAATCCTCACTTTTTTAGAACATAAAAAAACATCGCTCCTCACACAAAGGAACGACGAAAATAACATAATGATTGTCATAGAAACACGACACTGCCTATGTATTTGCCGTATATCCTCCTAGCTTCCGAAGAGTTGTTATACGTTCAAATAAAGGTCGGTCTCCTGGCTTGTACAACGCTCCTATATAAATAGATAAGAGCTATAAAGAACCTTCCCATTTCCTATGAAACAGTGGCACATCTTTATAATAGCTGTACTTACAGTTGCGGAAACAGCTTCGGCTTATACCGAATTCCCGATTATGCTAGCTAGCACCTTTATTCTGCAAGAATAATTCACTTGTAAAGCAGTTTATCATAGATTGATAGGAAAAAATAGTTGCGTACAAAAATGATAGCCGTTTTAGAAGTATTTTCATTTCCATAAAATCACTCTACTACAATACTTTTTCAATCGCTTGCTCAATATCAAGCTGTGAGTCTGTAGGCTCAAAGCGAGCTATGGTTTTTCCACTTGCATCTACTAGGAATTTAGTAAAATTCCAGCGAATATTACGACCATCTAAAAAGCTTGGAGCAAGTTGAATGATTGCCTCAGCAAGCATTTTCTCCTGCATGCTTGCTTTTCCGAATTCACGAAAATTAACTTCATGTTTTAAATAATTAAATAAAGGGTGTGTCGTCTCACCATTTACTTGGACTAGCTCAAAAATGGGAAACGTAACTCCATAGTTTACCTTACAAAGATGCGCAGTTTCCTCTCCATCTTCAGGATTTTGATGGCCAAACTGATCACAAGGAAATCCTAAAACGACAAAATTATTTTTTCCATATTTATCGTACATTTTTTGTAAGTCTTCAAACTGATATGTAAATCGGCATTGATTGGCCGTGTTAACAATTAGCATCGTTTTTCCTCGAAAAGTTTCCATTGATAAAATTTCACCATTCGGCTTCCGTACTAAATAATTATAAATACTCATTCCCTAACCCCTTTTGTTTTTTCATATATTATAGTTGACTAATCTCCTAATAACCAAAGAGTTTGCACAAAAAACACCATCTCGTTACTAGGAACGGATGGCTGACTTATATTTCTTTTTATATTTAACATTTTGCTCTTCATTAATTAAGCGATGGGCTATGTCTAATAATTTAGGATCACTCGTTTGATCATATAATTTTTTTAAAGATACAATAATATCATAGCGAATGAGAGTAGGATGCTTTTCATCTAAACAAGTTTGAAATCTCTTGGCTAAATAAGATACGACTAAATCGCTTTGTACTTGGCCTGCTAAACCAATTTTCCAAATAGCCTGTAATGTATGCCTTGCCGTGACGGTCTTTTCATCATAAGTCACAGCCCAAATCTTTAAAAAATCTTCTAATACTCTTTCTTCGGGATCACTTTTTGCAGCTAAAGCACATAAAATTTGTGCGGCAAGTGCACGTGCATGCCCATTTTTATATGTAAGTGCTTGTACAAGCTGTTCCCACACTGCATATGTCCAATCTACGGGCTCCTGCATAATTTTCATCAGTTCCTCGTAAGATTCATATTGAATATCTCGATCACGCTCTGTTAGATTACTAAAAAGTTGCAAAATCTCTTTTTCCATAATTTATCCCTACCTTTATTGTTTCAGAACGTCATAAAACTTGATTTATGTTACACTTAACTTAATTTTTTCGCAAAGAAGGTGAGTTTATGAATAAATTTAATGCTAGGAAATTGATTTTTCGATTGCTAGTGATTCTGTCCCTAATTATAGCCGCTTATTTTATTATTCCGGTATCTATGCCATTAATATTAGCAGCTATCAGCGCATTTTTCCTTGAACCAATCGTCATGTTCTTTAAAAGGCGCTGGAAAATGTCTCGAAAAATTGCAGTTGCCTTTATATACATAGTGAGTGTCATTATAATTTCTATTATTTGCTATATTTCAATTACGCAGATCATGACGCAAATAATTTTATTGTCTAAGCAAGCTCCCTATTATATTTCCAAGCTATCAGATATGTGGCTTCATATGCAAGAAAATATTTCTAAATACACGGAAGACTTTCCACCCGAAGTAAGTACTTCGCTTCAAAAAACCACAATGGATTTCATAAAGAAAATTGAAGAAACGTTTTTAAGCTTCTTTAATTATAGCAAAGTTTCAGCCTTCTTTTCAGAGATTCCAAGTCTATTTATCAGTCTTCTCGTCTATATGATTGCCCTATTCCTATTTATGCTAGATCTGCCTAAATTGAAGCGCATTACTTATAAGTATTTAAAGCCTAACACGGCAAAGAAAATAAAAATTATTTTAAACCGTTTAAAGGATGCAACATTCGGCTATATGAAAGCACATTTATTTGTAAGCTTCATTATTGGAGGCGTTACACTTATTGGACTTTTATTAATCCAGCCGAAATATGCCATAACCATGACCATTATTATTTGGCTAATAGATATTGTGCCTTTTTTAGGCTCCATCATTATATTAGCACCATGGGGGCTTTATCACCTTTTAATGGGAAACACATCTATTGCTGTAAAATTATTCATCTTAGCTGCTATTTTACTCATTATTCGTCGTGTAGTCGAGCCAAAACTAATGGGAGACCATATTGGGTTATCAACTTTACCAACATTAATTGCCATGTTTATTGGTCTACAATTATTTGGAATTATCGGTTTACTTGTCGGGCCATTTGTCATTATTTTTTTTATCGCCTTAAAGGAAACAGGCATCATAAAAGTAAACTTCAAAATTTGATATCAATAAAAAAGGTCATCTTTGTATTTTTTCCTCACAAAGATGACCTTTTTATCATGTTAATCGTCTATATAATATAGAGGCTTATTGAATTCGACCAAAGCCTACTAAATATTGATTCCACCAATCAAGTGATTCAATGACAACACCATTATTTTGAGCATCAATCATTGTGTTATTACCTAAGTAGATACCTACGTGCGCTACACCTGAGCCATAGCTAAAGAATACTAAGTCACCAACGCGTGCTTCCCCAGCAGAAATACGTTGTGTTGCTAAATATTGTTGTGATGCAGTACGTGGTAAAGAAACGCCTGCTTGTTTGTAAGACCATTGTACAAGACCTGAGCAGTCAAACCCTGAACTTGGGTTACTACCACCCCAAACATATGGACGACCAAGGAATTGTTTTGCTGTAGAAATAGCATCACCTGAAGAGGCAGTACCAGCGCCTGAACCAACGATAATTTTTTGTGGTTGTTGACCATCACCGTTATTTTGAGTAGCTTGTACTACTGGCGTTGCTGCTTGAAGAGCACGTAAACGAGCCGCTTCTTCTTCAGCTGCCTTACGTTCTGCTTCTAAACGTTCTTCTTCCTGTTTTGTAGCAATTTGAGCTTTTAGGGCTAATGATTTTGCTTCATTTTCAGCCTTTTTCACTTCCATTTCGCTTTCCTTTTGTTGAAGCTCTTGGAATTGTTTTTGAAGCTCTTTTTGTTTTTCATCTAGTATGGCTTTTTGTTGCTCTAAGCTTGCTTTGTCAGCTTCTTGTTGATCCACTAATTCTTGGTCAGCATCCATTAATGTTTTAACCGCTACGACACGGTCCATTAAATCAGC
This sequence comes from Lysinibacillus sp. FSL R7-0073, assembly GCF_038009065.1. Taxonomy (NCBI): domain Bacteria; kingdom Bacillati; phylum Bacillota; class Bacilli; order Caryophanales; family Bacillaceae; genus Lysinibacillus; species Lysinibacillus sp. FSL R7-0073. The sequence continues at coordinate 4,395,144 of NZ_JBBPAS010000001.1, forward strand.
AAAGCTTTTTGCTTCAAGAACTACATTTAAATAAACACCCACTGTGTTGTCTTGTGCTTGATATGCAGCCATACGTTCACTTAAGATTTTAGAACGTTGCTCAATACGTTTTTTTGTTTCAACAATACTAGCATCCACTTCTTTAATTTCCGCTTGTACTTGTTTAAAAACTTTTACTTTTTCGTCGATCTCTTTTTGTAAATTCGTTAGTTCTTCTTGTAATTTTTTAACCTGTGCATCTATTTCAGCCTTTTTCTCAATCATTTGTTGAGAAGTTTCTTCAGCATGTACTTCTGTTGGTTGAATTGTATTAAATAATAAGCCGCCTGCTAGTGCTAAAGCGAGCACCATCGACTTACGCCATTTATTGCGCTTACCCACGTACCTTCAATTCCCTTCATTTATCAATTTCGCTCTGAATACTCTATGTAATCTGTTGAACGATTCTATATTTAATCAATTGTTCTTATATATTTGTTTTAGCCTTTTAAAGTTTAGCATTTTCAGCATAACTTTTATACTATTTCCTTTCTATTTAATACATTAGTAAAACTCGAAACATTTCTGTAACATTCGCGTAAAATACCGATTATTCTACAATACACCTTTATATTCTACATATATCTGTCATTAGCTAATTCGACAATAGTCACACTACCTACTTTGTAATGTTTTTGTAATATTACTTGGAAATGTTTCAAAAAAAAGAGGTAGGGGAATAATCCCTACCTACTGCTTCATGGAACGCAACGCCTGTATCGATAACCTTACTAACAAAATGGCACATAAAAATAAACCTAAATAAGCAGCTGTGTTTAAATACACTGCATAAGAATCATGGATAAATTGTGAGATTGCTAAAAGGGCAACAGATATAACTCCAAATGTAATCCCAACTAAAAGCAGTACAAATCGAGAAAACAAGTTGGTAATGAATCGGGCATTATGCTCATCAGAGAATATATCGTGATGTAAAATAATTTTCCCGCTCTCTACACGTTGAATTAGTTGGTCCACTCTTCTTGGCATTTTACGCAAAGTTGGTATCAGCATAGATAATTCCTCTTGCAGCCGTTCTTTTGTGGCCATTGGTTCTTTAAATGGTTTGAGGAAAGAAGCACGCATATATGTAGCAGAGAAATCTTTAGCTTCCGTAAAAATATCAAAACGTGAATCAATTACCCTTAATGTTCCATCTAATGTCACCAACGAGCGGAGTGCTAAACCTACCGCTGGGAAAAAGGCTAGCCCAAAATCCCGCACCACTGTAAATAAAGCATGTATTAATTCTTCTGTTGGTATGCGGTCAACATACGAGATTTTTAGTAAAATTTGATCGATTGCTTGTTCCATTCTTGCACGTTCCGCATGATGGGCATTTTCCACTAATAGTGTTAAGCCATCATACAAGACACTGGAGTCATTGAGCTGAATTCCCATCAAAAATAGCTTTAAACCCTCTTGTTGTGTGGCCCCCAATCGTCCAACTGCTCCAAAATCGAGCAATACGGGCGTACCATCCTTCTCATCAATGTGAATATTTCCCGGATGAGGATCAGCATGAAAAATACCTGAAAAAAGCATCTGTTCAAAAAAAGAATATAATACTGTTCTTGCAAATTGTCTTCGATCAATGGACAGACGATCGAATTCTGATCCCCCATCCGCCACACTATGTCCACGAATATATTCCATCACTATAATATTTTCATTACTGTAAGCTGTATAAATTTTCGGAATGCGGACCTTATAATCACTTTTCGATAATGCGTTCTTTACCTGTAACGTATTTCGTACCTCAATATCTAGATGAATCTCTTCACGTAGCCCATCTGCGAATCCACCAGCTAGCTCACGAAAGCCTAGTGACTCTGCCCAAGTAGATTTGGATGAAAGCCAATTTGCAAATTCCTCTAAAATTTCAAGATCATCGCGCATAATCCCTTTTACCTCTGGACGGAGAAGCTTGACGACAACATTTTCATAATTTTTAAGCCGCGCCTTGTGCACCTGACCGATAGAGGCTGCTGCAATAGGCTCCATCTGAAATTGGCTAAATACTTCATCCATTGATTGAGGAAGTGAACGCTCTAAAATACTTGTCACTTGCTCTGCTGGTAAAGGCTTCACACGATGTTGTAGCCTCTCTAGCTCATCTATAAAGATGGGTGAAAATAATTCTTTACGTGTAGACAGTACTTGTCCAAATTTAATGAAAATCCCACCACATTGCTCTAATGTTACACGCAATGCAATCGCCAGCTCTTTTTCGTTTTCACGTTGCCTCGCATATTTAATCGTTTGTACGACACCATTTGTAACTGCAATTTTTAAAACTTGTCGCAATCGTTTCTGCTGTCGCCAATAGCTCCGCAGTCGTAAAAGCAAAGATTTTTGACCATTTCGGCGATCTCCAGTGGTAATGCCACTTGGGTCAAAGAGCTCAAAAATCAAATACAGCAACATAGAAATGAGTAGCATACTCCCAATCCAAATTAATGTGCTGACCTCTGTCACAGTTTGCATCATGGTTTCTGACAAAAAATCTGTATGACGTAAATAAGAGTACCAGTAAACAAAAGAGGTTAATGTCACACTAATTACGACTGAAAGCACTCTTCGTACAAAATTAATATTAGAGCCAATTAATCGTCCACTCACAATATAAATCAAACCCGATACTATAATGATTTGGATCAAAAATTTCAAAAAAATCAACCGTGTCACCTCCAACGTCATTTCCATTTCCTACTACTGTTAGTATAGCAAATTTATACATTAACTTTCTTTCACAAGGACACCTTAGAAAATTAATTAAGTCTTTCACCTTGATAATATACCCTTAAGGGTATATTATTTTATATGTAGTACTTATACTACATAATTTATCGATTTTAGTAATAAAATCCTCTATTTAAAAGCTTTTATATACCCTTATATGTATTAATTAAAAAGGAGTGTTGACAATTGAGTAAAAAATTTTTAGTTGTAGGTGGCGTTGCAGGTGGAGCATCCACTGCTGCCCGCATTCGTCGTCTCGATGAAAAGGCAGAAATTATTATGTTTGAAAAAGGACCAAATGTTTCATTCTCCAATTGTTCTCTCCCCTTTCATTTAAGCGGGATTGTTGAAAATAGTGACAAATTGATCTTAATGACACCTCAAGCCTTTCAAACAAAATACAATATCGAGGCTCGTGTACAGCAAGAAGTTGTACACATTAACCGAGAGCAAAAGACCATTACCATTAAGAATTTAATAACGGGTAGAGATTATGAGGAAAGTTTCGATACATTAGTTCTATCACCAGGAGCAAGCCCCATCGTTCCTGACTTAGAGGGTATCCGTTCAAACCATGTCTTTACCATTAGAAACGTCGTAGATATTAACCGTTTAAATCATTATCTACAAACGGATCATGTACAGGATATTGCTGTGATCGGTGGAGGCTTCATTGGTGTAGAGGTAGCGGAAAATTTGAAGCTAGCGGGCTATAATGTCTCTTTAGTTGAATTCGGCCAACAAATTATGGCTCCTTTTGATTATGATATGGCTCAAATATTGCACAAGGAAATGACCGATAAGGGGGTTCAAGTTATTGTCAATGACGGTCTTGCAAAGGTTACTCCAAATTATGTGACGTTAAATTCTGGCAAGCAATTGAAAGCACAAGCAGTGGTATTAGCGATTGGCGTTCGTCCTGAAATCCAATTAGCCAAAGAAGCCGGGCTAACTATCGGTAAGCTCGGAGGCATTCAGGTTGATGCTAATTACGTGACATCCGATCCTTCCATATACGCCGTGGGAGATGCGATTGAAGTATTCCATCAACTTACCCATAAACAGACACGACTTGCTTTAGCTGGACCCGCTCAGCGACAAGCTCGTGCTGCAGCTAATCATATGTATAATATCCCTCATCACAATAAAGGGGTTATTGGATCTTCAAGTGTACAAATTTTCGACCTCGTGTGTGCTTCAACGGGTTTGAACGAAAAAACAGCTCTAGCAAATGGCGTTCAGGCGAAAAGTGTTTATCTGATAGCTCCTGATAAAGTAGGCTTAATGCCAAATAGTAATCCGCTTCACTTTAAGCTCGTTTATCAAACACCAACGGGTAAAATCCTTGGAGCCCAAGCTATAGGTAAAGGCAATGCAGATAAACGAATTGATGTAATAGCTACCCTCATCACAATGGGTGGTACTTTAGAAGATTTGAAGGAGCTGGAGCTATCCTATTCTCCAATGTTTAGCACTGCCCGTGATATTGTCAATTTAGCAGCTCTTGTAGCTCAAAATCAATTACATGGACACTTCAAACAAGTAAAAGTTGATGAAGTGAGAACACTTATTGAAAATCAAGCCTACTTCTTAGACGTACGCGAAAAGAATGAATTTGAATCTGGTCATCTCCTTCATGCACATAATATTCCTCTAAGTGAACTTCGAGAAAGAATGCATGAGGTACCTAAGGATCAACCAGTGTATGTACATTGTCGATCTGGTCAGCGTAGCTATAATGCAGTTATGGCCCTTCAAAATAGCGGTTTTTCTAACGTCTTTAACGTAAGTGGGTCATTCCTCGGTATTAGTCTATATGAATATTTTACGGATCTCACAACAAACAGAGATAAAATTGTAACTGCTTATAATTTTAAATAACTTAAAAGGGATGCCCATAAACAGCATCCCTTTTCGTTAGTTTGTAGATAGTACCTTTTCCCAATCAATCGTACCATTTTTAACTTGTTCACGTTTTTCTTTAGTCATAATATCATTTGGTTTTCCGCCTTTTGGCCAATCTTTATCATGATTTGGCCATTCAGGACGATCTTGGGATAAAATAAACGCTGCTAAATCAGCCGCTTCTTGATCTGTTAAAGTCCCTGCTGCACCTACTGGCATATTATTTTGAATATAGCCAGCCATTTTTGACATACGCGCCATACCTGCACCATCATTAAAGGAATTATCACCCCATAATGCTGGACCAGTATTGGCACCAGTCCCAGAACCATCAGCTGCATGACATGCTATACAGGACTGACCATAAAGCTCCTCGCCATTATCCACATTCGGAATCGGTACATTCTTCATATCACTAGTACCTGCCCATTCACGTTTTGCTCCAATTGGAACACCTTCAGAAATATATGCAAAATAAGCGACCATAGCCTCTAGCTCATCACTATTCATTTCGAATTTTTTACCATTCATACTACGAACCATACAGCCGTTAATACGCTCTTCTATTGTAACTACACCACCTGAGCGTCCAATATATTGTGGATAATTGGCCATTACTCCTACTAATGATGATGCTTGCTCGTCATAGCCAGCCCCAGCATGGCAGCTTGTGCATGATAATTGGTTCCCTACATATTCGTCCGCGGCAACATGCGTGTTATTAACAAGCTCATAGCCGTTTAATATTGCTTCTTTCATTGGTCCATCTGACACTTCATCAATACTTGGTGGAGCATAGACAACTGACTGAGCAGCTGCTGTCGTTGGTAATTGCGTCTGCACTGTCGTTTCATTCTCCTCCACAATCGAATCAACTGTAATTTTGTCACTAATAATGGTTGCTACAAAAATTGTGCCTACTAACAGTACTGTCCCTGCTACTCCTGCTACTATAGGTTTCATCTATAATACCCCCCTTTGTATACTCACTTATATTTTAGCAACATAACATTTAATTGGATGTGATTTTTCTCACACTACCGTAAAATAGAACCATTCAGATGATAAAAATGGATAAATTATCCACAAATCATTGTACTACAACACTTAAATCATGACTTAATACCTCTTATAGTATGTGGGTGAATCAAAAAAGTGCCGAGTACTTTAAGTACTCGACACTTATCCATCGGTTTACAGGTTACATGCTCCATCCGTACACGTATCCTCACCATCTCCCATTAATTGAATGGTTGGCTGAATCCCCACTATTTTTGCTGTCTGATGTAACGTTCGCACAAAGACTTCAATTGGCTCAGCCCCTTTAATGCCATAACGATTTTCAAATACAAAGAATGGCACACTTTGTATACCAAGTTGCTGTGCATCATATCGATCCTGATCTAATGCCTCAAGAAAGACATTAGTAGCTAGAATGTCCTGCGCCTCCTCTATATCTAAACCTAATTGTTCAATTACCCTTAATAAAAAGGAATCATCATTCACATCTTCGCCAGCCATAAAATAACCTGCCATCAGTGCTTCAGTATATGCCGATGCTTGACCAAATTGCTGCGTCCATTTTGCTAATCGATGAGCCTTTTCTGTGTGAGCTGTTGTCATCTTTTCAAAATTATAAGACAACCCAACTTCTGCAGCTCTTGATGCCATATTCTCTGTCATGCTACGTACTTCTTCACGTGTTGCGTTATACTTCTTAGCCAATGCATCTAAAAAAGTCGGTGCATTTACTTTAGGCGTTTCCGGACCTATTTGATAAGCCTTGTATTCAATATCTACTTGTCCTTTATAGCCGCTTGTATCAATCGCACGTTCCAATTCTCGCTTGGCAATATAACAAAACGGACAAGTAAAATCCGTGAAAATTTCGATTTTCATGGTTATACCCCTCCAATAATATCTATCCAAATTTTAATGGCAGTCGCCAATATAAGCATTGCCAAAATGCCTTGCAAGCTTTTCGTATTTAATTTTTTTCCAGCTCTCGCACCAAGTGGGGCCGCTATAAGACTAGTAATAATCATAATAAGTGCTGGGAAATATTCAACTTGTCCTGTCATTAATTTCCCAACCATTCCACCTATTGAGGAGATAAATGTAATCGCTAAGCTAGTAGCAATGGTCATACGCGTAGGAATCCTTAAAACCACTAACATAATAGGGACTAATAAGAACCCACCACCCGCTCCCACAATGCCTGATCCAATACCAACAACTATGGCCAATAAAATTGCCAATGTTTTATTAAATGTGACATCCTGCATGGGTTGATCATCAATTTGCTTTTTTGGAATAAACATCATGACTGCCGCTATTAAGGCTAGCACACCATAAACTATATTGATGCCTGATTCGGATAAAAATTTGGAGCCAAAACTACCAACAAAACTTCCCGTTAAAATAGCACCCCCCATATAGATAATGAGTGATTTATTTAAATATCCACCCCTGCGATATACCCATACACCAGCAATGGATGCAAAAAATACTTGTATGGCAATAATTCCGGAAACTTCATGAGCCGAAAAGGCCATAAATCCTAATAACGGTGGAATATACAGTAACATCGGGTAATTAATAATTGCACCACCGATACCTAACATCCCTGATACAAACGAGCCGAGAAAACCAATTAAAAAGATCGTTAATATCCATGTAATATCCATGTATTCTTCCTTCTTTCCGAAAAGTGAAAGAAGGGTTGTTCTATTTAATAGACAACCCTCCATTATCCTTAAGCTTTCTGAATTAAAAACGTTATGACACCAGCTTCTTCGGATTGATCCAATATATTATGACCTCCAGCTTTTACCCAAGCAGGAAATATCCGCTAAAGCCCCTTTATCTGTCACCTGTACTTCTAAAATTTCTCCTGTATTTAATGTGTCTATCGCCTTTTTTGTTTTCACAATAGGCATCGGACACGAAAGACCTGTTGCATCTAATTGTAAATTTGACTTCATATTGATCCCCTTCAACATGGCAAAGGTTGTAAGCATTTGCCTGTTTTTTTATTATTTTAGATTCAGGAAGGATGAGCACCTTCAATTTCTGGACGATCCACATTTATAGTACACAGACCTATCCATTGTACTTTTAACAAATTTTATCGAACAGCACAGCGATTTGGCCCTATTTCCATTTCCGTTTGTTCATCTAATGTAGGGGTTATTTTCCCCATATTTACCTGACGAATTTCTTGATAGGCATTAGGTTGTGGTGGCAATTGATCTGTCACGACACGTTTAAATTCTACTTCGTCATGAATATTCAAACCATGATTTTGTAAAAATAAATCGCCTAGTCGTTTCGCTACTGTCCCATCTTCATTAAGTTCATCGATGATCATAAAGTGAGCTGGTAACACGATAAGCTCATCGGACAATTCTCGATAACGTTTGTAAAGTGTATTTCGTAAATCTCCAACCCAATCCTCAGCAAGGCCCGCTAAATCAGGGCGCCCAATAGAATCCACAAATAAAATATCCCCTGTTAACAAATATTGGCTATCGACAACAAATGATGTAGAGCCAATTGTATGACCTGGTGAGTAGATAGCTCCTACATCTATTTTTGATGTTCCAATTTGAACAGTCACTCCATCAACTAACGGTCTATATGAAAAGACAACCTCTTCTGCATCTTTCGGTGGCAAGTAATAGACTGCACCTGTTGCCTCAGCTATATGACGTCCACCTGAAATATGATCGGCATGTAAATGTGTATCAAAAACATGTGTAATTTTCACATTCTTCTGTTCGGCGAAACTTAAAAATACATCTGTAAAGCGAACAGCATCAATGATCGCTGCCTCCCCTTCAGATATCACCATATAAGAAAGACAGCCCTTCCCTAAACGGACAAATTGATAAAGCTCTCCTCCTCCCGTTAAATCACCAATTTTAATAGGCTCTAAATATTCACTCCAAGATTTCATACCGCCTGCTAAATAGGCAACATCTCTACCAGCTTCTGACAACATTTCAGCGACCATCAATGATGATCCTTCTTTAGCACAAACGACTAGAATTTCTTTATTGGAGGGGACTTGCGGCAAGATCTCCTCAACACCATCTAACAGTTCAAAATATGGTACATTTAAATACTCAAATCGATGACCGTCAATTTTCCAGTCTTCAAACGCATCTGCATTCCGAACATCTAAAATAAACAACTCTTCATTATTAATGACCTTTTTAGCAATTTGTGAAGCATTCCATTTCTGCATTGGCATAAATATAACCCCCATAGGTATAATTTTGAAGTTTTTAAAGCGGAGAGCCTTTACCTCTCCGCCTTTCTTGAACAAAAACTCTTTAGAAAGTTAGTGATGGTGCTGCATCTTTTGCAAATTCAAGGAAAGTAACAGCTCCACCCACTTCAATTCCATCAATAAAATCATCTGTCGATAAACCCATTACATCCATAGTCATTTGACAAGCAATAAATTTAACGCCTAATTCTTGGGCTATGTCCACTAATTGAGGAATGGCAGGAACATTCGCTTTCGCAAACCCTTCCGCATAATGCTCTGCTCCAGCAGGCATTGGTAATGCATGCACCCCTTGCTTATGAATGAGATTCAATCCTTCAAACGTGAAGAAGATTGCTACTTCCTTTTCAGAAGCTGCAGCTGCCGTTGCGATATTAAAAACCTTATACGCATCAAATAAACCACCGTTACTTGCAATAATTGCTACCTTGTTAGACATAATAAAATTCCTCCTATTAAATGTTTTTTGTTAATTTACCTTTCCAAGATGTCATTCCTGGTAAAACATTAAAGACCTTTATAAAACCATGTGAAGCTAGCTTCTGCGCAGCCATATCACTACGCTTTCCAGTACGACAAATAACATAAATCTCTTGCTCTTTGTCGAGCTCGGAGAGTCGTGCTTCCAATTTACCCATCGGGATAGATTTAGCGCCCTCAATATGCCCAAAGGCAAACTCCGCTTCCTCACGTACATCAAGAATTAATCCATCACGATTGTTAATTTGCTCTAGATCAATCGTTGGGTCAAAAGAAATTTCTTCTATTTGATCGTTTGTACATTTGCGAATATAATGCTTGAGCACGTCTTCATTTTCTAAAGTGCCAATATATTGGTGTCCTACAGTTTCTGCCCATGCTGCAATATCAGCTTTTGATCCTTTGTCTGTCGCAGACACTTCTAAAATTTGGCCATCTTCCAGATCGGCCATTGCTTTTTTCGTTTTCACAATGGGCAATGGGCAAGAAAGGCCCTTGGCATCTAGCTGAAAATCTGCCTTCATCTTCATTACAACCTCCATATACCTATAAGGGTATTATTTTTAACAAAAAAATATAGCTATATGCTAATAGTGTACTTCGCCCTCCCAGGACAACATTCCACCAACCATATTCGAGACATTAAAGCCTTTACCTTCTAATATTTCGGTGGCACGGCTACTACGAGCACCTGATCGGCAAACCATAATATATGGTTCATCCTTATTCAGATCCTGTACGCGGAACTCTAATAAACCAAGTGGAATATGGATAATACCCGGAATATGACCAGCCGCTACTTCATCTACCTCTCTTACATCAATCAGACTCAGCTCTTTGCCCTGCACGATGGCTTGCTCTACTTCTTTTGCTGTAATTTCCTTCATTTTCTTTCCTCCTAATATGCACTCATTCCACCACGAACATTTATAACACGCTCAAAGCCTTGCTTTTTCAATTGCTTACATGCTTGACTACTACGCATACCACTTTGGCAAATCACTACCACTTCTTTATCCTTCGGTAGTTTGTCAAAGCTTGACCCGAGAGGCATATTTTTAAATTGCGAGATATGGCGCCCTTTAAACTCCGCTGGCGTGCGTACATCGATAAATATCTTATCCTTATCATTCAGCATATTTTTTAATTGGGTTGTAGAAATCGATTGAACGCCCTTTGTTGGTTTCATTCGCCAAATGAAAAATGCTGCGATAATCGCAATAATAATCCATGTTTCCAAGTTATCACCTCTCCTTTTTTCATACGATAAAGGGTATATAAAAACTATCTGCTTTTCACCACTAAATCCATTGCTTCTCGGATGGCTGAATTCATTTTTTCAGCATTGCCTTCAGCAGTAGTGACACAATCTAATAAATTTTCACTAACAATAACTCCTATCGTCCGATCAACTGCTGAACGCACGGCAGATAGCTGTGTAATCACATCCTTACAGTTTTGCCCCTCCTCCATCATGCGTAAAATCCCGCGTAATTGACCTTCCATCCGCTTCACTCGATTAGCTGTTTTAGAGTCATAAGCCATTCTGTTCCAGCCTCCCTTCAAAACGATAGATTGAACTCGCTTACGTGATTCATATTATACCCCAATAGGTATATTGTCAACATGAAAGCTTCAACTCTTTTTCTTGAAAGTCTTTCGACTTAAAAAAAAACCCCTGCTATGAGCTGTAACTCATAACAGGGACTTCTATGATTTTATTTAGCTAATTGCATGGCTGGTCCGAAGAATTCATAGTGAATTTTCTCGTCTTTCACGCCAATTTCTTGTAAGTTTTTAATAACTGTTTCCATAAAGCCTACAGGTCCACATACATAAACATCAGCGTTATCAGCTACTCTTTCTGCTAATAATTCTTTTGTAATTTGCTTGTCTTCATCAGAATATAGAGCCGTATACAATGCATTAGGTAACACATTTACTTTTCCTTGAATATCATCGCTAAACGCTACAACTTTTTCATTGCGTGCACACTGGATAAAGTTAACTTTATTCGTTGCATCATCTTTTAGAGATTGTAGCATACTGTTTAATGGTGTTACACCTATACCACCACTAACAAATGTAATAGGAGCAGTCGTTTCTTCTAAAACGAATAATCCTGCTGGCACACTTACATCTACTAAATCTCCAACTTGTAAGTCATCATGAATAAAGTTTGACACTTTGCCGTTTGGCGTATGATCACTTTCACGTTTCACTGAAATGCGGTAACCATCTTCTGCGCTTGCTTGTGAAAGTGTGTATTGACGATTCATTAAATACTCTTCACCAGGAACTTTCACGCGAATACTAATGTATTGTCCTGGCTCGTAAGCTGGTAATGATGAGCCATCTTCATTAACAAAATAAACAGATGTAACTAAGTCGCTTTCTACCACTTTTTTCGCCACTTTTAATGGTCTAAATAGACGCCACCCACCATTATTTTCAGCTTTTTGGTATAACTCTTCTTCTACTTGAATGAAAACATCTGCAATAACGCCATATGCCTCAGCCCATGCATTAATAATATTGTCTGTCGCCGCGTCGCCAAGTACTTCCTTAATCGCTTTTAATAAGTTTTCACCAACAATTGGATAATGCTCAGGTAAAATACCTAAACTACGGTGTTTATGCGCAATAAGCATGACTGCTGGTAAAATAGCTTCTAAATTTTCAATATGAACTGCTGCAGCATAAACTGTGTTTGCTAATGCTGTTTGCTGACGACCCTTTTCTTGGTTAGTGTGGTTAAAAATATTCAATAATTCTGGATGAGCTTGAAACATATTTTTGTAAAACTTCTTTGTAATCTCTACACCATGAACTTCTAATACAGGGACTGTTGCCTTAATGATTTGAATAGTTTCTTGTTTTAACATATCGCTTACCATCCTTTCGTGATTACAATATAACGCTTTCATTTTTTTAAAGCAATATGTAAAATACATCTTTAACAAAATAGACATAATTAATGTATTTTAAATACATCTTTAAAAGTGGTTTCAAAATATTATACTTCATTGTAAAAATGCTATAATTATTTTGAATTATAGAAAGTAGGGTGTTCTTATGCGCTTAACTTTATACACAGACTATTCTCTTCGTACGCTTATTTACTTAGGTGCAAAAGAAGATGGCCAATTATCAACTATTCAAGAGATTTCAGAGGCTTATAATATATCGAAAAACCATTTAATGAAAGTGACGCACCAACTTGGCTTGTTAGGCTATATAGAAACAATTCGCGGAAGAGGTGGCGGTATTCGTTTAGCCATCGATCCAAAAACCATCACCATTGGTGAAATTGTTCGTCATACAGAAGAGGATTTTCATTTAGTAGAATGTTTCGATAAAGAGAATAATCTATGTAAAATAGCTCCGGAATGTCAGCTAAAAGGTGTCCTATATGAAGCTTTACAGGCCTACCTGGCTGTACTAGATCGCTACACATTAGATGACTTCTTACATTCAAAGGAAAAATTAATGGCCCTTTTGCTAGGTAAATAAAAATACCCGCTCAACATCTGTTGGACGGGTATTTTTTTATGAAAAACATCTACAATTGCTTAGTAAAGAAAATCATATCTAATGCACGAATGCCGTTTTCATATATTGGCTCCGGATAGTCGCGAAAGAAATCCTTTTCAATGGACTCCATGCGAAAACCTGCCTTTTGATAAAAAGCTATATTATCAATACTTGAGTTTGCTGTTCCAACTAAAAGCGTTTGATAGCCTTCCTTCTGGCAAAATACCGTAAGCTGTCGCAATACCTCTTTGCCGAGCCCCTTCGCTTGGAATTTTGGCACAATCGCAATATTTTTCAATTCGATGGTTGTTTTAGATTGAGGGATTAATAATGCCACTCCCGCAAGTTGTTCTCCACACTTCACTTCAAATAAAGTACCCTCATCTAGGTATTTTAGGATAGCCTCTTCACTCTCATCTGCAAGTAAAAGCTGTGGTAAAAAGGACTCTCGGCTCTCATTTACTTTTTTTAGAGATGTTCGATATTGTACAAAATCCTCACGTTCAAAAACATTTAAAACACATGGTTGTTTCTCTTTAGCTTCTAACCATGAATGCTCTTCTGGATAATCTTCTTCCACCCCTAATCGAATAAAGGACAGCTTTTCTTGTGCCTTTTGTGAACGGATATTCACCTTCCTAGCTCCCGCAAAAACTCGCTTTAACCCAAGCTCAAAAAAGGCGATATCTAAAATAGCTGTTTTAGCCTCAAGATTATAACCTTTCCCCCAAAATGGATGGCCGAGCCAAGAACCGATATGACAACTGTTTTTATGTTGGTCTATAAACATCAATGCGGTCACACCGATAAACTGTCCCTCCTCATTTAAAACAACTCGAGGAACGGTCTTCCCTTCTTCTTCATCGATGCATTCACGTTTGATAAAATGAATAGTATCTTCTACTTTACCAACAGGTAACCCAAGTGCATCTCGAACCTGCGGCATAGAAGACAACTCATGCATGGCCTCAGCATATTTGATATCATGTCTCACTAAAGTTACCGTCATCTTCTATTCCCCTTTTATTAACATTCTATTGTCGTATTCTATTCTCAACTATACGATAGTTGCCAGGAGACGCCAAAGCGATCCTGAATCCACGCAAATTGCTTTGAAAACCCATAATGATCAAGTGGCATTAACGCTTGTCCACTTTCCACTATTTGATTTGCTAAATTCTTTATTTCTTCTTCAGATTCACACTCTATAAAGATAGACGTTGATGGCGTAAACGAAAAGTTATGTTGAATAACACTATCATTCACCATTAGTTTTAACCCCTTTAATTGTAGGATGGCCATCGCTACCTGCTGAGAATTTTCCATATATTCTACCTGTATAACTTCTAAATCTGTAAACCATTGCTGATATTGTTCAATCGCTTCATGTGCTTGTCCTTGAAACATTAAAAAAGTTGTCGCGCTTTTCATCTATTTTTCGCTCCCTCATAATGTGAAATCCACTCTGCTGGTGTCATTTTTGCAACAAGCTCACTAATTAAATCAAAGGGAATATGCTTCGTATTTGTAAAACGAATACAACTTTTCCCCATATTTAATTTTGTTGGTACTCGCCTCGCATATTCCTCTTGAAACCAAGAAAGTAATGCTTGGTCTGCGTATATGCCCATGTGATAGAGTGCAATATGACGCTTTTGGGCTGCAAGACTAATAAAAGGTAAGGGTGTATTTGGCGTCACATGATAGCCACATGGATAAGTTTCTAATGGCACAACATAGCTGACCATGTTATATTGCATAGTTTGTTCAAAACCCTCTGGCAAATTGGCTTCTAAAACATCAACAAGCTTACTAAAGGCATCACGCCATTTTTCCTCTACTTGCTCCATATATATGCTCTTCATATCTTAGCCTCACTTCGTCATTATTTTCCCTACTTCACTCATTTATTTGTGCCTTGCGATACAATTCCTTTGTTTTATAGCCTAGTCGAATAATTTGACGCATCTCTTGTAAGCGCACTTCCTGTGTTTCCTGCTTTTTCGCACTATAGATATATCGTGCCCAATCCCTTTGATACCCCGGAGTGAGTCCATCATAAAATGCTAAGTCATCCTGATTTTCGGAAAGTAAGTCCCGTAATGGATGGATCATACTTTCATAGTCCCTCACACATTGACTATTGGCTGTTTTTATCTTGCCTCTTCCTTTACCATCTCTTTTAATACTTAAGATTGAAAATGTTTCATCTAAAGACATTAGGCTAGAAAACTTCAAATCACTACCGTCAATATACTTTTCCTCGTCCACATGAATCGCTGGAAAAATCTCATCTCGGTGAATAAATTGTTCATATTTTTTATTACCCTTTTTAGGATAAACAAAAAATAAATAGCCTTGCTCCACTAGACTATTATCTTTTAACACTTTTTGTAAATAAGTTACCATGGCATCTAAGGAAAACGCAAAAGAAATTATACGGTCATACGGTGCCTCTCCAGAATGAAACACTCCATCTAATATCGAATCAAGTGGCTGGTTATGGATGGCAATGGATAAATCATCCTTTAGTTTAAATTTCTTTTGCATCAATTAAACACCTCTTCTTTCACTCATTTTTAGCGATTAAAAAACGGCTCATACATTTGTATCTTAGTTTTGATAGTATACTGAATAAATGAGAGCTTGGGAACAAAAAATAAACGCTTGAAAATATCTCAAACGTTTACGGTTCAGCTCTATTTTATTTTGTGAGTAACTACTATGCCTTTAATAATCGGTATAATGATCCCAATTATGACAATTGGCAAGAACCACCATCCTATGGAAGTAGTCTCTCCTAGAGCAATGCGGACCATCTGGAGTGATATACATGCGAATAAAATAAGGCAGAAATTTTTTACTTCGTTCAACATTTTTCTGCTATTTAAATAAAATGCTTCTACATTCTGTTCATTCAAACGAGCCGGAAAGTTATGCATATGTGGAGCTTTCTCTAAAAGACTCATTGTTATCCATAGAAACACACCTATAAACGGAAGAATAATGAGCTCTATTTTTGAACCCCATCGATCAACCTCACCCTTACCATTAAAATGAACAGGAATTTCTTCAGGCAATTTCCCCCACATCACTGCAATATAAAAGATAGATAATAGGAATATTATAACTCCAATATAATCCCAAACCTTTTCAGATTTTGTTTTAGGGATCTTTAAAATGGGTCTATACACTTCGTACCACCTCAGTTCATCTTCATAAATAGTTTACGTTTTGACTACTCTATAAGTTTCAAAATTTATGAATATTGACTTAATATTCAATATACACCATTAACTATCGCTTTATTTCTAGCATATTTTAGCAGAAAATATCTTTTTTTTATTACTTCAATCACAAATTTCTGCCACCTTTAAACTATTTATTACAGTAAAAATACTCATAATACTTTGTAAAATTCATATTTTCTGATATAAATGATATATATACATATTTCATTAATTTGTAACATTTCTACTAAATACTGAGAAAGGAAATTTCATCTATGCGATTTACTATCTACAAGAAATTATTACTCGGTTTTTTTATAGTTATTTTAGTTCTAGTTGCTACTATCGGCTTAAATATAAAGCAGCTTGATTCGGTGAACAAAACTTATCGTACATTATTGGAGGAGCAAACAACTAAATCTATTGCTATTCAGGAATTACGCGTTATTGCCAAACAAGAGATAGTTAGTTTGCGTGGCTATTTACTGCTTGGAGATAAACAAAATCTTCAAAGCAATCAAGACTCTCGAACAGAATTTAAACAAAAATCTGAAGAGCTAATGTCATCTTTGACAACGGAAAAATCTATTAAATTTCTAGAAGCTATTAATAAAAGTGAGCAAAATGTTCAACAGTTTGCGGACCGTATGTTTGAGTTAAAGGCTGCAGGTGAAACGGAAAAGTACGAAAAGCTTGATAGTACACAAGGGCGTCTGATTATTAAACAATTTGACGAACGCGTTGAAAACCTTTCCGATTATCAAAATGAGTATATTGAAGGAAAAATTGCCGCTACATCTAAACAAATTCAAGATATTAAGTTCCAAATGCTACTTCTCGGAGTGCTTGCTGTCGTCATAAGTCTGATAATTGCAATGGTTGTTGGTAGTCTAATGTCTCGTCCAATTAACGGTATGGCTAAGGCAGCTAAAAAAATAGCAGAAGGTGACTTAACGGCTGAACAGATTCGTATTAAAAATCGTGATGAAGTGGGTGATTTAGCCCAAGCATTTAATCAAATGGCCGTTAATTTGAAAGATTTAATTACAAATGTACGTCACAACACTGTCCAAGTTAGTGGCTCTGCTGCTGAATTAACAGCAAGTGCTGACCAAACCATCCAAGCAACAGAGCAGATCACTTCTTCGATTCAAGAAGTGGCTAGTGGCTCTGAGGCTCAAGGTAAAAATGCTACAGAAAGCTCCGAAGCGATGAAGAATATGACAAAGGGCATACAGCAATTAGCATCTACTACGGCGGCGGTTTCGGAACTAGCGATGGAAACGAATTCTGAGGCTCAAAAGGGCAATGAATCATTACATCGAGTGATTTCACAAATGACTACTATTAATACTGCTGTATTAGAATCTGCAAGTGTTGTAAAGAACTTAGACGGGCATTCTATAGAAATTGGTAACATTATTGGCATTATTACAGATATTGCGGAGCAAACAAATTTATTAGCGCTCAATGCCGCTATCGAGGCAGCTCGTGCAGGTGATCATGGGCGGGGCTTTGCCGTCGTGGCAGACGAGGTGAAAAAGTTAGCAGAGCAATCTAAAAAATCTGCTGAGCAAATTGCTACGTTGATTGCAGAAATTCAACAAGATACAAACCGTGCTGTAACGGTGATGGATACTGGTACACAAGAAGTACAAATTGGTATGCAAGTGGTACAAGTAGCTGAAGAAGGCTTCTCTAAAATTGTAGAGCTTATTGAACAAGTGTCCCTGCAAATCCAAGAAGCTACAACAGTTTCGGAAGAAATGTCATCTAGTGCAGAACAAATTTATGCATCCTTCGATGAAATAGCAACAATTGCTCAAATGTCTTCTAGTAACTTGCAAAATGTTGCTTCAGCCTCCGAGGAGCAATTAGCAACTATCGAGGAAGTCGCTGCTTCCGCAGCAACACTTTCAAATATGGCTGAGGAACTTCAAACAGAAGTCTCACGCTTTAAATTAGAATAAATGAAAACTGCTCGGATTCCCTCTAGGAAACGAGCAGTTTTTTTCTATATATGTATAGGCTTTACTCACTTATATTTATCGCTTAAATGACTGAGCATTTCTATAATGGCTGCTTCCTCACTAGGAACTTGCAAAGTAGCCCTCTCACCAACCTGATGTTTCCCTACACAAACACTTTCCTTTGCCTTCAAAAACATCGAGGCATCGTTCGCATCATTTCCAAATGCAATATATTCCCCTTCGATGACACCTAATTTAGTTAAGCCATTCCACTTATCAATACCTTTAGGGCTTATATCAATAATATTTTCTGATGCATGTTCATAAAGAGTAACAGCAAGCTGTTGTAGCTCAAATAACACTGCGTCTCTATTCTCCCCCGGAAATAAAACTACTTTTACAATATCATGAAGATCTTGCAACGCTACTTTTTTAGCTATTTTTAGAGGATCTAGATTTTGATAAATGGGATGAGTCTCACTGCCTGTATACGCATAATCCCACTGGCTATCTACTAGATATGGTATTTGAAATGCTGTAATGATCTGCCGAAGCTCCCCAACTATCTCCGTCTCAAATGCTGTAACCTCCTTCGTTACTCCATTACAAGCGACGAATGCTCCGTTTCCGCCTACCATTGAATATTCTCGCATCGTCTCCGGCAATACAGGTAATAGATCACGTATTGGTCTTGCGGAGGCAAAAATAACTTCATGCCCACTTTGTCTACATGCCTCTAACGCATTGATAATACCCACACTCAAAGGCTTTCCTTTAAAGCAAATTGTACCGTCTAAATCAAAGACAAATTTCATGTTTCCTCCTACGTCTCCAACGTTCATTGACAACCTTTATTATCTCACAGAAATGACTTTTTTTAGTGGACGATTATTTATTTCACAACTATCAAATATTTAACAAAATAAACATTACTTTAGACAGAATTAAAAAAATTTTTAGAAAATTATTGACAGGCAATTAATATCCAAGTAATATTGCTTTCAACAACACATTGCAGGCCAAGATTGGAAATAGTAAAAATGGTGATGTACTTGTAGAGAGCCGATGGTTGGTGAAAATCGGTAGGCACACATTTTGAACTCGTCCATGAGCTACTCCCTGAATAGTCTAGTAAGGGATGTCGGTTTCCCCCGTTAACAGGATAGACAGTGATAGCTGTCGATAAGGGGACTTTTTCTGTATAGAGAAGGTCAATTAGAGTGGTACCGCGAGCATAAACTCGTCTCTATTTTTAAATAGAGATGGGTTTTTTTATTTTTTAATGAATCATTGGCCTACGTGTAGATTTTAAATACTGATAACTACAGAGGAGTGTTAAAAAATGGGAAGAAAAATTTGGGTATTTGATACAACATTACGTGATGGTGAACAGGTGCCAGGCGCCAAGCTAAATTTATATGAAAAAGTAGAAATAGCACAGCAACTGAAAAAATTAGGTGTCGATATTATCGAAGCTGGATTCCCCGCTTCATCACAAGGTGATTTTAATGCCGTCAAAGCTGTAGCTGAGAAGGTCGGTACTACTAGCGATATTATGATTACAGCATTAGCACGGGCTATAAAGGCAGATATTGATGCCGTCTATAATGCTGTGAAATACGCTGAAAACCCTATGATTCACATGGTTCTTGGGACATCCGATATACATGTGGAGAAAAAATTTAGTAAATCAAAAGATCAAATTTTGCAAATTGGTGTAGATGCTGTAAAGTATGCAAAAACTCTATTGCCGCAAGTTCAATATTCTACAGAGGATGCATCCCGTTCAGACTTTGAGTATCTTTGGAAAACGATTGAAGCTGTTATGAGGGCTGGTGCTACTATGATTAACGTTCCTGATACAGTCGGCTTTGCAGAACCAGAAGAGTTCGGTGAAATGATCTTTAAATTAAACAACCGTATGAAAAACTTAGACGACAGCGTTCTTCTTAGTGTTCATTGCCACAATGATCTTGGAATGGCCACAGCTAATACGCTTGCTGCGATAAAAAATGGTGCCGATAAAGTCGAATGTACAATTAATGGTATCGGTGAACGCGCAGGTAATGCGGCCTTAGAAGAAGTCGTTATGGCACTAAAAACGCGTAGCTCTGTCTACAATGCTGATACACGTATTAACACAAAAGAAATTATTAATACGTCACGTCTTGTTTCTAGTTTTATGGGCTTAGATGTTCAAGTTAATAAAGCTATTACGGGAGATAATGCATTCGCCCATTCATCGGGTATCCATCAGGACGGATTACTAAAATCTCGTGATGCCTATGAAATTGTGCATCCTGAAGACGTTGGTCTTGATGATATGGAGCTAGTACTGACAGCGCGTTCTGGTCGACATGCCGTGAAAAATGCACTTGAGAAATTAGGATTTTCGAATCTTTCTACAGACGAATTCGAGGGAATCTTTGAAGGCTTCTTAAAGCTAGCGGATGCCAAAAAGGAAGTATACGATCATGATTTATACGTGATCGTTGAAAGCTATTATGAAAAACATGATGCTTCTCACAAGAATGCAACACATTATAGTGACCAATTCTTTGATATCGAAGATCTACAAGTCGTCAGCAATACAAGCTTCCCTTCTGCGAGCGTTAAAGTACGCAAAGGTAATGAAGTATTAAAGGCTAGCGCAGTCGGCTCAGGTCCAATTGATGCTCTCTATTCTGCCATTGCAGAAATTACAAACATGGATGTAAAACTAGTGGAATATAATATTAATAGTGTTTCGCGTGGCAAAGAGGCATTAGGAAAAGTAAAAATCACGATTGAGCATGAAGGTGAAAAGTATATGGCTAAAGCTGCAGATACTGACATTCTAAAAGCCAGTGCCCTAGCCTATATTAATGCCATCAATAGCATTGTGGTGGCAAAATTAACACCTGTCATGAATTAAAACAAGAGAAGCAGTATGGCCCGTAAGCCTTACTGCTTTTTAGATGCTATCGACTATCTCTTACTAACTTTTGATATTCTTCTTCTATTAGTTCGATGTCCAGTCGTTCAAACAAAGGTGTTACGTCTTGAATGGTTTTAGGTAACTCCACTTGCTCATGCCACATCATTTCATCTATACCTAGCATATTTCTTACTTTCTCTGCTGAAAACGGTAGGAATGGATGTAGTAATTGTCCGAGATTGGCAATGATATAGACGCAGGTTGCTAGTGTATGATTGCCTGCACCTACATTATCTTTTACTTGTAACCATGGCTGTTGTTCATCGAAGTAACGATTAGCGCCACGAATATACTCAAAAATGGACTCTAATGCTTGCTTGAAATGACCACTCTCAATAAGAATACCCACTTCATTAAATAGCTGAATAGTTTGTTTGCGAATAGTACTATCCACCTCAGCCTGAGGTACTTGATTAGCAAAGGATTTCTCTATAAATTTCAATGTTCGATTCACAAAATTACCATAGGCACCAAGTAATTCACCATTATGGCTGTAAATAAATTCTCGCCATGAAAAATCAGTATCGCGATTTTCCGGTGCATTAGTCGTTAAGAAATAGCGAATAGAGTCAGCATCATAACGACTTAAAATATAAGGAACCCATACAGCCCAGTTTTGACTCGTCGATAATTTGCGCTTTTCTAATGTTAAATATTCATTAGATACAATATGTGTCGGTAAAGCTTTCGAACCTAGTCCCATCAAAATGGCTGGCCAAATAACTGTGTGGAAAGGGATATTATCCTTCCCATGGACATAGTACGAAATGGTTTCTTCATTCCATAAGTCTTCAATCGCCATATGATGTTGCTTTGCCCATTCTAGGCTAGCCGTTAAATACCCTGCAACTGCTTCAATCCACACATATATTTTCTTACCCTCAAAGCCAGGAACTGGAACATCTATTCCATTTGGCAAATCTCTCGTTACCGCTCGGTCAGGAACGCCCTCTGCTAAGTAACGCTCTGTCAATCCTAATGCATTGTCTCTCCACCGTTTTTCTGCCTTTGCCTCGGATAAAAAGGTCTCTAATTTCCCTTGAAATTGACTAAAGGTAAAATAAAAATGTTCTGTCTCTCGAATTACTGGCTCATTCCCACATATTTTACAGCACTTATCGATTAAATCCAGTGGGTCTAAAATTTCCGAGCAGTTATCACATTGATCCCCTCTCGCCTTTGCACCACAATTTGGGCATATGCCCTCTACAAATCGATCCGGCAAAAATTGTTGATCTGCCTCACAGTAAGCCTGTTCAATTTTCTTTTTATATAAAAAATTGTTGGCAAGTAGCTGTAAAAATAAGCCCTTAACGGATTCATGATGGTGCTCTGCGTCTGTTCTTGTGTATAAATCATAAGTAAATCCTAGCTCATTAAAACATTTTGTAAATTCTTCATGATAATGATTAGCAATTGCCTCGGTTGTTGTGTTTTCCTGTGCTGCACGAATAGAAATTGGTGTACCATTACAGTCACTACCCGATACGTATAATACTTGCTCACCTTTTTGACGGTAATATCTAGCCAAAATATCACCTGGTAATAGTGCGGCTACATGTCCTAAATGCAAAGAGCCATTTGCATACGGCCAAGCGCCTCCAATAACAATAGTCATTCTAAATTGCTCCCCTCACATAAAAAATGGTAAAAAAAAATCGCCCTAATCAAATCTGATTAGGACGAGTCTACCCGTGTTACCACCTATATTTACAAATAGCTCACACTATTTGCCTCATTCAGTACGTCTTTTTTTTAAATAAGAGATACTGCCGCTGTTGTAACGAGTGCCCATCTCGTCGTAATCTACTTGCTCAATAGCTTTCGGTACGAAGCTCAAAGGTCATTTTCAAAAGGATTCATTTACCTCATTTCCACCAACAGAGGCTCTCTACAAAATGCTGTTCCTATTTACTTTTCCTTTTCAATGCTTTATCTATAGGGTTGGCACTATTTTACGCTTTATTGCGATGAAATGCAATAATTGTCGTTAAGTCGATTCCATTTTTTCAAAACGTACAAATGTTAATGGATTTATCATGATTAGCCTATCTCTATGTTTAATAACTCCGTTAAATCATCTATTACAATATGTGCCTGTTGCAATTCGTGGTCCTGAGCAAAGTCAAAACGAACACCTATAGAGAGTAGTTCATTATCGCGGGCAGCTTGAATATCGGATGAACGATCTCCAACTACTGCCCCGTCCTGAATTCCATTCT
The DNA here is from genome assembly GCF_038009065.1 of Lysinibacillus sp. FSL R7-0073. Taxonomy (NCBI): domain Bacteria; kingdom Bacillati; phylum Bacillota; class Bacilli; order Caryophanales; family Bacillaceae; genus Lysinibacillus; species Lysinibacillus sp. FSL R7-0073. Next base: position 4,418,537 of record NZ_JBBPAS010000001.1, read on the forward strand.
CTTGCATCACTTTTTTAACTAAGTCTGATTTATGCCCGCTTGCAATGGATTGAATGCTGTAAGTCCCCTTTATAAATTGCTTTAATTGATAGGTTTCAACAATGGCCTGTAAATAGTCAACCTGTCCATTACTCGCTATGTATAACGGATAGCTTTTTGACAATGTGGCAAGAGTTTGCTCAGCATGTGGATAAAGCGCACCTTTACGACTACGGATTTGCTCCGTCAACTTTACATGAAATAGCGCATTGCTCTCTTCACGTATGTCTACTGAATGCATTGGACATAAAGTCTCCCATACAACCGGTAGAGGAACGCCCATAATTTCACGGTATTTTTCAATGGGTGTTTCTCCCTGCCATAAGCCTTTTGTACGCAATACATCAAATGTGGCATCCAGCGCAGGTTCTAAAATAAGATTTGTTTGAAATAAAGTGCCATCCATATCAAAAATAAAAGCTTTCGTCATAAAATCACTCCTTGATTAATGATTAAAAAACTCCATATGTAACTTTTCCTTCTTATAGTAATCTAAACGATCTTGTAAAGTCCCCGTATGAAATTCAAACTTATGTCCATCTGGATCAGTAAAATAAATTGATTTTTTATCTCTTTCATCTCTTTGTCGGCCATCTAAAATATGAACCTTCAATTGTACCAACTTATCATACATTTTATCGAATTCATCCTCAGGGATCGTGAAAGCGATATGTGTATAGGAATAATGAATGTCATTGCGCGGTATATCTTTTTCAACATTGAGGGCAAGCCACAGCCCATTTACATCAAAATAGGCTGTGCCGTTTCCCTTTACAAGTAACTTAGCATCGAAAACATTTTCATAAAATGCAATGGATTGCTCTAGATCAGACACTGAAAATAGTAGATGATTTATGCTTTGTACGGTCATATGTGTATGTGTGCTCCTCTTTATTTTTTACCCTTTTTAGCGCCTTTAGAAATTTGCTTCCACTTACGTTGCTCCTCGAGCTTTGCTTGCACATTTGTTTTACGTTCCATATAAGCCAATTCCCTTTGTAGCTTAAAATAGCTTTGTAAACGATTTTGATTAAGTTCACCATCAGTAATAGCTTGCTGTACTGCACAATACGGCTCTTTTTGATGGGTACAATCACGATAACGGCAAGCTTTCGCTAATTCCTCAACATCTTGAAAGCTAGATGATAAACTATCACCTTGATTCCATAATTGTAGCTCACGCATTCCTGGCGTATCAATTAAACAGCCACCAGAAGGTAACATCACTAACTCTCTGTGAGTCGTTGTATGACGTCCTTTAGCATCGTCTTCACGAATGTCTGATACCTTCATCAGCATCTCGCCACACAGAGCATTTGTTAATGTAGATTTCCCTGCACCGGAGGAGCCCAGTAATGCTCCAGTGACCCCTTCTGTAAATAAGGCCTGAATTTCCGTTAACCCTTCTCCAGAAATGGCACTCGTTACGAAAATATCTACTCCAAATGCTACTGACTCAACTTCTTTCGCTAAGCTTGATGCATCATCACATAAATCTGCCTTTGTTAGAACAATAATGGGCTTTGCACCTGAATCCCAGGCAGCTACTAAATATCGTTCCAAACGGCGAATATTAAAATCAGCATTCAAGCTCATGACTAATAACACAATATCCACATTCGATGCAACAATCTGTTCCTGGATTTCCAGACCAGCAACTTTTCGAGAAAAAACAGATTTTCGTTGGAATAATTGATGAATAATTGCTCGTTCCTCACCAGGCATTTTCTCTACCAGCACCCAATCGCCAACTGCCGGATAGTCTTCACGATTTAAAGATGTATAGGCATAATGACCAGCGATTGTTGCAAGCCATTCCCCTTCCTGAGCTAACACTCGATAGGAATGCTTATGCTCTAAAGTAACCCTTGCAGGCACACAATTTTTAAACTTAGACTGTTTCTTCATTTCTAACATTTGCTCTTCAAAATATTTTGTAAAACCTAATGTTGTTAAATTCAAATTAATTTCCTCCTAAAGGTGCGTTTCCATTACGCTTCTGTGCAGACTTCCGCCAGAAGCAATTATCTTAATTCAGCAAATTTGAACCATGATAAAAAAACCTTGTATCTGCGCAATTCGGCAGTTACAAGGTTTCACACGCACGTTTAAAGGATATACAAATACCTCGAGCTATGCACGACGTCGCTTTGTATATTTTAGGCGTGTGAAATGTAACAAACTGAATTGCAGTTCGCTAAAAATAGATTTATTCATCATGTCACATCACCTACTTTCCATTTAGTTGTTACCAATATATATAAAATTTAGGAAATTGTCAAATAAAATATTATTAGCATGTATCTCCTTCCCCAACGCATAGAATGTACAAGACCAATAAATGCGAGGAGATGTTGAATTGCCTAAAATCATTTCTATTAGCACACATCAACCACCTTACACATTACAGCAATCAAATGCGGAGGAGCTAACAAAGGAGCTTTTCTATGAAAAAATCCCAAAACTAGAGCGCTATTTAAAGGTTTTCGATAATGGTGGAATTGAAACACGTCATTTTTGTGTTCCACCTGAGTGGCATCGTACAAACCATTCCTTTGAGGAACGTAATGATTTATATATCGAACTAGCTACACAATACAGCGTAAGCGTCATTCAGGCATGCTTACAAAATGAAGCCTTCTTACATTCACCCATTTCTCCTGAAGAAATCGACGCCATCATATTTGTAAGCAGTACGGGAATCTCTACACCTAGTATTGATGCACGTGTGATGAACAAGCTTTCTTTTTCCGATCAAATGAAACGAATTCCTCTATGGGGTTTAGGCTGTGCAGGAGGAGCAGCCGGTGTTAGCAGAGCCTATGATTTTTGTAAAGCACATCCTAATGCAAAGGTGCTTGTTGTTTGTGTAGAATTATGTAGCCTCACTTTTCAGCCAAATGATTATTCTAAAAGTAATTTAATCGGTGCTTCACTTTTTGCTGACGGTGCCGCCTGTATTCTCGTATGTGGGGATGAAATCATTATTGATACAAAAAAACCATCACCAGCTATTCTGGCGACAGGCTCTAAATGGATGCCAGATTCAGAAAATGTTATGGGATGGGAAGTTAAAAATAATGGTCTTCACGTCATTTTCCAAAAAAGCATTCCGGCTATTATTACTAGTTGGCTTGGACCATATATTGAACAATTTTTACTGGAACAAGGAATTTACAGTGAACAGCTTACTCATTTCATTGCACATCCTGGAGGAAAAAAAGTATTAAAAGCCTATGAGGACACGCTTTATCTTTCTTCTCAAAAAACCGACATTTCTCGGGAAATATTACGTCAGCATGGTAATATGTCATCGCCAACCGTGTTATATGCGTTAGAACAATTTATGTTACATGAAGGACAATTGGAGGATACAGGTTTACTCGTCGCTCTTGGCCCTGGTTTTTGTGCAGAAGCTGTATTACTAAACTGGAGGGGGTAGCATGATCTTCTATCTAATTGTAACGCTTGTCATTCTACAAAGATTGACAGAGGTTGTCATTGCTAAACGAAATGAGAAATGGATGATTGCTCAGGGAGCTTTTGAGGTTGGTAACTCTCACTACCCTTATATGGTCACTATGCATATTAGCTTCTTCTTGTTTCTAATTGTTGAAGTAGTAACAAATAACAATGGTATATCGCCCTTATTCCCATTATTTTTTATTTTGTTTGTAGCCGTTCAGGCATTGCGTATATGGTGTATCCGTTCTTTAGGCACATTTTGGAATACAAAGATTCTCATTTTACCTCATGCACAAGTTGTGCGTAAAGGTCCCTATGAAATTATGCGCCATCCTAATTATGCCGTCGTTTGTTTGGAAATTCTCCTTCTACCTCTTATGTTTCAGGCATATTTCACGGCGTTTTGTTTTACACTATTAAATATTACAATGCTTTCTGTACGAATCCCGATAGAAGAAAAGGCATTACGAGATGCAACTAATTATAATCGTGTGTTTGAAAAGAAGATTTCGGAATCGTAGCCGAAATCTTCTTTTTTTATTAATGCCATTCCCAGTTAAACGGATCTTGTAGTCGTTCCCACGGGTTATGAAACTCTTCATCTGTTAATAAACAACTGTCCAACTGTTTGATAATATGTTCTTTATCTAAGTCTATACCAATAATAACAAGCTGGGTCATGCGATCTCCAAACTCACTATCCCAATCTTCCAACACCTCCGGACTTTGTTGGAAGACATCTTCCTGCTGAGCTTTTGTTAGTGCCGCTACCCAATAAGAAACAGGTTCAATTTTTGCAGATGAACCAGCCTGTGATAGCAATAATGCGACATCTTGTTGCTTTGCACTCCAAACAATTCCCTTTGCTCGCACAATTGATGGTGGCATTTGGTCACACCACTCGACAAAGCGCATTGGATGGAATGGTTTTCTACTTGTATAGGTAAATGAAGATATCCCGTACTCCTCCGTCTCCGGCATATGGTTTTCATGACCAAGCTCTAATTCTTTTAACCAGCCAGCTGATTCTGAGACACGTTCGAAGTCAAAACGACCTGTATTTAAAATTTCAGCAGGATCAATTTCACCATTAACCGTTCGGATTATTTTTGCCTCGGGCTGTAGTGCGCGTAGTATAAGCTCTAACCGTTCTACCTCTTCTATTGAAACTAAGTCACACTTATTTAATACAAGGACATCACAAAATTCTATTTGATCAATAAGAAGGTCTGCAACATCCCGTCCATCTAGCTCACCAATTGCTTCCTTACGCTCTAATAAACTCTCTCCTGATTGAAAATCATGCCAAAAGCGATGCGCATCTACGACCGTTACCATCGTATCCAATTGACAAAATCTCGTTAAATCTATGCCCAGCTCCTCATCTAAATAGCTAAATGTTTGTGCAACTGGAATCGGCTCACTAATTCCTGTCGATTCAATCAATATATAATCAATATTGCCAAGCTTCGCAAGACGTTCCACCTCCTGTAATAAATCTTCTCGCAATGTACAACAAATACAGCCGTTCGATAACTCCACAAATTTCTCTTCTGTTCGTGAAATCCCGCTGCCATTTGCAATAAGCTCAGCATCAATATTAATTTCACTCATATCATTCACAATAACAGCAACACGTAAATCCTTTTCGTTTTGCAATACATGGTTCATCATTGTGGTCTTACCAGAACCTAAATATCCACTTAATACAGTTACAGGTATTTTCATTGTTCTCTCTCCAACTCCTTAAATCGTAATCATTACTATTTACAATTTGTAATTAAAACATATACATTTATAAAATGCAAAGCTTTTTATTACATGCGAAAATAAACTTGACAATTTACAACCTAAAATATATTGTTTAAATCGTAATAATTACTATTTATAAGGAGGCATATTTATGCGTGTACAAATAACACTAGCCTGCACGGAAACTGGTGATAAAAACTATATCACGACGAAAAATAAACGTAATAATCCAGAGAGATTGGAGCTTAAAAAGTATTCCCCTCGCTTAAAACGAGTTACTTTACATCGTGAAACAAAGTAATTTAGGCAGTAGTTAATGAATTTGAGTGTTTCTTGGACCAAGCAAACATGCCCTAAAAAAATAACTGTTTCAAAAGGGGTAGACTTCCCCTCTTTTGAAACAGCGTTTGTATACCATCTATTCTCTATTTATTTCGTATGCGAGCTCGTTCAATTTTTGATCGAGTTCATCAAGCATTCGTAATCGATAATCAATCTGCTCGTCTATATTTATAGATTCATTCATTTTTACTTTACTATCATCAGATTGATTTTTATAGCCTTTTATCTCATTAGTGAGTTTTTCAATTTCTAGATTTTTCGTTTCTAATTCTTTTACTAATTGTTCATAAAGGCTGTCCGCCTCTACTTTGTTTCTATATGATTGTTCTATCCTCTCTACGATATGTTCCATTTTTTCACCAGTAACAATGGTAAAGTCATTTAATCTTTTATCTAACCTATCAATCATTGACTTATAGTTTGTTTCTTCAATAGATACGTCAATGTTTTCCTTTAATAACTTATTTTCTGCTCGCAACTCATTTAGTTCCTTTAATAAAGACTCTATCGAAGCAATTTGTTTTTTTCTTTGGAGCTCTCGCTTTTGTATCTCTTGATCATATGCTTCCAATTCCTTATCAAAATCTCTCTTCAACTTTAATAGTTCCATCGAAAGATCTTTTCTGAGCCTTGTTAATTGTATATTCTCTCGTTCAAGACGTAGCACTAATGCATAATAATCACTATCCCTAAGCCTTTTCACTTCATTTTTATATTTGGCTAATTCGGCCCTTAAAAAAATAATCATTTGTTGGAGCTGTAGAGGATCATTGTTTTTGACAATATCGTTGTCCATCCTTGCACCTCCTAGCCTGAAAAACTTTTTAGAATTTCAATGACTTCTTCAAATTGAGCTTTACTGTCTTCTAACACCTCATCAAGTTGTTTTAACCACTTTGTTTGTAGTTCTGGATGATCATGTTGTTCAAAGTTTTTATTTTTTTCTCCAGAGACAAGATAAGCAATTAATTGTTGTAATGTATTTTTTTCAAGAAAGGCAAAACTATTATCTTGTACATTACGGCGGTTAAGCTGGTCCTTCAGCAATTGTTGAATTACGCTACTAAGCTCTTGTTTTTCATGATCCACCATTATTTTCCTCCTGCGTTGAACTAATGCCATTGAGATTAATTGGGTTTAACACCACCACACCATCAGTTAGCTGATCACAATATGTAAAACCCATAATAGTGCCAGAATACGATAAATTATGGGACCATTTAATTTGAAAATTGGTAAATGAAATCGTTTCATTTGGTTCGATGGTGGACTTCCCTACTGGTCTCAGCCAGTATTCCTCTTTGCTCGATTTATCGTTAAAACGCTCCCAATTACTTTGCCCCTGCGTCTTTAAAGTAGGTGTGAAATTTTCATGGACATACCTTCCTGAGAAATAAAACGGAGAATCTTTCGGTAATTTAATACATAAATATGGATTTGTCACGGTTGTATGCCCAATATTGCGAATATGATAGGATCCTAAACATAGACTTTCTTGCTCAGAGTCATAGGATATATTGAACGAGGATGTAAAGTAACTGATAAGACTAATCTTATTTTGAACCGCTAGCTCTTCTACCAGCTTTTTAATTTCCTGAACATACGTGTTTGTCTGTTCTTTCACCGCTTGTATCTTGTCTTCTATCCGTGTTGTCACTTAATGCCCCCTTACTATGGTTCATAAAAAAAAGAGAGGATAACCCTCTCTTAATGATATGACTTTCCTCTATTTATTAGCACTACTAACCAACAGTTGGGAAAATAACTGGGCATTGTTGTGGACGAACCGCAGTTGGACATGTGAATGGTAGATCTGCTCTTGGTTCGCAGAAAGTTGCTAAGAATTCCACAGTAACTGGGAATGTTGATTGAATGCTTTGGCAAACAGCGACAGTAATTGTTAACGCAGAAAACGTAATTGCACCTGCTGCAGCTGTAAGTGTACCAGTTGTACAAACGAAGCAATCTAAATCTGTATATAGAATTTCTACATCTGTACCCTTAGGTGCACATAATGTCACTTGCTCACAGCGGGAAACAGGAATTTCAGTGCTTGTGAACATTGTTCCATTTGGTAATGTAACAACGATCGTAAGAATGAAATTCTTTTGAATATTCAAATGTTGTAGACAAACAGTTGATCCATCGATAGAGAATTGGCGATTCTCACGGTTTAGGATCACAATTGGATTTGTAGCTGCTGGAATTACTCGACAAGTAACAATAGCACCAGTTAAGTCAGTAGTTGCTGTTACGCCTGGGAATGTAATTGCTCCAGTTGGTGAAATATCAAATGACATTTCCTTTACAATCCAGTCATATACCTTATCAACATTTATACAAATCAGTTCCTGCGCCTGGGATGGCATATGTTCTTGCATCCTTTTGACACCTCCATAAGTTTTTTATCTTTCGTTTGTAGCATATGTTTTTCAGCTATAAGTGCATGGGCTAATAAATAGTTACATTGGATATTTATAAAAATCAACGGCAATCATTTTTTCTTACAGTTCTTTCTTTATAATAAGAACTAAAATGTTGAAGGAACCGGTATATTTGTAACAGAAAGTCAATATTTTTAATAAACTAATAATGGACTGAAAGGGGTGAACTACAATGGAAGAGTCAAAATTGTATACCACTCAAGAAATTGAAAATTTAAAGCAAAAAATTGAAGCCTATAGGGAATCGTTATCTTCATTAAAAACGGGATCGTCGATTGAAGATTTCCTTTATATGAAGCAAGGGTTTGATGGACTGAAAACACAGATAGCTCATTTAGAGGGGATTACAGAGACATTGGATACTAAGCAAAATTCCTATATAAAAGGATATGATGATCAAATAAGGCTTCTTTCCATACAGATTGAGTCTCTGAATCAAACCATGGAAGAAATGAATCAAGAAATTTTAGCAGTTTTAAAGAAATTAGTAACTGTTGAAGGAAATGATACTACAACCATTTCTCCCTCCATAAAATTGCCTTCTCAAACATCGCCTACTCATTTACCTAGACAACAACCTAGAATGACACAGACAGCAGATAAAACTACGATAACATCAGCACAACCATCTTATAGACTATTACAAAGTTTGGCAGGTAAAGCCATAAACCACCAACAAAATAATGGGGCTCCACCTCCTCACAATGATCAACAGGTAGCTAAACCTGAAGAGCGGCATTTTAATCAGCAATATTTTCAATCCATTAATACGCATCCAAGCCATATATACAATGGTTTATTCAGAAACACTTCAGTTGAATCCACCTTCCATTTTAAAAATGCCACGGATGCAAAGGAAGTTCCAGTAAGTGTTTATGATCCATCTGCTGTACAGCCCACTTTAAGTGAGGAAAACATCGAGAATGATCATTTACCATCAACTATTGTTCATGAATCGAGTACTGGAACCGAAAAATCAGATGATCCTATAGAGATTGTGCAAACGGAAAATGAACGTAACACCCATGAGATTTCCGAAGTATCTAAAGAATCGTTTGATCAGGTTAATTCGGGGATACTTAGCGAGCCAGTTAGTGAAGCAATAGATAACGAGCCTCTCAATCAAGTCATTTTAGAAGGAGTAGCACAACCTGCTAACACACATCATTCTCCTTCAATGCAAACAGAAGAGTATGTCGAAGTGTATAATTCTGAAGCAGTTTATGAGGTTCATTCGTCCCTGGAAGAAGAGAATAAGCAACCTGATCCCGTAAAAACACCGATCGAGGAAGAAAATAAAAAGGTAAAAAATTCATTTTTCGATTTCTTTAAAAGATGGAGTTAAAATTTATCACTCGATAATAAGACATCCACTATGTATGGAAGTACATAGTGGATGTCTTTATGTTTCAAATAAAGCTGGCTTTAAGAAGTCATTGAATTTATAAGCGAAGTAGATATTTGCCCTTAACCCCTAATCTGAAATGAATAGAATAATGAAGAAAGGGGGTGTAAAAATGTGTTTGAATAATTCAATGTGTGGTTGCTCTAACCGCAATGGTGAATGTACTGCGCTTGGACCATTTATCGGTATTGATGCGGCGTGTATTACTCCACCAGCAGCTACAGGTTCCATTATCCCATTTTCTTCAGGAACAATTCCTGTTGTATTAGTATCTCTTGCTACTGGTTTAGTTAGTACTGTAAGCCTTGTTGGATTTGGTACATCTGTTCCAGGTGTAGCTCTTGCTGGCGTTAATATTGATTTAACAAGTTCTCTTGCCACAGAAGCTTTTACTGTTCCACGTCCAGGAACAATTACATCTATTGCTGCAACAATTTCAGCAACTGCCGCTTTAACACTAACAGGAACAGCTACAGTCAGAGCACAAATTTACCGTGCAGTTCAAGGAAGCAATGTTTTCAGCCCTACTGCAGCATTTGTTGATTTAACTCCAGCTTTACCATTAGCAGCATTATTAGCTGGTGCAATTGCAAGCGGTAGTGCAAACGTTTCAGTACCAGTAACTACTGGTGATCGTTTATTAATGGTGTTCTCCATGACTACTTCAGGAGCTACTGTTCTGGTTACTCTTACTGGTAATGCAAGTGCGGGAATCACTATTGTATAAGTGAGTAATGCTAACTCTTAAAGTTATAAGCATCATTTCAAACCTGATAATTAAATTATAGTAGGCGATTTTAACTAAATCGCCTACTTTTTAAGTATCTAAATTAATGATAAAGCATTCTGAATATGCGTCAAATGATGTTTGCCATGCCAAGCATATAAACCAATTGCCTGTTCCAATGTTGTTAGACCTGAATCAGGATGATTAAATGCTCGTTGTAAGTGTTCATCTTTTAAGCCTGTTAATAAGTAAACCCAACGTCCATGTAAACTTTCAATTAATGTAAGAGAAGTAGCTACTGGCATTTCTGAATCTGGTAGCAGTGCCCACTCAGCTTCATTGTATGGCTTAATAGTTGGCTCGTCCTCTGTTAAGGCTAGCTTAAAGCGGATATAGCTATTCATATGACTATCAGCAATATGATGGACTAGCTGTGTTACAGTCCAGCCATTTTCACGATAGGAGTTTGCCAATTCCTGCTCACTTGCTCCACTTAATGCTTCTTCAAGCTGCTGTGGTAATAAACGAATATCTTCCAACCATTCTTTTACTTGCTGTGATGTCACTTCTTTTGGACATTGAAACTCCCCAATTGGATATCGTAAATCGAAATCGATCAAATTGCTCTCCTCCATTTCTATTCTCTTACTTTTCCAAAGTGTTTTAGGTCACTATTATTCCTGAAGATCATAAATCAACGTATCAAAGTATTTACCATTTGTATACAGTAAAATTGCCCATTCTCCAGGACTAGGAATTTTTACGCTTGAAGGGCTATGAGCATCTGCTCCGTTGGACGGCCCGCCAAGGCCTGTACTCCATCCATCCATTAAAATTGGCTGAATAGTTTTAGTATCTCTATGGTAGCCTACTACTGTTAACTCTGTATTTCCATTTCCTTCAATTCCCCAAAGATGCCACATCCATTTTTGTGTGTTTAAACTTGGCATGTTAGCACCAATAACACCCGATTTATTGGCATTCCCTATAATGGCTCGATCCCCAAACTCCACTGCTTTATCCTTCCAATTAATAGAGGTAAAATCATTTTCTTGCAAATAATCTGGGGCATTCTCTGGCATTGTAACCTTTTCTTTATTTGTACAGCCTACTACCACTAACAGCATCGCACATAAAAGGACAAATCTTCTCACAACATCCCCCATTCCCTATAAAATACATTCTACTATTCAATTATCACAGATAATTCTGTTAATTTAAATGCTACTTAGCTAAAGTTTTTCAACTACTGTACCTAATGCTTTTAATGGATGCATAATAGGGATCGCTGTTCTTTCTTCAAATTGCTGTGCCGCACTCACCATCGAGAGCTGCCCCACTGAGAGTAGCCTTTGTTCGTTCGCTTCCTGATGCAGAGTCTGTAAGATAGCTTCAATATAGGCCTTGTTTTTCCCTTGCATAATGAGATCAAATGTATGCTCGATAACTTTCACTGTAACGTCTATTGATTTGCCTTGCTTGTTTGCATATTGATGGAGTCTGGTCATCGTTCCCTCGACTGTTGCAGGATTTGTAAATAGGATGATTTGAGGCTGTCGCTCGTTACATATCAATTCAAAATAAAGTTCATCCATTTTTATGATAGGTACAGATAAGGCACGTACATCACAATCGTCTAACAAAACGATATAATTTGTGCATGTTATTAAAATCGCATCTAGATTACAGCTCTCCATCCATTGCATTTGCTCTACAATCTTATATGTTAACTCTGTAACTCCTTTTGACACTTGGTGAATAAGTCCTGGATCTACAAAATGAACCAGCTCTATCTCTTTATTTTTTTGGAAAACCTGTTCTATGTACTCTATATTGGAATGATGAGCATGCAAGCAGCCTAGCTTTTTTTTCAAATAAACTCCCCCTCATTTATAAGTCTTTTTTCCATTGTGACTATAGCCAAAGAAATGCCATGACGATTCTAGCCCATTTCCTTTTTTGTTACGACATAGCCTAAAGAGCAATAGAATTCCATATTTCACGGAACATTCAAGCGTACTTTACACTGACTAATTGTTTTTTCATTCGTTCATGCAAATTGTTCAAGCTTAGCGAGCAAAACTTTAGCTAGCCCTTCCCCCCTTGCCCCTTGTCTTTCAGGAATTACCGATAATCTAAAAAAATAAATACCCTGTGTGCTAAGCTTAAATCTTACCATAGCAACTGGCTCCCGCTCCATATAGCCGATAAAAGCCTGCTCACCAGCCTGTATACCCTGTTCAATGAATTCTACCGTTTCACTCAATCACTAGATGGTGGCGTCGCCGTTGCATACTCTTGAAATACCTGAATCATTACCTTATGTATAATGGGCACATCTTTTATTTCTGCTAATACTAGCTCCATAGTTTACCTCCACGAATGATTTTGAATACATTTTAGTGTATATATACAAAAAAAAAAACTGTATTACTCATGAAAGAATAATACAGCTTACGACTTCATTTTTTTTCTTTAGCTTTTGCTTCTTTTTCAAGATGCTTTCTTGCTATCTTCAATCGTTGAATGTCTTTTTTCTTCAGCGGAATAATCTCATCCTTCATCATTTTAATATAAGAAATCATTAACAACAGTAATATTACCGTAAATGGTAAAGCGGCAATTAACGAGGCCGTTTGTAATGCATCTAGCCCACCCGTATACAATAAAACACCTGAAATAGAGGCCATCAATATACCCCAAACTAACTTCGACAGTACTGTAGGGTTTAAGGACCCCCTTGTCGTCATACTAGCCATAATGAAAGTGGCAGAATCGGCTGACGTAATTAAGAAGATAATAATGAGCAAAATACCAATAAAAGAGGCTATCGTTGAAAGGGGCAAATGCTCTAACATTTGAAACAAGGCCACTGTTACATCATTATGAACGGTTTGTGCAATTTGTGCTTCTTTATGCAAATCGAACCATAAGGCAGTACCTCCAAAAACAGCAATCCAAAAACATGCAATAAGAGGAGGAATGATTAATACGCCAACAATAAATTCTCGAATGGTCCTTCCTTTTGATACACGAGCAATAAAAGAACCAACAAAGGGTGACCAAGCTATCGCCCACGCCCAATAAAAGATAGTCCAATCCTTCACCCACGTCCCCCCGACATACGGTTGCATCCTTAAACTATATTGAATAAAGTTTGAAATGTAATCGCCTATCGCTAGTGTAAAGGTTTCCATTATAAATACCGTTGGACCTGTTATAAAAACAAATAGCAGTAAAACAATCGCTAGCATCATATTGACATTACTTAAGATTTTCATTCCCTTTTGAAGGCCCGTAGTCGCAGATAACATATAGCCAATAAACATGATAAGAATAATGACTACCTGTAAGAAAAATGTATTAGGTAAACCAAAGACAAAGCTTAAACCTCCGTTTGTTTGGAGCACTCCCAAGCCAATAGAAGTAGCTACCCCCATCACTGTTGCAATAACCGCTAAAATATCAATTGTGCCCTTCACGACTCGATTTGTTCCCGTTACAGGCTCTAAGGCCGTAGAGATGAGCATATTTCTTTTTTTGTTAAATTGCACATACGCCATAACGAGCCCCAATATCGCATAAACAGACCATTGGCTGATTCCCCAATGAAAGAATGAATAACCCATTGCCAGTCGGGCGGAATCTGTCGTTAGAGGTTTTGTGTCACTAAAAGGTGGTGAAAAGTAATGACTCATTGGTTCAGCTACTCCCCAAAAGACTAGTCCAACCCCTAGCCCTGCAGAAAAGAGCATAGAAATCCATGTGAGAAAGCTAAATTCTGGGCGACCATCTTCTGCTCCTAATCGAATAGTGCCATACTTACTAATCGCCAAGCCAAATAGAAAAACCACGATTATAAAGACCGCCATTAAGTAAAACCAACCAAAAAAATCCGTCGTCATATGAAAGATGCTGTTCGCTACATTCTTAAACTGTTCCGGTATTATTGCCCCAATAATTACTAAAAGTAAAATGGCTCCACTAGAAATAATAAATACTGGGTTGATTAAATTTTTATTTTTTTGCATACAGCGCCTCCATTAATCCCAGACGTTTTACCAAATTTACTTTATTATGAGTTTCATTCAAGTATTTTATAAATCAAAACTTCCTGAAAATAAAAAACCGCATTACCAATAGATAATGCGGCTATTATTTATTCATTTTTAAAAGCAAAACGTATGGCTCTACTCATAACTGTAGGCACAACGGATGCATGATTTTCGTTTAAAGCTTCATAAAAATCAACCTTCATTATTTTTTCAAGCATCGTTGCCATTTGTCGTGCATCATCCACCATAAAGGTTTCCAGTTCACCAGCACTAATAAACAATGTTTCCTTCATAGCCTGGTGCTCATGTAAAAATGCTGAGGCACATGGGACTAATTCATGCTCATTCCACCAAATAGAGGGACTGATAGCCAGGTAATGTTGAAAGCTTGTTTGATGGTGAAATAATTGCCAAAGCGTAAAATAACCAGCTAATGAGTGACCAAATATCGATTGCTGTGCTTTATTTACTGGATAGTTGGCTTCAATCATTGGCTTTAGTTCTTCTTCTAGGAATCGACTAAAGTTTACCGCCCCACCAAGCTTTTCATGCCCTTTACCTTTAAATCTTGCGGGATAAATATACGTCTCTGCTGGTGCCGTAAAATCATAAAATCGTCGTTCACGCATATCTTCACCATGCCCGATACCAACAACAATGGATGGTAAAATACCCGTTTTTGGCGCATTACGACTTTGCAATCGAACTGCTTCCTTAACAAGAGAAAAATAAGAAGAACCATCCAATACATAGATGACAGGAAAGCCTTCAATTGGCGCTTCCTCATTTGGTACATAAACGTTAATCCCATACGTATAGTCTGCCAATTTTGAAGTCATTTGCTGTGTTGAGTAATCTCTTTCTGTTGGATTCATTTGTTTTCCTCCTTCAATATGTCATAGCCATAGCATACAGGTGTATTCGTTGCCGGATCTTCCATAATACGTGCGTCGATGTTAAAGACTTGGCGCATCACTTCTGCGCTCAAAATTTCCTGTGGCGTCCCGGTTTGCATGATAACACCCTTACGCATGGCGATAAGATGATCTGAATACCTAGCAGCATGATTTATATCATGAAGAACCATGACGATTGTACATTGATGCTGTTCATTTAAATTTTTCACGATATCAAGTACTTCCAACTGGTGGGCCATATCTAAATATGTAGTCGGCTCATCAAGCAACAATATATTTGTTTCCTGTGCTAATGCCATAGCGAGCCATACACGCTGACGCTGTCCCCCAGAAAGCTGTGCCAGCTCTCGATTTCGATATTCTATCGTATTTGTAACCGTTAACGCCCACTCAATCATTTCTTCATCCTTATTTGTTAAACGATTGACATTGTTGCGATGTGGATAACGGCCATAAGCAATTAACTCTTCGACTTTTAATTGCCCCGGTGCGATGGGTGTCTGTGATAATATTGCTAGCTTCTGTGCAATATCCTTGGTCGATAAATTTTGCATATTTTGCTCCTGCAAGTATACCGTGCCCTGTTGCTTTTTTAAAATTCGTCCTATCGTTTTGAGGAGCGTTGATTTACCACAGCCATTCGGTCCGATAATCGTTGTGACCTTGCCCTCTTCAATCGTTAAATTTAAACCTTCAAACACTCGAACCTGCTCATAACCCGAAGCTAAATTTTCCATTCTAAATGCAGTTTGCACACCGTTTCCTCCTATGCCTTAGATTTTACAAGTAAATACAAGAAATATGGAATTCCTATAATCGACACTACTATTCCAACAGCCAGCTCAGACGGTGCGAATACCGTTTTGCCGATAAAATCAGCTAGGATTAACAAGCCTGCACCAATCAATGCACTTACTGGCATGACATAACGGTGCTGAATACCAACAAGTTGCTTGGCGATATGTGGTGCCATTAAGCCAATAAAACCAATACTTCCTGATACAGATACGCAGGCACTAACTAGTCCCACACTGGCTAATAACAGCTTCATTTTCTCTTTTTCAACAGCAATGCCTAAGCTTGTGATGCTATCCTCTTCCAGCTGAAAATAATCAAGTAAATACGATTTTCTATGCACATAAATTCCTAAAATTAAAAGCCAAGGTAACATAGTAAGAGCAAAAATCCAATTCGCATTGTAAATGGAACCTGCCATCCAAATGGCTGCAGATTCAAAATCCTGCGCACTCATTTTTAAAGATAGAAACAATGATAAAGCGCCAAATCCACTATTAATGGCAATCCCAGTTAATATTAATCGCTGCATATCGAGATGACCATTTTTCAAAGCAAATGTAAAAATCAATATAGCCGCAATTGTTCCACCGATAAAACCGAACAATGGCATCATTAAAATGGATAGCCAGCTGTTCATATCTGCACTCACTAATTTTAGTTGAAAGAAAAACATAAAAATTACGACCGCGGCACCAGCTCCTGCATTAATCCCTAATATGCCTGGATCTGCGAGCCCATTTCGCGTAATACCCTGTAAAACAACTCCAGCCATTCCTAAACCAATACCAACTAGTCCGGCTATGACAATTCGTGGTAAGCGGAATTCAAAAATAACAAGATCAAATTTTGGATTAGATTCAATACGTAATAATGTTTTTATGACATCCATCACTGACATATTAAAAACACCATTTGTAATATGTAGATAACTTGCAACTAAAATCAAAAGTAAAAGCATCGACATAGTTAAAAAGAATACACTTGAGGTATTTTTACGCACGTTTTTCACCTCCGTGCTTACGAACTAAATATAAGAAGAATGGTACACCAACTAATGCTGTTAAGACTCCAATTGGTGTTTCGAACGGATAATTGACAAAACGGCTAAGGACATCACAAAGCACCAAGAAAAATGCACCAATAACCGCCGCACAAGGGATGATATAGCGATAATCTACCCCAACAAGGAAACGAGTAATATGCGGAATAACTAACCCTACAAAAGCTATTTTTCCAACTAGAGCCACAGCTGTCCCTGTCAAGCATACGACAGCTAGCATACTAATAATCCGTACTGCTTTTGTTTTTTGACCTAGTCCCATTGCAATATCCTCACCTAGCGAGGTAATCGTAATGGCCCTTGCAGATAATAAGGCCAAAAATAAACCAGTTAATCCAAAGGGAATTGAAAGCATCAACATATCCAAATCTACCATATGTACCTTAGTGTTATACCAAGCACTGACTGTTTGTGATACTTGGAAATACATCGCAATCGCTGTAGCTATACTGCTTAAAAATGTCCCAATAACGGTTCCAATAATGGCTAGCCTTACTGGTGATAAACCATTTCGAATTAATGAGCCAAAGCCAAAAACAATACCTGCCCCCATTGCAGAACCTAGCATTGACAATAAAATCATTTGATAATTCGGCAGTCCTGGGAAAAAGACAATAGCTAATGTTATAACAAATGCAGAGCCATCGTTGACACCCATCAATGACGGAGATGCTAAATAATTGCGTGTAATTCCCTGCATAACTGCACCCGCAACTGCTAAAAATGCTCCAACCAACAATACTGCGGCTATTCTAGGAATACGTCCTGTCCGTATAATTTGATGATCAACATTGGAAGGATCAAATGCTGCTATTGCCTGCCACACAGTGATTACACTAATATCCTTTGTTCCATACATAACAGAAACAAGTGCAACAAGGGCAATAAGGACAGGAGATACCGCTAATATTGAAAATGACACTATGTTTGTTTTTTTCAACTTTCACACCTTTTTCTATACCATTTTCTTATCCATACTTCTACTGAACAAAAGGCTGGTAATAGCCCGGTGATATCACCAAATCTACTACCAGCCTGTGTATACTATTTAAGTAATTTTTCAGCTGCGGCATCTAAGAATTTAACCTTAGACCAAGCCGTACCACCCTGTGCCAATGGGTCAATTGCATTGACATAAATTTCATTATTTTGTGATGCCTTTAAGCTAGTGAAAATTGGATTTTTTTGCAGCTCCTCTAATGCCTTTGGAGTATCCTTATTTTCTGATTCCTCAAATTGAAGGAAAATAGCATCTGGATTTACTTGAGCTAAGGTTTCCAGCGATAATTCTGCTTGCGCTTTAGCTGTCGTAATTACTTCTGGGACTGGTGCACCTAAATCTTCATACAAAACAGGATTTAAATAAACACCAGCTGGATAAATGTACATGACACCACCACGAACACGGATGATTAATACTTCCTTATCAGCTAATTGCTCTTTCGACTTCACCTGTGCATCAGCAACTTTTACCTCATAGTCAGAGATAATTTTTTTAGCATCTTCTTCTTTACCAGCTAGCTGTGCAAGCACTATCAAATTTTCCTTCCAGTTTGTAGAAATATGTGAATAAGGAATCATTGTTTGAATTTTATTCAACTTTTCAGCCGTTTCTTCAGGGAATTTTGAAGTACCCACAATGACATCTGGATCCAAATTAAGAATGGCCTCTGCATTCGGCTCCATTTTATTTCCTACAAGTGTAGCGCCTTCAAAATCAGATGCTAGATATGCCGGCACTTTACCACCCACTTCAAGTACACCTACTGGCTTAATTCCAAGCATTGCGGCGTCTTCCATAGATTCAAGACTTGCAGCGACAATATTTTTCACTTCTGCTGGAAGCTCATATTTCTCACCTAAGTACGTAATTGTCTGTGTCTTAGCTTGCTCTGTCTGTGATTCTGTTGCACTTGTTTCAGCTGTATTATTTGTCGTAGACTCCTCTGCCTTATCTGTTCCACATGCAGCTAATGATAGTGCTAAAAGTGCTGGCACACACATTTTAAAATATTTATTCATTGATATTCTCTCCTAACGAGCTCATATTGATAATGATAATCGTTTTCATATGTATGTCAATATATAATTGATACTCATTATCATTTACGGATACTATCCTAACAAAGTGAAAATAGATTGTGAATGGACGATTTCGAAAACGGCATGGACTTTTGCCGATTTAATCAATAAAAAAACTGCTTCTTTTTTATAAGAAACAGTCATTTATACGTATTTGGCTTCCTCTATTTTTAACTTTCGATAGGCTGAAGGCGATAAACCTGTACACTTTTTAAATACCCTACTAAAATAAAAACAATCTATATAGCCAACACATTCTGCAATTTCAGCTACAGAGATTCCACCATATTCTAGTAAGTCCTTTGCACGTCTTATACGGTATTCCGTTATATATGTGCTTGGATTCATACCTGTATGCTGCTCAAATAAATAGGCAAATCGACGCCGTTCAATTTCAAATTCACTAGAAATATTTGATACCGAAAGCTGCTCGGCGTAGTGCTCATGTATATATTGTAAAGCCTGCTCCATCAATTCATTAGCATTATCCAGAACCTTCACTTTTGCTGCTATAAGAATGTGTTCCAGCAAATTCATGAATAATGTCTTGGACTTAAATACCGCCATACTCCCTGGGAAGGAATAGCTTTCTACCAGTTGCTGAACTTGGGTAATAATTTGCGTATTGTGGCCTGTTTTAATGAGAAAATGTTGCTCAGCTAGTGGATAAAGTGCCGCCTCATCCATAGGTAGATTATAATGGACTACAGCATATTCCCAAACCTTCTGGCTCGTTACGTCCACTTCAATTGGCATTTGAGGACCAGCATGCACTATTACTCCTGGTTCCATCACATAAGGCGTTCCATTCAAGCTAAAAATAGCACTACCTGCAAGCGGCACAATAATTCCACACTTTCCTGGTGCAGTAGTTCTCCCTCGATCAACTTCTCCTGGCTCCATTCTTTTCGTAAAGACATCGGTAAATTTTACAGATGCTTGTGCAAAGTAATCTATTAAATACTTGATATCCATGTGCTAGCTCCTATACATGTAAAACCCTCTGAATTTGTGAAAAATGATGTAAATCATGTTCAATTAATCCGCCAAAATAATCCGCAATCGTTATGTTAGACTGCCCAATACTGAACGACTGGTGCCATTGCTCATCTGTAAACTGCTGAATGGTCTGTAGCAATTGACGCCTTGTCATAACAAACTCAGTAATCGTTTTTTCTAAATGCTGTTCACGACTTTTCTGAGCTGCCTTCGTGTTCATATGCTTGATATCTGGCCCTTTTGGTAAAGATGCATTTTTAAATAAATATGGTATTCGATGTTCTAATATAAATGTATCCCATGGGGTAAGATGCCCTATTACCTCTGCAACCGACCATTTTCCAGATTCAATTGGCATACACCATTGCTCCTCAGATAAATTCCTCAAATCCTTTACCCAAATAAGAGATTGTTCATAATGTTTAATAATCGACTTTTTATCTCGCAGCATTGGATTTCCTCTCTTTCTTCTTCAGTTTATAGCAATCTCACCTTAGCCCTCCAAAAGATAAAATAAATTTATATATACTCAAAAATAATATATTAGATTTATATATTAAAAGCCTTTACCCTAAAGCTATTTAAGTGAGGAGAGTAGCTTATGAAAAAAATTTTACTGGTATCGTTCTTTGTACTCCTTAGTTTGGCGGGGCTTTACTATGCAAAAATTTCTTTGACACTCGTATGTATTGGTATTATAGCTGCCTTTATCGGTACACTTGTGGGAGGTGGAGGACTGATCACACTTCCTGCAATGATGCTGATCGGCATACCCATTCAAACTAGTATTGCGACAAATAAATTTTCAACTGGTATATCGGCTTTATCTAGCATTTTTTATTTACTGTACCATAAGGAGCTACACTTGAAAGCTATTATAAAATACATTGCTATTGCAGGTATAGGAGGGGTTTGTGGTGCGCTTCTAGCCGTGTCACTATCTGAGCAAATTATGAATTTTATAGCCTGTATCCTACTGATTTTCGCATTAGTCGTCACTTTTCAAAATAAGGCTTGGACTGACACTGAGAATCATACAGAGCATACAACGTCCTCCCTTTGGCAGCCCTTTTTTATCGCTATGTATGATGGTGGCTTTGGCCCTGGTTCTTCAACTTTTAGTATTTTATATTATTTGCGTTGCCACCACACTTACATAAAAGCCGTACAACTCACACGTGTACTGCTTTTTGGGAGTTGTACAGGAGCTTTTATTGGTTTTTATCAAACTGGTTTTATTCAATGGCACTATGCAATTGCCATGGCATTAGGCTCTATTATAGGCTCTCAATTAGGCCTCCTAGTGCTGCCACATATTCCGATAAAAGTAGCCAAATTACTACTAACTGTCATTATTTCGTTGTTGATTATTCAGATGCTATGGAAAATCATTTAATATTACCACTCAAATGTTCATGAATTAACTTCCATTCACCATTCATCAACGTAAAAATATTTGTCGCCCTACCGCTACCTGATACAAATTCTCCATTATGATGGCCTTCATAGTGATATGTATAAAGACAGGTAGCTGTCTTTTCATCAACGGTTAGCCATGTTATATCAGTCGCTGAATAGACCTCTTCTTGAATTACATTCCATGCGTTATTGAAGTAAGCACCAATTTTTTCTGTAGTTGTACATGTTTTATCCGAAAACCAATATACAGCCTGTGGATGCAAAATATCCTTTACCTCATTAAAATCATGGGTATTTGTTGCTTGGATATAACGTTCTAATGCTTGTTCATGTGTCATATTTTTTTATCTCCTTTCCACAGTATTATCCTATAATTAACTTAAAAAATAATAATTTCCGTATGGCTTTCTGCTGGCTACATTCCACAATACCTTTCTCACTACTCCAGATCTATTTATTCAGTCTTCTACACTACTAACTCTAATGGATTCATTAATAATATCAGTTACTGCTAAATATAAGTTTTCAGGGTATTCTGCAATTCGATGGCATAGGTATAAATACCACTCATTTCCATACGTTAAATAGACTCTACAACTATATTCCTTCATTTTTAATTCATTAAGTAATGATGGACGTACACCATAAAGCATTTCAACTTCAACATTTGAGTTATGAAGATATTGTCGTCGCTCTATCTCTTGAATAAGCTTTTCATCATGCGTAGCGATTGATATCGGATGATTTGCATTTACTAACTGCTCAACATAATCAAGATAACGGCTATTTAATTCTTCTGATCTGTTCAGGGCAATATCAACAGACTCTTTGAAAGCCCCTTTTACCAGCCTTAATTTTCCTGGATATTGAATAAGCTCTTGTAAATCTTCCTTTGTACGATAAAGATGGGCTTGCAATGTTATTCCAACGTTAGTATATTTCGCTACTATTTTTTTGTAAAGAGTAATAATATCACTTGTCTTTGAGGATTCTTCCATACTTATCATCAAATATATTCCATATTGCTGAGCTTTTTGTGTAAGCTCTTCAAGGTGCTTATAAGCAATATCGGCGTTAATAGAAAGACCTATATGAGATAAATCGAAAGATACAGTTTGCTTCAAAGACAATATCCCCATTTCCTCAATCACTTGTAAAAGCTCATCCTTTGCCCTTTGACATTCCCATAAGTCGTTTGTATTTTCCCCAATAAATTCTATAGAGATATTATAATTTTCATCTAGATATTCACGTGCGGCGGTGATGGCATCCTCTCTTTTTTCGCCTGTTACATATCTTTTTGCTGCTTTCCATAATAGCGGATAGAGCTCTTTTGATTGTTGCACGGCATATTTCAAACGCTCATCTCGTGCTGCACTTTTTAAGGCTTGAATCACTAATTCTTCTGCTTTTTTCATATTTATTCCCCCTTATAAGTATTAGTAAGTACTTTATCATGATAAAATTGGTAACTGTAGAACCACTTTAAAGAGATTTTAAAGGTACCACTTTTTAAATCGGAGGTATGTAAAATGTTATGGATACCTATTGATCGAGCATCAGATATTCCTTTAAATCGTCAAATCTATTTGCAAATACGGGAAAAAATTTTATGTGGACACCTTCATGCAGGGGAAAAACTAGCATCAACACGAGAGCTCTCAGTAGATTTAAAAGTTTCAAGAAATGTCATATTAGAAGCTTATGATCAGTTACTGGCTGAAGGATTTTTAATTGCACGAAGAGGAGCAGGTACATTTGTTGCAGAGGGGGCGTTGCTAACACAACAAACCAAGCCCTTTATTACAAATAAAGCAGAAGATTCAATAGTAAGGAAAGAAGTTATAAATTTTCGCTCAGGTATTCCCGCACTCAACTTATTTCCTCGTAAAACATGGGCGAAGATTAGTCAGCAACTTTGGCAAGGTAGTGAAACTTCCGTTTTAGGATACGGGGCTCCAGAGGGGCGTTTAGAATTAAGACAGACTCTTGCACACTACTTATTAAGAACAAGAGGCGTTGAATGTTATCCAGAACAAATTATTATTACGTCTGGTGCAACACAAGCAATGATGCTTGTGTCGAGATTGCTTTTATCACCTGATGATATGGCAATTATGGAAGATCCCATTACGAATGATATTCAAACCATCTTTAAAGCTTCTGGTGCCACAATCTATCCAATACCTGTAGATGAATTGGGGATGAAAACAAGCCTATTACCAGATAATATAAACCCTAAACTTGTCTTTCTAACACCCTCTCATCAATTTCCATTAGGAAGTACATTACCCATTCAACGTAGAATTCAATTAATTGAATATGCTAGAAAGAAACATTGCTTTTTAATTGAAGATGATTATGACAGTGAATTTCGTTACGAAGGTCCACCTGTAAGCTCTTTGCAGGGCCTAAATCCCGAGCTCGTTCTCTACATCGGTTCTTTTAGTAAAATTCTCTCTCCAGCATTACGAATTGGATACATTATTCTTCCACCAAAGCTTATCGAAAAATGTCGCCAATTGAAATGGTTTACAGACTTACACACACCTTCCTTGGAACAGCTCACCCTTTCTCGTTTTATCCAGGAGGGCTACATGGAAAGACATATCACAAAAATGAAAAAGCTTTATAAAAGCCAACGTGATTTTCTTATTCATTGTTTACAATCAACTTTTTCGCATAACATAAAAATATTCGGCTACTCTACAGGAATGCACTTAGTTGTAGAATTTGAGAAGATAGATTTTACAATAAACTTATTACAGAAAATAGAACAATTTGGTATAAAGGTGTATCCAGTAGAGGATCATACTATTAAGAAGGGAAAATATAATAACAGATTGATTATTGGCTATAGTCATTTACAAAAGAATGAAATTGAACTGGGCATCACTAGACTTTTCCAAGCAATCACCAATTAGGAGGATACTATGCTAGCTACTATTGAAAAACAATCCAATTACCATGTTGCTACATTTAAACGCCCGCTCCCTCATGCAATAGAGGTTGTTTGGGCAGCACTTACTAATAATGACAAGCTGCAAAAGTGGATGAGTAATTTAGAAATCATTGATCTTCGTAACAATGGTAAGATGCATTTTAATATGAACGATGGAACAGATGCCTATGAAACAATAGGCATTACTGATTATGCAGAGAATGAAACTCTCGAATTTGATTGGGGTACGGATACTGTACGATTCGAACTTTCTTCTACTGACGAGGGCACAATACTACTATTAGTGGAGACACTTCAAGCTTTAACGGAGCATACACCAAAGGATTTAGCAGGGTGGCATATATGTCTGGACTTGCTGGCTGACTTGCTAGATGGTAAGGAACAGCTAACTTTCCCAATGGAGAGTTGGCAACAGCGATTCCACGACTACAAGGGCCTTGTAGATTCCGTAAAGTAAACGACTAAAAAAAACCTAGAGTCACTTCACAATGACTCTAGGTTTTTTATTATTGGTAAAACGCTGTAGCTATTTCTATGGCCTTTAGAGGGTCCTTTATGGAATCGAGTGTATACACAAGCTTTTCATCCTGCCATACGATTAAATTGCCTGTTTGATAAACGTCCAATTGAGCCATGCCATATTGCTTTGGAATAGGGAGCATATGATTTTCTAAATATTCTACTACCTGCTTTGCAAGCTTGACACCAGCCTCTGGATTTTCTGTTCGGGTATGTGTAGCAATTGCCCAACGACCTTCATTCCATCCAATCCATAAGGAACCGGCTCCCGCATCTTGGTAACCTTTAATATTGTAACCCAGATCCACTTTGCGTCCACCATTTTGATTAAAATTATCAAACGCTATTTGAGTGCTGGCCCCTTCTGCATTATTGTATTGCTTAACGAGCAATCGCCCTATGACGGTTGCTGATTTCTTTAATCGAATATCATTAATAGGTATCTTCTCTTTACTTTCATAAAAGACAATTTCCACCTGGTTCCCTTCAGTCCTTGTAGTAGCTGATAAAAAAGCACCCTCTGGAATAGGTAAAGTTGTTGGCGTTTTTATGGTGAAATCAGCATGTATTTGATCCTTGATTTGTTGCAGGACCTCTGTTTGTTCCATTGGTGTTCCATAATTATGATGATTAGATTGTTCTACAGATATCTGGGTCTCATTTTCATGTGCTTGGTGATTTTCTTCACGATTAGAACAGGCACCTATAAAGCAAATACTCAAAAAAAGGAGAAATAGCATTCTTTTCATTGCGTGTACCTCCATCTATTAATTTCCTTCTCTCGGTATTTTTCCCTAGTAAAAACCAACTTAAACGTTATCTATTTTAGCTCGTTAATTCGCTTCGTCAGCTCATTAAATCGTTCATCAAGCTTGGCGTAATCCTTATTCTTAGCTGTGAGAAAGCTTAGTTTACCTAATATTTCTTGCCGCTCCGTTTCTAGTTTTAAACGAAGTGTCATTACATCCTCGTCCTGCTTAACCTCTTTTCTCCATTTTTTCTCTATCTGTTGACCATGAACCTCCCATACACTATTCGTTACCTTTTCCAGAAAGTAGCGATCATGTGAGACAACAAGTAATGTTCCATTGTATTGGGCAAGCGTTTGCTCTAACTGCTCACGGGAAGGCAAGTCAAGATGATTCGTTGGCTCATCTAAAATAAAAACATTCTTGTCTGCTAATATATAAGCCATCAGTTTACATTTTACCCGCTCACCCATGCTCATCTCCCCAATCAAAGATGTCCAATGTGTAGAAGTAAAGCCTAGGTTTTTCATGAGATTGCGAACTTTCCCTCGCTCTTCAAACGTTTCTTGATAAAAATACTGCTCTGGTGTCTGATCAAGTGGTAGGTCAAAGACTTCCTGTGTTAAATAACCGATGTTAGCAGCCGGAGATACCCATACTTCGCCCTCAGCTTTTAATTGACCTAAGATGGCTTTTAAAAAACTTGTTTTTCCACTACCATTTTTTCCTGTGATGGCAATTTTATCTCCAAATTGCGCAGTGACGTTCACATCCTTCAACAACAATCTGTCATCGAAGTGTAAGGAAACAATTTTGGTCTCTAAAAAACGTTTACCGACACGTTGATTGGTGCCTAAAGAAAAGCGTATTTCTGACTCAGGCTTCACAGCTTTGACCTTTGCCTTCTCAAGCTCTGCTTCTAATCGCTTTTTCTTAGATTTTGCCTGGGAATCAAGACGCTTTGCTTTCACTCGGTGATATTCCTTAAAACCTTCTAGCTTGGTAGACTGAGCATGGCCCTTTTGAGACCATGCTGTCAGTTCCTGCATCTGTGCCTCAATACGTTCAATATTTTTTTGCTGCTTGTCGTATGCACGTTGTTGTGTTAATCTTCGATGCTCTCTTTCAGCCATATAGTTTGAATAATTGCCGTTATGTTCAATAAGTCTCTTGTCCTCAATCGACCAAATTTTTGTCGCTACGCTATCTAAAAAGTAACGATCATGTGAGACAACAATAATCGTTCCATTATAGTTTTGTACTTGTTTAATCAAAAATGAGGTACTCTGTTCGTCTAAATGATTGGTTGGTTCATCCAGCATTAGAATTTGAGCACCCTGCGAAAAACCCTCTGCCAGGCGCATTTTCAGTTTTTCCCCACCACTTAATGCTGCAAATGGCACATTGGGCACCTTCCATTTAGATAGCAAATCTGCCTCTCTAGCCGTTATTTCAAACCTATTAAAATGAGCTAGTTCCTGCTCTACAATTGCCGTTTTTACAGTTTGTAACCCTTCTATTTCTCCTGCCGTAGGCACTAACATCCCTCGTATGAATTGAAGCAATGTGGATTTTCCAGCACCATTTCTACCAATAATGCCGATTACCTCACCTTGCTTTACGGTAGCAGTCACATGTTCAAATAGGAATGTATCCTTTATTTCATAACTAATATCCTGTAATTTTAAAAGCTCCTTCATAATATCCATCCTCTCCAGTTGGAGGAATCAAAAAAATCCCTCCAAGTATTTTGGAAGGATTAGTCATCGCTACATATACACAAATTAACTGTTGAAACAGCTATATTTGTTACTCCACTACTTATTTTAGACATAGTAAAATAAGCTTGCGGAATCGCGTTATATTGGCCTAGTAAGACCAATACAAGCATTAATTATGGAAAATGGGCAGACTAATCCTATTTTTATTGTTCGTGAAATTTAAATTTCATCTGTAAAAAAATAAGATTAGTTATTCATTAGCCACCCATCGTCCCTTCATCTTTTATTACCGTCATTGTAACACCATTTTTTTGAAAATGAAACTTTCTTTGTGTGACATTATCTGAAACATTCAAATGAACGAATTTGATTTCTCGTTATCGTACGGAAATACCAGCCATACCGACTACTCCAACGAAAACCTGCAATGAATTCTCTTCCTATAACAGTTGGGAAAAACCAAAAGCTCCTACCTGTATTCAACCAAATAAAGGTGTTTCTAAATAAGCAGGAGCGAATACCACTTGATCCTTCTCGCCGTGCTGGCACTGGTGGCGAAAAGCCTGGTGGTGCACTCATTGGCATTTGTCCTGCCGGAGGCGGACCAAAATTGGGTGGACCAAATGGCGGTGTTTCAAAATTCTCATTGTCACCCCAGCCAGGTCTTCTAAAATTATCTTCTCTAAATGGATTATTGTACACACAAGCCCTCCTTTTACATAATTCAATATATGTATTAGGGCATTTAACCGTTGAGCCATTGCCCACCTAAGTGAAGATAATAACAGTGTATTTTTCCTCATGCTATAACCTTTGGCAGTAACTAAGGCACATCTTAGTAAAGTATATTTATGCTTATCCACTTTATCGCATAGGAAGAGTATTGCTCTGATTATGTACAAAACAATGGTTTAATGACCCGCAAACTATTGAGATAAATAGGATTGCATCATTCGCCAATCCTCTACTTTTTCGTCAAAGGATTTAATATTTTTCCCTGGTATCGGACTCGTTGACGGCATTTTTTTATAGGCTAGTCCAGCTAAAAGCTCTAATCCAATATGCTTTTTAAAAACATCGAATGCCTTCGCCCCATTAAAGAGTACTAACTCGATGTTCGGGTAGCTTTTAAAAAGGGTTTGAAAATCATTTGGCTTTTCATTACGAATGGCCGCATCTAAGCTCCCTTTTCTCTCACAGGCTTCAATTGTGTCCCAAAGACCGATTGCATGCTTTTTTAATAAAGCTATTCTCTCACTATAATCGTTAGGAACTTCAATCTGTAATAGCTTGCCAATGATGGGCCAAAAGTGATTGCGTGGATTACCATAGTACTGCTGTTTTTCTAATGACTGTTTTCCCGGCATGGAGCCAACAATTAGCACCCTTGTGGATGAATCTACAATTGGTAATAATACATTTTTTATTTCACTAGACACAACAATCACTCCTTTTCTCTATTGTAGCGGAAAATCCGATCCGGCAAGTATTTCTTGGCTTGGTATTAATAAAGGAAGCTGAGATGAATGATTCCTCACATACGACCGAACAATTTCATAGCCTATACAATAGCCTATCCATGGCGGAAGTTCTCCACCATATAAAAATGGTCTATGCTTTTCCAATCCCTGAAGTTGTAGGTTTGGCAAAAATCGTGATTTCCATAGTTTTATAACCTTCTCGAATGTATAGTTAGTTAACCATGGTGCTAGCCATTTTTCTCCGTAAAGTTCTTTCACTGCACACTCTGCTAAACCCTCTAATATAAGGGAATCCAACAAAGTCATTTTGTCTAAAGACTTTTTAAGATAATGTAAACGACAAACATGGTTATATTCATGGGCGAGTAATGCTTGAAGCTCCTGTTTTTCTACTTCTCCCACAAATAAAAAAAGTGAATGAGGATAAGCCACACCATTTTTATTAGTGATATTTTGTTGTCGTGTAATTGGAAATATATAAATAGGTATAGTTGGACCATCCCACTTCTGCTGTAAGTACATAAACTCTTGCTCCACACAGCCCCACACATTCATCTTTTTCAGTCTCTCTAGATCAATCTCTTCCTCTGGTAAAAAAAGACCCTGCTGCTGTAATTCGAAGTGTATTTCCTCTGTATATCCCTCTTGAAATAGTTTAACCAAACGATCACATAGAATTGAACATTGTAAGCTATATAGCTCATCACTGCTCTTAGATCTTTTGGCAAATTCATACTCCTCAAGCCACTTATCTGTAGACACAACTGCCATGTCATCACCTCTTGACAGTATATGTGATGAATAGACAATCGGCTAAAGATAAATGCATTAATTAGCATATATTAGCTTGTAATGAAGTAGAAAGGAGGGATATTTGTGAATCCAACTGATGCTTACAATCTTTGTTGTAAATATCACGGTAAACGAGTTAGAATTTCGGATACATCTGGTAGAGTACATGTTGGGGAAATCACGAGGGTAGACAGAAGACAGGTATGGATTCTACCTGATAGAAGATATGGTGGTTATGGTCTAGGCTTTTGGGGATTTGGTAGAGGAGGCTTTGGCGTTGGTATTGCACTAGGGACTGTCCTAGGTATTGCACTTGCTCCAATTATTTTCTTCTAGATTTTATTTATGTGAAAAACGAGCCATTTCAAACATTGTTGAGATGGCTCATTTTTCATTATTGAACTTGCTCTTGCTGCTGTTTACTTTCAATCAACTCGGATATTGTAACAAATGTGTAGCCCTGCTTTTTTAATGCCGGTATTATCTCCTCTAATGCTTGAATGGTTTGTGTACGATTTCCACCACCATCATGAAATAATATGACATCGCCAGGCTTTGTGCCCTTCATAACCTTCTGTACAATTTTCTTTACACCGGGCTCTTTCCAATCTTGAGTATCCTGATGCCAAGACCACATCACGACCTTGTAGCCATCCTTAACAGCGGCATTTATCATAGCATCTGTGTAATTTCCACCAACAGGACGGAATAAAACTGGGGAAAAACCAGTAATACCATAAATCGTGTCATTCGTCTGTCGAAGCTCTTCTTGCAATTTATTGATGGAAACTTTAAACGGATGGGTATACGTATGATTCGCTAATTCATGCCCTTCTGTATAAGAACGTAAAACAAGCTCTGGATATTTGTCAGCATTTTTTCCAATAATAAAAAAAGTAGCTTTGGCATCATATTTGGCTAATAAATCAAGCACCGCCGCTGTGTATTTGGGATGTGGGCCATCATCAAAGGTAAGTGCCACTATTTTATCCTCCGTGTTAATATCCCACACAACTTTTCCTGTCTCCTCATAATACGGGCGTCCTTTATTAGCCTGAGCTTTGAACCCTACAAAAAATCCCGAGATGATTAAAACGAAAACCGTTAAAACCCATACATATTTACGTGTCATAGCATCACCTCCCAAGTCCACATTCACAGAACTCCGTCAACTTACTATTTGCGAATTACAGTGAATTATACTTGTGAGGGATCGTCTGTTTTCCTGTTTCAATTATTTCAAAAAAATTATATAAATTTGAACGAAATGTGAATCATTATTAATATTCCTTTATTTTTTTCTTTATTCATGTAAAATGAAATCACAACTGATATATAACAACTTTCCGAAATAATTAAATGTTATGTAACACAACGAAGGGGATAATATAAATGTGGATAATTACTGTATTTGAAGAAAACACGTATCGGATGTTTGAATATACTTCTAAAAGTGAAGCAATCATTGCATTAAACAAATGTAAACAAACCGCTCTATTGTCTTATACAAATTAAATGCTGAAAGGAATCTAATCGCCAAGAGTAGATTCCTTTTTATTATTTTGATATTGGACTTTTTTCTTTATTACGAAGAGTTTTTTATTAGAAATGTCGAACACCTTGATAGTTATCGCCATATGTATATAGAGAAAAGGAGTGATTTCAATGGTGACAATTGAACCTATCATGATTAAGGGGCATTTCTTCACTGCAGTAGTTGTTCAATTACCTAAAACAACACTACTGACCATTTCCAATAATACTGGCTACATTATGTGCGGCGCATTAGATGTAGGTCTTTTAAATAGTCGCTTAGTTGATCGAAAAATTATTGCTGGTCGGGCAGTTGGCGTGAAAACGATTGATGAGCTATTAACGGCTCCGTTAGAATCCGTGACCTATGAAGCCGAACAACTTGGCATTACGGAAGGAATGAGTGGCGTCGAGGCACTTTTAAAAATGATTTAATGTATAAAAAAGCGTCAGTTTTAGAACGAATGACTAGACGCTTGCTTTTCCTTTTTTAAACCTCAACATCGGTTGAATAAGCAAACTCCCTCTTCCACATACTGTGGGACAAAGGGAGCGTGTTGTCATGAATAATAATAAGCATTTTAAAATACATGTAACTTTCCTTGCGATCGCTTTAATCGTTTTTATCTGGTCTGTTATTAAACCATCTTCCTACTTAGATTGGCTTGCTGAAGTTAGCCCAGGAATAATTGCGATAATTCTTGTAGTTTGTATCTATCCTAAATTCCGATTCACGACCATTTCTTACTTGATCATTGCCCTATTGTCAATTCTAACATTTATAGGTGGGCATTATACGTATTCGGAAGTGCCACTATTTAATTGGATAAAAGAAGAATTTGATTTGCATCGCAATAATTATGATCGTTTCGGTCATTTTTTAAAAGGCTTGCTGGCCATTGTAATAAGGGAAATTTTAATTCGAAAAACCCCCCTTACAAAAGGACCTTGGCTAACAGGTATCTCCATTAGTATTTTACTTGCGATCGCTGCATTTTATGAAATCATTGAATGGTTAAGCACAAGAATCTCGAAGGGCAGTAAAGGGGCAAAAGATTTTGTAGGGATGCAGGGAGATCGCTGGGACGCTCAATGGGACATGTTTTTAGCTTTGCTAGGTTCCATCATTACCTTACTTTTATTGACAAAGCTCCATGATAAATATTTAAAGAGACTAAACAAATAAAATTATTTTTTGCATAGTATGATGAATAAAAATCTTATGAAAGGTGGTATTGTATGTACTATGCACAGCTCAATCATCAGGCATCCATTCCCTCACGTGTTATAAGTGTAACGGGCAATGGGCAGGTAACGGCGAAGCCAAGCTCCATTCAACTACAAATAGAGGTTCAAACTCAAGGCCAAAATGTACAAGGGCCCCAGCAGGAGAATGCGGCAACTATGAATCAAGTCATTCAATCCATTACAGCCCTTGGAATTCCAAGCGAACAAATCCAAACAGCTGCCTATACGATTACCCCACTTTATCATTTTGAAGACGGCCAACAAATTTTTACTGGTTATGAAGTATCGAATGCTATCACGGTCCATGTATCAGATCCTGAACGTGTTGGCTTAATCATTGATACAGCCGTAGAAAACGGGGCAAATCGTATCAGCAACATTCAATTCAAAGTTGACCACGCAGATGCTTACTATCAGCAAGCATTGAGTTTAGCTCTGCACAATGCACAAGCAAAGGCGAAAACCATTGCAGAAACTATGCATTTACCTTTGCAGCTCTTCCCCACTGAAATTGTA
Organism: Lysinibacillus sp. FSL R7-0073; assembly: GCF_038009065.1. Classification (NCBI taxonomy): domain Bacteria; kingdom Bacillati; phylum Bacillota; class Bacilli; order Caryophanales; family Bacillaceae; genus Lysinibacillus; species Lysinibacillus sp. FSL R7-0073. The sequence goes on from NZ_JBBPAS010000001.1 coordinate 4,451,562, forward strand.
GAAGAACAAGTTCATACGCCTATTCTATATCGCTCAATGGCAATTTCCCCCGATATGACACCTGTAGAACAAGGTCAAATCGGCATAAATGCCTCTGTCCGCGTGAACTTTCAATATTGAATGATGACACGTGAGCCTTCAGCCAAACAATGCCAGAAGGCTTCCTCCTACTGTAGATTCCATACCCTCTCAATTACGACATTATTGTGCTTTACCTGTAATAAAAAAATATCTGGATTACTTAAATGTCAACATGAGATCCCCAAATACAACTTATCAATAATAAAAGGCTATATTTCCTCATTGTTTGCTACCCCCTTCATGCCGAAATAATTTGTTCCTATTACACCCATAACTATCATCACTCCCCCTATTAAATGGTACGCGCGGAAGGATTCATGTAAAAATAAAATACCCGCTAGTATAGTAATAAGCGTAGCTAAATTACTAAAAACACTCATTTTAGAGGCTTCTAATATAGATAGAGCATAATTTGATAAATAAGACGTGCCGAGCGAGGATAATAGGCCTAAATATAAAATGGCCATAATAAAATCAACATGTAGAAATGGCTTAAAAAATTCATGGATAGTGCCCTTCATCATATGATCTCCAATAGCTATCCCATTAAAAATGACAAATCCACATAATGTCATGACATATGTTAATGTCAGTAAAGAATATTGCTTTGTAAGCCTTCTTGCAAAGACGTTATAAATCGATGCCGCAATTGCTGAAAGTAAAACAAACCCACTGCCAATAACATTTCCAGTAGTAGCATTTGCCCCGTTCATCATTAGCATATACATCACACCAAGGACAGAAAACACAATGGCTACAAACTGTCCACGTGTAGCTTTTTCCTTTAACAATAAACCTGCTAGTGCTAATGTAAAAATAGGAATCGTTGCTTGAATAATTCCCGCTTCTGACGAGGAAATTCTAGCAAGCCCAAGCACTTGAAACGTGAAAAAAACTATGGGATACAATATGGCTAAAGGTAAAATTTTTAATAAATCATGTTTTTTTATTGTTAGCTTATTTTTCGTAAATACTAGTAAAATAACAATGCCGATGAAAGCAACTGAAAAACGATGAGCTAATGTATCCATAGGGCTCGCCACTGTTAATGTAACTTTCACAAACAGGAATGAAAGTCCAATGATAAATGCATACGAAATCGCTGCTATATAGGCTTTTCTTTTTTGGGACATACGATAATGCTCCTTCTCCATCAATTCCGGCCGGTATGGTTATCGTATAAAAAGTAGCACCATTTGACGATATGAAAAAAACACATCTGTACCGATACAGATGCGTTGGAGGTTATATATGCTTAAATATGAATGGATTTATTCACAGCTTATGACTCAAATACAGGCTGGCACTCTTCCATCAGGGGCAAAGCTACCTTCAATCCGCCAGTTATCACAGCAATACTCCTGTAGTAAAAGTACTATTTTAACTTCTTTAAAAAAACTTGAGGATCAGCATCTTATCTATGCATTACCGAAAAGCGGCTACTATGTTGTTGACCATCAGGTACCCTTCCAGCCACAGGTTCAAGATCATATAGATTTCGCTACCTCCTCACCTAGTTGGCATGCTTTCCCGTACCAAGATTTTCAACATTGCATCAACAAGGCAATCGATACATACCAAGCAGACCTATTTAGATACGGGACACCGAAAGGCTTACCATCTCTCATAAAAGAAGCCAGAAAATTATTAACTAATTATCAAGTGTTCACAAAAGAGGAAAATATATTTATCACCTCTGGCGTCCAACAATCCCTATCCTTGCTAAGTATTATGCCATTCCCAAATGGTCGCTCAACCATTTTAGTGGAGCAGCCTAGTTATCATTTGTATATGGATTATTTGAAAACCTATGGAATTCCCGCTATCGGCATTAAAAGAACAACGGATGGCATTGATCTCTTTGAGTTAGAGCGCATTTTTAGTCATCACAACATTAAGTTTTTTTACACAATGCCTCGCTTGCACAATCCTCTAGGGACTTCATATAGCAAACAAGAAAAAGATATGATTCGTAAACTTGCCTATCAATATAATGTATACATTGTTGAAGATGATTATTTAGCGGATTTCGAGCAAAATTCCAAAATAGATCCCATTCATACAGATGATATACAGCAACATGTCATCTATTTAAAAAGTTTTTCTAAAATCATGTTTCCTGGCTTACGTATAGGACTAGCCGTTTTACCAGACATCTTCATTCAAACATTTCAGCAGTATAAAAATACAACTGATATTGATAGCTCGATGATTTCCCAGGCAGCCTTAGAGCTATATCTAAAAAGTGGTATGTTTGAACGTTATCAAAAGAAGGTCAGCGAGTCTTATGCCATACGAGCTAACACACTTCAACAATCGGTAACAACCCATTTGGCAAAGTATAAGGCTTCTAAGGAAATCTGTATGCATAGCCACATTATTTTACCAAGACAGGTTAATACCGATAAACTGATCCAGCAATTGAAACAAAGCAATATACTTTTAGATTCGATTAACCGCAATTATTTAGAGGAATTTTATCATGAACGAATATTGAAATTAAATGTATCCAATGTGGAAGAGTCAAAAATTGATATTGGTATAAAGGAAATTTCCCTATCCCTTAACGATCCTAACAATTACTTTTATTAAAAGTCATTCATGAAACCTTCTTGTTCTTCATATATTTAGACATCATAAATTGGTTCAATAAGGAGGATTCAATGCACTCTGAGAAATTGCGACTAAGGAAAATTCAGCATCTTGCATATGAAATTATGGATGAGATGCACAAAGAAAAGGACCGCACGGAAATGCATAAATTAATCCCGATCATTGATAACTTATCGCGGGCAATTGGAGATTTAACAGATTCGGTGGGTAAGTACTCATTGGATTATGTAGAGGAAAAAGTAAAAACTGCCCATGAACTTTTGTTTAGCAAAGAAAAGGTCGATGCTTATTAATAAAGACTGGGAAAAAGGGTAACCATATAAGTGGCTACCCCTTTTTTCATTAATGCGTTTCAGGTTCGAATGTTTTACAGTCAGTTTCCTCGCTGTTGGAAGCATGTTGTCCCTTCTGGCTGACAACATAAATTTTTTCTGCTGTGCATTTGTTTCCAGAATCCCAAAATGTGCAGTTATTGACTTCACAAAGAATTTCTTGTGCCATCTTCTCACACCTCCTCTTTGTTAGCTTTAACAAATTAGAGGTAAACAATACGTTGTTCAACGAAGTCAATTCTCGGTTCACACGTGAGTGCAGCATATCCAATTCACTCCATGCTAAAGTCTAAATTCGCTGGTTGTTTCGGTAAACGATCCTTCGAAAGCATATTGGTTGTGGGTACCTTATCGTTGACTACTTCAAAACGGAAGCCATCTGCCCACACTTTTCCTGAGCCTATTAACAACACACCAAAATAAATGGAATACCCTTCCTCGGGTACATCTAGAACAATAGAATAATGATTCCATTCAGTAGTTCCTGTCACAGAGCGCTGATCCATATTATCAAATTGTATGGTATCACCCGTAGCATTGTCTATACGCATCCACGCTCCACATTTTGTAGCTTCAGCCGTTTTTAAGTAACATGACATTCTGAGCCGCTTACCTTTATAGTCAGCTGCCTGAAAGCCCTGCATCATCGTAGCGAATTGCCCATTATTGGCTGATGCATGGGTGGAAAATAATACACCAGAGCGCTTTCCTGAATGAAATACCTTATCATCCGTATAAAATTGATATAATTCTGGATTTGCGCCACTTAGCATCCAACCCGTTACCTGTTCATTTAATTCCATCAACTTTTCCTCCTCCAACATAGCCAGTGATTGCATCAATCTTCGATACTTTCCTGGTGGCAAAGCATACACTTCTTTAAAAGCTCTTGTAAAAGCCTCTTGAGATTGAAACTGAAATTTAAAGGCAATCGTTATTATCGATGCATTGGAGTATATTAAACAACTGGCAGCCATAGCTAATCGGCGCATCCGAATATATTCACCCATTGTAAGCCCTGTTTCTTGTTTAAAGATTCGACTTAGATGGAACTTCGAATAGCCCGTAATATTCGGCATAAACTCAAACGCTATTTCTTCCATCAATTGGCCCTCGATATAAGTAATAATCCTTTGTGTTGCCTGACTATACTCCATATTACTCTCACCTCACTTTTATAATAATGGAGAAGAAAAGAGATTTTTTGATGGAGATTGCTATATTTAACTAATCCGTTACTTTTGTTGGTGTTGCTTCCTGCACAATTATCAAACCGTCATATGCATCTGCAGGTGTCATTTTAATGGTATAGAGCATTTTTGTAAGCTTATACCAAGGACGAAAATCATCGCCTATATTGCCCATTCTTTGCTCCTTTGAAAGAATATTTGATAGCTCTTCTGAATGACTAGCATTTACAAAATCCACATAGAAGATGTTGTCTGGAATATCACTAAAGGCATCCACTAGAGCGTTATGATGTTCTATCGTATACTCCTTACGTTCACCAGATCCATTTTGTGCTTGGAATGTATTTCTCACAAAGTCCGTACCAATGGCAAAGTACTGATCTTTATAGTGCTCATTTAAATATTGTCCCATCGACTTATAACCGGCCATTGTAGCAGACGTTTTATCTATATGACCATTATGACCAGACATCAGTACTTTATCATGGCCCTTAATCGCTTCGAAATCAACAATCCATTGTAAATTTTTAGCTAAGTATTCATCGCGTAAATTCATGTAATTACCATCATTTAAAAATAATTGTGTACGTTGCTTGAAAATTTGTGCGTATTGCGCCGCAAAAGAGAAGGCATCCTTTGATGACTTTTTCTCATAGACTTCCTTGTTTGATTGTAGATCTTTGATGATGGCATCGATTGTTTTATCAAGCTCTACTAACTGGCTATTTGATAAATCTCTCATTGTTTTGTTGGACACATGTTCTAGCTGAGCTGTATACTGCTTTGCCGTTTCAGCATCGATATCCGCATAATAATCAAGCAGGCCCTTTTTGCTATCATCATAGCGTTGCATATCATTACCATAAAAATAAATTTTATCTTCTTCCTTGGCTGTTAAGTTATAGTCATGCATCCATTGTACAAAGTCTACCATTTGTTCAGTTTGATAAATGCCGTAATCCAGTGCTTTAATAGCATCTTGCGCCGTGCCAACACTATTGACAATAAATTGATTAATTTGCTGGGCACCCCCAAAATCCCCTTCTAAAACAAAGACATGAACATTCTCATTTTTAATCATTGCTTCAAATAGATCCTTTTTTAACGCTTGGAATTCAACATTTCCGTGTGTTGCCTCTCCAAAGCCAATAATTTTTACATCATCAGGTATAGTAATATCTTTTATTTCACTACTATATTGTGAGGCATCTTTCACAGCCTCCTCCTGTCCACAGCCAGCTAAAACAGCTAGTAGCATACATGTAGTTAATAATCTCAAACTTCTTTTCATCTTTTTCATGTTAATTCTCCCTTAAGGTTAAATGGCTTTTCGTTGGAAGTATAAATACCCACCAAGGAAAAATAGGATGAAGCCACCACCGACAACTGTTAACAATTGCTCCCATGGCACAAAAAATACATCGTCCCTGCTGCCACCAATATACATCATTGAAAAGGGCTGTGCCCAAGGATAGTAAGGTCCAATACGTTCAGAATTAATAGCAAAAATAGAGGGTAATGTAAATACCACATTGACTGCAAAAGGAGCAGCAAAACTTTTAAACATGATCGACATCCATAATTGAAGGGCTATTAAAGGCAATGTCGCTACCCATCCCCCAACAATGCTTTTCCATACAATCTCCATTGGAAAAGGATCCGTATAGCCCTTGATCATCCCAACAGCAAAAACTGAACATAAATACAATAACTGCATCGCCATAACAAGCAGTACAATCAACACATATTTAGCGACAAATACTTTCCCCCTAGTTACAGGCAGTGCTAATAGCTGCTTCCAGCCACCAGATTGATGTTCATACCTACAGATGAGACTAGCAAAAACCCCCGTAATAAGTGGTAAAAATAATAAAGCATATGTTAAATTCATGGAGAACAATGCAATATACCATTCATTGATTGGTACTCCTGCCATATTATCCTCTAAATTGGCGGATAATCCGATAAATAGCCCAATAATTGGTGCTGCTAAAATAATCGGTACCATTTTTGATTTACGTAACTTAAACCATTCAGCTCCCAGTATAGCCGTCATTTACTTCACGTCCCTTCTTGCAAAATCAATCATGCCAACAATATAGAGGAAGATACCAATTCCTACTCCTAACATGACATTGATGATCGGCTCATCCCATTGATTCATCAACGAAGGCCACTTCCATATCATCCAATCCGGTAAAACATAGGAGGAATAAGCAAAAATGACTCCGAAAATACCTACAGTAATAGGAATACCTTGGTTATGACAAACACTTGCAATCCACAGTTGAAGAGCAAGAATTGGCAATGCTGCTAGAGCTGGGAAGTAACTATACTTGGCGAGCTCTAAGTAAGGTACCGGTTCACCTAAGCCTAAAAATAGTCCGTAACTCAGTGTGAAAAGCATCAACAGTGTTGAAGACAAAAATAACAGAATCGCCAATACTGTAAATTTAGATAAATACACGGATAATTTAGAAACAGGTAAGGCGATGAGCTGTTTCCACGCATTTGTCTCGTTTTCAATACTCGCCATGAATGACGTTAGGATAGCAATACCTAGTACAACAGCCAGCGGTGTAAAGGAATGAATGTTTTGTAAAAAATAACCCCAATCATCCTCGCTCTGCTGTAAAAGATAGTCTTTCCTCACACCGTAATTGACCATTTGCAGAGCAACTACGCCAAGGGGACCTAAAAGCGTTAAAAACCATAAACCTTTGCGTTTAATCTTTAAAAAATCAGCAGTTAATAATTTACCCATCATAGCACTAGCTCTCCCGCCGTCATTTGCAGGAAAATATCCTCCAATGAGCGTTTCTCTTCCTCTACTCGAAATACCGAAACGCCCTCCTGAACAAGTACCTGAACAATATGGGCTACTTTTTCGTCAGAGCATTCCTCTAAGAAAATGACACCATCCTGATAGTCTGCCTTAATACCATTTGCTAGAAGAGAACGCCATCCTTTTTCGCTATTGCTAACTTTAAAAATAACTTTTGGTTGTGCAAATTTACGCATTTCTTCAATGGAATCTTGAAAAATCAATGTTCCCCTAGAAACAATGCCTACCTGTGTAGCCATTTGATCGATTTCTGATAATAAATGGCTGGAAATAATAATGGTCATGCCGTATTCCTTCGGTAGCCTTTTAATCAAATTGCGAATTTCAATAATACCTGAAGGATCGAGACCATTCGTCGGCTCATCTAAAATGAGTAACTCTGGGTTGTGCAATAAAGCAGCCGCAATACCAAGACGTTGTTTCATTCCTAGTGAAAAACCCTTTACTTTCTTGTTGGCAACTTCCTTCAAACGAACAATTTGTAGAACTTCATCGATTCTAGTTTTTGGCACACCTAGTATTTTTCGTAGTGCCTCCAAGTTCTCATAGGCTGTCAAATGTGGATAGTACGATGGATTTTCAACTAATGAGCCTACGTTCGCTAAAATTTGAATACGGTCCTTCGCAATGTCCTTTTGAAAAATTTTTATTGTCCCTGAGGATGGTTTCATTAGACCAAGAAGCATGCGAATCGTTGTTGTTTTCCCCGCTCCATTAGGTCCTAAAAATCCGTAAATTTCACCTTTGCGTATTTGCAAATTTATATTTGATACAGCTTGTTCTTTTCCAAAGTATTTTGATAAATTTTGTGTTTGTACGATATATTCCAATATCCTCACCTCATTAACTATCATAAGAATAGAAGTTTAAAAACAGGTAAGGGCTAAGTTTAAATTTTGTTTAAAAAAGCATTTTTTCCATAAAAAAATCTGCGAGCTTTTTACTGATCAAGCTTCGCAGATGGATTTGCATGTTTTATTATAATTTTTGTACCCGATGAATCTGAACAAATATCCCAATCTAAATGCATGCCCTTTACCATAACATCTACAATGGATAAGCCAATCCCTGCACCCTTTGCATTCGATTCATTTTTCATACCATTTCCATGATCCTCGATAATAAATGCCGTATAACTTGCTGTCGACTCTGTTTTCACACCTATATATTTCCCGCTATTGGCGTGTCGCAGTACATTTTGGAAGAGATTATCTAATATACGTCCTAACCAAATGGGGTCTACACACCATTCATGATGTTCAAATGCCTGTATCTCAATATCAATGGTAAATCCCTCTCGCTCAAAAACTGGGTACCAGGTCGTCAGGTGCTCTCGAACAAAACGAATAGCATTGATTTCTTTAGGTTCAAATTTATATTTACTTGCCATTAGCAATGTGTAGGACATTAAATTTTCAATTAAAGCATCAATATTCACGATAGATGTTTCCATCGCCCGTAACGCCTGCTTACCTTCCTCTGACAATGTTTCTTTGCTAATGGAGTAAGATTGAGCTCTTACCTTTGTTAAAGGTGTTCGCAAATCATGTGAAAGATTCGCAATTAGCTCTCTTCTTAGTTGCTCTTCTTTTTGCTGACGCTGTTTGCTTTCTCTCAGCTCACAAACCATTCTGTTAAAACTATGCTCCAGTTGCCCAATTTCGTCCTTTTTTTTCACATGGATTTCAATAGGTAAACCATCTACATCCCGTATTTCCATGGCATCTTGAAGATGTAAAAGTCTCTTTCGGATTCCTTTGAAAAATAACAATGATACAACAATGAAAAATAGAATAATCGCAATAACACCAAAAAATAAGAGGTTACCATAGTTTTCATAAATATTGATAAGTGGCGGATTAAATACGTTTCTTGGAACTTCTAACACAATAAAGCCATTGGATACATCATCACCTAAGAAAGCAATAACGGTAAATGGGTCTCCTCCATACCGCTGTTTTATAAATTTAGTAGTAAATGCAGGAGTCCACTTTGCTGGAAGCTCCTCCTGCACATTTACCGTAGTCAATAATGTCCCGTCTTCACTTATCCAGAACATAGAAGCCGTAGGTAAGTGCTCTTGCCACTTTTGAAAAAGTTGGGTAATGGTATCATTTGATACATTGTTTATATTTTTAGACTGAGCGTGCCATTGCTCCTCAATTTCACTTTCCAAAAGGACCTCACTAGAAAACTCGCCTACCCCTGTCTTCGTAATTCCTAATACAAACATAGCTGTTCCCATATAAGAAATTTGAACAATCGATAAGGCTAATATAATGATCAACATATATTTAGCTAATAGTGATCGAAAGAATTTCATAGTTTCACCCTATACCCAATCCCGCGAATCGTTTCGATAATCATAGGCTTTGCGGGATTTATTTCTATCTTTTCTCTTAAATACCGAATATGTACCATCAATGTTTTATCACCTTCGATATAGCTTTCACCCCAAACGCCCTCATAAAGTTGCTCTTTCGTTAAAATTTGATTGAGATGGCGAATAAAATACTGTAAAAGATAAAACTGTTTACCCGTCAAGAGAATCTCTTCATCAATCAATGTATTAATAATTCTCATATCTTTTGTATACATTTTAAGATGCTGTAGTTCTAGCACATCATCATTTTTTTGGTATCTTCTCAGTAATACTTCAAGCCTTGCTACTAATTCATCTGGATGGAAAGGCTTTGTTAAATAATCGTCTGCGAAATTTAAACCTTCTATTTTATCTTCAACTGCCGTTCTCGCCGATAGCATTAAAATCGGCAGTTCTTTATTTTCCCGTTTAATTCTTTTACCGATGGAAAAGCCGTCTAACCCAGGTAACATCACATCCAGTATAGCAATATCCTTTGAGGCAATATGTTGCTCAATACCGTCCCCAGACTCTAGCCATGTTACTTCATAGCCCCTTTCAGTTAACTCTTTACTAACCCAATGTCCTATTTCCTTTTCATCCTCTATGTATAATATACGAATCAATGTTTCACCCTCCTTTGTCTATTTGAAAGATATACTAAAATACCATATTTTGCATTATACATTTATCTTAAAATGAAGTACAAGATAAATTCCATACATGGTTATTATATGGTAATCCTCAACTTATTTTCTTCCTATTTTTTCATGAGAGCATGAAAAAAACGCAACTTTTTATCGCTTGAAAAAGTTGCGCTTTCTGTTTACAAAATGTTGTAGCCCGAATCGAACATTCCAATCTGTAGACATATCTATTATTTTGCCCCAGCTTGAATGGAATCCTCGAGTTTGTGCATGCTACATCTGCCAAATGAACATCCGCTTGAATAGTTTCCTGTTATTTTGAACCACCATCCCCATAGATTGCTTCTAACAATGCCGTCCAGCCTGGTTAATTCATATGGTTTACATCGAGATTTGTATGCTCCAGAATTTCTCGAACATTCTCTACATAACCATGCTCTGATGCGTGAATTAAAGCTGTTCCCCATAGCGATTGGTTAGCGTCGGATCAGCTCCTGCATGATTTGCGAGTTTTGAAATATCCATATTGCCTTCTGCACCCGCATATAAAAATGGATTGTTATTCTTGGAGGAGTAACACGATTCCTAAACATACTATGATCTATTTTTTTATCATGTAGATGTTCAGCTCCTACTTCGATGCAGAATTTGCTATTGCATCGTACTTTTGTGTTGTAATGGCTCTCTCGGCTTCTTTCCTATTCGTTTCATAGAGATAGCGCTACTTACGATTAGGACCAATGCTCCAAATAAATACGGGAGATTCAAATGAAGATCAAATAATATTCCGGCAAGTACTGGCCCAAAAATTTGCCCGAGACTCATATAAGCATTGTTTAAACCTGCCACAAAGCCCTGTTCATTCCCTGCCTCTTTCGATAAAAGAGTATTAATGGTTGGCCGTAAAATATTATTAAATGAGAAGTATAGCATCGTTATTACCATGATGTAGTAAAAATTAGCGGACAGCAGTAAGAGAACAAGCGCCGTAGCCGAAAATAGAAGCATACTACTAATAATATGCTTTTCCTCAAACTTTTTAGTAAGCCAGCTTGTTAATAATAATTGATTCACTGTTCCAACGAAGGAACAAACCATAAATAAAATAGAAATTTGTCTAGTTGTAAAACCATACTTCTGCGTGACTACTAACGGATAAGCTGTTTCAAAGTGAGCAAGTCCAAACGTCAGTGAAAATACCATAAATAGCAAAATAAAATAGGGAGATTTAATAGATTGTGCAAGCTGTTGAAATATATTTTCCTTTTTTAAATTTGATTCAACATATCGTGTAGTCCTTTGTGATTCAGGTAATAAAAATAAACAGCTAATGGCTGCTAAAACACCCACAATAGCTGAAGTAAAGAATGGTGCTCTTGTACCTAATTCAGCTAACAGCCCTCCTAAGCCTGGTCCAACGATAAATCCTGAAGACATGGATGCCCCTAAAAACGACATCGCCCTCGATCGTTTTTCTTCGGTGGTAATATCTACGATGTAAGCCATTATAGAAGGAACCAATGCTGCTGATCCCATTCCCCCAATAAAACGTGAAATAAGAAAAATGGTGAAATCGCTTGCTAAAGCTCCAACTAAATTGGATAACGCAAACAAAATAAGACCACCAATGATCATTGGCTTCCGACCATACTTATCAGAAAACCTCCCAGCTATAGGCGAAAATAAAAATTGTGTTATTCCGAAAGCAGATACTAAATATCCTGCTGCTTTACCACTTGCGCCGAACTCGATCAATAACTGTGGGAGAATCGGTATGACAAGTCCTGCACCAAGCATAGCGAGAAACATATAAACTAATAGAAGTGGAAATATGGTTTTAGTTGTCATAGTGGTTGTCCCTTTCACACATAGGTAGGTGCGAGAAAAAGGATATGTATCTCCTTTTTTCTTTTATACAAATATGCTAACATGGCACTAACTATATGAAAAATATTTAAAAAATATGTTTTACTTAGGTTTTTCGAATAATAGGGAGGTGTACTTTTAATTGGATATTCGACAACTACGATATTTCATAGCGATTGTAGAGGAAAAAAAGATTTCTGCTGCGGCCGAAAGGCTACATATTTCTCAGCCTCCATTAAGCCAGCATTTAAAAGCGATGGAGGAAGAACTAGGTTCAAAACTAGTGGAGAGAAGCGGAAAATATTTCGAAGTCACAGAGGCCGGAAAAACCTTATATAAATACGCACTACAGGTTGCCCAATTAATGGAAGAAGCTGAGGCGGAAGTTAAAGATGTAGGATTAGGCATTCATGGACGATTAACATTAGGCATTAATACGTTTTCGGTAGTTGAGCTCCCTCCATTATTACATCAATTTCAACAACACTATCCCAAGGTAACTTATAAGATCCAGCAAAATGAATCCTCTTATCTCTGTAAGCTTGTAAGAGACCGTATAGTAGAATTGGCTATCATTCGATTACCTTTAGAATTGGATGATTTCTCTGTTCTTCATATGTATACAGAGCCATTTTACTTTATTCAATCCGATAAAAATGATCGGCTTGAACATGAGGTGACACTGGCAGAAATTCAAAACTGGCCACTCCTTTTACCAAGTACTGAAGGGTTAGGGGTTCACTATTCAATATTAGAAGCCTTTTCCCGCTTCCAATTACAATCCCACATTGTGGGTGAATGTTCAGATACCACACTTTTAATGAATTTAATTGCTACGGGATTTAGCTCCTCTATCGTACCCGAAACTATTCTAAAGCAATATGGAGATTTACCACTTCATGCATACAAAATACCGTCAGAAGAATTATCCACCTCTGTAGGACTCGTATGGCTGAAAAATCATTACTTATCAAAAGCCGCGCAAAACTTTGTGGATTTAATGAGAAGAAATTACTGTTAAATGTATCACTAGATCGCTCAACACAAAAAGTAGTACACTTGCTATTTTCAAGCTGTAGACAAACTCTTAAAAATATTGAGCTTGTCTACAGTCTGCTCTTTACAATGAAGTATCGTAATATCGTCGTTTTTCGGGGGATGTTACTCTACAGGAATCCCCCACCTATTCCAAATAGCTGCTCTTATTATGTGAGATACCTATTACTTTTATTGAATAATTAGCATATCGTTCTCATCGAACTGCCACATATCGCCGTAAGCAACTTCCCAATAGAAGCCATTCGGATCTTGGAAGTAGCCACTATAACCACCCCAAAATACAGTTTCGGGCTCTTTAACAATTTTTGCGCCAGCCTTTTTGGCTAATGCAAAAATACTGTCCACCTCTTCTTTTGATTTACCATTATAAGCAAGAGTGATTCCGCCAAAGCCATGGCCAATTTCAGGTGGGTTTGCTTCATTAATATCTTTAGCCAATCTTTTAATTGGAAATAGTGATATTTTCGTCCCTCCATTATTAAAGAACATAACATCAGGATTTGTTTCCTCTCCGTAAACTACAACCTCAAAACCTAGCCCTTCTCGGTAAAAGGCGAGAGACTCCACCATATCTTTAACACCTAATGTAATTAAATTTAAACGATTCATCTGCCAAACCCCTTTTTATAGTATTACTACATATATTCTCCATCGAACAAACATTTCCTTTTATTACTGAAATAAAGCCATGCATGGCAATTATCTTGGCACAGCGACTAGTAGATGTGGTCAATTAAAGGGGCTTACTAATTTAATGAACAATATTTTTATCCCTCTAGCCATTGTTAGCTCACAAAAGTTACCTCTACGTTTCTATGACACAAAAAAGTGCGTACTTTTTTTAAAGGCATGTTAGCAGCATAATGAAAAAGCAATCAAGCAATCACAAAACATGGAGGACTTAAAATGATTACTCATTTACAAGATAAAATCACATTAAACAATGGGCTACAAATGCCTGGAATGGGGTTAGGTGTTTTTCAAGTAGAGAATGATGCTACAGCTGAGATGGTTAAAAATGCTATTGAAGTTGGTTATCGTAGCATTGATACTGCCGCAATTTATGGTAATGAAGCTGGTGTCGGGGAAGGTATTAAACAGGCGCTAACATCAACTAACCTGCAACGTGAAGATTTATTTATAACATCAAAAGTTTGGAACGACGGATTAAGCTACGATGAAACGATTGCTGCCTATGAAGAGAGTCTACAAAAATTAGGCTTAGATTATTTAGATCTTTACCTGATTCATTGGCCAGGTAAAGATAAGTTTGCTGAATCTTGGAAAGCTCTTGAAGACCTATATGAACAAGGGAAGATCAAAGCAATTGGCGTATGTAACTTCACTGTGGCACACTTGGAAAACTTATTATCATTTGCCCGTATTAAACCTGTTGTAAATCAAGTGGAATTTCACCCACGCTTACAGCAAGTGGAGCTTCGTTCATTCTGTAAAGAGCACCAAATTCAACTTGAAGCATGGGCACCTTTAATGCAAGGTGGGCTTCTTGAAGATGAAACGATTTCAAAAATAGCAACAAAATACGGAAAGTCAAACTCTCAAGTTATTCTTCGATGGGATGTACAAAATGGCGTGATTACTATTCCTAAATCTGTGCGTAGAGAACGCATGATGCAAAATGCCGATATTTTTGACTTTACTTTAACAGACGCAGAAATGGCTATCATCAATGCGATGAATCTTGAACAACGTGTTGGACCTAATCCTGATGAATATGACTTTGCTTTATAAGCATTAAAAAGGAAAAGAGACTGTCTTTTGTATGACAGTCTCTTTCCCCCTCATTACGATGTTTGCTGCATAGCTATATCATCATCACGTTGTTTTAACAGTACATCTTCACCTTTATCCTGTAATACTTCAACATGCTTCTCGCCCCAAGTGCAAAGCATGTTTAAAATAGGTTCCATTCCTTGCCCATAAGGCGTTAAAGAATATTCAACTTTCGGTGGCACTTGATTGAAGACCTTTCGAAGGATTAATCCAGCTTGCTCTAACTCTCTTAATTGACTAGTGAGCATTTTTTGCGAGATTCCTGGAATCAATCGTCGAAACTCATTTGTACGAATTTTACCATGGTGGTTTAAATGACAAAGAATGACTGGTTTCCATTTACCACCAATAACTTCAAGCGTAGCTTCAACACCAATATTATAAACTTTTTGCATCGTAAACCCCCTGTAATATTCAAAAGTAACTAAAAGTACTCTACGTGCCTTTTTGGTATGTATGAATAGTACTACATACGATGAAAAAAATCAAAGGAGATCGTTTTAGTATGTCACAATCAAAAAAGCCAAATGCTAAATTAACTTTACTAGCACTTGCAATCAGTGCTTTTGGAATAGGGTCCACTGAATTTATCAGTGTTGGTCTTTTACCGTTAATTACAGATAATTTCGGTATATCTTTAAGCACAGCTGGCTTAACTGTTTCAATATACGCATTAGGCGTTACTGTTGGAGCTCCATTATTAACAGCCTTAACATCTCGCCTTAGTCGAAAAACTGTTTTATTGCTTGTCATGACAATCTTTATAATTGGAAATTTAACCGCAGCTATGGCACCAAATTTCTCAATTTTATTAATAGGACGTATTATTTCAGCATTAGCACACGGTGTGTTTATGTCCATCGCTTCTGTCATAGCGGCCGATGTAGTTGAACCAAATAAACGTGCAAGTGCCATTGCCTTTATGTTTACTGGACTAACATTGGCTACTGTGACTGGTGTCCCGCTAGGTACATTCATTGGACAAGTAACAGACTGGCGTATGTCGTTCATCTTCATTGTTATTATAGGGATAATTGGTTTAATTAGTAATGCTTTGTTAGTACCAAGCCAATTATCAAAAGGTAACCCAATATCAATTCGTGATATCGGTAAAGTATTAGGTAATATTCGAATGTTATTAATCCTTTTCATTACAGCAATTGGATACGGTGGTGCATTTGTTGTTTACACATATGTTTCACCTATACTAGAGCAATATATGGGTTATTCGCCACACGCGGTAGTTATTATATTAGTTGTCTATGGTATTTGCGTGGCTATTGGTAATACACTAGGAGGCCACTTTGCAAATCAAAATCCACTTCGTTCCATCTTTATTATTTTTGTAGGACTTGCATTAGCTTTACTTGGCATTGGCTTTACTCTTGAATCGCCAATTATCGGGTTAATCATGGTACTAATAATGGGCCTATTTATGTTCATGAATGTCCCAGGCCTGCAACTATATGCAGTTATACTGTCTGAAAAATATATACCATCAGCTATATCAATGGCCTCTGCATTGAATATTTCTGCTTTCAATATTGGTATATTTTTAGGTTCCTATATTGGAGGCTTTATTATTCGTCATCAATCATTAGCACACACTCCTCTTTATGGATTCTTTATGGTTATGCTTGCAGCGGTCGTTACACTCTTATGGCTACTTTTTGATAAAAAGAAACAATAGTGCTCTAAACTTCATTTTGTATAAAAAAGATGTAGAAAATATGTATTGTTTGTTTTTATGTTGTATCCTATAATTTATTTGAATCAAACGAGAATGATTATCATTCTAAATTAAGATAACATTCAATCTGTTTTAGTAAATTTATAGGAGTGAATTAACATGCGTATCAGTCGATATTTTACATTTGTACTTTTCCTTGTACTGATGTTCGTTTTAAGTGCCTGTGGTTCAAATGAAGCACAAACAAATTCCGAGAGTGAGAATCCAACAAAAGAAGATACACGAGTTGTAGAGGATGGGTTTGGTGAAGTAACAATTCCAACAAATCCACAGCGAGTAGCAGCCATCTATATGGAAGATTATTTAACTGCCTTAGATGTCAAACCCGTTGTGCAATGGTATCACCCATCCTGGGGTAAACAAGATTATTTAGGCTTAGACGTACCTGAATTTGACGTTACAGGTAGTATGGAAACGTTACTTCAAGCTAAGCCGGATTTAATCATTGTAGATGGTGCGGCAGATAAGGCAAAGTATGAAGAATATTCTAAGATTGCGCCTACTTATCGCTTAAAAGAAGAAATACTACAAGATCCACGTGAGATTGTGAAAACGATAGCTGATGTTTTAAATATCCCTGAGAAAGCAAATGAAATCGTTGATAAATATGAGGAACGTGTTACTAATTTAAAAGCTAAGTTAGATGAATCAGTTGGTGACGAAACTGTTGCCGTTGTTCGTTTAAATGTTGCCGATAAAACATTGGCATTATTCGGAATGAAGAATCGTTACACGGGCTACATTTATACGGAAGCTGGTTTAACTCCACATCCATTAGCTCGTGATATGACAGAGTTCCAAGAGGTCTTGTCTGAAGAAGCTATTCCAGAATTAGATGCTGATCATATTATACTCTTCCCTTCAAATGGCACTTGGGAAACTGAAGAAAATCAAGAGGCGATTAAATGGTTAGATAGTACACTTTGGAAAGCAGTTCCTGCTGTAAAAAATGGACAAGTTTATATTGCTGATCGAACTTATTGGCAGTCTGGTGCCATTACTGCAAACCTACTAAAATATGATGATCTTGAGAAATGGTTTGTGAAATAATTTACAAAAGAAAGCTCTTCATGGGGCTTTCTTTGTGTTGTTTTCCAAATTTAAACTTTACTTAGGAGTGCGTGGACAATGGGTAATTTAACACAAATCTATCATTTACAATCTATTTCATATACTATTCTTTCAGTGGATATGCAGCCATATAGCAATACATACTATTCGCTTTTCATCCTTATTAGTGGTAACGGAACACTTAAGACAAATCATGAAACTATCCACCTTATGAAAGAAAAATGTGTGGTTATTCCACCTAATAGCCATGTCGAAATTCACACTGCTGATGAGCCTCTCTGTTTATACCAATTGACATTTAACACGATCTATCTTAGTGAATCCCATGCTCCTCTTAGTCTCTTTACAAGTGTTAGAGAACTACGACTTCTTCCCTTTTCTCAATGCAATAGACTATTAGAGGCTATTTATCGGTGTCGTCAAGCAAAGGATGAACACACTATTTTTGAGCAGCATGTTCGTTTCCAAGAAATGATGCTATTTATTTTTGAACAAAACCAATCGAAGCCTATTCTACAAAATGATCGTCAATCTGTAGAGCAATCTATCCAATATTTGCACAAACACTTTGGAAGAGATTGGACTGTTGAACAGTTATCAGAGCTGGCAGATGTTCCAAGATGGAGTTACTCTCGTATTTTTAAAGATATTACGGGGCAGATTCCTCTTCATTATTTAAATAGTATACGTATTGAAAAAGCCAAACAGTTATTAATGACAACTAATGATCGTGTATTTGAAATTAGTCAGTCCATTGGCTTTAATAACGAATATTATTTCAATCGTCGTTTTAAAGAGCATGTAGGAATTTCCCCAGGACAATACCGACGAAGTCAGAGCAATAATGTACGTGTATTCGCACCGTTCTTAGAGGACTTCTTTGTAGCTTTAGGTATTACACCCATTGCTCAATTCAGTCATTCCAAGTGGGGAAAACAAGACTATTTAGGTTTGCAGGATGTGCCCGATATTGATGTACAGTACGGAGAAGTGGATCGCCTCTTTCACTATAAACCAACTTTAATTATGTTAGATGCTGGTATAGAGCGTTGGGAAACTTGTCTGCATTTAAATAAGCTGGCCCCAATCTGTCACCTAAACCACCCTGGGGAGGATTGGCAATCGACCCTATTTAAAATTGCTGATTTAACAGGGAAAACCGCTATGATGCAAGATATTATCACGGAATATGAGGATAAGGTACAGAAGGCCCGACGAATTCTCGGTAAATCCGTTTACGGGCAAAGAGTGGCATTTCTTCGCATTTCAGCCATTGGCATTACGCTGTATGCCGGCCCTGAATGCGGTTATACAGGGCCAATCCTATACCGTGACTTAGGCTTAACGCCTCATCCATTAGTATGGAAAATACCGCTTAATCAGCGTAAAGCTCACCTGACATTAGATCAGCTGCTACAACTAGACGCTGATCATTTATTTATCACCTTCGACAAGCAGCACTCCTTTTATGAACATGAAGAGCGTACTATTTTAAAATCTTCTATGTGGAAAAACCTAAGTGCAGTTAAGACTAGCTGTGTTTATGAGGTCGACTTTTTAACGTGGATGAATTATGGAATCCTATCACATAGCAAAAAAATAGATGATGTATTAAATGTTCTTGGTTAAAGTACAAAAAGGAAGCACGCCATGGTTTCCTTTTTTGTTTGTTTAGCATGTCATTTAACATATTATATTTTACACTCCTGTACAGGAATATTTTTATCCAAACACCTAAAAAGATCATGCTACATAAGATAAGATATCAGCTTTTGGATAGGAGGAACTGAATTGTATTATAATCCTTATCCGTATTTTGTTCACCCCTACCATTACCCAATACCGTCGACAGCCCATCACCTTGCAGCTAGACCTTTTTCTCAACATTTAGCAATGCCGACCAGTAATAGTCCCTTTCCCCCTGTAGATACACAAAAACTAATATCTTCAGCTACGCGGATAAAGGCGATTATGCAGCAAGCGCAATTACTTACGGATAAAATTGATAGTTCTCAACAATTTGCGCATGATTTAAAAAATGCTGCACAACTTTCAAATAAAACAGAGGTCGAAAAATTGATTACATCCACAGGCATCACTACAAAATTCGAAACCAACTATACACCAGACAATTTTAGAATACAGCTCATGGATAGTGGTTGCTGTAGAGTAACGTTAATTTTGAATTGGTAAATAAAATTTTTAACCCTGTAATCCTATCAAAGTTGTAAACTATAAAAATATATGCTAAAGTATTCGTAATATTATTTCTGAAAATTCTTATATTCTATTTCTTATCAAGAGAGACGGAGGGATCGGCCCGATGAAGTCTCAGCAACCAGCTCAATCAGTATGGTGCTAATTCCTTCTGGCAAAATCTAAGCCTGAAAGATGAGAAGACGAACTACCCATGTTTGATTCCGGGAGTCCTCTTCTATAGAGGACTCTTTTTTATTTACCATTACTTTTAGAAAGCAGGAAATTAAATGTCTAACGAACTTTTACAAGCATTGCACTTACTAAAATCAAAACAATGGGTCGATTTGACACATACCTTCGGCCCACATTCACCTCATTTTTTCATGTTTGAAGATGCTAAATTTGAAACATTATTCTCTCATGATGATGGGTTTTTCGCACAGCAGTTTACTTTCCCCGGACAATATGGAACACACATTGACCCACCTATTCACTTTGTAAGAGATACTCGTTTTCTAGATGAACTAGAGCTTAAGGAGCTCGTTCTCCCGCTTATCGTTATTAATAAATCACAAGAGGCTACTAGTAATCATGACTTTACACTCAGTGTACAAGATATTCTAGAATTCGAGGCACAATATGGACAAATAGAAGAAGGTACTTTTGTGGCACTGCGAACAGATTGGAGTAAGCGTTGGCCCGATAAAGAAGCCTTCAGTAATAAAGATGTGGATGGCCATAATCATATTCCGGGTTGGGGCTTGGAGGCATTACAATTTTTATTTAAGGAACGTAAAGTAAGTGCAATCGGTCACGAAACTTTTGATACCGATTCTGCTACTGATTTCCGTCAAAGCGGCAAATTGGATGGAGAATATTTTGTCCTTGATCAAGACACTTATCAAATTGAGCTTATGACTAATTTGGACAAGCTTCCTCCAAAAGGGGCTATTATTTTTAATATTGTACCTAAGCCTGAAAAAGCATCTGGATTCCCCGTACGATCATTTGCCATTTTGCCATAACAAAAAGTCGGTATGAATCATACCGACTTTACTTTTGTACGTTTCTTTTTTTTAATAGATAATAAACCATTAACATGACAAGGACAAACAATAAGATGACATAAATACTGTAATGGGACAAATAGTAGCCAACGAAACGCCACTTCTCCCCCAATACTTTTCCTAATGTTATAAATGTGAAAGTCCATATAAATGCTCCTGTATAAGCAAAGAAAGCGAATTTCTTATATGGATAATTATTAATAGCCGCAATGTAGGCTGTCAGATGGCGTACACCTGGAATAAAATAGCCAACGATTAATAAAAAAGGGCCCACTTTCTTAAACATTTTTTTAGTAAAATCAATTTTTTGCTCAGTTATATGAATCTTTGGCCCATATTTCTGCAAGAGCGGTAAACCAAATCGGCGGCCGATATAGTAGCTTAAAGTAATACCTCCCATTGCGCCAATCAGAGCGCTTACTAACGCTGGGATATGTTCAAGACTTTCTCGATAAACACTATAGCCTACATATGTTAAAAATACTTCATCAGGAAGTGGCAACCCAACAATGCCTCCAATTAGGATCACAATGATGCCAAAATACCCGTAATGTTCAATTAGAGATTGCACATGCTGTGCCATTATCCAACCACCTAACACATTGTTCTATACATTCATAACTATCATCCAAAGAGTTTCTCAAGCATCCAATTTACTACCTTATATATCGTTAAATAATGTGTAGCTGACGTAAAGCAAAATCTATGCCACCTTCAATGGATTTCTTTGTAACAAAATCTGCAACATTTTTTAGAGCTTGGCTACCATTTCCCATGGCAACCCCGAGGCCAACCTGCTCTAGCATATCTATATCATTCTCTCCATCTCCAAAAGCAATTGCATCCTTAGAATTAATCTCAAAATAATCTAGTACAGCCTTTACAGCTATCGATTTGGACACATCATGCTGTAAGACATTCACAATATAAGGATGCCATCGTTGCTGTAATATATTCGAAAATTGACAAGCTAATCTTTTTCCAGCCTGTTCATCCGCATAGAGACACATAAGAAAAACCTCTTCATCGATAATGCTGTCATTTTTAACGGGAAAATCATGTAAAGACAATGTCTCTTGCATCGCGCTTAAGGCTAATGGATTTTGTATAGCATTCATCGTAAGTTGTTCGGTAAAAAATGTTAAGGAATGCTGTTGTTGCTGTGCAAAAGCTTGAACATTTTGAACAATGCCCTTATCAATCGGAATTTTATGTATGACAACATCCTTGTGCTTTACATATGCTCCATTTGCTGTAATAAAGGTTTCAATCCCCAAACTTTTCAGCTCATCACACATGGATAACGGCCTTCCTGTCGCAGCCACTAGATGAATCCCTTTATCCTGTAGTTGGTGAATGGCCTGCCTTGTACTTTCTTCCACAGCGCCATTCTCATAATTGATCAGAGTACCGTCCACATCAAAAAATACTATTTTATATGTCATTTCCTCCACCCTTTCACACCAAACTTTTGAACTATACAATTCGAATTGTCTATAAAATAAATTGTATATAATTCGACAAAATCCACTCGAACTATATAACTTACTTTAAGTACACCGATAAATACTATTACATGCTTATTTCTAATGATATTTAACTAAAAATGTAAGAATTATTTTTATTTTAATAATTCTAAAGGAGTATACCAAAGAACACAGAATTGTTAAAATGATAGATAATGAATTAAATACATTGAACGATTATCGATTGCGTATAAATAGAACAAAAGAAATAATAATTCTAGAGCATGCAAAGGAGTTGATTCTTATGGCATTTAACATCTACTACTATGAAAGTAGCGTAGATTGTAAATTTTGCAAAAAGCATTTTACAACGTATAAAGTACGCCCAAATCGATATAAAATTATCGAGGAACAAACAGATTTCATGCCCGTCTATGATGGCCTAAACCCTTTGCTGTATGAAGTTGCTGTGTGCCCACATTGTGGGTTTGCTTTCCATAAATCCATGACGCGGACATACGGACCTTTCATGCAGCTCATAGATGAACTATACATTAAAGAGCTACAGAAACCTATGAATATCTGTCAGGAACGTACAATCGATGATGCCATTATAAGCTTTAAGCTGGCCTACCTAGTATCTCGCGCATCAATGGAAGAATCGCTTTTGATGGCTAATTTTGCTTTAAAAATTGCCTGGTTATATCGTTTAAAAAAGGACGAAGAATCTGAAAAACGCTACCTTTTTGCCGCTAGAGATTTTTACAGTAAATCATTTGCATCTAACCAGGAAGGTGGAGAGCGAATTCAATTTTTACATGCCGAGCTAAGCCTCCGACTTGGTGATATGACAGAAGCTAAAAAAGGATTTTCAAGATTAATTGCCGATAAGAATGTCTCGCCAAAATATCGAAAGCAAGCACGTAATCGTTGGGAAAATTATAAATATGATGAACAACCTATAACCGTTAATGAAAGCATGAATTGATGTGACGAAGAGAGGATTAGTTATGTTGCTATTTCAAAAAAAGATAGATGTGAGAGAAGAGGATATTTTTTCAGAGCTACATCATTTTTTATTAAGAAAAAATAATCGTTATTTAACAAACGAAGAGGTTGTGACTTTGACAGGTGTATCATCTGAGCTACTGTATAAATGGGTCAAAGCTGGAAAGTTAAAAAATTCAATTTTCCCTAATTTGGGTGCACCTTGTGAAAGATGTGGACAAATAACACAAGCAAAACTTTGTGTGAGCTGCTCCTCCTCCATTATTGGTACCCTAAAACAAGAGGAAAAGGATCGTGCGTGGTTCAACCAGATTCAACGTAACCATGTTAGAGCTAGTACGTATCATTATAAATAGCTACTGAGCATCTCCGTTTGTACTTCTTCCCTTACCCTTACAAATGGAGATGCTTTCTTTTTTTACAACCATTCCAAATTTAAACAAAATTTAAACAAACTCCCCCTATGCTTTAAACTTTGCCCCCTATACTAAATATCAACATAAAGAAAAGGGCTGATTTTTAATGAAGATATATAGGAAACGTAAAGTTATTATAAGTATGGCACTAACAAGTTTAATAGCATTCAGTGGCATAACTAGTGCCTTAGCGGCTGTCCCTGCAATAAAAGAACAGGAAAACTATGGCATGGTGCAACAGGCTAGGACTTCTAATGAGACATTACAGGATTGGAAGAAATGGGCGAACGATCATGCGTATAGCCTGTCTTCCATCCAACCTGAAGCAATTAGTGCGCAGAAAATCCCATCTAGTAAATTTGAGGATTTAGAAATGCTAAAACCCTTATTACACGATAAACGCATTGTCTTTTTAGGAGAAAGCTCTCATGGTGTCGCACAATTTAATCTAGCTAAAACACGTTTAATACAATTTTTGCATCAGGAAATGGGCTACAATGTTCTAGCCTTTGAAAGTGGTCTGGGCGATGTCATGAATGCCCAAGGAAAAATCGATAAACAAGCTGCTCTACAAACAATGAAGGATGCTATTTTTGGAGTATGGTGGACAAAAGAAACGTTACCTCTATTTGAATACGCAAAAACAAGTCAAGCTACAGAAAAACCTCTTGTTCTTGCAGGCTTTGATATTCAACAGCAAGGAGCATTTACGAATGGGGATTGGTTGCAAAATCCTCAATTGGCTCAGCAATTCAGTGATTCCGAGAAGCAACTCACAGAGTGGAGCTCTAGCAAAGATCTAAAAGGCTACCAGAAAGAAAAAACAGCTATTATCAACGTGTATAAACAAGTAAAATCTCAAGTTCAGATGAAAGAAAAAGAGCTTCAAAAGGCTTATCCGAATGAACTTCAAATAGTAAAACTGATGGAGCGCACTTTAGCAGACCGTATCCGTTTGGCAGACGAATATGTAGAGCTAACAATTCAGTCCAATATCGAAATGGAGCAAAATATATATGAATCATTTTTAAAAACAATGGAGTGGCGCGATCAGGCGATGATGGAGAACTTACTTTGGTTAGCTGAAGAAGTTTATCCAACAGAAAAGTTTATCGTTTGGGCGCATAATGACCATGTTCGTAAGGCACAATCGGACGTAATGGGCTCCCCATATCCAGTTAAATTAATGGGTGAACGTTTACCAGATATCTACAAAAAATATAGCTATGTATTAGGTCTATATATGACAAGCGGAGAAACTGCCAATAATATGGGTGAGACGATGGCCGTTTTACCACCTATAAAAGGATCTATCGAAGATATTGTATCTTCAGCCAACAAACCTTACACATTCATTGATTTACGTAGTCGTCAAAATGAACGTGGTAATTCATGGATGTTTGAACCTCGCTTATCCTATAGCTGGGGAGTTATACAAGAAAGCCTTGTTCCACGTGATCAATATGATGGTATTCTTTTAATTGATAAGGTGAATAAACCAACATATGTAAAATAACTTTTATAATATAGCAAACTAGTATCCTAGTTTGCTATTACTTTCTAAGTATCCATTGATATCGTTTCCCACTCTTCGTTTTGATGACCGATCAACCAGAATAAGGCTCTACGTCTTTCCATAACAATACTTTCATTCATTCCAACAGGAGCCGGTCGTTCTTGTATACGACTATCTACGCACGCCCAGTGTAATCTGAATATCTTGTCGGCTTCATCCATTATTTCTTTCTGACTACGCATCATAATTTGAAGATAAAATTGCTCAAACGTTTCGCAGTTAGAAATAACTTGAATAGCGTACTCACAATCACATACTTCATCAGGAAAATCAAGCTCTTTAACAAATCCCAGTACCCAAATCAGTATCCAATAAGCTTCATATTGCCATGAAATATTAATGGCTTCTTGTGCATTTGGTTGTTGATCATATAAAAAGGCCCTTTCATTGTCCGTTAGATTTGCCTCCACTTCATATTTATGCAACATATTGATGAAGAAATCTCTTGATTCTTCAACATTTTCTCCTTGTGCCACATCACAAGCAAATTGAATAACAATTAGTAAAGCTACAGCTCTCCTAGCAATATCCTCTTTGGCTTTAAGCTGACAAGCTCCAATTGGCGGAAGTTGCGGGAGTGAATCTGTGTATGGAATACCGTTTTCTTTTAAATACGCTATCGTTTTATTCTTTCTTTGATGACCTTCTTCCGATGTCGCCTCTTGTCCCCTCACCTTCTGTGTACAAGCATAAGGCCTAAAGTTGGATGGCCCTGATTGCCCATCAGGATAAACAATGACTGCACCTTCTTTGTCTAACAAGGTACCATTTGGTAAAAATCCAATTCCTCCAATGGTTAATAGCAGGCTCAAACATAACTGCATTTGTTCATCCTTTATTTCTTTTTCACATTCGATCGCAATTACTGTATTTAACACAGAAATTTGCGTTAAAACTAATTCTTTTAAATGGTTATCTTCAAATGGAATACTGTTGTAATAGCTCATCATTCCAGGGATATTATTCACAAAGTATTCTGAGTTTGTATCTTCAGACATCACCCTAACCATCAATTTATATTTGTTAAATAATGCTTTGGATTT
Source organism: Lysinibacillus sp. FSL R7-0073 (assembly GCF_038009065.1). Lineage (NCBI taxonomy): Bacteria > Bacillati > Bacillota > Bacilli > Caryophanales > Bacillaceae > Lysinibacillus > Lysinibacillus sp. FSL R7-0073. Next base: position 4,477,947 of record NZ_JBBPAS010000001.1, read on the forward strand.
TATAAGATAGTTATCTTCATTTTTTTCAATAGCAAAACCTTTACTAAAAACATCGAAAATCTTACATTCGATTTCTTTTGTATTATTCATAGAAGCGAATATAGTGAAATTGTTCAATTATTTCTCCCCCTTACAATTATTAGATTTCACCAAAGTTCAATGCCCTCTAGAGCTTGGCTAAAAAATTGTTTATGTTTTCGTAGTACTTCATTGTCCTTCCAAAACGTAAGCAATGACAGCCATTTCTCCATATCCACTGAAGTTGTCGGTTTAATTCCTTGCTGCAACATTTGGCATACGGCTCGTATTGCTATTTGACGCTCTACTTCCCTACCATTCAACCACTCAAATAAAGTTTCTGCACTCGGCTGTGATTCTACTAAAAGCGTATCCCACCCCTCTATCGGAAAAGAAACATAACGTTTCATCCATGCTATTGTTCTTGGGTTATGAAAATCACGTAGTCGATGTAAAGCTGTATAAGATTCAATTCTCCTTTTTTCAATATCTTGAAGAACAAGTGATAACCCCACTTCTTCTGGTAGACAGTAGGCGGTTAAATAATCTCTAATACTATTAGGCAAATCATTTTGGTCTTCCCAAAGTGTCATCACCCAATGACGTGCCTCTGTTGCACAAACCTCTACTAGCACTTTGCACCATACTTCTTTATCTGCTAAACGCCGTGATTGTTCAATTTGATTTTGAAGTGCGGCAAACACTTCCCCAGTATTTAACCGTGTAAATGCTTCTCGAACCCTAGTATCCCCCATACCATGCATCGATACATATATGAGTAAAGTATCCAGTTGATACATAACGTTCTCCCACGTTGAAGTTAAATATTGTTCAAACCACTTTAGCCAGATTTGAGAAGTGGTCAAACTTAAATCTAGTCCACCTTCACTACAAAACTGTAGATACAGTCCACAATCTGCCCCTATGCATCCTAAAGTTGTAGCTCTCTCTACATAATCTTTAAAATTCAAGGCAAGAAGGTCATACTCCCCCCCCTCATGACTCCAATACCAAACGGAACCATCCTCAATCTTAATAAGAAGCGCATCACCATTGCCAGCCGTATGAAATTGTAGGTATGGTTGTTCTTTTGCATTATCACTGTCTCCGCCAAAATCAGGGAATTCGAGTTCTTCCAAGCTCCAGCCAAAATCACCTAAAGGTGTGTCTTCCAGCTCAATAGGAAGTAGTGCCTCGTCAGGTAAAGACCAATATACTCCCACTTGTCGAGAACAATGAAGTAATACATCACGGAACTCAGAAGGAATCGGAACGCCGAGCCGCATCTCTACCATTGATAGTTCATGCACAGTAGCCATAGGCTTTATCTCCAGTGGATGAGTCCAAGCACCTTGCTGTTCAAGCTGTTTTAATAATTGCGTCCATCGATCAACCCATATTTGCATATCTATTCCTCCATGCTTAGAAAAATATATCGGATAATGCTCTACTTTTTTCTCTACTAATGTATCGTCAGGAAGTCATTTATGTATTAGAGTTTGGTTTTACTTTGCCTAAAAACACTCGGATTTTACTTCTATTTAAATTCAAAATATATGATAAATTACTTACTTTACTAGTTCTTTTCTAGTTTTCTTCAGCAATTCTCATAAATCGTATCATGTTGACAATTTGGAAGAGTGCGCCTATTATTATAAATACATTCGAATGTATCTATAAGGAGATATTTTATGGCCAGAAATAAATATCCAGAAGTTACGAGAAAAAGAATCATTGAATCAGCTGTTAAATTATTTACTTTAAATGGTTGGGATAATGTAACGATTCAAGAAATTGTCGATGATGTAGGGGATATTACTAGAGGAGCATTTTATCATCATTTTAAAACGCGTGCTGATGTTATTGATGCCATCACAAAGGAAATGCTAACAGCAAATAATTATTTTAATGACATCTCAGATTTGGAAAACTTAAATGCTTTAGAGCGTTTAAGACAAGGCATTTCTTTCTCAATTTCTCAAAGCGGAAAGGAAGAAAACTTATCCTCGATTCATTTAAAAATGAATTCTGCCGAGTTTGTTTATAGCCGCATCACAGAAGGAATTCAGGTTGTTGCACCAGGAATTCAAAAAATTATTGATGAGGGTAATCAAGACGGCTCACTGCAAGTTGCTTTCCCGAAGCAAGCAGCTGAAACTTTTACAATGCTTTTTGACATTTGGATGAATCCTGAAATATTTCGTGTAAGCCGAGCCGAATTTATTCATAAAATTGAACATATAAGTTTGATGTTCAAAGGAATTGGCATACCACTTATGAATGATGAATTGAAAGATGTTTTTTTAGCATTATTTGATAAAGTGCAGGAATAATAAACTACTATATGTAGTTTATTATTTTAATCTTATACATACATTCGTATGTATATATACTTAAAAATATTATTAATTAATTTCATACATTCGTATGTATGAAAAAGGAGATAAATGATGAAAACCTTAGAAGTACTATTTACACTTATTTTAATACTATCGAGTATCTCACTAACTTTTAGACAACGTGGGGTAACTACAATAAATCTTATTATGATAGCTACCAATTATGTTTTGTTAATAGGAACAATTATGACAATTGGTGCTAACTGGCGCATGATCCCTGCTTATTTTGTTTTGATGTTATTAACATTACAAGTTTTTGTGAAGCCAAAAAGTACAATTGTTTCAAAAAAATTAAGGATGAAAATAATTAAAACTTCAGGTATTGTTGTGGCCACTATTACAATGTTCACATTACCAACGTTATTTCCAATCATGTCTTTTCCTGAACCAACAGGAAAATACACAGTAGGAACACAGACATTTCACCTGACCGATAAGAATCGCAAAGAATTTGTTGTACCTAATCATCAGGTGAATCGCGAACTGATGATTCAAGTTTATTATCCTGCTGAAAAAGAGACAGGACAACCTTCACCCTACTTTAAAGATATAGATGCGTTAACACAACAGTTAGCAGCGACACAGGGTTTTCCCAATATCGCAACAACGCATTTAGGACTGACGAAAACCCATTCTTATCAAGATGCGACAGCTATAAAGTCTAAAGAAAAATTTCCACTTTTATTATTTGCACATGGTATGAGTTTATATAGTCGACAAAATACCTTCCAACTAGAAGAATTAGTGAGTCATGGCTATATTGTCGTTGCTCTTAACTTTACAGGTGATGCGGCAACAACAATATTCCCCGATGGTGATCGGGTTGATTTTACACCAATTGAAAACACCATTACATTCTTGAATAATCGAATCCATCTTTGGGAGCAGGATGCATCATTTGTTTTAGATGAAGTCATTAAAGGCGATTTTGATAAGAACTTTCGTGCAATAGCCTCACTAATTGACTATGATAGCATTGGTATGCTAGGTCATTCTTTTGGCGGTGCTACTTCAGCTCAAATGCTAGTAAAGGATAATCGTATTAAAGCAGCCATTGATATGGATGGTGGCTTATATGGCGATTCAATGCCAAAAAATGGTCCTGAAAAGCCTTTTATGCTGATGAATGCTGAGGCATCCATTAACTTTATGAAAGAAGCATATAACCAGCAGCCTGGTAATCGTGATGAATTGTTTGCAGAAGCTTATCTACGAAATAAAACAATTGAAAAGCCTGGTGTCTACACAGCTATTATTCCAAAAACAAATCACGGAAGTTTTACAGATTTAGCAGCCGTTTCGCCGATTATTAATGAATCTGGGGCAGATGTAAATGCAATTTATAAATTGATTAATGAATTATCACTTGGCTTTTTCGATAAAAATTTAAAAGGAATCCAAGACAATAAATTAAATAAAATACAAAAGGCACATCCGGAAATAAACTTAACTTTGCATTAAGTATATTTGGGGTTGTTGATAGGCAGAGATGCATCAACAACCTTCTTTTATTTCTACCATAATTTTTGTTACATATTCCTCTTCACGATTTTTAATAACCGCATCATAAATATATTCCTCATAAACATATTGCCCCAGTTCATAACCTTTTTCTCTCATGACCTGGAATAATCGCTTGTAGGTTTCGCCCAATGTCGTAGACGTTCCTATATGGTATCCAACAATAAACTTTCCTTCAATCGCTTTAAAATAAGGATGACCTTCCTGCGGGTGTGGTTGCTCAATATATAAGTAACTATAATTATCATAATTACCTGCTAATACCTGCTCCCTTTTGGTAATGCCACCAATGGGATAACCCGTGTCTAAGTGAGAGCGATCCAATTCATCAATAAAATCAGAGACAGCCTTAACAAATTGTTCTTCCGTTGAGTCCTCAATATTTCGACTTAAATACAAGGTTGCCTCTGGAAAATGCTCAATTGTAATGCTATCAAAATCTAGTTGTAGAGACTCCTCCGTTAAATTAATTTTGACATCAATAATGCCTTCAATCATCTCCAGTTCTCGCCGCTTTTTCGCGACAATTTCCTTTTGTTGATGCATCAATTCTAAAAAATTTTCAGGTGACTTCTCTGCCATATACTGCTGTATATCTTTCAAAGACATACCAACAGCCTTTAATAACTCAATGACGTCAAAAAAATCATATTGTGCGAGTGAATAATACCGATAATCTTTACTATCCTTCATAGCGGGAGATAGCAAGCCAATTTGATCGTAATAAATTAAAGTTTGTTTATTAACCTTACATATTTTAGCAAATTCGCCAGTTGTAAAATATTTTACATTTTTATTAAGCATTTTTTGAGTATCCTCTCTTGACTATATAGTAACTATATACTTTAGATTGTACCTATTCACAATAAAAATAGAAAGGTTTTGACATTATGTTCACGGAGATTCGTGACATTACAGCTTTTAACAAACAAGAAATATTAGCATTACGTATTGCTGACAATCAGCAAAATTTTATCGAAAGTACAGACCAATGCTTAGCAGAGGCGGAGATGGATCGACGCTTTACACCTTTAGGCTTGTATAAGGATAGCACCGTAATAGGCTTCGCTATGTATGGCGTATTTCCTCATGATGATCAGAGTCAACGAGTTTGGCTTGATCGTTATTTAATTGATGAACGCTATCAGCGACAAGGTTTAGGTAAACATTTTTTACAGCAGCTTATACATTACTTAACAGAAAAATTCAACTGTCACAAAATATATTTAAGTGTTTATGACGATAATGCAGTAGCTATTCAGTTATATAAACAGTTTGGCTTTATATTTAATGGGGAACTAGATGATAAAGGGGAAAAAGTAATGGTCTTGGAGGTGCTTGGACATGACAACCATTAATCCAATTGAAACAAGGCCGCTCAAACCATTGTTTTTATCCTATTTATTCCCAGCAATGATTGGCATGCTCCTAATGTCAGTGAATATTTTAGTGGATGGGATTTTTGTCAGTCACGGCGTGGGCCCTACAGCGTTAGCAGGCGTTAATCTTGCTGTTCCGATTTTCTCTATTCTACTGTCTATTTCTCTTTGGATTGGGATGGGTGGAGCTACACTCTATTCCATTTCTCTTGGGGAAGGCAATAAGCAACGAGCCCATCAGCTCTTTACGTTGGCGTTTACTACAATGCTTGTGGTCGTGTTAACAATTATCGGGTTCCTTGCGTTTAATTTAAAAGATATTTCTTATATATTTGGTGCTAGTGATGATACGTATCCTTATGTGCAAGAGTATTTACACGTTATTTTGTTATTTGGAGTGTTCTATACAATTGAAAATCTTTTAAGTATCTTTATTCGCAACGATGGTAATCCAAAGCTAGCTATGCTGGGTTTAATTACAACTTCCGTATTGAATATTATCTTAAATTATATTTTTATCTTCGTTCTAGATTATGGTGTAACAGGCTGTGCATTAGCAACAGCAATAGCTACTATTATAGGTACAGCTGTACTTTGTCTTCATTTTTTCCGTCCACAATCTGAATTAAAGTTTGTCTCTTCATTCTTCAATAAGACAGATTTAAGAAAAATTTTCGCTATAGGATTACCTAGTTTTATTGTCGAGGCTTCTGTAGCGGTTATTATCATTTTATATAATGTGACCTTTTTACACTATTTAGGGGCAAATGGCGTGACCGCCTATGCAATGGTCAACTACATCCATACAGTCCTGTTAACAATTTTCCTGGGTATTGGCATGGCTCTACAGCCATTAGTTAGCTATCATCATGGGGCAAGATTACTTGAGAGGTTAACAGCATTACTAAAAATCGGATTAGCTACGGCTTTTATTTTGGGATTAACAACAGCACTTATAGCTATGCTTTTTCCTTCACAGCTCATGGCGTTATTCGGAGATAGCTCATTCGAAATCCGGCATATGGCAACTCAAGGCTTTGTTCATTTTGCTATAGGCTATGTATTTTTAGGTATCAATATGGTATTCGCCGAATTCTTTCAATCTATCGAAAAAATTCGTATTGCCACAACTATTATGTTATTTCGGAGTATTATTTTATTTATCCCTACACTTATTCTCCTGCCTAAAGTGTTTGGCTCTCAGGCAATTTGGTGGACCTTCCCAGTGGCAGAGGGTATTACAGCCTTGCTTATTTACGGATATATTAAAAAAAACCCACGAATAATTGCCTCTTCTGGCGATGCTTAAATGGAAAGGGACCTTGTACTTATACAGGTCCCTTTCCTCAACTTATTCAGTTAAATATTGAATAACAGCCATTTCTTTACCGAAACGATCACCATAATCGACAAAGCCTAAACTTGCATAAAGATGATGTGCCGCTTTATTTTCTGGATGATAGCCTACTACAACCTTTGTAGCATCCGGTAACTTAGCTATTTCATTTATTATTTGCTTTGTGGCTTCTTTGCCAATACCTTTGCCTTGAAAGTGCCGATCAATCATTATGCGATAGATCCAGTACCCGCCAAGCTCTTCCTTTACAGCATTGAACATTAAAAACCCAACAATTTTGTCTTCATTGTAAATGGCATACGGCTTTAAAGTCGGTTCGAACTTTGATTGCGCAATAGAAATAGCATTGGAATCAACATAATTCCTTTGCTCTTCTGATATTTCTAACAGGCAGCAATCATACCAATTATTATTATTTACCTCTTCAATTCTTACAGTATTGCTAGACATATATGGTCCCCTTCCGAATTTAGGGAAACGCTAAACACTTTGTTAATAGGGCGTTTTCCCCCAGTATTGAACGATAAAAATAAATGTATTTGTCATCATGACCGCCTCCTGTAACAAAGATTCATAACTATAATAACATACCTTTTTATACATTATTAACATTTTTTTCTTTTTAGCAAAATTAAAACCAGCTCAAATATTCTTGAGCTGGCTCAGTTTCTATTTTGATATTTCTATATACTCTTCCAGAAGAATACTCATAATGATTTCGTCTGAAAAAGTATTATTCATAAATAATGCCTGCCTCAATACACCTTCTTTTTTGAAGCCGACCTTTTCATAGGATTTAATCCCTCTTATATTATGAGAGTATACTTGTAATTCCAAACGATTCAGACATAGCTCCTCAAATGTAAATTTTTGAGCAAGTTGAACTGCTTCTGATCCAAGTCCTCTGCCACATTCCTCTAACTCATGTAAGGCTATACGAAACATTGCCTTTTTATTTTCCAAATCCACTTCCATAATAGCTAAATCGCCAATTACTTGATCATTATCTACTAAACAAATAGCAAAATCATAGCGAGTAGAATCTTCTTTAAAGCGGTAGATAGCCTCTTTAATTTGTTCTTTTGTTAGCAAGTTACGAGTCCCTGTCATATACATGATTTCCTCATTTTGAAAGCATCTTTCAATGCTTTCACTATCATTAACAGAAATTCCCCTTAAATATACCTTCTGTCCCTTTACCATCATTGTAAAACACCCCCCTACTTATCTTAAATGAGCTAAGCCTGAAAGTAAAAAAGGATCATCTCTACGTACAAGATGATCCCTTTTGTAAAGCTATTTTTACTCCATTAATTTTTTATCCTCATCTACGTCCATTTTCTGTTTAGATTCTTCTGAGGAAGTGACACCTAGAATATCAAGTAAGAACATGAACAGTGGGATACCGATGATTAATCCCCATACACCAAGGAAATGCTCTGAGAAAAGGATGACCATGAATGTGTAGAAAATCGGTAAATCTGTCTTGGCTGACATAAGCTTTGGATTTAAGAAATAGGCTTCAATCGCATGTAAGACCATAACAATTACTAAAATGTAGACAATGTACATTAAGCCACCAATACTATAGGCGATAATACTGAGGGGGATTAATGAAATAATAACACCAGCAACTGGCACTAAGCCAAGGATAAAGAGCATAATCCCAAGAGCAATTAGATGTGGGAAGCCCATAATCGAAAGGGCAATCACTGATAATACACAGTTAACAGCAGCGATGATGAACTGTGCCTCAATTACTTTACCAAATGAACGGATGAAAATTCTTGAAAAATAATGCAGTTCATCGTAAAGAGGTCCAATTTTACTATCCTTAAACTTTGCCGTAAATTCAATGATTCGTTTCTTTTCCAACAAGATGAACAAACTCAATATTAGGGAAATCAAAATTTGCATAATGATTTTACCAATATTCGTAATATTTTTAAGAGTTATATCCACACCCTGTTCTAAATACTTGCCAAGCTCAATCTTCTCAAAAGTTGGAGCCAAATATCTCGCAATCTCATTGTCATCTGGATCGAGGTTAAAGCTGGCAATAAGATCAAAAAGCTGTGTGATTTGCTGCGTGACAATTGGCAAGTATTTATAAATCACAGCGACAATACCAGCGACAAGTAACAAATACAGTGTTACAGTAACAGCTTTTTCATTCATCGGTGTGTATTTTCTTATGCTTTTCGTTGTCTTCGTAGTAAGCTGATTCATCAAATAGGTAATAATAAACGTAAGCAAAATTAAGTTGATCATACTTCGCATTAAATATAATGCAACAGCAATTCCAACTAGAATAATAAAACGTTTAAATCCATTACTCCGAAAGAAATTATTCATTTATTCACTCCTTCTACAAAACGGCCTCGCTGCCTCTGCTACCTAAGGTTGCACTAGTAACTAAACATCAGTAGTAAACATTAATTTACATCAATACGCATCATTCTTATGTAAAAATTTCCCTCTTATTTAATGAGTATAGCCATCCACCTTCAAATTAAGACGAAATTCATGTTTCTTTAGAAGTATCTGTATAAAACCTAAGGGTGTGAAGTGAATTGTATGTCTAGTCAAATTAAAAAGTTAATACTTTTATCTATTTTGAATGCTTTATCAGCGTATAAGCCTATATTTTATGAATCTATTATAACTCTTTGAATCGACATATCCAATTTGAAAGTTCATTTATAATGGTATTTGTATTACTTTTATCTATGATTACTCTATGCTATTTTAATGGAGAGATGAAAATGAATAATAGAAAAGGAGACTGATTCAATGAAAATTAGTAGAAATCCTGAAAACATTCATCTACCTGTTGCCCCTTATGTACATCAGATCGAAGTTACAGGAACAAACAGATGGTTAACATTATCCGGACAAATTGGCATGGAGATTGATGGGTCAATACCTGAAGATCCGGTCGCCCAATTGAAGATAGCACTAGATAATATTCGGAAAAATCTTGATCATGCCAATATGGATATTCAAGATATTACAAAGCTCGTGTTTTATTTGGTAGGCGATATGGAGGCTAAACAACGAAAAGAAATAATCAATGATTTTTTACAAGGACATCTTCCATGTACAACCTTACTGTATGTAGTGGCACTGGCTGCTCCGGCCATAAAGGTTGAAATTGATGCTTGGGCTTGTAAAGAAGTATAGATTTATTTTATGTAGAGCTTTATAAATATGTGATTTGAATTTAACCATAGAAAATCCCCCTCTAGATGCACTAAAGGGGGATGGAATCTTTCATTATTGCTTTTCATGGGTAGAGCCAATTTTTGCATGTTTGTATCCATACAATATATAAATAACCAACCCAATTAGCAACCAAATGAAAAAGCGTAGAATCGTAAATAATGGCAGACTAAAGATTAATGCAAGTGAACCTCCTACACCAACGATTCCTACCATCCATATAGCTGGTACTTTAAACGCTCGTGGTTGATCTGGTCGTGTGTAACGAAGAACAATAACACTGATTGTCGTTAAGGCAAATGCCGTTAAGCCTCCGATATTCGCAAACTCAGCTAATTCTCCAATGGATAAGAATCCTGATAACAGAATACCTGTTAGTACAATAATAATAGTTGATAGGACAGGAACCCCTGTCTTTTTATTAGTTTGAGCAATACGCTCAGGAAGAAGTCCATCACGGCTCATGGCAAAGAGTACACGAGTAGCACTTGTTGTATTTGCAATCATTGTAGCAAGCAATCCAAAGATAACTGCAACCGCGACAATAGCACCTCCCCATTGAATACCTACAGATTGCAGTGCGAACACCGTAGGATTTGGAACATCTAAATCAGGAAATGGTACAATTCCTGTCAAAATTGCTGCCACAAGAGCATAAATAAGTGTTAAAACACTCAAGCCACCAATCAAAGCTTTTGGTATTGTTTTTTGTGGATTTTTTACTTCTTCAAGCACTGTTGTCACACCGTCAAAACCTGTAAAGGCAAAGAATACTAACGCTGCTCCAGCCATGACACCTGACCATCCAAATGGTGTAAATGGTGACCAGTTTACAGGATTAACATGGAAGGTACCAATAACCAGGAATAAGATTATCGCTGCAACCTTCGCAATCGTAAATAATGTATTCGAACGCCCCACATTCTTAATCCCACTAAACGCAATCCAGGCCACAATAAGCCAACCAATTACAGCTGGTAGATTAACAATCCCTCCATGAGCTATATCCTTTGTAAGAACCTCTGGTAAATGAATGCCTACAGATTGTAAAAATGAATCTACGTAACCGCTCCAGCCAACTGCAACTGTACTCGCTATAACCGTAAATTCTAATAATAAATCCCACCCAATCATCCATGCAATAATTTCACCTAATGCAATATAGGAGTAGGTATAGGCGCTCCCGGCGACGGGGGTCATTGCAGCAAATTCCACATAGGCTAGTCCAACTGCAATTGTCACAATCCCACCAATTAAGAAAGAAACAATTACCCCTGGGCCTGCATGTAAGGCAGCTGTTGTTCCAGGTAGTACAAATATTCCTGCCCCAATTGTCGCTCCTAGAACATAAAGCATTAATTGCCATGATCCCAGCTCACGTTTAAGTTTAAAGCGTTCTACCTCAGTTATTTTGTTAGCTTGTTCAATCGATTTTGTTCGTAAAAAACTCGCCATACTAGCCCCCCTTTTTCAACAGAAAGATTAATCTATCATTTTTATACATTTTTAATAATAATTAGTATATTATATATTTTTCTAAATATAGTCAACAATTAGATTATTATAATAATTCATTTTTCCTAGAATAATTTGTCCTTCACAAAAAATCAATCAAAATTATTATTCATTTTCTTTTATCATAAAAAATCCCACCAAAAAACCCTTTAAATTATTATTTTTAAAGGGTTACATGGACATTCATATTTTATTCTTTACTAGTTTAAAATTTTATTTAAGTAATGTCAGAGTCGTGGCTATTGCATTATCAACGAATGAACGCTGTGGCTGTGATTTCATCATAACGGTTAATCCAATTAACGATACAATGAATGCCTGCGCAAGTGATTTTGCATCCGTGTCAGCCTCAAGCTCACCCGTTTGGACTCCTCTCTCAATGGTCTCCTGAAAAATAACTGCTAAATAAAGTTGATGCTCCCTCGTTAAAATCTCAAATCTCTCGTCATGAGGAGCGAGTTCAACCATTGTATTAATACAAAAACAGCCGTTACTAAGATCTTTCATATACTCAGCTTGAATCACTTCTTCAAAAAAAGTTGCAAATGCCTGCTTTACAGAAACATGACTTTGAAGTCTAGCTCGTATATTAGCTGCTCTAGATGTCGTATATCTACGCAGTGCCGCTTCAAATAGCTCCTTTTTATCACCAAAGGTTGAATAAATACTAGGACGTTGAATGCCCATTCTCGCAGTAAGATCACTTAAAGAAGTAGCTTCATATCCCTTCTCCCAAAATAACTGCATGGCAGCCTCTAAAACTTTTTCCTCATCAAATTCACGGGTTCTTGCCATAAAAATCACCTCCATTGTATAAGTGTTCGTCATTTGAATATATTTAAAAATTAAAATACCAAACAGTATGTAATCATTGTATATCCAGCTGGTCCCATTGTCAATTTTACTCTATTTCCAGTAAGAAGGTAAAAACAAATACCAAACAAATACTTGACACGGTCAATAACAGTAAGATATATTTACCAATAATTATATTGTACCGTTCGGTACGTTATAATGATATTCTAAATGGAATGGAGGAAATAAGATGGAAGAAGAGCTCAAGCAAGAATGGGATGCACCTGCGATAAATCTAACGCCTTCCATACCTCGTGCTGTCACATTATTATTCGCAACAGCTTGTGGAATGTCAGTCGCCAATATTTATTTCGCTCAGCCGCTGCTTGATCAACTGTCTATTGCGTTTACTATTGATCCGTCGATTATTGGTGTTGTCATTACAATCACGCAAATCTTTTACGGGTTAGGCCTATTACTTCTAGTGCCACTTGGGGACTTACTTAACCAGCGACGTTTGATTATCGGACAGATGCTATTATCCACAACGGCTCTAGTTATAGTCGGTACCGCTTCTTATAGCATAGTTCTTTTCACAGGTATGGCTTTAGTAGGTTTACTTGCCGTTGTGACACAAACGCTTGTAGCATTTGCAGCAACCATCGCTTCCCCAACAGAGCGTGGTCGCGTCGTTGGGATTATCACGAGCGGAATCGTCATAGGCATACTGCTCGCTCGTACCTTCGCAGGACTATTAACTGACCTTGCGGGATGGCGTACTGTCTATCTAGTCTCTGCTGCCGTAATGCTCATAATGGTTTGTTTGTTTCTAAAAGTGTTACCTACAGTAGAGCGCGAAGTAAAATCACTCCCCTACCATCAACTCATTAGATCTGTGTTCACATTATTAAAACAAGAACGAACACTACGTATCCGTGCCGTTCTAGCCATGCTAATTTTTGCTGATTTCAGTATTTTGTGGACATCACTTGTTCTTCCACTTAGTGCACCACCGTTGGCCCTTTCACATAGCGTAATTGGTGCTTTTGGTCTTGTTGGAGTGGCCGGCGCGTTGGCTGCGGCCCGGGCAGGGAAATTGGCTGATCGAGGATACGCACAAAGAACAACAGGTATAGCATTAGCGCTATTACTAATTTCTTGGTTGTTTATTAGCTATCTAGAACAATCGTTATTTGCGTTAATTGTAGGGATCGTATTGCTAGATTTAGCTGTACAGGCCGTACATGTTACGAATCAGGCGCTAATTCTTCCATTACGTACAGAGGCAAGAAGTCGACTTACTGCTGGATATATGATTTTTTATTCCATCGGCAGTGCAAGTGGCTCCATTGCTTCTACGCAAATATATGCACACTTTGGCTGGGAAGGGGTCTCTTTCCTCGGAGCTTCAATTAGTGCTATAGCAATTCTTTTTTGGGCAACGACTTTACGATTTACAAAACATTAAATTGACAAGGAGAATGACAAATGGAAATAGGAATTACCTCTTTTGTAGAAACAAAACCAGATGTTCATAATGGGGAAGTGATTAGTCATGCCCAACGCTTACGTGAAGTGGTTGAAGAAATCATTCTTGCCGATCAAGTAGGACTGGATGTATTTGGGGTTGGCGAGCATCATCGAGAAGACTATGCTGCATCTTCTCCAGCAATGGTGCTAGCCGCTGCTGCTTCACAAACGGAAAAAATTCGACTTACAAGCGCGGTGACTGTCCTTTCTTCAGCTGACCCGGTTCGCGTCTATCAAGATTTTTCTACTTTGGACGGACTTTCAAATGGGCGTGCGGAAATTATGGCAGGTCGTGGGTCATTCATCGAATCTTTCCCTTTATTTGGCTACGATTTAAATGACTATGATGAACTATTTGAAGAGCATTTAGATTTATTACTTAAAATTCGTGAGGAAGAAAAAGTAGTGTGGGAAGGGAAGCATCGACCAGCGATCAATAATTTAGGTGTGTATCCAAGACCTGTTCAAAAGTCCTTACCAATTTGGGTTGGTAGTGGAGGAAATCAACAATCAGCCATTCGGGCAGGAATTTTAGGATTACCCCTTATGCTAGCAATCATTGGTGGCAGTCCTATGCAGTTTGCTCCAATCGTACAACTTTATAAAAAAGCTGCTGCTCATGCAGGTCATGATTTATCTAAGCTTCGGGTAGGCTCCCATTCGATAGGTTTTGTTGGCCCGAATAACGAGTGGGCAGCAGATACATTTTTCCCATCTACACAGGCAGGCATGAATAAACTGGGCAAAGAACGGGGTTGGCCGTATTATGATCGTTCTAGCTATGATGCTGCACGTAGTTTTGAAGGAGCATTATATGTCGGTGATTCAGAGACAGTTGCTCAGAAAATTATTCATCTTCGTAAACATGTAGGGATCACACGATTTATGTTATACGTACCTTTAAGTACAATGCCACATGATCAAGTCATGCAAGCTATAGAACTTCTAGGAACCGAAGTGGCTCCTCGTGTGCGTGAAGAAGTTGCCCAATGGGAGGCGGAAATGGCTGTAGCAGGACATCCATTTATTTAAAAATTCATTACTTTACAGGGAGAATTTATATGACAATCAATGACCGAATCTTACCAGAATTAAGACAGGCTTACTCACAATTTCCGGGCTTTCGTCTGGAGGAAGATTTAGCGTGGAGTCGCAGCCTCTTAGTCCAGCCACCATTAGAAAAGTCAAAACTTGTGCACACGACGAATTGCATGATTCCTAGAGGAGATGGAGGTGAAATGCTAGTAAAAATATATGAACCTGTTAAACGGAACCATGACAAACTTCCTGCTATGCTTTGGATTCATGGTGGTGGTTTTGTGATGGGACATCCTGATATGGATGACCTTCTATGTGAACGTTTTGTTCAGACCGCTAACTGCGTTGTCGTATCAGTTGATTATCGACTTGCCCCCGAGCATCCCTATCCAGCTGCGATTGAAGATTGCTATGCAGGGTTAGTATGGATGACAACTGAAGCTCCTAAGCTAGGCATTGATAGTAAAAGGGTGGCAATTGCCGGTGCAAGTGGAGGGGGAGGGTTAACAGCAGCTCTCGCATTAATGGCTCGTGATAAAGGAGGACCCGCGATTATATTCCAGATGCCACTGTATCCAATGCTTGATAACCGAAATGAAACGCCTTCTAGCTATGAAATTACTGACAGTCACGCAACATGGAATAGAACAAATAATTTGACCGCTTGGCGTATGTACTTAGGGGAGGAACAGGACACCCATGAACTTTCTCCATATGCGGTTCCTTCAAGAGCAGATAACTTAGCAGGACTACCTCCTACCTACACGTGTATAGGCCAACTTGATTTATTCAGAGATGAAACCCTCGACTATGTAGCACGACTTGCTCAAGCAGGAGTAGCTGTTGAGATGAATCTCTATCCTGGTAGCTTTCATTGCTTTGAAGTCTTTGTGCCGGATGCTGAAATTAGTCAGCGCGCTAGTCAAAATTATTTAGATGCCATGGCCCGTGCGCTCAACGGCAGATGAGGATGTCGCCAAATCAAAAAAATGCGAAAATGTTGAGTTCTCAACATTTCGCATTCATTTAAGTAGATTCTATAAGGGACGTTCTAGCTCAAAAATATCGCCAATTTTAGCATAGTTTGACCCGGCAAGCCTACTAACCGCCTGTAATTTTCTTGGATCGATACGTCCATCATGATAGATTGTTTCATCTACATGAAATTGAACAACTTCTCCAATAAATAAATCACCAGTCTGCTCCTCCCCATTCATCAAAGGAATGGATTGTACTAAGCAACACTCCATACGAACCTTTGCCTCTTGGATGCCAGGAACCACTATTTGCTTACTATCCACTAAAGTGAAGTTTGTTCGTGTCAGTTCACTTTCTGTAACTGGCAGGGATGCTGCGGTCTCATTCACCTGCTCTACATTACTCTCATCCACAATATGAACTACAAATTGTTGCTGATGATAGATATGCTGAGCTGTATCTTTCAAACGACCATTTGGTCTCTGGATGGCTAAAGAAATCATCGGTGGGTTAGAAGACACGATATTAAAATAACTAAATGGTGCCCCATTGATTATTCCTTGCTCAGATTTTGTTGTTACAAACGCAATTGGTCTTGGAATAATACTTCCAATTAATAATTTATAGTTTTCACGCTCTGAATTTTTTGTAGGATCAATCGAAATCAAGCGACTCACCCCTCTTAATCAAGCTCACGGACTTCAATCGGAATTAGTGTTCTTTCTAATTGCTCTCGTTGTTGCTCATATTGAGATGGTAACATTAATTGGCTTCCCATCGTCTCCATTGTTTCATCATGAGCAAATCCCGGAGGATCCGTAGCAATTTCAAATAAAACTTCACCAGGTTCACGGAAATAAATCGCATTAAAATAATTACGATCTTTGACTTCCGTTACATGTTGTCCATGATTCATAACATACTCTTGCCATTCTAAATGATCCGTATTATCTTGAGCTCTCCATGCAATATGGTGAACCGTTCCTACACCCATTTGTCCACGTTGGCCTACAACCATTTTTAAATCAACTGTATTGCCAATCTCCGCATTAGATTTAAAACGAGTATAGTCACCCTCTGTCGCTACTCTTTCAAGACCCATTACCTCTGTTAAAACTTTTGCAGTTTCTTCAGGGTGGCTAGAATATAAAGTAGCTCCACCAAATCCTTTAATGGCAACCTCTGGCGTTACTTCTCCAAATGTCCAGTTATTTAATTCGCCTGCAGCACGCGCAACGAGTTCAATATGCAGACCATGCGGGTCATCGAACTGAATGACTTGCTCACCAAAGCGTTCAGCTTTTTGGAAAGGAATTGAAAATTTTGCTAAACGATTAATCCAAAATGGTAGTGCCCCCTCTGGTACAACATACGTTGTGACACCAACTTGACCGTCACCAATACGCCCTTGATATGCATTGGCCCAAGGGAAGAACGTAATGATTGTTCCAGGTTTCCCACCTGCATCACCGAAATATAAATGATATGTGCCAGGATCATCGAAGTTTACAGTTTGTTTCACTAAACGCAAGCCTAATACACCTGCATAAAAATCAATATTCTCTTGTGGGTGGCCTACAATAGCTGTGATATGGTGAATACCTGCTGTATGTTTTTTCATGTTAACATGCCCTTTCCTGTCTAATTTTTCTCTCCCACACTTTATCCAACTTCGTCCTATTTCAAACCGGCAAGCTTAACGAATTGTGTATAAAGCTTTTGACCATGGGATTACTTGATCTAACATTTGATTGACTGAATCTGTTTGTACAGCTTGTGGTTTAAAGTCTGAACCATTTTCAAAATCTGTGAATAATGATAATGCAGGGTGAACACGTACATCTGCGATTAAAAGCTCACCCATGATGCCACGTAAATGTTCTGCTGCACGAGCACCACCTACAGAACCATATGAAACGATGCCTGCTGCTTTGTTATTCCACTCAACACGTAAATAATCTAGTGCATTTTTTAGAGCGCCTGTAATAGAGTGATTGTATTCTTGTACGATGAACACAAATCCATCTTGTTTAGCGATAATTTCAGACCAAGCCTGTGCACCTGAAGCATCTTGCCCTGGCTCTCCTAATAATGGCAATTTATAATCAGCGATATCAATCACTGTATAGTTTGCATCGCCTCGTTGATCTGCAATTTCCTTTACCCATTGTGCTACCTGAGGACTTACACGTCCCTCACGTGTTGATCCAATAATAATACCGATATTTAATTCTGCCATTGTTTGTTCCTCCTCTTTTTTTGAAGAAAATAATTTATTCCAAAAACCCATTATTGTACCTCCTTACGAAAGTTAAAGGTTTGAATTCGTTTATCTTGAATTTATTTATCTTGAATTCGAGATAATAATAACACGCCACTTTCCTAATCGTCAACACCTTTGTTTTACTAATTTAAAAAAGCAAAGGAATCTATCCCTCTGCCCTTGCTAAATGTCTATTAACTTGTGATTTTAAACAGCTATATTGAGCATTATTTGTATCCTGATAAGCCTCTGCCCTATTCGAATCAATGTCTTGATAATCAATTTCAGATGAAAATTGCTCTTTCGTAAAATCCATTCTCTCTCCATTTATTACATTATAAAAGTGCCAGCCCTCATCCAAACTTGTTTTCCTAATTTCCCCGCCAAGAATATCTTGCACCACTAGAGAAGTAACACCACATTGCCCTTTTGCAGGGTTTTCAACGCTCCATTTAGAACTTGATTGAGCCGACCAAGATTGCCTTAAAGCATTTAACACATTTTTCTTCATACATGTCTCCTTAAAATGGAACGTCATCTATATTAATAGGCGTTGGATTTCCTAGAACCCAATCTTCTTTAATAGCACCATAGACAATACTATCGGTCACTGTGCCATCTTCATTTTCCCAAGCATTTCGTAAATAGCCTTCCTTCACAAAACCAGCTTTGCTAAAACATTTCCGCATTCCTATATTATCAACTCTTGTATAGCCTTCAATACGAATCTTACCCTTTACCTCAAATAGATACTCTTGTAACCATCGAAGTGCCATTACGCCATATCCTTTTCCGCTACAATTTGCATGTAAGCGGATATCAAACAGTGGGATGGTGTCACTGATATCATGTATAAAGATAATTCCTACTCTTTCTCCATTTTCCAGTAACCAATGTGTTTCACAATCATTCTCATAATATCCCTCCGCGAACGCTGCTCGAACGGTCTCTTCTTTTATATGCTGATTGGTGTGGTAAATCCATATATTTTGAGTTAGTAAATGGACTAAAGCATCTATTTCACCCGTAAATAATTTGATTTCCATAAAGATCTCCTTTTTTATAAGTCCTCACATATATCAGAAAAAATAAAATTACTTTTTGTATGTGCATATAGCTGTAATTCATCAATAAATTGCTCTACATCAGGAAAAGATTGAAAATGAGCCTTTAATAAGAAACAAGTTTCTCCCGATATTCGATAGCAAAAATCTACGTTTGTAAATGTCAGGATATGTTCTTTAAAATCTGCATAGCGATTATTTTTAATTGTTGCCTCAATTATAGCTTCAATGGGAAAGCCTAGCGCCTTTGTATTAATGTCTAACGTATATTTTCTTATGATTTGCTTTTCCTCTAAATGTCGTACCCTTTCACGAACTGCAGGGGCCGATAAATGTACTCTCCTGCCTAGCTCACTCATAGAAATTCGGCTATCTTTTTTCAATTCTTTTAGTATTTTTTCATTAATGAAATCCATTATAGAAAATTCCCTTCATTTTAAAAGAGAAAGAAAATATTTCCCTTCGAATTGGTATGTTAACATCGCCATTCATATTTTACACTAATTATAGGAGGGAAGATTAATGACACTCATTCATCTATATGACAAGGGCTTAACACCATTTCAACAACTACTAGGCTATAACGAGGGAATACAGTCGCATTGGTTACAACTAGGGGAAGCAGTCGAAAAGGACGGTCATTTATCTGCACATTTAAAAGAAGAGGTCCGAAAAACATTGGCACAAAAAAATGGTTGTCAATATTGTCAGGCGAAAGGTGTACCTGACCCTCAACATTACGATGAGAAAACAGCGGTATGTACAGGTTTTGCTGAAGCATTCTTAGTCACTAAAGGGCATACCGCACCCAATGTCACCGCTGTCTTAAAAGAATATTTAACAGAGGCTGAAATCAGTGAACTACTGGCATTTATTTGTTTCACAACCGCACAGCAATACTTTGGGGCTCTTATGCAATTGAAATAACAACAGAACTAGAGTCCCCTAGTTCTTATCCGTCCATTTCAACATTCTATCCGCCTACTTCATTTTTTTATCGATTTCATGAGCAATATCAATAATCAATTTCTTACTAAGCTCTTCTTTCATATTGTTCTCAGCATCCACCATTACTTGCTCAATGAGACAACCTTCGTTATGAAAGGAATCCTCGTGGTCAGAGGAACAGCTGAATAATGTGGTTTGTCCCTCGATTGCGTAAATCACATCTAAAAAGGAAACTTCTTGAGGGCGCTTCGAAATACGATAACCTCCATTGACACCTGGATTCGATTCGATTAAACCCGCCTTTACAAGCTTTGTTAAAATTTTGGAAAGATAGGTTGGAGATAGTTTCTGCATGTCAGCTAGTGTCTCAACATTCATTGATTTTCCTTTAGGTGTATTCGTCAAAAACACCATTGTATGTAACGCATAGTTTGTTGCCTTTGAATATTTCATCATTCATTACCTTCTTTCATTAATTAAGGACCTTTATTATCTGTAATTAAAAAACATTCTACCATATAACGAGAAAAAAGCATGTTTAATTAAACACGCTTTTTTTCTTTTAATTTTCTTGACCATAGCCCGCTTCTTCAGCCTCTGCATCTACCTTCGTCACATGAATAGTCCCAGGTGGATGATTGGGTGGCGCATAAATCGTGTAGAGCTTTAATGGTTCATTTCCTATATTCGTAATATTATGCCATGTCCCTGCGGGCACCATGATGGCCGTATCTTCAGAAACATTTCTTTGAAAGTTTAAATAATCCTTAGTCGGTCCCATTTGGGCAACTCCCTTACCCTCTTCAATACAAATGAATTGATCGACATGGGGATGCACTTCTAAGCCAATATCATCTCCTACATTGATGCTCATCACAGTTACTTGTAAGTTTGACCCTGTCCATAAAGCTTTGCGGTAATTTTTGTTTTGCTTTGTAACGTCCTCTATGTCCACAACGAATGGCTCTGGTCCATAATCTCTCCGCATATTACTTCTGGTTCCCTGTTCTAGCTGTGTTGGATAAGCCCAATAAACAGGCTGGTAGCCGTAATTATACACGGGGTAATTATGATAATAAGGGTAATGCATTGACCTCAATCCTCTCACATATTATAAATGTATAGTATGCAGACGGTTGAAGGAATGTACAAAAGCTACCTCAACTACAAGGGCGCTCTTTAGATGTCATTATGAAAAAGTGAGGTTTTTTTGATGTATGAGAATATAGTAAAAAAGCTAGCTCATACCACATCGATTAAGTGGCATCCTGGATGCAATGTAAAAGATAGCTGGATAACCGAAGCAGAATTAGAGCTAGGGTTTCAATTACCGCCCTCTTATTGCTGGTGGTTAATGAATTATGGCAATGCCCGACTAATTGGAGGAAACATCCTGACGGTCAGTCAACCTGAATACAGAGATATCGACGATAGCGACATTCTCTATATTCACCGTCTGAACTTGGCCGATGAAGATTGGTACAGAAAATATCCAAATAGATTGGACTTATTTGTCCCAGACGCAGATGAGCTTTATTTCTTCGATTTATCCGCAAAAGATGAAGATGGGGAGTTTCCCGTCATGTGTTATGACTTAATGAATAACATGATTTATGAGTATGCACCTACATTCTCCGATTTTCTTGAAAGATTACTTGATGAACATAGATAATTTTTAGGCGATTCATCACTCAGATAATTCCCTTTGAAGACGCACCCTAAATTTCTCGTCTGTAAGAAATTTTAATTGAAAACTATTCATACTAGTAGATAATTTAATTTGTTCCATTGTTTTTAAGTCGTTAGCAAAAAAGGCTATCTCCGTCTGATTCCCTTCTTTATCTTCCGCATAGGCGGCTAGTGTCAATACAAAGGCTGTTGACCCTCCTTTTTGACCTGCATGTGTAAGCCATCCTTGATTTCTAGGGTTTTGCATCAATTGTTCCATCACAGGATCTAAGTATTTATGTACATCTTCTGTAAAGTAATTTTTACTATTCAACTTTTCTAAAATAGAAATGTAGTCACTAGTAGAAGCCCTTATTAAACGATCAGACCAAACCCTTTGAACATCCAAATTGAGTATTTTTATTGCCTGAGCTTTCTCCTCTTTTGTTAAAGGTTTTTCTAGCCAATTCTCATGAATAGCCAATGCCCGTTCTCGATATTCAGCCATCCCCATATCTTTTAAAGCCGCTAGTGTTTCTTTTTTCGTTAGACTCTTTTCATCTCGCAATTGAATGGGGATATAGAGAGCACTTGCGATTGGATACAGAAGTTCATGACCTTTTACATCCAGTTGAGTGAGAACCTCATTAATATTTTGAAGCCCTAGTACATGCATTAAATAATCTGTATTTGCATTAGAACTATAAGTAATCATTCCCTTTGCAACCTCGCTCAGCGGCACACTTCCCTTGCCATTGAGGTTTAACTGCGCTAGCCACGCTTCATGTGCGCCACCATCTGTTTTTGGGATATAAAATGTCTCTAATTCCCTTAAGCGAACTTGTTGCTGAGGATTGATATGTCCATCTGCGGCTTGTTGCGCATATGCGATAGCGACGATTATTTTAACCGTACTGGCTAAAGGCAGTGGTTCCTTTGTATGTTGCTCTACCCAGCTTAGGCGATTATATTGTATCGCTACGGAAACATTTTTATTGCCCTTATTCTCTTTCATAAATTGCACAATATATTCAGGGTCGTCTTTCTTGACTTCTTTTTGGATTTTCCAAAATACAATGCCTATGACAAACCCTGTACATACTAAAAGGCCACCAGTTAGCCAAACCCACTTTTTCATACCAATTCCTCCTTTATGTTGTAGATGAATGCTTTAATCAGACCGCTATTGCCCTATTTATAGCTTCAGGTGGCATGACTTCTACAACTAGGCAGACGAAATTTCTAAATTGGTTCGAAGCAAATTTGTAGCCGTAATGTCAATTCTCCCCCATCCTTCACCCCCGAAGGTAAGAAAAGGATGTTCAGCAAAGCATTGATGAATTTAGTCATCGATTTTTCTTCAGAAATAAAACGAATGCTAATGAAGCCAAAAAGAATAAACTTAGATAAACACTCGATAAATGAGCCAAATATTGAATGTAATAATGAGTATCCATTATTGTACTTTGTTGAAGCATTAAATTAGAAACAATCGTCGGACTAAATAACGAAATAACAGTGATCAAAATGATACAAAATGAAAAAATTCGTTTATCCAAAAAATCACCTCAAAAATAGGTCATCCAATCATACTACTCTAATGAATTAATGAAGCTCTTAAAGTTTTTATGCCATTTTCTAAGTATCCTTTGAGACAGGTTAATGTATAAATCCAGCCTTCTTTTTGGCCCATCATTTTCGTCACAATTTCCAGATCATGTGCGTTCAGTCCTGATTCCACTACCTCAATGATTGTCTCACCTTGATATTCCTCAAGAGTCATAGTAACAATCGTCACTTCACCATGCTCTTCTCCCCAAGAAAATACAATTTTTTTGTTAGTCTCTATTTCAAGTACTGAGATAATTCCTTCTGCGCTATACTCCTCGTATCTCAATGTAATCCTCTTCCCCTCTGCCCATCTTTCAGAGCTACTAGAAAACCAATAATGTCCGATTTCAGTAGGAGAAATAATGGCTTCAAAAACTTTATGAGCTGGCTGCTTGATTTTTAATTTAGTCGTCACATCCGTATTCAACATCGATCATCACCTTTTCATAGTGTCTATCTATCACATTCGCCAAATTTTCCCTCTTCCCTCTCTTTTATTAAAACTTTAATAAAAAAATGCGATTCCTCCTAATGGTAGAATCGCATTTTCACAGTTAAAATATCTTATTATTTTTTATTGTGAATTGTATGTCTGCTACATTTTCAATAAAGTTTTCATCATGTGTCACGAAGATTATGGTTCCCTCATAAGCCGCTATAAATTGCTCTAACGCCTCTAATGCTTGAATATCTAAGAAGTTAGTTGGCTCATCTAATAACAGTATATTATAGTTTCCCAAAAACAGATAACACAGTTGAAGGCGTATCGCTTCACCACCACTTAAAGAGTTCACACCCTTTTGTATATCAGTTCCTACAAACTGCATGGAACTTAGAACGCTTCGTAAAAAGCCTTCATCGTAATCTGAGCGATTTTTTAAAAATTGGAGGACCGTTTCCTCACTTTTAAATTGGTAGCCCATTTGATGAAAATAGCCTATTTTGGCCTTAGGGGAAATGGTTAACCCCTCCCCATTAGTTGCAATATGTCGCAGTAAGGTACTTTTTCCACAACCGTTACTACCTGCAAGTGCAATTTTTTTACCTAATGGTATTTGAAAGCTTACGACATCCAATAGGACTTTTCCTGGAACGTGTAAAGTGAATTGATCTGCCATAATCGGAAATTTATTGTGTAGTTCCAAGGCTTTCGATTGTCGGAAAACTATTTTTCTGTCTACCTGCACCGCATCTACTTTCTTAAGCTTCTCTATTCGCTGTTCTATTGCCTTGGCTGCCCGTTGTACGTTTTTTTGGCTTGTACCTTTGGACTTTGTCATAAACATGCGATTCGGCTTTGCATGAGCTTCTCTTTTTGACATGTTACCTGCTTGGGTAATTTTTTCAGCCTTTTTCATTTTATCTTCGGCAGCTTGTTCAAGACGACTTCTTTCTTTCAAGTATAAGTCATGCGCCTGGCGTTGTTGATCTTGCTCCAGCTGCTTTTGCCAAGCATAATTACTATAATTGCCAGAATAAATGTTTACTGTGCCACCATCAATCTCCCAAATTGTTGTGACCAAATTATCCAGAACCGCACGATCATGGCTAATTAGTACCAGCGCACCATAGTAATAACGCAATTCATCCACTAGAAATGAAATACCCTCTTGATCTAAATGTGTTGTTGGCTCATCAATGAGCAGCGCCTCCTCATAGAAAGAAAATAATTGAGCTAACTTTAATCTCGTTTGCTCCCCACCACTTAGTCCTTCAGAATTTGCTGGAATAGCTAATTTCCCTAATAACTGTGCCTCTGCCTCTACAGACGTTGGTGCTTCCATTTGTTCAAAATAGCCGAAATGTACATGACTATTTACCATCCCACTTGTCGGCTGAACCTTGCTAGCAAGTAACTTCATTAATGTACTTTTTCCAGCGCCATTTTTCCCAACGATACCGATTCGATCGAATTGATGAATGGCTAATTTTTCAATGTTTAAAATCTCTTTATCTAAATAATTTACAATTACGTGTTCTAATTCAAAGCAAACTTTTTCCATATGACTACCTCCCGAAATTAACTCATTTCGTATCGATAGCTATGGTACCGATACGAGCCTCTAGTTAAAGCTCGTATCAAAAGAATAATAGCATATGCATGATCTATTCCTCCTTATGGATAAAACAAAAAATCACAGACAAATTGCCTGTGATCCAAGTAACTAGGATATATTAGAGAATAAGCAGCTTCTTTAAATAAAGGCGTGAGCTGTTCTCTTTCTTGCGCAATTGAAGATGATTAAAAAAGGACAGACTATCCCGTATACTCTGGCTTCACAAACAGAGTTTTTGACCCTATTCAGTTATTGGTTCAAAACGGTGCAACGTAGTCTCATAGAATATGTCATTTTTTAATAATCCTCCTTAAAAGTATTATGATTATTATAAATATTTATTCTAATTAGTCAAGGTCTTCTTAGTCTAAAGACATACAAAAAAAGGTCGATATATCCTAAATGAATATTACAAAAAAAGTATATCATTTGGTGAAAACCTGATATAGTATGGATTTAAGAAAAAATCTAATTTGATATGGTGGTGTTATGTGAATGAAAAAATACGTAATAGATATTTTAATGATTATGCTTGGATCACTGCTTTTTGCCCTAGCAGTTAACTTATTTGTTATTCCAAATGATTTGGGTGAAGGTGGCGTAACGGGCTTAACGATTATAGCCTATTATCTTTTCGGATGGTCTCCAAGTATTGTCAGCTTTATTATGAATGCGGCTTTACTACTAGTTGGCTATAAATTTCTAAATAGACAAACAACAATTTATACGATCATTGCGGTCTCATTCCATTCTTTATTTTTACATTTAACAGAATCTTGGTCGATTTCCTCAAATGAAATTATCGTAAATACGATTTTTGGTGGAGTATTTGCTGGGGTCGGTATTGGTTTGATTATTAGAGTCGGTGGTACAACGGCAGGTTCTACGATTTTAGCTAGAATCACCAACAAGTACCTTGGCTGGAGTATTAGCTACGGACTTTTATTCTTTGATTTAATCGTTGCTTTTTCATCTTATTTTATCATCGGAGCAGAGGCATTAATGTTAACAATAATCATGCTTTATGTTGGTACTAAGGTGATGGAGTTCGTTATCGAAGGGGTTAATCCTAAAAAAGCAGTTACGATCATCTCTAAAAAACCAGAAGACATTGCTGGACAGGTAACTGCTTATATGAACCGCGGGGTTACGGTACTTTCCGGTCATGGCTATTATACAAAGGAACAAAAAGAAATTTTGTATATCGTCATTAGTAAGCAAGAAGTTGTAAAGCTCAAAAAAATTGTCAAAGAAGTCGACAAAGATGCCTTTATTGCCATTCATGATGTAAGAGATGTTTTTGGAGAAGGCTTTATTGAATTAGCCAAATCTTAAGATAGTCAAAACACCTTTTGTAGGAAAACAAAAGGTGTTTTTTCTATTTACCTATTATCAATCTGTAAGGAGCTATCAATAATGCTATCCAATAAGGCAGAATAGCTAATTCCTGCAGCAAGGGCACTTTTTGGTAGCAGGCTATTTTGGGTCATGCCAGGTAATGTATTAACCTCCAACACATAAGGAACGCCCTCCTTAATTAACATATCTACTCTAGCATACACACTACATTTTAAAGACTTATAGCTTGTCATAGCAGCCTTTGCCACACGGTCATTAATCGCAAGTGGGAGTTCCACAGGCTCCTCTATTGTAGAAGCATCATCATATTTCGCCTGGTAGTCAAAAAATACTGCCGTATGTTTGATTGAAAGGACTGGCAATAGCTTATCATTGAGGATTGGGCATGTAATTTCGTCACCAATCATGTACTGCTCAATAATGATTTCGTTATCCCACTTCAATACCTCTGCAACAGCCGTCAATAAGGCATTTCGATCATGGACAATTTGAACACCTACACTAGAGCCACCAGCATTTGGTTTAACGACCAGCGGATAACCCATCAGCTCTATGTCCTGTAATGGCAGCTCCTCACCCTTTACGAGATGCATCCAATCTGGTGTGGCGATCCCTTCATAGCGCAGTATTTTCTTGGCCATATTTTTATCCATGCACAAACTACTTGCTAGAAGACCACTTCCTGTATAAGGAATACCCAATGTTTCTAATACACCCTGAATCGTGCCATCCTCTCCAAACTTACCGTGCAGTGCTAATAAAGCTACATCAATACCTTGGACTTTTTCTATTACCTCTTGATGGTCTTCCATTACTATTTCAACAACATCGTATTTTTGTTTATTTAAATGAGCAACCATTTCCTTCCCTGTCATAATCGAAACCTGCTTTTCAGAGGAGGTACCGCCCATAATTACGCCAACTTTCATCTTTTCAACCCCTTCTATCATTTCTTAATGTATCCCCAATAATTTGAATACCCCGGACAATATCTTCTTCTGATAAACGGGAAAACCCTAGGCGAAATGTGTTTTTACCAAGACCATTTGTATAAAATACATCTCCTGGATAGAACACCACACCTTCGTCATAACATTTTTCTAATAATCTGCGAGCATCTATGCCCTCTTCTAGTTCAATAAATAGATGCAGTCCTCCATCCCCTCTGATTTTGCAAAATGGAATGTACTCCATGCAGGCTTGACGAGCAAGCTCATACTTTTTCTTATAAACAGATCTTGCTTTCTTTAAATATTTTTCAAAATAACCATCCTGTAAATATTGATATAACACTGCCTGATCCAGTGTCGATGTATGAATTGTCCGCGCTCTTTTCATGCTTTCTAGGCTAGCAATTAGCTCCTTATCTGCTAAAATCCAGCCAACACGTAAGCCTGGGAAAAGGATTTTAGAAAAGCTGCCAATATAGACAATGTTATTACCTGAACCACTAAATGCAATTAGTGGTGCCAAATGAGAGCTGGAATACCTTAATTCCTCATTAAAGCCATCTTCTACGATAGGTATTTGATAGTTGGAAAAAAGCTGAAAAATAGCATTCCTCTTCTCAGAGGAGGTGACAATTCCAGTTGGATTATGATAGGACGGGATGAGATAGGCAAAATCAAAATCCATTTTGGCTAATGTTTTTTCTACCTGCCCCATATCAATGCCATCATCGCTCATATCAACGCCATGAATTTCTAGCCCATGTAAACGAAAAAGCTTCAATGCTGCGTGATGTGTAGGATTTTCACATAGAACACGCCCAGACTTTTTAGCTATTGAGGATAATAAAATATCGAGTCCCTCCGTAAAACCGTTAGTGATTAAAATATCTTTATTAGAAATATCTACACCCTTCATTTCCATATAGCGAAGGAGATAATCAATTAAAGGTTTATACCCTTTTGCATAGCCATAATTCAAGACAATATCGCCTTCAAGGGACATACGTGTAAGAAAAGCCCGTTTGAAATTTTCAACATCAAAAAGCTTTTCTTCCGGAGCAATACTAGTAAAGGAGATCATCCCTTTTTGCCACTGAATATCTTGTCGTACTAAATCGATTTCATCTGCTAACAAAGTTGCTGTATTCAGCCTATTTTTCCAGTCAAGTTCGATAGGGGACGTTTTCAAAGTAGTAACCTTTCCTACAAAGTTCCCTTTTCCTTTCACTGCATAAATGATGCCGTCCTGCTCTAGCTCAGCATATGCATTCAGCACTGTATTTCTGCTAACTGCTAATAGCTTACTAAGTTCACGCGTAGATGGAAGCTTTTGATGTTCTAACAGATGCCCTTTGACAATCATATCTTGAACATAATCCTTCAATTGCACATAAACAGGACGATCATCCACCATCTTAAAATCATTAAACAATCCCTGACCCCCTTGCTTCATTCTTGCATAACGAGAGTGAACTCAAAAGGTCCACTCATTATGTAATTTCCTATTGTAGTGGTTGTTCTTCTTTCTATCTTATTTCAAAATTATTATACGTATCAAACGTGATGAAGATCGTTCACAATATTAACTATGTGCCACACTACGATAAGGGTCATAATAATTTATTTAAGCTCGAACTGTTATAAGGAAATCGAGGTTCAACAAACATTTATCCATTGTCCATCGGGTCAACAAGGGGCGGATAATGAAACAGGTAAATACGCCAATTTCATTGCAAAGTAATCGACCCCACTATTGCCAAAGGGTACAATAATAATTTAGAGGTGGTTCATGACCAATTTGTCTTATGAGAAGGACAGTACCACTTCCAATTCCAGATGAAAGAGTGATTGTCATGATTAATGGAGGTAGACTCTTACAACATCTTCAAGACTTAAGCCAAATCGGCTGCAATGAAGCAACAGGTGGGATTAATCGCTTCTCCTTTACACCAGTAGAAAAACAGGCTATTGAGCTAGTGACCATTTATATGGAACAGGCTGGCATGAAAGTAACGGTTGACGCTGTTGGAAATCTCATTGGTACTTATGGTGAAGGCGATGAAACCATTATGCTAGGCTCACACATTGATACAGTACCAGAAGGCGGCAAATATGATGGAGCATTAGGGGTATTGGCAGCTATTGAAGTCGTAAATAGTATGTATGAGCAACAAATACTACCCTCTAAAAAGATACAAGTTGTCGCTTTTAAGGATGAGGAGGGAACGAGATTTGGCTTTGGGCTACTTGGTAGTAGTGCGATGGCCGGGCTTTTAACGGAGGGACAATTACAGCACACAGATGAGGCTGGCATTTCCATTGAAGAAGCTATGAAGGAATTCCAATTGTCGCCATATCCTTTAAGTTATGACACCAAAGAAACTTGGGGATAAAAAAATAATTCTGTTATTTACTTTAAGTTATGAAACCGATATGAGTGATTATGACCCCCTGAGTTTCAAACGTCTTTCCCTCAACGAGCTCTGAGAAAAAACACCTATCACCTTTTCCTTATGTTCTTTCTTTACATTTAATATAAATTTAAGACCAAGGCTGATTTAAATAACAGCCTTGGTCTTTTCCGTATATCTTATTCATATGGTGTTATTTCGATTTATGGCTTTTCACATGCAAAATTATATCCACCAATTCTTTCAGCTTCTGCTGCACTAGTTTGTCCTTTTAAACCAGATTTATCTCTTGAGTCAATTATTGGGTTTCCGCCCTGAGCGAAGCATTTATTCATATAATTCATTTTTTCTTTATGTGTAAGATATCGATCCCAGAAAAAATATCCAACAAATGAAACAAAACCAATCCCCGCAAGCCACGCTATAACGGCAAATCCTTGAACTTCACCATTTTCATCTTCTTTATAAATTATGTTGCCATCATAATTTTCCATGTCTATACCTAATGTTAAAAGTTTGTTATTAACTTCTTCAGGAGTTAGTGATTCTATGGAAGATTCATAATAATTTAATTCTTCATCTGTGAAATTATATTCTTCTTTAGCAGCCTCTTCATCAAACTCTAATTTTTTTGTATCAAAGTTATATAATACTGATTCGGCTAAAGCACTTTCTTTACTTGCTATTTCATTGGCATGTACAAAACTTGGTGAAACTGTAGATACAATCAATGCTAGTATCAAACCGCAAATAAAAACGTTAAACTTTTTCATCCTAATTCTCCTTTTGTGTTTTTTGTAAAATAATACATTTATGTATAATTAAATGCATTATTCACTTAATTATACATAATAACCAAAAGAATGTAGAATATATAATATAGAAAGTGAGGTGTATTGTTTGTATTTCTCGAATATGCAATTGTTAATGTTGATATTTGCTTTTATTATTGTGATTTTAAGCTTCATTAAGGTTTATCAAATAAAAAAAGAGTATTTGATTAAGCATAGGGAACTAGAAGTGGAATTGGAGAAAGTCGAATTAGAAAGACAAAAAATAAAAGCTGGGAATATAAATAGCAAAATCTGATGGAGTTACTTTTGGTAGGAGGATTTGTTTTTAGTTTTATGCAATATTTATACATGATGCAGCTAGCAGTTGAATTGAAAAACGCTGTCAAATCAACAATGTATAAAATTCTGTATGCAAAATAAAAAGTGATTCAATCAAAAAAATCAGTAATGACAAGGGTTTGACCTTTTTCATTACTGCCTACTTCATGTCTCTGCTAACGTCTCGGTTACAAGAAAGAACAATCCGTAACTATTAGTTAATGCTCAACGAAATGACATTAAAGCTTATTTAGAAATGCATATTGAGCAAGGCAAGGTGCTAGAAAATGAAGGTTTACCTGTAGGTGTTGTAACAGGTATAGCCGCTCCTGTATGGTTAGAAATTACTGTCACTGGCGTCAGTGAACATGCTGGTGCAACACCTATGCCCATTCGGCAGGATGCTCTAACTGCGGCAAGCGAGATGATTTTAGCGATTGAACGGCTATTAAATGACACTACAGATGCGGTTGCAACGGTCGGCAAGCTTACTGTGTCCCCGAATGGAACAAATGTGATTCCAGGCAAAGTTACTTTCTCAATTGATCTACGAGATATAGACGAACAAAAAGTGAGATCACTAGAGACTACGATTTTGCAGCAACTACAACAAATTGCAGACCGAAGAAATGTTACAATGGCTTCGAAAATATTACAGCGCATTAAACCTGCAAAAGCGGATGAGAAGCTACAGCAACAACTTGCCATAAGTATTGAAAAGCAAGGCATACGTCCCTATTCTCTTATAAGTGGTGCAGGACACGATCCCATGAATATTGCTGAAATCGCTCCAATCGGAATGTTGTTTGTCCGCTCAAAAGACGGCATTAGCCACAATCCCTTAGAATACAGCTCCGATGAGGATATCATTATAGCCACTACTATTTTTTATGATTCTGTCGTCGAGCTCTCTAAATAGTTCACTATAATAGAAGAAGCCATTCTCTAGTTTTTTTCAGAATGGCTTTTTAATATCATTTTTTTTGAATAACCCTACTATAAAACCTTCTAATCCAAAATGCGGATCTACTGTAGACATTGGTAACATTTTACGTATTTCAATTTCTTCCAAAAAATTAAAAATTTCCTGTAGTTGACTTTTGGTATAACCAAGCCCACCCTCTAAACTGCGCTTTAAATATACTTCCTCATCTGTCTGGGCAGAGCCTCCGTATGTACCATTCTCCTCAAATGAACATAAAGCAAAGTATCCATCCTGCTTTAATAACCTATTAATGATCTCTATATAAGTAACACGACGATGTGGTGCTATATGATGAAAGCATCCCGAATCATAAATAAAATCAAAGCTTTCCAGTTGAAAATCTAAATCAAAAATATTAGCACATACTAATTCTACATTCACATCTTCTTCAGATATTCTCTTTTTTGCCCATTCCAGTGCATTTTCTGATAGATCTACTCCAACCACTGAACATCCCTTTTTAGCTAAATAGATAGCATTACGCCCTGCACCACATCCTAATTCTAAAACTTTACTCGGAAAAATCATTTCCTTTTCAAAATAGTGTACTAGATTTTCATCAGGCTTATTAACAAAGAAAGGAATCTTTCGAAATGTATCATCATAAAAATTATTCCAAAAATGTTGGGGCTCCCGTAGTAACTGATCTAGTAAAATAAGCAAATCTTCATTGGATTTAATTAGCATTCCACACCTCGATTTATTCTTATTAAAGCTTCATTATATAGGAGCGGATATATACTCAGCCAGTTTCAAAATAACCAATATAAAACCATTGCTTCTCACTTATAATTTTTTATTACTTTACTGGTATTGTCACTTCTAGCTCAGGAATATATTGAATTATCGGTTCATTATTCTCATCCATTTGAAAGCTTCCTTTTGGATGCTCCTTAAAAAGATGGATATAAGGCTTGATCGTTATGGATGCTGGTACAGATTCAAAAGGAGTAAAGCGATGATCCATAATTTTTTCACTTCCATTGGTCTCATGCCAACCATTCCCATTAATTAGTGCAAGTTTACGCCCTTGCTTATCAAAAATATCTATCCCCATTGTTAACCATGGCTCAATAAAAGTGGAGTTGTCTGTCAATATGGTTCTCGTCGTTATATTGGTTGTAATAGGGGTAATCTTGATCTGTTCAACTGTAAAATGAATATTATTATAATGTCGATTTACATTTGGCTGTAAAGTCACATAGTCTGCAATTTTATTTTTCACAGGAATATCAATCTTTAAAGGAGCCTGTACGCCCGTAATAGTAGCATATACTGTTAAATCGAATTGCTCCGGGAAAGGTCGTCCTCCCTGATTGCTCTTATCCGAAAACTCAATTATTGTAGAATCCTTATCTTTTCCTGGGTGTAGAAAGATCCCAATACGATTTGACTCACTAGGAGCAAAATCATCGATAGGTGCTCCATTAATAAACAATTCAATATTGCCGAGGCGCTCCATTAATGTCTCCGTTTCACTAGCTGTTCGAGGTCGCTCTACCCCAATCGAGACACGTGTACCATCATATGCCACCTCCGATACACTTAATGTAAATCCATCGTGACTGACACTTGCATTAGGTTTCGTTGAAAGCCCCTTTTCATCAGCCGTTTTCAGACCAAGATCACCAGCTAGACTGAAAATAGAGGATAATACAGGAACTTGTTTTATAGTTGCTGCCATTGTAGGTGAAATGAAGGGCGTGATTAGTAGCAAGCATACGATTACGGTAGCCATAGCCTTCACTATCAACACTTTATGAGGCTTCTTTTTATGAGTAATCAATTTTTTAGAATCATGGTCATATTTATACATAACACGGTCAACTAAATCAATTTCTACGGGTGTTTCTCGGATGTACTTCTTTAGCTTGTTCAATTCATCATCCTTCAGTTTTGATTGAACGCTCATAATATCCCCTCCCTTGCTTTTTTTCTTTCAACAATTTTTTTCGTAATCGTTCATATTTTTTGCGTACAGTAGCTGGTTTCAAATCCATGATAGAGCCAATTTCATCAAAGCTATACTCTTCAATAGATCGAAGTAATAAAATTCTTTTTTCATCCACATTTAATTTCTCTAATAACTGATGAATTGAATCCTCGTAATGATAGGATTCATATGCCTGCTCGACCATTTGCTCCTTTTTAAACCCTGTCCAAAATCTAAAGCCCTTATTTTTCTTCTTCAGTAGGTCGATACAATGATGATGAGCAATTTTATAGAGCCACGCTGAAAATGACACTGAGTAAGAGAATTGGCGAATATTCTCTAAACCTTTTATAAAAACATCCTGTGAGGCATCCTCAGCTTCTTCTTTGTTTCCTAATAGGTAGTAACAGTAAAGATAGATTTGTTTTTGGAAGCACCGTATGATTTCTGTGTAGGCATGAGTATCCCCTGCCTGAACTTGTTTAACTACCTTTTTTATTAGTAACGTTTCCTCTGTTTTATTTGATATAGTCACAAGCTTCCCTCCTCTCTATCTGTATAACTAAATTCACTACCGTTTTGTGACAGCAAAAGAATAAAAATTGGTGTTATAATATATAATTTCTTAATTTAATAACCCCTCCCCAACCATATGGAATTGAACTGGTTTCATTTTACCAAAAGGGATATATTTTCTTTTTATATGTTATAGTGTATTAATGGATATTTTTTCTATAATTATGGAGGTGCACTGAAATGGAAGACATTTTAACGATTACAAATTTAACGAAAAGTTATGGAAACAAGGAAATATTAAAAGGAATAAACCTCCATGCAACTAGAGGAGAAATTATCGGATATATTGGTCCAAATGGTGCTGGTAAAAGCACGACTGTTAAAATTATTTTGGGGCTTGAAGGTGATTATGGTGGTGAGATTAAGCTCTTTGGTGAAAGCATTGGGCAAGATCAAATAGACTATAAGCGTAGAATTGGTTACGTTCCAGAAATCGCTGATGTTTATGACAACTTAACAGGTTATGAATATTTAACCTTTATCGGTCAGTTATATGGGCTAGAGCTAGAGGAGGCAGCTGACAAATCGAAATCGCTCATGGAGTTGTTTGGAGTGGGAGAGGCGTACCATTCTAGAATTTCCTCGTATTCGAAGGGCATGCGACAAAAACTATTAATCATTGCTAGTCTTATACATAATCCAGACCTATTATTCTTAGATGAACCGATCAATGGCTTAGATGCAAACAGTGTAATGATTTTTAAAGAGATTTTAACGCAGCTCGCAGCCAATGGAAAAACAATATTTTACTCATCTCATATTATGGATGTCGTTGAAAAGATCAGTAGTCGCATCATCCTGCTATATGACGGCAACATAGCAGCGGACGGAACCTTTGCCCAATTACAAGCTGGTAACACTGAAGGAACGCTAGAAAGGATCTTTAATCAATTAACAGGATTTCATGAGCATCAGGAAATTGGTGAGAAATTTGTATCCATCGTTCGAGGAGTACAATCATGACAGATTTTAAAACACTCCAATTGCTTGATTTATTCCGCTGGCTCTTTGTAAAAATGGGTATTGATTATGACCTAATGAGAAAAATCCTTCATATCAAATTAACAATGGATGAACGTAAAGTACCCACACTATTTAATCAGAACAAAAAGAAGGACAATCAAAAATATGGCTATATTAAATCGCTATGGATTTATGTTTTATTCGGCCTTATACTAATCCCACTCATGGGATTTGGTCAAAACTTTTTATTTCAAATGAGTATTGCGTTTGCTATGATCATTTTTTTAATTATGACTTCATTGATTTCTGACTTTTCCTCAGTACTCTTAGATGTACGAGACAAAAGCATACTATCAACTAAGCCGATTTCCGCTAGAACCATTAACGCAGCAAAATTTATGCATATTTTCATTTACTTATTCTATTTAACAATTGCCTTAACAGGCATCCCTTTACTCGTCAGCCTTTTTACGCAAGGAATTGTATTTTTCCTTTTAACCGTTCTAGAGATTATATTGATTAATTTATTTATTGTAGCGATCACTGCCATTTTATATATTGCCATTTTACGCTTCTTCGATGGTGAAAAGCTGAAGGATATGATCAACTATGTACAAATTGCCTTGTCGTTAATGCTCATGATTGGCTATCAGGTTTTGATCCGCTCCTTTGAATTCGTTAATTTGGATATGACGGTATCATTTCATTGGTGGAGTCTCTTCCTAATACCGATGTGGTTCGCTGCACCCTTTAACTTATTACTAAATGGCGATACTTCGTTATTAACAGTACTATACAGCATCTTTGCTGTAATCATACCGATACTTTCGATTGGATTATATATTAAACTCATCCCAACCTTTGAACGTAACCTTCAAAAACTATTAAGTACAAGTAAATCAAAAAAAGAGAAGAACAATCGACTGAAGGTACTTTTATTAACGCTGCTATGTAGAACACATGAAGAAAGAGCATTTTTTCGTTTCGCCTCACTTATGATGAAGCAAGAACGCGAGTTTAAGCTCAAAGTTTACCCTTCTTTAGGTTTTTCATTTATTATCCCATTTATTTTTATATTTACCTTTAGCGGATCCGAAAAAATTGATTACGCTACTAGTATGAGCTACTTAAATATTTATTTTAGTATGATGATTATTCCAGCTGCTGTACTTTTACTTGGTCATTCGGCTAAATTTAAAGCGGCGTGGATTTACAAAATACTTCCATTAAAAGATTATACAAATTTACAAAAAGGCAGTTTAAAGGCATTTTTAATCAAATTGTATGTCCCATTATTTTTAGTCCTAAGTTTGGTCTTTAGCTATATATACGGTATTCGAATTATCCCAGACCTACTAGTAGTTTTAGTGACAAGCTGGATATATACACTGTTTTGTTTCGTAACGATGAGCAATAAAATACCTTTTACCAAACCATATGATGAGGTTGGGGATGCTCAAGGCTGGAAAACTTTTTTATTGTTTATCCCTATAGCTATTTTGGCAGGTCTACACTATTTTATTGCCAGTCAAATGGCATTCGGGCCTACTATTTATTTCATAGTGCTTTTTTTCATCAACATGCTAGTATGGAAGTTAGCTTTCAAATGACAAAAACGGCTCGAGTCCCACCTTATATGGGACCGGCCGTTTTCTTTTAAAACGCCTTGCGCTTATAAATCCTTACTGAGAGCATCCATGAGCCTATATAGAGTACAACGATTAGTAATGAGATAATAAGGTATAGTTGTAGTTCCTGTACAGTCATGAAATTTTGTACAACGGTTCTTATTTGTTTATTTAAGTTAGGGACAAAATAATTGATGATTACCATATAAACTCCAAATAATCCCATGATAGCAATAGTTAAATACTTTGTTTTGAATTTATAGGACATCGGTAAAATAAACGAAATGACAATCATAACGAGGCCCATAATCAGTACTATTTCCTTCCATAATACAGCTACCTGATTCCCATTTAAAAGAAAGTCGAACAAATACGTAAGGAACATAAAGAACCCTGTAAAAATTAAAGCTCCAATATATTTTGAACTAACAATTTCTTTTCTTGTATACGGTAATGAATTAAGTAAAATATTTGCATTATCTTTTTCATCATTCGAAAAAGCACTTAAAACAAATACGATACTATATATAAATACTATATATACCGACGGAACATTGACTATTAAATAAAGAATAATAGTTGCTATGTAGAATATTAGGATGTTTTTTTGAATTAAAATATCTTTTAAAATAAGGTTCAACATATCCTTACCACCCTTTCTTTGTATAATACATAATGTCTTCAAGCGTAGGCTTTTCAACCACCACTGTATCGCCAAATATAGTAGCTGCTCGATGTTTATTGGCTGTTAATGCTTCAAAGCCTCTGTTTGTTTTACGAAGGGCGACGAATTCCTGCTCCGTTTCACGATCTAATAAATCCAAGGTTCCTTTAACAATAGCGTATTCCTCTTGAATTTTATAGAACTCCTTTGTGAAAATATGCTCGCCATTATGAATAAACGTTATATAATCTGCGATGCGATCTAAATCTGTCGTAATATGTGTGGAGAAAAATATAGTTTTGTCTCCATCTTGCATTAACTCATGTAAAATATTGAGTAATTCTCTGCGAAAAATAGGGTCGAGCCCCGACGTTGGTTCATCCATGATGATTAATTCAGCGTGATGTGCTAACGCGATGGCTAAGGATGCTTTCATCTTCATCCCTTTCGAAAAGGTCTTCATATTTTTGTTCAAGGGCAGCTCAAACTGTTCCACATAATGCTGAAATGCCTTGTCATCCCATCTTCTATAGGCAGGTTTAATAATCCTTTTCATATCCTTGAGTGTGATATTTTCATAAAAGATATTCTCATCATAAACAAAACCGATACGTTCTTTAATTTCCTTTTCATGTTTATTATAACTTTTACCGAAAATAGAAATAGTCCCACTATCCTGATGCAATAAATTCATAATCATTTTAATGGTCGTTGATTTTCCTGCACCATTTCCTCCAATAAACCCTGTAACAAACCCTTTTTTAACATGGATTGAAAAATCCTTTATTTGAAAACCATTAAAGGACTTTTGTATATGCTGTAATTCAATAACATTTTCCATTTAATCATCCTCCGTATACAATAAAGTAAGCA
Organism: Lysinibacillus sp. FSL R7-0073; assembly: GCF_038009065.1. Lineage (NCBI taxonomy): Bacteria > Bacillati > Bacillota > Bacilli > Caryophanales > Bacillaceae > Lysinibacillus > Lysinibacillus sp. FSL R7-0073. Next base: position 4,516,764 of record NZ_JBBPAS010000001.1, read on the forward strand.
TAGCCTTTAACTCTGCTAAATTAATATCCATTTCCTTCGCATTTTGAATCGCCACCAACAGTTTTTCCTCAATGGCCTTCATTTTTCTTTCCTTCATCATTTCTGAATTTTGTTCAGAGATAAATGATCCTTTCCCAACAATAGAATAAATAAATCCATTTTTTTCAAGCTCTTCATATGCCCTTTTCGTTGTAATGACACTAATCTCTAAATCTTTGGCAAGTTGGCGCATGGAAGGTAATGGCTGCCCCTCTTGTAATTGCCCTGTTAAAATTAGCTTTTTAATCTGTGCATATATCTGCTCATAAATAGGCTCTTTAGAACTGTTCGAAATAATAATTTGCATTGCAAATACCTCTTTTGAAATATTGTATATATACTTTATATACAATATATACACATCGATACAAATATGCAAGTAAAATTTTCTTTTTTGTGGAATAAAAATAAAAGCATATAGCCAAATGAATGACTACATGCCTTTTCAATTTAAAATTTAAATGCAATTAATTCTTCCTTACCACTTTGCATATTTTTTATTTTATATATATTTTGCGTGACCTCATCTTCTCCTAGGACTATAACCTTTGGTGTATTTTCCCGATTCGCTTTCTCCATTGCTTTTTTTACTTTTTTCCCACTAAGCTCAACTTCTACCTTATATTCATGTTGCCGCAATGTTGCTGCCAACTTCAGCGCCGACTTTTCTGTTCCAAGGGGAATAATATAAATATCCACAATCGGAGCGTTTTGCTCGATTCTCCCTATAACCTCCAAGGCTGTATAAATGACGTCTAATCCAAAAGAAATTCCCACAGTGGCATACAATTGCTCCTCAGACCCCAAAAGGCCACCAATCGCCTGATCATAACGTCCCCCACTCCCAATACTCGAACGAATGGTTCCATCTGCTAAGAAGATTTCATAAATTGTTCCTGTATAAATTTCAAGCCCTCGTGCTAAAAATGGATTGAACGTACATTTCTCATTTAATCCAAGTACATTTAAATAAGCTGTTAGCTCCACTAATTCCTGTATACCTTGCTGCAAAATGATGTTTTGATTAGCGAACTCATTAAAATAGGCCATATTTATTTGAGGTCGCGCCTCTAGAAATTGCTTTATTTTAGTCATACTGTTTTCAGAAATTCCCAATTTCCTCAATTCAGATAGCATTGTTTGTTGGTCTATTTTCTCGATTTTATCTAAAATTAAAATAACCTGATTCATTTGTTGCTGCTCTACTTCAAATAATTGTAGTAAACCAACTAAAAGCTTACGATTATTATATTGGATGTTAATCTGGAGATTAAGCTTAGCAAATGCATCTATCGCCATTATCATTAGTTCCGCTTCAGCAGCTTGTGACGTCACCCCAACAATATCTACATCACATTGTGTAAATTCACGAAAACGTCCCGCCTTAATGGGCCCATCTCGAAACACTTTACCAATTTCATAACGTTTAAATGGCATAGTAATAGAGGGATTCATCGCTACTACCTTTGCAAATGGAATTGTTAAGTCATAGCGTAACGCTAAATCACGCTCACCTCTATCCCTTAGTGTATACATTTCCTGTAAAATTACAGCACCACCAGCATATTTAGAAGCCATCAACTCCGTATAATTAAGAATTGGTGTCTCTATCGGCTTACAGCCATAAGCCATAAACGTGTCTTCTAAAGTGCGCCGAATAGCACGACGAGTAACCTCCTGCTCAGGTAAATAATCTTGTGTGCCACGTACATTTTGGTAATCCCTTTTTTTCATCACTTTTGCCTCCTCATTTTTTGACAAATAAAAAAACCGTATACGATAAAGCTCTCAATCAGCTTTATTTATACGATTACATGAGAAATAGTCTTCCTATTCAATATTAATTAATTAATAAAGATAGCAAGACTACTGACTATGATGATGTTTTGTTGTGTACGTTTGGACAAAGTTCATTGTCATATGTATTCCCCCTTTTATGTTAAGGGATACTATAAGACAAAACGAAATAAATGTCAAATTATTTCGAAAATTTTATAAAAGTACATTTTTTAATTTTTCTAGTACCTCTAGCACATTCACCAATTCCTCATCCGATAGATGTGCTTGATATTTTTTAGTGATTTCTTGATTAAACGCTTCACCTTCCTGTTTATACAGCAAACCTTTCTCACCTAATTCAATCGAATAGCCACGCTTATCATCGACATGCTGCCTTTTTATAATATAGCCATCCTTTTCAAGCTTTGCTATCTGCTGGCTCACGGCACTTTTGGTAATCGTCATTTTTTCAGCTATTTCTGATGGTGAAATGGAAGGATGGCGAATCACTAATGCCAAAAGGACCGCTTGCTGATTATTTAAATTGAACTTAGTATAGTCTCTTTCCATTTTCTCAAGAACAATCCAAATATCTTCAATTGTATGATTAATTAGCTCTGCTACATTGTTAGTCTTCATTTTTTTGAGTATCACCTTTTTCACGCCATTTTTTAGGATTAAGATAGCTTTTAAATTTGTTAGCTACTTCTTTCCCGACAAGTAAAGCGCCCAACCAAAATAAGATTTCAGCTACAATAATGCTGCCTGGAATAATACCTGCTTTTACTTTCGTAGGAATAGGTGTAAATGGTATAATGACTGGGATTAGCCATAGTGACAGAGAAAAAATAATAATGCCTACTCCAAGTTTATAAGCAAAGGGCTTATGTGCTTTTTCGTTAGGGTTCATGGAACCATTCTCCTATAAAATAATTTATTTAAGTTAACTAAACTATACTATAGACTTCTTTAGTATGTAAAGCAATGTTTTAATTGTTACGAGAAAAACAAAAACCCCATCTATTTGAAAATTGAAGAATACAATAGATGGGATGATTTATTTATCTTTTGTGTTTATTATTTTCCAGATATAAGTGGCATACGTAACTCATCATTTGGCTTGTTAATTAGATAATTATAAACGAGAATTTCAAGCTCCTTCTTGTTAAAATTCTCATAAACATCCATTCTTTTATTATTTTCAAGCATACCCATAAATTCAGGCGTTCCATAAATCTCTTCTTTGCCTTCTAAATAATATGTTTGATTGACTCCAGCAAATCCTGGATCAGAGCTTAATGATTCCACATAAAGGTTATTGTCCTTCATGTAATAAGTCCATGAGATCGGATACCCTGCAATATTAGATGTTACACTTTGAGGCTTTGCTGATATGTTCGTTAAACGGGTTGAATTGTCGTCTCCGTATAAACCTTCAACACGGTGCTTAGCAACGAAAGTTACAGATTGATTTTCCAAAGAAGCTGCATTTAGTCCATTCATTTCAAAGCGAAGCTCTGTTTCATTAGGATTTCCACCTTTACCCGACATATACCCAGTCAGTAAAGTTCCGCCCACATCCAGTTGATAATCCCTATATGGAAAAGTCTCGTATTTTTCTTGAGTAAGAATCAATCGAACTTGGGTCGGTGTAACCGTCATTTCATGGATTTTAGTTCCACCAGGCACATTGTCAATTGGGATATCTAGTACTTGCTTAAATGACGCATTTTCCAATTGTTTTTTATTTAGATTTAGTTTTATACTCCAATCACTCTCTTTTGTTTCTAGTACTCGATTATAAGAAATTTGGAATTTAGTACCTTCTTGGTGTAAGGCATCAGACTCGAATAGTTGCTGACTATAATATTCTCCTTTTGGTCCTTGATTTCCCAAGAAAGATCTTTTCTCATTTTCAATAGAATTTTTTCTATCATTAATCGCCTCAATAAATATCCCTGTATTCCGTACTTTTGAATCTGTAAGCGTAACTGCTGATTTAAGCAATACTTTACCCTCATCTTGTTCAAAAGATTGGATAGTCACGGTGCCAATCCCACCCTTTTGATATGGGAACACTTGCGTAGTCAAGTCATTTGGATTATAGCTGATAAAATGTTTCTCATTGCTGATGAACTGCATATTCTCCATTGTAAACTCCACATCTGCCATCTGGCCTTCTACAACCCAATCTGTTTCAAAATATCCCTGGAAGACACCAAGCTCTTCATTCCAATAATGTGTATAATTCCCTTCAATAAAGTTACCCTTCGCATCTTTAAGTCCGGTAAATTCAAAGCCTATTTCCTCCCCATCCCAAGATGCTTCAGGTTTCAAACTATATAACAGGAAGGTTCTATTATCATCTATAAACGCCGTGTGTACCGTTAATGTAAAACCGTCCTTCGTAATAGATTGCTCAATCGTCTGGCCTAAGCCTTGCGCTAATGCCGATTGAATACCAGCTCTATATGAAAGAATGTTTGACCAATCATAATTCAGGGCCGCATAAACTGGCGTGGCCATTAGCGCGACAGCTAGTCCAGCCACCAAAGCGAATTTCTTTCTTCTGCGGGGGCGTTGTTCAATCGTTTCACCTTCAGTAATCTTTAACTCATCTTGTTCAATAGAGCTCCACATTTGTTCAAAATTAGGATACACCATATTATGATCTGCCTTCATCCCTTTTTTCAGCTTCTGTTCAGTGCGTTCCAAATTGATTCTCTCCCTTCAACCATAGATTTTGATTTTGTTCCAATTTTTTGCGCATTATTTTTAATGCTTTATGCAACCTCGACTTCACTGTACCTACAGGAATTTTTAACGTTTCTGCGATTTCTACTAACGACAATTCCCCGATAAAACGAAGGGTGACAACGGCCATAAGCTTTTCTGGCAGCTGCTTGAGCAATTCCTCCCATTCCTCCCCAGTTACCTTCTCCATTACAATAGTGTCTACAGACTTAACCAATGCCGTATTCTGCTCATGTAGAAGTTGAACCTGACCTTGTTTTTTCATTTGAGCTTGCTTTCTTTTTAACAAGTTTAAGCATTGGTTCATCGCAATGCGCATAATCCAAGCACGTGTATGCTCAATGCTTTTCCAATCCTGACGGAACACGGTGACAAATACATCATGGCAGAGATCTTCCGCATCTTGTGCATTTCTTAGCATGTAATAACAGGTACGGTATACATCCTTATTGTATGAATCAAATAATTCACGTTCTGTCAATTTGAGTCACTCCTTTCTGACTGTTCTACTTTATAAACAAATGACTACTAGAAATGGTTCATCTTTTTTAGGACTTCGTTATTTATGAAATTTAATTAAAAATATCTCACAATAAAAACAGATGGCATTAGAGAGGTCCATTATAGGGCGTCTAAACCATCTGTTTTTTAGCTTGTAGACAGCAATAAACAGTAACATCATTGGGACTAGAAATTTTTGTTCCTTCATTTCCCCACTTATTATGGTGGTCATTTACAAAAAAAGTATATCTTAAGACAATCATAGCTATCGATGAATACAGGTGCAACTAAATAAATAAGGCAACCCTGCTAAGTTCATAGCAGTCCTGCACCCCTAAAGTTAGAGTCAAAAATCTAAACTTTAGGGGTGTTTTTATATGGCGAAATACAGCGAAGAATTCAAAATACATGTGGTTAATGAATATATGAAAGGCCCTTTAGGTTATAAATTATTAGCGAAAAAATATGACATACCAAATCATTCGCAAATAAAGCGGTGGGTACATGCCTTCAAAGAATTTGGAGAAGTTGGATTACATAGAAAAGTAACAAAACAGGCTTACTCTGTTCAATTCAAGCTCGATGTATTACACTTTATGAAACAAACAGGTGCTTCTTATCAAGATACAGCGATTGAATTTAACATGAATAATCCAGGGTTAATAGCGAACTGGAACAGTAAATTTTTGAAGGAAGGTATAGAAGGCTTGCAAGAAAAAGCGAAGGGACGGCCACCTATGTCTAATAATCCTAAAAATAAACCTGTCAAACAACCAAACACATTGTCTCGTGAAGAACAGCTAGAACGTGAAAATGAGCTTCTCCGATTAGAGATTGCATACTTAAAAAAGTTAAACGCTTTCGAGGCGAATCCGGATGCCTTCCTCGAAAAGCACAAGCAGCGTTGGCATTCGAACTCAAAGAAGAAGGGTTCCGATTGAAAGATGTATTGAAAATCGTTGAGATCCCAGAAGCAACGTATCATTACCATATTCAACAGTTAAAAAATGAAGATCCCAATCAAGAATGGAAAACGTTGATTTTAGCGCTATTTGAGAAGCATGAAGGTAGATATGGTTATCGCCGAATCCATGCAGAATTAAAAGCGCAAGGATACGTCATCAATCACAAAAAAGTACAGCGAATCATGAAGGAATTGGACTTAAAGTGTGTGAAATTCGTTCGTAAATCTCGTTATAAATCGTACAAGGGCAAGGTGGGCAAAGTCGCAAATAATCGATTAAACCGCCGTTTCAATACGCCAAACACTTTACAAAAACTGGTGACAGACGTAACAGAATTCAAGTGTACAGAAGATGAAAAACTTTATTTAAGTCCAATTATGGATCTCTATAATGGCGAAATTATTGGGTTTAGTATGTCTAAACGCCCAACATTGGATTTCGTATTAGAATCGCTATACCAAGTTCTTCCAATCATTCAGAACCAAGCTACATATCGTACAACGATTCATTCGGATCAAGGCTGGCATTATCAACATAATTCATGGGTGAAAACATTACGGCAAAATAAAATTTTCCAAAGCATGTCTCGCAAAGCGACGTGTGCAGACAATGCGGCGATGGAAAACTTCTTTGGCATACTCAAACAAGAGATGTATTACGGTGAGATATTATTCTCATATGAAGAATTGAAGAAGAAAATCAAACGATATATCGACTACTATAACAATGAACGTATTAAACAAAAACTGGCTGGCATGAGTCCAGTAAAATACCGAACTCAAGCCAGCCAATTAGCTGCATAATAAAAACTCTAACTTTAAGGGGTCACTACCAGCTTTGGGTTGCCTTTATATTTTTATTGATAAAACGGCTTTACATTGTATCCGCTTTTCTCTAAATGATAGCGAATATTTTTATCTACTAGGAAATGTCCTGATCCCACAACAACAAAGTACTTTCCTTTTTTCTCTTCAAGAACATTCATGATTTTCTTGGCCATTTGCTCATCACGGAAGCCGAAAAGCATTTCATTGAACTCAGATGATGGTCCCTCCATTGCTTGGAAGCTTTTTGCGAATTCTTCAACATTCCCTTGCTGCCAGCTTGTAAACCATTCTTGAAGAATTTCGGATTGATTTTCTTCAGATGGATTGATGATATTGTCTAACACAGCGACTAATGACTGCTCCTGTGCCTCTGGTGATAATGCTTCAAACATATCTACCTGCGCTCTTGTACCTTCTAATTCAATCACTGGCTTTTGCTGTAACTGTGCGTTCAATAAAAAGTATATATCAATCCCGTGCATTGTCATTTCTTGTGGTGTCATTCCAAAGGAATCGTCCATTGCCAGCATTGACAATGCGCTAGAAAGCATCCATGGCTTTTGCACTGTCAGTTCCTCCATTGGAAGATTGTAAAGCTTTGCGACTTGTTCAAGCTTCACATATGTTTCAGGTGCAACAGTATCTTTTAGTGTTTTTCCGTCTGTATACATTGCCTTTTCTGCATAGTATTCGAGTGCTTCCGCATCCAAGATATTCGCCTCTACTAATAGCGCATCTGAGTCATTGAATGCCTTTACTAGTTTGTTATTGAATGGATATAAATCGGGTGTTCCTAGATGAATGGAACCTAGTAAATATACAAGCGTATCCTCATCCTCGACAACCCAAGCTACCCCATTCGATCCTTGCTCTGCAAGCGCATATGTACTCTGAATGAAACGAACAGCCAATATTACAGCCTGTTGAGTCGTTGCCTTGTTCTCCAACTGCAATCCGTTTGCAGAGCCTTGTAATATATTATGCTCTTTCATAAATTGAATAGGATCTTTACCAACAGGTAAATCATAGCGCGCTACAATATTATATAAACGTTTTACAATATCCCCACGTGTGTTATCATTCTTCACACTCACTGCTTTATATTGTTTGTTTTCATCTAAACCTAGAGCTGCAATTTTCTTTTCAGTTAAAGCTAACAATTCATTTACTTTATCTACCGAAATTTCTTGAAGGAAACCTTCAAAATACCATTCCATTGGGTAGATTCCATATTTTTCACCCTCATTTAATGTTTCTATTGCCCACTCACTAATTGACGGTGTTAAAGGTAGTGACTGCTCCTCCGCATGGATTACAGGTACAACCGTTGTCAGCATCAATGAAGCCCCAAGCAAAATAGCGCTTGTACGTTTCATTATCTTTTTCATCATAAGATTTTCTCTCCCTTTTTTTACTTCCTTACCTACAACGTTTGAAATTATACCATAAATATACCAACTATTTTATACGTAAATATGAAAATATTCACAAAAATGTATCGGTTTTAATTATGTCAATATAGTTATTCAATCCCATTAAATAAGGCGATGACACTCTTTCTTGTCATCGCCTTTTAATTTTGAGCTTATTGAGTAAATTTAGGATCTAATATACCTAGACCACTGCCTTCAATTACAAACTTCACCTTTGATGCACCTTCTAAATTAACATTGACCTTTACCTTACCTTTTATCGATCCGCTATCATAAATCAATTTCTCATCTGCATAAATTTTCATATAGCCTATGCCGAAAGAACCCGCCACTAGCTTTTTAACAGGCGCTAGGTATGTTTCAAATGATTTATAATTTCCATTAGCCAAGTATTCAACTGTATGATCTTGTACAGCCCCACCACCGTGATAGCCACCTAGTTGATAGGATTGTTCAAACTTTTCTCCGGTACTAATAACGATCGAGCTTGGGTTATGGAAGAAGTGATCTTCATCACTCCCAATAGGCTTTACATCTTTTAAAGAGATGAAGGTTGGAGCATCACCAATATAAACGGATTTTGATTTCCCATCCCATGTCACCTTTTTCCCTAAAGACTCAGCAATAAAACGCATTGGCACATAAGTAGTTCCTTCATAAATAAAGCCAGATTGACCCTCTTTTGGTTTTTTCTCAACCTTATCTACATAGTAATGAATCGTATCTTGAGAAACATTGATCTTTTTCAAGCTGCTTGCTGCCTCTGTCGTTGAAAGATAGGTGAAGGTTAAACCTCCTAATATAAAAAAGCCTAAATAACTCGTTATGATAAGTAGTTTTTTCATAGAGCACACTCCTTAATATATTTATATGTAATTATACCAAAAATTACATATAAATATTTCAATATATTGTTCAAAATAGAAAAAAATCCTGCATATCAATAGCATTCCTTATATTTGGCTCTTAATTAAAGCTTATTGTCCCTTAGCTACACTTATTTAATCTCCTAGACTTTTTGTTTATGAAATTGAAGCTTTCCCCTTTTAATATGATTATTAGTAACTGAATATTTTAATAACAAGTTAAATGATATAGTTCCATAATCAAATATCCTAATATCTTTAATATTTTTAAAATCAGGTTTCAAAAGAACCCTTTTATTAATAAGCTTTCTATATTATGATTCTTAAAATCTGAAAACAATTGACTCTCTAAGGATTAGTAACTTAAATCCATTAGAGCATAATCCACTTTCACTACTGTTCTTTCAAAATGGATTATTCTTATCTATCAAAAAACGAACGAATTTTTTTGAGGTATGTTTAATCCAATTTTTCTTTTAGTTACTGATTATGCTAGAATGTGTCCTCCTTCTACATGAAGAATGGTTCCGGTCACGAAACTATTTTGTAGCAAGTATAATACGCTTTGTGCAACATCTTCAGCCCTTCCTATACGTTTTACTGGAAGTTTATTTTCAACAGAAGCATAAAAATTATCCCGTATTGCTTCTGGCATTTTATTACGAGAAGGTGTATCAATGATACCGGGTGAAACAATATTCACTCGGATTGGAGCAAGTTCTAATGCCAAAGTTTGTCCTAGATTCGAAACAGCTGCATTGACTGCACCTAGAGTTGCTGAACCAACCATAGACTTATAGGCTACAACCCCAGAAAACAAAGTAATGGACCCGTTTGGTAAAATTTTTAACGCGCCGTATTTAGCTGCATAATATTGTCCCCAAAACTTATTTTCAAACAATTGTCGAGCTTGAGCTGTACTTGTTTGGAGGAATGAGCCACCGGATGTTTCTGCTGCGCTTACTACGAGATGATCGAACGGACCGACTTTTTCAAAGAAAGACACTACTTGCTGTTCTTCTGTTGTATCTAGTGTGTAAGCTATAGCCTTCACCCCCAATTGCTCTTTTGCATTCCGTAATTTATCTTCAGATCGGCTTGCAATGATTACTTCAGCACCTTGGGCTAATAGTTGCTTCGCTGATTCCAAGCCAATCCCAGAGCTCCCACCAATAATGACAATCTTTTTATCTTTTAACATGTTTTTACCTCCTATATTTCCAAATAGTAAATTTAAAATTCAATTTCTCTTGCATGTGTATATCAAACATTAATTCATAATGGGTACTGATAATAAAAGTACTTTTTATAAGATCTACGCATGGAGATGGTTCATGTTGCGTTGAAGTCTCACTATATTTATTACCTCCTCAATCTAGTAATGAAATAATAAAACCAACGATATTATATATATAGTTACTTCATTTTTGGAAGTAGTGATATTTATTTCATAAAGTTTCTGGAAGTATACTAATGTGATAATATAAGGTGAATTAGACAAAAAAATTTTAGGAGGCTGTTTCTGATGAGTGTGATAGAGCCAGTCGTGTTGACCAAAGGAACTCCAGGTGAGACTTGTCCCATTGCTAAAACGCTGGAGGTGATTGGGACTAAATGGACATTTTTGATAATTCGTGATCTGCTTATAGAAGGAACGATGCGCTTTAGTGACCTATTGAAATCAATGGATGGTATTAGCCCGAAAACACTTTCCCTCCGCCTTAAAGTGTTGGAGGATCAAGGAATATTAGAAAGAAAGGTATTCCCTGAGGTCCCCCCTCGCGTAGAATATACGCTAACAGAAAAAGGAAAGAGATTGGAAGGAATTTTCATTGAACTAAAAAGATTTGGATTAAATTTATAAAAATACTTTAAATGTAAGTAAGACATACTTTAAATTTAAGCTATCATTGTGCAAATGGAGGAAATTCAATGAATAAAGAAGATCAAATACGTGATCTTATTATCCAAACTTCTCTAAGTTTATTTAATAAAAAAGGTTACAACCAAACTTCTATTCAAGATATTATGACTGCTACGGCATTACCTAAAGGTGCCATTTATAGACGTTTTGAAAATAAAAATGACATAGCCCTTGCTTCCTTCACCTATTCTATGAAGATTATTTGGGATCATTATTTTGAAGCAATAAAGTCTAAAATAACGGCGACAGATAAAATAATTGCTATGTTTGAAGTTTATCAAGATGCAGTTCATACCCCACCAGTCGATGGTGGATGCCCGCTACTGAATACAGCTATTGAAAGTGATGATGGATTCCCAGAACTACATGAGTTAGCAGCTAATGCACATAAAGAAACCCTACTTTTTTTACAATCAATCATTGAAGAAGGAATTCGTGCCAAAGAATTTAGCCAGCATATAAATGCTTATTCCCTAGCATCTTTCTTATTCTCTACTTTAGAGGGTGCTGTCATGTCTAGTCGTTTAGCTTTAAATAATGATCATATGAATCATAGTATTGAACAGATCACATACCTTTTACAACAGTACTCACCAAAGAACCAAGAGGTTTAAAATACAATACCTCTTGGTTTTCACTAAAATGTAATAATTATATTGTTGAAAACAGATGCATTTGCGTATAAGATTATTTTACGGACCGGACGGTTCGGTCCTATTATGTTCTTAAGGAGAGATAGTATTGGAAATCGCAATTTTACTTTACGATGGGATTACAGCTTTGGACGCAATTGGTCCATACGAGGTATTTGCAGCTACACAGCAATGTCATGTGAAATTTGTTGCAAAAGATAAAGGAACGATTAAACTAGATTCAAAAATGGGCTTTTTGCATGCAGACTATAGCTTTTCTGACATAACTTCTGCCGATATTCTTATTGTTCCTGGCTGTAGTCCACCTAACTTCAAAAATCCTATGAATGATGAAACAACGCTTAATTGGATTCGTAACATACACCAAACAACCAGATGGACAACATCCGTGTGCAATGGCTCTCTTATTTTAAGTGCAGCTGGTCTATTAAAAGGGATGAAGGCAACTAGTCACTGGGGTTCCTTTGACATCCTACAATCACTTGGCACTATTCCAACAGATGAAAGAGTTGTGCGCCAAAGCAAAATGGTCACAGCAGCTGGCGTCTCTTCTGGCATTGATATGGCTCTACAACTAGTTGCATGGGAATTTGGTGACGATCTTAGTATGGGAGTTCAGTTAATACTGGAATATGATCCACAGCCTCCATTTGATACAGGCTCTGTACAAAAAGCACCTCATCCTTTAGTTGAAGATATAAAAAAAATGCTTCAGGCATTTTCCGAGAAAGAGCCTGATATGTAATTCAATAAAAAGAAAAATGCTACACCAACTTAAAAATCGTATAACGGTAAAAGATTTACCTTTATACGATTTTAATCAAATTTACATATAATAGTTGTAGTAACTTACAATAACTTAATAATTACATAAAATATTCATTTAATGCCTGCGTATACTTTTCACTTAGCATATAGTATTGGCATTTATAATTTAATTTCTAAATCAATTCGCTGAATATCTCTATCTATTCTTTCCACTTCTGCACTAATAATTACTCCAGCATTATTGGCTGGCTCATTGCACAAAAATAAAAGATTTACCCAAATCATAATTTCAAAAATTAACGTTACATCTTGATTGTGCAGCTCTCTTATTGATTAAGGATGGTCAAACCTCCAGTTACTTTTAAAAAAGCATCGCAACTTTATTTCAAAGCTACAATTTTCAGTTTAAATTCATTTTAGGGTTGTATAGTATATTGAATATAATTTACAGGGGGAAAACAACTTTGAAAATATTACTTGCAGAAGATGACGCTCGTTTAAGAAAAAATATCGTATATATTCTTAGAAAGGAATTTCACCACGTAATCGAAGTGGATAACGGACTAGACGCGCTCGACAATACCTTTTCCGAAAGTTTTGATTTGCTAATTTTAGATTGGATGATGCCTCAGCTGAGTGGTATTGAGGTTTGCAAACAACTACGAGATACAGGTTTTAGTGGTGGTATTTTGATGCTGACTGCAAAAGATGATACCTCTGATATTATTCAAGGTTTAGATAGTGGAGCAGATGATTACTTAGTAAAACCTTTTAAGATGGAGGAACTTTTAGCAAGAATTCGAGCAGTACTGCGAAGAAAAGAAAAAGTAATCGAACAAGTCATCCAAGTAGAAAATTTACGACTTAATATAGATTCTCGCGTTTTCCTTCGCGATAATACTGAAATTGAATTAACTAAAAATGAGTTTGCACTCTTAGAATTCCTATTCATCAATAAGGGACACGTGCTTACAAGAGAACAAATATGTATTTACATATGGGGCTATGATTTTGACGTTTCAAATAACTCCTTGGATGCACTTGTGAAACTCGTCCGAAAAAAAATTGATAATAGCCATGATAAATCGCATATTCAAAATGTAAGAGGGATTGGCTATAAACTGAGGGATTACTGTGTTTAATAAAACAAAAAAAAAATTATCATTATTATATGCCACCATTTTCTTTTCGTTTTTTTCTCTCTTCATCATTATTCTTTATTTTTCACTCGTAAAATTGATGGATACTCAACAATTAGAAGAACTAGAATCCATCTATACAAAACAAAAACATGATTTTTATGAATACAAGGATCATGACAAGGATAATTTGAGCTATGATCCAAACCGTAATTTTTTCTATTACATTTATACAAACAACCATATATTTGTTCACGGTGACGAGTCCTATAAAGGTCTGAAAACACAATTAGAGGAGGTCTTTACAAAAAGCAAGACAAATGAAAAAACAGTGCTTCATTTCGAATGGCAAAATGAGCATTTCCTTCTTCTAAAGAAACCTATTTACGAACGTAATGCGGTTGTTGGATATATAATTTTAGGGAAATCCATTACTTCACAACAACACTTTTTCAAAAAAACAATTCAGTTACTTATTCTGTTAACTTGTATTTCTACAGTCTTAATTGGACTCCTTAGTTACTATATGGCAGGTAAAGCAATGGTCCCTATTCAATGGTCATATGATAAACAGAAAAAGTTTGTTTCAGATGCCTCTCATGAATTGCGCACACCACTCAGTATTTTTTATAGCTCGCTCGATATATTAGATCTAGAAGAAACTACAAATATAAGCCCTTTTGGCAAAGAATTAATTCAAGAAATGAAAGAAGAAGCTCAATTAATGAAAGAATTGTTGGAAAAATTGTTATTTTTAGCTCGCCATGATCAGCAACAATGGAATCAGCATATAGAAGTTATACCACTCTCCAAAATGCTAGAAAAAGTTAGTGCAAAATTCCATAAAATAATGCCTCCTGAAATACAATTTGAAACACAAATTGAAGAAAATATAGAGCTACTTGGAGATGCAGCAAAGATACAAGAACTACTCTATATATTATTGGAAAATGCTATTTCGTACTCTAAAAAAGGGAAAATAACACTCACCCTTTTAAAAGATAGAGATTCTATTGAAATTGCGTTAACCGATCAAGGAATTGGCATACCAGAGCATGAATTATCCTTAATCTTTGAACGATTTTATCGTAGCGATGCTGCACGCCAAAGAAATGGAACTGGTTTAGGCCTATCAATAGCAAAAGCGATTGTTGAACAGCACGGTGGGAAAATTTTTGCTACAAGTAAAGTAGGAACAGGCACAACATTTCATATTGTATTTAAAATTTGAAATAATAGAAGCATCAATCCTCCCTTTTTCTAGGAAGAGTTGATGCTTTTATCACCTAGATAGACGTATTATTTTTCGGGGAAATGTCCTTTTTCAAACTCTCTTGACTCACTCTTCGCAAAACCAATATAAATAAAGTGAAACCAGCTGTTAACGCATAAAAAATTAGTACAAATAAATTTTCAGTATCAGTACCAATGATTATGCCATGGAAAAGTGAAAGTAACCACGCAGGTAACACAAGCATATGAATATTCTTCCATATAGATCGACTCATTGTTTTAATCCATAAATCTGAAGTCATTAACACGATCAAAAAACAATAAAAAGCAATTGTGCCAAGACTAGAGGCTACTGACTTATAGTCAGCGGCAAAAGGAATCAAAACTTCCACTACATTATAAGGCTTATAGCTGTCAATCATTAATACAAGCATATGGGCTATTAATGTGAACAACCCCATCCAACCTGCATTTTGATGTATTTGATAAATTAAGTTTTTATGTGATTTTACATATGGTGATTTTCTTAAAAGCCCAAAAATAATGGAGATTGTAAAATAAAAATAGGCTAAAAATCCAAATAGTCTGATCCATTCCCATGTACTAGTTAACAACTTCTCTCCCCCTTGCCATCATCCAATAACCTTCTTGTCCTTCTTTGACAATAAACCGAGCATTTCGTTGACAATTTGTTTCAAACCACTGTTGTTGCTCACTTTCATCTATTAGGAAACAAAGCTTTGCCCATACTTCGGCATCACACAATGAAGATGTTATGACCGTCGCTTGCAACACATCTGTTTTGGCAACCTCACCTGTTCGTCCATTCAATAGATGATTCTTCGTAATATTATTTTGTGTCCAACTTCTAAAAATTCGATTAGAAGTGGCAATTGCGCCCGTGCTAATATTGATATAGCTAATTTCTTTATCAATTATTTTAGGGTCTGCCACACCAATCTTCCATATCTTCTCCCCTGTAGACCATAGTTTCATATCACCACCACCATCTATAATGCCGTAATCAGGGGCAACTTCATTTTCTAGCCAATTAGCTAGCATTTCTATGGCATACCCTTTAGCAAATCCACCTAAATCAATTTCCTGATTCGCTAGTTTCATTACCTGCTGATTGCTTAAAAACTGAAATGGCTTTCCTGAGATGGACTTTACATTTGAGGATTGATGCTTAGCCACTTTAAATGGGAACGACTGATTGTAGCCCTGCTGCTCCAGCTGCAACTTCAAATAGGGTGAGAATAATCCATTGGATTGAAGATAATATTGATTTGCTCGTTGTAAACAATCATAAAGTGGCGAGCTTAGTTGCAATGACTCGCCAATCTTTAATTCATTTAATAGTGACAACTCATTATTAGGTAGAAACCTTGACCATTCTTTTGCTACGTACTGCAACCATTTTTCAGCCCGCTCTTTCCAATTTTTATTTTTACCTTTTGGAATAGCTATAAAAAAATCGGTATTCATTAATTGTAGGGAAAGTGTGTCCATCTTCATCATCTCCACTATGTTCTTTTTGTTTTTCGATCACTCTTTTTTGAAATTTGATTGGCAACTTGAACTTCAAAATTTGTCCAATCTAGTTGGACAAGCTCTTTCTCTTTCTCCGTCATGTCTTTTTCTTGTTGCGCAGTAATTTGAAGATCATTTGAATGGTTTGTTTTTGCTTGTATTGAAGTATTTATTTGCGTTAATAGTACGGCAGATAACATCACCCCTGATGCGCCTAATATCCATTTCGCTTTTTTCGGATCTTTCATTGTTCAACACTCCTTCCTATTTGATTAAAAGTTGACATAAAAACATTTGATTGTCTTCTTGCCATTCGACCACATATCCTAAGCCATTTGTAATGACACTGATTGGCACATAGAGTTCCTCATTTAAATAAAATGCAGATGCAGGTAATGGTGTTTTACCATTGTTATCATAGACAACATTTGTACCTGAGCGGAAAACTAGTTCATTCTCTTGATATTGTATATCTAAAATTTTGCTTGTTTTGTAAAAGGTAGCTTTTGCTCCTAAAAGCTGTGCCACTGTTTTCCCTGGTACAAAAAACTCCCCGTCTTTTGGGATAACATAAAAATTTAATTCTTTATTTATATCTACTACTTTCAAATTGACTAATTTTGACATGCTGAAAGGCAAAATCTCTTTCTCCATAACTAATTCTCTTGTCCAAATATTCCAAGTACCTTTTTCGTATACTTCACCATTCGTTTTATAGGATTCATCGTCATCATCATATTCGTAACGTTCATCATCGTCGTCATCATCATGGTCATATTCGTAACGTTCATCATCGTCGTACTTCTCATGTTTCTTATACTCGTGTTCATTGTCATCATCAGCTCGAACACTTAATCCAAATGTGAATGTACAAGTTACTAACAAAGCCAATATAAAACTGATTCTCTTTTTTTTCATGGATACTACCCCCTTCATTTGACTACATTGTAGCTAAGAAAAATGATAGGAATCTGAAATTTAATTTTTTTCATAAAAAAATCAAACTATCTTATGTTAGTTTCACCTAAATCTGGATAAGTATTTTATTTTTACAATTGCTTTTTTATTTGTGGTTTATTATATAAATCAGAGAGCATGCTTCTTAAAAGCTATTGCTAAGCAAGAGTGATTCTTTGAAAAAGACCACCCTTTAATGGAATAACTTACATTTAACTTCGTGCCACCTTTAATCATTTGCTTTTAATCTACTTTTGATGACATGCAATTAAAATACCTAAGAAACCCCGTATTTTACAGCAAATAAAAAGAATCCATTTTGAAAGAAGGTATGATCAAAATAGATTCTTTTCTTGCATATTTAGGTTTCGGTTTTATTAAATAAATCTGATCATTTTCTAACTATGCTGGTCAACAATCGAGCCCGATTGCTAGGCATCGATAAATCCATTCTGTTTCTTGTAATCTGGAACTGGATTTCCCTCTGTAAATGGAGCCAATCGTTCAACATGCTCCCATAATGAAGGGAAATTAAAATCTGAACTAAAAGTTTGAAAGTATGGAACACTTCATTTCGAATTGGAGAGGTACATTTACTAATTAAAATAACAAACGAATGAAAGGAAAATTAAAAGGAATGAGCCCTGTCCAATACAGAGTTCATTCCTCAGTAACTGCTTAAAAATATGTGTCTAACTTTTGGGGATGTCTTCATTTGAAGTTCCTTATAAATTCGTTATCTTACAGGTTCTATAGATGAGATCCTCCACTTGCATCGAGTAATTGACCAGTTACCCAACGGCTGTCTGAGCAAGCAAGAAAGGCGGCAATATCTGCCACATCCTCGGGCTCTCCCCATCTATTGAAGATTGAAAGACCAGCTGCATATTTTTGTCCATCAAGGTTTTCCAAAGTCTCAGCATTCATCTCTGTATTAATAATTCCTGGCTGGATGGCGTTTACCGTAATATCACGGCTCCCTAGTTGCTTGGCTAGAAGACGCGTAAACGTGTCGATAGCACCTTTGGACATACTGTATGTGAAGACACTTGGCGAAGCTGCACGTGTCACAAAAGATGAAATATTAATAATACGTCCTCCATCTTTTAAACGTGGCAAAGCTTGCTGAGTAACAAATAGTGGTGCTTTAACATTAATCTTCATTACCTCTTCAAATGATTCTTCCGTCGTCTCTTCTAAACTCATAATTTGACCTATTCCAGCATTGTTGACAAGAATATCGAATCCGACACCGCCCATATATCCCCGAATAGTTTCATCCAAAGTAGTAAATAAATCTTGAATACCATCTAGAGTACTAAGGTCAGCACCAATCGCGAAAGCATTTCCCCCGCTTTGTTCGATCTGGTGAACAACTGCTTCTGCCTCATTACGCCTTTTTCCGTAATGAACGATGACAAAGGCTCCCTCTTGTGCCAGACGCAATGCAATACTGCGGCCAATTCCTCAACTTGATCCTGTAACTAAAGCGATTTTGCCTGTTAACTTACTCATGCTTCCATCTCCTTGTTCAAACATAGTTATATTACATAGAGAATTATATCAAGGAATATTATTCGAAATGTTGCTCTCCTATTCGGTTTCAAAGGGGTGTTTCATCACAGTTTTATTTCATTTCTATAGCGTGACCTTTCATATAAGAATGTTATTCAACCATATGGCTACTTAGATGAAAGAAAGTCGCATTCTTTACTAAAGAAATGCATTTTGTGTGCCATAATAAAACCATAACAAATACCCTGAAACAGCAATACACTGTACCAAGGTTTGTATTTTATAGTTATAATCACTCATGAATTCTGTTTAAGTGATCTGTATACATCTTTATTGTAACTCAACACTCTGTTGCTTTGAAATAAAGTTTGATTAAATAACTACTTATAATATTGATAAACGAACAAAAAGAAAAAGCATGTTTTGAAAAAATTTTGATCAAAATATGCTTTTTCTAAATTCAATTGAATCATCCTTTTATAAAAAAGTTTGATAATTTTTGTGACCCTTACTCAATTAAAACGCCCGATTGTTTGTCTGGACAACAATTACGATACGTGAAATTTCGCTTTTTTTCTTAGTAAAATTATTGAATTAATAGAAAATCAACCACGAGTTATGGTGAAGAGCCAATTACATACATTTCATACTAGCATAAAACTCCCTGACAGATTGAAATCATCTTACCATCAGGGAGTTCGCACAAAATTGTTTATTTATTTGACACTGTCTTTCTTCCATATGTCATAAAACGCCACACCTTTTCAAATGGCCCCATTTTAAAGAATTTGAACCAGATGACACTAAAGATAATTTGAATGACAAAAGTGAGGGGTGCAATTATCACTGCATCAGAAGGAGAAACAACTTCAAGTCCCATTGCAGAAATAATAGCTAAGCCAATAAAGTTTTGAGCTAAATAGTTTGTAAATGCCATTTGCCCAACTCGTCCAATTGGCTTAAGCAGCTTCGCAATTTTCTTATTTTCTAACAAAACAAATAGACAAGCTAAGTAAAAATACGTTGTCAAAATTACCCCTAAACTAATAACGGAATTTAGATTTTCGTATCCACCTTGAGCTGCAAACCAAATCCATATTGAAATGCCAACAAAAAGTGGGAACGTCACAAATTGTAGCCACTTTATTTGTTTTGAGTAGTCACTAATACGACTAATCCAATCAGCTTTTGCCGCTAAAAAACCAGTTAAAAACATGATGAAAATCGTCACTGCATCATTTCCTAATATCCCAAAAACAGTTGATAATGCTCCTTGATCTGACATAAATAGTTGCCCAAGAATGCTAAGGACATGAACGGTAATCATAGCAAATAGCCATTTACTAATTGTTGAAATCTTTGCATGATAAAAAGGTATCAGTAAGAAACCTATTACTGCATAAATAGCAAGGATTGATCCCCAGAAAACAAAATAATGAACAATGCCAATTAACAATAAAGCTAGTAAACGTCTTGCAAAACGCCATCTTGGCTTATCGCCACGAGCTTCTGCACGCGAAGCAAAAATATAAAAACCTACACCAAAGAGGAATGAAAAAATCGAAAAGAATTTCTTCTCAATAAAAATACCAATAAGCGTACTAATAATACCATTAATTCCACTATAGTCAGGCATCGGACCTCCCTCTACTATTATCTTGTAGGCTGCTACATTTATAAACAGAATGCCAAATAACGCTAGCCCTCGAATAATATCTAAGGAAACGATTCTTTCTTTTTGAGGTACGGATGAATTCATTCTTAAAAACTCCTTATCTTTCATACTGAGCTATGGCTATCATAACCTCTCATCCTTACAGGAGTTTTTTGAAAAGCTTACAGCAACCTTACATTTATAGAATAGTTTTTTCACTTACAATAGTTTTTAATCCCCTTCTATAAGTAAAAATATCACCAAACGATCTGACCTGTTTGTAGAACAAGAAAAAATCCTGCATATATCAACACAGGATTTTTAATCAAACTTTTTTATAAATGTCGCAACTTTTTTTTAAACTTCGCATATTTTTTATAAACATCGTTACTTTATTTCAAATCTACACAAATGTAGCTTTTTAATAAAGGTCGATTAAAAGTAAGTTGCAAATGCTGATTTTATACAGAAAGAAACCAACTGTTTTGAAACAAAGTTTGATCAAATCAGTTGGTTCTTTATTTAACTAGTTTAGTTTTTATAAAAAAGTTTGACTATTTCGGGATGCGAATATTCATTCAATTAAACAAGGCATAAACAAAGATGACCTATTTTATTATTTGATCGCTAAAAATTTAAATAAAACAAGGGGCTAATCTTCAATTGAGTAGATTTTGCCCTTTTTCTACGGACGGATAAGACATGGGGATTTCTCATAGTACATCACAGGCACATCATTCACGTAAATTAATGCAACATCAATAATTTAACAAATCTTGCTCTCACCCTTTATGAAAGGTTCTTATGGTCTGCTTCACCAATAAATTATTTGCCATTTATAGTTGTCACTTCCCCTGTATTTCCCCCTCACACAACTCCGACAAAAAACGGAAAAAAATGGTTAACGCTACTCTTAGAATCTTTACTGTTCCTCTTTCTCATTACAAGAAAACTCATAACTCTGAGTTAACTTATTAGTAATTACTAATTCGTACTCTCCATCTTTTTTTAAACATCCTGAAGAAAGCAAGCCTATTTCTTTGTTATTAAAATAACTTTTTACAGTAATTAATATTGCAAATACCAATAACAAAGTAAAAACAATTATTATGGCAATTTGAATATAATTATAATCCCTATTAACATTCTTCACATAAATCTCCCCCTTTAAGCTATAATTAATTAGATTTTACCCAAAATATTGTATTAAAGGAAGGGATTTCTATGAAATCGAGATTATTTCTCATGTGTTTTATTAGTTTATTTTTCTTAAATGCTTGTACTAACAATGAAAACAAGGATAGTTGGAATTTAAAGATTCAGAATGTTGAAAATTACTCTAAAGAAGACGGTGATAAAAAAATAAAAATAGCAATACTTGATAGTGGTATAAATAAGAGACATTTCGCAAAGAATCGTATCACAAAAAGCTATAACGTTATTACAAACGAAAATAAAACTAATGATGAATTCGATCATGGAACAAAAATTGCTAGTATTATTATTGATGAAAAAATAGGTATTAATACTAATGTAGAGATATTTGATATCCAGGTAATTAATAATAAAGGACAAACCACAACAAATAACGTTTGTGACGGAATATCTAAAGCAATAGAATATGAAGCTGACGTGATCAATATGAGCCTAGGTTTTAATACAAACAACAAACAGCTAAAAGAATGTATAGATAAAGCCCACAAAAAAAATATTATTCTAGTAGCCTCTAGTGGAGATACTATGAGTGATATATCCGATTATCCAGCCGAATATAAAAATGTAATATCAGTAGCTGCTATAGATAAAAATAAGGAGTTATTTGGATTTTCTTCTACAGGGAAAATAGATTTCTTTGCTCCTGGAGTCGATGTTATAGCAAAAGATAACAAAGGAAATTATATAAGAACCGAAGGTTCATCAATAGCTTCGGCAAACTTCACAGGTGTTTTATCAATCTATTTAAATAAAAATATAGACAAAAAAGAAATCTATTTACAAGATAATGTTGAATTTTCTAATTTTAATGGTAGAGTAATAAATATACTAGTATTTAACAAAAATACAAACAAATGAGAGGGATGTTATTATGATCAAAAAAATGTTTCGTAAACTAGTACCATTGCTAATATTGACACTAGTATTTAGCGCAATCGCTTCTCCTATCTCAAAAGCAAATGAAGTAGCAGCAAAAGATGATGCAATAAATAATTCTACTTACTATTCAGTGAAAACTCACGAAATAGTTTTATTTGAAGAAGAGGCTTTAAGTTTAAATCCATATTTAGAGAATCAAGAATTAAATTACGTTAAAAATTATCTGGAAAATTTAAGCGATGAAGAAATTGATGAAATCTTGATACAGAACGGGTACAATTTGGACGATATAAAAATCGATACAGAATTAGGTCACGCAAACATCGTTTGGTTTGTTCCAATAGTAGTTGGTGCAATTATTGTTGCTGGTGGTATTATCTTTTCTGCCCTTTACTTTTCTCATAAAGAAAAAATGACCCTAATTGATAAGTGTTACGCTAACGGTGGTTATCCAGAAATTGATTCAAAGGACAAAGCAGGAGCTAAAGGAACCACTGATGGTGGAGCTGCAACTAAAGCAGGTGGATATAAATTTGAATGTAAGAAAAAGAAGTGAGGCTGGGACATAACTAATTGGTTCCTTCATAAAGCCGAATAATCTCTAAATTACCAAAACATGATAAATAGAAAAACCGAACTATTCCGAGCTTTTCGGTGGATAGTTCGGTTTTTTTGTTGGCGATTATAAAAGCTTTTTGTTACTTTGAAATAAAGTTTAATTAAAAACACCTTACAAACCCGTATTTTACGGTAAATAAGAAGAATCCATTTTGTGTTGGTTTAAAATAAAGTTTAATTAAAACCGTGCTACAAATGCTGATTTTACAATAGAAGAAACCCATCCATTTTGAAAAAAGATTAATCACAATGGATGGATTTAATTTTGTGAAGGAGTCATTTTTTATAAAAAAGTTTGATTAAAACTCACTTAGAATTCTTACATCAAAAAGGGACAAAATGGTGCAACTTTTTTAAAAACAGTAGAACTTTATTTTAAATCTACAACAAACTGTTGGTTTGGAATAAAGTTTGATTAAAAATTTCTCTAAACTTTTGATTTCACTGCATACGAAGAGCCGTGGTTTTGAATAAAGATTGATTAAAACGATGGTTTTCTTCTACTTGTAGGGACTACTTTTTATAAAAAAGTTTGATCAAAATTAAATATAAATGTTGATATAACGGTATTTTATTGATTTTGATAGGCTTAAAACGATTAAACTTTCTTCAAAATGGTGCGACTTTTTCAAAACAGTTCAACTTTGTTTTAAACCGACATAAAGAGCTGCTATCAAAATAGCTCCAACAAGCAGGAAATTCAAAAATACCTCTCGAGAGTTCGAGGGGTGTTTTTGAATGGTTTTAATACTGAAGTCTTTCTGATCAATTGTTAATGCTTTATTTTTTTACCTCATTTATTATTTCTTTAGCCTATTTTTATTTTTTTGATAACACCATGGAAAAAAAATCGTGAGCATATATATTTACATATCGTAATATCGTGATATGATGATGTGTATAAAAATGATAGTGAGGTGAAGTCGTGACGAAAATTCAATTTGATCAGGTTGATTTATTTAAAGCATTATCTAATGAAGCGAGACTGAAGATATTATACTGGTTAAAAGATCCTACAACGCATTTTGATACAAAGCGACAAGCGATAGAGGAAATGGATGAAGTAGGGGTCTGTGTAAGCCTGATTAGAGATAAGCTTGAGATGAATCAGTCTACTACATCTCAATATTTATCAACTTTACAGCGTGCAGGTTTGGTCGAAGCAAGACGCATCGGAAAGTGGACATACTATAAACGCAATGAGCAACTGATACATGAGTTAGCAAACTTTATAGAAACGAAGCTATAGGATTTAGAAAAAATATCAAAATTTGAAAAGAGGTAATAAAAATGAAAATTGAAATATGGTCAGATTATGCATGTCCCTTCTGTTATATTGGAGAAGCAAAATTGGAAAAAGCAATGAATGAGCTAGGAATTAAAGATCAAGTAAATATTGAAATGAGAAGTTTCGAATTAGATCCTAACGCTAGTTACGAAGTCGTATCCAATACAGAAGATCGTTTCGCAAAAAAATATGGTCTATCTAATAGTATGGCGGCAGAAAGAATTAGACAAATAGAGCAGTATGGTAAAAACGAAGGTATTGATTTCAAATATTATACTACACGATATACAAACACAATGGATGCTCATCGCTTAACACATTATGCAGCAAAACAGGGTAACAAAACGATTGCAAAAGATTTATTCAAAGCCTATTTCACTGATAATTTAGAGTTGAGCGATAAAAATGTACTAAAAGAAATTGCTGTGAAAAATGGACTAGATGAAAATGAAGTAGAAAAAGTTTTGAATTCTAATGAATTTGAAAGTGATGTACGTAAAGATGAAACGCAGGCATATTCAATGGGAGTCCGAGGTGTACCTTACTTCTTGATTAATGGAGAAATCAATTTGAGTGGTGCTCAGAATGTCGAAACATTTAAAACGGCGTTAAAACAAGCAATGCAGGATGATAGTCAGAATAATGATTTATCAGGAATGAGCTGTGGTATTGATGGATGTAATTAATAATCGAAGCGTTGTACATCAATTAACAGTAAAAGATGTATTTTATGCAAATGCATTTTTATATATTGATCAGGATACGAAACATGGGTTTTTATTTGATCCCGGTGCAGAAGCAGAGAAAATATTACATGTGATAGAATCCAATGGTTATCATATCGAAAAAATATTATTAACACATGGACATTTTGATCACATAGGTGCAGTCGATAAAATTAGAAATAAATTAAATATCCCTGTTTATATGCACGAACTCGGGCGGGAATATGTGCAAAATGCGAGAATGAACTTATCAGCTTTATGCAATAGACATATCATAGTTGATGATGTGCGCTATGTACAATCAGGTGAAACGTTTGAACTGTCAGCTAATTCGAATTTTAAAGTAACGATGACACATACTCCCGGTCATTCAATGGATCAAGTTATGTATTATAATGCACAGGATAAAATAGCGTTTGTTGGTGATACCATCTTTAAAGGTAGTATTGGATCCACTCAATATGAAGGTGGAAATGAACAGGACCTGATACGAAGTTTAAATTTGATTCTATCATTGCCAGATGACGTTGTTTTATATAATGGTCATAGTGGTAAAACAACTGTAGGTGATGAGAAGAAAAGACTCAGCATATAAAGGGTAAGTGACATATTTTCTGTTGAGTACAGGAAATATGTCATTTTATTATTGTTTATTGCAAAAAAGTAGGAACAGAATATAATGTCCATGTTTTAGAGGTCAATTGCTGTTGTTTAGATATTTTTGCACCAAAACCTTTAAAAGTGACTCATGCTATAAATTATAAGCAAAATTAATGAAGAGAATAGAGATGAAATAAGATGATAAATAACTTAGGGCGTATTAATGAATTAGCGAAAAAACAGCGTGAAGAAGGTTTGACAAGTGCTGAACGGATTGAGCAACAAGTATTACGCAAAGACTACTTACGCGAAATTCGCGGACAAGTTCGCGAAACTTTTTCAAAAATGACTGTACTCGATTCACTAGGAAATGATGTAACACCGGATAAATTGCGTAGAGAAAAGGAAATAGATTCACGGGAAGTATAAGCTTAGAAGAAGCACTTACATTCCACGTTAATGGTGATACGCAAATGTGTAGCCGCATGCATTCAATGTAAGCTTTGCAGGATGTGTTGAATCGTTTTTAGTAAATCTTAATATGGCGGGTAATTGTGCATCAAGTGGATCGTCGTGCACAGAAGCTTCGATTGGCCCGTTACTTGTCTTGATGGCAATGTGTGGACATGGTGCTGAAAAATTACGTAATTGAATTCGTTTTAGCTTCGGTTAAGGCTTGACAGAAGAAGATATAAAACAGGCAGTGGAAAAAAAGCTATTGTGAAAAGATTGGTGAATTAAGAAAAGAAAAGGTGACCTTAATGAAAGAAACAAAAGACCCCTCGCAAATACGTGTCGTTGTTGGCATGTCGGGTGGGGTGGATTCTTCGGTTGCTGCGTACCTGTTAAAACAACAAGGCTATGAAGTAATCGGGATTTTTATGAAAAACTGGGATGATACAGACGAAAATGGTGTTTGTACAGCTACAGAAGACTATGATGATGTTATTAAAGTGTGTAACCAAATTGGTATTCCATATTATGCAGTTAATTTTGAAAAGCAATACTGGGATAAAGTTTTCACATACTTTTTAGAAGAATATAAAGCAGGCCGCACACCAAATCCAGACGTTATGTGCAATAAGGAAATTAAGTTTAAAGCTTTCCTCGAACATGCGATGAGTCTTGGTGCTGATTATCTGGCAACGGGCCACTATGCACGTATTGATCGGAGTGGTGATGGCGAAGTATTAATGTTTCGTGGTGTCGATGAAAATAAAGACCAAACGTATTTCCTAAATCAATTAACACAGGAGCAGCTTAAACATGTTATGTTCCCAATTGGTGATATTGAGAAAAAAGAAGTGCGTAAAATTGCTGAAGAGGCAGGTCTTGCAACAGCGAAAAAGAAAGATTCAACAGGCATTTGCTTCATTGGCGAACGTAACTTTAAAGAGTTCCTAAGTAAATTCCTACCAGCACAACCTGGAAAAATGGAGACAATGGACGGCGTGGTAATGGGACAACATGACGGGCTAATGTACTATACACTTGGTCAACGTCACGGGCTTGGTATTGGTGGCGACGGTGAGCCATGGTTTGTTCTTGGAAAAGACCTAGAGCGTAATGTATTGCTTGTTGGCCAAGGTTTTCACCATGATGCATTGTATTCTACTTCATTAACAGCAGTGAAAATGAGCAATACTTCGACAAAAAAATTACCTCGTAAATTTTTTTGCACAGCGAAATTCCGTTATCGTCAAACAGATACTCCGGTTGAAGTCGAGATTTTAGAAGATGGCAGTACACATATTACATTTGAAGAACCGGTTCGTGCCATTACACCGGGACAAGCAGTTGTTTTATATGACGGCGAGGTATGTCTTGGTGGCGGTACAATTGATGAAGTGTTTAAAAACAACGAAAAACTAACATATGTAGGATAAACTTGTGAGAAGACTGCTTAGGCAGTCTTTCGCTACGTAGAGGTGTGGAATTGGATATGGATTTTGGTAGGAAAATCCATATTCAAAGTAAGCTTCATTTCTTCGGTATCTTCATCTTGCTCCAGTTGAAATCAGGTGGAGTGCATAATCTGTGCGAACTATATTTTTTGACGTCGTATTCACTTACTAAAAATAATAAATACTCGCTATTGTAAAGGATACACAAGGAAGAAGTCATTGGACGTCATGTTGGGGGCATTATCAGCGGGCGTACCTTTACGGGACATGCTCATGATGTGGGTTTGAAATAGAGTTTGATTAAAAGCGTGCTGCAAATGCTGATTTTATGATAGAAGAAACCCACACATTTTGAACAAAGATTGATCAAAATATGTGGATTAATTTAAACTAGAGATTTATTTTATAAAAAAGATTGATTAAAATTAAATTCATTGTTGAATTAATTTAATAAATCTAGACGCTTCCTGGTCCTTAATTTTCCCCCATGGCATCATTTTCTGTTTTGGATAGGTTAAATAGCATACTCTTTTAGCCCGAGTTAAAGCTACAAACATATTCTTTAACTCTTCTTTATATCTCCGAGAAGTATTTGCTCTATAATCTGGAAATACTCCTTCATTTAATCCCATTAAAAATACAATGTCATATTCAAGTCCTTTTGCCATATGAACTGTTAATAATGTAACACCCGTTTTATTGTAATTTTGAGTCTTTCCTAGCGCTATTTGATTTCTAAAATGTCTTAATGATCTCTTACCGGAGGATGTCTGACTACAATACTTTTTCCAATGATTTTTCCATAAAATAATGTCTTCCGAAAGCATATATAATTCTGAGTCTTCTTTATATATTTTTTTCATCTCAACTTCTATATAATCTATAGCTTTTGAAAAACGTTCATTATCTTCAATAATTATCTTCCAGGATGTTTTTAATACTTTAAATATATCTAAATCGATTTGATTATTAATTTCTTTCTCTAGACCAAAAATTACTTCTAAATAGTTACATTGAATATCATATTGACTTTTCTTTACACCTAAAAGGCTTAAAATTCTTTTAAAACTCAATGCATCTTTTTCATTAATAATAAGCTTAAGCCCTGATTCAAATATTTTTATTTCTGGAGATTCACTTTCAAGTCCATTTCCACTTCTGTTATTAAAAGGAATACCACAATTTTTCAACTCTTTTTCAATATGGCTCAATACATACTTATTCCTAGCTATAATGGCTATATTTTCATGAGAGACGCTATTATCATAAGTGTTCCCATTCGTCAGACGTTGGTTAATTTCTGCAACAATCCATTGTGCTTCTTCTACCTCATTAAATAAATCTTTAATAATCAGTTCCCCTTCTATAGGATAAACAGATGAGTTTGAGTTTTCATAGATAGATGGTTGCCTTAAGTCTTGAGCTATTCTTCGAGAAGCTTCCACAATAATTCTTGAAGACCTGAAATTCTCATGCATTTCAAATTCTTTTGGCTGAAAATCCTTTCGAAAATATTCCATCATATATTCACTTTTTGAGCCATTAAATTCATAAATATTCTGTTTAGGATCTCCAACAAGCATAATATTTTTAAAATCTTTACATAGAGCCTTTAAAACCTCATATTGAGAAAAATTCAAGTCTTGTGCTTCGTCTACACAAATATATTTATATAATCTGGTATATGATTTTGCTATTTGAGGCTTTTCAGTTAAAAGTTTATACGCATAATATAATATATCGTCAAAATCTAGCAAATGCTGCTCCATCAACATATTATTATACGTTTCGAATATTCTAATAAACTGCTCATTAGCTTCTTCAAAATCGTCTAATAATAGGGGGTCAATAAATTGCCGCTTATTTTTACTAATTTGGTCTAAGTATTTTCTATAAATATCATTGCTAATATTAGTTGTATCAATAGTGCCATAACTTTCATTAAAAGCTTTCTTTAATATTTCAAGGAACTAATGATCAAGATGTATCAAGAAGTTTTATTGTTAAGCAAGGTAACCAAAGTTATATCTTGCCTTTAGTTGAAGTAGTTCGCAGTATTTTAGCACCGAATCTTAAATAAGGCTGCATCACATTATGAGCAGTTCATTATTCAAGATGTAGACGTAACAAGGGATTTTAAAACGAAAAATTTAATTGGTACTTTTACATGTTCATGTGGATTTATTTATGCAAGAAAAAAGGGAACGAACATCTTTAAAATTGGACGAGTAAAGGCTTTTGGTGAGTCTTGGCAACAACGGTTAAATGAACTTGCCAATGAAAATTTAAGTGTACGAGCCGTGGCAAGAGAATTAGGTGTAGATTCGAAAACAAAACTGGCTTTTACAAATGGTAATAAGATTAATAAAGAAGATATACATGTTCAACAAGGCGAAATTCTAAGCCAAGAAAAAGTAGCCTTTATAGATGTTTTTATAGAACCGACAGATATTAATGAGGATGGAATTAAAGAATTTAATGATTCTTGGTTTGAATTGATTGGTGATTTAAGAAGTGAAGATCTTGATATGAATCAATTAATGACAATTGTTTCTTCCAAAGGCAATAAAGGAAATTGTTCTCGAATATCAACAACATAATCCGAATATTCAGTTAAATAAAAGTAATTTCGTTCCAAATCTGATAGAAATTCATGCTGTCTATTTGTTTTAATACCTTTTAAACGTGTAGACCGACCTTTCGAAGACACATCTTGAATGTTTAACCATGGTTTATAATCCGCTCCAACTCCAGAGCCGCGACCTTCTTTAATCCACTTTTCTACTTTAGATGTTCTAGTTCGTTTTGACATAAAAACACCCCTTTAGATTAATATTATCTAAAGGGGTAAAACGGTATAACTTTATTTTAAACGGTACATCTTTTTTACAAACGGTACAACTTTATTTCAAATCTACACAAACACTTCTAATATAAAACTCAATTACTCAACTGTCACCGATTTAGCTAAGTTACGTGGTTTATCCACATCACAACGACGGTGGAGTGCAGCATAGTAGCTGATTAACTGTAATGGCACTACTGAAACAAGTGGCGTTAGTAATTCGTGAACGTGTGGAATGACTAAACGGTCTCCATCCTCATCGATACCAGCCATCGCAATAATACATGGATATGCACCACGCGCAGCAACTTCTTTCACATTACCACGGATGTTTAGCCCAACTGATGCTTGTGTAACAAGTGCAAATACTGGTGTACCTTCTTCAATTAAAGCAATTGTTCCATGTTTAAGCTCACCGCCAGCAAAGCCTTCTGCTTGGATGTAAGAGATTTCTTTTAGTTTTAAGGCCCCTTCAAGGCTCACGTAGAAGTCCATATTACGACCAATGAAGAATGCGTTACGCGCGATTTTTAAGTAGTCTTCTGCGATGTCTTCTAATACATCTTTTGAGTCAATAATTGTTTGGATACCGTTTGCGGCAATCGCAAGCTCTTGTTTTAAATCAAATTCTAAGCCTGTGCCATTTGCTTTTGCTGTTACATATGCTGCTAAAGAAAGGACAGCTACTTGCGCCACATACGCTTTTGTAGAAGCTACCGCAATTTCCGGACCTGCATGTAATAACAATGTGTGATCAGCTTCTCGTGATAGAGTTGAGCCAGGAACATTTGTAATCGTTAATGTTGGGTAGCCAAGCTCTTTAATTTTTACTAGTACCTGACGGCTGTCTGCTGTTTCACCTGATTGTGTAATAAAGATAAATAAAGGTCTTTCTGAAAGTAATGGCATATTATAGCCAAATTCACTAGAGATATGAACTTCTACAGGGATACCAGCCATTTTTTCGAAATACTGTTTACCGATGAGACCTGCATGATAGCTTGTGCCCGCCGCAATAATATATAAACGATCTGCAGCTCGCAATGCTTCTAAGATTTCTGTATCTATTGTTAGATCGCCATTTTCACCCTCATACGCTTGAATAATTTTGCGAATGACTGTAGGCTGCTCATCCATTTCTTTTAACATATAATGAGGATATGTCCCCTTTTCAATATCGCTCATATCAAGCTCTGCTGTATATGGTGCACGTTCAACTACAGAACCATCTAGTTTTGTAATTTCAACGCTAGCCTTGTGTACAATCACAACCTCTTTGTCGTGAAGCTCTACATATTGATCTGTCACTTGTAGCATAGCCATTGCATCCGAAGCAACAACATTGAAGCCTTCACCAATTCCAACTAAAAGTGGGGATTTATTTTTTGCTACAAAGATTGTATCTGCAGCTTCTGCATCTAATAATGCAAGCGCATATGAACCATGTAGTAAAGATAATGTTTTACGGAAAGCATCTGCTGTGCTTAAACCTTCTTTTACAAACAACTCTACTAATTGCACGATAACCTCTGTATCTGTATCAGATTTCATCGGAATACCTTTTAAATACGTTTTTTGTAATAGATGATAGTTTTCAATTACACCATTGTGCACAAGCGTAAAACGCCCTGATGTACTTTGATGTGGGTGAGCATTTAAACGATTTGGTACACCATGTGTAGCCCAACGTGTATGACCAATACCAATTTTCGCAGCAACATCTTCATCTACCGCTCCTCGTAAATCTGCGATACGTCCTTTTTCTTTAAAAACAGTTACGCCTTCCTCATTACGGACTGCAATACCTGCTGAATCATAACCACGGTATTCTAGTTTCTCTAAACCTTTTAATAAAATTTCCTTTGCATCTGATTCACCAATATATCCTACAATTCCACACATAAATTCTCGTCCTCCGATATTGTCAATTTAACGCAATGTCAAAGTAGACCTCATCTATCGAAATCATTGAATGGCCAAGCATGCTTTATTTTTATATAAAATAAAACATTCCTGTTCATGCAATCAAATCATTCAGCCATCTGAATGGGCATTCGATATGTGAAGTTTTCTTCTATTCATCTATTGCTTTACGATACCTTTTCCACTTCCTGTACATTCAATCGCTCAAATGCTTTCAAAATGAAAAATGACAATCGGGTATGTCGATCGGGAGGTATCCGCCGAATTTTCGATAAACCTCCACCTCGTCTGCTGAAGATCCATTTCGTCCAATTTCTTCAGCTCAGGCGCTATAATTGTTCTCCGATTTTACGCTCTCTTTCCTCCTTTTGCGTTCGTTAAAGAACAAGGTCGGACCTCGTCTTCAACTTCTCCATCATACTCAATCATATGCTATCCGTCAAACTTTCGTTATAAAAAATACCTAGTACCCTTGCTTTTTCGTGACAAATATGTAGACAAACAATTGCTAGTGGTAGTAAAACCTTGACAAACACATTACTTAGTACTAATTGTTTTGGTTAGCGGGGGTGAATTTGTGGAGAATTTGAGCGAAATGCTCAAAGGCTTTTTAGAGGGAATTGTTTTAGAAATCATTAGTCGTGGCGAAATTTATGGATATAAAATTGTCAAACAACTTAAGAATATGGGCTTTGAGGGTATCGCAGAAGGCACATCAACCTTGGTCAAATCACAAATGAGCTCATCGCATTATACAAAAGATAGCAAAAGGCACAAGCCAAAACTGCTTGTGCCCTTTTTATTATTTACTAGCTAATAAATTTATTATTTCTCTATTAAAGGCAGGTAGGTCATCTGGTGTTCTACTTGTTACTAGTTGCTTTTGACAGACGAATACTTCCTCATCGTGGAATTTTGCCCCTGCATATTCTAAATCTACTTGAATGGATTTATAACCCGTGGCGTCACGACCATTTAGTGTTTTTGCCGTAATTAGTAGCTGCGGTCCATGACAAATGGCAAAGGTTGGTTTCATGTCATCCATAAAGGATTTCACAAACGCCACTACACGATCATCGGCGCGTAAAATATCTGGAGAAAAACCACCAGGTATAAACAGTGCATCAAAATCAGTCGCATTTACCTCATCAATGCCTTTATCAATTTTTACTGTTTCCCCATGTTTTCCTTTTACTTCTTTTCCTGCCTCTGTATCAATTGTTACTAGCTGATGTCCAGCCGCTTCTAAAGCTTCTTTAGGACTTGTAAATTCACTATCCTCGAACATATCGGTAATAACTGTAGCAATTTTAGCCATATCCATCAAACACTCCTTGTTATTGTGACTCCTTTTTACTGTTCCCCATCTTTTCTATTTCAAACATCCTTTTCAAACAAGAAAAACTCGATTTCCTAAAAACGGAAATCGAGTTAAGTTTCTATATTTACTATTCTGTTAAGCCCATTTCTGCACGTACAACATCTGCAATACGCTCAACAAAACGTTCACAATCTGTTTCTGTAGCAGCTTCCACCATTACACGGACAAGCGGCTCAGTACCTGAAGGACGTACTAAGACACGGCCATTTCCTGCCATTTCAGCTTCTACCTCTGCAATCACAGTGGCCACTTTCGTATTTTCAGTCACCGCATGCTTGTCTGTTACACGAACATTGACAAGACGCTGAGGATAGATTTTCATTTCGGCAGCAAGCTCTGACAGCTTCTTACCTGTTGCTTTCATAATGTCGACAAGCTGAATACCTGTTAGTAGACCATCGCCTGTTGTATTAAAATCTAGAAAAACAATATGTCCTGATTGTTCGCCACCTAAATTGTAATCATTAGCGCGCATTTCCTCTACAACATAGCGATCTCCTACTGCAGTTTGTATACTTTGCATACCATTATCTTCGACAGCCTTATAGAATCCCATATTGCTCATAACGGTTGAGACAATTGTTTGCTTCTTTAAACGACCAACTGCATTTAAATGTTTTCCAATAATGAACATAATTTGGTCGCCATCAACAATTTTACCGTTTTCATCCACAGCAATTAAACGGTCTCCGTCCCCATCAAACGCTAGACCAACATCTGCATCCTTTTCTAATACAAATTTAGCTAGTCCCTCTGGATGAGTTGAACCTACACCATCGTTAATATTTAGACCAGTTGGAGAAGCACCCATTGTAGAAATGTCCGCCTCTAGGTCCGCAAAAAGATGCGTCGCTAATGATGAGGTAGCACCATGTGCACAGTCTAATGCTACATGGATACCATCAAATTCTTCATCCACTGTTTGTTTTAAGTATTGAATATACTTTTGTCCGCCTTCGAAATAGTCACTTACAGATCCTAAATCTGCTCCTATTGGACGTGGTAAAGTATCCTCTTGAGCATCAAGTAAAACTTCAATTTCCTCTTCTTGTGCATCTGTTAGCTTAAAGCCATCTGGACCGAAGAATTTAATGCCGTTGTCTGCTACTGGGTTATGCGAAGCTGAAATCATGACGCCTGCATCTGCGCTCATAATGCGAGTAAGGTATGCCACACCAGGTGTTGAAATAATTCCAAGACGCATTACTTCTACCCCAATAGATAAAAGACCAGCAACAAGTGCACCTTCTAGCATCTCGCCTGAAATACGTGTGTCACGACCAATTAAAACCTTAGGACGGTCAGTTGCATCCTTCGTTAAAACATAGCCACCTATACGGCCAAGTTTAAATGCAAATTCCGGTGTTAGTTCACTATTGGCGACGCCACGGACGCCATCTGTTCCAAAATATTTACCCATTCTACTTATTCTCTCCTTCAATGCAAGACTGTGTCATATTCATCAATAGACACTTGTCCGCTTACTTTTGGAAAAGTCTGCTTTTATTCATTCATTGGTAATTTTTAATATTCCACTCAGTTAGTTTGTTTGGTTAATATATTACGATCTATCCACCAAAACAAACTCCGGTTGGATTTTTGATTTAGAATCAAAATAAAATTATAGTCAGATATTGTTTAAGAATCAATATCTTCCGTTTCATCGGTTGGCGTATTTTTATCAGTAGTAGTACTATCATCCTTCACATCAGTTTCTTCAGTTGGAGGTGGCGTTTCCTCTGTAGAAGCTGGTGTTTTCTGCTCTTCTTCTTTCTCCACTTGTGTAATATCTGCCTTCACTTTTATTTTTTTATCAGATATTTTTGTCACACCATCTGGTAATTTTACATCAATTTCATAAGTTTTTGACTCTGTAATTTTTGACAGGTCCACTGTTATTGGAATTTCTGTTAAACCATCAATAATCGATTTTCTGCCATATACTTTAATCATTTTTGGCGTAAATGTTAAAGAATTGATCGTTATATCTTCCAAAGCTTGCCCTGTTTCTCTCATAACAACTGGGAGTTCCCGACTATATTCCCCAATATCTACTTGAACATTAACAGTATCAGGTTCAATTGTCACATCAAGCTTATTTAAGTCTCGATCTAATACTTTTACTGCCGCATCCTGTGAGAAGGATTGCTTCAAGCCTGGCTCTCCAGCAACAGTTGCTTTTACATAGCTGATGCTTTCAATAGCACTTTTTGCACCTGTCACGTAAACAGTCGGTGGATCAGCTACCATATCCTTTAAAATATACCCTTCTTCGATTAGTCGAGTATTCATTTCAGGGTCCACTCGGAACTCTTTTGTGACCTTTTCCTCAATATTTACATGAATAGTTGCAGGGTCTAATGTAACCTTTAGCTTATCAGAAATATTTTCGTATTGTAGCTTTACATCATGCTCGCCAATCAATAGATTACTTAAATCAACAAATACGGAGAAATCCTTTGTTGCTCTTGTTTTTATAACAACAGGCATTGGCCCTTTTATCTTCACATCTACTGTTTCAGGTAAACCTGTTACAATCAGATTCTCATTATCATAATAAACATCTACTGGCACATCACGAATAATATCAGTCTGTTCAGTAGTGGTTGTTGTATTGATTGGAGATAGCTCGGTACGAACTGAGAAAAAAAGCAAAAATGCTAAAAATAGCGCGATGATTCTTAATACCCAAGGGCTATCCATCATTTTATCCATTCTTTTTCCCCCTCCAAGTTAACTTAGAGGCTGCATTTGACTCTTGTGCTGATCCGAACCACATTTTTCGTAATAGTGTCTCGAACTCCTCTAGAGAAAGATTACGATGGAGATTACCATTCAACGTAATACTAATAGCGCCTGTTTCTTCTGAGACAACGATTGTAATCGCATCCGTAACTTCACTTAAGCCAAGTGCAGCACGGTGGCGTGTCCCTAACTCTTTTGAAATAAATGGACTTTCAGATAGAGGTAAATAACAAGCTGCCGCTGTAACTTTATCTCTTTGCATAATAACCGCCCCATCATGTAGTGGCGTATTCGGTATAAAGATATTAATTAGCAATTCTGAAGAAATTTCAGCATTTAGACCTATACCTGTTTCAATATATTCGTTAAGACCTGTTTCTTTTTCAATTGAAATTAACGCACCTATTCGACGTTTAGCCATATAACTTACAGATTTTTTCATAGCCTCTATAAGCCTTGTTTGCTCCTCGTCTTCTTGACTAGACGATCGTTGGAAAAGTTTCCCTCTGCCAATTTGTTCTAAGCCTCGTCTGATTTCAGGCTGGAAAATAATAATAATAGCCAAGAAACCAAATTCAATGACCTGCTGTAACATCCAGCCTAACGTTTGTAACCCTAAAAGGTCTGTTGCAATTCGTGCAATAATAATGACGAAAATTCCCTTAAGTAATTGGACAGCCTTCGTACCTTTAATGAGGGTTAAGACCTTATAAACGACGTACCAAACTAGCAGTATATCGATGAAGTTAATAACAATATTCACAGGCGTTAAATCTGTGAAATGTTCAATAATTTGCACGTGGCATCCCCCACTTTTCATTACGAATCCATACACATTCAAGTATAGCACATTCTTATCAAATGTAACTTTTTTCAAATAAAAAGTCTACTCAGAAGAGTAGACCTTTCAGCCTCTCACGTGCACTATTTTTTAGGACGTATAGAGTGTTATTTAGTTTCTTCCTTTTCATCAAATGTAATGGCTGTCTTTACAGAATTTTTAATCGTATACCATAACCATTCAAATACTTCGTCAATTTCTTCAATTCTCCCTGAAACTACCGCTGAAGAT
The DNA here is from genome assembly GCF_038009065.1 of Lysinibacillus sp. FSL R7-0073. Lineage (NCBI taxonomy): Bacteria > Bacillati > Bacillota > Bacilli > Caryophanales > Bacillaceae > Lysinibacillus > Lysinibacillus sp. FSL R7-0073. Next base: position 4,554,499 of record NZ_JBBPAS010000001.1, read on the forward strand.
GCCATATATTGCCCGTTTATGACTGTGACGTTTCCATCAACTTCTCCTTCAACAACCAAATCGCCATTTTTCACAACAATATCGCCCTTTACAACTTCTCCTGCAGGTACGATAACCGTTTGACCATCTACAACTAAATTGGGCTGCTTGGTCACAGAGAAATGCTGGTCATCCATAAAGCTACCGAGCAAGGTAGCACTCATAAATAAACAAAATACTGCCGCTGCCACAAAAAATGGATGTCGGCGTATCCATTTTTGTATGCCTACTCGACTTTTTGGTTTTGGTAAACGAGCCATTACTGCTGCTTCAAAATCCGGAGGCGCTGTAATATGGGAAGCACTCTTCACAAAGGCGATTGTTTCACTCAATTCATGCATCAACTGTTTACAATCATTACATGTATGCAAGTGTTGCTTTAACTCTTGCTCATGCTCACGACTAATGTCACCGTCTAAATAATCATGCATATAATCAATTATATGCTCTGGACAAGTATTCATGACGCTCCCCCTCCTACAGATTGTTTAACTGCTTACGTAATGCCTCACGTCCGCGGTGAATTCTCGTTTTCACCGTTCCAAGCGGCATATCTAAAATCTCGCTAATCTCTTGCAACGATAACTCTTCTATATATTTCAATACTATAACCGAACGGTATTTATCCGGCAAACGTCCAATTTCGTATTGAATGCGATCTTGCAGCTCCATTTGCTCTAACTGCTCCTCTGGTAGCTGGTCGTCTGCTGCGATTTGTGAATACATATCAAGCCCTTCTGTACCAGCTACTTCTGCATCTAAATAATAATCCGGTTTCTTTTTCCGAATACGATCTATACAGAGGTTTGTCGCTATGCGATAAAGCCACGTCGAAAACTTTCTTTTCTGATCAAAAGTATGCAAATTCATATATGCCCGAACAAAAGCTTCCTGAGCAATATCTTCAGATTCTTGTTTGTTACCTAACATTCGATAGCATACTTGGTACAGTTTGTGCTGATAGAGACTCACAATATCGGCAAATGCGTTTTGATCGCCTTTAAGCACTTGTTTTATTCTCTTATTTACTAACGCATCCATTGTGTTGACTTCTCCACCTTTACAACTGTCTTATACTATACGACCCACCGATAAGAAAAGTTTCGTTTTATTTCAATTATAGCAAAAGATTTTTATGCAATGTGGCTACAGGCAATTTTTTGAAAATTTTTCTTTAAACTAAAGTTTCTCCAAATAATGATCCCATTAAAGCAACAGCTACATTTGCTGTTGTATTTTTCTCGTCTAATATCGGATTAACTTCTACAAACTCTGCTGAAGTTAACATTCCTGATTCTTGTAACATTTCCATCGCTAAATGACTTTCTCGATACGTAATTCCGCCTGGCACTGGTGTTCCAACCCCTGGTGTATAAAGAGGGTCAAGTCCATCTAAATCAAGCGATAGGTGTAATCCATCAACATTGCGCTCTTTTAAATAGGCAAGTGCATCTTCCATAACACGCGTCATGCCAAGTCGGTCAATTTCATGCATAGTGTACACTTTAATTCCTTGTTCACGAATCAAATCACGCTCACCTGGATCTACAGAACGAGCTCCGATAATAATAACGTTTTCTGGCTTAATTTTGGGCACATTATTACGAATTTGAACTAAACGTTCATGCCCAAGCCCAATACTAACTGCTAAAGGCATTCCATGTATGTTGCCTGAAGGTGTAGTTTCAGGTGTATTTAAATCTGCATGTGCATCATACCAAATAACACCTAGATTTTTATAATGTTCTCCTAATCCTGCAAGTGTCCCAATAGCAATACTATGGTCTCCACCAAATACAAGTGGGAATTTTTTTTGTTCGACTACATCATGTACGCTATTAGCTAAAGCCGTACTAACTTCTACTACTTCCTCTAAATTCAATAACTTTTCATCTACTGCCGCGTTTGCATGCTTTTGACTAACACGAATATCCCCTTGATCTTGTACCTCGTGTCCAATACTTGCTAAACGTTCAACAACGCCTGCATAACGAATAGCACTTGGTCCCATATCTACACCTCGGCGTGTTTGTCCGTAATCTGTTGGTACTCCAATAATAGAAATATTAAGTTTATTCATGTTTTTATACCCCCTAAAAGTTATAAGACTATTGTAAAGCCTACTTACTACTTGGCTCAACTCAACATAAATGTGCATATTTATTCAATTGCAAATAGCATAAAAAAATCTCCTACTGTTTTCAGTAAGAGATTAGTTATCTGTATTTATTATATCACTTTTGAATATATTTTATTCTATAAAAGTGAGCCATGAAGGACTCGAACCTTCGACCCTCTGATTAAAAGTCAGATGCTCTACCAACTGAGCTAATGGCTCATAAAAGAAAAATGGCTGGGGTACTAGGATTCGAACCTAGGCATGACGGAATCAAAATCCGTTGCCTTACCGCTTGGCTATACCCCAATCATTTATAAAACTGGTGGAGGGGGACGGATTCGAACCGCCGAACCCTAAGGAGCGGATTTACAGTCCGCCGCGTTTAGCCACTTCGCTACCCCTCCGAAATAACACAAGAATAATGGTGGAGGATGACGGGCTCGAACCGCCGACCCTCTGCTTGTAAGGCAGATGCTCTCCCAGCTGAGCTAATCCTCCATAGAAACAGGTGTGTTATATCACAGTTTATTTTCTTCTTAAAGCCTGTACATCATGATGATGTATTTTAAATGGTGACCCCTACGGGATTCGAACCCGTGTTACCGCCGTGAAAGGGCGGTGTCTTAACCACTTGACCAAGGGGCCAAACTTATGTCTTAAACAAGACAAGAATTATAATAACACTATTTCTACATTCTTGCAACACTTTTCTACATTTTTTTATGTATAAAACCATCTTAAAAATGAGCAAAAAAATGGCTCCGAAGGCAGGACTCGAACCTGCGACAACCTGATTAACAGTCAGGTGCTACTACCAACTGAGCTACTTCGGAACAATACTATTCAAATCGATCTTAGATGACCTCTTAAGTACATTTATTATTATAGCAAGCATTCGAAATAATGCAACACATTTGTGTAAAATATTATATTTTTTTGTCGAGGCCTTCTTAAATATTACTTAGAAACCATAATAGTTCTCTATTAAATCTAAAATTTCTATTTTGTGTATTAAATATTCTTGCTGTATATTATTGCAATTGTTAAAATAAAAATAGTTTTATGAATTTTCTATCATTTTAGGGGGAGGAATGTTCAAATGGTAATAGAGGATTTAATTGCACCGGATGTTTATAACATCACAGAGGAATTAGAAAAGTTTTCGCAAGATAGTGAACGCCAAGCCATACGTTGGTTAAATACACAAGAAGAGAGACAAACCGTTACTTACGTAGAACTTGTTCAAAAAATGAATCAATACGCTAATGCCTTTACGAAGAAAGGGCTTCAAAAAGGAGATCGTGTATTAGTTATTATTCCTCGTCTACCAGAGGCCTATTTTGTTTTCCTAGGCTGTTTAAAAGCGGGTATTGTTCCTATTTCCTGTTCAGAAATGTTACGCGCAAGTGATTTAGAGTATCGTATGGAGCATTCTTCTGCTAGTGCTGTTATCGCATATGAAGTATTCACTAATGAAGTAGACAAAATTTCGCCTTCTGTAGATGCTTTAAAAAACAAAATGGTCATCGGAACAGCTACAGGAGATTGGTCTTCTTTAAATGAATTGGCTAGCTCTCAGCCAAATACATTTACTGCTGTTGCTACTAAACGTGATGACATGGCATTCCTTTCTTATACTTCTGGAACAACAGGCAAGCCTAAAGGTGTCGTTCATTCTCATGGCTGGGGCTACGCGCATATTCGAACAGCGGCTGCACAGTGGCTTTGTGTACGTGAAGGAGACTTAGTATGGGCAACTGCAGCTCCAGGCTGGCAAAAATGGATTTGGAGTCCGTTCCTCTCTACCATTATGTTGGGAGCAACTGCCTTTGTTTATCATGGTGGGTTTGATGCAAAAACATATCTTCAGCTGTTGCAGAATGAAAAAGTTAATGTTCTTTGCTGCACACCAACTGAATATCGTATTATGGCGAAACTTGAGAATTTAAATGACTATAATCTATCATCTCTTCGTAGCGCTGTCTCTGCTGGTGAGCCATTAAATAGACCGGTCATTGAAACATTTAAGAATCAATTTGGTCTAAAAGTCCGCGATGGTTATGGTCAAACTGAAAATACATTACTCATTGGTACTTTGGAAAATACGGAGCTACGACCTGGTTCCATGGGTGTCCCAACTCCAGGTAATATTGTCCGTATTATCGACAATGAAGGCAATGAGGCACCTGTTGGCGAGGTTGGCGATATCGCCATACACAAATCATCACCAGCCTTGTTTAAAGAGTATTATCGTGAGCCTGAGCGCACACAAGCGGCATTCCGAGGTGAATGGTACATTACAGGTGATCAAGCAAAATGTGATGAAGATGGTTACTTCTGGTTTGAAGGTCGGGGCGACGATATTATTATCTCATCTGGTTACACTATTGGCCCATTTGAAGTGGAAGATGCCTTAAACAAACATGATGCTGTACAAGAGTGTGCCGTTGTCGCTGCTCCAGATGAAATTAGAGGGCATATTGTCAAAGCCTACGTAATCTTACGGGATGGCTATAAGGGACACAATGAAGAAGAACTAATCAAGGAGCTACAGGAGCATGTAAAAGCACTGACAGCGCCTTATAAATATCCTCGTAGTATTGTCTTTATCGATGAGTTACCAAAAACAACATCTGGGAAAATTCGTCGTATCGAACTACGAGCAGCAACTGTTTAAAATAGTAAGGAGGCATTTCGTTGAATGAAATGCCTCCTTTTTTATCTACTTTTTGGAATTTTAGACAGAAAAAAAGCCACTACTGAGTGTATCAGTAGCGACTTTTTGCGCCTAGCGACGTCCTACTCTCACAGGGGGAAGCCCCCAACTACCATCGGCGCTAAAGAGCTTAACTTCCGTGTTCGGTATGGGAACGGGTGTGACCTCTTTGCCATCATCACTAGACTATGGTCGACCTTCCATACACGGCGTATTGCTGTGTCTAGAAGCTCTCTTTTTTGAAAGAATTGTTCTTTCAAAACTGGATAAACGGTTCATTGAATGCTTCAAACTTTTTTTGGTTAAGTCCTCGATCGATTAGTATTCGTCAGCTCCATGTGTCACCACACTTCCACCTCGAACCTATCTACCTCATCGTCTTTGAGGGATCTTACTTACTTGCGTAATGGGAAATCTCATCTTGAGGGGGGCTTCATGCTTAGATGCTTTCAGCACTTATCCCGTCCACACATAGCTACCCAGCGATGCCTTTGGCAAGACAACTGGTACACCAGCGGTGTGTCCATCCCGGTCCTCTCGTACTAAGGACAGCTCCTCTCAAATTTCCTACGCCCACGACGGATAGGGACCGAACTGTCTCACGACGTTCTGAACCCAGCTCGCGTACCGCTTTAATGGGCGAACAGCCCAACCCTTGGGACCGACTACAGCCCCAGGATGCGATGAGCCGACATCGAGGTGCCAAACCTCCCCGTCGATGTGGACTCTTGGGGGAGATAAGCCTGTTATCCCCGGGGTAGCTTTTATCCGTTGAGCGATGGCCCTTCCATGCGGAACCACCGGATCACTAAGCCCGTCTTTCGACCCTGCTCGACTTGTAGGTCTCGCAGTCAAGCTCCCTTGTGCCTTTACACTCTACGAATGATTTCCAACCATTCTGAGGGAACCTTTGGGCGCCTCCGTTACCTTTTAGGAGGCGACCGCCCCAGTCAAACTGTCCGCCTGACACTGTCTCCTGCCCCGCTAAGGGGCATGGGTTAGAATTTCAATACAACCAGGGTAGTATCCCACCGACGCCTCCTTCGAAGCTGGCGCTCCGAGATCTCTGGCTCCTACCTATCCTGTACAAGTTGTACCAAAATTCAATATCAGGCTACAGTAAAGCTCCACGGGGTCTTTCCGTCCTGTCGCGGGTAACCTGCATCTTCACAGGTACTATAATTTCACCGAGTCTCTCGTTGAGACAGTGCCCAGATCGTTACGCCTTTCGTGCGGGTCGGAACTTACCCGACAAGGAATTTCGCTACCTTAGGACCGTTATAGTTACGGCCGCCGTTTACTGGGGCTTCAATTCGCAGCTTCGCTTGCGCTAACCACTCCTCTTAACCTTCCAGCACCGGGCAGGCGTCAGCCCCTATACGTCACCTTACGGTTTTGCAGAGACCTGTGTTTTTGCTAAACAGTCGCCTGGGCCTATTCACTGCGGCTCTCATGCGCTTGCACGCTCAAGAGCACCCCTTCTCCCGAAGTTACGGGGTCATTTTGCCGAGTTCCTTAACGAGAGTTCTCTCGCACACCTTAGGATTCTCTCCTCGACTACCTGTGTCGGTTTGCGGTACGGGCACCTCTCACCTCGATAGAGGCTTTTCTTGGCAGTGTGAAATCAGGAACTTCGTCCATACGGACTCGCCATCACAGCTCAACGTTACAGTGTGCGGATTTGCCTACACACACGCCTTACTGCTTGGACGCGCATAACCAACAGCGCGCTTACCCTATCCTACTGCGTCCCCCCATTTCTCAAACGGTGAGGAGGTGGTACAGGAATATCAACCTGTTGTCCATCGCCTACGCCTATCGGCCTCGGCTTAGGTCCCGACTAACCCTGAGCGGACGAGCCTTCCTCAGGAAACCTTAGTCATACGGTGGACGGGATTCTCACCCGTCTTTCGCTACTCATACCGGCATTCTCACTTCTAAGCGCTCCACCAGTCCTTCCGGTCTGACTTCAACGCACTTAGAACGCTCTCCTACCACTGACATCGTAGATGTCAATCCACAGCTTCGGTGAATCGTTTAGCCCCGATACATTTTCGGCGCAGCGTCACTCGACCAGTGAGCTATTACGCACTCTTTAAATGATGGCTGCTTCTAAGCCAACATCCTGGTTGTCTGTGCAACGCCACATCCTTTTCCACTTAACGATTACTTTGGGACCTTAGCTGGTGGTCTGGGCTGTTTCCCTTTTGACTACGGATCTTATCACTCGCAGTCTGACTCCCGTGTATAAATATCTGGCATTCGGAGTTTGTCTGAATTCGGTAAACCGGGATGGCCCCCTAGTCCAAACAGTGCTCTACCTCCAGTATTCTCATCACGAGGCTAGCCCTAAAGCTATTTCGGAGAGAACCAGCTATCTCCAAGTTCGATTGGAATTTCTCCGCTACCCACACCTCATCCCCGCACTTTTCAACGTGCGTGGGTTCGGGCCTCCAGTAAGTGTTACCTTACCTTCACCCTGGACATGGGTAGATCACCTGGTTTCGGGTCTACGACCACGTACTATTTCGCCCTATTCAGACTCGCTTTCGCTGCGGCTCCGCCTTCTAAAGCTTAACCTCGCACGTAATCGTAACTCGCCGGTTCATTCTACAAAAGGCACGCTATCACCCATTAACGGGCTCTAACTACTTGTAGGCACACGGTTTCAGGATCTCTTTCACTCCCCTTCCGGGGTGCTTTTCACCTTTCCCTCACGGTACTGGTTCACTATCGGTCACTAGGTAGTATTTAGCCTTGGGAGATGGTCCTCCCGGATTCCGACGGAATTTCACGTGTTCCGCCGTACTCAGGATCCACTCAGGAGAGAACGAACTTTCGACTACAGGGCTTTTACCTGCTCTGGCGGACCTTTCCAAGTCGCTTCATCTAACTCGCTCTTTTGTAACTCCGTATTGAGTGTCCTACAACCCCAAGAGGCAAGCCTCTTGGTTTGGGCTCTTCCCGTTTCGCTCGCCGCTACTCAGGGAATCGATTTTTCTTTCTCTTCCTCCAGGTACTTAGATGTTTCAGTTCCCTGGGTCTGCCTTCAAGACGCTATGTATTCACGTCAAGATACTACGCGATTAAACGTAGTGGGTTCCCCCATTCGGAAATCTCCGGATCAAAGCTCACTTACAGCTCCCCGAAGCATATCGGTGTTAGTGCCGTCCTTCTTCGGCTCCTAGTGCCAAGGCATTCGCCGTGCGCCCTTAATAACTTAACCTATCAGCTTTCAATACACATCACATTTCGTTGTCAGCTTCACTCGTTCATTCAGTCACGTACTGAAGTACGCTCCTTCATTTACTCGATTGCTTCCTAGAACTGCTCGTGTCTTGAAACCTTTTAATGTTATTAAGCCTATAAAAAAACTTAAAAAAATAAATGTGTTTGTTACTATTTCAATGTCGTTTTATCCAGTTTTCAAAGAACAAGTTTTGAAGTATTTCATTCAGAAAGAATGAACCTTCAAAACTGAACGCAAAACGTAATCTTACAAACCCTAGGTTTGTATTCCGAAAATATCCTTAGAAAGGAGGTGATCCAGCCGCACCTTCCGATACGGCTACCTTGTTACGACTTCACCCCAATCATCTATCCCACCTTCGGCGGCTGGCTCCAAAAGGTTACCTCACCGACTTCGGGTGTTACAAACTCTCGTGGTGTGACGGGCGGTGTGTACAAGGCCCGGGAACGTATTCACCGCGGCATGCTGATCCGCGATTACTAGCGATTCCGGCTTCATGTAGGCGAGTTGCAGCCTACAATCCGAACTGAGAACGACTTTATCGGATTAGCTCCCTCTCGCGAGTTGGCAACCGTTTGTATCGTCCATTGTAGCACGTGTGTAGCCCAGGTCATAAGGGGCATGATGATTTGACGTCATCCCCACCTTCCTCCGGTTTGTCACCGGCAGTCACCTTAGAGTGCCCAACTAAATGATGGCAACTAAGATCAAGGGTTGCGCTCGTTGCGGGACTTAACCCAACATCTCACGACACGAGCTGACGACAACCATGCACCACCTGTCACCGTTGCCCCCGAAGGGGAAACCATATCTCTACAGTGGTCAACGGGATGTCAAGACCTGGTAAGGTTCTTCGCGTTGCTTCGAATTAAACCACATGCTCCACCGCTTGTGCGGGCCCCCGTCAATTCCTTTGAGTTTCAGTCTTGCGACCGTACTCCCCAGGCGGAGTGCTTAATGCGTTAGCTGCAGCACTAAGGGGCGGAAACCCCCTAACACTTAGCACTCATCGTTTACGGCGTGGACTACCAGGGTATCTAATCCTGTTTGCTCCCCACGCTTTCGCGCCTCAGTGTCAGTTACAGACCAGATAGTCGCCTTCGCCACTGGTGTTCCTCCAAATCTCTACGCATTTCACCGCTACACTTGGAATTCCACTATCCTCTTCTGCACTCAAGTCTCCCAGTTTCCAATGACCCTCCACGGTTGAGCCGTGGGCTTTCACATCAGACTTAAGAAACCACCTGCGCGCGCTTTACGCCCAATAATTCCGGACAACGCTTGCCACCTACGTATTACCGCGGCTGCTGGCACGTAGTTAGCCGTGGCTTTCTAATAAGGTACCGTCAAGGTACAGCCAGTTACTACTGTACTTGTTCTTCCCTTACAACAGAGTTTTACGAACCGAAATCCTTCTTCACTCACGCGGCGTTGCTCCATCAGGCTTTCGCCCATTGTGGAAGATTCCCTACTGCTGCCTCCCGTAGGAGTCTGGGCCGTGTCTCAGTCCCAGTGTGGCCGATCACCCTCTCAGGTCGGCTACGCATCGTCGCCTTGGTGAGCCGTTACCTCACCAACTAGCTAATGCGCCGCGGGCCCATCCTATAGCGACAGCCGAAACCGTCTTTCAGTGTTTCACCATGAGGTGAAACAGATTATTCGGTATTAGCCCCGGTTTCCCGGAGTTATCCCAAACTATAAGGTAGGTTGCCCACGTGTTACTCACCCGTCCGCCGCTAACGTCAAAGGAGCAAGCTCCTTCTCTGTTCGCTCGACTTGCATGTATTAGGCACGCCGCCAGCGTTCGTCCTGAGCCAGGATCAAACTCTCCATAAAAGAAATTTGATTAGCTCAAATTGTTTTGCTGGCATCAATTTTGATGTCCAAAATTTTGTTTTGTTCACTAGTCAAGCTAGCTATTAAAAACTTTATTGATTACGTTTTGCTTGTTCAGTTTTCAAGGTTCATGTTGTTTGTTTCACTGTCACCTCTTGGCGACTTATACATAATAACATCGATTATTCATGAAAGTCAACACTAAATCATAAGTTTTTTTAAAGAGACTTATTTTTTATTTAAAATTATAGAAACGAGGTTGTTATTATGATCCGTAAAACGTTGATTTCACTGCTTCTATTCGGAATTCTCTTTGTTTTTCTAAAGCCTATAAATTCTACGATGATTTCTGTATTTAATATTGCGAACGCACCAGTTGTCGTTACAAAAGGTCATTACGGCACATCTCTTGTTGTCGAGGTTTCATTCTCTGATGAGTCTCTAATAGATTGGCTTAAAACGGTAAAAGAACCTTATCCCCTTCTTCTTCTAGATACAGATTGGATCAAGCGTTCCCCGGACCATATAAAAATTATTCAAGAACGGAAATTACCTACAGGACTACTTGGACCAGAGGATTCAATAGAAAAACCTATAAACATTGATCTTGTACAAAAGGATATTGATATTTATGAACAATATTTGAAGGAAAAGCCACTTTGGTTTGCTACTCGGAACCACCAGTATTCACAAGACTTACAAAAATCTTTGTTTCAGCAACAAATGAATTTGCTATCTCCTTCCCTTATTTGGCAGGGTGAGAAAACACCAAAACTCCAAAAAGGGGACTTTATATTTGTTCCATTACACCAAGATAGCTCATTTACTTTTAAAGAACTTAATACTTTAATACAGCAAAATAAGTTTATGTCCATTGAGGAAAATATATTTGGCTATAAAGTGCAAACTAAAAAGTCTCCATAAAAAAAATTGCCTCTATTTTGTAGGAGGCAATTTTTTTCATTTAAGCATTTTTTGCTTGTTTTTGGCGCGCTTTGCGACGTGCTTCTAATTTTTGACGATCTTCATCGGATTTTGCATTATATTTTGGCAATACTAATAATTGATATGCATTAACCGCCAATAACGGGAATAATAATAATGCGACGTATTCATTGATATTTTCATCACGACCCATTAACGCAATTGTCCATTCCAGAGTTGTAATAACAATCATGAAGAACAGAGCAGAAATGAATACATGTTTTTTCCCTGTTAACTTTACTTTTTGAACGGCTGTAGCCATGGCTCCAAAAATGAGGACGATTAATAATCCAACATAGAACAACCAGCTTTGTCCATCCTTTACACCAGGTACAAAACGGAAGAAGATAATATCGAAAATAGTAATTGCAACAAGTAAAAGCTGTACCCAATTCCACAATGTGAGTGTTCTAAAGATATTTACACCGACTTGATGGAGTGTTAAATAAGCGAAAAAACCAGCCTGTGCAATAACACTCATTGTAAATCCTAAGAAGACCATCCATAACAGTCCAGCGAAAAATTCTCCCCAATGACCGTTTGCTATGTATGGTTGGAAGAAATCCCAGCGAATAAATAAACTAAAAACTCCGTTGACTATCCCACCAACGAGCATTGCAAAGAAGAAAAACTTTGCCCAATTTCGTATCGTCACAACTAAAAGTCCCCCAATTTCTCAATATATCTGTCCTTATTTTATCAATGCATTGTTAAAAAAGCTATTTCTCATCTTTCCCAATACATAAAGTCATCAGAAATGTGAACAATAATTGAAAGAGTCTATCTATAGAAAGGACTGATTGTCGATGCGGAAATTCACCCTATTACTGATTCTAATGCTATTTCTTTCTGCCTGTTCACAAGATAAAACCTCTACTATGTCCTATGATGAAATAAAAAAAATTATGATTGACTCTTTACAAACAGAGGACGGTAAAAAGGCATTGCGACAGCTTTTAGAAGAGCCAAGTTTCCGTGAGCTGTTGATTTTAGAGCATGATGAAGTGAAAAAAGCTACTGAGGAAACATTACTTTCTAAGGAAGCCGAAGACTTTTGGAAGAAAACCTTTGAAGATCCAAAGTTTAAGGAAACAGTTGCAAAAAGTATGCAAAAACAGCAACAGGATATTATGAAGGATTTAATAAAAGATCCAACTTTCCAAAAGGATATGGAAGCCTTTTTTGGACAGCCTGATATGCAGAAACAGCTAGAGACTATTCTAAAATCATCCAACATGCGAAAGCAGATGGAGGAAGTAGTGAAGGAAACGATCGAAAGCCCTTTAATGCAATCGAAATGGCAAGAGCTAATTAAAAAGAGTGGCGAAACAACTTCATCTGGAAGTGGCAATAAGAAAGAAGCAAGTGGTGAAAGCGGTGGCAGCACTGATAAGGAGCAAAAAGGCACTGAATAACCGTGGTTTATTAAAAACGGATTTCCTCCAAAAGGATGGAAATCCGTTTTTTATTATTTATTTAATTTTTCAATGATTTTCGTCGCGATGTCTAAATAAATTTGTCCAGTAGTATGTTTTTCAGCATATACAGACGGTGCAAAATCAGCATCAGTCCAATCTGGTTGCCCAAGTGGGATTTGACCAAGTAGCTCCGTACGAAGCTCTTCTGCTAGTTTAGGACCTCCGCCTTGCCCAAAGACAAACTCTTTTTCACCTGATTTCGATTGGAACCAAGCCATGTTTTCAATGACACCTAAAATTTCATGGTCCGTTTGTAGAGCCATGGCACCTGCACGAGCTGCAACAAATGCTGCTGTTGGGTGAGGTGTTGTGACTACAATCTCTTTTGATGAAGGTAACATTTGATGAATATCTAATGCAACATCACCTGTACCAGGTGGTAAATCTAATAGTAGGTAGTCAAGCTCTCCCCATTCTACATCACGGAAGAATTGATCTAATACTTTACCTAACATCGGGCCACGCCATACAATAGGTGCATTATTTTCTACAAAGAAGCCCATTGAGATCATTTTTACGCCAAAGCGATCTACTGGGAAAATACGATTATCGACTACTTTAGGCATATCTGTTACACCCATCATATCGGGCACACTAAAACCATAAATATCTGCATCGATTAAGCCCACTTTTTTGCCTAGACGAGCTAAGGCAACCGCTAAGTTAACCGAAACTGTAGATTTACCTACTCCACCTTTACCCGAAGCAATTGAAATAACTTGAACCGTGCTAAGTGGTGATAAAATATCTTGTGCTTCAGATTCTGTTGATGTGCCACGGAAGCTTTGAAGCTTTTCTGCTGATAGTTCTTCAAAACGAATACCAACCGTATTTACACCCGCTTCTTTTAACATCTCAACAATTTTCATTTGTAGTTGTAATTGTTCAGGTGTATTCAATTTAGCAATCGCAACTTTTACACTGACATGATTTTTTTCTTCTTTTATTGCTACGTTTGTAATACCATCTGTTTCTGCAAGCGATTTATGTAAAAATGGATCTTGTAGTTGTCCTAGTATTTCTCGTACTTGTTGTTCAGTAATCACGACGAACACTCCCCTTATATTGTCTCAATGTTAGTATATCATAAATGATTTAATTTACGTTGTGATGTTGCTCTACTCAACTTTAGCTAATAAATACTCTTCTATACCTTCAACAATTGCATCTGCCATTTTTTCTTGATAGTTCTTATCTGTTAATAATGCTCGCTCTTCATCATTACTAATAAATCCAGTCTCTACTAATGCCGCAGGTACTTCTGCTTTTTTCAATAAATATATCTGCTTAATAGACAATGCTTCTCGGTCTGTATTTTTTAAATTAGTACGAATGGACTCTTGAATACTTTTTGCAAGTATCTCACCGTCAGCATGTCCCTCCTTATGATAAAACACCTGTGCGCCACGCCATTTTGTTTCCGGAATAGCATTGGCATGAATGGTAATAAATACATCCGGTTTTTCTTTCTCTACAATATCCTTTCTTAAAAAGATATCTTGTTTTTTACGTTCTCTTAACGTTCCATACTTTTCTGATGGCGCGTGTTCATCAATAACATCACCATTTTTTGTTCTTGTCATGATGACTGTTGCGCCTTTTTTCTTCAATTTCTTCTCCACATGCTGAGAAATTGCAAGTGTAATATCCTTTTCAATGACTTCGCCCTTTGAAGCTCCTCCATCCTCCCCACCATGCCCTGCATCAATGACAATTTTTATGCCACCAAGTGGGTCTGGTAAAAAGAAGTTACGGTCCGAAGCATTTGTTTCATATGCCACGACCACTATACTCATAAGCATAATTACTCCTAGTGCCAGCCAGCGCTTCACCCATATCCACCACCCTTTTACATTTAGTGTACGAAGTTAGTGGATAAACTATGCCAGAAAGAAAAAAAAACTCACAAGTATTCAACTTGAGAGTTTTTAAATGATTCTATATTAAGGGAGGAAGAACAATTTTATTGCAGTGTAAATTTTGGTTTAAATTCCCCTTTATAGGGTTCATGCTCAACAAACACGGTTATCTCATTTCCGTCTTTATCTTTACCTGTTCGTTTATACGTAAATTTCTTATCATTCATTTCAGTAATTTCAAGAGCCACACCATATTTATTATCACCAAGTGAAACGTGAGCTCTAATTTTATTGTCATGAATGACGTCAAAGTAGCCATAGTCACCGCGACTTTCGCCTGTTTCAGGGTTAAAGAATTCATATTTATTCGTTTTTGCATCGTATTTTGCAATACTAATGAAATTTGAATTAAATTCGGTTACATCTTTACCATTTTCATCTAAAGCAGCTGTGCCCTGCCATAATGTATTAGCTAAAATTTCATCGCCGTCTACATCTGTTACGATATCGCCTGTAGTTGCATTAAGAGTTTTATTTGGATCTGTAAATGTAAGCTCTTTTTCTTGATAAGGGATATGCTCCACAAAGACTTCTACATCGTTACCAGCAGCATCTTTACCCATTCGTTTATAAGTGAAAATATCTTTGTTTAATTCTGTGATCTCTACAAGCGCTTGATAATTTTTGGACTCAGAAATTAAAATTCTTTGTTTCCCATCGTTTGTAATGAAAAATGTTCCCTTATCATCACGACTTTTACCAGTAGTAGCATCAAAGAATTCATAATGACCTGTTTTCACATCATATTTAGCCAAGCCAATAAAGTTTGAATTTTCCGCAGTTAAATCGTTGTTATCTTTATCGTATACTTTTGTACCTTGCCAGTTTGTAGCACTAAGAATAGTAGCCATTTCTTGACCCTTTGTTACCTGTGCTTGATCTTTCGTTGTATTTTCTGTAGAAGCACTTTCCGTTTTTGTTTCCACACTATTTGTAGTGTTGCCTTTCGCAGGCTCCTTATCTTGACATGCTGCAAGTAGTGCCATTGCTGCAACAGATACAATCAATAATTTTTTCATACCTACTTACCTCCATTTTTTGCTATATTTTTTAGTTACACCAAGCCTCTCTTGAAAGGCTTGATGTAGCTTTCATGATTCATATTAAAATGAATTGTTAAACTCCCTCTAAATAATTTCTTAAAAAAGCATAAACTTATACGAAAATATTTTTAATAATTTTAAATTTGTGCAGAAATAACAATTATTATGCCAAGAAGATTATTTAAATGTTTTATAAATATACTAAAGGGCGCTTTCTACTATATGTAAAAGCTAAGCGCAGCATATTTTTTTAATATTATTCGGGCAAGATGTTACATGTTACCATATTTTTATAATATGGAAAGAGAAGGTGATAGAAATGAGCGATCATTTGATTATTGCCGCTGCGAATGGAGAAACTGAAAAAGTCCTAACACTTTTACAAGAAGGGGCCGATATCAATGCCACCAATCAATTAGGCAGAACGGCGGTATTAGCAGCTACTTATTATAATCAGGTGGAAACAGTAAGGGCTCTTATTCAGCGTGGTGCGGACATAAATCTACAAGATAATCAGCTAGAAAATGTGCTCCTCCATGCAGGGGCATCAGGTTTTCTAGAAATCGTGAAACTAGCCATCGCTGCTGGTGCCGATACGAAATTGACGAACCGCTTCGGAAGCGTGGCCATTATTCCCGCAGCAGAACGTGGTCATGTAGAAGTAGTTCGTGCACTCCTGAATCATTCAGATATTAATGTCAATCATATTAACCATTTACATTGGACAGCTTTAATGGAAGCCGTCATTTTAGGTAATGGCGGTGAGAGACACCAAGAAATCGTTCAACTGTTAGTGGATTATGGGGCAAATTTGAATATTACTGATAGAGAAGGAGTCACACCATTACAGCATGCAAAACAATTAGGTTTTCACAAAATAGAGCTGATTTTAAAAGAGGCTGAGTCAGAGGGTTCTAGTAAGAGTTAATATAAGGAGGCATTAGATGATCCACTTGATTGAACGTATTTAGAATGATGTATAGAGCTTGCCAAAGATGCATTAGAAGCAGGTGATGAGCCCTTTGGCTGCGAAAGGTGAGGTGTTAGCCGAAGATCGAAATCATGTGTCTGGTGGTAACCATACGCAACATCCTGAGTTTGCATTAGCACGTTGGGTAGCTAAACATATGTCCGCTAAGGAAAGAAGTATCGCAACAGTCTATACTTCCCGTGGCGGTGAAATGCGTAGAATTTGGAGGAACAACAGTGGCGAAGGCGACTATCTGGTCTGTAACTGACACTGAGGCGCGAAAGCGTGGAGAGCAAACAGGATTAGATACCCTGGTAGTCCACGCCGTAAACGATGAGCGCTAAGTGTTAGGGGGTTGCCGCCCCTTAATGCTCAACTTGCACAATGGTTGAAAGATATTGGGCATCACTACTATCTCACCCGTTCGTTATCTATCTATTCAAGAAGTTGAGCAATCTTCGGACAACAACTCCAAAGATTGCTTTTTATAAGGGCTACTCTTTTCATACAAAAAGACCCTTTCCACAAAAGTAGAAAGAGTCTTTGATAGAAAAATTTGAAATTAACGTTTTGAGAACTGAGGTGCACGACGAGCGCCGCGTAGACCTGGTTTTTTACGTTCTTTCATGCGTGAATCACGAGTAAGTAATCCAGCTGATTTTAATGCAGCACGGAAATCTGGGTCTACTTGAAGTAGAGCACGAGCGATACCGTGACGAACAGCACCAGCTTGACCAGTGTATCCACCACCGTTAACGTTTACGTGGATATCATAGCTTCCTGTAGTTTCAGTAGCTACTAATGGTTGTTTAATTACTTCACGTAATGCAGCGAATGGTACGTATTCTTCGATTTCACGTTTGTTGATAACAATTTTACCTGTACCTGGTACTAAACGTACGCGAGCTACAGAGCTTTTACGGCGACCAGTGCCGATGTATTGAACTTGTGCCAAAGTAATATCCTCCTCTTAATTTATATTATCCGCGAAGCTCGTATGCTTCTGGTTTTTGTGCAGCATGTGGATGCTCTGTTCCAGTGTAAACATTAAGTTTAGTGAACATTTTACGACCTAAAGAGTTTTTAGGAAGCATTCCTTTAACTGCTAATTCGATCATTCTTGTTGGGTACTTGTCTAGCATTTCACCAGCAGTACGAGTTTTTAAACCACCTGCGAATTGAGTGTGGTGACGGTAAAGTTTACCTTCTAATTTGTTACCAGTTAAATGGATTTTGTCAGCGTTGATGATGATTACGTGATCACCTGTGTCAACGTTTGGTGTGAATGTTGGTTTATGTTTACCACGTAAGATTGCAGCTACTTCAGAAGCTAAACGTCCAAGAGTTTGGCCTTCTGCATCAACTACTAACCATTTACGGTCTACTTCGTGACCTTTAGCCATGAATGTTGTACGCATGTATATATCCTCCTAATCGATTCGATTACCGTTATTTTTCATTAAACTACACTATAAGTTTTCGGGGCTTATTTGTGGTGGTAATGAAAATACCATCTGTTATCATATAATGAATGACTTTTAAAGTCAAGCAATTTCATTAAACACCTGGTAAAGTTGTTTCGAGCTAGAAAGTGACACTAATAGAACACATTTTCTAAGTACAAACCTTGTGGTGGCGCGGTTTTTCCAGCTTTATCCCGATCTTCTGAAGCGACTACAAGTGCTACATTTTCAATCGTTCGGCGATCAATACCAACTTCCCACAATGTACCTGCAATAATTCGCACCATATTATATAAGAAGCCACTGCCTTCAATAACCATATGAAGCTCTTCCCCATGCCACTCAAATTGTAGTGAGGTTACTGTCCTTACTTTATCCTGGACACTTGTATTGGCTGCGCAGAAACATGAAAAGTCATGTGTACCAATGATAGCTTGAGCAGCCTTTCGCATTGCAACTACATCAGGTTTGATCCCGTTTGTCTCAACTGTATAATGTCTCCGAAATGGACTTTGAATAGGCTCACAGGACCAAATATAACGGTATCGCTTCCCAGTTACACTATAGCGTGCATGAAAATCATGTGCTACTTCTTCTACAGACATTACGCGAATATCTCTAGGGAGCTGAACATTCAAAGCTTTGCGATACTTGTCAACTGGAATGGCTAGTGGTGTATCAAAATGCAATGTTTGCCCTGTTGCATGAACCCTAGCATCTGTACGTCCACTTGCGGTTACCTTCACCTTTTTCTCTTTATGCATAATGGCTAATACACGTTCTATTTCTGCCTGTACGGTGCGTTCCCCAGGCTGTACTTGATAGCCTGAGAAATGTGTACCGTCATAGCTAATAATTACTTTTAATCGTCGCATAAAGCATACTCCTTTAACTTCTATAGAAGAATAGCAATACACCTATTCCTACTAATAATACAAGCGCAAATGTATCTCCCATATCCCATTTTAGCCTACGATATCTAGTACGTCCTTCCCCTCCGCGATAGCCTCTTACTTCCATCGCTGTGGCTAAATCTTCGGCCCGTTTAAATGCACTCACAAAAAGAGGTACTAGTAATGGCACTACAGCTTTAATACGGTCTTTTATTGGGCCTGAGGATAGATCAGAGCCTCTTGCCATTTGTGCTTTCATAATCTTATCTGTTTCATCCATTAAAGTTGGAATGAAGCGTAAAGAAATCGACATCATTAAAGCTAATTCATGGACAGGTACTTTCAATGCCTTCAGAGGATTTAAAAGGACTTCAATACCGTCTGTGATGGAAATCGGTGACGTTGTTAAAGTTAAAATAGATGTTATAAATACCAATACTAGAAAACGTATTGAAATATAAACCCCACGTCTAATCCCCTCATCGTAAATGGTAATATACTTTGAGTCAAAAACGGGAACGCCTTCCTTCGTCATAAAAATATGAAGCAAGAAGGTAAAGGCCATCAAAAAGAGAACCGGTTTAAGACCATTTATCAAAAAATACAAGCGAATTCGTGATATTAATACAACAAGAAGGGTGAATGCCAAGAGCATAGCATACGTCACTGTATTATTGGCCAAAAATACTATAATAATAAAAGCAAATACAAAGATTAGCTTAGAGCGTGGATCCAGTTTATGAACGGGAGAATCTCCTGGTAAAAAGCGTCCAAAAATCATTTTTTCCATCATGATTCCGCACGCTCCTCTCCGAGCACTTGAGCAATCTCAACTGCAAGTTCTTCTTCGGTTAAGCAAACTTTTGATAAAGGTTTCCCCATCATTTGCTCCATCTTTTGTTGAAAGCGTACAATACGAGGTGGCTCTAAGCGGAAGCTTTTTAATGTATCAACATCCTTAAATATATCTCGCGGTGTTCCACTTAAAACATTTTTACCTTCATGCATAATCACAATATTATCTGCATATCGGGCAGCGTCTTCCATGCTATGCGTTACTAGAATCGTTGTCAGGTGACGTTCCTGATGAAGCTGATAAAACATATCCATAATTTCTTTCTGACCACGTGGATCTAAGCCCGCGGTAGGTTCATCCAACACGATTACTTCAGGTTCCATCGCTAAAACACCTGCTATCGCTACTCGACGCATTTGACCTCCCGATAAATCAAACGGAGATTTTTCTAGAACGTCTTCTGGTAACCCCACTAAGCTGACAAGTGCTCGTGCCCGATCTTCGGCCTCTTTTTCTGGTACGCCAAAGTTCATGGGACCAAACATAATATCCTTTAACACGGTTTCTTCAAATAACTGATGCTCCGGGAATTGAAAGACGATACCGACCTTTTGTCGTACAGCTTTTAAATCCTTTGCTTTTTTTCCGGCTACCACTACACGATTCCCGATATGTACTTCTCCTGAAGTAGGTTTTAGAAGTGCATTAAAATGCTGGAGAATAGTTGATTTACCCGAACCAGTATGACCAATAATTGCTTGATATGTGTGTGATGGGATATCGAAATCTACATCGAATAATGCACGTTTTTCAAAAGGCGTCCCTTGTGCATAAGCATAGCTTACTTGTTGAAGTTTGATGTCCATAAATCATTCACCAACTCTTCTTCTGTCATATGTTGTCCCATTAATGGAACACCTTCCTTTTGCAATAGCTTTGATAACTTTAGTGCAAATGGTAAGTCTAGTCCAAATTCCACTAGCTTGTCCCCAAGAGCAAATATTTCAGCAGGGGTACCTTCTGCAAACTTCTTCCCATCATTCATAAAAAGTACACGATCTGCTAGCATCGCCTCTTCTAAATCATGGGTTATGGATAGTACAGTAAGTCCTGTTTCAGCACGTAAAGTTTGAACAGTTTGTAATACCTCTCCACGTCCCTGAGGATCTAGCATAGAAGTAGCCTCATCTAATATAAGAAGCTTCGGCTTTAACGCAAGTGCTCCTGCAATAGCGACACGCTGCTTTTGCCCTCCCGATAAATGGTGTGGCTCATGATCTAAAAAGTGGCTCATTTTTACTTGTTCCAGTGCCGCATGAACACGCTGTACCATTTCTTCAAAAGGCACGCCGTTGTTTTCCAATGCAAACGCAACATCATCCTGTACGGTTGCACCTACGAATTGATTGTCCGGGTTTTGAAAAACCATACCCATGAGAGAACGGGATTCCCAAAGGTTTTCTTCACTTAATGGCTCTCGTAAAATGCGGACATCTCCTTTTTGAGGAAATAGCAAACCATTCATCAACTTTGCTATGGTTGACTTTCCAGAACCATTATGTCCTACTATAGCAATCCATTCTCCCTCTTCAACGGCGAAGCTAACATTTTCGACAGCATTACGACTAGTTGGTTCTTCTGGTGTATATGAAAAAGTCACATTATTTAAAGATAAAATTTCAGGCATTTCTAGAACTCCTCTCTACATACTCAGCTCTACTAACTAACTTACACTTTTTTATGTATGAATTCTACTACAATCCTTATGTCGATAAAAGTAAAATACTAAAATAATTAAACGACCTCGTAATGCTGTAATTAGGGAAAACATTAAACCCATATATTAAAAAAAGCACCACAAATTGGCGCTATCCTTAGTAATAAAAAAGCGCGCACCTCATTCAATAGAAATGCGCTAGTCGTTACATTTTCAAGAAATAAGGGTGCTCAAGCCCTTATCTCTCCTGAATGAGGTGCGGAGAGCTAAACGAGACGCCACACCTTAGTGTCCGCTCATCATAACGCTCAGCTTAATTATTTGTCGTATAAATCGTTTATAAAGAAAGAGGGTGGTGATTCCCACCCTCTTCACCACAAGTTTTCTCTAATGATTAAACTAGTTCAATCACAACTACAGGTGCACCGTCACCACGACGAGGACCTACTTTAAGAATACGAGTGTAACCACCTTGACGCTCTGCATAACGTGGTGCAACATCATCAAATAACTTTTGAAGTGCAAATGATGTTGATTCGTTACCTTCTGCATCAGTCGTTGTTACTAGTTCACGACGGATGAATGCAGCAGCTTGACGGCGTGCATGTAAATCTCCGCGCTTACCTAAAGTAATCATTTTTTCAACAGCTTTACGTACTTCTTTAGCGCGAGCCTCAGTAGTTTCGATACGCTCGTTGATGATTAAATCAGTAGCTAAGTCACGTAACATCGCTTTACGTTGAGAACTTGTACGACCAAGTTTTCTGTAACCCATGGATGTTTCCCTCCTTTATAGAAAAAATCTGACCTTGTTAGTTTTGTTTAAATCGCTTAGTCTTCTTTGCGTAATCCTAAACCAAGCTCTTCTAACTTCGCTTTTACTTCTTCTAGTGACTTACGTCCAAGGTTACGAACTTTCATCATGTCGTCTTCTGACTTATTCGCAAGTTCTAGTACTGTGTTAATACCAGCGCGTTTTAAGCAGTTATAAGAGCGAACAGAAAGATCAAGTTCTTCGATAGTCATCTCTAAAACTTTTTCTTTTTGATCTTCTTCTTTTTCGACCATGATTTCAGCAGTTTGTGCCTCATCTGTCATGCCAACGAAGATGTTAAGATGCTCGGTTAAAATTTTTGCTCCGAGCGAAATCGCCTCTTTCGGACCGATGCTGCCATCTGTCCACACATCAAGAGAAAGTTTATCGTAGTCAGAAGACTGACCTACACGAGTATTTTCCACTTGGAAATTGACGCGTGATACTGGAGTGTAAATAGAGTCGATCGGGATCACGCCGATAGGAAGATCCTCACGTTTGTTTTGATCAGCAGGAGTGTAACCACGGCCGCGTTGTGCGTACATACGCATACGTAAATGACCGTTTTTAGCGATTGTTGCAATATATAGATCAGGGTTTAAAATTTCTACATCACTGTCATGTGTAATGTCAGCAGCCGTAACTGTACCATCGCCTTTTACATCAATCTCAATAACTTTTTCTTCGTCAGAGTAGATTTTAAGAGCTAGTTTTTTCACGTTCAAAATGATTGAAGCTACATCTTCTACTACGCCTTCTACAGTTGAGAATTCGTGAAGAACGCCATCAATTTGAATTGACGTGACAGCAGCTCCTGGTAATGAAGACAGAAGGATACGACGTAAAGAATTACCCAAAGTGTTTCCATATCCGCGTTCAAGCGGTTCTACAACAAACTTTCCATACTTGGAATCTTCGCTGATCTCCACCGTTTCAATCTTTGGTTTTTCAATTTCGATCATTTCATTTACCCTCCTTCAAAACATCGAATGTATAGGTTCTTTCCATCATAGATTCGATCGTCAATGACGTATCGTTTATTATCTGCACAAGACAGTCTGTACAAAAAATGATGTTCTCATACAATATGAGACGCACCCATTACACGCGACGACGTTTTGGCGGACGGCAACCATTATGAGGAACTGGAGTAACGTCTTTAATAGCAGTTACTTCTAAACCAGCAGCTTGAAGTGCACGGATTGCAGCTTCACGACCAGCACCAGGACCTTTAACAGTTACTTCCAACGTTTTCAGACCATGTTCAAGGGATGTTTTAGCAGCAGTTTCTGCAGCCATTTGAGCAGCGAATGGTGTAGATTTACGTGAACCACGGAAACCAAGAGCACCAGCACTTGACCAAGATACAGCGTTACCTTGCATATCTGTAATCGTTACGATTGTATTGTTAAATGTAGAACGAATGTGTGCAATACCAGATTCGATATTCTTTTTCACACGACGTTTACGAGTTTGTTGTTTACGAGCCATGTTAAGAAGGAACCTCCTTTACCAATTATTTTTTCTTGTTCGCTACAGTTTTACGAGGACCTTTACGCGTACGCGCATTGTTCTTCGTATTTTGGCCACGAACAGGTAAGCCACGACGGTGACGGATACCACGGAATGAACCGATTTCCATCAGACGTTTAATATTTAATGAAGTTTCGCGACGTAAGTCACCTTCAAGTTTGTAAGAATCTAATTGTTCACGGATTTTGTTTAACTCATCTTCAGTTAAGTCGCGTACGCGTGTATCTTCTGAAATACCTGCGTCAGCTAGTACTTTCTGAGCTGTAGTTTTACCAATACCGAAAATGTATGTTAATGAAATTACCACGCGTTTGTCGCGAGGAATATCAACACCAGCAATACGTGCCATGTACGTTGTGCACCTCCTTTAGAATTAACCTTGTTTTTGTTTATGTTTAGGATTTTCACAGATTACCATTACTTTACCGCGTCGGCGAATTACTTTACATTTTTCGCAGATCGGTTTCACAGATGGTCTCACTTTCATCTAACCTAACCTCCTTAGTAGTCCGGAGCGCAAAAGATTATTTAAAACGGTATGTGATACGACCGCGAGTTAAATCGTAAGGAGATAACTCGATAGTAACCTTATCTCCAGGTAGAATACGGATAAAGTGCATACGAATCTTACCAGATACGTGTGCTAGAATCACATGTCCATTTTCTAATTCTACCTTAAACATCGCGTTTGGCAAAGTCTCAACAACTGTCCCTTCGACTTCAATTACATCATCTTTCGCCATCTACTCTGTCTCCTCTCTATATGCAAATTAAAGTTCTCATCGTTACATCAAACGGATATCTGCTGCAACTATAGAAGCAACCTCGTTTCAACATATGTTTGGATTGTATGAGAGATGTTTGAAAGACGCTCGTCTGGTTTCGCTTCACACAATCCACGGAATATCCAGAACCAATAAGGGCACTGAAACTCCCATGTTTACACGAATACCGGAATGTCTTTGATGAGATATTCATACCCGTTACACAGATGCTTCCACGAAACCCATTATACTCCTCCAAAAGCTATGTTGCACTTTTTAGAAGAAATATATACCGGGCACAATATGCTTTTGCAACTCTCAAAAAAATTATGTTTCGTTGTTGCTCCCGCATGCCTCCCGCGGAAGCAGTATTCTGCGCCCGGAGCCGGGTATCAGCTGCGGCTGCCCTGTAAAAGAGCATCAAGATCAGCAAACACTTTGTTTATATCTTGCTGTCCATCTATATTAGTTAACACACCTTTTGATTGATAGAAATCAAGTAAAGGTTGTGCTTGTTTCATATTAACTTCCAGACGGTTCGCAACCGTTTCAGGATTATCATCGGCACGTGTGTAAAGCTCGCCACCATCTTTATCACATTTTCCTTCCTCGGCTGGAGGATTGAAAATTAAATGATAGGATGTGCCACAAGTTTTACAAATGCGTCGACCTGAAAGACGAGCAATTAACTCATCCTTTTCAACTTGAATGTTTAGAGTATGTTCTATTGCCTTACCAAGATCAGCAAGAATGCTATCTAAAGCTTCAGCTTGAGGAACAGTACGTGGGAAACCATCTAATAGGAAGCCCTTTTCACAATCAGGTTTAGCCAGTCGCTCACGAACAATACCAATCGTTACTTCATCCGGTACTAGAGCACCTTGATCCATAAACGACTTAGCTTGTAAGCCAAGTTCTGTACCTTCTTTAATAGCAGCACGGAACATATCGCCTGTAGAAATATGAGGAATCGCGTACTTCTCAACAATTTTATCTGCCTGAGTACCTTTACCAGCACCTGGCAGACCCATTAAAACGATATTCATTAGGAAATATTCCTCCCACCAAAGGTTTGCTGATTTAAGGAAACGGTGGAACGTTCCCTAAAAACCAACATTATTTCATAAAGCCTTTGTAGTGACGTTTAACAAGTTGAGATTCTAGCTGTTTCATCGTTTCGAGCGCTACGCCGACTACGATAATAATACTAGTACCACCGATTTGCACTGAGGCAGGTAAATTCATAAAGTTAATGAATAAAATCGGCATTACAGCAATAACAGTTAAGAATATCGCACCAACAAATGTTAGACGATATAACACGCTTGTTAAATACGCTTGAGTGTTTTCACCAGGACGAATACCCGGAATATAAGCACCTTGTTTTTTCAAGTTGTCTGCCACATTTTCAGGATTCACTTGTACGAATGCGTAGAAATATGTGAACGCGACGATCAATGCAACGTAAATAATCATTCCAACAGGTTTCGTATAATCAAATGTGTTTTCAATGAAAGTAGTTACGTCATTTTGACCAAAGAACGTTGCTAACGTACGTGGTGTAACAATAAACGCTACTGAGAAGATTACCGGAATAACCCCTGCAGCATTTACTTTTAAAGGTAAATGTGTTTGTTGACCACCAGTTTGTTGATTACGTCCAGTAACTCGTTTTGCATATTGAATTGGAATTTTACGAAGTGCTTGTTGCACGTATATAACTCCAACTACAACTGCGAGTAAAACCAATACAAGCAATGCAAGGATTACGATATTGATAAATAATTTATCACCAGCACCCTCGATTTGCTGTGCAAAGATTTGGTTAATTCCTGTAGGCAATGCTGCAACGATACCTGCGAAGATTACAACAGATATACCATTACCAACACCGTGTGCAGTAATTTGCTCTGCAAGCCACACAAGGAAAGCTGTCCCCGCTGTCAATACAATGGCGATTGTAACATATGTTAGAATCCCTTCTTCTTTAATCAAAGATCCGCCATACATTCTATTAAAACCGAATGACATTGCGAATGATTGGATGAAAGCAAGAATAATAGTAAAGTAGCGAGTGAATTGTGCAAGTTTACGTCTTCCGACTTCACCTTGCTTTGCCCATTCAGCAAACTTCGGTACTACGTCCATTTGCAATAACTGAACAATAATTGAGGCTGTGATGTAAGGCATAATCCCCATCGCGAAGATAGAGAAGTTCTTTAAAGCACCACCGCCAAAAGTATTCAGGAAACCAACGAGGTTAAACTCATCAGTTGCCTTTAATACATTTGCGTCAACGTTAGGTACTGGAATGAATGTTCCAATACGGAAAACGATTAACATTAAAAGAGTGAAAATGATTTTATTTCTTATATCTCGAACACGCATAAAGTTAGAGATTGTCTGAAACATTAAATCACCTCAGTAGTTCCGCCGGCATTCTCGATTGCTTCTTTAGCTGAAGCTGAGAATTTATGAGCTTTAACTGTAAGCTTTTTGTTAAGAGTTCCGTTGCCAAGAACTTTAATTCCAGCTTTTTCATTACTCACAAGACCAGTTTCAAGTAATAATGCAGTTGTTACCTCTGCACCGTCTTCGAAACGGTTTAAAGCATCAAGGTTAACGATCGCGTATTCTTTACGGTTGATGTTCGTAAAGCCACGTTTTGGTAAACGACGGAATAATGGGTTTTGACCGCCTTCAAAGCCTGGGCGTACACCGCCACCAGAACGAGCGTTTTGACCTTTATGACCTTTACCTGCTGTTTTACCGTTACCAGAACCGATACCACGACCAACGCGGTTGCGTTGCTTACGAGAACCTTCTGCTGGTTTTAACTCATGCAGTTTCATAGTGGGTGGCACCTCCTTGTTCATTAATTGGAAATTAAATTTCTTTTACAGTAACTAAGTGAGCTACTTTATCAAGCATACCGCGAGTAGCTGCGTTATCAGCTTTCTCTACAGTTTGGTGTAATTTACGTAAACCTAGAGCTTCAACAGTTTTGCGTTGAGCAGGTTTAGTACCAATCACAGATTTAGTAAGGGTGATTTCTAATTTGTTAGCCATATTATCTTTCCCCCCTTATCCTAATATTTCTTCCACTGATTTACCACGTAATTTTGCTACGTCCTCTACGCGTTTTAATTCAGTTAAACCTTGAACAGTTGCACGCACCATGTTAATTGGTGTGTTAGATCCAAGAGATTTTGAAAGAATATCAGTAATACCAGCAAGTTCTAGTACTGCACGTACTGGACCACCAGCGATAACCCCTGTACCAGGAGCAGCAGGTTTAATTAGGATTTCTCCTGCACCGAAGCGACCAAGCACTAAGTGTGGAGTTGTTCCACCAACACGTGGCACTTCTACTAAGTTTTTCTTCGCATCTTCAACAGCTTTACGGATAGCATCTGGAACCTCTTGAGCTTTACCAGTACCGAAACCTACATGACCGTTTCTATCGCCAACAACAACAAGTGCTGTGAAGCGGAAGCGACGTCCACCTTTAACAACTTTAGCAACACGGTTAATAGTAACTACGCGTTCTTCAAGTTCTCCAAGTTTGTTTGCGTCAATTCGACTCATGAAATGTGTCCCTCCTTCTTATTAAAATTCTAAACCATTCTCACGTGCAGCTTCAGCTAAAGCTTTCACGCGTCCATGATATAAGTAACCACCACGGTCAAAAACTACAGCAGTAATATTTTTTTCCGCAGCGCGTTTCGCGATTGTTTCACCGATTTTTGATGCAGTTTCAACATTGCTACCAGCACCTTCAAAACCTTTTTCTTGAGAAGATGCGCTAACAATTGTTACGCCTGCTACGTCATCGATAAGTTGAGCGTAGATGTTCTTGTTAGAACGGAATACATTTAAGCGTGGACGCTCAGCAGTACCCGAAATTTTAGAACGTACTCGCGCATGACGTTTTTTACGAACTTGATTTTTATCCTGTTTCGTAATCACAAGGGTCACTCCTTTCTAATGCTTAAGCAGCATTATTTACCTGTTTTACCTTCTTTACGACGAACGTATTCGCCTTCGTAACGGATACCTTTACCTTTATATGGCTCTGGCGGACGAACGTCACGGATGTTAGATGCTAGAGCACCAACGCGCTCTTTGCTGATACCTTTAATGATGATTTTAGTGTTAGAAGGAACTTCAATTTCAAGACCATCTTCAGGTGTGAACTCTACTGGATGAGAGTAACCTACGTTAAGTACAAGTTTTTTGCCTTGTAATTGCGCACGGTAACCAACACCGATAAGTTCTAAAGCTTTTTCGAAACCTGCAGAAACTCCAGTAACCATGTTCGCTAGAAGCGCACGAGTAGTACCGTGGTTTGTGCGGTGTTCTTTTGAATCAGAAGGGCGAGATACTGAGATTACGTTACCTTCTTGATCAATTTTCATATCTTGGTTGAAAGAACGAACAAGTTCGCCTTTAGGACCTTTAACAGTAACAGTGTTGTCAGCTGCAACAGTAACAGTTACGTTAGCTGGTACCTCGATAATTTTTTTACCTACACGAGACATTTAGTTGCACCTCCATTCATTTATTGCTAATTACCAAACGTATGCTAGAACTTCGCCGCCAACTTGTTTAGCGCGAGCTTCTTTATCTGTTAATAAACCTTGTGAAGTTGACACTAAAGCGATACCAAGACCGTTCAGTACTTTAGGAACTTCATTTGTTTTTGCGTATACACGTAGACCAGGTTTAGAAATACGTTTTAAGCCAGTGATAACACGCTCGTTATCTTTACCGTATTTTAAGAAGATACGGATAATACCTTGCTTGTTGTCTTCCACGTATTCTACGTCACGTACGAAACCTTCACGCTTTAAAATTTCAGCGATTTCTTTTTTCACGTTGGAAGCTGGTACTTCTAACTTCTCGTGACGAACCATGTTCGCATTACGAATGCGAGTAAGCATATCTGCAATCGGATCAGTCATTGTCATTACATTTACCTCCTTCCCAAATTAGGGGATTACCAGCTGGCTTTTTTCACGCCAGGAATTTGTCCCTTATATGCAAGTTCTCGGAAACAAATACGGCAAAGTTTGAATTTGCGATATACAGAGTGTGGACGGCCACAGCGTTCACAACGTGTATATTCTTGCACTTTAAACTTTTGCTTACGTTGTTGTTTAACGATCATAGATTTTTTAGCCACGTTTTCGCCCTCCTTGTTTGATTACTTTTGGAACGGCATACCGAATTGTGTCAATAACTCGCGAGCTTCTTCGTCAGAGTTCGCTGTCGTTACGATCACGATGTCCATACCGCGTACTTTTGAAACTTTATCGTAATCGATTTCTGGGAAAATTAATTGCTCTTTAACACCTAGAGTGTAGTTACCGCGACCATCGAATGCTTTTTTAGAAACACCACGGAAGTCACGTACACGAGGAAGTGAAATTGAGATTAATTTGTCCAAGAATTCATACATACGCTCACCGCGTAATGTAACTTTAGCACCGATAGGCATACCTTCACGTAAACGGAAACCTGCGATCGATTTTTTCGCTTTAGTTACTACTGGTTTTTGACCAGTGATAATTGTTAATTCTTCTACAGCTGCATCTAATGCTTTAGAGTTTTGAACAGCATCACCAACACCCATGTTGATAACGATTTTGTCAACTTTCGGCAATTGCATAACTGATTTATATCCAAATTTGCTCATAAGAGCAGGAGAAACTTCGTTTAAATACTTTTCTTTTAGGCGGCTCATGTGTGTACCTCCCTTCTTTTATTTACTAATTAGTCGATTACTGCACCTGATTTTTTTGCAACACGAACTTTTTTACCGTTTTCGATTTTATAACCTACACGAGTCGGCTCGCCAGATTTAGGATCGATTAGCATTACGTTCGAAACGTGAATTGCAGCCTCTTGGCTTACAATCCCACCTTGTGGATTCAATTGGTTAGGTTTAACGTGTTTTTTCACGATATTAACACCTTCAACAAGAACGCGATCTTGTTTAGGGAAAGCAGCTAGGATTACTCCTTCTTTGCCTTTGTCCTTACCAGTGATAACCTTAACCTTGTCACCTTTTTTTACATGCATGCTGTCGCACCTCCTTGATTGGCACTATCATGAAATTAAAGAACTTCTGGAGCTAGAGAAACGATTTTCATGAAGTTGCTGTCACGTAATTCACGTGCAACAGGTCCGAAAATACGAGTTCCGCGTGGTGATTTATCATCACGAATAATTACACAAGCATTTTCATCAAATTTGATGTACGTACCGTCTTTACGACGAACGCCTGATTTAGTACGAACGATAACAGCTTTAACAACGTCACCCTTCTTGACAACGCCACCTGGTGTTGCTTTCTTAACTGTACAAACAACGATATCACCGATGTTAGCAGTTTTACGGCCAGAGCCACCAAGCACTTTAATTGTAAGAACTTCACGTGCACCTGAGTTGTCAGCAACTTTCATACGACTTTCTTGTTGGATCACTTAGGTTACCTCCCTTCGGAAATGGTTGTTCCGAAATAGTTATTAAATAATAACCGCTTTTTCTACAACTTCAACTAGACGGAAACGTTTAGTAGCTGATAGCGGGCGAGTCTCCATGATACGTACGATATCACCGATTTTCGCTTGGTTTTGCTCATCATGAGCTTTAAACTTTTTAGAGTATTTTACACGTTTACCGTAAAGCTTGTGCTTTTTGTGAGTTTCAACTAAAACAGTAACAGTTTTGTCCATTTTATCTGAAACAACGCGGCCCGTGTAAACTTTGCGTTGGTTACGCTCAGTCATACTTGAAAACCTCCTTTATCAGTTATTTGCACTGATTTCTCTTTCACGAATAACAGTTTTCATACGCGCGATTGCTTTACGCACTTCACGAATACGAGCTGTGTTTTCTAATTGACCAGTCGCCAATTGGAAGCGAAGGTTGAAAAGCTCTTCTTTCAGTGATTTCACTTTTAATTCAATTTCAGAAGTGGCAAGGTCACGGATTTCATTAGCTTTCATTAGATTCACCACCAGTTTCTTGACGTTTTACGATCTTACATTTAACAGGAAGCTTATGTGATGCTAAACGAAGTGCTTCACGTGCGATCTCTTCAGATACACCAGCAATTTCGAACATAATTTTTCCTGGTTTTACTACTGCTACCCAACCTTCAGGAGAACCTTTACCAGAACCCATGCGGACTTCTAGAGGTTTTTTAGTGTAAGGTTTATGTGGGAAGATTTTAATCCAAACTTTACCGCCACGTTTCATGTAACGAGTCATCGCGATACGTGCAGATTCGATTTGACGGTTAGTAATCCAGCTAGCTGTTTGAGCTTGTAAGCCCCATTCGCCGAAAGATACTTCTTTGCCGCCTTTCGCTTCGCCACGCATGTTTCCGCGGTGTTCACGACGGTATTTTACGCGTTTAGGCAATAACATATTATTTGCCTCCTTCCACAGATTTCTTCGTAGGAAGAACTTCACCACGGTAGATCCATACTTTAACGCCTAATTTACCGTAAGTAGTGTCAGCTTCTGCGTGTGCATAATCAATGTCAGCACGTAGAGTATGAAGTGGAACAGTTCCTTCACTATAGTGTTCAGCACGCGCGATATCAGCGCCACCTAAACGACCAGATACTTGTGTTTTAATTCCTTTTGCCCCAGCACGGATTGTGCGTTGGATCGCTTGCTTTTGCGCACGACGGAATGATACACGGTTTTCTAATTGACGAGCGATATTTTCAGCTACTAGACGAGCGTCAAGATCTGCACGTTTAATTTCAATGATGTTGATGTGTACACGTTTACCAGTTAACTCGCTAAGGTATTTACGAAGATTTTCAACTTCAGTACCACCTTTACCGATTACCATACCTGGTTTCGCAGTGTGAATTGTAATGTTTACACGGTTTGCAGCACGTTCGATTTCTACTTTAGAAACAGAAGCGTCTTTAAGAGCCGTTTCAATATATTTACGCACTTTGATGTCTTCGTGAAGTAGAGTTGCATAGTCTTTTTCAGCGTACCATTTTGACTCCCAGTCACGAATAATACCAACGCGTAGTCCTATTGGATGTACTTTTTGACCCACGGATTAACCCTCCTTCTTCTCAGATACCACTAGAGTGATGTGGCTTGTGCGTTTGTTAATTGCGCTTGCACGTCCTTGCGCACGTGGACGGAAACGTTTTAAAGTTGGACCTTCATCAACGAACACTTCAGAAACTACTAAAGAGTTGATGTCAAGATCGTAGTTGTGCTCAGCATTAGCAACTGCAGATTTTAATACTTTCTCAACGACTGGAGACGCCGCTTTTGGAGTATGACGTAAAATTGCAACTGCTTCACCAACTTGCTTGCCTCGGATTAAGTCTACAACTAGACGTACTTTGCGAGGAGCAATGCGTACTGTACGAGCGATAGCTTTAGCTTGTGTCATTAGGATTTACCTCCTCTCAAAATTAGCGTCTT
Source organism: Lysinibacillus sp. FSL R7-0073 (assembly GCF_038009065.1). Lineage (NCBI taxonomy): Bacteria > Bacillati > Bacillota > Bacilli > Caryophanales > Bacillaceae > Lysinibacillus > Lysinibacillus sp. FSL R7-0073. The sequence goes on from NZ_JBBPAS010000001.1 coordinate 4,587,305, forward strand.
GTTTTCTTGTCGTCTGCACCGTGACCTTTGTAAGTACGTGTCGGTGCGAACTCACCAAGTTTATGGCCTACCATATCTTCTGTTACGTATACAGGAACATGTTTACGTCCATCATATACAGCAATCGTTAAACCGATAAAGTTCGGGAAGATTGTAGAACGGCGTGACCAAGTTTTGATAACTTGTTTTTTCTCAGAAGCCTCTTGTACTTCCACTTTTTTCATTAAGTGGTCATCAACAAAAGGTCCTTTTTTCAAGCTGCGACCCATGTAGGAACCTCCCTCCGTGATTCCACCACGGCTCTCACATAGAACCGTAGTTTAACCACTTTATTTTTTACGACCACGGATGATAAATTTATCCGATTTGTTTTTCTTCTTGCGAGTTTTGTAACCAAGTGCTGGTTTACCCCAAGGAGTCATTGGTGATTTACGTCCGATTGGAGAACGTCCTTCACCACCACCGTGTGGGTGATCGTTAGGGTTCATTACAGAACCACGAACTTCTGGGCGTTTACCTAACCAACGGCTACGACCCGCTTTACCGATGTGTACAAGTTCGTGTTGTTCATTACCAACTTGACCGATTGTAGCGCGGCAAGTAGCTAACACTAAACGTACTTCACCAGATTGAAGACGAACGATTACGTACTTTCCTTCACGACCAAGTACTTGAGCAGAAGTACCAGCAGAACGTACTAATTGTCCACCTTTACCAGGTTTTAACTCGATGTTATGGATTGTAGTACCCATTGGAATGTTTGCTAATGGTAAAGCGTTACCTACTTTGATGTCAGCATCTGGACCAGAAACGATTGTTTGACCAACCTCTAGACCTTTAGGTGCTAAGATGTAAGCTTTTGCTCCATCAGCGTAATTGATTAATGCGATATTCGCAGAACGGTTTGGATCATATTCAATAGTAGCAACTTTTGCCGGAATGCTATCTTTAACACGTTTGAAATCGATAACACGGTATTGCTTCTTATGACCACCACCATGATGACGAACAGTGATTTTACCTTGGTTGTTACGACCAGCTTTGCGTTTAGTTGGTTCAAGCAATGATTTCTCAGGCTTGTTAGTTGTAATTTCCGCAAAGTCTAATGACGTCATGTTACGACGACCATTAGAGGTAGGTTTATACTTTTTAATCGCCATTGTGTTTTCCCTCCTTCTTGAGTGTTCAAATCATAAATCCACTAGGGATTACATTTCGAATAATTCGATTTCTTTGCTATCAGCAGTTAATTTAACAATCGCTTTACGACGTTTGTTAGTGTAACCACCGTAACGGCCAACACGCTTGAATTTACCTTTGTAGTTAAGAACGTTTACTTTCTCAACTTTTACACCAAAGATTTCTTCTACAGCGTCTTTTACTTGAGTTTTGTTAGCGCGAGTGTCTACTTCGAAAGTATACTTTTTCTCTGCCATAAGTTCTGAAGAACGCTCAGTAATGACCGGACGTTTTAAAATATCACGTGCTTCCATTATCCAAGCACCTCCTCAACTTTTTCTACTGCAGATTTAGTGAATACAACTTTTTCGTGACCTAAAAGATCAAGAACGTTGATTCCATTTGCAGTTAAAACTGTTACACCAGGGATGTTACGAGCAGATAATGCTACGTTTTCATCTAGGTCAGCAGTTACGAATAAAGATTTTTTCTCTAAAGAAAGATCTTTAAGAATTTTTGTGAATTCTTTTGTTTTTGGTGCTGCTAGAGTAAGAGCATCAAGAACTAAGAAGTTTTGTTCTACTACTTTAGCTGATAAAGCAGATTTAAGAGCTAAGCGACGAACTTTTTTAGGTAATTTATAAGAATAGCTACGTGGAGTAGGACCGAATACAACACCACCGCCGCGCCATTGTGGAGAACGGATAGAACCTTGACGAGCACGACCAGTTCCTTTTTGACGCCATGGCTTACGACCACCACCAGCAACTTCAGAACGGTTTTTAACCTTGTGATTACCTTGACGTAGAGAAGCGCGTTGAGCTACTACTGCGTCGAATAATACTGCTTCATTTGGCTCGATTCCGAAGATCGCATCGTTTAATTCGATTTCACCAACTGAAGCACCTGTTTGACTAAGTACAGATACTTTTGTCATTCCTGTTTCCTCCTTTCCTTAAGTGATTACTTAGCTTTAATTGCAGTTTTTACTGTAACTAGAGCTTTTTTAGAACCAGGAACATTACCTTTAACAAGTAGTAAGTTACGATCTGTATCAACTTTCACGATTTCTAAGTTTTGGATTGTAACTACATTGCCACCCATTTGACCAGGTAATTTCTTTTGTTTGAATACGCGGTTCGGAGCAACTGGACCCATTGAACCAGGACGACGGTGGTAACGAGAACCGTGGGCCATAGGACCACGAGATTGTCCGTGGCGTTTAATTACACCTTGGAAACCTTTACCCTTAGTAACACCTGTTACATCGATTACATCGCCTTCTGCGAAAATTTCTACTTTGACTTCTTGACCAACTTCGTACTCTTCCACATTCACGTTGCGGAATTCACGAATGAAGCGCTTAGGAGCAGTGTTCGCTTTTGCTACGTGACCTTGTTGCGGTTTGTTAGAAAGCTTAACGCGCTTATCTTCGAAACCAACTTGAATTGCTTCGTAGCCGTCTGTTTCAACAGTTTTCTTTTGAAGTACTACGTTTGGAGTAGCTTCGATAACTGTTACCGGGATTAAATCGCCGTTTTCAGCGAAAACTTGTGTCATACCAATTTTTCTACCTAAGATTCCTTTAGCCATTTGTCACACCTCCTGTAAGTTTTAAAAAGTTATATTGTTTTTACCATTAAAGTTTGATTTCGATATCAACGCCAGATGGTAAATCAAGTTTCATTAACGCATCAACAGTTTGTGGTGTTGGGTTAACGATATCGATCAGACGTTTATGCGTACGCATTTCGAATTGTTCACGAGAATCTTTGTACTTGTGAACAGCACGAAGAATTGTGTACACAGACTTCTCAGTTGGAAGTGGAATCGGACCTGATACACTTGCACCTGAACGTTTTGCAGTTTCCACAATTTTCTCAGCAGATTGATCTAAAATACGGTGATCATACGCTTTTAAACGAATACGAATCTTTTGTTTTGCCATTATTTTCCCTCCTTCTCGCCTATTTTCTAGACATTCTCCACGAAAATTTTCCCACACACCGCCATGGCAAAGCGGCCGGGTGTGTCGGCAACCTCTCGCTTCATCGCAGTCAAAGACCAACATTCAACATTATATACAATAAAAAAAGAATAAGCAAGTCTTTTCGCTAAATTCTTTTAAATGTTGCTGATATTCTTAGTACTACTATTACTTCGCTTTGTTAAGCCGTTTATTAGTATATAAAATTTCACTACATATTGCAACACCTAAGGTTACCAAGCAACAATGTCGAACATTTCAAATAACTATGAAGTCTTTTTTTAAATAGTAGTACCCTTTCTATTCTATAGAAAGAACACACATGCAATCCAACCAAATAGAATTAGTGGAATGTTAATGAATATAAAAGTCGGAACACAGGTGTCCCAAATATGATGATGTTGTCCATCTACATTTAATCCTGCTGTTGGTCCTAGTGTAGAATCTGATGCTGGAGAACCTGCATCGCCTAAAGCTCCTGCTGTACCTATTAAACAGAGGATCGCTAAAGGGCTCATTCCTAACCCTTGTGCAAGAGGAACAAAAAGCGTCGCAATAATTGGCACTGTTGCAAAGGAAGACCCAATCCCCATTGTCACAACTAATCCTATGACTAACATAATAAATACCGCTAAACTTCTATTTCCTTTTAAAATAGTTATAGAGCTTGTAATTAAGCTATCCACATGTCCAGTAGCATTAATGACCGCAGCGAAGCCATTTGCAGCGATCATAACAAACCCTATAAAGGCCATCATCTTCATTCCTTCAGATAGAATGTCATCTGCCTCTTTCCATTTCAGTGCCCCAGTAAAATACATAATCATAATACCTGCAAAGGAACCAACAATCATAGAATCTGTTAACACTTGAGCACATAATGATACGACTAATGCAAGTGCTGTGGAAAACATCACAAATTTGCTGACATGAACATGGAGAGAGTCTGCCTCTATTTCATTATTTTTATAATGCCTTGGCTTACGATATACAATGAAGGCTGTAAATAATCCAAACAGCATACCTAGCACTGGAATCGCCATTGCCACAGGGACATCACGTGAAGATACTACCATCCCAGCCTCAGACACTTGTGTAGCAACGATATCTTGAAAGATCGCTCCAAAGCCAGCCGGTACAAAGCTATAAGTACCTATTAAGCCCACTGCAATTAATGTTGCCACTAGACGCCGATCGACCTCTAGCATATTTAAAATTTTTAAAACAGGAGGAATCAATAGGGGAATAAAAGCGATATGAATAGGTATGACATTTTGAGATAAAATTGACATCAAAAAAATCAGGAAGAAAATTAAGATCTTCACTAAACCTTTTCGATTGCTTTCACTATTTAAAATGTTTAACATCCCTGTAATCATCAATTCAGGTATCCCGGTTTTGGAAATGGCGATGGCAAAGCCCCCAAGTAGGCCATAACTTAATGCAATAGTTGCACCTGCCCCTAACCCTTCTGTAAAAGATTCTACTGTTGCCTCAATGCTCATACCGCTTGTGACGCCGCCTACAAATGCTCCTAACACTAAAGAAAGAACGACATTGATGCGAAGTAAGCTTAATATTAACATGACGGCTACCGCCATTATTACTGCATTCATTGTTACACTCACTTTCATACACTAAATTACTAACATGTTAAAGATTATTATTCTGATAATTGAAAGTCAAGGTTTTTTCTTCGTTAGAAGCAATAAAAAAACAGTATGACTAATTATCATCACACTGTTTATGAGTTTTTACTTATTGAATTGTTACAATGATTCTCGAACGACTTTTTTATAATATCCCACGGAAAGAATGGCAAAAATCGTATACAACGCTATATAACAGCACATCGCTATCCACAAGGGTGCCGTTAACTCTGTACCAAATAAAAACCATCCTGATTTAACAGCAAAATAACTATGCAATAATCCAATAATTAAAGGAACTCCAAAATTAAAGGCTTGTTTCATATATATGCCTCTCATAATATCTTTTTCTGCAAAGCCAATTTTTCTTAGGATTGTATAGGAACCACGCTCTTCCTCTGCCTCAGACATTTGTTTGAAGTACAGAATACTACCAGTTGTCATTAAGAAGGCTAATCCTAAAAAGGCAGTTGTAAATATAGTGAGACCTAATGATTCAATATTATCTTTACGTTTCTCTTCAAAAGAAGATTGAGTATATTGCTGTGTTTTACCCTCATGATCTTTAGTTGTAATCACCCCTGCACTTGTCTGTACATATAATTTCTCTGCCATTACTAAGTCTTCTTTTGAATTAATAGTAATAGACGATTGTTGATGCCATGGGTAATGCTCTGATTGCGTAGTTAGACTTTTAAACATGTCGTCTGTTACAACAAAGATAGGCCCGCCACCTCCAGCTGTAACAATACCACTTATAATACTTTTATCATGTACATCTATAACATGAAAAGTTTCTTCAAGCTCCCCTGCAGATACTACTACATCACGATCTTTCTCTAATGGGAACATCTCAGCCATATACCCACCATAGTTTGTTAAAATCACTTCATTCCCTGATAGCGAGGCTTCAGGAACACTCCTCTTGTAATCAGAAAGTGGAATCGTATAGATTGTTCCTTCCATATCATATAAAGGATTATCCTGCTGTTTTTTAGACATTAATTGTCCTACAGAGGCTGTTACTCCTTGCAAACGATAATCTACCTTATCATAGGCAATGTTATTTTTCTCTAATGCATGTAAGAAAGACGTCCCCTGCTCTTCTAGCAAGATAAAATCACCTGGTACTTGGCTATATGCCGATGCTTCTGAGGAATAGTAGGAGATATAGGATAATGTCGTCACACCTAGAGATACACCCGTTAATACAGTTATAAGCGTTAATGATTTAGCATTGCTCTTCATGCGATGCATAATAGGTGTTAATGCTAATACATCTTGGATGGAAAGATGCCCTTTTTTCTTTAAGCGAATAGTATTCATAATAAATGCTACAGAGAATCGAAAGACTAGAAATGTTCCACCAATTGTAGTAGCTAGAATAATGATCATATTAATAAATAGGTTACCAGCTGATTCAATGTCAAATAGCTTTGTTGAAGCATAGTAGCCATAAACAATTAAAACTAGCCCCATAAAGCCTATTGCCATTTGTAATGCACTAAAACGTCTTACACGTTCATCTGCTTGTTTAGCTGCGGTAAATAGTGATAGTAAAGAAACACGATGAATCATCCAGGCCATTTGTATAAGGACAATCAACAAAAGTATAGTAAATACGATCATGGATTGCTGTAATGCCTGTGTACTAAATGTCATCGTTACAAGAGCTTCTTTCTCAAGCACACGCAATAAAATCATTGCAAACACGCGTGAACTAAAGAAACCGGCCAGCATACCTAAAATCACAGCTCCCACAAATAGTAGAATATTTTCGATTGCTAATAGGCGTACAATCAATCCCTTGGTCATGCCAATCAATTGGTACAAGCCTATCTCCTTACTACGACGCTTCATAAATAAATGATTGGCGTACAAGACGAAGAACAAGACGATAAAATATAAAATATAAGTTGCTGCTTTAAATCCAGCCGTAGCCGTTCCACTCATTTGAACAGCATCCCATACCGCAGAATTATTTTGTAATGTTACAAAGGAAAAATATAAAGTAACGCTAAAAATAAGCGCAAAGAAATATAAATAGTAGTGCTTCATATTTTTCTTCATGCTTCTTAACACTAGCTTACTAAGACTCATAACCATCACCGCCTAGCACACTTTGCGTATGCATGATTTCCTGGAAAAAAGCCTGTCGTGTTTTATCCCCTTTATAAAGTTCACTATAAATAAGACCATCCTTTAAAAATAAAACACGTGTACAGAAACTTGCAGCTACTGCATCATGCGTAACCATCATTATGGTCGCTTCTTTTGTCTCATTAATATTTTGTAGATTTTGAAGCAAGGCTGTAGCTGATTTTGAATCTAATGCACCAGTAGGCTCATCTGCAAATACCAATGATGGATTTGTAATGAGTGCACGCGCAGCAGAAGTACGCTGTTTTTGCCCTCCGGATATCTCATTGGGATATTTATTTAAAATATCTGTTATGCCTAGTAAGGATGTTAGCTCCTTTACACGGCTTTCAGCAACTGCTTTAGGCAATTTACTGATCGCTAAGGGGAGAAGTATATTTTCTTTTACGGTTAATGTATCTAATAAATTATAATCTTGGAATATAAAACCTAATTGCTCTCTACGGAAATTGGCCAAAGCCTTTTCCTTCATTCCCTGTAAATTATGACTGTTTATTTCAATTACTCCTTCTGTTGCAAAGTCAATTGAACATAAGACATTTAAAAGTGTTGTTTTTCCTGAGCCAGAAGGTCCCATAATACCTACAAATTCACCTTTACTTACTTCCAAATCAATGCCCTTTAACACTTCCTGAGCCGTTGATTTCTTTCCATAAACTTTTTTTATTTTACGACCAATTAAAACTGTCACTTATAAACGCCCCTTTCTATATTCAAAGTGTACCCTGTTGCATCTATTCATTCGTGCGTTTTACATGACAATATAAAAAGGTAGGTGACATTTTCGTCATCTACCTGTTAGTTTGACATATTCATTTTGTAATGGGAACCGTAGCGTAAATAATGAACCCTCGCCTACTTTCGATTGGACATTTATACGGATACCTATTTTTTTCGCTACATTATATGTTAAGTAAAGACCCATACCAGTAGAATGAGTAGACTCTCTCCCTACGTTACCTGTATATGACTTTTGAAAAATCCTAGGTAAATCCTCCGAAGGTATACCAATACCCATATCTTTAATATGTAATAATGTCGCACCTGTTGGGTCAAGTTCTGTGAAAACCATGACCTCTGAATTGGCTGAACTATATTTTATGGCGTTTGAGAGAATTTGCCGTACAATAAACGCAAGCCATTTACCATCTGTCATAACCTTTTCAGTCAGTTCATCTACTTCAAAACCAATTCCCTTTTCTATACACCAGGCTTGCATAGCTCGAATCTCTTTATAAACAATTGGTTTCAACTCAATTTCAGTTAAATAATTATCCTTCTCTATAGAAGTAAGTCTTGTTTGGTGCAGCTGTTGATCGACTAACAAATGGAGTCTTAACCATTCTTTTTCTAATTTACGACGTGTGGATAAATCCTCCACATGGTCTAACATTAGATTAATAGTTGTTAAAGGTCCTTTTACTTCATGAACCCATGCCAGCAACTCATCTGAATACTCTTGGAGCTGCACTTTGGCCTGATTCAATTCCATATTCTTTTCATGAAAGACATCCTCTATTTTTCGAAAGCCCACTTCTTGAAAAGGTGATAAGGATAAGCTACTTTTATGGGCTTCATCAAGATGACTATCCATATTTCCCAGGAAATCATTTAATTTCCCAACTTCAGCGATAAAACGCCACACAAAAAAGAGTACGAAACTAACAAGCAAACTAACATTTACATACCAAATAGACACACTATTTAAACCAACGTCTAAAGAAAATAGCACGTTTAACAGTACCATAACAAATGCAAAAAAACCTATCCATGCAAAGCGTTCTCTTATAAATAATAGTAACAAATTAATTCACGTCCCTTGAGTTACAGCTATATAGCCGAGTCCCTTTTTGGTTAGAATCACTTCATGTAAGCCAATATCCTCTAGCTTTGCACGTAAACGGTTAACATTCACCGATAACGTATTATCGTTTACAAAACGTTCATCATCCCACAGTTTTCGCATTAGTTCATCTCTTGAGACGATATGATTAGCCTGTTCCACTAAGATGCGCAATATAAAGAGTTCATTTTTTGTTAAGGAAGCTATAGCTCCATCACACATAATTTCACTCCTTGCATAATCAATAACGGCTTCGTTAAAGCGTGTAACATCCATCTTTGCTTCAACATAGTCATATGTTCTTCGTAAAATAGCCTGTGCTTTAGCGAGTAATACTTCCATATGAAAGGGTTTTTGTATAAAATCATCTGCCCCCATTTGCATGGCCATCACCATATCCATTGGATGATCTCGCGAGGATAGAAAAAGGATTGGCACATTTGAGAGATGACGAATTTCTCGACACCAATGAAAGCCATCATAGGCAGGCAACTGAATATCAATTAGCACAAGATGAGGCTTCACTTCTATAAAATCATCCATCACCTTTTGAAAATTTTCAGGTCCAACAACTTGTAATGACCATTGTGCAAAACGTTCTTCAATCATACTAAATATCGACGGATCATCTTCTATCAGTAAAATTTTCATCTCCATATTCAAATCCCTTTCTGCTTAAATATTTAACATAGATGACATGCTGGCTGTTATGTATTCATACACTAATTAAAACCTTAACTAGTTTTATTTTAACATAAAAAACCAATCTGTAAGCGTCCCTACAGATTGGTTTGTATATTAGCGAAAGCTAAAATTATTTTTGGATAGAAGCAACTACGCCAGCGCCTACAGTACGGCCACCCTCACGGATAGAGAATTTAGTACCTTCTTCAAGAGCGATTGGAGCGATAAGTTCAACTGTCATTTCGATGTTATCACCAGGCATTACCATTTCAACGCCTTCTGGTAAGTTACAGATACCTGTTACGTCAGTTGTACGGAAGTAGAACTGAGGACGGTAGTTAGAGAAGAATGGAGTATGACGGCCACCCTCTTCTTTTGATAAAACATAAACTTCAGCTTTGAAGTTAGTGTGTGGAGTAATTGAACCTGGTTTAGCTAATACTTGACCACGTTGGATTTCTTCACGAGCAACACCACGAAGTAAAGCACCGATGTTGTCACCAGCTTCAGCATAGTCTAATAATTTACGGAACATTTCTACACCAGTTACAGTAGTAGATTTAGCTTCTTCAGCGATACCGATGATTTCAACTACGTCACCAACTTTAACTTGACCACGTTCAACACGGCCAGTTGCAACTGTACCACGACCAGTGATAGAGAATACGTCCTCTACTGGCATCATGAATGGTTTGTCAGTTTGACGTTCTGGAGTTGGGATGTAAGAATCTACAGCGTCCATTAATTCAACGATTTTTTCTTCCCATTCTGCTTCACCTTCAAGAGCTTTAAGAGCAGAACCTTTGATTACAGGAATATCGTCACCTGGGAAGTCATATTCAGATAGTAGGTCACGGATTTCCATTTCTACTAATTCTAATAATTCTTCGTCATCAACCATATCACATTTGTTCATGAATACTACTAAGTATGGAACACCTACTTGGCGAGATAAAAGGATGTGTTCACGAGTTTGTGGCATTGGGCCATCAGCAGCAGATACTACTAAGATACCGCCGTCCATTTGTGCAGCACCAGTGATCATGTTTTTAACATAGTCAGCGTGTCCTGGGCAGTCAACGTGTGCATAGTGACGAGTTTCAGTTTCGTATTCTACGTGAGAAGTATTGATTGTGATACCACGCTCTTTTTCTTCAGGAGCGTTATCGATGTCAGCGTATGATTTAGCTGTACCACCCATTTTTTTAGAAAGAACTGTAGCGATTGCAGCAGTTAAAGTAGTTTTACCATGGTCAACGTGTCCGATTGTACCAATGTTAGCATGCGTTTTAGAACGGTCAAATTTTTCTTTAGCCATTAGAGATTGCCTCCTCAAAATTATATGTTTTATTTTTGAAATTTATAGAATGAATGCTGATAGAGAACGGGCCCATCCCCTATCCTGCAATCATAGCTTACAAATTAGTTATACTTTATGCAAGATGAAAATTCAATTATTCACCTTTATTTTTTTTGATGATTTCAGCAGCAATTGATTTTGGTACTTCTTCATAATGATCGAATGTCATTGAGAATACACCACGACCTTGCGTTGCAGAACGAAGAGTCGTTGCATAACCAAACATTTCTGCTAAAGGAACCATAGCACGAACAACTTGTGAGTTACCGCGAGCATCCATACCCTCAACGCGACCGCGACGAGAAGTAATGTTACCCATGATATCACCAAGGTATTCTTCTGGAATTACAACTTCTACTTTCATCATTGGTTCTAAGATAACAGCATCACATTGTTTAGATGCTTCTTTAAGAGCCATAGATGCAGCAATTTTGAACGCCATCTCATTCGAGTCAACGTCATGGTAAGAACCGAATACTAATTTCGCTTTAATATCGATTAGAGGGTAACCAGCTACTACACCGCGGTCAAGAGAGTCACGAAGACCTGCTTCAACTGCAGGAATGTATTCACGAGGAATTACACCACCAACGATAGCGTTTTCGAATTCAAAGCCTTTACCTTCTTCGTTTGGAGAGAACTCAATCGTTACGTCACCGTATTGTCCACGACCACCAGATTGGCGAGTGAATTTACCTTGAACTTTTGCAGAGCCACGGAATGTTTCACGGTAAGATACCATTGGAGCACCTACGTTAGCTTCTACTTTAAATTCACGGCGCATACGGTCAACTAAGATATCAAGGTGAAGTTCACCCATACCTGAGATGATTGTTTGTCCAGTTTCTGTGTCAGTGTGAGCACGGAAAGTTGGATCCTCTTCTTGAAGTTTTTGTAAAGCTTGACCCATTTTATCTTGGTCAGCTTTTGATTTTGGTTCTACAGAAAGAGAAATTACTGGCTCAGGGAATTCCATTGATTCAAGAATAACTAGGTTTTTCTCGTCACAAAGAGTATCACCAGTAGTAGTATCTTTAAGACCTACTGCTGCTGCGATGTCCCCAGCGAATACTTTAGAAATCTCTTCACGAGAGTTAGCGTGCATTTGTAGGATACGACCTACACGCTCACGTTTACCTTTAGAAGAGTTTTGTACGTATGAACCTGAATCTAATGTTCCAGAGTACACACGGAAGAACGTTAATTTACCTACGAATGGGTCAGTCATAACTTTGAATGCAAGAGCTGAGAATGGCTCCTCATCAGAAGATTTACGTTCTAACTCTTCGTCACCATCAACAGAAGTACCTTTGATTGCTGGTACATCTACTGGAGATGGTAAGTAATCGATAACAGCATTTAACATTGGGCGTACACCTTTGTGTTTGAACGCTGTACCACAGATTACTGGGTAGAATTCTACTGCGATTGTAGCACGACGGATTGCCCCTTTAAGTTCCGCAACAGAAATTTCTTCGCCTTCTAAATATTTTTCCATGATATCTTCATCAACACTTGCAACAGCATCGATTAATTTTTCACGGTATTCTTCAGCTTGTGCGCGGTATTCTTCAGGAATTTCTCCCTCAGTTACTGCTGTACCTTTTTCGTCACCATAGAAAGTAGCTTTCATTTCAACCAAGTCAATGATTGCAGAGAACTGATCTTCAGCTCCGATTGGTAGTTGAATAGGGTGAGCGTTTGCTTGTAAACGATCATGTAGAGTTCCTACAGAATATAAGAAGTCTGCTCCTGTTTTATCCATTTTGTTAATGAATACAATACGTGGAACACCATAAGTTGTAGCTTGACGCCATACAGTTTCTGTTTGAGGCTCAACACCAGATTGAGCATCTAGTACTGTAACAGCACCGTCAAGTACGCGTAATGAACGTTCTACTTCTACAGTGAAGTCTACGTGTCCAGGCGTATCGATGATGTTTACACGATGGCCTGCCCATTGGGCTGTTGTTGCTGCAGAAGTGATTGTAATACCACGTTCTTGCTCTTGCTCCATCCAGTCCATTTGAGAAGCGCCTTCATGAGTTTCACCGATTTTGTGAATCTTACCAGTGTAATAAAGGATACGCTCAGTTGTTGTTGTTTTACCAGCATCAATGTGAGCCATGATCCCAATATTACGAGTATTCTCAAGTGAGAATTCGCGTTTCATAGGAAATTTCTCCTTCCATATTGGGGTAAAGACTGTATAAGAGACCTTGTGCTAACCAATCCGTTAACACATAGGTTATATTACCAGCGGTAGTGAGCGAATGCTTTGTTCGCTTCTGCCATTTTGTGCATATCTTCACGTTTCTTAACTGATGCACCAGTGTTGTTAGAAGCATCAAGAATTTCGTTAGCTAAACGCTCTTCCATAGTTTTTTCACCACGAAGACGAGCATAGTTAACTAGGTAACGAAGACCTAAAGTTGTACGACGTTCTGGACGAACTTCAACCGGTACTTGGTAGTTAGAACCACCAACACGGCGAGCGCGTACTTCAAGAACTGGCATTACGTTATTTAGAGCGGCTTCGAATACTTCAATTGGATTTTCACCAGAACGTTCTTTAACAATTTCGAACGCACCGTATAAAATCTTTTGAGAAGTACCTCTTTTACCATCAACCATCATTTTATTGATTAAACGAGTTACTAGTTTTGAACTATAAATTGGATCTGGTAACACGTCACGTTTGGAAACAGGACCTTTACGAGGCATGTGTTTTCCTCCTTTCGAATAAATATCGATTATTTTATAAGTTAGCCTTTTTATAGTCGTCAATCAAATATCAAATCTGCTAGCAAGATTCGATATTTGTGACAATTAGTAGGAGGCTCAGTTTTAAATAACGTTATTGAACGTTAAATTATTTTTTTTCTTTAGGGCGTTTTGTTCCGTATTTAGAACGTGACTGTAAACGACCGTTTACACCAGCTGTATCAAGAGCTCCACGTACGATATGGTAACGAACACCCGCTAAGTCTTTTACGCGTCCGCCACGGATAAGAACAACACTGTGCTCTTGTAAGTTGTGGCCTTCACCTGGGATATAAGCTGTAACCTCAATTTGGTTAGTTAAACGTACACGAGCGTATTTACGTAACGCTGAGTTTGGTTTACGAGGTGTCATTGTACCAACACGAGTACAAACACCACGTTTTTGTGGAGATTTAACATCAGTTAAAGATTTTTTAAATGAGTTATATCCTTTGTTTAACGCTGGTGATTTTGATTTCGTGCTTTTAGATTGACGAGGCTTACGTACTAATTGGTTAATTGTAGGCATCGATTTTTCCTCCCTTCATTTATTCCTTGTTAATACCACACATCCAGGTGGTTCATTTTTTGGGTAAAAACAAAGTCTTTGTGTTTAATACACAAAAACTACTCTCCAGTAATTGCAACTACCGCAGCTCCAACGTGGATTCCACAGGCCTTGCCCAGTTCCTTTTTGGACTCAACAAGAATAACTGGTATACCGATTTCTCTCGCGAAAGATATGGCCAAATCGGTTACCCAATTGTCTGCATCAAGTGCCACAAGAAGTTCTTTCACTGAACCGGCTCGCATTGCTTTTACTGCTTGCTTTGTACCTATGATTGTTTGACTAGTCTTTACTTTATCATAAGACATTTTCATATCCTCCGAAGTACAGACAGTTAACTATCAACCTTCAATATATTATCATTACCATTTTATACTGTCAACTAATATCTTTAAAAAGTCCGAAGAGATGGCGTAATTCCATCTCTTCGGCCCTATTTGTAATGTTTATTCAGCAGAAACGACTTCTGTGTCAAGCTCATCTTTTTCGATGCGGATTTGACGGTAACGTTGCATACCAGTACCTGCAGGAACAAGTTTACCGATAATTACGTTCTCTTTTAATCCAAGAAGCTCGTCACGTTTACCCTTAATTGCTGCATCTGTTAACACACGTGTTGTTTCTTGGAACGATGCTGCAGATAAGAATGATTCTGTTTCAAGAGAAGCTTTTGTAATACCTAGGATTACAGGACGACAAGTAGCAGGGTTTTTGCCATTCATAACAGCATCTGCGTTTGCCTCTGCAAATTGGTGGATATCTAGTAATGAACCTGGTAATAAATCTGTATCTCCAGCTTCAATTACACGTACTTTTCGAAGCATTTGGCGAACCATTACTTCGATATGTTTATCTCCAATTTCTACCCCTTGCATACGGTATACTTTTTGAACTTCTTTTAATAAATATTCTTGAACAGTTGAAACGTCTTTGACTTTTAACAATTGTTTTGGATCGATAGAACCCTCTGTTAAAACTTGACCACGCTCTACATTATCACCTTCGATAACTTTTAGACGTGCATTATAAGGCGCTTGATACTTACGAGTTTCTACGTCACCTTGGACAGTGATTTCTTTTAAGCCCTCACGGATTTCTGTGATATCTGAAACAGTACCTGCGATCTCTGAAATAACAGATTGACCTTTTGGATTACGTGCTTCAAAGATCTCTTGGATACGTGGAAGACCTTGTGTAATATCGTCCCCGGCAACACCACCTGTATGGAATGTACGCATTGTTAACTGTGTACCCGGTTCACCGATTGATTGAGCAGCAATAATACCAACTGCCTCTCCTACCTCAACCTTTTCACCTGTTGCTAAGTTCATGCCGTAACATTTTTTACATACGCCATGTTTTGTATTACATGTAAATGCTGAACGGATAGTCACTTCTTCAATACCAGCTTCGATAATTGCACGAGCCACATCTTGATCGATTAAACCATCTTTGTTTAGAATTACTTCACCAGTTTCAGGGTGGAAGATTGTTTTCTTCGTATGACGACCAACAATACGTTCATCTAGAGCCTCGATTAGCTCTGTGCCTTCCATTAATGCACCAATTGTTAAACCACGGTCAGTACCACAGTCATCTTCGCGCACAATTACATCCTGTGCAACGTCAACAAGACGACGTGTTAAGTAACCTGAATCGGCAGTTTTTAGGGCTGTATCGGCAAGACCTTTACGAGCACCGTGAGTTGAGATGAAGTACTCTAATACTGTTAAACCTTCACGGAATGAAGATTTAATTGGTAGTTCGATGATACGACCAGCCGGGTTGGCCATCAGACCACGCATACCTGCTAACTGTGTAAAGTTAGATGCGTTACCACGGGCACCTGAGTCAGACATCATGAAGATTGGGTTTGTTTTCTCAAGAGACTTCATCAGTTTCGCTTGGATTTCATCTTTGGCAGCACTCCAGCTTGAGATAACACGGTCATAACGCTCATCCTCTGTGATGAAACCACGGCGGAATTGCGCTTGAACTTTATCTACTTTTTCTTGAGCTACTGCTAAAATTTCACCTTTGTCAGGTAATACGACGATATCAGATACACCAACAGTAATACCAGCACGTGTTGAATACTTGAATCCAAGGTTTTTCATGCGGTCAAGCATTTTAGACGTTTCAGTAATGTGGAAACGTTTAAATACTTCAGCAATGATATTTCCTAAGAACTTTTTACGGAATGGATTTACAACTGGTACAGATTCAAAATGCTTGCGCAATACAGCTGTACGTTGTGCGTCAATTTTCCCTTTTTCATCAAGGCTATTATAAGCACTATCTGATTCAAGCTCTTTTAGTGTGTCTTCGTCAATTGTTAAATTCACAAAGTATTTTTCTGGTGTCACTTGCTCTAAGTTAAAATCAGTCGGCTCATTGATATAAGGGAATGATTCAGGCAAGATTTCGTTAAAGATTACTTTACCGACAGTCGTTAATAGGAACATATTATTTTGTTCCTCTGTGAATGTTGGGTTATTTAACGAACTAGCTTTAATAGCAATACGTGTATGCAAATGCACATGACCTGTATCATATGCGATTAAAACCTCGTTTGGACCGTAGAAAATAGTACCTTCTCCACGTGCATTTTCACGTTCAAGCGTTAAGTAGTAGTTTCCTAATACCATATCTTGCGAAGGTGTTACGACCGGTTTACCGTCTTTTGGATTCAGGATGTTTTGCGCAGCAAGCATCAGAAGACGAGCCTCAGCTTGAGCTTCAGCAGACAATGGTACGTGAACCGCCATTTGGTCACCATCGAAGTCAGCGTTATATGCTGTACATACTAATGGGTGAAGACGAATAGCACGACCTTCTACTAGTGTTGGTTCAAATGCTTGAATACCAAGACGGTGTAGCGTTGGTGCACGGTTAAGTAATACTGGATGCTCACGGATAACATCTTCTAATACATCCCAAACGTCGTTGTTTAAACGTTCGATTTTACGCTTAGCAGATTTAATGTTATGAGCAAGACCACGTTCTACTAATTCCTTCATAACGAACGGCTTGAATAATTCAATAGCCATTTCTTTAGGTAGACCACATTGGTACATTTTTAAGTTTGGACCTACTACGATAACGGAACGACCAGAATAGTCAACACGCTTACCAAGTAGATTTTGACGGAAACGACCTTGTTTACCTTTCAACATATGTGAAAGTGATTTTAGTGGACGGTTACCCGGACCTGTTACAGGACGTCCGCGACGACCATTATCAATTAACGCGTCAACAGCTTCTTGTAACATACGTTTTTCGTTTTGTACGATGATGCTTGGAGCACCTAAATCTAATAAACGTTTTAAACGGTTATTACGGTTGATAACACGACGGTATAAATCGTTTAAATCTGAAGTTGCAAAACGTCCACCATCTAATTGCACCATTGGACGAAGCTCAGGTGGAATTACGGGTAGTACATCCAAAATCATCCATTCAGGTGAATTACCTGAGTTACGGAATGATTCAACAACCTCTAAACGTTTGATAGCACGAGTACGTCTTTGACCTTGTGCAGATTTTAACTCTTCTTTTAAAGAATGTGTCTCATCTTCTAGATCAATTTTGCCTAATAATTTTTTAATTGCTTCTGCACCCATTGCAGCTTCGAAAGTATTTCCGAATTTTTCACGGTATGCACGGTACTCTTTTTCTGAAAGTAATTGTTTGCTTTCTAAATTCGTCGCACCAGCCTCAATCACAACGTATGAAGCAAAATAAATAACTTCTTCAAGTGCACGCGGTGACATATCTAAAATTAGACCCATACGGCTAGGAATACCTTTGAAGTACCAGATATGAGAAACTGGTGCAGCTAATTCGATATGACCCATACGTTCACGACGAACTTTAGCACGCGTTACTTCAACACCACAGCGGTCACAAACTACGCCTTTATAGCGAACACGTTTATATTTACCACAATGACATTCCCAATCCTTAGTTGGCCCAAAAATACGCTCACAGAATAAACCATCTTTTTCTGGTTTTAACGTACGGTAGTTAATTGTTTCAGGTTTTTTTACCTCACCATATGACCAAGAGCGAATCTTGTCAGGGGATGCTAAACCAATTTTCATATATTCAAATTCATTAACGTCTATCAAGGAGCCTACCTCCCTCTAGTATAGGTCTTTATAAAGACTCTTTTACGCAGCTCGATAATCGCTTGCAAAGAATTGCCTCTTTGACAAAGGATTAGAAATAGAATGATTTATTAAAAGAAAAAGCCAGGCAGGGCGTTAAATCCTGCCCGGCTAATTTGAAAAATAAGTTTGACCTTATTCACCTTTGTGAATTTTGGTTTCCATTATTCAAAAGACTCTACTGGCTCTTCTTGAGTATCTGGCTGTGGTGCGATGTTAAGTGCATCAGCTGGTTGAAGATCTTCTTCTTCGTCTAAATCACGAAGCTCTACTTCTTCATCATTAACTGTTAACATCTTAACGTCCATACCAAGAGATTGAAGTTCTTTAATCAATACTTTGAATGACTCAGGAACGCCTGGCTCTGGTACACTTTCACCCTTAACGATGGCTTCATATGTTTTTACACGACCAACAACGTCATCGGATTTAACTGTTAAGATTTCTTGAAGGGTATAAGCAGCACCGTATGCTTCAAGTGCCCATACTTCCATCTCACCAAAACGTTGTCCACCAAATTGCGCTTTACCACCAAGTGGTTGCTGCGTAACAAGTGAGTAAGGACCAGTTGAACGCGCGTGAAGTTTATCGTCAACCATGTGAGCAAGTTTGATCATATACATGATCCCAACAGATACACGGTTATCAAATGGTTCACCAGAACGGCCATCATACAGGATTGTTTTACCGTCACGGTTCATCCCTGCTTCTTCCATTGTTTCCCAAACGTCTTCTTCATTCGCACCATCAAATACTGGTGTTGCCATGTGGACGCCTAGGTAGCGAGAAGCCATACCTAAGTGTAATTCTAAAACTTGTCCGATATTCATACGAGAAGGTACACCAAGTGGATTTAACATAATATCTACAGGCGTGCCATCTGGCATGAATGGCATATCTTCTTCTGGCAAGATACGAGAGATAACCCCTTTGTTACCGTGACGTCCGGCCATTTTGTCCCCAACGCGAATTTTACGTTTTTGAACAATATAAGCACGAACTAATTGGTTAACACCTGGTGGTAATTCATCGCCATCTTCACGGTTAAATACTTTAACGTCCAGAATGATACCGCCAGCACCGTGTGGTACACGTAATGATGTATCACGAACCTCACGAGCCTTTTCACCGAAAATAGCATGTAATAAACGCTCTTCAGCAGTTAATTCTGTAACCCCTTTTGGCGTTACTTTCCCTACAAGAATATCACCATCGCGTACTTCCGCACCGATACGGATAATACCACGTTCGTCTAAGTTACGAAGTGCATCTTCCCCGACATTCGGAATATCACGAGTGATTTCTTCCGGTCCAAGCTTTGTATCACGAGACTCTGATTCATATTCTTCAATATGAACAGATGTATAAACATCGTCTTTTACAAGACGCTCACTCATAATAACTGCATCCTCATAGTTAAAGCCGTTCCAAGTCATGAATGCAACAAGTACGTTACGTCCAAGAGCTAATTCACCTTTTTCCATTGATGGACCATCTGCTAAAATATCGCGAGGCTTCACACGTTCGCCAACTTTCACAAGTGGACGTTGGTTATATGAAGTACCTTGGTTTGAACGAATAAATTTTTGTAATTTATATTTTGTTAAATCGCCTTTAACCTCTTTGCCGTCTACAACTTCAATGCGGCGAACATGGATAGAGCGAGCCTCAACGTGCTCAACAATACCATCATACTTCGCTACTACAGCTGCGCCAGAATCACGTGCATCCACATGTTCCATACCCGTACCTACGAATGGGGCTTCTGGGTTAAGAAGTGGAACTGCTTGACGTTGCATGTTGGCACCCATAAGTGCACGGTTAGAGTCATCGTTTTCTAAGAATGGGATACACGCAGTCGCTGCAGAAACTACTTGTTTAGGAGATACGTCCATGTAGTCCATTTGAGCTTTATTGAATACTGTGTTATCACCACGGAAACGACCTACTACTTCATCATTTGCAAAACTACCATCTGGATTTAATGGTGAGTTTGCTTGTGCTACGTAGTAGTTATCTTCTTCATCAGCTGTTAGGTAATCAATTTGTTCCGTTACTTGACCTGTTTCGTGATCAATACGACGGTAAGGTGTTTCGATGAAACCAAATTTATTTACTTTAGCGAAAGAAGATAATGAGTTGATTAAACCAATGTTTGGACCCTCTGGTGTCTCGATTGGACACATACGGCCATAATGAGAGTAGTGAACGTCACGTACTTCGAAACCAGCACGCTCACGTGTTAAACCACCAGGCCCTAATGCAGATAATCGACGTTTATGCGTTAATTCTGCTAATGGGTTTGTTTGGTCCATGAATTGTGATAATTGAGAGCTTCCGAAGAACTCTTTAATTGACGCAATTACTGGACGGATATTAATTAATTGTTGTGGTACGATAGCCGCTGTGTCGTTAATAGACATACGTTCACGTACTACACGTTCCATACGAGATAAACCGATACGGAATTGGTTTTGCAGTAACTCACCTACAGAACGTAGACGACGGTTACCTAAATGGTCAATATCATCTGTTGCTCCTACTTGATAAAGCAGGTTGAAGAAATAGCTTACTGAAGACAATACGTCAGCAGGTGTAATATTTTTCACTTCTTCATCAATATAGGCATTACTAATGATATTAATTTCTTTTTGTGCTTCATCTTTCGGTGCATAAATTTTAATAGATTGGATTGTTACATCATCCTCTAGTACTCCACCAACTTGTGATAAAGTACGGAAACCAATACCTTTTGAAGAATCTTCTAGGTAAGGTAGGATTTTATCTAAAGTACGGCGATCAAGCACTGTACCTTTCTCTACTAAAATTTCGCCTGTTTCTGGGTCTACAAGCGTTTCAGCAATCGTTTGGTTGAATAAACGATTTTTAATATGAAGCTTTTTATTCATTTTGTAGCGCCCAACATTCGCTAAATCATAGCGTTTTGCGTCGAAGAAACGAGAGTATAATAAACTTTTCGCGCTTTCAACTGTTGGTGGCTCACCTGGACGTAAACGCTCGTAGATTTCTAAAAGTGCTTTTTCAGTACTTTCAGAGTTATCTTTTTCTAACGTATTACGTAAATACTCGTTATCACCGATAATATCGATAATTTCTTGGTCTGAGCCAAAACCTAATGCACGAAGTAATACGGTTACTGGTAACTTACGAGTACGATCGATACGTACATAAACTACATCTTTTGCATCCGTTTCATACTCTAACCATGCACCACGGTTTGGAATCACTGTAGCTCCAAAACCTTTTTTACCGTTCTTATCCGTTTTATCATGGAAATACACACTTGGTGAACGAACTAATTGTGAAACGATGACACGTTCAGCACCATTGATAATGAACGTACCTGTTTCTGTCATTAATGGGAAATCACCCATGAAGACATCTTGTTCTTTCACTTCGTCTGTTTCTTTGTTGTAAAGACGTACTTTCACGCGTAATGGAGCTGCGTAAGTTACATCTCGCTCTTTACACTCATCGACATCATATTTAGGATCACCTAATGAATAATCGATGAATTCTAATGAAAGATTACCTGTAAAGTCCTCGATCGGCGAAATGTCACGGAACATTTCACGTAAACCTTCTTCAAGGAACCACTCGTAAGACGCCGTTTGAATCTCAATCAGATTTGGAAGCTCAAGCACCTCTTTAATACGCGCAAAGCTTCTACGCTGGCGGTGTTGTCCGTACTGAACTAGTTGACCTGTCAACTCATTCACCCCTCAATAAAGCGATATTAGGTCTTTGCAAAATCATACAAATAGTGTATGATTTCGAAAGACAAAAAGAAAACGAGTCTTCAAAAAGATCTCATTTTCGGTTAACTAAACTTATCTTGGCAAGTATACCCATATCAAAACAACTCTATACAAAAAGGGCATACGACCTCAAAATAATATTTTTGCATTGTATCATATTATCATAGCCGTTTTGTCAAGTCAATAAATTATACATATTTCATTTATTTTTTTGCACGTACAATCCAGTATCCTTTTTTCTTCTCGACAACATCGACTTCGGAAAATTTACCTTCTAGGTAACTTACTGTCGATGGCGCTCCTTGTTTCTTCTGAATCACTACCCATAGCTCTCCAGATGACACTAGTCTATCATAAGCTCCATCGTAAAAGCGGAAAATCGTTTCCTTCCCTGCACGAATTGGTGGATTCGTTAAGATAGCTGCTGCTTCTATATCTTTATCAACCATCGATAGGCCGTCACTCACAAATATTCGCACATTTTGAACACCGTTCACTTGCGCATTTTTTTGCGAAAGCGCAACTGCACGTTCATTTATATCCATCATACAAACGGTACGGTCTGGATTTGCTTTGGCGATGGATAACCCTATCGGCCCATATCCACAACCTATATCAAAAATTGCACCATCAATATTAGGCATTTGAAAAGCGTCTATTAAAACACGGGATCCAAAATCTACTTCGCTTTTACTAAATACACCTGCATCCGTTTCAAATGAAAACGTATGCCCTAGTAATTTGAATGTCCAGTGACGAGGTTTACTCTCAGTTTGAGGATTACTTGTATAATAGTGATCTGACATTTTCACGCCTCCTCAGAATGAAGAAAAAAGCTCGCCAATATGACGAGCTTTCCTTTTGTTTAAAAGTAACGCGAGATTACTTAACTTCTACAGATGCGCCAACTTCTTCAAGTTTAGTTTTGATTTCTTCAGCTTCATCTTTAGAAACGCCTTCTTTAAGAGCTTTAGGAGCGTTATCTACTACTTCTTTAGCTTCTTTAAGACCTAAACCAGTGATTTCGCGAACCACTTTGATTACTTTAATTTTTTCTGCACCAGCAGATGCTAATACTACGTCGAATTCTGTTTTCTCTTCAGCTGCAGCAGCACCGCCAGCAACTACTGCTACAGGAGCAGCAGCTGTTACACCGAATTCTTCTTCGATAGCTTTTACTAAATCGTTTAATTCAAGAACTGTCATAGCTTTGATAGCTTCTAAGATTTGCTCTTTGTTCATTATAATTTCCTCCTAATTGGATAATGTTTTATTTTTTGCGGTCAGGCCGCGGAAGTTGTTGGACGTATTAAATTACGCGCCTTGTTCTTCTTTTTGTTCTGCAACAGCTTTTGTTGCAAGTGCGAAGTTACGCACTGGAGCTTGAAGTACAGATAAAAGCATAGAAAGTAGACCTTCGCGTGATGGAAGTTCTGCAAGTGCTTTAACATCTTCAACAGAAGAGATTGTACCTTCGATAATACCAGCTTTAATTTCTAAAGCTTCGTTTTTCTTAGCGAACTCGTTGATGATTTTAGCAGGCGCTACAACATCTTCATTTGAGAACGCAATTGCGTTAGGACCAACTAATACGTCGTTGATTCCTTCAAGACCAGCAGCTTCAGCAGCACGACGAGTTAAAGTGTTTTTGTATACTTTGAACTCAACGCCAGCTTCACGAAGTTGTTTACGAAGCTCTGTTACTTGTGCAACATTAAGACCACGGTAATCCACTACTACTACAGAAGAAGCGTTTTGGAATTTCTCAGTAATCTCTTGAACTTGTACTTGTTTGTTTTCGATTGCTTTGCTCATGATGACACCTCCTATTAGAATGGGTCATTTATACCGACAAAAGAAAAGCCCCTACGTCAAATAGACACAGAGGCTGAAAGTCATCATCTTTAAATAAGAATCTGAATTCCGATGTCCTCGGTAGGAACATTAAGTGACAAGTCACTCCTACTGTCTACGGTACAAATGGATAATTCACAACAGCAATAATCATATCATGTAATCATTGCTGTTGTCAATATATATATTTAAATTATTTTACTACTACGTTAGCAGCGTCAATTTTAACAGCTGGACCCATTGTAGTTGTAATATTTACAGATTTCATGTAAGTACCTTTAGCTGCAGCAGGTTTTGCTTTTTGAACTACATCAAATACAGCTAAGAAGTTTTCTACTAATTTTTCTGCAGAGAAAGAAACTTTACCGATAGGCGCGTGGATGATACCGGCTTTATCAGCACGGTATTCTACTTTACCAGCTTTGATTTCTTCGATAGCTTTTGTTACATCGAAAGTAACTGTACCAGTTTTAGGGTTTGGCATTAAACCTTTAGGTCCTAATACACGGCCAAGTTTACCAACTTCACCCATCATGTCAGGAGTTGCTACGATTACATCGAAATCAAACCAACCTTGTTGGATTTTTTGGATGTACTCTGCATCACCTACATAATCAGCACCAGCTGCTTCTGCTTCTTTAAGTTTTTCACCTTTCGCGAATACTAATACGCGTTGAGTTTTACCAGTACCGTTTGGTAGCACTACTGCACCACGGATTTGTTGGTCGTTTTTACGAGTATCAATACCTAAGCGGAAAGCAACTTCTACAGTAGCGTCGAAGTTTACTGTGCTAGTTTTTTGAGCAAGTTCGATTGCTTCTTGTGCACTATATAGTGAGTTACGATCAATTAATTTAGCTGCATCTTGCAGTTTTTTACCTTTTTTAGCCATTATATATTTCCTCCTTGATTGTGGTTATAGCGGATTTTACCTCCCACGAATAAAGGTTGCGTGTTCACAAAGAAACTTCGCAACCTTCCAAAAAACAAAACATCAAGTAACTGGGATTAGTCTTCGATAACAATACCCATGCTTCGTGCAGTACCTTCTACCATTAACATAGCAGCTTCTACTGAAGCAGCGTTAAGGTCTGGCATTTTAGTTTCAGCGATTTCGCGAACTTTATCACGTTTAACCGTTGCCACTTTTTTACGATTTGGTTCACCAGATCCAGATTGGATACCAGCTGCTACTTTAAGTAGAACTGCTGCAGGTGGAGTTTTTGTAATGAAAGTGAAAGAACGGTCTTCGAATACTGAAATTTCAACTGGAATAATAAGACCAGCTTGATCAGCAGTACGCGCATTGAATTCTTTACAGAATCCCATGATGTTCACACCCGCTTGACCTAATGCAGGACCAACCGGTGGAGCTGGGTTAGCTTTACCAGCAGGGATTTGAAGTTTTACAACTTTAATAACTTTTTTAGCCACGAGACACACCTCCTTAAGTCCGTGATGTGGTAATTGGGTTGCCCCTCCCACTCAATATCTGTCTGTCAGCTAAGTGCCGATAACATTAAAATTATCATTACAGACGTCAAACAAAAGTATGACAGTCTGACCTTTGAAATGATACCACTTTTAATTTTTTTAAGCAAGTGGTAATTAACAAAATCTGCGAAACATCTACCAATTGGCATGTCACAGTACTAGTAATTGTACTATAATTTTTGAATTTGTTCGAAGTCTAGCTCCATAATTGTTTCGCGACCAAACATATCAACAGATACTTTCACTTTTCCTTTCTCTGTGTCAATTTCTTCAACACGTCCTTGGAAATGAGCGAATGGCCCTTCTAATACTTCAACTGCTTCACCAATAGAGATATCTACTTCGACAACTTTATCAGTCATACCCATTTGCTGTAGTAGACGATCCGCTTCTTCAGGTAGTAAAGGTGTTGGTTTTGCTCCTCCACCAGATGACCCGATAAAGCCTGTTACACCTGGCGTATTACGCACTACATACCAAGAATCATCTGTCATTATAAGCTCTACTAATACATAACCTGGGAAAACTTTACGCATCATTGTACGCTTTTTCCCATCCTTCATTTCTGTTTCCTCATGCTCAGGAACAATCACTCGGAAGATTTTATCTTGCATTCCCATTGTTTCTACACGTTTCTCTAGGTTTGCTTTTACTCGGTTCTCATACCCTGAATACGTATGAACAACATACCAATTTTTCTCCATAACTACTAGGACTCCTCGTCCGTCCCTCCCTTACAAATAAAAGTGAAAATGAATCGCGATATGCTAGATGCATTCCTTACCCTTTTCACAAACATCTCATATAGACACTGCAGCCTTTACCTATTAAGAATAGCCTGATGATATGTATCGAAACTAGCATAGTCATCTATTGCTACTATCATACTTATCATAATGAGATTATCTTACTACCATTCACTTCACCCATAGCACTTGCCCATAAAGATGGAATTGTCTGCTGAATGAAGATAAAACAAACGAAAAAACCCGTTATTGCAATGGACGGGCTATTTCATAAGTATTAACATGCTATTTACTAAATTATAAATCTAAGTACCAGCGGAATAATGATGAAACACCTAAGTCAACTAACACAAAAAATAAAGCCATAATGACAACAGTTGAAATTACAACGACTGTATATTTAGTCAGCTCTTTACTTTTTGGCCAGCTTGTTTTGCGCATTTCTGACATTACATCACTGAAAAAGCCTTTGATCTTGCCCATTCTAGCTTAACCTCCGAATCAATCAAATCTGTCTATTTACATATCATTTTATAGCGTTTGTTTATGCACTGTATGTTCATTGCAATGCGAGCAAAATTTCTTTAATTCGAGGCGTACAGTAGAGCCTTCTTTAGCCGGGAACGTGTAATTTCTCGATCCACATTTCTCGCAATTTAGCACGACTTTTTTTGCCATATACTCACCTTTTTCGGCACTTTGTCTTTTTAAGACTAACACCTATATTTGTCAATGTCAATAAAGCCTATGCCCTCTAAGACATTTCCTCAAGGACTAAATGTCGCTCTAATTTACGCTTCACTCGCTGCAAAGCATTATCAATCGATTTCACATGACGATTTAATTTTGCAGAAATTTCATGATATGATCGGCCATCTAGATATAGAGCTAAAACCTGTAACTCTAGTTCACTTAAAATCTCACTCATTTTCTCTTCTAAATAACCAAACTCTTCTCTATGAATTATTAATTCTTCTGGATCATCCATGATAGCGCCTGTTAAAACATCCATTAGCGTTCGGTCTGATTCTTCATCAAAAATGGGCTTGTCCAAAGAAATATAAGAGTTAAGAGGTATATGCTTTTGCCTAGTAGCCGTTTTAATAGCGGTAATAATTTGCCTTGTAATACATAGCTCAGCAAAAGCTCGGAAAGAAGCTAGCTTGTCCCCTTTAAAATCACGAATCGCTTTATATAAACCGATCATGCCCTCTTGCACAATATCTTCCTTATCGGCACCAATTAAGAAATAGGATCTAGCCTTCGCTCTAACTAACAAACGGTATTTCGTAATTAAATAATCCAACGCATCTGTATTACCTTGATGCACCATTTCAATAAGTTCTTCATCATTGAATCGTTCAAAATCTTGTGTCACTTGTACAATGCTATTTTTAAACATGGTATCACCTCAGCCACAACAGATAATTAGGAACAGTATAACGGAATTGGAAAATATGCGTCAATCAATCATTTCAATCCACGTCTCCATTTTTCGAATGCTATCGCCACATCTGGCTTTAATTCTATACGTGAAGGTGGTCTACTTTCTTGTTTCCTTTTCACATCGTGTGATATTTTATGCTGGATAATGCTTGTATCTATTTCTAGTTCTCTAGCTGATTTTCTCAAGGCTCCATTACCAAAGATAACACTTTGCTCTGCCATATCGGAAGTTGCTACGTGTATTTGTACGTTTCTAGCCTTAAGTTCATGCGTCATTTTTTCAATACGCTCATCTGCCGTTTCATTTTTCCGAGTATAAATGACTTCAACATCACTTTCTAAATAAGATTGCTCTACACCTGGAACTAGATGTGCGTCAAAAACAATGATCACGCGCCAACCCATAGCTGCTTTATATTCAGCCATAAGTTCTATCAACCTTTTGCGAGCATCCTCAAAATTTGTATCCCGCAATGGTCGAAGCTCTTTCCAGGACCCAATCATATTATAGCCATCAACTAGCAAAATGTTTTTCATTGTTACTCAATCGCTTCTTGACGTTTACGATACACTTCGTACATTAATAGCGCTGCAGCTACTGAGGCGTTCAGTGATGTCACATGTCCTACCATCGGTAAATGATACAAGAAGTCACATTTCTCTTTTAATAAACGCCCCATTCCCTTACCTTCACTACCGATAATGATAGCCAATGGTAATGTTGCATCCATTTTTCGATAGTCTACAGAGCCCTTTGCATCTGTACCAGCAATCCATACACCTCGTTCTTTTAGTTCATCTACTGTTTGAGCTAAATTGTTTACACGGACCACAGGAACGTGTTCAATAGCGCCTGTTGATGCCTTCGCCACGACAGCTGTTAAACTCACTGAACGGCGCTTAGGAATAATAATACCATGCGCTCCTATTGCATCAGCTGTTCTCATAATAGAACCTAGATTATGTGGATCTTCAAGCTCATCTAAGATTAAGAAAAAAGGATCTTCTTGTTTTTTTGCGGCTGCAGCAAATAAATCCTCCAGTTCAGCATACTGATAAGCTGCAACAGAAGCAACAATCCCTTGATGATTTGCACTTGATAATTGGTCGACTTTCTTTTTCGGAACAAACTGAACGATCACTCCGCGTTCTCGAGCTAGATCTAGCAGTTCGTTGACACCCGATTTTTTTACACCCTCTGCAATCCATACTTTATTCATATCGCGTCCTGAACGAAGTGCTTCTAACACTGGGTTTTTACCTGCAATAATTTCTCCATTCTGTTCTGTCATTATTTCTACACTCCTTTCGATTCCTCGATGATTTGAATAGCATATGCAATGATTTCATAGACGCGTTCAAGTTCATTTAATAAATATAAACTACCAAGTACCGCTTCAAAGCCTGAGCTATTTCGATAAGTTTGAACATCTGTATTTTTTGGTACAGAGCCGGACTTGGCATTACGTCCACGGCGGAACACTGCCAACTCCTCCTCTGTTAAATAATTCTCATCCATCATACGATGCACAATCATAGATTGTGCTTTTGCCGAAACGTAACTTGTTGCCTCTCGATGAAGTGTATTCGGTTTAACTCGACCTGAACGTAGTAAGTGTTCTCGTATCTTTTGCTCCAATACAGCGTCACCCATATAGGCTAACGCCAACGCATTTAATTGCTTAACATCTTCATTGCGAAGTTTATCCAACTTAATTACCCTCGTTTCCATCTAGTTCCTTGTCGCGTATCTTCTAAAATGATACCTTGGGCTTGCAAATGGTCACGAATCTCATCAGAACGAGCAAAATCACGATTCTTTCGTGCCTCTACACGTTCTTGTAGTAATGCATCAATTTCTTCGTCTAATAATTCTTCTTCTTTTGCAAATTTAATACCTAAGACGTCACCTAGTACTTCGAAAGTTTCAATAAAAGTTTCTAACACTTTCTTGCAAGTATTCGTTTCGTTTAAATAAATATTAGCAATACGAGCTAACTCAAATAATACCGAAATCCCGTTAGCCGTATTAAAATCATCATCCATTGCCTCTTCAAATTGCGCTTTTTGTTCAGAAATTTTATTAAGCCACTCATCTGAGTGATCGCCTAAGCTTACAGTAGTCGTAAGGCGATGCTTCACATTGTTGTAGGCTGTACGAATGCGCTCTAAGCCAGCTGCAGCTGCCTCTACTAAATCCTTCGCAAAATTAATGGGATGACGATAATGTACAGACAACATAAAGAACCGTAGTACTTGTGGATCAATTTGTTTACGAATATCATTCACCAGAATAAAATTCCCAAGAGATTTAGACATTTTTTCATTATCTATATTAATATAACCATTATGCATCCAATAACGTGCAAATGTTTTATCATTATGAGCTTCTGATTGTGCAATTTCATTTTCGTGGTGTGGGAAAGTTAAATCCTGTCCACCAGCGTGAATATCAATAGTATCTCCTAAATGCTCACGAGCCATTACAGAACATTCAATATGCCAACCAGGACGGCCATTGCCCCAAGGACTTTCCCAGAAAATTTCACCTGGTTTCGCTGCCTTCCATAAAGCAAAATCTAATGCATCATCTTTTTTCTCGCCAGCTTCAATACGTGCGCCAATTTTTAAATCATCCACTGATTGATGTGATAATTTACCATAGCCATTAAACTTGCGTGTACGGTAATATACATCACCAGCTGACTCATAAGCATAGCCTTTTTCAATTAAGACTTGGATAAACTGAATGATATCAGCCATATGCTCGGTAACACGTGGATGAACATCTGCCTTTTTGCACCCTAATGCAGTAACATCTTCATAGTACGCAGCAATAAAGCGCTCTGTTAACTCATGCACTTCTTCACCCAGCTCATTGGCAGCCTTAATAATTTTATCGTCTACATCCGTAAAGTTGGATACAAACTTTACATCATAGCCTTTATATTGGAAATAGCGACGTACTGTGTCATAAACTATAACAGGACGTGAATTCCCGATATGGATATAGTTATAAACGGTAGGACCGCAGACATACATTTTCACTTTGCCTTCTTCTAGCGGTACGAAGGTTTCTTTTTGTCGTGATAATGAGTTAAAAATTTGAATACTCATTGTGTCTCTCTCTCCTTTTGTAAGCGTTCAATTTCTTGCTTTAATTCAATGATCTGCTTCTCAAAAGCTTGACAGCGATCTTCTACTGGATCAGGTATATTTTGATGATCTAGCTTTTTCTCTAGACGAACTCCGTCCTTAATCACTATTTTACCAGGTATACCGACCACGGTGGCATTTGGCGGCACCTCTTTTAAAACAACTGACCCCGCACCAATTTTACTATTCTCGCCAATTGTAATAGAGCCTAATACTTTAGCGCCCGTTGCTACAAGGACATTATCCTCTAATGTAGGGTGACGTTTCCCTTTTTCTTTCCCTGTGCCCCCTAGAGTTACACCTTGATACAATGTAACATTATCACCAATTTCACATGTCTCACCAATGACAACACCCATACCATGGTCTATAAAAAAGCGGCGGCCAATTTTCGCACCAGGATGAATTTCAATACCCGTAAAAAAGCGGCTAATTTGTGAAATGGCACGAGCCATGAAATAAAAACGTTTTTTAAAGAACCAATGAGCCACTCGATGTGCCCATGTGGCATGCAAACCGGAATATGTTAATACCACTTCAAAAACACTACGCGCTGCTGGATCATTCTCAAAAATGGTTTCCACATCTTCTTTCATCCTTTTAAACACAAAAACTCCCCCTTTTTATGTTGGTCTTGCTCAAATTCCTAGAAATCCTTCACACAGAGCTGTCACTGTAGTCAATTTTCTTTAGAATTCTCTGCCTAAGATGATGTGGCATGTTTGTTTGAAATGCATCCCTCTTCATCAATGAATGAAGATAAAATAAAAACGCCCCTATCATCCCTAAAAGGAATGACAGAGACGCTTGAATTTGCGTGGTTCCACTCTGATTGAAGGCAAAAAGCCTCCCACTCTGGACGTTCTTTAACGAGAACGAATCGATAAAGCCTACTATCGTTCAGCTTTATGCTCAAAGGTGCATTTCAGTTTTGCCTAGACTCAGACCACTTTCAGCCGGTGATGGTCCTCTCTTTAGAGCATGCGCCACTTACTTCTCCTTATCAACGCTTTACCAATGTAAATACATTTTACAACGAACGAATCAATTGTCAATGAATTTCTATTTATTGCGCAAATTTTTCTACACGATCAATTGCTTTCTCTTTACCAATTAAGCAAATAGCATTTGGGAGCTCAGGTCCATGTGTTTCACCCGTTGTGACAACGCGGATTGGCATAAATAAATTTTTACCTTTATGACCTGTTGTTTTCTGCACAGCTTTTATAGCTGCTTTTACTGCATCTGGCGTAAATTCTTCTAATTCTTCAAGTTGTGTCTTGAATGCAGCCATTACCTCAGGTACTTGTTCTCCTGCTAAAACAGCTTTGGCTTCTTCATCATATTCAATATGGTCTTTAAAGAATAGGCTAGATAATTCAACAATCTCTGAACCAAAGCTCATTTGGTCATGGTAAAGCCCAATTAAATCCGTTGCCCATGCATGTTGCTCCGCTGTAAGTTCCTCTGGTAAGAGTCCAGCTTTTTGTAAATGTGGTAAAGATAAAGCAACCACTTCTTCTAAAGATAGTTTTTTAATATATTGATTATTCATCCATGTCAACTTTTGTTTATCGAACATAGATGGTGATTTAGAAAGACGCTTTTCATCAAAGATTTTAATAAATTCTTCTTTAGAGAAAATTTCCTCTTCCCCTTCTGGAGACCAGCCAAGTAAAGCAAAGAAGTTGAACATTGCTTCTGGAAGATACCCTAAATTCTTATACTGAGTGACAAATTGAATAATGGATTCATCACGTTTTGATAGCTTTTTACGGTTTTCATTAATAATTAATGTCATATGACCGAAGCGTGGATACTCCCAACCAAATGCATCAAAAATCATCATTTGCTTTGGCGTATTAGATAAATGCTCTTCTCCACGGAAAACATGTGAAATCTCCATAAAGTGATCATCTAGAACTACAGCATAGTTATATGTTGGAATTCCGTTTGCTTTTACAATTACCCAGTCACCAATGTCTTTAGATTCAAATGTAACTTGGCCACGGACTAAATCTTCAAAATCATATGTTACATTTGCTGGTACGCGCATACGAATTGTGTATGGCTCACCTGCTGCTTCTTTAGCTGCAACTTCCTCAGTAGATAGATGACGGCATGTACCATCATAAGTAGGAGCTGCTACACCTCTTGCTTTTTGTTCCTCACGAGATGCTTCCAGTTTTTCTGAAGAACAGAAGCATTTATAGGCTGCACCTTGCTCTAATAGCTTTTCAGCGTGCTCTTTATAAATATCAAGACGCTCCATTTGACGATAAGGCGCATAAGGTCCACCAATATCAATGGACTCATCATATTCAATACCTAACCATTTTAGGTTATCTAGCTGAGATGCTTCTCCACCCTCTACATTACGTTCAATATCCGTATCTTCAATACGTACAATGAATTTACCGTTATGATGTTTTGCATATAAATAATTGAATAATGCTGTACGTGCCCCACCGATATGTAAAAAACCTGTTGGAGATGGCGCGTAACGAACGCGAACTTCTTTCGTCATATTAAAAGCCTCCTAAATTTTCGATCAAAATTGACTTTGTTCATTTTACCACTCTGTAACTGGAAATAAAAGCGGAGTTCACTCACATTTACTTCTTAATCAAAAGAATCGTTGCCATCGCTGCTATACCTTCCTCACGACCAGTAAAACCTAGACGTTCAGTTGTAGTCGCTTTGACATTTACCTGTGACGGCTCAGCATGTAATAATTCTGCAATACGATTTTGCATTTGCTCAATATATGGTGCCATTTTTGGTCGTTGAGCCATAATTGTACAATCCACATTCCCTAGAATATATCCTTTATCCTCAACAATTTTCCAAATGTATTCTAATAATTTGGCTGAATCCGCGTCCTTAAAAGCTGGATCTGTATCTGGAAAATGACGTCCAATATCTCCTTCTCCAATTGCTCCTAGCGCTGCATCTGTCACTGTGTGTAATAAAACATCTGCATCTGAATGTCCAACTAATCCTTTTTCATGTGGAATAGTAATACCACCGATAATTAATGGACGCCCTTCTTCAAATGCATGTACATCAAAACCTTGTCCAATTCGAAACATATGATAGAGAGACTACGTTAGCAATACATGTGGATTTTATTGCTCCTAGTTTGCCTATAATGCAGTCTCATTCACCTTCCTTCACTTTTATCTATTTACTCACTATTATACCCTCACATTTTAACATATTTCCTAGGAAATTGAGCTGATAGCAAATAGTGAGCATTTTCTTGTACCGTTAGATCTATTACACCTTACCACCTTGATTGCTTCTAGTTTTTTCAAGCTAACAAATCCTTATTCACATTGGTGTCGCGCGCCATTATTACAACAAGCATTTGAACGACAGCTAAAAAACAAGCATATCCTCTTCGTCATTTCTTGCTACATTAATATAAAATCTCATTAGCAACTATCACTAATGAGATGTTTAAACTAATAACTATTCGTTTAGTTGCAATGCGCGTTTTCGTAAAATAGCTTCTCCGAATAGTAAATCCTCTTGCGTCGTCATTTTTACATTTTCGTAGCTGCTTTCTACAATATGCACCGTGTGACCAAGACGCTCGACTAGCATCGCTTCATCGGTACCAAGAAAACCTACTTTTTCAGCAATATCCTCTGCCTCAACAATTAAATCAAACCGAAAGGCTTGCGGCGTTTGAATCATCCATAGGCTGTCGCGATCTACCGTTTCCTCAATGACACCATTTCTAACTTTTTTCATTGTATCTTTCGCTCGGACACCTGCAATAGCTGCACCAAAGTCGTGGGCACTTTGAACAAGATTTGCAATAATATCATGTGTAATAAAAGGCCGTGCCGCATCATGAACAAGCACAATGTCTACGTGTTGCATTTCCTTCATACATGAATGTACAGAATGCTGTCGTTCAGCACCACCATCAGGTAAACCTTTGACTTTCGTAATGCGATATTCATCGAGCAATTCTTGAATATAGATACGCTCCTCCGGTTTTACCGCGAGCCAAATACCTGTGCAAAAGGGATCTTGTTGAAAGACCTCTAACGTGTGTATCAGTATAGGCTTCTTTAAAAGTTTTAAAAATAATTTATTTTGTCCTGCCCCCATACGTTTACCGCTTCCTGCGGCAGGTAAAACTACTTCATACTGCATTTTTTTCACATCCTAATCGTCCTTCGGCTTCGCAAATATCATACGACCAGCTGACGTCTGCAATACACTCGTTACTGTTACTGTTATGGCCTGTCCTATAAAGCTACGACCGCCCTCCACAACAATCATCGTACCATCGTCTAAATAAGCGACCCCTTGATTATGCTCTTTCCCATCCTTAATGACTACCACCTGCATATCTTCACCTGGAATCATGACAGGTTTTACGGCATTCGCTAAGTCATTTATATTTAATACTTTCACATGATGTAGCTCACAGACTTTATTAAGGTTAAAATCGTTTGTGACGATCTGAGTATCGCTACCCATTTTTTTTGCCAGTCGTACAAGTTTTAAATCTACCTCTTGCACATCCTCAAAATCCTCATCTGTAATCTCTACATTTGTCTTACGTTCGTCCTGTAACTTTCTTAATATATCTAAACCTCGACGTCCTCTTGTACGCTTTAATGTATCAGAGGAATCGGCAATATGCTGAAGCTCTGTAAGGACAAACTGAGGCACCACTAGTACCCCTTCGATGAATCCTGTTTCAGAAATATCTGCGATACGACCATCAATAATGACACTTGTATCTAATAATTTGTAACTTCCTCGCACTTCTGGAATTTCAGCACCCTCAGCAGCTTTTTTCTTCGTATGATTACTACGTAAAGTAAAAAGCTGTATTAATTCATCCCTTTTTCTAAAGCCTAGACGGAAGCCTAAATATCCTAATACAAATGACAGGATAATAGGGAGCACCTCTGTAACAAAGGGGACCTTTACACTATTAATAGCAAAGCCTAAGAAATACGCTACAATTAGCCCTATTATTAGGCCAAGCGTACCGAATAATAAATCTCCGACAGGGACCTTAAACAGGACCTCTTCCATCCAGCTAATGAGTTTCACAAAATAATCGGAAAACGCAAATGACAATGTAAACAGTAAAAGCGCTCCTAATGCTACTGATACGTAAGGATTATCAAGCCAAGGATTAGATGATAAATGAAGCAATTCGTATAATGGCGGTAAGAAAACAAGGCCCAACGCTCCTCCAATCAGTAAAAAAGCAATTTGAACAAATTTTTTCACAAGCTGTCACCTCCTATTGTTAGTTAAGATTATACATAGTTTACCGTAGAAAATCCTTCATCAGCCCATCAAATTATCATTATTTAATCTCTATTTTCCATCACACCTTCACCATGCATTAACTAGGACGCCTATCCCTTTACTTGAGTTTCCTCTTTTTCCGTCAAAAATGAAGGAAATGCATGTCAGAATACTATCTAACATGCATGGTTTTTCCTATAACTCTCTAAAGCAGGCATTTAATGCATCCTTTATCGTTTCTACCCCGATAATTTCAATCCCTTGTGGAAAATCCCATCCACCTATATTGGATGTAGGAATGAATACTCTTTTAAAACCAAGCTTCGCTGCTTCAATGACACGTTGCTCAATACGGGATACTCGACGCACCTCTCCTGTCAGACCTACCTCACCAACAAAGCAATCCGTTGCTCGCACAGCCTGATCCTTAAAGCTAGAAACGATGCATGTCAGAACAGCTAAATCGATAGCGGGTTCGTCCAATTTTACACCACCAGCAACTTTAATATATGCATCCTGTGCTTGTAGCATGAGGCCCATACGCTTTTCAAGTACGGCCATCAGCAATTGCACTCTATTTTGATCAACCCCAGTTGCCATCCGTTTAGGGTAATTAAAGCTGGTAGGCGTCACAAGCGACTGAATTTCAACGAGAATTGGCCTTGTTCCCTCCATTGAGGCAACAATCGTGGAGCCCGCTGCTCCTTGTGAACGCTCCTGTAAAAATAGCTCAGATGGGTTCAAAACCTCTTTTAGTCCACCCTGTAGCATTTCAAATATAGCAATTTCATTTGTAGAGCCGAAACGGTTCTTTTGACTTCGTAAAATACGATGATTATGATGTCTTTCCCCTTCAAAATACAGGACTGTATCCACCATATGCTCTAAAATACGAGGCCCTGCAATTTGCCCCTCTTTCGTAACATGCCCAACTAAGAAGATCGCAATTCCTTTAGTCTTAGCAATTCGCATAAGCTCAGCTGTACACTCACGGACCTGCGAGACACTACCTGGCGCACTTGTTACCTCTGGATGAAAGACGGTTTGAATGGAATCGACAATGACAAATTTCGGCTGTACTTCCTCAATCGTTTGATTCAAAAACTCAAGATTTGTTTCGGAATAAATGTATAGCTCTTGTGAAATTACCCCCAAACGCTCCGCACGTAGCTTCGTTTGACGGATAGATTCCTCACCAGAAATATAAAGTACACGATGACCTTTATTGGAAAGCAAAGCTGAAACTTGTAGTAATAATGTGGATTTCCCAATCCCAGGATCACCACCTATTAATACTAGAGATCCCGGCACAATACCACCACCTAATACGCGGTTCAGCTCGCCCATTTCTGTCGCTACACGGGACTCTTCACTAGCTTCCACCTGAATAATAGGAATTGCCTTTTGAGTAACTGTAGCGGAATGCTGGAATGCCCCACGTGGTCCTTTCGCAATAACTTCTACTTCCTCCACCATCTTATTCCATTCCCCACAGCCTGGACATCTTCCCATCCATTTTGCCGATTCATAGCCACAGCCTGAACATACAAATTTCGTTTTTTTCTTAGCCAACTTTCCATCACCTCGAATATTTGTTCTTATATTAATTGTACAAAAAAAAAGACAGCTTGGCACTTAATGCCTCACTGTCTTTCATTTGAAATTATTTAGAGATAGAAACTCCCTCTTTTTTCTTCACAATAAACTCATCGTTTATATAATCAATAACAACGTGATTACCCTTCTCCACATTACCTTTTAGTAATTCTTCTGATAATCGGTCTTCCACTTGTTTTTGTAATGCTCGACGTAGTGGACGTGCACCGTATTGAGGGTCATAGCCTTCCTGTGCAATTTTTTCAAGCGCTGCATCTGTTAATTCTAGTGAGATATCTTGTTCTTTCAACCGTTTTGTTAGAGCATTCCCCATCATCGCAATGATTTCTTTTAAATGCTCTTTTTCTAATGAATGGAAGACAATCATTTCATCAATACGGTTTAAGAATTCTGGACGGAATGCTTTTTTCAATTCTTCCAGCATCGTACTCTTCATATCTTTATGTTTAGAATCTGCGCCACCTACATTAAAACCAAGACTTTTTTGATATTTAAGAGCATCCGCACCGACATTTGAAGTCATAATGACTACTGTGTTGCGGAAGTCTACTACCCGCCCCTTAGAGTCCGTTAAACGACCATCTTCAAGAACTTGCAGTAGAATATTGAAAACATCAGGGTGTGCTTTTTCAATTTCATCTAGTAGTACAACAGAATATGGTTTACGACGAACTTTTTCAGTCAATTGACCACCATCGTCAAAGCCTACATAGCCTGGAGGCGAACCTACTAAACGAGAAGTCGAATGTTTCTCCATGTACTCAGACATATCGACACGAATCATAGCATCCTCGTCACCAAACATCACTTCAGCTAGTGCTCTTGCAAGCTCTGTTTTACCAACACCTGTAGGTCCTAAGAAAATAAATGAACCGATTGGTCGTTTTGGATCTTTGAGGCCCGCTCTTGCACGACGGATCGCACGAGAAATAGCTTCTACCGCTTCGCCTTGCCCTACAACGCGTTTGTGTAGCTCTTCTTCAAGTTGTAATAATTTTGAAGATTCTTCAGAAGCGATTTTAGCTACAGGAATTCCTGTCCACATCGATACAACTGCCGCAACATCATCTACAGTCACTTTGGATTCGGCCTTGCCTTGCTCTTCTTTCCAATTTTTTCGCGTAGCTTCAATCTCATCTTTAAGCTTTTGCTCAGTATCTCTAAGTGCTGCAGCCTTTTCAAACTCTTGACCTGATACAGCAGCGTTCTTTTCCGAGCGAACATTTTCAAGCTTATCTTCAAGTGCCTTTAAGTTTGGTGGCACTGCGAATGAACGTAAGCGAACCTTTGAACCCGCTTCATCGATAAGGTCGATTGCTTTATCCGGTAAGAAGCGGTCTGAAATATATCGATCACCCATTTTTGCCGCTGCTTCAATTGCTTCATCTGTAATTTTCACTCGGTGATGTGCTTCATAGCGGTCACGTAAACCTTGAATAATGAGAATAGCTTCTTCCACAGTTGGTTCATCCACTTGGATCGGTTGGAAACGACGCTCTAATGCTGCATCTTTTTCAATATATTTACGATATTCATCAAGCGTTGTCGCACCGATACATTGAAGCTCCCCACGTGCTAAGGACGGTTTTAAAATATTTGATGCGTCAATCGCACCTTCTGCACCACCTGCACCGATTAAAGTATGCAATTCATCAATAAATAAAATGATATTGCCGGCTTGGCGGATTTCATCCATTACTTTTTTCAAACGGTCCTCAAATTCTCCACGATATTTTGTACCTGCAACGACAGTTCCCATATCAAGCGTCATCACTCGTTTGTCGCGAAGAATTTCTGGTACTTCATTATTAATAATTTGCTGTGCTAACCCTTCAGCAATAGCTGTTTTACCAACACCTGGCTCACCAATTAGGACAGGGTTATTTTTTGTACGACGTGATAATACTTCGATAACACGTGTAATTTCCTTGCTTCGACCAATAACAGGATCTAACGTACCTTCACGGGCAATTTGCGTTAAATCACGGGCTAAACTATCTAATGTTGGGGTATTCGCCGCTTGTGCCGCTTGTTGACCAGACTGCGCGTTATCATTATTTCCTAATAATAATAAAACTTGCTGACGTGCTTTATTTAAGCCTACACCTGCATTATTTAAGACGCGAGCTGCTACACCTTCACCTTCACGTATAAGTGCTAATAGTAAATGTTCTGTACCGATATACGAATGACCTAATTTACGTGATTCGTCAACCGATAGTTCAATTACTTTCTTCGCTCGTGGCGTATAGTGAACTATTGGACCAACATCTTCTTTCCCTTTACCGACTAATTCTTCAATACCAGCTTCAATCATTTGAGGACTAATATCAATAGCTTCTAACGCTTTTGCAGCAATACCGCCGCCTTCACGTATAAGCCCTAATAAAATGTGCTCTGTGCCAATGGATTCGTGCTTCCAACGAATAGCCTCTTCCTGAGCAAGCTGTAATACTTTTTGCGCGCGTTGTGTAAAACGATTAAACATCATATAAATCCTCTCCTTTTTCCCCATTATTAGGCTTATTCGTGTGTGTTTGAAATAATGCCTCACGTAGCATTTCAGCTCGTACACGATCACGTTCAGCAGGCGGTAATGCCTCACCTGCATAATGCTGTAAAAAACCGGGTTGCATACTGACGACACACTCATTTAAAGTTGTTGCGAGTATACCGTCAATCAACTGTAGGTCAACTCCTAAACGAACATTTGAAAGACAGGTAGCCGCTTCCTCACTTGTTAAAATTCTTGCATACGTAAGGGTACCTAAAGCTCGATAAACTCGATCTTCTAAAGCAAGCTCAGCTTTTTCCATCAATTTACCTCTCGCATGTCGTTCTTTTTGTATAATTTTTTCAGCAACACTTTGTATATCTGCTAAAATATCTTCTTCTGTCTTTCCAAGTGTAATTTGGTTGGACACTTGATAAACATTTCCTAAATTTTCGCTTCCTTCACCATATATACCTCTTACGGTCATACCTAAGCGTGTCATCGCATTTATAATTTGATTCATCTGTCCCGTTAACGTAAGAGCAGGTAAATGCATCATCACAGATGCTCGAAGCCCAGTACCAATATTTGTAGGACAGCTTGTTAAATAGCCAAATGTATCTCGAAAAGCATAAGGTAAGATCTTCTCTAGAATACGGTCAATCTTATTCGCTTGTTCATAGGCTTTTTGAAGCTGGAAACTCGCTGTCATACATTGAATGCGTAAATGATCCTCTTCATTCACCATAATACTCACTGATTCATCTTGTGACAGAAGA
Organism: Lysinibacillus sp. FSL R7-0073; assembly: GCF_038009065.1. NCBI lineage: Bacteria > Bacillati > Bacillota > Bacilli > Caryophanales > Bacillaceae > Lysinibacillus > Lysinibacillus sp. FSL R7-0073. The sequence goes on from NZ_JBBPAS010000001.1 coordinate 4,628,321, forward strand.
ACGGAGCCCACCTGCTCTTTTTTGGCAAGCTGCGGACTAATCAAATGCTTTTCTACAAGAATTTGACGTTGTAAAGGTGTTAAATCATTGATAGCAAAATATGCATAATCATTTTGTAGGGTTGGACTATCACTGACTGCATGTGTAACTGCCTGTTCCACCTGTAAAGCCTCGTTCTCTGAAAACGATAGTGGAAAACGATATCCATCTAAATTTCGAGCAAGGCGAATTCGTGTACTAATGACAATGTCAGAATAATCGTCTTCAATACGCATCCAAGTAGGTGTCGCACGCTCTAAAAACGACTCAATCATCAAGACACATCACCACCTTCAAATTGTAGCTGCTTCTCAAGCTCTTTGACTTCGTCTCGAAGTTTTGCTGCCTCTTCGAATTGCTCTTCATCTACAGCGAACTTCATACGTTTACGGATATCCTCTATTTGCTTTTTAATGACATACACATTGCTATGGGCACCTGGCATTTTCCCAATATGTTGGGGACCAGCCTGTATGCGATTAAAGAGCTTAGGTAAATGCTCACTAAAAGTGTCATAACAGCTTGGGCAACCAAACTTACCTTCTTTTAAAAATTGCTTATACGTAAATTCACATTGTGGGCATGTCTGCTGTTGTGGCTGTGTTTGTTGTTTTTCTCCTACCTTTTGCCATGTAGGTGAACCAAACCAGTTTGATAATAACTGTTGTATGGAAACTGGCTCTTGTTTAAACTCTGCATGAAATGGATGGAACTGTGAGGCGCAGACGTCACAATAATGGTGCTCCACCTTTTGCCCATTTTGAACTTGTGTTACAGTAACTGTCGCATTACGTTGTTTACAATGTTCACATATCATTTCCATCACCTCACTATTTCTGTTGCTCATATTTTATAGTTGTCAGCATCGCACGCAATATCTTTGCACGAATTATATCTCTTAGAGGGAGATGTAAGTCAATTGTTGAGCGATCAATTGCTGCTAACATTAATTTCGCTTCTCGCTTTGAAATTACCTGCTCATCGATGAGTCGATACACTAAATCTTCTGCCATTGTTTGCGATGCTCCACCTTCAATATGCTGGAGAACATCGTCGATTAAATCAATCTGTGAATTCGCGCGGACACGTAAAATTCGAATGTATCCACCACCACCTCGCTTGCTCTCCACAAGGTAACCTCGCTCGGCGGTAAATCTTGTATTAATGACATAATTTATTTGCGACGGTACACATTGAAATTTGTCTGCAATTTCACTGCGCTTTATTTCAATATGCCCTTCCCCACCTAATTCAAGTACTTGCTTTAAGTAACCTTCTATGATGTCTGATATATTACGCATTTTAGGAATACACCTCGCTTGCTTCACTGACTTTGACTATCTTTGACTTTCTTTGAGTATATTATACAAAACGCTTGAAAATAATTGCAATGATTTCGCTTAGAGAAAAATGAAAAGGCTAAAAAAGTATATTCAGCGTTGAAAATAGCACTAAGTTAGTGGCTATAGAGCTTGTTTTTGCTTCCTACACCTAATGTACCCTTTTTATCCATAGAAAAAACGCAAGCATATGCAACTAGCATATACTTGCGTCTATAAAATTTATACCCAACGACCTACAATTGGATAACGCCAAGGTTCGTCAGTTAATGCTTTGACAATGCCAATAATTGGTACTACAAAAAGCATAATACCGAAAACGATTAAAAATGGAATGCCAATAATGAAAATGCTTAAGAATCCAGAGACAGCAAGTAGAATTGCCATGACAAGCTGGAAAAGTATGGCTTGGATAGAGATTGCCTTCACTTCCTCATCAGAACTAATTAAAAAGAAGATAATGGGAACTAACCATGGCGCAAAAAACGAACTTGCGTGTATGATTACTTTAGACCATTTACTCTCCATATATATCAACCCTTTCTTTATACGTTGTCTATCGTTTTATGTACTACTATTTACGGAACTATACCCGTAATAGTTTCAGTTTAAAGTGAGTTTTTTAAAAAATTTTTGAAAGGTCGTGCTGAGAAATGGAATTCAACCACACATTAGCAAATGAATATGAAAAGGGGATTCGCCGTACTCTACCAAGCTATGAGGCAATGCTCCGTTTAATACAAACCTTTTATCGTTCCACATTACATGAGCATGCTGAAATGTTGATTGTTGGTGCAGGTAGTGGCAATGAAATATTGCAGCTAGCTGATGGAAGACCCCATTGGTCATTTACGGGTATTGATCCGTCCGAATCCATGCTCGATATAGCAAAGGAGCGTCTCCAATCTTTACCCAATGATCTGTCATTCTATCAAGGAACATTACTGGATACACACCTACCAGCTATAAAATTTGATGCAGCTAGTTGTGTACTCGTCCTTCATTTTATTCAAAGATATGAAGAAAAGCTATCGACCTTAAAAGAAATTTGGAACCATTTAAAGCCTGGCGCACCATTTGTCCTAGTTTCGAAATACGGTCGACCCGGTACTATTGAAACGGAACTACAATTCGATTTATGGCGTTCTTACTGGCTCCAACATACAAATCTTTCCGTAGCTGATGTTGCAGAAATGGAAAAATCCATCCGTGCCCTGTCATTTATGCCCGAGGAAGCCATTTTAACATTATTACATGAAGCAGGTTTTATAAAACCTTCACGATTTTTTGCCACTACTTTGTTTGGTGGATGGGTATGCTTTAAAGAAGAACATTAAATATATTTTGTAGTAAATACTTTGAGGTGAAAGCTGTGATAAGCACCATTGGCATTACAAAAAAACAACAATTACTAAAAGATTTCCCTTTGGAATCCATACATCAACAAGAGTTCGAATGGTACTGGGTTGATTTTAATTGTCCAACTGCAGAGGAAGAATCTTTGCTAGATTCATTTTTTCATTTTCACCCACTAGCTATTGAAGATTGCTTAATGCGATTACAACGCCCAAAACTCGATTTTTATGACGATTTCCATTTTTTCGTCATTCATCGATTAAACGAGCTGACATTAGCTGCAGAAGAGGTTAATATTTTTGCCTCTAATAAGTTTATTGTGACATTCCATAAGAACCCAGTTCCCGAAATTGAAAAGGTACAAAAGATGTTAGAAAGCCAGCCAAAAAATTGGGAACGTGGCACAGTCTACTTAACGTATCAAACCATTGATAAAATCGTTGATAGTTATTTTCCACTTGTTTATAAAATTGAAGATCATTTAAATGCACTTGAAGGCGAGCTTACATACCAAAGCAATGTAAATGCCATGAAGATTGTCTTCGAATTTCGTAGTGATTTGCTCGATTTGCGGCGTGCCATTTTACCGATGCGAGACCTTTTATATCGAGTACTTAATTCTTACCGTTTTTCATTAAACAAATCTGAAAGAGCTTATTTTGGAGATATATACGACCATCTTCTAAAACTGACAGAAATGGTTGAATCAAATCGAGAGCTGACAGCAGATATGCGAGATAGTTATATGGCTATGAGCTCAAGCCGCATGAACGGTATAATGATGACTTTAACAATCGTCTCAACGATCTTCATTCCACTAACCTTTATTGCAGGTGTTTATGGGATGAACTTTGATAATATGCCAGAGCTACATGGACGATACAGCTATTTCATTGTCCTCGGTATTATGATTATTGTCGTAATCGCTATGCTTACCATCTTTAAACATAAAGGCTGGTTTAAATTATTTAAGCCTTGATTCCCACAAAAAGCTGCTCGTTTAACAATCAAACGAGCAGCTTCATTTATTACTATTAATAAGGACCTCGGTCGTCAATTTTATTGTCACCCTGCTGTGGGAATAAAAAGTATGCTAATACCCCTGACCCCAAAGCGGCGCAAATTGTAATTAAAAGCTGTTCAACATCTGGTACTTCCGCATAATAGTTTCGTAGCATGTAAACGGAACCTATTGCAACAATGACCATGACTGGAATAACAAATTTAAAGCGTTTTTTCTCCATATAGTACCTCCTCCTATAATCTTTCACGTTCAGTTTTTCTCTCCTTAAACAGTTCGTATTTTACAGGTTTCCCAATTTAAATTCAAATTTACTTTGCTTCACTAATCGGACTGCCAATAAAGTAAAAAAATAAAGAAATAACCAAATTTTTAACCAAATATTCAGCAAATAATAGTAAAATAGATTTAATACCAATTATTTATCAAATTTACAGACCTAACAAATTCAGAAGTTCATTTTACTCACAATTATTATGGATATTAAGAATGGAGCAAACAATAATGAGTTGGTTTTCAAAAAACAGCAGTTCTAGCTACTCAATTACATTAACACCTGAAAATTTTAAGGGCCATGTACAATTAGATGTTTTAAATCACCCAAATCTTCAAAAGCAATTACAGCTTTTAAATTTAACAATTGAGGATTTAGCCATTATTAAGCAACTACAACCGTTAGCTAAGGATCTAATTCCTGCAATGGTGGAGCAATTTTATGCAGCCATTAGTTTGAGCCAAGATTTACTAGATATTATTAATAGAACCTCTCATATAGATCGTTTAAAAGTTACGTTACATAAGCATTTAAGCGATATTTTTGAAAGTCATATTAATGACGCCTATATCGCTGAAAGAAAAGCCATTGCTGAAACCCATGTTCGAATTGGCTTACAATCAAAATGGTATATAGCATCCTTCCAATCCCTTACCTCTACGTTCACAAACTTCGTGAATGAAGTGGATATCTCAAAAAATGATGCCATTCGAGCAATTAACGCATTTTGCAAAATCATTAATTTTGAGCAACAGCTTGTTATCGAGGCTTACGAAAAAGAGGAAGACCGTATTCGAACAGCCGCTGACCAAACGAAAAATGCCCTTGTTACGACAATTCAAAGTACAGCAGAGGAGCTTAACGCCATTAGTGAAGAGACAGCTGCATCGTTGTTAGTCATTTCCTCGCAAACGGATGATATTGCAGAGGCAACCAAGCAGGGATTAAGCTTCGTTGCAGATACACAGGAGAAATCAAGACGTGGGCAACATCAGCTGAAAGAGCAAAATGATTTAATCCAAGTTATTTTACAAAGTGTCAACAGCCTTGAGGTAACTATGAATCAGTTACGTACCTCCTCTCAAAAAATTTCTGAGATTGTAGGACTTGTCACCGGCATTGCTGATCAAACAAATTTATTAGCTTTAAATGCGTCTATTGAGGCAGCTCGAGCAGGGGAACATGGCAAAGGCTTCGCGGTAGTAGCAGAGGAAGTACGAAAGCTTGCTGAAGAAACGAAAAATGCCGTGCAAAATGTGTCACATCTCATTAAAGAAACTGAAAGTAATATTACAACAATGGCAAATTCAGTTATTAATGTTGATCAAAAAATTCAACATAGCGTCAATACGCAAGAAAACTTATCTAAATCATTTAATGATATAGCTGATGCCGTATCTGGCATTCAACAACAGTATGTTCATACATCTAGAGATATTTCAGCCATTTCTAATTTAATTACTGAATTATCACAAGGGGCTACACTTGTTTCCTCTTCTTCTGATTCACTCATTAATGTAGTCAATGAATTGAATATGTAATATAACAAAGGGAGCCCCACCGTTTTAGGTGAAGCTCCCTTTAACCTTAATGTGGCAACGCACGCTTTTGTTTACGATGCTCACGTCTTGCAGGCCCTGTTTCAAATAAACGTTTTTCCTCATCTGTTTCAGGATAAATTGCAGGTACCGGTACCGGCTTTCCTTCTTCATTTACTGCAACCATTGTTACAAATGATTCTGTCGTTAATTTTTCCTCACCAGTCTCAATATTGCGAGAAACAACGCGAACATAAACCTCCATTGAAGAACGTCCTGTAGAGGAAACTATACTTTCAATTTCTAGAATATCTCCTACATGGGCAGCCGATAAAAAATCAACTGAGTCTATTGAAGCTGTGACTACAAGTCCCTTCGCATGTTTCATCGCTGTAATAGCAGCAATTTCATCAATATAAGCTAACACTCTTCCACCGAAAATGGAATTGTGATTGTTTGTGTCTGGAGGTAATACGAGACGTGATTGAACCGTACGTGATTGGCTCATGGGTACAGCATTGTTTGTCATATTTCTTGTAACTTCCCTTCATGTATGTTCTTTCGTCATCGTATCGTAGAAAAAGAGCTTATGCAAATTTAGAACGATTTTTTCATCGTAATAAATTTCATGTCTGTCATTTCCTCAATGGCCCATTTAATGCCCTCTCGCCCATAGCCACTCATCTTCACACCACCATATGGCATATTATCTACACGGAATGTCGGAACATCATTTATAATGACAGCACCTGCCTGTAATTCATCGGCTGCATATAAGGCATCTGGTAATACATTCGTGTAAATACCTGCATTTAAGCCAAGGTCCGACTCATTTACAAGTCGAATTGCGTCATCTAATGTTTCATATGAAACAATTGAGACGATTGGCGCGAATGTTTCCTGACAAACAATTTTCATATCTGCCGTCACATTCGTCATAACAGTCGGCGTTAACGTACGTTCTGTAAATACTCCCCCAGTTGCAATAACTGCTCCTTGTGCCTGCGCTTCTTCAATCCATTCTTTAATTCGTCCAACCTCATTCGGATTGATCATAGCACTTACATCTGTATTTTTATCTAAAGGATCTCCTACTACAAGCTTTTTAGTTTCTGCAACAAATGCCTCCGTAAATTCATCAATAATAGAAGAATGTACATAAATGCGTTGTAACGAAATACATACTTGTCCAGCAAAGTTAAAGGCACCGCTCACACAACGACTAATAATTTTATTAAAAGGCGTCGATGGTTCGACAATGACAGCTGCATTAGAACCAAGCTCTAAAGTTACTTTACGTAAGCCGACTTTTTGCTTAATGCCTAATCCAACTTTACCACTACCCGTAAACGTCACCTTTTTGACGTGAGGATGTGTAACCAAAGTATCGCTAAGCTCTCCACCACTTCCTGTCACAATTTGCAACGCTCCATCTGGCAAACCTGCTTCACGGAAAATCTCTGCCATAACAAGGGAACTTAATGGTGTTTGGGTTGCTGGCTTTAAAACAACTGTATTACCTACTGCAAATGCTGGTCCTAATTTATGGGCCACTAAATTAAACGGAAAATTAAACGGCGTAATAGCAGAAATTACTCCCAATGGCTCTCTCTTTGTCCAACCTATACGATCTCCTGCTCCAGGTGCCGCATCCATCGGTACAGTTTCGCCTTTTGGCTGTTTGGCACCCTCTGCTGCAAATTGATAAGTGGCAATTGTACGATCAATTTCCGCTAACCCTGCTGTCAAAGGCTTTCCTGCCTCTAATGCTAAAATCTCTGCAAATTCTTCTTTTCGTTGTCGCATTAAATCGACAACTTTATATAAAATTTCGGCACGCTCGTAGGCTGTCGTCTTTTTAAACGAAAGGAATGCTTGCTGTGCACCATCGATTGCTCTCTCCACATCTTGTATAGATGCCTTTGCCACTTGAGCAATCACCTCACCACTATATGGTGATTTTAGCTCATAGCTTTCCTTTACATCTTGCCATTGACCGTTAATCCACAGTTTTGTTTCCTTCATCCTTCAAATGCACCTCCAAATAATTGCTCCCCCTCATTCTATCACGAAGAGCTCGAACTCGATGCAATGGCGGCTGCACTAACTGCTGCTATCATTGCAGCATGCTGAGCTTGAATTAATAATTCAATAGATGACATAATCGTCATAGACAGTGATTTTTGTACTTTCGCCATATCATAAATAGCGATTTGTACAGCCATAAAGAGAACAAATTCACGGTGCCATTTTAATAATTTTAAATCCTTTAATTCATGATATAAATATATAACTTCTTGCAATTGATGATGAGTAAGATCTAATAAGGCTAAAAATCCAAGTAAGGGATAATGCATGGCCTTTACTTTGACATCTTGATTTTTTAGCGCATCTCGAATAGTCACGACATTTGGCACTAGTTGACGATCAAATTGTGGAGATAGGAAGGTTAATACTTGTGACAACCATTGAAGCTCATTTCCTGCATTAAAATTATATGTTCGTAATTCTTTATAATAGCGATTCATCGTTTCCGCACGTATTTCCACATCATCAGATGGACTACTTAGTAACACAGCGTATGGAATATCTTCATAGGATGTTAAAAATGGGTGATGTTTACGAATGGCATCAAATAAAGCTCTAGCTGCATATGCATGCGCGTTTTTATCCTTTTCGTCCTCTGTCAAAAACTGAGCCGCAATATAACTAAAGTTACCGCTTCTAAATTTTGCTTCCTTTAATGCATTTACATTTGTTAATAAATCCATTACTGCTTTTTCAGCATTCGCTTGCTCCATTAAATTAGCAGCTATGCTATAGCCTACCGTAGTTCTTAAGGGAGACATCCACGAGGATTGCTTCTTCATTTCCTGTAAAATATTTTTGTATTGGACCGCATCAAATGTTTTCCCTGACGCAACAAACGTACTAGCTATAGCTAAAACAATTTTACGATCCACTGTCCATCCCGCAGCCTTCGAAACATCTTCTACCGTATTTGTAAATTGATTTTCTATCATCACGTAATCCATATTTAGCACGCTCCTTTACCCATTTTACGTTACATAATGCGAGAAAGATTCATCCCATTTGTAACAATTAACATAAAAAGTAAACTTAATTTAATATATGTTACCCCATTTTTTTGATTTAATAGGAAATATTAAACAAATACGAAAGGAGGAACTACTGTTGATTGCAAAAACCACTCGGAAATTAATATTTACCGTGACCTTAAAAGAACGTTTACAGCTATTTTTATTTTTACGAAATTCGTCTAACAATATAGCTTTACATACCCTTTTTTCTAAAAATTAATGCAAAAAGACAGCGGCAAAGTTTTTTGCCGCTGTACAAATGACTCGTTAAATTAATCCTAGCTCCTGTAACTCCTCTGATGTGAAGGCTCTCGATCTTGTTAAAAAACGTTTTCCTTCAACGCCCTCTAATGAAAACATCCCACCTCTACCTTCCACTACATCCAGTATGATTTGAGTATGTTTCCAATAATCATATTGATTTTTATGCATATAAAATGGAGCTCCACCTATTTCGCCCAAACATATATCCTGATCACCTAATAGCAAGTCTCCGTCTGGATAACACATAGGGGAAGAACCATCACAGCATCCGCCTGATTGATGAAACATAACAGGCCCATGTTTCCCTTTTAATAGCTCGATGAGTGCCAGCGCTTCTGCCGTGGCTAATACACGTTCAATCACGCTCATGCACCTCCCTATGGATTAGAAGAAACCAAGTTTATTTTCGCTATAGCTAACTAATAAATTTTTCGTTTGTTGGTAATGAGATAGCATCATTTTATGATTTTCACGCCCAACACCTGACATTTTGTAGCCACCGAATGCAGCATGTGCAGGATAAGCATGGTAGCAGTTTGTCCAAACACGACCTGCCTCTATTTCACGACCGAAGCGATATGCTGTATTAATATCTCTTGTCCAAACACCTGAGCCTAAGCCATACAGTGTATCATTCGCAATTTCTAATGCCTCTTCTTTCGTTTTAAACGTAGTAACAGCTACAACAGGACCAAAAATTTCCTCCTGGAAAATACGCATTTTATTATGGCCTTTAAAGACAGTTGGTTTAACGTAGTAGCCATTTTCAAAGCCTTCGCCTACATTATTTTTCTCCCCACCGATTAGACATTCTGCACCTTCTTGCTTACCGATATCTAAATAAGAAAGGATTTTTTCCATTTGCTCGCTTGAAGCCTGCGCTCCCATCATTGTGTTTGGATCAAGCGGATTACCAACTTTAATAGCTTCTACTCGTTGTAGTACACGTTCCATAAATTTATCATAAATAGATTCTTGAATAATTGCACGTGAAGGGCATGTACATACTTCCCCTTGGTTCAGAGCAAATAATACGAAGCCTTCGACTGCTTTATCTAAAAATTCGTCGTCCTTATCCATAATATCCTCAAAGAAGATATTAGGTGATTTACCACCAAGCTCTAATGTAACTGGGATTAGGTTTTGAGACGCGTATTGCATAATCAAACGACCAGTTGTTGTCTCACCAGTGAAGGCAATCTTACCGATACGTGGATTAGATGCAAGCGGTTTCCCAGCCTCTAAACCAAAACCATTCACAATATTAATGACACCTGATGGTAATAAATCTTCTATTAATTCCACTAGCACCATAATAGATGCTGGTGTTTGTTCTGCAGGCTTTAATACGACACAGTTTCCGGCAGCTAGTGCTGGCGCAAGCTTCCAAACAGCCATTAATAATGGGAAGTTCCAAGGTATAATTTGGCCCACTACCCCTATTGGCTCATGGAAATGATAAGCTACTGTATCGTTATCGATTTGGCTTACAGAGCCTTCTTGAGCACGTAAAGCTCCAGCAAAGTAACGGAAATGATCAATGGCAAGAGGGATATCTGCATTTAAAGTTTCACGTACCGCCTTACCGTTATCCCATGTTTCGGCAACGGCTAGCTTTTCTAAATTTTGCTCAATACGGTCCGCAATTTTAAGTAAAATGTTTGCACGTTCTGTCGGTGATGTTTTTCCCCAAGCATCTTTAGCAGCATGTGCTGCATCAAGTGCCAGTTCAATATCCTCAGCTGTGGAACGCGCGACTTGTGTAAAAACTTGTCCAGTAACAGGAGTGACATTATCAAAGTATTGACCCTTCACTGGGGGTGTCCATTCGCCACCAATATAATTATCATATTTCTGCTTGAATTGAACTACCGATCCTTCAGTGTTTGGAAATGCATAAACCATTTTACTTCTCCCCTTTACACAATTTAATGAGACTATCTACAAAAAACACTATTTTATAGCGAAATAACAATATTTTCATAGAAACCCTCTCATCTAATATATTGTCAGAAACAAATAATAATTTCAACTTTTTAAAAAATTTTTCAAGCAATTTATTTTTACTAGAAAAGTATATAGAATTCACGGTTTGTATAACGTTAAGGTATACTTAAAAATAATATTAGATTTAGGAGAACAATATGCGTATTAATAAATATTTAAGTGAAACAGGCATTATATCGCGCCGTGGGGCTGATAAGTGGATAGCCGAAGGAAAAGTAACAATTAACGGAGAACCTGCGACTGTTGGAAGTCAGGTTGAGAATGGCGACATTGTTTGCGTTGATGGAAAAGAGGTAAAGAAAGAACAACAGCTTGTCTATATAGCTCTAAACAAGCCGGTCGGCATAACAAGCACAACGGAACGCCATATAAAAGGAAACGTCGTTGATTTTGTAAATCATCCTTTACGAATTTTTCATATTGGGCGTCTCGATAAGGAATCGGAGGGACTATTGTTATTAACTAATGATGGCGATATCGTCAATAAAATTCTACGCGCAGAAAACCATCATGAAAAAGAATATATTGTTCAAGTAGATAAACCTATAACAGAGCAATTTATTAACAAGATGGGTGCAGGTGTAGATATTCTAGATACAACAACCTTACCTTGTTATGTTGAAAAGATATCAGACAAAGTTTTTAAAATCATTTTGGAGCAAGGCTTAAATCGCCAAATACGCCGGATGTGTTCAGCTCTTGGCTACTCTGTAAAGCGTCTACAGCGTATTCGTATTATGAATATTAAGCTTGGAAATTTAAAAGTTGGCCAATGGCGCGACTTGACTGATAAAGAGCAGGTAGAGCTATTCAAACTACTGAATTACACACCAAGATAAGGATCAGAGGAGGGCGAGGACAATGATTTCCATTCAAAGCACAGAGCAGTTAACAGGTGTACAGATTTGCGGAGACTTCTGGGATTTCGATGAGCTGATCAACGCTATTTACAAAGTAACTGGTGATGCCAATAAATACTATGATTATCAAGGTCCTCGACTCCGTATTTTAAGCGTTTGCTATAAACTGAGACATGCCATGCTTGGGGAACACCAACTAGAGTTTGTGAGTAACGGTGTTAACAAGAACACCCTTACACATCATGAACTGATTTTCCCCAATAAAAACATCTATTTCGCTACAGATATTCTTTGGCCTGAAATTATCTTTAGCGCTATCGCTTTAAACGATTTCATTGATCTGCACTTGACATTAAACAATGCATCTATTTGGAATCATGAGATAGCGACGATTCGTAAATTTCAAGCTGCTATTGCAGATTGTTTAGAACAGGAAGTGAAAGAAGAGGATTATGTAGTCTTTTTAACAATGCTACAGGCAAAAAGCCCATTAACCTTCCTTTTCGCCACACAGTATGTGGATGTTTTGAATCTAGAATATATCCAATTAAATAAAGAGGAACGTAAAGCTCAGCTAGCTGCATTTGCATTACGCTTACTTGTAGAGGACCATGAATATGTAGCACTTAAATCACACCTAATGGAAGCCGCCATTGCCACGAAACAACCTTTACACACCATACAAATGCAGCTTAGCTATCCGGAAGAAATTTTATGGTAACAAATCAACGCCGTCTCACAATAAATGAGACGGCTTATTTCTATTTAATCGTTTGATAAGCCATTTTACGAATTACAGCCTCATGCTGAGGGTAATCTGCTAAAAGCTCGTCCTGTGTAAATAATTCGAAATCCTCAAAGTCAAAGCCTGGGGCAACCATACATCCCACTAAACTAAACGTATCTGCTTCCTCCACTGATGATCCAAATATCGTATTTTTAGGCACCGCAATTTGTGGTATCTCTCCCGCTTCTATGTTCAATCCAAGCTTCTTCGCTTCATATGTTCCATCGGGAAAAATCATATGGACTGTAAGCGGACTACCGGCATGGTAATACCATAGCTCATCTGACTGCAAACGATGTAGGTGTGAAATGTCCTGTGAGCGAAGTAAGAAATAAATACTCGTATAAATAGGTCTCTGAACATCTCTTACTGCAATATCTTCTGCAGCCCGAAATGAGGAAATATAATAGCCTCCTTCAGGATGTTCGGCTAAATTTAGTTGTTTAATAAAATATTGTGCTGAATAGTTCAAATTACATCACTCCTTTTTTCCACCTTACCAAAAATGAATAGCAAAATGCTACCTTCAATTATTCAGTAGGAAGAACAACGAAAAAGGGCCCCTCATTGTTGAGACGCCCTTCCTCATTATAAACCACCCAAATAAGCTGCTTTTACCTCTTCACTTTCTTGAAGCTCTTTGGCTGAACCAGATAAAACAATACGCCCTGTTTCGAGCACGTATGCACGGTTAGCGACAGACAGAGCCATGTTGGCATTTTGCTCAACAAGCAATACTGTTGTCCCCTCTTTATTCACCTGTTCAATAATATTGAAAATATTTTTAACCATTAGCGGCGCGAGCCCCATGGAAGGTTCATCCATTAATAGCAATTTGGGCTTTGCCATTAAGGCACGACCCATCGCAAGCATTTGCTGTTCCCCACCAGACAATGTTCCTGATAGCTGTTTGCGACGCTCCAATAGTCTAGGGAATAACTCGAAAACATGGTCCATATCTTTTTTAATTCCTGTTTTGTCATTACGCAAATAGGCACCAAGCTCTAAGTTTTCTTCTACGGACATATTGGCAAAAACACGACGTCCTTCTGGAACGTGGGAGATTCCCGATTTAACAATTGTTTGAGCTGCTTTCCCCGCAATAGAGAAGCCTTCGTATTCAATAATGCCACCTTTTGGCTTTAATAAACCTGACAATGTTTTTAACAATGTACTTTTCCCAGCACCGTTTGCACCGATTAATGTTACAATTTCACCCTCGTTTACTTCTAAAGAGAGGCCCTTTAATGCTTGAATGTTACCATAATAAACATCTATATTTTGCACTTTTAGCATTAGCCGATAACCTCCTCACCAAGGTACGCTTCAATTACCTTTGGATTGTTGCGAATTTCTTCTGGTGTTCCGTCAGCAATTAGTTGTCCATGATCGAGTACATAAATACGCTCACAAATACCCATTACTAAGCTCATATCATGCTCTATCAGTAATATCGTTAAGCCAAACTTCTTACGAATAAACGCAATTAATTCCATTAAATCATGGGTTTCCTGCGGATTCATCCCAGCAGCTGGTTCATCCAATAATAATAGCTTTGGATTTGCCGCTAATGCACGGGCAATCTCTAATCGTCTCTGCATTCCATATGGTAAATTTTTTGCTAACTCATTCATATAGACATCTAAACCAAAGATTTTTAAAAACTCTATGGATTGAAGCTCCATTTCGGCCTCACCCTTGAAATGTGTGGGTAAGCGAAAAATCGATGACCACATCGAATGCTTAGCAAGTGAATGGTTGGCTACTTTAACATTGTCTAAAACAGATAGCTCTTTAAATAGACGAATATTTTGGAATGTACGGCTTATTCCCTTTTGTGTTACTTGGTAAGGTGCAAGCCCGTTTAATTTCTGTCCGCCAAATGTGATGGTCCCCTCTGTTGGCGTATATACCCCTGTCAGCATATTAAAGCTAGTCGTTTTTCCAGCACCATTAGGACCGATTAATCCCACTAATTCACCTTGATTGAGGTACATATTAACACCCTGTACCGCCTTTAAACCACCGAATTGAATCCCCATGTTTTCTACATTAATAAGAAGGTTTCCAGTCATTATTTTGTACCTCCTTTTTTACCAAACTTAAATAAATCCGTAATTTCTTTTGTCCCCATTAATCCTGTTGGGCGATAAAGCATTACAATAATTAGTACTAAACTGTAAATAATCATACGAGTCTCAGGGAAGTTTGCTAGATACGTCGATACGATCGTTAAGAAAATCGCAGCGATCACGGAACCTGAAAGACTTCCTAAGCCACCAAGGACAACGTAAATTAAGATATCAAATGATTTTAAGAAACCGAAAGTTGTCGGTTGAATAATGTAAAAGTTATGGGCGAAAATTGCACCTGCTAGCCCAGCAAAGAAAGATCCAATCGCGAATGCAACAACCTTATAGTAAGTTGTATTAATTCCCATAGCATCTGCTGCAATCTCATCTTCACGAATAGAAATACATGCGCGACCATGACGAGAATTTGTAAAGTTTGAGATGACAAGAATAGTTAATACTACACCGAAGAATGCATACGTCCAGTTAGATAAATATTTAACCTGCATCCCTGCTGCACCGCCAACATAATCCGTATTTAAGAAAATAATACGAATGATCTCCGCAAACCCTAGAGTTGCAATTGCGAGATAATCCCCTTTTAAACGAAGTGTCGGAATACCTACAATAAGACCTGCAATAGCTGCTGCAACTGCCCCTAATAAAATCGCCAATGGGAATGGCAACATGAGCTTCGTCGTAATAATAGCTGATACATAGGCCCCAACTGCTAGGAACCCAGCATGGCCAATCGAGAATTGACCTGTAACCCCAATAACAATATGCAAACTGACAGCCAGCATAATGTTAATACACATCGTAATCAACATATTTTTATAGTACATATCAATAACTTCGGTCGTAATCAATAATTGCACAACTGCATAGATGACTAGCGCTAATACGGCATAGCCCCAGAAAACTTTAGACTTTTTCATATAACCGCTCACCTACACTTTCTCACGGGCATTTTTACCAAAGATACCCGATGGTCTGAATATTAAAATTAAAATTAAAATAACGAATGCCGCTGCATCTCTCCATAAAGAGAAGCCAAGTGCACTTACCAAGGATTCTACAACGCCTAGTAACATACCACCGACCATAGCGCCAGGAATAATACCAATCCCACCAAGAACAGCTGCGATAAACGCTTTAACTCCTGGTATAACACCCATTAACGGGTCAATTTTCGTATAATAAACACCGAAGATAACACCGGCTGCACCAGCTAAAGCCGAACCAATTGCAAATGTTGCAGAGATTGTATTATCAACGTTAATCCCCATTAAACGTGCTGCATCGGCATCATGAGAAACAGCACGCATGGCTTTCCCGATTTTTGTTTTATGTACGATGAATTGTAAAAGGATCATCAGTACAACAGCGACTGATAAAATTAAAATAGATGTGCTACTAATTTGTACGCCTAAAATATCAAAAGACTTATTTTTGAACACTTCAGGATACGCTGCCGGTTGAGCCCCTCTGAAGAAAATAGTTGTATATTCAATTAATAACGATACGCCGATCGCTGTAATTAATGCCGCAATACGTGTTGCATTTCGTAAACGTTTATAGGCGATCCGTTCAATTAAAACACCAAAAATCGCACAAATGAGCATCGCCAATAATAATGCTGGGAAAAAGCCAAGCTCCCATTTAGCAATTGCGTAAAAGCCGATAAATGAACCAATCATGAAAACGTCACCATGAGCAAAGTTAATCAGCTTGATAATACCGTATACCATCGTATACCCTAGCGCTATTAACGCGTAGATACTTCCAAGTGAAATACCATTCACAAGTTGCTGTATCCATTCCATACGCATTCACTCCTTTGAATTTTCTGAAAAATGAGAAATCTGTACATGCATCGATACTAAAAAGTTATGTTTTATACTGCGATTCTAGTTATCTAAAATAGAAAAAAGGAAGGCGTGTTTACCCGCCTCCCCCTTACTTACAAAACATTAAGGATTAACTTTAGAGTTGAACACTTGTTTACCGTCTTTAAATTCAAGAACTGTTGCTGTTTTAATTGGGTTATGGTTTTCGTCAACTGAGAAAGTACCTGTTACTAAAGAAAGATCTTTTGTTGCAGCTAATTCATTTTTAATTGCTTCCCCATCCGTAGAACCTGCACGTTTAATTGCATCAGCAATGTAGTAAATAGTGTCATATCCAAGTGCGTTGAACGCATCAGGTGCCTTATCACCATTTGCCGCTTTAAATGCCTTTACAAAGTCTTGAATTTTTTGATCTGGATCTTCTGCAGAATAGTGGTTAGTAATGTACGTATTATTTAATGCATCCTTCCCAGCTAGATCCACTAAAGTTGGTGAATCCCAACCATCAGCCCCCATTAAAGGTACATCAATACCCATTTCACGGGCTTGTTTAACAATTAAACCAACCTCTTCATAGTATCCAGGGATAAAGATAAAGTCTGGATTCGCTGCTTTAATATTTGTTAATTGTGTACGGAAGTCTGTATCTTTTGCTACATAAGCTTCTTCCTTCACAATTTTTCCACCACTCTTAGTAATCGTTTCTTTAAAGGACTTTGCTAAACCTTTTGCATAATCAGATGCATTGTCTGCAAAAATAGCTACGTTTTTCGCACTTAGCTCACCTGAAGCGAAGTTAGCTGCCACAATCCCTTGGAATGGGTCAATAAAGCATGTACGGAATGCATATTCGTTAACGCTGCCATCCTCATTTACCGTAATATTTGGGGCAGTTCCAGAACCAGTAACAATCGGGATTTTATTTTGATTTGCAATTTGAACCGTTGCTACTGTATTCCCTGAAGTTGCAGGAGCTAGCATTGCTACTACTTTATCTTGCGTTGCTAGTTTAATAGCTGCAGCTGTAGCCTCAGAGTTTTCAGATTTATTATCTACTTTAATCAGTTCAATCTTCTTACCATCAATACCACCAGCATCATTTATTTCTTTTACAGCCAATTCTGCGCCCAGACCGATTGAAGAACCGTAAGATGCTACATTTCCTGAAAGCTCTAGGTTTGCACCAATTTTAATTGTATCGCCATCAGATGAACCACCGCCTGATGATGAGCCACCACC
This sequence comes from Lysinibacillus sp. FSL R7-0073, assembly GCF_038009065.1. Lineage (NCBI taxonomy): Bacteria > Bacillati > Bacillota > Bacilli > Caryophanales > Bacillaceae > Lysinibacillus > Lysinibacillus sp. FSL R7-0073. The sequence continues at coordinate 4,646,069 of NZ_JBBPAS010000001.1, forward strand.
TGAACTTGAATCGTCTCCGTTACCACAACCAGCAAGTACACCAGCAAGTAATGAAGATGCTACTAATAGTGAACCGAACTTCTTAAGCTTTTTACTCTCTTTCATAATTAGATTCCCCCTGAAGATTTCTAAAATATTAGATATTTCTGATAATTATAAACAAATAAATTCATTTCCTCAATAGCAAAAATAATTATTTATAACTACTTAAAAACGACAGAACAATATTATTCATTTATGACTTTTACATTGTAAAACATTCTTTATATTTAGTCTAGAGTGATTTTTCAGTATAATTAGTTATTTAAGAATTATCTTTCAATTTAAGTTGTAATGTAGTACAAAACTATCATATGCGATTATTTTTTTAAGATAAGGTTTTTGCTGTTCTTATTTCTTACTAAATTATTTCCCTGAAAATAAGTCTGTAAAAATAGAAAAAAGCATAGAGCTGGTTGCCCCTATGCTTTCTTTAATTCGAACACGCAAAGGCGTTCATTAATATTAGTTTCATTTTCTAAATGCACTTCATGGAGCAATTCAAATGGTGTCCCCTGATGTAAAAACTGTAAATAATCATAGGGTGGATAGTATAAAATTATATGAATATCTCGCATTTTTTGCTCGTAGGATTGCCAAATGTTCTGAATAACTGTGCGGAAAATATGAATGGAAAAGGGATTAAAAAAGAAAAATACATTATCACGCGGCTTTATTTCATATGCCTCTGCTATCGTATGAATAAATGTAATAGGTACATGTAAACGCTTTTTTTGAAGATAGCTTCGTTTATTTTCTTCTGCCTCTGCATAAAATCCAGCATCCATCTCTATTCCGATCGTTGGAATATGAAATTGATGATGAACATAAATGGGTACCCTTCCCTTTCCACAGCCCATATCAATAAACACAGGGTCGTTAGGCATCTCATATATAGCAAATAATTGTTCAAGCCCATTATAAGGCGTTGGTTCATAACGGTGATAGTGGGCAAGCTTTGGGAAACCATATTGTTCTCCCACGGTCTTAATGTGCAAATATTTATCAAACTGTTGTTCATTCATATGAAAGGACTCCTAAGAACAGAATGCTTTATTTTAGCACGAGAAAAAGCAAAAACCATACCCAAAAGTTTGGATATGGTCATTTTTTTAACGGCCTCTACGCTTAAATCTATAAACAAAGAGAAGTGAAAGGAGTAATAACACTAAGGATGCAATGATTGTAATCACTGTAGTCTTATCAATAGTGGTGGCTGGATCGGCGATTTCCTTATTGGCACCAGGCATTCCCATTGGCGCTCCGTTTTCATCTGGGCGCTGCATAGGCCCACCATTTTGACCTTCTCCCCCCCTTGGTCCATTGCCTTCTTTGTTAAACGGAGGACCTTGAGATGGATCAAAATCCTCTGGTAGCTGACTCGGATCAAAATTATCAGGCATAGCTTTCATTTCCCCATCTTCATTTGGAACTGGCATCGTATTATTTTGAGAAGTTGTCGATGCTTCCACAACAAGCTCCCCAGAGAGCTGTTTTAAAATAGATTCGGAGCGCTGCTTTGCAAACTCAGGTAAACTATTCTCACCTTCAACTGCCTCTAAAAACTGTTCCGTCGTAGAAAATTTAGTTGGATCCGCTTCGACATAGGTTGTTAAAAGCACCGCTAATTTTTTTGTCATTGATTGTACATAATCCTCTGTTAAATAATTCGTCGTTAACTCTTCTAAATAACCTTCATATTGAGCGCGATATTTCTCATTAGTAAGTAAGGCATTCAGTAGTGGCCGCTCCTCCAAAGTTGTACCAGAGACAGGAGTAGTCACACTAAAATTAATAGCACTCTCGGCCATTAGGTTTCCTGACATACCCATATCCATGTTAAACTGGCCATTCTGTTGTTGCCTATCCACACCCTTTTGATCCGTTTGTCCATTGTTCTCCATTGGTGAACCTGAATTAGAAGCATCAACTGGCTTTTGACGATCTTCTCTACCCATTCCCATTCCACCGCCACCTGCTCCAAAGCCGCCAAAGGACATATTGTAATCCCAAGGGATAATTGAAAACTTGCCATTCTGTTCGTATAAATAATAATTATGCTTCATATTCCCTTGATAACTGTCTAAATTTACAAGTGCTGTATTGACAGCAAAATAACGTAGCATTTCATCAACATCCAAATATTTTTCAATGTCTCCACCATTATTAATAGCATCCAGCATTTCCACAAATTTGGATTGCTCGATATTATCTTCATTTGTTTTTAATCCAATACCTGTATAATCCTGAATATCCTCACTAATATATTTTAAATCACTGCCTATCCCATCTGGCTTAAATAAGAAGCCATTATTGGAGCCATAGTTATTAGCTAGGAACGTTTCATCCACTGCTTCTACGCCTAAAAACAAACCACGTTCCTCACCATTTACTGTCACATACATATAGGAATGTGCTGGCGTTGGTAAGCCCATTTGCTCCATCAATTCATAGGATATATACTCTCGCATTAATGTAGAGTCACTATAATTATTATTTAAATTTAACTTTTTCAAGCCAAATAAGCTTTGTGTGTCATCATAATAATCAAAATCAATTTTTAAACTATAACGATCTGAGTCACTGTTGATGACGGAGCGTAACGTTAAATTTCCTTTCGTGCGAATAGCCACATTCTCAATTTTCTTGCCGTTTACTGTAATATCCGCCTGTTTTAACTCTTCATCTGCCGCATTTTCCAGCATGTCAGCCCAATCTTCCTCGGCTATCTCGATATCGACTGTAGTAACTTTGTTTTTATTAAAAACTATATTCTCATAAGAGAACTCGGTATTCTTTGTTTCAATGCCCACATTCGGAAGTACAGCATATATCACGACAAAAAGAAGGAGAAGAATTGCCATGCACAGGTAGACAATTCGGGTTTTAATCATCACTGACACCTCGCTTTGGAATCCTTTTTGTGCACGCAGTCATTATGCTGTAAAGTTCCCGTCATAGCTTAGCATAATGGCAGATTTTACACCCGGCACTTTTGTAAGCTGGTCCATTAGTTTAGCATCGTTTTGTTTGACGCGAATTTCATACGTAGTTTCCATCTCCTCATTGTGCATAATCGACTTCGATTTGAGGGCGAACTTTTTTGTTTGTGCAGCTATAATTCGCTCCACTTCTTGAGATGCTAGCTTTTCTTCAAACTTTACAATTAATAAATAAGGATTTTCTACCGTGATTTTATTGACAAATACTAATAGCACAAGACCAATTAACACGGCTCCAATAATGACTAAAGGAATAAAACCTGCTCCACATAAAATACCTGAAACAATTGCCCAGAAAATATAAACTAAATCCATGGGATCCTTAATAGGTGTTCGGAAACGCACAATGGATAATGCACCAACCATACCAAGAGATAGAAGAACATTCGAACTGATCCCCATAATCACGAGTGCTGTGGCCATTGTCATAATGAGCAATGAAATATTGAATGAATGGGAGTAAATCACTCCATTAAAGGTTTTCTTATAAACTGCGTAAATGAAAAGCCCAATGAAAAATGCTACGACCAAACCAATAATTGAATCGATTAATGAAAAAGATGTTGTTTTTTCTAAAAAATTAGATTTAAAAATATCACTAAATTTAATTGTATCCATTGTTCGTTCTCCTTTTATTAGCCGTACATACGACTAAGTTGATATTTTGAATATGCCTCGGCGCGTGTATCTACAGACTGAAGTAAATATTTGATGATGTCCGGTAAATAGTCATCGTATTTCACCTCTAAAATCACTAGGTTTTGCTCTAGTACATCCACCATTGGTAAGCTTGGATTAAACATATCTGTATTGCGTAAGCTTGATTGCACCTTACTATCAAAAGTCACTCGCACATTACCAAATGGGTAGATGTACGCCTCTCGCTCATAATCTACTACTGTTGTTGGTCTAAGCTGGTTGTAACTCATCTCTTGATATAAGTCCCTAATCAGTCCTCGCTCGTCCTCCTTCATCCATGAAATATCTGCAAGGCGCATTTTTTCATATTCAGTTTGGGATATTTCACACTTCGTTTTAAAGGTTAAATTATTCCGTTTACTCTTGCGCTCAAGATTGATAAAGGTACTAGATTTACCGTATATTCGTACGCGATATTTATCTCGATTAATATAGCCTTCTTTTTTCTCATTGAGCACTTTATTCGCAAAATTATCAAAGTACGTACTTCGAATTAAATATTTCCCATCCGCACCCGCATGCTTGTCCAGCTGCATAATATACTGTAGCTTGGCTTTTAATAACGCATAGTCTGGATAGGAAATCGCCTGTTTAATTTCTTGACGACCATTTGGATTAAATGAGGTTACTATAGGCATATTCATCACACTCCTTACTAGTTTTCATTATCGTATAGCGGCTGAATCCCAGCGATAGCAAAAGCATCTTTTTGCTCGTTTCTCGTCTACACTGTTTACTATAAAGAGCGTTTGTGTCAGGCAGATGTCAACTTTACATTTTCTTCATCAATTTTTTACAAATCATTTCTGGTCTGTTGTTTCTATGAAGTCCATTAAAAAAGCTACCACGCTTTTACAACGTAGTAGCTTTTTGCAATAGTAATTCAAAGGAAGTTCCAGTGGCATGACTTTCGATTAACCTTAAGTCACCACCAATAGATTGTGCCATCATTTTACTAAGAGGTAATCCAAGACCTAATCCTCGAATGGCATATTTTTTATTCTCTCCTCTATAAAAACGCTCAAATATAAATGCCTGATCCTCTACAGGAATACCTCGCCCTGTATCCGTCACAATAATTGAAACCGTATCCCCTTGCTCTTCAAGTGTTAGCGTTACAGATCCTTTATCCATCGACTGTTTCGCATTGGTTAATAAGTTCGTCATAATTTGCTGGATACGGACAATATCTACCTGTACATGGATGGCTCGATCTACTAGACACAAGCTTACATGAACACTGCCATCTTCCTGCATTACTTCCCACTGTGCTACCACCTCCCGCAGAAGCTGATTGACATCTACAGGCTCAAGCTTCACAGGAATCGCATCTACTGCAAAGTGGTTAAAAGCAAGTAGATCACCAACCATTGTTTTCATTTTTGTCGTTTCGACCACGGCCATATCAATAAATTCCATTGCATCTTGTCCGGTTACAACGCCGTCCTTTACAGCTTGTAATAGGCCACTAATAGAAGTAACTGGTGTTTTCAGTTCATGGGTGACACCTGCCAATAATTCTGTTCTTGTTTTCTCTAGTTGTTCAAGTTTTTGAGCCATATTTTCAAAGGAAGTGACAAGCTCATATACCTCTTTTTCCTTACTATCCTGAGGTAAATCAACTGAATAGTTACCCTCCTGCACTTGTTTTGCTGCTGCAGCTACTTGTTTGATGGGCCGTGCTAATCGTTTGGATAAAAAGTAAATAGCAATCCAGCCTAACAAAGCCAACGCCCCAATCAATATGGCAAGCTGACCATAGGCTTGATTCACTCTTGTTAAATTTTCTTTCTTTTCCACTACTAGCACCCAGCCAATTAGCTCCTTACTATTTTCTATTTTTCTTTTGACCACATATTGAACGGGCTCTAATCCTTCCGTTAATTCCTTTGTGCCTTCTTCACCATCTAACATACTCACTACATTTTTAGCACTGCCTGGTGGTACAGGGCGGTTACTTGTTATGATATTACCCTTTCTATCGACTACATATAGGATAGGATCGATTTCTCTCATAGTAAAACGTTCCCGATCTCCAATGAAACCAGGAATTCCGTTAAACGGACCATTATTGAGTCCCGAATTATCGGTTAAACGATAGACCGTCTCATCCGCTAAAAACTCCATCATCTCTAGTCGATTTTCAAACGTCGTATGGCGAATCCAAGCTGCCGAAATTAAGGAAATAATAGCTAAACCTATAAATAGTGTAAGTAAGTAACGGCTTGTCCAATATTGAAGTAAAGATATTCTTTTATTTCTTTTGAACACTCAGCTGATACCCCAATCCACGTAGAGTCTTTATTTCGCCCTCTGCTTCATCCCAATCCATTAATGCTTTACGAAGCCTTTTCACTGCTAAGTCTACCGCTCGATCACTTCCGTCATACTCCCAGCCCCAAACATGATCAATGAGCTGATCACGCGTAAATGTTTGGTTGGGATGGTCAGCTAAAAATAAAAGCACCGATAAATCTCTAGGCGTTAATACTATTTCCTTCCCTCCTAGCAACACTCTATGTGCCTTACTATCAATTTCGAGGGAACCGTAACGCTTCAAAGAGGATGAATCGGTGCTTCCTTCAGCGCGTCTTAAAACGGCCTTCACTCTCGCAACAACTTCATCTGCAATAAAAGGCTTTGGTATATAATCGTCTACACCTTGGTCAAATCCTTCTAAACGGTAATTAACCTCACCTAAAGCGGTTAGCATAATAATGGGACAAGCACTGAATTCTCTAATTTCTTTTAAAATAATCCAACCATTTTTCTCAGGCAGCATAATATCTAGTAGCACTAAATCTGGCTGAGTCTCAATAAATTTATCTAAAGCCTCATCACCTCTAAAACATTGTGTTACATCATAGCCGACCTTTTTTAAATAAACTTTTAACACCTGGCTAATTGCATATTCATCTTCTATTACTAATATATGCGCCATTTTTGTTCACCTCGCTACTAACATTATAGCATCGGATTATGTCAGTTAAATGTCAGCGTATAAGAAGAAGTTTACTTGCAATGAGAATATATTGAGGACTTCTATTGACAATGTCTTCCTAAGCCACTTATCATTGATTGCGAATGATAATCAGTGATAATTCATTCAAAAACCTAGTAAATGAAAATAAGGGGGGAAAAGCATGATTATTGTTACAAATCGTATTCAAGTGAAGCCAGGTTTTGCAGCAAGAATGGCTCCAAACTTTACAAAACCAGGTCCTTTACAACAATTTGAAGGCTTCCATAAGGTAGAGGTATTAATTTCAACTGATGATCCTACTTATGACGAAATGAGTGTTAATATGTATTGGGAATCCAAGGAGCATTTCCAGGCATGGCGTAATAGCGATGCATTTGCTGCAGCCCATCACCGTCCAAGTTCAGAATCTGAAGGGGAAAAAACGGATAGCCCAATTATCGGTAGCAAAATAGTAGTTGCTGAATTAGCAACTTCCATTGAAGCTTTACGTTCATAAACACACTAAATATTTATACATGATCTTCTGATTCTATCTAAAAAGCCCTGCATGTTGACATACAATGCAGGGTCTTTTTCATTAAGGTAGTTTTTAAAAGATGATTAGTCAAATTACAGGGAAATATTTTTCATCATCTTGCTAAAAAAATAACAAGAAAATAGCCTAACACGGATAGACAAACCGAGCCAATTAAACCGGCAACAAATGCCTTTACTCCAAGCTCCTTAAACGTTTTAATCTCAACATTTAATCCAAGACCAGCCATCGCCATAGCAATTAAAATGTAAGCAATATTTACAAGGGCTTGCGCCACATTAACCGGTATAATACCTAAAGAATTAATCGCACTCATTGCTAAGAACCCTACTATAAACCACGGTATGATTGACAATGAAAATGCTTTTTTCTCTTCCCCTTTAGCCGTTCTTCGATAGAAAATACCAATTATAATGGCTACTGGAACAAGCAAAGCGACACGCGTTAACTTTACAATGACCGCTATATCAATGGCTTCATTTCCACCTGCGGATGCTGCGGCAATAACATGGGCAATTTCATGTAGGGTACCCCCTGCGACAATACCATACTCTGTTGGCGTTAAGTTCATAACAGAATAAAGTACTGTATAAACAAGTGTAAATACCGTTCCTAATAATGCAACAATGGCTGCCCCCACAGCAGTTTCCTTTTCATTTGCTTTAATTTGAGGTGCAATTGCCACGACAGCTGCAGCTCCACAAATGGCGGTTCCACAAGCCGTTAGTATCCCTAGCTTTTGATCCACGTGAAAAATTTTTGTTAGACCATACACTACCATTAATGCAAATAATAAATTAATGACGGCAATCAAAAAAACATTGGCTCCAGCGTGATAAATATCAGCTAAATTTAAACGCATTCCCAATAAAATAATACCGAATCGTAATAGCTTCTTACTGGAAAATGCAATTCCAACTTGCCAGGAATCCTGCACTTTAAATGCTGCGCGCCAAGCCATCCCTAATATAATAGCAATGACCAATTGCCCCAATATTGAAAAGAAAGGAAAAGTAGCAATATATTTTGCAACTAAGGCTATAAAGAGTGTTAGTAATATTCCCTTTAGAAAGTTTGGATGAAGTGCGTATTTTCCTTTGTTCTGTCCATTAACCATGATGTTCACTTCTTTCTCCTTTGTTGATTACTACTTTATTAAAAAGCTCATGATTAGTAAAATACATATATATAATTGTTATTATTAATATTTCTAATTATAGAGGTGTAGATATGCAATATGAGGGTTTAAAAACGTTCATCACACTGGTAGAGGTCAATAATTTTACAAAGGCCTCAGAAATACTTCATATTTCACAGCCGAGTGTCAGCTTACACATTAAAAACCTTGAACAGGAATTACAGACTACTTTATTTATTCGTTCGCCAAAATCTGTACAAATTACACCAACTGGTGAAATTCTATATAAACGGGCTAAGCAGATTATGGCTATAACTGAGGCAGCTATAGAAGACATTGCAGCCTATCATCAAGAAGTACAAGGGACACTTGTAATAGGGGCTAGTTTTACTATTGGAGAATATATACTTCCTCCTATTATCGCTAGCTTGCAACAACGTTTCCCACAACTTGAGCTTCAAATTATTATTGGTAATACGAAAGAAATCATTCAATATACAAAATTATTGCAAGTTGATATTGGCCTGATAGAAGGACAGGCCCATGACAATGAACTTTTGATAAAGCCATTCATGCAGGATGAGTTATTTATTGTCAGTGCAAGCAATCATCCGCTAACAAAGGAACAGCCTATTACTGCGGACAAACTCCAACAGCAGAGCTGGGTTGCGCGTGAGGAAGGCTCCGGCACACGTTATTATTTAGATCATTTATTTAGAGCTAATGGTTTACTGGTTCAATCACTGTTAACCATTAGTAGTAATCAGGGAGTTAAAGAAAGTGTTATGCAAGGACTTGGGCTTTCCTTACTGTCTGCATGTGTCATTGAGCGTGAGTTAAAAAATGGCGATATGGCGATTCTCTCCCTTGAAGGACAGCATTTTATGCGGACATTTTCTTATCTTTGTTCGCCAACTATGAAAAATAAGCGGAATGTGGATATATTAATTGAAGCATTATCAAAAAAAGCTTAGCTGACTTTTCCCGTCGCTAAGCTTTTTTAATGGTTCTTCGAGTATTAAAACGTTTATGTTCAATGATTTCGACAAATTTGGTCGCCGCTCTAGAAAGAGGTACGGTCTTTAAAAAGCACATACCTATACTCCTTGGCGGAATATCCCTATCTAAAGATAATTCGTATAGAAGTCCTCGATGGAGATAATCCTTTGAAAACTCTTTTGTAACACATGCGATTCCTAAATTACTACGGGCAAATTCTAATACAAGATCATGTGAACCTAACTCAAACTCAGGTTCAATATGGACCCCATTGGATAATAAGAAATCCTCTACATATTTTCGTGAATTCGATTTTTTCTCAAGGAAAATAAGGGGGAATTTTAACAAATCCTCATAGCTTAAACTTTTAGAAGCCAATGTTTTATATTTCTCCCCACAGACAAAAATATCCTGAATATCCGTACATACCGTTAACTGTAATGTCGAATCCTCTATGGGAAAATTACAAAAACCGATATCCACCTCACCCGATTTAATAAAATTGCAAATTTCAGAGGTAGTACCATTTAACATTTCCAACTTAATGTTCGGATACATCGTATGAAATGCTTCTAAATAAGGCATAAGGAAAAAACGTGAAATCGTATCTCCTACGCCAATCTTTAGTTGCCCGGTTGTTAAATTTTTAAATTCTAATAACTTTTCTTCACCCGCATCTAACAGTCCTAAAGCCGAATTTGTATATTCAAATAGCAGGCTGCCCTCTGTTGTCAAAGTTACCCCCTTAGGCGTTCGATTAAAAAGACGTGTACCAAGCTCCTTTTCCAGTTGCATCATAGCTTGACTAACAGCAGGCTGAGTCATATATAAATCCTTGGCGGCTCTTGAAAAGCTATTATTTTTAGCTACAACACAAAAAACACGGTATAAATCTAATTTACCTATCATATAAGCACCTCTTATAGCTAGTATATGAACTATTAATTTTACTTATATCATGAGTGAGGCGTATAGTAAAACCATATGGATTTTACATCACTTTACAAAAGTTAAATGAGGAGAGATTAAGTTGGAACGTGTAATCGGTACAGTTGTAAGAGGTCTTCGTGGTCCTATTATTAACGAAGGTGATCATATTGAACAAATCGTTGTAGATACGGTGTTAAATGCTGCGAAAGTAGAAGGTTACACTATTGAGGATCGAGATATTGTGACCGTAACTGAGTCAGTAGTAGCACGTGCACAAGGGAACTACGCAACAATTGATGATATCGCTGTGGACGTGGCAGCGAAATTTGGCAATGATACTGTAGGAGTTATTTTCCCTATTTTAAGTCGAAATCGTTTTGCTAACTGTTTACGTGGTATTGCTAAGGGCGTTAAAAAGGTTGTCTTAATGCTAAGCTACCCATCAGATGAGGTTGGTAATCATCTTGTCGATATCGATGAGTTAGATGTAAAAGGCATTAATCCTTGGACAGATACATTAAATGAAGTGGAATTCCGCGAGCATTTCGGCTATAAAAAGCATACATTTACTGGTGTAGATTATATTGAATACTATAAAGAATTAATTGAAGCAGAAGGGGCTACATGTGAGGTCATCTTCTCCAATAGCCCAAAAACAATTTTAGATTATACAAAGAGTGTTCTAGCATGTGATATTCACTCACGTTTCCGCACAAAGCGCATTTTAACAGCAAACGGTGCTGAAAAAGTTTACAGCCTTGATAATATTTTAGCTGAATCCATCAATGGTTCTGGTTTCAATGCTGAGTACGGTCTACTTGGCTCTAACAAAGCTACGGAAGATAGTATTAAGTTGTTCCCTCATACTTGCCAACCGATTGTTGACGGTATCCAAGCTAAAATCAAGGAAGCTACAGGAAAAACTGTAGAAGTGATGATTTACGGAGATGGTGCATTCAAAGATCCTGTAGGTAAAATTTGGGAGTTAGCTGATCCTGTTGTTTCTCCAGCATTCACAGCCGGATTAAACGGAACTCCTAACGAGGTTAAATTAAAATATTTAGCAGATAATGACTTTGCTGATCTTCGAGGAGAAGAGTTAAAAGCTGCTATTTCTGAATACATTCAAAATAAGGATGAAGATTTGACAGGTCAAATGGCTGCACAAGGAACAACACCTCGCCGCTTAACTGACCTTATCGGCTCTTTATCTGATTTAACATCAGGTTCAGGAGACAAAGGAACTCCTATGATTTACATTCAAGGTTATTTCGACAATTACACTAAATAATATATAAGAACTCTCGTACTAGTGACGAGAGTTCTTTTTTGGATGGAGGATGACAGGAATCGAACCTGTAATCCCTATATTAAAGGGATATGCAGCCTAGCAACTTCCTCATATATACTATGGTTGATTTATTGTATGAAGTATTACATTTTTCTCAGTCCTTTTCATAAATTAATAAATTACGTTTATTTTAAACGGTTAGGTATTACTTTTTCTTGTAGCCAGTGTTCACTTGTTTGAACATGGTGAGGTCTCACAAATTTGCCCAAATTATATTGGAAATCATCATAATGAAAGGATCCGGCATTTCGAATGACATAACCCTCTTGCTCACCATCAAACATTGATTTTCCCGTAAACATTCGTTTTATTTTATTCTCATCGAAAATCCCTCTGTATAAAACAGGCACCGTTTCAACACCTAATTTTTCCGCAAAGGCAACTGTCTCATCCCAACTTAAACAAATATTATTTTCATTCCAAATACTAAATAAATAAAAATAACTTGTTAATGCCTGATAATATATAGAATGCTTAGCATACATATTTTCCCCACATAATCGCCAACTATCTGGAATCTGATAAGAAAAACTAGCATGAAATGTTTTGACCCAATGTCTAGAAGGATGGTTAGCTGAATGGATGCTTCTAGCATGCATATAGTCCTTGTACAGCGTTGTTCCTTCTCCATCTAACTTTTCAGTGACAACAACCTCTTTTCCAATAAAATGATTCACATTTTTAGCAACCTTGTCGTCATGTGTATAGCTTCTGCTCCATGGTAAATGAAAGCTTCTTGGATATTTCATTAATTTCATCATATTTACACTTCCTTTCTCTACTGTTTATTTAGCAAATTGGTCGGCCTCACGGAAAAAGTAAAGTCTTGTTAATAAATCCCCATCTAATAAATGATAGATTTCACTTCCCCCTCTATCGCCACCATACTGGATTAACATATGGAATTGCACTAAATAGACGACCTTTAAAACAAAATCCTCTTCAAAGCCCAATTCGAATAAAAAATGACAAACCATCTGTGCTGATACGTTTTCATGGCCAAAATAGCCAAATCGTTGTTGCAGTGGCTTATATTTTTTACAAAATGGCTTGCCAACATCATGGAATAATGCTGCTACTTGTAATGCCAGCTTATCACTTTCCGAATAGTATTCATTGATATAGGCAAAGACAAAATAAGTATGCTGACATAATAGAAATTGGTGATGTGGATTTTCTTGATTGAAATGATAAATCTCTTTAAAAGGTGGGATTGCTCGAAGTGTTTGAAAAAGCTCCTCATAATTGGGCTCACGTTGAATAAGCGAAATAAATTGTTTTCTAGAAATTGCATAGGGGCTCGATTCATGTATGATATGCACTTCATCAAATCCTTCTCCCGCCGTCGGAAATTCTAAATGCTTGCTCATTTTCTCCATCACCACTAATGGTACCTTTCTCTTCCGTTGTTGGTTTCTAGCTACACATATGGAATAGGGTGTGTCAAAATAATAGCATTCCTTCCTAATCGAGCTTGGCAATTTACGCAGTGCAAATATCCTCCGTTCCCGTTCAATATTAGTGGCATCTACAATGACCGTATAACCCTTTGCCACAAGGTCATTAAGACGCTCATATAATGTACGAAAGACCTGACGTGATTTCTGTTTTGTTGCGTCACCAAATAACTCCTGACGTATAGCGTCACTCGAAAGGACAACGGCATTTTCTCTTTTCGCTAGCTGTTTCACAAATGTGCTTTTTCCACTTCCAGGTAATCCCACTGTAAAAATTACCTTCATCTCTTTTCACCTCCCTTCAAGTTTCTATATCGTATAAGATAAACAATCCTTTAGTGCTTTTCAATATATCCTTATAAGCAATTTAAAAGGCATGAGTCATGTACTATATCGCACTCATGCCTTCTATATGAATTATTTTTAGCTTACTTCCCTCTTAGGGACATAGTGTTCGTGCAATATTTTCAAAGTAACGAACACCATAAATAAGAGCTTCTTCATCAATTTTAAAACGAGGATGGTGTAATGGGTACGCTTCTCCAAACTCTTCGTTATGTACCCCTATAAATTGCATCGATGAAGGAACAACTTCTGAAAAATCAGCGAAATCCTCTGTACCAAACATTGGTTCAGGTAATTCCTGCACACCTGTATCGCCAACAATCTCTCCAGCTATACGGCGGGATAATGCTGTTAATTCTTTATCATTTGTTACAGAGGGACATCCTAACTCCCATTTAATGTCAACTTTTGCCCCATGCATCGAAGCAATACTTGTAGCTATCTTTTCTAAATGCTTTCGCGAATCTACACGAATCGTGGGGTCTAGTGAACGAATCGTTCCACCAAGCTCTGCTGTATCTGCAATAATATTTAATGCCGTTCCACAATGAAATTTTGCCACCGTTAAAACAGGCGCATGTGTACTCGGTACTTTACGTGACACAATTGTTTGCAGAGCTACAACTATTTCAGAACCAATAAGTAAAGGATCTATAGCGACCTCTGGAGTAGACGCATGGCCACCCCTACCATAGATTTTAATTTCAAAATCATCTGCTGCTGCAGTAAATTTACCATCTTTCATAGCAAATTGTCCTACCTCATAATCAGGGCTCACATGTAGAGCAAAGGCATAATCGACATTTTCTACAATTCCTAGGGCTACTAGTTGAGCAGCTCCTCCAGGTGTTACCTCTTCAGCATGCTGAAAAACAAAACGAATTTCTCCATTAAAATCAGTCCCACGCTTAGCCAATGCTTTCGCTGCACCAAGTAGCATCGCTGGATGGGCATCATGCCCGCACGCATGCATGACTCCTGGATTGGTTGATTTAAACAGTAAATCCGTTTCTTCTTCAATTGGCAATGCATCAATATCAGCTCGCAGTAAAATGGTAAGCCCCTTATTTTCTTTATTTTCTGTTTTTGTACCCTTTAAAAATGCACATACACTCGTCTCTGTTAAACGCTTCACCTCTAAATGCGGAAACGTTACTAGTTGATTATAAATATATTGGGCTGTCTCATGTTCCTGATGTGATAATTCTGGATACATATGCAAATGCCTACGCCATTTAATTACCTGTTGTTTTAAATCAATTGTTTCTATCAATTTAATCACTCCTACTATATGATTTATTTTATTAAAAGGGTCCATAGTTTATGAGATGCGCAATAACTAATAAGACAATTGCTAAGCTTGTCTGGATAAGGAAATAAGGAAATACCCATCTTACCCATTTTGAAAACGGGATACCTGCTATTGCTAATCCTGCTAATAAAACTCCACTTGTTGGAATAACCATATTTGAAATACCATCACCAAATTGGAAAGCCAGTACTGCTGTTTGTCTAGTTACACCAATTAAATCTGCTAAGGGTGTCATAATTGGCATCGTTAACGCTGCTTGTCCACTTCCAGATGGTACTAAGAAATTTAAGCAAAGCTGAAGTGAAAACATCCCTACTGCATTTATAGAAGCTGGTAGAACACTTACGGCATTAGAAACAAAATGTAGAATAGTATCAATTAATCCTCCATTCGTCGTTATCACTAAAATGGTTTGGGCAAATCCGATGATTAGAGCACCTTCTACCATATCTCGGGCGCCAGTAATAAACCCCTCAGCCATTTTATTCGGTCCAATTTTACATATAATAGACATAATAATACTGCTTAATAGAAATATTCCGCCAATTTCACTTATATACCATTGGAATTTTATTACCCCTACAATTAATGCAACAAAATTACCTAATAGGACGAATAATGCCATTAAATGTCGTGTACTTATCTTAAAGTCCAGATCAATCTTTATACTTTCTTCTGGATTAAACTTTCCATAAATCCCTTTCGATGGGTCGCTTTTTACTTTTTTAGCATGTCTATATATAAAAAGGACTGTCAAAATATAAAAAATGGCAAACACGACTATTCGATATGACATCCCTGAATACATCGGAAGCTCAGCAATCGTTTGAGCGACACCAATGTTAAAAGGGTTTGTAATTCCCGATGTAAAGCCCGTGGCTAATGTACCGAGCATAACGATCGCAAAGCCTGTCATTGCATCCATACCTAGTGCCATCGTTAAGGGGATGATAATTGCTATATATACTAGCGTATCCTCTGCAGAGCCAATTAATGTTCCTAAACTAGCAAATATTAATACGAGAATTGGGATTAGTACGTACTCTTTTTTCCCAAACTTAGAGGCCATTACTTTAATAAACGAATCAATAGCACCCGTTTTTTGCATAATCCCTAAAGCCCCGCCGAATAAAAAGACAAATAAAATGATGGGAGCACCTTCAAGCATTCCCAAATGCACGCTATTAAATATTTCTAGAAAGCCAACAGGATTTGAGCTTATGTATTGAAAGGATTCCGGATCAACAACCATTCTCCCATTACTCTCAACTCTTTCATACTGTCCCGCTGGTAAAATATACGTTAATAGCGACATTACTAAAATAATAATAAACATTAATACAAATGCATTAATTCCCTTTATACGTGGTTCATTTTCTTTTTTTTCTTGATGCAGGTTTACCATAATCGTCTCCCCCTACTATTTATTATTCTTTAAACCAAGACATAGACAACGTAGCAATTAGGCAAATGAATACACACCATACTTTCCGTTATACGGAAAACTGTTCCGATTAACGGAAACTTTATACACAAGAATAAAAAATAGATTATAAAAAGTCAATATATTTTGATAATTCAAATAAATTTATTTCTCCTAATAGGACACGTAATTAATAATCATTTCTTTAAAAGCAGGAATAATTCTGGACTTTTCTACATATAAAAAAGACTGCTCCACCTTTTCGTAGAGCAGTCTATGCATATCAATATTTTATTAAGTTATACCATTATTGTATCACAAATTTACAAAAATTACTAGACTATACTTCTTACTGAAGTAGATGTATGATAAATTTCCTGATTCAATCACCATACCAAATCTCCTTGAGATAAATTACGTTTGAAGACTTTGGAGTTATTCAAAGGATCAGTGTTTAGCCATTGAAAAGGGAATCACAATTACCTACATCCCACCATCTATAAAGGTAAGGGTTCATGCCGAACGAATAAAAAACTATGGAGAGGAATGTGAGTAGACATTGGAAAATCAAAATGAGTGGATTGAAGAAAAGCAGCACCTTGAGAGTTGTTTAAATATCATTGATGACAAAATGAAGGAATTACTGCTTAAAGAAAAAGGGTTTAAAGAAAATGCTGTAGCCATCAAGAAAACTTTCTGGAACGATGTCAGAGTCAATTTAGATACTGCTGAGGATGTTGATGAAACCTTTTTTGCCATTAAACAACAAGTAGAGCTTCTTTCAGATTCAGAACTTGCACAGCAAAGGGCCATTCGAAATGTAAAGGTTTATGAACGTTTACAGCAGTCACCCTATTTTGCACGAATTGATTTTTTACAAAGTGAGCATTGTGAACCTCTAAGAATTTATATAGGTGTTGCCACACTTTTGGATGAGCAAGATGAAAACATCATCATTTATGACTGGCGTGCGCCCATTTCCAGTATGTATTATGATTGCACACCTGGTGAAGCTTCATACGAAACTACAACGGAGGATATTCACGGTGAGATGCTGCTTAAACGGCAATTTATTATTAAAAATGGTCAGCTACAATCCATGTTTAATACGGGCCTAACCATTGGTGATGACTTATTGCTCGATATCCTTGCACAAAATGCAAATGAACATATTCGCAGTATCGTTGCAACTATTCAAGCGGAACAAAATAAAATTATTCGCCATATCCACTCACGTTATCTCATAGTAGAAGGTGTTGCGGGTAGTGGTAAAACGGCCGTTGCACTCCAACGGGTGGCTTATTTATTATACCGATATCGTAATGAAATGACAGCAGATCAAATTTTACTAATTACGCCTAATCAACTTTTTAATCAATATGTCCATACCGTCTTACCTGATTTAGGTGAAGACAATATGCAACAACTAACGTTTATTGAATATGCTGAAAAACGTTTAGGGCGTCAGTTCCAATTAGAATATCCTTATGAGCAACTTGAAGATCTATTAACAGAAAAAGATGAGGCTCAATATGTAACAAAATTAAATAGCATTTCCTTTAAAGCAAGTCTGACTTACAAACAATTGATCGACCAATATGTAAGCTATTTGTCGAACAAAGGCTTATTATTTAAAAATATTGTTTTTCGTGGAGAACGAATTATTACTGCACAGGAAATTACGGAGTACTTTTATTCTTTCCCATCCTCCATGTCCATACCAAATCGCCTACAATTAGTGAAGGAATGGTTATTACAAAAATTAACAAAAATTGAAAGAGCCGAACGTACGAAGGATTGGGTAGAAGAAGCGACTGAGCTATTAGACAAGGAAGACTACTCCAAGTCTTACAGTGAGCTCTTATATGAGGGACGCTATACTGAAAACTCATTTGATGATTTTGATCATGAACGCAAAAAATTAGCGCGCCAAATTGTAAAAAAACATTTTAAACCATTACGAAACTCTGTCAATCAATTAAGGTTCGTTCATATATTAGGTACCTATCGTCAACTCTTTGATATATCTAATACTCTCTATCAAGAATTTCAGCAGCTTGTACCAGACAATTGGGAGGACATTTGCCAAAACACCCTTCCTAATTTAGCAAAACGATTGATTGCTTATGAAGATGCAGCTCCATTTTTATATTTACAGGATAAAATTGAAGGTCAGCAGACAAATACGACAATTCGTCATGTATTAATTGATGAAGCACAAGATTATTCACCATTCCAACTAACCGTCTTACAGCAGTTATTCCCTAAAGCTCGTATGACGATTTTAGGCGATGGCCATCAAACCATACATCCGCATACCTTTGATAATCCTTCTCTGCTCGACCCTCAATTATATGGCGAGCATGCAGAAAAGATGATTTTAACGAAAAGCTATCGTTCGACTAAGCAAATTATTAAGCTCACGGCTAAAATTTTAAATGATGGTAGTGTAGTAGAGGCGTTTAACCGAAATGGCCAAGAACCTTCAATTACAATTTTGCCAAATGAAGTGGAATTAAATAAACAAATTATCCAGAGCATCAACACACTATCTCATAAATTTGAAACGATCGCTGTTATTTGTAAAACTGCAGCAGAATGCTCAGCAGTGTTTGAACAATTAAGCAATCACGTTGATATTCAACTTATTACGCACAATACTAAGCAATTTAAAAAGGGTATATTATTACTCCCTGCCTATATGGCAAAGGGGATCGAATTTGACGCGGTTCTTATCTATAATGCATCAGCAGCCAACTATTCACGAGAAACAGAACGTAACTATTTCTATACAGCCTGTACAAGAGCTATGCATGAGTTGCACATTTATTCCATCAACAAATTAACGTACTTCCTTCAATCATAGGGAAGTGTTTCATAAAATATTAAATCAGCGAAGTGATTTCCATTCAGGGCTACAAAGCTCCAGATGACACCCCTGCATACATCGGAGCTTAGTCCGAATGGAAATGATCCTCGTTATATATAGAACGTATAGTCTTCTGGAATGACACGTTTTAAAAATTTCTTCGTCCGTTCCTCTTTCGGGCTAACAAAAATATCATGAGGGCTACCTTCCTCTACAACAACGCCCCCATCCATAAAAATAACACGATTTGCTACGTCTTTTGCAAAGCCCATTTCATGCGTCACCACAAGCATTGTTGTCCCCTCAGCTGCAATGTTTTTCATGACCTGTAGTACCTCGCCTACTAATTCGGGGTCAAGTGCAGACGTTGGCTCATCGAATAATATAATATCCGGATTCAACGCTACCGCCCGTGCAATCCCTACCCGTTGTTGTTGGCCTCCAGATAACTGACTTGGATATGCGTCATATTTTTCAGATAAGCCTACTTTATCAAGAGCCTTTTTGCCAATTTCTACTGCATCTGTTTTAGGAACTTTCCGCCCAATTATTAGTCCTTCCGTGACATTTTCTAATGCTGTTTTATTCGTGAAAAGATTATAATTTTGGAAGACAAATGCCACACGCTGGCGAATTGCATGTACGTCTTTTTTCTTTACATGTTGAAAATCCACTTCAATATCTCCAAATGTCGCATGTCCTTGATCCGCTTTCTCTAAAAAATTGATACAACGTAATAATGTTGTTTTTCCTGAGCCACTAGGACCTAGAATAACGACTACATCTCCTTGATCAATAGCTAGATCTACACCCTTTAATATTTCATTTTCACCAAAAGATTTATGAATATTTTTAATTTCTAACATGCTCATTCACCCCTCAGGCATTTGCCGCTTTGTATTTGCTTAAATATTTTTCATATCGCTTGAACAAGTATTCGACTGTGCTACATAAAATTAAATACACAATAAAGATATCAAGATAGGCTTCCACGTAATTGTAGCCGACATTTGCAGCCACCTTTGCCTTCAAGGTAATTTCAGGTAAAGACATTGCGTACCCTAAGGAAGTTGCTTTAATCAAATTGACTGTCGCAGTACAAATATTCGGTAGCGCAACAACTAATGCTTGTGGAATAATGATTCGGGTATATGCTTGGAAAGTTGTCAAACCTACTGAGTATGCTGCCTCCAATTGTCCCTTTTCAATGGTACTTAACGCAGAACGAAATACCTCTATTAATATGGCTGTTGAACTGAATGCAAACACGATAAATGCATACCATATTGGATTGATTTTATATATATCATACGTAATATGATATTTTTCAAAAATAATTTTTAACATAAGCGGAATACTACTATAAATAATAAAAATTTGTATGATAATAGGTGTTCCTCGCACAAAGGATACATAGATTTTCGCTATATGATGTATAACCGGAATTTTATTTATCCTTGTTAACGCCAGCAAAAATCCTAGTGGCAGAGCAATGAACAAAGCAACAACTGTGACAAGGAGTGCGACGGGAACACCTGATAATGCAACGAAAAATGTTTCGAGTAAAAATTGATAATTCATGGTTACGCCTCCCTCCTTACGTTGTTTCTAAGGTCTTTTTACCCCTACCAAATACCTTTTCTAATATAGAAAATATTTTTTCAATAATAATAGATAGTACCCAATAAATAATAGCCAAGGCGATATAAATCTCTAAGGCATGAGCATTAATATTACTAGCTATAATTAAATTGGCTTTCCCTACAATATCAATTAATCCGATTGTATAGGCCAAAGCACCTTCCTGTAATAAAGCAATCATGCCATTTCCAAAGTTCGGTAATGCAACGACAAGTGCCTGTGGGAAAATAATTCTTCGGTAGGCTTGTATGGGCGTTAACCCTACACTAACAGCTGCTTCAAACTGCCCTTTCGGAATGGCTAAATAAGCAGATCGCATCACCTCTGACATAATTGCTGCAAATTGTAATGTGAATGTTACTACCACGAAAATAGCCGTTTCAATGGAATGGAGATTGAGACCAAAGTTTTCAGCTAATGCTGGTACACCATAATAGACAAGAAATAATAAAACAATGGATGGTGTACATCGCATAATCGTTGTATACAGGTTCGCTAATTTTTGTAATAGCTTGACAGAAGAGAGCTTAGCGGCTGCTAGTAATAAGCCAAATACTGTGCCTAAGACAATAGAGGATCCTGCAACTAAAAACGTGATTTTTAAAAAAGGTAATAAGACGGGGATCGCGCTCCAAATATAGGTCGCGTCAAAGTATTTATCCATTTCCTCACCAACTTTTGTTTTATGAATAAAGACTGCTGAGCGTGCCAGCCTCAACAGCCTTAATAATGGTCAATATACATTAAATTAACGATTAACAGTTTCCAACACTTCAAATAAATCACGGCCATAGAATTTCGTGCTCAATTCGTTTGTTTTCTTCTGTTCTTTAATTTGAGCGATGGCTTTATCGTAGGCATCAGCAAATTCTTGTTCTTTTTTATTGAAAAGAGGCCATGTTTTAATCACAGAAAATTCATTATAGACTACTTCATCTTTTAAATTATTATATGGTCCATCTTCTGCAAGTACTTGCTGTTTAAATGGCCCTTCAATCATAACGCCACCATCGACACGCCCTTCATTAACCCACTGCACAACGTCAACCGTAAATGCGTCACCAGCTTGAAGTTTTACTTTATTGTCAGGGTTGGCAGTATTATATTCATCTATAATTGTGTATTGCGCGTTATTAGCTGCAATAGGTGCCAACGAATAGCCCTTTTTCGCAAAATCAGCTAATGTCTTTATCCCTTCATCTTCTTTACGTAATACTAGGCCTGCACTACTTAATCCTAAAAATTCCTTTGGGAAAATAAATTTCTCTGTACGTTCCTGTGTAAAGAATGCGTTTTTCACCCCAACTTGGTATTTCCCTTGCTCTACACCAATTAATAAATCATCACTTGTTGTACCTACATATTCAAATTTATAGTCAGGTAATAATTCATCTACTAACTTCATTACCTCTACGTCATAACCTGTTGGATTTCCATTATCATCTATATAACTAATAGGCTTTGAGGCCTGATCATAGGCAACTTTGACGGTACGAACTTCGCCAGCATCATCTGAATTCTTATCAGCTGATTCCCCAGAATTACAGCCCGCTAAAAGTGCGATAGAAGCCAATCCAACCGCGGCAAATTGAAATATCTTACTCTTTTTCATGTAACATTTCTCCTTATTATCCACATTATTATTGATGGTTATTTAATTTCTGCTGCCCAATAGCAGCCGTTGCTAATTTAATTATGGTCATATCATCCATTGGTGGGTTATGGAGCCCCGCACGTACGTTTCGATAATAGCGCTGTAGCGGGTTTGACAATTGTAAGCTTTTCGCCCCCACTACACGCATCGCCTTATCAACAATGTCAATTGCGATATTCGTTACAGTATGCTTAGCAACAGCCATTTCATTTGTTAAAATGGAGCGTCTTGCTGGATCATCGTATGCATCAGCTACGCCATATAAGACAAAGCGTGCTTGATGAAGCTTTAACTCTATGTCTCCTAAAAGCTGTTGAACATTTGGTAATGTACTAATCGGAGCATTCAAGCTATTAGGTTGATGGTGATTAGCAAAATGTACTGCATAGTCACGAGCAGCTTGTGCAATGCCTAAGTATGTGGCCGGGATATGTAGAATCCAGCCATTTATTTTACCGCCACTAGGATGGTTTGGTAATTCGACTAAGTGGTCTTTAGCCACAACGACATCTTTTAATACGAGATCATGGCTGCTAGTACCTCGCATGGCAGACATTTCCCAATTTTCCTCAATTGATAATCCAATTGAATCTTTATGGATGAGGAAGAACCCAATTTGTTGCTTCTCTTCAATCCAAGCAGAAGTGAGGAAATAATCTAACACTGGCGAAGCTGTAGTAAAGATTTTGCGTCCATTTATGCGCCATCCGTCTTTTATAGAAACAGCATTTGTTCCTGGTTTCCCCCCACGTGTTGGGCTCCCAGTTGCTGCTTCACTTACAGCCCTATTAATCATGGCACCTTTCTTTATTTCCTCCGCGAATGCCGTTAATAAATCCTCAGTCCATAATTTTGTGTCATATATTTCGCCCACAACACCTAATGTCCATCCGAGGGAGAGCGAGGCATTCTCGTCATAGCTTGCTAACGTTTCTTGTATAAGCACCATGTCATAGACTGATAGGCCCTCTCCTCCATATTGTTTCGGTAAAGTAAGTTGCGGATAACCAATTTGCTGGAGTAGTCGATGTGCTTCAAACGGGAAACGAGATTGTTCATCTACCCCAGCTGCTTCGGCCTTTATAGGATTTGAGATGGCTTCTAACTTATCTAACCAAAATCGTTGTTGCTCCGTTTTAACAAATAAATTCTTCAAAAAATCTCCTTCTTCCCAATATATATAAATCTTATATATTTACTAAGGATTAGTAATAAAAAAAATCCCGCGCTACAAATCTGTAGTGAGATAACCTGTGGTACTGAATTTTCTGATTCATTGACATTTATATTACTTTTCACCTTTAAAAATGTCAATGGGTGAAATTCAAGTTTTTTTGTTTGTTTAATATGATTTAGAACTATCCTAATTTTTATGCACCAAGCTTTGTTTACAACATATGCTAAGACTATGAGAGAGGTGTATATATGACTAATAACATAAATTCTCCGCAAGGTGCGGGCATCGCACCCCATTTAGCACCACAGGTTATTCAAACAAAATTTGGAGATATTAATGGGGATGGCTTCTTTGAAACTATTTTTTTAATGGGGACTCAAAAGCCTGATAGCCCTTTATGGGAAAACATAACCTTAACTATTTTTTATGGGCAAACAGGGCGAATTGAACAAATCCCACTAAAAGAAAATGTGGGCTATAACCCAACCATTTTTCTAGGAGATTTTACTGGAAATCATATTGAGGATATCTTGGTCATTTCTGATACAGGAGGTAGTGGAGGAATTATTAACGGGGAAATATTCTCCTCTACCAATAATCAAATACATTCCATTTTTGACACAGAATCATTTAATACTAAGCTCCAATATACTGTCAATTATTCCAATAACTACAAGGCAGTTATTCAAAGTAAGGCTCCTGCAAAAAAATATATAATTGATCTACACTATAAAGGGCCAGAATATTTAGCAGAAATCTATCATCCAGATGGGACATTAAAGCAACCGATTGAAGGTTGGGTTGACCCAATTAGTGGATTATACCCTGTTGATTATGATCGGGATGGGACATATGAAATTTTAGCTTATCAAGAGATTGCAGGTAGGTACCATGCAGATGGCTTAGGCTATGTGGAAAATATATTAAAATGGGATGGCCATGAATTTGTAGTAGATCGACAAACGGTTAGTATTTTCGGAGAAGATTTATCATAGAGGGCTAACTCACATTTATATAAGAAGATATTAAACAGGAATCTGCTTATTTTTGCCTACTTCACGACAAAAATAAGCAGATTCATTCATTTATTATTATTTTTCAACTAATGCAAAGTAATTGTTTTCTGGATCAGCAAAATTAAAAACTCTACCCATTGGCATCATGACTAAATCGCCCACTTTAATGCCCTTTGCCTGAAAATCCTGATACATTTCTTCAATTTGGTCAGCGTAAAACATAATAGAGGGTGTTCCTAAATTTAATTCTGGCTGCATTTTAGCAATGATTTCTTTATTGTGTAGTACAAAGGATGTTTGAGCTTCCTTCGACGGTGCAATTTCAATCCAACGCATTCCCGCCTCTTCCTGCTCGTTTTTAATAATAAACCCTACTTTTTCTGTCCAAAATTTCAATGAAGTATCTTGGTCGTTAACATATAACATGACTTGTCCAATTTGATGAATCATGACTCTATTCCCTCCTCTTTTATGAATTTAGTATACAACAAATCAAAGCATTATATAGCTTCTAACAAATCTGTTTAGAGAAATTTCTAAAAATTGATAATAATATCTATTAGGGCTTACCTTTTACTTTATTTCTGTTAGAATGAGTATTATTTACCTTATAGGGAAAAGTATAGAATAAATAATATTATGTGAGGATAATACAAGTGAAACATCTGAGTGTAAGAAAAAAGCTTATTTTTTCGTTTTTAGCAATGCTTCTCATTCCAACACTGTTAATTGGAATAGTGTCGTACCAAAGCGCTGAAAAGCAAATTTCAGAAGAACAGCAGGCTAGTGCAACTGAAAGCGTGCGCATACTTAATACAAATATTTCGAACACGATTGAACCAAAATTGAAAGATGTGCAATATTTCTCAAAAAAGTTTAATCAATCTTATTTGCAGGAAAATAAAATTCCTGAGCTTAAATCACTTCTACAGGAATATGTTAATATGCACCCTGAAGTTGACCTTATTTATATTGGTACTGCTGATGGAAGACTACTGGATGAACCTGTTCAAGTATATGCTGATGACTTTGACCCTCGTACAAGACCTTGGTATAAGCAGGCTTTAGAAAATAATGGCCAAGTCTCAATTACTGCACCTTATGTGTCAAAATCTACAGATGATATTGTCATTACCATCACCCAAGCTTTACTAGATGGTTCAGGGGTAATAGGAATAGATTTAAATATTTCTACACTAAGTGACATTACGAATGAAATACGCATCGGCGAAACGGGCTATGCCTCTCTTTTAGATAACAATAAAATCTATATTGCTCAGCCTGATACGGAAAGTGGTACTGAGGCAACGGAAAACTATATTGAAAAAGTTTATAAACAAGAAAGCGGAACAATTATTGAAAGAGATCGTCATTTACAGTTTGTTACTAATGAGCTTACAGGTTGGAAGGTTATTGGTACAATGTTTACCACAGAAGCAGCAAAAGCAGCTGCATCCACGTTAAATATCAACTTAATAATCATTGTTGTCTCAATTGTAGTTGGTGTGGTTTTCATGCTCTTTATGATTAAATCTGTTGTTAATCCCATCAATAAGCTGAAACATAGCGCCTTAAAAATTAGTGAAGGCGATTTAACTGAGTTTATAGACATTCATTCCAAGGATGAAATTGGACAACTTGGTGAAGCCTTTATCTCTATGAAGGTGAGCTTGAAAAAACTGATTCGCAACGTGGACCAAAGCTCACAGCATGTACAAACATCCGCTCAAGATTTATCTGCAAATGCTGAGCAAAATATTGCTGCCTCTGAGCAGGTTGCTGACGCCGTACAACAGATGGCTATCAGTACGGAGAAACAAACTACTGCTATTGACCAAAATGCTATTTCCGTGGAGGAAATTGCTAAAGGAGTCGTGGAAGTTGCAGATAGCTCAATGCAGATATCTGATCTTTCTAGCCACGCTATCCAATTGGCAGAGGAAGGCGGTCAAGCTGTCGAACAAACCGTTAGGCAGATGAATTCGATTCATGAGTCTGTTACACAATCAGATACAATGATTAAGACACTTTATGATCGCACAAAAGAAATTGGCTCCATTTTGGAAATGATTAGTGCGATTTCTGATCAAACAAATTTACTTGCCCTGAATGCTGCTATAGAGGCAGCTAGAGCAGGAGAGCATGGAAAAGGTTTTGCCGTAGTGGCCGATGAAGTTCGAAAATTAGCAGAGCAATCACATCACTCAGCAGAACAAATTTCTGCACTCATTACAACTATTCAACAAGATACCGCTAAATCTGTACAAACAATGGTAAAAGCTTCTTCAGATGTCCAAGATGGCTTACAACTAACGGAGGAAACGAATAAAAAATTTGCGAGTATTATTGCAAGCCTTCGAAACATCGCTCCAAAAATGGAGGATATTTCGGCCTCCGCTCAAGAAATGTCTGCTGTCGTGGAAGAAGTCTCTGCTACAGCCATTGAACTATCCGACCATGCTAAATTAAATGCAGCAGCTACAGAGGAAGTTGCCGCTTCAACTGAACAAACTTTATCCTCCATGCAGGACATAGCTTCTGCTGCTAAAACGTTACTTGATATGGCTGATGAATTACAGGGTCATGTAAATCGTTTTCACTATTAAGGTACCTCATTTTAAAATCTGGGTTCAGTACTTCATTGAACTCAGATTTTTCTTTTGTAAAGAACTACAAAATAGGACATTTTTCTTTAAATATCACCAAAACATAACTTTATTTTCCAGATTTTTCAGAAAATTATGTTGATTATTCTCCTTTTTCCTCTTAGAATCAGATTACAACATGAAAGACTAATTCAATGAACAACCATTATTAGCCTTCGTTGTCCCATGATCTACAAACTAATCATGACATGTTAAGAATGAACAACCATTATTAGCCTTCGTTGTCCCATGATCTACAAACTAATCATGACATGTTAAGGAGGAATACCCTATGAAAAAACTTAGTTTAAGAAAGAAACTCATCTTTGCATTTTTAGTCATCCTTCTCGTTCCTGCACTTATGATCGGCTATACCTCCTTTAAAAGTACTAAAAGTCAAATTTTAAAGGAGCAACAAGCAAGTGCTATGGAAAGTGTCAGAATGCTAAATACCAATATTACAAATATGATTGCGCCTAAAGTACATGATATTGAATATTTTGCAAAAAAGTTAAATCTATCTCATTTACAGCCAGAGAATCGTCAGGAATTGAATAATCTTTTCCAAGAATACGTTCATACACATCCAGAGGTAGAATTGCTTTATATTGGTACTGCAGATGGTGGCATGATTGATGCACCTATCCATGAGTATGCAAGCGATTATGATCCGCGTGTTCGACCTTGGTATACAGAAGCGGTTGAAAACAAGGGACAAGCATCGATTACTTCTCCTTATCTATCAAAATCTACAAATAATATCGTAGTGACCGTTATGCAAGCTCTCCCTGATGATTCAGGTGTTATTGCCTTAGATTTAAATATCTCTGTTCTAAGTGCACTAACAGATGATACTCGTATTGGGAAAACCGGCTTTGCTGCCATACTGGATAATAATCAGCTATATGTAGCACAAAGGGATAAGGAAAGCGGCACCGAAGCTACAGAAAAATATATATCAAAGGTTTATGAACAACAGGAAGGCATCATTATTGAAAAAAACCGTCATTTACGCTTTGAGACAAATGAACTGACAGGATGGAAGGTTATCGGAACAATGTTTACCGTAGAGGCTACAGATGCTGCCTCTGCTACATTTAATATCACTTTACTAATCATTGCAGTTTCCATTATTGTTGGCATTATTTTTATGCTTGCTATGATTAAATCCATTGTTAGCCCTATTAAGAGATTACAACAGAGCGCACTAAAAATAAGTGATGGGGATTTAACGGAATATATTGATATTCATACGAAGGATGAAATTGGACAGCTTGGTGAGGCATTTGTCTCCATGAAAGTAAACTTAAAAAAGCTTATTCGCAATGTTGATCAAAGCTCTCAGCATGTTCAAACTGCTGCACAAGGTCTTTCAGCAAATGCTGAGCAGAATATCGCTGCTTCTGAACAAGTGACAGAGGCAATGCAGCAAGTAGCTATAAGTACAGAAAAACAAACAACAGGAATCGATCAAAATGCTATTTCCATAGAGGAAATTGCAAAAGGAGTTGTAGAGGTAGCAGATAGTGCACTACAAGTCTCTGATTTATCAAGTCAGGCTATCCATTTAGCAGTGGAGGGTGGACAATCTGTCGAGCAATCGGTGAATCAAATGGTATCCATCCATGAATCTGTAGCACAGTCTGATAGCATGATTAAATCACTATTCGATCGTACAAAAGAAATAGGCTCCATCATCGAAATTATTAGTAACATTTCAGATCAAACAAACCTTCTTGCATTGAATGCAGCTATTGAAGCAGCACGAGCTGGCGAAAATGGCAAAGGCTTTGCAGTTGTGGCAGATGAAGTACGTAAATTGGCAGAACAATCTCATCAGTCAGCGGAGCAAATTGCTACGCTAATTACAGGGATTCAACAAGATACGGCTAAATCTGTTCAAACAATGATGAAGGCTTCTGCAGATGTCCAAGAAGGCTTACAGCTGTCTGAGGACACAAAAAAGAAATTTATAAGTATTATTGAGAGCTTACGAAACATTGCTCCTAAAATGGAGGATATATCGGCTTCAGCTCAGGAAATGTCTGCTGTTGTGGAAGAGGTTTCGGCAACAGCCATTGAACTGTCGGATCATGCTAAACTCAATGCAGCAGCATCTGAAGAAGTAGCCGCTTCAACTGAACAAACATTGTCCTCGATGCAGGAAATCGCATCATCTTCTAAAGCATTACTCGATATGGCG
Source organism: Lysinibacillus sp. FSL R7-0073 (assembly GCF_038009065.1). Taxonomy (NCBI): domain Bacteria; kingdom Bacillati; phylum Bacillota; class Bacilli; order Caryophanales; family Bacillaceae; genus Lysinibacillus; species Lysinibacillus sp. FSL R7-0073. The sequence continues at coordinate 4,675,487 of NZ_JBBPAS010000001.1, forward strand.
GATGAATTACAGGGCTATGTCAATCGTTTTCATTACTAAAAATAAAGCACGGTGAATGATCACCGTGCTTTGAATTGTATTAATTATTCATTTACCTCATGGCTAAACTGCCACTCTACACCAAATTTATCTGTAAGGGAGCCGTAACATTTGCTCCAAAAAGTTTCTTGAAGCTCCATAACAACTTTCCCACCATCTTTAAGCTTATCAAATGCTTTTCGCATCTGCTCTTCATCATCAGAAACAACTGCTAATGTAACATTGTTTCCAACCGCATATGGTGAGCCTGGAAATGTATCTGAGAACATAATTCTACTACCGAATACGGAAAGTCGCGTATGCATAACAAGATCTTTTGCTTCCTCTGGTAATGGATAATCAGGGTTTTGTGGTGAATCCCCAAATGTCATAATTTCAGCCTTGTCCGTACTAAAAGCATCTTCGTAAAACGCTACAGCTTCTCGACAATTTCCGTTAAAAATTAAATATACCTCTACCGCCATTTCCAACACTCCCTTGACATTTTTTGAAACAATTATATTGTACATGGATTATAAATCATAACACAAACTAAAAGATAAATAATTCTTCTATAACTTAAGAAATATAGCCTTATCTTCAAATTTTTTATTAATTTTAGCAAAAGCTTTGACATTTCCTCAAAAATCATGTAAATTACCAAATGGCGAACAATTTAAAATAAATCTTTAAAAATATTCGTATTTTAGGAGTGTATATAATGGATAACGTATTTGACTATGAAGATATTCAACTAATTCCCGCAAAATGTATCGTAGAAAGCCGTTCAGAATGTGATACTTCCGTTACTTTAGGAGGACATACTTTTAAACTTCCTGTAGTACCTGCTAATATGCAAACAATTATAGATGAAACTCTTGCTAAGAAGCTTGCTGAAAACGGTTACTTTTATATCATGCACCGCTTCCAACCAGAAGCACGTATCAACTTTATTCAAGACATGCATGGCAGTGGTTTAATTGCTTCTATTAGTGTTGGTGTAAAAGAAGAAGAATATGCGTTTATTGAAGAATTAGCAACTACAAATTTAGTACCTGAATTCATTACCATAGATATTGCACATGGACATTCTAATGCTGTTATTCGTATGATCCAGCATATTAAAAAACACTTACCAAATAGCTTTGTTATTGCTGGTAATGTGGGGACACCAGAAGCTGTTCGTGAGCTTGAAAACGCTGGGGCTGATGCGACAAAAGTTGGAATTGGGCCAGGTAAAGTATGTATTACTAAAATTAAAACAGGCTTTGGTACAGGTGGCTGGCAGTTAGCTGCTCTTCGCTGGTGTGCAAAAGCTGCTACAAAGCCAATTATTGCAGATGGTGGTATTCGTACACACGGTGATATTGCTAAGTCTGTACGTTTTGGCGCTTCAATGGTGATGATCGGTTCTTTATTCGCAGGTCACGAAGAGTCACCTGGTCAAACAATCGAAGTCGAGGGTAAAAAGGTAAAAGAATACTTCGGCTCTGCTTCAGAATTCCAAAAAGGCGAACGTAAAAACGTTGAAGGAAAGAAAATGTATGTTGAGCATAAGGGAAGCATTAAAGATACATTAATTGAAATGCAACAAGACTTACAGTCATCTATTTCTTATGCAGGTGGCACAAAGCTAGATGCTATTCGAAATGTTGATTATGTTATCGTGAAAAACTCTATCTTCAATGGAGATAAAGTGTACTAATAAGTTACAACCTCACTTCAGGACTGAACAATCTGAAGTGGGGTTTTTTATATCATTTCATCACCCCCCTTTCTCTATAAACACCGTGACTACAAAAAAAATAAAATATTACTTTTATTATCAGAATTTTCTATTTAATTAGATAATTTTATATTATACTATAACTATACTGTATTACTTTAGAGGAACGGAGGTCTTTTCTATGATTAAATCAGTGCGTAATAAGTTGGTCGCTTTAGCTATTATTGTTATTCTCATATCTACAGTGCTGGTTGGAACAGTGAATTATTTTGTAGCAAAAGGCGAGATGGATCAGGTAGGTAGACAAAGTCTTAAAAATGGCACACTAGGCATACTTGAATTAATTTCACAATTAGATGGACAGGTTCAAGATGGAAAATTAACGTTAGAAGAAGCACAGGAAAGTGCCAGAACACAGATTGTTGGTAAAAAAATTGAGGATCAAAAGCGATCTATCGATAACCCTGTAAAATACGGTGATAATTTTTATTTCTATGCCTTTAAGGATAACGGTATGGTTGAAACTCATCCCTCTCTTGAAGGTCAAAATATCTCCGATTTACAAACGAGTGATGGACGTTATTTTGTAAAGGAAATGATTGAAACAGCACAAGCAGGTGGCGGATATGTGCGGTATGACTGGGCACTACCCTCCAATCCAGATATTGTTGCTCCGAAAATTACTTATGTTGAAATGGACAAGCATTGGGGATGGATTATCGCGGCTGGTACATATGAAATTGATTTTAATGCAGGTACTAAAAATGTTTTATATTACACACTTGGTACAACTATCCTAGCTACTATAATCGGTATCATGCTTTTTTGGTTCTTCTCTGGACAGATGACTGCCTACATACGAAAAATTATGGTGATCACATCGGATATAGCGGAAGGTAAACTAACAGGAGAGGACATTCCTGTTACGACAAAGGATGAACTTGGCACATTAGCGAAGAATGTCAATAATATGAAACAAAGCTTGCATGAGATGGTCAACAATACAAAGGATAGTGCATCCCAGATGAGAGTTTCTTCAGAAATGCTAAGTGCGATTACAGAGGAAACTACCGCCTCAGCTGATGAAATTCATCAAGCTATCAACGACATTTCTAAAGGAGCTGTTGTACAAGCAGAGGAGGCTGAAATGGCTAGTAGTAAAGTTGAAACACTATCCTCATTGATTTCCAATGCAACAAGTAAATATAACGACATTACCGCAAATATGAATACTATTAATCAGTCACAAGAAAATGGTAGACAAAAAGTAGATCTATTACTGCAAAATTCGCACGAATTCACGCAAGTAATCGAAGAGTTAAGAACTAATTTTTCAAGTTTAACAAACCAGATGAAAGAAATTCATCAAGTAGTACAAACGATAACTTCCATTTCAGAGCAAACAAATTTATTAGCGCTAAATGCAAGTATTGAAGCAGCTCGTGCAGGCGATCACGGTAAAGGATTTGCTGTAGTTGCAGAAGAAGTACGAAATTTATCAGAGGATACAAATGAAGCTACTAATCGTGTCAAAAATCTATTGCAGCGCATTGAGATTGATACGGTCAATTCAGATACAAAAATGATACACACTCTTCAGCTTTCACAAAGTCAGGCAATGTCGATTACAGAAGTAAAAGGAGCTTTTACTTTCCTAGCCGATTCCATTCAGGACATAACCGAGCACCTTGTTTCTCTTAATGAGGGTATGAATGAAATGGCAGAAAACCGTGTAGTTGTCATTCATGCTATTAACGAAATAGCAAGCGTGGCCACAGAATCTGCTGCTGCAACAGAGCAAATCAATGCATCCATTGATGAACAAAAGTCAGCCGTTACGTCTATCATGCACTCCTCACAGGAGCTCCATACAGAGGCAGAGCGCATGTATGAATTAGTAGAACGCTTTACATGACATGTGACATTCTATAAAAAAGAATGCTACGAATTGGTCGTAGCATTCTTCTTTTCATTATAGTTTGTTAATAACTGCGTGGATTGTTTCCTTTAGTTCTGCATCATAGCTAGAAAGATCTACAAGGTTTCCTACACGCTCACGTAATACTGGGCGTTCAATTACTAGCTTCTCATCAAGTACTTGTACAAGTAGTTCGATAATAAGACGATCACGAACTACTAACGCTTCTTCTAAACGCTCTGGTGTAATTTTCGCATCTGTTTTTGCAGATTTTGCCATTTTAAAAACCCCTTTTAAATTTTATATTCATGCACATCTATTTTAGCATACCACTAAATTATTTTAAAAACTTTCTTTCACAAAAAATACCAAAACTTTACAAATCCTAAAAGAAAGATTTACGACAATTTGTTATATTTATATCATAATACACTCGTATTTTGCCATATGATAAATATGTTTAGACCCACTATACAAATCCGATTGGAGGAGTTATATGAATCAAAAAAATTCAACCTACATACAGCTCATTAAAGCTGTACCAAAGTCTTTGCAACTTTTTCTGAATGTTTGCTTAGTCCTCTTAGCACTCATACTAGCGTTTTTACTCTTTAAGGAGCTAATAGAATTTCTTAAAATATTACTCTTCTCTAAGGAAGGTGGCGATTACAAGCTATTCCTCGCTAACATTCTTATATTCTTTTTGTACTTTGAGTTCATTACGATGATTATTAAATATTTTAAAGAGGATTATCATTTTCCGCTTCGATACTTTATATATATAGGTATCACAGCTATGATTCGATTAATTATCGTTGAGCACGATCATCCTCTTAATACATTAATTTATTCAGTTATTATTCTCATACTCATCATTAGTTACTTTATTATTAATATCACGCCACTTGAAAGACCGACAAGATCATCTCTATTTATGAAAAAAGAACATTAACCTAGCCCGCCATTCTAAAACGGCGTTGTACATTTTGGTTTTTCAAACACAAAGAAAAATTGCTGTAATGCCTGTAGATATTGCTCATGACTGATTTTTATTTGCTGAAGCATATACAGTTCTTGGACCGTTATGACTCCCATTACCAGTGAGGAAAGCTCGGCCACATCTATAATTATTTCCACATCATAGTGACTACTTTCAATAAAGTTAATCGCGCCTTCAACCACCTCAATAATGAGTTGCTGATTATTTTCAGCAAGTAATGAGTCCATAACTGTTAATTTAAATGTCAATGTTACACCATTAAAATGGTGTGTCGTTAACTCTTCAAAAAAACCTTTTACATTAATAATACGGTACATCAGACCAACCCCTGACACAGCATTTTCATGGTAAACACTAGGAATTAAATGATTTGTACCATTTCTGACATCGCCTAAAAAGAAATGAACATTGTCTTCTTGTGTATTCCACTCAATGCGGTTTACTTGATCTGCCTGACTGTTTAAAAATGTACTCAGCTCTAACAATGCCTGTGGTGTTTCATATACCCATTCTTTAATAACTAAATTATTCAACATAAAATTACTTTCACTTTGCTTTTCAAATGAAAAAACGATATAGCCTTGTACGGTATCATCCTTTTCCATCGCAATCACATAGTTTTTGTCGTTTTTAAAAATAAAGGATAGCTCTGACTTTGTTTTAAGAAACATTCCATGCTTTTGAGACGCTACCCTGTTATAACAATCTGTTAGCTGCAGTTGATCTCGCACTGTTAAATATTTAAGGTGCTTCTTCGTTGGGCCTTTAGGAAAGCTTAAGGGCTCTACTAAATATTGATACATTCTCGGTCCATATCCAAACCCCATTCTCTTATAAAAATCAGGCCTAAACGGATACAACGCGACAAAGTGAATATCCTTTGCTAAAAAAAAGTTAAAGAATTGATGGATTAACTCCTTCGCAACTTTTTCCTTTTTATGTAGTAAATCAACTGCAACAAGCCCTACTCCGCCAATCGGTATCATTTTAGAAAAAAGGTTCATTTCAAAATCATGTAGTCGCATGCCGCCAATTAGTTTGTCATCTTCCCAAAGTCCAAAATAATTTAGGGATTCATCATGATTTTGATTTTCCATAAAAAGATTTTTCAACTGCTCTTTTGTTGTCTGAGCTCCGTTCATTCTTCCAGGGTAGGCTCCTACAACGATACTCGCAAAAGTTAAAAAGTCTTGCTCTTTTACTAATCTCTCTACCACTCTCATTGTTTCCCCTCCATTTTCAAAGTATGACATGTCGTTCATATTCATTTTCCACCCATAATAACATATATTACCACGTCATATGAATGACAATGAACATGATTAAAGGAGGAATAAAGAAATGACCTTAATTGATGCGTATATCAATGAAGTATCTAAAAGACTACATAAAAATAAACGTGACAACATAAAGCTTGAGCTAAAAGCTACTATTGAAGATATGTTGCCAGAGCCATATTCAGAAGCAGATATGATGGAAGTGCTAAAAAAGCTTGGAAGCCCTGCAAAAGTTGCAGCCAGCTATCAAGATACGCCACGTTTTTTAATTGGTCCAAATGTGTTTGATCCATACACTAGAACCATTAAACTCGTTTTTCCTTGGGCAATTTTTATAACAGTCATTGTTCAGGTAATTCAGAGAATTTTTCTCTATTCAGGAGAAGAGGCCTTGCTCTCCACTATCATTTCAGCATTTGCCATGACGATTGTCGCCATTATTTCTGTATCATTTCATGTTTTGTTTTGGATCACCATTTTCTTCATCGTCATCGAACGCACCGATACGAATAAAATTCAATTATTACCTTTCCTGAATGACCGCAAGGAGTGGACACCTGAAAGTTTAAAAATTAAAACCATTCCTAAAGACAAACTCATCACTTTAAGTGATATAATTTTTAGCTTTTTAGGGATTATTATTTTTACCTTTGTTTATTGGAACGCCAATCGGCTTTTAGGTATTTATACAACAAATGGGAATGGTAGCTTAAAATTTGTTATGCCCATCTTTAATCAAAATATTTTACAATCCTATGCTCTCTTCGTTGTGCTCTGTATCATTCTTAGTCTTACTTTAACATTTTTAAAATGGCGTATGGGGCAATGGACCATGATAATCGCAATCATCAATGCATTGCTTCAAAGTGCGGGGACTATTGTATTTATTCTCATCGCTGTTCATCAAGATTTTATCCATAGTGCCTCCATTCCGTACCTTGCGGCAATCGTAGAAAGCAATACAGCAAAGGTCTCCTCTGTCATAGATAAGATCCTACTTGCCAGTATGATCATTGCTGTTTTGGCCAATGCATTTGATATATATCAAGGATTTAGAAAAGCTAAAATACCAAGCGTTAAAAGTGATGAATTGAAAATCTATGATTGAAAACTCTTCTTTCAAATCGCTAAAATACCTTTCTCCTCTAATGTTTTGTATAATAATAAAGTTGGAAGTAATTTATATACACGAATAATAATCTGCACAATTCAATTAGAGTAAGGGGAAATAACTATGACCATTCTTCTAGTAGATGACAATCAAGTCAATTTATTTGTCATTGAAAAAATACTGAAAAATGCAGGTTATGAGCACTGTGTTTCTCTTTCATCTGCTAATGAGCTATTTGATTATTTACAATTAAATGAACCAAATCCAACCGGAAGCTCAGTTGATTTAATTTTATTGGACATTATGATGCCTGAAGTAGATGGTATAGAGGCCTGCAAACGTATTAAACAAATTGAAAGATTGAGAGATATTCAAATCATCTTTGTTACAGCGCTCGAAGATAAAAACAAACTCGCAGAAGCATTAGATATCGGGGGCGTAGATTATATTACAAAACCGATTAATAAAACTGAATTGCTTGCTAGAATACGAGTTGCCCTACGGTTAAAAGCTGAATTAGATTGGCACACGCAACATGAAAAGAAAATACAATACGAATTGGATTTAGCTACTCATGTGCAAAGAAGCCTGCTTAGTCCACCTTTAAATGAAAAAGATATTCGTCTAGAAGTCTCTTACCTACCATCCTCTAACTTGGCAGGTGATATGTACTATTGGCATAAAATAGATGATCATCGTTACGCCATTATTTTATTGGACATGATGGGCCATGGTATATCTGCAGCGCTAGTTTGTATGTTTATCTCCTCGGTTTTAAGAGAGGCTGTTAAACAATTAAACGATCCTGAACTTGTTATTAAAGAACTGAATCGTTATATGACCCTCCTGCAAGATGGCAAGGATGAAAATCTTTATTATTTCACAGCGATTTATTTAGTGATTGATACGAAACAAAAAACAATCGAATACATAAACGCTGGTCATCCTGCTGGGTACGCATTAATTGATGAAGAAACTTGTGTTCCATTAAACCAAGGTAGCTGTGCAGTCGGCTTTTTTGATGAAATTAATGTCAAAAAACAATATATTCAGTACGACAAAGATGTACAAATTGTTATGTTTACAGATGGTGTATTAGAGGCAATGGGACCTTGTGAAATAGAATCCGAAAAGCATTTGCAAACGCTAACATCCTCTAAATGGGACTATACTCAACCCTTGATCGACAACCTATTGCCTAAGGACAAACAAGACAATCAACCTGATGATATGTGTGTATTAATGATTCAAGCCAGTGCCACTACTGTATAAATAAAAAGAAAGAGGCTACCTCTATCACTAGGTAGCCTCTTTCTCTTTAATCTATTTTTTGATAAATTCTTTCGTTCCCAACAACTTCCCTATAATTCGAAATAACCTCTTCAAAGCGCAATGTTTCCTTATCACCTAAACATAAAAACCCCTTGTCGCTTAGGCTTTCATAAAACAAATGATGGACCTGACTTTGCAGCTGCGGCGAAAAATAAATCAGGACATTTCTACATAAGACAACATGAAATTCATTAAATGATTGATCTGTCACTAGGTTATGCTGGGCAAAAATAATATTCTTCAATAATGTTGGATGGAAATAAGCATATTGATAATCCGTCTTATAGTATTCCGAAAAAGCATGGGCTCCCCCTGCAAGCATATAGTTTTTCGTATATGCCTGCATTTTATGAATAGGAAAGACACCCTTCTTAGCCTTTTCTAACACTTGCTCATTCATATCTGTTGCATAAATTACAGCCTTGTCTATGAGCCCTTCCTCTTGAAGCAAGATGGCCATAGAGTATACTTCCTCACCAGTTGCACAGCCTGCATGCCAAATACGAATTTCTTCGTATTCACGTAAGGTTGGGATCACTTTTTCACGAAATGCCTTAAAAAAGCTTGGGTTGCGAAACATTTCCGTGACATTGATTGAAAAATCGTTTAACAGCTGCTCTAAAAATTCCTGATCATGAATGACCTTTTCCTGAACACGAGAAATAGTAGGAATGCTATTTATTCTCATTCTATTAAAAATTCGACGTGAAATGGAAGAACGGTTATATTGCCGAAAATCATAGCCTGATAAACGATAAATAGCCTCTAATAACAAATCAATTTCTAAATTTGTTTGCTTATTCAACTGTATATTTTGCTCCAAAGGCCCGAAATGTTCCATCTTTATAAACTCCCTTTAGAAACTAACCATACTCTTAAAACGGATATTAATTGATCTAAATTTAATGGTTTACTAATATAATCAGATGCACCAGCTTGCAATGATTTATCACGGTCATTCTTCATAGCCTTCGCCGTCAGAGCGATAATCGGTAAATCTGTTCGCTTCATTTGTTGGCGAATAATAGTCATTGCTTCATAACCATCCATATTCGGCATCATAATATCCATAAGCACTAAATCAATCTCATGATGAGCTTGCAAAACCTCTAAGCATTCAAGTCCATCTTTAGCCACTAAAATGTTCATACCTCTTGTTTCAAGTGCCGTTTTTAAGGCATAAATATTACGGTTATCATCGTCAACGATTAAAATATTTTTCCCTTGAAATACCTCTACCTCATGTTTTAAAACTTCCCTATGATCCTGCGAGGGCTCTTCTCTATGTGCCTCTTCCTCCATTGTCACAGCTACCTCATTCAAAGCAGCAAGCTTATCGCAATGATCCTCATTGACTCCATTTGGTAAGCTTGGAATCGTTAACGTAAAGCTACTACCTTGTCCCTCTTCACTTTGCAGTGTAATCCAACCACCAAGTAGTTTCGCAAACTCCTTACAAATTGAAAGACCCAGTCCTGTTCCACCATATTTTCGAACAGTAGCCCCATCTGCTTGCTGGAATGACTCAAAGATTAATTGGTGTTTATCTTTTGGAATTCCTATACCAGTATCTGAAACAGTAATTTCTAGCCAATCAGCGCTAATATCTTGCATATTGCTTGAAAGCTGGTGCTGTGCAAGCTGGTTAATCGCTAAAGTTACAGTTCCATGTTCCGTAAACTTAAAGGCATTTGATAATAAATTCTTTATTATTTGCTGGAATCTCTTTTCATCTGTATAGAATATGTCGACAACATTATCTGCCTTTGAAATATGGAAATTTATATTTTTCTTCATCGCGACAGGTGCAAAAGTATGCTCAATTTGAACAGGTACTTCGCTCACATTCACTTCATTAAAAATGATATCTAGCTTCCCTGCCTCCACTTTTGACAAATCTAAAATATCATTAATCAATGCAAGCAAATCTTCACCTGAAGAATGGATAACCTTCGCAAATTCTGCCTCCTCATCTGTTAAGTGGTCCTGACTATTTTCTGCGAGCATCTCTGACAAAATTAATATGCTATTTAAAGGCGTTCTTAGTTCATGTGACATATTCGCTAAAAACTCAGATTTGTAATTAGAATTAAGTATAAGCTGTTCTGCACTTTTCTCTAATTCCTGCTTCGCCTTCTCTAGCTCACGTGATTTGGACTCTGCCTCTTTCGTTCGCTCTTCAAGCTGCTCATTAATCATCGTCAGCTCTTCTGTCTGCATTTGTAATTCCTCAGATTGTGTTTGAAGTTCTTCTGATTGAACTTGCAACTCCTCCGTCATTGCTCTTGATTCATTCAATAATCGAACAATTTCCATACGCCCTAATACACCATTGACGGTTAATCCAAAGGTTTCTGTAACCTGTTTTACTAGCTCCTGCTGTAATGCATTAAATTTAGTCATTGTAGCTAACTCAACAACGGCTATGACTTCATTTTCAAAAATTACAGGAATTAATAAAATATGCTGTGGTCTTATTTCACCTAGTCCTGTTCTAATTAAACGATACTCTTGCGGAATATTATCATAAAATAACACTCTTTTTTCTAATGCACATTGACCGATTAAACCTTGTCCTACTTTAAAGCTCTCCATACCGACACGATCATCTCCATCAGCAAAAGCAGCCTTTTTCATAAATAGTACTTGTTCCTCTGCCTCTTCCCGAACATAGAATGCTCCAAGAGATGCCTGTGTTTTCTGTGCCATTTCTGATAGGAAAGTTTCAGCCAATTTCGTAATAGCTGAAATACCTTGATATTTTGTTACAATATCAGCAATATTCGTTTGCAACCATTCTCTCTTCTCGACCGATTCCAATAATATATTAGTCGCATCGGCAAGCTCATTAATTTCATCATTTGTATTGACATGTATTCTTCTTTTGAAATCGCCCTTCGTAGCAGCCATTTCCTGAATCGTTTGTGTTACCTCTGTTATAGTTTTTACAATGGAACGGGAAATTCCACTTGCTATGACAATAGCAATTACAGAAACAAAAATTAAAATCCCAAATAGACCGCTAGTTAATTGACTATTTTGTTTGTCTAACTGAGTAGCCTTTGCTTGTGTGTAAGAATTTTCAGTTGCGCGGAATGCATCGAATAATTTGCGCATCTTCTCCATGTCTTTGCGCCCATTATCAACTTTAAAAAACTCCGTTAATGCTTTTGTATTACCGTCCTTCTTATATTGAATAGTTGGCCCACCCGTTGTTTCAATCCAATGCTCAATCGTTTCCTCTATCTCTTTTAATTTTTCCAGCTGTGTTGGTTTATCTTTCATTTGCTGATAAAGATCATTAAAATCTATTTTCCAATTTTCCGCTCCATTATCATAGGGCTCCAGATAACTAGGTTCACCCGTAATAATAAACGCTCGCTGACTTGATTCCATATCCAATATATATTTTTCAATATCATTGGTTAATGTTTTCACATTAGAGTCGTACCTAATAATAAAATTTCTCTCCTTTTGCAAAGAAGTAATTTGATTATTTAGGATGATCACTGATGCAAGTAAGCAAAGAATAATGACGATATAACCTAATGTAATCTTGGAGCGTATACCCAGTTTTAATTTATTTAACATTTGGTTTTCCTACCTTTACCTTTCTTGAACTCTATTTTTGTTATAAATGTGACTAGAATATCAACTTAAACATTCATATAAAGAAATTTTGCAGCCTGCGCATTAATAAGTCTTAGTTTCTCACATATACATTTTATATTGAACCATTTCTAACTAAGGAGAGAATGCATGTGGACATATTCGTAAGGCCAGGAGATTCCCTTTGGCATTTCAGTGAAGTGTTTAAAATACCTCTTCCACTCATTTTAGATTCCAATACCAATATAAATCCTCAATTTTTAAGAGTCGGGCAACGCATTCATATTCCTGGATTTGTGACCATTGACTATCAAGTAAAACAAGGGGATTCCCTTTGGCAAATTGCACAGAGATATAATCTCCCACTTGTTGCCATATTACTTGTAAATCCAGGTCTTAATCCAAGTCAATTACAAATTGGCCAGATAATTCACATACCACAACGCATTACATGGCGCTTAATTGATGGTAAGCAAAATTATACGTACAACATCATGATGAATGATATTCAAAGGCTAGTTAACGCCTATCCATTTCTTCGCAGTTCTATCATTGGTAGCTCTGTTTTAGGTAAGGAATTACCAGAGCTATTAATTGGGAATGGAGCTAAACGTGTTCACTATAATGGCTCCTTCCATGCCAATGAATGGATTACTACACCTATTATTCTAACATTTTTAAATGACTATTTGCTCGCTCTCACGAACCAAAATAATATGAATGGACTTTCTTTATTCCCTCTTTATCAGCAAACGACCCTATCCGTAGTACCAATGGTGAATCCTGATGGCGTCAATTTAGTCATACAAGGACCCCCAAATGATGAATCATTAAAAAATCAACTCATCTCATGGAATAATGATAGCTCTGATTTTTCTGGCTGGAAAGCAAACATCCATGGTGTCGATTTAAATGACCAGTTTCCTGCCAAATGGGAATTAGAAAGGGCCCGTAACCCGAAAACTCCTGGGCCTAGAGATTATGGTGGAGAAAGGCCTTTGTCTGAGCCTGAGGCCATCGCTATGGCCGATTTGACCAAGCAGCGTGATTTTGCAAGAGTGCTAGCCTTTCATACACAGGGCCGCGTTATCTATTGGGGCTTTGAAAATCTTGAACCACCTGAATCAGAGGTGCTCGTTAATGAATTTAGTAGAGTGAGTGGCTATGAACCCATTCAATCTGCTGGGAGCTATGCAGGCTATAAAGATTGGTTTATCCAAGATTGGCGTAGACCAGGCTTTACCGTTGAATTAGGGAGTGGCACAAACCCTCTACCAATAAGTCAATTTGATGATATTTACGAGGAAGCTAAGGGGATCTTTCTTGCAGGATTGTATATGTAGAACAGTATGAACGTTAACTCTATTCGCTTTGAAATGGTCCCTTTGGGCATTTTTAGCGAATGGAGTTCTTTTTTCGTGCTCTAAAAAAGAAAATAAATTACTTTGACAGGCAGAGTAATATTTGCTAATATTACTCTGACAGATAGAGCAATAAAATGAAGTAGGTGACTTATGGTTCGCAGTGACATTATCCGAGGACACTTGGATTCGATTATTTTACGGCTCATTTCAGAAAAGGACCGCTATGGCTATGAAATTTCTCAGGAAATAAGTCTCCGTACAAATAATCGATTTCAGATTAAAGAAGCAACTTTGTATGCTGTTTTTCAACGTCTTGAGAAAAAAGAAATTATTGAAGCCTATTATGGAGATGTTTCACATGGTGGCAAAAGAAAGTACTACCGTATTACCTCATTGGGTAAGGCCTATTTAAATGAGTTAGTGAAAGAATGGTCGGAAGTAAAAGAAATTATTGATTTATTTATGGAGGGCGTCGAATGAAGAGAATAAAAAACCATATTGATGAGCTGTTTAAGGATATTCCTCGCAACAACGAAACGGAAATGGTTAAACAAGAAATTATTGAAAACCTTGAAGAGAAAGTATTTTATTTGATGGACCAGGGAAAAGAGCAAGAGGATGCCATCAATAAAGCAATTGTAGAGTTTGGAGACATAGAAGATTTAAAAAAGGAACTGGGCGTTAAGGTGCCTGCTAAGAAAAACATGGCTAAATTAAATTTAGAGTTCTCTCTTTGGGGTAGTGGCTTAATTATTGCATTCTTTATTTTTATTAATCTTTATTACACACCACAAACAATTTGGGCAATCTATCCAATCTTCGCCATTCTTTGGTGGCCATTGTCCATGTACTTTGTATGGTCTCGTAAGAGATGGGGTGAATAAACATGAAGAATTTTATAAGCTTTTCGCTAGCTGGGAGCATTATGACAATGATTTTTTTAGGTATCGTCAATTTCACGACATCGCCCCAAACGATGTGGTTTATCTATCCTTGCTTACTGCTGTTACTTTGGCCGATTACAATCATCTGTATGTATAAAAAAATGTATAAACAATACTCAATTATTTGTAGTACGATGATTATCGTGTTTCTTATTATAGAAAACTATATTTACACACCGGATCATCTATGGTTCATTTACGCCATTTACCCTATTCTCTGGTGGCCAATTCTGATGTACTTAGATGAAAAAGCAAAAACGCTAAAAATCGCACTGATAGGCTGTGCTTCTACTATTATTTATTATGCTTTACTAAATTTCATTTTATCACCTCAATATCCTTGGGCAATCTATCCAGCATTTTTAGTTATATGGTGGCCCCTAGCTTTATACCATGCTCAACGAAAAACATTTGTGGCTTTCTCCGTCACCGCTACATTATTAATAAGTATCTTTTTTATCATCGTAAATATTGTTTCTTCACCAGGAGTTATATGGGCAATCTACCCTATTTTTGTTACGCTTTGGTGGCCTCTGAGTATGTATTTTTATGTGTATAAAAGAAGAATGTATCAAGCGACATTCGCAAAACGCATGTAAAGAAGGAATTCGATGAAGACATATATTCATTTTATTAAAAATTTTGTAATAGTCATTGTACTTTTACTATTATTGATGCTTCTCTTTCCAACATGGACCCCCTCCATAAAAGGCTCGAACAGCATTAGCGTTTTAGAGCAAGTCGAAATCAATGACACTGGTCATGAAATAATGATCCGAGGTCAGGACAAAGATAACCCTGTTATTATTTTTGTTCATGGCGGACCTGGTTGCTCTGAAATACCCTATGCAGGAAAATATCAAAATTTACTAGAAGCTGAGTTTACTGTGGTCCACTATGATCAACGAGCTAGTGGGAAGTCCTTTCATTTTTTCGAGGACTATTCTAATCTTTCTTCAGATTTGCTTGTGGAGGATTTATTAGCACTGACTGATTATATAGCTAAACGACTAGACAAAGAAAAAGTCATCTTAATTGGTCATTCCTATGGCACATATATTGCTACACAAGCAGCCGCAAACGCCCCTGAAAAATATGAAGCTTATATTGGAATAGGACAAATGAGCAATACAATCGAAAGTGAGAACGATAGTTTAAATTTCACTATCCATCAGGCTCAACTGCAAGGTAACAAAGATGATGTTTTACATTTACAACAGTTAGCTGATGAAATTAAGGCTGGTACAATGTTTACACCTCGAAATTACGTCAATAAGTATGGTGGTGCTACCAGATTAATTGATAATCCTGATGGAAATACGCTAGGGATGCTGTTCAGTAAAGAGTATAATTTATTAGATATTATCCGTTATAACTATGGTTTATCCCTGTCTCAAGAGGCTTTATTAAAAAAGATCATACAGCACCCCCTACCAACAAAAGTCCAAAAGCTTGATTTACCCTTCTATTTTTTAATGGGCAACTATGATTATCAAACATCCTCACAAGCAGCAAAAAATTACTTCGACCAAATCAGCGCAGAGAAAAAAGAGTTTATAGCTTACGAGCAATCTGCACACTATCCACAATTCGAAGAAAAGGAAAGATTCTTTGAATGGATGCAAGCAACTTTTAAACAATAAATGCTTATTTCTTTAGAGATATTGTATTCTTGGAAAGATATCTTCACTTGCTATATAATTCAATTATTAAATATTTTAACGGACGTGATTATATGGCTGACAGTCTACATAATGTAGAAATCATTATGAAAGAAATGCTAGAAATACAGCAAAAATCAAAAATGTTTGTAGACCTTTTATCTGAAGGAGAAGCCTTATCGCAAAACCAGCTAATCCTACTTCTACAACTTAAAATAAATAATGGCATGAAAGCGACAGAAATTGCAGATTTCTTTAGTGTAACACCTGGAGCTGTAACCTCTATGTGCGATAAACTGGAAAAACTAGCGCTCATACAACGAATTAGAGAAAATAATGATCGTCGCGTGGTCAAAATGGTTTTAACAAGTACTGGTGATGAAAAGGTCCAAGAGATCTTTTTAAAATTTTCCCAAGATAAACTTATGGACATGGCCAATATTTTAAGCGAAGTAAACAAGCTAATGAATAAAATCTTTTAGGATTTCAATAAACTTGAAATCCTTTTTTTATTGGTTCTTGACAAAAGGAAGTTGCATATAATTTAATTAATATATATTTTAACAATTAAAATATATATTAATTAAATTATAATGAGGTGACTTTTATGTTTCAAAACCTTCGTACCCTTACACTAACAAACGGCCGTATTAAAAATCTGGATGCTGATTACGAGCAATTAAATATTCGAGGAGCTGTAGCAATCCAACAAGAAGTACGTCTAAAAAAGGTATCTACTCATGGCCATAGTTCCTTTTATTTTCCTGTTATCGTCCAATCCTTTACTAGTACAGGTTCTTGTACTTTAAAGGATTATTGCGAAATGGAAGAGCTAATGAATGCGGGTAACATAAAAATACGGAATGGTCATATTCAAAAGATTAATAGCTCTGGAAAGTTAGTAGCTGAAGAGAAATTACATTGCGAGAAGCTCGATGCTATTGGAATTGTTAAAGCTGCAGAAATAACGGCTGAGCATTTTCACTTAAAATTGTCAGGAGAGAGTGAAATTGACCTGTTATCAGCTGAAAATATTTTGGTAGAAAAGGATAGGGTCACACTACTTTCATTTTTAAAGAAAAAATTAAGTTGCCATACTATTAATGGCAAACACTTGAAACTAGCCTATACCAAGGCAAAAATAGTGGATGGTGAAGTTGTTGTAGTTGGAGAAAATTGTCATATAGAAACACTTTACTATTCAGATAACTATACTATTGCTTCTAACGCAAAGGTGCAGCACATTATACGGAGGGAAAAAGAGTGCTAAAATGGCTACAAGCTTTTTTTTGCTCATTAGCATTAGCTGTATTATCCGTATTGTACGCTGGCTTATTGTTAAGTGGTGTTCTTTCAATATTAGCTGGCTTTTTAAGAACATTTGGATTTCATCAAATTAAGATGAGCGTTTGGTATGGTGTAGAATTACCTGTTATATTAAGCATCCCTCTAGCATTGCTAGTAGCTATACTGCTGTTCTTTTGTGCAAGGTATGTCAAACATTCTATAGCTTTTTGCTTCTCGAAGATCAGAAATTAATATGAAAGAGCGTTAAAGGAACAGCACTTTAACGCTCTTCTACTTGCTTATTTTGAATGACTTGACCGCTTATCATGAAACAGGGAGCACGAAGGAAATTCTACTGTATTATGAGAGTTCCCCTTCAAGAAATTGAATGAGATACATTTCTGGCCTAGCAAGGAAATCTATAAAACTACTTAAATCTGCATATACCTCATGCTCCAAATCGTAACAACCTACCTGTCCCTTTGGGTTCCATACTAATTGCAAATCAGAGTACTGATCGATAGTGGCTGAAATACGGAGCAGTTTTTGACCGCCAACCCTCATCTCAATTGTTTCCGTCAGTTTGAAAAAATCGATGTACTGAATATCATAATTATTGACTGCAAGCTTAAGATGTAATTGATTTCCTGTCAGAAAGTTAAGCAGCTCACTCGGTAATTTATACTTTTTTAATTCATATTTTTTATTTTCTATATAATGAAGCTCAGCAGGTTCTAACGCCTTCAAATATTGAGCTATCTCTATATTTTTTATACTTACTGCAATGTTATACGCTCTTTCTCCATCCTTTTCTGTTAATAAAATATCTGCCCCCCGCTCAACTAAATACCTCACCATAGCTATATGACCCATACGTGTGGCAATTGTTAATGGTGTAGGCTCATACGGATAAACCGTATCGGGCTTTTGATAATTAATATCTACCCCTTGATCAAGTAAATAGGTAACCATATTTTTGTCATAATTTGATACAGCCTGACGTAATACTGCCCCACCATGCTGTTTTATATCAAGCCCTAGTTCATGAATAAGCGGGATATTTTTCTTATTACCATAGTAGGCCTGCGAGTAGGCACCAGATCCAACGCAATTATGTCCATCTAATTTTGCCCCATGTGAAACGATATAGCGGATTATATTCTCCTTACAATATCGAACAGCTCTTAAAAAAGAAGGATTTTGATTAACATTCAAATTAACATGATAGTCGATTAATAGCTTTACAACATCCAACTTTTGAGCAATCAATGCTATATCTAAAGGACTTAATGATATGTGCTTACTTAAAATAATATCTTCTTCAATATCCCAGCCATTCACTTTTGCAACTTGTAATGCAGCTATATCACCAGTATAAATATGCATGGCAATTTCGGGCACTTCCTGAAATGTTCCAATATCTTTTAATTTAATCATCTAATGCTAGGCCCCCTTCCTATGTTTATAAAAAGTATAGAAAATAACATCCTATTAAACAACGGGGCATAATACTTACAATTTAAAACCAAACAATAAAATCTATATTAAAAAGGGAGTTTTTATTCAAAATTTCCCAGGAAAAGATGACCATAAAAAAGCTCCCAATCGCAAATGGATTAAGAGCTTTTTAAACGTCTATATAATTGATTTTTATTTCAAACGAAGTGCTTCATCTGTTGTTGCATTAATTTCTTTCAGAAGCTCTGGGTGTTCTGCTAATGATAAACCGTAAGAAGGAATCATTTCTTTAATTTTTGCTTCCCACTCTTTAATATGTTGCGGGAAACATTTATTAATAACTTCTAGCATTACATGTACAGCTGTAGAAGCACCTGGTGAAGCTCCAAGTAAAGCTGCAATTGATCCATCGGCTGCACTTACAACCTCTGTACCAAATTGAAGCGTTCCTTTACCGCCTGCTTCTGTATCTTTAATGACTTGTACACGTTGACCAGCTACGATAATATCCCAATCATCACTCTTCGCATTTGGAATGAATTCACGTAATTCTTCCATACGTTGCTCTTTAGAAAGCATAAGTTGTTGGATTAGATATTTTGTTAATCCCATCTCTTTAACGCCTGCCGCTAATAAAGTTGTGATATTATGCGGTTTTACAGAGGCAAATAAATCCATGTTTGAACCTGTTTTTAAGAATTTCGGTGAGAAACCTGCAAATGGTCCAAATAGTAACGACTTCTTATTATCAATATAACGTGTATCTAGATGCGGAACTGACATTGGTGGTGCACCCACTTTTGCTTTTCCGTATACTTTTGCATGATGCTGTTCAGATATTTCTTGGTTATTACATGCTAGGAATAAACCGCTAATTGGGAATCCACCAATATGTTTACCTTCAGGAATACCTGATTTTTGTAGTAATTCTAGGCTTCCTCCACCAGCTCCAAGGAAGACAAATTTTGCTGAATGATATTCCATTTTACAGCCGTCTAAATCATGCACACGTACTTCCCATGAACCATCACTAGCTTGTTTTAAACTTTCAACACTATGATTGTAGTTAACATCCACGTCATTTGCTTTTAAGTGGTCAATTAACATACGTGTTAAAGCACCAAAGTTAACATCTGTACCCGTGTCAATTTTTGTTGCAGCAATGTCTTCACCAGCTGGACGATTTTCCATAATAAGTGGAATCCATTTTTTTAGTGTTTCAGGGTCATTTGAAAATTCCATTCCTTCAAATAAAGGATTTTGAATCATTGTCTCATGACGTTTTTTAAGAAACTCAACATTTTCTTTCCCCTGCACTAAACTCATATGTGGTAAAGGCATAATGAAGTCTTGTGGATTATTGATCAGCTTATTGTTTACAAGATAAGACCAAAATTGTCTTGAAACCTGGAACTGTTCATTAACATTAATCGCTTTTTTGATATCGATTGATCCGTCTTTTTTCTCTGAAGTGTAGTTCAGCTCACATAGTGCAGCATGTCCAGTCCCCGCATTGTTCAATTCGTGAGAACTTTCTTCGCCTGCTTTTTCAAGCTTCTCAAACACTGTAATTTTCCAATCTGGTGCTAATTCTTTGAGTATTGTTCCCAAAGTTGCACTCATGATTCCGGCACCAATTAAGATAACATCTGATTTTATTTGTCTGTTACTCATTTTTACCTTCCTTATATGTTAAGATTTGCAGAAAGGATGTAAGCACTCCTGCTTTAGAAGTACTGTAAGCCATGGAGCAACCTCGGAGCACACCATTTCTGTATCAATTATTACCTTATTGCAGTTTATCACAATTAGTTCAAGAATAAAATATCAACTATTTATATGAGAGTTATCAGCTTTTTTCGAGCCTTTATCATCATAATTCAAGCAAAAAACTCATTTTTCATTAGACACAAAACTAGGATATTTTAAGTTTTATGGAATAACGGGCCTAAAAATGGTTGACATTTTCATAAAAAATATATTCTCTTTTATTATTATATTTGTATAATAACATAAAAACTGACACGCGTCTCATATCAGAATGAGGCAGATTAACCTTCTATTGGGCTTTTTACATGCCAGCCATCTATACAAAAACCACCCATTTGTTGTAACACATAACTAACTAATGTCTCCAATGATTCCAACATCTGTTCAGCCTTGTTCTCTTTCAGTGCATGCAGAAACATTTGTTTTAAGCGCTCATCAGGAAAGGCTGACTTCATATACTTTTGCAGGTAGAGAGGATCTACGAGATAGGCATGGATTTGATAAGGAGGAATCGTATACACATTTAAAAACTGTCCATACTCCATGAGCAAAGACGCCAATGCATTATGATAAACACAGATAAAGTCTCCCCTCTTTTGCTCATAACAGTCTTTTACATTATCTAACATATCCCATAATCCGTATTTTTTTATTTCTAGCACCGTTTTATTAATTGTTTCATAATTTTTCTCTAGCCATGCATATGCCTCTATCTTTAATTCATTTATTATTCCAGTATAATCAAATAAAATATGCCCTGTTTGAAATTGTACCATCGCCATTGTCCTATGTTTATTAAAATCATCTTGGAAATAGCGCCAAATTTGACCTGATGGATTAGCAAAGTATTCAATCAGAAAGCCATCAATTATTTGATTACCTCTTTCTTGCCATGTCACATCATTTGATAAAATAATATGTACATCTATATCAGAACGTTCGGAAGGATGTCCTGTAACGTAACTCCCACAAATTAACGCGCCTACTACTTCGTCTCTGTCCTGCCATCTTTCAAAATGTTTCAAGTGCTTTTCTTCAATTTGCCAACGTCATTCCTCTTTATTATGTATTTTTTAGTATGTCAACAAAACCTAGCAATCCCCTGACAATTGCTTTTTAATGATTGCTGCGACTTCCTATAAATAACGAATGTACTAAATAAAATCCTTCGAGAGTATACTTCTTGAAGGATTTTGATATGGAGCCACTATTAAAATAGATCAGATAAAAAACTTTGCATAGATGTTGGCAATAATTGATAAAATACTCCCTCATATTTGATATCGAGTATACCCGCAATAATAATTACAACTACTACTAATAAAAAGACTTTCTTATTTTTAGAAATCCACTTCAATAGATTCCACTCCTCTAACTTTATAGTAAACATATTTAAGTATAGTTGAGGATCATACAAAATAGTAATACCTATTTATGTCTGTCACCTCAGTCTGCAATGCTACATAAATTAAATAAAAGAACAAGAATGATTTTAGAAGGGAATGGCTATGGTAAATTTTAAATCATTTCGTGGTGTCATTACACAAATTAGTGATTTTCCAGTGGGGCAAAATGGTGACAGGGATGGTTGTTATAAAATGATGAGTGTGGAAGATGGTGTAGGCGGAGTCGTCAACTTTGTCATTTCTCCTTCTACTTATTTTGTGAATCATGAAGTTGTTAGAGCTGGTGAATGGGTCACTGGTTATTATGATGGAGATGCGCCTGTACCTATGATTTATCCACCACAATATCGTGCATTAATTGTAGTAAAAGAAAGTAACTTTCAAAACGTGAAGGTAGATTTTTTTAATCAACAATTGGTGAGTAGCGATGGGCAATTACAATTAAACCTTTCTCCTTCAACCGTTATGTCACTTAAAAATGGGCAACCTTTTACAAAAAGCCCTGCTAATCGAAACCTGATTGTTATGTATGGTCCTACTACTAGAAGTATACCTGCCCAAACTACTCCATATGAGATAGTCGTTTGGTGTTAAGGCAAAGTTAGACGGCTTAAGTCCATCCACTTGGACTTAAGCCGTTTTTGTTTGTTACTGTCCAGACATATTTTCTTTCATTTCATGTAGCTGCTGCTTGATCTGCTCTAGATACTCTTTATTTTGCTGCACTGTATCCAAATGTTCACCGTATTGCTCTGCATTGAGACGTGCATTTTCTGCATGTTTGATTTGATCAAAGGCATGCTCGATAGCCATTTCCTCAGGGTGTGATTTCGCATGCTTTAACATACGATCCGCCTTTTGCACCGAGTTACTAAATAATGTACTTGGATGATCCTGCTTCCAACTTGTATCTGAGTGTTTTGCCAATTTACTCTCTTCCCTTCCCAAAAAAGTTTTCATTGTTCAAATGTAGTATTATGAAATGCTCAGAAAATATGTATGGAAAGTATATTAAATAACACAATATTTCCCAGGCTATAAGTGAAGAACTAAGGCATCTAACTTAGTTCTTCTCGTTGTGTTGAATAGTTGTCAAATATAAACTAGTGCCACGCCGTCCGTTCACTGACTGGTTGTTTGATACCTGTTTTTCCTTTAGTTTCAGCTAAATTATTTACCTGTGCTGAAGATGTATCAAGTTCAAATTCAGAACCAAACTCTTCCTGGAGCTTTTGTCGAGGTTGGTTTGTTATGCTTGCACTTCTCGTTTCATTTGCTTTTGCATTTTTACGATTTGTATTCATATTTGACATAACCATCCTCCACTAATTATTTGAGAAGCTTTTAAACATTTATGCGTTCTAAAATCTTCTCACTGTAAAGTTTGTCCATGTTAAAAGAAAGCATGTACAGTAAATTTTTATTTTACAAAGCATTATTGTGGAGGCTCTTTCCACGACGTCTCATTGTTATTCCTTTTATGTCGCTTGCAATCTTATTTTCTTTCTGACTATAATACTTGTATACAAGTATACTGAAAATAAAAAAGGTGATATTATGAGCGAATCTAATGATTATTTATATCCTCAAAAATGGCTTTCTAAGGCTTCAACTGGCGATCGTGTAGCTTATGAGCTTAGAATGCGTATTATTTCAGGATTAATTGAAAGCGGTACCATTCTTTCTGAAAACAAATTAGCAGCCGATTTTGAAGTAAGTCGTTCACCCATTCGTGAAGCATTAAGGACATTGGCATCTGAGAACATCATCAGACTTGAGAAAATGGGCGCTGTTGTCATTGGTTTGTCAGAGAAGGAAATTGAAGAAATATATGATGTTCGTTTACTGATTGAGACATTTGTGTTTGAACGCCTGATTAAAATGGATACAACTAACCTAGCGCTGGAACTTAGCAAAACATTAGAAATGATGAAGGTTGCCATAAAATATAATGATGCAGATGAATTTTCTTATCAGGATGTTATGTTCCATGAAGCTATTATTCGCTCCATTGAACATTCCTATATCGAGATGATCTGGAATAATTTAAAACCAGTAATGGAAGGATTAATACTACTATCCATGCGTATGCGCTTTATTGAAAAATACGATGATTTCACTCGTATTGTGAAAAATCACGAGCTATATATAGATGCTATCCGAGCTAAAGATCGAGAGCTCATGATTAAATCTTTACATGACAATTTTGACGATGTTCAAGGGACTGTGGAAGACCTATGGAGGTCACAGCAAATGCTATCTAAAGGGGTTGAGTCACAGGATGACTAACTATATGTTAGGTGTGGATATAGGGACTACTAGCACAAAAGCTGTATTATTCAGCGAGCAAGGCGAAGTTATTCAACAAGAAAATATCGGGTATCCACTATATACACCTGATATTTCTACGGCGGAGCAAAATCCAGAAGAGATTTTTCAGGCAGTACTGCAAGCAATTTCAAATATTATGAAAGTCCATTCGGGCAAACCATTATTATTTGTATCCTTTAGTAGCGCCATGCATAGTGTGATTGCGATAGATGAAAATGACCGACCGTTAACTCCTGTCATTACTTGGGCGGATAATCGTAGTGAGGCGTGGGCACATAAAATTAAGGATGAATGGAACGGGCATGAGATTTATAAAAGAACGGGGACCCCTATTCATCCAATGTCCCCACTAAGTAAAATTACATGGCTTGTAAAGGAACACCCTGAACTAGCTAGTAAAACAAAAAAATTTATCGGTATTAAAGAATATATTTTTAAAAAGTTCTTCAATGAATATGTCGTGGATTATTCATTAGCCTCCTCTATGGGGATGATGAATCTTCACACTTTAGATTGGGATGAAGAAGCATTAACGGTTGCTGGAATTACAAGTGCACAATTATCAACACTCGTACCAACAACTAAATATTTCACCAACTGTCATCCAATTTTAGCTGAGCAAATCGGCATTGATCCACAAACACCTTTTGTGATCGGTGCAAGTGATGGTGTGCTTTCAAATTTAGGAGTTAACGCCATTAAAGAGGGCGAAATTGCCGTTACAATTGGGACAAGTGGTGCCATTCGTACGATTATTAATAAGCCCAAAACGGATGTAAAAGGAAGAATTTTTTGTTATGCGTTAACAGAAAACCATTGGGTTATTGGTGGCCCCGTAAATAATGGTGGCATGGTCCTTCGTTGGATTCGTGATGAGTTTGCCTCTTCTGAAATTGAAACGGCTAAAAGATTAGGCATTGATCCGTACGACGTGTTAACGAAAATTGCTGAGCGTGTAAGACCTGGCGCTGATGGATTACTCTTTCATCCATATTTATCAGGTGAGCGCGCTCCTTTATGGAATCCAGATGTACGTGGTTCATTTTTTGGTTTAACCATGTCACATAAAAAGGAGCATATGATACGAGCTGCTCTTGAAGGGGTTATCTACAATTTGTATACCGTATACCTAGCATTACTTGAATGTATGGAAAGTCCCGTTACACGTATTCAAGCAACAGGTGGTTTTTCACGATCAGAGATTTGGCGACAAATGATGGCTGATATTTTTGAATCAGAGGTAGTAGTACCTGAAAGCTATGAAAGTTCCTGCCTTGGTGCTTGTATTTTAGGCTTATATGCAATAGGCAAAATTGATTCCTTTGAAGTGGTTGCTGATATGATTGGTGACACTTATAAACATACACCTTTAGAAGAGGCAGCTAAAGAATATAGACAGCTACTTCCTATTTTCATTCGTTTATCAAGGGTATTAGCAGACGATTATGCGTCTATTGCTCAATACCAGAGGAGCTTAATAAAGCCTAACTAAAAAGGAGGAAAATATATGCCTTTAGTTATTGTAGGTATTGGTATTATTGCACTGTTAATTTTAATAATGGTCTTTAAATTAAATACGTTTATCTCTTTAATCATTGTTTCATTTGGTGTGGCTTTAGTTCTTGGAATACCTGTAGATAGTATTGTGAAAACGATTGAGGCAGGATTAGGCGGTACACTAGGTCACTTGGCGTTAATATTTGGACTTGGCGCAATGCTAGGGAAATTAATAGCCGATTCAGGGGGCGCACAGCGCATTGCTATGACCCTGGTGAACAAATTTGGAGAAAAAAATATTCAGTGGGCCGTGGTGGTGGCATCCTTTATTATCGGAATCGCCCTTTTCTTTGAGGTAGGACTAGTACTGTTAATACCTATTGTTTTCGCTATTTCGAGACAATTGAAGGTTTCTATTTTGTATCTAGGTATTCCGATGACAGCCGCTTTATCGGTCACACATGGATTTTTACCCCCACATCCAGGCCCTACGGTGATTGCAGGTGAATATGGGGCAAACATCGGCGAAGTATTGCTTTATGGTTTTATTATCGCCGTTCCAACTGTGATTCTAGCTGGGCCATTATTTACAAAGATAGCTAAAAGATTAGTGCCTGAATCATTCAATAAAACTGGGAATATTGCCTCTTTAGGAGAGCAAAAAACTTTTGAGTTGGAGGATACCCCTAGCTTTGGCATCAGCGTTTTCACTGCATTGTTACCAGTTATTTTAATGTCCATCGCTACTATAATTACACTGCTACAAAAAACAATAGGTTTCGAAGATAACAGCTTATTAGCCGGAATCCGCTTCATTGGAGAGGCTGGTACTGCCATGTTAATTTCCTTATTAGTAGCCGTTTATACGATGGGTATAGCAAGAAAAATTCCAATTAAGCAAGTAATGGAATCATGTACAACAGCAATCTCGCATATTGGCATGATGCTGCTGATTATTGGTGGTGGCGGTGCCTTCAAACAAGTATTAATCGATGGGGGCGTTGGTGATTATGTAGCTGAGCTATTCCATGGAACTACCTTATCACCCATTCTATTAGCATGGATTATTGCTGCTATTTTACGTATTTCATTGGGATCAGCTACTGTTGCCGCTTTAACAACAGCTGGGCTAGTAATCCCTATGTTAGGCCAAAATGATGTGAACCTTGCATTGGTGGTTCTTGCGACAGGTGCGGGAAGCTTAATTGCATCACATGTTAATGATGCTGGATTTTGGATGTTTAAAGAATATTTCGGATTAAGTATGAAAGAAACGTTTGCTACATGGACATTGCTAGAAACAATTGTATCTGTAGCTGGTCTAGGATTTATTTTATTACTTAGTTTATTTGTTTAAAAATGGACATGAAGGAGCGAGCATAAATGTTAAATACAATAGGCGTTATTGGTTTAGGTGTTATGGGCAGTAATATCGCCTTAAACATGGCTAATAAGGGCGAGCAAGTAGCAGTTTATAACTATACACGCGATCTAACGGACAAACTTCTACAAAAGGTCGAAGGACAAGCGCTTACTCCTTACTATGAAATAGAAGATTTTGTGCAATCTTTAGAAAAACCAAGAAAGATCTTTTTAATGGTGACTGCTGGTAAAGCCATTGATTCAGTCATTGACTCCTTAGTGCATTTCCTTGAAACAGGTGATGTCATTATGGACGGTGGTAACTCTCACTATCAAGATACAGAGCGTAGATACGATGGACTGATGGCTCGAGGTATCGGCTATTTAGGCATTGGAATTTCAGGTGGTGAGGTTGGAGCTTTGACAGGTCCTTCTATCATGCCTGGCGGCGATCGTGAGGTCTACGAAAAAGCGGCTCCCATTCTTACGAAAATAGCAGCGCAATTTAAGGGCACTTCATGCTGCACGTATATGGGGCCTAAAGGTGCAGGCCATTTTGTCAAAATGGTCCACAATGGCATCGAGTACGCTGATATGCAGCTCATTGCCGAGGCCTATACATTTTTAAGAAAAAATGTTGGATTGTCTGTTGAGGAGATCGCTGAAATCTTTGAAACATGGAATCAAGGAGAATTAAAAAGCTATTTAATTGAAATTACAGCTGAAATTTTACGCAAAAAAGATGATGTCACAGGCTTACCTCTGATCGATATGATTCTTGATAAAGCTGGTCAAAAAGGAACTGGCAAATGGACGAGTATGCAATCCATCGATAATGGCATCCCAACTTCGATTATTACAGAGGCTTTATTCGCTCGCTATATTTCATCATTAAAAGAAGAACGAGTTCGTGCAGAAGTAGTATTAGCAGGTCCAAGCAGTACTCAGCCAAATCTCGATAAAGAAATGTGGGTAGAATATGTCAGACAAGCCCTCTATATGGGGAAAATCTGTGCCTATGCACAAGGCTTTACGCAATATAAAATGACTTCAGAGCTCTATAATTGGAACTTACCATTAAAGGATATTGCGCTCATTTTCCGTAGTGGCTGCATTATACGTGCAGAGTTTTTAAATGTTATAAGCGATGCTTATGAAAAACAACCTACACTCGCTAACCTATTAATCGATCCTTACTTTGCAGAAAAAATAAAGGACTATCAAAGTGGATTGAGAAAAATTGTGTGCGAAGGTATACAGGCAGGTAATGCATTCCCATGCTTAAGTGCATCGCTCACATATTATGATAGTTATCGAACTGGTTCATCTAATGCTAATTTGCTACAGGCACAGCGCGATTATTTTGGTGCTCATACGTATGAGCGAACTGATTTAGCAGGTGTTTTTCACACAGATTGGTAAGGAAAAAGCTAAAATATACATCATTGTTCAATGATTGTATATTTTAGCTTTTTCATAATCTCTATACACATGTACTCGATTACGTCCTGCTTGTTTTGGTGAGTACAGTGCTTTATCTGCTTTGTTCAAGAGTTGATATAAGGTATCTTCCCCATTTGTCCCTTCAGCTACCCCACAGCTAATCGTAGTTGTAATGATTCCCTCTGTAGTCTTAAGCGGTTCTAGCTCTACACTCTGACAAAGCTTATTTGCTAAAGCCTCTCCCTCTACTGATGTGCATCCTCGTAACGCAAGAACAAATTCCTCACCGCCATATCTTGCAAAAAGCTCACCATGTTTTAATTCATCCTGACAAGCCTTAACGACATGAACAAGTACTTGATCACCCACTGCATGACCATACGTATCGTTGACATGTTTAAAATGATCAATATCCATTAGCACCACTGTAAATGAGGATGAAGTCCCTTTCGCCTCAACGTAAGCTTGATTACATTGTTGAAAAAATGCACGGCGATTATAAATTTGTGTAAGCTCATCATAATAAGCCTGTTTTTCTAACATTTTCTGGATATTTTTCACCTCCGTAATATCGGTGAAAATTAGTAATAGTCCACTACCGTGATTCACATGCTGTAGTGCTGTAATACGCACTTGATACTTACAATTAGTAAGTTCCAACTCAAATTCCTGCGCCTTCACCACGCTCTCCCATGTAAAGGGAATCGACTGCCCCGTTACCTCAAGCCATACCTTCGCAAAGTCCATGCCGAACATCGATCTCGTTAATGATGGCATCATCTTATTACAGGCTTGATTAAATTCTATTAATCGAAAACTTTCATCTAATACGATAACGCCATCATTGATACTATGAAAGATAGCATCTTTAGCGACCGGCATTACTCTAAACAAGCGCGAGGAATGTATAGACCATAAATACAACAGTGAGGAAGCCCATAAAACCATTGGAACTGGATCCATTCCTTTTGGTGTTAAGCCCAGCAAGTAGACAAATGCTGTTATAATGGGAATCAACTGCCCACACATTAACGCAATTAATTGTGGTCGATAGGACTTAGTTGCTTCCTTCCAATGGGTCAGCACTAATAAAAATGCTACCAACATGCTGGAAAATGTGAATATGCCGTGAATGATATACCATAAACCAATTTCCTGATGAATATAGGGAGCCCCTAAAACAGGGTCAATTTCAAATATTCGATGATGCAAATGATGGATATCATTTGTAGCAACCAACACTATACTAATAGCAGGAATAACAAGAATTCCAATGAGGTTTTTTTTTGATAATTTAAAGCCCAAATACTGCATGATAAACAATAAGCCTAATGGTGCAGAAGTTGCCATACCGACATATAGAATAGTTGTCCAAATCTTTATAGCCTCAAGTGATGTAGCTATTATGCAAAATGCAGAAGCAAAACAGTACACCGTTATGAAAGCTGTCTAACTAATAAACAATTGAGCAATTTTTGTATAATTAAAACGTTGTAGAAAGACATATAAACATAAATACAAATTTAGTACACCCGATGTACAGCAAAGAGTAATAAAAGCGGCCAATTGCGAATTCATGTCTATGTACCTCTTTAAATTTTTATTTTAATGTAGCATACATGCAAAACTTTGTGGATGTATTTATCAATACTAGCAGGCAAAAATCGAAGGAGTTTCAGGAGGGCAATATGACTACTAAAGACAGCCTAGACATCATTTTTTCAGATCCAACCAAAAGCCTTCCCCACCCCTTTTATCATAAGCAAATTGTGTTTACAGGCGCTCTTTCCACGATGACTCGTTCAGAAGCAGCCAAACAAGTAAAGGCTTGCGGTGGATTTTTACAAGGCACCGTCACACAACAAACGGATTTTGTCATCCTTGGAGACAAACGTCGTGGCATCAGTACTAAACAACGCAAAGCCGAGCAACTAATGAACTTTGGTCAGGATATTCAAATACTTATAGAGGACGATTTTTTATGGCTTATTTCGATACCAAAGGAAGTTGAAGGATAAGGGAATGTACGAGGTTATCGGCAAATATAAAAGGCTAAATCCTAATTGATTTAGCCTTTTTAACGTCTATTAATTTTTAGGAATTATTTATTTACTTTAGGTGCCGGGTAATCAAAGCCCTTCGTGTCCACTTCTACTTTTTTCATTTGCTGATCTTTTAATGGTTTATCTGTAGCATCTCGCTCAGCAGCAACAATTGCATCTACAGTTTCCATACCTTCAATGACTTTCCCAAAAGCAGCGTACTCTCCATCAAGATGTGTCGCTTCTTTTACCATAATGAAAAATTGTGATCCTGCCGAATTTGGATCTTGCGAGCGTGCCATTGAAATAACGCCACGTTCATGTTTCAGGCTATTGTCCCAACCGTTTGAGGAAAACTCGCCATCAATTGAATAGTCAGGTCCACCTGTACCATTACCTGAAGGGTCTCCACCTTGAATCATAAAATCAGGAATGACGCGATGGAATATAAGACCATCATAAAATCCTTCTTTCACTAATGAAACAAAGTTAGCTACAGTATTTGGTGCTACAGTAGGCTCTAATTCTATGACAATTTTTTCATCATTGCTCATCGTAATTGTTACAATCGGATTTTCTTTCACCTTGGATGCGTAATTTTCTTCTGATTCCTTTGTTGTACTTCCCTCTGTTTTCTTACTGTCATTCGCTGTACCACAGCCCGTCAATACGAAAATAAGTGCTAGCAATGATAACATTGCATAAAAACCTTTGTTACGTGTGAACATCTTTTCAACTCCTCTTATTTACCATCTATTCATTATAAAGCTATTCCATGGTTGACCACAATCTATCACACATCGTGTCAGGGTGATTTCTTGTTTCATAAATTAAAATACGTTTTGGATATATAACATTAAATAATCAGAATATTTAACCAACAAAGAGGTGAATGCTCATTTAGAGAGAGGAATTTTTAATGCACTGTAGAATAAAATTAGGAAGCTCTCTTATATTGAATACATTTCCATGTTTGTAAATTTAATTTTAAACCTTTGGAAAAAGGCATGGGTATTTATTCAGATAGATGGAGGTCAAATAAATATTAATAATATTTTAATATTTTTCCATTAAAGAAGAGCAAACCCATTTTTGAACTGCCCTTTATTTTCCCGTGAAAATGTTACAAAGTTCACGTACAAGTTGTTTGCATTTTTTTGATGAACATTTACTTTTCATTCCTAGTAAAAACCTAATAGATCATTATCGCCACTGTAGAATGTATTTAATTTTATTCAAAGGATTCTAGTCCTACATAAAAAGGGTATTGACTAAAACCGAATAATACTCTTAAGAAATTTTAACTAATTTCTACTTTTTTTTACCTACCTGATTATTACTACTGTAAAATAAAATAATAAGACATTCGATACGAATAAAGTAAAAATTTAACAATTTTTCTACAGGACAATGACAAAAAATTGGGGGTTCATTTACATGTCTATAGAACAAACGAGATATTCTCGACTGGCCAATATAACGAAAATGATAAACATGAAGCTTGATTTACGTGAAGTATTGGAACAGGTAACAATCGCAATATCTGAAGAAATCGTCAACTGTGATTCAGTGGGAATTTATTTGCCACAAGAAGATGGAACATTCAGAGGATATGTAGGAAAACCAGAAGTAATTAACGGTTGGACATTGAATATGCATGTCATTGAGACTGAAATAGATTTACTGGCAAAGGAAGTAATTGAAACAAAGAAAACGATTTATATTCCTGATACTTCAAGAGACAATCGCCCTGACCCTAGAGCCGTTGAAGGATTTCATATTAAATCTTTATTAGTACTCCCTATTTCCTTTGAACAAGAGTTATTTGGACTTGTTTTTTTATTTGATTATGGAATTCCAATGAACTTAACAGAGGAAGAAATCCAAACGGTTGAGGCCTATGTAAATATGGCTGCGGTTGCGATTCAAAACGCAAACAACTTAACTTATAAAGAGCATCTTATAAATGAAAAGCAGTTACTGCTCGATGTTACACGCGACTTATCCATGTGCTCTTCACTACAGGAAAGCCTTGATAAATGCTTTTTCTACTTAGAAAAGGTTTTAGATAATAAAAATATAGGTGTTCACTTATTAGATCCTTTAGCAGAAAAAAGTATTAAACCAGCTAAGTTGAGTAAGGATAGCGATTGGACCGAAGAGAATTGGCTTAAAACACATAACAAAATAAAAATTGATGAGAGCAATGATCCTGTCATGCAGGAAGTTTTTGAAACGAAAAAAGCGATTCTTATTCCAAATGTATTTGAGGATGACAGGCCAAATCATGAAGTTTGTCGTAATTTCGGGATAAATGGTTTAGTTATGTTTCCTTTGATTTCAATGGGTGAAATTTTAGGACAAATTTCTATTGTTAATCTTGAAAATAAACCTTTTTTCTATTCCGAGACTCAATTACAGTTAGCTCAATCCATTGTTGATACTACTGCATCTGCCTTATCCAACCAGTTATATATGGAAAAACAAGAGATTATTATTGAGGAGAGAACATCGGAAGTAAGAGACAAAAATAAAGAGCTTGAACGTGTTGTCGCGGAGTTGCAGCAACTTAGCCGTGAAAAAGAGTTAATTCTCAACTCGGCAGGTGAAGGAATTTTTGGATTAGATCTTGACCGTAACATTACATTTTGCAATCCAGCAGGTGCGCTCATGTTGGGGTATGAAACAGATAGAGAATTGATTGGACAATCAGTTGAAATTATTATGAGTGGTTGTGAAGCAGAGAACAACACTACTGTTTCACCCTTCTTAAATACAAATTTTAACAGCTACGAAGTTTTTTTTAGAAAAGATCATTCCAACTTCCCCGTTGAATACGTCACTTCTTTAATAAAAGAAGGAGATAAAGTCGTAGGCGAAGTTATTACATTTAAAGATATAACGCAAAGAAAGCAATTAGAAGAAAAAATTAAATACCACGCCTATTTCGATAGTTTAACGGATTTGCCCAATAGAGTTCTTTTATTAGACAGACTAACGCAAGGACTGAAGTATGCGAAAGTAAATGGTGAAAAATTAGCTGTGCTCTACTTGGATTTAGATCGTTTCAAGTTGGTGAATGATTCGCTAGGTCATAGTTATGGAGATTTATTACTTCAAAGTGTTGCCAAACGTTTAAGTGCCTGCGTCCCAGAAGATGCAACTGTATCAAGGCAAGGTGGAGATGAGTTTACAATCTACTTACCTAATATTAAGTGTGAGAATGACATTTTAAAAGTTATTAATTGTATCAATGCTTCTTTCTCTCAACCTTTTAATTTAATAGACAATGAAATATATATTAAAACAAGTATTGGTATCAGTTTATTTCCTGAAAACGGCGATACTACAGAAACGTTAATCAAAAATGCCGACACAGCCATGTACAAATCAAAGGAAACGCCAGGTACTAGCTACCATTTCTTTAGTGAAGGAATGGATACAAGAACTTTTGAGAGTATCAAACTTGAAAATGATTTATATAAGGCTTTAGAGCGAGATGAATTGATTATCTTCTATCAGCCACAAATAAATTATAAAACAAATAAAATTAAAGGTGTGGAAGCTTTATTAAGATGGAATCATCGAGAACATGGCATGATAACGCCTGATAAGTTTATTCCACTTGCTGAAGAAACAGGGTTAATCGTCCCGATAGGTGAGTGGGTTCTTAAGGAAGCATGCAAGCAATTAAAAGAATGGCATAATCAAGGATGCCCTCTAATTAGTATGTCTGTGAATTTATCTGTTCATCAGTTCGAACAGAATAATTTATTTTCTATTATTGAAAGTGTCTTACATGAAACAGATTTGTCTCCTGAATATTTACAGCTAGAGCTCACAGAAAATCTAATTGTAAAAAATACAGAGGTAACATTAAAGACGATGACACAATTGAAGGGACTTGGGGTCAATTTAGCTATTGATGATTTCGGTACCGGTTATTCATCTTTAGGTTATTTAAAAAATTTGCCGATTTCCACATTAAAAATTGATAAATCCTTTGTACAAGAAATGTTAACGGATGATGCAGCAGCTATTACTAATACAATCATTACCCTAGCTCAAAATTTGAAATTGGAGGTTATTGCTGAAGGAGTCGAAACAAAAGAACAAGCAGACTATTTATTGGCACAAAATTGTCATTTCATGCAAGGATATTTCTTCAGTAAACCTATGAAAGCTGGAGAAATTATGAAAAAATATTTCTGTTAGTCTACTAAATGAATATGCAAAGGAGAAATGATGATGAAAGCAGCTCGCGCAGTCTTAGAGTATTTAAAAAATAGTGGTGTGCAATATATTTTTGGTATTCCAGCAGGCTCAGTCAATGCATTTTTTGATGAATTCAATGATATGAGTGAATTAACACCTATCGTCACAAAACATGAAGGAGCAGCATCTTATATGGCTGCGGCTTACGCAAAATACGCCAATCATCTAAGTGTTTGTATTGGTTGTAGTGGACCTGGTGGAACAAACCTAGTAACAGGTGCCGCAAATGCTATGCGGGAGCATTTACCGGTTTTATTTTTAACCGGTGCTGTTCCTGTTAACACGATCGGTTTAAATGCCTCTCAAGAGTTAGATGCTGAACCAATCTTCCGACCAGTTACCAAATATAGCGTAACGGTTAAAGAATCGAAGGATTTACTAAAAGAAATTGTAAAAGCCTCAGAAATCGCTCTATCTGGCGTGCCAGGTCCTGTACATATCGCTATACCAATAGATGTTCAACATGAAACCGTTCCAAACCTAGAAATACCAGCCCCACCAAAAGGAACAGCCATTATTCCTGAACTAGATACCATTAAAAGTGTAGCTGAAGAGCTATTAGCAAGAAGAAGTGGCTATATTTTGGTAGGACAAGGTGTAAGAAACTCTGTTGATCAATTATTAGAGTTAGCAGAAATTTTAAATTGGCCAATTATTACAACACCACAAGCTAAAGGTTATATTCCAGAGGATCATCCTCTCCTAGTTGGTGTGTTCGGCTTTGCTGGCCATGAGGCTGCCTCCCAATTAATAGCTGATGGCGACGGGCAAGTTTTATTCATTGTTGGTTCAAGTTTAGGAGAAACAGCCACAAATAACTACAACTTAAACCTTACTAAAAATCGTTTTTCAATACAGATGGACTTTGATCAATCCGTGTTCAACCGAAAATATGACATTGATTTACCGGTGCTAGGTGACATCCATATTAGTTTATTATTGCTTATTGAAGAACTAAGAGCTAAAGGTCTAGCAAGAACTTCGTTTGAGGTTACAGAAAATAAAGAGATTTATGAAGCAGACACAGGGGAATATAACACGAAAAATGTATTGTTAACTATTCAAAAATATTTACCTACCTCTACAAGATACGCTATTGATATTGGTGAATTTATGTCCTATGTCATTCATCATATGAAAGTAGTAGATTATGATACATTTAATATAAATGTTCATTTTGGAGCTATGGGAAGTGGAATTGGATCTGCTATTGGTTCAAAGTTAGCTGAACCTGAACGTCCTGTTGCATGTATTACAGGAGATGGTTGCTTTTTCATGCATGGGATGGAGATTTTAACAGCAAAAGAATATCATCTACCCATTTTATTTATTGTCATGAATAATGCTCGTTTAGGGATGGTATACCATGGACATGCTTTACAGTTTAAGCGTACGCATCCATCCTTTGAGCAACATCCGATTAATATTAGTGCTATGGCCTCAGCAATGGATATACCAAGCTTCCAAGTAACAGAGCTGCAAGACCTTAACCAAGATATGCTTCATAACTTGATGAATTTAAATGGTCCAGCTGTATTGGAAGTAGTTTTAACAGACAATAATACACCTCCCATGGGAGATCGAGTTAAATTTTTATCCTCTTTTGGAAAGTAAAATTTATTGCTAATGATGAAAAGGTCATATAGATGGGGTGAATAACCCCTCTATATGACCTTTTTAATTTATAAATGCGAAAATGATTGTTGAATGACCCCTAGTATAGCACCTATTGTTTTTCCTTTAAAAGTATCTGAAACAGCTTCACTCGTGGGATTTGAGTAATAGTAACTATCCATTGTATCATCGAAGTAATATCCGATACTTGCTAGTTTATGCTGTAAATTAGTTGGTAATTCTTTAAGCCCAGTTTGTTCAAAGAAATAATTTGTAGGATAAACCTTCACATCTATATCCCCTGCTCCTGTATGTACGACAAATAAATCCTTTTCATGTTGAACAATCCATTGACCCTTTGAATATAAAGATAGCCTTGCTCCCTCTAGTGAGGAAATGGCATCCAAATTAACACCAAACATTTCATTTAGAATACTCCGTGCCTTTGTCCCTGTTATATTTCCCTCATACTGTTGTAGAAAGGAATCTATTGCCTCTCTTCCTGATAATGAAGAAATTCCTTCTATCTCTTTATTTACAATAGGAGCTTCATCTAAATTAATTTTATAAATTAAATTTACAACATGCCAAATCTCCGTACTACTAATCTTTTCTTCATACGTCTCTAAATGCTGATCCATCATTTCTGCCTTCTTCATCTTCGGCCCTCCCATAAAACTATTCTAAGAAAACCCACACTTCAAATGTTTTAAATTGCACATGACGTTAATAAACCATAATTCCCTTGTCTAGAGCAGATTGATTTTGTACCGGATTTCCTAAAATATATAGCTTTTTCAAATTCGGTAGATTTACTAAAGGCTCTATATTTGAAATAGCGTTGTTTTCCAAGTGAAGCACCTCAATTTGTTGCCAACTCTCCAAAAAACTTAACGATTGTAATGAACTATCTTGTAATGTGAATGAACGTAGAGCTGAAAAACGAGCAAAGAAAGGCATCACCCTATCAACCTCATGCACCCAATCACCATTACCTACTCGCATCGATACATCATTTAAAGTTAAATGCAACAGCACATTGTTCGTTAATGGATGCTCACTAGTAAATTGAAAATTACATTTAGAACAATTTAATGTTTTTACATGTTTTAAATTGAATAGCTCACTCGTTTCTTCATCAAAAAATGTCTCGTCTAAATATAGTGTTTGCAAATTGGGTAGGTCATTTAAAGAACTAATCTCTGTAAAAATCCCATACTCCTTCGCTGTAAGTTGTTCGAGCTTTGGGTATTTCCGTAATTGAGCACCATTTAATGTCGAATCCGAACCACTTATATCCACAGTCAAATCTTTTAAACTAGGTGCCTCTAACTTCGGTATAAAAGAGCCTGTTATTTCTGCCTTTTTCAAATGGGGCGCTACTATCGGTGAAGTGTCGCCATAGTAACCCGTTAGCGTTAACTCCGTGAGTGATGTTAGACTGTTCACAATATCAAGTAATTCCAATTGACCTGGAGAAGATAAACGTAGCTTTGTTAAAGACGACTTATTTCTTAATTTTTCTAAATTAGCAATGTTCATATATTCAAGATCAAGTGATTGAAGATTAGGCATGTTTTGTATAAAATCAAGTGTTTTTAAATTTCTTACCGATGAAAGCTTCAATTCCTGTAATTGATTCAATGAATAAAAAGAGCTAAAATCTGTCGCATCACTATTATCGATCGTTAATGATTCTAAATTTGTTAAAGTAGACAGCCATTTAAAATCATTGGTAAACTTTAAAGACAATGATTTTAGCGGCAATTTATTTAGAAGCTGGAAATCTGTGACCTCTTCCGCCAAATAAGATATTTCTAGTGATTGGAGATTGGGAAACTCTAATAATAAAGCAAGCTCATTATTGCTTCGAATTTGGATAGAGAGTTCTGAAACCGTAGATTTATCGCTAAAGTATTCCGCAATTTTACTAAAAGATTC
The DNA here is from genome assembly GCF_038009065.1 of Lysinibacillus sp. FSL R7-0073. Taxonomy (NCBI): domain Bacteria; kingdom Bacillati; phylum Bacillota; class Bacilli; order Caryophanales; family Bacillaceae; genus Lysinibacillus; species Lysinibacillus sp. FSL R7-0073. Next base: position 4,713,873 of record NZ_JBBPAS010000001.1, read on the forward strand.
ATTAAAGCTTCCTGTATAGCTTTTTAAGTTTTTCAAATGTCGAAAGCTTACATTTTCACTTTGCGATATTTCATAATCATTCATCAGCTTCAATACGGTCAATCCTGTAAATGCCTCGAAGTCCTTTTGTTCAATTTTTTGTGTATTTAATAGCTTATCCTTCATAATATAGGTCACAATTTCTGCTTCCTTATTTGTAAACGGATCATCCAGACTGTAATCAAAATGCCATTGATCCTCAGAAAAATACGCAGCCAAATAACGGATGCTTGCAAGTTCTTCTTTACTTGGCATTACATTCCCCTTTTCAAAAATATCTTTTAAAAAGAGTAGTAAAACCTCGCTTTCTGGTATTGTTCGTACAGATGTCTCTTCATAATTCCCTTCTTCTTTTTGATTGTTGCTTAAAAGCAAATATCCAAAAAATACACATAGAAAGACAAACGGTATAAATAGAAGTACTTTTAAATTCGATTTTGGAAGTGTCGCTTTATGAGGAGCAGTTGTACCATAATAATTATTAATCGTTTGATCTACAAAGTAGACTTTATTTTCTTTTAACATTATTTCAGTATCACAAAATGGACATTTGAATGAATGCTCCTCTTTAAATTCAATGTTTCCATTACAATTAGGACATTTTAATGTAACAAATTCCACTGGCAATCCCCCTCCCTGTCTATTTCCAATTAAGCTTAGTGGTCTGAAAAATAAATGTCAATATTTCTAATAAATACTAATCGTATCCCTCCTCTAGATCGACAATAAAAATGCTGTGGAGACCTATATTCAATCCCCATTAATTTTAAGAGGAATATCTTTGAACTTTCTTATAGGTGGCTAAGCCTATTAGTTGTGAAGTAATAAAGGAAATATGTTATCTTTTTGCAAGGTAGTATTTTGGAAAGAGAGGATATTCATCAATGAATCAAAATAATTTCTGGCTTGATTTACCACGGCCATTTTTCATTTTAGCACCTATGGAGGATGTGACAGATGTTGTATTTCGTCATGTCATTAGCGAGGCAGGTCGTCCCGACGTATTTTTCACGGAATTCACCAATACGACAAGCTATTGTCATCCAGACGGCATGGATAGCGTGCGTAACCGCTTAGCCTTCACAGAAGATGAACAGCCGATTGTTGCACATATTTGGGGAGACAACCCTGAACATTTCCGTCAAATGAGTATCGGCATGAAAGAGCTGGGCTTTAAAGGGATCGATATTAATATGGGTTGCCCAGTCGATAATGTAGCTGAGCGTGGTAAAGGAGCCGGCTTAATTCTTCATCCTGAACTAGCATCAGAGATTATCCAAGCCGCTAAAGCAGGTGGTTTACCTGTTAGCGTAAAAACAAGACTTGGCTTTACAAATGTAGCAGAGTGGCGTGAGTGGCTCACTCATATTTTAAAACAAAACATCGCTAATCTTTCTATTCATCTACGTACACGAGAAGAAATGAGTAAGGTCCCCGCACATTGGGAATTGATTGCAGATATTAAAAAACTACGGGATGAAGTTGCTCCTGAAACATTGCTAACGATCAACGGAGATATCCCTGACCGAGTAACAGGTTTAAAATTAGCTGAGCAATACGGTATTGATGGAGTAATGATTGGGAGAGGCGTGTTTTCAAACCCATATGCCTTTGAGCAAGAGCCAAAGGAGCATAGTGCAGAGGAATACCTGAACTTGCTATACCTTCACCTCCATCTTCATGATCATTATTCTAAGGAATTTGAAACTCGTTCATTTAAAGCATTACAACGTTTCTTTAAAATATATGTGCGCGGCTTCAAGGGAGCTAGTCAATTACGAATTCAATTAATAAATGCAAGTTCAACCGATGAAGTACGTGAACTACTTGCAGTGTTTACTGGAAACGAATTAACAAAGTAAGCTTTCATAATAAAGGAGACTGGCTATTGCAAGCCAATCTCCTTTTTGGTTGCTTTGTCATACATTTCGATGCATTTTGAAGACTACAAATTCTCTTCTGAACTTTCTTTATAGATCATCTCTTTATTGTCAGAATGAATGCTTTTCATTCCATCAAAAAATGAATATTCACTCCTTAAATAATTCTCTAACTCTCCTTTATCGTGTGGAAGCTGAGTTAAGTAATACTTTGAGCTATCGATTCTTTTTTGAATTTCTTGTTGATTTTGGGTCGTCATTCCGTGACCGGGTATATGGGTTGTTATGGCATGATTAAGTAAAATTTTTTCAGCCTTATTCATCGTATTCACATAATCCTTATAGCTGCTAAAGATGAAAGGAAATTCAACATCAGACAAGTAATCGCCCGAAAGAAATAACCCGTATGGCTCTATCACTGTAAATAAACCATCATCTGTATGGCCAGGGGCTTGATAAAAGGTCATCGTAATCGAATCTAACTCTAATGTATATCCATCCTCTGAAACGACAATATCAACTGTAGGATATACAGGGGAATAACTCCTATGTAAATAATATTTCTGATCAAATTGATGAATTTTTTGAATGCTTTCTGCTTTATTCAAATTGTCATCAAATCGTTTAGAGGCAATTACCTTGGCCTCCGGAAACGCTCCTGAACCAATTATATGGTCAAAATCACTATGGGTATAAATAATATATAGTTGTTTGTCACCTTGAATGTTATTTATAAAATCTTGAATTTCTTGAATTTCGCTAGGTAACCAATTAGGATCTGTCATAATGATTGATTCATTCGTTTGAATGATTGCCGAGGTAGTCATATATAATGCACTTTGAAAAACTGTAATAGTATTGTTTTGGAATTGAATCATCAGGAATCTTCCCTTTCCTTTTTTAAAGGTAGTTAGTACGGCAGATTTTGAACAAGATTTCTTAATGTAAAATTTCGACCAAACTTAGTAAATTCCTCCTTCAAGAAAAAATGTAAGGAAGTAGGAATGACGTATAGCCATATTTGATGTAGCTATTAAAACTAGTAGCCTTATCGATAGTGGAAATCCAATAACCCCGTGCAACCTAGAAATATTTCTCTTGTAAAAATATTTTATGATATGATGTTTAGGTTGTTTATCTGCTCTGTGACACATTTATATTCATCTAAGAAAGAGGTATTTATGCACCACACACAATTATCCAAGAGACATTGGTTACTTATTTTAACACTTACTTCATTAACATTCGTGCTGGGGACAAGTGAATTTGTCATAGTCGGAATCTTAACTGATATTTCTTCAAGTCTACAAATGACAAACGCAAAAGCAGGCACACTCGTTTCTGCATTTGCCATTACATTTGCCATTGCTACACCACTTGTGATGTCCGCAACAAGTCACTTTCCTAAGCGAAAATGGATGTTGTTTTTGATAGCAGCTTTCATAATCTTTAATGCTTTGTGTATCATTTCTACGAACTACATTATGCTGCTGCTACTTCGTATTATGACAGCGGTTGTAACAGGCGTTTTAATTTCTCTAGCCATGATTGTTGCAAGCGAAACCATGCCTAGTAACAAACGTGGACTTGCCATTTCATTCGTTTTCGGCGGTTTCACACTGGCAAATGTCGTGGGGGTACCAATTGGTATTGTAATTTCTAACTCGTATGGATGGAATGCCACTTTCATGTTAACCACTTTACTAGGAGGGGTTGCGTTTTGGGCATCCTTCTTCGTCTTGCCAAAGGGGCTCAGTCAAGTACGTAGCTCCATACGGGATCAGTTTTCTCTCATAATCAAGCCACGTATTTTAATGGCCTTTTTCATTCCTGCTCTAGGATTTGGTGCAACTTACGCGGTCTTTACGTACCTTGTTCCTATTTTGAAGGGAATGGGGGCTCCAAATAATTCTATTAGTCTTATCCTTTTTGGATATGGGTTTATTTCGATATTCAGCAATATTCTCGCTGGTAAAATTGCCAATCACAATGCTATCGGTCGCCTCCGTTTTGTTTTTCTCGTGCAGGCAATTGTTCTAATTTGTTTATTTTGGACTACCAATCATTTTATTTTAGGACTAGTAAACATCGGATTAATGTCTTTAATGGCAATCCTGTTAACAACATCCACTCAGCTATATTTAATTGATCTTGCTGAAATTTACCAACCAAGTGCTAAAGGATTGGCCGCTTCACTTATGCCAGTTGCGAGTAACGTTGGTATTGCTTTTGGATCTGCATTAGGCGGAATTGTTTATCATCAAGGGAACTTAATGAATGTAACATGGGTCGGTGGACTCGTTGCGATCTGTGCAAGCCTACTAACATTTTTTAGTCATCACTTAGATCAAAAACAATCTGCATAAAAAACGAAAGGCATTTACTGTTGAGATAGTTTACAAACACTAATAGCTGGCGATTTGTTAAAAAATCGCCAGTTATTTTTATTTCCAAAACCACACTCTAAAAAGTTTCCCCTCCAATAATGGCCTCTTTCCTCTTCTATAAGCTACTACTCGACTGGCTATATCTATATCGGGTGTTTTGATAGGATTAAAGGGAAAAATTTGGATATTTATTTCCAATTCAAAAGTTCTGCTTTTATATTCAATTACTAGGAAAATAGATTTAATCTATACTTCATAAAATGATACTAATTATCAATATTTCAGAATATTTAAATATTCCGATACTCGAACTAATTCAATTGTGATAAATTGGAAATATCACACTAAACTGAAAAGTGTGACAATTAGAGGCAGAGGAGGAAATGAGATTTGAAAAATTTTAAGTTTATGAAGTTTTTTAGTAGTATTCTAGTTTTCGTAATGGTGCTTTCTCTATTAGTTCCATTGTCGAGTGCTAGTGCTGAAGAATCGAAACCCTTCAAGCAGGATAGTCAAAGTGAAAGTATTATTCAACTAAAGGCAGCTATTGCTGAACAGCTAAGCTTGTCTAAAGATGGTCCAACTCTCCACGAAAGCTTACAAAATGTATCAGGCAATCAAGAGGTTGCAGTCATTGTTCATTTATCTGAAAAGCCTGTTGCACTAGAGCAAGGGATAAGCCAAATCAACGGCAAGAGATTCTCTAATGCGCAAGAAAGTGAAGCTCGTTCAAATGTAAAAGAACAACAAGCACAAGTAAAAAAAGAGTTAGTCACTAAAAATGTTCAGATGACTCAAGGATACACATTCGATACTGTTTTAAATGGCTTTGCAGCCACTGTGAAAGCAAACGATCTCCCAAAACTGCTTACAGTAGAAGGAATAACATTAATTGAACCTGATGTCATTGTTCATGCATCAGAAGATGATACGACGAAATCATCAAAACTTATAAAAGAAGATCAATTAGAAGCTCAAATGAATACAAGTAATTCTTTCCTTGGCATCGAAGAGCTTTGGAAGGAAGGACTTGAAGGACAAGGAATAAAAGTAGCTGTATTAGATACTGGTATTGATGTAGATCACCCTGAATTCGCTGGAATTTATAAAGGTGGAAAAAACTTTATTCCAAATTCTTCAACTTACACGAAGCCTCGGGCAGATAATGATGCATCGGAAACATTGCCTTCTGAGCGTCCAGCTGGGACACCTGAATTTAATGAAAAAGGAAGCTCATTCTATACTTCTCACGGTACACATGTTGCTGGAACAATTGCAGCAATTGGTGCTAACGAATACGGCATTAAAGGGATTGCTCCAAAAGTAGACCTTTATGCTTACCGTGTGCTTGGAGCATATGGAAGTGGCGCTACATCGGGTATTGTTAAGGCAATTGAAACTGCGGTCATTGAAAAAATGGACATTATCAACCTTTCACTTGGTGGGGGAGCTAATACTGAAACGGATGCTGGTTCATTTGCTATAAATAATGCAATGATAGCTGGAACAATCGGAGTAGTTGCAACAGGGAACTCTGGTCCAAATCGCGGAACAATGGGGACGCCTGCAACCGCTCGTTTAGGAATTGCTGTTGGTAACACAACAAATCCTGAAACCATGTACAACGGAGAAGTAAATGTTACGGTTGGCGACTATAACTTAACTAAACAGCTCCCATTAATGGGAACTACTTTCGGGAAAAATGTTGCAACACAGCTTCAAGGAGAATTTGATCTAGTTGCTGTTCCTGGAAATGGCGAAGTAAAAGACTTTGAAGGAATTGATGTAGACGGTAAAGTGGCATTGATTTCGCGTGGCGGCATCGCCTTTGTTGATAAAATTGCGAATGCAAAGGCAAATGGAGCTGTCGCAACCATTATTCATAACTTTGCAGGCGGATCAAACGCACCAGATATTTCAGGTACATTCCTTGGTGATGCATTCGAATATCTACCAACATTCGATATGTCCCAAACGGATGGTAATGCCATTCGTGCTGCATTAGCAGGCGGAACTGGCAAAGTAAGTTTTAGTAAATTTGCTTCCACTAAGACACTGGGGGATGATGTAAACTCTTCTAGTTCACGTGGACCATCTACTCCAAACTTTGATATTAAACCAGATGTAAGTGCACCTGGAACAAATATTATGTCAACGATCCCAATGTATAAAAAGGATTTTCCTGATGCAGATTATGCGGAAGCTTATGGTCGAAAAACAGGAACATCAATGGCAACACCGCATATTGCAGGTATTGTGGCATTAGTTAAGCAAGCCAATCCTAATTGGAACGCGTTTGATGTAAAAGTGGCTCTTTCCAATACGGCACAGGTTTTAGATAAAACAAAATACGATGTGTTTTCTCAGGGCGCTGGACGTGTAAATGCATATGCTGCAGCTCATCCAGAAATTCTTGCTTATGCACTTGATAGCGCAATTTTAGATGGAACGGGTGCAGTTACTGAAAACTTGAAAGGTACAGTTACTTTCGGTCCACAATCACTTAAGGACCAGAATATTTCTGTAACGAAACAAGTTCTAATAAAAGACATGAAAGGAAACGGTGGCAATTATAGCGTTTCAGTTGATGTGACAAAATCATTTGGTGATGCAACTGTTACAGTAGATCAACCGACATTTAATTTAAACGGTGAGCAAGTGTTAAACATTACATTAACTGCTTCACAAGCTACGGCACCAAATGGCTCTGAATTACTAGGGTATATTTACATCAATGGAGGATCTACAGAAATTTCATTACCATTCGCAGCTGACCTTGGTGGCGAAGCAGTAACAGAAATTAAAGATTATAAGATTACAGAAACAGACCTATCCTTTAACGGAGATGGCGTAAAAGACTCAGCTGTCCTTTCATTCACATTAACAGGAGATGTAACAACTAACTATATCGAGCTTTGGGATATTATGAATCCTGAAGGCGGAGAATATGGAGATGGCTACATTGGTTATCTACATGCTGGTACAGCGCTAGGAAAAGGCTCTTATACACTGAATGTTGGTGGGCAGTACAAACCTTGGGGATCAGAACCTGCCACAAAGATTCCAGATGGTCTGTATACAATTGACTTTACAGGGCTTGCATCATCAGGAGTAGTTTCCGATTATGTTGGACCAATTATTGTGAAAACAACTAAGCCAGAAATTACTGGTTCAGTAACTGAAGGTGTCGCTACAGGACAAGTAACAGATAAATATATCGACTACAATGAAGAGTTAGCTTTATACGATTTAAATTACAATTTAAATGATAAATTAAAAGCTTCCTATATCTCCACGGTAAATGGACAAGAACAAGCGCCTGTTGCTTTTGAATTAAATCAAGATGGTAGCTTCACATTCCCAGTAACAGCGGAAACTAATGCTGTATCAGTAAAAATTACTGACGCTGCGGGGAATGTTGGTGAAGCAAAAATATATGAAAAAGAAATAGGTGAACCAGTAGTAACACTTTCTGTAAATCCAACTGAGCTAGACCTAACAGCTGGGGAGACTGCACAGCTTAAAGTAACAGAAACGTCAACACCTGCAGAAGGTGAGGCAACAGAGGAAGACGTTACATCAAAAGCGACGTATGCGGTTGGAGATGAAAATATCGCAACAGTAGTAAATGGATTAGTCACTGCAGTAGGTGAGGGTACGACTACCATTACTAGCTCACACGGGGCTAATACTGTTACGGTAAATGTTACAGTTAAAGTACCTGTTGTTGAAGAACCAAAAGTAACACTAGAAATTGACCAAGCTCAGGTTGAAACTAGAATCGGTAAAGAAGTTACAGTTAAGATTACCGAAGTAACTTCTTTGAATGGTGAAACAACAGAAACAGATGTTACAAAGCTTGCAACCTATGAAGTAGCAAATGATAAAATAGCTACTGTTAATGCAGGGGTTGTAAAAGGTAAAGGTCAAGGTACTACGACGATTACGGTAACATATGGTGACCACACACTAACATTTGATGTGTCGGTTGAAAAGCCAGGTAATGGTAATGGCAACGGCAATGGTAATGGCAACGGTAATGGCAACGGCAACGGCAATGGCAATGGCAATGGCAATGGCAACGGCAATGGCAACGGCAACGGCAACGGCAACGGCAACGGCAACGGCAACGGCAACGGCAACGGCAACGGCAATGGTAATGGTAATGGTAATGGTAATGGTAATGGTAATGGTAATGAAATTATCAAGATTGAGGCATAATTTATCTCTGTTCAAGCAAAAAGAGAAATTGCACTGTGCAATTTCTCTTTTTGCCTTTTCTTATACGGTCATTCTTAGTTAATATTCCTATCGATGTTCTCACGATATTTGATAAAAATCTGTACCTCTTTATCTTTCATGAACCGCATCATTTACTTATGATAAGGTTCATCGTAACAAGTGTAAGAGTGGTTTTATTTAGTTGCCCTCAAACGCTTCCTCCCACACAAAATGAACCAAATTACTCAAATTAAATGGACTATATTGGAATTTTACAGTATTATTTTACTAACATAGCTATTTAAAGGAGTTTGGAAATGCGGATTCAATATAATCAAGGTTTGTTCACACAAAATCGATATAACTACACGAAAACTGAATTAAATAGTACTTTAAATAAACTTTCTTCAGGCTATAAAATCAATCAAGCTGCTGACGATGCTGCCGGTTTAAGTATAAGTGAAAAAATGCGTGCACAAATTCGAGGATTGAATCAAGCTGGAGAGAACATTCAAGACGGACTGTCTTTAATTAACACAGCTGATGGTGGATTAGCCAATATCTTAGATCCAAATCTACAGCGTCTAAGAGAACTTGCAGTACAGGCTTCAAATGATACTTTAACAGATGAAGATAGACAAAAAGTTCAACAAGAGGTAGACCAAATAATAAAAGGAATACGTGATATTGCTTCAAACACGGAATTTAACGGTATGTATTTGCTTGCTGGAATGGCTGATAAAGACGGAAGTAGTATACCATCTGGTTCTTTAGCGCAATATGTTCAACAAGTTACAACGAGCGGAGGCGTAACGGATAAATATACATACAATTCAATAGATTATGCTAGTGCAATTATTGACTTTAACAATATTAACTCAGCTAGTGATATAGCTAATCTAGAAGGTAAAGGCGTTTACTATACTTGTTGTTCTTGTAATCAAGCCTATAGTATTAAATTTGTAAATGGTAATCCAGATACATCACGTTTAAATGATCCTAATCCCGTGATGGAAGTTGATGTGAGTACAATTACAAACAGAACTGATTTAGTCAATAAAATAATTGAAACAGCTTATGGTCAGCCAGGATTCGTGTATGATCCAACTCCAACTAATACGAATACATTACCAAGCGGTGCAACAAATTTTGTGAAGCACTATTCACAGTTAGCAGCTGATGGTGGGAAATTATATATATACGATTATAGACCCGAGTATGCTGGTATTAATTGGCCAATTAATGATAGTGGCGTGTTTGAACTTAATGTTTTTGGTGAAACAGAGCGAGACAAAAATTTGTTCTTACATTTAAATATACAAGTAGGGAGTAATTCTGGACAAAATGTTAGAGTATCCATACCGAATGTAACGGTGGAGCAACTTAATATCGATCCTCTACTCGTTAATTCTCAAGAGCATGCAAGTTCAGCTATTACTAAAGTTGACCATGCCATTATGAAAGCATCAAAAGCAAGATCAACAATAGGCGCCTATCAAAATATGTTTGAACACGCCTACAATAACATTAAAAACACTGAAGAAAACTTAACGAAAGCTGAGTCATCTTTACGCGATGCAGATATAGCAAAAGAAATGTCTAAATTAAAAAAAGATCAAGTTCTTTTACAATCATCTCAATCGATGATGGCACAAATTAATCAAATGAGCCAAGGCATTCTAGAAATACTAGGTTAATTATGAATAAATACAGCACTATTCCAATAAGGGATTAGTGCTGTTGTTTTTTAAACTGTTCTTATGATACGATTCCCGTAACATGGCCAAGCGTGGTTTTTATTTTATGATCGCATTTATTCAATACTTCCTAATAACATCGCTGATGCTAAAATTTATATTAATGGCCTGGCACATATAGAAATATTTTTACTTTTATTAAGCTTCTAATGTTTTATAAATCTTTTTGACTCTTTTTAATTGTGGTGCTGTTAGGTATTTTTCTCTTTTTCGTAACACTTTCAATAATTCCTCTTTATTTTCATCTGTTACGGCTAATAGCGTACTTTCCGAGTGCTGAGGAATTTCTTTTGGTCTGCAATTCTCAAGGTGATGAAGTAATATTGGAAAAATCACATCATTATTTTCCTTACTGACAGCCGCTAGTTTCGCAAGAGTTAGGACGCCTTTATCAATTGTAATAACTGAACCCTCTTTCATAGCACTTTTTAATATATTTAGATGAGCCATAATGGTTACTGATGTTACCTCGGCAATCGTTGCTAATGCCATCATTCCGCCCCAGACCAAACGATTATTAGGGCTCCTTAACAATTCTATAAAAGTCAGGACATACTTACTGATCAGTTCTGGTTTAACTTGCCCAATTTCGTACGCTACTTTAATACAATCGTATTGAATCTTTTTATCTTTGCAAGTTAGGCTTTCAATTATTTTTTCTATGCCCGTATAATTTTCTTCATGAACTAATTTATGTGCCAGCTCAATATTTGGCTCTTCATCATTTCGACTTAGTTGAGAAGCTAACAGGTCCACAACTGACATGATTATCCCCCATTTTAGAAATTTATTTAATGTATAAACATTATCACATTTTGCCCTTAACAAATCAGGTATCTTTATCACGGAATTAGTATCATTTAATATTAGACATATTATTGCAATATAAATGCCATGGACGAAATCAAATTAACACCTCCTTGTTCTTTTTCTCAAAAAAATCTATGTTACGATGATTTTACATTAACAACTAAGAACGCACATGGAGGATTAATAAATGCTTAAAAAAATAATTTCAATTGTACCAGTTGCATTGCTTTCGGCAACTTTAGGTGCTAATGCTCAAGCTGCAACAATTAACGTACAAAAAGGTGATACTCTTTGGGATTTATCTCGTGTACATCATACATCTGTAGAAAATATTAAAACATTGAATGATATTACTACTAACCTTATTCATCCTGGTGATGTCCTTACCATTGCACAACAATATACAGTTAAGCAAGGTGATACATTATGGGACATTGCCCTAGATCATCAAGTCTCTGTTTCGCAAATTAAAGAATGGAACCAATTACATACGGACCTGATTCATCCGGGTTTACATCTAACTATTATTGATGGTACCAAAACGAGTACGGCTGTAACTGACAAATCAATAAAACCTGCAGCTCATGCAGCAAAGGATACTACAACTTCAGTAACAAATAATACAACTGCAATGGAGAGTAAATCTGAAGAAACTGTTTCATCAACAAGTAATACTGCTTCAAAGGAGAGTGCACCTGAAGCAATTGCTCCATCAACAAATAATACTGCTTCAAAGGAGAATGCACCTGAAGCAATTGCTCCATCAACAAATAATACTGCTTCAAAGGAACTTATAGTAGAAGCTTCAGCCTATACGGCTTCATGTGAGGGGTGTTCCGGTATTACCGCTACTGGAATTAACCTTAAAACAAACCCAAATGCGAAGGTCATCTCAGTTGACCCAACTGTAATTCCACTGGGTAGTAAAGTTTATGTGGAAGGCTATGGTGAAGCAATTGCAGGGGATACTGGCGGTGCCATTAAAGGAAAACGAATCGATGTCTTTTTCCCTTCTCAACAAGATGCCATTAATTTTGGAGTAAAACAACTAAAGGTCACAATATTAGACTAACTTAACCAGCCTAATAAACAAAAAAAGAACCAGATTAGGTTCTTTTTTTCTTATTGATTCAGTTCTACACCATCTTTTTCTTTTAAATCTGGAACATATATAAAATGCATATTTCTTGGTGATAGTTCTTTAAAAAACCTCATTTACTTATGATACGGTTCACCCTTCATAATTCTAAAGCTTCGATAAACCTGCTCTACGAGTACGAGCTTCATGAGCTGGTGGGGTAAGGTCATTTTGCCGAAGGATTGTTGCTCATCGGCTCTTTTTAGGACGTCTTCGTGTAGGCCCAGGGAGCCGCCGATGACGAAGGCAATTTTGCTTTTGCCGTAGGTCATGAGAGATTCAAGATCAGCAGCCATTTGTTCAGAGGTTTTCATTTTACCATTGATAGCGAGAGCAATTACATACGTGTCTGCACTAATTTTAGCTAGTATCCGTTCTCCCTCTTTTTTCTTCACGATATCCATTTCAGCATCACTAAGTTGTTCGGGTGCTTTTTCGTCAGGAACCTCAATCAAATCCATTTTTGCATAGCCGCCTAGTCGTTTTACGTACTCATCGATCCCCATTTTTAAGTACTTTTCTTTTAACTTGCCGACTGATACAATCGTTATATTCACACGTTATCCACCTTTACAATTCATTTACAAACAAATTATCCACAAAAGTTATCAACATATCCACATACCATTGCTATATATTGTGTAAAGTTATTTACTTGATACAATATATTCTGCTGGCTGTTCACAGTAGCTACACTTTGTGGATAACTTTTTTTCCTCTTCGATTTTATCCATAATTGGGAACACTTTTTGCTCTGCTACAAACATGTCTAAAGCGTGTTCTATATGGCTTTCACAGCTGTATTTTTCCATTTTTTGATGTCTCCTTATTTTCCGAAATTTCCACAAACTTATTCACATTTCGGTCTATGTTATCCACAATCTATTGTATCAAAGGAATAGCATGTATGGAAGAAGTGCCTTTTTCCCACTGTTTATTGTATTAAATCAGTATTCACAATTTTCTAGTTATCCACAATATTTTATTAAAGAACTTCTCCATCTCCACAAAAAAGCAGCGGAGATTTTTTCAATCCCCACTGCTATTCATCCTCTTTACAATGAATTTCCGTTTGTTAATGTAAGTGTAAGTTCTACCAATTTACCTTGACGGTAAACTTTTAATGTTAATTGATCACCGATTTTTTTCTCATTATAAAGATGTTTACGTAAATCAATGGCTGTTTCAATTTTTTGACCATCCATTTCCACAATCACATCATATTGTTGGACTCCTGCTTTTGATGCTGGTGAGTTATTCATTACATCTGTAATCACAACACCAGTTGTCACTTCAGCTGGTAATTTTAATGTTTGTTGTTGGTAGAAGGCTGGAACATCTGTTAAGTCAGCTAATGAAATTCCCATTGTTGGACGTTTCATTTCACCATTTTTCTCTAGCTCCTCAATAATCGGAATGGCTGAATTAATTGGAATAGAGAAACCTAAACCTTCCACAGAGGATTCTGCAATTTTCATGGAGTTAATCCCTATTAACTCTCCAGCTAAATTGACAAGTGCTCCTCCACTATTCCCTGGATTAATGGCTGCATCTGTTTGTAATACTTCTTGCTGCCAGTCTTCTGTGCCATCACCGTTTAAGTCTACTGGTACAGAACGATCCTTACCTGAAACAACGCCTGTTGTCACAGAGCCATAGAAGTCTAAGCCAAGTGGATTACCTATTGCTATAACTGTTTCACCTTGTTTTAACACATCGGAGTTACCGAATGTCGCTACTGTTTTTACATTCTTTGAGCTAATTGAAATGACAGCAAGGTCTGTCCAAACATCATGGCCCACTAATTCCGCTTGCTCTTTTGTTCCATCAGGCATTGTGACCTCTAATTGTTTAGCTCCTTCAATAACGTGATTATTTGTTATGATAAAGGCTTTGTCACCTTCAATTTTATACACTACACCTGAACCGCTTCCCGCTTCTTTTGTTGTTGTTGATTGCGGGCTCCAAAATCCTCCACTTGTTACTTCTTGAATATTAGTAATACCCACAACGGCTGGAGAAGCTTTATCAACGGCTTTTGTAACATCCGTCGTTACCTCGGTGGCAACTTGATTAATCGTTGTATCGTTCTTCCCTGTATTACTTGATGTTGTACCTGGCATTTGATTGACCAGACCAGGCAACATCAGCCAAACAAGTAAGGCACCAATAATGACGCCGACCAAGCCACTAAAGAAATAGCCACCTTTTCCTCCGCCTCCACCTTTCTTTTTATGACGCTTGGCTTGCATTTCTTGCTCCTCGCGCTCTAATCTTTCTTGAAGAGGTGATTTCGGTATTTCATCATTTTTTAGGAAATCACTGTTTTTATCATCATCTTGAAAGTAACTCATGTTCCTCATCCTTTCCTATACTGCTTTTGTTAATTGTTACCCTAATCTTACGATTCAAACATTAAAATCAGATGAAAAACAAATAAAATGGACATAAAAATAGCTGCCCAATGCATTTATTAAAATGCGTCGAACAGCTTTAAGTTTTACCTAAATAACGAGTCGTTAAACCGTTACTAATTTGGTTGGCTCCTCTGCATCGGTATCAAAAAGATGAACATGCTCGCCAACCATAATGCCACAGGACTGTAAGGTTTGTGACACGCTCATGCGCGCCAGCTCTTTCATATTATTATCCTTACTTAAATGCGAAAGATAGATATTGGTCGTCTTATCAAATACAACCTCACTCATTGCAATCGCCGCATCCTCATTGGACACATGTCCTACATCGCTTAAAATACGGCGTTTAATGGACCAAGGATAACGTCCCATTTGAAGCATATTAACATCATGATTACTCTCAAAAACAAAGGAATCTGCTCCGCGTATAATACCCTTCATACGATCACTGACATACCCTGTATCTGTAATAATGACAAGCTTGCGACTACCTTCATGGAACGTGTAGAACATTGGATCTGCTGCATCATGCGAAACAGCAAAAGATTCAACGGCTAAAGAGCCAAAATGCTTCACTGTATCCATGTCAAATTCAAAACGTTGCTCTACAGGAATATCACCAACCAGGCCGTCCATTGCCTGCCATGTTTTGGCGTTTGCATAAATCGGTACATTATATTTTCGTGCCAGTACACCTATCCCTTTAATATGATCACTATGCTCGTGTGTAACGAAAATACCACTAAGCTGCTTCATATTACGATCAATTTTTATAAATAGCTGCTCCATCTTTTTCCCACTAAGACCAGCATCAACGATAAAGGCATAATCGTCATTCTCTACATAAATTGAATTCCCCGTACTGCCACTTGCTAAAACACTAAATCGCATTATTCAACTCCCCAGTCTTCTTCTTCGCCCTCTTGCTTGTCCTCCTGGATTTCAATGACTTTGCCTTCTACTGCATTGACAAAATACTCTTCTGTTTCTCCATCCGATAATTTCACTCTTACTTCCCATGTTGGCACTAATACCTGTGTACGAGTCAATTTAACAAGTGTTGAGTAACCTAACTTCATTTGCGTAATACGTGAGTCTGGCTTGAGCGGTCCTTTTGCATATAAAGTTTGAATAATTTGAAGTGGAGGAATGACAGTTTCCTGTTGTTCCATTTCTTCAATATTATCAATCATTGTTTGCTCATACATTGTTACTTCATTGTTGGTATTCCATTTAATTTTTAATGAACCATTGTAATAGAACATCCGGTTATTAGTTTTCTGGAAAAAAATTGCGATGCGCTCTTCGCGATCTACTTTCCATAAAGCATACGATGCTCCTTCATTTACGTTTGCAACAGCAAAGTCCGTAAAGCTTGCATCATCACTCACATTCCGTAATTTAACAGGCTTTAAGAAAATTGCACGAACTTTAGTATTCGTATTATCCCTAAATGTAATTTGTTGGTTGTTATTACTAAATTCATCTGTTGTGAATTTATGCACTTGAGCTGTCATATACGAAGCAAATTCAATATTATTTGGTAATGAGCCATACGTAATATTATCATCTTTTAAACGAGCTTCTATTGTTTTTTCACCTGGAACTTCAATATCTTTCGCCTCATTATAGCGATTTACATAAAGTGAATATAAGAAGATGTTTAGAATTAAAAAAACGAATATAAAAATAGATTTAGTTCTATTCCAATCCATTTTTAACACCTCCTAAAACTTCAGGGGTTAGTTTAATCCAAGATCCATTACGAATGACAAACCAACAAGGTTCAAATGTAAATATATTTAGTTCTTGATTTTGTGTTAAATAATAACCTAAAACAATTTCATCGATATCTGCTAAGGCAATATTATTCCCAACTTTTAATCTCTCAGCAATATCTGCTCCCGAAGATAATTCTTTGATTTCCTTTTCTGCTTCAATATCCATATCTAATGAGAAGTATGGACGCTTATAATGGAAAATCCGGCTATCTCCCCAAATTGTCGTCATTCGGGTAATGACATGATTGCTATAGACGGGTAAACCTTGCAAATATAATTGATAATCCATTTGATTTTTATTCGTGTTCGTTGAAGCATAACGAAAATCTGCAGTATATCCACCATGCTCGTTAATAAATTCAAAGCTATCTTTTAGAAGTTTTGAAGGCTCAATTCTAATACTGCTTTCTGCAGCTGGATAAACATAGTTTAATGACTTTAGATTTGTATCTAATGTCATTAATGACATACCATCTGTATATTTTTCAGAGGATGCACTTTCAACATTGCGCCGCACTATATTTGGATCTGTAAACAACACATTTTTAAATAATTCTGGTGTGATTTCTTCAATATAGTACGTAAATTTTACGGACTCCATTTTATTGTTATCTACATAAAGAGATGTTTGATTTTCTCGCTCAATTTCTTTAAAAGTGCCATATTTTTTTGCAGGCTCTATGACTTCCTGTATAAATTGGTTCATGTTTGGCACGCTGACATGTGAGCGGAATAATGATTGGTTATTACTACTAATGTAATAAACCATTAACTCTTTGCTGTTTGAATTACTCCAGTCAATAATCATACGATTGAAGGTTGTTTCTGGTAACTCTTTTTCAGCAAATTGAAAAATGGTGTTAAAGGCTGAAAATGGAACCTCACCAGTGAAAAAAATAGTCATTCGATGATCTGTGCCAATAATTTGATTCACATAATTGGGCGAAAGATTGTTGTTAACAGGCTCTAAATCTAGAACGTTCCAACCTTTAAATGTTTTCATCAAATTCTTCATGGCATTGTTAGATACTGTGCCTGTAAAATCCTCATCAAAACGGAAAATAGCCTTGTATGGACGAATAATATCCTCCATTTCCTTTTGCGGCTTAATTAAAATTTCCTTCCGTTCCGTATTTTCAATATATTTATAATCCGGTGTGTAAGTCCAAATCAAAAAAGTTAGAATCACACTTAGCATGACAAGTAGAAACAAAACGACAGATTTAACTGGCTCTATATATTTCATTCCCACTCACCTGCCTCACCAAATTCATCTGCATCGTATGGTAATGTGAAGAAAATTGTCGTGCCTTGCCCTTCCTCACTCTCAGCCCAAATCTTTCCGCCATGCGCTTCAATCATTTCCCGCGCAATAGCAAGCCCTAAGCCTGTTCCTCCCATGGAACGAGCACGGGCCCGATCGACACGATAGAAGCGATCAAAAATGCGGCTAACGTTTTCTTTAGGAATCCCCATTCCATCATCTGAAATCATGACTTTTAGCATGTCACCTTGTCCTGTGAAGCCAAAGCGAATATTCCCTCCGTCCGGTGAATATTTAATGGCATTCGAAATGATATTATCAATGACCTGTGTCACCTTATCCGTATCAATTTCTACGTAAAAGGAGGTTTCAGGGAATAGTCGTGCAAACTGTACTTTATCTGACTTAGACATTTCAAATCGATCGATAATTCGGTTAAAGAATGAATTAAATAAGACAATATCTTTGTTTAACTCATAGTCTGAACTATCCATACGTGATAATTGCAATAAATCATTGACTAGTCGAATCATACGTTCTGTTTCAGTTTGCGTTACATTTAAAAATGTAGGAGCAATATTTTCATCCTTCCATGCCCCGTCTGCTAGTGCCTCTAAATAACTACGCATAGTCGTTAATGGTGTTCTTAATTCATGTGATACATTCGATACAAACTCGCGACGATCCATTTCTATCTTTTCCTGCTCTGTTATATCGTGTAATACAGTAATAAGACCATTAATAAAGCCTGTCTCTTTTTGAATAACAGAGAAATTGGCACGTAATATATAAGGTGCATCTGATGTACTAAAATTTAAATTGATAGCATCGCTCATATGAATTAAATCTTCAAAGCTATATTCCTGATCAATCCCCAATACCGAGGCAATGGGACGACCTAATGTAATATCTCGTGAAATATGCAGTAACTCTAGCGCTGGGTCATTAATTAAAATGATACGCCCCTTACGATCGGTCGCTATAACGCCATCTGTCATATTACTAAGAACTGAGTCTAACTTTCGCCGCTCCGCATCAGTAGTGGATTGTGCCTCTTGCAAACGATTGGTTAAATGATTAAAGGTAACGGCAAGCTGACCTATTTCATCTGTACCGTATACCCTTACCTTGCGAGAATAGTTGCCCTTTGCCATCGCTTGAGCCTGCTTTCGCATATCAGCAATTGGTTGTGTTATTGTTCGAGCAACGAGAATACCTAAAAAGATAGTAAAGACTAACGACATAGCTGTGCCGCCAAGGAAAATACGGTTAATTTCGTTCATTTGTTCAAAAACGGATTCTATATTCGCTTCAATATATAGAACACCGATAATTTCATCATCTGGCCCTGCGCCAGCTCGAATGGGGTTCGCCAATACCCATACTCGATTCCTCGTTTTGTTATCGAGTTTTATAATATCAAAGAGCGTTTCAGCAGATATCGCACGACGCACAAGGTCCGTGTTAGAGCGTTGTCCTATTAAATTTTGATTCTCGAGCTCAGATGTAGCAAGTATTCTTTGTCTATCATCAATGACACGAATTTCTAAAATATCACCATTAGAAACATCTCTTAAACCAGTTGAAAACTCCATAACGATTGACTTCAAGCTTTCCTCTAGTTTAGGCATGCTTTCGTCTCGTTCCTTTAAAATTTCCTCACGAAGACTATATTGCATCAGGTCAACTCGCTGAAAAATAGAATCTTGGAAGTTGCTCTTCAAATTTTGTTCTAACTGACGGGCAAAATAAATACCGATAATTTGTAAAGCAAGCAATATTAATAAAATATAAATCAGCACTAGTTTGACATGTATGGATTTAAAGAAGCTCACTTTCTGCATTCCTATTACTCCTGTTCAGGATTTCGTAAATAATAACCTACACCACGTCTTGTGACAATCCAAGCAGGGTGACTAGGATTATCCTCGATTTTTTCACGTAAACGACGAATTGTTACGTCAACAGTACGAACGTCACCAAAGTAGTCATAGCCCCATACCGTTTGTAATAAATGTTCACGTGTCATTACTTGTCCAATATGTTTACCTAAATAATGTAGCAGCTCAAATTCTCGATGGGTAAGCTCAATAGCCTCATCACGCTTCATTACTAAATAAGCATCTGGTTGAATAACAAGGGATCCTACAACAATTTCGTTTGATTCCTCTTCTGCCTCTTCTGCTGCTGGTGCAGCAACCTGTAAACGTCGCATATTAGCCTTTACACGAGCAATAAGCTCTCGTGTACTAAATGGCTTAGTGACATAATCATCTGCGCCCATTTCTAAGCCTAATACTTTATCAATCTCAGAGCCTTTAGCCGTCAGCATTATAATAGGGAAGTCATATTTTTTCCGTATCTCTCTACACACTTCCATACCATCGCGCTTTGGCAGCATGATATCTAGTAGCATTAAATCTGGTTGCTCCTCCTCAACCTTCTTTAGTGCCTCATCACCATCATACGCACATATCACTTTATATCCTTCTTTTATTAAATTAAATTGCAGAATATCTGCGATTGGTTTTTCATCATCAACAACTAAAATTGTTTTGTTCATTCATTCTCTCCCTTTCGTTTTTTATCTATTCTTAAACATGTTGTATTTGTAAGTTCACTACTCTTAACTCTATCATGCTTTCAGTTTCCTTGCATTAATCGTTCATCAATCACTTTAAATACTTTGACATAATGGGCTATATTTCAACAAATATTTCTCGGGAAATAATAGAAAAGACAGCCCACTATTTGGACTGTCTACTATTCAAAATGTTTATCGACCTACATATGATAACGGATTAACTAATGAACCGTTCTTTTCAACTTCAAAGTGTAAATGTGTACCTGTCGAATTTCCAGTAGAACCCATAATACCGATAACGGAACCCTTTTCCACTACTTGTCCCACTTCAACATTAATAGAAGATAGATGTCCATAAAGCGTTGTATAACCATTATTGTGATTAATAACAATGCGATTACCATAAGTACCCGACGTACCAGCTGCACTAACTACACCATTATCAGCTGCCAAAATATTGTAATTACTTGGACGAGCAATATCGATTCCACGGTGGAAGGCACCCCAACGTTCGCCCATACCACTTGAGATATAGCCTCCTACTGCTGGCCATGAAAATTCACCTGTGCCACGTGAAGAGATTACCTTTGTCCCAACTACTTCAATTTGGTCCACTGGCTCTTGGATAACTTTTTCTTCTAATGCAACTTTTGCTGTTTGCTTACCATTTTCAGACGTTAGGGCGTATGTTGTTTCTTTTTTACCATTAGCGCCTTCTTGCTTGATGACCTTTTCACCTTTATACATAGTAGGATCTTCTTCCACTACTTTTTTGAATGGAATCACATCTGCTACTTTCTTTTTCTTTTTAACCTCAAGATTTACAAATGGCTTTGCCACCGTTACATTCAATTCCTGTCCAACTTGTAAAACAGTATCAACTGTTACTTCAGGGTTTAGAGCTAGCAGCTCACTTGTAGTTAAATTATGCTTTTTAGCGACAGAACCTAATACATCACCTGATTCAATTTTATAGCTATCTTGTTCAAGGTAGCCTGTCATTAAATAGTTTACGGCTTGCTCAGGTGTTAAGATTTGAGTTGGTGTAACTTTTTGTGATATTCCTGAAACATCCTGTTTAAACGAAATATCTAAAAGTCGTGATTCTCCAGCTTGTAATTCTGGTAAATTATTTGTAGATTGGTTTTTCGCTAATTTATCTAACTCTGGCTGAGAAATATATTGTAGCTTCAACAGTTGAACCGTTTTTTCATAGGCTTCTGTATTTTTTAATGATACGACTGGCTTATGATTTACTAGTATTGTAAACGCATCCGATTTCGCTACTAAAGATTGCTTAAGTTTTGATAATGTATCTGCATCTTTTGTTTCATTTGTAAAAACTTGTTCTGGGATTATTTTAACAGATGAGCTAGCATCCATAGATAACTCTTTGAATTGCTGACTCGCTTCTTTTTCTTTTGAAGTAATAACTTCTTGAATAGCATTCTCGTCAGACACTGCACCAATATAGTCATTTCCCACATAGACATGGTATATTTTATTTAAATTTTCTTTCGTATGTTCTTTAGCAAAACCCATATTTATCGTTAGGCTCGTCATTAAAACTGCAATGATCGAAACCTTTTTAAAAGAAGAAAAATTGTAGGTGAATCTATTGTTTTCTTCTTTTTTATTCCAAAACGAATTCATCAATAAAGCCCCTTCCAACTTTCCCTTGTGATAGGATGATTTACCCACAAGGAATTTTTGCACCCTTATAATGTATCATAAAGAAAATAGCGTTTGAATGATTTCACTCTTTTGTAATGTAAATGTATTATTTATCTACTAATTGTTACATAGAATATATTTTATTTAGTTGATAAATACTGTATTTTTATTCATAAAATGGGCATTCAACAACGCTATTTACCTTATTAAAAATCATATACTTAGCCATTGCTATAGTATTCTATTATTTTTTTCAAGTGAATTTAGGCATAACACTTTTTACTTTTTTAATATTCCGATAAAATATAAAAGAAGGCACATTATGGATTGGAGCGATTAAATTGAGTGATTCACAGACCTCTGATATGGCAACAAAATTGTTGCGGCATCAGAAAAGTAACATGCGTAAAACATTTCTAAGGATTATTATGGTATCGTTAGGTGCAATCATTATGGCTTTGGGCTTAGAGTTATTTTTAGTACCCAACCACATTATGGATGGAGGCATCGTAGGTGTTTCCATTATTACATCTCATTTATTAAATTTACCCCTTGGTATTTTCATCTTCATTTTAAACTTACCTTTTATTTTTTTAGGCTACAAACAAATTGGTAAAACCTTTGCGCTGTCTACAGGGCTAGGTATTACTGTACTCTCTACTGCAACACTTGCCTTACATAACCTACATCCATTTACGGAAGATACATTATTGGCCACCGTTTTTGGTGGGATGATTTTAGGAGTTGGTGTCGGTATTGTCATTCGTTATGGCGGTTCTTTGGACGGAACTGAAATATTGGCTATTTTATTTAATAGTAAGACTCCTTTTTCAGTTGGTGAAATAATTATGTTCTTCAACATTATTATTTTTGCAGTGGCAGGATTTGTTTTTAACTGGGAACAAGCTATGTACTCCATCATTGCATACTATATTGCTTATAAAATGATTGATATTGTAATTCAAGGGTTGGAAGAATCAAAATCAGTTTATATCATAAGTGATGCTATTGATGAAATTGGACAAACCATTATGGATCGACTTGGCCGTGGTGTCACTTTCCTTCATGGTGAAGGGGCTTATACAGGAAATGATAAAAAGGTCATCTTTACTGTTATTACTCGCTTAGAAGAGTCGAAGCTGAAAACCATTGTTGCGGATATCGATGACAATGCATTTTTAGCCATTGGTAATATAGCAGAGGTAAAAGGTGGTCGTTTCAAGAAGAAAGATATTCACTAAGAAAAGGGCGTACCATCCATGGCACGCCCTTTTTATTGTATTTATTTTATTATGCTTCCCACACATCTACTAAAACGTTTGTTTGCTCACGAGCAGGACCAACTGAGAAAGTAGCAATTTGAATACCTGTTAATTCACTAACACGCTCTACATAGCGTCGTGCATTTTCAGGTAGCTCTTCTAAAGTACGGCATGCTGTTACGTCCTCAGACCAGCCTGGAAGTTCTTCATAGATCGGTTCACATTGTTCAATAATATGAAGGTTTGCTGGATACTCTGTAATTGTTTCACCTTTATAGTTATAGGCTGTACAGATTTTTACTGTCTCTAAACCAGATAAAACATCAATTGAGTTAAGTGCCAGATGTGTAATACCACTTACACGACGTGAGTGACGAACAACTACCGTATCGAACCAACCTACACGACGTGGACGGCCTGTTGTTGTACCATATTCACGACCAACTTCACGAATTTGCTGACCTACTTCATCAAATAATTCTGTAGGGAATGGACCATCACCTACACGAGATGTATAAGCTTTAGATACCCCAATAACGCTTGTTACAAGTGAAGGACCAACACCAGCACCAATCGCTACACCACCTGCAACAGGATTTGAAGATGTAACATATGGATACGTACCTTGATCGACATCAAGCAAAATACCTTGAGCGCCTTCAAATAATACTTTACCACCTTCATCAAGTACATCATTCAAAATTTTAGAAGTATCTGTCACATATTTTGCGATTTCTTGGCCATAACCATAGTATTCCTCAAAAATCTCTTCGAAAGTAACACCTTCTACTTCATAGAATTTCTCGAATAATTTATTTTTAATGGCTAAATTATGACGTAGTTTTTCTTCAAAAATATCCTTATCAAGTAAATCAGCCATACGGATACCAATACGAGCTACTTTATCTTGATAGCATGGTCCGATCCCTTTACAAGTTGTCCCGATTTTATTATCACCGCGGCTTTCTTCATCCGCAATATCTTGTTTTATATGATAAGGCAGAATAACATGTGCACGATTAGAAATACGTAAATTATCTGTATTAATGCCACGCTCTTGTAAGCCTTTTAGTTCTGTTACTATTGATTTTGGATTGACAACTAATCCATTACCAATAACTGAAGTTTTTTCTTTATAGAAGATACCTGATGGAATTAAATGTAGTTTATATGTTTCACCATCTATTTTAATGGTATGTCCTGCATTATCTCCACCTGCAAAACGAGCGATTGCATCGGCTTTTTGCGAAAGGAAATCTGTAATTTTACCTTTTCCTTCGTCTCCCCACTGTGTTCCTACAACTACTACTGATGTCATAATCAGCACCTCCGTTAGATACCTGTGTATCTCAATTTTTTAGCCTCAATCATTGTAACAATGATAGAAACACCTCGTCAATAAAAAATAGTGAAAAAACACGAACATAAAATCAAAAAATCTGATTCAACGTTCGTGTTTAATAACAGAATGGTATGAATATTATCGAACATTCAGATTAATTCAGTCTAAGGTTAATTTGTAGAGGCAATTTATCTGAATGACGCACATGATTAATCACGTGATGGTGGCGGTGGCATTTGTGACCAATCCACATTAATGAATTTATTGAACTCTTTTTTAAAGGCAAGTGTAACTGTCCCGGTTGGACCATTACGTTGCTTTGCAATAATAATTTCGATCATATTTTTACTTTCAGACTCTTTATCGTAATAGTCATCACGGTATAAAAAGGCTACAATATCAGCATCCTGCTCAATACTCCCCGATTCACGTAAGTCACTCATCATCGGACGTTTATCTTGTCGTTGCTCTACTCCACGAGATAGCTGCGATAAGGCAATAACAGGGACCTTTAATTCACGTGCTAGTCCTTTTAGCGATCGTGAAATCTCTGATACCTCTTGCTGACGGTTCTCGCCTGGTTTCCCACTACCTTGAATAAGCTGTAAATAATCAATAAGAATCATTCCAAGCCCATTTTCTTGTGCTAAACGTCGACATTTTGCACGAATCTCATTAATACGTACACCCGGTGTATCATCAATAAAAATCCCTGAATTCGATAAACTTCCCATTGCCATAGTTAGTTTACCCCAATCTTCCGTAGTTAAAGCACCTGTACGTAAAACTTGTGCATCAATATTTCCTTCTGCACATAGCATACGCATGACAAGTTGCTCTGCCCCCATCTCTAAAGAGAAGATTGCAACATTCTCTCGTGCCTGTACGGCAACACTTTGCGCAACATTTAATGCAAAGGCAGTTTTCCCTACGGATGGACGGGCAGCTACAATAATTAAATCATTGCGTTGGAAGCCAGCAGTAATGTTATCCAAATCACGGAAGCCTGTCGGTATCCCCGTTACATCTCCCTTTTGTGATTGAAGTTGCTCAATGTTATCGAAGGTTTCCACTAGCACGTCTTTCACATGCTTAAAGTCCCCTGCATTCTTCCGATTGGCAACCTCCATCATTTTTTTCTCTGCTTCGCCTAGTAATGCCTCTACTTCGTCTTCGCGTGTGTAACCATCCTCAACAATTTTAGTAGCGACACGAATCAATCGACGTAATAGTGCCTTTTCCTCAACGATTTTGGCATAATGAGCGACGTTGGCAGCTGTAGGGACAGCATTGGCGAGCTCTAGTAAATAGGATAGCCCGCCAACGTCTTCAATCTCTTTTTTAGCTGATAATTCTTCTGTAACTGTAACAACATCTATCGCTTTTCCTTGATCGCTTAACCGTAACATTGTTTCAAAAATCTTCTTATGGGCGTTTAAATAAAAATCATCTGCCAATAAAATTTCGGATGCTGTGATTAATGATTGTGGCTCAAGGAAAATTGCACCGATAACCGATTGCTCCGCCTCCCGGTTATGCGGTGGAACGCGGTCCATCATCGGTTCGTTCATGGATCGTCGCTCCTTATTCTTCCGTTACATGTACTTTTAATGTAGCTGTTACTTCATGATGTAGTTTTACAGGAACATTTGTAAAGCCTAGTGCACGAATTCCATCATTTAAAGTCATTTTACGTTTATCAATTTTAATGCCATGCACTTTTTGTAAGGCATCAGCAATTTGCTTGGTAGACACTGAACCAAATAGACGACCGCCTTCACCAGACTTTGCTTTTAGCTCAACTGTTAATGTTTCTACTTTTTCTTTTAACGCTTGTGCTTCTGCTAATTCAGCTGCAGCATTTTTTGCTTCTAATTTTTTCTGACCATCTAATTGACTTAGTGCTTGAGCGTTTGCTTCTGCTGCATAACCATTTTTAATTAAGAAATTTTGTGCGTAACCATCTGCTACGTTTTTAATTTCACCTTTTTTTCCTTTTCCTTTAACGTCTTTTAAAAATACTACTTTCATTAGTCAGAACTCCCTTCAAAGACCTCTTCTATGGCCTCTTCTAATTGTTTTTTCACGTTATCAATGGTTTTGGCTTCTATTTGACAGGCGGCGTTCGTTAAATGACCACCACCTCCAAGTCTTTCCATAATAAGCTGGACATTGACTTCGCCTAGTGATCGGGCACTAATTCCTATTTTTCCATCTGCCCGATGTGCAATAACAAAGGATGCACCAACATCCTTCATAGTTAGTAAAATATCGGCTGTTTGTGCAATTAAGACAGAGTCATACACTTTCGATTCCTCACCTACAGCCACAGCAATTCCTGGCTTTACGAATTTAACCGTTTGCACTATTTTTGATCGTTCAATATAGGTGTCTACATCTTCTTTTAAAAGACGTTGCACTAATACTGTATCCGCACCATTCGTCCGTAGATACGAGGCAGCTTCAAACGTACGTGCTCCCGTTCGAAGTGTAAAGCTCTTCGTATCGACAATAATACCCGCTAGTAGTGCAGTAGCCTCTAGCATATTAATCTTTGCACGCTTCGGCTGATATTCTAATAACTCAGTTACAAGCTCAGCAGTTGATGAGGCATACGGTTCCATATAAACAAGTGTTGGATTTTCAATAAAATCCTCACTTCTTCGATGATGGTCGATGACAACAACCTTTTCAGCTAATTTTAATAGGTGTGCATCAATAACTAAATTAGGTTTATGTGTATCCACAATAACAAGCAAAGATTTTTCAGTCATTTTCCCTGCAGCTTCCTCTGGTGTTAGGAAGTTTTCATAGAAATCTGATTTACTCTCTATTTCATTCATTAAACGTGTAACACTACCATTTAATTCATCAAAATTTATGATGACATAGCCCTTCACATCATTCATTTGTGCCATTTTCCGAACACCTACAGACGCACCAATCGAGTCCATATCAGGACTTTTATGTCCCATAACAAACACTTGATCACTATCTTGGATTAAATCTCGTAATGCATGTGAGATAACGCGCGCTCTAACACGTGTGCGCTTTTCAACTGGATTAGTTTTCCCGCCATAGAATTTTAGCTTTCCTGTAGGTTGCTTGATTGCAACTTGGTCACCACCACGTCCTAATACAAGATCAAGACTTGATTGTGCCAATTCACCAAGCTCCACTAGGGAGGACGAACCCGCTCCTACACCAATACTTAAAGTTAAAGATAAATTCTTTTGCGCTGTTTTTTCTCGGATAACATCTAAAATAGCAAATTTTTTCTTTTCAAGCTCTGTTAAAATCGATTCATTTAATACTGCTAAAAAACGATCTGATGATATTCGTTTTACAAAAACACCGTGCTCAGCAGCCCATTCATTGACGATTGAAGTAACCATCGTATTCGTTAAACTACGTGGTTGGTCATCCATGGCCTGCGTAATTTCATCGTAATTATCAACAAATAAAATAGCGATAACTGTACGATCTGCAAAGTATTGCTTCTCAATAGCAATCTGCTCAGTAATATCAAAGAAGTATAGTAATCGTTCCTCTTTTTTATAATATACTCGATATTTCCGATCACGTAATGTAATTGTAGCCTCATTTGTTTCTTCAGTCTTCATTAGTACGTAGATATCATCAGAAATATTAACAATTCCTTCTCCGACTAATGATTCCATATTTAAAATACCTTGCATATATGGATTCGACCATTCTATTTCATATTGCTCGTTCACCAACAGTATCCCAATTGGCATTTCAAGCAATGCTTCTTCCCCTACTTTTTTCATGCGGAATGATATGGATTCTATATGCTTTTCAGTTTCTTCAAAAGCAATCTTTTCCACCTTCCATGTGTAGACCATCAGTAAAGCAAATCCTATTCCATAACCGATACCTATCCCGATATTCCAAATACATAGAAGTACGAACGTCACAATTCCAAAAATGGAAAGAACAAAAAGCGGATAGCGAATTGGTCGTTTTCTAAAAGTCCCCATTACAATCAGCCCCTTATTCTTTAGTCTTCCCCTTTACAAGTGAACGTACGTCAAAACCTAAATCAACGATACCTAGTAAGATCATGAAGGATGATAATGGAATCGCTAATAAAGTAGCAACCCATTTAACCCCGTTTGGCATCCCTTTTCTAGAAATGAAATAATGGATAAATGATATCCCTTGTAGAATGAGTAACACCCATAAAATATAAGAAACATTCAATACGATTATATCTAGTGTAGAACCAGCCTCTGGACGCATAAATAAATTAATGCATAAAACGATCATGTAGTACCATAAAATAGAGCGTGGTAAGCGCATATTTTGGAATGGCGCAAACTTTGGAACATCCACACCAAGTCGTTTTAAAGCTGGCAAATTTAGCGCTATGATAATAAATGCACCAAAAAATGCTGATATTGTTATTGTTGCAGGCATTGTCAGCTCAATCGTGTTAAACATAGCCTCTAGCTGTTCGGGCTTTATCGCCACTTGCCCTGTAACGTTTTTCGCAAATTCATTTGATTGCTCATAATTTTTGCGAGCCATCTCTAGACTCATGCTAATGAAGTCAATTCCTGCAAGTTTTACATAGGCAACATAAACAAGTGCCATCGAGATTAGATTAGCAATCCCCGTTGACATAAATAAATAAAGCTTACTCTTCTTCTGATAAATGGCGTTCCCCATTACGACGCCCAGCAACCCCATTACAAAGGCAAATGGTAACATCGATAGTCCACTCGTTATAGTGGTTAAAATACAGCCTACTATTGCTACGAGTATTGATGAGGAACGTTTGTAATTTGCACTATACCAAGCAATCGGTAGAGGAGCGAATATTAAAGCTACTATAAAAACGAATGGTACATATGCGGAAATCAGCATTAATATTGTAAAAAGTGCAACCATCATCGAGCCTTGGACAAGCGCTTTTGTTTGATTATTCGGCATTGAAAACCTTCCTTTTTTTCAGTCAAACTTACTACCCTTTATTGTACCATTTTTTCATAGTATTGAACAAAAATCGCTTAGATCACTATATGCTTTATTATGAATTTTATCTAAAAAACGTCTACTTCAATTTTCGATAAAAAAAACCAGCATACCCGATACGAATATCGTAATATGCTGGTATTCAAAATTGATGTAAGGTTAATCCCTTAACGTCATCAATCTTATTTGTCTTCTGCTACGAATGGAAGTAATCCCATGATACGAGATACTTTGATAGCTGAAGTTAATTTACGTTGGTACTTTGCACTTGTGCCAGTTACGCGACGTGGTAAAATTTTACCGCGCTCAGAGATGAATTTTTTTAATAAATCTACATCTTTGTAGTCGATGTGCGTAATATTGTTTGAAGTGAAGTAGCAAACTTTACGGCGTTTGCGGCCTCCGCGACGTGGTGCCATAGTGTGTCTCCTCCTTATCTTTTTTTATTGTAGAAGCATTAGAATGGAAGATCATCCTCAGATACTTCTATCGGACCTTTGCTATTAGCAAATGGATCCTCATCTACACGTGTATAGTTTGGCTGATTCATAGGTGGTTGATTTTGCTGATAAGCATCGCCGCCATAGGAACCCTGTCCTGGCATAGCGCCACCAAACTGCTGTTGTGGTTGACTACCGCCATATGACTGTTGGTTATTACCGTAAGTTTGTCCACCACCGTATTGAGGAGCAGGAGCACCGCTACCATTACGTGGTTCTAAAAACTGTACGCTATCCGCCACAACATCTGTTGTATACACTCGCTTACCGTCTTGTCCTTCATAACTGCCTGTCTGGATACGACCTTCTACCCCAATTAAACTTCCTTTTCGCATGAAGTTCGCTAGGTTTTCAGCCTGTTTTCGCCATGCAACACAGTTAATGAAATCAGCTTCACGTTCACCTTGTTGATTTGAGAATGCACGATTCACAGCAACTGTAAATCTTGTAGACGCAATACCATTTGGTGTATAACGTAGCTCAGGATCTTTTGTTAGTCTTCCAACTAATACGACACGGTTTATCATCAGAATGCAACCTCCTTTTCAGCGTTTTGTTAAAAAATTATTCAATATTAAGCTTCTTGGCGAACTGCAATGTGACGAATGATGTCTTCGCTGATGTTAGCTAGACGTGTATACTCGTTGATTGCATCTGAAGTAGCGTTTACTTTTACGATTTGGTAGTAACCTTCGCGGAAGTCTTGAATTTCATAAGCTAAGCGGCGTTTGCCCCACTCTTTTGATTCGATGACTTCTGCACCGTTAGAAGTTAAAGCTTCGTTGAAACGTTCAACTAGAGCTTTCTTCGCTTCGTCTTCAATGTTCGGACGTACGATGTACATTAATTCGTATTTTCTCATCTGTTTACACCTCCTTATGGACTAGGCTCTCCTATATTAAGGGAGCAAGGAGCAAGTAATAAATTATTACTCACATCAATGAATTGTAACATATAGGTACTTTTCTTTCAAGTCGCAAACTTACAATTCATTTTATATAATGAACGTAACGTGTTTAATTCGTGAAAGGAGAACTTTCGTGCTACCGAATAAAGAACCTATTGTTATTGAAATAAATATAAAAAAATTAATGATCGACAATATTGTGATCACATGTGGTCTTGTCATATTATTTATAGCCATTCAATATATTTGCTTTAAAGATTTTCACTTTTCTTTTTGGCCTATCCTTGGTGGTACAATACTGTTTGTTATTCTGTATGTAGTTTTCATTATTTTGCATGAAGCTTTTCATTTAATTGGCTTTATGCTCTTTGGGAAAGTACCTTTGAAGTCTTTACAATATGGCATAAACTTAGAGCTAGGTGTTGCCTATGCAACTACTACAAAGCCTCTATATAACCATGCCATGAAACGGGCATTATTGCTGCCATTTTGGACGACTGGCGTTCTTCCTACTATTGCAGGGTTTTATTTTAATAATACCATTTTAATACTGGTAGGAGCCTTTTTAATGGCAGGTGCAGTAGGTGACTTTGCCATGTATAAGGAGTTACGAAAATATCCTAATAACGCCTTAGTGCAAGATGATCCTAAATTACCGAAGCTTTATGTTTATATAGAAGATGACCGTTTACCAAGGCAAGATACATATGAAAATTAGACTCTGTCATCAGTAATAATGACAGAGTCTAGTCATAACTCTTAAGGAGTTAAAAAGCCATGCTGTGCAGCTGTATACAAATTCCTCCAAATGCGATTTATTGGGGCAGTCTCTGTAATAGCATCCATGCCAAGATTACGTATTAATTTATTGGCAATCTCTATACAAGCAGCGGCAATTTCTTTACTCATTTTTGTAAATTGTGTTAGTTCTTCCTCTGTCAATGATTCATCTCTTTGATGCTTTTGCCAATATTCCGACAAGGTTGTATAGAACTGCTTCTCAAATTGTTTAAAATACTTTTGCTGCTGCATGAATAAAAATTGTAAAGCTCCCATACGCTCAGCTCGATGAGCATCATGATTTCGTTGCTTTATTAAAATAAATGCTTCTTCTAAAAAATTTTCAGTTATCCCTAGACAAACGCTTAAAAATGAAGCCTCTGCAAAGGTTGTAAATGGAAAGGTATGTACAGCATTCCCATAGTTATTTCTAATCGTACCTATTTGGAAAGTAGCTTCCTCAGGTATCCTTACATTGTTCACACGAATAGTATGACTTGCTGTTGCCTTCAAGCCCATTGCGTGCCAATCATTTAAAACTTCAACATCTTGACGGTCTAAGGAGCAACTAATGATTTTTTCTGTTATCACGCCATCTTGCTCTAGTAAACAATTCATTGTAAAGGTTGTAGCATAGTCCGCACCACTACAATATTTCCATTGCCCTGTTACCACATAACCATCTTCTGCTTTTACAGCTACACCCGTTGGATAGCCACTACCTGCGATAACTGCATTTTTAGGGGTAAAGATTTTTTCGCATCTTTCTTGGCTAAATGCTGGAATAAACGCATTACCTCCAGTCCCGATTGTCACAAGCCAACCTACATTACCATCGAGGGCAGCTATTTGTTGAAACACTTTTATTCCCTCTACTAAATCTAGATTCTTACCTCCTAGTTCATTTGCAGTGAACAATTTGAACAATTTCTGTTCATACATAAACTCTAAGACATCCTGGGATAATCTTCCTAACTGCTCAAACTCTTGGCCACGTTCTTTTATTTCCATTACGTTCATTTGATGTCACTCCCACACACTAAAAATTCAGATAATTTAATGATTGAAAAAAGGCAATCATTAAGATTGCCCTCTGTTCGTCTTATACATTAAAGCGGAATAACATAATATCGCCATCTTGAACTTCATACTCTTTACCCTCAAGACGTACCTTACCAGCTTCCTTAGCCGCTGCTTGAGAACCTGCCTCTAATAGGTCATTATAAGCAACTGTTTCAGCACGAATGAAGCCTCGTTCAAAGTCTGTATGGATGATCCCTGCACATTGTGGTGCCTTCATCCCTTTGCGGAACGTCCATGCACGAACTTCTTGTACACCGGCAGTGAAATACGTAGCTAAGCCTAATAAGTCATAAGAAGTACGGATTAGCTGATCTAAACCAGACTCTTTAATTCCTAGTTCTTCTAAGAACATAGCCTTTTCCTCATCGTCTAGCTCTGAGATTTCTTCCTCGATTTTTGCACAAATTGTAATGACTTGAGCACCTTCAGCTGATGCATATTCACGTACCTTTTTGACATATTCATTATTGTCAGCATCGGCTACTTCATCTTCTGAAACGTTAGCAACATATAGCATTGGTTTAATTGTTAACAAATGAAGACCTTTAATTACCTTTAGTTCATCATCTGAAAGCTCAGCAGCACGCGCTGGCTTACCATTCTCTAACTGCTCTTTAATTTTTAGAAGTACTGGCTCTTCAATCATGGCTTCTTTGTCTTTTTGTTTTGCCATTTTGCTAACACGTTGGATCCGTTTATCTACTGATTCTAAATCGGCTAGTGCTAGCTCTAAGTTAATAACCTCGATATCATCAATTGGATCCACCGCACCTGATACGTGTGTAATATTTTCATCTACAAAACAACGTACAACTTGGCAAATTGCATCTACTTCACGGATATGCGCTAAAAATTTATTCCCTAGACCTTCACCTTTGGAAGCACCTTTTACAATCCCTGCAATATCTGTGAATTCAAATGCTGTTGGTACTGTTTTTTTAGGTACAACTAATTCTGTTAATTTATCTAAACGTGCGTCTGGTACTTCAACGATACCGACGTTCGGATCAATCGTTGCGAATGGATAGTTTGCAGCCAATGCGCCCGCTTTTGTAATTGCGTTAAATAATGTTGATTTTCCAACGTTAGGTAAACCAACGATTCCAGCTGTTAATGCCATGGATGGACACAACCTTTCTATAATCAGTTCAAATTTTCTCTCATATAACCTTTTCTATTATATTGATTCACTTACAAAAAGTCTAATACGCCTGAAGTTAGGCCTCACTAGCAGAAAGTAAAACCTTCTTCATTTTTTTCTCAAATTCTCGACGTGGAATCATTACGCTATGTTGGCAACCTTCACACTTAATTCGAACATCGGCACCCATACGAATAATCTTCCATTTGTTCGTACCACAAGGATGTTGCTTTTTCATTTCAACAATATCATTTAAACCATATTTCTTTTCTTCCACCTTACTCACTTCTCCCCTCACCTTTCTCATAGAACATCATTTTTGGATGAGCCATTGGTATACGATGCTCTTCAAACAGTTTTGTCACATCTCGGCGTATACTACGAGCAACTCCATATTGTTGCTGTGGTAATGTTTCAGCAGCAATACGGATTGTAACCTCTGTACCTTTGACATTTTGTACACCTAAAAACACCGGTGCCGCTATTAATTCTTTATGTTTTTCTGGTAAAGATTCTAAATACTGATTAATAACCGTCTCAGCTTTTTCAAAGTCAGCATCCGCGGTCATTTGTAAATCTATAAAAATTTTGGAGTTGTTAACAGAGTAATTGACGACCTCACCAATTGCACCATTAGGAATGATAAATTGCTCTCCAGTCCCCCCATTAATTTTCGTAGTACGTAGACCAATTTCTACAACGGTACCTTCTGCTCCATTAATTTTTATATAATCCCCTACACCAAACTGATCTTCAAAAATAATAAAGAAGCCAGTGATAACATCCTTCACTAAACTTTGGGCACCAAAACCAATGGCTAAACCTACAATCCCTGCCCCTGCTAAAAGACCTGCTACCTTTATATTTAAAGAAGATAAAATGGCAATGATTGCAGAGAAATAAACAACATAGGAAATTACACTTTGTAATAATCTCGAAATCGTACGTTGACGTCGTTCTGAATGATTTAATGGGGAACGCATTCGAATTAAAAATAATTTTTTAATCAATTTTTTACCCATTCTTACAGCTATCCATGATGCTAGTAAAATTAGCACAATCTCAATGGATGTATCAATCACATTTTCCCAAAGTTTGTCGGATGTGAGCTTTTCCCAGTATCTCTCCATTAATTTCTTATTCCATTCCATCGTTTCCACCTCTTGAATAACTTGCTAAAAATTTGCGTATACTGCATAAAAATTGAGCACTTCTAAAAATAAAAAGAAAGTGAGTTTTTTTATGAATACTATACCAAATTTGTTACTACCTTATTCCCTTCATCACGAAAGTAAAAATGCTGTTTGGCAATTAAGTACATTATTTTTAGAATATATACCGTTTCATCATGAACGACTAATTTTTTGCTGCATTGGCAGCGATCGATGTACAGGTGATACGCTTGGACCGTTAACGGGTAGCTTTTTAAATAAGTCAGTTAGCTTCCCCTATGAAATTGTCGGTTCTTTAGAAGATCCGCTACATGCTCTAAATCTAGACTCTACTATCCAACAGCTACACAATCATACTACAAAACCATTCATTATTGCGATTGATGCCTGTCTTGGTAGTGAGCAAAATGTCGGTCATATTTCCGTTCAAAGCGGTCCTATTTTTCCTGGGAAGGCTGTAAAAAAAGAATTACCCCCAATCGGTGACATTTCCATTAAAGGAATCGTCAATATTGGAGGTTTTATGGAAATGCTTGTTTTACAAAATACAAGGCTTCATATTTCTTATGCTATGGCTGAAAAGCTTTCAAGAGCCTTATTACTGGCTGCCCATCGTTATTCATTGAAAAATGTAGAAGAAAGCAACCATAATACCAACAATGATGATACCTGGCAGCAAGTTAGCAGCCTTGATCTTAGTTAAACCAGCTATATTTAACCCTATTGCCATAATCATAACGCCGCCAACGGCTGTCATTTCAGTAATATACATTTGTAACGCAGCATCTGGTATAAAAGAACTAATGACCCCTGCAAAAACTGCAATTAATCCTTGATAAATAAAAACAGGTATCGCCGAAAGCAATACACCTATACCTAATGTGGATGCTAGAATAATGGATGTAAAACCATCTATTAATCCTTTTGTAATCAATACATTATGATCATTACGAAGACCGCTATCAAGTGCACCAATAACAGCCATGGAGCCAACAACAAAAATTAAAGAAGCTGTGACAAACCCTTCTGCAATGCTAATTTGATTTTGATCATTTCGTTTTGTACGAAATAATGACTCTACCCATTTGCCAAGGCGATTCATTTGCTTATCTAAATCTAACCACTCACCTACTACAGTACCCACCACTAAACTTACGATTAAGATAATAAAATTATCACTTTCAAATCCCATTTTTATCCCTAATAATGCGACTGCTAAACCAATTATGGATAGGACAGTAGACTTCATAGATTCAGGAATATTTTTGAAAATTCGCCCCACTAATGCACCTGCTATAATTAGCACAGCATTAATCAATGCCCCTAGTATTACCACCCTTTTGCCTTCCTTCTCTCTAAAAAATAGAGAGCGCCTGTTTGCTTGGCGCTCTGATTAAATTATATAAATATCATTTATTCTTCTTGTACATTTAGGATTTCTAAAATGCGCTCTAAATCATCTTCAGAGTAAAATTCTATTTCGATTTTCCCTTTATTATTGTTCTTTCTAATTTGAACATTTGTTCCAAAATAATCTCTTAATTGGGATTCTTTCGCCGCCACAAATATATCTTTTTTCTTGGGTGGAATTGTTTCACGTGAAACTTCCTCATTTAAGGATTGTACTAACATTTCAACTTGGCGGACATTTAAACCTTGATTCATTACCTTCAGTGCTACTTCAGAGATTCGTCTTTTATTTTTTAAGCCGAGTAATGCCCTGCCTTGTCCCATTGATAGTGTGCCATCATTCATAAACTTTCGGACATCTTCTGGCAAAGCAAGGAGGCGAACATGGTTAGCTATATGTGGTCTACTTTTCCCTAAACGCTTTGATAGCTCTTCCTGTGTTAAATGCAAGTTTTCCATTAAGCTTTGATAGGCCTCTGCTTCTTCAATGACTGTTAAATCTTCGCGCTGAAGGTTCTCAAGAATAGCTAACTCCATCATTTGTGCATCTGATAATTCTTTAATGATTACAGGAATAACATCTAAACCTGCTAGTAAACATGCTCGATAACGACGTTCCCCTGCAACGATTTCAAATTTACGACCCTTTTTCCGTACAGCAATTGGTTGCAAAATGCCATGCTCATTAATCGAATCTGCCAATTCTTGCAAAGCATCTTCATCAAAAATTTTACGAGGCTGAAATGGGTTCGCAACAATTAAATCTAATTGAATTTCTTCCACTTGCCCACTCTGTTCTAAAGACTCTCCTGGAAATAGTGCACCAATGCCCTTTCCTAAACCTTTAGCCATTTTTAATCACTTCCCTCGCCATCTCCAAATAAACTTCTGCACCTCTAGATCTTGCGTCATAAGTGATGATTGGTTGCCCATGACTAGGTGCTTCACTTAAACGCACATTACGAGGAATTATCGTTTTATATACTTTATCTTGGAAATATTTTTTCACTTCATCTATAACTTGTAATCCAAGGTTCGTTCGTGCATCTAGCATTGTTAGTAAAACACCATCAATATATAACTGTTGGTTCAAATGCTTTTGCACAAGACGAACAGTAGATAACAATTGGCTTAGACCTTCCAATGCGTAATATTCGCATTGTACAGGAATAATCAATGCATCTGAAGCTGTTAAAGCATTAATCGTTAAAAGTCCTAAAGATGGTGGACAGTCAATAATTATATAATCGAAATCTTCTTTTACATTTTGTAATGCATGTTTCAAACGCACTTCCCTTGAAATAGTCGACACCAATTCAATTTCAGCGCCTGCAAGCGAAATTGTGGCTGGCACAATTGATAAATTATCTACATTTGTTTTTTGAATGACATTTTCAACATCTTCATCATCAATGAGGACATCATAAATACAACTTTGTATGTCTCCTTTATTAATACCGAGGCCACTTGTTGTATTCCCTTGCGGATCAGTATCAATAAGTAGCACTTTCTTACCTAAATAGGCTAGGCAAGCGCTCAAATTGACTGAAGTTGTTGTTTTTCCTACGCCACCCTTTTGATTGGCGATTGCTATAATTCTACCCATTTAAAAGCACCTGCTTTCATTTATCAACGTTTACTTTGACAAATCATTTGTAAAATCAATTATTTAACCCGCTATCTAACTTTCATTCTATCAAAAAAACAGTTAGAAGTTGTATAAAATATTAAGAATATATACAAAAAAGGAGACACCTCATTCAACTTTCTGAGATATCTCCTCTTTACGGTGAAGGAAAAGTTAATAAATTATTATTCCGAGATAATTTATTATACCTTTTTCTTTTTAGGAATCTTCACCGTAATTTGATAGTATTCTTCTGTATCTTCTTCTTCCGTTTTTACCGTAATACCACTTTTCGTTACCATCGTTAATGATTGCTTAATAGTATTTAAGGCTATACGTACATCCTTACTAATGGCTTTGCGCTTCGGTCTTGCTTTCTTCGGTACCGACTCCTCTTGCTCGTCTGTTACCGGATGCAAGATGGCTTGAATCCGTTCCTCTAACTGGCGAACATTCCAATCATTATCAACCGTTTGTTGTAAAATTTCTAGTTGTAACGGTTGATCTTTAATAGCAATTAATGCACGTGCATGTCGTTCAGAGATCTTGCGCTGTAAAATGGCTTGTTGTACTTCATCTGGAAGCCTTAATAAACGTAATTTATTGGCTACAGTGGATTGTCCTTTTCCAAGTCTTTGGGCAAGAGCTTCTTGTGTGAGCTCATGTAACTCCAACAATTTTTGATAGGCTACCGCTTCTTCAATTGCAGTTAATTCCTCACGCTGTAAGTTCTCTATTAACGCAATAGAAGCTGTCTCCTTATCGGTTAAATTACGTACAATAGCAGGAACCTCTGTCCATTGTAGCTTTTTCATAGCACGATAACGACGCTCACCGGCAATGATTTCATATTGATTTTCTGATGTTTTACGTACAACAATTGGCTGAATTACACCATGCGTATGAATGGTTCTTGATAATTCTTCAATTTTTTCATCATCAAAAATAGTACGTGGCTGAAAACGGTTAGGTACAATTTGATCAATAGGCAATTTTATGACTTCTTCTGCTGTTTGAACCGCCTCTGCTTGTTCTACTTCATTTTTCACAATAGGCTCTGTTTTACTTCCGCCTCCAAAAAAACGTGAAAAAGGACTTTTCATCCAAGTGGCACCACCTTTAAGTAACTATCTTGCTCTGTCTCATTCTATTATTATTTATTATATTTCCTCAAATGTATATAGTTCATAGATGACTTTTGCGTGAACCATCCATAACTAGTATGTATGCTCAAAATAGAAAAAATATATTCTACTTTGAGAAAGTTTCACATGAAACACTAATTATTGAATTGGTGTTTTATTCGGTACACCTGGCTTACGCGGGTATTTTTTCGGTGTTCCTTTTATTTTATCAAATATATATAAAATGCGGTCACTTTCTTCAACAGGTAGTTTGAAAGAATATTCTTCTTTCAGTTTAACACCTAATGTTGTTAATGCTTTTTTAGCATCTTTTAATTCTTCTGCTCCTGCAGCTGCTTTTAAGGCAACAAAATAGCCATCTTGTTTTGCTAATGGCACACATAGCTCCGATAAAACAGATAAACGAGCTACTGCACGTGCTGTCACCACATCATATTGTTCACGATATTTTAAATTTTGACCAAACTCTTCTGCGCGGGCATGCACAAAATTCATATTTTCTAATTGTAACTCATCACTTAAATGGTTTAAAAATGTAATTCTTTTATTTAAGGAGTCAACAATTGTGACATGTAAATGTGGGAAACAGATTTTTATTGGGATACTAGGGAAACCAGCACCTGCTCCTACATCACAAACAGTTATTACTTTTGAAAAATCAAAATAAAATGAGGCACTGATTGAGTCAAAGAAATGTTTTAAATAAACGCCTTCTAAATCTGTAATAGCAGTCAGGTTCATCTTTTCATTCCACTCGACTAGTAATTCAAAGTATTTTTTAAATTGAGTAATTTGCTTTTCGGAAAGCTCGATGCCCTTTTTTTTAAGTGCCTCAATAAATTGTTGTTCGTTCATGTAAAGTCTCCTTTATTAATCTAGCCATACTAGTACATCTTAACAATAGTATTGCTTTAAAAATAGGAAGCGGGCACAATGGTATGCCCGCCCCTTATTCACTTTACTGTTCTTATTAACCGCTTATTTTCGCGATTTTACCTTGTTCAATGTAAACAAGCAGAATAGAAATATCTGCTGGGTTAACACCAGAAATACGAGAGGCTTGTGCAATGGAAAGCGGTGTAACTTGTTTTAATTTTTGACGCGCTTCTGTCGCTAAACCAGAAATAGCATCATAATCAATGTTTTCTGGGATTTTTTTATTTTCCATTTTATGCAGCTTCTCTACTTGTAGCAATGCTTTTTCGATATAGCCTTCATATTTAAGCTGAATTTCAATTTGCTCTTTTACTTCTTCTGTAAATTCGATATCAGCCGGAATTAATGAGGAGATCATCTCATAATGCATTTCTGGGCGTTTTAGTAAATCAGCACCACGTATGCCATCTTTTAATTCACTACCACCAGCAGAACGAATAACAGCTTGTGTAGCTTCATTCGGTTTAATAATTATTTCACGAAGACGTGCAATTTCATTTTCAATCAATGCTTTTTTCTCATTAAACTTGGCATATCGTTCTTGTGGAACCATGCCGATTTTATAGGCTAACTCTAATAATCGTAAATCAGCGTTATCATGACGTAGCAATAAGCGATACTCTGCACGAGATGTTAGTAAACGATAAGGCTCGTTTGTTCCTTTTGTCACAAGATCATCGATTAGTACCCCAATATAGGCATCCGAACGACTAAGGATTAATTCCTCTTTGCCAAGTACATTAGCTGCAGCATTCATTCCTGCCATCAATCCTTGGGCAGCCGCTTCCTCATAGCCCGATGTACCATTAATTTGGCCTGCTGTATATAAACCTTTAATGCGCTTTGTTTCTAGTGTTGGCCACAATTGTGTTGGTACAATTGAATCATATTCAATGGCATAGCCAGCACGCATCATTTCTGCATTCTCTAAGCCTGGGATTGATTTTAGTAAACGTGTTTGAACATGCTCTGGTAGGCTTGTTGATAGACCTTGAACATAAACCTCACGTGTATTACGTCCTTCTGGCTCTAAGAAGATTTGATGTCTCGGCTTATCGTTGAAGCGCACTACTTTATCTTCAATCGAAGGGCAGTAGCGTGGACCTGTTCCTTTAATCATCCCAGAATACATCGGTGAAAGATGTAAATTGGCCTCAATTATTTCATGTGTTTCAGGGCTTGTATACGTTAACCAGCAAGGCAGTTGGTCCATAATGAATTCCGTTGTTTC
This sequence comes from Lysinibacillus sp. FSL R7-0073, assembly GCF_038009065.1. Lineage (NCBI taxonomy): Bacteria > Bacillati > Bacillota > Bacilli > Caryophanales > Bacillaceae > Lysinibacillus > Lysinibacillus sp. FSL R7-0073. The sequence goes on from NZ_JBBPAS010000001.1 coordinate 4,755,359, forward strand.
AAAACTAAATGCACGTGGAACTTCATCTCCTGGCTGAATTTCAGTTTTATCATAATCAATTGTACGATTATTAACACGTGGTGGTGTACCTGTTTTAAATCGAACAAGGTCAAAACCAAGCTCTTTTAAATTATCGGCTAAGCGAATTGACGGTTGCTGGTTATTAGGACCACTTGAATATTTTATATCTCCAATAATAATTTCACCGCGTAAGAAGGTACCTGTTGTGACAACTACTGTTTTGGCACGATAAATAGCACCAATTTGTGTAATAACCCCTGTTACTTCTCCATCCTCAATGATAAGCTCTTCTACCATCCCTTGATGGATTGTTAAGTTTTCGGTTTCCTCTAATACGCGTTTCATCTCTTGTTGATACAAAACTTTGTCAGCTTGTGCACGCAATGCACGTACAGCTGGGCCTTTCCCTGTATTCAACATTCGCATTTGAATATGCGTTTTATCAATTACTTTCCCCATGACGCCACCTAAAGCGTCTATTTCACGTACGACGATTCCTTTGGCAGGACCACCAATGGATGGATTGCATGGCATAAATGCAATCATATCTAAGTTGATCGTTAACATTAGTGTGTTAGCACCCATTTTAGCCGCTGCATGTGCAGCTTCTGAACCTGCATGACCTGCGCCAATGACGATCACATCAAACGTGCCTGCCTCATATTTTGTTGGCATGCTCGTATCTTCCTTTCTTTCTTAAAGTTATTTTCCTAAGCAAAACTGTGAAAATAGTTGGTTGATAAGGCTTTCTTGCACAGTGTCACCTATAATCTCACCAAGTAATTCCCAAGTTCTTGTGACATCAATTTGTACCATATCAACTGGAACTCCAGCTTGAGCAGCCGCTATTGCATCCTCAACTGTCGCCTGTGCTTGATGCAATAGTGCAATATGTCTTGCATTTGAAACATATGTTAAATCGCCCGCTTCAATTTGCCCTTCAAAAAACAATGCAGCTATCGCTTCTTCTAACTCTGTAACACCCTCCTCCTGTAAGAGAGAAGTTGTTACAATGCGATGTTTACCTGCTAGCTCTTTGACACGCGCTAAATTAATTTTTTGCGGTAGATCTGTTTTATTGATAATAACGATGTAGTCCATCGCCTCAATAGTTTCGAATAAACGCTCGTCCTCAGCAGTTAACTCATCTGCATAGTTTAATACAAATAATATTAAATCTGCTCCACGAAGCGCTTCTCTCGAACGTTCTACGCCAATTCGTTCAACAATGTCTTCTGTCTCACGAATCCCCGCTGTATCCACTAAACGAAGCGGAACACCGCGTACATTGACGTACTCTTCTATAATATCACGAGTAGTACCAGCTATATCTGTCACTATGGCCTTATTTTCCTGTACTAAGCTATTTAAAAGAGAAGATTTTCCTACATTTGGACGGCCTAAAATAACAGTCGATAAACCCTCTCGTAATATTTTCCCTTGGGAAGATGTTTGGAGAAGTTTAATAATTTCATCTCGTACCCATGTACATTTTTCTACTAAAACAGGTACAGTCATCTCTTCTACATCATCATACTCTGGATAATCTATATTAACCTCTACTTGCGCTAATGTCTCTAGTAAAGCTTGGCGCAAGTCACCAATAAGTCTTGATAATTTTCCATCCATCTGACCCAAGGCAACATTCATTGCTCGGTCTGTTTTGGCTCTTATCAAATCCATTACTGCTTCAGCCTGAGATAAATCAATACGCCCATTTAAAAACGCACGTTTAGTAAACTCACCTGGTTCTGCTATTCTTGCCCCATTCGTTAATGCTAGTTGTAAAACACGATTAACTGAAACCAACCCACCGTGACAATTTATTTCAACTACATCCTCGCGTGTGAAAGTTTTTGGACCACGCATCAATGATAGCATTACTTCCTCTACTACCTCGTTTGTTTTAGGATCCACTAAATGTCCATAATGAATAGTGTGCGAATCCTTTGTCGTTAAACTTTTTCCACCTGGTGATTTAAATATTTTATCTGCAATTGCCACTGCTTCGTCCCCACTTAAACGAACGATGGCTATGGCACCTTCACCCATAGGTGTGGATATCGCAGCAATTGTATCAAACTCCATTTAATGACCCCCTTAACGTTATCCACATGTGGATAATCGAAACCGACCAATACTTACTAACACCTTAGACTAACATATTTTCACAAAAATCTAAAGTAAGGATCATTTCCAAATGTGGATAACAACCATTTCTTATAGGACTGAATACAATTCTTTGCCTCATAAAAAAAGATCACTTTATCCCGATGGATAAAATGACCTTTAAAACTATAGTGTCTGCATGTTTTTGAAAATAATCTAATTGTTTTTGACAGGCTCAATGACTAAATAACGATTTGGTTCTGAGCCTTCTGAATACGTCTCAAGATCAAGACGATTAGCTAATTGATTATGAATTATTTTTCTTTCGTATGACGGCATTGGTTCAAATGCCACACGTTGATTTGAACGTAATGCTTTATCCGCCATTCGATCAGCAAGTAACTCTAAAGCTACTTGTCGACGTTCGCGATAGTTTTCCACATCTAATTTCACCATTAAGAACTGCTTAGCGCTTTTATTGAGCACTAGCTGCGTTAATTGCTGTAAGGAATTTAATGTTTGACCACGTTTTCCGATAAGTAGAGCAGCTTTCTCACTTTTCAGCTGAAAATAAACGTATTTCCCTTCACGTGTCGTAGTTATTTCAAGATCATGTATATCCAATTGCTCAGCAATCGTTACTAAATAAGCTTTTGCATCCTCAATTGGGTTTGCTGAATCTTCTTCCTCATTTAGTTCGTTTACAACTTTTTGTACAGCTTCGATTTCATTTGGTTGATCAGAAACTTGTGAACTTATTGTTTCAACATCATTTACAGCTAATTGTTTGTCTAATTGAGTCGTTATTTGCGATTCGGCTTCTTCACTTTCAATTACCAGAATCTGTACTTCCTTTACAGTAACACGAACTTCTGCAGAACGTGCACCAAAACCTAAAAATCCTTTTTTACCTTCTTGTAAAACTTCAACATCTACTTGTTCACGGGTTTTGCCAAGTTTCTGTAACGCCAATGAGATCGCTTCTTGTGTTGTTGCGCCTATTTGCGTAAGTTGTTTCACTTTTTAGCCCCTCCATTTTGAGCAGGTTGTGTTTTATCTTTATTCCAAGGTTTATAAATATACAGGTTTTGGAAAATCGAAATAATATTCCCGATTACCCAATAGAGTGATAATGCAGCTGGTAAGGCCATACCAAAAGCAATGATCATGAATGGCATAATATACATCATGATTTTCATTTGAGGATTATCCATTGCTGGTCCTGTACGTAATACGATAAATTGCATTAAACCTGCTGTAATTGCTAATGCAGGTGCAGGATCTGCTAGAGGGAAGATAAAGAAATTCCCTAAATCAAATGTAGATGTAGCATTCATACGGCTAATTGCATGATAGAAACCAATTAAAATTGGCATTTGAATGATTACTGGTAAACACCCTGCAAGTGGGTTTACACCTGATTCACTCATCAGCTTCATCATTTCTTGCTGATATTGTTGTTGTGTTTGAGCATCCTTAGAAGCATACTTCTTTTGCAGTTCCTTCAATTTTGGCTGAATTTCTTGCATCTTTTTAGAACTCTTTGTTTGTTTAATCATTAGTGGTAAAATTGCTAAACGAATAATAATCGTTACTGCAATGATCCCCCATGCGTACGTGCCAAGTAGATCAGCAAAATATTTTATCGCTGATACCAATGGCCAAACAATGAATTCATTCCAGAAGCCAGTGCTGTCTTTGGAAATTGGTTCATTGAATTCTGTACAACCAGATAGTAGTAGAGCTACTGATACTAGTGACAAAATTACCCAATGTTGTTTTTTCAACCTTCTTCCCCCTACAATTACTATTCACTTTTTCTAATTCTATATGCATCTTCTTTATTCACTGACTGACAGTTTCCTGCCCTAAAATCTGTGACGTCTGACAGCAGCTTTATCTAAGCTTAAACAAAGATAAAGTTATCAGCTATTTTATCATGCCTATAACGTTTCACTCTACTAAATATTCTCACAATATACACTTATTCCTGAGTTTTGTGGCGAATTTAACATATTTTTAAGTGAAATCTAACGCTAAAAATACCCCTATACGTATACTTTCCTAGGTTATGGTATGCAATTTCACTCTCATTCTTAAAGCTAATAATACAGGCGCATTTTACCACTCGGTTGCATACATTACACTTTCTTCAATACCTTTGCGATTTTTAGTACATGTTGCAAACTTTGTTTCACTTCATGAAAATCCATAGTGGCCGCCGGTTGTCTGGCGATAATAACATAATCCATATTCGTCTTTAGATCATCCTTTAAATCAATAATACTATGTCGAATATAGCGTTTGATTTGGTTGCGTTTTACCGCATTCCCAAGCTTTTTACTAACCGATAAACCTACACGAAATTCTGTTTGTCCCTCTTTTGCTAAAAAGTAAACAACAAACTGACGATTAGCGAAAGATTTACCTTTTTTAAACACCTTTTGAAAATCATCATTCTTCTTCACTCTTTGGCGTTTTTTCATTTCTTTCACCTGCTAATAGATAATATCTTTTGATCCTCATTTCTTGGTTTACCAAAAATAAAGAAAAAAAAGACCACTGATGTGGCTCAGTGGACTTATTTTATGCTGATAAAACTTTTCTTCCTTTACGACGACGAGCAGCAAGAACTTTGCGACCGTTTTTCGTGCTCATACGTGCGCGGAAACCGTGAACTTTGCTGTGTTTACGTTTCTTTGGTTGGTAAGTACGTTTCATTTATATAGACACCTCCTGATATATGAGTTGAATTTTTCAACATACAGACTCGAATATTATATAAAGTAACTAGTTATTTTGTCAATGTATTTCACAAATTTCTTTTAGGGAGCCATTCTATGTATCTAAATGATTCTACTTTCATCTTCCTCAGCGATCATTTAAATCGTTATTTATAACTTTATCTTAAAAATATTTATCCACAGAGTACTTGTTTTTTTTGCACAGAGTTGTGTATAGTATTTTTTGCATATTTTTTTATCCACAACATTTATCTACAGCTTTTTCACATAAGCAGGGCTTGTGGACAACTGTAAAGTGCATAACTACAAGCTATGTGGATAAGTTTCACAAACTATTGAAATAGCTTTGTTTTTCTGATACGATTACTGTGCTTCACTTTGTTGAAAACTGAAATGAACATTTTAATTATCCACAACTGTTAATATGCTGTGGATAATTTTTATCACAGCCTTTGGTTAACTTTTATCCACAACTTGTGATTATGTGGACGAGTTATAAAATGAACGTATTTGCCATTTCTATAAATGCAATTTTATTTATGTATTGAACACTGTAAAGGAGATTAGTAGC